>NZ_JASNWE010000003.1 GCF_030283145.1 Actinomadura xylanilytica
GGTCCTTCCGGCTTGTCAATTCGGCCGGTCTTTCCTGATTCCGCCTTTCCGGTTCCGCTTTCGCGGCGCCTTCCGGGCGGTGGTGCTATTTCATCAGATCCGGCGCGATTGTCAAAATCGGCCTTTTCCGACCCACCACAGAATCAAGGGCACGGCGGAGCCGTGTCCTGTGAATCAAGTGGTGGTCGTCCCGGGATCCGGCCGTCGTCACGACGTCCGTGTCATCTGGGGACGAGGACGTAAGCTATGCGCTCAGCGCCGAGACGTCAAATCGGCGCTCCACGGCGTGCCGGCGGGAACCTCGAACCGGGTGCGGCGACGGTGCGTCTACTCCGTTGACCGGACCGGTTCGAAGCCTCGGAGGCACTACGGGTCAGTGACGGGTGTCTTCCCAGACGCGGCGCGCCGCGTGGCCTTGCCCGCTGGGGTGCTCGTCCTGTCCGCGGCGCTGGTGGCGTACGTCGCGGCCGACGATCCCAGTGAGGCCGGTCATTACCCGTCCTGCCCGTTCTTGCGCTGACGGGCCTCCAGTGTCCTGGGTGCCCTGGCTCGTCGCCCGCGCGCAGGACCGGCCGACCCGTGACCGGGTGGGCGATCCACTCTGGATCCTCCTATGAGCCCGCTGAACTCCCTTGGCCTCACTGGGCATCAGTGGACCGCTTGAGCCGCCGCCTCAGGCGGGAGGCCCGCATCCCGGCCGCGTACGGTGGTCGGCCTGATCGAACGTTGGATCTCAAGGGTGGAAGCACCGATGACGAATGAGCGTGCGCTGGTGCTGGGCGGCGGCGGGGTCGCGGGGATCGCGTGGGAGACGGGGGTGCTCGCCGGGCTGGCCGCGGGCGGCACGGACGTGACCGGCGCGGACCTCCTCCTCGGCACTTCGGCGGGATCGACGGTCGCCGCGCAGGTCGGCAGCGGGCTTCCGCTGAACGAGCTGTTCGAGCGGCAGGCCGATCCGGCGTTGCAGAACGAGGAGCTCGTCCCGGACGGCACCCCGCCGGCAGAGGTCCTGGAGACGTGGATGCGGCTCACGGCCGAGTCGGACGGTCCCGAGGAGCTGCGCCGGCGCCTTGGGGCGTTCGCCCTGGAGGCCGAGACCGTCCCGGAGGCGGCGCGGCGGGCCGTGATCGAGGCGCGGTTGCGGTGCACGCCTGGCCCGACCTGAGGCTGCTGATCGTCGGGGTGAGCGCGGAGACGGGCGAACCCCGGGTCTTCGACCGCGAGTCGGGCGTGCCGCTGGTGGACGTGGTCTCGGCGAGCTGCGCGGTGCCCGGGGTCTGGCCGCCGGTGTCCATCGACGGCGTCCGGTACGTGGACGGCGGGGTGCGGACGAGTACCAACCTCGACCTGGCCGCGGGGTGCGCGCGGGTGCTGGTGCTCGCCCCGATGGTGGATCCCGGGCTGGAGGAGGACGTCGCGCGGCTGGCCTCGGCGGGCGGACGAGTGGAGGTGATCACTCCGGACGAGGCGTCGCTGTCCGCGTTTCGGCGATGACCCGCTGGCGCCGTCGACGCGGACGCCGTCCGCCGTCGCGGGCAGGGCGCAGGGGCTGAGGGCCGCGGACAGGGTCGCGGAGCTGTGGGCGTGACCGTCCCACGCGGTCTGGGCAGACGGGGCCGCAAAGTGGGGGCCTGATCCGGGGCCGAGTGGTTGACCTGCCGGCATCGCCCGGGGCGTCCGCCCCTCGCGTGAGCGGCGGACGTCCCGGACGGGTGCCGGGGTCAGGTGGCGGTGACCGGTTCGGCCGGCGGGGTCTCCTCCTCGCCGGACGGCTGGGGTGTGCGGGTGAGGACGTTGAAGAGCAGGTTCAGCACGATGGCGCTGAGGCTGCCCAGGGTGATGCCGCTGTTGAGGATCGCGGCTACGTCGCGGGGCATGTTCGCGCCGAACTCGGGGACGGCGTTCGGGAGCATGGCCAGGGCGATGCTGACGCCGACCACGAGGGCGTTGCGCTCCTGGCGGAGGTCGACCTTGGCGAGGGTCTGCACGCCGACGACCGCGACCATGCCGAACATCGCGACGGCCGCGCCGCCGAGGACGTCGCTCGGAATCGAGGCGACGTAGGCGCCGGCCTTGGGGAACAGCCCGAGCACGATCATGAAGGCGCCGGCCGCGACGACGACGAAGCGGCTGCGCACGCCGGTGAGCCGCACCAGCCCGACGTTCTGCGCGAAGCAGGTGTAGGGGAAGGCGTTCAGCGAGCCGCCGAGGAAGGTCGAGAGGCCGTCGGCGCGCAGGGCGCGGGTGATGTCGGCACCGTCCACGTCCTTGCCGACGATCTCGCCGGTGGCCTTGGAGTCGCCCACGGTCTCCACGACGGTGACCATCATGACCAGCAGCATCGCCAGGATCGCGCCGATCTGGAAGGTCGGGGCGCCGTAGTGGAAGGGGGTGGTGACGCCGATCCAGTCCGACTTCCCCACCTGGTCGAACCCGGTGTCGCCGAGGACGAAGGACACGGCGGTGCCGCCGACGAGGCCGAGCAGGACGGCGACGCTGCTGAGGAACGGGCGGCGCAGCCGGTACAGGACGAGGATGAACAGCAGGGTGCCGCCCGCGTACATCAGGTGCTTCCAGCTCCCGAAGTCCTTGGTCACGGTCTTGGCGGCGGCGCCGCCCGCGGCGTCGTTCAGCGCGTTCGGCAGCAGGATCAGGCCCATGATGGTCAGCACGGTGCCGGTGACCAGGGGCGGGAAGAACCGGAGCAGCCGGCCGAGGAACGGGGCCGCGAGGAACGTCAGCACGCCCGCGGTGATGGTCGCGCCGTAGATGGCGAGCAGGCCGGCGGTGCCGTTCTCGGCGCCCTGCCCGATCGCGATCATCGGGGCGACCGCGGTGAACGTCACGCCCTGCACGATCGGCAGCCGGATCCCGATCTTCCAGAAGCCGAGCGACTGGATGATGGAGGCGATCCCGCAGGTGAACAGGTCGGCGTTGATCAGGTAGACGAGCTGTTCGGTCGACAGCCCGATCGCGCCCGCGACCAGGATGGGGACGACCACCGCGCCGGCGTAGAACGCCAGGACGTGCTGGAACCCGTACAGCGCCAGCCTCGGGACGGGGAGCATCTCGTCGACCGGGTGCTTACGCGGTCCTTCTTGCGACATTTCCGGCGGTGCCTTTCAGGGGGTGAGCGACGCGTGCGCTCAGGGTCGGGGGGACGGGTCGGCGAAGGCTTGGCGGCGCTTCTCGAAGGAGGCGCGGGCCGCGCGGCCCTTGGCGCTGGGCGGCGCGGGCGGCGCGACCGCGGCGGGGGCCGTGCCCGTGCGTCCGGTCGTGGGCGCGGTGGCGGCGGAGGTCGTGGTCGGCTCAGGTGACATATCGGGACTCATCATCCCAGCAGGGCCGGCGCATCGGCTGACTCAGGACCGTCCCGGCGGGGTCCCGGGGGAGGTCGCGGGCAGCGGCGGCCGAGATCGGCACCTTGATCCGGTCGGTCCGGTCGGTCCGGTCGGTCCGGACGAGCTGCGCGGGTCGGCGGACGGGCCGGCGGTTGGCGCGTTCTTGGTCTCCGGATGGCTTTGCGGCGCCGCCGCCGAGGTGATCATCCACGGGGGCGCCGAACGGCGGCCGGACCCGCGACGACGGAGGGGACCCCGCACATGGCCGAGTTTCTGAGCGATCTGAAGACCCTGCGCGCCCGCGCCCGGGAGGAGATCGGCAAGGGGCCGGTGACCGAGGCGTACGGCGCGGACCTCGAGCGTGTGATCCAGATCTGCAACGAGGCGCTCGCGACCGAGCTGGTGTGCGTGCTGCGCTACAAGCGGCACCAGTACACCGCGACCGGGATCTACTCCGAGGGGGTGGTCGCCGAGTTCAAGGAGCACGCCGCCGACGAGGCCGAGCACGCCGACAAGCTCGCCAACCGGATCGTGCAGCTCGGCGGGGAGCCCGACTTCGACCCCGAGGTGCTGGCCGGGCGGTCGCACACCACCTACGACAAAAGCCTGGACCTGGTCGAGATGATCAAGGAGGACCTGATCGCGGAGCGGGTCGCGGTGTCGTCCTACACCGAGATCATCCAGTGGCTGGGCGAGGGCGACCCGACCACCCGGCGGGTCTTCGAGGAGCTGCTGGCCGACGAGGAGGACCACGCCGACGACCTGCGCGGGCTGCTGGAGAGGCTGCCCCGGGACCTGGCCTCGCACGCGAACGGCTGAGCCCCGCGCCCGGCGGGCACCCCGGTCCGGCCCGCCTCGTCCCGGCACCGACAACAATCACTGTCTTGACAAATAAAGTTGTCGGTCGCCACCATGGGCCCATGTTCGACGTGACGGTGATCGAGGACCCCGCGGCGGCGGCGGCCACGCTGGACCCGGTCCGCGGCCGGCTGCTCGCGGAGCTGACCGAACCGGCCTCGGCCGCCATGCTGGCCGCGCGGACCGGGCTGCCCCGGCAGAAGGTGAACTACCACCTCAGGGCGCTGGAACGGCACGGCCTGGTCGAGCTGGTCGGCGAACGCCGCAAGGGCAACATGACCGAACGGCTCGTGCGGGCCACCGCGGCGTCCTACGTCATCTCCCCGCTCGCCCTCGCCGCGCTGCAACCCGACCCCGACCGGTACCGGGACGCGGTGTCGGCGCGCTGGCTGCTCGCCCTCGCCGCCCGCCTGGTGCGCGACGTCGGGACGCTGGTCACGGGCGCGGCGCGGGCCCGCAAGCGGCTGGCCACGTACGCGCTGGACGGCGAAGTGCGCTTCGCCTCGGCGGCGGACCGCGCCGCGTTCATCGGGGAGCTCACCGAGACCGTCGGCGGGCTGGTCCGCAAGTACCACGACCCGTCCGGCGGGGGCGGGCGCGACCACCGCGTCGTGATCGCCGTCCACCCCAAGGTCAAGGACGGGGTGGGCGCGGTCCCACCGCACGCGATCGAGAACTGAGCACATCATCGGAGCACCACCACCGAGAGGCGGAACCATGGGCAGCGAATTCGAGATCGTCCGGGAGTTCGAGGTGGCCGCGTCACCCGAGCGGGTCTGGGCCGCCGTCACCACCGGGACCGCCGGCTGGCTCTGGCCGATGGAGTACGAGCCCCGCGAGGGCGGCGCCGCGCCGTTCGGCGGCACGGTGACCGCGTGGGACCCGCCGCACCGGCTGACCGGCCGGGTCGAGGACGCCGAGGGCGCCGACGGCCAGACGCTCAACCAGCTCGACCACCTGATCGAGCCGCGCGAGGGCGGCGGGTCCTGGGTGCGCTACGTGCACAGCGGCGTCTTCGTCGACGACTGGGACGACCAGTTCGACGGAGCGGACCAGCACACCGACTTCTACCTGCACACCCTGCGGCAATACCTCGAGCACTTCCCGGGCCGGGCCGCGGCGTTCGCCGAGGCCCACGGGCCCGAGGCGTCCCGGGCCAAGGGCGCCTTCGACGCCGTCGGGCGGGCGCTCGGGCTGGAGGAGGGCGCCTCCGAGGGGGCCCGGGTGCGCGTCGGGCTGCCCGGCGCCGGCGAGGCGGACGCCGTGCTCGACTACCGGAACGAGAACTTCATCGGGCTGCGTACCGGCGACGCGCTCTACCGGTTCTTCGGCCGCAACGCCTTCGGCGCGCCGGTCGGCCTCACCGTCCACCTGTTCGGCCCGGACGCCGACCAGGAGCGGGACCAGCGTGTCTGGCAGGACTGGCTCAACGGCCTGTACGGCTGACCCCGCGCCGAGAGAGGACCCCTCCGGGGGGCCTCTCCGGGCGCGGGACGGGTCAGTGGCCGCGCGGTTCCGGGACGGGCGCGGGCCGCGACTCGCGCAGCCAGGTCCAGTTGCGGCTGATCTCGTCGGCGGCGTCGCACACCAGCTCCCGGTAGCGCTCGACCACGTCCGGCGCGAAGCGGTAGCGGGGACCGCACACGCTGATCGAACCGTGCACCTCGCCGTCGGGGCCGAACAGCGGGGCCGCGACCGAGCCCGCGTCGGCCTGCCGCTCGCCGAGCGAGACCGCGACGCCCTCGCGGGCGGCGTCGGCGAGCTGCCGGCGGAGGGTCTCCTCGTCGGTGACCGTCCGGCCGGTGAGCGCGGCGAGCGGACGGGCCAGCACCGCGGCGCGCCGCTCCTCGGGCAGCGAGGCGAGGATCACCTTGCCCGAGGAGCCGGCGTGCAGCGGGAACCGCCGGCCAATCTCGACCGTCATCTTGATCTCGTGCGGGCTGACGTACTGGTCCAGGTAGACCCGCTCGTCGCCGACCAGACCCGACAGCGTGGTCGTCTCGCCGGTCTCGTCGCGCAGCCTGCGCAGCACCGGCGCCGCCGCGTTGCGGGCGTCGAAGCGGCGCAGCGCGCTCACCCCGAGCGCGACCGCGGCGGGGCCGAGCCGGTACCCCGCCGTGTCGGCGTCGGTCTCCAGGATCTCGCGCGACACCAGCGACTGGAGGATCCGGTAGACCACGGCCTTGGACAGGCCGAGCTCCCGGCTGATCGCGCTCACGCCGAGGTACTGCGGTCCCCCGGCGAACAGCAGCAGCACGTCGGCGACCCGCGCGGCGGCCTCGGTACCGACGTTGTCGACCGTTCGGGGGGGCCTGCGGACGGGGGTGCTCTGGTTGGTCACGTGGAGATCCTAGAGAAGGCGGTGACGGGGATCCCGCGGTTCAGCGACCGCGGTGCAGGTACCGGCCGACGGGGTCGCCGGTGATCCGGCCGTCGGCGTACACGTGGTTGCCGCGGACGAAGGTGTCGGTCACCTTGGCCGACATCGCGAAGCCCTCGAACGGGGTGTACTCCTGCGTGGACTCGGAGTCGGCCGCGCGCACCGTCCAGGACGCGTCCGGGTCGACCAGCGCGATGTCGGCGTCGTAGCCCTCGGCGATGGTGCCCTTGTTGAGCAGCCCGTACCGCTTGGCGGGGTTCCACGAGGTGAGCTGCGCGGCGCGCTGGAGCGACAGGCCGCGCTTGGTCCCCTCGCCGACCAGGCCGGGCAGCAGGTACTCGGCGCCGCCGAAGCCGGACTTGGCGAGGAAGATGTCGTCGCGGTCGGAGCCGAACTTCATCTCGTCCTTGCAGCAGGCGTGGTCGCTGACCACCCAGTCGACGTCGCCGGCGAGCACGTGCCGCCACAGCGCCTCGACGTCGTCGCGGTCGCGCAGCGGCGGGTTGACCTTGCCGCCGAGGCCGTGCGCGGTGTCGACGTCGGCGAGCAGGTGCCCGACCGTGACCTCGCGGCGGAAGTCGATGTGCGGGAACGCGCGGCCCATGGTCAGCGCCGCGTCCAGTGCCTTCTCCGACGACAGGTGCAGCAGGTTGATGTTGGGCAGCCCGGTCTCGTGCGCCAGGTAGGAGGCGATGGTGACGGCGAGGCCCTCCGAGTGCGGCGGGCGCGAGGCGCTGTAGGCGCGCAGCCCGGACAGCGAGCCGTCGCGCTCCACCAGCTTGGTGTAGGCGGTCATGATCTCGGCGGTCTCGCAGTGCAGCGACAGCGACAGGTGCTCGGCGTAGTCGCCGAGCTCCTCGCGGGCCTTCTGGATGCCGCGCATCACGAACTCGAAGTGCGCCAGGTCGTAGCGCTCGTCCGGCGGCGTCATCAGGAAGTCGCTCTGGCTGGTGGAGCGGCCGTGCAGCCCGTGGCTGCCGTAGAACATGAAGATCTTGAACGAGGTGACCCCGTGCTCCTGCACCAGGTAGGGGATCTCGTCGATGTGCTCGGCCATCATCGGCGCCAGGTGGAAGGCGTAGTCGATGTAGGCGTTGCCCTGCGCGGCGGCGAGCACCTCGGGGAAGAACTCCCGGTAGGGGCCGCCCTTGTTGAGGTAGTACTGGCCGGTGCGCATATAGGTCAGCGCCGCGGTGACGCCGCCCTGCGCGCTGGCGCGGCTCTCGGTCCGGGTGTCGGCGGCCAGCTCGTTGTAGATGCCCCAGTGCTGGTGGGCGTCCACCACGCCGGGGAAGGCGAGCAGGCCGCGGCCGTCGACCACGGTGGCGGCGTCGTCGCCTGGAAGGCCGGGCGCGACGCGGGTGATGGTGCCGTCGTTGACCGCGATGTCGGTGAGGGCCGGCTCGGTCCCCTCCGCGTCGTCGGGCCGGACCACCCGCACGTTCTTGATCAGCAGCTCGGTTGTCGCCATCGGTCTCTCTCCTCCGCGTGCGAAATGGGGTTAGTGAACTGGGGCCGGCGCGGCCGGCCCGGCGCGCCCGGCGGCGCGGCGGGCCACGTCGTCGGCGGCCAGGTAGGCGAGCCCGAAGGCGGGCAGCAGCCCGTTGCCGGGCAGGTAGCCGGCGGCGCCGTGGCCGGACACGCCGGCCGCGGCGCCGCCGGCCGCGTACAGCCCGGGGATGCGGCGGTCTCCGGGGTCGACGACGGCGGCGTGCTCGTCGACCATGAGACCGCCCTGGGTGTGGAACAGGGCGGGCAGCACGCGGACCGCGGCGTACCGTCCGGAGAGCGGGCGCTCCCAGTTGGCGCGGCCGTGCTCGTCGGGGCGCTCGCCGCGCGCCACCGCCGCGGCGTCGGCCAGCTCGGCGGCGAGCGCGGCGGCGGGCAGGCCGGTGGCCTCGGCCAGTCCGGCCGCGTCGTCGGCCCAGACCAGGACGCCCGACTCGACGGTGTCGCGGAAGTCCTGGAACGGCTGGCACTGCTCGAAGATCACCTCGTCCAGCACGATCCAGCCGGTGCCGCCGGGACGGGCGGCGAGCTCGGCGGCGTACTCGGAGTAGCCCCGGGTCTCGTCGCCGAAGCGGCGCCCGCCGAGGTCGACCAGGACCGCGCCGTGGATGATCGTCGCCCAGCCGACCAGCGTGCCCGCGTTGGCGGCGATGGCGCCGTGGCCCTGGTAGGCGTCCAGGAAGCCGGTGGCGGCGCCGAGCCGCTCGCCGATGCGCAGCGCGTCGCCGAGCGACTGGTCGCCGCCCTGGTAGAGCGCGCCGGCGATCTCGGGGAGGTGCCGTCCGACCAGCTCGCGGTCGGCGCCGAAGCCGTTGGTGGCCAGCAGCACCGCGCGGGTGGGGATCTCCTCCTCGCCGCCGTCGGGGTAGCGGACGACGGCGGCGCGCACCGCGCCGTCCGGCCCGGTCGCCACGTCCACCAGCCGCGCCGGGACGAGCAGGTCGATCAGCGGGTGCTCGCGGACCCGGCGGACCAGGTGGTCGAGCACGCTGGAGCCGTGCCGGCCGGGCACCGAGTGGCAGCGCGGCACCGCGTGGCCGGGGTAGTTGAAGTCGGTGACCAGCGACAGCGGCAGCTCCACCGAGTCGGCCAGCCACTCCACCAGCGGGGCGCTCACCCCGGCGAGGGTGCGGGCGAGGCGCGGGTCGGCCCGGCCCCCGGTCTTGGCCATGATGTCGTCGACGAACCGTTCGGCGGAGTCGCCGACGCCCGCCTCGGCCTGCCAGCGGGACCCCGCACCGGGGAACATCGCGGTGGACATCGAGGTGTTGTTGCCGCGGCGGAAGTGCTCGCTGGCCTCGACGACCACCACGCTGAGCCCCTGCTCGGCGGCGCGCAGCGCCCCGGCGAGACCGCCGCCGGCGCCGGCCACGACGAGGTCGGGCCCGTCCTCGGCCGGCGCGGGCCCGGCCATCGCGTCCCGGACGGTCCCGGTCATGCCGCCCTCCCCACCTGGTCGGCCTCGTCCTCGACGGTCATCAGCCGCAGGGCGAGCGCGGTCGGGTCGATGACCCGCGCGGGCAGCGGACCGGCCTCGACGTCGACGGCGGAGCAGCCGTTGATCACCGCGGCGGCGCCGCGCGCGGCCAGCTCGCCGACGGCGTCGACGAGGGCGGCGTTCCACGCGGCCGTGTCGGCGATGGCGTCGAACGGCAGCTCCATCACCGCGATCCCGGCCACGTGGGGGGCCAGCCCGTAGGCGTCCAGCCGGCGGCCGAGCTCGGCGCCGATGGCCTCGTTACGGACGACCGCGCCGAACCGGACACCCTTGGCGGCCAGGTGCATGGCACTGAGCTTGAGCAGCCCGTTCACCGGGACGGCCCGCGCGGGCCCGGCGGCGGGGCCGGCGGGTACGGCCGGGTCGAGCACGCAGTCGGGGAAGGCCAGGTCGAAGCCGTCGCCGGCGGCGTCCAGCGTGGCGGCCACCTCGCGCTCGGAGGCGCGGACGGAGTCCTCGCTCTCCAGCGCCAGGGGGGCGGCGGGGCCGACGTCGCGCAGCTCGATCCGCAGGCCGGGCGGCGCCAGCCGGTCGTAGCGGGCCTGCCGCCGCCGGATCTCCTCGGCGGGCAGGTGGATGGGCGTCACCGCCAGGGCACGCATCAGCTCGGCTCCTCCTTCTTCTCGGTTCCGTCCCCGGTGCCGGCGAGCCCGCGCAGCGGATCGCCGACGTGCGGGAGTGCGGGCAGGTCTCGGGACAGCTCGACCGCGCGGTCGACGAGCCCGGCGCGGCCGGGCAGCCAGCCCTTCAGCATCGCGACCACGGCGCGCTCGTCCAGCGGATGGTGGTCGGCGTCGCCGACGGGGTTCGGCACCTCGCGGGTGACCGGCGCGGCGCCGTCGTCGAACTCGACGGTGACGCGGGCGGCGCGCTCGGCGGGCAGGCGTCCGGTCAGGTCGCCCGCGGCGGTGAGCCGGACGCGGCGGGCGAGGGCGCGCACGGCGGGATCGCCGAGGCGCTCCGCGCCGGACGAGGCGGGGCCGACCTCGCCGGTGAGCAGGGCGGTGGCGACCACGAACGGCGTGGAGAACATCGCCGACAGCCGGTTGTCCCATCCGGTGGCCGCCAGCCCGGCGCCGAGCGCGTGGGTCTCGACCGTGATCCGCTCGATCCGCCCGGTCCGGGACGGGGCGAGCTCGGCGCGGAGCGCGAGGACGGCGTCGGCGGCCGGGTGGGTGAACGAGCAGGACGCGTGCCGCTTGAAGTAGCCGCGGGTGACGTCCCACCGCTCGCCGAGGCCCGCGGTCAGCCCGGCGGGGTCGAACCGGCCGAGCAGGGTGCCGAGCGACAGCGCGGCGGTGCCGGTGTTGCGGGCCAGGCCCGCCGCCGCCATCCGGGCCGCGACCAGCCCGGACAGGTTGGAGGCCCCCATCCAGGCGTCGCGCACCGGGTTGCCGCCGGTGGCCGACCCGAAGTGCCCGGCGACCGGCAGCCCGGCCCCGGTGTCGATCGCCGCGGCGGTCGCCCCGGCGCCGAGCCCGAGCAGCCGGGCGCAGCCGGCGGCGGCGCCGGGCACGCCCCAGCTACCGTGCGGGTGGGCGCCGGGGGCCTGCGCCGTCGCCTGCCCGAACCGCGCCGCGACCTCGTAGGCGGCGAGCAGCGCGGCGGCCGTATCGGCGCCGGTGCTGTCGAGCTCGCACGCCAGCGCGAGCACCGCCGGGAACCCGTGCGCCGCCGGATGGCCCTTGGCGTACTTGTTGCCCTCGTCCAGTTCCAGCGCGACCAGCGCCGTCGCGCCCAGCCAGGCGGCGGCGTCGGTGGAGACCAGCCGGCCCGCGCCGATCAGCGGCGCCGGCCCGGCCGGGGGCCGCCAGGCGGCCCGCAGCGCGGCCTGCTCGTCCAGCCCGGCACCGAGGGCGGTCACGCCCACCACGTCGAGCAGGACGAGGGAGAGCCGGTCCAGCACCGCGGCCGGCACGTCCGCGACGTCCAGCCGGGAGACCCACTCCCCCAGCTCCGCCGTCGCCCCCGCGGCCGCGGCCACCCGTTCGTCCATCGTGCGGTCCTCCGTCACAGCCCCAGGTACGCCTTCCTGACCTCGGCGGAGCCGGCGAGCTCGGCGCCGGTGCCGTGCAGCACCGTCGACCCGCTCTCCAGCACGTACGCCCGGTCGGCGATGGCGAGCGCCTGCTTGGCGTTCTGCTCGACCAGCAGCACCGACACCCCGCCGTCGCGGATCCGCTCGATCGCCTCCAGCATCGCCCACGTCAGCTTGGGCGACAGCCCGGTGGACGGCTCGTCCAGCATGAGCAGCCGCGGCCCGGCCATCAGCGCCCGGCCGATCGCGAGCATCTGCTGCTGGCCGCCGCTGAAGGTCTGCGCGACCTGGCCGCGGCGCTCGGCCAGCACGGGGAACAGCTCCAGCACCTCGCGCAGGGCCGTCTCGGCCTGCGCGTGCGAGCGCGTCCACGCGCCCATCCGCAGGTTCTCCTCGACGGTCAGCGTGCCGAACAGCGCGCGGTCCTCGGGGACGTGCACCAGCCCGTCGCGGACCAGCTCGTCGGGACGGCGGCCCAGCGTCGGCGCGCCGTCGAAGGTGATCGTCCCGGCGGTCGGCCGGATCTGCCCGCAGACGGCGCGCAGCGTGGTGGTCTTGCCGGCGCCGTTCGCGCCGACGAGCGCGACGATCTCGCCCTCCCCGAGGGTCAGGTCGACGTCGTGCAGGATCTGCATCCGGCCGTAGCCCGCGCAGACCTTCTCAACCTTCAGCACCGGCGGGCTCCTCTCCGAGATACGCCTCGATCACCCGCGGGTCGGAGGTGACCTCCTCGGCCGACCCGGCGGCCAGCACCCGGCCCTGGTCCAGGACCAGCACCCGGTCCGACAGCCGCATCACCGCGGCCATGATGTGCTCGATGAACAGCAGCGTGGTGCCGTCCTGCTCGCGCAGGTCGGCGAGCAGGTCCAGGACCGGCTCGCGCTCGGCCGGGACGAGCCCGGCCAGCACCTCGTCCAGGAGCAGGACCTTCGGCCGCATGGCCAGCGCCCGCGCGAGCTCGAGCCGCTTGAGGCCGGCCGTCGGCAGCTCGGTCGCGGGCCGGTGCGCCCACTGGCCGAGCCCGACCCGCTCCACCACCTCGAGGGACCGCTCGCGTAGCCGCCGCGCGGGCTGCCGCTCGTGCTGGGCGGCCAGGCTCACGTTCTCCAGCACGCTCATGCTGCCGAACGGGCGCATGAGCTGGAAGGTGCGGACCATGCCGGCCCGCGCGATCCGGTCGGGCGAGCGGCCGGTGACGTCGCGGCCCGCGAACAGCACTCTGCCGGTGTCCGGCGCGAGCGCACCGCAGATCACGTTGAACAGCGTGGTCTTCCCGGCGCCGTTGGGGCCGATGATCCCGAGGATCTCGCCCTGCCCGACCTCGAACTCCACCTCCGACAGCGCCCGTAGCCCGCGGAAGTCTTTGCCGACGCCGGTCACGTTCAGGATGGTCATCGGCGCCACCTCGCCATCGCGGTGCCGACTATGCCCTTGGGCAGCAGCCGGACGATCAGGATCAGCAGGATCGCGTAGAGGGCGACGTCCAGCCCGCTGCGGCCCTGGAGGAAGTTCAGGAAGTCCGGCGGTGTGCGCAGCAGGGTCGCGGTCACGTCCGACAGCGAGCCGACGATGATCGCGCCGACCACCGGGCCCCAGACCGTGCCGATCCCGCCGATCACCACGGTGGCGATCGCCTGGATCGACACTGAGGAGCCGAACGCCAGGTCCGGGTTCACGAACAGGTAGTACTGGGTGTAGAAGGCGCCGGCCACCGCGGTGATCGCGGCCGACAGCGCCACCGTCATGAGCTTGTGGCGCATCACCGGGGTGCCGAGCGAGGCCGCCGCGAGCTCGTCGTCGCGGATGGCGGTGACGTACCGGCCGGATCGCGAGTGCAGGAACAGGATGCTCGCCGCCCCGGCCAGGCCGGCCAGCGCCAGCGCGATCCAGAAGTAGGCGGGCGAGTCGGCGGCGAACTGGATCTTCCACAGCGAGGAGCCCTGGATCAGCGGCACGCTGAACCCGACCGCCTTGTTGGTGAACTCGGTGCTGGTGACGATCAGCCGCAGCATCTCCGCGAACGCGAAGGTGGCCAGCGCGAAGTAGGCGCCCTGGAGCTTGTAGCGGAAGGCGAAGTAGCCGATGACGACGGCGACGCCCGCGGCGACGGCCATTCCCGCAAGCATCCCGATCCACGGCGAGACCCCGTGCTCCACCAGCAGGTACGCGCTGGTGTAGGCGCCGAGCCCGAAGTAGGCGGCGTGCCCGAAGCTGAACATCCCGCCGAAGCCGCTCATGATGTTCCAGCCGACCGCCATCAGCAGGAAGATCAGGATGCGGACCGCGACGGCGCCCTGCGCGGACGGCAGGATCAGCGGCAGCGGGATCGCCACCAGGAGCAACACCAGGAGGATCGCGAGCTGCCGGTTCTGCGGGCGCAGCGGCGGTGCCTTGGTCGCGCGGCCGGTGCCGCCGCGCCCGGCCGGGCCGGTGCCCCCGGCGATGGTGATGCCGGTCATGCCCGCCTCCCGAAGAGTCCCTGCGGGCGGAGGAACAGCACCACGACGAAGACCACGAACACGCCGAGCAGCGAGCTCTGTCCGTCCATGTAGATCGTGGTGAGCTGCTCGACCAGCCCGATCAGCAGCCCGCCGACCAGCGCGCCGCCGACATTGCCCATGCCGCCGAGGACCACGACGACGAAGGCGGTGATGTTGAACTGCTCGCCGAGCGTCGGGGTGACCGTGATCAGCGGTGCGGCCAGCACCGCCGCCGCCCCGGCGCACGCGGTGCCGATCGCGAAGGTGAGGGTGTGGATGCGGCGCACGTTGATGCCGACCAGCTCGGCGCCGGGCCCGTTCGCGGCGACCGCGCGGATCGCGGTGCCGAACCGGGTGCGGCGCAGCAGCCAGAACAGCAGCGCGCCGAGCAGCAGCGCGCCGACGAAGGCGTACAGCCGCGCGCCGGTCACCACCGCGCCGAACAGCCCGAACTGGAAGTCGCCGGGCAGCGTGACGGTCTTCGGCTCGGCGCCGAAGAACATCAGCAGCCCGTTCTCCAGCAGCAGCGACAGCCCGAGCGTGATCAGGAGCTGGTTCTCCAGCGATCCGCCGCCGGTGCCGCTGAGCAGCCCCCGGTGCACGACGCCGCCGATGAGGAACAGTGCCGGCACCGCCACCAGCAGCGTGAGGTAGGGGTGCAGGCCGGTGCCCTGGACCACGCCGAACGCGATGAACATGGCCACCGCGAGCAGCGCACCGTGCGCGAAGTTGACGATGTCGAGCACGCCGAAGATCAGCGTGAGGCCCATCGCGATGAGCCCGTACAGGCCGCCCATCAGCAGGCCGGTCACCACCGACTGCCAGACCACCAGGCCGCTGCCCGACTTCAGCAGTGCGACCGCGATCGCGATGACGAGGGCGCCGCCGATGATCGCGACGCGCTTGAGGATCGCCGCGTTGCCCCCGCCGCCGAGCGCGGCGCGGAGCGGGTGGGGGGCCTTGCCTCGCGGGGAGGCCGCTCCTGGCGCCTCCGCGTCCGGGGCGAGTGCCGCCCCTTTCTGGTTTCCGATATTGCTCATGGCCGCCATGTCACCGAGTAGTTGGGCTGGGATTCGGCCTTCTCCGCCGGATAGACCTGTTTCACCTGGCCGCCCTGAATCTGCATCAGCACGGGGAGGGCGTTGCGGTTGTCGCCGTTGGCGGCGAACCGGATCGGCCCGCGGCCGACGGCGAGCGGGGTGACCTGGGAGGCGCTGATCGCCTCGCGCACCTTCTCGGCGTCGGTCCCGCCGGCCCGGTCCACGGCCTGCGCGATCACCTGGACGGCGTCGTAGGCCAGGACCGCGCCGGTGCGCATCGGGGCGCCGAAGCGGCGCTGGTAGTCGGCCCGGAGCTTGGTCGTCTGGTCGTTCTTGGCGTCGTAGTGGTAGTTGGTGCTGAAGTAGCGCTCGCCCAGGGCCCCGGCGTCGGTGACGAACTTGGGCTGGTCGTAGGCACCGTTGGAGACGCCCCACACCGCGTCCAGGTTCGGCTTGACGGCGTTGATCGCCTTGGCCGCCAGCAGGCTGTCGCGGTAGTACCCGGCGACCGCCAGCACGTTCGCCCCGGACGCCTTGACCTGGGTGATCTGCGCGGTGAGGTCGGACGTGGTGACCGCGTCGTAGCTGATGTTCGGCCCCATCTGGATGCCGAGCTTCGCCGCGGCCTTGCTGAACGCCTCGGCGGCGCCGCTGCCGAAGTCGGTCTGCTCGTGCAGGAAGGCGACCTTCCGCACGGGCTTGCCCGCCTTCTCCGAGACCTCCTTGAGGTACGCGGCGGCGGCGGCCGAGATGGCCTCGCTGCCGGGCTGCACCCGGAAGGCGTAGCGGTAGCCGTGCGCGAAGATCGCGTCCGAGGCGGTGACGTCCATGACGAACGGCACCCGGTTGCGCTCGGCGACCACGGCGACGTTGGTGCTGACGGCACTCTGATAGGTGCCGACCAGGCCGACCGCGCCTTCGGAGATGAGGCGCTGCGCCTCGCTCTGCCCGACCTCGGCCTTGCCCTGCGTGTCGCCCTCGGCGAGCTCGACCTTTCGGCCGCCGAGGGACTTGATGCCGCCGGCGGCGTTGATCGCCTCGACGGCGAGCTGCGCGCCGCGGCGCATCTGCTGGCCGTCGACCGCGTTCGCCCCGCTGACCGGGTGCAGCGCGCCGATCTTGACCGGGCCGTGGTCCCGCCCGGCGGCGGCGCCCGCCGCCCCGGACGGCGCCGACCCGCCGCACCCGGCCAGGAGGACCGCGCAGGCGCCTAGCCCGGCGACGAGCTTTCGAGCGGACATTCCCACTCCTCCCGCCGATCCTGTGGTGTTCCGCTTAGAGAAACGCCAAGTAGATGTTGCGTCATCGTGGCACCCACCACACGTCCAGGTCAATAACCTGTAACAACTTGACTCACCCTGGAGAACAGTGCGAACTTGTGGGCAGGCTGAGGTGCGCGCGACGCAACACGGCGTTCACCGACGTTCCCCTAAGCGAAACAATGCGGACCTGCCCGCCCTCTCCTCCTCGCGCGAGGGCAGCGAGCCGACAGGAAAGGCGGTATGCCCCATGACGGATGCCTTGTCCGGAATCCGGGTGCTCGACACAGCCACGCTCTTCGCCGGGCCGCTCGCCGCAACACTGCTCGCAGACTTCGGCGCCGAAGTGATCAAGATCGAGCACCCCAAGGGCGACCCGGTGCGCAGCCACGGCGCGCGGCGCGACGGCGTCGGCCTCTGGTGGAAGATGCTCGGCCGCGGCAAGAAGGCGATGACGCTCTACCTCGGCTCGCCGGAGGGGCAGGACCTGTTCCGCGCGATGGTCGCCGACGCCGACGTGGTGATCGAGAACTTCCGGCCCGGCACCCTGGAGCGGTGGGGCCTCGGCTACGACGAGTTGCGCGAGATCAACCCGCGGCTGGTGCTGACCCGGGTCACCGGCTTCGGGCAGTTCGGTCCCTACTCCAAGCGGCCGGGGTTCGGCACGCTCGCCGAGGCGATGAGCGGATTCGCCGCCATCACCGGCGAGCCGGACGGGCCACCGACGCTGCCCCCGTTCGGCCTGGCCGACGGGATCGCGGCGCTGACCACGGCGTTCGCCGTGATGACCGCGCTGCGCGCCCGCGATGCCACCGGCGAGGGCCAGGTCGTCGACATGGCGATCATCGAGCCGATCCTCACCCTGCTCGGCCCGCAGATCATCACCTACGACCAGCTCGGCGAGCTCCAGGCGCGCACCGGCAACCGGTCCAGCAACAACGCGCCGCGCAACACCTACCGGACCAGCGACGGCCGGTGGGTCGCGATCTCCACCAGCGCGCAGTCGATCGCCGAGCGGGTGATGCGGCTGGTGGGCCGGCCCGAGCTGATCGACGAGCCGTGGTTCGCGACCGGGTCCGAGCGCGCCGAGCACGCCGACGAGCTGGACGAGGCCGTCGGCTCGTGGATCGCGCAGCGCGACCGGGACGAGGTCGTCCGGGCGTTCGAGGAGGCCCAGGCCGCCGTCGCGCCGATCTACAACGCCGCCGACGTGATGGCCGACCCGCAGTTCGAGGCCCTCGGCACGATCACCACCGTCCCCGACGACGAGCTCGGCCCGCTGAAGATGCAGAACGTGCTGTTCCGGCTCTCCCAGACGCCCGGCCGGATCGACTCGGCGGGCCCGCCGCTCGGTGCGCACACCGCCGAGATCCTCGGCCGGTACGGGGTCTCCGAGGAGGGCCTGGCCGAGCTGCGCGCCAAGGGCGTGATCAAGTGACCGCCGCCCCGCCGCCCCGGACCTGGCTGTACGTCCCCGGCGACCGTCCCGACCGGATCGGCAAGGCGCTGGCCTCCGCGGCGGACGCGGTGATCCTCGACCTGGAGGACGCGGTGGCCCCGGCCGCCAAGGACGAGGCCAGGCGGCAGGTCGTGCGGACCCTCGCGGAGGGCGCGCACGCCTACGTCCGGATCAACGTCCCGTCCTCCCCCGAGGGCGCCGCCGACATCGCGGCGCTCGCCGCCGCCCCGTCCGCCCCGGCGGGGGTGCGCGTCCCCAAGAGCGAGGACCCCGGCGAGCTGAGCCGGGTCGCGGACGCGCTCGGCGTGCCCGTCCACCCGCTGATCGAGTCCGCCCTCGGAGTGGAGAACGCGGCGGTGCTCGCCACCGCCCACCCGCTGGTCGCCGGGATCTCGCTGGGCGAGGCCGACCTCGCCGCCGACCTGCGGACCGGCGGCGGCGACGCGCTGGCGTGGCCCCGCTCCCGGGTCGTGGTCGCCGCCCGCGCCGCCGGGCTGCCGAGCCCGGCGCAGAGCGTCTGGACGGCGGTCCGCGACCTGGACGGCCTGCGCGCCGACACCGCCGCGGGCCGCCGCGCCGGGTTCTTCGGGCGCTCGGTGATCCACCCGGCGCAGATCCCCGTGGTGCACGAGGCGAGCGCGCCCGACCCCGCGGACGTCGCGTGGGCGCGCGAGCTGATGGACCAGCTGACCACCGCCACCGAACGCGGCGACGCCGCGTGGATCGACTCCACCGGCCGGTTCGTGGACAAGGCGATCGTCGAGCGGGCCACCTGGCTGCTCGCGGTCGCCGAGTCCGGCGGACGGCCCGTCAACGAAGGGCACCACTCATGACCGACCAGGTCACGCGCACCCAGGATCCGCTGCTCGCGGCGGTCGCCGGCGGGGTCCGGCTGATCGAGCTCGGCCAGCCGTTCTTCACCGGGATGCCGTGCTCGCCGAACCACCCCGGGTTCCGGATGACGCTGATCCGGCGGCACGGCGACATGGAGCGGCCGGACGGCGGCTCGGCCGCCAACGAGATCATCGTGACCGGCGGCCACGTCGGCACGCACATCGACGCGCTGTCGCACGTCAGCCAGGACGGCCTGCTGCACGGCGGGGTCGACGCGGCCGAGGCCCAGCACGGCGGCACGTTCACCAGCCTCGGCGCCGAGACGCTGCCCGGCCTGCTGCGCCGCGGGGTGCTGCTCGACGTCGCTGCCGTCCACGGCGTCCCGACGCTGCCCCCCGGGTACGGCGTGACCGTCGCCGACCTCGAGGCCGCCGCCGAGCGCGCCGGCACCGAGCCCGGCAAGGGCGACGTCGCGCTGATCCGCACCGGCTGGGCCCGCAACTTCGACGACGCCACCGCCTACATGGGTAAGGAGACCGGCGTGCCGGGGGTGACCACCGCCGCCGCCGAGTGGCTGGCCGCCCGCGAGATCGCCGCCACGGGCGCCGACACCACCGCCTACGAGCAGATCCCGGCGGGTGCCGGGCACGCCGTGCTCCCGGTGCATCGGGTGCTGCTGGTGGAGTCGGGCATCTACATCCTGGAGCACCTCAACCTGGAGGCGCTCGCCGAGGCCGGCCTGAACGAGTTCGTGTTCGTGCTGGCGCCGCTGCGCATCAAGGGCGGCACCGGCTCCCCCGTCCGCCCGCTCGCGGCGGTGTCGGCGTGACCTCCACACTGGTCCAGCGGCTGGCCGGGCTGGCGGACGACGTCCGGACCCGGGGACTGCCCGCCGAGCTGCGCGCCGACGCCGCCCGCCGGATGCTCGACGTGCTGGGCAACAGCCTGGCCGCGACCGGCGAGCCGCCGGCCCGCGCGGTCGGCGAGCTCGTCCGGGAGTGGGGCGGCGCGGGCCGCTCCACCGCGATCGGGACCGGCGTCCGGCTGCCCGAGCCGAGCGCCGCGCTGCTCAACGGCACCCTCGCGCACTCCCTCGACTTCGACGACACGCACCTGCCGTCGGTGCTGCACCCGTCGGCGTCGGTGGTGCCCGCCGCGCTCGCCGCGGCCGAGGCGCGCGGCGCGAGCGGCGCCGCGCTCCTGGACGCGATCGGCGTCGGCATCGAGATCACGGTGCGGCTCGGCATGGCCGGCTACGACGCCGAGCTCGGCAACTCGGTGTTCTTCGAACGCGGCCTGCACGCCACCGCGATCTGCGGCGCGCTCGGCGGCGCGGCGTCGGCCGCCATGCTGTCCGGGCTGGACGCGGGGGGCATCGCCGACGCGATCGGCATCGCCTCCAGCATGGGCGCGGGCCTGCTGGAGGCCAACCGCACCGGCGGCACGGTCAAGCGGATCCACTGCGGCTGGGCGGCGCACGCCGCGGTGACCGCCGCCGGGCTCGCCCGTACCGGGATCACCGGCCCGCCGACCGTGCTGGAGGGCCGGTTCGGGCTGCTCCAGGCGTTCTGCGGCGACCAGGCCCACCCGGACGAGCTCACCGACCGGCTCGGCGAGCACTGGGAACTGCCGGGGATCTTCTTCAAGCCCTACCCCTGCAACCACTTCACCCACGCCGGGATCGACGCGGCCCGCCGGCTGCGCGCGCGGGGCCTGGACCCGGCCGAGATCGAGTCGATCGAGCTCGGCGCGCCCACCGCGGTGCTGCGGACCATCGGCGAGCCGCTCGAGGACAAGATCCGTCCGAGCTCCGGCTACCACGCCGCGTTCTCCGGCCCCTACACGGTGGCGGCGGCGCTGCTCGGCGGCGGCGGGCTCGGGGTCTTCCACGAGGACTTCACCGACGAGGCCGCGGCCGACCCCGCGCGGCTGGCGCTGGCGGCCAAGGTCCGCTGCGTGCCCGACGCGCGGTGCGACGAGATCTTCCCGCACCAGTTCCCGGCCGTCCTCCGCGTCCGGACCCGCGACGGCCGCGAGCTGGAGGAACGGGTGGACGCCAACCGCGGCGGCGCGGGCAATCCGCTGTCGCCGGAGGAGCTGGCCACCAAGTTCCGGCTCAACGCCGCGCGGCGGGTCGGCGCCGCCGAGGCCGCCCGGATCACCGAGCTCACCTACGGCCTGGCCGAGGCCGCGGACCTCGGGGAGCTGACGGCGCTGCTCCGGTAGCACTCCCGCGTATGACGGACGGGCGGCGCGAATGCACCGCCCGTCCGGTAACGCGGAGACCGGTGCGCCGGGCGTTCGGTGAGTCCACTGGAAAGTGCTCACAGAACGTCGTCCGGGCGCACCGGACTCGTGCGCGCTAGTGCCAGTTGTTATTGGAGATGCAGTTCGTGAGCAGGTCGAGGTTGAGGGCGATGACCCCCCACGAGCTCTGCTCCTTGACGCAGGACTGGAACACATCCCCGCCCTTTCCGTGACCGTGACCGTGACCGTCGACCGGTGCGGCGGAGGCGGGACCGGCGGCGGCGAACGCCACGCCACCGGCAATGCCAAGGGCGGCCAACGTCGTTACGAAACGAGACACGACTAGCTCCTTACTGTCTGTGACTGCTACGTAACCTTTCGTATCCGCGACCCGCTCGTGATAAACCCGGCAAGCACGCTGTTCTGCCTGGTGGAGGTCTCTTTACCAGGCCAATGCACGGCACGGGAAAATGGCGTCCGGCCTCTATTCGGGGCCCTGTGCGGCACCGGCGGCCGGGGGCCGGCGTGCCACGATGTTCACGATCCGGCCCGGCACCACGACCAGCCTCTGGACCGTGGCGCCGGAGGTGTGCCGGGCGTAGCCGGGGTGCTCGGCCAGGATCCGCTCGACCCGCTCGCGGCCGGCGTCCGCCGGGACCTCGATCGTGAACCGGGTCCGCCCGTTGACCTGGACGGGCAGTTCGACGAAGGGCTCGGCGGCCAGCGACGCGTCGGCCTCCGGGAAGCCCGCGTGGGCCACCGGGGTGTCGTGCCCGAGCCGCGACCACAGCTCCGCGGCGATGTGCGGGGCCAGCGGCGCCACCATGAGGACCAGCGGCTCGGCCAGCGCGCGCGGCACCGCCCCCTCGGCGGCGGCGATCTTCGCGGCGCGCGCGGTGAGGCCCATCAGCCGGGCGATGGCGGTGTTGAGGCGCAGCCCGCCGACGTCCGCGCGGACGACCGTGATCGTCTGGTGCAGGGCGCGGAGCGTCGCGGCGTCCGGCGGCGCGTCGGTGACGCGCGGCCCGCCGGTCGTCTCGTCGACCATCGAACGCCACAGCCGTTGCAGGAACCGGTGCGCGCCCGCGATGTCGTCGGTCCGCCAGGGCCGGTCGGTGTCGAGCGGCCCCATCCCCATCTCGTACAGCCGCAGCGTGTCGGCGCCGTACCGGTCGCACATCTCGTCGGGGCCGATGCCGTTCTTGAGGCTCTTGCCCATCTTGCCCGCGCGGCGGGTGACCGGCCTGCCCCGATGGGACGGCGTCCCGTCGGCGGCCGTGGCGACCTCGGCCGCCGGGACGTGCATGCCGCGCTCGTCGGTGAAGGCGTCGGCCAGGATGTAGCCCTGGTTGAACAGGCGCCGGTACGGCTCCTTCGTCGAGACCAGCCCCAGGTCGTACAGCACCTTGTGCCAGAAACGCGCGTACAGCAGGTGCAGCACGGCGTGCTCGACGCCGCCGATGTACAGGTCCACCCCGCCCTCCCCGCCGGATCCGGCGTCCGGCGGGACCATCCAGTAGCGCTCGACCTCCGGGTCGACGAACGCCTCGGTGTTGGCCGGGTCCAGGTAGCGCAGGTGGTACCAGCAGGACCCGGCCCACTGCGGCATGGTGTTCAGCTCGCGCCGGTACGTCTTCGGGCCGTCGCCGAGGTCGAGCTCGACCGTGGCCCACTCCTCGGCCTTGGCCAGCGGCGGCACGGGGTCGCCGGTCCCGTCCGGCTGCGGCCTCGGCCGGAAGTCGGTCATCTCCGGCAGCAGGACGGGCAGTGCGGAGTCGGGCAGCGCGACCGGGAGGCCGTCCTCGTCGTAGACGATGGGGAACGGCTCGCCCCAGTACCGCTGCCGGGAGAACAGCCAGTCGCGCAGCCGGTACGAGCGGACCGCCCGGCCCGCGCCCCGCTCCTCCAGCCACGCGATGACGGCCGCGATCCCGTCGGCCCGGCCCAGCCCGTGAAGGTCCGGGCCGCCGGACGCCGGGACATGGCGGCCATCGCCGGTGAACGCGACGGGCCAGTCGCGGGCCGGCGTCCCGGGCTCGATGCCCTGCCCGGCGAACCACTCCGGGCCGGGCTCCAGCACCTGCCGGACCTCCAGCCCGAACGCGCGGGCGAAGTGCAGGTCGCGCTGGTCGTGCGCGGGGACCGCCATCACCGCCCCGGTGCCGTACCCCATCAGGACGTGGTCGGCCAGGAAGACCGGCATCGCCTCGCCGGTGACCGGGTTGGCCGCGTGGGCGCCGGTGAAAACGCCGGTCCCGGCGTCCGCCCCGGCCGCACGCCGGCGGTCGCCGAGCCGTGCCGTCCGGTCGCGGTACGCGGCGGCGGCGCGCCGCGGCGTCCACTCCGCCGCCGGGACCGGGCCGCGCCCCGCGGGGAAGCGCCACGCCTCGGGGGTGCCGGGCGGCCAGGCCGCGGGGAGCAGCCCGTCCGCCCGGGGGTGCTCGGGCGCGAGCACGACGTGAGTGGCGCCGCGCAGCGTGTCCGGACGGGTGGTGAACACCTCGATCGGCTCGCCGCCGCCCGTGACCGGGAGGGAGACGCGGGCGCCGTCACTGGCCCCGATCCAGTTGCGCTGCATCCGCTTGATGGGCTCGGGCCAGTCGACCAGGTCCAGGTCGCCGATCAGCCGGTCGGCGAACGCGGTGATCCGCAGCGTCCACTGCCGCAGCGGGCGGCGGTGCACCGGGTGGTTCCCGACATCGCTGCGGCCGTCCGCGGTGACCTCCTCGTTCGCCAGGACGGTGCCGAGCGCCGGGCACCAGTTGACCGGTTCCTCGGCCAGGTAGGCCAGCCGGTGCGCGTCGACCGCCCGGCGCCGCTCGACGCCGGTGAGCGCGGCCCACGGCCGGCCGTCCGGCGCGGGCCGCTCACCCGCCTCGAACTCCGCGACCAGGTCGGCGATCGGGCGGGCCCGGCCGGTCCGCTCGTCGCACCACGCGCCGAACAGCCGCAGGAAGATCCACTGCGTCCACCGGTAGTACTCCGGGTCGCTGGTGACGATCTCGCGGCGGGTGTCGTGGCCCAGGCCGAGCCGCCGGAGCTGGCGGCGCATCGCGTCGATGTTCGCGCGGGTCGTGTCGCGCGGATGCCGGCCGGTGTCGATCGCGTACTGCTCGGCGGGCAGGCCGAACGCGTCGTACCCGAAGGTGTGCAGCACGTGGTGCCCGGTCATCCGCAGGAAGCGGGCGAGCACGTCGGTGCCGATATAGCCGAGCGGGTGCCCCACGTGCAGGCCGGCGCCGCTCGGGTACGGGAACATGTCGAGCGCGAAGAACTTGGGGCGGCCGGCGACGCGGCCGAACCCGTCCGCGAGGGGTCCCGCCGGGTTGGGCGAGTCGAAGGTGCCGTCCGCCTCCCAGCGGTCCTGCCACCGGCGCTCGATCTCGTTCGCGAGGCGCGCGTCGTAGCGGTACGGCGGCGCGGTCCCGTCGGTGTCGTTCGCCTTCATCTGAGCGTCTCCATCTGCCGTGCCGTCTCCCCCGGAAAATGAAAAAGCCCCTCGGAACACGAGGGGCGGGCCGCGTCGACTCAGTGCGTCAACGCGGCCCGGGAAGAAGAAGTGCGTTCAGGATGGACATGCCCACACCGTACACGGCGCGCGGATCCGCGGGACGGGGATCGGCGGGACCGGGGCCGGGGCCAGTGGCCGCTTCCGGCCCCGGCGGCCGGTCAGGAGCGGCCGGTCAGGAGCGGCCGGCGCCGATGGCGGTGGTGATCGCCGGCCAGCTCGCGACCAGCTCCCGCTTCCAGTAGGCCCACTTGTGGGTGCCGGGACCGTAGAGGTTGGCGGTGACCGCGACGCCCGCCTGCCGGGCGGCCTTCACGAAGTTGGCGTTCATCGTGCCCGCGAAGTTCTCGCCGACGCGTCCGGCGTCCCAGGGCGCGGTGCCGGACTTGTCGTAGGGGCCGGGCTGCCCGTTGCCGGAGGAGACGTAGACGCCGATGCCCTTGAGCCTGCCCACCATGACCGTCGCGTCGTGCGCCTGCCAGTTCGCCCGGTCGCGGATCGGCTCGCCCCAGATGGCGTAGCGGTCGACGCCGCCGCCGCTGTCCATCGAGGTGAGCACGGTCGGCATGCCGGGCGCGGTGATGTTGAGGGCACCGCTGTAGGAGGCCGCGTACCGGAAGAGCCCCGGGTGCCGCTCGGCGTAGGTGATGGCGCCCTGCCCGCCCGAGGACAGCCCGATGGCGGCGCGGGCGGTGCCGGCGTGGAAGTTGCGCTCCATGAGCTGGATGACCTCCTGGATGTGGAAGGTCTCCCACTCCGGGATGCCGCCTTTCCCGCCGTTCCACCAGTTGGTGTAGGAGCCGCCCGAGCCGCCCTCGGGCATCACGACCATCACGTCGTCGCCGGCGGCGACCTGCGCGAGGTTGGAGTCCTTGGTCCAGGACTGGTAGTTGTTCCGGCCGCCGTGGTAGGCGTACACCACCGGCCAGGTGCGGGTCGCGCCGGCCGACCACGACTTGGGCACCAGCACCCGGGTCTTCACCGACGAGCCGAGCGCCGGCGCGGCGATGGTGACGTCGAACTGGTACTTGGAGACCTTCTTGACCGCGGTGACCTTGGCGCCGTCGTCGGACGAGCGGTAGACGCCGTTGCCGTTGCGGGCCGACTCCGCGCCCTTGGGGAGCCCGGTCTTCTTCCCGTGCAGCCGGGGCTGCCGGTCGGGGTCGGCCACCTTGACCGTCGGGTGCCCGCTGCTGAAGGGGTAGCTCGTCGAGGGCGTCGGCGAGGCCGAGGGCGACGTCGTGGGCGGGACCGACGGCATCCCGACGCCGGGGCCGGGCATCTCGACGGGCTGCTCGGAGCCGGCGGCGGCCTCCGGCGTGCCGTTGGAGGAGACGGGCCGGCCCACCCCAGTCTGCGCCAGGATCACCATGATGCCGGGCAGGACGACCGCGGTCACCGCCACGCCGCCGACGGCGATCTTCCGGTCGGTACGCTTCTTCATGGCCTCTCCAGTTGGACGCTCCCCCAGCCGGCGGGGGCGATCGGGTCCGCCGCCGAGCTCACCTCGATGCTCTGCACGCGGAGGGCGTGGGTGCGTCAGATCGAACCCAGAAGGACGTTACTGTCACAACCGCCCCGTCCACAAGCATTGACAATAAATGCAATAAAGCCGCCGTCCGGTTGTTACCGGACGAGTGCGCGGGGCGCCGCACCGCGCCCACTCCAGCCCGCTCCAGCGCCGCCGCAGCAGCTCCGCTTCAGCCCGCGGCGCGGGCGGCGAGGCTCCGGGGACGCAGATCGGTCCAGTGGGTCTCGACGTACTCCAGGCACCCGGTGCGGGGCCCGGGACCGAAAGCCGCCGCCCATCCCGCGGGGACCTCGGCGAACGCGGGCCAGAGCGAGTGTTGGCCCTCGTCGTTGACGAGCACGAGGAAGGCGGCGTCGGGGTCGTCGAAGGGGTTCGTCACGGCGGTGCCTCCACGGGGGACGGAGTACATGAGAAGTAAGGCTCACCTAACCTAGCAAGCACTCCCCGGCGCGCGCCATCTCCGTCGATATCAGACATAAGAGAGATGCGGTCCATAGGGGCGAGATCACGCATTCTAGAATTCGCCGAGCGTCCGGGCGAGGCGCGCGACACTCGCCCCCGGCCGGTCGGCGGCGACCGCCAAGCGGGCGAGCACTCCCCAGTAATGCCGGACGTCCTTGGACTTCTCCGGATAAAGCGCGTAGGTGAGCTGTTCGAGATAGACCACATCGGGAATGTCGCGCCCGGGAAAACGCAGATGCGTGACCGGCCCGTCGAGCGCCGCGGCCGGGCCCCCGGCACCGGCCGGCAGGAGCTGGATCCGCACGTTCGGGAGCGCGGACGCCTCGATCAGATGCCCGATCTGATCGCGCATCATCGCGGCGCCGCCGGGCCCGGGACCGGCCCGCAGCACGCGCTCGTCGATGGTCGCCCGCAACTGGGGGGCGCCCTCGCGGCGCAGGATCCCCTGGCGGCGCATCCGCAGCTCGACGCGCCGGTCGATCTCGGCGGCGTCCGCGCCGGGACGGCCGCTCCGGATGGTGGCGCGGGCGTACCCCTCGGTCTGCAACAGGCCCGGGATGAAGCGCGGCTCGTAGACCTGGAGGACGGCGGCGTCCGGCTCCAGGCTGAGGTAGGTCTCGAACCACTCCGGCACCACGTCGCGGTAGTCGGCCCACCAGGCGAGCGCCGCGGCCTGCTTGGTCAGCGCGAGCAGCCAGGCCCGCCTGGACTCCTCGGCGTCGCCGGACGGACGCCTGCCGAGCGCGTCGCTGCGGGCGAGGCCCACCGGGCCCGGCCCCGGCCGCGCCCCCGTCCTCGGCCGCACCCCCGCACTCGGTCTCGCGCCCGCGCGGCCGGCCCGGGACCGTCCCGTGCCCGCGTGCCCGGCCTGGAGCACCGCGCCCGGCCGCCCGGCCACGGCCGCCGCGCCGGCGACGCTGGTCACGGCCCCTCCGGCCTGGTGCGGGGCCTCGTGCGGGGGGCCGTCGATCGCCTCGTACTTGCGGCGCCATTCGTCGAGGGTGCCGAGGCGGTCCGGATTCACCGAGCCCTCGATCGCGACCACCCGCAGCAGGGCCCAGAAGGACGCGACCAGCTGCCATCTCGGCGCCCGCCGCCGGCGGCATTTCAGCAGGTCGTTCAC
Source organism: Actinomadura xylanilytica (assembly GCF_030283145.1). Taxonomy (GTDB): domain Bacteria; phylum Actinomycetota; class Actinomycetes; order Streptosporangiales; family Streptosporangiaceae; genus Spirillospora; species Spirillospora xylanilytica. The sequence continues at coordinate 27,568 of NZ_JASNWE010000003.1, forward strand.
CGTCGACTTCGGAAGTGCGATGACACGCACCCCGAAGACCGGCAGCGAGTCGGACTCGAGCCGGCGCGACAGCTCCTCCAGCACCGCGTAGGTCGGCGGCCCGGCGATCTTCCAGGCCCTGTTCAGTTCGGCGATGAAGGCGTCCAGTGCGCGTGCGCGATCGTCGTCGGGCATACCCCTCATCCGCTCGATCGTGGGTGAGAACACAGGGTCCGGATCAGAGGACATGATCCCACCGGCGCCGTGCCGGCACCGGTCACCTGACACATTCTCCGGCATCGGTTTTCGGCCCGTCCACGTCATCCATCGGACCCGTGCTGAATCGGCCGGACTGTGGAGCGAATGGTGACGAATGACCCTTGCTCCGCGCACCGATCATCCGATCCTGTCCGGATTCCTCGATGACCGCCATATCCGGGCCGCCGGAAGGCCACAGTGGTTTCCGTACACCCCGCTTCCCCAACGTAAGAGTCATACGATGCCGCTGCCGGACACAGAGCCGTCGCCGCCGCTCGGCGACCCGGGCGACCCCCACCGCGTCCTCTCGGACACCGATCTGCTCGCGCTCATGCTGTTCACCGTCTGGGCCACCCGCACCGGCCGGACCCTTCCCCCCGTCCCGGTCGCCGACCTCACCGCCGAGGAGCTCGAGGACTTCTGGGCCGACGACCAGCTCGAGCAACCGGTCCGGGCACGGGTGCCCGCGCCCCGCCTCGGGACGGACCGCTGACGGTATGAGCGCTTCCATCGTCAGAGCGCCGACACGGCCGGCGGGCACGCCCCGCCGGCCGCCGACCGTGAGGACCCCGTGAGCGAGCACCCGCCCGTCCCGCCGTCGCGCCGGGTCCGCAAGGAGCCCGACGAACGGCGCGACCAGATCCTGGCCTGTGCCCGCGCCCTGTTCAGCCGGCGCCCGTACGGGACGGTCTCCAACACCGAGATCGCCGCCGCGGCCGGCGTCAGCCGGGGGCTGCTCAACCACTACTTCGGCACCAGGCGCGAGCTGTACCTCGCCGCCGTCAGCGAGATGATGGGCGTCCCGCCGATCCCGATCCCGGCCTTCGTCGAGGGCGCGAGCGTGCGCGAGCGCGTGCACCAGAGCATCGACGCCTGGCTCGAACTGCTGTCGCGCAACCGGGAGACCTGGCTCACCGCGCTCGACCTGACCGCCTCCGGCGGCGACGGCGAGCTGGAACGGATCCTGGAGGAGGCGCGGGAGCGCGCGGTCGACCACATGACCGAGGTGGTCGGGCTGACCTCGCTGTCGCGCGAGCACGCCGAGGTGCGGTCGGCCTTCCGCGGCTACTCCGGGCTCGCCGAGGCCGCCACCCGCGAGTGGCTCAAGCAGGGCCGGCTGAGCAGGGCCCAGGCGCACCTCCTCCTCGAAGAGGTCCTGCTGCACCTGATCGAGCGGGTGGTGCCCGGCCTCGCCGCCGCCGGCGCCCCGGGCCCGGCGGACTCCCCCGACTCCGATTGACAGGACGCCGATAGAGTCAGGCGCCGTTCAGCGGTGCGTGCACGGCGAGGATCGTCACGTCGTCGGACTGCTCGTAGCCGGAGAGCAGCCGGTCGACCAGGTAGTCGACGAGCCGCTCGGGGTCGGCCGCCTCCTCCGGCGGCAGCTCGGCGGCGGCGGCGACCAGGTCGTCGAGGCCGGTGTCGACCCCGCGCCGCCGGTTCTCGACCAGCCCGTCGGAGTACAGCACCGCGGTCTCGCCCGGGTTCAGCGAGAACGCCGCCTGCTGCCGGGTGCTCGGCCAGCCCAGCGGGGTGCCGGGCTGGATGTCGCTCAGGTAGGGGCGGTCCCCGGCCGAGAGGATCAGCGGCGGCGGATGGCCCGCGCTGCTGTAGACGCCCTTCCCGGTGTCGGGGTCGATGACCAGGTAGGCCAGCGTGGTGAACTGCTCGGCGTGCTCGGTCGCGCTGAACAGCCGGTCGAGGCCGGACAGCACCGCCGCGGGCCGCGGGTCGTTCAGCGCGAGCGCGCGCAGCGCGTTGCGCACCCGGCCCATGATCGCCGCGGCCAGCACGCCCTTGCCCATGACGTCCCCGACCACGATCGCCAGCCGGCCGTCCGGCAGCGCGAACACGTCGTACCAGTCGCCGCCGACCTGCACATGCCGGGTCACCGGGTTGTAGCGGGCGGCGAGCCGCACGTTCGGGAGCTGCGGCAGCTCGCTCGGCAGCAGGCTGCGCTGGAGGTCCTCGGCCGTCTCGTGCTCGCGCTCGAACAGCAGGGCGCGTTCCACCGCGAGCGCGCACTGGCCCGCCAGGGCCTCCAGGAACACCCGCTCGTCCTCGGTGATCTGCCGCGGCCGGTCGAAGGAGAAGCGGAGCGCGCCGATCGTCGCGCCCGCCGCCAGCAGCGGCAGCCCCACCCAGGCCCGCTCGGGGGGATCGGGGGCGAAGCAGGCCGTTTCGTCCCGGCCGAGTTGCAGGCGCAGGCTGGCCGGGCTGTCGGCGAAGAACGGGCGGGCCTCGCGGGCCGCCACCGACATGACGGTCTGCTCGCCCACCGCGACGTCGTCGACGTCCATCCCGCGCGCCTGGGCCTCGCCGCCCCCGCGCCCGGGCGCCGGGACGACCACGTCGAGCCGCAGCCCGTCGTCGTCGAGCAGCGCGACCGCGCAGTGGTCGGCGCCGACCGCCGACCGGCCGACCTCGGTGATGACCTGCACCACCTGCGCGACCGTGAGCGCCTCGGCCAGCATCGAGGTGGCCTGCTGGAGCCGCGAGGTGCGCAGCGCCGCCGCCGACAGCTGCTCGGTCAGCCGCCCGCGCATCTCCTCGGCCTCACGCTGCCCGGTGACGTCGGTGTTGGCGCCGACCCACTCGACCACCTCGCCGCCCCGCCAGATCGGCACGGCCCGCAGGTCGAAGTGGCGCCAGCTCCCCATCCGGGTGCGGATCCGCGACCCGGCCTCCAGCACCGTCCGCTCGCGCAGGCTCTGCCGCCAGGCCGTCTCGACCAGGACGCGGTCCTCGGGGTGCACCGCCGCGAGCCAGCCGCCGGCCAGGTACTCCTCGGGCGTCTGCCCGGTCACCGCGCGCCACTGCGGCGCGTCCTCGGTCACCGCACCCGACGGGCTGGTCACCCACACGATCTGGGAGGTCGCCTCGATCAGCGACCGGTACCACTCGGCCCGCCGCGTGACGGCGTCCTCGGTGGCGCGGCGCTCGGTCGCGTCGGACGCGATGAGGGCGACGCCCCGCACCGTGCCGTCGGCCGCCGGGACCGGCAGGAAGGAGCAGATCCAGTAGCGCGGGCCCGCGGCCCGGTCGCCGTCCGCACCGTCCGGGGACGGCTCGATGCGCAGCTCCAGGTCGGAGACCGGCCGCTTCTCCCGCAGGGCCGCCAGCAGGGACGTCTCCAGCGCCCCCGCGAAGCCCGCGTCGAGCACCTCGGCGGGCCGCCGCCCGATGAGCCGTGCGGCGTCGCGTCCGGCGACCGGGCCCAGCGCGGCGAGCAGCGCCTCGTTGATCCGGCGGAAGCGCAGCTCACCATCGAGGTAGGCGACCCCGAGGGGCGCCCGCGTGATCAGCATGGTGAACAGCGCCGAGTCGCAGACGTCCTGGTCGGCGGCACGCGGGTACGGCGTGGAAGCGTCGATGCTCATCCTCGGTGGCCCTCCTCGTCGCCTGGCCGCCGCAGGAAACGCGGGTCATCACCGTGGATCTGGCGATCCAGCGCTGCTCCGCCGTCGTCTCACGACAGGGACCGTTGGCGGTATCTCCGCGGTCGTCGGCGGGCCCCACCGCCGGGCTACGTTCCTTACAGTAGCGCCGAAGGGCGGCGACCGCCCCGCAAGCACCGCCTTCGGTTCCCGGTGGCTATCATGGATCCCGGCCCCGCAGGACGGGGCCGTGGCGGTGGGGCCCGCCACCTCCGCGGATGCGGGGACGACCGCGGCGACCGCCGCCAACGGTCCCTACCAGTGAAGATCGTCCATCCTGGTAGGAGGAGCCGTGCCCGAGCCCCGTCCCGTCGCCGTCGATCCCGACATCGACCTGCACGTTCCGAGGCAGCGCCGCGAGCTGCGCCGCGCGCCGTGGGCGACGCTCTCCGCGATCTCGGCGGGCGGCGTCGCCGGATCGCTGGCCCGGTACGGCCTCTCCGAGGCGTTCGGGCGCGGGCCGGGCGGGTTCGCCTGGGCGACGTTCTCCATCAACGTGTCCGGGTGCCTGCTGATCGGCGCACTGATGGTGGCGATCACCGAGGTCTGGCGGGCGCACCCGCTGACCCGCCCGTTCCTCGGCGTGGGGGTGCTGGGCGGCTACACCACCTTCTCCACCTACATCGTCGACTTCCAGCGGGCCCTCCAGTCCGGGTCCCCGCGCACCGCGCTGGCCTATCTCGCGGCCACGCTGTTCTGCGCGCTGGCCGCCGTCCACGCCGGAGTGCATCTGACCCGCCTGCTGACCCGGCGCTTCCGCCGCTCCCCCGAGGACCCGTCATGACTCCCCCCGCCTGCACGCCGCAGCGCCCTCGCCCGATCGAGGCGGAGGGCCGGTGACGACCCTGCTCGTCGCCCTGGGGGCCGCGTTCGGCGCGCCGCTGCGGTACCTAACCGACCGCGCGGTGCAGTCCCGCCACGACACCGTCTTCCCCTGGGGCACCTTCACCGCCAACATCGCGGGCTGCGCTCTGCTCGGCTTCCTGGCCGCGCTGCCCGCCGGCTCGGCGCTGATGGCCGCCGCCGGGACCGGCTTCTGCGGAGCGCTGACCACCTACTCCACCTTCAGCTACGAGACGCTGCGGCTGGCCGAGGAGGGCGCCCGCCTGTTCGCCGTCTTGAACGCCGCCGCCGGCATCGGCACCGGGCTCGGCGCCGCCTACTGCGGCATGGCCCTGGCCGCGGCCGTCACGGCCTGACCGCTCGGTCCGCCCCGGGCGATTATCGCCTTGATAGCTGAACGATAGCGCTGCGAGACAGGATCGGCGCACCGGATGAATGACGGGCGCAGCACTTTCGGATCTGAAAGGAGAAGAGTCTCGGAGTGGCTCAGCGTTGCGTCACCCCGCCGAACCCGTATTCGTTCGCTCCCGCATGATCGAAACATTCCAGGAGAGTCAATGCAGATTCCCGCCAAGACCGGCCGTGGACGGGGGACCGTCACCGGCGGTCTCATCGCCGCGACGGTGATCGGTGGCCTGTCCCTCGCGGCGGCGGCGCCCTCGGCGGCAGCCGCGCCGGCGACCCCCGCGGCGGCCACCACGGTGACCTCCACCACGGCGAACGGCCCCGCCGTGAAGAAGATGCCTTGGAAGAAGGGCGCCAACTACATCAACGGGTACAGCAAGAAGTGCCTGAAGAGCTCCAAGAAGGGCAAGGTGTCCGCGAACACGACGTGCAAGAAGTACAAGGGCGCTCAGCCTCCGTACGTCTGGTACGCCGCGACGCCGGACAAGAAGATCAGCCAGCTCCGCAACCGGCTCACCGGCAAGTGCCTGGCGGCCAAGAAGACCGGAACGCTGTACACCAAGAAGTGCACCTCCGGAAAGCAGTTCCAGTGGACGAACTCCACCTCGACCCATAAGAAGGTCCTGGTCAACCGGAAGTACGGCACCTATCTCTTCCAGACCTACCCGGGGGGCTCGCTGGAGTTGAGCACCGGTTACGGGGGAAGCCCGGGCGGCATGTACAACAAGGCTTGGAACTGGAATACCGTCGCCCAATGGTAGGTCGTTGAGCTCGTACCGCGGCCGCCACGGGGCATGATCCTGGGCGCCTCGGCACGGACCGGACCGGCGGCCGGGCCATCGCCCGGCCGCCGGTCAGTCGCTCGGTGAGCCGAAGCCGCCGGCGGCCTGCGACAGCTCGCCGGCGGGCAGCAGGAGGACCTGGACGACCAGCGTCAGGCCCCCGGTCGTCCAGGTCCGCCGGAGCCGGCCAGGGCCGGACCCCCGCACCGAGCGGCCCGGCCGGGTGGCCGTCCTGCGCGCGGGGACGTCCTGTGGATCCCGACCGGCTGGCGGCATTCGGGGAGCAGCGGGAACGAGCCGAGCCTGCACGTGACGTTCGCCGCCTGGACCACCCGGCTCGTTGACCTAGGGCACGCCATGGTCTCGGTCAGGGGCGGATCATCTCCGCCAGTACGGCGGCCTGGCTGATGGCGACGTCCTTGGTGGCGGTGAGCAGGGTCACCGGACGGTCGCGGGCCAGGTCCCGCAGGTGGGTCAGGGCTTCCGCGCGTTCGGCGTCCCGCAGTTCGGACCGGTAGCGGCGACTGAACTCGGCGAACCGCTCCGGGTCGTGGGCGTACCACTTGCGCAGTTCCGTGGACGGGGCGACCTGCTTGCACCACTCGTCCAGGTGGGCCTTCTCCTTGCTGAGCCCACGGGGCCACACCCGGTCCACCAGGACCCGGACGCCGTCCGCACCCGCCGGTTCGTCGTAGACGCGGCCCAGCCTGACCTCCGCCTTCTCGGTCGCCATGACGCCCCCTCCTTCGTCCGGTGTCCCTGATTCATGCCCTTCCGGACGGTCATCCACAACCCGACCCCGCCCCGGATGCCACGACCGGGAGAAGGACTGGCATGGACGAGCCCACGCACCTGATCGAGTACGAGACCATGCCGCGGTCCGGGCTGGTCGAGCGGATCCCCGATCCCGAGCGGGCGTCCCCGCGTGCTCAGCCGGGATGGCGACCTCCAGGTCGGCGCACGGCAGCCCGCCGTCCACTCCCCGCCGGACCGGAAGGGATCTCCATTCACGAAAGAATTATATCAATTCGATGAATTCTTTCGGCAGCGGGGCGCACTCGGACAAGCCCCGTCCCCGCACCGTCCAAGTAATCAAAGATATGGACGATATGGCGTGCTCCATGGTTAAAATCGAGCACGCACGCCCCCTTGGCCCAAATGGCAGAGGCAGTCCCCTTAAAAGGGACCAGTTGTCGGTTCGAATCCGACCGGGGGCACTGCTCCCCCGTCCTCGGTGCGAGGGCGGGGCACGCGCGAGATCCCGCCGCGGGACGCCGCGGAGCACTAGTGGCCGGACCATGCGGGATCGCGCCTCTCCGCGAAGGCCCACGGCCCCTCGACCGCGTCACTGCTGAGCTTGCGGTGTCCCTCCCGGGTGCAGCGGGACGAGGACGCCGCCGGCGGCAAGGCCAGGGCTCGCGGCGCCGGGCGCAGCATCGCGTCGATGGGACGCGAACGGGCGCGCGGAGAGCGCGGCACGCCCCGGAGGAAAGTGCCCTGGTCGATCTCGTGGCTCTCAATGGCCGCCTGGGGCCGGGCGCGTTCGGCCGCGAGCCGGTCCGTCCCGGCGCGGTCCTCGTCGGCGACCGGCTCGGCAATGACATTCGACCTGAGGGGCGGCGGCTCATCGGCCATCTGCGAACTGCCTCCCGGGAGGATATATAGAGGGACGGCCTCGAAATCCGCCATGCCGGGGCGGGCCCGCCCGCGGGGTGCGCGACGATGGGCAAACGGACGATACTCCGAGTGTCCTGCCCACGGCTCGGTGTTCAACTGTGCATGGGCGGCAGTTGAACACCGGTGGCCGGACGGCCTCCGCACCGGTATTGGAGCAAGGTGCCGTGCCCATCACCAGAACGCCTGACCGGACCGGACGGATCCCCGCGCCGGGCGAGCCCGCCCGGCGCCCATACCGTGTTCCCGAAGGGAAATGACCGGCGTTTCATGCCTTTCTTCGAGACCGAACAGGGACAGAGGGGAGCACGGGGCGACGTCCATGGAGACGTGAACAAACATCCCTGGGGCACGCCGAACCACGCCGCGCCGTTCAGGCGGTGATGCCCCCTCGCTCGAGGCGGTCCTCGACGCAGGACGCACCGGCATGGTCGGAGATCCGGTCGAACAGCTCGCGGGCTTCCGCCCTGGTGGTCCGGGCCGCCTCGCGGTCGGCGGCGGCGGCGTGGGCGTCACCGAGAGTGCGCAGCGTCCGTGCCAGATGGGGGACCCAGCCGCGAGTGCGCCAGGTCTGCGCCGAGCATTCGAGGCACATGATGGCCGCCCGCACGTCCCCTTCGATCAGGTTCAGCTCTCCGAGCACGCCGAGCGCGTCGGCGAGGTAGTGGGAGAAGTTGCCCGCCTGGCTGTGGGCCAGCGTGAGCTCGAGGGTCGGCCTGGCCCGGTCGTCCCCCGTGGCGACGAACAGCTTGGCGAGGTGGAGCAGCGAGAACGTCTCCAGGTAGCGGTCGTCCAGGTCCCGCGCCATCACCACGGACTCGTCCAGCAGCTTCTTGCCGCCCGCGCCGTCACCGCACATGGCCCGCGCCGCGCCGAGGGACTGCACGACCGTCGTGACGAAACGGGGGTTGCCGAGCCGGTGCGCGACCAGCAGCGCGCGCTCAAGGCACGCGACGGCGCGCTGCGGTTCGTCCTCCCCGTGCACGATGGCCATGACGTGATGGGCCCGCGCCTGCCCGGCGAGATAGCCCGCCTCGTGCGCGAGGCGCAGAGCGCGCCGCGCCAAGGTGAGTGCTTCGCACCTGTCTCCTTCGGCCACCCGGCCCCAGACCATCGCCACCATCGCGTCGACCATCCCGGCTTGGTCGCCGAGCTCGGTGAACAGGCCGAGGAGCCGGGCGGCCGACCTGCGCAGCCGGGCCATCGCCGGTCCGGGGCCGGATTCGGGCCCGGCGGGGGACGTCCAGGCGGTGACTTCGAGCAGTCCGCGCAGCAGCACCGCCTCACCCCGCTTGTCGCCCGTCTCCTGGCACAGCGTCAGCACCCGTTCGTGCATATGGCGCCAGTCGTCGTAGATCCCGCGGGCATCGCAGAACCTCTCCATGGAGGCCGCCAGGTCCCAGGCGAACTCGGTGAGCCGCAGCTCGCAGGCGTGCGCGACCTCGGACACCAGCGCCGCCCGCTCGGCGGTGAACCAGCGCACCGGGTCCGCCAGCAACCGCGCGGTGGCGGCGGCCGGCAGCGGCCACCGCGGGGCGGAGCCGTGCATGGCCGCGTAGCAGGGCCCGGATATGCGCTCCGCGGCCTGCTCGGCCAGCGCCAGCCATCCCCCGAGAGCGCGGTGCAGCGCGGACGCCCGCTGCGCCGCCGGCTCCTCGCTCTCGGCGCGCTCCCGCGCGTACAGCCAGAGCAGGTCGTGGACCTTGTACCGCAGCTGGCCCGTCTCGTCCTCGCCGGCGACGCCGACGAGGTGAGCGTCGATCAGCAGCTCGAGATGATGCTGCGCCTCGGGGACGGACACGTCCAGCAGCGCGGCGACCGCCCAGGACGCGAGGTCGGGCGCGTTCAGCAGCCCGATCAGCCGGAACGCGCGCTGGGTCTCCGCGGGGAGCAGCCGGTAGCTCATCTCGAATCCGGCCCGCACCTCCAGGTCGCCGGCCACGAGTTCGTCGAGGCGGCGCCGCTCCTCGCCGAGCACATCGGCCAGGTGCGACAGCGTCCAATGCCGGCGGCCCAGGAGCCGGGCCGCCGCGATGCGCACCGCCAGCGGCACGTTGCCGCACAGCCGCGCGATCTCGACCGCGACGTCCGCCTGGCCCGCGACGCGGTCCGCGCCGACGATGTTGGTGATCAGATCCACCGCCTGGGCGGAGGGCAGCACGTCGAGGTTCAGCAGCTTCGCCCCCTCCAGGCCGATGAGACGGTTGCGGCTGGTGATGAGCACGGCCGCGTCCGGCGTACCGGGCAGCAGCGGCCGTACCTGGTCCTCCCCGGCGACGTTGTCGAGCACGACGAGCGTCCTGCGCCCGGCCAGGCGGCTCCGGTACAGCGCCATGCGCTCGTCCAGGGACGACGGAATGTCGGCGCCGGCCGTGCCGAGGGTGCGCAGGAACCTGCCGAGCACCTCCCCCGGCTCGGCCGGGGTCACCGAGTCGCCGTGCAGGTCCACGTACAGCTGGCCCCCGGGAAAGGAGTCCGCGACCTTGTGGGCGACGTGCACGGCGAGCGTGGTCTTGCCCAGCCCGCCCATCCCCGCGACGGTGGCGACGGCCACCGTCCGATGGCGCGAGGCGCCCGCCCCCCCGCTGAGGACCCCGGCTAGCTCCGCCACCTCCACGGCCCGGCCGGTGAAGTCGGGGATGTCGGGCGGAAGCTGGGCGGGCACCGGGGCGGCCTGCGGCTCGGACGCCGCGTCGCCGAAGCCGTCGAGTGGACGGCCCGCGGACAGGACGCGCATGTGCGCGAGCTGCACCTCCTCGCTCGGCTCGACGCCGAGTTCGGCCAAGAGATGCTTGCTGAGCCGCCGGTACGCCTGAAGCGCCTCGGCGGGCTGTCCGCTCGCCTTCAGCAGGTCGATGAGGGCGGCGTGTAGCAGTTCGTCGAAGGGGAGCTCCTCTGCCAGCGCGCCGACCGCGGTGACCGCCTTCTCCGGGGAGCCCGCCTCCAGGGCCGAGGCGGCCAGGCCCATCGCCGCCTGCCGGATCTCGTCCTCGACGCCGCGCACCAGCACGTCCGACCGGTCGATCCGCGCCAGTCCGGCGAGCAGCGGCCCCTTGCGCTCCGCGAAGGCGGACGAGAGAAGGCGGGACCGCTGTTCCGGCCCGGGCAGGGCGCGCGCCTCACCGACGAGGCCCAGAAATCGGCCGAGGTCCGAAGATGCCGCCGGACGGCGCAGCAGATACCCGTCCTCATAGCTGACCGTGAACTGTCCGGTCCTGCCGCCGTCGAGCCGGCCCAGCCATTTCCGCAATCGGGAGACACCGACGTGGACCGATTCACGGCTCGTCTCCCTGGCCCGGTCGGTCCACACCAGCTCAGCGAGCCGCCTGGTCGGCAACGGCTCCCCGCGCGCCAGCAGCAGCACGCCCAATAACCCTTGCAGAACCGGAGAGCGGGGCGGCGCCACCACATTCCCGCCGACGCTGACCGCCAGCCGTCCGAGTACCTGGAACCGCACACCCTCTGCGGCCATGGTCTCGCCACCCCCCGCCGAACGATAACCAGAAGCCGCTCGGAGCGGCCCATATCAGGCAACTGACCTGATCAGCTGCGTGTGCGCTTTCCGCCCGGCACAGCCGTGACCGAACCTAAAGAGAACGGAAGGGATCGAGCGCCGGACACGGCGGTCCATGGCACGACGACCGGAGCGGACACCCACGCACCGCGGCCCGCCCTGCTCTTCGTCCCGGGGTCTCGACCCTGATCACCGTCTCCAGGCAGGAGCCGAGTGACCGGCGCCCGGTCTGCGGCACGGGGTCCTCCACGCATAACGTCGCATGCATACCGACCGCGCCGCCACGGCTCACCAGCGGGCGATGCCGCCCCGCGAACCGCCGAACAGCACGGCCCGCCACGGCGCCTGCCATGAGCACCGCTATATGTCGAAGGTGTCTTGGCGGGGGACGCCCTCACAGAAAGGGGATTCTCCATTGCGAGTCCACGGTTCCCGTACCCTCGGCAACTCTGAATGATCTTCGAAACCCGAAGGTAGCACAGCCTTCTAGGATTCATCATCCCTTTGCCTACAAGATTCGCGAAGGCAATAAAACTAAGACGTACCCATCTCCGTCTTGCAAGTAGTCTTAAATCGCCCACACCATGACAAATTAGCATCCTCTCGATGGAGATCACAACAAGACGTGCCGGTGGTGCGACAGTTGGTGATGCCCGACGCGCCGCCGCAGCCACCAGGTTTCCGCCAAACCTGACGCACTCTGACACCAGAAATGTTCACCAGGTAATGGTCCGGTCACTGCGAGTTGGCCGCGAACTCCCGGGACCCAAAATGGACCACCACCGCACACCGTTGCGAAGCACTGATCCGGACCCTTCGCCACCAAGCGGCAAAGACCGAGAGAGGCGCCCAGAACTGCCCCCTCCACACAGCACCCCAGATCCCGCACCGACCGGCGGAAGGTGAGCCGAGAGGGCACGTCCTGTCGCCGCCCCGTCATCACAGCGGCGCCCGCGCACGGTCCGAGCAGCTCAGCGATGACCGGTGGGGCCGAACATCGGTCACCCTCAGCACTGAGCCAATTGGTACCCAAATGTGCCTGATCGGATGTCAACCACAGGGGCCTGCAAAGCGTCGATCTCCATCGCCGAGCATCTCTCGTCCGCGCCCACGGGCTCCTCATCCGGGGCGACCAGCAAAAGGCCACCCCCACCGCAGCACCCCACCAAGCTCACGCGCATATTCACTGCACGTCCATGGCTTTACGGCACCGGCGGCTGCCCCAGGCGCCCCCGTCCGCCGGGGGCAGCGTGTTCTTGGGCGCGATTGAGGGCGTGCCAGCCCGAGAGCCGGGCGGGCTTGCCATTCTTGCAATGGAGCACCCCAGCAGGCGGTGCCCGTGGTCCAGGACGGCCGTCACACCGAGGCTCTGCATCCATCCAGGAGATGACACGGGTTCTGCGACACCCCGTCCTGCGAGAACGGAGGCCCGCCGGGCGCTCACCACAGATCTCGTGTCCGACCGCTTTGAGACGCGTGCACCATCTGCTCGCGCCCGGACGATCACGATTCGCCTCGCCCACACACAGGGGCGACCAAGTGTGACCGCCGCCACATACACCAGCCCCGCTCCGACGTACTCTCACCGTGATGAAGTCAACACGGACTGTAATCACTCTCGAGGGTCGGCCGAACGAGACCCCGCCGGCGCTCGCGGTCGCGGGCGTCGAGGAGTGAACGTGTCAGAGAAGGGTTGTGCAATGACCACCACCAACCATCACCGTGCGCCAATCGCGCGTGCCGCGGTCCTGGCGGCGAGCGCCGTCATCGGTGCCACCACGATGACCGCCATCCCCGGAATCGGCTGGAACGCCGCCGCCGCGAGCTCCGACTCCGCGGCAGCACAGCACCCGACCACGGCCAAGGCCGCCCCCTGCTGGGCCAGCGGCGGCCGCTGGTGGTGCAACAACCGTCCCGGCGCGGCGGTGTGGGCCGGGAAGGGCCATACCATCGTCGGCAAGCTGAACACCGGGAGGAACTGGTTCAGCTACCGGTGCGAGGGCGGCCGCAACAACAACGGACCGCACCCGACCCGGTGGGCCTTCACCAAGGCCGACAACGGCCGCTGGGGATGGGTGAAAGACGGCGACATCCTCAACGAAACCAACTCCCTGCCCAACCACGGGCGCTGCCGCTGGGAGTGAGGTCCCGCCGGACGCCGGGTAGTTTCCTCACCCGCCGTCGAGGCGGACCTCACGGGCTGATGGTGGATGCGCTCGTCCCCGCACAGATATCGGGACCTGGACGGTGCTGTCGAGTCGCCCGTCCTGGTCGGGCGGGCGCTCGAAACCGATTGTGGTCGGTCCGGCCGTGCGCCGCCCGCGGCCGGACCGACCATGGATCCCCACCAACGGCACGCTTCTTTGTTGCCGTTGCCTGTCGCACTCCGGGGTGGGCAGCAGGTGCAATGAACGGGCATCCCCACCCCCATCGCGGACGAGACCAGGGCGCCATTCACTTCTGGGCCCCTTCGGCAAGTTGATCAATTAGAGCACCCCCACAATGACCCGCACACCGGACAAATGACATCATGCTCGCGATCTTGAAATGGCCGCACCCCAAAGGACCATGGCCATCTTCTTGACACGAAGATGCAATCACGTATTCTCCTCATATCAAGTCGAGTCAATCAATTGATCACCTTCAGGGGATGAATCACATGACTGCGATCAATGCACTTGCCCCCACCGCCGACGAACTCGATCTAGAACAAGGACGCCTGTTCGAGAAGCTGCCCGGACGCTCCGACACGTCGATCGCACGATTCTGCGATGAGCTGCACAAACTGCCGAGATCCTCATACGCAGAAGCCCTGCTGGGAATGGGTCATCTCTACGAGGCCTTCGACCTGATGTTCGCGATCATTGCTTCCAGCGTCCAGGCCACTCATGACGTCTCCCCGTACGACGCGCGCTACGTCACGATGCAGAACGTCCTACAGCCATTCGCTTCAGAGTACGGAATAGAACCCGGACGGCCATTGCAGAACACGCATCGCAAACTCTACGCAGAGTTCTACGAGTCCGCCACCGGAGAGCCCTGGCCCGCTCTGTATCCGGCACATTCTTCAAGTAAATGGCTGGCGTGCGGTCGCCACTGGACCAAGGTCATGGTCGAGCGTCTCCAAGGAGATGATCTCGACCTCTGCCAGCGAGCGAAGTACAACCTCGGCTATCACTGGGCAGTTGAAGCACTCTCGGTGGGAGAATTCGACCATCTGACTGCGGCCTGGCAATCACTCGGCTTCCATGCACCCTATATGGACGCGCACTGCGAGGTCGAGGAAGAGCATGCCGGATGCGCGATCGGAGCGGTGGTCGCGTTCTCCTCCGTCGAGGATCCCTTGGTGGTCAAGGGCGCCCGAGACCACGAGAGCGACCTGGCAGGATTTTACGACCAGTGCACAGAATTGATTTCCGGCACACCGTCGATCTAGTTTCTCACCGAGTGGTGGACCATCGGGGACAACGCGTGGGGAATTCGATTCAAGCCGGTCCGACGGCGGCCGATGATGCCGCGCCGTGGCGTGCACTGGGGCTCGGGCTGATCGCGTTGGTGTGCTTCAGCCTGACGCTACCCATGACCCGGTTCGCAGTGCCCGCGTTCGGCCCGGAACTCGTGGGCCCGGGACGGTCGCTGGTCGCGGCGATGGCAGCCGTGCCACTTCTCATCGTGCTGCGCCGTCCGTTGCTTCCCCCGAAAGCGGACCTGGGTCCCGTCATTGTGGTAGCGCTGGGATCGGTGGTGGGATTCCCGTTCCTGACCGCTTTGGCCCTCCGCAACGTGCCGGCCAGTCATGCCGCCGTGACGATCGCGTTCCTTCCGGCGGCGACAGCGATCATGGCCGTACTGCATGCACGGGAGCGGCTGGCTCCCAGATTCTGGCTGTGGTGTGCCGGCGGCACGCTGCTTACCGTGGGCTACCTGGCGCTGGACACACGCGGTGGCCTCGAGGCAAGTGACCTGGAACTGGTGGGAGCCGTCCTGCTCTGCGCACTCGGCTACGTCGCGGGCGGCATGCTCACCCGGCGGACACCGGCTTGGCTGACCACGTGTTGGTCGGTCATCGTCGCATCTCCGCTGGTGCTGGCCGTCGTCCTCGCGTCTCACCATGAGGTGCCACATCTCACGGCGAAAAGCGTTCTGGCAGTCGTTTACCTAGGGCTCGGAAGTTCGCTTATCGCCTTCTTCTGCTGGTACCAGGCGTTGGCGATCGGAGGGATTGCGAAAATTGGGCAGATCTCACTGCTCCAACCTCTGCTGACCATGCTGTTCGCCGCGCTGATACTGGGTGAGCAGCTCAACACACTGACGATCTTGATGGGGTTCACCGTGGCCATCACGGTCTTGATGGCCCAGCGGACACGGCAGACGATTCCTGTTTCCAACCCGTCCTGACCAGATTGACCTTGCTCGCCGACGACCCGCGCACGGCCCATCAGCGACACCGGCGGGCGTTGAGCCGGGCGGCGCGGCGCGTCAGGTGATCGCGCTCGGCGAGGTCGGTGCCTTTCGGGCCGCCTCGGCGTACAGCAGCGGACCGCGTCGACCAGCGCGTCCTGCACGGCGTCCTCGGCCGCCGCGAAGTCGGCTCCGCGGCGGACGAGGATCCCGAGCACGCTCGGCGTGAGGCTCCGAAGCAGGACCTCGTTCACTTGAGAGGTCACTCCGTGATGGTGTGCGACGCGGTGAGGAACGGGCGCACGTGGGCCGAGATCTCCTCCGGTGTCCACTGGTCCATGGCACGTCGTTCACCGAAGCCGGGGCTCCGCGGTAGTGCTCGAGCAGCCCGGACGTCGTGGGCACCGCTCACGAGGCAAGGCTAGAGACGGGTCGCAGTCCGAATGAGGTCGGCGAGGGCTCTCGACCGGCTGTGCGGTGGCCACGCGATCACGGTGGTGACCGTCGGCGCGTCCAGCACGGGCACGGCGGCGACGTCGCCGTGCAGTTGGGCCCGGCACGACTCCGGTAGGACCGCGCACGCGCGGCCGAGCGCAACCAGTTGCAGCAACTGCGCGTGGTCGCGGACCTGCGGGCCGGGTCCGGGCGGATAGGTGCCGTCGCGGTCGGGCCAGCGCGGCAGGGGCAGGCCTGGCAGCGCAATGATGTCGGCCATGTGCACGTGGGACCGGACGGTGAGCGGATGCCCGGCCGGCAGCACCGCGACCTCGTTCTCCGTG
Organism: Actinomadura xylanilytica; assembly: GCF_030283145.1. Classification (GTDB taxonomy): domain Bacteria; phylum Actinomycetota; class Actinomycetes; order Streptosporangiales; family Streptosporangiaceae; genus Spirillospora; species Spirillospora xylanilytica. The sequence continues at coordinate 43,640 of NZ_JASNWE010000003.1, forward strand.
CTGAGTTCTTCGGTGTCGAACCCGGCCGTCGCGTCGAACGGCCGGTGCAGCAGCGCCACGTCGGCCCGGCCCTCGCGCAGGAGTCGTTCCTGTTCGGCCGGGCCGCACAGGGTGACCTCGACGGGGACCGCGCCTGGGTGGGCGGCATAGGCGTCGAGCAGTTTCGCCAGCAGCTCGCTGGACGCACCGGCTTTCGTGGCCAGGACCAGGCCGGGACGGCCGGTCGCGGCGAGCGCGGCGCGGCGGGTCCGGCGGTCGGCGGCGGCGATCGCGTCGAGGGCCGCCCGGCCCTCGGCCAGCAGCACCGAGCCGGCCTCGGTCAGCGTGACGGTGCGGCTGGTCCGATCCAGCAGCGCCGCCCCGAGCCGGCGTTCGAGCTGCTGGATCGCCCGGGACAAAGGCGGCTGTGCGATTCCGAGCCGCTTCGCGGCGCGCCCGAAGTGGAGCTCTTCAGCGACGGCGACGAAGTATCGCAGTTCCCGGGTCTCCACGCGGCCATACTAGCCGGGATCGATACCTGGGCGGTATCACTGCCCACCTGATCAGTGTTGGACCCCCGCCAAGGTCGGGGGCAGCATCGTTCCCATGAGTGAACGGACGGTTGCGCTGGTCACCGGCGCGAACAAGGGAATCGGGTACGAGATCGCGGCGGGCCTGGGCGCCCTCGGCTGGAGCGTCGGCGTCGGCGCCCGCGACGGTCGGCGCCGAGAGGTGGCGGTGGAGAGACTGCGCGCGGCCGGTGCCGACGTGTTCGGCGTTCCGCTGGACGTGACCGACGACGCGAGCGCGACCGCCGCCGCACGGCTGATCGAGGAGCGGGCGGGGCACCTCGACGTGCTCGTCAACAACGCCGGCATCACCGGCGGCCTCCCGCAGGAGCCCACCCGGGTCGATCCCGCCGAGATCCGGACGGTCGTGGAGACCAACGTGATCGGCGTCATCCGCGTCACCAACGCGGTGATGCCGCTGCTACGCCGCTCCACCTCGCCGCGGATCGTGAACATGTCCAGCAGTGTCGGCTCCCTCACCCGGCAGTCGGGAACCGGTGGCGAGCAGACGACGGGGCCGGTGGCCGTGGCGTACGCGCCGTCGAAGACGTTCCTGAACGCCGTCACCCTCCAGTACGCCCGGGAGCTGAGCGGCACGAACATCCTGATCAACGCCGGCTGCCCCGGCTACGTCGCGACCGACCTCAACGGCTTCCGCGGCGTGCGCACCCCCGAGCAGGGCGCGGCGATCGCCATCAAGCTCGCGGCCCTGCCCGACGACGGCCCGACCGGCGCGTTCTTCGAGGACGCCGGCGAAGTGCCCTGGTGATGTGCACGGGGCGTCGTCCCGGGCGGACGGATTCCACACCGCCCCACCCCGGACCGCCGGGCCACCGCAAGATCAAGCGCCGGTAAAACGGCTGGCCCGGAGGGCCTCTCGCCGTCCGGCACCAGCGCCGCTCGAACGGGTCATTAGCCCCTCACCACCGGGCCTGAACAGGATCGGCGGGAAACGACCGGCGATGCGGCCCCGCGAAGGGCCGTGGTGGAGGGGAAATGGAAGCTCACGTTCTCGCGGGCGCTGCCACCGACAAGAACCTCGAACTGGTCCTCGACGTCCTTCCGGCGCTGATCGTCATCCTTGCCGCGTCGGGCCTGTGCGGATGGCTGGCGCGATGGTTGTGGCAGCCCCGGGTGCTCGGCGAAATGGTGGCCGGGGTGCTGCTCGGCCCGACGCTGTTCGGATGGCTGTTCCCGGACGCGCAGGAGGCCGTCTTCCCCCACGAGGTGACACCGATCCTCTATGTGATCAGCACGATCGGGCTCACCCTGTACATGTTCCTGGTGGGCGCGGGCCTCGACCACGGCGGCGGGGAACGCGGCGGCGCGCGCCGGCCGGTCGTCCTGGCGATCTCGGGTATCTTCCCCGCGCTGATCCTCGGCGCCGCCGTGGGGTTCACCCTGTGGTCCCAGCTCTCGCGGGACGACGTCGGCCGGTGGCTCTTCGCCATATTCGTCGGCGGTGCACTGTCGCTGACCGCCTTCCCGATGCTCGCCCGGATCCTCTACGAGCGCGGCCTGCAGAACTCGCGGCTGGGACGGCTGTCGCTGCTCGCGGCCTCGATCGACGACGCGGCGGCGTGGTGCCTGCTGGCGGTGCTGAGCGCGGTGCACCTCGGCGACGGCAGCTCGGCGCTACGCACGATCGCCCTGTCGGTGCTCTTCGTGGCCGTGGCGCTGGGTGTGGTCCGCCCGCTGCTGCGGCCGCTGGGCCGTGCCGTCGCCCGCGCCGGGGACATCAGCCTCGGGCACACCTATGTCGTGTTACTGGTGCCGCTCGCCGCGGGCTGGCTGACCGACTGGATCGGTATCTACTCGGTGTTCGGCGGCTTCGTCGCCGGCCTGGCCATGCCGCGCGACGCGGCGTTCCGGCGGTTGCTGCACGAGCGCATGATGAACGTGGTGTCCACCTTGCTGCTGCCCGTCTTCTTCACCTTCTCCGGGCTCAACACCCAGCTGGGCGGGCTGACCGGCGGCACCATGCTGCTGTCGTTCCTGGCGATCCTGGCGGCGTCCTTCGCCGGCAAGTACTTCGGATGCGCGCTGGCGATGCGCGCGCTGGGGTTCAGCACACGCGAGTCGTACGCGGTGGGAGGGCTGATGAACGCGCGCGGCCTGATGATCCTGATCTTCATCAACATCGGGCTCGCCCAGGGGATCATCACCCGGGAGGTGTTCAGCATGCTGGTGCTGGTCGCGGTCCTCACGACCGCGGCGGCGCTGCCGCTGTACTCGCTGGCCCTGCCCCGGCGGCTGGAGGCGGAGCAGCAGCGCCCGGCCGCCCCGGAGCCGGAGAAGACCGCCGCCCCGGCCTGAGCGTGTGCACGGCCCGGTCCCGGGCCGCCGCGGTGAGACGGCGGCCCGGGATCCGGTGCCCGGCGGGCCCGGTCAGGCCTGCTTCTGGTAGACGCGGAACGCCAGGGTCGACAACCAGGCGCAGACCAGAGCGACGGCCAGCAGCCCCGCGCCGTGGGTCAGCACGAAGGACCAGTCGACGTGGTCGTCGAGGGTCTGCCGGCCGATCTCGACGAGCCAGTTCACCGGGTTGCCCCCGGCGATCGTGCTCATCCAGTCCGGCATCAACCGGCGCGGCACGAACGTGGAGGACAGGAACGCCAGCGGCAGCACCAGGAACTGCGCGATCGAGATCACCGACTCCTGGCTGCGGGTCACCAGGCCGAGGGCGTTGGACAGCGAGGCGAAGGCCACGGCGATCAGCGCCACGCAGGCCAGGAAGACCAGCATGATCAGCACGCCGCCGGGGAAGCGCGCCCCGGTGGCGAGCGCGATGACCAGGATGATCAGGCCCTGCAGGACCACCGACAGCGCCTGCTGGATCAGCCGCCCGGTGATGAGCGCGCCGCGCCGGACCGGGGTGACCAGGAACCTGTTGAGCGTTCCCTGCTCCATCTCCACGACGAAGACCATCCCGCTCCAGCCGCTGGCGAAGAGGGCCGTCATGGCGATGACGCCGGGGGTGAGGAAGCCGATATAGGAGTCGGTGGTGTGGGTGTCCTCCATGAGCGGGGCGAAGAGCTTGCCGAAGAGCAGCAGCCAGATGACCGGCTGGATGAGCGTGGCGGCCAGGTAGAACGGCTGGCGGACGAAGGCCCGCAGGTCGCGCACCGCCATGTGGTACGACTGGATCACCGCGGCGGTCATCGGATGTGTCCTTCCTGGACGCTGCGGAAGGTGCGGCCGGCGTGCCGGAGGTACACCTCGTCGAGGGTGGGCGCCGACAGCGTGACCGACGCCACCCGCAGGCCGGCCGACTCCAGCGCCGACAGCAGGGCGGGCGCGTTGTCCGCGCCGGCGTCGACGCGGGCGCCGATCTCGCGGCCGGACACCACGATGTCGTGCACGCCCTCCACATTGGACAGGGCGTTCCTGGCGGCCGTCTCCTCCGGCGGTTCGTTCAGCAGGACCTGGACCGAGTCGCCGTGCAGGGCCTTCTTCAGGCTCTCCGGGGTGCCGTGCGCGACGACCTTGCCCTGGTCGAGGATGGCGAGGGTGCCCGCCAGCTCGTCGGCCTCCTCCAGGTAGTGCGTGGTGAGGACGACGGTGATGCCGGTGGCCGCCATCGCGGCGATCTCCCTCCACAGCTCGGCACGGGCCTCGGGGTCCAGGCCGGTGGTGGGCTCGTCGAGGAACAGCACGCGGGGCTGGTGCACGAGCCCCATGGCGACGTCCAGCTTGCGGCGCATGCCGCCGGAGTAGGTCTTGACGAGGCGGCCGGCGACGTCGCTCAGGCCGAACCGCTCGAGCAGGCCGTCCACGTGTTCGCGGAGCCCGCCGCCGCCCAGGCCGTACAGCCGGCCCTGGAGGACCAGGTTCTCCCTCCCGGTGGCGGCCGGGTCGACGCCGGAGCTCTGGGCCACGCAGCCTATGTGCCGGCGCACCTGCGCCGGATCGGACAGGACGTCGCAGCCCGCCACCCGCGCGGTGCCGGAGTCCGGCCGGGTGAGGGTCGTGAGGATCTTGACGGTAGTGGACTTGCCCGCCCCGTTGGGGCCGAGCAGGCCGAAGACGGTGCCGGACGGTACCGAGAAGGTGACGCCGTCCAGGGCGCACACGCCGTTCGGGTAGGTCTTGGCGAGGTCGCTGACCTCGATGGCCAGGTTCTCTCCGGACATGACGGATCTCCCGCGGTGTTGCTCGGCGATCGTGCCGCGGGAGCGATCCGGATATCCTGGTGTGGGATCCTCGAATCACCGGCCGCCATCCGTTGGCGTCGATCGAGGTCGTGGGCCCCGGTGGGTGCGACAACACCCGCCGGGGTTCTCATTGCCGGCGGTCAGCTCACATGGCTCTCATCCTCCCCGACCGCGAAACTCTGGCTGGACTCGTTCCCCTGGTGCCAGCGGTACCAGATCTCCAGGTCCTCGAGGGTTCCCTCCTCCAGTTCCTCGGCCAGGCACGTGACCCATGCCAGCTCGGCGCGCAGCATCATCTCCTCGTACTCGGCCTCGATCAGGAACAGGCGGCGCAGGCCGCTCGCGCGCATCTGGTCCATGAACGCGCGAACCTCGGCCAGCCTGATCTCCAGCGACTCGACCCGCCGCCGCAGCAGCGGCGCCACCTCCTCGGGCGACAGCACCGGCATCAGCGACAGGCCCGCCTCGAACTCGGGGTACTCCTTGGTCGAGGTGCGCAGGATCTCGCTGAGCCATTCCCTCAGCTCGACCCTGCCCGCGGGCGTGAGCGCGTAGACGGTGCGTTCAGGCCGCCTCCCCTCCCGGAACGTCTCCACCGGCTCGATGAAGGAGGCCCGGACCAGGGCGTCGACGACGGTGTAGAGCGACCCGTAGTTGATCCGGATGCTCTGCTCCTTGCCGCGCCCCTTGAGCTTCTGGGCCATCTCGTACGGGTGCATGGAGCTTTCGGAGAGGACGGCGAGCACCGCCAACGCGAGCGGATTGGTGACCTTGCGCTTGACCATGAGACTCTCCGGTTACGGATACTCTGCGCCGAGTATACCGCGCCGGAGATTCGCCAACCAGACATAACAGAGAAGTAGCCCAGGTACCCCAAAAGCGGCGGACAGCGGGCGAAGTCGCCCTCCGTCCGCCGCCGCCGGGTGTGGACGTCCGTGCCGGAGGTGTCACACGACGATGACCACGGCCGCCGCCAGGTTGGCCCCGAGGGCCGCCGCCGCCAGCGCGGTGCGCACCGCGTTCCACCACCGCCACCGGCCGCGCCGCTCGGTCCAGTCGGACGGCAGCGACGCCGGGTCCTGCGCCGTGACCCAGTGGTTGATCGGGACGTTCTTGGTCAGCGACACCGCGACCACCGACAGCATCAGCAGCCCCGCCACCCCGCCCGCCAGCGGTCCCGCCCAGCCCGGCGCCGCCACCACCAGCGCCAGGTCGGCCAGCGCCGTCAGCAGGATCGTGACCGGCATGAACGGGTCGTAGCGGGTGGCCAGGAAACCGTGCGCGTGCACGTACTGCTCGCCGGGCAATGCCATCAGCAGCGGGACACCGCCCAGCACGGTGGCGCAGAACACCCCCACGGCGACGGCGTTGCCCATCAGGGCGGCGACGACGAGGATCTGGCTCACATTCGTTCTCCTTCCATGCCGGGCCCGGCGCCGTCTAGCCGGACGCGCGGGCGACCAGCGCCGCGTTGAACCCGCCGTATCCGCGGGCGACGACCAGCGCGTTGCGCACCCGCGCCGGACGGGGGCCGTCCAGCACCAGGTCGAGCCCGTCCGCCACCGGGCCGCCTACCCGCACGGTCGGCGGGATCACCGAGTCGCGGATCGACAGCAGGGCCGCCAGCAGGTCCAGCGCGGCCCCGCCGGCGTAGAGCCGTCCCGTCAGGGTCTTCGGCGCGGTGACGGGCACCCCGCGCGGCCCGAAGACCGCCGTGAGCGCGTCGGCCTCCGCCTGGTCCGGCTCCGGCAGGCCCATGGCGTCGGCGAAGACCACGTCCACCTCGCCCGGCGCGATCCCGGCGTCGCCGAGCGCCGTCTCGATCGCCCGCCGCAGCGTGGGCGGCCGGTCCGAGCCGGGCGGCGGGTCGAACGTCGCGCCGTAGCCGGCGATCTCCCCGTAGATCCGCCCGGCGCCCCGGTCCCGGGCGTGCGCGCCGTCCTCGACGATCAGCAGCGCGCCTCCCTCCCCCGGCACGTAGCCGCACGCCTCGGCGTCGAACGGCAGGTACGCCCGCTCGGGGTCGGCCCGGTCGCTCAGCGCCCGGTTGCTGATCTGCGCGACCAGGCCGTACGGGCAGAGCGACGCGTCGGTCCCGCCGCTGACCACCATCCGGGTGCCGTCGCGCAGCAGCCGCCGTGACTGCGCCACCGCGTCCAGCCCGCCCGCCTGCTCGGTCGCGATCACCCCGCAGGGGCCGCGCATGCCGTGCCGGATGGAGATCTGGCCGGTCGTCGCCGCGTAGAACCAGGCGATGGACTGGTAGGCGCCGACGAACCCCGGACCCCGGCCCCAGAGGTTGACCATCTCGTGCTGCCCGAACTCGGTGCCGCCCGACGAGCTGGCCGTCACCACGGCCATCTCGTACTCGGGCATCCGCCCGGGATCGATCCCCGAGTCCTCCAGCGCCATGGCCGCGGCGGCCAGGCCCAGGTGCGTCCAGTGATCGGTCTGCGGGATGATCCGACTGGGCACGTGCTCGGCGGCCGAGAAGCCCGGCACCTCCCCCGCGAGCCGCACCGGATACGACTCCGGGTCGAACCGGGTGAGGGGACGGATCGCGGACCGGCCGGCCAGCGTCCCTCGCCAGTACGCCTCGACACCGACGCCGTGCGGCGTGACCGCGCCGACGCCGGTGACGACGGCGGCGGTCATCCGGTGCTCCCCGGGCGGGCGAGGAGCATGGCGGTCTGGAAGCCGCCGAAGCCGCTGCCCACGCTGAGCACGACGTCGGTGCGGTGGTCGCGCGCCGTGCGCGGCACGTAGTCCAGGTCGCACTCGGGGTCGGGCGTGCACAGGTTGGCGGTCGGCGGCACCACGTCGTGCTCGATCGCCAGCGCGCTGGCCGCCACCTCGATCGAGCCGATGGCGCCGAGCGAGTGCCCGACCATCGACTTGACCGAGCTGACCGGCACCTCGTAGGCCCGCTGCCCGAGGCTCCGCTTGAACGCGGCCGTCTCGTGCCGGTCGTTCTGCTTGGTGCCCGACCCGTGCGCGTTGATGTAGTCGATGTCGCCCGGACCCAGCCGCGCCTGCCGCATGGCGACCGTGATCGCCTCGGCCATCTCCCGGCCGTCGGGTTTCAGGCCGGTCATGTGGTGGGCGTTGCTCCGGCCGGCGACCCCGGCGACCTCGGCGTAGACGTGGGCGCCGCGGCGGTGCGCCGCCGACGCCTCCTCCAGTACGAACACCGCCGAGCCCTCGCCGAGCACGAACCCGTCCCTGTCGCGGTCGAACGGCCGCGACGCGTGCGCGGGGTCGTCGTTGTTGGGGGACGTCGCCTTGATCGCGTCGAAGCAGGCCGAGGTGATCGGCGAGATGGGCGCGTCGGTGGCCCCGGCGATCACCACGTCGGCGGTGCCCTCCCGGATGAGCTGGGCGCCGTGCGCGACGGCGTCCAGCCCGGAGGTGCAGCCGGTGGAGATCAGCGCCACCGGACCCTCCGCGCCGACCCGCCAGGCCACCTCGACCGCCAGCGTGCTGGGCACCATGTAGCCGTACAGCTGCGGCACCCCGTAGTGGTGGTCGACCAGCCACTGCCGGCCGCCGTCGCTGAGGACGATGTACTCCTCCTCCAACCCCATCGTGCAGCCGACCGCGCTGCCGAGGCTGACCCCGACGCGGTCCGGCCGCAGCGCACCGGTCACCAGCCCGCTGTCGGCGACGGCCTCGTCGGCGGCGACCGAGGCGAGCTGGGCGGCGCGGTCCATCCGCCGGACCTCCTGGGGCGTCAGGCCCCAGGCGGCGGGATCGAAGTCGCACTCGGCGGCGATCCGCGACCGGAATCCGGACGGGTCGAACAGCGTGATGGCCCGGGTGGCGGTCCGGCCCGCGGTGAGCATCTCCCAGAACGCCTTGGTGCCGATGCCGCCCGGGGCCACCACCCCGATCCCGGTGATCGCGGCTGAGCGTGCGGAGGTCATGGGTCACCCGACCTTCGGCGCGGCCTCGCCGGCGTTCGGCAGCGGTTCGAGGTCGACGTGGCCGAGCTCCGGCCGCGGCGCCAGCGGGCTGAGGTGGAAGACCGCGAACGCCTGCTCGGCGCCGTCGTTCTCCAGACGGTGCCGGTCGTTGATCGGCACCATCAGCGAGTCGCCGGGGCCGAGGCGCACCGCCTCGCCCTCGACCCGCATCAGCACCGAGCCGCGGACGACGTAGAGGAACTCCTCCGAGTACGGGTGCCGGTGCTCGGAGACGAACTCTCCGGGTTCGAGCGTCAGCTCGCCCATGAACCCCGAGGTGGACTTCACGGTCCTGGGGCTGAGCAGGACGCGGATGTCCCCGCCCCGCCGGCGGTTGGGGACGACGTCCTGCGCCGTCACTTTCCGGATTCTCGGTGTGGACACGGTGGCGACTCCTTGGCCTGGGAAGCGAGCAGGGAACCGGCGGGACGTCACCGGGTGAGCTGGACGCCGTCGTCGGGGGTCCAGATGTAGAAGGGTTCGGCCATCGCGTCCTTCGGCTCCTTCCAGTTCGGGTCGTAGGGCCGGACGTGCGCGGTGAGCCGGTCGCTCAGGTCGCTGTAGAGCGGGTTGCTCCGGGCCTTGTACAGGTTCGGGGTGATGTCGCCGTCCGCCTCGACCATGTGGAAGTACAGGTCGTGGAAGCGGAAGAGGGTGCGGCGCGACACCCCGATCAGGTGCGGCAGTTCGGTCGAGTCGGACTCGGCGAACAGGCGGGCCACCGCGTCCGCCTGTCCCGGCTCCATCCGGGCCACGATCAGCGTTCGGTGCATGGACGCTCCTCCCTGCGGCCGGCCCGGGTGACGGGCAGGCTGGCGGATATCACCACGTCGAGCGTCGGGGTCGCCGCTTGACCCCCGCTGCAGAAGCGCTGGAAGCGGCGGCCCGTCCGGCGGCGGACGGGCCGCCGCGCTTGAGGACGTCCCGAGCGGTCCTCGAGCACCCCGCGGGAACGTGTGCGGGACACCCCGGCACCGATCCCCGGACGGGGAGGCACATGCGAACCCCTGACTCGCCAACGACGGATCCCGCCGACACGCACCGGCTCCGCGCGGCGCTGGGCAGGTTCACCACCGGAGTCGCCGTCGTCACCGCGACGAGCCCGGCGGGCAGGCCCGTCGGGATGACGGTGAACTCCTTCACCTCGGTGTCGCTCGCCCCTCCGCTGGTGCTGTTCTGCGCGAGCCGCCGGTCCAGCCTGTATCCGGTGTTCGCCGGGGCGGCGGCGTTCGGGGTGAACATCCTGCGGGACGGCCAGACCGCCGAGTCGCGGCGGTTCGCCGGCCCGGGACTCGACCGGTTCGCGGGATTGCGTCCGCGGGCCGGGCGGACCGGCGTCCCGCTGCTGCCGCGCGCCCTGGCCACCCTGGAGTGCGTCGAGCCGGAACTGCGGCCCGCCGGCGACCACGACGTGATCATCGGACGGGTCGCCGTGGTCGAGATGGACGCGGGCGAGCTCGACCAGCCGCTGGTGTACTACGCCGGCGGCTACCACTCCCTCGACACCGACCACGCATGGTGGTCCGCCTGGCGCGAGTAGGCGGGGCCCAGATGAGGAGATGGCACGATGACCGCACCCACAGAGACCACCCCCGCGGGCGCGCCGCCGTTCGCGCCCGCGAAGATCTACGAGCTGAGCACCGCGTTCTGGCACTCGAAGATGCTGGTCAGCGCGTCGGAGCTCGGTGTGTTCGCGCGGCTGGCCGAGAGCCCGGCCACCGCCGCGCGGCTGGCCTCCGAGCTCGGCCTGACGTCGCCGGCGCTGCCCGAGTTCCTGGACGCGCTCGTCGCCATGGGCATGCTCGAGCGCGACAGTGACGGGTACCGCAACAGCCCCGAGGCGGACTACTACCTCGTCCCCGGCAGGCGCTACTTCATGGGCACCTACCTGGGGTTCGTCGACCGGTTCATGCGGCCGACCTGGGAGGGGCTCGCCGAGGTGATGCGCACCGGCAAGCCGCAGATCCCGCATCCGCCGCAGGGGGACGCGCCGCAGGGCGAGGGCGGGGAGTTCTTCGAGCAGACCTACGCCGACCCGCAGCTCCAGCGCATGTTCATCGAGGCGCAGGACGCGCTGAGCAGCGAGCTGGCCTGGGAGCTGTCCCGCCGGATCGACTGGAGCGGCCGGACCGACGTCGTCGACCTGGGCGGAGCCCGCGGGAACGTCGCCGGCATTCTGCTGGAGGCCCACCCGCACCTGACCGGCACGGTGTTCGACATGCCGCCGCTGCGCCCGCTGTTCGACGAGCACATGGAGCAGCTCGGCGTGGCGGACCGCGCCCGCTACCAGGGCGGCGACTGGTTCGCCGATCCGCTGCCGGAGGGGCAGACCCTGCTCTGCGGGCACGCGCTGCACAACTGGAACACCGAGCAGCGCCGCACGGTCATCGGCAAGGCGTTCGAGGCGGTCCGGCCGGGCGGCGCCTTCATGGTCTACGACCTGATGTTCGACGACCGGCGCGGCCGGCTGAACCCGCTGCTGCTCAGCCTGGCCATGACGCTGAGCGTCGGCGGCTCGGGCTACTCGGCCGCCGAGTGCGTGGAGTGGATGAAGGACGCCGGCTTCGGCGGCGTCGAGACCATCGCCCTCCAGGACTACGACGGCCACACCGTCGTCATCGGGCACAAGCCCGAGTGACGACGCGGCGAACCGGGCCCGTCTCCGTGGGAGGCGGGCCCGGTTCCGTGGTGCCGTGCCGGGAGGGTTCTCCGTGGTGGCGGAGTCGCCGTGGTCAGCGGAGCTGGGAGACCAGGCCCCACTCGTCGAACACGTTCACGTCCGCCACGACCAGGCCGTCGCGGAACGTCCAGATCTGGATGCCGGAGGCGGACGCGGTCCGCCCGGTCGGGGGGATGCCCCGGTACCCGGCGACATGCCGGCCCCGGGCGGTGAAGTACGTGACGACCCGCTCCCCCTCGGCCACCTGGAGGCCCACGTCCACGGTCATGCCGGCGAACGAGGCGCGGATCCGCCGGGCGGCGTCGCGCGGGCCGGCCGGCCCGACGCGCCGGCCGCGGAGCACGAGATCGGGGGCGAAGATCCGGTCGGCCAGATCGAGGTCGCCGCCGCACCAGCCCTCCACGAGCCAGCGCCGGGCCAGCTCCCTGCCCGCCTCGCCGGCGCTCACGAGGCGGCCGGGCGGGCCGCCGCCGGGCCCCCCGCGGGACGTCCGGCACCGGGACGTCCGGCACCGGGCGGCGGGCCGACCGGTTCCAGCCCTTCCACGTGGAAGCGGTCGGCCAGGTCGATCATCGCGGCGGGGGGCGGCGGTCCGCCGCCCCCCATCAGCTCGCTGAGGCCCTCGAAGAAGCCCTCCACCCCGCCGGGCGTGGCGACGACCAGCAGCCTGCTGGAGCCACCGGAGATGTTGCGGAACTTGTGCGGGACGCCGCGCGGCCCGTACACGAGGCCGCCGGCGGAGACCTCGTGCTCCTCGTCGCCGAGCCGGATGGCGTACCGGCCCTCGACGACGTAGAAGGCCTCGTCCTCTCCCGAGTGGACGTGCAGCGGCGGGCCGCCGCCCGGGGACGTGGTGACCTCGAAGAACGAGTACAGGCCGCCCGTGTCCTCGGCACGCAGTAGGAACCGGCCCTCCTCGCCCTGCCACCGGACCGGTGGCACCTCGTCGCGCCAGACGAGCTTTCCCGGTGTGTGCGTCATGACCGTCACCTCCGTGTCATGGTTCGGCTTCCGGCGATCGGTCCGGGCCGCGGCGACGGCGCGGCCCGGAGGTCAGGCGATCTTCTTGCGGTGGAGCGCGGCCCGGCCGATGGCCTGGAGGGTGCCCGCCGCCAGCTCGCGGGCCCCGGGCGGTCCGCTGCGGATCGCCCAGTACATGAACTTGGCCAGGTCCCGGGTCGTCGGGTGCAGGTTGTGGTTGTCGGGGTCCTTGTAGCCGAAGGCGGCCGGCGGGAGGTCCGACTCCAGCACCAAGCGCAGGATCCGGTGGGCGGCGTCGTCCGCCGAGATCTCGCCGATCTCGAACTTCTCGACCGTCTCCACCATCACGTCCCACATGGCCTTGGTCTCGGCGTTGTCCGGCCACCAGAACCCGGCGTTGGGCGCCTCCTCCAGGTCCTTGTAGATCTGGTCGTCGCCGCTCAGGTTGTACTGGAGCTGCGCGCGGCTCAGCCGCATCGCGCCGTAGTTGGACGAGAAGCCCCAGATCCGGAAGATGGCGTCCCACAGCTTGAAGTGCGGGAAGGCCAGGAAGGACACGTTGCAGAGGTCGTCGTTGTAGTCCAGCAGGCCCTGCTGGAGCCGCTCCACGAAGGCGTAGCGCTCCTCGGAGAAGTCGTCGTCCTTCAACGAGTCCAGGACCCGCCACGCCACCGCGTCGATGACCTCGACGGTGTTGGACATGCCGCGGGAGAAGAGCGGGTCGATGAACCCGGCGGCGTGCGACATCATGCACCACCGGTGCCCGACGGTCTTCTTGGACGAGTACTGGACCCGCCCGGTGGACACCCACTCGCGCACCCGCCGCGCGCCCCGGAAGTGCCGTGCCACCGCCGGGAACCTCTCCACGTAGGAGTAGAACTCCTCCTCCGGCGTCATGTCCTCGGGCTTGGGATGGACGCGGGTGTCCAGCACGAGGCCCACGCTGCACAGCGGGTTGGTCGACTTGCGGTGGTTGTCGAACGGGATGATCCAGAAGAAGCCGCCCTCGAAGGTGTGGTGCAGGGTGCCCTCGTGCCAGCGCAGCGGCGGCCGGTCCTCCCGCGGCCAGTCCACCATGTGGTCGAACGGCGGCACGTTCGACATGTGCGTGAAGATCGAGCGGGTGTGCGTCTTCAGTCGCGTCGGGCTCTCGCGCAGGTCGAGCTTGTCGGCCACCGGGGAGCGGAAGCCGCTGGCGTCCACCAGGTAGCGGGCGCGGATGCGCTCACCGTTCTGCCCGGTGACGGTCACCGCGTCCTCGGCCAGGTCCAGGTCGGCGACCCGCCAGTTCTGCCGCGGCTCGCAGCCGTACTTGACCGCGACGTGGAACATGTAGGCGTCGCTGTCCTGCCGGAAGATGTGGGTGGCCTTGTACAGCACCTTGGGCACCCCGGCCAGGATCGTCTCACCCGGGTCGGGCTCCTCGCCCGGCCGGTGCGACACGAAAGCGAAGTGCCGTTTGATGCCGAACGTGCTGCCGATCTTCTTGTCGACCGCGTTGAGGCTCTCCAGCGTGGTGATCTCGGGGATCCGGTAGCGGGACGCGAGCATGTTGAGCCGCACCAGGTAGTGCGGGATGGTCGACTCGCCGACCGCGAACCGCGGGTGCTGGACGCCGTCCACCAGCACCACGCTCGCGCCGTTGCCCGCCAGGATGGCCCCGAGCATGGATCCGGCGATGCCCGACCCGATGATCAGGACATCGCACTCGGTCTCCTTGAGGTGGTCCTTCGCCTGTCGTGTCACGTTCGTCGCCTCCCGGTCACACCATCGCGGTGCCGCCGTCGATGATCAGGTAACTTCCGGTGAGGTAGCCGGAGGGTTCGGTGGCCAGGAACGCGATCACCTCCGCGACGTCCTGCGGTACCCCGTTGCGGCGCATGGCCGCGCGCTGCGCGTTGGCACGCAGCGCCTGCTCGGGCAGCCCGTCGGCGACCCGGGTGAGGATCAGCCCCGGTCCCACCCCGTTGACCCGCACGCCGTACGGGCCGGCCTCCTGGGCGATCACCTTCACCGCCGACTCCAGCGCCGCCTTCGCCATGCTGAGCGGCAGGAACCCGGGCGCGGGCGAGCGCGACAGCGCCGCGCCGACCGCCACGACCGCGCCGTGGCCGCGGTCGAGCATCCCGGGCAGCACCAGGTCGACGGGGTTGAGCAGGGCCCGGAGCTGCCGCTGCACGATCCACTCGCAGTACTCCACCGAGGTCGAGGTGAACGGGGCCACCTTCACCTCGAACCCGTACAGGCCGGTGGCGTTGGCGACCAGCACGTCGACCGGGCCCAGCTCCGTCTGCGCGCGCTCGACCAGCTTCCGGACCTGGTCGCGGTCGGTCACGTCGGCTTGCAGGGCCAGCGCGCGGCCGCCGCCCGCCTCGATGGCCGCCACCACCTCCTTGGCCGGGGTCTCGCCGCGGTGGTAGTTGACCGCGACGGCCGCGCCGCGGGCGGCGAGGGTGCGGGCCGTGGCCGCGCCGATCCCGCTGCTCGCGCCGGTGACCAGCGCCACCCGGCCCCGCAGGTCCTCGGCCGCCGGCACGGCCGGTGCGTTGTCCGCCATGGTCAGCCCTCCTTCGTCTCGGGCACCGGCGCCTCGTACGACACGCCGGCCAGCCGTTCCGAGATGTCCCACAGCCGCGGCCCGAGCCCGGGATCTGCGATCTTGGCGGGCGTCCTCACCCGTCCGATCGGACCCCAGATCTCCCCGAGGCCGGTGGGCGCGTAGCAGCCGCCCGGCTCCACTCCGGGCGCGCACGCGGCGTAGAGCGACGGCCAGGCCCCAGCCGCCGTCGGCTTGGCGAACAGCCGGGTGGGGATCTTGAAGAACGCCTCCTGGAACCGGCTGCCCTCCATCCGGGGGCCGGTGTACTGGAGGTCGCTGGCCGCGAAGCCGGGATGCGCGGCGACGCCGGCCGGCCCGTGGCCGGCGTACCGGCGGGCCAGTTCCCGGGTGAACACCAGATTGGCCAGCTTGGCCTGGTTGTAGGCGTTGAACTTGTCGTACGCGCGCTCGCTCTGCAGATCGTCCAGGTCGATCCTCCCCATCATTTTCACGATCCAGGTGCCGAGGCTCACCACCCGGGCGCCGGGACGCGCCTTGAGCAGCGGCAGCAGCCGTCCGGTCAGCGCGAAGTGACCGAGGTAGTTGACGCCGAACTGCATCTCGTGGCCGTCGGCGGTGAGCAGCCTGGGGATGCCCAGCACGCCGGCGTTGTTGATCAGAATGTCCAGCCCGGTGTGCTCGGCCGCGTACTCCTTGGCGAACCGCTCGACCGACGACAGGTCGGCCAGGTCGAGCAGTCCCAGCCGGACGGACGCGTCCGGTGCGCGCCGCCTCAGCTCGGTCAGCGCCCGTTCCCCGCGCTCCCGGCGGCGGCATGCCAGGGTGACGTCCGCGCCGTGCCGGGCCAGTTCGAGCGCAGTGTGGAAGCCGAGGTTCTTGTTGGCGCCGGTGACGATCGCCGTGCGCCCTGACAGGTCCGGGATGTCGGCCGGGGTCCACCGTTCGGCCATGCTCGCCCTCCTGTGACGCTCGGGCCCCGTGCGGGCCGCGCGTCCCAGTGTCGCGAGCCCCGGTTAATTCGCGGCTAAGCGCGGGAAAGGCCGCCTTCCCGACACCTTGACAATAAACCGGAGAGTCGTTTAGCTTTTCTTTGGATAATGTCGGAGAAAGCTTCCGTGAATGGAGGAGCAGTGGCAGCGCAAAGTCGCGAGGAAAGAAACAAGGAAATCCTTGTAAAATCGCTCGACATTCTCCGGGGAAAGGCCGGACCGGAGCTGGCGAACGAGACCTACACCGCCGATTACACCGACAACAGCGGGGCACCCGAGCGGGGGCCGGCGCGGGTGCTCGCGGTGGCCGAGCAGGCCCTCCGGGCCTTCCCCGACCTGGACTACGACATCGGGCAGGTCATCGCCGAGGGCGACTACGTGGCGTTCCGGCTGACGATGAAGGGCACCCACGAGGGGCCGCTGCCCGGCTCCGGGATGCCCGGCACCGGCAAGCGGGTGGAGGTACGGCAGCTGCACATGATCCGGTTCGCCGGCGACAGGATCGCCGAGCACTGGGCGGTCCGCGACGACCTCGGCATGATGATGCAGCTGGGCGTCATCCCCGGTCCCCCCGGCGGCGGCCCCGCCGGCCGGTAGCTGACCGGCGGGACGCGCACCCGGCTCACAGCCAGCGTGGCTGCCTCGTGTAACGGGGCAGCCACACCTTCTGGAAGAGCAGCCGCACGGGCGGCGGAACCCGGCTCAGCACGGCCGCCCGGTCGGCGGTGGCGGCCTCCCCGATCAGCCAGGGGAAGAACTCCGGCGCGCTGCGCAGCGCCGCCAGCCCGCCGCCGCGCATCTCGGCCAGGCACCGTTCCCAGTCGCCGGGCGACATCGCGGCCCCGACCAGGGGCAGCGCGTCCCCTTCCTCGTGCTCGAGGTGCCGGTCCAGTTCGGCGCGGAACTCCTCGGCGGCCTCGGCCGGCCGCGCGTCGTCCTCGCCGGGCCTGGCCAGCGCGTCGTCCACCGCCGCCACGAGCGGGTCGATCCGGTCGTGCTCGGCCTCCATCGCGTCCAGGACGGCGAGATCGTCCGGGCGTCCGTGCAGGCCGGCCCGCATCCGCGGCCACATATGCCGGTCCTCGCCCTCATGGTGGCTGATCAGCATCGCCTTCAGGGTGCGCCAGCCCACGTCCACAGCCTGCCGCCCGCGCGCGTCGCCGGCGTCCAGCCGCCCGGCGGCGTCGGACAGGTAGCCCAGATCGCGGCGGAACGCCTTGTGGGTCACCAGCATCATCGTCATGTCGGGCCTGGCCGCCATCAGAGTCCTCCCTCGTGCCGGCAGTTGACGTTCAGGGTGTGCGCCGCGGCGAGATACCGCGGGTCGGGACGCAGCGCGTACTCGCGCCGGCACGCCTCGGCGAGCTTGATCGCGTGCTCCTCGCCGATCTCGACGGCCTCCTCGACCAGCAGGTCCACCCCGGGCGGCTCGCCCTCCGGGAGGGGCACGCCCCTCCCGGCGAAGCCGCGCGACACCGCCCACACCTGCGCGGCCAGCGTCTCGGCGGTCGCGTAGGCGGCGGGCCACATCTCCTCCGGCAGGATCGGCAGGACGAGGCGGACGGCGGCCGGCGCGGTGACCGTGTGGACGGCCGGGACCGGCGGGCGGGGGGCGAGCCCGGCGTACAGGCCGGCGTTCACCACGGTCAGCTCGCTCAGCGCGGCCGGAACCCGCGCGACCGGAACCCGCGCGGCCATGGTGACCGGGACCTCCCCGGACCCGCCGGCCCCGCCGGGCCCGCGGACCGGCGTGAAGCGCGCCGCCCAGTACGCCAGCCCGCGCGCCAGCTCGTTGAGCTGGAGGCCGCTCGGCTTCGGCGCGGTGCGCAGGATCCGCACCGCGTGCGCGGTCCGGATCAGCCCGTGGGTGAAGGCGGCGAACGCCCCGTCCAGCAGCACCGGCCACCACTCGACGACCACGTCCCGCCACGGCCCCTCGGCGAGCCGGCGGTCGAAGTAGGCGACCCAGTCGGCGACGCGGCGGTAGTCGCCCAGCGCGGCCCGCCGCGCCACCGGGTCGTCGTCGGGGATCGGCTCCAGCGGCGCGGGCGGGTCGTGGGAGCGGCGCCGTCGGAGGTTGAGCTCGATCCAGGACGGCACCTCGTCCGGACGGTCCAGGGTGACCAGCGTCTCGGCCGTCATCGGGGCGTGCACGGCGAAGTCGGGCCCGAACTCGAACCCGACGTCCACGAGCCGGTCGAGCGCGTCGTCGACGGCGGCGGCGTAGCGGCCGGCCCCTTCCGCGTCCGGCATGGTCAGCCCCCCTTCCGGCCCTCGGCCAGGATCATCGCGCCGTACATCAGGAACCCGCCATCGGCCTCCCGCTCGACGATGTTCCCGGTCAGGGCGCGGGCGCGCTCGGGCGCGAGCACGCCCAGCTCCCCGGCCCGCCGGACCGCGTCGCTGAAGCCGGTGAGCCCGTCGGCGGCGGCGATCCCGTCCAGCACGACGGGCATGAGCCGCGCCTGCACCTCCACCAGCCCGGCCGCGCGCAGCAGGCCGGACAGCCGGCGGCCGATCCACGGGTTGCGGATGTTGTCGAACCACCAGGTCAGCACGGTGCGGGCGGCCTCCCGGTCGTCCAGGTCGGGGGCCCACATGCCGTGGTCGGGATCGGCGACCAGGACGCGCCCGCCGGGCCTGGTCACCCGCGCCATCTCGGCGATCGCCCCCGCCGGGTCGGCCAGGTGCTGGACCACCCGCTCGGCGCGGACGCCGTCGAACCGGCCGTCGGGGAACGGCAGCGCGTACGCACCGGCGGTCATGAACGAGGCGGGCACGCCGGTTCCGGTGCCGCGGGCCCGGGCCTCCTCGATCGCCCGCTCGTTGACGTCGACGCCGACCGCCTCACCGGACGGGACGACCCGCCCGGCGAGTTCCAGCACGTCGGTGCCGTTGCCGCAGCCGACGTCCAGGATCCGCTGGCCGGGCGCGGGCGCCAGCCGGCGCAGGATCTCGCGCTTGACCGTGGCCAGCGTGTCTGCGGCGGCGTCCAGGTAGCCCACGGCCGGGCGGCCGAGCAGCGTGGAGGTGTCCCCCGGCTCCCCCGTCCAGGCGGGCTCGCCGCTCCGCTCACGTCCGCGGGCGGCCGCTTCGCTCGTCACCGTCATCAACCCCTCTGTTCGGATACCGGCTCACGCCCGGCCTCGCGGGACCGCTCGCCCGGCCCGCGGGCCAGGCTGCTCGGCCACCACAGCCGGTCGCCGAGATCGTGCGTCAGCGCCGGCACGAGCAGGGACCGCACGATGAAGGTGTCGATCAGTACGCCCAGCGCGATGACGAAGCCCTGCTCGGCGAAGCCGACGACGGGCAGGGTCACCAGGACGCTGAAGGTGGCGGCCAGCACGATGCCCGCGGAGGTGATGACGCCACCGGTGGACACCAGGCCGTTGATGGTGCCCTGCCTGGTCCCGTGCCGCTTGGCCTCCTCGCGGACCCGGCTCATCAGGAAGATGTTGTAGTCGACGCCGAGCGCGACGAGGAAGACGAAGGCGATCTGCGGGAGCTGGGCGTCCTGGCCGGTCCAGTTGAAGACGTGCTCGAAGACCGCCGTCGAGATGCCCATCGCGGCGCCGAACGACAGCACCACCGTCGCGATCAGCAGCACCGACAGGGTGAACGCGCGCAGCAGCAGGCACAGCACCACGAGGACGACCACCAGCACGAGCGGGATGGTCAGCAGCGAGTCGCGCTGGATGGTGCTGATCATGTCCACCTCGATCGCGGCGGGCCCGCCCACCTTGGCGTCCGCGCCCGGGACCGCGTGCAGGCGGTCGCGAAGCCGCTTCACCGCATCGCGCTCGGCCCCGCTCTCCGGCTCGGCCGCCACCGTGACCTGCATCTGCACCGTGCCGCCGGCCCGGCCGGACTCCTGTGCCGAGGTCGCGCCCGCCGCGAGGGCGGCCTGCCTGACCGCGGCGGCCTGCCCGGCGTTGGCGATCACGTCGACCGGGTTGCCGGCGCCGGCGGCGAAGTGGGCCGAGATGAGCTCCTGGCCCTTGACCGCGTCGGGCTTCTCGGTGAAGCTCGTCTGCTGCGGGACGTTGAACGACAGCAGCCCGAGCAGGCCCGCGGCGAGCGCCAGCGCCGTCACCGTCCACACCGCGCGGGGACGGGAGCCGACCAGGACGCCGGCCCGCGTCCACAGCCGGGAGGCGTGCGGGGCGTCCCCGGCGTGCGGAACGCGCGGCCAGAAGATCCAGCGGCCGAAGATGACGAGCAGCGCGGGCAGCAGCGTCATCATGGCCAGCACCGCGGAGCCGACGGCCAGGACGCCGATCGGGGCGAGCGTGCGGGTGGAGTTCAGGTCGGCGACGGCCAGGCAGAGCAGGCCCAGCCCGACCGTGCCGGCCGAGGCGACGATGGCGCCCCCGGAGCGGCGGAGCGCCACCTGCATGGCCTCGTGCCGGTCCTCATGCCGTGCCAGTTCCTCCCGGTATCGGGCGATCAGCAGCAGCGCGTAGTCGGTCCCCGCACCGTAGATCAGGATGCTCAGCACGCTGGTGGCCATCGAGTTGACCGTCAGGCCCGGCCCCTTGATCAGCCCGTACACGACCGCACTGCCGAGCTGGTTGGCGGCGAAGACGCTGAAGAGCGGCACCAGGAACAGCACCGGGCTGCGGTAGATGAGCAGCAGCAGGACGGCCACCACCAGGACCGGGACGAGCAGCAGGGTGAACTCCATGTCCCGGAAGATCAGGAACTCGTCGGCGCCGAGCCCGGCGGGCCCGGCCACCTTGATGTCCAGGCCGCCGCCGCCCTCGCCCAGCCGGTCGCGCATGCCGTCGACGGCGTCGAGGATGACGTCGCCCTCCTTCTCGTCGCCGGTGGCGGCGAGCGGGACGGTGTAGATGACGGCCCTGCCGTCCTTGGACACCTGGGGCTGCTGCGGGGTGGCGTGCGGCGCGAACTCCTTGGTGAGCCGCTGCGCATCGGTGGAGGCGTGCTGCCTGTCGGCGGCGGTGAGCCCGCCGTCCCGCTTATAGATGATCATCGCTGGGATGACCTGGCCCTGCGGGAAGGCCGCCTGTGCCTGGAGCACGGCGGTCGACTCGGCGCTCTTCGGCAGATATCCGATCCGGTCGTTGTCGGCCGCCTGGAAGAGCTTGCCGGCGAACGACCCGGACGCCATGAGAATCACCAACCAGCCCACCAGGACGATCCATTTCGCCCGGCGTCCGGCGGGCATCACCAGCAACCTCGACATCAGCGAACCTCCAGCTTCTCGGTCCTCGGACGGATGGGCTGACAGTAAACATGGCTATTGTCTACATGTAGGGAATGCGCGTCCACTAGCTGGCGGGAAACTACTGCCGACCTGCGGCGCCGCCCGGACCGGCCCCGCCTCCGGCCGGATCACCACACCAGCGCCGCCCCCGTGATCGCCGCGCCGAACCCGGCGATCGCCAGCAGCGTGCGCGCCCGGTTGGCCACCGCCCACCGGGTCCGCACGCCCGGCCAGTCCGCCGGCGGCGCGGCCGGATCCCAGCCGGCGATGACCCGGTTCATCCGCACGTTCCAGCCCTCCGACACCACCGCGACGCCGACGATGCACAGCCCCGCGCAGGCGAGGGCCACCCGCGGCCAGACGCCGTCCGCGACCACCACCAGCCCGGCGCAGACGGCCAGGGACACCTTGTTGACCCGCGGCATCATCGGATCGAACCGGCGGTCCAGCAGCCGGTGCACCTGGACGTAGGGCTCGGCCGCAAGCACCCCCACCACGGGCACGATGGCCGTCTCGACGGTGAAGAGCACGCCCGCCAGCACCCCCGACAGCAGCAGGAACGCCGCCAGGAGCACGTCGACCACGGCGTCCGGGACCATCAGAACCGCACGTCCATCATCTGGGCGTAGCTCTCCCGGCGGCCCTTGCCGTCAAAGAACGCCCGCATGAACAGGTCGCGGCCGGCGCAGAGCGGCCGGCTCCGCCAGCGCCCCATCGCGCCGATCGACCACGCCGTGCCGGTCATCCCGGCGACGCGCGCGTGGCGCAGCTCCTCGAAGGCGGAGATCGCCTCGGGCACCCGGTCATGCTCGCCCAGCAGCCTGGAGAGGGCGACGCCGTCCTCGACGGCCTGCCCGGCGCCCTGGCTGAGGTTGAGGGTCATGGGGTGGGCGGCGTCGCCGAGCAGCACGACACGGCCCTTCCCCCAGCCGGCGCTGCGGTCCGGCGGGCGGTCGAAGACCTCGATCGGCAGGATCGCGTCCTCCTCGGTCGACGCGAGGATGCGCGGCACCGGGTCCGGCCAGTGCCGGTACGTCTCGGCCATCACCTCGCCACGGTCCTTGTCCAGCATGTCGAACGAGGCGCCCACGCTGTCGGCGATGATCGCGTCCCAGTACACCTCCTCCGGATTGAGCCGCATGTACAGGAAGCGCAGCCCGCCCCGTCCCCACAGGTTGAAGAAGGTGCCGGTGGGCACCACGTCCTCGCCCGGAAGCCGGGTGATCGCCTGCCAGGCGGTGTACCCCGCGTACCGCGGTGGAAGGTCGTGCCCCTTGCGCAGGGCGTCACGGACCGTCGAGCGGATGCCGTCGGCGCCGATCAGGATGTCGGCGCGCAACTCGGTGCCGTCCGCGAGGCGCGCCGACACCCCGTCGGGGTCCTGCTCGAAGCCGGTGCAGCGCTGCCCGAGCCGGACGTCGTCGCCGGCCGCGTCCATCAGCACCGTGTTGAGGGCCGACCTGCGCAGGCCGATCGCCGGGGCGCCGCACCGCGCGGCCTCGGGGGCGATGTCCCAGCGGGCCAGCCGCCGGCCCCGGTCGGACCGGAACTCGTGATACACGATCTCCACGCCGGCCTCGGCCACCCGCTCGTCCAGCTTCAGCTCGCGCAGGGCGAGCAGCGCGTTGTGCCACAGCATGAAGCCGCCCCCCGTGAGCAGCCGCCCCGGAGTCGAGCGACGTTCGAGCACCACGGTGTCGACGCCCGCCCGGCGCAGGCCGATGGCGGTGGTCAGACCGCCGATCCCCGCGCCCACCACGATGGCCTTGCGCACCGTCGCCATGACGCTCACACGCTGTCGAGCCGGGCGCGCACCTCGAAGATGCGGCGCTCGACCCCGTCGTCGCCCCAGTACGGCAGCATGGGCGCGGCCATCCGCAGGTGCCCGGGGTCGTCCTCCCAGGCGCGGAACGCCTGCTCGCTCTCCCATTCCGCCAGCAGGATGTAGGTCCGCCCGTCCCCGGTGTCCCGCAGCAGCTCGTCGCGCAGATGACCGGGCGTGCCGCGCACGGTCTCGGTCACCT
Organism: Actinomadura xylanilytica; assembly: GCF_030283145.1. Taxonomy (GTDB): domain Bacteria; phylum Actinomycetota; class Actinomycetes; order Streptosporangiales; family Streptosporangiaceae; genus Spirillospora; species Spirillospora xylanilytica. Next base: position 66,765 of record NZ_JASNWE010000003.1, read on the forward strand.
GCCGGTAGGCCGCCTCGAACCTGTCCTGGTCCTCTTTCCGGGGGGTGGCACGCACCACGATGCGGAAGGTCATGGCAGTCACGTCTCCTCTCTGGGCGGCCCGGTCAGACGCGGGCGATGATCTCCAGGACCTGCTTGCTGGCCGACTCGCGGAGCGGCTCGAAGGCGGCGGACATGCCGCGGCGCTCGGCGCTGCCCTCGAACGCCCGCAGCGCCTCGCGGCTCTCCCAGTCGCCGGTGATGATGTACTTGCGGCGCAGCTCCGGGTCGGAGGTCAGCGCCTGCCCGAGGCTGCCGCGCGGCTGGGCGTCCCTCATGGCGCGCCTCCAGATGTCCTCGAACGCGGCCTCGCAGCCCTCGCGTACGAGCATGGTGAGCACGGCACGGACCATGGTCGTCGTCACCTCCTAGATCCCGCCGTCCACGTCCAGCACGGCGCCGGTGACGTACCGGGCCGCGTCGCCGGCCAGGAACAGCACGGCGTCGGCGATCTCGGCCGGTTCACCGAGCCGGCCGAGGGCGGTCATCGCGGCGTAGCGCCGCCTGCCCTCCTCCCCGTTCGGGTTCTGCTGGCCCGTGTCGTCGACGATCCCGCAGGTGATCGCGTTGACCCGGATCCCCTCGGGACCGAGTTCCTTGCACAGCGCGCGGGTCAGTCCGATGATCCCGGCCTTGGACGCCACGTAATGGGACGCGTTCGGCATCCCGTGCTTGGCGACGGCCGAGGTGATGTTGACGATCGACGCCGGCCGGGCGAGCCGGTCCAGCGACGCGCGGATCATCCGGTACGTGCCGCCGAGGTTGGTGTCGACCACGCGCGCCCATTCGTCCTCGGCCATCTCCGCCAGCGGCAGATGGCTGATGATCCCGGCGTTGTTGACCAGCACGTCCACGGCACCGAACGCGTCGCGGGCGCGGTCGAGCAGCAGCCGCGCGTCCGCCTCCGCGGTCACGTCGGCGCGGACCAGCCGCGCCGACGCGCCGCGCGAGGCGAACTCCGCGCGGAGGGCGGCCGCCTCCGCGTTCTCCTGACGGTGGCACGCGGTGACCGAGGCGCCCTGCTCCAGCAGGGCCCAGGTGATCGCGCGGCCGATGCCCCGGGTGCCCCCGGTGACCACCGCGTGCCGTCCCTTGAGACCGAAATCCATGGTGCCGCTCCTTTGTCCGGCTCCACTCCCCGGTGGTGACTGTGAGTGGCTCACGACGTCGAGCGTCTCAGCCGGGGATAAAGCAGCGGCCAGTCTCGGGAAAACCCCGCCGTCAGGCGATCCACGTCTCCCAGTGCGGCGTGGACGCCTCGTCGGACTCCAGGATCGACCGGTGCAGCACCTGGAGGTCGTGGCTCGGCTCGACGCCGAGGTCGGTGACGCACGCCTCGCGCAGGACGCGGAACGCCGCCAGGGCGTCCGCCCTCCGCCCGGCCAGGTACAGCGCCACCATCAGCTGCGCGTGGACGCGCTCGTGCAGCGGATGCTCGGTGGCCAGGGCGCGCAGGTCCCCGATGACCCCGACGTGCCCGCCCAGCCGGATCTGCAACCGGATGCGGCGCTCCAGGGCGGAGATCCGTGACTCCTCCAGGCTCAGCGCCACCCCCTCCAGCACCGACGAGGAGCGCACGTCGACCAGCGCCGGCCCGCGCCACAGCCCGGTGGCCGCGCGGTAGTGCCGCAACGCGCGCTCCAGGTCGCCCTCGTCGGTGGCCATCCGCCCCAGCTCGCAGAGCCGCTCGAACCGGACGAGGTCGAGCGTCCCGTCGTCGATCTCCAGCCGGTAGCCGGGATCACGGGTCACGATGACCGGGCGCCGGCCGTGCGGAGGCAGCACCGACAGGGTCCGGCGCAACTGGGAGACGTACACCCGCAGCGCCTTGAGCGCCGTGCGCGGCGGGCGGTCGCCCCACAGCTCGGATATCAGCGCGTCCGTCGACACGACGGTGTTGCACCGCACCAGGAGCAGCGCCAACAGCACCCGCAGCTTGTGCGCGCGGGGAGTGCGGATCCGCAGCCCGTCGTGGATCTCCAGCGGCCCGAGCACCGTGAAACGTGTTCCGGACGCGGGCTCGGGGTCGGCCGGCGGCGCGCCGGGCACGCCCGCCGGACCGGCCGTCACAGGCATGATGTCCATCGCGCTCGGCTCCCCTCAACGAGCCGCGTCAGCTTCCCGCCGGGTGCGTGTCCACCGAGAGCTGGGACAGGCAGCGCATCATCGCCTCGCGGAAGTTCTCCTTGAACTCCTCGGGGGACGCGGCGGGCCGCCGGTGCGTCAGGTACGGGCCGAGCTTCTCCTCCAGGTTGTGCACGCCCTGCTGGCGGGCCATGTGCCGGGCGATGGCGATGAAGTCGCCCTCGTAGTGGATGAAGCGGACCATGAACTCGTCCTTCACGAAGACCGCGGTGCCGAGCAGCCGGCCGGCCGTCTCCCCGTTCTCGTCGCGCATGTCCGGGGTGTCGACCCGCTTGAAGCCGGCGAAGACCTCCGCCAGCTCGTCCTCGCATCCCGGCTTGACCCGGTAGGTGATCGCCGCGTACGGCATGGTGGACCTCCAAGGCAGAGAGGGAACGTGCCGCCATCGGACACGCGGCCGCTTGAGGCTCGCTGGACCGGCGGTCGGCGGCGGGGTCATCCCAGGCGGACCCGGCTGTGGTCGCCGACGACGAACCGGTGGGCGCGGGGCTGCTCGGCGGCGGGGGTGATGACGACGTCCTTGCCGAGGAGGGAGTCGCGCATCCGCGGCACGCCGAGCACCGACGAACGCTCCATGACGATGGAGAACTCCACCTCGGTGTCGCGGATCACGCAGCCGGGCCCGATGGAGGTGAAGGGGCCGAGGTAGCTGCCGGAGACGACCGCGCCGGCTCCCACGATCAGCGGGCCGACCAGCCGCGAACCGGCGACCTGGGCGCCCGCCTCGATGACGACGCGGCCGGTGATCTCGGTGGCCGCGTCCACTTCGCCCTCGACCCGCGGTTCCAGGGACTCCAGGACGAGCCGGTTGCACTCCAGCATGTCCTCGACCCGCCCGGTGTCCTTCCAGTAGCCGTGGACGATGTGGGAGGTCACCCGGGTCCCCCGCTCCAGCAGCCACCGGATCGCGGTGGTGATCTCCAGTTCACCGCGCGGGTCCGGCTTGATCGAGCGCACCGCCTCGTGCACGACGGGGGTGAACAGGTACACCCCCATGATGGCCAGGTCGCTGCGCGGCCGTTCCGGCTTCTCCTCGACGCCGAGCAGCCGGCCGTCGCCGTCCAGTTCCGCCACGCCGAAGGAGCCGGGATCGGCGACCGGGGTGAGCAGCAGCCGCGCGTCCGGCCGGGTGCGGCGGAACTCCTCGATGACGCCGGTCAGCCCGTCGAGGAGGAAGTTGTCGCCGAGGTACAGGACGAAGTCGTCGTCGCCGAGGTACTCCCGGGCGATGAGCACGGCATGCGCGAGGCCCAGCGGCGCCTCCTGCCGGATGTAGGTGACCCGCAGGCCGAACCGCGAGCCGTCGCCGACCGCGCGGCACACCTCGCCGGCGGTGTCGCCGACGACGACGCCGACGTCCTCGATGCCCGCTTCGCGCAGCGCCTCCAGGCCGTAGAACAGGACGGGCTTGTTGGCGATGGGGACCAGTTGCTTGGCCGAGGTGTGCGTGATGGGCCGCAGCCGCGTCCCATGCCCGCCGCACAGCACGAGCGCCTTCATGAGCCGACCTCCCCGCTGTCGAGTGGAATGCCGCCATCGTGGACGGCGGCGCTGGCCACTCGCTCAAGGGGAGGTCGAGGATCATTCGTATTCGGGCCGCACGGCAATTGGCTGACGCCAGATATCGCCTGGCCGTTATCTGACCCGGTACCGATCCGGGGTGCGGCTACTTGCCGCGGTAGCGCGCCCCGGCACGAAGGCTCTGCCCGAGACCGCGGAGCAGTTCCTGGAAGCCGTCGCGCAGTTTGCCGTTGGACGGCGCCACCAGCGGCACCATCCAGCGCGTCGCCCCGGAGGCGATGTTGTACACCTGGTATTGGATCAGGCTGCCGCCGTCGTGTTCCTTGACGATGTGCTCGCCCCGGTACCACCAGTCGCCCTGGAGGGAGACGCGCCGTTCCGCCTCGTTCACCGTCACCTCGCCCATACCGGAGTCCTTGAGGAAGCCGACGAGGGCCTTCCACACCTCCTTGGGAGGGGCGTCCACGACTCCGGAGGCGGCCCAGGACGGTCGTTTCGAATCGGACATCGAAGGATTCTCCTTGGCCTCTGTCCCATGGGTCCGGAAATCTCGGAGAGAATTCCGCGTCGTTCCCCATGGAACTGGTGACACCGGTTCCGGTCAAGTCGCGGCCGGCATCGGAAAGGCGGACCGGGACGCGCTAGGGGCGGACCGCCTGGATCAGGTGCCACGGCCGCGGCAGCAGCGTGCTCGGCACGGTGAGGGTCGACTCGAACTTGAACCCGGCCCCCTCCAGCAGCCCGACGAACTCGCTCTCGGTCCGGACCCGGCCACCGGTGACGGTCTGCAGGCCGAGGCTCATGCTGTCGTACTCCGACGGCTCGTTCCCGTCCGGGCGCATCCACTCGATCACCACCAGCCGGCTGCCCGACGGGGCGCCGCGGTGGATGGAGTCGAGGATCCGCGCCGAGTCCTCGTCGCCCCAGTCGCAGAGCACCTGCTTGAGCAGGTAGAGGTCGGCCAGGGGCGGGACGTCCTCGAAGAAGCTGCCGCCGACGAACGACAGCCGGTCCGCCACCGCCGTGCCCGCGGCCCACTCGCGGCCGCTCTCCACGATGCCGGGCAGGTCGAACACCGTGCCGGTGACGTCCGGCGCCCCCGCCAGCAGCCGCGACAGCAGCACGCCGAGGCTGCCGCCGACGTCCACGACCGTGGACACGCCGCCGAGGTCGTGGTGCTCGGCGATCGCGGCGCCCGCGTCGCCGGCCAGGTCGGCCATGGCGGCCGCGTGCCAGGCGCGCTCGCGCGGGTTGTGCCGGTAGTAGTCGTAGAGGTCCTCGCCCTGGTCGTCCGGGACGGTCCTCCCGGTCATGATGGTTTCGTGCAGCCGGCCGGCCCGGTTCCAGATGCCGGAGGTGAAGTTCATCATCACGATATTGCGCATTCCGGCCTCGTGTGAGCATAGGAGGCGGCCGAGTTCGGTGATTCCGAACGTGTCGCCGTCATCGGTTTCGAGCAGTTCCAGGACGACGCAGGAACGCAGGTACCGACCGAGCGAGTCGTGGTGCGCGCCGAGTTCGCCGGCGAGTTCTCCGACCGTTCTGCGGCCCTGGGCGAGCCGGTCGGCCATTTCGAACCGAACGAACGTGGAGATGATCTGCGGCTCCCACGGGCGGAAGACGATCCGGCTGAGCCGCTGCACCTGTTCGGAGGCGTGATCGAGGGACATGGAACCACCTTTCGGCTACGTTTCGGAACGGGCCGGGTCGATCGTCCATGCGGCCGCTCGAGCCGTGCTCGACCGGCCGCGGAGAATTTCTCAGCGGACCGTGACGGTCGCGAACATTCCTTCAAAGGCGCTTTTCACCCCGGTCCGTGGATTGCGCACGAAGGACAGCACGCAGTAGCGCCCCGGGCGCAGGTCGATGCGGAATGCGGCGGTGCGGCCCGGGGAAATGGCGAGCATCCCGCCGACGGTCGCCCCGAACGGACTGGGCACGCTGGTGTCGCCATTCTGGACGGCGTCGAAATACCGGGCGACGTCCGCGTCCCCAGTGCCCGGGGCCACGCCGACGATGATGACCTCGTGGGGCTGCTCCGCCCGGTTGCGCACTAGGACGGACGCCCGCGACGGCCAGGACCGGGGCATGTCGAAGCGCTGCCCGCCGCCGGCGGTCGTCCGCGCCTGGATCTCGGTGCCGGTCCTGGGGGGCGGCGTGGACCGCGGCCGTCCGGCGACGTGGAAGCGCTGTAGGTGGGTGCGGCCGGTGCCGCAGCCGTCCGTCGCACCCTCCAGCGCCGTGTCCGACATGTAGTACGTGCCCGGCTCGAAGGCGGAGGTGACCGACACCGGCGCGTCCGGGGTGACGGAGGCGCCGCCTCGGAAGTCGACGTCGCGGTAGATGGCGCGCAGCGCGGGGACCGCCACGGCCGGGTCCGGCGAGTAGCTGTCGGCGAACTCCTGCCGGACCCGGTCCATGGTCGCCGCGCCGCGCAGCCGCATCACCGCCCACCAGCGCCCCGCCGCGTCGGGCGTGCTCACCCCGAAGGTGATCGGGCCCGCCGGGCGCGGGTCCGGGCCCGGGGCGCAGAACCCGTCACCGGTCACCTCGACCGGCACGGCCTGCGGGCGGGACGGGACCGCGGCGGTGCTCGCGCGGGCGGCGGGCGCGCCCGCCTGCGCCGCCAGCAGCGGGGCGACGAGCGCGGCGGTCAGGACCTTCAGGGTTCTCAAGGCCGGCATGCGATCTCCTAGGCCGTGGATCGAGTTCGGGGCGGGACGGGGCCGAGAACGGTGTCGAGGTAGGCGGCCACCTGCGGGCCGTGTTCGAGGCCGCCGCGCAGGCCGATGTGACCGTCGGGCCGGATGAGATGGATGGCGGGGGCGTCCGGCGCCGCGTTCATCGCCGACGACGCCTCACCGTCGACGTCGACGATGACGTCCACCCGCGAGTCCAGGCCGGTCATGAGCCGGCCGATCCCCCACCGGTCCGGGCGCGGGCCGGGGAGCACGAGCAGCGTCCAGCGGCCGTCCCACCGGCCCGGGGCCCGCCGGCCCGCGCGGGAGCCGGCCGCCTCGCCGAGCAGGTCGCGGGTGAGCGGGGAATCCGGGTAGTCGATGGCGAGTTGGGTGCGCTTCGGGCGGTTCACCGCGATCGCGGCGAGCAGGGGGTCGCGGCCGGGCGACTCCTGGACGCCGAAGTCCAGGGAGCGCTCGGTACGCGCCAGCAGCTCCTCGGCGACGGGACGCCGCTCGGCCTCGTAGCTGTCCAGCAGCGCCTCGGGGGCGCCCTCCCCGGCCACGGCCGCCAGCTTCCAGCCCAGGTTGAAGGCGTCCTGGACGCCGGTGTTCATGCCCTGCGCGTGCACCGGGGCGAACACCCGCGCCGAATCGCCCGCCAGCAGCACCCGCCCGACGCGCATCCGCTCGGCGAACCGGTTCTGCAACCGCACCCGCCAGGCGAAGCTCCCCTCGCTCAGACCGACCTCGCCGACACCGCAGAGCCGCTCCATGGCCGCGGCGATCTCGGCGGGCCGGGGATCGCCGCGCTCGTCGGGCCCCCCGGCACTTCGCCGGACGACGAACACCCGATGCCGCCCGTCCGGCAGCGGCACGCAGCCCACGTGCCCGCCGGCGCCGAAGAACAGGTGCGCCTCGTCCGGCGCCAGGCCGAACGGCAGCCGCACCCGCGCGTCGATCTGAAGCATCTGCAGGCCGGTGAACCGGCGCCACTCCCGCCACGCCACGCCGAGCGAGTCGCGGACGCCGCTGGCCGCCCCCTGCGCGGCCACCAGCCAGGCCGCCCGGATGACCGACCGCCGTCCCCCCTCGTGGTGCAGGGTGACGGTGACGCCGTCGTTCTCCTGGGTCACCGCGCCGGCGGACGTGCCGCGCTGCACCAGCACGCCCAGGTCCGCCAGCCGCCGCTCCAGATACCGCTCGGTGACGTTCTGCCCGACGACCAGCGGGTAGGGACGGGCGCTGCCCGGCTCGGCCATGTCGACCGTGCCGATCCGCTCGCCGAAGAGGTGGTAGACGCGGTGCGCCATCCGGGCCCCCTCGGCGACGTAGTCGTCCACCGGCAGGCCCATGGCGTCGAAGACCTCCAGGGTGCGCTGGTACACGGTGCAACCGCGGGTGCTCTCGCGGGGGGCGGAGCGTTCCTCCACCACCCGGCAGGGCACACCGCGCCGGGCCAGCTCCACCGCCACGGTGAGGCCCACCGGCCCCGCCCCCACGATCAGTACCTCGGTCTCCATCAGGCCGCTCATGGGACGGATTGTGAAACCGGCGGGTCGTCGGACGCTCGAATCGGCGCGGTGCCACGCCGCGCGGCACCGCCGCGGATTCGAGTGATCTTCCAGCCGGGCCCCCTACCGTCGGCCTGACCTTCCGCCGCCGGACGGCGACGGTCCCGAGCCCTGCCGGGTCACGACGACGCGAGGTCCCCGATGATGCGACACAGATTCCGACCCCTGTCCGCCGCGCTCCTGGCGGTTCCGCTCCTGGGCGCACCGGCGGTGACGGCCCCGGCATCGGCGTCCGCCCCGGCGCCGCCCGCCCGGGTCTCAGGGGCCAGCCCCTTCGCCTCGTGCACGGCGGACACGTTCCCCGGCGACACCTACACGGTGGGCGTCGAGGCCGAGCCGACGCTGGCGATCGACCCCGCCGACCCGCGCCGCCGGGTCGTCGGCTGGCAGCAGGACCGGTGGGCGTACGGCAGCGCACGCGGCATGGTGACGACGGTGACCGCCGACGGCGGCCGGTCGTGGCGTCAGGTGTCACCGCCCATCACACTCTGCTCGGGCGGCCCGTACGGCCGCATCGCCAACCCCTGGCTGACCTTCGGCCCGGACGGGCGGCTCTACGCGGCCGTGATGGCCGCCGGGCTCGCCCCGCTGACCACCGGCGTCGCCGTCCTCACCTCCGGCGACGGCGGGCAGAGCTGGAACGCCCCGGTGGAGGTCGACGCCGACCCGATGGCCGGGTACTTCCACGACAAGCCGGCGCTCACCGTCGACCCCCGCCACCCGCGCCGGGCATACCTGGTGTGGAACCGCCACAACACCACGGACCAGACGCACGAGCTGCTGTTCAGCCGCACGTCCGACGGCGGCCGGACGTGGGAGCCCGCCCGCGCGATCCACCGGCCGCCCGCGGGCGACGGGACGATCGGCAACCAGATCGTCGTGCTGCCGGACGGCACCCTGCTCGACCTGTTCCACGAGGGCCCGTTCGCGCCCGGCGGGGCGTCGGCCGCGACCGCCGCCGCCGGGGACGGGCCCGAACTGCTGCGCGTCATGCGCTCCACCGACGGCGGCACGACCTGGTCGGCGCCCTCGACGATCGCGGCGACCGACCTCGGCGTCCCGGTGCTGCCCGGGACGACCACGCCGATCGTCGGCGCCTCGCTGGTCCCCGACGTGACCGTGGACGCCAGGGGCCGCGTGTACATGGTGTGGAACGACGCGCGGCTCAGCGGGAGCCGCAGCGCGGTCGCGCTGACCGCCTCGTCCGACGGCGGGCGGACCTGGGCGCGCCCGCGGCGGGTGAACGGCACGCCCGACTCGCCGCCCGGCGGCACCGGGCAGGCGTTCACCCCGCAGATCGACGCCGCCCCGGACGGCACCCTCGCCATCACCTACTACGACCTGCGCGACGACACGGCCGCGGCGGGCGCCTCCACCACCCACTGGATGGCGACCTGCGGCGGGCCCGGCTGCGTCCGCGGCGAGGGCTTCCGGGAACGGCGGCTGGGCGGGCCGTTCGACCTGGACAAGGCGTTCCGCTGGTTCGACGGCCCGTTCCTCGGGAGCTACACCGGGCTGGCGCACACGCCGCGCGGGTTCGTGTCGGCGTTCGTGATGAGCGGCGAGCGGGCCGGCGATCCGCAGGACGTGTACGTCGGCGAGGTCCAGACGTGCTCCGGGAGGTGCCATGTCCGCTGACGAGACCGTTCCCGTGCTGGTCGTCGGGGGCGGGCTGACGGGCCTGTCCGCGGCGGTGTTCCTGCGCCGGCTCGGCGTCCCGGTCACCGTGGTCGAGCGGCACCGCGGCATCCTGGTGCATCCCCGGGCCCGCACCGTCAACCCGCGCACCCAGGAGCTGTTCCGCCAGGCGGGCCTCGCCGCGGACGTGCTGGACCGGCGCAACGTCAACACCGGCGCGCTGATGATCACGGCGGAGACCCTCGCCGGCCCGGAGCGCGGCAGGCTGGGCGGCGAGCCCGCGGAGGACCCCGCCGAGTTCAGCCCGTGCCCGTGGGTTCCGGTCGACCAGGACCGGCTGGAGGCGCTGTTGCGCGAGCGCGCCGCCGGGCTCAGCGCGCGGCTGTGCCTCGGCACGGCGCTGACGTCCTTCGAGCAGGACGCGGGCGGCGTGCGCGCGCTGGTCGTGGACCAGGACACCGGCGCCGAGCGCACCGTGGCGGCCGAATACCTGATCGCCGCGGACGGCGCCGACAGCCCGGTGCGCGAGCGGCTGGGCATCCCGGGCGAGGGACCGGGCACGCTCGGCGACACCGTGACGCTGGCGTTCGAGGCGGACCTGTCGCGGCACGTGGGCGACCGCCGCATCGCGGTGTGCCACGTGGACCGGCCGGTGCCCGGCACGGTGATCGTCCCGCACGACGGCGCCGGCCGGTGGGTGTTCAGCGTCCCGGTCACCCGCGTGGACGTGGCCGAGGCGGCCGACATGATCCGCAAGGCGGTGGGCGACCCGAACCTGGAGCCGCGCATCGTCCCGCAGCTCCAGGACGGCACGCGGCTTCTGCACTACCGGATCGGCGCCGTCGTCGCCGAGCGGTTCCGCGACGGGCGGGTGTTCCTGGCCGGCGACGCCGCGCACGCGATGCCGCCGGTGGGGGCGCTCGGCTCCGGCACGGGCATCCAGGACGCCCACAACCTTGCCTGGAAGCTGGCCGCCGTGCTGAACGGGCACGCCGGTCCCGGGATCCTGGACGGCTACGAAGCCGAGCGCAGGCCGGTGGCCGCCTTCACCCTGCGCCAGGCCCTGCTCCAGATGCGGGACCGGACCGGACGCGACGTGCTCGGCACGGGCGAGGTCGCCGCCCCCTACTACGCGGCCGTCTTCGGCTACCGGTACGGCGGCGACGCCGCCGGCCCGGAGGCGTTCCCGCCCGAGCGGCTGACCGGGCAGGTCGGCACCCGTGCCCCGCACGCGTGGATCCGGCGGGACGGCCGGAGGATCTCCACACTCGACCTCTACCGCGGCCGTCCCGTGCTCGTCGCGGGACCCGAGGGCGGCGTGTGGTCCGCGAGCGCGCGCACGGCGGCGGACCGGCTCGGCGTTCCCCTGGACGTCCGCCGGTTCGGCGACGACCTGCACGATCCCGGTGACGTGTGGGGCGAAGGCCACCAGATGCCCCCGGACGGGGCCGTTCTCGTCCGGCCCGACGGGTTCGTCTCCTGGCGCAGTCCGGGCCGTCCCACCGCGGAAGCGGCGGACCTGGCCGCGGGCGCGCTCGCCGACCTCTTCCACGTCGGCTCCTGAGCCCGCACGTCCACGGCGTGCCACGCCGTGAGGCCCTCCAGCCGAGAGCAAGGAATCCGTCATGCGCGTTCTCTTCACCACCTTCCCCGCCCCCTCCCACTTCTTCCCGATGGTCCCGCTGGCCTGGGCGCTACGCGCCGCGGGCCACGAGGTCGCCGTCGCCTCCCAGCCCTCCTACCTGAACGCGGTGCGGGGCACCGGGCTGCCGGCGGTGAAGGCGGGCGTCGACGTCGACCTCAGTGCGGTCTGGTACCAGGACGGCGAGACCGACCCGGGCTGGCGCAGCAGCGAGGAGGCACGGTCCGCCCGCGGTATGCGGATGTTCGCGGCCGTGGCCGAGGCGATGGCCGGCGATGTCATCGGGTTCGCGCGGCGCTGGCGGCCCGACGTCGTCGTGTACGAGCCGCGCGCCTACGCCGGGCTGGTGGCGGCGGAGGTCCTCGGCCTGCCGCTGGTGCGCCACCTGTGGGGCACCGACTACACCTGCGAGCGCTGGGACATCGAGTCGCCCGCGCTGGCCCCTCTGCTGGAACGGCACGGCGTACCGGACGCCGACCATCTGGGCACGGTCACCCTCGACGTGTGCCCGCCCCGCCTACAGCTGGCCGAGGCGCCCAACCGCACGATGATGCGGTACGTGCCGTTCAACGGCTCGGGCATCGTCCCGGACCTGCCCGCCGGTCCGCGCGGGAAGCCGCGCGTGTGCGTGACGTGGGGGACGACGTTCGTCAAGCAGACCGGTCACCTGGACCCGGTGCGCTGCGCGGTCGAGGCGCTCTGCGACCTGGACGTCGACATCCTGGTCGCGATCGGCGCGGGCCACCGGCACCTGATCGGCGAGCTGCCGGCCGGCACGCCGGTGCTGGAGTCGGTGCCGCTCAACCTGTCGCTGCCCGCCTGCGACGCGATCGTGCACCAGGGCGGCGCCGGCACCACGATCACCGCCGCGGTGCTGGGGGTGCCGCAGCTGGTCGTGCCCTCGTTCGCCGACGAGCCGGTCAACGCGCGGCAGGTCGCCGCGAGCGGCGCGGGGCGCTCCCTGCCGCTGGCCGAGACCACCGTCGACCGCGTCCGCGCGGAAGCCGGCGCCCTGCTGGAGGGCACCGGCTACGCGCGGGCGGCGCGGGCGATCGGGGACGAGGTGGCCGGGCTGCCCGCCCCCGCCGCCCTGGTCGAGGCGATGGAGGCGCTCGGCGACCGGGGGCGGCGGGGTCGGGACCTCAGCCCGCGCTGACCTCGGCGCGGAACTCCAGGACGGTCGTTCCGGCGGCGGCGCGCCGCCCGGTGAGCCGCAGGCCCGCCGCGGCGGCGAGCCGCTGGTACTCCCCGGCCGAACGCTCCCGGCCGCCGGCGGAGACGAGCATGTCGATGTCCAGCAGCCGCACGACGTCCAGCGTGTTGAGCTCCCCGGTGACCATCTCGATCACGTGCACCCGGCCGTCGTCGCCGGCGGCCCGCCGCACGCTGCGCAGGATGCGGACGGCGTCGTCGTCGTCCCAGTCGTGCAGCACGTGCTTGAGCAGGTAGGCGTCGCAGCCGCCGGGGACCTCGGTGAAGAAGTCGCCGGCGACGCACTCGGTGCGGTCGGCCAGATCCCGTCCGGCCAGGAAGTCACGGGCGTCCTCGACGGCCGCCGGACGGTCGAAGAGCAGCCCCCGGCAGCCGGGGTGCCGGCGCAGCACCTCGGCCAGCAGGTAGCCCTGGCCGCCGCCGACGTCGGCGACCCGGGCCCCCGGGGGCAGGTCGAGGACCGCGGCGACCGCGGCCGAGCCCCGCCGGCTGGCCGCGGTCATCGCGCGGTGGAAGAGGCCGGCCAGGTCGGGCCGGTCCTCCAGGTACTCGAAGAGGGACGTCCCGAAGACGTGGTCGAACGCGGGCCGGCCGGTGCGCGCGGTGTGCAGGATGGCCTCGTAGGGCCGCCAGAACAGCTCGGTGCCGTTCATCAGCACCAGGTCGCGGACGCTCTGCTCGGCGTCGGCGCGCAGGAACCGCGACATCGGGGTCAGCCGGAACCGGCCGTCGGGCTCCTCGGCGAACACCCCGAAGGACGCCGCGCTGCGCAGCAGCCGCAGCAGGGTGGGCTCGTGGGTTCCGGTGCCCCGGGCCAGCTCGCCGACCGGGAGCGGGCCGTCCGCGAGCCGGTCGGGGACGCCCAGCTCGGTGAGCGCCCAGACCACCGGCGCGACGACCCGGCCCATCGTCAGCATCATCAGCCGGTGCCGGGCGGGAAGCGCGGCCAGGACGTCGAAGGCGTCGCGGTCGGCATGGTCGGCATGGTCGGCGCGGCCGGCGCGGTCGTCCTCGTCCCGCGGCGGCACCGCGGTGCTGGTGTCGGTCATGCGTCACCCCTGTCGTGAGTTGTGTGCGTGCTCGGCGAGAACGGCCAGGTCCTTATCGCCGTCGCCGCGGTCGACGGCCCGCGTCACGATCTCCAGCGCCCGCTCGGCCAGCGGCAGCCCGCCGCCGGCGGCGCCGGCCAGCTCGACGGCGTGCCGCAGGTCCTTGGCCATCAGGCTGGTGCGGAAGGCGGCGGGTTCGTACCGGCGCTCCCGCATGATCGCCGCACGGAACGCCATCACCATGGACGCGACCCCGCTGGAGGCCACGCAGTCCAGGACGGCGTCGCGGTCCAGCCCGGCGCCGCGGCCCAGCTCGGCGGCCTCGGCCAGGGCGGCGATCTCCGTCCCGATGAGCATGTTGAGGACGAGCTTCATCGTGGCGGCCGAGCCGGGCGGCCCGAAGTGCCGGATGTCCTTGCCGACCGCCTCCAGCACGTCGCGCGCCGCGTCCACGTCCGCCCGGTCCCCTGCGGTCAGCACGCGCAGCTCCCCGGACCGGGCCTGGAGCGGGTTGCCGAAGACGCACGCCTCGACGCGGCGGACGCCCAGGGCGGCCAGCCGGCGCGCGGCCTCGCGGGCGAAGTCCGGCGAGACCGTGGAGGTGTCGATGACGAGGGCGCCCTCGGCGAGTCCGGGCGCCGCGTCGCCGAAGAGCACCTTCTCGACCGCGGGCTCGTCGGCGAGGCTGACGACCACCACACCGGCCCCGTCCACCGCCTCGACGGCCGTCTCCGCCGCCCGTGCCCCCGCCTCGACCACCGGTGCCGCCTTGGCCGCCGTCCGGTTGTAGACGCGCACCCCGTAGCCCGCCTCGACCAGGCGGGTGGCCATTCCCGTGCCCATCACGCCCAGCCCGAGGAATCCGAGGATCCGCCCGCCGCCGTCGTCGTCGCTCATGAGATCTCCTTGTCCGGCATGGTCAGACACCGCAGTCGGCCGGGATGACCGCCCCGGTCACGGCCCTTGACAGGTCGCCCGCCAGGAACAGCACGACGCCGGCGACGTCCTCGGGGCGGGCCAGCCTGCGGAGCGCGGTCATCCCGGCGAGCCGTTCCCGGATCTGGGGCGGCGGCCCGCCGCCGTCCCGCTTGTCGACGAAGCCGGGCAGCACCGTGTTGACGCGGATGCCGCGCGGCCCCAGTTCCTTGCTCAGCGAGCTGCTCAGCCCGAGCACGCCCGCCTTGGACGCGGCGTAGTGCGCGCGGCCGGGGGCGCCGCGCTGCGCCAGCGAGCTGCCGACGTTGACGATCGACGCGCCGTCCGCCAGCAGCCCCAGCGCGGCCCGGGTGACCAGGTACATCGAGGTGAGGTTGGCGTCGAGCACCCGTCCCCACTCGCTGTGCCCGAGCTCGGCCAGCTCGGCGGAAGCGTCCACGCCCAGGTTGTTGACGAGCACGTCCAGGCCGCCGAGGGTGTCGCGGCACCGGGCGGCCAGCAGCCCGGCGCCGGCCTCGGTGGTCACGTCGGCGCGCACGACGCGGTGCCCGCCGCCGATGCCCTCCAGTTCGGCCGCCAGCTCCTTGGCCGCGGTCTCGTCCCGGTGGTAACCGGCGACGACGCGTCCGCCCGCCCGCGCTACCGCCAGGGCGACCTCGCGTCCCACCCCGCGGGTGCCGCCGGTCACCAGGGTCCGTCTGTCTCGCAGTCCTGTGTTCACGGTCTCTCCTCAGATCACCGCGGCCGTCGCGTTCACCAGCACGGCCGCGATCGCCAGGACGGTGCGCAGCAGGTGCCAGCGCCGCCACTCGGCGCGCGGGTCCCGCCAGTCCTCCGGCAGGGGCGCGTCCGGGTCCAGGCTCTTGACCTGGCGATTCAGCGGGACGTTCAGCAGATGGGAGACGCCCGAGACCGCGACCAGCAGCACCGTGCCGGCCAGGAACAGCACCCGCGCCGCGCCGCTGTCGGCGATCAGGGCCAGCACGAGGCTCGTCACCGCCGAGGTCAGCACGATCACCGGCATGGTGGGGTCCCAGTTGCGTCCGAGCAGCTGGTGGATGCGCACGTAGAGGGGCGGGGGCACCGCCCGCAGCGTGGGAACGACGCTGACGGCCACGGCGAGCAGCACACCCGCGGTGATGCCGCTTCCCGAGAGCGCTACGACACCGAGCGCGTTGTCCAGCACGGGTGCTCCCTCCGGTCGGCTCGCTTGCGGCGGGCGCCGGCGGCGTCCGCACACGGCCACCTTCGGGCGTCCTCCTCGAGCCGTGATCGAGGCCGGTGCGCGGGCCGGCGTCGAGCGGCCCTCGAACCGGGAGGCCGACGATGCCGGTCCCGGTAGCAACCGAGCCAGGGAGCTGACATGGCCGACGCGGACATGGCCGACGAGGAGGAACTGCGTTTCCCGCCGCGGGTGCCCCCGGGCCCCGATCCGGCGCGGGAGTACGCGCGGCTGCGGGAACACCGGCCCGTCGCGCGCGTCCGGCTGCCCGACGGGCGGCCGGCCTGGCTGGCCAGCAGCTACGCCGACAACCATCGGCTGCTGGCGGACGCGCGGCTGAGCCGGGCCGCCGCCGCCCGCGAGGGCGCGCCGCGGGTGCGCGGCATCGCGCTGGAGGCCGGCTCGATCACCACGATGGACCCGCCGGAGCACACCCGGTTGCGGCGGCTGATCGCCGGGGAGTTCACCGCGCACCGGATGCGGCGGTTCCGGCCGCGGATCCGCGCGATCGCCGAGGAGCTGGCGGACGCCATGGCCGCCGCCGGCCCCCCGGCCGACCTGGTGGCGGGCTTCGCCGGGCCGCTGCCGATCAGGGTGATCAGCGCGCTGCTGGGCGTCCCGGAACCCGACCACGACCGGTTCCGCGGGTGGGCCGACGACTACCTGGGCACCACCGGCACCGACCCCGGGACCGTGCTGCGCGCCGCCGAGCGGCTGCGCGCGTACTTCGCCGCCCTGGTCGCGGCCCGCCGCACCGACCCCGGCGACGACCTGCTCAGCTCCCTGGTGACCGCGCGGGACGAGGACCGGCTCACCGAGCGGGAGCTCGTCGCTCTCGGTGTCACCCTGCTCGTCGCCGGGTACCAGACGGCGGCCGGCCTGATCGCGGGGTCGGTCCAGACGCTGCTCGACCATCCCGCGCAGCTCGCCGGGCTGCGCGGCGACCCGGGGCTGATGCCGGCGGCGGCCGAGGAGCTGCTGCGCTACGTCGCGGTCTCCGCCGGCGGCGGGACGATCCGCGTCGCCACCCGCGACCTCGAACTCGGCGGGACGCGGATCCGCGCCGGCGAGGCGGTGCTCCCGGCGATCACCTCGGCGAACCGGGACACCGCCGTGTTCACCGACCCCGACCGGCTCGACCTGCGCCGCGCCCCCAACCCGCACCTGGCGTTCGGGCACGGCGTCCACCGCTGCCTGGGCGCCGCGCTGGCGCGGGCGGAACTGGCGGTCGCGCTGAGCACCCTGCTGGAACGGTTTCCCGGGCTGCGGTACGCCGAGCCCGGACGCCGGCCGGAGTGGCGGACCGGCGGCATGATCCGGGGCCCGCTGGCCCTGCCGGTCGCCTGGTGACGAAGGAGCGGACATGACGCAGTACCGCAACGCCGTGGTGACCGGCGCGTCGGGCGGCATCGGCGCGGCGTTCGCGCGCCGCCTGGCCGCCGGCGGAAGCGCGCTGGTCCTGGTCGCACGCGACGGGACGCGGCTGGCCGCGCTGGCCGCCGAGCTGGAGCGCGACCACGGAGCCGACGTGGAGCCGCTGCCCGCGGACCTGGCCGACCCGGCCGGGCTGGACCGGGTCGCCGCGCGGGTGGCCGACCCGGACCGGCCGGTCGACCTGCTGGTCAACGGGGCCGGGGTGCTGGGCGGCATCGGCCCGCTCGCCCGCCGGGATCCCGCCGAGCTGGCGCACGGCCTGGCCCTGAACACCGGCGCGCTGGTCCGGCTGACCCGGGCCGCGCTGCCCGGGATGCTCGAACGCGGCCACGGCGGCGTCGTCAACGTCTCGTCGGTGATGGGCTTCCTGCCCGCGCCCGGCGGCGCCCCGTACGCGGCGGCCAAGGCGTTCGCGACCTCGTTCAGCGAGAGCCTGCACGGCGAGGTCTGCTGGGACGGCGTGCACGTCACCGCGCTGTGCCCCGGGTCGACCGGCGGGACGCGGCTGCACCGCTCCGCCGGGCATCGCGAGTCGGGACGGCTCGGCAGGCTGCTCGACGTGGACGACGTGGCGCGCGACGCGCTGGCCGCCGTCGCCGCCGGGCACCCGGTCTGCGTTCCCGGGCTGGACTACCGGTGGCGGGTCGCCATGTCGCGGATGCTGCCGCGGCGGCTGGTGCGGGCGCGCTACTACCGCCGCTGGGGCCGCCGGCTGGCCGGCGGCCCCGGGGCGGGCGCGGCGCCGGACGCTCAGCCGCCGAGGCCGGCCGGGCCGAAGCCGTAGCGCTCGCCCGCCGACGTCGCCGTGAGCGTGACCACCACGTTCCCGTCGTTGTCGACCTGTGCCGCCTTGCCGGTCATCGTCAGCCTGTCCGGCGACGCCAGCCTGCCGGTCTGCTCGACGCGCACCGTCCCGGTCACCACGCCGTCGTCGGAGATGACGAAGTGCCGGTAGTCCACCGCGAACGTGGTGGCGCCGGTGGCCTTCCAGGTGCCGAAGCCGACGACCTTCGAAGCGCCGCCGGTGCCGGTGAGCAGGCCGTCCCGGCCGAACGCGAACAGGCCGGGCTCGGGCGGGACGCCGGGCAGGTCGGTGATGGTCACGGTGATCGCCCACGTGCCCGGCAGCGGGATGCCGGCACGCGCCGGGGTGTCGGCCGACGCCGGCTCCGGCGTCAGCGCCGCGGCCAGCAGCGCCGCCGCGCCCGCCGCGGGCACCAGCGCGCCGCCCTTCCCGATCAGTTCACGGCGCCCCATGCCTTCGCTCACGGACAACTCCTCTCGTCGCCGGCCCGCCGCGGCTGCGCTGGGCCGCCGTGTCGGCGCCGTCGGGAACGGTTCGCGCAGGAGGCTCGCACCCGCGGATCCAGGCCCGCTCGACGCCCGGTCCATCGGGCTTCCAGGGCACCTCGACCGCCATGCCGAAAGCTTCGGCCCTGGCCTCGACACGCGGCATGCGGGACGTGGGCGAGGTGACGACGCCGTCTTCGAAAGGGCCGCTCATGCTAGCTGAGACCTTCGTCAGCGCCGGTCACCGGCTGATCGGCGAACACGCTCCCGAGGGGCGGGACTACTGGGCCAGGCGGTTCTGGGACCGCGAGGAGGTGGAGAGCCGTCCCGTCCTGGGCGACGACTTCCGGGCGCAGAAGAAGAAGATCGCCGAGTACATCGAGGAGCACGGCCGGGACGCCGCCCGGGTGCTGGAGTTCGCCTGCGGGACCGGCGAGTTCACCGCGATGGCCGCCGACCTCACACCGGCGAAGGAGATCCTCGCCAACGACATCTCCGAGCAGGCTCTGAAGATCACGGGCGACCGGGTCGGCCATCCCGGGCTCACGCTGCGCCAGGGGGACTTCTGGGCCCTCGACGGCGTCGGGCCCGCGCCGCTGGTCCTCTGCGTGGACGCGATCCACCACATGGGGCAGGTGCGGAAGGTCCTGGAACGGCTGAAGACGTTCGTGGAGCCCGGCGGCACCTTCATCGGCAACCTCTGGACCATCGACAACTACCACGACTACCAGCGCGGCCGTTACGGGGCGGGCAAGCACCTCGGCCGCTCCGCACTGTTCCTGGCCAACGCGGCCGTGATGCGCGCGACGGGCGGCCGTGTCCGCTGGGCGTCGTACCGGACGCAGCTACTGACCGGGGCGGCGGTGGAGCCCCTCCTGCACGAGGTCTTCGACGAGGTCGTGGACGTCCACACGACCCGCTTCTTCGTGGCCTTCGTCTGCCGCCGGTCCGACCGGTGAGCCGGCCGCGGCCCGGGCCCCGCCCGGGGCGCGGCTCAGATCGCCGCCCGGGTCGGGGCTCAGGCCCCGGCCCGGGTCCCGTTTCAGGTCGCGGCCGGGGCCACCCCGCCGCGCATGCGGTCGGCGGCGAACTCGCGCAGGCCCGCCTCCAGGCCGACGCGGGGCCGCCAGCCCAGCTCGCTCATGATCCGGGCCGGTGAGGCGAAGATGTGCCGCACGTCCGCCACCCGGTACTCGCCGGTCACGACGGGCGGGGGCCCGCCGGCCGCGGCGGCCAGGGCGCGGGCGACGTCGTGGATGGTGTGCGGGGTCCCGCTGCCGACGTTGTAGGCGCGGAACCCCGGCACACCGCGCCGGAGCGCGGCGACGTTGGCCTCCGCCACGTCGGCCACATGCACGAAGTCGCGGCGGGGCAGCCCGTCCTCGAAGACCCGGGGCGGGCGCCCCTCCACCACGGCGTGGTGGAAGGTGCCCGCCACGCCGGTGTAGGAGCTGCCGAGCATCCCGGACCCGTAGACGCTGTGGTAGCGCAGCGCGGCGGCGCTCCCGCCGGTGTCGGTCGCCCAGGCGGCCACCAGGTTCTCCTGCGCCAGCTTGGTGACCGCGTAGATGTTGTACGCGGGGGCGAGCGGGTCGTCCTCCTCGATCGCCTCGGCGGCCAGCTCGTGCCCGCACTCGGCGCAGCGCGGCTCGAACCGCCCGGCGTCCAGGTCCGGCACCGTCCGGCGCCCGGGACGGACCAGGCCGTGGTCCGGGCAGCGGTACCGGCCCTCCCCGTAGACCACCACCGAGCCGGCGTACGCCAGCCGCTCCACGCCCGCCTCGACCATCCCCACGAGCAGCGTCGCGGTGCCGAGGTCGTTGCAGTCGGCGTACCGGCGGGCGTCCAGGATCTCCCGCCCGCGCCCCACCATGGCGGCGTGGTGGCTGACCGCGTCCACACCGCGCAGCGCCCGCCGCACGGCGTCCTCATCGCGCAGGTCGCCGCGCACGAACTCCACGCCGCCGGGCAGCCGCGGCTCGGCGAAGTGCAGTTCGGGCAGCAGCGCGTCCAGGACGCGCACCCGGTGGCCCGCGGCCAGCAGTGCGGCCGCCACCCGGGATCCGATGAACCCGGCTCCGCCGGTGACCAGAACGTGCATCACACTCACCCTCTTCCTCGTTCGGGCGCCTCGATCCAGGTCACAGCGGCCGTCGAGCCGCCGCTGGGACCGTTCGGGACGTGGTTGCTCACAGGAACGCGAACACGGAACCGCAGCCGGTGGCCGTGGTCGGAGCGGGCGGCTTCATCGGCGCCCGCCTCACCGAGGCCCTGACGATGGCGGGCGTCCCCACGGCGCCCCTCACCCGCGCGAACCCGGCGGTGACGGGCGGCCGTCCCGCGCCCGCCCTGCGCGCCGCCCGGGTGATCTTCTATCTGGCCAGCACCATCAACCCGGCCCTGGCCGAGCGGCACCCCGAGCGCGTCGCCGCCGACCACGCCGCCTTCACCGGGCTGCTGTCGGCCCTGCGCCGCACCGGGGACCGTCCGGCGCTCATCCTGACCAGCAGCGCCGGCGCGGTGTACGCCCCGCGGGCGGCCCCGCCGTACCGGGAGACCGACCCGCTCGGCCCGGCCTCCGCGTACGGCCGGGCCAAGGTGGAGCTCGAACGGGCGCTCTTCGGCGCGCGCGACGCGGTGCGCCCGATCGTGCTGCGGATCGCCAACGCCTACGGCCCCGGCCAGCGGACCGGAAGCATGCAGGGGGTCGTCGGGCACTGGCTGGAGGCCGCGGCGGCCGGGCGGCCGCTGCGGCTCTACGGGCCGCCGGAGGCACGCCGCGACTACGTGTTCGTGGACGACGTCGTCGAGGCCCTCCTGCACGCCCGTCACCTCGTCCACCGGGTGCCCGAGGCGGGCGGGCCGGAGGCGTTCAACATCGGTTCCGGCGTGCCGGTCTCGCTCGACGAGCTGACCCGGCGCGTCGCCGCGGCGCTCGGGCGGGAGCCGCATGTGGAGCGGCTGCCCGCCCGCGGGTTCGACCGCCGCGACGTATGGTTCGACGTGCACCGCGCGCACGAGGTCCTCGGCTGGCGGCCGCGGACCTCGCTGCCGGACGGGCTGCTGCACACCTGGCTCCGGCTCACCGCGGCGACGGCGCCCACCGGACCGGACCGCTAGCGCGAGGCCGACGGCGCCGGTGTCCCGCCGGCCAGGGCCCGGCCGGTCATCTCGTAGACGACGTGCATGGTGACCATCGACGCCGACGCCCGGAACGGGTGCAGCCGGGTGCGGTGGTCCAGATGCTCGGGGCTGCGCTCGAACTCGCGGAAGCCCGGTTCGCTCACCCAGTCGCTGACGACGTAGTACGCGCCGTCCTCGTCGTCGCAGCGCGACAGCCACTGGCGCAGGTTGGCGGGGTGCTCGGTGATCGCGTGCCCGACCTTGTACCAGGTCTCCTCGAACTCCCGCTCTTTGCCCGGGTGGATGCTCATCCGCAGCATGACGCGGAAGATGCCGGAAGTCGCGGCCATGTCAGATTCCTCCATCGACGTTGAGGGTCTCCCCGCTGATCCACGAGCCGAGGTCGCTCGCCAGGAAGAGCACCGCGCCGGCGACGTCGGCGGGACGCCCCAGCCGGCCGAGCGCGATGAGCTTGCGGTACCGCTCGCGGACCTCGGGCGGGACGGCCTCCTCGGTCTCCACCGGGCCGGGCGCCACGAGGTTGACCCGGTAGCCCAGCGGGCCGAGCTCCTTGCACAGCGACCGGGTCAGGCCGGTGAGGCCCGCCTTGGACGCGGTGTAGTGGGCGCGCAGCGGGATGCCGACCGTGGCCACCCGCGAGCCGACGTTGATGACCGAGGCGCCGGGCGTCAGCAGCGGCAGGGCCTTCTGGGCGACCAGGTAGGCGCCGGTCAGGTTGACGTCCAGGACGCGCCGCCACTCGGCCGCGTCCAGCTTCTCGAACGGCACGTGGCTGATCGTGCCGGCGTTGTTGACCACCACGTCGAGCGAGCCGAGGTGGGTGCGGCACTCGCCGATCAGCCGTTCGATGTCGGCCTCGACACCGATGTCGGCCTTGACGACCCGGTGCTCCCCGGGAGTCTCGGCCAGCTCCTTGACCAGGCTGTCCACGGCCGGACCGTCCTGCCGGTGGCAGGTCAGAACGGTGGCGCCGGCGCGGGCGAACGCCAGCGTGATCGCCCGGCCGATGCCGCGGGTCCCGCCAGTGACCAGCACGCGGCGGCCGGTGTGGTCGAAGCGGACGCCGCCGGCGGCGCGCTCCGCGGCCTCCTCGACGATCCGCTTGATGCGCTCCATCTGGACCGCGGTGTTGCGGTTGAGGCGCGCGGTCATGCCGGCGTCGTCCAGCGGCGCGTCCGGCTTCATCGCGAAGTCCTGCGTCCAGCGCATCCGCACGCCGCCGTCGACCTGCTCGTACTCCCAGTGCAGGTTCATGTACTGGAAGACGCCGGTCTCCACGCGGTGGGCCCGCACGGTGCGGGTGGCCGGGTCCGGGGTGCGCTCGGACACCCAGCTCCAGACCGTGCCGTTCTCGTCCGGGTGCAGCGCGAGCCGGAACCGGACGGTGTCGCCGTCCCGCTCCAGGATCTCGGCGGAGCCGTACTCGCTGAACAGGCCGGGCCAGGACTCGACGTCGTTGGTCATGTCCCAGAGCAGGTCCATCGGCGCGTTGATGACGATCGAGTTGTCGGTGTGTCCCGCCATGATGTCGGTTCCTCCTGGACGTCGCCGGTCGGGTGGGGGCGGACTGCGCGGCGGCTCACGGACGCCGCACGGTCGCGTGGGGATACGGGCCGCAGGGCGCGGCCGTCCATCTGAACGGTTTCGCGCCGGGCTAGAGCGCCTCTTGAGCGCCGGTGGTGACCTGTGGAGTCATGCGACGATCTCGGCCTGCGCCATCATCCCCATGGACGAGTGGTCCAGGAGATGGCAGTGGTACAGGTAGCGGCCGAGGTCCCGGTCGTAGCGGACCTTGATGCGGACGTCGCCGCCGACCGGCACGGCGACGGTGTCCTTGCGGCCCGTCTCGTGCCCGGTGACCGGCCGGCCGTTGCGGTCCAGAACCTGGAAGTGGGTGCCGTGCAGGTGAAAGTTGTGCGGCACCGACGGCTGGACGTCGCGGTTGTGCACACGCCAGATCTCGGTCTCCCCGCGCTTGATCCTCATGTCGACGCGATCCATGTCGAACGTCTTGCCGTCGATGACGAACCGGCCGGTGGACAGGTCGAGGTTCAGGTTGACGTCGCGGGTGAGGGTGGCCGCGCCGAGGTCGGCGGCGCGGCCGAGCCGTCCCGGCACCCGGCTGGGGTCGGGGACGCGGCGCCCGACGTCGAACCGCATGACGTCCGTGGTCTCCTCTGACGTCCCTTCGGTGTTGTGCAACACGAGCCGCGTGCCGGGCCGGTACCGGGAGAAGTCCACGACCACGTCCACGCGCTCCGCGGGCGACAGCGTCACGCTGGTGGCGGCGAGCGGGGCGGGCAGCAGGCCGCCGTCGGACGCGATGACCGTCATCGCGTCGCCGTCGCCCTCGCCGAGCCGCAGCGTGAAGTACCGCTCGTTGGAGCCGTTGAGCAGGCGCAGCCGGTACTTGCGCGCGTCCACCCTCATGTACGGCTGGGGCCGGCCGTTGACCAGCAGGGTGTTGCGGTAACGGAAGTCGTCCATCTCGAAGACGAGCCGGCCCTGCTCGTCGAAGCGCGCGTCGCGCAGCATGAGCGGGACGTCGTACCGGCCCGACGGCAGGCCCAGGCGACGTTCCCCGGGGTCCCTGACGAGGTAGAACCCGGCCAGCCCGCGGAAGACCATCTCGGCCTCCATGTGGTGGCTGTGGTCGTGGTACCACAGCGTCGCCGAGGGCTGCCGGTTCTCGTAGACGTACCGCCGGTCCGCGCCGGGGGCGATGGCGTCGGCCGGATGCCCGTCCTGGCCGGGCGCGACGAGACCGCCGTGCAGGTGCACCACGGTCTCGTGCATCATGGCGTTCGTCTGCCGGACGATCACCCGGCGCCCCGCCTCGGCGTGGACGGTCGGGCCGGGGAACCGCCCGTCGTACCCCATGACCGGGGTGCCGACGCCGGGCAGGATCTCCGCAGTGGAGTCCCGGATCGTCATGGCGTAGTAGTCGGTGGTCGCCGTCCGGCGCACCGGGACCGCCACCTCGGGCAGGCCCAGCGGCACCGAGAACGGCGGGGGCACCGCGACGTCCGCCCACGCGCGGCCCCGCCGCCCGAGGGTCGCCGCCGTCCCCGGCACCGCCGCCGCCCCGGCGGCGACCGCCCCCATCCTGATGACTCCGCGTCTGCTCAGCATCTGGCCGTCCTTCCGCACGGGTGATCGGGCGCGGCTACCGTCGCGCGGTGTTCTCAAGAGCCGCTGGAGGGCCCATCTCGCTCGGGAATCGAGCAACCGTCGCGCGCGTACGGCGACGCTCCGGGGAGAGGCGAGCGAAGGGGGACAGATGGCACGCACCATCGCCGTGACGGGCGCCGCCGGGTTCATCGGCGGCAACTTCGTGCGCTACTGGCGCTCGGTCCATCCGGAGGACGGGGTCGTCGCGATCGACGCCCTGACCCACACCGGGAACGTGCGCAACCTCGACGAGGTCCGCGCCGAGATCGTGTTCGTCCAGCGCGACATCGCCGACAAGGAGGAGATGACCAGGGTCCTGCGCGCGCACGCCGTGGACGCGGTGGTGAACTTCGCCGCCGAGACGCCCAACAGCCTGGCCGTCCTTGAGCCGGCCCGGTTCTTCCGCACCAACGTCCTCGGGACGCAGGCGCTGCTGGAGGCGTGCCGGCGGGCCGGGGTGGGCCGG
Organism: Actinomadura xylanilytica; assembly: GCF_030283145.1. GTDB lineage: Bacteria > Actinomycetota > Actinomycetes > Streptosporangiales > Streptosporangiaceae > Spirillospora > Spirillospora xylanilytica. Next base: position 91,926 of record NZ_JASNWE010000003.1, read on the forward strand.
TTCCACCAGGTGTCCACGTGCGAGGTCTACGGCGGTCTCGCGCAGGACTCGGCCGATTCGTTCACCGAGTCCAGCCCTTACCTGCCGCGCACGCCCTACAGCGCCAGCAAGGCGGGCGCCGACCACGCGGTGCGCTGCTACCAGCACGCCTTCGGCCTCGCGGCGACGATCTCCAACTGCGCCGGCAACCACGGCCCCTACCAGTTCCCGGAGAAGGTCCTGCCGCTGTTCGTCACGAACGCGCTGGCCGGGCTGCCGCTGCCGATGTACGCCTCGAGCGGCGGCAAGCGGGAATGGATCTCGGTGACCGACCACTGCCGGGCGATCGACCTCATCCTCGCCCGCGGCACCGCCGGCGAGACGTACCACGTGGGCAGCGGCGCGGAGGCCACCATCGAGGAGCTCGCCGACCTGGTGCTGGACGAACTGGGCCTGCCCGGGACGCTCAAGACGCCGGTGTCCGACCGTCCCGGGCACGACCCCCGCCACCTGCTCGACTCCACCATGATCCGGCGGACGCTCGGCTGGGCGCCGGAGGTCGCGTTCGAGCGCGGCGTCCGCGAGACCATCCGCTGGTACCGCGGCAACCGGGCCTGGTGGGAGCCGCTGCTCGCGCACCGCCGCATCGCCGAGGAGCCGTGGCGGCGGCGCGACCGGGTGCCGATCAGTAGGCGGCGGTGACCTCGTAGATCCCGAACGGGCCGCGGCCCCGGCCGTCCTGGAGGGGGCGGAGCGGGGCAGTGGCGCCGCGGTGCCCGGCGCCCTCCTCCCACTCCCGGAACGCGTCCAGATCGGCCCACTCGCTCATCACCACGAAGGCTCCGGGCTCGTGCACCGACCGCAGCAGCGCGTTGCCGAGCAGGCCCGGCGTGCCCGCCAGGGCGCCGCTGACGGTGTGGTAGGCGTCCTCGACCGCCCGGGGGTCGTCGCCGGGCGCGCTCGCGTAGACCAGCACGCGCACCCGCCCGACCACGTCCCCGGGCCGTCCCTCACGCGGCGGCGATGCGCGGAGTGACATAGCCGACCACGTCATCGGGCGTGCCCAGTTCGTCGACCTTCTCGTCGGGGATGGCCACCAGGAACTCCTGCTGGATCCGCGCCGCCAGCTCCAGACGGGCCAGCGAGTCGTAGCCCATCTCGTCGAAGGTCACCGCGCCGATCTCCGAGTCCAGGCTGATGGAGTCCGGCTCGCCCGCGCAGTCCCGGAGGATGCGCCGGACGTCGTTCACCGTAAACAGCGCCATCGTCTCTCCTTTCGTGGGGATGTGGCCCCACTGTCGCGGCAGCGGCTTGAACTCCGCTGGACCCGGGATGGAATCCCGGGCGCGGCCCGCGCTCACCCACTGCCGAGCGCCTTCACCACGCCGTTCACCGGACGCGCCCGCCTGGCCGGCGGCTCCGGTGGCGCCGTCGCGCGGACCACCTGCGACTCGAGGTGCTCGTACCCGCGGTCCGGGCGCTCACCGCCGCTCTCCCGCAGCGGATGGCCGTTCTCGCGTCCCGGGCGGACGCCGTCGCGCACCGCGGGGGCGTGGTCGTGGGCCGCCACGGTGCTCGGCTCCGGCCGGTCCCGCACCGGATTCAGCAGTTCCTCATCGAGGCGCTCGCGGGCGAACATCCGCACCAGCTCGTGCAGCCGGTAGCGGATCTCGCCGCCGCCGCCCTGGCTGACCGACAGCAGGTGGTAGCCCGCCAGCCGGATCAGCTGGGCCTCCACCGCGTCGGTGCCGCTGCCGATCAGCCGGGCCGCGGTGGTGGCGGTGAAGTCCGGCGGCGGCAGCAGGCTGATCAGGCGCAGCGCGCTGCGGTCGCCGGGGGCCAGCCGCCGGTAGCCGGCCGCCAGCCGGGCCCGCACGTCCAGCTCGGCGAACGACAGCGGGTCGAGCCGGCGCGGCAGGCCCTCGATCTGCGCGGCCAGCTTCTCCACCGGCCAGGTCTGCATGGCCGCCAGCCGGGATCCCACCGCCCGCAGTGCGAGCGGAAGCCGCCCGGCCAGCCGGGCGAGGCGCTCGGTCGCGCCCAGCTCGTCCGCGGTGAACCGGCGCCCGCTCACCGCCTCGATCAGCGCCATCGCGCTGTGGACCGTCATCACCTCCAGCTCGACGTGCCGTACCCCTGGCAGGCTGTACAGGCCCCGCTGGGTGGTGATGATGACCGCGCAGTTCGGGGACGCCGGCAGCAGCGGGGCGACCTGCGACACCGAGTGCGCGTCGTCCAGCACCACCAGCACCCGCCGTCCCATACTCCAGGTGCGGAACAGCTTGCTGCGCTCCTGGAGGCTGTCGGGGATCTCCGCGGCCGGCACCCCGATCGCCCGCGCGAAGCCCTCGAGGATCTGATGCGGGTCGGTCGGCCGTTCGGTCGCGCCCCGCAGGTCCGCGTAGAGCTGGCCGTCGGGGAACTCCACCCGGTCGGCGTGCCCGGCCCGCAGCGCGAGAGCGCTCTTCCCGACCCCCGGCATGCCGGAGATCGACACCGCCCGCGCGGCCGTGTTCTCGCCCCGGGGACGCACCAGGTGGCGGCGCACGTCCCGCAGGATCTCCTCCCTGCCCACAAAGTCAGATGTGTCCGGGGGGAGCTGCGCGGGCACCAGGAGGGTCTCGAAACGGCCTCGCACGGCAGGGGCGGGGGCGCCCTCGCGCGACTCGGCATCGGAGCTGAGCAGGTTCAGGTGGAGCTGCTGCACGGCCGCGGACGGCTCCATGCCGAGCTCGTCGATCAGCATGCGGCGCAGTCCCTGATAGACCTCCAGGGCCTCGTAGCGGCGGCCGGAGCGGTGCAGCGCCACCATGAGATGGGAATGGAACCGCTCGTTGAGCGGATGCTCCGACACCAGCATCTTCAGCTCACTGATCAGCTGGCGGTGGCGGCCCAGTTCCAGGTCGGCGGTGATGCGCAGTTCCAGGGTGCGCAGCCGCTCCTCCTCCACCCGGGTCACGTGCGCGGACAGGATCTCGCCCGCCGACACGTCGGCCAGCGCGGGCCCGCGCCACAGCGCCAGTGCCTCGCAGAGCCGGTCCGCGGCGCGGGCGGCGTCGCCCTCGTCGAGGGCCGTGCGGCCCTCGTGCGCCAGCCGTTCGAACCTCAGCAGGTCACCGCGTTCCGCCGAGACGTCCAGCAGATACCCGGAGACCCTGGTGTGCAGCGTGGCCGAGGTACATCGATCCAACACGTCCTTGCGGAGTTTGTAGATGTAGGTCTGAAGGGTCGTCATGGCGCTGGCCGGCGGCTCGTCCCCCCAGAGTTCGTCGATGAGCTCGCCGACCTGCACGAGCTTTCCGCACCGGACGAGCAGGAAGGCGAGCACCTGCCGAACCTTCGGCGCGGTGGGGGTGAGTTCCATCCCCCCATTGGCTACCCACAGTGGACCCAGAATTCGGAAATACATGCATCTTCCCCGTGTTCTGTCGTCACATCACATCTCGATGAACTGCGGCCCCATACGAATAATCACCTGCGAATTCTCAGCCGAATCGGACACTCAAGCAATAGCCGTCCGCGGCGCGATCACCGCCGGCCGGACGCGCCTCTTGAAATTCCGCATCACCCTCTATACAATTTTCCGCCCGACCGCCCCGCCGGCCGCACCGCGCGCCCACTCGCCGTATCGGACACGTTGTTCGGGGGATCTGGACGCCCAATATGCGGTAACTCCGGCCTTTGCGAACGAAGACCGCATCACAGTGCACCCGGGGCGCTCGGGGCCCGCTCGAAGACCACTCGCACACGGTTCGGACCCCCGCCACCTGGCATCTGGGCACCGATATTTGGCAGCAGGTATTCCCTCCGTTCCCAGCGCCGCGTGATGCGTACACGCCTGACCGCAGAACGCGATTTCCCATGGTCATCCAGCGTGCGAAAAAATCCCGAGTTGCGTCCATGTGACGGGCCCATTAAAAAAAGATTCAAAAATTACGCCAGCTAAGGATTACGGGCTGCGACCACTCGATCGACCAGCATTCGATCCGGGGCTCCTACGCTGGCCACCCGGTCCCCGGCCAATGGGAGACCGCTCGCAGACTCCGGAGTGGGGAATGAGACTTCAACTGCTCTTCAGCGGCCGGATCCGGCCTATCGGCGCCCCGGTGCCGGCGTATTTGATCACGACCGGGGACGCCACGGTGCTCATCGACTCCGGCCCGCCGCGCGACCGCGCGGGCGCGCACCGCACCGACCCGGACGAGCGCGTGGAACTGGAACCGGGCGAGGACGTGCCGAGCCTGCTGCGCCGGCTGGGCGTCGGTCCCGGCGACGTCGATCTGGTGGTCTGCACCCACCTGGACCCCGACCACGCGGGCAACCACGACGTGTTCGGCGACGCCGAGTTCGTCGTCCAGCGGCGCCACCACGCGTGGGCGACCTCGGAGGCCGGCGCGCGGTGCGCGTCCACCCGGGACCGCTGGGACCGGCCGGACACCCGGCTCCGCCTGGTCGACGGCGACACCGAACTGCTGCCCGGCATCGAGCTGATCGAGTCCGGCGGGCACGTGCCCGGGCATCAGTCGGTGCTGGTCCGGCTCCCCCGCACCGGGCCCATGCTGCTCGCCGCCGACGCGATCCCGATGACCGTCGCGCTCGACCCGGACAAGAGGCCGGTCTTCCCCTTCGACATGGACGAGGCGGAGGTCCGCGCGTCCACCAGGAAGCTCGTCGACCTGGCCCGTGCCGAGAACGCGCTCATCGTCTGCGGCCACGAGCCGTCCAACCTCACCGACCTGCGGCCCGCCCCCGCCTACTACGACTGACCGGTTCCCGGCCCCCGCTCCGCCGCCGCCCGACCGTCCGTACCGATCACGCGCCGAGGAGTACCAGTGTCCGAGAGTCCTGTCCGGGTCGTCGTCCACTACCGTGACCCCCGCGGCCCCACTGGCGCGGTCACGGCCGCCTACGAGCAGGCCGGCCGCACGTTGAAGGGCACACCGGGGCTGATCGGCCACGAACTGCTGGCGGTCCAGGAGACGGACGGCCGTTACGCGCTGCTGATGGCATGGCGCGACCTGTCCTCCTACCACGACTGGGAGCGGTCCCTGCGCGCCGCCGGGCACCCGTCGCCACTGCGGGCCTTCCTGGACCGGACGCGGCCGGCCGGCCACTACGAGGTCTACAAGGTCTACGACGCCTGGTACGAGGCGGCGGGCGGCACGGCGGACGGCACGGCGCGGGAGCCGCTGACCTGACCGCCGCGAAACGCGGCGAACGGCCGCGTGGCCTCCGGCGTTCCGGAGGCCACGCGGCCGTCGTTCGCCCCGCCCTCAGCCGCCGGGCCGGCCCGTGACGCCGGCGGGTGAACCCGCGGACCGGCACAGCAGCCGGTCGAACAGTCCGCCGATGTCGTCGGCCGTTCCCAGCGGGCCCGCGTTCCGCCACGCGACGAACCCGTCCGGGCGCACGAGCACGGCGCCCGCGGGCGTCAGGCCGTGCGCGCCGCAGAGGTCGACCGCGGCGCTGTGGACGTCCCGGCCGATGACGAAGGTCTCGACGGCGATCCCGGACTCCCCGGCGGCCCGCGTCACAGCGTCGGCGTCCGCGCCGGCGGCGCCCTCCGGGCCGATGAGGAGCACGAACGCGTCGCCGTAGAGGTCGAGCGTGGAGACGAGCCTCCCGTCCCGCTTGACGATGACGTGCGGGGCGCGGGTGCCGGGCCGTCCGGCGGGTTCGGGCTCCCAGAGCGGGTCGCCGCCGGTGCCGTCCGGATCCACCGCGGCCGACCGGTAGACCTGGCCGAACGTGACGACGGGGTCGGCCTGGATCCGCGGGTCCGGGGCCGGCCGGGGGCCGCCGGCCATCCGCGGGCGGTCCTTGGAGCGCAGGACCGCCTGCTCCACGGTGGCCTCGGCGACGGGGCGGCGCTCCTCCTCGTAGGTGTCCAGCAGCCCTGGACCGGCCTGCCCGCGCAGCACTGCCGCCAGCTTCCACGCCAGGTTGTGCGCCTCCTGGACGCCGGTGTTGGACCCGTAGGCGCCGGTCGGCGGCATCACGTGCGCCGCGTCGCCGGCCAGGAAGACCCGCCCGGCGGCGAAGGAGCGGGCGACCCGGCCGGCCGACTCCCAGGAGGCCACGTCCTCCACCGTCACGTCCAGCCCCTCCACCCCGGCGGCGGTCCGCACCAGTCCGGCGCAGTGCTCGGGAGTGAACTCGGCCGCGCGGTCCGGGTCGTACGGCACGTGCAGCAGCCACTCGTCGGCGTTGTTCACCGGCAGCAGCCCGCTGCGCGACGACCCGCTGATCGTGTAGCACATCACGAAGCGGCGGCCGCGCAACGGCCCGGTCAGGTCGGCCCGGAACCGGACGTTGAGGAAATGGGCCAGCGTGCCGGGGCCGTCCACCCCGATGTCCAGCAGACGGCGCACCAGGCTGCCCGCCCCGTCCGCGCCGACCAGGTAGCCGGCGCGGACGGAGCGCTCCACGCCGGCGGCGTCGCGCAGCCGGACGGTCACACCGCCCGCGTCCTGGTCGAAGCCCGTCATCTCGGTGCCGAAACGCAGGTCGGCTCCGTGCCGTGCGGCGTGCTCGCGCAGCAGCGGCTCGACCTCGTGCTGGTGGCACAGGCACCAGCCGGTCGCGCCGAGCCAGCCGTCGTCGTCATCGTCGGCGCCGGTGTCGCGGTGGTAGCCCTCCTTGAGCGCGCCCATCTCCTTCCCGGCGAGGCTCTCGGCCGCGATGATGCCGCTGTTTCCCGCGAGGGCCATCGCGGACGGCATGGAGCGCAGATCGTCCTCGATGCCCGCCCAGCGGAACAGCTCCATGGCGCGGGCGTTGACCCCGCGTGCGCGGGGATGGGGCGACAGGCCCTCGTTCCGCTCGACGACCATGGACGGGACGCCGTGCCTGCCGAGGAAGAGCGCGGTGGCGAGCCCGACCAGGCTGCCGCCCACGATGACGACCGGCGTGTCCGCGGCGGCGTTCACCGGTCACCTCCGGCGTTCATCTCGTCGACCAGTGCGGTGGTGTGCTTGCCTGCCCGGAACGTGGAGTTCCCCAGGACGCCGCGCAGGAAGTCGCGCGTCGTGCGCACGCCCTTGCCCGCCACGTGGAACTCGCTGAGCGCCCGGTCGGCGCGTTCGATCGCCTGCCTGCGGTCGGGCGCCCACACCGCCACCTTGGCGAGCAGCGGGTCGTAGTCGGCGGTGACGCGCATCCCGGGGTAGGCGTGGGTGTCCACCCGGACGAACGGGCCGGCCGGGGGCGCGAACTCGTCCAGGACGCCGGGCGTGGGCAGGAAGCCGCGCACGGGGTCCTCGGCGTTGACCCGCGTCTCGATGGCCACCCCGCGCAGGGCGATGTCACTCTGCCGGACCGACAGGCCGTCGCCCGCGGCGACCCGGAGTTGCTCGCGGACCAGGTCGACGCCGCTCACCAGCTCGGTCACCGGGTGCTCGACCTGGATCCGGCAGTTGACCTCCATCAGGTAGAAGCCGCCGTCCCCGTCGACGAGGAACTCGCAGGTCCCGGCGCCCGCGTAGCGCAGCTCGCGGGCCAGGTGCACGGCGGCCGCGCAGATCCGGTCGGCCAGCTCACGGGGCAGGCCGGACGCGGGAGTCTCCTCGACCAGCTTCTGCCGCCGCCGCTGCACCGAGCAGTCCCGCTCCCCCAGATGGACGACGCCGCCCTCGCCGTCACCGAGGACCTGCACCTCGATGTGCCGGGCGTGGTCGAGGTACCGTTCGGCGTACAGGCGCGAGTCGCCGAAGGCCACCTGCGCGCCGGAGCGCGCCTCGACGTAGGCGCGCGGCAGCTCGCGGGGGTCGCGCACCACCGTCATGCCTCGGCCGCCGCCGCCCGCCACCGCCTTGATGATGACCGGGTAGCCGATGGACCCCGCGACGGCCTTCGCCTGCTCCACCGTCTCCAGCGGCTCGGGGCTGCCCCGTAGCACCGGCAGCCCGGCCTGCCGGGCGATCTCCCGGGCGCGGGCCTTGTCGCCGAGCCGGCTCAGCACCGGCGGGGACGGGCCGACGAACGTGAGCCCCTCGGCCGCGCAGATCTCGGCGAAGTCGGGGTCCTCGGACAGGAAGCCGTAGCCGGGGTGCACCGCGTCGGCGCCCGCCTGAAGGGCCGCGGTGACGATGGCGGCGGGGTTGAGGTAGCTGCGGCGGGGTGCGGCCGGGCCGATGCGGACGCACTCGTCGGCGAGCCGCGTCACCGCGGAGTCGCGGTCGGCGTCGGAGTACACGGCGACGACGCGGATGCCCAGCTCCCGGCAGGTACGCGCCACACGAAGCGCGATCTCCCCCCGGTTGGCGATCAGGACGGTAGAGAACATGAAGGCTCCTCAGTGGCGGAGTGCCCGTGACGGGCTGGGCTGCCGCGCGCGGCGGGTTCAGACCGGGGCGAGCACGAACAGGGGCTGGCCGTACTCGACGGGCTGGGCGTCGGACACCAGCACCTCGACGACGCGGCCCGCGCGTTCGGCCGTGACGGCGTTCATCAGCTTCATCGCCTCGACGATGGCGACCTGCCCGCCCGCCTCCACCTCGTCTCCGACCTCCACGAAAGGCCGTGCCCCGGGGCCGGACGCGCGGTAGAAGGTGCCCACCAGCGGCGCCTCGACGTCGAAGGAGCCGTCGTCGTGTCCGGCGGGCTCGTCGTGTCCGGTCTGCTCGTCCGCGGGGACGGCGGCCGTGGCGGCGGTCTCGGCGGGCACGGGGCGGCCCGCGCCCGCGGCGGCCGGGTCCGGCCATTCCACCTCGATGCTCATGTCGCCCGCGCGGACCCGCACGCGCTTCAGCCGCCCGCCGGTGGCGGCGATCAGCTCGGCGGCCCGCCGGCACAGGTCATCGAGGGTGCCCGCAGCACCGCCGGTCGGGTCCTCAGTCATGTGCACCTCGCTCCTCCACCCCGAACGCACCGAACCGGGCGCGGCGGTGCCGCACCAGGTCGGCCGGGGCCATGTCGGCAAGTTCGTCCAGCGTCGCGGTGAGCGCACCGCGCAGCAGTTCGCCGGCGGCCACCGGGTCCTCGTGCGCCCCGCCGTCCGGTTCGGGCACGACGGCGTCCACGATCCCCTGCCGCAGCAGGTCACGGGCGTCCAGCCGCAGCGTCGAGGCGGCCAGCGGCGCCAGTTCCCGGTCCTTCCAGAGGATGGCGGCGCATCCCTCCGGGCTGATCACCGAGTAGACGGCGCCGGCGAACGCCAGCACCCGGTCGGCCACGGCCAGCGCCAGCGCCCCGCCGCTGCCGCCCTCACCGACGACCGCCGAGACGATCGGCACCGGCAGGCCGCTCATCAGCCGGATGTTCTCGGCGATGGCCCACGCCTGCCCGCGCTCCTCGGCCTCGACGCCCGGGTGGGCGCCCGGCGTGTCCACCAGCGTGACGATCGGCAGCCGGAGTTTGGCCGCCAGCCGCATCAGCCGTCCCGCCTTGCGGTATCCGGCGGGCGAGGCCATGCCGAAGTTGTGCGCGATGCGGTCGGCGGTGCCGCGACCCTTCTGGTGGCCGATGACCATGACGGGACGGCCGTCCAGCCGCCCGGTCCCGCCCACGATCGCGGGGCAGTCGCCCGACACCCGATCGCCGCGCAGCTCCTGGAAGTCGTCGAGGAGCTGGCGGATGTAGTCGACGGTCGTCGGGCGCCGCTGGTGCCGCGCCAGTCCGACGACCTCCCACGCGTCCCGCGCGGGCAGCTCCCCCGGGTCGCGGACCAGCCGGGCCCCCCGGGCCCCCCGGGCCCGCTGGGCCGGCGGCGGCGCGGCGGGCGCGGCCCCGAGCCGGACGGCGAGCAGGCACCCCAGCGCGGGACGCAGCGCCGCACGCGGGACGACGGCGTCCACGAAGCCCCGCTCCAGCATGAACTCCGCGGTCTGGAAGCCGTCCGGGAGCGCCTGCCGGATGGTCTGCTGGATCACCCGCGGCCCGGCGAACCCGATCCGGGCGCCCGGCTCGGCGAAGATCACGTCCGGCAGCGTGGCGAACGACGCCGCCACCCCGCCGTAGGTGGGGTCGGTGATGACCGAGATGGTCAGCACGCCCGCCTCGTCCAGCTCGGCGAGCGCCTGGCTGGTCTTGACCATCTGCATCAGGGAGAAGGCGCCCTCCTGCATCCGGGCCCCGCCGGAGGCGGTCACCAGCAGGAACGGCGCGCGGGTCCGCAGGGAGACCCGTGCGGCCCGCACCAGGTGTTCGCCGACGCCCACGCCCAGGCTGCCGCCCATGAACCGGAAGTCCATGACGGCCGCCACCACCGGATGTCCCCGCAGCGTCCCGGTCACGCAGGTGACGGCCTCCCGCTCCCCGGTGTCCGCACGCGCCTGCGCCATCCGCTCCGGATAGGGTCGCGAGTCGGCGAAGCCGAGGGGGTCCTCGACCACCGTGACGTCGTCGAGGTCGATCACCGACCCCTCGTCGAGGAGCTGGGCGATGCGCCGGCGCGCGGTGAGCCGGGAGTGCGCCCCACAACCAGGACAGACACGGAGGGAACGGTCGAAACGTTTGCCGTACGTCAGCTCGCGGCACGCGGGGCAGCCGTACCACCGCACCGCGTCTGTCGGCATCGTCTGCGTACTCACCTGGGCAGAGTCGCCCGGGGGGCTCAACGGTCACTGGAAGACGACTGGACGTGCGATGCCGCGCGGGCGGCGGCGCGGCATCCGCCCACCGGTCTTCCACCGCCCCTTGAGCGGCGTTCCGCACACTCCGTCCGTGCTCCCGCGACGGTGCGCGGCGCGCAGGATGGGAGGATGTGATGGGATCGGGCCTGCTCCGCCGGGTGCTGCGCTACGTCTTGATCGGGCTGGGTCACGCCGGTCTCGGGACGCTCGGGATGACCCCGAGCCAGTACATGCGGTACATCGCGGAGTACGAGGCCGACGCCGGGGCCCGCTCCGGGGACGGGCCGTCCACTCCCTCGCTCCCGCCGCCGGCCCATCCCGAGCGCCTGGTGCCCGGGGAGCCGCTCGGCGAGGAGGCGTCCGGGCTGTGGGCCCAGCTCGACGACCTGGGCCGGTGACCCGGGCCCGTCCGCGGTGCCGCCGTCAGCCGTCGGCCCGGCCGAACGCGGCCGGCGCGGGGGTCCCGCCCAGGGTGTCGGCATGCGCGAGCAGCGTCTGCAACGCGCGCCTCAGCTCGACGTTCCGCGCGGAGTCACGGCCGCCCAGCGGCTCCAGGTAGCGCTCCTCCAGCTCGCGCACCTCGGGGACGGCGTCCATCACGACCTCCGAGCCGCGCGGGGTGAGCGCGAGCTGCACGGCCCGGGGGTCGTCCGGGTTGTCGGTGCGCTCCACCAGCCCGGCACGCTCCAGCGCGCGGACCAGCCGGGAGATGTACATGGGCTCCAGCCCGCTGTACTCGGCAAGCTGCCGCTGGCTGGGCCGGACGCCACCCGTGACCATGGCGTGCAGGGACGCCACGACGGCGTACTGGGCGTGCGTGAGCCCGAGCGGCGCCAGGGTGCGGTCCATGGCGACGCGCCAGCGCAGGGACACGTGCCAGAGCAGGTAGCCCGTGGGTGGAGGGGCATCCGCTTGATTAGCCATGCTTACAGTCTACATGTTTATTACTTGATGCCAGGTCATGGCGGCCGGTCGGGTCGCACTCGCCGTACTGCACGACGCGACCGCCGGCACGCCGATCGCCGGCGGCGAGGAGACGGTGTGCCCCCACAGCCGGTGCAAGGGAGATTGGAGCGCGACCGAGCTGCGTGAGAAGATCCGGGTGTTCCAGGCCGGATCGCTGGAGCACAAGCCCCTCGCCACCCCGGAGGTCCCGTGAGCCCACTCCCCGAACACATGTCCGACCATTGGTGGTGGCGTCCCGGAGTACGGCCCGGCCGCCGCCTCCTGGTCTGGCATATTCTCCTCGACTCCCAGCCGGCCGTGCGGGATCTCGTCCGGCAGTATCAGGACAAGCTCGCCGGGCTCGAAGGGCTTGACTTCGTGCCCCCGGAATGGCTGCACATGACCACCCAGGTCACCGGATTCTGCGATGAGATCTCGCCTGCCGAGGTCGACGCCATGACGACCGCTGTGGCCGGCCGGTTGGCCATGCTGGATCCGATCGAGGTGGAGATCGGGAAGCTGTGGTTCCACAGCGAGGCGGTGATGCTGAGCGTCCGGCCGGCCCGCGCGCTGGATCCCGTCCGACTGGCCATCCGCGAGTCCGTTGCCGAGACGGTGCGCGCGCACCAGCTCGCCGACGAGCCGGACTGGACGCCACACGTGTCCGTCGCCTACAGCCACGGCACCGGCCCGGCAGGCCCGATCATCGACGCCTTGGAGGACCGACCGGGACTCCACCCCTTCAAGGTGGGCGAGGTGCATCTCGTCGAGCAGCAGCGCACGGGCAGGTTGTATAGCTGGGATCGCCCGATGGCCATCGCCCTGGGCACGTAGAGTTCAAAGGCGATGCACCGGCGCTCCGCACCCTCCGTGTGAGGGCGGGGCGCCAGTCTCGTCTCTGGGCTACTCGCCGATCTTCTTGCTGAATCCCCGGCTACCTGCGTCCGCCGGCCTCGGCCGCCAGCGCCCGGCCGTACAGCAGCCCGAAGGTCATCGCGGGGGTCGCCATCATCCCGCCGCAGAACGACTTCCCCATGAGCTGCCCGGAGCCCAGCAGCTCGCCTGCGGCGCTGAGGTTCGCGAACGGCTCACCTGTGGTGTCCCGCACGCGCAGGTCGGTGCCGACGGCGAGGCCGACGGTGCTGGTCACCGACGCACCCTGGACGCGGATCGCGTAGAACGGCCCCTCCACCAGCGGGACGGGCCGGTGCCGCCGCCCGAACGGGTCGGGCCCGGAGCCGAGCGCGGTGTTGTACTCGGTGACGGTCGCGGCGAGGGCGCCGACCGGGAGCCCCGTCCTCGCGGCGAGGCCCTCCAGCGTGCGGGCGCTGGTGAACATCGGGTGGACGTCGAACAGGTCCCGCAGCCCGTCGTTGGTCCGGCCGGTGATCATCGGTGTGGACTCGCGCAGGACCCGCAGGTCGAACACGACGTAGCGGCGCAGTTCGGGCTGCTCCAGCAGGGCGTGCTCGCGGGCGTCGACGCTCGGCTCGTCCTCGGCCACGAACCGGCGGCCCTCGGTGTTGACGTAGATCTCCCAGGGCGCGCGGTCCTGCGGGTGGTGGACGTGGCGGAACTCCATCTTCGCGCCGAGCCCGGGGCGATCCATGACCACGCCGAAGGAGCTGAGGTAGTTCTCGTGGCCGCGCAGCGCCGCCCCTGCCCGGCGGGCCGCCTCGAGCCCGCCGCCGGTGTTGTGCGGGTAGGAGTTGCCGCCGTAGGCCGGGTGTCCGCTCAGCTCGCGGAACAGCTCGGGGTTGGCGTTGTAGCCGCCGGTCGCCAGCAGCACCGACGTCGCCGGGTACGTGCGCACGCCGCCGGGGGTCCGCGCCGTCACGGCCGTCACGCGGCGGCCGGACAGGACCAGCCCGGTGAGCGTGGTGTTCAGCGACAACGTGATGCGGCCCGTGGCGACCTGCGCGTCGAACGCCTGCCGCAGCACCCGCAGGATGGAGCGGCCGAAGTCGGGTCCCCAGTAGTAGCGCGCCGCCGTGTACGGCTCATGCGCGAACCCCTCGACGGGGTGCTCCGGCAGGAACTCCATGCCGTTCTCGGTCAGCCAGTCCAGCGTCCGGGCGGCGTTGTCGACGGCGAGCCGCACGAGCGCCGGGTCTGCGGTGTTCCGGCTGATGCGCATGACGTCGGCGTAGTGCGCGTCCGGCGAGTCGGTGATGCCGCGCCGCCGCTGGAGCACCGTCCCGGCCGCGCTGAGCTGCCCGGACGAGATATTCAGCGACCCGCCCACCGTGCCGGCGGCGTCCAGGACGAGGACCGGCACACCCCGCCCGGCGGCGGTGAGCGCGGCCATCATGCCGGCCGCGCCCGCGCCGACGATGATCGACGTCGGTGTCACAGGTTCCTCCACAGGTCGTCCAGGACGGCCGCGAGCGCCGCCGGGTCTTCGGTGAGCACGAACGTGCCGCCGGGGATGCGGGTGACGGGCGCGCCGAGGACGTCCCCGACCTCACCGGCCAGCCCCGACAGGGCGTCGCGGTCGGGCGCGACGACGACCGTGGGACGCCCCGGGGACCGCGCCCCGGCGAGGACGGCGCCCAGGTCGGCGTTCCACAGCGCGACGTAGCCCTCGTACCAGACGCGCCCGGCCCGGACGCGGTCCGCGAACGCCTCGAACACCAGGTCGGGGTCGGCGCCGTCGGCGAACGCGCGCGCCATGAACCGCCACACGTCCGCGACGCCTTCGGGCGTGGCGGCGACCGGATTCAGCCGCTCGTACTTGGCCAGCTTCGTCCGCCAGTCGGAGTAGGCGGGGTATCCGACGAGCCCGAGCCCGACGACGTCGTCGGGGTGCTCGGCGGCCATGACCGCCGCCAGCGCCGCGCCGGTGTGGTGTCCGACGACGGCCTTCGGCCCGGGACGCACCTCCTGGACGGCGTCCCACAGCAGGCCGGCGTGTTCGGCGAGGCTCAGCGTCCGCGACGTGGCGTCGGACTCGCCGAGGTTCAGCATGTCCGGCGCGACGCACGGCAGCGGCGCCAGCTCCCGCATCACCGGCAGCCACATCCGCCCGGACGCGGGCACCTGGTGCAGCAGCAGCAGGTCCGGGCCGTCGCCGGGCGTCGCGCGCAGGTGGACGTACCCCTCCGGCGTGCGGACGAGCCGGCGTTCCACCCTCGGGTCGCCCATCAGAAGCAGAGGCAGCCGGGCTGGTCCGGGAGAGGCTCGGCGCCGTGCACCGCCAGGTCGGGCGGCAGGATCGGCCGGTGCTCGGGCGTCCAGGTGAAGTCGACGTCGTGCTCGGTGTAGACGGTGCTGAGCGGGCCGCCCTTGGTGCGGAACAGCATGAGGTTGCCGGTGGGCGAGCCGAACGGACCGTGCCACTCCTCCGGCGGACGCCAGAAGTAGCAGCCCGCGCGCATCAGGCCGAGCGGCCCGGCCAGCTCTCCGGCCAGCAGGTACATCTCCTCCACGACCGGGTGCTTCTCCGGCTTGCGGCCCGACCGCAGCGGCATCGTGCCGAGTAGCCACGTCTCCTCGCCGTCGACCGGGTCGCGGCGCAGGAACTTGCGTCCGGCGCCGGGCGGGAACGTCGGGTGGAAGTTGCCGCCCCACTCCCCGGCGAACCCGTCGACCTTGGTGACGAGGCGGCGCTCGTCGAGCATTCCGGCCGGGGCCTCGCCGTCGCGGAGCCGCGGCTCGCCGGAGAAGAACGTGAGCACCACGGCGCCCGTCCGCGACGCGACCCCGGACGTGGCCGTCCCGGCGGGGAAGTGCCCGTAGGAGTACCTGCCGTACTCGACGCCGGAGACGGTCAGCGACCCGTGCAGGACGAGAAACTCCTCGTCCACGTCCAGGTGGTGGACGCCCTCCCCGCGGGTGTACCCGGCCGGGTAGCGGACGAGAAGGCTGGACGCACCGGTCCCCTCGTCCAGGCTGAGCGGCTTGCTGTCCACCTTCGAGCCGTCGCGGCCGTACAGGCCGTCCTGCCACGGCACGGCCTGCGACTGGATGAACTCGATGAACGGGCGTCCCATGGTCAGCTCCTCGTCTCGTCGGCCGGCAGTACTTCCCGAGGGGGGACGACCCCCCGCATCCCCCCGGCCGACTCCGTCGGAAACCGTGAATCCCGAGGGGGGACGACCCCCCGCATCCCCCCGGCCGACTCCGTCGGGATGAGCGGCGCGCGGGCGTCGTCGCGTTCGGCGGCGACGGCGAGCAGCCGCGCGATCGACCGGTTCAGGTCGTCGGACAGGTCGGTGCCGGACGGCATCGCCAGCCGCCGCTCGAGCTCGCGCACCCGCGCGCGCTCCTCGTGCAGCTGGCCGGCCAGCTCGAACACCATGGCCGCGAGCTGGTCCACCTGGGCGGCGCCGAGGGCGCGGAGTTCGGGCGCGGGGGGCAGGGGTTCAGACATGAGCGTCCTCCGGCTTGCGTGCTTCCAGGACGGCCCAGGGGAAGTGCCATTCGGCTCGGTCGGGCCATCGCGTCGTCTCCAGCCGTCCGGCGCCGCGCTCGTCGAACGCGACCCAGCGCGCGTCGGCGAGCCCGGCCTCCGCGCACCGGGCGAGGACGTCGGTGCCGAACAGCATCGGCAGGTACGGCTCGTTGTTGCGGTCACCGTGCTCGACCAGCGCGAGGTCGCGGACGGGGTCGCCGGTCGGGTGGAAGTCCAGGATCCGCAGCAGCCCGCCCGGCGCGAGGACGCGCGCGGCGTCGGCGAGCAGGTCGGCGAGCACCGGCGGCGGCAGCTCGTGGACGAGCATCGTCGCGGTGACCAGGTCCGCCGAGCCCGCGGGCAGCCCGGTGGCGGCGGCGTCGGCCTGGACGTACCGGATGCCGGTCTCCGCCGTGCGGTGCGCGGCCAGCCGCAGCACCGGCGCGGACAGGTCGACGCCGATCACCTCGGCGTCCGGCCAGCGCCGCTTGAACGGGCGGGTGCTCTTGCCGAACCCGCAGCCGAGGTCGACGATGCGCCGGTACGGCCGGTCGGGGACGGCGGTGTCGGTGAACAGGGTGTGGAACGCGAAGTCGTCGTTGTCGCCCAGCATGACGAGCTTGGCACCCGCCTCGTACACCAGGGCCGCGTGGTCGGTGCTCCACACGCCGCCGGGCTGGAGGTGAATGTCCACGCCGGTGTACCAGGCGGGCAGTTCCAGACCGGGGTCCAGCTCCAGGCCGGGCGCGGACGCGGGCAGGTCCTCGGCGTCGACCGCGCCCGCCACCGCCCGCCACAGCATCTTCTGCGCGGATCGCTCGAGCCATGCGAACCACGGGTACACCGGCGCCGCGTGGACGGCCGCGCGGTCCGGATCCGGGCCCGCCTGGCCGACGAGCGTCGGGTACAGCGACCGCGCCCACTGCTGGCGCAGCGCGAGCGCGAAGTCCACCCGCGCCTGGCGTGTGACGGCGTTCATCGAACCTCCGTAAGGCCGAGTCCGGAATCCACCTCGCCGGGGAAGAAGCAGGCCACCGAGCGGTCCCCGGCCACCGTCAGCGGCGGCACGTCGGTCGCGCACACCGCGCGCGCGACCGGGCACCGGGTGTGGAAGACGCAGCCGGGCGGCCGGTCGATCGGCGACGGCGGGTCGCCCGAGAGCACGATCCGCTCCCGCGGCCGCTCCTCGGTCGTCGGCGTCGCCGACAGCAGCGCCGCCGTGTACGGGTGCTGCGGCGACGCGACGACCGACGTGGTCGGCCCCTCCTCCAGCACCCGCCCGAGGTACAGCACGACGACGCGGTCGGAGATGTGGTGGACGAGCGACAGGTCGTGCGCGATCAGCAGGAACGCCAGGTCGTCGGTCCTCTGCACCTCGCCGAGGAGGTTGACGATCTGCGCCTGGATGGACACGTCGAGGGCGGAGACGGGCTCGTCCGCGACGAGCACCGAGGGCCGGGCGGCCAGCGCGCGGGCGATCGAGATCCGCTGCCGCTGCCCGCCGGAGAACTGCGCCGGGTAGCGGCCCGCGGCCGACGCGGGGAGCCCGACCTGGGCGAGGACCTCCGCGACGCGGGCGCCGATCTGCTCCCGCGTCCCGAAGCCGTGGGCGTGCAGCGGCTCGGCCACGATGCGGGCGACGGTCATGCGCGGGTCCAGGCTGGCGTACGGGTCCTGGAGGATCATCTGGAAGTGCCGGCGCAGCGGGCGCAGCCGCCGCTCGGGCAGCCGGGTGATGTCGCGGCCGTCGAAGGTGATGCGGCCGGCCTGCGGGGTCGTGGCGCGCATCAGCGCGGTCGCGGCCGTGGACTTGCCCGATCCGGACTCGCCGACGAGCGCGAGCGTCTGCCCGCGGTACAGCGCCAGCGAGACGTCGTCGACGGCGGTGAGCGTCCGCCCGCCGACCGGGAACCGGACGGAGACGCCGCTCATCTCCATGATGGGCCGCTGCGTGTCAGTCATGAGGGTTCCAGCAGGCCAGGCGGGCGGAACCGGACACGGTCAGGACGGGCTCCTTCGTGGAGCACGCGTCCTGCGCGCGGTCGCACCGCGGGTGGAAGGGGCAGCCGTCCGGGCGGGCGAACGGCGACGGCGGGGCACCGGGGATCGCGGCGAGCGTCCGCGACCGGTCGAAGTTCGGCGCCGCCGCCAGCAGCGCCGCGGTGTAGGGGTGCCGCGGGTTGCGCAGCAGCTCGCGGGTCGGGCCCTCCTCCACGACGCCGCCGCTGTACATGACCGCGACGCGGTCGCACAGTTCGGCGGCGACGCCGAGATCGTGCGTGATCAGGACCATCGACGCGCCGCGCGCCTGGATCTGGTCCCGCATGAGCTGCGTGATCTGCGCCTGGATGGTCGTGTCGAGCGCGGTGGTCGGCTCGTCGGCGAGGATGACCGACGGCTCGTTGATCAGCGCCAGCGCGATCATCACGCGCTGCCGCAGCCCGCCCGAGAGCTGGTGCGGGTAGGCCCGGACGCGGTCGCCCGGCGAGGGGACGCCGACCGCGGCGAGCGCCTCGACGGCCTTCTCGCGGGCGGCGGCGCGGGACACGTCCTGGTGCCGCCGGACCGTCTCCACCAGCACCGACCCGATCCGGCGCACCGGGTTCAGCCCGGTCATGGGGTCCTGGAACACCATCCCGATCTGCGCGCCGCGGACGCGCTCCATCTGCTTCTCGGAGTGTCCGGTGAGGTCCTCCCCGCGCAGCCGGACGGTGCCGGTCCGCGACAGGCCCGGCGGCAGCAGCCCCATCAGGCTGAGCGCCGTGAGGGACTTGCCCGACCCGGACTCGCCGACGAGTCCGAGGATCTCGCCGCGTCCGAGGCGGAACGACACGTCCTGCACGATCCGGGTGTCGCCGCCGTGGACGACCGAGAGGCCGTCGACGTCGAGGACGGCTTCGTCCATCGTCTGCTCCCTGGGTTCGACGGGCGCGGCGGTCACGGGCGCACCGACTTCAGGCGGGCCCGGCTGCGGGCGGCCATGCCGTCGCCGATGAGGTTGGCGGCGGTCACGGCCAGCACGATGACGGCGGCGGGCACGAGCACCAGCAGCGGCGACCCGACCAGGTGCTGGCGGCCCTCGGCCAGCATGTTGCCGAGCGAGGGCGAGCCGAGCGGCGAGCCGATGCCGAGGAAGGACAGCCCGCTCTCGGCGACCAGCAGGTCGGCGAACACGAACGCCCACATCACCATGATCGTGTGCCGCAGGCCGGGCAGGACGTGGGCGAGCAGGATGCGGGGCCGGGTCACGCCGAGGAGCCTGGCCGCCCGCACGTACTCGCGCTGCATCAGGCCGCGCGTCTCGGCGTAGACCACCCGGGCGAAGACGGGCCAGCTCACCACGCCGAGAGTGATCGACAGCGGCAGGAACCCGCGGCCGACCGCCGCCATCAGCGCGACGGCGATGACGAGGTAGGGCAGCGACAGGCACACGTCGATGACGCGGGAGATCGCGGCCTGGGCGTAGCCGGTGGTCGACCCGGCGAGAACGCCGAGCGTCAGGCCGATGACGGTGACGATGCACGCGCCGGTGGCGGCGACCGAGGCCGTCCAGCCGAACCCGGCGATCGTCCAGGTCACCAGGTCGCGGCCGACGCCGTCGGTGCCGAGCAGGTGCCCGGCCTCGCCGGGGGACAGCAGCCGCGCCTCGACGCTGGTGGCGACGCCGGTGATGTTGCCGAACAGCAGCGCGACGATCGTCCCGCCGACGAGCACGGCCGCGATGGCGAGGCCCGCGATCAGCCGCGCCGACTCCACCCCCGGCCGCCGTGGGACCAGGCGCCGCCGCACGAGCCCGCGCGGGGCCTCTTCTCGGACCGCTGTCATCGCTGCCTCCGCAGGCGGGGGTCGAGGATGCCGAGCAGGGCGTCGGTGGCCATGTTCGTCAGGAACACCAGGCCCGCGATCGTAAACACGGCGGCCTGCACGATCGGGAAGTCGAGCTGCTGCACCGAGTTGATCATCAGGGCGCCGAGGCCGGGCCACGCGAAGATGACCTCGATGATCAGCGCGCCGGAGACCAGGATCGCGAGCTGGGTGCCGACGAGGGCGGCGGCGCCGAGCAGGGCGTTCGGCAGCACGTGCCGCAGAATGACGGTGTGCCGGGACGCCCCGGCGGCGCGGGCCGTCCGGACGAAGTCCTCGTCCATGGTCTCGGCGACGTTGGCCGACACGACGCGGGTCAGCCGCGGGACGAGGAACGCCGCGAGCGACACCGCGGGCAGGATCGCCGCCGAGGCCGAGGCGTTGCCGATGCTCGGCAGCAGCCCGAGCTGGACGGCGAAGACCTGGATGAGCACGAGCCCGATGACGTAGCCGGGCATGCCCTGGCCGACGAAGACGACCCCGGAGGCGATCGACTGGGCGCGGCCGTCGGAGCGCGATCCGATCCACGCGCCGAACGGGATCGCGACCAGCATGTTGAGCAGCACGGCCAGCAGTGCGAGCTGGAGCGTGGCGGGCAGCCGGTCCAGCACCTCGGTGAGCGCGTTCGCGCCGGACTGGACGGAGGTGCCGAAGTCGAGCTGGGCGGCCCGGAGGATGAACGTCGCGTACTGCTTGGCGAGCGGAGCGTCCAGGCCGTACTGCTCGCGGACGGCCTCCACCTGGTCGGGGGTGGCGTCCTGGCCCGCGAGTGTCGTCGCCGGGTCGCCGGTGAGCCGCAGCAGGAAGAACAGCAGCGTGGACACCGCGAACAGCAGCAGGACGAGCTGGGACAGCCGGGAGGCGAGCATGCGGGCCAGCCGGCCGGCGCGTCCCGGCGGGCGGGCCGGCCGCCCGGCGGCCACGGGGGTGCCCGTGACCGCCGGAGCGGATGCGGTGTCCGTCACTTCTTGACCATCTGGTCGTAGCGGAAGAACCGGTTGTCGTCCTTGGCGCCCTCGAGGCCGGCGGACTTGCCGACGATCGTGATCTGGTGCACCAGGTACAGGGCGGGCGGGTTCTCGTGCATCTCGGCGACGACCTTGCGGAGCTGCGCCGCGCGCTTGTCGGCGTCCATGTTGGTGAGCGCGGCGGACAGGTGGTCGGCGGTCGGCTTGTCGCAGAAGAACGTCGCCGCGCGCAGGCAGGTGAAGTTGGTCATGGCCCGGGTCGGGTCCATGGTGGGCAGCGCGTTCCAGGAGAGGCCGAACGCCTCGGTCTTCCAGGAGTTGCCCGTGTACCGCTGCATCCAGTTGGGGAAGGTCATCTGGTTGAGCGTGAGGTTGACGCCGACCTTGGCGAGGTCCTGCTTGACGGCCTGGTAGATGTCCGCGTCGGCGGGGAAGGACCCGACGACGACGTCGGCGCTCATCGCGAAGCCGTTCGGGTGGCCCGCCTCGGCCAGCAGCGCCTTGGCCTTGGCCGGGTCGTAGGGGTACGCCTGCACGTCCGGGTTGTGGCCGACGACCTTCTCGGTCGGGCCCTGGCCGACGGGCTCGGCCTTGCCGAGCAGCAGGTTGTCGGCGATCCCCTGCTTGTTCACCGCGTAGTTGAGGGCCTGCCGGACCTTCTTGTCGGTGAGCGGCGAGTCGACCGGGTCCTTGCCCTTGACGGTGCGGAACGCCAGCGACATGACCTGGTTGCCGAGGCTGACCTCGGCCTGGGTCGCGCCCTTCATCTGGTCGACCTGGTCGGGCGAGACGCCGGTGATGAGGTCCACCTGGCCGGACTGGAGGGCCTGGAGCCGTGAGGCCGGGTCCTGCATCGCCTGGATCTCCAGGCCGCCCGCCTTCGGCGCGCGCCAGGACTTCTCGAACGCGGTAAAGGTGATCTTGTTGCCGCCCCAGTTCTCGACCTGGAACGGCCCCGTGCCGACCGGCTTGGCGGCGATGCCCTTCACGCCTCCCTCGGCGAGGGCCTTCGGCGCCGGGATCAGCAATTCGGTCAGCTTGTTGGGCAGCACCGGGTCCTTGACGGACGTCGTGAACTCCACCGTCTTCCCGTCCAGCGCCTTCGCGGACTTGATCGTCGCCAGGTCGTTGGCGACGACCGACTGCTTGACCTCGGGGTTCTGCTTCAGGTAGTTCGCGACGTCCGCGACGCCCTGGGCGGTCAGCGTCTCGCCGTTGGAGAACGTGACACCGTCACGGATCGTGAAATTCCACGTGGTGTCGGAGGTGTTCTTCCACTCGGTCGCCAGCCACGGCTTCACCTGGCCCGTCGCGTCCACGAACGTCAGCGGATCGTAGATCGCGGCGTAGGTGTAGACCCCCGGGGAGACCGCCGAGTTGAACGGGTTCCCCTGGGAGGCGGGGAGTGAGTCGACACCAACCTTGAGCGTCTGCTCACCGGCGGCCTTGGTACCGCCGCCGCCACCGCACGCGCTGAGCGCAATTCCCAGGACGAGGACCATTCCGCCCTGCACTGCAATGCTTCTACGCACAAGCCAGCCCTCCATTTTGTTCCACTGGGCGGAACGATTAACTCGCTCAGTGGAACGGTAGAATGAGGTACGCCACAGTGTCAAGAGTTCAAAGAAGAAGAAACGTGCAGGTAACAGGCCAGATTGGCCTCTTTTTGGATGATCAAGCCGAACCGCCCGCGCGCGCGGGCGGCACGGGCGGATCAGCCGGACGCCACCAGCGCGCCGCCGGCACCGGGAACGGTCCATATTCCGCCGGGCCCGTCCCCGCGTAGCGTGACGGCGACGATCCCGCCGTCCCATGGGGACCTCCGGACCCGAACGGCCGGGTCGCCCGCGGGGTACTGGTCCACCTCCACGGCGCAGCACCCTGGAAGCTGGAGCGTGCTGACGCGGTGCAGCGTCCCCTCAGGGCGGCCGAGCTGCGCGTTCAACGCCCGCACCGGCAGCGGATGGTCCGTCACCCGCCGTGCGGGCAGGCGGCCTTCCAGCGCCGCACGCGACTCCTCCAGGTCTTCCGACGCCAGCACGGCGATGAACACCGGGCCCACCGGCCCGCAGGGGCTCGGCAGCGTGAACCCCTCCGGGGCGCGGTCCACCTGCGTCAGGTAGAGCGCCTCCCCGGCCGGGCCCGCGACCTGGACGGCCCGCAGCCCTCCCCCGGCCCCGACCGGACGCGGCTCGGCCAGCACGCGCAGCCCGGCGGCGCGGGCCCGCGCGGTCGCCTCGTCGGCGTCGGCCACGAGGATCTCGGCGGCGGCCCAGCCGAGCGTGGTGAGCGGCTCGGGCGCCCGCGCCCCCGGAAGCTCCACGACGTGGACCGCGCCGCCGGTGCCGGTGCCGGACAGCACGACCGAGCGGCGCCCGTCCAGCTCGGGCAGCGGCGCGCCGGACACCCGGTGCTCCGCACCCGGCTCCAGCCCGACCCCGTCCCGGTACACCGCGACGGCGGCGTCCAGATCGGCGGTGACGACGGTGACTGACGCGATCATTGCGGCCGCGCGCCGCCGGCCTGCCCGCCGACCTGCGCGGTCAGTCCGGCGGCGGCCTTCTGCAGCAGGTCCACCAGGCGGTCGGCCTCACCGCGGAACCGTTCCAGCGGTCCGGCGATCGAGATCACGGCGAGCGGCGTCCCGGTGGGGCCGAACACCGGCGCGGCCACCGAGCCCGCGCTCGGATCGCGCTCACCGTAGGAGATCGCATAGCCGACCTCGGCGATGTGCGCCAGCTCGTCGCGCAGGGTGGGGCGCCGGGTGATGGTCTTGCCCGTCAGCCTGCTCATGGGCTGCGAGGTCAGGTACTGCTCGCGTTCGGCGGGGTCCAGGAACGCCAGGAACGCCTTGGACGACGCGCCCGCGTGCAGCGGGAACGCCGCGCCGAGCTGCACCATCATCTTCACGTCGCGGTCGGGGGTGACCTGGTCGACGTAGACGCGGTTCCAGCCCGAGCGGGTGGACAGCGTGGCCGTCTCGTCGGTCTCCCGCGACAGCCGGGTGAGGACCGGCCGCGCCTCAGCGCGGATGTCGATGCGGTCGAGGTAGCCGAGCGCGAGGCTGACGATGCGGGGGCCGAGGCTGTAGCGGCGGGTCGAGGGATGGAACGTGATGAAGCCCTTGGCGCGGCAGCTCGTCAGGCTGCGGTGGACGACCGCCTTGGACAGCCCGAGCCCTTCGGCGATCTCGGTGACGCCGAGCGTGGGCCGCCCCGCCTCGCCGAGGTGGATGAGGATGTCGAGGACCCGGTCGACTCCCGTGACCGTCTGCCCCTTGACCGGTTCGACGCCGTCGGCGCCGCCCTTGACGCTCACAGTGGACATCCCCTCAGCCGACCAGATGGAAGCTCTGGTATTGGACATACGCCTCGAAGCCCTCGGGTCCGAGTTCGGTGCCGAGCCCGCTCGACCGGCGCCCCGCGAACGGCGCGGCCGTGTTGAAGCCGAACCCGTTGACGCCGACCGTCCCGGTGTCCAGGCGCGCAGCCACCGCGAGGGCGCGGGACTCGTCGGCGCTCCACACCGACCCGGCCAGGCCGAAGTCGGTGTCGTTGGCGATCGCGACGGCCTCGTCCTCGCCCGACGCCGGGATGAGCGTCACGACGGGTCCGAAGACCTCCTCCTGGCAGATCCGCATGTCGCTGCGCGCGTCGGTGAACACGGCGGGCGTCAGGTAGAACCCGGCGTCCAGGCCGGGCGGGCGCCCGCCGCCCGACACCAGCCGGGCGCCCTCGGCCCGGCCCGCCGCGATCAGCCCCTCGACGCGGTCGCGGTGCGCGGCCGAGATGAGCGGGCCGAGCCGCGTCGCCGGGTCGAACGGGTCGCCGACGGGCAGCGCCGCCGACACCGCGGCGACGCGGTCGGCGACCTCCGCGAGCAGGGCGCGCGGGACGATGATGCGGCTCTGGATGAAGCAGTTCTGCCCGCTGAAGGTGTAGGCGAGGAACGGCAGCGCGGCGGTGAAGCGGTCCAGGTCGGCGTCGTCCAGCAGGACGGCGGCGGACTTGCCGCCGAGTTCGAGGACCACGGGCGTGAGCGAGGCGGCGCAGCGGGCGGCGATGTGCCGTCCCGCCTCCGACGAACCGGTGAAGCCGACGATGTCGACGCCCGGATGGCCGACGAGGGCCGCACCGGTCTCCCGGCCGCCGGTGACCACGTTGACGACGCCCGGTGGAAGGCCGGCCGCGACGGCGCACTCGGCGAACAGGAAGGCCTCCAGCGGTGCCTGGGGGGGCGGTTTCAGCACCACCGTACCGCCCAGCGCGAGGGTCGGGCCGATCTTGTACATGCCCATCGGAAGCGTCCCGTTGTAGGGCACGATCGCCGCCGTCACCCCGCGCGGGCCCCGGCGCACGATCGAGCGCCGGACGCTGCCCGGACCCCGCCGTTCCGGCACCGGGCGCAGCTCGTCCACGACGAGCGCGCGGGCGATCCCCGCGTAGTAGCGCAGTAGCTCCGAGGCGCGGTTCGCGCGGGCGGGCGGGCCGCCGACCGGCCGCCCGATCTCGTGGGCGAGCAGGACGGTCATCTCGGCGTCGCGCTCTTGGAGCAGGTCGGCGAGCCGCTCGAGCGCGGCGGCGCGGTCGGCGGGCTCCCAGGCGCGCCAGCCGCGCGGGTCCTGGAAGGCGGCGCGGGCGGACGCGACGGCCGCGTCCACGTCGGCGGCGGACCCGTCCGGAACGCTGCCGATGACCGTCCGGTCGGACGGCGAGACGACCTCGAGGACCGCTCGGGACCGGGCCGGGACGAGGCGTCCGTCCAGGAAGACGCCGTCGCGGTGCGCGGTCTCGGGCGCGAGTGCGGGACGCATGTCAGTCCTTCCGGTAACCGTCGGGGACGCCGGGCGCGGTGGAGAACCACACGCTCTTGGTCCAGGTGTAGAGGTGGACGGCGTCGGTGCCGCCCTCGCGCCCGTAGCCGGACGCGCCGACCCCGCCGAACGGCACGAGGTCGGACAGGACGCGGTAGGTGTTCACCCAGACCGTCCCGACGCGGAGGGCGTCGGCGAGGCGGTGGGCGCGTCCCGGGTCGCCGGTCCACACGCCCGCGCCGAGCCCGAACCGGGTGGCGTGGGCGAGGCGGACGGCGTCGCCCTCGTCGTCGAACGGCGCGGCGCACAGCACCGGCCCGAAGACCTCCTCGGTGAGCAGCGGGTCTCCGGCGGCGACACCGCTGAAGACCGTCGGCGCGACCCAGTTGCCGCCCGCCAGCCCGGCCCCGGCGGGCGTCCCGGCCTGCGCGACGATGTGCGCGCCCCGGGCGGCGCCCTCGCTGACGAAGGCCCGCGTCTTGGCGGCCTGGACGGCGGTGACCTGCGGCCCGACCTGGGTGCCGGGCTCGCGCGGGTCTCCGACGCGCAGGTCCCCGACGCGCCGCGCGACGCGCTCCAGGACGTCCGGGTACACCTCGCGCTGCACGTACAGGCGCGATCCGGCGATGCACATCTGCCCGCACGATCCGGTGAAGCCCTCCACGATCCCGGCCGCCGCGGCGTCCAGGTCGGCGTCGGCGAACACCAGCTGCGGGGACTTGCCGCCCAGCTCCAGCGCGGACGGGGCGAAGTGCGCCGCCGCGGCGGCGCCGACGCGGGCGCCGGTGGCGTCCGAGCCGGTGAACACCACGAGCTTGACGCGGGGGTCCTCGACGAGCGCGCGGCCGAGGTCGCCGTCGCCGTGCACGACCTGCGCGACGCCCTCCGGATGCCCGGCCTCGGCGAGGACCTCGGCGACGATCCGGCCGAGCAGCAGGGCGGTGAGCGGGGTCTCGGCGGCCGGTTTGAGGACGACGACGTTGCCGAACGCGAGCGCGGGCGCGATCTTCTTCGCGGCGAAGAAGTACGGGACGTTCCACGGGATGACGCCCGCGACGACCCCGTACGGCTCGCGCGTCGTGTAGGTGTGGAACGGGCCCGGGACCGGCACCACCGTGCCGTGCGCCTTGTCCGCCCAGCCGCCGTAGTACTCGAAGCAGGCGGCGGCGCGGTCGGCCTCGCGGCGGGTGTCGGCGGGCAGCTTGCCGGTGTTCAGCGTCTCCAGGTCGGCGATCCCGGCGGCGCGCGCCCGCATCCGGCGGCCGATCTCCACCAGCAGGCGGCCCCGTTCGGACGCCGGGACGGCCCGCCAGCGCGGCGCGGCGTCCTCGGCGGCGCGCAGGACGGCGTCCAGGCCGCGCGGAGTCGTCGCGGGGACGTCCTCGATCACCTCGCCCGTGATGGGCGACAGGACGGCGGTCAACGGCTCACTCCTTCGACTGCGTCGAGCATGCTCAGGGCGCTCAGGTGGCGGGTGCCCGCCACCGGGTCGGCGGCGGTCGCGGCCAGGTCCCGGAGCCGGGCGAGGCGGGCGTCCCGGCCGGTCGCGTCGACCCCCGCCCGGACGGTCCGGGTCGCGGGCTGGACGATGCGGACGGCGGCGTCCCGGCGAGCGGACGCGTACGCGTCCGCCTCGGCGTCGCCGTCGCCGTCGCCGCCCGCCCGCAGCGCGGGGCCGAGCCGGGCGGCGAGATCGAACGCGTCGTGGACGCCCGAGTTCAGCCCCATCCCACCGGTCGTGCTGGACAGGTGGGCGGCGTCGCCCGCCAGCAGCAGGCGTCCGGCCCGGAACCGGTCGGCCACCCGCTGGTGGCTGCGGTAGAGCTGGTGCTGCTGGAGCGGGCTGCCGGCCCAGCTCCGGTCCCCGACGAGCAGGTCGAGGGCGGCGGCCAGTTCCGGGTGCGGCCCGCCGGTCCCGTCGGCGGACGCGGTGACACCGGCGGTGGTACTGACCGCGACGCGCCACACGTCCGGGGTGCGGATGAGGGACAGCCGTCCGTTGGGACCGCTCCAATAGGAGACGGGACCGAGGTCGTCCACGACGGTCTCGAAGGGGAACGGCGTGGCGGCGACCAGGCTCTGCGACGGGTAGGTGTCGCCGGGGAAGCCGATCCCGGCGAGCTTGCGCAGCACGCTGTGCGCCCCGTCGGCGGCGACGACGTACGGCGCGGTCAGGCGCGTGCCATCGGCCAGCGTCACGACCGCTGCCGCCGCGCCCTCGTCCGCGCCGGTCAGCCCGGTGACGCGGTGCTCCTGACGCAGGTCCACGTCCGGGGACGCCTCGGCCAGCTCGCGCAGCAGCCGCAGCAACTTGTACTGCTCGTACTGGACGCGGAACGGGAACGGCGTCCGGCCCTCCAGCACTCCGTAGGAGAAGGTCGCGCGGTCGGGCAGTTGCAGGTCGCGGAACTGAAGCCGGTCCACGCGGACGCCGTGGGCGACGGCGTCGGAGGCGGCGCCGATCCGGTCGAGCAGCGCCAGCGTCGGCGGGTGCAGCGTCGAGCCGCGCCACTCCTTGCGGACCCCGGCCCGCTCGGCCTCCAGCACGACGGCGGGCACCCGCTCGGCGGCCAGGGCGAGTGCGGCGGCCAGGCCGACCGGCCCCGCGCCGACGACGATCACGGGCTCGGTCATCGGGTCTCCTGGATCAGCCGGGCCAGCGCTCCGGTCGCGGCCGCGAGCGTCGACGACGCGTCCGCCGCGTGCAGCAGCGCCCACGTCCCGGCGAGATTGGACGACAGCAGCAGCGAGCGGGCCGGGGTCAGCTCGTCGAGCACGTCGAGGCTGGCGGCGCCGGTGCCCGCCACCACGACGGCGTGCCCGGGGGCGCCGGAGCGCAGCGCGGCCCGCACCGCGTCGCGGACGTCACCGTCACCGGTGGCGTAGATGGGGCGTCCGCCCTGGACGTCGTGCACGTCCACACGCATCCCGGCGGCGCGCCAGAACCCGGCGCACTGCTCGGTGAGCCAGGACGGGTAGGGCGACACGACCGACACGCGGTCGGCGGCGGCGGCGCGCAGCGCGCCGGCCAGCCCGCCCGCCGAGGTGACGACGGGGACGCCGAACCGCCGCGCGAGCCCGGCCGACCACTCCCGGTCGCCGTCCGGGCCGAGCGGGTAGGTCGCACCGGTGCAGGCGACGAGCACGGCCGCCAGGTCCAACCCGGTCAGGGACGCGATCGCCTCGCCCGCGTTGTCGCGGTACCAGTCGAGGCGGGCGTGCAGATCCAGGCCGGGCGGCGCCGCCATCCGCGCCACGTACGGGACGACGCCCAGTGGCAGCAGCCGCCGGGTCTCGGGTTCGACGGTGGGGTTCGCGGACGGCACCACGACCCCGACCCTGACCGTCACGCGATCAGCCCGCCGAAGACGCGCCGGACGTAAGCGTCCCGCTCCGCCCGGTCGCCGGTCCCGCCGACCGCACTACTCCCGCCGGCTCCGCCGGCGGCACTGCCTTTGCCGGCTCCGCCGACCGCACTGCCTTCGCCGGCTCCGCCGACCGCACTGCCTTCGCCGGCTCCGCCGACCGCACTGCCTTCGCCGGCTCCGCCGACCGCACTGCCTTCGCCGGCTCCGCCGGCGGCGTCCGGCTCGATCGCGTCCGGCGACACGACCAGGCCTCCGGCCACGAGCTGGGACTCCAGCGCGGCCAGGCGGCGCCGCGTCACCCACAGCTCGGCGGCGAGCTGGACGCTGATCTGCATGAGCTGGTCGTTGACGCCCTCGCCGACGAAGGCGCCGAGGGGCTGCGGGCCGTCCACCCGCCAGTTCCCGGTGTCCTCGGTCATGCCGCGCACACCCAGGTCGCGGTCCGGCCGTTGGTGAACTCCACCGAGGAGAACAGCCGCTCCAGTTCGGCGCCGATCCCGCCGTGCACGAACCGGAACGCGAACGGCTCGCCGTTGAAGCGGGTGTCGAAGTCGCGGTCGTAGGTCGCCCACGGCTCGGGCGGGTCGTCGGGCTGGCGCATCTCGTGGACGACGAGGACCCCGCCGGGCCGCAGCACCCGCCGCGCCTCGGCGACCGCGCGCAGCGCGACGTCCCAAGGGACCTCGTGCAGGATCGTGCCGAGGTAGGCGACGTCGAAGGTGCCGTCAGGGAAGAGCAGGTCCTCGGCCAGCCGCTGGGCGAAGACGACGTCGGCGCCGAGCCGGACGGCGCGCGCGTGCGCGTACCGCAGCAGCGGCGCGGCGGAGTCGATCCCCCACACCTCCGCGTCCGGCCAGCGGTCCTTGAACGCCACGGTCATCGCGCCGACGGAGCAGGCGATGTCCAGGACGCGCGTGACCGAGCCGTCGGCGGGCGCGGGGACCTCGCGGGCGCGGGCGATCTTGCTCTCGTCGCGGTCGTTGGTCCCGAGGTGGAAGACCTTCGTGCCGTAGTGGTAGACGTATCCGGCGAGCGACTCATCGTGGTAACCGCCGGGCTGGCGGTGGAAGTGGACGTCGGCGGAGTAGGCCGGGTGCTCCCAGTCCTCGGCGAGTTCGATGCGTCCGGGGCCGCGTCCGGCGGCGTCGTCCAGCTCCGCCTCCAGCGCCGGGCGCAGCCGTTCGTAGCCGGCCGCCACCCGTGCCCAGTTCATGTCCTGGGTGGAGCGCAGCAACCGGTTCCGCAGCCCCACCAGCGGCACGGACTCGGCGGCGGCCCGCAGGTCCTCCAGACTCTCCGGACGCCGTTCGGCGACGCGTTCCCGGACCGCTTCGGCCGCCACAGGATTGATCTCCCTCAGGGTGAAGCGACGCAGTCCCTCGACGAAGTCGAGGTGGCTCTCGTCGTCGAACACCGGCATCGCCGTCATCGTGCCGAGTCGCCCGCGCGGGGCCGCCTCCCCCGGACCTGACCCTGAACGCATGGACCAATCCCTTCACCCGAGGCGATCCGCCCAGCGGAACACTCGTTCCGCTGATGTGAAGTGTGACCTTAACAACAGGCATGCCGCCCTGTACATCCCCCACCTGCACATTCTTGGCGAAAGCGGCACCTACGGGCGAGGCGCGCTGACCATCGCGGTCGCGCTCGGGCCGGCGTCCGCCGCCTCCACCGGCGCCTCACCGGGCTCGGTCGGCTACGGGCGCAGTCCGTGAAGGTAGAGCGCGACACACTCGTCTTGCAGCGCTCCAACGGGTAGGTGGCCTCGACCGTTGCGTGGCTCGGCAGCCCCGCCTCCGGTTATGTCACCGGACAGACGCTGAGCGTCAGCGGCAGCCTGACGATGCATTGAGATCCGTCGACCCCCGCCTGCCGGTCGCCGACCTGCTCGCCCACCTCGACCTGCAAGCGGAGGACCCCCGGTTCCGCGGCGTCCGCGTCTTCGGCGGACTCGAGCCCGGATCGGCCGCCGGCGACGCGATCCTGT
Organism: Actinomadura xylanilytica; assembly: GCF_030283145.1. Classification (GTDB taxonomy): domain Bacteria; phylum Actinomycetota; class Actinomycetes; order Streptosporangiales; family Streptosporangiaceae; genus Spirillospora; species Spirillospora xylanilytica. The sequence goes on from NZ_JASNWE010000003.1 coordinate 122,814, forward strand.
CATGGCTCGACCGAAGGGGACTGGTCTTCGACCTCGTCGCCGGTCCGGCGTCGCTGCCGGCATGGGTGCGGGCCCTCGAGGCGTTCCCGGACCTGACCGTCGTGCTCGAGCACCTCGGTTCCCCCGAAGACGCCGGCCAGGACGGACGGGCCCGCTGGGCGGGCGCGATGCGGAAGGCGGCTGCCGCCACCGGCTGGACGTGCAAGTTCTCTGGCCTCGGCATGCTCCTGACCGAGATCACCGCTGATGCGGTCCGGCCGTGGCTGGAACTCGCCGTCGACGCGTGGGGCTGGGAGCGACTGGTATTCGGCTCCAACATGCCGATGGACGCGATAACGGTCAGCCACGAGGGACTGCTCGGCACCGTGCGTGAGCTGGTGGCCTCGACGGCCGGCGCCGCCGACGCCCACCGCTTCTTCTACGACAATGCCCGCCGCGCCTACGGCCTGCCGGTGGCGGACATCTCCGAAGCGGTGATCCCCCGGCGATAGCCGCGACGGGCGCACCGCCGCCGACGCCCGGTCCCTGCTCGGCACCCTCCTGGGCGACGCCGAAGACCGCGGCCTCGTCGGCCTCGACGTCGCGCGGAAGCGACGGGGCCGAGGCCGCGCGGGCCGGTTCAGCGGACGTTGACTGCGGCGGCTGAGCGGAAGCGGAAGATGTGGCGGTACGACTGGGGAGACATGCCCGTCGTTCGGCCGAAGTGGTAGCGGAGGTTGGCCGCGGTGCCGAAGCCGGTGTCCCGGGCGATCTGCTCGACCGGCCTGTCGGAGGTCTCCAGGAGTTCCTGGGCCAGGCGGATGCGCTGTTGCAGCAGCCACTGGAGCGGCGTGATGCCCAGTGTTTCGCGGAAGCGGCGGGCGAAGGTGCGTTCGCCCATCTGGGCCAGGCGGGCCAGTTCGGGGACACTGAGCGGCTGGTTCAGGCGTTCGCGCGCCCATTGGAGTACCGGCGCCAGGTCGTCGGTCGGCTCGTGAGTGACGACGGGTCTTGTGCACTGGGGGTGGCCTCCCTCGCGGTGCGGGGGGACGACCATACGGCGGGCGACCTCGTTGGCGACGGCCGCTCCGTGGTCCTGGCGCAGCAGGTGGAGGCACGTGTCGATGGCCGCTCCCGAGCCGGCCGTGGTGATGACGTCGCCGTGGTCGATGTACAGCGGGACCGGGTCGAGATCCACCTCGGGGAAGCGGTGGGCGAAGTCGCTGGAGTTCATCCAGTGCGTCGTCGCGGTGCGGCCGTCCAGCAGTCCCGCGGCGGCGAGCACGTACGCGCCGGTGCACAGCGACACGATCCGGCCGCCGCGCCGGTGCACCTCCCGTACGACCTTCACCAGGCTCTGCGGCGGATCCAGCTGGACCGGGCGGGCCAGCGCGGCCACGATGACGGTGTCGGCGTCCAGCAGATCGTCGAAGCTGTGCGCCGCGTTCAGGCTCATGCCCTGGGTGGACGGGAGCGGGCCCGGCTCGGCGGTGCACACCTGGAACCGGTACCACGGGTCGACGATGTCGCTGCGGTCGGTGCCGAAGACCTCGAAGGGGACGGCCAGCTCGAAGACCGGGGTGCCGACCGTCACCGCCAACCCGACGAGGTGTCCGCCCATGGCAGGAATTTAGCGCATGTCGGCTGTTCTGTCGCTGGTGGTTCGGCCGGGCCTGCCGGACGCTGGGTGCCGTGACGACAACGGAGTCCAGTGCGCCCACGGGCCGGCTCACCCTCGGTCAGGGCACCGCGATGTACGTGGGCGCCGTGCTCGGGACCGGTGTGATCGCGCTGCCTGCCCTGGCGGCCGAGGCGGCCGGACCGGCGTCACTGGTGGCCTGGCTCGCGCTCGTGGCGCTGTCGGTTCCACTGGCGGCGACCTTCGCCGCACTCGGCGCACGGCATCCGGACGCCGGAGGGGTGTCCACGTACGCGCGGTTGGCGTTCGGCGAACGGGCCGCCGCCGTGGTCGGCTGGTGCTTCTACTTCGCGGTGCCGCCGGGCGCAGCCGCCGCGGCGCTGTTCGGCGGCGCGTACGTGGAGGCCGCGGTCGGCGGCGGAACCGCCGCGGTGCTCGGCACCGCCGTAGCGCTCATGGCGGTGGTGACCGCGGCCAACACGGTCGGCCTCCATGTCTCGGGACGGTTTCAACTCGGGCTGGCCGCGCTGCTGGTCACGCTGCTGCTGGTGTCGGTCGGGCTGTCGCTGCCCGAGGCGCGCTGGGACAACCTCACCCCGTTCGCCCCGCACGGCTGGGCGGCGGTCGGGTCCGCCGCGTCCCTGCTGGTATGGAGCTTCGCGGGCTGGGAGGCGATCACCCACCTGGCCGCCGAGTTCCGCCGCCCGGGGCGTGACCTGCCGCGCGCCACCGGTTCAGCGGTCGCCTTGGTCGGGCTGCTGTACCTGCTGGTGGCGTTCGCGACGATCGCGGTGCTCGGCACGGGCGCGGCCGACACCGAGGCCCCGCTCGGGGAGCTGATGGCGCGCGGGATGGGCGGCGGCTCCCGCTGGCTCGCCGCCGCCGCCGCACTGCTGCTCACCCTGGGCGCGATGAACGCCTACTACGCCGCGGGAGCCAAGCTGGGCGCGGCCCTCGGGCGCGACGGGGCCTTTCCGAAGGTGCTCGCGCGCGGCAGCGTCGCCGGTGAGGTGCCCAGGCGGAGCCTGCTGGCCAACTCCACGATGTCGTTCCTGGCGCTGGGGATCGTCGCGGTCGCGGGTCTCGGCACCGGACCGCTGGTGCAGCTCACCGCCGGCTCGTTCGTCACGGTGTACGCGGTGGGCGTGGCCGCGGCCATCCGCCTGCTGCCGCGTCGCAGTCCCGGACGGACCGCGGCGCTGATCGCGTTCGGCGCGGTGGCGGTGCTGCTGCTGATGTCCGGCCCCTACCTGATCTGGCCGCTGATGGTGACGGGCGCCGCGCTGGCCTATCTGAGCCTGCGGCGACGCGCCACGGCGACACCCCTTCCCGGCCCTCCCGAGCGCCGTCCCTACGATCGGAGCCACAGGTGATCCTCGGCATCGACCACATCGGCATGGCGACCGATGACCCCGAGGGGGTCGCGCCCTTCCTGACGGCTCTCGGAATGACGGTGTCGGACCGCGGGACCGCCGACGACTACGGGGTCGCGTGCGAGTTCTGGCACTACTCCGACGGGATCGGACAACCCGCCGTGGAGCTGGTGTCGGCGTCTCGGAGCGATTCCTCGGTCGCCGGGCGGCTGGAGCAGCACGGCCCCGGGCTGTACCACGTGGCGTTCGGCGTGGACGACCTGGAAGCGGAGCTGGACCGGCTGCGCGGGCACGGCTTCACCGCCGTCGACCACGTCGCCTGCTCGGGCGCGCGGCCCGGCATGCGCGTGGCGTTCCTGTACGCGCGGCGTCCGGCCGGTCTGCTGGTGGAGCTCGTGCAGTACCAGGACGGAGACGTCGATGGTCGCGCTTGACGACGTCCGGCAGGCGGCGCCGCCCCTGCCGCGCACCTCCGAGCACCCGGTCCGGCCGGCGGGATTCCACCTGCCCCGCCACGGCGCCGAGGCCCATCTCGCCGGACGCGATCGATGACAGGCCGTCCGGCCGCGCAGCCGGACCCCGTCCGTTCCCCCGGGCCATTGGAGAACTCGTGAACACCTTCGACGAGCGCTTTCTCGGCGACCGCCCAGAGGGCACCCCCGGTTCCGGGGAGCCGCCCACGCCGGAGGAACTGGCGAAGATCGCGGGTGGCCTCGGGCTGTCCCTCACCGCGGAGCAGCTCGCCGAGTACACGGCCCTGGTCGCCCGGGGCATGTCGGCCTACGCGCGCCTGGACGAGCTGAACCCGGTGTCGCCGGCGTTCCCGGGCAGGTTGCGCGACCTTGGACGGGCGCCCCGGACGGACGAGGATCCGTGCCACGGCTGGGCCTGGCGCTGCTCGATCCGGGGAGCGTCGGACGGGCCGCTGGCCGGCCGGCGGGTCGCGGTGAAGGACAACATCGCCGTCGCCGGGTTACCGATGCGGCCCGGGGCCCCGCTGCCGGAGAGCTTCGTGCCGCGTGCGGACGCGACCGTCGTCACCCGCCTGCTGGACGCGGGCGCGGAGATCGTCGGCAAGACCGCCGCGTTCGGCACCGGCACCGCCGCGCCCGAGCCGCGCAACCCCTACGCCCCCGACCGCCTGCCCGGAGGGACCTCCGGCGGGAACGCGGTGGTGATCGCCGCCGGTCAGGCCGACCTGACGCTCGGCACCGACCACGGCGGCTCGATCCGCGTCCCGGCGGCGTGGAGCGGTTGCGTCGGACTCAAGCCCACCTTCGCCCTGGTGCCCTACACCGGGATCGTCCCGGTCGAACGGACCCTGGACCACGTCGGGCCGATGGCGGCGACCGTGGCCGACTGCGCGCTGCTTCTGGAGGTGACGGCCGGAGGGGACGGTCTGGACTCGCGCCAGCGGATCGATCTCGGGGTGGGCTCCTTCCGCGGGTTCCTGGACGGCGACCTCGGCGGCGTCCGCGTGGCGGTGCTGCGCGAAGGCTTCGGCATACCCGGGGTCTCCGAACCGGACGTCGACGCGGCCGCCCTCGACGCGGTGGACTCGCTCGCGGCAGGCGGCGCGCGCGTCGAGGAGGTCTCGGTGCCGATGCATCGGGACGGCCTGGCGATCTGGAACGCCATCGCCGTCCAGGGTGCGACCGACCTGGCGATGCGCGGCGACACCACCACGACGAACTGGGACGGCCACGTCGATCTCGACATGATGGAGCGGCACCGGCGGGGGCGGCTGGAGAACCCGCAGGCGCTCTCCCCCGCCCTGGTGTTCACCGCCCTGCTCGGCACGTACATGTCGCAACGGCACGGTCACCGCTACTACGCGAAGGCGCAGAATCTCGCACGCGAGCTGCGCCGCCAGTACACCTCGGTCCTCGAACGCTTCGACGTCCTGGCGCTGCCCACGGTCGGCATGAAGGCGGTGTCCCGCCACACCGACGGTTCGGCGACCCAGATCGTCGACCGGATGTTGGGTAATCTCCACAACACCGCTCCGTTCAGCATGACGGGCAATCCCGCGCTGAGCATCCCGTGCGCATTCTCCGAAGGGCTGCCGGTCGGCCTGATGCTGGTGGGCCGCCCGTACGACGACGAAGCGGTGCTGCGCGTCGGCCACGCCTACGAACGGCTGCGCGGGCCGCTGTCCAGGGCCGCCGCGTCCGAGCCGGCGGACCTGGCCTCGGTGTGCGAGCGCCCCGTGAGCTGACGCCTTCCTGACCTTGCCGGCAAGGCCCCGCTGGTCATCGGACCGGCGGCGAAGGGCGCGTCCATATTCGGACACGCCCTTGCTGCATTTTGGGCCACCGAATACAGCGCTCTGAAATTCCCGACACCGGCCTCGTCGCTCATTTTCGTCATTTTCTGCCAGTCGCATCAAACGTTCCGTGATCAAGTGATTGCGAAATTAGTGGTGAGTCAACACGGGACAGGAGACTTGTGCTGACTTATCGGCTGTGTAAGTGTGACACGGGCGACACTTCAGGGGCGTGGGCCCTGTGCGGACGCCGTGTCCTTCTCTGAGATTCCAGGCAATGGAGCGATGAGATGCCGGAAGAGATGGCCGGAAATCGTTCATTCGAGAGTGCGGTAATCGATTCTACGAAGAATCGAGAAAACAATCTGAACAGGGCACCGGGGGGGAAATGAAAGAGGATCTGGGAAGGGACCCGCAGACCGAGGAAACAGCGCCAGCGTTCTATGACAAGACCGTCCATCTCGTCCGTATCGAAGACCTGCGACCGGCCGACTCGCCGCGGCTGACCGGCGAGGATCTCGATCACGCGCGCACCCTGGCCGAAGTGGCCACGCCACTGCCGCCCATCCTCGTCCACCGCCCCACGATGCGGATCATCGACGGCATGCACCGGCTGCACGCGGCGCGGCTGCGCGGCCGCACCACCATCGAGGCGCACTTCTTCGACGGCTCGGAGCACATGGCCTTCCTGCTGGCGGTGCGGGAGAACATCGCGCACGGCCTGCCGCTGACCGCCGCCGACCGGATGGCCGCGGCGCTGCGCATTCTGGAGGCGCATCCCGACTGGTCCGACCGCGCGGTGGCGATGGCCGCCGGATCCTCGACCCGCAGGGTCGCCGCCCTGCGGCGCCGTTCGACTGAGACCGCGTCGCAGTCGAACACGCGGGTGGGCCGGGACGGACGGCTGCGCCCGGTCGACGGCGCAGCCGGACGGCTGCGCGCGGGAGAGATCGTCCGAGAACGCCCGGACACCCCCCTCCGGGAGGTCGCCAGGGAGGCCGGGATCTCCGTGGCGACCGCCCGTGACGTGCGGGAACGACTCAAACAGGGGCAGGACCTACTGCCGCCGAGGCAACGCGCCACCAGGGCGCCGCGCACCACGCCGCTCTCGGCGGCATCGAGGGAGGCCGCCCTCGGCCAGTGGCCGGTCCTCCGGCAGAAACTCCGGCAGGACCCGGCGGTGAGGTACGCCCAGTCGGGCCTCACGTTCCTGCGATGGCTGGACACCCGGGTGGTCTACGGGGAGGAATGGCGCGAGTTCCTGGCGTCGGTGCCCGCCCACTGGGCCGACGAGATCGCCGCACTGGCCAAGGGATGCGCGGAGAACTGGAAGGAGGTCGCGCGGGAGCTGGAGCGCCGGCGGTCACGGTCGGCCTGACGGGTGGCACGCCAGGTCGGCGGGTGCGGCGCCGAGCAGAGCCCCGCACGCACAGACCGACGGGACGCAGGTCCGGTAGGGGCCCCGGGCGTCTTGACCTTTTTCGCGATCGTGGCCGACGATTCTTTCAGCGCATTCGAAAGGAATCTCATGCCCAGTCTCACTCGCGCGGAGGCGGCCAGTCGCAGCTCGCTTCTGGCTGTTAGCGATTATCACGTCGAACTAGACCTGACGTCCGGTGCGGAAACCTTCCGATCATGCACTACGGTGACATTCACAGCGACACGCGAGGGAACCGAAACATTCATCGAGATAGCCCCCGCAGCCCTCCATTCGGCCCTGCTGAATGGTAAGGAGATCGCGCCGGGAGATCTGGTCGACGGCCGGTTGCCACTGCGCGACCTGGCAGCAGAGAATGAACTCGTCGTCGTGGCCGACATGGCCTATTCCACGCAATGCGAGGGCCTGCACCGCTTCGAGGACCCGGCCGACGGCAGCATCTACGTCTATTCATTCGTGTACGTCGACCACGCGCCCAAGGTCTTCGCCTGTTTCGACCAGCCCGACCTGAAGGCCGGCTACACCTTCGTGCTGACCGTCCCCGAGGGCTGGACGGTGCTCGGCAACACCCCGGCCACCCAGGAGACGCCCGGCCGGTGGCGGCTCGGCCCGTCGCCCGCGCAGGCGACCTACCTCACCGCGCTCGCCGCCGGCCCGTACGCCTCTTTCCACACCCGGCACGGCGAGGTCGAGCTCGGCTTCCACTGCCGGGCGTCCCAGCGCGAGGCGCTCGCCGCCGACGCGGACGAGGTCTTCGAGATCACCGGGCAGATCCTCGACGCGTGCGCGGACATGTTCGGGATCGGCTACCCCTTCGGGAAGCTGGACCAGGCGTTCGTCCCGGAGTTCAGTGTGCTCTCGCTGGACCACCCCGGCTGCGTGCTGCTGCGCGAGCAGTACCTGTTCAGCTCCGCCGTGCCGGAGAGCGAACGGGAGACGCGCGCGGTCGTGCTCGCGCACGGGATCTCGCTGATGTGGCTGGCGGGGCTGGTCACCAACCGCTGGTGGGACGACCTGTGGCTGGGGCAGTCGCTCGCCGACTACATGGCGCACCGGCTGACCAGTGAGGCCACCCGGTTCCCCGGGCCGCCGGTCACCTTCGCCGCCCGCCGCAAGGGCCAGGCGTACGTGCCCGACCAGCGCCCCTCGACGCACCCCGTCTGCCTGGAGGGAGCGGACGTGCGGACGGTCCAGCTGGAGCTGGACCGCATCTCCTACTTCAAGGGGCACGCGGTGCTGCGGCAGCTCGCCGCGCATGTCGGTGACGACGCGCTGCGCGCTGGCCTGCGCATCTACTTCTCGCGGCACACGTTCGGCAGCGCGACGTTCACCGACTTCATCGCGGCGCTGAGCGAGGCCGCCGGCACGGACATGACCGGCTGGGCCGAGACCTGGATGCGGACCGCCAACGTCAACACGCTCATCCCCGAGCTGACCGTCCGCGACGGGCGGATCACCGAGGCGTGGGTGCGGCAGACCGCGCCCGACTCCCATCCGATCCTGCGGACCCACACGATGGACGTCGGGCTCTACTACGACGGCGACCGCCGCGACGTCCACCGCGTCATCGTCGCCGGCGCCCGCACCGATCTGCCCGCGCTGGTGGGGCTTCCCATGCCGAAGCTGGTGTTGCTCAACGACGGCGACCTCGCCTACGCCAAGGTGCGTTTCGACCCCGCCTCGCGCGCGGCGCTGCCGGCGCTGCTGCCCACGCTGAAGCCGATCAATCGGGCGATGGTGTGGTGCGCGCTGCTGCTCGGGGTGCACGACGGCTCTGTTCCCGCCGCCGAGCACCTGGACCTGGTGTGCGGGATGGTCGCGGTCGAGCCCGAGCTGTCGATCCTCGCCGAGGTGCTGGAGCAGGCGCGCATCGACGTGGCCGACCGCTTCCTGCCGCCCTCCGGCCGGGAGCCGGCGATGGCGCGGGTGGCCGCCGCGCTGCGCGCCCGCCTGGGCTCCACCGCGCCGGGCGACGAACGTCAGATCACCCTGTTCCGCGCCGTGGTCGACTTCACCGCCGACATCTCCGAGCTGCGCGGTTGGCTGAACGGGACCGGCGTCCCCGAGGGGCTGACCCTCGACACGGACCTGGCCTGGCGGGTCCGGTACCGGCTCGCCGTCCTCGGCGGTCTGGCGGAGGCCGAGATCGACGCGGCGTACGACGCCGAGCCGGGCGCGCACGCCGAGCAGGCCGCGGCGAGATGCCTCGCCGCCCGCCCCGACCGGACCGCCAAGGAGGCGGCCTGGACCGCGATCACCACCGACAGCGGACTGTCCAACTACCGGTTGTGGGCGCTGGCCGAGGGATTCTGGCAGCCGGAGCAGACGGAGCTGACCGCGCCGTTCGTCGAGCGGTTCTTCACCGAGATGCCGGCGGTGGCCAAGCTCCACGGCGACCTGGTGCTCGACCTGCTGCTGCGGTCGTTCTACCCGCGCCTCGCAGCCGAGCCGGAGACGCTCGAGCTGGCCCGCGCCATGCTCGCGCGCGAGGACCTGCCGCCGACCCTGGCCCGCCGCGCGGGCGACCACACGGGCGATCTGCGTCGCGTGGTCGAGGCGCGCACCGCGGTCCGCGCCTGAGGTCGGGAGGACACCGTGCGCATTGCGATCGTCGGGGGTGGCCTGGCGGGGGCGCTGCTCGCCCTGCGGCTCAGCCAGCTGCACCGCCCCCTGAAGCTGGAGCTGTTCACCGGCGGGGACCCCGGACGCGGCGACGCCGGACAACGGGACGCCTCGGCGGCGTCGGGCGGCATGGTGCGGGCCTTCGAACGCGATCCGGGGGCGGCGGCGCTGGCCGCCGAGAGCCTCGCCGAGCTGAGGGGCAGCCGGCGGCTGCGGGAGTGGTCGCGGTTCCGGGAGAGCGGAGCGGTCTACGTCACCGAGCCGCGAACCGAGGTGACCAGATCGCTGGCGGTGGTCGAGGAGGTCCTGCCCGGCTCGGCGGAACGGGTCGGCGCGGACCGGCTGGCGCGCGACCACCGCCTCGGCGGTCTGCCTCCCGGCGTGACCGGCATCGTGGAACACAGCGCCGGGTACATCTCGCCCGACGCGCTGCGCACCGCCGCGCTCGGCCGGCTCGCCGACTCCGGTGTGCAGATCCACCCCGACCGGGTGACCGGGGTGACGGGCGATCCGGCCGTGCGGCTCCGGGACGGCGTGCGCCACTATGAGGCGGTGGTGGTGGCGGCCGGGGCCTGGACGCCGTGCCTTCTCTGCGACAGCGGCCTTCCGTCCGACCGGCTGCGCGTCAGGCAGATCCAGTACACGCTGTGCCGGGGTCCGCTGGACGGGGTGCGCGCGTTCGTCGAAGAGAACAGCGGACTCTACGGTCGCCCGCACGGTCCGGGCCGGTTCCTGCTGGGACTTCCGTCCGACCGCTGGGACCTGGCCCCGGACGCGGTCGAGCCCGACCGGGCGCTCGCGGACGAGGTCGTCGCCCTGGCCGGCCGGATCTTCGGTGTCGCCTTCGCGGCGGAACGCACCGTGGCCTCCTTCGACTGCTACCGGGACCCGCCGGGGCTGGAGCTGCGGCCCGTCGAAGGCGGAGGCGGCGGGCTGTTCACCTTCACCGGCGGCAGCGGAGGAGCCGCCAAGGCGGTGTTCGCGGCGAGCCGCCGCGCGGCCCGGTCACTGCTCGGATAAATCCGGTCTGAACACGCGATACGGCCTTCTGGAAATTTTCCAGAAGGCCGTATCGCGTGTTCAACTATTTTCCCAGCTCAAATTGAATGCCTGGACGACGCCGTTATCCATTGCCAGTACCCCCACTCTCGGGCGACGATTCTTCAGGTCACGAGAAGTGACCCGAAATAGCGAGATCCGCAGAGAGGAATGATGATGGCGGCTCCCCCGGTAACGCTTGGGATAACTGGCTTCGGATACGCCTTCGGTGCGGACGAGGATGTCGAGAAGGCGGCGCCGGCGTACGTGCCCGACCCGGAACGGATCGGGCGGTGGGGGTACCGAACCTTCCACCGTGCCGCCGACGGCGTGACCGCCGTCGACCTGGCCGCGGCCGCCGCCAGGGACGCGCTGGACCGCGACGGCCTCGCCGTCTCCGACGTGGACCTGCTGGTGCTGGCGCACTCGGAGATGCCCGACTATCCGCACTGGGACTCCTCGACCGCGCTGGCGCGCGCGCTGAAGATGCGCGACACCCAGACCCTGCTGCTCAACGAGGGCTGCGCCTCCGGGGTCACCGGGCTGGCGCTGGTCGCCGGGGTGCTGGCGACCCAGCCGGAGATCCAGACGGTGCTGTTCACGGCGGTCAATCGGGTCAGCGAGTTCCACCGCAACCGGATGACGGTCAACAACGCCGTGCACAGCGACGGCGCGGTGGCCGCGGTGCTGCGCCGCGGCCACGAGCGCAATCGCTGGCTGGCGACCGAGCAGCTCATCGACTCCGACCTGTGCGACTGGTTCCGCACCGACTACGGCGGTGCGGTGGAGCCGGTCCCGCCGGAGGGCTGGTCCGCCGCCACCGCGCCGCCCGGGCACGAGCGGGTGCAGGCGCACTTCCAGAAGGACCCGCAGCGGCTGCGCGAGTTCGGCGGGCAGGCCATCGACCGTTCCATCGCCGTGATCGACGGGGCGTGCCGCCGCGCCGGGGTCAGCCGGGACGAGGTGACGCACTACATCTACATCAACGACCCGGACGGCATCGCCGACGTGGCCCCCCTCCTGAACCTGCCGCTGTCACGGACCAACCAGGAGATCGCCCGGAGGCACGGGCACATGGGCGCCGCCGACCAGCTCACCGCGCTCGGCGAGCTCCTCGAGGCGGGCGCGGTCGAGCCCGGCGACCTGGTCGCGCTCACCGGGATCTCCATCGGCATGCGCTGGTACTGCTCCCTGGTCCGCGCCTGAGCCGCTCCCACCCGAACGGAGGGAACCGACCCATGACAGAGCCGACCGCCCAACTGCTGGGCCGACTGCGAACGGCCGTGCGCGACGGCGAGATTCCGGACCCGGCGACGCGGCGCGGGCTGCTGGAGCTGACCGACTCGGCGGCGGCGCGGAGCGCCGGCCGGATCCTGGCCCGGCTGAGCGCCGACGGACCCCTGCGCGGCCTCCGCGTCCGGATCCAGGCCGCCTGCACCATCGGCTCGTTCGAGCACCTGCTCCGCGCGAACCTGGTCGGGGCGGGCTTCCGGCCGGTCATCGACAAGGGCGGCTACGGCGCGTTCGAGATGGAGCTGGCGACCGGTGCCTTCCTCGCAGCGGACGACACCGACGAACCCGACCTGCTGGCGACGCTCGTCGACGCCTCCTTCTTCCTGCCGGCCGACTGGAGCCCTGCCGCCCCCGCGGCACTGGAACAGCACGTCGAGAGCCGGCTGAAAGAGCTCCGCGGACTGGCGGTCTCGGCCACCGAGCGCACCGACGCGACGCTGGTGCTGCACACCGTGCCGCTCCCGGCAGAGGTGCGCGACACCTTCGTCAGCGTGTCCGGCCGGGCCCGGCTCGCCCGGCTCTGGCACCGGATCAACGCGGACCTGCTCGACCTGGCGGCCCGCCACCCGCAGATCGCGGTGATCGACCTGGTCGGCGTGCTGGCCGACGCGCCGGTCGCGGCACGGGACGCCCGGCTGCACCGCTTTGGCGACCTGCCCTACACCGACGGCGCCCTCCTGCTGCTGGCGGGCGAGGTACGCCGCGTCGCCCAGGCCAGAGCGGGACTGTCCCGCAAGGTCCTGGCCCTCGACCTGGACGACACCCTGTGGGGCGGCGTGCTGGGCGAGGTCGGCGCGCACGGCGTCCAGCTCGGCGGCCTGTATCCCGGCAACGCCTACCAGGACCTTCAGCGCACCGCGCGACGGCTGCGCGAACAGGGCGTCGTCCTGGTGCTGGCCAGCAAGAACGACGCCGAGCCGGTGGAGCGGGCGCTGGCCGACCACCCGGAGATGGTGCTGCGCGACGAGGCGTTCTCGGTCCGCGCCGTGAACTGGTCGGCCAAGTCCGACAACCTCGTCAAGGCGGCCGAGGCGCTGGGCCTGTCGGTGGACTCGCTCGTCTTCATGGACGACTCGGGCTTCGAACGCGCCCAGGTCGGCGACGCGCTGCCGCAGGTGGCGGTCGTCTCGGCCGCGGGCGATCCGGCGCACCTGCCCGGGGCCCTGGTGCGCGGCGGCTGGTTCGACGTGATGGCGCTGACCGACACCGACCGCGCACGCCCCGACCTGTACCGGACGCGCGCGATGCGCAGCGACTTCTCCGAAGGGTTCGGGTCGTCCGAGGAGTTCCTCCGGGCCCTCGGCATCGAGATGGAGATCGCGACCGCGACCGACTTCACCACCGGCCGGATCGCCCAGCTCGCCGCGCGCACCAACCAGTTCAACATGACCGGCCTGCGGTTCGACGCGGCGGCCACCACCCGGATGAACGACGACGCCGGGCACCTGGTCGCCTCGGTCGCGGTGGCGGACCGGTTCGGCGACGAGGGCATCGTCGGCGCCGTCTGGGTCGAGTGCGGCCCGGAGGTGTGGCGGGTGCTGAACCTGGTGCTCAGTTGCCGGGTGCTCGGCCGCGGCGTGGAACTGGCGACCGTCGGCTGGCTGGCCGAACGCGCCCGGTCGGCGGGCGCCGCCCGGCTGGAGGGCCGCTACGTCCGGTCGGCCAGGAACGGCGTGGCGGCCGACTTCTGGACCCGCGCCGGATTCACTCCCGGATCCGGCGACGACTGCTTTGTCCGCGACCTGGAATCGGCGACCGGAATCGCCCCGTCCTGGATTTCTCTGCGTGAAAGGAGCACCACCTGAATGGACGACAAGGACGTCATCGAAAAGACCGTGACCGCGATCATCGAGGAAGTTCTCGGAGAACCACCCGGAACGGTCGGAAAAGAAGAGCCGCTGGCCGCCCGTGACTGGGACAGCACCGCCTCGCTGGAGGCGCTCGCCCAACTGGAGAGCCGGTTCGGCATCTCGCTCGACCTGCGCCGATTCCACACCGCCCGCACCATCGGCCAGATGGCCGACCTGGTGGCCGTCGAGGCGGGGGCGCGGTGACCGCACCGGATCCGGTGAGCCCGGCGGGCCGACGGCCCGCCACACGAGTCAAGGAGGACGCCATGGAACGACAGGAAGTCGAGTTGCTGGGCATCGGGGCCGGACCGGCCAACCTCGCCCTGGCCGTCGCGCTGGAGGAGATGGCCGGGGACGACCTGGCCGGCTCCGCCCTGCTCATCGAGCAGCACGATGACATCGTCTGGCAGCGCGGAATGCTGCTGCCCTGGACGCAGAGCCAGGTCTCGTTCATCAAGGACCTGGTCACCCTGCGGAACCCGCGCAGCGAGTACTCCTTCATCAACTACCTGCACTCCAACGGCCGGCTGGACGAGTTCGCCAACCTGGGCAGCTTCACGCCGTACCGGGTGGAGATCTCCAACTACCTGCGCTGGGTGGCGGGGTCGCTGCGCCGGGTCGGCATCGAGCACGGCCGCCGGTGCGCGTCGATCACACCGGTCACCGACGAGGACGGCACGGTGCGGCGCTGGTCGGTGCGCACCGCGGACGGCGGCGAGATCGTCTGCCGGGACCTGGTCATCGGCATGGGACGCGACCCGCACATCCCCGACGAGATCGCCACGCTCCCCCGGGACCGCGTCGTGCACAGCACCGAGTTCGTCACGCGGATGGCGGAACTGGACCGCGACGCCACCCGGCGCGTGGTCGTGGTCGGCGCGGCGCAGAGCGCGGCGGAGATGTTCTGGGCGGCGCACCGCGACCTGCCCGGCGCCCAGGTCACGATGGTGATGCGCGCCATCGGGCTGAACGCCTACGAGACCAGCAGGTTCACCAACGAGCTGTTCTACCCCTCGTTCGTGGACGAGTTCCACGCCTCGCTGCCGGAGGCCCGCGAGCAACTGCTCCGGGAGATGCACCGCACCAACTACGCCGGGCTCGCGCCGGGGATGCTCGACACCCTCTACCGCGAGATGTACCAGCAGCGGCTGGCCGGCGACGAGCGACTGCACATGATCACCATGACCGACATCGTGGACGCCCGGATGGACGGCGAGGAGGTCGTGCTCACCCTGCTGGACCGCAAGTCCCAGCGGACCAGCACGTTCCGCTGCGACCTGGTGCTGCTCGGCACCGGCTTCGTCCGCACCATGCCGCGCCTGGCGCGCGACCTGGCGGAGGCCGCCGGAATGGGCGGCGCCACGGTGGACCGCAACTACCGGATGAACCTGCCACCCGGCTACACCGCCGGCTGCTACCTCCAGGGCGTGAACGAGGCCACTCACGGCATCGCCGACTCGCTGCTGAGCGTGCTGGCCGCACGTTCCCAGGAGATCGTGACCGACCTGCTGGCGCACCGGCAGGCCGAGGCCGCCGAGACGAGCGGCGCGCCCGCGCTGGCGCTCAACGGCCGGTGACCGACGAGAGGACGACCATGGAAATCCACTGGCTCGACCGCGCCGACCTGAAGCCGGACAACGGCCTGCGCGCCAAGCGCCTGCTGCCGTGGCCCGGTCTGAACGCCCCGTTCGAGGGCTCCTGGTGCGTGGTGCCGCCCGGCGCGGAGTCGGGCGCGCACGGCCACCACGAGTACGAGATCTGGGTGGCGGTGACCGGGCAGGCCGAACTGCTCAGCGAGGGGCGGCGCGAGCCGTTCCGCGCGGGCGATGTCGTGCACTTCCGCCCGGACGTCCGCCACCAGGTCGTCAACGACGGCGACGAGCCGTTCGAGATGTACGCCATCTGGTGGGACGTGGAGATGACCGAGCGGTTCACCGTCCGGCACGGAGAGCGGACATGAGCGGCGCGCCGCACGACGGCGGGCGACCGGCCATCGTGGTCGCCGCCACCCCCACGTCCAACGGTGACCTGCACGTCGGTCACATGGCCGGGCCCTACCTGGCCGGGGACGTCTACAGCCGGTACGTCGCCGCGACCGGACGGCCGGTGATCTACACGACCGTCACCGACGACAGTCAGACCTACGTCCCGACCACCGCGCACCGCCAGGGCGTCGCCCCGGAGCGGCTGGTGGCCGAGTCCACCACGCGCGTCCAGCGGACGCTGACCGCGATGGGCCTGTCGATGGAGGGCCTGCCCCCGATCGACGGGCGCTACCGCGAGACGGTGCTGGAGTTCTTCACCGCGCTGCACGCGGCCGGCCGGCTGCGCCGCCGGACCGTCCGGCTGCCGTACGCCGAACGCTCCGGCACCTACCTCTACGACGGGCTTATGCAGGGATCCTGCCCGTCCTGCCTGACCGGCAGCGCGGGCGGCGTCTGCGAGAGCTGCGGGCATCCCAACAACTACGACGAGCTCGTCGGGCCCCGCGCGACGATGGACCCCGACGAACCGGTCTCCTACCGCGACGTCGAGATCCTGACGCTGCCCGCCGAGGAGTACCGGGACCGGCTCACCGCCTACTACGCCGAGCGGGAGGGGCACTGGCGGCCCCGTGCCATGCGGCTCGTCCGCGAACTGCTCGCCGGGCCGCTGCCGGACATCCCGATCACCGTGCCCGGGACGTGGGGCATCGCCGTCCCCTTTCCCGAGACGCCCGGGCAGGTCCTGTACCCGTGGGTCGAGGCGATGCCCGCGGTGATCTACGGCACCTGGTGGTCGGCGGCCCGGCGCGGCGCGGCGACCGCGGCGGTCGACGAGCACTGGCGGGCCGAGCACGGAGCGGAGCTGGTCTACTTCCACGGCTTCGACAACGTCTACCACTGGGGCCTGCTGGACCTGGTGATGCTGATGGCGCACGGCGACCGGTACATCACCCCGGAGAGCAACGTCGTCAACGAGTTCTACGATCTGCACGGCGAGAAGTTCTCCACCAGCCGGGGACACCTGATCTGGGTGGCGGACCTGCTGGCCGAGGTCCCCCGGGACCTGGTCCGGTTCTACCTGTCGCTGACGGCGCCGGAGTTCCAGCGGACCGACTTCGGCGTGGCGGCACTGCGCGCGGTGACCGGGCGCCGCCTGGTCGAACCGTGGAACCGCCTGGCGGACGCGCTGCACGACGCGCAGGCCGGCGTCCGCCCCGGGCCCGTCCCGGTCTCGGCGCCCGCGCGGAGCCGCGCCGCCACCATGGCCGGACGGTTCCGGGTCTGCTACGAGCTGCGGTCGTTCAGCGCGGCCCAGGCCGCCGAGACGGTCCTGGCCCACCTGGGCCGGCTCGTCGCGGCGGCGGACTCCGGCGCGGTCCCGCCCGGCGACCTGCTGGTGGAGGCCCGCACGCTGCTGGCCCACGCCGCGCCGATCCTCATCGACGCGGCGGCCGAGGCCACGGCGGCCGGGGTCGACCTGGGCCTGACCGCCGAACCACCGGCGGAGATCGTCCCGTTCACACTGCCGCGGCTGCCGGAGATCGCCGTCCCGGACGGGGACCCGGCCGGCGCCGCCGGACGGACCCCGGTGGGGGTCTAGGAGGAATGCGATGAGGCTGCTGACCATCGAGACCAGCCAGTACCTGGACTACTACCACTCGCGCTACCAGCAGGTGCAGGACCTCGGCGTGGACCTGTACGTGCTCAACGGGGAGGGCACCGAGGACTTCTGGCCGGCCGACCACTACCGGCTGGTCGGGTCCAAGAAGATCGACGACATCGTGGAGACGGCCCGCGGCTGGCACGCCGAGGAGCGGTTCGACGGTGTGATCACCTTCTCCGAGTCCGCGGTGATCACCGTCGCCGCGGTGGCCGAGGCGCTCGGCCTGCCCGGCATCGGGGTGGAGGCGGCGGTGTGCAGCCGCAACAAGTACCTGATGCGGCAGGCGTACGAGCGGGCGGGCGCGCCCATCCCGTCGTACCGCCTGGTGCGGGACCGGGCCGAGGCGCTGCGGGCCGGCGCCGACTTCGGCTACCCCGTCATCCTCAAGCCGACCCTCGGCGCGGGCAGCCACCTGGTGTTCCGGGTGGACTCCGCGGAGGAGATGGCCGAGCGCTACGACCAGGCCGCGGCCGGGATCGAGAACCTGTTCTGGGTGAATTCCGAGGCCGACGGCGTGGACCTGGGGCCGAACGGGCTGCTGGTGGAGTCGTTCCTGTCCGGCCGCGAGTACCTGATGGAGGCGGTCGCCTGGGACGAGGAGGTCTACCTCGGCTCGGTGGTGGACCGGATCACCCAGGAGGGCGGGACCTTCGACGACGACGTCCACCACGCCCCCACCTCGCTGTCCCCCGAGGACGTCGCCCGGGTGCACGCGGTGGTGCGGGCGGGAGCGCACGCCATGGGACTGCGGCGCAGCGTGATGCACGCCGAGGTTCGGTTCCACCAGGGCGAGCCGTACCTGCTGGAGATCGCCTCCCGGGTCGGCGGCGGCGGGCTGGACGCGATCGCGCGGATCACCGCCGACCACGACCCGATCAAGGCGGTGGTCGACATCGGCCGCGGGGTGCGGCCGGACGTGCGCCACTTCCGGCCGACCGGCACGCACGTCACCGCCATGTGCCTGATCAGCGACGAGGGCGTGGTGGAACGGGTGGAGGTGCCGCCGGAGGTCGCCGACTGCGAACGGGCCTTCCTGCTGAAGATCACCGCGCGGCCCGGCGACCACATCCGCCGCCCGCCCAACGGCAACACGATCCTGGGCTTCCTCGGCACCACCGGTGAGTCCCAGGACGACGCGTTCAGCCTGATGAACGAGCTGGCCGACAAGATCAAGGTCACGTTCCGGGGCTGACCCGGCGAAGGAGAGGACCACGTGCCGAACAGGACCGACGCGATCCGGACGGCGGGAACCGACCGCCGCCCCGTCGCCGATCCCCGGCCCAGGCGCACCGCCGCGCCGCGCCGCTACCTGATGTGCCCGCCGACGTACTTCGACGTCACCTACTCGATCAACCCCTGGATGGAACCCGGCAAGCCGGTCGACACCGGGCTGGCCTTCACGCAGTGGGACCGGCTGCGCAACCTCTACCTCGGGCTGGGCCACCAGGTGGAGCTCATCGACCCGGTGCCCGGCCTGCCCGACATGGTGTTCGCCGCCAACGGCGCGACGGTCGTGAACGGGCGGGTGCTCGCCGCGCGCTTCCGGCACGGCGAGCGGGCCGCCGAGGGGGCCGCCTACGCCGGCTGGTTCCGCGAACACGGCTACCCCGTCCACGAGACACGGCACGTCAACGAGGGCGAGGGCGACCTGCTGGTCACCGGCGACCGCGTCCTGGCGGGCCACGGCTTCCGCACCGACCGGCGCGCGCACGACGAGGCCGCGCGCGTGCTCGGCCTGCCGGTGGTGCCGCTGACCCTGGTCGACCCGCGCTTCTACCACCTGGACACCGCGCTGGCGGTGCTGGACCACGAAGAGATCATGTACTACCCGGCGGCGTTCGGGCCGGAGAGCCGGGCGCTGCTGGCCGAGCTGTACCCGGACGCGATCCTCGCCAACGATTCCGACGCCGAGGTCTTCGGCCTGAACGCCGTCTCCGACGGCCGCCACGTGCTGCTGCCCGAGCAGGCCGCTCATCTGATCGAACGGCTCTCGGAGCGGGGCTTCGTCCCGATCGGGGTGGACCTGGGCGAGCTGCTGAAGTCGGGCGGCAGCACCAAGTGCTGCACGTTGGAGATCCGCGGTCCGGTGGAGGCCCGCGAGGGCGGCGGGAGCCGCACGGGAGGTGCGGCGCGGTGATCGGCTACGACGGACGACGGTTCCGGCCCGTCGAACACGACGCGCACGACCGCGTCGCGCACTACCACCAGGACGGCGACCTGCTGTGGGGCGAGTTCGGCGGCGGCCGGGCCCGGCGCGGCTCGCTGACCGGCCGGTGCTCCCCCGACGGGCGCCTGGAGTTCGCCTACTGCATGGTCTTGGACGACGGCGAGGTGATCTCCGGGTTCTGCCGCAGCGTCCCGACGGTCCGCCCCGACGGCGGCATCGACCTGCGCGAGGAATGGGAGCGGTTCGGCCGGCACTCGGCCCGCGGGGTGTCCCGCCTCACCGAGATCAAGGAGGAGCGATGACGGCGTCCGCCGAGGTCGGCCGGGCCACCGGACGGCCGCGCAGGGGCGGTGTGGTGACCTGGGCGTGCGCGCCGGGCTTCCCGCCCGCGGTGATCTTCCCGTTCACCCCCGCGGAACGGATGGGCACCCGCAACATCTACGAGTTCCAGATGCTGATGTACCGGCCGCTGTACTACTTCGGCAGCCGCGGCACACCCGACGTCGACTACGAGCAGAGCATCGGCGAACCGCCTCGGTGGAGCGCCGACGGACGGACGGTCACCGTCCGGATCAGGCCGTGGAAGTGGTCCAACGGCGAGACCCTGTGCGCCGACAACGTGCTGTTCTGGGTCAACCTCATGAAGGTCAAGGGCTCCCGGTACGGCGAGTACGTGCCGGGCTACTTCCCCGACAACTGCACCTCCTACGGCAAGCTCGCCGACGACACCGTCTACTTCACCTTCGACAAGCCGTACTCCAAGAAGTGGGTGCTGATGAACCAGCTCAGCACCATCACGCCGCTGCCGAAGGCGTGGGACCGCACGGCCGAGGGACCCGCGAACGCCTCCGGCGACCCGGCCGACGTGGAGGCGGTGTACGCGTACCTGATCGCCGAACAGGGCGACATGGTCGAGGAGGGCAACGAGCACCGCACCCGCTGGGCCGGCAGCCCGATCTGGAGCGTGGTCAGCGGCCCGTGGCGGCTGAAGAGCTACACGCTCGAGGGCATGGTGACGTTCGTGCCGAACGAGCACTACTCCGGTCCCGACAAGCCGTACCTGGACGAGTTCCGGCAGGTGCCGACGCAGTCCGACGAGCAGCAGTACGAGATGCTCCGGGCGGGGCCGCGCGGCGAGGGCTCGATCCAGGTCGGGTACCTGCCGCTGAGCTTCGCCGCCGAATCCACCACCGACCCCACCAGGGGCGGGGCCAACCCGCTCGGGGACGACTACGACCTGGTGCCGCAGGCGGCGTTCTGCATCCGGTACTTCTGCCTGAACTACAACAATCCGACCGTGGCCGGAAAGATCTTCAAGCAGACCTACTTCCGGCAGGCGCTGCAGCGCACCCTCGACCAGGACACCGCCGTCACCGACATCTACCAGGGCTACGCCTACCGGCAGAACGGCCCGGTGCCGATGGTCCCGCCCACCGACCTGGTCTCCCCGCGGCAGCGCGAGGGCGCCTGGCCGCTGCCGTTCGACGTCGAGAAGGCCCGCGAACTGCTGGAGGCCAACGGCTGGGACACCAGCCGGACCCCCGCCGTCTGCGTGAACCCGGGCACCGGCCCCGGGCAGGCGGGCGAGGGCATCCCGGCGGGCACCGAGCTCAGCCTCAAGATGCGCTACGTCGAGGGGCGGCCCGCGCTCACCCGGCTCATGCGGCGGTACAAGGAGCACGCCGCCGCGGCGGGCATCGAACTGCGGATGGAGGAGGTGTACGGGTCGATCCTGGTCGCCGAGGACGGGCCGTGCGAGCCCGGCCCGGACACCCCCTGCACCTGGGAGCTGACCTGCTGGAACGGGGGCTGGGCCTACCACTACCCCACCGGCGAGATCCTGTTCCGGACCAAGGCGGGCGGCAACTTCGGCTTCTACTCCGACCCGACCACCGACGAACTGATCGAGAAGTCGGTCACCACCGACGACCTCGAGGCGCTGTACGAGTACCAGGACTACATCGCCGAGCAGGTCCCGGTCATCTTCACCCCGAACTTCCCGATCCGGCTGTTCGAGGCGTCCCGCGATCTCGGCGGGTTCGGGCCGGTCAACCCGTTCGGGATGATCAACCCGGAGAAGTGGTACTACCGCGACCGCGACTAGCGACGCGCCAGGCCCGGGGGGCCGGACGCCCGGACGCCGGCCCCCCGGACCCCACCCCGTCCTCGCGAGGACCCCCGAATGACTGCGCCTGCCGGTGAATTCCCGCCCGGAGTGCAGTGAATTCCCGACGATCCCACCGATCAAAGATCTTGGCTTTGTACGTTGGCACCGTGGCACCGCCCCGGCCCGGCGGACGGGGCAGAAGAGAGGCCATGACATGACGACCCGACGACCCCCCGGCCGCACCCCTGCCGGCCCGCTCCAGACCGGCGACGACCGCCCGCTGCTCCTGGTGGTCGCCACGGGCATGCGCACCTACCGGGAGTACCTGCTGCACTCGATCAGCACCCGATTCCGCATCCACCTCTTCCACACCTCCGAACCGACATGGGAGACCGACTACCTGTCCGGCTGGACGGTGGTTCCCAGCACGCTCGACGGCCCGGCCATGGCCGAGCAGGCACGCAAGCTGGACGCGCACGACCCCGTCGACGGCGTGCTCTGCTGGGATGAGGGGCGGATCCTGGCGACCTCCCACATCGCCGAGGCGCTGGGCCTGCGCAACGGCGACCCGAAGGTGATCTGGCGGCTGCGCGACAAGGCGCAGACCCGGGCCGCGCTCGACGCGGCGGGCGTGCCGCAACCGCGTTCGGTCCCGGTCTCCACCCTGGAGCAGGCACTCGCCGCCGCCGACACGGTCGGCTACCCGGCGATCCTCAAGCCCCGCGGGCTGGGTGCGAGCCTGGGCGTCGTACGGGTGGAGGGCCCCGCCGGCCTGCGCGCCAACTTCGCCTTCACCCGCGACACCGAGCCCCCCGATCCGGTCGAGTACGCCGGGGACGAACCGATCCTGGTCGAGCACTGCGTCACCGGCGAGGAGATCAGCGTCGACTCCGTGGTGCGCGACGGAGTGGTCGCGCCGCTGTTCATCGCCCGCAAGGTCGTCGGCTACCCGCCGTACGCCGAGGAGGTCGGCCACTTCGTGGACGCCGCCGACCCGCTGCTCGAGGACCCCGCACTGCTGCGGGTCGTCCAGGACACGCACACCGCCCTGGGCTTCGCCGACGGCTGGACACACGCCGAGTTCATGCTGACCGACTCCGGGCCGCAGGTGATCGAGGTGAACGGCCGCCTGGGCGGAGACATGATCCCCTATCTGGGCCTGCTCGCGACCGGGGTGGACCCGGGGCTCGCCGCCGCCGCGGCCGCCTGCGGGCTGCCGCCGGACCTGGAGCCCGACCGCGCCAGGACGTCCGGCATCCGCTTCTTCTATGTCGAACGGGACGACACCGAACTCGCCTCGATCGGCTTCGACGAGTCCCGGCTCCCCGCCGAGATCGAGCGCGCGGTGACGGTGGCCGTGCCCGGGACGGTGGTCTCCCCACCGCCCAAGGGGACGGTCTGGGGGCGGATCGCGTTCGCGATCACTGCCGGGGACTCCGTCGATACCTGCCGCGCCGCCTTGGCGAGCGCGGAGTCCGCACTCGCCTACGAACCGGGCTGACCGCGCCGCCGGCCGGGACGCCGCCACCCGCAAGTCACGACCCGAGAGTGATGTGAAGGCTTATGGCGACCGAGAACATGCCGACTCCCGACCCCGGCGTCTGGTCGACGTTCCGCGACGCGCCGCTCGCGGCGAAGGCGATCCTGATCGGTGTGTTCCTGAGCCGGCTCGGCGGCTTCCTCAACATCTTCATCGTGCTGTTCCTGACCGCGCGCGGATACTCCAGGGAGCAGGCGGCGTTCGCGCTCGGCGTCTACGGCGTCGGCGGCGTGGCCGGGGTGCTGCTCGGCGGGAGCGTGGCCGACCGGCTGGGGGCGCGCAACGCCACCGTGCTGAGTATGGGAGCGACCGCGGTGCTGACCGCCGCGTTGCTGTACCTGCCCGACTACTCGCTGCTGCTCGCCGCGATCCTGGTGGTGAGCCTGGCGGCCCAGCTCTACCGGCCCGCGTCGGCGACGCTGATGTCGGAGCTGATCCCCGAGGACCGGCAGGTGATGATCTTCGGGATGTACCGGTTCGGGCTGAACATGGGTGCGATGGTCGCGCCGCTGCTCGGCTTCGGGCTGTACAACCTCGGCGACCACAGCTACACCCTGCTGTTCTGGGGTGAGGGCCTGATCGCGATGGTGTACGCCGCGGTGGCGGTCGTCGCGATCCCCGGCGGGCGCAAGGCCGCGGCCACCGGGCCCGGCGGCGGGGCCGGGGGGCCGGACAGCGGCGGCGGCTACCCGGCGATGCTGCGCGACCGGCGCTACCTGCTCTTCCTGACCGCCGTTCTGCTCAACGCCATCGTCTACGTGCAGTACCTGTCCACCCTGCCGCTGGACGTCAAGGCCGCGGGCATCAGCATGTTCTGGTACACGCTGGCGGTCTCGCTGAACGGTTTCATCGTGATCGCCTTCGAGTTGCCGCTGACCAAGTTCTCCCAGCGCTGGCCGTTCAAGCTCACGGTGGGCCTGGCGTTCACCCTGGTCGGCCTCGGGGTCGCCGCCTACGGACTGCCGATGGGCGCGGTAGTGATCATCGGCGCGACGCTGCTGTGGACGCTCGGCGAGATCATCGGCGGTCCGGCGGTGTTCGCCTACCCGGCGCTCGCCGGGCCGGACTCGCTGCGCAGCCGCTACATCGGCGGCTTCCAGTTCATGCACGCGCTCGGCACCGCGCTCGGTCCGGTGATCGGCGGCCTGCTGTTCGTCCGGATCGGGCACGGGGTGTGGCCGCTGTTCGCGGTCGCCGGGCTGCTCGCCGCGCTGTTCGGCGTCCTGGCGATCCGCCCGGAGGCGGTCACGCGCGGGAACGCCGCACCCGAGCCGGAACTGGTGGCCGGGGAGAGCTGAATCCATCCCTCGACAGATTGGGACCATCACCATGAAGCAACGCATCGAAGCCGAGCAGTTGATCCCTGGGACCGGCCGGCCGGTCGCGAACGGGGCGGTGATCGTGGAGGACGACCGGATCGCCTACGCCGGTCCCGCCGCGGACGCCCCCGCCTCCCCCGACGCCACCGTGGTCCGCGCCCGCGCGGTCATGCCCGGCATGTGGGACGCGCACGGCCACTTCATGGGCCTGCGCTCGACCGACTTCACCTTCCTCCCCCAGGAGCCGATCGCGCTGCGCGCCGCGCGCATCACCACCGACCTGCGCCGCGCGCTCGACGCGGGCTTCACCTCGGTCCGGGAGACCGGCGGACTGGGCATCCACTTCGTCCAGGCCATCGAGGAGGGCAGCGTCGAGGGACCGAACATCTACGCCGCCGGGACCACGCTGTCCACCACCGGCGGCCACGCCGACCTGCACGGCCTGCCGCGCTCCTGGGTCGTCGACTTCGGCCACATGGGCGGCGAGTTCCGGCTGTGCGACGGGCCCTCCGAATGCGCGCGGGCGGCCCGCGAGCAGTTGCGGCGCAACGCCAAGCTCATCAAGGTCTGCGCCTCGGGCGGCGTGCTGTCGGATGTGGACCACCCGATCCACCAGCAGTTCACCAACGCCGAACTGCGCGCGATCGTCGAGGTCGCCGGCATGGCCGACCGGGTCGTCGCCGCCCACTGCCACGGCAAGCCGGGCATCATGGCCGCGCTGGAGGCGGGGGCCAAGACGATCGAGCACGGCTCGTTCCTGGACGAGGAGGCCGCGGTCGCCATGCGGGAGTCCGGGGCGATCCTGGTCCCCACCCGCACGATCTTCGCCGAGCTGCTGGACCAGGGCCACATGCTGCCCGACTACGCGCTGAAGAAGCTCCAGGCGACGGTGGACCGGCACGGCGAGGCGATCATCCTGGCCCGGGAGGCGGGCGTCACCATCGCGGCGGGCACCGACGTCGCGATGAGCGGTACCGACATGCCCGACTCCTGGGGCAAGAACGGCCGGGAGCTGGAGCTCCTGGTCAAGCTGGGATTCGACCCGCTGGAGGCCATCGAGGCCGCCACGGCGCTCGGCCCCACCACCCTCGGCCCGCAGGCGCCCAGGTCGGGCGTCCTCGCCGAGGGGTACGACGCCGACATCCTCACTCTGGACGTGGACCCCCTGGCCGACATCTCGGCGCTCGCGCAGCCAGAGCACATCACCGGCGTCTGGAAGGCCGGTCGCCGGGTCAAGAACCTGGAGGGATGAACGTGAGCGACACCGTGCTGCTCGAAGTCCGCCTGTTCACCACCGCGCCCGGGACCCGGGACGAGTTCCACCGGGTCAGCCGCGACGGCACGATCCCGTTGATGCGCAAGTGCGGCATCGACGTCCTCGCGCACGGCCCGGCGCTCAACGACGACGACACCTACTACCTTGTGCGCGCCTTCGAATCCGAGGAGGACAGGGTCGAACGCGGCCAATCGCTCTACACGACGCCCGAATGGCTCAACCAGTACGAAGGCCCCGTCACCGCGATGATGGCGGACCATCGGACCGCCGTGATCCGCGTCCCGCGGGAGGCCGCCGAGGCCCTCACCGCCCCGTGACGGAACCTCGTACTGCCGTCGCGAATGTGCACCTCGTTCTTCACCTTCGACGCCGGGTGAGCGAATATCCGGCAGGCCACGAGCGCGAATCATGCTTCAGATAACTCTGCACCGTCTCCGCTACAGGGGAGAAAAACATGCGAAACTTTCGTTTCGGGTTCACCGTGGACTCGCCCGGGTCCCAGCGCGAACTCGCCCAGATCTGCGGCACCGCGGAGGCTTGGGGCTATGACGTCGTCCTCGCGGTCGACCACCTCGGCCCCGAGCGTTCCTCGCCGTTCTCCGTGCTCGTGGCGGCGGCGTATGCCTCGGAGCGGCTACGGGTCGGCACCCACGTGCTCAATATCGGCTACTGGAACCCCTCGATTCTCGCCCGCGAGGTCGCGACGGCAGTGCGGCTGAGTGAGGGGCGGCTGGAACTCGGGATCGGGTCGGGCATCGTCAAAGCACAGTACGACGCAGCGCGGATTCCGTGGCACCCGTTCCAGGAACGGATGGATCGGCTGAACGCGACGATCGACGAGGTCGAGAAGCTCCTGTCCACCGAGCACGGACTCGGCCTCCCGCCGCTCATGGTCGGGGGAAGCAGCGACCGCGCACTCGGCATCGCCGCCGAGCACGCCGACATCGCCAGTTTCGGCGGCCGATACCAGGTCCCCGGTGAACCCCCAGGCACACTCCGATTCGTCACCCCGGCGGAGGCGGACAAGGGCGTGGAGTTCCTGCGCGCCAGGGCCGGTTCCCGGGCCGACGAGATCGAGACGAACAGCTTCATCCTCCACGTCGAGGTGACCGACGACCGCCATGCTGCCGCCGAACGCATCGCGGCCGCACGAGATCCGCACTTCCTCGTCCAAGACGCCCAGCACGCGTTGGAAACGCCGTTCATGCTGCTCGGCACCGAGGAGGAGATCGCGCGTCAGCTCATCGAGGGCCGGGAGCGTTACGGCTTCTCGTACATCACCGTCCGGCGACCGCACATGGAATTGTTCGGCCCGATCATCGAGCGCGTACGACAGCTGGAATGACCGACCGCGATTCGGCCCTCTCGGCCGGATCGTCCCCACGATGGGCCGCCGAAAAGGCGAGAGGCTCTGGCGTGACAACGCCAGGGCCTCTACCCATCGGCTCCCGCTTCGCCGTCCGTCCGCGGACAGCCATGGGCAACTGACGGTTTGGGAAAGAGCGGTTCACGGCTTGGATGGGACAGTTCACCGCCCGGCCGCCCGGGTATGCGGCGTCAGGAAGGATACCGGCCGACCGGTATCGCGCTCAGAGGGGAGGCACGCATGTCTCAGGGGCATCCGTCCAACACGATGCGATCGCCTGATCCGGCTCTCGTGCCCCGGCGGGGCCGTCGATCGCGGATAACGGCGATCACGGGACCGCTGGCGGTCTCCGTGGCGGCCGTGGTCACGGTCGCCGGGTGCGGCGGCAGTTCGTACGATTCGTCCAGCCAGAAGATGGCGCCCAAGTCCCCGGCCGCCCCCACCAGCGGCGGCGCGTCCGCTGAAACGATCAAGACGGCGAACGTGGGGCCACTGGGGCAGATCCTGGTCGACGGCGAGGGCCGGACCGTGTACCTGTTCCAGAAGGACAAGGGAAACACGTCGTCCTGCTCCGGGGCGTGCGCGACCGTGTGGCCGCCGGTCACCACCAACGGGAAGCCCCAGCCCGGTTCGGGGGCGGACGCGTCGAAACTGGGCACCACCAAGCGGAGTGACGGCACGACAGAGGTCACTTATAGCGGTCATCCTCTCTACTATTACGCGCCCGACGGAAGCAGCAGCGGCAGCGCCAAGGGGCAAGGTCTCAACCAGTTCGGCGCCAAGTGGTACGTGCTGTCCTCGTCCGGTGCTCCGGTGACACAACAGCAACAGGGCGGCGGCGGTGGTGGCTACTGATACGCGCCTTCCTCGGACGGCGCGGTTCCGCCGGATGGTCTTCGGCGTCCCTGTGGCGGCGTTGGCGGTCGCCGGTTGCGCGACCGCGACCAATTCACAGAATCCCGGCCGGATGCAGATCCGCTCGGACCAAGCGCCGCCACTCGGGCAGGTCCTGGTGAACGAGACGGGACGCACGCTGTACCTGTTCGTCGCCGACCCACCGAACCAATCGGCCTGTTCAGGGGCATGCGCGAGCATTTGGCCGCCGGCCACCACCCAGGGCCCGCCACGTGCGGCCGGCGGGGCCCAGACGGCCGAGATCACCACGATCGCCCGCTCTGACGGGCCTCGCCAGCTCGTCTACGCGGGCCACCCCTTGTACTACTACCAAGCCGATACCGGACGCGGCGACACCCGCGGCCAGGGCCTCACCCAGTTCGGCGCCGGATGGTACGCCATCTCACCCCAAGGCGAGCAGGTCGCGGGATGAGAGCAGGCGGCGACTCCGGTGTCCAGGGCGATTGACCGCCATGCGATTTCTGCTGCGCTATCTGGGCGTGCTATTGCTGTTCGGCATCGGCGCGGTCCATCTGTACGAGTACTTCGCCGACCACTATCGCGTTGTCCCGGTCATCGGTGTGCTGTTCGCGATCAATTTCGCCGGCGCGGTGGTGCTGGGGCTCGTCCTGGCCAGCCCGCTGAGTTCCCTGCCTGGCATCGGTTCCGTGCCGATCGCCGGTCGCGCGCCGCAGGCGCTCGTGGCGCTCGGGGCGATCATCTTCGCGTTGGGCACCATCATCGGACTTCTGATCAGTGAGCAGGGCACGCTGTTCGGGTTCCACGAGTACGGCTACCGGACCACCGTCATGCTCGCGCTCGGCTTGGAGTCCGGTGCCGTGGTCGTGCTCGCCGGCTTTCTGGCACTCGAAATGCGCCGGCTGCGGACGCGTCCGACCTATAGAACCAGCCTCTAGGGCGATGGTCATCCACTGCGTGGAGGAGTTCCAAAAATTGGAGGTCCACCAATACAAGACCGTCCACGGCACTCCTCACATGGCGCTATCCGGCCTGATGTTCATCTGGGATATATCGCCGAAGAGCCTTTCTCCCGCCGCGTCCGCGGCGGGAGAAAGCGTGTCGAGGGTGAGAAAGCCATGGATCATCTTGGCCTCGCGGCGCAGCAGGGTCGGGACGCCCGCGTCCATGAGACGGTGCGCATAGGCCTCGCCCTCGTCGCGAAGAGGGTCGTGCTCGGCGGTGACGATCAGGGCCGGGGGAAGTCCGCTCAGATCGGGCTCGAACAACGGACTCACCCGCGGGTCCGCGCGAAGCCGCGGGTCAGGCATCCACAGTTCGGCGCCCCACGCGATATCGTCGGTGGTCAGCCCCCAGCCGGTCCTTTTCTCCTGCGCACTCGGCAGAGAGAGGGTCAGATCAGTATTAGGGCAGACGAGAATCTGAGCCGCGGGCAGCGGTCCTCCTGCGTCCCGCAAGCGCAGACAGGCCAGCGTCGCGAGGTGGCCGCCCGCGCTGTCCCCGGCGACCATGAGTACTCCGCCCCGGGTCAGCTCGGCCACCCGGGTCTGCGCCCATTGGACGGCCGCGACCGCGTCGTCCACCGCGGCAGGCCATGGACATTCGGGAGCTCGCCGATAGTGGACCGCCAGGACCGCCACCCCGACCTCCCGAACAAGGCGGCGGCACAGGCGATCATGAGAATCCAGGTTGCCGATCGTCCACATTCCCCCATGCAAATAGACCAGCAAGGCCATACCCGTTGCCGACTCCGGCAGATAGAGCCGGACGGCCAAGCCGTCCGCTATCGACATGTCCGCCACTGCGACCCCCGGCAGGCCGGGCGGTCTGCGCGCAATCCTCTCCTGCTGGAGTTCACGCACCGCGTAAGGCCCCAGCTCACGCCATGTCGGCCCGATAGAGGCACGAGCCTCCTCGACGAATTCCACCAAAGCCGTGTCCATCAGCAGATCATTCAACTGCGGGGTCATTCGACCATTGTTCCATGAACAATCGTGAGTTCACCGGGTCAGGGGGTGCGGGACGGGTGAGGTGGTGTGCTCGTCGATGGGCATGGCGCGTTCTGCCGGGGAAGGCGCGCTGGGCGCAGTCGGTGCGTTCACAGACCTGAGGCCCGGCCTGGGCGGGCGGCCGGGCGGCCGGGCGGTGGACGGTGCGGGCGCCCCAGAAGTAGCGGCGGCCGTCGGGTATTTCGGCGATCTGGGTGAGGATCCGGCCGGGGTGCCACTCGGCCGAAACGGTGAGGACCGGGACCGCCTCCCGCAGGGGCGACCCCGTTAGATCGGCATGCCCCGGTGACCACAATCCAGCGAAATGCCTGCTATTCGGTTGGATCGACCGTAACCCCTGCGCCGCCACGGCCCCAGCGGCAGACTGACCATGAACACCTCCCGCACCACCGCCACCAATGAGGAGTCACCCCGGTGAACCGGACCGATCCGCCCGCTCCGCCCAGCGCTGAGGCGTCACAGCCGCACCACCCCTTGGGGGACCGGAGTTCATGCCGGCGGGCCTGGCTCCGGTCGAGGTGTGAGGCGGCGAGGTCGGGCGGGATCGCATGAGCCCTTCCTCATCGGCGTCCCCGTTGGCCAAAACCCTCGCCACCACGAGCCTGCAGGCCGCGGTCCGCGCGGCGGCGTGCGTGCTGGTGCTGCTGGTGCTGGCAGCGCCGCTGGCGATGCGCGGCGGACCGGTGTGGTGGGCGGCGTGGCTGGTGACCGTCGCACTCGCGGTGTCGGCGGCCACGGCGATGTGGGAGTTGACGCGCCGCTATGCAGCTGACCAGGAGGCGGCAGGCCGGCACCTTGGCCAGGTCCGGCAGGAGCTGGCCGCGGTCACCCAGCGGGCCGAAGAACACCACCACACGTGGCAGGGCCACGACGCCGGCCAGCGGCAGCAGCTCGAGCTGACGGTGTCTGTGCTGAAGCACCTGGCCGAGGTGCAGATGCCCGCGGCGCTGGAGGGACGGGCGATCCCGGCCCTTCCCGCGCAGGCCGAGCACGCGTTGGGGCCCGACCTGATCAAGGCGTGCGGGGACGCGGTGCAGCGGGCGACGGCCGCACGGCGGGAGTGGGCCGGGCGGGAGGAGTCCCAGGCGCAGGTTCTGGTGACGACGGCGCGGCGGTTGCAGGCGGCGATGCACCAGGTGCAAAGCGCGGCCGAGAGGCTGGCCGAGGACCACCGCGGCCAGCCCGAGGTCAGCGTCGCGGCCCAGAATCTCGATCATCTGGCCGCGCAGGGGGCGCGGATGGCTCAGCGGGTGCCGGTGCTGTGCGGATCGTGGGAGGGCCAGCAGTGGCCGCAGCCGGTGCGGCTGGCGGCCGTGGTGCAGGCTGCGGCCGGCCGCATCGGCGACTACCGGCGGGTCAGCCTGGAGGGCGATCCTGACATCGCGGTGTCGGCGTCGGCGCTGGAGGGCGTCGTGCATGCGGTGGCCGAGCTGCTGGCCAACGCGGCCGGGATGTCCCCGAGCCAGACGCCGGTGGAGGTGCGGGTGGTGGCCGCGGCCAACGGCGCCAGCATCCGCATCGACGACCACGGAGCCGGGCTGGAGGAGCCCCGCAGGTCGCGGGCCCGCGCCATGGTGGCCGGCGAGTCGGTACCGGACCTGGCCGAGCTGGGAGAGGTCCCGCAGCTGGGGCTGCCGGTGGTCGGCCGATTCGCCGCCCGGCTCGGCCTTCAGATCACACTGGAGGACTCCCCCTACGGCGGTCTGCGCGCCGTGGTGTGGATGCCGGACCGGATGCTGGTGGCAGCACCCCAGGACGGGCCCGCCCACACCACCGGCAGTCGCCCGGCCGGATCCGCAAGCACCCCGCAGAACACCTCCCTGAGCGTCCCGGCGGCGGGTCCTGCACCCGCAGCGCGGCCCGCCGGCGGCGCAGGTGACACCGGCGGGCTTCCGCAGCGGGTCTCCCGCCGCGGCGCCGCGGCCCATCCGGCGTCCGGCGCCGGTGCGAGGCCCGCGCTGCCCGGAGTGCAGGCGTCGGACGAGACCCCGCAGGAGGCCGGTGCCAAACTGGCCGCGCTGATGGGCCAGATTCCCGGGGTGCCGCCGGCCGGTCCCGGCGCCCGGCCACGATCCGACACCCCTCCGGGCGGCGATCCGTCCGGTGATCCCCTCGACCGTTCATCGGAGTTTGGAGAGGCATGACCACCCACTGGGTCCTGGAACCTCTGGAGAAGGTGGCCGGCATCACTCATGCCGTGCTGAGCTCGACCGACGGGCTCATCTCGGCCTGGACGAACTCGCTGGAACGCGACGAGGCGGAGCGGCTGGCGGCGGCGTGCACCAGCATGCTGTCGATCGCCCGCAGCGTGGCCGGTGAGCACGGCGCTGGCGGCAAGGCGGTCCACCAGGTGAACTCCGTGTTCGAGGGGGGTGTGCTGTTGGTGCGGGGTGTCGCCGAGGGGACGTGCTTGACCGTGCTCGCAGCCGCCGACAGCAACCTGGCGGTCGTCGGTCAGGAGATGCAGGCGATGGTCGCCAGCCTCAGCCCGGGAAAGCTGGCCACCCCCGAACGCGCCACCGCCGCCGGGACGCGTTTCAGCTCCGGAGCGGAACCCCGCAGCGGCGGGCGGGGTTAGATGACGACGGCCGGTGAGCGGCACGGGTCGGGCGCCAGCCCGGTGCGGCCGTATGTGCTCACCGGCGGCCGTGCCGCCACCCGGCATGGGCTGACGGTCGACACGCTGCTGCGGGCGACGCCCGACGGGCCGCCGCTGCGCGCCGACGCGGCGCCGCAGACGCGCGCGCTGCTCCGGCTGCACCGCGGCGGGATCTTGACGATCGCCGAATCGGCCGCGTACCTGGGCCTGCCCGTCAGCGTGGTGATGGTGCTGGCCGAGGACCTCATCACCTCCGACCACTTGCATCAGCATGCCGCCAGTCAGTTCGCTGAGATCAATCCCACCCTGCTCCAGGAAGTTCTCGATGGCCTTGAACGAGTCTGACCCCGGCGACCCCGACCCGGCCGGAACGGGCCCGGGCCCAGGCCGGGTGGAGTATCTGTCGGCGACCGTCGACCGGATCGCGAAGATCTTGGTGGTGGGCGCTTTCGGCACCGGCAAAACCACCCTGGTGGGCGCGGTCAGCGAGATCCGCGCCCTCCACACCGAAGAGACCATGTCCGAGGCCAGCACCGGCGTCGACGATCTGGCCGGGCTGGACCACAAGACCACCACCACGGTCGCGTTGGACTTCGGCCGCATCACCCTGAACGACCAGCTGGTGCTGTATCTGTTCGGCACCCCCGGCCAGCGCCGGTTCTGGGACATGTGGGCGGGCCTGGCCCAGGGCGTGGCCGGGGTCCTGGTGCTGGTCGACGCCCGCCGGCTGACCGACAGTTTCGAAGTCCTGGGCCAGCTCGAAGAGCACGGCCTGGAGCCGTTCGCGGTCGCGGTCAACCAGTTCCCCGACAGCCCCGATCACCCGCCGGAGGCGTTGCGGGCAGCCCTCGACCTGCTGCCGGAGACCCCGCTGGTCTACTGCGATGCCCGCGACCGCGCCTCGACGATCAACGCCCTGAAAGTCCTGATCCGCCACGCGCTCGCGCGCGCCACCTCTCCTACCTCGCTCACCGCTCCCGGAAGGTCCCAGCTGCCATGAACGCGCCGACGCCCCCGCCGGGCCGCCCAGCACGCCCGGCCGGATCGGCGGCCACCACGCCCGGCACGTCCCCCACCGCGCAGGCGGGACCGGCCGCGGCGGGACGCGGGCGGGCGGTGCCGCTGGCGGCCGTCACCGCCGACCCCACCACGGTGCTGCCCGGGCTGTGGCGCGAGCACGGCCCCCTGGCCCCGGTCGAGCTGGAGCCGGGCGTGCCGGCGTGGCTGGTGATGGGCTACCGCGAGCTGCTGACCATCACCAAAGACGAGGAGCGGTTCTCCCGCGACGCCCGCAACTGGCGCGCCTACCAGGACGGCAGCGTCCCCGCGGACTCACCGCTGGGCCCGATGATGTTCCCCCGCGACAACGTCATCGGGTTCGACGGCGGCGAGCACCGGCGGCTGCGCCGCCCCCTTCAGGACGCGATCGCGAGCATCGACCACCGGCGGCTCCGGCACACCGTCGAGCGGCTGTGCACCGACCTGATCGCAGGTTTCGCCGTCCAGGGGCACGCCGACCTGGTCGCCGACTACGCCGCGGCGATCCCGGCGCTGTCCATCGGCGAGCTCATCGGCCTGGACCCCGAGCAAGCCCGCGAGCTGCTGGCCGCCATGCATCTGCTGTTCAGCTCCGGCCCGCGCGCCCAGGAGGGCAACGCCCGGTTCGAGGCCGTCCTGGGCGCGCTGTTCGGCTCACGCCTCACCCACCGCCGCGACGACCTGACCAGTTTCCTGATCGACCACCCCGACCTGCACACCGACAGCGAGGTCGTGCAGACGATCGTGGTGCTGGTGTCGGCGGGCAAGCACACCTCCATCTCCTGGATCTCCCAGACGCTGCGGATGCTGCTGAGCGACCCGCGGTTCGCCGGCCAGGTCAGGGGCGGGCAGCTCCCGATCGACAACGCCCTGGACGAGGTCCTGGCCGTGCTCCCACCGATGATCAACATGCCCGCCCGGTACGCCCTGGCCGACACCAAGCTGAGCGGCCGCGTCATCGCCCGGGGAGACGCACTGATCCTGGGCCTGGGCGGCGCCGCCCGCGATCCCCGCGTCCACGACGACCTGTGGTGGACCAACGACAATCGGGCGAACTTGGCCTGGTCGGCCGGACCGCACGCCTGCCCGGCCCGCGACCCGGCCCGCACCATCGCCCGCACCGCCATCGCCACCGCCCAGCACCTGCTCCCCGACATGGAACTGGCCTGCCCCCCTGGCGCCATCACCGCGCTGCCAAGCCCCTGGACCGCCATCCCCACCCGGCTCCCCGTGACCTTCACCGCCGCTCCCACTCCGGTCGCCCCCGCACCGCCCGGACGTCACGCCCGCCTCTGAACCGCCCGTCCCAGCACCGTCCGCCGTCCCATGCCCGCCTCCCCCACCGCGCAACGGAGACCGCCATGACCACCGCCCCCACCGCACAGCCCGGCCCCCACGACGACATCCCCCTGATCCGCCTGAACCCGCTCGGGAAAGACCACCACGGTGAGGCCGCCGCGCTGCGCGACGCCGGCCGAGCCACCGGCGGCGTGGTCCGCGTGCTGTTGCCCGGAGGCCTGCCGGCCTGGGCGCTCACCACCCACGAACTGGTGCGCTGGCTGGTCACCGACGCGCCGGTCAGCAAGAACTACCGGAACTGGTCGGCGGTCCGAGAAGGCCGGCTGGCTCCGGACAACCCGATCATCGGGATGGTCATGGTCGACAACCTGGTCACCGCCGACGGTGAGGACCACCAGCGGCTGCGCCGCCCGATCGCCTCCCACATGACCCGCCGCCGCACCGAACTCCTGGCGCCCCGCATCACCGGCATCGCCACCGCCCTGCTCGACGAACTGCCCCGGCACACCGACTCCCGCGGTGTAGTGGATCTACGGGCCCACTACACCTCGCAACTGCCGCTGCGGGTGATCTGCGAACTGCTGGGCGTCCCCGCCGCCGACCGACCCCGGATGCGGCACCTGGTCGACACGATCTTCCGCACCGATACCACCGGCGACCAGGTGACTCGGGCGCAGGAGGCGATCCCCGGCTTCCTGAACGAGCTCATCGAGCTGCGCACCCGCGACCGCGGCGACGACCTCACCAGCGCCCTCATCACCGACCGCGAGCAGGGCCGCACCGTGATGACCGACAGCGAACTCGCCGGCACGCTGTGGGTGATGGCGACCGCCGGGCACGAGACCACCATCTCGCTGACCACCAACACCATCCGCGCCCTGCTCGCCCACCCCGATCAACTCCACCAGGTCCAGCACGGCTCCCTGACCTGGCCAACGGTGATCGCGGAGATCCTGCGGTGGGACCCGCCGATCGGCAACTTCATCGGCCGCTACCCCTCGGCCGACCTGCCGATCCCCGGCACCAACGTCATCATCGGCGCCGGTGAGGCGATCCTGGCGCCCTACACCGCCGTCGGCCGCGACCCCATCCACCACGGCGACGACGCCCACCTGTTCGACCCAGCCCGTCTCCAGCAAGGCGACCTGGCGTTCGGCGGCGGCCCGCACACCTGCCCCGGCTCGGCCCTGGCCCACCTGGAAACCCTCACCGCCGTGCCGCTGCTGTTCGACCGGCACCCCAACCTCCGACTCGCCGTCCCCGCCGATCAGCTGCCGCCCATGGCCAGCATCTTCACCAACTCCGCCGCCGTACTGCCGACGCACCTGGGAGAGCCCACGTGATGCTCCGGTAGTCCGACCCCCGCCCTGGGCGCGTCGCTGAGGCCGACGCGGCTTCACCCGTCTGCCGTTCCCCGCCGGCGAACTGGTGCGGGTAGTAGGTGAGCCGGTGCGCCAGCTCCACCCGGCGGAGGGCCTCGGCGGCGCGTTCGCGGCGTTCGGGACGCGGACGCCCCGCGTAGAGCAGCTCGGACGCGCCGGGGTCGGGCATGTTCACGCCGTGTTCCCGCAGGCACGCACCCGTCTGAGCCGGGCGCCGTGCCGCCGGTGCCGCCGGCCGCCCGGGGGGCTTCGACGCGCTCGGCCCGCCCAAGCTGGCGATCCCGTCGTCCTTGCCGGACGAGCCGCCGCAGCCGCTAGGGACAGCGGTTGACCGGGGAGAAGGACGCGGTGTTTCATGCGGGTTCTCCGAGTTCTGGCACGGCCCCGCCGTCCCGCGACCGGGAAGCCGCGGAACGTGGATGGGGGTTCGAACCTGGTCGGCGGTCCTCCCCGCGTACTTCACGCAGTGCGGCGGCTCGCCGGGCGCGTTGATCGGGTCAAGCACCCGGAACCGCTCGCCGGGGCGCGCCTCACGGCCGAGCACGATCTCGGCCTTGCCCCCGTAGCCGAGGGGGGACGGTCTGGCCGATCGGGCAGAACTGCGATCTCACGCACGCCCCGGGCCGCTGCGTCGGCGTGATGTCGTCGGTAACCGTCGTGATCAGGCCGACGGCTCCACTCCCAGACGGCCGTCATGTCGTGGGCCGCGTACGACCGTGGGTCAACCAGGTTTGGAATGATCAAATCCGGTCCTCCGGTCCCCTCTCACGCCGGTCTCCGGACTCGTGCACGGAAACGTCCGGCCATGACACCGAAGACCGCAAGAAGTGCAGGAAGTTCAGAAATGCTCGCCAGAAAGTGCGACTTCAACAAGGAGTTTGAATGGCGATGAACCGAGTGTCGCACAGCGCGCGAGAATATCGAAAGGCAGGACGACCGCCGTCGGCCGGAATTCTGGACGCCCCCGTCCTGGCCGAACGAGGCCCCAGAACGCGCGCCAGACCGGGCGCCGGCACGCCCCCACCAGCCCTTGAGCTGGGCACCGGCGGAGCGAAGGCCGGCCACCCGAGGCCGCGTCATGGCGGGAGGTGGCCAGGTTCCGTCCCGAGCCCGGCGTGTCGGAGGTCGGAGATGATCAATCGAGTCCTAGCATTGTCCAACAATCTCATACCATCGTTTCGTCACCGTCTCGGCCTTCCGTGTCCCGCGGCGGTCGACACAGGGCTCACCCCCCTCGACGGAGGTCTGCATGGCAATCCGCAAGGCGGCCACCTGGCTCGGCCTCGTCGAACATGAGGATGAGACACCGATCAGCGAGCAGCACATCCCCGATGATGTGGACGTGGGGCCTGACGACGTGGACAATCCCAACGGTCAGGTCGCCATGGGCGAAGGATTCCAGATCGCCATGGTTCGCCCCCGGAACTTCCGGGACGCCGCGACCATCGGCAAGTACTACCGGCAGAACATTCCCGTCATCTTCAATCTGGACGACATGGACGATGCCGCGGCGCGGCGGATCGTGGATTTCGCATCCGGACTCATTCTGGGCCGACGCGGCGACATCGAACGCCTGTCGCGCCGCGTCTTTCTGATACTGCCCGACGACACGACCATCCTGACGGCGCAGAGCAGCATCTCCGACGAAGGATTCTTCAACCAGGAGTGACGGTCCGGGGCCGGGCAACACCCGCCCAGCCGTCCACCGCCCGGAATGGACAGATGGACTCCGGGGCCCTTGGCATGTCCTGATCCGGCGCTACCGGAGCCCTCTGGAGGTCCACACCGAGTACCTGAGTCGGCAGCAGACCGCGTAGGTCACCCATCAGGACGCTGTCCGGAAACACAGGGCCCCTCAATCACGTCATGGGCATGAACTCGGGCAGGGTGAGGGCCGAATGGGCCGGCCGTCCCTCCGCGGAGGGCATGGCGCTGAGATCGCGCAGCATGTCGTTGCGCTGCTCCAGCGCTCGAGCGGTGGTCGGGAAGAGTGTGGCATCGCCCTCGCCGACCTGATCCTGGTTCACGGTCACGAACGCACGGGTGTTGTGTTCGTAGTCGGCGAAGCCCGCGGCGTGGTCCCGGTCGGCCAGGGAACCGGCGAGCATGTACGCGCCGACGAGCGCGAGGCTGGAGCCCTGTCCGGTAAGGAACGAGGGCGCGTACGCGGCGTCGCCCACCAGCGCGACCCTGCCGCTGGACCAGCGGGGCATGCGGATCTGGCTGACACCGTCGAAGAACAGGTCATCCGCGTCGCGCATGGCGGCAAGCATGCCCGGGACCTCCCATCCCGCGTCGGCGAAGACCGCGGCGACCAGGTCCCGTTGGGCTTCCGGGTTCCGGAACGCGTCGAACGGCGGTTCCGGGCAGGCGAAGTTCAGGAAGGCGTGCACGTCGTCGTTGTCCCCCACGGCGTAGAGTGCCGCGGCCCTGCCCGGGGTGTTCCACATCGTGGTCTCGCGGAAGAGCCCGAAGGTGTTGCGCATGGTGAACCCGGCGAAGCAGTAGCCGAGGTACCGGTGGAACTGCTCTTCGGGGCCGAACAGGAACTCGCGGGTACATGAGTGCAGACCGTCCGCACCGAACACCATGTCGAACGTACGCCTGCCGCCCCCGCGGAAGGTGACGTCGACCCCGTGGCCTGACTGGTCGAGGCTGTCGATGGAGTCGTTGAACAAGAACTCCACGTCGTCACGGACGGCCGTGTAGAGAGCGCCGGTCAGATCTCCGCGCCGCACCTCCAGGTCCCGTCCCGCGACACCGCCGGTGACGGTGTGCGGGTCGACCGAGGCCACCTCGCTGCCGTCCCCGTCGAGGAAGGTCAGCCGGCGCAGGTCGATGTGCGCGTCCTGCAGTCGCGGCAGGATTCCCATCCTCCGGACGACCTCGAGTGCGGTGCCGCGCACGTCGATGGGGTAACCACCGCCACGCAGTGCGGCCGCCTTCTCGACCACCGTGACCGCGAATCCGTAGCGGTTCAGCCAGAACGCGAGGGCGGGCCCTGCGACGCTGGCCCCGGATATCAGGACCTTGCGCCTCGGCGTCGTACGGATACCCCTCAGATCAGTCCGGGTCATTCCTGGACTCCTTTGCTCATGGTGCGGGCGACAAGCAGGGACAGCGCCGTGACGGCGCCGGCTATGACGAAGCCGGTGACAAAGGCCGATTCGGCCGGGACATCCGACCCGGAAGGGGTTCCGGCGGTGAGGATCGCACCACTGACCTGCACACCCACGGCGAAGCCGATCACGCGGGTCACCAGGACCAGGCTGGTGGCGATGCCGGTGTCACTGTGATCGACGGATGTGGCGGTGCTGGTCACCATCGCCGTAACGCACAGGCCGTTGGCAAGCGCGATCATCATCTTGCCGATGACGAGGTGCCAGACCTCGGTGTGCACGGCCGCCAGGGTGATCAGGGCGGCGGCCATGATGACGACGCCGGCGGTGACCACGGCACGCGAGCCGAAACGCCGCGCCCCGATCCCGCTGATCGGCCCGGCCAGCGACGCGGCCACGGCGCCGGGCAGCAGGAAGAAGCCGATCTCGGTGGCGCTGGCCCCGAAGCCGTACTCGCCGGCGGACACCGCGAACAGCTGCGGGACGAGATAGACCGCCACCGAGGTACCGACGCAGATCACGAACGTCAGCACACACGACTTCCACACCGCAGGCCGTGCCAGCATGCGCAGATCGACCATTGGCGAGGCCGCACGGCGCTCGACGGCCATCCATCCGGCCACGAAGGCGGCCAGAACCACGATGAGGGCGCCGAGCACGAGTGGCTGCGAGCCGATGTCGGGCGCCAGCGCGAGCACGAGCATGAGCGTGACCAGCGTCCCGCTCAGAAGAACCAGGCCGGGCCAGTCGACCGCGGCGTCGTCGGACCGACCCGGCGGATCATGCGGCATCAGCCTGTTCACGAGCATGGTGGCCCCGATGACCGCGATCGTCGGCAGCGCGAACATCCAGTGCCGGGACAGCCCTTCCGCCACGGGCCCGGCCGACAGCGTTCCCGCCATCCCGCCTCCCACGAACAACCCGCTGACCACCCCGATGGCCACCTTCGCCTCTCCCGCGGGGAGGTGTTCGCGCACCAGGATGAACGACAGGGGCAGCGCGCCCACCATCGCCCCCTGCAGTACCTGGCCGAGCAGCAGCACGGGCAGGTTCGGCGCCAGCGCGGACACCAGGCCGCCTGCCGAGACCACCGCCATCAGCCGGATCAGGACTCTTTTTCCGCCGTAGCGGTCGCCGAACTTGCCTGCGACCGGTGTGACGAGCGCGCCGGTGATGAGGAGCATGATGCTGAGTAGCGCCCCTTCGGCCGGACTCATATCCAGCTCGCGTTGCAGGAGCGGGAGCGTCGGCGTCACCACCGACTCCAAGGCGCCGGTGGCGACTGCCAGCATGCCGAGGGCCCCGACAGCGGGCTTCCCGATGTGGACCGGGGGAGCCAGAGTTGCGGTCATGGACGTCCTTTCCGTCATTGCCGGGCGAGCAAGGGGTCGGCCGTACGCGTAGCGCTGCCGCCTTGCCGGGCCCGGCGTGGACATAGCGGCCATTCACGTGGGGCGCAGTGTGCAGGGTGTTTTGTGGACAGGTCCGAGGTCGTCCGGCGGGGTGAACCCGCGGAAGCGGGGCCCGAGGTGGCGCATGCACGGCTCGGCCGGGCGGAACGTGTGAACGAGTGCGGCACGCGCCGAGGACGATATTACACTACACCGTACAGTGTAGAACGGCTAGGATGTGCCCATGCCGACCACGAAGACACTGCGTCAGGGGTCCACGCGGAAGCGGGCCGCCATCCTCTCGGCGGCCCGGGAGTTGTTCCTCGCCGACGGCTTCGACCGGTCCAGCGTCGACGCGGTCGCCGCCCGGGCCGAGGTGTCCAAGCGGACGGTCTACGACTACTTCGGCGACAAGCAGACACTGCTGCAGGCAGTCGTCGACGCCGTCGGCCAGTCACTGATCACCACGATCCGGCACACCCTCGACGACACCCTCACCGACCTCACCGAGGACGCCGACCTCGAGGACGCCCTGGTCACGTTCTCGATGCGCATCGCGACCGACATGCTCGGCTCGGCGGAGTACGCAACGCTGCAACGACTGGTCCGGGCGGAATCCGGCCACCTGCCGCACCGGGGCTACAACTCCATGGCCGACACCCCCGACGAGGCACTCGCCGAGCGATTCGCCGCCTTCGCCGCGGCCGGGCTGCTCGAGGTCCCCGACGCCCGACTCGCGGCCGACCAGTTCCTCGCGCTGACCTTCGGCGTCGCGCTGGACAGGCTCGGTTCCGCGAATGCCGCGGAGGACACCCGCGTCCGGCCACTCGTCGTCGAGGGAGTGCGGACCTTTCTCCGGGCCTACCGAACCACGTAGGGCTGGGGCAGCACGAAAGAACAGTGCGCCGTCAGCCCACGCTTCTTTCCCCTTCGCGCGTGCGCAGGGCAGCACCGGTGAGCACGTCGAGCCCGCGCAGGGACTGCTCCCGGCCCGCTCCCACCCGGAGGTCCGGGTGAAGGACACGTGACGAGCCTGATCCGGACCCACGTCTCGCGCGTCGGCAGTGCGCTGATGTGGCCGGCCACCACCGCCGGGATCGTCCTGGACGAGAACACCAGCGCGATGGCCGTAGTGGTCTCGGTGACGCCGGTGACCGCCGCGTACCCGTGTTGCTCGCGCTCGGCTCGGCGGGTGGGGAAGCCCGTCCGGCACGGACGCCCCGTCCTCTCGCTTCGGCGGGAGGACGGGGCGGAAAAGGGCTCCCCCGGTCAGAAGGGCGGGGCGGAGAGGCAGATCGGGTGGTTTCGCCGCAACCACTTCGTCCCAGTGCCCGAGGCGCAGCGGCTCGGAGCACCATCCTCGTACACATAAGGCATTAGTGTACGAACCGGCCAGTTCGGGGCTGAGAATCACTCGATCCGCTTGATGAACGCGTCCAGGAGGTCGTCGGCGGGACGTGCGGGTGACGGGTAGGCAGGCCGCGAGTGGGTGAGGCCCGCGCGCAGGAGTTGCTGTGCGGTCTGGTGCGCGACGACGCCCGGGTTGATGAGCGGCACCTCCAGTCGAGCACTGAGGTAGCGGTGCGACTCGTGCATGGTGGTGGAACCAAGGATCAGGACCTGAGCGCCGTCCTGGTCGATCGCGGCGCGGCACGCGGCGAGCAGTTGCGGGAAGAGAGTGTCTTCGCGTCCGGTCAGCAGCGCTTCGGCGTCGGGGCGGGTTCCGATATCGCGGATGCTCACCAGCCGGTCAGCGAGACCGCTGGCGGCGGCCCCGGCCGGGTACAGGGCATGCCACTGCGGCCACATGGTCACGACCCCGATCCGGTGACCGAGCAGGCCCGCGACCGCCATGGACGCCTGGCAGGCCCCGACGACAGGGATGGTCAAGCGCGAGCGCAGCGCGGACAGGCCGCTGTCGGACATTGAATTGACCACCACGGCCGCGAAGCCGCGGTCGGCGGCGCGGGCACCGACCGCCAGCACCGCAACGTCGCAGATCGTGCGCTCATAGGCGCTGTCGATCATGTTCGCCGCTCCTTGGGTCGGAGCGGCGAACTCCACCTCCACCCCCGGGTCGATGACCTCCTCCGGGAGCTGGTCGGCGAACGCGGCCAGTCCTTCCGCCGGAACCGCCACGGGCAGAACATGCAGAATCCGCCGCGTCATCGCGCCGCCTTTCGCTGCCGCATTCTTTAACGGCCCAATGGGGCCCGGACCAGATCATGAGACAGACCACGCTAGCCGCACAGGCGGGCAAATGCGGGCATGTCTGTGCGGATGACCCGAAGTAAGGAAGGCTGGTCAGTTCGCACACCCCGTACGGATGGAATCGGACCAGATCTTCGAGCGGGCCCGCAGGCTCGGCGACGGCGTCGACTCGGCTGCCGCACACCGGTCGGACCCACCGCCGGCCGATCGGGAGGTAGCGCTCGGTCTCTTCTCCGGGGGCGAGCCCTGCAAGGGGCCGTAGGTCATCGCGAGCGGACGGACGCCACCCGAACGGCACCAGGATGGCAGGGCGCCGCGTCCTGGTGAGCGGTGAGCAGCGGTGGGACGAGATGCCCACACGCTTCACCGGTTCGCCAAAGCGAGCCGCACCCCAAGTTCGAAGCGGCTCCGGGCGCCGAGCTCCTCCATGGCCTTCTTCACGTGACGCTGGACCGTGCGCGGCGAAATCCCCAGCTCCTTGGCGACGGCCTGGTCGGTCAAGCCCGCCGCCAGCCTGCCGAGGATCTCCTTCTGCAGAACGTGGACAGCGTCGGAGGCGCCGTCCACTGACCGACCATGCCCCCAGTATCGCTCGAACATGGCCACGAGCCTTCTTACCTGCGGACGGGCTTCCAATACCTTAAAAGAATTCCGCTCGCCGATGAGAACGGCCATCTCCCGGTCGGCCAGCAGCAGATAAGTTCTGAGTTCAGGGTGGATGCGGACTTCTCCGCTACAAGCTGGAGGAAGGGTGCTCGTTGCGGTGCGTGCCTGCTCGATGCTACTGACGACCATCCGCAACCCGCGCCGTGCGCCTGGCCTGATCGCCGCTCCCGTCCCAGCCCAGTC
Source organism: Actinomadura xylanilytica (assembly GCF_030283145.1). Lineage (GTDB taxonomy): Bacteria > Actinomycetota > Actinomycetes > Streptosporangiales > Streptosporangiaceae > Spirillospora > Spirillospora xylanilytica. The sequence goes on from NZ_JASNWE010000003.1 coordinate 166,505, forward strand.
GCCAATGCCCGGCGGAAGCAGGATGAGAAGCTCTTCGCGCGCGATGGCGGCGACGGCCACGGCCAGAAGGCGGTGGTCGGGCGCACAAGGCTCATCGGCACCTGGCCGGTCAGGCGAGGGCAGCTCGACGACGCCTCTGGGGTGAGCCATATGGTGAGTCTCACAATGATCCATATGGCGAGTCTCGCAAAGATTTTTATCGATTGCTATCGATTGCTAATCGATGCGTTCGTCGCCGGCCGGCATCCCGGGCGAGGCACTCTCCCCGGAATGTCATCAGCAAGAATGACACAAGGACCCAGCGCGAATAAGTCGCTCTGCGATCAATGCCGGTGTCGCAGGGTAATTGACCGGCGATCCATCGGCTCACTTGTGCATGGGCCCGAGCAGACCGGCATGCCCATGTCATCGATCCGCTGGGACACCCCGAGGTCGGGCGACTGCCCGGCGTCGCGGAGTCACCCGTCGATCAGGTCGGGTCCCGTACGGGCCTCACCGAGGCAGCTGCGGGTGCCCAGGATGTTCATGGGTCGTGCTCACGTGCCGTTGCAACTGTGGGGGTGGAATCCCGGGGAGGACGGCGAAACTCCTTCAACGCCGTCGTAAAGGTCGCACTGCAGGCACTCGCGGACGCTGCGGGTCCGGGACCGGCGTATGGCGCAGGCTGCCGGGATCCGTGGTGACAGGTGCCGGCCAAAGCCGCGCGCGCACGTCCACCCATGCCCTCTGCGGCGACGTTGCCGTGAGCATGCGCCTTGGATTCCCCTCACGGATGGGCGGCATCCGTGATCGTGATCTTACGTCGACCAAAAGCGGGCACGCCCAGAATGGCCAATATCGGCCAAGTTGGAACAATTCAAACACAGCGATATCCATACCTTTCCAACAGAAATTGCAGAGGTAGATCACCTCGTCGACAATACCGATGTCGAAAAAGCGACATCCGTCTTGCCGGTGGGCTCTCTCGCCTATGTGATGATCTCTGTCAGAGAGTGCAAGTCAACGGGGGTACCGAAGATGAGCATGTCGTCATCAGGGCCGACGGGGATCGAAGGGCCGATGGGGATCGAAGGGCGGGTGGGAATCAAGGACCTGAAAGTGGCCTTGGACGTCGGGAACGAGGTGCTCGCACGGGGACTGCGGGACGCGCTCGGGCAGATCACGGGGATCGGCGATGTCCGCCGCTGCGATGGCGGGTCGCAGGCTGGTCCGCCACTCCACGCGGAGGGCGCGGACGTGCTCATCACCACCAGCGCCAGAGCGGCCTGGCTGCGCGACATCCCGCACCCGGCCGGCGGCCATTGCCCGAAGGCTCTCGTGTTACTTGACGAGACCGAGGTCGGCAGGTCCTCGGCGGCCACCCTGCCCGCGGACGGCTTTCTCATCCAGCAGGACCTCACCGTGGACGCCTTGGGCGACGCTCTCGCGCGCATGGTCAAGGGAGAGATCCCCATGCCCGCCAGGCTGACGAGGGACCTGCTCGCCCGCGCCGACTCCCCGGTGCACGCCGAGCTGCCGCGTCTGGTCAGGCTCACCGCGCGTGAGAAGGAGACGCTGACGCTGCTGGCCGAGGGGCTGAGCAACAAGCAGATCGCCCGCCGGCTGGCGATCTCGGACCACGGCGTGAAGCGCCTGGTGACCAGCGTGCTGCTCAAGCTGGGCGCACCGAACCGCACGGCGGCGGTGGTGACCGCCATCAGGGTCGGCCTCATCGATCACCTCCGGGAATCCCAGATGGCCTGATCAGCAGCGCAGGAGAACGGCATCGGAGCTCCTGGTGGCCGGGCGTCACGAGCCTTGCCCACCAGGAGCTCTCCTGTTGCCGATCACGGCGCGCGGTCCGCGGTCAGGCCATGACCAGCGCGATCAGATCTGAATCACCTCAAAGACACCGAGAGGCCGGTGACAAGTCGTGGAGACTTCTCGAACTCGTGGTGGCGACGCTACCGAGGAGACCGGGGGCATCGACAACGTCGAACTGGTCGAGGTCGCCGCGCGTTCCGCCATCCGGGCCGGACGCTATCTCGCCGACCAGTTCCATCGAGGAATCGCCGCGCGCCAGAAAACGGGCGTGCATGAGCACGACGTCGTGACGGCTGCGGACGGCCACGCCGAGGCCCTCATCCGGCAGGAACTGACCGCCGCCTTTCCCGCGTCAGTGATCGTCGGCGAGGAGGAGGGGGCCAGCGGCACCGGGGAGATCCGCTGGTACGTGGACCCGATCGACGGCACCCACAACTTCTCGCGCGGCATTCCTCTGTTCTGCTGCTCGATCGGCATGACCGTGCGGGGCGAGCCCGTCGGCGGCTGCGTGTACGACCCCATCCACGATGAGCTCTACACCACCGACGGCCGGGGGGTACGACTCAACGGCGTGCCGGCGCCCGCACCTCCCGCCCGGCCCGTGCCCATGGTGCTCACCGACATCCCCAATGCCGGGGTGACCAACGACCCGGTGGAACTGAGCCTGTTCACCGCCCTCCTCGCGAAGGCCGATGTCCGCCGGATCGGCTCGTCGGCGCTCGCGCTGGCCTATGTCGCGTCCGGCCGAGCGGATCTGGCCGTCAACGCCGACGTGTTCGCCTGGGACATCGCGGCGGGCGGCGCCCTGGTCACCGCCGCGGGTGGCACCTTCGTGGCGGTGCCCGACGAACCGCGCACCACGCGGCCCGGGGGATTCATCGCCTGGCGCCAGGGTTTCGACGAGCTGGGCACCGTCACCCTGAATGCGCTGAAGAACCTTCCTGCCCTCCGGTGAAATCCGGAGATTGACACAAAAGCTCGGAAGAGCGAGTGACCGCCGAAGGGCTGGGCAACAAGGAGCCCGCGCGGCGCCTCGATTCCGACTACGGCTATCGCCTCCCCTTGGGTGATTCCGGGTGAACGGCCACATGGGCATGACCATTCGTCCGGAAGAAAGGAAAGCCGCCAGGGCATGACGCTGACCCCGCCATGCGAACGAAGATGACAGAGATTCTGGACGATTCCTCGCATGCCCGATCGGCAGCATCCACGAAGGAGAGGCGAAAGCATGTCCGAGAACCCCGAACCGGGGAGGCGGAACCCGCGTGACCGAGCATCGGAGCATTGGCAGGCCGAACAGGAGGTCCTCGGGCCGGGCCTGCAGGCGGTCATGCTGTGGTCCGAACTGTGCGTGGAGGAGGCGTCCGGCGCGGTCCTGACCGACATGGACGGCAACCGGATCCTCGACCTGCAGGGCGCGGGAGGTGTGAACTCCATCGGTCACGCCAATCCCCGGCTGGTGGACGCGCTCACCACGGAGATCACCACGGCACCGGCCGGGGCGTTCGGGTCACGGGCCCGTCGCGACATGACGAACTCGTTGCGCCGGGTGCTTCCCGGTGACCTCGACCGGATCCAGCTCTACAGCGGCGGCGCCGAGGCGGTCGAGGCGGCGTTGCGGCTCGCCAAGTCCGTCACCGGCAAGCACGAGTTCCTGTCGTTCTGGGGCGGCTTCCACGGGAAGACCGCGGGCAGCCTCGCCCTGACGGCCGGGGCCCGCGCGAAGCTCGGCCCGCTGCCGCCCGGGTACTTCAGCGCCCCGTACGCCAACTGCTACCGGTGCCCGTTCAAGCTGAAGCCGGCGTCCTGCGGCTTCGCCTGCGTGGACCATGCCCGCAGCGTGATCAAAGAGAACTCGACCGGGTCGCTCGCGGCGATCGTCGTGGAGCCGGTGCAGGGCCGTTCGGGCAACGTGGTTCCGCCGCCGGGATACCTCTCGGCGCTGAAAGGCCTCGCCGAGGAGTTCGACGCGCTGCTCATCGTCGACGAGATGATGACGGGCTTCGGCCGTACCGGCAGCATGTTCGCCTTCACCCAGGACGACGTCGAGCCGGACATCGTCACGGTCGGCAAGGGCATGGGCGGCGGCTACCCGGTCACCGGTGTGATCGCGTCGGCCGAGACGATGTCCGCCTCCCCGTTCTCCGACCCCAGCGCCAGCTCGTCCAGCTTCGGGGCGTTCCCGATGGCCTGCCGGGCGGTGGCCGTCGTCACCGACGCCCTGGTCGAGGGCGATCTGCCCGCGCACGCGGCCAAGCTCGGCACCGAGATGCTGGCCGCGCTGGCCCCCCTCGCCGAGGAGGCCCCGCTGGTCGGTGACGTGCGAGGCCTGGGCCTGGCGATCGGCATCGAGTTGGTCGCCGACAAACAGACCCGCGAACCGGTCGGTAAGGACATCGTCCGCAAGGCGTTCCTGGCCCTCATGGAGGCCGGGGTGCTGGTCATGGTCGGCGGCAACAGCCTCCGGCTCTACCCGCCCCTCAACATCGACACCGAACAGGCGCACCAGGCGGTCGACCTGATCCGCCGCACCCTGATCGACCTGCCCGCCGGAGGCGCGTGATGGATTTGGCGATCATCGGATTCGGTACCGCGGGCGAGGCGCGGCTGTTCGCCTACGCCCTGATCGAGAACGCGCGCGTCACCTGCGTCGTCGACCCCTCCCCGGACCGGCGGGAACGTGCGGCCCTCCTCGGCCTCACCGCCTACGCGGATCTGCCCGCGATGCTGGCGGCGACCCCGGTGGACGCGATCGACATCTGCTCGCCCCCGGCCTACCACGCCGAACTCGTCACCGCCGGGCTGACCGCCGGGTGCCACGTGATCTGCGAGAAGCCCGTGGCGTTCGAGGGAGCGAAGGCGGCCGAACTGGTCGCCTGTTCACGGCGGACGGGGCGGCTGCTCTACCCGGCGCACAACTACACCTTCTCGCCGATGATGCGGATGTTCACCGAGGCGATCGCGGACGACACGGTCGGCCGGCCGATGACCGCGTCGTTCGAGATCCGACGCCGCACGCACGCGCGCGGCGTGCCGTCCTGGATGCCGGACTGGCGTCGCGATCCCTCCGTGGCGTGCGGCGGCATCCTTCTGGATCACGGCACGCACTGCGTCTACATGGCGACCCGCCTTTTCGGCGCCCTTCCCACCAAGGTGTCGTGCACGACGAGCCTGAACGACGATGGTCTGGACCACGCGGCCAAGCTTCAGTTGAGTTTCCCGGAGGGCTCCTGCAGCATCGTCCTGAGCTGGGTCAGCGACGAACGTTCCAACCTGTACGAGCTGAACGGCCCGACCGGTTCGGTCTCTATCCGGGACGGCCGCGCGCTCGTCGAGGGACCGCGTGGCCGTCAAGTCCGGGAGCTCACCTCCCCCACCGGCAGCGGTACACACGAAGAATGGTTCGCTGACATGTTCGCCGACTTCGCCGGGCTGGTCGAACGCCCGCGCGAGTGGTCCCGGCCGCTGGACGAGACGCTGGCGACCGCGCGGATCATCGACGCGGCCTATCGCTCCGCCGCGCAGAACGGCACAGCGGTCGCCATCGACGGCTAGGCGGTGTTTCCAACGCCCGGCCCGGCGTCCTCGCCTGGCGGCTCGGACGCCGACCGTGCTTGGGCGAGCGCGACATCGCTTCGCGATCTGGCCGGTGGGGCTCGCCTCCGGCTTCGCCCCACCGGCCAGGTAGCGCACTCGCGCGACGGCCGAGGCACTTTGAGACAGGCCCTAGGTGTACTGACGACAGAGGTTGTGAACGCGGGGAACACGTTCAGATGGTCGTGGAATGAGGGGGCCTCCGGGTTCGGTGTGGATTGCGAGATCCACGCCGACGCCTAGGAGGCCCTCATGCCCCATCGCGACGCCCCAGACCTGACCCGGCGGTGTCGAAGGCCCGCAGCAGGGCTCGGCCGAACTCGGGGCTGGCGATGTAGGGGCGTGGGGCGCGCAGTCGGGGGTCGCAGTCCATCACCATGTCGTGGACGTCCTCGCCGTGGTAGGGCGCGAGCCCCTCGCCGCCCGCCAGGCCGTCCCCGACATCGGCGAGGTTGATCCACTCCCGCACGCGGGGGCGTGCCGGGCTGCGCCGCCAGGCCAGCGGCGAGCCAACGGTGATCAGCGTGACCGCCTCGCGGGGAACCGTCGGCCGCCGGGCGAGGACGTCCACGGCCGCAACGGCGCCAAGACCGAAACCGACAACGGCCCGGGTCTCCGGGGCGAGCGCCTCGCGGACCGCCCGGTGGTCGCCGGCGGTTGGGCCGGACATCATCGCGCGGACCGTCCGGATCAGGTCCTCGGGCGGCAGACCGGTGAAGAAGCGGGACCGGCTGAGCGCGACCAGGCGGTCGGCCGCGAACTCTCGGCGGACGGCCTCGTCGTCGAAACGCGCGACGCGCCACCACCGCTCGAGAACCTCCGCCTCCCACCCGGTCAGGGGCGGCTCACCGGAGTGCTCGGTGCGGCCGTCGACGTCAACGATCGCCACGTCCGGCGCCTCGGGCGGTGTGGCCCCGGCGAGAGCCAGACCGTCCTGCAGGGAGGTGACCCACTCCAGCCGCAGCGAGCACGGATCCCGGCGTGGCCCACCGGTTCCGTGCACGACGAGAACGGATGTCACCGCTACCTCCAGGCGTCGCGGAACGGCTTCCGCCGCTCCTCGCGTATTTCGGTGGACTTGGTCCGTTCACGCTAACTCCTGAATCGGCCGACGACCGTCCGCTATTCGAACAGCGACCCGCCTGCACCTTGTTTTCGCAGCTCATAGCCGTGTTGGACAATTCGGGCCTACCCGATCAGGCGGGTGTTCGTGCAGATCTATCGCGCGCTCTTCTATGGCTTGTGACCAATTTCTTGGATAGGCGAGGCTTGACTACCCGACGTCTCGACCGATGAAGGCCGGCAGCATATGAACGAGCACAGCAGCTTCGTCGAACTCATGTGCGCGAGGGCGATGGAACACGGTGACCAGACCGCCCTGGTCTTCAGCGCGGATCCGTTCCGCCCCGAACGCGACGAGATCCTGACGTACCGGAGCCTCGACCAGGCCGCCCGGCGGGTGGCCGCGTTGCTCCAGGCACGGTTCGCCCCCGGCGACCGCGTCCTGGTGCTGCAACCGACGGGGCTCGGGTTCGCGTCGAGCTTCCTCGGCTGCGTGTACGCAGGCATGGTCCCGGTCGCCGCGCCGCCGCCCGACGGCCACCGGCGCCAGGCGGACCGGATCGCCGCCATCGCGCGGGACGCGGACGCCGTCGCGGCCCTGGCCGACACCACCGACATGGAGGCGCTCACGACCTGGGCCAAGGAACAGGACCTCCCCGGGTTCGCCCTCCTGGACCCCTCATCCGAGCAACTGCCCCTGGCCGCCGCCTGGCGGCGTCCGCCTGCCGACCCCGACGCGCTGGTCTTCCTCCAGTACACCTCCGGGTCGACCAGCGACCCCAAGGGCGTCATGGTCGACCACGCCAACCTGCTGGCCAACGCCCGGCTGCTCGCACTGGTCCTCGACCTCGACTCCGCGACCGTCGCGGGCGGCTGGCTGCCGATGCACCACGACTTCGGGTTGATCGGGCTACTGCTGACTCCGCTGATCCTGGGCGGCCGCAGCGTGCTGATGCCGCCGATGGCGTTCCTCAAGCGACCCAACGCCTGGCTGACACTGATCGACCGGCACGGCATCGACTTCTCGCCGGCCCCGAACTTCGCGTTCGAGCTGGCCGCCCGGCGGGCCACCGACGCGGAGATCGCCGAACTCGACCTGTCCCGCTGGCGGCTGGCGGTGAACGGCGCGGAGCCGGTCCATGCCTCGACCCTCGAGGGGTTCGCCCGGCGGTTCGCGGCGGCGGGTCTGTCCCCGACGGCGCCGCTGCCCGGCTACGGCATGGCCGAGACGACCCTGGTGGTCTCCGGCGACCGGCCCGGCCGCCACCCCGTGATCACCCCGGTGGACCCGGCCGCGCTCGAACGCGGCGAGCTGGCGCCGCCCGCCGACGGCGCGACGGCGCGACGGCTCGTGAGCTGTGGCCCCGCCGAGGTGCTCGACATCATCGTCGTCGACCCCGACTCCGGCCGGATGCTGCCGGACGGGCGGGTGGGGGAAATCTGGGTGCGCGGCCCGAACGTCGCCCGGGGCTACTGGAGGCGCCCCGAGGAGACCGCGCTGGTCTTCGATGTCACCACCGCCGACGGCGACCCGGGATACCTGCGCACCGGCGACCTCGGGATCCTGCACGAGGGCGAACTCTACGTCACCGGCCGGATCAAGGAACTCATCATCGTCCGGGGCCGCAACCTGTACCCGCAGGACCTGGAGGCGGTGACCCGCACCGCGCACCCGGCCCTTGAACGTGGCGTCGGCGCCGCCTTCTCCGTCCCGGTCCCGGAGGAGGAAGTGGTGATCGTCCGAGAGTGCCGCGAACGGGATCCCGCCGAACTGGCACGCGTCGCCGAGGCCGTTCGCGACCGCCTGAGCCGCGAGTGCGGGGTGAATGCCCAGGGCATCGTCCTCGTCCGCCCCGGCAGGGTCGCGCGGACCAGCAGCGGGAAGATCCAGCGCCGCCTCGTTCGCGAGCAGTTCCTGCGGGGGGATCTGACCCCAGTCCACGCGGAACTGAGCCCGTCCGTCCGCGCCAACCTCCCCGCCGTCAAGACCGGGAGGACGGCATCGTGACGCCCCCCGCCAGACCCGCCGCCTCCGTTGAGCCCGCGGTTCCGGTCATGTCCGTCGTGCCCACCGGGCCTGCGGCCTCCACCGCGCCCGCAGCGCACTCGGCGCGCGTCGTCATCGCTATGACGGTCGATCTCGCGGAGTTCGATCGGGCACTCGGTGATCCCTTCGATCCGGCTGCGCCGTTGTCGTTCGCTCGGAGTGCGGAGTCGGATCGCCGGGAGGAGTTCCCCGCCGAGATGTGTCAGGAGCTCGATCGGTTGGGGATGCCCCGGCTTTACGTTCCGGTCGAGCATGGCGGGGCGCTCGCGCGTTACGACGAGCTGCTGGCGGCGCTGCGGTTGGTGGCTCGTCGCGATCTGACCGTGGCGATCGGGCACGGCAAGACATTCCTGGGTGGTGCCTGTGTATGGCTCGCGGGCCGTCCCGAGCAGGCCCGCGCGCTCGGTGCCGACATCGTCGCGGGCGCGCCCGTCGCGTGGGGGTTGACCGAACGCGGTCACGGCAGCGACCTGCTCGCGGGCACGATGGCGGCCACGACCGAGGCGGGTGGCTACCGCGTTCAGGGCGAGAAGTGGCTGATCAACAACGCCACCCGGGGTGACCTGATCTGCCTGCTGGTCCGGACCCGTCCCGAAGGCGGTCCGCGCGGGTTCAGCCTGCTGCTGGTCGACAAGCGGCGGTTACCGCGCGATCGGTACCGGCATTTGCCGAAGGTGCTCACCCACGGCATCCGGGGTGCCGACATCAGCGGATTCGGGATGGACGACTGCCCCGTTCCGGCCGACGCGCTGGTCGGGGTGGAGGGCGGTGGGCTGGAGACGGTCCTCAAAGCCCTCCAACTCACCCGGACCGTGTGCACGGCGCTGTCGCTCGGGGCCGCCGATCAGGCGCTCCGGCTCGCGGTCGAGCACGCCGCGCGGCGCGGACTGTACGGCCGCACGCTGGTCGATCTGCCGCACGTTCGGCGCACGCTCGGCCGAGCGTACGCCTCGCTCTTCACGGCCGAGATCGTCAGCGTGTTCGCCGCCCGCGCCTTGCACACCGCGCCGGAGGAGACGAGCGTGATCTCGGCGGTGGCCAAGGCGTACGTCCCGTCCCGCGCCGACGAGCTGATCATGACGTGCGGGGAGCTGCTCGGGGTCCGGGGCTTCCTCACCGAATACCACGAGCACGGCGCGTTCCAGAAGCTCGACCGAGACCACCGGGTGGTCGGCATCTTCGACGGCAGCACGTTCGTCAGCCGGCACGCCCTGATCAACCAGTTCCCGCTGCTCGCCCGTTGCCACCCGGCCGCCACGGCGGACCCGGCGGGGGTCGAGCACGCCGCCGACCTCACGGCGCCGCTGCCGGCCCCGGAGCTGGACCGGCTGAGCCTGATGGCGCAGGGCGGCTGTGGCCTCACCCAGGGGCTGGTCTCCGCCGCGCGCGACCTGCGCGCCCTGGCGGTCGCCGGGCACGCGTCCGCATGGCTCGCCGGCCTCGCGGAGGAGCTGTCCGCCCACTGCGACCTCCTCCACGAGGAGCTGGCGCAATTCCCGCCTTCCTCCCAGTTCGCCCCGCCGGAGGCGTTCGCGCTCGCCCGCCGGTTCGAACTGTGCTTCGCCGGCGCCGCCGCGCTCAGGGTCTGGCTGCACAACCTCCGCTCCGGCCACGACGAGCTCTGGCTCGAGGCGTGCCTCGTCCACATCCTGCGGTCATTGCGCCCCGCCGAGATGCCCACCGACGAGGAGGTCTTCGACCGGCTCTTCGACGCGCTGCGCTCCGGCGCCTCCGTCGGGCCGCCCACCACGAAGGGAGTCCGGTGATCGCCACCGAACTGGAACGCCGCTTCGGCGATCCGTGGGACTCCGGTAACCCGACCGGCCACGCCGCCGTGCTGGCCGCCGACGAGCGCGGCGAGACGTTCGCCGCCGGGGAGCAGGTCCTCGACGCCGTCGGGTTGAACGCCGAGTTCGTCCCAGTCGACCTCGGCGGACGGCTGGCCCGCCTCGACCACCTGATCCAGGTGATGCGGCCGGTGTTCCGCCGTGACCCCGCCCTGGGCCTGGGGTACGGGGTGAGCAGCCTCATCGCCGCCGTGAACGTCTGGGCCGCCGGCGACGCAAGCCAGCGGCGCCGCGTCGCCGACCTGCTGCTCGCGGGCGGCCGGGTCGCGGCCGGGTACCACGAGCTCGCCCACGGCAACGACTTCGCCGGGAACGATCTGTCCGCGCTGCCCGGCCCGGACGGCGTGCTCCGCCTCAACGGGCGGAAGGAAGTGATCGCCAACGCCGGGCGCGCCGAGGCCATGGTGCTCTTCGCGCGCACGTCCTCCGAGCCCGGCAGCCGCAGCCATTCCCAACTCCTGGCGGAACGGGCCGACCTGCCCGCGGGTGCGTTCCGCGACCTGCCGCGCTTCCCCACCTCGGGCATGCGCGGGGTGCAACTCGGCGGCCTGGAGTTCCGCGACTGCCCGGTCCCGGCGGACACCGTCCTCGGCGTGCCCGGGCACGGAGTCGAGACGGCGCTGCGCTCGTTCCAGATCACCCGCACCGTGCTGCCGGCGATGGCCACCGGAATCCTCGAAGCCGGACTGGATGTCACGGCCCGGTTCGTCGACGCGCGCATGCTGTACGGGCGATCACTGGCGGACATGCCGCACATCCGATCGATTCTCGCCGACGCGTTCGTCGACCTGCTGATCTGCGAGTGCCTGGCCACGGTGACGGCCCGTTCGGTGCACCTCCTGCCCGACGAGACGAGCCTGTACGCCTCGGCGAGCAAGTACTTCATCGCGACGCTACTGACGGACGCCGTCTACGAGCTGTCCCGTGTCCTGGGTGCGCAGTTCTACCTTCGCGACGGCGAGTACGGCATCTTCCAGAAGCACCTGCGGGACCTGCCCCCGGCGAGCTTCGGGCACTCCGCGCGGGCCACCTGCCTCGGCACGGTCCTGCCGCAACTGCCCCGGCTCGCCCGCAAGGCGTGGCGCGGCGGCGACGCGCCGCCTTCCGAGGTGTACCGGCCCGGCGGGCCGCTGCCGCCGCTGTCGTTCGACCGGCTCACCCTGTCGTCCGGCGGGCGCGACAGCCACAGCGCCGCGCTCACGGCGGCCCTCGACGCTCCGGACGTGCCCGCCGACCTGCGCCGTCACCTGCTCGTCGCCGCGAACGAACTCGGCACCCTCGGCCTCGAATGCGCCGCGCTGGCCCCCCGCGACCTCACCGTGGACGCCCGTCCGGAGGTCCTGGAGCTGCCCGCCCGGTACGCGGCGGTGCTGGCCGCGACCGCCTGCGTGAACGTCTGGCTCCACAGCAGGGATCGGAGCGAGGACTTCCTCGCCGACCCGCAATGGGTGACGGCCGCGCTGCGCCGCATCGCCGGACGGCTGGGCCGCGACCCCGGACCACGACCCCGCCACCACGATGAAGCGCTGGCGGCGGACGTCCTCGCCCGGCACCGCCGGGGCGGCGGCTTCGGCCTGTTCGGCCTCTAGGACCACCGATGACCGCTGCGACGGTGCCCCCTGGGCGGCTCCGCCCGTCATGACAAGGAGACTGAGATGCATGGTTCTGAGCTCGCCCCGATGGAGCCGAGCCTTCGGAGCTGGCTGCGGGAACGCGTCGCCCACTACGCCCGGCGTGAGCCCGCCGACATCGACCCGTCGGTCAGCCTGACCAACTACGGCCTCGACTCCGTCTATGCGCTGAGCCTCTGCGGCGACCTCGAGGACCACCTCGGGGTCGTCCTGGAGCCCACGGTCGTCTGGGACCATCCGACGATCGAGGCGCTGATCGCGCACGTCGAGGAAATGCTGGGCGGTTCCAGCCGGCGGATGGACGCCGGATGACATCGCTGGAGGCCGTGGCGACGTATCTGCCGCCCGGAGTGGTGCCGATCGCCGACATGGCCGAGGAGCTGGGGCTCAGCGCCGACGAGCTGAAGGTGTTCCGGCGGTTCTACGGGCTGTCGGAAGTCCGGCGGGAGCCCGAGGGGACCCTCACCGACCTGCTGCTGTCGGCCGCAGGGAAGCTCGACGCGCTACGCGGCCGGGAGCACCATGTCCGGTACGTGGTGCAGGCGCGGACCATGCCGGTCGTCGTCCCGCACCCCGTCAATCCCATCCACGAGGTGCGGGACGCGCTCGGGCTGCGGCACGCGCAGGCGTTCGCGTTGACCCACCACGCATGTGCGTCCGGGCTCCTCGCGGTCGACCTGTGCGGCAAGCTGCTGCGCGCCGACGGCGACCCCGACGGCCTCGCACTGATCCTCACCGGGGAGAAGACGTTCACGCTCGCCGCGCAGACGGTTCCGGGCACCGCCATCAACGGCGAGGGCGCCGCCGCCGTACTGGTCGGGATCCGCGGCGCCCGGGACCGGATGCTGGGGTACGCCGCGCGCACGCACGGCCGGTTCTATGAATGCCTGTCGCTGACCGACGCGCTGTTCACCGAGTTCCAACGGATCTACGCCGGCGCGCTGGCCGAGTCGATGCTCGCCGCCGTCGACACGGCGGGGCTGACGCTCGACGACATCGCCCTGGTCCTCCCCCACAACGTCAACCGAGTGTCGTGGGTCCGGCTCGCCAAGAGCCTCGGGCTCCCACTGGACCGGGTGTTCCTGGACAACGTCCCGGTCACGGGTCATTGCTTCTGCGCGGACCCCTTCATCAATTACCAGACGGCCGTCGAACTCGGCCGGCTCCGGCCCGGAGACCGCTACCTGCTGACCACGGTCGGGCTCGGGGCGACCTTCTCGGCGATGGTCTTCGAGCACTGAGGATGTACATGGATTTCAACGAACGGCTGAAGTCGGCCCTGACCGGAGCGCCCGACACGAGCCTGGTCCTCCTCGGCAACTTCGAGGTGGAGGACCAGTGGGCGCGCGGTGAGACCGGCCTGCCCCGCCTCGCGTTCGGGTCCGACAGCGTGATCGTCAACCGGATGGACGAGTTCGCGCTCCTCCTGGCGGGCAAGAGCGACCACGTCGTGCTGAAGACCGCGCCCGACTCCGACTTCCTGGCCTACCTGGAGGACCTCGGCTTCGATCTGCCGGGAATCCTCCCCGTCGCCCGCAACGACCCGCGCAACCTGGTCACCGAGGACGCGCTCGCCGACCCGGCGCTGCTCACCGAACTGGGCGTGCTGGGCGCGGAGGGCGCGGCCCTCAGTGCCCACGGGGTCTCGGAGCTGGAGGAACGGCTCGCCGCCACGGCGGGGATCGCGCTCGCCGCGCCGTCCGCCGCGACCTGCAAGGCCGTCAACAGCAAGATCTACAGTCGGCGGCTGGCCGACGCCCTCGGCATCCGGCAGGCCCGCGGCTGGACCTGCGACGACGTCGCCGGGCTCGAGGAGGCGTTCACCGCCGCCCGCGCCGTGCTCGCCGCCGGACGTCCGGTCGTCGTCAAGGACGCCTACGGCGTCTCCGGCAAGGGCATCGAGCTCGTCGAGGGCGAACGGCGGCTGGACCGGCTGCTCCGCATGATCACCAAGAGGGCCGGGCAGGCGGCCGGCGGCCGGCTCGGCCTGGTCGTGGAGGAGTGGGTCGGGAAACGCGCCGATCTCAACTACCAGTTCACCGTCGGCCGCGATGGCGGCGTGCGCTTCGACTTCGTCAAGGAGGCCCTCACCGAGAGGGGGGTGCACAAGGGCCACCGGATCCCCGCGCGGCTCACCGAACGCCAGGTCTCCGAGCTGAAGGACGTCTCCGGCCGCCTCGGCGAGTCGCTGGCCGCGGACGGCTACTACGGGGTCGTGGGCGTCGACGCGATGGTCGACCCGGACGGCGGCCTCTACCCGGTCGTCGAGATCAACGCCCGGAACAACATGTCGACCTACCAGGCCGCCATCCAGGAGGCGTTCCTGGGGGAACGGGCGGCTGCGGGGACGACGGCGCTCGTCCGGCAGTATCCGCTGCGGCTCACCCGGCCGCTGCCGTTCGGGTCGCTCCGCGACGTGCTCGGAGATCTGCTGTTCGACGCCCCCGGCGGCACCGGGCTACTGGTCAACAACCACGCCACCGTCAACGCGGCGGCACCGGCGAGCGCGGAGCCCGCCGACGCGACGGACCGGCCGTTCGCCGGCCGCTTGTACGGCGTGGTCATCGCCCCCTCGGCGGAGCGGATGACGGCACTCGACGGCGAGATCGGCCGCCGCCTGGCGGCCCTCGGAGAAAGGAGCTCACCCGATGTCGCGTGAACTGCACGTGCAGGGCATCCCGGTGTCCGACCTCGCCCGGCGGTACGGCACGCCGTTCTTCGTCTACGACGGGCAGGTCCTGCACGACCGGTTCCACGGTCTGCGCGACCGGCTGCACCCGGCGATCGAGATCTTCTACTCGCTCAAGGCCAACCCCAACGTATCGATCTGCTCGCTGCTGCACTCGTTCGGCGCCCGCGCGGAGATCTCCTCGCTGGTGGAGCTGCGGACCGCCCGGCGCGCCGGGGTCGCGCCGGAGGACATCATCTTCCTCGGCCCCGGCAAGAGCCGCCAGGAGCTCGCGGCCTGCCTGGACGAGGGCGTCTTCGCCATCGTCTGCGAGTCGTTCCCCGAGCTGGCGCTGGTGGACGAGCTGGCCCGGAGCCGCGGCGTGCGGGCCCCGGTCGCGCTGCGGGTCAACCCGAGCTTCGCGGTCAAGCGGTCCGGGCTGGCGATGGGCGGCAAACCCCGCCAGTTCGGCATCGACGAGGAGCAGGTGTTCGCCGAGACCGATCTGGCCGAACGGCACCCCGGCGTCGACCTGATGGGGGTGCAGGTCTACATGGGCACCCGCATCCTCGAGGAGGACGTCGTGGTCGAGAACACCACCCGCATCCTCGACCTGGCCGAACGGGTCGCGGCGCACCTCGGCATCACGCTGCGGATGGTCGACGTCGGGGGCGGGCTGGGCGTCGGCTACTTCCCCGGTGAGACCGACCTGGACCCCGCCGTGCTGACCGAGAAGCTCGACCCCGTCATCGCGGGCTTCGCCGACAGGCACCCCGGCACCCGAATGATCATGGAGCTGGGGCGGTACCTCACCGCCGAGTCCGGCACCTACGTCGTCGGCGTCCGCTACGTCAAGACCTCGATGGGCGAGCGGTTCGCGGTCGCCGACGGAGGCACCAACCACCACATGGCGGCCGTGGGCATCGGCTCGTTCGCCAAGCGCAACTTCCCGATGGCGGTGCTCAACCGGCTCGACGAGCCCGCAACCGAGAACTGGAACGTCACCGGGCCGCTGTGCACGCCGAACGACACCCTCGGCAAGAAGGTGGCACTCCCGCCGGTGCGGCCCGGCGACCTGATCGGGGTGCTGCGGTCCGGGGCGTACGGCCCGACCGCCTCACCCGTACTGTTCCTCAGCCACGGCTACCCCGCCGAGGTGCTCGTCCACGAGGGCCGGCCGCATCTGGTCCGCGACCGCGACCTGCCGGAGGACCTCATGGCCCGCCAGCGCCTGTTCGACCCGGCCGCGCGGAACGCGGCCGACGTCGCCCCCTGACCCCGTCCCCACCACCACGACACACGAAAGGTGACCTTTCTGATGGAGAACACGGCGCCGGGCAATGCCACCGGCCTGCACGGCCAGGTGGTCGGCACGATCGTGACCTCGCTCGCCGAGGCGACCCAGCTCGATCCGGGCACGATCGGCGAGGGCAGCACCCTCTTCGACGAGTTGGGCCTCGACTCCACCACGGTGCTGGGGCTGCTCATGGCCATCGAGGAGGAGCTCGGGATCGAGTTCGAAACCGACTCGCTGGAGCAGCATCACTTCGAGTCGGTGGGCACTCTCGCCGCGTTCGTCGAGGTGCAGGTGGTCGAGCAGGTGCCCGACCTGGCCGGGGCCTAGCCGCCCATGTACCTCGCCACAGCCCCCGGTCCAGCGCCCGTCGCGGCGCCGGGGGGGCGGACGCCACTGCGCCTGTCGAGGCTGGTGAGCCTGACGTTCGGGTCGGGCAGGCCGTTCCTGCCCGACCCGATGGAGCCGAGCCTGGAACGGATGCAGGCGGATCTGACCCGCCCGTACCAGATGGAGTTCCGCCCCGGCTTGCTGGCCCGGGGCCGACGCAACACCTTCACCGAGATGAGCCAGGCCCTGCTGGAGGCTCTCCAGCCGTTCGAGGGACCACTGGACATGATCCTGGTGGTCAACAGCGTGCCGGACGCCGACCCCCGCCGGTCGCCGTCCTGTTATCTCGCCGACGCGGCCCCCGGCGACGCGCTGGCGTTCAACGTCTCCGACCAGGGAACCGCCGGGCCCTTCACAGCCCTGCGCCTGGTCACCGAGTACGCCCGTGCCGACGCCTTCCGCCACGCCCTGGTCGTCATCCTGGACCAGCGCAGCTTCCCCTACGACACGGCCGGCGCGGACGGCGTCCCCGATCATGACAGCGCGGTCGGCCTGGTCCTCGGCCCCACCGGCCCCGCCGGCGAGCCGACCACCCGTCAGCGCACCGACGTGAGCCCCGGCGAGGTCCCCGCCCTGCTCAACGCCGGTGGCGGCACGTCCGTCGTGTTGGTGGCCGGGGAGGGGATCGAGCCGGACTGGATCGTGCCGGGACGGTTCGCCGAGGTGATCAGGGCGCCCGAGGGGCGTCCCTGCACCGGGCCGTGGTCCGCGCTCGCCGACGCGCTGCCGCGCCTGGCCACAAGCGGGCGGAAACGGCTGGTCGTCGCGGACTACGACCGTGTCCAGCGCTACCTGTGCCTCAGCACGATGGAACTGGAGGAGGATCTATGACGAGCCGGGAGGCCGCCGTCGTCGAGGCGGTCACGGATACGTGGGCGAGGTTGCGGGGGACCGCGCGCGGTGCGGGCGTCGTTCCCGCGCTGACCGAGCTGCGGGCGGCCGTCTGCGCGGGGGCCCTGCCGTGCGGCCCGGGCGGGCACGCGTTGGTCCCCACCGCCGTCGCCGACGGTTGCGACGTCGCCTGGGCGAACGGTCGGGTGGTCCCCCGCGCAGCGGACCGCGAGGACGTGCTGACCGAGATCACCGTGTCCGGCGGCGCCCTCGTCGCCCTCCGCACCCGGGGTGAGGCCCTGCCCGACGCCCCCGAGGCACCGGTCCGAGCCTGGACGCTGGGCCTGGCCTGGGTGCGGTTAGGCCTCTCCGACCGGCTGATGGATGCCTGCATGGTCTACCTCGGCGGCCGAACCGTCGGTGGCGGCACCTTGCTCAACCAGCAGATGGTCAAGGGGGCGCTCGCCGAGGTGGCGATCGAGCACCTGGAGATCGAGACCATGCTGGGCGGCGCCGCCCCCGGCGACCTCGACGACGCCGCCGTGGCCCACCTGCACGCCCAGATCACCCGAGCCGACCGGATGCTGCTCCGCCTGCTGGGCGCCTCCGGGTTCCTGGCCGACGGCCCGGGCCAGATCGCCCGGGTGTCGGAACTGCTCGCG
Organism: Actinomadura xylanilytica; assembly: GCF_030283145.1. Lineage (GTDB taxonomy): Bacteria > Actinomycetota > Actinomycetes > Streptosporangiales > Streptosporangiaceae > Spirillospora > Spirillospora xylanilytica. The sequence goes on from NZ_JASNWE010000003.1 coordinate 184,334, forward strand.
GACGTCTACGTCGGTCACGCCCCGGAAAGGGGATCACGATGATCGAGCTGGATGATCGGACGAAGGCGATCCGGCTGCGCGCCCGGGAGTGGGCGCGGGAGTTGAAGCCGCTGGCCCTGGAGCTGGACGGGGACCCCGATGCGATCTACCGCCACCTCGACGTGGGGATCGTGTCGTACCTGACCCGGATGCCGCTCCCCCCGGAGTACAACCCCGACCCCGTGGTCATCGACGGGCACCGGTTCTACGGCACCGGGACCCTGGAACGGGTCGTGTTCGCCGAGGAGGTGGCGGTCGGCGACGCCGGGATGCTGCTGGCCGCGCCGGGCCCGGTGATGTCGGGCGTGCTGATCGACTCGCTGGGCGACGAGCGGCAGAAGAAGTGGTTCTACAGCCGCATCCTCGAACGCCCCACCTGGACGTTCTTCGCGTTGACCGAGCCCGCCCGCGGCTCGGACGCCGGGGCGATGGAGACCACCCTCACCCCCGCCGACGACGGCGACGGCTACGTGTTGAACGGCGCCAAGCGCTACATCGGCAACGCCGCCCGCGCCGACATCGGCGTCGTCTTCGCCCGCACCCGGCCCGGCCCGCTCGGCGTCACCGCGGTCCTCACCGAGGCGTCCGCCCCCGGGTTCACCGCCGAGCCCCTGGAGACCATCGGACTGCGCGGGCTGCGCATCACGGCGATGACGCTCGACAACGTGCGGATCGCCGCGGACAACGTGCTCGGGCGGCACCTGCGGCCCACCCAGCGTGGCATGTGGAGTGCGGTCCAGGGACTGAACCGGCTCCGCCCCGGCGTCGCCGCGTTCGGGCTGGGCATCGCCCGGTCCGCGTACGAGTACGTCCGGGAGAACCGGCCCGGCCTCCCTGCCTGGGATCGGGAGCGCCTGGACGACCTCGGTCGCCGCATCACCGGCGTCCGCCAGCTGATCTGGCGGGCCGCCCGCGCCGTCGACGAGAACGACCCCGCCGCGGGCTACCTGGCGTCCGCCGCGAAGGCGAAGGCGTCCCGGCTCGCCGAGGACGCGACCATGGAGGCGCTCGGCTTCTTCGGGCCCGGTGCCCGTCTGGAGCATCCGCTGCTGGACAAGCTCGCCCGGGATGCCCGCGCCGTCGAGTTCATGGAGGGGACCGGCAACATCCAGAAGCTCAATCTCTTCACCGGCCTGCTCCAGGGACGCCTGCGTCGTGCCTGACACCGATCCCGGTCCGGCGGGAGCCGCGGACCGGCGGCTACGCCGGGACGTGATGCGGCTCGCCGGACCCATGACGTTGGCCGGGACGGCCGGGGTGCTGGTGCCGACCGTGGTGCTGGCCCTGGTCTCCCGGTTGGGCCCCGACGAGATGTCGGTCCGGGCTCTCTATACGCCGCTGGCCTTCCTCTTCCTCGCGGTGCAGATGGCCTTCGACCTCAGCAACCAGGCCGGGGCCGCATTCCACCGCGGGCAGGGGACCGACCGGAACGTGCCCGCACATGCGGTCAGCCTGCTGCGGGTCTGGGTCGGGATCGGGGTGGTGATCGGCGCGCTACTGGCGGTGGCGGCACCCGCCCTGACCGACGCGCTCCAGGTGGAGCCGGAGGTACGGCCACAGTTCGAGGCGTTCCTGCGCTGGATGGCGGCCGCCAACCTCACCTTGCCCGGATCGGTCCTGGCCGCGTCCTGCCTGCGCGGAACGGGCCGAGCCCGGGCGGCGGCGTCGATCACGCTGACCAACGCGGTCGTGGAGATCGCCGGCGTCGCCGTCCTCGGCCATGGCACCGGCCTGGGGATCATGGCGGTGCCGGTGGCGACGGCCCTTGCCGGCCTGTCCGGGACCCTCCTCGGTCTGGCGCACCTGCGCCGCGCGGGCCTGTGGGGACGGCCGCTCGGGTGGCGGCCGGACGCCCTTCGGCGACTGCTGTCGGTGGGGCTCCCGGTCGGCGTCTCCTACCTCGTGCTCTTCGCGATGAACCTGGCCCTGCTGTGGGTGCTCAGCCCGTTCGGCCGGAACATCCGCGACGGGTTCGCGGTCGGGGTCGCCGTGCAGAGCTTGGTCATCATCCCGGCGATCGCGCTCGGCTCCGCCACCGCGATCATCATGAACCAGCACCGCGGCGCCGGGCGGCTGCCGTGGCTGGACGGCACGCTGCGGGCCGGGCTCCGGGTCACCTTCGTGGTGTACGCAGCACTCGTCCCGGCCGTCTGGCTCGGCCGGGACGTCATCGGCCGGCTGATGGCAGGGGACACCCAGGTGGCGGAGGAAGGCGTCCGCTATCTCGGCGTGGTCGCCCCGACCTACCTGGTCTTCGGGATGGTGCTGGTGGCGGTCACGGCCATCGAACAGGTCGGCGGCGGCCTCGTCGCCCTCGGCCTGAACACCGGTTACACGGTTGGAATCATCGGCGTGGGCGGCCTGCTGGCCCGACGGCTCGACGACCCCGGCGCCCTGTACATGACGATCGCGCTCCTCAACCTCGCAGGCCTCGCGGGAGTTGTCGTGGCGATCCGATTCGTCCGCGGCCTGAGCCGAAGCCAACCGAGCGCGCCCGAACCCCGCGCCCGCTTGGACCTTGGCAAGGGCGGCCGGTGAGCGAACCCATGCCGGACAACGGTGCTGTGGACGTCTGGACGGTTCCCCTGGAGCTGCCGCCACCCACCGTGTCGCGGCTGCGGGGAACCCTGAGCGAGGAGGAGGTGGAACGTCTTCGCCGCAGCCGCTCCGACGCCGAACGGCGTCGGTTCATCGTCGCCCACGGTGCGCTACGGCGGATTCTCGGGGGGTATCTCGGGGAGCCGCCCGAGGACCTGCGCTGGACGCGGGGTCCGCACGGGAAGCCCAGGCTCGCCGGGACCGACAGCCACCTCCGGTTCAACCTCTCGCACGCGGGAGAGTTGGGCCTGGTGGCGGTGACCTCCCGTGGCGAGGTCGGGGTCGACGTGGACCTGCCACGGTCCGGGATGCCCGTCCGGTCGTTCGCCGCCCGGTACTTCCCCGAGGCCGAGGCGGACATGGTCGCCGGGGCCGGCCCGTCCCAGGCTCGGGCCGCCTTCCTGCGGCTCTGGACCCGGAAGGAGGCCGTGGTCAAGGCGGCAGGGGGACGGGTGGTCCAGGGGCTGCGCCTCCCGGTGGCCACGAGCGGGTCCGGCGCGGCGTCCGGCGCCATCGTGGTGCGCGATCCCACCGGGACGATCGCGGGGACCTGGTCCGTCCAGGATCTGCCGATGCCCGGCGAATACGCGGCGGCGGTGGCCGTCGAGGGACGACGGGCGCCGATGGTCACCGTCAGGGCGTCCTTTCGTGCGCCACTACCGGAAACGTGAACGCGGCGGCCGGGCGGCCGCCGCGGTGGCTTGTCGCAGTATCGCGTCAGAGGGTGTAGCCGCGATCCGCCACGGCGTCCCGAAGGTCGTCGAGGACCGCCCGGTCGACCTCGGCACTCCACTGGGCCGCGTAGCGGCCGTCCAGGAAGGGCGCAATCTGCGTGGTAGCGAACGCGTTGGGAATATCGAGGAACGACGCCACGGATTCCATTGTCCTCTCCGGGGCCTCCATCAGGTCCTCGTAGCGGACCGTCATGAAGTACCGCAGTGACCGCGCGTCCTCGAAAGCGATCTTGTGGGCATGGAGCCAGTGCCTCACGAGATCGCGGTGCGACAATGCCGGGCTCCACTTACGGGTGCTGAGCGTGACGGAGACCGGGTTGCGCATCATCAGGATGAACTTCGAATTCGGAAAGAGCTCCTGGAGAAGTCGGAACCGGATCAGGTTGGGTGGTGACTTCTCCAGCAGAATTGGTTTCGACAGGTCCCAGTACCGATTCCACTGCGCGCGGAGCCGCCGGGCCGTCTCCACCGAGGCATACGGAGACGACTCGGTGAGATAGGCGTCCGGAGCGAACGCGAACCTCCCCGGGCCGCCGTGGTGTTCGTCGATGGGAAGCACCGTCTGGAGATGCTGGCCCTCGTCCTCGGGCGCACCGGTGTGACGGAATCCGCTGATCTCCGGATGGGTGCCCATAAGCGAGGCGAAGAGAGTCGTTCCGCTTCTGTGCAGTCCCCCGACGAACAACATCGTCGGGGCGGCGTTCTCCGTCTCGTTCACCCATCGAGTATTGATCCGGCTCCCGGTCCCGGTCAGCCCCGAACGACCGGACGTTCACCATGCGCACACGGGCATACCTGCAAGGGCCGCGTGGCTTTCTCGATCCGGTCACCAGGCATTCCAGGCCAAGTAGCCAATAAGACGGGCATGCCCATCGGGCGCGGTCGCCCGTCCGGTCATTGGCGTGGCCGCACGGGTATTCACCAGCGCCCGCGCCGGCTCCAGGATGGCGATGCGGTCGCCCGGGGAGCGGCCTCTCACGACCACCGGGCGGAACGGGGAGACCCCATGGCAGGCAATTCGAGGACAGCGCCGGTCCGGTTCAGCGTCGTGATGATGCACCATCCACGCCGTGCGGACCGGCTGCCGAAGGTCCTGGCGGCGTTCGCGCCGCTGCGGCCCCGGATCGTCCCCGACCCCGTTCCGGACGGCCCGCCAAGCCCGCTGCGCACTGCGAAGCGAGCCTGGGCGGACATCGAGGACGGCGCGACGCACCACCTGGTCCTCCAGGACGACGCCGTTCCGGTCCCGGACTTCGTGCGGCACCTGTGGGAGGCGGTGACGGCCCTCCCCGAGCACGGCATCGCGATGTACTCCCACTGGGACAGCCCGCAGAACTCCTACCTCGCCCGGCGCGCCACCGTCGCTGACCGCGCCTACGCGCCGCTCTCGCCGGCGGAGTGGACGCCCACCCAGGGCTTCGTCCTCCCCGTGGACCAGGCCGGTCGGCTCGCCGCCTTCCTGACGGGCATCCCCGACGACGTGCAGGATGACGACGAGATGGTGGTCGTCTTCTGCCGCAAGCAGGGGATCCCGGTCGTCGCCACCGTGCCGCACCTGCTCGACCACGGCCACGACGAGACGATCGTCGGTCACCACGGCCGCTTCCACGCCACCGTCCACGCCCCGGACCTCCCCGTCCCGGACGGGCACTGGCGACAGCGAAACGGCCTCGAACCGGGCCCGTACACCGTCGAGCTGCTCGACTCCCGCTGCGGAATCCGGATCGTGCACGGGGAACCTGTGGAGCACCAGTTCGGCTGGTACTGGTACGACGCGTGCCCGCTCACCGGCCTGGCGCCTGAGGAGATCCTCGGCCGGGCGGAGCCGTGGCTGAGCGTGTTCCCCGCCGAGCTGCTGCCCGTGGCCACCGAGGTCTGGGCCGCCGGGTACCTGCTCGGCGCCGACGTCGCCCGCGCCGCCGTCCCGGCCCCGCCGCACGGCGGCGGGCCGCTGACCCGGGCGGCGGTCTCCACCTGGGTCGACTCGGGGCTCGCGGAGCCCGACCGCGCGGCCTTCGACCTGGATCCGTTGATCGACCTCGGTGTCGCCGCCGTTCGGTGCGCCCTCACGGCTCACAGCGGTGCCCATGTCCGCTGAGCTGCGTGACCTGCTGGCGGGCATGGCCGCCCGGGAGGCCCACGGCGAACTCATGGCCCCCCCGTTCGTGACGACCGGCGGAACGGGCCCGTCCGTACGGGTGCGCCTGGTCGCCTGCACGGTCTGCGGCGCGATCGGAGGAGACCGGCGCTGGCCGGCACCGATGCGTGGCACGGGCGACGAGCCCGCGCTGTCCATGCTGGCGTGTGAACGTCTCACCGCCCGCGCCGTCCTGCCCATCGTGGTCGTTGTGGAACGCTTCCCCGAGCTGCGTGGCGCACGTTTCGCCACTCGGGCGCTGGCCTGGACAGAGCTGACGCACCTCCCGCCTGAGAAGGCGCTCTGGCAACTTGACCTGGCCGAACGCTGGGTGAACGGCCTCGCCGCCGCTCCTGACCTCACGCTCCCCGCCTCGACCAGGAGCCACGGCGCCGGGGCCGGCCGGCCGCGGCGCCGCCAGGAGCTGGCCCCGTACTTCGTGTCCCCGCACGCCCGCTTGCCCGCGTGGATGGACGCCCACTACCAGGCGGAGCGCAGGGCGGCGCTGCTCCGCCGGTTCGGGGGACAAGGATGACCGAGTATCCGCCGCGCCGGATCCCGTTCACGGGAGACCGGGCCGTCACCAGGCCCTGCACGGTGGGCCAGTGGGACTTCTGGCTGCGGACGCACCGCCCGGGCGAGCCGTCGTTCACCGACATGACCTCCGGCGGGATCCTGCCCGCCGGGGTGACCGTCGCGGAGGTCCTCGACGGGCTTGGTGCACTGGTCGGACGGCACGAGTCCCTCCGCACCCTGTTCCGTCTCGCCGACGACGGCACCCTCGTCCAGGAGGTCCTCGCAGAGGGCGAGGTGGAGGTCGAGCTCGTCGACCTGTCGACGCTCACCCCGGAGGACGCCGTGGGCGACTGGTCCCCGTTCCCGGAGGGCCTCCCGCACGACCCCGCCACCATGGTCCCCTTCGGTGCACGGATCGGCCTGCTCGACGGCAGGCCGACCGTCTTCCAGCTCTGGATGTCGCATCTGGCCGCGGACTTCATCAGCGGCCGGATCGTCGCCGACGAGCTGGTGAAACTCCTGGAAGGACGGCTCGCCCGGCCACCGGGCGCCGCACCGGTCGACGTCGCCGAGGAGGAACGCTCACCCCGAGGGCGGCGCGCGCTGGCCAAGGGCCTCGAGCACTGGCGGCGGGAACTGGCGGCGGCCCCGCCCACCATGTTCACCGCACCGCCCAACGAGTCCGGGACACCGCGCTACTGGCGCGGCGGCATCCGCTCTCAGGCCCTTCCGACCGCGTTGGACGTCGTCGCCAAGCGATACCGGGTCGGGCCCACGCATGTACTGCTGGCCGCGGCAGCCGTCCTCCTCGGCCGCCACACCGACCACGATCGCTGCCCGGTTCGGCTCATGGCGGGCAATCGCATCTCTACCATGCTCCGCCACGCCGTCGGGAACCTGGCCCAGGAGGTCCTGACCGTCATCGACCTGAACGGCGAGACCTTCGGTGACGTGGTGCGGAACACGTGGGCGGCGTCCATGCGGGTGCAGCGCAACGGCCGGTTCGACGCGAACGAGGTCGCCGCCCTGGTCGCCGCGTCCAAGGTCGATCTCTCCATCGCGTTCAACGACCTGTGGACGCCGGTGCGCGACCTCGCCGTCCTCCCCGCCGTACCCCCCGCCCCCAGTACGTTCCATTGGGAACGCAAACGGGACAGAGCCAGCGTCACGTTCTTCCTCGAGGTCCACGAGGACCTGACGGACACCTCCGCGATCCGGCTCAGTCTCCTGGCCGACACCGCCCACCTGCCCCCGCCCACCATCCGCGCCTTCCTGTTCGGCATCGAACGGCTCGTGCTCTCGCTGGTCGACGGTGACCTGCGCCTGGCGGAGATCGAACCCCTCGAACAGCACCCCGCCACGGCCCTTGCCGCGCCGGCCACCGGCGCTGGGAGCCCATCCGGACATGCAGGTTCCACTGCGGGTCCGAGGCTCCCGGCCACCCCCCCTCCCCCTCTGCCATGACCCGCAGAGACCCGGACGCGTCCGTCCGGCCGTTCCAAGGAGTGATCCGCGTGATCCACACCAAGCCACGGTGGTCCGTCCCCGCGATCGGCGCCGCGGCGATCCTCACGGTCGTCCTCGCGACGCCGAGCGGCGCGGGATCCGGACACGCCCTTCCGGTGCGCGCCGTCCCCGCGGGCGCGGCCTCGCCCACCTCGGGCCTCCCTCCGGTGCCCAAGGTGAACGTGTTGCGCAATCGTCCTGGCACCGCGCCCGGCATGTTCTTCACCACCCCGCAGAACCCGAACGACCTCGCAGTCCCGCACGGCCCGACGATCGTCGACGGGAAGGGCCGGCCGGTGTGGTTCAGGCCGATCCCCGCCGGTGAGATCGCCACCGACCTGCGCGTACAGACCTACCAGGGCCGCAAGGTCATCACCTGGTGGCAGGGCGAGCACGTCAACGTCGGCGCGGGCCGCGGCGTCGGGTACATCGCCGATGAGAACTACCGCGTCATCGCCACGGTGAAGGGCTCCAGCGGCCCGGCCGACCTGCACGAGTTCCGGCTCACCTCACGCGGCACCGCGCTGCTCACCCTGTACCCGCAGGTGCAGCGCGACCTCACCGCGGTCGGCGGCCCCAAGGACGGCACCGTCTTCGACGGCGTCGTCGAGGAGATCGACATCGCCACCGGCAGGCTGCTGTGGCGATGGAGCAGCCTCGACCACGTACCGATCAGCGAGACCGACCTGCCGTACGCCGCGCGGCCCGACGGCGCCCCCTACGACTACTTCCACATCAACTCGATCGACGAGGACGCCGAAGGCGACCTGCTGGTCTCCGGCCGGTTCGTGTCCACCGTCTTCAAGATCGACCGGCAGACGGGGAAGATCGAGTGGCGGCTCGGCGGGCGCCGCAGCTCGTTCCCGCTCGGCATCGGCGTTCGGTTCTCCTGGCAGCATGACGCGGTGTGGGCGGGCAAGGACACGATCAAGCTGTTCGACAACGGCACCCTGTTCCTGTGGGACGGGTACGAGTCGCGGGTCGCCTGGATCAAGGTCAATCCAGGCCGCAAGACCACCAGGCTCGTCAAGCAGGTGACCCACCCCGAGCATCTGTCCACCATTCAGGAGGGCAACGCGCAGGGCCTGCCGAACGGCAACACGGCCGTCAGCTGGGGTCCGACGGGCCGGATCTCCGAGTTCTCCAAGGGCGGCAAGCTGCTGTTCGACGCCGCTCTGGACAAGAACTGGAGCACGTACCGGATCTTCCGGTCCCCCTGGCGCGCCAAGCCGGAATCGGCGCCGATCGCCGTCGCCCAGGGCGGGACCGTGCACGCCGTCTGGAACGGCGCAACCGGCGTCGCCCGCTGGCGCCTGTACGCCGGAACGGCCCAGAACGCCATGGAGCCGATCGCCGAGACCGCCTGGAACGGGCTCGACACCGCCATCGCGCTCCCCGCCGCCGCGACCTCCGCCACGTACGTCAAGGTCGAGGCGTTGGACGCCCAGGGTAAGCCGCTGGGCTCCTCGAACGCCGCTCCCCGCACCGGCCGGTAGGCCCTTTCCGCGGGGCGGCGACCGCTCCTGTCAAGTTCGTCCGCCCGGATGCGCCGAAACGTCCGTCCGCCGCTCCGCCCCGCAGGAGGAAGGGCCGGCCGGCCGGACGCTCGATCCCGACTCGACATACTTTGAGAGGTCGTCATGCGCACCGCACGCATCACCACCATCGAGTTCGTCTCACCACCGCAGGTCAAGATGGAGGAGTTCGCGGACCTCTTCGCCGACCGGCCCGGCGGCCACCACGTCGTGGAGGTCATCGGCAACTCCGCCATCGAGTCCAAGGGGATGGCGGTCAATCCGGTCATCGACGATCCCAGCGACTGGGGCACCACCCGCCGGATGGACGTGAGCCTGGCCGAGGCCCGTGCTCTCGGCCGGGAGGCGATCGGCCGGGCTCTGGACCGTTCCGGGCTCAGCCCCGGCGAGATCGGCCTGTTGGCCACCGCGACCACCACCACGCACTCCGCGCCCGGGCTGGACACGCTGGTCCACGAGACGGGCATGCTGCCCGGCACCGAGTTCCAGTCGCTCGGCCCGATGGGCTGCTACGCCGCGCTGCCCGCCCTGTCGACCGTCCGCAACTGGGTCGAGGTGCACGGCCGCCCCGCCGTCCTGCTCCTCGTCGACCTGTTCTCCCCGCACCTGCAGGCCCCTCCGTACGACAGGGAGCAGGCGGTGGTGCTCACCCTCTTCGGGGACGGCGCCGCCGCGGCCGTCGTGCGCCCTGGGGAGGCGGCCCTGCACGGCCTGGACATCCTCGACACCGAGATGCTGTACGTTCCCGAGTTCGCCGAGGACCTCCAGGTCCACGTCGGGGAATCCGGCGTGCGCATCCGGCTCGCGCCGACCATGCCCGACATCACGGCATCCGCCGTGGCCGGACCGACCGACCGGCTGCTCACCCGCAACGGCCTGCGGCGCGCTGACATCCACTGGTTCGCGCTGCATCCCGGCGGGCGCCGCATCATCGACCGGGTCGCCGAGGAACTCGACCTGCCCGCCGACTCCACCGACGTGGCGCGGGCGGTGATGCGCGAGTACGGCAACACCGCCGGGCCCGCCGTCATGGCCGTCCTCGGCCGCCTCCAGGAGTCCCGCCCCCTCTCCCCCGGCCAGTACGGCGTCGCCCTCACGTTCGGCCCGGGCGCCACCATCTGGTCTGTACTGCTGGGCGGCGCCTGACCCTGTCCCTGTCTGGGAGGAGAATCCCCATGCTCGAAGTCATCGGTGCCGGATTCGGCCGCACCGGAACGCTGTCGTTGAAGGCCGCGCTGGAACGGCTCGGGTTCGGCCCCTGCCACCACATGCTCGGCATGCTCCACAAGCCCGACGAGGTCCCCCTCTGGCGCACCGCCGCGGCTCGAAACGGCACCGTGGACTGGGACCGTGTCTACCGCGGCTACCGCTCCACCGTGGACTGGCCGGGCGCTCGCTTCTGGCGCGAACTCGCCGACCACTATCCCGACGCGAAGGTCATCCTTGGCGTCCGCGACCCGGAACGCTGGTACGAGAGCGCCCTCAACACCATCTACCGCGCCGCCATGGACGATTCTCCCGCGGCCTCCCCCGTCCTGGCCGATATGCGAAGAATGTCCCGCGAGATGTTGTGGGACGGGCTGTTCGACGGCCGTTTCAGCGACCGCGGCCACGCGCTGCGCGTCTTCAACGACCACATCGTCGCCGTCCGGGAGTACCTGCCCGCCGACCGGCTGCTCGTCTTCGAGCCCGCCAACGGGTGGGAGCCGTTGTGCGCGTTCCTCGACAAGCCCGTGCCCGACGAACCGTTCCCCCGGCTCAACGACCAGGAAGAGTTCGCATCCCTCCTGGATGAGCACACCGCCTGACCCGAGCCCGGGCGAGAGGATCGGCAGATGCCCCGGGTAGTGCGGACCGAGCCGGCACCGGCGTTCTCCGCCGTCGAGGGGGCCTACGGCATCGTCGAAGTCTTCCCGGAGATCATGGTGGGGCACCGTGTTTGACGGGCGGCGCGGACCGTCGCCTGGTGGACTCCTCCGGTGTCTCCGTGAGCTTCGAACACGAGCAGGTCGCTGCCGCCCATGAGCGAGGTGTTGTTACCGGACGGTCCTTTGGGGGTCGAACTTCTTGTCGAAACCCGGCCCGCCGCCCTTCTTCATCGCGTTGATCCCCCAGCGGCCGGTGTACTACACGGCGGTTTGGGCCCTTGAAGAAAATGTGCGAGAACGTTCCCGTGTCCACCTTATTGAACGTGAAGACGTCCTTGTAGGACGACTGCCACTGTGCCAGGGCCTGAGCCACCTGCGGGATGTCGAAATCCCACTGCCTGGTCTCGTCCCACGTCGTCGGAGGCTTTACACCGAGGTCCCTGCGGTCATAGAACGCACGGGTCCAGGGGACGCTATAGGACGTCGTGCCCTTGCAGACCGTGCTGTCCCATGCGGGAAAGAGCTGCGGCTGTCGAACAGGTTGTCCGGAGTGACGTCCAGGTCACCCATCCAGGTCGTGCCGACCTTCCTGACGTTCGGGGTCGCATTGCCTGCGTTGGACGAAACGAGCTTGTTGTGTGCGACGTCCATGCCCATCGACGTCTTTCCGTTGCCCCGGACGCCGGAGAGACGCGAGAGGGCGGCCCGGGATGCGCCGCCAGGTATGCAGGTTCCGGGTGAGAGCATTCGCGATCACCTGATCCCGGCTGATCAGCGCCTACGTGGCGGGAGCGGTGGCCGGCACGGACCGGGTTCCTCCGGTCGCGTGTGACGTCGGACATCGGGTCCCCTTCCCTGGACGGGCCGCCTCGTGCAGCCCGTCCATCGGGGAATCCCAGGGAAGGGCGATCCTTCAGAATGTGATGTATATCATGCTCTGTCCTCGCGCCCATGCCGGCCCCCGCGCACGACCGCCCCCAGTCCGTCGCACGGAGCAGGGCGTCCGCCAGCCTCTCCAGCGCCCACCAGTACGGCCTCGACAACAGCGCGCAGAACAGCCCGTTGAAATCCGCCCCTGGAGAACCCTCGTAGCCGCCTGAAGCCATGCCCGCCTCCCGTGTCGACAGGTTTGCCGCGGGACATCTAATGCCAGCGCGCGGGGCGGCATGTCAGCGACTAACAGAGTGGGATTTGGCTCAGAGTGGTCCGTGCACATCAACGGCATGGTGAAAGCTTTCTCTTCGGCGCGCGTGTCATTGTGTGAGCATTTCCTCACGCGACGTGTGCGGGCATTGGCCGTTCGGCGGAAAATTCAGCGCACCCGGATGGCTTTCGACCAGGCGTTTCTTGACCAACTGGCCTTACTGTCCAATAAAGGAATGTCGACATCGGTCGCGATGCTGTGGTAGCACCTATACAGTCGCGCGGCCTTCACCATCGTCCCCCGCTTCCGCTGACACCCCCGCCGCCACTCCAGATGTGATTCGCACGTCCACCATGGGCTCCCCCATGCCCTCCTGAAGGGGACTTCTTCAGAGGTTGGGATGGAAAGACACAGATGACGACCGACCTGCACAGCCGTGACCTGGTGATCGGCCTGACCCCCTTCACCGAACCCAACGCCGCACTGACCGTGGCCGTCGAACGGGCCGGCGGTCTCGGCATCCTCGACCTCGGCCTGGACTCGGTCCGGGCGCGCGAGGAACTGGACCGCGTCACGCGCCGCTGGGGCGGCGCCTTCGGCGTGCGGGTGCCGGAGGGCTGCCCGCTCGCGCCCGAAGACCTGCCCAGCGATGTCGACACCGTGGTGCTCGGCGCAGGCGTGAACGGCCGGGCGTGGCTGAGTACGGCCTGCCGCATCCTCGCCGAGGTGACCTCCGTCGAGGAGGCGTGCGCCGCCGTGGAGCGGGGCGTCGCCGGAGTCATTGCCAAGGGTATGGAGTCGGGCGGCCGGATCGAGGAGCTGAGCGCGTTCGTTCTGCTCCAGCGTCTGGTAGCCGTGGTCGCCGTTCCGGTCTGGGCGCAGGGCGGAATCGGCACCGCCACCGCCGCCGCAGCCGTGGCCGGCGGGGCTCGCGGTGTGGTGGTCGACTCCCAGCTCGCCCTGGTGGCCGAGGCGGAGCTTCCGGAGGCGGTCGCGGCGGCGATCGCCGCGATGGACGGCAGCGAGACGAGGGTCGTCGACGGCCATCGTGTCTACACACGCCCCGACCTTCCGGTGTCCGAGCTGGCCGAGAGCGGCGTCCCGAACCATGTCGGAGCCCGCGACCTGCGCACGCAACTGCTCCCGATCGGACAGGAGGGCGCGTTCGCCGCGCCTCTCGCCCGTCGGCACAAGACGGCGGGCGGTGTCGTCCAGGCGATCCGTGCCGGGATCCGCGCCGGGATCGCCGCAGGCAAGGAGCAGGCTCCCCTGGCGCCGGGCCGGGGCATCGCGCACGCTTCGAAGGACCCGCGCTACCCGATCGCGCAGGGTCCGATGACCCGTGTCAGTGACCAGGCCGCGTTCGCCTCGAAGGTGGCGGAGGGCGGCGGCCTGCCGTTCCTGGCGCTCGCCCTGATGAGCGGCGCGGACACGCGCCGGTTGCTGACGGAGGCCGCCGAACTGCTCGGTGACCGACCGTGGGGCGTCGGCATCCTCGGCTTCGCCCCGGAGGAGGTCCGCGCCGCCCAACTGGAGGCCGTCCACGCGGCGCGCCCGCCGTACGCGCTGATCGCCGGTGGGCGTCCGGCCCAGGCCGCGGCGCTGGAGGGCGATGGCATCTCGACCTACCTGCATGTCCCCTCTCCTGGCCTGCTGGCGCGGTTCCTCAAGGACGGCGCCCGCAAGTTCGTGTTCGAGGGCTCGGAGTGCGGCGGGCACATCGGCCCGCGCGCGAGCTTCCCGCTCTGGCAGTCCCAGATCGACTGCCTGCTCGAGCACCCCGAGGTGCTGCCCGAGGTGAGCGTGCTGTTCGCCGGGGGCGTGCACGACGCGCGGTCGGCCTCGATGGTGTCGGCAGCCTGCGGGCCGCTCGCCGAGCGCGGCGTCGCGACCGGCGTGCTCATGGGAACGGCGTACCTGTTCACCCAGGAGGCCGTCAGCGCCGGTGCGATCCTTGAGAACTACCAGCGGACCGCACTGGAGTGTGAACGCACGGCCTTGCTGGAGACCTCGCCCGGCCACGTGACCCGCTGCGCGGACACCCCGTACCTCACGGCGTTCGAAGAGACGCGGCGGCGCCTCACCGAAGACGGCGCCACCGTCCAGGAGACCTGGGCGGAACTGGAGAGCCTCAACCTCGGCCGACTGCGCATCGCCTCGAAAGGCCTGCGGCGTACGGCCGAGGGCGTCCGGACGGTGGACGAGCGGGAGCAGCGCGACGAGGGCATGTACATGCTCGGCCAGGTCGCCATGCTCCGCTCGCAGGTCACGACCGTCGCCGCGCTGCATGAGGAGGTCTCGGCCGGGTCCGCCCGCCTGCTCGCCTCCTTCGCGGACGAGGAGACGGCGGTGCGGGAGGCCTCCGCGAAGCCGCTGGACATCGCCATCGTCGGCATGGCCTGCGTGTATCCGGACGCGGGTGATCTCGGGGAGTTCTGGTCGAACATCGTCCATGGTGTCGACGCGGTCACCGAGGTACCGGCTGAGCGCTGGAAGAGCGAGCTGTACTACGACCCGGAGGCCACCACGCGGCCCCGGGGCCGGACGTCCTCCAAGTGGGGCGGCTTCATCCCGCAGGTGCCCTTCGACGCACTGGACTACGGCATCCCGCCCGCTTCGCTCGGCAGTATCGAGCCCGTTCAGTTGCTCGCGCTGGAGGTGGCCGCCCGGTCGCTGCGCGACGCGGGTTACGCCGACCGCGCCTTCGACCGCGAACGCACCTCGGTGATCTTCGGCGCCGAGGCGGGCAGCGGCCTGTCGGCGGCGTACGGCCTGCGCTCGATGCTGCCGTCCTACACCGGCGAGGTCCCACCTGCTCTGGACCAGCACCTGCCCGAGCTCACCGACGACTCCTTTCCCGGCGTGCTGAGCAATGTGATCGCCGGACGGATCGCCAACCGCCTCGACCTCGGCGGGTCCAACTTCACTGTGGACGCGGCCTGCGCGTCGAGTCTCGCCGCGCTGGACCTGGCCTGCAAAGAGCTGTCCGCAGGCAGCAGCGACATGGTCGTGTGCGGCGGCGCGGACCTGCACAACGACATCCAGGACTACCTGCTCTTCGCCTCGGTGCACGCGCTGTCACCGAAGGGCAGATGCGCCACGTTCGACTCCGCCGCCGACGGCATCGTGCTCGGCGAGGGGGTGGCCTGCGCGGTGCTCAAGCGCCTTGCCGACGCCGAGCGCGACGGCGACCGGATCTACGCGGTCGTCAAGAGCGTGGCCGGATCCAGCGACGGCCGCTCCCTCGGCTTGACGGCGCCGCGCCCCGAGGGACAGCGGCGCGCGCTCGAGCGCGCCTACGCCGCCAGCGGTGTCTCCCCCACCGAGGTCGGGCTGATCGAGGCGCACGGTACCGGCACCGTGGTCGGCGACCGCACCGAGCTGGCCGCGCTCACCGACCTGTTCACCGAGGCCGGTGCCGAACCCGCGAGCTGCCGGATCGGGTCGGTCAAGTCCCAGATCGGGCACACCAAGTGCGCCGCCGGCCTGGCCGGGCTGATCAAGGCCGCGTACGCCCTGCACACCGGGGTGCGTCCGGGCGGCCTGCACATCACCGAGCCGAACCCGTACTGGTCGCCGGAGACGAGCCCGTTCGCGTTCGGGCCGGCGCCGTGGGGCACTCCGCCTGGACGCCGGTATGCGGGGGTGAGCGCGTTCGGCTTCGGCGGCACCAACTTCCACGCCGTTCTGAGCGGCTACGACGGTGCGGACGAGCCCGCGCACGGCCTCCCGGAGTGGCCCGCAGAGCTGCTGGTGTTCCGCGGCGCCGGACCAGACGAGGTCGCCCGGGAAGCCGACCGCCTGGCGAAGCTGCTCGACGCCGACCCTGCCGCCAAGCTGCGCGACCTGGCGACCGCCCACCTGCGGGGCGCCCCCGACGCACCCGTCCGTGCCGCGCTCGTCGCCTCTGGCCGGGACGACCTGGCCGCCAAGCTCGCCGACCTGCGGGCCGGACGGGCCGGGACGGGCGTCCACCTGCCACCGGACGAGATCGCGACCGGCACGGTGGCGTTCCTGTTCCCCGGCCAGGGCAGCCAGCGGCCCGGGATGCTCGCCGACCTGTTCGTCGCCTTCCCGCGCCTTCAGCGCCTGCTTCGGCTGGCGGACGGCCGTTTCGCCCCGGTGATGTTCCCGCCGGCCGCGTTCGACCGCGAGGAGATCGCGCGGCAGAAGGCCGCGATCACCGACACCCGCGTGGCCCAGCCCACCCTGGGCATCGCCGGGCTGGCCATGGCCGAACTGCTCGGCACGCTCGGTGTCCGGCCCGACATGGCGGGCGGCCACAGTTACGGGGAACTGGTCGCGCTCTGCACGGCCGGGGCGTTCGGCGAGGAGGACCTGATCGCCCTCAGCGAGGCACGCGCCGACGCGATCCTCACGGCGGCCGGTGAGGACCCCGGGACGATGGCCGCGGTCGCGGCCTCCGCCGCCGACGTGGGCACGGCACTCGCGGACCTCGGGGTGGACGACGAGGTGATCGTCGCCAACGACAACGCCCCCGAGCAGGCGGTCGTCTCCGGTCCCACGGACGCGGTCGAACGCGCCGCCGCCGCCCTCGGCGCCCGCGGGATGAACACGCGCGACATGCCGGTCGCCTGCGCGTTCCACAGCCCCCTGGTCGCCGCGGCCGCGGACGCACTGGCCGCAGCGCTCGCCGACCGCGACGTGCGACCGCCCGCTTACCCGGTCTGGTCGAACGGCACCGCCGCCCCGTACCCCGGGTCGCCCGACCTCGTCCGCGAACTGCTGGCCCGCCAGGTGGCCGAGCCCGTGCGGTTCGTCGAGCAGATCGAGGCGATGTACGCGGCCGGCGCACGGGTCTTCGTCGAGGCGGGGCCGGGCCGCGTGCTGACCGGCCTGGTCCGCAAGATCCTGGGTGACCGGCCGCACACGGTCGTGGCCTGCGACGTGTCCGGCGAGAACGGTGTCGTGCGGCTGCTGCACGCGCTCGCCGAGCTGGCCGTCGCCGGTGTTCCGGTCGACCTCGGGCCCCTGTACGCCGGCCGTGCCGGGCCCGTCCCCGGCACGGCCGGACGCCCCGGGTGGGTCGTCGACGGGCAGCTCGTACGGACCGCCTCCGGGGAACCCGTGCCCGGCGGGCTGCGGCCCGCGACCGAAGCGCCACAGATGGGTCCGACAGCGACAGGAGAACCGATGGGTGAGGCCAACGGATCGCAACGCGACGCCGCGGTGACGGAGTTCCTGCGGACGACGCGGGAGCTGGTCGCGGCACAGCGCGACGTCATGCTCGGCTATCTCGGGGCCGCTCCGGCGCCGCCGCCCGTCCCGGCGGCGCTCCCCGCTCCGGTCCCGGAACCGGCGGTCGCGCCGGTCGGCGAACCCGCGCCCGTCGCCGAGCCCGCGGCCACGCCGGAGCCGAGGACGGTCGGGCCGGAGCGAATCCGCGAGGTCGTCGTCGCCACGGTCAGCGCCCGTACCGGCTACCCCTCCGACATGCTCGGCACGGACCTGGACCTGGAGAGCGACCTGTCCATCGACTCGATCAAGCGAACGGAGATCATCGGGGAGCTCGCCGAGCGCCTCGGGCTCTCCGGCGACGAGTCGGCACTGAACGAGGACGTCGTCGCCGAGCTGGCCCGGATCAAGACCATCGGCGGCATCGCCGACTGGCTCGGCGGCCACCTCGCGGGGCCGGCCGAGCCCGCCGAGCCCGTTCAGGCGGCCGAGCCCGCCGGGTCCGCCGTCCCCAGCCGGTATGTCGTCGAGCCCGTCACCGTCGCCGCCCCCGGAGTCGACGGCCCCAGGCTCACCGGCCGCAGGGTCGTCATCGTCGACGACGGTCGCGGGATCGCGCTCGAACTCGCCGACCTGCTCGAACGCCGCGGGGCCGCCCCCCGCGTCGTGGCGGCCCCGGAGGACGAGACCAACGCCGACGCTCTCGTGCACCTGGCCGCGCTGTCGCCCGGCGCCCGACCGGTACTGCCCACCGCGTTCGCCGGGATCCGCCAAGCCATGCTGGACGGCGCCGACCGGCTGGTGGTCGCCACCGCGACGGCGGGGGGCTTCGGGCAGGGCGACGGCGTGTCCGAGCACGACCCGATCGACATCGGCCTACGCGGGCTCGTCCGTGCGCTAGCGCGCGAGTATCCCGACGCAGTGGTGCGCGCAGTCGACGTCGACCCCAAGGAGAACCCGCGCAGGATCGCCGAACACCTGCTTCAGGAGTTCGCGGGCGGCGACGGCCGCACCGTGGTCGGATACCGCAACGGCACCCGCACCACGCTGCGGGTCCGCCGCGCCGAGCTCGACGGTGAGGTGGCCCCGCCGCCCGGCCTGGGCCGCGAATCGGTGCTCCTGCTGACCGGCGGCGCACGCGGCATCACCGCCGTCGCCGCCCGCGCACTGGCCCGCCTGACCGGCTGCCACGTCGAGCTGATCGGACGGACGCCGGCCCCGTCCGCGCCGGAGGACCCGGCCACGACGTCCGCCCCGGACATGTCCGCGCTTCGCGCCGCCCTGGCCCGCCAGGGCGGCGGAAGACCCACCGAGATCGACGCGGCCGCGCGCCGCATCCTCAGGGAGCGGGAGATCCGGGGCACGCTGGAGGAGCTGCGCGGCGTCGCGGCCTCGGTCCGCTACCACGCCGCCGACGTCCGCGACGCCGACGCGGTACGCGCCATCGTTGAAGACATCCACGCGCGGCACGGACGGCTCGACGGGATCGTCCACGGTGCGGGCCTCTTGGAGGACCGGCTGCTCGGCGACAAGACGCCGGACTCGTTCGCCCGCGTCTACGCGACGAAGGTGGACGGTTTCCGCGCGCTGCTGAAGGCGATCGCGCCCGTCGGCACCCAGGACGGGGACGAGCGTCCGCCCGTCGGGTTCGTCGCCGCGTTCGGCAGCGTGTCCGGGGTGTTCGGCAATCGCGGTCAGACCGACTACGCGGCGGCCAATGACGCCCTCGACTCCCTCTGCCACGCGTGGGCGGCGCGGCTGCCCGGCCGCGTCGTCGCGATCGACTGGGGACCGTGGGCGGGTGGCGGCATGGTCTCTCCCGACCTCGGACGCGAGTACGCGCGGCGCGGCATCACGCTGATCGACCCGGACGCCGGCGTCGCGTGCCTGCTGCGTGAGCTGTCCCACGGCCAGGACGCCCAGGTCGTCTACATGTGCGGCGAGACCAACGATGTCTGAGGACGTCGCGATCGTCGGAATCGGTGCGGTGTTCCCCGGCGCGGGGGACGCGACGGCGTTCTGGCGCAACATCCGCACCCGGGTGGACGCGGTCTCGGAGGTACCCGCGCACCGCTGGGACCAAAGCGTCTACTACGACGCCGAGGGCAGGGCGGCACCGGATCGTTTCTACTGCCGGCGGGGCGGGTTCGTCGACGAGGTCGCCGACTTCGACCCGACGAGATTCGGCATCATGCCGGCGGCGGTCGACGGCACCGAGCCGGACCAACTGCTGGCCCTGCGGGCCGCGGCCGAGGCGATCACCGACGCCGGCGGCGAGGACCGGCTCCCCGACCGCTCCCGCGTCGGGGTCATCATCGGCCGGGGCGGCTACCTCACCCCCGGCCTCGCGCGGCTCGACCAGCGCGTCCACACCGCCCACCAGCTCGCCGCCGTGCTGCGCGACCTCGTCCCCGGCCTGACCGGGGACCGGCTCGGCACCGTGCGCGAGGCGTTCCAGAAGGCCCTCGGGCCGGAGGAGTCGATCGGCCTGGTGCCGAACTTCGCCGCCTCCCGCGTGGCCAACCGCTTCGACCTGCGCGGCCCCGCCTACACGGTGGACGCCGCGTGCGCGTCGTCGCTGCTGGCGGTGGACCACGCCGTACGCGACCTGGCCTCCGGCCGCTGCGACGCGGTACTCGCGGGCGGCGTGCACCACTGCCACCACACCACCCTGTGGAGCGTCTTCACCCAGTTGCGGGCGCTCAGCCCGACCGAGACGATCCGGCCCTTCGACGCCCGCGCCGACGGCACCCTGCTGTCGGAGGGCACCGGGATCGTGCTGCTCAAGCGCCTCGTGGACGCGGTCAGGTCCGGCGACCGGGTGTATGCGGTGATCCGCGGCGTGGGCGTCGCCAGCGACGGGCGTGCGACCAGCATGATGAACCCCTTGTCCAACGGCCAGGTGACCGCCGTCGAACAGGCGTGGCGGGCCGCGGGCGTGGACCCGGCCGCCGAGCACGCGGTCGGGCTGATCGAGGCGCACGGCACCGCGACTCCTGCGGGCGACACGACCGAGTTGGAAACGCTGCGGCGGGTGTTCGGCCCCGGCGGCCCGCCGATCGGCCTGGGCACGGTCAAATCGATGATCGGCCACACCATGCCCGCCGCGGGCGTGGCCGGGCTGATCAAGGCGGCACTCGCTCTGCACCACGCAACGCTGCCTCCGACCCTGCACATCGAGGAGCCGCATCCCGGCCTGAGCGGCACGCGGTTCACGCCGATCGCCGAGGCCACTGCGTGGGAGCGCCCGCCCGGGACGCCGCGCCGCGCGGCGGTCAACGCCTTCGGCTTCGGCGGGATCAACGCACACGTCGTCCTCGAGGAGGCACCGCGGGCCGCACGCGCGCGTGCCTCCGCACCGGCCCGGCCGGCCGTCGGCGAGCCGGTCCTGCGGATCGCCGGGTCCGGCCCGCGGGACGTCGCGCGCGTCCTCGCCGCCGCCGACGCCGAGCTGATCGAGCGGTCGGGACGGCAGGTCCCGCCCGGCGACGGGCCCTGCCGGCTCGCGATCGTCGGGCCGGACGCGCGACGGCTCGCACTGGCCCGCAAGATCGTCGCGAGGGGGCGCGCCTGGCGGGGCCGGAGCGACGTGTGGTTCACGCCCCGGCCGCTGCTCTCCGGACCCGAGCAAGTGGCCTTCCTGTTCCCCGGCTTCGAGCCGGAGTTCGCGCCCCGCGTCACGGCCCTGGCCGAACACCTCGGCCTGCCCGCCCCCGAGTTGTCCGGCAGCGGCGAGGTCGTCGAGCACGCACTCGACATCGTCATGGTGTGCCGCTTGTACGCCGCCGCGCTCGCCGAGCTCGGCATCACGCCGGGCGCGGTGGCCGGGCACAGCCTCGGCGAGTGGACCGCGATGATCGTCGGAGGGATCTACCCGGAGGTCGACGCCTTCATCGCCTCGATGCGGCCCGGAATGGTGCAGGTGCCCGACGTCGTGTACGCGGCGCTCGGCGCGTCCGCCGATCGCGTCGCCGGTGAACTCGACGGGTTCGACGACGTGTACCTCAGCCATGACAACTGCCCGCACCAGGCGGTGATCTGCGGTCCGGCAGACCACGTGTCGCAAGTCGTGGACGGCCTGCGCCGGCAGGGCGTGCTGACCGAGACCATGCCCTTCCGCACCGGATTCCACTCCCCGGTGTACGCGCCGCACTTGCCCGCCGCCCGGGCGGTGCTGGAACGGCTGGAGGTGGGTCGGCCGACCGTGCCGGTCTGGTCCGCCACCTCGCTCGAGCCCTTCCCCGCCGACGTCGGCGGCGTACGCGACCTGGTGCTGCGCCACCTCGTCGAGCCGGTGCGGTTCCGGCGCCTCACCGAGCTGCTGCACGACTCGGGCATCCGCGCGTTCGTCCAGGTCGGCCAGGGCAGCCTGGTCGGATTCACCGAGGACACGCTGCGCGACCGCGAGTACCTGGCGACCACCACCGCCGTGTCCACCCGCGACGGGCTCGACCAGCTGCGCCGGGTCGCCGCGGCGCTCTGGGCGGACGGCCTGGCCCCGGACTTCACCCGGTTGCCCGCCCCACCGCCCCCGCGCGCGCGTCCGGAAGGCACCGTGCGGCTGCGCCTCGGCGAGCCGATGGTCCGGCTGCCCGACCTCGACGGCCTCGTCGCCGCGCCCGCTGCCGGGGCAGCCGAGACGGTCGTCGGGAACGGCTCTTCGGTCGTCGCCGAGCTGAACGCCGCGCTCACCGCCACGGCCGCTGTGGCCCGGACGATCACCGAGGCATGGCTGGCCGCCCCTAGCGACGTGGCTCCCGCGGACGGCGAGGCGGCCACCGGCGAACCGCCGCAGGCCCTCAGCCGGACCAGGGTGTTCTCCCTAGCGACGATGCCGGACACCGTCGACCACTGCGTGTTCCCCCAAGCGCCGGGCTGGCCCGACATGACCGACCGGTTCCCGGTCGTCCCGCTCACCACGATCCTCGAGGTGATGGCCGGGGCGGCCACCGAGCTGGTGCCGGACGCGACGGTGGTCGGCATCACGCAGGTCAGGGCGCTCCGTTGGCTCTGCACCGCGCCCGAGACGACCACCTCCGTGCACGTCACCCGCGGCGACACCGCACCGGACGGTGAGATCCAGGTCAGGGTCCAGATCGAGGGCTACGCGAGTGGCGTCGTACGCCTGCGCGAGACCGGCTGTCCGGACGCACCCGAGCCCTCGCGGCTGACCCTGTCGGATCCCCGGCCCGCGCCCGTCTCCGCGCGGGAGCTGTACGACCGTGACTGGATGTTCCACGGCCCCCGGTTCGCCAGCGTCGCCCACGTCGACGAGCTCGGCAGCGATGGCATCACCGGGAGCCTGACCAGCCTCCCCGCCGAGGGCGCCCTGCTCGACGGCGCGGGCCAGCTCATCGGCCACTGGATGCAGGTCAGCCTGACCACCGACCAGACCGTGCTGCCGACCGGGATCGGCGCGGTGCGGTTCTACGGTCCGCGCCCCGAGATCGGCGCGCGGCTGGACTGCCGCGCCTGGATCCGGGAGATCACCGACACGGAGATGCGCGCCGACGCCGAGATCCTCGACGGCGAAGGACGCCTCTGGTGCCGGATCGACGGCTGGACGACACGGCGCTTCGCCACCGACGAGCGGATCTGGGACGTGAAGCTCCGCCCGCAGAGCGAGACCCTGTCCGAGCCGCACCCGGGCGGCTGGTGCGTCGTCCGCGAGCGCTGGCCCGACACCGGCTCACGCGAGCTGATCATGCGCCGATACCTGTGCGCCGCCGAGCGGACCCGCTTCGAGGAGCTGACGCCCAACGCGCGGCGCGCGTGGCTGCTCGGCCGGATCGCCGCCAAGGACGCCGTGCGGCGGCGGCTGTGGGACCACGGCGCGGGACCCGTCTACCCGGCCGAGATCACGATCAAGGACGACGCGGGGAGGCCGCGCGCGGCCGGGGCGTTCCGCGCGCCGGGGATCTCGCTGGCGCACTGCGCGGGTCAGGGGCGCAGTCCCGGCATCGCGGTGGCGCTGGCCGGGCCGGGCCCGGTCGGCATCGACATCGAGCCCGTCGCCGAACCCGACGACGACACCGAGAGGGCCACGCTGACCGTCACGGAGCGCCGGCTGCTCCACGACCGGACCGGCGCCGACCGCGCCGCGCTGTTCACGCGGCTGCGGACCGCCAAGGCGGCGGTCGCCAAGGCCCTCGGCACCGGGCTCGGCGGTCGGGCACACGACTTCGAGGTACGCGCGTCCCCCGACCCCGCGGACGAGGACCTGGCTCTGGTCGTGACCGCGCCCGACGGCGACGCGTACCTCGCCGGCAGCACAGTGATCACCAGCGGGGCGGCGGCGTATGCCGTGGCCTGGACGTACGGAAAGGACGCGAAGTGAGCACAACGGACACAGTCCTCGGCGAAGTGGTCGAGATGCTCATCGAGATCGTGGGAGAGGATTTCCTCCTCGACGTCGAGATCACCAGGGACACCACGTTCAGCGACGACCTCGCCCTGGAGAGCATCGAGTTCGTCGCGCTCACCGAGAAGCTCCAGCGGCGGTACAGCGGCCGGGTCGACTTCGCCGCCCTCGTCGCCGACATGGACATCACCGAGATCATGGCGATGAAGGTCGGCACCCTGGTGGCCTACGTCGAGGAGCGCACGACAGTCGCCCGGCCGGGAAGCAGAGCCCGGTGATGCCGTACACGACCGTCCGCGAGGCGCGGTTCCACACGGTGGTTCCGGCGCCCGACCATCCGGGTGAGCCGGTGGTGATGCCGCACGGTCCGTCCACCGGTAGCGCCGCCTCCTGGTACCCGGCCTGGGACCTGCGGAACGGGCCGGCTACACGGCGGATCACCGCGCCGGTCGAGAACACCACGGTGCCGGCCGGCCTCAGGGCGGAACCACCGGTGACCGGCCCCCTCACCGTCCTACCGGGGGCGGCGCTCACGGAATCGGCTCATGGCTGACGTCCACGCGAACGGCATACGGTTCAACGCGCAGATCCTGGAACCCCAGGAGCACACGGCGGACGCGCCGACCGTCGTCTTCGTCCACGGCCTGATCTCCGACAACCTGTCCAGCTTCTACTACACGCTCGCCGGGCCCGCCGTCGTCAACGGGGCCCGCGTGATCCTGTACGACCTGCGCGGGCACGGCCGCTCGCACCGGCCGGAGACCGGCTACACGGCCGACGACGGCGTGAACGATCTGTGCGCGCTGCTCGACGCGCTCGGCGTCGACGAGCCGGTCCATCTGGTCGCCAACAGCTATGGCGGCATCGTCGCCGCCCGCATGGCGGTGACCGAGCCGGACCGGGTCGCCGGGCTGACGCTGATCGAGGCGAGCTGCGCGGGTACGAGCGCCGCCGCCTGGATCGAGGACATGGCCAACACGCTGTCGGTGACCGCACTGCGGCTGGAGTACGACGGGGCACGGAACCAGTACGACAAGGCCGGGCAGCGGCGAATGGCACGCCTGATCGCGCACGCCGACGGGCTGCTGAACCGGACCACCCTGGTGGACGATGTCGCGTCGGAACGGCCGCTGCGCCCGGCCGAGCTGGCCGCGATCCGCTGCCCCGTGCTCGGCGTGTACGGCGAGCGGTCCGAGCTGGTCGGGGCAGCCGCCGAGTTGGCACGTCATGTGCCGGACTGCACGGTCGAGATCCTGCCCGGCCTGGCGCACACCGTCCTGCGTGAGGCGACCGAGATCCTCCGCGACATCCTGCTGACCTGGCTCGCCGAGCAGCGCACGCGGGCCAGGGAACGCCGTGTTCCAGCCGCTCCCCTGACGAAGGAGGGCCCGTGAGCCGCTTCCTGTTCACCGTGCCGCCGCTGACCGGCCACATCAACCCGACCGCGGCGGTCGGCGCGGAGCTGACCCGGCGCGGTCACGAGGTGGCCTGGGCCGGGCATCGAGGCATGCTGGAACCGCTCCTGCCGACCGGTGCCCGTGTACTGCCGGTCACCGATGACGCGCTCGACCGGCTACTGCGCGAGGAGCGTCTCGCGCTGCGCGGCGCCGCGGCGCTGAAGTCCCTGTGGGAGGAGTTCATCGTCCCGCTCGGACAGGCCATGCTCCCCGACGTCGAGGCGGCCGTCGCGACCTTCGCGCCCGATGTCCTGGTCGCCGACCAGCAGGCGATCGCCGGGCCGGTCGCCGCCCGCCGTGCCGGGATCACCTGGGCGACCTCGGCGAGCACGCCGGCCGAGGTGCTGAAGCCGCTCGCGGGCATGCCGAAGGTCGAGGCGTGGATCTCCTCGCTCATGGCCGACTTCCAGGCCGGGTCCGGCCTGGCCGAGGCGGTCGACCTGCGGTTCTCCGACCGTCTCACGCTGGTCTTCACGACCGGGGCGCTGGTCGGCGACGTGTCGCGGTTCCCCGGGCACTGGATCTTCGCCGGTCCCGCGCTGGCCGGGCGGCCCGACCGCGGTACGTTCCCCTGGGACTGGCTCGACTCCCACCGCAGAGTCCTGGTCTCGCTCGGCACGCTGAACGGCCTGGTGGGCGAGCGCTTCTACCGCGTCGCGGTCGAGGCGCTCGCCGACCTCGGCGAGGACCTGCAGGCGATCATCGTCGCCCCGCCCGGCATGCTCACCGAGCCGCCGCCGCACGTCCTGGTCACCGACCATGTGCCGCAGCTCGCCCTGCTGCCCCACCTGGACGCGGTCGTGTCCCACGGCGGCCACAACACCGTGTCGGAGACGCTCGCGCACGGGCTCCCGCTGGTCGTGTGCCCGATCCGCGACGACCAGCCGATCATCGCGGATCAGGTCGTCGCGGCCGGGGCCGGGGAGCGCGTGCGGTTCGGCCGGGTCCGGGCGGACGACCTGCGCGCGGCGCTCCTCGCGGTGCTCGACGTTCCCGCTTACCGTGCCGCCGCCCAGCGCGTCCGAGACTCCTTCGCGGCCGCCGGCGGCGCCGCGACGGCAGCAGACCATCTGGAGAAACTGTCGTGATCGCCATCCCCCTCGCCGGCCTGCTCATCGGGGGCCTGCTGCTCAACGCGTCGCGCCTGCGCGGTCGCGCCGCGGCCCTGACCGAGCTCGACGCTCCCGGCGACGCCTCCGCCGGTGACAGGGCCTTCCGCTCCCTTGTCGCCGAGGGCGTCGTCCTGGACGAGGAGAGCCGCCAGGCCGCCGCCGCGTACGCCCACCGGCAGGACCACGACATCGTCGACCTCCTCCCCCGGGACCTGCCGATATCCGCGGCGCGCGACCTCGTACGACGCATCTCGCGGCCGGACGCCGACGGCCCCGGCAACGGTGTCGGCGCGGGCTCGGCCCTGCTCGTCGTCCCCGGCGTGCTCGAACGCGCCAACGTCACCGAGCCGGACGCGATCTCCACGCCCGACCTGATCAACCTGGCGCGGCGTCTCAAGCACTACGCGCGCGACCGCAGCGCCCTGGCCGTCGCGCCCGCACTTCGCGCGGCACCGGACGACTTGGCACGGCGCCGGTCACGGCTCCGCGCGGGCGGCACGATCGTCCCGATCGACCTGACGCTGGCGCTCGTCCCGTTCGCGCTGCTCGTCGTCGAGGCGTTCCTCTCCTGGCCGCTGGCCCTGGCGTGTCTCGCGGTGTACTGCCTCCAGCCCTATCTCATCTTCGCCGGTACGGCGCTGCGCCCGCGCGGGTTGCACCTGGCGGCCTTGGCCCGTCCGCTGTACGAGGTGTACGTCTGGATGCGGACCGCGACCGGCCGGTGGATGTCGGAGACGGATCGGCGCGATGCCGCCCTGCGCACGGACGCGCGTCCGTACTACGACGCCGAGCTGGCCAAGGGGGTCGAGCGCTTCCTGAAGCCACGGTGCGAGACCTGCCCCTGGTGCGGCGCGAGCGACCTGTCGGTCGTGCTGCGCGGCCAGGATCTCATCTACCACAAGCCCGGGACGTTCACGCTGGAGCGGTGCGGGAGTTGCGGGCACATCTTCCAGAACCCGCGGCTGACGTCAGCCGGGCTGGACTTCTACTACCGCGATTTCTACGACGGCATCGGCGCGGCCGGCGCCGAGAGCGTCTTCATGACCTCCTCGCACGAATACCTGGGCCGGGCCCGGATGCTGAAGCCGTTCGCGACGCCGAAGCGGTGGCTGGACGTGGGGTCGGGGCATGCGCACTTCTGCGCCACCGCCCGCGAGGTCTGGCCCGACACCGTCTTCGACGGGCTGGACCAGGGCGCGGAGATCGAGGAGGCCGCGCGGCGCGGCTGGATCGAGCACGCGCACCGCGGGATGTTCCCCGACCTGGCCGACGGCATCCAGGGCATGTACGACGTGGTGAGCATGCACCACTACCTGGAGCACACCCGCGCCCCGTTCGTCGAGCTGGACGCCGCGGTGAAGATCCTGCCGCTGGGCGGATACCTGCTCATCGAGCTGCCCGACCCCGAATGGCGGCTCGGGCGGCTGTTCGGCAAGTACTGGGTGCCGTGGTTCCAGCCGCAGCACCAGCACATGATGCCGATCGGGAACCTCAAGGAGGCGCTCACCGATCGAGGCCTGGCCCTGGTCGCCGAGGAGCGCGCGTCCGCGCACCAGCGCAACGACTTCGTCACCGCGGCGTACCTGTGGTTCGCCGGGCTCGCTCCTGACCGGACCCTGCCGTGGTTGGCCGAGCGTCGTAGGGTGCGGCACGTGGGGCGCGGCCTGATCTGGACCGTCGGCGTGCCAACCGTGCTCGTCGGCCTCCTGCTGGACCACACGGTGGGCGCCTTCGTCGCGCGCCGGAGCGGCACCGGCAACGCGTACCGGCTGCTCGCCCGCAAGGGGGACGGCGCCCATGGCTGAGGCGGTGCCCCAAGGCGACGAGCTCACGGGGCGTCTGGACCTCGCGCCCGAGGTCCGGCTGGTCCCGGCCACGTTCCACGAGACCTACGGGTACGGGGCGACAGGCGTCTGGCGAGCTCCCGGCTCGCTGACGCTGCTGTCCGACGTCAACGCGAGCATGACCGTGGCGGCGCGCTGGGGCACGATCGTCGCGACACACCCGCGCGAGGACGACACGGTCGAGCTGACGCTGATGAACATGCCGGTCGAGCGCGAACGGGTGGACCTCGCCGACCTCCGCCCCGGCGCGACCGAGCCGTGGGCGGCGCCCGCGCTGAGTGCGGCCTGGGCATTGCGCGCGGCCGGGCACCCGCTCCGCGGCGCAACGATGCTGGCGGGCGTCGACCTGCCCGAGGGCACGGGGCTCGCCGCTCCCACGGCGACTGCGTGCGCGGTGGCACTGGCGCTGCGCGACATGTACGCGCCGACGCTTCCGCTGGGCACCCTGTCCGCTCTGGTGGACCGGGGGCTGCGCGCCTTCGGCGTGACGGGTGGGCGCGAGGCGGGCCGATGCCGCGCGACGCTGCTCGGCCGTCCGGGCACGGCCTACCTGGACGACGGGCCGGACGGCACGCGCGCCCCGCTCGACCTGGAGGCCGCCGGGCTCCGGCTCGTCGTGGCCGACACGCAGAGGCGCGCGGAGTCGCTCCGGCCGGTGGTGGAACGCACACGGCTGAGGGAGGCGGCGACCCGTCTGCGCACCGGCGGCCCGGCCGCGCTGGGGGTGGAGCTCACGGCCGCCCACACCCGGCTGGTCGGCGCGGGCGTGCCGGTGCGCGAGCAGAACACCGTGGTCACGGCGGCCCTGGACGCGGGCGCGCTGGGCGGCCGGATGATCTGGGACGGCCCGGGCCGCCCGGTACTGCTGCTCGTCCGCGCGGAGGACCTGGGCCCGATCCGCACGGCCATCACGCAGGCATGCACGTCCAGCGGCCTGCGATCGCCGCGCCTACTCACGGTGACCCCCTTCGGCCCGGCCACCCGAAAGTAGCCGCCGACCGCTCACCGCACCACCACAACGCCGGTCCTCCTCACTGCTCGGTCTTGGCGGAGTACGCGAGTCGAATCCGACAAATGATCCGTATCTCATTTATCGAAAGACGTTCATGTCCGACCTCCCCGACCTCTCCGCCAAGCCCACATCACCTATCTGCGTTTCCCGAGAGTCAGGCGCCCGGGGCGCGGACCTGCCGGCAGTCCTCGCCCCGAACCCACAGGGAACCTTCGGCCCAGCCGCTCCGGCAGTGGAACGCCTTCCGGGTGTCGCGGTCGACGATGACGAAGTCCTGGATCGGGCCCCAGTGCTCGTTCCCGCAGTCACGCCCGAACACGGTGGGGAGTTCTGCTTCTACCAGCGCGCAGCGGATGACCCTCGGGGCGCGTGCCTCGGCGGCCTGTGCGGAGGGGGCGACGGGGACGGTCAGGGTGAGCGCCGCGGCGGCGGCCACGGCCAGACCGGTGAACGCGGTACGGGTGATCACGGGTGATCCCCTTTCTGCGGCCTCGGGATTGCACTCCCATAAATCTCACCGTTCACACCCATTCAACTACTCTTAGTCTCGGCCACTTGGGTTCGCCACCTGTGGTGAGCGGTGCCGGTCGGTGCGGCGTGGGCGTCCATCACGCCCCGGCAGCCTGACCCGGTCGGCGGGCGTCTGAGCAGCAAAAACCGCCACACCCTTCTGGAGGGTGTGGCGGTTTTCGTCATGCCTGAGTTGCGAGCGCGCGCCGACTTTGCGGCGGCACGGCCGGTCGCGCTAGCCGATGACCGTGTAGCCGTCGTACGCTCCGCCGACGCAGACTCCGAAGTAATCGTTGACGCCGCCGCCGATCCTGCATTCCAGGGCAGTGACTGTCCGGTACGGAATGGTCGGTGCCGCAGTGGCCGGTACCGCAGTGATCACGGTCGCGATCACAGCCGCGATCGAGGCGATGAGGATACGTCTCATGATCAACGCTCTCCTTGGTGATGCTCAGTGGCTGGGTGCAACGTGGAGTCGTTCAGCCGTTGTGGGTCGGCGACGTTCGCAGACCCCAGGGGAGGCGGCCCATGTCGCCTGTGGACGGGGTGGGCACACAGCCAGCCCGCTGGACTGGCGATGTGCCACTGCATTCGCCGGTCGGTCAGGCCCGGGTGCTGAAGTCGTCGCACAGCCGGGTGAGGCCCCAGTGGTAGATGGTGCAACTGCCGGCCTGGTAGATCGGCGCTTCCGAGGGCACCAGGTTCAGGGCGGTGATGTCGAGGGCACCGGCGTCGCGGGGCTCGTTGCCGCGTTACCGCCTTCTCAGGAGGGCGGTCAGCTCCCGCGCGCCCGCCACGCGGCCATGACGCGCCACGACCTGCTGCGCCATCGCACGGATCGCAGGCCGGTCACGCACCTCCCCGGCCGCCTCACGCGACGCGGCCAGCAGCCGCTGCGCCGTCTGTTCGGGGCGGCCTCGCAGCCACCACGCCCGCGCCATGTCCGTGTGCAGCCGGGCGCGCCTCTCCGGCGTGGCGAACATCGCGGGCTTGAGCTCGTGGCCCACGGCCAGAGCCTTCTCGGGGTCGCCCAACGCCCAATGAACGCTGACCTCATACAGTGCGACCTGGGGGCTGTCGATCCTGGTCCGTCGACCAAGGGCAGGAGTGCCTTGGGGGAGCGAGCGTGCCGCGGCCCGCGCGTCCTGAATCATGTCCAGGGCTCGGTTATCCCCGGCCTGCGCCGTGTTGTAGGCGCTGGTGCACAGCATCTGGGCATACGCGGCAGCATGCTCTGGGGTGGGCAGCCCAGCGGCGTGGATCCGCTCGGCCGCCTGCAATGTGACCTGCTCGGCGATGCGGGGCCGGTCTTCGTGCCGCAGCACGACGCCGAGGGTCCGCGCCGCTGCAGCCTGAGCCAGGACGTCCTCTGAACGGGCGGCGAACAGCGTTGCCCGATCGGCCGTGATGCGAGACTGCGGGCCCATACCGATCTTGTTGAGGGCCTCGGCGGCGAGATCATAGGCCGACGCGACCAGCACATACCCGGCTCGGTCGTCGCTCTGCTCGGCGGCCTGGTGCGCGGCGGCGAGCAACTCGGGCAGACTCCGTACGAGGGCGCTTAGATCACCGGTGTCCCATCTCCGGCGGGCTCGTGTGAGGAGCGACGCGATCCGCTGTGGTGTCGCCGCGCCCTGCACCTCGGGGAGGACTGCCAGCGCGTCGTCGACTTGGAGGAGAGCGGACATTGGGACGGCGAGGCCAGCGGCGGCGAGCAGTGAGCGACGGTGCATGGGATCATCCTCCGGGGCTGCGGCCACAGACGCCACCACCGTAACTGCCGGGCACTGTCCGATCCCTACAAGCTGGGCGAATACCTCGGCCGGGATCTCCAAACGGTTGGCCACGACCCGCGCTTTCACAAGGTCTCGGGTCGCTGCGCTGGTCTCCAGGCGGGAGATCGTGGACCGGGAGTACCCCACCGCCTGCCCGAGATCGGCTTGCCGCCAGCCCTGATGTTCGCGGGCCATGCGGATCACCCCGCCGAGATCCCGTGCATCGACCAGGGCTTGCACTACAGGCGACTGCCAGAAGTGCTCTGAAGACATCACGCCTCACTTAGGGCGCGCGAGGGTCATCCCCACGGTACGCGTGACGATGCCGCTCCCCACAGTGATGTGCAGAATCTGCACACGGGTGCAAGTCCTGCACACGATCACGGATTCGGGTCACTCCCGCGGTGCACTGGGCTCGACGGTGCCACCGCAGGCGCCGCGGACACCCAGGAGGTCCCCATGACCCCGTACGGGCTCATCCATCAGCAGTCGCTCGACCCGGCGTTCACCACCCCGCCGCCGAACCTGACGTACTGCCCGGTCCGGCAGCAGACCCTCGCCAACGGGGTCCCGTTGGCCGCGCAGCCCGACCTGCTGCAGGCGTACTCGGTCACGTGGGGCACCACCGACAAGGACAACAAGACCGACGCGGGCGGCTGACCCGTGAACCGCGGCGCGGTGCTGATCCTCACCGACACCGAAGACCACACCACCGACCTCATCGTCCACGCCCTACAGGAGCGTGACGCGCATGTCGTCCGCCTCGATCCCGGCGCCGGACCGCTCAACATCGACGCCCGCCTCGAGGAAGGCCGGTGGGTGGGCGAGGTCGGGGACCAGCACCGTGCCGCGCGGCTCACCGATGTGGTGTCGGTGCTCTGGCGCTGGCCGGGAACACCATCAGGTCATCCCGCGATCACCAGCCAGGCAGCGCGGGCGTGGGCGGCACGCGAGGACGCCCTCTCGATCCTGGGAGTGCTGCGGACGCTGCCGGTCAGGTGGATCAACCACCCGGCGAGGATCAGCGTCGCCAACGACAAACCAGACCAGCTACTGACCGCCCAGGCGTGCGGGCTCGCCGTGCCCCCGACGCTGATCACCAGCAGCGGCGTTACGGCACGGGAGTGGATCCGGCGCAGGCCGGCTGGCGCCCGCGTGCTGTACAAGGCACAGCACGCCCAGGGCGCCGACCCCGACGCGATGGTCACCGCGGGGATCGCGGAGGCGGCCTCGGTCCCCGACCTGCTCGCCGCGGCGTCGTGCTTCCAGGAGGTCATCCCCGGCCGGTCGATACGGCTCACGGTCGTTGGACCGAAGATGTTCGCCGTGGAGATCTCCGGCACCGACCTGCTCGACTAGCGGCCGGTCCAAGACCGCCTCACCTTCACCCCCGTCCCGATCCCCGCCCGGATCGCGGCCGCCGCAGCCGCCTACCTTCACCGGTACGGACTGGAGTACGGAGCATTCGACTTCATCGCCGGCCCGGACGGGTGGGTGTTCCTCGAATGCAATCCGTCCGGAATGTTCGGGTTCGTCGAGCTCCAGTCGGGCCTACAGATCACTGCCGCGTTCGCTGACCTGCTGCTCACTGTCGGGCAACGAATAGCTGATGCGACTCGGAATCATGCCCGTCCGATGAAACAGTGAGGGAATGGCGACTATGACGACGGTACGGACGTTCTTTGCCCCGCACACCCGCCTCCGCGAGCCCTTCCTGGACGCGCAGCGGGACTACGCCGCCGTTGACGGCTGGCCGGACGCCGACGGCCTCACCCGCCACGACCTGGA
The DNA here is from genome assembly GCF_030283145.1 of Actinomadura xylanilytica. Taxonomy (GTDB): domain Bacteria; phylum Actinomycetota; class Actinomycetes; order Streptosporangiales; family Streptosporangiaceae; genus Spirillospora; species Spirillospora xylanilytica. Next base: position 217,466 of record NZ_JASNWE010000003.1, read on the forward strand.
AGCCGGCGACTTCACGTACCTGTCGGAGAACCTTCGCCAGGGGACCTTCCCGCGCCCTGGCGTGCGCCCCGGCACCGCCGGCATGGAGTCATGGTGGTGCGAGACCAGCACTGACGGCCAGCCCGAGATGCTCGGCCGCCTCTGCATTCGGCACTACCTCGTCCCGGTCCTCCACCACGTCGGCGGACAGGTCTGGTTCTCGATCCGGCCGTCCCGTCGCGGCGAGGGCCTCGGCGCCGAGCTGCTGCGGGACGCTCTGCCGCGTATCCGCGCCCACGTCGAACGCCCCACCCTCATCGTTGCCGTGAGCAACACTGCTGCTCGGATCACGATCGAGCGCGTCGGCGGAGAACGTGTGTGGGAGCGGCACGGGCGGGTCGCCTACGAGCTGGAGACTCAGGGTTAGCAGGCGGGCTGGCCAGGCCCCACGGTATGCGAGAGCCCCGCTCACCTCGGGTGGGCGGGGCATTTCGCGCGCTGCATCGGATGGTGCCGCGGCCCCGGGCGCGCGCCGTCAACCCGGGGCCGCGGAGTTTATCGGTTGACCAGCCGTTCGGCCGCGATCAGCCGAGGGTCGCCGTCCTCGTCGGGGGCGATGAAGAACTTGCGGACCCGGCCGTCGGGGGCGACGCCGCGCCACCACCCGCCCGCTTCGCGCAGCAGCGTCCCGGCGATCTGGTCGTCCTGGTCGCGGAGGAAGTAGACGCCGTCAGCGCCGCTCAGCCGGTATTCCGTCATCGCTGCCTCCCTCAAGCGCGGCCGGTGCTCCCCCAAGCGGCGGGGGTGTGGAGCACCGGCCGCGCGATCCCCCACCCGGCCGGACGGATTCCCCAGTCCGCCGACCGGGCATCGGGCCGCACGACCCCCGCGCGGGCCGTGCGACATCGGGCGGGCACGGGGGGTTGCTCCCCGGAATGGTTCCGCCGCGCCCACGTTCATCGGTGGGCCCGCAGCTTGGACCGCAGTGCCTCGGGGCTGCTGGCGGACAGGTCGGAGTCGCGGTTCAGGATGGTGCTCGTCGGTGCGCCGCGGCTCGCCCACCACCGGCGCCCGTCCTCGGTCTCGGTGTCGGTGATGGTCCAGTCAGGGAACTCCGCGCGGACCTCGGCCACCGCCCGCTCCGCGCTCGCGGCGGCGCCGGCATGCGCGTCCCCGCCCCGCCGCAACGCACCCTTCACCGTCGTGATCGCCTCGAACGGCCTGTCAGCCTCACACAGCCAGATCCCACCCGCCCACGTAAACCACCACCGGTCCCAATCACCGTCCCGCCGACGGCAATCGAGCCGGACACCCCGGCCGTCCGGCCCGTCCGCCACCCGAAGCAGCCCACTCTTGATCTCGGCCGTGAAGCCCTGGCCGCGGAACGCGACCCCAAGGCTTGCCAGGAGGGCGGGACCGTCGGGCTCGGGTAGCTCCGCCGTGTCGTCTGAGCGAGTCGTGATCATCGTGACCGTCCTGTGCGATGCGGGTTGTGATCCGGTCACGCTCAGCGAACACCCCGCGTAGGGTCGCCCGACAGGTGACAATGACGGAGAAGGGCCCGGACACGACCCTGTCCGGGGTTGCCCGGTCAGCGAATGGTGCACGCAATGACCGATCGACTACGGCCTCCGTGGGCTGCTCGGCTACGGGCAGAACGGACGGCACGCAGATGGTCCCAACCAGACATGGCCCGTGAACTCCACAAGGCGAACGGCTCGCCGTACCCGCCGCTGGAGTCCCTCGTACGGCAGATCCGAGGCTGGGAACGAGGAGATCACCGGCCCGACGAACGAACCCGCGGCCTGTACGCCGCCGCGTTCGACACCCCGGAGATCGACCTGTTCGACATCCCCCGCGACATCGACGACCTCTCCGCGGCCGTGCTGTTCGGCGTTGTCGAGACCCGGGGCGAACGCGGACGCCCGGTCGGCGCCGACTACGTCCAGACGATCCGCGAGACGAACCAGCACCTGATCAGCCTGGACAGCCTGTACGGCGGAAACGATCTCCTACCGCTCAGCCTGCGAATCTTCCGGGCCGCGCACGCCAAGCTCGCCACCGGCCACCACGAACGAGCCATCGAACGCGACCTGGAGGCAGCGACCGGCGAGACCGCCGAGGTGACCTCGTGGATCGCCCATGACGCGGACAAGCAGCACACCGCGCGGCAGGTCATCCACGAGGCGCTCCTCCTGTCGCGCCTGGCCGGCGACCGCAGCATGGAGCTTTTCAACATGTCGCACCTCGCCCTGCTGGCGCTGCACCTGAGGCGATCCCGGGAGGCGCTCAGGCTCTGCGAGGACATGCAGGACGACCAGCGGATGCCGCCGCGCGTCCACGCCCTGTTCGACCTGCGGCGCGCGCGGGCGCTGGCCCAGATGGGCGACCGACCCGCCGCGTTCGCCGCCCTCGACCACGCCACCGGCGCCGTAACCGCGAGCATCACCGCCCGCGACCCGAAATGGACGTGGTGGCTCGACGGGGCCGAGCTCGCCTGGCATCGCGGGATGCTCCACGTGGAGCTCGGCGAGTGGGACCCGGCGATCACGGCTATCACCGAGTCGGCGTCCGGCCGGACGAACGCCCGCCGGCGGGCGTCCACGCGGACCCGCGCCCGGTACAACGATCTGGCCCAACTGCTGGAGGTGCTGGTTCACATAGAGGCGTGGAACGAGGCCGAGCCGGTGCTGATCGAGGTGCTCGACCAGGCCGCGGAGGTCGGCTCGGCGCGGACGACCAACATCCTCACGGGCGTGGTAGACGGCATCGTTCGGCGGCGCGGGCCGTCCGTGATCGTGGACGCAGCGATGGATCTGCGGCGCCTTCTCGACGTAGTCGACCCTGCCGACGATTCGGCAGGGCTACGCTGAGAAGCGCGTGCACCACACGCTTGACGCCCCGCCACCTCACCGCGTGTGAGGGGCGGGGCGTCGGTCTCGTTCGAGGGTCAGCCGGCGACTTCGGCGCGGGCCGCCTCGGAGAACAGCGGATTGGTCATCGCGACGATCTTCGGCACAAACTTGCCCGCACCGCACACCATGCCCTTGGCCTTCTCGCGCGGCGCGAGGGTGGTGGTGTCGATCTGGCCGTTCCCCGCGGCGGCAGTGATGTCGATCTCGTGCTTGGTGCCGCCGGTGTCGACGAGCGAGAAGTACATGGGGTTGACCTCCAGGTTCTTCGCGCTCTGGTTCAGGACGGTCACACGCACGCAGGAAAACGCGCCGCCAGTGTCGAGCGGGCCGGGCTTGTGTGCAGTGCGCACGGCAGCGAGCTTGATCCGCGTCGCCTTCTTCTTGCCACCGTTGCCTTTTACGGCGGCGCCCTTCTCCGCCGGCTGAACCGGCGTCGGCTCCTCCTCGAGGTTGCAGGCCGAGGTGAATCCGAGCACGGCCAGCAGGCCGATGATGATGACGCGGATGCGCATGAGGTCCCCTGTCATGACGTGACGGTGGCGGGAGGCATGGCCCTCTGAAGCGCGGGATGTGAGTGTGACGCACCGGGCGGTGCGGCCGTTGCCAGGGGCAGACGGCTGTCACCATCCGGTCATACTCCACACGCACTAGGAACGCACGCACGAGACGACTCTTGAAGATCATCACGCACCAGGCACGCACAGACGCGAAAAAGGCCGCTCTCCTCTGGCAAGGAAAACGGCCTTCTACCTGCGGGTGGGCGATACTGGGTTCGAACCAGTGACCTCTTCGGTGTGAACACGATCCGACCTCCCCAGCCCGAGCCGCTACACCACGTATTCCCAGCTCAGAGGATTACTTTGGCCTCCCATCGTCTCTCTTAGAGGGAGATCAAAGCCTTTCCGATCTCCCGCAACTGACGCGGCCGATCCGGGTTGAAGTTGCGGAGAGTAAGTTCAGATCGACCGAGGGATCGCAGTCGGGGTGGCAGGCGTACGCGGGACGTTCAGGCTTCTAACGACTTTGGACGGAGAGGAACGCGATCGCCCGGGGAAGGTCCACGACAAGATGGCCGTCAAAGTCCCCCCGGACTGAAGAGCTGTTGGTGTAGCAGCCGGGACTCGCATGGGGCGACGCGGCGATCGGCCAGGCTCCGCTGGTGCTGGTGCACCTGCGCCGCAACGACACCTTCGCCCCCTGGCGGCCGCGTTCGGGATCGGCGCGGCGACCGCGCACCGCTACATCACCGAGGTCATCGCGCTGCTGGCCGACCGGGCACCCGATCTGCGCGAGGCGATGCGGATCGCCCAGCGCAAGGCGTTTGTGATCCTGGACGGCACCCTCGCGCCGATCGGCCGCCTGTCCGGGCTCAACGACCGCCTGCACTGCAGCGGCAAGCATCACCGGCGCGGGATGAACATCCAGTTCCTGACCGACCCGAACGGCGAGCTGATCCGGGCCTCGTCGGCGCGGCCCGACACATGATCTGACCGCCGCCCGCACCCACGGCATCATCGACGCCCTCACCAGCCGCGCGATCGCCTGCTACGCCGACAATGCCTATGTCGGATCCGGCGGCGTGGTCGGCGCCCCCTACAAGCGGAAGAAGCGCCGGAAGCTGGGCAAACGCAAGAATCTGTTCAACCGGTACCACGCCAAGGTCCGCGCGCTCGGCGAACAGGCTCCGCGACGCTCAAGCGCTGGCACATCCTGCAGAAGACCCGCTGCTCACGCCGCCTGACCGCCATCGTCCAGGCCATCCTCACTCTTCACCACCGGGACAAATGAGGTAGGAATCAGCTCAGTGACATTTGGGATGTTCTGGGGTTGAATATCGGACAATTATCGCGGCCCCGGCGACCGGGGTACCCGGAGGCTGTTGCGGACCCGGGATCGGTGACGGGATCGCGCATCGGATGACGACTGGCGAGCGGGTGCTCTCACCGGTGCTGGTAGGACGGGACGAACACTTGGCTCGCCTCGTCATGGCCGTGACCCGACCGCCCGCGGTCGTGGTCGTCGAGGGCGAGGCGGGCATCGGAAAGTCCCGTCTGGTGGCCGAACTGGAGACCCGGCCTGAGGTCAGCGGCCGGCGCCTGTTGAGCGGCGCGTGCCGGAGCATCCGCGAGCCGTTCCCGCTCGGTCCGGTCGTCGAGGCACTCCGCGACACCCGCGAGCACCTGGCCCCGGACACCCTCTCACCAGTGGCGGGCGCGCTGCGGGGTCTGCTGCCCGAACTCGCCGACGTGCTGCCCGACCCACCGGAGCCGCTTGACGATCGCACGGCCGAGAAGTACCGGGTGTTTCGCGGGCTGTCGGAGGTCCTTTCCGCGCTCACCCCCGCGATCCTGGTGATCGAGGATCTGCACTGGGCGGATGAACAGACCACCGACTTTCTCTCCTACCTGCTGCCTGGCCCGCCGGACGGGCTGTCCGTGGTCCTCACGTTCCGGGAGGAGGAGGCCACGCCAACCCTGCGCACGGCGATCCTGCGGCCTTCGCCATCGGTCACGTACGCGCGGCTCGTGCTGGAACCGCTGGACGCGCGGCAGACCGGACGGCTGGCGGCGGCGATCCTGGCCGCCGGCGAGCTGACCGAGGAGTTCGCCGCCCACCTGTGCGAACGGGCGTCCGGACTGCCGCTGGCCATCCAGGAACTGCTGGCGCTGCTCAAAGCGCGCGGCCACCTGGTGCGGCGCCGGGGCGGCTGGGAGCGCCGCACGCTGGAGGAGCTCGACGTGCCCGTCGGCGTACGCGATCCGGTGCTCGAACGGTTCGCGCGGCTCTCGGACACGGCCCGCGCGGTCGCCGAGGCGGCGGCCGTGCTTCAGGTCCCGGTGCCGATCCCGGTCCTCGGCGCGACCTGCCTGCGGGGACCCGGCGACGCGCTGGACGAGATCCTCGAATCCGGCATGCTCCAGGCACGGGACGGAAGGATCGCGTTCCGGCATGTGCTCGCCTCGCAGGCGGTGTACGAGAGCATCCCGCTGTCACGCGCTCAGAAGCTGCACGCCGCCGCGGCGACCGCGCTGCGGACGCTGCGGCCGATCCCGCTCGGCCAGGTCGCCCACCACCTGCGGCGCGCCGATCGCGTCGACGAGTGGGTGGAGGCCGCCGAACGCGCCGCGGGCCAGGCCACGGAGCTGGGCGACGACGCCGAGGCCGTCCGTCTCCTGGAGGAGGTGCTGCGAACGGCGCCGCTGGAACCGGTACGGCGGGCCGAGCTCGCGGTGCGGTTGGGCTGGGCGGTCCATCGCGTCCTCCGGGTTCCGGACGTGTCCCACCTGATCGAAGGCGCGCTCGATGGTGACCTTCCCCGGATGCTCCGCGGGGAGCTCCGGTTTCTCCTCGCCCTGCACTACCACGTGGTCCGGGCGGATCCGGCCAGCCGGCACCAAGCGCTCGTCGCGGCGGTCGAGGACCTGGACGGACGTCCGGACCTGGCCGCCTGGACGATGGTCGCGCTCGGGATCCCGACCCTCACCGATGTGGCACCGGGCGAGCAACTCGCGTGGGTCGACCGCGCGCTCGCGTTGATCCCGAAGATCGGCAACCCGGATCTGCGGCTGTTCGTGACCGGCAAGGCCGCCATGCTCCTGGTGATCTATGGCGACCCGCGCTGGGCGGTGCTGATGGAGCGGCTGCTCGCCGAGACCGGCAGCAGTCCTGGCAGCTACCAGGAGGCGGACTCCTTCTACTCCATCGGGCTCGGCGGGTGCCTCGGCGGCCACTACGGCACCGCCCGGTCGATGCTGGCCGCCGCACGCGACTGGGCACGGGACCGGTCCGACGAGATGCTGTACCGATGCCGGGCCATCCTCGCGTTGATCTCGTTCTGTACCGGTTCCTGGTCCGAGCTGGACGAGGAGATCGCTGTCCTGCTCGACCGACTCAGCGCGCGCCCGACAGAACGGATCACGGTCGAGGCGGTCGCGGCCGGGCTCGCCGTGACACGCGGTGAGCCGGGCGCTTCCGATCGTGTACGGGACGTCATGGTGCGGGCGGCCGCGTCCGGCGAGATGGACCTGCTGCCACTCCCGGTCAGTGCCCTGCTGCGCTGTGAGGGTACGCGCGGCGACGTCGCGGCGGTGGTCGAGGAGACGGCCGCGCACGTGGCGTCGTGGGAGGCGATGGGCCTGTGGGCGCTGGGGGCACGCGCCGTTCCGGCATTCGTCGAGGCCCTTCTCGGCGCGGGTCGGGCCCGCGAGGCCACCGAACTGCTGAGCCGCTACGAGGCCGCGATGCGGGACCAGGACGCGCCGCTCGCCACCTCGGCGCTACGGCACGCCCGCGGCCACCTCGCGGCGGCGGCCGGGCAGCCGAGGGAGGCGGCGGCGCATCTCGTCGCCGCGGCGGAGTCCTATGACGGGCTGCCGGCCCCGTACGAGGCGGCGCAGGCGCGTGAGCAGGCCGCGGCCTGCCTGCTCGACGCCGGGGACGCCGACGGCGGCACCGTGCTGCGCGCGGCGATCGCGACGTATGAAGGGCTCGGCGTACGCAGAGATCTGGACCGTGCCACCCGCCTCGCGCGTCGCGGCGGTGTGGCACTGCCCGCCCGGCACCGGGGCGGCCACCAAGGGTACGGCGCGCAGCTGTCGCCGAGAGAACGACAGGTCGCGGACCTTGCCGCGTCCGGGCTGATGAACAAGGAGATCGCCCAGGAGCTGTTCGTCTCGGTGAAGACGGTCGAGGGGCACCTGCGGCTCGTGCTGCGCAAGCTGGGCCTGCGGTCCCGCACGGAACTGGCCCGGTATCAACGGTCGCCCGACACTCAAGGGTCGCCCGACACGGCGAACAAGGGTTTTCCCGGGTAGCTGTCCGCGTGGCCGGCGGCGATGGTGTGCGGCATGGCAGAAGCACATTCATCGCGAGATGAGCGGGGATCGGCGGCCGGTGACGAGTCGGACCGTGATCAGGATTCGGCCGGTCCGAGCCCGGCTCCCGTACCGGAGCCGGGCGAGCAGCCGCCGGACGACCCGTCCGATGGCTGGGTGAAGGCGTGAGCCGCACCCGGATCGGGGTCATCTCAGGGCAGTGGGAGGCGTTGTGTTCAGGTACCTGTTGACGGCCGCGAAACGCCCGCATCGGGCGGGTGCGGTCGGTGTGGCGCTCGCGCTGGTCGCCGGGTTGAGTACGTCCGCGGTCGCCGAAACCGCCGACGCGCCACGGGCACGCGCGCCGCGTCCCCCGGCCGTCGCCCAGCCGGCGAAACCGGCGCCGGGCGGGACGGTGACGCTGGTGACCGGCGACCGGGTGCGCGTGGACGCCGGACCGCGCGGTGCGCAGGCGCTGACCGTGCTCCCGCCCGCCGGTGGCAAGGACACCGCCGGTGGCGGGTTCGCCCAGTTCATCTTCCGCGGCGACCAGTACGTGATCCCCGCCGAGGCGGGCCCCTACCTCGGCCGGACGCTGGATCCGCGGCTGTTCAACGTCAGCTACCTGCTACGGGCGAAGCTGGACGACAGACGCACCGGCACGCTGCCGGTGCGCATCGAGGCCACCGCGGCCCGCGCCGAGGACCTGCCCGCGACGAGCGTCACCGGGACCGCCGGCGGCCATGCCAGGGCGAAGGTCGCCAAGAAGGACGCCGGCCGGCTCGGCCGCACCCTGGCCGAGCGTTGGCGCGGCGGCGCGGCGCACCCCGCCGGGATCGGCACCCTGCCCGGCATCGACCGGATCACCCTGGCGCCGCCGAAGGGCGCGCCCGCGCTGCCGGAGGCTCCGGCGCAGGCCGCGCCGCTGTCGGCGGCGACGAAGCCGACCGGCGTCCGCAACCACAACCTCACCGTCAACTCCATCGACTTCAACGGACAGCCGGGCAACATCATCGGCTGGGCGCACAACGTCGAGGACGCGAACGTCGGGTTCTTCCTGATGGACTTCCCCGGCCGGCAGCAGGCCACGTTCAGCGTGCCGGAGGGCACCTACGCCGTCGAGGCCACCGTGCTGACCGGGCCGGGCGACAAGCTGAGCTCGCCGATGGCGTTCGTGACCGAGCCCGAGTTCACCGTCAAAGCCGACACGACGGTCACGCTGGACGCGCGCAAGGCCGTCCCGTACCAGCCCACCGTGGACGATCCGGGCGCGCAGGGGCTGCAGCGGACGGACTCCCTGTGGTTCTCCCGTACGAGCGAGGCGGGCAACGGCAACGCCCTCCACCCCTTCGGCTTCACGGGGTTCGCGCTCATCCAGATGCGGCTCATCGCGTATCCCAGCAAGGGTTCCCCGATGATCTTCGCCACGCCGACGAGACCGGTCACCAAGGGCTCGTTCGATCTCGCGGCCTACACCTACCTCCGCGAGAACGTCGATACCGTACCCGAGCAGCCGACCTCCCTCCCCACCTACATGTTGGGCTTCTCGTTCCCCGGCGGGGTGCCGGCATCGATGTCCCCGAAGGTGCGGTCGGCCGACCTCACCACCCTGCACTCGAAGCTGTACCAGCGTCCGGGCACGACCGGCATGCCGCATCAGATGACGAGCGAGTTCTCGCTGCCGTGGACGATGGGCCGGAACTGGGCATGGGTCAAGCCCGGCGAGCGCACCGACTACGTGTACGGCAACACGCCCGACACCACGGTGTGGCAGCAGCGGGATCTCATCACCGATGACGGTGACTTCCAGAACGTCTGGGGCGAGCGCCGTAAGGTGCGGCCCGGCCAGGTGATCAGCGAGAAGTGGAACCAGGCGCCGCGGGTCTTCGCCGACACGCCGCTCTACCGGGTCTCACCTGCGGTGGGGTTCGGGACGTCGGACACGCTCGTGACCTCGGCGGTGGCGATGGACCGGATCTGCGCCGCCTGCCGCCAGGACAACATCGCGATGGTGAACCTCGGCCTCGGCTATTCGGAGCCCACCCATGTCAACGAGGCGTTCCCCCAGGTCGACAAGGACCTCGTGAGCGCGGAGTTCTACCGCGACGGCGCACTGGCCTTCACCACGACCAATGCGTCGACGTATCTGGGGCCGTCCGGGATGCCGCTCCCGCTGGTGCCGCGCGCGGCCACGTACCGGCTGAAGGCACGGCAGGAGTACGGCACGGACGCGCAGATGTCGGTCACCTCGGACTGGACGTTCCGGTCCGGACCGGCCGACACGGCGGCGACCCTGCCCGACAAGACGGACTGCACGCCGGACCCGTCGCGCGGCTGCTCGTTCCTGCCGATGCTGTTCATCCGGTACGGCGACCTCGGCCTCGACCTGAACTCCCAGGCGAAGGCGGGCGCCCCGCTCGACATCGCGTTCTCCGTGCGCCACCAGCAGTCCCAGCCGCCCCCGAGCGGTGTCACGGCCACCGTCGAGGTCTCCTACGACGACGGCGAGACGTGGAGCGAACCGCGGGACGCGGCGCGGCGCGGCGACGGCTCGTTCGCCACGACCGTCCAGCATCCGGCGCTGAGCGACCCGGCGCAGTACGTGTCGCTGCGGATCATCGCGCGCGACGACGCGGGCAACTCCGTCACCCAGACCAACAGCCGGGCCTACCGCCTCACCGACTGACCGCGGGCGTGCCGCCGCCATGCGGCGGCGGCACGTCCGAAGGGAGCTCCACCATGAACACCACCCCCCGAACCCGTCCCCCGCGCCTGCGCCGGGCCGCCGTGGCGATGGCGGCCGTCGCCGCCCTGGCCGGGTCCCCGCTCACCGTTCCCGCCGCCGCGCGCGCCCAGGTGTCACCGTCATCGCAACCGGCGTGCCCGGCAGCCGAGGCGGGCACCGCCGACTGCCTGCTACGCGTGATCACCACCGATGATGGCCGGCCCATGCGTCCCACCGACGTGCGGCCCACCGATTTCCCCGCCTACACTCCCGCCGACCTCCAGGCCGCCTACAACCTCCCGTCCGACTGGCTGGGCGGGGGCATGACGGTCGCGGTGGTGGCGCCGCTGGGCTACCCCGCCGCCGAGACGGACCTCGCGGCGTACCGCACCGGCAACGGCCTGGCACCCTGCACGACGGACTACGCCTGCTTCCGTAAGATCAACCAGCGTGGCGGCGACACTCCGCCGCCGGCCAGCACCGCCTGGTCGCTGAACGCCGCGACCGCGCTCGACATGGCCTCGGCCACCTGCCCGAACTGCAGGTTGCTGCTGGTCGAGGCGGACTCTGCGCGGTTCGCCGACCTTGGGGCGGCCGTCGACCAGGCCGTGGCCCAGGGCGCGCACGCCGTCGTCACCCCGTTCGGCGGCCCCGAGTACGACGGGCAGCGCGCGGACGCCGAGCACTACGACCACCCGGGCACGGCGATCGTCGCGCCGGCCGGGAGCAACGGGTTCGGCGGCGGGAGCACCGGCACGCAGACGATCCCGGCCGCCTACCCGTCGGTGATCGCGGTCGGCGGCACCACATTGTACCCCGACGACACCGCACGCGGCTGGTCCGAGCGGGCCTGGGAGCGCGCGGGTTCCGGCTGTTCCATCACCGAGGCGCGCCCGGCCTGGCAGAGGAAGGGGAGCTGCGGGAACCGCCGCACGGTGGCCGACGTCGCCGCGGTCGCCTCCACCGACAGCCCGGTCATCGTCTTCAACTCCGACCGCGGCGGCTCGCTGCTGACCGCCGGGACCCCGGTGGCCGCCGGCATCATCGGCGGCGTGTACGGGCTCGCCGGACACACCCTCCCCGCCTCGCCCGGCGCGCGCCTGTACAAGAGCGGCAAGTACCTCAACGACGTCACCGCCGGGACCAACGGCTCCTGTCTCGGCGGCTACCTGTGCACCGCGGGCCGGGGTTACGACGGCCCGACCGGCTTGGGCACCCCCAACGGCATCGCCGCCTTCTAGGAGACCACCATGCGAACCCGAACACGCGGCGCCGCCGCCCTGACCGCCGCGGCACTGACCGGCATCGCTCTGCTCACCACGTCCACCAGCGGAGTCGCCGCCGCCCGGCAGCGGCCCGCCTGCACCCCGTCCTGGTCCGAGGCGGCGCTGCCCGCTCCCAGCGGAGCCGGCTTCCCGACCGGCGTCGCCGCCTCGTCAACGCACAACGTCTGGTTCACCGGCACGCCGGCCGGCATGCCGTTGTTGCGCTGGGACGGCAAGACGATCGCCGCGGCCCCCCAGCAGCTTCCCGTCGTCGAGAACATCCAGCTCAACTCCACCTCGACAGCGTTGGACGCCACGGGCACCGGCTGGATGCTCACGCAGTCCTTCGGCGCCGGGAGCGAGGCCACCACCTCGTTCCAGCTGCGCGACGGCCGCTGGACGATGACGCCGAGCGCGGTCTCACCGGATCCGAAGCAGCGCGGTGTCCTGCTGTGGGACGTGGCCTCCCTGTCCGCCAGTGACGCGTGGTCGGTCGGCCGCTTCTACAAACCGGAGAAAGGCGCGGGCCCGGGCTTCGCCAAGCCCACGGGAGCGCTCATCGAGCACTGGGACGGCGCTGAATGGACGATCGTGGACAATCCACTCGACGAGGCGCCGGGTGCCGAACTCCGCGCCGTCACCGCGATCTCCCCGACCGACATCTGGGCGGTCGGCTACCGCGAGGACGGTGACGGTGACATAGCGCCGCTCACAATGCATTACGACGGGCGGAAGTGGGCCGAGACGCCCGCAGCGAGCACGTCCGCGGTGCTCACCGCGGTTTCCGCGTCCGATACCGGCGACGTGTGGGCGGTCGGCACCCTGATGGGTGGCGGGCAGGTGTCGATGCACTGGGACGGCCGCACATGGAGCCTGGTCGACGGTATCGCCGATGGCTCCCTCGCCGATCTGCGTGCCGTGTACGCCGCCGCCCCCGGCGACGTGTGGGCGGTCGGGACCGGCACGAACGGGGTCAACCAACTGCTCCACGGGAACGGCAGCACCTGGCAGGACGCCACCCCGCCCGCCATGCGCCAGTCCGGAACGGACTTCCACCTCAGCGACATCACCGGCACCGGCCCGGATGAGACGTGGGTCGTCGGCGGCTACGACGTCGGCGACGGCTCCCACCGGCCGAGGCCGCTCGCCTACCACCGGTCCTGCGGGGGGTCCTGACCATGCGACGGTTCCGTCTCCGACTGATGGCCTGCCTGTCACTGGTGTCGACGTGCGTCCTGGCCGCCGCGCTGCTCACCGCCGCACCCGCCCGGACCGCCTCGGCCGACCCGCGACCGGCGCCCGCGGCCAAGCCGAAGATCGCACGCGCGGTGCTGGACCGGTTCGCCGCCGGCGCGACGTCGGACCTCTGGGTGCGGCTGGCCGCCGGCACCGACCTGTCCGGCCCGGCAAAGATCAAGAACCGGAAGGCGCGCGGCAACGCCGTCGTGGACGACCTGAAGGCCACGGCAACGCGGACCCAGGGTCCGGTCCGCACGCTGCTCCGATCCGCGGGCCTGCGCAGCGAGGCGTTCTGGGCGACCAACGCGATCTACGTGAAGGGCGCTACGGAAGCCGCCGCGCGCAAGCTCGCCGCGATGCCCGAGGTGACGGAGATCCGTGCTTCGCGGACGTACAGGCTACCCGAACCCGCGGCAGCCAAACCATCCAATATCGCGCCGAACGGCCTGGAATGGGGCATCGGCAACATCAACGCCGATGACGTCTGGGCGCAGACGGGGCGCCGCGGCGAGGACGTCGTGGTGGCCAGCATCGACACGGGTGCCCAGTACGACCACCCCGCCCTGGTGAAGCAGTACCGCGGCAACAACGGCGACGGCACGTTCACGCACGACTACAACTGGTTCGACACCTCCGGCACCTGCTCGTCCGCCGCGCCCTGCGACAAGAACGGACACGGCACCCACACGATGGGCACCATGGCCGGTGACGACGGCCAGGGCAACCAGATCGGCGTCGCCCCGGGCGTCAAGTGGATCGAGGCCAACGGCTGCGCCACCTGCTCGGACGTGGACCTGCTCAAGGCGTCCCAGTGGATGCTCGCGCCCACCGACCTGTCCGGCCGGAACCCGGACGTGTCCAGACGGCCGGACATCGTGAACAACTCCTGGGGCTCGGACGTGCCGACCGACGAGCCGCTGTTCGAGGACATCCAGGAGGCGTGGGCCGCCTCCGGCATCTTCGGGGTGTGGTCCAACGGCAACAGCGGCCCTGACTGCAAGACCTCGGGAACGCCCGGGAGCCGGACGCTGAACTACTCCGTCGGCGCGTACGACAGCGCCAACCGCATCGCCCCGTTCTCCAGCCGAGGTCCCGGCCAGGGCGGGGAGCTCAAGCCGAACATCTCCGCGCCCGGCGTGAACGTGCGCTCGGCCTTGCCCGGCGGAGCGTACGGGCTCAACAACGGTACGTCCATGGCGGCCCCGCACGTCGCCGGCGCGATCGCGCTGCTGTGGTCGACCCGTCCGGAGTACGCGCGGGACATCGCGGGAACGCGCGCGCTGCTCGATCTCTCCGCGGTCGACACGGCCGACGCCCAATGCGGCGGATCGGCCACCAACAACAACGTCTACGGCGAGGGCCGCCTCGACGCCCTCCGGCTCGTCGACGACGCGGCGGCCGGGATCGGCACGGTCACCGGTACCGTCACCGACGCCGGCACCGGTGAGCCGGTCGCGGGCGCCACCATCACCGCGACGGGCCAGACGGAGCGGACCGCCAAGACCGGCGCCGACGGCACCTACGACCTTCGCACGCTCGGCGGCGACTACACGGTCACGACGCAGGCGTTCGGGTACCGGCAGGACTCCGGCACCGTCACCGTCATCAAGAACGGCGCGGCGAGTCGTGACGTGACCTTGACGCCGACCCAGCGGGTGAACGTCACCGGCAAGGTCACCGACGGGTCCGGCCACGGCTGGGGGCTCGCGGCCAAGGTCACCGCGGACGACGGCGCCGGCCACACCTGGAGCGCCGACACCGACGCCGGCACCGGTGCATACACGCTCCCGCTGCTGCCGAACCTGGGCTACACCCTCACCTACACCGCCACCGAGAAGGGCTACACACCCGCCGCCCGGCAGCTCACCCTCGACGACACCGGCTCGACCGTCGACGTCGCACTCACCGTCACGCCGCTGTGCGAGGCCCGCGGCTACCAGGTCGATCGGGATGGCGTCACGAACACCTTCCCCAGCACGAACCGTCCGAAGGGCTGGACCGTCACCAACGAGAACCCTCGATTCCCCGGCTACGACCACAAGCCCGGCTGGGTCTTCAACAATCCCGGCGGCCGTACCAACAGCACCGGCGGCGATGGCGATTTCGCCATCGTCGATTCGCTCAGGTCCGGTGCGGGTCATGTCCAGGACACCTACCTGACCAGCCCGCAGATCGACATGACCGGACGCGAACACGCCACGCTCGAGTTCGGCAACGATCTGTCGCCCGCCACCAACTCCGTCGCAGCGGTGGACCTCAGCCTCGACGGTGGCACCACGTGGGCCAACGTCTGGATCAACAAGGGCTACCCCGGCATCCCCGGCCCGGCGCCGCAGGTGGTCGCCATCCCGCAGGCGACCGGGAAGGCAAACGTCAAGTTCCGGTTCCACTACCGGGGCCAGAACTCCGGCTGGTGGGCCGTTGACAACGCCTTCATCGGCGACCGCACCTGCACCCCCATAGCCGGATAACCGCACGGCCGACGGGCGTCGCGCCGGGGCCGAGCCGCCCCGGCGCGGCGCACCACGTCGTGCGGGGAGCCCGCCTGATCGCTGAGGCGGGCAGGAACCTCGGGCCGGGCTTTGGCGGTCCTCGCCGCACGGTCGAGGTCTCCGTCTCCGGTAGTGGCCAGTCGGCGGCGTGCATCGGCCGTCGCGGCGCCATCACCGTCCACGTCGATCCCGGCAGTCAGGTCGACGTGGGCGATGCCGCCGATCCGCGTCCGCCGCCCCGGGCAACGGTCAGACGACGCCGATCTACGAAAATCTGGGGCTCGCATCCCGGGCCAGATCCCTGCTCGCGCCGTCAGGGCCCGCCGCATCGAGATCGGGCCGTGCCAGGAGCAGGTCGACGGGAGCCGTGCGGCGGAAGGCTGTACGCAACCGTGCGCCGCGAGGACGACCCGAGGCCGAGCGTCATCCACTACGGCGGAACGTGCGGCACCAAGATGGGGGCGGAGATGTGTGGCCCAGGTTCGGGCAGACCTACCTTCGAGGCGAGAGGATGGCGGGATGAACGGTCTGGTGGAGTTCGTCAAGGCGCGGCTCGACGATGACGAACTGGTGGCGCAGGCGGCCCGGCTTGCATCGGCCGCGCCGTGGCGGTTGACGTCCGAGCACGGCTTCGACGGTGCCGAGCCGGTTGAGTACAAGGTCCTACGTGACAACGACGGGTTGTCAATCGCCGACGATCGCACCAACCTGACAGCCGAGGACCTGACACACATCGCCCACCATGAGCCGGCCCGCGCGCTCGCCGAGATTGAGGCCAAGCGGCGGCTGATCATCGAGCTGGACAGCTACGGCGGCCCGGAGACCACGGACGCCTATTACGTCGTCCTGCGCCACCTCGCCACCGTGTACGCCGACCACCCCGACTACCAAGACGACTGGCGGCTTTGGTGAGCATCGACCGGATGTTCACGCGGGACGCCGCCCGCATCCACAGGAAACTCGCCACGCTTACCACATGAGACATTCCCTTATTCAAGCGAACCGCAATGCACTAGCCGCGTGAGGAACTCGTCAAACGACTGCGCTACCCGCCGAGGGACGCGGTCTTCATCGATGTATGCGACGCCAGGTTCACCCTCGGAGCCACACTCGGAATAGTCAAGCATTACCGTGTCATGGCCAGCGGAAGGCGTATCACAAATCACCACACCGATTTCCGGATACTCCCACTCGGCGATCAAATGTGAACTTCCACCACCGGATGACGAGTCAATTCC
This sequence comes from Actinomadura xylanilytica, assembly GCF_030283145.1. GTDB lineage: Bacteria > Actinomycetota > Actinomycetes > Streptosporangiales > Streptosporangiaceae > Spirillospora > Spirillospora xylanilytica. Next base: position 234,133 of record NZ_JASNWE010000003.1, read on the forward strand.
CCAGGCTCCGCCGATTCCTCGAATCCCACTGATCTCGAAATGATCGTCAGCCCAGGAAGTCAAAAACGACGTTGGGTAGCAGCGATGTCGCGGGGTTCCTCCGTTTCGGAGGAGTAGCACCTCCACGTAGCTCCGAGGAAGGCGTACGCCAAGGTCCTCTTCGGCTCGACAGACCATGTCCCTGTCGAGCGGAGGCCCGGTATAGTAGTCGCTATCTTCGAAGAGCCCATCATCATAAACCAATATTGCGCCCGGCATGCCGCTGGCGGCGCTCCATCTTCGACAGGAGCGGCACGATCCGGCTGACACTGCCACTGAACAGTGTATGAGCCCCATCCATCCCTTAGTACTCCAGCCTCACTTAGTGACTTCGTTGAGTCTTCGCTGGTAGTGGCAGTGGCGTGCGCAGTGTTGGTGTCGTCTTCGGCGGTGTGACCAGGCCAGGATTGCTTGTTCGGAGGTTGCGGCTGGTTGGTGGTGGCCCACAGGTGCCGGATTTCTGGGACGGTCAACGCGGCCAGCCGATCGCCGGTTTCGGCTGGTGGGGAGGGCTTTGTCCGGCCGGGTGGCGGAGGTTGTCCACAGCCGGTGGGTCCCCTTTTGAGGGGCTTCGGCCCGATCGGCGCTGTGCGCGGTGGCCTCCTCGACGGCGTGGGCGGCCAGGACGGCGAGCCATGCGTGGGCGAGCATCGACAAGGTGATGTGCCGGTACCAGGCGTCATAGCGGCGGACCTCGTACTCATCGAGCCCGACCTCGTTCTTGGCGGCTTGGAAGCATTCCTCGATCGCCCAGCGGGATCCGGCCACCCGCACCAGCTCGGTCAGTGACGCCCCGTCCGGGGCGTAGCAGCGGTAGAACGCCAGCTTGCCATCGCCGATGGCGCGGCGGATCAGAAGCTGATGATCGGAACCGGCCTGGACCAGCGCCCAGTCATAGACGCGGGGTCCCTTTGCGCCCTGGCCGCAGCTGATGCGCTGCCAGGCACCCTGGGGCACCAGGGCGGCGAGCTGATCGGCGCGGCGCGCTCCAACCGCGGTCGACAGCCGGTGCGAGGCCGACACCGCCAGCACGTACCCGATGTGCTCGGCTTCCAGCCAGCCGCGCAGCTGCGGGTCCTGGCCGAACGCCTCGTCTCCGGTCACCCAGCCGAACGGCAACCGTCCGGCCGCCCGCGGCGTGGGCGCGTTGCAGCATGGCCCGCGCCAGCGCCGGCTTGGTCGCGAACGCCGTCGTCTCAGGGACTGCGGCCATCGCGCATCGCTGCGGGTCATTGGTCCAGGAGCGGGGCAGATATAACTCCCGGTCGATCAGCGCCCGCCCCAGGCCGCTGGCGTAGGCCAGGAACACCCCGAGCTGGCAGTTGTCGACCTTGCCGGAGGTACCGGTGTACTGACGCTGCACGCCCGCCGAGCACCGGCCCTTCTTGATGAACCCGGTGTCGTCCACGATCAGCACCCCGCCAGGCTCGCCGAGCCGCTCACCGACGTAATCGCGCAGGTCATCACGGACTAGATCTGCCTCCCACCGGTAGTGGTTCAGCAGCCGCTGCATCCCGTTCGGCGAAGCGTCGCCCACGTACTCGGCCAGCTGCCAGCCGTTCTTGCGCTCGGCCCTGCCCAGCAGCCCGAGAAGATACGCCCGCGCCCGGCGGCGCGGCTCCACCCGGCCGAACCGGCCCGCGATCCGCGCGAACAACTCCTCAAAACCCGCCCGCCACGCGCGCAGATCGGCCTCTGTCACCTCTACGCTGGCAGCCACGGCCACCGCGCTCTGTTGAGTCCATTCACACCTCACACAGTCCCGCGGTGGCCGCCTGCGTTCACGCCACCACGCGGCCCTGATTTCGTTCGCGAGAAGTGGCCGCGTTTGTTCGTGAGTTCTGACCGCGCTTGGGGGTCGGAGCCATGATCAATGTTTGTGAGAAGTGACCGCACTGTGGGCGGGCCGGGGGTGGGCGGTCAGGGTTGCTGGGTTGCGAGTTGTGAAGGGACGCGATCGCCGCCGGCCGTCATGATCCGGATGACCTCGACGTCGCCACCGGCGTCGCGGTCGCGCATGACCAGTGCGGCGAGCGTTGTGCCATCGGGCGACCAGGCCAATGTGCTGACGTCATGGCCCAGGTCGTGCGATGCGACCACGACCTCGTCCTCCAGCCGGACGACGGCGATCACGTACTCCTCCCCATCAGCGGAAGGAACGCCGTAAACGGCCAGGTGGCGGCCGTCCGGCGCCACAGCCAGAGTGGCCACCGCGGGCATCATTCGCAAGGTCTTCGTGAGGCGATCGGCCTCCGGCGGTTCGAGGAGGTAGACACCACCGTCCAGGGTCGCCGCGTACATACGGGTCTCGTCCGTGGTGAACGACACGGCTTCGAAGAGAAGGTCCGGCCCGGGCCGGTGGCGGCGCGGTCCCGTACCGTCCTCGATGAGGACCTCGATGCCCGCGTCGTATCCAAAGGTGGCGCGAACACGGCCCGCCCGGGACCGCCTGACCCCGGCCTCGGCCGACACCTCTACCGAGTCGCCGGTACGCGGGTCGAAGGCCACCTGCTCGATGGTGTCGTCGTCTGCGGCCGCGATCGTGACGATCGTACCGCCCGGCACCCACATCAGCCGCGGAAAAGCAAAGTTGACGGCCTCCGTTACGCGGCACACCTCGGCCCAGCCGGCGGTCTCGAACACCACCAGCGTTCCCTCATAGCTGATGGCCGCGAGCAGCCGGCCGTCGTCAGAGAAGGCGATACCGCACCCGAGGCCGTCCTCGGGGGAGAACGGAACGAGTTCGGCCGCAGGCGCCTGGATATCCGGAATGCCGGTGAGATCGAGAGACATGGCCGAGAATCTACCGGGTTGAATGGAGCTCAACGCGCGGATCGCCGAGTAGGAAGCCGCCGATGACCTGCGGCGGATCGGCTGTTGCGCGCACACCGGCGGGGAGCACTTCGCGCTGGAACAGTCGTTGCTGCAGCCGGTACCGGACGAGCTGTTTGAGGCCGGCCGGGTCTTCCATCCTCGAGTGGATGTCCGCCGATCCGAGATCTGTGTCCGTATGGGCCGCCATTCGGTGCCGGTCCGCCTGGCCGGCCGCATGGTCCGCGTCCTGCTGCACTCCTATGGTTGCTCGTCACATGTGACCGTGGACCCGGGCCCAGCATGATCATCAGCGCTGACGAGCTGCAGGTGAAGTCGCCCCCGCCTAGGCAGCGATCGGGTGCGGTCACAACTGGCGAACGCCACTTTCGCCGTGACGAGGGTGCGGTCGTCCGTCGCGAACATCTGCGGTCGGAAGGCACGAACAGAGCCATCAAGTCAGGAAACTGGCCGACCAGCTCACCATAGAATGCCCAAAGCGCAGGATGTTCGCGCCCAATACCGACACCACCTTCAACCATCGCTTCGTATTTTCATTCCGCTTCAGCAGGAGCAATCGAATACTCCTCCCACCAAAACCCAAGATCAAAGCTCACGAGATCGCTCCAGTAGGACCCCAGCCCATTCGGTGCAACCTTGCACTTGCCGAAAACTACGTCCGCGCAGGTCAAGCAGCATGTTCGTACTTGTTGAGGATTCCGTCCAGACGTCGCCTTCTTCGGATGTTCAGGTGGGCGATCTGGTCTGGTTCGGTGATCGTCGGAGGCAGCGGCTTCAGCGGGCGTGCGTTGGCGATGCCTTGGTGCGGGCGGTGTGCGTTGTAGAAGGTCTCGAACTCGCGGAGGACGTGGAGCAGGTGACGCTGGTTCCAGATCAGCGTGCGGTCCAGGAGCTCACGGCGGCAGGTCTGCACCCACCGCTCCATCACCGCGTTCATCCTCGGCATCCGTACCCCGGTCAGCACCACCTGGATGCTGGCATCGGCCAGGACAGCGTCGAACAGGTCAGGGAACTTGCCGTCCCGGTCGCGGATCAGGAATCCTGCCCGGCAGCCGGCGTCCTCAAGGTCCATAACCAGGTTCCGGGCCGTCTGCGTCACCCACGCTGCGTTCGGGTGAGCGGTGGCGCCCAGAACCCGGATGCGGCGGGTGTGATACTCGATGACCACCAGCACGTAGATCCGCGTACCCGTGAGCGTGACGGTCTCCAGGAAGTCACACGCCAGCAGCGCCTCGGCCTGGGATCACAAGAAACCGGCCCAGGTGGTGGCGGAACGCTCAGGTGCCTGATCGATACCGGCGTCCTTGAGGATCTCCCAGACAGTGGAGGCCGCGACCTTGACGCCGAGCACCAGCAACTCGCCGTGCACCCGCCGGTAGCCCCAACTCGGTTCTCCCGCACCAAGCGCAGTACAAGCAGCCGGATGGAGCGGACAGTCGGTGGGCGGCCCGGCCGCTTGGGTCTGGAGCGGGCAGCGTGGCGACCGGCGATCAGGTCGCGGTGCCAGCGCAGCACCGTCTCCGGCCGTACCAGGAGCCGCATCCGCCGCAGTAACCCGGGAGGTAACCGATGCAGCAGCGCCCGATCCGCCGCAGTAAAAGGCACCCTCTTCCCTGCCAGCTGGCGTTCCAATACGGCGATCTGATGCCGCAACACCAAGATCTCGGCGTCCTTGTCCCGACCGCTCACCGGAAGTAGACGCAGCATCGCGAACGTGTTCGTCACGGTCAAGTAGGCCAGTCGCAACAGCACAGCCACTCATCGTCTCGCAACGACCACCCTGCCGCGGCTTGGTTCTGCGACTGATCAAGCCCCGCACCAGCCCACCCCCTGCCCGACTCACCTGTGCGGACGTAATTTTCGGCAGGCACAACGACGCCCGGATCCGCACGGTGGGCCGCCGCCGGGTGTGCGAGTACACCGCCACGATGACCTCCGCCTCGCCCTCGGTGATCCTGCGCCCCCGCCTCACCCGCTGCATCCCGCCCGGCCGGTGCAAGCCACCGCCCAGCCAGTCGATGACCCAGAACGGCGCCGACGTCCACTTCGCCGCGCCGGGCATGGCGGGCACCATCTCCCGGGCCGAGCACGACTCGGTGCCCCCGGAGCTGCGCGGCCGCTGGGCCGGCACCGCCGCCGGGATCTCCGTCCTCCCCACGCCGGGCATGCGCAGGCAGTTCGACATCGGCGCCGGCACCGTCGGGACCGAGGCCATCAGAATCACCACCACCGTCAACGACCTGACCTGCACGTCCATGGCCCTGCTGATCTCCGCCGAGAACCAGATCCATCTCGTTCCGGTCCGGCTGCTCAGCGACGAGCCGCGCTGCGTCCTCGGCGGCGAGCAGCTCCTCGCCCCCAGCGGGCTGGGCCTCCAGTGGGAGGACGCCGAAACCGGCGAAGGCGCCGCCCTCAAGCGCTCCTGACCCCTCGAACCGCATCTGACGCCGAGCACAACGATCAGTCAGAATCGAGAATATTTTCGCAGCAAAAAAGACAAACCATGACTGCCGAATGGCAGATTGCGGCCATCTCCGAAGGATTGTGACTCCCCAGGGGACTTTTCTTGATAATCCTGACAGCCTCAGCCAGAGCGGGCGCCAGTCACCAACGCTTGGGAGGCCGCCTTGGAACAACCACGGCTGTGGTGGCAGGCGGTACAGCACTCCGATTGGGCGGTGTTCTCCCTCTCCGACGATCTGGCACGCGATCGGTGGACCGCACTCCTGGCGGCATTGGAACGCTTGTCGACCCGCGGCCCCATGGCCGATCTCGATGAGATCGCGGCCGAGATGCGCGAGATCGGGTTCCACGCTCCATTGTCGGAGCAGGATCTGCGCAGCGCCCTGGAACGCCTGGCAGGCGACGGGCTCGCCGAACCCTTCCGCGACTACACCGCCCCCGTCCGCAACTACCAAGGGCTGATCGTCAGGCAGGAGGCATGGGCGCTGACCCGCCGGGGCCGGACGGTCGTGGCGGCCGTACGGAACGCGGTCCTGGACGTCGGCAGCGCCTTGCAGTTGCCCAGCCGCCTGCTCGACAGCATCGCCACCACGATCCGAGAGATCATCAGGCATTTCGCGGAAGGCGACGACACCGCCCATGTCAAGGAGGGCAGGGGCAGGGGCCTGCTGCCGATGGACCTCGACGACGTCCGGACCCGCATCGGCGAACTCCAGCGTGTGACCGCCGACTTCTACGCCGCGCTCGGTCAGCTGGTCCAGGCGGACGTCACCAACGACATGCTGTTCGGAGCGAACCGGGATCGAGTCATCGAGGCGCTGCGGCAATTCCCCCGCGAGTACGAGAGAGCGTTCGTCTCGGTCGAGAAGGCGCTGGCCGATCTGGAGCGGGTCGGCCACCGCCAGGTCGCCGAGGCCGCGGTCGCCCACGCCGGGCTCATCGACGCCCGCGACCAGCACCACTGGGTCGAGGAGCGGGTGCGGCTGCTGTCGGCGCTGGGATCGTGGTTCGCCCCGGAGGGCACCGTCCAGCGGCTCATCTCCTCCGCGTCCGGCGCCGTCTACACGCTCCTCATCGCCATCGACCGCCGCTACTCGGCGCGCCGCCGCGGCTCCGACCTCGGGGCCGACTTCCACGCCCTGGCCCAGAGCCTGCACCGGCAGCGGTCCGACGAGGACGCGCGGCGCGTCCATGCCGCCGCCTTCGGCGACTGGTCCGCATGGCATGCGGTCACCCCCCGGGCCGAGGAGGATGTGGCCCACGGCACCGAGGCGGCAGGCCGCCCCGATCGCCACCGTGTGGAGGTGACGCTCCGCGAGCACGAGCGGCAAGGCCGGACCAGCGGCCGTCCCCGTGCGGTTCCCGACACCGCCGCCGACCGGAAGGCCGCGCTGGCCGAGGCCATGGCGGAGGCGGAGCGGAACCGCCGCCTGGCCGAGTTGCTGGTCACCCCCGGCGAAGTGGAACTCTCCTACTTCGCGGGGCTGGGCGCGGAGGCCGTCGAGGCCCTGCTGCGCGCCGTGGAGACCGCGCTCATGCGCCTCGACCCCGTGACGGGGACAGGGGCGGGGCACGTGGACGGGGCGAACGTCCTGGTCGAGATCCGCTGCATCGACCATAGCCCCACAGCCCGAGCGGACTTCGCCGAAGGGGCTCTGTCCTTCTGGGGACGCGACCTGCGCCTGCGCGCCACCTCGCTTGAGCCGGGTGCGTCCCCTCCCATCGAGAACGTGCCGTCCCGGCAGGGCATCGCATGACCGGGCGGCGCCTCGACCCCGACCTCAGCCCGGCCGCGCGCATCCTGAACGCCACGGGGCGGCTCCGGGCCGAGACCCACCCGGAGGAATACCGCACAGCACTCAAAGGGCGCGAACGGCTCACCGCCTTCTTCCACGACGAGCTCGGCTGGACGCTGGAGGTGTCGGAGACCGCCTCCCTCATCCGGCTGCACAAGCGCCGGGCGGACGTGCCGTCCGATCGAGGGCCTCGGCTCCAGCGTGCGCGCGGGGACGGCCCCATCGCGTCGAAGAAGGTCCTGATCTGCTGTGCGCTGATCTGCGAGCAGCTGTGGCGCAGGTCGCGGATGAGCCTCCAGGAGCTCCTCCAGGCCATCGCCCAGACGTGCGCCACTGAGGAGGACGAGGGGACCCTCCCCCCGTTTCCGGTGGTTCTCGCCGAGGACGTGTCCAAGCAGCAGGCGCGGAGCAATCGGCTCTGCCTCGTGGACGCGCTGAAGCTGCTGGTCGCCGAAGGTACGGCCACCGTCGACGACGACCTCGACCGCGTAGTGGACGACGAGGACGCCAACCTGGTGGTCACGGCCTCCCGGGAGCGTCTGGCCACCAAGTTCTCCTCCCTGTCCCCCCTGCTGCTCGGCCTCGCGTCCCTCCCGCCGGAGCAGCACGCCGCGGCGCTGTCGCGGGCGACCCTGAGCGATCCGGCCGAGTCCGACGTGCCGCCGCTGGACGAACGGCGGGTGAGACTGATGCGCCGGATCGCCGACGACCCCGCGACCGATCCGGTGGACGACCCCACCGAGGGCTCCCCCTACCTCCACACCCCCGCGGGGCGCGAGCGCGCGCTGAACCTCATCACCTCGTTCGGCTACATCGCGACGGTCCGCCGGGACTGGTGGGAAGTGACGGATCGCGACGGAACCGGATCCGGCATCGAGTTCCCCAACGGACGCCGCACCGAACGGCAGGCCGCCCTCGCCCTGCTGGCGGCGATCGTTCGCCGCACCGACCCCGCGGCTCCGCTGTCCACGGCCGAGGCGGTGGAGGTGCTGGAACTGGCGCGCCGGGATCGGCCCCGCTGGGCCGCCGCCTACGCTGGAAGGCTGCCGGTGCTCGCCCGTGTCGCCGCCGCCGAGCTGACCGACGTCGGGCTGCTGCGTCCCGATCCGCACCGCGGCGGCACCTGGCTTCCCACACCCGGCGCCCGTCTGTGGCATGTCAAGGTCCACTCCCCGCCCGTTCCCGCCGCCGCCCGCACGGACGCCGGATCAGCGGTTCAGCCTTCCCTTCTCACCGACGAGGACTGAGGAGTCAGCCGTGTCCCCTGACGCAAGCCCGCTCCACCCGGTGACCGAGACGGCGGTGCAGGGCGTTCCGGGTGCCGAGGGCCGTTGGCAGCCGACCCGGGCCGGCGCGATCAACTCGTGGGCCTGGTCGGACGAGGTCCTCTTCTTCGCCGGCGGCTGGCTCGCCCTCGCCGGGCCCAACGGCTCGGGCAAGTCGCTCACCGCCTCCATGCTGATCACCGTGCTGCTCGACGCCGAGATCTCACAGAAGGCGCTGTCGGTGTCCGGCAAGGCCGGCGGGACCCTGGCCAGCAGGCACACCGACCGCAACGAGCAGGAGGACCGGACCGGCCTGTGGTGGCTGGAGTACGGGTACCGCGACGAGCACACCGGGCAGACCCGGTACATGACCACCGGGATGTGGTTGCGCTCGACCGGCGGGAAACTCCAGCGCGCCTTCTTCATCGTGCCGGCGCGCGTGGGCCACGAGCTGGCCCTGCGGCGCGAACGCGCCACGGTGAAGATCGACGATCTCGGCGGGCAGCTCGCCGCACTCGGCGGCCGGCTGTTCCTGTCCTCGGCCGTCCCCCGCTCGGCACTCGCCGGCGTGCCGCTGATCCTCGGGGACGAGCACGAGTTCCGCGACGCCGTCCGGACCCACCTGTTCGCCCCGTTGAACGAGATCCAGTTCGAGGCCCTCGTGGGTGTGCTGCGCAGCCTGCGCAGCGTGCGGACGGCCGAGGCGATCTCGCCCAAGGAGATGCGCCAGGTCCTCACCGACGCGCTGCCCGCGCTCGAACCCGACCGGCTCAAGGTCGTCGCCGACGCGATGGCGCGGATCTCCGAGCTGGAGAAGCAGCTCGACCAGTCCCGCAAGGAGGCGCGGCTGCTGGCCCAGACGGACAAGCACTACCGCAGCTACCGCAGCGCGGTCGCCCAGCTCCAGGCCGCCGAACTGGCCGCCGCCAACAACGCCTACGACGAACAGACCCGCCAGGCGCGCCAGGCGTCCCATGATCTGGAGAGGGCCCAGGCTACGGCTGAGGACATCCAGCGGCGGCTCTCGCGGAAGTACGAGGGCGTCTCCCGGCTGGGGCGAGCTGTCCGCCGCCGAGGGGATGCTCAGGGACCACGCGGGGGCCGAGCTGCCCCTTCGCGAGGAACGCGCCGCCGAGCTGGACGACACCGCCGCCGACGCCGAGGCGCAGGCCGAGCAGGCCGCCACCGATGCCGGTACGGCGATGGACGGCTCCGCGGAATCGGCTTCGAGAGCGCACCAGGCGCAGGGTCATCTGCTCGATTTCGCCGAGCGGCTGCGGCAGGACGGTGAACATCTCGGTGCCGCGTCCGTGACCGACCGCATGATCTCGGTCTACCGCGGGCTCTGTGCCGCCGAGCCGCACACCGAGCCGCCGGCCGTCGATCTGGACGAACTGTGCGCGACACCGCTCGCCTGGACCGAAGCGCGCACGGGCAAAGTCGCCCGGGTCCGGACCGCGCTGCGCCTGCACGGCGAGGCCCAGACGGCGGAACGGACCCTCGCCCAGGGCAGGCAGGAGGCCGAGACCGGGGAGTCCGTCACGCGCGAAGCCCTGGAAGGCGCCACCCGCGATCGGCAGGAGGCCGAGACCGTGTTCCTCGACGAGCTCGGCACCTGGTCCGGCCGGCTGCGCCACCTCCGGCCGCCGCCACCCGACCTGTGCGCGCCGGATCAGGCCGCGGAGAACGACCGTCTGCCCGCGGACCGGATCCGGCGATGGCTGTCCGAGGAGGTGGCGGCCGCCGGCCTGCGCATCGACCTGACCGGGCATCGGGAACGTGCGGCGACCACCGAGGCCCTCGTGAACGCCGCCGAAGGGCTCGCCGCCGACGCCCACGCCGCCCACCGCCGGGCACTCGGCGAGGTACGGGAGGAAGAAGGCGCCCTGCTGGACGTCCAGGCCGAGAACGCCGCCGCGGAACAGGCCGATGAGACCGAGCTCGAGCAGGCGCGTGCCGACCACCACCGCGAGATCACCGACGCGGGGGAGGCGGAACGGGACGCTCGGCGGCGCCGCTCCGACGCCGCGGCCGCCGCGCTCCAGGCCGCCCGCGACTGGCTGGCCGGCGCTCACCGCTGGCGAACGGCGTTGGCCTACCTCGATCCCGGCGCCATCCCGCTCCCCGAGCCGTCGGTTCCGCTCTCCGACGAGGCGCTGCGCGGGGTCGAGCCCGCGTCCGTCCGCCTGGCCGCCCACAAGGCCCACGCGGCGGCCGCCGCGGAACTGCACCACCAGGTCGCCGAGGCCCGCGAGGTCATCAAGACGATCGAAGCAGGCATCGAGGAACTGCGCGCCGACGTGGTGCGAGCGCGCCGGGCCGCCCCCGTCCCGCCCGCACCGCAATGGCGGTCGCGCTCGGCCGGCGACGGCGTCCCCCTGTGGGCCGTCGTCGACTTCGCTGGCCACCTTCCCGCCGAGGAGGCCGACCGGCTCGAAGGAGCTCTGCTGGCGTCGGGTCTCCTCGACGCGCTGATCACGCCGGACGGCCGCCCGGTCGCCGGTGATCTCGTCCTCGCCCCCACCGCGTCCGCCCCGCACCGGACACTGGCCGGCTTCCTCCAGCCCGACGCGCAGGACGGCGGCTCCGCCGAGGCGATCCACCGGCTGCTGCGCTCGATCCCGGTCGACTCCCCCGCGCCCGGCGCCCTGCGCAACGGCGTGCTCACCGCCGCCTGCCCCGAGGGCTACCAGGCGGCCTACATCGGCCGTACGGCCCGGGAACGCGCCCGGCGACAGCGCCTCGCCGATCTGGAGCAGCGCCTCGCCGAGCGCGAGCAGGAACTGCGGCAGGCCGGCCAGGAACTCAGCCGACGCGAAAGCCACGTCCTCGCCGCGGCCGCCGAACGGGATGCCCTGCCCACCGCCGAGGCGCTCTCCTCGGCCCGCCACGACCTCGCCGGCCTGACCGGCGAGCACTCCATCGCCGAGCGGCAGGCGGCGCAGCGCACCGCTCAGGCGGACCTCGCGCTCCAGCAGGTCATGACGACCCTCCGGCAACGCTCCGACGCACGTTCCGCCCGGCTCGATCGAGCCCGGCAGAGCCTGGAGCACGCCGAGCGGACAGCACGATCCGCCGGCTCCGCCGCGGCCAAGGCGGAGGAGAACGCCGCGGAGCTGCGGCGATCCGCCCAAGGATGCGAGACCGCCCGCCTGGAAGCCGCCCGCGCCCAGGAGGAGGCCGACGGAGAACAGGACGGGTTCCCCCACTCCGCGGTGAACGCCGTCCGCACCGCGCACAGCGCCGAAGATCGCGCGCAGGAGGCGCTCATCCGCGCCGAGACCGCCGCCATCGACGCCGCCGAGAAGCATGACGAGGCCACCAGGACGGTCCGGTCCGCGCTGGGCGCCCTCAACAAGGCGGCCGCCCTCCCGGACGGCTCCCTGCTTCCCACGTCCCATGACGCCCTGGACAACCACGCCGGAGCGGTCGGCGCGCTCGAACTGCTGGTCCGGGACGGCCGCACGGCAGCTCTCCGCTGCGCCGAACTGATGCGGGCCGCACACCGCGATCACCAGACCGCCGCCACGGCCCGGGCCACTGCCGCCAGGATGTCCGACCGGGCCGGTCAGGCACGCGTCAAAGCGAGGAAGGCCGTCGCCGCGGTCGAGACGATGCGCAGGCTCTACGGCGCCGAATACGACGACCTTCTCACCATCAAGAACCGGCTCTCCGAACAGCTCGGCCGGGTCAAGTCGGAGATCGAGACACTCCGCACCGAGAAGGAGGAAGCCGACAAGGAGCAGACCAGGGCAGAGGTCACTCTGGAGAACGTCGCTCCGCAACGCCGGGCCGCTGAGCAGCAACGCGACCGCTGCGTGCGCGCCCTCGGCCGCCTGATCGACGAAAGTCTGGCCACGCTGCCGGACGGCATCACCGCCGACCCGTCCGGCCGGCCGGCCCACCTGACCGCCGCCCTGGAGTGGTCGCGGCTACTGCTGGCCGACCGCCACGCGCACGCGGACCGGCACGCCCAGCTCGTCCGGTTCCGTGACCGGGCACTGAAAACGGTCGAGAACAGCGCCCGCGACACCAGTGGCGAACTGGCCCGCTTCAACCGCCAGGTCATGCTCGTCTCGATCGAGGGGACCGAGTGGCGCCGCGCCGTCGTCGCCGAGCCCGACACCGTGCGCGGCGAGGACCTGAGCGATGCCTTGGCGTCCCTGGAGGCGAGTATCGCCCTGCTCGAAGAGGACCTGCGCGACGACTTCAAGCAGGCGATGCGCACCGGCATGTTCACCCGGCTCCGCAAGGACATCCAGATCCGCCGGGAGGCGGCCCGCGAGCTGGTCCGGCAGATCCGCGAGACGCTGGACGGCGTCCGCACGGGCGTGGCGAACGTCGGCATCCAGGTCGACTGGGACGTGCGCAAGGAGGACGAGGACGCGGTCCGCATGATCAAACTCATCGAGGAGGCCCCGACCGACCGGTCCTTCGAGGAGATGTACACCGTCCTGCGCCAGCGGATGGACGCGAAGGCCGACGAGCCCTGGCCCGACCGGGTCGCCCACACCTTCGACTACCGCTCCTGGCACGAGTGGGACATCTTCGTGACCCACTCCTCCTTCGGCGACGGATCGTCGAACGAGGCGTTCCGCAAGGTCGGCACGCGCTCCAACCCGCTGGAGACGCTGTCCACCGGTGAGCGCAGGCTCGCCACGATGTTGCCGCTGCTGGCCGCCGCCTGGTCCATGTACTCGGGTGACTACCGCGGGCCGCGCCTGCTGTCGATCGACGAGATCGACGCCGCCTTCGACGAGCCCAACCTGCGCCAGGTGCTGGCGCTGCTGCGCTCCTGGGACTTCGACGTGCTGGCCACCACGCCGTCCATCACCCCCATGATCAAACGGGAGGCGGGCCGGGCCATGGTCCACCAGGTCGTCGCCTCCGGCCGCAACCGCATCACCATCCCCTGGCTGTGGGAGGGCCACGGCGAACCCCGGCCGGTCACTCTGGACGGGATGGCGTGAGCGGGATCCTCGCCGGGTTCGCCCGGGACCCGGACTTCGTCCCCTTCTGGAAGGCCCTGCACGACCGGCTCTGCGCGGGACGGTCCGCCGACCAGATCGTCACCCTGAAAGTGACGGACCTTCCGCTGGGAGCCCTGGCCGAGCTGCGTACATACCTGGACACCTCCACCCGGCGCCGCCGCGGCCGCTCCGCCGTCACCGTCGAGGGCACCACGACCGACGTGCCGCTGCGCGAACTCCTCCAGGTCGCCGATGCGTCCGCGAACGAGGTCGCTCTCCTGGCCGAGCAGGTCACGGGCAGGCCCGTGGTGAATCGGGCCGCCGACCGGCGGGAGGCGGCCGGGCAGCGCCGCGAACTCTGGGAGCACGCCGACGCGGCGTTTCCCCGCCTCCCCCGGCTGGTCCGCCGCTTGAAAGCCAGCGGCATCGGCGCCGACGTCCCCAAGGCCCGCCGCCTCATCACCGTCCTGGCCCACGTCACCGAACGCGTGCCCTATACCCCTCCGGTCAGCCTGCCGAAGCTCGCCCACGACTGCGCGGGCGACCCGCACTACTTCGACCTGGGCGGATTCAACGGCGGCTGCCTGGTCTACGCGGTCATGGAGGTCACCGGCCGCCCCGAGCCCACCCTTCCCCACCACACCCGTGCGCTGCTGGCCGAAGCGGGGATCTTCGCCGACCGGCTCACGTCAACCATCCTGCTGCACCGCATCCGTACCACCGCGGACGGTGTCATCGACCGCAGACTCCGCGAGTCCGACGTCCCGGTCGCCCTGACCCTGCTGGACCTGACCCGCGATCCACCCACCCTGGCCCCGCAGACCGTGACGGTCGTCGAGAACCCGTCCGTGCTGGAGGCGGCCATGGCCTGCGGCTCCGACGTCCCGCTGGCCTGCACCAGCGGCCACCTGCGCGCCGTCGACCACGTATTCCTGCAATTGGCCCGCGACCAAGGCGTCCGGCTCCGCTACGCCGGAGACCTCGACCATGACGGCTTCCAGATCGCCGCCACGGTAGCCGACCAGTATGGGGCAGAACTGCTGGCCATGGACGCCGAGACCGTCACCGAAGCGGGCCCCTCTCCTTCCTCAGTCCCCCTCCGCGACCGCTTCGCCGCTTCCCTCCGGTCCGACCTCGGCCTCACCCACCACGCCGTGTTCCAAGAGCACGACGCCGTGACCCGCCGCATCCTGAGCCCCGACCTCCACGACGACACCTCGGTGCGCACCACCCTCCGAGCCCGACCCTGAGCGGCGGGCCTCGAAGGCCATCCGCGGAAGTCCTCATCCCCAGTCCGGCGGAGGACCCCGCCCTACAGTTGCCGAGAATTTCGTCCGTGCAGGCCAAGCGGCATGTTCGTCTGATGTTGCCCCCGTTTGGCGGGCATGGATGTTGAGAGAGGTAGGGTTCGGCGATCTTGCGAAGGAGATCGTGCTCGTGCCCAAGCCTTCTCCGCCGGAGTTTCGTCGGCGCGCCCTGGATCTGCTGGAGTCGGGACGATCGGTGCGGGACGTGGCCACGTCACTGCGCATCGTGGAGTCGTGCCTGCACCGCTGAAAGCGGCGGGACCTGATCGACCGTGGCCTGAAGTCACCCAGCCCCGCCCAGGCCGAGTCCGTCGCCCTGGCCCAGGGCCCGGGCACGGATCGCCGAGTTGGAGAACGAGGTCAAGATTCTGCGGAAGGCCGCCGCGGCGGTCGAGCAGGTGGTGCCCCCAAAAGCCCGCTTCGCCCTGGTGGCCGAGCTGGCCGTTGAGGGCGTCCCGGTCAAGCAGGCCTGTCTCGCGCTCGGAGTATCCCGGTCGGGCTTCTACGACGCCCGCACTCGCCCGCCCTCGGCGCGCGTGATCCGCCAGGCGTGGCTGACCGATCAGATCACCGCCATCCACCAGGCCTCACGACAGACCTGCGGATCGCCTCGAGTGCGCGCCGAGCTCGTCCAGGGCCAGGGCCAGGGCGTGGTCGTCTCACGCAAGACGGTGGCGATCCTGATGCAGCGCGCCGGCCTGGCGGGCTGCCCCTGCGCCGCGACCCGCCGGACAATACACCTCTCACCTGTACGGACGTACCTTTTGGCAAGCACAGGGTTGGCGGTGTTCCATCTGTGGGGTGCCCGGCCACGGACACGAACCCCATGCGGGGTCGTCCGACGGTCATGTTCGCTCGTTGTTCTCTCGGCAGGCCCGATACGGGCTGGCATCGACCGGCACGGCCCGGCACGCAAATCGGCTTCGACGTGGACGGAGCGGCACTCTCTACCCCCGAACAGCACCACCTGACATGGCAGTTCTGGACTTTTAATCCGTAGATTGTGGGTTCAAATCCCACGCGACCCACCACCCCTAACCAGGGCAAACGTGAGTTTGCCTGACTTGTCCGCCGCCCACTTCGCCCCACTTCGGCTCCAGGGCGGCTCGGGGACACGCTTCGGGCCTGGCCATCCTCGTTTTCGGAGGATCCGCCCCGGCATCCGCCCACCATGATGCATAGGACGCTGACGCCCCTCACCTAGAGTCTCCGGGGGCACGCTGACCGACCTGCACGGCGGCACACGGCACCGCGCCGAGCGGCCAGAGGGGGTTTCGAGCAGTGACGTCCGACCGAGAGTGATGTCGCTATTGGCGACGTGCGGTCGGACGGCGGCGATCGCCTGCGGCGTGCGCTCCAGGGATACCCAGGCAGGCGGAGACCTGGGTGATGACCAATTGATCAACGCGCGGTCGCCCCTGGACGCACTCGCACGTTCCGACCCCCGGATACCTGGTACCCGGGGGCCGAAACTCGGAAGTCGCCGGTGTCTCAGGCGGCCTGAGAGGGCTTGCCTATCGCGAGAGAGAGACCGGCTCGGTCGTGAAGAAGTCTCCGTTCGGGTCTGCCGTATTGTTGAGATCGACGAAGACATGGGTTGCGCCAGGGAGCACGTTCTCCTGGACATTGGCCTCGCCATTACCGAATTCGTCGGTGGTCACCGTACCGGCGACCCCCTGGCAGTCGGATGTCCCAAGAGACGACCCCAACTGGATGAGCCGGATGGTGTAGGTGGCGTTGGGTGCAGCTCCCTGCAGCACGACCGTGGTCACGATCCTGTTCGAGCCGGTCCTCCTGACGACGGAGAACCCGAAGCTCTGAGTCAGCGTGGGTCCGACCGGCATCCCTAGGCAGTCCCTGTTCTGGCGAGTGAGCGCGACTTTTCGGGCGGGGACGGCAGGGGCCGGGGCGAGTTGGGAGACCTGGGCCGGGGCCGCGCTCATCGGGGCCGAGGTGGCTCCCCAGGCTGGGGAGATGCCACCGGCGAGCCCGAGCGCGAGCGCCAATCCCGGTATGAGCACGAATTTCCTGATGCTTACTTGATACATAACCTTCCTTCTCTCTGACTGATCCCCGCTACTAAGGAGGAGTACGCCATATTTCGCTTCTGATGGATGTCGCACCACCCCCCTCACACCGTACGGGTGACCGAAGTAACCCACAATCAAGATCAGTTCGTAGATCTACATAGCTTCGACAACTGTGACCTCCCTCGATAGAGCCCTGCGCCGCCGGACCAAATCGGTCAAAGTCAACAGGAAATGCCCATAGCGGCGAAGCGTACCGGTCGGCGTTGAACGGAAGAGGCATCGGCCTTACGGCGCTAGGTTCGCGTTCAGGTCAGCAGGCAGGCGCGATCGTCACCACAAAAAGGCAGGCCGCGCACTGCCGTGCGATGGACGCACCCCGGCCGCACGACAGACGTCACCGGCCTCGAGTCGTGTTCCGGGTTGCCGTCCTGACCGGAAACCGGCGACAACCTGCACGTCGTTTCGTGTGTGGGCATGGTCGACTCAAATCTGTCATTGCACCGGGAGGCGCAGCCCACCGCCTGCCCAGTCCACGAATCCCCACAACGTCCCATGTCGGCTCGTTGTCGGCTCGGCGGTTCTGAACCGGATCGACACGCGGCGGCATCGTGTGGCACCAAGATCAGGACCGTTACGGACAGATCAGCACCGGCCGACACCAAGAGAGCCACCCTGATACGACAGCTTCGGACTTTTAATCCGCAGGTTGTGTGCTCGGGTCCCACGCATCCCACGGGCTCTGCCCTGCGTGGGCTCCGTGGTGCAGAACGTGCGGTTACCGTCGAGGGCGTGTCCGGGCTGGCGCAGTGTGTCGGTTACGACCAGCGGGTTCGGTGGGCTGCCCATGTCAGGGCGGCGTGTGCGGCACGGGCTTGGTATTTGCGCAGGTTCGGGACGTCGGGCGGGGCGGGGTCTCGGCTGGTCCGGCTCCAGTATCCCGCGAAGGCGATGGCGTAGCTGGTGATCGTCTGGGCGCTCACTCCGGTCGCTGTGATCGCGGGGGCGACTGCCTGTTCGGCCGCTGGGGGTGTGTGCCCGGCGAGGATGAGGTGTGGGATGAGGTCGGCGAGGTCGAGCCAGGGTGCGCCGCGTACGGGCTGGGCCCAGTCGACCAGGTAGACCTCATCGTCGGTGACCAGCAGGTTCGAACGGTTGATGTCGCCGTGCAGGAGCGTGTCGCCATCGGCGGCTGTCAGCCAGGCCGTCTCGGTTCGGGCGAGGCGGTCCAGGTTGCGGCGGGCCCAGCCGTTCAGGTCCGCCGGTGGTGAGGCGGCCAGCTCCCGCCAGCCGTGCACCATATCGCTGAGTTCAGCGGCTGCGGCAGGAACCTTCGGCGCCGGGCAGGGCGTCAGGACGGACGCGAGACCGCCGACCATCGCGACTACCCGGGCCACGTCGGAGGATCCAGGGGGCAGGTCGGCGTGGCGGCCTGCGACGTCGTCGAAGACCAGCACGATCCACCCTCCGATCACGGCGTCCCAGCGGAGCCGGGGGGCGGGAGCTATGTCGGGGAGGGCTGTGCGTGCCTCGGCCTGGTATTTGCCGGCCAGCGCGTGGTCGGCCGGGATGCCCTTGGCGAAGACCTGGTCGCCGTCGGCCAGTTGCAGCCGCGCTGCCAACCCGGGAGTGAACCCGCCGGTCTGGACGTGTGCGCGGCGGACTTCACCCAGACGCGCGGCGAGCCCATCCCGCAACGGCCGAGGCAAATCGGCCCAGGCGGGGCGGACAGCGGTATCCGACGGGCTGGATGGGGTCATGGGCGTGAGGTCTTCCACAGGCGGGTGCACCGGCTCAGGCCAGTAAGCGGACGAAGGTCGGTTCGGGATGTGTCAGCTGGGTGTTTTGCTGGCTCGGGCGGCCGACATCGCGGCGTGGAATTCGCGGACCTTGGGCTGGCAGGGCCATGCTCCCGTCAGCGTGGCCTCCAGTATCCCCAGCTCGGCGAGCGCGTGCTGGGATCCGCCCCGGCGGGTCTCGGTGAGGGCGCCCAGTCCGGCGATCGCGGCTGCGTCGGGGGCCTGGTCGGCGGCGTGGGCGGCGCCGAGCCGCGTCAAGTGGACGGCTCGGTCCCGGTAATGGGTGCCGGGCAGGGTCTGTTAGATGGGTTCACTGGTCGTCATATGCGGATCCGATTCTCCGCTGGGCGGCTGGGGACGGCGGTGTGCGGGCATCCTCAGGTCTTGGGGCCTTGGCCACTTGATCGCCATCACCAGGGCGACGGGCCAGCCGAACACGATGGCGCAGCCCAGGACGTTGAACAGGACGATGAGCATGATGTCCTCCACGCCTCGGATCATGGCGATGAGGGTCGGGAGGACGGCGGTGAGGATCAGAACGCCGATGAGGAAGAGCCAGAAGTAGGGGCTTGATCCGATCGCGTGCATGGGGTTTCTCCTTCTCTCTCAGCGGTTGCGGCGCCGGTTCCGTTCTGGTGATTGGACTGGTGGCTTCCTCGCGGGCTCTTCGAAGGGCTGTTCTGCCGTCATGGCGAGGGCTTGGTCGATGGTGTGCGGGAAGTCTTCGGCCGCGGGCTCTGCTTCGTTCGACGCCCTGGTCGGATTCCTGTGTTCGGGCCGGTCACTTTGGCGATAACGGGTTCGGGCAGGTTGGTGGTGATCTCCAATGTGGAGCGCATCTCGCCGGGGTGGCTTCCCGTCCCTGATCGTGGAGCCGACTGCTGAGGTCGTTGGCGATTTGGTGCGCCCGTTGTTCCTGCCGGACTTCCTCTTCGGCGGCGCGTTGCGAGCCGAGGTCAGGGACAGACCACCTGCTTTCTGTCCCCTCCGGCAACTGTGGGCGGGCGCCGGGTCGCCGGTGCGTACGTTCGGGTCTCGGGTGAAGTAGGGCGCGGCGTTCCCCATGGCGTCGAGCGGGGTTTGGCCTTGGTCTCGGAAGCGGTCGTAGTGGCTCATCGCGTGTGGGTGAAGGTCGCGGAGCCGTTCTTCGCATTTGCGCACCGCCGAGGCCGCTGATGCGTTGTCGGCTGCGTACGGCACGGCCGCTCCCCACGCTTGCGCGACGTGCGGGAGGTTCGCCTCGCGCAGCCAGCGCCGGTCGTGTGCCGGTGCCCGGTGGGAGCGGGCTTCGTCGAAGGCCGCTTTGAGGTCTCGTGCCGCCGCTCGTTCGGCTTCGGCCTCGCGGGCGTCCTGCGCCGCTCTTAACCGATCCTTGTACCGGCTGTAGCCCTGTTGCCCGGCAGCGGCAAGCGCCACGAGCTGGACCAGGCGTTGGCCGCTGTGGCTGAATCCCTCGGTGATGGGGTCAGGGTGGTATTCGGTGGTCATGACGACGGTCTCCAGATCGGAGTGCGAGGATCACCGTCCACGGTGTCGGACGGAGTGATCTGGTTGACGGGTCGTGCGGGTGCTCGCCGGGGCGTGTTCGGGGCCGGTGAGCGGGGGTGACGGGAAGTCGTCGGCGGCGGGATCGCGGGTCGGTTCGGGGCTGATGGCGGAGGCCAGGGCAGCGGTCACGGTGGCGGTGTCCAGGTCGGTCCGGGTCGCGACGCGTGAGATCTGCCGGGCGACCTCGGGGGCTCGCATCTGGGCGATCAAGCGGGCGGCGGCGTGGAGTGCGGCCACCCGGTGTTCAGGGAGTTCGAGCGTCCCCCCAGATCGCTCGATGCTTGCGTCGACCACCAGATCGGCTAGCGGAACCGCCAAAAGTAGCGCTTCGCGCACGCTCGCACGCCCTTGGTCGCGCAGAATGTCGGCCAGATCCGTGTCGCTGGGGAGACACACTGCATCGACCGGTCCGGTGACCGTCTGAGGTGATCGATCGGGTGGGCGGCACGTGCCGCCCACCCGATCGTCGTTACGCACGGTAGTCGCGTGAACGGCGTCAACCTGTGACCTCGTTGGGGCGGGAGAAAGATGATCTCCCGAATTCCTCCCAGTGGATCACGAAAGGCCCTCCCCCAGCGACCGGGAAAGGGCCTGTGACCTGCGGTGGGCGATACTGGGTTCGAACCAGTGACCTCTTCGGTGTGAACGAAGCGCTCTCCCACTGAGCTAATCGCCCTGGCGGTCTGCCTTGCGGCGTTCCGACGTCGGAAACTCTAGCGTATGTCGGCGGGTGCTCGCGCATCGTGGGTCAGGGGCGGCGGCGTTGCCAGATGATGAAGACCGCGGTGGCGACCAGGCTCCAGACGAAGAGGACGACGAAGGGCAGCGCCATCTGGTGGTCTCTGAAGTAGATGGCGGTGTGCTGGGCGTTGACCGAGGCGCCGGGTGGGAGCCAGCGGCCGACGCGGCCCGGCACAGAGGGCAGGAGGGGCCAGGAGACCGCGCCGCCCGAGGACGGGTTGCCGAGCACGACCATGAGGCCCCAGGTGGGGATCATGGCCCAGCGGCCGATGAGGGTGTTGAACATCGTGAAGACCATGCCGCTGGTGAACATGGTGAGCGACAGGATGAACCAGGACTCCTTCAGCGGGAGGCGCAGGACGCCGAGGAGCCAGTCGACGATGGCGCAGATGGTGAAGCCGCCGAGGGCGGCGTAGGCGGCGGTGAAGGCGATGCGCTCGGCGGTGTTGAGGCCGCCGGCGTGGACGGTGAGGTTGACGGCGCCGATGAAGCCGATGATCACGGCGGCCAGCGAGATGTAGAAGATGGCCAGGCCCTGCGGGTCGCTGCTCTGGAGCGGTTTGATGTCGTTCACCTGGACCGGGACGCCGGCCGCGCGTCCGGCGGCGGGGGCCGCCTGGATGAGCAGGCGGGCGACCGAGGCGCCCGCCGCCGCGGCGACGTCGAGGGTCGCGCGGTCGCCGCCGAGGACGAGGACGGCGAACTCGCGCTGCTTCTCGACGGCGGCGCGGGCTTCGGCATAGGTGGCGTAGCGGTGGACGGCCAGCGAGGCGTCCAGCCCCTGGTCCATGGCCTTGACGAGCACGTCGGACCGGCCCTGGCCCGTGACCGCGATGGGGACGTGGCGGGGGGCGGGGTTGGCCAGGGTGTAGCAGTAGGAGCCCGCGAAGAGTCCCGCGGCGGCGGAGAGGATGAGGGTCAGGACGACGGCGGGGAAGTACCGCGAGTAGCGGAAGGCGGCCCAGTGCTCGGCAGGCGCACGACGGTCACGCGGATGCTCCATGGCATCACGCTATGTGATCGTTGATCAGTTCCAGAAGGTGAGGTCCTCGATGTTCCACGGCAGGTTGAAGCCGTAGATCACCAGGTAGGCGATGACGGCGGCGCCGGCCAGGATCCCGCCGAGGACGGCCAGGATGGTGTTGCGCCGCTTCTTGCGGGGGTCGAGCGCCTTCTCCTTGGCCTTCTCGGCGGCCTGCTTCGCGTGGTGCAGGGCGCGCTGGGCCCAGGCGAACTCGGTCGCCAGGATCGCCAGGCCGACGATGATGCCGAGGATTCCGGGGCCGGGGGCGACCATCATGACTAGCCCGCCGACCAGCACCGTCGCGCCGACGGTGAAGACGCCGACGCGCCAGGTGTTGTTGAGGAGCGCGTTGCGCCGGATCACCTCGCGGAAGCGCGTGAACGGGCCGGGCTCGTCCTCGGCGGCAGCCACCGGGGGGTCCTTTTCATGGTTGATCGCCACGTGATTACCCTATGTCAGACGGGGGCCGATACGGATCTTCGATCCCGATACCGACCATGGTGCCGCCCCGCCGATAGTCACACAGCGACGGGCATGCCGTCAGCCGATCGGGCCGCGAATCCCCGGCGCGCGTTCCGATTGATCCCATTTTGCCCAGGTCAGGGGCCCCTTTGGGGAACGTGAGATAGGTCACACCGGGCACGGGTCGCGGAATGTTCCCACAACTTCCCTCAGTTACGCGTCATAGATCGCGGGGACATCCGTGGGAGGGAGTGCAGTTTCCCACCCGAGCGCCCGCGCGTCAGCGGGACCGACGTCTGAAGGATTGCTCATGAACAGCAGCACCACCGTCTCAGCCGAGCTGGGCCTTCGCCTCGTCGTCCCCGACCGCACGACCGTCCCCCTGCTCGCCGGGCTGGAGTACGTGGCGGACGACCCGTACGCCATCCGGATGGCGTTCTACGTCGGCGACGACGAGCCGGTGGAGTGGATCTTCGCTCGCGAGCTTCTCACCGTCGGCATCGTGCGCAAGGTCGGGGACGGGGACGTGGAGGTCTGGCCCGCATCCCCCGACGACGACAGCACGCTCAACATCGCGCTGTCGTCCCCGTTCGGCGACGCCCTGTTCGAGGTGCCGCTCTCCCCGCTGGCCGATTTCCTGCACCGGACCTACCAGGCCGTCCCGGCCGGGCAGGAGCCGGACTTCATCGACATCGACTCCGAGCTGGAGAACCTGCTCTGGCCGTCCTGAGCGCCGTCCCGGCCACGCCGGACGGGGGCGGGGCCGGTCAGCCGCCCAGCCTGGCGATGTGGCGCATCTTGTTCGTCGCGTCGAGCGCGGCCACCTTGTAGGACTCGGCCAACGTCGGATAGTTGAACACCGCGTCGACCAGGTAGTCGACCGTCCCCCCGAGGTCCATCACGGCCTGCCCGATGTGCACCAGCTCGGTGGCCCCGGTGCCGAAGACGTGCACGCCGAGCAGCGACCGGTCCTCGGACGAGACCAGCAGCTTGAGCATCCCGTACGAGTCGCCGATGATCTGACCGCGGGCCAGCTCGCGGTAGCGGGAGACGCCGACCTCGAACGGCACCTTGGCCTCGGTGAGCTCGTCCTCGGTCCGTCCCACGAAGCTGATCTCGGGGATGGTGTAGATCCCGATCGGCTGGACCTTGTGGATCTCCGAGACCGGCTCGCCGCAGGCGTGGTGCGCCGCCAGCCGGCCCTGCTCCATCGAGGTCGCGGCCAGCGACGGGAACCCGATCACGTCGCCCACCGCGTACACGTGCGGAACCTCGGTGCGGTAGTTCTCGTCGACCTTGATCCGGCCGCGGTGGTCGGCGGTGAGCCCGGCGGCGTCCAGGTCGAGGCCGTCGGTCATGCCCTGCCGGCCGGCCGAGTACATCACGGTGTCGGCGGGGATCCGCTTGCCGCTCTCCAGCACGGTGAGCGCGCCGTGCGCCGTCCGCTCGACCGAGGCGACGGTCTCGCGGAACCTGAAGGTGACCGCCAGGTCGCGCAGGTGGTACTTCAGCGCCTCGATGATCTCCAGGTCGCAGAAGTCGAGCATCCGGTCGCGCCGCTCGACCACGGTGACCCTGGTGCCGAGCGCGGCGAACATCGAGGCGTACTCGATGCCGATCACCCCCGCGCCGACCACGACCATCGTCTCGGGGATCCGCTCCATGTTGATGATCCCGTCGGAGTCGATCACCGTGCGGTCGTCGAACTCCACGGTGTCCGGACGGGCCGGGCGGGTCCCGGTCGCGATGACGATCCGGTCGGCGGTGACCTTCCGCTCGCGCTCCCCGCCCCCGCTCACGCCGACGGCGTCGGGCTCCAGGAACCGTCCCATCCCGGGCAGCACGGTGACGTGGTTGCGGGCGAGCTGGCTGCGGATCACGTCGACCTCGCGGCCGATCACGTGCTGGGTGCGGATGCCGAGGTCGGCGACCGTGATGTCCTGCTTGACCCGGTAGCTCTGCCCGTACAGTTCGCGCTGGTTGAGCCCGGTCAGGTACAGAACGGCTTCGCGCAGCGTCTTGGACGGGATGGTGCCGGTGTTGATGCAGACACCGCCCATCATGTCGCGGCGGTCGACGATGGCGACCCGCCGGCCGAGCTTAGCGGCGGCGATGGCCGCGCGCTGCCCGCCGGGTCCCGACCCGAGCACGAGGAGATCGAAGTCGTTCACGGCACACAGTCTGCCGGGACGCGACCGATCCCATAAGCCCCAAACGGCGACGAATCTCGACCGGCGCGCGTCCCGGCGGCGCCCCCTGAACACCCTGATCCGCGCGGACGGCGCGGGCGCGGGGCAGGTCCGGCGACCCGATCACCGACGGGTGGCGCGCACCCGGCGGGGGTAGGCAGGGGGCATGGAGATGCTGGGCATCGACATCGGCGGGTCGGGCATCAAGGGCGCCCCGGTGGACCTCTCGGACGGCGGGTTCCGCGCGGACCGGCTGCGCATCGAGACCCCGCACCCGTCCAGGCCGGAACCGGTCGCGAAGGTGCTGGGCCGCATCGTGGCGCACTTCGGCTGGACCGGCCCGGTCGGCGTCACCTACCCGGGCGTGGTGATCGGCGGCCGGACGATGACGGCCGCCAACGTGTCCAAGGAGTGGATCGGGCTGGACGCCCGGAGGCTCTTCGCCGAGGCGACCGGGCGGCCGGTGACCGTGCTGAACGACGCCGACGCCGCCGGTCTCGCCGAGATGCGGCTCGGCGCGGGCAAGGGGCACGGCGGCACCGTGGTGCTGCTGACGCTCGGCACCGGGATCGGCAGCGCGCTGTTCACCGACGGCGTGCTGGTGCCCAACACCGAGTTCGGGCACCTGAGGCTGCACGGCAAGGACGCCGAGTCGCGGGCGTCGGCCAAGGCCCGCGAGGACCACGATCTGAGCTGGGAGAAGTGGGCCAGGCGGCTCAGCGACTACCTGATCCATCTGGAGGCGCTGATCTCGCCCTCGCTGATCATCCTCGGCGGCGGGGTGAGCAAGAAGTCCGAGCACTTCGTCCCGCTCATCCACCACGTCCGCGCCCCGATCGTCCCGGCGGCCATGGTCAACAACGCCGGCATCGTCGGCGCCGCGATGGCCGCCGCCGGCACCACGCCGTGACGCCGTCCCGCGAGACCGGACCGCCCCAGGGCACGCCCCCGCCCCGCGACACCGGGCCGTCGCCCGGCGCCGGGCCGATCCGGGACCCGGCGGAGATCGTCAGGAGGGCCCGCGCGGTCCTGGAGGCCCACTGGGACGAGCGGCGCGGCCACACCTACCCCAACACCGCGGTCTTCCCGCACCAGTGGATGTGGGACTCCTGCTTCGCCGCGATCTGCTGGCACCACTTCGGCGAGCACGCGCGGGCGCGGCGCGAGCTGGCGGGGGTGCTGTCCGCGCAGTTCGCGGACGGGTTCGTCCCGCACATGCGGTACGCCGAGCCCAACCGCGACCGGGGGCCGCTCGACCACTGCTCCTCGTACACGCAACCGCCCGTGTACGCGCACGCCGCCCGGGTGCTCGCGACCGCGGGCATGCTCCCGGACGGGCTCACCGCCCGCATCGGCGCGTCCCTCGAGTGGCTGTGGCGCCACCGCCGCACCCCGGATGGCCTGATCTACCTCGTCCACCCCTGGGAGTCCGGGACGGACGACTCGCCGCGCTGGGACGCCTGGGTGGCCGCCTTCCTCGGCAGGACGGGCGGCCCCGGCGGCACGCTGCGCTGGAACCGGCCCGACTGGACCGTCTTCGACTGGCATCTCGTGGACGCGACCGGCTTCGCTCCGAACGGCGCCGCGACGCGTTCCACGGCCTTCGAGTGCGCCTCCGCCGGTTACAACGTCCTGTACGCGCACGCCGCCGCCGAACTGGGCGCGCTCACCGGCGACCGGGCCTGGACCGAGCGCGCCGCGCGGCACGCCGCGACGATCGACGAGCGCCTGTGGGACGACGAGCAGGGCCTCTGGGCGGACGAGCCGATCACCGGTGGGGAGATCAGCGGCGGGGCGGGAACGGGCCGGGTCCCGACCCTCGACGGTGTGCTCGGGGCGCTGACCACCCGGGACCCCGTCAAGGCGGAGCGGGCGCTCGACCAACTCCTGGATCCGGAGCGGTTCGCCGCGCCCTGCGGCCTGGCGTACGTGGCCCGGGACCATCCGGCCTACGACCCGGACGGCTACTGGCGCGGGACCGCGTGGATGCAGATGAACTACCTCGCGGTGCTCGCCGCCGACCGCTGGGGCCGTGCGGACGTGCGCGCGGCGGTGACGGCCATGTCGCGCGCCGCCGTGGGCCCCTCGGGGTTCGCCGAGCACTGGAATCCCGAGACCGGTCGGGGGCACGGGGCCGTCCCGCTGACCTGGTCGGCGCTGGTCGTCGCGCTCGCGCCCTGAGCACGCCGGCGCCGCCCGCCCCGGACGGTCGGCACGGGCGGCGCCGGGACGGCCGTCAGGGGTCCATCAGCTCGGCGCCGCGGGCGGCGAACGTCTCCATGGCCTTGGCGGTGACCGGGCCGGGCGCGACCGGCAGGACGGTGCCGTCGACGGCGCGGATCGGCTGGACGTTGCGGGTCGTGGAGGTCAGGAACGCCTCCTCGACCCGGTAGAGGTCCTCCAGCGGGAGGTCCTCCTCCTCGCCGCCGCACCATTCCAGCACCAGCCCCCGGGTCACGCCCGCCAGGCAGCCCGACGACAGCGGCGGGGTGACCAGCCGCCCGCCCCGGACCACGAAGACGTTGGTGCCGGTGCCCTCGCACAGGTTCCCGGCCAGGTTGCCGAAGACCGCCTCGCCGCCGCCGCGCTCCTTGGCGTACTTGAGCGCGAGCGCGTTCTCGGCGTAGGAGGTGGTCTTGAGTCCGGTCAAGGCGCCGCGCTCGTTGCGCGGCCACGGCACGACCGTGACGTCCGCGGTCTCCGGGAAGGAACGCTGCTCGGCGACGATGATCGAAGCCGTCGGCCCGGCGGTCCCCCGGTCCGAGCCGAGCGGGCCGGGCCCGCTGGTGTAGGTGATGCGGACGCGGGCCAGCGGCCACCTGGGCGCCGCCGCCAGCACCTCCAGCGTGCCGTGGGCGAGCGCGTCCTGGTCGGGCTCGGGCAGGCCGAGGCCCGCCGCCGAACGGGCCAGCCGCCGCAGGTGCCGGGTGAGCGCGAACGGCTCCCCGTGGGTGGCCTTCACCGTCTCGAAGATCCCGTCGCCGACGAGGACGCCGTGATCGAAGACCGACACCCGCGCCTGCTCGGGGTCGAGCAGGTCCCCGTTCAGCCAAATCTTGCCCTGCCCCGCCGTCACCGGAAGCCACCTCCATACGGCGGGCCGCCTTCGGCCCGCTCACAGTCCGCTGTCCAGACCACACTACGGGCCGTGCGGGGCCCGTCCCGGCTCATCGGGCCGGGTCGGCGGCGCGGTCTCGCGGCCGGCCCCCGCGGCGGGCCTCCGGGACGGCCGCCGAGGTCAGGGCAGCAGGCAGCCGAACGAGTCGGCGAGGCCGGCCAGGCCGGCGTCGGTCACGGTCAGCGCCCGCCGGGTGCTCCCCCGCTCGAACCAGCCCAGCTCGATCATCCTCGCGATCAGCGCGGCGCCGAGCGCCCCGTTCAGGTGGGGCCTGCGCTCGGTCCAGTCGAGGCAGTGCCCGGCGAACCCGCGGCGGGCCCGGCGCAGCTCGGGCACGTCGATGCCGATCCCCGCCAGCCGTTCCTCGCCCTTGCGGGTCACCGCGCACGCCTCGGGGCCGGGCTCGATCATGCCGCCGTCACAGAGCGCGGCGTACAGGGCGACGCCCGCCTCACCCGCCAGGTGGTCGTAGCAGGTGCGGGCCAGGTGCAGCCGCCGCGCGTCGCGGGACTGGCGCAGGCTGCGCACCTCCACCGGGGGGCTCATCCTGGACAGCGACTCGATCAGCCGCGCGACCTCGGTGCCGCTGAGCCGGTAGTAGCGGTGGCGGCCCTGCTTGACCACCGTGACCATCCCGCCGTCGAGCAGCCTGGCCAGGTGCGCGCTGGCGGTCTGGGCGCTCACCCCGGCGATGCGGGCCAGTTCCCCGGCGGCGAGCGGCCGGTCGTCCATCAGCGCGGTCAGCATGGCCGCCCGCGCCCGGTCGGCCAGCAGCGCCGCGACCGGCGCGATGTCGGAGCCGATGGCGTGTTCTGCGGACATGTTCCGACATTAGGCGAGCCTTGCTTCGATCCGTGACGAAACGTGCCCTTGGCGAAACCCGGTTTGGGGAACGGGCCTGGACGCGCTAATGTTTTCCCCGTCGCCGCAAGGGGCCGCAAGGCACCGGGCAGCGCAAGCGGAAGTGGCTCAGTGGTAGAGCATCACCTTGCCAAGGTGAGGGTCGCGGGTTCAAATCCCGTCTTCCGCTCTGAGAGGTCCGGAGGGCCTCGCTCTGGTGGAGTGGCCGAGAGGCGAGGCAACGGCCTGCAAAGCCGTGTACACGGGTTCAAATCCCGTCTCCACCTCGATGCGTCGGCAGACGCGCGGGCGATTAGCTCAGTGGGAGAGCGCTACCTTGACACGGTAGAGGTCACTGGTTCAATCCCAGTATCGCCCACCATCTCCCCAGTTCAGAAGCCTCGTTCCGACACACTGGAACGAGGCTTCCCTCGTTTCCGGGCGGGCGTCCCGCTTCCGGACGTGGCGGGCGGGGCTCCGTGCGTGAGCCGCACTCGCCTGGGTAGCGCTACCACTGCGAACGTCGCGAATCGGGCATCGGCGCAGGTCGCCGGCCCGGATCCCGGAATCTCGCCGAGGGGGCGGTCATGCCGCGGGCATGGAGCGACAAGAGGGAACGCCAGTACGAGGACATCAAGGACTCGCAGAAGAAGCGGGGCGCCGGCGAACGGCGCGCCGAGGAGATCGCCGCGCGGACCGTCAACAAGAACCGCGCGCGGACGGGCGAGGCACGGCGGGCGAGCAGGATCTCGACGGAGACCGAATCGCCGCAGAAGCGGGGCGGCCGACGTTCGGGCCGCGGCCTGGGCCCCGGCGGGCGGACCAAGGAACAGCTCTACGCCGAGGCCAAGCGCCGCAACATCCAGGGACGGTCCCAGATGAACAAGCGGGAGCTGGAGAAGGTGCTCAGCCGCTAGGACGATCGGCGCCGCCCGTGACGGTGCCCGTGGCGGTGCCCCACCGGTGGCGCCGCGGAGCGCCGCCGCGGGACGGCACGGTCCTGCGGCGGCGCTCCGCCCGGTTCAGATCTCCGTCAGCAGCGAGATCTGGCGGCGGACGCCGTCGTCGCCGCCCAGTTTCGGGTGGTACCCGATCGCGGTCTCGCACAGCCGGACGAGCTCGTCCTTCTTGGTCTCCGCGCCGCGCTCGCCGAACCGGTAGAACTCGAAGGAGGGCCCGGCGGTGTGCTTCATGTCCACCGGCGTGGTGACCAGGGCCTGCGCGATCGGATAGAGGATTCCCTGCATCGCGGCGATGCCGTTACGCTCGAGCTCGTACCGGCGGCTGAAGAGCTCAGTGCGCTCGGTGCCGGGAATGGTCTCCTCGCGCTCGTCCTTGGTGGTGTTCTGATACAGCTCGTCGAGCAGGCACAGCGTGTAGCAGTAGCACGCGTTGAACAGTTCCATGAGCGCGTGGACGTTCGGGAGGCTCTTGTACTTCTTGAGCCTGGGGTTGTCGACGACCGGCCAGACGACCCGGGGATCGTTGATCGAGATCTCGTTCTTGGAGGTGGCGTCACCTGCGCCGATGCCCTCGATCTCCTTCTCGATCCGGCGGAACTTCTCGTAGTGCGTGTAGTCCTCGATGCCGGGCCTGATCTGGATGCGCTCGTGCTCCTTGGTGCTTCCCTCGCCCTGTTCGATGATGAGCTCCAAGGCGGCCTTGGCGGTCTTGTAGTCGTACACCCTGATCGGCGTCCCGCTGCCGAATTCGTTCCAGAATCCGCGGTGGTACTGCTTTCTGACGTTCGCCAGGTCCCAGCTGATCTTCTTTTCCTTGTTCAGCTTGGCGAAGCCCTTTTCGATGGCCCGGTAGAAGGCGCCCAGGCTGGTGTACTGCCCGACCTCCGCGGGGTCCGGGACGGCGCCGGCCGCGCGCGGCGGGATGCTGTCGGGCTGCTCCACCCGGCGGAACGTCCGCACGTGCGCGGTCGACAGCGCCTTCAGCTCCAGGCGGATCCTGGCACCGTCGGGGTCGGCGGGGTCGTTCCGGTTCAGCATGTCGCTGGGGAAGACCGGGACGAACTTCGGATCGTAGAACTTGATCTCGTCGCCGTGCCCGATGGCGACCATCAGGTTGCGGACCAGCGCCAGGTGCAGCATCTCCTCGATGGAGACCCCGATCAGGGTGCGCAGGACCCCGCGCTGCGCCGCCCACTGCGAGTGCCCCTGGGTCTTGAGGGAGTAGGCGGAGTACAGGAACAGCGGGATCGTGGACAGCTCCACCTGGGCGGCGACGTGCAGATGGTCGGCCAGCTCCCGCACGGTGGTGATCCCCTTGCCCGGGAGCAGCGGCCTGATCGTCTGCGCCGGGACGGCCGTCGTGGTCGTGGCGGTCATCGTGCTGCCCTCTCTACCGAGTTCATGGTGGGACGGGGTCCGTGCGCGCGGGCACGGGACGGGCGGGCGGGCGCCGCCGGCCGTTCGATGGCGGTGAAGAACCCCAGCCCGGCCCAGTGCCGCAGCCACGCCGGGCCGCGTTCGCGGGCCGCTCCGCGCAGCGCGGTGCCGACGGTGGCGCCCCGGCTCAGGTCGCGCAGCGCCCGGAAGGGGCGCGGGCCGAGCTCGTGGATCGTGATCGCGTAGTCGCGGCGGCCGACGGCCAGGTACGTCGTCCCCAGTGCGGGGAACGGCGGGTCCTGGCCGTGCCGTACGGCGGTCGCGTACTGGTGCGCGGGGAAGGACAGCCGCAGCAGCCGCAGGCACGGCGCGGTCGCCAGCCGCCAGCCGGCCGGTCCCCCGCCGCCGCCGTGCGGGGACATCGTCCCGCCCGGTCCCGCGGCGCCCGCGGTACTCGCGAGGTCGGCGGCGTGCAGCGCGAGGTCGGCCGCGTCCAGCACGGGGCCGTCCTCGGTGCCCGGCCCGTCGAGCACCTCGGTCACCGCCCGTTCGAACCGGGCCAGGTCGATCATCACGTCGACCCACGGCTGCCGCTCCGCGGGCGGGAGGCCGGTGTCGGGCCGGGTCTCGGCCAGGTGGCCGGCGAACCCGGCGTCCAAGCGGGACAGGGTGAAGTCCCGCGGCGGGCAGGAGTCCAGGTACTCCAGGGCGAACGCGTCGAACAGCTCCTCCCCGAGCAGGTGGATCAGGCCCGGATGCAGCTCGCGCATGCACTCCAGCAGGCGCAGCCGGTAGCCGCGCCAGTAGATGGCGAGCCGTTCCCGCGCGGTCATCCCGGACGAGGCGGTCAGCACCTCGCCGGCCGACGCGGTGACCCCCTCCGGGTCGAGGATCGCGTGCTGCATCCAGCGCTGGAGCCCGGCGAGGCCGTCGAGCTCAGGCATGGGCGCGGCCTCCCGCCGTCTCGGCGACCCGGCGCGCCTTGTCCAGCTCGGCTTCCAGGACGGGGAAGCCGGGCAGCTTGTCGTCCCATTCCAGCAGCGTCGGCACGTCCCCTCCGGTCGCGGCGACCGCGCGGGCGTACAGCTCCCAGACCGGGTCGGCGACCGGGCCGTCGTGGGTGTCGATGAGGTGGGTGCCGTGGTCGGAGTGGCCGGCCAGGTGCATCTGCGCCACCCGGCCGGCCGGCAGCACGCTCAGGTACCCGGCCGGGTCGAACCCGTGGTTCACCGCCGACACGTACACGTTGTTGACGTCGAGCAGCAGGCCGCAGTCGGCGTCGTCGGCCATCCGGGCCAGGAACTCGGGCTCGGTCATGGAGGAGCCGGTGAACTCGACGTAGCTGCTGGGGTTCTCCAGCACCAGCCGCCGTCCCAGGAAGTCCTGCACGGTGCGGACGCGCCGCACCACGTGCGCGAGGGACTCCTCGGTGAACGGCATCGGCAGCAGGTCGTGGGTGTTGAGGCCCAGCACGCCCGTCCAGCAGACGTGGTCGGACACCCATTCGGCCCGCGTCTCGGCGGCGAGCCGCCGCAGGCGGGTGAGGTAGTCGAAATCGAGAGGGTCGGTGCTGCCGATCGACAGCGAGACCCCGTGCAGGACGATCGGGTACCGTTCGGCGATCTCGGCGAGCCCCTTGCGGCGCCCGCCCTGGGACGTCAGGTAGTTCTCCGAGATGACCTCGAAGAATCCGACCCGCGGCTCGTGGCGCCGCACGTGCTCCAGGTGCGGCGTGCGCAGTCCGACCCCGAATCCCAGCGGCCCGCCCCCGGAAACGGGTGCCGTCATCGGGCCGTCGAGGAACCGTCGTCCGATGGGGACGCGGATTTCGGCTTGGGAGGAATTTCTTCGTCGTCAATGTCATATTCCGGCAGCATTCCGTTGGGAATGCCCTCGCCGGGTGCGGGGCCATAGGCCAGGCTCGCCCGGTTCATCCGGTCCTCCATCTGGCGGCGCGCCTGCATCCAGACGCTCTTGCCCTTCATCGGGCCCGCACAGAACACCCGGCTGATGTTGATCGGGCTCGCGCAGCTCCCGTTGTATCGGCACGCCTGATCGCCCGGACGCCACTGCTCCGAGTCGGCGCCGGCGTAGCCGCAGCCGCCCTGGCCGCGGCACTGGCCCTCACCGTGGCAGACGTGCCGGACCGTGGCGCAGCTCCCGGTGCCCGCCATGTACGCCTGGCCGTCGACGTCGAATCCGTGGCAGGCGCTCAGACCCATGCAGACGTGCTGCTCGAGCCCGTCGGACGTGCCTCCGCAGCCGGCCTCGACGAGCCTGCCGCTCGACTCGTACTTCAGCTCGGCGGCGTATTCCGCCGAAGAGAGGACTTCCGCCCCGGTCCGCTCGCCGTGCCCCTCATGTTCTCTCTTGACCTTCCCCATGTCATTCCTCCCCCGCCCGCACACCAGAACGGCGCAGACGATCGAACACGCCATTACCTGGAAGACCATTCCGATCCTTGGCCCTACCTCCCCTTGACCCATGGTCGATAATCCGGAGGCATGCGAATTTGCCCGCGCAAGGCACACCTTTGACGTCCGGATGACGATCGGCCGCGGCGGCCCCGCGAAACGACGGGCCGCGAGCCGCGAGCCGGGGTCCGGCGGGCGGACGGCCAGGCCGGACGCGCGCGGCGACCTCACCGGACGGGGGCGGGACCGCCGGGTAGTGTCGTCGGCGGGTGCCCATCCTGCGGCCGGCCGCCGGGGTCGGCGCCTGCTACGACACTTGTCGTAGATCGGCTACAGTCCAGGCAGACCAACGGCGACGTGGAGGCATTCAATGGCTTTTTGGGACAAGCTGCGCGACTCGACTCAGACGATGCAGACCCAGCTCATGGCGAAGAAGAACGACCTCAAGAGCGGCGCGTTCCGCGACGCGAGCATGGCCGTCTGCGCGCTGGTCGCCGCGGCCGACGGCTCGGTCGACCCGAGCGAGCGGCAGCGCACCGCGACGCTCATCGCCTCCAACGAGGTGCTCCAGAACTTCCCGGCCGACGACCTCCAGCGGCGCTTCAACGCCTACGTCGACAAGCTCACCGCCGACTTCGACTTCGGCAAGGTCAGCGTCCTCCAGGACATCGGCAAGGTGAAGAAGAAGCCCGCCGAGGCCCGCGCCGTCATCCAGATCGGCATCATCATCGGCGGCGCCGACGGCAACTTCGACGACCAGGAGAAGGCCGTCGTGCGGGAGGCGTGCTTCGCCGTCGACCTCTCCCCCAGCGAATTCGAGCTGTAGGACGGACCGCCGCCGGCGGGCGCCGGCACGTCAGCCCCTGGAGCCGCCGACGCCCGGCCCCGCCTGGTGGCGGTTCGCATCCCGGCACATCGCGCGGCCGGTGCGGAGGGGGCACCGGCATCCGGCCGCCTCCTGCCGCGGTGCCCTACTCCAGGCCCGGGGCGGGCGCGGTCGTCGAGGTGGAGTGCCCGCCGCGCAGGATGTCGGGCTCGATGAAGATCAGCCGGGCGATCGGAACCGATTCGCGGATCCGCGCCTCGGCTCCGTTGATGGCCTGGGCCACGTCCCGCGCGTCGTCGTCCAGATCGATGGCGATCTTGGCGGCGACCAGCAGCTCCTCCGGGCCGAGGTGCATGGTGCGCAGGTGGATGACGGTGTCGACGTCGTCGCCGGCCAGGATGGCCGCGCGGATCAGCCGGACGTGCTCGTCGCTCGCGGACTCGCCGATCAGCAGGCTCTTGACCTCGGTCGCGAACACGATCGCGATCACGCACAGCAGGACGCCGATGGCCCCGGTGCCGATGCCGTCCCAGACGCCGTCGCCGGTGGCGAGGGTGAGCCCGACGCCGGCCAGCGCGAAGACCAGGCCGAGCAGCGCGCCGGTGTCCTCCAGCAGGATCGCCGGCAGCTCGGGCGCCTTGGACCGCCGGACGAACTGGAACCAGCCGGCCTTGCCGCGCACCTGGTTGGACTCCTTGACGGCGGTGCGCAGCGCGGTCGCCTCCAGCACGATCGCGACGAGCAGCACCACGACCGGCACCCACTGCCATTCGGTGATCGGATGCGGGTCGCGGATCTTGTGCCAGCCCTCGTAGAGCGCGAACAGCCCGCCGAGGGTGAACAGCACGATCGCCACGATGAACGCGTAGATGTAGCGCTCGCGCCCGTACCCGAACGGGTGCTCGGGGGTCGCCCGCCGCTTGGCCCGCCTGCCGCCGATCAGGAGCAGTGCCTGGTTGCTGGAGTCGGCGACCGAGTGGATCGCCTCGGCCAGCATCGACGAGGACCCCGTCAGCGCGAAGGCCAGGAACTTGGTGACCGCGATCCCGAAGTTGGCGGCCAGCGCCATCGTGACGGCCTTCGTACTCCCGTCGGCACTCATCAGCCGCGTCTCCCTGGTGATGTTCCTCGTACGCGGGCCCCGGGCCCGCCGGCGGGCCCGCTGCCCGGCGCGCGGCCGGGAGCGAGGCCGCGAACACGCTACTACAGTCGTAATACGCGCCGTCCGCACGGCCGTGCGGCGACGGGCCGGCAGCGGGCCGGCAGCGGGTCAGACCTTCTGGGTGCGGTCCTCGACCTTGGCCGCCTGCGCGTTGGTGCGGACCGACTCGACGCCGTGCAGCGCGCCGGCCTTGCTTCCGTACCCCTCGCTGACGGCGATGGTCTCGCCATTGCCGGCGACGAGCTTGAAGCGGAACGCGCCGGCCTTGTCCTTGATGATCACGAACTTCCCCGTCATGACGTCCCCCCGAAATCGGTAGTGATCGCCCTTTACCCGTCCAGTCCGGGCGGTCAACGGCGCGGCTCCCGTTGTTGACCCCCGCCATACCGGGTCCGTACCGGGGCGGGTGCCGGAGCGCCGGGGGCGCAGGGGCGGCACCGGGGTTGCGGCGCGCGATATGCGAGCATGACACGGGGAGCGATCAATATCTCACTCATCGTGATACGGGGGTAGTTCGATGACCGGGATGCCGAACTCCGGCGGCCACACCACGACGAACGCGGGGATTCCCGTCGGGAGCGACGAGCAGTCGCTGAGCGTGGGCGCCGACGGCCCCCTGCTCCTGCACGACGTCTACCTCGTCGAGAAGATGGCGCAGTTCAACCGGGAGCGGGTGCCCGAACGCGTGGTGCACGCCAAGGGCGGCGGCGCGTACGGCGTGTTCGAGGTGACCGGCGACGTCAGCGGGTACACCCGGGCCGACCTGTTCCAGCCCGGCCGGTCGACCCCGATGCTGGCGCGCTTCTCCAGCGTGGCCGGGGAGCTCGGCAGCCCCGACACCTGGCGCGACCCGCGCGGGTTCGCGCTGAAGTTCTACACCCGGCACGGCAACTACGACATGGTCGGCAACAACACCCCGGTGTTCTTCATGCGCGACCCGCAGAAGTTCCAGGACTTCATCCGCTCGCAGAAGCGGCACCCCGAGACGCACCTGCGCGACAACACGATGCAGTGGGACTACTGGTCCCTGTCGCCGGAGTCCGCGCACCAGGTCACCTGGCTGCTGGGCGACCGCGGGGTGCCGCGGAACTGGCGGCACATGGACGGGTTCAGCTCGCACACCTACATGTGGATCAACGGCGCCGGCAAGAAGGTGTGGGTGAAGTACCACTTCCTCACCGACCAGGGCAACGCGTTCTACACCCAGGCCGAGGCCGACGCGATGGCGGGCGAGGACACCGACCACTACCTGCGCGACCTGCACTCCGCGATCGACCGGGGCGACCACCCGTCCTGGA
Organism: Actinomadura xylanilytica; assembly: GCF_030283145.1. GTDB lineage: Bacteria > Actinomycetota > Actinomycetes > Streptosporangiales > Streptosporangiaceae > Spirillospora > Spirillospora xylanilytica. The sequence continues at coordinate 270,592 of NZ_JASNWE010000003.1, forward strand.
CGCTCAAGGTGCAGATCATGCCGTTCGAGGACGCGGCGTCCTACCGGTTCAACCCGTTCGACCTCACCAAGGTGTGGCCGCACGCCGACTACCCGCTGATCGAGGTCGGCCGGATGACGCTGAAGGAGAATCCGGACAACTACCACATCCATATCGAGCAGGCCGCGTTCGAGCCGTCCAACCTCGTGCCGGGGATCGGACCGTCGCCGGACAAGATGCTGCTGTCGCGGCTGTTCTCCTACGCCGACACGCACCGCTACCGGATCGGCGTGAACTACGCCGAGCTGCCGCCCAACCGCCCGCACGTGGACGTCCGCTCGTACGCCAAGGACGGCCCGATGCGGCATTATCCGGCCGACACCGGCGCGGTCTACCACCCCAACTCCTTCGGCGGGCCGGACGCGGCCCAGCAGGAGAACGTCGAGGAGGCGAGCTGGCTGGTCGAGGCGGGCGAGCTGGTCCGCGAGGCCTACACCCTGCACGCCGAGGACGACGACTTCACCCAGCCGGGGAACCTGGTGCGCGAGGTGATGGACGACGCGGCCCGCGACCGCCTGGTCACCAACGTGGTCGGGCACCTGTCCAAGGGGGTGTCGGGCACGGTGCTGGACAACGCCGTCGCCTACTGGCGCAAGATCGACCCGTCGGTCGGCGACCGCATCGCGTCCGGCATGAAGGTGTCCTGACCGTCCTCCCCCGACGGCCCGACGCCCCGACGGCCCTCCGGAGCGGCGGGGCGGCGGGGCGCCGGGGGCCGCGCGGCCGGTCAGTCGGCGGTGGGGAAGGCCAGCTCGGGCGGGGCGGACGGCGCCGACGACGACGGCCAGCGCGTGGTGACGGCCTTCGCCCGGGTGTAGAAGCGCACCCCCTCGGGCCCGTGCATGTGAGTGTCGCCGAAGAGCGAGGACTTCCAGCCGCCGAACGAGTGGAACGCCATCGGCACCGGGACCGGGACGTTCACGCCGATCATCCCGACGTGCACCTCGCGCTGGAAGCGGCGCGCGGCCTCGCCCGACCGGGTGAAGACCGCCGTCCCGTTGCCGTACGGGTTGGCGTTGATGACCGCCACCGCCTCGTCCGGCGTGGCCGCGCGCAGCACCAGCAGGACCGGGCCGAAGATCTCCTCCCGGTAGGCGGCCATCGCGGGGGTGACCCGGTCGAGCAGGCAGGGCCCGACGAAGAACCCGGGTCCGGGCAGGTCGCGCCCGTCGACGAGCACGGCCGCGCCGTCCCGCCCGGCGGCCTCGACGTGCCCGGCGACGCGGGTCCGCGCGGCCGGACTGATCACCGGGCCCATCTCGCTGGCCGGGTCGGCGCCGGCCCCGACCTTGATCGCGCGGGCCCGGTCCGCGAGCCGCTGCACCAGCGGGTCCGCCGACTTCCCCACCGCGACCACCACGGAGATCGCCATGCAGCGCTGCCCCGCCGACCCGTACGCCGCGGCGGTGATCTGGTCGGCGGCGTGGTCGAGGTCGGCGTCCGGCAGGACGACGGCGTGGTTCTTAGCGCCGCCGAGCGCCTGGACCCGCTTGCCGGACTCACTGGCGGCCCGGTGCACCCGGCGGGCGACGGGCGTGGAGCCGACGAACGACACCGCGGCCACGCCGGGGTGGGCGGTCAGCGCGGCGGCGGTGCCGCCGTCCCCGTGCAGGACGTTGAACACCCCGGCGGGCAGGCCCGCGTCGGCGTACAGCTCGGCGATCAGGTTGGCGGCCGACGGCACCTGCTCGCTCGGCTTGAGCACGAAGGCGTTGCCGCAGGCGATCGCGATCGGGTGCATCCACAGCGGAACCATGACCGGAAAGTTGAACGGCACGATCCCGGCGCAGACGCCGAGCGGCTGCCGGAAGGAGAAAGCGTCCACGCCGGTGGAGACCTGGTCGGAGTAGTCGCCCTTGAGGAGCTGGGGGATGCCGCAGGCGAACTCGACGACCTCCCGGCCCCGGACGATCTCGCCGCGGGCGTCGTCCAGCACCTTGCCGTGCTCGGCGGTGATGATGCGGGCGAGGTCGTCCTCGTGCCGTTCCAGCAGGTCGCGGAAGGCGAACATGATCCGCGCGCGGCCGGTGACCGGCACGTCCTGCCAGGAGGCGAACGCCTCGGCGGCGGCGGTCACCGCCGCGTCGACCTCGGCCTCGCGGCCGAGGGGCACTTCGGCCAGCGTCCGCCCGGTCGCCGGGTCGTACACCGGGAGGGCGTCGCCGCCGGCGACCGGTACTCCGCCGATCCAGTGCTGGATTGAGCGCATGGGATTCCCTTCGGGGTCTGGGGTCACAGGTGGCGGCGCTGGGCGCGGCGGTCCTTGTCGTAGCGGGCGCGGGCCTGGCGGGTGGAGTCCAGCGCCGACACCTCGGCGACCGGGACGTCCCACCACGCGTCGCTGCCCGGTGCCGGGGCGAGCGGGTCGGTCTCCACATGCACGACGGTCGTCCGGGACGACCGGGCCGCCTGCTCCAGCGCGGCGCGGAACTCGGAGACGCCCGACGCGCGCAGGACGTCGGCGCCGAGGCTCGCGGCGTTGGCGGCCAGGTCGACCGGGAGCCGATCGCCGTCCAGGCCGGTGCCGGTGCGCGCCCGGTAGCCGGTGCCGAAGCGCTGCGCGCCGACCGACTCCGACAGGGCGCCGATGGAGGCGTAGCCGTGGTTCTGCACCAGCACGACGACGAGCTTGACGTCCTCGGCGACGGCGGTCGCCAGCTCCTGTGCCATCATCAGGTACGAGCCGTCGCCCACCAGCACGAACACCTCGCGGGACGGGTCGGCGAGCTTCACCCCGAGCCCGCCCGCGATCTCGTAGCCCATGCAGGAGAATCCGTACTCCACGTGGTAGCCCTTGGGGTCCCGGGTCCGCCACAGCTTGTGCAGGTCGCCCGGCATCGAGCCGGCCGCGCAGACCACCACGTCGCGCGGGCCCGCGACCTCGTTCACCGCGCCGATGATCTCCGACTGCGCGGGCAGCGGGGTGCGGCCGAGGGCGAACGCCCGGTCGGTGACGGCGTTCCACCGTCCGGCGAGCTCGCGGGCCTCGGCGCGGTGGCCGGCGGGGACCGACCATCCGCCGAGCGCGCCGTCGAGGGCGGTCAGCCCGGCGCGGGCGTCGGCGGTCAGCGCCTCCCCCGCGTGCTTGGCGGCGTCGAAGGCGGCCACGTTGAGGTTCACGAACCGGACGCCGGGACGGGCGAACAGGCTGCGCGACGCGGTCGTGAAGTCGCTGTACCGGGTCCCGATCCCAAGGACGACGTCGGCCTCGCGGGCCAGCGCGTTGGCGGCGGTGGTCCCGGTCGCGCCGATCGCGCCGACGGCGCACGCGTGGTCCCAGGGCAGCGCGCCCTTGCCCGCCTGCGTCTCGGCGACCGGGACGCCCGTCCGCTCGGCGAACGCGCGGAGCGCGGCCGTCGCCCGGGAGTAGAGGACGCCGCCGCCCGCGACGATCAGGGGCCGCTCGGCGCCGCGCAGCAGGGCGGCGGCGCGGGCGAGGGCGGCCGGCTCGGGGACCGGCCGGGGCACGTGCCAGACGCGGGCCGCGAACAGCTCGTCCGGCCAGTCGTAGGCCTCGGCCTGCACGTCCTGCGGCAGCGCGAGCGTCACCGCGCCCGTCTCCGCCGGGTCGGTCAGCACCCGCATCGCGCCCAGCAGCGCGGACGGGAGCTGCTCGGGGCGGTCGATCCGGTCCCAGAACCGCGACACCGGCTTCAGGCAGTCGTTCACCGACACGTCGTAGGAGCGCGGGTCCTCCAGCTCCTGGAGCACCGGGTTGGCGGGACGGGTGGCGAAGACGTCCCCGGGCAGCAGCAGCACCGGGAGCCGGTTGATGGTCGCCAGCGCCGCGCCCGTCACCAGGTTCGTCGCGCCGGGGCCGATCGACGTCGTGCAGGCGAACGTCGCGAGGCGGTCGCTCATCCGCGCGTAGCCCGCCGCCGCGTGCACCATGCCCTGCTCGTTGCGGGCCATGAGGTAGGGGAAGCCCTCCTCCAGCAGCCCCTGCCCGAGACCCGCCACGTTCCCGTGCCCGAAAATCCCGAAGCAGCCCGCGAAGAACCGGCGCCGCTCGCCGTCGCGCTCGGACGACTGCGCGGCCAGGAACCGCACGACCGCCTGTCCCACCGTCAGCCTGGTCATCGTTCCTCCCGGGAGGTCAGCGGAAGCCTCGGGTCGGTCTCCTGGCCGGGCCAGGTGTCGCGGACCCAGGCGTGGTCGGGGTCGTCGCAGATCCGCCACGCGCGCTCGGACGACGGCCCGGCCATCACGTTCAGGTAGTAGAGGTCGTACCCGGGCACCGCCATCGACGGTCCGTGCCAGCCGTGCGGGATGAGGACGGCGTCGCCGCCGCGCACCTCGGCGAGCACGTCGGTGCTGCCGTACACCCGCTGGTAGGCGATGCCGGACGGGCCCGCGACCTCGAAGTAGTAGATCTCCTCCAGGACGGACTCGCCGGGCCGGTCCTCGTCGTGCTTGTGCGGCGGGTAGGACGACCAGTTGCCGTCCGGGGTGAGCACCTCGCAGGCGATCAGGCGGCTCGCGTGCGGGAACGCCCCGGGGGTGCAGAAGTTGTTGACCTGGCGGCTGGCCCGCCCGGCGCCGCGCAGCTCGACCTGCACGTCCTCGGCCGGGCCGTAGCGCGGGACCAGGCGGTCGGGGCAGCGCGCGGCGGGCAGCGCGAACCGGCCGCCCGCCGCGCTCGTCACGGTGACCCGCGCGTCGCGCGGCACGTAGGCGAAGTCGGTCACCCGGGAGAACACGCTCGCGCGTCCGGTGATCTCGAAGTCCGCGCCGTCGCAGGCCACCCGGCAGCCGCCCGACAGCGGCAGCACGAGCGTCTCGAACCCGCCGGTGCCGAAGGTGTGCGTCCCGCCCGGGGGCAGTTCCAGGACGCGCAGCGCGCTGTACTCCCAGCCCGCGCGCTCGGGCGTGATCTCCAGTTCGTAGGGCGGGGCCGCCGCGGTCCCGGCGGGCAGGTGGAACGTCCCGGTCACAGCGCCTCCACCGCGGCGTCCACGGCCGCCGCCACGTCACCGTCAGAGGGGTACAGCAGGGACCGGCCGACGACCAGCCCCTTCACGGTGGGCAGCCGCAGCGCCCGCCGCCAGCCCGCGAGCGCGGCCCGCGGGTCGCCCGCGACCTCGCCGCCGAGCAGCAGCGCGGGCAGCGTCGAGGCGGCCATCACCCGTTCCATGTCCGGCACCACCGGCACCTTCAGCCAGGTGCGGGCGGAGGTGACGCCGAGCCCGGTCGCGACCGAGATCGCCCGGATCATCGCCTCCGGGGTGAGCACGTTGCGCACCCGGCCGTCGACCCGGTGCGACACGAACGGCTCCACCATCGCCATCAGCCCCTGCGCGGCGAGCGCGGACACCGCGTGCGCGCAGCGCTCCAGCGTGCCGGCGGTGGCCGGGTCGCCGTCGTCCAGGCGCAGCAGCATCTTGCCGCCATCCAGCCGGGCCGCGGCGAGGGCGGCGGCGTCGTAGGCGGTGAACCGGTCGTCGATCTCGAACGAGGCGCCGGCCAGCCCGCCGCGGTTCATCGAGCCGATCACCACCTTGCCGTCCAGCGCGCCGAGCAGGAGCAGGTCCTCCAGCACGTCGGGGGTGCCGAGCACGCCGTCGACGCCGGGGCGGGCCAACGCGAGGCAGAGCCGGTCGAGCAGGTCGCCGCGGTCGGCCATCGCCATCGGGTCGCCGCCGGCCGCGAGCGCGCCGCGCGCCGGGTGGTCGGCGGCCAGCAGCATCAGCCGGCCGGACGGCCCGAGCAGCCTCTCGCGGCGGACCCGCCTGGCCGCCGCCTCGGCGATCGCGCCGGGCCGGGACGCCCGGATCTCGGTCAGTTCGTTCGTCCGCCCGGCGCGCGATCCGCCCGGCGGGCCCTGAGGGCGCGGTGTCTCCACGGTCATGCCGTCAACCCTTCCAGGAGCGCCGTCACCTCGTGGGCGCCCGTCACGCGAGGACCCCGGCGAGGAAGCCCAGGCTCGCGCGCACGTCGTCGCACGGACCGGTGCCGGGCGCGGGCTCGTCCGCCAGGACGACGTCCTGCTCCAGTACGTACCAGCCGTCGTAGCCCACGCCTTCCAGGGACGACAGGAGCGCGGCGACGTCGACGTCGCCCGCTCCGAGCGGCCGGTAGATCCCGGCCCGGACGGCATCGGTGTAGGTGGACCGGCCGCAGCGGACCCCGTCGGCCAGTTCGGCGTCCACGTCCTTGAGGTGGACGTGTGCGATCCGGTCCGGCGCGCGGGCGGCGAGCTCGACCGGGTCGGTGCCGCCGATCAGCAGGTGGCCGGTGTCCAGGCACAGCGGGATCGCCGCGCCGTCGAGCACGCGGTGCACCTCCTCCCGGCGCTCGACCACGGTGCCGACGTGCGGGTGCAGCGTCGCCTGGACGCCGAGCTCCGCCGCGCGGGCGGCGATCCGGTCCAGGTTGCCGAGCAGGGTCGTCCAGGCCGCCGCGTTCAGGACCGGGCGCTCGTCGTATCCGTCGAGCCCGGTGGCGGCGGCGAGCACCAGGGTGAGCGGCGGGCCCGCCCCCACTGAACTGGAACGTTCCACCCCAAATCCGGACAACGCCCGCTCCACTTCCGGCAGCGGGTCGCGTTCCGGATCGTGCAGCACGGCGGGGACGAACCCGCCGACGGGACGCAACCCGTGACGCCGCAGCAGGGCCGCCCGCTCCGCGGCGCCGGACGGCAGGAAGCCGTCCGGCCCGAACTCGGCCGCGGCCAGCCCGAGCCCGCCCATCTCCTCCAGCACCCGCGCGGAGGGCAGCTGAAGGCCCCACCCGGGCACCTCGCACACTCCCCATGAGATCGGGGCTCCCGCGATCCGGTCCATGCCCATCGGCTCACCCTTCCCGCCCTGCGCGTGCGGCGCCCGGTCGTGCGCCGGCACGCCGAGTCTGCTGAACGGCGCGACATGATGTCAATAGTTTGTCATGACATCATGAGGTAATGAGATAGCCAGGAAGAACAAGTACGATGGCCCCTATCTGATCCGGGAGGGGACATCGGGTGAACCGTCCAGTCGTGTCCGTGGACCGCGGCAGCCCGGTCCCGCTGTACTTCCAGCTGGCCCAGCAGCTCGAGGCGGCGATCCGCGCGGGCGATCCGGCTCCGGGCGACCGGCTGGAGAACGAGGTCCAGCTCGCCGACCGCTGCGGGCTGTCGCGCCCCACTGTCCGCCAGGCGATCCAGCACCTGGTCGACAAGGGGCTGCTGGTGCGCAAGCGGGGGGTCGGCACCCAGGTGGTGCAGGCCCAGGTGCGCCGGCCGGTCGAGCTCACCAGCCTGCACGACGACCTGGCCGCGGCGGGGCGCGAGCCTCGCACCGAGGTGCTCGCCCTGGACTCGGGGCCGGCCGAGGACCAGGTGGCCAAGGAGCTCGGCGTGCCGCCCGGCACCGAGGTCACCCGGATGCGCCGGCTGCGGTTCACCGGCGCCGAGCCGCTGGCGCTGCTCACCAACCACCTGCCGACCGACCTGGTCGACTTCACCGCCGACGACCTGGCCGGGCACGGCCTGTACGAACTGCTCCGCACGTCCGGCATCAACCTGCGCGTCGCGCACCAGGCCATCGGCGCGCGCGGCGCGACGGCGGCCGAGGCCAGGCTGCTGGACGAGCGCCGCGGCGTCCCGCTGCTCACCATGACCCGCACGGCCTTCGACGACAAGGGCCGCTCGATCGAGTACGGGTCGCACGTCTACCGGGCCAGCCGCTACTCGTTCGCCCTCACGCTCGTCGAACGCTGACCGTCCGCGCGCTCACGGCGGGACCCGTCTCCCGGCTCCGGCCCCGTCCGCCGGGGACGGGGAGCCACGGTATCGCCGACGGCCCGCCGGACGCTCTCGTAGCTGTTAACGTCCCGCTCGGCAGTCCGTGTCACGCAGAGGAGCCGCGCCGAGCATGCCCCATCCGACTCTGGAGGACGTCGCCGCGCGGGCCGGCGTCTCCCGCGCCCTGGTCTCCCTGGTGATGCGCGGATCCCCGAAGGTCGGCGAGGAGCGGCGCGCGGCCGTGCTCGCCGCCGCCCGCGAGCTCGGCTACCGGCCCAACGCCATGGCCCGGGGCCTGGCCGCGGGCCGGACCGGCATCGTCGGGGTGCTGCTGGCCGACCTGCACCAGCCGCTGTACGCGCGGATCCACGACGGGCTGGCCGACGAGGCGGCCCGGCGCGACGTGCGGCTGCTGCTGACGACCGGGCGGGGCCGGCCGGCCCTGGAGCGGGCCGCGGTGGAGGACCTGCTCGACCTGCGGCTGGACGGGCTGGTGCTGGCCGGTCCGCGGATCGCCGCGGCCGACCTCGACCGGGCCGCGGCGGGCTGCGCGATCACCGTGGTCGGCCGCGCGGTGCGGTCGGACCGGGTGGACCGCGTGACCGGCGACGCCGCCGCCGAGGCCGCGCAGGCGGTCGCCCATCTGACCGCGCTCGGGCACCGCCGGATCGCCTGCCTCGACCTGGACGGACGCTCGGCGTCCCTGCGCCGCGCCTTCCTCGCCGCGATGGACGGGGCCGGCCCGTCCGCCCACGCGAGTGTCCTGACCGTCCCGGACGCGCTCAGCACCGGGCCCGGCGGGCTCCCGGACGCGCTCGGCAACGCGCTCGACGGCGGGCCCGGCGGGCCGCCGGGCGCGACCGGGCCGCCCACCGCGGTGCTCGCGCTCGGCGACCCGGGCGGGACCGCCGCGCTGGCCGCGCTGCTCCGGGCCGGCCGGCGCGTCCCCGAGGACGTGTCGCTGGTCGTCCACGGTGACCCGCCGGGGGCCGGGGCCGCCGGGGTGACCACGGTCGGCCCGGACGCCCGCGAGCTCGGCCGGCTGGCGATGGGCGCCCTGATGGACCGGATCCGCGGCGGCGTCCCCGGCGGGCCCGCCCAGCGGATCGGCGTCGCCCCGGTCCTGACGGAACGGGCGACCACCGCCCCGCCCCCCGCCGGGGCCTGACCCGGGACCTCCGCTCAGGAGACGACACGCAGGCCCGGCCCGGCCGGCGCCGAAGACCGGGTCGGTCCACTCGCGCGACGGCCGCAGGGAGGAGGCGGGACGGTCTCAGCCGGCCGGGGGAACCCCGAGAAGGCGCAGATAGATCGCGGTGAGTTCGTCGACCAGGCGCTCGCGGCCGGCGGGGTCGGCGGGCACCGTGCGGGCGAACCGGGCGAAGATCCCATAGGTGGCCTCGGCGAGGACGCGCGGCGGCGCGGCCGGGTCGGCGAGCCCCTGCGCGGTGATCCGCTCGATGTAGCGGGCGGTGCGGCGGAGCGGCCTTTCCTGGATCTCCCGCCACACCGCGCGGATCTCGGGATCGACGAGGGCCTGGTGCTCGATCACCGTCAGCAGTTCCAGGTTGGCGGCGTACGCGGCCAGGAACCGGGCGCTGGACTCCCGGGCCAGCCCGTACGGGTCGTCCTCGTCGACGCCAGGGATCTCGTGCGCGGCGAGGAACGCGTCCCGCACGCCGAGCGCGACCGCGCGGAACACCTCCTCCTTCGAGGCGAAGTAGACGTAGAACGTCGCGCGGGCGACCTTCGCCTCGGCGGTGATGCCGGCGATGGTGGTCCGCGCGTGGCCGCGCCGCGCGAACACCCGCCCGGCGGAGCGGACCAGCAGCGAGCGCGTCTCGTGCTCCCGGCCCTCGCGGGAGCTGCGCGCCGCCGCCCAGGGGGCCCGCTCCGAGGTCACCGGCCCGCCGCTCCGGCGGTCCCGGCGCCGCCGGTCAACTCGCCGAGGATGCGTGCCCGGAGCTTGTACTTCTCGATCTTGTTCGTCGGGGTGCGCGGGATGTCGGCGACGATCCGCACGTGCCGGGGCCGCATGTACTTGGGCATGGTCGCGGCGGCGAAGGCGTGCACGCCGTCCTCGGTCAGCCCGCCGTCCTCGTCCGGGACGACGTAGGCGACCACGTCGTCCTCGTCGCCCTCGCCGCTGCGGATCGCGAAGACCGCGCAGTACCGCACCCCGGGGTGCTGGTTGATCATGTCCTCGACCTGGAAGGACGACAGGTTCTCGCCGCGCACCCGGATCCGGTCGCCGAGGCGGTCGACGAAGTAGAACAGCCCGTCGGCGTCGCGGACGGCGGCGTCGCCGGTGTGGAACCACAGGTTGCGGAACGCCTGGACGGTCGCCTCGGGCTTGCCGAGGTACTCGTTCAGGAACAGCGCGGGCAGCCGCGGACGCAGCGCCAGATGGCCGGGCTCCTCGTCGGCGCACTCCTCGTCGCGCTCGTTGAGGACGGCCGCCTCGACGAACGGGCTGGGACGGCCCATCAGCCCCTTGCGCCCGGCCTCGCCGCCGGCCAGGAACGGGACGCCGTGCGCGGCGGTCAGCTCGGCGATCTCCTCGTGGGTGCGGCCCCGGTAGAGGCCCGGCGGGGTGCCCTCGCCCGGCGCGGTCTCCTCGATCACCACCGCGAGCGGCGCGCCGGACTCGGTCTGCCCGAAGCCGGCGGTCACGAAGTCGAACCCGAAGCGCCGCGCGGCCTCGGCATGGTGCGCCGGCAGCGGCTGCATGTGCACCTTGTTGAGGGTGTTGCGGCGGTCGCCGGGGTCCTCGGGCGCCTTCATCAGCCACGGGATCATCACGTCCAGCAGGATCGCGGTGGTCACGCCGCGCGACTCGACCCGCCGCCAGAAGTCGGTCGGGCTGAACCGGTTCCAGACCGCGACCTCGCAGCCCGCCCACGCGGCCCGCGCGACGTTGGCGATCGCGCCGCCCACGTGGTACATCGGCAGGTCGTTGTAGATGACGTCCGCGCCGGTGACGGGCAGCCGCAGGTTGAAGGTGTACTGCGCGAGCCACCGGAACGGCTGGACGACGCCCTTGGCCGGACCGGTCGTGCCGGAGGTGTAGATGACGTTCGCCGGGTCGTCGTAGGCCACGGTCACCCGCGGGCGCGGCGCGTCGGCGGTCAGCGCGGCCCACGGCACCTCGCGCAGCGCGGGATGCGCCGGCTCGCGCTCGGCGGCGTGGTCGTGCGCGCCGGGCGGGGCGTCGTAGACAACCACCGCAGGGGGCTCGGCGAGCCCGCCCGCCACCTCGTTCAGCGCGGGCAGCAGCGCGGGTTCGGTGACGACCAGCAGCGGCCCGGTGTCGTCGAGCTGGTACGACAGGAGCCGTCCGGCGTAGCCGAAGTTGATCGGGCAGTAGAGCGCGCCGGCCTTCCACGCGCCGAACATCACCAGCGCGCTGACCAGCGGGTTCAGGCAGAACACGCTGACCCGGCCGCCCTTGCCGACGCCCTGCGCGGCCAGGTTCCCCGCGATCGCGTCGGTGCGCCGGCCGAACTCGGCGAACGTCAGCGTCACCCCGTCCTCGCCGTAGTGGAAGAACGGGCGGTCGCCCGCGGTGGCGGCCCAGTGGTCCAGCCGCTCGGTGACGATCTCCCCATCGGCGGCCAGCGCCGCGACCAGGTCCTGGCTCATCAGAGCTCTCCTCACGGGTTCAGGGACGGGTGCCAAACGACGGGCGGCCGGTCAGCTCGGGGAGCACGCGGTAGGCGTCGCGCACCCAGTCGCACAGCAGCGGGCGGCTGTCGCGCGGGTCGATCAGGTCCTGCACGCCGAACCGCTCGGCGGTGCGGAACGGGGACGCGACGGCCGCCAACTCGCGGCGGATCCGCTCGATCTCCGCCTCCGGGTCGGCGGCGTCCTGGAGCTGGGCGCGGAAGGCGGCCTCCACGCCGCCCTGGACGGGCAGCGAGCCCCAGTCGCCCGACGGCCAGGCCCAGCTGCGGCCGGACCGGTGCCGGTCGACGATGCCCGCGCCGCCGACCCCGTACACGCGGCGCAGGATCAGCTCGGCCTGCGGGACGGGCGCCTGGTAGACGGCGCTGATCGCGCGGGCGCCGTGCCGGATGGTGGCGCGGCGCTCGGCGGCCAGCCCGATCGTCATCCCGGCCTGGTCGGTCAGGCTGACCAGCGGCAGGTGGAAGGTGGTGCACAGATCGGCCAGCCGGGTGATCGCCTGCGCGCCCTCCACCGACATCGTGGCGCCCTTGAACGGATCGGCGGCGATGACCCCGACCGGGTGCCCGTCGAGCCTGGCCAGCGCGGTGACGGTGCCGGCGCCGTACTCGGCGTACCGGAACACCGAGCCCGCGTCGAAGATCGCGTCGAGGACGGGGCCGATCCGGTACGGGCGGCGCCGGTCGCGCGGGACCGCGGCCAGCAGGGCCTCGTCGCGGCGGCCGGCCGGATCGGTCCCCGGGACGACCGGCGGGAGCTCGAACGCGCTGCCCGGTAGGTAGGACAGGAAGCGGCGGACGACGTCGAACGCCTCGTCCTCGGTGCGGACGAACCGCTCGATCGTGCCGTTGCCGCGGTGCACCCCGGCGCCGCCGAGCTCCTCCTTGGTGAGGTCCTCGCCGGTGCCGCCGCGCACCACCGGCGGGCCCGCGGTGAAGAGCTGGCCGACGCCCTCCACCATGACCGCCAGGTGCGACATCACCAGCCGCGCGGCGCCGAGCCCGACGGTCGGGCCGAGGCAGGCCGCCACGACCGGGACGAGCGAGAGGTTGTCGACCACCGCGTCCCAGCCGGGGTTGACCGGCACGTAGGTGAAGCCGGCCTCCTGCGCCATCTTGACGCTGCCGCCGCCGCTCGCGCCGTCGAGCAGCCGGACGAGCGGGAGCCGCATCTCGCGGGCGAGCCGCTCGGAGTAGATCTGCTTCTCGTGGATCGCGGCGTCGCCGGAGCCGCCGCGGACGGTGAAGTCGTCGGCGCCGAGCACCACCTTGCGGCCGTCGATCCGGGCCGTCCCGGCGACGAAGTTCGCGGGCAGCAGCGAGGACGGTGCGCCGTCGCCGCCGTAGTCGGCGAAGCCGGTGAGCGCCCCGATCTCGGCGAAGCTGCCGGGGTCGGCGAGGGCCGCGATCCGCTCCCGGACGGTGAGCCGTCCGGCGGCGTGCTGCCGCGCCACCTTCACCGGGCCGCCCATCTCGCGGGCCAGCCCGTGCCGGCGGCGGATCTCGGCGACCTCGGCGGACCAGTCCGCGTCGCGCTCGGCATCGCCCGCCCCGGCGGCGGCGTCCGGGGCGGCAGGCGCGTCCGGGGCGCCCGCGGGCTCGCCGAACACCAGCAGCGCGCCGTCGTCGACGAGCCGGCCCTTGCCCGCGAGCACGGCCCCGACCACCATGGCCTCCGGCGCCCGGACGACGTGCTCCATCTTCATCGCCTCGAGCACCAGCAGCGGGGCGCCCGCCGCGACATGGTCGCCCTCGGCGGCGGCCAGGCTCACCACCATGCCCTGCATCGGCGCGGTCACGGCCACGGATCCCTCTGGCGCCTCCGCCACGGGTTCGGCGGCGCCGGCCGGGCCGTTCACGGCCGCGTCGAAGTACAGCCGCCGGTGGGCGCCGCCGAGCAGTTCGGCCAGGTGGTCGGCGATGAACGTCGTGTCCCATCGGCCGGTCGCGAAGTCGGGGTGCCCGAGGACGCCCTGCAACAGCGCGATGTTGGTCGGGACGCCCTCCACCTGGAACTCGCCGAGCGCCGCGTACGCCTTCGCGGTCGCGCCGGCGAAGTCGGCGGCCTGGGTGATGACCTTGGCGAGCAGCGAGTCGTAGCGCGGGCTCGCCGGGTAGCCCGCGTACCCGTAGGTGTCGACCCGCACGCCCGGCCCGGACGGCGGGCCGAACGCGGTGATCGTCCCGGCGCCGGGACGCGGCGAGCCGTCCTCGGCGAGGGTCTCCAGGTTGACCCGCACTTGCAGCGCGTACCCGCGCACCGGCGGCGTGCGGTCGAGGCCGGCCTCGGCGAGGGAGGCGCCGGACGCCAGCCGGATCTGCGCCCGCACCAGGTCGACCCCGGTGACCTCCTCGGTGACGGTGTGCTCCACCTGGAGCCGCGGGTTGGCCTCGATGAACCAGAAGCCCGAGCCCGCGACCAGGAACTCGAACGTGCCGAGGCTCCCGTACCGCACCTCGCCCGCGAGCCGGAGCGCCGCGTCGAGGATCCGGTCGCGCAGCGCCCCGTCCAGCGACGGGCTCGGCGCGACCTCGATCAGCTTCTGGTGGCGGCGCTGGATGCTGCAATCGCGTTCCCACAGGTGCCGGACGGCCCCGGTGCCGTCGCCGACGACCTGCACCTCGATGTGCCGCGCGGCCGGGAGCAGCCGCTCGACGTAGAGCGCGCCGTCGCCGAACGCCTGGAGCGCCTCGGACCGGCACCGCTCGTACGCCTCGTCCAGCCCGGCCGGGTCGAGCACCGTCCGCATGCCGCGCCCGCCGCCGCCCGCGAGGGCCTTCAGCATCACCGCGCCGTGCTCGGCCGCGAACGCGCGGGCCTCGTCCAGGCCGGTCGGCCCCGTGGTGCCGGGCATGACCGGGACCTCCAGGCTCCGCGCGAGCGCGCGGGCGCGGGCCTTGTCGCCGAACAGCTCCAGCACCTCGGGCCGCGGGCCGATGAAGGTGAGGCCCGCGTCGGCGCAGCGCCGCGCGAACGCCGCGTTCTCGCTGAGGAAGCCGTAGCCGGGGTGGACGGCGGTGCAGCCGGACTCCCGCGCCGCGGCGATGATCGCCTCGCCGTCGAGGTAGGCGGCCACGCCCTCGCCGGGCAGCTCCCGGGCCTCGTCGGCCCGCCGGGTGTGCAGCGAGGCCGCGTCGTCGCGCGCGTGCACCGCGACGGTCCGGACGCCCAGCTCGTTCGCCGCGCGGATCACACGGATCGCGATCTCCCCGCGGTTGGCCACCAAGATCCCGCTCACACCGTCTCCCACCTGCTGATTGACGTTGACGTCAACGTCATCATCCTATCCGCGGGCGGCCCGTTGACAAGTGGCCGCATGCGGCACCGCCGGACTCCGCCGCATCGCGCTGAACCCGGTCCTCTCGGGGCACACCACCTCATGCCACATCAACGATGTCGGGAGACCGCATGAAAACGCATCTCGCCGCCGTGGCAGCGGTGGCCGCACTGGGCGGAGCCCTCACCGGATACCTCGTCGCCCCCTCGGCCGGCGACGCCTCCTCCCGCCGCCCCGCCGCCGCGCTCACCGGCGGCCCCAGGCACCTCGCCCTGAACATGCCGGACGGCGACCGCGCGAAGGCCGCCGCGCTCGGCTACGACCTGTTCGACGTCGACCCGGACGAGGACGCCGTCAACGCGCTGCCCGAGGGCGCCATGGCCATGCTGTGGGTCGGCAACACCACCTGCGGCGACTTCCAGATCGCCGGGACCGGTGACTTCACCGAGACCGTCAAGCGCCTCGCGGGCAACCCGCGCGTCTACGGCTGGTACCTCTCCGACGAGCCGAACCCCGACGAGTGCCCGGGGATCGCCGGCAGGATCCGGGCCCGCGCCGACATCGTCCACGAGCACGCCCCGGACCAGAAGGCGTTCGCGTCGCTGACCGACTGGCCGATGGGGCCGCTCAAGCCGTCGGCGACCCACCTGGACCTGATCGGGCTGGACCCCTACCCCTGCCGCGCCGGCGGCGGGGCCTGCGATCTGGACGCGATCGACACCATGGTGGAGCAGGCGGACCGGGCCGGGTTCCCCCGGCGCATGATCGTCCCGGTGTTCCAGACGTTCGGGCAGGCGTGCGCCGACGGCGACAGGACCTGGCGCCTGCCCGCCGCCCGGCAGCTCCAGTCCATGCTCGACCGCTGGGACCGCTTCGCCCCCTCTCCCGCCTTCGACATCAGCTACTCCTGGGGGCGCCAGAGCGGCTGGGCCTGCCCCGCCCTCACCGACGCCGACGGCACCGACGGCCACCCCGATCTCCAGACCGTCATGAAGCGGCACAACACCCGCCGGGACGGCCCGGCCGCCACACCGCGCCGCCCCGGCTCCAGCTCCGGCTCCAGCTCCGGCTCCAGTCCGCGCCGCAGTCCCGGCCCGAGCTCCGGGTCCCGCTCCCGTACCGCCTCACCGGCCCCCACGCCCACCCCCTCCCCCACCTCCTCGCCCTGTCCCGTCCCGAGCGGCTGACCCGGCGCTCAGGCGAGGGTCACAAGATCGGCGTAGTCGGGGCTCCAGAGGTCCTCGACCCCGTCGGGCAGGATCAGGACGCGGTCGGGCAGCAGCGCCTCGATCGCGTCCTGGTCGTGGGTGACCATCACCACGGCCCCCCGGTACGCGCCGACCGCCGCGAGCACCTCGTCGCGGGAGGCGGGGTCGAGGTTGTTGGTGGGCTCGTCCAGCAGCAGCACGTTCGCGCTGGAGGCGACCAGTCCGGCGAGCGCGAGCCGGGTCTTCTCGCCGCCGGACAGGACGGCGGCGGGCTTGTCCGCGTCGTCCCCGCCGAACAGGAACGAGCCGAGGATGGTCCGAGCCTCGCCGCTGGTCAGGTGCGGCGCCGCGTCCATCAGGTTCTGCCCGACGGTGCGGCCTGGGTCCAGGGTGTCGTGCTCCTGGGCGAAGTAGCCCAGCCGCAGCCCGTGGCCGTGCACGACGCGTCCCGAATCGGGACGTTCCCGTCCGGCGAGGACGCGCAGCAACGTGGTCTTGCCCGCGCCGTTCAAGCCGAGCACGGCCAGCCGCGCGCCCCGGTCCACGGCCAGGTCCACCCCGGTGAGGACCGGCAGCGTCCCGTAGGACTTGGCCAGGCTCACCGCGCCCAGCGGCGTCCGGCCGCACGGCGCCGGCTCGGGCAGCCGGATGCGGGCGACCTTCTCGGCCCGGCGGGCGGGGCCGAGCCCGTCGAGCATCCGGTCGGCGCGCCGGGCCATGTCCTTGGCCCGGGTGGCGGTCGCGACGCTCCCCCGCATCTTGTCGGCCTGGCTCCGCAGCGCGGCGGCCTTGCGCTCGGCGGCGGCCCGCCGGCGGTCGTCGCGCCGCTCCCCGGCCGCGCGGTCGGCGAGGTAGGTGCTCCATCCGGTGTTGTGCACCTCGACCGCCGTCCGGTCCGCGTCGACCCGCCACACCCGGTTGACTACGTCCTCCAGCAGCCCGGTGTCATGGCTGATCACCACCAGGCCGCCGGGATGGCCTGCCAGGAACCCGCGCAGCCAGGCCACCGAGTCGCCGTCCAGGTGGTTGGTGGGCTCGTCCAGCAGCAGCGTGCCCCGCTCGCCGAACAGGACCCGCGCCAGCTCGACCCGGCGCCGCTGCCCGCCGGACAGGACGCCGATCGGCCCCGCCATCACCCGGTCGGGCAGCCCGAGGCCCGCGGCGATCCTGGCGGCCTCCGCCTCGGCGGCGTACCCGCCGCGGGCCTGGAACTCGGCCTCGGCACGGGCGTACCGGTCCATCGCCCGGCCCTGGCCCACCGGGCCGGTGGCCTCGGCCATCGCGGTCTCGGCCGCGCGCAGCGCCCGGACGGTCTCGTCCAGCCCGCGGGCGGACAGGATGCGGCCGGTGACGGTGACGGCGGGGTCCGCCGCCGCGGGGTCCTGCGGGAGGTAGCCGACCGGGCCGGTCCGGGCGATGGTGCCGGCGGCGGGCCGCGCGTGCCCGGCGAGGATCTTCAGCAGGGTGGTCTTGCCCGCGCCATTGCGGCCGACCAGGCCGATGCGGTCGCCGGGGGCGATGTGGGCGGTGACGCCGGACAGCAGGGGGCGGGCGGCGACGCGCACGTCGACCCCGCGAAGGGTAATCATTTGGTGACGCTCCGGAAGGACTCAAGGACACACGGGTTGCGTGGAGGCGTGTGTCCGAGCTAGGAGATCCGGGGCGTGCGCATGAACCCAGTGTATCCGGCACGCGCTCCAGGGCCGTCAGCCGATCAGATTCGTGCGGCGGCCGGCTTCGCCTCGTCCTCCTCCATCACACGTCGTGCCGCTGTTCCTGGGACGGGTCGGTGCGCAGGCGGGCGTGCAGGCCGCCGTCGATGTGCAGAACGTGGCCGTTGAGCTGCGCGGCGGCCGGGGAGGCCAGGAAGAGGGCGGCGTCCGCGACCTCCTCGGGGGCGGTGGTGCGGCCCGAGGGGAGGTCGGTGGCGGGGCGGACGTCACCGACGACGCTGGCGGGGGCCAGGCAGTTGGCGCGGATGCCGAGCCCGCCGAGCTCCACCGCGATGGCGCGGCTGAGCGCCTCGATCCCGGCCTTGGTCACGTCGTAGACGCTCTGGTCGTCGTGCGCGCGGGAGCCGCCCGGCGAGGACAGGCTGATGATCACCCCGCCCCGGCCGGCGTCCCGCCAGTGCCGGGCGGCGCGCACCGACAGCAGGTAGGCCGAGCGCAGGTTCGCCGCGATCACCGCGTCCCAGTCGCCGGCCTCCAGGTCGATCAGCGGGGTCCGCAGCCCGGTGATCGCGGCGTTGTTGACCAGCACGTCCAGCCGGTCGAGCCGGGCGAAGACGGCGTCGGCGACGTCCTCGCGGGCCAGGTCGCCGGAGAGGGTGGTCACGTTCGGCGCGTCCCCGAAGACCTCCAGGCCCCCGGTGTCGCGGTCCACGGCGAGCACGCGGGCGCCGGCCCCGGCGAAGCGGGCGACCAGCGCGCGGCCGATCAGCCCGGCCGCGCCGGTCACCACCACCCGCTCGCCGCTGTAGTCGTACCGGACGGAGCTCATTCGGCGCTCTCCCGTCGTCGGATGCACAACCGGGCCTCGTGACCAGACTGCCCCACCGGACGCGCCCGCGGGCGGTCAGCGCCGTTCGGAGGCTGCGTCCTCCAGCGGGACCTCCCGGTCCTCGGCGGCCTCGTCGTGGACGTAGCGGCGTCCGCGCAGCAGGGAGGCCAGCGCGGCGACCAGCGACATCGCGATCGCCAGGCTGAACACGATGACCAGGCCGTGGTGGAAGGGGCCCGCGATCAGGTGCGGGAAGTAGGAGCGGCCGGTGAGGGTCGCCGCGTCGCCCGGCGCCAGCCCGGCAAGCGCGCCGAAGGGCGCGAGCAGGTTCTCGATCGGGTTGTAGCCGAGGAAGGCGGCGAACAGGGTCCCGACCGGCGGCATCCCTGCGACGTGGGCGGCGACGCCGGCGGGGACTCCGTGTTGGGTGAGGCCCCCGGCGAGGGTGCCGGGCAGGCTCTTGGACAGCCCGGCGATCATCAGCGAGAAGAACACGCCGATCGACAGCACCATGCCCGCGTTCATGAAGGTGGCCCGCATCCCGGACGCGACGCCGCGCTGCCGGGCGGGGACCGAGTTCATGATGGCGGTGGTGTTGGGCGCGGCGAACAGGCCCGATCCGACCCCGTTCAGGAAGATCAGCAGGGCGAACGCCCAGTAGTCGAAGTCGGTCGGCACCAGCAGCAGCCCGAGGAACGCCAGCGCGGACAGGGTCAGCCCGCCCGAGGCGAACGCGCGGGCGCCGTAGCGGTCGGACAGGTGGCCCGAGACCGGCCCGGCGATCAGGAAGCCGAGGGTGAGCGGGAGCAGGTAGATGCCCGCCCAGAGCGGGGTCTCCTCGAAGTCGTAGCCGTGCAGCGGCAGCCAGATGCCCTGCAACCAGATGATCAGCATGAACTGCATCCCGCCGCGCGCGATGGCGGCGAGCAGCCCGGCCGCGTTGCCGGCCGCGAACGCGCGGACGCGGAACAGGCCGAGGTGGAACATCGGCTGCTCCACCCTGGTCTCGATGAGGCAGAACAGCGCCAGCACGGCGATCCCGCCGATGATCCCGCCGAGCACCAGGGGGCTGGTCCAGCCCATGTCGTGCCCGCCGTACGGCTGGATCCCGTAGCTGATCGCGGCCAGCAGCGAGGTGAGGCCGACCGCGAAGGTGATGTTGCCGAGCCAGTCGATCCGGGCGGCGACCGCGCGCACGGAGGTCTCGATCAGGCTGCGGTAGGCCCAGATCGTCCCGGCCAGCCCGATGGGCACCGAGGCCCAGAACACCAGCCGCCAGCTCACCTCGCTGAGCAGCCCGCCGGCGACCAGGCCGAGGAAGCTGCCCGCGATGCCGGCCACCTGGTTGACGCCCATGGCCATGCCGCGCCGGTCGGAGGGGAACGCGTCGGTGAGGATCGCGGCGGAGTTGGCCATCAGCATCGCCCCGCCGATGCCCTGGAAGACCCGCCAGCCGATCAGCCAGAGCGCCCCGGCGGCGCCCTTGAACGGGTCGAGCGCCAGCAGCACGGTGCCGACCGTGAACACCGCGAATCCGGCGTTGTACATCCGGACCCGGCCGAACATGTCGCCGAGCCGCCCGAGCGTCACCACCAGCACCGCGGAGACCAGCATGTAGCCCATCAGGATCCACAGCAGGTAGCTGACGTTGCCCGGTTCCAGGGGGTTCAGGTGGATGCCCCGGAAGA
The DNA here is from genome assembly GCF_030283145.1 of Actinomadura xylanilytica. Classification (GTDB taxonomy): domain Bacteria; phylum Actinomycetota; class Actinomycetes; order Streptosporangiales; family Streptosporangiaceae; genus Spirillospora; species Spirillospora xylanilytica. Next base: position 290,710 of record NZ_JASNWE010000003.1, read on the forward strand.
TGGCCGGCAGCGAGATGATCACGATCGAGGAGTTGACGGTGGCCAGCAGCATGCCCAGCGTCGTGTTGCTCAGCGCCACCCACGGGTAGTGCGTGGTCCGCACGGTCCCTCCCGGGGAAAGTAGTTACTTCGACTAACTAATCATATTCCTCCATTGCCGGAAAAATCAGTAGTTCGCCGAGAAGATGACCTCTACCTTCTCGTGCATGACCGCACACGTTCCCGAGTGGATCCCGGGGGTCTCGCGGGTCGCCGTGCTGACCGGCGCGGGGATCTCCACCGACTCCGGCATCCCCGACTACCGCGGCCCGTCCGGGGTCTGGACCCGGGATCCCGAACTCGTCGGGCTCTTCACCCGCGAGAACTTCCTCGGCGACCCCGGCGTCCGGCGCCGGTTCTGGCGCTCCATCGCGGAGCTGCACCGTGAGGACGCCCGGCCCAACGCCGCCCACCGCGCCCTCGCCGACCTGGAGAGGTCCGGGACGGCGCTCCGGATCCTCACCCAGAACGTCGACGGGCTTCACCAGAAGGCGGGCACGACGCCGCGCAAGGTCGTGGAGCTGCACGGCGCCATGGGCACCTCGTCCTGCCTGGAATGCCGCGCCGAATCCCCGACCTCCGCCGTCCTCGCCCGGGTGGCGGCGGGCGAGGACGACCCGGCCTGCGTGCACTGCGGCGGGATGATCCAGCCGTCCATCGTGCTGTTCGGGCAGTACCTGGACGAGGCCGTGCTGTCGCTCGCGGCCGGGGTCGCGCGCGCCTCGCAGCTCTTCCTGGCCATCGGCAGCTCGCTGAAGGTCGAGCCGGCGGCCGGGCTGTGCGCGGCGGCGGTCGAGGGCGGGGCGACCCTGGTCATCGTCAACCGCGACGAGACCCCGTACGACGACCTGGCCACCGAGATCATCCGCGAGCCGATCGGCACCGCCGTCCCCCGCCTCTGCGCGGCCCTCGCCGAGCGGCGGACGGCACCGTCCCACCCCTGAGGCGCGCGGGGTGTGGCGGACACCGGGTGTGGCGGACGCCGGGTGTGGCGGACGCCGCACCCCGCGCGTGACGCGGGCCGGGGGCCGTCTGGGATCCTGCTGGTCGGGCGGACGAGGGGACGAGATGCAGCAGGGGACACGGCACCGGCTGGAGCTGGACGACGAGCGGCTCCAGGCGTTCTGGCGGGAGCGGCACGTGTGCACGCTGGCCACGCTCCGGCCGGACGGCACGCCGCACGTGGTGCCGGTGGGCGCGACACTGGACGCCGCGGCCGGGCTGGCCCGGGTGATCACGTCCGCCGGGTCGGCGAAGGCCCGGCACGTCGAGCGGGCGGGGCCGGACGGGCTGCCCGTCGCGATCACCCAGGTCGACGGCCGCCGCTGGGCGACGCTGGAGGGCCGCGCGGTCGTCCGGGCGGACCCGGCGTCGGTGGCGGACGCCGAGCTCCGCTACACCGAGCGCTACAAGCCGCCGCGCGCCAACCCGCGGCGGGTCGTCATCGAGGTCGCGATCGGCCGGGTCCTCGGCCATGTCTGAGGTCACCGTCGTCGGGATCGGCGCGGACGGCTGGGCGGGCCTCGCGGGCGCGGCGCGGGACGCGCTCGCGTCCGCCGAGGTGATCATGGGCGGGCGGCGCCAGCTCGACCTGGTCCCCGACCTGCCCGGGCCGCGCGAGCGGGTCGCCTGGCCCTCGCCCATGCTGCCCGCGCTCCCCGGCCTCCTCGAGGAGCACCGGGGACGCCGCGTCGCGGTGCTGGCCAGCGGCGACCCGATGTTCTACGGCGTCGGGACGACGCTGGTCCGGCTGCTCGGCCCGGAGCGGGTCCGGGTCCTGCCGCACCCGTCGTCGGTCTCGCTGGCCTGCGCGCGGCTCGGCTGGCCGGTGGAGGAGGTCGAGGTGGTCAGCGCCGTGGGCCGTCCGCTCGCCGCGTTGAACGCCGCGCTGGCGCCGGGCCGCCGGATCCTGGTCCTCAGCGCCGACGCCGGGACGCCCGCCCAGGTCGCGGCGCTCGTCCGGGAGCGCGGCTGCGACCTGACCCTGCTGGAGAACCTCGGCGCGCCGGACGAGCGGGTCGGCCCCCTCCGCGAACCCGCCGCCCCGCTGAACATCGTCGCCGTGCACTGCCGCGGCGCCGGGGGCCCGCAGGTGGTCCCCGGTCTGCCGGACGAGACCTACGACCATGACGGGCAGCTCACCAAGCGGGAGATCCGCGCGATCACCCTCGCCCGCCTCGCGCCGCGTCCCGGCGAGCTGCTGTGGGACGTGGGGGCGGGCGCGGGCAGCATCGGGATCGAGTGGATGCGCGCGCACCGCGCCTGCCGCGCGATCGCCGTCGAGGACCGGGCCGACCGGGCCGCGCGGATCGGCGCCAACGCCGCCGCCCTCGGCGTCCCCGGCCTGCGGGTGGTCGCCGGGCGGGCCCCGGCGGCGCTGGCCGGGCTGGAGGCCCCCGACGCGATCTTCATCGGCGGCGGGGTCACCGCGCCCGGCATGGTCGCGGCCTGCCGGGACGCGCTGCGGCCGGGCGGGCGGCTGGTGGTCAACGCGGTCACCGTAGAGTCCGAGCGCGCGGTCGCGGAGGCGTACGGGCGGTTCGGCGGCGAGCTGACCCGCGTCGCGGTCAACCGGGCCGCGCCGGTCGGGGGTTTCACGGGTTGGAGGGCGATGATGCCGGTGACGCAGTGGACGGTGACCCGGTGACGGTGCACTTCATCGGCGCCGGGCCGGGCGCCGCCGACCTGATCACGGTGCGCGGCCGGGAGCTGGTCGCGGCGTCGCCCGTCTGCCTGTACGCCGGCAGCCTGGTCCCGCGCGAGCTGCTGGACTGGTGCCCGCCGGGCGCGCGGCTGGTCGACACCGCGAGGATGGTGCTGGACGACATCGTGGCCGAGATGGTCACCGCGCACGCGAACGGCCAGGACGTCGCGCGCCTCCACTCGGGCGACCCGTCGGTCTTCAGCGCGATGGCCGAGCAGATGCGGCGCCTGGACGCGGCCGGGGTGCCGTACCGGGTCACGCCGGGCGTCCCCGCGTTCGCCGCCGCCGCCGCGTCGCTGGGCCGCGAGCTGACCGTCCCCGAGGTCGCCCAGACGGTCGTCCTGACCCGTACGTCGGCGCGCGCGACACCAATGCCGCCGGGCGAGGACCTGGCTACCCTCGGGCGCAGCCGTGCCACGATGGTGCTGCACCTCGCGGTGCAGCGGATCGAGGCCGTGGTGGACGAGCTGGTCCCCGGCTACGGCGCCGACTGCCCCGCCGCGGTCGTCGCCTACGCCAGCCGCCCCGACGAGATCGTCCTGCGCGGCACCCTCGCTGACATCGCCGCAAAGGCCCGCGAGGCGGGCATCGAACGCACCGCGGTCATCATCGTGGGCGCGGTGCTCACCGCTGCGGGGTTCACCGACAGCCACCTGTACTCGTCGGCGCGCTGCCGCGACTGAGCCCCGGCCTCACCCGGCGCGGCCGACGATCGTTCCCGCCCGGTCGATGACGATGACGTCGACCTCGATAGGGGCGCCTCGCAGGGTGTCCAGGGCGGTGGCGCGGGCCCGCCCGGCGACGAGGTCGCCGAGCGGGAGGCCGTCCTGCTGGCAGATCCGGAGGGCGTCGAGCGCGGTGTTGGCGGCGCGGACGCGCTCGGTGGTCTCGCCGCCCCCGGCGGCCTCGACGAGCGCGGCGAGGGCGCCGAAATCGACCTGGGAGCGCTTGGAGTGCAGGTCGAGGTGGCCGTTCGCGAGCTTGGCGAGCTTGCCGATGCCGCCCGCGACGGTGAGCCGCGGCACCGGGTGGCGGCGCAGGTACTTCAGCACCGCGCCGGCGAAGTCGCCCATGTCGAGCAGGGCGTCGTCCGGGAGGCCGTACAGGTCGGCGGCGACCCTCTCCGAGGTGCTGCCCGTCGCACCCGCCACATGGGTGCGGCCCGCGGCGCGGGCGACGTCGATGCCGCGGCGGATGCTGTCGATCCAGGCCGAGCACGAGTACGGGACGACGACGCCGGTGGTGCCGAGGATGGACAGGCCGCCGAGGATGCCCAGCCGCGGGTTCCAGGTGCGGCGGGCCAGCTCGGCGCCGCCGTCCACCGAGATCTCCACGATCACGTCGGCATCGCCGACGGCCTCCCGGATCAGCCGGCGGGGCACCGGGTTGATCGCGGGCTCCCCCACGTCCAAGGGCAGCCCCGGCTTGGTGACGGTGCCGACGCCGGGCCCGGCCCGGAACACCACGCCGGTGCCGGGCTCGCCGGGGCGGACGGTCGAGCGGACCAGCGCGCCGTGCGTGACGTCGGGGTCGTCGCCGGCGTCCTTGACGATCCCGGCGGTCGCGACGCCGTCGCCGAGCCGTTCGACGGCCAGCGCGAACGCGGGCCGGTGCCCCTTGGGCAGGGTGATCTCGACCGGGTCGGGGAACTCGCCGGTCAGCAGCGCGGTGTGGGCGGCCTTGGTCGCGGCGGTCGCGCAGGCGCCGGTGGTCCAGCCGTAGCGGAGCTCGGTCACGGGCTTAGCATGCTCGGGTGACGACGCGTGTACTGCTGCTGGGGGGCACGGGCGAGGCCAGGCGCCTCGCCGGACGGCTCGCGGACGACCCCGCGTACGAGGTGATCAGCTCGCTGGCGGGCCGCGTCGCCGAGCCGGCGCTGCCCGCCGGGCGCACCCGGATCGGCGGGTTCGGCGGCCCGGACGGGCTGGCGGACTGGCTGGCCCGCGAGCGGATCGACGCGGTGGTCGACGCGACCCACCCGTTCGCCGCCGTGATGACCGGCTCGGCCGTCGCCGCGGCGGCGCGCACCGGGCTGCCGCTGGTGGTGCTGCGGCGTCCCGGCTGGACGCGCGACGACGGCGACGACTGGCGCCGGGTGCCGTCGCTGGAGGCCGCCGCCGCGAACCTGCCCGGCGAGCGGGTGTTCCTCACCACCGGCCGCAAGAACCTGGGCGCGTTCGCCGGCGACGGCCGCCGCTGGTTCCTGGTGCGGTCGGTCGACCCGCCCGAGCCGCCGTTCCCGCCGCGGATGGAGACGGTGCTGGCGCGCGGCCCGTTCACGGTCGAGGAGGAGCTGGCGCTGATGCGCGGGCGTTCGGTGGACGTCCTGGTCACCAAGGACAGCGGGAGCGCGATGACGGCGGCCAAGCTCACCGCCGCCCGCGCGCTCGGGATACCGGTGGTGATGGTCGACCGGCCGCCCCTGCCGGCCGGCGCCGCCGTGGTCACCTCGGTGGACGGGGCGCTCGGCTGGCTGGCTCACGCGGGGTAGCGGCGCGGCGTGAAGACGGTCGTCGCGCCGTCGCCGCGCTCGGCCGTCCGCGTCTGGGACGAGCCGACCAGCAGCAGGCAGCGCATGTCGACGCCCGCGCCGTCCAGGTCGGCGAGCCGTACCACCCGCACGCTCTCCTCGGGACCGCCGACGTCGCGGCCGATCACCACGGGGGTGTCCGGCGACCGGTGCTCCAGCAGCACGTCGCGGGCCAGCGCGACCTGGTGGGTGCGGCTGCGGGACGCCGGGTTGTAGATCGCGATGACCAGGTCGGCGGCGGCAGCGGCGGCGAGCCGTCCGGCGATCGCGTCCCAGGGCTTGAGCCGGTCCGAGAGCGACAGGACGCAGTAGTCGTGGCCGAGGGGCGCGCCGATCCGGGCCGCGACCGCGTTCGCGGCGGTCAGGCCGGGCAGCACCCGCACCGGGACGTGCTTCCAGCGGTCCTCGGCGGCGACCTCCAGCACCGCCGCCGCCATCGCGAAGACGCCCGGGTCGCCGGACGACACCACCGCGACGCGGCGGCCCCGGCCCGCCAGGGCGAGGGCGAACTCGGCGCGCTCGGACTCGACCCGGTTGTCGGACGCGTGCCGGGCCTGCCGCGGATTGGCCGGCACCCGGCCGAGGTAGGTGGTGTAGCCGACCAGGTCGTCGGCGGTGGCCAGGGCGTCCTGCGCCTCCGGGGTCAGCCAGTCGCGGCCCGCCGGGCCGAGCCCGACGATCACGACCTCGCCGGCCGGCCCGTCCGGCCCATCCGCGCGAGGGGCGCGGGGCGCGGGCAGGGCGCGGCGGGTCCGCTCGTGGACGCGGCTGGGCAGGATCGCGACCGAGAAGTACGGGACGGTCGCGGGGTCCACGCCCGCCAGCGGCAGCGCCCGCTGCCCCTCGGTCGTGGCGCGCTCGACGTACCAGGCGTCCTCCAGGCGGCCCGACCGGTCGAGCGCCTCGCGCACCCCGCCGAACGTGCGGCCGAGCTTGAGCACGGCCGCCGAGTCGGTGGCGGCGAGCCGCTCGGCCAGGACGTCCGGGGGCAGGGTGCCCGGCAGGACGGTGAGGACCTCGTCGCGTTCGACCAGCGGCCGGCCGAGCTCGGCCGCGGCGCCGCTGATCGAGGTCACGCCCGGCACCACCGTCGTCGGGTACCGGCCGGCGAGGCGCTTGTGCAGGTGCATGTAGGAGCCGTAGAAGAACGGGTCGCCCTCGCAGAGCACCACGACGTCGCGGCCGGCGTCCAGATGGGCGGCCAGCCGCTCGGCGCACCGCTCGTAGAACTCCTCCAGCACGCCCCGGTAGTCGTCGGTGGCCTCGGTGGTGACCGGGTAGACCAGCGCCTCCTCGATCTGCCCCGGGCGCAGGTGCGCGGCGGCGATCGAGCGGGCGATGCTGCGGCCGTGCCGGGCGGCGTGGTGGACCACGACGCCGGCGGCCTCGATCAGCCGCGCGGCCTTGATCGTGATGAGCTCGGGGTCGCCGGGGCCGAGCCCCACGCCGTACAGGTGTCCGGTCATCACTCCTCCTCGCTGGCGATGGCGTTGACGGCGGCGGCGGTCATGGCGCTGCCGCCGCGCCGCCCGCGCACGACCAGGTACGGCAGGCCGGACCCGGCCAGCGCCTCCTTGGACTCGGCGGCGCCGATGAACCCGACCGGGATGCCGAGCACCGCGGCCGGGACCCCCGCGCCGTCCCGCACCATCTCGAGCAGCCGGAACAGCGCCGTCGGCGCGTTCCCGATCGCGACGACCGAGCCCGCGAGCCGGTCCCGCCACAGTTCCAGCGCGGCGGCGCTGCGGGTGGTGCCGAGCCCGGCGGCGAGGCCGGGCACCCGCGGGTCGCCGAGCGTGCAGACGACGTCGTTGGCGGCGGGCAGCCGCTTGCGCGTCACCCCGGCGGCGACCATCTGCGCGTCGCAGAGGATCGGGCGGCCGTCCAGCAGCGCGGCGCGGGCCGCCGCGACGACGCCCGGCGCGTACGCCAGGTCACCGGTCAGGTCGGTCATCCCGCACGAGTGGATCATGCGGACGGCGACCCGGGCGACGTCGGCGGGCAGCCCGGCCAGGTCCGCCTCGGCCCGGATGGTCGCGAACGACCGCCGGTAGATCTCGCCGCCGTCGCGGACGTACTCGCTCACATGCTCCTCCGTGTGGTCGCGACGGCGGCGGCCGTCGCGGTCAGGTCGTGGGACCGGGCGCGGACCTCGTCGCCGAGCCGCACCTCGTACCCCTGCGGGGTGGCCACGACCCCGACGTGCCGGTCCGCGGGGTGTCCGCAGCGCCGCTCGCAGCCGGACCAGTGCACCGGCGGGCCCCCACCCGGCGCGCGGGCACGGGCGGCGTCGGCGCGCACGTCGGTGCGGGACCTGGCGCAGCCCGGCCGCCCGGCGCAGGAGGTGAGGCCCTCCCAGGCGGAGGCGGGCGCGGTGACCAGGCCCCAGCGGTCCAGCAAGGAGTCTGACACGTCCGTCAAGTCGGGTATCACGGCGGTCCGCCAGGGAGTGACAATGATCTCTCCGGCGGCGCGCAGCGCGGTGAGCTGCGCGGGTTCGAGGCGGCCGAGCGGCACCAGGCCCGAGACCGCGACGCGGCCGTCCCGCTGCGGCAGCCGCCCGAGCGGTGTCCGGCGCGGTGTCGCGGGGATCTCCAGCGGCGGCTCGCGGTGCCCGCCGAGGAGCGGCGCGAGGCGGTCGGCGGCGTCGGGCCACTCGGTCAGCCGCCACTCGGTGGTGCGGACGCGCAGGAACGCGCGGGCGGCGTCGAGGGCCAGCGCGACGGCGTCCCGCGGGTCCGCGCGCAGGCCGCTGTCGGCGCCGCCCAGCACGAGGGCGAGGCCGCCGTCACCGGCCGGGTACAGCCCGACGTCGCCGCGCAGCGCGATCACGTCCCCGCGCCCGTCATCGAGCGTGAACAGGAACCGGCCGGGCAGCCCGGCCAGCGCGGGGTCGGCGCAGAGCCCGGCGTCGAGCTCCGCGACCAGCGGCCGGACGTCCAGCAGGCCCTCATGGTCGCGGCCGGTGAGCGCGCTCGCGGCGATGTTGCGGACCCGCTCATGGGTGGCGGACGGCAGCAGGCCGACGTCGCGCAGCCGTGTGCCCAGTTCCGCCTCGGCACCGTCCATCAGGCCCCTGACCTGTATGTTTCCGCGGGAGGTGAGCTCCAGGTGCCCGTCGCCGAGGTCGGCGGCGGCATCGGCGAGCGCGGCGAACTGCGGGGCGCGGAGCAGCCCGCCCGGCAGCCGGACGCGCGCCAGCCCGCCGTCGGCGGCGGCGTGGATCCGCAGCATGCCCGGACAGCCGTCCGGGCCGGAATGTGAAGGTGGGGACACGTGACGGATCCTAAGGACCTGCGCGGGGCGGCTTGGACGCGACTGTAGGACACGCCCCGGCCGCGGGCTATGGTTCTCCTGGGCGACAAGCGGAGGAAGCCGGTGCGAGTCCGGCGCGGTCCCGCCACTGTCACCGGGGAGCGGACCCCACCGAAGGCCACCGCGCGAGCGGGAAGGCCGGGGCGAGCGCCGATCCGGAAGCCAGGAGACTCCATGCCGCCCGCGTGCACACCTGACGATCGGGGCGAGGACCCCGGGTGAGGACTCGATCCGCGTGATTCTTCTGCTGTCCACCTCGGACACCGACCTGCTGAGCGCGCGCGCCAGCGGCGCGGCCTTCCGCCCGGCCAACCCGGCCCGGGTCTCCCCCGCCGACCTGCCCGCCCTCCTCGAGGGCGCCGACCTGGTCGTGGTGCGGCTGCTCGGCGGGCGCCGGGCCTGGGAGGAGGGCCTGGACGCGCTGCTCGCCGGGCCCCGACCGGTCGTGGTGCTGAGCGGAGAGCAGGCCCCCGACGCCGAGCTGATGGGGCTGTCCACCGTCCCCGCCGGAGTGAGCGCCGAGGCGCACGCCTACCTCGCGCACGGCGGGCCGGCCAACCTGGGCGAGCTGTTCCGGTTCCTGTCCGACACCGTCCTGCTGACCGGGCACGGGTTCGCGCCGCCCCGGCCCACGCCGACGTGGGGCGTCCTGGAGCGGGAGGCCGCCGGCGGCGCCGGGCCCGTGATCGGCGTGCTGTACTACCGCGCGCACCACCTGGCCGGCAACACCGCGTTCGTCGAGGCGCTGTGCGCCGCGATCGAGGCCAAGGGCGGGCGCGCCCTGCCGGTCTTCTGCGCGTCGCTGCGCACCGCGGACGGCGAGCTGCTGGAGACGCTCGGCCGCGCCGACGCCCTGGTCGTGACCGTCCTCGCGGCGGGCGGCACCAGGCCGGCGCTGGCCGGCGCCGGCGGCGACGACGAGGCCTGGGACGTGGGCGCGCTCGCCGGGCTGGACGTGCCGATCCTGCAAGGGCTCTGCCTGACCGGCGAACGGTCGGCGTGGGAGGCGAGCGACGACGGGCTGTCGCCGCTCGACACCGCCACCCAGGTCGCGGTGCCCGAGTTCGACGGACGCCTGATCACCGTGCCGTTCTCGTTCAAGCAGATCGACGAGGACGGGCTGAGCGTCTACGTCGCCGACCCCGAGCGCGCCTCCCGCGTCGCCGGGATCGCGGTGCGGCACGGCGCGCTGCGGCACGTCCCGGCGGGCGGGCGGCGCGTCGCGCTGATGCTGTCGGCCTACCCGACCAAGCACGCCCGGATCGGCAACGCGGTCGGCCTCGACACCCCCGCCAGCGTGGTGCGTCTCCTGGCCGAGATGCGCGGGCGCGGCTACGACGTCGGCGACGCGCTGCCAGGCGAGGGCGACGCGCTGATGCACGCGCTGATCGCCGCGGGCGGGCAGGACGCCGACTGGCTCACCGAGGAGCAGCTCACCGGCAACCCGGTGCGCATCCCCGCCGCCCGCTACGCGGAGTGGTACGCGACGCTGCCCGGCGACCTGCGCGAGAGCATCGAGCGGCACTGGGGCCCGCCTCCGGGCGAGCTGTTCGTCGACGACTCCCGCGACCCGGCGGGCGAGATCGTGCTCGCCGCGCTGCGCTCGGGCAACGTGGTGGTGATGGTGCAGCCGCCGCGCGGCTTCGGCGCCAACCCGGTCGCGATCTACCACGACCCCGACCTGCCGCCGAGCCACCACTACCTGGCCGCCTACCAGTGGCTGGCCGGCGAGTTCGGCGCGCACGCGGTGGTGCACGTCGGCAAGCACGGCAACCTGGAGTGGCTGCCCGGCAAGTCCGCCGGGATGTCGGCCTCGTGCGGGCCCGACGCCGCACTCGGCGACCTGCCGCTGATCTACCCGTTCCTGGTGAACGACCCGGGCGAGGGCACCCAGGCCAAGCGCCGCGCGCACGCCACCCTGGTCGACCACCTGATCCCGCCGATGGCGCGGGCCGACAGCTACGGCGACATCGCCCGGCTCGAGCAGCTCATGGACGAGCACGCCAACATCGCCGCGCTCGACCCGGCCAAGCTGCCCGCGATCCGGGCGCAGATCTGGACGCTGATCCGGGCCGCCCGGCTCGACCACGACCTCGGGCTGGACGACCGCCCGCACGACGCCGAGTTCGACGACTTCCTGCTGCACGTCGACGGCTGGCTGTGCGAGATCAAGGACGTGCAGATCCGCGACGGCCTGCACGTCCTCGGCACCGCCCCGGCCGGGGACACCCGGATTGACCTGGTGCTGGCGATGCTGCGCGCGCGGCAGATGTGGGGCGGCTCGATGACCCTGCCCGGCCTGCGCGAGGCGCTCGGGATGAGCGAGGAGAGCACCGACCGCGCCGAGGTCGACGGGTTCGAGGAACGCGCCCGCGCCCTGGTCGCCGCCATGGAGGAACGCGGCTGGGACCCGGCCGCCGCGGCCGAGGTCGCCGCGGGCGACGGTGGCGGGAGCGGCGCCGGTGGGAGCGGCGCCGGTGAAAGCGGGGGCGGCGGGAGCGCGGCGGGGCCGGTCGCGGAGGTGCTCCGGTTCGCGGCCACCGAGATCGTGCCGCGCCTGGACCGGACGTCCGATGAGATCGGCATGGTCCTGCACGCGCTGGACGGCGGGTACGTCCCGGCCGGGCCGAGCGGGTCGCCGCTGCGCGGCCTCATCAACGTGCTGCCGACCGGCCGCAACTTCTACTCCGTCGACCCCAAGGCCGTGCCGAGCCGGCTGGCCTGGGAGACCGGCCGCGCGATGGCCGACTCGCTGCTGGCCCGCTACCGCGACGACACCGGCGACTGGCCGCGCTCGGTCGGGCTGTCGGTCTGGGGCACCAGCGCCATGCGCACCTCCGGCGACGACATCGCCGAGGTCCTGGCCCTGCTGGGCGTCCGGCCGGTCTGGGACGAGGCCTCGCGCCGCGTCACCGGTCTGGAGCCGATCCCCCTCGACGAGCTGGGCCGGCCCCGCATCGACGTGACGATCCGGATCAGCGGCTTCTTCCGCGACGCGTTCCCGCACGTCGTGGCGATGCTCGACGACGCCGTCCGGCTGGCCGCCGGGCTGGACGAGCCGGACGCCGACAACTTCGTCCGCGCGCACGTCCGCGCCGACCGGGCCGAGCACGGCGACGAGCGCCGCGCGACCATGCGGGTGTTCGGCTCCCGTCCCGGCGCGTACGGCGCCGGCATCCTGCCGCTGATCGACAGCCGCAACTGGCGGGACGACTCCGACCTCGCCGAGGTGTACGCGGTGTGGGGCGGCTTCGCCTACGGCCGCGGCCTGGACGGCGTCCCGGCGCGCGGCGACATGGAGACCGCCTACCGGCGGATCAGCGTCGCCGCCAAGAACACCGACACCCGCGAGCACGACATCGCCGACTCCGACGACTACTTCCAGTACCACGGCGGGATGATCGCCACGGTGCGGGCGCTCACCGGCACCGCACCCAAGGCCTACATCGGCGACAGCACCCGCCCCGACGCGGTGCGCACCCGGACCCTCGACGAGGAGACCTCCCGCGTCTTCCGCGCCCGGGTGGTCAACCCGCGCTGGCTGGCCGCGATGCGGCGGCACGGCTACAAGGGCGCGTTCGAGCTCGCCGCGACGGTCGACTACCTGTTCGGGTACGACGCGACCGCGGGCGTCGTGGCCGACTGGATGTACGAGAAGCTCGCGCTCACCTACGCGCTCGACCCGGAGAACCGCGAGTTCTTCGAGAAGTCCAACCCGTGGGCGCTGCACGGCATCGCCGAGCGCCTCTTGGAGGCGGCCGACCGGAAGATGTGGGAGCACCCCGACCCGGCGACGATCGACGCGCTGAAGCGGCTGTACCTGGAGGTCGAGGGCGACCTGGAGGACGGTCCCGAGAGCTGACGGGAGCCGGGCGAGGGGCGGGCCGGGGGCGGGTCGACGGGCCGGTCGCCTCCGGGGCCGGTCCGCCGGTACCCCGGTCCGGGGCGGGCTACCCGGCCCGGACGGCACTGAACCGGTCATGGATCGTCCGGCCGTCCCCGGGTTCGGCCGCCTGCCGCCCAGGAAGCGGCCGGGTCTCGTTGGCCGCGCGCGGCGGGGGTAGGTCCAGGCACGACCTGTGACCGATTCCTCACTCTCAGGAGTGTCCGCATGCCGCCGACGCCCGACGTCAGGGAGATCTTCGCCCGCCGGGCGGCTCCGGCGGCCGGGCTGGCCGAGGCGTCCGAGCCCATCGCGCGGGCGTGCCGCGCCATGGCCGTGCGGTTCCGGCGCGGCGGGCGGCTGTTCACCTTCGGGAACGGCGGCGCGGCCACCGACGCGCAGCACATCGCGGTCGAGTTCGTGCACCCGGTGATCGTCGGCAAGCGGGCGCTGCCCGCGCTATCGCTCACCGGGGACGTCGCGACCGTGACCGGCGTCGGCGCCACCACCGGATTCGACGAGGTCTTCGCCCACCAGCTCCGCTACTTCGCGGACGCGGGCGACATCGCGCTCGGCGTCTCGCCCGGCGGCCGATGTCCCAACGTGCTGCGCGGCCTGCGCGAGGCGCGCGCGCTCGGCCTCCTCACCATCGCCCTGACCGGCGGCGGCGGAGACGGGAGCGGCGGGGAGGTCGCCGCGGCGGCCGACCACGCCGTGGTGGTCGCCTCGTCCGACCCGCGCGTGGTCAAGGAGGTCCACGTCACCTCATACCACGTGCTGTGGGAGCTGACCCACGTCTTCCTCGAGCGGGGGGACCTGTGAGCGCGCGGCACTGCGCGGGCGACCACTGCGTGACCTGCTCGGACGAGGCCGTCGCGGTGACGGTGGTCCGGCTGCGCGACCCGGGCCTGGCCGACGTCGACGCCGGCGGCGGACGCGTCGAGGAGGTCAGCGTGGCGCTGGTGGAGGCGGCGGTGGGCGACACCGTCCTCGTCCACGCCGGTGAGGCCATCGGGGTCGTGGCGCCGTGACCGAGCAGCTCTACCCGTTCCTCCGGCAGGACGGGGCCGGTACGGATACCGGGACCGACGAGGCGGACGCGGGGGCACTCCTGGAGGAGGTCCGGCGGTCCACCCGCGAGAAGGCGCACGAGATCATCGCGCTGCGGCGGGCCGTCCTCGACCGGGACGGCGACCGGCTCACCGGATGCGCCGCGCGGCTCGCCAGGGCGTTCGCCTCCGGCGGGCGGCTGTTCGTCTTCGGGAACGGCGGCAGCTCCACCGACGCGCAGGACGTGGCGGCCCTGTTCCTCAATCCCGGCGAGCTCGAACCCGGCGAGCCGGCCCGGCCGCTCCCGGCGCTCGCCCTCACCACCGACGCGGCGGTGGTGACCGCGTTGTCCAACGACGTCGGCTTCGAGGTGGTGTTCGCCCGGCAGCTCGCCGCGTTCGGGCGGCCGGGCGACATCGCCCTCGGGCTGTCCACCAGCGGCGACTCGCCGAACCTGATCCGCGCGTTCGAGGAGGCGGCGCGCCGGGGCATGGTCACGGTCGGGCTGGCCGGGTCCACCGGCGGCGCGATGGCCGAGCTCGGCGGCGGCATCGACCACCTCTTCGTGATGCCGTCCGCGTCGGTGCACCGCGTCCAGGAGGCGCAGACGACCGTCTACCACGCCCTTTGGGAGCTGACCCAGCGCGCCCTGTGAGGGCGCGCCCGCCGGGCCGGTCCACGGCCCGGTCCCTTCGTCCGGACAACGGTGGTGAGCCATGACGACCGAAGCGACCGCAGCGACCGGGGCGACCGGCACCGAGGAGGAGCCCGTCGTCCACATTCTCTGGATCAACGCGGGGCTGAGCTGCGACGGCGACTCGGTCGCCCTCACCGCGGCCACCCAGCCGAGCATCGAGGAGATCGTGCTCGGTGCGCTGCCCGGCCTGCCGAAGGTCGCGGTGCACTGGCCGCTGATCGACTTCGAATGCGGTCCCGACCTCGGCGCCGACACCTTCATCGAGTGGTTCTACCGGGCCGAGCGCGGCGAGCTGGAGCCGTTCGTGCTGGTGGTGGAGGGGTCGATCCCGAACGAGGCGATCAAGGACGAGGGCTACTGGTGCGGGTTCGGCAACGACCCCGAGACCGGGCAGCCCCGCACGACCAGCGCGTGGCTGGACATCCTCGCGCCGCGCGCCACGGCGGTCCTGGCCGCGGGCACCTGCGCGGCCTACGGCGGCATCCACGCGATGGAGGGCAACCCGACCGGCGCGATGGGCGTCGCCGACCACCTCGGCTGGGACTGGAAGTCCAAGGCCGGGCTGCCGATCGTCAACGTGCCCGGCTGCCCGACCCACCCCGACAACCTGTCGGAGACGATCCTCTACCTGCTCTACCAGGTGAACGGGCAGGCCCCGATGATCCCGCTGGACGAGGCGCTCCGCCCGACCTGGCTGTTCGGCAGGACCGTGCACGAGGGCTGCGACCGGGCCGGCTACTACGAGCAGGGCCAGTTCGCCAAGGAGTACGGCTCGCCCACGTGCCTGGTGAAGCTCGGCTGCTGGGGCCCGGTGGTCAAGTGCAACGTGCCCAAGCGCGGCTGGATCAACGGCATCGGCGGCTGCCCGAACGTCGGCGGCATCTGCATCGCCTGCACCATGCCCGGCTTCCCGGACAAGTTCATGCCGTTCATGGACGAGCCTCCCGGCGGCAAGGTCTCCGCCACGTTCAGCGGCGCCTACGGCGGAGTGATCCGCACGCTGCGCGCCGTCACCCAGCGGACCCTCGACAAGGAACCCAAGTGGCGGCACAAGGGCCGCACGCTCTCGACCGGCTACAAGGCCCCATGGTGATCGGAGACTGAGATGGGCGGCAAGAACGGCGACGGTGTCGTCGAGATGGCGTGGGACCCGATCACCCGGATCGTGGGCAGCCTCGGGATCTACGCCAAGGTCGACTTCAACAACAACCGGGTGGTGGACTGCTACAGCACCTCGTCGGTGTTCCGCGGCTACAGCATCTTCATGAAGGGCAAGGATCCGCGGGACGCGCACTTCATCACCAGCCGGATCTGCGGGATCTGCGGCGACAACCACGCCACCTGCTCGGTGTACGCGCAGAACATGGCCTACGGGGTGCGGCCCCCGGCGCTCGGCGAGTGGATCATCAACCTGGGCGAGTCCGCCGAGTACATGTTCGACCACACCATCTTCCAGGAGAACCTGGTGGGGGTGGACTACTGCGAGAAGATGGTCCGCGAGACCAATCCCGGCGTCCTGGCCCAGGCCGAGCGCACCGCGGCGCCGCACGCCGAAGAGCACGGCTTCAAGACGATCGCCGACATCATGAAGTCGCTGAACCCGCTCGAGGGCGAGTTCTACCGCGAGGCGCTCCAGGTGTCCCGGTCCACCCGGGAGATGTTCTGCCTGATGGAGGGGCGCCACGTGCACCCGTCCACGCTCTACCCGGGCGGGGTCGGCACGGTCGCGACGGTGCAGCTGTTCACCGACTACCTGACCCGGCTGATGCGGTTCGTGGAGTTCATGAAGCGGGTCGTGCCGATGCACGACGACCTGTTCGACTTCTTCTACGAGGCGATGCCGGGCTACCAGGAGGTCGGGCGGCGGCGCGTCCTGCTCAACTGCTGGGGTTCGCTGAACGACCCCGAGCACTGCGACTTCACGTACCGGAACATGGCCGACTGGGGCCGCAAGATGTACGTGACGCCCGGCATCATCGTGGACGGGAAGCTGATCACCAACGACCTGGTGGACATCAACCTGGGCATCCGGATCCTGCTGGGCAGCTCCTACTACGACGACTGGGCCGGGCAGGACCCGTTCGTGACCGCCGACCCGCTGGGCAACCCGGTCGACGGGCGGCACCCGTGGAACCAGCACACCATCCCCAAGCCGCAGAAGCGCGACTTCGACGGCAACTACAGCTGGGTGATGTCGCCGCGCTGGTTCGACGGCAAGGAGCACCTCGCGCTCGACACCGGCGGCGGCCCGCTCGCACGGCTGTGGTCGACGGCGCTGTCGGGGCTGGTCGACATCGGGTACGTCAAGTCCACCGGGCACAGCGTGCAGATCAACCTGCCGCGCACCGCGACCAAGCCCGAGGCGTCGTTCGAGTGGAAGATCCCCAGCTACAACGGGCAGCCGCTGTCGAACGCGATCGAGCGCAACCGGGCCCGGACCTACTTCCAGGCGTACTCGGCCGCCGCCGCGCTGTACTTCGTGGAGCAGGCGCTCGCCGAGGTCCGCGCGGGCAAGACCAAGACGTGGGAGCAGTTCACCGTCCCGGACGAGGCGGTGAGCTGCGGGTTCACCGAGGCGGTCCGGGGCGTGCTGTCGCACCACATGGTGATCAAGGGCGGCAAGATCGCCAACTACCATCCGTACCCGCCGACCCCGTGGAACGCCAGCGTGCGCGATCCCTACGGAACGCCCGGCCCGTACGAGGACGCGGTGATGAACACGCCGATCTTCGAGGAGAACCCGCGGGCCACGTTCAAGGGCATCGACATCATGCGGGCGGTGCGCAGCTTCGACCCGTGCCTGCCGTGCGGCGTCCACATGTACCTCGGCGACGGCAAGTCGCTCGACAAGATCCACTCGCCGCACGCGTTCGCGTCCGGCGAGAACGGCTGATGGGCACCGCCCGGACGGGCGCCCGGACGGGCGCCCGGGACGTCCGCGAGACCGGCGCCCGCATCGAGGAGCTGTTGTCGGGGCTGGCCGGCCGGGAGCGGCAGACCGCCGAGGAGCTGGTCGGCTCGGTCGTCCTGCTGTACGGGGCGGGGCTGGCCCGGGTCATGGACCTCGCCGCCCCGGACACCGTCCGGGAGCTGGCGGAGGACGACCTGGTCGGGGCGCTGCTCATGGTGCACGACCTGCATCCGCGCGGCACGGACGAGCGGGTCCGGGCGGCGCTCGACCGGGTCCGGCCCTACCTCGGCTCGCACTCCGGCGGCGTCGAGCTGCTCGGCGTCGACCCGGGGGGTGTGGTGCGGCTGCGGCTGGAGGGCAACTGCCACGGCTGCCCGTCGTCCCAGGTGACCGCCACCCAGGCGATCGAGCGGGCGGTGCTGGAGGACGCCCCGGAGATCACCGAGGTGCTCGTCGAGGGCGTGCAGGACGAACGGGAGCAGCGGCTCCTCCAGATCCATCCCTACCAGGGCAGGGAGTGCGCGGTCCCGGAGGGGACGCGGCATGCGGGGGCGGGCCGGTGAGCCTGCGCCGCTTCGCGACGCCGCCCGCGCCCGCGCCCGCGCCCGGAACGGTGCCGAGCGCCGCGGCCCCGCCCGGCGAGGCCGCCG
Organism: Actinomadura xylanilytica; assembly: GCF_030283145.1. Taxonomy (GTDB): domain Bacteria; phylum Actinomycetota; class Actinomycetes; order Streptosporangiales; family Streptosporangiaceae; genus Spirillospora; species Spirillospora xylanilytica. The sequence goes on from NZ_JASNWE010000003.1 coordinate 308,489, forward strand.
GGGAGGTGTGCGAACTGTGCGCCGACCCGCTCGGCGACCGGCACGGGCACCTAGTCGACCGCGAGGACCGGCGGATCATGTGCGCCTGCCGGCCCTGCTCGCTGCTGTTCGCGCCGGACAAGGGGCAGCGGCTCCGGATGATCCCCGAGCGCTACCGGCACGACCCCGGGTTCGCGCTCACCGAGGAGGACTGGATCTTCCCGGTGCGGACCGCGTTCTTCTTCCGCAACTCCGCGCTCGGCCGGATGGTGGCGCTCTACCCGAGCCCGGCCGGCGCGACCGAGTCCGAGCTCCCGCTGGACGCCTTGGAGCGGATCATGGCGGCCGGCCCGGCCGCCGCGCACCTGGAGCCCGACGTCGAGGCGCTGCTGGTCGACCGGGAGTCCGGCGCCTACCTGGTGCCGATCGACGCCTGCTACCGGCTGGTCGGCCTCGTCCGGCTGCACTGGAAGGGCTTCGACGGCGGGACGGAGGCGCGGGACCGCATCGACGCGTTCTTCGCCGGGCTGAGGGAGCGCGCGGATGAGTGACCTCGACCTGGCGTTCGAGTGCCTCGACGCCCGGCCCGACCCGTACGCGGCGGCGCCCGCCCTGGTGTTCCGGCTGCGGATCACCGAGGGCACCGGGGCACGGGTGGGCGCGATCGCGCTGCGCTGCCAGTTGCGCATCGAGCCGCAGCGGCGCGCCTACGGCGAGGCGGAGACGCCGCTCCTCCAGGACCTGTTCGGCACGCCGGACCGGTGGGGCGAGACTCTCAAGCCGCTCCAGCTCGCCCTGGTGTCGGTGATGGTGCCCGGCTTCCGCGACGCCGTCGAGGTGGACGTCCCCGTGCCCTGCTCGTACGACCTGGACGTGGCCGCCGCCAAGTACTTCGCCGCGCTCGGCGACGGCGAGGTCCCGCTCCTGCTGCTGTTCAGCGGCACGGTCTTCGGCGGCGGCGGCGGGGCGGGCGGCGCCGGAGTGCGCCAGATCCCGTGGGACCGGGAGACCCGGCACCGGCTGCCGGTCGCGGTCTGGCGGGAGCTGATGGACCGCTACTTCCCCGGCACCGGCTGGCTGCGGCTGCGCCGCGACACCCTCGCCGGGCTCCAGCGCTTCAAGTCGGCCCGCACCCTGGCGACCTGGGACGAGGTGATGTCGGCGCTGCTGGACGAGGCCGCCTCGTCCGAGGCACCGGGTCAGGCTCCGGGACCGGCCCGGCAGCAGGCCGGGCCGCCCGTGGAGGCCGGGCGGTGAGCGTCGCGCGCGACTCGATGGAGGCGGCGCGGGGCGTCGCCGATGCCGTGCTGTACGAGGGCTACCTGCTGTACCCGTACCGGGCGTCGGCGGCCAAGAACAAGGTCCGATGGCAGTTCGGGGTGCTGGTCCCGCCCGGGTTCACCGCGACCGGGGAGACGTCCGCCAGCCGCACCGAGTGCCTGATGGAGGCCGGTTCGGACGCGGTGCTGCGGCTCCGGCTGCGGTTCCTGCACGTCCAGGAGCGGCGGGTCGAGCCGGGCGGGGCGCTGGTCGTGGACGGCGTCGAGCACCGCACCTTCGACGAGGCCGCCGAGCACGAGATCGAGGCGGAGTTCCCGCTGGCCGCGCTGCTGGACGGCGGAGGGTCGGTCGAGCGCTCCGTGCCCGCGCGCCGGTCGGTCTCGCCGCTCGGGCCGGGCCGGGCCGTCCGGACCCGCCGGCCGCTGCGGATCGCGGTGGACGTCCGCGCCGAGCGGCTGCCCGGCCCGTACGGCGTGGTCAGGCTGGCGGTCCAGGTGGAGAACCGCACGCCGTGGAGCGGCGTCGACCGGGAGCGGGCGCTCCGCCGCTCCCTCGTCGCCGCGCACACCCTGCTGCACCTGTCCGGCGGGACGTTCCTGTCGCTGAGCGATCCGCCCGAGTGGGCCCGTCCGGCCGCGGCGGAGTGCCGCAACGAGCACGTCTGGCCGGTGCTGATCGACGACGCCGTGCTGCTGTCCTCGCCGATCATCCTGGAGGACCGGCCGCGGATCGCGCCGGAGAGCCCCGGGGACCTGTTCGACGCGACCGAGATCGACGAGATCCTGTCGCTGCGCACGCTCGCGCTCACCGACGCCGAGAAGCGGGAGGCGCGCGGCACCGATCCGCGCGCCGCCGAGATCATCGACCGGATCGACGCGATGCCGCCCGAGGTGCTGGACCGGCTGCACGGCGCGCTCCGCGCGGCCCCGCCCCGCCAGGGCTGGGACACCGTCCCCGGCGGCCCGGAAGGCGGCCCCGGCGGACCGGGCGGCGATCCGAACGGACCGACGGGCGCCCCGACCTGCCTGGTGGGCGATCCTGGCGGCCTGGTGGGCGATCCGGGCGCCGACGCCGACGCGGTCTTCCGCACCGCCGCGCCCTGGTGGGATCCCGGCGCCGACGCGTCGGTCTCGCCCGAGACCGACAGCGTCGTCATCGCAGGGACGGCGGTGGCGCGCGGGGCGAAGGTCCGGCTGCGTCCGCGGGGCAGGTCGGACGCGCAGGACATGTTCGTCGCGGACCGCGCCGCCACCGTCGAGGCGGTCCTGTTCGACGTCGACGGCGTGACGCACCTGGCGGTCACGCTGGATGAGGACCCCGGCGCCGACCTGCGCCGCGCGCAGGGCCGCTTCCTCTACTTCACGCCCGAGGAGGTGGAACCGCTGTGAAGGTGCTGGTCGCAGGGGTCGGCAACGTGTTCCTGTCCGACGACGGCTTCGGCGTCGAGGTGGCCCGCCGGCTGGCCCGGTGCGCGCTGCCGGACGGCGTGGACGTCGGCGACTTCGGCATCCGCGGGATCCACCTGGCCTACGAGCTGTCCGGCTACGACACCACGATCCTGGTGGACGCCGCGCCGCGCGGCGGGCCGCCCGGGACCCTGTACGCGCTGGAGCTGGAGGAGGGCGAGCCCGGCACCGTGCTGGACGCCCACGGGATGACCCCGGACACCGTGCTGAACCTGGTGTCGCTGGTCAGCGGCGGGGAGCCCGGCGCGGCCGGGCGGGTGCTGCTGGTCGGCTGCGAGCCGGCCGGTGTCGAGCCCGGGATGGAGCTGAGCGAGGCGGTCTCGGCCGCCGTCGGGCCCGCCGTCGAGCTGGTCCGGAAACTGATCGAGGAGGAGCTCGATGTGGAAACGCCTGATCCTGCTGGCGCTGCTGGTCGGCCTGGCGGTCCTGGTGGCGCAGTCGCTGCCGGACATCAAGCGGTATCTGAAGATCCGGGCGATGTGACCCCGGCGGAGAGGAGCGGACGTGCATGAGGTGGGCATCGCCGAGTCGATCCTCGACGCGGTGGAGAAACGGGCCGGGGGACGTCCGGTGGCGCGGGTGCGGGTGCGCGCCGGGGCGCTGCTGCGGGTCGCCGGGCCGTCCATGGACCAGGCGTTCGAGCTGGTCTCGGCGGGCGGCGTGGCGGACCGGGCGGCGCTGGAGGTGGTGACGGTGCCGGCCGAGGTGGCCTGCCGGGCCTGCGGGCACCGCGCCGCGACCGAGGATCCGCTGACCGTCTGCCCCGCCTGTGGCGGGGCGGAGGTGGACCTGTCCGGCGGCCGGGACCTGGTACTGGAATCGATCGAGATCATGGAGGAGCGCGATGTGCCTGGGGATCCCCGGCGAGGTCGTGGAGATCCAGTCGGACCGGCCTGACCTGGCCAGGGTCGACGTCAGCGGGGTACGGCGGTCGATCAACATCGGGCTGCTGGAGGACGGGCCGCCGGCGCCCGGCGACTGGGTGCTGATCCACGTCGGCTTCGCCCTGTCCAAGATCGACGAGTCGGAGGCGCGGGCCGCGCTGGAGTTCCTGGAGAGCATCGGCCAGGCCTACGCCGACGAGATCGACGCACTGCGGGAATCGAGGATCGACTGATGCGCCACGTCGACGAGTACCGGGACGCCGGGAAGGCGCGGGCGCTGGCCGCGTCGATCGCGAGCCTGTGCGAGCCCGGCCGCGAGTACACGTTCATGGAGGTGTGCGGCGGCCACACCCACACCATCTACAAGCACGGGATCGAGGACTACCTGCCGGACAACGTCACGCTGGTGCACGGGCCCGGCTGCCCGGTCTGCGTGATCCCGATGGGCCGGGTCGACGACGCGATCCACATCGCGCGGCGCCCGGACGTCATCCTGGCCACGTTCGGCGACATGATGCGGGTGCCGGGCGGGCACGGCTCGTTCTTCGACGCCAAGGCCGCGGGCGCCGACGTCCGGATGGTGTACTCGCCGCTGGACGCGCTGCGGATCGCCGAGCGGAACCCGGGCAGGCGGGTGGTGTTCATGGCCATCGGCTTCGAGACCACCGCGCCGTCCACCGCGATGACCGTGCTGCGGGCCCGCGCCGCCGGACTGGACAACTTCTCGGTGTTCGCCAACCACGTGACGATCATCCCGGCGATCAAGGCGATCCTGGACTCGCCCGACCTGCGGCTGGACGGCTTCCTCGGCCCCGGGCACGTGTCGGCGGTGATCGGCTGCCGGCCGTACGAGTTCATCGCCCGCGACCACCGCAAGCCGATCGTGGTGGCCGGGTTCGAGCCGCTGGACATCCTGCGGTCGGTGCACATGCTGCTGGTCCAGCTCCGCGAGGGCCGCTGCGAGGTGGAGAACCAGTACGGCCGGGTGGTGCCGTGGGACGGCAACGCCAAGGCGCTCCAGGCGATCAACGAGACGATGGAGCTCCGGCCCTACTTCGAGTGGCGCGGCCTCGGCTTCATCTCGCACTCGGCGCTGCGCGTCCGGGACGGCTACGCCGCGCACGACGCCGAGCGGATCTTCGACGTCCCGGGCGTCCGGGTCGCCGACCCGAAGGCGTGCCAGTGCGGCGAGGTGCTCAAGGGCGTGCTCAAGCCGTGGGAGTGCAAGGTGTTCGGCACCGCGTGCACGCCGGAGACGCCGATCGGCACCTGCATGGTGTCGTCGGAGGGCGCGTGCGCCGCGTACTACAACTTCGGCCGCTTCACCCGCGACCGCGTCCGCGAGGCGACCCGGTGACCGGCGCCGGGCTGAACGGGAACGGCATGGACGAGGGCGTGCGGACGGCCGGCTGGGCCGAGGCGGCGGTGGCCGAGCACGCGCACGCCGCGCCGGTGAGCCGCGAGGAGCAGGTCCTGGAGCGGATCGACCGGGCTCGGCGGCGCAAACCCCGGGTCCGTGAGGAGGCGATCACGCTCGCGCACGGCTCGGGCGGCAAGGCGACCCGCACGCTGATCGAGGCGGTGTTCCTGGAGGAGTTCGGCAACCCGCTGCTCGACCGGCTGGACGACAGCGCCCGGTTCGCGGTGGACGGCGCCCGACTGGCGTTCACCACCGACTCCTCCGTGGTCGCGCCGCTGTTCTTCCCCGGCGGCGACATCGGCGACCTCGCCGTCAACGGCACGGTCAACGACCTGGCCGTCAGCGGCGCGACGCCGCTGTACCTGTCGGCCGGGTTCATCCTGGAGGAGGGGTTCCCGGTCGCGGACCTGCGCCGGATCACCGCCTCGATGCGCCGCGCCGCCGAGGCGGCCGGGGTGTCGATCGTCACCGGCGATACCAAGGTGGTGGAGCGCGGCAAGGCCGACGGCTGCTACATCAGCACGTCCGGTGTCGGCGCGGTCCGCCGGGCGCCGTCCGGCTCGGTCCGCCCGGGCGACGCGGTCCTGGTCACCGGGCCGATCGGGGAGCACGGCATCACGATCATGCTGGCCCGCGGCGACCTGGACCTGGAGGCCGACCTGGCCTCCGACACCGCCGCGCTGAACGGGCTGATCGCCGCGCTGATGGACGCGTGCGGCGGCGAGGTGCGGCGGATGCGCGACGCGACCCGCGGCGGCGTCGCCACCGTCCTCAACGAGGTCGCCGGCGAGCACGGCGTCGCGATCGTGGTGGACGAGGACGCGGTCCCCGTGCACCCGGCCGTGCGCGGCGCCTCCGAGCTGCTCGGCATCGACCCGATGTACGTGGCGTGCGAGGGGCGGGCGGTGGTCGTGGTCTCGGGCGGCGCGGCGGGCACCGCGCTGGCCGCGCTGCGCGCGCACCCGCTGGGGGCGGGGGCGGCGGTGATCGGGCACGTCAAGGACGATCCGCCGGGCCTGGTGCTGCTGCGCACCGCGTTCGGCGGGACCCGCATCGTCGACCTGATGGTCGGCGACCCGCTCCCCCGCATCTGCTAGGAGCGCGCGATGGCGACGGCGGCCTGGCCGAGGCTGATGCCGCCGTCGTTCGGCGGGACGCGGTGGTGGGTGAGCACCTCGAAGCCCTCCGCCGCGAGCCCGCCCGCCGCGCGCTCCAGCAGCAGCATGTTCTGGAACACCCCGCCCGACAGGGCCGCGGTGGTGAGCCCGGTCTCGTCCCGCAGCCGCACTGCCCCGGCCACGATCAGCGCGGCGACCGCGTTGTGGAACCGCGCGGAGATCAGCGGGACGGGCACGCCGGCGCGCAGGTCGGCGACCACCGCCCCGACCAGGTCCGCGCCGGCCACCAGGAACCCGCCCGCGCCGGGGTCGTCCCGGATGTGCGCCGCGTAGGCGGCCCGCTCGGCGGGATCGGCGCGCTGCTCCAGCTCGGCGGCGGCCTGGCCCTCGTGGTCGACCCGGTCGCGGACGCCGAGGACGGCGGCGACGGCGTCGAACAGCCGGCCCATGCTGGAGGTGGGCGGCGAGCCGATCCCGCGGCGGGCCAGCTCGGTGACGGCGTCCCAGTCCGGACGGTCCGCGACCGGCAGGTCGCCGGGGACGCCGTAGGCCGCCGCCATCCGCCACGGCTCGCGGATCGCGGCCTCGCCGCCGGGCAGCGGCACCGGCTCCAGATGCCCGGCCCGCCGGTAGTCCCGCAGGTCGGCGACCAGGAACTCGCCGCCCCACAGGGTTCCGTCGGCGCCGTACCCGGTGCCGTCGAACGCGACCCCGATCACCGGCCCGGACGCGCCGTTGTCGGCCAGGCAGGACGCGATGTGCGCGTGGTGGTGCTGCACGACGACCGCGGGCAGGTCCAGGTCCAGGGCGTACTTGGTGGACAGGTACTCGGGGTGCGGGTCGTGCGCGACCATCTCCGGGACGACGCCGAACAGCCGCGCGAAGTGCTCGATCCCCTCGGTGAACGCGCGCAGCGTCTCGTAGTTCCCCAGGTCGCCGATGTGGTGCGAGACGAACGCCCGGCCGGCGCGGGCCAGGCAGAAGGTGTTCTTCAGCTCCGCGCCGCACGCCAGCACCGGCCGCCCGGCGGCGACCGGGACGGGCTCGGGCGCGTACCCGCGCGACCGCCGCACCGGCAGCGCGCGCCCGCGGAAGGCGCGCACGACCGAGTCGTCGGCGCGGGTGTGGATCGGCCGGTCGTGGGCGAGGAACGCGTCCGCGATGCCGCCGAGCCGGTCGAACGCGTCGGGGTCCCGGTGGACGATCGGCTCATCGGAGACGTTCCCGCTGGTCAGCACCAGCGGCTCGGTGACCAGCAGATGGTGCAGCGGGGTGTAGGGCAGCATCAGCCCCACGGTGCGGTCGCCGGGCGCGACGGCCCCGGCGAGCGCCGCGCCGGGCCGCCGCCGCAGCAGCACGATGGGCCGCCGGGGGCCGGTGAGGAGCTCGACCTCGGCGGCCTCGTCGAGCACGCACAGCCGCCGCGCCGCGTCCAGGTCCGGGACCATGACGGCGAACGGCTTGCCGGGCCGGTGCTTGCGGGCCCGCAGCGCCGCGACGGCGGCCTCGTCGGCCGCCCGCGCCGCCAGGTGGTAGCCGCCCAGCCCCTTCACCGCCAGCACCCCGCCGTCCCCGAGGAGCGCGCGGGCCGCGCCCAGCGGGTCGCCCCCGCCGTCCGGGCGGAAGGACAGGGCCGGCCCGCACGCCGGGCAGCACACCGGCTGGGCGTGGAACCTGCGGTCGGCCGGGTCGTGGTACTCGCGGGCGCAGTCCGCGCACATCGCGAAGCCCGCCATGGTCGTGTTCGGGCGGTCGTAGGGCACCCCGGTCACGATCGTGAACCGCGGTCCGCAGTTGGTGCAGTTGACGAACGGGTACCGGTACCGCCGGTCGGCGGGGTCGCGCATCTCGCGCAGGCAGTCGTCGCACGTCGCCGAGTCGTAGGACACCAGCGCGCGGGGTGTCCCGGAGGTGTCGCTGCCGACGATGGCGAACCGTTCGCCCCCTCCGGGGCCCCCGGCGGCCCGCAGCGTCCTGGTGGTGACGCGCTCGACGACGGCGAGCCGCGGCGGCCGGGCGCGCAGCCCGTCCAGGAAGCGGTCGACGGTGCCGGGCGCGCCCTGCACCTCGATGAACACGCCGGCGGCGTCGTTGCCGACGATCCCCGACAGGCCGAGGGTCGTCGCCAGGCCGTGCACGAACGGCCGGAAGCCGACCCCCTGCACGACCCCTTCCACGCGGACCCCGATGCGGACATCCATCGGGCCATTGTGCCTGGTCAGGCCCGTCCATCATCGGCCGCCGCGCCCGGGGCCGGCGTCAGGAGGGGGACCGTCCGGCGGCGAGCATCTCCGCGAACGGGACGGGGTCGGCGTAGGGGTCGGGCCGTCCGGCCGGCGCGCGGCCCTCGATCAGCCCGGCCAGCTCCGCGCCCGCGCGGTCGACGCGTTCGGTCAGCGCGCCGTCGCCGCCGCTCCCCCAGTCCTCGGACGCGGCGTACACCCCGGTCGGGACGACGTTCGCGCGCAGGTAGGCCAGCATCGGGCGGACGGAGTGGTCGAGCGCGAGCGAGTGCCGGGCGGTGCCGCCGGTCGCCCCGATCAGCACCGGCCGCCCCTCCAGCGCGTCCTTGTCCAGCACGTCGAAGAACGTCTTGAACAGGCCGCTGTAGGAGGCGTTGAAGATCGGCGTGACCGCGATCAGGCCGTCCGCGCCGGTCACCGCCTCGACCACGGCGCGCAGCGGCGCCGCGGGGAACCCGGTGAGCAGGTTGTCGACCAGCGCGTGGGCGTGGTCGCGCAGGTCGACCGGCTCCACGGCGACGTCGGAGCCGCGCTCGCGCAGGGCCCCTTCCGCCGCCGCCGCGAGCCGGTCGGCGAGCAGCCGCGTCGAGGACGGCCGCCCGAGGCCGGCCGACACGACGGCGAGAGTGCGGGTGGTCATCGGGCCCCCTCCGGCTCCCCGGCGCGGGCCTGGGCGCCGGCCCCTGCCCGGGCCTTGGCGGCGACGAGCGAGGCGTGCGTGGGCGCGTCGGGCACGTGCGCGGGCCGCCCCTTGGCGAACTCGCGGCGCAGTACCGGGACGACCTCCTCGCCGAGCAGGTCGAGCTGCTCCAGGACGGTCTTCAGCGGCAGTCCCGCGTGGTCCATCAGGAAGAGCTGCCGCTGGTAGTCGCCGAAGTGGTCGCGGAACGCCAGCGTCCTGTCGATGACCTGCTGCGGGCTGCCGACCGTGAGCGGCGTCTCCTCGGTGAACTCCTCCAGCGAGGGGCCGTGCCCGTAGACCGGGGCGTTGTCGAAGTACGGGCGGAACTCGCGGACCGCGTCCTGCGAGTTCTTCCGCATGAACACCTGCCCGCCGAGGCCGACGATCGCCTGGTCGGCGCTGCCGTGGCCGTAGTGCTCGTAGCGCCGCCGGTAGAGGGCGATCAGCCGCTGGAAGTGGTCCTTGGGCCAGAAGATGTTGTTGGCGAAGAAGCCGTCCCCGTAGAAGGCGGCCTGCTCGGCGATCTCCGGGCTGCGGATCGAGCCGTGCCACACGAACGGCGGGACGCCGTCCAGCGGGCGCGGCGTCGAGGTGAACGACTGGAGCGGCGTGCGGTGCCGTCCCTCCCAGTCGACGACGTCCTCGCGCCAGAGCCGGTGCAGCAGGTTGTAGTTCTCGACGGCCAGCGGGATCCCGTCGCGGATGTCCTTGCCGAACCACGGGTACACCGGCCCGGTGTTGCCGCGTCCCATCGTCAGGTCCACCCGGCCGCCGGCCAGGTGCTGGAGCATCGCGAAGTCCTCGGCGATCTTCACCGGGTCGTTGGTGGTGATCAGCGTGGTCGCGGTGGACAGGATCAGCCGCTCGGTGCGGGCGGCGAGGTAGCCGAGCATGGTCGTCGGGGACGACGGCACGAACGGCGGGTTGTGGTGCTCGCCGGTGGCGAACACGTCCAGCCCGACCTCCTCGGCCTTCTCCGCGATCGCCACCATCGCGCGGATCCGCTCGGCCTCGGACGGGGTGCGCCCGGTGGTCGGGTCGGCCGTGACGTCGCCGACGCTGAAGATCCCGAACTGCATGCCGGCCCCCATTTAGTAGAATGTTCAATTACCCTACCGGAACGGGCGGCCCCGAAGATCTATTCCTGCGAACCGCGGCGGGCCCCGTGCGGACGGAGCGCCGAAGTTACGCTGTCGGTCATCCCGCCGGCGCCCGTCCGGGCACCGGGCGCCCCCGTCAGGAGAGATCGTGGACGCTCTGCTCGCCCGGCTCTGGAAGTCGCTCAACGGCGGCCTCCAGTGGCGGCTCCTGTGGCTGCGCCAGGCCACGTTCATGATCGGCGTGACCGGCGTGGTGCGGGACGGCGACGGCCGGGTGCTGCTGCTCCGGCACCGGCTGTGGCCCGACGGCCGGGACTGGGGGCTGCCCACCGGCTACGCCGAGCGCGGCGAGACCTTCGAGGACACCGTCGTCCGGGAGGTCCGCGAGGAGACCGCGCTGGAGGTGCGGGTCGGCCGGCCGGTCCGGGTCACCAGCGGATACCGGCTGCGCGCCGAGATCGCCTACGAGGCCGAGCTGGTCGGCGGCGAACTGCGCATCGATCCGCGCGAGATCCTGGAGGCGCACTGGTTCTCCCCCGGCGACCTTCCGGCGGGTCTGATGGCCTCGCACCGCGCCCTCATCGCGGGCCCGCGGTAGGAGTCCGGTCCCGCCCGGCCCCGGCCACGGCCGCGCGGACGATGTTGCGCGGCATCCCCCCGAAGACCAGGGCGTGGAACGGGGAGATCGACCGCCAGTACAGGTGGCCGAGCAGCCCGTGCGGGCTGAAGACGGCACGCTGGGTGTACACGCTCCCGCCCCGCTCCCCCGGCCGGACGGCCAGCTCCAGCCAGGCCCGGCCCGGCAGGCGCATCTCGGCGCGCAGCCGCAGCAGCCGGCCGGGCTCGACCGCCTCGACCCGCCAGAAGTCGAGCGCGTCGCCGGTCCGCAGCCGCGCCGGATCGCGGCGGCCCCGGCGCAGCCCGACACCGCCGGACAGCCGGTCCAGCAGCCCGCGCAGCCGCCACGCGACGGGCAGCGAGTACCAGCCGTTGTCGCCGCCGATCCCCTCCACGACCCGCCACACCGCCTCCGGCGGCGCGGCCGTCCGGGCCTCGCGCTCGTCCACGTACAGGCTGCCGCCGGCCCAGTCGGGGTCGGTGGGCAGCGGGTCGCTGGGCGCGCCCGGGACCGGGGCCGAGCTCCACCGGGTGCCGACCCCCGCCTCCCGGACCCGCTGGAGCGCGAGCCGGACCGCGTCGTCGAAACCGAGCAGCCCGCCCGGCGGATCCGGCACGTACTCGGCGATGTCGTGCTCGCGGCAGACGACCTCGCTGGTCAGCGACCCGACCAGCGGGCGGGCCAGGCCGCCGGGGACGGGGGTGATCAGGCCCACCCACAGGCTGGACAGCCACGGCGACAGCACCGGGACCGGCAGGATCACCCGCCTGGGCAGGCCCGCGACGGCCGCGTACCGCTGCATCATGTCCCGGTAGGTGAGCACGTCCGGCCCGCCGATGTCGAACCCGCGGCTCACCTCCGGCGGCAGCGCCGCGGCCCCGACCAGGTACCGCAGCACGTCCCGGATCGCGATCGGCTGGATCCGCGACCGCACCCACCGCGGGGTGACCATCGCCGGGAGCCGCTCGGTCAGGTGGCGCAGCATCTCGAACGACACCGACCCGGACCCGATGATCACCGCGGCGCGCAGCACCGCGACCGGTACTCCGGCCTCCAGCAGGATCTCGGCGACCTCCGCCCGCGACCGCAGGTGCTCCGAGAGCCGCCCGCCCGAGTAGAGCCCGCCGAGGTAGACCACGCGGCTGGCCCCGGCCTCCCGTGCCGCGCCCGCGAAGGTGCGGGCGGCCCGGCGGTCCCGTTCCCGGAAGTCCTCGCCGCCGCCCATCGCGTGGACGAGGTAGTACGCGACGTCGACTCCGTCCAGCGCGGCTCGGAGCGAGCCCGCGTCCAGCACGTCGGCCTCAACGGCCTCGACGTCCCCGGCCCACGGGTGGTCGCGCAGGTTCCCGGGGTGCCGGGACGCGCACCGCACCCGGTACCCGGCGGCGAGCAGCTCGGGCACGAGCCGTCCGCCGATGTAGCCCGTCGCACCGGTGACCAGGCAGAGCCGCCCGGACGTCACGGCGTCCCGCCCGTACGTCCCCCGGCACGCGGCGCCGCCACCGTAGGCAATCCGGTCATGACGTGCGGATACCCCTTGAGGGCCGCACCGACACCGCCGGCCAGGCCGCCCGTCCGTCTATCCGTCCGCCCGTACGCGTTGTTAGGGTCGGAGGAATGATCACGCCCGTGGAGCCGCCGCCCGAGCCCGCGACCACCCTGACCGATCCGCGCGCCCTGCTCGGCGGATACCTCGACTTCTACCGGGACGCGCTGCTCCGCAAGCTCGACGGGTTCCCCGAGGACGGGCTGCGCGCCGCGGTCCTGCCGTCCGGGTGGACCCCGCTGGAACTGCTCGGCCACCTGACGCACGTGGAGATCCGCTGGCTGCGCTGGGGCTTCGCCGGCGAGCCCGTCGCCGAGCCGTGGGGCGACCGGGGTCCCGGCGAGCGGTCGCCCGAGGAGCCCTGGCACGTCCCCGAGGAGACGGCGTTCGCGGACCTCAGGGCCGCGTTCCTCGCCGCGTGCGAGCGGTCGCGGGAGATCGTGGCGGCGGCGGGCCTGGACGACCTCGGGGCGCCCGGCGGACGCTTCGACCCGGCGGAGCGGCCGACGCTGATCTGGATCCTGTTCCACCTGCTCCAGGAGTACGCCCGCCACCTCGGGCACCTGGACGTGGTCCGCGAGCTCGCCGACGGCCGCGTCGGCGAGTGACCGCCACAGGGGCCGTCCCGCGGCGATCCTGGGGCGAGGCGGCACCCGGCCGTCACTGCCAGATGATCTTCAGGGTGCTCTGGTCGTGCACCCCGCGGGCGACGAGCCCCTCGTAGACGAACACGGCCGGCCGCACCTGGCTCGGCCGGGTCCGCCAGACCTCGCCGACCGTGCCGGGCCGGGCGTCCAGGAGCGCCTCGGTCAGGGCGCGCAGGGCGGCCCGCTCGTTCTGGCTCACCCCGCACCGTCCTCCCTCGTCCTGCGGGCGGTGGTGCGTGTCGACGATCTCCCACGCGAAGCACGATCTCTGCTCGGCCCCACGGCGGCGCGTTCCAGGCATGGTTGGTTCCTCAGGCCGGGAGTCCCGGCCGGTCCGGTGATTTGGCCTTTGCAGAGTAGGCCGGACCGGCCGGGCCGCACATTGGTAGACCAACCTATTCGGCTACCTATTCACCCTCGGTGAACCGCGCTACGGGGCGCCGGGCGAGGAGCGCTGGGCGAACCAGGCGGCGATCTGCGTCCGGGAGGAGAACCCCAGCTTGGCCAGGATGTGCTCGACATGGGAGTCGGCGGTGCGCTTGGCGATGACGAGCCGCTCGGCGATCTCGCGGTTGGTGAGGCCGTCGGACACCAGCCCGGCTATCTCGAACTCCCGGCGGGTGAGCCGCTGCGCCGCGGTCCCGGCCCCGCCCGAGGCCGCCGCGACCGCCGCGGCGCCCGCCCGGCCCGGGACGCCGGGGACGCCGCGGCCGGCCGGCTCCGCCAGGGCGGCGGGGAGCGGGCGCTCGCCCAGCGCCTCGGCGACCGCCGTGGCGAGGTCGAGGGCCCGGCCGGAGTCGTAGGCCGCCTGGTACGCCTCGTCGCCGAGCAGGTCGCGGGACTTCTGCTCGTAGACGACGCGCAGCAGCGCGTGCTGCGGCCCGAACATCGAGGTGCCGGTGTAGTCGCGGGTCCAGTCGGACGCGCCGAGCAGCCGGACGCCGCCCACCGCGTCGCCGAGGGCGATCAGGCAGCAGCCGGTCATGTCGAGCGCCAGCGCGATCCCCAGCCGGTCGTCGATGTCGCGCTTGATCCGCATGCCTGCGCGCAGGTCGGGCAGGGCGTTCTCGGCGTCGCCGCCCAGCAGCACCGCCAGCCCCCGCACGCACAGCCCGTACGAGCGGCACCACAGCTCGCCGGACGCCTCGGTCGCGCGGATCGCGACCGCCGCGTGCCGCACGGCCGCGCCGACGTCGCCCGCGAGGGTGCGGGCCACCCCGAGGTACACGTCGGTGATCGGGACCAGCACGTCGACGGTGCCCGCGCGGGCGTGCAGGTCGTGGGAGTCGGTGAGCAGCCGGGTGGCCCCGTCGAGGTCGCCCGCGTAGAGCGCGCAGACCCCCTGGGCCTCCCGGACGTAGGCCAGCCCGCCCGGATCGCCCGCCTCCAGGGCGCGCTCCTCGGCCCGCAGCACCAGCTCGCCGGCGGCCTCGAGGTCGTTCTGCATCGCCGCCAGCAGGCCGGCCAGCGCGAGCGCCTCGGTCCAGTCGCGCCCCGGCTCCTCCCGGTGGCTCTCGACGGCCCGGGCCGACCAGTGCCGCGCCTCGCCGATCAGCCCCTGGAGGGCGAAGATGCGGCCCAGGGTGAGCGCCACCCGCAGCACCTCGCCGCCGGGCCCGGCCGACCGGATGCCGTAGTCGATCATGTCGCGGACGGTGGCCTGCTCGCGGCGGAACCACTCCAGCCAGCGCGCCTGCGCCGGACCGGCCAGCTCGGCGGCGGCCTCCCGGATCACGCCCACGAACCGCTCGAACGCGCGGGCCCGCAGGGCCTCGGTCTCGCCGCGCAGGTCGAGCCGCTCGGCGCCGTACTCGCGCAGGGTGCCGAGCATCCGGTACCGGACGGTCTCCGCGCTCTCGACCCGCACCACGACCGACTTGGCGACCAGCCCCGCGACCAGCTCGAACACCTCGGCCGCGGGCAGCTCCGCGTCGGCGCAGATCCGCTCGGCGAGCTCGAGGTCGAAGTCGCCGGCGAACACCGACAGCCGGGCCCACAGCAGCCGCTCGCCGGGCGAGCACAGGTCGTGGCTCCAGTCGATCGCGGCCCGCAGCGTCTGGTGCCGGGGCAGGCTGGAGCGGCGGCCCCGGACCTGGAGGATGCGGTGGTCGAGCCGGTCGACGATCTGCTCCACCGACAGCGCGCGGAGCTGGACCGCGGCCAGCTCGATCGCGAGCGGGATGCCGTCGAGCCGGTGGCACAGCAGCGCCACCGCGGACTGGTTGCCGACGGTCAGCGACCAGCCCGGGACGACCGCCGCGGCCCGCTCGGCGAACAGCCGCATCGACGCGCAGGGGCGCAGCGGGTCGTGCCGGCCGGGCTCGGGACGTTCGAGCGGCGCCACCACCAGCGTGTGCTCGCCCGGGATGTCGAACGGCTGCCGGCTCGTGGCCAGGATCCGCAGGCCGGGAGCGTTCTGCAACAGCACCTCGGCGAGCATCGCGCAGCCGTCCACCAGATGCTCGCAGGTGTCGAGCACCAGCAGCAGCCGCCGGTCGGCGAGGTAGCGGACGAGCGCGTCGAGCGCCGCGGGGCTCTGGTCGGGCAGCCCGAACGCGCCCGCGACGGCCTGGGCGAGCAGGCCGGGCTCGTGCAGCGACGACAGGTCGGCGAAGCACACGCCGTCGTCGCACGCGCCGCCGAGCGCCGCGGCGGCCCGGATCGCGAGCCGGGTCTTGCCGACCCCGCCCGGACCCATCAGGGTCACCAGCCTGCCCCGCCCGAACAGGCGGCCCACCTCGGCCAGTTCCTCGCGCCGCCCGATGAAGCCGGTCAGCTCGGCCGGCGGCCGTCCCGAACGCGTTTCCAACCTGCTGGTCAGGGACACCGCCGCCTCTGCTCAGCTCCCGCCGGCTCGCGCCGGCGCCCACCAAGGCCGTTCAGGCAGCATCGTACCCGCACTTGAACCGATCGCAACCACACCGTTACCCAGTGCGAGGGTGATCAGGGCCGGCACGAACGACGTCCGGCTGTCCTCCAGGAAGGCCATGGCCACGATGACCCCGGCCATCCCGGCGATCGTGACGTAGGTCAGGTACGGGTAGCCCGCCATCGTGAGCGTCAGCCGCCCCGGGGCCTCGCGCTCCAGGGTGCGCCGCATCCGCAACCTGGCGGGACGTGCGTTCAGGTGCTCGCGAGTGCGGGCTCGGCCGCGGGCGCCGGCGCCGGCGGGAGGAAGATGCGGCCGGTGAGGGCGCCGCGCACGGTTCCGGTCGCGGCCGCCAGCCATCCGGTCAGCAGCAGCAGGTAGAGCGCAACGGCGAGGCCCGTGAACGCGTCGAGACCCGTGTGCCGGGCCAGGCCCGCGGCGCCGGTGACGCAGGTGCCGACGGGGAAGGTGAAGGCCCACCAGGTCATCCCGAACGGCATGCCGCGCCGCAGCGCCCGCACGTTCGCCGGCACCGCGAGAGCCAGCCACAGCAGTGCGAATCCGATCACCGGGACGCCGTAGAGGATCGCGAACGCGTGCATGGCCGCCGCGAACCGCGGGGCGACCGAGGCGGCGTCGGACAGCGCGTTCACCGCCGTGGTGGACTGGCCGAGCGGCCCGAGGACCAGGAACAGCGTGGGCGTGAGCGTGATCGGGGCGAGCTTGTCGTGGGCCAGCCGGGTCCAGATGCCCGGGAGCAGCACCAGCGTCGCCAGCAGGCTCGCGCCGAACAGCCCGTAACAGCCGTACAGCATGGTCTCCCGGGCCTGTCCGGGCGGCAGGTGCGGGATCAGCGCGGGCCCGAGGGCCGCCGAGACCATGGGCGCCACCACCGGCAGCAGCCAGGTGGGGTTGGCGGTGCCGGGCCGCACCTCGTGCCGGGTGATCATCAGGTACGGGACGCCGAACGCGGCGATCACCGCGTACACGGTGCCCGCGGTCCACAGCAGCGCGTCGAGCGCCACGGCCGGGCCTGTCCCGAGGACGTCCGGGCCGAGGACGAGCGTCCCGTAGCCGACCGCGAGCAGCGCCATCGGCGGGCAGCCGTAGAACACCGCGACCGACGGGTCGGCCAGGAGGTGCCGCCCGGCCACGTCGCGGTGCCGGACCAGGTGGACGGCCCGCGCGCAGGCCAGCGCGACCAGCATGACCAGTGACAGCGCCCAGACGAGGACCGCCGCGACGTGCAGGCCCGGGACCGTCACCGGGAGCGCGTTCGCCCCGTTCGCCACGATCGCGGTGCCCATCACCGCCGCGTACCAGTTCGGCCCGAGGTGCCGGAACAGATCGCCCGGCCGGTCCAGCGCGGGGAGGAAGCGGCGGGTCTCCGATCCGCCCGCGGGAGTGCTGGTGCCCGGCCTCGTCGCCGTCGTGGTGCCCATGACCCCAGCGTGCGGCGTCCCGGCGGGCGTCACTAGAGGTCATCGGCCTATGGGGACATAAGGTGTGGTTATGACCCTTTCGGATCGGGTGCCCGACCTGGGCGCCCTGGAGCTGCTGCTGGCCGTCGTCCGGCTGGGCAGCCTCGGCCGGGCGGCGGCCGAGCTCGGCGTGACCCAGCCCGCCGCCAGCGCCCGGATCAGGTCGATGGAGCGGCGGATCGGGGTGCCGCTGCTGGAACGGTCCCCGCGCGGCTCGCGCCCCACCGAGGCGGGGTCGCTGGTCGCCGGGTGGGCCCAGCAGGTGGTCGACTCCGCCCAGGCGCTGGACGCGGGGATCGGCGCCCTGCGGGAACGGCGCGACGGGCGGCTGCGCGTGGTGGCGAGCCTCACGGTGGCCGAGTACCTGATGCCGGGCTGGCTGGTGGCGCTGAAGGAGACCAGCCCGGGGGTCGCGGTGACGCTCCGCACCGCCAACTCCACGGCCGTGGCCGAGCAGGTCCGTGGCGGAGAGGCCGATCTCGGGTTCGTGGAGGGGACACGCAGGCCCGCGGGCCTCAGCGGGACGGTCATCGCCGCCGACCGGCTGGTGGTCGTCGTGTCCGCGCGGCACCCGTGGGCGCGGCGGCGGAGCGGGGTCCCGGCGGCGGAGCTGGCGGCCACCCCGCTGGTCCTGCGCGAGCAGGGCTCGGGCACCCGCGAGGTCCTCGACCGGGCGCTGGCCTCGTTCGGGGGCACCGCCGCGCCGCTGCTCCAGCTCGCCTCCACGACGGCGCTCAAGGCCGCGGCGGTGTCGGGCGCGGGGCCGCTGGTGGTGAGCGAGCTCGCGGTCGCCGACGAGCTCGCGGGCGGACGGCTGGTCGCCGTCCCCGTCCCCGAGCTGGACCTCAGCCGGCCGCTGCGCGCGGTCTGGCCGGCCGGGCAGCGTCCCACCGGCCCGGCGCGCGACCTGCTGTCGCTGACCCGGCAGTCCCGCCCCGCCTGAGACGGGTCAGGCGGCGTCCCCGCCGTCCGCCAGGACCGCCTGGATCTCCAGCTGGATCGCGATCGTGTCGCCGAGCATCACCTTGTCGCCCTGCAAGGGCACGTTGAACTCGATGCCGAAGTCGCGGCGGCTGATGGAGGCGGTGGCGGTGAAGCCCGCGCGGGTGCCGCCCCACGGGTCGGAGGCGGTGCCGTGGAACTCGGCCAGCAGCCGGACCGGGCGGGTGACGTCCTTGATCGTCAGCTCCCCGTCCACGTGGTAGCGGGGCTGGCGGGCGCGGCGGCCGATCGTCGCGGGCTCGACGCCGGTGCCGGCGAAGGCCATCACCGGGTGGTTGTCCACGTCCAGGAAGTCGGCGGACCTGACGTGCGCGTCCCGGTCGGGGCTGCGGGTGTCGATCGAGGCCATCCGGATCTCGGCCTCGGCGGCCGAGCCGAGCGGGTCGCCCGCGACCCGGATCTCGCCGCCAAAGTCGGTGAACGACCCGCGCACCGTGGTCATCAGGTGCCGGATGGTGAAGGTGATCTCGGAATGGACCGGGTCGATGGCCCACCTGCCGGCGGCGATGTCCGGCCCCCCGCTGTCCACGCCCACAATCCCCCCAAATAGCTATATTTCAGTCAGACGTCGTGAATCTACCCCAAAACTGTAGGGGGTCCCGGCGAGAATCCGCACGTCAGACCGCCGGTCGCGGTGCCCCGCCCGTCGATGGCCGGTCTTGACAGGTCCCGGCAGCGGGAAGAATCGACACATGATCGGAGAACACGTCCTGGCCGGGTACGCGCACGACGGAGGCGGCAGGGAGGCCCTGCACCTGGCGCGGGCCATCGTGGCCCTCACCGGGGGCCGGCTCACGGTGGCCACCGTGCACCCGCCCGACCGGCCCGGCGCCGCCGGCGAGGCCCGCGCCCTGCTGGACCAGGCCGCGGCCGTCCTCGGCGACCAGCGCGCCGAGCTGGTCGTCCAGGAGGGCCGCGGCGTCGGGCGCGGGCTCACCGCGCTCGCCAGCAGGATCGGCGCCGACCTGATCGTGGTCGGCTCCGGCGCCGGCGGCGCCCGCGGCCGCATCGGCATCGGCGCCACCGCCGACCACCTGCTGCACTCGGCCACCGAGGCGGTGATGCTGCCGCCGCTCGGCTACGAGCCGCCCGACGCCCTCGCCGGCATCACCGTCATGTACGTCCGGCGCCCGCAGGCCGACGAGGCGGTGACCCGCGCGGCCCAGGCCGCCGAGCGGCTCGGCGTCCCCCTCCGCCTGATCACCCTGGCCGTCGGGGACGTCCCCACGGGCGGGCTCCAGGACGATCTCGCACTGGCGATCCGGCTCGCGCTCGACAGCTCCGGCCTGGAGTCCGGGGACGTCTCGGCGAGCCTGGCCGAGGGCGGCGACGTGGCCGAGGCCGTGGCCGACATCGACTGGCCCGAGGGCGAGATCCTCGTCTGCGCGAGCAGTGAGGACGCCTCCGTCCACCGGGTGTTCCTCGGCGAGGTCGCGCTCAAGGTGGCGCGCGCCGCCCCCTGCCCTGTCACCGTGCTCCCCCGGGGCTACTTCTGACGATGCCCCTATAGTCCGTTTTGACCGCTTCTCTCGAACCGCTTGCCCCCCGCTCTTTACCTCCGCTACATTCCACCGAGATCGGAACGTGACCTTGAAAGCCGGCCGCGTTCCGGGGCGGGGTCGGACGTCCTCCCGTCCGCACCGGAGAGGCGGCAGGGGAGCGTCATGGACCCGATCGGCAAAAAGCTGCTCGACGTGGCCAAGGCCCAGCTCGGCTACGCCGAGAAGGGCGACGGCTACACCAAGTTCGGCGACTGGTACGCCAGGAACGTCGACGGCGACCACGACGACTACTTCAAGACCGCGCCCTGGTGCGACATGTTCCTCGCCTGGGCCGCCGACAAGGCCGGGGTCACCGACCAGGCCGGGCAGTTCGCCTCCACCATCGACCACGCCAAGTGGTTCCGGAAGCAGGACGCGTGGGGCACCGAGCCCCAGCCCGGCGCCTTCGTCTTCTACGACTGGAGCGGCTCGGGCGACCTCGACCAGATCGACCACGTCGGCATCGTCGAGAGGGTCGACGGCCACACCCTGCACACCATCGAGGGCAACGCCGACGGCTACAAGCTGATGCGCAAGACCCGCGACACCGACTCGGTCGTCGGCTACGGCTACCCCGCCAAGGTCAGGGTCGAGCAGAAGTACGCGCCCAAGCACGCCGGCCCGGCGCCCTCGGTCGAGCAGCTCGCCGCCCCGGCCGCCGCCGGAGCCCGCGCCCGCACCCACGAGCAGGAGCCGGTCAAGGACGCGCCGCCGCCCGTCCAGGAGGTCGTGCTCGGCGGCGTCCTCGCGTTCGTCCTCTGCGGCACCGCCGCCCTGGCCGCGGGCCGGGCCGGGCGCGCCGCCGCCGCGCGCACGCCCACCGCGCCGCCCATCCGGGTCCGCAAGCGCGGCAAGCACCACCGTCCCGCCACCCCGGTCGAGCTGCCCGCCGAGCTGACCCCCGCCGACCTCGACCTGGCCGACGCCGGGACGACGATCATGCCCGTGCTCTCCCTCGCCGCCGCGCACGAGGCCGAGGACCGGGAGTTCTGGGGCCGCATCGCCCACCTCGAGGAGGACGAGGAGCTGGCCTTCTGGGACTCGCTGCACGCCGAGGCCCCCGCCAGCCCGTCCGACGAGTGCGCGAGCACTCCGGGATTCCGCTAGAGTTATTCATGCGCGCCGGGGGAAACCCCGGAACGACAAGCGGAAGTGGCTCAGTGGTAGAGCATCACCTTGCCAAGGTGAGGGTCGCGGGTTCGAATCCCGTCTTCCGCTCTGAGAGGTCCTGGACGGCCTCGCTCTGGTGGAGTGGCCGAGAGGCGAGGCAACGGCCTGCAAAGCCGTGTACACGGGTTCAAATCCCGTCTCCACCTCAACGTGCGGACACGCGCACGGGCGATTAGCTCAGTGGGAGAGCGCTACCTTGACACGGTAGAGGTCACTGGTTCAATCCCAGTATCGCCCACCACCCGAACCTACATGCGGATCACGGCCCTCCCCCAAGGCCGAAGCCGAGGAGCAGGCGCAGCTCGCCGCTCCCCTTCCGGTGCAGCGCAAACCCTGACGCAGGCGGTGCCCCCCTCGGCAGGCATGAGGTCGCTTCGGGCGGTTTTCGGGGGCTTTCGATGCTGTAGGGATAGGGGCATGACCCTGACACTCGCCGAAGAGTTCCTGCTTCTCGCGCTCAAGGACGACACGGGCAAGCCCATGGTGGACGGCACCAAGCTCGGAGCCGCGCTCGCCGGAGCCGCGATCGTCGAGCTCACCATGGACGGCGCGTTGCGGCTCACCGAGGATGGTGAGGCCGACCACCGTGCCGGACGGCTCGTGGAGACCGGAGAACGGCCGGCCGACCCACGGCTCGCCGAGCTCGTCCAGGTGGCGCACGGCCGCAAGCCCAAGGACGCGATCGGGAAGATCGCCGGGTTCTCGGGCTGGCGCAGCCGGGCCAGGAACCTCAAGGAGGCCCTGCTGGCGGACCTCGCCGAGGCGGGTGTCCTTCACGAGGAGCACGGCAAGGTCCTCGGCCTGTTCCCCACGACCGCGTGGATGCCGGGTGACCCGGGCCTCGAGGCCGAGGTCCTGGCGCGGGTCCGCGCCTCCGCCGTCGACCACGCCGCCCCGCTGGACCGCACCGCCGCGCTCGTCTCGATCCTGCACGCCGTCGACATGTTGCCCAAGCTGTTCCGGGACGCCGACCGGAAGGCGCTGAAGCGCCGCGGCAAGGAGATCAGCGAGGGTGACTGGGGCGGCGAGGCCGTCCGCAAGGCCGTCCAGCAGGTCCAGGCCGTCACCGTCGCCGTGATCGTCGCCACCAGCACGAGCGCGTCGGCGTCCGGTTCCTGAAGCCCGGCGGGCACGGTGCGGGACCGTTTGTCCCGAAGTAAGCAAGCGGGCTCCTTCTCTTGTCACCGATGTCGGTATCCGCCGCCACAAAGGTGAGTCATATTCGTATTCGCACGGTCTCCCCGGTGAGGTCTGGAGCCCCGGATGCGGATGCGTTCGAAGAGTGTCGTCCTGGCCGCGCTGATGCTGCTCTGGGGGCCGGCCGCCCTTGCCGGTCCGGGGTTCCCGGCGACACCGCCCGACGATCCGGGGTACGCCGGCGCCGAGGCCCCCGGCCAGTGCCGCAAGGTGGCCGGGCAGGAGCAGCACGCGCTCTACTCCTTCATGCCGCGCTGCACACCCGGCGCCAAGGACCCGGAGAACGCCTCCGGCATGTCGGTCGACAAGGCGTGGCGGGAGTACACCACCGGCTCACCCGACGTGCTGATCGCCTACGTGGAGGGCGGGATCAACTGGCACAACGGCGACGGGGCGGAGCTCGCCGACAAGGTGTACCTGAACACCGGTGAGCTGCCCGTCCCCGAGGGGTCCACGGCGCACGACCGGAACGGCGACGGGGTGGTGACCGCGGCCGACTACGCCGGGGACCCCCGGGTGAAGGACGCCAACGGGAACGGGCGCACCGATCCCGAGGACCTCATCGCCGCGTTCTCCGACGGCGAGGACGACGACGGGAACGGCTTCACCGACGACATCTCGGGCTGGGACTTCTACGAGCGCCAGAACGACCCGGCGACCTACGACTCGACCTACGGCCACGCCAACAGCCAGATGAAGACGCTGGCCGCGCAGACCGACAACGCCACCGAGGGCGCCGGGGTGTGCCCGCGCTGCCGGATCCTGCCGATCCGGGCCGGGCAGGAGGCGCTGGACCGGACCGACGACCTCGCGCAGGCCTGGCTGTACGCGGCGCACATGGGCGCGAAGGTGATCGTCAGCACCACCGCCGACCTCGGCTACTCCGGCTACATGCGGCAGACCGTCGACAAGCTCTGGCGGGACGGCGTCGTCATGGTGGAGTCCAGCAACGACTTCGACTCCACCGACCACCAGGGCGGCATGTTCTGGCCGCACGTGATCCCCGGGAACGGGCTGGTCGCCAACACCGCGGGCGTGCCGGACCCGCTGGCCAATCCGCTGACCAGCACCTACCGCGCCCGGTCCGGCCAGACCTCGTTCGGGCCCAAGGCGATGTTCTCGGTGGCCACGCAGGGCGGCTCCACCTCGGAGTCGACGCCGACGACCGGCGGCGTGTTCGGGCTGCTGCTGTCCTACGGGATCCAGATCGGACGGCCGCTCACCAACGAGGAGGCCGTCCAGGTCCTGCGGGCCACCGCGTCCGACATCGACGACCCGTCGCTGCCGTGGGCGGGCAGGCCCGGCTGGGACCGGCAGTACGGGTACGGGCGGCCCAACGTCGCCAAGGCCCTCCAGGCGGTCAAGGACGGCGCGGTGCCGCCCGTCGGCTCGATCACCGGGCCCGGCTGGTACTCGCTCCACGATCCGGAGACGACCTCGGACGTCGAGGTCACCGGGTACGTCGCGGCCCCCCGGTCGTCCAAGTACCGGTACGAGCTGGAGTGGGCCCCCGGCGTCGAGCCCGCCGACGGCGCCTTCCGCACCGGTGGCTCCGGCTCGGGCACCGCCCCCTTCGACGGACGGGTCGGCTCGGTCGATCTGTCCAAGGTGCCCGAGTCGGTGTGGAAGAAGCAGTACGCGCTGTCGGCCGACAAGGCCCTGTCGGCGAGCGAGCAGTACACCGTCACCCTGCGGCTGCGGGTCTGGGACGCCTCGGGGCGGATGTCGGAGGAGCGGCGCGCGATCGGAGTTCACCACGATCCGGCGCTGCGGGCCGGGTTCCCGATGAAGCTCGGCGTCGGCAACGAGAGCCAGCCCGCGCTGGCCGACCTCCAGGGCACCGGGCGGCAGGCGATCGTCTACGGCGACGGCGACGGACGGGTCCACGCGCGCGACGGGTCGACCGGTGCCGAGCTCCCCGGCTGGCCGGTCACCACGCTGCCGACCGTCCCGCAGCGCGGCTATCCGGGCGTCGACCCGGGCCACGAGCCGATCGTGGCGCCGGTCGCGATCGGCGACCTCTTCCACGACGGGCGGCAGCAGGTGGTCGTCACCAGCACCACCGGCCGGACGTACGCCTTCGACGCGTCCGGGCGCCCGCTGCCGGGCTGGCCGAAGGTGCTGGACGCGGGCGTGGCCAAGCCGGCGATCCCCCGTCCGGCGCTGAAGTACACGCGGCTCCCGGTGCAGGGCGCCACCGCCTCGCCGATGCTGGCCGACCTCGACGGCGACCGGCGGCTCGACGTCGTCCAGGCGGGCTGGGACGGCAGGCTGCACGCGTGGCGGCCGGACGGCTCGGAGCTGCCGGGCTGGCCGGTCGAGGTGACGCTCGACCGGAAGCCGCCGTCCGGCTACGTGCGGATCGACGACCACAAGCTGGCGGGGATGCCCGCGCTCGCCGACCTCGACGGCGACGGGAGGCCGGAGGTCGTGGTCCGGTCGCAGCGGTCGGAGAGCAAGGGCGGGGGCGAGCAGTTCTACGGCGCCAACTTCGTCTTCGCCTACCACGCCGACGGCTCGCCGGTCGCCGGCTGGCCGGTCCGGACGCCGTCGACGATGACCTTCTACGGCAGCGCCCAGGAGTTCGTCACCGAGGGCGTCAACCAGCCCGCCGTGGCCGACGTCGACGGGGACGGCAAGGACGAGGTGGCGACCGGCCCGTCGTTCTCCCCGACCTACCTGATCTCGGGCGCCGGAAAGATCATCAAGAACTTCGGGCCGCTGGAGAACCCCGCCGCGGCGCTGTCCCCAGGTGCGGTGCTCGGCGGGAACCTGCCGGCGGACGTGCCGCTGTCCTTCACCACCACCGGGGCGTTCGGCAAGTTCGGACCGTTCGGCCGGCTGGGCTAC
Source organism: Actinomadura xylanilytica (assembly GCF_030283145.1). Lineage (GTDB taxonomy): Bacteria > Actinomycetota > Actinomycetes > Streptosporangiales > Streptosporangiaceae > Spirillospora > Spirillospora xylanilytica. The sequence continues at coordinate 333,584 of NZ_JASNWE010000003.1, forward strand.
ACCGAGGCGGGCTCGGGCGCCGCGTCGCTGATCGCCGCGCTGCTGTTCCCCGGCAGCGGGCAGCCGGTCGGGAACTACCAGCGCGGCTACGACGCCGCCACGTCGCTGCCGGTGCCGGGGTTCCCGCAGGGCCGCACCGGCCTCGGGTTCCTCGGCTCGCCGCTCATCGCGGACGTGACCGGGGACGGGCGGGCCGAGGTGGTCGACGGCGGCGACACCTCCACCCTGCACGCCTTCAGCGGCACGGGCCAGGCCGCCGGCTTCCCCTTCTTCACCGGCGGATGGCTGCTGTGGGCCCCCACGGCGGGCGACCTGGACGGCGACGGCCGGACGGACCTGGTCGCCACCACCCGGGAGGGCTACCTGTTCGCCTGGAAGACCGCGGGCAAGGCCGCCGCCAACAGCGAGTGGTGGACCTACCACCACGACGAGCACCGGTCCGGGCGGTACGGGACCGACACCCGTCCGCCGGGCGCGCTGCGCGGCGTCTCACGGCAGGGCAACACGGTGGCGTTCACGGCGCCGGGCGACGACTGGTACACCGGCCGCGCCGCCTCCTACCTGGTCACCCCGCCCGGGACGACGGCGAAGGCGACGGCGGTCTCTGCGACCGCGGACGCGGGGAAGCCGCAGACCCTAACGGTCCCGGCGGGCCCGGTGACGATCCAGGCCGTCGACCGCGCGGGCAACCGCGGCCCCGCTTTCTCCATCGGCTGACGCCCGTCCCGCGCGGGCGGGCGTCCCGCGATTGCCGCGCGCGGGAAATTCAAGATAACGTCAACATCCAGATGATGGGATCATCTATTTCACCATTCTCACCACCGGGAGGACCCATGCCCACCGTCCCCGAGATCGATCTCACCGACCCCGCCGTGGTGCGCGACCCCTTCACCGCGTACGGAGCGGCGCGGGAATGCTCTCCGCTGGCACGGCTGCCCGTCCCCGGCGCGGCCCCCTGGTGGGTCCTCACCCGGCACGAGCACGCGCGGGCGATGCTCGGCGACCCGAGGTTCGAGATCACCTCCGGCAGCTTCATGGGGCCGGACGTGCCGGAGGACTGCCGCCCCTACATGCGGACCATGACCGAGCTGGCCGCGCCCGAGCACGCGCGGCTGCGCAGGCTGGTGTCCCCCGCGTTCACCGCGCGCCGCGCCGAGGCGTTCCGGCCGCGGATCGGCACTCTCGTGGCGGAGCTGCTCGACGCGCTGCCCGGCCACGCCGAGGACGGTGCGGTGGACCTGATGCGGCACTTCACCCGGCCGCTGCCGATCGGGGTCATCTGCGAGCTGGTCGGCATTCCCGAGGACGACCGGCCGCGGTGGCGCGCGTACGGCGCCGCCGTCGCGGCGGGCTCGGGCCGGAGGTTCGCCGAGGCCGTCCCTGGGATCATGGAGGGCGCCAAGGCGGCGGTGGCACGCCGGCGCGCCGCTCCCGGCGACGACCTGCTCTCCGATCTCGTCCGCGCGCAGGACGTGGACGGGGACCGGCTCAGCGACACCGAGACGGTCACGCTGGTGTGGCACCTCGTCCTCGCGGGCCAGACGCCGACGAACCTCATCGCCAACGCCGTCGCGGCCCTGCTCGCCCACCCCGCGCAGCTCGCCGCGCTGCGCGCCGATCCCGGGCTGATGCCGCAGGCCGTCGAGGAGCTGATGCGCTGGTGCGGCCCGACGCTGCTGTCGATCCCGCGCCACGCCCGCGAGGACGCCGAGCTCTGCGGTGCGCGGGTGGGCAAGGGCGAGGCCGTCGTCGCCGCCATCGCGTCCGCCAACCGCGACCCGCGCGCGTTCGCCGATCCCGACCGGCTCGACATCACCCGGACGCCGGGAGCCACGAGCCACCTGGGCTTCGCCCACGGGCCGCACTTCTGCCTCGGCGCGGGGCTGGCCCGCGTCCAGACCCAGGTGGCGCTCACCGCGCTTCTGGACCGCTTCCCCGGCCTCGCACCGGCCGCCGACCTGGACGCGCTGCGCGCCCCCGACCCCGGCACCTGGCGGCTCACCGAGCTGCCGGTGACGACCGGCTGACCGGAGGTCCCCCGTGACCGCGCCGGCGAAGGCGGCCAGCGGACCTGCACGTTCTGCGGGAAGGGCCGAAATCAGGTCGAGAGGCTGATCGCGGGCCCCGACCCGCTCCGCATCTGCGCCGCACCGCCGCCCGCGCGGACGGACGGACGGCCCGGCTCGGCCTGGCCCGGCCCGGCCCGGGGTGCCGCGAGAGGTCCGCCTGACGGGCCGCCCCCGCCGGACGAAGCAGGGGCGGCGCGCCGGATCACTCCTCGTCGTCGTCGAAGCTCTCCGACGCCTCGTCGAAGGCGTCTTCGTAGGCGTCCTCGTACGCCTGCTCCGTGGCGTCCTCGACCGCCGCGTCGAAGACCGCGGCCTGGTAGCCCTCCTCGCGGGCGGCGGCGGCCCTGGCCTCGGCGTCATCCTCGTCGCCGTCGTCGTCATCGTCGTCCATGAGCTCGTTGACGACGGCGCCGCCGATGAGCCCCACGGCGAGGCCGCCCGCGGCCCCGGCCGCGACGCCGCCCCAGCCCGGCCCCGACCCGCGGCCACCGTGCTCGTCGTGGTGGCCGTAAGGCTGCTCATGGTGGCCGTAGGGTTGCTCGTGGTAGCCGTACGGTTCCTGGTGGCCGTAGGCGCCGTGGGCGCCCGGAGCGTGACCGCCGTGCAGCGGCCCGGCGACGGACTGGAGCCAGCCCTCGATCTCGCGCTCCCACGCCATCCGGAGCGCCTCATCGTGCCCGACCTGGAAGCGGCCGTACACGTCGCCGCCCTCGGAGTACGCGCCGCCCCGCCGGTCGGCCTCCAGGACGACCGCCAGCCCGTGCGGGCTCGCGACGAAGGTCAGCTCGACCTCGCTGATCCGGCCGCCGTAGGCGGGCGGCGCGTAGAACTCGATCTCCTGGTAGAAGGGCAGCTCCTGGTGCACGCCCGCGAGGAGGCCGTGCTCCAGGTCGGCGCCCTTGAACTGGAGGCCGAGCGCGGCGAACGCGTCCAGGACCCGCTGCTGGGACGGCAGCGGGAGCACCCCGACGGGGTCGAGGTCGCCCTTGTCCATCGCCCCAGCGATCTCCAGCTCCGTGCGCACGCTCATCGCCATACCGTGCAGGTGCTGCCCGTGCACCTCGGTGACGGGCAGCTCCCAGGGGAGCGGGAGCTGGAACAGGATCGGCTGGTACTGCCCGGCCCGCAGGGTGAACCCGCCCGAGACGGCGGCCCGGTGGAACTCGCGGACACCGTGGCCGTCGCCGTCGCCGTACTCGGTCTCCACCTGGGTGACCAGGCTGAGCACCACCTGGTGGACGTCGACGTCGTGGTCGCCGCCCTGCAACCGCACCTCGCCCGACAGCAGGTCGCCGGGCCGGCAGTGCGGGGTCGTCAGGACGGTCTCGACGGAGGGCCCGCCGACACCGAACGCCCCTAGGAGTCGTTTGAAGACCACGGAACCCCCTCTTGTGATGTGAGTGCCATCGACCGGGCGGTCAGACGCCGACCCCGAAGTCGGACGCGACACCGGCCAGGCCGGAGGCGTAGCCCTGCCCGGTCGCGCGGAACTTCCACTCGGCGCCGTTGCGGTACAGCTCGCCGAAGACCATCGCGGTCTCGGTCGAGGCGTCCTCGCTGAGGTCGTAGCGGGCCAGCTCGGCCTCCCCCGCCTGGTTCACCACCCGGATGAAGGCGTTGCGGACCTGCCCGAAGTTCTGGCCGCGGGCGTCGGCGTCGTGGATGGACACCGGGAAGGCGATCCGGGTGACCTCGGCGGGCACCGCCGCGAGGTCGACCTTGATCTGCTCGTCGTCGCCCTCGCCCTCGCCGGTGACGTTGTCGCCGGTGTGCTCGACCGACCCGTCGGGGCTCTTGAGGTTGTTGAAGAACACGAAGTGCCCGTTGGAGGGCACCTTGCCGGACGCGTCGAGCAGGAGCGCGCTCGCGTCCAGGTCGAAGTCGGTGCCGGTGGTGGTCCGCACGTCCCAGCCGAGCCCCACCACGACCGCCGTGAGGCCGGGGGCCTCCTTGCTCAGCGAAACATTGCCACCCTTGGACAGGCTGACGCCCACCGTGTTCTCCTCTTGTCGTCGTTCAGGACGCACGCGCTCCACGCGTGCTACGACACTTGTAGCAGATGGGTCCGGGCGCGGGCAGCCGGACGGCGATATGGCGGTGGACCATACCTTTTCAGGACGAACTCGAGTCCGGCAGGGACCGCTCAGCCACGATCCCCGGCACGTCCGGGGCCGCCCGCGACCCCGCTCCCGCACTGTCCATGCCACATCACTTAGAGTGATCACGGTGAGAGACGAGGAGCAGATCGTCGCCATCGCCACCCGGCTGTTCGCGGAGCTTGGCTACGACTCGACCGACACCGGGCTGATCGCCGAGGCGGCCGGGATCGACGGCCGGACGCTGGCCGAGGCGACCGGCGGCAAACGCGAGCTGTACCGCACCGTCATGCGGCAGGCGTTCCTGGCCGAGGAGGAGCTGTTGCAGAGGGCGCTGGCCGCCTACACCCCCGACGTGGCCGGGGCGCACGAGGTCACCGAGATCTATCTGGACTTCTACGTCGCCAATCCGCAGATCGTCTCGCTGTGGATGCACCGCTGGATGGGCGACGCCACCGACGTGGCCGACCTGGAGAAGGAGTACGTCAACCCGCAGGCCGACGCCATCGCCGCCGCGATCCGCGACCTGACCCCGCCGGACGTCAACGTCGACTTCCTGGTCAGGACGGTCATCTGGTGCATCTTCGGCTTCCTGTCCGGCGGCCTGCCCGGACGGCAGGGCCGGGCAGGCCAGGAGCCGGAGCCGGACGAGATCGCCGAGTTCCGCGTCTACCTGCACGTCCTGATCGACCGCATGTTCGCGCCCGCTCCCTGACCCTGCGGCTCAGGGGGTACGGAGGGCCTTGACGGTGCGGTCGGCCGCCGTACGGACGTCGGACGCCGTGACGTCCAGGTGGGTGACGGCGCGCAGCGTGCCCGGATGGTGGGCGTTCGACCAGAGCACGCCTTCGCGCGCCAGCCGCTCGCGGGCGTCGTCGCGGGCGAGGCCCGACGCCGAGACGTCCATGAAGACGAAGTTGGTCTCGGTGGCCGCGGGGTCCACCGGCAGCCCCGCCCCGGCCAGCCGGGCGGCGAGCTCGCGGGCGTTGGCGTGGTCGTCGGCCAGCCGCCGCACGTGGTGCTCCAGCGCGTAGCGGGCGGCCCCGGCCAGCACCCCGGCCTGGCGGAGCGAGCCGCCCAGCATCTGGCGGAGGCGGCGCGCCGGGGCGAGCGTCCCGGCGCGGCCGACCAGCGCGGCGCCAGCGGGGCAGCCCAGCCCCTTGGTGAAGCACACCGCGACGGTCGCGGCCCGGGACGTGGCCGCCGCGACCGGCGCGTCGCGGGCGACGGCGGCGTTGAAGATCCGGGCGCCGTCGATGTGCACCACGATGCCGAGCCCGGCGCAGGCGTCGTAGATCTCGTCCAGGGCCGGGAGCGGCCAGACGCGGGCGCCGGACACGTTGTGGGTGTCCTCGACGAGCGCCAGGGCGGTCCTCGGCCGGTGCTCGGAGTCGCCGGTCTGGGCGGTCTCCCGCACCTGCGCGGCGGTGAAGACGCCGGCGGCGCCGGGCAGGCCGGTGACGACCGCGCCGGCGAGGAACGCCGGGCCGCCCGCCTCGTACCGGAACATGTGGCTGCCCTGCTCCCCCAGGATCTCCTGGCCGCGCCCCACCTGGCACAGCAGCGCGAGCTGGTTGGCCATGGTGGCGCTCGGCACGAAGACGGCCGCCTCCTGGCCGAACAGCTCGACGAGCTCCTCCTCCAGCGCGAGGACGGTCGGGTCCTCGCGCAGCTGCTCGTCGCCCAGGGGCGCGCTGGTCATCGCGTTCAGCATGCCGGTCGTGGGCCGCGTGAGCACGTCCGACCGCAGGTCGATCACTGTCATCGGGTCCTCCTATCCGCCGAGGTATCCGCCGTCGACGACGATCTGGGTGCCGGAGACGAACGACGCCCCCGGCGAGCACAGGAAGTGCACGACCTCCGCGATCTCCTCGGGCCGGCCGCGCCGGCCGAGCGGCGGCAGGCCGGAGACGCCGGACCGCATCCGGTCGGCGCCGATCAGCTCGACCAGGTGGTCGCTGCCCGGGGTGCTGATGTCGCCGGGGTCCACCTGCACCACCCGCACGCCGTGCGGGCCGAGCTCCATGGCGAGCGAGCGGGTCAGCCCGACCATCGCCGACTTGCTGACGGTGTAGGCGGACGCGTCGAGCTGGCCGCGGTGGGCGGCGATCGAGCCGACGTTGACGATGGTGCCGCTCCCCTGGGCGACCATGTGCCGGGCCGCCTCGCGGGCGCAGACGAACGGGCCGACGGTGTTGACGTCCAGGATGCGCCGCAGCAGCTCGTCGCCGGTGTCCAGCAGCGACGCCTTGGCCGGGACGCCGGTGATCGCGGCGCAGTTCACCAGGATCTCCGGCGGGCCGTGCTCGGCGGCGGCGTCCCGTACCGCGGCGGCGATCGCCACCGGGTCGGCGACGTCCACCGCCATCACCTCGACGCCGTCGCCGAGGCCCGCGCGCAGGTCCGGGCGCGGCGCGTGCTCGAAGACCACGACGGTCCGGTCCGGGGCGGCGAGCCGGCGGGTGATCGCGGAGCCGATGCCGCCCCCGCCGCCGGTGACGATCACGCTTCGTCTCATGGTTCCTCCTGGTCAGCCGAAGGCGGCCGGCAACCGGCCCTGGTCGAAGGCCTCGAGCGCCCGCTCGAGATGCCAGCGGGCGTCCGACAGCACGGGCGTCCCGTGGCCGGGCAGCAGCACGTCGGGCCGCTCGGCCAGGACGGCCTCCAGCGACCGGCGCAGCAGCCGCACGTCGCTGTCGGCGGCCACCACCACCCGGCCCCTGGCGAAGACCAGGTCGCCGGTGAAGGCGTACGTCGTTCCGTCCCCGCCGGTGAACACGTAGGCGGTGTGGTCCTCGCAGTGCCCCGGCGTCGGCAGCGCGCGCAGGCCGCCCGCGCCCGGGACCGTCCCCGCCTCGATGCCGGCCACCGCCGCGCAGGCCGCGAACCGGTAGCCGGCGGGGTACAGGCCCGCGCGCAGCGCGGCGGTGAGCCCGAGCCGGTCGTGGTCGCCGACCCGGACGAGGCGGGCGGTCCCGGCGCCGGCGAGGACGGGGATGCCGAGATCGTCCACGAGGCCGGCCGCGCCGCCCGCGTGGTCGGGGTGGGCGTGGGTGAGCACGGCACCGGCAGGTGCCCGCCCGTCCAGCGCGCCGGACACCCGCGCCGCCAGCTCGGCGCGGCCGAGGCCGCAGCCGGTGTCGACCAGCCAGGCCCCCTCGCCGGTGCGCAGCAGGTAGACGTTGCTGTCGTAGGGGTTGCTGAGCCCCGGGCCGAGCCGTCCGCCGCCGACGAGGTCGACGGTGCCGTCAAGCCGCACCGTCGCCGCCTGTCCCGGCCCCGCCGCCCGTCCCGGCCCCGCCGCCCGTCCCGGCCACGATCGCGGCGACGTCGCCCGCGGCGACCTCGAAGTCGTGCCTCAGCATCATCACGTATCCCCCGGCGGCGGCCCGGACGGTCTCCAGCACCGCCCCGTCCGGGCCGTGGACCGTTCCGAGGATCTGCCCGCCGGTGACCGCGTCGCCCGCGGCGCACCGCGTCACGAACAGGCCGGACGCCCCGAGGACGATGCCGTCGTCGGTGTTGCCGTCGCCGTCCCGGACGACCACCTGCGGCGCGGCCGGTGCGGGCGCCGGCTCCGCGTCGAGCACGCCGACCTCGGCCAGCAGCCGCAGCACGCTCGTCACGTACCGGTCGATGTCGTGCTCGCGCAGCGCGCCGCCGCCACCGCACTCGAAGTAGACCCACGGCTTGCCCAGCGCCTCGGCGTGGCTGACCGAGCGTCCGGGGGCGACGGAGCCGTGCGCCCACAGGAACGGGAACGCCGTCGTGCGCGCGACGTCCAGCAGCGGACGCCCGCCGACCGTCCCCTTGGCGGGCAGGCCGCACAGGGGCGGCATCCGGTAGCGGCGGCCCGCCGAGTGCAGGTCGATGAGCAGGTCGCAGTCGGCGATGAGGCCGGCGCTGATCGCGTGCGCGATCCGCGCGCTCAGGGTCCCGTCCGCGGCACCGGGGAAGACCCGCGCGAGGTTCTCGTCGTCGGCGCCGGCCCGGGTCCCGGCCGTGAGGGCGGGCGGGTTGGCCAGGGGCAGCACGGTCACCGTGCCGTGCAGGGTCCGGGTGCCGAGCGCGCCGATCAGCCGCTGCGCGGCGAGAACGCCCTCCAGCTCGTCCCCGTGCACGCCGCCGAGGACCGCGATCCGCGGTCCGGGCCCGCCGCCGAGGCGCGCCGCCTCCAGCGTCAGGCCGCCGGCCGTCAGCCGGTCGATCACCAGGGCCATGGTGGCTCCGTTCTCCTAGGGGACGTCAGCGCCGGCGGGCCTGGATGGGCCAGGTCTCCACGAACGAGGAAGCGTCGTAGACGGCGTACTGGTGGAAGAGGTTGACCGCCGTGCAGGCGTGGTTGGGGATCACCGCGACCCGGTCGCCGGGCCTCAGGTCCCGCGATCCGGCGCCGCGGGAGGCCAGCCCGTGCTCCTCGTAGAGCTTGTCGATGACGATGTCGGGGTGGCCGGCGACCGCCCCGAAACCGCTGGACAGGCTGGTCATCTTCTCGGCGGGCAGGCTCTTGGCACCCGCGTCCAGGACCAGCCTCCCCTCGGACGGCGCGTCCACCACGGTGCTGATCACCGCGAGCGCGCAGTCGTCGAGCCCTGGGCCGCCCGGTGCCGTCTCGGCCAGCGCGACCTGCGTGGCGTCGTAGAAGACGTAGTTGCCGTACCGGTACTCCTCGGCCTCGCCCGAATCGACCGGGGCCAGCGGGGTGACGCCGACGCTGCGGACCGGCACGTCGATCCCGCGGGAGGCGAGCGCGGCGCGGCTGTCGGACAGCGCCCGGTCCTGCTGGTCGCGCACCGCGACCAGCTCCTCGGGGGCGCGCGCGCCGTACGCGTGCCCGGCGAAGGTCATCAGCCCGCGCAGCCGCACCCTGTCGCTGAACCGCGCGGACGCGGCGGCGACCGCGGTGGGCTCGCCGGGCGCGGTGCCGAGCCGCCCGGTGCCCGAGTCGACCTCCCAGTAGACGTCGTAGGCGCCACCGAGGCCGGCCAGCAGCGCGACCTGTTCGGCACTGTGGCAGGTGACCGCGACCCGGCCGCGTTCGGCGAGCTCGGGAAGGGCCCGCAGCCGCCCGCCGGGGAACGGCGGGTAGGCGAACAGCACGGACTCGAAGCCCGCGTCGAACGCCAGGTGCGCCTCGGCGACGGTCGCGACCGTCGCCGCCGTGGCGCCCGCGGCGACCTGGGCCCGCGCGATCTGGAGGTTCTTGTGCGTCTTGAGATGGGGCGTCGAGGCGCCGCCGCGCCGGGCGACGCGCCCGGCCATGTCCCGGATGTTGCCGATCAGCCGGGGGTGATCGACGGCGAGGAACGGGGTCTGCCGTCCCCGGTCCGCACGGGCCGCTTGCCACATGGTGCTCGCCTTCCGCTCAGTCCGTCGCGGGCAGGGTCGTCCCGCGCGTGATCTTGTCGACGAGGTGCCGCAGCGCCTCGCCCATCTCCCGCTCGAGCGCGGGCGTCATCCGCTCCGGCGACACGATCAGGCTGACCGCGGCGACGGGCTCGCCCGAGCGGCGGAGCGCGACCGCGACGCCCGCGACGCCGTCGAAGAACTCGCCCCGGTCCACCGAGTAGCCGCGCCCTGCGGCGCCCGCGACCTCCGACGTGATCCGGGCCCGGGCGCCGTCGCCGAGCGCGGTCCACTCCGGCGAGTCGCACAGCGCCTCCCGCAGAGGGGGTTCGAGCAGGGACAGCACCGCGCGGCCGGCCGCGCCGGTCCACATCGGCGCGGTGCTGCCGAGCCGGACGCTCGGAGCGAACGGGATGACGCTGTCGGTGCGCTCGACGTAGACCATCTCGCCGCCGTTCGGCACCGAGAAGGCGGTGGCGGCCTGGAAGCGCTGGCCGAGGTGCACCAGCGCGGCGACCACCTCCAGCCGCATGTTGCGGTGCGACAGCCTGATCGCGGCGAGCCGGAGCGGCAGCTCTCCTATCTGCCAGTTCCCCGCGGCGTCGCGTTCGAGCAACCCGATCTCGACCAGGCTGGTGAGCAGCCGGTGGGCCGAGCTCTTGCTCAGCCCGGACCGTTCCGCGCACTCCGCCAGTCCCAGTACCGGTCGCTCTTGGGAGAACGCGCCGAGCAGCGCGCCGACACGGTCGACCACCTGGACCACTGCGCCTCCTGTGCGAGGGGATCGAAACCTTGACCTGGAATCAGAAGCATGGCTATGTTGCCACATCATCCCATCAAACGGAACGCCATCCCACAGAATGGAACGAACGGCTTGGTGACGCTCATCCACGGGGGCCGCGTGGTCGACCCGGACACCGGGACCGACGCGGTGCTCGACCTGCTGATCGACGGCGACCGGGTGCTCGCGTCCGCGCCGCGGATCGCACCGCCGGCCGGCGCGACCGCCGTCGACGCCACCGGTCTGCTGGTGCTGCCCGGCTTCGTCGACATGCACACCCACAGCGACTTCACCCTCGGCCACCACCCCGCCGCGCCGGCCCGGATCCACCAGGGCGTCACCACCGACGTGACCGGGAACTGCGGGTTCTCCCCGTTCCCGCTGCCGCGCGGCTGCGTCGGGTTCGGCTCGTTCTTCAGCTCCCGGGTCGAGGCGGGATGGGCGGACCTGGACTCCTACGCAGCGGACCTGGAGTCCCGCCGCCCGGCCCTGAACGTGGCGCCGCTCGTCGGGCTCGGCGCGGTGCGCGAGCACGTGGTGGGATCCCGCCCGGCGCCGCCGGACGCCGGCGAGGCGGACGCGATGCGGCGCCTGGTGGAACGTTCCCTGGAACAGGGCGCGTTCGGCGTCTCCACCGGCCTGGTCTACGCGCCGGGACGGTTCGCGCTCGCCGACGAGATCCGCGCCGTCCTCGCGCCGGTGCACCGGTCCGGACGGCTGTACGCCACCCACCTGCGGGACGAGCGGGACGGGCTGGCCGAGTCGGTCGCGGAGGCGATCGCCACCGCCGAGGGCGCGGGCGTCGCGTTGCAGATCTCGCACCACAAGGCGCTCGGCAAGGCCAACTGGGGCCGCACGAAGGACACCCTCGCGATGGTCGACGAGGCCAACGCGCGCGGGATCACCGAGGTCGCCGTCGACTACTACCCCTACACCTCCGGCAGCACCGGCGTCTCCAGCCTGCTGCCGCCCGGCTCGCTGGACGGCGGCTGGGCGGGGCTGCGCGAGCGGGCCGCCGGGGGCGCCGCGCGCCGGGACCTGCTGCGCCACCTGGACACCTCGTCGCAGTTCCGGACGGACGAGATCATCATCGGCCGCTCCCGCACCCGCCCGGACGTCTCGGGCCTGCCGCTCACCGCCATCGCGGACGCCGACGGGCGGGCCCCGGCCGAGACCCTGCTCGGCCTGATCCTGGACGAGGGCGACCGGCTCACGATGATCGTCCCGGCCGCGTCGGAGGACGACCTGGCCAGCGTCTCGGCGCATCCGGCCGCGATGCACGGCAGCGACGGCTGGCTGATGACCGCCGGAGAGGCCCGGCACGAGCACCCCCGCAACCTCGGCAGCACCATCGCGGTGCTGGCCCCCGCGCTGCTCGGCCGGACCTCCCTGGACCGCGCCGTGCGGCACCTGTCCACCGCCCCCGCGCGCCGGCTCGGGCTGGCGGGCCGCGGCACGCTCCGGCCCGGGGCCTACGCCGACATCGTCATCGCCGACCCGGGGAGGGCGGCGGCAGGCGCCGCGGCGCTCCCCGCCGACACCTACCCTGACCTGGTGCGATGGGTCTTCGTGAACGGCCTTCCCGTGCTCGCCGACGCCCGGCTCACCGGCCGTCGTCCGGGCCGGGTGCTGCGCGCGTCGTGATCGCCCCCGCGAACCCCCCGCGGACCCCCCGCATGGACCGGAACGGAGCAGCCCATGGCTTCCAGTGACCATCCGCCCGCCAGGCCGCCGGCGCCCCCGCCGACGGCGGCCCCGGTGACCCGGCGGTCCTTCCTGCGCGGCTCGGCCGCGTTCGGCGCCGTCGCGGGCCTCGGCGCGATCGGCGGCGGCGCGCTGCTCACCGGCTGCTCCTCCCGGGAGCGGTCCGGGCCGGTCACCGAGCTCAACATGCACCACGACGCCGCGGTGGGCCCGCTGTTCGCGCCCTACGTCGAGTACTTCAACGCCCACTACAAGCCGCTGAAACTCGGCACGTCCTACGTGGCGCAGGACTACCTGACGGTCACCAACCAGCAGCTCGCCGGCGGCAACGTGTCCTACGACGTGCTGTCCGCCGACGAGGGCTACCTGGAGTCCTGGTCGAAGAACCGGTGGATCACCTCGCTGGACGACCTGCCGGGCATCGGCGGGCTGCTCGCCGACATGAACCCGGGCGTCGCCGACTCGCTCAGGAGCCCGGACGGCAAGCTCTACGCACTCCCCTACTTCCAGGGCGCCGAGCTGTTCGCGGTCAACACCGAGCACCTCCAGAAGATCGGCGCGGGCCCGCCCGCGACCTGGGAGGAGTTCCTGGAGCAGGCGCGCGAGCTGAAGGCCAAGGGGGTGAGCGCCGTCCCGTACTCGCCCTACTGGATCAAGTACGCGTTCCTCGCCTGGCACCAGTTCGCCGCCGAGTGCGCCTCCGAGGGCGGCGGGGACCTGTTCGGCCAGGACGCCGCGCCGAACCTGAAGGGGAACGCCGTCGCGCGGGCCACCCTGGAGCGCTGGCGGACCCTCTACTCCGAGGGCCTGGTCCCCAAGGACCTGCTCACCACCGACTACGGCGGCATCACCAACATCTTCGGCGGCGGCAAGAGCAGCTTCTCGCTGCGCTACCAGGCGCAGATCGTCGGCTGGAGGGACCCCGAGCAGAGCCGCGCGGCCAAGTCGATCAAGAACGTGCTCATCCCCGGCCGGACCCGCCAGACGCACGGGTTCGGCGCGCACTGGATGCTGTCGTACGCGATCAGGAGCCGCGAGCACGCGGCGACCGCGATGAGCTACCTGGGCGGGCCCGGCCGGGACGGCTCGTACCACGTGCCGAAGAACCTGGTCGCGATCGCGCTCGGGCTGTCCAGCGGCTACAAGAGCGTCGACCGCGACCCGGCCGTGCTGGCCTCCTGGGCGAAGTGGGCCGACGTCGACGCGCTCACCGAGCAGCTCGCCAAGGCCGTCCCCCTCGGCCCGGTCACCAACAAGAAGTGGTACCCGAAGTTCGGCGACATGGCCTGCGCCACCCTCCAGGAGGTCGTGCTCGGCAAGAAGTCGCCGGACGAGGGGCTCACGGAGATGAGCGATTTCGTGGCGGAACAGAAATGACGGCCGCGGTGAGGTCCCCGAGAGCGGCCCGCGGGGCCGCGCGGCGCGGCGACGCGCGGTTCGGCATGGGCATGGCCGCGCCCGCGCTGCTCGTCACGGTCGCGCTGCTGGCCTACCCCCTCGTGTACTCGTTCTGGGTCAGCCTGCACGACCAGACCCTCGGCAGCCGGGGCCGGGCCGAGTGGGTCGGCCTGGACAACTACCGGTCGGTGCTGACCGACCCGATCTTCATGCCCTCGCTCGGCCGGACGGTGCTGTTCGCCGCCGCGGTCATCGCCGGGACGCTGCTGCTCGGGACGGTCTTCGCGCTGGCCCTCAACCAGGAGTTCCGCGGCCGGTCGGTGGTCCGGGGCGTGCTGATCCTGCCCTGGTCGCTGTCCCAGATCACGCTCGCGCTCACCTTCGGCTGGATCTTCAACTCGACGTTCGGGCCGCTGAACGGCGCGCTCAAGCAGGCCGGGGTGATCGACGACTACGTCGCCTGGTTCGCCTCCGGGCAGGTGGCGCTGACCGTCATGGCGGTCGCGTTCGTGTGGAGCCTGGTGCCGTTCGCGACGCTGCTCATCCTGGGCGCGCTCCAGACGGTGCCCGAGGACCTGCACAAGGCCGCCCGGATCGACGGCGCCGGGCCGGTGCGCCGGTTCTTCTTCGTCACCCTGCCGTGGATCCGCGACACCGTGCTGGTGGTGGCGGTGCTCGCCCTGATCAACGCGTTCCTGGCGTTCGCGCTGATCTACGTCCTCACCGGCGGCGGCCCCGGCACCGAGACCACCCTGCTGTCGTGGTGGGGCTACACCACCGCGTTCCGCGACCTCGACCTCGGCCGCGGCGCGGCGATCTTCTATCTGATGACGCTGGCGATGGTGGTCCTCGCCGCGCTGACCGCGCTCTGCATCCGCGGGCGCTCCAGGAAGGGGCGGCACGAGTGATGACCGGCCGAACCCGGGGGCGCCTGGTGTCGCGCGCCCTGCGGGTGATCGTGGTGACGGCCCTGCTGCTGTGGGTGCTGCTGCCCTTCTACTTCCTCCTCCTCGTCGCGCTGACCTCCAAGGCCGACTCACTGGCCACTCCCCCGCGGTGGATCCCCGCGATGGACTTCGGCAGCTTCGAGAAGATCTTCGACTCGCTGTTCAGCTCGGCCCCCGCGTCCAGCCCCAGCGACCTGATCATTCCCGGGATCCAGAACAGCGCGGTGGTGGCGTTCTTCGTGGCGCTGCTGAACATCGTGATCGGCAGCATGGGCGGGTACGCGTTCGCGCGGTTCCGGTTCCCCGGCTCCCGGGTCGTCCCGGGGCTGCTGCTCGGCACCCAGCTCGTGCCGGTCTTCGCGCTGGTCGTCCCCTTCTACGTGATCCTGCGCTCGGTGAACCTGACCGACTCCAACGCCGGCATCGTGATCGCGCACCTGAGCTTCACGGTCCCGTTCTCGGTGTGGATGATGCGCTCGTTCTTCAAGGGGATCCCGATCGAGGTGGACCGGGCCGCCATGATCGACGGCTGCACCCGGTGGCAGGTGTTCTACCGGGTGGTGCTGCCGCTGGCCCGGCCCGGCCTGATCAGCGTGGGCCTGTTCTCGTTCATGGTGTCGTGGAACGACTTCCTGTTCGCGCTGGTCCTCAACTCGCGGACCGACGCCATGCTGATCCAGCCGGCGATCTCCGGTCTCTACAACGTCCGCGAGCAGTCCTTCGGGATCATGGCGGCCGGCACCCTGCTGGCGGCCCTGCCCACCATGCTGCTCGCGCTCATCTCGCAGCGGTTCCTCGTGCGTGGCCTGACTTCAGGCGTCGGAAAGGTGTGACGGTGTCCGGTATCGAGCTCAAGCAGGTCAGCAAGCGGTTCGGCGAATCACTGATCGTCGACTCGATCGACCTGACCATCGAGGACGGCAGCTTCACGGTGCTGCTCGGGCCGAGCGGCTGCGGCAAGACCACGACGCTCAACATGATCTCCGGCCTGGAGGAGCCGTCCGGCGGGAAGATCCTGTTCGACGGCGAGGAGGTGCAGGACCTCGCGCCGCACAAGCGCGACGTCGCCATGGTGTTCCAGTCGTACGCGCTCTACCCGAACCGCACGGTCGAGGACAACATCGCCTTCGCCCTCAAGCTCCGCAAGACCCCCGCCGCGGAGATCCGGGAGCGCGTCGACGAGGCCGCGGAGATGCTCGGCATCACGCCGCTGCTGCGCCGCCGCCCCCGGCAGCTCTCGGGCGGCCAGCAGCAGCGGGTCGCGCTGGCCCGCGCGATCGTCCGGCGGCCGAACGTGTTCCTGCTGGACGAGCCGCTGAGCAACCTGGACGCCAAGCTGCGCGCCGACATGCGGATCAGCCTGCGCGAGCTCCAGAAGAAGCTGAAGGGGACCTTCGTCTACGTGACCCACGACCAGGGCGAGGCGATGAGCATGGCCGACCAGGTCGTGGTCATGAACGGCGGCCTCGTCCAGCAGGACGCCAGGCCGCTGGACCTGTACCGGCGGCCCGCCAACCGGTTCGTGGCGGGGTTCGTCGGCACCCCGTCGATGAACTTCATCACCGGCGGCCTCGGCGGCGACGGCTCCTTCACCCGGGACGGGCTGTCGATCCCGGTCGGCTGGTCGCGGCCCGCCCGGGAGAACGTCACGCTCGGCGTCCGCCCCGAGGACGTCACGCTGACGCCCGCGGCGGAGGGCGCCCCCGGCCGGGTCCGCATGGTCGAGCGGCTCGGCGTGGAGGCGATCGTGGTGGCGGCCTTCCCGTTCGGGGACGTCGTGGCCCGGACCGGACCCGACGTCGACCTCGACGGGGACGCACCGGTCACCATGGAGATCGGCAAGGGCAAGGCGCATCTGTTCGACTCCGGCGACGGCGCCGCGATCGCCCTGGGGGACGCGATGACAGGAGGCCGGAATGGCTGACGGCACGACGATCGACGAGGGCCTGCTGCACATCGGCGGGCAGGCCCGGCCGGCGACCGGCGGGGCGGTGTACGAGGCGGTCAGCCCGGTGACGGGCGAGCGGTTCGCGCGCCTGGCCCGCGCCGCCGAGCCCGACGTCGAGGCCGCCGTGGCCGCGGCGGGCGAGGCGTTCGAGGCCAACCGGCAGGAGACGGCGTTCACCCGGGCCGACTGGTGCCACCGCGTCGCCGCGGTCATCGAGGCCCGCGCCGCCGGCATCGCCCCGCTGCTCTCGCTGGAGCACGGCAAGCCGCTCGCCCAGGCCGAAGGCGAGATCATGCTGGCCGCGCAGGGGTTCCGGCTCGCCGCGGAGGAGGCCAAGCGGCTCGGCGGCGAGACCGTCCCGGTGCGGGACGGCACCAAGCTGGTGCTGACCACCCGCAAGCCCCGCGGGGTGTTCGCGGCGATCACGCCGTTCAACTTCCCGGTGAACATCCCGGTGGAGTACCTCGGCCCGCTGCTGGCCAACGGGAACGCCGTGGTGTGGCGGCCCGCGCCGTCCACCGCCGCCGTCGCCGCCGCGCTGTTCGGCTGTGTCGAGGAGGCGGGCGTCCCGGCGGGACTGGTCAACCTCGTCACCGGCCCGGACGTGGCGCCCGCCCGGCTGCTGGTCTCGCACCCCGGCGTGGCCGGCGTGTGCTTCACCGGCAGCTCCCGGACCGGCGCCGAGATCGCGGCGCTCGCGGCGGGCAAGTCCCAGCTGATGGAGCTGGGCGGCAACGGGCCCATCGTCGTGCTCCCCGACGCCGACCTCGACCGGGCCGCCGCCGCGATCGCGTCCTCGGCGTTCATGAACTCGGGCCAGTCGTGCTCGGCGGCCGGCCGGATCATCGCGGCCGGGTCCATCGCCGGGGAGCTCACCGCCCGGCTCGTCGAGCACGCCCGCCGGGAGGTCGTCGGCTCACCGTTCGAGCCCGGGACCACCATGGGCCCGGTGCACAACGCCGGGGTCGCCGCCACGATGGCGCGGCACGTCGCCGACGCCGAGGCCCGGGGCGCGCGGACCGCGTTCGGCGGGGCCCCGCTGACGGACCGGCCGACCGGACTGTACTGGCGGCCGACCGTGCTGGCGGGCGTCGCCCCGGACGCCGAGGTGATGCGGGAGGAGACCTTCGGCCCGATCGCCCCCGTCCTGGCGGTCGCGGACGACACCGAGGCGATCGTGGCGGCGGCCAACGCCGGGAGCTTCGGCCTCAGCTCCGCCGTCTTCGGCCGCGACCTGGACCGGACGCTCGCCGTGGCGGGCCGGCTCCGGACCGGCCAGGTGACGGTCAACGACCACAGCAACTACTGGGAGCTGCACCTGCCGTTCGGCGGTGCCCCCGGCCGCGCCAGTGGGCACGGTAGGCTGGGCGGCCGGCACGCCGCGCAGGTGGTGACCGAGCTCCAGTCGATCTCCATCGACCTGCCCTCCCCCTGGCGCTGAACGCGCTCCCTCCGGGGTTGCCGGGGCCCGGGGACGCTGCTAGCTTACCCGTCTCACATGATCATGAAGAGGGAGGCTGAGGCCATGGTTCACCCGGGTCCTCCTCCGCACGCCCTCGGCCGGGCCGGCACCCGCTGAGCGCGGGCTCGGATCCCCCGAACCACCGGGAGCGTCACGTGTCCTCTTCTCCGCTCCCGCGGTCCCCCCGGCCTGCGGCCGGGGGGACCGGGGCCGGCATCGCGGCACCGGACCAGCCCGTGCGGTGACACCGGCGGGACCGGAGGCCGGCCGCCGGTCCCGCACCGCCATCGCTCAGGCTTGACCATTTCTTTCAGGTTTCGCCCAGGTTTGGGGCTTACAGTCACAGCAGGACCCCACCGAAGTGGGGAACGGGACGTTGGGACCAATGGCGATCTTGGCGCAGGAGCACACGGTGATGAACCTCGATAGGGCGCGAGTGGAGCACAGCGCTGCTGGCGGGGTGGTGACCTTCCCCGCCGAAGTGGACCTGAGCAACGGCGAGACGATCCTCGCCCAGACGCTGGACCTCCTCGACTCGGGGGTGCCGACCCTGATCATCGACCTGGGCGACTGCGCCTTCTGCGACTCCACCGGGCCGAACCTGATCTTCCGCGCGCAGGCGCGGGCGGGCGAGCTGGGCGTGCCGATGTGGGTCGTCCTGCCGTCCCGCGGCATCGTCCGGCGGGTCTGCGACGTGGCCGGCCTGGCGCGGCGCGTCGCGATCGCCCCCGACCGGCACACCGCGCTCGCCGCGCTGACCGGCTCGTCCGCCCGCCTCGGCTGACCCGCCCGCCTCGCCCGGTTCGCTCTCGCGGCCCGTCACTTTCACGGCCCGTTCACTCTCGCGGCCCGTTCACTTTCGCGGCGGGCCGATCTCGGTGTCCTCGGAGCGCCGGGGCGGCTGCGCGAGGTCGGCCGCGAAGCGGCGGTTGAGGGCGAGCCTCGCCCGGCCGAGGGCGGTGCGGGTCTCGGGAGGCGTGACCCCGTCGTGTTCCGGCCGGTCCCCCATCCTGACCGCCGGGGCCGGGCGCGGGTCGGTGATCGCGGCGGTCTCGGCGGAGGTGAGCCGCCGTTCGACCTCGACGTACCGTCCACTCGGGAGCCGCCTGACGACACCGGTCTCCAGCCCGTGGGCGACGAGGTCGGCGTCGCGCCGCTGGAGCCCCAGGCAGATCCGGTAGGCGACGGTGTAGGCGAGCACCGGGCCGAGCAGGACCGCGATCCGGAAGATCCAGGTGGTCCAGTACAGCGGGACGTGGAAGGTGTGCGCGAGGACGTCGTTGCCGCCCGCGATCCACAGGACGCCGTAGAAGGTGACGCCGGCGGCGCCGATGCCGGTGCGGGCGGGAACGTCGCGCGGCCGGTCCAGCAGGTGGTGGATCTGGTGGTCACCGGTGACCCACCGCTCCAGGAACGGGTAGAGCGCCAGGCCGGTGAACAGCAGCCCCGGGACGACCAGCGCGGGGACGAGGACGCTGAGGGGCAGGGTGTGCCCGAACGTGGTGACCTCCCAGGCGGGCATCATCCGCAGCGCGCCCTCCAGCCAGCCCATGTACCAGTCGGGCTGGGAGCCCGAGCTGATCGCGCCGGGGTCGTACGGGCCGAACAGCCAGACCGGGTTGATCTGGAAGAACGTGGCCAGCAGCGCCGTCGCGGCGAAGACCCAGAGGAAGAACGCGGTGGTCTTGGCGATGAAGACGGGGAAGAACGGGTAGCCGCGGACGGTCCGGTTGCCGCTGCCCTTCCCCGGGAACTGCGTGTGTGTCTGCCGCCAGGTGAGCACGATGGCGTGCAGCGGGATGAGCGCGAGCAGGATGCCCGGGATCAGCAGGATGTGGACGATGTACAGGCGCGGGACGATGAGGTCGCCGGGGAACTCGCCGCCGAACAGGAACATCAGCGCGTAGCTGCCGACCAGCGGCAGCGAGACGACGACGCCCTCCAGGATGCGCAGGCCGGTGCCCGACAGCAGGTCGTCGGGCAGCGAGTAGCCGAACAGGCCGTTCAGCATGACCAGCACGAACAGCCCGATCCCGATCAGCCAGTTGAGCTCGCGCGGCTTGCGGAACGCGCCGGTGAAGAAGTTGCGGAGCAGGTGGACGCAGATGGCGGCCATGAAGATGATCGTCGCCCAGTGGTGGATCTGCCGGACCAGCAGCCCGCCGCGGACGTCGAAGCTGATCCGCAGGGTGGAGGCGTACGCCTCGCTCATCCGCACCCCGCGCAGCGGCTCGTAGGACCCGTCGTAGACGACCTCGGCCATCCCGGGCTTGAAGAACAGGGTCAGGAACACCCCGGTCAGCAGGATGATCGCGAACGCGTACATCGCGATCTCGCCGAGCAGGAAGCTCCAGTGGTCGGGGAACGCCTTGCGCATCGACGTGCGCAGGAACGCGGCTCCGCCGAACCGCTCGTTCACGGCCCGGCCGAGTGAGGCGAGGGCCCGGGGCGGGGGTTGCGGACGTTGCGACCGAGGGGACACGGCGTGTTCTCCTTGCGGTGCGAAGGGGGCCCGCGGACGGGCGGCATCGACATGAAGACCGGACGAGCCCCCCGATTCGTGACATCGAGCCCGGCCGGGCCCCGCGTCGCCGCAGCCGCGCCGGGCCGCCCGGCGGCGCATCGCGGCATGGGCCGATTTGGCGACCGGCGGACGCGAGCCGGTGCGCCCGCCGAGCGGTGTGCGGGGGAAGACACTCCGCCGAAGGTCCCGAATATGATTCGAACCCGGCGTTTATCCCGGGGCTTTCACTAGTTGAATCGTCATCTGCGGGCGGGCGGTTGAATCCGCACCTGGGCGGGGGTCCGGAGCCCGCCGAGGTCAAGGATCCTTGGCGTGTTGTCGCGGGGCCCGCCATTGCCGTGGTCGATACGATGAACGCACCGCATTCACCGCTCTCCCACTTTCCCATTGTCTTCATCTATTCGGGCTTTTGTGCGCCCGGCCGGGACGGTAATTCCAATATGAGCACCATTCTTCTCACCGGCGCGTCCGGCGTGGTCGGCGGCGCCCTGCTGCCGCGGCTGCGCGGCCACCGGGTCATCGCGCTGACGCGGCGCAGGGCCGTGTCCGGCGTCTCGCTGCGCGGGGACGTCTCGGCGCCGGGGCTCGGTCTCGGCGGCGCCGAGCACCGCGGCCTGCTGGGCGAGGTCGACACCGTCGTGCACTGCGCGGCCGTCACCGACTTCGGCGTCGGCGCGGAGCGCACCAACGAGGTCAACGTGCTCGGCACCGAGCGGATCCTGGAGTTCACCGCCGCCGCGGGCGCCCGGCTGGTGTACCTGTCCACCGCCTTCGTCACGCGCGAGCGGGAGGCCGCGGACGCGGCGTCGCCGCTCGCCTACGTCGCCTCCAAGATCGCGGCGGAGGAGCAGGTGCGGGCGGCGGGGCTGCCCACCGCGATCGTCCGCCCGTCGGTGGTGATCGGCGATTCGGTCACCGGCGCGCTGGCGCCGATCCAGGGGTTCTACGCCTTCCTGCGCTCGGTCCTGCGCGACCAGGTGCGCGGGGTGGTGCCGTGCGGGCCGGGCGACCGGGTCGACTTCGTCCCGAGCGACGTGGTCGCGGGCGCGCTGGCGGCGCTGGTCGATCTGGCGGCGACCGGCGAGTTCTGGCTGACCAGCGGGGAGCACGCGCCGACGGCGCAGCGCCTGTTCGAGCTGGCCGAGCACGCGGCGGCGCGCGGCGGGCGGCGGCTGGCCCCGGTGCGGCTGGCCTCCACCCGGACGGCCCGGCGGCTCGCGGGGGCGGCCCGGCCCGGCGGGGCCGCCGGGGACCTGCACGGCCGGCTGGCCGAGCTGCTCGGACTCGCGGTGATGTTCGACGGGGCCGCGCCGTTCCCCACCTCACTTGGAACGATCCAAGGAGGCCCGCCCGCGCCCAGCACCGAGAGCGTCGAGGCCGCCTTCCTGGCGGCCCTGGACTACATCTCCCGCGAGCACGTCCGGCCCGTTCGCGGCCCGAGGCCGCCCGCACCCCGGGCCGCCCTCGCCGGCCGGACCCCGGTCGCACCCGGCTGACGCACCGGCCTGCCGGAGGCCGGCGGTCCTCGTTCCCACGAGGCCGCCGGCCTTCGTGCTGCCGGGACGATCCCGTCCGCGCCGGGCGCCGCGCGCGGCCATTGCGATCCGCATACCTGCCCGGGTGCCTCCCTAGAGACTGCCCGGGGAATCTAGCTGGTTCATGCATATTCGGCCGGATGTCGGGGGGCGCGGCTATGGGGGACTTTGGGGCGGACGACGCGGCGGCACACCGGCGAGGGGCCCCGGGCGCGCACAGCGTGGGGGCGTGAGCATGTGGGAGTACTCATGCCGCGACACCGCCGTCGACCTGGGCAGCACGACCGTGCGGATGCACGTCCGGGGCCGGGGTGTGGTCGCCCGCGAGCCGTCGGTCCTGGCGCGGTCGCGCAGTAGCGGCCGGATCCTGGCGCTCGGGTCGTCCGCCCAGGAGCTGGCCGGCCTCACCGACGAGGTGTCCCTGATCGAGCCGATCCGCGACGGCGCGCCCGCCGAGCCGGACGAGACCGAGTACCTGCTGCGGCACCTGGTCCGGACGCACCACCGGCGCCGCTACACCGCCCGGCCGCGGATGGTGGTGGCGGTCCCGAGCGACCTCACCCCGCTCCAGTACGAGGCGGTGGAGTCGGCCGCCTACCAGGCGGGCGCCCGGCAGCTCGAACTGGTTCCGACGCCGCTCGCCGCGGCAGCCGGCAGCGGGCCGGCCGGCACGGGCGCCGACGTGATGATCGTCGCCGACATCGGCGCCGACATCACCGACATCGGGATCATCGCCTTCGGCGGCCTGGTCAGCTCGCACATGGCCAGGATCGGCGGGGCCGCGCTGGACCGCGCGATCGTCGCCCACGTCCGGCGCGAGCACGAGGTGCTGCTGTCCCGCGCCGCGGCGGAGGCGGCCAAGCTGGCGGTCGGGAGCGTGGCGCCGCGCGGGCGGCAGCGGACCCGGCAGGCCATGGTGCACGGCCGCGACCTGGCCACCGGGCTGCCCCGCCCGGTGGTGCTGACCGCCGCGGAGATCAACCGGGCGATCGCCGGCGCGATCGCCGCCATGGTGGACGCGATCCGGATCGGGATCGGCCGCTGCTCGCCGGAGATCTCCGGCGACCTGATGAGCTCGGGCCTCACCCTCACCGGCGCCGCGGCGCGGCTGCCCGGACTGGACCGGCTGATCGGCACGGAGACCGGGCTGCGGACGCGGGTCGGGGAGGACGCCGCCGACGCGGCCGTGCTCGGCGCGGCCGAGTTCCTGCGGCACGGCGTCCCGCGCGGCGGGCGGTTCCCGCTGCGCAAGGCGCGCGACGGGGTCTCGATCGGCGTGTGGCCGACGCGGAGATGCCAGCCCCTCACCTGATCTCGGAGCCGCGGGGCGGCGGCGCGACGCGGTGGGGTGACGGCGGCGGGTGCTGGTGGGAGGGCTCGTCCGAGCTTCTTTGATCTTGGGCGGAATGTCGGCGATGTTCGCTAGGCTCTCGCGTGGCGAGACCGTAGCGCAGAGGTCGTCGCGCCCAAGCTGCGAGCCGGAGGACGTCGGTTCGAATCCGACCGGTCCCGCCCCGATCCGTGAGGAGTGCCGTGCCGACCACCCCCGCCCCGGTCGAGACGCCGGAGGAGGAGGCGGCCGTCCCCGACCCGGCCGAGCTCGCCGCGTGCCTGCGGGTGCTGGAGCGGGCCCGCGCGACCGACCCGGACGACCCGCGCTGGCAGCCCGTGCACCGGGCCGCGTCGCAGGTGCACCGGGCGGGCAAGAAGGCCCGCAAGGCGTCCCGCGACGCCGAGCGCCGGCGCAGTGATCTGGACGCGCTCGCGTCCGCCACCCGGTTCCGGGAGCAGAATCCCGAGGCCGGGACCGGCGGGCCGCGCGAGATCAGCGAGCCGGGCGGCGATGGCGGCGCGTCAGGGCGGGTGCTGGCCGCGTCCCGGCGCTGCTACGTGTGCAAGGCCCCCTACCGGGATGTGCACGCCGACTACCACCTGCTCTGCCCCGAATGCGCCGCCGAGAACACGGCGCGCCGGCACGCGCGCTGCGACCTGCGCGGGCGGCGCGCGATCGTGACCGGCGGCCGGGTGAAGATCGGCTTCCAGGTCGCGCTGAAGATGCTGCGCGACGGCGCGGAAGTGCTGGTCACGACCCGGTTCCCGCGCGACGCGGCGCGCCGTTACGCGGCCGTCCCCGACGCGGCGGACTGGCTCGGCCGGCTGCACGTCCACGGCGTCGACCTGCTCGACCTGCCCGGGGTCGCCGGGATGCTGGAGGCGGTGCACGAGCGGTTCGACCACCTCGACATCCTGGTCAACAACGCGGCGCAGACCATCCGGCGGCCCGCCGCGTACCACCGGGAGGTCCGCGCGGCCGAGTCCGAGGCGCTGGCGGGGGCCGCGGCGGCGATCGACGTCGCCGAGGGCGGCCGGGCCGTCCTGGAGGCCGGGATGGCCGCCGATCCGGCCGTGGTCGCGGTGCGGGACGGCGCGGCCGAGGCGCTGTTCCCCGCCGGGCGCACCGACGAGACCGGCCAGCCGCTGGACCTGCGCGACCGCAACAGCTGGACCCTGCGGCTGCACGAGGTCGACCCGGCCGAGTGGCTGGAGGTGCAGATGGTGAACGCGTTCGCCCCGTTCCTGCTCACCGCGCGGCTGCGCGGCCTGCTGGAGTCGGCGCCCTCGCCCGACCGGTACGTGGTGCAGGTCTCGGCGATGGAGGGCAGCTTCTCCCGCGAGGGCAAGACGGTGCGGCATCCGCACACCAACATGGCCAAGGCGTCGCTCAACATGCTGACCCGCACCGCCGCCGCCGACTACGCGGCCTCGGGCGTCCACATGAACAGCGTGGACACCGGCTGGGTCACCGACGAGCGCCCGCACCCCGGCAAGCTCGCGCAGCGGGAGGCCGGGTTCCGGCCCCCGCTGGACGTCATCGACGGCGCCGCCCGGGTGTACGACCCGATCGTGCGCGGCCTCGGCGGCGAGCGGATGTCCGGACTGTTCTTGAAGGACTACCGACCGGTGGAATGGTGAGCATGGAACCCACGCCCGTACGCTGCCCGGCGATCGAGCACCCCGACGTGCCGCTCGCCGACCCGGCCGCGCTCGACCCGCTGCTGGCGCGGCTGGCGGCGCCGGCACCCGTGACGGCCGACGCGACGTTCCCGCTCGGGACGCTGCGCGCCGACGGGCGGGTCGACCTGTGCAAGCAGGGTCTCGGTGCGGAGGGGGTGGCCCGGGTGGTGCCCGCAGCCACCGCGTCCCCGCACGCGGCGCACCTGCTGCTCGGCACCAACGCGATGGGCGGCGCCGGGGCGCGGACGGTCGCCGCGGCGCTGGAGCCCGGCCACGGCCTGGAGACCCTGTACCTCGGCTGCAACCGGATCGACGCCGACGGGGCCGCCGCGCTCGCCGGGCCGCTGGCCTCGGACGGCACCGTCCGCGCGCTGTGGCTCAAGCGCAACCCGGTGGGCGACGACGGGGCCCGCGCGCTCGCGGCGATGCTGCGCGCCAACACCGCGCTCCGCACGCTCGACCTGGTCAACACGGGGCTCGGCCTCGACGGCCTGCGCGCGCTGCTGGACGCCCTGACGCGGCGGGACCGTCCGCTCGAGCGGCTGTTCCTCGGCGGCAACGGGCTCGGTCCCGAGGCCGCCGACCTGCTGTCCGCGCTGATCCGTGACGCGGGCGTGCGCGAGCTGTACCTGCCCGCGAACCACCTCGGCGACGAGGGCGTGGCCGTCCTCGCCTCGGCGATCGGCACGGGGTCGGGGTCCGGGGCCGATGGGGGCGTCGGGCCCGTCCGGCTCGGCCTGGGCGGCAACGGCCTCGGCCCGGCCGGGGCGCGGGCGCTCGCCGGGGCGCTGGCCGGGATCGAGGCGCTCGACCTGGGCCGTCCGCCGTCGGAGCGGGCCCTCGGGGCGCCGCCCAACGCCACCGGCGACGACGGGGCGGCGGCGCTGGCCGAGGCGCTGCCCGGCAGCCCGCTGCGCCGCCTCGAGCTGCGGCACACCGGCCTCACCGGCCGGGGCGCCAAGACGCTGCTGGCCGGGGTCGCCGCCGACACGCGGCTGGAGTACGTGGGGCTCGGCCCGGGGGTGCCGCGCAAGGTCAAGCGGGCCTTCGCGCCGCGGCTGCGCCCCGCCGCCGGAACCCACCCCGACCTGCACGCGATCTCCAGCGTCTACCGGTGACCGCGGGCACGAACCCGGTGACCGCGGGCACCAACTGGGCGGCCTTCAACACGGCGGGCACGAACTGGGCGGCGTTCGTCACCGATGAGCTGTCGGACTGGGAGCGGATCCGCCGCTACGCCGTGCCGCGCCGGATGATCGAGCTGGCCACCGCGCGGCGGGCGGCGGGCGACTGGCGGGGCGCCTGCACGGCGGCGAACATCGACGTCGCCTTCGACGTCCACGCCGTCGCCCGCGAGCACGGCGCCCAGGTCGCCGAACGGCTGAGCACCGACCTGCTCCACCTCGCGCCGGACCTGCTGCGCTGGCACCTGCCGAGGGCGCTGAACGGCCGGACGACCCTCGGTCCCGGGCTGGCCCTCGTCCTCGCCGACTACGACGAGCCCGGCGAAGGCGGGCCGGGCGCGGGCGGGCCGGGCGCGGGCGGGCCGGGCGCGGCGCGACCCGGGCCGGCCGTCCTCCAGGTGCTCACGCCCATCGGGGTGGACGGGCACCAGCGGCTGGTCCTCCGGTTCGGCGACACGGGGGCCGACGAGCAGCGGGCCAATCCGGACGCCCGCACAACGCTCGACTGGACCTCCGCGCGGGCCCGGTGGGACGTCCGGCGGACCGGGGAGCTGCTCGCGGCCTGCGGCGGTGACGGGCGGGCACCGTTCTTCCAGGCCGACGGCACCCCGCTCACCGCCGCCGAGCTCCCGTCCGCCGCCCCCGGGCCCGGCGACGCCACGGCGCTCACCGAGTGGGTCGCCCTGCTCCACCAGCGCGGCGACCTCGCCGCGGCCTTCGACGTCCTCGGTTTCGACCTGCCGCCGTCCGCCGACGGGACACCCGCCGAGCCGCCGCACGAACTGTGGGGTCTGCTGCGCAAGGCGAACCTGGCCGTCGTCGCCCGCGAGGCCGCCCGGCTGGCGGACCTCAAGGGCGCGGACAGCGTGCAGGCCACGTTCGCCCGGCGCCGACGGCTGATCTTCGAGACCGGTTCGGGTACGCGGCGTCCGCGCGTCCGGCCCCTCTCCGGAGGCCCCCCGCACCGCGACTGGCCCGCGCTGGCCGACCACCACTGCGCCCGGCTCCCCGACCTCGAACTGCTGCGCGCGGGCCGGATCACCCCGGAGCGGCTGCACCCGCTGGTCCGCGCGGCGCTGTTCCCCGGGCGGCCGGCGGCCGAGGGGCCGGTCGGCCCGCCTGGTCCTGAGGCCCCCAGGTCTGTGCGGGTCCGCTGCCAGGGCCGCGGGTGGCACGAGATGCGGTTCCGTGGCGGCACCCTGACCATGCCGCACACCGATGAGGAGCGGGAGCGCGAACTCGCGCTGCTGGCGTTCGGCGGCGCCCTGTCCGGATGCTTCGGCGCCCACCGGGCCTGGACGTCCGGTCGGGGCAGGCTACCCAAGGCGCTGCTCGCGCAGCGGCGGGAGCTGTTCCAGCGGGCGCAGCACGGCGACACGGCCGGAGTCCTGTGGCTGCTGGACGCCGGGGTCGATCCGAGCGTCCGCAACGGCCGCAGGCAGACCCTGCTGCA
This sequence comes from Actinomadura xylanilytica, assembly GCF_030283145.1. Lineage (GTDB taxonomy): Bacteria > Actinomycetota > Actinomycetes > Streptosporangiales > Streptosporangiaceae > Spirillospora > Spirillospora xylanilytica. The sequence continues at coordinate 361,046 of NZ_JASNWE010000003.1, forward strand.
CCTCCTGCACCTGGTCGACCACGAAGAGCTGCTGCCCAGGCTGCTGAAGGCCGGGCTCGGCCTGGAGGACCTGGACCACCGCGCGTGCACGCCGCTGCACTCGGCCGTGGGCTCCCGCGGCTCCCCCGCCCTGGTCCGCGCGCTGCTGGCGGCCGGGGCGCGGATCGACGCGGTCGACGACAACGGCGCCTCGATCAACAACATGATCCACGCCTTCCGCCGGAAGGACCTCGACTTCCTCAAGGAGCGGATCGACCGGGAGCACCCCGGCATCGGCGTCGAGGACTGGGACTATTACGACGTGGACTGGGAGGACGACCAAGAGTGAGCGCCGATCTCGAGGCCGCGCAGGCGCCGCCGGCGGCACCGTCCGCGCCGCCGCCGCCCGATCTGCTGGCCGCGGCCGACGACCTGAACCGGCGGACCCGGGCCTGGCGGACCGAGCCGGCCCGCAGCCCCCAGCTCGAGGCACTCGCGCTGGCGGTGGCGGCCAACATCCCCGTCCTGCTGTGGGGTGAGCCGGGCATCGGCAAGTCGGCGGGCCTGGAACGGCTCGCCGCCGGGCTCGGGGTGCCGCTGGAGACCGTCATCGCCAGCGTGCACGAGCCGTCCGACTTCGCCGGGCTGCCGGTCATCGGGGACGACCCGGCGGCGACCGGGGTGCCGATGGCGCCGCCCGACTGGGCGGTGCGGCTGGCCCGGTCCGGGCGCGGGATGGTCTTCTTCGACGAGCTGTCGTCGGCGCCGCCCGCGGTGCAGGCGGCGCTGCTCAGGGTGGTGCTGGAGCGGCGGGTCGGCAGCCTGACGCTGCCCGAGCCGGTCCGGGTCGTCGCCGCCGCGAACCCGCCGGCGAGCGCCGCCGACGGCTGGCATCTCAGCCCCCCGCTGGCCAACCGGTTCGTCCACCTGCACTGGACGCACCAGTCCCGGACGGTCGCGCGCGGCATGGCCGGCACCTGGCCGGAGCTGACGGTCCCGGTGGTCGACCCGGGCAAGGTGGCCTCGTCGGTCGCCCGCGCCCGCGGCACGGTGTCGGGGTTCCTCACCGCGCGGCCGGGCCTGGCGCACCACCTGCCGGCCGACGCCGAGGCGCGGGGCGGCGCGTGGCCGTCGCCGCGCAGCTGGGAGATGGCGCTCCGGCTGCTGGCGACCGGGTACGCGACCGGCGCGAGCGGCGAGGCGCTGTCGTCGGCGCTGATCGGCGCGATCGGGGACGGCGCCGGAATGGAGCTGCTCGCCTACCTGGAGGAGCTCGACCTGCCCGATCCCGACCGGGTGCTGGCCAACCCCGACGCGTTCGCGCTGCCGGAGCGCGGCGACCGGCAGCTGGCGTTCCTGACCTCGGTGGTCGCCTCGGTCCAGGGCGAGCCGACCCGCCGCCGCTGGGAGGCGGGCTGGACGGTGCTCGCCAAGGCCGTCGACGCGGGCGTGCCCGACGTCGCGGCCCGCGCCGCCGCCGACCTGGCGGTGCTGCGCGACACCGACTGGCCCGTGCCGAGCGGGATCGACGGGTTCGTGGACCTGCTGCGGCTGTCCGGGGCGCTGCCCGGCGGCGGGTGACCGTGGACGCCGCCGAGCACGGCGCCGGTGACCTCGCCGGGCGGGAGCCGCCGACGCTCGACCGGACCAAGCTGCTCGCCGCCCGCTACCGGGCCGCGGAGGACCGGCCCTACCTCGCGTCCGCCCTGTACTCGCTGTCGGTCGTGCCGAGCGCCCTCGTCCCGACGATGGGCGTCGACCGGCACTGGCGCTGCTATGTATCGCCCGCGTTCGTGGCGGCGACGCCCGTCCCGGAGCTGGCCGGGGTCTGGATCCACGAGGTGTCGCACCTGCTCCGCGACCACCACGGGCGGGCCGACCGGCTGCCCGCCGCCGACCAGCGCGACCACGCCCGGGTCAACATCGCCCAGGACTGCGAGATCAACGACGACCTGCTCGCCGACGGGCTCCTCCTCCCGGCGGGACGGGTCGAGCCCGGCGACTTCGGCCTCCCGGTCGGCCTGCTGTTCGAGGGCTACCTCGCCGGCATCCCGCCCCAGCCCCGCCGCGTCGACTGCGGCTCGGGCGCGCACGGGCGGGCGGCCCCCTGGGAGCTCTCGGGGCCGGACGGGGCGCCGAGCGTCACCCCGGTCGAGGCCGGGGCGCTGCGCCGGTCCACCGCCGAGGCCATCCGCTCCCACGCCCGCTCCCGCGGCAACCTCCCGGCGGGGTGGAAGCGCTGGGCCGACCAGATCCTGGAGCCGGTCGTCGACTGGCGGCGGGTGCTCGCGGGCGCCGTGCGCGAGGCGGTCGCATGGGCGGGCGGCGCGGTCGACTACACCTACCGGCGCCCGTCCCGCCGCACCCCGGCGCTGCGCGGGGTGGTGCTGCCGAGCCTGCGCCGCCCGCTGCCGCGGGTCGCGATCGTGATCGACACCTCCGGCTCGATGGGCGAGGACGAGCTCGCGGCGGCGCTGGCCGAGGTCACCGGGGTGCTGCGCGAGGTCGGCGTGCGCGGCGAGCGGGTCAGCGTGCTGGCGTGCGACGCCGACGTGCACGTGGTGTCGCGGGTGACCTCCGCCGAGCAGGTCGAGCTGGGCGGGGGCGGCGGCACCGACATGCGGGTCGGCATCGCCGCGGCCCTCGCCCAGCGGGACCGGCCGAACGTGGTCATCGTCCTCACCGACGGCTACACTCCGTGGCCCGGCGAGACGCCCTCGTGCCGCCTCATCGCGGCGCTCATCGGCGCGGGCGCGCCCGCCCCGCCGGACTGGGTGGAGACCGTACGGCTGGAGGAGCCTTCATGAGCGACACCGCGCACGACGTCACCGCCCCGGGCGCGCCGCGGCTCCAGGAGGTGTCGGACGGCGTCTTCGCCTACCTCCAGCCGGACGGCACCTGGTGGATCAACAACACCGGCTTCCTGGTCGGCGGGCGCGGCGTGACCAGCGTGGACGCCTGCTCGACCGAGCGGCGCACCCGCGCCTACCTGGAGACGATCCGGTCGGTCACGCCGCGGCCGGTGCGGACGCTGGTCAACACCCACCACCACGGCGACCACACCTTCGGCAACTACCTGTTCGAGGGCGCCACCATCGTCGGCCACGAGGCCACCCGCGAGTGCGCGCTCGGCTGGGGCAGGCCGTTCGACGCTCCGTTCTGGACCGAGGTCGACTGGGGCGACGTCGAGCTCGAACCGCCGTTCCTGACCTACACCGAGGGCGTCACGCTGTGGGTCGACGACCTGCGGTGCGAGGTCCGGGCCGCGGGCATCCCGGCGCACACCACCAACGACTCGTTCGTGTGGATCCCCGAACGGCGGGTGCTGTTCTGCGGCGACCTGCTGTTCAACGGCGGCACGCCGTTCCTGATGCAGGGGTCGGTCGCCGGGGCGATCACCGTGCTGGAGGAGGTCGTCGCGCCGCTCGGCGCCGAGACCATCGTCCCGGGGCACGGCCCGGTCGCCGGCCCCGAGCTGATCGGCCAGGTCCTGGGGTATCTGCGGTTCGTCCAGGACACGGCCGCGGCGGCGCGGGCGGCGGGGCTGACCCCGCTGGAGGCGGCGCGCGAGACCGACCTCGGCGAGTACGCCGGGCTGACCGACCCCGAACGGCTCGTCGGCAACCTGTACCGGGCCCTCGCCGAGCTGGACGGCGCGGAGCCCGGTGCCCGGATCGACCCGGTCCCCGCGCTGACCGACATGGTGGCCTTCAACGGCGGACGCCCGCTGACCTGCCGCGCGTAGCCCCGGCCAGGTACCACTACTCACTGGTAACCGAGTAGCCGAGCGGATGTCCCGGCCCCCGGCCGCGCGCGACGCTGGTCGGTATGGACGGATTGTACGCATTCAAGCCCTGGTACGCCGCCCGGCTGGGCGGGATCCGGGCCGCGCTCGTCCGGCGCCGGGTCTCCCCTGACGCGGTCACCGCCGCCGGAGTCGCCGCGGGCGCCGCCGCGGGCTGCGCGCTCGCCTTCACCGCGCCCGGCCCGCTCGCCGGACTGCTGGTCACCGCGCTGCTGGCGGCGCGGCTCGGCTGCGCCAACCTCGACGGCGCGCTCGCCCGCGAGACCGGGCGCGGCACGCCGTGGGGCTCGGTGGTCAACGAGCTGGGCGACCGGGCCGCGGAGCTGGCCGTCCTCGCGGGCTGCCTCGCGCTCGCCCCGGCCTGGCTGGTGGCCACGGCGGCGCTCGCCGCGACGCTGCCGTCCTGGGCCTCGCTCGCGGGCGCGGCGGCCGGGGGCCCGCGCCCGCAGGGCGGACCGGTCGGCAAGACCGAACGGTGCCTGCTGCTCGCGCTGATCGCCTTCACCGGCTGGGCCGTCCCCCTCCTCGCGGTGCTCGCCGCCGGGTCGCTGCTGACCGCACTGCTCCGGCTCGCCCGGCTCCGGAGGTCGTTGTGATCCCGTCCTTCTCCGCCCTGCCGGTCCCCTACCTGGCCGGGGCGTTCGCCGTCACCGGCGTCGCGGTCTGGCGGTCGGGCGACCGCGAGCTGGTGCGGCGCTGGCTGAGCTGGCTGGCGATCGTCCCGATCGTGGGCGGCGCGTTCCTGCTCGGCGCGCCCGGCGCAGCCGCGCTCGCCTCGGGGGTCGCGCTCGTCGCCGCCGCCGAGTACGCCCGGCTGGCCCGGCTGCGCCGGGCCGACCTGGCGGTGATGGCCGCCGCACTGGTCGCCTTCCCCCTGACCGCGTGGCTGGCGCCGGGGCACATGCTGCGGCTGCTGATGGCCGCGCTCCTCGCCGTCGCGCTGGTGCCGGTGCTGGCCGGGGACGCGGGCGGCGGCGCGGACCGGGCCCGGGGCGCGGTGTTCGGGGTGGTGTGGCTGGCGCCGCTGAGCGGGCTGGTCCTGCTCGGCGAGCTGGCCCTCCCGCTCTGCGCGGCGATCGCCGTCGCCGACGTCGCGGCCTGGTGCGGCGGCAAGCTGCTGCGCGGCCCGGCGCTGTCGCCGCTCAGCCCGGCCAAGCGCTGGGGCGGGATCGCCGGCGGCGCGCTGGGCGGCGTGGCGGTGCTCGCGCTGTTCGGCGCCGCCACCCCCGCCACCGTGCTCGCCGTCGCCGCCGGGGCGCCGCTCGGCGACCTGCTGGAGTCGATGCTCAAGCGCGGCGCCGGGGTCAAGGACGCCGGCAACTGGCTGCCCGGGTTCGGCGGGCTGCTCGACCGGATCGACTCGCTGCTGGTGGCGCTGGCCGTCGCGCTGGTGCTGTCATGATCGCCGCGCTGCTCCGCCGGGCCGGCTGGCGCGCCGGGTTCCGGTTCTCCGGGGGCATCGAGGTCGAGGGGTCCCCGCCGGCCGGTCCCTGCGTGATCGTGGCCAACCACTCCTCGCACGCCGACACCGCCGCCCTCCTCGCCGCGCTGCCCGCGCGGCGCCGCCCGGTCGTCGCGGCGGCGGCCGACTACTGGTTCGCCGGGCGCCTCCGGGCCCTGGTGTGCCGGACGGTCGTCGCCGGGTTCCCCGTCCGGCGCGAGCGGGGCGGGTTCGGCGACCTCGCCGGGGCCGCCGCGCTGCTGGCCCGGGGCCGCGCCGTGGTCGTGTTCCCCGAGGGGACGCGGTCGCGGGACGGCGAGGTCGGCCCGTTCCGTTCGGGCGCGGCGCGCCTGGCCGATCTCGCCGGGGTGCCGCTCGTGCCCGTCGGTCTCGTCGGCACCCGCGAGCTGCTCGGCGTGCACGGGCGGCTGCACCGCACCCGGGTGCGGGTCCGCTTCGGCGAGCCCGTGCACGACCTTCAGACCGCCCGCCGGATCGTCCGCGGGCTCTCCCGAGAGGAAGTCACATGCTCGACGACGCCCGATGGGCCGCCGCCCGGCTGCTGCTCCGCACCGCCGGCCGCACCTCCCGCGGCATCCGGATCGGCTACCGGCACGGATTCGACAGCGGCACCATGCTCGACTACGTCTACGAGAACCGCTCCCACGGCGTCCTCGGCGCCGGCCGGCTGATCGACCGCGTCTACCTCAACGCCGTCGGCTGGCGGGCGATCCGCGCCCGCGCCGTGCTCCTCAAGCGGACGCTGCGCGAGGAGGCGGCGCGCCGCGGGCACCCGCTGAAGATCCTGGACGTGGCGGCCGGGCCCGGCCGCTACCTCCAGGAGTTCCTGGCCGAGGACACCTCGCGCCACGCGCACCGGGTGCTCTGCCGCGACCTGGCCCCGGCCGGCCTGCGGCGCGGCGCGGCGACGGCGGCCGAGCGCCGGCTGCTGAACATCGCCTACGAACGGGGCGACGCGTTCGCGCCCGAGCCGCCCGCGTTCGGGCCGCCGGACGTCATCGTGGTGTCCGGCCTGTACGAGCTGCTCCTGGACGACGAGGTCATCCGCGCGTCCATGGCCTCGCTCCGCGAGCTGCTCGCCCCGGCCGGCACGCTGGTCTTCACCACGCAGACCCGCCACCCGCAACTGGACTTCATCGCCAACGTCCTGCCCAACCGCTACGGCGAGCGCTGGGTGATGAAGTGCCGGCCTGCCGGGGAGACCGAGGTGTGGGCCAAGGAGGCCGGCTTCACCGACGTCGCCTCCCGCGTCGAGGACGTCGGCCTGTTCGCCGTCACCACCGCCCGCTGACCGCGCCCGCTCACCGCGCCCGTCTCCCCGGCGGTCAGCGCAGCTCGGCGGTGGTGACCAGGCGGATCTGGGCGTCCACCCAGCTCTCGGCGGCCCGGCGCGGGTCGTCGCCGTCGAGCGTGGCGGCGAGCCGCTCGAGGACGCCGGCGGCGGCGCGCAGGCCGACCCGTTCGAGGGTCCCGCGAGCCTGGCCGAGCCGCGCCCGGACCCCGGCCGGGACGTGGGTCAGGCCCCGGTGGGCCAGGTCGGCGCACACGCCGAGCGCGGCCTCCAGCGCCTCCTCCAGGGGATCGGCCGCGCGCGCGCCGAGCCCGTCGAGCGCGGCGGTGCCGGCGCCCGGCGCCAGGTCGAGCGCGACGACGCCGTCCGGGGTCAGCACCGCGACCGGGTCGATCACCAGTCCGCCGCGGGCCCGGCTCACCACGCCGCTGAGGTGCGAGGGCCCGCCCTTCAGCGCCTCGGCGAGGACGTCCAGGGCCGCCGGGGCGTGCGCGCTGTAGGTGGCGGACACGACGGCCGCGGTGCCCGCCGCGTCGGCGACCACCGCCTCCAGCCGCTGGTCGCCCGGGTGGTACCCGAGCGACCGCACCTCGGCGATCTCGACGACCTTGACCAGCTCGGCCTCCACCCGGGGCCGGACGAGGCGGGGCGGGAGCGCGTCCATCGTGTCCTGGAAGGCGCGCAGGTCACGGATCAGCAGGGACGGGGGCAGGCCCGTCCAGGCGCCGCCGAGCGGCGTGACCGTGGTCTTGGCGACCCGTCCGGGGGCGAGCCGCACCACCCGGCTGGCGCTGCGGCTCGCGGTCTCGGAGACGACGTTGGCCGTCGCGATCGCGCGCAGCGGGCCGGCGCCGGAGACCCGCCGCCCGGCCACGTCGCCGCCGGTCAGGGTGGTGCCCTCGGGCACGTCCCAGCGCCGCCTGAGCACCAGGACGACGCCGGTGCCGGCATGCGCGAGGAACACGTCGGCGGTGCGCTCGGCGTCGGTGCCGCCGATCCGGCAGCCGAGCGCGGCCAGCCTGACCCGGCGCAGCGGCGTCTCGGCCGACTCGTTCGTCCCGAGGACCTCCGATCGCGGGCTGCCGCCGTCGTGCCCGCCCGCGCGGTGCCGGGCGTGCAGCTCGGCGAGCAGCGACGCGAAGCGGGCGGGCTCGTAGTCGGCGCGGCGCTCGTGGTAGGCGGCGAGCTGCTCGGCGACGTCCACCATGGCCGCCGCGGGCCAGTGCAGGTCGCCGGCGGTGAGCTCGCGCGCGGAGCGGCGCAGCGCGGTGCCGAGCACCGGGCCCGCGTGCATCGCGCCCTCCATCAGCACCTGGTCGGCCAGCTCCAGCGCGGACTCCATCCCGGTGCCGGACGCCGCGGCGCCGCCGCCGACGTCGATGGCGGCGCCGGTGCCGCCCCGGGTGGACGGCCCGCGCTCGTCCGCCGCGCGGAACGCCCAGACCGCCAGCACGACCATCTCGCCGCGGACGGCGGCCGTGGCGTCGGTGTGGACGTAGCCGAGCTCGCCCGGCACGAGGAAGCGCACCGTGCAGGTCGGCAGCTCGACCTGGGCGACCGGGTCGTCGGCGGTGGACCTGCGGACGCGCGCGGCGTACCCGGCACGGAAGGCGCGCCGCGCGGCGGTGAGCGCCCGTTCGCCGAACACCTTCGCGAGCGCGTCGTCGCCGAACCCCCCGGGCGACCAGTCCTTCGAGGGCGGGCCTGGCCGCGCCTCCCCCTTCGTCGCGGACGGCTCGCCGGGCGCGGTGGTCCCCGCACCGGCGGCGCCGTCGGCAGTAGCGGCCGTGTCGGCGGCGTCGGTATCGGTGACGGCCGAGTCGGCGGCCTCGGCGGCCTCGCGCTGGTAGGCGAGGATGAGGCAGATCCGGTGCCGGCAGATGCCGGGCGCCGCGCAGGTGCAGGGCGCAGCCTCCAGGCCGGCGCCCGCCGGGAGCGCCGTCCGCGCGCCGTCGGGGAACACGCCCTCGACGGTGCCCTCGCCGGTCACGGCGACCTGCGGGCCGTTGCCCGCGTCCAAGTCCTTGGCGGCGCGCTTGACCAGGCCGCGGTTGGCGAGCGCGGCGAGGGCGTCGGGCGTCAGCGCGAGCAGGTCGGTGCGGATCATGCGCCGATCCTCTCGGCGACGAACGCGGCCAGCTCGCCCGGGGTCATCGCGCCGACGTGCGCGCCGACGTCGGCGAGCCGCTGCGCCATCCCCCGGTCGTAGTCGGGATTGGCGTCCTCGTCGAGCGCGGCCAGCCCGAGCACCTGGGTGCCCTGCTGCACCAGCCGCCGGGTGGCCTGGACCAGCCGGTGGGAGTCGCCGCCCTCGTAGAAGTCGGTGATGACCGCGACGATCGCGCGGCGCGGGCTCTCGACCAGTGTCGCGCCGTACTCGACCGCGCCGGCGATGTCGGTGCCGCCGCCGAGCTGCACCTTCATCAGCAGCTCGACCGGATCGGTGACGTCGGCGGTCAGGTCGACCACCGCGGTGTCGAAGGCGACCAGGTGGGTCTTGAGCCCCGGCAGCCCCCACAGGCACGCGGCGGTCACCGCCGCGTGGATCACCGATCCGGCCATCGAGCCGGACTGGTCGACCAGCAGCACGACCTGCCACTGCTCCAGGTGCCGGCGGGTGCGGGACACGAACCTCGGGTGCTCGATGTAGACGCGCCGCTCGTCCGGCCGGTAGTGCGCCAGGTTGGCGCGGATCGTGCGGTGGAAGTCGAAGTTGCGGGACTGCTTGATCCGGCTGGGCCGGCGCGAGCGGGTGCCGTGGAAGGTCTGCCGGACCTCGGTGGCGAGCTTGTCCATCAGGTCCCGCACCACCGCCTCGACGATCCGCCGGGCGAGGGCGAGCACCTCGGGGTTCATCAGGTGCTTGGTGCGCAGCACCGCGCGCAGCAGCGTCGCATTGGGCTCGATGCGCTCCAGGACGGCGGGGTCGGTGACCACCTCGTGGATCTCGTAGCGCTCGACCGCGTCGCGCTCCAGCCGCTCGATGGTCTCCTTGGGGAACAGCCGGTGCACCTCGTCGAGCCAGTCGACGGTGGTGAGCGCGGACGGCCCGTCGCCGCCCTCCCGGCCACCGGGCTCGCCACCGCCACCGCCACCGCCGCGACGCACGCCGCGGCGGTCGAGATCGGGGTCGCGGCCGTACAGCCAGTCGAGCGCCGCGTCGCGCCCGGCCGCCTCGTCGCTGAGCGCCCCGGTGGAGGGTTCGGCGGGCGACCCGAGGACGAGCCGCCAGCGTTCGAGGTCGGGCGTCGTCACGCCGGCTCCTTCCGGATGAGGCCCTCCTCGTGGAGGCACCGATCTGTCCTGTCCTCCAGCACGCTCGCCTCGGCGATCACCAGGGGGTCGACCGGGGTGCGCAGCAGCGCCCGCGGCGAGCCGCGCACGCCCCGGCGCTCGAGCAGGCCGCGGGCGATCGCCTCGCGCTCGCGCGGCGGGAAGAACTCGAACGCCTGGCGCAGCGCGGGCAGCGCCACCAGGAAGTCCGTCGCGGCCAGCCCGGTGATCATCTCGTCGAGGACGGTCAGCACGCCCGCCCCGCCCGCGCCCGCACCCGCTTTGACGTCGCCGTCCGCGCCCGCACCCGCGTCGCCGGCGCTCAGCACCTCGTCGCGGGCCAGCGCGAAGAGCCCGGCGAGCCAGTCGCCGAGGGTGCGCGGGCCGGACGCGCCCCGGACCGCCCGGACCGGGTCGGCGGCGACGCCGAGCGCCCAGCCGAGACCGAAAGCGGCCCCGCGCAGATCGGGCGGGACGTCGGCGTTCACGCTGATCCGGGCGGCGACGCCGAGCGCCGCGTCCCGGTCGAGGCCGAGCGGCCCGGCGGCGTGCAGCAGCGCGTCGCGGGTCGCGGCGACCGCGCGCAGCCGGTCCAGGTCGGCCGGGGCCGGACCGCCGCGCACCCCCTCGATCAGCCAGAGCACCCGGGTGACGCAGCCCTCGACGACGGTGCCGAACAGCGGGCTGCGGGCGGTGCCGAGCAACCGGTCGTGCCGCCACAGGCCGAGCACGGTGCCGAGCACGTGCCCGAGCGCGCCGACGTCGGAGGCGCCCGCGATCCCGGCGGCGATCGTCTCGGCGATCCGGTCGGACTGGTCGCCGCAGCCGCTCAGCGCCGCGTCGAACAGCACCGCGGCGAGCCGCTCCATGTCGGTGCCGGCGCCGGCCATCCGCTCCTCGAGCGCCGCCGCCGACGCGTCGGCGAGGGTCGCGCCGTACGCGCCCGCCTCGATCAGCGCGGACAGCCTCGGCCCGGCCGCGTCGCCCGGGTCGAGCCGCCAGCACTCCTCCAGCACCGGATCGGCGCCGGTGGACGGTCCGGACTGGCGTACGACGCCGGGGATGCGAAGCACCCGCAGCCGGTGCAGGACGCGGCTGCGCCTCAGGCCCCGCTCGTCGGTGAGCTTGAGGGCGACCGTCCCGGCCCGGTCGAGCCCGAGCCGTTCCAGCTCGGCCGCCGCGTCATGGACGAGCGGCGGAGCCGGGGTGCGCGGATGCAGCCGGCCGACGCGGTCGCCGCTGAGCACGCCGACCATCTCGGCCACGACCGGATGCGCGCCGGGCGTGAGCGGGCCGCGGTCGGTCCACGGGAGCGGCTGTTCGAGGTCGTCGGTGATGAGCGCGGCGACCAGGCCGTCCAGCAGGTCGGTGCGGGCCGGGGAGCCGTGGCCGCGCAGCCGGGCCAGGCCCTCGGTGAGGGTCCGCGCGGCGATGAGGTCGGCGGTCGAGACCACCTGCCGGCGCTCGCGGAGCCGTGCCACCACGATCTCGGTGAGGCCGTTCGCCGCCGCCTTCGGGCCGTCCTCCCAGAGCCGCTGGTAGTACTCGGGCGACGGCATGCCCGACTGGTAGCCGGTGAACGAGTCGAGCCGCCGGAACGAGTACGGCACCAGGAACCCGCCGCCGGCCGCGCCGTCCGGCGGACTCGGTACCTCGGGCCACGCGGTGTCGCCCGTGTCGCCCGCGGTGGCGGCGAGGGTCTGGAGCGCGGGCTTGTGGAAGCCGCCGGTGACGACCACGACCGGCCGGTCGCCGGCGTCGGCCTCCGCCGCCCTGATCCAGCGCGCCATGTACGCCTCGCGGGCGGTGTCGTCCGGGCCCGCGGGCGACTCGCCGCGAACCAGGTCGAAGTAGGACGCGAGCCGTTCCTCCAGGTCGCCGTCCTGCTCGACCTCGAACAGGTGGTCCCAGAGGGTGTCGGTGTTGTCGACCGCGAAACTGCGGCACAGCCGCGCGCTGACCTCGGCGTACCTCTCGTCGGCGTCGGCGTAGCGGTTGCGCCGCTCGGAGAACGCCGGATGCCACGCGGGCAGGTCGATGAACCGCACCTCGGCGCCGCACGCCCGGCCGGCCGTCAGCGCCACCCACTCGGGCGAGTAGGCGCAGAACGGCGACCAGGACGCGTGCACCCGCTCCGCGTCCCGGTAGTAGCTGAAGATCGCCACCGGCAGGTCGTGGCCGAGCAGCAGCTCGTCCAGCCGCCCGCTGAAGTCGGCGGGCCCCTCGACCAGCACGTGCGCGGGACGGAGCCGCTCGATGGTGCGGGCGACCAGCCCCGCGCAGGCGGGGCTGTGGTGCCGGACCCCGATGAAGGTGACCGCCATCAGCCGGGCAGCAGGTTGCGGGCGGCGTGCAGCGCCTTCCACTGCTCGCCGGAACGGCGCGACGCCTGCTGCTCGAGGTAGCGGCGCAGCCGCACGAGGTCGTCGGCGCTGTCCTTGGCGGCGGTCCCGGCCAGGCACTCCACGATGTCGGCGGCCCGGCCCTGCTCACCGCGCAGGAACCACCCGCGGATGCCGACCGCGTGCGCGACCGACACCGCCTCGGCGGTGCTCATCACCGTCGTCAGCCGGTCCATCGACTGCCCGTTGGCGGCCGTCCCGGTGCGCAGCTCGCGGAACGCGGTGACCAGCACCTCCAGTACGTCGCGGCGCGGCGGCACCCCGACGCCGGACTGCTCCAGCAGCGCGGCGGCCTCGGTCTCGACCAGGTCGAGCTCGGTCGCGAAGTCGGCGATCGGGAACACCGTCTCGAAGTTGAACCGGCGCTTGAGCGCCGCGCTCATCTCGTTGACGCCCCGGTCGCGGGTGTTGGCGGTCGCGATGATGTTGAACCCCTCGCGGGCGAAGACCATCGCGTCCGGGCCGGTCAGCTCGGGAATCGCCAGCACCCGGTCCGACAGCGGCGACAGCAGCGAGTCCTGCACCTCCAGCGGGCAGCGGGTGATCTCCTCGAACCGGACCGCCTTGCCGCCGGCCATGCCGTCGAGCAGCGGCGCGGGCACCAGGGAGCGGGTGGAGGGGCCCTCGGACACCAGCAGCGCGTAGTTCCAGGAGTACTTGATCTGGTCCTCGGTGGTGGCCGCGCCGCCCTGGATAGTCAGCGTCGAGTCGCCGCTGACCGCCGCGGCGATCAGCTCCGACAGCAGCGACTTGGCGGTGCCGGGCTCGCCGACCAGCATCAGCCCGCGGCTGGTCGCCAGGGTCACCAGCGCCCGGTCGATCAGCGACGGGTCGCCGACGAACTTGCGCCGGATCCCGCGCGCGTCGTCGCCGACGATGAAGCGGCGCGCCGCCTCCAGGCTGAGCGCCCAGCCGGGCGGCCTCGGCGCGGTGTCGGTCTCGCGCAGCCGCCGCAGCTCGTCGGCGTACCGCACTTCGGCCGGGGGCCGCTGCACCTGCTCTTGCTCGGTCTTGTCCACGGTCTTCTCTACGGTCATCGGAGTTCTTTCGGTTCTGAGGGGTCAGACGGCGCGCTCGGCCGGCGCGGTGACGGGCACGAGCGCCGCCGCGCCCGACGGGCCGGCCTTCCCGTCGACCGTGCCCCAACCGTAGAGGAGCGGTACGACAGACCACCCGGTATATGGATCATTCACCGGCCGTGGTCCCCGCCGTGAGCCGTTCCAGGTCGCCGAGTATCTCGGACGCGGCCACGGCGCCGGCCGCGCCGACGAGGGTGACCCGCTCGAGGAGCTGCTCCTCGGTGTGGTCCAGGTCGCCGATAAAGATCCCCGGCTCGAACTCGATGGACACCCGAGCACCGTCCGCGAGGTCGCGCACCACCTGGTCGACGATGGCGCGATCGTCCTGCACCCGCTCCCAGCCGTGCCGTTCCAGGCCGAGCAGCGCGCCGGACGGGACCTTCAGCCCCTCGAACCGCTTCAGCCTCCCAGTCGTCCGCTCCTCATCGGTGAGCACGTGGACAGGGCGCCCGAGCTGCGGGAACGGCTGGAGGATCTCGTAATCGGCGAACACCACCGACCAGGCCGCGACAGCATCACCGAGAGGCAGCGGGTGCATGATCCCCACGCGCGCCGACTCGGGCAGGTCGAACGGATCGTCCTGGACGTCAGCGAACGTACTGTCCTCGGCCACGCGAAAGGTCGTGACGCGGTCACCGTCCTCGGCGACCCACACCACACGCCGCGCGATGTGCCACACCAACGGATGCTCGACGAAGAAGGCCCGGAAACCCGCGGGAGTCCAGTGCCGTCCCACGACCATCGCCGTCTCCAGCCGCAGCAGCAGGTCGGACGCGAGCGCGCGCACGTCCTTCTTCAGCGCGGCGAACCGCGCATAGGCGGCGGGCGCGAGGTCGGCGTCGTCCTTCGCCCCCGGTTTGGGGAGGGACTTGCGGCGCGTACCGTCCTCATCGAACACCTGCGGCTTGAGCTGCTCGTCGAACCCGACCACGAACCGCCGCGGACCATAATCGAGGGTCAGCGCACCGCCCGCGTCCAACCCCAGATCGGGAACGAGCCGGTCTCCCAGCTCGTCGGCGGTCAGGCCCAGGCTCTCGGCGATCTGACCGATCCGCTCCTGGGCCGCGGCCCGGATCCCGCCGTACTTCACCCGCTGGGCGATGCCGTGCAGGTGCATGAGGGCGACCTCCGTCCCGATCCCGGCCAGCACCGCCAGGCCCCGGACCGCCCTGGCGTGCCCGCCCTCCCCCGGCCAGGCGCGGATCAGCGAGGACAGCCGCCGGACGACGTCGTCGTCGCCGAGCGGGCCGAGCGCGGTCAGCGCCCAGCCGTCCGCCGGCGGCATCCCGAGCATCTGCCACCGCCGGAACAGCGCCCAGCCGAACTCGGCGAGCGATCCCGGATCGCACGCCGCGGCGACCGTCGTGACCTCCGGGTAGATCTCATCGGGCCTGGACGTCGCCAGCATCGTCAGCAGATGCCGCGTCGCGGAGTCGGGCAGCGCCCGGTCACGTCCGGGCAGCAGCACCTGCGGAAGCGCCGCCGGGTCCGCCCAGCCGGGGACCGGGCGCGGCGTCGGACGCCGCTTGGCCGGCGCCACCGCCGGGTTCTCGGCGACGGGCTCCGGTGCCTCGGCCGAGAGCATGGCGGCGACGGCCTCCGCGGCTTGGTCACCGTGGGCGCGAGCCGCCCGGACGACCTCGTCCCGGCCCCGGTCCGCGGCGATCAGCCGGAGCGCGGCCCCGGCGTTGCGCCGGGGCGCCGCGCGCTTGCCCAGCGCGTCCGGGACCAGGTACGGGACGGCCGTCAGGCCGTGCCGGGCGAACCAGGCGCGCGCCTGGTCCCGCGCCGACGGGAGGCGTACCAGCCAGTCGGCCGCCAGCCGCGCGACATCGGCGCGGAGGTAGGGCAGCAGCAGACCGCCCTTGTCGGTGGGGAACCGCTTCGCGACCCCGTACACCACGTCCAGCACGTCTCGCTCGTACCGCGCCGCGAGCGGTTTGATGTGGCGGACGTCGAGCATGCCGAGTTCCGGATTCCACTCGCCGAGCAGGGGGCGGACGAACTCGTCCGGGCCCGCCGCCAGGAACCGCGCCTGCTCCCACGGCCGGAAGCCCATCGAACCGGCGTCGAACCCCTGCACCGCCTGCTTCCACTTCCGTTCGTCCCAGTCATCGTTGCCGTGTCGGGACGTGTGCCCGGCGTCGCGCCACCTCTCGCGTTCGCCGGGCTCCCAGACGACCTCCGAACCGGCGGGCGGGGTCAGGCCGGTGACGACCGGCAGGTCGTCCCTCTGCGCGGCCTTGGGCTTCTTGGCCTTCTCCTTGGGACGGAGCCAGGGCGGCTCCACCAGGTCGCGCGGCACCGTTTCCGCGGGAGCGTCCGGCACCCGTATGACGGACGCCGCCAGGGCCGCGGCCTCCGCGGGCAGGTCGCCGCGGGCGGCGAGCTCGGGATGGGCCCGCAGGTGCGCCTTCAGCAGCTCGGTGGCGAGCTCGGCGGCCCGTGACGTGCCCGCACCGGCCGGGGAGAGCAGCCTGACCGCGCGGACAGGGAAGCGTTCCATCGCCGTCAGCAGCGCGGTCTGGGCCTCCTGGAGCTCGATCCGCTCCACCATCGCGGCGAACGCCTCGTCGGTCGGGAGCACGCCGATGGCGGCGAGCAGCTCCGCGTGGCCGATGGACGGCATCCCGTTCGCGTCCATCCCGGCGGCCAGCAGCGGGAGGACCATCGGGCCGAGCGACTCGGTCATCGTGATGACGGAGCCGTCCCGACAGTCGTCGTAGCCCAGCCGCAACCAGCCGCTGAGCAGTTCGACGTGCGCGCGCGTGCTCACCGAGGGCAGCAGGAACCTCTTCAGGCTCCAGGGCGTCTCGAGGGCGCAGCACTCCTCCACCCAGTCGTCGCGGGTCGGCACCAGGTACGACACGACCAGCCGCTGCATTGGGGACCGGCGGGACGCCGCCAGCCGTTCCACCGCGTCGAGGTACTCCGCGTCGCCCGCGTTCGCCAGCAGCACCCGGACTCTGCGTGCGGCCTCGCCGGACGGGGGCCGCCCGCCCCAGGTCGGCCCCCAGAAGGGGTCGGCGTACATGGAGTGCAGACTCTGGTGCGCCGAGACGTCGGGCAGTTCCGCGAACGCGCACGCGGCGAACGCGAGGCCGTGCCCGGCGATCCACGAGTCGGTGAACAGCTCCTCCAGGTGGTACCGGTCGTCCCGCCCGGTGCAGATGATCTCGGCGACCACCGCCGCGCCCATCGGGTCGGCCTCGCCGCCCAGATGCCGCCGGGCCCCTTCGACCATGCCGCGGTCGGCGGCCGGATCGGCGAGCGCCTCGTCGATGTGGTCGCGGTCGAACTCCATGAGCACCCGGACCCGTTCCGCGGCGTCCCCGGCGATCTCGACCGCCGGGCCGGGCGGGCCGCCACAGCGCGGGTGCACCCCGCCGCGCAGGGACTCGGGGAGCACCAGGACATCCTCGTCCGAGGGGAGCTGATCATCCATGGCCACTCACCGTAAAGGAGCCGTACGACAGTCCGGACCGGCCGTGGGGGATCATGGACGATATGGGACACGAGATCGGCGACGGCACACTGGCGGTCGGAGCGGGCAGGCCGCCGGCGGAGAAGCACGCACCGGGCCTCCCGGGACCGGTGTTCGCCGCGCACTACCACCTGCCGGGCGAGCCGACCGGCCCGTACACCTACGGCCGCGACACCAACCCCACGTGGACGCTGCTGGAGCGGGCGATCGGCGAGCTGGAGGGCGGCGCCGAGGTGACCGCGTTCTCATCCGGGATGGCGGCCGTGTCCGCGGTGCTGCTGTCGCAGGTGAAGGCCGGAGACACCGTCGTGCTGCCGGACGACTGCTACCAGACGACACGGGCGCTCCGAGGGCGGCTCGAATCGTACGGGGTCCATGTGCGGACGGCGCGCACGGCCGGGGACGCTCAGCTCGACGCGCTCGACGGCGCCGCCCTCGTCTGGCTGGAGACCCCGTCCAACCCGGGCCTGGACGTCTGCGACATCGCGCGGATCGCCGGGGCCGCGCACGCCGCCGGCGCCCTGGTCGCGGTCGACAACACCCTCGCCACCCCGCTCGGGCAGCGGCCCCTGGACCTCGGCGCCGACTTCTCGGTGGCCAGCGACACCAAGGCCCTCACCGGGCACGGCGACCTGATGCTCGGCCACGTCGCCACCCGCGCCCCCGGGCTCGCCGACGCCGTGCGGCTCTGGCGCAAGACCGTCGGCGCGATCCCCGGCCCGATGGAGGCGTGGCTCGCGCACCGCTCGCTCGCCACGCTGCACCTGCGGCTGGACCGGCAGGCCGTCAACGCCCTCGCCCTGGCGGGCGCCCTCCTCGACCGTCCCGAGATCAGTGGGCTCCGCTACCCGGGACTGCCCGGCGACCCCGCGCACGAGCCCGCGGCCCGCCAGATGCGCCGGTTCGGCTGCGTGGTGTCGTTCACCCTGCCGGACGAGGCGCACGCCGAACGGTTCCTCGGCGCCCTGAGCCTCATCGACCAGGCGACCAGCTTCGGCAGCGTGCACAGCTCGGCGGAGCGCCGCGGACGCTGGGGCGGCGACGCCGTCGCGCCGGGCTTCGTCCGCTTCTCCGTCGGCGTCGAGGACACCGCCGACCTCCTGGCGGACGTCACTGCGGCCCTGTCCGCCGCCGCGGAGGCCCCGTGAACAGGTTCAGGCCCGGACCACCTCCTCGAGGCCGGCGATGATCTCGGACGCGATGACCGGGTCCAGCTCGCCGAAGGGAAGTTCGGGGGCGTGGTGGAGGCTCTGCGGGCCGTCCTTCAGCCAGACGGCCTCCAGCTCCTGCTTCTCCGCATAGTCCGTGGCGACGACCGGGATGCCGGGATCGAGGCCGATCACCGCGGCGCGGCCGTCCGGGAGGGGGCGGAAGATCCGGAATTCGAGGCCGCCGTCCTCGGCGCCGCCGCGTTCCCAGCCGCGCCGGGTGAGGCCGAGGATCTTCCCCACCGAGGCGGTGCGGCCCTCGAAGCGGCGCAGGCGGGTGCCCGCCCGCTCCTCGGCGGTGAGGGTGTGGACCGGGCGGTCGAGCTGGGGGAACGGCTGGAGGATCTCGTAGTCGGCGAACACCTCCGACCAGGCGGCCAGGGCGTCCCCGAGGTGCAGGGGGTGCGCGATGCCGACGCGCGCGGCGGCGGGGAGGACGAGCACGTCGTCGTCCGCGCTCGCGAGGGTGCGGTCCTCGGCGAGGCGGAACGGGACGATCTCGCCGCCGTCGTCGGCGAGCCACACCAGGCGGCGCGCGAGGTGCCGCATCAGGGGGTGGCGGACGAAGAGGGCCCCGAACTCCTCGGGCGTCCAGCGGCGCCGCGCGACCATCGCCGCCTCCATCCGGCGGATCTGGAGGCCGGCGATCGCCCGCGCCTCCTTCTTCAGCTCGGCGAAGCGCGCGTAGGCTGCGCGGGCGGGCCCGGCGTCGTCCCTGGCGCCGGGCTTCGGGAGGGTCTTGCGCGGCGTGCCGTCCTCGTCGGCGACGCACGGCTCGAGCCGCTCGTCGAAGCCGATGACGAACCGCCGGGTGCCGTAGTCGAGCGTCGTCGCGCCCGCCTCGTCCAGCCCGAGGTCGGGGACGACGCGGTCGGCGAGCTGTTCGGCGGTGAGGCCGAGCGCGGCGGCGACGTCGGCCATGCGGTCCTGCGCACGGGCCTTGACCCCCTTGTACCGGGACGTCTGCGCGATCCCGTTGAGCTGGTTCAGCGCCACCTCGGTGCCCATGTTCGCCAGAGCGTCCAGCCCCCTGACCGCGCGCTGGTGGCGGCCGTCGCCCGACCAGGCCCTGATCAGCGGGGTCAGGCGGCGCGCCACGGCGTCGTCGCCGGTCCAGCCCAGGGTGGTGAGCGTCCAGCCGGGTCCGAGCTGGAACAGCTCCCAGCCGAGGTCGGCCAGGGACGCCGGGTCGCAGATCTCCCGGGCCGCCCGAACGCCCTCGTGCGGCTCACCGTCCTCAGCCGACAGCGCCAGCGCTGTGACCAGGTACGCGACGACCGTGTCCGGGAGCCGGTCGGCGCGGTCGCGCAGCAGCACCTGCGGGAGGCGGGCCGGATCGGCCCAGCCGGTGTTGGGGATCTTGCGCGGGACGAGATCCCGCGGATCGCGCGCCAGGATCGCCGCGACGCCGTCGGCGGCCTCGGCACCATGGGCGCGCGCGGCCTCGACGACGGCGTCCCCGCCGTGGGCGGAGGCGAGGGCGTGCAGCGCCCGTTCGGCGTCGCGGCGCCGCTTCACCGCCGTCCCGAGGGCGGCGGGCACCAGGTGGGGCACCACCGTGACACCGTGCCGCGCGAACCAGGCGTCGGTGATCTCCTTCCCTCCGCGCAGCCGGGACGCCCAGTCGGCCATCAGCGCGGCCACCTCGGCATTCAGGAACGGGACGAGCAGCGCGCCGAAACGAATCGGCCCACTGCGCGCGAAACTGATCGCGATGGGCAGCGCGTCGAGTTCGAAACGGGCCAGGACGGGGGGCATCCATTGCTCGGAGTCGCTGGGGCCGGCCGTGCGGACCCAGCCCTCGAGGAACCAGCCCGCGAGCAGGGGGCGGACGCTCTCCTCGGGGCCGCCCAGCAGCACGGCCGTCTGCTTCTGGCGGGTGAGCCGTCTGGCACGGAAGTCGGCGATCCGCTTCTCCCAGGCGGGACGGTCGGCCGCGGGCACGGGCTCCAGCGAGGCGTATCCGGACCATCCCTCCCACCAGTCGTTGGGATAGGCGACGACGGTCTGAAGCCAGGCGTCACGTTCCGCCGGCCCCCACACGACGGACTGCTCGGCGGGGGCCGTCAGGCCCTTGAGGACCGGCTGCCCGGTCTTCTGCCGCCGGCGCGTCCACGGCGGTTCGGTCAGCACACGCGGCAGCGTCTCGGCGGAAGCCTCCTCGGCCCGCCTCCACGTCGCGACCAGAGGCTCGACGAGCGCGCGGGCACCGGCGGTCAGGCCGGGCAGTTCGGCGGCGGCCATGCCCGGGGCGGCGCGGACCTGGTCGTTCAGCAGCTCCGCGGCGTGCGGTGACGCCTCCGCCGTGCCCGCCGCCTCGGCCAGCGCCCTGAGCGCCCGCGCCGGAGAGCGTTCCATCACCGCGAGCATTCCGAGCCGCGCGTCCCGCCGATCCACGCGGCACGCCAGCACCGCGCACGCCTCGTCGGACGGCAGCGCGGCGAGCACCTCGACGGCCCGCCGGCGCGCTATGAACTGAGCTCCGCCGTCGAGCAGCGCGGCCAGCAGCGGCGCCACGGCCCCGCCGAGCCCGTCGGCCATCGTGGTCATGATGCCGAACAGGCGGGAACCGGTGCACGGAATCGGTAGTCCACCGAGGGCACGGACCTGGTCGGCCGTGCTCAGGGCGCAGAACATCGCCCAGTGAACGGCAGGGCCGACCTCCGCCGGGGGCGGGTCCGCGCAGACCTCGTCCACCCACCCACGCTCGGTCGGGACGAGGTAGCCGGTGACCAGGCGCTGGAACGGCGTCCGGCGGCAGGCCGCGAGGCCGGCGACCGCGTCCCGGTAGTCGTCGGCGCCGGACGCCGCCAGCAGCGCCCGCAGCCGGCGGGGCGCCTCCTCCGGCAACGCCGCGTACTCGCCGGACGGGACGAAGGAGAACTCCCCGTCCCCGAACGACATCTGGGTCAGTTCCGCGAACGCGCAGGCCGCGAAGGCGACCCCGTGAAGGGCCGTCCAGGCGTCGACGAAGACCTCGCCAAAGTCCCTGCGCGCCCGCGGCATGCCGCCCGCGACCGCCGCCACCACCGCGGCGCCGAACGGATCGGGCCGCCGCGACGGCACGCCGCCGGCGTCGAGCCCGTCCACATGCTCGCGGACGCGCGCGGCGGGCCCGGCGTCACCGGGCCAGCGGGCGAGCACCGTCTCGACCGTGCCCCGGACCTGTTGGACGAGCGCGCCGGCGGCCGTCACCGCCCCCGCGTCGATCTCGATCCCGGGGCCGGCGGCACCGCCCCGGCGCGGATGCAGGTCACGGCGCCAGGCGTCGGGGAGGACCAAGGTGTCCTCGTCCGGCGGCGAGGACGGGGCAGAGGGGGGAATCGCCATGCGACCGCACCCTAGAGGACGCCTACGACATCGCCTCGGTCAAGGGGCGGTCCCGCGCATGTCCTCCTCGATCCGTTCGGCGGTCTTGCGGGCGGCGATGAGGACCGGGTCCCAGACCGGGGAGAACGGTGGCGCGTAGCCGAGGTCGAGGCCGGTCATCTCCTCGACCGTCATCCCGTTCCAGAGCGCGATGGCCAGGCCGTCGACGCGTTTGGCCGCGCCCTCCTCCCCCACGATCTGCGCGCCGAGCAGCCGTCCGGTGCGCCGCTCGGCGACGAGCTTGGTCCGCATCGCGGTGGCGCCCGGGTGGTAGCCGGCCCGGGTGGTCGACTGGACCGTGGCGCTCAGCGCCGCGAACCCGGCCGCGGCGGCCTCCGCCTCGTTCAGCCCGGTGCGCGCCACCTCGACCTTGCAGATCTTGGACACGGCGGTGCCGACCACGCCGGGGAACGTGGCGTACCCGCCGCCGAGGTTGATGCCCGCCACCCGGCCCTGCTTGTTGGCGTGCGTGCCGAGCGCGATCGCGACCGGGCCGCCCGAGACCAGGTGCCGGGTCTCCACGCAGTCGCCGGCCGCCCAGACCCGTTCGGCGCCGGTCCGCATCCGGCGGTCGGTGACGATGCCGCCGGTCGGCCCGACCGGGATCCCGGCGGCGTCCGCCAGCGCGCTGTCCGGTCTGACCCCGAGCCCGAGGATCACCAGGTCGGCGGGCAGGACGCCGCCGGACGCGCGGACCGCCGTCACCCGCCCGCCCTCGGTGTCGAACCCCTCGACCCGCTCGCCCAGCCGGAGCCGGACGCCGACACCGCGCAGCGCGTCCGCGACCAGCGCGCCCATGTCGGGGTCGAGCGTGCGCATCGGCTGCTCGGCCCCGTCCACCAGCGTGACCTCGACGCCGCGCATGACCAGCGCCTCGGCCATCTCCAGGCCGATGTAGCCGCCGCCGACCACGACGGCGCGGCGGGGCGCCCGCGCCTCCAGCTCGCGGCGGATCTCGATGCCGTCGCCGAGGACCTGCACCCCGTGCACCCCGGCGGCGTCCGCACCCGGCAGGTCGGGCCGGGACGGCACCGCGCCGGTCGCGACCATCAGGTGGTCGTAGCCCTCCCAGCGCTCGGCGCCGCCGTCCAGCTCGCGGACCCGCACCCGGCCGCGGTCCGGATCGATCTCGACGGCCTCACGGCCGAGGCGGACGTCGATGCCGCGCTCGCGGAACTCGGCCGGCGTCCGGGCGATCAGCGCGTCCGCGTCCGCCACGACGCCGCCGACGTAGTACGGGATGCCGCACGCCGAGTAGGAGGTGAAGCTCCCGCGCTCCAGCGCGACGATCTCCAGCTCGTCCGGGCCGCGCCGGCGGCGGGCCTGGGACGCGGCGCTCATCCCGGCCGCGTCACCGCCGATCACCAGCAGGCGCTCGCGCGCGGGCTCGGCCATCGCCTGCACTCCCGGAGGCTCGAAAGTAGATCATTTCTGAGCGTACCCGCCGGTACCGGGCGTCCCTACAGCCGGTAGACGCGGCGCGCGTTGCCCGCGGCGGCCAGCTCGGCGACGCGCAGCGCGTCCCGCTCGGTCCAGGCGCCCTCGGTGGCGCCGGAGCGGAGCAGGCGCGCCAGCCCGCGCCGGAACAGCAGGGCCCCCAAGTGGTAGAACTCGGCCAGCCCGTACGCGTCCGAGGAGAACAGCACCTTGCCGAACGGCGCGAGCTCCAGCAGCTCGGCGATCAGCGCGGGCGCGCGGTGGCCGAGGTTGTGCGTGGCGAGTCCGGCGTCCACGAACACGTTCGGGAAGACCTGCGCCAGATAGCCGGCCTGCCGGTGGTACGGGTAGTTGTGCAGGAGCAGCACCGGTGTCCCTGTGGGCGCCAGCTCCCGGAGCAGCCCGGTCAGCAGCAGCGGGTCGCCGCGCCGCAGGTCGGCGTCGGCGTCCCCGTAGCCGACGTGGAACTGCACGGGCAGCCCGAGGTCGGCGGCGCACCAGACGAGGAACCGGTGCAGCGTCTCATCCGCCACCCGAGGCGGCATCTCCTCGCGGAGCAGCCGTCCGGCCGCGGCGGCGACCTCGAGGTCGGACGGGCGTTCCCCGGCGAGTTCCAGCCCGGCCCGGTACGCCGCGACGGACTTGGCGCCGACGGCTCCCGCGCGCACGCGCGCCTCCAGCCGGGTCCGGACGTCGTCGGCGAACCTGGCGGCGTCCGTCCCGTCCGCCGCCGTGTCCTCGGCGACCCGTTCCAGCCGGACGATCTCGTGCGCCCGCGCGCCTGCGAGGCCGCCCAGCTCGGCGGGGGCCGTCAGCGGCTCCGGGGTGTAGCCGGTGTCCACGCACAGCGCGTCGAGCCCGGCCGCCTCCAGGAAGCGGCGGTTGACCTCGTCGGCGCCCAGTTCGGCGCGGCGGGCGAGGTAGTCGTCCGGATCGGCGTGCGTCTCCAGGTCCAGCACGGGCGCGCACCAGCGCCGCAGCGCGAACCCCGCCTGCGAGTCGAACAGGCTCCCGCCGAGCGGCCCCGGCGCGCGGGCCTCGGTGAGCAGCGACTCGAACTCGGCCCGGTCGAGGTCACGGCGCAGCACCCCGTGGCAGTGGTGATCGATCAGGCTCAGTCTTTCCAGCCTCTCCAGCACGTGTCTCCCCCTCGCATCACGTGTCGACCGTGAAATGGTCCCCCGGTCTTCCTACGATGCCCTGGACGGGGCCGTGCGCACCGTCGCCGCCCACCGCCACTTCCGATCGGGGACCGCAACGTGGAAGAAACCGCCTACGGCCGGGACGGCGGGCAGCGCGCCCTCGACCGGGACGAACGCGCCCGGCTCGGCGCCCGCGCCGCCGCACTGGCCGCCGAGCTCGCCGGCCGCGACGTCGCCGCGGTGGCCCTGACCTGGGTCGACATCAGCGGCATCACGCGTACCAAAGCGGTCCCGGTGGCCCGGCTCGAGCACGCCGCCACCTGGGGCGTGGGCATGTCGCCGGTGTTCGACGCGTTCCTGCTGGACGACTCGATCGTGTCCGGCCGGTACGTGGGCGGTCCGGTCGGCGACCTGCGGCTGCACCCCGACCTCGACCGCCTCGTCCCGCTCCCGGCGCTGCCCGGCTGGGCCCTCGCCCCGGCCCTGCGGTACGCGCAGGACGGGACCGTGCACCCGCTCGACACCCGGGCGCTGCTGCGCCGCGAGGTCGCGCGGCTGGCAGCGCTGGGCTGGTCGGCGCTGACCGCGTTCGAGGTGGAGTGGACGGTGTCGGAGGGCGACGGCGGTGGATTCCGTCCCGCGAGCGGCGGCCCCGCATACGGGATGACCCGCATCAGCGAGCTCGCCGGATACCTGCGCGACCTGCTCCAGGCGCTCGACGCCTCCGGAGTCGCGGTCGAGCAGATCCACCCCGAGTACGCGGCCGGGCAGTACGAGCTGTCCGTGGCGGCCGAGGACCCCGTCGGCGCGGCCGACACCGCCGTCCTGGTCCGCGAGACGATCCGCGCGGTGTCGCTGGAGCACGGGTTCGTCGCCTCGTTCTCCCCCAAGGTGGAGGCCGACTCGGTCGGGAACGGCGGCCACATCCACCTGAGCCTGTGGCAGGGCGACCCCACCGCGGCCGGCACGGCCGCCGACGGCGCGGCGGCGGGCACCGCCGGGACAGGGGCGGGCGCGACCGGGGCGGGGGGTCCGGCCGGCGGCGCGGCGGTGAACGTGATGGCAGGCGGTGACGGGCCGTACGGGATGACCGGGGCGGGCGAGGCGTTCGCCGCCGGAATCCTCGACCGGCTGCCCGCGCTGCTCGCGGTGGGCGCGCCGTCAGTGGCGAGCTACCTGCGCCTCATCCCGTCGCACTGGGCGGGCGCCTATGCCTGCTGGGGGCTGGAGAACCGGGAGGCCGCGCTGCGGTTCGTCGCCGGCGCCGACGGCGAGCGGGCCCGTGCCGCCAATCTGGAGATCAAGTGCTTCGACCCGGCGGCCAACCCCTACCTCGCCCTCGCCGCGCTGCTGGCGGCGGGACGCGCCGGGATCGGCGCCGAGGCGGAGCTGCCCGAGCCGGTCGACCTCGACCCCGGCGCGCTGTCCGCGGACGCCCGCGCGGACCGCGGCATCATCGCGCTGCCGTCGTCGCTGGAGGAGTCGGTGGCGGCGTTCGAGGCCGATCCGGCGCTGCGCGAGGCGCTCGGCGAGGCCGTGATCGACACGGTCGCGGTCGTCCGGCGGGGCGAGATCGAACTCCTGGACGGCGCGACGCCCGAGGAGATCACCGCGGCGACCCGCTGGCGGCACTGACGTGCCGGCGCCGCGGCGCCCCTTCAGCCGCCGGCGCGACACCGCCCCGAACCGTCCCCCGGCCCCGTGGACACCACCGTCCCCGCGTCGAACGGCTGCGTCCGGACCTGGAGCCGTCCGCACGCGCAGCGGCTGTAGGTCACCACACCCTCGGAGGTCAGATGGCGTGACAGCACCCGGTAGACCTCCGCCTGGGGCCATCCACAGCTTGGGCAATCCTCCACCGCGCATCCCGTCACTCGCGGGCCGTTGTAAGGGTTGTTGAAAAGATATCATTTACAGCATGGCATGCGAGTAGGAGCCGGGCAATGCAGACGATCGGGTACAAGAGCAAGGGCACCGCCGCCGCGGTGGCGCTGGTCAACGCCGTCACCGGCGCGGACGACGACGACGGCCCGGACGCCCTCCGCGCGATCCTGCGCGACAACGAGTTCTTCTGGCGGGAGTTCGAGCCCGACGACGCCGAGGACCTGCGCGCGTGGGGCCGTACGTTGCGGCCCTTCTTCGAGACGTCCGACCTCGCCGAGGCCGCGGCCATGCTCAACGGGCTGATGCTCCGGATACCGATGCACCCGCACATCGCCAACCACGAACCACACGGCCTGCACATGCACTTCGCGCCGCCCTCGGCCCGGCTGCCGCAGCGGTTCCAGGCCAGCACGCTGATGAACCTCTCGGAACTGGTCTGCCGCCACGGCCTCAGCCGCACGGGCGTCTGCGCCGCCGACGGTTGCGACCGGGTCTACGCGGACACCTCACGGGCGGGCCGGCGGCGCTTCTGCTCCGAGGCGTGCGCCAACCGGACCAACGTGGCCGCGTTCCGCGCCCGCCGCCGCACCCTCCCCACGGCCGACGCCTGACGCGGGACGCCTGACGCGGGACGTGGCAGCGGGCCCGTCCCCAGACAGAAGGGACGGGCCCGCGGAGGAACCCCCACAGCCGGTCGCCTCTAGCGGAAGGTCGGCTGCAACACGTCGATGCCACGGGTGTTGTCGGCGACATAGACGTACTTCCCGTGCCAGTACGGCTGCCAGGACGCGGCGTCCGCAGGACGGTAGTAGGCGAGCTGCCGCGGGTTGGTCGGGTCGCGCACGTCGAGGAACCGGGTGCCCTGCGAGTAGAACGACTGCACCAGCACCCCGTCACGGACGTCGAAGTAGTGCGCCGAGCAGTCCGTGCTCGTCGGATCGCTCCCCTCCTGCCCGGCCACGCCCCAGGTCGCGACGGTGTTTAGCCGGAACTTCTTGTCCGGCGTCGACTTCCAGCCCTCGCCCTTGTACGAGCCCTTCAGCGAGGCGATGACCAGGAGGCCGTCGTTGGCGCAGCCGTCGTTGAAGGTCTCCTCGGTGATGAACAGCAGCTTGCCGTCGCCCCACCTGCGCGGGTCGGCGGCCTGGTCCCGGGTGCGGCCGACCGCGCGGTAGCTGTTGTGCATGAACGTGGAGTTGGTGGTGGCCTCGTCGAGACCGCCGCCCGCGTACGGAACGGGGTCGAGGGCGGTCGCCTTGCGCCACTTCTTCTTCAGCGGGTCGAAGTGCCGTCCCGAGGTGTGGTAGCCGCGGACGCCGCCGCGCCCGGACGCCCACGCCACCCCGTCGGAGTCCACCTGGATGTCGTGGGTGTAGTCGGTCTTGCCGTCGTTGCGGCCGGTGTCGATCGGGTCCTTGTGCACCTTCGGCCTGGCCGGGTCGCGTACGTCGGTCACCCAGACCGGACGGCCGCCCCAGTCGGCCGGCATCCAGCTCGCCTTCGCCGGCCCGCCCGTCCACAGGTACGCGCAGTCGTTGACACACGTCGTGGTGTGCCCGGCCGGGACCTTCACGTAGGTGATCTGCCGCAGGCTCTCCGGCTTGGACGCGTCCACGACGTAGACGCCCGACTCGCCGGTGGCGGTGCTGCCGCCGAACGCGCGCGGGTCCCGGGACAGGTAGATGATCTTCCGCCGGGGATCGAAGTCGGTGTCCTCGGTCTCCCACATCCCGGGCATGTTGAGCTGCCCGACCAGCGTGGGGACGCGCGGGTCGGCGCTGATGTCGTAGGCCTTGAGCCCGAAATCGCCGGTCGCGTACATGATCGTCCGCTTGTGCCGGCCGGTGCCGTAGTCGATGAACATCAGCGAGATGGCGCCCTTGGCCTCCGGCACCCCGCCGACCCGTCGCACGCCCTTGATCGCCTCGGACGCCTCGGCCTTGCCCGTCTCGGCCGGGCGGTAGTGCCCGGCGTGCCCGGAGGCGCCGGCGCCGCCGCCCTCTCCCCGAACCTCGCCGGCCTTGGTGGTCTGCGGGTATCCGGGCTCCGGCGGGCAGGCCCAGGCGGTGCCGGCCATCAGCGCCAGGGACGCGGTGACCGCGCCGGCGCCCTGGATCAGCCGTCTGGTGCGGGCTGGTCTGCGGGGCAACATCGCGCCTCCACTTCGAGCGGATCTTCGCAGCGTCAGTGTGAACAGTGCGGCCCCGCTGATCAATGGGCACGGAATCACGAATCGGCCTCAGGAGTGTCAGGAGCGCTCGTCCCTGTCTTCCGTGGCCGTAGGGGCGTGCCGTACGCTCACCGGCGGCCGGGGACGCGCCCGGCACGACCGGAGCGGGTGGGCCCCGGGCTTCCGGGGCACGCCGAGCACGCCGACACCCGGGAGGCCCGCTTGAAGAGCGCCCCGCGCACCGCCGCCCTGCTGACCGGCGCGATGCTGGTGCTCGTGGGACCGATCGCCGGCTTCACGCTCTTGCGCGATCCCGCCGACCCCCGCATCTCGGTCGGCGCGGCGCCCGCCGCCACCCTGGTCCCCGGCGACGTCCGCGACCGGACCGGCCGGATGATCGCGGGCGCCGTGTGGACCGGCCTGGTCGCCTACGACGCCGCGACCGGTGTCCCCGCCGACGCCGCGGCCGAGTCGGTCACCAGCCCGGACCGCCGCGTCTGGACGGTCCGGCTGCGGCCCGGCGGCCGGTTCCACGACGGCAGCCCCGTCACCGCGCGCTCCTTCACCGGTGCCTGGACGTCGGTGCTGAACGAGAACTGGCACGGCGCCCCGCTCCTCACCGACGTGGCCGGGATCAAGGGCGCCGCGCGCGCCGTCGGCCGCTCGGCCGGCGTCGCGGGCCTGAAGGTCGAGGACGACCGGACGTTCGAGGTGACGCTCGACCGGCCCCTGAACGGGTTCCGCGCACTGCTCGGCGACCCGGCGTTCCTGCCGATGCCCGAGAGCGTCCTGCGCTCGCGCGACTGGGCCTCGTACGGGCGGCTCCCGATCGGGAACGGCCCGTACCGGGTACGGTCCCACGACACGTCCGGGACCGTGCTCCGGCGTCCCGCCGGAGGCCGCGAGATCGTGGTCGAGGCGATTCCGGACGCCGCCCGCCAGTACGCGGCGGTCGAGGCGGGCGACCTCGACCTCGCCACGCAGGTGCCGCCCGGACGGCACGCGTCGATGGACACCGACTTCCGGGGCCGCCATCTCGCGCTGCCGGGCCGCACGACGACCTATCTGGTCTTCCCCGAGCGGGCGGAGCACCTCTCGTCCCCGGCGCTGCGCCAGGCGATGTCCATGGCGATCGACCGGAGCGCCGTCACCGAGGGACCGCTGGGCCACCAGGCGTCCCCCGCGAACGCGCTCGTCCCGCCCGGCGTCCTGCCCGGCCGGCGCGAGGGCCAGTGCCGTCTGTGCGTGCACGACTCCAAGGCCGCGACCGCCGCCCTCGCCGACGCGGGCGGGCCGACCGGCCCGGTCACGATCCGGTACGAAGCCGGCGACGCCGCAGGGGTGACGGCCGTCGCCGGCCAGCTGCGCAAGGAGCTCAAGCTGGACGTCCGGACCCGACCGGCCGAGCCTGCCGAGCTGCGCGGCGCCGACGGCCCGTTCGTCCTGCACACCACCGCCGCCTACCCGGCCCCGGTCGCCGCGCTGGCGCCCCTCCTCGAACTCGCCGACGGCTACGCGTCCGACCTGATCGACGAGGCCGAGCGCGCCGCCACCCCCGAGGAGGCCGTGACCCCGGCCCGGCTCGCGGAGACCGCGCTGCTCCGCGACATGCCGGCGATGCCCCTGTGGTCGTCCCACGAGCACCTGGTTTGGTCAGAACGGCTGCGCGGCGTCAGCGCCGAGCCCTTCACCGGCCTGCACCTCGACCGCCTCGCACTCAAGGAGTAGTCGGACGGCGTCACCGCCTCCCTCCGGCTAGCCTCACCGATCATGACGACCGTGCTGATGATCTGTGGAAGCCTGCGTGCGGGATCGACGAACGAGGCGGTGCTGCGGACGGCGGCGGACCGGGCCCCCGACGGCGTGACGGCGACGCTGTTCGGCGGCATGCGCGAGCTTCCGCACTTCGACCCCGACGATGACCACGCCCCGCTGCACCCGGCCGTGACGGCCCTGCGCGCGGCGATCGAGGCCGCGGACGCGCTGCTGATCTGCACACCCGAGTACGCGGGCGCGCTGCCCGGCTCCTTCAAGAACCTGCTCGACTGGACGGTCGGCGGGGTCGAGACCCAGGACAAGCCCACCGCCTGGATCAACGTCGCCTCCCCCGCCGCCCCGAGCGGCGGCGCCGACGCGCACGACTCCCTCCGCAAGGTGCTCCGCTACACGGGCGCCGACCTGGTCGAAGCCGCCTGCGCGCGCATCCCGGTCACCCGTGACGACGTCGGCCCCGACGGCCTCGTCCAACCCCCCGCGACCCGCACCGCCATCACCCGGGCGATCCAGGCCCTGGCCGCCCACAGCCGCGCCCCGGGGACAACTAGGTAGACCGGTCTATTGATCACTATAGACCGATTGGTCTAGGGTGGCCGCATGGCAGCATCCCAGGGAGAGACCCGAGACCGGGTCCTGCGAACCGCGTCCGAGCTGTTCCAACGGCAGGGCTACCACGGCACCGGGCTCAACCAGGTACTCGCCGAGAGCCATGCGCCGAAGGGCTCGCTGTACTTCCACTTCCCCGCCGGCAAGGAGCAGTTGGCCGCCGAGTCGGTGGCGCTCTCGGGCGCGGAGCTGGGCGAGGCCCTCATGGCCGCCGCCTCGACCGCCCCGGACGGCCGGACGGGAGTCGCCGCTCTCGGCGAGTACTTCGCCCAGTCCCTGCTGGAGTCCGACTTCAGCAAGGGCTGTCCCGTCGCGACCGTCGCCTTGGAGACCTCGGCGGCCAGCGATTCCCTCCGCACCGCCTGCGACCAGGCGTACGACGGCTGGCAGCGCGGCATCGCCACCGCCCTGCGCGGCTGGGGCGTACCCGACGACGCGTCGGACCCCCTGGCCGCCCTGGTGCTCTCGTCGCTTCAGGGCGTGGTCATGCTCGCCCGCGTCCAGCGCGACGTCACCGTCATCCAAACGATCACCCGCCAACTCGGCGACCTCATCGAGCTGGCCACCGCACCGGCCACCGGCACCACCCCGGCTCCTCTGTAGGACATCCCCCGCCGGCCCCCGGGCCGCAGCCCCAGCCGCACGCCCCACCCCTGCCGTGGCCCACCCCTACCCAAACCGTCCGAGTCGACCGTCTGGGGTCCACTCGCATGCATTCGGCGTCTCGGCCTCTGTACCCGTCATAGAGATCAATCAAGGAGTATGCGTTGCGCGTCCATCACCTCAACTGCGGATCGCTGGCGGAGATCGAGCCGGTCGACGGCGCGGACAGCCCGCTGAAGCCGACCCGGGCGGTCTGTCACTGCCTGCTGATCGAGACGGACTCGGCCGGCCTGGTACTGGTCGAGACCGGGATCGGGACGCCGGACATCGCCGATCCGGACGAGCGGCTCGGGGCGGACTGGATCGCCTTCGCCGCACCCGCCCTGGATCCCACCGAGACCGCGGTGCGGCAGGTCGCACGGCTCGGGTACTCGCCCGAGGACGTCCGGCACGTGGTACTCACCCATCTGCACAGCGACCATGCCGGTGGCCTGGGGGACTTCCCGGACGCCACGGTGCACGTGCACGCGGCCGAGCATGCCGCGGCGCTCTCCGACCCCGGGACGTACCGGTCCGCGCAACTGGCGCACGGTCCCCGCTGGGCTACGTACGAGGACGGGCGGGGCGACCCGTGGTTCGGCTTCGAGGGCGTACGGCCGCTGGACGGCCTGCCTCCGGAGATCCTCATGGTCCCGCTCGGCGGTCACACGCCAGGGCACGTCGCCGTCGCGGTGGACGACGGGGACCGCCCACTCCTCCACGCCGGCGACGCGTACTTCTACCACGGTGAGGTGGACCGGCCCGACCCGTGCACCCATCCGCTGCTCGACCTCGTCCAGGTCGGCGCCGAGGTCGACCGCGCCCTGCGCCTGGACAACGTCGCGCGGCTCCGCGAACTGGCCCTCAAGAACGAGATCGAGATGTTCTGCGCTCACGACCCCTGGGAGTTCGACCGCTACCGGTGACGTCCGTTCAGGCCGGGACCGCCAGCCGGTGCCTGAGGGCGGTGTGGCGCCGCCCCGCGCCGGGGGTCCGGACGGCGGCGGCGAGGGCCCGGCGCGAGCCGACCAGCACGACCAGCTTCTTGGCGCGGGTGATCCCCGTGTAGAGCAGGTTGCGCCGCAGCATCATCCAGGATCCGGTGGTGAGCGGGATGACGACGGCCGGGTACTCGCTGCCCTGTGACCGGTGGATGGTGATGGCGTACGCGTGGGCCAGCTCGTCCAGTTCGTCGAAGGCATAGTCGATGCTCTCCTCCTCGTCGGTCAGCACGGTGAGCGTCTGGTCGTCGGGCGACACGGCGGAGACGACCCCGACCGTGCCGTTGAAGACCCCCGCCTCGCCCTTGTCGTAGTTGTTGCGGAGCTGGGTGACCTTGTCGCCGACCCGGAAGACCCGTCCGCCGTAGCGGCGTTCGGGCAGCGACTCCCGGTGCGGGGTGAGCGACTCCTGGAGGAGCGCGTTGAGGGCGCCCGCACCCGCCGGGCCGCGGTGCATGGGCGCGATGACCTGGACGTCGCGGCGGGCGTCGAGGCCGAATCTGCGGGGAATGCGGTTGGTGATGACGTCGACGGTGAGCGCGGCGGTGCCCTCGGGCTCGTCGCAGGGGAAGAGGAAGAAGTCCGGATAGCCGCTCGTCTGCGGGTGCTCCCCGGAATTCACCCGGTGCGCGTTGACGACGATGCCGGACTGCTGCGCCTGCCGGAAGATCCTGGTCAGGCGCACCCGCGGGACCGTCTCGGCGCCCAGGAGGTCGGCGAGGACCTCGCCGGCCCCGACGGACGGGAGCTGGTCGACGTCCCCGACGAGCAGCAGGTGGGCGCCGCGCGGAACGGCCTTCACCAGCTTGTTGGCGAGGATCAGGTCGACCATGGAGCTCTCGTCGACGACGACCAGGTCGGCGTCGAGGGGGTTGTCCTGGTCGAACTTGGCGTCGCCGCCGGGCTGGAGCTGGAGCAGCCGGTGCACGGTGGCGGCCTCGTGCCCGGTCAGCTCGGCGAGCCGCTTGGCCGCGCGGCCGGTGGGCGCGACCAGGATGACCTTGGCCCTCCTGGCGTGCGCGAGCTCGACGACGGAGCGCACGGTGAAGCTCTTGCCGCATCCCGGGCCGCCGGTGAGCACCGCGACCTTGGCGGTGAGCGCGAGCCTCACCGCCTCCTCCTGCTCTGGGGCGAGCGCGGTGCCGGTGCGCCGCTCGAGCCAGCCGAGGGCCTGCGCCCAGTCGACGTCGGCGAAGGTCTTGAGCCGGTCGTGCCCGGCGTCGAGCAACTCGCGCAGCCCGCGCGCGAGGGACCGTTCGGCCCGGTGGAACGGCACCAGGTAGACGGCCGGGATGGTGGCGTCGCCGTCAGTGGGCCCGGGGATCGGCTCGCGGACGACGCCCTCGTCGGCCGCGAGACCGTCGAGGGCGGGGCCGATCAGCTCGCGCGGCACGCCGAGGATCTTCTCCGCGGCGGTGATCAGGTTGGGCTCCGGCAGGAAGCAGTGCCCGTCGTCGGCGGCCTCGGACAGCGTGTACTGCAATCCGGCCCTGATGCGTTCGGGACTGTCGTGCGGAATGCCGACCGCCTGGGCGATGGTGTCGGCCGTCTTGAACCCGATGCCCCACACGTCGGCGGCGAGCCGGTAGGGCTCCCGGCGGACGGTGGCGATCGAGGCGTCGCCGTACTGCTTGTAGATCCGCACCGCGAGGGAGGTGGAGACGCCCACCCCCTGGAGGAAGAGCATCACCTCCTTGATCGCCTTCTGCTCCTCCCAGGCGTCGGCGATGCGCTGGGTGCGCTTGGGCCCGAGGCCCGGCACCTCGACCAGGCGACCGGGCTCCTCCTCGATGATCCGCAGGATGTCGGTGCCGAAGTGCACGACCATCCGGTCGGCCGTCACCGGCCCGATCCCCTTGATCATCCCGGAGCCGAGGTAGCGGCGGATCCCCTGCACCGTCGCGGGCAGCACGGTGGTGTAGGAGTCGACCTCGAACTGCCGTCCGAAGCGGGGATGGGACCGCCACCGGCCGGTGAGCCGCAGGCTCTCCCCCACCTGCGCGCCGAGCAGCGCCCCGACCACGGTGAGCAGGTCGGGGCCGGAGCGGTCGGTGGCGACCCGCGCGACCGTGTAGCCGGTGTCCTCATTGGCATAGGTGATGCGCTCGAGAACGGCCTCCAGCCGCACCGGCGGGGGCGGGGGCGGACCACTGCTGCTCGTCACATTCCCGATGATGGCGGATCAGTACGACAGCCACGACCCGAACCAAATTCTGTGGATAAGGACACCCAGCGTTTCGACCTTGCCGGGGCCGTGAACGCCGCGCGGCACCAGGCCGCCGCCGCCCGGCTCCTACACCCGATCAATCGCGGGTTTGCCGGAAGGCGCCGATGATGGTGAGCACCAAAGCCAAGACAAGGAACACAGGGGCCGTCCCGGTGTCATTGCCCATCGCGAAGATGATGAGGGCGGTCACGAGGCAAACGGCGGCGGAACCGTACGCTCCGACGGCCTTCTTGGTGTTCTTGGACATTCACCATCACTCCCTCTGTTCCTTCCAGCTCAGTCATGGGTGAGATGCAAAGAGAGTGCGGAAAGTTCCGCATTGATCCTTTCAGCGGCTGATCAGGGAGAACGAGGGCGCAGCCATTCCCCATGCCGCGCACCGCCCGGTCAGCCTCCGGTCTGCGGCCGAGACACCCCCTCCCACACCGCATAATCAGCTCAAATCGGCTCACAGAACCCAGCCGAGTGTAGATGCGGTGCAAATGGTGTCATTCCGCTCACATATGGCCAGATCAGATCCCCAACCCCGGTTATCCACAGTTTCGCGAGGGTCTTGGCGGCGCCGTGCCCACCGACCGAGGATGGTCACCGAACGCGAGAGAGGAGTTACACCATGCATGGAGCAGTGCCCGGCATCGGGCTCAGCACCCTCGTCCACGGCACGGTCTGGCTCGCCACGGGCACCTGGCGCGCCCTCCTGCGGCTGTGGGGCCGGCGATGACCGTCACGACGATCGACCCCGCCGGGGGCGGGCCCCCGGGCCACCGCACCGGGCCCACCCTCACCGCCGTCGTCCCCGCGCACAATCCGGCCGCCGGCGCGTGGGCTCACTCCGCCGGGCGGAGGTGGGCGCGCAGTTCACTCACCGCCTGGTGGGCGACGTCCCGGAAGCGGAAGGCGAGGACGTTGTCATGCTCTTCACCGGTGAGGACGATCCGCACGGACTGGCCGCCCGCCTCCTCGTGGAAGACCTCGCGCACTGTGGCCACGTGGTCCTTCGGAACGCGACGCGAATCGACCGTGCTGACGAACGCGTACTCGTCGGCGGGCTCGAAATCGACCGTGATGCCCGCGGCATAGCGGGCGCCGCGGTGGTACACGCCCGCGTCCCTGACCCGCACTCCGCGCACCGGCCGGCTCAGCCGGCACGGGACCCGCCGGTAGAGCTCCCGCGCGGTGTGCCGAGCCGCCAGAACGAACGCGCGCTCACTGCTGTCGACCTCGTGATACCGGAGGCGGGTGAGGATCACCTTGACGGCGGCCCGCCCGAGTTCCTGCCGCACCGCATCGGCGAACGCGTTCTTGTAGGCCCGCAGATCATCGCCGCCTGAGAGGCGCGGCCTCGTCGATGCCACGCCGTCCGCCCACTCCTGCCTCGATCGGGCCGGGTGCGTGGCATCGACCAGTTCGAACGCCGCGGCGGGTTCGAAATCGACCGTGACGATCGCGAACCTGGAGCCGCACCCGTTCTCCTTGAGGCTGGCGTCGACATCGCGCAGCGGAACCTTCAGCATCCCCCGATCGTCGCAAGGCGCGGGCCCTCAGGTCAAAGGACGTGCCGAAGGCGGCGGCCGGGTCCGGGGGGTGGCCGGTTCCGGCAGGGGATCTGGATCTATGAGTGATCGCGACGTACGGTCCGGGCGCGTCCGTACCACGAGTATTGGGGAGAGCCATGAAGAGCGTTTTCGCACTCGCCGGAGCGATGCTGGCCGGCTCCGCACTGGTCGTTTCGGCCCTTCCCGCGGGGGCGTCTCCCACCGGGGGCGGCCCCGGCATCTCGAAAGAGGCGTTCGGGAATATGCCGGACGGCACGAAGGTCGACCGCTACACGCTCAGCAACGGGCAGGGGATGCGGGTGCGGATCCTGACGTACGGCGGGATCGTGCAGATGCTGGAGGTCCCCGACCGGCGCGGGCGCAGCGACAACGTCGTGCTGGGCTTCGCGACGCTCAAGGACTACGTCGACAACAACTCCGGCCCGTACTTCGGCGCGCTCGTCGGCCGCTTCGCCAACCGGATCGCCAAGGGCAGGTTCAGCCTCGACGGCAAGAGCTACCAGCTCGCGGTCAACAACGGCCCCAACAGCCTGCACGGAGGGCTCAAGGGCTTCGACAAACGGGTGTGGCGGGCCGAGCCGGTCCGCGCGAAGGGCGCGGTGGGCCTCCGGCTCAGCTACACGAGCGCGGACGGCGAGGAGAGCTACCCGGGCACCCTCAAGACGACCGTGACCTACACCCTGACCGGCCGCAACGAACTGCGGATCGGCTACCACGCCACCACCGACAAGGCCACGGTGGTCAACCTGACCAACCACTCGTACTTCAACCTGGCCGGTGAGGGCACCGGCGGGGCCTACGACCACCGGCTCGAGCTCAACGCCGACCGCTACACACCGGTCGACGAGACGTCCATCCCCCTCGGGCCGCTGGCGCCGGTCAAGGGCACCCCGTTCGACTTCACCCGCCCGCACACCATCGGCGAGCGCATCCGCGCCGACGATCCGCAGCTGATCATCGGGCACGGCTACGACCACAACTACGTGCTCAACCAGCGCAGGCCCGGAGAGCCGACCCGCGCGGCGCGGGTGACCGAACCGGCCACGGGCCGGGTCATGGAGGTCAGCACGACCCAGCCGGGTGTGCAGTTCTATTCCGCGAACTTCCTGGACGGCAGCCTGGTCGGCACGAGCGGGCACGCCTACCGGCAGGGCGACGGGTTCGCCCTGGAGACCCAGCACTTCCCCGACTCCCCCAACAAGCCGGCGTTCCCGTCCACCGTCCTGCGGCCGGGCCAGACCTTCGACGCCGGCACCGTCTACGCCTTCTCCACCCGCTAGGAGGACGCTGATCGCCGGCCGGTCAACCCGGGACACCGCGCCGGCACGAACAGAAAGGAGTCCGGAGCCGGAAGGCGCGGATCACCCGGCGAGCGCGCCGGTCAGCCAGAGGGCGCGCTGGTCAGCGGGCGCGCTGGTCAGCCGGTGGCCGCTCGGTGGGGTGTCGCCCCCGCCGAGACCTCGAGCACGCCGGTCTCGGTGACCAGGGCGGTCACCAGATGCGCGGGCGTGACGTCGAAGGCGGGGTTGAAGGCGCGGGCGGCGGCGGGAGCGGTGCGCGCGCCCTGCCAGTTGAGGATCTCGTCCGCGGCGCGCTCCTCGATCGGGATGCCGGCGCCGGACGGGGTTCGGAGGTCGACGGTGCTCCACGGGGCCGCGACGACGAACGGGACGCCGGCGGCGGCGCAGGCGAGCGCGACCCCGACCGAGCCGATCTTGTTCGCGGTGTCGCCGTTGGCGGCGATGCGGTCGGCGCCGATGACCGCCACGTCGACCAGGCCGCGCAGGATCGTGCTCGGCGCGGCGGCGTCGGCTTGGACGGCGTAGGGGACGCCCGCCTCGTCCAGCTCCCAGGCGGTGAGCCGCGAGCCCTGCAAGAGGGGTCGGGTCTCGTCGACATGGACGAGCTCCACGCGGTCGCGGGCGTGCAGCTCACGGACGACACCGAGGGCGGTGCCCCAGCCCGCGGTGGCGAGGGCACCCGCGTTGCAGTGGGTGAGGACGCGCAGGGGGCGGTCGCCGGTGCGGGCCAGGATCCAGTCCGCACCGTAAGCGCCGATCGCCCGGTTCCCGCGCACGTCGGCGTCGAGCAGCTCCTGGGCCCGGGCCGCCACGGCGCCGGCGCCCCCGGCGAGGTACGGGCGGACCCGGTCGACGCCCGCGGCGAGGTTCACGGCGGTGGGCCTCGCCTCGCGGATCCGGGTGATGGCGGCGTCTCGGGCGGCGTCGTCCCACCCCTCGCGTTCCGCCTGAAGGACCGCGAGGGCGACGCCGAACGCGCCCGCGACGCCGAGGGCGGGCGCCCCACGGACGACGAGCCGCCGGATCGCGTCCACCAGCACGTCGACATCACGGATGTCGACGTGCGCCAGGCGCGCCGGCAGCAGCGTCTGGTCGACGAGCCGGAGCGCGTCACCCGTCCACGACACGACCCTCACATCACCGTTCATGGGGCAATGCTACGAAACCGCGAAACTCCCTCTTACAGGAACGAAAGCCCGTCCCGGCAAGGCTTCCCGACCCCGGGGCGGCCCACGCCATCCATCAGGTGACCTGCGGTAACTTGACATACATCGAACCTATGTTCGACATTGTCGGGAGCGGGCCGGGTCGGCGTGGAAGGAGGCACCGTGCCGGAAGCGGCGCTACAGAACGCGGCGCTGGACGCCTTCGCGCCCGGCGCCGGGTCCGCGCGCGGCCTGGTTCCGGTACTGCCCGCGCTGCGGTCGGTGGTGCCCGGCGGCGGGCTGCGCCCCGGCTCGATCGTGGGCCTCGGCGGTCTCGGCGCCGCGTCGCTCGGCCTGGCGCTCGTCGCGGGCGTCTCCCGGCACGGCGGCGTCGAAGGGACCGGCGGCTGGTGCGGCGTCGTCGGCCTGCCCGACTTCGGGGTGGCCGCCGCCACCGCGATGGGCGCCGCGCCCGAACGGCTGCTGCTGGTCGACGAGCCGGGCGGCCGGTGGCCCGACGTGGTGGCGGCACTGGCCGAGGCGGTCGACCTGATCCTGGTCAGGCCGCCCGAACGCCCCGGGGCCACGGCGGTCCGCCGCCTGACGGCCCTCGCCCGCAAACACGGCTGCGTGCTGACGCTCACTGGGGCCTTCGCCCGCGACTGGCCCGGCACCCGGCTCAGGCTGCGGATCGAGGACGTCACCTGGCACGGCCTCGGCCACGGTCACGGCCGGCTCCGCGGACGCCTCGCACGGGTGGTCGCCGAAGGGCGCGACGCTCCCGGCACGGGCCGTCACGACCGGCTGTGGCTGCCCGCCCCGGACGGCGCCGTCACCGCGGCCTGCGAACACGTCCCCGTGACCTCGGTCCCCAAGCGCGGCACCATCACGGCCATCCCGAGGGGCGGCACGGTCACCGCGATTCCCGGCAGCGGTTTCGCGGGGCGTGCCGTCGTGGTCGGTGGGGAGGGGGCGTGACGCGGGTCTTGGTGGTGTGGTGCCCTGACTGGCCGGCGACGGCGGTCGGGGTGGAGGCGGCGACGCCTGGGGTGGTCGTGGTGCAGGGGCAGGTCGCGGCGTGCACGGCGGCGGCGCGGGCTGAGGGCGTCCGGCGGGGGCAGCGGATCCGGGACGCGCAGCGTCGTTGTCCTGAGCTGGTGGTGCGGGAGCGCGACGTCGACGCCGAGGGTCGGCTGTTCGAGACCGTCGTGGACGCGGTGGCCGAGCTCACGCCCAAGGTGGAGGTGGTGCGGCCGGGGCTGTGCGCCATTCCGGCGCGCGGCCCGGCACGGTTCTACGGGGGTGAGGAGGCGTTGCGCGTCCTGGTGCAGGACGCGGTCGTGGAGGCCGGGTTCGACTGCGGGTCGGGCATCGCCGACGGGTTGTTCGCGGCCGAGCTGGCCGCGCGCGGCGGGGGCGGGGCGGTGGTCCCGTCAGGGGGCTCGGCGGCGTTCCTCGCGCCGTATCCGCTGTCGGTGCTGGGCCGTCCCGAGCTGGCCGACCTGCTCGCCCGGCTGGGGGTGCGGACGCTGGGCGGCTTCGCGGCGCTGCCGTCGGGCCACGTGGCGGGCCGGTTCGGTGCCGACGGGGCTCTGGCGCACCGGCTGGCGCGCGGGGAGGAACCGCGTCCGCTCGCGCCCGCGCAGGCCGCCGCCGACCTGTCGGTGCGCGGCGACTTCGATCCGCCCGCCGCCCAGGCCGAGCAGGTGGTCTTCGCCGCCAAGCGCCTCGCCGGGGAGCTGCACGAGGGCCTCGCCGAGGGCGGGCTGACGTGCGTCCGGCTGGAGGTCGAGGTGGGGTTCGCGGACGGGCGCGTCCTGCATCGGCTGTGGCGGCACGACGGCGCGCTGTCGACGCTGGCGGTGGCCGAGCGGGTGCGCTGGCAGTTGTCGGCGTGGCGGGACGACGCGCCGGGGCCGGACGAGGCGGTCTGGGGCGGGGTCTGCTGGCTGGAGCTGGTGCCCGACCAGCTCGTCCCGGACGAGGGGCGGCAGCAGGCGCTGTGGGGGCAGGCCGCGGTGACCGACCGGA
Organism: Actinomadura xylanilytica; assembly: GCF_030283145.1. Taxonomy (GTDB): domain Bacteria; phylum Actinomycetota; class Actinomycetes; order Streptosporangiales; family Streptosporangiaceae; genus Spirillospora; species Spirillospora xylanilytica. The sequence continues at coordinate 401,316 of NZ_JASNWE010000003.1, forward strand.
TCGCGCGCGCCGCGGACCGGATCCAGACCCTGCTCGGGCACCGCGGGATCACCCGTCCGGTACTGGTCGGCGGGCGCGGGCCGGGCGAGCAGGTGGTGCGGGTCCCGGTCGGCGACCTGCCGCCCGGCGGGGCGCCCGGGGGGCCGTGGCCGGGCCGGGTCCCGGCGCCCGCTCCCGCGGCCGTCCCGGTCGCGCCGCCCTCCGTCGACGTCACCGACGCGTCCGGGGCACCGGTGGTGGTGTCGGCGCGCTGCACGTTGTCGGCGCCGCCCGCGCGGATCGCGATCGGCGGCGGGCGGGCCGTGCCGGTGTCGGCGTGGACGGGGCCGTGGCCCGCCGACGAACGCTGGTGGGATCCGGACCGGTCCCGGCGCCGCGCCCGGTTCCAGGTCGTCACGGCTGAGGGCGCGGCGTTCCTCCTCGCGGTCGAGGGCGGGCGCTGGCATGTGGAGGGCGACTATGACTGAGGCGGGGAGGGCCGATGGGCTGGAGTAATCCGCCGATCCCGTGGCGGGAGTTCGAGAAGAGGTTGTCGTGGCGGCAGGCCCCTGAGCGGGGCGGCGCAGCGGCGCCCCGTCCGCGCACGGCGCCGCGCGAGACCGCGCCGACGGACCCCGTTCCGTGGGCCGAGCTGCACTGCCACTCCACGTACAGCTTCCTGGACGGGGCCAGCGCTCCGGCGGCGCTGGTCGCCGAGGCGAAGCGGCGCGGGGTCGAGGCGATGGCCGTCACCGACCACGACGGGATGTACGGGGCGGTGCAGTTCGCGCAGGCGGCGCGGGAGGCGGGACTGGCGACGGTCTTCGGCGCGGAGCTGAGCCTCGGGCTGCCGGGGCCGCAGACCGGCGAGCCCGATCCGGCGGGGCGGCACCTGCTGGTGCTGGCCCGCGATCCGGACGGGTACGCGCGGCTCTGCTCGGCGATCACCGCCGCGCAGCTCGCGGGCGGGGAGAAGGGCCGCCCGGTGTACGACCTGGACGCGCTGGCCGCCGCGCACGACGGCCACTGGGCGGTGCTGACCGGGTGCCGCAAGGGGCCGGTGCCCGCCGCGCTGGAGGAGGGCGGGCCGGACGCGGCCGAGCGGGAGCTGCGCCGGATGGCCGGGCTGTTCGGGCGCGGCAACGTGTTCGTGGAGCTGGTCGATCACGACCAGCCCGACGACGACTCCCGCAACGACGTGCTGTTCGAGCTGGCCGCCCGCACGGGGACGGGGGTCGTGGCGTCCAACAACGTGCACTTCGCCGCGCCCGGGGACGACGCGCGGCTGGCGCAGGCGATGGCGGCGGTGCGGGCGCGGCGCAGCCTGGACGACATGGTGGGCTGGCTGCCCGCGGGCGGCACCGCGCACGTGCGGAGCGGCGCGGAGATGGCGGCCAGGCTGGCACGGTTCCCGGGCGTCCGCGAGCGGACGGTGGAGCTGGCGCGCGACTGCGCGTTCCGCTTCGGGGTGATGGCGCCCCGGCTGCCCGACTGGCCGGTGCCCGGCGGGCACACCGAGGCGAGCTGGCTGCGGCACCTGGTCGCCGAGGGCGCCCGCGAGCGCTACGGGCCGCCGGACGGCGAGCGGACCCCGGGCGCGTACGCGCAGCTCGCCAAGGAGCTCGACGTCATCGAGCGGCTCGGCTTCCCCGGCTACTTCCTGATCGTGCACGACATCGTGCGGTTCTGCCGGGAGCAGGACATCCTGTGCCAGGGGCGGGGATCGGCGGCCAATTCGGCGGTCTGCTACGCGCTCGGCATCACGGGCGTGGACGCGGTGCACCACAAACTGCTGTTCGAGCGGTTCCTGTCCCCCGGCCGGGACGGGCCGCCCGACATCGACCTCGACATCGAGCACCGCCGCCGGGAGGAGGCCATCCAGTACGTCTACGGCAAGTACGGGCGCGAGTGCACCGCGCAGGTCGCCAACGTCATCAGCTACCGCCCGCGGATGGCCGTGCGCGACGCGGCCCGCGCGCTCGGCTTCTCCCCCGGCCAGCAGGACGCCTGGTCGCGGGGCGTCGATCCGCGCGATCCGGTCGGCGCCGAGAACGACGTCCCGGGCGCCGTGACGGACCTGGCCGGGCGGATGCTGTCGCTGCCCCGGCACCTGGGCGTCCACTCGGGCGGCATGGTGATCGCCGATCGTCCGGTCGGCGAGATCTGCCCGATCGAGTGGGCCCGGATGGCCGGCCGCAGCGTCCTCCAGTGGGACAAGGACGACTGCGCGGCGGCCGGGCTGGTGAAGTTCGACCTGCTCGGCCTCGGGATGCTGGCGGCCCTGCACGACGCGTTCGACCTGGTCGCCGCGCACCACGGGCGGCGCCTGGGGCTCCAGTCGATCCCGCCGGACGATCCGGAGGTGTACGCGATGCTCGCCGACGCCGACACCGTCGGGGTGTTCCAGGTCGAGTCGCGCGCGCAGATGGCCACGCTGCCCCGGCTGCGGCCCCGCGAGTTCTACGACCTGGTGGTGGAGGTGGCGCTGATCCGCCCGGGTCCGATCCAGGGCGGCTCGGTGCACCCCTACCTGCGGCGCCGCAAGGGGCTGGAGCCCGCCGCCTGCCCGCACCCGCTGATGGAGAAGGCGCTGGCCCGCACGCTCGGGGTCCCGCTGTTCCAGGAGCAGATGATGCAGCTCGCGGTCGACTGCGCCGGGTTCACCCCGGCCGGGGCCGACGAGCTGCGGCAGGCGATGGGGTCCAAGCGGGCGCCCGAACGGGTCGAGCGGCTCCGGCGGCGCCTGCTGGACGGGATGGCCGAGCGCGGCATCCCCGCCGCCGTCGCCGAGGACGTGTACGAGAAGATCCTCGGCTTCACCGGCTTCGGGTTCCCCGAGTCGCACGCGCAGAGCTTCGCGCACCTGGTGTACGCCAGCGGCTACCTCAAGCGGCACTACCCGGCGGCGTTCACCGCGGCGCTCGTCCGCAACCAGCCGATGGGGTTCTACAGCCCGCAGAGCCTGCTGGGCGACGCCCGCCGGCACGGCGTGGAGGTGCGGCCCGTCGACGTCAACGCCAGCGGGGTGCACCCCACGCTGGAGGAGCCCGTCGCGCACGAGAGCCGGCATCCGCACGCGCCTGCCGCGCCGCAGCCGGCGATCCGCGCCGGGCTCACCGGGATCCGCAACCTCGGCGCGGACGCGGCGGAGGCGATCGCCGCGGGCCGCCCGTACGCGAGTATGGAGGACCTCGCCCGCCGGGTTCCGCTGTCGCCCGCCGCACTGGAGGCGCTCGCGACGGCCGGCGCGTTCGGCCGCCTCGGGCTCTCGCGGCGCGCGGCGCTGTGGGCGGCGGGTGCCCTGGCCGGAACCGGTCCCGGGCAGCTTGAGGGCGTCACGCCGGGGGCGGGTGCGCCGGAGCTGCCCGCCATGACGCCGGTCGAGGAGACGCTCGCCGACCTGTGGGCGACCGGCGTCTCGGGCACCCATCCCATGGCGCACGTGCGCGCCTCGCTGGACGAGCTGGGCGCGTACTCGTCCGAGCGCCTGGCCGCGGTCCCCGGCGAGACCAACGTGCTGGTGGCGGGGCTGATCACGCACCGGCAGCGACCGCCGACCGCCGGCGGACTGGTCTTCATGACGCTGGAGGACGAGACCGGCATCGTCAACGTGGTCTGCCCGCCGCAGGTGTTCCAGCGGCACCGGGGGCTGGCCGTCGACGCGCAGGCGCTGCTGGTCGGCGGGCGCCTCGAACGCGCCGACGGCGTCGCCAACGTCCGCGCCACGCGGCTGCGCCGCCTCCCCGTCCCCGGCCGCGTGCGCGCCCGCAACTTCCACTGACGCGCCCGGTGGCCGTCCGCCGCGCCGGTGCCGTGGGGCCGGGCGTGTTCAGCCGCCGTGGCGGTGGGTCTGGCCGGCGAGGAGGTCGGAGACGGTGACCAGGGTGTAGCCGTCGCCCGCGAGCCGGTCGACGATGGCGGGGACGGCGTCGGCCGTCGGCCCGTGGCCGTCGTGCAGCAGCACGATGCCGCCCGGACGGGCCGCGTCCACCGTGCGGTCGGCGATCGTCCCGGCGTCGTCCTCCCCCCGGTCGCCGGGGTCGGCGCTCCAGCCGACCTGGCGCAGTCCGAGCGATCCGGCGACGCCCTCGACGGTGCCGTTGGTCGAGCCGTACGGGGGCCGCAGCAGAACCGGGGCCCGGCCGAGGACGGTGCGCAGGACCTGCTGGGTCGCCTGGATGTCGGTGTTGACCTGGAGGGCCGGAAGCCGGCCGAGGTCGCGGTGGTTCTGCGTGTGGTTGCCGAGCTCGTGGCCGGCGGCGGCGATGCGGCGGATCGTGTCGGGGTAGGCGTGGGCGCTGCCGCCGACCACGAAGAACGTCGCCCGGGCCTGCCGCCGGGCCAGCGCGTCCAGCAGCCGCCGGGTGACCGGGCCGGGGCCGTCGTCGAAGGTCAGCGCGACGCACTTGGCGCGGGCGCAGTCGGGGCGGGACGTCCCGGACGGCGACGGGGCCGCCGGCGGGGGGACGGAGGGGGACGGCGTGGGCCGGGCGTCCGGCTCGGCCGCGGCGAGCGCGGGCCGGGGGCGGACGGCGACGGCGGCGTCCCTGGCGCGGCGCCCGACGTCCGACAGCAGCGGGTCGTAGTCCTCGCGGCCGAGCGCGACCGCGACCCGCCCGGCAGAGCGGGGGGCCACGGTGAAGTCGCTGAACTCGACGACCAGGTCGCCCGCCTCGTTGAAGACCAGGGACGGGAAGGCGCGCGCGTCCGCCTCCACCTGCCCGGGGTCGCCCCGCGCCCCGAGCCGGTCGCGGACCAGTCGGGCCAGCGCGTCCAGCCCGCGGTCGCCGTCCAGCAGGTCGGACGAGGGGTGCGCCCGGCCGGTGGTGCCGTCGTACCAGAACGTGCGCCGCGTCTCGCCGCCGGAGGCGCCGAGGTACTGCCAGGTCACCAGCCGGACCCCGGCCACCTGGCCGGACGCGGCGGTCAGCGACCACTGGACGTTGAGCTCGGGGGCGCGTCCACCGGACGACGCGGCCGGGGCGTCGCCGTCCCGGCCGCGGGCGGTGTCGGCGGTGTCGGCCTCGAAGGCCCTGATCCGGTCGTCGACGGCCGAGGCGAGCCGGTCGGTCAGCGGGTCCGCGCCCGGGATGCGGGGGTATGCGGCGTACATGTGGCGTTCGGGGCCGTCCCCGGTGCGCGTCTCGACGTCGAGACCGGGCACCACGCCGGGGTCGATCGTCTGGACGGCGGTGACGCCGGAGACCGGCCGGCTCCAGCGCTCGGTCCGGATGCCGCAGCCGGACGAGGCCGGCACCACGGCCAGCACGGCGGCCAGGACGAGCCCGGTTCTCCCGCGCCCGCGCGGAAGGGCGCGGGCGCGATCACGGCGGATTCCGGGGCGGATGGGGAAACGGCGGGGGGTGCCGCGGCGCATCCGCAAGATCAAGGAATCCACCGATCACCCCGATGATCCGAGCATGCCTCGGACCGGCTGGCCGACCAGCGTATGCCCGGCCGCGCCGGCGCAGGCCGCGGCACAGCCGACCATTCGGAGTTTTGCCGTATGCCGGGATGGACTTGGCGTTTTATTGACCTTTCACCGGCACTGGCCGTGCCGCTCCGGCTCTGCCATCGTGAGGATTCACGGGGCCCGCGTGCCGCCGCGACGGCGGCCGTTCGGAGGCGCCCCTGGGCGCAAGAGGTGAGTCGCCAATGGAGAACCCGACTTCGCGGCCGGGACCGGGGCCGACGCCGGCACCGCTGCGCGAGCTGGGTCCCGGCGACCCGGCGCGGGTGGGCCGGTACCGGATCGAGGCCAAGGCCGGCGAGGGCGGGATGGGCGCGGTCTACCTCGGCCGCGCCCCGGACGGCGGCCCGGTCGCGGTGAAGGTGGTCCGCGCGGCGCTCGCCGGCGACCGCACGTTCCTCGCCCGCTTCCACGACGAGGCCGCGCACGCCGAGCGGGTCGCCTCGTTCTGCACCGCGCAGGTGCTGGAGCACGGCGAGGACGCCGGCGTCGCCTACCTGGTCACCGAGTACATCGACGGCCCCTCGCTGCTCCAGCGGGTCGCGGACGGGGGGCCGCTGTCGCCGGGGATGCTGCACGGCGTCGCGGTCGGCGTGGCCGCCGCGCTCGTCGCCATCCACGCGGCCGGGCTGGTGCACCGCGACCTCAAGCCGAGCAACGTGCTGCTGTCCATGTCCGGGCCGCGGGTGATCGACTTCGGCATCGCCCGCGCGCTGGACGCGGCGAGCGCGCACACCCGCACCGGGCAGGTCGTCGGCACCCCGGGCTGGATCGCGCCCGAGCAGATCCTGACCCAGCAGGTGAGCCCGGCGGTCGACGTGTTCGCGTGGGGCTGCCTGGTGGTGTTCGCGGCCGGCGGGCGCAACCCGTTCGGGCAGGGCACCTTCCAGGTCATGGCCGCCCGCGTCGTGCACGCCGAGCCCGAGCTGGGCGACCTGCCGGGCCCGCTCGCCGGGCTGGTCCGGGCCGCGCTGGCCAAGGACCCCGAACACCGGCCCACCGCGCAGGAGCTGCTGCTCGCGCTCGTCGGCGGCTCGACCGAGACCGACGTGTCCACGACCCTGGGCGAGTCGTGGACGCCGCCCCAGCCCCCGCCGCCATCCCCGCCGCCGATCCCGCCGCCGTCTCCGTCTCCGTCCTCTGGCGTCACCTCTCAGGACGCCGCCGCGCCGGACGCCCGCCACGGCTCGCCCCCGCCACCGCACCCCGCCACGGAGGTGGCGCCCCCTCCCCAGTCGGGCACCTCGCCGATCGGGGAGGGGCGGACCGAGTCGCCGCAGCCCGTCATGCCCACCGTCCCCCCGGCGCCTCCGGCCCGGCGGGCGTGGCCCCGCAGAAAGGGGCCGCTGGCCGTCGGCGCCGCCGTGCTGCTGGTGGGCGCCGTGACGGGCAACTACCTGCTGACGCGGCCGGACGACGGGTCGCGAATGGCTGCCAAGACCACCGGCGGGTTCCCGGCCGAGCCGCTGCTGGTGCGGATCGACACGGCACCCGGATGGCCGAAGACCTGCCACGGCGACATCGGCACCTACGCGCCCGGTGCCGCCGCGCCCACCACCCTCGTCGGCGGGCCGACGTGCGACTCCCTTCCCCAGTACTCGCCCGACCGGAAGCGCGTCGCGTTCACCCGCAAGAACGGCGACAAGACCGAGGCGTGGGTGATGAACGCCGACGGCGGCGGCCCGCGGCGGGTCACCGACGCGCTGGCCGGCGGGCGCGTGACGTGGTCGGAGGACGGCCGGCGGCTGGCGTACATGGGCGAGCGCGCCGACGTCCGGCAGATCTACAGAACCGCGATCGACGGGGGCGCGGCTCAGCCGCTCACCACCGACCCGTCCGACAAGGACGACCCGATGTGCTCCCCGCAGGGCCGCCTCGTGTTCTGGAGCAAGCGCGACGGCGCCGAGCAGCTCTACTCGCTCGACGCGGAACGGCCGGCCGCGCCGTGGACCCGGATCACCCGCGACGGCGTCCGCGCCGTCGATCCCGCCTGGTCGCCGGACGGCTCGAAGATCGCCTACTCGCGGGGCGCCTACCCCGGCGGCGACATCTGGATCGTGAACGCCGACGGCTCCGCTCCGCACCGGGTCACCCGGGACCCCGCCCACGAGATGGACCCCTCCTGGTCGCGGGACGGCCGGTGGATCGCCTTCACCCGCGGCACCTGGGACCGCCCGGTGATCCACGCGATCCGCGCCGACGGCACCGGCGAGCGGCGGATCACCCCGCCCGGCCGCACCCTGGGCCACCCCGGCTGGTGATCCGGCACGGCCCCGCGCGGTCCGGCGGTCAGCCCGTGATCATGTCGAGCCGGCGCAGGATGACGCCCTCGCGCAGCGCCCAGGGGCAGACCTCCAGCTCGGCCAGGCCGAACAGGTCCATCGACGCGTCCGCGACGATCGCCCCGGCGGGGAGCTGCGAGGCCCGGCGCTCGGAGACGCCGGGCAGCGCGGCGCGCCCGTCGGCGGGCATCCCGGCCAGCTTCTCGGCCCATTCGGTCAGGTCGGAGTGGCGCAGCACCCGGCGCTGGTAGGGGCCGTCCGACGTGGACGCGGCGCCGCCGATCCGGGCGAGCTGCTTGAACGTCTTGGACGTGGCGACGGCGAAATCGGGCACGCCGTAACGGGCCACCTCGCCGACGTGCCGCGCGATCTCGGCGCGGACGTGCTTGCGCAGCTTGCGCACCTCGTCGGCGGGCACCGGGTCGGCGGTGAACCAGTCGCGGGTGAGCCGGCCCGCGCCGAGCGGCAGCGAGATCGCCACGTCGGGGTCCTCGTCGATGCCGGTCGCGATCTCCAGCGAGCCGCCGCCGATGTCGACCACCAGCAGCCGCCCGGCCGACCAGCCGAACCAGCGGCGCACCGCGAGGAAGGTCAGCCGCGCCTCGTCCGGGCCGGACAGGGCGCTGATGCCGACCCCGGTGCCGGTGCGGATGCGGTCGAGGACCTCCTCGCCGTTGGCGGCGTCGCGGACCGCGGACGTGGCGAACGCGACCAGGTCCTCCACGCCCTTGTCCTCGGCGACCTGGAGCGCCTCCTCGATGAACGCGCGGAGCCGGGTCTCGCCGTCGGCCGACAGCCGCCCGTCCTCGTCGAGGTGCGCGGCCAGGCGCAGATCGTCCTTGTGGGAGAACGCCGGCAGCGGGCGGGCGCCCCGATGGGCGTCCACCACCAGCAGGTGCACCGTGTTCGAGCCCACGTCCAGTACGCCGAGTCGCATGCCTCGACGCTACCGAACCGGCGGCCCGGCGAATGCCGCGGATCACCCCTATGCGGCCGGAGCTCCCGTGTAACGACCGCTGGAACATACGGCGCCCGGGCCCGGCCCGCGGCCGAGGGCGGGCACCGGACCGGCGGACGGGACGGCGGGGCGGCCCCGGGCCGGTGCACGCCCCCGCCGGGCCGGCACCGGACGGTGGGGTGACCCGCGGGGAAGTGCAATGTGGCCATCGCGGTCGGGGCCGACACGCCCGGCCGGCGCGCGGGTCAGCCGTCCTCGTCCGAGGTCAGCGCGTCCACGCACACCGCGACGCTGAGGACGAGGGCGACGTCGGCGCCCTCGTCGACGTCGACGGCGTAGGTGTCGCGGATCCGGAACCACTTGCGGGAGATCCGCGCGACCCGGCCCTCGTCGGACTCGATCTCGTACTCCTTGTCGATGATGTCGCCCTTGACCGTCCACGCGGAACCGTCGGCGAGCTCGACCTTGAAGCGCTCGCGCAGCAGGGTGAGGTGCTTCTTGTGCACCGACGCGAGGCGCTCGCCCTCGCGTTCGACCACCATCGTGTCGCGGATCGCCACCATCTTCCTGCGGATGACCGCGGCGACCTGGTCGTCGAGGGTCTTCAGCTCGAACGTCTGCCGGACCCGCAGCGCCTTGCCGTCCACCAGGAAGGCGCGCCGGCCGTCCTCGTCCTCGATCCAGTAGTCGTCGCCGATGCCGAAGATCCGGTCTCGCACCTTGAACCGCATGTGCCGCCTTCCGTGGTCGTCCCGCTCTTCCTACCCGACGGGCCGCTACCGTGTCGGCCATGGGGGAAGAGGCCGGACCCGGACGGCAGTGGCGGGTGCCGCCGGGACACGTGGCGCTGAAGTGCGCCGCCGCGGTGGCGGTCGCGGGGCTGGCTGCGCTGTCCGCGCACGACCGGCAGCTCGTGCTGCTGGCGGGCGTGGCGGCGATCGGCCTGGCCGGGCTGGCGGTGCGCGACCTGCTCACGCCGGTGCGGCTGGCCGCCGACGGCGCCGGGGTGACCGTGATGAGCGGCTACGCCGGGCATCGCCGGATCCCGTGGGCCGACGTCGAGGCGATCCGGGTGGACGAGCGGCGGCGGCTGCTCCTGCACACCCGGCTGCTGGAGATCGAGACCGTCGACGACCTGCACCTGCTCAGCGCGTTCGACCTGGGCGCCGACGTGCACGACGTCGCCGAAGAGCTGTTCCGGCTCCGCGCCGTCCCGGACGGCTGATCGGGCACCCGGACGGGCGGCGGGTCGGGCGGTCAGACGGGCAGGTCGTCGGCCGATCCCGGGTAGGAGCTCTGCGCCCCGGGCGTGCGCACGGACGCGGCGCCGACGCGGGCGGCGAAGCGGGCCGCGTCCGGCAGGGCGTCGCCCCGGGCCAGGCGCAGGCACAGCGCCGCCGTGAAGGCGTCGCCCGCGCCGGTCGTGTCGACGGCCTCCACCCGCGGCGAGGTCACCCGGGCCGTCCCGGACGCGTCCGCGACCAGCGCGCCGCCGGGCCCGAGGGTGATCACGACCGACCGGGGGCCCAGGCCGAGCAGCCCGTCCGCGAGCCCGGCCGGATCGCCGCCGTCCCCGTCCCCGTCCCCAGGAGGCCCGTCACCGCCGTCGCGGCCCGCCAGGAGGAAGGCGGCCTCGTGCTCGTTCACCACGAGGGGGTCGCACAGGCGCAGCAGCTCGTCCGGGACGGGGGCGGGCGGCGAGAGGTTGAGGACGACCCGCGCCCCGGCGTCCGCCGCGGTGCGCGCGGCGGCGAGGACGGCGGGGAGCGGCACCTCGAGCTGGAACGACACCACGGCCGCCGCGGCGATCATCGCGCGGGCCGCCGCGACGTCGGCGGGCCCGAGCCGCGCGTTGGCGCCGGGCGACACGATGATGCTGTTGTCACCGTCCGGGCCGACGGTGATCAGCGCGACCCCGGTCGGGCCGCCGGTGCCGAGGAGGTGGCCGAGGCCGACCCCGGCGGCGGCGAGCGAGGCGCGCAGCAGCTCGCCGTTGCCGTCGTCGCCGATCCGGCCGACGATCCCGACCCGGCCGCCGAGCCGGGCGGCGGCGACCGCCTGGTTGGCGCCCTTGCCACCCGGGTGGACGGCCAGGTCGGAGCCCAGCACGGTCTCCCCCGGCTCCGGGCGCCGGTCGACGCGGACCACCAGATCGGCGTTGACCGACCCGACGACGACGACCTCCGCGCGGTCCCGCTCGGGCATGTCCATCATCCGCCAAACAATCACACGGGCCGGCCCGGCCCGCAAGGCCCAGCCGCTCAGCCGCTCAGCCGGGGCTCAGCGCCGCCAGGTCCACCGCCCGTGCCAGGTCCTCCACCGTGGCGTAGTAGCCGCGTCCGGCCAGCGCCCCGCCGCCGGTCACCAGGAAGGCCGAGCCGACCTCCGCCCCGATCCCCGCGAAGTCGGCCCATACCCGGTGCGCCCCCGCCAGCCGCACGGCGGTGACCCGCATCCCACCGGGCCCGGTCCAGTTCCCCCGTTCCATGAGATCGACATTACGTTCCGTGACCGCGCAGCTCCGTTCCGGCCCCGGTCCTGCGGGGGTCCGGAGGTCGGTAGCGTTGGCGCTCATGAGCTTGGGACGGCGGGTCGAGGACGCCGCGGACGGGATCCTGAAACGGACGCGGTCGGTGTCGGCGGTGGAGGTGTTCACCCAGATCCGCTGGTTGCGGACCGCGCAGGTGGACGAGTGGCGGCAGGGGCGGCACGCCTCCCTCGAGGCGGTCATGCCCGTCGGCGCCGACCGCATCGGCGACGCCGCGCGGGCGCTGCGCGCGTGGGCCGAGGCCCGGGGGCTGGACTCCAGCGAGGCCGTCTACCTCGCGGCCACCCGCGACCGGCGGGCGCTGCGGTTCACCGCCGCGGGCGGTGAGGCGGCCGAGCGCGCCCTCCGCCTGCACTGGACCTCCCCCGATCTGACGCCGGCGCAGCGCGAACGGCTGACCGCCAAGCAGAACCGGGCCCCCGACCTGGTGGCCGTCGTGCCGGAGAAGGCGTGGGCCTGCGCCGGATGCGGCGGCACCGGCGAGTTCCACCTCGTGGAGGACGACGCGCCGCTCTGCCTGGCCTGCGCCGACCTCGACCATCTGGTGTTCCTGCCGTCCGGCGACGCCGCGCTGAGCCGCCGGGCGAAGAAGGAGAGCGGGCTCTCGGCGCTGGTCATGCGGTTCAACCGGCGGCGCAAGCGGTACGAGCGGCGCGGCCTCCTCGTCGAGGAGGCGGCGCTCCAGCGGGCCGAGGAGCTGTGCCTGGCCGACGAGGACGCCCGGTCCAGGCGCCGCGACCGCGACCGGGGGCGCCGCGCGGAGCAGGACCTCGACCTCCAGGAGCGGATGGCCGCGGAGATCGTGCGGCTCTTCCCCGGCTGCCCGGCCGACCGCGCGGCGGAGATCGCCGGGCACGCCGCGGTGCGCGGCAGCGGCCGGGTCGGGCGGTCGGCGGCGGGCCGGGAGCTGGACGAGGAGGCCGTCACGCTCGCCGTCGTCGCCTCCGTCCGGCATCTCGACACCGGCTACGACCGGCTCCTGATGGACGGCGTTCCGCGCGCGGACGCGCGCGCCGCGATCCGCGCCACGGTCGACCGGGTGCTCAATACGTGGCGGCGGGCGCCCTAGCCGTACCGCACGGGCCCGGTTCCAGAGAATTCCGGAACCGGGCGTATCCGGACGGATACGTCATGCGCCTGGACGTCGCCGGCCGGGAGGCGGGCTACACCGCCTGGAGGCCGGGGTTGCCGTTCTCGGTCACGAACGAGGCCCGGGTGCTGACCGGTGCGCCCGGCCGCGTCACGTACGGGAGGACGCGGAAGTCGGCGCGGCAGGTGTCCTTGGTGAGCGTGCACCGGACGTAGCCGCGCTGGTAGCTGGTGAACTTGATGTGCTCGTTGGCGTCGAGCAGGTCCTGGCCGCCCGGGTCCAGGTCCATCCCGTCCATCTTGGTGGAGATCGAGGTGCCGACGAACTCCACGCCGATGGTGCGCGAACGCGGGTCGTCGAAGTCCGTCCGCAGGTCGGCGGCCATGTGCCGGTGCATGTCGCCGGTCAGCACGACCGGGTTGCGCACCCTCGGGTCGGCGAGCCGGGCGAACAGCCGGTCGCGGGCCGGCTTGTAGCCGTCCCAGAAGTCCATGACGAACGCCCGGCCGTCACCGGGGACGGTGTCGACCTGGGTGACCGGGATCTGCTGCGGGATGATGTTCCACGTCGCGCGCGAGCGGCGCAGGCCGTCGAAGAGCCACCGCTCCTGGGCGTCGCCGAGGACGGTGCGGCCGGGCGTGAGCCGCTCGGCGCAGTCGCTGGTCTTGTCCCCGCACGCCTGGTCGTCGCGGTACTGGCGGGTGTCGAGCAGGTGGAACTGCGCGAGGCGGCCGTAGCCGAGGCCGCGGTAGAGGCGGGCGCTCGGCCCGTTCGGCTTGTTCGGCAGCCGCAGCGGGAGGTTCTCGTAGTACGCCTGGAAGGCGGCGGCCTTGCGCTTGCGGAACACCGCCGGGTCGGTGCCGGGGTCCTTGCCGAAGTCGCCGACCCAGTTGTCGTCGATCTCGTGGTCGTCCCAGATCAGCGCCCAGGGATGCGCCTGGTGGGCGGCGATGATGTCGGGGTCGTAGTGGTGCAGCGCGTGCCGCAGCCGGTACTGGGTGAGGTCGTAGGGCTCCGCCCTGACCTCGGCGGGCAGCGCCACGTTCCGCACGCCGCCCGCCTCGTCGATCGGGTTCTCGTAGATGTAGTCGCCGAGGTGGAAGATGAAGTCGACGTCCTCCTCGGCCAGGTGCCGGTAGGCGGTGTAGTGGCCCTCGAACCACGCCTGGCAGGACGCGACGCCGAACTTCAGCTCGCTGAGCGCGGCGCCGTGCGCGGGCGCGGTCCGGGTCCGCCCGGCCGGGCTCTGCGCCCCGCCGGCGCGGAAGCGGTAGAAGTACTCCCGTCCCGGCGCGAGCCCGCTCACCTCGACGTGCACCGAGTGCGCCAGTTCCGGGACGGCGTGCGTGCGCCCCCTTCGGACGATCTTCCGGAACCGCTCGTCGGCGGCGACCTCCCAGACCACCTCGACCTTGTGCGGCGGCATCCCGCCGAGGCCGTCCAGGGCGAGCGGCTGCGGCGCGAGCCGGGTCCACAGCACGACGCCGTCCGGCCACGGGTCGCCGGAGGCCACGCCCAGGGTGAACGGGTCGTCGCCGAACGCGGGCGCGGCCCACGCCTTGCTGGTCGAGAAGCCGGCCGCGGCGGCGCCGAGGCCGAGGGCCCCGCCGCCCGCGAGCAGCTCGCGCCGTCCTAGCGACGGGCCGGACGGCCGGTTCTGGGCACTGGTCATGGAGGTCTCCTCGAACGTGAGGGGTGCGTGGGGTGAGGGGCGGTCAGGTTCCGGGACGCAGGCGCAGGAGCACCGGGCCGAACATCCCGGACGCGCGCTGGCCGTCGAACACGAAGTGCGTCGGGCTCACTTCGTCGAGGTAGGGGGCCAGGGTGCCGAACACGAGGACCTCGATGTCGTTCACCCCGGGACGCAGGGCCGTCCCGAGGTCGAACGTGTAGGGCGCGCAGACGCGGACGCCCGCGGGACGCCCGTTCACCGTCACCTCGGCGGTGCCCCGCACCTTCCCAAGATCGAGCGTCGCCGTCCCGGAGGCCATCGGGGTCGGGGGGAGCTCGACCCGCCGGCGGTAGCGCACGCCGCCGCTGTATCCGGCCAAGCCGACCTCCTCCCAATCGCCCGGTTCGATCGTGCCGGGGCCCATCGCGAACCGCACCGGCCCGGCGAGCGCGGCGCCCGCCCGGTGGCCCGGCCGAGTCCGGATCCGCAGCGTCGCCGTGCGCGCCGCCGTCCGGCCCCCTGGGAGCATCAGATCGAAGGCCGCCGAACGCCCGGTGAACTCCAGTGGCCGCCCGTCCACCAGGACGTCCAACAGTTCGCCGCGCAGGTCGAAGGCCATCCGGGTGGCGCCGGGCGGCACCGTGAGGCGCAGCCGTTCGATCCGGCCGCCGCCCGTCCCCGGGACGTCGAGCACCGTCGGCAGGACGACTCCGCCGCCGGGCCCGCCGCCGCCGCCATCGTGGCCGTCGGTTTCGAGCCAGGCCGTGCCGGTCAGCGGGTGGGGGCGGCGGTGCAGGTGCAGCGCGGCCGGGTCGCCGTGCTGGCGGCGCCTCGGCAGGACGGGCACCGGCTCGCCGTCGCGGGTCGCGGTCCAGCCCGGGGCGCCGGAGACGGCCGGGCCGTCGACCAGGACGGCGGGCGGCGCCCCCTCCTCGGTGAGGACCAGCGTCAGCTCGGCGTTCGCCGCGCCGGTCAGGTCGTAGCGGCCGACGCGCGGGACCTCCTGCTCGGCGTACGGGTCGAAGCCGCCCTGGCGGCCGATCTCCGCGCCGTCCACCAGGATGCGGCAGGGCGCCGCGGACGCCACCTGGAGGACGGTGCCGGGGCCGAGCGGCACGGTGAACGCGACCCGCGCGCCCGGCCGCCCGTCCCCCCCGGCGGTGATCCACTCCGGACGGCGGTACCGCCCGGGGTCGGTCACCACGGCCAGGTGGGCGCGCAGCCGCACGTCCTCGCCGGGGACGAGGTGGAGCTCGACGTCGTGCTCACCGGGAGCGAGCCGGGTGGCGCCGTCCGCGAGGTACCCGTGATCGTCGAGGGGGACGGCCGCTCCGTCCACCGTGAGCGTCTTGGCGGCGGCGGCGCCGACCGCGACGAATCCGCCGCCGCCGTCCGGCACGGTCAGGCGCGTGCGGAACAGCACCCGCTCCCCCGCCCGGACGTCGCCGAAATCGAGGAACTCCTCGGGCACGTGGCCCTTCGGTCCGAGGAAGTCGCGGTGGACGGTGTCCTTGCGGATGCCGCGCGAGTCGGAGTATTCGGCCGTCCGGCCGGGGCCGCCCGGCGCGGCGGTCCACACGCCGTGCGGACCGAACGTGGCGTGCGCCCCGTCCCAGCCGTCCTCGCCCTCGACCTGGTGGGAGAGGGCCCAGCACTCCAGCGGCACGGGCTCGCCGGCGGGACGGGCGAAGTCGCCCCAGGCGTTGTCGAGCGTCGGCACCAGCTCCATGCTCCAGGACGCCCCGAGGCCGATCTCCGTCTCGGGGACCCGCCTGACGGGAGGCGCGGCGGGCGGGATCGCCCCGTCCTCACCGCCGGGGAAGATGATCAGCGCGGCGGGCCCGTCGTCGAACGGCACGACGACCTCGGCGGCCGTCCCCGAGACGGTGCACGCGAGCGGCCTCAGCGGGCCGCCGAACGGGCCGGCGAGGTAGGCGGGGCCGGTCACGCCCTCGACGCGCACGGGCATCTCCCGCAGGTAGCGGCCCGGATCGAAGTCGTAGGTCACGTCGACCCAGCCCTGGTCGGCGCCGCGCTCGTCGGGACGCTCGACCGACACGCGGCTGGCCATGGACGGGGTCGCGGTCACGAACACCACGGTCGCGCCGTCGACCTCGCGGACCAGGGCCGGGACGGGCGCCTCCACGCGCCGCCGGGCCGCCAGCAGCGCGTCCAGACCGGCCACGTCCGGGACGGTCTCCACCATCCCGGCGAGCCGTGCCACCGCCTCGCCCGCCGCCGCGTCGCCGACGCCCTCGCGCGGCGGCGGGCCGATCGCGATGACGCGCCCGCCCGCCTCGATGAGGGCGGCGAGCCGCCGGGCGGTGTCGCCCTCCAGCACGGTGCACGCGGGCAGCAGGACGGTCGCGTAGGCCTCGTCCGCGACGTTCAGGCGGCCGTCCGCGACCGTCGCGCGCTGGACCGAGTCGTCGTCCACGACGTCGGCGTCGACGCGGAGCCGGTCGAGGGCGCCGGGCACCATCCGGAACCAGGCCATGTCGCCGATGAGCGCCCGGTAGGTGTCCTGGGCGAGGGCGGCGCCGGAGTCCACGCCGTCCAGCCGCGTCCCGGCCTGGGCGGTCGCGGTCGGGAAGAGCACGGCCACGTCGCACACGTGGCGGCCGAGCGAGAGCGCCGCGCAGAGCCGGGCGACCGCGTCCGCGAAGACCTTGTAGTGCGCCCAGTAGGGCTGGCGCCAGTCGGTGGACGGCGGCGCCCACTCCCACCAGCCCGCCCTGGTCGTGTAGTAGGCGGCGTGCGGGTTGTACAGCGTCGCGCCGGACCGCAGCCACGGCAGCAGCCAGTCGAAGGTCTCCTCGATCGTCCCGCCCCAGCCGCTGGAGTGGAACGCCTCGATCCACGTCCGTTCCCGGCCGTACAGGTGGGCGAGGGACGAGTGGACGCGCGCGTCGCCGTGGTGGTCGGAGCCGGGCGCGCCGAACCAGCGGTGGGTGCGCGCGTAGTCGGCGTAGAGCCGCACCCCGTCCACCGGGTGCCCGGCCCGCGCCGGGTCCTGCTGGTCGCAGCCGACCAGCAGGCCGTGCCGCTCGTGCCATTCGGCCAGCGGCCGGAAGAACGCCTCCTCGGCGAGTTCGGCGCGGGTCGCGTGGTAGTCACGGCGGATCTGCCCGTCCCGGCCCGCCGGCCCGGACGGGCCAGGCGCGCCGGACGGGCCGCCGTCCCACAGCACGGCCAGGTGCGGCGTGAGGTCGTAGCCGCGGCGCTTCTCGAACTCCTCGGCGAACGGCTCCGACCAGGTCGGCAGGGAGGGCAGCTCGTCCTGGAACGACCCGGCGATCACGGTGCCGAGCCGGTGCCCGAGGCGCCGCTCGAACTCGCCGTGCACCCGGTCGAGCAGTACCGCGCACGCCTCGGCCGACAGGTAGTCGAAGCCGCGCACCGACACCCCGCCGTCCCGGTCCAGCCACCGCCCGGCGTACCCGGGGGCGTCCCGCACCAGGCGGGCCTGGAGGTCGGCGCCGGAGAAGCCGAGCTGGTCGTAGAACCAGAGCGACACCCCGAGCGCCCCGGCGTCCTCGCAGACGCCGTCCAGGAGTTCCCACCACGCCTCGGAGAAGAACGGGGGGTCGTCGGCGTCCGCGCCGAACATCGGGCCCGAGGGCGCCAGGTTCAGCACGACCAGGTTGTGGACGCCGCCGGCGGCGAACCGCTCGAGCTGGTCGCGCAGGCGCCGCCGGTCCAGCCGGTCGCCGCTCCACCACCAGATCGGCGCCGGGGAGTAGGCCCGCGGCGGGTCCGCCAGGACCGCGCGCAGCCGCGCCGGGATCACGGCCTCATCCCTTCAGCCCGCTCGCGAAGCCCTTGATCACATACCGCTGGAGCACCAGGAAGACCACCAGGATCGGCAGCGCGGCCAGCACCAGCCCAGCAAAGACCAGGCCGTAGTCGGAGACGTACTGCCCGACGAAGGCGAAGATCCGCACCGGGACCGTCTCGCGCGCCGACCCGCCCAGGTAGAGCAGCGGCGTGAAGAAGTCGTTCCAGATGAACACGGCGTTGAGGATCAGCACCGTGCCGGTGATCGGCCGCAGCAGCGGGAACACCACCCGGGTGAACGCCTGCCAGTGCCCCGCGCCGTCGATCAGCGCGGCGTTGGCGTAGTCGGCGGGCAGCGCCCGGATGAACCCGGTGTACAGGAAGATCGTGAACGGCAGCTGGATGCCGGTGTAGAAGATGATCATTCCCTGGTAGCTGCCCAGCAGCCCGGCCGAGTCGACCAGCTTGAACAGCGGGATCATGCCGAGCTGGAACGGCAGCACGATGCCGAGCAGGAACAGCACGTACAGCCCGAACCCGAGCCGGGACGCGCAGCGCGCCAGGAAGTAGGCGGCGAACGACCCGACCGCGATGAGCAGCAGCAGGCTGACCACCGTGATCACGGTGCTGTTCAGCAGCGCCGAGCCGAGCGAGGCCCGCTGCCAGGCGTCGGCGAAGTTGCCGAACGTCGGGGACGTCGGCGGCGCCAGCGGCGTCGACGCGATCTGCTGCTTGTCCTTCAGCGACAGCGTGATCAGCGCGTACACCGGGAACAGGAACGCCAGGGCGACAGCGATCATCACCAGTTCGAGCAGGAACGTGCGGAACCCGTAGCGGAGCTTCACGCGCTCACCTCCCGGCCGCGCAGATAGAAGATCTGGACCATCGACACCGCGGCCACGAACAGCGCGAGCACCAGGGCGATCGCGGTGCTGTAGCCGTAGTTGCCGAAGACGAACGCCTGCTTGTACAGCACCGTCGACAGGGTCTCGCTGGCATGCCCGGGGCCTCCGTTGGTGGCCGCGTAGACCTGGTCGAACAGCTTGAGGCCGCCGATCGTGGACAGCATCACGTTGATCGTGACGGCGGGCGCCAGCAGCGGCCAGGTCACGTGCCGGAACCGCTGGAACCGCCCGGCGCCGTCGATCATCGCGGCCTCGTGCAGCTCGGCCGGCACCCCCTCCAGCCCGGCCAGGAAGATGACCATCGAGTAGCCGGCGAACTGCCAGACCACCATCCCGGCCACCGACCAGATCGCCAGCGAGGGGTCGCCGAGCCAGTCCTGGCGCAGCCCGCCGAGCCCGACGGCGCCGAGGATGCCGTTGAGGCCGGCGTCCGGCGCCGGGTTGTAGACGTACTTCCACAGGAAGGCGACCATCACCGGGCTGACCACGGCGGGTGCGAAGAACACCACCCGCAGCAGCGCCCGCGACTTGATGGCGGTGTGCACGCCGAGCGCGAGCGCGAGCCCGACGCCGTTCTGGACGATGACGATCGCGACGCTCAGCAGCAGCGTGTTGACGAGCGAGCCGCGCGCCGCGTCGTCCTGGAGGAGCTTGCTGAAGTTGTCGAGGCCGTTGAAGGAGCTGTCGCCGATGCCGTTCCAGTCGGTGAACGCATAGACGATGCCGCTGGCGGTCGGGTACAGCACCACCAGCGCGTAGACCGCCAGGGCGGGCGCCGCGAACCACCACGGCGGCCTCAGGAACCCGCCCTTGGCGCGGCGGATCGTGAGCAGGGACACGGCTACTTCTTCCGGTAGGTCTCGTCCAGCTTGGCGAGACCGGCCGCGACGGTGGTCTTGCCGCCGAGCAGCTCCTGCACCATCGCGAAGTGCGCGGGCTGCACCTCGGCGTTGGGCCAGTTCTGGTCCATGAACGGCACGGCCCTGTTCCCGTCCATGAACGACAGGAACGGCTCCAGCACCGGGTCGATCTTGGAGCTGGAGTCGCGGACGAGCGGCACGCACGCGACCGCCTCGGCCCACGTGTTGATGTTCTGCTGCTCGCCGAGGAACTCGATGAACGCCTTGGCGGCGTCGCGGTTCTTGCCGCGCGCGCTGACGCCGAGGCCGACCACGACGCCCGCCGGGATCCACACCCCGGCCGCGTCGTCCGCGCCCGGCACCGGGAACATCGACAGGTCGTCCGGTCCGGACGCCGCCTTGCGGAAGTCGGGCAGCACCGCCGAGACCTGGATCGCCATGGCGGCCTTGCCGGTCGCGACCATGGAGGTCTGCTGCTCGAAGGTGGTGCCGTTCGGGTTGTCGTTGAAGAACCCGCGCTTCTGGAGCTCCAGGTACATCTCCAGCGCCTGCACCCAGCCGGACTTCGCGAAGGTCGCCGATCCCGCCTGCATCTGGCTGTCGAACTGCGGATTCTCGGCGTACACGGTGGACGGCACCAGCGCGTAGCTGATGAGCTGGGTGACCCAGGGCGTCTGCGCGCCGAGCGCGATCGGGATCTTGCCCTTCTTCTTGATCTTCTCGCAGACCTGGAGGAACTCCGGCCAGGTCTTCGGCGGTTCGACCCCGGCCTCCTGGAAGACCTTCTTGTTGTAGATCGCGCCGATCACGCTGGCGCCGGCCGCGTGGATCAGGGTCTTGCCGTCGCGCTGGAACGCGGGCTTGAAGTTGGCCGGGATCTTCTTGGTCCACGCCTGGTCGCTCAGGTCGGCGAGCAGCCCGGCCTGGGAGATCTGCATCATGCTCATCGCGCTGCCGTTGCCCGGGAACACCACGTGCACGTCCGGCGCGTTGCCCGCGCCGAGCTGGGTGCGGACGGAGGTCTGCACCTGGTCGGTCGGCGCGTAGGAGGCGTTGAACTTGGACTTGGTGTAGGCCTTGGTGAGCAGGTCCAGCGGCTTCTGCTGGTCGGCGACGCCGACCAGCCGCAGGGTGCCGCCGGAACCGCCCGACGACCCGCCGCACGCGGCCAGCGCTCCGGGCAGTGCGATCGCCCCGGCGGCCATCCCGGACGCCCGCAGGAACCCGCGGCGGCTGAGGGCCGCCCTCTCGAACGACGCTGACATGTGTCCTCCTTGATGTCCGGCGAAAGGGTCGCCGGGGCCGTCCCCCTTGGGGACGGTGGTCAATGAACGTCCGCGGTGAAGCGGAACTCCCCCGATGTCACCCGGCAGCGGAGCGCTCCCGGCTCCGTGCCGACGATCCGTACGCCGGCGGCCTCGGCCGCCGGGATCCCGCTCTCCCTGACCCCGCCGGGATCGGCCGCGGGAATGTGCACCACGGCGGACGCCCCCGGTGGCACCGACACCTCCAGCCGGAACCCGCCGCCCTCGCGGGTCCAGGCGGTGCTCACCGTGCCGCGCACCGACTCGTACGACGCGCGGGCCCAGGTCAGGCCGCCGGGACGGGGGCGGATCAGCAGTTCCCGGTAGCCGGTCGACGCGGGCGCCTGCGCCAGCCCGGCGACACCCTGGTAGAGCCACTCGCCGATCGAGCCGAGCGAGTAGTGGTTGAACGAGTTCATCGCGGCGGCCTGGAAGCCGCGTCCGGCGGTGTAGCCGTCCCACCGCTCCCAGATGGTGGTGGCGCCGTTCCGCAGCGGATGCAGCCAGGACGGCGGTTCGGCGCGGGTCAGCAGGGCGTGCGCGAGGTCGGCGCGGCCGTGCGCGTCCAGGACGGGCGCGATCAGGCCGACGCCGAGGAACCCGGTGGTCAGGCCGGGTCCGGCCGCCTCGACGAGTTCGGCCAGGCGGTCCGCGGCGCCCGGCACGAGCTCGGCGGGCAGCAGGCCGAAGGCCAGGGCCAGCAGGTAGCCGGTCTGGGTGTCGCCCTCGATCCGGCCGTCCGGCGTCACGAACCGCTCGGTGAAGGTCTTGCGGATGTGGCCGGCGAGCGTCCCGTACCGCTCGGCGGCGTCGGGGTGGCCGAGGACCTCCGCGGCGCGGGCGGTCAGGTCGGCGCTGCGGGCGAAGTAGGCGGTGGCGACCACGTCGCGCGGCGTCGGCGTCGGCGCGAGCCAGTCGGCGAAGTGCGGGCCGACGCGGCGGTTCCACACCAGGTCGGGGTTGTGCCGGTGGACGAAGTCGACCCAGCCGCACATCGCGTCGAAGTTGCGGACCAGCACCCGCTCGTCGCCGTAGACCCGGTACAGGTGCCAGGGCACCAGAACGCCCGCGTCGCCCCAGCCGGGCGCGCCCTCGTCGGCCACCCCGGCCAGTCTCGGCGCCACGTTGCTGAAGCCGCCGTCCGCCGACCGGGCGCCGCGGACGTCGCGCAGCCAGCCGTCGAAGAAGGCGGCCACGTCGGCGTTGAGGCAGGCGGTCGGGAGGAACACCTGCGCGTCGGCGAGCCAGCCGAGCCGCTCGTCGCGCTGGGGGCAGTCGGTGGGGACGCTCACGAAGTTGGAGCGCTGCCCCCAGGCGATGGACTGGTGCAGCCGGTCGAGCTCGGGGTCGGAGCAGGCGAACTCGCCCGCCCACGGGGTGTCGCTGTGCAGCACCACGCCGGTGATGTCGCCGGTGCCGAGGGCGGTGAGGCCGGTCACCTCGGCGTAGCGGAAGCCGTGGTAGGTGAACCGCGGCTCGAAGATCGTCTCGTCGTCGGCGCCCGCGACGAGCACGTCCGTGGCCGCCGCGGTGCGCAGGTTGTCGGTGTAGAGGCGGCCCCGGTCGTCCAGGGTCTCGCCGTGCCGGACCACCACCCGGTCGCCGGGCGCCAGGCCGCGGGCGGTGACCCGGACGCGGCCGGCGAAGTTCTGCCCGAAGTCGACCAGGTGGCGGCCGTCCTCGAACCGGGTGACGGTGCGGGGCGCCAGCTCCTGGACGGCCCGGACGGGCTGCGCCACGGACGCGGTGAGCAGCGCGCGGTCGGTGCCCGCGACGTACGCGGGCAGCCAGCCGTCCCCGGACGCGCGGCCGGCCGCGGTCCCTTCGGGCCGCGACTCCGCCGGCTGTGACTCCGCCGGCTGTGACTGCGCCGGACGCGGCTCTTCGGGCTCGGTCTCCCGGTCCTGCGTCGCCTCGGGCCGTGCCCGTTCCGCGGGGAGGTCCCAGCCGGGGGTCTCGAGGCGGAGGTCGTGGCACTCCCCCATCAGCAGGTCGGCGTACCGGATGGGCGACCGGGCCGTCTCCCAGTCGCCGCCGGTGGCCAGGATCCCGGTCGTGCCGTCGGCGTATTCGAGGTGCAGCTCGGCTAGGAGCTGCGGGAACGTGCCGTAGTGCGCGCCGGAGCGGCGCGGGTCGAAGCCGACGAAGCCGCTCCACCAGCCGTCCGCGAGGGTCGCGGCGAGCACGTTCCCGCCCGCGCGGACCAGGCCGGTCACGTCGTAGGTCTGGTAATCGATCCGGTCGCGGTAATCGGTCCAGCCGGGGGCCAGCTCGGCGTCGCCGACGCGGGCGCCGTTGACGCGCATCTCGTACAGGCCGCGGGCGGTGACGTAGAGGCGGGCGCGCACCGGCGCGGCGGGCGCCTCGAACGGGCGGCGCAGCCGGACGGCGGGCTGGAGGCCGTGGTCGGCCAGGGCCAGCTCGCCCTCCTCGGGGGCGTTCATGACGTCGAGCGCGGCGGGGTCGTGCGCGATCCAGGAGGCCGTCCAGGCGGACGGACCGAGCATCCCGGTCTCGAACCAGGACTCCGCCGCGCCCACCGCGCCGTCCGCGGCGGTGACCGAGACCTGCCAGCGGTAGCGGGTGCGGGGCCGCAGGAGGGGGCCCGCGTAGCGGGCGGACGCGGCCTCCGGGTCGGCCACCTCGCCGGTGTCCCAGACGAGCACGCCGTCCTCGGTGCGGACGCGCACCCGGTACGCGGCGGGCGCGTCGCCCCGCCGGCCCGACCGCAGCCGCCAGGACAGCAGCGGCGTCCCCGCGTCGAGCCCCAGCGGCTCGGCCCGGTGGTCGCAGCGCAGGCCATAGGGGGTGAGCAGCACGTGCTCGGAACCGGTCACCGGCCCACTCCAATCACTTAACAACAGATCTGTGAAGATCACGTTAATTAATGTGGAGTTGACGCTAGAAGGTGCTCGAACAGGGTGTCAAGAACTTCGGAGCAACCGGTTAAAACGTTTTTCTCAGCGTTCCCGGGCAGCCCGAAAAGCGCCCCCGGCACCGGGGGCGCTCCTTCCGGCCCTTCCTTCGCCGCCGCCGGTCAGCCCAGGGAGTAGGCGATCACCAGGGGAACGGGGTCACGTCCGCGCCAGCTCGTAGGCCACCTTCTGCTCGTCGAGGTCGCGCAGCACCTCGGCGCCGGCGCCGTCGTCGACGATGACGCGGTCGAACGCCGAGAGCGGCGCCACCCGGTGCAGCGCCACGCGGCCCAGCTTGGAATGGTCGAGCAGCAGCACGTTGCGGGCCGCGGCGCCGAGCATGGCGCGCTTGACCGACACGATGTGCTGCTCCTGGTGGTAGGCGAAGCCGCCGGACACCGCCGAGGTGGACACGAAGCACAGGTCCACGTTGAGCGCCCCGATCGCGTCCACGCACGACACCCCGAGGAAGGAGTCGTGCAGCGGGTCGTAGTCGCCGCCGAGCGCCAGCAGGCGGATGTCGGGCTGCCGGGCGAGCAGGTTGATCGCCTCCCGGAAGTTGGTGATGACGGTCAGCGGCGTGATGCCGGCGAGCCGGCGGGCCACCGCGAGCGTGGTGGTGGAGTCGTCGAGCATCACCGCCATGCCCGGCTCGATCAGCTCGACCGCGCGCCCGGCGATGGCGTCCTTGGCGGCCTCCATCGACTTCATCCGGTAGGAGACGTTGCTCTCGAACACCCCGGACGGCTGGGCGGTGACGCCGCCGCGATGCTTGCGCACGATGCCCTGGCGCTCGAGTTCGTCGAAGTCGCGATGGATCGTCATCAGGCTCACGCCGAATCGTTCGGCGAGGTCGGCGGCGGTGACCGAGCCCGCGGAGAGTACATGATCGGCGATGTCCCGCCGGCGCCCTTCGGGGCCGCGCCGGCCGGTGCTGTCCTTGGTCATAATCCGATCCTCCCGTGGCGGCGCGCCGGGCGGCGGGACCTTCCCGGAGCCGGCGGCGGGACGGGCGCACGAGGGCCCTGCTGTTAACACTGCGAGAGCCGCGTCACAGAGCTTGTAACACCAGCCCGTATCGCGTCAAGCCCCTGCGCATCGCGGTTTTGGCCGGGTCCGCCAGGTACCGTACCGACATGAATTAACGTTCACCTGTTGTAAGTTCACATGATTCGACGCGAAAACTTAGGAGTCATATCGTGCGAGAGGGGTCCCCGGAGGCCGTCTGGGTCGGCATCGACGTCGGCACCCAGGGCGTCCGGACGCTGGCCGTCACCGCCGCCGGACGGGTCGCCGGGCGCGGCTCGGCGCCGCTCACCGGACGGCGCGACGGCGGGTGGCACGAGCAGGACCCCGCCGACTGGTGGGCCGCCGTCGTGCAGGCCACCCGCGCCGCGCTCGCCGGCGTGCCGTCCGCCGCGGTCCGCGGGCTGGCCGTGTGCAGCACCTCCGGCACCGTGCTGCTGGCCGGGCCGGACGGCGAGCCGCGGACCGGCGGGCTGATGTACGACGACGGCCGGGCGCCCGCCGAGGCGCGCGCCGCACAGGAGGCCGGGGACGGGCTCTGGGACCGGCTCGGCGTGCGCATCCAGCCCTCCTGGGCGCTGGCCAAGGTGCTGTGGCTGGCCCGCGCCCACCCCGGCCTCCTGGACGGCGCGCGGATCACCCACCAGGCCGACCTCGTCGTCTCCCGGCTCATCGGCGCGCCCGCCGGCACCGACTCCAGCCACGCGCTCAAGACCGGCTACGACCTCCAGGCCGAGGGCTGGCCGCGCGAGGCGCACGAGCGGCTCGGCCTGCCCGCCTCGCTGTTCCCCGAGGTGGTCCGGCCCGGGACCCGGCTCGGCGAGGTCGGCGCCCGCGCCGCCGCGGAGACCGGCCTGGCGGCCGGCACCCCGGTGATCGCCGGGATGACCGACGGCTGCGCCGCCCAGCTCGGCTCGGGCGCGCTCGGGCTCGGCCGGTGGAACTCGGTGCTCGGCACCACCCTGGTGCTCAAGGGGGTGACCGCCGCGCCCGTCCGCGACCCGGCGGGGGTCATGTACAGCCACCGCGCGCCGGACGGCGCCTGGCTGCCCGGCGGCGCCTCCAGCGTCGGGGCGGGCGTGCTGTCCGGCGACCTCGCCCGGCTGGACGAGCTGGCCGCCGCCCATGAGCCGTCCGGGGCGCTGGCCTACCCGCTGGTCTCCCGCGGCGAGCGCTTCCCCTTCCTCGCCCCGCAGGCCGAGGGCTTCGTGCTGGGCGATCCGGCGGGCGAGGGCGACCGGCACGCGGCCCTGCTCCAGGGCGTCGCGCTCATCGAGCGGCTGGCGCTGGCCTACGTCCGGCAGCTCGGCGCCGACGTCGAGGGCCCGATCACCTTCACCGGGGGCGCGGCACGCAGCGCGTACTGGTGCGGGCTCCGCGCCGACGTCCTCGGCCGCCCGGCCCGGATCCCCGAGCACGCCGACGCCGCCCTCGGCATGGCCGTCCTCGCCGCGTACGGGACCACGGAGGGCCGGTCGCCGGCCGACATCGCCGAGTCGATGGTGCGGATCCGCACGGTCGTGGAGCCCCGGCCCGGCGCGGCCGAGCGGTTCGCCGAGCCGTTCCACCGCCTGCTGGACGAGCTGGAACGGCGCGGCTGGCTGCCCGCCGAGCAGGCCGCCTACGCCCGCGAGCACGGCTGAGTCATATTTCAAGCCCGGCCCGGCGCCCTCGCCTGGCGGCTCGGACGCCGACCGTGCTTGGGCGAGCGCGACATCGCTTCGCGATCTGGCCGGTGAGGCTCGCCTTCGGCATCGCCTCACCGGCCAGGTAGCGCGCTCGCGCGACGGCTGAGGCGCTTACCGGACCGCCCGCGGCGCGGGATGTCAAGGGCGTTCAGAGGGCGGGGCGTTCGGGCTCGGGGCGGCCGACGCGGTCGGCGAGCCGCCG
Source organism: Actinomadura xylanilytica (assembly GCF_030283145.1). Classification (GTDB taxonomy): domain Bacteria; phylum Actinomycetota; class Actinomycetes; order Streptosporangiales; family Streptosporangiaceae; genus Spirillospora; species Spirillospora xylanilytica. Next base: position 427,992 of record NZ_JASNWE010000003.1, read on the forward strand.
CACCGCGACCTCGGTGATCGCGAAGTGCCGCTCGGCGATGCGCGCCGCCGCGTCGCCGTCGCCCGCCGTGATCGCGTCGGCGAGCGCGTGGTGGTGCGGCCGGGCCTCCTCGTAGATCGCCCAGGTGTAGGGCTCGGCGGACACCCCGAGGCTGACCTCCGAGAGCAGCCGCTCGTGCAGCCGGACCAGCCGGGGATTGCCGGTGGCGCGGGCCACCGCCTGGTGCAGCGCGACGTCGAACTCGCGGGCCTCGGCGGGGGTCGCCGCGCCGTCGAAGCCCGCCAGCGCCCGCCGGACGGCGTCGCGGTCGGCGCCGGTGGCGCGCTCGGCCGCGGTCCGGGCGATCATGGCCTCGACCAGGCGGCGGTAGTCGAAGAGCTGCTCGAACTCCTCCCACCGGTCGAGCAGGGCGCCGCGGACGGCGCTCTCGCTGACCTCGCCCCACTCGGCCCGGACGAACGCGCCGCCGCCCCGGCCGCGCCGGGTCTCGACCAGCCCCGATCCGGCCAGCAGCCGCAGCGCCGCCCGGACGCTCTCGCGGCTCACCTGGAGCAGGGTCGCGAGGTCGCGCTCGCTCGGCAGCCGGTCGCCGAGGGTGAACTCGCCGAGCGCGATCGCGGTGGCCAGCCGGTGCGCGACCTGCTCGCCGGTGCGCGCCGGGCGCAGCGGCCCGAGCGGGTCGTGGACCACCGTGCCACCCCCTCCCCGCCGTCCGGTTCCACCTTGGGGAACACTAACGTTACATAAAGGTCTGGGATTCAGACCTTTTACCGCATATCCTCGCATCGCAGCACGTTCCCCCAGCTCAGAAGGAGATCAGCGTGACCGGACCGGCCGTCGTCGAGGGGTTCGCCGAGTTCCGCGGCCACCGGACCTGGTACCGCGTGACCGGGCCGCCCGCCTCGGGAAGGGCGCCGCTCGTGGTGCTGCACGGGGGTCCCGGCTGCACGCACGACTACGTCCTGTCGTTCGCGGAGCTGGCCGCCCTGACCGGCCGCCAGGTGATCCACTACGACCAGCTCGGCAACGGGCGCTCCACCCACCTGCGGGACCGGGGCGCCGACTTCTGGACGGTCGAGCTGTTCCTCGCCGAGCTGGACAACCTGATCGTCCACCTCGGCGTCGACGGCGGGTACCATCTGCTGGGACAGTCCTGGGGCGGCATGCTCGGCGCCGAGCACGCGGTGCGGCGCCCGGCGGGCCTGCGGTCGCTGGTGATCGCCGACTCGCCCGCCTCGATGCCGCTGTGGCTCGCCGCGGCAGCGGGGCTCCGGCTGGGGCTGCCGGCCGAGGTCGAGGCCACGCTGCGCGAGCACGAGGCCGGCGGCACCACCGGCTCGGCCGAGTACGCCACCGCCATGCGGGTCTTCTACGACCGGCACGTGTGCCGGATCCCCTGGCCGGACGAGGTGGCCCGCACCTTCGCGGCGATCGACGACGATCCGACCGTCTACCACACGATGAACGGGCCGAGCGAGTTCCACGTGGTCGGCACGCTGCGGAACTGGTCGATCATCGACCGGCTGAACCGGATCGCGGTGCCGACGCTGCTGATCTCCGGCCGGTACGACGAGGCGACGCCCGCGGCGGTCCAGCCGTACGCCGACCGGATCCCCGACGTCCGCTGGCAGGTCTTCGAGGAGTCCAGCCACATGCCGCACGTCGAGGAGAAGGACGCCTGCCTCGCGGCGGTCGCCGGGTTCCTCGGCGACCGCTGACCGATCGCCGGCCGGTCACCGGCCTCTGGATCACGGCGGCGCACCAGCGCCGATGTGCCGCCGCCCGCCCCCTGAACACCCGCACACCCTGAAAGGCGCCCGCGCAGATGACCACCGCCAGCCCCCGGCCGGGCACACCCGAGCCCGGATCCTCCGACCCGACCGCGCCGGGCGCGGGCGCGGGCGCGGCCCCCGTCGGCAGCGGCGAGGGCACGCTGAGCTCGTTCGGCTACGCCCAGGAGCTCAAGCGCTCGCTCAGCCTCGCCGACCTGGTGATCTACGGCCTGGTGTTCATGGTGCCGATCGCGCCGTTCACCATCTTCGGCGTCGTGTTCAACGGCTCCAAGGGCATGGTCGCCCTCACCTACCTCATCGGCCTGGTCGCGATGCTGTTCACCGCGCTCAGCTACCGGGAGATGTCCCGCGCGTTCCCGATCGCCGGATCGGTGTACGCCTACGCGGGCCGCGGCATCAACCCCAAGGTCGGCTTCCTGGCCGGCTGGGCGATCCTGCTGGACTACCTGCTCATCCCGACCCTGCTGTACGTGATGAGCGCGGCGGCGCTGACCTCGCTGGTCCCGGCCGTCCCGCAGTGGGCCTGGGTCATCGTGTTCGTGCTGGTCAACACGGTGATCAACTTCACCGGGATCGAGTCCACCGCGCGGCTCAACCGGATCTTCCTGTGCGGTGAGCTGGTGGTGCTGGCGCTGTTCGTCGGCTTCGGCCTGGCCGCCGTGGTCAACGGGGAGAACGGCGCGCACTTCTCCCTGGACCCGCTGCTCAAGCCCGAGGTGCTCACCCCCGGCCTGATCTTCGGGGCGCTGTCCATCGCGGTGCTGAGCTTCCTCGGCTTCGACGGCATCTCCACCCTGTCGGAGGAGGTCCGCGACGGCGACCGCAAGCTGGTCGGCCGCGGCACCCTGATCGCGCTGTGCGTGGTCGCCGCGCTGTTCGTCGTGCAGACCTACGTCGCCGCGCTGCTGGTGCCCGGCCGCGAGTCGTTCGCCGACGGGGACGCCACCAACTCGGCGTTCTACGACATCGCCGAGATCGCCGGCGGGCACTGGCTGAAGATCACCGTCGCGGTCGCCGCCGCGCTGGCCACCGGCATCGCCAACTCCCTGGTCGCGCAGGCCGCCACCTCGCGGCTGCTGTTCAGCATGGCCCGCGACCGCAAGCTGCCGAGGTTCCTGGCGCACGTGCACCCGACCCGCAAGACGCCCGAGCGGGCCATCCTGTTCGTGGCGGCGATCTCGCTGGTGCTCGGGCTGTTCTTCACCGGGCAGATCGACCTGCTGTCGTCGCTGGTCAACTTCGGCGCGCTGTTCTCCTTCCTGATGCTGCACGTGGCGGTGTTCGTGCACTTCAAGCTGCGGAACCGGAGCACCAGGTGGCACCTGCACATGCTGGCGCCGGCGCTCGGCTTCGTGATCATCGGCTCGGTGCTGGTGAACGCCGACGACCGGGCCAAGATCGGCGGACTGATCTGGCTCGCCGTCGGGGCCGTGGTACTGCTGGTGTTCACCCGCACCGGCCGTGGCAGCGACCTGAAGTTGGAGGACTGATGCACTTCCGCCGCACCAGCGCGCACAACGCCTGGGACAACGCGATCCCGCCCCTGGCCGTCCTGGCGCCCGGCGAGGAGATCACCCTGGAGACGGCGGAGTCGAGCGGCGGCCAGCTCGGCCGCGACTCGGTGACCGCCGAGGTCGCCGACCTCGACTTCGGCCGGGTCAACCCGGTCACCGGCCCGTTCCGGATCGAGGGCGCCGAGCCCGGCGACGCGCTGGTCATCGACGTGCTCGAGGTCGAGGTGGGCGACTGGGGCTGGACGGCCTGCATCCCGGGGTTCGGCCTGCTCGCCGACCAGTTCCCCGACCCGCACCTGCGGATCTCCACGATCGGCGCGGACGGGGCCGAGCTGCTGCCCGGCCTGCCCGTCCCGGTCGTCCCGATGATCGGCACGATCGGGACGGCGCCGCCGGAGCCGGGTGAGCACTCGATCGTCCCGCCGCGCCGCTGGGGCGGCAACCTCGACGTCCGGCACATCGGCCCCGGCGCCCGGCTGATCCTGCCGGTCGGGGTGGAGGGCGCCCTGCTGTCGGTCGGCGACGCGCACGCCGCGATGGGCGACGGCGAGGTCTGCGGCACCGGCGTCGAGACCGACGCCGCCGTCCGGCTCCGGGTCGGCCTGCACCGCGGCGGCGCGCCCCGGACGCCCGTCGTGCACACCGATCCGCGCTCCCAGCGCACCGGCGCCGCGCTCGCCACCACCGGGATCGGCCCGGACCTGATGGAGGCCACCCGGGACGCGGCCCGGCGCCTGATCGACGAGGTGGTGGCGCGCACCGGGATGCATCCGGTCGACGCCTACCTGCTGGCGAGCGTCGCCGCCGACCTCAAGATCTCCGAAGTCGTCGACGCCCCCAACTGGGTCGTCTCGGCCCATCTGGAGTTCGCCCTGCTCTCCTGAGCACCCTCCGGCGAGGCGGAGCCCCCGGGAGAACGGCCCCGGCCCCCGGGAAACGGCGCCGGGACGGGGACGGGGTCATGCGGACGCTCCTTCGAAGGTCCAGTCGCCGGAGCCGATCTCGAAGACCCCGCGCCCGTCCTGGACGCCGGTCCAGCGGGCGTCGGCGGGGGCCTTCGGCTGTCCGGTGCCACCGAGCAGGGGGACCTCGACGCGGGCGGTCGCGCCGGGCGGGACGGTGACGTCCAGGCGCAGCCGCTTGCCGGTGCGGCGCCAGGACGCGGCGGCCCGGCCGCGCGGGGTCTCGTAGGCCGCCGCCGCGCGGGTGATATCGCCGACCACGGCGGGCCGGACGAGCAGGTGCCGGTAGCCGACCGAGTCGTCGGCCTGCCCGAGCCCGGCGAGCCCGTTGTGGAACCACTCGTCGATGGCGCCGAGCATGAAGTGGTTCTGCGAGTTGCCGGAGGTGGGGCCGTCCCAGTTCTCGGTCAGCGAGGTGGCGCCGTGCGCGACCTGGTAGCCGTAGCTCGGGTTGCCGGTCTGCGTCGCGACCGCGTGGATGACGTCGTCGCGTCCGGCCGCCGACAGCACCCGGAACACCGACGGGAGCGCGATCTCCCCGACGGTGAGGTGGTAGCCCTTGGCGGTGACGCTCGCGACGAGGTGGCCGAGCACCGCCGCGCGCCGGTCGTCCGGGACGACGCCCATGTCGAGCGCGAGGGCGTCGCACGCCTGGCTGCCCGAGGCGTAGGTGTCGCCCTTGAGGTAGGCGGCGTTGAACGCCGCTCCGATCCTCTTGGCCAGCGCGGTGTAGCGCTCGGCGTCGGCGGTCTTGCCGATGACCCCGGCGATCCCGGCGAGGGCGGACGCGGCGCGGTGGTAGCCGAAGGTGGCGGTCACGCCGGTGGGGGTGCTCGGGTCGAAGGTGATCCAGTCGCCCAGGCCGTAGTCGAGCAGGTCCCCCTTCGCCTTGCCCGTCAGGTAGTCCAGGTAGCGCGTCATGTTGGGGTAGTAGGTGCGCAGCGTCGCCACGTCGCCGTAGGCGCGGTACATCTGCCAGGGCGCGAAGACGATCGCGTTGCCCCAGTTGGGGTCGTCGCGGAAGCCGCCGGAGAACACCGTGAACTCGGGCGCGATGTCGGGGACCAGGCCGCTGGAGGTCTGGGCCTCGGCGATGTCGCGGACGAGCCCGCCGTAGTAGGCGGCGACGTCGTAGTTGCGGGCGACGGCGGGGAAGACCAGGTTGGTCTGCTCCAGCCAGCCGAGCTTCTCCCGGTGCGGGCAGTCGGTGAGGACCGAGTACATGTTGCTCTGCACGGCCCGGTCGATGATCTTGTGGATGTCGTTGAGGAGGGCGTGCGAGCTGGTGAAGGCGCCGGCGGGCGCGTTGGCCGCGCGGAGCACCATCCCGGTGACGGTGCCGGCGTCCGGGGCGGACGGGAGCCCTTCCAGCTGGAGGTAGCGGAACCCGTGGTAGGTGAAGCGGGGGTGCCAGGTCTCGGTGCCCTTGCCCGACAGGGTGTAGGTGTCCCAGATCGGGCTGCCGGTGGTGTGCTGGCCGACGGTGCCGTCGTCGTTCAGCAGTTCCCCGGGCCGCATGGTCACCGTGGTGCCGGCCGGGCCTTCGACCCGCAGCCGGGGCCAGCCGGCGAAGTTGGTGCCGAGGTCGACGACGTACACGCCGTCCCTCGGCTTGGTGATCTTCTTGGTGCGCAGCGTCTCGACCTGCTCGATCGGCGGCGCCATCCGGGCGGCGAGCCGGGCGGTGGGCGCGTCGCGGCGCACCGCCGTCCGCCAGTCCTTCGGGACGCGCCGGGCGTCGTGGTCCTCACCGCCGTACCAGCTGCTGAACGTGGTGGCGCCGAGCGCGGTCCGCCAGGTGGTGTCGGCGGCGACCACGGTCCGGCGGCCGTCGGTGAAGGTGATCTCCAGCTGGCCGATGAACGCGGGCGCCCCGTCCGAGCGGACGAGCTTCTGGTAGCGGCCCGGCGTGGACGGCACGTTGGCCATGCCGTTGCCGAGCTCCGCGCGCACCTCATTGTCGCCGCTGCGCAGCAGGCGGGTGACGTCGTAGGTGGAGTAGACGAGGCGTTCCTTGTGGGCGGTGTTGGGCGGTTCCAGCACCGCGCCGCTCACCGCCCGCCCGTTGACGGTGATGTCGAGGACGCCGAGGGCGGTGGCGTACAGGCGGGCCTCGCGCACCCGGCTGGACACCGTGAAGTCCTTGGCGAAAACGGGCAGGGCCTCGGGCTGCCGGTGCATCGGCGGGGGCGCCGGCTGCCCCTTGACCTCCTTGGCGGTGTCGAACGCCTTGCCGTCGTCCGAGGTCCGGACGGTGAAGTCCGCCGGGACGTTCGGCGTCCTGCCGTCGTCGGTCATCGCGTCGGTGCGCGGGTAGAGCAGGACGCGGTCGAAGCGGCGCGGTTCGCCCAGGTCGAGCTGGATCCAGATCGGCTCGGCCAGGTCCTGCTGGTGGCGTTCCATGCTGGTGTAGCCGAACGGGGCGGTGTCGGTGGTCAGGGAGCCGTCGGTGAGCGCCTCGGGCTCCCACTGGCCCGCGGCGGTGTAGCTCTCGGACGCGGTGACCGGCGCGTGCAGCGCGAGGTCGGTGCCGGGCGCGGCGCCGTCCAGCACCTGGATCGCGGCGAGCTGGAGCCGGGACACCTTGTCGGGCCAACCCTCCTTGATGGGCAGCCCGAGCCGGGTCACGTCGAGGCGGACGTGCCGGGCGGTGCGGGCGGTGAACTCGACCGTCACCGGGACGGGCACCGGGTCGGTCCAGGCGGGGTTCCCGATCCACTGGGCCGTCCAGTCGCCGGGCTTCAGGAGCCCCATCTCCCAGTGCGACGGCTCGCTCCACTGCGAGGCCCGGCCCTGGGCGTCCCAGACCCGCACCTGCCAGGAGACGCGCTCGCGGGAGCGCAGGGCCCGGCCGCCGTAGACGGCCTCCACCGCCGCGCCGGCGACCTTGCCGGAGTCCCAGAGGTCGGGCCGCGCGAGCGCCCGGTCGCCGCTCGCGGCGCGGACCTGGTAGGCCGTCTGCGTCTGGTTGCGCGGCCCGGGGGCGAACCGCCAGCTCAGCGTGGGCTCGGGGTCGTCGATGCCGAGGGGGGAGCGCAGGTGGTCGACCTGGAGGTCGGCCGGACGGAGCGAGGCCGCCCGCTCGGCCGCCGCCGCCGGCGCGGCGGTGGCGGTGAAGGCGGCGGTGGCGCCGCCGGCCGCGGTGACGGCCGCCGCCGCGACGCCGCCGGCCTGCACGAATCTTCTTCTGGACAGCTCGTCGGACATGCCGATGCTCCTCAACGGTGGGTGGAACGGAAGGTGAGGCGGCCGGACCCGGCCTCGTAGACCGCGTGGCCGTCGCGCATCCCGGTGAAGCGGACGCTCGGCGAGCAGGACCCCTGGCCGTGCGGCCGGGGCCTGCTCGCCGTCGCCTGCGGAGCGGATCCCCCGATCACGTGCTCAGTCGCAGCGGATCAGGGCCTCACCTCACGTTTCCTCTGAGCGCGGGGTCGCATCGCCGTCAGGGCGCCGGGGCGGTGAACGCCGAGGTCCCCGAGCGGACCTCGAAGACCGCCGTCCCGTTCTCGGTGCGGTCGGGCTTGCGACCCCCCGGCCCGGTGGCACCGGCCGGGAGGCGCACCGTGGCGGTCGTGCGGCGGGGCACCTTCACCGTGAGCCGGAGGGTGGAGCCGGTCACCCGCCACGCGCTCGACAGCTCGCCGTACCCGGTCCGCAGCGAGCCCTGCGCGCTGGTCAGGCCGCCACCCGGCAGCGGCCTGATGACGCTGTGCCGGTAGCCGGGCCGGGCCTCGTCGGGGTTGATCCCGGCGATGGTGCGGTACATCCAGTCGCCCACCGCGCCGAGGGCGTGGTGGTTGAAGGAGCTGCGCTGGTACACCCCGTCGGGTTGCAGGGAGTCCCAGCGCTCCCAGAGTGTGGTGCCGCCCTGGCGCAGCATGTACAGCCAGCCGGGGTAGGAGTCGTTCAGCAGCACCTTGTAGGCGACGTCGAGGTGGCCGGCCTCGGTGAGCACGTCCAGCAGGTAGGGCGTGGCGAGGTAGCCGGTGGACAGGTGGAACCCGGCCGCCGTCACCTTGGCCACGAGCCGTTCGGCGGCCTTCTCGCGCAGCGCGTCCGGCATCAGCCCGAACTGGAGGGCCAGCACGTAGACCGCCTGGGTGTCGCCGCGCACGGTGCCGTCGGCGGAGACGTACGCCGCGATGAAGGCGTCCTTGATCTTGCCGAGCAGCGCGTCGTACCGGGCCGCGTCCGCGGTCTGGCCGAGCACCCGGGCGATCTTGGCGAGCAGCCGGACCGAGTGGGCGAAGTAGGCGGTGTTGACCACCTCCTTGGGCGAGGTGTCCACGGCCAGCCAGTCGCCGTAGGCGGTCGGGGGACGGAGCAGGCCGGTGGAGTCGGTCTGGAGGAAGGCCACCCACTTGGCCATCGCCGCGTAGTTCTCGGTGAGGACCCGCCGGTCGGCGTACCGCTCGTACAGCGTCCACGGCACGAAGATGATCGCGTCGCCCCAGCCGGACACGCCCGCGCCGCCGTTGGCGCCGTCGTAGACGCGCGGCGCGATGCTCGGCACCGAGCCGTCCTCCTGCTGGGCCTCCCGCAGCGAGGTGACCCAGCTTCGCAGGTAGGCGTCGACGTCGGCGTTGTAGGCGGCGGTCGGGGCGAAGCCGAGCACGTCGCCGGCCCAGCCGAGCCGCTCGTCGCGCTGCGGGCAGTCGGTCGGCAGCACGGTGAAGTTGGACCGCTGCCCGGCGAACAGCGCCGTCTGGAGCGCGTTGAGGTCGGCGTTGGACGTGCTGAACGCGCCGGTCACCGGCGTGTCGGCGCTGAGCTGCTCGGCGACGAAGTCGTCCACGGTCGGGGTGCCGGGATAGCCGGTCACCTCGACGTAGCGGAACCCGTGGCTGGTGAAGCGGGGAACGTACCGTTCGGGACGGTGGGCACCGGCCAGCGTGACGATGTCGCGCTGGTCGGCGCCGCGCAGGTTGGCGAAGTAGGTGGTGCCGTCCGCGTTCAGCCACTCGGCGTGCTTGAGCTGGATCCTGGTGCCGGCCGGGCCGGTGGCCGTCATCCGCACCCGGCCGGCGAAGTTGCGCCCGAAATCGATCCGGTGCACGCCGCCGGGGAGCGCGGTCACCGACCTGGCCTTGACGGTGCCGATCACGCGCACCGGCGCGTGGTCGAGCTCGTACAGCCGCGGGGACAGGTCGGAGCGGACCTTCACCGGCCCGGTGACCGGCAGGGCGGCGCGCCGCGCGTCGTACTCCTCGCCGTCGTACAGGGTGGCCCGCGTCAGAGGACCGTGGCCCGCCTTCCAGTCGCGGCCGGTGACGATCCGGTCGGTGGACCCGTCCCGGTAGTGGACGACCAGCTCGGCGAGGAAGGCCATCGAGTCGGCGAAGCGGTGCTGGCCCCCCATCAGGATGCTCGCGTAGTAGCCCTCCGCGACCGTGGCGCCGATCTCGTTGGCGCCGGAGCGGATCAGCCTGGTGACGTCGTGGGTCTGGTACGGGACCTTGTGCGCGAAGTCCACCCAGCCGGGCGAGAGCTCCTCGTCGCCCACCTTGCTCCCGTTCAGCCGCGCCTCGTAGGTCCCGAGCGCCGACACGTGCAGCACCGCGGACCTGACCGGCTTGCGCGCGCGGAAGCCGCGGCGGAACTCGACCGGCGTGCGCGGGATGCGGACGTTGGTCTTCCACGGGCTGATCCCGTAGGCGCCGAGCACCTTGACCTTGGGCCACGCCGAATCGTCGAAGCCGGGGGCCTCCCAGCCGTCCGGGGCGTCGGCGGCCGACCGCCATTCGGCGCCGGTGTCGACCCCCTGGACGGCGCCGCCGTCTGCCCCCCTGACCTCCACCCGCGCGATCACGGCCGCCGAGCTGCCGCTGTTCACCCCGCGCACGGCGAGCACGTTCCGGCCCGCCTTCACCTTGCCGGTGAGGTCCACGAGCTGCCCGACCTGCCAGGCGAAGGTGTTGCGGGCCTGCATCGCGCGGGTGCTCCCGAGCAGCTCGCCGTTGAGGTACACGTCCACCGCGTCGTCGCCGCTGAACAGCAGCGTGCCCCCGGACGCGCCGTCCGGCGCCGTGAAGCCGCCCCGGAAGGCGCGCTCGACCTTGCCGGGGGCGGACGCGTCGGCCGCGTGCCAGATCCAGGACGCGCCGTCCAGGGACGGCTCGACGACCGGATGCGAGATCCACGACGCGCCCGACCAGTCGGCGGCGGGGGCCGTCTCGGCGGCGGCCGTGCCGGCCAGGGGCGCGCCCCAGGAGACGGCTGCGACCGCACCCGCCGCCGTGCCCGCTTGGAGGACGCCCCTGCGGGTGAATCCGGCCTTGTTGTCGCTCACGCGTCAGTTCCTTTCGACGGTGGTGAAGAACTTCAGGTCACGGGCGGGTTCGGCGGTGAACGTCGCGCCGCCGTCGGTGCTGACGGCCGCCGTCCCGCCCCGGTAGGGGTCGCCGTCGCTGTAGGCGAGGCCGTAGCAGCCCTTGGCCGTCGTCGCCGAGCCGATCCGGACCGTGTAGGGCCGGCCGCGCTCGACCTTGACGCGCGGGTGGACGGTCAGGTTGCGCGGCGCCCAGCCGACGCCGGTGGCCGCCACCGAGCCCGACCACAGCGTGGTGGCCCCGTCGGTGATCTCGATGGTCAGCGGCTCGTCCGGCGGGGTGCGCTGGACGCGTCCCTCCTCGGTGCCGTCCTTGAACGCGGTCACGGCGAGCGAGGTGAGGCGGCCGGAGCGGCCCGCGGTGAACCGCTGCTCCCGCCGGACGTTGCCCGCGATGTCGCAGCCGGTACGGAACCCGGCCGCGCCGCTGCCCTGGTCCAGGCCCCGGACCGGGCGCTGCCGCCCCGCGTGCCCGGGATCGAGGTGGACGCGGGTGTTGGAGCAGGTGAGCTTCTCGATCGAGCCGTCGGCGGCGAACGTCAGCGGCTGCCAGTAGAAGTTGGCCCGCGCCTCGTTGGTGTGGAAGTTCCACAGGTCGCTGAAGTACAGGTAGGTCGGGTCGCCGCGGCGCTGCCGCAGGGTGGCGACCTGGGCGGGCTGGCCGCCGCAGGAGTCGTCGCTGATCTTGACGCCCGGGGTCGGGACGATCCACTTGGACAGGTCGCCGGAGAAGTCGTCGGCGAGCAGCTCCCGGCCGTCCGCCGAGGTGACCCGCACGTTGTCGAACCTGGCCGACTCCAGCGCCGCCCCGTTCCACTCGCGGACGCCGACCTTGCCGGCCGGGTACGTGGCGTCGGTGTAGCTGTCCACCTGCACGCCGTCGATGGACGTCGTGAGGGTGGAGCCGGCGGCGGTGACCGACACGTGGTGCCACTCCCCCGCCACGACCGGCTTGTCGAGCGTGACGACGTGGCTCGCGGTGGTGGACCCGGCGCGGCGCAGGACGCTCAGCTTGCCGTTGCCCGTCCCCGAGCCGCTCAGCAGGAACAGGTAGCCGTGGTCGTCGCGGTTCATCCGGACCGAGAAGCCCGCCTGCGCGGCCGTCCCCGACGAGGCCGGGAGCGGGGCGACGTCGAAGGAGTAGGTGTAGTCGGTCCAGTCGTCGCCCTGCTGCGACAGGCCGTAGAGACCGCCCTTGGCGACCAGCGCGCCGTCCTCGACGGTCCAGGCGTCGCGGCCGTGCCACGGGCCGAGCGGGCTCTTGGCGGTGAGGTAGGAGGTGCCGGTCGCGACGCAGTAGCCGCAGTTCGGGTCCGACATCGTCAGGTAGTAGGTGCCGTTCCGCTTGAACAGCGACGGCGCCTCGACCCGTGTCACCCCGGTCACCGCGTACGGCCCGGCCACGCGCAGGTAGTCGGGGGTGAGCTTGATGACCGCGATGTGCCATCCGGCGTTGCTGCACGCCAGGTAGCCGGTGCCGTCGTCGTCGATGAACACGTCGAGGTCGGCGGTGCAGGGCGTGGCGGACGGGAGGTCGGGCACCGGCTTCTCGGTGAACGGGCCGGTGGGCCGGTCGGCGGTGTAGACGCGGAACCTGTCCGCCGCCTCCTGGTCGTTCACCCACATGACGTACTTGCCGGTCGCCTTGTTGTGGACGGTGTGCGGCCGGAAGCAGAACTTGCAGTCGCGGGGCTTGGCCGCGTACCCGCGGTCGGTCCAGTGCGCCAGGTCGGGCGAGGAGTAGACCTTGAACCCGCAGAAGGTGTTGTTGACCTGCCACTGGTAGCCGCAGTCGTAGCTGGTCCCGTACAGGTAGTAGGTGTCGCCGAAGCGCTGGATCGCGCCGTCGTGCGCGTCCACCGCGTTGCCGTCGGTGTCGTAGCGGGTGACCTGGTTCCCGCCCGCGTCGAAGTTGGCGAGCTCAGTGGTGGTCCCCGCCGGCCGCGGCGCCGCCGCCCGAGCGGGCGGCGGCGCGAGCGAGAGCAGGGCGGTGATCAGGGCCATCGCCGTGAAGAGCGCGGTGGCCGGGGTGATTTTGCGTATGCCGAAGACACACGTCACGCGGACGCTCCTGGTAGGTAAGTCCCCCGACTTCCTGAAATTCGGTCGTGGTGCGCGTTACGGGCGGACGTCGATGAGTTCGATCTCCAAGAGGTCGGCCACGGCCTTCAGCTCGGCCACCCGGTGGCCGGTGCCGAGGGCCCAGTGGTGGGAGATGCCGGTGGCGCTCCAGGCGTCGACCCACTCCCCCGGGTCGCAGCCGAAGTCGACCCGGGAGGTGGTGTTGCCGATCTGGAGCAGCGGCCCCGCCACGGTCTCGCCCTCGGACGCGACGAGCGAGAACCGGCCGTCGCGGTGCTGGATCACGCCGAGCGCGGTGACCGGGCCGTGCCTGACGTCGAACTCGACCGACACGCCGTAGCCGCGCTTGCCGTGGTAGACGCCGAGGCCGCGCAGCAGCGGCCGGCCGGCGCTGATCGCCAGGTGGGCCGGGCCGTCGTGGCCCATCTCCACATGGCCGCGGCCGAAGTCCAGCGCCTGGAGCTCGGTGAAGGAGCCGCCCGCGCCGAGCCGGTCGGCGATCAGCATGGCCAGCGAGGTGCGCAGCTCGTACTCCCCGGCGGCCGGGACGCCGCGCGCGGTGAGCAGCGAGGCGCCGAGGATCATGCCGGCGCCCAGCCGCTCGTGGATCTCGCCGTCCAGCCCGCGGTGGTAGTAGGCCAGGCTGTCCAGCTCGAAGTCGGCCACCAGCCGGTCCAGCCCGGCCGAGACCCGCGCGGCCCAGCGGAGGTCGTCCTCGTCGACGGAGGCGTCGAGCTCGAAGACCTCCGCCGCCTCGGCCCGCTTGGCGGCGGCCTCGGCCTCGGTGACCTGCTCGACGCGGACCCGCAGGTCGTCGAACTCCAGCACCTCCACGTGGCCGCCGAAGTTGGCGCTGACCAGGGTGAGGTCGGTGGAGACGTCGAGCATGCCCGGGTACAGGTGCCCCATCAGCCCGTGCCGGCCGCGGCGGAGCGCGGCCCGCACCCCGGCGGCGCGCACCCAGCGCCCGATGCGGGTCCAGGCCCGCTCGTCCTCCAGGTACCCCGAGACGGACCGGAACGGGATGCCGCAGCGCAGGAACGCGTTGGCCATCTCCGGCAGCGGGCAGGCCCCGCAGTACGCCAGCCACTGGCCGGTGTCGAAGGTCGCGTGGTCCATCGACTCGGTCGGCTGGAGGTTGATCAGCAGCACCGGCGCGTCGGCGCGCTGCGCGACCGGCACCAGCATGGTGGCGGTCATGTAGGTGGTGAGGAAGCCGACGATGATGTCGCATCCCGCCGCGCGCAGCTTCTCGGCCGCCGCGGCGCCCTCCTGCGCGTCGGAGATGAACCCGACGTCGACGACGTCGGCGCCGAGGCCGCGCATCCGCTCGGCCACTCGCTCCGCCGACCGCCGCAACTGCGGCAGCAGGTCGGGGAACTGCGGCCAGTAGGCGCCCAGCCCCCCGGCGACCAGGCCGACCCGGACCCGGCCGGTCCCCGTCCCGTTCTCGGTCATGTGCTCTCTTCCCTTCACTCTCTCGCCGCCAGGACGTGCCGCCCGGCGGACACCCCGTCGAAATAGACGTAGGCGCCGTCACTGCTGACGCCGCGTGCGGTGGCCTCGCCCCCGGCCCACACGGTGCGGCCGTCGAAGGTCACCTTCCGGGTGCGCGCCGACACCGGCACCGCGAGGCGGCCCGTCGTGCCGCGCGGGGCGCGGACGGTCAGGCCGAACCCGTGCCGGTCGGTGCGCCAGGACGCCTCGATGCCGCCGTGCGGCGTCGGGACCGTGCCCTCGGCCCACGTCAGGTCGCCGGCGAACGGCACGACCGCAAAGGACGAGTATCCGGCGGCGGTCGGCCGGACGCCGAGGACGCGGGTGCTGAGGGTGACGGTCGGGCCGGCCGCCCAGCCGTGCGCGAGGCTGGAGAACTGCTTGAGGTTGGGGGTGCCGTCCGGCTGCATGTGCTCCCAGAACGTCGAGCCCGGGTCCTGCGCGAGCTGGTGGCCCCAGAACGTCCGGATGAGGTCCAGCCCGGACGCGTCGCGTCCCTCCAGGCGGGCGTCGGTCTCGAAGGTGCTCGGGAGCGGCGCGTAGAACGGCGGCAGCGAGGCGTTGGGGGTCTTCTGCGAGACGGTCAGCGACCCGTACTTCTCCCAGTTGTTCGCGCGCAGGTAGGCCATCGCGCGGCGGCCCCGCGCGGCGCCCGCGACGCCGGCCAGGACCGCGGTGGCGTTGCCGTCCTGCGGGTAGGCGCCCGGGATCTCGCGGGAGAGCCGGTAGGCGCCGGCCTGCTCGTCCCAGAGCTGGTCGTTGATCGCCTTCTTCACCGCGGCCGACCGCCCGGCGTAGGCCGCGGCGGCGCCCGCGTCGCCGCGGGCCTTCGCCAGGTCCGCCATCTGCGCGAGGTTGCGGGCGTAGAGGGCGTTGACGTAGGTCTCGTGCCCGCAGTCGGAGTAGCCGTAGTGGCCGCACGACCCGGCCTTGTCGAACGCGATCAGGCCCTTGTCGCCGTCCTGGGCGCGGACCGACTCCAGCCAGGCGGTCGCCTTGGTCAGCGCCGTCCACCACTTGGCGAGGTAGGCGCGGTCGCCGGTGTAGAGCCAGTGCTCGTGCATGTTGCTGACGAACCAGGTGACGTACTCGCCGTAGGTGCGCAGCTCGTCCGCGTTGTGCTGGCCGACCTGGCTCTCGGCGGGCATGTAGCCGTCAGGAAGCTGCTGGGCGGCCAGTGACGACAGCGAGTTGGTCACCGCGTCCAGGTCGTTGGTGCTCAGGTACGCGACGGGCGCCTGCACGGCCAGGTCGCCCTGCCAGATGATGCGGTCGCGCTTGCCGCCGTCGTAGATGACGTCCTTGCTCGGGTCGGCGTGCGGGACGGGCGCGTCGGCGTGGTCGCCCTCGCCCTTGACGTAGGGCCAGCTCTTGGCGGTGTTCGCGGCGCCGGTGTTGAGCTGGACGGTGTAGGCGCCCGCGTACCAGATCTTGTTGAGCAGGTTGTCGCTGGACAGGAACCGGCCCTGGTAGTCGGTCATGTCCTTCTGCCTGGGCGCCGCGGTGTAGTCGACCGACACGCCGTCGACGTCGACCCAGCCGGGGCCGTCGAGGAAGAGCGTGGCGTAGCGGAAGCCGCCGCGCAGCTCCTTGTCGCGGACGGTGCCGGGGAGCCTGCCGTCCAGCGTGAGGGCGTGGCTGTCGGTGTCCTCGGTGTAGGGCTGCCCGGGGAACCCGTTCCAGATGTTGGCGGTGTCGCAGCCGGGGGCGATGGCGCCCTGCCCGTCGTTGTCGCCGGGCGCCTCGGCGAGGTAGCGGATCGACTCGCTGAAGCAGGCGCGCAGCTTGGGCCGGGTGGACGAGGCGCCCTTGACCCGCACCTTGATGTGCCCGGCGACCTCCTTCCCGAAGTCCAGGATCAGCAGCGGCGACCCGGCGCGGTCGGCCGCGCCGGTCAGCCGCACCGACCCTCCGCCGTTCTTCAGGGCGGCTTCGGGCGAGCCGTCGATGCGCCCCTCGCGGGGGTCGGCCTTGTACACCGCGACGGGCGGCACGGTGCGGCTCTCGGGCGCCAGGACGTAGGGGCGCCACTGGCCGGGGCGCGGCTGGTACGAGGGGTCCTGCCAGGGGCCGCGCGCGGACGGCGCGGCGGACGCGGCGGGCGTGAGCATGGCGGGCAGGACGGCCGCCGTGCCGGCCACGGTGAGGGCGGCGGCGACGGCGGCGCGGGCGAGCCCGCGGCGGGGGGTGGGGTGGGCCATCAAAGCTCCTGTACTCAGCTACTGGCGGCGGTCTGCGCGGATGGCGCTCGTCCGAGTGGCGCTCGTCCGAAGGTCACTCGTCCGAGGGTCACTCGTCCGAGGGTCACCGGGCGGTCAGCGTGGACGTCCCGGTGAGGCCCGGCACCTGGATCAGCCCGTCCCGGACGACCACGCCGGGGCGCAGCGCGTGCCCGGACCGCCAGACGGGGGTGCGGCCGAGCCGGACCTCGCGGACGCCGTCCGCGGGGACGCCCGCGGTGGCGGAGGTCGTGCCGGGCGCGACGACCTGGAGGGAGAACGTGCCGCCCTGCCGCTTCCAGGAGGCGGTGACGTTCCCGGCGGGGGTGGGTACGCGGCCCTGGGCCCAGCGCAGGCCCGGCGTCGGGTGCGGCAGCACGGTGAAGGTCGAGAACCCGCCCGACGTCGGGGTGACGCCGAGCACCTGGTTGGTGAGGAAGGACGTCGGGCCGGCCGCCCAGCCGTGCGCCATGCTGGTGTACGAGCCGAGGCGCGGCGCGCCGTCCGGGTTCACGTTCTCCCACAGGGTGCCGGGGTTGGACCCGCCGAGCATCGGCGCCCAGGTGCGCTTCAGCAGCGACCCCGCGCCGTCCGCGTCGCCCTGCTTCACGTGCGCGAGCAGCGCGGAGTTCGACACGAACGGGCTGATGTACTGCGGCACCACGCCGCCGGGCTTGTCGACGGTCAGGTCGCCGTGCCGTCCGGCCAGGGCGGTGTCGAAGAAGCGCAGCACCGAGCGCGCCCGGTCGCCGGTGGCGACGCCCGCCACGACCGCCATCGCGTTGCCGTCCTGCGGGTGGGTGGCGTCGCCCGGGCCGACCTTGTAGGCGCCCGCGGCGGGGTCCCACAGCGTGGCGTTGACCCCGGCGGCGGTGCGGGCCGCCTGCTCGCGATAGGTCTTGGCCGCGTCCGGCTCGCCCTTCGCCTCGGCGGCCCGTGCCGCCAGGCCGAGCACGCGCACGTACAGCGAGCTGGTGTAGGTGCCCTTGCCCTCGTTGCCGTAGCCCCAGGTGCCGCCCGCGCCCTTAAGGTCCAGGACGCCGTCGGCGTCGGCCTTGGACTCCAGCCAGGCCATGTTCTTCTTCATCGCGCCGTACCAGCGGTCGAGGAACGCGCGGTCGCCGGTGTAGAGGTAGTGGTCCCAGAAGTTCTGCACCCACCACTCGGCGTACTCGCCCCAGCCGAGGTTGTAGCCCTGGCTCTCGGTCAGGTACAGGCCGGGGATCTGGCCGCTGGCGGCCTGCCCCTTGGCCATGAACCCGACCGCGTTGGCCGCCGGTCCGGGGCGGCCGGTGCTGAGGTAGGACACCACGTCGGCGACGGCGTTGTCGCCGCCCCAGATCATCCGGTCGCGCTTGCCGCCGTCGGTGATGACGCTGTCGCCGTCGCCGACGGTCGCGTCGTTGCCGACCGGTCCCTCCTTGCCCGGGTAGGGCCGCCCGGTCCGGGGGTCGATGGTGCTCATCTGGACGGTGTAGGCGCCGGAGTACCAGAGCCGGTTGAACGTCTCGTCGCTGGACAGGAACGCGCCCCGGTACCGGTTCGGGGCCGGGTTGGCGGGATCGGCGGTGAAGTCCAGCTTCAGGCCGGACAGCTCCACCTCGCCGGGCTCTGCGAGGAAGACCATCAGGTAGCGGAACCCGCCGCGGATCACCGGGTCGGTGACCGCCGAGCGGCCCGCGCCGGGGGTCAGGTAGTGCGTCTCGGTCGCCAGCCCGACCGGGTCCTGACTGTAGTCGGAGGCGGTGGTGAGGTAGGTGGGGCTCTCGCTGAACGCCAGCCCGATCTTGGGGGCCGCACCGCCCTTGGTGTGGGCGGTGAATCCGATCTTCCCGCCGACCTCCTGGCCGAAGTCGTAGACGACGTAGGGGCGGCCGTAGGCGTCCGAGCGGAGCGTGGTGGTGCCGCCGCGCGCCGCGCCGCCGGGGTCGGTGACGGTGCCCCCGTAGGGGGCGGTGGTCCGGCCCGCGTCCGCGAGCGTCCAGACGGCGTGGACGCGGGCGCCGGGGCCGGGCTCGGCCGCGTTGCGGAAGGTGACCTGGATCGAGCCGGAGGATCCGGCGAGCCGGGCGGGGACGGCGACGTCGTAGTGCACGAGCCCGGCGAGCTGCTGCCCGCCGGGACCGCCCCAGACGCCGGCCTGGGCGGTGTCGGGCTTGCGCTCATGCACGACGGTGCCGTTGACGAGCACCTCGTAGTGGCCGGTCGCGCTGCCCGCCTCTTCGACGCGCAGCGTCAGCGGGCCCGTGCCGGGGACGCGCATCCGGTAGCCGAACGAGGCTCCGGCGACGTCCGGGCCCGCCTGCCTGACCTGGACGCCGTCGACCCTCGCGGTGGTGCTGGACGGGCCGGCGGTCAGCGCGTGGCCGTCCTTCTCCGAGGCGGGCGAGTCCGCCGTGACGTAGTCGCCGTTGACCTTGTGCGACTCGGCGACGCGGGCCGGGCGGACGGTGCGCGCCGCCGGCGTCATCACGTAGCGGTCGGATTTCGCGAGGGCGGGCAGCCCGAACGCGTCGGTCACGCCGGACGGGCCGGTCGCGCCGGCGGGGAGGGCGGCGGCCAGCAGGCCGGTCACGCCGAGGGCGAGGGTGGCGATGACGGGCAGCGGGCGGTGGAACGTCCTGGCCAGGTCCATCTTTGTCCCTTTCGGGCTCTGCAAGGTCCAACGGGGGGGTGGGCGACGCGTGCGAGCGTGGGGCGGTGGGGCCGGCGCGGCTCCTGCGTGACCGGGCCGGCCCCACCGGGTCTAGCGGAGGAACGCGGCGGCGACGCCGGCGTCCACGGGGATGTGCAGTCCGGTCGTGTGGGTCAGGTCGCCGCCCGCGAGGGCGAAGACGGCGGCGGCGACGTGCTCGGGCAGCACCTCGCGCTTGAGCAGCGTCCGCTGGGCGTAGAACTCGCCGAGCCTGTCCTCCTCGACGCCGTAGACGGCGGCGCGCTTGGCACCCCAGCCCCCGGCGAAGATGCCCGAGCCGCGCACCACCCCGTCGGGGTTGATGCCGTTGACGCGAACGCCGTGCTCGCCGAGCTCGGCGGCGAGCAGCCGGACCTGGTGGGCCTGGTCGGCCTTGGTCGCGCCGTAGGCCACGTTGTTGGGCCCGGCGAACACGGCGTTCTTGGACGAGATGTAGACGATGTCGCCGCCCATGGCCTGCTCGACCATGACGCGGGCGGTCTCGCGCGACACCAGGAACGAGCCGCGCGCCATCACGTCGTGCTGGAGGTCCCAGTCGGCGGCGGTGGTGTCCAGCAGCGGCTTGGACACCGACAGCCCGGCGTTGTTGACGACCAGGTCGACGCCGCCGAAGGCGAGCACGGCCGCCGCGACGGCGGCGGTGATCTCGTCCTCGGAGGTGACGTCGACCGTGACGGCCACCGCGACGTCGGACGCCCGGTAGGCGCCCGCCCCGATCTCGGCCGCGACCTTCTCGGCCGCGGCCCGGTCGCGGTCGGCGACGACGACGCAGGCGCCCTCGGCGGCCAGCCGCCGCGCGGTCGCCGCGCCGATGCCCGAGCCGCCGCCGGTGACGAGCGCGACGCGGGTGGCCAGCGGCTTCGGCGCGGGCATCCGGCGGAGCTTGGCCTCCTCCAGCTCCCAGTACTCGATCCGGAACTTCTCGGCCTCGTCGATCGGCGCGTACGCCGAGACGCTCTCGGCGCCGCGCATCACGTTGATCGCGTTGACGTAGAACTCGCCCGCGACCCGGGCGGTCTGCTTGTTGGCGCCGAAGCTGAACATGCCGACGCCGGGCACCAGCACGATCGCGGGGTCGGCGCCGCGCATCGCCGGGGAGTCCGGCGCGGCGTTGCGCTCGTAGTAGGCGCGGTAGGCGTCGCGGTAGTCGGCGTGCAGCTCGCTGAGCCGCGCCTTCACCTGGTCGAGCGGCGCGTCCGGCGGCAGGTCGAGCACCATCGGCGCGACCTTGGTGCGCAGGAAGTGGTCGGGGCAGGACGTGCCGAGCGCGGCGAGCCGCGGATGCTCGGCGCGGGCGACGAAGTCGAGCACCTCGGGGCTGTCGGTGAAGTGCCCCACCTGCGGCCGGTCGGTGGAGGCGAGCCCCCGCACCAGCGGGAACAGCTCGGCCGCGCGGGCCCGCCGCTCCGCCTCGGGCAGCGCCGGATGCACGACCGGGCCGAACGGGTCGGCCTTGCCGTGCTCGGCCAGGTACGCCTCGGCGGTCGCGATGATCTCCAGCGAGGCGGCCTTGCACTCAGCGCTGGTCGCGCCCCAGGCGGTGATGCCGTGGCCGCCGAGGACGACGCCGATCGCCGCCGGGTTCGCCTCCTTGATCGCGGCGATGTCCAGACCGAGCTGGAAGCCGGGCCGCCGCCACGGCACCCACACCACCCGGTCGCCGAAGATCCGCCGGGTCAGCTCCTCGCCGTCCGCGGCGGTCGCGATCGCGATGCCGGAGTCGGGGTGCAGGTGGTCGACGTGCGCGGCGGGCACCAGCCCGTGCATGGCGGTGTCGATGGAGGGCGCGGCGCCGCCCTTGCCGTGCAGGCAGAAGTCGAACGCGGCGACCATCTCGTCCTCGCGCTCGACGCCCGGGTAGACGTCCGCGAGGGCGCGCATCCGGTCCAGCCGCAGCACGGCCAGGCCCGGCTCGGTGAGGGTGCCGAGGTCGCCGCCGGAACCCTTCACCCACATCAGCTCGACGTCGCGGGCGGTCACCGGGTCGGTGACGGTGCCCTTCGCCGAGGCGTTGCCGCCCGCGTAGTTGGTGTTGCGCGGGTCCGAGCCCAGGTCGTGGGCGCGGGCGAGGAGCTGCTCCACCTCGGGCGGAGTGGCGGTCATCGGTTCTGTCTCCTTGTTCGGTGGCTCATTTGCGGGCCTGGAAGTCATAGCCGCCGGAGCCGGTCTCGACCCGGACGGTCCCGCCGGCGGCGCCGAGCACCCGGACGCCGGGCACGGAGGCGAGCGGGCGCCCGCCCTCGGTGACGGCGGCGGCCGACGCGGCGGGGATCTCGATCTCGGCGGTGGCGCCGACCGGGACCCGGACGCGCAGCCCGAGCCCGCCGCCGGCGCGCCTGTCCCACCGCACCGCGACAGGGCCGTGCGGCGTCTCGGTGGACGCCTCGACGAAGGTCAGGTCGCCGAGCGGCTTCGGCGCGATGCGGACGCGGTCGTAGCCGGGCGCGGCGGACCGGATGCCGGCCAGGTCCCGGTAGAACCACTCGCCGATCGCCCCGCCGAGGAACACGTGGTCGCGGGACCGGGCGTCCAGGTCCCAGCGCTCCCACAGCGTGGTCGCGCCGTTGGCAGCCCAGTAGCCCCAGCTCGGATAGGTCTTCTGGTCGGCGATCTTGTAGGCCAGCTCCCCCTGGCCGCGCTCGGTCAGCTCGGTCAGCAGGAACTTGGTACCGAGCGCGCCGGTGTTGAGGTGGCCGCCGCGGTCCTCGACGTCCTTGACCAGCCGCGCGGTGACCGCCTTCTCGGACGCCTCCGGCGTGATCCCGAACGCCAGCGGCAGGAGCGCCGACGTCTGCCGGTAGCCCGGGTCGGACGCGGTGACGTAGGCGTCGCCGCGCAGGAACGCCTTGTTGAAGGCGTCCCTGGTCTTCGCGGCGGCGGCCCGGTAGCGGGCGGCGTCGGCGGTGCGGCCGAGGGCCTGCGCGACGTCCGCGACGGTCGTGGTGTTGAAGTAGGTGTAGGCGGTCCCGGCGAGGCGCGCGTCCTCGGGGGTGTTACCGCCGTAGCCGGGCGCGAGGTAGTCGGTGAGGCTGCTCGGGTAGAGGCCCTCGCCGTCGGCCTTGGCCAGCCAGCCGTCCAGGTACCGGGTCATCGCCGGGTAGTTGGCGGCGAGCACGTCCTTGTCGCCGTACCGCTGGTACATCTGCCACGGGATGGCGGTGAAGGAGGCGTGCCACGGCGGCGCCTGGCCGTAGTAGCCGAGGCCCCATCCGTTGTCGGGGACGATCCCGGGGATCAGCCCGTCCGCGCCCTGGCTGTCGCGGTGGTCGGTCATCCACTTGGTGAAGGGCCGCCGGAGGTCGTACTCGGTCATCTCCATGTCGGCCATGAGCTGCGCGTCCCCGGTCCACCCGTTCTTCTCGTACATCGGGGTGTCGGTGGGGATGCCGTGCCAGTTGTTCACGACCGTCTGCCGGGTCATCGTGTTGACCTGGTTGAACAGCGCGTTGGAGCTGCGGAAGGACCCGGTGGGGCGCAGGTCGGTGTGGACGGCGCGGCCGTCCAGGTCGGCGGTGGTGGGCGCCGCGTCGCCGGGCCAGCCGGTGACCTCCACGTACTGGAAGCCCTTGTAGGTGTAGCGGGACTCCCAGGTCTCGGTGCCCGCGCGCCCGGCCAGGACGTACTCGTCGGTCTGGACGCGTCCGGTGACGTTGCCGTTGCTCACCTGCACGGTGCCGTCGGCGTTGAGCCGCTCGCCGTACTTGAGCGTGACCTGCGCGCCCTTCGGCCCGTGCGTGCGGATCCGCGCCCATCCGGCGATGTTGGCGGGCAGCTTGAAGACGTGGGTGCCCTTCTTGGGGCTGGTCACCGAGGAGGGCCGGATCGTGCCGGTGACCTTGATCGGCTCGTGCTCCTCCGGGACGACCGTGCCCGCCGGGGCGGCCAGCTTCGTCGCCGGGCCCCACGACGCGGCGTCGTACCCGGCGCGGTCCCAGCCGGGCTTCTCCTCGCGGGCATCGTAGGTCTCACCGCCGAACAGCGAGTCGTACCGCACCGGGCCCTCGGCGTACCGCCACTGCCCGTCGGTCGCGATCGTCTGCGCGGACCCGTCGGTGTAGGTGACGACGAGCTGGGCGAGAAGGCGCGGCTCGGCGGTCCAGGGCGTCTTGTGCCAGTTCCAGACGTTCTCCTGCGTCATCCCGTAGAAGCCGCGGCCGAGCCGCGCGCCGATGGCGTTGCCGCCCCGGCGCAGCATCCTGGTGACGTCGTGGGTGACGTACTCGACCCGCTTGTCGTAGCGGGTGAACCCGGGCGCGAGGACCTCGTCGCCGACCTTCTCGCCGTTCAGGCTCAGCTCGGCGTACCCGCCCGCCGCCGCGTACAGCCGGGCCCTGGCGACCTTCTTGCCGGGGACGGTGAAGTCGCGGCGGAGCAGCGGTTCGGGGCGGGACGGCGCCTCGACCGACACCTCGCCCCACGGCGCGCCGCCCCACGGCACCAGGACCTTGGCGGCCTTCCAGGACGCGTCGTCGAACCCGGGAACGGTCCACTCGGCCGCGGGCGCGGTGTCGAGCGCGCGCCACGCGTCCCCGGTGTCGAACGCCTTCGGCGCCTGCCCCGGGAGTTCGAGCCGGCCGAGCAGACCCGCCGGGCTCTGGCGGCCGTTGGTGGCCTTGACCGCGATGACGTTGCGGCCCTGGCGGAGCGCCGCGGCCACGTCCACCACGATCGGGCGCTTCCAGTTCTCCTTGGACGGGTCGGGCTCCCGGCCGCCGACCTCCGTGCCGTTCACCCAGGCGGTGAAGCCGTCGTCGGCGGTCATGACCAGCCGGGCGCCCTGCGGCACCGAGGCCAGGTCGACCGCCCCGCGGAAGTAGCGGGTGGCCGCGGGCGCGCTGGTCGCCGGGTCGCCCTCGGGGAACCAGATCCAACTGCTGCCCTTGAGGTCAGGCGCAGACGCGGCGGCGTCGGGCGCGCCGATCCACGAGCCGCGCCAGCCGTCCCCGGCGAGCGCGGTCTCGAACGCCGCCTTGGCGCTCCAGCCCGTCCAGTGCCCGCGGGCGTCGGCCACGCGGACCCGCCAGGTGTAGCGGGTGGCGGGCCTGAGCGCGGGCCCCCCGTACCGCACGTCGTAGGCGCGCGCGCTCTTCACCGTGCCCGAGTCCCACACCTGGCCCCCGCCGGCCTCGGCGGCGACCGAGATCCGGTAGGCGGTCTGCCGCTCCCCGCGCCGGTCGGAGCGGAGCCGCCAGCCGAGCCGCGGGTTCGCGGCGGCGACCGCGATCGGCGCGGTCGCGTGCTCGGTCTCCATCCCGGTGACGCGCAGCCCCGCCGGGGCGGCGGCCTGCGCCGGCGCCGCCCCCGCGACCACCATCCCGCCGGTCAGGAGCAGCGCCGCGCCGCGGCGGGGGCGCGGTCTCACGCGCCCCACCCCGCGGCCTGGCCGTCCTTGCGCTCGCCGACCACCCGCTCGTAGTACCCCGACGCCTTGTAGGCGGCGACGGGGTCGGCGTGCAGGCCCATCTCCTCGCGCAGCTCGGCCAGCAGCGGCCGGACGTCGGTGTTGTAGGCGTCCATGAACACCGCGTTCGCGCCGAGCACGTCACCGGTCCGCTGCGCCTCGCCCAGCGCGGCGGTGTCGATGAGCAGCGCCTTGGCGGTGGCCTCCTGGACGTTCAGCACCGAGCGGATCTGGCCCTGGATCTTCGGCTCGATGTTGTGGCACTGGTCGAGCATGAACCGCACCCCGGTCGCCGGGTCGTAGCCGCCGCCCCGGACCACCTCGTGCATGATCCGGTAGAGCTGGAACGGGTCGGCCGCGCCCACCATCAGGTCGTCGTCGGCGTAGAAGCGCGAGTTGAAGTCGAACGCGCCGAGCCTCCCCTCGCGCAGCAGGAACGCGACGATGAACTCGATGTTGGTGCCCGGCGCGTGGTGCCCGGTGTCCACCACCACCTGCGCCTTCGGGCCCAGCTTGAGGCAGTGCGCGTACGAGGCGCCCCAGTCCGGCAGGTCGGTCATGTAGAACGCCGGCTCGAACAGCTTGTACTCCAGCAGGAACCGCTGGTCGTCGCCGAGCCGCTCGTACACGGCCGCGAGGGCCTCCTCCATCCGGTCCTGGCGGGTCCGGATGTCGTCCTGGCCGGGGTAGTTGGTGCCGTCGGAGAACCACAGCTTCAGGTCGCGCGAACCGGTGGCGTCCATGATGTCGACGCAGGCCAGCAGGTGGTCCAGGGCCTTGCGGCGGATCGCCGGGTCCGGGTTGGTGACGCTGCCCAGCATGTAGTCGTCGTCCTGGAACACGTTGGTGTTCACCGCGCCGATCCGCACGCCCTGGTCCACGGCGTACGCGGCGAGCTCGGCGTAGTCGTCCACGGTGTCCCACGGGATGTGCACCGCGACGCTCGGGGCCACGCCGGTGAAGCGGTGCACCTGCGCCGCGTCGGCGATCTTTTCCCGGGGGGTGCGGGGGACGCCCTGCTGGGCGAACACCTTGAACCGGGTGCCGGAGTTGCCGTACGCCCACGACGGAGTCTCGATCTGCTGGCGGCGCAGGGCGTCCTTCACCGCGGTCATGTCTGTCACGGGTTCCTACTCTCCGATCCTCTAGTCAAGGTGGAAGACTTCGGTGAGCGGCAGCATCCCCTGGTCGGGGCGGCCGTCCAGATCCTCGAAGAACGGGGCCATCTCGTCCTGCCAGCGGGCGTTGACCCCGGTCCGGGCCATCCGCTCCTGCGCCGCCTCGAAGTCGTCGGTCTCCAGGTAGCCGACCAGCAGGCCGTCGTCGCGCAGGAAGAGCGAGTAGTTGCGCCATCCGCTCTCGCTCAGCGCGGCGAGCATGTCGGGCCACACCTCCCGGTGGCGCCGCCGGTACTCCGCCATGCGGTCCCGCCTGACCTTCAGCAGGAAGCAGGCACGCTTCATGACCGTCCTCGTCTCACGTCTCACCTGTCACCGGCGCGCGGCGCGTCCCGCGGACCTCGGTCCTCCCGGCGGGGGGACGGGGCGCGCCGCGGCCGGAGGTGCTCAGAAGTGGTACTCGTCGATGTTCTTGGCGTCGAAGACGGTGGGCGGGCCGAGGATGACCTCGCCGTTCTCACCGATCGTCCGCTCGCCGAGCTTGCCGGCCTTGAACTTCTCACCGGACGCGCCGGAGATCTGCCCGGACGCGAGCGAGGCCGCCGCGTAGGAGGCCAGGTAGCCCAGGTTCTTGGGGTCCCAGAGCTCGAACTGCTTGACCGTGCCGTCCTTGATGAACTGGCGCATCTGGTCGGGGGTGCCGAGGCCGGTCAGCGCGACCTTGCCCTTGTACTTGGACCCGGAGATGTAGCGGGCCGCCGCGGCGATGCCGACCGTGGTCGGCGAGATGATCCCCTTGAGGTTCGGGTACGCCTGGAGCAGGCCCTGGGTCTGCTGGAACGACTTCTGGTCGTCGTCGTCGCCGTAGGCGGTCTTGACGAGCTTGAGGCCGGAGTTCTCCGGCTTCTTCAGCTCGTCCTCCATGAACTTGATCCAGGTGTTCTGGTTGGTGGCGTTGGCGGTCGCCGACAGGATCGCGATCTCGCCCTTGCCGCCGAGCTGCTCCGACAGCAGCTTGATCTGGCTGCGCCCGATCTCCTCGGAGCTGGCCTGGTTGATGAACAGGTCGCGGCACTCCTTGGCGGTGTCGGAGTCATAGGCGACGATCTTGACCTTCTTGGCCATGGCCTGCTTGAGCGGGCCGCACACCGCGTTCTCGTCGTTGGCGGCGATCAGGATCGCGTCGTGCCGCTGCTGGACCAGGGTGTTGATGTAGGACACCTGCGACGAGGCCGAGGCGTCGGACGGGCCGACCTCCTTGGCGGTGCCGCCGTACTCGGCGGCGGCGGCGATGCCGGCCTTGTCGACGATCGTCTCGTAGGGGTTGTTGACCTGCTTGGGCAGGAACGCGACCTTCAGCCCCTTCTTCAGGGGCGCGTTCGGGTCGGCGGACGACTTGCCCGCCGCCGCCTTGCCGTCGCCGGAGCCGGCGGAGTCCTTGGTGGTGCCGCCGCACGCGGCGAGCGTGAGGGCCAGGGCGCTGGCGGAGGCGATCGCGGCGAAGTGCCGCAACGGGACGCGCGAGCGCGTGCGAACGGTCATCTCGGTGCCTTTCGGATGTCCAGGGTCGTGTCAGGGGGGAGGGGTGGACGGAGAGGGGTCAGGTGGAGGCGGCGGGGGCGGTGGACGGGGTGGGCCCGCCGCCCCGCCGTCTGCCCCGTGCCTCACGGACCACGGCGATCAGCCGCGGGGTGAGGACGGAGACGATCAGCAGCAGCCCGGTGACGATCGCCTGGGTGTCGCCCGAGACGTCGTTGAGCATGAGCAGGTTCTTCAGCAGGCCGATCAGGAGCACCGCGGCGATGACGCCGCCGAGCGTGCCCTTGCCGCCGTCGAAGTCGACGCCGCCGAGCAGCACCGCCGCGATCACGGTCAGCTCGAAGCCGAGGCCGTTGTCGGCGCGGGCGCTGCCGTACCGCAGCGTGAACACCAGTCCGGCGAAGCCGGCGACCAGGCCGGACAGCACGAACAGCACGAGCTTGATCCGCTTGACCCGGATCCCGGCGAAGTGGGCCGCGTCCTCCTGGGCGCCGATGGCGAACAGGGACCGGCCGACGCCGGTGGCGTGCAGCGTCACCGCGGTCGCGATCGCGAGCACGGCGAACACCGCGATCGGGTAGGGGACCGGGGTGCCGGGGACGTTCGAGGTGGCCAGGTCGGTGTAGGTCTGCGGGAAGGCGGTGATCGCCTCGGTGCCCAGCACCACGTACGCCAGGCCGCGGTAGAGCGTCATCGTGCCGATCGTCACCGCCAGGGACGGCAGCCCGAGCCGGGTGACCAGCAGGCCGTTCACCAGCCCGCAGACCACTCCGATCACCAGCACCAGCGGGATGATCATCTCGATGGACAGGCCCGCGTCCCACAGCTTGCCGGTGAGGGCGCTGCACAGCCCGAGGATCGAGGCGACCGACAGGTCCACCTGCCCGCAGACCACCAGCAGCGTCATCGGCAGCGCGATCAGCGCGATCTCGCTGAGGTCGCCGAGCGCGAAGGAGAGGTTGTCGGTGGTGGCGAACCCGGGCGAGGTCCCGGCGCCGCCGATGAAGACCACGATCAGCAGCGCGGTGACGGCCGTCTCCCAGCGGACCAGTCCCCCGGCGAGCCGGCGCCCTCCCGGGGCCGCCGCCTTGCTCACGTCAGGAGTCATGCCGCACCTTCTCCTCTGTGTCCTGCGGCCCGGAGTCCCGTGGCGCCTTGTCCGGTGGCGTCGTGCCCGGTGGCGCCGCCCCGGCGCCCGCGCGGCCCTCGGCCCCACCGGTGCGGACCGGCCGTCCGGCGGACCGGGACCTGGCCTTGAGGGCCTTGGTGACGCGCAGCGACAGCAGCCGGTCGACGCTGATGGCGAGCAGCAGCAGCAGGCCGGTGATGGCGTCCTGCCAGAACGAGTTGACCTTCAGCACCACCAGCACGCTGCCGATGGTGGTGAGCAGCAGCGCGCCGAGCGCCGCGCCGTACACCGTGCCGACGCCGCCGGTGATGGCGACGCCGCCGACGACGACCGCGCTGACGACCTTCAGCTCCCAGCCGTGCGCGGCGTCGGCGACCACGGTGCCGAACCGGGCCAGCCACAGCACCCCGGCCAGGCCGGCGAGGCCGCCGCTGACCAGGTAGGCGGTCAGCACCCGGCGCCGGATCGAGACGCCCGCGAGGCCGGCGGCCTCGGGGCTGGACCCGATCGCGTAGAACTCGCGGCCGGAGGAGTAGGAGCGCAGGTAGTAGCCGATCATCAGCATCGCGATCACGGTGATGATCGGCAGGTAGGGGACGCCGAGCAGCGAGTCGTTGCCGAGCGACAGCAGCGAGGAGGGCAGGTCGGCGGCGCCGATCTGCTCGCCGTGCGCCACCGCGTGGTCGACCCCCTGGATCACGTACAGCGTGCCGAGGGTGACCACCAGGGCCGGTACCCGGCAGAAGCTGACCAGCAGGCCGTTCACCAGCCCGCAGCCGACGCCGAGCAGCACCCCGAGCAGGACGACCAGCAGCAGGCTGCGGTCGCCGCCGGAGGCGTACTTGCCGGCGACGAAGGCGACGAGGCCGACGACGGACCCGACCGACAGGTCGATGTTGCGGGTGACCACGACCATGGTCTGGCCGACGGCCAGCAGCGCCAGGATCGAGGCGTTGAGGAAGATGTCCTTCATGCCCTGCTCGGACATGAAGCGCGGGTTGGCGATCGTGGTGGCGGCCACCAGCACCAGCAGCGCGCCGAGGATGCTCAGCTCGCGGGCGCGCAGCACCAGGTCGACCAGGCGGCGGCCGTTGCCGGCCGGGCCGCCGGCCTCCGGCCGGGGCGGGGACTGGGCGAGTACGGTCATGGGGTCAGGCCGCCTTTCCCGTGCCGGCCCGCCCGGTGGCGGCGGCCATCACGCTCTCCTCGGTGGCCTGCGCGCGCGGGATCTCGGCGGCGAGCCGGCCCTCGTGCATGACCAGCACCCGGTCGGCCATGCCGATCACCTCGGGCAGGTCGGAGGAGATCATCAGCACCGCCAGGTCCTGCGCGGCCAGCTCCGACAGCAGCCGGTGCACCTCGGCCTTGGTGCCGACGTCGATGCCCCGGGTGGGCTCGTCCACGATGAGCACGGTCGGCTCGGTGGCCAGCCACTTGGCCAGCACCACCTTCTGCTGGTTGCCGCCCGACAGGACCCCGACGGTGTCGGTGAGCCGGGCGTACTTGAGCTGGAGGCGCAGCGCCCAGTCGCGGGCGCGGTCGCGCTCGACCGTCCGGGAGATCAGCGGCCCGCGCCCGGTCTCGCGGCGCAGCGAGCGGAGCTGGGTGAGCCCCATGTTCCGCTCGATCGACATGTCCATGACCAGGCCCTGCTGGCGGCGGTCCTCGGGGACCAGCGCGAGGCCGGCGGCCATCGCGGCGGTGGGGCTGCCGACCGGCAGCCGGCTCCCGGCGATCTCGACCAAGCCGGCGTCCCAGCGGTCCACCCCGAAGATCGCGCGGGCGACCTCGCTGCGGCCCGCGCCGACCAGCCCGGCCAGCGCGACGATCTCGCCGCGGCGCACCTCGAACGAGACGTCGGTGAAGGCGCCCTCGCGGGTCAGCCGGTCCACCTTGAGCGCGACGTCGCCGGGCGTGACGTCCTGCTTGGGGTAGAGCGCGTCCAGGTCGCGGCCGACCATCCGGCGGACCAGGTCGTCGGGGGTGAGCCCGGCGACCGGGTCGGTGCCGATGTAGCCGCCGTCGCGCAGCGTCGTCACCCGCTGGCAAAGCTCGAAGATCTCCTCCAGCCGGTGCGAGATGAACAGGATCGCGCAGCCCTGCTCCTGGAGCGTGCGGGTCACCGCGAACAGCCGGGCGACCTCCTGCCCGGTGAGCGCGGCGGTGGGCTCGTCCATGATGAGCACCCGCGCGTCCCGGGAGATGGCCTTGGCGATCTCGACGACCTGCTGGTCGGCGATCGACAGGCCGCGGGCGGGCTGCTGCGGGTCCAGCGCGACGCCGAGCCGCTCGAACAGCGCGGCGGTCCGCTCGTGCATGGTCCGGCGGTCGATGCGGCGCAGCGCCGAGCGGGGCTGCCGGCCCATGAAGATGTTCTCCGCGACCGACAGGTCGGGGAACAGGGTCGGCTCCTGGTAGATCACCGCGACGCCCGCCTGCTGGGCGTCGGCGGGACCGCCGAACGTCACGGGCTCGCCGTCCACCCGCACCTCGCCGCCGTCGGGGCGGTGCACGCCGGCGAACGTCTTCACGACGGTGGACTTGCCCGCGCCGTTCTCGCCGGCCAGGGCGTGCACCTCGCCGGCGTGCAGCTCCAGGGTGACGTCCCGCAGCGCGCGCACCGCGCCGAACGACTTGCTCACGTTGACCAGTGCCAATGTCGGCGGTGCCGACCGCGCGGCTGCGCTCATCGCCACCCTCCTCGCCGGGGGATCGTGTGTCGGACAGATGAAAAACGTTTTAACGGGATGTTGCGCAGGACGGTAGATGTGACCCGGAGCACCCGTCAAGGGGTCAAACCGGGTCCGAACCTGGTCGAATCCGCGAAAGCCCAGTGGTCACAGGGGAAACACGGGATTCGAAAGGTGCCCGCGGACGGTGCCCGGACGGCCGGATTGGCCGCAACAGGTACCGTCAGCGGGGTTGACACGTTTTAATTCGATGACCCAAAGTGAGCGCGGCACACACACGCGGCATCCCCGTCCACGCGCGGCGGGATCCGGATGCGCGCACCAGCGGACCGACCCGGGGGCAGACGATTGAGCACTGACGGCGGCGCAGGCCCCGAGACGGTGGGCATCAAGCAGGTCGCGCGGCACGCGGGCGTCTCGCCCGGCACCGTCTCCAACGTGCTCAACCGCCCCGAGCGGGTGGCCGCGACGACCCGCGCCCGGGTGGAGGCCGCCATCCGCGAGCTCGGCTTCGTCCGCAACGGCTCGGCGTCCACGCTGCGCGCCGGGCACAGCAGCACGATCGGGCTGATGGTGCTCGACCTCGGCAACCCGTTCTTCACCGACATGGCGCGCGGGGTGGAGGAGAGCGCGAGCGAGCGCGGCTACGCGGTGATCCTGTCCTCCTCCGGCGAGTCCGACGACCGCGAGCAGCGCAACATCCGGGTGTTCGCCGAGCAGCGGGTGCGCGGGGTGCTGCTCACCCCGGTCGGCGACGACGGGGAGAACGCCGACCGGCTGCGCGCCCGCGGGATGCCGGTCGTCCTGCTCGACCATCCGACGCCCCGCGCCAACCAGTGCTCGGTCGCGGTCGACGACGTCGCCGGCGGCGAGCTGGCGGCCGGCCGGCTGCTGGCCGACGGCGCCCGCACGCTCGCGTTCGTCACCGGGCCCACCGCGCTGCGGCAGTGCGCCGACCGGCGCAAGGGCGCCCTGCGCGCGCTGCGCACCGCCGGGCTGGCCCCCGGGACCCTGCGGGACGTGGCGGTGCCGGCGATGAACGCCCGCGCCGGCCAGGAGGCCGCGCGGCGGCTGCTGGACGACGGCGGCCCGCTGCCCGACGCGATCTTCTGCGCCAACGACCTGCTCGCCCTCGGAGTGCTGCGCGTCCTGCTCCAGTCGGGCGTTCAGGTCCCGGGCGACGTGGCGGTGATCGGGTATGACGACATCGAGTTCTCGGCGGCGGCGGCCGTACCGCTCAGCTCGGTGCGGCAGCCGACGTACCAGCTCGGCCGGATCGCCACCGAGCTGCTGCTGGAGGAGTGCGACGATCCGGAGGGCCACGCCCACCAGCAGGTCATGTTCCAGCCGGAACTGGTGATCCGCGAGTCCAGCCGGCGCGGCGGAGGAGGAACGGAGTGACGGCCGAATGAAGATCGCGCTCTTCGTCACCTGTGTGAACGACACGATGTACCCGGGCACGGGCAAGGCGATGGTCCGCCTGCTGCGCAGGCTCGGGCACGAGGTGGACTTCCCGATGGCACAGACGTGCTGCGGGCAGATGCATCTGAACACGGGCTACCGTGACCAGGCCGTCCCCCTCGTGAAGGGGTTCGCCGAGGCGTTCGCCTCCTACGAGGCCGTGGTGACGCCGTCGGCGTCCTGCGCGGCGATGGTCCGCGACTCGCACGCGCGGCTCGTCCCCGAGGCCGCTGAGACGGCCGCCAAGGTGTACGAGCTGTCGGAGTTTCTGATCGACGTGCTCGGCGTCACCGACGTCGGCGCCCACTACCCGCACCGCGTCACCTACCACCCGACCTGCCATTCGCTGCGGATGCTGCGCGTGGGCGACCGGCCGCTGCGGCTGCTGCGCGAGGTGGGCGGCATCGACCTGGTCGAGCTTCCCGAGGCGAACGAGTGCTGCGGCTTCGGCGGCACGTTCGCGCTCAAGAACGCCCCGGTGTCGGCGGCGATGTGCGCCGACAAGGTCGCGAACGTGCGCAGCACCGGCGCGAGCACGCTGTGCTCGGCCGACAACTCCTGCCTGATGCACATCGGCGGCGCCCTGACCCGGGCCGGCGCCGGGGTGCGGACGGTGCACCTGGCCGAGATCCTCGCCGCCACCGAGGAGGACCCCGCATGACCGGCACGACGCCCGACCGCGCGACGTCCCACCGCGCGACGTCCCACCACGAGGGCCCCGCGATGCCGACCTACGTTGGCATGCCGTCCTTCCCGTCCGCCGCGCGCGCCGCCGTGGCCGACACCCGGCTGCGCGGCAACCTCGCCCACGCCACGTCCACGATCCGGGGGCGGCGCGCCGAGGCGGTCGCCGAGCTGGACGACTGGGCGGCGCTGCGCGAGTCCGGGAAGCAGATCAAGGACCACGTCCTGGCGAACCTCGGCCACTACCTGCGGATGCTGGAGGAGCGGGTCACCGCCGCCGGCGGCACGGTGCACTGGGCGCGCGACGCCGACGAGGCCAACCGCATCGTCATCGGGCTGGTGAAGGCGACCGGCGAGACCGAGGTCGTCAAGGTCAAGTCGATGGCGACTCAGGAGATCGGGCTCAACGAGGCCCTCGCCGAGCAGGGCGTCACCGCCTACGAGACCGACCTCGCCGAGCTGATCGTGCAGCTCGGCGACGACCGGCCCTCGCACATCCTGGTCCCGGCCATCCACCGCAACAGGTCCGACATCCGCGACATCTTCCTGCGGTCGATGCCGGACGCGCCCGAGGGCCTGTCCGACTCCCCCGCCGAGCTGGCCGAGGCGTCGCGGCGCCACCTGCGGGCCAAGTTCCTGTCGGCGAAGGTCGCGGTGTCGGGCGTCAACTTCGCGGTCGCCGACACCGGCACGCTGGTGGTGCTGGAGTCGGAGGGCAACGGCCGCATGTGCCTGACCCTGCCCGAGACACTGATCTCGGTGATGGGCGTCGAGAAGCTCGTCCCGTCGTGGCGCGACCTGGAGGTGTTCCTCCAGTCGCTGCCGCGCTCGTCCACGGCCGAGCGGATGAACCCCTACACCTCCGCGTGGACGGGCGTCACGCCGGGCGACGGGCCGGGCGAGTTCCACCTGGTCCTGCTCGACAACGGGCGCACCGCGACGCTCGCCGACGAGGTCGGGCGGCAGGCGCTGCGCTGCATCCGCTGCTCGGCGTGCCTGAACGTGTGCCCCGTCTACGCGCGCGCGGGCGGGCACGCCTACGGGTCGCCCTACCCGGGGCCCATCGGCGCGATCCTGTCGCCGCAGATCCGCGGCATCGGGTCCGAGGTCGACGCGTCGCTGCCGTTCGCGTCCTCGCTGTGCGGCGCGTGCTACGAGGTGTGCCCGGTCGCGATCGACATCCCCGAGGTGCTGGTGCACCTGCGCGCCCGCGCGGTCGAGAGCGGTCCGCGCCATCCGCTGGAACGCACCGCGATGAACGCCGCGGGCTGGACGCTGCGCTCGCCGACCCGGCTCGCGCTCGCGCAGCGCGCCGCGTCCGCGAGCCGCCGCCTCGTCGGCCGCCGCGGCCGGATCCGCCGCCTGCCGGGGCCGCTCAAGGCGTGGACCGACACCCGGGACGCGCCCGTACCACCGCCCGAGTCGTTCCGCGCCTGGTGGGCCCGGACCGACGGCGGCCGCACAGAGGAGAGGGACAAGTGAACGCGCGCGAGGAGATCCTCGGCCGGATCGAACGGGTGGCGCCCCGCCGCGACGCCGCGGAGGTCGCCGCCTCCTACGACCGGATCGCCCGCGACTACCTGCGCCGCCACCACGACGACGGCGTTCTGGATTTGTTCGCCGAACGGGTCGCCGACTACCGCGCCATGGTGCGGCGGGTGACGCCGGACGAGCTGCCCGGCGCGGTCGCCGAGCTGCTCGCCGCGCGGCCGGGCGTGCACGCGGTGCCGGACGGGCTGCCCGCCGGGTGGATCGCCGCGGCGGACGCCGCCGCCCTCGCGCACGCCCCCGCGGTCGCCGACCTGGACGGGATGGCGGGCGCGGTCACCGGCTGCACGGCGGCGATCGCCGAGACCGGCACGATCGTGCTCGACCACGGCCCCGCGCAGGGCCCGCGCGCCCTGTCGCTCGTTCCCGACTACCACCTGATCGTGGTGCGGGCCGGGCAGGTCGCGCCCGACGTTCCCGAGGCGCTCGAGCGGCTCGACGCGCGGCGGCCCCTGACGTTCGTCTCCGGCCCGTCGGCCACCAGCGACATCGAGCTGTCGCGGGTGGAGGGCGTGCACGGGCCGCGGACCCTCGAGGTCCTGCTCGTCGAGGACGGCGGCCGATGAGCCGCCCCGCCGCGTTCGCGGCCGTCGACCTCGGCGCGTCCAGCGGCCGGGTGATGACGGGGCGCGTCGCGCCCGGCGTCCTGACGCTGGCCGAGGAGCGCCGGTTCCCGAACCGCCCGGTGCGCGCCAACGGCACGCTGCACTGGGACGTCCTCGGGCTGTACGGGAACGTGCTCGACGGCCTCCGGTCGGCGCCCCGCGACCTGGTCTCGGTGGGCATCGACTCCTGGGCCGTCGACTACGGGCTGCTCGACCGCGACGGGGCCCTACTGGGCAATCCCGTGCACTACCGCGACGCGCGCACCGAGGGCGTCCGGGAACGGGTCGGCGCCGAGGCCGGCGATGACCTGCTCTACCAGGCGTCCGGGTTGCAGTTCCTGCCGTTCAACACCGTCTACCAGCTCGTCGCCGACCGCGCCGCCCTCTCCCGCGCGCACACGCTGCTGCTGATCCCCGACCTGCTCGCCTACTGGCTGACCGGGGAGGTGGGCGCCGAGCGCACCAACGCCTCGACGACCGGCCTCCTGGACGTCCGGGCGGGCACCTGGTCGCGTCCCGTCCTGGACCGGCTCGGCCTGCCCGCCGGGCCGCTCCCCGCGCTGCGCGACCCCGGCGAGGTGATCGGGACGCTGCGGCCGGACGTGGCCGCCGAGACCGGGCTCCCCGGGGACCTGCCGGTCACCGCGGTCGCCTCGCACGACACCGCCTCGGCCGTCGCGGCCGTCCCCGCCACCGGCCCCCGCTTCGCCTACATCTCCTGCGGCACCTGGTCGCTGGTCGGGGTGGAGCTGCCCGCGCCGGTGCTGACCGAGGCGAGCCGCGAGGCCGACTTCACCAACGAGGGCGGCATCGATGGAACGGTCCGGTACCTGCGCAACGTGATGGGCCTGTGGCTGCTCCAGGAGTCGCTGCGCGCCTGGGGCTCCCCCGACCTGCCCGCCCTGGTCGCCGAGGCCGAGCACGTCCCCGGACTGCGCTCCCTCATCGACGCCGGCGACCCCGAGTTCCTGCCGCCGGGCGACATGCCGGCCCGCATCGCCGCGCACTGCCGCCGCCGCGGCGACCCCGAGCCGCGCACCCGGGCCGAGATCGTCCGGTGCGTCCTGGACAGCCTCGCCCTGGCCCACCGCGCCACGCTCCGCCAGGCCGCGCGGCTGTCCGGCCAGGAGATCGACGTCGTGCACCTGGTCGGCGGCGGCAGCCGCAACGAGCTGCTGTGCCGCCTCACCGCCGACGCCTGCGGCCTGCCGGTCGTGGCCGGCCCGGTCGAGGCGACCGCCCTCGGCAACGTCCTGGTCCAGGCCCGCGCGCACGGCGTGGTCGGCGACCTGGCCGAAATGCGCGATCTGGTGGCCCGCACCCAGCCGCTGCGCACCCACACCCCGCGCGGCGACGACCGGGCCTGGGCCGACGCCGCCGAGCGGCTCGGCCTGCCCCGCTGACCCCGCCACCGGTGCGCGGCGGAGTGGTCATGAAGGTGACGACTACGGCACGGTTTCCCGCCCCACTGTTGACACGGAGCCCCTGACGGCGGTTGATAGCACTGCGGTCATGGTCGCGGAGGAGACCGACCGGCCCGTATCGGTCGACCGGCGGGGCCGGGGCGTGTTGCCCGGCCCGTGCGCTTGTTTGGTCGATAGGGTAATACCGCAATTCTGGCGAATTGCGACTTAGAGCATGGTCACGGCGTATCGACCGCCTGTGTCAGTTGGGGTGTGCACATGGAGGGTCGCACTGACAAGCGCCCGCGCGCTGTCTCCGGCGACGTTCCGCTCGTCGGACGGCAAGCGGCGCTCCGCGTCGCGGAGGAGGCCCTGGGCTCCGCCGCGCGGGGCTCCTTCCGGTTCCTGGCGCTGTCCGGGGATCCGGGCGCGGGCAAGACCCGGCTGCTGGCCGAGGTCGCCGGGCTGGGCTCGGTCGGCGACCTGCGGGTGCTGGCCGGACGGGCGGCCGAGTTCGAGCAGCAGATTCCGTTCGGGGCGCTGGTCGACGCGCTCGACGACCATCTCGAGGACCACCGGCCGGAGCTCGACGGGGCGACCACGGTGCTGCTCGCCCGGGTGTTCCCCGCCCTGATGGGCGCCGGCTCCGCCGCCCCCGTCGCCGATCCCGCCGCCGCGTCCGGCGACGCGTCCGGCGACGCGTCCGGCGACGCGTCCGGCGAGGGACGGGCCGACTTCGTCGGCGTCGCCCGCTACCAGCTCCACCGCGCGGTCCGCCGCCTGCTGGAGGAGGTCGCCTCCCCCTCGGGCCTGGTGCTGCTCCTTGACGACGTGCACTGGGCCGACGAGGCGACCATCGAGCTGCTCGACTACCTCGTCCGGCATCCGCCGCGCGCCCGGGTGCTGATCGCGACGGCGTACCGTCCGGCGCAGACCTCGCCGCGGCTGGCCACGCTCGTCGGCGCGGCGGGCGACCACGGGCTGAGCGTGTCGGTCGACCCGCTCACCCGCACCGAGGTCGAGGAGTTCCTCGGCCCGCAGGTCAGCCGGTCGCGCTGCCAGACGCTGTACGAGGCGAGCGGCGGCAACCCGTTCTACCTGGAGGCGCTGGCCCGCCGCGAGCCATCCGGCGAGACGGCCACCGCCGAGGGCGCGCTGTCCGGGCTGGAGGACCTGCCCGAGCTGCCCCCGGCGGTGCGCACCGCCCTCCAGGTCGAGCTGAGCGCGCTGTCCCCCGGCGCGCTGCTCCTCGCGCGGGCCGCCGCCGTGGCCGCCGACGAGTTCGAGCCCGCGCTCGCCGCGGCGGGCGCGGAGATGCCCGAGGACGCGGCGCTCGGGGCGCTCGACGAGCTGGTCGCGCGCGACGTCGTCCGGTCGGGCGCGGCCGGGCGGTTCCAGTTCCGGCACCCCCTGGTGCGGCACGTGGCGTACGGGTCGGCCGCGGCGGGCTGGCGGCTGGCCGCGCACGCCCGGATCGCCGCCCACCTCGCCGCGCTCGGCGCCCCGGCGACGCTGCGCGCCCACCACGTCGAGCGGTCCGCGCACTACGGCGACCAGGCGGCCATCGCCACGCTGGTCGACGCGGCCCGCACCGTCGCGGCCCAGGCCCCGGCGACGGCCGCGCACTGGATGGAGGCCGCGCTCCGGCTGATGCCCGAGGACGGCGAGCGGGAGCCGGACGGGCCGTCCGGCAAGGACGCCGCTCCCCCGCCGCGGCTGCGGCTGCTGATGGAGCTCGCGCACGTGCAGACGGTCGGGGGCCGCCTCACCGAGGGGCGCGAGACCGCTCGCACCCTGCTGCGGCTGCTGCCGGCCGACGACCACGACCGGCGGGCGCGGGCCGTCCAGCTGTGCGCGGTGATCGAGCGGCTGCTGCACCGCCACCAGGAGGCGCGTGCGCTCGTCCTGGACGAGCTGCGCAGGATCCCCGACCCGCAGGCGCCCGCGGCGGTCCTGCTGCGCGTCCGGCTGGTCGCCGACCGGCTCATGCGCGTCGACATCAGGGGCGCCCAGGCGGTGCTCGACCGGATGCCCGACAGCGCGCCCGACTGGGCGCCGGGCCTGGAGGTGGCGGTGGCGTCGATGCGGGCGCTGCCCGCCTACGCCGCCGGACGGGTCGGCGAGGCCATCGCCTACGCCGAGGCCGCCGACCGCGTCTGGGCGTCCGCGCCCGACAGCCATCTCGCCGAGTGCCTCGACTCGGTGCCGTGGCTGTGCTGGAGCGAGAGCATGATGGGCCGGTTCGGCGACGCGCTGCGGCACCTCGACCGCTGCCTCGCCGTCGCCCGCGCCACCGGGCAGGCGTCGTTCATCACCTACCTGCTGACCGCGCGGGCCCGCACCCTCACCAGCCTCGGCCGGCTCGCCGAGGCCGCCGACCCGGCCGAGGAGGCCACCGAGGTCGCCCGGATGCTGCGCTCGGGCGAGGCCCTGGTCTTCGGCCTCACCCAGCAGTGCCTGGTGGCGAGCTGGTCGGGCGACCACGACGCCGCGCTGCGCCTCGGCGACGAGGCCGTCCGCAACGACATCGGCGCCGACGAGTGGTGGGGCGCGCTGGCCCGCTACGCGCAGGGCGTCGCGCTGATCAACTCCGGCGATCCGGAGCGCGGCGCGACCGCGATCGTCGCGGCCTGCGGCGACGCGGCGGCGCCCAAGCTCGACCCGGCGACGCTGGTGAGCTGCTGCGAGCTGATGGCCCAGGTCGAGTCGGGCCGCGAGCACGCCGACGAGGCGCTGAAGTGGGCCGGGCTGGCCGAGATGATCGCCCACCCGGAGCTGCGCGGCGACACCGGCCTGGCCGCGCTCGCCCGCGCGCACGCGCTCCACTGCAAGGATCCGGCCGCGTCCGCCGAGCTCGCCGCCGAGGCCGCCCGGACGCTGCTGCTCGCCGAGCGCCCGGTCGACGCGGGCCGGGCCGAGCTCGCCGCCGGGCTGGCGCACAGCACAGCCGGCGCGCGCGACCAGGCCCGGGCCAGGCTGCGCGCGGCCACCGAGCTGTTCGAGCGGTGCGGCGCCAAGGCCCTGCACGCCCAGTCGGTCCGCGAGCAGCGGCGGCTCGGCGTCCGGGTGGCGGGGGGACGCGGCGGGCGGGCCGGCGGACGTGGCGGCGGGCCCTTCGGGCTGTCGCCCCGCGAGCAGGAGATCGCCTCACTGGTCTCCAAGGGCTACACCAACCAGCAGGTCGCCGAGCGGCTGTTCCTCAGCGTCCGGACGGTCGAGACGCACCTGTCGAGGGTGTTCACCAAGCTCGGCGTGTCGTCGCGGGTCGGCGTCGCGACCGCGCTGAACCGGACGGCGGACGACCCCGCGACCTGACGCCCGCCCGTCCTCCACGGAGCCGCCGCTCGGACGCGGCCGGGGCGCGACCTGACCGCGGCCGGGCCCGCGGCCAGGGGTTTTACTTCGGCGCGCGGTGAACTCCGGCGCCGCCCCCCGACTCTCACTCCGTAGGGGGCCGCCAAGTACGGGTTTTCCACGATGCCGCATCCGCATCAGGGTTTGACACTGTTGGCCCAGCACGAAATCGGGAGGACATAGACATGCCACGCCACATCCCACGGTTCTCGTTGGACGGTGTCACGGACGCCGAGGTGTCCGTCCACCCCTTCACGACCGAGGATGAGCTGAGCCTGAAGCTCACCCGATTCCGCCGCGAGCACAGCGACGACGTCGTGCTGCTGCTGCACGGCCTGACGTCCTCCAGCGACCTGTTCATCATGCCCGAGATCCGCAACCTGGTAAGCCACCTGCACGACAACGGCTTCCCGGACGTGTGGGCGCTCGACTTCCGGATGAGCAACCACTACCCGTACAACACCGGCACCCGCCACTACTCGCTGGACGACATCGCCGTCTTCGACTACCCGGCCGCGCTCGCCGAGCTGCGCCGGCACGTCGGCGACCGGCGGATCCACGTGTTCGCGCACTGCCTGGGCGCGCTGTCGTTCAGCATGAGCCTGTTCGGCGGCATCGTGCCCGACGACTTCGCGAGCCTGGTCGTCAACAGCGTCTCGCTGACCCCCCGGGTGCCGGCCTGGTCCAAGGTCAAGATGCTGGCCGGGCCCCCGTTCGCCGACTACCTGCTCGGGTCGCCCTACATCGACCCGCGGTTCAAGGAGGCGCCGCCGTTCAGCGCGCGGTGGCTGATGGCGCGGGCGATCTCGCTGTTCCACCCCGAGTGCCGCGAGTCGGCCTGCCACATGCAGAGCTTCATGTGGGCGACCGGCCGGCCCGGGTTCTTCATGCACGAGAACCTCGCGCCCGAGACGCACGTGCACGACCGGCTCGCCGACATCAACGGCGCCTCGACCGTGCACTACTACCGGCACATCCGCAAGATGGTGCGGGCGGGCAGGGCGGTCCGGTTCGACCCGCGCGACCGGCGGCTGGCGGCGCTGCCCGGCAACTTCCTGGCGCGGGCCGCCGAGATCACCACGCCGATCCTCTACACCACCGGCGACACCAACCGGATCTTCACCGACTCCAACATCGTGTGCCACCGGCTGATGTCCCGGCTCGCGCCGGGCCGGCACGAGCTGGCGGTGTTCCCCGGCTACGGCCACATCGATCCGATCCTCGGCAAGAACGCCCACAAGGACGTGTACCCGCAGATCGTCACGCACTTCGCCAAGCACAGCGTCGACCGGAAGGCCGCCTGAGATGTTCGAGCACGCGGACGCCGTCGTCATCGGCTCGGGATTCGGCGGCTCGGTCGCCGCCTACCGGCTGGCCGAGGCGGGCCGTTCGGTGGTCCTGCTCGAACGCGGCCGGGCCTTCCCCCCGGGCGGATTCCCGCGCTCCCCCGCCGAGATGGGCAAGGCGTTCTGGGACCCGGCCGCCGGGCTGCACGGCATGTTCGACGTGTGGCGCTTCAAGGGCTGCGACTCGGTGGTCTCGGCCGGTCTCGGCGGCGGCTCGCTGATCTACGCCAACGTGCTGCTGCGCAAGGACGAGCGCTGGTTCGTGCACGACCAGAAGATGCTGGGCGGCGACCACGAGTCGTGGCCGGTGAGCCGTGCCGACCTCGACCCGCACTACGACGTGGTCGAGCGGATGCTCGGCGGCACCCCGTACCCCATCGGCCGCGCCCCCTTCGACGACACCCCGAAGACGCACGCGATGCAGGACGCCGCCGCCGAGCTGGGGCTGCACTGCACGCTGCCGCC
Organism: Actinomadura xylanilytica; assembly: GCF_030283145.1. GTDB lineage: Bacteria > Actinomycetota > Actinomycetes > Streptosporangiales > Streptosporangiaceae > Spirillospora > Spirillospora xylanilytica. Next base: position 469,825 of record NZ_JASNWE010000003.1, read on the forward strand.
GCTGGCGATCAGCTTCGCCCCGCGGCCCGGCGGCGAGCCGGGCGTGAGCCTGCCGATCGCGGACGCGCCGTACGGCAACCTGCACGGCGTGCCGCGGCGCACCTGCAAGCTGTGCGGCGAGTGCGACATCGGCTGCAACGAGGGGTCCAAGAACAGTCTCGACCACACCTACCTGTCGGCCGCCGCCCATCACGGCGCCGACCTGCGCACCGGCCACGAGGTGAAGGTGATCCGGCCGCGGCGGGGCGGCGGGTACGAGGTCGACTACGTCGTGCACGACCCGGAGGCGGGCGCGGGCGCGGAGGCCAAGAACCGGCCGCCGTTGCAGACGATCAGTTGCGACCGGCTCGTCCTCGGCGCCGGCACCTACGGGACGAGCTTCCTGCTGCTGAAGTCGCGGGCGTCGTTCCCCGGGCTGAGCGACGCGCTCGGCACCCGGTTCAGCGGCAACGGCGACCTGCTGACGTTCCTGCTCAAGGCCAAGGACCGCAACCGGGTCCGGCCGCTGGACGCCAGCAAGGGACCGGTCATCACCACCGCGATCCGGCTGCCCGACGAGCTGGACGGCGTCCCGGGCGCGGGCCGCGGCGCCTACATCGAGGACGGCGGCTACCCCGGGTTCGTCGACTGGATGGTCCAGCCGTTCGACGTGTCCGACCAGATCGAGCGCGCGGTGAAGTTCCTGTGGACGCGGTTCACCGAGTTCTTCCGGGACGCGCCCGACACCAACCTGTCGCAGGAGCTGTCGGACCTCATCGGCGACGGCGCGCTGTCGGTCAGCTCGCTGCCGCTGCTCGGCATGGGCCGCGACTCCGCCGACGGGCGGCTGGCGCTCAAGGACGGCCGGCTCTCCGCGGAGTGGACGACCGAGAGCAGCCAGGAGCTGTTCGAGCGGCTCCGCAAGACCATGCAGGGCATGGCGGACGTGCTCGGCGCCGACTACTCCGACAACCCGGTCTGGTTCCGCAAGCGCATCGTCACCGTCCACCCGCTCGGCGGCGCGCCGATGGGCGCGCACGCGGGCGAGGGCGTCTGCGACGCCTACGGCGAGGTGTTCGGGTTCCCGGGCCTCTACATCGCCGACGGGGCGGCGATGCCCGGCCCGGTGGGCCCGAACCCGTCGCTGACGATCGCGGCGTTCGCCGACCGGATGAGCACCGCGATCCTCGATTCCGAGGGTCGCGAGAAGCCGTCCCCCCCGTCGGGGGACGTGGGGGGCTCCGCCGCACAGCATCGTGCGGCGGGGGTCACGGGGGCCGGGCCGGTCGCGGGGACCGGCTCGCCGCAGGGGACGGTGGACGGCTCGGCGTACGGGCCGGAAGCGGGGGGACCGGCGGCGGTCGGGGGACCGCCCGCCGGCGCCGCGGACCGTACGTCGCTGTCGTTCACCGAGGAGATGAAGGGGTTCGTCACCTACGGCACGTCCGACCCGCGGGCGGGTGAGCTGGCCCGGGACCGCGAGAGGCTCTCGTTCCGGCTCACCATCACCGCCGGCGACGTCGGGCGCTTCCTGGCCGAACCCGAGCACACCGCACGGGCCGAAGGGTGGATCGACGCCGATGGCCACGGGGGCCGGCGTCCGGTCCAGCGGGGCTGGTTCAACCTCTTCGCGCCGGACGGCGCGGAGGACCGCCGGCTGATGAAGTACCGGCTGTACTTCACCGACGGCGAGGACCGGCCCCGCACCCTCACCGGCCAGAAGAACGTCCTGCACGGCCCGCCGACGCGGGTCTGGCCGGACACCTCCACGCTGTACGTCCGGCTGCTGGAGGGGCACGTCGCCGAGGAGGACGAGGAGGACGCCCCGATCGCGGGGGCGGGCGTCCTGCACATCCAGCTCACCGACTTCGCCCGGCAGCTCACCACGTTCCGGACCTCGGGTCCGGACGGCGCGGGGGCGATGCTGGACTTCGGCCGGTTCTTCGCCGGCGAGCTGTGGGAGGTCTACGGCCCCGACCTCATCTGAACGGGGCCGCCATGAACGCACGAGGCCAAGAGAACTGCGGGGTGCTCTTGGCCTCGTGCCCCTTTCCGCCGCGGATCCGGCCCGGCGACGGCCGTCTCCTTCGCCGCGCTCCGCTAGAGGTAGAGCCCGAAGTCGTTCCCGCCGGGACGGCCCTCGGTGACCCCGGCGTCGCGCAGGTCGTCCAGGCGCAGCGTCCGCACCTCGTCCTCGTCGACCGGGTCGGCGGAGGTGATGCGCTGGGCCTGGACCGACACCGCGCGGTCGAGCAGGTTGCGCACCTCCCGCGCGTTCCCGAAGCGCGGGCCGCGCGCGAGGCCGCGCAGCACCTGCCGCACCGCGTCCAGCGCGCGCGGCTCGACGGTGAACCCGGCGCCCGCCGCCATCGACTCGAAGATCGCGACCAGCTCCGCGGCGCCATAGTCGGGGAAGCGCAGCACCCGGGGGAAGCGCGAGGCGAGCCCGGGGTTGGACTCCAGGAACCGCTCCATCTCCCGCTCGTAGCCGGCCACGATGACCACCAGGTCGCCCCGGTGCTCCTCCATCAGCCGCAGCAGCTCGGCGACCGCCTCGTGCCCGAAGTCCGCGCCGGGCGCGTGCGCCCCGGCCAGGGCGTACGCCTCGTCGACGAACAGCACCCCGCCGAGCGCCCGCTCCACCGCGGCGCGCACCTTGGGCGCGGTCTGCCCGACGTACTCGGCGACCAGGTCGGCGCGGGCGACCTCCACCAGGTGCCCGGAGGTCAGCAGCCCGAGCCGCGTGTAGACGGCGGCGAGCAGCCGGGCGATGGTGGTCTTGGCCGTCCCGGGGTTGCCGGTGAACACCATGTGCCGGGTGGGCCGGGCGGCCGGGACGCCGGCGTCGCGACGCGGGCGCTCGGCGCGGGCCTCGGCGACCAGCAGCCCGACCTCCCGCTTGACCTCGTCCAGCCCGACCAGCCGCTCGATCGCCAGCAGCGGGTCGTCGGCGGGCTCGGCCCGGTCGGCGGGGACGAGCGTGACCGGGACGTCGGCGAGGGACAGCGCGTCGAGGGAGTCGTCCTCGTCGAGGGCGCCGCCGGTGAGGACCCGCCGCCCCTGCCTGGCCACCATCCGGTCCAGCAGGGCGGCCATCAGCCGGGCGTTGCCCTGCCGGGCGCCGTCCGGGGCGTCGCGGAGCAGCGCGCGGACGCCGGCGAGCACGCCGTCGCCGAGCGCGAACCCGTCGGCGGCGGCGCGGGCCGCGAACACCTCGACCAGGTCGTCGCTCGTCAGGTCGGGGAACCGCACCGTCTTCGGGAACAGCCTGGCGAGGTCGGCGCGGGACTTCAGCAGCCCGCCGAGGTCGGCGTCCGGCCCGGCCAGTACCACCACCACGTCCTCGGGGTGGGACTCGATCGCGGCGATCAGCGCGTCGGCGGCCTCGCCGTCGCGGGGCGAACCGGACGGGTCCAGCAGGTGCGCGTTGTCGACCAGCAGGATCCCGCCGAGCGCGCGCTCGACCGCGCGCCGCACCCGGGGCCCGCTCTCGCCGGAGTACCCGCCGGTCAGGTCGGCGCGGTCCACCTGGACCAGGTGCCCGGAGGTCAGCACGCCGAGCTCGCCGTAGAGGCGGCCGAGGACGCCCGCCACCGTGGACTTGCCGGTGCCGGGACGGCCGGCGAAGACCAGGTGCCGGGACCGCGCGAAGGCGGTCATCCCGGCCTCCTGCCGCAGGCTGGCGGCCTTGGCCTCGGTGACCAGCGCGCGGACCTCCCGCTTGACCGGCTCGATCCCGACGCAGGCGGCCAGCTCGGCGAGCGGGTCGGACCCGGCCGTGCCGGGCGTGAGCGGCCGGTGCGGCAGGTCGGCGTCGGTGACCTCGGCGGACGCCGCGTCCCGGCGGCGGGCCCGGTCCAGGCAGTGCCCGGCGAGGTGGTCGGCGAGCCGCGCGTTGCGCATGTTGAGCTGGGCGGGCGTCCGCGCCAGCAGCGCCCCGGCCGCCCGCGCGACCCGCTGCTCGACCCGGCCGCCGCGGGCCCGCACGGCGCGTCCGAACAGCTCCGCGTGGTCGAGGACGCCGAAGTCGCGGGTGCGCGCCACCCGCATACCGCGGACGAGCGCCGGGTTGGCGTCCAGGACGCGCTCCTCCCCGCCGGTGCGGCAGAGCGCGACGACGTGCAGGTCCGGGTGGTCGGCCAGGGCGCGGCGCAGCTCCTCCAGCACCGCCGGACCGGCCGGGTCGTGGCCGAGGAGCGCGTCGAGATGCCGGACGACCAGCAGCAGCCGCCCTTCGACGCAGTCGCGGACGCGGGCCTGGAACCACAGGACGGCGTCGCTCACCCCGAGGGAGGTGAACGACTGGTCGGACACCGGCAGCGCGGCGCGGATCCGGCCCTGGCCGGTCAGCACCCGCTCGAGCGCGACGGCGGCGGTGCGCCGCCCGGTGCCCTCCGAACCGGAGATCAGCAGCCGCACCGGCCGGTCCCGGTCCCGGGCGGACGCGCGCAGCGCGCCGGTCAGCGCCGCCGGGCCGATGACCCCGCCGAGGTCGGCGAACTCGTCACCCTCCGCCGGACAGGCCTGGGCGGGCACGGCGGGCGCGGCGCCAGCGACGGCGGTTCCGCCGGCGACGGCGGTTCCGCCGGACGTGGAGCCGTTGGGCCCGAATCCTCCGGTCCCGGACGTTCCGGATGTGGAGGCGAAGCGTGCGGTCAGCGGGTTGAGCACGCTGGTGCGCCGGGTGAACAGCCGCCGCAGGTCCATCTGGAAGGCGCGGACGGGGACGCGGCAGCGCGGGCTGGTGGCGGCGTCGGGCAGTCCCTGGACGGCGCCGGTGAGGCGGACGGCCATGTCGAGCCAGGCCCGGCACGCGTCGGCCTCGCCCGCGACCAGCCCCCGCGCCAGCCAGGCGCGCTGCTCCTGCTGCCACAAGTCCACCGAGAACGTCCCGCGCGACGCGCGCAGGCGTTCCATCAGCGACTCGTAGCGGGCGGTGCCGAGCGTGACGGCCATCTCGGCGGGCACCGCCTCGGCCTCGGCCGCCAGCAGCACCCCGGCGAACGCGTCGTCCAGCGGGTCGCCCTCCCCCACCATGCCGATCAGGCGTTCGTGGGCGGCGCCGAGCCCGTCGCAGACCCAGGCCAGATATCCCACCGGACCGGCGAACTCGGGCAGGGCCGCCAGCGTCTCGTCCGGCAGCTCGGCCAGCCAGGCGTCCTCGAACCCGTCCTGCGGGACGGTCATGTCCTGCTCGCGCAGCACCGGGTCGTCCGCGCGCCGGTCGAACAACTCGATCAGCGCACGCCGCCGGCTCTCCAGCGGGACGAGCCCGTCGAAGACGTCCAGACCCGCGCGCGCCAGCTCGAGCATGACCGCACGCCGCTCACGGTCGTTGCCGGCCGGTTCGGGCAGCCACAGGCCCGGCGGACGCCACCGCCCACCCTGCGTGAACCACGCAGCCGGGTCACGCACCGCCGACTCGGGCGTCGCCAGAAAATCCGACAGCAGCTCGTAATCGATATCACCCCGGGAACCACCCCGCACCGCCGACGCCCCCAGCAAAAACGTCAGCAGCGACCACTGCTCGGCGCCCGCCGAACTCGTCCCCGCACCATAGAAATCGCTGAGCTGCCGCGTGAGAACCACCGCACGCCGATCACGGTTGTACTCCACCGCACGCTCGCGCAACTCCTCGTACAAACCGTCAGGAACCCGCCACGGACCGAACCCGTAGACGTCCAGCACCGGCTCGTCGGTCAACAGCACTTCCAGGTGCTCTGGCAAACGGGGGGAGCTCACCTGGTCAGCCTCCACCAGCCGGGGATCCTCATTCTCACTCAGCCGTCCCCCTTAGTCGATCATCTCGTGGAAGAGCTTGAGCGAGGCCGCGAACGTTCCCGCCGCCCCCAGGGCCGCCTCGGGGAGCGAGCGGCCGGCGGCGAGCAGCAGGACCCCGCAGCCGAGTCCGCCGAGCATGGCCAGGAGCAGGACGAGCACGGCCCGCTGCGTCATCAGGGCGCCGCGGCCTTCGGGCCCGTCGGCGTCCGGCCTGGGAAGGTGCGAGTCGGACCGCATGACGTCCTCCGGGGAGAAGGGCGCCCGGCCTGTTCCGCGCGCCTTCTCCTGTCTACAGATGTCCCCCTTCGCCGAACGCCACTGGTGTTCCCTCACCCATCCGGGAAGAGCCACGGGACTCATCCCGGTTCCGAGAATCTTGAAAGGCTCATGGCGTTCCGCCCGATACGTGCATCTAAAGACATGACGAGGCCGGCGAGACACCAGGGAGGTGGCCGATGCCTCTGCCCAATGACGAGGAACGACCCGACGAGGAGACCCGCGAGACCCTCGACAGTGCGCCCAAGCCCCAGGAGCAGGGGAAGGACCGCACCGAGGTCCCCTCCCCCGAGGCCGGTCCGGCCGGCCGGGCCGGCGAGGGCGCCCCCTGCGCCGACGGGACCGGCGGCGCGGACGGCGCGGACGGGGAGGATCCGGCACTGGTCGGGCCCGGTGCCGCCGGCGACGCCGACGCCCCCGGCTCCGCCGTTCCGATGAGCGACGCCGACGTGCTGCGGATGGAACGGAGGCTGGAGACCGCCGACCTCGTCGGCCACGGGCCCGTCCTCCCCCGCTACACCGGCGGCGGGGCGGTCGACGAGAACGCCCGGCGCCGGGCCGACGGGGATCTGCTGGAGGCGCTGCGCGCGAGCGGATTCTCCGGCCCCGTCCGCGCCCTGTTCGAGGCGGAGTTCTGCGGCTACGGCCGGGCGATCCTGATGATGCTCATGCGGACCGGTGAGATCATCCCCAGGTGCGCGGCGATGCCCCCGCACCGCCCCCGGCCGCTACCGGTCACCGACACCCCCGCCTGGACCGACGACGACATGCAGGGTCTGGCGGACGAGACGGTCGCCCGCGCGATGCGCGTCTTCATCGAGCGGACGCTCCGGCAGGGGGAATGGGACCCTGACGGCGGAGCGTCGCTGAAGACCTTCTTCGTGGGCTGCTGCATCCTGCAATTCCCCAACGTCTTCTCCGTCTGGCACCGGCAGCGCGGCAAGTGGGAGGACAATGAGCGGCTGGACCGGACCGGCGCCGTCGACACCGGCGCCGTGGAGATCCGGGTCGATTCCAGCGGCGCGGGTGCGGACGGCTGGAGCGACCTGACCGCCGCCGCCGCCCTCGACTCGGTGCTGGCCGGCCAGTGGCTCCAGAGCCTGCGGCCGAAGGAGCGGATCGTCATGGAGCTGCTGCTGAACGACCACACGCAGGTTCAGATCGCCGCGTTCCTCGACATGCCGCTCACCACCGTGCGCGGCGTCGTGGAGCGCGTGCGCCGGCGCGCCCGCGAGGACGGCGGCGGGCGGTGGAGGGGGGAATGATGGGCGAGCGGCAATTGACGAGACTGTTCCAGCAGCGGCTCGACCGGCTCAGCGGCCTCTGCCGGTCCCTGGACCTGGGCGTCGACGCCGGCACCCTGGGCCGGCTGGCCAGGGAGACGGCGGTGTCCGGCGGGACGGCCTCGCGGAACACCTCCGGCGGGGCCGCGGCGCTCCCCGGCATCGTGCGCGTCGTCGCCATGCCCGAAGAGCACACGCCGGCGCAGATCCGCACCGGGGTGGACGCCTGGGTGCGCGCGGCGGTCGACGCCGGACTCGCTCGGCCCGGCGAGCACAAGGCGCTGGCCGAGATCGTGGTCGCCGAGCTGCTGATCGAGCGTTCGTCGCTGGGCGGGCCGGGCGCGCGGACGGCGCGGCGGAGCCCGCCGGGCCTGCTCTCGGAGACCGCCCCGTCCGGCGGCCGGGCGGTCCGCGCGCCGTCGCCCGCGGAGCCGGCCCCGCTCCCGTACGGGCCCGCCGCGACCGGTCGGGTGCTGCCCGGTCCCGCTCATCCTGCGGCCGAGGTGGCGCGGGACGCCGATCCCGCCTGCCTGCGGGTGGCGAGGACGAACACCATCGGGGAGCCGGGCCGCCCCCCGGTCCCGCCCGACCAGCCGCCGCCCTGAGCCACTGCCCGGCCTCGGCTCAGGAGGCGGGTGGCTGGCCGTAGAGGCGGTCGACGCTGAGGCTGATGATGACGCGGCGGTCGGCGACCATCGCGCGCCGGTAGTCGTCCCAGTCGGGGTGCTCGCCGCGAATGTCGCGGTAGAGGGCGATCAGGTCCTCCACCTCGACGCCGTCCGGGGCCGTGGCGGGCGCCGACAGCTCGGCGGCGCCCTCGGCGACGGCCCACGCCCAGCCGTCGGGGCTGCCGACGTGCAGGCTGGCACGCGGGTCGCGGCGCAGGTTGCGGGCCTTGGCCCGGTCGTCGGTGATCGAGACCCGGACCAGCCGCCGGCCCTCGTCGTAGTGGTAGTTGATGGTGGAGAGCTGAGGGCGGCCGTCCCGCTTGAGGGTGGCCAGGACCCCGATGTCCCGCTCGCTGATCAGCTTCACCAGTGCCGCGTCGTCTGCCATCGTCCGCCTCCCGGGGATCGTGTCGTGTACCAGTGCACAACCGCGCCGCGGCCGGACGGCTTCCCGGCGGCGCGGCGGGCGCCGCCGCCGGGGTCAGCCGGCCGACGACTCGGGCGCCGACCCGACCAGCCTGGGGAAGGCGAGCACGGTCCCGGGCCGGGCGGGGCGGTCGTCCGGCCCGTCGCGCTCCCCCCAGCCGTCGACACCGCCGTCCCGGGCGCGGCCGGTGAAGATGTGGCCGCGGAAGGTGGTGCCCTTCGCCTTGACCCTGATCGGCTCGAACTCCGTGGGCGGCAGCGAGCAGAACCCGGTCTGCACGACGTCCTCGTAGAGCGAGTCCGACACCACGTACGCGAGGTCGCGGTCCCGGCCGTCGTTGAGCAGCCGGCGCAGCGGCGCCGAGTCGAGCAGCCGCTGCACCACGATCGGCGCGTCGCCGGCCGGGCCGAAGGGGCCCGCGGTGAGTGTGCCGTGGTGCAGGGCCAGCCGCACCCGCAGCGGCGGGCCCGCCTCCCCGTCACCGTTGATCTCGCGCAGCCGCGCCGCGAGCTCGATGGCGAAGTCCCCGGCCACCGGCGCCGGGTCGACGCCCACGGGCAGGGTGGCCAGCTCGCCGTCGCCGCCGACCTGCTTGTCCCAGAGGGCCCGGTTGAGGCCGACGCCCCGGGCCGCGCGGTCGAGTGCGTCCGAAAGGTACTGCTGGGCGAGCAGCTGCTCGCGGGTGTCCCGCTTGCTGTACGCCTGGATGTCCACCGCCAGCAGCAGGCGGTAGGCCAGGTATCCGTTTCCCTTCACGCCAGATCGCCCCTTGGTCCTCCGAGCAAGCAAGGGCCCGCTGCCCTCATTCGCTCCACAGTGGAGAGAGTGTTGCCAGGTGGAGGACCACCGTGGTGCCCGGGTGCGCGCCTCCTCTGCGTCGTGTGATGCGGATGAACGAGAAGTTGGACGCCCCCCACATCCCGCATGCACTCAAAAGTAAGGGACTCATGGCAAACAAGTAAGGGATTTTCTCCGCGGACCGGACATCGACGGCCGTCCCGGCAGCGGTCGGACCCCGCCACCCCGGGGCCGCGGGGACCCCCGGGGGTGCATAGCCTGGAGGGGTGAGCGCTCCCCGATCCGACCGACAGCCCCGACTGATGCTGCCCGGCCTGCGCCAGGTGTACGAGGCGTACGTGCGGGAGGCCGACATTCTCCCCTCGCTGCCCGGCGCGCTCCAGGCGGAGGTGTGGACGTCGGCGCGGCTCGGCATGCTGGAGGCCGCCGCCCCGCACGCCGAGGGCCGCCGCACCGCGCTCGGCGACCTGGTCACCTGCCTGCGCGCGGCCGGGACACCGGGGGCGCGGGTGTTCCTGCGGGTGCTGGCCGCGATCGGCCCCGCCGAGGTCCGCAGAGTGGCGGGCCAGGCGGCCGGTTCGCTCGGCGACGTTCCCGAGCCCCCCTGGGCCGGCGCGGCCGGACGGGTCGTCCCCGGCCAGGTGTGGCTGATCCAGGAGGGCCCGCTCGACGGCGACCGGCTGGTCTGCGAGTTCCGGTACGAGGGCGCGGGCACCGCCGGGCTGCACGCCCTGGCGGTGCGCCTGTCCTACCAGGACGTGCCCAGCGAGGTCGTGGTCGTCGGCGACGTGCCCGCGCTGATGGCCGCCGCACGGCAGGCGATGCAGGCCGAGCTGTGCGTCCTCCAGCCCTACGACCCGGCGACCGTGGGGGTCAGGCTCAGGGCGGCCCTGGACGGCCCCGGCCCCCTTCCCGAGGAGTGCTACCCGGCGCTGGCGCTGGCCCGCCACCGCGCCGCCGCACTCCCCGGCCCCCCGTCCGGCGCCTGACCCTCCCGCCGCCGGTCAGCGGCTCAAGTGGCGGTGGCGGCGCACCGCGAGCGGGAAGAAGACCGCCGTGATCAGCAGTGGCCACGCGACGGCCAGGGCGACACTGTGCCCGGACGCCCAGGAGCCGCCGCCCGCCCCGGCGCCGCCGAACAGCTCCCGGCACGCGGTGACGGTCGCCGACAGCGGGTTCCATTCGGCCGCCGTGCCCAGCCAGCCCGGCATGGTGCTGGGCGCGACCATGGCGCTGGACAGGAAACCGACCGGCCACACCAGGATCTGGACGGCCACCAGCGATTCGGGGCCGTTGGCGACCAGCCCGAGGTACACCCCGACCCACAGCAACGCGAACCGCAGCAGGAGCAGCAGCCCCAGCCCGGCCAGCGCCCCGCCGGGGCCGTCGTGCCAGCGCCACCCGATCAGCAGGCCGCATCCGGTCATCACGGTCAGGGCCGCGGCCGAGTGGATCAGGTCGGCCGCGCCGCGTCCGACGACGATCGCCGACGAGGCCATCGGCATCGCGCGGAACCGGTCGGTGACGCCCTTGGCCGCGTCGGTGGCGACCGCCGCGAACGTGGTCTCCAGGCCGAAGAGCATCGTCATCGCGAACATGCCGGGCATGATGAACTCGCGGTAGCTCCCGCCGCCCGGCACCGTCATCTGGCCGCCGAACAGGTAGCCCATCATCAGCACGAGCACCACCGGGAAGAGCAGCCCGACGGCGACCTCGCCGGGGCGGCGGGCCCAGTGCGCGAGGGCGCGGGCGGTCAGCGTGCGGCCGTCCGCGGCGGCCCGGCGGAGCCGGCCGGGGAGCGTGCCCGGCGGTTCGGGAACGGAGACGGTCATGCCGGCACCTCCGCCGTCCCGGCCGCGGCGGGTTCGCCCGGTCCCGCTCCGGTGAGCCGGAGGAACACCTCGTCCAGGGTGGGGCGGCGCAGGCCGATGTCGGCGACGGCGATGCCCGCCTCGTCCAGGGCCCGCACGGCCTCGGTCAGCGCGCCGACCCGGTCGGTCACCGGCGCGCCGGCGCTCAGGGCGTCGCGGTCGACGGCGGCGTGCACCCCGGCGGCCCGCGCGACGATCGCGGCGGCCTCGTCCAGCCGGGCGGCGTCGCGCACGACGACGTCGACGCGGTCGCCGCCGGCCCGCGACTTGAGCGCCTCCGGGGTCCCGGTCGCGATGACCCGCCCGTGGTCGATCACCGAGATCCCCTCGGCCAGCCGGTCGGCCTCCTCCAGGTACTGCGTGGTGAGCAGCACGGTGGTGCCGCCGCGGGCCAGCGCGCGGACCTCGTCCCAGACCTCGGCCCGGCTGCGCGGGTCCAGTCCGGTGGTGGGCTCGTCCAGGAACAGCACCGGCGGCGCGAGGATCATGCTCGCGGCCAGGTCGAGCCGGCGCCGCATACCGCCGGAGTACTTCCCGGCGGGCGTGCCCCCGGTGCCGGTGAGCCGGAACCGGTCGAGCAGCCCGTCCGCCCGCAGCCGGGCCGCGCGGGCGTCCAGGCCGTAGAGCCGGCCGAACATCACCAGGTTCTGCCGCCCGCTGAGCACCTCGTCCACGGCGGCGTTCTGCCCGACCAGGCCGATCCGGGCCCGGACCCGCGCGGCCTCGCGCGCCACGTCGTGCCCGGCGACCTCCGCGCGCCCGCCGTCGGGGCGGACGAGCGTGGTCAGGATCCGGACGACGGTGGTCTTGCCCGCACCGTTCGGGCCGAGCAGGCCGTGCACGGTCCCGGCGGGCACCTCGAGGTCGATCCCGGCGAGGGCCTCGGTGCCGCCGTAGCGTTTGCGCAGCCCCTCGGCGACGATCGCGGACGGTGGTACGCGCATCACAGCCACCTCTTATTCTGTACGTCGTACGGAGTAATCCCGGAGACTATAGCGTACGCCGTACAAAGTTTAATCCGGTGCGGGCTCCCCGATCTCTGCGAGGATGGGCCGGTGACCATCGAGTACAGCGGCGGTGGCGACCCCCGGCGCAGCCTGGAGCTGCTGTGGGGCGTCCAGGGGCGGCCGAAGCGGGGCCCCAAGCCCAAGCTGACCGCCGAGGAGATCGTCCGGGCCGCGATCGGCATCGCCGACGCCGAGGGGCTGGGCGCGCTGTCGATGCGCCGCATCGCCGAGGACCTCGGGGTGTCGCCCATGTCGATCTACACCTACGTGCCGGGCAAGGCCGAGCTCCTCGACGTCATGCTGGACCGCGCGTTCGGCGAGCTCGTCCCGCCCGCCGGGGAGCACGGCGCGTGGCGGGCCCGCCTGGAGCACATCGCCCGGGAGAACTGGCGGCTGTTCCACCGGCACCCGTGGCTGCTGCACGTCGCGATAGGCCGCCCCCCGATCGGCCCGCACCTGCTCGACAAGTACGAGTACGAGCTGGGCGCGGTGGAGGGCCTCGGCCTCACCGACCTGGAGATGGACTCGGTGGTCGCGCTGGTCACCGGGTTCGCCGAGAGCTCCGCCCGCGCCGCGGTCGACGCCGCGCTGGCCGAGCGGCGCACCGGCACGACCGACGCGGAGTGGTGGGAGGCCACCGCGCCCATCCTGGACGAGTTCGTCGACTCCGGGCGCTACCCCCTCGGCACCCGCGTCGGGACGGCCGCCGGGCAGGAGCACCAGTCCGCCGTCGCCCCCGAGCACGCCTTCGAGTTCGGCCTCCAGCGCGTCCTGGACGGCATCGCGACCCTGATCGACTCGCGCGCGCCCGCGTCCTGAACGGCCCGCGCCGCGGCGGACGGTTCAGCGGCGCGGGTGAGGCGGAGTTCAGCGGCGCGGGACCGGGCGGCGAGGATCAGCGGCGCGGGTTGAGGCGGCGGGTGGGGGCCGCCCCCACCGGGTCCTCGGGCCACGGGTGCCGGGGGTAGCGGCCGCGCAGTTCGGCGCGCACCGCCTTGTAGCCCTCGCGCCAGAACGAGGCGAGGTCGGCGGTGACGGCGGCGGGACGTCCGGCCGGCGACAGCAGGTGCACCACCAGCGGCACCCGCCCGCCCGCGAGCCGGGGCGCGGCGTCCCAGCCGAACAGCTCCTGGAGCTTGACCGCCAGCACCGGCCGCTCGCCGGAGTAGTCGACGCGGACCCGCGAGCCGGACGGCACCTCGACGCGCTCGGGGGCCATCTCGTCCAGCCTGGCCGCGCACTCCCAGGGGAGCAGGCCGCGCAGCGCGGCGACGACGTCGACGCGCCGGAGGTCGGACCTGCGGCGCGCGCGTGCCGCGTCCAGCCAATCCGGGACGCGCTCCAGCAGCGCGTCGTCGTCCACGGCGGGCCACGGGTCGCCGAGCGCCCCGTGGCAGAAGGCGAGGCGTGCGCGCAGCGCGACGGCCGCCGGGGTCCAGTTCAGCAGGCCGAGCCCCTCGGCGCGCAGTCCGTCCAGCAGCGCCTCCCGCACGAGGCCGGGCGAGGGATCGCGCAGCGGCCCGGCGGACAGCTCGATCGCGCCGAGCCGTTCGACCCGCCGGGCCGCCACGTCGCCGTCGCGCCAGGCGACCTCGTCACCCGCCGACAACAGCGGCGCGGCGGCGAACCTGGCCACGTCCTCGTCGATGACCACCGCCTGCCGGATCCGCGCCGACGCGGCCCCCGCCGGACGGTCCGCCGACGCGATGGCCAGCCATTCGGGACGGGCGGCGGCCAGCGCCGATCCGGCCGCCAGGTCCGCGCCGGTACCGGACGCCATGAGGTGGCCGCTGCCCTCGCGCGCCCGCGCGACCCGCTCGGGGAACGCGAGCGCCACCACGGTCCCGGCCACCGTGTCGTCCTGCCCCCGGGGCCCGGCGGACGGCGCGCCGGCCGGGAGCGCCTTGTCGAGGCGGCGGGCCTCGTCGCGCCAGCGGGCGGCGTGCGCGTCGGCGGGCGGGCCGTCGCGGCGCAGCCTGCGCCACGCCGCCGTCAGGTCGTCGCCCGCCCCGCGCGGCGGGGGCTCCGACAGCAGCGCGACGACCTGCGCCGCCGCGCGGCGGCCGACCCGGCGGGACCCGTCGAGCAGCGCGCGGGCCAGCCGGGGATGCACCCCGACGCCCGCCAGCAGCCGGCCGCGGCCGGTCACCCGGCCCTCGCCGGTCACCGCGCCGAGCGCGTGCAGCGTCGCCCGCGCGGCCTCCATCGCGGCCGGGGGCGGCGGGTCGGGCAGGGCCAGGCCGGCCGCGCCGGGGTCGCCCCAGCAGGCCGCCCGCAACGCGAAGCCGGTCAGATCGGCGAGCTCGATCTCGGGACGCGGGCGGGCCGGCAGCCGGTGGTGCTCGGCCTCGCTCCAGCAGCGGTACACGGTGCCGGGCGCCTCGCGTCCCGCCCGGCCGGCGCGCTGCTCGGCGGCGGCCCTGGACGCCCGCACGGTGGTCAGCGCGCCCAGCCCGCGGGCGTGGTCGGTGCGCGGTTCGCGGGCCAGCCCGGAGTCGACGACGACCCGCACGCCGGGGACGGTGAGGCTGGACTCGGCGACCGAGGTCGCGAGCACGACGCGGCGCCGCTCCCCCGGCGCGAGCACCGCGTCCTGCACCGATGGCGGCGCCTGCCCGTGCACCTGGAGGAGCTCGGCCGGGACGCCGCCGAGGAGCCCGGCGACGCGGGCGATCTCGCCGACGCCGGGCAGGAAGCACAGCACGTCGCCGCCGCGTTCGGCGAGGGCCCGGCGCACGGTGGCCGCGACGTGCGCCAGGACGGCCGGGTCGACGCGCATCCCGTGGGGCGGGGGCGGCGGGCGGTCGGGGGCCGCCCAGACGACCTCCACCGGATGCAGCGCCGCCTCGGTCTCGACGACCGGCGCGGCCCTGTGCCCGTCTCCGTCCCCGTCCCCGAGGAGGCGGGCCCAGGGGCCGGTGTCGGCGGTGGCCGAGGCCGCGACCAGGCGCAGGTCGGGCCGCAGGGTCGCGCGGACGTCGAGCAGGAAGGCCAGCGCGGTGTCGGCGTCCAGGTGCCGCTCGTGGCACTCGTCGAGGATGACCGTGCCGACCCCGGCCAGCTCCGGGTCGTCCTGGAGGCGCTGGAGGACGACGCCGGTGGTGACCACCTCGATGAGCGCCCCCGGACGGTGCTCGCCGCGGACGGTGATCCCGACCCGGCCGCCGACCCGTTCGCCGAGGAGCCAGGCCATCCGGCGAGCGGCGGCACGGGCGGCCAGCCTCCGGGGTTCCAGGACGAGCACCTTCCCGGCGGGCTCGCGCGCCGGTCCCGGTGCCGGACCCCGCTCCGGCCCCCCGGCCGCGCCTCCGGGACCGTCCAGGCCGGGGACCAGCCCCGCCAGGGCGAGCGGGACGAGGGTGGTCTTGCCCGTGCCCGGCGGCGCCGCCAGCACGGCCGCGCCCCGTCCGGCCAAAGCGGTGTGCAGAGCGGGGAGGGCGTGGCGCACGGGCAGCCCGGCCGCCTCGCGCAGGCGCGGCGAGGGCAAGGCCTCAGGGCTGGTGGGGTGCATCGGTCCAGTGTGACGCGCCCCGGCGGCGGCGCCCGCCCGGGGCCCGCGACCGCACCGAGTGATCGCCCGTGTGAGAAATGCCACAATGATCACTCATGACCCTTGCGGCGATAGTTGCACCGCGCATTTCGCCATTACTTGTAGAACGTTCTAAAGCGCTGGCCAAGAGGACACGCGAGATTTCCTCCCAGTCAGCTCTATAGCAATACCCCTTCCACTTCCGGTTGCTCTGCGGTTCGACTTCCGTCACCCGATGACGTGGTCTGGAAATACCCACGCCACCGCCATAATCTGGTTATCACCGCAGGTGCACGGAGGTTAACGATGATCGGTAGCTCCATCTATCTCAGGGACCGTGCGGCCTTCACGGGTGGGACGCCACAGGCCGTATACGAAGAACTGTGGCAGCGCGGACGCAAGGGAAGATTGCGGACGCGAGCAATTCTGGCGGCAGTGACGCTCATCTTGTGCGGAACCCTCATCAACGCAGTTTTCGGCGTTGTGATGGCCGTTCTGGTTGCGGGGGCCGATACCTACTTCCATTGGCGCGGCTATAACGCAGCCAGCGTCTGGCGGCGCGGGCTGCGCGGCGAGGACCGGATGAACCGGCTGCTGCGACACACCCTGGAGCGGCGCGGTCACCGAGTGCTGCACGCCCGGATCGTCCCGGGACACGGGCCCGCCGACGAGCTGCTGATCGGGCCGGGCGGCGTGTGGCTGATCCACAACGAGGCGTGGCATCCGGACGCGGAGATCTCCCGGCACGGCGGCAAGGTCTTCATCGACGGCCGCACCCAGTCCAAGCTGGTCGCCGGGCTGACCGCCACCGCCGAGACCGCCGGGCGGCTGATCTCCGAGCGCGGTGGGGTGCCGGTGAAGGTCGTCCCGGTGCTGGCGGTGCACGGCGGCCGGCAGGTCAAGCCGCCGTTCGTCGCGGACGGCATCGCGTTCGCGCCGCCGTGGCGGCTGCTGCGCTGGATCCGCCGCAACCCGTCCGCCGACCTGTCCGCCGAGGACGTGGAGACGGTCGCCCGCGCCGCCGTGCACGCGCTGCCCATCGGCGGCCGGACGATGACCTCCTCATGATCCCCGCCGCACGCCCGTCGCGGGCCGTTCGCGAGGGCTGGCCCGCGGCCGGCGGCCAGGCCATGGCCGGCGGCCGGGCCGCCCGCGAGGAGCGCGCCGAGCGTCCGCGCCGGACCGCGGACCGGCCGGCGCCCGCGTGGTCAGGCGCCCGCGCCGCCCTTCCCGAGCCCACCGCCCGTACGAGCCCCGCCGCTCGTACGGGCGGTGTACCAAAGCCAGAACAGGCCCACCAGCGGCAGCACCAGCGGTACGAACCCGTATCCGCGCCCGAAGCCGGACCAGACGGTCTCGTCGGGGAACGCCGCGGCGTCGGCCAGGCTCAGCGTGCCGATGACCAGTACACCGGCCAGCTCCACCGAGCACGCGGCGACTGCGACCCGGCGCGACGCCCGGCCGCCGAGGGCCAGTGCCACCGTGGCCAGCACGTAGACGGCCGCGGCCAGGGCCGATAGCGAGTAGGCGAGCGGCGCGTCGGAGAGGCGGGTGGCGATCTGCACCCCGGCGCGCGCCCCGGCGGCCAGCGCGAAGACCGCATAGACGGCGACCAGCAGCCGCCCGGGGCCAGTACCGGTGCCCCCGGGACCGGGGCCGGGGTCGCCTGGGACGGGGCCGGTGTCCGGGCGCGCGGGCTCAGACACCGGTTCCGGTCCAGATCTGGTTCATCCTGTACTCCCATGCTCTCTACCTGCCTCACCAGCAGCGACGCGAACAGATACCGAGTTCGGGGCACATCGCGGGCACACGCCTCACGCTTCATCCCGCAGAAACCTGTCGATGGCCTGTCGTCCACGCGCCGCCGCTGACGGCATCAGGTGACCGTACACCTTGAGTGTGAACCCGGGATCGTCGTGCCCCAGCCACTCGGCGAGAGTGCGGATGTCGACCCCCGACGCCAGGCACGCAGAGGCGAACGTGTGCCGTGGAACCCGTTCACCGATGTGGCTGGAGCACCCGCGGCGGCCCGCGCCTCGGTCCAGAGGATTTCGTACCGCTGCCGGTAGTAGGGCTGCCGGTTCCCCCTCTGGAACAGCAGCCGGACCGTGTGAGGTTCTCCGGCCGGGCTCCCCCACGAGAAGGGTGATTGTGGCGGGCGGCGCGGCGGGCGCCGGTCTCCGACCGGCATGCGAACGCCTCTGCTCTCCCGTTCTGGGAGTTGCGGGGGCGTTTTCGTGGCGCTAGATCGGGTTCACTGCATGCTGGGGGCACGGCCGAGAAGTGCCGCGGCCTCGACGATGTCCTGTCGGGGGAAGGTGACCGACACCCATGGACGGCCGCGCGCCTCCTCCGCGTGCAGCACCCAGCCCTGGTAGTCGCTGAGTGGCTGGAGCGCCTCCAGTAGCCGGGGTCCGTCCTCCATGCGGACCTTTAGCCAGGCCCGGCCCATCCGATCGGCCGCATGGCTCTCGCGCTCCTGGGGCGGTACTCGCGTCCCGCCGCCAAGGATCGCCTCTCCGAGGTCCTGACAGGCCAGGAGGGTCTCGAAGCCGTGCCGCCAGAGTTGGGTGAGGAGGGGGATCATCTCCAGGTCGATCTCCACCCGTTCGCCGCCCGGCGTCGTCATGGTCTGGGTGGGGTGGGTCTGCGTCCAGTCGGTCATGAGGGGCGCCCGGTGCGGTGCTCGGCCCAGCGGCGGGTGAGGTCTGCGTGCAGGGTCACCCATGCCTCTGGGGCCAGGCGGGCGGCGTGCTGTGCCCAGCGTGCGGCGAACGCTTGGGAGAACAGGTCGATGTGCGCGGGGTCGGCCGCGGTCCAGGAGGTGAACTGGGAGATCCAGTCTGCGGCCCCGGCGGGGGTGTGGCCGGCCTTGAGCAGCCAGGGCGTCAGCACGCCCAGTTCGACCCAGGCGGCGCCGCGGGCGGCGAACGCCCAGTCCACCACGCGGGCCTGCCCGTCTGGGGTGATGAGCAGGTTGTCGCTGTTCAGGTCGGTGTGCAGCAGGGCGTTCCCGGCCATCGGGGTCACGTCCTCGGCGACCGGCGCCCAGCGGCGCTCGACCCGCATCCGCACCTCGTCCGGGCACGGGGTGGTCTGCAACGACTGGAGGGTCTTGGCGAGGATCTCCAGGTCGGGTGAGCCGGGAGTGAAGTCGGCGTGCCGGCCGTCCACGTGCTCGAACCCGAGTGCGAGCCACCCCCCGGCCTCGGCCTGCCACAGAAGCCGGGGGGCGAACACGGTCACGTGCGGGTTGATAGCGGCCTCGTTGCGCAGCGACCAGACTTCGGCGCCGTCCTGATCGCCCAGCTTTCGTGCGGCCTTGATGAAGGTCCGCGCGGTCGTGGTGTGCAGGGTCACGGCGATCTCGGCGTGGTTGCCGGCGGGTGCCGGATCGATCCCGGTCACCTCGCCGGTGTGCGCCTGGACGGCGTCCCTGACCTCGGTGGGCAGGTCGGTCCACGTGCTGCGCATGGGTCGCCTTTCTCAGGTCAGACGCACGGTTGCGGAGGGCAGCAGCTTTCGCCGGTGTCCCAGAATTCCATGTCGACCGGGTAGCCGGTCGCGTGCAGCGCCGGGATGGTGCGGGCCATCGCGGCGCCTGAGCTGATGTCCTCGATCATGATGGGGACGTGGTGCAGGAACCGCCCGGCGATACGGTGGCAGAACTCCGCGTACTCGATGGTGTGCTCGATGAAGGCGTGCCATCCCGGGTCGACCGAGATGTCCGGCACGATCCGGATGGCGGGGTTGTCTGCGACGGCCTTGAGGCCCGATGATCGGGGCACATCCAGGGCACACGACCCCAGGATTCACCAGGGGGTAGCGGGGGAATGAGGGGGTGTCTGTGCTGCTCAGCGACCACCCCGCCGATTTCGCCGCAGCTAGGCCGCGGTCCCCGTCCAGATCTGGTTCATCCTGACGATCATCACGGCGACGGCGAGGCCCACGACCACGATCACGGCGGGCCCCCAGCGCGAGCGCTCCAGTGCCCCCCAGCCCGCCCCGGCGACGGGGATCAGCAGGGCGCCGAGCAGGTAGCCGGGGAAGGTGGCGCCGCCGGGCCCGGCACCGTCGGCGACCTTCACGAAGCCGAGCACCGCCTGCACGACGAGCAGGATCTCCAGGGCGCCGAGCGCGATCAGCTCGCCCCAGCCCATCGGACGGTCCCGCAGCGCGGCGACCAGGGCGTAGGCGGCGGTGAGCAGCGACACCACGATGATCACGGTGGCCAGGGCGTTCGTCACGGGAACACAGAGTACTACCGGTTGTAGAACAAGGGTGCCCCGGCGGCGTGGGAGCATGTCCGCGTGAATGCGCTCCAGTGGCTCAACCTGACCAGGCACGGTGAGAGCACCGGCAACATCGCGTACCGGACGGTGCTCGGCACCGACGCCGAGGAGACCGGGATATCCGAGCGCGACGCCGACGTCCCCCTGTCCGAGGCGGGCCGCAGGCAGGCTGAGTCGCTGGGCCGCTGGCTGGCCGCGCTCCCCGAGGACGAGCGGCCGACGACGGTGTTGGCCTCCCCGTTCGTGCGGACGCTGGACACCGCGCGGATCGCGCTGGCGCAGGCGCCGGACACGGCGTCCGGGCTGGAGATCCGCGTGGACGAGCGGCTCCGCGACCGCGACCAGGGGATGCTGGAGGGCCTGACCCCGACCGGCGTGCGGCGGCGCTTCCCCAGTGAGGCCGAGCGGCTGGCCCGCCTCGGCAAGTTCTACTACCGGCCGCCCGGCGGCGAATCCTGGGCGGACCTGGCGCTGCGGCTGCGCAGCCTCTACCGCGACGTGGCGTCCGACTCGACCGGCGGACGGGTGCTGGTGGTGACGCACGACGCGATCGTGGTCGTGACCCGTTACCTGGTGGAGGGGCTGTCCGAACGCGAGGTCCTCGAGATCGAGGGCGAGCCCGTCGCCAACTGCTCGGTCAGCCGGTGGCGCAACGACGGCCCGCGCCTCGGCCCGGTCTCCTACAACGACTGCACGCATCTCCTCGGTGCCGGCGCGGCCGCCGTCTGAGTGACCGCGGGCGCCACCGGACGCGGCATCAGGCGCCGTCGGCCTCTAGGAGGCGGGCGCTGCGCGAGGCGACCGCGGCCAGCCGCGGATCGCCGGCGGGTAGGACCGACCTGAGCCGTTCCAGCACCTCCAGGTCGGACCGGCCGGGGTCGGTCTGGGCGTAGGCCCACAGCGAGCCCGGCCCGCCGAGGTCGAGCACGTGCCCGCGGACGCCGACCGCGAGCTCGTCGCGTTCGGCACGGATGGCGGGCGCGTCGGAACGCGGCAGCAGCTCGCCCCGGTACAGGCGGACCGCCGAGGACACGTCACCCTCGTCCAGCAGCCGGCGCACGGTGAGGAAGTCGGCGTCGACCAGCGTGCACGCCAGCCGGTAGGGCTTGGCCTGCACCAGGCCGGCGAGCTGGCCGCGCAGCCGGTGGATCTCGGCGCGCACCGTGACGGGGCTGCCGTCCTCACCGTAGAGGTGCCAGGAGAGCCGGTCGGCGTTCAGCCCCTGCGGATGGAGCGCCAGCAGCGCGAGGATCTCGGCGTGCCGCAGCGTCAGCGGAACCTGCCGCCCGTCCAGGCGCGCGCTCGGCTGGTCGGTGCCGAGCAGCGAGAGGGTGAGCGGTCGCCGGTCCGCGCCGGACGGTGGGACGGGCCCGGCGCCGCGGCGGCCCGCGCCGCACGTCCGCGCCGTCCGCCCGGCGGGGTTCGCCCGGTCGTCGGGGACGCCCGGCAGGCGCAGCAGGAACACCTCGCCGAGGGGTTCGGCGAGCGCGGGCCGCCCGTCCGGGAGCTCGATCTGCGCGCCCGGGAAAGGGACGGGCAGACGGCGGCCGGTCCACCCGGCGGGCTCGGCGGCCAGGACTCGACCGGTGGCGGTGACCAGCACGCCGGGCTCGCCGCGCAGCGCCCGCAGGTGGGGCAGGAACCGTTCCCTGAGCCGGTCGTCGCGCCGCCGCATCGCCAGCTCGAGCCGGGCCTCGGCGAGCCGGGCCGTGGCGCTGACCAGCGCGGCCACCGCGGGGTGCGGTGCCCCGGCGCCGCCGGCTTCGACGCGGCCGATCACCCGTCCGGTGTCGGGGTCGGTGATCGGGACGCCGGACGCGCCGCCGGCGCGGCGCGGCCCGGGCGGGCGGCCGGGCGGCAGCACGCGGCCCGCGGCGTCGGTGAGCACCATCAGGTGCGCGGCGTCGCCCGCGATCTCGCGCAGCAGGCCGCGCAGCACCGGCGGGTACGGGTCGGGCTGCTGGACGGGCCGGACGCCGCCCGGCCCCGCCCCGCTACCGAGCGACGTGCCGCAGCCGGATCCGGACGCGGCCTCCAGCAGGTCGCCCAGCCCCGGTACGGGGCCGCCGGGCGGACGGAGCGCGTGGAGCGCCGATGACGCCGGATCCTGCACCATCACCTGTTCCCCCGCCCCGGATGAAGAAGCTTCGGATCGATTTGAGGATCGGCCTTAACCCATTACGGCGCAACCGCTTCCCAGGAACCGGTCACCCCGTGAGCCGACACACAGAGTAGTCGCTCGGTCGCAACGTGTTTGCAACCTCGGGGCGCCTAGCGTGCGGGGACACCGCCGGGAGCCGGTCCGGTCGCCCGAGGGGGACCCGCCTCCCCAAGCGCTTCCGGGGGGAGGCGCCGGGGGGCGCACGGGCCGGTACCCCGTCATGCCCGGCGGTCAGGGAAGGAATCACCATGTTGTGCCTGACCTGCCGGCGCGTGCGCCCGGCGGAGAACCGGACCGACTACACCAACGCACGCGCGCGGCTCATCGTGCTGCACGGGCTGTGCGTGTGCACCTACCCCGCCCTGCCCGGCACGGGCGGCGGGAGGATCGCCCGGCACCGGCCCGCGATCATGCCCCGGTGACGCCGCCGTACACCGGATCGACACCATCGGCCCATGTCCCGTTTCGACCTGATTCGCCTACAGTTCAAGGGGAATCCCCGCGTCAGGATCCCCAGGTACGAGGAGCATCATGGCCGTGTTCTCGGGTCCCGTCCGCCGCGCCACCGCCCAGGCGGAGCGCCGTTTGCGCGAGGGGCTCGGCCTCCTCCGCAGACTGGGCCGGGACCTGGAACGCACCGCGCGCCCCGAGCGGCCGGTGCCCGCGCACGAGGCGCGCATCCGGCGGCTGGAGGAAGTCCTGGCGGTCCAGGACGCCGGCCTGGTGGCGCTGCGCGCCGAGCTCGACTCGCTGGTCGCCCAGCTCAACGACCGGGTGCTCCCCCGCATCGACGAGCGGATGGACGACACCGAGCGCGACCTCGCCACCGTCGCCACCGCCCTGATCCGGACGGGCGAGGACACCGCGGCCGGCCGCACCCGCCTCGAGACGCTCGAAGGGCGCGTCTCGGATCTGCGGGAGAGGCTGGCGCGGGTGGAGCGGCGAGCCGGGCTGTGGCGCGACCTCCAGGCCACCATGGCCCGGCTCGGCGACGACGTCGACGCACTGCGGCCCCGGGTCGGCCCGCGCGTCCCCGACCCGGCTCCGAAGCCGGCACCGAGGCCCGCCGTGAAGCAGGCGCCCAAGCCCGTGTCCAAGCCGATGTCCGACCACACCGCCGAGCACGTCGCCGGGCACGCGGGCGAACGGGTCGGCGGCCCGGAGGCCCGCACCTGAGCATCCGGCCCGTCCGCGACAATGAGGGCATGGTCCTGACTGAGCCTTCGAACCCCCGGTCCCCCGTCCCGTCCGCCGGGCGGGTGGTCGTGGTGGCCGGCGCGAGCAGCGCCGCCGGGCAGGCGGTGGCGCGGCGCCTGGCCGCGGGCGGGACGCGCGTCGTCGCCGCCGCGCGCACGCCCCGCGAATGGCACGACCCGCTGATCGTCCCGGCCGCCGTCGACCTGCTCGACGCCGGCGCGACGCGTGCCTGGGCGGACGGCGTCGTCGCCGAGCACGGCCGGGTGGACGGGCTGGTCCACCTCGTCGGCGGCTGGCGCGGCGGCGCGTCGTTCGGCGACACCGACCTGGCCGACTGGGCGTTCCTGCACGACCAGCTGATCCGCACGCTGCAACACACCACGCTCGCGTTCCACGACGCGTTGCGGGGGGCGCCGCGCGGCCGGTTCGCGATCGTGTCGCAGCACGCCGCGCAGCGGCCGAGCCAGAACGCCGCCGCATACGCGACCGCGAAGGCGGCGGCCGAGGCGTGGACGCTGGCACTGGCCGACTCCTTCGCCACGCGCGCCGCGGGCACGGGCCCCGCCGACACGGGCCGGGCCGACACGGACACCGGCGCCACCGACACCGGCGACACGGGCGCCGCCGCCACCATCCTGGTCGTGCAGGCGCTGCTCACCGACGCGATGCGCGCGGAGAAGCCCGGCGCCCCCTTCACCGGCCTCACCCACGTCGACGACCTCGCGCAGGTCGTCGCGGGCCTGTGGGACAAGCCCGCCCGCGAACTGAACGGAGTCCGCCTTGACCTCTCCCGGCCCTGATCCCGCCGCCCGCGCCCGCGGGTTCGCCAGCGACAACCAGGCCGGCGTGCACCCCGAGATCCTCGCCGCGCTCACCGCGGCCAACGCGGGCCACCAGCCCGCCTACGGCGGCGACACGTCCACCGCGCGGCTGCGCGAGGTCGTGCGCGGGCACTTCGGCGAGCGCGCCGAGGTGTTCCCGGTGTTCAACGGGACCGGCGCCAACGTGGTGTCGCTCCAGGCGATGTCGGAGCGCTGGAGCGCGGTCGTCTGCCCCGAGTCGGCGCACATCAACACCGACGAGTGCGGCGCGGCCGAGAAGGTCGCCGGGCTGAAGCTGATCCCGGTGCCCGCGCCCGACGGGAAGCTGACGCCGGAGCTGATCGACCGCCACGCGCGCGGCTTCGGCAACCTACAGCGCGCCCAGCCGGCCGTCGTGTCGATCACCCAGAGCACCGAGGTCGGCACCGTCTACACCGCCGCCGAGATCGCGGCCGTCGCGGCGTGCGCGCACGAGCGCGGCATGCTCGTGCACATGGACGGGGCGCGGGTGGCCAACGCCGCCGCCGCGCTCGACCTGCCGCTGCGCGCGTTCACCACCGACGCCGGCGTGGACGTGCTGTCGTTCGGCGGCACCAAGAACGGGCTGCTGCTCGGCGAGGCGATCGTCGTGCTGAATCCGGATGCCGTCCGCGGCCTGGCGTACCTGCGCAAGGCGGGCATGCAGCTCGCGTCCAAGATGCGGTACGTGTCGGCGCAGCTCGTCGCGCTCCTCGAAGGCGACCTGTGGCTGCGCAACGCGCGGCACTCCAACGCGATGGCGCGGCGGCTGGCCGGCGCGGCGGGCCGGGTCCCCGGCGTCGAGATCCGGCGTCCCGTCGAGGCCAACGCGGTGTTCGCGGTCCTCCCGGCGGACGCGGCCGAGCGGCTGCGCAAGCGGTTCGCGTTCTACACCTGGGACGAGCGCACCGGCGAGGTCCGCTGGGTGTGCTCGTTCGACACCACCGAGGACGACGTCGACGCGTTCGCCGCCGCCATCGCCGAGGAGCTGTCCGGCTGACCCGCCGCCGGGGAGGGCGCCCCGGCGGCACGCACCCAAGCGAGCGCTCAGTTGGCTCGCGGGCTATCGTGGTGCCGAACTCGATTCGGTACAGGAGGCGAACCGGATGGCCAACCGCACCTTCGTCGTCGGCGTGGGCATGACCAAGTTCGAGAAGCCGGGCTCCCGCGACTGGGAGTACCCGGACATGGCCAAGGAGGCCGTCGGCAAGGCGCTGGAGGACGCGGGCGTCGCCTACGACCGGATCGAGCAGGCGTACGCGGGCTCGATGTACGGCGCGATGGGCCAGCGCGCCCTCTACGAGACCGGCATGACCGGCATCCCGGTGATGACCGTCGCGAACGCCTGCGCGACCGGGTCCAGCGCCCTGTTCCTGGCCAGGCAGGCGATCCGCGGCGGGCTGGCCGACTGCGTGCTCGCGCTCGGCATGGAGAAGATGCAGAAGGGGTCGCTCGGCGCGGGCGTCGGCAAGTCGAAGGTGACCATCGTCGACCACCACCTCAACTCGATGGTGGAGGGCCGCCCCTGGGAGATGGACAAGGCGCCGATGCCGCAGATGTTCGGCAACGCGGGCCGCGAGCACATGGAAAGGTACGGCTCGACGCCCGATCACTTCGCGTGGATCGGGTGGAAGAACCACAAGCACTCGGTGCACAACCCGTACGCGCAGTTCCAGGACGAGTACAGCCTGGACGACGTGAAGAACGCCACGATGATCTTCGACCCGCTGACCAAGCTCCAGTGCTCCCCCACCTCCGACGGCGCCGCCGCCGCGGTCGTGGTGAGCGAGCGGTTCGTCGACGAGCAGGGCCTGTGGGACCAGGCCGTCGAGATCGCCGGGCACCACATCGCCACCGACACCCCCGACAGCTTCGCCGACCACTCCTCCATCCAGGTGGTCGGGTTCGGCTGCTCGCAGCGCGCCGCCCGCAAGGCGATGGACGAGGCCGGGGTGGGCATCGACGACGTCGACGTGATCGAGCTGCACGACTGCTTCAGCGCCAACGAGCTCATCACCTATGAGGCGCTCGGCATGGCCGAGATCGGCGAGGCCCACAAGCTCGTCGACGACGAGGCCACCACCTACGGGGGCCGGTGGGTCGTCAACCCGTCCGGCGGGCTGATCTCCAAGGGCCACCCGCTCGGCGCCACCGGCATCGCCCAGTGCGCCGAGCTGACCTGGCAGCTGCGCGGGACGGCCGGCGGGCGGCAGGTCGAGAACGCCGGCGTCGCCCTCCAGCACAACATCGGCCTCGGCAGCGCCTGCGCCGTCGCGGTCTACACCAGGCCCGGCCGCCGCTGAGCGCCGCCGGCTGAGCCCGCCGCCGTCGCCTCCGGGCGGACGGGCGACGGCGGCGGACGGGCGGCGGCAGCGGGCGGACGACGGCAGCGGGCGGACGGCCTGACGTAAGACAAATCTTGACTCGCGTCTCACGCGCTTTATCCTGAGGGCAGACGTCCCTGGAGGTGCGATGCCCGCCCCGTCTCCCTTCCCCGCACCCCCGGCACCGCTCGGACCCGGCTCGCTGCTCTGGAAGTACGCCGCCGACCTGCGCTCCCTCCTCCCGGGCGCCGCCGCCGGGCTGATGCAGCTCCTGCACCCCGCGATCGGCGCCGGCGTCTCCGAGCACTCGGCGTTCTTCGACGCCCCGTTCGACCGGATCCACCGCTCGGTCCCGCAGATCTGGGCGACCATCCTCGCCCCGGACGGGGCGGCGCGCGGGCGCGGCATCCGCGACCTGCACCGCGCCATCGGCGGCGTGGACGAGCACGCCCGCCGCTACCACGCACTCGAACCCGAGACCTTCTGGTGGGCGCACGCCACGTTCACCTGGGAGATCTTCAAGGCGGCCGAGGTGTTCCATCCGCGCGCGCTGAGCGCGGAGGACCACGACCGGCTCTACGCCGAGACCGTCACGTGGTACTCCCGCTACGGCGTCAGCATGCGGCCCGTCCCGCCCGACTACGCCTCGTTCCAGAGCAAGTTCTGGCACATCTGCGCCAAGCGGCTGGAGCTGACCCCGGCGGCGGCACGGGCGCTCGACATCGCCAGGAGCGGCTCCGACACCGTCTCGCTGCTGCCCGTGGGCGGCCCCCTCGCCGAGCGGGCCGGCAAGATCGTCGCAGAGCGCCCGCTGCGGCTGGTCACCTTCGGCTGCATGCCGCCGATCGTCCGGGAGCGCTTCGGCATCCCGTGGGGCCCGCTCGACCAGGCCCGCTTCTCCGCGCTGGCGCTCGCCAACCGGCAGGGCTACCGGATGCTGCCGACCGGCGTGAACCACTGGGCGCTGCGCAGCATGCTCCGCTACATCGGCTCCCAGACCCGCGAACAGCGCTACCAGCCCGCCGCCTGAGCCGTCCGGAACCCCTGGTCCCGCTCCTGCCATCACCAAATGGAACGAATCATTCCGTTCTGATAGACTCGATGCAGCGCGGAACCACCCGAAGGGAACCGGATATGAGCGAGATCATCATTTCAGGATGGACCGTACTCGATGCCGCTCACCAGGCATTGCGTACGGCGGTGCGCGGCGTCCCGGCCGACGGCTGGACGCTGCCGACCCCCTGCGCGGACTGGACGGCGACGCAGGTGCTCCAGCACGCCGCGGGCGACCAGCTCGCCTACGCCGCCGCGATCACGGGCGGGCCCGGCCCCGGCTACGACCCGTTCAAGCCCTCCGGCGTCCTGGACCGGACCCCTCACGAGGTGACCGAGGAGGCGCTGAACACGACCGCGTCCGCCTGGGCCACCGTCGCCAAGGACGCGCCGGAGGTCACGACCCCGATCCCGCCGCACTCGATGTCCGGCGAGCTCGGGGCCGGCGCCGCCGGGCTGGACGCCGCCGTCCACGCCTGGGACATCGCCGTCGCGGCCGGCCTCCCGTCCCCGCTGACCCCCGAGCTGGCCCGGCCGCTGCTGAAGGTCGCGATGGAGCTCGTCGAACCGCTCCGGCAGTACGGCGTGTTCGGGCCGGCGCTCCCGGCGGGCCCCGACGACGCCGTCGCGGCGCTCCTGAGCTACCTCGGCCGCGACCCGCACTGGAAGCCCTGACCGCGACGCGCGACGGCGGCCGGCGCGGGAACCGGCCGCCGGCTCACGACGCGGCGCCCGCGTACGCCTCGTCCACGAACGTCGCGACGCGCGCCCGCACCGGCTCGGGCGCGAACGAGGCGGCCAGCGCGGCCCGGTTGACCTCGGCGAAGTCGGCGAGGGTCCAGCCGTGGACGTCTCGCAGCCGCTCGTACTCCTCGGTCAGCCGCACGCCGGTGACCGCCCGCGTGTCGGTGCTGATCCCGACCCGCACGCCCGCCTCGCGCAGCCGTCCCACCGGATGCTCGGCGAGCGAGGGCGCGGTGGAGGTCTGCACGTTGCAGGACGGGCAGACCTCCAGATGGACCCCTTCCTCCCTCAGCCGCGCGAGCAGCTCGGGGTCCTCGGCGCTGCGGACGCCGTGCCCGATGCGGCGGGTGCCCGTCTTGTCGAGGGCCTCCCGCACGCTGCCGGGACCGCCGGACTCCCCGGCGTGGACGGTCACGCCCAGTCCCCCGTCCCGGGCGTGCGCGAACGCCGGCACGTGCGGATCGAGCGGATGGGCGATCTCGTCACCGGCGATGTCGAGCGCGACCACCGGCCCCGAACGCGCGTGCCGGACGGCGAGCCGCGCGGTCTCCAGGCTGCGTCCGGCGTCGTAGTCGCGCAGCGTGCACAGGATCAGCCCGGCGTCGATACCGGTCGCCGCCGACTGCGCCGCCGTCTCCTCCGCCACGTGCGCGACGACCTGGTCGGCCGACAGCTCTCCGCCCTCGGTATGGACCAGGGGCGCGAAGCGCAGCTCGGCGTAGGCGATCCCGTCGCGGGACATCTGCTCGAAGACGTCCTGCACCGCGATCCGCAGCGCCCGCCCGCTCTGGAGCAGCGCACGGTAATGCAGGGTGTAGGTCAGGTAGTCCGCGAGGGACGCGCACTTCGGCGGCGCGACGAAGGTCCGGGCGTAGTGCTCGCGGGTGATCCTCGGGTCGATGCGCCGCGCCGCGTCGTAGCTCAGGCAGCAGTCGAGATGGCTGTGCAGCTCGACCTTGGGGAGGTTGGTGAGATCCATCCTCCGCACGCTAGTCATACGTATTACTGGACGCCAACCCGCTCCCCGACGCCGGACCCGGAGAAGAAGACCCGCCTGGCGTTGCCGGACAGGAACGCCTCCCGGGCCGCGTCGTCCAGCCCCAGCTCGGGCAGGCCCTTCAGGGCGCGGTCCGCGCTGATCATCGGGTGGTTGGTGCCGAACATGACCTTGTGCCGCCGGTCCTGCTTCATGTACGCGACCAGCTCGGGCGGGTAGCGCCGCACCGTGTACGCGGAGGTGTCGATGTAGACGTTGGGGTGCTTGCGGCAGACCGCGATCATCTCCTCGGTCCACGGGTAGCCGATGTGGCCGCCGACGATGACCAGGTCGGGGAAGTCCAGCGCCACCTGGTCGACGTACGGGATCGGCCGGCCCGTCTCGCTCGGCCGCAGCGGCCCGGTGTGCCCGACCTGCGTGCAGAACGGGACGCCGAGCTCGACGCACTCGGCGTACAGCGGGTAGTAGCGCCGGTCGGTCGGCGGCAGCTCCCACAGCCACGGCACGACCCGCAGCCCCACGAAGCCCAGCTCGGTCACGCACCGCCGCAGCTCCCGCACCGCCTCCATCGGCTTGCGCAGGTCGACCGACGCGACCCCGCGCAGCCGCCCCGGCGCCGCCGCGACGGACGCGGCCACCTCGTCGTTGCTCACCAGCGCGCCCTCCGGGCCGTACCAGGCGCTGATCAGGCCGACGTCGATGTTCCCCGCGTCCATCGCGGCCACCGTCACCTCGACCGGGACCTCCTCCTTCGGCGGCTCCTGCCCCGTCCACCGCCAGAGCGAGTCGAGCATCTCGTGGTTCAGGAACCGCACCGTGCCGTGCTGCATCCAAGCGTCGATGATCATTGTGATCCTCCTAGCGACCGCCATGCGGCCTCGCTCAACGTGCCGATCTGTTCGTCCCCGGGGAGCGGGATCTCGCCGTTCAGCCAGAGCCGGCACAGCTCGTGCGCCGGTCCGAGCCACAGCACGAGCGAGGTGACGCGGTCCAGCTCGGGCAGCGCCCCGTGGTGGACGTGGACCCGCCACCAGCCGAGCACCTCGCCGAAGAACGCCCGGTTGCGCGTCTTCAGCTCGGCGCCCAGAGGCTGCCTCTCGGTGAACAGGAACCGCGCCCGGTCGGGGTTCTGCACGCACCACCGCACGTGAAAGGCGACCATCGCGGTCACTCCCTCGCGGGCGCTCTCGTGCCTCCGCAACTCCACGACGAACGCGTCCTGGTACAGGGAGATGCAGTCAAGGAACAGCGCCCCCGCGACCTGTTCCTTGCCCGCAAAGTGGTGGTAGAAGCTGCCGACACTGACCCCGCTCGCCGCACGCAGCCGGCTCAGGGTCGTGCCCGCCACCCCGTCCCGCCCGAACAGCTCCA
The DNA here is from genome assembly GCF_030283145.1 of Actinomadura xylanilytica. Taxonomy (GTDB): domain Bacteria; phylum Actinomycetota; class Actinomycetes; order Streptosporangiales; family Streptosporangiaceae; genus Spirillospora; species Spirillospora xylanilytica. The sequence continues at coordinate 500,422 of NZ_JASNWE010000003.1, forward strand.
GGGCCGCCCGCAGGATCCGGTCCCGCCCCGCCTCGCTCACAGAACATTATTCTGGTGCCCTAGAACATAATTCTGCAAGTCCGATCGGGAGGGACGGCCGGCACGGCCGCGCCGGCGACCCGCATCCGCCGGGTCAGGGAGGGGCGCCTCAGTGCGCGCCGCCGCCGGCGAGGTTGAGGCCGACGACGCCGACGATGATGAGCGCGAGGGCGCCGATCTTGAGGGCGGAGACCTGGTCGCCCATCAGCAGCATGCCGAGCGCGGCGGTGCCGACCGCGCCGATGCCGACCCACACCGCGTACGCGGTGCCGACGTCCAGGGTCTTGAGGGCGAAGTTGAGCAGGCCGAAGCTGATGGCGGCGAAGGCCAGGAAGCCGACCGCGGGCAGCGGCTCGGAGAAGCCCTTGCTGGCCTTGAGACAGAGGGCCATTGCGACCTCGAAGAGGCCGGCGACGACGACGAGGATCCATGCCATGGTGCACACTCCCGGACGGGACGAGACGACAACGTCACGCGTCGTCTTGGCTTGCCGGGTACGGCGCGTACTCCTCGTCCGGGAGGGCGGCTCGCGCCCTCACCGGTGCCAACGGCCCGCCGCCGCCCCTTGTTCCCCCCGGCGCCGACCGGACGGGTCTCGGCCGGCGAAGCCCCCGTCCGGGATCAGGGTTCCAGACCGGGGGGCGCGAACGCGCCGGTGTCGCGGAGCTCGCGGACCACGGCGACCAGGGCGGCGACCGCGTCGCCGGCGTCGCCCCGCCGCCATACGAGGCCGTCCCTCGGGATCAGGACGAGCGGCCGGCGCGACAGGCGGGCCGGGTCGACGGCGGCCCCGGCGGCGAGCGGATGGCCGGCCGCGAGCGTGGCCACCAGCGGCTCGCGGGCGACCGGCAGGACCGCGAGGCCGGGGGCCTGGTCGGGCTCCCAGCCGAAGGCGAGGTCGAGCCGGTGCTCGGCGAGGGCGGCGAGCTGGTCGGGCGTGGTCATCGGCCGGGGCAGCACCCGGACGGACGGCGCCCGGGGCACCGCGAGCTGGAACAGCCGCGGGCCGATGTCCTCGGCGTACCCGACCCTGACCTCTCCGGCGTGCCCGTGCGCGGCGCGGCGGCCGACCTCGAGGGCGTGCCCGGCGGCGTCCAGGACGCGCCGGGCCTCGGGCAGGAACGCCTCACCGGCGGCGGTGAGCGCGACCCGGCGGCTGGTGCGGGCGAACAGCGGGGCGCCCAGCTCCCGCTCCAGGCGGCGGATCTGCTCGCTGACCGACTGCTGGGCCACCCGCATCCGCGCGGCGGCCCGCCCGAAGTGCAGTTCCTCCGCGACGGCGACGGCGTACTCGAGCTGGCGAAGGTCCACAGCGCTCCGATCGACAGGCCCCGCCTGTCGACCGTACCCGTCCTGGTCGTTGATCCGGGCGGGCGCGGGCGGCTGAATGGAGGGCACATCCCTGCGATCCCCTGGAGTCGATCCCATGAAGACCTGGTTCATCACCGGCACATCGCGCGGTTTCGGCCGGGAGCTGACCGAGCGGCTGCTCGCGCGGGGCGACCGCGTCGCGGCCACGCTGCGCGCGCCGGAGCGGCTGGCGGGCCTTCAGGCCGAGCACGGCGAGCGGCTGTGGGTCCGCGGGCTGGACGTGACCGACACCGCCCGGCTGCGCGCGGTGGTGGACGCGGCGTTCGCCGACCTCGGCCGGATCGACGTCGTGGTCTCCAACGCCGGTTCCGGCGTCTTCGGGGCGGCCGAGGAGCTCACCGACGCCGACGTGGACGATCTGATCGCCACCAATCTCACCGGGTCCATCCAGCTCGCCCGCGCGGTCGTGCCGCACCTGCGCGCCCAGGGCGGGGGCCGCATCGTGCAGGTCTCCAGCATGGGCGGGCACATCGGCTTCCCCGGCTTCTCCCTCTACCACGCCACGAAATGGGGGGTCGAGGGGTTCTTCGAGGGGTTCTTCGAGGCGTTCGCCCGGGAGGTCGAGCCGTTCGGCGTCCGCACCACGCTGGTCGAGCCCGGTATGATCCGCACCTCTTTCTACGCGGCCGTGGGCCGGGCGGAGGTGCACCCCGCGTACGCGGACGATCCGGGCATCGCACGGGGCGACATCCCGCTGGAGGACATGCCCGGTGACCAGGCGAAGGTGGTCGCGGCGATGATCGACGTCGCCGAGGCCGCCGATCCGCCCCGGCGGCTGCTGCTGGGCTCGGACGCCTACGCCCTGGTGCACGCCGCGATGGTCGAGCGCCTCGCGGCCGTCGAGGCCCAGAAGGACGTGGCGTACTCCACCGACGTCGGCTAGCACCGCCCAGGCGGAGGCCGCCGGGCCCGCCGTCGCGCGGGGCCCGGCGGCGCCGGTCAGGAGGCGGGGATCTGGAGCGCCTCGGCGTTGCGGCGGACGTCCGACCAGGCGGAACCGGTGCAGACCGAGCAGCTCGGGCCGAAGAACTCGCCGCGCGCCTGCTCGTCGCCCATCAGGTGGAAGCGGAACCACGCGGTGGTGACACCGCGGAACCCGCCGCCGTCGCCGACGGTGGTGAAGTGGTCGGCGCCCTTCAGCTCCGCGTACACCGCGGGGACACGGCCCGCGGAGTCGTAGAACGCGCGGACGAGCGCGGGCCAGACGATGGAGTCCCGCTGCCCGGCGAGGAACAGCGCGGGCCCGTGCAGGCCGGACGTGGTGGCGAGCGGTCCGGGCTGGATCGGGGCGATGGCGTCCACGCGCGGATCGGCGGCGGCGTTGATCGCGCCGGCCGCGCCCTGGGAGTGCCCGCTCGCGCCGACGTGCGCCAGGTCGATGCGGCCGTGGAACGGGCTGCCCGCGTCGCCGTCGAGCCGGGCCAGCCGGTCGATGCCCGCCCGCATGGACAGGCCCGTGTCGGCCTGCGTCGAGTTGGACGCGGCCACGACGAACCCGTGGCTCGCCCAGTGGATCAGCAGGTCGCGGTAGACGACCGGGAAGGCGAACGACCCGTTCCCCCAGATGATCACGGGATGGCGCAGCGCGCTCTGGCCGATGTCGCGCGGGTAGTAGAACGTCGTGACGGCCTCGACCTTCACCGCCACCGCGTACGGGCCGGGGCTCGACCAGGCGCCGTCCACCGGCGGGAAGCCGGTTGCGGCGGACGCGGGCGGAGCGGTGGCGGGCAGGGCGAGCGCGACGGCCGACAGGAACGTCGCGAACGCGAGCAGGAGGCGTCTGGCGGGATTTCGGGGCATGGCCGGTCTCCTTCGGAAGCGGCGACGCGGAGGTGTGCGGGCGCACGCCCGGCATCGTCTGATCGCACATCCTGGACGACGCCGGGCGGCCGGTCTGTCCGCAATCGCCGCAACGTTTGCCGTCCGGCGTTGTGCAATGTCACGATCCCGGCATGACACCGGCACGGGACGGTCTGCACGCGCGGATCGCCGGACGGCTCCCGGAGATCACCGACGCGGTGCTGCGGCGGTGCGCGGCCGAGGTCCCCTTCTACGGGCGGCTTCCCGAGGAGGTCATCGAAGGCGAGGTCCGGCGCTCGGTCGAGGCGAGCGTGCTGTTCTTCCTGCGGATGCTGCGGCCGGGGCACGGGCCGGGGGCCGGGGAGGTCACCGAGGTCGTGGCGTGGTCGGCGCGCCGGGCGGCGGAGCGGGTCCCGCTGGAGGCCGCGCTCGCCGCCCACCTGGTCGGCGCCGAGGTGCTGTGGCGGGCGCTCGCCGAGACCACGGCCGGCGACGCCGCCGGGCTCGACGCGGCCGGTGACGCCCTGCTCCGCCATATCCGGCACATGATCCCCGCGGTCGCGCTCGCGCACCTGGAGGAACAGCAGCGCGGCCAGGCGGAGGCGCGGGAGGCGCACCGCGCGCTGGTCGACGCGCTGCTCGCGGGCCGGCCCGCGCTCGCCCTGGCCGAGGCGGCCGGGGTCCCGCTCGCCCCGTCCCACCTGGTGGTGGTCGTCCGGCCGGACGGCCCCCCGGTGCCGGGCGGGACGGCCCGCCGGTTGCAGTCGGCGCTGGACGGGCTCACCGGCACCAAGGTCCTCACCGCCCTGGACGCCACCGGCGGCACGGTGCTGCTGCCGTCCGCCCCCGGCTCGACCGGCCTCGACATGGCCGGCCTCCCGGACCTGCTCGCCCGGCTCGGCGAGGCCGTCGGACGGCCGCTGGTCGCCGCCGCGGCGGTCGCCGAGGACCACGGCGCGGTCGCGGCCGGCGCCGCCGAGGCCGGCCGGGTGATGGACATCGTGCGGCGGCTCGGCCGTCCCCCCGGGCTGTACCGGTTCGAGGACGTGGTGCTGGAGTACCAGCTCGCCCGCCCCGGCCCCGGCCTCGCCGTGCTCGCCGCCAAGCTCGACCGGCTCGCCGAGCGGCCCGAGCTGATGGACACCCTGCGGGCGTTCGTGCGGCACGGCCACAACCGCAGCCGGACGGCCAAGGACCTGCACGTCCACCGCAACACGCTGGACTACCGGCTGCGCAAGGTGGCCGCCCTGACCGGCCTCGACCCCGGCGTCCCGGGCGGGGCGCGCCTGCTGGACGCCGCGGTCATCGCCCAGGACCTGCTCCCGTAGCGGCCGATGAGTTCCGGCCCGGCCGCGGGTCGGCACCACGACGAACGGAACGAGCAGAGGAGCCGGGCATGGGCAACGTCATTGTCGATCTCACCGTGTCGCTGGACGGATTCGTCGCCGGCGGCGGCGACGGCCCCGGCCTCCCCCTCGGCCGGGGTGGGGAGCTGCTGTTCCCCTGGATGAACGCCGGCCCGGAGGCCAACCGCACCGAGAGCGGGTTCACGCCGCCGGACGCGAGCAAGGTGGTGATCGACGAGTGGACGGACGACTGCGGCGCCCTGGTCAGCGGCCGGCGCACGTTCGACATCGCCGGCGGCTGGAAGGACGGCCACCCGATCGACGTGCCGATCTTCGTCGTCACCCACCGGGCGCCGCCGGAGGGCGAGTGGAGCCCGCGCGTCTCGTTCGTGACCGCCGGCACCGGCCGGGCCCTCGACCTGGCGCTGGAGGCGGCCGGCGACCGGAAGGTGTCGGTGTGCTCGGCGGACGTCGTCCAGCAGGTGCTCCGCGCCGGGCGGCTCGACGAGATCCACCTCAACGTCGTCCCCCTCCTCCTCGGCTCGGGCGTGCGCCTCTTCGACCACCTCGGTCCCGACCCGGTCCGGCTGGAGCAGACCAGGACCATCGGATCGGAGGGCGTCACCCACCTCCGCTACCGCGTCCTCAAGGACTAGGGTGCGTTTCAAAAGTCCCGGCCTGCGGCGCTCGCCTGGCGGCTCGTGCCTTACCGGGCCTTGGCGAGCGCGGCATCGCTTCGCGATCCGCCCGCTGAGGCTCGCCTCCGGCATCGCCCCACCGTGCGGGTATCGCGCTCGCGCGACGGCTGAGGCACTGTGAGCAGGCCCTAAGCGGTGGACGGTCATCGGCGGCGCCGGGACAGCCGGGTGGCAATGTGGTCCATCGTGGTGCCGTCGGGGTTCCAGCCGCGCTGGAGGAGCGCGGTGAGCAGGGCCTCCAGGTACGGGACCGGACGGGCCAGGAAGTCCTTGGTGACGGGAATGATCTCCCAGCCCATCTCGGTGGCGAGCCAGCGGCGGCGGCGTTCGTCGCGGGCCCGGTTCGCGCGGCCGGTGTGGTGCCGCTCGCCGTCGTACTCCAGGCCCACCCGGAACGCCTCGTATCCGAGGTCGACGTACAGCCGTTCGCCGCGCGGGCCCATCGCCGGGACCTGGGTCTGCGGCCGGGGGAAGCCCACGTCGACCACGGTGACCCGCGTCCAGCTCCTGCCCGCCCGGCGGGCCCGCCGGAAGGGGGCCGACGAACTGTGGATAACTCTCGCGGCGCCTCGAAAACCGTCGCCCCGTCCCGAGGCCGGGACCGCCGTTGATATTGAATCGATAACGCACCGCCCTACGGTGACTCCCGTCATTCCATCAACGTCGCCCGCAGGCGTCCGCACTGGGGAGTTCCCGAATGAGAAGACCCATTCTGGGCACGGCCGCGGTCGCGGCGGTCGCGGCCTCCGCCGCCGTGGCCGTCGCCGTCAACGGAAACGTCACCGAGCCGGTCGGGGCGGCACAGCAGGCCGGTGGACGGCAGAACGCGCTCATGGGGGCGTTCTTCAGTAATCCGGACGGACCGCCCGCCGAGAGGAACCGACTCGTCCAGCACCTGCTCGATCTCATCGGTGGCGCCGCGGTGGGTTCGGAGATCCGGGTCTCGGCGTACCAGCTCAGGACCAACGAGGTCCCCGACGCTCTCCTCGCCGCGGCGCATCGCGGCGTCAAGGTGAAGGTCGTCGCGGACAGCCTCAACAACACGACTCCAGAAGAGGGTGGTTACGAGTCGTTCCGCCTGCTCGCCAAGACACTCGGCAAGGACAAGAGCAAGCCGTCGTGGCTCATGACGTGCACCGAGGGCAAGGCCTGCATCGGCACGGCCGGGACGCCGTTCAACCACAACAAGTTCTTCCTGTTCTCCGAGACCAGCGGCCTTCGCGACGTGGTGGTGCAGTCGACCGCCAACCAGGCCACGACCGTCGGCGGCCTGGCGGGCTGGAACAGCACGTACGCCGTCGCCGGGAACACCGGCCTCTATGCCGAGTACGGCGGCTACTTCAATGACCTGGCCGCGATGAAGAAGAGCAACGACTACTACAACGTGCGCACGCCGAAGGCGCACGGCAACATCAAGACCTACTTCCATCCCCGGGCGACCGGCGACACCGTCGTCAATTACCTCAACTACGTCAAATGCTTCGGCAGCACCCAGGGCGGCACCTCCGACAACCACCGCACGATCATCCGTATCTCGATGTGGAGCATCAACCGTCCCGCCGTGGCGAAGAAGCTGTGGGAACTGGACAGCCAGGGCTGCTATGTCGACATCGTCGCCGACAGTATCGAGGACACTTCGCGGGCGGAATTGCTGAAGCCCGCGGGCGGCTACCACGGTCCCGAGATTCGCCTGTTCACGAAGGCCGGCAAGGGGGTGCACGAGAAGAACATGCTCATCGACGGCGTCTACAACGGCGCGATCAACCAGAAGATCGTCTTCACCGGCACGCACAACATGAACCCCTCATCGCTCCGGCAGAACGACGAGACCACCCTCAAGATCACCGATGCGGGGCTCCACGACCAGTTCCGGCAGAATTTCCGGGACGTCCGCACGAAGGCCGACTGCGAGCTCCAGACGAGCACGCTGAAGGCCGATCCGAAGATCAAGCGATGCGAAGAGGAAAAACCCTCCGCCGCCGAGGACGAGGAAGCCTGACCGCGGGAATGATCTTCGTGGCGCCCGCGTTCTGCGATCATCGGGAGGTGCGCGGGTGCCGCGGACGTCCGCGGTGCGCACCGCGTCGTGACGTCGGACGCCGCCGCTCGCGCGGCGAGTGAGGGGTTCGCCCGTGGAACTGTGGGACGCGGTCGCCGGCGAGCGGCGGGCCCTGGCCGACCTGCTGGAGGCGCTGACCCCTGAGCAGCTCGCCACGCGGAGCCTGTGCGAGGCGTGGACGGTGCGGGACGTCGCCGCGCATCTGGTGGCCGCCCTCGACGTGAGCCTGCCGTCGTTCACCTGGACGGTCGTCACCTGCGGCGGCGACATGCACAAGGCCAGCCGCAGGGTCACGGCCCAGATCGCGGCCCGGCCGATCGACGATCTCGCCGCCACGTTGCGGCGGCGGGCCGGGTACCGGGCTCCGCTGCGCCGGCCGGAGGGGCCCCTGGCGGACCTCCTGATTCACAGCCAGGACATCAGGCGCCCGCTCGGGCTGAGCCGCAGGTTCGCCAAGGAGGACATCACCGCCGTCCTGCGGTTCCTGACCGAGCAGAGGACGGTGGGGTTCGCGGTCAAGGGCGCGGTGGGCGGCCTCGCCTGGGCGGCGGCCGATCTCGACTGGTCGTACGGGTCGGGGCCCGCCGTGCGCGGTCCCGCCGAGGCGCTGATGATGGTCATCACGGGCCGGACGGTGGCGCTCGCCGATCTGGAGGGTGAGGGCGTCCCCGTCCTCCGGGACAGGCTGAGCTGAGCGCACCGCCGGTCGATGGGCGCGCAAGCGACCAGACCGGCGGGGGCGGGAAATGTGTTTGCCCGGCCCAGGGGTGACGTGCGAGGTTCCGGGGGACAGATCCGGGTCTGGCATGGCAGCGGAGGACTTGTGGGCAGGGGTCGGACCGAATCTCACGGTCTGCGGCCGGTGCAGGACGTGATCGCGCGCATCCGCTTCGACGGGCTCCTGGACGCGGCCGGATTCAGCGTCGGGTACGAGGACCGCTTCAATGGGGAGCGCGAGTCCGCGCTGACGGCGTTCGCCGCGAGCGGTGATCTGCCGTGGCACCGCGTCGCCTACATCAAGGCCGGTGACCTGGTCGTCTGGGACCGGCGCACACAGACCGACCTCATCTTCGGGACGGGGAACGGGCCGGGGGCCGATCTGGACGCCGTCGTCCGGGCCTGCGCTGCGGCGGCCCGTCCGGCGGAGGCGCCCCTCAGGGCGAAGGCGTCCCCCAGGGCGGGGGCTTCCCATCCGGCGCCGGTGTCCCTCCCGTGCTCCCGGTTCGACGCCGCGACCGGCCGCTGGACGCCCGCGCCCGGCGGGATCGCCGACGTCATCGCCGATGCCCTGCACGTCGTGACCTACAACGTCCTGGCGGACGTGTACGAGACCCACCGCACCTACGGCGAGCGGCGCATCGCCGCATGCGTCGACCTTCTCGGCGGTCTCGGCGCGGACGTCGTCGCGCTCCACGAGGCCACGCCCCGGCTGCGGGAGGCGCTGCTGGCGGCCCCGTGGGTCCGGGCCGGGTTCCACGTGTCGGCCGCGCCGGACCCGGCCGTCCCGTACGGCGAGATGCTGCTCTCTCGCTGGCCGCTCCTCATCGAGCGGCACGACTTCTCCCGGCACAAGCACATGCTGCTCGGAAGGGTCGTGCTGAACGGGCGGGTCGCGGCGTTCGCCTCGGCGCACCTGACGAGCGACCGGACCCGCGACGCCGGGGCCCGGCGCGCGGAGCAGCTCCGGGTGCTCGGCGAACGGCTGGCGGGCGGCGGGATCTCCGACGCCGTCGTGCTCGCGGACGTGAACTTCGGCGACGGCGCCGAGGACGCGCTCCTGCGCGAGGCCGGGCTCACCGACGCCTGGCGCGAGGTCCACCCGCACGATCCCGGGTTCACCTTCGATCCGGGCGTCAATCCGCTGGCGGCGCTGATGTCGGCGACCGGCCGGCCCCGCCGCCTCGACCGGATCCTGGTGCGCTCGGACCGGATGACGCCGGTCGAGGTGAGCCGCTTCGGCGACCGTGCTCTCGAGGACGTCCCCCCTCCGGGCGAAGGGCCGCGTTACGCCTCCGACCACTTCGGGGTGTCCGGGCTGGTGGAGGTCGGCGCCCCGGCGGGCCGCGCCGGGCCCGTCCCGTGCCCGGAGCCCGCGGTGAACACCAGTGCGCTGGCCGTCCTGCCGCCCGAGGGGGCGTGCGGGGGCGTGCAGGCCGTCCGTGCGGCGCACGACCCCGCGTACAGCCGCTGGATGCCGCACCTCAACCTGTTCTTCGGCTTCGTCGGCGAGGAGCACTTCGGCGCGGCGGCGGACGTGGTCGCCGAGGCCGTCGCGGGCCTGGGGGCCTTCCGGGTCAGGGCCGCGGAGCTGCGCCGCTTTGACCACCGGAGCGGCACGACGGTGTGGGCCGAGCCCGTCTGCGACCCTCCGGGCGCCCTCGAGGATCTCCGTGCGCGGCTCGCCCCGTACTTCCCCGGCTGCGCCGCGAAGGAGGGGAGGGCCTTCACGCCGCATCTCACGGTCGCCCGGCTGGAGGGACGGGCGACGGCCGCGCGGATCGCCGAGCTGCGGGCCCTGATGGGCCCGGTGGAGTTCACCGTGGACGCCGTCCACCTGATCAGCAGGCGCGGCGACGAGCCCTTCGCGTCCCGCCGGACGGTGCCGCTCGCCGCGGGAGGACCGAGCGGGACGCCCCCGTGGCCGCCGCCCCCGTCCGCGCGAACGCCCTCGTGGTCGCGACTGCCCTCGGCCCGGCACGCGGCGGCGCTGGCGGCCTTCGCCGAGGCGTGCGCCGGGGTTCCCGCACGGCCGCGGCTCCATGTCCACCTCGCCGGCTCGTCCCGCCTCGGCGTCGCGGCGCCCGACGCGGACCTCGACCTGGTGTGCGCGGGCCCGGACAGGAGAGAACCGGCGGAGGTGCTCGCGGCGGTCGGGGAACGGCTCGCCGCCTCGGCCCGGGTGCGGACCCGCCAGGTCGAGGGCCCCGGAGGCCGCGTCCTGCGGTGCCGGTTCGACGGCGTCGACGTCGACCTCCAGTACGCGGGGATCCCGGCGCGGCCGGATCTGCCGCTGCCGCAGGACCTTCCCGAGCTGACCGCGCACGCGTCGGCCGCGCTGGACGAGGACTCCCGCCGGGCAGCGCTCGGCGTGACCGACTCCGATGCGCTGGTCCGCTCCGTCGCCGGGCACGCCGACATCGGGACGTACCAGGAGCTGCTGCGGCGGGTGCGGCGGTGGGCCCGCGCCCGGCGGCTCGACAAGGGGTCCTGGGGGCTGCTCGGCGGCCACACCTGGGCGATCCTCGCCGCCTACGCGCTCCGGGACGCGGTCGAGCACCGGGTCGAGGACGCGGCCGGACGCTCCGCTCCGCGCACCGGTGACGCCCTGCTCCACCATTTCTTCGATGTGTTCGGCCGGTGGCCCGCCGGACGTCCCGTCACCGTGGGTCCGCCGCCCACCCGCGAGGACCCGCGCACGGTATGGGCGATCTACAGCCCCACGCCACCGCCGTTCAACACCGCGCGCGGGCTCACCCGCTCGACCCTCCAGGTGCTCCGCGACGAGCTGCGCCGCGGCGCCCGCGAGCTGAGCGGCGGACGGCCGGACGCGCTGTGCGAGCCGCCGGACCCGGGCGTCCATCAGCGGCGCCTCCTGCTCGACCTGCGCTGCGCGGGCGAACCCGGTGAAGGCGAGGGATGGCTGGACGGCCGGATGCTGAACCTCGTCCGGGCCCTGGAGGGCGAGGGCGCCGCCGTCCGCCCCTACCCGGACCCGGGTCCGATCGCCGAAGGGGACGGCCGCCGCTTCGTCATCGGCCTCGACGGCGGGACGGCCGGTGCGCTCGCCGCGGTGGCCCGGTCGTTCGCCGACCGGCCGGAGCAGGACGCCCCGTCCGGCACGGCCCTGACCGCGCGGCTCACCGACTGATGGCACGCGCCGGCGCCCGAAATCCAGGCCGAATTCACCGGACGTGGAAGGATCGGTGCCCGGCCGGCCGGGCAGGGTGCAGGAAAGGGAGCCGTGCACGACCGGAGGCCACGAAGGGACGGGGCGATGGGGAACGACGTCGATCTGGTGGAGACGCGCCGCGCGTTGCACGGTGTGGCGGAGCTGGTGCTCGCGGGGCCCCAGTACCGGCAGAGCGGGACGATCCGGCTGGCGGTGCGGGCGGGAGGGTTCTGCACGACCGAACGGCCCGACCTGGCGGTGGAAGGGGCCGTGCTCGTCGCGGGCAGCGCCCGGATCCCCCTGGACGGGGCGACGTTCGCGGCCCTCGGCGCGGCGGCCGGAGTCGAGGCCGGCGCCCCCCAGGGCCTCTACGAGGAGGGCGGCGGCGCGCGGCCCGGCGACGTCGCGACCGTGGACGCGGGCGCCGCCGGGTACATCGAGGAGTGCTTCGTCCGGGGCGACGCGGCCCTGACCCGGCTGGGCCAGGTGCGGCCCGTGCTGTGGCCCGAGCACTTCGACCTGGGGATCACCCTGGACGAGGTCAACTACGGGGTCTCGCCGGGCGACGGCCACCTGGCCGAGCCCTATGCCTACGTGGGCCCCTGGAAGGCGCGGGCGGGCGACTTCTGGAACGCCCCGTTCGGCGCGACCCGGCCGATGCGGCTCCTGCCCGACGCGGGCGCGCTGCGCGGCTTCTTCGAGGAGGGCCGGGCCCGGTCGGCGGCCGACCCGGTACAGCGCCCCTGACCCGCGCGGCGCCGGTCCGCGCGGACCCGACGCCGGCCCCGTTTCCGGGCCGCGCCGCTGCTCAGGCCCGGTGTCCGGCATACGGCTCGGAACCGGGACGGGACGGCTGATAACGTTGCAGTTCAAGCGCGTCATGGAGCGAAGTCCGGTGTGATCCCGGCGCTGTCCCGCAACTGTGATGCCCCTCCCGAGGACCCCCCTCCCGAGTGGCCGAGCCAGGTCGCCTCCGCACGCGCCTGACGACATTCGACCTCGTGGAAGGGCGATCCGTCACGTACGGGCGCGGCTTCCCGGCAGCCATGGAGGCCCTGTGAGATCCGTACGTGCCCTGGGCGCGGCCATCGCGCTCGTCATGCTGGCGGCCGGTTGTGGCGGAGGCGACGACGACTCCCCGTCCGCCGGCGGGAACGAGGGCGCGCGGGTGACCGTCCAGGCCGGCAACGGCGCGGTCACCATCGAGGGGACGCCGAAGCGGATCGTGTCGCTGTCCCCGACGCACACCGAGACGCTGTTCGCGATCGGCGCGGGCCCGCAGGTCGTGGCGGCCGACGCGTACTCCACCTACCCGGCGAACGCGCCCAAGACCAAGCTGTCGGGCTTCAAGCCGAACGCCGAGGCGATCATCGGCTACAAGCCCGACCTGGTGGTGCTGTCGGACGACATGGACGGCATCGTCAAGGCGCTGGAGAAGGTGAAGATCCCGGTCCTGCTGGAGCCGGCGGCGACCGGGCTGGACGACGCCTACGACGAGATCACCGACCTGGGCCGGGCCACCGGGCGCGCCGAGCAGGCCGCGAAGGTCACCGGCGACATGCGGGCGTCCGTCCAGGCGACGGTCACGGCGGCGGCCAAGGACAAGGACAAGGGGCTCAGCTACTACCACGAGCTCGACAACCAGCTCCACACCGTGACGTCCAAGACGTTCATCGGGCAGGTGTACGGGCTGTTCGGGCTGCGCAACATCGCCGACGACGCCGACAAGGCGTCCGGCGGCTACCCGCAGCTCTCCCGCGAGCACCTCCTCAAGCAGGACCCCGATCTGATCTTCCTGTCCGACACCAAGTGCTGCGGGCAGAACACCGCGGCGCTCGGCAAGCGCCCGGGCTGGTCCGACCTCAAGGCGCTGAAGAAGCAGGGCGTCGTCGAGCTCGACGACGACATCGCCTCCCGCTGGGGCCCGCGGCTGCCCGAGTTCGTCAAGGCGATCGGCGACGCGGTGCAGAAGGTCTCGGCCGGTCGGTGAGGCCCGCAGGTCCCCCGGCGCCGGGGGGTTCCGACGGCCCCGGCGCCGGTGTGGCCGCGAGGCCCGGGTTCGTCCAGGCGCGGATGCGGCCCGCCCCGCTCGCCGGCGCGGTGGCGGTGCTGCTCGTGGTGATGGTGGCCGGGCTGCTGGTGGGCGCGGCCGACCTGCCGCTCGCCGGGGTGCTGAAGGCGCTGGCCGACCGGGTCCCGTTCGTGCACCTCGACTCGGGGCTCAGCGTCGTCGAGCGCAACGTGCTGTTCGAGCTGCGGCTGCCGCGGGTGCTGATGGGCGCGCTGGTCGGCGGGATGCTCGCCATGGCCGGGGCCGGGTACCAGGGCGTGTTCCGCAACCCGCTGGCCGACCCCTACCTGCTCGGCGCGGCGGCGGGCGCGGGCGTCGGCGCGACACTGGTGATCGTGCTGATCCCGGGCGACCCGGGGTTCGGGGTGCCGCTGGCGGCGTTCGTCGGGGCGATCGCCGGGGTGCTCCTGGCGTACGTGCTCGGCAGTACCGCCGGACGTGGGAACGGCGCGGCGACGCTGGTGCTCGCGGGCGTCGCGGTGTCGTCGTTCCTGGCGGCGGTGCAGACGTTCATCCAGCAGGTCAAGGCGGAGGACCTCCAGCGGATCTACTCCTGGATCCTCGGCGGGGTGGGCACCGCCGACTGGCACCAGATCGCGATGGTCGCCCCGTACGCGCTGGTCTCCACGCTGGTGCTGCTGGCGCACGGGCGGCTGCTGGACGTGCTGAGCGTCGGCGACGAGGAGGCGGCCTCGCTCGGGCTGTCGGCGCCGCGGGTGCGGCTGGTGGTGCTGGTCGCGGCGTCGCTGGCGACCGCGTGCGCGGTGGCGGTCAGCGGGCTGATCGGGTTCGTCGGGATCGTGGTGCCGCACGTGGTGCGGCGGCTGGCGGGCGGCTCCTACCGGGTAGTGCTGCCGCTGTCGCTGCTCGGCGGCGCGGCGTTCCTGACGCTGGCCGATCTGGTCGCGCGGACGGTGGTCGCGCCCGGCGAGCTGCCGCTCGGCGTGGTGACGGCGTTCGTCGGCGGGCCCTTCTTCGTGGTGGTGCTGCGCGCCGCCCGCAGGCAGGTGGAGCCGTGACGGTCCGGGTGCGGGACCTCGACGTCGAGCTGGGCGGGCGGCCGGTGCTGAGCGCGGTGTCGCTGACGGTCCCGGCCGGGTCGTGGACGGCGGTGATCGGGCCGAACGGGACGGGCAAGTCCACGCTGCTGCGCGCGGTCCTCGGCCTGGTGCCCTCGCGCGGCGGCGTGACGGTCGCGGGCGCCGACCTCGGGGCGCTCAAGCCGCGGGAGCGGGCCCGGATCGTCGCCTACGCGCCGCAGAGCCCGAGCCTCCCGGCCGGCATGACGGTGTTCGACTACACGCTGCTCGGCCGGTCGCCGTACATCCCGCATCTCGGCCGCGAGGGCGCGCGCGACCGGGCCGTGGCCGCCGACGTCCTCGGTCGGCTCGACCTGGCCGGGCTGGCGGGGCGTCCGCTCGAGCACCTGTCGGGGGGCGAGCGGCAGCGGGTGGTGCTGGCGCGGGCGCTGGCGCAGCAGACCTCGGTGCTGCTGCTGGACGAGCCGACCACCTCCCTCGACATCGGCCACCAGCAGCAGGTGCTGGAGCTGGTCGACCAGCTCCGGCTGGCCGACGGGCTGACCGTGGTCACCACGATCCACGACCTGACGCTGGCCGGGCAGTACGCCGACGACCTGGTGCTGCTGTCGGGCGGCCGGGTCGCGGCGGCGGGGCCGCCCGCCGGGGTGCTGACCCGCGCGGCGGTCGCCGAGCACTTCGGCGCCCGGGTGCGGGTGGAGCCGGGGCCCGACGGCCGCCCGGTGCTGTCCCCGGAGCGGCCGTGAGGCTGGAGCTGCGGTGGCGCGAGGAGGACGGCGCCCGGCTGGCCTCGTCGGTGTGGCGGGCCGGTCCGGGCCTGCGGACGATCTCCTCGGCGATGCTGGGCGGCGGCATCGGCGCGGCGTCCTGGGTGCTGAACGCGCAGGTCGCCGGGGCGTACGCGCGCACCGACCCGGTGGCGCACCTGCGCGAGCTGGCCGCGTCGCACGGGCTGGACGGCCCGGGGGTCGGGATGCTCACCGCCGCGTCCGTCGCCCGCACGGCCCGGGGCTCCGACGAGGGCGTGGCCGTGTCGGCGACGGTGGGGCTGCGCGTCCCGACCTGGGCGTCCTCCCCCGCCGGGGCGCCCGATCCCGAACTGGTCCCGCTCCAGGTGGACGGGCCGCCCCCGCCGCGCGTCCACCGGCCGGGGACGGTCAACATCGTGGTCTCGCTGCCGGTGCCGCTGGAGGACGCCGCCCTGGTCAACGCCGTCATGACGGCGACGGAGGCCAAGACGCAGGCGCTCCTGGAAGCGGGCTACCCGTGCACCGGGACCGCGTCCGACGCGATCTGCGTCGCCGCCCCGGCGCCCGTCCCCGGCGGGACGGAGCCCGATCCGTTCGCGGGTCCCCGTTCGGTCTGGGGCGCGCGCATCGCGCGGGCCGTGCACGCGGCGGTGTACGCCGGTGCCGTCGACTACACCGAGTGGATCGACGGCACCCGGCGCTGACACCCGCCTCCAGTGCACCCGCGCCGCCGCCGGACGGCTCACGCGCCCGCGCGGGTCAGCCGTCCAGCCGGTACACGCGCCGCGCCGTGCCGCCGAAGACCAGGGCGCGCGCGGCCTCGCCGAGGTCGGCGCACGCCTCCTCGGCCAGCGCCGCGACCTGGCCGTAGGTGGCGGCGAGGGTGCAGACGGGCCAGTCCGAGCCGTACATCGTCCGTCCGGGGCCGAACGCGGCGAGCACGTGCCGCGCGTAGGGCAGCACGTCGGCGGGCGTCCAGCCCGGGGCGGCCTCGGTCACCAGGCCGGAGAGCTTCACCGTCACGTTGGGCACCGCCGCCATCTCCTCGATCCACGACGCCCAGGGCTCCCACGCGCCGCCCGCGATGTCGGGCTTGCCGGCGTGGTCGAGCACGAGGCGGACCTCCGGCAGCCGCCGCGCGAACTCGAGCGCGGCCTCCGCCTGCGCGGGACGGACCAGCACGTCGTAGGCCAGCCCGGCGGCGCCGACGGCGCGCACGCCCCGCGCCACGTCCGCGCGCAGCAGCCAGCGCGGGTCGGGCTCGTCCTGGACGAGATGCCGGATGCCCGCCAGGTGCCGTCCGGACGGGGCCGCGAGCAGCCGCGCGAGGGTCGCGGCGGCGTCCGGCGCGGTGAGGTCGACCCAGCCGACGACCGCACGCACCGGCCCGGCGGCCTGTGCGGTGTGGGCGGTTTCGAGCAGGTCGCGCGTCTCCCCCGCGTCCGGAAGCGCCTGGACGACGACGGAGGCGGTCACATCCCGCGCCGCCTCCGCATAGCGGGCGGCGTCGAACCGCCCGCGGACGGGGTCGGCCCACGCGCCGTCCATCCAGCCGTACTCGCGGGCGCCGGTGTCCCACAGATGGTGATGCGCGTCGACCCTCATGACCGGCCCCCTTCGGGCTCCGCTTCGGGCTCCGCTTCGAGTTCCGTCCAGAGCGCGCCGGGAATGTCGCGCTCGAAGGAGTCGGCGTTGTCGTCGACCTCGGCGGGCGTCCGGCAGCCGACGAGGACGCTCGCCACGGCCGGATGGCGGGCCGCGAACTGCACCGCCGCCGCGCGCAGCGGCACCCCGTGCCCGGCGCAGACGGCGCGGAGCCGTTCCGCCTCCGCGAGGAGGCGCGGCGGCGCGGGCGCGTAGTCGTAGGTCGTGCCGCCGGCGAGCAGGCCCGAGTTGAAGACCCCGCCCGCCACCACCGACGTCCCGCGCTCCAGGCAGGCGGGCAGCAGGTCCGCCTCGGCCGAGCGGTCCAGGAGGGTGTAGCGGCCCGCGCACAGCACCACGTCGAGGTCGAGCCGCCGGACGAACCGGGCCAGCATGGCCGCCTGGTTCATCCCCGCGCCGATCGCGCCGACCGCGCCCTCGTCCCGGAGCCGCGCGAGCGCGGGGTACGCCTCGGCGTACACCTGCTCCTCGTGGTCGTCGGGATCGTGCAGGTAGACGACGTCCACCCGGTCGAGGCCGAGCCGGTCCAGCGACTCCGACAGCGAGCGGCGCACGCCGTCGGCGCTGAAGTCCCACACCCGCCTGAACTCCGGCTCGCCCGGGAAGCCCGCGTCGTCGGGCGGCTCCCCCGGGCCGCGCGGCACCAGCAGCCGTCCCGCCTTGGTGGAGACCACCACCTCCCCCGCGACCGCGCGGACCGCCGCGCCGAGCCGCCGTTCGGACGTCCCGGCCCCGTAGTGCGGTGCCGTGTCGAGGTGGCGCAGCCCGCGCCGCAGGGCCCGCGCCACCGTGGCCGCCGCCGCGGCGCCGGACACCGGGGCGTACAGCCCGCCGAGCGCCGCGCCGCCGAGCGACAGGGCGGTCACCTCGACCGCGGAGCCGCCGAGCCGCCGCCGCTCGTCGACGCGCATGTCCCCGCCTCCCTCCCGTCCGCCGTTCAGTCCTGCGCCTTGCCGGAGGTGACCCGGGCGATCATCAGCGCGACCAGGATGATGCCGCCGTAGATCGCCTGGATCCAGAACGAGGGGACCTGCGCGAGCGTCAGCAGGTTCTGCACCACGCCGAGGAGCAGCACGCCGGTGACCGCGCCGGTCATCGTGCCCTTGCCGCCGTCCATCCCGATCCCGCCGATCACCGCCGCCGCCATCACCGTGAAGATCATGTTCTGGCCCTGGTTGGCGTTGATCGCGCCGACGTAGCCGGTCAGCACCAGTCCGGCGACCGCGGCGAGCACCCCGCCGATGACGAACACCGCGAAGGTGACCCGCTCGACCCGGATGCCGGCCGCGCGGGCCGCCTCCGGGTTGCCGCCGATCGCGTACAGGGCGCGGCCGAGCCGGTGGTGGCGCAGCACGAACCCGGCGGCGCCGAACGCCGCCGCCGCGGCCCACACCGACAGCGGGATCCGCAGGAAGGTGGTGGTCGCGATCGCGAAGAACGGCTCGGGCATGTCGAACAGCGTCCTGCCCTCGGTCGCGCCGACCAGCAGCCCGCGCAGGACGATGAGCATCGCCAGCGTGACGATGAACGCGTTGAGCCGCAGCCGCACCACCAGGAACCCGTTGAACGCCCCGACCGCCGCGCCGACCAGCACGATCGCGGGGAGCCCGAGCGCGACCGGCAGCTCGGTGCCGAACCCGGCCGAGGACGCCGGGATCACCAGCAGCGCGCCGAGCGCGGGCGCGATCCCGACCGTCGACTCCAGCGACAGGTCGAACCTGCCGGTGATCAGGATCAGCGACTCGGCCAGCACCACCAGCGCGAGCGCGGCGGACGCGCCGAGGATGCTGATCAGGTTCCGCTCGGTCAGGAAGCTGTCGTTGACCAGGGCGCCGAGCACGATCAGCGCGACCAGCGCGGGCACCAGGGCGAGCTCGCGGAGCCGCCGTAGCGCGGGGCCCGGCGCGGCGGGCGCCTTGACCGCCCGGTCGTCCACCGGCACATCAGTCATCGGTCGTGACCCCTTCGATCGAGGCGACCAGGTCCTGGTCGCTCCAGCCCGCGGCGTGCTCGGCGGCGATCCGGCCGTGGAAGAAGACCAGCACCCGGTCGGCCGGCCGGAGGTCGTCCAGCTCGTCGGAGACGACGACCACGGCGGTGCCGGTGCCGCGGACCTCGTCGATGACGGCGAGCAGCGCCTCCTTCGACTTCACGTCCACCCCGGCGGTCGGGTCGACCAGCACCAGCAGCCGGGGGCCGGTCGCGAGGGCGCGGGCCATCACGACCTTCTGCTGGTTACCGCCGGACAGGTCCGACACCGGCTGCTCCGGCCCGGCGGCGACGATGCCGAGGTCGCGGATGGACGCGCGGGCGAACGCGGCCAGCCGTCCCGGCGCGATGATCCCGAACCGGCCGAGCCGGTCGGTGATGGTCATCGCCGCGTTCTCCCCGACCGGCAGCCCGGGGACCAGGCCCTGCCGGTGCCGGTCGCGCGGGACGAGCCCGACGCCCGCGCGCAGCGCGCCCCGCACGTCCCCGGGCGGCAGCGGCGCACCGTCCAGGGTGGCGGTGCCGGCGGCGGGACGGCGCAGCCCGGCGAGGGTCTCGGCCAGCTCGACCTTGCCGCTGGCGCTCGACCCGGCGAGCCCGACGACCTCGCCCCGCCGCACCCGCAGGCTCACCTCGCGGTAGGCCGGTCCGGTCAGCCCGGTCACCTCCAGCCGGACGGGGGCGCCGGGACCGGCGCCCGGACGCGCGGGCCGGGCGCCGAGCCCCTCGGCCTCGCCGGTCATCGCGGCGACCAGCGCGGCCCTGGGCAGATCCGCGACGGGCGCGGTGGTGATCCAGCGGGCGTCGCGGAAGACGGTGACAGCCTGGCACACCTCGTACACCTCCTGGAGGTGGTGCGAGATGAACAGGAACGTCACGCCCGACTCCTGGAGCGCCCGCATCCGCGCGAACAGCCGCTCGATCTCGGTGCTGTCGAGCTGCGCGGTCGGCTCGTCCAGGATGATGAACCGGGCGCCGAACGACAGCGCCCGCGCGATCTCGACGAGCTGGCGGCTCTCCACGCCGAGGTCCCCGGCGCGCAGATCGGGGTGCACGTCCACGTTCCAGGCGGCGAGCAGTTCGGCGGCCTCGCGGCGCATCCGCTTCCAGCCGACCAGGCCGCGGCCGAGCGGCCACCGCGCGGCGGCGCCGCGGACGCCGGGCTGCCGGTTGATGAACAGGTTCTCCGCGACGGTCAGGTCCGGGACGATCGTGGACTTCTGGTAGACACACGCGACCCGCGCCCGCCAGCCGTCCCGGTCGGACGGGGACGGCGCGGGCGCGCCGTCGAACCGCACCTGGCCCGCGTCCGGCGGGAACACCCCGGTCAGGACGTTCACCAGCGTCGACTTCCCGGCGCCGTTCCGTCCGACCAGGGCGTGCGACTCGCCCGGCAGGACGGTGAGGCGGGCATCGGCGAGCGCGACCGTCGGCCCGAACCGCTTGCGCACCCCGGCCGCCTCCACCAGCGGGCGGACGGGCTCGCCGGGCGGCCTCCCGAACTCGGCCATCACTTGACCGTGTTTCCCCACAGGGACGCGTCGTCGACGTTCTCCTTGGTCACCAGCGGCGCGGGGAGCTGGTCCTCCAGCAGCCCGGACGGCAGCTTGACGATTTCGCTGCCGTGGTCGGTCCTGCCGGGCTGGAACGTCTTCCCCGCCATCGCGGCCTTGATGTAGAAGAGCCCGTACTGGGCGTAGGCGTCGGCGGGCTGCGACACGGTCGCGTCGATCTCGCCCTTGCGGATCGCGTCGAACTCCTGCGGGATCCCGTCGTTGGAGACGACCACGATGTGCTTGGAGTCGCCGGCCTTGACGAGCTTGCCCTTGCTCTTCAGCGCCTGGAGTGTCGGCGCGAGGTAGACGCCGCCCGCCTGCATGTAGATGCCCTTGAGGTCGGGGTTGCCGTTCAGCACGGTGTCGAGGCCGCTGGCGGCCTTGTCGGCCTTCCACTCGGCGGGGATCTCCAGCACCTTCACGCCCGGGTAGTCGCGCTTCATGCAGGCGCGGAACGCCTCGGAGCGGTCGCGGCCGTTGACCGACGCGAGGTCCCCCATGATCTGCACGACCTTGCCGGACCCGACCTTGTCGCCGATGTGCTTGCACGCCTTCTCGCCGTAGGCGTGGTTGTCGGCGCGCACCACCATGGCGACCCTGCCCTTCTCGGGGGCGACGTCGACGGCGACCACCGGGACGCCCTTGCGCTCGGCCTGGTTCAGCCCGGCGACGATCGCGGCGCTGTCGAGCGGCGCGACGACCAGGCCCTTCACGTTCTGGTTCAGCAGGTTGTTGATGTCGGTGATCTGCTGCGTCGGGTCGGAGTTGGAGTTGACGGTGGGCAGCGCGTCGACCCCGAGCTCCTTGGCCTTGCGCGGCACGTAGTCGTTGTAGGACTGCCAGAAGGGCGAGGTGAGCAGCGGCAGGCCGACGCCGACCTTGCCGCCCCCGTTCCCCTTGCCGTCCCCGCTCCCGCCCCCGCCGGTGTCCGTCGTGCTGCCGCACCCTGCCGCCAGCGACGCCGCCAGGGCGACGGCCACCGAGGCGACGGCCTTGTTGCGCATCATGTTCGTCTCCAATGGGGAGGGGTGGACCTTCTGGGGTCGGGCCCGGCACGGGCCGCTCAGGACGGATCGGCTCGGGGCGGGCGCAGCCGCAGCCCCTGCATGCCGCCGTCGACCGCGAGGGACGTGCCGGTGGTGGCGCCGGACCGGGGGCTGGCCAGGTAGGCGATCGCGGCGGCGACCTCGCCCGCGGCGACGAGCCGTCCGGACGGCTGCCGGGCCTCCAGCGCCGCCCGCTCGGCCTCGGGGTCGCCGGCCGCGGCGAGCAGCCGGCCGATCCAGGGCGTGTCGGCCGTGCCGGGGTTGACGCAGGTGACGCGGATCCCCTCGCGGACGTGGTCGGCGGCCATGGCGAGGGTCAGCGACAGCACCGCGCCCTTGGACGCCGAGTACAGCGCCCGCTGCGGCAGCCCGGCGGTGGCCGCGATCGAGCAGGTGTTGACGATCGCGGCGCACGGCGAGCGCCGCAGGTGCGGCAGGGCGGCGCGGGCGGTCCGCACCATGCCGAGGACGTTCACGTCCATGACGCGCAGCCACTCCGCGTCGTCGTTGTCCTCGACGGTGCCCTGCGCGCCGATGCCCGCGTTGTTGACGAGCACGTCGAGCCCGCCGAGCCGCGCGGCGGCACCGGCGACGGCCGCGCGGACGGAGGCGTCGTCGGTGACGTCCCCGGCGACCGCGTGCAGCCGTCCCGCGTCCGCCTCGGGGAGGGGGGCGGGGTCCAGGCACGCGACCGCCGCGCCGCGGCTCGCGAGCAGCCGCGCGGTCGCCAGGCCGATCCCGGAGGCGCCGCCGGTGACCAGGGCCCGCACCCCGCCGAACTCGCCGTCGTCGTTCACGCGCTCCTCCAGGCGGATCCGCTGGGGTAGGTGTGGTCCGCGAGGGACCGGGGCCACATCTCGGCCGACATCCCGGGCAGGGACGGCGCGGCGTAGTGGCCGCCGCTGACCCGCACCGGGTCGGCGAAGTGCTCGTGCAGGTGGTCGACGTACTCCAGCACCCGGTCCTCGGTGGTGCCGCTGACGGCGACGTAGTCGAACATGGCCAGGTGCTGGACGACCTCGCACAGCCCGACGCCGCCCGCGTGCGGGCACACCGGCACTCCGAACCGCGCGGCCAGCAGCAGGATCGCGACGTTCTCGGTCACGCCCGCGACGCGGCAGGCGTCGAGCTGGAGCACGTCGACCGCGCCCGCCTGGAGCAGCTGCTTGACGATCACCCGGTTGGCGGCGTGCTCGCCGGTCGCGACCTTCACCGGGGCGACCGCGCGGCGGATCGCGGCGTGGCCGAGGACGTCGTCCGGGCTGGTCGGCTCCTCGATCCAGTACGGGTCGTAGGGGGCGAGCGCGGCGACCCACTCGATCGCCTCCGCCACGTCCCAGCGCTGGTTGGCGTCCACGGCGATGCGCACGCCGGGGCCGACGGCCTCGCGGGCGAGCCGCATCCGGCGCAGGTCGGCGGCGAGGTCGGCGCCGACCTTCAGCTTGATCTGGGTGAAGCCGTCCGCGACGGCCTCGCGGGCGAGCCGGGCGAGCTTGCCGTCGGTGTAGCCGAGCCAGCCGGGCGCGGTGGTGTAGGCCGGGTAGCCGCGCTCGACCAGCCGCGCCTCCCGGGCGGCCCGTCCCGGCCGGGCCTCCTCCAGCAGCGCGAGCGCGTCGGACGGGGTGAGCGCGTCGGTGAGGTAGCGCCAGTCGGCCAGGTCGACGATCTGCGCCGGGGACAGGTCGGCGAGCAGCTTCCAGACCGGCTTGCCGGCCACCTTCCCGGCCAGGTCGAACGCGGCGTTGACGATCGCCGCGGCGGCCATGTGCACCGCACCCTTCTCCGGGCCGAGCCAGCGCAGCTGCGAGTCGTGCACCAGGCGCCGGGCGAACTCGCCGAGGTCGTCCAGGTCCAGGTCGCGGCCCTCGACGAGCGGGGCGTAGGCGCGGATCGCGGCGACGCACACCTCGTTGCCGCGGCCGATGGTGAAGCAGAAACCGTGCCCGCCGGCGCCCTCGGTCCGCAGCACCGCGTACGCGGCGGAGTAGTCGGGGTCGGGGTTCATGGCGTCGGACCCGGCCAGGTCCCGCGAGGTCGGGAACCGGACGTCGTGCGCCTCCAGCGCGAGGATCCTCAGCTTCACCCGGGTGCGCTCCCTGGATCCTCGGAAGTGGTCCGACCACATAAGAACATCCAGGGGCCACAGACTGGCAATACCTCGTAATACAGTTGTTACTTGCCGAGATTGGTACGACCTATCGGCCCAAGACAGTACGAGGCAACGCAGCGAGGGGGCACGCCAGGTGACCGGGGAGAACGGGCCGGACGCGGTGAACGGGGACGGGAACGGGGGCGCGGGCGGCGGCACGGACGGCGGCGGCGACGGGAAGGGGGGACGGACCACCGTCACGCAGCGCGCCATCGAGCAGATCAAGACCAAGATCGCGACCGGGCTGCTGGCGCCGGGCCAGCGGCTCCCCACCGAGCGCGACCTGGCCGCCGAGCTCGGGCTGTCGCGCAGCTCGATGCGGGAGGCGATCCGCGCGCTGACCGTGATGGGCGTGCTGGAGGCGCGGCACGGCGCGGGCATCTACGTCACCCGGCTGGAGCCGAGGGACCTGCTGGAGACCTTCGGCGTCGTCGCCGAGATCTCGCGCGGCTCCTCGCTGGTGGACCTGCTCCAGATCCGCCGCATCCTGGAGCCGGCCGCGACCGCGATCGCCGCCGCCCGGATCGACGCGGCGACGCTGGAGACCGTCGGCGCGCATCTGGAGCGGATGAACCACTGCGAGCGGGTCGAGGACTTCGTCGCCGCCGATCTGGCGTTCCACCAGACGATCGTCGCCGCGGCGGGCAATCCGGCACTGGAGGCCGTCGTCGCGGGGCTGTCCACCCGCACGTTCCGCGCCCGCGTCTGGCGCGGGCACCGCGACGCGGGCGCGATCCCGCGGATGCGGCTGGAGCACGAGCGCATCTACCGGGCGCTGCTCGCCCGCGACCCCGAGGCGGCCCGCGCCGCCGCCGCCGTGCACGTCGGCGAGGTCGAGGAGTGGCTGCGCGCCAACGTCGACGCATGGGGATGACCTCGCGGGCGTGCCGCGCCGCCCGCGGCCCGCGGCACGTCCGGGGTTCACCGGAAAGTCGGCCGGACTCGGTCATCTGACGCACAGCCAGCGGTGAACGGGATCATAGGATGGAGGCGTTCGGGGGCCGACGTCGACAGGGACGGCGATGGGGCCTGCATGAACGGTGCACATGACGGCGATCGGGAGAATCCCGAGCACCGCTATCTCCCCTGGCTGATCCCGACGCTGCACGCCCTGGTGATCGAGGTCGCCGCCTCCCTGCTGGCCGGGTCGGTCCTGACCCCTTTCCACGGCACTTTCTGGCGCACCATCGGCATTACCCTCACCGTCCTCGTCGCTTTGTCGGTGACCGTGGGCGGCGGCCTGTTCGCCCTTTTCCATTTCAACCGGCCGCTGGCCCTGAGGCTGCTGCGCAGACTTCTGCTCGGCCTCACCTGGGCGGCGCGGGCGACGATCTGGGGGGCGGGCGGCGCGGCCGTCCTGGCGATCGTCCTGCTCGCGGGGTACGGCGTCCGCCTCGTCGGCGAGCAGGGCCGCCCGTGCGGACGGCCCCTCGACCTGCGGATCCTCACCACGCCGGACGCGCTGACCCCGCTCCGGCAGGCCGCGGCCGACTTCGCCGCGGACGAGCGGCACGACGGCTGCTCGCGGTACGCGGTGACCGTCGCGGCGGAACCCGGTGCGACCTCGGTCCGGAATGGATTTGCCGATTCCTGGGCCCGCGACCGCACCACGGTCGGGTCCCAGCTCGTCGGCCCGCAGCCCGACATCTGGATTCCGTCGTCGACCGCCGAATACCGGTACGCGGAAAAGGCGCTGTCGTCCAGTTCGTCGGGGCACACTCCGGAGTTCGAACGGCATCCCGTCACGGTCGGGAACTCGCCCCTGGTGCTCGCGCTGTTCGGCGACGACAACGGGGCCGTTTACGGCGGGACGCGGGAACCGCTGCGCGGCAGCACGGACGAACTACTCGAATCGTTCAAAGAGGTCGGCCTGCACGGCATCGCGCGCCCGATTCCAGAGAGTTCGTCCGCGGCACTGGCCGTGACCCCGGTCCTTCAGCGGGCGGTCCACGCGGCCGGGCTCGCCCCCGCGGGCGAGGAGGCCGAGCGGTTCATCAGCCCCGCCGGATGGCTCGCCCCCGACCCCGTGGCGCTGCTGTGCAAGGTCCGCGCGCAGGCCGAGGCGCAGATGCGCGACGCCCCCGGCAAGGCGGCGTCGCCCGTGGCCGCGCCTCCGCGCGGCGTCGCCGTCGCCGTCCCCGAGAACGTGCTGAACGACTACAACGCGGGGCGGGCGCTGGGCGACGGGTGCGGCGCGGTCAAGGCCGACGACATCCCGTACGCGCAGTGGAAGCTGTACCCCTACTACGCGCGCGACCTGCCGAGCCTCGACCATCCGTTCGTCCATGTGCGGTGGCCGGGGCAGGGCACCAGGCGACGCGACGAGGCGGTCGACGCGTTCCGGACCTGGCTGAAGGGGCATCCGCTGACCTCGCAGGGGTTCCGCGACCGCGGCCACAGGTTCCGCACGTCCGACGGGCTGGACGCCGCCCACCCGTACCTGAACGCCCTCAACCGGCTCGGCAACAACGTCGTGCCCGGCACCGTCCCCGGGACGGCCGCCCCCGACGCCCAGCAGGCGCTCGACGCGATCCGGGACGCGCGCAAGAAGGTGCAGGTGGCGCTGATGCTCGACACCTCGGGGTCGATGGGCGCGCCGCCGTCGGCGTCCACCCGCGCGCTCGGCAACCGGCTCACGGTGGCGGTGTCGTTCCTGCGAAGCCTGGTGAGCCAGCTCTACAACGACGACGTCGTCGGCCTCCAGACGTTCGCGCTCCCCGCCTCCCCCGGGCCGATCCGGGTGGACCAGCCCGTCCGCAGCGACCTGATGTCGGCGCCCGGCCATCCCCAGCAGGTGACCGACGGGCTGCTCACCCGGACGCCGGCGTACAAGGACGCGCCGCTGGCCGACGCGATCCTGGCCGCCTCCCTCCCGCCCGGCCGGACCGATCTCCTCGTCGTCACCGACGGGCAGGTCTCCAAGACCAACCCGGGGCTCGCCGCGAGCCTCGACCGGCTCGGCCGCTTCCGCGAGGACCATCCGGGCGTGCGGGTGACGCTGCTGCTGACGGGCCCGACGGGCTGCGGCGACTCCCCCGTCAAGGAGATCACCCGGAAGCTCGCGGGGACCGGCGAGTACAAGGGGGGCTGCGAGCGGATGGGCGACGAGGTGAACGAGGAACAGGCCGCGCGGCTCCTGTCGAGACTGCGCTGACCACGACCACGGCGGACTGCGGACGGCGGAAGGATGAGGATGCACAGCGGCCTCGATCTGCGCGGCACGACCCGGCGGCACCCGGTCACGGCGGCCGCCTGCGCGGTCGCGGGGGCGGTGATCGCGGTCGCGGTCGCCGCGGTCGTGGTGTTCCAGCCGTTCCACCGCGCGCCGCCCGACGACTGCTCCGCGGGCGAGCTCACCGTCGCGGGCGGCACCGACGTCAGCCTCAACAGCCAGCGCCGCTCGCTGATCGAGGACTGGAACGGCGGCGACCGGGGCGCGCGGCCGAAGGCCCGGCTCACCGAGGTGTCCCCGCTGTCGGACCAGCAGCACAGCCAGCTCAAGGCCGTCGAGGAGTCCGGGAGCTGCGCCTACGACGTGCTCATCCTGGACGGCCCGTGGACGGCCGGCTTCGCGGCCGGCGGCTTCCTGCGGCCACTCGACGACATCGGGTCGCGCCCGCCCGACACCAAGGGGTTCTTCCCCAAGGGCCTGGCGATGGGGTCCTACGACCACCGGCAGTACGCGCTGCCGTTCAACCTGGACGTCGGGCTCCTCTACTTCCGCGACAAGGCGAAGCGCCCGGCCACCCCGGACGCCTGGCCGGACGACCGGTACACCGCGCAGCTCGGCGACTACGAGGGCCTGACCGTCAACGCGCTGGAGGCCGTCTGGAACCACGGCGGCGCCGGGCTCCTCACCGGGACGGCCGGCACCGGGCGGGCCGAGCTGCGCGACCGCGTGCAGCCCGCGCTCGAGGAGGTCGCCAAGCGGATGACGCGGTCCGGCAGCCCGCTGCTCACCTCGTTCCAGCTCGGCTACCAGGAGCAGGAGACCATCGAGGCGTTCGCCCGGGGCGGGGACGACCTGGCGATGCGGCTCTGGCCGTACGCCTACCGCAACCTCGCCAACGAGCCGGGCCTGCGCGACGGCGGGCGGCTGCGGTTCACCGTGGCCGCGCCGCCGGGCGACACCGTCCTCGGCGGGCAGACCCTGGCGATCTCGCGGCACTCCCGGCACGCCGCCGACGCGCTCGCGCTGATCGAGTACCTCACCGGCGACGAGGCCCAGAAGCGGCTCTACTCCTGCGGCGGCTTCGTCCCGGCCCGCGCGTCGGTGTTCGGGCTGCCCCCGGAACCGCCGCGGGGCGCCGCCGCGACGGGGATCCGGACCTGCTCGCAGCTCCTCAAGGACGACCCGAGGACGCGGAACGACCCCGACAACCCGGCCGGCGAACCGGACGCCATGACGCCCGAGCGGCTCACCACCCTGGCCGACGCCATCGTCTCCGCCCTCGCCGGGGCCAGGCCGCGTCCGGTGACCGAGCACTACGACACCTTCAGCACGACCTTCCGCGGCTGCGCCCGCAAGATCTTCTCGGGCGAGGCCGTCGACGCGGGCCGGTTCGCCGCGGCGGTCGAAGCGTCGCTCGGCGGCCGGGCCGCCACCTGCTGACCTGCCCCGCCGTGCCCAACCCCACAAAACCTAAAACTGGATTCAGTTTAATCTTGTGGACGGGTCAGTCCGCCATCTCCTCGCCCCCGCCCCCGCCCTCGGCGGCGAGCGCGGCGCGGGCCATCATCCGCAGCAGGCCCGCCATGGCCTCGCGGTCGAGCCCCGCGGCGCTGTGCGGGGTGGAGTTGAGCAGTCCGAAGCAGGCGTGCACGGCGGCGCGGGCGCGCTCCTCGGACCGTCCGGGACGGGCCCGGAGCAGCACCGCGACCCACTCCTCGACGTAGCCGCGCTGGATCCGGCGGATCCGGTGCCGCTGCGGCTCGGGCACGTTGTCGAGCTCCCGCTCGTGCACGGTGATCAGCGCCGGGTTGCCGAGCGCGAACGAGACGTGCCAGCGCAGCAGGGCGTCCAGCGCCCGGCCGGGGTCGGGGTCGGCGGCGCGGCGGACACCCTCGGCGCGCAGCCGCTCGCTGATGTCGAGCAGCATCTCGGCGAGCATCGCCTCCTTGCCGCTGAAGTGCCGGTAGAGGGCCGGTCCGGTGAGCCCGACGGCCCGGCCGAGGTCGCCGATGGACACGCCGTGGAAGCCGCGCCGCGCGAACAGCTCGGCCGCGGCGGCCAGGATCTCGGCCCGCCGGGGGGACGGCACCGCCCCGGCGGCGCCGCCGGGCCGGGGGGACGGCCCGTCCGTTCGATACGCCATGGCGAAAGTCTAGACTGTCGTTGTTAACGGCTATTAACATCGGCGTTGTTAATGAACATTAACTGTCGACGAGGACGGGTGATGAGCGGACCTGAGCTGGGCACGCGCGCCGATCCCGGCGACGCGGCGTTCAAGCGGAACGCCGCGCACAACCAGGCCCTGGCGGCCGAGCTGCGCGACCGCGTCGACCGGACGGGACGCGGCGGGCCGGAGCGGTCCCGCGAACGGCACGTCGCGCGCGGGAAGCTGCTCCCCCGCGACCGCGTCGACACCCTCCTCGACCCCGGGTCGCCGTTCCTGGAGCTGTCGCCGCTCGCCGCGGCCGGACTGTACGGCGACGAGGCGCCCGGCGCGGGGATCATCACCGGCATCGGCCGGATCGCGGGCCGCGAGTGCGTCGTCGTCGCCAACGACGCCACCGTCAAGGGCGGCACCTACTACCCGGTCACGGCGAAGAAGCACCTGCGCGCGCAGGAGGTGGCCCTGCACAACCGGCTGCCGTGCGTGTACCTCGTCGACTCCGGCGGGGCGTTCCTGCCCCGGCAGGACGAGGTGTTCCCCGACCGCGAGCACTTCGGCCGCATCTTCTACAACCAGGCGACCATGTCGGCGCGCGGCGTCCCGCAGATCGCGGCGGTGCTCGGCTCGTGCACGGCGGGCGGCGCGTACGTCCCGGCGATGAGCGACGAGGCGGTCATCGTGCGCGGCCAGGGCACCATCTTCCTCGGCGGCCCGCCGCTGGTGAAGGCCGCGACCGGCGAGGTCGTCACCGCCGAGGAGCTCGGCGGCGGCGAGCTGCACTCCCGCGTCTCCGGCGTCACCGACCACCTCGCCGAGAACGACGCGCACGCGCTCCGGATCGTCCGCGACATCGTCGGCACCCTCGGCCCGCGCGAGCCGCGCCCCTGGGAGACCGCGCCGCCCGAGGAGCCCGCCGCCGACCCCGGCGAGCTGTACGGCGTCGTCCCGGCCGACGCCCGCACCCCCTACGACGTGCGGGAGGTCATCGCGCGCGTCGTCGACGGCAGCCGGTTCCAGGAGTTCAAGAAGGAGTACGGGGCGACGCTGGTGACCGGCTTCGCCCGGATCCACGGTCATCCGGTCGGGATCGTCGCCAACAACGGCATCCTGTTCGGCGAGTCGGCGCAGAAGGGCGCGCACTTCATCGAGCTGTGCGACCGGCGCTCGATCCCGCTGGTGTTCCTCCAGAACATCACCGGGTTCATGGTCGGCCGCGAGTACGAGGCGGGCGGCATCGCCAAGCACGGCGCCAAGATGGTCACCGCCGTGGCCTGCGCCCGCGTGCCCAAGTTCACCGTGGTGATCGGCGGGTCGTTCGGCGCGGGCAACTACGCGATGTGCGGCCGGGCGTACTCGCCGCGCTTCCTGTGGATGTGGCCGAACGCGCGCGTCTCGGTGATGGGCGGCGAGCAGGCCGCGAGCGTGCTGGCGACCGTCCGCCGCGACCAGCTCGGCGACGCCTGGTCCGCCGAGGACGAGGAGGCGTTCAAGGCGCCGATCCGGGAGCAGTACGAGGAGCAGGGCAACCCCTACTACTCGACGGCCCGGCTGTGGGACGACGGCGTCATCGACCCCGCCGACACCCGCCGGGTGCTCGGCCTCGGGCTGTCGGTCGCGGCGAACGCACCGCTGGAGCCGGTCGGCTACGGCGTCTTCCGGATGTGAGGGTGACGATGTTCGAGAGCGTCCTGGTCGCCAACCGCGGCGAGATCGCGGTCCGGGTGTTCCGCACGCTGCGCCGGCTCGGCGTCCGGTCGATCGCGGTGCACAGCGACGCCGACGCCGGGGCCCGCCACGCGCGCGAGGCCGACGAGGCGGTGCGGATCCCGTCCTACCTCGACATCGCGGCGGTCGTCGAGGCGGCCCGCGCGACCGGCGCCGAGGCCGTCCACCCCGGTTACGGGTTCCTGGCCGAGAACGCGGCGTTCGCCCGCGCCTGCGCCGCCGCCGGGCTGGTCTTCATCGGCCCGCCCGCCGAGGCGATCGAGGCGATGGGCGACAAGATCCGCGCCAAGCGGACGGTGGCCGCCGCCGGGGTCCCGGTGGTCCCGGGCAGCTCCCTGCAAGGAGGGACGACCACCCACGAGGCGGGCCTGTCGGACGCGGAGCTGGAGGCGGCGGCGCTGGAGGTCGGCCTGCCCGTCCTGCTCAAGCCGTCGGCGGGCGGCGGCGGCAAGGGCATGCGCCTGGTCCGCGACGCCGCCGAGCTGCCCGGCGCGATCGCGTCCGCGCGCCGCGAGGCCGCCGCCTCGTTCGGCGACGACACCCTGCTCGCCGAGCGGTTCGTCGAGAACCCCCGGCACATCGAGATCCAGGTCTTCGCCGACGGCCGCGGCGGCGCCGTGCACCTGGGCGAGCGCGAGTGCAGCCTCCAGCGCCGCCACCAGAAGATCATCGAGGAGGCGCCGTCGCCGCTGCTGGACGAGGAGGCCCGCGCGCGGATGGGCGCCAGCGCCGTCGCCGCCGCGCGGGCCGTCGGCTACACCGGTGCGGGCACGGTCGAGTACATCGTCTCCGCCGACCGCCCCGGCGAGTACTTCTTCATGGAGATGAACACCCGGCTCCAGGTCGAGCACCCCGTCACCGAGCTGATCACCGGGCTCGACCTGGTGGAGCTCCAGCTCCGGATCGCCGCCGGCGCGGCCCTCCCATTCACGCAGGACGAGGTGAGGCTGACCGGCCACGCCGCCGAGGCCCGGGTGTACGCCGAGGACCCCGCCCGCGGCTTCCTGCCGACCGGCGGCCGGGTGCTGGCGCTCACCGAGCCCGCGGGGCCGGACGTCCGCGTCGACTCCGGTCTCGAACCCGGCACCGAGGTCGGCGGCTCGTACGACCCGATGCTCGCCAAGGTGGTCGTCTGGGGCGCCGACCGGGCCGAGGCGCTGCGCCGCCTGGACCGCGCGCTCGCCGCGTACACCCTTCTCGGCGTCCCGACCAACGTCGCGTTCCTGCGCGCGCTGCTCCGCCACCCCGCCGTCGCCGCGGGCGATCTCGACACCGGGCTGGTCGAGCGGTCCCTGGACGGCCTGGTCTCCGGCGCGGGCGACGTCCCGCCCGAGGTGCTCGCCGCCGCCGCGCTCGACCGGATGCGCTCGCTGGAGACCGCCGACCCCGACCCGTGGGCCGTCCCGGACGGCTGGCGCCCCGGCGCGCCCGCCTGGACCCCGTGGATCATCACCCCGGCGGGCGGCGACCCGGTCGAGGTCCGCGTCCAGGGCCGCGCCGGCGGCGCCCAGGTCAGGATCGGCGACGGCGGGCCCGTCCCGGCGTCCCTCGACGGCGGCACCCTCGCCTACGGCGGCCGGACGGTCACGTTCGCCGCCGCCCGCGACGGCGGCACGCTGTGGCTCGGCCGCGGCGGGCACGCCTGGGCGCTGACCGAGCACGTCCGGACCGACGAGGCCGGAGCGGCGGCGGTGACCGGCGACGGGGTGCTGCGCAGCCCGATGCCCGGCACCGTGCTCGCGGTCAAGGTGGCCGAGGGCGACGCGGTCGTCGAGGGCCAACCGGTCGTCGTGGTCGAGGCCATGAAGATGGAGCACACCGTCACCGCGCCGATCGCCGGCACCGTGACCCGGCTGCCCGCCCGCGCGGGGGCGCAGGTCGCCCTGGACGCGGTGCTGGCCGTCATCGAGGAGGGCTGATGCGGGTACCGCTGGACGGGCTCCCGGAGCGGGTGACGATCTACGAGGTCGGCCCCCGGGACGGGTTGCAGAACGAGAAGGCGATCGTCCCGGTCGCCGACAAGGCCGAGTTCGTCGCCCGGCTCGCCGGCGCCGGGCTGCGCACCATCGAGACCACCAGCTTCGTCCACCCGAGGTGGGTGCCGCAGCTCGCCGACGCCGAGGAGCTCCTCGGCGCGGTGACCCGCGACCCCGCCGTCCGCTATCCGGTGCTGGTCCCGAACGAGCGCGGCCTCGACCGGGCCCTGGCCAACGGGATCACCGAGATCGCGATCTTCGGCAGCGCGACCGAGACGTTCGCCCGCCGCAACCTCAACCGGACCGTCGAGGGGTCCCTGGCGATGTTCGCGCCCGTCGTCGACCGGGCCCGCGCCGAGGGCCTGTGGGTGCGCGGCTACGTCTCGATGGTCTGCGGCGACCCGTGGGAGGGCGACGTCCCGATCGAGCAGGTCGTCTCCGTCGCGACCCGGATGATGGATCTCGGCTGCTCCGAGCTCAGCCTCGGCGACACCATCGGCGTCGGCACCCCCGGCCAGGTCACCGCGCTGATCGAGGCCCTGGCCGCGGCGGGCGTCGGCGCCGACCGGCTCGCGGTCCACTTCCACGACACCTACGGCCAGGCCCTGGCCAACACCCTGGCCGCGCTCCGCGCCGGCGTCACCGTCGTGGACGCCTCCGCGGGCGGTCTCGGCGGCTGCCCGTACGCCGAGAGCGCCACCGGCAACCTGCCCACCGAGGACCTGGTCTGGATGCTGGACGGCCTAGGCGTCGAGACCGGCGTCGACCTCCGCCGGCTCGCCGAGACCAGCCGGTGGATGGCCGCCCGGCTCGGCCGCCCCAGCCCGTCCCGCGTAGTCCAGGCCCTGGCCGAGTGAGCAGGCGCGCGTGGCCTGGACTGAGGAGCGCCGGGAGCGAAGCGACCAGAGCGACGAGGGAAGGCCGCGCGTGAAGCGCCTGCGAACCGGAGCGCCGAAGGCGCGACCATACACAAGCGCGACCATGAACAGAGAGTAGAGGACATGATCGATTTCAGTCTCACCAGCGAGCAGGAGGAGCTGCGGAGCACGGTCGAGCGGTTCGCCCGCGAGACCGTCGCGCCGGTGATCGGGGACCTCTACGAGCGGGGCGAGTTCCCGTACGAGATCGTCGCCGCGATGGGCAGGATGGGGCTGTTCGGGCTGCCGTTCCCCGAGGAGCACGGCGGCATGGGCGGCGACTATTTCGCGCTGTGCCTGGCGCTGGAGGAGCTCGCCCGGGTCGACTCCTCGGTCGCGATCACGCTGGAGGCGGGGGTCTCGCTCGGGGCCATGCCGATCCACCGGTTCGGCACCGAGGCGCAGAAGAGCGAGTGGCTGCCCCGGCTGACCTCCGGCGCGCAGCTCGGCGCGTTCGGGCTGACCGAGCCCGGCGGCGGCTCCGACGTCCCCGGCGGGATGCGCACCACCGCGGTCCTGGACGGCGACCACTGGGTGATCAACGGCTCCAAGTCGTTCATCACCAACTCCGGCACCGACATCACCTCGTTCGTCACCGTCACCGCGTTCACCGGCGACGGCGAGATCTCCACAATCCTGGTCCCGAACGGCACGCCGGGCTTCACCGTCGGCGCCAAGTACTCCAAGGTCGGCTGGTCGGCGTCCGACACCCACGAGCTGGCCTTCGACGACGTCCGGGTCCCCGCCGAGAACCTCGTCGGGGAGCGCGGCCGGGGCTACGCCCAGTTCCTGCGCATCCTGGACGAGGGCCGGATCGCCATCGCCGCCCTGTCGGTCGGCCTCGCGCAGGGCTGCGTGGACGAGTGCCTGCGCTACGTCGGCGAGCGGGCCGCGTTCGGCAAGGAGATCGGCCGCTACCAGGCCGTCCAGTTCAAGATCGCCGACATGGAGGTGCGCGCCCACACCGCGCGGCTGGCCTACTACGCCGCCGCGGCGCGGCTGCTGGCCGGCGAGCCGTTCAAGAAGGAGGCCGCCATCGCCAAGCTGGTCGCCTCCAACGCCGCGATGGACAACGCCCGCGAGGCGACGCAGATCTTCGGCGGCTACGGCTTCATGAACGAGTACCCGGTGGGCCGCTTCTACCGCGACGCCAAGATCCTGGAGGTCGGCGAGGGCACCTCGGAGGTCCAGCGGATGCTCATCGCCCGCGCCCTCGGCCTTCCCCCCACCTGACCGGGCCGAACAGGCCGGACGGGCCGCTGCGGACCGGGCTCAGCGGACGGCGCCGAAGACGGTGAGGCCCGGCAGCTCGTCCCGGCGGACGCCGGAGAAGCGGTCGCGGAGCGCGCGTTCGACGCGGGCGAGCTGGTGCTCGGGCAGACTGAGCCTGCGCGTCAGCGGGGACGGCCGCCGTCCGCCGTGCCAGGCGATCAGCACCCGGCCGCCGGGACGGGTCACCCGGTGCAGCTCGCGCATCCCCGCCTCCAGGTCGGGCCACAGCCCGACGTTGTTCACCGAGACCACGGCGTCGAACGCGGCGTCCGCGAACCCGGTGCGGTCGGCGGTGCCGATCCGCAGGTCGATCCGTCCCGCGGCGATCTGCGCCCGATGCGGCCCGGCCGCCAGGTCGCGCATCTCCGGTGACGGGTCGACGCCGCAGATCAGCCGCGCGGGCGTCCGCCGGAGGTGCCGGATCAGACCGCCGGGCCCGTAGCCGACCTCCAGGATCCGCTCCCCCGCCCGGACGCCGAGCAGCCCGAGCAGGTCGCGCTGCCGGTTGGTGCACAGCATGAAGAGCCCGGCGAGCCGGCCGCGCACCCCGCGCGGCAACGCGAACGGGGAGCGCGCGGGCTCGTCCGAGGTCCAGGGCGTCACACCTGCTCTATGCCCCGCTCACCGGCCGGAACCCGCCGCGAAGCGGGGCGCGGGCGCGTCGGATGGAGCCCGGATGTGGTCACCCGCATCATCGGCGACCGCTGGGACGAGCCGGGCTTTTCTCGCGATACTGGGGCCCGCAACCGTAGGAGAGGGGCGCCGGTGTCCGTCGAGATGGCCGCGTTCGGCGTCGGGAGATCGGTCGTCCAGCTCGCGGCGGGCCGCTGGCTGGCGGGCCGGTCGGCCCGGGACGCCGCCGGAAGGGACCTGGCCGAGCTGGTCCGGATCGGCATCCCCGACGAGATCAAGCGGCGCCGGGCGCACCGCCAGTTCGAGGACATCGCCGACTCGGTCGCCGAGCGGCTGCTGACGTTCGCGCGGCACGAGTACGGCGGGCTGGCGGGCGGCGACCGCGAGGCCGCCCTGCACGAGGCGGTCCGCACCCTCGACGGTGCCGACCTGTCGGACGAGGCGTTCTTCGCGGCGGACGCCGACCCGGTGAAGCTGTCCCGGGGGCTGCGCTCGCGGCTGCCCGCGCGCACGGCCGGGTTCGAGCTCGGCGAGGCGGGCGCGCGGCTGTACGAGACGGTGCTCGACGAGGCGTGCGACTGCCTGGCCCGCATCATGATCCACCTGCCGCAGTTCGCCCCGCGCGCCTCGGTGGAGGCGCTCGGCCGCCTCACCGGCCTCGCCGACCAGGTCGGCGCCGTCCTCGCCCGCCTGCCCGCCCGTTCGCTGATGGCCCCCGAAGGGGAGGCCGACGACACCGACTTCACCCGCCGCTACCTCGCCTCCATCAGCGAGAACCTCGACACCCTCGAACTCTTCGGCGTCCGCTTCGAACGGCTCACCCGCCCCCAGACCGCGCTGAGCGTCGCCTACATCAGCCTGAACGTCTCCGAGGAGGGCGGGGCGCGCCGTCCCAGGACCGGCGCCCAGGCCGTCCCCGTCGACGCCTGGCGCGCCGAGGCCCGCGAGAGCGGCGCGGTGCGGGTGGAGTCCGCGCTGAGCGACCACCGGCTGACGCTCCTGCGCGGCGAGGCGGGCGGCGGCAAGAGCACGCTGCTGCGCTGGCTGGCGGTGACCGCGGCGCGCGGGAGGTTCACCGGCGACCTGGCCGGCTGGAACGACTGCGTGCCCTTCATGATCAAGCTGCGCAGCCACCCGGACGGGCCGCTGCCCCGCCCGGAGGAGTACCTCGACGACATGGCCGGCAACCTCGCCGGGATCATGCCGCGCGGCTGGGCGCACCGGCGCCTGGCGTCCGGACGCGCGCTGCTGCTGGTCGACGGGGTGGACGAGGTCACCGGGACGCGCCGGCAGGCCGTCCGGCAGTGGATCAAGGAGCTGGTCGCCGAGTTCCGCGGCGTCCGCGTCATCGTCACCTCGCGGCCCGCGGCGGCCGGATCGGACTGGCTGCGCGCGGAGGGCTTCGCCACCGTCTTCCTCGAACAGCTCGGACCCGCCGACCTGCGCGCGCTCGTCCAGCACTGGCACAGCGCCGTGCGCCACTGCGACGACCTCCCGTGCACGCCCGAACGGCTCCCGTCCTATGAGGCCAAGCTGCTGGCGCGGCTGGAGGCGGCACCGCACCTGCGCACGCTCGCGTCCAGCCCGCTGCTGGCCGCGATGCTGTGCGCGCTCAACCTCGACCGGGAGACCCTGCCGCGCGACCGGATGGGCCTCTACACCGCCGCGCTCGACCTCCTGCTGGAGACCCGCGACGCCAAGCGCGGCATCCCGAGCGCCGCCGGCGTCTCCCTCGAACGCGACCAGAAGGTCCGCATCCTTCAGGACCTGGCCTGGCACCTGTCGACGAGCGCGCGGGTGGAGCTGCCCAAGCCCATGGTCGAACGGCTCGTCGCCGACCGGCTCGCCACCATGCCGCAGGTCCGCGCGAGCGCGGCGGCCGTCCTCGAGCTGCTGCTCCAGCGCAGCGGCGTGATCCGCGAACCGGTGCCGGACCGCATCGACTTCGTGCACCGGACCGTCCAGGAGTACCTGACCGCCAAGCAGGCGGCCGACCTGGGCGACATGGACCTGCTCGTCCAGAACGCCCACCGCGACCATTGGCGGGAGACCGTGATCATGGCCGCCGGCCACGCCAACGAGCCGCTGCGCCGGGAGCTGATCACCGGCGTCCTCGGCCGCGTCGCGGCGGAGCCGAAGCGCGCCCGCCGCCTGAAGCTGCTGGCCGTCGCCTGCCTGGAGACCCTCCCGTCCGTCCCCGCGGACCTCCGCCAGGCCCTCGACACCTGCCTGGACGACCTCACCCCGCCCCGCGACACCGCCTCGTCCCGCTCCCTGGCGACGGCCGGGGAGGCGGTGCTGTCCCGGCTCCCCGCGACCCTCGGCGGCCTCTCCGACGCCGTCGCCGTCGCCTGCGTCCGCGCCGCCTGGCTGATCAACGGCCCCGAGGCGCTGGACGTCCTGACGCGCTACGCCCCCGACCCGCGCGAAGTCGTCCAGATCGAGCTGAACGAGGCCTGGGACTACTTCGATCCCCAGGAGTACGCCGAACGGGTCCTGGCCAAGGCCCCGACGACCTGGGAACTCCGAGTGAACCGTTCCCCCAGGCAGATGGCGACGCTACGCGCCCTGCCGCCCCGGACGGGGCTCCACATCCGGCTCGTGGACCCCGTGGACCTCGGGCCGCTGGAGGCGCACGCACAGGCGCTCGAGGAGCTGCAGATCGACTTCACCACCCGGTCCGAGAAGGCCGACCTCACCCTCCTGCCGGCGCTGCCACAGCTACGGCGGCTGACCATGAGCGCACCGTGGCTCGACGACCTCGACTTCCTGGACAGGCTGCCGCGGCTGGACAGGATCTGGCTGGCCGACTTCGGAGAGGTCACCGACTACGCAGCGCTGGCCCGACAGTCTGCTCTGCGTGCGCTGTCGCTTCTCGAGTGCCACCACCTGATCGACCTGGAGATGCTTCCCCCACTCGGCGCGCTGGAGTTGCTCAACTTGAACGAGTCTCGCCTCAACTGCGGACTCGCCGAGCTGATGAACGTGGCGCCGAAGGTGAGGTACCTCTACCTCAACGGCTGCCCGTGGGTGACCGATCTCGCCGCACTGGCCCCGTCCAGGCTCGACCTGCTGAATCTGGACAACTGTGCCATCGATGATCTGAGCGCTCTTGACTCGCAGACCTCCCTGCTCTATCTCGGTTTGCGCTGGACCAACGTGAGCGACCTCACAGCGCTCGCAAGGATGCATCGCCTGAAGTGGCTCTGGTTGAACGGCTGCGAGAGGGTGTCCGACCTTGAGCCGCTCGCGGCCCTGCCCGATCTGCGAGACCTCCACATCGCCGGGATCGCGCCCGGGACCGATCTGACGCCGCTCGCGGGCAACCGTAAGCTGACAGTTCACATCAAAGTGGGGCAAGAGGTACGGGGAGCGGAGACGCTGGGGCGGCGACTCAAGATCTCCTAGCACGCGGCGATGCGTTCCGGTGGGGACCGGTCGGCGCCGGACGGCAGGGGCAGAGGTCGGTGTCGGGTGCGTCACACTCGCTTGACCTGAAGTTCTGTCGAGGTAAGACGATATATCGCGTGGAGCAGCACAGACTCGCGAAGACTGTCCTACCTCGGTGGAATACTCCCGCTCCTGTCCCGGTTTAAGCGTTCGCAAAAGTGTCAGTCTCTGCACTATTTTGCTTCGGTACCCCCTAAGACCCGTGTTCGACGGCCCCTGCGCGCCCCTGGGCGCCGGCCCCTGACGATTGGAACAGTAAGTGACCGCTCCCGCGTCTCCGCGGACGAAAGACGACCCGCCTGCGGCGCCGTCGGCCGGTGGAGGTCTTGATCGCGGCGTGCTCGCGGTGGCCATGGTCGTCGTGCTCGGTGCGATCATGTCCATCCTGGACGTGACCGTCGTCAATGTCGCCATCAACGACCTCGCCAAGGAGTTCAAGACCCCGCTGTCGACGATCCAGTGGGTCGCGACCGGCTACACCCTGGCGCTGGCCACGGTGATCCCGATCACCGGGTGGGCCTCGGCCCGGTTCGGCACCAAGCGCCTCTACATGATCTCGATCACCCTGTTCGTGGCCGGCTCGATGCTGGCCGGGCTGGCCTGGTCGGCCGAGTCGCTGATCGCCTTCCGGGTGCTCCAGGGCCTCGGCGGCGGCATGATCATGCCGGCCGGCATGACGATCCTGACCCAGGCGGCCGGCCCGCAGCGGGTCGGCCAGGTGATGAGCGTCGTCGGCATCCCGATGCTGCTCGGCCCGATCCTCGGCCCGATCCTCGGCGGCTACCTGGTCGACGACGTGTCCTGGCGCTGGATCTTCTTCATCAACCTGCCGATCGGCATCGTCGCGCTGTTCCTCGCGGGCCGCATCCTCAAGCGGGACACGCCCAAGCGGAGCGAGCGGCTCGACCTGATCGGCCTGATCCTGCTGTCCCCCGGCCTGGCCGCGCTGATCTACGGCCTGGCCAAGGGCGCCGAGCTGCGCAACTTCACCAAGACCGAGGCGCTCATCCCGACGGTCGTCGGCGCGGTCCTGGTGATCGGCTTCGTGTTCCGCGCGATGAACGCCAAGAACCCGCTGATCGACCTGCGCCTGCTGAAGCGGCGCTCGGTGGCCGCGGCCTCGGGCACGATGGTGCTCTTCATGGCCGCGTTCATGGGCGCCATGCTGCTCATGCCGCTCTACTACCAGACGGTCCGCGGGGAGAGCGCGCTCACCTCCGGGCTGCTGCTGGCCCCGCAGGGCCTCGGCGCGATGGTCACCATGCCGATCGGCGGCAAGCTCACCGACCGGCTCGGCCCCGGCCGGGTCGTCCTGGTGGGCATGGTCGTCGTCGTGCTGTCGATGGCGGGCTTCGCCAGCGTGCTCGAGGCCGACGCCTCGTACTGGGCGCTCGGCGGCGTGCTGTTCGTCATGGGCCTCGGCATGGGCATGACGATGATGCCCACGATGGCCGCGGCCATCCAGACGCTGGTCCACGACGAGGTGCCGCGGGCCACCACGATGCTCAACATCATCCAGCAGGTGTCGGCGTCGCTCGGCACCGCGATGATCTCGGTGCTGCTGGCCAACCAGCTCACCTCCAACCTCGGCGGCGGGGGCGGGGAGATCGGTTCCGCCGCGAAGGTCCCGAAGGAAGTGATGGACAAGATCGCCGGCCCGATGGCCGACGCCTTCCAGCACACCTACTGGTTCGCGGCGGGGGCGCTGCTCCTGGCGTTCATCCCGGCGCTGCTGCTGCCGCGCAAGAAGCCGGACGCCCCGGTCGAGGCGCCCATCCAGATGCACTAGAAGGCACGGCCCTCCGGCGCGTCACGGCGCGCTGGAAGGCCACTCGCACGCCGCAGGCCCCGGCCCGGACCCTTGAGTCCCGGGCCGGGGCCTTCGTCGTCCACGGGCCCGTCAGGAGCGCCGGGCCGCATCAGGCGGACGCGGCGCGGTGGTCCTTCCAGTACTCGTCCTTGAGCAGCCGCTTGTAGAGCTTGCCGGTGGGATGCCGGGGCAGTTCGGCGCGGAAGTCCACGGTGCGCGGGCACTTGTAGTGGGCGAGCCGCTCGCGGCAGTAGGCGATGAGCTCGGCCTCCAGCCCGGGGCCCGCGCCGTCCGCCGACAGGGGCTGGACGACGGCCTTGACCGCCTCGCCCATCTCGGCGTCCGGCACGCCGAACACCGCCACGTCGGCGACCTCCGGGTGCACGGCCAGCACGTTCTCGGCCTCCTGCGGGTAGATGTTCACCCCGGCACTGATGATCACGTACGAGCGGCGGTCGGTGAGGTAGAGGAACCCGTCGGCGTCCACGTGGCCGACGTCGCCGAGGGTGGTCCAGCCGTGGCCCCAGGGGTCGCGGGACGCCTCCGTCCCGGCCCGGTCGCCGTGGTACTCGAAGGAGGGGCCGCCGCCGAAGTAGAGCGTCCCGGGGGTGCCCGGCGGCACCTCGGCGCCGTCCTCGTCGCAGACGTGGACCTCGCCGAGCAGGGGCCGTCCGACGGTGCCCCTGTGCGCCAGCCAGTCGGCGGACCCGGTGTAGACGAAGCAGTTGCCCTCGGTGCCCGCGTAGTACTCGTGCAGCACCGGTCCCCACCACTCGATCATCCGCTCCTTGACCGGGACGGGGCAGGGTGCGGCGGCGTGCACGGCGCAGCGCAGGCTGGACACGTCGTAGCGGGCCCGGACCTCGTCCGGCAGCTTGAGCATGCGGATGAACATGGTCGGCACGAACTGGCCGTGCGTGACGCCGTACCGCTCGATCGCCGCGAGGGCCGCCTCCGGCTCGAACCGCTCCATCACCACGACGGTCGCGCCGAAGCGGTGGAAGTTGAGGCAGTAGCGCAGCGGCGCGGCGTGGTAGAGCGGCGCGGGCGAGAGGTAGACCGAGTCGCCGTCGGGCCGGAACAGCAGCGACAGGAGCTTGAACAGCGGGCCCTCGGTGCCCATCGGGGCCAGCGACAGCGGCGGTTTGACCCCCTTGGGACGGCCGGTGGTGCCGGACGAGTAGAGCATGTCCTGGCCTTCGGCCTCGTCCGCGATCGGCTCGGCCGGGTGCGCGGCCACGCGCTCCTCGTACGACTCGTAGCCCGGGACGGTGCCGCCGAGCATGAGGCGCAGCGGCACGTCCGGCGGGGCCTCGGCGGCGGCCTCCATCGACGCGCTGGTGATGAAGACCTTCGCCTCGCAGTCGCCCACGATGTAGGCCAGCTCATCGGCCTGGAGCCGGGAGCTGACGGGGGTGTAGTAGAGCCCCGACCGTTGCGCCGCCCACGCCACGGCCAGGTACAGCGGATGATTCTCCAGCATGAACGCGATGTGGTCCCCGGGGCGCAGCCCCTCGGCGCGGAGCAGCTGCGCGAGCCGGTTGGACTCCTCGTCCAGTTCCCGGTAGGTGATGACCCGGCCCGACCCCGCCATGATCACGGCGGCCTTGCCGGGCGTCTGTGCGGCGATGTGCCCCAGGTGCATGGAACCGCACGCTACCGGGCCGGACGAGCAAATGAAATCCCGTTCGGTTTACTGGCGGTTCAGACGAGCATGTGGTCGAAGTCACCGTCCTTGGCGCCACCGACGAAGGCCTCGACCTCCTCACGGGTGTAGACGAGCACCGGCCCGTCCGGGTACCGCGAGTTGCGTACGGCGATCTCTCCGCTGGGGAGTTCGGCCATCTCGACGCAGTTGCCGCTCGGATTGCTCCGCCGGCTCTTCTGCCACACCAGGTCCTGCCGCCAGAGGTCCGACAGCCCGTAGCCGTTCATCTTTGCCCCCTCAAAGGCGTCTCCGGCTCCCCTCAGGGAGACCGCGATCTCGCCCCACCCCACACAATGGTACGAGATGCACGTGCATTCGTTCTTGCATCCGTTCATGCAGACGGTCTTGCATCTGCACGACTTGGGGAGCAAGATAGCGAACGCTCGCCGGTGACCGACCCGCACGCCTCTGGGGTTTGACAATGATCGTTGACCAGGCAGACGACATCGCGGCGCCCGCCGCCACGCACGGACGGCGGCACCGCCCTGCGGTGGCCGACCACGCGCCGTGGCCGGACGCGCCGCGCACAGCCGTCCTCCCGAGCGCGCCCGCCGCCGCGGCAACCGCCGCGCCGGTGCCCTCGCCCGGCCTCGCCGGGCTCTGGCCCGGCACGCACGCGGGCGTCCCGCGGACCGCCCGGCGGGTGCTGCCCGCCGAGATCACCGCGCCGCGCACGGCGCGCGACTTCGCGCGGGCCACGCTGCGCGCGTGGGGGGTGGACGAGGAGGCCGGCGGCGATGTGATCATCGCCGTGTCGGAGCTGGTCACCAACGCGCTGCGGCACGGCATGGACGACCTCCCCCAGCCCCTGCCCGCGCATCCGATCCAGCTCGTCCTGCTCGGGCACCCGCGGCGGATCGTCGCCATGGTGACCGACCCCGGGGCGCACACGCCGGAGCCCATCGCGCAGGAGCCCGAGCGCTCCGGCGAGGGCGGGCGCGGGCTGCTGGTGGTCGGCGGGGTCAGCGGCGCCTGGGGCTGGGCGCGGCTCGGCACCGGCGGTAAGGCCGTCTGGGCGTCGTTCAACCTCAGCGTCCCCCCGGCGGACGACGCCTCCGGGCCCACCGACCAGGGCGAGGAACACGGCACGGACGCGCCGCGGCACTGACCGCACCGGCGGGCCGGTGCCCCGGCGGCCCGGCGGTCACGTGAGACCGCCGGGCCCGTTCGTCAGTGTCTGCGCGGGGTCGGTGCGTGCGCGGGGCCGGTATGGGCCGGGCCGGTGCCGGCGTGGGGACGGTCCGGGAGGGGTCAGTGCGGGAGTGAGGGCAGCGCGGGGCTCTCCAGCTCGCTGAGGAATTCGTGTGCCCAGCGGTCGACGTCGTGCTCGATCACCCG
The DNA here is from genome assembly GCF_030283145.1 of Actinomadura xylanilytica. Lineage (GTDB taxonomy): Bacteria > Actinomycetota > Actinomycetes > Streptosporangiales > Streptosporangiaceae > Spirillospora > Spirillospora xylanilytica. The sequence goes on from NZ_JASNWE010000003.1 coordinate 544,054, forward strand.
GCGCCGCATCGTCCGCATCCGCCGCGCCTGCTCGGAGGGCCCGGCATGGACGGCGGCGAGCAGCGTGTCCTTGAGCCCGTCGATGTCGTAGGGGTTGACCTGGAAGGCGCCCCGCTTGAGCTCGGCGGCGGCGCCGGCGAACTCGCTCAGCACCAGCGCGCCGCGCAGGTCGCCGCGGCAGGCCACGTACTCCTTGGCGACCAGGTTCATGCCGTCGCGCAGCGGGGTCACCACCATCACGTCGGCCGCCAGGTAGAGCGCGGCCAACTCGGCGCGGTCGTAGGAGCTGTGCATGTAGTGCACGACGGGGAAGCCGATCTCGCCGTACTCGCCGTTGATCCGGCCGACCTGCTGCTCGATGTCCTCGCGGAGGATCTGGTACTGCTCGACCCGCTCCCGGCTCGGCGTGGCGATCTGCACCAGGACGGCCTGCCCCGGCTTGAGGTGACCGTCGCCGAACAGCTCGCCGAACGCCTGGAGCCGCTGCGCGATCCCCTTGGTGTAGTCGAGCCGGTCGACGCCGAGCAGGATGGTCGCGTCGCCGACGTCGGTGCGGATCTCCTCGGCCCGCTCGCGCACGTCGGGACGATCGACCAGGTCGTTCAGCTCGCCCACGTCCACCGAGATGGGGAACGCCCGCGCCCGGACGACCCGGTCCTCCCAGAAGACGTCCTGCCGGACGTGGCGGACGTCGAGGAGGCGGCGGCACAGCCGGACGAAGTTGGACGCCGCCCCGGGAAGCTGGAAGCCGACCAGGTCGGCGCCGAGCAGCCCCTCCAGGATCTGCCGCCGCCAGGGCAGTTGCCAGAACAGCTCCAGCGGCGGGAACGGGATGTGCAGGAAGAATCCGATGCGCAGATCGGGGCGGAGCCTGCGGAGCAGGGACGGGACGAGCTGGAGCTGGTAGTCCTGCACCCAGACGATGGCGCCGTCTGCGGCGACCTTGGCCGCGGCCTCCGCGAAGCGCTCGTTCACCCGCACGTAGGCGTCCCACATCGACCGGTCGTACACCGGCGGCGCGATCACGTCGTGGTACAGCGGCCAGAGGGTCGCGTTGGAGAAGCCCTCGTAGTAGAGCTCGACCTCCTCGGCGGACTGCGGCACCGGGACGAGGGCCATGCCGTCCTCCTCGAACGGCTCCAGCTCCTCGTCGGGCGATCCGGCCCAGCCGATCCAGGTGCCCTTCCGGCGGCGCATCACCGGGGCGATCGCGCTCACCAGTCCCCCGGGACTGCGCCGCCACGCCGGGGCCCCGTCCTCGCCTGTGATCCGGTCGACCGGCAGCCGGTTGGCCACCACCACGAACTCACTCCCGCGCGACACCAGAGACCCGCCCTTCCAGGAAATCATTGACGATCACTTGCCCAGAAACGGTCATCGAGAACATCTTGTCACTGTGACGTTAACGGCGGGTGCCGAGGTACCGGTGTTGGAGCGCCGCGGTCAGGGGTCCCTGGTCACGGCGCCACACCGGTCAAGGCGAGCGCCGACGCGAAGGGCGCGGCGGCGGCGTGCCGTGACGCGGACGATGACGTCGCAGGGGTCGTAGGGATGTCAGACCGCGGCGGGCTCGCGTTCCGGGGACGGCGCGCGGCGTCCCCACAGGAGGTTGTCCACGGAGAGGCGGCCCGCGCCCGCGAGGGCGAGCATCAGCGCTCCGGCGCCGAGGACGAGCACCAGCTCGTACCCGCCCTTGTCGGAGAACAGGCCCTTGTCCATGTGGACGAACCAGAACGCGCCGGCCATGTCGGCGGCGAGCAGGATCCCCGCGACCGGGACCAGCACGCCGGCGATGAGCGCCGCGCCGCCGACGAGCTCCGCCCAGGTGGCGTAGGTGGCGGACAGGCCGGGCATCGGGACTCCCATCCCGTCGAACATCTTGGTCACTCCGGAGTGGCCGACGTCGGACAGCTTCTGCCATCCGTGCGCGATGAAGACCGCGCCGAGGGCCAGCCGGCCGATGAGCAGGGCGGCGTCGGGCAGGTAGGGGTAGCGGCGAGCGGGATGCATGCCTCTCCTCCTGGAGTAGTGGTTCAAAACTGAACTAACGCTAGCAGGAAGTAGTTCAAATTCGAACCAACGCTAGGATGGGGCCATGGACGACGCCTCGGTCCTCGGCCCCCGGGAGCTGCGCGCGTGGATCGGCTTCCTCGCCGCGGCGCACCTGCTCGACCACGAGATCGAGCGGCAGCTCAAGGCCGACGGCGGGCTGTCCCACCCCGAGTTCGAGGTGCTGGTCAGGCTGGCGCAGGCCGAGGGGCGGCGGCTGCGGATGTCCGATCTGGCCCGCGAGGTGATGGTGTCCAAGAGCCGGCTGACCTACCAGGTGACCCGGCTCGAACGCGAGGGGCTGGTACGGCGGACGGGCTGCGACTCCGACCGCCGCTCGGTATGGGCCGAGCTGACCGACAAGGGCGCGGACGTGCTGGCCAGGGTGCGGCCCGGCCACCGGCGCGTCGTCCGCGAGAGCCTCATCGACGTGCTGACCCCCGAGGAACTCGACCTGCTGGGCGGCGCCCTCAACCGGGTCGCCGACCGGCTCCGCGACGGCTAGGGGGTCCGATGCTCCACGACTTCGGAGGGATCGTCCGCCGCACTCCCGGCACCGTGATCAGACCCTCGTGCGCGAGAGAGGTCGCCGAGGCGGTCCGGGAGGCCGCCGCGAGCGGCACACCGCTGGTCGCGCGCGGCTGCGGGCACTCCACCGGCGGGCAGTCCCAGACCGGCGGCGTCTCGCTCGACCTGCGCGGGCTCGCGACCGTCCACGCGGTGCAGGCCGACCGGGTCGTCGTCGACGCGGGCGCGACCTGGCGCGAGGTGCTGGACGCGACGCTCCCGCACGGCCGGACCCCGCCGGTGCTCACCGACTATCTCGACCTCACGGTCGGCGGGACGCTCTCGGCGGGCGGCATCGGCGGCACCTCGCACGTCCACGGCACGCAGGCCGCCAACGTGCTCGAACTCGACGTCGTCACCCGCACGGGCGAGGCGGTGACCTGCTCGCCGGGCGACCGGCGGGACGTCTTCGACGCCGTGCGCGCCGCGATGGGCCGCAACGGCGTCATCACGCGCGCCGCGCTCCGGCTCGTCCCGGCCCCCGAACGCGTGCTGTCGTTCACGGTGCCCCTCGCCGGCGCGGCCGGGCTGCTGCGGGCGCAGCGCACCGTCCGCGCGGACCACGTCTCGGGCCTGGCCGAGCCGGGCGGGCGCTGCGAGCTGAGGGCCGTCGTCCACGACGGCGACCGGCCGCCTCCGGGCCTGCCGCCCGACGAGACCGGGACCGGCATGGAGGTCGAGGAGCTGTCCTTCCTCGACTTCGCCGACCGGATGCGCCCGGACGTCCAGGAGCTGATCGCGCTCGGCGAGTGGGCTCGGCCGCACCCGTGGGCGACGGTCCTGCTGCCCGCGGCGCGCGCCGTCGACGTGATCGACGCGACGCTCGCGGAGATGGGCCCGGACGACATCGGCCTCAGCGGCCTCGTCCGCATCCAGGCACTGGCGCCGGGTCCCGTGCCCGTGCCGCTGCTGCGGGCCCCCGCCGGCCCCGTGCTGTTCGGCCTGCTGCGCGCCGCCTCGCCGGGATGCCGTCCGGTCGAGGAGATGCTCGCGTCCACCGGGTGCTCCACGACCGGGCCCGCGCGGCCGGCGGCGTCCTCTACATGAGCAGTTGACGCCTGAGCACCGTCACCGCTGGGCGAGGGCCATCGCCTCCGCGCCCGGCAGCCCGGCCAGGGCCTTGCCCGGCAGCAGCAGCTTCGACCGGCGCAGCCCGCTGCCGATGACGACCTGGTCGGTCTCCGCCACCGCCTCGTCCACCAGGATGGGCCACCCCTCCGGCAGGCCGACGGGCGTGATGCCGCCGTACTCCATGCCGGTCAGCGCCGTCGCGTCCGCCATCGGCGCGAACGACGCCTTGCGCGCGCCGAGGCGGCGGCGGACGGCGCCGTTCACGTCGGCCCGGCCGATGGCGAGGATCATGCACGCCGCGTAGAAGACCTCGCCGCCCCGCTTCGCCGCGACGATCACGCAGTTGGCGCTGATCTCCAGCGGCACCGCGTAGCGCGCGCAGAACTCCGCCGTGTCGGCGACCTCCGGGTCGATCTCGGCGACCCGCGCGCCCGAGACCGAGCCGAGCGCGGACGCCACCGCCGGGGCGAGAAGCTCCGCGCGGTCCTCGGCCGGTTCCCACTCAAGACTGCCGACCATGCGCCGCTCCCCTTCGTCCGTCCGCCATGACGCGTCCAACCATGCCATGGCCCCCGGGCGGAGGCGCGGGGGTCCGCCCGGCCGGGTTCAGGAGCCCAGGTAGCGCAGGACGGCCAGGACGCGGCGGCTGTATCCGCCGGCGTGCGACAGCTCCAGCTTGTCGAAGATGGCGTTGACGTGCTTCTCGACCGCGCTCTGCGAGATGTGCAGCTGCGCGGCGGTCGAGGCGTTGGTGCGTCCCTCCGCCATATGGCCGAGGACGTCCCGCTCGCGCGGCGTGAGCCGGCTCAGCGGGTCGGCGCGCGAGCCGTGCACCAGCAGCCGCCGCACCACCTCGGGGTCGAACGCGGCGCCGCCCGCGCCGACCCGGTCGAGCGCCTCCAGGAACTCGTCCACCTGCGCGACCCGGTCCTTGAGCAGGTAGCCGACGCCGTGCCGGCCGCCGGTGTCGGCGGTGATCAGCTCGGTGGCGTACCGCTTCTCCACGTGCTGCGACAGCACCAGCACCCCGACGCCCGGCCACCGGCGCCGGATCTCCAGCGCCGCGCGCAGCCCCTCGTCGGTGTGCGTCGGCGGCATCCGCACGTCCACGACCACCACGTCCGGCGGGTCCGCGGCCACCGCGGCCAGGAGCGCGCCGCCGTCGCCGACCGCCGCGGGAACCCGGTGGCCCTCCTCGACCAGCAGCCGCACCAGCCCCTCGCGCAGGAGGGTGGAGTCCTCGGCCAGCATCACCCGCACGGCAGCCTCGCGGTGATCACAGTGGGCCCGCCGGACGGGCTGCGCACGGCGAACGTCCCGTCGAGCGCGGCGGCCCGCCGCGCCAGCCCGGCCAGCCCGCCGCCGCCCGGGTCGGCGTCCCCGGTCCCGTCGTCCTCGATCCGCACGGTGATCATCCTCTCGCGTTCCGGCCCGGGCCCGGCATGGCCGGCGGGGACGGTGGGGGTGGTGGGGGTGGTGGGGGCGGCGACCTCGACCCGGACGCGGGTCGCGCCGGAGTGCTTGACGGCGTTGGTGACGGCCTCGCATACCACGAAGTACGCGGCGATCTCCACCGCGTGCGGGGGCCGCCCGGTCAGGCCGTAGTCGATCGTCACCGGCAGCGGGGACCGTTCGGCGACCGTCTCCAGCGCCGCCCGCAGCCCCTCGCCGTCGAGCGCCGACGGGTACACCCGCCAGGTGACCTCCCGCAGGTCCTCCAGCGCGCGCCGCGACTCCTCGTGGGCCTGCCGCAGCAGCTCGCCGGCCCGGTCGCCGTCGCCGGCGCGGCGGGCGCGGCCGATCAGCATGCCGAGCGCGACCAGGCGCTGCTGGACGCCGTCGTGCAGGTCGCGCTCGATGCGGCGGCGCTCGTCGTCCACCGCGTCGACGACCTCGGCGCGGCTGACCGAGAGCTGCGCGATGCGCCGCTCGTACTCGGCCAGCGGACTCGGCCCGAGGCAGCGCCGAGCCGCCCGCCGCTCCAGCATCACCACGCCCGCCAGCCCCGCGACGGCGAGGAACAGCAGGACCGCCCCGGCCACCACCGTGTAGACCACGATCCACCACGCGGGCGGGATGCCGTCCAGGTAGCGGCCGGTGATCCACCACCCGGCCGCCAGCCTGGCGCCGAGGGCCGCCCCGTACCCGATGAGGAGCAGGATCGCGCCGCCGAGCAGCCCCAGCGGCATCCGCAGCAGCAGGTAGGCCAGCGCCCGGGGCGGTCCGTACTCGACGTCGCCGCGCTCGCCGTGGAACCGGGCGAGCCGGCGGTGTTCCAGCCCGGTCAGCGCCCGCGCCCCGTCGGCGACCGGCCGCGGGATCGCGCGCCGCCCCCGGGAGGACGCCGTCGCGCACGCCACGAGCAGCGCCGCGAACGGCAGCAGCACCAGTGCGGCGGCGGCGGTGAGCGCGCCGAGGAGCACACCGGCCGCCGCCCGCGCCGTCCCCCGGGTCGTCCCCCGGGTCGCCGTCCGCGCACCCGCCCGGAGCACGCCGAGACGGTCAGCCGAGTCGGTCACGTTCGAAGTCTCGCGTCCCTGCCTTCGCGCGGTGCGTTCCTGCCCGCGCGGCCTGTCGGGCCTTCACGATACGCACCGCGGCGAACGCCGCCGCCACCAGCACCGCCACCGCGAGAACCGCCTTGGAGTAGACCCCCACGACCTCCTCGACCGCGCGCCAGTTGTCCCCGAGCCCGTACCCGGCCAGCACGAACAGCGTGTTCCACAGCAGGCTGCCGAGCGTGCTGAACACCAGGAACCGCGCCATCGGCATCCGCTCCACCCCGGCGGGGACCGAGATCAGGCTCCGGAAGATCGGGATCATCCGGCCGAAGAACACCGCCTTGGCGCCGTGCCGCTCGAACCACGCCTCGGTCCGGTCGAGATCGGCGAGCTTGACCAGCGGCAGCCGCGCCACCAGCGCGCGGATCCGGTCGCGGCCGATCAGCGCGCCGATCCCGTACAGCGCCAGCGCGCCCGCCACCGCGCCCACGGTCGTCCACACCAGGGCGGCGACCAGGCTCATCCGGCCCTGCGCGGCGGTGAAGCCGGCCAGCGGGAGGATGATCTCGCTCGGCAGCGGCGGGAACAGGTTCTCCAGGGCGATCGCCAGGCCCGCGCCGGGCGCGCCCATGCTCTCCATCAGGCCGGTGGCCCACCCGGCGATGCCGCCGATCGGCTCGGTCCCGCCGTCCGGGGCGGCGAGAAGGGGGGCCGCCGCGGCGGCCGTGCTCGTCAGGGAAATCATGCGTCCGACGCTAGGAACCGGCGGCCCGCGCCACCATGGAGCGCACCGCCGTCCGGCCCGGCCGCGCACCCCATCCGGACCCTGCGGAAAACCGCACCCTGGGCGCGAAAACCCCTACCGCATAAGGCGAATCGCCTTAATCTTGTGGTCCCCCAGACCCAGCCGGCACTCCCCGCCGGCGGTACCTAAGGAGCGGGCACACGTGGACCACGACGTTCCGGAGAACGCACCGCCCGGCATCGACACCTCCACCCCGAGCTTCGCCCGCGTGTACGACTACTTCCTCGGCGGGAAGGACAACTTCGCCGTCGACCGCGAGGTCGCCGACATGGTGATGGGGCTCGTCCCCGAGGCCCCGGTCGTCGCGCAGGGCAACCGCGTCGCGATCGAGCGCGCAGTGACCTACCTGGCGGGAGAGGCGGGCGTCACGCAGTTCATCGACATCGGCTCGGGCCTGCCCACCTCCAGCAACGTGCACCAGTTCGCGCGCGCCGCCGCCCCCGGCTCGCGCGTGGTGTACGTGGACAACGACCCGATCGTGCTGGCGCACGGCAGGGCGCTGCTCACCGAGACCGGCGTCGCCACCTTCATCCAGGGTGACCTGCACGAGCCGGAGAAGATCTTCAACGACCCGGCGCTGGACGGGCTGCTCGACCTCGGCCGCCCGGTGGGCGTCATCCTCGCCGCGATCGTCCACCACGTCCCGGACGAGCGGGACCCGGGATCGGTGGTCCGCGGGCTGCTCCCGTTCCTGCCGCCCGGCAGCCATGTCATGCTCACCCACCTGCACGACGCGGGCGACGACCCGCGGGTGGAGGAGGCCAAGCACATCCTCCAGTCCGGGCTCGGCGGGTCCTACTTCCGGCACTCGTCGGAGATCGAGGGCTTCATGGACGGTCTCACGATCCTCGAACCGGGGGTGGCGCACGTGACCGCGTGGCGCCCGGACGGCCCGGCCGGGCCCCTGGAGCACCCGCTGCACAGCCAGATGGTGGCGGTCCTCGGCCGGAAGGACTGATCTCGGCGGGGGTTTCGGTCATCGCGCGCGCCGCGGCGGAAGTGAAGATTCTTTTCTGATCGACTTTTCGGTAAAGAGCCTTTCTTGTAGCGTTCGCAGCGTTTTGTGAAGCGAATTCATGATCGGACACCCTCCCAGCAAGATCATGAAAGGACCCCGCGAATGCCCACGGCGACTGGCCTGGCCGCGGCCGCGCTCCTCGGACTGCTGACGCTGCTCGCCGCCGCGCGGCACGGGGCGCGGCGCCGCCCCGGCCCGAACGGCGGGCCCGCTCCCGAACCGGACGGGCACCCCGAGTCCCTGACCGCCGTACTGGAGTCCGGGGCCGAGGAGTACCTGGCCTGGCTGGCCGACCACCACTGGCCCGGGGACGAGTACCTCGACCTCGAACAGGACTGGCTGCACGAGTTCGACCTGGCCGGGATCCCGGACCCGGCCGACTCCCCGCTCTGCCCGCAGTGCGGCCTGCGCCGCGAGGACGTGTGGCCCTGCCCGCAGTGCGGCCGGCTGCTGCACTCGTCCTGCGGGCACGGCATGCGCCGCAGGCGGGTCGACCGCCCCTACCGGACGCACGGCAGCAACCCCGAGGCGGTCATCGCCGAGTGGCTCTGCACCGGCTGCACCTCGGTGGTCGGACTCGACGTCGACCACGGCGACGAGGCGGACGGAGGGCTCCTGCACTGAGTCACGCGGGGGCAAATTCGGCGATCTTCCCAGGCCGCTTGGGTAAAGAATCCGCTACTTACTTGCATATTTCGGTCACTTGAGCGCAGGCTGGTATATGTCCTAAATAAGGACAGTGGAGGTTCCCGTGATCACTCAGCCCGCACCGGTCTGCGTCCACCGGCCTCCCTGCCCCGCCCCCGACGGACGGGACCGGGAGGCGGCCCGCACCGTGGCCAGCCACCCCGAGCAAGGGTGGAGCCTGCTCTGCAACGGCATCGTCGTCTTCGACGACACCGGCGAGCTGCTGCCCGACGGCCGCGCCATCGCCCCCCACCGCCCGACCGCGGTCTGAGCGGTCCCGCCCTCAGCGTCCGGCGGGACGCGCCGCGCCACCGGGGCGTCCGATCACGTACCGGTCGAAGCCGAGCCGGGCGAGCTCCTCGTGGGCCGCCCACGCCGCCTCGGGGACGGGCATCGGGACCTGGAAGCCGCGCTCCGCGTACACCCGCATCCGCTGCAGGTCGCCCACCATCAGCTCGATGAAGCGCCGCTCGTCCTCCCCGCCGAGGTAGGAGTCGTACCCGAGCTCGGGCGCCGCCGCCAGCCACTCGACCCCGGGCCACTGGCGGCGCGCGGTCGCCAGGGCCCGGCGGGTCATGTACGGCTTGGCCACCAGGATCCCGCGACCCACCGCGACGCCCCGCGCGTCCAGCAGCGCCCGGGTCGCGGTGATGTTCTCGCCGGTGTTGGCGGCCGTCTCCTCCAGCAGCAGCGCCTCTTCGGGGACGCCGTGCCCGCGGGCGACCCGGGCGAACGCAAGCGCCTCGGTCTCGGCCCACGCCGAGGTGATCTTGCCGTGGCCGCCGGACACCACCAGCAGCGGCGCCCGGCCCTCATGCCACAGCCGCGCGGCGTGCACCGCGACCCGGGTGTCGTGGCAGCCGAGCGCGAGGATCACGTCGGCGGTGTCCAGGGGCGTCAGGAGGACGAGGTGGTCCCACACGATCCGCGCCAGCTCCCGCGCCCGCCCGTCCACGCCGGCGTCCGTGCCCGCACCTGCGGGGGCGTCCGCGCCCGCAGGCCAACTCCGGTGAAATTCCACGGAATCACTCTCCCTGGCGTGCGGCATGTCGCGCTCCCGCCCGATCGATCCGTCTAGTAGCGTTCAACTGTTTTGCTCCTTACACAATGATTGCGCACGCTAGGACACGATCGCGGAAGGACGCCGTGGTGTGATCACAGCACTGGTCGTCGCCTCACTGGCAGCTCTGCTCGGCCTCGCGCTGCCGCGCCTGCTGCGGCCGACGCCGCCCCCCTGCGCGGGCGAGGACGGCGGGAGCGGTCATCCCGAATCGATGACCGCCGAGCTGGACCCCTGGGACGAGGAGTACCTCGCCTGGCTCGCCGACGCCCTCTGGCCCGAGGACGAGTACCTCGAACCCGAGCGCTCCCCCGACGGCGAGGGAGAGGCCGGCGGCAGCGTCTGCCGTTAGACGGGCGTGTTCCAAAGCCCGGCCCGCCGTCCTCGCCTGGCGACCCGGACGGCGACCGCACTCGGGGCGCTAGGCTGCCGCCGTGGACTGGGTGGAGCGGGTACTCGGCATCCGCCAGTACGAGCGGCATGGGGAGCGGGCCCCGCACAAGCCCCTGCTGCTCCTGCACGCACTCGGCCGGTTCCAGCGCGACGGTGCCGGGCCGATTCCGTTCTCGGCCGCCGAGACGCCCCTGCGGCGCCTGCTCCACGAGTTCGGCCCGCCGCGCGCGACCAGCCCGGGGTACCCGTTCCACCACCTGGCCAATGACGACCTGATCTGGGTGGTGGAGACGCCGGCCGGCCCCGGGAGCCCCGGATCCGGCCTGACCGCCCTGCGCGAGCCCGGCGTCCAGGGACGGCTGCACCCCGACCTCGCCGTGGCCCTCGCCGAACGACCCGGCCTGCTGACGCAGATCGCGCGGGCGCTGCTGGACGCCAACTTCGAGCCGTCCCTGCACGGCGACATCTGCCAGGAGGCCGGGCTCGATCTGGACGGCGCCGCGCTCCCCTCCCCCGTGCTGCCCGCCCGCGACCCCGCGTTCCGTCTCGCGGTCCTGGAGGCGTACGAGTTCAGTTGCGCCTTCTGCGACTACGACGGCCTGCTGGACGGCGTCGCGGTGAGGCTGGACGCGGCGCATCTGCGCTGGCGCGCGTACGGCGGCCCGGACGACCTCGTCAACGGCCTGTGCCTGTGCGCCCTGCACCACCGGCTGCTCGACCGCGGCGTGATGGGCCTGACCCGTGACCGCACGGTCACCGTCTCCCGCAAGTTCATGGGCCGCGGCCAGGCGGCCCGTTCGCTGGTGCAGGCGCTGTCAGGCCGTCCCGTCCGCGCTCCCCAGCCCGGCCTGCCGGGCGTCGAGCCGGAGCACATCGACTGGCACACCGCCCAGGTCTTCCGCACTCCCGCGCGCACCGCGGCCTGACGGGCGCGGTCACGTCCGCCAGGTGGCGGGCGTCCGCGCCACCTCGTACACCCCGGCGACCTGGTCGGGCGCGAGCACGGTCCCGCGGCGCGCCAGCCAGCGCCGCAGCGCCCTCACGTCCTTCAGGACGGCGACGTCCTTCGGTCCCCCGCCGCGCACGGTGAACCCCTTCGCGCCGACGAACACGATGACCGGCTGGACCGGGACGTGCCGCCCGTGCGCCCGGCCCAGCAGCGAGCGGGCCCGTTTGGCCTCGAACCGGGAGTTGCGCAGGTAGTCGACCTTCGTCCCACTCACCATCATGCCGTTCTCGGCCACCCACACCGTGCCGCGGGTGGCCTTGGTGTTGACCGTCACGACCCCGAACGGGCCGATCAGCACATGGTCGATGTCGGCGCCGTTGCGTCCGACCGGGACCGCGTGCAGCACATGCCAGCCCCGCTTGCCCGCCCACCGGTCGAGCCTCCTGCCGATGGCCCGCTCCCCCTTGGCCCCGAACGCGAAGTCGCGCGCCTCCGTGCGGACGCCGAAGAGCCCGGCGATCCTCGTCCGCCAGCTCCGCAGCTCAACGGAACGCGCCTGCGCGGCGGCCCCCGCCCGGTTGCCGGCCAGGTCTCCGTCCACCCTCCGGGGCTCCGGAACGGCCGCCTTGACCTCCTCGCCCAGCCGCGCGCACTCGGACCGGACGGTCTCCCAGAAGAGCGCACCGTCGGCGGGGGTCTCGATCTCGTGCGCGCCCGTTCGGACGTCGTACCAGCCGACCTTCACCTCACCCCGCGCCAGGTACAGCCGGAGGTTCCCGTAACGCCGCCAGACCCGCACCTCGAGATCACTCACCCGCGCCCCTCACCGATCGCCGAACGGCCACGGTAGGGGGCGCTCCGGCCCGCCGTCACCGGCGGGCCGGACCTGGACGCCCGTCAGGAGTCGCGCTTGAGCGCCAGCGACCGCTTGGTCGACCCGGTGAACGCGGGCAGGTAGCCCTTGGCGTGCCCGAGCGCGGTCGGGTGGTAGGACGAGCCGATCGGGATCGTCACCGCGTTCAGCCAGCCCTGCCCGGAGCACAGCTCGTGCCCGGCGAACTCGTCCCGCACGTCCGAGAACGTGAACCCGGCCCGTCCCGCCGCCTTGGAGACGCTGGTGTCGAGCGCGTCGGCGGCTCCGTTCAGCGCGGTCCGCTTGGCTTGGCTCAGCCCCACGCAGCCGCTGACGATCTTGTAGAGCCGCGGATACCCCAGCACGACCACGCGCGCCTGCGGCGCCCTGGACCGGATCGCCGAATAGAGCGAGTCGAGCCGGCCGGGCAGCGTCTTGTCCATGTAGCCCTTGGCGTTCGCCACGGCGCTCTGGCAGGACGCGGCGGAGTCCAGCACGCACGTCTGCATGACCGTGCCGAAGCCCGCGTCATTCCCGCCCGCCGTCAGGCTGACGAGCGTGGTGGAGCCCCCCAGCGCCCCGAGCTGCCCGCTCTTGATGGTCGCGGTGGTCGCCCCCGAGCAGGCGACGAACTTGAACGACTCCGTGCTGTGCGCGGCGGCCCAGAGCTTCGGATAGGCGTTGGCGCTGCGGTTGCAGCCACCGCTGGCGGGATCGTAGCTCCCCGCCCCCGTCCCGGAGGAGTACGAGTCCCCGAGGGCGGCGTAGTGGACCCCGGCCGCCGAAGCGGACCCGGCGAAGACGATGGACCCGGCGGCGAAGGCCAGAGCGCCGACGGCGCTCAGGCAGGGGAGGGAAAGGCGCATCAGCACTCCGGATGACGTACCGAATTATGTCAGGCCGCTTATACCCAGATCATCATCGCGGGAAGCCTTATCAATTCCCGAGCATTTTGTCACCTTTAGCCGTTGCCCCGAGCCGCCGCCCAGCTGATCATCTCCCCGGCCACCGCACCCCGGAACACCCCTGCTCCGACCAGGAACACCCTGCCGCAGATCAGGCATTACCGACCGGCACTTCCCAATACGGCCACCTCTGTCACCGGCACGATGAGAAATCCTCTCCAGGCGGTCACCGAAGGACGATGGGGCCATACCGGATTCCACCGGTCACCCACGTCGACCGACCTGCCGGGGCCTTCAGTGCCCGAGGATCACAAAAACGACACCCGCGACGACATGGGCGAGGACGGTCACCACGATCAGCGCGACGAGGAGGTACTTGGCCGTCGGATGATCGAACTGGGAGCCGGCGCGCGTGCGCTGCTCCGACCGGTCCTGCGCCTGCTCCTCCAGAGCCTCCAGGGAGGGCAGGAAGGACGGCCGCTTCAACGCGGGCATCAGGGCCTCCTCATCACGGGTCTGGACGGTCGCGTTCAGTGTGTCCCTCCATCAATAGCCGACCCCTCCATGTAAGCGAGCCGCTGCCCTACGTGATCTGGGCGACACCACGACACCCGTCGCCCCAGCGCCAGGGCCGCCGAGAACCTTGAACAGGGCGTCGCCACAGCAGGCCACCCGGCATCGTGGGCCCGCCGCCGTACGACGTCAGCACTCCGGACGGCGTACCGATTCATGACAGGCCACTGATATCCGGATCATCACCACGGGAAGCGTTGTCAATTCCCGAGCATTCTCGGGCCTTGTCACGGCCTCACCCTGATGAGAATCTCATTTTCGTACCCAGGCAGTGACATCGCGGTGATGACCGTGGACGCCCTCCTCGCCCGCCGGACACGTCGCCTACCCGAGGCACCTCCCACCCACTCCAACTACGTCGACACGCCCCGCCACCAGCACCGGGACCACCAGAGCACCCCTTCCGGCACATCCACTCATTACCCAGGTCTCGACAATTCCAGCACACGTCCACACAACACAGAATTTCCCCTCAGAACGACATCAATATCATGAGCACTTTTCGGTATCCAGCATCCCGGCGGGTGGAAGCGATCACAGCGCCGGGAGTTCTTGCCGCACTCGACCCCCCATGAAATAATTGACAAAATAGGCGAGGCGAGACCAGGAGGCGGCGATGGCACACCGGCCATGGGCGGCGGACGGAACGGCGGGGTTCAAGCAGCGGCTCGGCAAGTCCGCTCTCGAACTGGGGAACACCAATGCCAGCCCCACCTGCCCGGACATCTGGGAGATGGACAACGGCGACATCGCGTTCATCGGCCGCGATCTGACCGCGAACTACGCCAGGCACCTTCCGCCGGGCGTGTCGATAGGCGAGAACGAGCGCCTGGTCGTCCTGCCCCGCAACATGATCGTCGCCGCCAAGGCGGACTTCCCCGATGCTTGAGCAGGTGCGCGAGCTGCCCGCCGCCGACCTGGACGCGCAGGAGTACCTCGACGACTTCTGGCGCCATTCCGAGCAGATCGACGACCTGTGGAAGCTGGAGCGCATCCAGAGTTTCCAGGAGCCGGACGAGCCGAGCTGGGTCTCCATGATGAACGGCGACTGGGACCGCGCCCTGGCCCTGATCGAGGAGAAGCGCGCCGCCTCCAAGCACCACGTGTCCGTCGCCGACGGCATCGACAACCGGCGCGTCCGGGTCACCGAACTGCCGGTGACCCCCTACCTGCAATGGGAGATGCACGTCCTGCGGATCTGGGCCGAGACCGGCGCCCAGGACATCAGGGTGATCGACCAGAGCGGCGTCGGCGCGCTGGAGGCGGACGGCCCCCTGCCCGAGGTCGTCATCCTCGGCAGCAGCGTGATGTACGAGACGCTGTACGACGCCACGGGCACGCACTCGGGCGGACGGCGCATCGACGACCCGGACGTGATCGCCGCCTGCCGGAACGACCTCGCCGGTCTGTACAACACCGCCGAGGACATGTTCTCTTACTTCGAACGGGAGATAGCCCCGCTGCCGCCACCGGACGTCGGCCCCTGACGGGAGGACGATCCTGACCACGCGACTCCGGACGATCAGGCGCGCCGTCACCGGCGGCGCGTCCCATCGCACGACCGTGGCGGTTCTGCTGCTCCTGGTGATCGTGCTCGTCTGCGGCCTGGTCGCCGTCTCCCCCTTCGCGCTCGGCACCCTCAGCTCCAGGTCCGGCGACTGGGAGGAGCTGAGCTGGATCGGCCAGACCTACGGGGCCGCCTCGGCGCTGCTCGCGGTACTCGCCCTGATCGGCGTGGCGGTCTCGCTGTTCATGCAGGCGCACGAGGCCAAGGCGGCCCGCGAGCAAGGACTGCGCGCCGTCCACACCGACCTGCTCCAGATGGCGATGGACGACCCGCTCTACCGCGGCTGCTGGGGCCCGTTCTTCGCCTCCGGCAACGTCGACGGCCAGCGCGAGCACATGTACGTCAACCTGATCATCTCCAACTGGCAGATGCGGTACGAGCTGCGCGCCATCAGCGAGGAGCACCTCCGCGCCACCGCGCACATCGTCTTCTCCGGCGAACCGGGACGCCGCTTCTGGGCCGAGGGCCGCGACCTGCGCCTGCGCGCCGCCGGGGGCCGCCGCGAACGCCGGTTCCTGCACCTCCTCGACGAGGAGTACGAGCACGCGCTCCGGGAACCCGCCCGTCCCCCCGCTCCGGCCCGTCCACCACGCAGCCCCCGCCGCAGACCGCCCTGGACGCTCCTCGCCTTCGCAGCCGCCGGCCTCGCCGCGGCCGCCCCCTTCCTACGCCGCCTCCGGTCCCGCCACGACTGAACAACACCTCCGCGCCCGGTCACGATGAGGTCGGCGGTCACGCTCACGGTGAGCGCCAGAGGGCGGTCTCCGCGGTCCGGTGATCACGGACGCGCAGGACCTCGCGGAACCTGCGCTGCCGCCGGGGCAGACCGTGGACCAGCATCACCTGGCGCGCGCCGACCTCGTCGGCGATGTCGAGCAGGCCGCGGCGGTCGGCGTGGGCGGAGAGGCGCATCGATTCGACCCTGGCCCGGACCGGGACGTCGACCTCCCGATCCCGGTCCATGAGGGTGAACTCGCCGCCCTCCTTACCGAGGCGGCTCAAGGCCGCGCCGGGCGACTCCTCGTCCTGGTAGCCGGAGATGAACAGGGCGCTTCCGCGCTCGGGCAGGATGCGCGAGGCCCATTGGACGGCGGGCCCGCCGTTCAGCATCCCCGAGGTGGTGATGACGACACCGGTGCGGAAGGTGTCCAGCTCGGTCGGACGATCGGCGACGGCGACGGCACCGCCGAAGACCGTCAGAGGGCGGGGACCGCCGGCGGTCACCGTCTCGAACACAGTGCTGAGGTCCACCGCCATCCCGTCGACGCGCACCGGCACATCCGGGAGGTGGCGGCGCATCAGGAGGGCGACCTCCTGTGCCCTGCCCAGGGCGAACGCGGGGATGAGGACCCGGCCGCCTCCCTGGCAGACCTCCTGAACGGATCGGACGAGGTCGCCCACCCGTACGTCCCGGTCGTCGTGGGTCTCGCCACAGCAGGTCGTCTCGAGGACCAGCAGGTCGGCCTCCCGCGCCGATTCCGGAACAGCGTGGCCGTCGACGGTCTCCTGCCGGAATCCGGAGATGTCGCCGGTGATGACGACCCGGTGGTCTCCCGCCCGGACCACCACCCCGGCCGCCCCGAGGATGTGCCCCGCGGGGAAGAGTTCGATAGTCATCTCGCCGATACGGCGCGGGACTCCGAACGGGATCTCCTCGCACCGCCGGGCGGCCGCGCCGACCTCCAGCGGCTCGTACGCGGCGGTGACGTCGCCGCCCCATCGGGCCGCCTGCCGGGTCCGTTGCCGCATGATCTTGGCGGTGTCGCTCCACATCACCGGCATGATCCGCACAGTCTCGGCGGTGGCGAGAACCCGCAGGTCGGGGCGGAGCGCCGTCAGGGCGGGCACGTAGCCGCAGTGGTCGTTGTGCGCGTGGGTGATCACGACGCCGTGCAGCGGGCCGTCCAGGGCGCGTCCGATGCCTGGGGGCGGCAGGGACCGCTCCCCCGGCCGGAGGCCCGCGTCGACGAGGATCCTGGTGCCGCCCGCCTCGATCAGCAGGCAGGACCCGCCGATCTCAGTCCCGCCGCCGAGCGGGGTGACCCTGAGCTCCAGTTCGGCGGTGACCCTGGCCCGGGGCGCCGGTTCGACAACGGCGCGCAGGATGCGCAGGATCTCGGCCGGGGGCAGGCCGGCCGCCCGAGCGGAGGCGAGCAGGTGCTCGTTGTGCCCGGGCGCCGGGACGAGGTTGTGCGGGTCCCGGGCCGCCGCGTCATCCTCCGGGACCGGGGGCTGCTCCAGCGCCCTGAGCAGTGCGGAGGCCGCGGCCCGCGGCTCCTGCAACCTGCGCTCGGCGATGCCCAGCTGCTCGGTGATCTGCCCGGCGCGCTCCTCCAGGTCGGTCATGGCCGCTCTGGTGTCGTTCAGCAGCCGGAGCGCGTCGCGGGTGTCCTTCCGGGCGTACTCCAGCCGCCCCTGTGCGGTGCTGAGCCGCTTCTTGAGGTCGGCGATCGTTCGCTCCGCCCTCTCCGCCGCCCGGTCCCGTGGCGGGACGGTGCCGGGGACGAGGGTCGTCTGGGCCGCTCGGGCCACGGCGTCGTCCTCGTGCAGGAGGAGAGCGGCGAGCGTCCGCGTCCGTTCCGCCGGCCGTGTGTCCTCCAGAACCGTCGCCGCGCGGATTCGCAGTCCCCGGGACCGGAGCATGGCCCGCAGCAGGAACGGGGCCTGCTCTCGCGCCAGGGTCTCGGGGGTGCCCGGGAGGTTCGCGGCGCCGGGCCGGGAGCGCACGACTTCGGCGACGGCCACCAGGACGGGAGTGAGAGCCGCCCGGTCGCCGCCGGTCACAGGGTCTTCGCCATGTGGCGGGTCGCCTCGGCGAGCACCGGCTCGCACGCCATCCTGCCCTCGTCCGGTACCAGCGCGCCGAGCATCCGCAGGGCCTCGACGAGGTCGGCGGTGCTGGCGTAGCCCAGCGCCTCCAGCGACGACGGGGCGAGTTCGGCGGCGGAGTCCTCCGCGTGCATGTCGAGGAGGACCGCGAGGTTGTCGGGGGTGTCCGCGTCGTCCTCGTCGACCAGCACCCGCCAGGCGGCGGCCAGGGCGGCATCGGCGAGGACCCCGGTGGACCGGACGAACTCGGCGGGCGCCCCGAGCAGCTGGTCGCGGCAGTGGTCGAGGGCCTGGTCCCGGTTCCCGCCGTGCTCGGCGAGCCGGTGCACGACCTGGCCGATCAGCGTCGGCCAGCCACCCGTGCGGGCGAGCAGCGCGTCCTGGCCCGCCTCGTCGGGGAATCCCTGGGAGTCCTCCGACATCCACTGGCGGATGGCGGGGGCCTCGAATCGGCGGAGCTGGAGCAGCTCCACCGAGTCCAGCTCCGCCGCCTTCACCCACTCGGGGGCCAGCCGGGCGGTGGTGACCAGGACGACGGCGAGGGTGCCTCCGGTGTGCTCGGTGACGGCCTTGCCCGCCTCGGCGAGCCGGCGGGAGAAGTGGTGCGTGTTCCGGTGCTCGTCGACCACGATCACGGTGTGCCCGTTCCGGCGGGCATGGAGGAGGGCGCCCTCGAACGTCTGGACGTCGCGCGCGACCCGGTGGACCTTTAGGTTCGGCCGTTCGGTCTGCTCGGCCTCGATCGCAATGTGCACGCGGTCGGCGTGCAGGGCCGGGGACCCTGCCACGACGTAGACGGAGTTCTGGGGGCGGGCCAGCCGGGCGAGCTGCGCGCTGCTGAGCGGCGACCGCTCGGGACCGTCGCGGTAGACGCCGCGGTACGAGCCTGCGTCGAACCGGTCGGGAAGCTCGAACTCGTCGGCGTTGTCCAGGACCTTCTGGACGTCGTCGATGCCGCCGAGGAGGTTCAGGATGTGCGGAGTGCGGAGCCGGTACCGGTCGCGGTCCAGGCCGAGGACGCCGAGGTTGACGCATTCGTCGAGCAGGCCGCGGAAGTCGTCGCTGGGGCAGTTCGCGAATCCGGTCGCCCACCCGTTCAGGCACTGCTCCCAGAGCTCTCCGACGCTGAGCGTCTCGTCGGCGCCGGCGGCGAGCGCGTG
The DNA here is from genome assembly GCF_030283145.1 of Actinomadura xylanilytica. Classification (GTDB taxonomy): domain Bacteria; phylum Actinomycetota; class Actinomycetes; order Streptosporangiales; family Streptosporangiaceae; genus Spirillospora; species Spirillospora xylanilytica. The sequence continues at coordinate 563,041 of NZ_JASNWE010000003.1, forward strand.
CAGGGCCACCGTGTAGGCGATGACCTTGTAGCGCTTGTCCAGGTTGAGGGTCCATTCGAAACGGTCGCGGAACCCCCGGACGAGGGTCTTGTCGCGCCAGACGGCCTCGACGTCGTCACGGGTGATCTCGTACGGGAGGGTCCGCATGGTGAGCGGGTTCCGGCGCAGCCGGGTCAGCAGCTCCGCGGCGAAGAGCTGGACCAGCGCGGGGGCGTTGTTGGCCTCGGCGATCACCCGGGCGGCCAGCGTCTCGGGGAATCTGAACCCGAGTGCGGCCAGGGGCCGGACCAGCAGGTCGAAGGCATTCTGCGGGTCCAGCGGCCCGACCGCGACGGGCTGGCCGAGGTGGGCGAGCGGCTGGTTCGGCAGGCTCTCGAACCGGGCGGTCTGGTGGAGGCCGGCGAACACGACCTTGACCCGGCGGTCGGTCTCGCTCATCAGGTCGCGCAGGGCGGTGACGTTCTCGAACCCGTCCTTGGCGTCCTGGTTGAGGAACTGGTCGGCCTCGTCCAGCAGGATCAGCAGCTGGCGGCGCGGGTCCTCGCGAGCCCACGCCCGGACCGCCTCCCGCACCTGGTCGCGCTGCACGATGCCGGCCGGTATCACGCCGGCCTGCGCGAGCTTGTCGGCCAGCTTGGACCACAAGGCCTCCAGCCGGGTGGCCACCTTCCCGACGGTCTGGATGTTCTCCAGGATCACCGTCCGGCCCGGGTCGCTCCGCTGGATGTCGCGCTGCGCCTTGCGCAGCAGCGCCGACTTGCCGAGCTGGCGGCCACCGTAGACGAACGAGGAGCCGCTGCGCCCGGTGACCTCGCGGAGCTGGTCGTCGCGGCCGTAGAACATCTCGGCGGGCACGTCGCCGACGGGCGCGTACGGGTTGGTCGCGGTGAAGGGCGCGGTGAGCGCGACCGCGGCGGACCAGTCGGCCTCCGGCATACAGGCCAGATATCCGATCGCCGCGTCGTCGAGCACGGCGACGACGGGCGCCGTGCGGCGCCGTGCGGCGGCGGCGAGTTGCTGGCGTTCGCCCGCCGACAGGACGCCGAAGTAGCAAACGAGGATGGTCTGGTCCTCGGGCTGCCCCTTGAGCAGCTCGATCAGCTGCTGGGGGCCGGGCCGCCGCCACACCAGCACCAGCCGGAGCCGGTCGCCCGAGGGGCTCATCCTGGTCCCGAAGGCCGGCAGCGGTGTCTCGCCCACCCGGTGGTCGCCCACCAGGTCGATCCAGACGCGGTGCTGCTCCCGGGCCCCGTCGTGCTGCTCTCCCTCCAGTCCGATCATCCTGAGGATCGCGGTGGTCGCGGTGCGCAGGTTCCCGGCGGTCTTGGACCCGAGGCCGCAGGCCTTCCACTGCCGCAGTCCCTCCCGCGCCTCCTCGCGGCGGGCGTTCCGCAGCGCGGGGATCTTGATGAGGGCCCCGCTCAGCAGTGCCGACAGGTCGGGGTCGGTGACGTCACGGCCCCCTTCCAACGCCTTCATCAGCTCGGTGAGGATCTCGGGGGTGTCCTGCTTGCGCGCCCGGTTGCCGGCGCGGATGGCGAAGTCGGCGAAGGCACTGGGGAAGGCGGGGTAGAACCGCTCCAGGTGGCCGATGTCGGCGGCCACCTCCGGCAGCGGGTTGCCCGCCTCGATCTGGGCTACGAACTCGCGGGCGGTAATGAGGTCGCCCGCGTCGATCCGGCTGGTCACACGGTCGATGACCGCCTCGATCCGCGGGTTCTCGGCGGCCAGCGCGGCCACTCTGGCCCGTTCCTCCTCGATGTGGGCCCGGCGGTGTCCGCTCAGCAGGCTCGCCAGGTCGTCCAGCGCCCGGTCGACGCGGTCGAAGTCGAGCCGGTCGCCCGAGAGCGATCGGAGAGTCTCCTCCGCGCCCCGGACCTGGTCCTCGGTGAGCACGCCGTCGCGCACCCGTTCCGCGATCCGGTCGCGGATCTCCTCGATCCGCGCGTCGCGGGCCTGACGAGCGGCCCGGACATACTTGTCGCGGCGTTCGCGCAGGTCCGCGGCGGCCTTCGGATCCTCCCGTTCGAGGACGGCGATCACGGCGCGGGTGCCTTCGTGGTCGAGCCGTGCCGCCCGGTGCTCGAACGCGGCGGTCCAGTCGTCGGAGGCGGCGCGTGCGACCGGGACGAGCTGCTCGGCGGTGAGGCCGCCGGCGGGCTCGTAGGTGACGGGATCGAGGGTGACGCCCTCGGCCAGCAGCAGATGCCGGTTGAGCACGTGGGCGACGGGCGGCTCGGGCGTGCCGAGGGACGCGCCGTCGAGTAGGTCGAGCGCTTGGCCGAGCAGCGCGCGGGCCGCGTCCACCGCGGCGGCGAGTACGGGGTCGGACCCGGTGGCCAGCCCGCCGAGCGCGGCGTCGATCGCCGCGCGGCGGTCGCCGACCGCGTCCTGGAGCTGGCCGAGCGGCCCGAGCCTCCAGTCCTGCGCGCCGACGTCGATGCCGCCGGCGCCCGCCTCCTTGACCGCGACGGCCCAGCGGCCGACGGTCTCCAGCGCGCTCTCCACCTTCTTGACCAGCTGGGCGCGCGCACCGGCGATGATCTTCTTGCTCTTGTTCTTGCGGCGGACGGTGATCCGCGTCGAGGTCTCATCGATCAGCCGGTCGATCGCGTCGCCGGAGCGCAGGAGCATGCTCTCCTCCACGACGGCGTCCACCTCGGCCGGGTCGTCGCGCATCGCGATCACCAGCAGGCCGCCGATCGGGCCCTCCTCCTGCACCAGCGCCTTCCACACCTCGGTGGCGAACTGGTACTTGGTCTTGCGGTGCTGTCCCTCCTCCAGCAGGCGGGACGCCTCGCTCACGGCCTTCCTGCGGACCATCGCCGCCTCGGCCGAGCCGCGGATCCGGCCGGCCAGTCCGGGCCCGAGGTAGGCGCCGTTGCGTGCGGCACGAATGAACGCCGCTCCGCATTCGGCCAATTCCGCGGAGCCCGACACGCGGACGGTGAGTTCCTCCAGGAGCCTGGTGGACTCGGGGGTGGGGTGCACCAGGCTCGCGCGGACCGCCGCCGCCCAGGCCAGCAGGCCGCCCGGCAGATCGTCGGCGAGCACCTTGGCGTTCAGGGGCCGGGCCACCTCGGAGAACTCCGCGGACAGCGGCCCGGCGAAGGTGACCATCTTCCCTGCCAGCGCCGCGCATCGGCGGGCGCGTTCCTCGACCTCGGGCCGTCCGGCGGCGGTGCGGAGCCTGCCCGCCAGTCCGAAGCGTCCCGCCCGCAGGGCCGCCGCCTCGGCGTCCGCGATGTCCGGGGCGGAGGCCGTGGGCCTCGCGGCACCACTCGGCACGGGCTTGGGCGCCTCGGTCGCCACCGCCTGCAGCGGCGCGGGCGCGTCGGCCTTCGTGGCGCGCTCGGGGAGCGTCGTGGTCGCGGGCGTGTCCGTGAGCGGGGCCGCGGGGAACGACTCGTCGAGCATCACGTCCAGGTCGGCCAGGTCGTCGTCCTGGTCATCATCGCCAGCCGCTTCCTGGACGGGGGCCGGGGGCGGGGTCGGTTTCGGTTCGGGAGGCGGGGGTGGCGGCTCGGAGCCGTCCGCGGGGCCGGTCTCGTCCTCCGGGGGGATGCCGAGCTTGAGCCGACCGGTGAACGCGACGTTGACGAGCGGGCGCCACCGGACCGGAAGCCGCTCCCCGGCCCGCTCGGCGAGTTCGAGCGCACGGGGGAGCCCGTCGGGTGCGCCCATGACCTCGATCAGCTCGGCGAGGACGTCCAGGCCCTCGGTCTCTCCGTTCCGCGCGGCGTCTCGCACCTCGGAGAGGATCGCCGCCATGCTCTCGGGGCCCTCGACGCCGGTGAGCGCGAGCAGCCGGGCCGCCCGCCGGTCGGCTTCGCGGACGGTCTCCAGAGCCCCCGCGAGCGCGGCCAGATCGGCAGCCGGGCGCTCGCCGGGATCGATCGTCTCGGCCTGGGCGCGGGCCCGGTCGAACGCCGCGACCGTCTCGCGGATCCGGGCGAGGTCGTCATCGTCGGGACGGCGTTCGGCGCGCAGGCCGTCGGCGACCCGGCCGGCGGCGTCGGCGGCGTCGGGGAACCGGATCCTCAGCTCGGCGAGGGCGGAGGCGAGGTCGGGCGCTGTCGGGACGTCGCCGGCCGCGACGCCGGACGGGTCGGTGGTGGTCACGTTGTCCTCGTTCGTCGGGAGGCGGCGGGCGAGTTCGCACAGTTCGGCGGCGCCGATGGGTGTTGTGGGGAGTGCGGGGTGGCGGACGCGCAGGGCCACCCAGGCGGGTTCGACCGCGCCCGCCAGGCCACCCGGTTCCGCTGTGTCTGTCACCAGCAGCGCAAGCGCGACGGGGGCGAGCGGCAGGTCCAGCTCGATGACCGTGGCCAGGCACCAGCGGCGGATCGAGGTCGGGCACTCCCAGCGCAGGCAGGCCGACAGCGAGCCCGCCCGTGCGAGGGCGTCCTCGGCGGTGGCGGTGTGCAGCAGCGCGGCGCAGTCGGCGGCGTCCAGGGCCTCGGTGTTGCCGAAGCCGTGGACGATCACGCTGGTGAGGATGCCGCGCAGTGCGTCGCGCCGCTGCGAGGCTCCGTTCCGGAGGATGAGCAGCATCGCCTGCGCGGTGGTGGGCGAGATCCGCTTCGCGTCGGGGATCTTGACCTGGCGCAGCAGCTCGCGCCGGATCTTGGGTGGGCAGGTGTGCAGGACGGCGCGCAGTTCCGCCGCGGTGATCATGGTGAGCGCGGTGTCGGCGAGGCCGGTCAGGCCGGTGCCGCCCTCCAGGTCCGCCAGGTGCCCGAGCGGCACCGGCCCTTCGTGTGCCGTGCAACAGCCACGGCTCATCGCCACCTCCGAGTGCGGGGGGCTCCCGCCGATATGACCCACGGCGGGTCGCGTGATCAGCACCATATCCGGACAAGGTCACACATGCAATCAATCATCGAAATACGTGTTGATCGAATTCACAGCATTAGAATGTGGCCGTCGGCGCTGGGAGCAGGTTGCCGAACGGCGGGCGAAGCAGCGGGCGGACGGGTCCTGTCAGCCCGGTAGGGCGGCGACCGCCCGCGCGTACATGTGGACGGGGTCCGTCCCCGCGAGGGTGTGGAAGCCGGGCAGCGGCGGGAGGTCGCGGACGTACGGCAGGAGCGCGGCGAAGACCCGCCCGGCGCCCGCCGGACGGTCGGCGGGGTCCTTGGCGAGCAGGGTGAGGACGAGCCGTTCGACCGGCTCGGGGACGTCGTCGCGGACGAATGCCGGGGTCAGGGCGTCCTCCTCACGATGGCGGGCGATCTCCTCCACCGGCGACTCGTCCTGGAAGACGCGCCGTCCCGTGAGGAGCTCGTAGAGGATGCACCCGACCGAGTACAGGTCACCGCCGACGCCGGCCTTGGTGTGGCCATCGAGTTCGGGGGCCGCGTAGAGCAGGGACCCCGGGATGTCGCCGGGACGGGTGATCTCGGAGAACTCGGCGTACTCCAGCGCGGTCGCCACGCCGAAATCGAGGATCTTCACGGTGGTGTCGGGCGCCAGGACGACATTGGACGGAGTGAGGTCGCGGTGGATCAGGCCGGCCCGGTGCGCCGCGGCCAGCGCCGCGCACAGCTGGGCGCCGATCGCGGCCACCCACGGCACGGGGAGGGTGTCGGCGCCGCGTTCGGCGATCAGGTCGCGCAGGCTCACCGCGTCCGGGACCAGCTCCATGACGATGAACAGGTCACCCTCGCCCAGCTGCCCGAAGTCGTACAGGACGGGGACTCCCGGGTGCCGCAGCCGGGCGAGGACGCGCGCCTCCCGGTAGAAGCGGCGCCGGGCGTCGGCCGGGTCCCCGTTCGCGACGGGCCGGACGAGCTTGATGGCCACGTTCCGGTTGAGCCGGGTGTCGGTGCCCTCCCAGATCTCGCCCATGCCGCCGACGGCGAGCGGCGCCCGCCGCTCGTACCGATCCCCGATGCCCACCGTGCCCCGCCCCCGTCCCCAGCGCTGCGAACGACGATCCCTTCACAGTGTCGCGCCATCTGACACCGCTCTGCACCGTTTTGTCAGGATCGGGGAAGAAAGGGGCTCGGCGTGCCGTGCCAGGAGATCAGCAGCGAGTCCCGGGCGCGGGTGGCGGCGACGAAAAGCAGGGAGCGGGCGCGCTGGAGCTCGCGGCGGTGGGCCGCCGGGTCGGTCCGCTCCCGCTGCCCTGCCTGGGCGTGCGGGACGAGCCCGTCGGCGACCCCGGCGATGATCATGTGCTGGTACTCCAGCCCCTTGAAGCGGTGCATGGTGCCGATGTGCACGACGTCGTCCAGCTTGGGCCCGTCGGGGCCGATGGCGGCGGCACTGATCCCGGCCGTGGCGAGGCGCGACTGCACCTCGTCGACCATGTGCCGCTCCGGGACGCCGATCGCGATGGACGGACTGGACGAGCCGGTCTCCTCGATCAGCTCCGCCACGTGCCCGGCGATGAGGTCCAGCTCGGCGCCCCACGTCGGTGCGGAGCGGAGGGCGGGCCGGGCACCGCGCAGCAGCGAGCGGTATCCGGTCAGTTCGCCGGACTCGTCGTCGAGGTCGTCCCAGGACTCCTCGCCGAGCAGTCGGACCGCCGAGCCGAGGATCTCGTGGGTGGTGCGGTAGCTCAGCGTCAGCCGCGCCGAGCGGCGCCCGCGGATGTTGATACCGAGGCTGCCGAGCGAGACGTAGTTGTTGTAGAGGCGCTGGTGGACGTCGCCGACGAGGAAGATGTCGTTGGGCCCGTCCGGCACCATCGCGCGCAGCATCCGCCAGTGCGCGGCGGCCAGGTCCTGCGCCTCGTCGACGACGATGTGCTCGTAGCGCGGGCGCATCCGGGCGACCGAGGCGTCCTCCCGGTGGATGTTGAGGCCGTCGGCCCGGTGCTTGACGATCCGCGCGGCGCGCTGCTCTTCGAGGCGGGCGGCGCGCTCGGCGACCTGCCGGTAAGTCCACAGGTTCCGCTCGTCCAGCCGCAGCCTGAACTTCTCGACCAGCCGCCAGATCTCGGCCCGCTGGGCGCGGCCGATACTGCGGCCGCGGCCGGCCCTGCGGGCCCGGAAGTAGTCGGTGCGCGAGCCGCCCTCCATGCCGAGGATGACGTGGGTCCACTCGGCGTGCAGGAACTCGGCGTCCCAGGTGGTCTCCTCGTCCAACTCCCGCAGCATGGCGTTCCACTCCTGGATCGCCTTGTTGTCGTCGATCCAGCGGCGCTTGACGCCAGGCTCGGCACGCGCGACGACGTCGGCGGCGAGCTTGTCGATGTTGACGATCTCGACCCGGGCGGCGGTCTCGGCGCCGCCGAGCTCCAGGAGCCGCTTGCGCAGGTCGGCGGCGAGGTTCTTGTTGAACGTGGTCAGCAACACCGGCTTGGTGTCGCCCGGGGGCAGCCGGTCGACCAGGTGCTTGACCCGGTACAGGGCCACGATCGTCTTGCCGGTTCCAGGGCCGCCGCTCACCCGGGCCGATCCCTTCTGTTCCCGCTCGACCAGCTTGCGCTGGGTCGGGTGCAGATAGATCTTCCACTGGCCGAAGTCGTCCTCCAGCACGGCCTGGAGGTCGGTGTCCTCGGTGGTGACCTGGGTGGCCGGACGGGTCAGCGCGGTGGCGTAGTCGCCGGTGTCGACGTCGTCGTCGGCCGCGACGGGCCGGGTGATCTGTTCGAGGACCTCGTCGAAGGTCGTGCCGGCGTACAGCTCCAGCAGCACCTCCTGGGTGAGCGCGGGCGCGAACTCGACGAGCCCGAGCAGTTCCTCTTCCGTGCCGATCTTCCTGATCAGCGGGAGCAGCGGGGCGGCGACGCCGAGGTCGAGGAGCTGCTCGCGGGTGAACGCGGCGAAGAACGGTGCTGGTACGGCGGGTTCGGGCGCGGGGGGCCGCAGCGGGACCGGGGCGGGCGGCCGGGGCGCCGAGACGTTCTCCTCGACGCTGACCAGGTCGACGAACTCGATGGCCCCGGTGACCTCGTTGATCGTGTACTGGTACCGGTCGAGGTTGTCGTAGACGTCCTTGCGGTGCTTGACGGCGACCAGGACGTAGTCGCGGTCGCCGGCGTGCAGGAGCAGCGCGCGATACTCGGCGTTGATGCGGGCGGAGTAGAGCCGCTGGTGGCCCTGGAGCTGCTTGAACCGCAGGCCGGGCGCATGGGGGTCCTTGCGGAACTTGTGCTGGAAGTCGTAGATCGCGCCCTTCACGGCGCGGGGCAGCTTCTTGGCCTCCTTCTCCGCCTTGTACAGCATCCGCAACGTGGCCACGCCCTGCATGCTCATGTCGTCCCCGTCTCGATGCACTCGGCCAGTTCCGTGATGCTCCACCGGTTCGCCGAGCGGGTGTCCCAGCCCGCCGTGGCGTAGGCGCGGTAGCGGTCGGTCGCCTCCTGGTCGTTGCCGGCCAGCACGACCGCGACCTTGACCTGCGGCCATGCCAGCTCGGCCTGCCAGGCGCCCTCGCCGAGCTCGTAGCCGACCTCGGGGGCGGGCACGCCGCGGGCCATCACGCCGCGGGCGAGCTCCGCCAGGCCCGGCTCGTCGGGATCGAGCAGGTCGAGCACCTGCCCCCAGGCGGCGTCCGCCGCCGGTGCGTCGTCCGCCCGGGTCCGGGTGGACGGTCCGGCGGGCGCCGCTGCCTGCGGATGCGGTTCAGGCTCGGGCTCCGGGGTCGGGGGCTCGGTGTCGTGCCGCGTGGCGGAGCCCTGACCCGGCTGGGACGCCTCGCCTCCCGGGGGAAGGTCCTCCTCGTCCAGGGGCAGCCCGCTAAGCGAGGTGAGCAGCCCGACGCCGCCGGTGATGGCGAGCGCGGACGGGTCGAAGTCGTCCAGGTCGGTGTGGGCGAGCTGGCCGCCGTCGCCCTCGCCGTAGGAGAGGAACTGGAGCAGGTTGCCCCAGTAGAGCCAGCCGTGCCAGCGGCGGCGGTGCGCGTTCTCGTCGGCGTCGATGGTGGCGGCGCGGTCGTCGATGACGGTGAAGCCGCTCCACGTCTTGGTGCGGCCGTCCACGACGACTGTGACGGGGCAGCCGCTCGCGTCCTCAGCGCGGATGAGCGCCAGTCCGCCCGTCGGCGGGGTGGGCAGGGGGTCGCCGCGCAGCGCGGCCGTGAGCACGTCGCCGACGCGGTCGGGCCCCGCCTGCCGGACGGCGGCGCCGGGCATGACCAGCCCCGCGACGGCGGCTTCGGCGCGGTGCTGCCAGCGGTCGCAGTCGGGGTCGGACAGGAAGGCCAGCAGGGTCTGGATCGGGTTGGCCCAGATCAGCGCGGCCAGCTCGTCGGGGTCGCCCTGCCGGAGGTGGGCCTTGGCCTTGCGTTGCGCGTTGGCCTGGTACGGGGTCCAGGCGGGCGATTCGGGAAACTTGCCGCTCTCCCAGTGCGCGACGTCGTCCCAGGTGAGTTGGAAAACGACACGGCCGTGGGCGCGGAGCCGGGCGCGTTTGGCGGCGTCGCCGGCGAGGCGGTTGGCGCGCGGGGCGGCGTGGTAGTTGTAGCCGTCCAGGTAGACGGCGACCTCCAGCGGGGCCCCGTCGAGCCGCTTGAAGTACACGTCGGGCCGAGTGCCCTTGATGGTGTTCTGCAGGATGACCTGCCAGTGCACGACCTCGTCGCGGGCGGCGATGCGCAGGTCGGCGGTGCGGCGGTCGTTGAGGCGGGGGCCGGAGCCGAAGGCGCGTCCGGTCCCGGGTTTGCCCGCCCAGGCGATGAGGGCCTGGAGGAAGCGCGCCTCCAGCTCGCTCTCGACCTGGTTGACGAGGGAGATGTCGTCGGTGCTGGCGACCGGGGCGGTCGACCAGTCGTCCAGGAGCTCGTCGAGCATCTCGACGGCCAGACCGCGGTCGGCCAGGTCGAACTCGTCGCCCGGGACGTGCGACAGCAGGCAGCGGTGGCAGGCCGCCTTGCCCTCCTCGTTGCCGCACGGACAGTTGGCCACGAGGTCGCGGGCCTTCTCCAGGACCTCGCGGAACCCCTCCTCGGTGGACATGCGGTGCAGATAGCCGGTGCCGCCGGGGAGGGTGTCGTGCAGCACCAGGAAGCGCCGCCGGTGCCCGCTGTGGTGCAGGTGGTCGGGCATGGTCGCGGTGACGGTGCGCAGGTGCGCGGGGTCGCCGCCGTACTTGGCGGCCACGCCCGCCATGAGCGCCGCCTGGAAGGTGACGGTCCGTTCGGGAATCATCGTGGTGGCGACCGGGACCAGGATCCGCAGCGCCTCGGTGTGCAGCTCGTGCGCGGTGATCAGCGGCTCGTGCTCGACGTCGCCGCCGCGCCGCTGCGGGCACCACGGCCGGTGGTGGCTGTGCGAGGCGTCGTATCCGGACGTCGTCTCTCCGCCGAGCTGCTGAGCGGAGGGGGGCGGCCCGCCGGTCGCGGCGCCGCCGCAGGACGTGCAGACGTGGAACGGGTTGAGGCGCCGCAGGTCGCCGGCGAACGGGTCGCCGGGCGGCCGGTCCATCCGCAGCAGCCCGAGGTTGAAGCGGCGGACGACCGCGCGGCGGGTGAAGTCGACGCCGAAGGTGCGGGTGGCGTGCCGCCACGCGCCGGCGGCGATCTCCTCGCGGGGAATGTCGACGGCGACGGCGGTCTCGTAGTAGGCGCGCTGCCGGTCGTCGTGGTCGTCCCGGATGCGGGCGTCGTCGCGCAGGTCGTGGGCGGTGACGCGGGTCGGGATCAGGACGGTGTGCAGGCCGCTGCGGTCGCCGATCCTCTCGTTGCCGCAGCGCGGGCAGGGGCTGTGGTCCTCCTCCGCCGTGGTGGTGCGGACGTATCCGCAGTCCTGGCACACGCGCCATTTGGAGAAGCTGTGCCGGCCCCGCGCCCCGATGTCGAGCCCGGTGATCTCGTGCCGGTAGCCGCGGATGTAGAAGTGGTTTCCCGGGGCGAGCTCGGTGAGGGCGATCGACGCCGACCGCTTGTACTCGCGGATCTCGCTGTGACGGCGCCGGTCGGCGCGCGGCCGGTCACCCCGTCCGACCGCCTGCGGCACATCGGGAGCGGCGCCGGGCTCGTCGTCGGCGCGTTCCTCCCAGGTGAGGGTGGCCTCCAGGGCGGTGGCGGAGTCGATGAGCGAGTAGTTCGGCAGCAGACCGAGCTCGATCAGAGCGTTGTGGGCGGATTCGCGGCCGATCTCCCCGATGCGGGTCTGCACGGCCCGGCGCTCGGCGCGCAGCTCGCTGCGGCGCCCGCGCTGCTGCTGGTCGGAATCGATCATCGCGGCGATCGCCGCGTCGATCACTTCGATCCGCGCGTGCAGGTCGGCGAGGCGGTCGTCCCAGATCCTCCGGGCCCGCGCGACGGCCTCCTCGATCCCGGCGGCGGCGAACGCGCGGAGCCGCTCGGCGGCCTCTTCGGTGACACCGGTCTCGGCCTCGCCGAGGGCGAACAGCGCGAGGAAGACCTGCGCGCGTTCGGCGCCTCCCGCGAGCGCGGCGCCTGTGAACGCCGCCAGCCAGCCGGACTCGCCGAACAGCGCCGACGCGGTCCCGGGCATCGCCGGCACGCCGTGGAAGCGCTCGCGGGCGGCGAGGTCGACCAGGTGCGCGAAGTACTGGCGTTGCAGGATCTCCACCGCGGACAGGTAGCAGCCCGGCGGGACGATGTCGCCCGCGATCATGTCGGTGGGGTCGGCCAGGTAGTAGCGGTCACGGGGCTTGCGGCCGATGAGGGTCAGCACGAACGCGTTGCCCGTCTTGCGTCCGGCGCGCCCCACCCGCTGCACGTAGTTGGCGGGCGAACGGGGCAGCGAGGCGAGGACCACGGCGGACAGCTCACCGATGTCGATGCCGAGTTCCAGGGTGGGGGTGCAGGCCAGCACGTTCGGATCGCTGTAGCGGTGGCCGCGGAACTGCCGCTCGACGGTCTCGCGCTGCTGCCGGGTGAGCGCGCCGGTGTGCTCGGCGGTGATGACGCTGAACGGTTCGCCGCTGCGGTAGAGGCGCCGGTAGTAGTCGCGCTCGTAGCGGTCGTCGACGCACGCCTCAAGGTGTCCGGTGCACCGGTAGCGTGGGCAAGGAGCCTGCGCCCATTCCTGTATCCGTGCCGGGTGGACGGTCTGCTTCCAGTTGCAGACGGGGCAGCGGACCCCGGACTCCTCGACGATCCGGTCGCCGAGCCTCCGCACCTGGATGTGGCCGGGCAGCAGCCCGTACACGGCGGTGGCGCCGTCAGCCGCGGTGCGGCGCGCGATCACGTCCTCGTCGGTGAGCAGCTCCAGCAGCCGTCCGAGGTAGTGCGTGGCGTGGTCGGAGTCGAGCCCGAGGCAGCGGGCCGTCCAGTCCTGGAACCAGCCCTGCCGCCCGGTGATGGCGTCGAACTCGCTGCCGGTCTTGCGCGCCCCGAGGACGAAGCGCGGAGCGGGCAGTCCCCTCGGGAACGCGGGCAGCCCGTCGGGGCGCCTGCCCCAGATGGTCATGTAGCGCTTGGTCCCGGCCCCGCCGATCCACGGGTCGAGCCAGTGGTGCTTGACCGCGCCGCGCATCCGCATGCGTTCCAGCAGGCCCCGCACGTACGCGACGTACCGCTCGTGGTCGGGCAGCGCGGTGAGCGCGGCGGGTCCGCTGAGGTGCAGGTCGCGGGCGAGGGCCGCGACATGGTGGATGTCCTCGACGGCGACCTCGGCCGCGACCGTGCGGGTCAGCTCCAGGGTGCGCCCCTGACGGGACCGCAGCCCGAACTCCATGACGGCGGCGAACGCCAGCCGCTCCCCGATCAGGTTCCAGGTCTTGGCCGAGCCCTCGCTCTCACCGGCGAGCAGCGCGTCGACGTCCTCGCGGTCGTGCAGGTCGGGCGGCACCACCGAGGGAAGGTAGACCGGGTCGCTGGCCTCCTTCACGGTGTCGGAGATCAGCTCGTGCAGCGGCCTGGGCCCGTCGGAGTCGTCGAGCTGGGACGCAAGCAGCAGCCGCAGCGAGAAGCCGTACGACCGGTTGGCGACGAACCCGGCCCGGTGCGCGGCGTCCTGCACCGAGTCGTTGAACAGCAGGGTCTTGCGCTGCTTCCCGGCGAGCTGCCCGCCGGTGAACAGCTCGGTGACCGACACCGAGGCCAGCGCCGCCAGCCCGGAGCCGAGGAAGCGCGTCCCCTGGTCCATGTTGCAGGCGGGGCACCGGTCGTTCTTGGCGTGCCGGTAGCCGTCCTTGGTGTGGCTGAGGTCGGTGAGGACGAAGACGTCGCGGAAGTCGCTCTTCTTCGAGCGGGCCAGGTCCACCGACGGGTCCAGCGGGCGGACGCGGTGCCCGTTGTCGGTCAGCACCGCGACGTTCGGGCCGGGCTTCCCGGCGGCCTGCGCCTCGACCTCGCTCTCCGTAGCGGTGATCAGGGGGCGCACGAGCCGCTTGTCGGCGATGCCCGCCCGGTAGATCCGGATCGGATCGGTGACGAGGTCCTGCGGGTCCTGCTCCGGGGAGATCGCGGCCCAGCCGGACCGTCCGCAGTGCCGGCAGTACATCGCGGGCAGCATCTCCCGGCCCGCGCCCGCCAGCGTCGTCTCGGCGTCCAGCGGCGGCGGCGCCTCCCCCGACCAGCCGAAGCCGGGCCGGGGTCCGACCACGCGCAGCAGCCGGGACACCGACCGCACCCACAGGTGCGTCTCGACGTGCAGCAGCGGACGCTCGTCCGCGTCCGGGTCCGGGTTCGAGGCGGTGTCGGGGTCGCGGGCCTCCGACAGCAGCGCCACGAACCGCGCCAGCGCCGCCGCGGCGTGGGCGGGCGTGAGCCGGACGACCTTGCCCCAGCTGTAGGCGCCCCTGAGCGGCAGGAGTTCGAGGATCTCCTCGAAGGTGTGCGGTTCGCCGCCGAGGACCTTCAGGACGGCGCTGGTGAGGATGTGCCGGCGGAGCTCCCGGCCGAGTTCCTGCCTGGTGAGGTTGCCGCGCCCGACGACCGCCTCCATGATCTGGGCCATGGCGCCGGCGTCGCCGTGCGGGTCGGGGATGCTCGACAGCTCCTGCGGGTGGGGCAGGGGCAGCGTGTAGTCGATGTCCTCGTCCCCGATGAACTCCTCGGGAGACAGCCGGTCCTCGCCGATCACCGACTCGGCCGGGAACGGCGTCCCGAAGACGGTCTCGGCGACCCTGCGGATGGCGGCGCCGTCACCGCCCTCCCCCAGCGTCGCGCTGGTCGCGACCGGGCAGATCCGGCCGAGCGGACGTCCGGGCTCGCTGTGCCCGGTCGCCGCCGCGAGCCGGCGGAGGAGCATCGCCACGTCGGTGCCCTGCGCGCCGTCGTAGGTGTGGAACTCGTCCACCACCACGTGCGCGACGTCGGCGCCGTTCCAGAGGGGGAGGTCGCCGGAGCGCTGGAGGAGGAGGTCGAGCATCTTGTAGTTGGTGATCAGGATGTCCGGCCGCAGCCGCCGGATCTCCTTCCGGTTCGTCGCCACGCGCGGGTACCCGGTATCGGGGGTGTCGCCGATGTAGAGCCCCGCGCTCACCTCCTCCAGGCCGGGCTTCTGGAGGTAGTCGTTGATCCGCTTCGCCTGGTCGGTGGCCAGGGCGTTCATCGGGTACAGGAGGATCGCCTTGACGCCGGTCCTGCCCTGCCTACGCTGCCTGCGGCAGTGGTCGAGCACCGGGATCAGGAACGACTCGGTCTTGCCCGACCCCGTGCCCGTGGTGATCAGCGTCGGCTCGGCGTCGCCGTTGAACGTGCTGAGGCGCTCGAAGGCCCGCACCTGGTGCCGGTACGGCGAACGGAAGGTGGGCGGGGCCCACTCCAGCAGGTCGCGCCACCCGTCCTCGGCCTTCCGGAACGGCGTCCGGATGCGGAGGTAGGGGCCGCGGAAGATGCCCTGCTCGCGATGGTTGAGGAACTTCTCCAGCCCATCGCGCACATCGTCGTCGGCCAGCGCGAACGTCGTGGTGAGGTACTGCGTGATGTTCTGCCGGACCTCCTCGGCGGCAAGCGTCGGCCTCATCCACACACCCTTCGCGTCATCCCGCCACCGTATAGGCGGTCAGGGCATCGCGAAGATCTGTTCGGAACGCTCTGACCGTCATCGGTCAACCGGTGCCCGGCTCCCCGTCCACGAACGGCCGGTGCAGCGCGGCCACCCACCGGAATCGAGGTTCGAGAGCCGCGACACGTCCCTTCCGGGGACAAGGAGACGGTCGCCGCCGTCCGGGACGCTGCCGGCAGCAGCGGCCTCGAGCCGACGACACCGGCGCACGCGGCCAGGGCCGGCGCATGGTGGTGTGACAGGCGGCGTTGTGGGGTGTGGCCGCGGGCCTGTCCGGCGAGGCGCTGGAGTGGAGACCTCCGAGCGCCAGGGTGTCCGCGTGTGGCCAATCAAAGGCACTGCCAATGATCATTTCAGCGGGTAAAGAAAGATCGGCGCAGTCAACCTCTGACCGTCGAGCAAGGGGCCACCATGGTCGGCAGAACTCCCTCGGGCCGCAGTCGCCCATCACGGCGGCATCCGCCGGCGCGTCCACCGTCCAGGATGCGGCGGATATACCGCCCGGCCGTCTGGCTGGGCAGCATCCTCACCGCGGGCGTCACGGCTCTCGTTGTGACACTCGTATCGACCGGCGGCCAGAAGGTCTTGCAGGCTCCCAAGGGTTCGCCCATCACGATCGGCGCGGTCGCCTTGCAGCGCGACGAAGATCTCAAGGGGGACTCATATGTCTTCCGGGATCCCGTCACCGTGCCACCAGACCAGCTCCGGGTGATGAGCGCGAACATGGACGCCAGCGGCTGGGCCCGATCGAACGGCGGCGTCGACGTCGACACGGTCATCGCCCAGGTGGTCTTGGTCGGCAACCGCACAGACCCGGTTCGGATATTGGGCATGAAGGCGATCAAGCACTGTGGCCCGCCGCTCACCGGCACGATCATCAACAAGCCAACCGGTGGGGCGGACGACACCATCCGTCTCGCCTTCGACCTGGAAGCACCGGACTCCTCGGCGCGTACCTGGTCCGGTGGGGGCGGCGGGTTCGGCGGGAACTACTTCGACTCCAAGACCATCTCGCTCAAGTATAAGGAGCAGCAGACGCTCCAAATACTGGGGATAACCCGAAGGAAGTACTGCGAATTCCGCATTCAGTTGACGGTCTTCAATGGCAAGAGGACCGAGACAATGACGATGACGAACGGAGGTCATCCCTTCAAGGTCTCCGCCCAACTACCCTTTCCCCAAGACAACTCCGCACCCTTCTCTGGCTATCAGCGGGCCTACGTTGGCGGCGTCTTGAACACAAAAGAACACGGAGCGTTCATGCAGGTGGATCCGAAAAAATTCAGGGGCTGACGACTTTCACGATCGGCCTCCAGGTGCGCGGCATCTTCGGGCCGGATAGTGCGCATGTCCCCGGCCAGAACTCCTGGCACATCTCCCGTTCACCCGGGAGGTAGAGCACTGCGCCGGGAACAAGGGTCTGCACCATGCTGAGGGCGATCCTGAGCGTCACGTGCGGCGGGACGAATGCGCCCGCCCGAGGACAGGGCAGGGCTGCCCTACGGGCGGGCGATGCCTGGGCAGTCGAACGGGGACGGCCCACCCGCCCCGTCAACAGAGGTGCCGGTCTTGGGGCGACGGCCATGACGCGGGCAGAAATCCTCACTGTCAGCGTCACGCGCGATGTAATCGGGGGCCGTGTCCCACCGATGCATGGCGCGGGCGAGCAGCCGGAGCGCGAAGAACGACCAGGGACCGCCGTCGTCATCTCGACGGACGAACTCAGCGCCGCACCGATCCCCGTCGCAGGTGATCACGGTCGCTCCCGGCCGTGTGTGCGCCGACATCAGAACCCGACCTCGAACCACACCGTCAGACCGGCATCGTCCGCCCGCGTACCCCATGAATCGGCGAGCGCATCGATGATCATGAGCCCCCGCCCGGAGGTGGCGTCCGGGGAAACGTCATCGCGGACGTGGAACAACCCAGCGGACGACAGGGTTCCCGCGTCGATGACCTCGACGCGCAACACTCGGGATCGGCGGACCAGCACGATCGTGATCGCTCCGTCCCCATGCAGAAGCGCGTTGGTGATCACCTCCGACGCGCACAACAGCAGGTCGTCGAGGGCATCGGCCGCTGTGGACAGAGGGTGCGTGATCGTCGAAGCGACCACGTCGGCGATCCACCTACGCGCACGCGGGACCTCATCACGGTCCGGCGCGATGTTCAGCACGCCGAAGATCACGCCGCCGTCGTCGCGCATCGCGGGGACGCCGGGTGTGGCATTCACGTTCACCACGCCGCCCGCCAGGCGATGTGGCCGCGTACGTGCGGGTCGTCGCAGGTGATCTGCAGGCCATCGAGACTCGCGTGCAGCGGCCTCGCCAGTGGATCGAAGTATGCGTTCGTGTGCGTGCGGTCGTTCGTCGCCGGAGCTTCGAAGGTCACCCTTGATCACCCACCGTGGTCTGGTCGCGCCGAGATCACTCGCGCATGTTCGTGTCCGCCTGCACACCGTCCGTGATGCTGGCATGCTGACCTCCGCCAACCTTGCGACTGGGGCACACTGTTTGGCAAGTCCCCATTGGCAAGTTCCCGAAAGGAGAGTTATGTCCAGCCGTCCCGGGCCCACCGTCCGTGCACGTCGACTCCGATACGAGTTGAGGCGACTACGGGAGCAGTGCGGACTGACCATCGATCAAGTGGCCGAGCGGGCCGAAGGGGACTTCGGCACGTCGACGATCAGTCGATGGGAGACCGGAGATCGCAAAGTCCGTCCCACCGACCTGCGGGTCCTGCTCGACATCTACGAGGTGGACGACGCGAAGCGCGAGGTTCTCCTCACGCTCGCCCGCGAGACGAGACAGCGCGGGTGGTGGCACTCCTACGGCAAGGCAGTGCCGGACTGGTTCCAGTTCTTCGTCGGCCTGGAGAGCGGTGCGGCATCCATCCGCACCTATGCGGCCGAGCTGATCCCCGGACTGCTTCAGACGGAGAGCTACCACCGCGCGTTTCTGGGGGCGGCGCCTGCCGCTGGCAACGAAGAAGAGATCGCTCGCAAGATCGCCGTACGGACGGCACGACAGGAGCGGCTGGCGGACGACAGTCCGATAGAACTGTGGGCCATCCTCAACGAGGCCGTGATCCGCCGTGTCGTCGGCAGCACCGAGACGATGCGCGAGCAACTGCACCACGTCGCGGACATGACCGACCTGCCTCACATCAGCATTCAAGTGCTCCCGTTTCGCGCGGGCGCACACCCCGCCATGGACGGATCGTTCACCATCCTGGGGTTCCCGGAGGCATTCGACCCAGATGTGGGGTACCTGGAGAACCAGACCGGCAGCCTCTATCTTGAGGAGGAACATCAGGTACAGCGCTATAAGCTCATACATGAGCACCTGGTCGCGAAAGCTCTCGACCCGGACGAATCCCGAGCCCTGCTGACCCGAGCAGCAGACCAACTATGAGGCAGGACGATGGACCGGACGAGGCACGCGGACGTTGCAAACGCTGACCTGTCCCGCGCTGTGTGGCGCAAGAGCCGTCGGAGCAACAACGGCGGCGAGTGTGTCGAGGTCGCCGACCTCACAACGAGCATCGGCGTACGAGACAGCAAGAACCCGGACGCCGGTCACCTCACGTTCGCCCCGGACACGTGGGCAGCGTTCACGGTCGCAGTGAAGCGCGGCCGGCACGACCGCTAAGCGGACTCCCCCAACCCCGACCAGCACGTGTGAGCCCCTTCCCCAAGGGGCTCTTTGTGCCCAGCGGCCCGTCACTGCCGCCCAAGTGGCCGGCGAACGACACCAAATCAACCCCGCTCGCTGCCGTGCGCGTGAGATGCGGCCCGATCGTCATCCACCGCCACTCCCAACGACACCCCGAGGAGCTCGGGGCGGCACGACCTCGGGTCACGAAGACGAGCCTCCGCCGTCCGGCGTCCACCCCTCAGCCTTCGCCCGCTCCAGCCGCTCCGAGAACACCGCATGCGCCTGCCGGTACTCAGCCTCACGATCAGCCTTGTAGAAGGGTGCCAAATATCCTTTGGGGGGGGGTTCGTTCTTTTTGTCCTTCAGATGCTTAATAAGTTGAGTATAGTCATCTTTTATTTGCCCAGCGCCGTAGGCGTCAAAATCGGCCGCAATTCGACGCCCACGTGAATCAAAGTACATACTATTCTCATATGTCAACAACTGGGGAAATCGCGCTTGATATACAGCAATGAGCTCTTCAGTAGTAAGACCCATCATCACAGCCACCAATGAATCAATTTCGACGAGGCCAGCGCGGCGCTCCCTCTCATTTCTGAGAGGCGTATCCGGAGTCCAGGATTGCAACACATTTCCAAGAGGTGCAAGTTTGGGCCAAGAACAAGCCCATTCAATATTTGGCCATTTATTCTCGTAAACTCGACCCCAAAGATCAGCATATATGCTCGTCACAGAGTTTAGTCTCATCGAGATTAGAGCCAAATCACTCGACAATGGATGATTTGACCGCGGAATAGGCATCGACCCTGCATCCGCTACATCCAAATGATTTTTCCCACTCACGCGCAGGAAGTAATCAACAGGCAAGGCAGCCCAGAATCCGGCAATCAAAGCGAGGTCACGGTCGCTTGATGTCGCCATACTGCGGACCGCATGAATGTGAGTCGGCCCAGGAGGAATTATGCAAACGAAAAGACTTCTTTCAGTTGAAGCTGGCACCCATTCGCGCCAGCACACTCTATAATACTCCGAATACCGCCTTCCGTTCCAAGTTTCCTGAGCTCGCCGAAAATCAGAGATGCTCGATGTTCGTATATACTCAGAACGAGGTACTGAATTTGACCCCAAAGACACGAGATCCATTGGCCTCCCACCCCTTTTCGGGATCGGCGGCCTTTTGGCAAAAGGCGTTGCCACACCGAACTGTGGGCCCTTTAGTGTTACATCATCCCAACTGATGGGTTCTGTCAATTCTTCCCTTATTAGCTTGGCCGCCTTGGCGCCAGTTTCGTGGTAGCCAGAGAATATCTTATGGTCCACGTCGTGCAACCGCTCTTGAATCTGCAGCAGGACATTGATTGCCTTTCGCTCGGCGGTACTAACAGGATACAACAGCCTAACTTGCTCTACTGGAATATTCACATCACCCGTCAGTCGTTGCCACTCAAGCAGAGTGGACGAGTTAATTCTCAGCAAGCGCTTGCCGTGTGGGCGAATATCCCAGTCACCTTCGAACTTGACTCCCGGCGCCACACCTGATCCATCGTGAACAAGAGACCCACTCAGTGTTGAAGGATCAAAAAGCCAACTCAAATGCAGAAAGGATATAGGTTGAATACTTCCGTATACATGGATCCCAAATTGCTTATTACTATCAACTTCCGGGAATATTTTGCGCCTATTTTGAAAGTGTCCATGCAGGCGCAGGCGACGATAGCATTCAGCCCTAAATTCCCCTTCACGGGCACCCGTAAAATGGGAATCTGGATGAATAAGGCCAACCACGCCAGCCCTCCCTGCTGACGCCCAGGCGCGCAGCATGAAACATCGATAAAGATCTGACTGAGTTCCATTCAATATCGAATAAAAAGTAGTCGATCCAAGATGTGCATCTATTCCAGCGTTTTCAGTCAGCTCATCAGTAACAAACTTCACCATCTTTTCAGAAGAAAAGACAATCTGTCGCCGGAGATCCCGCTGCTGCGGCAGGGAGTCCGCAAGCATGAACCATGGGTCAAGTTCGGCCACCACCACGGTTTCGCTCCATTCAGGACGAACCCACGGAGGATTTCCGACCTGGAGGTCGAAGCCGCCTCGCTGGAAAACCTGGGCGAACTGTAGTTCCCAGTGGAAGAAGCCCTGCTGCTCTGCGATGTCCTCCACCACGTTCAGCCAGGGGTAGCGTTCGCCGAGCTTGAGTTCGTTGTCCATGCCCATCCAGACCGGGAGCTGCTCCTCATGGTCGTCCAGCTCGGACAGGGATGCGAAGTGGGCGCCGAGGGAGTCCTCCGGGATGTCGGACGTGCCGAGCAGGGACTCGGCGAAGTCGAGCCAGTCGTCGAGGTCGGCGAGCGGGACCACTGAGCGTCGCTCCACCCGCTGTGCCTTTCGGCCCGACTTCGGGCGGGGCTTTGGTGGTGCGATCGGGATCTGGACGGACTCCTCGCCGAAGAGGGATTCTGCCGCCCACGTCTGAGGGAAACCGGCCGGCTCCGGATCAGGTGCCTCTACCGGGTTTGAGGTGCCGGGGAGGGTGTCGAGCACTCTGTCTTTCAAGTGCTCGTAGATCTCGGCAGAGCCGTCCAGCAGCTCGGCCTTGTCTAGCGGCCAGAACCAGAGGGCGCACCAGGCGTCCATCATCGTCTTGAGTCGCCAGTAGGGCGTGCCCGCGAAAGTCAGATCGTTGAGGACCTTTTCCCGGGGGATGGTCTCGTCCGGCTGGCGCAGGTCGTTGGCGCCCCACACACGAATGCTCCGGCTGATCTCCGTTTCGGAGATCTTCAGGCGCTCGATGACCAGGCCCCACAGGTACTCGGCGCGGCGGGAGAGTCCTTGGAGGCGTTGGACCTGGGTGAGCTTCTGTCCTTGCCTCTTCTTGGTGGACGGGTCCTTGAGGAGCTTCTTGCGCCAATCCCCCAGACGCTTCGCGTCGTCGGGGGCGAGTGCCTTGGCTTCCTTCTCCCCCGCTACCGCGCCCCAGCCCTGGGCGGGCAGAAGGAAGTGGTGAATGCGTCCCTCGGGGATCGGGCCGTCGCGGAAGGGAACGTCCTCGGGCGCGCTCTTGAGCCAGGCCCTCTGCTTGAGGTGCTCCGGCCCGTACAGGCGGCGGCCCGCACCGATGAGGGAGTTGCCGCGCCGTAGGTGCAGGCCGAACCAGGGGGCCTGGAGGCCCGGGTACATGACGTTCAGCCAGAGGGAGACCTCGGCCAGTTCGACGGCGGTCTCGTTGAGGTCCACTCCGTAGGAGTTGTGCAGGGCGATGTACGCCTTGACCTTCTGGAGTTCCTCGGCGTAGAGCTCGGGTTCAAGGGCGTGGCTCAGCTCGACCTGGCGGCGCTTGAGGTACTCCGCGGCCACCTGGTTGATGGCCTCGTTGAGGAACGCGCCGGAGCCCAGGGCGGGTTCGCAGATCGTCCAGTCGAGGATCTCGCGTGCCTGAGTGGTCGAGCCGTCCTGGTCGAGTCGTTCGCGCAGGGCGAGCTGCACCGTGACCTGGGTCAGCGACTCGGGCGTGTAATACGAGGCGCTGGTCTGGCGGTCGCGGCCGGCGAGGCGGTAGACGAACGAGCCGGGGCGGTACCTGACGCGGTCGTCGGTCTTGAAGCCGTTCTCGTCGATGCGGAGGACGAAGACCGAGTCCTCGTAGTCGTCCACCTTGGACGAGGGGATCATCCAGGAGCCGTCCTTGGGGTCGCCGTTCTTGGCGACCTCGTACAGCTCTTCCTTGGCGATGAACCCGGTGTAGGACATCAGGCCCTCGTACACCGCGCCGAGCTGGTTGATACCGAGCTGCGCGTACGAGATGAACCCGCCGCGCTCGCGCCGCTTGCCCTTGGAGAGCATGAGCAGGCGGAGCACCTTGTGCAGGGTCTCGTTGCGGAGGCGGGTGTCGATCCGGGGCAGGTCCTCGTCGTACTCGTCCGGCTCGAGCGTGGCATCGCCGATGAGGCGAGTGCGGGACGGGTCGAACAGGTCGGCCTTCAACGGCTCGAAGCGCAGGCCCTCGCCCTCGGAGCGGAGCGGCGCGTTGTCGCCGCGCGGGTTGTGGCCCTTGTTCACCATGCGGAACAGCAGGTCGAGCGACTCGTACAGGTGGACGCTGCGGCGCGACTCCTCCGAGATCAGGTCGCGGACGATCAGGTCGCCGAGTCGGGCCATGCTGTAGCCCTTGACGTAGGCCTCGTCGTCGGTGGGCAGGATGCCCAGCTCGGGACGGGCCTCGGCGTACAGCAGGAACAGGATCCGGTAGAGGTAGCGCAGCGATTCGCGGCCGAGCTCCTTGGCGAACGCGCCGGGCTCCATGATCTCTTCGGGGCGGACGCCCTGCTCGCGCATGCGGGCGAGCACCTCGTTGGCGATGATCTCGACGGAGTCGCGGAGGCCCTCGCGCAGCTCCTTCGACACGCCCACGGCGTGCTGGCGGGAGCCGTTGAGGAGTTCGGCGAGGGGTTCGGTGCCGCCCTCTTCGGGGGGCAGGAGCGAGCCGGCGCCGAACAGGGCGGCGATGACCTCGATCTCGGCGGAGTTCGCGGTGCTGCGGCCGAGAGCGACGTCCAGGCTGACGGCGAGGTAGCGTCCCTCGCCCCAGGTGAGGCGGTCGGCGAGGATGACGACGCCGCCGCACAGGATCAGGATGTAGCGGGGCGGTTCGTCGGTCGCGAACAGCCAGGACGCGAGCTTGTCGCCGGTCCTGATCTGGGTGAGGTTGTCGGTGTCGACCGGAGTGAGGAGCCTTCCGGCCTGGTTGCGGTCGAGGGCGGCGTCGACGTCGGGCGCCCAGCCGCATTCGATCGCGATGACACTGGGGCGCTCGGCCGGTTCGGCGTGCGCGACGGCGACCTCGTACTGCTTGCCCGAACGCTCGACGGTCAGCGTGCGCGGCGCGGCGTCGAATGTGAGCGCGCGCAGCACCTGGCCGTGCAGCTCGTGGAGGTTCTTCTCCCACTCGGCGAGATTGCGGGCCCGGCCGGTCTCGCGGATGGTCTCCAGGGCGTCGGCGAAGTACGGGCGCTCCTTGAAGTAGTCGCGTTTGAGGCCGCGCAGGCCGCTGCGGGGCGTCGGCTTCTCGTCCTTCTCCGCCTCGGTCCAGCGGGAGAGCAGGCCGTCGCTCTTCTTCAGGTCCTTGGGCAGGATCTCGGCCAGGTAGTGGGCCGAGAAGTAGTCGCCGCGGTTGACGATCGAGTCGTAGGTCATGCGTCCCCCTCAAGCACGGCCAGAATGCGCAGCAGCGGTTCCCCTGTGGTCTCCATGCTCTGGAGCAGCCGCTTCTGCTCTGCGACGGTGTCGTGCACGGCGCCGCGTCTGCGTCCGCCCTGCGGGCTGCCGGTGATGTTCTCCAGGCTGGCCCGTTCCCACAGTTCGAGCTGCCCGTCGTAGTCGCGGAGCGGCTTGGCGACGACGTCGTCGTACCGGTCGCGCCGCTCGTCCAGGTGGCGGCGGGCGGCCTGGACGGCGGGCTCGATGAGCGGCGTCAGGCCGGCGAGGTCGGCGGGACGGTTCGTGTTGATCATCCCGGGGCCGACCCCGGCCTCGGCGAGCACCTCGGTCATGTCGCCGACGACCGGGGCGCCGGGCAGGCCGCTGACGGCCATCCACTCGACGACGGTCGGCTGGCCGAGGGCGTTGGAGTAGATCCCCTGGACGAGGAAGGTGGGCTCGGCGACCTTCGCGGCGATGACCGGGGCCTGCCTCCGGACGAGCTGCACCTGGACCTTGTCGACCAGCCACTCGACCATCGGGTGCAGGTCCGACAGGTAGCCGATGTCGGGCCAGAGCGTCTTGGTCCTGCGGGCCTCGTCCAGCTTGCGCTGGGCGAGCGGGCGGTCGAAGGTGACCTTCATCCGTTCGGCGATCTTGTGCTTCTTCAGGTAGGAGGCCGGGAGCGCGTTCAGCCGGTGCAGCAGGTCCTTGGGCGGCTCGAAGGCGAGCATCTGGCCGTCGTCGTCGATGCGAAGGTCGGCGCAGACCGTGTGGAGGGCCTCACGGACGAACTCCTCGGTCGAGCCGAACAGCCTGGGCACCTCGGCCCGTTCCGGTTCGGTGCGGGCCTCCCCTTCGACGCCGCCGAGCAGGTCGGCGAGGAAGTCGACGGGCGGGGCCTCGTCGAGGGACTCCTCGACGGACTTGCCGGCGAGGAGGTCCTTGATGAGCCGGTCCTCCTCCTTCTTGGCGGTGAACTCGCGGGTGACCGCCTCGGCCGTGCCGAGGCTGCGGTGCGCCTGCTCCTCGCGGTGGAGCAGCTTCAGCGCGACGGTGGTGTCGTCCAGGGCGCCCTCGACCTCCGAGGTGAGCACGAGCGCCCGGAACTGCGGCTCGTGCTCCTGCCCGTAGCGGTCGATGCGGCCGTTGCGCTGCTCGATGCGGATGAGGCTCCACGGCAGGTCGTAGTGGATCAAGTGGTGGCACTGCCGGTGCAGGTTGACGCCCTCGGAGGCGACGTCGCCGGTGAACAGCAGCCGCACCTTGCTGTCGGCGAGCGAGAAGTCCTCGACGATCTCCTGCTGCTGGACGTCGGAGTAGCCGCCGTGCATCGTCTTGACCTGGCCGTCGCCGAGGCCGAGGGCCGCCGGGACGGTCGCCGCAAGCCATTCGAGGGTCGGGACGCTCTCGGAGAACACCACCGCGCGGGTGGTGCCGTTCTTCTTCACCCCGATCTTCTTGAGCTCGTCGATCAGCGCCGTGCGTTTGGCGGAGTCGGTGTCGCCCATCTCCCCGACGAGGGCGGCCAGGTCCTTCAGGGCGTCGATCTCGGCCTGCTCGGTGGCGTTCTTCAGCCGCTTGCCGACGGTGGTGCCGAGCGCGACGTGCGAGGACAGGAACGCCTTGGCGAGCGTGTAGGGGAACAGGCGGCGGTCGCGGTCGACCACCGATCCGCCGGGACGGTCCGGGCGGGGCAGCCAGACGTCGGCCAGCTCGGCGAAGATCGCCTCTTCCTTCGCGGTCGCTGCGGCGGGGAGCGGCACCGACGGACCCCGGCCCGGCCACTTGCCGCCGATCTGGTCGCGCACCTCTTCGCTGATCTTCGTGCGGCGGAGGTAGAGGTGGTCGATGTCGCCGGCCGAGTACTGCTTGGGGTCGGCGATCGCGGCAGGGTCGAGGAGCGCGATCAGCTCGGCGAACGACGTGGCGTCGCCGTTGTGCGGGGTGGCGCTGGCGAGCAGCAGCGCGTCGGTGTGCGCGGCGAGCAGCCGGGCCAGCTTGTTGCGGAGGTTGCCCTCGTTGATGAGGTTGTGGGACTCGTCGATGACGACGGCGTCCCAGTACATGTTCTCCAGGTGCTGGCCGTACTTGCCCTGGTTCTTCAGGGTGTCGACGGACACGATGACGCGCTTGAAGTACAGGAACGGGTTCCGTCCGGCCGGGATGTCACGCTGGATCCGCTCGATGCCGACCGAGTCGAGCCGGACGAGCGGGATCGCGAACCGCGTCCACAGTTCGTGCTGGAACTGCTCCAGCACCTGCTGCGGCGTGACGACCAGGATCCGCTCGCCGCGGCCCCGGCGGATCAGCTCGGCCAGGACCAGCCCGATCTCCAGGGTCTTGCCGAGCCCGACGACGTCGGCGAGCAGGATGCGCGGGCGCAGCCCCTTGAGCGCCAGCTCGGCCGGACGCTGCTGGTAAATGAGCGGGTCGAGCAGGAACCGGTCGGTCAGCGCAAGCCGCCGCTCGGACTGCGGCAGCGGGGTGCGGCGCAGCACCGATTCCAGGTACAGCCGGCTGCGCGCGAACGCCGAACTGGTGTCGGCGACCAGTTCGGTGTCCTCGGGACGGAGCTGGACGACCGTGTCGATCTCGGTGAAGAACACCGCGTCCTCGTCCCGCACGAACTCCGAGACGCCCACCGCACTGATCTTGAAGCTGTCGCGGCGGATGGGGGTGCAGGTGCGCACCATCCACTCGGCGTCGCGGACCTCGATGCGCGCGCCCGGCGCGTAGGGGGTAGGGGCCGCCTCGGTGAGCGTCACTCCTGGGACTCCTTCGTTCTCAGCGGGTCGGGTGGGACGGCGGTGCAGGTGGACGGCGGCGCGGCGTCACGGCGTCAGAGCCGGCCGCCCGGCGCGTAGGCGTGGGCGAGCCGGTCGGCGAGCATCGAGACTGCCGGGCGCGGGGCCTGGCGCTCGCCCTGCCCCTGCCGCGCCCGCCGCCGGGGCGGATCGATGTCGCTGGGCGGGTCGGACGGCTGCTCGACATAGGTGAGCTCGGTGAAGTGCACGCGGGCGTCGCGCAGGCCCAGACCCGCGCCGGCAAGCACCTGCCGGAACTCCCCGGACGCCTCGGCGGGGGTCGGCCGCAGCGCCGGGTCGTGGGCGAGCATCGCACCGATGACCGGTTCCAGGGCGAAGGGCACTCCACTCAGGTCGGGCACCTCGTCCGGGTCCCTGATCGCCATGATCATCGCAGCCTGGTGCGGCCGGTCGTAGGGCAGGTGCCCGGTCAGTGCCTGGACCAGGGTCGCGCCCAGCGAGTACACGTCCGCCGCGGGCGGCAGGTCCTTGGGCGAGAGGACGTGCTCGGGTGCCATGAACGCCAGCGTGCCGAGGAACGCGCCGGTCTTGGTGAGCTGCTGGTCGGTCCCGGTCAGGTCGACCAGGC
The DNA here is from genome assembly GCF_030283145.1 of Actinomadura xylanilytica. GTDB lineage: Bacteria > Actinomycetota > Actinomycetes > Streptosporangiales > Streptosporangiaceae > Spirillospora > Spirillospora xylanilytica. Next base: position 590,164 of record NZ_JASNWE010000003.1, read on the forward strand.
CGAAGTCGATGACCTTGGGGCCGTCCGGTCCGAGCAGGATGTTGCCGGGCTTGAGGTCGCGGTGCAGCAGCCCGGCCCGGTGGATCGCGCCGAGCGCCTCGGCCAGCAGATCGCCCAGCACCGCGCCCATCTCGGCCGTGAGGGGTTTGCGGGTGGCGAGGTAGTCCTTCAGCGTCAGGCCGCGCACGTACTCCATCGCCAGCCAGGGCCGCTCGGCGCCCGGCCCGGCGGCGGCCACCAGCGACGCGACGCGCGGCCCCTGCACCATGCCCATCGCGAGGACCTCGCGATCGAACCGCTCGCGGATCTCGGGGTCACCGGCGAGCTGCTTGCGGATCACTTTGATGGCGACGTGCCGTCCGTCCGGGGTCACCCCGAAATAGACCTTCCCCATGCCGCCCTCGCCGAGCGTGCCGTGCAGCTCGATGCCACCGATGTCGCGCGGATCGGAAGGCTGGAGAGAATCCATCGACACCTGCCTGACAACCGTGGTCTTGTCACTGATCACTTGACCGGAGGGCCAGGATATGGCGTTGCGGAACGGCACGAACCGGCTACCGGACGATCGCCCGGACCACATCGCGCGGGGGTGCCCGGCGGACCTCGTGGCCGGAGCCCCCCGCCCACGCCCGACAGGTGGCGTCCGCGCAGGTCGAGGCCTTGCAGCGGGTGCGGGCGCGGCGGTCGTCATCATGGTGCCGCGGGCTTGCCGTCGTCAGGGATTCGGTTGGCCGTATCAGGACACAGGCTCGCGTCAACCAGACCATCGCCGAGGAGTCTGGCCAGATCGGCGCCCAATTCCGAGGCGCGGCGCAGTTTTGTTTCGAACTCGTCAAGACGCCTGTAGGCATCGCCGTAACGCCGTTGCTCCTCGACGGGCGGCATGGGGATCTCGGCGCGCCGGACGTCCACCCGGTAGCTCATCGAGACCATCGAGTAATGGCGGAGATTGAGCGACCCGCGCAGGACCCCGGCCAGGAAGTGCGCGTCGAGCCGCGCGGGATCGGGGCGCAGGAGGAACACGTGCCGTCCGAGCAGCGCACCGCCCTCGGGCACGACCCTCGCGGTGGGCGCCCTGATGATCCCCGGCACGACCACGTCGCCCGGCTGGACGACCACGGCACCGGCCCCGGTCTCCACCCGCGCGGTCACGTCGGGCCATCGCCCCTTGACGACGTCCTCAGCCGTGAGCACGGGCACCAGCCCCTCTTCGGCGCCCGGCGGCACCGCGGACGCCTGGTGAACGCTGACCAGGCCCATGCGCACGAGCTCGGAGACGGGAACCAGCGGCGCGTCCGGGCCGTCCGGCCCCCCTCGCCCCCCTCGCCCCTCCCGGACCTCCGGGAGCAGGGCGGGCAGGCTCTCCAGAAGCCCCAGCGTCTCGGCCCGGCGTTCGGCGACCCGCTCGATCGCGGGCGCCGCGGCCTGCCGGGTCAGGTGGCGGGACGGGGTGAGGTCGACCTCCTCGTCGAGCAGGTCGATGATGCGGACCGCGCGGCTGCGGCCGGGATCGTCGAGGTCGGCCTCGGGATCGGCGGCGAAACGGCGCCAGCCCTCGAGCGCCTGCGCGGCGTAGTCGCCCGACGTCTCGACCATGAGGACCTGGCTCGGCGGCCGTTCACGGGGATCGGGGCGGCGCATGACCCACAGGTTGAGCGGCACCGCCATGTTGGGCACGGCCCCCAGCGGCAGCATGATGACGGCGCGGAGCGCCCCGCGCCGCAGTAGCTGGGCGCGGATCCTGCGGCCGGCGCGGCGGTTGGCGGCGGCGGGCGGCATGAGCAGGATCGCCTGCGCGCCGGGCCGGCAGTGCGCCAGGGCGTGCTGGACCCAGGCCAGCTCCGACTCGGTCCGCGGCGGGAGCCCGTACTCCCAGCGGGGGTCGGCGGTGAGCTCGTCGTAGCCCCAGTTGCGGTCGTTGAACGGCGGGGTCGTGACGACCAGGTCGGCCTCGACGCCCGCGAAGGCGTCGCGGCGCAGCGGGTCGCCCGCGCGGATCGCCGCGTCCGGAGTGCGGAGCGCGAGGCGGATGGCGGTCAGCCGGGCGACCGCCTCGTCGGCGTCCTGGCCGAGCAGCCGCCCGGCATCGTGCTCGATCGCGCCGAGCAGGAGGCCGCCCGACCCGCAGGCGGGGTCGAGCACCGTCCCGTGCCCGCTCCCCGCCAGGTCCATGACCAGCCGGACGACCTCGGGCGGCGTGTCGTACATGCGCCGCTTGTGCAGGTCGAGGTAGCGCTCGCGGAGGAACTCGAAGCACGCGCGGGCACCCCGTCCGGCCGCGAGCCCCGCCAGCCCCCGGATCACCGGGACGTGCCGCGTGGGCAGGACCGGGGGGAACACCTGCTCGCCGGGCAGCCCCTCGACCGCGGCGCGGACCGCGCCGGGCAGGTCGGCCGCGACCCCTTCGTCGGACCGCTCGGCGAGCGCGTCCCAGTGCGCGTGGTCGCGGCACAGGTAGAGCAGGAACGCACCGGCGAACGCCAGCATGTCGGCGAGCTCCACCTCATCGGCGATCTTGCGCAGCTCGTGCCAGAGCTGCTCATCGGCCGTCGACTCGTCGGTCTTGCCCTGCGCGCGCAGCCAGTCCTGGACCTCGGCGAGCGAGAACGACGGGCTGGCCGCGGTGCCGCCGACGGGCTGCGGGAAGTCGTCGTGGCGCTTGCGCCAGTTGCTGACCGCGGCCCTGCCGACGCCGGCGAGCCTGGCGATGTCGGCCGCGGTCACCGTCGCGTCCTGTGCCACTCGGGACTCCCACCTCATGCGCCCCCGGACGGCAGCGCGAGATCATCACGCTACACCGAACCCCCTCGACCTACATCGACAGGGTTGATTCGATTCACATGAGACTATGATCCTCTTGGTCGATTGAGTTCACATCCTCAATGTGGTTTGGTGTGAACACTAGGGAACGGTGCGCTCCCAGCCATCCCCCTGAACGAGATGAGAGCGCGACCATGAATCTCGACCAACCGCCCGGAACGTCCCCGCCCCCTCCCCGGCTTCCCCACCCCGGGCACTGGCCGCGACCCCTGCGTTCAGGAACGGAGACCACAGCCACCGACCGGTTGGGGCATGCCAAGGAGGCAACGTGACCGAACGTAAAGCCGCGATCGCCGAGGAACAGCGCGCCGTCGACCATGCCTACACCTGCTACGAGCGTAAGTTCCAGAACAACAGGGACGCATTCCGAAGCACGCGCAGAGAGTTGACCGACGCACATGCCGGTACCGCCTTCATCACCGACGTCGCCCCTGAGATCCGCTTCGAGAGCGACCTCGGCGGCGAAGCCCTCGTCATCGCACGGGTCGACGACATGGAGGACGGCAAGCCGAAGACGTGGTATATCGGGCGCCGCACCGTCCGCGACGAGGACCACGACGCCTTCGTCATCGACTGGCAGACGCCGCAGGCCATCGACTGGATGCTGCGAAGGCCCGATGATCCCGGCAAGATGACGCTGCGTCGTCTGCTGCGTTGTGAGGCCGACCGGGTCCGGGACTTCCGGGACGAGATCCGGATCGTCGCCGCCCCGTCCGCGCAGAGGGCGTTCACGGCCAGCGCCCTGGCGGCGGGCGAACCCCTGCCGCCCGAGCCCGACACCGCGCCCGGCCCGCCATCGATCGAGGGCCTCAAGGATTTTCTCTTGGAGGACCTTGAACGGGCCCGAGACGGGCGAATGCGCGACATCGTCGAGACCATCCAGCGGGATCAACTTCTGCTCGTCTCCGACGACCGCAAGGGGGTCCTGATCGTCCAGGGCGGTCCCGGTACCGGGAAGACGGCCGTGGGGCTGCACCGAATCTCCTGGCTTCTCTTCAACGAGCGTTTCAAGACCGGTGACGTTCTGGTCGTCGGCCCGCACCGCAGGTTCCTCGACTACGTCCGCGGGGTCCTCCCGCGCCTGGGCACTCGCGACGTGACGGCGGTGGAACTCGACCGTCTCTGGGACGCCCCGCGCGGAGTCGATCCGCTGCCGGCCCGGCTGGTCAAGTCCGACGCGCGGATGGCGGAAGTGCTGCGTCGTGCCGTGGATGCCCTGCCCCATCACCGCATGAACACCAAATTGCGCGCCGGCGCCTTCGAGTTCAACTTCGAGGGGGGCAGGTCATCGGTGCCGAGGGCCGTCCTCGAGCAACTCGCGCAAGGTGATGACGGCTCCTCGCGCGCCACGGTCCCGTACGCGACCCGTCGCCGCGGATTCGCCGCCCGCCTGGTCGATCACCTCGTGCACGCGAACACCGGTGAAAGGCCGCGCCGCCCTGGCGAGGACGTGCGCAGCCGCATCGCCCGGGACCCCCGGGTGGTCGGGCTCGTGAAGACCATCTGGCCCGATGTCACCGCCGAGCACGTCCTGCGCGGCCTGCTCGGTGACCCGGAGATCCTGCGCGCGGCCACCGACGGACTGCTCTCGGAGGAGGAGCGGGCAGCGATCGCGCGAACACGCGCCTCCCGCATGTCGGCCGAGCCGTGGTCGCCCGAAGACCGGGTCTGCCTGGAGGAACTGCGCGTCCTGATCGGCGGCGACTCCCCTCCGCGTTACCGCCACATCGTGGTGGACGAGGCCCAGGACCTGTCCCCGATGCAGGCTCGGTCGCTTGCCCGGCGTTGCCCGAGCGGTTCCATGACCGTCCTCGGCGACCTCACCCAGGCGACCGGCGGTCACCCGTATCACGACTGGTCCGCCCTGGCCTCGGCCCTCGCAGGCGACGACGGCTGGCATCTCGAGGAGCTGACCACCGGGTATCGCGTCCCGAGCGAGGTCATGGAGTTCGCCGAACCGCTGGCGCGCTCGATCCCCGCCCAGACCAAGTCCCCCACGTCGATCAGGCCGGGCGGCGCCGAAGCGGTCACCCTCCTGCCGGTCCGGCCCGCGAACCTGGTCACGGAGGCTGCCGAACGGGTCCGCACCCTCACCTCGGCGACCGCGGATGAGGAGAGACGCTCGGTCGCGGTGATCGTCCCGGCCGACCGGCACGCCGACACGGCCGCGGCCCTCACAACCGTCCCGGATGACGGCCGGGTCAGCGTCATCACCGCCGCGGAGGCCAAGGGACTGGAGTTCGATCATGTTGTGCTCGTGGAGCCCGCGGCGATCGCCGGCCTGGCGCCCGCCGGTCCCAGCCTGCTCTACGTGGCTTTGACCCGATGCACCCGGTCACTGACCGTCGTGCACTCGGCGCCGATTCCCCGAGTGCTTCTCCCTGTATCCGACATCTCACCGGAAGGCGAGTGCGTGACCACCTCAGAGTCCGATCAATCGACTGCGGAACCAGAACTCGACGACGGTGGAGCGGGCTTCGCTGCGTTCGTTGGAGAGCTGGAGGCCAGCGTGCGCGCGGAACGACGGTGTAGCGTGCATGAACGTGTGCGCCATGCCCTTATCTCCGAGCTCTACGGCGCCCGCCTGCTCCCCGTGGTGGACTCCCCCACTGCCGATGTGATCTGCGACGGCCCGGACGGCAGAGTCCTCTACGAGGTGCTCGGTGAGGGCGGCGACCGGTACCGGCGGATGCGCGACGCCGTGCTGAGAATCCACGAGGTCCAGCACGCCGAGGGAGAACCCGCCGACCACCGGTTCCTCGTCCTCCCCTGTGAGCCGGCCGAGTCATGGGCTCCCGGCGTCCTCCGGGAGGCCTTCGGCCTGCCGGTCCTGTGGCGCACCGAGAGCGGCTGGGACGGGCAGGACCTCTCCCTGGCCCTCGGCCGATCCGAGGACGACCGAGGCGAGAACGGGAAGGGCGACGGAGGCCGGAACGCCGCCGGCTGAGGACATGGCGGCGGTAGGAGGCGATGGCGCCGCGCAGAAGGGCAGGAGGGTTTTGGTCGAAGGTGTTCTGGGCGAGCCGGGGGAACTGGAGCGGCTGACCGCCTACACGTATCTGACGGTGCCCGACAGGGCGACTCATCTGGCGGTCATGCGGGCGTTCACCTCGACGCTGCTGGCCGATCTGTCCGCGCACGATGTGGCCGAGCGGGCCGGTGGCGGTCTGACGGTCGAGACGGTCGCGGCGAAGCTGGAGCAACTGCGGCACTGGGGCAACCTGATCCCGAGCTCGCGGCCGGTGAGGGCCGGCAGCATCCGGGAGTACCACCGGGTTCGGTCGCGCTACCAGCTGTCCACGCTCGGCGAGCGGGTGCAGCGGCAGGCCGACGCGATCCTCGCGGAGGCGGACGCGGCGCGCGAGGTGAGCCGGGAGTTGCTGGCGCTGGTGGCGCGGGGGCTCCACGACCTCGACGAGCAGAGCGCGGACCTCGGTGGGATCGAGCCGCGGGCGGCGCTGGAGCGGATCTCCACGCTGTTCGCCCAGTTCGGCCAGTTCGCCGACTCGGTGCGCGACTTCTACGCCTACCTCGGCCAGGTGATCTTCCGATACGACCTGGACACCGCGGAGTTCACCGGCTTCAAGGAACTGCTGCTCGACTACGCCGAGACGATCACCGACGACGTGGCGCACTGCGCGCCGCAGATCAAGGCGAGCATCGGCGGCCTGTGGCCGCGGCTGCCGGACCTGCTCGCCGACATCGACGCCGCCGACCCGGGGCTGAGCGCGCTGGCGCGGGCCGACGTCCAGGTCCAGCGCAGCCGGGGCCGCGACCTGGACGACTGGGCCGGGCTGCGGGCCTGGTTCTTCGACGAGGACGGCCAGGGCAGCCAGGTGGACCAGCTCAGGGACGCCACACTGCGTGCCCTCCAGGCCCTGCTCGCCAACGCCAAGCGCATGATCGCGTCCTCCACGGGCGGGCTGTCCCGGCGGCGCGACCTGCTCCGGCTGGCCCGCTGGTTCGACGAGGTGGACGACACGACCGCGCACGACCTGTTCACCGCCGCGTTCGGTCTCTACGGCGCCCGGCATCTGGGGCTCGCACCGGACGCCGAGCAGGAGGTGCCCGCGACGTCGAGCTGGTCGGACGGGCCCGCCATCGCGGTACCGATCGCCTTGCGGAACCGCGGCACCCGGGCCGCGAAAGGCCGCACGTCCGGCCCCGAGGACTATGCCGCGCAGCGCGACAGGCTGCGGCGCGAGGCCGAGGAGGAGACACGGAGGCAGCATGCGGCGGCTGCGGAACTACGCGCCGCGGGGCCCGGCCTGGCGGGCGTCCGGCTGTCGGCGGCTGCCACCCGGCTGCTGCTGGACCTGCTGGCCCGGTCCCTGGCCGGAGCGCCGCCGCGGTTCGAGGAGGCGGAGGCGGCCGACGACGATCTCGACCTCCGGCTGCGCCTGGTGAGGACGTCCGGAGAAGGCGGCGTGATCCACGGAGCCGACGGCGACCTCGCCCTCGACGGCCTGGTGCTGCGGATCGGCGCCCTGGCCGGCGCGTCCACCGTGGAGGAGACGGGATGAGCGGCGATCTCTCCGCCGAGCTCGCGGCCGAACGCCGCGCCGCCGCACGGCTGCTGATGCGGCACCCGCTGGTCACCGTGGAGACGCATCCGGAGGACTTCCCGCTGATCCGCCGGCACGCCGACGAGCTCGCCCGGCAGTTCGGGCAGCTTCTCGGCTATCGGCTGGTCGTCGAGCCGGGCTTCGCCCGGCTGTTCAAGGCCGGCCTCGGAACGGGCGGCGGCAGGCGGCTGGAGCGCGCCTCGGGGGCGCCCTTCACCCCCCGCACCTACGCCTACCTCGCACTCGTCCTGTCGGTGCTGGTGACGGCCCCCGAACAGCTGCTGCTCTCCGAGCTGGTGACCCGTACCAGGGCGGGCGCGGCCGAGGCAGGGATCGATCCCGGCGACCCTGGCCGGGCCGTGGAGCGCCGGGCCCTGGTCGCCGCGCTCAAACAGCTGACGGAATGGCGGGTGCTGGCCGAGGACGAGGGGTCCGTCGAGTCCTACTCCGGCGACGGCGACGCCGAGGCGCTGCTGACGGTGGACCGCGAGATCGCGCGGCGGCTGGTCAGCGGGCCGATCGGCCGGGCCGGCTCCCCCGCCGAGCTGATCGCGCTGGCCGCCGCCCCCGACCACTCCGGGCCCCGGCACGCGGTCCGGCGCCGGCTGGTCGAGACCCCGGTCGTCTACGTCGCGGACCTGACCGAGGACGAGCGCGACTGGCTGCGCCGCAACCAGCGCCGCGAGCAGCGGATCTTCGAGGACGCGCTGGGACTGGACGCCGAGATCCGCGCCGAGGGCGTCGCGCTGATCGACCCCGAGGGCGAACTGAGCGACGTCGAGTTCCCCGGTACCGGGACCGTCCCCTGGGCGGCGCTCCTGCTCTTGGAGCGCCTCGTCGCCGAACTCGCCCCGCAGGGCGGCGGAGCCGCCGTCCCCGACGGGCTGATCGACTCCGTACTGGCAGAGCTCACCGAGCGGCACCACAAGTCCTGGGCCGCCCAGTACACCGGCGCACCCGAGCTGCTGCGCGCGGCGGTCGTCGATCTCCTGCACCGCATGTGCCTGCTCAGCCCCGATCCCGATGACGGCTGGAGGCTGCTCGCCGCCGCCGCGCGCTACGCCCCGGAGGTGACGACCGGATGATCCCGCTGCCCATGCATCCACACCGGTTCCGGCTCAGCCGAGCAGGAATCCACCAGGTGTGGCAGTACGACGAGGAGTTCCTGTTCGGAGGAGGGCGGCTGCTGCTGCGCGGCAAGAACGGCGCCGGCAAGTCGAAGGCCTTGGAGATGCTGCTGCCATTCCTCTTGGACGGTGACACCCGCAGGCTGGACGCGGCCGGGGGCGGGAAGACCACGCTGAAGTGGCTGATGCTCGACGGCTGGACGGCCGGCACCAACCGGCTCGGATACCTGTGGGTGGAGTTCGCCCGTCCGGCCGACGGCGGGCCGGGCGGCGCGGCGGTCGAGCGGCTGACCCTGGTGGCGGCGGTCAAGGCGTCCACGTCCACCGGGGAGGCGAAGGCGACATACTTCGTCACCCCGCTCACCGTGGGCGACGGCGAGGGCGAGCTTCCGCTCGGCGACCCCGCCCGGCGGCCCGCCCTGTCCGGGCTGCGGGAGCTGATCGGCCAGGAGAACTGCTACGAGCGCGCCGCCGACTACCGTTCCAGAGTCGCTCGCGAGCTCTTCGGCCTGACCGACATGCCGCGCTACCGGAACCTGGTGCATCTGCTGTACGGGCTGCGGCGGCCGACGATCGGCGACCGGATCGAGTCGGGCGAGCTGGTCAAGGTGCTCAGCGACGCCCTGCCGCCGCTGGACGACGAGATCATCGACAAGGTCGCCCGCAACCTGGACGATCTCGACACCGTCCGGGACGAACTGGCGCGGCTGGAGCGGACCGATGCCGCGCTCACCACCTTCCTCGCCGCCTACCGGGGATACCTGCGCGGAGTGCTGCGCGGCCGGGTCGGGCTGGTCGGCGAGGGCCTGGCCGAACTCAAGGACCGCCGGCGGCAGGCCGGCGACGCCGAGCGGGCGCTGGCGGGACTCAAGGCCGAGGCGGAGGAGGCCGCCGCGAAGGTCACCGCGGTCGAGGAGGCACGGGACGCCGCCGACGCCGACCTGCGGGCGCTGCGTGAGGGCCCGGCCTACGGCGCCTTGAAGGACCTGCGCGACAAGCGCGCCACCGTCCAGGCGATGCGCGACACCGTGAACGTCGCATGGAGCGCGGCCGGGCTGGCGCGCCAGGGCGAGGCAACGGCGGCAGCACGGCTGGGCACCGAAGCGGAGGAGATCGGGCGCGACCTGACGGACCTGCGCGGCTCACTCCGAGACGCCCGCGGCGACGCCCGTTCCTGCGGGCTCGACGAGGCGCTGCTCGGCGAGCCGCCCGTCGCGCGGGCCGTCCCCCTCGCGGCCGGGGGCACCGAGACGGTCACCGGCCCCGACGGCCAGGACAGGGAGGTCGTCCGGCCCGCGCCGCGGGCCCTGGACGAGGCGGCCGGAGCCGTCCTGACGACCTGGCGGGCACGGCTCGGCGAAGCGGATCAGGTGGTCAAGGCGCGGCGGCGCGCCACCGACGCGCTCACCGGAAAGCTGAGAGAAGTCGAAGCGGCGGAGAACAAGGCCGGATACTTCCGGCAGGAGGCCGAACAGCTCGACGGTCAACTGGCGAAGGCACAGGAGCGGCAGAGCCAGCAGGGCACCGCACTGGCCACGGCCTCCGGCGACTACGCCGCACGCGTGCGCGACTGGGCGGAACGGCTACCCGAACCCGATCCATTGCTGACGGCCGTCGCCCTGCCCGATGGAGGCGACGACGAGCTCCCGCTCTCCGAACGCGTCCTCGGCCGTGACGTCCCCGACACCCTCTCCCGCCTCGCGCACGAGAGCACCGGTCCCGTACTCGACGCCTTCGACGGCGAACGCGACGAAGCGCTCGCCCGCGAACGCACGCTGGACGCCGCCCTCGCGCAGGCTGAGAAAGACCGGCGGCACTGGGAAGAGCAGGCAGACCCGGAGCCGCCCCGCTCGGCCTACTCGACGGCCGGGCGGCACTCCGGCACAGGCGCCCCGCTCTTCCTCCTGCTGGACTTCGCCGAGTCGGTCGACGGCTCCAGCCGGGCGGGCCTGGAGGCGGCCCTTGAAGCCGCCGGGCTGCTGGGCGCATGGGTGAGCGCCGACGGCACGGTGCTGACCGGAGACACCCAGGACGTCGTGCTCCACACCGGAGACATCCCGCTCCCGGGCCCGACGCTGGCCGATGTGCTCCAGCCCGTCCCCGGCCATGGTGTGAGCCACGAGACCCTGGATCGGCTGCTACACCGCATCGGGCTGGGTGACGAACCACAGGCGCACAGCTGGATCGCGGGCGACGGCCGGTGGAGACTCGGCGTGGCCCACGGGGCGTACCGCAAGGACCGTCCCGAGTACATCGGCGCCGGTGTGCGCGCCGCGACCCGCCGCCACCGCATCGACGAGCTGACGGCCCGCATCGACGAACTGGCCCACGCTCTCGAAGGCGCCCGCGCCGCCCGCGCCGACATCGAGCACAGCCGCGACCGGCTCCGGCTGGCCCTGCGCGAGGCACCGTCGGCACGGCCCCTGACCGAGGCGTGGGCGGCGCACGACCAGGCCGCCGAGGCCGCGGCCAGGCTGACCGCGGAGCTGACGGACGCCCGGCGCGCCGCCGAGCAGGCCCGCGCGGCGGCAGTGAAGCTGCGCGCCCGCGCCCAAGCCCAGGCCACCGCCGACTCCCTCCCGGACGGGCTGGAGGACCTCGCCCGGCTCCGCGCCGACCTGGACGGGCTGCGCGCCCGCGTCGAGACCATCGGCCGCGACGCCGGCCGCGTCCTCGCCCGGCTGAGCACGCACGCGGGAACGGCCCGCTCCTGGGAGCGGTCGCACACCGACCGCACCGCCGCCGAGACCGCCTACCGAACCGTGCACGCCACGCTGAACCAGGCACACCGCGAGCTGAAGCGCCTTGAGGGAACGGTCGGCGCCACCGAACGGCAGATCATCGAAGGCGAACGCGACGCACAGCGCCGCTTCGACGAGGCTCAACAGGAGCTGCCCCGCCTGTCGGCGCGCGCCGAAGAGAGTCAGAGGCGGCAGATCCGGGCCGAGTTCGAGCGCGAGGGCGCCGTCACCGCGCTCGGCGAGCAGGAGCGGATCGTGGTCTCCGGCGGCGGCCAGCTGCGCCGCCCCCTCGGCCTCCCCGGGCTCGCCCTCGCCGCCGCGCTCGGCGACCTCGAACCGTCCCTGCTCGCCTACGACTCGGCGCAGGACGGCGATGTCCGCACCCGCATCACCGCGCTGCGCTCCCTCGCCGACGATGTCGGCGCGCGCCTCGGAGCGGCCTCGTCCGACATCAGCGGTTCGGTGATCCTGCGCCGGGGAGAGGAACTCCGCGACGGCCTGGCCGGCGGCTATGACGCCGGAATCGAGGAGACCGACGGAGTGAAGAGGTTCGCGCTCCACGACGACACCGGCGCCCACGACGCCGCGGTCGTGGGCGAGCGGATCCGCGCGGCCCTCACCGAGGCGCGGCTGCGGCTGTCCGACCGCGAGCAGGAGGTCTTCGAGCGCTACCTGCTGGGCGAGCTGGGCGATCACCTGTCCCGGCAGGTGCTGGCCGCGCACGGCCTGGTCACCGCGATGAACGACACGCTCGACCAGGTCCGTTCGTCCCACGGCATCGGCGCGCGGCTGCACTGGGACCTCGCCGATGGCGGCGACGCCGACGTCAAGGCCGCCGTGACACTGCTGCGCCGTCCCTCCGCGCTGCGCACCCGCGACCAGTCCGAGGAGTTGCGCGACGCGCTGCGCCGGCGGATCGAGGAGGCCCGGCTGGCCGATCCGTCCGCCGGGTACGCCGTTCACCTGCGTACCGCACTCGACTACCGGGCGTGGTTCGCGTTCAAGGTGAAGGTGACCGACGCCGCCCGCCCCGACCGTGAGCGGGTGCTCAGCCATCGCACCGCGCTCAGCCAGGGCGAGCAGCGCGTCGTGTCGTACCTGGTGCTGTTCGCGACCGCCGCGGCGCACTTCTCCTCGCTCGGCGACTCGGCCCCGGCGGCGCCGCGCCTGATCCTGCTCGACGACGCGTTCGCCAAGGTCGACGAGCCGACCCACGGGCGCCTGCTCGGGTTGCTGGTGGAACTCGACCTCGACTTCGTCATCACCAGCGAACGCCTGTGGGGCTGCTTCCCGACCGTCCCCAGCCTGCACATCTACGAATGCCTGCGCGACCCCCACGCACGCGGGGTGGCAACGGTGCATTTCACCTGGGACGGTCAGCGCAAACGCCTGGTCAGCGTGTGACCGGCGGGTTGAGACCGCAGACCCGCGCCTGGCTCGGCCAACCGGCGCTGGAGCGGTTCTGGCGGGGGGTGCACGAACGCCTCGAACGCAACGGCATGCAGGCTAAGGGCAGGTTGTCACTGAAGGACGTCAGCGACCAGGAGCGGGACGCGGTCGCGCTGCTGATGGGCCGTCCCTACACGGGTCCGGCCCTCAGCATCGCCCTCGCCGAACTCGACGGGCAGTTGCGTTCGAGCGCGGCCGAACGAGGGCTGATCGAGGTCGTCGTCGAGCTGCGCGGTCCGCTGACCGACCGTCCCGCGCTCAGGGACAAGCGCCGCGCGGCCTCGGAGACGGTCTGGGGCTCCGCGCGGCGCGCACTTCACGAGCGCGGGCTGGACGGGCTCGGCTGGGTGGTCACCTGGCTCGACGACGTCAGGCGAGGCGGCGCCTTGGCGCGGCTCGATCCCGACCAGGGCGCCCGGCTCATCGTCCAGGCGGTCGAGGCACTGGCCGGCGTCCGCCCGGTCCGTGAGCCCGCGGTCACGGGGCGCGGCGAGCTCGCCGAACGGATCACCGGTACCGCGCACGGCCTCGATGACGGAACCCTGCTCGCGCGGATCGTCCTGCGCGGACTGGCCTGTGCCCACGATGCCGAGCCGCCTCGGGACGCATGGGCGCGGCGCGCCCTCTGGGAGGCCGCCGGGGTGACGGCCGACCAGGTGTCGAGCACCGTGCTGACGTACGGGCTGATGCCGATGGGCGAGGACCGGACCGCCCGTCACCTCCGTGAACGGTCGCTGGACGGCGCTGAGACGCACCTGACCCTCCGGGATCTGCGCGATGCGTCCTGGCGGCTGCCGGAGGGGCTGGAGGTGTACATCTGCGAGAACCCGCGGATCGTCGAGGTGGCCGCCGGGCTGCGCTGCCCGCGTCCACTGGTGTGCGCGTCCGGGAACCCGACGACGGTGGTGCTGACCCTGCTGGACGGTCTGGTGTCCGCCGGGGCCCGGCTCGCGTACCGGGGGGACTTCGACTGGCCGGGGATCGCGATGGCCAACCGGATGATCGGACGGTACGGCGCGCGGCCCTGGAGACTGGGCGCCGCCGATTACGAGGAGCAGGTTGCCGCGGCCCGCTCCCGCGGCACACCGCTCCAACCGCTCGCCGGAACCCCGGTGGCGGCCGGCTGGGACCCTGAGCTCACCCCCGCCATGCAAGCGCTCAACGCGGGGGTGCAGGAGGAGTCCGCCCTGGAACTCCTCATCGACGACCTCCGGTGAACGGGCACGCACCACCCCGGCCGGCCCAGGACGCCCGGAGGATCAGCCGGGCACGGCGTCCCTCCGGGCTCGCGCCGTCAACGTGCCTGGCGCAGCCGGTCGCGGACGACCGAGACGAGTGCGATCAGCTGATCGTGGGATCCCTTGGTCGCGACCTGCCGAACCGAATACCCGATCGAGTCGTCGTCGAACTGCTTGTGCTCCAGCCAGCCGAGGATGACATCGAGATCCGGAGCCGGGGGCCTCGACTCGTCGTCGACACGCTGACCCGCGTGCTCGAACGGCTGCGTCAGTACTGGCGGGTCGGGATACGTGGCCGGAACGGAGGGAGCGGGCCCCTTCAGCGCAGGCGAACCCATGAGCAGCGTCTGTCCCACGAGTGGAACCGGGGTCTCCGATTCAGGTGAAAGCGCCGGCAGTGCCTTACGCCGTTTGATCAAGAGGGTCTGGTCCGATTCAAGCTTTACCCATTGCCAGGCGATGTCGCCTCGTGGCCCGGCCTGCGGATCCTTCAGGGCCGTTCGGACCGGCCCGAGACCGACCACCGCCATTCCAGTTTCCGTTCGCTGCAATGCATCGGCCTGCGTGCGCGGCGCCGACCAGGTCAGCAGATCGGGATAGTCGGGTCCCAAGCCCCCCTGCCCCATCGCGACATCGGTCAGCCGGTCCGACTCGCGGACGATCAAGGCACGGTCGAGCACGGGCTCCGGGAGCTCCACAGGTGACGCCGCTCCCAACACGGCACCGGCCATGGTGGCGATGGTGTCGGTATCGGAGCCGATCGCGTTCGCAGCGATCCGCATGGCATCCAGGGGGCGCGGTTCCAACCACGCCAGGGTCGTGCTCGCGACGACGGTGAGAGTGCCGCTGCCGCGGGAGCTGTCCTTGTACAACCCAAGTTCCCGAAGGATCGCCTGATAGGCGGCCTGCGGGCCGTCGTCGGACGACCGGACGATCGGGGTGACGATGTCAAAGGCTTCCCGCGTCTCAGCACCGGCCTGATGCCATGCGTCGGTGAAACGCTCGTTCGCGCTCCGCTCCCAGAGTGGAAGCCACATCTCCGTGAGTTCCGGATCGTTGTCGAGTACATCGTCGATGCTGTCGGCCCGCTCCAGCAGCATGGGCACATCCTTCGGAGCGGGCACCGCGCCGGAGCCCATGGCGTGGGCGAGGCAAAGAGCGTGCAGGGCCGCTCCGAAGAGTGCACGGGGGTTTCCGTGGGTGCAAATGCCGTTGCGCAGGACGTCACCGAGGAGCCGTAGGGGATTCTGAAGTCCGGCCGCCGCCCAGACGTGGGGCTGGATGCGCATCGCGACGCCATTGCCGCCGGCTTCGAGCCATCCGTCGTAGCTGTTGGCGAACCATCCCACCCTCGGCCTGGCGAGATTGGCGCACGCCGCCTTCGTCGCGCGACCGCCCCCGAGACTGTAGGACGGCCACACCGGCAACTCGATCTTGGCAAACGCCTCGACGTCGAACCCTTTGCCGGAGACCGCGCGCCCCGTCGCCAGGCGTAGCTGCGTGTCGTCCGAATAACTGCCGGCGGGCAGCTCGGTGATCACGCCACCGCGCCCGCCCACGCGCCGCGACCAGCTCATGAGACCGTTCAAGGGCCGGTCACCGGTCCGACGCCTCAGCCCGCGCTCGTCCGTAAGCTCGCTGATGAACCCGAGGGCGTCCCCATAAGCGGCCCAGAGAGCCGATCCCCGAGCCCGGCTCCGCCGGTCGACCGCTGTCCCTCCAGTGCCCGCGACCGCCACATCCGATGGTCCGTCGTGCCGCCGTTCCAAGGGAGCGCGGACACCCGGGTACTCGAACCCCGGCAACGGCTCGTCGAACTCCCCCGGTACCGCAGGCGCCCGCTCATCGGGCGGGTTCGCCTGGTTCATGTGAATACCTCCGGGTCCAGCCGCACTTCGAGGTCCAGGTCCAGCGCGCCCAGCATGCCCTGAACGTCGTCGAGGCACGCCTCGGTCTGGACATCGATGCGCCGCAGGTGGTCGAGCGCGAGTGCACCAGGATAGAGAACCTCCGCCTGCCTGTGCGTGGGAAAACGCGGCTCCAGATCCGCACCCCGAACGACGGATTCAGAGTAACGCCCCAGCACTTCTTCCGCGAACATGCGTTCGAATCCAGAGACTCCCTCTGCCCGCAAGGCCGAAGGATACATGTTGTTGGTCGTCGTAAAGATCACACCCGGATGCGCCACCACCTCGGCCCCGAACGACAGCACCACCCAGGAGGCCCTCTCGGTGACATGCCAGCGGACCGAGCTTCCGAACATCCAGTCATTGATCCTGGAAACCGAGAGGTTCACGTAGCCGAGCCAGTCACAGTCCTTACGCACGTTGGCGTTCGGCCGGTAAACGTGCTCCAGATAGTCGTCCTCGGTGAGGCCCGCACGACTCAGGACGGCCCGCCTGGCCAGAATTCCGACCACACCGCGACTCGTCGTGAAGTGGACCAGGTCGGTGACCCCGTAGGACCGCGCGAGATCCAGCACCTCCGGGCAGGGCGGGAGTCGCGCCAACTCCTCGGCGGTTCTCGGCCGGGCCTCCCGCACTTGAGGCGTGGTCATACCTGCACCAGGTCATAGGTGGCCGGCTCGAAGAGCCCAATGAGGGTGGACTCCTCACCCGGCTTGTAGCCGAGCATGACCGAGCGTCTCGCACGCCCGATCCCCATCGCGAGCAGGCGCTTCAACTGGTCGAGCGAACCGTCGCCGTCACCGGTCCCGTGCGGCGTGATCTGCCGGCTCAGCCCTGGGATCAGGACATGGTCGAACTCCAGTCCCTTGGCGGAATGGATCGTTGATAGAGCCACATTCTCAGGGCCCGCCGGCCAAAGGCTGGTACCGGTCAACTCACAGAAGGCGACACCCCGCCGGACCAGCTCTCCCCGGACGTGATTGAACCAGCCCCCGCCCCGAGGATGGAGCACGGCGATCGACTCCTCGGCCAGGTCGGCACGCGTGAGCACGTCGTCGAGCATGTGGTCGATCTGAGCACCGAAGCGTCCCGCGACGATCTTGGGACGCGGGCCGGTCGCGGTGCACTGGGTGAAATCAGGCAACGCCCCGTCGTCCTCCATCGGAAGATCCGATACCAGCGAACCAGCGAAGGCCGCGATCTCACGCGTGTTCCGCTTGTTGTGATGAAGCATGTGAATCTGCTGCGGGCGCAGGGAGATCCCCACCTCGGCCCATGTGAAATGGGGGGCGTAGATGCGCTGAACGGAATCGAGCACGAAGGTCGTCGAATGGTCGGGCGCGAGATGACTCCGGAGCGCCCGAATCTGGTTCGCGGAGAAGTCCTGCGCCTCGTCCACGATCACCACATCGTATAGCGGCCCGGGGGCGGCGCCGGCGAGGAGGGCCAGGTCATTCCAATCGTGGCGGCCTTGGCGCTCCTTCTCCTGGTGGTAGGGCTCGATCACCTCGGTCAGCAGCCGCTTGCGGAGCTGGGCGTCCACCCTGGGCGAGCGCCCGCGCCCCGTACGAGCCGCTCCGACGTAATCGGAGAGGTCCTCCCTGGGGAAGCGGGAGAGGGCGTACTCCACTTCATCGACCAGGAAGTCGATCGGACGATCATCTCTCGCGATCCCGGCGAGCAGGCGACGCAGGATGGGCCCCGCGTCTTCGCGATCCAGAATGTCAATTTCGCGCGCGAGTCCCCTGGCCCATTTACTGAAGGTACTCACCTCCAGCTTCAGCCCGGAATCCTGTTCCTGCTCACGCGTCAACTCTTTGACATATCCCGCAAGGGTGCGGTTGAAGGTGAGCACGAGCATCCGCACGGGAGCTTCCTCACCGAGCCGGAGCCGTCTTGCCAGCCGACTGCGTTTGAGCTGCTTGAGCCTCAACAGGGCGGTCGTCGTCTTCCCGCTCCCGGCTGCGCCGCGGATGACCCGGTACCCCGGACCACTGTCACCGAGAATCGTGAGCTGCTGCGGAGTCGGAAGAACAGAAGCGAGAATGCGCATGGGGATCCCCGAAGGCCAGGACCCGCCGCCCGGGCCCAAACAGTCGGCCAGATTACCGCCTTCCCGACATCTCTGACAATGATATTCAGGGACACCTCAGTCCGGCTTCACAAGAATCTCCGGAGAGAGATACAGCAAGCAGATCGCCCCGAAAGCAGCTGCGCGATGACGATCGACGCGCATGCCGGCGTCCAGCACACTCGTCTCGGAGGCGACGATGCCCTTCACGGCCTGGAGACGTGCATGCATCGCACGGGCTCACAGACGCCGACTCGGTGGCGCGCCGATACAGGAGCCGCGGAGTGGTGCGTGGATTGTGTCAGTATGTCGCGGATGGACGGACGGGGTCTCGGGGTGGGCGAGTGGTTGCGGGTTCCCGTGGGGGCCGGGGCCGAGGTCTGGTCCACCGGGAGCGGGCGCACGACCGTGCTCGCCGTCGCGCACACGGTGACCTCACTGGTTCGGGTGCTCGACGTCCTGACGGTCCTGGCCGACGACTTCCGGGTCCAGGTGGTGTTCACGGCCATTCCCGGATCCGCGTTCAGCGATGGGGTCGGCGCGTTCCTCGACGATCTGGGGGCACGGGTCGTGCCCTGGGAGCAGGCCGTGCGGGAGCGGTTCGACCTGGCCGTCAGCGCCGGCCACAGCGGAGAACTGCATAGAATCAATGCTCCGCTAATCGTCATGCCGCATGGAATTGGATACAATAAATACCTTAAAACGAAAAACGAAAAACGAAAAACGGTTTACGGGCTTGCGGCCGAGCAGTTGATGCATGCGGGACGGGTCGTTCCAGCGGCCGTCGTTCTTTCGCATGGGGAGCAGCTGAGGCGGCTCGAGGTGTCGTGTGCCGCTGCCGTGCCCGTCGCGGTCGTGGCCGGAGATCTGTGCCTCGACCGGATGACGGCCGGGCTGCCGTGGCGTGAGCGCTATCGGGAGCGGCTGGGATTGCGGGACGGGCAGCGGCTGGTCGTGGTGTCGTCCACCTGGGGGCCGGGGTCGCTGCTCGGGCGGCGGCCGGAGCTGGTCGGAAGGCTGCTCGCCGAGCTGCCGGTGGACGAGTACCGGGTCGCGGCGGTCGTGCATCCGAATGTGTGGCACGGGCACGGCGCCTGGCAGTTGCGGGCCTGGCTCGCCGACTGCCGGAAGGCGGGACTGCTGCTGATCCCTCCGAGGGAGGGATGGCGGGCCGCGGTCGTCGCGGCCGACTGCGTGCTCGGCGACCACGGGTCGGTCACGTTGTACGGCGCCGCGGTCGGCAGGCCGGTCGCGCTGGCCGCCTTTGACGCCGACGACGTCGACCCCGAGACGGCGATGGGCGCGCTGGCCCGTTCGGTACCGCACATCGACGCGGACGCGCCGCTGCGTCCTCAGGTGGAGGACGCCATCGGACGGCACGACGCGGCGCGGTGCGCGGAGATCGCGGAGATGGCGGTCGCCGAGCGGGGCGGGGCGGCGTCCATCCTGCGGCGGCTGATGTACGAGCTGATGGGGCTGCCCGAGCCCGCCTCCGCCGCACGGGCCGCCCCGGTGCCGCCCGCCGTGCCGGAGCCGCCGGAGTGGGGACACGGCCGGCCTGCGCTGCTGGCGGCCTGCGAGCTCATCGGGGCGGACGTGCGCGTCGAGCGGTTCGCGGGGAAGGCTCGGCCTTCGCGTCCCGCTCACCTGGTCGTCGACGACTCGGAGGTCGATGAGCGGCTGCGGGAGCTCGCCGACATCATCGTCCGCCGCCCCGAGGCGCCCGGTCCCCTGGCCGGGGTGAGCGGAGAGCGGGTGTTCGCGGCCCTCCCCGCCTGCCGGATGGTCGCCGACGTGGCGGACGGACGGTGCCTCGTCCTTCCCCGCGGCGGCGAACTCCTCAGGGTCGAAGGGGCCTGGCCTGATCCCGCCGTGTTCGCCTCAGCGGTGCTCGCCTGCCTGGACCGCGGGCGGGACATGCCCCGGCGGGTTCTGATCGGACGGACCGCCGTACCCGTGACAGTCACCTGAGGCGCAGATCGTCCGCACGGGGGCTGCCCAGCCGGTCGTACGCGGCGATCGCCTGTTCCAGGTACGGCCCGGAGGGCGACGCCTCGGCGAGCTCCTCGAGGATCTGGGCTTCCTGGTAGAGGCGGCCCTCGGCGCGCATGATGTCCAGTGCCAGGAGGAGCGACTCCAGCCCCTCCTGTTCGTGGTGGCCCCTGAGCAGCGCCCGCCCCCGGGTCAGGGCGACGCGGGCCAGGTTGTAGCGGTCGGGGCGGGGGCCGAGGCCGCCGAAGATCGCGGCGGCCTCGTCGCAGGCCTCGATGGCGGCGCCGATGTCGCCGAGACCGAGGGCGGTGCGGGCCAGGTGGTGCAGGTTGATCGCCACGCCGCGCCACCGGCCGTGGCGCTCCTCCAGGCCGCGCGCCTTTACGAAGTATGGTCGTGCCTCGGCGAAAGCCCCCGCGTCGAGGTACGAGCGGCCGAGGAACTCGTGGGCCGTCGCCTCGTTCAGGGGATCCCCCGTGGCGCGGGCCGCCGCCAGCGCCTGCTGGAGAACCTCGCGCGCCTCGGGGAAACGGCCGGTCTCGAAGCAGCCGCGGCCGAGTTGGGTGCCCAGCCGGAACACCCAGCGGGGGTCGCCGGTCTCGCGCGCCGAGTCCAGCCCCTTGCGTAGGACCGGGAGCAGCGTCCCGTAGGGACGCGCCGACAGTTGCAGGGCCCACTGCGCCTCGCACAACTGCACGACCAGGTCGTGCCTGCCCCGGTCGGCCGCCGCGTAGACGGTGGCGCAGATGTTGCGGTGCTCGATCTCCAACCAGCGCAGCGCGCGTTTCTCGGCGGTCTCCCGCTCGGAACCGAACGGCGAGACGACCCCGCGGAACTCCTCATACAGGGCACCGAACGTCGGCCGGTAGGGGTTGACGGCCAGATCGGCGGCCACCGTGGCCGTCAGGTACCACTCGGCGACGCGGAGGACGGCCGCCTCGCGCTCGGCGCTGTCCTGCGCCATCCGGTGGGCGTGGCGGCGGACGCGGTCGTGGAAGGAGTAGCGGCCGCCCTCCTCGTCGAGGAGGTTCCAGTCGATCAGCTCCTCCAGGACGTCGGCGGTCGCGTCCTCGCCGACGCCCAGCAGGGCCGCCGCGGCGGGCAGCACGAACGTGACGGGCGCGGTCGGCGCCGCGGTGCCCAGCCGGTCGTCGGCGGCCGGATGCAGGCCGAGCAGCGCGTAGGCGCGCCGGACACGATCCGGCAGCGCCGCGTAGGTGCCGTCGCTCACGGCCTCGACCTCCCACTCGCCCGGCCCACCCGGAGCCCGCATTCTGCGGACGGCCGCGGAGATCTCCCGCCCCTGGCGGAGCCTGAGCCATCCCCCGGCGTGGCGGAGCGCCTGCGGCCAGCCGCCGCACAGGTTCAGGAGCTCGCCGGCCGCGACGGGCTCGGCGGCGACACGTCCGGGCCCGGCGAGCCGGGTGAGCAGCGCGCGGCTCGCGTCCTCGCCGAGCGGGCGGAGCGTGATCCGCTCGGCGCCGTACCGGGACGCGACGTCCGACAGGTCTCGGTCGGTGGTGACCAGGACCATCGCCTCGTTCGACGGGGGAAGCGCGTACTCGATCTGGCCCGGGACCTCCACGTTGGCGAGGACGACGAGCATCTTGCGGCCGGTGGTGCCGCTCCGCCACAGGGCGTGCAGGTCGGGCGAGGCCCGGACGTCGTCCTCGGGGACGCCGAGCTGCCCCAGGAGGGAGGCCAGCAGGTCGGCGGGGCCGGTGACGTCCCGTCCGCCCGGCCCGGCGAAGTCGATGAAGAACCGGCCGTCGGGAAAGCGGTCGGCCCGGTCGTGGGCCCACCGTTTGGCCGCGGCCCGGCGGCCGGAGCCGGGCAGCCCGGTCAGCAGCGCCATCGCCGGCCGTCCGGGCTCGCGCTCCGTCCCGGCCAGCTCGTCCAGCAGTTCGAAGACTCGCTCGCGGTTCTCGAAGTCGGACTCGGCGGCGGGCAGCGCGTGCAGCTGAGGGCGGCGGTCGAGCGCACCGCCGTAGACGTTGACGATCTTGTCGATGTCGCGGGCCTGGATGAGGTTCTGCGCCGAACCGGCGCCGACCTCGTTGAACGGACCACCCTCGGCGGCGGCGGATGCGCTCATGTGTCTCCGACCCTCTGCATGTTCTACGGTTCCGCGTGGCAGCAGTCTGCCACCGGGCGGGCTGGCGGTTCAGGGCTTCTCGGGAGTCCGGCCGGGCCGTCCGGGGACGGGTTATGGGCGGCCGAAGGTTTGGGGCGGGGTGGGGGTGGCGGCGGGGGCGCGGCGGGGTGGGCGTGAGGGGACGGGCGGCGCGGGTTCAGGGAGGGTCGTTTCGAAGGCCACGGGGAGGCGCACCGGGAGGCGCGTCCAGGGGGACGGTTCGAAGGCGACGTCCGCCGGGTCGATGGTGAGGCGCAGGTTGCGCAGCGCGTGCAGGGCCGTCGCGACGGCGGTGCGGGCGATGATGCGGGCCGGGTCACGGGCCGGGCAGGCGTGCGGGCCGGCGCTCCAGGCGAGGTGGGCGCGATTGCCGCGCTGCCAGAAGGTGGTGCCGGCGTGCGCGCGGGAGTCGTGCGCGACGGCGGCCAGGCCGAGGATCAGCGCGTCGCCCCGGCGGACCGTCCGGCCGCCGAGCTCGGTGTCGCGCAGCGCGTACCGGGCCGGCATGTTGCTCAGCGGGGGCGCGATGGACAGCACCTCGTCGAGCGCGTCGTCGATGCCGAGCCGCCCGCCGCGGACGCGTCCGGCGAAGCGGGGGTCGGTGAGCATCAGGCGGAGCGTCTGCGCGATCCAGCTGATCGTGGCGTGGTTCCCGGCGGAGGCGAGGACGAAGATGGACTGGAGCACCTCGGCGTCGGTGTGCAGGTCGCGGTGGGCGAGCAGGACGCCGGTCAGGTCGTCGGACGGGTCGTCGCGGCATGACCGGATGCGTTCGCGCAGGAGGGCCTCGAAGCGGCGGTTGCCGTCCTGCGCGTCCGCGCCGGAGCCGAAGAGGGCGCGCATGGCGTCCAGCAGCTCGCGGCTCCGCGCGGGGTCCAGGCCGATCAGGTCGCCGATGGTGAGCAGCGGGACGGCCGCGGCGTACTCGGCCACCAGGTCGGCGGCGCCCCGTCCGGCGAACGCGGCGATCAGGTCGGCGCACAGCGCCTCGACCGTGCGGCGGAGCCGGCGGTGGTCGATGGAGGCGACCGCGTCCTCCAGCGGGCGGCGCAGCCGGCGGTGCGCGTCGCCGTCGTAGCCGGTGACGCTGTCGCGGAAGGACATCATCGGGCCGAGGGGCGAGTCGGGCGGGACGGTCCCGTCCTGGACCGCCCGCCAGTCGCGGGCGTCGCGGGAGAACAGCCCGGGCGTGCCCGTGAGCGTCTTCAGCTCCTCGTACCCCATGACGAGCCACGCCCGCACGCCCGGTTCCAGCTCGACGGGCGCGACGGGGCCGTGGTCGTGCCAGAGGCGCTCGAACACCGGCGCGGTGTCGGGGCAGGTGGTCGTGGCCGACAGCGGCAGCGACGACGCGGTCACGGGGCGTCCTGCCCGCCGCGGGCGGTGAGGGCGTGGCCGGCGAGGGCGGCCACGGTGTCGATCACCGAGCCGCGGTCCAGGGCGTTGCAGTCCACGACGGGCGTCTGCGGGAGGAGGTCGAGCGCCTCGCGGAGCCGGCCGGGAGTGTACGCGGGCGTGTCCGGGAAGTGGTTGACCGCGACGGCGAACGGCGCGGACACGTGCAGCTCGAGCTGGTCGAGCACCTCGAACCCGCCCGCCAGGCGGCGCGAGTCGACCAGCACCAGCACCCCCACCGCGCCCTCGGCCAGCCCCGCCCACATGCTCCAGAACCGCCGCTGGCCGGGCGTGCCGAACAGGTAGAGGGCCAGACCCTGGTTGAGCGTGATGCGGCCGAAGTCCATCGCGACCGTGGTCGTCGTCTTGCCCGCCAGGTGCTCCAGGTCGTCGGCGCCGGTGAGGGGCTCCTCGGTGCGAAGCGGCGCGATCTCGCTGGCCGACCCGATGAACGTGGTCTTGCCGACCCCGAAGTCGCCCACCACCAGGATCTTCGCCGTCCGGGCCACGCCCTCCGGCAGGTACGGGACCCGGCCGCCCTCACTTGAGGTCCCGGAGGCCATCGAGCACCTCCCTCAGCAGATCCAGCCCGGGTTCGTCGAAGCTGCCCGCGTGCGCGCGCAGATGACCGGACTTGACCAGGTCGCCCACCAGGATCCGCAGCACCCCGACCGGAAGCTTCAGATGCGCGGCGGCCTCGGCCACCGACAGCACGCCTCCGGCGCACAACCGCAGCAGCCCGCGCAACTGCGGCGTCGCCCCCAGCGGCAGCGGCATGGACGTCGGTACGACCTTCAACAGCGTGTCGACCCCGACCCGCGCGTCCGCCGGCCCCACCCGCCCACCGGTGAGGACGTACGGGCGCAGCGGAGTGTCGCGGTACTCAAGGTCCCTCGTCGCAGGCTCCTCAGTCCAGGCGACGCCGCGTCCCTCCGGCTCGCTCACGGCATACCGGGGCGGCGGGCGGGGGTGGCCAGGGTCCCCTCGCCGAGTTTGAGGACCATGGCCTGCATCTCCTGGGCGATGAGCGCGGCGTTGATCACGGGGCCGGTGATGACGGCCAGGCAGGAGCGGGCGGCGGCGCCGCGGACGAACAGGTAGCCGCCCTCGTGGCCGACCATGAGCTGGTAGAGGACCTTGTCGCCCGAGCCGAACTCCCCCGCCTGGTCGCGGGCCAGCGACAGCAGGCCGCTACAGCGGGCCGCGAGGCGGTCGGCCTCCTCCTGGCCGGTGCGCTCCGAACGGGCCTTCAGGAGACCGTCCACCGAGCACACGACGGCGTGCCGCACGCCCTGCACGCGGGCCAGCCTTCCGACCACCCAGTCCTGATCAGCCGTCACGGCAGTCTCTCCTGTCGGTTCGAGTCGTCCTGGTCGGGGAATGAGCGCCAGCGGCCGTCGGCGTCGTCCGCCGGGGGGCGCGGGGCGGGTGCGGTGGTGCCCTCCAGGAGGGCGCCCATGAGGGCGCCCGCCTCTTCGGGTGTCTCGGGCGGCGGGGCGACTCCGGGCGGGGCGGACGGTTCGGCGGCGGCCCCGGTGTCACGGTTGCGGCGGGAGACGCGTTGCGGCAGCCCGTCCACCTCGCCCGCGGCCGGGACGGGCACGGGGCCCCTCTCGGGAGTGGGCGCCGGAGGTCCGGCGGAGGACGTGGCGGTGGATCCCGGCGTCTCGACGACCGTCACCGACTCCTCGGGGACGAGGACGATCACCTGGAGGCCGCCGTACGGGGACTCGTCCAGGGTGACCTTGAAGCCGTGCCGGCGGACGTAGCGGGCGACCACCGGCAGCCCGAGCCGCGGTACCTCGCCCATGTCGGCCAGGCCGACCTCGCGGGTGCCGTTCAGCAGTTCGCGGGCCTGGGAGAGCCGGGGCTCCTCCAGCCCGGCGCCGTGGTCGTCGATCCGGAACACCGCGCCCTGCCCGGAGGCCGCGACCCGGACCTGGACGGTGGTGGCCGTCGGCGAGGACTCGGTGGCGTTGGCCAGCAGCTCGGCCAGCACGTGGATCACCGACTCCAGCGCGACCGGGACGATGCCGACGTCGGGGTCGCCCTCCACACCGACCCGCTGGTAGTCCTCGATGCGGGCCTGCGCGGCCTGCACCGCCTCGGCCAGCCGCATCGGGGTGTCCCACTGCTGGCCCTCCCAGGTCCCGCAGGCGACCGCGAGCCCCTGGGCGAGGCGCGCGGCCTGGGCGGCGAGGTGGTCGACGACCTGGCAGCCGCCGTACACCTCGGGCAGGTCGCGGTGCCGTTCGGCGGTGGTCGCGGCCTCGGCCTGGACGCGGTGCATCGCCGACTGGACGCGGCGGGACAGCGCGACCAGGGTGAGCCGCTGCGACTCCATCTCGTCCTGGTGGCCGTGCCGGACTCGGGCGGCGTCGTCGAGCGCGGTGTCGCGCAGCCCCTCCAGCCGGGCGTCCAGGGCGTCCTCGCCGGCGGGCGCGGCGCCCGGGGGCGGCGGCACCGGGCGGCCGGCCAGCGCGGCGGGGAGCTGGGCGTTGACCAGGTGCTCGACCATCGCGGTCGCGGCGGCGCAGCGGGCGGACAGGTCGGCGGAGTGCGCCTGCCACGCCTGCTCGCGTTCGACCTCCCGGTGGTGGCGGTCGCGGAGGTCGGCCGCCTGCCGGTCGAGCCGCCAGTGGCAGCGCGCGATGGCCGCCAGTTTCGCGCGGTGCCGGACGTGCAGCAGCACGGTGGCGGCCAGCACGGCGAGCGCGGCGGCGTCCGCCGCGAAGGCCAGCGCCCACGCCCCCGGCCCCATGTCGCGGGGCAGCAGCGGCGCGGCGATGACGAATCCCGCGACGCAGGCGGCGAGCGGCGGTGTCGCCAGCCACAGTGCCCGCCCGCCGGGCGAGGGCGTCGGGGACGCGGAAGGAGTCATGGCCGCTCTCGTGGGCTCGGGGGGCGCCGCGCGCCGGTCGGGGAGTTCACGGCTCGGACGCGTCTCAGCGCGGCGGTGCCGGACGCGGCCGATCCCGGTGCGGGGGCGGGACCGTCCGGCGGGGGCGCCGCCCCGCGTTGGGAACGTTCCCTGTTCTCGTCACCGACCTCGTCTGGACGGCCCCGATGTCACCGGGTGTCGTGTGCACCAACTGGCCCAGGCTTTCTCATCGCTGCCGACGGTCCGAACCCGGCAAGCAAACCGTGAGCCATGGCGCGCGTCAAGAGGGTGATCACCATTTGAAACAGATGAAGTGAATGCCACCGAACACGCGATCGAATTGGCCGGCTGCGGAACGTGTCCGAGACCGGCCGGTACCCCTGTCCTCCCCAGCGGAGGCGGCGGTTCGCGGGCCCCCGAGCAGCGCCGCGACGGGGCGTCCGGGGGGCCGCCGAGAAAGGTCGCGCTTCCCATGGCATTTCGCTCGGCCGAAATATGGGGATGCGGCTCGGGCACCTCCGGACACTCACTTGAACACGAACTTTATGGCCGAAAATGGTGAGGTCAGAACGGTGCCGGACGGCGCGGTGCGCGCGGCGGCGGGCGGGCGGTGCCGCCGAGTGCGTCGCGGATCTTCGCGGGCGCCGTCGATCCGGCACCCGGGCGCCGTCCGCGGGCACCGCCCGGGTGCCGCCGACCGGGGTGGCACGGAACATGCGGCGATAGGCCACAATCAGGGCTATGCAGTTCGGCATCCTCGGGCCGGTGGAGGCGCGCGGCGACGACGGGACATCGATCGCCGTGGGCGGTCCTCGCGTGCGCGCGCTCCTGGCGCTGCTGCTCCTGGACGCGGGCCGGACGGTCACGGCGGAACGGCTGATCGACGGGCTGTACGGGGACGATCCGCCGAGCGGCGCCGCCAACGCCCTCCAGTCCCAGGTGTCGCGGCTGCGGCGCGGGCTGGGGCCCGCCGGCCTCGTCGAGGGCCGCCCGGCCGGGTACCGGCTCAACGTCGACCCGGGCGACGTGGACGTCCACCGGTTCGAACGGCTCGCGCGGGCGGGGCGCCGGGCGCTGACCGGCGCGGACACCGCGGCGAACGGCCCGGGAGGCGCCGTCGCGGGCGTCCGGGACGCTGCGCGCGCGGCGGACCTGCTGCGCGAGGCGCTCGGGTTGTGGCGCGGGCCCGCGCTGGCCGATCTGGCCGACGTCCCGTTCGCCGGGGCCCAGGCGGCCCGGCTGGAGGAACTGCGCGTCGCGGCGGCCGAGGACCGCGCGGAGGCCGGGCTGGCGCTCGGCGAGCACGGGCCGCTGGTGCCGGGGCTGCGCGACCTGGTCGCGGCGCACCCGCTGCGCGAGCGGGCGCGGGCGCTGCTGATGCGCGCGCTGTACGGGGACGGGCGGCAGGCCGAGGCCCTCTCGGTGTACGAGGACGCGAGGCGGACCCTCGCCGACGAGCTCGGCGCCGACCCCTCGTCCGAGCTCGCCGGCGTGCACCTGGCCGTCCTGCGCGGCGCGCCCTCCGCCCCGGAGGCCGGGACCGGAGCGCGGGCCGCCGGGTCTCCCCCGCCGCCCGCACGTCCGCTCGGCGTGCCCGCGCAGCTCACCAGCTTCGTCGGGCGCGAGGACGAGCTGCGGCGGGTCGGGCGGATGCTCGCCGAGGGTCGCCTGGTCACACTGCTCGGGCCGGGCGGGGCGGGCAAGACCCGGCTGGCGATCGAGGCGGCCGGGCGCGAGGACGGGGAGGTCTGCTTCGTCGACCTGGCCCCGCTCGGCGCCTCGTCGGAGGTGCCGAAGGCGCTGCTGGGCGCGCTCGGGCTGCGCGAGAGCGGGATGCTGCCGAACCCGGCCGAGCCGCCGGGCCCGTCCGCCGAGGCGCGGGACGAGCGCCCGCGCGATACCGCCGAGCGGCTGGCCAGCGCGCTCGCGGGGCGGCGGATGCTGCTGGTCCTCGACAACTGCGAGCACGTCGTGGAGGCGGTCGCGCGGCTCACGCACCGGCTGCTCGGCGCGTGCCCGGAGCTGCGTGTGCTGGCCACCAGCCGGGAGGCGCTCGCGATCACCGGTGAGGCGCTGCGCCCGCTGCCGCCGCTGGCGCTCCCGCCCGAGGGCGCCGCCCCGGACGAGGCGTCCGCCTACCCGGCGGTCCGGCTGTTCGCCGACCGGGCCGCGGCCGTGCGGCCCGGTTTCGCGGTGGACGAGGTCACCCTGGCGGCGGTCCTCCAGATCTGCGCCGCGCTCGACGGGCTGCCGCTGGCCATCGAGCTCGCGGCGGCGCGGCTGCGGTCGCTGCCGGTGACGGAGGTCGCGGCGCGCCTGGACGACCGGTTCCGGCTGCTGTCGCGCGGCAACCGCACCGCGGCGCCGCGCCACCAGACGCTGCGCGCGGTGGTCGAGTGGAGCTGGGGGCTGCTCGGCGAGGACGAGCAGACGCTCGCGCGGCGGCTGACGGTGTTCGCGGGCGGGCTGACCCGCGAGTCGGCCGAGGGGGTCTGCGGGCTGCCGCCGTACGACACCGACGAGCTGCTGGCCGGGCTGGTCGACAAGTCGCTGGTGCAGACCGACGGCGTCCGCTACCGGATGCTCGACACCGTCCGAGCGTTCTGCGCCGAGCAGTTGGCCGAGGCGGGCGAGACCGAGCGGCTGGAACGGGCGCACGCCGCGTACTTCCTCGACCTCGCCCGCCGCGCCGACCCGGAGCTGCGCGGGGCGGCGCAGCTCGAGTGGCTGGAGCGGCTCGCGGCCGAGCACGCCAACCTGCACATGGCGCTGCGCCGCTCGGTGCACACCCATCCGGTGTTCGCCCTGCATCTGGTCGCCGCGCTCACCTGGTACTGGTGGCTGCGCGGACGGATCGAGGGCGCGCCGCTGGCGATCACGCTGCTGGACCGCGTCGGCCTCGACCCGCCGGAGGGGCTGGAGGAGGAGTACATCCTGTGCGTCACCAACGCGCTGTCGAGCGGATTCACCGGGGCGCGGTCGACGGCCTGGCTCGACCGGGCCACCACGCTGCTGGAGGGCATCGACCGGACGCTGCGATACCCGTCCACGCTGGTGCTGTGGGCGCTCACCGCCGGTCCGCCCCGGACCGACCCCACCACGCTGCACGAACGGCATATCGGGGCGGACCCCTGGTCGCAGGCGCTCATCGCGATGAGCGAGGGGTTCATGCAGCAGTACGCCGGTGACGTCGACGGCGCGGAGGCGGCGTGCGCGACGGCGCTGGCGAGGTTCCGGGCGACCGGCGACCGCTGGGGCATGGCCAACACGCTCGACTCCCTCGCCCAGATCCGCGACTGGCGGGGCGACCGGGAGCGGTCCCTGGAGCTGCTGGACGAGGCGCTCCGCCTGACCGGGGAGCTCGGCGCACTGGAGGACACCGCCGACCTGCTGTGCCGCCGCGGCGAGGTGTACGTCCACAGCGGCGACCTCGCGGCGGCGGAGGCCGACTACGAGCAGGCGATCGTGAACGCGCGGCAGGCCGGCACGCCCGACAAGGTGGGCGCGGGCCGCTGCGGGCTCGGCAACGTCGCGCGCCACCGCGGCGACCTCGCCGGGGCCTGCGCGCTGTACGAGTCCGCGCTGACCGGCTTCGCGTCCAAGCGCTTCATCGCGGCGGCGGTACGGCTGTCGGCCCAGGTCGGGCTCGGCTGGATCGCGGCGGCCGAGGGGGACGCGGCGCGGGCGCGGGCGATGCACCGGGCCGCGCTGAAGCTCACGTTCGACCACCCGGTCTTCATGTACCGCGCGGCCACGGCCGTCGGCATGGCGGGCGTCGCGCTGCTGGAGGGCGACGGCGAACGGGCCGCACTGCTGATCGGCGCGTCCACCGCGATGCACGGCATCCAGGTGCCCGGTGACCCCGACGCCGTGCGGGTCGCCGCCGCGGCCCGCGCCCTCATCGGCGACGGCCCCTTCGAGGCGGCCCGGAGCCGCGGCGCGGCGCTCCCGGCGGAGGACGCGTTCGCTCTGGTCATCGACGAATCCTCGCCCCGCACGACGGCCTGACCGGCCGCCGGCCGCCGCGGCGCACCGCCGTGGTCAGCGGGTGGTGCGCGGACGGTCAGCGGCGGCGCCCAGGCTGCGGGGCATGAGCACTCCACCCGTCTCCACCGCCCGCAAATGGGCCACCCTCGCGATCTGCGCCCTGATGGCGCTGGTCCCCAACATCGACCTGACCGCGCTGAACCAGGCCATCCCGCATCTGACCGCCGACCTCGCGCCGTCGGCGACGCAGATCCTGTGGATCGCCGACGCCTACGGCTTCGCCCTCGCCGGGCTGCTGATCACCATGGGCGGGATCGGCGACCGGATCGGCCACAAGCGGCTGCTGCTCATCGGCGCCGGGCTGTTCGCGGCGGCCTCCGCGGTGACCGCCTACGCCCCGTCCGCCGAGCTGCTGATCGCGGCGCGGGCGCTGCTCGGGGTCGCCGGGGCCACGCTGATGCCGTCCGCGCTGTCGCTGATCCGCCGGGTCTTCACCGAGCCCAAGGAGCGGACGATGGCGATCGGGATCTTCAGCGGGGTCGCCGGGCTGGCGGTCGGGCTCGGCCCGGTGCTCGGCGGCGCGCTGCTGGACCACTTCTGGTGGGGCTCGGTGTTCCTGATCAACGTGCCGATCATGCTGGTGGTGCTGCTGGCCGGGGCGGCCGTGCTGCCGGAGTCGCGCAACCCGGTGCCCGGCCGGCTCGACCTGGCCAGCGTGCCGCTGTCGGTCGCCGGCGTGCTCGGCCTGGTGTACGCGGTGAAGGAGGCCGCCGCGCACGGCATGGAGCCGCGGGTCGCCGTCGCCGCGGTGATCGGCGTCGCCGGGCTGGCGGCGTTCCTGCGGCGGCAGACCCGGCTGGACAAGCCGCTGATCGACGTCCGGCTGTTCCGGAAGGCGGCGTTCAGCGGGTCGGTCGGCACCAACATGTTCGCGATGTTCGCCCTGGTCGCGCAGTCGCTGATCTTCTCGCTGTACTTCCAACTGGTGATCGGCTGGTCGCCGCTGATGTCCGGGCTGGCGGGGCTGCCCGGCGCGCTCGGCGCGATGATCGGCGGCGCCGCGCTCGCCCCGCCGCTGATCGGCCTGCTCGGCCGGGCCCCGGTGGTGGCGGCCGGCATGGCCGTCTCGGCGGCGGCGTTCGCGCTGTTCCTGCTGTTCGGCGTCGACACCCACTACCTGGTGATGGTGGGGCCGATGCTGCTGTCCGGGCTCGGCATGGGGATGGCGATGACCGTCACCGCCGACACCGTCCTGGCCACGGTGCCCAAGGAGCGCTCCGGTGCCGCGTCCGCGATCTCCGAGACCGCCACCGAGCTCGGCGGCGCGCTCGGGATGGCCGTCCTCGGCAGCATCCTGAACGCCGTCTACCGCAACGCCCTGGAGCTTCCCGCGGGCGTGCCCCCGGCCGCCGCGACCGCCGCCCGCGACTCCGTCGGCGCGGCCCTGCACGCCGCCGCGGCGCTGCCCGCGCGGCTCGCGGGGCAGGTCGCGGACGCCGCCAAGATCGCGTTCATGGACGGGCTGCACGCCGCCCTGCTGTGCAGCGCCGGCTTCGCCGCCCTGGTCGCGGTCGGCGCCCTGCTCACTCTGCGCGGCGTGCCCAGGGTCATCCCGGCGGACGACGGCGACGCCGCCGGGCCCGCCGGCCGGGACAAGGTCCTGGCCGCGGAGTTGTAGGACGGCGCGCTTGGCGGGCGGAACGGGCGGCCGGGAGCATCGGTCCGTGAGATCTTTCGAAAACCTCGACGCGTTCGCCGCGGCCAAGGGCGAGCACCTTGGCCACTCCCCTTGGCGGCAGGTCACCCAGGACCGGATCGGCCTGTTCGCCGACGCCACCGACGACCACCAGTGGATCCACGTGGACCCTGGGCGGGCGGCCGGCGAGGGCCCGTTCGGCGGGACGATCGCGCACGGCTACCTGACGCTGTCGCTGGTCACGGTGTTCATGCAGGAGATCTTCTGGATCGAGGGGCTGACGATGGCGGTCAACGTCGGGCTCAACAAGGTCCGCTTCCCCGGCCCGGTGAAGGCCGGGGCGACGATCCGCGGCGGCGCCGAGCTGATCGACCTGAAGAACTCCCCCGCGGGGAAGCTGGCGACGGTGCGGGTGAAGGTCGAAGTGGAGGGCGAGCGGCGGGCCGCGTGCGTCGCCGAGACCCTCTCCCTCTACGCCTGAGTCCCCTTCGTCCGGTCATCCCGTCCTCTTCGGGAAGGGCGTCTTGGCAAAGTGATATCACTTTGCTAGATTGATGCCATACCCGAGGAGGGCAGGATGACCGAACCGAACATGAATCCCGCGGTGGACGTGCGGATGCCCCGGCCGAAGATCTCCGAGCGTCCCGGCCGGGACCTCGGCGGCTGGCCGATGCTGGGCGTGGCCCTGGCACTGATCGTGCTCGGCGCGGCGGCGATCGCGGTCGGCGCGGTCGCCGGCGGCGCCGGGCTCGTGGGCGGGCTGGTGGCCGGCGTGCTGCTGATCATCGCCGGCGCGGTGCTGGCCGCCGGGCTCACCCCGGTGGCGCCGAACGAGGCCCGGGTGCTCCAGGTGCTCGGCCGCTACGCCGGGACGGTGCGGACCGACGGGCTGCGCTGGGTCAACCCGATCACCGAGCGGCGCCGGGTCTCCACCCGGATCCGCAACCACGAGACCGGGCACGCCAAGGTCAACGACCTGGACGGCAACCCGATCGAGATCTCCGCCGTGGTGGTCTGGCAGGTCGAGGACACCGCGCGGGCGGTCTTCGAGGTGGACGACTTCGTGGAGTTCGTCGCCTTCCAGACCGAGGCGGCCGTCCGGCACATCGCGGGCAGCTTCCCCTACGACGCCGCCGACCGGATCTCGCTGCGCGACAACGCCGACGAGATCACCGCGATGCTGTCGCGGGAGCTGTCGCTGCGGGTGGAGTCGGCCGGCGTCACCATCGTCGAATCGCGGATCACCCGGCTGGCCTACGCGCCGGAGATCGCCCAGGCGATGCTGCGCCGCCAGCAGGCCGGCGCGGTGGTCGCGGCCCGGCAGCGGATCGTCGAGGGGGCGGTCGGCATGGTGCAGCTGGCCCTCGCGCGGCTCGACGAGCAGAACGTGGTCGACCTCGACGAGGAGCGCAAGGCCGCCATGGTCAGCAACCTGCTGGTGGTGCTGTGCGCCGACCGGGACGCCCAGCCGGTGGTCAACACCGGCACGCTCTACCAGTGACCCCCTGACCCGTGGCCTCCGAACGCAAGAAGATCCTGCTGCGGCTCGACCCTGCGGTGCACGACGCGCTGGCCCGCTGGGCGGGGGACGAGCTGCGCAGCACCAACGCCCAGATCGAGTTCCTGCTGCGCGGCGCGCTGGCCGAGGCCGGGCGGATGCCCGGCACGGCGGGACGGATGCGGCGGCCCGGACGGCCGTCCAAGGAATCGGCGGAACCCCCGGCGGGTGACGGCTCCGGTGACGGCCCTCGGAACGGCACCGGAGACGGCCCCGGAGAGGGCCCGTCCTCCGACGGGAAGAAGAGCGAGGATTAGGTCATGGTCGAGATTCCCGACTCGCTGCCGGCGAGGATGTTCCTCCTGGCGTACGACGTGAACAAGCAGCGGATGGCCGGGTCCGGCGGGCGGCTCGGGTACGTGCTGCGCGCCGCGGCGCTGACCGAGCTCTACCTCGACGGGCGGCTGGCCGAGGAGCGGCGCAGGCCGGTGCCGGGCACGCCCGGCGACGACCCGTACGGGGTACTGGCGCAGATCTCGGGGTCGCGGCCCCGGTCCTGGCAGTACTGGGTCCGCAAGGACAACCGCGCGATCGTCGGCACGGTGCGCGCGGAGCTGGAGCGCGGCGGCTGGATCCGGGTCCGGCGGCGCCGGGTGCTCGGGCTGTTCCCCTCGACCCGGGTGACCGTCCGCGACACGCGCGTGGTGAAGGAGCTGTGGGGCGGCGCCTCGTCCGCCCTGCGCGGGCGGCCGGTCGCCCACGTGAACAGCTACGACGCGGCGGCGGTCGCGCTGGCCGCCGCGGGCGAGCTGAAGACCGTCCTGCCCGGGAGCGACCGGCGCCGGCACAAGCGCCGCATCGAGGAGCTGACGGCGCGCTCGGGGCCGGCCGCCCCGGCCGTCCGCAAGGTGATCCGCTCGCAGCGCGCGGCGGCGGTCGCGTCCTCCGGAGGCTGAGGCCGGCGGACGAGGCCGCTGCGGCGAAGTGGCGACCGGCCTTCGCCTGCCAGGTACGTGGTACTCTCCCTGTGTTGATATCGGAGGACCGAGTTGAGAGGGAGGTGAGGTTGATGACCGCGGTGAAGACCGCTGCCGTGTGCAGCGCCCAGGTGATCCTCACGTCCCGGGCCCCGGTCTGACCCACTTCCCTCCCCCTCGCCGCGTGCCGTCCGGCTCGCGAGGCGGGGTGGGGTCCGCGTCTCGTCGGGGCCCTTTCCCACAAGGTGTCTCACGTGCATTCTCCCTTCACCGATTTCTCCTTCCCGGCCGATGGCGGCCTGTCCAGGTACGGATGGACCGAAGCGCTCGACAGCGCCTTCGCTGAGCACCGCGGGGCCGGCCTGACGCCGGCCCGGATCGCCCGCGTGGACCTCGGCCGGTGCGAGGCGGTCACCGAGAACGGTCTGGTCCGGGCCCGCATATCACGGTCGCGGTACGCCGATCCGCTGCTCGCGCCCTGCACCGGCGACTGGGCCGCGCTGAGCCCGTCACCCGATCCGGGACTGGTGGCGCTGCTGCCGCGCCGCGGCGCGATCGTGCGGTCCTCCGCCTCGCGGTCCTCCCATGGGCAGGTGCTCGCCGCCAACGTCGACACCGTCGTCGTCGCCGTCTCCCTGGCCGTCCCGCTGAACCGCGGCCGGGTGGAACGGCTGCTGGCCCTGGCCTGGGACAGCGGCGCCCAGCCGGTGGTCGTCCTGACCAAAGCGGACCTGGCGGCCGATACCGCCGGCGTCCACAGCGAGGTCGGCGAACTGGCCCCGGGCGTGGAGATCGTGACCACCAGCGCGGTCACCGGTCAGAACATGGACGTCCTGACCGCGCTGCTGAGCGGGACCACGGTCCTGCTCGGGCCCTCCGGGGCGGGCAAGTCCGCCCTGGGCAACGTCCTGCTCGGCGACGAGGTCCTCGCCACCGGCGCGGTCCGGGCGCAGGACGGCAAGGGCCGCCACACCACCGTCCATCGCGAACTGCTCCTCCTTCCCGGCGGCGGCGTGCTCATCGACACCCCCGGCCTACGCGGGATCGGCCTCCACGACGCCGCCGACGGCCTGGCGCAGGTCTTCGCCGAGATCGAACACCTCGCCGAGGACTGCCGCTTCAGCGACTGCGGCCACAACACCGAGCCCGGTTGCGCGGTCCAGGACGCCATCCGGGCGGGGGAGCTGGCCGAGCGCCGGCTGGCCAGCTTCCGCAAGCTGCAACGCGAGAACGACTGGGCGGCGTCGCGCACCGATTCCCGGCTGCGCGACGAACGCGTCAACCGGCAGAAGGCCATCACCAGTCATCTGCGCGCGACCTACAGGCTCCGGGACAAGCAATCGTGAACGACGGACCGCAGACCCCTTCCTCCTCTGACACCGAAACGGAATCGCACACCACCATGAACAGCGTCTGGACGACCCGCACCGAGTCCGGCGGCGACGTCGCCGCGATCCGCGACGTCAACCTCGCCGCCTTCCCCACCGCCGAGGAGGCCGACCTGGTCGAGGCCCTGCGCGCCGACCCGGCGGCGTGGCTTCCCGGCCTGTCCTGGGTCGCTCAGGCCCCCGACGGGACCATCGCCGGATTCGCACTGCTCACCCGGTGCCATGTCGGAGACGTCCCCGCCCTGGCCCTGGGGCCGTGCGCCGTCCGGCCCGGCCACCAGAGGCAGGGCGCGGGTTCGGCCGCCATCCGCGCCGCCCTGCGGGCCGCCCGAGAACGGGACGAGAACCTGGTCGTCGTCCTCGGCCACGCCGAGTACTACCCGCGCTTCGGCTTCACCCCGGCCTCGGGCCACGGCATCCGGCCGCCGTTCGAGGTCCCCGACGAGAACATGATGGCGCTCGTCTTCGACCCCGCGCGCCCGGTGCCCTCCGGCACCATCCGCTACGCGACGGCGTTCGGCGTCTGACGTCCGGCCGGCCCGTGCGGGGACGTGATGCGTCCCCGCACGGGCCTCCCGTGCGTGCGGCGGCCGGTCGGCGGGCCTACTCAACGAAGAACTCGACCGGGACGTTGCCCGGGTCGCGTTGGAGCAGGGGCGGACCTGGTGGGCCTGCTCGCGGCGGCGTCCGAGAGACCCGACGTGGCCTTATCGAGTGGTGCACGACTCGGTTGAGAGCGATAAAGTCTGTCAAGAGTTCTTGTCGACAAATTCTGCGGCACCATCTTGTATCGCGCA
This sequence comes from Actinomadura xylanilytica, assembly GCF_030283145.1. Classification (GTDB taxonomy): domain Bacteria; phylum Actinomycetota; class Actinomycetes; order Streptosporangiales; family Streptosporangiaceae; genus Spirillospora; species Spirillospora xylanilytica. The sequence continues at coordinate 626,827 of NZ_JASNWE010000003.1, forward strand.
CCGACGGTGCTCGCGCGGACGCGGACCATAACCTCCCGGCATGGACGCTGATCGCCTGATCTACCCGCTCATGAAGCACGTCGTGCTCGGCCCCGCGATGCACGTGGCGTTCCGGCCGCGGATCGAGGGCCTGGAGCACCTCCCGCGGAGCGGGCCGGTGATCCTGGCGGCCAACCACCTGGCGGTCTGCGACTCGTTCCTGCTGCCGCTGATGGTGCCCCGGCAGGTGTTCTTCCTCGGCAAGAACGAGTACTTCACCCAGCCGGGGATCCGGGGCCGGGTCCAGGCGGCCTTCTTCCGCGGCGTCGGCGCGATCGCGGTCGACCGCTCGGGCGGGCGCGCGGCGCTCGCCGCCATGGACGCCTCGGCGGAGGTACTGGAACGCGGCCAGGTGTTCGCCATCCACCCGGAGGGCACGCGCTCCCCCGACGGGCGGCTCTACCGGGGCCGCACCGGCGTGGCGAGGCTGGCGCTGCGGACCGGTGCGCCCGTGGTGCCCGCCGCGATCGAGGGGACCGACCGGGTGCAGCCGCCCGGCCGGACGGTCCCGCGTCCCGGACGGCTCAGCGTCCGGATCGGCGCCCCCATGGACTTCCTCTCGCTGCGCGCCAAGCCCGGCGAGCGGACGACCCAGGCCACGGCCCGCAAGGCCACCGACCAGATCATGCACGCCATCCAGGAGCTGTCCGGGCAGCAGTACGTGGACTCCTACGCGCCGCGGCGCGGGGAGTAACGGGCGGCGCCCGGAAACCCGATTGAGGGGCGGCCCGGAAGGTCGGTATCGTCCCGGCATGGAAACGCACGGGCGCCTGCTCAACGTGATCGACATCGAGGCCACCTGCTGGCAGCACAAGCCGTACGGGCCGGGGCAGGTCAGCGAGATCATCGAGATCGGCCTGTGCGTGGTCGACCTGCGGACCCGCGAGCGGACCGAGCGCCACCGGATCCTCGTCCGGCCCGCGCAGTCCACCGTCAGCGCGTTCTGCACCGAGCTCACCGGGCTCACCCAGGAGGAGGTCGACACCGGGATCGGCTTCGCCGAGGCGTGCGCCCTGCTGGAGCGCGAGCATCGCGCGCACTCGCGGGCGTGGGCGAGCTGGGGCGACTACGACCGCAAGCAGTTCGAGCGGCAGTGCGGCACCGCCCGGGTCCGCTACCCGTTCGGGAGCCGGCACACCAACGCCAAGGCGGCCTACTCCGCCGCGCACCCCGATCTGGGAGCGCGCAGGCTCGGCATGGACGGCGCGCTCCAGCACGCCGGGCTGCCGCTGGAGGAACGGCACCACAGCGGTGTCGACGACGCCTGGAACATCGGCGCGCTCGTCCTCGACACCATGGACCGGGACGCCTGGCCCGCTGACGAGGGACGCCCGCAGTAGGGTGCGGTTCATGACCGAGGCCGATCCTGAGCTGGAGGAGTTCGCGACGCGGCTGTTCGACCTGGCCCGCCGGGGCGAGACCGAGCGGCTGAGCGCGTACGTCGACGCCGGGGTGCCGGCGAACCTCTCCAACGACAAGGGCGACACGCTGCTCATGCTGGCCGCCTACCACGGCCACGCCGGCACCGTGCGGGCCCTCGCCGGGCGGGGCGCCGACCCCGAGCGGGCGAACGACCGGGGGCAGCGCCCCCTGGCCGGTGCCGTGTTCAAGAAGGAGCCCGAGGTGGTGCGGGCCCTGCTCGACGCCGGCGCCGACCCGGGGGCCGGGACGCCGTCGGCGGCCGACACCGCCCGGATGTTCGGCAACGAGGAGTTCCTCGCCTGGTTCGAGGCGGCCGAGGCCGCCAGGCGGGACGGGCACTGAGCGGGACGGTGGCCCGGCGGGTGGCCGACGTCGGGCCCGCGGTGATCGTCTACCACTCGCTCACCGACGGCTCCCCGATCGACGCCGCCTACCTCGAGTCGGTGGTCGACGAGATCCTGATGCCGATCGTCCGCCCCTGACCAAGGTCGGGTACGGCCGGGGCCGTTCGTCCATGGCCGCGGCCCGGCCCGGGCCGGCAGGGTCGGGGGATGCGATCGACCAACAACCCCTGCCGTCCGCGCACGGCCGCCCTCGCCGCCGCGGCCGTGCTCCCGCTCGGGCTCGCCGCATGCGGTTCCGCCGAGCCCGCGGTCAGGACGGCCGCGGGACGGGCCGCCCCGGCGGGCTTCTCGCTGCCCGCTCCGACCGGCGGTCAGGCCGTCGGCACCACCGAGCTGCACCTCGTCGACAAGGGACGCCCCGATCCGTGGGTCGCCGGGAAGACCCGGGAGCTCATGGTCAGCGTCTGGTATCCGGCCCGGCGGGGCGGTGCGCCATCAGGCGGCGCGCGACCGGGCGGTGCGTGGCGCGTCGCGCCGTACCTGCGGCCGGGAGCCGCTAGGGCGGTCGACGCGGCCGGCGCGCTCGGGGTCTTCAAGCCCGGCCAGGTCGACTGGGCGGGCGCCCGCACCCACGCGGGCGAGTCCGCGCCGGTGGACGCGCGGCAGGGGGCACGGCCCGTGGTGCTCTACTCCCCCGGGTTCGGCGTGCCCCGCGCGCTGGGGACCTCCATGGCCGAGGAGCTGGTCAGCCGCGGCTACGTGGTGGTGACGATGGACCACACCTACGAGACGGCCCCGGTGGAGTTCCCCGGCGGGCGGGTCGAGGGGCAGAGGCTGCCGGAATCGGGCCCGCAGCGGCTCCGCACCGCCTTGGCGGCGCGGGTCCAGGACACCCGGTTCGTCCTGGACCGGCTCGCCGCGCTGCGCGGCGGCGCCAACCCCGACGCCGAGGGGCGGACGCTCCCGCGCGGCCTCGGCCGGACGCTCAGCCTGTCGGCGGTCGGCATGGCCGGGCACTCCGCCGGAGGCATCCAGGCCGCCGAGGCCATGCGGCTCGACCGGCGGGTGGACGCGGGCATCGACATGGACGGCACCATGCAGTACGCCGAGGGCGACCTCGTCCAGGCCGCGCGCGAGGGGCTGGACCGCCCGTTCATGCTGATGGGCGCGGCGACCGGCGGCAGCCCGCAGACGCACCTGACCAGCCCGTCCTGGGGATCGCTCTGGGACCGCTCGGCCGGATGGAAGCGCGATCTCAACGTCCCGCGCGCCTCCCACTACTCCTACACCGACCTCCAGGCGTACCTCCCGGGCCTCGCGCGGCGGCTCGGCATCCCCGCCGGGGACCGCGAGGGCCTCATCGGCACCGTCGACCCGGGCCGGATGGTCGCGGCGCAGCGCGCCTACACCACCGCGTTCTTCGACCGGCACCTGCGGGGACGGCCCGGACGTCTGCTCGACCGTCCGTCCCCGCGCCATCCCGACGTCCGCTTCATCGGGTGAGCGGCGGCTGAGCCGGTCGAGGCCGCCGCGGCCCCGACCGGCTCGCCCGTGGCGTCAGCCGGCCGGCGGCGGGCCGCCGGTGGCCGCCACGAGGGTCTGACCGCCGTCCAGGACGACCTTGCGGCGGGGGTAGGGCACCTCCAGCCCCTCCTCGCGGAAGCGGCGGTGCAGGCGCTTGACGAACTCGTGCTTGATGCGGAACTGGTCGCCGAACTCGCCGGTCCGCAGGATCGTGGTGAAGTTGATCGCCGATTCGCCGAAGGTGTGGAAGCGCACCAGGATCTCGGCCTCCTTCACCCCGCCCTTGACGTCGGCCATCACCTCCTCGCCGACCTCGATGGCGATCCGCTCGACCACGGCCAGGTCGGCCTCGTAGGAGACGCTCGCCTGGAGCAGCAGCGACATGTCCTGCGCGGGCCGGTGGTAGTTGGTCAGGATCGTGTCGGAGAACCGCTGGTTCGGGATCACCTCGATGTTGTCCGACAGGGTGCGGATCGAGGTGTTGCGCCAGTTGATGTCGACGACGTAGCCCTCCTGCCCGCTGCTCAGCCGGATGTAGTCGCCGGGCTCGATGGTCTTGGACGCCAGCACGTGCACACCGGCGAACAGGTTGGCAAGGGTGTCCTGGAGCGCCAGCGCGACCGCGAGGCCGCCGACGCCGAGGGCGCCGAGCAGCGGCGTGATCGACACCCCGAGGCTCTGGAGCATCACCAGGATGCCGACGCCGAGCACCACCACCCGGGTGATGTTGGCGAAGATCGTGACGCTGGACGCCATGCCCTGCCGGGCGAGCGCGACCGAGGTGACGATCCCGGCGATGAGGCGGGCCAGCGCCAGCGAGACGATGAGGATGGTCGCGGCGGTCAGCGCCTGCGCGGTGGCGTGCCGGGTGCCGGACTTCATCGGCAGCACGTTGGCGGTGATCCAGGCGCCGCCGATGATCGCCACCGGCACCGCCAGGTCGCGGATCAGCCGGGCGGCCAGGTCGTCCCAGGCCCACCGGGTGTCGCCGGCCCGCCGGAAGAGCCGGCCCGTCAGCACCCGCAGGACGACCGCCAGGGCGAGCGCGACCAGCATGACCACGACCGCGGCCAGGATCTCCGACCAGGTCACCTGATCTCTCATGAGACCCCTCGCGCCGCGCGCTCCGCCGACTCGGGCATGGTGTGGATCGCTCCCTCCGGGCGCCGGTCCGGCCGCCCGTAATGTAGGTGTATGTAGCAAAAATGGGGTATGCGGCAATTGTTAGCCGTGCACCACTGGTCCGAATATCGCCCGATCGTAGTGAACGCCCGGCCCCGCCGTGCCCCGTCCGGGAATACCGGGGGTGCCCGGACCGACGGACCGCCGGCGCCGCCCGTTACGATCGATCAGGTGGTAGGCGTCGGCATGATGCGCCGTTGGGGGGCCACGGCGCTGGGACTGCGGAACGGCCCCCACCGGGTGACGGTCGAGCGCGACCTGGAGGTGCCGGCCTCCGACGGGGTGGTGCTGCTCGCCGACCGGCACGCGCCCGTCGACGTCGAGCGGCCCCCGACCGTCCTGGTCCGCTCCCCGTACGGGCGGCGCGGGCCGTTCGGGCTGATGTGCGGGCAGACGTTCGCCTCGCACGGCTTCCAGGCCGTGGTGCAGAGCGTGCGCGGCGGCTTCGGCTCGGGCGGGGTGTTCGAGCCCCTCGACGAGCACGAGGACGGGCTCGCCACGATCGCCTGGCTCAAGGAGCAGCCGTGGTTCGGCGGCACCTTCGCCATGCACGGCCCGAGCTACCTCGGCTACGTGCAGTGGGCGGTGGCCGCCGAGGCCGGACCCGCACTGAAGGCGCTGTCGATGCAGGTCACCGCGTCGCAGTTCCGCGAGGCCATCAACGTCGGCGGCACCTTCGCGCTGGAGTCGACGCTGATCTGGGTCGACCTCACCGCCCGGATGAAGAACCCGCTGTCGGGGATCACCACCGGGATCATGTCGCCGCGCCGGGCCCGCCGCGCCGCGCTGTCGGGCCGGCCGCTCGGCGAGCTCGACCGGCTCGCGACCGGCGAGCAGCAGCGGTTCTTCCAGGATCTGCTGGTCAGCGGGCCCGACACCCCGTTCTGGGACAAGCGCGACTTCAGCCCGACGGTGGCGCGGGTGCGGGCGCCGGTGAACATGACCGGCGGCTGGTACGACATCTTCCTGCCCTGGCAGCTCAAGGACTACGCCGCGCTGCGCGCCGCCGGGCACCGCCCGTACCTGACCATCGGCCCGTGGTTCCACGCCGACCAGCGGATGATGCGCGACTCGGTCGGCGAGGCCGTGACCTGGTTCCGCGCGCACCTGCTCGACGACCCGTCGGACCTGCGCGAGCAGCCGGTGCGGCTGCTCATCACCGGTGCGGACGAGTGGCGCGAGTTCCCCGACTGGCCCGTCCCGGGCATGCGGGAGCAGCGGTGGCACCTCCAGCCCGGCGGCGCGCTGGCCCCCGGCGAGCCGCCCGCGTCCGAGCCCGACGCCTACCGGTACGACCCGACGCACCCGACGCCGTTCCTCGGCGGGCCCACGCTGCTCGGCGAGAACCATCCGGTGGCCGACCAGCGGCGGCTGGAGCGCCGGCAGGACGTGCTGACCTACACCTCCGCCGAGCTGGACGACGACATGGAGATCATCGGGCCGGTCGCGGCCGAGCTGTTCGTCCGGTCCGACCGCTCGCACACCGACTTCGTGGTGCGGCTGTGCGAGGTGACGCCCGGCGGCGAGTCGTACAACCTCTGCGAGGGGATGCGGCGGCTGCTCCCCGGCGCGCCCGAGCCGGACGCGGACGGGGTGCGGCGGGTGGCGGTGGAGCTGTGGCCCGCGGGCCACCGGTTCAAGCGCGGCAACCGGGTGCGGGTGCAGGTCGCGAGCGGCGCCTACCCGCGGGTGGCCCGCAACACCGGCACCGGCGAGCCGATCGGCACCGCGACCGAGATGCGGATCGCGGCCCAGGAGATCTTCCACGAGCCCGGCCGGGCGTCGGCGATCGTGCTGCCGATCGTCCCGGCGCCCGAACCTGACGAGCCGGACGAGCCCAACGGGCCGGGCGAGGCCAACGGGCCGGACGAGCCCAACGGGCCGGGCGAAGCGGGCTAGGCGTGTCTCAAAGTGCCTCAGCCGTCGCGCGAGCGCGCCACCTGGCCGGTGGGGCGAAGCCGGAGGCGAGCCCGACCGGCCAGATCGCGAAGCGATGCCGCGCTCGCCCAAGCCAGGTCGGCGTCCGAGCCGCCAGGCGAGGACACCGGGCCGGGCTTGGAAACACCGGCCGGACGCCGCCCCGGTCTCAGGCCCCGGCGCCGCGGAGCGCCGCCAGGGCGCGGTCCGCGTGCGCGTTCATCCGGACCTCGCTCTTGACGATCTCCAGCACGCGGCGGTCGGTGCCGATGACGAAGGTCTGGCGCCGGGTGGGCGCGAGCGCGAACCCGCGCTTGACCCCGAAGCGGGCCCGGACCGCGCCGCCCGGGTCCGACAGCAGCGGGTACCCGAAGCCGTGCTTGTCGGCGAACTCCTTCTGCCTGCCCACCGCGTCCGCGCTGATCCCGACCGGGTGCGCGCCGACCTCGGCGAGCTCGGCGACCAGGTCGCGGAAGTGGCACGCCTCGGCGGTGCAGCCGGGGGTCATCGCGGCCGGGTAGAAGAAGAGCACCACCGGCCCGTCCTCCAGCAGCCCGCTCAGCGTGCGCGGCTCGCCCGTCTCGTCCGAAAGTTCGAAGTCGTCCACCACGTCACCGACGTCCATGTCCCGAACCTAGCAGCGGGTCAGGTCCTGGACGGGTCGGCGACGCGGGCGAGGAACAGCGGCTCACCGGTCCGGGTGTCGCGGACGAGCAGCAGGTGGGGACGGTCGAAGACGACCTCGAGCGCCGCCCGCGGGGGCGCCGCGCCCGCCTGCACCCCGGTCGCGGTCGCGGCGGCGGCCTCGGTGCCCCTCTCGTCGACCAGCAGGGTCGCGGCGTGCTGGACGAACGCGACCCGCGCCGCCTTTGGCGAGATGCCGGTGAAGTCGGCGCCGCCGGAGAACATCACGCCCATCCCCAGCCCGCTGAGCAGGGGCTGGAGGTTCTGCCGGGAACGCAGCCTGACCTTGGGCAGCGCCAGATCGACGCGCGCGGGCCGCAGCGCGCCGGTCACCCGGCCGAGTGTGGACGCGTCGAGGCGCGGGCAGCCGGAGGTCGCGGCGGAACCGGGAGTCGCGGCGGGGTCGGGCATCAGGGCGGTCATGCTGAGCCGTCCGCCGGCGTAGGGGAGGTCGACGGCCGTCCAGCCCTGGACGTGCGCGTAGCCGAACGACGCCTCCCGGCTCATCGTCGGCGTCCGGACCGCCTGCCCGGCCGCGGTCGTGAAGCGCGCGGGGCTCGTGTGCGAGCGCTTGAACTCGTCGGCCCACCGCGCCTTGAGGTAGACCGCATCGGTGAGCAGCCAGCCGGTGTCCCGGGTCACCGAGCCCTGCGGCAGCAGGTCGGGGATCTGGCCCGCGGTGGACGTCTCGATCGCCTCGTTGACGGCGCGGCGGGCGCCGTCGGGGTCGCCCTGGATGTCGAGCCGCTTCAGCACGGCGCCGTAGCCGGTGGCCACCCGCGAGAGGTAGCCGCCGTCGGGCGGGAGGGCGAGGTCGGACCAGACCTGGTCGGTGGTCCTCACCGTGGTCTTCTCGCCGTTCAGCGTCGCGAGCGCCTGGGCGCGGGCGTGCAGCGCGGGCAGCGGGTCGCCGTCCGGCAGGTGCAGCCCGGCGGCCATCGCCTTCGCGGTCGCGCCGCGCGCGCCCAGGTAGGCCATGCCGAGGCCGCCGGCGATGCTGCTCGGCGACAGCACCAGGTTCGCGGCGGGGTCCCGCGCGCACCAGGCTGCGAGGAGGTCCAGGCCGAACGCGGTGTCGGCGCGGGCGGCGGTGCGCGGATCGGCGGCGCGGACCGGGGCCGGGTCTGCGCGCGCGACGCGCACCTCCGGCCCGCCGGAGCCGCAGGCCGCGGTGAGGGCGACGGCCGCGAGGCAGCCGAGCGCGAGGGCAGGACGCAGAGGACGCATCCACGTCAGACGTGGTGACACCCGTCACGGTTCCCGTCTCTGACCAGGGGTCGCGCGGATGGGACGCGTTCCGGGGTTTCGCGGAGGCGCCTGGCGGACAGACCATGGGGCGAGCAGGTGTCTAAGACGCAGATACCTCCAGTCTTCCCTCGTGTCGACCCGGAGGTCTCGTCATGTCGCACCCCTTGAACATCTCCCTCGTGTCCACCGCCGATTTCGACGGTGAGCGTGTCGACGCCGTCCACGTCCGGGAGCTCGCGCTGGCCCTGGCCCGCCCGGCCCGCGAGGACGAGCCCGGCAACCACGTCACCGTCTGCGCGCGCCGGCAGGACGGCGCCGCCCGCACCCGGTCGCGGATCGGGCCGGGCGCCTCGCTCCACCACATCGAGGCGGGCCCGGCGCGTCCCCTCGGCGAGGCCGAGACCCTCGACCACGTCCGCGACTTCGCCGACGGGCTGCGCCGCCGCTGGTCCGGCTCCGGACGCCCCGACATCGTCCACGCGCACGGCTGGGTGGCGGGGCTGGCGGCCTGCGCCGTCGCCCGCGAGCTCGACATCCCGTTCGTGCAGAGCAACCACGGCCTCGCGATCGGCGAGCGCCGCTCCGGCGGCGCCGTGCACCCCGCGCGGGCCCGGCTGGAGAAGGCGATCGGGACCGGCTCGGCCGCCGTGCTGGCGGGCCACGCCGAGGAGGCCGGCCAGACGGTGCGGCTGGGCGTGCCGCGCACGAAGATCGCCGTCGTCCCGTACGGGGTGGACGGCGAGCAGTTCGCGCAGACCGGCCCGGCGATGCCGCGCGGCGACCGGGACCGGATGGTGATGGTCTGCCGCGACCTGGAGGCCGGCGACGTCGCCACCGGCATCCGCGCCCTGGTGCACGTCCCGGACGCCGAGCTGACGGTGGCGGGCGGCCCGGAGCGCGAGGAGCTGGAGAACGACCCGGTGGTGCACCGGCTGATCCTGCTGGCCAAGGAGCTGCACGTCGCGGACCGGGTGATCTTCCTCGGCCGGGTGCCCCGCCGGTCGCTGCCCAAGCTGCTGCGCACCGCCCGGCTGGCGCTGTGCCTCGCCCCGCACCGGCCGTCCGCGATGGTGCCGCTGGAGGCGATGGCGTGCGGCGTCCCGGTGGTCGCGGTCAAGGCCGGCGGGAACACCGACGCCGTCCTGGACAAGATCACCGGACTGCACGTCCCGGCGGGCCGCCCGGTCGTGATCGGCCGCGAGCTGCGCCGGCTGCTCGCCGAGCAGACCACGCTCAAGGGCTACTCGATCGCCGCGGCCGACCGCGCCCGGTCCCGCTACTCGTGGAGCCGGATCGCCGCCGAGACGCTGCGCGAGTACGCCCAGGTGCTCCCCCGGCCGGTGGTCGAGCCGGACGCCGAGGACGCCGGCACCGCCGAGAGCGCCGGGGACGGCGGGAGTACGGAGGCGGAGAAGGCCGCCGCCACGGCGTGACCCCCTCCGAAACGCGGGCCCCCGATCCCCCGAGGATCGGGGGCCCGCGTTCTTCACGGGCGCCGCGGCGCCGGCGGCGGCAGGGGGACGGACCGTTCGACGTGCTCCGCATCACGTCACCCGCCGGACCAGGCAGAACGGGCAATTCTGAGCTCCCACGCCAGGTGGGATAATGTGCAACATGATCCAGTGGCAGGACGACGGCGCGCCCTCCGGAGGCGCCCCGTGCTGATCGGCAGGGCCGCCGAACTCGGCGAGCTCACCGCCGCGCTCGACCGGGCCGCGGCGGGCAGCGCCGGGGTCGTCCTGGTCGGCGGGGACGCCGGGGTCGGCAAGACGCACCTGGTCGGCGCGTTGTGCCGGGCCGCGCGGGACCGCGACTGCGCCGTCCTGGTCGGGCAGTGCGCCCAGCTCGGCGAGAGCATGCCCTACCTGCCGCTCACCGACGCGCTGTGGACCGCCGCCCGCGGCGCGTCCGAGCCCGCCCCGCCGGAATCGGAGGCGATCCGGGCCGCGCTGGCCTCCCGCCCGGTGCTCGGCCGCCTCCTGCCCGACGGCGACGGCGTCCCCGGCGGCGCGTCCGAGCTCGGGCAGCAGCAGCTCTTCGGCGCCGTGCTCGGGCTGCTCGGCGAGCTCGGACGGCAGCGGCCGGTGCTGCTGGTGCTGGAGGACCTGCACTGGGCCGACAGCTCCACCCGGCACCTGCTGACGTTCCTCAGCCGCGTCCTGCAACGCGAGCGGGTCTGCCTGATCGGCACGTACCGCACCGACGACCTGCACCGGCGGCATCCGCTGCGCCCGCTGGTCGCCGAGTTGCTGCGGCTGCCGAACGTGTCCGCCGTCGAGGTCCGGCCGTTCAGACCGGGCGAGACCGCCGAGTACCTGACCGCCCTCGGCTCCGGCGCCGCGCCGTCCGCCGAGGAGATCGAACGGGTCCACCTGCGCTCGGAGGGCAACCCGTTCTATGCGGGCGAGCTCTACTCGGCCGCGAGCAGCGGAGAGGAGCTGCCCGCGGGGCTCGCCGACCTGCTGCTGTCCCGGATGGAGCGGCTCTCCGAGAACGCCCAGCGGGTCGTGCGGGTCGCCGCCGTCGCCGGGCGCCGCATCGACGACGAGCTCGTCCGGCAGGTGTCGGGGCTGGACGAGGCCGCGGTCGGCGAGGCGCTCCGCGAGGTCGTCTCCCACCAGCTCCTCTCGCCGCACGGCGCGGTCGGCTACACCTTCCGGCACGCCCTGCTCCGCGAGGCCGTCTACGCCGACCTCCTGCCCGGCGAGCGCACCCGGCTGCACGCCGACTTCGCGCGGCTGCTGGCCGCGATGCCCGGCGGGCGGCAGGGCTCGGCCGCCGAGCTGGCCCACCACAGCCTCGCCGCGCACGACCTGCCCGCCGCGTTCGCCGCGTCCGTGCGGGCCGGGCGCGAGGCCGAACGGGTCGGCGCGCCCGCCGAGGCCCACGAGCACTTCGACCGCGCACTGTCGCTGTGGGACGCGGTCCAGGGCCCCGAGGAGGTCGCCGGGACCGACCGGATGCGGTTCTCCCTCGCCGCCGTCCGCGCGTACGAGCGCGCGGGCGAGATCCGGCGCGGCGTCTCGCGGCTGCGCCGGCTGCTGGAGGCCGCCGATCCCGCCGACGTCCGGCTCGGCGTCCAGATCCGCGAGCACCTGGCCACCGCCCTCGGCGACATCGACGAGGACACCGAGGCGATCGAGATGGCCCGCGCCGCCGTCACCATGCTCCCGGCCGACCCGCCGACGCTGGAGCGGGCCGCCGCGATGGCGACCTATGCCCGCACCCTGCTGATCCGGGACGACGACAGCGAACTCCCCGGATTCGCCGAGCAGACCATCGCCGCCGCCCGCGCCGCCGGGGCCAGGGACGCCGAGGCCAGCGCGCTGGTCACCCTCGGCATCTACCGCGAGTCCCGCGAGGCCGACGAGCCCTCACCCGGGGGATCCTCGCTCCGCTCCGGACCGGACGGCGGCGTGGCCCGGCTCTTCGCCAAGGCCCGCGACCTCGCCCTCGCCGACGAGAACCATCCGGTGGCCCTGCGCGCCTCCTTCCACTGCGCCCGCACCGTCTTCGACCGCGGCGACCTGGCCGGTGCGGCGCGCGCGGCCGACGAGGGCGTCCGGCTGACGCTGCGCAACGGCCTCGGCTGGAGCTCGTTCGGCACCACACTCCGCTGCCTTCAGTACCTGGTCCACTACACGACCGGCGACTGGGCGCGGGCGACCGAGCTGGCTGACGACTTCGGCGCGCAGGTCGTCCGGCCGCCCGAGGCGCAGGTGTCGGCGTACGCGCTGTTCGTGGAGGTCGCCCAGGGCAGCGGCACGGCCGACGAGCGGCTCCGCTGGATCGAGCCGCTGTGGGCCGACGACCAGTTCCTGGCCTTCGTCGCCCGCGGCCTCGCCGCCGAGCAGGCCCTGTGGCGGGACGACCCGGACGCGGCGCTCGCGCATGTGACCGCCGTCCTCAACATGCTCTACCCCTACGAGACCGGGGTCATCAGAATCGCGACGACCGGCCTGTGGGCGCACGCCGAGCGGGCCGCCCGGGCCCGCGCGGCCGGGGACGGCGCCGCCGTCGCCGAGGCCGCCGCCGCCTCGGACGTCCTGATCGAGCGCGCCCGCAAGGTCGCGGTCACCACCCACGACGACCGGCCCCGCGCGTGGCTCGGCCTGGAGGGGCACGCCTGGCTCGCCCGCGCCGAGGCCGAGCACCGCCGCGTCCGCGGCGTCCATGACCCGGACCTGTGGCGGAAGGCCACCGGCGCCTTCACCTACGGCGGCGACGGCTTCGTCTACGAGGTCGCGCGGTCCCGCTGGCGCCTCGCCGAGGCGCTGGCCGAGCGGGGCGAGCGCGACGAGGCCGCCGCCGAGTGGGCCGCCGCCGTCGCCACCGCCGAGCGGCTCGGCGCCGTCCCGCTGCTCGGGGCGCTGCGCGCTCTCGGCACCCGCGCCCGTCTCGGCTCCGCGCGGCCCGCGCCGCGGCCCGGCCCGTTCGCCGCGCTGACCGTCCGCGAGCGCGAGGTGCTCAAGCTCGTCGCCGAGGGCGGCAACAACAAGCAGATCGCGGCGGCCCTGTTCATCTCCCCCAAGACCGCCAGCGTCCACGTCTCCAACATCCTGGCCAAGCTCGGCGCCTCCAGCCGCACCCAGGCCGCCGCGATGGCCCACCGCGAGGGGCTCTGACCCGAGCGGCCGGCGGAGCCCGGCCGGGCTTCGAAACACCGCCTAACGGAGGAGGCCCCGGCCCGGGATGAGGGGCAGGTCCAGCGCGGTGAGGAGGCCGGGCGGCGCCTCCACGACGGCCGGGACGGCGTTGACCAGGCGCATCGCGGTGGCCTTGAGGCCCGCGGTGTTGTGGTCGCCGTCGCCGCCGAGGAGCTGGAGGTCGAGGGTGTAGTCGGGCTCGCCCTTCACCACCACGCGGTAGCAGCCGGCGCCGGCGGGCTGGGGCCAGTCGGGCGCGAGGTCGTCGCGGAGGCGGGTGACGTGCTCCAGGACGACCACGGCGCGGCCGTCCAGCATGCCGGCGACCTCGAAGCGGAGCGCGGCGGCGGTGCCCTCCTCGATGGTGCCGGACGCGACCTGGAACGTCTCGGGCGCGGGGAGGCGGGTGTGGTGCTCGGTGACCTCGTCGAGCGCGACGCCGAGTCCGGCGGCGAGCTGCCGGACGACGCTGCCCCAGGCCATCGTCAGGACGCCGGGCTGGAGAAGCATCGGGGTCTCGGTGAGGGCGCGGCCGAAGCCCATGATGTCGAACAGGACCGTGGCCTGGTCGTAGGTGGCGTAGTTGAGGATCTCCAGGCAGCGGACCTCGTCGACGCGTTCGCTGATGCCGGTGAGGGCGAGCGGCAGCACGTCGTTGGCGAAGCCGGGGTCGATGCCGTTGACGAACACCGACGCGCCGCCCTCCGCCGCCGCCCGCCGGACGGGGTCTGCCATCTCGGGCGGGACGACGCCGTCCGGGAACTGGAGGAAGACCGGGCTGCTGGAGACCACGTTCGCGCCGGACCGCAGGATGCGGCACAGGTCGTCGATCGCCTCGAAGATACGGACGTCGGCCATCGCGGTGTAGACGACGCAGTCGGGACGCAGCGCCAGGAGGGCGGCCCCGTCGGTGGTGGCGGCGACGCCGAGGGGGCCGAGCCCGGCGAGCTCGCCGGCGTCCCGGCCCGCCTTGGCCGGGTTGGACACCCAGACGCCGGCGAGCTCGAGGCCCGGGTGCGCGTCGATCCCCGCGATGGCGTTGCGGCCGACGTTGCCCGTGCTCCACTGGACGACGCGGTACGTCACAGGTCCTCCATGCCGAGGTCGAGGTTGGGGGTGTCGATGCCGCCGTCCACGCGCAGGAGGGTGCCGGTCACGTAGGCGGACGCCGGGGAGGCCAGGTAGACGACCGCGGCGGCGACGTCCTCGGGCTCGCCGATGCGGCCGAGCGGCGTCGCAGCCTCCATCCGGGTGCGCAGCTCGTCGCTGGACGTCACGATGTCGAGCGCCGAGGTGGCGACCGATCCGACGGCGACGGCGTTGATCCGCACCTTGGGGGCCAGGTCGAGCGCGGCGAGGCGGGTGTAGTGCGCGAGGGCCGCCTTGGCGCTGCCGTAGGCGAGGTAGCCGCGGCCCGCGACCCGGCGATCCCGCGGCCCGCCCCGGTGACCACCGCGACCTTGCCGTCGACTCGGAACCGCTCCAGGACCACTGTGCCTCCCTGCGCCGGGTCCGGCCAGCCTAGACACAAGTAGAACGTGTTTCAATCAAGGAAGTCGTAGTCGGTCCCCCGGCCGGCCTCCCGGGCCGCCTGGTAGGCCGTCCAGCCGAGCGCCAGGTCCTGCCAGGGCAGGCCGACCGGCGCGTAGACGGTGACCTCGCCGTCCGCCGCCCGTCCGGGCGCCTCGCCGCGCAGCACCGCGCCCAGGGTGCCGGCGGCGCGCGCGGCGTCCGGCCCGGCGCCGGCCAGGACGCCCATCTCGGTGGCGAGGGCGACGTCGTCGACCACGACGCGGGCGCCCGCGAGCAGGTCGGCGCCGAGTTCGGCCTTGCCGGGCTCGTCGGCGCCGAGCGAGGTGACGTGCGCGCCCGGCGCCACGTCGGCCGCGTGCAGGAGGGGGTCGCGCGCCCAGGTGGCGGTGATGACGATCCCGGCGTCCCGGACGGCGGCGCGGGGGTCGGCCTCGGTGGCCGCGGCGATGCCGAGGCGGGCGCCGTGCCGTCCGGCGAAGGCCGCGGCGCGGTCCTCGTCCAGGTCGGACACGGTGAGCGCGCGGACGGGCCGGAGCGCGGCCAGCCCGCGCAGCACCAGCTCGGCCTGCGCGCCCGCGCCGACGACCGCGACCGTGGCCGCGTCGCCGCGGGCCAGCGCGTGGGTGCCGAGCGCGGCGGCCAGGCCGGTGCGCCACGCGGTGACGGTCGCGGAGTCGAGCAGCGCGAGGGTCTCGCCGGTGCCGAGGTCGTGGAGGGCGACGACGCCCCGCAGCGCGGGACGGCTCCCGGGGAACTTGGCGTTCACCTTCACGGTGTACGCGGGGACGCCCTCGACGAGCCCGGGGATCAGCGTGGTGGCGGTCCCCGGCCCCGGCAGCGGGACGATGACCCGGCGCGCCGGTACCTCCCCCGGCTCGGCGGTGAAGCCCCGGCGCAGCGCCTCCAGGCACCGCGCCGGGTCGAGGACGGACTCGAGGTCGGAACGGTTCAGCAGCAATGTCACCGGATCATCTTCGCGCCCCCGGCCCGTCGGGCGCCGGGCCGGGGGGCGGTCGTGGTCACTGCGGGCGCTGGTGCGCGGCGGTGAGCCCGTCCCAGCCAGTGAGCCAGTCGCGGCCCTCGTTGTCGATGAACGAGCCGGGCGGCGCCTTGACCCGGTGGTCGCGCAGCCATTCGCCCGGCCGCCGCATGCTCGGCCGCACCCGCCCGTCGCTCGGCATGAGCTGCGGCTGGATCGGGGCCGGCAGGGCGGGCGGCGCCGCCCCCTCGTCCTCGATCTGGGCCGCGTCCTTCTCCTCGGCCATCCCGATCGGGCCCTGGCGGCGGGCGTTGAAGAACTGGTTGACCGCCGGGTGGGTGCTAGACAGGATCATCTCCCGCGGTCCGAACATGACCAGCCCGCGGCGGAACAGCAGCCCGAGGTTGTCGGGCAGCACCCGGGCGGTGCCGATGTCGTGGGTGACGATCAGGAAGGTGGCGCCGAGCTCGGCGTTGAGGTCCACGAAGAGCTGGTTGAGGTAGGCGGTACGGACCGGGTCCAGGCCGGAGTCGGGCTCGTCGGCGAGGATCACCTCGGGGTCCAGGA
The DNA here is from genome assembly GCF_030283145.1 of Actinomadura xylanilytica. Taxonomy (GTDB): domain Bacteria; phylum Actinomycetota; class Actinomycetes; order Streptosporangiales; family Streptosporangiaceae; genus Spirillospora; species Spirillospora xylanilytica. Next base: position 642,912 of record NZ_JASNWE010000003.1, read on the forward strand.
CCAGGGCGCGGGCGAGGCCGGCGCGCTTCTTCATCCCGCCGGAGATCTCACCGGGGAGCTTGCCGCCGGCGCCGGTCAGGCCGACCATCTCCATCTTCTCTTCGACGATCCGGCGGATCTCCGACTCGCGCTTCCTGGTGTGCTCGCGCAGCGGGAAGGCGATGTTGTCGAAGATGTTCAGCGAGCCGAACAGCGCGCCGTCCTGGAACAGCACGCCGAACTTTCGGCGCAGCGCATAAAGATCGTTTTCGTTCAGCCGCGGCACGTCGCCGCCGCCGACATAGACGTGACCCCGATCGGGGCGGAGCAGTCCGACCAGGTTCTTCAGGAAGACCGATTTTCCCGTTCCGGATGGCCCCAGCAGGGCGGATATCTCTCCGGCGGGGATCGTGAGGCTCACGTCCTCCCAGATGACCTGTCGGCCGAACGACTTTCTGAGCCCTTCCACCCGGATCTCGACACCCATGGAGACTCCCCAGGGGAACCGGGGGCGGAGGGTCCGCGTCTTACGTCCGGCCCCCGCCGCCTCCGACTTTACGACGGAGGAGGGGTTCCGGGGAGGCCCGTTCAGGGCGATACCGGACTTATCAGGCAATGATAATCCGGCCAAAGGGGGCATCATCCCCGAAATCCGACCAGTCTCCCGCACCCAATCTGCCAACGCACAAGGGGCGGATTAAGCACATTCCGGCCTTTCACGGGACTTGGCGGTCTTCCACGATGTCGGTGACCTCCGGTGCGCCACTCGGGCGCACCCGCTCCCCTCTGGAGGCTCAGTGAAGATCCGCCACGCCCGCATCCGCGGAACCGTCGTCATCGGGACGGCGGCCGGCCTCATGGCGACCACCCTCATCGCCACGGCCGGCGCGAATGCGTCGACCGGGGCCCCCGCCGGACCGGCGGGCCCCACCCCCCAGGCCGACCAGGCCAAGGTGGCGCGCTCCCTGGCCGGGACCCTCGGGACCCGTACCGCCGGCGCCTACATCGACCGGGCCACCCGCAAGCTCGTCGTCACGGTCACCGACGCCGGCGCGGCGCAGAGCGTGCGCGCCGCCGGCGCGGAACCGAAGACGGTGGCCCGCAGCGGCGCCGACCTGAAGAAGGTCATGGCCGCGCTCAAGCGGGACGCGACCGTGCCCGGCACCGCCTGGGCCGTCGACCCGGCCGCCAACCAGGTGGTGCTGTCGCTGGACAGCAGCGTCAAGGGCAAGAGCCTGTCCAAGGTGAAGGCCGCGGCGGCCAAGCAGGGCGCCGCGATCCGCACCAAGAAGGTCGCGGGCACCTTCCGCCCGTTCACCGCGGGGGGCGAGGCCATCTACACCGGCGGTGGCCGCTGCTCGCTCGGCTTCAACGTCAAGAAGGGAAGCGAGTACTACTTCCTCACCGCCGGCCACTGCACCGAGATCGGCGCGACCTGGTACGCCGACTCGGGTAGCTCCCAGAAGCTGGGGGACACCGCCGGAAGCAGCTTCCCGGACAACGACTTCGGTCTGGTGAAGTACTCCAGCACCCCCACCGACACCCAGGGCACCGTCAGCCTCTACGGCGACACCCAGGACATCACCGGCGCCGCCGAGGCGACGGTCGGCCAGACCGTCCAGCGCAGTGGCAGCACCACCCAGGTGCACGACGGCCAGGTGACCGCCCTGGACCAGACCGTGAACTACGCCGAGGGCACGGTCAACGGCCTGATCGAGACGACGGTGTGCGCCGAGCCCGGCGACAGCGGCGGCCCGCTGTTCGACGGCTCGGACGCGATCGGGCTCACCTCCGGCGGCAGCGGCAACTGCTCGTCCGGCGGGACGACGTTCTTCCAGCCCGCCACTGAGGCGCTGAGCTACTTCGGCGCATCGGTCTACTGATCCGGACGCTCCGGAAGGACGCATAGCAGGGAGCACGGGCGCGCCGCACACGTCCCCGCACCGACGTGCGGCGCGCCCACAAGGCTCCCGACGCGGCACCCCGGCAGAGGCCACGGCCCCTGCCGGGGTGCTTCACATCGGAACCGCCGTCAGCCGCCGACGGGGACCTCAAGGGTGCGCAGGATCTCGCCGACGACCGCGGCATGCTGCGGCACCAGGTAGAAATGGTCGCCGGGCAGCACCCTCAGCGCGGACCGGGCGTCGGTGACCTCGCCCCAGCGGGCGGCCTGGGCGCGGTCGACGCGCGGGTCGGCGTCGCCGATGACGGCGGTGACCGGGACGGCCAGCCGCGTCCCGGCGCGCTGCCGGTAGTTCTCGACCAGGGCGAAGTCGTTGCGCACGTAGGGCAGCACCAGCTCGCGCAGCTCGGGGTCGCGCAGCACCTCGGCGTCGGTGCCGCCCAGCTTGACCATCTCGGCGACCAGGCCGTCGTCGTCGAGCCCGGCGAACGCCTCGTCGTCGCGGTCGTGCGGGGCGCGGGCGCCGGAGACGAACAGGTGGACGGGGGCGGCGCCGCGCTCCTGGAGCAGCCGCGCCACCTCGTAGGCCACCAGGGCGCCCATGCTGTGGCCGAACAGCGCGGCGGGACGGTCGAGCAGCGGCGCCATCGCCCCGGCGATCAGCCGGGCGAGCTGCTGCGCGTCGGGGACGCCGGGCTCGGCCATCCGGTCGGCGCGGCCCGGGTACTGCACCGCGTGCAGCTCGACCGCCGGGCCGACCTCCTCGGCCCAGCCGCGGTAGAACACCGCGGACCCGCCCGCGTGCGGCAGGCAGAACAGCCGCATCGACGCCCAGGGGCGCGTCTCGGTGCAGCGGAACCAGCTCACGTGATCAACTCCTCCGCCACGGCGGGCCGCGGCGCCGTCCGCGGGTCGCGCGGCAGCGGCCACGGCGCCGTCCGCGGATCCGGGACGGTCTTGGGCGCGGTGCTCTCCGCCGCCACCTTGAAGCCCCGGCGCCGGTAGTTGGCGAGCGCGTTCGGGTGGTCCAGGCTGCTGGTCCGGAGCCAGACCCGGGCCGCGGGGCCGCTGTGCGCGGCCCACAGCCGGCCGCGCTGCCAGGCGCGGCGGACGCACTGCTCGACGAGGTGGCCGCCGTAGCCCCGGCCGACGAACGCGGGCGTCAGCCCGACCAGGTGGATCTCGGTGTCGCCCGCGGCCTGCGCCTCGATCTCGAAGAAGCCCGCGACGGTGCCCTCGGCCATCGCGATCCAGGTGCTCAGCTCGGGCCGCTCCACCCAGGCCCGCCAGTCGGCGTGGGTCCAGGGGAACCGGTCGGTCCAGCAGACCGGGGCGCCCACGGCCGCGTACAGCGCGCGGCTGACGTCGGCGGACGGGACGCGGGCGCGGGTGAAGGCCATCTCCCCGCCGGGCGGCGGCGCGGGCCGCAGGTCGGCGGCGTCCGCCATCTCCATCGTCCACTCGGTGACCGCCACGACCCGGGCCGCGGGCGGTTCCCCGTCAGTCACCCATCGCCTCGATGAGGCTGCCGGGGCGCATGTCGGTCCAGTTCGCCTCGACGTACTCCAGGCAGGCGGCCCGGGTGTCCTCGGTCTTGGCGACCGTCCAGCCGGCCGGGACCTCGGCGAAGGACGGCCAGAGGGAGTGCTGGCCCTCGTCGTTGGTGAGCACGACGTAGGTGCCGTCGGGGTCCTCGAACGGGTTGGTCATCGGGGGTTCCTTCCTGAGTGCCGTCGTACCGGGTCAGCCGCGGGTCGGGTGGAGCTTGCCCAGCCTGGCGGCCAGGACGGCGCCCATCTCGGCGGCGGGGCCGGGCTCCATCAGCAGGTGGTGGGCGACGTCGAGGGGGTAGTCCTCGATCTCGCCGTCCACCAGCGCGCCCCAGTTGGAGCGGCCGGTGGGTGAGCCGGCGGCGCGGCCCCGGAGCGCGGTGAAGAAGACGATGTCGCCGCGGAACGGGCCGGGCCGGTACGCCTCGGCCTGCGCGAGCCCGTTCTCGTAGTTGCGGTAGACGTTGACGAGGTCGTCCTCGCCGAGGGTGGCCAGCGCGTCGCCGCGCTCGGCGAGCACCGCCATGATCTGCGCCATGTCGGGGTTCCCGTCGGCGGCGACCATCCGGGCGTCGACGCCAATGCCCTCCAGCAGCTCGGGCAGGACCTCGCGCTTGTCGACCTCCAGATCCTGGCCGTGGTAGGAGTCGATGAGGGCGAGCAGGCCGACCTCCTCCCCGGCCGCCTGGAGCCGCGCGGCCATCTCGTACGCGACGAGCCCGCCGAGCGACCAGCCGGCCAGGTGGTAGGGGCCGGACGGCTGGACGGTCCGGATCTGCGCGAGGTAGTCCGCGGCCATCTCGGCGACCGAGCCGGGCAGCTCCGCCTGCGTGAACGCGCGGGCCTGGAGCCCGTAGACGGGCTGGTCCGGGCCCAGGTGCCGCTGGAACTGCAGGTAGCCCCAGGCCAGGCCGCCCGCCGGGTGGACGAAGAACATCGGGGGCCGGGTGCCGGACGTGCGGATCGGGAGCAGCACCTCGAAGCCGAGCCGGTCCGCCGGCTCGCCCGCGCGGGTGAGCGCCTCGGCGGTCTGGTGGGTGAACACGTCGCGGGGGGTGAGCTCCACGCCCGCCCGCCGGGCCAGGGTGGCCAGCCTGAGCGCGGCGATGCTGTCACCGCCGAGGTCGAAGAAGCTGACGTCGGCGCCGACCTCGTCCAGCTCCAGGACCTGCGCGAACAGGCCGCAGAGCACCTCCTCCTCGGGGGTGCGGGGAGCGCGTCCGGCGGCGGCCCCGGCGTAGTCGGGCGCGGGCAGGGCGTTCCGGTCGAGCTTGCCGGTCGGGCCGACGGGGAGGGTGTCCAGCGCGACGAACGCGGCGGGCACCATGTACTCGGGCAGCCGCCCGGCGGCGTACTCGCGCAGGCCGTCCGCCGAGCCGCCGCGGCGCGGGACGACGTAGGCGACCAGCCGCTTGGCGCCCGGGGTGTCCTCGCGGGCGAGGACGGCGACGTTCGCGACGGCGGGATGCGCGGCGAGCGCGGCCTCGATCTCGCCGAGCTCGATCCGGAACCCGCGGACCTTGACCTGGAGGTCGGCCCGGTCGACGTACTCCAGGGCGCCGCCGGGCCGCCACCGGAGCAGGTCGCCGGTGCGGTACATCCGGTCGCCGGGGGCGCCGAACGGGTCGGCGACGTACCGCCCGGCGGTGAGCCCGGCGCGGTCCAGGTAGCCGCGGCCGAGCCCGGCGCCCGCGATGTAGGCCTCGCCGACGACGCCGGGCGGCACCGGGCGGAGCCCGGCGTCCAGCACGTACACCCGCATGTCGCCGATGGGACGGCCGAGGACGGGGGTGGTCTCGGCGGGGTCGGCGAGCGCGTCGCGCAGCGCGGCGACGGTGGTGTAGGTGGTGGTCTCGGTCGGGCCGTACATGTGGCCGACCTCGGTGTCCGGGCACGCGGCCAGGACCCTGCGGATCGCGGCGGTCGAGCCCGCCTCGCCGCCGGTGAGGACCTCCCGGAGGCGGGCGAACGCCCCGGGCCGCTCGTCGGCGACGAGGTTGAACAGGGTGGTGGTGAGGAACAGGCCGGTGACGTCCTCGGCGGCGATGATCCGTTCGAGGGCCTCGCCGTCCAGCGGGCCGGGCGGGGCGACGACGGCGGTGCCGCCGTGCAGGATCGGCGTCCACGTCTCGTAGATGGAGGCGTCGAAGGCGTGCGGCGAGTGGACCAGGACGCGGTCGTGGGCGCCGCCGCGCAGCCGCCCGTCGGTGGCGAGGTCGACCGCGTCGCGGTGCCGGAGCATGACGCCCTTCGGCTCCCCGGTGGACCCCGAGGTGAACAGGACGCAGGCGAGCTGCTCGGGGTGGACGGCGACGGCGGGGGCGGTGCCGGGCTGCGCGGCGAGGCCCGGGTCGTCGTCGACGGTGAGGATGCGGGCGGCGGTGTCCAGCCCGGCGACGCGGTCCCGGGTGGCGGTGTCGACCAGCAGGACGGGCGCGCGGACCTCGCCGACCGCCCACGCCGTCCGCTCGGGCGGGTAGCCGTGGTGGATCGGCGCGTAGGCGCCCCCGGCCTTCAGTGCCGCGAGGGTCGCGACGATGACCTCGGCGGACCGTTCGAGCAGCATCGCGACGGGCGTCTCGGGGCCGACGCCGAGCCCGATGAGGCGGTGCGCGAGGCGGTTGGCGCGCTCGTCCAGCCCGGCGAAGGTGAGCGCCTCCCCGGCGGCGCGGACAGCGACGGCGTCCGGGTTCTCGGCGAGGCGTTCGGCGAAGCGGCCGGTGAGAGTGCCGGGCGCCCGGTCCGTGCGCGGGCCCTGCCAGGCGCGCAGGACGAGGTCGCGTTCGGCGCCGTCCGTGACGTCGAGGCGGCCGAGCGGCAGCGCGGGACGGTGCGCGACCGCCTCCAGGATCCGGACGAGCCGCGCGGTGATCCGTTCGGCGTCGCCGGCGGGGTACAGGTCGGTGCGGTGGTCCAGGCGCAGGGACAGGCCGCGGCCGGGCACGGCGGCGAGCGTGAGCGGATAGTGGGTGGCGTCGTGGCCGTCCACGTCGTGCAAAGTGAGGCCGCCGAGGTCGGTGCCCGCGGCGTCCGCGTCGAAGGGGTAGTTCTCCAGCACCGTCATGGTGTCGAACAGCGTCCCCGCGCCGGTGAGCCGCTGGATGTCGGCGAGCCCGAGGTGGTGGTGCGCCATCAGGTCGGCCTGCTCGCGCTGGAGGCGGATAAGCGCGTCCGCGACGGTGTCGGCGGGCCGCACCCGGACCCGGACGGGCAGCGTGTTGATGAACAGGCCGATCATCTCTTCGACGCCGGGCAGTTCGGGCGGGCGGCCCGACACGGCGGCGCCGAAGACCACGTCGGTGCCGCCGGTGAGGCGGCCGAGGAGCACGCCCCACGCGAGCTGGAGCACGGTGTTGAGCGTGACGCCGTGCGCGCGGGCGCGCGCGTTGAGCGCGGCGGTGAGGTCCTCGGTGAGCCGGAGCCGGACCTGGCCCGTCCGGGTGCCCGGACCCGCGTCGGGGGCGCCGGGGGCGACGAGGGTGGGGCCGTCGATGCCGTCCAGGGCGCGGCGCCAGGCGTCCCCGGCCGCGGCCCGGTCCTGCGCGGCGAGCCAGGCCAGGTAGTTCTTGTACGGAGTGGCGCGCGGCAGCCCGGCGTCGTCGCCGCCCGCCAGGTAGAGCGCGAACAGCTCGGTCTGGAGCACCGGCGTGGACCAGCCGTCGAGCAGGATGTGGTGGTGGGTGAACACCATCCGGTGCCGGTCGGCGGCGAGCTTGATCAGCACGAAGCGGAGCAGCGGCGGGCGGGCCATGTCGAAGGGGCGGGTCCGCTCGCGTCCGGCGATGTCGCGCGCCCCGGCCTCGCGGGCCGCCTCGTCCGGCAGCCCGGTCAGGTCGGCGTCCTCCCAGGGGAGCCGCACCTCGCGGTGCACGACCTGCACCGGTGAGCCCTCCTTGCGCTGCCGGAACCCGGCGCGCAGGTTCGCGTGCCGGCGCAGCAGGGCCGCCGCCGCCGCACGCAGCGCCGCGGCGTCCAGCCGGCCGCGCAGGTCGAACACGATCTGCGCGGTGTAGACGTCGTGCCCGCCGCGGGAGTCGTACAGGGCGTGGAAGTACAGGCCCTGCTGCATCGGCGACAGCGGGAGGACGTCCTCGAGCTGAGACTTCTTCCGCGGTGCCGTCATTCCAGCTCCCATTCGCCGTCGAGTTCGGCGGCCAGCTCGTCGATCTCGTCCTGTCCGACGTCCACCAGGGACAGGTCGGAGGGGGTGAACCCGCCGACGGGGCCGTCGGTGGCGCCCGCCACGACGTGCGCAACGAGGCCGCGCAGCGCGGTGGTCCAGCGGTCCGCGAGCGCCGCGATCTCGGGTTCGCCGAACAGCCCGCCCGCCCACGTCCAGGTGGCGGTCAGGACCGGGCCGCCGGGCAGGTCCCGGGTGTGCGCGTCGACCTCGATCGCGTGCACCAGGGCGAGGGCGTCGTCCTGGCCGCCGCCGAGCGCGTCGGCGTCGGCCTGCGCGGCGGGCCCCCAGTCGGTCCCCTCGGGCGCGGCCGTGCGGCCCAGGTAGTTGAACGCGAGCTGCGGCCGGGGGGCGCCCGCCAGGCGCGCCGCGGTGGCCGGGTTGAGGTAGCGGAGCAGCCCGTACCCGATGCCGTTGTCGGGGATCTCGCGGAGCTGTTCCTTGACCCGCTTGAGGGCGGTCCCGACGGCCTGCCCGCCGTCGCGGACCTCGTTCCAGCGGGCCCCGCCCGCGTCGAGCCGGACGGGGTGGATCACGGTGAACCAGCCGGCCGTGCGGGACAGGTCGACGCCCGGGACGATCTCCTCGCGGCCGTGCCCCTCCAGGTCGACGAGCACGGCGGTGCGGTCCTCGCCGCGCCACTCGGCGACGGCGAGCGCGAGGCCGGTCAACAGCACGTCGTTGACGCGGCCGTGGAAGGCGGCGGGCACGTCGGTGAGCAGCGGCCCGGTGACGTCCGCCGGCAGCTCCACGGTGAGGTGCCGGGCGGTGCCGAAGGTGTCGGCGCGCGGGTCGAGCGGCCGGGGGCCGAGCACCGGGTCGGGGCCGGCGAGGATCTCGGCCCACAGCGCCGCCTCCGCCGTCCGGGCCGGATCGGACGCCTCGGCGGCGAGGCGCTGCGCCCAGCGGCGGAACGAGGTGGCGACGGGCTGGAGTCCCTCCCCCGCCCAGGCGGTGACCAGGTCGGGCAGCAGGATCCGCCAGGACACCCCGTCCACGGCGAGGTGGTGCACGGTCAGCAGCAGCCGCCCCGGCCGATCCGGGCCCGCGTCGAACCAGACGAGCTGCGCCATCGTCCCGGCGTCCGGGTCGAGGCGGCGGCGGGCGGCGGCGGCCTCCGCGCCGAGGACCGCGCGCAGCTCGGCGCCGGCGGCGCCGGCGACGTCGACGCGGCGGACGAGGGGCGCGGCGTCCACCGCGCCCGGCTCGGCCACTTCGAACCGCCACTCGGGGGCCGTCCGGTCCAGGCGCAGCCGGAGCATGGCGTGATGGTCCAGGACGGCCTGGAGCGCGGCGGTCAGCCGGTCGACGCCGAGCGCGGGCGGGACCTGGAGCAGCATCCGCTGGCTGTAGTCGCCGACCGGGCCGTCCAGCTCCTGGAACCAGCGCATGATCGGCGTCGCGGGGACCGGCCCGACCGCCGCGCCGGGCGCCTCGGCTTCGATCTCCTCGCCGGTGCCTGCGGGGCGGGCGATAGCGGCGAGCTCTTCGACGGTCTGGTGCTGGAACACCTCGCGCGGGGAGATGACCAGGCCGGACTGGCGGGCCCGGGACACCAACTGGATCGCGATGATCGAATCACCACCGAGATCGAAGAACCCGTCGTCGATCCCCGCCCGCTCCAGACCGAGGACTTCAGCGAAGAGGTCGGCGAGGGTCTTCTCCTGAGGGGTCCGCGGCGTCCGCGACGACGCCTTCGAGGACAGGTCGGGCGCCGGGAGCGCGGTGCGGTCCAGCTTCCCGTTCGAGGTGAGCGGGAGGGCGTCCAGCTCGACGACGACCGCGGGGACCATGTGGTCGGGGAGGTCCCGGGCGGCGAAGCGGCGCAGTTCGGCGGGGTCGACGGCGCCGGGCTCAGTGAAAACGGTGTAGGCGATCAGGCGGTTGTCGCGGACGATGACCGCCACATCGGTGACACCCTCATGTCGCGCGAGCACCGCCTCAACCTCGCCCGGCTCGATCCGGAACCCGCGCAACTGCACCTGCTGATCGGAACGACCGAGGTATTCGAGGTTCCCGTCGCGGCGCCACCGGCCCAGATCGCCGGTGCGGTACATGCGGGTGCCCGGCTCACCGTGCGGGTCGGCGACGAACCGTTCGGCCGACAGGCCCGGACGGTTGAGGTAGCCGCGAGCCAGACCCGCACCCGCCACGTACAGTTCTCCGGCCACACCGGGCGGCAGGGGCTTGAGGCGCTCGTCAAGCACATAAATTCGCAGGTCGGGGATGCCCACACCGATGACGCTCCCAGGCGCCGTCGCGGCGTAGGCACGATCGAGCGCGACATAGGACACATGCACGGTCGTCTCAGTGATCCCATACATGTTGACCAGCGTCGGAGCATCCTCGGCATGCCGCGAATACCAGTCGTCCAGACGCCCCAGCTCCAGCGCCTCGCCACCGAACACTATGTAGCGCAGTGACAGATCGGTACCGGGGTTGTCGCGGTCGGCGGCCACGAGCTGGTAGAACGCCGACGGCGTCTGGTTCAACACCGTCACCCGCTCAGCAGCGAGCAGCCTGAGGAAATCCTCCGGCGAACGCGCCGTCAGATACGGGACGACGACGAGACGGCCGCCGTTCAGCAGCGGCCCCCACAGCTCCCATACCGAGAAGTCGAACGCGTAGGAGTGGAAGAGCGTCCAGACGTCATCCGGGCCGAACGAGAACCACTGCTCCGTCGACGCCAGCAGCCGCACCACGTTCTGATGCGGGACCACCACACCCTTCGGACGCCCCGTCGAGCCCGAGGTGTAAATGACGTAGGCGGGGTGGTCCGGAGAGATCGGCACGTTCAGGTTCGTGTCGGCGTAGCCGTCCGGAACATCTACCGAATCGAGCGTGAGTACCGGGCGGGCATCGTCCAGCATGAACGCGATGCGATCCACCGGATAATCCGGATCGACCGGAACATAGGCCGCACCCGCCTTCAACACGGCCAGAACCCCAACGACCAAGTCCACCGAACGCGGCAAACACAACGCCACGAACTGCTCCGGGCCAACCCCCCGCTCGACCAGATGACGCGCCAAACGATTCGCCCGCGCGTTCACCTCACCAAACGACAACGACACACCCTCGAACGTCACCGCAAGAGCATCCGGACGCGCAGAAACCTGCGCCTCGAACAACGCCGGGATGGTGGTGCGGTCCGTTTCGGCCGCCCGGCCGCCCGCCCACGTGCGGAGGATGGTGCGGCGCTCGGCGCGGTCGAGGATCTCGGCGGCGCCGATGGGGGCGTCCGGGGCGGCGACCAGTTCGCGCAGGAGCCGGTCGAAGCGGGCGGCGACCGAGCGGGCGGTGTCGGCGTCGAAGAGGTCGAGGGCGTACTCCAGAGCGGCCTCGATTCCGGCGGGGGCGCCGTCCTCGCCGTGCCGTTCCTCCAGGTAGAGGGACAGGTCGTACTTGGCGACGCCCGAGGCGAGGGGTTCGGCGGCGCCGCTGAGGCCGTCCAGCTCCAGCTTGGCCTCGGGGTTGTTCTGGAAGGACAGCGCGGCCTGGAACAGCGGGTGCCGAGCCATGGACCGGGCCGGGTTGAGGATCTCCACGAGCCGTTCGAAGGGGAGGTCCTGGTGGGCGTAGGCGGCGAGGTCGGTCTCCTTGACCCGCGCGATCAGGTCGCGGAAGGACGGGTCACCGGAGGTGTCGGTGCGCAGCACGAGCATGTTGACGAACATGCCGACCAGGTCGTCCAGCGCCTCGTCGGTGCGGCCCGCGATGGGGGCGCCGATGGGCACGTCCGTGCCGGCGCCGAGGCGGGTGAGCAGCGCCGCGTAGGCGGCCTGCATGACCATGAAGAGGCTGGCGCCGCCGTCGCGGGCGAGGGCGAGGAGCCCGGCGTGCAGTTCGGGGTCGAGGTCGAAGGCGTGGGTGCCGCCCCGGTAGGACGACTCGGCGGGACGCGGACGGTCGGCGGGAAGCTCCAACTCCTCCGGCAACCCCGCCAGCGCGTCCCGCCAATACGCGATCTGCTTGGAGACCAGACTCTCCGGATCGTCCTCCGACCCGAACAGTTCACGCTGCCACAGGGTGTAGTCCACATACTGAACCGGGAGCGGCTCCCACTCCGGCGCATGGCCCTCAGCACGCGCCGCATACGCCACGATCACATCGCGGGCGAGCGGCGCCATCGACCAGCCGTCGCCGCCGACGTGGTGCAGCACCAGCAGCAGGACGTGGACGTCGTCGCCGAGCGCGAACAGCCGGGCCCGGAGCGGCGGCTCGACCGACAGGTCGAAGCCCTGCCGGGCGGCGGCGGCGAGCTCGGCCGGGAGCCGGGCCTCGCCGGTCTCGGTGACGGTGAGGCGGGGCGGCGCGGCGGCGGGGTCCAGGACGAGCTGCCGGGCGGCCCCGGACCCGTCCGGGAAGATGGTGCGGAGCGGCTCGTGCCGCGTCACGACGTCGCCGAGCGCGGCCTGGAGCGCGTCGCGGTCGATCGCGCCCTCCAGCCGCAGCGCGATCGGCAGGGTGAAGACGGCGGAGGCGCCGTCGAACCGGTTGAGGAACCACAGCCGCTGCTGCGCGTACGACAGCGGGATCGCCTCGGGCCGTTCGGCGGCCCGCGCCAGCGGCGGGCGGGCGGCCCCGGCGGTCGCGGCGAGCCGTCCGGCCAGGCCCGCGACGGTCGGCGCCTCGAACAGGGCGCGGACGGGCAGTTCGGCGCCGAGCGCGGTGCGGATCCGGCTGACCAGCCGGGTCGCGGTGAGCGAGTCGCCGCCGAGCTCGAAGAACCCGTCGTCGACGGCCACCCGCGGCACTCCGAGGATCTCGGCGAACAGCCCGCAGAGGATCTCCTCCTGCGGGGTGCGGGGGGCGCGGCCGGCGGACGCGGCGGCGCCCGGGGCGGGCAGCGCGGCACGGTCGAGCTTGCCGTTCACGGTGAGCGGCAGCGCGTCCATCGCGGTCAGCGCGGGGACCATGTGGCCCGGCAGGCGGTCCGCCGCGTGCCGGCGCAGCGCGGCCAGGTCGACGGTGGCGGGGACCACGTAGGCGGCGAGGCGGCGCTCGCCGGCGCGGTCCTCGCGGACGACGACGGCGGCGTGGGCGACGCCCGGGAAGCCGCCGAGGACGGTCTCGATCTCGCCCGGCTCGACCCGGTATCCGCGGATTTTGACCTGGTCGTCGGTGCGGCCGAGGTGCTCGAGGGTGCCGTCCGCGCGCCACCGGGCGAGGTCGCCGGTGCGGTACATCCGGTCGCCCGGCGCGCCGAACGGGTCGGCGGTGAACCGCTCGGCGGTCAGGCCGGGGCGGCCGAGGTAGCCGCGGGCGAGCTGGAGGCCCGCCAGGTACAGCTCGCCGGGGAGGCCGGGCGGGACGGGCTGGAGCGCGGAGTCGAGCACGTAGGCGCGGGTGTTGCGGTACGGGGCGCCGATGGCGGGGCGCCCGGTGGCGGCGACCGGCTGGTTCATCGTGTCGATCGTCGACTCGGTCGGCCCATAGAAGTTGCGGACCGTGACGCCGGGCGGCAGCGCCCGCAGGTCCGTCCAGAGCGCGTCGTCGATCGCCTCGCCGCCGAGCAGGAGGTGGGCGGGCAGGTGCCGGCCGCCGTCCAGGAGGCCCGCGTCGCGCAGCGACCGCAGGTGGGACGGGGTGGTGTTGACGAGGTCGATGCGGGCGCCCGCGACGTAGGCGACGTACGCCTCGACGTCGCGGCGGGTGGCGTCGTCGATGAGGTGCAGCTCGTGGCCGTGCGCCATCCACAGCAGGCCCATCCACGAGGTGTCGAACGAGAACGACGCCAGGTGCGCGAACCGCATCCGGCGCCCGCCCGCCGCCTCGACCGCGGGGTCGATGAACGCGGCGCGGTGCGCCTCGTAGTAGTTGAGCACGCCCTCGTGCGGGACCGTCACGCCCTTGGGCCGGCCGGTGGAGCCCGAGGTGTAGATGACGTAGGCGGCGTTGCCGGGCAGCAGCGGGCGGACCCGGTCGGCGTCCGCCGGGTCGTGCGCGGGGAGGCCGCCGGTGCCGGGCATGTCGCCGGTGGTGATGGTGAGCGCGGGACGGCAGTCGTCCAGCATGTGGGCGACGCGTTCGGCCGGGTACTCGGGGTCGATCGGGACGTAGGCGGCGCCCGCCTTGTGCACGGCGAGGATCGCCGCGACGATCGCGGGGGTGCGGGGCAGGACGAGCGCGACGCGGTCCTCGGGGCCGACGCCGCGGGCGATGAGGGCGTGCGCGAGCCGGTTGGCGCGCTCGTTCAGCTCCCGGTAGGTGAGGGTCTCGGCGCCGCTGACCAGCGCCGCGTCGTCCGGGGTGCGGGCGGCCTGCCGCTCGAACAGCGCGTTCAGCGTCCCGGCCGGGCGTTCGGCGGCGGTGTCGTTCCAGGCCGCGAGCCGCGCCCGCTCGGCGTCGCCCGCGAGCTCGACGGCGCCGACGGGCCGCCCGGAGTCCTCGGCGAACGCCTCCAGGAAGCGGCGGACGCGCGCGAGCAGCGCCTCGACGAGGTCGCGGTCGTACACGTCGGGCCGGTAGTGCAGGCGCAGCGACAGCTCGTCGCCGGGCACGGCGACCAGCGACAGGGGGAAGTGAGTGGCGTCGTAGGAGTCGGCGGCGGCGATGGTCACGCCGTTGAGGGAGCCGTCCATCACGGCGGGGTCGAACGGGTAGTTCTCCAGCACCGTCATGGTGTCGAACAGCGCGCCGCCCGCGCCGACGGCCCGCTGGACGTCGGTGAGGCCGAGGTGGTGGTGCGGCAGCAGCCGGGTCTGCTCGTCCTGGAGGCGTTCCATCAGCGCGGCGAGCGGCTCGTCCGGCCGGTGCCGGACCCGGATCGGCAGCGTGTTGATGAACAGCCCGATCATCTGCTCGACGCCGGGGAGATCGGGGGGACGGCCGGAGACGGTCGCGCCGAACACGACGTCGTCGCGGCCGAGGAGGCGGGCGAGGGTGAGGCCCCACGCGCCCTGGAGCACGGTGCTGAGCGTGACGCCGTGCCGCCGGGCCGCGCGGCCGAGCCTCCTGGTGAGGCGCGCGTCGAGGACGGTGGCGGTCCGGGCGGGCGGCTCGGGCGGGCGCGCCGCCGCCTCGGGCGCCACCAGGCTGGGCTCGTCGATGCCGTCGAGCGCCCGCCGCCAGGCGTCCTCGGCCGCGGCCCGGTCCTGGCCGGCGAGCCAGGCCAGGTAGTTCTTGTACGGGGTGACGCGCGGGAACCCGCCGTCGTGGCCGTCCTGCATGTACAGCAGGAACAGCTCGGTCGCCAGGATCGGGGTGGACCAGCCGTCCAGCAGGATGTGGTGGTTGGTGAACACGAGCCGGTGCCGTCCAGGCGCGAGCCGCACCAGCGCGAACCGCAGCAGCGGCGGCGCGGTCATGTCGAAGCCGCGGGCCCGCTCCCGCGCGACGACCGCGTCGGCCTCGGCGGACGGATCGGCGGCGGCGGAGACGTCGAAGCCCTCCCACGGCAGCGTCACGGCGCGCGGGATCACCTGGACGGGGCGGGAGAGGTCCTCGTGCCAGAACGCGGCGCGCAGGTTGGGGTGCCGCCGCAGCAGGGTGCCCGCGGCGGTGCGCAGCGCGGCGGCGTCCAGGGGCCCGTCGAGGTCCAGGACGAGCTGCGCGGTGTACACGTCGGTGTCGCCGGCGTCGAAGAGCGCGTGGAAGAAGAACCCCTGCTGCAAGGGCGACAGCGGCAGGATGTCTTCGAGGTCCCCCCGGTTCACGTGTTCTGCCTCCAGGCGTTCTGCAACTTGTCGATCTCCCCCTGGTCGAGTTCCACGAGCAGGTCGGACGGGGTGAAGCCGCCCGCCGCCGTGCCGGGCCCGCCGCCGTCGCCGCCGCCGTCGCCCGCCGCGACGTGCGCGACCAGGCCGCGCAGCGCGGTGAACCACGCCTCGGCGAGCTCCCGCACCTCGTCCTCGGCGAGGAGCCCGTCCGGCCACGTCCAGGTCGCCGCCAGCTCGGGGCCGCCGGGCAGGTCGCGGGTGACGGCGTTGATCTCCAGGACGTGCGCCATCGGCATCCGGGGGTCCTCCCCGGCGGGCGGCTCCTCCGGTGCCAGGCTCCAGTCGCCGTCCTCGCCGCCGGGCGCGACCCGGCCGAGGTAGTTGAACGCGACCTGCGCCGGGGCCGGGGCGGCGAGCTCCGCCGCGGCGGCGTCGTCCAGGTACCGCAGCAGCCCGTAGCCGACGCCGCCGGACGGGACGGCGCGCAACTGCTCCTTGACCTTCTTGATCGCGGTGCCGACGGCGGCGCCGCCGTCCCGGACCTCGGCCCAGTCGGCCTGGCCCGCGTCGAGCCGCACCGGGTGGATCGAGGTGAACCAGCCCGCGGTCCGGGACACGTCCACACCCGGGACCACGTCCTCGCGGCCGTGCCCCTCCAGGTCGAGCAGGAACCCGGTGCCGCGCCCGCCCCGGTGCCGGCGCCACTGCGCGACGGCGAGGGTTAGCCCGGTGAGCAGCACGTCGTTCGCGCGGCCGTGGAACGCGGCGGGCACGTCGGTCAGCAGCGGGCCGGTGACGCCGGCGGGCAGCTCCAGCCGCAGCGACCGGGCGCGGGCGGCGATGTCCACCCGCGGGTCGAGGGGGCGCCCGGCCAGCGGGCGGTCCGGGCCGTCCACGATGTCGAGCCAGTCGTCCAGCTCCCGGTCGGCGAGTGCCGGGTCGGACGCGAGGGCGGTGAGCTTCTGCGCCCAGCGGCGGAACGAGGTGGCGACGGGCTGGAGTCCCTCCCCCGCCCAGGCGGTGACCAGGTCGGGCAGCAGGATCCGCCAGGACACCCCGTCCACGACCAGGTGGTGGAGCATCACCAGCAGCCGGCCCTGCGCCTCTCCGGCGTCGAACCACACGAGCTGCGCCATCGTCCCGGCGGCCGGGTCGAGCCGGCCCTGGGCGGCGGCGGCCTGCTCGTCGATGACGGAGGCGAGCTTGTCGGCGTCCAGCCCCTCCACGCACACCCGCGTCACCAGGTCGGCGGCGGGCACGGACCCGGTGGGCCGCACGACCGGCTGCCACCGTCCGCCGTCGCCGCCGGTGCCGGTGCCGGTGCCGTGGTCCGCGCCGGTGTCCGCGCCGTGGTCCACGTCCAGGCGGAGCCGGAGCACGTCGTGGTGGTCGAGCAGGGTGCGCAGCGCGGCGGTGAGGCGGTCCGCGCCGAGACCGGCCGGGGTGCGCAGGATCATCGCCTGGTGGAAGCCGCCGATGAGGGAGGCGTCCCCGCCGGTCCGCTCGCGCAGCCACGCCACGATCGGGGTGACCGGGACCGGCCCCACTCCGCTGCCCGGAGCCTCGGCTTCGATCTCCTCGCCGGTGCCGGCGGGGCGGGCGATGGCGGCGAGTTCTTCGACGGTCTGGTGCTGGAACACCTCGCGCGGGGAGATGACCAGGCCGGACTGGCGGGCCCGGGACACGAGCTGGATCGCGATGATCGAATCACCGCCGAGATCGAAGAACCCGTCGTCGATCCCCGCCCGCTCCAGTCCCAGCACCTCGGCGAACAGCGCCGCGAGGAGTTCCTCTTCCCCAGTGCGGGGCTCCCGCGACGACACCTTCGAGGACAGGTCGGGCGCCGGGAGCGCCGTGCGGTCCAGCTTCCCGTTCACCGTCAGCGGGAGAACATCCAGCTCGACGACCACGGCCGGGACCATGTGGTCGGGGAGGTCGCGGGCGGCGAAGCGGCGTAGTTCGCCCGGGTCGAAGGCGCCGGACTCGGCCGGGACGGTGTAAGCGACCAAGCGGTTGTCGCGGACGATGACCGCCACATCGGTGACACCCTCGTGGCGCGCGAGCACGGCCTCAACCTCGCCCGGCTCGATCCGGAACCCCCGCAACTGCACCTGCTGATCAGAACGGCCCAGGTACTCGAGCCGCCCGTCGTTCAGCCAGCGCGCGGTGTCCCCGGTGCGGTACATGCGCGTCCCGGACGCACCGAACGGATCGGCGACGAACCGTTCCGCCGACAGGCCCGGACGGTTGAGATAGCCGCGGGCCAGACCCGCACCCGCCACGTACAACTCGCCCACCACACCGGGCGCGACAGGCTGAAGACGCTCGTCGAGCACATAGACCCGCAGGTCGGGGATGCCCACACCGATGACGCTCCCAGGCGCCGTGGCCGCGTAGGCGCGATCGAGCGCGACATAGGACACATGCACAGTCGTCTCAGTGATCCCATACATGTTGACCAGCGTCGGAGCATCCTCGGCATGCCGCGAATACCAGTCGTCCAGACGCCCCAACTCCAACGCCTCACCACCGAACACCACAAAACGCAACGCCAACTCAGAGCCCGGACCATCACGATCAGCGGCCATCAGCTGATAGAACGCCGACGGCGTCTGATTCAGAACCGTCACCCGCTCCGACACCAACAGCTTGAGGAAATCCTCAGGGGAACGCGACGTCAGGTACGGGACGACCACCAGACGGCCGCCGGTGAGGAGGGAACCCCACAGCTCCCACACGGTGAAGTCGAACGCGTAGGAATGGAACAACGTCCACACGTCGTCCGGGCCGAACGAAAACCAGGGTTCAGTCGAAGCCAGCAGCCGCACCACGTTCTGATGCGGGACCACCACACCCTTCGGACGACCCGTCGAACCCGAGGTGTAAATGACGTACGCCGGGTGGTCCGGGGAGATCGGCACGTTCAGATTCGTGTCGGCGTAGCCGTCCGGAACGTCTACCGAGTCGAGCGTCAACACAGGCCGGGCATCGTCCAGCATGTACGCGATGCGATCCACCGGATAATCCGGATCGACCGGAACATAGGCCGCACCCGCCTTCAACACGGCCAGAACCCCGACGACCAAGTCCGCCGAACGCGAGAACTTCAGGGCCACGAACTGCTCGGGACCGACGCCCTGCGCGACCAGATGACGCGCCAAACGATTCGCCCGCGCGTTCACCTCACCAAACGACAACGACACACCCTCGAACGTCACCGCAAGAGCATCCGGACGCGCAGAAACCTGCGCCTCGAACAACGCCGGGATCGTCGAACGGTCCACGTCGCAGGCCGGGCCGCCGGCCCAGTCGGTGAGGATGGTGGCGCGTTCGGCGGGGGCGAGGACGTCGGCGGCGCCGATGCGCGCGTCCAGGTCGGTGAGGAGCGCGGTCAGGTACGCCTCGAAGCGGCCGACGAGCCGTTCCGCCGAGGTGGGGTCGTACCGGTCGAGGGCGTACTCCAGCTCGCCGTCCAGCCCGTCCTCGCGCTCGGTGAGGATCATCAGCAGGTCGAAGCGGGACACGCCGGCGTGCAGCGGTTCGAGCTCGGCGGCGAACCCGGGCATCTCCAGCTTGGCCTCGGGGTTGTTCTGGAAGGTCAGGCCGACCTGGAACAGCGGGTGGCGGCCCAGGTGGCGGGGCGGGTTGAGGACCTCCACGAGCCGTTCGAACGGCACGTCCTGGTGCGCGTACGCGGCCAGGTCGGTCTCCCTGACCCGCGCGAGCAGGTCGCGGAACGTCGGGTCGCCGGAGGTATCGGTGCGGAAGACGAGCATGTTGACGAACACGCCGACCAGGTCGTCCAGCGCCTCGTCGGTCCGGCCCGCGATCGGCGAGCCGATCGGCACGTCCGTCCCCGCGCCGAGGCGGGTGAGCAGCGCGGCGAACGCGGCCTGGGCGACCATGAACGGGCTGGTCCCGGTCTCCCGCGCGGCCGTGAGCAGGGCCGACCGGACGCCGGCGCCGAGCCGGAAGCGCGCGGTGCCGCCCCGGTAGGACGACTCGGCGGGACGCGGACGGTCGGCGGGAAGCTCCAACTCCTCCGGCAACCCCGCCAGCGCATCCCGCCAATACGCGATCTGCTTGGAGACCAAACTCTCCGGATCGTCCTCCGACCCGAGCAGCTCGCGCTGCCACAAGGTGTAATCCGCATACTGAACGGGCAGCGGCGCCCACTCGGGCGCACGGCCCTCGACACGCGCCGCATACGCCAGGATCACATCGCGGGCGAGCGGTGCCATCGACCAGCCGTCGCCGCCGACGTGGTGCATGAGGAGCAGCACGACGTGGTCCTCGGGGCCGACGCGGAACAGGTGGCTGCGGAGCGGGGGTTCGGCCGAGATGTCGAAGGCGTATCCGGCGGCCGTCCCGAGCCGGACCGGCAGCTCGGCGGCGGTGGTGTCGGTGGTCTCCAGCTCGGGGCGGGCGGCGGCCGGGTCCAGCACGACCTGGCGGGGGACGCCGCCGCTGTCGGGCAGGACGGTGCGGAGCGTCTCGTGCCGGGCGACCAGGTCGCCGATCGCGGCGCGCAGCGCACCGCGGTCGAGCGGCCCGCGGATCCGCAGCGCCACCGGCATGTTGTAGGTGGCGGACGGACCCTCGAACCGGTTGAGGAACCACAGCCGCTGCTGCGCGTACGACGGCGGGACGGCGGCGGGCCGTTCGCGCGGTTCCAGCGCGGGACGGCCGGGGGCGCCGCCGTCCGGCGCCGCGACGCGGGCGGCGAGGAGCGCGGCGGTGGGGGCCTCGAACACCGCGCGGACCGGGAGCTCGGTGTCCAGGGCGCGGCGGATCCGGCTGACGACCCGCATGGCGATGAGAGAGTTGCCGCCCAGCTCGAAGAAGTCGTCGTCGATGCCGACGCGGGCCGCACCGGTCAGGTCGGCGAAGACGGCGGCGACGGCCTCCTCGCGGGCGTCGCGCGGGGCCCGATAGGGGGCGGCGGTCCCGCCGGTCAGGTCCGGCTTGGGCAGCGCCTTGGCGTCGACCTTGCCGTTCGGGGTGAGCGGCATCGCGTCGAGCACGACCACGGCGGCGGGGACCATCGCCTCGGGCAGGCTCTCCCGGACGTGGGAGCGCAGCTCCTCGGGGTCGAGGACCCGGCCGGGCGCCGCGACGACGTAGGCGACGAGCCGCTTCACCATCGGCCCTTCGGCGGGCAGGGCCGGGACGGCGGGCGCGACCGGTGCGGGGCGCAGGTCGGCGGCGCCCGGCAGGTCGAGGTCCGCGACGGTGACGGCGGCGGCGGACCGGACGGCGGCCTCCAGCACCCGCAGGTACCAGCCGGCGAGCCGTCCGGCCGTGCCGCGGTCGAAGAGGTCGAGGGCGTACTCCAGGGTCCCGGTGAGGCCGGGGGCGCCGTCGCGGCGCCGCTCCAGCATGAACTCCAGGTCGAACTTGGCGACCCCGGCGTCCACCGGCTCGACCGCGACGGTCAGGCCGGGCAGCTCGACCACCGCCTCGGGGCCGTTCTGCAAGGTCAGCATGACCTGGAACAGCGGGTGCCGGGCAAGCGACCGGGCCGGGTTGACGGCGTCCACGAGCCGTTCGAACGGGACGTCCTGGTGCGCGTACGCGGCCAGGTCGGTCTCCCGGACGCGCGCGAGGAGCTCGGCGAACGCCGGGTCGCCGGAGGTGTCGGTGCGCAGCACGAGCGTGTTGACGAACACGCCGACCAGGTCGTCCAGCGCCTCGTCGGTGCGGCCCGCGACCGGCGTCCCGATCGGCACGTCCGTCCCGGCGCCGAGGCGGGTGAGCAGCGCGGCGAGCGCGGCCTGGAGCACCATGAAGACGCTGACCTGGTGGTCGCGGGCGAGCCCGGCCAGCCCCTCGTACAGCTCGGCGGGCACCTCGAAGGCGACCTGGCCGCCCCGGTAGGACGCGCGGTCGGGACGCTGCCGGTCGGCGGGCAGCGCGATCTGGTCGGGCAGCCCCGCCAGGGCGCCGGTCCAGTAGGCGAGCTGGCGGGCGGCGAGGCTGCCGGGGTCGTCTGCGGAGCCGAGCAGGTCCCGCTGCCAGACCGCGTAGTCGGCGTACTGGACGGGCAGCGGCGCCCAGTCCGGGGCGGCTCCGTCGCGGCGCGCGAGGTAGGCGGTGACGACGTCGCGGGCGAGCGGTTCCATCGACCAGCCGTCGCCGGCGATGTGGTGCAGGACGAGCAGCAGCAGGTGCTCGTCCGCGCCCAGCCGGTAGAGGTGCGCCCGGACGGGCGGTTCCTCGGCGAGGTCGAAGCCCCGGGTCGCGTCGGCGAACAGCGCGGCGTCCAGGTCGCCCGCGGCCACGGCTCCGGTGACGAGCGGCGGGACGGCCTCGTCCGGGCCGAGGATGCGCTGGATCGACCCGCCGTCGGTGTCGCCGAAGACCGTCCGCAGCGACTCGTGCCGGGCGACCACGTCGCGGAGCGCGGCGCGCAGCGCGTCGAGGTCGAGCGCGCCGGTCAGCCGCAGCGGGATCGGCAGGTTGTAGGTGGCGGTGCGGCCCTCGAACCGGTTGAGGAACCACAGCCGTTCCTGCGCGTGCGACACCGGGACCGGGCCGGGACGCCGGACGGGCCGCAGCGCCGGCCGGGCGTCTCCGCCGGTCGCGGGGGTCGCGGCGGCGAGGTGCCCGGCGAGGCCGGCGACCGTGGGCGCCTCGAACAGCGCCCGGACGGCCGGCTCGGCGCCCAGCGCCGCGCGGACGCGCGCCACCACCCGGGTGGCCTTCAGCGAGTCGCCGCCCAGGGCGAAGAAGTCGTCGTCGATGCCGACCCGCTCGGCGCCGAGCACGTCGGCGAAGATCCCGCAGAGGATCTCCTCGCGGGCGTCGCGCGCGGCCCGGCCGGTGGCGGACGCGGCGAGGTCCGGGGCGGGGAGCGCGGCGCGGTCGAGCTTGCCGCTCGGGTTGAGCGGCAGCTCCTCCAGCACCACGACCGCGGCCGGGACCATGTACTCCGGCAGCGACTCCCGGGCGAACGCCCGCACCTGCGGCGCGTCGACCGTCCGGCCGGGGCCGGCGACGACGTAGGCGACCAGGGCCGGGTCGCCGGCCGCGTCCCGGCGGGCCACGACCACGCTCTGCGCGACGGACGGGTGCGCGGCGAGGGCCGTCTCGATCTCGCCCGGCTCGATCCGGAACCCGCGGACCTTCACCTGGTGGTCCAGGCGCCCCAGGTACTCGATGCGGCCGGCCTCGTCCCAGCGGACCAGGTCGCCGGTGCGGTACATCCGCCCGCCCGCCGCGCCGTACGGGCACGCCACGAAGCGGCCCGCGGTCAGCCCGGGGCGGTGCAGGTACCCGCGGGCCAGGCCGGTGCCGGCGATGTACAGCTCCCCCGGGACGCCGGCCGGGACGGGCCGCAGCGCCGCGTCCAGCACGTACGCGCGGGTGTTGGCGAGGGGACCGCCGATGGGCGCGTGCCCCTCGGTGTTGCCGTCGTCGAACCAGGCGGTGACGTAGACGGTCGCCTCGGTCGGCCCGTAGATGTTGGAGATCCGCGCGCCCGGCAGCCAGGCCCGCAGGTCACGGACGAGCCGGGCCGGGAGCGCCTCGCCCGCGAGGACCACGTCGCCCGCGCGCAGGTCGGCGGAGCCGGTGGCCAGCAGTGCGGCCATGGCGGACGGGACGCCGCTGACCAGCGTCCCCTCCCAGCCGCCCCGCTCGGCGACCTCCAGCAGATCCCGGACGACCTCGATCCGGCCGCCGACCGTCAGCGGCGCCAGCCACTCGAACACCGAGACGTCGAAGTTCAACGACGTGGAGAACAGCACCCGGGCGAGCCGGCCGGGCCCGAAGTCGCGCTCGGCCCAGGCGCAGAAGTCCACCACGCTCGCGTGCGAGACCACGACACCCTTGGGGCGGCCCGTCGAACCGGACGTGTAGATCACGTACGCCGCGTTGCCCGGACGCAGGGGGCGGACCCGCTCGGTGTCGGCGAGGTCGGCGGGCGAGTGGCCGCTCAGGTCCGCCTCGTCCAGAAGGAGGCGCGGGGCGTCGCCCGGAAGGCCGGCGGCGCCGGTCGTGATGATGCAGGCGGGCGCGGCGTCCGCCAGCATGAGCGCGATCCGGTCGGCCGGATAGGCCGGGTCGATCGGCTGGTAGGCCGCACCCGCCTTCAGCACGCCGAGCGCCGCCACCACCAGGTCCGCCGAGCGCGGCAGCGCCAGCCCGACGAAGTCCTCGGCGCCCACGCCCCGCGCGGCCAGGCACCGCGCCAGCCGGTTCGCCCGCTCGTTCAGCTCGCGGTAGGTCAGCGTGACGCCGTCGTGGGCGACCGCCGGGGCGTCCGGGGTGCGGGCGGCCTGGGCCTCGAAGAGCTCGGGGACCACGGCGGGCGGCACCGGGGCGGCGGTGTCGTTCCAGCCGTCCAGGACCAGCGCCCGTTCGCCGCCGTCCAGCAGCTCCACGTCCCGGAGCGGCGTGGACGGGCCGGCGTCGCCGAGGGCGCGTAGGAAGCGGACGTACCGGTCCTGGTGGGCGGCGAGCCGGTCCGGGGTGTACAGGTCGGGGTGCGCGTCGAAGTCGATGCGCAGGCCGTTGCCGTCGAAGTTGTCGTAGATGTTGATCGACAGGTCGTCGATCGGGCCGGTGGTGATGGCGTGCATCCTGGCCGGGATCCCGGCGAAGTCGAGCCGGTAGTCAAACGGCATGATGTTGATGACCGGGCCGTGCAGCCGGCGCGGCTCGCCCAGCATCCGCAGGTCGCGGAGCAGGTCCTCGCGGCGGTAGCGCTGGTGCCGCAGCGCCCGCGCGGCGGCCCGGGTCGCGGTGCGGACCAGTTCCTCGACCGTCATGTCCGGCCGCACGGCGACGCGCAGCGGCAGCACCGTCGAGAGCATCGCGGGGGTGTCCAGCGCCACCTGCGTGGTGCGGCCGGAGACCGCCAGGCCGAGGATGACGTCGTCGGTGCCGGTCATCCGCGCGACGTACGCGGCGGTCGCCGCGATCGCCAGGCCCTGCGTCGCGGTGCGCAGCCGCCGCGCCCCGGCCGCGAGCGCCGCGGCCGGGCCGGGCGGGACGAGGGTGATCCGGCTCAGGTGGTCGGCGGTCGGCGCGGCCGTGTCCCCGGCCAGGCCGACCGCGACCGGCCGGTCGGCGAACCGCTCGGTCCAGTAGGCGCGGTCCCGCTCGAACTTCGCCGACTCCCGGTAGGCCGCCTCGGCGGCCAGCACCGCCCGGTACGAGCCGCGGTCGGCGGGGGCGTACTCGCCGCCGCGCGCCAGCGTGGTGTAGATCTCGGCGGCGCGGCGGCTGACCACCGAGCCGCTGAAGGCGTCCTGGATGACGTGGTGGACGCGGTTGAACCACCAGTACAGGTCGGGGGCGAGCCGGAGCAGCGCGGTCACGTACAGGTGCTCGGCGTCCATCGGGAGCGGGGACCGCATCCGCTCGTCCATCCACGCCCGCGCCGCCGCCCGCGGGTCCGGCTCCGCCGTCAGGTCGACCAGCGGGACCGTCGCGGTCGCGGCCGGGTCCAGAACCTGGAAGACCATTCCGTCGCGCTCGGCCAGCCGCGCGTTCATGGCCTCGGACTCGTGCGCGGCGATGAGCGCCACCCGGTCGAACAGCGCGTGGTCGAGCGGGCCGTCGATCTCGATGTACTGCGCAATGCCGATGGGCGTTTCGGGGGCCAGTTGCTGCGCGTACCAGACGCTCTGCTGAGCGGCGGATAGAGGAACGTACTCAGAGGACGGCATCACGCGGTACTTTCCCGGTCGAAGGGGGTTTACTTACGCCCGAGATAGGGGCCGCAGGCCACCCGAAGGGCATGAGATAAAAAGAGTGACCACAGAACCGTCGGTCTTGTCCCCGTCCCCTTTCCCCAAGTCCCGCCGGAGAACGCGGTCCCGCGCGCGACACCCGCCGCGCACGGGTGTTCCCACCGGTGCGGAGCACTGCGGGCTCCGCCGCTTTCCGTCCTGACGGGGCCGACCGCGGCCCGCGTCACTACTCGGGAGTAGCGAAGCCACAGTTAACCAGCCTGTCACATGCCTCGCAATCCCCCCGAATGTAGAACTTGGCCCCAGGAATTACTCACGGGAGTTACAAAGCGGACGGTCAGCGGCGGCGCCGCGGCGGCATCGGACGCTCGTCAAGTGACAACGGTTGACGACCGGACACGGCCAGTGTCGTCACACAGAGTCAGCAGATCCTCCACCGCGGCGGGACCCGTACTCGTGCACCACGACCGCGGCGGCCCGGACGTCCGGATGCCGCTGGAGCACCGCCTCGATCTCGCCCAGCTCCATCCGGACGCCGGAGATCTTGACCTGCCGGTCCACCCGGCCGAGGTACTGGAGCGTCGGGCGGTCCTCGCCGCCCGCGCCGGCGGGCAGCAGCCGGACCGCGTCGCCCGTCCGGTACAGCCGGCCGGTCGGCGAGTCCCCGAACGGGTCCTGGTAGAACGCCTCGCGCGTCCGGTCGTGGTCGCCCAGGTAGCCGCGGCCGACGCAGACCCCGCCGACGAACAGCTCGCCGTCCTCGCCCACGTCGCAGGCCGTCCAGCGGCCGTCCTCCTCGCGCAGCACGTACAGCCGGGCGTTCACGACCGGGCCGCCGATGGGCAGGCGCAGCAGGTCCAGATCGCCCGCGGTCACGGTGTGGTGGGTGACGTCGTCGGAGCACTCGGTCGGCCCGTAGGCGTTGAGCAGCCGCGCGTGCGGGACCGCGGCCAGCCAGCGCCGCGCCAGCTCGGCGGGCAGCTCCTCCCCCGTCGCGATCATCCACCGCAGCCCGCCCAGCGACCCCGCCGGACCCGGGCCGGCGGCGCCCGCCAGGTCGTCCAGCAGGTGGCCGACCAGGGTGGGGACCAGCTCCACCACCGTGATGCCCTGCCCGTCCACCGCGCGGGCGAACGCCACCGGGTCGTGCCCGGTCTCGTCGCCGATCACGTCCACCCGGCCGCCGACCAGCAGCGGGCACAGCATCTGCCAGACCGAGATGTCGAAGCCGAGCGGGGCGGTCTGCGCGACCACGTCGGCGCCGGTCAGGCCCAGATCGACGATCTTGGCGTGCAGGTGGTTCAGCATCCCCTGGTGCTCGACGACCGCGCCCTTCGGGCGGCCGGTCGAGCCGGAGGTGAACAGCACGTACCGGGGACGGTCGGGGGCGTCCAGCAGCGGCGGCCCCGCCCACGGCGCGCACCCGGCCGCGCCCTCGGCGCGCACCACCCGGCAGCCGGCCTCGGCGGCCCCGTCCAGCAGCGCGGGCGCGGTCGCCCCGGTGTCGACGGTGAGCAGGACGGGCGCCTCCGCCTGCGCGAGCACGTCCCGCACGCGCGCCGCCGGCCAGGTCTCGTCGGCGGGCACGTACAGCGCGCCGATCAGCTCGATCGCCAGGAACGCCGCGACCACGGTGGCGCAGCGGGCCCCGCCGACGCCGACGACGGTGCCCGGCTCCACCCCGGCCGCCGCCAGCAGCGCGGCGATGCGGCGGGCCTCGGCCGCCAGCTCCGCATAGGACAGGACGCGGGTCCGGTCCCGGACGGCCGGCCGGTCCGCCTCGGCGGCGAAGCGCTCCACCCAGGTGATCACCGGATCGGCCAGGTCGACCTCCCGCTCGCGCGCCATCCCGTGCCGTACGGCCAGTTCACGGGCCCGCTCGAGGTCCGCGGCGGGGATCGCGAGGGCCGGCAGCCCGGCCGTGGCCGGCAGCCGGTCGAGGACGGGTCGGCGAGCATTCATGTTTACTCTCCGTGATGTAAGACTTATGCACTGTCATCACCAAATGAGCGGTGGCATAGCCTATGTCAGTCGTCGCCCAGAAGCTCACCGGAATCCGCGCATTAGACCTTACTCGCTGGTAAGTGGGGGTTGCGGGGGAACATGGCCGAAGGTACGGTGAGGCTCCGCCACGGTTCGGTGAGAACCCCGCGGCGAACTTCGGGGGTCGACGGGGGGAACGGCATCAATTACCGAGACCGCCATTCCTTCCCTCGCGACCGACAATTGTCATTCATTCGAGGGTGGCAAAGTGCCCATCATCACCTCGCCGCAGGATTTTAATGTCGAGGACCTTTATGTGGATCTCGGGGCGGTACTCGGCCTGCCTCTGCATCTCAAGTGCGAGGGGTTCAACTTCGCCGGCTCGGTGAAGCTCAAGGCCGCGGCGGCGATGATCGAGGCGGCCGAGCGGGAGGGCGCGCTGACCCCCGGTTCGATCATCGTCGAGTCCTCCTCGGGGAACCTCGGCATCGCGCTGAGCCTGATCGCCGCGAGCAAGGGCCTGCGGTTCGTGTGCGTCACCGACCCGCGCTGCAACCCCGCGTCGATGCGGGTCATGCGGGCGCTCGGCGCCGAGGTGCGGGTCATCTCCCGGCAGGACGCCAACGGCGGCTACCTGGAGAGCCGGATCGGCTACGTGCGGAGCCTGTGCGAGTCCGGCGACCGCTACGTCTGGCTGAACCAGTACGCCAACCGCAACAACTGGGTCGCGCACCACCGCGGCACCGCCCCCGCGATCGACCGGCAGTTCCCCGGGCTGGAGGTGCTGTTCGTCGGGGCCGGCACCACCGGCACGCTGATGGGCTGCGCCCGCTACTTCCGCGAGCGCGCCCGTCCGGTCACCATCGTGGCCGTCGACGCGGTCGGCTCGGTCACCTTCGGCGGCATGCCCGAACGGCGCATGGTCCCGGGCCTCGGCACCAGCAGCCGTCCCGAGCTGGTCGACGAGGCCTACATCGACGACGTGGTGCACGTCCCCGAGACCGACACCATCCGCACCGTGCACGCCCTCGCGGCGCGCGGGTTCCTGTTCGGCGGGTCCACCGGCACGGTGGTGTCGGGGGCCGCGCGCTGGCTCGCCGAGAAGTACCCGGGCGAGCGGCCGGTCGCGGTGGCCATCGCCCCCGACCTCGGCGAGCGCTACCTCGACTCGATCTACGAGGAGAGCTGGCTGGTGGAGAACTTCGGCGAACTGGCCGCCGAGCTCGACCTGCCGGGCGCCGATATCCTCGGCGTCTGACCCCCATCCTCACCGACCGTCCTTCCCCGGAGTCGCCGACATGACGCAGCCACCCCCCTTCGCCGTGATCTCCGGAGCCCAGGTCCAGGAGGCGATCGGCGGGCGCGAGGAGCAGGTCACCCGGATGGTCGAGGCCGCCTACCGGCTGCACGGCGAGGGCCGGACGGTCAACCCCGACTCCTACTTCCTGCGCTTCCCCGACCGGCCGTCCTCGCGGATCATCGCGCTGCCCGCCTCGGTCGGCGGCGACGTGGGCGTGCACGGGATCAAGTGGATCTCCAGCTTCCCCGAGAACGTCGCCGCCGGGATCCCACGCGCCTCGGCGGTGCTGATCCTCAACGACACCGAGACCGGCTACCCGTTCGCCTGCCTGGAGAGCTCCATCATCAGCGCCGCCCGCACGGCCGCGTCCGCCGCGCTGGCCGCCGCCGAGCTGAGCGACCGCCGGGACGGCCCGGCCTCCGCGGGCCGCCCGCGCCGCGTCGGGTTCGTCGGCGCCGGGCTGATCGCCCGCTACGTCCACATGTACCTGGCCGCGAACGGCTTCGCGTTCGATCGGCTCGGGGTGCACGACCTGTCGGCCGAGCACGCCGAGGGCTTCCGCGGCTACCTGGAGCGCTCCGGCTCCGGCACGGTCACCGTGCACGACCGGGCCGAGGACCTGATCCGCTCCAGCGACCTGATCGTCTTCGCCACCGTGGCGGGCGCGCCGCACGTCACCGACCCCGGCTGGTTCGGGCACAACCCGCTGGTGCTGCACGTCTCGCTGCGCGACCTGTCGCCCGAGATCATCCTGTCGGCCTACAACGTGGTGGACGACGTCGAGCACTGCCTCAAGGCCGACACCTCGCCGCACCTGGCCGAGCAGCGGTCCGGGAACCGCGACTTCGTCGCCGGGACCCTCTACGACGTGCTGGAGGGGCGGACCCGCCCGCCCGCCGACCGGCCGGTCGTGTTCTCCCCGTTCGGGCTCGGCGTCCTCGACCTCGCCGTGGCCCGCTACGTCTACGACCGGGTCGCCGCGTCGGGCGCGCTGAACACCGTGCCGGACTTCTTCCACGAGCTCAAGCGGCACGGCTGACCCGTCCGGGCGGCGCGGGGCGACTCTTGGACGCGCGCAGAACGGGAACGCCGTCGGTATGACCGACGAACGCGGCGACGTCCAAGAGCTGAGCGACTTCGAACTCGTGGTGTACGAGGCGGTCGCCGAGATCGACAAGGACGGGGGCGCGGCCGACATCGACACCCTCAGGGAGCAGATCGGCCGGCCCGAGGAGGACATCTGGGCGGCACTGGGCCGCCTGGTCTCGGCGAACCACCTGCACTCGACACCCGCCGGCTTCACCCTCGGCCCGCACGACTGGGCACCCTGACCCCGGCCGCCGGCCCCGGAGCACGAGTAGGGCACAATGCCCGACCAAGCACAAGGTCGGCTATTTCAGGAGGCCGCTGGATGAGGCTCGTCGTCACCGAGGAACAGCGGGAACTGCGCGCGACACTGCGCCGCTTCTTCGCCGACAGATCGCCGGGCGCCGAGGTCCGGCGGCTGATGGAGACGCCCGAGGGCCACGACCCGCGGGTCTGGGCGCAGATGGCCGGCCAGCTCGGCCTCCAGAGCCTGGCGATCCCCGAGGAGTACGGCGGCGCCGGGTTCGGGGTGCGCGAGCTGGCCGTGGTGTTCGAGGAGATGGGCCGCGCGCTGGTCTGCTCCCCCTACCTCGCCACCGTCGCGCTCGCCGGCACCGCGCTGGCCGCCACGTCCGACGAGGCCGCCAAGCGCGACCTCCTCCCCGGCATCGCGTCCGGCGACACCATCGCCACCCTCGTCGAGGGCGCGCCCGTCACCGCCCGCCACGACGGCGGCGGCGGCTGGGTCCTGGACGGCGCGGCGCCGCAGGTCCTCGACGGCCACATCGCCGGGCTCCTCCTGGTCGCCGCCGGCACCGGCGAGGGCACGGCGCTGTTCGCGGTGGACGGCACGGCGCCCGGCCTCGACCGCGCGCCGCTCCCCACCCTCGACCAGACCCGCCGCCTGGCGCGGCTCGCGTTCGCCGCCGTCCCGGCCCGGCGGATCGAGGGCGACGCGGCGGCCGTCCTCGCGCGCACGCTGGACGTGGCGGCGGTCGCCCTCGCGGCCGAGCAGCTCGGCGGCGCGCAGCAGGCCCTGGACATGACCGTGGAGTACGCCAAGGTGCGGCACCAGTTCGGCCGCCCGATCGGCTCGTTCCAGGCGGTCAAGCACCGCTGCGCGGACATGTTCGTGCAGGTGGAGTCGGCCCGATCGGCCGTGCTGAACGCGGCGGAGGCCGCCGACGAGAGGCCGGCCGAGCTGCCCGCCGCCGCCGCGCTCGCCAAGGCGTACTGCTCGGACGCCTACCTGCACACCGCGGGCGAGACCATCCAGCTCCACGGCGGCATCGGGTTCACCTGGGAGCACGACGCCCACCTGTACTTCAAGCGGGCCCAGTCGTCCCGGCAGCTCTTCGGCTCCCCCGACCGGCACCGCGCCCGGCTGGCCGAGCTGGCCGGCATCACGGGTGCAGTGGCAGCCCCTTGAGCGCCTTGTCCACCGGGTTGCGCGGCCCGTGCACGCCGAGCCCGACGAGCGGCAGCCGCGCGGCGTCGGCGGCGCGGACCGCGGCCCGGTTGTCCTCGTCGTGGCCGGTCTTGAACATCTCCTCGATGTAGACGGCGAGGTCGAACCCGCGGGCGACCGCGCGCTCGTGCACCCGCGCGAGGTCGTCCGCGGTCGCGGTGTAGACCAGCACGGGCTGCCGGAACATCGCCAGGTAGCGGCGGTCCGCGGCGTCCTCGTAGGGCTCGCCGAGCAGCCCGGGGGGCCCGCCGGCGAGGGCGCCGGCCAGGAAGGCGGTCACGTTGAGCCGCTGCCACGCCGCCAGGTCGTCGCGGACCACGATGCCGATCTTGGTGTCGAAACGCATGCGGCCAGCCTGGCCCGGTTCCGTCCGGCCGTCTTGGACGCTCGTGCGCCCCGTCCTGGGAGAATGGCGGCGTGACGCGCGAGTGGACCCGGTACTGGCGGTCCGGCGACCGGCCCCTGGAGGCGATGCACGCCCACATCGAGCGGCACGCCTACCACCGGCACAGCCACGAGACCTACTCGTTCGGCGTCACCGAGGACGGTCGCCAGGCGTTCCGCTGCCGGGGCGCCGCGCACACCAGCACGGCCGGCATGGTCATGGCCTTCAACCCCGACGACCCGCACGACGGGCACCCCGCCGACCCCCTGGGGTTCACCTACCGGATCGTGCACATCGGGCCGGAGGTGGTGTCCGGCGTCCTCGCCGACATCGCCGGACGGCCCGCCGCGGCGCCGCTGTTCGCCGCCCCGGTCGTCGCCGACGCCTTGCTGGCGAACGGTCTGAGCGCCCTGCACGGGGCGCTGCTCAACGGCGCCCCGGCACTGCGCCGCGACGAGCTGCTCACCGCCGCCGTCGGCGCGATGGTGAACCGCGCCGCGACCGGGCCCCTGCGCGCGGCGCCGCCGCCGGGCGTCGCGCGGATCGCCGAACGGGCCCGGCTGCGGCTGGACGAGGCCCCGCTGGAGGACGTGTCGGGCGGTGCCCTGGCCGAGGCGGCGGGATGCAGCCGGTTCGCGCTCTACCG
This sequence comes from Actinomadura xylanilytica, assembly GCF_030283145.1. Taxonomy (GTDB): domain Bacteria; phylum Actinomycetota; class Actinomycetes; order Streptosporangiales; family Streptosporangiaceae; genus Spirillospora; species Spirillospora xylanilytica. The sequence continues at coordinate 674,751 of NZ_JASNWE010000003.1, forward strand.
GGCGTTCCGGCAGGTGCACGGGATGGCGCCCAGCGACTACCAGCGGCAGCTCCGCCTGCGCGCCGCGCAGCGGCTGCTCGCGCGGGGTGAGCCGATCGGCGCCGTCGCGGCCCGGACCGGCTTCGCCGACCAGAGCCACCTGACCCGCTGGTTCGTCCGCTGCTTCGGCATCACGCCCGGCGCCTACCGCCGCGCCACCGCCCCCGATTAGGAAACAATGCGGCGAGGACGACGTACGGGAGAAGGAGGACTCGCCATGACGCGGCGGGCGAGCGGGACGGTCTTCGGGCTGGCGTACGGGGACGCGCTCGGCGCGCCCACCGAGTTCCTCGGCATGGAGGAGATCGCCCGGCGGTTCGGGCCGGACGGGCCGCGCGAGCCCACCGGGTCGCCCGCGCTGGTCACCGACGACACCCAGATGGCCCTCGCCGTCGCCGACGGGCTGCTCGACGCCCCGCGGGACGTGCCGCTCACCCCGGACGTGATCGTCCCGCTGTGGCGGCGCCGGTTCGTCGACTGGCTGTACAGCCCCGACAACAACAGGGCGCCGGGGAACACGTGCCTGCGCGCCTGTGAGGGCCTCGCCGCAGGGCTCCCCTGGCTCCAGGCGACCCAGCGGGACTCCAAGGGGTGCGGCGCCAACATGCGGGTCGCGCCGGTCGGCCTGGTCCCGGGGCTCACGGCCGAGCAGCGGTCGGCCGCCGCGCAGCTCCAGGCCGCCCTCACCCACGGCCACCCGACCGGGCTGGCGGCCAGCGAGCTCACCGCGTACGCCGTCCGGTGGCTGTGCGACGGCCTGGCCCCGGCCGGCCTGCCCGCCGCGCTCCGCGACCACTGCCACGCCCAGCGGACCACCTACCACGAGGACTGGCTCGGCGACCTGTGGCAGCGTCCCGCCATCGACTCCCCCGCCGCGTTCATCTCCCGCGGCTGGGACGAGTGCCTCGGCGTCCTCGACCGGCTCGACGCCGCCCTCGCCGCGCCCGACCGGCGCGCCGACCCGTGCGCGGCGACCGGCGCCGGCTGGGTCGCCGAGGAGGCCCTCGCCACCGGCCTGCTGTGCTTCCTGCTGTTCCCGGACGACCCGGTGGGCGCCCTCGCGCGCGGCGCCGCGTCCTCGGGCGACTCCGACTCGATCGCCTGCCTCGCCGGCGCCTTCGCGGGCGCGCACCTCGGCATGGACGCCTGGCCGCCCGCCTGGCGCCCCCGGATCGAGTACACCGGCCACCTGACCCGCGTCGGCCTCGCCTGGGACTGAGTTGTCTTTCAAGCCCGGCCCGGCGTTCTCGCCTGAAGGCTCGGACGCCGACCGTGCTTGGGCGAGCGCGGCATCGCTTCGCGATCCGGCCGGTGGGGCTCGCCTCCGGCTTCGCCCCACCGGCCAGGTAACGCGCTCGCGCTACGGCTGAGGCGCGTTGAAACCGGCCCTAAGTCTTCAGCACGGTCCGCAGGGTGACCGAGATCCGCCGGCCGCGCGCGACCCGGGCCGGGGCGCCGTCCGGGCCGGGGTCGGTCTTGCGCGCGGGGATCGCGTGCCGCCACGCGAACCGCGACGGGCCGGTCATGACGCACAGGCTGCGCGGTTCGAGCCGCCGCGCCTCCCTGCCCTCGCCGTCCTTCTCGCTGAACTCCATCACGCAGCCCGACAGCAGGCTCACCGCCGCGACCACCGGCCCGAAGCACGGGACGCAGTCGACGTGCGCGCTGATCCCCTGGCCGGGCCGGTACTCGTTCACGATCACCTGGTCGGGCGGCTCGCCGAGGTGCCCCTCGGCGTGAAGCCGTCCGCCCAGGTCGCGCGCCCAGCCGGGCAGCGGCGGGGCGGGCGCTCCGGCGGCCACGCCGCGCCGCCCGTAGTCGTAGCGGTGGCCGTAGTGCTGGACGCGGCGCTTGAGCTGATCGGACCAGTCCGCCGCGTCGATCCGTTCGGCCAGGACCTGGGCGTCGGCGGGCGACAGCCAGTCGTTCACAAGGTGCAGACCGGGAGGCATCCCGGCAAGCTAGTCGATTCCGTCCGCCGTGGCGGCCCATCCGGTCCAGCGCTCGATGGTGACCGCGATGACCGGCCCCTCCGGAGGGCGGTCGCGGTACTGCGCGTAGCGGGACGCGAGCAGCCGCACCGGCCCGGCCATCGCCGCCGGGTCCTCGACGACCCGGGCGCGGCCGTCCACCCGCACCCACCAGAGCCGGTCCCAGTCGTCCTCGTAGTGGTCGGCGAGGAGCGCCACCCGGGGGTTGGCGCGGATGTTGGCCAGCCGCTTGAGGTCGCGGGTGCTCTTCGGCTTGTGGTCGACGGCGGTGTAGACGGTGCCCCGGTGGACGGTGAAGCTGACCGGGACCAGGTGCGGGCGGCCGTGCTCGTCGGCGGTCGCGAGCCGCGCGACCGGAACCGTCATCAGCCGCAGCCGCGCGTCGTCCGGAGGAAGCCTGGGCACGGCGGCAGCCTGTCACGGCCCACCGTCCCACGCCAGCACCGGGGCACCGGGCGTCAGGCGCAGGTCACCGTCACCTGGACGGTGGCGGCGCGCCGGAGTCAGTCGCGGAACTCCGGAGGGCGGTTCTCCTTGCGGGCCTGGATCGCCTCCTCGAAGTTGCGGGTGGTGAGGCGGACGTAGAGCTGGGCGATGCCCTCGTGGTCCATGTGCGCGTTCAGGCTCGCGGCGTCCAGGCCGGACCACAGCATCCGCTTGGTCAGCTCGACGCCGGGCCGGCTGAACCCGGCGATGCGCTCGGCCAGCTCGTCGCAGGCGTCCAGCAGCTTGTCGCCCGGGACGGTGCGGGAGACCAGGCCGATCCGCTCGGCCTCGGCCGCGTCCACGTCCCGGCCGGACAGCATGATCTCGAACGCGCGGGACGCGCCGATCGCGCGCGGCAGCAGGTAGCTGAGCCCGAGCTCGCTCGCGGTGAGGCCGTTGTTGATGCCCGCCGCGCGGAAGTAGGCGGTGTCGGCGGCCAGCCGGATGTCGGCGGCCAGGCTCAGGCACAGGCCGCCGCCGATCGCCGGGCCGTTCACCGCGGCGATCACCGGCTGGTGCAGGCGGCGCAGCGCGCGGACGACGTCGTCGAGCAGCTCCATCGAGCGCAGCGCGATGGAGCTGACCGTGAGCCCCTCGATGCCGGGGATCGCCCCGGGCGACTCCAGGTCGGCGCCGGAGCAGAAGCCGCGGCCGGCGCCGGTGACCACCACGACGCGGGTGCCGTTGTCCCGGCCGACCTCCTCCAGCGCCTCGCGGAACGGGACCATCACGTCGAAGGCCATCGCGTTCATCCGCTCGGGCCGGTTCAGCGTGATCCGGGTGACGTGCGGCCGGGGCTGATCGATCAGGACAAAGGACATCGGCGGCCCCCTCCTCCAGGTAACCTAGCAAGCGCTAGGTTACAGGTCGGCCGGCCACTCCGCCGGGGCGAGGCCGCGTTCGACGACGGCGGTGAGCTGTTCCTCGGTGAGGATCCGCGGCTCGCCGATCGTCCTGGCGCGCACGTAGACCCCGCACAGCCACTCCAGCAGCCGCGCGTTCTCGAACGCCTCGTCCAGGTCGCCGCCGATCGCGACGCCGCCGTGGTTGGCCAGCAGCGCGGCCCGCTTGCCGCCCGCCATCGCCGCGCGCACGCTGGCCGCCAGCTCCGGGGTGCCGTAGGTGGCGTACTCGGCGACCCGCACCACGCCGCCGAGCAGCAGCGTGTTGTAGTGGATCGGCGGCAGCTCGTCCATCGTGCTGGCGACGACCGTCCCGTAGGTGGAGTGGGTGTGCACGATCGCGGCGGCGCCGGTCGCCTCGTAGATCGCCAGATGCATCGGCGTCTCCGAGGACGGCGCCCGCGCGCCCTCCACCGGGCCGCCCCGCACGTCCACGACCGGGCAGTCGGCAGGGGTCATCCGGTCGAGCATCACCCCGCCGGGCGTGACCGCGACCAGGTCCCCCACGCGCACGCTGACGTTGCCCGCCGCGCCGGTCACCAGGCCGGTTCCGGCCATCCGGCGGCCGACCTCGCACAACGCGCTCCGCTCGTACTCCAGCACCATGTGAACACCTCTCACGTTCTTCGGTCTCCAGGGCGTACGCTACGGCCCTGACGATCATTAGGGAGCGCGGTCATGGCTGTCGTCACGCTCGGCGCGCACATCATCGACGTCCTCGCCCGTCCGGTCGAGGCGATCCCGCCGGGCCAGGACACGGTGGTGGTCGACCAGATCAGGGTGACCGCCGCGGGCGCCGCCGCCGGGACCGCGGTGGCCCTGGCCCGGCTCGGCAACCAGGTCGTCTCCGTCGGCGCCATCGGCGACGACGACCTCGGCGACCTGCTGGTCGCGGTGATGGGCCGGCACGGCGTCGACGTCACCGGGCTGGTGCGCCGCACCGCCGACCAGACCAGCGCCTCGATCCTGCCGATCCGCCCGGACGGCGGCCGGCCCTCGTTCCACGTGCCGGGCGCCAACCTCACCCTCACCGCGGGCGCGGTCGGCCCCGGGCTGCTCGCCGCCGCGGACGTGGTGCACCTCGGCGGCCCCGACGTCACCTTCGGGCTGAACGACCCCGCCTTCTTCGCCATGCTCGCGGCGGCCCGCGACACCGGCACCGTGGTCACCATGGACCTGCTGTCCAACCTCCCCGACCTGGTCAAGGGCGCGAGCGCGTTCCTGCCCCACGTCGACCACTTCCTGCCCAACCAGGAGCAGGCCGAGGCGATGACCGGCGAGGCCCTCCCGGTGCCCGCCGCGCTCGCCCTGCTCGACCAGGGCCCGCGGTCGGTGGTGGTCACCCTCGGCGAGCAGGGCAGCGTGGTGGTGACCCGCGACGGGGTCACCCGGCTGCCCGCGCTGGAGGTCGACGTGGTCGACACCACCGGCTGCGGCGACGCCTACTGCGCGGGCTTCATCACCGGCCTCGTGCACGGCGAGGACGTCGTCGAGAGCGCCGCCTGGGGCGGCGCCGCGGCGGCGACGGTCGCGCAGGGCCTCGGGTCGGACGCCCACCTCACCGACCTGGACGGCGTGCTCGCCCTCCTCGGCCCCCGCTGACCCGCCTCCGACCGGCCGCTCACCCCCGGCCGGTCACCCCCGGCCGCTCATCCGGTCGCGAGCCGGGTGCCCGATCCGCTCAGCACGGTCTCGGCGGCTCCGACGAGCTGCGCCAGCCGCGACACCTCCGTCTGGTGGAACGGCGGCGCCCCGGTGCGGGCGACGAGCAGCACGAGGCCCCGCTCGGTGCCGCTGGAGATGGGCCCGGTCGCGTACTGGGTGCCGTCCGGCGCGGTGAAGGACCGGGGCCGCAGCGGGCGCAGGACGGGGATCCTCCCGCCGGGGACGCCGCCCGCGCTGGCGTACACCAGCGCGGCGTCCTCGCCCGACTCGTCCGCCCCGGGCTCGGCGAGCCCCGCCCAGTCGGCGCTGAGGATCGCCGGGACGGCGTCGGCGAGGATCAGCGCGCCGCGCCGGGGGTCGGCCGCGAGCTGGCCGATCACCGCGGCGTCCGGGAAGGCGCCCTGCGGCTCGGCGGTGGGCCAGACGCCCACGATGCCGACGCCCGGGATCGAGCCCAGCCCGTCGCAGAGCCGGTCGATGCCCGCCCCGGCGGGCCAGGTCACGGTGAAGTCGTCGAGCGCCCGCCCGTTGTCGCGTTCCAGGACCGTCATCTGGACGACGTCGGCGCCCGCGGCCCCGAGGGTGCGCGCCACCTTGGCCAGCGATCCGGGACGGTCCGGCAGCCGGACGCGGATCCTCAGCAACATCGCCACCTCCTCCACGCGCGGTCTGCGCGCGTCCTCACGCGCCGTACGCGGCCTTGTGCCGGGCCGCTCCCTCTACAGTGCGGGAAGCGCGTTTCCATCGTGTTACCCATGCGTGTCCGCACGAAGAAACCGGCGCGGAAGGGGCCGGTGCGAGAGAATGGGCACCGGTCACCGAAAAGTCCGATGAAGGTGGACTACAGGCTCTATCCCCCGTCCCTCCCTCCCATTAAGGTAACTGCACGTGTCGAGCGACCGCGAGCTCCGGGTCAGCGACGGCTCCGCCACGGAGCCGCGGCGCGAGCACGCCCAGGTCGCGGAGGCCGCCCAGGCCCCCCAGGGGGAGACGGCCGGACCGGACGGCGACGACCTCGATGACGGCGGCGAGCGGTTCCGGGGCGAGGTCAGGACGGCGCTCGCCGTCCTGACGGCGCGGCTCGACCGCGACCACGACCGCGCCGCGCACCGCGAGGCGATCATCGACCGGCTGCACGAGGAGAACCAGCGGCTCCGCCGCGGCGAGCTCCAGGAGCTGCTCGAACCGGTCCGCGCCGCCCTGTACCGCCTGCACGACCAGGCCCGCCGCGAGTCCGAGCGCTGGTCCGAGCCTGCCCCGCCGGCGCCCGCGCACGCCGCGCGGCTGCTGGCCGCGGTCGCCGACGACGTCGCCGACGTGCTCGCCCGGATCGGCGCCGAGCGCTTCGCCCCCGAGCCCGGCGAGCCCTACGACGCCTCCCGGCACCGTCCGGTCGCGGTCACCCCCGTCACCGATCCCGGACGGGCGGGCACCGTGGTCGGCGTCCAGGCGCACGGCTTCGAGCAGGGCGACCGGGTCCTGCGCAAGGCCGCCGTCCACGTCGGGAAGCTCGCCACGGACCCGGCCGAGACCGTCACATCGGACGAATCCGGCACGTCCGGCCTTCCCGGCTCGTCCGACCGGGCTGCGCGAGGGCGCGCGGAGCGAGACGATGGACACCGCCGGACCCTGAACACCAGAGGATGAACACCGGACCCGCCCACATCCACGAAACCGGGAAGGGAGCAAGCGCGGACGCCGCGGCGCCCAACGGCCGCCGCACCTTCGCGCGACTCTGATGGCCGTCTACGGGATCGACCTGGGGACCACCTACTCCTGTATCGCCTCCATCGACGATGTGGGCCGTCCCACGGTCCTGCGCAACCTGGAGGGCACCGACACCACGCCCTCGGTCGTCTACTTCGAGAGCGGCGAGAACGTGATCGTCGGCGCCACCGCCAAGGACACCGCGGTGCTGGAGCCCGACCACGTGGTCAGCCTGATCAAGCGGGACATGGGCCGGGAGGTGACCCGGCCGATCCACGGCATCGACTTCACCCCCGAGGAGCTGTCGGCGTTCATCCTGCTCAAGCTGGCGACCGACGCGCGCACCACGACCGGCGAGGAGGCCCGCGACGTGGTCGTCACGGTGCCGGCCTACTTCGGCGCCGCCGAGCGCGACGCCACCCGCAAGGCCGGCCGGATCGCGGGCCTGAACGTCATCGACATCGTGTCCGAGCCGATCGCCGCCGCGATCACCTACGGGGTGCTGAACCCGGGCGCCGACCGGACGATCCTGGTGTACGACCTCGGCGGCGGCACCTTCGACACCACCGTGATCGCGCTGCGCGGCGGGCACATCGAGGTGGTGTGCACCGACGGCGACCACGAGCTCGGCGGCGCCGACTGGGACGCCCGGCTGGTCGAGCACCTGGCCGAGCGGTTCCGCGCCGAGCATCCGGACGCGGGCGACCCGCTCGACGATCGGCAGACCGAGCAGCAGCTCCGCCGCGACGCCGAGGACGCCAAGAAGGCGCTCACCACCCGTACCGCGCACACCGTCCGGGTGATGCACGACGGGCGGGTCGCCGCGGTCGAGCTGACCCGGGAGAAGCTGGAGGACCTGACCAGGGACCTGCTGGACCGGACCGTCGAGATCACCGGCCGCACCCTGGCCACCGCGGCCGACAAGGGCGTGCACGACTACGACGACCTGGTGCTGGTCGGCGGGTCCACCAAGATGCCGGTGGTGGCGGCGCGGCTGGAGACCGAGCTCGGGCTGGCGCCCCGGCTCCAGGACCCCGACCTCGCGGTCGCCAAGGGCGCGGCCCTGTACGCGTTCGAGGAGACCTACCGGCGGCTGGTCAGCGAGGGCGCCACCGAGCGCGCCGAGGAGATGGCCAGCCGGGCGGGCCTGTCGGCCGAGCAGCAGCGGGAGATCGCCGGGCGGCAGATCAAGACGGTCGCCTCGCACGCCTTCGGGATCGTGGTGGTCGACCGGGAGACCGGCGCCGAGCACGTCGCGCACCTGGTGCACGCCAACGACGAGCTCCCGGCCGCCCGGACCGAGGACTTCTTCACCGTCTACGACGACCAGACCTCGGCCGCCGTGCGGGTGATGGAGCAGGCCGGCAGCGTCGAGTCGGCCGAGCTGATCGACAACGCCGAGATCGCCACAGGCGAGATCCGGGTGCCCGCCGGGAAGAAGGCGGGCTGGCCGATCGGGGTGACGTTCGCGCTCGACGCGTCCGGGCTGCTCAACGTGACCGCGGTGGAGAAGGAGACCGGCGAGCGGCTGGAGCTCAAGGTGGACGTGGGCGGCATGTCCGAGGAGGAGGTCGAGCGGTCCCGCAAGGCCCTGTCCCGGGTCCAGGTGAGCTGACCGGGCGGGCCCGGAGCCCCGCGCCGAGCGGAGCGGAGCGATGTTCGCAGACGAGTGGTACCAGCGGGAGGTGCTCGAGCCCGCGCGGGCGGCCGGCGACCAGCCGCCCGAGGACCTGCGGGTCCGGTACGCGCTGCCCGAGCCGCTGGCGGCGGCGGCCGTCACGGCGCGGGTCAAGCAGGTCCGGCAGTGCTGGCGGCGGGCCCGCGGGCAACTGAAGTACCGCAAGCTCGTCGACCGGCTGGAGGCCGAGCACCGCGAGCTCGCCCCGGTCTTCGACGCGGCCGGGCGCGGCGACCTCCGCCCGCTGGACGAGCGGCTGCGCGGCGGGCGGGAGCTGACCCGGCGGCGCCTCGGCCGGGCGCGGGCGCGGCTGGCCGACGCGGCGGGGACGCTGCGCATGGTCGCGCCCGCCGAGGTCGAGGAGATCGCACGGGCCGGCGGGGTCACCCTGGACGAGCTGGCGGGCCTCGCCCGCGCCGACGGGATCGAGGTGCTCGAGCCGGACGCGCTGCCGACCGCCGCCCCCTACCCCGCCTACCCCAAGGTCCGCGAGTCGCTGGACGTGCTCGGCAAGCCGCACCTGGCGGGCTTCCTGTTCGGCGCCCGGCTGTCGGGACCGATGCGGGTGCTCGGCGGGTTCGCGGCCCCGGGAACGGGCGGCGCGGGCGGCGGCGCGGGAGCGTCCGGCGGCGCGGGAGCGTCCGGCGGCGCGGGAGCGTCCGGCGGCGCGGGCGGGGTCCTGCGGCCGACGCCCACGGCCGTGGCGGCGGCGGGCGCCGAGTGGGCGCGGCACAGCCGCGACACCAGCACCACGCACGCCGACACCGTCCTCGCGGCGCTGCGCTCCGGCGCCGACCCCGACGGGCTGCTGCTGTTCGACGTGGTCGACCGGCTCCGGGAGCGGCTGCGGCAGCGGGCGTCCGAAGCGGCGCTGCTGCGGCACGCTGTGGAGGACCTCGGGGTCGAGCCCGGCGACGCGCGGCGGCTGGTGTTCGCGGTGCTGCGCGAGGCGGGGCCCGGCGGGGGCCTGGCGGGACGGCTGCGCACGCTGCTGGACGCGGGCGAGGTACACGCCGCCGCCGAGCTGGCCGGCGCGTCCCGGACGGGGCGGCCCGGCGACGCGGCGGCGCCGGGGCTCCCAGGGCCGTGGGGCGAGGGCGGGCGGTCCGAGGAGGAGGTGCTGGCGGCCGAGGCGCGGCACCGGCTGGGCACCGCCGTCCGGCTGCGCGAGGCCGCCGTCGCCGACGACGACCCCGACCGGGCCTGGCGGCTGCTCGCCGACGCGCTGCGGCTCGTCCGCGACCTGCCGGGGGCGCTGGAGCACCAGCGGCGGCTCGCGCCGCGGCCGGTGCCGTCGCTGCGCGCCGACGTCGACGCCCCGGCCGGGACCGGCGCGCCCCCCGACCCGGCGGACGGCACGTCCGCGGGCCCGGCGGACGGCACGGCGGTGCGGCTGTCGTGGCCGGCCTCGCCGTCCACCGCGGGCGAGGTGATCTACCACGTGGTGCGGCGCCGCGGCCGTCCGCCGCGCGGCGCGGCCGACGGCGAGCCGGTGCCCGGTGCGCGCGACGACCGGCCGCCGGTGAACGTGCCCCTCTACTACGGCGTGGTCGCGGTGCGCGGCGAGGCTGCGTCGGCGCCCGCCGTGGCCGGGCCGGTGGTCGTCCGGCCCGAGCCGCGGGAGGTGGCGCTGGCCCCCGGCGACGGCGTGGTGACGGGCCGGTGGCGGTGCCCCGCCGAGGCCGCGCGGATCCATCTCGTCCGCGACGGGCGGGTGGTCCCGGCAGAGCGGGAGGGGTTCCGCGAACGCGTCCCGAACGGCGCGACCCACCACTACCGGGTCAGCGCCGTCTACCTCGACGGGACGGGCCGCGAGGTCGTCACGCCCGGCGTGCCGGCGTCGGTCACGCCGGGCGCGCCGCCCGTCCCGGTGTACGAGCTGGCCGCCGAGCCCGACCCCGCCGACCCGGGCCTGCTGCGGGTGCGGTTCGCGCCGCCGCCGCACGGCACCGCCGAGCTGGTGCTGGTGGACGGCCCGCCGCCGTGGCCGCGCAGCGCGCTCGTGCCGGTCGAGGAGGTGCGGCGGGAGAGCCGGCGGCTGGCGGGCACGCCGGCCGGCGACGGCCTGGAGGTGCGGCCCGGCAGCGGCTGGCTGCTCGCGGTGACGGTGGCCGGGGGCACCGCCGCAATCGGCGCGTACCACCGGCACGTCGACCTGCCGCCGCCGCGCCGCCTGGTCGCCGAGCGGCGCGGCGCGCACGTGCACGTCGGGTTCGACTGGCCGCCGGACGTGGCGGAGGTCGAGCTGGCCCACCGCGTCGGCGCCGGACCGGCCGGGCCCGGCGACCGGACCGAGCCGGGACGCGCCGCGGAGACCGCCGAGCCCGCCGGGGGTTCTGGGACCGCCTCCGAACACCGGACCGTCACCCGCGCCGCGTACGACACCCAGGGCGGGGTCCGGCTGCCGGTGCCCGAGGACGAACCGGTCGAGGTGACGGTGGCCTCCGCCGGACGGGTCGGCGGCGTCCGGGTGACCGGGCCGCCGGTGACGGCGGCCGTCGCCGCGTCCGCCGTGGTGCGCTACGACCTGGTGCGGGGCGGCCCGCCGTGGCGGCGGTCGCTGACCGTCCGGCTCACCGCGTCCAGGCCGCTGCGGATCGGCCGGCTCACGCTGGTGCTGCGCGCCGGGCGGGTGATGCCGCACGGCGCGGGCGACGGCGAGACGGTCGGCGCGTGGGAGCGGGTGCCCGTCCCCGGGGAAGTCTCCCTCCCGCTCCCGGACGCCCCGGGCCCATACTGGCTGCGGTGCTTCACCGACGACGAAGCCGTGGAACTCAGCGATCCCCCCGTCCGCCGCCTCCAGGTCCAGCGATGAGGAAGCCGTGTCCCTAGCCTCCCGGGTGGGCCTGCCGGGCACCCCCGCCCGGCAGGACGTCACCTGCCCGTACTGCTTCGCCGCGCTCGCCCCGCAGCGGATCCTGTTCCGGTGCCGCGGGCAGGCGGGACGGCGGCGCGGCTGCGCGCCGGTGCTGGACGAGGCGTACGCCGAGTACACCGGGTCCACGGCGGGCGCGTCCCTCCCCCCGGTCTTCGCCGCCCCCGGCCGGGTGCCGGGCCGCATCCCGGGACGGGGCGCCGGACGGGGCGCGGGGCGGGGTCCCGCCGGGCGCGGCGGGCGCGCGGAGTGCCCCGGCTGCGGCCAGCCGACCGGCAGCCGGGCGTGCCCCGAGTGCCACAGCCCGCTCCCGTCCGCGTACTGCGACTCCCCCGGCCGGATCGTCGCGCTCGTCGGTGCCAAGAACGCGGGGAAGAGCACCTACATCGCGGTGCTGCTGCACGAGCTGATGAACCGGGTCGGCACCGAGCTGGACGCGTCGCTGGTCGCCTGCGACGACCGCACGATCGAGCGCTACAAGCGCGACTTCGCCCGGCCCCTGCTGGAGGAGCACCGGCTGTTGCCGACGACCGCGAGCGCCGCGACCGGCCCGCGCGAGCCGCTGGTCTACCTGCTGACCCGCACGCTGCGGTCCCGGTTCGCCCGCGACCGCACCGACTCGCTCGCGCTGGTGCTGTTCGACACGGCGGGCGAGGACCTGCGCAGCCGCGAGGCGCGCGACCTGCACCTGCGCTACCTGGAGGCGGCCGACGCGATCATCTTCCTGGTCGACCCGCTGGAGCTGCCCGGCGCCCGCACCGCCGTGCTGGACGCGGTGCCGGGGCTCCCGCCCGTCCCCGGCGACGATCCGGACAGCGAGCCGGTCGACGTCATCGCCCGGGTCACCGAGGCGCTGCGGCAGCGGCACGGCACCCGTCCTGGCGAGCGGCTGCCGGTGCCGGCCGCGGTCGCGCTCACCAAGATCGACGCGCTGCGCCCGGCGCCGCTGCGGCAGTCGGCGCTGCACCGGTCCCGCGGCGGGAGCGGCGTGCTCGACCTGGACGACCGCGACGCGGTGAACGAGCAGGTCCGCGCGCTGCTGCACGAGTGGCAGGCCGGGCGGCTCGAGGTGTACCTGGAGCAGCAGTACGCCGACTTCGCGCTGTTCGGGCTGTCGGCGCTCGGCGGCGTCCCCGAGGACGGGCGGGTCGGCGCCGGCGGCGTCCGGCCGCACCGCGCCGAGGATCCGCTGCTGTGGCTGCTGTACCGCTTCGGCATGCTCGGCGGCGTCCGCACCGGAGGGTCCTGAGCCCGTGGCCTGGCAGCTCCACTACACCTCGGCGCGGCGCGGCCCCACCGGCCGGGCCGGCTTCCAGTTCGTCGCGCAGACGCCGGGCCTGCCGGACGGGACGCGGGCCGCGGTGACGCCGCACCTGTCGTACCGTCCGCCGCCGGACGCGCCGCCGGCCCCCGGCGACGCCGAGATCGACCGGTTCCCGGTGGCGCTGCTGTACGACCGGGTGGGCGGGCGGCCCCTGCTGCTGCGCTGCCGCTACCTCGGCCGCGACTACTCGGGCCGGTTCGGCAACTTCCTCGGCCACGCGGTCGTGGCCGAGCCGGACGAGCTGGAGGGGCTGCGCCCGGCCGAGCTGTGGCGCTCGCCGCTGTGGGCCGACCGGCCGGCGCCGGACGCCGACCTCCCGGAGATCGAGGAGCTGACGCCGGACGCGGCGCTGGCGCCCGAGGCGCTGGCCGGGTGGCTGGCGGCGTCCGGCGCGTCCGGCCACGCCATGCTCGCCCGCCTGGTCGGCGCGGTCGCCGGGGTGCTCGGCCGGGGGCACGGCCGGGTGGTGCTGGTGTCGGCCAACGGCGAGCTGATCGCCCGCTGGATCGCGGTGGTGTCGTACTCGCTGCCGGTCGCGGTGGCGGCCCGGCTGTCGTTCCTCACCTACAGCGCCGACCCGGACGGCGCGGCGCAGCGGCTGGTGGGCACCACCCCCGACGTGTGGGCGGCCGGACGGCACCACGCCACCGGCGCGTTCCTGGTCGACTCGCTGACCGCCCCGGACGGCGGCACCCCCCGGCGGTTCGCACGGACGGTCGCGGACTGCTGGCGCGACCGCGACTTCGCCGGGCTCGACGCACTCGGCGAACTGGCGCTGCTCAGCGCCTCCCGCCCCGGCGGAGGCCCTGATGGAGGCCCTGATGGAGAAGGGCTCGATCTCGGCGGGCTCGACCGGGCGGCGGCGCTGCTGGCGCTGTGCCGTGGCGGCGCCCCGCTGACAACAACCGAGGAGGACGCGGTGGCCGGGCTGCTGGCCGGGCACGGCGCCGCGATCCCCGGGTGGGTGTGGCGCGACCTCGTGCGGGGCGCCCCGCCCGCGGGCGCCGCCCCGGCGCTGCGCGCGGCCCTGGGCGCCCTGATCGCCGAGGCCCGGGACGAGCCCGGGCGGGGGAGGTGACCGGTGCATCCCGTCGTGGCCGCCGTCCTGATCGCCGTGTGGCTCGGCACCATGTGGCTCGGGTTCGCGGTGGTGTTCCCGGTGCTGTTCCCGGCCACGCTGGTCGTCGCGGGCGTCGCCGCGCTCGGCCTGTACTACCTGCACGCCTGCCGCACCCTGGCCCCGTCCACCCTCGCGGGGCCCTCGCCGGTCGACCCGCCCGAGGTGGCCTACCGCCACTACCTGCTCACCCAGGTCTGGCGGGACTGGTGGACGATCACCCGCACGGTGGTGCCGCGGGTCTGGCGCACCGCGCACGAGATCGTGGTCACGCTGACCCGGACGCTGCTCGGCGGCCTCTGGGGGTTCTTCGCCTTCCCGGTGTGGCTGGCGCTGTGCGCCGGGATCGCCGCCGCGGCACTGCCCGCAGCCGTGCTCGGCGGCGCGCTGACCGTCCTGTACGGGCTGGTCGCCGCGGTCGGGCTGGCCGCGTGGCTGGCGTGCGTGCTGGTGCTGGCCGCCGTCGAGCGGGTCTTCATGGCGTACGGGCGGATCCTCCAGACCTGCCCGCACCCGTTCTGCTACGAGCGGATCGGACTGCCGGTGTACGAGTGCCCCGGATGCGGCGCCCGGCACGCGCGGCTGTCCCCCGGCCCGGCCGGCGCGTTCCGGCACGTGTGCCGTTGCGGGGCGCGGCTGCCGACGACGGTGCCGCTCGGCCGGTTCCGGCTGGCCGCGTACTGCCCGCACTGCGGCGGGCGGCTGCCCGAGCGGATCGGGCGGGTCCGGGTCGAGCCGCTGCCGTTCGTGGGCGGCCCGGCGGCGGGCAAGACCACCTTCATGGTGCTCGGTATCCGGGCGCTGCACTCCCGTGCGCGGGCGGTGGGCGGCCGGCTGGCGTTCGTCGAGCGGCGGCACGCGCAGGCCTACGCGGGCGCGATCCGCGAGTTCCAGCGCGGCGGGCGGCCCGCCAAGACCGGGCCGGAACTGCCGCTGGCCACCATGGTCGACGTCGACCTGCCCGGCCGGGCCCGGCGGATCCTCTACCTGTTCGACCCGGCGGGCGAGCACTACACGGGCGCGACCGAGGTGGAGTCGCTGCGCTACCTCGACCACGGGGAGGCGCTGGTGTTCGTCCTCGACCCGTTCGCGCTGCCGCAGGTGCGGCGGGCGCTCACCGCCGAGGAGCGGCGGCTCGTCGACCAGGCCGCGGTGTCGTCGGAGGAGGACCCGGCCGACACCCTCCAGCGGGTGCTGAACGAGCTGCGCTCCCGCGCCGACCGGGGACGGCAGAAGCGGATCGCGGTGGTCGTCACCAAGACCGACCTGCTGGAGCGCACCGGGATCGGGCGGTGCCTCGCCACCGACGGCGGCCTGCGCGGCTGGCTCGACCGGGTCGGGCTCGGCAACACCGTCCGCACCCTGGACCAGGTCGCCGTCCAGGTGCGGTACTTCGGCTCGGGCCTGGCCACCGAGCCCGCCGAGGTCGCCGGCCTGCTCGGCTGGGTGTCGGGCCTGGCCGGGAACGCCGACGGGCCCGCCGCGCCGCCCGGCACCGCCGAGCCGCCGGACGGCACGCCGTCCGGCGCGCCGCCGGGCATCGGACCGTCCGACGGGCCGGACGTTCCGGGCACCGCACCGCTCCGCGCGCCCTGGCCGGTGCGGGGCCGCGACTCCGAGCGCGTCCCGGCCGGCTACCAGGTGGGGCGCTGGGCGGTGCTCGCCGGGCTCTCGGCGGTCACCGTCGCGACCCTGACCGGCGCGCTCGCCGCCGCCGCCGGACGGCTCCCGCACTGACCTGCGGATACTGTGACATATAGCACTTCCTGACGAGGCAGATAACGGACCGTCATCTCGTTGCAGCCCTGGGGACCGGTCAGCGGTCCCGTTCCCGAGCGAGAGGCGACGAGATGACCGCGACGGCACCCGAGGACGTGCTCGCGCTGGACCCGGCGACCCAGGACCTGCTGTTCCGCGAGGCGCGCACCGCCAACGCCTTCACCGACGAGCCGGTCTCCGACGCGCAGGTCCGCGCGATCCACGAGCTGGTCAAGTGGGGCCCGACCGCGATGAACACCCAGCCGCTGCGGCTGCTCGCGGTGCGCAGCCCCGAGGCGCGCGAACGGCTCGTCCCGCTGATGAACGAGGGCAACCGGGCCAAGACCGCGACCGCCCCGCTGGTGCTCGTCGTCACCGCCGACTCCGGCTTCCACGAGCACCTGCCGACGGTCTTCCCGCACAAGCCGGACGCCCGCGAGCAGATGGCCGCCAACCCCGGCCGCGCCGCGATGGCCCGCTTCAACGCCTCCATCCAGCTCGGCTACCTCATCGTCGGGATCCGCGCCGCCGGGCTGGCCGCCGGGCCGATGTCCGGGTTCGACGCCGAAGGGATCAAGAAGGAGTTCCTGCCGGACGGCGGCCAGGACGTCGTGGCCGTGGTGAACATCGGCAGGCCCGGCCCGGACGCCTGGCTCCCGCGCAACCCCCGCCTGGACTACGACCAGGTCGTCACCACCATCTGAGCTGTCCGTCCGGCCCGCCCGGAGACGAGCAGCGCACCGCCGCACGGCCCCCTCGCGGCGGTGCGCTTCGCCACGTACGGAGACCCCCCATGCCCCAGCCGGCCCCGCCTCCCGATCCCGCACCGGGCGCCGTGCCCGGCCGGCGGCTCTGGATGATCCTCATCCTGGGCTCGCTGACCGCCATCGCGCCCCTGTCGATCGACATGTACCTGCCGGCGCTGCCCTCGCTCACCACCGACCTGTCGACCGGCGCGGTGCAGGCCCAGCTCACGCTGACCGCCTGCGTGATCGGCCTCGCCGTCGGGCAGGCCGTCGCGGGCCCGCTGAGCGACGCGTTCGGCCGCCGCCGACCGCTGCTGATCGGGCTGGCCGCCTACTGCGCGGTGTCGCTGCTGTGCGTCGCGGCGCCCACCGTGGAGGCGCTCATCGCGCTGCGGCTGGTGCAGGGCGCCGCGGGCGCCGCCGGGATCGTGATCGCCCGCGCCATCGTCCGGGACCTGTACGACGGGGTCGCGGCGGCCAAGTTCTTCTCCACCCTGATGCTGGTGAACGGGCTGGCACCGATCCTCGCGCCGGTGTTCGGCGGGCAGCTCCTGCGCCTCATGCCGTGGCCGGGGGTCTTCGCCGTGCTGTCCGGCATCGGCGTGGCGCTGCTGCTCGCCGCGCTGCTCGGGCTGCGCGAGACGCTGCCGCCCGAACGGCGCGAGACCGGCGGGGCCCGCGCGACGGCGGCGACGTTCCGCGCGCTGCTCGCCGACCGGGCCTTCGTCGGCTACGCGGGGGCCCTCGGGCTGTCGTTCGCCGCGCTGTTCACCTACGTCTCCGGGTCGCCGTTCGTGCTCCAGGACCTGTACGGCCTGTCGCCGCAGGAGTTCAGCCTGGTGTTCGGCGTCAACTCGATCGGGATCGTGGCCGCCGGGCAGGTCAGCGGGCGGCTGGCGGGCCGGGTCCCGCTGCGCCGGCTGCTCGGCGCCGGGCTCGCGATCGTCACCGCCGGCGGCGTCGGGCTGCTGGTCGCGGTGCTCGCCGGGGCCGGGGCGCCCGGGGTGCTGCCCGCGCTGTTCCTCGTCGTGGCCGGGCAGGGCCTGGTGATGCCGAACGCGACGGCGCTCGCCCTGTCGGGACGCCCGCCCCGGGTGGCCGGCAGCGCGTCGGCGCTGCTCGGCCTGACCCAGTTCGCGCTGGGCGGCGCGGTGGGCCCGCTGGCCGGGATCGGCGGATCGGGCACGGCGCTGCCGATGGCGCTGACCATCGCCGTGTTCGCGGTGCTCGCCACGGCCATCACCGCGTTCGCCGCGCGGCAGAGGGTTGTGCCCGCGAACTGACGGACCGTACGGTCTGATGGTGATCATCAGAATCGGGATGGCCCCCGCGGCGTCCGGCCCCGGGCGGCAGTCGGACGGCCGGCCGGCCGCGTTCTGCACCCCGGCCGAGGCCGAGCGGGGCCGCGCGATGGTCCGCGACGCCGCCCTGTCCGTGCAGACCCGCCGCTGAGCGGCCCGCGTGCTACGGCTTCAGGGCCGCCAGGACGAACTCCGAGACCTCGGCGGCGAGGGCCTCGGCGGTCGCCCGGCCGTCCGCCCGGTACCAGCGGGGCATCTGGTCGACCATGCCGAGCGCGACGATCGTGGCGGTCTCGGCGGTGGCCGCCGCGGAGAACACCCCGCGCGCCTGCCCGTCCTCGATCAGGCCGCGGAACAGCACGTGGTAGCGGCGCCAGTCGGCCCGGACGGCGTGCATCCGCCGCTGGTCGAGGCGGTGCATCTCGCGGGTGAACACCTTGGCCTCGTCGATGTGCCCGGCGGTGGTGAGGATCAGCCCGGCCAGCACCGCCCGCACGGTCTCGGCCGGCGGCAGTCCCTCGGCGAGGACGCGGTCGAGGTCGGCGAGCCGCCGGGCGATCAGCGGACGGTAGATCTCGTAGAGGAGATCGTCCTTGGAGCCGAAGTAGTGGTACAGCGCGCCCTTGGTGACCCGCGCCGCCTCCACCACGCCCTGCACCGAGGTGCCGTCGAAGCCGCGCTCGGCGAACAGCCGCACCGCCGCGTCCAGGATGCGCCGCTCGACCGGGCTCTGCCGGACCCGCCGCCCGGCCCCCTCGACGTCGGTCATTCCCCGTCCCTTCCCCCTTGACGCCCGCGTCCCGGGATCAAGCTTGCCAGAGACCGACCAGCCGGTATGTGCGGAGGAGTTCCGATGACCACAGTGGAGACCGTTCGCGGCCCCGTCGACGTCAGCGCCCTCGGGCGGACGTTCATGCACGAGCACGTGTTCGTCCTCAGCCCCGAGAACGTCGACAACTACGGGGCCGGCGCCTGGTGGGACGAGGACGAGCGGGTCGCCGACGCCGTCCGCCAGCTCCGCGACCTCGCCGGCCGGGGCATCTCCACCATCGTCGACCCGACGGTGTGGGGACTCGGCCGCTACATCCCGCGGATCGCGCGGATCGCCGAGCTGGTCCCCGAGCTCAACATCATCGTCGCGACCGGCATCTACACCTACCACGACGTGCCGCTCCAGTTCCTGCACCGCGGCCCCGGCACCCTGCTGGGCGGCCCGGAGCCGATGGTCGACGACTTCGTCCGCGACCTCACCGAGGGCATCGCCGACACCGGCGTCAAGGCCGCCCTCCTCAAGTGCGCCGTGGACGCGCCCGGCCTCGTCCCGGGGGTCGAGCGGATCCTGCGGGCGGTCGCCGCCGCGCACCGCGCGACCGGCGCGCCGATCACCGTGCACACCGAGGCGTCCACGCAGACCGGGCGGCCCGTCCTGGACGTGCTCGCGGCCGAGGGCGCCGACCTGTCCCGGGTCGTGATCGGGCACGCCGGCGACAGCAACGACCTCGACTACCTGATGGGGCTCGCCGACACCGGCGCGATCCTCGGCATGGACCGGTTCGGCCTCGACGTGCTCAACCCGACCGCCGACCGGGTCGGCACCGTAGCCGCGCTCTGCGAGCGCGGCTACGCCGACCGGATGGTGCTCAGCCACGACGCGAGCTGCCACATCGACTGGTTCGGGCCCGATCCGGCCACGCTGGCCGCCATGGCGCCGCACTGGAACTACCGGCACATCAGCGAGGACGTCCTGCCCGCCCTGCGCGAGCGGGGCGTCACCGACGGGCAGCTCGACCAGATGCTGGTCGAGAACCCGGGACGCTACTTCGGCCCCGCTTGATCGCCCCCGCCGCACCAGAGCGTATGGCTTCAAAGAAGCGTTCATGGTGTAGTAGCGCCTTATTCCGGGCACCGCCAGGGTAGGGCGGAGGAGGAACGAGCGTGGACCGATTCCCCGAGGAAGGGCGCCGTTCCGGCCCGGCCTTCGGCTTGGCGATCCTGACCTGCCTCGCCGTGGCGCTCGGCCTCCTGCTCGTGCCGCCGCTGCTGGAGGGGGAGCCGGACGAGGTGCGGCAGGCGGCCCCGGAGAGCGCGGCGCCGACCCGTCCGCAGAAACCGAGCGGGCGCAGGCCGGGCGTGGTCAACCTCGAGGCCGAGCAGAGCTACCGCAGCACGCTGGCCGCGGGCACCGGCATCGTGATCGACCCCACCGGGCTGGTCCTGACCAACAACCATGTCATCCAGGGCGCGACGACCCTGCGCGGCACCGACACCGACAACAGGCGCGCCTATCCCGCGCGGGTGCTCGGCTACGACCGGTCCGGCGACGTCGCGCTGATCAGGCTGGAGGGCGCGGCCCGCCTCAAGACCGCCCGGTTCGGCGCCCCCGAGCCGGTCATCGGCGACATCGTCACCGGCGTCGGCAACGCGGGCGGCAAGGGCGGCACCCCGGCGGCCGTCACGGGCAAAGTGACCTCCCTCGGCCAGTCGATCGTCGCCACCGACGAGGTCAACGGCAGCTCCGAGCGGCTCACCGGCCTCATCGAGACCGACGCCGCGATCAGGCCCGGCGACTCCGGCGGCCCGCTGCTCAACACCTCCGGCCAGGTCATCGGCATGAACACCGCCGCGTCGGCCGGCGTCCAGGTGAAGCGGCGGGGCGACCCGCAGAGCTCCCCCCACCGCGGCTACGCCATCCCGGCGGCGCGGGCCCTCGCGATCGCCCGCCAGATCCAGCGCGGCGAGGCGTCCGCGACCGTCCACATCGGCCGCACCGCGATGCTCGGCGTCGAGGTCCGCACCGCCGTGGCCCCGTCCGGCGCCCGCACGAACGGCGCGTCCGTCTCGGGCCTCCTGCCCGGCACCCCCGCCGAGCCGGCGGGCCTGCGCGTCGGCACGACCATCGTCTCGCTGGACGATCAGCCCGTCGACTCCCCCGCCCGCCTCACCGAACTGCTCCTGGCCCGCCACCCGGGCGACACCGTCCGGGTCGGCTGGACCGGCCGGGACGGCCTGCGCCGCACGACCCCCGTCGTCCTCGCCGACGGCCCGCCCCAGTAGCCCTCACGACGCCTCGCTCAGCGGCAGGAATTCGACGTTAGGGGGTGGGCCATTCGACCGGGAGGGTGGTGAGGCCGCGGCCCACGAGGCTCTTGCGGTAGGTGGTCTCGGTGCCGGGGACCAGGCGGAGGGCGGGGAGGCGGGCGGTGAGGCGCTCGAAGGCGATCTCCAGCTTGAGCCGGCTGAGGGCGGCGCCGACGCAGTGGTGGACGCCGTAGCCGAAGACCATGTGGTCGCGGGCGTTCGGGCGGCGGACGTCGAAGCGCTCGGGATCGGGGAAGACCGTCTCGTCGTGCCCGGCGGAATCGGCGTGTAGGAGGACCTGGACGCCGGCGGGGATGGTGACTCCGTGCAGGGCGACGTCGGCGGTGGTGGTGCGGAAGCTGCCCAGGCTGGCGCCGTCGATGCGGAGGGTCTCCTCGATCATCCCGGGGACGAGGGCGGGATCGGCGACGATCTCCTCCCAGCCGCCGGGCTCGCGGAGCAGGCGGTGGACGGCGTTGGACAGCCCGTTCGGGACGGTGTCGTTGCCGCCGAGCAGGAGGGCGCTGATGGTCTCGACGACCTCGCGGTGCGACAGCCCGTCCGGGCCGGTGCCGATCAGCTCGGCCATCAGGGAGACGAAGTCGCCGCGGGGCGCGGCGCGCCGCTCGGTGACCAGGCGGTCGACGTAGTCGAGGTACTTCAGGAAGTCCTGGGCCAGCTCGCGCTGGCGGTCCGGCGGCTGCGGCGACAGGAAGAGCTGGAACCACGCCAGCACCCAGTGCTTGACGCGCTCCTCGTCCTCGGGCGGGACGCCGATGAAGGCGGCGGCGAGGCGGGCCGAGGGCAGGTGGGCGATCTCGGCGACGAAGTCGGCGCGGCCGGCCGGGAGCACGCCGTCCAGGACGGCGTCCATGTGGCCGCGGAACCGGTCGCCGAGGCCGGCGACCGCGCGCGGGGTGAACGCGCGGGAGATCGCGCGGCGCATCCTGGTGTGCTTGGGCGGGTCGACGTTGGCCGCGAAGTCGTCCAGGAACGAGCGGTGCTCGCCGAGGGTGTCCTTGACCTCGGGGGTGAGGGTGCGGGAGATCGTGAGCGACCCGATGCTGGAGAACGTGGCGTGGTCGCGGTAGGCGGCGCGGACGTCGTCGTGGCGGGTCAGCACGCGCATGCCGAGGTGGTCGCTCCAGAAGACCGGTGCCCCGTGCCGGAGGCGGCGCAGGAACGGGTAGGGGTTCGCCACGTGCCAGTCGGAGGTGACGTCGAAGTCCGTCGCGGTCTCTGGGGTGGTCACGTGCGGCCTCCGGTGAGGATGCGGCCGGGGTTGCCGATCAGCATCCGGTCGATCTGGTCCTGGGTGACGCCGGCGGCGCGCAGCGCGGGCAGGACGTCCCGGGAGATGTGCAGCAGGTGGTAGTTCGGGTGCCGCTCCCCGACCACGGCGGGGTCGAAGCGGTCGTTGAAGCAGTACGAGTCGTGCGACAGCACCATGCGGTCGGCGTGGCCGCGCTCGCACAGCGCGGCGACGGTGGCGACGCGGTCCTCGAAGGAGGTGAACTCGATGCCGAACCGGTCCATCCCGAGGTAGGACCCGTTGGCGATCAGCTCCTCCAGGTAGGCCAGGTCGGTGGAGTCGCCCGCGTGGCCGATGACGACGTGGGAGAGGTCGACGCCCTCGCGCGCGAGGAGGCGCTGCTGGTCCAGGCCGTTGCGGGTGGACGACTCGCTGTGCGTGGTGATCGGCACGCCGGTCTCGCGGTGCGCGCGGGCGACCGCGCAGATCACCCGCTCGACGCCGGGGGTGATGCCCTGGCGGCCGGTGGCGCATTTGAGCATGCCCGCCTTGACGCCGGTGCGGCCGATGCCCTCGGTGATGTCGCGGACGAAGAACTCGGCGAGCCGGTCGGGCCCGCCGAACAGGCTGCCGGGGCCGCGGTTGCCGAAGTAGGCGGGCAGCGCGTCGTAGGTGTAGAGCCCGGTGGAGGCGACGATGGCGAGATCGGTGAGCTCGGCGACGCGCTGGACGGCGGGGACGTAGCGGCCGAGGCCGATGACGGTGAGGTCGACGATCGTGTCGACCCCGGCGGCCTTGAGCGCGTTCAGCTTGCCGGCCGCCTCGGCCGCGCGCCGCTCCAGGTCCCAGCCCTCGGGGATGTCGGGCCAGTTCCACAGGATCTCCGGGCTGAGGCCGAAGACGTGCTCGTGCATCAGCGTGACGCCGGGCCCCTCCACCGGCCCGCCGACGGTCTCGATCACGACGCCACCACCGGGAAGCGCGGGTGCTCGAACGGTTCGTTCACGGTGAGCCCGAGGCCGTCGGTCTGGCCGTACGGGGCGCCGGTGTAGAGGGCGGCGGCGTCGAAGTAGGTCGCGGTGAACGACAGCCTCGGCAGGTCGCGGCGGTTGGCCGGGGCGCCGTGCACCACCAGGCTGTGGTGGACGGTCGCGTCGCCCGCGGCCAGGTCGAACGGCGCGGAGAGCTCCAGGGTCTCCAGCCACGGATGCTGGCTGAGCGCGTCGTCGTCCTCCCGGACGAAGCTGCGGCCGAGCGGCCCGTACCGGTGCGAGCCCTCGTAGAAGCGGAGCCCGCCCATGTCGGCGGGGACGTCGCCCAGGGCCAGCCAGACGGTCAGCATCGACGATCGGTCCATCGGCATCCACGGGAAGTCCTGGTGGAACACCGTGGCGCCGTGCCCGCCGGCGGCGGCGGGCTCCTTGACCAGCAGGTTGGTGACCTGGAGCCGGACGGCGTCGACGCCGGTGAGCAGGCGGCGGACGTTGCGGGCCAGCGGCGGCGACAGCGCGAGCGCGGCGAACGCCTCGTCGTGCCGGGCGATGTCGCGGTCCTGACCGAACGCCTCGTCGACGAAGCCGTTCCGGAACCGCTCGCGCCGTTCTCCGAGCCGGTCCAGGGCGCGGTCCCTCAGGTCGGCGACGTAGCCCGCGCCGACCAGCCCCGGCAGCCTGGCCCAGCCCCGCGCGCGGAAGCGGTCGATCTCGTCGTCGGTCACGTCGCGTACGGGGGCCCTGTCAGGCGGGCCGAGCGCCGAATCACCCATGGCCGTGACGGTAACGCCGGGGCGGTTGACGAGCAAGCGCTTGGTATACACTGCCCCGCATGCGACCGTTCCGCTTCGCCGCGGTGATCCGGATGGCGGGCTCGGCCCGGGAGTGGGCCGAGCGGGCGCGCCGCCTGGAGGACTCCGGCTTCGGCGCGCTGCTCGTCCCCGACCACCTGACCGGCCCGCGCTTCGCGCCGGTCGCGGCGATGACCGCGGCGGCCTGCGCCACCTCCCGGCTGAAGATCGGCACGCTGGTCCTGGCCAACGACTACCGGCACCCGGCCGTCCTCGCCAAGGAGGCCGCGACCGTGGACGTGCTGTCGGACGGGCGGCTGGAGTTCGGCCTCGGCACCGGCTGGATGGCCGCCGACTACGACGCCGCCGGCCTGCGCCTCGACCCGCCGGGCGCGCGGATCGACCGGCTCGCCGAGGCGATCGAGGTCGTCAAGAGCCTGTGGCGGGGCGGTCCGGTCACCCACGCGGGCGAGCACTACCGCCTCGACGGCCTGGAGCAGCTCCCCCTCCCCGTCCAGCGCCCAGGGCCGCCGCTGATGCTGGGCGCGGGCGGCGCGCGGATGCTGCGGCTGGCCGCGCGCGAGGCCGACATCGTCAACCTGACCATGCGGGTGCGGGCGGACGGGTCGGGCCCCGACACCGCCGACGGCGGCCCCGGCGCGTTCCGCCGCAAGGTCGGCATCGTCCGGGACGCGGCCGGCGACCGGTTCGGCTCCCTCGAGCTCGGCACCTCGATCCTGCGGCTCGGGCCGGGCGGCGCGACCGCCGCGTGGAGCGCCGCCGACCCGGCCGCGCAGGCCGACACCCCGCAGGTCCTCACCGGCGGGCCCGGCGAGATCGCCGACCGGCTGCGCGGCTGGCGGGACGAGCTCGGGCTGTCCTACTACGTGCTGCACCACGAGACGGACCTGGAGGCGTTCACCCCGGTCGTGGCGGCCCTCGCCGGCACCTGATCCGGACCGCCCGGAACCGCGTCCAGAACCGCATCCGAACCCCGTCCGAGCCTCCTCCCGGCACCCACCGGACCGGACCGGTGACCGGAACCTGACAGCCGCGCGAAAGTTGATCGTGATCGGCCCTGCCGCCGGGCCGCGCGGGGTTAGGCTGCGGGCGTCCAAATAAAGATCTTCCCAGGGCGGCCCATGTCCGACCGTGCGGCGCGTCCCCGGCCGGCCGCGCTCCCCGCCGAGGTGAGCCGGTTCGTCGGCCGGCGGCGCGAGCTGATGGTGATCGAGGAGGCACTCGGCCGCTCGCGGCTGGTGACGCTGGTCGGCGTCGGCGGGGTCGGCAAGACCCGGCTCGCGCTGCGCGCCGCCACCCGGATGCGCGACACCTTCGCCGACGGGGCGCTGTTCGTCGAGCTGTCGGCGCTGCGCAAGCCCGAGCTGCTCGCCCGCACCGTCGCCGCGGCGCTGCGGCTGCCGGACCAGACCGCCGGCGATCCGCTGGACCTGCTGGCCGGACGGCTCACCGACCGGCACCTGCTGCTGGTGCTCGACACGTGCGAGCACCTGGTGGACGCCTGCGCGCCGCTGGTCGGGGAGCTGCTGCACGCGGCGCCGCGGCTGTGCGTGCTGGCGACCAGCCGGGAGCCGCTCGACGTCACCGGCGAGCACACCCTGCTCGTCCCGCCGCTCGACACCGTCCAGCGCACCACCGCCGGACGGCCGGGCGCCGGACGCGCGGGCGAGGAGCGCGGCGGGACCGACGCCGACTGCGAATCGGTCCGGCTGTTCGCCGACCGCGCCGAGGCCATGGTCCCCGGCTTCGCGCTGACATCGGACAACAGGGAGGCGGTGGCCCGGCTGTGCAGCAGGCTGGAGGGCCTGCCGCTGGCGATCGAGCTGGCCGCGGTGCGGCTGCGGGTGATGTCGGTGGAGCAGATCGACGCGCGGCTCGGCGACCGGTTCCGGCTCCTCGGCACCAGCCGGGCGGGACGCGACCGGCACCAGACGCTGCGCGCCGCCGTGGGCTGGAGCCACGAGCTGTGCACCCCCGCCGAGCGGGCGCTGTGGGCGCGGCTGTCGGTGTTCCCCGGCGACTTCGACCTCAAGGCCGCCGAGCACGTCTGCGCCGGCGGCGACCTGCCCGCCGCCGACCTGTTCGACGTGCTCGGCCGGCTCGTCGAGAAGTCGATCGTCCTGTGCGAGGACGGCGGGCGCCGCTACCGGATGCTCGACACGATCCGCGACTACGGCGCCGAGCACCTCGACGGCCTGGGCGAGCGCGACGCCCTGCGGCTGCGCCACCGCGACCACTACTTCGCGCTGGCGCGGCGGGCGATGACGGCGGCGGCGGGCGCCCGGCAGATCCCGGAGCTGCGGCGGCTGCGGGCCGAGAACGCCAACCTGCGGGTCGCCCTCGACCACGCCCTGTCCACGCCGGGGTCGGAACCGGACGCGCTGCGGCTCCTGGCCGGCCTGCAAACCTACTGGCTGGCGCTCGGCCTGTTCGGCGAGGCCAGGCACTGGTACGACCGGGCGCTCGCCGCCTGCCCGCCCCCCATGGCCGAACGCGGCTGGCCGTGCCACGCCGACGCCCTGTTCGCCGTCCTCCAGGGCGACCTCGCCACGGCCCGGCCGCTCCTGGACGAGGCGCAGCACCTCGCCGCCGGGGATCCCGAGCTCGAAGCCCACGTCCTGGAGACCCGCGCCCGGCTCGCCCTGTACGCCGACGACCTGCGGGAGGCCATCGCCCTCCACGAGCGGGCCCGCGCGATCTTCAACGGGATCGGCTACCGCGACCCGTACGCGATGGGCAACCACATGCTGCTCGCGTCCGCCCACCTGTTCGCGGGCGACATCGACCGCGCGCTGGCGTCCGCCGAGGAGGGGCTGGCGCTGTCCCGGGAGCGCGGCGACCAGTGGAGCCTGTCGTTCACCCTGTACGTCCGGGGCGGCGCTCACTGGATGCGCGGCGACATCGAGCGGGCGCACCGCGACGCGCTCGACGCGCTGAGCGTCAAGGAGGCGTTCGGCGACCTGTTCGGCATCACGATCAGCGTCGACCTGCTCAGCGCGTGCGCGATGTCGCGCGGCGACTTCGACCGGGCCGGCCTGCTGGTCGGGGCCGCCGGGGCGCTGTGGGAGACCCTGGGCGCCCCGATCCAGCTCGGCCCCCGGTACCTGGCCATCCGGGAGGGCGTCGAGAAGGGATGCCGCCAGGGCCTGGCCCCCGAGCGGTACGAGGAGGTCAGGGCGCGCGGCCGGGACCTCCCGGTCGAGCGGGTCATCGCGCTGGCCCGCGGCACCGGGCCGGTCGCGGGCCCGGACGGCGCGGACGGCGCGGACCGCGACGCCCGCGGGGACGGCGCGCAGAGCACGCTGACCAGGCGCGAGGCCGAGGTCGCCGGGCTGGTGGCGGAGGGGCTGCCGAACCGGGAGATCGCCGAGCGGCTCGGCATCGCCAAGCGGACCGCGGACTCGCACGTCGAGCACATCCTGGCCAAGCTCGGCTTCGCCTCCCGCATCCAGATCGCCGTCTGGGCCGAGCGTCGCGGCAAAGACTGACCCGCTGCGAGCACACGCCGCAACAAAGCCACTCCGGAGCGTACGATTCAGAGAATCCCGCCCGCGGACCTGGCGTCCGCGGGCCCCCGACCCCGAGGTGGCCATGACGACATCACTGGCGGCGGGTTCCCCCGATGCCCGCCCCGCGGGCAACCTGCCCGCCGAGGTGAGCAGCTTCATCGGGCGGCGCCAGGACCTGGCCGAGGTGAAGGCCGCGCTCGAACGGTCCCGGCTGGTGACGTTGTGCGGGGTCGGCGGGGTCGGCAAGACCCGCCTCGCGCTGCGCACCGCCGCCGACCTCGGCGGCCGGTTCGCCGACGGGGTGTGGCTGGTCGAGCTGTCGGCGCTGCGCGAGCCGGGCCCGCTGGCCCGCGCGGTGGGCGACGCGCTGCGGCTGCCCGGCGGCTACTCCGGCGACCCGCTCGACCTGCTCGCCGACCATCTCGCCGACCGGCACCTGCTGCTGGTGCTGGACACCTGCGAGCACCTCATCGACGCCTGCGCGACGCTCGCCGAGGTGCTGGCCCGCGCCGCGCCCCGGCTGCGCATCATCGTCACCAGCCGCGAACCGCTCGACGTGATCGGCGAGCACACGATCATGGTGTCGCCGCTCCCCGCTCCCGCTCCCGCCCCCGAGGACGCCCCCACAGACGCCGGCGCAGACGCCGGCACCGACACCGGCACCGGGGATTCCGACGGCGAAGCCGACGGCGACGCGATGCGGCTGTTCGCCGAGCGGGCCGCGGCGATGAAGCCCGGCTTCGCGCTGACCCCCGGCAACCGGCGGGCGGTGGCGCGGCTGTGCCACCGGCTCGACGGCATCCCGCTCGCGATCGAGCTGGCGGCCGTCCGGCTGCGGGTGATGTCGATCGAGCAGCTCGACCAGCGGCTGGACGACCGGTTCCGGCTGCTCGGCACGGCCCGCACCAGCCAGTACCGGCACCAGACGCTGCACGCCGCGATCGCCTGGAGCCACGAGCTGTGCACCACCGCCGAGCAGGCGCTGTGGGCGCGGCTGTCGGTGTTCCCCGGCGACTTCGACCTGGAGGCCGCCGAGCACGTCTGCGCCGACGCCCCCGTCCCTCCCGCCGACGACGCCCCCGACGGCACGGTGCCCGACGGCACGGTGCCCGACGCCACGGTGCTCGACCCCACGGCGCTCGACCCCACGGTGCCCGCCCACGATCTGCTCGACGTGCTGACGCGGCTGGTCGAGAAGTCGGTGGTGCGGTACGAGCGGACGCGGGGCCGCTACCGGATGCTCGACACCATCCGCGAGTTCGGCGCCGAGCTCCTCGAGCAGTCCGGCGGGCGCGACGGACACGCGCGGCGGCACCACCGGCACTACGCCGCGCTGTCCGAACGCGCCGCCGAGGCGCGGCTCAGCGGCGCCCAGCTCGGCTGGGCCCGCAGGCTGCGCGCCGAGGTCCCCAACCTGCGGGCGGCGCTGGAGTGGACGCTGAACACCCCCGGCGAGGCGTCCTCGGGCCTGCGGCTGGCCGCCTCGCTGCGGCACTACTGGTACTCCACCGGCCAGTTCAACGAGGGGCGCGACTGGTGCCAGCGGGTGCTGGCGGCCACGACGGGCGTCACCGCCGAACGCGGCTGGACGGCGTACGGGGTGGGGCTGTTCGCCGTCCTCCAGGGCGACCTGGCCGACGCCGGGCCGCTGCTGGCCGAGGCCGCCGAGGCCGCCGGCACGCTCGGCGACGCCGACCTGTGGGCGCACGCCGTCCACGAGCGCGGCCGTTCGGCGTTCTACGCCGGCGACATCGAGAAGGCGCTCGGGTGCTACCGCGAGACGCAGGCGATCTACGAGCGCGACGGGCACCGCGATCCGGACGCCCTCACGATCTACACCGACCTCGGGTCCGCGCTGGCCCTGCTCGGTGACCTGGACGGCGCGCTGCGCGCCTGCGAGCAGGGGCTGGCGGCGTGCGAGGCGACCGGCGAGCAGTGGGCCCGCGCGTTCGCGCTGTGGATGCGCGGCGCGACGCACTACCTGGGCGGCGCGATCGACGCCGCCGCCCGGGACGCACGCGAGAGCCTGCTGATCGTGGAGGCGTTCAACGACCAGGTCGCCGCCACGATGTGCCTCGACCTGCTGATGGTGTGCGCGGTCTCCCGCGACGAGTACGAGCGGGCCGCGGTCCTCGCCGGCGCCACCGCCGGGATGTGGCAGGCGCTGCGCGCGCCGATCCAGCGCGGGCCGCACTACGCGGGGCTGCGCGACGCCGGGGTCGACGCGGCGCGGGCGGCGCTCGGCGACGAGCGGCTGCGCACCGCGCAGGACGCGGGCCGCGCCCTGCCGGTCGGCGAGGCGATCGCCCTCGCCCTCGACCCGGCCCGCGCGCCCGACCTGCCGCCGCCGCCCGGGTCGGCGGTGACGGTGCTGACCCGGCGCGAGCGGCAGGTCGCCGAGCTGGTCGCCGAGGGGCTGTCCAACCGCGAGATCGCGGAACGGCTGATCATCGCCAAGCGGACCGTCGACTCGCACGTGGAGCACATCCTGGCCAAGCTCGGCGTCAGCTCGCGCACGCAGGTCGCCACGCGGACCGGCCGGCCGGCCCGCACCTCGTGAGCGCCGCCCGCGACGTGCGACAGTGGGACCAGGCCCCGCCCCGACCCCGAGGATGTGCGTGATGAGCCGTGAGGCGCCGCAGGACGACTTCGACGACGCCGCGCTGGAGGTGACCGCGCCCGAGGACTGGGCGGCCGGCGTCCCGGGGGTCGCCGCGGCGCTGCGCGACTCCTACGAGCAGATGGGGGTGCGCCGCACCGCGCTGACGCTGCTGCGGGTCAACCAGAAGAAGGGGTTCGACTGCCCCGGCTGCGCCTGGCCCGAGGGCGACCACCGGCACGTCGCCGAGTTCTGCGAGAACGGCGCGAAGGCCGTCGCCGAGGAGGCCACCACCCGGCGGATCACCCGGGAGTTCTTCGCCCGGCACACCGTGGCGGAGCTGGCCGGGCGGTCCGACCACTGGCTCGGGCAGCAGGGCCGGCTGACCGAGCCGATGATCAAACGGACCGGGTCCGAGCACTACGAGCCGGTCGGGTGGGACGAGGCGGTCGCGCTGGTCGCCGCCGAGCTGAACGCGCTCGGCTCCCCCGACGAGGCGGTCTTCTACACCTCGGGCCGCACCAGCAACGAGGCCGCGTTCGCCTACCAGCTCTTCGTCCGCGCGTTCGGCACCAACAACCTGCCCGACTGCTCCAACATGTGCCACGAGTCGTCGGGGTCGGCGCTGACCGAGACGCTCGGCGTCGGCAAGGGCTCGGTGCTGCTGGACGACCTCTACCAGGCCGACCTGATCTTCGTCGTCGGGCAGAACCCCGGCACCAACCATCCGCGGATGCTGTCCGCGCTGGAGTGCGCCAAGAAGTCCGGCGCCCGGATCATCGCGGTCAACCCGCTGCCCGAGGCCGGACTGATCCGGTTCAAGAACCCGCAGCGGCCCGGCGGGCTGGCCGGGCGGGGCACCCGGCTCGCCGACCGGTTCCTCCAGATCCGGCTGAACGGCGACCTGGCGCTGTTCCAGGCGCTCAACCGGATGCTGCTGGAGTCGGACGCCCCCGGCGCGGTCGACCGCGCCTTCGTCGAGGAGCACACCGCCGGGTTCGCGGAGTTCGAGGAGCACGTCCGGGCGCTCGACTGGGACAAGGTGCTGGAGGCCACCGGGCTGACCCGCGGCGAGATCGCCGCGACGCTCGGCGACGTGCTGGCCGCGGACCGCATCGTGGTGTGCTGGGCGATGGGGCTGACCCAGCACCGCAACTCGGTCCCGACGATCCGCGAGCTGGTCAACTTCCTGCTGCTGCGCGGCAACGTCGGCCGTCCCGGCGCGGGCGTCTGCCCGGTGCGCGGCCACTCCAACGTGCAGGGCGACCGCACGATGGGCATCTACGAGAAGCCCGCCCCCGCCTTCCTCGACGCGCTGGCCGAGGAGTTCGCGTTCGAGCCGCCGCGCGAGCACGGCCTCGACACCGTCGACGCGATCCGGGCCATGCGCGACGGGCGGGCCAAGGTCTTCTTCGCGATGGGCGGCAACTTCGTCCGCGCCACCCCCGACTCGGCGGTGACCGAGGCGGCGATGCGCGGCTGCCGGCTGACCGCGCAGGTCTCCACCAAGCTCAACCGCTCGCACGCGGTCACCGGCGAGCAGGCGCTGATCCTGCCGGCGCTCGGCCGCACCGAGCGCGACGTGCAGGCGGGCGGCGCGCAGTTCGTGTCGGTCGAGGACTCGATGGGCATGGTGCACGCCTCGCGCGGACGGCTCGCGCCGGCGTCCCCGCGGCTGCGGTCGGAGGTCGCGATCGTGTGCGCGCTGGCCCGCGCCACGCTGGCCGGCTCGTCCATCGGCTGGGCCGCGATGGAGCGCGACTACGACGTGATCCGCGACCACGTGTCGCGGGTCGTGCCCGGGTTCGAGGGCTACAACGCCAAGGTGCGCGAGCCCGGCGGGTTCACGCTGCCGCACGCGCCGCGCGACGAGCGGAGGTTCCCCACCGCGACGGGCAAGGCCAACTTCACGGCGAACCCGCTCGAGGTGCTGCGGGTCCCGGAGGGCCGGCTGCTGTTGCAGACGGTGCGCAGCCACGACCAGTACAACACCACCATCTACGGGCTGGACGACCGGTATCGCGGCGTCAAGGCGGGCCGCCGGGTGGTCTTCGTCCATCCGGGCGACCTGGAGGCGCTCGGGCTGGCGGACGGCGCGATGGTCGACCTGGTGTCGGAGTGGTCCGACGGGGTGGAGCGACGCGCCGAGCGATTCCGGACCATCGCGTACGCGACCGCGCGCGGCTGCGCCGCCGCGTACTTCCCCGAGACCAACGTGCTGGTCCCGCTCGACAGCACCGCCCAGGTCAGCAACACCCCCACGTCGAAGTCGGTCGTCGTGCGGCTGGAGCCGGCCGGCTGAGGGTGTTGCCCGCGAGCCCCCTGTCCCGACCGGAACTCCGGCATACGATATGTACGCTCCCCACGTTCCGATCGAGGTGGCCGTGACGGTTCTGGCTGAGAAGGCGGGCGCGGGCAACCTGCCGGCCGAGGTGACCAAGTTCATCGGCCGGCGGCGCGAACTCGCCGAGGCCAAGCAGGTGCTGGCGCGCACCCGGCTGCTGACCCTCACCGGGGTCGGCGGGGTCGGCAAGACCCGGCTGGCGGTGCGGCTGGCGACCGACCTGCGCCGCTCGTTCGCCGACGGGGTGTGGCTGGTCGAGCTGTCGGCGCTGCACGAGCCCGAGCTGCTGCCGCGCACCGTCGCCGACGCCCTCCAGCTCCCCGGCCAGACGGCCGGGGCCCCGCTCGACCGGCTCTCCGACCATCTGGCCGACAAGCGGCTGCTGCTGCTGCTGGACACCTGCGAGCACCTCGTCGACGGGTGCGCGCTGCTGTCGGAGGTGCTGCTGCGCGCCGCGCCCGGCCTGCGCATCCTGACCACCAGCCGCGAGCCGCTCGACGTGATGGGCGAGCACAACCTGATGATCCAGCCGCTGCCGGTCTCCGGCGGCCCCGGCGAGGACGACGCGGTGGCGCTGTTCGCCGACCGCGCCGAGGCGATGGCGCCCGGCTTCGCGCTCAGCGGCGACAACCGCGACACGGTGACCCGGCTGTGCCGCCGGCTCGACGGCATCCCGCTCGCGATCGAGCTGGCCGCGGTGCGGCTGCGCACCATGTCGGTCGAGCAGCTCGAGGCGCGGATCGACGACCGGTTCCGGCTGCTCGGCACCAGCCGCGCGGGCCGCGACCGGCACCGCACGCTGCGCGCCGCGATCGAGTGGAGCCACGAGCTGTGCACCCCCGACGAGCAGGCGCTGTGGGCGCGGCTCTCGGTCTTCCCCGGCGACTTCGACCTGACCGCCGCCGAGGGCGTCTGCGGCGGTGACGAGGTCGCCGCCGACGGGCTGTTCGAGGTGCTGGGCCGGCTGGTGGAGAAGTCGATCGTGCTGTGCGAGCGCGACGGCCGCCGCTACCGCATGCTCGACACCATCCGCGAGTACGGCGCCGAGCGGCTCGCCGAGCTCGGCGAGGGCCCGGCGCTGCGCCGCCTGCACCGCGACCACTACCTCGACCTGGCCGTGCAGGCCCGCAACGCGGCGCTCGGCGCCGACCAGCTCGGCTGGCTGATCAGGCTCCGCGACGAGAACGCTAACCTGCGGGTCGCGCTGGAGTACTCGCTGTCCTCGCCCGACGAGGAGGCCACCGGCCTGCGCCTGACCATCGTCCTCCAGCACTACTGGATGTGCCTGGGGCTGTTCGCCGAGGCGCGGCGCTGGCACGAGCGGGCGCTGGGGATCGCCTCCGCCTCCCCGCGCGACCGCGCCGTGGTCGGCTACGGCGCCGCGATGGTCGCCGTCCAGCAGGGCGAGCCCGACTACGCCCGGCCGCTGTTCGCCGCCGCGCTGGAGGCCGGCGACGACGAGCTGCGGGCGCACGCGCTGCACGGGCAGGCCCTGATCGCCCTGTTCGAGGGGCACCTCGACGAGGCGCGCGCGCATCTGGAGGAGGCCCGCGCCGCGTTCGACGAGATCGGCTACAACGACCCCCTCGCGCTGCTCACCGGGCCGCACCTGTCGACGGTGCTGCTGCTCCAGGGCCTCGAGGACGAGGCCCTGGCCGTCGCGCAGGAGACCGTCCGCGGCGGTGAGGAGACCGGAGAGTGCTGGAACCACTCGTTCGCGCTCTACGCCCGGGGCGCGGCGCACTGGTGGCTCGGCGAGCACGACAAGGCCGTCCAGGACCTGCTGGCCTGCCTGCGCATCAAGGAGTCGCTCGGCGACCAGCTCGGCATCACCCTCGCCCTCGACCTACTGACCCCGGCCTCGGTGGTGGGCGGCGAGAACGAGCGGGCGGCGATGCTGCTGGGCGCCACCGACACGATGTGGCGGACGCTCGGCGCGTCCGGCCAGTACGGGCCGCACTACATGCAGCGGCGCGCGACGTCCGAGCGGGCGGTGCTGCGGCGGCTCCCGCGGCGGCCGTTCGAGGACGCCAAGCGGCGCGGCGCGGGCCTGTCGGTCGCCGAGGCGATCGCGCTGGCCCGCGGCGAGACCGCGTCCGACGCCGCGCCCGGGGCGGCCGACGCGCCCGCCGCCGACCCGCTGACCGTCCGCGAGCGGCAGGTCGCCGCGCTGGTCGCCGAGGGCCTGTCCAACCGCGAGATCGCGGAACGGCTGATCATCGCCAAGCGGACCGTCGACTCGCACGTGGAGCACATCCTGGCCAAGCTCGGGTTCAACTCGCGCACCCAGATCGCCACCTGGAACGAGCGCCGCGACCGGGCCGCCGGCCCCCGGGCCTGACCCGCCGCCGGTACCGGCCGCGACACGCCGCGACGACCTGGACCGGCGGCTCCCCGCCGCGCCCCGGCTGCTTTAGGCTCGGTCCATGACGAACCTCCCCGATCGGGCGGACTCCCCCAACCCGCCCGAGATGCGCGCGTCCGACACCGACCGTGACCGTGTCGCGCAGATCCTGCGGGACGCGGCGGGCGACGGACGGCTGACGCTGGAGGAGCTCGACGAGCGCTTGGACCTGGTCTACGCCGCCAAGACCTACGCCGACCTGGAGCCCGTCACCCGGGACCTGCCGGCGGCCGGCTCCCCCGGCCCGTCCGTCCCCGTCACCGGCCGCGCGCCCGGCTTCGCCCCGGTCCCCGACGCCCCCTCATGGAAGAGCGGCGTCGCCGTCATGGCCGAGTTCAAGCGGCAGGGCGTCTGGAACGTCCCGGCGGTCTTCACCGCCTTCGCCTTCTGGGGCGGCGGCAAGATCGACCTGCGCGAGGCCCGGTTCAGCGAGAACGAGGTGCGGATCCGCGCCTTCGCCGTCATGGGCGGCATCGACGTGATCGCCCCCGAGGACCTCACCGTGCACGTCACGGGCATCGGGATCATGGGCGGCTTCGAGCACGACGCCAGCGGCCCCGGCGCCGCCGGCGCCCCCCGGGTGATCGTCTCCGGCTTCTCCTTCTGGGGCGGCGTCAGTGTGAAGCGCAAGGCCCGCCGCGAGGAGAAGCGCCTCCGCAGGGAGCAGCGCCGGCGCGAAGAGCTCGAGTAGCCCGCGAGCAGCCCCGGCGGCCGGTCACCGAGGCGCCAGCTTGCTCCCGGGGTAGGGGCTGAGCAGGGTCTCGCGCCAGGGGCCGTCGAGGTATTCGCGGGCTCGTTTGCGCCAGCTCAGCAGGCGGTGGTCGGGCTCGACCCCGTCGTCCAGGCCGAGGGCGGCGTCGCGGGCCCGCTGGAGGCCGAGGTGGGCGTCGATGCCGGTGCCCCAGAGCGTGACCACCTCGGTGTCGCAGAACTGCACCTCGTAGGCGCCCGCGAGCCGGTGGCCGTGCTCGGCGAGGACCGGGGCCCGCTCCTCGCGCACCGCGGCCAGGTAGTCGAGCGCGGCGCCGGGACGGACCTGGGCGCTCTCGAACAGGTACAGCGGCGCGGCGTAGCCCTCGGCGACCAGGTCCGCCAGGGCCGGGCCGCCGGGGGCCGCGCCGAGCGGGCGGGAGAACGCGCCGTGCCGCAGGTCGTCGATGTCGGACAGGAACAGGTTCTGCTGGACGTCGTCGTAGATCTCCAGCATCTGCCGCCAGCCGCCCTCCCAGCCGCCGTGGCAGTCCCAGAGCGTGACCACCTTGAACTGCGGGTGGCCGGTGATGCCGACCGCGTAGAAGGCGCCCACCAGGTCGATGTCGCGGGACCTGATGGACAGTCCCTCGGTCAGCTCGTGCGCGCCCTCGGCGAGCCGGTCGTCCTCCTGCTTGTAGGCGGTGAGCCAGCGCAGGTACTCCAGCGGCCTGCGCGAGTTCATCGGGTGGAACTCGACCTCTTCGAGCAGGTAGATGCCGCGGCGCACGGGGCCTCCCGGAAGACAAGCAGATGCTTGTTCGGGACACTAGACACTCCGGGGACCCCGCGCAACGGCGGCGCCCCTACGTCCGGGGAAGCGCCGGACGGGCGCCGTGCCACGGCCGGGCCCGCTCGTAGGCCCGGCACGCGGCCAGCACCAGCGCGTCGGAGTGCCGCGGGCCGACCACCTGGAGGCCGACCGGCAGCCCCGCCGGAGTGAAGCCGCAGGGCAGGCTGGCCGCCGGCTGCTGGGTCATGTTGAACGGGTAGGTGAACGGGGTCCAGCTCGTCCAGCGCGGCGAGGCGCTCCCCGGCGGCACCTCCACGCCCGCCTCGAACGCGGCGATCGGCATGGTCGGGGTGAGCAGCAGGTCGTACTCGTCGTGGAACCGGCCCATCAGCCGGCCGAGCTCCATCCGGCCGGCGGTCGCCTCCAGGTAGTCGCTCGCCGAGTACCGGGCGCCCTGCTCGCAGATCTCCCGGAGCCCGGGGTCGAGCTCGGCGCGCTGCGCGGCGGTCAGGTGCTCGACCACCTTGGCGGCGCCGGCGAACCACAGCGTCTCGAAGTCGGCGACCGGGTCGGCGAACCCGGGGTCGACCAGCTCGACCTCGGCGCCGAGGTCGGCGAAGACCCGCGCCGCGGCGGCGACCGGCCCGGCGACCTCCGGGTCGACCGAGGCGAACCCGAGCGTCGGACTGAACGCCACGCGCAGCCCGCGCAGGTCGTCGACGTCCACCGCGGCGAAGGAGCCGGGCGGCGGCGGGAGCGCCGACCAGTCGCGGCTGTCGTGGCCGCAGACCACGTCCATGAGCAGCGCGGCGTCGGCCACCGTCCGGGTGATCGGGCCGACGTGCGCGAGCGTGCCGAACGGGCTCGCCGGGAAGTGCGGGATCCGGCCGTAGGTCGGCTTAAGGGTGAACGTGCCGGTGAACGAGGCGGGGATGCGCACCGAGCCGCCGCCGTCGGTGCCGAGCGCCAGCGGCGCCATGCCCGCCGCGACGGCCGCGGCGGCGCCGCCGCTGGACCCGCCGGCCGTGCGGGAGGGGTCCCAGGGGTTGCGGGTGATGCCGTCGAGGGGGTTGTCGGTGACGCCCTTCCAGGCGAACTCGGGGGTGGTGGTCTTGCCGACCATGACCGCGCCCTGCTCACGCAGCCGCGCCACCGAGGGCGCGTCCTCGGTCCAGGGCCCGGCGGGGTCGACCGAGCGGGAGCCGCGCAGGGTGGGCCAGTCGCGGGTGATCAGCACGTCCTTGATCGAGACGGGCACGCCGTCCAGCTCGCCGCGGGGCTCGCCGCGCCGCCACCGCTCGGCGGACGCGGCGGCGGCGGTCAGCGCGCTCTCGGGGTCGATCAGGCAGAACGCGTTCACCGCGGGGTCGGCCCGGTCGATCCGTTCGAACACGGCCTCGGCGGCCTCGACCGGGGAGAGCCGCCCGGAGCGGTAGGCCGCCGCGAGCTCGGTCGCGCTCAGGTCGGCGATCGCGGTGTCGCTGGACGAAGCGGTGTCGGTGGACGAAGTGGACGTGGTGGCGCCTGACATCGTCATCCCCTCTGATCTGCGTGCGGGACGGGCGTGGAGGCGGAGCTGACGTAGCCGAGCCGCTTGTCGACGACGTTGCGGAGCGGCTGGTCGTGCCGGTAGCGGTCGAGGTTGTCGGCGAACAGGCGGACCAGGTCGGTCCGCCAGCCGACGACGTCGCCCGACATGTGCGGGGAGACGATCACGTTGGGCAGGTCCCAGAGCGCCGAGGGAGTGGGCAGCGGCTCGTCGACGAAGACGTCCAGCGCGGCGCCGGCGATCGTGCCCGCGCGCAGCGCCTCGACCAGGTCGTCCTGGACCACCAGCGGTCCCCGGCCGACGTTGATCAGCCGCGCGCCCGGCCGCATCCGGGCGAGCGCGGCGGCGTCGATCATGCCACGGGTCGCGTCGGTGAGCGGCGCGGCCAGCACCACGTAGTCGGCCTCGGCGAGCGCCTCGCCGAGCCGCTCCATCGGGAGCACCTCGCCGAGGTCGGGGTCCGCCGCGCGGGCGGTGCGGCCGATGCCGCCGACCCGCAGCCCGGCGGCGCCGAGCCGGCGGCCGATCGCCCGGCCGATCGGCCCGGTCCCGACGACCAGGGCGCGGGCGCCCGTGAGCCGCTCGGTCTCGCGGTGCCGCCAGGTCCGCTCGGCCTGGAGCCGCAGCGTGGTGTGCAGGTCCTTGGCGAAGGCCAGGACCAGGCCGAGGACGTACTCGGCGATCGGCTCGTCGAAGATCCCGCGCGAGTTGGTGACCACCGTGCCGGACTCGACCAGCTCGGGGAACAGCAGCCGGTCGACGCCGGCGCTGGCGATGTGCACCCAGCCCGGCCCGCCCTCCGCGGGCCACGCCCGGCGCAGCGCCTCGGACCAGAAGTCGTACATGAACAGGATCTCGGCGTCCGGTAGCGCCGTTTCCAACTCTTTTTCTCGGACATAACGGACATTTGACATTTGCTCCACCGGGCCCATGCCGGGCGGCTCGTGATCGCCCCGCAGCACCAACACGCTGGGACGGGAGCCCCGAGTGCCGCCTGGATCTGACCGCTCCTGCTCCATCAGTGTCACTTTCCGTAGTGCCGAGTTAACGGGAATGCATCTCCCAAGGCATTGACACGCTAGGAAGCGTTCGTAGGATTGTCAACAATCAGCGTGGCCGCATAGAGCCAGGTGACCACGCTGATCACGTGCTGCAAGACCGTCGCAACCGTTCCCTCAGGCCAGGACGGGTCCCAAGGCGCTCGAACGAAGAGTCCTCTCGGGTGGGCGATCACATCGCCCGCCCCTGTGCACGGGGAGGCCCGGCATGCCGAAGTTCATGTCCATCTCACTGGAACGGCGCGGCGTATCCTGCGTCGCGGAACTACTTGAAAAGGACGCACCCAGGACCTGCGAAGCCGTCTGGAACGCCCTGCCGCTGCTCGGCGACGCCTACCACGCCAAGTACGCCCGCAACGAGGTCTACACGATGGTGGAGCGCTTCGCCCCGGAGGAGGTGGGGCAGGAGAACCCGACCGTCACCCCGATCCCCGGCGACGTCGTCTACTTCTCGTTCCCCGGGGGGATGCTCGACCGGGGGTTCAAGGAGGAGAAGGGGATCCACGAGCTGCCCGGGGTGATCGACCTCGCGATCTTCTACGGCCGCAACAACCTGCTGCTCAACGGTGATGTCGGCTGGGTGGTCGGCAACGTCTACGCGACGATCGTCGAGGGCCTCGACCGGATGGCCGA
Source organism: Actinomadura xylanilytica (assembly GCF_030283145.1). GTDB lineage: Bacteria > Actinomycetota > Actinomycetes > Streptosporangiales > Streptosporangiaceae > Spirillospora > Spirillospora xylanilytica. The sequence goes on from NZ_JASNWE010000003.1 coordinate 714,053, forward strand.
GGCGTGCAACGACGTCTGGCGCTCCGGCGCGGTCGGGGAACGCCTGGTCTACCGCCGGCACGAGTCCTGAGCGGCGGCCCGAATGACTTTCGACCCCAAGCTGGTCGTCGGCCCGGAGCTGCTGGCGCAGCACGGCATCGGGGTGGTCGCGCCGTTCGACTTCGCCCTCGACCGTGAGCTGTGGCGCTGGACGCCCGACGACGTGTCCCTCTTCATGACCCGGCTCCCCTACGTCCCGGTGCCGGTGACCGTCGAGATGGCCACGGCGCTGTCCGAGCAGCCGATCGTCCGGCAGGCGACCCGCGATGTGCTCGCCCCCGAACCCCTCGCCGTGGCGTACGCCTGCGCCTCGGGAAGCTTCATCCGCGGGGCGGAGGGCGAGCGGACGCTCACCCAGACGATGCTGGGGGCGGGCGCGCCCGCCGCCACCACATCCTCGGGCGCCCTGGTCGAGTCGCTACGGCTGCTCAACGCACGGCGGATCGCGGTCGTCACCCCCTACATCGACAGCGTCACCAGCCGGCTGATCTCCTTCCTCGCGGAGCACGGCATCGAGGTGGTGGCGTCCGTCGGGATGGGGCTGCTCAGCCACATCTGGAAGGTCGGGTACGGCGAGATCGTCAACGCCGTGTCCACCGTCGACCGGCCCGACGCCGAGGCGGTCTTCATCAGCTGCACCAACGTGCCGACCTACGACATCATCGCGCCGCTGGAGAAGATGCTGAACAAGCCGGTCCTCACCGCCAACCAGGTCACGATGTGCTCGGCGTTGCGCGCGATGGGCCGGCCCGCCGCCGGCTCCGACCAGTGGCTGGTGCAGCTCACCCGCCCCACGGCCGCCTGATCGGAGGGCTAGTTTCATGACAAATGGTACATTTGTTGACAATATTTCCGCTGACGGCCCGGACGGAGGATCGATGGGGCCGATCGCCGGCTTCCTCTACCCCGGCTACAGCGCCGAGGACGACTACCCCGTGATCGAGGGGATCCTCGGCGCGGAGGGCCGGCTGCCGGTGGTCCACACGGTCATGCGCGAGGACGCGCACCGGGTCGACGCGCTGCTCGACATCGGCGGCCCCGAGGTGCTGGCCGAAGGAGCCCGCGCGCTCCGCGAGAAGGGCGTGCGGGCCGCGGTGTGGGCCTGCACCAGCGGCAGCTTCGTGTTCGGCTGGGACGGCGCGGCCGAGCAGGTCAAGGGCGTCCAGGAGGCGGCGGGCGTGCCGGCCTCCAGCACCTCCTTCGCGTTCGTCAACGCGGCCCGTCACCTCGGGCTGCGGAAGGTCGCGGTCGCCGCGACCTACCCGGCCGACGTGGCCGAGCGCTTCGTCGAGTTCCTCGGGCACGCCGACATCGAGGTCGTCGCACTGTCCTGCCGCGGCATCGTCACCGCCGCCGAGGTCGGCACCCTCGGCCGGGACGAGGTGCTCGACTTCGTCGCGGCCAACGACCACCCGGACGCCGAGGCGGTGCTGGTGCCCGACACCGCGCTGCACAGCGTGGCCTGGCTCGACGAGCTGGAGGCGCGGCTCGGCAAGCCGGTGCTCACCGCCAATCAGGTGAGCGTCTGGGAGGGCCTGCGCCTCGCCGCCGGGCCACAGGCCGAGCCGCCATCCCGGCCCGGCCTGGGCCGGCTGTTCTCCGAGCCGGCCCGAACCAGCCAACGAAAATGAGGAAAGGGGCCCTCGCATGGGCCGATTGGGCGAGCTTGAACCGGTTCCGCGCAAGTCCACCGTCGAGATCGTCTCCGACGAGCTTCGCTCGGCGATCCTGTACGGATCGCTGGAGCCCGGCGCCCAGCTCGGCGAGGCCGAGCTGGCCGCCAGGCTGGGAATCAGCCGGGGACCGCTGCGCGAGGCGATGCAGCGCCTGGTCCAGGAGGGCCTGCTGCACAGCGAGCCGCACCGCGGCCTCTTCGTGATCACGTTGGACGAGGGTGACGTCGAGGACGTCTACCGGACCAGGCTGGCGATCGAACGGGCCGCCTGCACGCTGATCATGGAGCGCAACCGCGGCGAGGCCGTGGTCCGTCTGACCAGGGCCCTCAAGGCCCTGGTCGAGGCGGCCCGGCAGCGCGATCCGGTCGCCATGAGCGACGCCGACCAGGAGTTCCACCAGGTGCTGGTGAGCTCCTCGGGCAGCGCCCGGCTCGAGCGGATGGCGCTGACGCTGCTGGTCGAGACCCGGATGTGCCTGAACGCGCTCCAGGACAAGTACCCCGAGCCCGAGGAGCTGGTCGAAGAGCACCGCCGCCTGGTCGACGCCATCGGCGACGGCGAGGAGGAGCGGCTGCTCAAGCTGATCGAGGAGCACATGACCGACTCCATCGAACGGCTCCGCACGACCTAGTACCCGCACCCTGGATCCCCAGGGTGCGCGCACGACGACATTCGTTGTAGATTGTCGACAATCTACTGGGAGGGACGCATGGCGAAGCTGTCACCCCTGCTCAAGCAGGCCACCCCCGTGCTCGCGGAACGCGGCGAGGGCGTCTACCTGTACGACGAGGAGGGACGCCGACACCTCGACTTCACCGCCGGGATCGGGGTGACCAGCACCGGGCACTGCCATCCGCGCGTGGTGGAGGCGGCCCAGCAGCAGGTCGCCAAGCTGATCCACGGCCAGTACACGACCGTCATGCACCGCCCGCTGCTGAAGCTCACCGAGCGGCTCGGCGAGGTGCTGCCGGACGGCATCGACTCGGTGTTCTACCTCAACAGCGGCAGCGAGGCCGTCGAGGGCGCGATCCGGCTGGCCCGGCACGCCACCGGACGGCAGAACATCGTGGTCTTCCACGGCGGGTTCCACGGCCGCACGATGGGCGCGGCGGCGCTCACCACCGCGGGCACCAAGTTCCGCGCGGGCATCGGCCCGCTGATGCCCGGCGTGGCCGTGGCCCCGTTCCCCCAGGCCTACCGCTACGGGTGGGACGAGGCAGAGGCGGTCCGCTTCGCGCTGCGCGAGCTCGACTACCTGCTGGCCACGGTCTCGTCCCCCAAGGACACCGCGGCCTTCATGGTCGAGCCGGTGCTCGGCGAGGGCGGCTACATCCCGGCGCCGGCCGCGTTCCTGGAGGGCCTGCGCGAGCGCGCCGACCGGCACGGGATCCTGCTGGTCGTCGACGAGGTGCAGACCGGCTACGGCCGCACCGGGCGGTTCTGGGGGCACCAGCACTCCGACATCCGTCCCGACGTGCTCATCACCGCCAAGGGGCTGGCGAGCGGCTTCCCGCTGTCGGCGATCGCGGCGCCCACCTCGGTGATGGAGCGCGCCTGGCCGGGCTCGCAGGGCGGCACCTACGGCGGCAACGCGGTCTCCTGCGCCGCCGCGCTCGCCACCCTGGACGTCATCCAGGACGAGGAGCTGGTGGCCAACTCGGCCAAGATGGGCGCCCGGCTGCACGACGGCCTGCGCAAGGTCGCCGCCGACCACCCACGGATCGGCGACGTCCGCGGGCTCGGGCTCATGCAGGCCTGCGAGTTCACCACGGCGGACGGGGAGCCCGACCCGGAGGCCGCGCAGGGCGCCCACCGGGCCGCCGCCGAGCGCGGTCTGCTCCTGCTCACCTGCGGCGCGTTCGGGAACGTGGTCCGGATGATCCCGCCGCTGGTGGTCGACGCGTCCCAGGTCGATGACGCCCTGGGCCTGTGGGCGGAATCGGTCGCCAGCGTCGTCGGCTGACCTCCGCCTCCGAGGAATGGCACGCCGGTCCCGGACCGGCGTGCCATTTTTTCGTCGGCGCCCGGAACCGCCCGGCGCCGGCCCCTCGCCCGCGCCCGGCCCTCGTCAGCGCCCGGCCCGGCGGTAGACGATCGTCAGGACGATCACCAGCACGACCAGCGCGGCCAGGACGATCGCGCCCTTGATCAGGTAGTCCGCCAGGATCTCGTCGAGGATCTCCGAGCCCTCATCGGCGGCGGCCATCGCGCTCCCCCGTCCCCGTTCCCGGCCGCCCCCGGCCCTGGTCCAGGTGCTCCAGCACCCCGCGGACGGCCAGCCGGCCGAGACCGTCCCGCCGCACCCTTCCGCCGCCGCGCGGCCGGCCGCCGGCCCAGGCGCGGACCAGCGGCTCGGCGGCCCGCGCCGCCTGCGCCGCCCGCCCGTCCCGGCCGATCCCCCCGCGCCGCTTGAGCATGATCGCCACGGTGAATCCGGCGATGATCAGCAGGGTGACCGCACCGACCATGACGCCGAACCTGATCAGCAGCACATTCATCACCTCGTGCACGTCGCGCCCCCTCCGGGTTATTTAGCACTCCCATGCCAAAACAAGGTAGCACGTCCGTGCTATAAAAGGTCCATGCCCAAGGTCGTGGATCCGGAGGAGCGCCGCCAGGAGATCGCCGAGGCCGTGTTCCGGGTCGCCCGGCGCGACGGCCTCGAACTGGCGTCGCTGCGCAACGTGGCCGAGGAGGCCGGTCTCGCGATCGGCTCGGTCCGGCACTACTTCGCCGGGCAGGCCGACATCATGAACTTCGCGATGAACCTGTTCGCGCTGCGCGCGGGCAAGCGGCTGCTCGCCCGCGCGGCCGGGCTGCGCGTCCCCGGTCCGGACGCGCCGCCGGCCGCGCACGTGGCGACCCTGGAGGCGATGTTCGCCGAGGTGCTCCCCATCGACGCCGAGCGCCGCGAGGAGGCCGAGGTGTGGCTGGCCTTCACCACCAGCGCCCGCACCCGGTCCGAGCTCGCCCCGCTCGCGCTGGAGATGCACGACGACCTGCGGCGGGTCATCGGCCGGGTGCTGACCGGCGCCGCGGGCGTCGGGGTGCTCCGCCCCGGCCTCGATCCGGACGAGGAGGCCGGCCGGACGCACGCGCTGATCGACGGGATGACGCTGCACGCCATCCTCCAGCCGGACCGCCTCGGGCCGTCCGGCCTGGCCGCCATGCTGCGGCGGCACGTCTGCGCCATCACCACCGTCCGGGCCGAGGAGCTCCCGCCACTGCCGGAGTGATCCCGGGCGGCGGCCCGGACGCGGCGCCCGGCACCGGCTCCTGTTAGATTCCGAATCTCATTCGAGTCGTTGGAGGAGCCGGCGCATGAGTCCCTGGAACACCCCCGAGCGCGCCGCGCTGCGCCGGCTGGTCCGCGAGTTCACCGCCCGCGAGATCGTGCCGTTCCTCGCCGGCTGGGAGGAGGCCGGGGAGCTCCCCCGCGAGCTGCACCGCAAGGCCGCCGGCGCCGGGCTGCTCGGCGCCGGGTTCCCGGAGGCGGCGGGCGGCTCGGGCGGCGACGTCCTGGACGCGCTGATCGTCGCGGAGGAGCTGATCCAGGCGGGCGGCTCGGGCGGCGTGGTGGCCTCGCTGTTCACGCACGGGATCGCGCTGCCGCACCTGGTCGCGTCCGGCGACGCCGGGCTGATCGACCGGTTCGCCCGGCCGGTGCTGGCCGGCGAGATGATCGGCGCGCTCGGCGTCACCGAGCCCGGCACCGGGTCGGACGTGGCCGGGATCGCCACCACCGCGGTCCGCGACGGCGACTCCTACCTGGTCGACGGCGCCAAGATCTTCATCACCTCGGGGGTGCGGGCCGACTTCGTGACCACCGCGGTGCGCACCGGCGGGCCGGGCTTCGGCGGGATCTCGCTGCTGGTCGTCGAGAAGGGCGCGCCGGGCTTCACCGTCTCGCGCGCGCTCGACAAGATGGGGTGGCTCTGCTCCGACACCGCCGAGCTCTCGTTCGCGGACGTGCGGGTGCCGGCCGCCAACCTGATCGGCCCGGAGAACGGCGGCTTCCTCCAGATCGTGCAGAACTTCGTGTCCGAGCGGCTGTCCCTGGCCGTCCAGGCGTACGCGACGGCGCAGCGGTGCCTGGACCTGACCCTGGAGTGGGTGCGGGCCCGCGAGACGTTCGGCCGGCCGCTGGCGTCCCGCCAGCTCGTCCGCCACAAGATCGCGGAGATGGCCCGGCAGGTCGACGTCGCCCGCGCTTACACCCGATCGGTCGCCGAGCGGCACGTCGCGGGCGAGGACGTCCTGACCGAGACGGCCTACGCCAAGAACACCGCGGTGTACGCGGTCGAGCACGTGGTGCACGAGGCCGTCCAGCTCCACGGCGGGATGGGCTACATGCGCGAGTCCGAGGTCGAGCGGCACTACCGGGACGCGCGCATCCTCGGTATCGGCGGCGGAACCAGCGAGATCATGAACGAGATCGTCGCCAAGCGGCTCGGCCTCTGACCCCCGCCCCTAGCGGGCGGCGAGCAGGCCGTCGACCAGGGCGCGGAGGCCGTCGCCGTAGGTGTCCTCGGCGGTCAGCGGCGCCCAGCGCCCGGCCACCGACGCCAGCCGGGGGAACGGCTCCGGGTCGATCTCGGCGAAGACCCGCTCGCGGTAGGTGGGCTTGCCGGCGTCCGCGCGGCGGCGGGCGGCGGACGCGCGGATGATGATCTCCCCGGCGGTGTAGTACCAGATCGCCCGGTAGGCGTGCACGGCCCGGTCGAGGGTCAGGCCGGCCTGGACCGCGGCGTCGACGATGTGCTCGCTGTACCAGAGCGCGGAGACCGACAACAGGTCGTCGGCGGTGAGCACCTCGGCGATCCACGGGAGGCCGGCCAGCCCGTCGCGCAGCGCGGTGGCGACGGCGACGATGCGCTCGCGCGGCTCGGCGGGCGGCTCGGGCCGGGGCAGCCGCGCCGCGTAGTCGTCGAGCAGCAGCAGGAGCAGCTCGTCCTTGTCGCGGACGTGGTGGTAGAGCGCCATCGGGGTGCAGCCGAGCTCGCGGGCGAGCCGCCGCATGGTCAGCTTCCCGGCGCCCTCGGCGTCCACCACCCGGTGCGCCGCCTCGACGATCTCCTCGCGGGAGATCCGCGGCGGGCGGCCCGTGGTGCTCGTTCGCTCGGTCGGCATGCCCTCATCATCGCCCATCCCGGGACCCCGGAGTCGACAACGGGGATCGTCACGACTACTTTTCTTACATGTATAAAAACTCACGGGGGCGGCCCGGGGCGGTGCTGGCGGCGGTGGCCGTCGCACAGTTCGTGGTCGCCCTGGACATGTCGGTGGTCAACGTCGCACTGCCCTCGATCCGGGGCTCGCTCGGGTTCGCGCCGGTCGACCTGGCCTGGGTCGTGCACGTCTACGCGCTCACGTTCGGCGGATTCCTGCTCCTCGGCGGCCGGGCCGCCGACCTGTACGGGCGGCGCCGGCTCTTCATCGGCGGGCTCGCCGCGTTCGGCGCCGCCTCGCTGGCGGGCGGCCTGGCGCAGGCGCCGTGGCAGCTCATCGCGGCGCGGGCGGCACAGGGGCTGGCCGCGGCGGCGCTGGCCCCGGCGGCGCTGGCGATGCTGACCACCACCTTCACCGAGGGGCGCGCGCGGGTGCGGGCGCTCGGGGTCTGGAGCGCGGTGAACGCGGCGGGCGGCGCGCTCGGCGTGCTGGTCGGCGGGCTGCTGACCGAGTACGCGGGCTGGCGCTGGGTGATGCTGGTCAACCTGCCCATCGTGGCCGGCGCCCTGGTCCTCGCGGCCGGGTGGACGGCCCCGGACGGCGCGCGGCGGCGCGAGCCGCTGGACGTGCTCGGCGCGGTGCTGGCGACCGGCGGGATCGGGCTGCTGGTGTTCGGCGTCGTCCGGACCGACCGGTCCGGCTGGGCGTCGGCGGCGACGCTGGGCACGCTCACCGGCGCGGCGCTGCTGCTGGTGGTGTTCGTGCTGGTGGAGGCCAAGGTGGCGAAGGCTCCGCTGCTGCGGCTCGGGCTGCTGCGCAGCCGCTGGGTGGCCGGCGCCAACGCGTTCGTCTTCCTCGCCGCCGCGGGCCAGTTCGCCGCGTTCTACTTCGTCTCGCTCTATTTGCAGCAGGTTCTGCACCTGGGCTCCGCGGCGACGGGCGCGGCATTCCTGCCGTTCTCGTTCGGCACCGTCGTCGGCACGGTGCTGGCCACCCGCATCGGCGCGAGCCGCACGCCGCGGGCCTCGTTGATCCCGGGCGGGCTGCTCGCGGCGGCCGGGTTCGGCTGGTTCGCCCTGATCAGCCCGGACGGGAGCTTCCTGGCCGACGTGCTCGGGCCGTCCCTGGTGGCCAGCGTGGGGCTCGGGCTGTGCCTGGCGCCGGTGGCCGCCGCGGCGACGACCGGGGTGGCTCCGCGCGAGGCGGGCATGGCCTCGGGCGTGCTCAACAGCGCCCGCCAGCTCGGCGGGTGCGTGGGACTGGCCGCACTGGCGACGATCGCGGCCGGCCACGCCGAGCACGCCGGGTCCGGCCCGGCCGCGCTCGCCGGCGGCTACGCGCTCAGCCTGGGCATCGCCGCCGTCCTGTACCTGGTCGCGGTGCTGGTGGCCATCGTCGTGCTCCCCTCGCGCCGCCCCGCCACCGCCCCCTCCCCCGTTTCCATCAAGGAAGACCGACTGGAAGGAACCCTGTCATGACCCTCACGCCGATCGATCTGTTCGCCTCCGCGATCCACTTCCACCCGGACGGGACCGTCCGCGCCGGCGAGCGCCGGATGACCACCGACCCGGGCGGCTGGCAGATCGCGGCGTTCCATGTGGAGACCGACGCCGACGTCCACGCCGACCATTGGGAGATGCACCCGGCGGCCGACGAGACGGTGTGCTGCCTGGCCGGCGGCGCCCGGCTCATCCTGCGCGCCGAGGAGCCCGGCGGGGAGGAGGAGCCGGTCGCGCTGCCGGCCGGGACCGCGGTGATCGTCCCGCGCGGGCGGTGGCACCGGATCGAGCTGGACGAGCCGTCCGACCTGATGTCGGTGACGCTGCGGCGCGGCACGGTCCTGGAAAGGCGGGGCTGAGCCGGAGGGCTCAGGCCCGGGGGCTCAGGCCCGAGGGCTCAGGCTTGGGCGACGGCGCCGGAGGCGATCAGGTCTTCGGCGTCGTCGAACCCGAGGTCCGTGAGCACGTCGCGGCTCTGGCCGCCGGGCAGCACCGGGACGCCGTCGGTCTCGGTGCCGGTGCGGGAGAAGCGCGGCGCCGGGGCGGGCTGGTAGTGGCCGCCGCGCTCGACGAACACGTCCCGCTCGGTGTTGAGCGGGTGCTCGGCGGCCTCGGCCATCGACAGCACCGGCGCCACGCACGCATCGCTCGGGAGGAACACCTCGGACCACTCGTCGCGCGTCCTGGCCTTGAACGCCACCGCGAACCGCTCGCGCAGCCCGGGCCAGCCGTCCTGGTCGTGCTGGCCGGGCAGGTCATCGGCGCCGTCCAGGCCGATGCGGCGCAGGAACTCGGCGTAGAACTGGGGCTCGATCGCGCCGACGGCCATGTGCTTCCCGTCGGCCGTCTCGTACACGTCGTACCAGGGGGCGCCGGAGTCGAGCATGTTCACGCCGCGCTCGTCCTTCCACAGGCCGCCCGCGAGGAAGCCGTGGATGAAGGTGGACAGGTGCGCGGTGCCGTCCACGATGGCGGCGTCGACGACCTGCCCGCTGCCGCTGACCTTGGACTCCAGCAGCGCCGACAGCACCCCGACGACCAGGTACATGCTGCCGCCCGCGAAGTCGCCGAGCAGGTTCATCGGGATCTGCGGCGGGCCGCCGGCCCGGCCGATCGCGTGCAGCGCGCCGGTGACGGCGATGTAGCCGACGTCGTGGCCGGCGCTCTGGGCGAGCGCGCCCTCCTGGCCCCAGCCGGTCATCCGCCCGTACACCAGCCTGGGGTTGCGGGCCAGGACGTCGTCCGGCCCGAGACCGAGGCGCTCGGTGACGCCGGGCCGGAAGCCCTCCAGCAGGACGTCGGACTTCTCGGCGAGGCGGAGCACGACCTCCCGGCCCGCGTCGCTCTTGAGGTCGATCGCGATCGACCGCTTGCCGCGGTTGGTGAAGTCGGTGCCGCCGGTCGCGCCGCGCGTCGCGGCGGAGGCCCGGTCCACCCTGATCACGTCGGCGCCGAGGTCGGCGAGCAGCATCGCGGCGAACGGGCCCGGCCCGATCCCGGCCAGTTCGATCACCCGTACTCCGGAGAGCGGACCCTTGCCCATTGCGACCCCTTTCACCGGCGCCGGTCCCGCCGACTCCGGCTGAATCTCGTTCGGTACGCCTCCAGTCTGCCCGATCACGGTAAGCGGGCGCTGACCGACCCTGATCCCGGGAGCGGTCAGCGGGGGGCCTCCTGGAAGAGCGGCATGGCCCGCCGGTGGTCGTTGCGCGCGAGGAGCGTGACCCTCCCCGCGGGTGGACGGTCCCCGGCGGGGCCGCGGGCGATCAGCAGGCCGCCCCTGACGGCGGGCCGCGCGAACGGTCCCCGCGCGGTCAGCGCGGCGACGCGCCGGCTGGCCGCCGCCAGGTAGTGCCAGCGGCCGTTCGGCGACCGCCACCAGGCACCGGCGGCGATGTCGCGCTGGAGGCGGCTGCAATCCCAGGTGTCGGCGTGCCGCCCGGCGAGGACCGCGCCGCGCGTGTCGAGCAGCAGCGCGTACGTGGCGCTGCCGCCGTCGCCGAAGGCGTACCGGGTGCAGACCCAGCGGCCCGGACCGCCCCTGTCGGGCAGGGCGCCCGACCAGAACTCCCACGCCGTCGCCGACTCCACGTCCCCGCGCCCTCCGGCGGATCGGGACGCGGGGCCGGCGGGGGCGGCGTGACCGGCGGGGGCTGCGGGAGTGCAGCCGAGCCGGCCCCACAGCGCGAAGCCGGCGGGCGCCGCCTCGGGCGCCGAGTCGATCTGGTGCGGGCCGAGGCGGCGCACGGGCGCGGGCGGCGGCGGCTGGAAGAGCAGGTTCGCCGACTGGAGGTCCCCGAGGTCGGCCATCGTGTACGGGCGGCCGTGCGCGATCTCCGGCTGCCGCAGCTCGAACACCGGGCCGCGCCAGCAGCCGCCGCGCGCGGCGGCGGCGACCTCGCCGGTCAGCCCGTCGGTGAGGGGCACCCTCCGCCAGCGCGCCCGCTCCGCGCCGAGGGCGGCGGCGCGGAATCCGGTCACCCAGGGCGGGACGAGGTAGCGGGCGGGGGCGACCTTGAGGGGGCCGGCGCCGCCGGGCAGGAGCCGTCCCTCAGGGAAGATCTCGATCCGGCGGCCTCCCGGGGCGGCGGTGTAGCGGGCGACCCGTTGCGCGTCGTGCAGCAGCGCCACCCGGGACGATCCGATCGTCCCGGCGTAGAGCAGTTGCGGGTCGCGGTCGGGCGGCCCGGCGTCCGCCCCTCCGCGCGCCTCGCGGGAGACCCCGGTGCCGCCGGTGCCGCCGGTGCCGTTCCAGGCGGCGAGGGCCTCGGCGACGAGACCGGCGTCGTTCGCCAGATCGCCGCGCGCGGGCCAGGCGTCCAGGTCGAGGCGGGTGGTCCGGTGCCACTCGCCGGGCCCGGTCCGGGTCACCCGGTCGGGCCGCCGCGCGGCGGGGCCGGACGTGCGGGCCGATCCCAGCCCGCCGTCCAGCAGGACCGTGCCCCCGGCGGCGAGGACGACCGCGACCGCGCCGGCGACGAACACGGGACGGCGCGGGCGGGCGAATCGCCGCCGCCGCCCGTACAGGCTCGCGATGGTCGGGTCCAGTGCCGGCCTGCCGGGCAGTTCGTCCGGGGTGAGGGGCGGGATCTCCAGATCGAGGAGGGCGGCGTCGCGCAGCGCCGCGTCCGGATCGGCGACGCCGAGCGCCTCCAGCCGTCCGCGCACCGACGTGCCGGGCAGCTCCTCCAAGTGCCGCAGCACGTAGGCAGCCCGCGCCTGCGGGGTGAGGCGGGCGAGGGCGCCGGCCAGCGCCGCGTCGCGTTCCGAGGCGGCGGCCGGACGGGCCCGCAGCCAGGGACCGAGCCGTACGCCGGCCCGTCCCTGCGGCCTCATCGCGGCCCGGAGGACGCGGTCGCGCAGCCGCGCGTAGACCTCGTCGATCTCGCCGGGACGGCCGTCCCGGGGGCGGCTGTGGTTGACGATCCAGTGCGCGGCGACCAGGCGGTCGTGCTGCTCCAGCTCACCGGGCAGCACAAGAAAGGCCATCCGGACAAGGCGTCGATAGCGCCTGTTGAGCACGGAGTCGACACTGACCCTTTCCGGCATCGGGCGGCTCCTCGGCATGGGGGGTGGGGTTCGCCTGACCGGAGATGATGGGCCCCGCACCGCGGAATGCGGGCTGGAATCGGGGAACCGGCATGGAATGCCCGCACCGGTATTCCGAATTAATCCGGTGATGTCGCCGAAAGGGGGGATGGTCCGCCGGAGTCAGCCCGTGCGGGCCGTCAGGGTCACCGGGGCGTCCGGGTGCGGTCCGGACGCGGACGGGGTGCCGACCAGCAGGCGGTCGTCGGCCTTGGCCGGGCGCCACGGCCCGTCGGCGTGCGGGACGAGGCCGCGTCCCGCCGCCGCGAGGTAGTACCAGCGCTGCGACGGCGCCTGCCACCAGGTCCCGCTGACGGGCCTGCGGTCGTCGCACCAGCCGGTCACGAGCTGGTCGGCCGCGCGCAGCAGCGTCGCCTGCCCGGCGGTGCCGCCACCGGTGAACGTCATCCGCGTGCAGACCCAGTGGGCCGTCCCGCCGTCGTGGGGCAGCGTCCCGGACCAGAAGTCCCACGCGCCGGCCTCCGTCACCGGCCGCGCCGGCTGCGGCAGCAGGCAGCCGAGCCGCTCCCAGAGCCGGAGGCCCTCCTCAGGGAGCCGGGCGGGCGGGACCGCCGCGCCCTCCACGTACCGGTAGGACGGCGGGCGGTAGGACAGGACGGCGGCGCGGGGCCCGCCGAGGTCGCCCAGGGTCCGGGGGCCGTCCCGTCCCTCGACCTGGAAGAGCGGGCCGCGTCCGCAGGGGGTGCGGGCGGTCACCGGGTCGGTCACCCCGTCCCGCGTCGCGATCCGTCCGCCGGTGAGCGTCGAGGGCGCGGTGTCCCAGGGCGACAGCAGGTACCGGCCGCCGAGCAGCGCGACGGGCCCGGTCGGGTCGGCGCCCGCGGTGACGACCTCCACGGCGCGGGTCGTGTCGCTGTAGTGGGCGATCCGGTCGCCGTGCCGCAGCACCGCGACCGGGGTGGCGCCGGCGTGCCCCGCGTACAGGAGCTGGGTGTCGCCGACGGCGGCGCGGCCCGCGCCCGGCGCGTCCGCCCACGCGTCCAGGGCGCGGCGGACGAAGTCCTCGTCGGCGGCCAGGTCGCCGCGGGCGGGCCAGGCGTCCAGGGTGGGCGCGCCGCGCGTCCAGGCGCGCGGCGCCGCGGTGACCAGGCGCAGGTCGCGGCCCGTCTTCGCGCGCGAGCCGCTGATCAGCGAGCCGCCGGGGACGATGCCGCCGAGCAGGGATCCCTCGCCGCTCTCGGTCGCGACGAGCGCCCCGGCCAGCATCACGGTGAGCACCGCGGCGGCGGCGACCGGCAGCCGGGAGCGGCGGCGGACCGGGCGGACGAGCATGGGCTCGAAGGCGTCGGCGTGCCGCGGCTCGGGCACGGCGGCGGCCTCGGCCGCCTCGATCACCGGCCACGGGTCGCGGACGCGCAGGTCGGTGAGCTGGTCGCGCACCGCGTACCGCGACATCCCCTCCACGTGGCGCAGCACGTAGGCGACCCGGACCGGCGGATCGAGCCGCGCCAGCGCCCCGGTCAGCGCCGGGTCGGGCAGCCGGGCGGGCAGCGCCCGCAGCCAGGGGCCGAGGCCGATGCCCAGGCGTCGGGACGGGCGCATCGCCCGGCGCAGGACGCGGGTGCGGCGGCGGGCCCGGTCCCCCTCGCCGCCTCCCCCGCGGGCCCCGGGCGCGCCGGGGCGGCTCGGCGGAACGGCGGCCCCGGCGCGCGTGACGACGACGCCGTCGACGATCCGGCGCGCGATGGCGAGACGGTAGACGCGCTTGCCCTTCCCCGGGAGAACGAAATACGCCAAGCGGACTAGGTCGCAGTACTGCGATTCCGCCGTGGTCCGCGTTCTGGCCTTCTCCGGCATCGCCGACTCCCTCTGGGAATTCCGTCCTTCGCGGACCCGAGGCTAGGCAGCACTGGCGCATGCCGGTACCGAATTGGCGGAACGATGAACCGACCCGGTTGACATATCCAGCTATTTCCCGCACCCCAAGGGGACGGGTCGCCGCCCAGGCCGGGCGCCGAGCGCCGTTCAGGGGCCGGCGGCCACCGGGATGACCATGATCGGCCCCGGCCGCGCGGGTCCGGCCCGCCCCATTCCTGCCCGTACTACGCTGTCGACCTCCGGGGGAACCTCCCCGGGCCGCGCCACGTCGGACCTCCCGAGCCCGATCCCCGCCGACGCGACCTGCCGCCCACCGAGAAGGACCCGCCGACGCCATGACCGAGGACGTCCCCGGCTACCGGGTGCTGGAACAGGTCGGCGAGGGCGGCTTTAGCGTCGTCTACCGGGCCCTCCAGGAGCGGCTCGACCGGATGGTCGCGCTGAAGGTGATGTCGATCGGCACCGTCGACAACGCGGCGATGCGCCGCTTCCAGCGCGAATGCAAGATCACCGGACGGCTCTCCGGGCATCCGAACGTGGTGACGGTGCTCGACACCGGCACCACCCGCGCCAACCGCCCCTTCATCGCGATGGAGTACTTCGAGCAGGGCGCGCTGGCCGACCGGCTCGACCGGGAGGGCCCCTTCCCCGTCGGCGAGGTGCTGCGCATCGGGGTCAAGATGGCGGGGGCGCTGGCCGCCACGCACGAGACCGACGTGCTGCACCGCGACGTCAAGCCGCAGAACATCCTGGTCTCCCGGTACGGCGAGCCGGCCCTGGCCGACTTCGGCATCGCCCGGCTGGTCGACACCTTCGACGCCACCCACACCCAGGCGTTCACGCCCCACCACGCCGCGCCGGAGGTGCTGGAGGGCCGTCCGGCCGGGGTCGGCACCGACCTCTACTCGCTCGGCTCCACGCTCTACCAGCTCCTGGCCGGACGGCCCGCGTTCAAGGGCCCGCAGGGCGAGGGCATCGCGCTGCTGATGCTGCGCATCCTCAACGACGCGCCGCCGCCGTTCCCGCGCACCGACGTGCCGCTGCCGGTGTTCGAGGCGATCACCCGCGCGATGGCCAAGGCGCCCGAGCACCGCTACGCCGACGCCGTGGAGTTCGCGCAGCGGCTCCAGCGGCTCCAGCGCGAACTGGGCCTCCCGATCACCGACCTCGCGCACAGCGGCGGCGACCCGGCGGCCCGGCAGGCCACCGGCCCGCACGCCGGCGGCGGGACCGCGACCGGCGCCGGGCCGTGGACGACCGGCGACCGGTCGGCGACGCATGACGGCCCGCGCCCGCCCGCCGTGCCTGATTGGGCGCCGACCGTCCAGGGGGCGCTGCCGTCCACCACCCCGCGCCCGGCGCCGTCCATGCCCGACCCGTCACTGGGGAACGCGCCAGGGCTCTCGCCCTGGCCTCCCGGCACCGACCCGCAGGCGCAGCCGCAGCGCTCGCACGGGAGCACCGCTCCGCAGAACACGTCCGGCGGTGGCCTGGCCCCTTCCTGGCCGCCGCAGCAGGATCAGCCGAACCCGCAGGGCCCGGTAGGGGGCGGCGCGCCGGTCCACGACGGACCGCGCCGCGGCCTGATCGTCGCCGCCGCGGTCGCCCTCGTCGGCGGAGTGTCCCTGGGCATCGGGGCGCTCGCGCTGTCCGGCGGCGGGAAGGACCCGGAGGACGGGAAGACGGCGAGTCCCACCGCTCCCGCGGGCGGCACGGCGCAGGGCGGCGCCGCGCAGGGCGGGTCCGGCCCGATCCCCGCCGCGCAGGTCGCAGCGGCCCGTCCGCGCAAGGTGACGGCCCGACCGGTCGGCACCCAGGCCGCGCTGATCTGGACCCTGCCCCAGCCCGCGCGGGCGCTGCCGCTGATCGTGCAGCAGCTCCCGCGCGGCCGGACCGAGTTCGTCACCGTCCAGCCCGGATCGCGCTCGGCGACCGTCCCCGGGCTGAACCCGAAGGTCCGCTACTGCTTCCAGGTCGGCGCGGTGCTCAGGCTCAACCCCGGCAAGCCCGCCGACATCGCCTGGTCGAGCCGTGCGTGCACCCGCCCGGCCAAGGCCGGCCGGTGACCCCGGCCGTCCCGACGGTCAGGATCGGTTCAGCGCGGCGGTGTAGGCGGCCAGGGTGATGTTCCGGCCGGACAGCACGATCACCGCGCGGCCGGTGATCTCGACCTTCCCGGCGAGCACCGCCGCGACGCCGCAGGCCCCGGACCCCTCGGCGACCAGGCCGTGCGCGGTGAACAGCGCGCGCAGGGCGGCGCGGATCTCGGCATCAGTGACCGACGTCAGCTCGACGTGTCCGCTGAGCAGGCCGGGCGTGACGCTGCCGGCCTCCAGGTTTCCGGTGAGGCCGTCGGCGATGGTGTCGCCGACCGCGACCTCGGTGATCCGCCCGGCCCGGACGGCGGCCGAGACCGCCGGGGACTCGGCCGACTCGACGCCGACGACGCGCACGCCGTCCCGCCCGCGCGCCCACAGGCTCAGCCCGGCGAGCAGCCCGCCCCCGCCGACCGGGGCGATCACGGTGAGCGGGCCGTCCGCCGCCTGGACGTCGAGCTCACGGCCGATGGTGGCCTGCCCCGCGATCACGTACGGGTCGTTGTAGGGCGAGACGTAATGCCCCGGCAGGCCCATCGCGTGCGCTTCGGCCTCCTCGTACGACGTCCCGTGCTGGACGAGCCGCACCGGGTGCGCGGCGATGCCGTCGACTTTCGCCCGCGAGGCGTTCGCGGGGACGACCACGGTGACGTCCGCGCCGACCCGGGACGCCGCGTACGCCATGGCCAGGCCGTGGTTGCCGGCGCTGGCGGTGACGGCCGGCTCCCCCGGCGGCAGCGCGGCGACGGCGGCGAGCGCGCCGCGCACCTTGAACGACCCGGTGGGCTGGAAGGTCTCCAGCTTCAGCAGCGCGCCGCCGGCCAGCCCGGTCGGCACCAGCGGCGTGGGCGGGAGCGTCGCGCCGACGTCCGCCCAGGCTCGTTCGAGGTCCCCGGGCCCCGGCACCCGGACGCTCCGGCCGGCCCCGCCGGGCTCGCCGGCCCCGCCGGGCCCGCCGTCGCGGGGAGCCCGGCCGTTGCGGGCGGGCGGGCCGGTCATCGCGGCTCCGTCCCGGCCGGCGGCTCGTCCAGGCGCTCGTGCAGGCGCGTCCTGATCTCCTCCGGCGTATAGGCGCGGCGCCGCCGTTCGGCCCGCGCGATCACCACCCCGGTCGCCGCGACACCGACGAACCCGGCCACTCCCAGCGCTTTCCACCATCGCATCTGTCTAAAGTAGCGATCATGTCCGGAACCAGCATCGGTCTCGACGCGGCGGTCGACCTGACCCGCACCGGCGACGTGTGGCTCTTCCGGGGCCGCACGGCCGCCGACCGGGCGATCCAGATGACCACCAACAGCCCGGTCAACCACGTCGGCATGTCCGTCGTGATCGACGATCTGCCCCCGCTGATGTGGCACGCCGAGCTCGGCCGGTCACTGCCCGACCTGTGGTCGGGCAACCACCAGCGCGGCGCCCAGCTCCACGATCTGCGCGACGCGGTCACGGCGTGGGCGACCCGCTACGGCCAGCGCGCGTGGCTGCGGCAGCTCGAGCCGCCCGCCGGGCGCGAGATGGAGGACGCGGCGCTGCGCGCGGTCGCCCGGCTGGACGGCACGCCGTTCCCGTCCACCACCCGGCTCGCCTCACGCTGGGCGCGCGGCCGGATCCCGTTCCGGCGGCCCGCCGAGCGCGACCAGAACCTGGAGACCGCGTTCTGCGCCGAGATCGTCGCGGTGACCTACGGCGCGATGGGCCTGCTCCCCCGCGAGCGCCGCCCCAACTGGTACGACCCGGGCCGGTTCTGGAGCGGCGACGACCTCCGCCTGGAGGCCGGCGCCCGCCTCGGCGGCGAGATCGCCGTGAACCTCCCCGTGGTGTGAGCCACACGTGGCGTGGACGCCGTCCGGGCGCGGTCAGTCGATGGTGTCGCCGCCGTCGACCGGCAGCGCGACGCCGGTGATGTAGGCCGAGCGGGGGCTGCACAGCCACAGCGCGGCCTGCGCCTGGTCGTCCGGCTCGCCGATCCGGCCCATCGGGATCCGCTCGGCGACCATCGCGGCCTGCTCGGGGACCTCCTCGGTCCAGCGGCGCACGGCCGGGGTCATCGTCATGCCGGGGCAGATCGCGTTCACCCGGACCCCCGCCTTGGCGTACTCGAGCGCGGCCGTCTTGGTCAGGCCGATCACCGCCCACTTCGCCGACACGTACGGGGACAGCCCGTACTGCCCGGTCAGCCCGGCGGTGGAGGCGGTGTTGACGATCGCCCCGCCGCCGCCCTGCCCGGTCATCTGGATGATCTGGTGCTTGAGGCCGAACAGGACGCCGAGCACGTCCACCGACAGCACCCGGTCCCACCATTCGGCGCGCTGCTCGGCGACGGGGTGGCTGGGTGCGCCGAGCCCGGCGTTGTTCACCGCCCAGTCGAGCTGGCCGTAGCGCTCGACGACGGTTCCGACGAGCGCCGCGACCTGCTCCTCGGACGTGGTGTCGGCCCGCGCGAACGACGCCGTGCCACCGTCCTCCTCGATCAGCCGGACGGTCTCGGCGCCGCCGGGCTCGTCGATGTCGGACACCACGACGCTCGCGCCCTCGGCGGCGAACGCCCTGGCCATGGCCCTCCCGAGGCCGGCCGAAGCGCCGGTGACCAGTCCCGCCCTGCCGTCCATCAGTCCCATGCGCCCGTCCCCCCGGATCGTCGGCTGCCCCCTGTGCGGCTCCTACCCGGCCCCGACCATTCGGACACCATTGAGCAATTCGGGCAGATTCCTCGTCCTTGGCATGGGGATATAGCGATCGTCCGCTATACCCTACAGAGGTACCGTATATCTGCACTCGTGAAGGAAGAGCACTGTTGAGCAGGGACCTGGACGACATCCTCACCAGCCGTACGACCGCTGACCTGCGCGGACGGGGCAGCGTGAAGTGGCGCGAGTATCCGCCGGACGCATCGCCCCTGCACACCATGGTGACGTCGGTACAGGAACTGTCCGGATGGCTGCGGTGATCAAGCTCCGCGGTGTTGTCGCCGGAGATAGGGGCTGAAGTGGCTGGCGACGATCTCCGCGATCGCAGCGGCATCACGGGAGCCGTCTACTTCGATCACCCGGATACCGAGCCGGCGGGCGGTGCGGACGGCGTCCTCGGCGACGAGGCGGTCTCGGGCGAGGCGATTGGCCTGTGCTCGGGCCGGATCGCTGAGGCGGTGCCCGAGCGAGGCGGCCCGGGGAAGTTCACGGGTCTGGTGTCGGCGGAACTCTGACGTGGGCACCATGACGACCATCCGGCGCGGTGAGTCGATGACGGATGCGACGAGTTCGGGGCGGAGTCCCCAGCCTTCGGCGATGATCGGATGGCCGGAGACGAGCGCGCGTAGGTCGTCCAGAACCCACTCGAACCGGCGGGGGAACTCGGCGAGAGTCTCGGTGGCCATCTCCTCCGGGGTGGTGTGGACCCACATCCTGTCCAGGTCGGGCTCAATGGCGGGCTCACCGAGGCCGGCTCGACGGGCGATCCGGCGATCGTTGTGACCGCGGGCGTCGTGGTAGTCGTAGTGGTAGACGGTGACGCCGTACTGGACGGCCAGCAGCCGGGCCACGGTCGACTTGCCGGCCCACTGGCCGCCGCCGATCCACAATGCCTGGTGCAAGGTGCCGAAGGGATCCCAGACTCCGTTGCCCGCCGGGGAGCCGGGGCTGGTCATCTGTTCTCCTCCCGCGGAGGCCCATCCGCAGACCACCCGGAAGAGGTTAGCGTCTCGGTGCGGTGAGGCCCTCGTCCCGGGCGAGGACGAGCAGGTTGAATCCCGCTCAGCGAGAGGCGGCGACCAGCCGCAAGCCGTCCGCGAGTGTCCTGGTCCGCGACGAAGCCGGGCGGGTGCTGCTGCTCCGCCGACCGGACAACGGCTTGTGGACGATCCCGACCGGTGGCCTGAAGAAGAACGAGACGATCACCGAGTGCGGGATCCGGGAGTGCCGCGAGGAGACCGGCATCGACACCGAGATCACCGGGCTGGTGGGCGTGTTCACCACCCCTGATCACGTGATCGAGTACGTCAAGGGCGGGAAGGTCGATGAGGTGCGGCAGCCGGTGAACGTGTGCCTTCACGCCCGCCCGGTCGGTGGTGAGCTCACCACGACCGATGAGGCGTCCGCGGTGCTGTGGGTCGACCCTGCCGATCTCGCCGGGCACGAGATCCATCCGGCGCTGCGCCGCCGCATCGACCACGGGCTCAAAACGGCCGAGCCGCACATCGACTAGCCAGGCCGTGTTTCAAAGCCCGGCCCGGCCTCCTCGCCTGGCGGCCCGGACGCCGACCGTCGTTGGTGGGCGTGAGCTTGCCCGTGGTTCGGGCAAATTTCTTGGCAAGAACAGGCGCGGGACGGGCGGGCCCGGGTAGGAGCGCGGCATGAGCGACACGCTGCCGGACCTGCCGCTGATGGCATGGGAGCCGACCAAGGACACCCTGCACCTGTACACGCAGATCGTCGGGAAGATCCAGCTCGCCTCGGCGCCGCCGCGCAACCACTGGTGGCACGCCACGCTGCGGGTGAACGAGAGCGGCTACGGGACCGGCCGGATGGTGCACGACGGGGTGAGCTTCGGCATCGCCTTCGACCTGGTCCGGCACCGCCTGGTGGTGCGGACGCCGGGCCGCGAGGAGGCGATCCCGCTGCGCGACGGGCTGTCGGTGGCCGAGTTCCACGACAGCCTGTTCGCGCTGCTGCGCGAGCTGGGCGTGCACGTCAAGATCAAGGCCAAGCCGTTCGGGGTGCCGATGACCACGCCGTTCGCCGACGACACCGAGCACGCCGCCTACGACCGCGAGCGGGTCGAGGACTACCGCGACGCGCTGCTCCGGGTGGACGAGGTGTTCCGCGAGTTCCGCGGGTGGTTCACCGGGAAGAGCAGCCCGGTCCAGCTCTTCTGGCACAGCTTCGACCTGGCGATGGCGCGGTTCTCGGGACGGGCCGCGCCGCCGATGCCCGAGGCCGACCCGGTGACCCGGGAGGCCTACAGCCGCGAGCTGATCAGCTTCGGGTGGTGGCCGGGCGACCGGGCGGTGGCCGCGCCCATGTTCTACGCCTACGCCCACCCCGAGCCGGACGGGCTGACCGCGCAGCCGCTGGCACCGGACGGGGCGGCGCACTGGGAGCAGACCGGGACGACCCACCAGGCGCGGCTGCCCTGGGACCAAGTGCGGGCCGCCGCCGACCCGCGCGGGACGGTGCTGGACTTCCTCCAGAGCGCCTACGCGGCGGGCGCGATCACAGCGCGTTGGCCGTACGGCGACCTCCCGTCGAACTGGTGCCCGCCGCGCGGCCTGGTCGAGCCGTCACAGGCCGCCGGGACGTCCACTCCATAGCGACCTCGGGTGCAGGCGGCGCCTGAGCCTACGCATCCGGCCCGCCTTGGCGGTGACGAGCCGTCCGACCTCGTCGCTGTGCCGCCACGCCTCGTCGGCGGCCCGCGGGTCGGGGACGGACGGGGCGAACCGGCTGCGGTCGACCAGGTCGGCGAGGGGTCCCAGGTGCGCGTGCGCGCCGCGGCCGACGCTGCCCGCGCCGAAGCGGGCGACCTCGTGCGCGGTGAGGGTGCGGGCGGTGCCGAGACCGACGTCGCCCAGGTGGTCGAGCGCCTGGTGCCACGCCCCGGCGATGCGCGCGGCGGGCGGCCCGGCGCGGCGGCGGCGCCTACGCAGGGCGGGCGCGCTCAGGACGGCGAGGACGTACCCGGTCAGCAGCACCGCGACCGCCGACCCCGCGTACACCCACCAGGGCAGCGGCTCGTCCTGCGGCGCGGCGGGACGGACCGGCGGGGGCGGCTGCGCCGACTTGCCCGGCCCGGAGCCGCGGCGCTGGGACGCGGCGTTCTTCTGGGCCTGCTCCAGCTTCTTCTGCGTCTCGCCCACGGCGACCGCGTCGGAGTCCTTGGACCGGCGCGCCCCCTCGGGCAGCGGGTTGAACCGCACCCAGCCCAGCCGGGCGAACTTGATCTCGGGCCACACCATCACGTCGCCGGAGCGGACCTCGACCGTGCTCCCCGAGCGGGCGCCGCCGTCGAACCCGACCACGATCCGCGCGGGCAGGCCGAGCGACCTGGCCAGCAGCGCGTACGCGGTCGCGAAGTGCTCGGGGGTGCCGCGCCGCCCCTCGCCGAGGAAGTAGTCGATCTGCCGGTAGCCGTGCCCCGGCGGGGCCGTCACGTCGTACTTGGCGCGGCTCTTGAGGTACTCCACCAGCAGTCCGGCCTGCTGGATCGGGGACGCCGCGCCCCGCGCCGCCGACTGCGCGACCCGGCGGAACTCGGCGAGCTGCACCGGCGCCGCCTTCGCGCCCGGCCCCCACGGGAGCGCGGTCGCGGCCCGCGCCTCGGCGTCGCGCGCGACGGCCGCGCCGGCGAGGTCGCCCGCGTCCCATTCGGGCACCCGCGACACGACCCGGTAGCTCTGCCCCGGCCGGAGCGGCTGCGCGGCGGCGAGCGCGCCGCTGCCGGGGTCGACGACGACGCCGAGGCCGTCGACGCGGCGGGGCCGGTCGGCGGCGGGTGCCCACACGCCGGGCAGGTCGCGGACGGTGATCCGCTGGTCGGCGCCGTGCCGGCGGCCGGACGCGGCGACGCCGGGCGCGGGCGGCACGCGGCTGCCCGTCGGGACGAACCGGGCGGTGGACGACCACGTCACCCCGTCGAACCGGTCGAGCACCGCCAGCCGCCACGGCTCGGTCTGCGCGGACGTCACGCTGAACATCGGCTGAGCGGGGCTGAGCAGCCAGCCGCCGACCCGGTCGAGGGGGCTGACGCTGTCGCGCCGCTGCGGCGGCGGCGCCTCGACCTGCTCGCGCGGGTCGTACGGCTCGGCGCCGACCGGCACGTACGGCCCGGCGGCGAACGCCAGCGCGCCGAGCACCACCGCGGTCGGCACCCCGAGCAGCACCGGCCGCCATCCCGCGCCGCCCGCGCCGGCGCCGTCCACCCCCGGATCGGCCGCCCTCGGACCGTCCGGGCGCCGGAGCAGGACCAGCACGGCGGCCAGGACCGCGGTCGCGGCGACGAGCCCCGCGTTGGAGCCGGGACCGTCCACCCCGAGCAGCAATGCGACGCCCCACACGCCGAGCGCCGGAAGGCACGGCGCCGCGCGCAGCGAGGTGCGCAGCGCGAGTTCGGCGGAGGCGAACGCGGCCAGCCACACCAGCAGATGGACGAGCACGAGGAACTCGGGCTTGGCCGGCGCAGGGAGCAGCGTGGTGAGGATCGACTTCCACGAGCTGAGCACGCCCGCCCGCAGTGCCTGCGGGAACGTCCCGTCGGCGAGGGCCGGGCGCAGCACGGTCGCCGCGGCCGTCGCGGTCCAGGCCGCGGCGGTGAGCACGACCGAGATCCACAGCGGCCACCGCCCCGCCTTCCCGCGCGGCCCGGACAGCAGCGCCGCCAGCGCCGTCGGCACGACCGCCGCGACGGCGGCGACCGGCACGACGGGGCCGAGCCCGAACACCCGCTGGAACGCCAGCCCGGCGACGCCCGCCAGGCACGCGGCCGGCACGAGCGACAGGTGGTGCCGCCTCACCGGGACCGGCCCAGCAGCGGCCAGGAGGCGGCGAGCGCGTCCAGATCGGCGAAGTCGATCAGCTGCATGCCCGGCGGCGCGGACGCGGGCCGGTCCGGACGGACCCGCAGCACCACGACGCGGTCGAACCGCTTGCGCACCGCCGCGATCCGCCCCAGATCGGCGCCGCCGGACGCGACCACCACCAGCGACCCGCCCGCGCGCACCCGCCGGACGGCGTCGACCACCGACCCCGGACCGGGCTCGGGCGCGACCCGGGTCAGCCGGTCGAGCAGCACCTCGGCGTCGTCCGGGCCGCCCCGCGTCTCGGCCACCGGCCCGTTCCCGGTGCGGATCCGGACCGGGAAGCCCGCGCCCGCCGCGCCGGCCGCGACCGACGCCGCCGCGTCCACGGCCAGCTCGAAGTCGTCCGGCTCCGGCCACTGCTCCGGGCGGGCCTCCAGCACGACCGTGGTCGTCGGCAGGCTCGCGTCGACGAGCTGCCGGACCATGAGCGTCCCGGTCCGCGCCGACGACTTCCAGTGGACGTGCCGCATCTCGTCGCCGATGACGTACTCGCGCAGTGCGTGGAACGTCGCCGTCCCCGCCGGGGACCGGTCGCTGGTCGGCCCGTCCAGATGGTGCGCACGGCCCGACGGCAGCAGCGCCAGCGGCACCGTCCGCGGCCGGACGAGCAGCGTCTGGGGCGCGCCGTACTCGCGGACCCGGCGCGCCAGCTCCAGCGGGTCGGCCCGCACCAGCCGCAGCGGCCCCACCGGGATCTCGCCGCGCCGGCCGGTCGGCAGCCGGTACGTCACCGTCCGGGTGCCGCCGGCCCGCAGCCGCGGGACGTCGACCGCCACCGTCGTGGACCCGGCCGCGTCGTACGCGGTCAGCGCGCGCACGCCGCGCCCCTTGTTCGTCACGTGCAGGACGCCGACCGCGGGCTCGCCGCGGCCGACCCTCAGCGGCGTGATCTCCCGGCGGACCTCCAGCCTCGGCCGCGGCAGCGTCCAGCCGATCGCGACCGCGACCGCGGCCAGCCCCGCCAGCGCCAGCATCGCCGGCTCCGGATAGCCGAGCCACCAGCCCGCCGCGTACAGCGCCGCGGACCCGGCCGCCGTCCCCCACCCGAGCGGCGTCAGCACGCCCGCACCCCGCACCCCGGCGCCCCGCCGGGCCCGTCCGCCCGCACCTCAGACCCCGGCGGCCTGCGGGGTCGGCACGCCCGCCAGCACCTCGGCCACCACGTCGGCGCCGGTCCGGTCGCGCAGCTCGGCCTCGGGCGTGACGATCAGGCGGTGCGCGATCACGGGGACGGCGAGCGCCTTGACGTCCTCGGGCACGATGTAGGACCGCCCGGCCGCCGCCGCCCGCACCCGCGCGGCGCGCAGCAGCGCCAGGCCGGCCCGCGGGCTCGCGCCGAGCCGCAGCTCGGGATGCCCGCGGGTCGCCGCGACCACCCGCACCAGGTAGTCGTGCAGCGGCGCCGCCACGTGCAGCCGCCCGGCGAACTCGATCATGCGCGCCACGTCCTCGCGCGCCGCGACCGGCGGCATCCGGTCGAGCACCGCCCCGGTCGGCGCCCCGGCCAGCAGCGCCACCTCGGCCCGGTGGTCGGGGTACCCCATCGAGATCCGCATCAGGAACCGGTCGAGCTGCGCCTCCGGCAGCGGGTAGGTGCCGTCCATGTCGACCGGATTCTGCGTCGCGATCACCATGAACGGGCGCGGCACCGGGTGCGGCACGCCCTCCACCGTGACCCGCCGCTCCTCCATGACCTCCAGCAGCGCCGACTGCGTCTTCGGCGACCCCCGGTTGATCTCGTCCGCCACCACCAGGTTCGCGAAGATCGGCCCGGCGTGGAACTCGAACGCGGCGGCGCCCTGGTTGAAGATCGACACGCCGGTGATGTCACTGGGCAGCAGGTCGGGGGTGAACTGGATCCGGGTCCACTTGGCGTCCACCGACGCCGAGATGGCCCGCGCCAGGGTCGTCTTGCCCACCCCCGGCACGTCCTCGACCAGGAGGTGCCCCTCCGACAGCAGGCACACCAGCGCCAGCTCGACCTTCTCGCGCTTCCCGCGCACCACCCGCTCGATGCTCCCGGCCAGCCCCGCGAACATCTGCGCGAACCGCCCCGCCGCCGCGTCCGCGTCGGCCCGGCCCCCGCCACCCCCGTGCTCGCTCATCAGGTGCACCCCCACACGGTGGGCGCGGAGAGCTTGCCGGCGTTGGAGTTGGGCGTGGTGACGTAGAGGTCGCTCACCCACTTGATCCCGCTGTAGTCGATCTTGCTCCAGACCTTGCTCTTCAGGCTCGTGTTGTTCTCGTCGACGACCTGGTCGTCGGTGACCTGGCAGATCACCTTCACCGAGCCCGTGAAGCCCCGAGGGAACTCGCCGGCCTTCGGCGCGCTCTTCCCGGCCCCGGTGTGCAGGATCGTCTGGGTGGACCCGTTGTTGTGCCCGTTGTAGGTGTGGGCGTGGTTCGCGGGGTCCAGGTCGGCGGCCTTGCCTGCGGAGGTGGTCTCCCCGGCGCCGTTCCGCGCGGTCACGGTGAAGGTGTACGTCTTGCCGGTGCCGTTGGTGAGCCCGCCCACGTCCGCCGTGGTCCGGGTCTGCTCGGGGCTCGCGGCCCCGTCCCGGGTCACGACGTACTTGACGGCGTAGCCGGTGACCTTCGTCCAGGACAGGTCGGCACCGTGGTTCTTGGGCGTCACCGTCAGCGCGGGGGTGACGGTGGGCGCCTGGCAGGCGGTCGCGGCGACCTCGCCGGACGGGCTGAGCCGGGCCTTCCCGTCCTTGCCCCGGTACTCGGCGGCGACCTTGTAGGCGTGGGAGGTCCGGTCGCACGCCAGGCCGCCCACGGTGAAGGTGCGCTGAGGCGCGTTCGACGCGATCCGCGCGGGCTGCGCGCCCGCGACCGGACGGTCCGAGGCGTCCAGCAGGACGTACGCCGTGACCGGGTAGACGCCCTGCGGCTGGGACACGGGGGTGAACGACACCTGCACGCGGCCGTTCTCGCCGATCGCGCTCGGCGTCGGCGGGTCGGGCGCGGTGGGGTCCTTCTTCGGCGGCGGCGGCGCCGGGGGACGGGGCCCGCCGGGGGTGCCGCCGCCGTGGCCCTGGCCGCCGGTGTTGTTCTGGCCGCCCCGGCCGTCGCCCGGACGGGCCTGCGTCGGGATGGGCCTGCGCCGCCCGCCGGGGATCTTGTCGTCGTACTTCTGGATCCTCTTGCGGGCGCCGCCCGCGTCGAGGGCGAACGCCAGCGCGCCGTTGGGGTCGTTCACCCACAGCATGTGGTCACGGACGACGACCTCGATGGTCCCGCCGGGCCGGGTGGCCTGGATCGGGGTCTCCCAGCCGCCGGACACGATGTTGAACACCAGCAGGTGGCCCGCGGTGCGGTCGGCGAGGTAGACGCGCGGCCCGAGGACGTTCGGCGGCTCGTACCGGTGCTTCGGCATCCGCAGCGACACCGACCGGACCTGGCCGACCCCCGTGTCGAGCAGATAGAGCGAGCCGCCCGCGCCGAGCATCGGGACGGTGCCGCCGTCGGCGACGGCCGGGACCTTCACGCCGCCCGCCGCGCCGGTCACCGCGGGCGGCAGGTTGATCTTCTGGGTGCCCTCCGGCCGGACGATCAGCGCGGTCGCGGCGGTGCTGTTGGTCACCACCGGCGTGCCCGCGGCGATCGTGAGGCCCAGCCGGTCGCCGCCGCGCCCGGCCGCCACCGGCCGCCCCTGCCGCCCGTTCTGGAACGGGACGAGCTGCCCGGTCTGCGGCGCCGGCACCCACAGCGTGCCGCCGGCGTCGATGCCGGCCTGCGACAGCGGCGGGCTCAGCGTGGTGCCCTGCCCGACCGGGTTCAGGTTGAGCGGGTCGATCTGCTGGACGGTGCCCTTGACCGCGTCGACGGTGTAGGCGACGCCCGCCCCGGCGAGCACCTGGAGCCCGGCGCCGCCGACCGCCTTGCTCTGCGCGACCTTGAGCTGGGACGGGTCGATGCGGCTGACCACGCCGGTGGTCTCGTCCACGAGCAGCACGGTGGTGCCGTCCTGGACGATCTTGATCTTGTGCCCGCGCATCCGCGGGATCACCGCGGCCTTGCCGTCGACCTTGCCCGCCAGCCCGTTCGCGTGCACGACCAGGCCCTTGGCCGACGCGCTCAGCCACGACCCGACATCGGAGATCCGGTACCGGGCGCTGGCCGTGCCCACCCCGTACACCAGGGCGCTCACGCACAGCACGCCCACCAGCCCGATGGCGATCTGACCGGTCAGCCGGTCACGTCTGAAGAACCCGCGCGGACGCCCCGTCCGCCCGGGGGATCGGTCCCCGCTCAATCCCCGTCACCCTCTCGTCCGCGCCGGTGGCCACCCGCTCCTGAACTCGCGGTGGCGCCTCGCCCGGTCGACGATCCCCCGTACCGCCGGGGGCTCCCCGCGTCCTCGCGGGGGTCGTGCACTTCAACGCGAAGGGCACATTAGCGCTTATGAATCCCACAAGATAACGGGATATCCCGGATCTCACCGGGTGAACGGCGATGGTGCGGGCCCGGCCGAATTCCCGGCCGAATCCGCGAACTTCCCGGCCCGTCCATGCGTCTCAGGCACCTTCCGCGGCTTCGGTCCCGGGGCGGCGCGAGCGGTGATGTCCGAGGTGAACCGAACGCGAACGTTATCCCGGACGTCCTAGTGTTGGGCATCCCGAATGACGACTCCGAGGTGGACGTGGAAGACGTAAGCATCACCGATCTGTGGGACCGGGTCACCGGGACCCAGCCGGACCCCCCGTGGTGGCTGGTCGCCATCGTCGGACTGGTGGCGCTCGCCGCCGTCCTGCACGGCCCCACCTGGCGGGTGGCGCGCAACGTGGTGACGATCGCGCACGAGGGCGGGCACGCGCTGCTCGCACTGGTCACCGGCCGCAAGCTCGACGGGATCAAACTGCACTCCGACACCTCGGGCGTCACCGTGTCGCGCGGCAAGCCGCACGGCCCGGGGATGGTGTTCACCGCGCTCGCCGGGTACATCGCTCCCCCGCTGCTCGGGCTGCTGTTCGCCGTCCTGCTGGCGGGCGGGCGCATCACCCTGATGCTGTGGTTCTCGCTGGCGCTGCTGGCCGCGATGCTGGTCATGATCCGCAACGCGTACGGGCTGCTGTCGATCGTCGCCACCGGGGCGATCATCTTCGGGGTGTCGTGGCTCGGCGGCCCCAAGATCCAGGCCGGGTTCGCCTACCTGGCCGCCTGGTTCCTGCTGCTCGCCGCCGCCCGTCCGGTCGTGGAGCTCCAGCGGATGCGCGCCCGCCGGATGGCCCCGAGCTCGGACGCCGACCAGCTCGCGCACATGACCGGCGTCCCCGGCCTGGCCTGGGTGATGCTGTTCGCCGCGGTCGCGCTGGTCGCCCTGGTCGCGGGCGGCGCTCTGCTCGTCCCCGACTCCAGCGCGGTCTCCCTGCCAGACCTGCCCGGCTAGTCTCGAGCCCGGCCCGGTGTCCTCGCCTGGCGGCTCGGACGCCGACCGCGCTCGGGCGAGCGCGACATCGCTCCGCGATCTGCCCGGTGAGGCTCGCCTCCGGCTTCGCCTCACCGGTCAGGTAGCGCGCTCGCGCGACGGCTGAGGCACTTTGAGACAGGCCCCAGGCCCGCGCGAGGGTCAGGGTTTGAGTCGAGCCCAGACCCATTTGCCGCCCTGGGGGTCCAGGCAGTGGCCCCATTCGACGGCGATGGCGGCGACGATCGGCAAGCCCCGGCCGCCGTTGTCGTCCCAGCCCGCCTCGGCCAGGTCCAGGGTGTCGAGGGTGAGGTCGACGAGCGGCCGGGGCTGCGGCACGCAGGCGCTGGGATCCCAGACGGCGACGAGAACGCCGGCCACATCCCGGCTGAGCTGGAAGCGGATCTCTCCACCGGCCGCCACGGCCGACGCGTTCGTGATCAATTCCGAAGTGATCAGGGACGCGTCGTCCGAGATGTGCGTGCAGTCCCACGTGCCGAGATGTGCTCTCACCAGAGTGCGCGCGAGACCCGCCGCCGCCCTCGACGCCGGCAGGGATATCAGCAGGCAGTCAGGCGTTGTCGTCATCGTGTCGGCCCTTCCTGAGGAACTTCACCATCCGTGCCCCAAGAATCACTCTGCGTGGCTAGAGTTCGGCGTATTCGTAAACATCCCAAACAACGGGGAGTGACCGATGAGCGCCGCCGACGAGATCGACCCCATGTCGTCCCTCTATGCCTGGCTCGCCTATGACCTGCGCTTCCACCGACAGAAGCGCCGCCTCACCGGCACCCAGGTGGGAAAGATCATCGGCTGCGTCCGCTCACATGTTGCGAATCTCGAAGCCGGACGCGCGCGGATCGACATGGATCAAGCCAAGGCACTGGACAAAGAGTGGGGAACGGGCGGCCACTTCCAACGGCTGCTCTGGTTCGCCCGAACAGCCCATGACCCCGACTGGTTCCGGCAGAGCGCGGAGTTCGAGGCGCGGGCCAGGGTCATCCGTGCCTATCAGGGACAGGTCATCCCCGTGCCGTTCCAGACGGAGGCATACGCACGCGCCGTCCTCGCCATGGCCCGCGTCAAGGATCTGGACCGGGCGCTTCAGAGCCGTATGGCGCGACAGGAAGAGCTCCTCGGCCGGGACGACCCGCCGCTGTTCGTGACACTACTCGACCAGGATGCGCTGGACCGGCCGATCGGTGGACCGCAGGTGGCGAGGGCGCAACTCCAACAGCTGCTGTCGCTGGGGGAACTGCCGAACGTGATTCTCCGGGCGATCACCCGGGCGACCGGGGCTCACGTCGGACTGAACGGGCCGTTCCAGATCATGAGCCTGGAGAAGAGGGATGTCGCCTACATCGGCGCGTTCCACGGAGGCCGCTTGGTTCAGGAACCTGCCGAAATCCGAGATCTCACCGTAGATTTCGAACTGATCGGGGCAAAAGCGTTGCCAGAGGACGCGACGCGGATCCTGATCGAGAAGCTCATGGAGGGTTACTCATGACGATCTCCTGGCGTAAGAGTTCCTACAGCGGGAGTGCGACCGACGAGATGTGCGTCGAGTTGGCTGATCTAGCGCAAGGCATTGGGATCAGGGACTCCAAGAGCCCGGCGGGTGGGCGGCTCGTGGTGGGGCGGGGCGGGTTCGGCGGGCTGGTGGGGCGGATCAAGGGAGGGGCGCTGGACCTTCCTCCGCGCTGAGGTGCGGGGCGCCGGGCGGAGCGGGGTGAGTGTCGGACCCCACCGATAGTTTCGGCTGTGTGAGCGATCGATGGGGTCGGGAGCACGTGCTCGGCCTGGCGCCCGACGCGGCGTCGGCCAAGGCCGCGGGCGGGGTCTCCAAGCCCGCCAAATGGAACGAGTTGGGCTGTGATGACGAGACCGTTTGGGGTGAGTGCCAGGGCAGCGGCAGGAGCGCCTACCGGGCATGCGTCGATCTGACCGAGCCGGCGTTCCGCTGCTCGTGCCCGAGCCGCAAGTTCCCGTGCAAGCACGCGCTGGGGCTGCTGCTGATGTGGAGCGGCGGGGCGTTCGCCGGGGGCGCGCGGCCCGCGTGGGCGGACGAGTGGATGGAGCAGCGCCGGGAGCGCGCCGGCAAGGCGCAGGAGCGCCGGGCCGCCGCCGGCGCCAAGGCGAAGGACCCGAAGACCGCCGAGCGGCGCGAGCGGCGGGTCGACGACGGGCTCGGCGACCTCGACCAGTGGCTGCGCGACCAGGTGGCGCACGGCCTCGCGCATGCGGAGAAGTCCCCCTACAAGGTGTGGGACGACGCGGCGCGGCGGCTCGTCGACGCCCAGGCGGGCGGGCTGGCCGGGCAGGTCAGGGGGCTGGCCGCGATCCCGAGGCGGCCCGCGTGGCCCGACCGGCTGCTGGAGGAGTACGCGCTTCTGCGGCTGCTCGTCCGGGCGCATCAGCGGCGCGGCGAGCTGCCGGCGGCGCTGGGCGAGACCGTCCGGGCGCGGGTGGGGTTCACCGTGCCGCAGGAGGACGTGCAGGCCGGGGGCGAGCGGGTCCGCGACCACTGGTGCGTCACGGGGTCCCACGACTCCGCGCAGGACCAGCTCACCACGCGGCGCGTCTGGCTGCGCGGGCGGCGGACGGGCCGTCCGGCGCTGGTGCTGTCGTTCGCGGCGCCCGGACGTGCGCTGGACGCGTCGCTGGCGGCCGGCACCGAGATCGACGCCGAGCTGGCGTTCTACCCGGGCGCGCAGCCGCTGCGGGCGCTGGTCGCCGAACGGCACACGGCGCCGACGCCGGGCGTCCCGGACGGGACAACCGTGCACGGCTTCCTCGAGGAGCGCGCTTCGGCGCTCGCTCTCGACCCGTGGCTGGAGCGTTGGCCCGCGACCCTGGCGGACGTGCGGATCGCGCGCGATGGCGCGGGTGCCCTGTCGGTCATCGACCCCGACGGGGACGCGCTGCCCCTGCGGACGGCCGATCCGTGGCGGCTGCTGGCGGTGTCGGGCGGTGCGCCGGTCACGCTCGCCGGGGAGTGGACGCACCAGGGACTGCGGGTCCTGACGGCCTGGTACCGGAACGAGGAGGTCGTGATCCTGTGAGCGCATGGGAAGAGCACGTCAGCGCGGCGCTGGTCGGCACCGAACGGCGCCCGGCGCCCGCGCTGCCCGAGGCGCCGGACGAGGTGGGCGACCCGGCGGGGCGGCTGCTCGACCAGGCGGCGGTGCTCGCGCTGCGGCGCCGCGCCGGGCTGCGGCCGTCCGCGCCGGACGCCGGCGGCGCCGAGCCGGTCGCGCACGCGCCGGCCGAGGACGTCCCGGCCGTACCGGCCGACGCGGCGGCCAGGCTGAGCCGCATCCTGGCCGGTGAGCAGGCCCGGCTGCTGCCCGAGTGGCTCGACACCGCCGCCGCGAACGGCCTGCGGGTGCCGCCGCGGCTGCTT
This sequence comes from Actinomadura xylanilytica, assembly GCF_030283145.1. Lineage (GTDB taxonomy): Bacteria > Actinomycetota > Actinomycetes > Streptosporangiales > Streptosporangiaceae > Spirillospora > Spirillospora xylanilytica. The sequence goes on from NZ_JASNWE010000003.1 coordinate 746,342, forward strand.
CCCGAGCTGCTGGAGAAGGGGCGCGGCGACCGGGCGCTGCGGCCGTCGATCGCGCGGGCGGCCGGACGGCGCGGCGTGTGGCTGGCGTTGCAGAACACCGACTGGGCCTACCTGGTCGGGTCCGGCGACGACCCGGGCGGCGGCGCCGAAGTGTGGGAGACCGGCACCCGCCACCAGCGCATCGCGTACCTGACCCGGCTGCGGGGCGACGACCCTGAGGCGGCGCGGGAGGCGCTGCGCGGCACGTGGGGCCGGGAACCGGCGCCCGACCGGGCCGCATTCCTCGCCACGTTCGAGCATGGCCTGTCGCCCGCCGACGAGGAGTTCCTGGAGGGCGCCCTCGAGGACCGCGGCCAGGACGTCCGGCAGATCGCCGCCGACCTGCTCGCCCGGCTGCCCGGATCGGCGTACGGGCAGCGGATGGCCGTGCGGGCGCGCGCCTGCCTGCGGCCCGGGTCCCCCGCCGGGGCCGAGGGCGCGCCGACCCTGATCATGGTCGAGCCGCCGCGCGCGCACGAGGAGGGCCTCGCCCGCGACGGCGTCCCGTTCCATCCGAGCGGGTCGTTCGCCTCCGGCCAGGCGACCGGACGCGACCCCGTCGGCACCCGCGCGGCGTGGCTGCGCGAGATCCTCGCCCGCACGCCGCTGGCGACGTGGACCGAGCTGTTCGGGCTGCCGCCGGACGAGATCGTCCGGCTGCCGGCCGGGGGCGGCGGCGAGCGCACCGCCCGCGATCTGCGCATCGGGTGGGCCCGCGCGGCGCTGCGCCAGCGCGACACCGCCTGGGCGCGGGCGCTGCTGGAGGGCGACCTGCCGGTCGGCGAGCCCGAGGCGCTCGCCGAGCTGCTGCCGGTGCTGTCCCCCGCCGAGCGCGACCGCGCCGCCGCCGGGCTGGTGCGCGCGGCCAAGGTCGGCCCGAGCGTGCTGCGCGTCCTCGACCGGCTGCCCCGCCCGTGGAGCGGCGCGCTCGCCGACGCGGTCATCGCGGCCATTGCGATGGCCGCCGCGCCCGGCTCGGAGGTCCCGCACACGTCCCTCGGCCGGCTGTGCGGCTACGCCGAGGAGCGCCTAGACACCGAGCCCGGCCCCGCCGCCACGTCCCGTCTCGCCGCGCTGGCGGCCTCGATCGCGCCCGGCTCGATCGCCGCGACCCACATCGCCGAACTCGCCGAGACCCTGCGTTACCGCCATGACATGTTGAAGGAGCTCGCCCCGTGACCACAGCCGACCCGAGCACAGGCGCCCCGAGCACAGGCGCCCCCACCGCAGGCGCCGTCCTGCGTCCGCACGCCGAACAGCAGTACGCCGATGAGCTGACCCGGCTCGCCGAGCACGACGACCGCGCCCGCCCGCCGGGCTGGCGGCTGTCGCCGTGGGCCGTCACCACCTACCTGCTGGGCGGTGAGCTGCCGGACGGCTCGGAGATCACCCCCAAGTACGTGGGGCCGCGGCGGCTGATGGAGGTCGCGGTCGCGACGCTCGCCACCGACCGGGCGCTGCTGCTGCTCGGCGTGCCCGGCACCGCCAAGACGTGGGTGTCGGAGCATCTGGCCGCCGCCGTCAGCGGCGACTCCACCCTGCTGGTGCAGGGCACCGCGGGCACCGCCGAGGAGTCGGTCCGGTACGGGTGGAACTACGCGCGGCTGCTGGCCGAGGGCCCGTCCGAGCGGGCGCTGGTCGAGAGCCCGCTGATGCGCGCGATGCGGCTGGGGTCGGTCGCGCGGATCGAGGAGCTCACCCGGATGCCGAGCGACGTCCAGGACGCCCTGATCACGATCCTGTCGGAGAAGACGCTCCCGGTGCCCGAGCTGAACACCGAGGTCCAGGCCACCAAGGGGTTCACCGTCATCGCGACGGCCAACGACCGCGACCGGGGCGTCAACGACCTGTCGAGCGCGCTGCGCCGCCGGTTCAACACCGTGGTGCTGCCGCTGCCCGAGAGCATCGAGGACGAGGTCGGCATCGTCGCCCGCCGCGTCGACCAGATCGGCGGGTCGCTGGAGCTCCCCGAGACGCCCGCCGGGCTGGAGGAGATCCGCCGCGTCGTCACGGTGTTCCGCGAGCTGCGGTCCGGCCTCACCGGCGACGGCCGCACCAAGCTCAAGTCGCCCAGCGGGACGCTCAGCACCGCCGAGGCCATCTCGGTGATCACCAGCGGGCTCGCGCTGGCCGCGCACTTCGGCGACGGCGTGCTGCGCGCCGCCGACGTGGCGGGCGGCATCGTCGGCGCCGTCGTCCAGGACCCGGTGTCCGACCGGGTGATCTGGCAGGAGTACCTGGAGACCGTCGTGCACGACCGCGCCGAGTGGCGCGACTTCTACCGCGCCTGCCGGGAGGTCTCCTGATGCCGCCCGCCCCGTCCCGTCCCGGGCGCGCGCCCGGCCTCGGAGGCGGCCCGTGAACCGGACGGACCGCTCCCCGGCGGGCCCCGTGGTCGAGGTCTACGGGATCCGCCATCACGGGCCGGGCTCGGCGCGCGCGCTGCGGCGCGCGCTGGAGGAGTTCAAGCCCGGCGCGGTGCTGATCGAGGGCCCGCCGGAGGCCGACCCGATCGTCGAGCTGGCGGGCGACCCGGGCATGGTCCCGCCGGTCGCGCTGCTCGCCTACGCGCCCGGCCGCCCGCAGGGTCCCGGCGCGGCGCCGTCCGCGGGCGGGACGGCGGGGCCCCGGGGCGACGGCGGGCGGCGGGCCGCGTTCTGGCCGTTCGCCGAGTTCAGCCCCGAGTGGCAGGCGATCCGCTACGCCCTCGCGGCCGACGTGCCCGTCCGCTTCTGCGACCTGCCCGCCGCGCACCAGCTCGCCCCCGCCGAGGACGAGACGCCCGGCGGCGGCGAGCCGCCCGCTGCCGTCGAGCCGCCCGCCGAGGACGAGACGCCCGCCGAGGACGTGCCGCCTGCCGGGGACGAGACGCCCGCCGACGGCGTGCCGGGCGAGACGCCCGGCACCGGTGCGGAGGCCGCGCCGGACGAGCCCGCCGAGCAGGAGATCCGGCTCGACCCGCTCGGATGGCTGGCGAAGGCCGCCGGATACGACGACGCCGAGCGGTGGTGGGACGACGTCGTCGAGCACCGCGGCGAGGGCCCGTCGGCGTTCCCGGCGATCGCCGAGGCGATGGCCGAGCTGCGGGCCCGGCTCGCCGAGCTGCCGGACGAGGCCGCGCTCGGCCTGCCGCCCGGCTACCTGCGCCGTGAGGAGCAGCGCGAGGCGCACATGCGCCGCACCCTGCGCCGCGTCCTGCGGGAGGGGCACGAGCGGGTCGCGGTCGTCTGCGGCGCCTGGCACGTCCCGGCGATCCTGGCCAAGGTGCCGGCCGCCCAGGACGACCGGACGCTGCGCGGGCTGCCCAAGGCGAAGATCTCGATGACCTGGGTGCCGTGGACGCACGGGCGGCTGGCCGGGCGCTCGGGCTACGGCGCGGGCGTGCGGTCCCCCGGCTGGTACCACCACCTGTTCACCGCGCCCGACCGTCCGGTCGAGCGGTGGCTGACCCGCGCCGCCCGCGTCCTGCGCGAGGAGGACCTGCACGTCTCCTCGGCCCACGTGATCGAGGCGGTGCGGCTCGCGGACGCGCTCGCCGCGCTGCGCGGCCGTCCGCTGGCCGGGCTCGACGAGGTCACCGAGGCGACCCGCGCCGTGCTCTGCGAGGGCGCCGACCTGCCGGTCGAGCTGATCCAGCGCCGGATGGTCGTCGGCGAGCGGCTCGGCTCCGTCCCCGAGCGGACCCCGATGGTGCCGCTCCAGCGCGACCTCCAGGCCGAGCAGCGGCGGCTGCGGCTCAAGCCGTCCGCGCTCGACCAGGAGCGCGACCTCGACCTGCGCAAGCCCACCGACCTCGACCGCAGCCGCCTGCTGCACCGGCTGCGGCTGCTCGACGTCGACTGGGGCGTCCCGCAGGAGGGCGGCCGTTCCAAGGGCACCTTCCGCGAGACGTGGACGCTGACGTGGCGGCCCGAGTTCGGCGTCGAGCTGATCGAGGCCAGCGCCTGGGGTACCACCGTGCACGGCGCCGCCACCGCCCGCGCCAAGGCGATGGCGCTGGGCGCCGAGGCGCTCGCCGACCTCACCTCGGTCGCCGAGCGGTGCCTGCTCGCCGACCTCGGCGAGGCGCTCCCGACGGTGATGCGGGCCCTCGCCGACCGGGCCGCGGTCGACACCGACGTCGCCCGGCTGATGGCCGCGCTGCCCGCGCTGGTCCGCGCGCTGCGGTACGGCGACGTGCGCGGCACCGCGACCGGCCCGCTGCGCGCCGTCGTCGACGGCCTGGTGGCGCGGATCTGCGTCGGGCTGCCGCCGGCGCTGTCGGGTCTCGACGACGACGCCGCCCGCGCGATGCTCGCGCACGTCGACGCGGTGCACGGCGCGCTGGCGCTGCTCGCCCACGAGGGCCACACGCTGCGCTGGCAGCGCGCCCTGGAGAGCCTGGTCGCCCGCCCGTCCGGCCTGCACGGCCTGCTGGAGGGCCGCCTCACCCGGCTGCTCCTCGACGCCGGGCGCCTCGACGACGTCTCCGACCGGATGGCCCGCGCCGTGTCGGTCGGCGCGTCCCCCGACCGGGCCGCGGCGTGGGTCGAGGGCTTCCTGTCCGGCGGCGGGCTGCTGCTGATGCACGACGAGGACCTGCTCCGCCTGGTCGACGCGTGGATCGTCGGACTGCCCGGCGAGTCGTTCACCGACGTGCTGCCGCTGCTGCGCCGCACGTTCGGCCAGTACGAGGCCGCCGAGCGGCGCGCGATCGGCGAGCGGGTGCGGCACCTCGGCTCGGCGCCCGCGCGCGGGCCCGCGGCGCCGCGCGACGACGGCGAGGACCTCGACGCCGAACGCGCGGGCCGGGCCGCCGCGACGGCACTCACGATCCTCGGCTGGGAGGCCCGCCCATGAGCACCGAAGGCACGCGCAGGGAATCGGGCGCGCGGACGAGCACGGAGGCGGGCACGACGACGGGCACGGAGGCGGGCAGGGCCGAGCGGCTCAGGCGGTGGCGGCTGCTGCTGGGCGGCGAGTCCGCCGACGGCACCGGTTGCACGCTCACCGGTGACGAGGCGCGGATGGACGCGGCGCTCGAACGGCTCTACGGATCCGGTGGGCGGAAGGGTTCCGGGCGCCGCAGCGCGGGCCTGGGCGACTCGGCGCCGTCGGTGGCGCGGTGGCTGGGCGACATCCGCGCCTACTTCCCCTCGACCGTCGTCCAGGTGATGCAGAAGGACGCCATCGAGCGGCTCGACCTGACCCGGCTGCTGATGGAGCCGGAGATGCTCGACGCGGTCGAGCCCGACGTGCACTTGGTCGGCACGCTGCTGTCGCTCAACAAGGTGATGCCCGACCGGGCCCGCGAGTCGGCCCGCGCCGTCGTCCGCAAGGTCGTGGGAGAGCTGGAGCGGCGGCTCGCGCAGCGCACCCGCTCGGCGATCGGCGGGGCGCTGGACCGTTCGGCCCGGGTGCTGCGGCCCCGCCGCCTGGCCGACGTCGACTGGCAGCGCACCATCCGCGCCAACCTGCGGCACTACCTGCCCGAGCACGGCACGCTGGTGCCCGAACGGCTGATCGGGTACGGGCGGCGGCAGCAGGCGGTCAAGCGCGACGTGGTGCTGTGCATCGACCAGAGCGGCTCGATGGCCGCATCGGTGGTGTACGCGAGCGTGTTCGGGGCGGTGCTGGCCTCGATGCGGTCGCTGCGGACCTCGCTGGTGGTGTTCGACACCGCCGTGGTCGACCTGACCGACCAGCTCCACGACCCGGTCGAGGTGCTGTTCGGCACCCAGCTCGGCGGCGGCACCGACATCAACCGGGCCATCGCCTACTGCCAGGGCCTGGTCGCGCGGCCCGACGACACCATCATGGTGCTGATCAGCGACCTGTACGAGGGCGGCGTCCGCGCCGAGATGCTCCAGCGGGTCGGGGCGCTGACCGCGGCGGGCGTCCAGGTCGTGGTGCTGCTCGCGCTGTCGGACGAGGGCGCGCCCTCCTACGACCACGAGAACGCCGCCGCGCTGGCCGCCCTCGGGGTGCCCGCGTTCGCCTGCACGCCGGACGCGTTCCCCGATCTGATGGCCGCGGCCGTCGAGCGCCGCGACCTCAAGGAATGGTCGGAGCGCAACCTGTAACACGCCGGGACGCGCGGGCCGGCGTCAGCGCGCGCGGGCCCGCAGGCCCTCGGCGAGCAGCGCCACGACCAGCGCGGACAGCGCGGCGTGCAGCGCCAGCGCCGAGGTCTGGACGGTGACGATCAGGCTCCACCCGCTCCACAGCGCGACCCGCAGGGCGCGGGTCCCGAGCACCGTCCAGGCCGCGGCGCGGCTCCCCTTCCAGGCCAGCACCACGGCCACCAGCGTGACCACGGCGGGCAGGACGAACGAGGCGCCGGTGGCGAGCAGCAGCGCCCCGCGCGGGCCATGGCTCAGCTCCGGGCGGGCGATCAGGATCGCGAGGGCCGCGACGTCCAGCACGGCCAGGCCCCCGGCCAGGACGAGCCCTCCCCTGACGCCCGCTCCCCGGCCCAGCGCCCGCCGCCGCACCGGCGTGGACGCCCGCACCACACCCTGCTGCGGCACCTCCACCTGAGGCGCGAACACCCCCGGCGCGGGCAGGCCCGAACCGGACGCGTCCCGCGCGGACAAGATCGGCACGGCCGAGCCCGGCGCGACCGAGGTCGGCGCGGACGAGGTCGGCACGAACGAGCCCGGCACGAAAGAGCCCGGCGCGGACGAACCCGGCACGAAAGAGGCCGGGGCGGACGAGGCCAGGGCGGTCACGGGCGGGCGTGGTGCGGGGGTGGCTGGTGTCGGGGTGGGCGGTGTCGGGGTGGGCGGGGTGGTGCGGGGACCGTCGAGGAGCCACATGAGGGCTTCGCCCGAGGTGGGCCGGGACCGCGGGTCCTTGGTCAGGCAGGCGGCGGCGACCTCGGCGAGGCGGGGTGGGAGCGGGCCGAGGTCAGGGGTCTCGTACATGATCCGGTACATCACCGCGGGCAGCGGGCCGCCGGCGAACGGGTCGCGGGCGGTGGCGGCGAACAGCAGCGTGGCGGCCCAGGCGAACAGGTCGGCGGGCGGGCCCGCGGCGCCGCCCGTGAACTGCTCGGGCGCCATATAGGCGGGGGTGCCGACCACCTCGCCGGTGAGGGTGGTGCCGGCGTCCAGGGCCCGCGCGACACCGAAGTCGATCACGCGCGGGCCGTCCGGGCCCATCAGCACGTTGTGCGGCTTGAAGTCGCGGTGCACCACGCCCGCGCGGTGGATCGCGGTGAGCGCGGTCGCCGCGCCGATGGCGAGCCGGTCGAGGTCGGCGCCGGTGCGCGGCCCCCGGTCGCGGACGAGGTGGCGCAGGGACGGGCCGGGCACGAACTCGCTGACGATGTAGGGCCGGTCGCCGTCCATGTCGGCCTCGCGCATCTGCGCGGTGCAGAACCCGGCGACGCGCTGGAGGAGGGCGAGCTCGCGGACGAACCGGGAGCGGGCCCGGTCGTCGCCGAGCAGCCGGGCGCGCAGGAGCTTGATCGCGACGTGGTCGTCCTCGCGGCCGAGCGGGCGGCCGAGGTAGACCACGCTCTGGCCGCCGCTGCCGAGCCGGCCGAGGAGCTCGTAGCGGCCGAGCCGCCTCGGGTCGGTGCCGATCAGCGGTGCCGGGCCGGCCATTCACCCTCCCGTTACCGCGGAATTATCGGGCGATTCCCCGCCACCGAAAATAACCTGGTCCGGCCGCGCACAGAACCTGCCCTCGTGACATCGAAGGGTACAGGTACGGTCGGCCCTGAACGGAAGACGAGGCATGATAGAGATCAATTCCCGAATTGCCGGAATCAGAGTTCTCCCGGTGGCGTTCGCGGCGCTGGTGGGCGCGGGCGCGCTGGCGGGCTGCGGGGACGCGGGCGCGACGATCACCCGGCTGATCGTGGGCACCCCGGGCCCCGATCCGTACACCCCGCAGACCGGCACCGACCAGCGCCGGATCGCCCGGCGCAAGCAGGCGGGCGGGACGCGCGAGGGCGACTCCCCTGGCCTGTACGGGGGCACCCGGCACGTGGCGAGCTGCGATCCGCGCAGGCTGGTGAGGTTCCTGCGGACCCATCCGGACAAGGCCGCCGCGTGGGCGGGCGCGCACGGCATCGCGCCCGCAGGCATCGGGGGGTTCGTGTCGCGGCTGACGCCGGTGCTGCTGCGGACCGACACGCTGGTGACCAACCACGGGTTCCGGGACGGCCGGGCGACCGGCGGGCCGGCCGTCCTCCAGGCCGGGACGGGGGTATTGATCAATGAGCATGGAATTCCCACGGTAAAGTGCAATTGTGGCAATCCACTGACCCGACCGAAACAGAATATCTCCCCCGGAAACGCCCGATACACCGGATCCTCCTGGAACGGCTTCGGCGAACGCACGGTCACCGAGATCACGCCGCCGTCCGGACGGAAGGGGCCGATCTCCTCGTTCGTTCTGGTCGACCCGCGGGCGACCATGGGATTCGCGCGTCCGCGCGCGACGTCCGGCGAGTCCGACGGGCCGGTCACCGCGCCGCCGCCGGACGAGGTCGTCCCGCCGGACGGTTCGCCGACCCCGGGCCGCTCGGGCGGCGGCGAATCGGGCTCTCCTGGTACGGGCACCCCGCTGCCGGACGACTCGGGCGGCCCCCCGAGCCCAGGGGCGCCCTCCGACGGGACGGGCGACACCGGCGTGCCCGGAACGCCCGGCCCGCCGGAGGGGTCCGGAGAGAGCACGCCGCCGCCGAGCGAGGGCACCCCGCCGCCCGTCCGCCCGTCGACAAAGCCGAGCGGTCCCGCGGATCCGCCCGGGGCGGCGGAGCCCCGGCCCGCGGCGCCGGCGTCGGGCCCTCCGCCCAGGTCACTGGGGCGGATCCAGCGGGATCCGGCCCCCACCTGGCCGATCTGATCCCCATGGGCTACATTTGCTCATATGAGCAGCACTTCAGATGTCACCCCCGCCGAGGCGTGCGTGGTCCGCGTGGTCGATCCTGAGAAGGTGGCCATCGTGACCGCCGCCATGCCCGACGGCGAGACGGTCGCCGAGCTGGCGGAGGTGTTCGGGCTGCTGTCCGACCCGGGCCGGCTGCGGGTGATCACGGCGCTGCTGGAGGGGGGCGAGATGTGCGTGTGCGACATCGCGGCGTCCTGCGGGCATTCGGAGTCGGCGGTCTCGCACGCGCTGCGCCTGCTGCGCGCCAACCGGGTCGTGCGGGTCCGCCGGGCGGGGCGGATGGCCTACTACCGGCTGGACGACTCGCACGTGCGGATGCTGCTCGACCTCGCCCTCGCGCACGTCGGCCACCAGGAGGAGGGCGTATGAACCGGGACCATCCCAGCTCCGCCGAGGACGGCCCTCCGGGCAACCGGCCCGCCGCCCCCGACCGAGGCGACGCCCACGGCGGTGGCGGGCACAGCGGCGGGCACAGCGGCGGGCACAGCGGCGGGCACGGCCACGGCCATGGGCATGGGCTCTCGGCGGGCGCCGACCGGCGGTACCTGAGCGGCGCGCTGACGCTGATCCTCGTCTACATGACCGGCGAGGTGATCATCGGTGTGGTCGCCCAGTCGCTGGCGCTGATCTCCGACGCCGCGCACATGATGACCGACGCGTTCGCGATCGTGCTGGCGCTGATCGCGATGCGCATCGCGGCGCGCCCGCCCAAGGGCGGCTACACCTACGGGCTGCGCCGCGCGGAGATCCTCTCGGCGCAGCTCAACGGGCTCACCCTGATCCTGCTCACCGCCTACTTCGTGTACGAGGGCGTGCACCGGCTGCTGGACCCGCCGGACGTCAACGGGCAGCTGGTGTTCTGGACCTCGCTGGCCGGCATCGCGGTCAACCTGGCGGCCACCTACCTGATCAGCAAGGCCAACCGGAGCAGCCTCAACGTCGAGGGCGCGTTCCAGCACATCCTCAACGACCTGTACGCGTTCATCTCCACCACCATCGCCGGGCTGGTGGTGTGGACGACCGGGTTCGCCCGCGCCGACGCGATCGCCTCGCTGGTGGTGGCCGCGCTGATGCTGAAGGCGGGGTACGGGCTGCTCCGCGACGCCGGCCGGGTGCTGATGGAGGCCGCGCCGTCCGGCATCGACCCGTCCGAGCTGGGCGGGCGGCTGGCCGAGCGGCCGTGCGTCCGGGAGGTCCACGACCTGCACGTGTGGGAGGTCAGCTCCGGCTACCCGGCGCTGTCGGCGCACGTGCTGGTGGAGCCGAAGGGCGACTGCCACGCCGTCCGGCGCGATCTCCAGGAGCTGCTGCGCTCCTCGTACGGGATCACGCACACCACCCTCGAAGTCGATCACACCGGTGACGGCGGGGCGGCGGCCTCGGGGCACGACCACTGCGAGGACGCGCACGGCCCGCGCCACATCGCCGACCCCGGCGAGCCGCACGAGCACATCGGCTCCGCCCCCTGCGACCACTGACGGGCCGCCCGCACCCGGCCGCACCCGCGTCCGCCACCCGCCCCGGCCCCGGCCCCGGCTCCGGCCTCAGCCGGGCTGGAGGTCCATGAGCTTCGCGGCGGCCTCCCAGCAGACCGTGCGCAGCCAGTCGTCGCCGAAGTCCAGCTCGGCGAGCACCTCGAGCTGGTGGGCGTACGCGTACGGGATGTTGGGGAAGTCGGTGCCCAGCAGGATCCGGCCCTCCAGGCCGAGGTCGCGCAGCCGGGGCAGCAGGGCGGGCGGGAACTCGCCGAGCCCTCCGGCGAAGCGGGTGAACGCCATCGTGGTGTCGAGGTGGACGCCCTTGTGCCGGTCCGCCAGCGCGAGGAACCCCTCGAACTCCGGCGCGCCGAGATGCGCGACGATCGCGGTGAGGCCCGGGTGGCGGGCCAGCACCTCGCCGAACGGCCCGGGCCCGGTGAAGCCGTTCGCCACCGGCCCCGAGCCCGCGTGGACGAGCGCCGGGACGCCGGCCTCGGCGAGCGTCCCCCACACCGGGTCCAGCAGCGGGTCGCGCGGGTCGAAACCGCCGACCTGGAGGTGCACCTTGAAGATCCGCGTCCCGCCGTCCAGCGCCCGGCGCACATACCCGTCGACGCCCGGCTCGGGGAAGAACGTGCCGGTGGGGACGGACTCGGGCACCCGGGCGGCGAACCCGGCGGTCCACTCGTTCAGCGACTCGGCCATGCCCGGACGGTGCGGGTAGGCGAGCGAGGTGAACGCGCGGACGCCGAGGGCGCGGAGCCGCGCGAGCCGCTCGTCCTCGGGGAGCCGGTAGTGGATCGGCCACGCATGGCCGATCAGCGGTCCGGGCTCCTCGAAGTACTCCCACACCGCGTCCATCAGCCGCGGCGGCATGAAGTGGACGTGCACGTCGATCAGGCCGGGCAGCCCCAGCCCGCGCCAGAATCCGGGCACCTCGGCGTCCGTCCGCGGACCGCGAATATCATGATTCGTCCCCATTCCGCCGACCCTAGCGCCGTGGGCGCGGCACCCGGTCAGGCGGTCTCGCCGAGCAGGACCGGCAGCGCCTCGCGCAGCTCGCGCTCCCAGTACGGCCAGGTGTGGGTGCCCTGGTAGAAGTGCGCGGAGACGGGGATGCCGAGCTTGTCCAGTTTGCCGGCGAACTCGACCGAGAGCCGGTGGGCGAGGGCCTCCAGGACGTCGGGTTCGGTGCGGACGCCAGTGCGGGAGCCGGGCTGGTCGTGCGGTCCGGGCCAGCCGTCGCCCGAGCCGACGTAGAGGCGGACGCCCGCGAGCCGGTCGGCGAGGTCGTAGGGGTTGTGCCGGCGCCAGACCGCCCGCTGGTCGTCCGGGTCGCCCCACACGTCGGTCCAGTCGCCGCCGGGGTCGTCGACCGCGGCGCCGAGCTCCACCAGGTCGGCCGCGTCGAGCCGGGACGGGTCGCGGCGCAGGAGGTGCGGGGTGCCGCTGAACGAGGCCGCCGCCTGGAACAGACCGCGGTGCCGGGCCGCGTAGGCGAGCGCGCCGGTGCCGCCCATCCCGTGGCCCGCCACGGAGCGCTCGGGGCCCGCGGCGTAGCCGCGCTCGAGGATCTGCCGGACCTCGGTCAGGTGGAAGGTCTCCCACTTCGGCGGGCCGCCCTCGCCGCGATTCCACCAATCGGTGTAATGGCCGCGCGGCCCGCCGTCCGGCATGACGACGAGGACCCCGCGCCCGGCGGTGAGCCCCGCCACGTCGGTGTGCTGCGTCCACGCCGTGTGGCCCGCCCGGCCGGCGCCGCCGCCGTGCAGCAGCCACAGCACCGGCCAGGTGCGGGCGGCGCGGCGCGACCAGCCCGGGGGCAGGAGCAGCCGGACGTGGCCCACCGCGTCGAGGGCGGGCGAGCGGACCGCCAGGTCGAGCAGGCGGGACCCCTGGTACCGCTCACCGACGACCTCGGCCCCGTCGTCGGCCCGGACCGGCGGCGGCGCGGGCTCGGCCGTGGCCGCGGGCCCGGCCCCCGGCCCGGCCGCGCCGGGGCCGTCCGGCGCCCGGTCCTTCGGGGAGGGACGGCCCGGAGCCGGGCCGCCGGGGGCGATGGCCGCCATCAGCCCCGCGATTCCTGCGATGAATCCGAGTCCGGCCATGCCCGCCGCCATTCGCCCTGTGCATTCCCGGTGTGCTAACTGGAATGTCCCCACTTTCGACGATGTTTCAACCCCGGGTAATGCGTCGATAAAAATCCGGCCGGGGTCCGGCCCGGACCGCCCGGTAGGGTGACGCCACGGAGGGGGGTCCGATCGAGATGCGCAGCAAGCCCGAGTTGCAGGCGGCGATCCGCGAGGGCGGCCGCTCGGTCCTGGTGGTCAACGCCCGCTCGCGGCGGGGCCGCCGCCTCTACGGGACGGCGCGCAGGCTGCTGCGCGAGGCCGGCGTCGACTTCGACCGGGTCGTCCCGGTGACCGACCCGTCCCGGCTGCGCGCCCTGTTCACCGAGGTCCTGGAGCTGGAGCCCGACCTGGTCGTGGTCGGCGGCGGAGACGGCACGATCGCCGAGGCGGTCGCCAACCTCGCCCACCGCGACGTGGCGCTCGGCGTGCTGCCGCTCGGCACCACCAACAACTTCGCGCGGAGCCTGGAGCTGCCGCAGGACCTCGCGGGCGCCGTCCGCACCCTGCGCGAGGGCAAGGTCGCCGACGTCGACGTCGGCTGGTTCGAGAGCACCGCCGCCCCCGGCGCCCCCGGCGCCCCCGCGGGCGAGAACCGGCACATCTTCGCCAACATGGTGAGTCTCGGCCTGTCGGTGGAGGTCGCCGAGCACGTCCCGCACGGGCTCAAGCGGTTCCTCGGCCGCTCGGCCTACGCGTTGACCGCCGCCCGGCTGCTCCCCGGGCACCGGGCCTTCCACGCCACCATCCGGATCGGCGACCGGACGCACGAGATGGACACCCACCAGCTCAACATCGCCAACGGCGCGCACCACAGCGGGCAGCGCATCGCCCGCGACGCCAGCCCGGACGACCGGCTCCTGGCGATCTACCGGCTGGGCGACCGGCGCCGGCTCCGGCTGGCGTCGGCCACCGCCCGGCACGTGCTGACCGGGCAGTGGCGCTCGCTCAGCGAGGAAGCCTTCCTCACCACCGGCGCGGTGGAGATCGAGACCGATCCCCCGCTCGCGGTCGACGTCGACGGGGAGGTGCGGGGCCGGACCCCGGTGTCGATCCGGCTGCGCGGCAACGCCCTGCGGGTGATCGTCCCCCAGACCTTCGTCGACACCTGACCTGTTCACGGCCGGCCAGAACGGGGCAGGCATACCGGTATGAGCACTGACGTCCTGCGGGGGCTGGACCCCTTCGACCTCTTCGACGCCGAGGCCGCCCGCCTCGACGCCTTCTTCTCCGGGCTCACCGGGGCGGGCTGGGACCGCCCGTCCCGCTGCGACGGCTGGTCGGTGCGGGACGTCCTCGCCCACCTGGCCGGCGAGGAGCTCTACAACCACGCCTGCCTGGACGATGACCTCGACGGGCTGTACGCGCTGATGGAGAAGGAGGGCGTCCACGATCTGGCGGACTTCAACGAGTGGTGCGTCCGGACCCGGCGGGACCTGCCGGTCGCCGACGTGCTGGCGGAGTGGCGCCGCAAGAACGGCGACACCCGCCGCCGCATGCGGGAGCTGGGCCCGGACGGGTCGCTGACCACGATGGCCGGGCCCTATCCGGCCGGGCTCCAGACCCTCCACTACGCCTCGGAGTTCGCCACGCACGGCGACGACATAGGCGTACCGGTCACGGCGGGCGAGGAACCGGCGCGCACCGACCGGCGGGCGCGGATCGCGATCTTCGCGCTGGACGAGCGGGACTCCCCCCTCCATGTGGAGGAGATCCACGGCGGCTTCCTCGTCCGGCTGGACGGCCTGGCGGCGGACCTGTCCCCCGCCGACTTCGTGGACGCCACGGTCAGCCGCCTGCCACCGGACCACTCCCTGGACAGTGCCCTGCGCGCCGAACTCGCCGTCCTCGCCTGACGACCCCACCGGGACCGCCGCCCCGGCCCGGGACCGCCGGGGTTCTGGGGCTCTGCGGCCGGCCGGAGCGCCGGGCCCGTCCTAGGACGGGCCGCTCGGCTCCTGGGCGTCCCCCTGGGCGACCCGGGGGCGCTCTCCGGCCATGACGTAGGCGCCGTTCCGGAGCCGCTCGATCAGGCCCAGGGTCCACTCGGTGGCGGTGTCGGCGGAATGGACCCACCAGCCGAGCAGCTCGTTCAGGTGGTCGCCGGTCTCGTCGAGGTGCGGGGCGACCGACGAGCGCCACTCCGCCAGCCCGGTGAGCCGCCGCTGGAACAGCGCGATCGCCTCGTCCCGCGGCAGCTCGGTGAGGAACCCCAGGCTCGCCGACAGCACCTCGGGGTGCCGCACGTCGACCGTGGTGATCGCCTCCCGGAGCAGCCGCAGGAACTCGGCCTCGCCCGCCGCGGTGATCACGTAATCGGTGCGCGGCGGCCCCGCCCCGTGGCCGGTGACCTCCTGCGCGTCCAGCAGGCCCTCCTTGGCGAGCTGCTTGAGCGCGTGGTAGATCGAGCCGGGGTTGACGTTGGCCCACTCGCTGGAGCCCCACGACATCAGCTCGCGGCGGATGTCGTAACCGTGGGCGCGCCCCCCGAAATGGCGGATCCCGCCCAGCACCAGCAACCGCGTCGCCGTCATCGTCCCCCCGCTCACCGGTCTGTCCGCGTTCCGGCGTTCAGGCTAGGGCGTCCCGGCGGTGCTCAGCGCGCCAGCCCGGCGAGATCCTCCGCCGTCAGGCGCAGCGCGGCGGCGCCGAGGTTCTCCTCCAGGTGGGCGGGGGACGAGGTGCCGGGGATGGCCAGCATGACCGGCGACAGCGCGAGCAGCCCGGCCAGCAGCACCTGCGGGACCGTCGCGCCATGCCGGACGGCGATCTCCTTGACCCGCGCGTCGCCCGGGATCCCGAACCCGCCCAGCGGGAAGTACGGCGCGTAGGCGATGCCGTCCTTCTCGCAGGCCGCGAGCAGCCCGGCGTCCTGCGGCAGCGTCACGTCGAAGCGGTTCTGGACGGCGGCGACCGGCGCGATCGCCTGCGCCTCGGCGAGCTGCGCGAGGGAGACGTTGCTGACCCCGAGATGCCGGATCAGCCCCTCGTCGCGGAGCCCGGCCAGCACCTCGAACCGCTCCCCGAGCGAGCCGTCGTCGGGCCCGTGCATGGAGCCGACGCGCAGGTAGACCAGGTCGAGCCGGTCCAGGCCGAGCTCGCGCAGGTTCCGCTCGACCTCGGCGCGCAGCTCGCCGGGCCCCATCTCGTAGGAGGGGACCGGGTCGCCCGGACGCTTGCCGGGGCCGACCTTGGTGGCGACCACCAGGCCGTCCGGGTAGGGGTGCAGCGCCTCCTTGATCAGCTCGTTGGCCGCGAGCGCGTCGCGGGAGTAGAACGCGGCGGTGTCGATGTGGTCCACGCCGAGCTCCACCGCCCGGCGCAGCACGCCGAGCACGGTGCCGCGGTCGTTGGCGGGGCCGGTGAGGTCCCGTGCGGGCAGCCGCATGGCGCCGAAGCCCATCCGGGAGATCCGCAGGTCGCCGCCCAGGTTCCAGTGGCCGCGCTCGGCGGCGTCGATCTTCGTTGTCATGCCGTCCACTGTGCTGCGGGACCCTCCGGCGGGCCGAACCGGTGGCAGCATGCTGCCAGGTTTGACCTGGTCCCCGGCCCACCGCAGACTGGGCGTGATGACCCTCGACCTGGACCGCAACGTGATCCTGCGCGGCGAGCGGGAGCTCGCCGAACGCGCCGGGCGGCTGTTCGACGCCCGCGAGGAGTTCGCCTGCGCTGCCACCGACCTGCGGACGTGGGAGCTGCCCGGCGTCCGCGAGCGGCTGATCGCCGAACGGCTGCGGGGCCCTGGCCCGGCCGCCTTCAAGCTGTACACTCCGGCCGCGCTCGCCGACGAGGAGTCCGAGCGGCACCTGCTGGAGCTCTCCCGGCACGGCGCCCGGGTCCGCATCTGCGGCACCGCGCTGCCGCACGAGACGATCATCGTCGACCGGCGGGTCGCGATCCTGGCCGGACCGCAGGTGGCGGGGGTCCGCGAGTTCACCGTGGTCCGGTCCAAGGGCGTCGTCGACAGCGTCCGGTCGCTCTACTGGGCGACCTGGGAGGCCGCGACCGACCTCGCCGAGTACCGCCGGCACCGGCCGCCCGCGCTGAGCGGCGAGAGCCGCGAGATCCTGCGGCTGCTCGGCGGCGGGTTCAAGGACGAGGCGGCGGCGCGCAGGCTCGGCCTGTCGCTGCGCACCTACCGGCGCCGGGTCGCCGAGATCCTGACCCTGCTGGACGCGGCCTCCCGCTTCCAGGCGGGCCTGCGCGCCCACGAGCTCGGCCTGCTCGGCCGTCCGCCCCCGGACGCCCCCGTGCACCCGGGCGCCCCGCCGCCTGCGGACGGCTGACCGCCCGCGGACGGCGCCACCGTGCGCGGGACGGCGCCACCGTGCGCGGGACGGCGCCACCGTGCGCGGGACGGCCATGAGGCGCGGGCGGGACGGCCATGAGGCGCGGGCGGCGCACCGTATGCGCGGGGTTCGCAGGTGCGGTCAGGCGCTCCGGTGGAGCTGCGCGAGAATCGACCGGTCGGTAATCTTCGTGTCCGCGGCCAGCAGGAACGCCTTGCTGAGGATCACGGTGAGCCGGTCCTCCTCGAACGGGAGGAACACAGCGCCGCCGGCCCCGCCGCTCGCGGGGACGATGCACAGGTAGGAGTCGTCCGGCCGCATCAGGATGTTGCCCGAGCCGAGATGGATCTTGTAGGTGCGCAGGTCGCCGCGGACGACCAGGAACCGGCCGTCCAGCTCGCACCGGTCGGCGATCCTGGTGCCGGGGAGCAGCCGGGCCAGCGCGTCCCGGCGGACCTCGGCGCTCTCGGTCAGCTCGCCGAACGCGGCCCGCTCCCAGTAGGCGCGGGCGGTGCCGGAGCCGTCCCAGTCGGGATCGGCCGCGATCGAGGTGACGCCGACGAACAGGTCGACGTCGCGCATCGCCTCGCTGAACACCAGCGGCGGGACGTCGGCGAGCGGCGCGTCCCGCCAGGCGCCGTCCGCGCGGCGGGCGAAGCGGACCCGGTCGGTGGACGCGAGCCGGTCGTCCACGGTGTGGTCGGCGAGCCCGTGCCGGAAGCGGACCAGCCATTCCCCCGCGCCGAGGACGCGCTCGGCCTCGTCCTCGCCGCCGCCGTCCCAGGGGCCGAGGAACCCGCTCTTCCAGCCGCGCGCCCTGAACAGCGCGGCCATCGTCCGGTAGCGGACGAGGTGCGCGGCGAACCGGTTGGAATGGTGGCGGGTCTCCTGCTCGGCCGGGGTGAGCGGGTAGATCTCGCGGAACGCCTGCTTGAACGGCTGCCTGATCCGGCGTTCGACGATCAGGTCGCGCCACTCGCCCACCTGCTCCGGGGTGGCGCGGATCGGGTGCCACAGCCGGACCGGCGCGTCATCGGCCGCGTCCGGGAGGCCGCCCGCCGCGGGGAGGACGGCGGACCAGACACCGGGCGCGGTCTCGACCTCCCAGATCAGCCGCCCGATGACCGTCCCCGCGATCGGATGCCCGGCCAGCTCGTCGCGCCACCGCGCGTACGGGTGGACGCCGTCCGCCGAGAAGCCGCCCTCCAGGGCGCGGGCGAGCGTGGCGAGCTGGACCCGGACCCGCTTCACCAGCTCGCGCAGCTCGGCGACCAGGGGTCCGTGGTCGCGGCGGACGGCGGCCGGGACCGAGCGCAGCGGCGCGCCGTCCTTCCACCAGGTCAGCCGCACGTCGTCCGCGACGGTGACGACGCCCTCGTACTCGCCGGCGGCCCGGCGCAGCTCGCCGCCGGGCCCGAAGCCGAGACCCGGCAGCCGCAGCGCGACCTCGGCCCGTTCGGCGAGGGCCGCCTCGACCCGCTTGAGCATCTTGTCGAGCCGCTTGGGCACCCCGGCGTGCCGCACCACCGTCCGGACGGTGCGCAGGGACGTGACCAGCTCGGGGGTCGGGAACTCCTCCCCGGCGCGGACGATCTCGTACAGCAGCGCCTGGGACGGCAGCGACTTCGCGGCGGTCGGGGCCACCGCGATGTCGTGCAGGAGGCGGTCGAGCAGCCCGGGGAGCCACGGCTCGTCGCGGCACAGGGCGAGGCGGGCGGCGTGCCCGAGGGCGCCGACCTCGGCGGTGTCGAACGCCTTGTCCGCCCGGTAGGTGATCTCGCCGGCCTGGATGGCGCGGGCCCGTTCGGCGGCGGCCTCGAGGGCCCGCCGGGCGAACGCGGAGTAGGCGGGCAGGTCGGCGATCCGGGACCACAGGCCGGGCAGCACCGGGGGCGTCCCGTAGGACCCGGCGGACTCGGCCTCCGACAGCAGCGCCTGCCCGAAGGGGTCGAGGCCCGCGATGACGTCGAACTGGTCGAGGGCGATGGGCCCGGCGCCCCGCCCGGCCCGTTCGACGACCGCGCGCAGCGTCTCGCCCACCGCACCGTCCCCGTCCCCGGCGTCGACGTCGGCGAGGCCCGCCGCTGCGAAGAGCGCGTACATCTTGTCGACGCGGTCGTTGTCGAGCATGAAGTGGACGAGGGTGCGCGCGGCGTCCGCGACGTCGGGCAGCGGGCCGGTACAGCGCACCACGGCCGCGCTGCCCCGCGCGAGGTCGGCCCACTTACGCTCGGTCAACCCGGCGACCAGCGCGTCGAACATCGCCCGGCACGCCTCGGGCGTGAAGCGTGCCTGCCGTTCGGCGAACGCCGCCTCCACCGCGAACCGGACGCCCACCGCATGCGGGAGCTCGCTCTTCGCGCCCACCCGGTACGCGACGGGCACCAGCGTGCCCAGCTCCTCGTCGGAGATCCGCTCCATTTCGGTCCAGGCGGCGTGCGGGTCCGGGTCCTCGAAAGGGGGTCCGGTCATCAGGCGCAGCAGGCGGGCCGCGGTGTCCATCGGGCGTTCCTCCAGATCCGGTGGGGGGCCGCCGGACGGACGGTCCCGATTGGGGGATCCTGGCAGAGACCGCCGACAGAGTCGTCCCCGGGCCGGCGGGCTGTTCAGTGACCTCCGGGTCACTTACCCTCGGAGGAACCGCTACAGAACGGGATCCGGGATGGCGATGAGGCACGACGCAGTGATCATCGGGAGCGGGTTCGGCGGGATCGGCATGGCGATCCGGCTCAAGCGGGCCGGCGTGCGCGACCTGGTCGTCCTGGAGAAGGCCGACGACCTCGGCGGCACCTGGCGCGACAACACCTACCCCGGCGCCGCCTGCGACGTCCCTTCGCACCTGTACTCCTTCTCGTTCGAGCCCAAGACCGACTGGACCCGCCGGTTCCCGCCGCAGCCCGAGATCCTCGACTACCTGCGGCACTGCGCGCGCGAGCACGGCGTCCTGCCGCTGATCCGGTTCGGCACCGAGGTGACCGAGGCGCGGTTCGACCAGGAGCGCGGGCTCTGGCGGGTCTCGACCACCGGCGGCGAGCTGGAGGCGCCCGTTCTCATCTCGGCGTGCGGGCAGCTCAACCGTCCCGAGCTGCCCGCCATCGAGGGTCGCGGGGACTTCGCCGGGCCGAGCTTCCACACCGCCCGCTGGGACCACGGGGCGGACCTGCGCGGCAAGCGGGTCGCGGTGGTCGGCACCGGGGCGAGCGCGGTCCAGGTCGTCCCGGAGATCGCGGCGGAGGCGGCGTCGGTGCGGCTGTTCCAGCGGTCCGCGCCGTACGTGATCGACAAGCCGGACCGGCCGTACCGGCGCTGGGAGCGGGCGGCGCTGCGGGCCGTCCCGGGCCTGCACGCGCTGAGCCGCGCCAAGACCTACGCGGCCTACGAGTTGCGCGCGCTCGGGTTCGTGAAGTACCCGGTCCTGATGAGGGCGCTGGAGCGCAGGTTCCGCCGCAGCCTGGACGGGCAGGTCGCCGACCCGCGGCTGCGCGAGGCCCTGGTCCCCGGCTACCCGATGGGCTGCAAGCGCATCCTGATCTCCAACGACTTCTACCCGGCACTGTCCCGGCCGGACGTCGAGCTGGTCACGAGCCCGATCACCCGGATCACCCCGGCGGGGATCGAGACCCGGTCCGGGACGCACCCGGTGGACGTGATCATCTACGCCACCGGGTTCCGGGCCACCGAGTTCCTCGCCCCGATGAAGATCACCGGGCTGGACGGGCGCGAGCTGAACGAGGCCTGGCGGGACGGCGCGCAGGCGCATCTCGGCATCACCGTGAGCGGGTTCCCCAACCTGTTCCTGCTGTACGGGCCGTACACCAACCTCGGCCACAACTCGATCATCTACATGCTGGAATCGCAGTTCCGCTACGTGACCGGCTGCGTGGAGGCCATGCGGCGGGCCGGCCTCGCCTGGATCGACGTCCGGCCGGACGTCCAGGACGCCTTCACCCGCGAGATGCGCGAACGGCTGCGCTCCACGGTCTGGGACGCCGGCTGCGAGAGCTGGTACATGACCGCCGACGGCACGGTGGTCAACAACTGGCCGGGCTTCACCTTCGCCTACCGCCGCGCGACCCGCCGTCCCGACCCGCGCCACTTCCGCGCCCGCCGGCTCCCGCCGCACACGTAGGCTCGACCCCATGCCCACTGCTCTCATCACCGGCGCGACCGCGGGGATCGGCGCCGCCTTCGCCCGCCGGCTCGCCTCCGACGGGTTCGACCTGGTCCTGCTGGCCCGCGACGGCGCCCGCCTGGAGCGGACGGCGTCCGAACTGCGCGACGCCTACGGCGTCCGCGCCGAGGTCCTGGCCGCCGACCTCGACACCGCGGACGGGCTGACCGCCGCCGAGGAGCGCGTCCGCAAGGGCGTCGACCTGCTGGTCAACAACGCCGGGTTCGGCAACAACGGGCTGTTCCTCGACGTGCCGGTCAGCGCCGAGACCACGATGCTGCGGGTGCACTGTGAGGCGGTGCTCCGGCTCACCCACGCCGCGCTGCCCGGGATGCTCGAGCGGGGCCGGGGCGGGGTCGTCAACGTGTCGTCGGTGGCGGCGTTCGCCTCGCGCGGCACCTACGGCGCGTCCAAGGCGTGGGTGGTGAGCTTCACCCAGGGGGTGGCCGCCGACATCGCCGGACGCGCGGGCGCGCGGAACGTGCGGGTCATGGCGCTGTGCCCGGGGTTCGTGCACACCGAGTTCCATCAGCGGGCCCACATGGACATGTCCGGCGTCCCGGACTTCATGTGGCTGGACCGGGACCGGGTCGTCGACGCCGCGCTGCGCGACCTGCGGCGCGGGCGGCTGGTCAGCGTGCCGAGCCCCCAGTACAAGGCGATCGTCGCGCTCTCCCGGCTGGTGCCGCCGGAGCTGATCGCGAAGGTGTCCTCGCGGGCGGGCCGCCGGTACGACTGAGCGCGGGCGGACGGCGGGGCGCGGGCGGACGGCGGGGCGCGGCGACGGCACGCGCGGCGACGGCGCGGATTCCGGACGGAGGGCCCACGCGTTACGGCCTTGTCACGGAGCGCCGGACAGGGCAGGGTGGCAGATCGTCGGTTCGGGGGCGATCCGACCACGTGACATCACCGCTCCGCCGAGAGGTCCTCCCGATGGGTCACGAACTGGGCCACGCCGCCCTCGCGCTGCTCTCGACCACCGCGTACTACATCGCGTTCCTGGTCTTCCGGCTCGCCGCCGCCAGGATGCCGCCGCTGCGCGGGAGCCGCCCGTTCCAGGCGGTGGGGCAGATGCTCACCAGCCCGCTCTGGCTCGGCGGCGGGCTGATCCTCTTCCTCGGTCTCGGCTACCAGGTGGTGGCGTTCAGCGCGATGCCGCTGGCCGTCGCGCAGCCCGTCTTCGCGGTCAGCCTGGTCTTCCTGGTGGCCTACGCGGTGGGGTTCCTCGGCGAGCGGCTGAACGCCCGGGAGTGGGCCAGCGTCGCGCTGTTCGTCGGCGCGACCGTGCTGATCGGCCTGTCCGCCGGGTCCGAGCACCGGCTGCACGCCGACGCGCGCCTGACCGACACGCTGGTCGCGCCCTGGCGGATGCTCGCGGTGATCGTCCCGGCGCTGGTCATCGCGGGCCTGGTCTGGCTGGTCGGCGACCGCCGGGCCGGCGGCCGGCACGCCCGCAAGCTCGCGGGCGTCGCCTACGGGATCGGCGCCGGGGCGTGCGCCGGGCTCGGCGAGGCGGGCATCCGGGGCATCTCGATCGTCTACCACGACACCGGCAGCATCGGCGCGGTGCTGGTCTCGCCCTACCCCTACCTCACCCTCGGGCTGGCCGGGCTCGCCCTGATCCAGCTCCAGATCGCGCTCCAGCGCTGCCGGGTCGCGATCGTCGCGACCGTGCTCACCGTGATCGGACGCACCTACCTGGTGCTCAGCAGCACCGTGCTGTTCGGCGAGCACTGGCCGTCCGACCCGGTGCCGTTCCTGCTGCGGGTGGGCGGCTTCGTCCTGGCGCTGGCCGCGCTGGCCGCCTTCCCGAGGTACGAGCCGCCCGCCGCGGACCGCGAGGGCGCCCGGCGCGCGGCGGCGGGCGGACGCGTCCGCTCCATCGGCTGACCCGCCGGCGATCCGCGATTACATTGCCGTCATGGCCCTCCCCTCCCGCCGGGCCGCCGCACCGGCCCTCCTCGGCGCTCTCGCCCTCGCCCTCGGATCCGTGTTCGCCCCCGCCTCCTCCTCCGCCGCCGCCGTCATCGGCGGCGGCCCCGCGGCCCCCGCCCCCTGGCTGGCGGCCATCGGGTCCCCGCTGTTCTTCGTCCGGCCCGCCGGCCAGTTCTGCGGCGGCGCGCTGATCGCCCGCGACCGGGTCCTCACCGCCGCGCACTGCGTGACGCTGTTCCGCGACCTGCCCGGCCTGCTGTCGGCCACCTTCGGCCGCGCCGACCTCGGCGGGAGGGACGGCGAGACGGCCCGGGTCCGGTCGGTGCGGATCCATCCCGGGTACCGCGAGACGCGCTTCAAGGACGAGACCGTCGGGCACCACGACCTCGCCGTGCTGACCCTGGACCGCGAGGTCGGACGGGCGCCCGTCGCGCTCGGCGCCCCCGGTGGCGCGAGCACCGGCCGGGTCCTCGGCTGGGGCACCACCTCCGAGAGCGACCTGTTCAACACCCGGCTGCGCGCCGCGGACGTCCCCCTGCCCGGCGGCGCCGCCTGCGCCCGCGCGTACGGCGGGTCGTTCGACGCCGACGACATGCTGTGCGCCGGATCCCCCAAGGCCGACACCTGCCAGTTCGACAGCGGCGGGCCGCTGCTGGCGAACGGCCGCCTCGTCGCGCTCACCTCCTGGGCGTACGGCTGCGCCCGGCCCGGCTACCCCGGCGTGTACGCGCGCGTTGCCTCGCTGCCCTGACCAGGAGATGCTGGCCTGATGAAGATCCTGGTCACGGGTGCGGCGGGCTATGTCGGATATGCGGTCGCGCGGCGCCTGGCCGCCGCCGGGCACGAGACGAGCGGCCTGGTCCGCGACGCCGGGCGGCCCCTGCCGCCGGGGGTGCGGCCGGTCATCGGCGACCTGCTCGACGCGGCCGGGCTCGGTGCCGTCCTCGGCGGCCCCTATGACGCGGTGTGCCACCTGGCCGCGCTGACCCGGGTCCGCGAGTCGTTCGCCGAGCCGCTGCGGTTCTTCACCGCCAACGTGCAGGGAACGGTCAACCTCCTGGAGTCCCTCCCCACCGGGACCCGCCTGGTGTACGGGTCGACCGCCGCGGTGTACGGCGCGCCCGCGCGGCAGCCGATCCCCGAGACCGAGACGGCCGCGCCCACCAGCCCGTACGGCGCGTCCAAGCTCGCCGCCGAGCAGGCCGTCCGCTTCCACGCCGGCACCGGCGCGATCGGGGCCGTCGTGCTGCGCGCCTTCAACGTCGCGGGCTCGGTCGACGGCCGTCCCGACCCCGACCTCACCCGGCTCATCCCGAAGGCCCTCGCCGTCGCCGCCGGCCGCGCCCCGCACCTGGAGGTCAACGGGGACGGCACGGCGGTCCGCGAGTACCTGCACGTCGACGACCTCGCCGCCGCGCACGTCCGCGCCCTGGAGAGCACGGCGGTGCGGCCCGGCGAGGAGCGGGTCTACAACGTCGGCACCGGCCGGGGCGCCTCCGTGGCCGAGGTCGTGGCCGCGGTCGAGCTGGCCACCGGACGCGCGGTCCCGGTCGTCCGCAGGCCGCCGCGGCCCGAACCGCCGCTGCTGGTCTGCGACGCCCGCGCGATCCGCCGCGACCTCGGCTGGCGGCCGGAGCGGTCCGGCCTTCCGGAGATCATCGCGGACGCGTGGTCCGCCCTGCCCCGCGAAGGTGGATAAACTCCCAGCGTGTCCGAGGCCAAGTTCGAAGTCCAGATGCTGCACGACCGGGTCATGATCAAGGCCGACAAGGACGGTGGCGAGCGGCGCAGCACCGGCGGGATCGTCATCCCCGCGACCGTCGAGGAGTCCAACCGCCTCGTCTGGGGCGAGGTCTGCGGCGTCGGCCACCACGCGCGCACGGTCAAGGTCGGCGACCGGGTGCTGTTCCACCCCGAGGAGCAGTACGAGGTCGAAATCCAGGGCGAGAACTATCTCGTCATGCGCGAGCGCGACCTGCACGCCATCGCCAGCGAGCGCCCCGAGCACGGCACCGGCCTCTACCTGTAGCCGCCCGTCCTCACGGCCCGCGGTGCCCGCGGGCGCCGCCGTCCGCGGGCGCCGCGGCGGATGCCGACGATCGCGGACGGCTCACCCCGGATCGGCACTCTGTGATCAACGATCCACTAATGTAGGTCTTCCTCGACCCACCTCCCGCTCCCAGTCGAGGGGACGACCATGACAGAACGCGATGCGCCGGATCTCGGTTTCGGCAGTCCCGCCGCCTCCCGGATCTACGATTTCTCCCTGGGCGGCAAGGACAACTACGGGCCCGACCGCGAGGCGGCCATCCGCGCGTTCCAGACGTTCCCCGCCGCCCGGCTGCTGCCCCGCGAGAACCGCAAGTTCATGCGCCGCGCCGTCCGGCACCTGGTGGACGCCGGTATCACCCAGTTCCTCGACATCGGCTGCGGCCTGCCCGGCAAGGGCAACGTGCACCAGGTCGCCGCGGACGCCGACGTCGTCTACGTCGACCACGACCCCGTCGCCGTCGTGCACTACCAGGCGCTGCTGCACGCGGTGCCGCGGGCCACCGCCGTGCGCGCCGACGCGCGGCGGCCCCACGAGATCCTCGCCCACCCCGAGGTCACCGCCCTCATCGACTTCGGCCGGCCCGTCGCCGTCCTGATGACGGCCGTGCTCGACCTGATCACCGACGCGGACGACCCGGAGGCCACCGTCCGCGCGTTCCGCGACGCGATGGCGCCCGGCGGGCACCTGGTCGTGTGCGACCTGACCGATGCGGTGATCACTCCCGCGGAGCGCGACACCGCCGCCGAGCTGGTCCGGGCGAACGGGGTCGCGGTCTCGCTGCGGCCCCCCGCACGCATCGCCGGCTACTTCGACGGCTTCGAGCTCCTCGAACCCGGCCTGGTGAACGCCCCCGAATGGCGCCCCGACCGCCCGCACGAGCCCGCGTCCGGCTGGCTCCTGGCGGGCGTCGGCCGCAAGCCGTAGAGGGCGGGCGGGCCGCCGGTCAGACGGCGACCGTGGCGGTCGAGCCCGCGCGCTGCTTGGTGATCCGGAGCTGGGCCGGGATGCGGGCGCGCAGCTCGGCGACGTGGCTGACGATGCCGACGGCGCGACCGCCGTCGCGGAGGGCGTCCAGGACGTCCATGACCTCGTCGAGGGTCTCCTCGTCGAGGGTGCCGAAGCCCTCGTCCACGAACAGGGTGTTGATCTCGGTGCCGCCCGCCTCGGCGGTGACGACGTCGGCGAGGCCGAGGGCCAGGGCCAGCGAGGTGATGAACGACTCGCCGCCGGACAGCGTGACCGGGTCGCGGTCGAGGCCGGTCCAGGCGTCGGCGACGCGCAGGCCGAGTCCGCCGCCGCCCTTGCTGCGGTCGCCGGCGGCCTTGTCGGTGGTGTGGACGAGCGCGTAGCGCTTGGCCGACATCCGGTCGAGGCGGTCGTTGGCGGCGGCCACGACCTGCTCGAGCCGGGCGGCCAGCACGTAGGCCGACAGCGACATGTCGCGGCGGTTGCCGGTGGACTTGCCGGAGGCCAGGCCCGCCATCCGCTCGGCGACCTCGTGCCGTTCGGCGGCCGGACGCCACGCGGCCACGGCGGCGGCCAGGCGCGCGCGGTGGTCGGCGAGGCGGTCGCAGCGCTGCCGGGCGCGGTCGGCGGCCGAGGCGGCGGCGGTGTGCGCCGACTCGGCGGAGTCGAGCGCGGCCTGGAGGGACGGCAGGTCGGGGGCGGGTTCGGCGGCGGCGGCGCGCAGCGCCGGGTCGGCGAGGAGGTCGCGGATCGCGGCCTCCTCGTCGTCGAAGCGGCGGATCCGGTCGCGCAGGACGGCCTGGTCCTCGTCGGACAGCTCGGCCGCGAGCACCTCGTCGGGAGAGCGGAAGCCCTCGTCGCGGGCGGCCTTGGCCGCGCGGTCGCGGGCGCCCGCGAGCTCCTCGGCGGCGCGCTCGGCCAGCCGGAGCGCGTCGGCGGCGTCCGCGAGCGCGGCGGCCTCGCCGACGAGGCGGTCGACGCGGGCCTCCAGCGTCGGGTCGTCGCCGCGGGCCCGGTCGAGCTCGGCGCTGAGCCGGTCGCGCTCGGCGAGCAGCGGGCCGTCACCGGCGCGGAGCCCGGCGAGCTCCCGGACGAGCCGGTCGCGCCGGTCGCGGGTCTCGTCGAGCTCGCGCTGGGCGCGGTGGAGGGCGCCTTCCAGCTCCACCGCCTCGGCGGCCCTGGCGTCGACGGCGGCGAGGGCCTGCTTCGCCGCGGCGAGCTCGTCGCCGAGCGCGGCGGGCGTCAGGTCGCGGGCGATCTCCACCAGGGCGTCGCGCTCGGCACGGCGCCTCTCGACCTCGGACGCCGCGGTCTCGCGCGCGGCCTGGGCCCGCTCGTACGCGGCCTGGGCGCGTTCGACCCCCTCCTCGGTGGGGACGTCGGCGAGGGACGCGCCGGGCGCGGGATGCTCGCGGGACCCGCAGACGCGGCACGGCTCGCCGTCGGCCAGCTCGGCCGCGAGGACCGCGGCCATGCCGTCGAGCCGGGCCTGCCGCAAGTCCTGCACGCGGTCGCGGGCTCGCTGGGCCGCGTCGATGGCGGCGCTGCGCGCTTCATCGGCGGCGGCGAGCAGCCCTTCGACGCGGTCGCGGCGGCGGGCCGCGTCGAGGCGGTGGGCGATCTCGGTCACGGCGGCCTCGGCGCCCTGCCGTCCGGCGGACGCGAGCCTGGCCTCGTCAAGCGCGGCGCGGTGGGCCTCGACCCGGGCGGGCAGCTCGGCGACGGCGGCGGTGAGCCGCGCCTCCTCGGGGGCGGCCCGCTCGACGCGGCGGGCGTTGACCGCGCGGTCGGCGTCGATCTGCCGGAGCCGGGCGACGTCGCCGCGCCTGGCGTCGAGGGCGGCGGCCTCCTCGCGGCGGGCGCTCTCGGACTTGGCCAGGACGTCCCACGCGGCGTTCGGCGTGACCAGGGCGTTGACCTGCGCGCGGGCGTAGTCGGCGCGGCGGCGCGTCTCGGCGGCCCGGCCCGCCCGCTCGGCCGCGTGGCGGACCGGCGAGGCGGCCCGGTCGGCGCGGGCCGCGGTGTCGAGCCGGGACGTGAGGTCGGACCGCTCTTCGGCGTGCTCGCGGAGCATGGCCCGGCGCGCGAGCGCCCCGGCGTGCCTGCGCTGCCGTTCGGCGAGGTCGGCGCCGCGCTGGGCGGCGGACCGGGCGGCGGTCAACGTGGCGGCGACCTCGGCCCGCAGGTCCTCGACGATGGCGCGGACGGCGTCGTGCCCGGCCGCGAGCTCGGTCGCCCAGGCGGGGAGCGTCTCGACCGGTTCGAGGAGCGGCTCGCCCTGCCGCGGCTCGGGGACGAGGCGCCGACCGTGCGGCGGGCGGGCGCCGGTGGTCTCGGCGATCGCCTCGGCGATGGACGCCGCGGCCCCGCTCAGCTCGGCGGCCTCGCGGCGGGTGGCGGCGCGGCGGTCGGCGAGCCACTTCTCGACCTGGGTGAAGACCTCGGTGGCGAACAGCCGCTCCAGCACCTTGCGCCGCTCGTCGGCGCCGGCCCGCAGGAACCCGGCGAACTCGCCCTGCGGCAGCAGCGCGACCTGGCAGAACTGGGTGGGGTTCATGCCGAGCAGCCGGGAGATCAGGTCGCCCGCCTCGTCCAGCCGGGTGGACAGCCCGACCCAGCCGCCCGGCTCGCGCTCCTCGAGGACGACCCTGGCCTTCTCGGTGGTGACGCCGGACCCGCGCAGCTTGGGCCGGTCCCAGGCGGGCGAGCGGGACACCCGCAGGCGGCGGCCCCGGATGGTGGTCTCCAGCACCACGCGCGGGCCGAGCCCGTCCGGCGCGTGGTCGCTGCGCAGCCCCTTGACCGCGTTGCGGGCGCCGGGGACCTGGCCGTAGAGCGCGAAGCACACGGCGTCGAGCACGCTGGTCTTGCCCGCGCCGGTGCGGCCCTGGATGAGGAACAGCCCGGCGTCGGAGAGCGCGTCGAAGTCGATCTCCTCGGTGCCGGAGAACGGGCCGAACGCGGTGATCTCCAGGCGGTGCAGCCTCACGCGGCGCCCTCCGTCAGGTCGCTCACGCCATGGCCTCCTTGTGCCGGCAGCTCTGGAACGCCTCGCGCAGCAGGTCGCGCTCGGCCGGGGACGCCGGGCCGCCGGTCACCTCGGCGACGAAGTCGCCGGCGATGTCGATCTCGGGCCGTCCGGTGACCCGCTCGGACCAGGTGCGGGCGCTCGCGGCCCGCTCGTTCTCGGGCCGGAAGCCGAGCACCAGGGCGTGCGGGAAGCGGCGGCGGAGCCGTTCCATCGCCGCGGCCGGACGGTCCGGATCGGTGAGCGTGATCTGCAACCAGTGGTCTTCGTGGCGGTCGTGCTCGGCGCTCGTGAGCAGGTCGTCCAGCCGCCCCGCGACGCGGGCCAGGCGGCGCGGCACCGGCGCCTCGACGAACTCGGCGCCGATCCCGCCCTCGCGCAGGTCGATCAGCCACGACCCCTTGGTGTGGTGCTCCTCGGAGAAGGAGTAGGCGATCGGCGAGCCGGAGTAGCGGATCCGCTCGGTCATCCGCTGCCGCCCGTGCAGGTGCCCGAGGGCCGCGTAGTCGATCCCGTCGAACACCCCGGCCGGGACGTTCGAGGCGCCGCCGACGGAGATGTCGCGCTCGCTGTCGCTGGCCTCTCCCCCGGTGACGAACGCGTGGGCCAGCACCACCGACCGGGTGCCCGGGCCGCGCTCGGCGGCGTCGGCGCGGACGCGGCGCATCGCCTCGGTCAGGACGGCCGCGTGGCTGCGCTCGGGCAGCTCCCAGTCGTGCCGGACCAGCTCGGGCTCCAGGTAGGGGACGCCGTAGATCGCGGCGTCGCCGACCAGGACCGGCTCGCCCACCCGCGCCAGGTCGGTGCGCAGGTGCACGCCCGCCTCGTCCATCAGCGCCGACCCGAATCCGAGCCGGTGCGCCGAGTCGTGGTTGCCCGCGATCAGCACCACCCGGGTGTGCGCGGCGAGGCGCTCGAGCGCGGCGTTGCAGAGCCGGACGGCGTCGACGGCGGGCAGCGCCCGGTCGTAGACGTCGCCGGAGATCAGCACGCAGTCGACCCGCTCGGCTTGGACGGTCTCGACCAGGTGGTCGACGAAGCCGGCCTGGGCCGACAGGAGGTCCTCGCGGTGGAAGGAGCGGCCGAGATGCCAGTCGGAGGTGTGCAGGATTCGCATGACGGAAGCCACCCTAGGGACCCCCTCCGACACATCCGGCGCAGAAACGCCGAGTCGCCACAAAGGATCTCTCGAACCCGCCGCGGACGCCCGCCGGAGCCGGTCCGCGGCCCGGTGCCCGGACGGGCGGGACGGCGCCGTGCCGATGCCCCTAAAGTGGCGGCGTGAGCGAGCGTCCCTATGTGCTGCTGAGCTGCGCGATGTCGGTGGACGGCTACATCGACGACGCGACCCCCGAGCGGCTGCGGCTGTCCAGTCCCGCCGACTTCGACCGAGTGGACGGGGTGCGCGCGGCGTGCGACGCGATCCTCGTCGGGGCGGGCACCGTGCGCGCCGACGACCCGAGGCTGCTGCTGCGCTCGCCGGCTCGGCGCGAGCGGCGGATCGCGCGCGGGCAGCCCGGCGACCCGGCGAAGGTGACGCTGACCTGGAGCGGCGACCTCGATCCCGAGGCGAGGTTCTTCACCACGGGCGAGGCGCGCAAGCTCGTCTACACCCTCCCCGGCACCGCGGCGGGGCTGGCGGCCCGGCTAGGCGACCGGGCCGAGGTGGTCGACGCGGGCGACCCGGTGAGCCTGCCCGCCGTGCTCGCCGACCTGTCCGCGCGGAGCGTCCGGCGGCTGATGGTCGAGGGCGGCGGCGGCATGCACACCCGGTTCCTGACCGCCGGCCTGGTCGACGAGCTGCACCTGGTCGTGGCGCCGTTCTTCATCGGCGACCCGTCGGCGCCGCGCTTCGTCGGCCCGGGGGTGTTCCCGCAGAGCCCGGAGCGGCCGATGCGGCTGGACGAGGCGACCCGGATCGGCGACCTGGTGCTGCTGCGCTACCTGGCCGGCGGCGCGCGTGGATGACCTGGGCTGGCTGGACCTGGCGTGCGACCTCGCGCGGCTGTGCCCGCCGTCGGAGACGGCGTTCTCGGTCGGCGCGGTGATCGTCGGCCCGGACGGCCGCGAGATCGCGCGCGGGTTCTCCCGGGAGCGCGACCCACGCGACCACGCCGAGGAGTCCGCCCTGGCCAAGGCGCCCGAGCGGGTGCCCGGCGCCACCGTCTACAGCTCGCTCGAGCCGTGCGACCGGCGCGGGTCGCGCCCGCGCGGCTGCGCCGAGCTGGTCATCGCGGCGGGCGCGGCGCGGGTGGTGTTCGCCTGGCGCGAGCCGTCGCTGTTCGTCGAGGGGACGGGCGCCGAACGGCTGCTGGCGGCGGGCCTCGAGGTCGTCGAGCTGCCCGTGCTGGCGCGGCGGGCCCGCGAGCCCAACGCCCACCTGGTCGACCGTCCAGACAGTCCGGACCGTCCGGACCGCCCGGACCTGCTTGATCACCCGGATCGTCCGGACCGTCTGGGGCCGGGCGGCTAGCCGGAGCGGGGCGGTGCGGGCGGCGGGCCGTTGAGACTCACGTCTCATCACCCTTGCCAATTCCGGGGGGCGCCATGGGATGCTGACAGCCAAGCAAGCATTCGGTCAAAATCATCCCGCGACGTCGGGACCCTCGGGCAGGAGGCACAGCAGCATGCGCGAGCACGATCGGCTGTTCATCGGCGGCGAGTGGGCCGCACCGGCCGGCACCGGCACCATCGAGGTCGTCTCCCCGCACACCGAGGAGGTCATCGGCCGGGTGCCCGAGGGCACCGAGGCCGACATCGACGCGGCCGTGGCGGCGGCCCGGCGGGCCTTCGACCACGGCCCCTGGCCCCGGATGACCCCCGCCGAGCGCGCGGAGGTCCTCGGCCGGCTGTCGGCGATCTACGCCGAGCGGCAGCAGGAGATGGCCGACCTGGTCACCGCCGAGATGGGGTCGCCGATCCTGTTCTCGGTGTTCGGGCAGGCCGCGATCCCGCAGATGGTTCTCCAGTACTACGTCGACCTCGCCGCCTCGCACACCTGGGAGGAGGAGCGCCAGGGCATGCTCGGGCCGGTCACGGTGACCCAGGAGCCGGTCGGGGTCGTCGCGGCGATCGTGCCGTGGAACGTCCCCCAGTTCACCCTGATGCTCAAGCTGGCGCCGGCGCTGATCGCCGGCTGCACGGTGGTGGCCAAGCCGTCCCCCGAGACGCCGCTGGACACCTACCTGCTGGCCGAGTGGATCAGGGAGGCGGGCGTCCCGGACGGCGTGGTCAACTTCGTCGCCGCCGGCCGCGAGGTCGGCGCGCACCTGGTCGCCCACCCCGGCGTCGACAAGGTGTCCTTCACCGGGTCCACCGCCGCCGGCCGCAAGATCGGCGCGGTCTGCGGCGAGCAGCTCAAGCGGGTCACGCTGGAGCTCGGCGGCAAGTCCGCGGCGATCATCCTGGAGGACGCCGACCTCGCCGCCACGATGGAGGGCTTCAAGCTGGCCTCGCTGATGAACAACGGCGAGGCGTGCGCGGCGCAGACCCGCATCCTGGCGCCGCGCAGCCGCTACGACGAGGTCGCCGATGCGCTGGCCGCCATGGTCGGGGGGCTCGGCGTGGGCGACCCGGCCGACTACGGCACCGAGATCGGCCCGCTGGTCAGCGCCCGGCAGCGGGAGCGGGTGGAGGGCTACATCCGGATCGGCCAGGACGAGGGCGCCAAGGTCATCACCGGCGGGCTGGACCGCCCGCACGACCGCGGCTGGTACGTGGCGCCGACGGTGTTCGGCAACGTCGGCAACGACATGCGGATCGCCCGCGAGGAGATCTTCGGGCCGGTGCTGGCGCTGATCCCCTACGAGGACGAGGCGGACGCCGTCCGGATCGCCAACGACAGCGACTACGGGCTCGGCGGCTCGGTGTGGACCGGCGACGTCGAGCACGGCGTTCAGGTCGCCCGGCAGATCCGCACCGGAAGCTGCGGCGTCAACCTGTACAGCCTCGATCCCAACACCCCGTTCGGCGGCTACAAGGACAGCGGCCTCGGGCGCGAGCTCGGTCCCGAGGGCCTGGCCGCCTACCTGGAGCACAAGTCCATCCCCCGTCCCGCCTGACCCGTCCCGGACGGCGCGGGGTTCGCACCCGACCGTCGCCAGCGTCCCGGCGCTGCCCGCGGAGGTCGGCGTGTGACCGCCACCGCGTCCACCCCGCCCCGGGCCGGGCCGGGCCGGGCCGGGCGGGGGTCAGCCGAGGGCCGAGACCGTCCAGCCGTGCCTGACCCGGCACGCCTGGACGACCTCCGGTGACGGCGTCCCGGTCACCAGCAGCCGCACGCCCGGCACCGCCACCGAACCGTGGTCGAAGGTCAGCGCGCGGAGCTTGGCGGGCGTGACGACCGCCGCCGTCGCGCGGTGCCGCCTGATCGCGTCGAGCAGAGCCGCGGCGTCCTGGCCGGGCACCCCGGCGAAGGTGGCGCCCTGGGTGAGGCACAGGTCCACGAGCCCGATCCACGTCGGCGCCGCGCAGTCCAGGCCGCAGCAGACCAGCACGTCGCCCTCGGCGATGCCGACCGTCCCGCCGAGGTGGTAGAGGTCGGCGAGCCGGTCGGCGTGGGTGATCTCCTCGACCGGGCCGCTCAGCCGCAGCGCCAGGTCGCGCAGCGGGTCGGGGGACGGCATCGGGAACGTCCCGGCGGGCCCGGCGGACGCGCCCGCCTGCACCAGCCGGCCGAACGGCGTCGCGGCCGGGACGTCGCCGAACGAGAAGACCTGCCGGACGTAGGACCGCTCGGTCGCGGCGAGCGACGCGGCGGCCGGCCCGGACACCCCGTCCGGGCCGGTCTCCCCCGCGGTGAGCAGGAACCGCGCGCCCGACTCGGTCATCATCACGGCCAGGTCGTCGACCGCGCCGTCCGGCGGCAGCGGCATCGGCACCGCGCCCGCCGCGGTGAGCGCGTGCACGGCGAGCGCCAGGTCGCCCGCCCCGGTCAGGTGGACGGCGGCCACGTCGCCCGCGCGCACGCCGAGTCGGCGCAGCCCGGACGCGGCGGCCGGGACCGTCGCGGCGAACCGGGCGAAGCCCAGCTCGCGGCCGGGATCGATCAGCGCCGGGCGGTCCCCCCGGCGCAGCGCGTGGCCCCGGGCCGCCGCGAGGACGACCTCGGTCACCGATATGTCGGAAACGGCCAGCGGGCCGGAGTCTCCGTCGATCATGCGCCGACGGTACGCCGCGCGCACGGAGCGCCACATCCGCAGAAGTATGTAGAGCCATGTGTAGCTCACGGCACGAGGTCGGCCCGCTCCAGCAGGGCCCGGCGCCGGACCCGCCCGGCGGGCGAGCGCGGGATGAGATCCACCACGTGCACGGCGAGGACCTGCCGGTACGGCGGCACGTGCGCGTTGACGTAGGTGAGGAGCTCGTCCGGCCCGGCCCGCCCGCCGAGCACCACGAAGGCGTGCGGGGCGAGCCCGAGGCTCAGGTCGGGGGCCGGCGCGACCGCGACGTCCGCGACCGCCGGATGCCCGGTCAGCACCGTCTCGGGCTCGGCGGGCGGCTCGGGGCTGCGCCCGTCCAGCCGGCCGAGGACGTAGACCCGGCCGTGCTCGTCGGCGAAGGCGGCGTCGCCGGTCGGCAGCCAGCGGGCCGGGACGGCCCCGGCGCCGGCGGCCGGGAGCCGGACGCACAACTCGCCCGGCTGGTAGGCGGGCTGGGCGGTGCCCGTGCGCGCGGACACCACCCGCCCGCGCACGCCGGGCAGCTCCCGTCCGACCGAGTCGAGGGTGCCCTCCTCGGCGGCCCGCAGGTTCAGGTGGGTGAGCCCGGCGGCCTCGGCCAGCCCGTACGCCTGCCGGACCGGGCAGCCGAGGCGCGCCGCGCACGCGCGCGCGGCCTCGACGTCGAGCGGCCCGCCCGCCGACACGATCGCGCGCAGCGACCGCAGGTGGTAGCGGGGCACCGCGCGGTCGTAGGCGAGGGCCTCCACCAGCCGCGGCGGCAGCACGGCCACGGTCACCCGGTGGTCCTGGAGGGCGCGCAGCAGGTCGTGCCGGCCCGCCCCGGCGAGGGCGACGACGGTCGCGCCGAGCCGCAGCGCGGGGTTCAGCGCCCCGTTCAGGCCGAGCGCGTCGGAGAACGGCAGCGCGGACAGCACCACGTCGCCGCTGCCGAGCATGCCCCCCTCGACGACCCGGACGAGCCCGGCGACCACCTCGGCGTGGGTGAGCCGGACCGGGCGGGACGGGCCGGTCAGGCCGCGGGTGCTGGTGAGCAGCGCCGTGTCGCGCGCGGGGTCGAGCGGCACGTCGGGCGCGGCGCCGCCGTCCAGCAGCGCGGAGAACGGCGTCACGTCGGGTTCGGCGCCGAAGCAGTAGACCCGGCCGACGCCCGCGGCCGTGGCCGCCTGCGCGGCGGTGTCGAGCAGCACCGGCCAGGTGATCAGGACGCGGGCGCCGGTGGACTCCAGCAGCCGCGCCAGCTCGGCGGCGGGCACGGTGGCCCGTACCGGGAACGGCACCGCCCCGGCCGCGATGACCGCGTGCAGGGCGATGGCGAACTCGGGGCTGTCGGGCAGGTGCAGCGCGACGACCGTGCCCGGCCGCACCCCCTCCCGAGCGAGCCCGGCGGCAGCGGCCCCGACCGCCGCCGCCAGGTCCGCGTACGTCAGGGCGCGCCCGGTCGTCGCGTCCAGCACCGCCGCCCTGCCGTCGCGCCCGTCGCCCGCGCCCGCGGTCACGTCCTGGGCCCCGAAGACCGCTCGGGACACGGTGACCGCCGGGATCACGGCCGCCGCGTCCACACCGATGGAGATCATGCTCCGACGGTAGGACGACCGGGCCGTGCCGCACATGCGCCGTACTGCGCAACCGGGGTCGTATCCGGCGGACGACCGATGCGTCCGCCGGGGCCTCGGCATGTGTACACACCCCGGCTCGGCAACGGTCTCAGCCCGCGTCCGGGGACTCGGCGGACAGGTTGTCGACCGCCCAGACGGCGACCTGGGCCCGCGAGCCGAAGCCGAGCTTGGTGAGGATGTTGGTCACGTGCCGGGCCACGGTAGCCGGGCTGATGACCAGCTCGCCGGCGATCCCCCGGTTACTGAGGCCGCGGGCGATCAGCCGGGCGATCTCGCGCTCCCGCGCGGTCAGCGTCGTCGGCGGCGTGACGGGCGTGACCGCCCGCGCCGCGCCGCGCCGCTCCGCCCGGCCCGGTGCGGCGTCCGCCCCGTGCGCCCGGCCGGGTTCGCCGTCCCGTCGCGGTTCGGGGACCGGCCCGGGGCCCGGCGCGGCGGGGTCGTGCTCCGCGCGCTCCCCGGCCGTGCGGCCGAAGGCCCTGCCCGGACGCTCGCGCCCGGGGCGGCCCGACGTGCCCGTCCCGCCGGCCTCGCGGGGCGCCGGGACGGATCCGGGCCCGGGCACGCGCAGCGCGTACGCCGCCGCGTCGTCGGGCGGCAGCGCCCTGCCCTCGCCCCAGAGCTGCGCGACGAGGGGCCGGCCGAGCCTCCTGCGGATCGGTTCCAGGGTGCGTTCGAGGCGGGCGCCGGTGCCCGGCTGCCTGCCACCGGCCTCGCGGAGCGCGGACGCGGCGCCGGCCAGCAGCACCGCGCCGTGCGGATCGCCCTCCCGCGCGACCAGCTCGGCGAACACCTCCAGCGCGCGCGCCACATCGAGCCGGACGCCGGTGGAGCGGCTCAGCCCGAGGCTCCGCGACAGCGCCTCGCGGGCCGCGCCCGGGTCGCCCTGCTCGAGCGCGACCCGCCCGACGCCGGCCAGCGCCCGCGCCATCTCCGGCCGCGCCTCGATCTCGGCGAGGATCGGCAGCGCCTCGGCGTAGTGGCCGCGCGCGGCGGCCGGGTCGCCGCGCAGCTCGGCCAGCCGGCCGAGGCCGATCAGCGCGTGCGAGGCGCCCCAGAGCTGGCCGATCTCCCGCATGATCAGCAGGCCGGACTCCAGCCGCTCGCGCGCCTCCCGCAGCCGGTTGAGGCGGATCAGCAGGTAGCCGCGCGCGGTCAGCGCGTAGGCGCGGTTCCACTCCTGGCCGGGGTCCGCCGCGATCGCGTCGGCCTCGTCGAGCCGGACGGCGGCCTCGGCGAACCGTCCGGCGCGGGTGTGCGACTCGGCCACGGTGATCAGCGCGGTCGCGGCCATGAAGTCGTCGCCGGCCTTGCGGCACGGGTCGAGCGCCCGCTCGGCGAACTCGCCCGCCCGCGCGAAGTCGCGCCCGCCGACGGCGAGCTGGGCGCGGCCGGCGAGCGCGGGCCCGAGCACGTACGCGGGCAGACCCATGCCGAGGGTGAGGAACCGGTCGGTCCACTCCTCCCATTCGGCGACCCGGCCGCGCACGATCCAGAAGGTGCGCAGCGCCGTGCAGATCCGCAGGCCCTCTTCGATCTCGCCGCGGTCCAGCGACCAGGCGAGCGCGGCGCGGACGTTGCCGAGCTCGGCGTCGTAGCGGTGGAACAGCTCGACCCGTTCGGCCCAGGACGCCGGGCTCTCGACGACGGCGATCTCGCCGTGCCGCTCGGCCGCCTCCAGCACCGCGTCGCGGTGCCCGCGGCGGAACTCCTCGGCCTCGCCCGCCGCGCCCAGCCGTTCGGCGGCGTACTGCCGGATGCTGTCGAGCTGCCGGAACCGCACCTCGCCGGCGACCTCCCCGCCGACCACCACCAGCGACTTGTCGACCAGCGCGGTGAGCAGGTCGAGCACGGCGTCGGCGGCGAGCCCGCCCAGCACGGCCCGCGTCCCGCCGCCGGGCGCGTCGCCGGGCCCGCCGGGCCCGCGGGGGCGGTCGAGGGCGTCGAGCGGCTCGCCGTCCGGGCCGCTGTCGGAGCAGACGTGCTCGGCCTGCTCCAGCGTCCAGCCGGCGAAGACCGACAGGCGCCGCAGGAGCGTGCGCTCGTCGTCGTCCAGAAGGTCGTGGCTCCAGTCGATCGCCGCGCGCAGCGTGCGCTGCCGGAGCGGCGCGTTGCGGTCGCCCGCGTTGAGCAGCCGGAACCGGTCGGTCAGCCGGCGCGCGATCTGCTCGACCGACATCACCCGGATCCGCGCGGCGGCCAGTTCCAGCGCCAGCGGCACCCCGTCGAGGGCCCGGCTGACCTCGGCGACGGCGGTGCCCGCACCGGCGGCGGCGAAGCCGGGACGCACCGCGGCGGCCCGCTCGACGAACAGCCGCTCGGCCTCGTGCGGCTCCAGCGGCGGCACCCGCCAGACGTTCTCGCCCGCCGTCCGCAGCGGCTCGCGGCTGGTGGCCAGCACCCGCAGCCGCGGGCAGCGGGCCAGCAGCGCGCCGGTCAGCTCGGCGCAGTCGGCGACCAGGTGCTCGCAATTATCCAGGACGAGCAGCGCGGCCCGGGACCGCAGCGCCTCGGCGAGGGCCGCGGCGAGCCCGCCGGGGACGGCCTCCTCGGCGACGCCGAGGACGGCGGCGACCCGCCGCGCGACCGGCTCGGGCGGACCGTCCCGCGGGGTGTCGGCCAGCTCGACGAACCAGACGCCCTCCGGGTAGACGCCGAGCAGCGAGTGCGCGACGTGCCGGGCCAGCCTGGTCTTGCCGATCCCGCCCGCGCCGCAGAGCGTCACGGCCCGCATCGATTCGAGCAGGCGGCGGATGTCGGCCGTGTCGCGTTCCCGGCCGACGAAGGCGTTGGGTTCGACGGGGAGATTGGTCTTCGCGGGAGAGTTCAGCGATGTCATGCGCCCAGCAGTGTCCGAGTCCGACGGCCGGCCCGTGCATACCGTGTGGTCGCTGTGAGTGTGTCATCGCTGTGCGTGGCCCGTCATACGTTTCCCCGGGGTTGTACATGTTCCTCAACCCCGGGATGAGAATCCTCCTCCGCTCGGCGGGCGGCGAGTCCCCGGCTCGGGCCCCGGCTCGGCGCGGCCGAGCGAGAAGGCC
The DNA here is from genome assembly GCF_030283145.1 of Actinomadura xylanilytica. Classification (GTDB taxonomy): domain Bacteria; phylum Actinomycetota; class Actinomycetes; order Streptosporangiales; family Streptosporangiaceae; genus Spirillospora; species Spirillospora xylanilytica. The sequence goes on from NZ_JASNWE010000003.1 coordinate 785,150, forward strand.
GTCGAGCTGGTGTGCGCCGCGGCGCGCCAGATAATCCGGATGAACCAGGATGAATGATCGGGAAGGATGGCTCGCCATGCGCGTCGACGAGCTACTGACCGAGATCGAGCCCCTGCCGTACCACGCACGCTGCCGGAGGCTGGCGGAGCTGCGGGGGTCGGCCGGCGATCCGGCGCTGGCGGAGCTGCTGGACGGGCTGGCCGCGGGCGGCCACTACGAGCGATCGCTCGCGCTGTTCATCGCGGCGGCGGTGCGGGACGCGGCGTCGCTGGCCCACGTGGCTCGGGCGATCCGCGACCCGGACGCGCGACTGGCCGCGCAGGCGATCACGCTGGGCGTCCGGCTCGGGCTCGGCGTGGAGATGTTCGGCGCGCTGCTGGACGACGCCCCCGCGGCGGTGCGCGCCACGGCGTACAAGGCGGTCCGGCGGTTCCGGCGCGCGGATCTGGCCGAGGCGCTCATCGACGCGGTGGCCGCGCGGTGGGGCGACACCGAGGCGGCGGCGCTGCTGCCCGCCTGCGGGGAGGACGGCGCGCGGTCCCGGCTGGACGGGCTCGCGCACGCGGTGCCCAACTGGAAGGCGATCGGCCGCGCGCATCCCGGCCTGCTGCTCGACTACGTCGAGCGGCGGCTCGCGGAGATGTCCGAGTCGCTCGTCCAGAGCTGGTGGTGGTCGCGCGCGCCGGGCGTCGCGGCGGCCGTGCGGCATGATCCGGGACGGGTCGTCGGCCTGCTGGAGCGGCACGCGGGCACCGGGCACCTCCCCGCCGCGCTGGTGCCCAAGGTGGGAGTGCTGATGGACGCCGAGCCGGAGCGGATGCTGCGGCTCCTGCTGGCTCCCGGCCACCGGGGCACACTGGGCGGGCTGCTGGCGCGCCGGGGGATACGGGACCGGATCGTCCGGCTCGGCGACGACGACGCGGCGGCGGTGGCGCGCGCCGTCCAGGACGAGGACCACATCCTCCTCCGGCTGCTGGCGACGTTCCCGCCGAGCCGCCGGGAACAGGTCTTCGACGCGGCGATGGCCGGACGCGACCTGGCGACCGAGCAGCTCGACGAGGACCTCCTGGACGTCCTGCCGTACGCCGCGCGCGTGCGTGAGGCGCGCCGGATGCTGGCGCTGCGTGAGGTCGCCGAGACCCCCTGGCTGTCCTGGGAGGCGACGGCGTTCCTGCCGTACGACGAGGCCCTGCCCGTGCTGGGCGCGGTGGCCCGCAGGCCGGACGCCACCGAGCGCGCGACCGGCTACCGGCTGCTGATCGGGTGCGCGGGGCGCAGCCGCGACCCGGAGGTCCTCACCCGGATGCTGGAGTCGCTGGGCCGGCTCCGCAACGACCAGGACCCGGTGCGCGTCCAGGCGTTCAGGGCGCTGGCGGCCGTCCCGGAGAGCCTGCTGCGGCCGGAGCACGCGGCGGCCGTCGGCCAGTTCGCCGACGACGCGCTGAACGCCCGCGACTGCTCGTATCTCACCCGGCACACGCTGGGGCGGATCGCGGCGATGTTCTGCCGGCAGGGCGCGATGCGCGACGACGCCGACCTGGTGGTGTTCGCGCTGGAGCTGTACGAGAAGCTCGTCGGGCACACGGGCTCGGCCGGGCTCGGCGACCTCGGCCGGACGCTGCGGCGCGGGCAGGAGCACCGGCTGGTGCGGGCCTTGGCACCGCACCTGGCGTCGGGGGCGGCCCGCGACGACCACCGGCTGGTGTTCACGGTCGTCGAATCGCTCGGCCGCCGCCGCGCCGCTCGCGTGCCCGAGCTCCAGGACGCCCTGGAGGCCGCCCTGGACGCCCGCGACGACGGCGTGCTCAAGAGGGCGATCGGGCTCTGGCTCGCTCCCCCCGGCACGCGCGGTGAGCGGGTGGCGCGGGTGGTGGAGCGGGACCCGTCGGCGGTCGCCGTCCCGGCGGTGTTCGCGGCGATCGCCCGCGAGCGCACCGACCTGCTGCACCTGGTGCTGTCGGGGCGCACTCCGTCCGGACGGTTCCAGCGCTCGGACGTCACGTACGTGCCGATCGCCGACCCGTCCTGGACGCTCCGCTGGACGGGGCGGCAGTGCGCGGAGTACCTCGCGCTGCTCGACCGGCTCGCCGGGAGCACCGGTGCCGCGCAGGACCAGCGCGGACGGGCCGTCCGCGCCGTCGGGACGGTACCGGGGGCGGGCGGCGCGCGGCTCCGCCCCTACCTGGACTCCGGCGACGCCTACCTGCGCCGCGTCGCGCTCACCGCCATGTCGTGGGTCGCCTCCCCGCAGGAGGTCCTGCCCGACCTGCTGGCGTACGCGTCGTCCGACGACGCGCACGTCGCGGTGTACGCGGCGACGCGGGCCGCCCGGTTCGTCCCGCCGTCCGCGCTGGGCGCGGCGCTCGCGCCGCTGCTCACCACCGGGAAGATCACCGCGCGCAAGGAGGCGCTGCGGATGCTCGTGCGGCACCGCGTCCCCGGCGCGATGGACCTGGTCGCGGGAGCCTGGGACGCGGCGGGCCAGCATCCGGACGTGCGCGCGGCGATCGTCTCGACCATGCGCGACCGGCTCGCCGACCCGGCCGCCGAGCGGATCCTCACCGAGGCCGCCGACGGGCCGCGCGACCTGGCCCGGCAGGTGATCGGCGTGCCCCCGCTCCAGGTGGAGGAGCGGTTCCGGGCCCGCTACGCCGCGCTGGTGCTGCGCGTCGCGCGCTCGTCCGACGCCGAGGCCCGCGCCGCCGCGCTGCCGGTGCTTCCGGCGTGGGCGCCCTGGGCACCGGAGGTCCCCGCGGTGCTGGCCGGGATCGTCACCGACCTCGACAGCACGTCCGCCTGGCGGTCCGCGCTCAGTTCCCTCGTCTATTGCGTCACCGCGGGGGACATCGGCGCCGCCGAGCTGCGCGCCGCGGCGGACTCGCTGAGTGCCGCGCCGGCTGTGCCCGACGCGGGCGCCGAACGCGACCTCCCCGCTCTCCAGCGGCTGGCCGCGCTGGTCGGGGCCGTACGGGCCGCGTCCAGCACCGGCCGGGACAGGGCCGAGCGCGCCGTCCGCGCCCTGGACGGGCACCTGCCCGAGCCGCTGGCGGCCGAGCTGATCGCGGCGACACTGCGCTGGGACGCGCCGGACGCCGCGCGGGCCGTGGACGCCCTCGCCGACCGGACGACCGGCGTCCTGGCGGCCCAGCACGTCGCGGCGGCCCTCGCGGCGGATCCGTTCGGACGGGAGGGGAGCACGCCGGAGGAGATCCTCCCGCACGCCGTCCGGCTCGCGGATCGTGGCGACGCCGCCGGGGGCCTGTTCGCGTGCGCCCTCGCCGAACGGCACGGCTCGCGCGTGGGCTGGCCGGACGGGTGGCGGGCACTGCTGCGCGCCCTCCGCGCGCACGAGTGCGCCGACGTCGCGTTCGCCGCGCGCGCCGTGCGCACCGCCGACGAGTGACCGGATTTCCGGGGGGCCAACCATTTCGCCCCGTATGGCGTCACAATGGCGCAGGATCGGACCGGGGCGAGGAGCGGGCATGGCGGATTGGCAGATCTCGGGGTTCACCGAAGTCCGTGAACTCGGGCGGGGCGCGCAGGGCCGCGTCGTCCTCGCCAGGCACTCCGAACGCGGCACCCCCGTCGCGATCAAATACCTCCCGGGAGGCGCCGACACCGCCGCGCGCGAGCGTTTCCGGCAGGAGGCGCACATGCTCGGCCAGGTCGACGACCCCCACGTCGCCCGCCTCTACCGCCTCGTCGAGACCGCCGACGGCATCGCCATCGTCATGGAGGCCGTCGACGGCGTCCCCTTCAAGGAGATCCTCGCCCGCCACGGCGCGCTGGCGCCGGAGGCGGCGCTGAGCGTCCTCAAGGGCTCGCTGCTCGGCCTCGCCGCCGCGCACGCCGTCGGGGTCGTGCACCGCGACTACAAGCCCGCCAACGTCGTCGTGCCGGCCGACGGCGGCAGCAAGCTGATCGACTTCGGGGTGGCGACGTCCGCGGGCGCGGCGGCGGGCTCGGGCACCCCGGTCTACATGGCGCCCGAGCAGTGGCGCGGCGAGCCCGCCGGGCCCGCCACCGACGTGTACGCGGCGACGTGCGTGTTCTACGAGGCGGTGACCGGGCGGCGGCCGTTCGCGGCGGGCGACCGGGCGGCGCTGATGAACGGGCACCTGAACGTCCCGGTGCCGTCGGGCGAGGTCCCCGAGCCGCTGCGCGCGCTCGTCGCCCGCGGCATGGCCAAAGACCCCTACGACCGGCCGGTCAGCGCGGCGGTGTTCGTCGGCGAGCTGGAGGACGCCGCGCGCGCGGGCTACGGGCCCGACTGGGAGTCCCAGGGGCTGCGCGTCCTGGCCGGGACGGCCGTCGCGCTCGCCGCCCTCTTCCCCCTCGCCGCCGCCGGCCTCGCCCCGGTGGGGACCGCGGCCGGAACCGCCGCCGCGGGCACAGCGGGCGCCGCGGGCACGATGGGCACGGCCGGCACGGCTGGGGCGGGCACCGCCGGAGCGGGCACGGCCGGGGCCGCGGCGGGCGGCGGCGGGACGGCCGCGGGCTCGTCGGGGGTCCTCGGCGCAATCGGCACCAAGGCGGGCGTCGCCATCGCCGGCACCGCCATCGTGGGCGCGTCGGCGGGCGGCTTCGGCGTCTACCAGGCCACCAAGCCCGACGCGAAACAGCGCCGGGCCGCCGCCGTCCAGCCGGCCGGCACGCCCATGACGCTCGGCACGATGCGCATCGCCGGACCGGCGACGTGGAAGGTCGAGAGGCTGCTGGACCCGCCGGGCCAACCCGGCGGGAGCTACCGGGTGGACGTGCCCGGCAAGTGCACCGGGGGCCCGGACACCCCCAACCCCGCCGGGGAGCCGGGCTACGCCTACACCCTCCACTGCCCGAGCTTCGCCCTCCTCGACCGGAAGCGGATCAACCCGCCGGAGGGCCGGCCCGGGACCTTCAAGCTGGACTCGCCCTACCACCCGGCCGGGGACATCTCCCACGAGTGCCCGCCCGACGCCGCGCACTACGGCGGCATCACCGGGCCCGACGTCCTGCTGGCCAGCCGGAAGACGCCGGTCGGGTCGCAGCAGGCCGAGTACCGGGAGTGGCGGCGGACGTGCAAGGACTACACGGGCAAGTACACCGGGAAGCCCACGTTCGTGCAGCGCGTCTGGTTCCTGCCGAAGACCGGCATCCTGATCGTGGACGAGTGGAACACCCCGAACCTCGCCGGGATCCTCGCGAAGGCCACCTGGCTCTGATGGCGCTCCGCGCGGTCTCCGCCTGCGCGGTCACGGGGGTCAGTCCGCGGGACGGAGCCGTTCGGCCTCCTTCGTGAGGGCGGTCGCGGCGGCGGCTCCGGCGTCGGAGTCCTGGGTCGACTGGAGTTCGTGGGCGAGTTGCTCCAGTTCGGCGCCGCCGGCCATGAGCGCGGTCAGCTCGTCCCGGGTGATCTCGCCCTTGGGGTGGTAGCCGATGCTGCGGCCCCGCTTGAGGATGAGGAAGCGGTCGCCGACCGGGTAGGCGTGGTGCGGGTTGTGGGTGATGAACACGACCGCGAGGGACCGCTCCCGGGCCTGGACGATGTAGCGCAGCACCGTCCCGGCCTGCTTGACGCCGAGGGCGGCGGTCGGCTCGTCCAGGATGAGGGCCCTGGCGCCGAAGTGGACGGCGCGGGCGATCGCGACGCACTGCCGCTCGCCGCCGGACAGGGTGCCGATGGGCTGGTCGACGTCGCGCAGGTCGATGCCCATCTCGCCCAGCTCGGCGCGGGTGGTGCGGCGCATGTGGTCGATGTCCATCCGGCCGAGGCCCTTGCGCTTCTCCGAGCCGAGGAAGAAATTGCGCCAGACGGGCATCAGCGGCACCACCGCGAGGTCCTGGTAGACGGTGGCGATGCCGCGGGCGAGGGCGTCGCGGGGCGAGCCGAACGAGACCGGCTCGCCCGCCACCTCGTAGCCGCCGGCGTCGTGCCGGTGCAGCCCCGCGATGATCTTGATGAGGGTGGACTTGCCGGCGCCGTTGTCGCCGAGCACGCACAGCACCTCGCCCGCGTCCACCTCCAGCGACACCTCGCGCAGCGCGATGATCGAGCCGTGGTTCTTGCCGACCCCGGAGAGCCGGATCAGCGGCGCCTCGCTCATTTCGACCGCTCCACTCTGCGCCGGACGACCAGGTTGACCACGGTGGCGATGAGCAGCATCGCGCCGAGGAAGAACTTGAACCAGTCCGGGTTCCATTCGGCGTACACGATGCCCTTGTTGGTCATGCCGAAGATGAACGCGCCGATCGCCGCGCCGATCGCCGACCCGTACCCGCCGGTCAGCAGGCAGCCGCCGATCACCGCGCAGATGATGTAGAAGAACTCGTTGCCGACGCCCTCGCCCGACTGGACGGTGGCGAACGCGAACACCAGGTGCATCCCGGAGAACCAGCCGCAGAACGCGACCCCCATGAACAGGCCGATCTTGGTGCGCGCGACCGGGACGCCGACCGCGCGGGCGCTGTCCGCCGAACCGCCCACCGCGAAGATCCAGTTGCCGATCCGGGTGCGCAGCAGGATCCAGGTGGCGATCGCGACGAACCCCAGCCACCAGAACACGGTGACGTTGACGTTGACGCCGAGCACGTCCACGTCGGACGCGAACACCGCGCGGGCGGTGCCGAAGCCGTCCATGTCGCGGACCGAGTCGGTGGCGACGTTGCCGGTGACGGCCTTGGTGACGCCGAGGTTGGCACCGGCCAGCATGAAGAACGTGGCGAGGGTGATGATGAAGCTCGGCAGCCCGGTCTTGACGTAGAGCAGCCCGTTCACCATCCCGAGCGCCAGCGTGAGCACCAGCGAGACCAGCACGCCCGCCCACACGTTCAGGGTGAACTGGTAGCTGACCAGCGCCGCGATCAGCGCGGCGGTGGTGACCATCACCCCGGCGGACAGGTCGAACTCGCCGCCGATCATCAGCAGCGAGACGCCGACCGCCATGATCCCGAACGTGGACCCCGCGTACAGCACCGTCGAGAACGAACCGGCCTGGAGGAACGCGTCGGCGACCAGGGAGAAGAAGGCGAACAGCGCGACGGCGCCGAGCAGCGCGCCGAGTTCGGGACGGCCGAGCAGCAGCCGCACCGGAGAGCGGCGCGCCATCCGCTCGTCCGGCGCAGGGGGCGGGGGCGGGGAGGGAGGTGGGGGCAGTGCCTCCGCGGCGGCCCGCCCCATCAGCGGGTCCCGCGGTCGGCGAACGCCTCCAGCGAGGCGGCGTTGTCCTTGGTGACGATCGCCGGGCCGGTCAGCACCGGGCGCCCGCCGCCGATCACGTTGCCGTTGGTCTTCAGCAGCCACAGCTCGTCGACGGCGCCGTAGCCCTGGAGGTAGGGCTGCTGGTCGACGGCGAACCGGATGGTCCCGGACTTGATCGAGGCGATCAGGTCCTTGTTCATGTCGAACGTGCCGACCTTGGCCTGGCTGCCCGCCTCCTTCGCCGCGTCGACGGCGGTCGCGGCGAACGGCGCGCCGAGGGTGAGGATGCCGTCCACGCCCTTGTCGGCCTGGAGCTTGGCGGTGATGGACGACTTGACCTGCGGCATGTTGGTGCCCTGCACGAACAGGTTCTCCAGCTTCCCGCCGAACGTCTTCTTGGCGCCCGCGCAGCGGTCCTCGAGCCCCACGTTGCCCTGCTCGTGGACGACGCACAGCGCGTTCTTCGCGCCGATCCGGGCCAGCTCGCGCCCGGCGGCCTCGCCCGCGATCGACTCGTCCTGCCCGAAGTGCGCGACCGCGCCGAAGCGGGCGGAGACGTCGGCGCCGGAGTTGATCGACACCACCGGGATCTTCGCGGCGGTCGCGCGGGCCACCACGTCCTTGAGCGCGTCGGGCTTGGCGAAGGTGACCACGATGCCGTCCACCTTCTTGTCGATGGCGGCCTGGACGAGCTGGGCCTGCTTGCCGCCGTCCGGGTCGGCCGAGTAGAGGAACTCGGCGTTGTCCTTGGCGGCGGCGGCCTGGGCGCCCTTCTGCACGATGTCCCAGAACGTGTCGCCGGGCCCGGAGTGGGTGATCATCGCGATCTTCAGCCGGGGGCCCGCGCCGTCGCCGCCGCCCTCGGACTTCTTCCCGCCCGACGAGCTACAGGCGCTCAGGGCCAGCGCGCCCCCCAGGATCCCCGCCACGGCGAGGGCCCGCAGGCCCCTGGACGATCTCCGCTCGGCCGTACCTCGTCGCATCGCACGCTCTCCGTTCTCCCCGAGGGGGGTGGGCCGGGTCGCGGGACCGGAGCCGCCGCCGCGCGAGCCGCGGCGGCGCCCCCGGAATGCGGTGACACCGGCAGCCCGTTGATCGTCTTTGCCGCCGCCCCCGTTACCGGACGCGGCCCGGCCGCACCGGCCGCCGTCACGGCCCGCCCCGCAGCAGCGCGGCGACCTCGGCCTCGTCCGGCATCGCGTCGGCGCAGGCCAGCCGGGAGGCGACGATCGCCCCGGCGGCCCCGGCGAACGCGATGATCCGCTCCAGGTCCCAGCCGGCGAGCAGCCCGTGGCAGACGGCCCCGCCGAACGCGTCCCCGGCGCCGAGCCCGTTCACCACCCGCACCGGCACCGGCGGCACCCGCACGGTGCGCCCGGCGGTCGCGGCGAGGACGCCGTCCGGCCCCATCTTCACGATCGCCAGCTCCGGGCCCCGTTCCAGCAGCGCCCGCGCGGCGGCATCAGGGCGCCGCTCCCCCACCGCCATCGCGCACTCGTCGAGATTGCCGACCGCGACGCTCGCGTGCTCCAGCGCGAGTCCCGCCCAGTGCCGCGCCCCGTCCGGGTCGGCCCACAGCATCGGCCGGTGGTCCAGATCGAGGATGGTGCGGCCGGGATGCGCGGCCAGCGCGGTCAGCGTGGCCTCCCGGCTCGGCTCCTGCGACAGCCCGGTCACCGTCGCCCACAGGATCCGCGCCGAGCGGATCGCGTCGAGGTCGAGCCCGCCGGGATCGATCTCCAGGTCCGGGGCCTTCGGGTACCGGTAGAAGTAGAGCGGAAAGTCGTCCGGCGGGAACATCTCGCAGAACGCCAGCGGCGTCGGCAGTCCCGGCACCGCCGTGACGAACCGGTCGTCCACCCCGTACCGCTCGAGCGCCCGGTGCACGAACCGGCCGAACGGGTCGTCGCCGGTACGGGTGATCACGGCGGCGCGACGGCCGTAGCGGGCCGCCGCGACCGCGACGTTGGTGGGGCTGCCGCCGAGGTACTTGCCGAACGTCTCCACGTCCTCCAGCGGCACCCCGACCTCGCGTGGGTAGACGTCCACGCTCACCCGGCCCATGGTGATCAGGTCGTACGTCACCACCCGGCCCCGGCCCGTGCGCGTCTCATCGCTCCACCTCTCCGGCGCCGACGATCCGCCCCTCGCGCCGCGACATCTCGCACGCCTCGGCCAGGTAGAACGCCTCCAGCGCCTCCTCCGGTGGGCAGGGGTTCTCGGCCCGGCCCGCGACCACGTCGATGAACGTCCGCAGTTCCGCATCGTAAGCGCCCGCGAACCGCTCGAGGAAGCCCTCGTACGGGTCGGACGGGCCCTCCCGCCCGGTCAGCGGCGTCACCGGGGTGCGCTCGTCCAGGCCCGCGACGACGCTGTCCTTGGACCCGAACAGCTCCAGCCGTGCGTCGTACCCGGCGGCGTTGTAGCGGGTCGCCGCCACCAGCCCGAGGGTGCCGTCGTCCAGCATCAGCATGGCCGTGCCGGCGTCGACGTCGCCGGCGTCCCGGAAGAAGTCCTCGCCCCGGTTGGCGCCGGCGGCCACCACCCAGTCCACCTCCCGGCCGGTGACGAACCGGATCAGGTCCAGGTCGTGGATCACGCAGTCGCGGAAGAGCCCGCCGGACACCGGGACGTACTCGGGCGGCGGCGGCGCCGGGTCGAAGCTGCACGAGCGGACGGTGTGCAGCCAGCCGAGCCGCCCGGACGCGACGGCCTCGCGGGCCGCGGCGTTGCCGGCGTCGAAGCGGCGCTGGAAGCCGACCTGCACCGGGATCCCGGACGCGCGCGCGGCGGCGACGATCTGGAACGTTCCACCCAAATCGGCCGCCAGCGGCTTCTCGCAGAACACCGCGATACCGGCGGTCAGACTCCGGTCGACCAGGTCCGCATGCGCGTCGGTCGCGGCGGCGATCACGATGCCGTCCAGCCCCGCGCCGAACAGCTCCGGCACCGACCCGGCCGCCTCGACCGCCCCCGCCGGATCCGGGGCGCCCGCGGCGGGGGCGGCGAGGCGGGCAGCCAGCGCGTGCGCCCGTGCGGCGTCCGCGTCGGCGATGACGAGCGTCTCGACCTCGGGCAGCCGGCGCAGTGCGGCGGCATGGCGCGCGCCGATGCGTCCCGCACCGGCCAGTCCGATTCTCATGTTCCCTCCCGGTGGGCGGTTGGGTGAGCCCTGAGTGTGCTGGAGCGTTCCAGCACCGTCAACGGCCGGTCATCGGGCCGGGCAATATCAGAATGACCGAAACGCCGCCCGCCGTCCGCCCCGACCGGCACCGGGACGGCCCGAGCGGACGGATACGCTGGGCAGGACCGGTGCGGTTCCGGAATTCCACACCAAGCGCTAGTTTGATTTCATGCGGGTCTTCCTCACCGGCGCGTCCGGCTTCGTCGGGTCCTCCACCGTCCGCGCCCTGCTCGCCGCCGGGCACCGGCCGCGCGCCCTGGTCCGCGATCCCGGCAGGGCCACCAAGGCCCTCGCCGCCATCGGCGTCCCGGCCGAGGAGGTCGAGCTGGTCCCCGGCGACATGCTCGACGCCGCGGCCGTCGCCGCCGCGCTCGACGGATGCGACGCCGCGATCCACGCCGCCGCCGCGCTCGGCATCACCGGCGCGGCCGGCGACCTGGTCGAGACCAACGTGCGCGGCACCCGCAACGTCGTCGGCCAGGCCGTGGCGGCCGGACTGTCCCGGGTGGTGCACGTGTCGACGATCGGCGTGTTCGTCCCGCCGTCCGCCCCGGTGATCACCGCGGCCGGGCCGCTCGCCTCGCCCCGCACCGGCTACGGCCGTTCCAAGGTCGCGGCCGAGCGCTACGTGCGCGGCCTCCAGGACGGCGGGGCGCCCGTCACGATCGTCTACCCGGGCGGGGTCTGCGGCCCCGAACAGCCGCACCTGGACGCCCTCATGGAGGGCATGGCCGGCGCCCTCGGCACGCTGTGGCCGCTGCCCGGCGGCGGCGTCTCGGTGCTCGACGTCCGCGACCTCGGCGAGGCGCTCGCGCGCTGCGTCGAGACCGGCACCGGCCGGCACGTGCTCGGCGGCCACTACCTGACCTGGCCGGGGTTCGCCGACCTGTGCGACCGGCTGACCGGCGTGAAGTGCCGCCGCGTCCCCGTGCCGAGCCGGGTCATGCTCGGGCTCGGCAGCGTCCTGGACGCCGCCAAGCGCGTCCGCGGCTTCGACTACCCGCTCACCCGCGACGCCGCCGAGTTCATGGTCACCCTCGTGCCGACCGACGACCGTCCCGCCCTGGAGGCGCTCGGCCTCACCCTGCGCCCGGTCGAGGAGACCGTCAGCGACTCGCTGCGCTGGCTGGCCGGGGCCGGCCACCTCGACCCGCGCAAGGCCGGACGGCTCGCCCCCGCCACCAAGGAGACACCGATGCCAAGCCTCGTCCAGCGCACCCTGGGTCCGCTCTTCCAGCGCATCTCCGGCGCGGCCTGGTTCTCCAGGGTGGGACCGAAGGTCGTGCCGCCGCTGGACCGCCTGCTGCACAAGGCCACCGGTGGCCGGTTCATGCTCGGCCAGGCGCTCGTCCCCAGCCTGGTCCTGACCACCACCGGCGCCGTCAGCGGGCAGCCGCGCCAGGCGCCGCTCGCCTGCATGCCCGAACCGGACGGCTCGTGGGTCGTGGTCGGCTCCAACTTCGGCCGGGAGAAGCACCCCGCCTGGACGGGCAACCTGCTCAAGAACCCCGACGCCGAGGTCGGCTTCCGGGGCCGTACCACCCAGGTCACCGCGCGCCTGCTCGACGACGACGAGCGCGCCGAGGTCTGGCCCCGCCTGCTCAAGGTGTGGCCAGTCTACGACCGCTACGTCGAGCGCGTGGACCGCCGCCTCCGCGTCTTCCGCCTCACGCCGAGGTCCTGACTGTGTCTCAAAAGCCCGGCCCGGCTTCCTCGCCTGGCGGCTCGGGCGCCGACCTGGCTTCGGCGAGCGCGACATCGCTTCGCGATCTGGCCGGTGAGGCTCGCCTCCGGCATCGCCCCACCGGCCAGGTAAGGCGCTCGCGCGACGGCCGAGGCGCCGCGAGACAGGCCCTAACTCCCCCGTACCATCCGCGACACCCGTCGCCCGATGAGCAGATAGGCCAGCAGGACGCCCGCCGTGTTCAGGATGAGGTCGTCCACGTCGAACGCCCGTCCCATCACGAACAGGCCCTGCACGAGCTCGATCGCCAGCGAGGACAGCGCGCCGACCACCACCAGCCGCAGCGGCCCCCGCAACCGGACCGCCACCACGGGTAGCAGCACCCCGAGCGGCGCGAGCAGTGCCAGGTTTCCGCCGAGCTGCAACAGCGCGTCCTTGAGCGGCGCGCCCCAGTAGAAGCGCAGCGAACGCCCCGGATCGGTGTTGCCGCCCGCCTGCCCGTTGTCGTCCACCGGTGTCAGCGTGAGCCGGAACGCGCAGTAGCAGAACACTCCGAGCGCCCCGAGCGCGGCCACCACGGCCAGCACCCGCAGCACGATCACGAACCACGGCGCCCGTTCACCCTTGGGCGCCGTGCTCTCCATCTCAGCCGTCGTCACCTGGCCGCTCCTGTTCTCCCCGGCCCGCTCATCCCCGTTCCGCCCGCACCTATGCGGCCTCGGCCGGACTCGAGGGAGGCCGGCCGCGCGGCTTGGCCGAGCGGAGACGGCGACCGGGACGGGAGGGTCAGGTGAGGGTGGCGGTGAGTTCGGCGATCATGGCCTGGTCCTGGGCGGGCGGGCGGTGGGCGGCGGGGTCGCCCAGGTAGGTGTCGAGGAGCAGGTGGGTGGCGCCGAGCACGCGGTAGGCCTCGACGTCGCGGCGGACCTGGTCGAGGGTGCCGTGACCGGGCGGGCGGTCCTCGTTCAGGGGCGCGTCGGTGAGATTGAGCTGGATGCGGGGGGCGAGCGCGGGGACCGGGCGGCCGGACGCGTCGGCGGCGGCGCGGAGTGCGGGCAGGCCCTCGTCGCGCAGCCGGTCCGGCGGGACGAACAGTATGTGCCAGGCGTCCCCGAAGCGGACGGCCCGGCGGAGCGCGGCCGGGCTGTTGCCGCCGACCCAGACCGGCGGACGCGGGGTCTGGGCCGGACGCGGGCCGGTGGCGACCCGGTGTCCCGCGTACTCCAGCTCGTCGGCCGTCCAGGCCCGGGTGACGACGTCGAGGTACTCGTCGGTCAGGGCGCCGCGCCGCTCGAACGGGACGCCGAGCGCCTCGTACTCCGCACGCGACCAGCCGACGCCGACACCGAAGATCAGCCGCCCGCCGCTGAACCGGTCGAGGTTGGCGGTGACGCGGGCCGTCTGGAGGGGGTGCCGGTACGGCAGCACGGTGACGGTGGTGCCGAGCCGGATCCGCGACGTGCGGCCCGCCAGCCACGCCAGGGTGGTGAAGGGGTCCCAGAAGGGGGCCGGGTACTGCTCGGCCACGTCAGGGGTGACGGCCACGTGGTCGGAGATCATCGCGAACCCGAGGCCGGCGTCCTCCGCGAAGCGCGCCCAGCCGTCCAGGCCGTCCGGGGTGGCGTGCGGGCCGAAGTTGAGGATGTTGACGCCTATTTCCATGCGCCCAGTCAACCCGGGCTCCGGTGCGAGCCGTCCGTCAGGGTCCGGCGCTCCTCGCCGACGAGCGCGGCGCCGAGCGCGGTGAGGGCGTGCACCATGCTGTTCGCGCTGCGCCGGCTGGTGATCAGGCCGGCCTCGCGCAGCACCGCCGCGTGGCAGCTCGCGGTGGCGGCGGAGACGCCGACGGTGCGGGCCAGCTCGCCGGTGGTCCGGCCGCCGCCGGTACGGCGCAGCACCTCGGCGCGGGTGGCGCCGAGCAGCCGGGTCATCGAACCGCCCGCCGCGCCGACGGAGTCCGGCATCAGCCGCATCGGGTACACGATCGTCGGCGGCAGGCCCGGATCGGCGATCGGCACCGGCCGGTGCCAGCAGAACCGGGACGGGACCAGCACCAGCCCCCGGCCGTCGAGGTACAGGTCGCGGTCGAGCGGATGGCGCATCTCCAGGACGGGCGGGCGCCACCGCATCATCGGCCAGAACCCGCCGAGCAGCGCGCCGACGCCGCCCGTCCGCCGCTCGACGCTGCGCGCGGCCAGGTCGACGTCGGCGCGTTCCCTGATGTCGGGCCAGGACGGTTCCAGGGCGACGGCGTAGTAGGCGCGCAGCGCGTCGCCGAGCTCGTCCAGGACGGGACGGTCTCCGCCCGCGAGGGCCCGCATGGCAGGCGGGACGCCGTCGGTGAAGCGCAGGCGCCCGATCTGGACGCGCAGCGAGCGGGCGGGGGTGTCGAGCACCGCGGCGATGCCCTCGTCCAGCCCGAGCAGCCCCTCGGCCGGAGTCATGAAGTCGGGGAAGTACGCGGCGTCCGGGGTGAGCGGGAACAGCAGCTCCTTGACCGGCTCGGACAGGCCGGTGCGGCGGAGTTCCGCACGGACCCGCAGGCGCCATTCGCCGAAGACGGCCGTCCCGTACCTGGCGCGGAGCATGTGCAGGCTCAGCACCGTCTCCCACAGGGGGTCGGGGGTCTCGGCGACGCGGGTGCGCACCAGGTCCTCTCCGGTGAAGTGCACCCGCAGCATGCCCGCCCCCGCGACGACTCCCCGGCGGCCGGCCGTCCGGCACACCCGTGACCTGTGTCTTTAACTCTGCGTCGAATCATCGCACACGCTGGGCCACTGGTCGCGGAGTATCTGCCCCGGGAGCGGCCGGGCCGACCGGCCGCACGATCGAAGGGATCCCATGACGAGCAGGACCATCAACATCGGTGCCGCCGCCGGGCTGGGCCTGGCGGCGTGCGCCTCCGCGCTCGCCCTGGCCGTGCAGCCCGCGCAGGCCGCACCCACCACGCCCACCGCGCCCGCGGCGGCGGCGCCCGCCGCCGCGGGATGCAGCGGCTCGCTCATCGACCGGAAGGTCGCCAGGTACGGGGGCAAGCCCGTCGCCGAGCTCGTCGTCTACTACCAGGCCGGACGCAACTGCGCCCAGCTCAACCACCTCGGCGCCACGCGCGGCGTGAACCTGCGCACGAGCGTCTTCCTGGCCGCGTGCAAGGAGACCCGTCCCGCCCGTAGCTGCTCCATCCTCGGACGGCCCGCCGCTCAGGACGGGAACTTCAGGTACAACGCCGGGCCGGTGACGAAGGAGGCGCGGGGCCACTGCATCCACGCCGCCGGAGACATCTACTTCCACGGCAAGCGCCACCTGGAGACCACCCCCGGCGCCTCGCACTGCCGCTGACCACTCCGGAGCCGGGGACGCCCGCGCCGGGCCCTGGGGGGCTCGGCGCGGGCGTCCCCGCACCGGTCAGACGGTGACCGGGGTGGTGGCCGGCTCCAGGGCCAGGTCCAGCACCTCGCGGACGTCGCTGACCGCGAAGACGGTCATGCTCTCCAGCACCTCGGCCGGCACGTCCTCCAGGTCCGGCTCGTTCCGCTTGGGCACGATCGCGGTGGTGATGCCGAGCCGGCTGGCGGCCAGCAGCTTCTGCTTGAGCCCGCCGATCGGCAGCACCCGCCCGGTCAGCGACACCTCGCCGGTCATCGCCACGTCCGACCGGACCGGCCGGCCCGACAGCAGCGAGGCGAGGGCCGTGGTCATCGTGATGCCCGCACTCGGCCCGTCCTTCGGGATCGCCCCGGCGGGCACGTGGACGTGCACGCCGCGGTCCTTCAGGTCGGCGACCGGCAGTTCGAGCTCGGCCCCGCGCGAGCGCAGGTAGCTGAGCGCGATCCGCGCCGACTCCTTCATGACGTCGCCGAGCTGCCCGGTCAGCGTCACGCCGGTGTCGCCGGTCTCCTTGTCGGCCAGCGACGCCTCGATGTAGAGGACGTCGCCGCCCGCGCCGGTGACCGCGAGCCCGGTCGCCACGCCCGGGATGCCGGTGCGCCGCTCGGACCGGCCGAGCTCCACCTCCGGCGTGAACCGCGGCCGGCCCAGGTAGTCCTTCAGATTGCCCGCGCCGACCGTGAGCGGCAGGGTGGCCTTGTCCATCGCCACGTTCGCCGCGACCTTGCGCAGCACCCGAGCGATCGACCGGTCCAGCGACCGGACGCCCGCCTCCCGGGTGTACTCGGCGGCCAGCAGCCGCAGCGCCCCGTCCTCGAAGCCGACCTCGGCCGGCTCCAGCCCGGCCTTGCCGAGCTGCCGCGGCAGCAGGTGGTCGCGGGCGATGGTGACCTTCTCGTGCTCGGTGTAGCCGTCCAGCTCCACCAGCTCCATCCGGTCCAGCAGCGGGCCGGGGATCGCCTCGACCACGTTCGCCGTCGCCAGGAACAGCACGTCGGACAGGTCGAGCTCGACCTCCAGGTAGTGGTCGCGGAAGGTGTGGTTCTGCTCGGGGTCCAGGACCTCCAGCAGCGCCGCGGTCGGGTCGCCGCGGTAGTCGGCGCCGACCTTGTCGACCTCGTCCAGCAGCACGACCGGGTTCATCGAGCCGGCCTCGCGGATCGCCCGGACGATGCGTCCGGGCAGCGCGCCGACGTAGGTGCGCCGGTGGCCGCGGATCTCCGCCTCGTCCCGGACGCCGCCGAGCGCGACGCGGACGAACTCGCGCCCCATCGACCGCGCGACCGACTCGCCCAGCGAGGTCTTGCCGACCCCGGGGGGTCCGGTCAGCGCCAGCACCGCGCCGCTGCGCCGCCCGCCGACGACACCGAGGCCGCGGTCCGCGCGCCGCTTGCGCACGGCCAGGTACTCGACGATGCGCTCCTTGACGTCGTCCAGCCCGGCGTGGTCGGCGTCCAGGACCTCCCGGGCGCCCGCAATGTCGTAGGAGTCCTCGGTGCGCTCGTTCCACGGAATGTCCAGGACGGTGTCCAGCCAGGTGCGGATCCAGCCGCCCTCGGGGGATGCGTCCGACGACCGCTCCAGCTTGTCGACCTCCTTGAGAGCCGCTTCGCGGACCTTCTCGGGCAGGTCGGCGGCCTCGATCCGGGCGCGGTAGTCGTCCTCCTCGTCGGCCGGGTCGCCGTTCAGCTCGGCCAGCTCCTTGCGGATGGCCTCCTGCTGCTGCCGCAGCAGGAACTCGCGCTGAGTCTTCTCCATCCCCTCCTGGACGTCCTTGCGGATCGTCTCGGCCACGTCCAGCTCGGCGAGGTGGTCCCGCGCCCAGCCGACCACCAGCTCCAGCCGCTCGACGACGTCCGGGATCTCCAGCACCTCGATCTTCTGCTCGTCCGACAGGTAGGCGGCGTAGCCCGAGTTGTCGGCCAGCGTGGACGGGTCGTCGATCTGCTGCACCACGTCGACGACCTGCCAGGCGCCGCGCTTCTGCAGGATCACGCTGAGCAGGCTCTTGTACTCCTTGGCCAGCTCCTGGGCGCGGCCCGTGGCGGGCGGCTGCTCGATCTCGGTGCCCTCGACCCACAGCGCCGCGCCCGGCCCGGTCGTCCCGGTGCCGATCCGCACCCGGGACACCCCGCGCACGACCGCGCCGGGCTCCCCGCCGGGCAGCCGGCCCTCCTGCTCGATCACGCCGAGGGTGCCGACCGCGGTGTACTGGCCGTTCCGCCGGGGCACCAGCAGCACCCGCGGCTTGCCCTGCGACCGGATGCCGGGGGCCTGCGACCGCCCCACCGACCGCGCCGCCTCGATGGCCGCGCGCACTTCGCTGCTCTCGGAGAGGTCCAGGGGGACGACCATCCCCGGCAGAACGGCCCCATCGTCCAGGGGCAGCACCGGCAGCGTCAGGGTCTCGCTCATGCTCAGCTCCAAGTCCGTGCGTCCTCCCGGCCCCCCGGGAGGGACCGGCCCCGGTCACCCGGGAGACCCAACAACAAGTTGAGTCATACTCACTCAAGAAAACGGAGCACGGATTTGTTTCCTCAGCAACGTTCGCTCTCAGCGATCAGCGGTCGCCGTCCCGTCCGGCCGAACCCTGCGAGTTCCGGACTTACCTTGCGAGGGACCTGGCTGGTTCGTCGACGATGGCGAACTCGGGCCATGGATGCTGCCGGGCCAGGGCGTGTGAGGGGGGACATCCGGCACGTGATCGCCGAGGTCGCGGGAGAGGTCGGCGTCACCGGGCGGGGCGGCAACAGCGCCGTCAGTGCATGCTGAGCGCGTCGACGCGGTCCATGAGGTCGGAGTACTCGCTGTCGGCGTCGTCGATGATCTCTTGAGGTGTGCGCGCTTGGCGCGGTCCGAAGTGGTCTTCGGCGATGCGGGCGATCTCGGGTTGCGGATCGGCATCCCAGTAGGAGGCCCCGAAGGTGATGGCCTCGTAGGGGCCGATGCCGCCCGCGAGCAGGTAGAGCAGGTCGCACAGGTTCGGTGCGACGGGTCCCATGGCGCCCTCGCTCTCGAGGAAGACGACGGGCTGCTCCTCGACAGGACGTCCCTGGTGGACCAGCCAGAAGGCCGCCAGGCCGCCGCTGCCGTCGTGGCCGAACACCCGGAACTCTCGTTCGGCCGCAGGGTTGCCGGTCCACGCGTGCGGCCCGCCGAAGGTGAAGTGGTCGCGCATCTCGAAGTCGATCTCGCCGAATCCGTGCGCGGCCTGATGATTGTGCAGTGCACGCAGGGCAGCGGGGAAGGGGTCGTCGGCACCGGGTTCCGGCCAGGACGGGTACTCCCGCGCCGACGCGGCGGCCAGGACCGCATCCGCCGACTTCAGCAGTTCAGGATCGTCCTCGTCCCGCTCGTTGAGCGTAAGGAGAAACCAGATGAAGCGGCCGTCGTCGTGATAGCGCGCCTCAAGGGTGCTGCGCTCGTCGCGGCGCAGGATGTGGACGATGTTTCCGTACTCCTGGACGCTGCTGTGCAGTGCTCGTGCGCGCGCCTCGAACTCGGGCAGCGCCGTGCTGAGGCCGTCCCCCATCGGCAAGGGGTAGTCCTCCCTGATCCACACCTTGGTGAGGTAGCCGAGCAGCGGGCCGCGTCCCCGCACCCGGATCGAGGGATAGCAGCCGGGCACTCGCGCGGTCGCCTGGTAGGTGAGCTCGAACCCGTGCGCGTCCGAGCCGGTCGGGGAGATGTCTTCTCGATCGGTGAACGCGGGAAGGGGCTTCAGGGGGTAGTTCCGGTGCAGCTCGATCAGGCCCGGGTCGTCGGTGCGGCGGCCGAGCAGACCGTCGAGCAGTTCGAAGGGAGGCGATTCGATCATGCCGGAAAGCTATCGCCCGATCCGGACATCTCGCGGTCCGAACACGGGGTGTCGGCGGAGCGCAGTCCGGCGGCGGCCGCGGTGGCGAGGGCCTGTTCGACGTCGGCGAAGACTCCTATCGCCTCTTGGACGATCTTCCCGAGTTGCTGGCCGCACAGCGCAAGCACCGTCGGTTGGTGCGCCTTTGGGGCCCGCTACCGGTCTTCGACGCACTCGTCCACGCCTTCAAGATCTGCGCAGTTCTCTGGAAGAACGGCCCAGAAGAAACCCACGGCCACAGCCGCTGGCGGCACTGGGACCAGCGCCTCGACCAGCTCATCCCCAAGACCAGCCACCGAGAGGCGTTCAGCCACTCACGCTGCCACGCCGCGATCTATCCCGAAGCCGTCACCATCGCCGCCCTGCTGGCCCACCCGTCTGGCGAGTCAAGGCCACCTGGCCCCTGGGTGACCCCGACACCGACCACCGCTGGGACTTCACCGAACAGTTCGGCCGACGGCTCGGCCTGGACGACTACTACCCCGAGGACCCCAAGCGCCCCGTCAACCTCTGGGCCGACCACCACGCACCCCAACCCTTGATGGCGCCCACAACATTCCCCGAACATCGAGTGGGCAGCATCGACGGCGCCTCTCCCGGCCCACCGGTCCGCGCACTCCGCAAGCACCATCAGGCAGCCCGCTACTTCACCGGCAAACGCCATGCCGCCAACACCCTGATCTATCCTTCACTTCGGCTTCGACAAACTGGACCTGCACAAGATCTCAGCCACCTGCGACCCCAACCACGCCGCATCGACCCGAGTCCTCACCAAGATCGGCATGCGACACGAAGGCCGTCTCCGCCACCACCTTCGCCTCCGCGGACAGTGGCGAGACCGCCTGGTCTATGCGGCACTGTCCGATGGCCACCAAGTCCAAGACGCGCCACGCTGAACGCTGCCGTCGATGTCCGCGACAGACGGCCGGAAGCCGACACATCCCATCAAGATCCACCGAAAATGCAAAGTAAGTCCGAACAAGATCAGCGGAGATTGTTCGGACTTACTTCACAACCCGCAGGTCACGGCATCGGGCCCTGCAACCTTCGACCGGAACGGACAGGCGGTGCCGCCGCGACGGCCGGCGGAGTTGTCGCGGTATGGGATCGACGGCAAGGGCTCGCTGCTGCGTCGGCACCGCGATCGCGCCGGTTGGCGACGCTGCCGGCCACCCGCTCATGCTCATGGAGCGCCCGTCCATGAGTTCTCTCGGCCTCTCGGGTGCGTCAGTGGGGGGCGGTGGAGGTAGGCGGGGTGAGGGCGCGCAGGACGTGCGTGATGAGGGAGCGGAGGTAGGCGGGGTCGGGCATACCGAGGTGGAGGGCCATCCGGTGGTAGAGCGGGCCGTACAGCAGGTCGAGTGCGACGTCGAGGTCGGCGTCCGGGTGCAGTTGGCCGGCGTCCTGGGCTCGGCGAAGCCGCTGCTTGAACGTGGCGATGCGCGGCTGGATGATTCGTTCGCGCAGGTCACGGGCGAGGTCGGGGTCGTGTAATGCCTCGGCGATCACGCCGGTGCCGGGTGAGTTGTGCGGCGGGGTGAGCATGCCGATGACCTCGGTGAGCATGCTGTGCAGATCGGCGGTCAGGTCGCCGGTGTCGGGCGGGGTGGCGGCGACGGTCGCGGTCTCGTCGAGAAGCTCCAAGACGACCGCGCCCTTGGACGGCCACCACCGGTAGATGGTCTTCTTACTCACCCCTGCGCGGGCGGCGATGGCCTCGATGGTCAGCCGCCCGTACCCGTTCTGGCCGCACAGTTCCCCGGTGGCGGCGAGGATCGCCTGCCGGCTGCTCTCCCTGCGGCGCGCTGGGTTCGGTGCCTTGGACATGCCCCCACCCTAAGGGAAACGGAACGTGTCGTATTGACATGCGGCGGACATGTCCGCCATCCTCCTGGCGACACGATACGTGTCGTTTGTTTCTCTCGGTTGAGGTGGGGACTGGAGGACGTCATGGCCACCGCAGGCCAGACGTTGCTCTCGGCCCGTGTCGTGCCGTGCGTCGGATGCTCCGCAGACCGTCGTCGGCGCGCAGGTGGTCGCGGTCTCCGACCGGCCGGTGTTCGCCCCTGGAGGTTTCGTGCCCGTCGGTTATCTGATCACTGTGGCGCTGGTCGCGGTCGGCACGCTGTTCGCGCTGTGGCCGGTGCCGTGGTCGCGCCCGCTCGGCCGCCTGAGCTACTACGTTGGCCTGGCCGCCAACGAACTGCCGTTCGCGGCCTTCTTCTGGATGCTGCTGCTCCCGACGGCGCTGGCGTTCGCCGAGGGTGACATCGACTCGGCGGGCGGGTGGGCGGTCGTCGGCCTAGCCGCCGCGACCCTGCCCGGGCTCGCGGTCATCGCCCATCGCGCACTCGGAGACCGGGCGAGGATCGAGCACGCCATGGACGAAGGGCTGGGCGCCGGCTGGCGCGCCACCCTCGACGCCGACCTGGCCGGCGGGCTGCGGCGCCGCCTCCCGCTGGCCCGCATCCTGTTCCTGCCCATCCTCAAGCGCCGCCCAGATGTCCGGCGCGTGGCCAACCTCGCCTACGGCGACGCGGGCCGCCGCAACCTGCTCGACCTCTACCACCACCGCTCGCGCCCGCAAGGCGCGCCCGTCATGATCCACTTTCACGGCGGCCACTACGACGGGGGCCACAAGAACAGCCAGTCGCTTCCGCTGCTCTACCGGCTCGCCGGCCACGGCTGGGTGTGCATCAGCGCCAACTACCGACTAAGGCCCGAGGCCCAGCATCCGGACCACCTGATCGACCTCAAGAGGGTCATCGGCTGGGTGCGGGAGCACGCCCACGAGTACGGCGCCGATCCGACGACGCTGTTCGTCGCGGGCAGTTCGGCGGGCGGGCACATGGCGGGGCTGGCCGCGCTCACCCAGGGCGACCCGGCCTTCCAGCCGGGCTTCGAGAACGCCGACACCTCCGTGACCGGCGCCATCTGCCTGAACGGCTGGTATGGCCCCTATTTCGGCCAGGGGCCCGAGTCCTCGCCGCTGGCCCACATCACCGCCGACGCGCCGCCCTTCTTCCTGGCCCACGGCGACAAGGACACGCTGGTGCCCACGGCGGATCCCCGGCACTTCGCCGACCAGCTGCGCCAGACCTCGGCCGCCCCCGTCGTCTACGCCGAACTGAAGGGTGGTCACCACGCCTTCGACCTGTACCACTCCTTCCGCTTCGAGGCGGTCGTCGACGCGATCGAGGCCTTCACCGCCTGGGTGAGATCCCGGGAGAGGACGCCCCAGCCCTAGTGGGACACCGCCTGGTCGTGATCGCAAGAAGCGGGAACGATTGTTCGCTGGTTCGAGCGACGGGTGCGGGGTCGGCGGGGCGGTGCTGTCGATGAGGTCCAGCGACGGTGTCGGTGTACGGAGGCTGCTGCCGGTCGGGCTGGCGCCTTGATCTCAAGTCCGGTTCAGGTTGCATGCTCGGGGTCCATATCGGTGAACGGAGAGGGGTGGTCGGTGTGCGGGTGGTTCAGGCGCTGCGATTCGGGGGTCCGGATGTGCTGGTGCCCGGTGAT
Source organism: Actinomadura xylanilytica (assembly GCF_030283145.1). GTDB lineage: Bacteria > Actinomycetota > Actinomycetes > Streptosporangiales > Streptosporangiaceae > Spirillospora > Spirillospora xylanilytica. The sequence continues at coordinate 807,957 of NZ_JASNWE010000003.1, forward strand.
GCACCGGATCCGGTGGCCGGGGCCGGCCAGGTCGTGGTCGATGTGGCGGTCGCTGGTGTGACGTTCGTCGAGACGCAGATCCGGCGTGGCGTCGACAAGTGGCATGCCAGACCGTCGTTGCCGTACGTGCCGGGCGGTCTGGTGGCCGGTCGTGTGAGCTCGGTCGGGGCGCGGGTGGATTCGGCTTGGCTTGGACGCCGGGTCATCGCCGGTACCGGGGAGACCGGCGGGTTCGCCGAGCGTGCCGCAGCCGAGGTCCAGGAACTGTTTCCGGTGCCGGACGGACTGGGCCTGCCGGAGGCCGTCGCCCTGCACAGCGACGGCAGCACCGCGCAGGGCCTGACCGAGAAAGCCGGCATCGGCCCCGGTGACTGGGTATTGGTCGAAGCGGCAGCCGGCGGCGTCGGCAGCCTGCTGGTGCAGCTCGCCCGTTCGGCGGGCGCTCGGGTCCTCGGAGCCGCCCGCGGACCGCGCAAGCTCGACCTGGTCCGGGAACTGGGCGCCGACGCCGCCGTCGACTACTCCGAGCCGGCCTGGACCAAGCGGGTGCTCGAAGTGACCGATGGTGCGGGACCGGACGTGGTGTTCGACGGCGTCGGCGGACAGATCGGGCGGGCCGCATTCGAGGTGACGGCTCGCGGTGGCCGGTTCTCGGTGCACGGAGCCGCCAGCGGCGAGGTCACGCTCATCGACCCCGCGGAAGCCCGGTCCAAGGGCGTAGAGGTGATCGGCATCGAGCAGCTCTTCGATTTCGGGCCGCACGTGGTGCGCTGGGCGGAGCAGATGATGTCCCAGGCCGCCGCCGGGCTCGTCCGGCCGGTCATCGGGCAGACCTTCCCGTTGGAACGCGCCGCCGACGCCCACGCCGCGATCGAGAACCGCACCGCCGTGGGGAAGACTCTGCTGCTCATCTAACGGGCCCCGTGCCACGGGCAGTGGCGAAATCACATGCCCGACTATATGATTCCGCCCCGCTGCGCGACCGGGTCGCCGCCGCCGACGTACTGCTGCTCGTCACGCCGAAGCTGAACCGGGCCGTCCCCGGCCTGGTGAAGGACGGCGTGGACTGGCTGGGCATCCTCCGAGAAGCTGCCGCGGCCTGGATCTCCGCATCGCGGAGGCGGTGTCGGCGCCCGCCGGTAGGGTCTGCTGATCATGAAGCTGCGAGGGCGCACGGTCGTGCTGTACGGGGACGCTCCGCACGCCGTACCTGGATGAAGACGCTCTGATCGGCATGCTGGAGCGGGAAGAGGCCGTCGCTCCTCCGGCCGCGGCGCCTCCTCGGCCGTTCCTGTCGGCATCAGAGCTGGCAGGGGCGCAGGGTTCCAGCGCGGTGCGGGAGCTCCTGGACGGGGCCGACTGGTCGGCCTTCACGCCCGAGCGCGACGTCCCGCCGCTGCGCGCCCGGCTGGCCGGGCTGGAGCGCGACGAGGGGGTGACCGGCGCCCACCGGCTGGCCACGCGGCGGCTGATCGACGCCGGTGTGGCGCGGCTCCTGCATCCGTACGGCCACGACACCGAGATCGTCGCCCACGCGATGAGCCCGGACGGCCGCCACCTGGCCACCGGCAGCTGGGTCGGCGACGACTACGACGCGGGCGGCGTCCTCCAGATCTGGGAGGTCGCCACCGGCCGGTGCGTCAACGCCGTGCGCCGCATCGAGGGCGGCGTCGGGTGGCCCGGCCACGAGCGCACGATCCAGTGGTCCGCCGACTCGTCCCGCATCGCCATGGCCCACTCCACGAACAGCGTGGGGGTCTGGACCTTCGAGGGCGAGTTCCTCGCCGCCATCGACGTGTCGAACGGCAACTCGCGCCCGTCGGAGTTCGCGCTCTCCCCCGACGGGCGCAGCGTCTACTACCACTGCGGCACCAACGGCGACGGCGGGCTCCAGGGCTGCGTCGTCCCTCTGGACCGGGGCTGGTTACGGTGGCTGCCCGACCACGTGGAGACCGATCACCCGTACCTGATGGCGCGCCGAACGCCCGAGGCCGTGCGGGACGGCTTCGCGGAGCGCGAAACGCGCGACGGCGACTGGAAGGTCGGGCAGTGGATCGACGACCCGGTGTGGTCGCCCGACGGCCGCCGGCTGTTCGGGGCCAACGCCATCAGTGTGGACGCCGGGACGCGCGAGATCGTCTGGTACGCGCCCGGCACGTTCGCCCGGCTCAGTCCGGACGGCCGTCTCGTCGCCGCCGTGACTCCCCGCGGCCTGTTCCTGCGCGAGGCGTCCACCGGGCGGATCCGCTGCGGTCCCTTCGCGCTCGGCAAGCCCGTCTCGCTGCACTGGGCGCCCGGCCGCGCCGTCAACCGGCTGGCGGTCCTGACACCACCCACCGGCACCGCCGAAACGGGAGGCGTGCACGTCTTCGACAGCGACCGCCTCGTCTTCAGCGCCCAGGTCCCGCACTCGGGCTGGGGAGGCCAGGAAGGCGACCACAACGCCTGGGCCTGGGCTCCCGGCGGGGAACGGGCCGCCTTCCTGACCATCGAGGGGTCCGCCGAGATCTGGTCGTTCGCCGACCCGGCGCACCCCCGGCTGATCCGGAGCGTGCTCGCCGGGGGCGCCGACACCGTGTACTGGGGCGCGGACGACACGCTGGTGGTGCTCGACGACGTGGTCATGCAGTTCGTCAAGGCCGAGACCGGCGAGGTCGTCGGGGACTTCTACTCCCTGTACGTCCCGCCGGGCCCGCGTCCGGTGGAGGGCGGGCTCGTCGAGGAGTTCGAGGGGCAGATCTTCGCGCTCGGCGAGGACACCTGGGCGATGACTCTCCAGCCGGACGCCGTGATCGCTCCGGAGGGCAGCGAGGACGAGCTGGACGCCCTCCTGGCCTGGGGAGTCGGGCGGCGCCACGCCTGGCCGGTGCGCTGGGGTGAACTTCGCGTGCTGCCCGACGCCCTCAGCGCCGCCGCCGTCCTCGACTCCGAGGACGGCGGGATCCTCCGCGAATCCCGCGGGGAGCTGGAGGGGATGGACGGCGATGAGCCCGCGGAGTGGCCGCCTCCGAACACCGCGAGCGTGGCCGATCTGTTCGAGGCGGCGCGTGGTTCACTCGCCGGCCTCGACCGGTATAGCTGGGGCTCGCACATCGCGGATCACCTGCGGGCCGCCGCCCGGCTGCGCGCCCGACGCGGCGAGCCCGAGGCCGCGCTGATCCTGGTCGCCGACATTCCCGAACCGGCGGACCGCCTCGCGGCGGCGTCCGACGTCGCCGTGCTCCTCGCCCGGGCCGGGGACACCCGTTCCGCCCGCACCGCCTTCTCCCTCGCCCGATCGCTGTTCCCCTCGGTGGACCAGAAGATGTTCGACGCCGGCAGGGCGGCCTCGTTCGGCGCGGCCTGCCAGGCGCTGGGCGAAACGGGCACCGCCGAGCAGTGGTTCCAGCACGCCCGCGCGTCCATCACCATCGAACCCAACCCGTGGCAGGACCACGTCGCCGTCATACACGCGATGCTGGAGTGCGGACGCGACGACCTCGTGCGCGCCCTCCTGGACGACCGCTCCGGGCATCCGAGCGGAAGCTTCTTCTCGGAGGCGGAGTGGCTGGTGTACCTGCTGCGCACCGGCCGCCTCGACCTGGCACGCGAGTTCCAGAGCCTGCCCGGCTGGGACGTCCCGTACGAGGTGCTGAGGGTCTTCGCCGAGCAGGGCCGGGCCGACCTGATGGAGACCTGGGGAGACCACGACTGGGCGGTCGGCGACGAGCTCGTCGAGCTGGCCCGCCGGAGCACGCCGCCGGTCCGGCCCTCGACGCCGACCGACCAGGACCTGCGGGGACTGGCCCGGCGCTACGCCGAGATCCAGGGAATACCGCACTCGCAGCGCGAGCACCCGATCGAGCGGCTGATCGAGCGCGCCGCGGAGTGCGGGCACATCTCCGCCGCACTGGACCTCCTGGAACTGCTGCCGGAGCGCGGCGACTTCAACGACCGTCCCTCGGCGGCGTTCGGCGCGATCTGGCTCCTCTGCACCGGATTCAACCGGCCTCCGTTCTAGAGGTGAGCGTGGACTCCTCGCAGGCACTCAGGGTGAGCAGGGCATCGTGCAGGTCCTGCTCGGCTCGACGGACCTCCTTCCGCGAGGTGTCCAACTTCTCGCGTCTCCGCTCGAGCAGGTACATCTGCGAGTAGCGGTGATCGTCGTCCCAGTCGTCGTCCGCCTCCAGCTCCCGGTGCCGCTCCTGATGAGCCCGCGCCTTTGCGCGGTGGAGCCGCACCGCTTCTTCGCTGGCGGTCAGCGCTTCTTTCGGTGCCCCCAGCACGAGCAGGCGGGCACCGAGGTTGTGCCAGGCTCTCGCCTGGTAGGTGTCACGCTTACGGAACCGCAGCTTTCCCATCGCCTCGACGATGCACGCGCGCGCCTGCTCGGTCTGCCCGCTCCGGACGAGCCGGTCGCTGCACACGTCCAGGGTGTGGAGGAATCGCACCGTCGAGTCAGCCTGTCGCCACCAGGCCGCCATGACCTCGGCGCTCACCTCGGCGGCTTCGGCGACGCGGCCGACCGTGTCCAGGCAGTCCGCATAGGCCGTCAACGCGTGGATGAGCTCGAAGCTCGCCGATCCGGCCCCAGCATTCTGTAGCCGTCCGCGGGCCTTGGTCACCGCCTCGGCCGCGGACTCCACCGCCTCCTGGTCGCGGCCGAGCCTGGTGAGGAGCAGCGTCCGCCAATAGCGCGCCTCCGGGGCCTGTGCCCGCGCGGACCGGTTGGATTTCGACAGTCGCAGGAGCTCCTCGACGACCTCGAGTGCTTCCTCCCACCGCTCGCACTCCATGAGGCTGCGGTGCAACGCGGCCAAGGCGCGGACGATCCGGTCGGTGAACAAGCCCGGTCGGGCGGCGGGCCCCGTCCGATAGACCGCCAGTTCTTCCCGGCGAGCCAGGCCGGCGAGATCGTCCCATCCCAGCTCGGTCAGCCGCTCGGCGAGTCGGTCCAGCGACTCGGGCAAGGCGGTCGGCGTGGGCCACGTATCCGGGGATCGCCCACGCATCTGCCCGACCTGCTCGAGCTCGTTCCTCGCCCACCGCACGGTCTTGTCCGGCCGGGCAAGACCGCGGTAACGGGCTGAGTCCACTGGACGTTCGAGCATCGCAGGCTGAACCACTTCAGCGTCCAACTCGTTCATGCCCAAGGCATACCACCGGCGCGTGGGCGGCGGGGTTCCGGCGAGGTCTGGAGGCGCGGAGGGGCTGCTCTCTACCGGGTCTTCTGCACGTGGGTGGTTTCGGTGCCGAGGGGGGTGCCGTCGGCGCCGGCCGGCGCGATCTCCGGCACGCGGATGCCGTGCTGGTCGACAAGGGTGGAGTGGGTCTCGCCGGGGACGAAGGCGTGGCGCTCTCCCCACTGCCGCAGGGTGAGGATGACCGGGAAGAGATCGCGGCCGGCGTCGGTGAGCACGTATTCCTGACGGCGGCCCGATGGTGCGGTGCGCTGGGCGAGGAGCCCGTGAGCGGTGAGCTTGCGGAGGCGGTCGGTGAGGATGTTGCGGGCGATGCCGGTGCGCCGCTGGAACTCGGTGAACGACCGTGCCCCGTCCATCGCGTCGCGGACGACGAGAAGGCTCCACCTGTCGCCGACGAGGTCGAGCGTGCGGGCGACGGGGCATTCGGGGTCGGTCCAGTCGGGGTCCGGGGCGCGCGTGGTGGTGCGCGGCATGACACCTCCCAATGAGTTGCGGATTGAAACCATCATGCCGTACCGTCCAATTGGTTGCAATTTGCTACTGATCGGGATTGGGGTGCGATGGACGTGTGGCGGCGGTTGCTACTCGCGGTGGTGTGCGGTGTCGCGGTGGCGAGCATCTATGCCGCGCAGCCGGTTCTGGCGCCGATGGGACGGGATCTCGGTGTGCCGGCGGAACTCACCGGGTGGATCGTCGCGACCGGCCAGTTCGGCTACCTGGCAGGGCTGGTGCTGCTGGTGCCGCTCGGCGACGTGGTCGACAGGCGCCGGCTCATCGCCGTGCACCTGGCGCTCACCGCGGCGGGCATGATCCTGACGGCCTCGGCGTCGGCCGCGTGGGTGGCGTTCGCGGGGCTCGCGGCGGCCGGGGTGTTCGCGGTCGTGGTGCAGACCGCGGTGGCCTACGCCGCGTCGGTCTCGCCGCCTGCCGAACGCGGACGGAACATCGGTGTCGTGACCTCGGGCGTTGTGGTCGGCATCCTGGGCGCGCGGGCCGTCACCGGCACGCTCGCCGACGTGTGGGGCTGGCGGAGCGTCTATGCCGTCCTCGCGGTGCTGTCGCTCGGGCTCGCGGCCCTCGTCCTCGTCGTGCTGCCGTCGGAGGAGCGCCCCGACCGGCCTGCGGGGTACAGGCGGGCCGTCGCCTCGCTCGGCGGACTGTTCGGGCAGCGCATCGTCCTGACCCGCGGGCTCATCGCGTTCTTCTTGTTCGCATCGTTCGGAACCCTGTGGAGCGGGCTGTCGGTGTCGCTGGCGGACCCGCCATGGCAGCTCAGCGAAAGCCGGATCGGACTGTTCGGCATCGCCGGACTCGCCGGCGCACTCGGCGCGGCACGCGCGGGACGGTGGGCGGACGCGGGACGGACGGCCCCGGTCACCGGTCTCGCCCTCACCCTGCTCATCCTCGCGTGGGCGGCGATCGCGCAGCTGCCGTGGTCACTGTGGCTCCTCATCGTCGGAATCGTGGCCCTCGACTTCGCGGTCCAGGCCGTGCATGTGAGCAGCCAGCACCTGCTCACCGCCGCGCACCCGGATCGCACCAGCAGCGTCATCGGCGCGTACATGGTCTTCTACTCGCTCGGCTCCGCCCTCGGCGCAGCCGCGACCACCGCCGCCTTCACCGCCCACGGCTGGGCGGGCTCCAGTCTCCTCGGGGCCGGATTCGCGGCCTGCGCGCTGGCCGTCTGGGCGGCCGGCAGGCGACCGCCCCTCGATGGCGCGAACCTCCGATCCGAGGCAGCGGGCACGCGCCAGGCACTCCCTCCGCGTGGATCACACCACCGGGTTCCCGGCCGGGACCGGTGAGCCGAACCAGCGCCGTGCGGCGGCCCGGAGCCCGTCCAGTTCGGCGGCATCCGGGTTGGACGAGTCCGATGCCCACGCCACATGGCAGTCGGGGCGGAGCAGCAGGGCGGTGAACGCGTGCGCGGACGGGTGGGGCCGCGCGGTGACGACGTCCACCCGGTCGGTCCCGTCCGGCAGCGCCTCAGCGACCGACGCGCCCTCGGTCAGGTCGAGCAGCAGGGGCCGTGCGGTCCTGCCGAGCTCCGCCAGCCGGACCGTGCCGGTGGAGGTGTCCAGTTCGACGTCCGGCGCGAACCGGCCGACCAGGGGGTGGGCCTCGGGAATGCCCATGTCGTAGCGGACGTCGGCGCCCGCGAGCAGATCCGCGAGGTGCTGGACGGTGTCCCGGTGGCCGAGCAGTTCGATGAACAGGTCGCGCAGCGCGGTGACGTCGCCGCCCGGGGCGATCAGCGCGGACTGCGCCTGGGCGTTCATGACCATGCGGCCGGCGGCCTGCCGGCGCTCGGTCTCGTAGCTGCCCAGCAGTCCGGCCGGGGCGGTGCCGCGGATCCGGGCGGCGAGCTTCCAGCCGAGGTTGGCCGCGTCCTGCAAGCCCAGATTGAGCCCGGGGCCGCCGCCCGAGGCGTAGACGTGCGCGGCATCGCCGACCAGGAACACCCGGCGGTCCCGGAAGCGTTCGGCGACGCGGGTGTTGCCGCCGGTCAGGCGGCGCAGCACGTGCGGTCCCGCCCCCTGCGGCGGACCGACCGGGAGGTCCGCGCCGAGGACGCGGCCGAGGCTCGCGCGCAGCTCGTCGAGGCTCATGGGCTCCCCGGACTCGGGCTGGTCCCACTCCGTGGTGCTGATCAGCGGGGGGTGGCCGGGGAACGGCGCGTAGGAGACCCCTCCGTGCTCGGTGCGGTGGGACAGGAACGGCCGGAGGGCGCCGTGGCCGGGCACGTTCAGGGCGCCGGTCCCGGCGTCCACCCAGCCCGCCGGGACGGAGGCGTGCGCCGTGCGGGTGGTCGTCCGGTCGTAGCTGACGCCGGGGAAGCCGATTCCGGACAGCTTGCGCGTGAGGCTGTGGGCTCCGTCCGCGCCGGCGAGGTAGCGGGCCCGCACCCGGTAGTCGCCGTCCGTGCCGGCGACGTCGACAGTGACGGCGTCGTCGTCCTGCGTCAGGCCGATCACCTGGTGTCCGCGCCGGATGTCCACTCCGAGTTCGGTGGCGCGCTCTTCCAGGATCTGGACAATGCGCTGCTGCGGCACGGCCAGGCCGTACAGCGGGCTGTCCTCCAGCAGGCTCAGGTTCAGGCCCATCGCGGCGAACGTGAAGTAGGCGGAGTTCGGCCGCGGCGGCCCCGGGGCATCGCTGAGCCGCTCGTACAGTCCGCGGTGGTCGACCATGCGCACCACCTGCCCGAGCAGGCCATTGGCCTTCGGTTCCGGGCTCGGCTCCGACAGCCGCTCCAGCACGATCGGCCGGACGCCGGCCAGGCTCAGTTCGCAGGCGAGCATCAGCCCGTTCGGGCCTCCTCCGGCGATGACGACATCGGTGCTCACGGACATGTTCTCCCCTGAATAGATCTGACATGACGGAAAAGGGCAGGACGAACCGACCCGGCGGCGGCGCCGGGCGGGGAACAACCGGATGAGCGCGGTCCGCTACGGGACGGGCAGTCCCGCGGCGAGGGCGGCGAAGACCTCGGCCAGCACCGGTCCGAGGGAGGTCTGGCCGTCGGTCCGCAGGCAGTGCTCCACGGCCACCGCGCTGCCCGCGGCGACCACCGCGGCGACGAGGTTCGGATACACCTCACGCGCCGCGTCCGTGCCGGTGCGTCCGGCGACCGCGCGGGCCAACTCGTCCTGCGCGGCCGCGTTCGCCTTGCCGACCTCGCCCTGCAAAGCCGGTTCGGCCAGCATGAGCCGGAGCCCGTCCGCCCATCTCCGGTCGGGCGCCGACTGCCCGCCCGCCGCGAACCGGGTCTGCACGGCGTGGGCGACCGAGTCCCACAACGACTCATCGGCCGGGCGGGCGCGCAGCTCGTCGGCGACCCGCAGCATGCGCTCCAGGTGAAGGGCCGCGATCGCCTCGGCCTTGCCGGAGAAGTAGTTGCGGAAGGTGCGCACGGACACGTTCGCCGCGGCGGCGATGTCCTCCACCGCCACGTTCTCCCACCCGCGCTCAACGCACAGGCGGATCGTGGCCTGGCTCAGTGCCACCCGGGTCTCGCGCTTCTTGCGCTCGCGCAGCCCGAGATGAGTAGCGTCATCCGGTGTCATGCCGGAAACCGTAGCAAATTAATGCCGCCACGGCAAAATTTCCAAAATGGAAAGATTGCTCAGTGGTCGGCGGCCGTGCCGCACAGGAAGACCGCGTCGTCGAGCATGGCCGCGGTCACGCGGACTCCGGTGAGCCGCTCGGCCAGGGCGAAAGCGGCCGTCGTGGTCGGGCCGACGTCCTCGCCGTCCGCCTCCAGGTCGAAACCGATCTGCCGCATGTCCTCAAGGAGGGCGTCCGGGGTGCTGCCGCCCCGGTGGCCGGCGAACAGGGGCTCGAAGTCCAGCCGGACGTCGCCGTCCTCGATCCAGAGGAAGCCGCCGAAGGCGTTGCCGCCGTTGTAGCGGTGCGAGACCAGCCGGGTCCCCGCCGAGACCGGCACCACGACCGAGGGGGTCACGCCCAGATGGCCGTTGACCTCCAGGGCCAGGGTCCAGTCCACGCCGTCCCCGGTCACCGCCGTCGCGCCGATGAACTGGACGTCGCCGTGATGCGGCTCGTCCCAGTACTGGAAGGAGAGGTCGGTGAACTCCTCGCCGAGCCTCAGGGCGTCGAACATGATCCGCGCACCGAGCCGGTCCATGAACTCCCGCGGGGTGATCCCGCGCACCAAGGTCAGGCAGTACGCCGAGAACAGGCCGTCGTCCTCCTCGGCACCGATCCACGCGTAGTCGGCCGCGACGGCCTCCGGCCGCCCGAGATCCTCTGACACAAGATCAGCTTACGGGCGCCCCGCACCCCGAGGACGGCCCGCCGGGCGATAGCGCCTTCGGCCTCACCTGCGTTCTCGACGGAGTCCAGAACGCAGGTGAGGCCGGCTGAGGTCGGTGCGCGGATGTCAGCGGAGGTGGAGGCGGTGGGCTCCTCCGTGCTGGGTCCCCGCGTACAGCCAGGCGCCGTCGGGGCTGAGCGCCAGTGAGGTGACCGAGGTGTTCTGTAGGTCGCCGGACAGGTTGGCCCACGTCCGGCCGCCGTCGGTGCTGCGGAGCACGCCGCGCCCGCCCTTGAGCAGTGCGGCGTCGCTATAGGCGCCCGCTGCGGCGTACAGGACGCGGGTGTCCGTCGGGGACGCGACCATGTCGGTCACCTTCATCGGCAGGCCGCCGGTACGGGCGGCACGGAAAGTGTGTCCGTTGTCGTCGCTGACACGGATGTCGGAGCCCGCCGCGACCACCACGCGCTTGGGCGAACGGGGGTCGGTGAAGACCTTCGTGACGCTCGCGCCGTCCACCTTGTGCAGGGTGTGGCCGCCGTCGTCCGACCGCCACAGCCCGCCGGCGCCGCCCAGCCAGAGCCGGTCGGGGTCGCGCGGGTCGCCTGCGACGGTGGTGAACACCTGGTCGTGCAGGAACTTGCGCCAGGTCGCGCCGCCGTCGGCGCTGGTGAACAGGCCGATGCCCTGCAGGGACTTGAACGGGATCACGATCCGGCGCGGGTCGGCGGGGTGGATCAGCAGGTCGAACGGGGTCTCCTGGGTCCGCACGAGCTGCTTCCAGGTGGCCCCGCCGTCCTGGCTGCGCTGGACGGTGAAGGTGTCCACCGACGGGACCGTGGTGATCTTCCAGACCTCGCGGGGGTCGCGCGGCGACACCGCGAGCTGCCCGACCGCCGTGCCGAAGTGCGCCTCCTTCGCCGTCCCCCATTCGCGGGTGGCGGCGGTGACGGGGCCGGTGGGCAGCGCGGTCCGGTAGACGTCGTAGTCGGTGGCGGCGATGAGGGCCGGACGGCCGTCCGCGCCGGTCGCCACCGCGAGGTCGTGCGCGGTGGCGCCCTGGATGCCGGTGCGGGCGTAGCCGGCGCCGGCGTCGCGGGTGCCGAACAGGCCCGCACGCACCGACGAGAGCAGCACCTCGCGCTTGCCGCCGGGTGCCGTCCAGGACGCGAAGTCGGTCTCGACCGAGCCGGAGATCGGCTCCTTCCAGCGGGTCCAGGCGGCGCCGTGGTCCCGGCCGACGTGCTCCTCCCGGAGGGCGCCGACGTAGACGTCGCCGTCCACGATCTTCAGGCTCTGCGGGGTCCCGGACGGCAGCTCGTACAGCTCCTTCCAGGTCGCGCCGCCGTCGCGGGTGCCGCGCACCACGCCCGACACCCCGGTCGTGACGACCATCTCGGCGTCGCCGTGGACGAAGCCGGTGCCGCGTTCGGCGAGCGCGAGCCGGCCGGGGCCGGGGGCGTCGCCGGTGATGCCGGGGACCGTCCAGACCCCGTCGTAGGCGGCGGCGAAGAGCACCCCGCCGGAGATCGTCAGCCCGGCCGCGGGCCCGCTCCACGGCGCCGCCCGCGCCTGCCAGGTGGCGCCCCGGTCGCGGCTCACGTACAGCGCGTCGCCCGCGGCGGCGACCAGGATCGCGCCGGACGGGTCGACGGTGAGGGCCTCGACCGCGACGTCGGGGAAGTCGAGGGTCGTCCAGGTCCGGCCGCCGTCCTCGGTGCGCAGGATCCGGCCCTGGTAGGCGGGGTCGACCTGGCCGGTGAGCAGCGACCCGGAGGCCACCGCGTTCCACATCCGGCGGCCGTCGCGCGGGTCGACGACCAGCTTGCCGACGCCCGCGGCGGACGGGCCGACGGGGAGCCGGCGGCGCTGCGCCCAGGTCTGCCCGGCGTCGGTGGTCAGCCAGACGCCGGAGTCGCCGAACTGGGTCAGCGCGAGCTGGGCCGGCGCGGCCGGGGACGTGGCCAGGGCGCCCGAGCCGGAGTTGGGGCCGACGGGGTCCCAGTGCGCGCCGCGCGCGTCGGCCGGGGTGACCTCGAACGCGGCGGCGCCCGCGAGCGTCGTCCCTCCTGTGGCCGCCGCCGTGCGGGCGCGGGCCGCGACCCGGTACGTGCCGGCGGCCTCGCCGCGCAGCGGCGCCCGCCACCAGCTCCCGTGGTCGAGCCTGGTCGTGACCTCGGTCTTCCTCCCGTCCGGCGCGGTCACCGTGACGACGGGCGCGGCCTCCAGCGCGGCGGGGCTGTAGACGAACGCCTCGGACGCGCCGTCGCTCGGGTCCGGGGAGACGTACATGCGCAGATGGCGTGCCGGCAGCAGATACGGGACGCCTACCCGGGCCCCGCCGTCGGACTCGATCCACCCGGTGAGGTCGGTGTCACCGTCCGGGGTGCGGGCCGTGACCGTCACCGTGACGTCGGCCCTGCCGCCCGCCGGGACCGAGACGGTGCGCGGCGAGATCGTCACCGTGCCGTCCTCGCCCGCGTTCCGCGCGCGGAGCCTGGTGGTGACCCGCTTCGCGCCCGGATTGGACAGGTGGACGGTCCCGCTTGCGCGCACCGTGCCGCCGCCGAGGCCCGCGAGGCCGAGCGACAGGGTCGCCGGGAAGGCCGAGACCTTCACGTCGGCCGCCGCCGGCACGTCCAGCCGCCCGGCGCCCTGCTCGGACGGGGCGAGGCCGGGCAGCCGCCGGGCGCCGCCGGTGAGCGCGCCGCCGATCGCGGTGGCCGGGTGGCCCGGGTGGAGCTGGCGCAGCAGGGCCGCGGCGCCCGCGACGTGCGGGGCGGCCATGCTCGTCCCGGACATCCGCGCCGTGCCGTTCCCCGGGACGGTCGAGAGGATCCCGACGCCAGGCGCGACCAGGTCGGGCTTGGCGCCGAACCGTGCGGACGGCCCGCGCGCGCTGAAGTCGGCCAGCCGGTCGGTGGCGTCGTCGGACGCCAGCCGGAGCCGGACCGCCCCCTTGCCCAGCAGGCCGCGCAGGTGCGCGGTCTCGTACCCGTCGACGTCCAGGACGACGAGGCCGCCGAGACGCGCGCCGCCGGTCGCGTACCTGTCCTGGACGGGCGGGACGGGCCGCTCCCCTGCGAGCTGCGGCACCGGCACGCCGTCGGCGCCGAAGAGCGCGGCGCGGCCCTTGCGGCCCTCGATGTCGCGCGCGGCGGCCTCCCGGCCCGCCGCGCTCCCGCCGTGCAGGAGCACGATCTTTCCGCTCAGGTCCCCGAGCGCGTCGAGCTCCTCGGGGGTGCCCTTGCCGCCGTCCACGAGCGCGGCCTCCGCCGGGCGGGCGGACGGGTCGGCCGACAGCGCGTTCCGGTACGCCTGGAGCTTCTGCCGTCCGGGCTCCACCACGCTCAGCCGCGGCACCCGGACCCCGCTGGTGCTCGCGCCGACCGCGAGGACGCCCTCGGCGGCGGCGGGCGTCGCGACGGTCCCCGCCCCCGGGCCCTCGTTGCCCGCGGCGGCGACCACGACCGTCCCGGACCGCACCGCCGCCGACGCGGCCCGCCCGATCGGCTCGGTGCCGTCGCCCGGCGCGCCGAGGCTCATGTTGACCACGCCGGCGGGATGCGGGGAGGCCGGGTCCACGGCGGCCTCCAGCCCGGCGAGCACGCCGGACTCGGTGCCCCCGCCGCGCGCGTCCAGCACCTTGTAGGCGGTCAGCGTCGCCTTGGGCGCGACGCCCTGCACGCCGCCGTCGCCCGCGACGATCCCCGCGACGTGGGTGCCGTGCCCGTTGTCGTCCCTGGGGTCGCCGTCGCCGTTGACGAAGTCGTACCCGGCCACCACCTTGCGGCCCGCGCCGAAGCCGCCGCCGAGGTCGGGGTGGCCGTAGTCGACGCCGGTGTCGACCACCGCGACGGTCACGCCGTCGCCGCGTGCGGCCCGCCCGTCCGGGGCCTTGCGCTTCCACACCTGCGCCGCGCCGGTCAGCTCGTTGCTCGCGGTGTCGGCGCGGCGCATCACCAGGTCGGGGTGCACCGCCACGACGCCGGGCAGCGCGGCGAGGGCCGCCCGGTCGCGCTGCCGGGCCCGCACCGCGACCCCGTTGAACAGCAGGGTGAACGAACGGGTCTCGGTCAGCCTGAGCCCGCGCGACTCGGCCGCCGCGAGCACGCCGCGCTGCGCGGTCCGCACCGCGCCGCGCCGCGCGGCGACGGCCCGCGCTGCCTGGGCGGTCCCGCCGTCGTCCCGCGCGGGCGGCGCGGTCACGGCCGGCGCGCCCGCCAGCTCGACGATCAGGTTCTCCTCGCGGTCCGCGCCGTCCGCCGCAGCGGGCGGGAGGACGGCGAGCGCAGGTCCGGCGGCGAGCAGGATCGCCGCCGCCGCGCGGCTCAGGCGGCGCGCGCCGCCGCGGCGGCGTCCGCTGGTGGTCCCGGGACGGGTCACTGGGGCTCCCTCTCGTCGGGTGTCCCCCCAGGTCCTACGCGACCTAGATCATCGCTGTCGACGCTTTCGACCGTCCGTCTGGTGACAACGGCACCTATGTGCCATCTACGGTGTTGATCACCTCAGCGGAGGAGGAGGGACCATGACCGGCTTCGACGACCCGCACCTGTTCGAGCCCATCGGGCTGTCGGCGGCCGACGAGGAGGTCTACCGGACGGTGCTCGCCGCCCCCGGCAGCACCACCGCCGAGCTGGCCGCCCGGCAGGGCCACCGCGCCGCGCGGACGTCCCGCGCGCTCAGCCGGCTGGAGGGGCACGGCCTGGTCACCCGCGCGTCCGGCACGCCGCGCCGCTGGGCCCCGGCCATGCCCGAGGCGGCCGTGGAGATCCTGATCAACCGGCGGATGGAGCAGCTCAACCGGCTGCGGCTGGCCACCGACGCGCTGATGGCGCAGTTCCGCGCGTCCGGGCAGGGCCGCGACCCGGGCGAGCTGGTCGAGATCGTCTCCGGCGCGGAGGCGTCCGCGCGGCGGTTCGCGCAGGTCCAGATGACGGTCGCCGAGGAGATGCTGGTGTTCGACCGGCCGCCGTACGTGCAGGCGGGCGGCAACCCCTGGCAGCGGCCGGTGCTGGCGCGCGGGGTGCGGTGGCGGGCCATCTACGCCCCCGAGTCGCTGGCGCCGCCGGGCGCGCCCGGCACCGTCCAGGAGCTGCGCGCGGCCGGGGAGGAGGCCCGGGTCCTGGCCGGGCTGCCGATGAAGCTGGTCATCGCCGACCGGCGGATCGCGCTGCTGCCGCTGGTCGCCGACGACGTGATCGGGCAGACGATCGTGGTGCACCCCTCCTCGCTGCTGGACTCGCTGGTCATGCTGTTCGAGGCGCTGTGGCAGCGGGCGATCCCGTTCGCCGAGCCGCCGCCCCCGGCGGCGGGCGGCCCGGCGGGTGAGGACCGCAAGCTGATCGAGCTGCTGGCCATGGGCCTCAAGGACGACGCGATCGCCCGGCAGCTCGGGCTGTCCACCCGCACCACCCGGCGCCGGATGAAGGCGCTCAGCGACGAGCTCGGCGCCCGCAACCGCTTCCAGGCCGGGATGGAGGCCGCCCGCCGCGGCTGGATCTGATCCGTCGGCGCGACCCCGCGCGGCGGTCCGGGACGGTCCGGGACGGGTCCGCGGCGGGACGACCTGCGGGGCTCATTCGGCCGAACCACCACACGCCGGGCAACGGCCCGGCAAAGTCAAGATCGCGATCACGATTCTTTGTTGACCTGGGTTTACGTGACCATGGCGCGCGGGTACTTACCGCAACGAGATCGTGACACTGGGTAAAGGAGAAACCCTCGGGCCGGCAAAGGCCCGGCTCCGGCGCCCGTCGAGGGGAGGATCGCGTGCACCCGACCGACCGCGTCCCCTTCTCCCTCGGCCCGGTCCGTACGGCCGAGGGCGTTCCCGGCCCGCCGCACCGCACCCCGCACCGCCCCCTGGGCTCCACGGTGCACGCGGCGGCGGCGGCGCGCGGAGACACACCTCGGGTCCTCGGCCGTACCGGGCCCGCCGGCCCGGACCCGCGCGTCCCCTCCCTCGCGCGGGTCCCGGGATCGCGACCGGCCTGCCGCCGCAGCGGCGCTGCGCGGCGGCAGGCCGCCCCGCCGCGGTTCCCGCGGCACTTCGACCATCACCGGGCGCCGATGCCGTACGCCCCCGCAGCATCGGCGTCCTTCACCACCGGGCCGGCGGCACCTTCGAGCAGTGCCGCCGGCCCGGCCTCCCCCTTCGACCCTCACCGTGCAGCGTTCCGGCGGAGGAAGGGGGGTGAGAGCAGCACCGACCCGATTCGGCGGAAGCCGACGCATCAGGGCGACCGGCACCACGTCCGACCCCCGTCCCGGTCGCCCGCACAGCAGTGAGGATCGCTGCGATGAGCCCGGCCCGTGGAGGCGTCCCCCTCCGCGGGCCGCGGCACGTCCGGTGCCGGGCGGCCGGTCCCTCCGCGGGAGGGACGTCAGGCGGTCGCGTTCGCGGTCTCGAGCGCCCGCGCCTCGCGGACGACCTTGCGCTCGACGAAGAAGGTCATGAACGGGATCACGCCGCCGAAGACGATCAGGACCATCCGGCCGAGCGTCCAACCGGTCCGCCGCCACAGGTCGTAGGAGATCACCAGGTAGACCATGTAGAGCAGGCCGTGCACGGGCGCGACGATGCCGGCCAGGGCGGGCTCGTCGGTCGGCCCGTACTTGAGCACCATGCCGACCACCAGGAGCACCAAGAGCGTCCCGACCACCAGGGCCAGGACTCGGTACCTGGTCACCGCCGCTTCCACAGATCACGCCTTTCGTCGGACGGCCGGACGGGCCGTTCAGCAGTACCGTTCGGCGGCACGTCGCCGCCGTCTCGGAGCCGCGCCACCGCCGGGCGCGGGCCACGCCGGGGCCCGGACCGTGCCGGGCCGGGGTTCAGCCGCGGCTCTCGGCGTTGAGCCGGGCGAGGTACCGGTTGTACGCGGCGAGGGAGGGGTCCTCGGCCTCGTGCTGCCGGATGAGCTCGCGCTTGACCGCGGCCGCCGCGGGCTCCTCGATGACCTTGGGCGCCTGGCGGGTCTCGTCCCCGCTCAGCTCGTCCCGCATCATCTTGATCCACATCACGATCACGAAGATCGAGAAGATCGGCCATTCGAAGGTGTAGGCCCAGCTCCGGTCGTTGCCGGCCTGCGCTCGGTCGTACTGCCACCACCCGAAACCGAGGAAGGAGGCGCACAACACGATCGCCAGCGCATGGAGGCCCAGCCAGCCGGGAGTGAAGAACCGTCGCACGACAACGAGCGTACCCCCGGTCACCGTGCGCCCACGCACACCCCCGGCTCAAGGCGGTCCGGCACCTAAGGCGGTCCGGCGGACCCGGCCGGATCCGGGACGGGTCCGGTGTAGACGGCGCGCGGACGGATCTGGGCGTGCCGCGCGTACTCCTCCATGGCGTGGGCGAGCCACCCGGCGGTGCGCGCGACCGCGAAGAGCGCCTCGCCCGCGCCGGGGACCATGCCCGCGACCGCGCCGAGCGCGGCCAGCGCGAGGTCGATGTTGGGGGCGGGGAGGCGCCGGCGGACGGCCTCGTCCACGACGGCGTCGGCGACCGCGAGGCGTCCGTGATCCGGCGCCGCCGCCCTGATCAGGCCGAACAGGCGCGTGGCGCGGGCGTCGCCGGACTTGTAGACGGCGTGCCCGAAGCCGGGGACGCGCTCGCCCCCGCGCAGCCGCTCGCCGATCACGCGGGCCGCGTCGCCGGGGCCGCCGATCTCGCCGAGCAGGCGTTCGGCGCCGTAGGAGGCGCCGCCGTGCAGCGGGCCGCTCAGCACGCCGAGGCCGGACGCGACGACGGCGTACGGGTCGGCGCGCACGGACGCGGCCACCCGGGCGGCGAGCGTCGACGCGGCCAGCTCGTGATCGGCGAGCAGGACCATCGCCGCCTCCATCGCCCGCAGCAGGCCCGGTTCGGGCGGCCGGGGGCACAGCCGGCTCCACAGCCGCTCCGCCACCGAGCCCGAGGCCGGGACGGGCTCGGGTGCGGCCGGCGGGAGGGCCTCGACCAGGCCGGCGATGAGGGTCTGGGCGGTGGCGGTCACCGCGGGCGGGTCGAGAGGGAAGCGCACCGGGTCGGCGGTGGCCAGGGCGGCGGTGATCAGCTGGAGCCGGTCGAGCGGAAGCAGGTCGCGGGGCAGGCCGGCCTGCGCCGCGACCGCGACGGCCACGCCCTCGGCGGACGCGCGCCAGCCGTCCCCGGGGGGAGGGCCGCCGGTGTGCGGGGAGGGGGATGGAGAGGCCGCCGCGTCCGGTCCGGTCCAGAGCCAGCGGGCGACCTCCTCGAAGCCGCGCTCCCCCGCGAGGTCCAGCGCGTCGCGGCCACGGTAGAAGGGCCGGTCGGCCCCGAGCATGGTGATCGCCGACTCGATCGCGAGCTCGCCGGGGCCGGGCGGCCTGCGCGGCCTGCCGCGCCGCGCGAGCTCCTCGACCTGCACGGCGTCGAAGAGGCTGCGCCGCCCGTCGGGCGCGTGCCTGCGGCGCAGCACGCCGCGGCTCACGTACGCGTACAACGTGGCGGGTTTCACACCGAGCCGCTCGGCGGCGGCCGAGGCGCCGATCCACTCGCCCGCCTGGTCGTTCTCCGCCATCCCGGCCCCCTGACATTGATTTTGATCAATATTGATACATGTGGATGCCGATGTCAATCTGTGGCCATGCCTCAGATCCATTTCCTCGATGTCACCAACCGCGACGGCGTGCAGACGGCCCGGACCGGGCTCTCCAAGTTCGGCAAGACGGTGGTCAACTTCTACCTCGGCCGGCTCGGCGTGGCGCAGTCGGAGATCGGCTTCCCGTTCCTGTTCCACGAGGTCCCCTACGTGCGCGCGCAGGTGGCACTGGCCGAGGCGGGCGCGTTCGGTCCGCTGCGGCTGTCGGGCTGGTGCCGCGGCGTGGTGCAGGACGTGGAACGGTCGCTGCCGCTCGGCCTGGCCCACTACAACCTGTCGATCTCGACGTCCGACTACATGATCGCCAACAAGTTCCGCGGCCGGCTGGACCGGGACGCGATCGTCCGCGAGATGGCCGCGGCGGTGCGCGCGGCCAAGGCGGGCGGGGCGCTGACCGTCGGCGTCAACGCCGAGGACGGCTCGCGGACGGACGAGGGGTTCCTCAAGGAGTTCGCGCTCGCCGCGAAGGAGGCGGGCGCCGACCGGGTGCGGTACTGCGACACGATCGGCGGCGACACCCCGGACCGGATCCGGGCCCGGTTCGCCGAGCTGGCCACGGCCGTCGGGATGCCGGTCGAGACGCACTGCCACAACGACCTCGGCCTCGCCGTCGCCAACTCGATCTCGGGGGCGCTCGGCGACCTGGAGGCCGGCCAGGACGCGTGGATCAACACCTGCGTCAACGGGATCGGCGAGCGCTCCGGCAACGCCGACCTGCTGTCGACGATCCTGGCGTTCCGGCACGGCTTCGGGCTGGAGGGCCACCGCGGGGAGGGCGGCCCGGAGGCGGGCGGGGACGGCGGGATCGGCGATCCGATCGACCTGTCCTGGGTGCGGCGGTTCGCGCTGTGGGCGAGCTACGCGTTCGGGCAGCCGCTGCCGTACAACCAGGTCGGGGTGGGCCGCAACGCGTTCGCGCACGAGTCGGGCATCCACGCGGACGGGGCGCTGAAGGACCACGGCAACTACGAGCTGTACGACGAGGAGACGCTCGGCGCGTTCCCCGCCGACTGGCACGCGCGGCCGGGCCGGGTGGTGCTGACCGGGGAGTACGGCGGCAAGGCCGGGTTCCGGCACGTCATGGACGGCCTCGGGATCGAGCCCGCCGACCCGGACCTGGCGTTCACCCTCGTCCAGCTCTGCAACGCGATGACCGGCCGGCCGCTGACCGACGACGAACTACGGCTGATCGGCGGATACCCGCGCGAGCTGGCGCTGCTCTTCCCCGGCCAGCTCGACTGATCCGTCCCCGGCCGCCGATCCGTTGCCGGCCGCTGAGCGTTCCGCTGTTCTGTCGGCGGCGGGTCCTAGGTTCTGCCGCATGGCCAACACGGCGACAGCGGCAGGCCCTGCGCAGGGCTTCACCTACACGCGCCCCTCGGGGCTCACCGGCGGGCTTCTCGGCCTGTCCACCTCGGGGGGCATCACGTCCGCCGGGCCCGCGGCGCACCCGCGCTTCTTCAGCGGGCTCCTCACCCAGGCCGCGCCCGCCGCGGCGGCGATGCTCGCGCTGGCCGACGTCGCGCGGACCCGCTACTTCCAGCCGAGGCCGACGGGGTTCCGCGACCCGGTGGTCACGTGCAATGGCGACCGGCTCCGGATGGAGTCGTTCTCCGCGTGCTGCGGCGTCTACGCGCGGCTCGACGTGCTCCAGCCCGCGCTCGACGGCGAGGTGCACGAGCGCGGCACCACCAACGTCGACGTCAACGGGCCACTGCGCGAGGCGCTGGCGCGGGTGGGCGGCGCCGATCCGCTGCACCTGGCGGTCGGCGCCGACGAGCTCGCGGTCACCACGCTCGACGGCGCGGTGGTGGAGAAGAAGGTGCCGCTGCCCGACCGGTGGCTGCGCGGCTTCGCCGAGGTCCAGGTGATCACCGCCGGGTTCGATCCGCGCGCCGAGACGGCCGGTCCCGATGCCGTCCGGTTCCTGCGCGGGTTGCCCGGCGGCAGGAGCGGCGTGCGCGGGACGCTGTGGGCGGTGCCCGCCGGACGGTCCCTGCGCGTCACGTCCCGTCCGGTCCCCGGCGCGGTGTGCCTGCCGGGCCCCGACCGGCTGCGGACGATGCTGCCGCTGCTGCGCTTCGCCCGCGCGCTGCGCGTGTACGGCCCGGCCGTCCACCCCGGGAGCGGCCCGGTCTCCAGCGTCTGGGAGCTGGAGCTTCCCGGGATGCGGTACGTCCTGTCGCTGTCGCCCGAGCCGTCGCGCGGGTTCTCCGGGGAGGGCGCGGTGCTCGACGCGCTCGCCACCGACGAGGCGGCGGGCGACGCCGACCTGCTGGGGGCGCTGCTGTCGTTCGAGCCGCGCGTCGAGCCCGACCTGCTGGCCGAGCGCTCCGGCATCGGCCTCGCCCGCGTGAAGGCCGCGCTGACGCAGCTCGGCACGTCCGGGCGGGTCGGCTTCGACACCGCCGAGGCGGCGTTCTTCCACCGCGAGCTTCCCTACGACCCCTCGCGCGTGTCGGCCCTCAATCCGCGGCTGCGGTCGGCGCACGCGCTCGCCGACGGCGGGGCCGTGCGGCTCACCGGTGAGGGCGTGGCCGTGGTCCGCAGCAACGAGCAGGACCGGCATGTCCGTATCGACGGCGACCAAGCGTCCTGCACGTGCCAATGGTGGATCGACCACCGTGGCGGGCGCGGCCCCTGCAAGCACGTCCTCGCCGCCCGTCTCGTCCAGCGCGCTGACCGGGGGGAAGGTCGCCGATGAGCGCATGGGATGAGGTCCGGGCCGGCATCGAGGCCGGCGACGCCCAGGGCGTCGGGGAGCTGGTCCGCGGGCTCGGCGACGACGCCCGCCGGGCCGTCGCCAAGGAGCTCCCGGCGTACCTGCGGGCCCGCGTGGCCGAGACCGGCCGGGGCGGGCTCGGCGACCGTGTGGCGCAGTCGCTGCTGGTCGCGGGGGCCTGCACCATCGGCGGCGCCGCGGCGGCGGCGACCTGGCTGTGCCGCTCCGACCTGCGCCCGTGGGGGCAGGGCCGGGACGAGCGGGCCGCCCTCCAGGTCCGCGAGGCCACCCGCGGCCGGCCCGCCGAGTGGCGCGCCGACGTCGCCCGCCGGGTCGCCGGGCGCATCCGTCCGTCCGGCGACCTCTGGGACTCGGGCCTGCTCTGGCACATCGCGGCGGAGCTGGCCCGCGAGGGCGGCTTCGAGCCCCCACTCTCGGACGGTTTCGTCTTCGGGTGGGTGGCGCTGGGCGGACCGCCCGTGCGGCTCCGCGACGACCCGTTCCTCGACGCGCTGCTCCCGAGGCTGTTCGAGGCCGACGGCGTGGGCACGGCGCTCACCAGCCCGGGAGCGGGCGTCGGGTCCCCCGCCTACTGGACGACCGAGCTGGCCGCGCTCGCGCGCGAAGGCCGCGTCGACCGCAAGGTGCTGCTGGACGGCTGCGTCAGCCGGTTCCTGCGCGGCGGCACCGCCCGTGAACTGCGCTCGTTCGTCCGGCTGCACGACGCGCTGGAGCCCACCGCCGACGAGGCCGCGGACCGGACCCGCGACCACGTGCGGCTCCTCCCGGCCGCGCCGCCGGTGGTGGCCGAGGCCGCGCTGCGCGAGGTGGTCCGCGCCGACGAGGCCGGACGGCTCGACGCCGGCCTGTTCGACGAGGCCGCGGGCGCGCTGCTGTTCCGTCCGGAGAAGAAGCTCCTGCGCGCCGCGCTGACCTGGCTGGGCCGCACGGCCCGCAGGCGCGACCGGGTCGGCGCGACGCTCCGCGCCGTGACCGTCCTGTTCGCCTCCGACGCGGCCGACCTGAGCGAACGCGCCGTGAAGCTGGCGGTGCGGTACGCGGCCGAGGCCGATGACGGCGTGCGGGAGGCCGTCCGCGACGCCGCGTCCGAGCTGCCGTCCGACCAGCGCGAGCTGATCGCGGCGGCGTTCGGCGCGGTCGCGGCGCCCGCCGTCCCGTCCAGCCCGTCCGGCCCGCCGCCGTTCGAGCCGCGCGAGCTGCCCGCGCCGATCGGCTCGGCGGCCGGGCTGACCGAGGAGTTCCTCGCCGCGCTGCACGGCGAGGACGACCGGCCCGGCATCGAGCGGCTGCTGGCCGGCCTGGTCGAGCTGGCCTACCGCGACCCGGACGGGACCCGCGGGGCGCTCGAGCGGGCCGCCCCCGACATCACGCCCTGGCTGGGGCACGGCGGGCAGATGAACTCGTACTCGCCGCGCGTGTGGGCGGCCTTCTGCGCGCAGGCGCTGCTCTCTGGGTCCCGGGTCAAGGTGTTCCACCCCGCGGCGGCGTTCCGCCGGGGCGACGCCTGGCTTCGCGACCGGCCTCGCGAGCCGCTCCTGCACCGGTTCCTGGTCTGGCGGATGCGCGAGATCGCGGGGGCGGTCGGACGGGTTCCGGCGCTGCTGGCGACCCCGACGGCGGCGAGCGGCCACGTCGATCCAGGGGAGCTCGTCGACCGCCTCGAACGGCTGGAGGCGGCGGGGGTCCGGCCCGGCGCCGCCGACCTCGCCCAGGCGCTGCTGCGCGTCCCGCGCGTTGTCGACGCCGGGGCCGTGACGCGGGCCGGGCGCCTGTCCTCCAAGGAGGGACGGGCCGTGGCCTCCTGGCTTGCCGCGGGCGGGCTCGCCGATCCGGCCGTCGAGTGCGAGTCGCTGACGCTGCCCCGCGCCGACGTCCCGCTTTCGGGGACGAACGAGCCGACCCACCAAACGTCCGTCCTGCCCACGGTCACCGTGCCGGACGGCGTGCCCCGCGACATCGCGCGGCTCTGGGGCCTCCCCGAGTCGGGGCCCTGGACGCGCATCCCCCGGAGCCGCTTCTGGGGCAAGACCACCTGGTGGCCTGGGTCGCTACCGTCCCACACCGAGGTCGCCGCGGCGCACCTGCTGCCGTACAGCCCCGAGTGGGGCGACGACCGCTGGGACCAGGGCGAGGTCCTGCTCGGGCTCGCCGAGACCGACGGTCCTACGGGGGCGGCCACCGCGACGGTGCTGGCGCACGGGCTGTCCTCGCGGCACACCGGTGACCGCGCCGGCGCCACCGACGCGCTCCTGGCGTTCTGCGGGCGCGGGCGGCTCCCGTCCGCCGAGCTCGGCGCCGCCGTCGCCACGCTCTCCGCGCAGGGCACGGTCAAGATCAACCGGGTGACGCAGGCGCTCGGCGCCGCCGCCGAGGCCGGTGCGCACGGCGCCGTCCACACCGTCGTCGCCGCCGCACTGCCCGGCCTGCTGCCCGCACCGGGCGCACGCCCCGCGGCGGGGCTGGCCGATCTGCTCGCCCTGGGCACCCGCACGGCGGAGGCCACCGGCGCGCGCGGCGTCGTCGCGGGCCTGGCCGAGGTCGCCGGACGCGGCGGATCCGGCCGCCTGGCGAAGGAGGCCGGGCGGCTGCACCGGACGCTGGCTCCCGGCTGAGCGGCCTCTCCCCCGTCCTCACGCGGGGCCGGTCCTGGCGCGCAACCGGGCCGTACCCGCCGGTGTTCGACCGGAGTGACGCACCGGCGTGCCAGGCTGGTCCGGCGAAAGGAGTCCTGATGACCGAAACCCTCGCCTTCGGCGCGGTCGACACCGTGCTCGGGCGGCTGCTGGTCGGCGCGACCGAGACCGGGGTCGCCATGCTCACGTTCCGCGACACCCCCGGGGCCCGCGACCGCGCGGCCAAGCGGACAGGCCTCCCCGTCGTCGCCGACCCGGCCCGGCTGGCCCCCGCGCTCGACCGGCTCACCGCCTACTTCGGCGGCGACGAGGGCCCGTTCGGCCTCCCGATCGACTGGCGGCTCACGGCAGAGGTGAACCGCCAGGTGCTGGCCACGCTCTACGCGTCTGTCCCGTACGGCAAGGTCGTGACCTACGGCCAGCTCGGCGACCGCAGCGGCACCGGCGTGCACGCCCAGGTCATCGGGCAGGTGATGGGCGGCAACCCGATCCCGCTCATCGTGCCGTGCCACCGCGTCGTCGCCTCCAACGGCCTCGGCGGCTACAGCGGCGGCACCGGCGTCGAGGTCAAGCGCTGGCTGCTCACCCTGGAGGGCGCGCTCCCCGCCACCCTCGACTGGGACCCCGCCCAGGGACCGTGACCGGTCCGGGCCGGCTCGGAGCACATGCCGACATTCCGTGGCGAACGTAGGATGGGCCGGTGCCGAGAATCTCCGAGCCCACGGTCGCCGCGCACCGCGCCCGCCAGCTTCGCACCCTCCTCGACACCGCCCGCGCGCTGGTGGCCGAGGAGGGCATCGAGGCGCTGTCGCTGGCCGCGCTCGCGCGCCGGGTCGGGCTGTCCCGGCCCAGCCTGTACGAGTACTTCCGGTCCAAGGACGATCTGGTCGCCGCCATCGTCGAGGAGGAGCTGCCGCGCTGGGCGTCGATGGTCGAGCGGACGCTGGCCGGTCCCCCCGGCCTGGTCGCCAAGATCGACGCCTACGTCCGCGCGCAGCTGGAGCTGATGACCGACGGCCGGCACGCCGCCGCCGTGGCCCTGGTCGAGCACGCCCTGGCCGAACCGGCCCGCGAGCGGATCCGCGACGGGCACGCGCAGCTTCTGCGTCCCCTGGTCACCGCGCTCGCCGCCGAAGGCGTCGCCGATCCGGAGCTGCGCGCCGAGCTGATCCAGGGCATCGTCGACGCCGCCGCCCGCATCGCCCAGCGCCGCCCGGCGGGCGCCGAGACCGTCATCCGCGCCGCGATCGCCCAGGCCGTCGGCGGCCTGACCCAGCCAGCGCCCGCGGCTCCCGGCCACCGCTGAGCCGGCCGCCGGACGTGCCCGGTACGCCCGGTCAGCCCTGCGCGCGGACTCAGCCCCGCGCGGGGATCTCGTAGATGACGCCGGTGAGGTCCTCGGAGACCTGCCAGAGGCGGCGGCCCAGTTCCGGACGGGCGGCCTTCGGGGGCGTGGCGACCTTCACGGGGCTGCCGCGGTACTGGAAGAGGCGCGGCCCGTAGCAGGCGCCGTCCTGGACGTCGGGGGCGGTGGCGGCGTAGAGCGAGGGCAGGGCGCCCATGGCGGCCGACTGCGCGATCACCAGGTTGCCGAAGCCGGTCGCCCGTTCCATCAGCTTGCTGCCCTGCATCCTCGGGCCGGCCTGCTGGAGGTTGGTGGCGGCGAAGCCCGGGTGGGCGGCGACGCTGGTCAGCCCGGCGGCGCGGCGGGCGAGCTCCTTGGCGAACACCAGGTTGGCCAGCTTCGCCTGGGCGTAGGCGCCCCACTTCTGGTAGCGGCGCTCGCCCTGGAGATCGTCGAACCGGAGCCGCCCGGTCCAGGCGAACCCGCTGGTGAGGGTGACGACGCGCGGCGCGGAGGCGGCGCGGAGCGCGGGCATCAGCAGCCCGGTGAGCGCGAAGTGACCGAGGTGGTTGGTGCCGAACTGCATCTCGAAGCCGTCGGCGGTGGTGCGGTGCGGCAGGGCCATGACGCCCGCGTTGTTGACCAGGAGGTCGAGCGGGCGGCCCGCGTGCCTGCCCGCGAACTCGCGCACCGACGCCAGGTCGGCGAGGTCGAGGGAGTCGAGGACGAGGTCGCCGTCCGGGACGGCCGCCGCGATGCGGTCGCGGGCGGCCCGGCCGCGTTCGGCGCTGCGGCAGGCCAGCACGACCTCGGCGCCGTGCCGGGCGAGCTGCAACGCGGTGTGGTAGCCGAGGCCGCTGTTGGCGCCGGTGACGATGGCCCGCCGCCCGCGCAGGTCGGAAATGTCGTCTGCCGTCCAGCCGGGCATGCGCGCCTCCCGCGTCCTCGCTCGGAGCACTCAAGTTAGACGCATCGTCGAATGACGACAACCGCCCCGCCCGGCCCGGCGAGATCGCCCGCTGTGATCTGCGCCACGTCCGGCGGGACGCGCCCGGAGGCGCGGCCCGCGCGGCCGTTCAGGCGGGGAGGTGCCGCTCGATGGCGCCGACGACCTCGGCCGACTCGGGCTCGGTGGCCGGCGCGAAGCGCACCGCCACCGTCCCGTCGGGGGCGATCAGGAACTTCTCGAAGTTCCACCGGATGTCACCGGTGTGCCCCTCGGCGTCCGGCGTACCGACCAGGCCCTGGTACAGGGCGTGCCGGGCGTCCCCGTTGACCTCGACCTTCTCGGTGAGCGGGAAGGTCACCCCGTAGGTCGCCGAGCAGAACTCGGCGATCTCGTCGGCGCTGCCCGGCTCCTGGCCGAGGAACTGGTTGCAGGGCACGCCGAGCACGGTGAAGCCGCGCCCGGCGTAGGTCTCCTGGAGGCGCTCCAGACCGGAGTACTGCGGGGTGAGACCGCACTTGGACGCGACGTTGACGACGAGAACGGCCTTGCCCCGGTACTGCGCCAGGTCCGCGCTTCCGCCGCGCAGACCCGCGATTTCTACGTCAAAGATGGACATCTCCCGATCTTAGGAGATCGGCGCTGCCCCACCCCGACCGGCACCGTGCCGGCACCGCCGGCTCCGGGGGACGGTCCCCGGAGCCCGCGGCCGGCCCGGGATCAGGTGCCCAAGGCGTTCACGAACGAGGCAAGCTGGTTGCCGGCGTTGGCAAGCTGGTCGAAGGCGTTGTTCACAACGCCCGCAGCGTCCCGTGGTGAACTCAACAAGTAGAAGATGACGAAGGCGATGGCAACGTAGCGGAGGTTCTTCTTCATCGGAACGCCGTCCCTGTAGTAGCCGCGCGACACACTGACCCGATCCAATTGTGCCCATCTCCGGGTCCTCGCAAAGCGCGATTTTACTGTGACGGCGAAGGAAGTTTCTGATCACCCCGGACGCGCGAGGGCCCCGCACCCGGGTCCAGGTACGGGGCCTGCGACGACTCCCCCGGTCAGGGGATCGCGCTCACGAACTGTGACATCGATTCGGCCGCGTTCCCGAGACCGCCCAGGGCGCTGTTGAAGAGGCTGGCCGCCGCCTCGGGCCTGCTGATGACGTACCAGGCCACGAAGGCGATCGTCGCCAGCTTCACATGCTTCTTGTTCACGTCCCCCACCCTCTGCGCTCAGTTGCCTACCTAGAGTGTTTCCCCAGGACGGGCAGGTGGAGATCAACAGGGCGCAAAGAGCCGGTCAGGCCGGACCCGGCCGGGCGCCGCCCCTGGCGGACGTGGCCTAGACCTGTCTCAAAGTGCCTCGGCCGTCGGCGAGCGCGTTATCTGGCGGGTGGGGCGAAGCCGGAGGCGAGCCCCACCGGCCAGATCGCGAAGCGATGTCGCGCTCGCCCAAGCCAGGTCGGCGTCCGAGCCGCCAGGCGAGGACGCCGGGCCGGGCTTTTAGAAACGGTCTAGGAGGCGGCGTCGGGGTCGGAGTCAGAGGCGCGCTCGCCGGTGAGGTAGTCGAGGTACACCGGGCGGAGGGCGTCGGCGAGCTCGCCCTCCCCCGCGTGCGTGAACTCCTGGAGGAGGGACAGACCGTGCAGCAGGTCGAACTCGGCCCGGTCGGTCTCACCGGTCGCGGCGGCGGCGGCCGGGATCGAGCGCAGCAGCTCCCAGAGGAAGGCCGCGTCGTGCCGGTCCCGGGCCAGCCGCACCGCCCGGTCGTGCAGCTCCCGGGACGACAGGTTCTCCAGCTCGGCGCCATCAGGCGTCACGTCGGACATACTTCGACTCTAACCGCGCGCCGGGGGACGCGCGCGCACCGCCGTCCCCCGCGCGCGGTTCAGTTGGTGACGACGTCCTTGGGGACCTCGGTGTCGCCCTTGAGCGCGCCGAAGAGCTGGGACGCCTTGGTCTTGTCCCAGGTGATGTACGAGCCCGCCGCCGCCGAGGAGCCGGTGCCCCCGATCGGGACGGTGGTCGTGACCCCGTCGCCGCCGGTGACGCCGCGCATGGCCCACATCATCCGCGCCAGGTCGTAGAGGTGGTCGCCGTCGTCGACGGTGAAGTTGCTGGTGGCGTTGAGCGCCATCGGGACACCGCGGAACGGGTTGAGCAGCACCCCCGGGCCCGCGGCCTTCTTCATCAGCGCGCCGAAGAACTGCCGCTGGTGCTCCACCCGGTCGAGATCGGCGCGGGCGGACGCGCGGGTGCGGACGTAGCCGAGGGCCTGGCCGCCGGTCAGGTTCTGGCAGCCCGGCTGGAGGTTCAGGCCGGCCTTGTGGTCCTTCATCGGCTTCTTGACGCAGATCTCGACGCCGCCGATGGAGTCGACCACGCCGACGAAACCGCCGAAGCCGACCTCGGCGTAGTGGTCGATGTGCACGCCGGTGGCCTTCTCCAGGGTCTGCACCAGCAGCTTGGGCCCGCCGAACGCGAACGCGGCGTTGAGCTTGTTGGAGCCGTGCCCGGGGATCGGGACGTAGGAGTCGCGCGGCAGGCTGACCAGGGTGGTGCCGCCGCTGCCGTAGTGCATCAACATCATCGAGTCGGTCCGGCGGCCGGCCGCCTGGCCGGTGGCGAACTGCTTGCGCTGGTCCTTGGTCAGCCCCTCACGGCTGTCGGACCCGACGATGAGCCAGTTCGTCCCGGGGGTGTCGGCGATCCGCCCGGTGTAGTCCTCCAGGACCGCCTCGCGCTTGAGCCGGGAGTCGAGGTAGAAGTAGCCGCCGACGACCACCACGAGCAGGACCGCCACCAGGGCCGCCAGCACCCGTGGCCAGCGGCGCCGCCGGCGACGCGGGTAGGGGCGCTCGTGGCCGTGGGAGTCGCTCCCGTAGCCGCCGAGCTGGTCCCCCTCCTCGTACGAGTCCCGTTCGTAGGCGTGCGGGTGCTCCGCCGATGCGGAATCGTGCCTGCTTCGCGCCACGCGGTCGTCCTCCTGTCGTGCCCGGCCGTCCGGCCAGCCGTCGGTCATGCGTAGACCCTAGACAACCCAAGGGGCGGCGCGCGTCCATCCACCGCATGATTGTCCACAACTCCAAATCACCACGCTATGTGACAGACGCGGCACTCGAAGTCCCCCAAACGTCGCAGGTTGCCGCCGGGTGGTAGTACGAGCGCACGAGGAGCGTGGACGAGAGCACGGACGGGCCCGGCGGCGGCCCCGGTCAGAGGTAGAGGCCCGGGGAGCCGTCGCCGGTCGCCTGCGGCGGCTCGGGCAGGTCCTCGGGACGCAGCATCCGCACCTCGGCCGCCCCGACCGCCTCAGGACGCTCGTCGTGCTCGGCGGTGATCCGCTCGGCCTGCCGGGAGACCGCGGCATCGAGCAGGTTGCGGATCAGCCGGGCGTTGCCGAACGAGGCGCCGCGCGGGTGGGCGTCCATCAGGCCGCGCACCGCGCCGAGCACCCCGTCCGCGAGGGTGAAGCCGGCCTCCGCCGCCATGTGCTCGAAAATCGTGACCAGCTCGTCGGCGCTGTAGTCGGGGAACCGGAGCACCTTGGCGAAGCGCGAGTCGAGCCCGGGGTTGAACTCCAGGAACCGCTCCATCGGGGCGTCGTACCCGGCGACGATGACGACCAGGTCGGTGCGGTGCTCCTCCATCAGCTTGAGCAGCTCGGAGACCGCCTCGTGGCCGAAGTCGCGCTGGTCGCCGCCGGCCGCCGACAGCGCGTACGCCTCGTCCACGAACAGCACCCCGCCGAGCGCGCGGTCGACCGCGGCGCGGACCTTGGGCCCGGTCTGCCCGATGAACTCGGCGACCAGGTCGGCGCGGGTGACCTCGACCAGGTGGCCCGACGACAGCAGCCCGAGCTTGGCGTACACCGCGGCGATCAGCCGGGCGATCGTGGTCTTGGCGGTGCCGGGATTTCCCATGAACACCATGTGCCGGGTCGGGAGGGCCAGCGGGACCCCGGCGTCGCGGCGCATCTGCTCGGCGCGCGCCTCGGCGACCAGCGCCGCGACCTCCCGCTTGATCGCCTCCAGTCCGATCAGCCGGGCGACCTCGGCCAGCGGGTCGCCCGAGACCCCGTCGCGGCCGGGCGCGAGCGCGTCGGGCACGTCCTCCAGGAGGATCTCGTCGAGCGACTCGGTCTCGTCGACCACGCCGTCGGCGAGCACCCGGCGGCCCTGCCCGGCCACCGCCCGGTCGAGCAGGTTGATCATGATGCGGGCGTTGCCGAAGCCGCGCTCGCGCGGCACGGCCTGGGCCAGCCCGCGGACCTTCTCCAGCACCCCGCCGGCGAGCGCGAACCCGGCGTCGGCCGCCTTCGCCGCGAACACCTGCACCAGCTCGTCCTCGGTGAGGTCGGGGAACCGGACGGTCCGCGGGAACAGCGCGGCGAGGTCGGTGTGCGACTTCAGCAGCCCGTTCAGCTCGCCCTCGGGACCGGTCAGCACCACGACCAGGTCGTCGGAGTGCGCCTGGACGGCGGTGAGCAGCACGTCCACCATCTCCCGGCCGCGGGTGGCGTCCGGCGAGGCGAAGGCGTGCGCGTCCCGGACGACCAGGACCCCGCCGAGCGCCCGTTCCACCGCGCGCCGGACCTTCAGCGCGCTCTCGGTGGTGTACTCGCCCAGCAGGTCGGACCGGTCGACCTCGATCAGGTGGCCGGAGGTCAGCACGCCGAGGTCGGCATAGATGCGGCCGAGGATCCGGGCGATCTTGCTCTTACCGGTGCCCGGGTTGCCGGTGAACACCAGGTGCCGGGGGCGGGCCGCGACCGCCATGCCCGCCTCGCGGCGGAGCTGCACCGCGCGGGCCTCGGCGATCAGCGCGTCGATCTCGCGCTTCACCGGCTCGATGCCGGCGCAGGCGGCCAGCTCGGCGCGCGGGTCGGTCTCGGCGGACCGGCCGGAGATGAGCCGCTGCGGCAGGTCGGCCGCGGTGATCTCCGGGGCCGACGGCTCGTCGCCGGCCTGCGCCGGCTCCTGCGCGGCGGCGCGGCGGCTCGCCGCCGTGCGGGCGTGCGCGGCGGCGACGCTCTGCGCGGCCAGGTGCTCGACGAGGCGGGCGCCGCGCAGGTTGTGCAGCGGCGGGGTGCGCGACAGCAGCACCCCGGCGGTGCGGGCCGCCTCGGCGGAGACGGCGGCGCCGTTGCGGACGGCGGCGCGGGCGAACAGCTCGGCGAAGTCGTCCTCGCCGAAGTCGCGGGTCCGGGTCACCTCGAACGCCCGCACCAGCGCGGGGTTGGCGTCGAACAGCCGCCGGTCGCCGCCGGGGCGGCACAGCGCGACGACGTCCAGGCCGGGCGAGCGCGCCATGATCCGGCGCAGCTCCTCGACGGTGGCGGGGCCGCAGCGCTCGTAGGCGACCAGCTTCTCCAGGTCGTCGATGACGAGCAGGAGCCGCGCCTCCTGGCAGTCGCGGACGCGGGCCTGGAGCCACAGGACGGCGTCGCTCACGCCGAGGGAGGCGAACACCTGGTCGGAGATCCACGCGGCCTCGCGGACCGTCCCGTGGTCGGCGAGCCGGCGTTCCAGGATCTCGGCGGCGGTGCCCTTCCCGGTGCCCTCGGGACCCGCGATGAGCAGCCGCACGGGCCGTTCGCCGGCGACCCGGGCGGCGAGGGCCTCGCTGAGGGCGCGGACCAGCTCGGGCTGCCCGATCAGGGCCTTGCCGACGGTCTCGTCCCGGTCCCGCGGGCCGCCCGGCACGGCGGCCGACCCGGCGGGACGGCCGGGGCCGGGCAGCGCGCCGGCCAGCGGGTTGAGGACGCGGCGGGCCGTGAACAGCCTGCGCAGGTCCATCTGGAAGGCGCGGACGGGGACGCGGCAGCGCGGGCTGGTGGCGGCGTCGGGCAGCCCCTGGACGGCCCCGGTGAGGCGGACGGCCATGTCAAGCCAGGCCCGGCACGCGTCGGCCTCGCCCGCGACCAGCCCCCGCGCCAGCCATGCCCGCAAGTCCTGCTGCCACGTCTCGACGACGAAGTCGTCGCGGAGGGCGCGCAGGCGCTCGCCCAGTTCCTCGTAGCGGCCGGTCCCGAGCGTGACGGCCATCTCGGCGGGGACGACGGGGAGCTCGGCCGCCAGCAGGAGCCGCGCGAGCGCCGCATCGGGGTCCTCGCCGTCGGCGACGGTGTCCGCGATGCGCTCGTGGGCCGCGTCGAGCCCGTCGCAGGCCCAGCCGAGGTACCCGACCGGACCGGCGAACTCGGGCAGGATCGCGAGCACCTCGTCCGGCAGGTCGGCCAGCCAGGCGTCCTCGAACCCGTCCTGCGGGACGGTCATGTCCAGCTCGCGCAGCACCGGGTCGTCCGCGCGCCGATCGAACAACTCGATCAGCGCACGCCGCCGACCCTCCAGCGGGACGAGCCCGTCGAAGACGTCCAGACCCGCGCGCGCCAACTCGAGCATGACCGCACGCCGCTCACGATCGTTGCCCGCCGGTTCAGGCAGCCACAGGCCCGGCGGACGCCACCGCCCACCCTGCGTGAACCACGCAGCCGGGTCACGCACCGCCGACTCGGGCGTCGCCAGAAAATCCGACAGCAGCTCATAGTCGACATCACCCCGAGAACCACCCCGCACCGCCGACGCCCCCAGCAAAAACGTCAGCAGCGACCACTGCTCGGCGCCCGCCGAACTCGTCCCCGCACCATAGAAATCGCTGAGCTGCCGCGTGAGAACCACCGCACGCCGATCACGGTTGTACTCCACCGCACGCTCGCGCAACTCCTCGTACAAACCGTCAGGAACCCGCCACGGACCGAACCCGTACACGTCCAGCACCGGCTCGTCGGTCAACAGCAGTTCGAGGTGTTCCGGCAAACGGGGGGAGCTCACCTGATGCGTCCTTCTCCTACTTTTGACGTCACGTCTGGCAAGCACCCTACGACCCGCCGCGATCACGCACACCCTCTCGCTGACAAGTCACCCCCGGGCCGGTCAGGCCCGGGGGTGGACGCGCACCAGGCGCGTTCGGCGCGCCGGAGCGGGGCAGGTGAGGGCGGGACGCGTCAGAGCGGGAGCGGCGTCGGGCGCTTGGGCTCACGGCCGTCCCCGGAGGAGCGCCCGGTCGCGCGGCGGCCGATCCAGGGCAGCAGGTACGTCCTGGCCCAGTGCACATCCGCGCGGCGCATCGTCAGCCAGTCGGCGGGCTCCAGCGGCGGCCACGGCTCGTGCCAGCTCCCGGTCACCGGCAGGCCGAGCGTCTCGGCGACCCGCAGCTCCATCCGCCGGTGCCCCTCGGGCGACAAGTGCAGGCGGTCCTCCGACCACGCGCGCGGGTCGTTGAAGGCGGTCGCCGGCCACAGGTCGACCACGGTGCAGCCGCGCCGGTCGGCGATCGCGCGCAGGTGCATGTTGTAGGTGGCGGCCTTGCCGCGGATCCGGGCGGCGGTGCGCAGCCCGCGGGTGTCGAACCCGGTGAAGATCACCACACGGGCGCCGGTGTCGCGCAGCCGCCGCACCGCGTCGTCGAAGACCACCGCGAGCGCGTCAGGGTCGGCGCCCGGACGGATCATGTCGTTGCCGCCCGCGCAGAACGTCACCAGGTCGGGTTCCAGCTCGACCGCCCTCGGCACCTGCTCCGCCACGACCTGCCGCACCAGCTTGCCGCGCACCGCGAGGTTGGCGTACCGCAGTCCGGGGCGCCGCTCGGCGAGGCGCTCGGCGAGCCGGTCCGCCCAGCCCCGGAAGCGGTCCGCCTCCCCGGGGTGCGGATCGTTCATCCCCTCGGTGAAGCTGTCGCCGATCGCTACGTAGGTACCGATCTGCTCCAATTCGTCCATCGCAATCCCTCGAGACTGGTTCCTGTCCGGCCACGTCGCTTAATCATGCATTCTGCACACATGCTTGCGCGACCGTGGCCCCGCCCCCTTCTCCGGCCCCGGGTGGGGTGACGGAACGGGACGAGGCGGTGGTGCGCGTACGGGGACGGGCCCGGTCAGGTCCAGCTCGGCGAGGCGGTGCCGGGCGTCGCGGGCGGGGCGGACTGCGCCGGCCCGGCCGCACCGGCCGCGTGGATCGTCATCGCGTGCTTGACCAGGTTGATCAGCACCTGCTTGGTCGATTCGCGGCTGCGCGCGTCGCACTGCATGATCGGCACGTGCGGGCTGATCGAGAGCGCCTCGCGGATGTCGTCCACGGCATACTGGAACTCGCCGTGGAACCCGTTGACGCCCACGACGAACGGGAGGCCGAGCTCCTCGAAGTAGTCGACGGCGGCGAAGCAGTCGGCCAGCCGCCGGGTGTCGACCAGCACCACCGCGCCGATCGCGCCGCGCACCAGGTCGTCCCACATGAACCAGAACCGGTGCTGGCCCGGCGTGCCGAACAGGTAGAGGATCAGCTGGCTGTCGAGCGACACCCGGCCGAAGTCCATCGCGACCGTGGTGGTGGTCTTGTCCGGCACCGCCGACAGGTCGTCCACCTCGGCGCTGGCGGCCGTCATCACCGCCTCGGTGGTGAGCGGCATGATCTCCGACACCGAACCCACGAAGGTCGTCTTGCCGACGCCGAAACCGCCGCCGACGACGATCTTGACCGAGGTCAGCTCGGCGTTCCCGCCGGGCGGCCCCGCGACGGGAACTTGATCAGAGCTTCCGAAGGCCACTGAGAACCCTTTCTAGCAGTCGAAGATCCGGCTGCGAACCGGTGGGAGCCGACTGGTGCAGCCGCAGCAGTCCCTCGAGGGCCATGTCCGCGACGAGCACCCGGGCGACGCCGAGCGGAAGGCGCAGCAGGGCGGAAACCTCCGCCACCGAGCGGGCCGACCGGCACAGGTCCATGATCGCCCGGTACTCGGGCGTCAGCATGGCCACGTCGCGCGGTGGAAACGGCGCCGCGGTGACCAGGGCCTCGATCGCCAGGTCATAGCGCGGCTTGGTCCGTCCCCCGGTGACGGCGTACGGGCGCACCAGGGAGCTGGATTCGGAGTCCTCCTGCGCCGGCTGCCGTCCCCGCCCCGGGTCCCCCGGCCATCGTCGCTGGTCACCCGGACCGGCCCCGAAAGGACTGCC
Source organism: Actinomadura xylanilytica (assembly GCF_030283145.1). Taxonomy (GTDB): domain Bacteria; phylum Actinomycetota; class Actinomycetes; order Streptosporangiales; family Streptosporangiaceae; genus Spirillospora; species Spirillospora xylanilytica. The sequence continues at coordinate 843,214 of NZ_JASNWE010000003.1, forward strand.
TCGATCCATCTCGCCGACCTCCGTCAGAGTCAGTCAAGGTCAATACCGGGCGGGCCCCGCGCCCATCTCCGGAATGTGCGGCCCGCCGCCGTACGGGGGCTGCTCGCCGCCGCGCAGCGCCGGCGTCAGCACGCGCCCCACCCGTTCCACCAGCAGGGTCATCTCATACGCCACCAGCCCGAGGTCGCAGTCCGGCGCGGCCAGCACGGCGAACACCGAGCCGTTGGTGATGGCCATCACAAACAGCAGCCCGCGGTCCATCTCCACCACGGTCTGGTTGACCCCGCCGGCGTCGAAGATCTTCGCGGCGCCCTGGGTGAGGCTCATCAGCCCGGAGGCGATGGCCGACAGCTGGTCGGCGCGCTCCGGCGGGAAACCCGACGAGTACGCCATCGGCAACCCGTCGGAGGAGACCACGACGGCGTGCGCGACCTTCGGAACCCGGTCCGCGAAGTTCGTCACCAGCCAGTTGAGATCCTGCCCGCTCACCGGTTGCCTCCACTCTCTCCGTCGTCGTGCGACGGCGCCTCACCTTGCATGCCTCCGCCGCGAGTTTCGGTGCGGCCCCGATGGACACCGCGTTGCAGGCTCGCGAAGCGGTTGCGTACGACGTCGGCGGACGGGCCCTGCGCGGCCTCGGGCGGCGCGGGCCGCTCCTGCCTCGCCTGGCCGCCCTGCGGCGGCTGCTGTGGTCGCTGCTCGGCCTGCTCGGGCGGCCGGGCCACCGCGCCGGGGACCCGGTTCTTGCCGGGCACCCGCTTGGGCAGCCCGACGGCCGTGCGCTTGCCCGCCGCCGGTTCCCGGGTCGCCGCCTCGGCGGCCTCGGCCGCGCGGAATCCTGCGTCGGCCGGGGACTCCCAGCCCTTCACCGGGTCCTGGGGGAGCGACTCCCCAGTCCGTTGCGTGAACCACTCCGATTGCATCGCGTCGAAGATGGGCGAACGTTCCGGCACCCGGCGCGGCTCGCCCGGCCGCTGCGGATTCTGCGCGGGCGGCTGGGGCGGCGGCGCGGACGGGCGCTGCGCGGGCTGCTGCTGCATGGGCTGCTGCCGCGCGGGCGGCCGGGGTGCCTGGCGCTCGCCCGGACGGCCGGACGGCGCGGGCGGGCCCTCGACCTGGTTGAGCGGGCCGGTCTCCCACATGGTGGGCCGGGGCCGGTTGGCCTCCGGCACCGCGGGCTGCCCCTCCGGGACGACCGGCTGCGTGCCCGTCTGCCGCGCGGCGGGGTCGAAGAAGCCGTTCGGTCCGTCGCCCGGCTGCCCGCCATTGGACGGCCGGGCGGGCAACTGCGCCCCGGGCTGCCGGACGGGCAGCCCCTCAAGGCGTCCGGGCCGGAGGTCGTGCTCGCGCGGATCCTGGTAAGGCGGCTCCTGGTCGCGCGGATCCTGATTGCGCGGCTCCTGGATACGCGGGTCATGGTCGCGTGCGTCCTGACCGCGCATGTCCTGATAGCGCGGAGCCTGGTCGGGGGTCCGGTGCTCGCCGGGCGGCGGGACGGGCGGCAGGGGTCCGGTGCCGCCGATGACCGGCAGCGGCGCGGTGCCGCCGAGCGACGGCAGGGGCCCGGTGCCCCTCCGGCCGGACCGGGTGCCGGAGTCGCCCGGCCTGGACCTGTCGTCGTCGCCGAACGCGCGGTGCGAGCCGGTGTCGCCGACGGCGGGCAGCGGCCCGGTGCCGCGGATCGGGCGCTGCGGGCCCGTCCCGCCGATGACCGGCTGGCCGCCCGTCCCGCCGAAGGCGGGCTGCGGGCCGGTGCCGCCGAAGATCGGATGCGCGCCGGTGCCGGACTCGTCCTGCGGGGCGGGCTCGTGGAAGGCGCCGCCCGCGCCGAGGGCGGGCGGGTCGGCCACGGCGGTCGGCGCGGTGAGCGAGGCGAGCTGGGCGGGACGGCCGACGACCGCCGCGCCCTCGCGTCCGGCCAGCCCCCGGCCCCCGACCCCGCTGCCCTCGGCCGCGCTCGCCACCGCGTCGGGGAGCACCACGAACGCGGTGAGCCCGCCGCCCTGGGCGGCGCGCAGCTCGACCCGGACGCCGTGCCGGACGGCCAGGCGGCCGACCACGAACAGGCCCATCCGGCGGGCCGCGGAGAAGTCGATGACCGGCGGGTTGGCCAGCCGCCAGTTGGCCTGCTCCAGCTCGTCCGGCGACATGCCGACGCCGTTGTCGGTGATCTGGAGCATCGCCCCGCCGCCGCTGAGCAGCTGGCCGGAGACGGTGACCTTGGTGTGCTCGGCGGAGAAGACCGTGGCGTTCTCGACCAGCTCGGCCAGCAGGTGCACCAGGTCGTTGACCATGGGGCCGGCGACGGTCATGTCGCCCTGCACGCGCAGCGCGACCCGCTCGTACTGCTCGACCTCCGACAGCGAGGCGCGGACCACGTCGATCAGCGGGACCGGGCGGTTCCACCGGCGCACCTGGTCCTGGCCGCCGAGGACCAGCAGGTTCTCGCAGTTGCGGCGCATGCGGGTGGCCAGGTGGTCCAGCCGGAACAGGTTGGCGAGCTGCTCGTCGTCGCGCTCGCTCTGCTCCAGCTCCTCGATCAGCTTGAGCTGGCGCTCGATCAGGGACTGGCTGCGCCGCGACAGGTTGACGAACATCGCGTTGATGTTGCCGCGCAGCACCGCCTCGTCGGCGGCCAGCCGGACCGCCTCGCGGTGCACCTCGTCGAAGGCGCGGGCGACCTGGCCGATCTCGTCGGTGGAGTCGATCTCGATCGGTTCCACCTCGATGCCGCCGGCGGCGGCCTCGGGGTCGCGCAGCCGGTCGACCAGGCCGGGCAGCCGGGTGCCGGCGATCTCCAGCGCGCCCGCCTGGAGCCGGCGCAGCGGCCGGACCAGCGAGCGGGCCACGACCACCGTGGCCAGACCGGCCAGCAGCAGGCCGACCAGCAGCACGCCCGCGTCGGTGAAGGCGCCGCGCCAGGCGTCGTCCTTCAGCCGGCTGCTGTCGGCGACGATGCTGCCGACGAGCTGCTGCTCGACGCCGCGCATCTGCTCGACCCGGGTGGTGGCGACCTTGTCCCAGGTCACGTGCGTTCTGGCGCGGAGCGGGGCGACCGAGAGCCGTTTGCTGGCGCCCGATCTGACCAGCACCTGCTGGTAGAGGGACTCGACCTGGCCGATCTCGGGGCCGGTGACGGTGTCCTCGTACGCCTGCCGCTGTGCGGTGGTGGCGGTCGCGCGGAACAGCGCGATCTGGCTGTCCTGCTGCGAGCGCAGCGTCTGGAGCGTCTCCCGGTCGGTCGGGCTGACGAACCGGCCGGCGATCAGGGTGAGCCCGATGCGGGCGCGCTCTTGGGAGGCGAAGTCCTTGGCGCGCGCGAGCGCCGCGAACGCACGGGTGCTCTCGGCGAGGTCCGGGTTCGGGCTGCCCTGGGCGATCAGGTCGTCGAAGTCGAGCAGGGTCGCGGTGAGCTGGCTGTAGATGTCCAGCGTCGAGGTCGCCGAGGCGCTGGCCTGCCCGGCAATGGCCCGGACGCCCGCGAGGGTGTCGAGCCGGTACCGGATGTCGCGGACCTTCGCGATCACCTGCGGGGCGTAGTCGCCGTCGATGCCGCCGGTCAGCTCGCGGACCGAGCGCACGGCGCGGTCGGTGGCCGCCTGCTGGTCACGCAGCGTGCTCACCCGGCCCGCCTTGCCGAGTGAGAGGTACTGGACGGTCGTGTCCCGCTCGTCCTCCAGTTCCTGGGCGAGTCCGGCGACCCGGTCACCGAGCGTAGCCAACCGCTCGATTCGCGTGTACACCGCGGCCTCCGCCATCGCGTCCCGCAGCCGCAGTCCGGCCAGGATCCCGGCGACCACGGCGGGGATCATGATGAGCGCGACGAGGCGGGTGGTGACCCGCCTGTTGGCGAGCCGGAGCCTGCCACCGGACCGGCGCCCGCCCTGCTCAGCGCCACCCTTCCGGAGGGACTCAGCTTCTGGACCTGGGGCACGGTCCGGCTCCGTTGCTGGTCGCACTTCCCTCCATCACCTCTCACGGCTTTCGGGGTCCGGTCGGGGCCCGACCGGAGTTACCGGCTGGTATCCGGCGTTGGCGCCTGTGACCTCTGGAACCTCTGGGGCGTGGGTCATTGGAGCACAGAGTAATCCCAAGGTCCAACCCGAAGTTTGGTCATTTCGCACTTCGGAACACTTGGCGCCTTTTGATCACGATTTGCCCTGTTTGACCGTTTTGTGTCTCACCTACGTAAACATCCGGAGAATCGCTGGAGGTTACCGACGGTTACTGCGCTAGAGTCCGGCCGATCATGCTGTTCGTATGACATTCCCCCCTTCCGACCTGCTGAAGGAGCGTTCATGAGGTTCGCTCGACTGCGACGCACCTCCCTCTGCGGTGCCCTCACCGCAGCGCTCGCACTGTCACTCGCCGCCTGTGGCGGCGGCGAGGAGAAGTCGGCCAACGGCCTGGAGAAGTCCGAGATCACCGTCGGCGTCATGCCGATCACCGAGGGTGCAGCGGTGCAGATCGCGATCTCCAAGGGCTTCTTCAAGGCCGAGGGCCTGAAGGTGAAGATCAAGACGGTCACCGGTGCCGCCGAGGCGCTGCCGCAGCTCAAGGGCGGCAGCCTCGACATCGCGCACGGCGGGCACGTGGGCATCATCCAGGCCGCCGCGGACGGCCTGTACAAGCTGCGCATCGTGGCCGAGGCGTCGGCGATGACCAAGAACCTCAACGGGGTCCTGGTCGCCAAGGACTCGCCCATCAAGTCACCGAAGGACCTGGCCGGCAAGAAGATCGGCACCAACGCCGCCGGCAACCAGAACAGCCTGCTGCTGCGCGCGACGCTGGAGCCCTACGGGGTCCAGATCGACGAGAAGAAGGACGTCGTGGTGGCGCCCTTCCCCGCCCAGGAGCAGCTGCTCAAGACCGACAAGGCCCAGGCGATCATCGTGCCCGAGCCGTTCGTCACCCAGATCCAGCAGTCCATCGGCGCCCGCATCCTGACCGACTTCTCCAGCGGCCCGACCAAGGACTTCCCGATCACCGGCTTCGCCTCCACCGAGGAGTTCGCCAAGAAGAACCCCAAGACCATCGCGGCGTTCCAGCGCGGCCTGGTCAAGGCGCAGGCGCTCGCCACCGACCGCGCGGTCCTCCAGGAGGCGATGCCGAAGTTCACCAAGATGGACCCCAAGCTGGTGAGCGTCATCAGCATGAACGCCTACCCGACCTCCACCAGCGCGACCCGGCTCCAGCGGGTCGCCGACGTCATGAAGCAGTTCGGGTACCTCAAGCAGCCCTTCGACGTCAAGTCGATCGTCCTCGAGAACGGATGAGACTGCCCCGAATCGCGCTCGGCGCGGTCGGGGTCGCGGGCACCGTCGCGATCGCCGAGCTGGTCACCCGCACCGGCTTGGTCGATCGCGACTTCGTGCCGCCCGCATCGACCGTGCTGGTGCGTGCCGCCAAGCTGGCCGGGGACGGCGAGTACCTGACCCAGGTCACCGCCACCCTGCGGGTGTGGGGCGGCGGCCTGCTGCTGGCCACGGTCACCGCGGTCGTGGTCGGGCTCGTGCTCAGCGCCACGCCCTGGCTCAACAACGCCGCCCGCGTGGTGGTCGAACTGCTGCGCCCGATCCCGTCGCTGGCGCTGATCCCGCTGGCGCTGATCTCGTTCAGCTCGCCGGCGCAGAGCAAGATGTCGCTGGTCTTCTACGCCGCCACCTGGCCGATCCTGATCAACCTGCTGTACGCGCTGCGGGACGTCGACCCGGTCGCCAAGGAGACGCTGCGCAGCTTCGGCTTCGGCAGGCTCTCGGTGCTGCTGCGGGTCAGCCTGCCGAGCGCCGCGCCGTTCGTCGCGACCGGCGTGCGGATCGCCGCCTCGGTCGGGCTGGTCGTGGTGGTCAGCACCGAGCTGATGGCCGGCGCCGGCGAGGGCGTCGGCGGTTTTCTGATGGAAAGCCAGTCGGGCGGCGGCCATCCCGACCTGATGCTGGCCGGCGCGGTCTGGGCGGGCGGGCTCGGTCTCCTCGCCAACTTCCTGCTGGTCGGGCTGGAACGGCGGGCGTTCCGCTGGCACACCGCACGAGCGGGGGACCTGGAATGAGCGAGGCGAGAACGTCCGGACCGCCCGCGGCCACGGCCACCGGCGGCTCCGGGGCGGAGCCGGCCAAGGACGCCGGGAGCACCAAGGACGCAGGCACCGAGGACACGGGGAACCGTCCGGGCCCCGCGGGCGGACGGACGCGGCGGCGCACGCCGCGCGCACTGTCCCTGCTGACCTCCGGCGTCGGGCGGCTGTGGCTGCTGGCGCTGCTGATCGCGGCTTGGGAGCTCGGGACGCGGACGGCGGGCAGCGATTTCTACCCGCCGCCGTCGCAGATCCTCAAGGCGCTGCACGAGATGTGGTTCTCCGGGCCGGCCGCGCACCTGTTCCTGACCGACGGGGCGCTCGAGGACTTCCGGCCCAGCCTCACCAACCTGTTCAGCGGCTGGATCATCGCCGCCGTCGGCGGTATCGTGCTCGGCCTGCTCATCGGCCGGTCCCGGGTGGCCGGGGCGATGCTGGACCCGGTGCTGAACTTCGGCCGCTCGGTGCCGCCGCCGACGCTCATCCCGTTCCTGCTGGCGGTGCTCGACCTCGGCACCCAGCTCCAGATCACCACGATCGCCTTCGGCGTGATCTGGCCGGTGCTGCTGAACACGATCGAGGGCGTGCGGGGCGTCGACCGGCTCCAGCTGGAGACCGCCAAGGTGTTCGGTATCAGCGGGACGCTCCGGCTGCGCCGGGTCATCCTGCCCGCCGCCGCCCCGAAGATCTTCGCCGGGCTGCGCGTGAGCCTCGGCTTCGCGCTGATCCTGATGGTGATCTCGGAGCTGGTCGGCGGCGGCACCGGCATCGGCGCACGGCTCACCCTCGCGCAGCAGAGCTTCCAGATGCCCGAGATGTGGGCCGGGATCGTGCTGCTGGGCGTGCTCGGCTGCCTGTTCAACCTGGTCTTCCACCTCGTGGAGCGACGCGTCCTGGCCTGGCACGGCGGGGCGCGCCGCAACGACGCCTGACCCGCGCCGCCCGCGCCCCGGCGCGGGCGGGCGACCGGCCCGGCGTGCCGGGCACATCAACGACGAACGGAGGAACGCCATGCGCGTCCTGATCGTGGGGGCCGGCATCGGCGGGCTCACCACCGCGCTCAGCCTGCACGCCGCCGGCATCGACGCCGAGGTGATCGAGTCGGCGCGGGAGCTGCGCCCGCTCGGGGTCGGCATCAACCTCCTGCCGCACGCCACCCGGGAGCTGACCGAGCTCGGCCTCGGCGGCGCGCTCGACGCGACCGGCCTGTCGGCCGAGGAGCTCGCGCACTTCGACCGGCACGGCAACCCGGTGTGGAGCGAGGGCCGCGGCCTCGGCCTCGGCTACCGCTGGCCGCAGTACTTCGTGCATCGCGGCGAGCTCCAGATGCTCCTGCTGGACGCGGCGCGCGAGCGGCTCGGCGCCGGCGCGATCCGCACCGGCGTCGCGCTGACCGGCTTCGAGCAGGGCCCGGACGGCGTCACCGCGCGCGTCCGCGACCAGGCCACCGGAGCGGAGTCGGCGCTGACCGCCGACATCCTGGTCGGCGCCGACGGGCTGCACTCGACGGTGCGCAAGGCGCTGCACCCGGACGAGGGCGGACCGCTGTGGAACGGCGTCACGCTGTGGCGCGGCGTCACCGAGGCCGACCCGTTCCTCAACGGCCGGACGATGGCGGTCCTCGGCACCAACCTGCTCAGCAAGTTCATCTGCTACCCGATCTCGCGGGAGGCCGATGACCGGGGCCGCGCGCTGCTGAACTGGCTGGGCGAGATCTGCGAGCCGACCACCGAGCTGACCGAGGTCCCCGACTGGAACCGGGCCGGCCGGCTGGAGGACGTCATGCCGCACTTCGCCGACTGGCGGGTGGACTGGCTGGACGTGCCGGGGCTGATCAAGGGCGCCGACGAGATCCTGGAGTACCCGATGGTGGACCGGGACCCGCTGCCGTTCTGGACCCGGGGCCGGGTGACGCTGCTCGGCGACGCCGCGCACCCGATGTACCCGCTCGGCTCCAACGGCGGCTCCCAGGCGATCATCGACGCCCGGGTGCTGGCGTTCGAGCTGGCCCGCGCGGGCACCGCCGAGGCCGCGCTGGCCCGCTACGACGCGGCGCGGCGCGATACGGTGAACGCGATCGTGCTGGCGAACCGCCACAACCCGGGCGACAAGATCCTCAACGTCGTCGCCGAACGCGCGCCCGACGGCTTCGCCCGGATCGAGGACGTCCTCACCCCCGAGGAACTCGCCCCGCTGGCCAACGGCTACCAGCAGATCACCCACACCAACGACCTCAACGGCGACTCACCGTGGACCGTGACCGCTCCCCGAGTCAGGTGAAGCACATGCTCCAGATCAACGAACTGAGCCACTCCTACGGCGACCACACCGTCCTGCGGACGATGGACCTGCGGGTCGGCGAGGGCGAGCTGGTCAGCATCGTCGGCCCGTCCGGCTGCGGCAAGTCGACGCTGTTGCGCTGCATCGCCGGGCTGATCCGCCCCACCAGCGGGGAGGTGCTGCTGAACGGCACGCCCATCGACGGTGTGCCCGACGACCTCGCCGTGGTGTTCCAGGACTACAGCCGGTCGCTGCTGCCGTGGCTGACGGTCCGCGACAACGTCGCGCTGCCGCTGCGGCGCCGCGGCGGGTCCCGGGCCGAGCGGCGCTCCGCCGCCGAGGGCGCCCTCAAGGAGGTCGGGCTCGCCGACGCGGGGCGCAAGTACCCGTGGCAGCTCTCGGGCGGCATGCAGCAGCGCGTCTCGATCGCCCGCGCCCTCGCCTACCGGCCCTCGCTGCTGCTGATGGACGAGCCGTTCGGCTCGGTCGACGCGCAGACCCGCGAGGATCTGGAGGACCTGGTACTCCAGGTGCACCAGGCCGAAGGCATGACGATCCTGCTGGTCACGCACGACATCGACGAGAGCGTCTACGTCGGCGACCGGGTCGTGGTGCTCGGCCGCAACCCGGGCCGGATCCGCGCCGAACTGCCGATCGAGCTGCCGACCCCGCGCGAGCAGATCACCACCCGCTCCGACCCCGGGTTCGTCCGGCTGCGCGCCGAGGTCGGCCGGCTGGTCCGCGGCGCCGCAGCATCCGGCGACCCGGACGATTCGGACGCCGAGCCGCCGGGCACCAAGACCGTGAGCGCCACGACACAGGACGACGCGACGCCGGACGACACGACGCCGGACGACACGACACCGGACGACACGACACCGGACGACACGACACCGGACGACGCGACGTCGCCCGGCGGGACGGCGGACGGCGCCGGGGTCGAGGGCGCCGTGTCCGGGGCGAGGGGCGGTAAGGGCTGACCGCACGGCGGCGGCCTTGAGGGGGCAGCGTTGCGCGTACTCATCGTCGGGGCGGGCGTCGGCGGCCTGACGGCCGCCCTCAGCCTGCACGCCGCCGGCATCGAGGCGCTGGTCGTCGAGGCGTCCGCGTCGCTGCGCCCGCTCGGCGTCGGCATCAACCTGCTGCCGCACGCCACCCGGGAGCTGACCGAGCTCGGCCTCGGCGACGCGATGACCTCCACCGCGATCGCCACCGCCGAGATGGTGCACTTCGACCGGCACGGCGGGCGGATCTGGGGCGAGCCGCGCGGCCTGGCCCTCGGCTACGACTGGCCGCAGTACTCCATCCACCGCGGCGAGCTCCAGATGATCCTGCTGGACGCCGTCCTGGACCGGCTCGGGCCGGGTTCGGTCCGCACCGCCTCCGTCCTGGAGGGTTTCGAGCAGGACGCGGACGGCGTGCGGGCCCATGTGCTCGACCGGATCGCCGGCACCGGCGCCGAGATCCACGCCGACGTGCTGGTCGGCGCGGACGGGCTCCACTCGTCGGTGCGGGCGCAGCTCCACCCCGGCGAGCCCGGCCCGCTGTGGAACGGCATCCGGATGTGGCGCGGCGTCGCCGAGGGCGAGCCGTTCCTGACCGGCCGGACCATGGCGGTGGCGGGCAGCAACGCCGCCGCCAAGCTGGTGGTCTACCCGATCTCCATCCGCCGCCCACTGATCAACTGGGTCGCCGAGATCAGGACCGATGACGGGATGGGCCCGCATCGACCGGCCGACTGGAACCGCGGTGGCCGGCTGGAGGACGTGCTCCCCTATTACGCCGACTGGCGGTTCCCCTGGCTCGACGTGCCCGCGCTGCTGGCGCGCACGCCGCGGGTCCTGGAGTACCCGATGGTCGACCGCGACCCGCTGCCGTTCTGGACCCGGGGCCGGGTGACGCTGCTCGGCGACGCCGCGCACCCGATGTACCCGATCGGATCCAACGGGGGTTCCCAGGCCGTGCTGGACGCGCGCGTCCTGGCGCACGAGCTAGCACGGTGCGGCGATCCGGGCGCCGGGCTCGCCGCATACGAGCGGGCGCGGCGCGAGACGGTCAACGCGATCGTGCTGGCCTGCCGGGACATGCCGGCCGACCGCGTCCTACAGACGGTGGCCGAGCGCGCGCCGGACGGCTTCGACCGCATCGAGGACGTGCTCACCGCCGAGGAGCTGGAGTCGATCGGCAGCGCCTACCAGCGGACCTCGTTCTCCGACGCGAAAGCCCTCAACACCAGGCCGTCCCTCAGCGTCGCCGGCTGAGCATCAGCCGTCCCCGGCCGGGACGGTGACGGCGGCGAGGCGCTCGGCGAGGGCGCGCTCGGCGCGCGTGTACCCGGACGGGTCGTCGTGCAGCAGGGCCTTCGCGCCGCCCGCGGCGCAGAGCGCGTCGATCTCGAAGGCGAGCTGCGCGGGGTCGGCGGACGCGTCGATCTCGCCCAGGTCGCGCGCCTCGCTCAGGCAGCGTTCGAGGAAGGCGCCCCAGTCGCGCTGGGACGCCGCGATGGCGTCGCGGACCCGGCCGGGGCGCGCGTCGAACTCGGCCGCGGTGGAGTAGAAGAAGCAGCCGCCGGGGAAGACCCGTTCGCGCTGGTAGCGCTGCCACGCGGCGCAGAGCGCGCGGACGCGGCGCATCCCCTCGGGCACCGCGAGCGCGGGGGCGACGACGTGCTCGCGGAAGGTCTCGACGGCGAGCCGGACGGTGGCGAGCTGGAGCTCCTCCTTGGAGCCGAAGTGGGTGAACACCCCGCTCTTGCTGATCCGCAGCTCGGTGGCGAGCCGGCCGATCGAGACCCCCTCCAGCCCCTCCGCCGAGGCGATGTCGGCGGCGCGGCCGAGGATGGTCCTGCGCGTCTGCTCCCCCTTGAGGAGCCGTCCGTCCGTCACGGGGCCAATATGCACGACCGTTCGTGCAAAGTCAAACACCAGAACCTCTTGACGGGACGCCCCTCGGTCAAAGAAAGTACGACCGTTCGTTTATTTTTCTGTTCGGGGAGGCCGTCCATGACGAATCGCACCGCGCCCGCGGCGCCCCCGGCGGGCCGGGCCCGCCCGAGGATCCGCGGCGTGCCCCTGCTCGCCGCCGGGGCGGCGTTCCTCGGCATGCTCGACGCCACCGTCACCAACCTCGCCGTCCCCGGCCTGCGCGAGGACTTCCCCGGCGCCTCGCTCGCCGGGCTCACCTGGGTCATCACCCTGTACGCGGTACTGTTCGCCGCCCTGCTCGCACCCGCCGGACGGCTCGCCGACGTGGCCGGGCGGCGGGCGCTGTTCCAGGCCGGGGTCGGGCTGTTCACGCTGGCCTCGCTCGCCTGCGCGGTCGCACCCGGCCTCGGCGCGCTCCTCACCGCCCGCGGCGTCCAGGGCGCCGCCGCGGCGGCCATGATCCCCGCCTCGCTCGCGGTGCTGCTGCACGACACCGAGCCCGAGCGACGGGCCGCGGCGATCGGGCTGTGGAGCGCCGCGGGCGCCTTCGCGGCGGCGATCGGCCCCGCCGTCGGGGGCCTGCTGGTGGACGCCCTCGGCTGGCGATCGCTGTTCCTGATCAACATTCCCGTCGGCGTCGCGATGCTCCTCGGCGGCCTGCGCCTCCCCCGCGCCACCGGCAGCGGGGGCCGCCGGCCCGATCTGCTCGGCACCGCGCTGCTCGGCGGCGGCATCGGCGCCCTCGCCCTCGGCGTGACCCAGACCCGGGACTGGACCTGGACGGACGCCCGCACGCTCGGCCTCCTCGCCGCGGGCGCGGCGATGGTGGCGCTCGCCGTCGCGCGTTCGGTCCGCCACCCGGTGCCCGCGCTGGAGATCTCGCTGTGGCGCAGCCGCCCGTTCGCGCTCACCAACGCGGTGTCCTTCCTGTACGGGACGGCGCTGTACACCTGGCTGCTGGTCGGCGTGCTGTTCCTCACCGGGCACTGGCACTACTCCGTCCTCAAGGCCGGTTTCGCCTCGACGCCCGGAGCCTTCACCGCCACCGCCGCCGCGATCGTCCTGGGCCGGCTCACCTCCCGCATAGGCACCCGTCCCGCCGTGGTGGGCGGCGCGCTCCTCATGCTGGCCGCCGGGATCTGGTGCTACGCCGCCCTCCCGGACGAACCACGCTTCAGCACGTTCTGGCTCCCGCTCGGGCTGCTCGTCGGCGCCGGGATGGGCGCGCTCAGCACGGGCACCGCGAGCGCGGCGGCCCTGTCGGTGAGCCCGTCGCGGTTCGCCGGGGCCACCGGCCTGAACACCACCGCCCGGCAGCTCGGCGGCGCCCTCGGCATCGCCGCGCTGGCCGCGCTGCTCCCGGCGGACGCCGGGCGCAGCGACTACGCCACCGTCTACCTGTTCTGCACGCTGGCCGCCGGGGGCGCCGCCATCGCCGGCCTCTGGTCCGGCGTCCGGCCCCCGTCCGCCGAGAGGGGCCCGCGATGAGTGAGCACACCGATCCCTTCGTCCTGCCGGCCGGAGAGGCCGCGGCCCTGATGCGGGGCGCGCCGTGGCGGCGGCTGGTGACGGTCGGGGACAGCGTCGCCGAGGGCGTCCGCGACCCCGCCCCCGGCTACCGGGACCTGTCCTGGGTCGACCGGGTCGAGGAGGCCCTCGCGGCGGCGGTGCCCGACCTCGCCGCGCTCAACCTGGGACGGCGCGACCTGGTCGCCGCCGAGATCCGCGCGACGCAACTCCGGCCCGCGCTGGAGTTCCGGCCCGATCTGGCGATCGTGGTCGGGGGCGGGAACGACATGCTCGCTCCCGAGTTCGACGCGGACGCGGTGCGCGCCGAGCTGGCCGCCATGGTCTCGGCGTTCCGGGAGGCCGGCGCCGACGTCCTCACCATCGGCCTGTTCGACATCACCGCCGCCGGTCTCGGCCCGCGCCGGTTCCGCGCGGCCATCTCCGCGCGCACGCGGCTGCTCGGCGAGCTGACCGCGGAGGTCGCCGCCGAGCACGGCGCCCATCACGTGCACAACCCGCCCGACCATCCGGCCGCGTCCGACCCCGGCATCTACAGCGCGGACCGGCTGCACTTCAACGCCCGGGGGCACGCCATCGCGGCGGCGGGAACGATCCGCGCCCTGGCCGGCCTGCTCGGCCCGCGGCGGTGACGGCTGAAAGGCGGCCTGGGGCGGGCTACTTGGCGTCGGCGTAGCAGTCGACGGTCGCGATCTCCATGGGGAACACGACCGGGGTGTCGCCGAACAGGAGCCGGCCGGCCTCGGCGGCGGCGGCGTGGATCGCGGCCGTCACCTCGCCGGCGAGCCCGGCCGGGGCGTGCACGATCACCTCGTCGTGCTGGAAGAACACCAGGTGCGGCGGGCCGAGGGCGGTGAGGCGGCGGCGCAGTTCGCCGAGCAGCGCCAGCGCCCAGTCGGCGGCGGTGGCCTGCACGACGAAGTTGCGGGTGAACCGGCCTCTGCTGCGCAGCGCCTGCGCCGCCGTCCCCTGGCCCGTCCCCTGGCCGGTCCCGTCGGGGACGGCGCGGTCGTCGTCGCCCGCCGAGGTCAGCTCGCGCCAGCCGGCCGACGGCGGCGGGCAGGTGCGGCCCAGCCGCGACCGGACGAGGTGGCCCCGTTCGCCCGCGCGGGCGGCGGCCTCCACGAAGCCGAACGCGTCCGGGAAGCGGTTCCTGAGCACGGCCAGGAGCTGCACGGCCTCACCGGTGCCGCCGCCGTACATCGCCGAGAGCAGCGCGAGCTTGGCCTTGTCGCGGGCGGTCAGCTCGCCCGTCCGCGCGCCGCCGGCCCGAGTGGCCCCGGTCCGCGCGCCGCCGGACGACGGGACGTCCGCGCGGAAGGCGTCCGACAGCGCCTCGTACAGGTCGCCGTGCGCGGCTGCGGCGGCGAACGCCCGGTCGCCCGCGAGCGCGGCCAGCACCCTCGGTTCAAGCTGCGCGGCGTCGGCGACGACCAGCACCCAGCCGGGATCGGCGACGACCGCCGTGCGCAGCACCCGGGGGATCTGCAACGCGCCGCCGCCGTTGGTCGCCCACCGTCCCGACACCACCCCGCCCACCACGTACTCGGGACGGAACCGGCCCTCGTGCACCCAGGTGTCGAGCCAGGACCAGCCGTGCGCGGTGTGCAGCCGGGCCAGCTCCTTGTACTCCAGCAGCAGCGGCACCGCGGGGTGGTCGAGGCGCTTGAGCACGTGCGCGCGGGTGGACGGCACGGGCAGCCCGGCCGCCGCGAACGCCTTGAGGATCTGGGCCGGTGAGTCGGGGTTGACGTGGTTGCGGGGGCCGAACGCGGCGCCGATGCGGTCGGCGAGGTCCTGGAGCCTGCGGGGCCGCAGCCCGCCGGACGGGCGGGGCCCGAGCAGCTCGGTGAGCAGCGCGTCGTGCCGCGCGGCCGACCAGGGCAGCCCGTGGTGGGTCAGCTCGGCGGCCACCAGCGCGCCCGCCGACTCGGCCGCGGCGAGCAGCGCGAACCCGTCGAGCCCGGCGATGACGCGGCGCTGCTCGGCGTGGACGGCGGTGATCCGGTCGAGGTCCTCGCCGTCGCCGGACGGGTCGGCGGAGCCGGGACCGGCGCCGGGCTCCGAGCCCGGATCGGAGTCGAACAGCGACGGCTGCGGCGCGGGGTCGGCCGGGACCCGGTCGGCGGGCACCGGCTCGCCGCGCAGCCGCGCCCACGCGGCCCGGACCGAACGGGGCTCGCCGTACCGTCCGGCATGGCCGAGCAGCAGGCTCTCGACCAGTTCCAGGTCGTGGCAGCGCGCCACCCGCACGCCCGCGCGCAGCAGCCGCGGGTAGAGCCGGGCGGTCGAGGACCACACCCAACGGGGCGCGTCCGCCCGCTCGCGCGCCCCGACCGCGGCGGCCAGATCGGGGACGGTCTCGGCGGGCCCGGCGGGCGTGCCGTCCTCGGCGAAGGGCTGTAGCGCTCCCCCGCCGTCCGGCCCGGCGGCCACCACGATCCTCACCCGCCCATTGTGGTCCCCGGCACCGACAGAACGGCGCGCCGCCCGGTCCCGGAAACGGCGGACCCCTCCGCGCCCGGCGGGCGCGGAGGGGTTCGGAAGGGCTGCCGTTCCCGGTCAGGCGACCAGGGAGACCTGCTGGCCGGGGGGCGTGTCCCCGTAGCGGTCGACGACCTTGTTGAGCTGGATCTGGTAGTACAGCACGCCGAACCCGAAGATTCCGAGCAGGAAGCCCATGCCTCCGCTGCACTCGGCCGGCAGCCCGGCGGCGCGCTGCGCCTGGGCGATCCGCCCGCCGAGCTTGACGTACATCACCAGCGGCCAGATGCCGAGGGTGCAGGCACCGAACAGCATCGACAGCAGGGCGTTCACCGAGGCGTCGCCGCTGCGGCGGTCGAAACCGAACAGCTCGGCGTGCACCTTGTAGAACCAGACCAGGCCGTAGATCCCAAAGGTGATCATCGGCAGGCCGAGCCAGGCGCCCACCGGGTTGCGGCGCTTCATGTTCTGGCCCGCCCCGGTGGCGACCGGGCCGCCCTGCTGGTGCTGGACCGGCGCGGGGGCGTAGCCGCCCTGGTGGTGCTGCTGCTGCTGGGGCTGACCCTGCGGGGGGTAACTCATTGCACTCCTGTGGACGCGGTCAATGGTTCGGCCGACCGTCCCTGGTACCGGTCATCCGATTTTGGCGAGCCCTGACTGTACGACAACGGACCGGCCCCAGGCAGGGAAAACGCCCAGAATGTCGAGGTTTACGAAAGATTTCCTGAACTGGCGTTCGGAACATTTGCCCTAGCGCAACGGAATCGTCACTTCGTCCTCGCAGGGCGGATCGGCCTCGTGGTCGCCGCAGCCCGTCGCCGCGAAGCAGCGGATGCGCAGCTCCCGCTCGCCCACGTCCACCCGCAGGAAGCTCTTGAAGAACGGCGGCCGGTCCCAGTCGGCCATCTCCGACCGGAAGAGCTGCGGCAGCCCGCGCACCGGCAGCCGCAGCAGGCGGTGCCGGTACCGCGTCCCGCGCGGGACGCCGAGCACGGCCGCCACGAACCGGGCCCTGCGCGACGGCGTCATCCCGGCGTCGTACCCGCGGCCGGGACGGATGCCGAGCCGGTGCTCCACCGCCGCCGTCGCCTCCTCCGGGGTGAGCTCGAACAGCTTCGGCAGCCGCAGCCACCGCCCGTACAGCTTGCTGTAGCGCGACAGCGAGTCGCCGCGCAGCGGGTAGCAGCGGAACTCCTCCTCGTCGACCACGTGCGTGCGCGGGATGATGTGCGTGGCGTGCATGAACGCGCCGCCGCCCCCCGACACCAGGTACTGGACGGTCCGGTCGCCCACCCGCACCGGGTAGCGCTGGTAGTTGTGGATGTCGCCGCCGATCGCCGCGATGTAGTGGTGCCGCGGATCCTGGACGATCTCGTCGACCGTGCCGCCGCCCTCGATCGCGCCCGGCCTGCGGTCGTCGTCCACCCGCAGCGGCTTCCCGGTGACCAGCAGCTTGGCCTTCGGGCCGGCGGAGATCTCGCGCAGCCACGCCCCCTGGTCGCGGTCGAGCCGGCCGGTGACGCCGGTGTCGATCCCGATGATGCGCAGGCTCGGGGTGTCGATCGCCCAGTACGGGCCCGGCTGGACGGCGCGCTGCCCGGCCGCGCCGCGGTACTCCGCCCGCGCCGCGGCGAGGGCCCGCTCGTCGACCGGGCCGGACCTGCGCCACAGCAGGCGGGCCACCGCGCCGAACGGGCCGCGCCACGGCGGCGGCGCGCAGTCGGCGTCGAGATCGCAGAAGACCCGCAGGAATCCGCGCAGCCCGTCGTACCAGTCGTGGTTGCCGGGCACCGCGTAGATCGGCCCCGGGTAGTCCCGGTACGGCCGCAGGAACTTGGCCGGGTAGTCGGCGGTGTCGCCGGTCGGATAGATCACGTCACTGGCGATGACCATGAAGTCGGTGCCGGCGCCCGCCGCCAGCAGCGGCGGCACCACGGCGTACTGCGACCGGTCGCCCTCGCCGGTGTCGCCGAGCACCGCGAACGAGAACTCGGGCGCCGGCCGGTGCAGGGTGAACGCGGCGGGCGTGCCGCGCTCGGCGAGCGCCGTGACGCAGCGGCGGCGGATGGCGTCGCACGGGTCGCCGAAGAGGCGGGCGATCACATCGTTGCGCGAGCGCCACAGCACCGACGGCCGCCGCCACGACAGCGGCCGGACCCGCTCGGGCAGCAGGTCGTTGAAGGTGCCCCGCGAGCCGCACACCCACCCGGCCCCCGCCTCGGAGGTACGCGAGTTGGCGGCGGCCCGCCGGGGCTCCGCCGTGTCCTCGGCGTCCTCGGCGTCGTCGGCACGCACAGATCACCTCCGGGGGGTCCTCCCGAGGGGCGGGACGGGGCGTCCCGCTCGGGAGAAAGGGTCAGGCACACCCTTCCCGGAGGTGATCTGAGCGTCAAGCGCGGCGAGGCGCCCGGTGCCGGAGGCCCGGTGCTCAGGGCCCGGTGCCGGAGGCCCGGTGCTCAGGGGCCCGGTGCCGGAGGCTCAGTGCGCGCCCGTGCCGGTGAGCGCGCGCACCTCCAGCTCGGCGAACTTCTCGTCGGTGCGCTCCTTGGAGAGCACGGTGCCGAGATAGGCGCACAGGAACCCGATCGGGATCGAGATGAGCCCGGGGTTCTGCAACGGGATCGGCGCGACGGTGTCGACGCTGAACAGCGCGTCCGGGTTGCCCTTGGGGAGGGTGGCGGACTTCCCGCCGAAGCAGATCGGGCTGAGCAGCACCACCCCGACCGCGGAGACGAGCCCGCCGTAGATGCCCGCGACCGCGCCGGAGGTGTTGAACTTCTTCCAGAACAGCGAGAACAGCAGCGTCGGCAGGTTCGCCGACGCGGCCACCGCGAACGCCAGCGCCACCAGGAACGCCACGTTCAGCCCGCGCGCGAAGATGGACAGCAGGATCGAGACGGCGCCGATGACGATCGCCGCGATCCGCGCCACCCGCACCTCGTCGCGCTCGGTCGCCCTGCCCCGGCGGAACACGTTGGCGAACAGGTCGTGCGCGAACGAGGACGACGAGGCGAGGGTGAGCCCGGCCACCACGGCGAGGATGGTCGCGAACGCGACCGCCGCGATGACCGCCAGGAAGACCGCCCCGCCGGTCGACCCGGCCCCGCCGCCGAGTTCCTGGGCGACCTGGACCGCGGCGGTGTTGCCGCCCTTGTCCTGCGCCAGGATCGCCTTGCTGCCGACCAGCGCCGCCGCGCCGAACCCGATGACCAGCGTCATCAGGTAGAACACGCCGATGATGCCGATGGCCCAGTTGACCGAGGCGCGGGCCGCCCGCGCGTTGGGCACGGTGTAGAAGCGGATCAGGATGTGCGGCAGCCCTGCGGTGCCGAGCACCAGGGCGAGACCGAGCGACAGCAGGTCGAGCTTGGACCACATGTCGGTGGCGCCGTACTTCAGCCCTGGGACCAGGAACTTCTCCCCCTTGCCGCTGGCGTCGGCGGCGGCGCCGAGCAGCGTGGACGGGTTGAAGCTGTACTTCGACAGCACCCAGACCGTCATGACCAGCGCGCCGCTCATCAGCATCACGGCCTTGACGATCTGCACCCAGGTGGTGCCCTTCATCCCGCCGACCGTGACGTAGAAGATCATCAGCGCGCCGACGGCGACGATCGTCCAGATCTTGGCGCTCTCGCCCGAGACGCCGAGCAGCAGCGACACCAGCGCGCCCGCGCCGACCATCTGGGCGAGCAGGTAGAAGATCGACACCACGATGGTGGAGATGCCGGCCGCGGCGCGCACCGGCCGCTGCCGCATCCGGAACGCGAGCACGTCGGCCATGGTGAACCGGCCGGAGTTGCGCAGCATCTCGGCGACCAGGAGCAGCGCGACCAGCCACGCCACCAGGAAGCCGATCGAGTAGAGGAACCCGTCGTAGCCCGACAGGGCGAACATCCCCGCGATGCCGAGGAACGAGGCGGCCGACATGTAGTCGCCGCCGATGGCCAGGCCGTTCTGGAGCGGGGTGAACGCCCGCCCGCCGGCGTAGTAGTCGGCGGCGGTCTTTGTCTGCCGGGACGCCCAGAGGGTGATGAAGAGGGTGATCGCCACGAAGACGCCGAACAGGATCAGCGAGAACGTGCGGTGCTCGTTCTCGGAGGCCGCGAGCACCGGCGCGGCGAGCGTACCGGGGGTCATTCGCGCCCCTCCTTCTCGTCCTTCTCGTTCTTCGCGTGCGTCCCGGGCTCGTCCACGGCCGCGCCGGCCCCCGCGCCGGCGGTCCCCGCGGGGACCTCGGCGCGGACCAGCTCGGCGAGCGGCTCCAGCCTGTTGCGGGCGTGGCGCTCGTACAGCCAGGCGATGAGGAAGGTGGAGACGAACTGCAAGAGCCCGAACACCAGGGCCACGTTGATGTGCCCGACGACCTTGGTCCCCATGAAACCGCGCGCGTAGGCCGACAGCACGACGTACAGCAGGTACCAGACCAGGAACGCCAGCGTCATGGGGAACACGAAGCGGCGGAAGGCCCGGCGAAGCCGCTCGAACTCAGGGCTCTCGCTCAGTTGCACGTAGGCCGCGTTGTCGAGCCCGCCTCCCGCGGACCCCGGCCCGGACGAGTCCTCCGTTGTCACACACACCACCGCCTGATCACTCCGCGAATGTCACCGAGAACGGCGGTCACGATGCCGGACGAAGCTGGCCGATGGCGGCCAATTGACCAAGAACTTGGTTGGCTGGTCAGAACGGATATACGCCCGATGCCGGGCTGATGCCAGACCGTGATACAAGTCACACGGAATGCGATATTCCACCAACACCGTCACCCTGGGTCACCACGGCGCCGGGCGTCCGGGGCACTCGGTGCCCCGGACGCCCGGACGGCTCACTCGACCTCGAAGCCCCTGCGGTCGCCGCCGGTGGGGACGATCTCCCGCCCGAGCGGCAGCAGCGACACCGGGATCAGCTTGAAGTTGGCGATCCCGAACGGGATCCCGATGATCGTGATGCACAGCGCGATACCGGTGAACAGGTGCCCGAGCGCCAGCCACCAGCCGGCCACGATCACCCAGATCACGTTGCCGAGGCTGGACCCGGCGCCCGCGTCCCGGCGCCGGACCACGGTGTTGCCGAACGGCCAGAGCGCGAACGCCGCGATGCGGAACGAGGCGATGCCGAACGGGATGGTGATGATCAGGATGCAGCAGATGATCCCGGCGAGGACGTAGCCGATCGCGAGCCAGAATCCCGACAGGACGAGCCAGATGATGTTCAGGAGGGTGCGCACGCGATCACCTTAGGCGAGCGGGCCGCCGGGCGGCGGTGCCGCGGACCGGCCCCCGGCGCCGCGGCACCAGGCGCGTGGTGGTCGCCGGCGCCACCCCCGTAGACACCGGCGCCACCACGGCGAGGGCGCCTGTGGTCATCATGAGTCCCCCCAGAACGGCGAGCTGTCGCCTTCTCATGATGCCTCCACAGACGGCCCCAGAGTCCCTAATCGGGACGTAATGAAACGCTATCCGTGGGCCCGTAATGGAGACGTAAACCGCCCCAAACGCGGGGGCCAATTCTCGTCGATGCGCCGTATATCCAGGTCAGAGGGGTGTCATGGGGCCAGGATCGACAGCGCGCCGGGCAGGATCCGGGCGGTCACCGGCAGCACTCCGGGCAGCTCGCCGTCCGCCCCGTAGGGCAGCGTGCGGGCCGGATCAGCCAGCTCGATCCGCACCTCCCGGCCGCGCAGCACCGCGACCTCGGGACGCCGGACGTGCGAGCCGTCGGGCAGCTCCCGCATCACGGCGAAGAACAGCCGCCGGGGGGCGTGCCGGATGATGACCACGTCGAGCAGGCCGTCGTCGACCCGGGCGCCGGGGGCGATGTGCCGGCCGAACCCGTAGTAGCCGGAGTTGGCGGCGACGACGGTGTAGCCCCGCAGCCGGTGCTCCGCACCGTCCACGGTGACCCGGTAGTCGGCGGGCCGCCAGGTCGCGATCGCGCGCAGCGCCCCGACGTAGTAGGCGGCCGAGCCGCGCAGCAGCCGGGTCCGGTTGGCGTTGTCGTTGGCCACCGCGTCGACGCCCGCGTACACGCTGCCGAGGACGGCGGTCCCGTTGGCCTCCATCGCGTCCACCCGGCGCGGCTCACCCTCCAGCAGCAGCGCGGCCAGCTCCGCCGGGTCGGACGGGACGCCGAGCTGCCGCGCGAAGTCGTTGCCCCGGCCGGCCGGCACGATGCCGAGGACGGCGCCCGTCCCGGCGAGGGCGCCGCCGACGCCGCCGACCATGCCGTCGCCGCCGACGCCGAGCACCACCCGCCCGGCCGCCGCCGCCGCGCGGGCCAGGGCCGCGGCGTGCTCCAGCCCGCGGCTGTACTCGACGGCGAGCTCCGCCCCGGCCTCGCGCAGCGTCCGGGCCAGGGGGATCAGCGTCGACGCCGAGGCCGAGCCGCCCGCGGCCGGGTTGACGATCGCGGTGAAGGTACGGGGGGAGGTGACCACGGCTACTCCTGCGGCGCGCCGGACGGGGGGATCAGGACTCCTGGGTTGAGCACGCCGGCGGGGTCGAGCCGGTCCTTGACGGCGCGCAGCACGGCGCCGCCGAGCGGGCCGATCTCGCGGGCGTGCCAGTCGCGGTGGTCGGTGCCGACGCCGTGGTGGTGGCTGATCGTGCCTCCGGCCGCGATGATCGCGTCGTTGACCGCGTGCTTGGCCCGCGTCCAGTGCGCCACCGCGTCGGCGCCCTGCGCGGAGACGACGGTGAAGTAGAGCGACGCCCCGGCGGCGTAGACGTGCGAGATGTGGCACATCACCAGCGGCGGCGTCCCGGCGCCCGCGAGCGTGCCGACGAGCGCCTCCCTGACCGCCGCGTACAGCGCGGGGACCGCCGACCAGAACGCCGCGGTCTCCAGGGTCTCGACGAGCGCCCCGGCGTCCAGCAGCGAGTCGCGCAGGTAGGGGGCGTTGAAGCGGCCGTGCTCCCACTTGTCGCCGGGGCCGGGACCGAGCGGCTCGCCGCCCTCGGCCAGCATCACCGCGCGGACCTCGTCGCGGCGGCGGGCGATCTCGCCGGGGGCGCCCTCGTAGCCGACGACCGCGAGGCAGCCGGACGCCTCGGACATCCCGCCGCCCACCGCCTCCGGGTCGGCGAGCCCGATCATGGTCTCGGTCTCGTCGGACAGCCGCAGCACCACCGGCAGCGGGCCGTCCTGCGCGACCCGGCGCAGCGCGGCGGCGCCCGCGCCGAACGCCGGGAGCCGCCAGCCCTCGTAGGCGCTCGCCTCCGGGACGGGGTGGATCCGGACGGTCACCGAGGTGATCACGCCGAAGGCGCCTTCGGAGCCCAGCACGAGCTGGCGGAGGTCGGGCCCGGCGGCGGACCGGGGCGCCCGGCCGAGGTCGAGCTCCCCCTCCGGGGTGGCCACCGTCAGGCCGAGGACCATGTCGTCGAACCGTCCGTAGCCGGCGGACGCCTGGCCGCTGGAGCGCGCGGCGGCGAACCCGCCGATCGTCGCCCACTCGTACGACTGCGGGTAGTGGCCGAGGGTGTGGCCGTGCTCGCGGAGCAGCTCCTCGGCGCGCGGGGCGCGCAGGCCCGGCTGGAGCACGGCGGTGCGGGAGACGGTGTCGACGGAGACCAGCGCGTCCATCCGGCGCAGGTCGAGCGCGACGAACCCGGTCACGCCCTGCGGCGCGAGGCCGCCGACGACCGAGGTGCCGCCGCCGAACGGGACGACCGCGATCCGCCGGGCGGCGCAGGCGCGCAGCACCGCCAGGACCTCCTCGTGCGAGCCGGGCAGCACGACCGCGTCGGGCGCGTCGGAGGCGTCGCCGGCCCGGATGCGCAGCAGGTCGGGGGTGGACTTGCCGCGGGTGTGCCGGACCCGCGCCTCGGTGCCGGTGCGCACGTGCGCGGCGTCCCCGACGGCCTCGGCGAGCGCGTCGAGGTCGTCCGCGGACAGCCGGGACGCCGGGACGGCGATGTCGCCGAGGGCCACCGGCGCGGACGCGGCGGGCCGCACGCCCAGCAGGTCGCGCAGCAGGCCCGCCACCGATTCCGGCAGCGGCGCGGCCCTGGCCGGGTCGCCCCATCCGCTCCACAGCATGTCCGGGGTCTCCACCGCGCCCTCCTGTCCGTGCCGGCCAGGGTGTTCCCGGCCGTGGCTTACACTGTGACACATGACGTCGAATCGTCACAACAGGACCGCCGACGACGCCGTGCTCGACGCCGCCCGCGACTGCGTCCTCGCGGTGGGCGTGCGGCGCACCACGCTGACCGACATCGCCCGCCGCGCCGGGGTGTCGCGCATGACGCTCTACCGCCGCTGGCCGGACGTGCGCACCATCGTGGGCGACCTGATGACCCGCGAGTGGGTCGAGATCGCCTCCGCCGTGCACCCCGCCGACGACGGCAGGCCCGTCCGGAACCGGTTGGTGGACGGCCTGGTCACGGGCGTGCGCACGTTCCGCGAGCACCCGCTGCTGCGCAAGATACTGGAGGTCGATCCCGAACTGCTGCTCCCCTACATGCTGGACCGGCGCGGCGCCAGCCAGCTCGCCTTCCTCACGCTGTTCGAGGAGGCGCTGGAGGCCGGGCACCGGGACGGCACCGTCCGGCCCGGCCACCCGGTCCGGCAGGCCCGCGCGCTGCTGCTGGTCGTCCAGTCGTTCGCGCTGTCGACGCAGACCATGACCGGCGACGGCGACGGCGACGGCGACCCGGAGCTGGCCCCGGCCGCGTTCGACGCCGAACTCCGCCACATCCTCGAGAGGACTCTCGCGCCTTGAGCACCCCACCCGCGCCCGGACGGTCCTCGCTGAACGCCGCGCGCCGCGCCCGCGAACTGGCCGCGCTGCCGGACGAGGTGGTGGACGTCCTGGTCGTCGGACTGGGCGCCACCGGGGCCGGCGTCGCCCTGGACGCCGCGTCCCGGGGCCTGTCGGTCGCCGCGATCGACGCGCACGACCTGGCGTTCGGCACGTCCCGGTGGAGCTCCAAGCTCGTCCACGGCGGGCTCAGGTACCTGGCGGGCGGGCATGTCGGCGTCGCGCACGAGAGCGCCGTCGAACGCGGCGTGCTGATGGAGCGCACCGCGCCGCACCTGGTGCGCGCGATGCCGTTCGTGCTGCCGCTGACCCCGCTGGTGACGCACCGGCAGGCGGCGATCACCGCGACCGGGCTGCGGGCCGGGGACGCGCTGCGCCTGGCCGCCCGCACGCCGCGCTCGGCGCTCCCCCGCCCGCGCCGCCTGTCGGCGGTGGAGACGCTCCGGCTCGCCCCGGCGCTGCGCCCGTACGGGCTGCGCGGCGGGCTGCTGTCCTGGGACGGGAAGCTCGCCGACGACGCCCGCCTGGTCACCGCGCTCGCCCGCACCGCCGCCGCGCACGGCGCGCGGATCCTCACCCGCTGCCGCGCGCTGACGCTGACCGGCGGCGGCGCGCTGGTCCGCGACGAGCTGACCGGCCGGGAGATCGACGTGCGCGCCCGCGCGGTGGTCAACGCGGCCGGGGTGTGGGCGGGCGGGCTGGTCGAGGGGGTGCGGCTGCGCCCGTCCCGGGGCACCCACCTGGTGCTGCGGTCCGAGGCGCTGTGCGGGGCCTCGGCCGGGATGCACGTGCCGGTCCCCGGCGAGACCAGCCGGTTCGTGCTGGTGATCCCGCAGGGCGACGGCCGCGTCTACGTGGGCCTCACCGACGAGCCCGCGGACGGCCCGGTCCCCGACGTGCCGGTGCCCACCGAGAGCGAGATCGGGTTCCTGCTGGACATCCTCGGCACCGCGCTGGACGCGCCGGTCGCGCGCGCCGACGTGATCGGGGCGTTCGCCGGTCTCCGCCCGCTCCTGGACGACCGGCACGGCAGCACCGCCGACATCTCCCGGCGGCACGCGGTGCTGACCTCCCCGGACGGGGTCGTCACGATCGTCGGCGGCAAGCTCACCACCTACCGCAGGATGGCGCAGGACGCCGTGGACGCGGTGGTGGCGGCCGGGCGGGTCGACGCGGGGCCGAGCCGCACCACCCGCGTCCCCCTCGTCGGCGCCGCCGCGCCGGACCGCCTGGCGGCCCTGGACGCCCCGCAGCGCCTGGTGGGCCGGTACGGGACGGAGGCGCCCCTGCTGGCCGGCCTCGCCCGCGACGACGCCGCGCTGCTGGAGCCGGTCGTGCCGGGCCTGCCGGTGCTGGGTGCGGAGCTGGCCTGGGCCGTCCGGCATGAGGGGGCCCTGGACGCGGCCGACCTGCTCGACCGCCGCACCCGCATCGGCCTGGTCACCGCGGACCGGGACGCGGCACTGCCCGCCGCCGAGGCCCACCTGGCCGCCCTCGCCCGACCCTGACACCCTGCCCTTTTTGTTCCGTTCGGCCGGAAGTCAGCACCGTGCCCGCGCCGCCGATTCGCAGCCCGGCGGCCGGTGCCGCGTCCGCCTCGTCCGCCGCGCAGGTATGAGGTGTGTCACTTGCACTGGGCCGGGGTAGGTGAATTAGGTTACCCTAACCTAATTCACAGTGAGCCAATCGGGGGACTCTGTTGACGCGCGGTAAGGGCTGCGACCACTGCCCGGGGAGCCACACGGGCGAGCGGCCCGCGCTGGCGAGCGCGACGGCCAAGGCGCGGGGCTGGCTACTGCTCGAGCACCCCGGCCCCTGGCCCGAGCGCGTCGAGCAGCTCATCGGGCCCGGTCCGATGGCCGAGACCGTGCGCGCCGCGCTCGCCGAAGGCGTCCGGCCGCAGCTCATCCGGCGCACAGGGCGCCGCAGGGCCATCCCTCCCCTCCAGGTGTACGCGGGCTTCTCCCAGGGCGGGAACGTGTGGATGGAGGGCCGCGAGCTCGCCGACCCGGCCGAGCTGGCGGGGCTCGACCTCGCCGCCGTCGCGGCGGGGCGGCGGCCCGGCTTCGGCGAACCGGTGACCGAGCCCGTCTTCCTGGTCTGCACGCACGGGCGCCGCAACGTCTGCTGCGCCCGAACGGGCGCGCCACTGGCCCGGGGCCTCGCCGAGCGATTCGGCGACCTCGTCTGGGAGACCACCCACGTGGGCGGCGACCGCTACGCGGCCAACATGGTGTGCCTCCCCCACGGGATCTACTACGGCGACCTCGGCCTGGCCGCCGCGCTGGACGCCGCAGGCGGCTACCTGCGCGGCGAAGTGGCCCTCGCGCACCTGCGCGGGAGGGCCGGGGTCCCCGAGCCGGCACAGGCGGCGGAGCACTTCGTCCGCGCGCACACCGGCCTCCTCGGTGTGGACGCGGTGACCGCCCGGTCGGTCACCGGAACGTCCCCGTACGAGGCGGTCGTGCTAGCCCAAAATGCTCGATTCCGGGTCGTCTTCGAGAGAGTCACTCAGGACGATCCCTGCGGCACGGAGTGTCAAGAGAACCTCGGAACCTACATTGTTAGGGAGCTCACCCTTCTCAACGAGGCAGCCCTCGTGTAATCTCACTGAGGCCCCATTCGAGGGCTTCCTGTCGCGTGACCCCAGGTTCCCGGAGCACCGGGCGGGGAACAGAGCGGCAACTCCAGACGTTGGACCAATCGGCGCTTCTGACGCACGTCGCACCTGACGCACGTCTTTGAAGCACGTCGGGCGTCCATGTCCGAAATTGCTCAGTAAACCAATCAAGGTGGGTGTTCCATGGCTCAGGTACGTCGGCAGGCAAACCTCCCTCGTCCCAGCTGGGGCTGGCAGGACGCCGCGGCGTGCCGGGGGGAAGACCTCGTGCTCTTCTTCGGTCCCGACGGCGAGCGCCAGCCCGAACGTGAGATCCGCGAGCGCAAGGCGAAGCAGATCTGCATGGGTTGTCCCGTCCGCACGGAGTGCCTGGACTACGCGGTGTCCAGGCCCGAGAAGTACGGCACGTGGGGCGGTCTGAACGAAGACGAGCGCGCGTCCGAGCGCCGTCGCCGGATGCGTCGCGCGAACGCCGCCTAGCCGACCGGGCGAGACTGTTCGAACGCTCCCATCGCGCACCCCGGCACGCCACCAGAAAACGTAACGGCCCCGCAGCAGCGGGGCCGTTTTCGTTTGGCCCGGCCCCGATGATCATCGAGACCCGCGCCCGTCCGTGTCACAGATCGATCACGACAGTTCCATGCCATTGCCGGAAGAACACGCAAGGCCATTACCGCAACGGCCGAGAGAATGCGGGTCAATCACACAGATTCGCGGTGAACCATTTCGCCGCGAGCCGGGACACCTCGGTGAGCGCACCCGGCTCCTCGAACAGGTGCCCGGCGCACGGGACCACCTTCAGCCCGTGCCCGCGCGCCGCGTCCATCCGGTCCAGCGCGTGCTCGTTGAGCGACAGCACCTCCAGGTCCCGGCCGCCGACGATCAGCAGCGTCGGCGCGCGCACCCGCCCGAGCGCGGCGGGCGCGGTCAGGTCGGGGCGCCCGCCCCGGGACACCACGGCCCCCACGTCGTCCGGCCGCTCCGCCGCGGTGGTCAGCGCCGCCGCCGCGCCCGTGCTCGCGCCGAACAGGCCCACCGGGCGGTCCGCGGCGGCGGAGACACCCGCCTCCGACCGCGTCCACCGCACCGCGTCGCCGAGCCGCCGGGCGAGCAGGGCGACGTCGAACCGCAGGCGGGCGGTGTGCCGGTCGATCTCGTCCTCCGCGGGCGTCAGGAGGTCGAACAGGAGGCTCCCGAGCCCATGCGGGACCAGCGCGGCGGCCACCTCCCGGTTCCGCGGGCTGTGCCGCCCGCTGCCGCTGCCGTGCGCGAACACCACGACCCCGCGCGCGCCGTCCGGCACGGTCAGCTCGCCTTCCAGGCGCACGCCGCCCGCGGGCACCAGCACGCCGGTCACGGCGCCGTCCCCCGCTGCTCCGCGGCCCGGTCCAGCGCGGCGACGACGTCGGCGTCGGTGAGCTGCCGGAAGTCCACGAACCACTGGCCCACCGCCTGGAAGTCGGACGGCGCGGCCAGCACCACCACGGTGTCGGCCTCGGCCTCCATGTCCCGGACGGTGCCCGCCGCGCCCACCGGCACCGCCAGGACCAGCCGGGCCGGGCCGCCGGCGCGGACGGCGCGCAGCGCGGCGCGGGCGGTGCCGCCGGTGGCGAGGCCGTCGTCCACCACGATCACGGGCCGTCCGGCCAGGCCGGGCAGCGGGCGGTCGCCCCGGTAGGCGCGGACGCGGCGGTCCAGCTCGGCGCGTTCGGCGGCGAGGGTGCCGGCCAGGTCGTCCTCCCCGAGCCCGAGCCGCCGCAGCAGCCCGGCGTCGAAGACGGGGCCGCCGCCCTCGGCCACCGCGCCCACCCCCAGCTCGGGCTGCGGCGGATAGCCGATCTTGCGGGTCACCAGCACGTCCAGCGGCGCGTCCAGCCGCCGCGCGACCTCGTACCCGACCGGCACGCCGCCGCGGGGCAGCGCGAGGACCACCGGGTCGTCCAGGCCGAGCGGCACCAGCCGCCCGGCGAGCACGCGGCCCGCCTCGGCCCGGTCGGTGAACGGCAGCCGGACGGGACGTGCCTCCGTGCCGGACCCCGTCTCGGACTCTGCGGCGGACTCCGCGCTCGCGGGTCTCCTGGGCATCAGCGCCACCCCCTGCCCATGCCCCTACCCAGTTCGGGCGGTATCCGCCCGTCCCACCTTTTGTCGGGACGTCCGTCAGGCGGAGCGGGCTCCGGCGGTGAGCCACCGGACGGGGTTGTCGCACAGGATCCCGTTCAGGGTGGCGTCGTCGGCGCCGGCCGCGCGCATCGCGGGCAGGAAGACGTCGAAGAGGTAGCCGTAGCCGCTGCCGCCGTACCGGGCGATCTGCGTCATCCGGGAGACGCCGGTGCTCAGCAGGACGCGCTCGGCGTGCCCGGCCTCCAGCAGGTCCATGACGGCGCGCACGCGGGCGCCGAGGGCCTCGGGATCGTCGCCGGCCAGCCCGAGGGTGCCGAACGAGACGTACGCGCCGGACTCGGCCGCCTTGCGGTGCGCGCCGGGGTCGTCGACCTGGTCCTGCTGGCCGACCGAGATCCGCTCGGGCGCGAGCCCGGCGGTGGTGAGGATGTCGAGCTGGGCCATGCCGGCGCGGCCGTAGGTCGCCACCGAGAGGCCGGAGTAGCGGGCGGCGTGGGCCGCGGCGCGCAGGCAGCGCTCCTCGGCCTCGGTCGGCGCCTCGCCCCAGGTGCCGATCTCGCCGATCACGCCGGGCAGGGAGTTGGTGCCGTCCAGGCCGAAGCCGATCTCGGCGAGCAGCCGCTCGGCGATCTGCTCGTGGCCCGCGCCGGCCACGAAGGCGGGGTGGAACGGCTCGGTGAACACGCCCGTCCCCGCGACCACCGCGACCCGGGCGCCGGCGCTGATCCGGGCGAGCGCGGCGGCGTTGCGGCCCATCCCCGAGCAGCCGAGGTCGACGACCAGCCCGAGCCCGTGCTCGGCGCGCAGCCCGGCCAGCTCGGCGGTGACGGCCTTCTCCTCGTCCAGCCAGCGGCGCGGGTCGGAGTCGACCAGCGCGGGCCGCTCGGGCCAGCGCAGGTCGAGCCGGAGGTGCTCGTGCGCCAGCACCGGGCCGGTGACGGCGGACGTCGCGATCGTGCCGGTGACGGTACGGAGCCTGCCGGTCTCCTCACGGGGGGTCATGCAACGCGAGGTTACGACATGTTTGGCCTTTTCAGACCCCTATTCGGGGCAATCTTTACCTTTTGCCACCCGGTCCGATCGGGACGCCCCCGGCGATGTTCCCGACGGCCCCCCGGACGCCGTCGCCCGCCTCTCGGGCGCCTCCGCCCCCTCCGGCACGTCAGGCGCCCTCGACACCCCTGGCGGAGCGGGCGGGGGCGGGCCCTCCCGGGCATTGCGGGCGTCTTCGCGGGCCTCCCGGGCGTCGCGGACGGCGCGGGCCCGCGCGGTGTTGGCGCCCGGCCACATCCGATCGATCTCGGCGTTCAGCGCCGCGCCGATCAGCACCGCCAGCGCCGCGACGTACAGCCAGGCCAGGATCGCGATCGAGGCCGACAGCGACCCGTACACCGACACGCCGCTGAGCGAGCCGGTCAGGTAGAGCCGGAGCGCGATGCTGCCGACGATCCAGATGAGCAGCGCGACGACGGCGCCGGGAACCGTGCGCCACCAGGCCGTCCGCACGGGAACGCTCATGTGGTAGAGCGTCGCGAGGAAGACCACCGACAGCGTCACCACGACCGGCCAGTAGAAGAGCTGGACGAACCCGGCGCTCTCGGGCAGCGCCTGCCGCACCAGCGCGGGCCCGGCCACCAGCAGCGGGATGACGACCAGCATCACCAGCAGGCCGACGAGGTAGAGGAAGAACGCGCGCAGCCGGGTGCGGATCACGCCGCGGATGCCCGACAGCCCGTAGGAGATGGTGATGGTGTCGACGTAGACGTTGGTCGCCCGCGACCCGGCCCACAGCGAGATCAGGAAGCTGAGCGACACGATGTCCGGGCTGCCGCCCTTGATCACGTCGTCGATCAGCGGGATCACCACCGAGTCGACCGCGGGGCCGGTCAGCACGGTCTGCGCCTGCTCGATCACCCAGGTGCGGACCTCGGCGACGGTGTCGGCGCCGAGCGCGCCGCGGAAGTGGCCCATCGTGCCGATCAGCCCGATGACCAGCGGCGGCAGCGACAGCAGGGCGAAGAACGCGGCCTCGGCGGCCAGCCCGGTGACCCGGTGGCGGAACGCCGCGACGACGGTCCCGCGGATCAGCGCCCAGCCGACCCTGCGGGCCTTGCGGGCGCGCGGGTGCCCCCCGGCGTCCGGTCTCTTCGCGTCCGCGCCCTCGGCCGGAGCGCCTGTGACGCCGGCGGCATCGGAGACGGTGGTCACACCGCCCCACCGTAGGGCGTCGGGCGCCCGTACCACGCCCCATCGCCCATCCCGGTGATCCGCGTCGCCCGCGGCGGGCGGCTCACCGCCGTCCTCCGGCCCGCGTCCAGCGGATGCCGATCGCCCCCCGACCCGGTCATGACTCGCCCCATTGTGCCGACATACCCGCTTTGACGGTTCACAACGGCCACCCGCCCATGATCATCAGTGATTCGGAGTCCGGACCCGGCCCGGACGCATGCTTCGGCGCTCATCGGTGACAATGGAAGCATGATCTGCGGGTCGTGCCGGGAGCGCCACCACGGCGAGTGCCGTGGCGGATCGTGGTGCGACTGCCAGCACCAGGCCGCCCCGCGGAGCCCCGATCCGGGCGGCGGGCCCGGCGGCGAGGCCCCGGGCGGTCCCCAGGCGGCGCCGCGACCTGCGGAGCCGCGGGTGAACTGGAAGCGGCAGGGATGACTCTTCTCACCCGTCCGCATGCCGGACGGAACTGGACAGTCGATGAGATCGCGTGTCAGAGTTCACGTATGACCGCTGTGGACCCGCTGCTGGTGATGCGCCGGCACGTTGACTTCCTCCGCGTCCGCAGCGCGATCTGTCTGTGACGCCCCGACCACGCCCCTCCGCTTAACGCGGGCGCGTGGCGCATCGGCGTCACCTTTGACACCCTCCTGCTCAGTGCCGAGCCGGCTGTTCGAGACTGCCGGTGCGTTACGCGTCCCCGCCATCCAGATCCGGTTAGGACGCGCACCGTGCCACCTGCGACCAAGAGCAAGCGGGGCGAGGGCCAGTGGGCCCTCGGCTACCGCGAACCGCTCAACAAGAACGAAGAGAACAAGAAGAACGATGACGGCCTGAACGTCCGCCAGCGCATCATCGACGTCTACTCCAAGACCGGCTTCGACTCGATCGACCCCGCCGACCTGCGCGGCCGGTTCCGCTGGTTCGGGCTCTACACCCAGCGCAAGCCCGGCATCGACGGCGGCAAGACGGGGTCGCTGCCGGACGAGGAGCTCGACGACCGCTACTTCATGCTGCGGGTGCGGATCGACGGCGGCCAGCTCGACGGGCCGCAGCTGCGCGCGATCTCCGATATCGCCGTCCGGTACGCGCGCGGCACCGCCGACATCACCGACCGGCAGAACATCCAGCTGCACTGGATCCGGATCGAGGACGTCCCGGCGATCTGGGCGAGGCTGGAGTCGGTCGGGCTGTCCACCATGGAGGCGTGCGGCGACACCCCGCGGGTGATCATCGGCTGTCCGCTGGCCGGGATCGCGCAGGACGAGGTGATCGACGCGACCCCGCAGATCCGCGAGACCCACGACCGCTACATCGGGACGCCCGAGTTCTCCAACCTGCCGCGCAAGTTCAAGACGGCGATGTCGGGCTGCACCGCGCACTGCACCGTCCACGAGATCAACGACGTGGCCTTCGTCGGCGTGCTGGACGAGAACGGCCAGGCGGGCTACCAGGCGTTCGTCGGCGGCGGGCTGTCCACCAACCCGATGTTCGCCAAGAGCCTCGGCGTGTTCATCCGGCCCGAGCAGGCCCACGAGGTCTGGAAGGGCGTCATCTCGATCTTCCGGGACTACGGCTACCGGCGGCTGCGGCACCGGGCCCGGATCAAGTTCCTGATGAACGACTGGGGCCCGGAGAAGTTCCGCGAGGTGCTGGAGCGCGACTACCTCGGGTACGCGCTGCCCGACGGTCCCGAGCCCGCCGCCCCGCTCCCCCGCCGCGACCACGTGGGGATCCACCCGCAGAACGACGGCCTGTTCTACGTCGGCTTCGCGCCGCGCGTCGGCCGCGTGAACGGCGAACTGCTCGGCGTGATCGGCGATCTGGCCCAGCGCTACGGGTCGGGCCGGGTCCGCACCACCGCCGAGCAGAAGATGGTCGTCCTCGACGTGCCCGCCGAGCACACCGAGGCGCTCGCGGACGCGCTGGCCGAGCACGACCTCCAGGTCCGCCCGTCCACCTTCCGCCGCCAGACCATGGCGTGCACCGGCATCGAGTACTGCAAGCTGGCGATCGTCGAGACCAAGCAGCGCGCGATGGACCTGATGGACGAGCTGGAGAAGCGGCTGCCCGACTTCGACCAGCCGCTGACCGTCAACGTCAACGGCTGCCCGAACGCGTGCGCGCGCATCCAGGTCGCCGACATCGGGCTCAAGGGCCAGCTCGTGGTGGACGAGAACGGCGACCAGGTGGAGGGCTTCCAGATCCACCTCGGCGGCCGGCTCGGCACCACGTTCGGCAAGAAGGTCCGCGGGCTCAAGACCACCTCGGCGGGCCTGACCGACTACGTCGAGCGGGTCGTGCGCAACTTCGACGCCCAGCGCGCCGAGGGCGAGACCTTCGCCGAGTGGGCGCAGCGCGCCGACGACGCCGATCTGAAGTAGGGCAGCCGGATGAGCGAACGTGCCGCGCCGTTCTACTGCCCCTACTGCGGTGAGGAGCACCTCGAGCCGCGCGAGGAGGCGGGGGCGTGGTTCTGCCATGACTGCGTCCGCTCCTTCTCGCTGAAGTTCCTCGGTGTTGGAGCGCCCCGGACGCACAAGGAGGATCCCCGATGACCCTGCTGGAGACCGACCGGCCCACCCTCGACCTCGAGGACATCGTCGAATCGGCCGCGCACGCGCTGGAGGGGGCCTCCACGCTGGAGGTCATCCGCTGGGCGTCGGCCACGTTCGGCGACCGGCTCTGCCTGACGTCCTCGATGTCGGACGCCGCGCTGATCCACCTGGTGTCCAAGGTGAAGCCCGGCATCGACGTGCTGTTCGTCGACACCGGCTACCACTTCGCCGAGACCATCGGGACGCGGGACGCGGTGGAGGCCGTCTACCCGGTCAACGTGATCAACGTGACGCCGACCCGCACCGTGGCCGAGCAGGAGGCCGCGCTCGGCCCGCGGCTGAACGGCCGCAACCCGGACCTGTGCTGCCATCTGCGCAAGGTGGAGCCGCTCGGCCGGGCGCTGGAGGGGTACATGGCGTGGTTCAGCGGGATCCGCCGCGACGAGACGGCCAGCCGGCGCGACCGCCGGGTGGTCGAGTGGGACGCCCGGCGCGGGATGGTCAAGGTCAACCCGATCCTGGACTGGTCCCAGGACGACATGGACAACTACATGGCCGACAACGGGGTGCTGGTCAACCCGCTGCACCACGACGGCTACCCGTCGATCGGGTGCGAGCCGTGCACGCAGCCGGTCGCGGCCGGCGCGGACCCGCGCAGCGGGCGCTGGGCGGGGTCGGGCAAGACCGAGTGCGGCATCCACCTGTGATCACGCCGCTGGTCGGGGTGGCGCACGGGAGCAGGGACCCGCGCGCCGCCGCGACCGTCACCGAGCTGCTCGCCGCGGTGCGGGCGCGGCGGCCGGACGTGCCGGTGCTGGCCTCGTTCCTCGACCACGCGGCACCCGCGCCGGACCGGGTGCTGGACGGCCTCGCGCGCGGCGGGGCGGAGCGGGCGGTGGTGCTGCCGCTGCTGCTCACCGCCGCCTACCACAGCAAGACCGACATCCCGGGCGTGCTGGCGCGGGTCGGCCGCCGGCATCCCGGGCTCGGCCTGACGACGGCCGCCACGCTGGGTCCGCACCCGCTCCTGCTGGCCGCCCTCGAACGGCGGCTGGCGGAGGCGGGCGTCGCGGCGGGCGACCCCCGCACCGCGGTGGTGCTGGTCGCGGCCGGGTCCAGCGATCCTGCGGCCAACGCGACCATCGGGGGGCTGGCCCGGCGGTGGCGGTCCCGGGGCTGGTGGGGGGTGGTGCCGGCGTTCGCGTCCGCGACCCGCCCCACCCCGGCGGAGGCCGTCGCGGCACTGCGCGACGCGGGGGCGCCGCGCGTGGTGGTGGCGTCCTACTTCCTCGCGCCGGGCCATTTCGCCGACAAGGTGCGCGGGGAGGCGCTCGCGGCGGGCGCCGGCGCGGTGTCGCCCGTGCTCGGGGCGGCGCCGGAGCTGGCCGACCTGGTCCTGCACCGCTACGACGAGGCGCGGGCACCGGGCCGCGACCCGACCTGCACGCCGGCCGGGGCACTCGCCGCGCGCTGAGCGTCACGGCGCCCTGCGCCGGCGGGACGCGCCGCGGGCCGGCGGGACGCGCCGGCGGGACGGGGGCGGGGCGGTGATGTCGGTCACCTGCGGGCGGACGCCGGGGCGCCGCGATCAGCGGCTCGCGGTCCGCGCCCGGCCGCCGGGTCCGGGCGGACTATTGACGCAATGTCCAAAATCCGCATACCTTCCGGTACCCGGAGCGGCGACCTGGGCGACCGGTCGCCCCGTCCGCCGAACGCGTCCTCGAAAGGAACCCCCCACCATGGCCCTTCTCCGCACCGCCGGACTCGTCCTGGCCGCGACCGGCGCCGCGCACTTCGCCGCGCCGAAGGCGTTCGAGCCGGTCTCCCGGCTGCCGTTCCCGAACGACACCCGGGCGTGGATCAAACGCAACGGCGCCGCCGAGCTGGCCCTCGGCCTGGCCCTGACCGCCGACCGCACCCGCAAGGCCGGGCTGGCCGGCGTCGCGGCCTACACGCTGTGGCTCGGCGCCCGCACCGCCTACAACCGCTGAAACGGCCCGCGCGGGGCGCGTCCGGCGGACGGTCCCGCGCGCGGCGGCTCAGGCGTCGCGGTCCCTGCGGCCCTCCCACCAGGAGGACAGCGCGTTGCGCAGCGGGGCGTGGTGCTCGTCGTCGACGATCCGCACGTCGCCCATCACCGCGTGCGCGGCGACCCGGACCACCGGGATCCGCGACCCCGCCGGGGCCTCGCGCACCGAGACCCGGCGGTCGCCCATGAGCGTGTAGCCGGTCAGCTCCACGCTGACCCCGTCCGGGACGATGATCTTGATGTCGCCCATCACCGCGGTGGCGGACACCACCACCTCGCCGGTCGGGACCTGCGCGCCGCGCAGGTCCAGCTCGACGTCGCCCATCACCGACAGGGCCTCGAGCCGCTCGTCGATGCGGCCGACGATGCGCTCCTTGCAGTCGCCCATGATCGCGGTGAACCGGCGCTGCACCTGCGGCGGGGCCGGTTCGGCGCCCGGAGCGCCCATGCCGGGAAGGTCGGCGATGATGTGGTCGAGATCGCCGCGGGTCACCGCCCGGTAGGCCGACCCGGTCCGCTCGGTCAGCTCCTCGAAGGTCAGCCGCCCTTCCACCGAGGCGACCCGCAGCCGCTCGACCACGGCCTCGCGCTCGGCGTCGGAGGCGCGGACCGAGCCGCCGGGCACGGGGTCGGAGGCGCCGCCCGAGGACGGGACGGGGCCGGCCTTCGGCCGCTCCACCGGGACCGGGTCGACCGGGACGGGCTCGGCCGGGGCCGGCGGCGGACGGTCCGGCCGGAGGTCCTGCTGCCGGTCCGGATGGGGGTCCTGGGGGCGGACCGGTGAAGGCCGCCGTCCCGGCTGCGGGGTGGGCTGACTCATGGTTCCGAAAGTATGCCCCCACGGCCCCCGGGCAATCCGCCGCCAGAACGAGATCACCCCACATCTTCAGGAGGATGCCCGGCGAAATGCCTGGTATGCGAGCCCCTGTGGCATACCCGAACGAGGTTCTGTAGTCTGCTCGGCAGGACCGCGAAGCCAGAGGGAGCAGTGCCGTGCAGACCCATGAGGTGTTCAACCAGGTCCCCCCGCTCGCCGGATACGACACCGCCGACGAGGCCGTCCTGCTGGACGCGCTCGACCGCGAGGGCGCCGGATGGGCGGCGGACGAGGTGCACGAGCTCGGGCTGCTGGCGGGCGGCGAGGAGGCCCAGGAGCACGGCCGGCTCGCCAACGAGAACCCGCCGGCGCTGCGCACCCACGACCGCTACGGGCACCGGATCGACGAGGTCGAGTTCCACCCGTCCTGGCACGAGCTGATGCGGGTCGCCGTCACGCACGGCCTGCACGGCGCCCCGTGGGCCGACGCCCGCGAGGGCGCGCACGTCGCGCGGGCCGCCAAGTTCTACGCCTGGCGCGTCGACGCCGGGCACGGCTGCCCCATCTCGATGACCTACGCCGCCGTCCCCGCGCTGCGGCAGGCGCCGGACCTCGCCGCCCAGTACGAGCCGCTCCTCGCCCGTCCCGAGTACGACTACGGACTGCGCGCGCCGCTCACCAAGACCGCGCTGCTGGCCGGCATGTCGATGACCGAGAAGCAGGGCGGCTCGGACGTCCGCGCCAACACCACCGAGGCGACCCCCGCGCCGGACGGCACGTACCGCCTGGTCGGGCACAAGTGGTTCACCAGCGCGCCGATGTGCGACCTCTTCCTCACCCTCGCGCAGGCCCCCGGCGGGCTGACCTGCTTCCTGGTGCCGCGCGTCCGGCCGGACGGCACGCTCAACCCGCTGCGGCTGATACGCCTCAAGGACAAGCTCGGCAACCGGTCCAACGCCTCGTCCGAGATCGAGTACGAGCACGCGGTGGCGTGGCGCGTCGGCGACGAGGGACGCGGCGTCCGCACCATCATCGAGATGGTCAACATGACCCGGCTCGACTGCCTGATCGGCGCCGCGTCCGGGATGCGGCAGGGCGTCGTCACCGCCGCGCACCACGCCGCGCACCGCACCGCGTTCGGGGGCCGGCTGGCCGACCAGCCGCTGATGCGCAACGTCCTGGCCGACCTGGCGATCGAGTCCGAGGCCGCCACCGCCCTGATGATGCGGCTGGCCGGCGCCACCGACCGCTCGGTCCGGGGCGACGCGGCCGAGACCGCGTTCAAGCGGCTCGGCCTCGCGGCGGGCAAGTACTGGGTGTGCAAGCGGTGGCCGGCGCACACCGCCGAGGCCCTGGAATGCCTGGGCGGCAACGGCTACGTCGAGGAGTCGGGGATGCCGCGGCTGTTCCGCGAGTCCCCGCTCAACTCCATCTGGGAAGGCTCCGGCAACGTCGCCGCGCTCGATCTGCTGCGTGCGGCACTGCGCGAGCCGCAGACGCTGGAGGCGTTCTTCGACGAGGTCGACCTGTCCCAAGGGGCCGACCCGCGCCTGGACGCCGCCGTCAAGGAAGCCAAGGACAGTCTCGTCGACGCCGCGACGATCGAGTTCCGCGCCCGCCGCGTCGCCGAGCGCCTGGCCCTCACCCTCCAGGCATCCTTGCTGGTCAGGCACGGTCATCCGGCGGTCGCCGACGCCTTCTGCGCCACCCGTCTCGGTGGCGACTGGGGAGCCGCCTTCGGCACTCTGCCGCCGGGACTGGACCTCGCTCCGATCATCGACCGCGCCACACCGAAAGTCGGCTGAGTCTGCGCTCGAGACCAGCGTTCGACTTCTGCCGAGACGCCGCATCGGCCTGACCGCGACCGGTCCGAGCAAGATCGTTCGTCAAACCCGCCCTGTTCGGGATGGTGGTCGGTTCAACCGGTGACAGCGACGCTCACCGCAAGACCCGCGATGAGCAGGCTGGAGCATATGGCGGTGATGAAACGACCGTGGTGGCCGGTGAGGAATCGGCCCAGCACGGCACCCCCGCCGGCCAGCACGAGCTGCCAACTGGCGGAAGCCAGCACAATGGCGGCGACATAGGCGCAAGCCTGCCAGGGCGTCTGACTCTCCTGACCCTGCCGCCCCAAAACCAACGCAACAAAATATATGGCCGGCCAGGGGTTGAGTGCGGTGAGTCCAAAAAAGATGAGAAATGCACGGAACGGGCTCATGTCGGAGTCGTTGCTTTGCGTTTCCTCGCCTACGTCAGCCCGTGTCCTCGTCGCCTGGAGCGCGATACGAACGGCCATACCGATGAGGATCACCGCGGCCGCCCACCGCAGGGGGGTGGAGACCGGAGCGAGAGCGGATGCGGCGGCGCTGCCGCCGACCACCGCCACAACTGCGTACAAGGCATCGGCAGTGGCGGCGCCGATCGCCGCGGCTGCTCCGTTCCGGAACGAGGTCCTGGCGGTCATATTGATCATCAGGACGGCGACCGCACCGACCGGCACTGCCAGGCCGTAGCCGGCCCACAGTCCGGAGA
This sequence comes from Actinomadura xylanilytica, assembly GCF_030283145.1. Classification (GTDB taxonomy): domain Bacteria; phylum Actinomycetota; class Actinomycetes; order Streptosporangiales; family Streptosporangiaceae; genus Spirillospora; species Spirillospora xylanilytica. The sequence continues at coordinate 882,169 of NZ_JASNWE010000003.1, forward strand.
GAATCGAGTCGATCATGCGACTGCGGAGGTCTCGACCGGGCTCTGGCAGTTGCACCGTGCAGGCTCCCACCCGACATTCCTGCAATGGGATGCGGCGGGGCGATCAGAGGCACGGCACGGAAGTTGTTCGTTCGTCACGCGGCCAGTCTCCGCGACAAATTCATTCGAGTCTATTGAAGAGAATTGAACAGTATCGTTCGGAGATCCCGCATGATTGACAACAGCTCGTCCGTCCCGGTCTCTCCCCCGGCCGGCCGGCGTCGGGCTCGCACAGCGCGACCCGGTTGGAGTCGGGGGCGCAGGGCCCGGTCGGCACGGTAACCAAGCGCAACTTCCCGGCGGTGAGGCCCTGCATCCCCTGGGCGATCCGCACCATGTCGCCGATGTCGAGGTCCTAGTCGGTGGTCAGTGACTTGGTGTCGGCCTCGGCCAGGGCGAGGAGGCGCTTGGGGTTGGTGAGGGTTCCGGCGCTGAGCACCTTGGCGGCCGGCCGTTACGCCACTCGCGGCGGATCCTGAGTTCATCGCGCCCCTTCAACCGGGGTGTCGCGACGTCCCCAAGAATCCGAGGTGTCCCGGCGACGCCGGGCGGCAGGCCGGCCATGGGCTCGACACCTGTTCGCCCTGGTCGGCCCCATGCACTTCTCGTGTGCACAGGCATGTACAGCTCGTGTACATGAGGCGCCACCTGCGTCTTTACCAGTTCCCGCAGGTCAGATCATATGCACATGTCAAGTACATGGGAATGACCTGGGGAAACGTCCGCTACGACCTCCACTGCCGTCTCCTAATGATCTTCAGATAGGAGTTTTCGCAGGTCGTCACCCGTGTCCTCGATATGACACAGGGCCGACCTGTGATCAATTACAAACTTGAATGCTCACGTCCGTAAGGCTCAGAGTCAAGATTGACATCACGATGCTCATGCATAACACTCCCCTTGACGGCACGCCAACAAGCGAGCGACGGAGGGTGACCCGCGGCATCACGACGTTGACATATGACGTTCACACTCGCGAGATCGACCACGCCATGTTCGTTCTTGCAAAATGAACTCTTGGATGGCTTTGATGGGCACAGTCAATGATCTAATCGATGTGCGAGTAGATGAAGCGGCGAGCGAGATTCGAGACCTGACAGCGGGCCTTTCAAAAGCCCCGCGCCGGATCCCGACCGTCTATGGGTATGACGAACGCGGATCGGAGCTGTATGCACAGATCTGCGATTTGGAAACCTATTATCCATACCGCGCCGAATGGGCGCTGCTGACACGCAATGTCGATGCAATCTGCGATCGTGCAAACGTCAAAGAAATAGTCGAACTGGGTTCCGGTACGGCGACGAAATCCGAACTGCTGTTGAAGCGGGCGTCCGCCATATCCCAAGTACCGCTGAGGTATGTACCGATCGACGTATCGGAAGAAATGCTGAGAAAGACCTCTGCTCGGCTTGCCGATTCCATTGATGGCCTCGAGATCCGGCCCATCGCCGGTGACTACCACAGCGGCCTGAGCGTCGTCGGGCAGCAGCCGAAGGCATCGCGATTGTTCTTGTTCATGGGCAGCTCGCTGGGGAACATGAGCGAGCAGAAACGACGCGAGTTGCTCGAAGACATCAAATCAGCGGGCCGGCCCGGCGATCTCATGGTGGTCGGTGTCGATTTCGATAAATCCCGATCGACACTGGAGACTGCGTACAACGATCCACCTGAATGCGATCTGTGGCACAATTTCTTGACCAATAGACTGACCTGTCTGAATCGTGCATTCGATGGTGACTTCAATCCGTCTATATTTAATAGCAGATTGACGTACAACACAGATGCCCGTCGCATGGAAGCGCAGATCTGGCCAAGGCTGGACATCAAATTCCACCTCGCCGATTTGAATTTGAGAGGGGTCATCAAGGCAGGTGAGCGGGTGATTGTCGATACGTCTCACAAGTTCAAACACGACGAGCTCAATGAACTATTGGATACGACCGGAATGCGCATCATGGATGCGTACGAAGAACCGACGGTGAAATACTCGCTGCTACTGGTGGAAATGATGTGATATTTGCTTGGGCATGTGGACAGGCACGCGTTGGTCCAAACGGTCTGCCGAGCACCGAAGTGACCGATGGTGTTGACTGAGAGATCGTGAGGAGCTTCTCGATGATCATCGGCACGCCGGCGAGCCGGCTCCCCGAACCCAGCGGCAGAATGGCGCGGCGCCGGGCCGGTGGGCGGATGGCCGTGGTGCCCCCTGATCGCACCGTGCTCCTGCTGCTCGCGCTCTATGCGTGCTGGGGCTCGGCGATTCCGGCGATGAAGCTGATGGTCGACACTGTGCCCCCGCTCGGCGGAGCGGCGGCGATCTTCTTGCTCGCCGGGGTCGTGTTCACCGGTGCCGCGCGTGGGCGTCCCAGGCCGACGCGTGTGCAACAGCGGCAACTGGCGATCGCCGGTGTACTGCTGCTGGTGGGCGGGCAGGGGCTCGCCACGGTGGCGCTGACCGCGGTGACCGCCAGCCTCGGGGCGATCCTCGCTGCGGCGATCCCGCTGTGGGTGGTACTCCTGGGCAGGTTGATCGGAACCCGTGTGTCGGTCGCGTCGCAGGTGCGCCTCGTGGCGGGGTTCGGCGGCATCGTGATCGTTGTACTGACGGCACCGGGCACCGCGATCGGCGGGGCACCGTGGGCGGTCGCGGCATTCTGCGTCGCGCCGATCCTGTGGGCCGCGGGGAGCCTGCTGACGGCGAACGCCGACCGGCCGGTCGATCGAGTGGTCGCCAGCGCGGTTCAGTTGCTCGCCGGTGGGACGGTGCTGCTGCTGGTCGCACTGTCGCTCGGTGAGTTCGATCCGACTCGGTGGTCGGACGTCAGTTGGACCTCGGCCGGGGCGGCGGTGTTTCTGCTCGTCTTCGACTCGCTCGTCGGCTTCCTGCTCTACACGCACCTCTTGGAGAGCGCGCCGGCGCCGCTGGTCAGTACCTACGCCTACGTCACACCGCTTGTCGGCGCCGTGATCGGCGCGACCGTGCTCGAGGAGTCGCTCTGGGCCGGCGCGTTCGTCGGAGGGGCCTTGGTGCTCGGCGCGGTCGCACTCGAGCTGCGCGGGCGATGAGGCCGGGACCGTCGCGGTGGGATCGCCCTGCTTCGCGGTAGAGAGCCGTTGCTGGCCAACGATTTCATATCTCGACTGACACATTTGGCCGATTTTCGTTATCCACCTATTTCGAACACCGATACGTACGACCGTCGCCATCGTCGCGTCTGATCGAAATCGGGAGAGTTCACATGGTCTCCACTGGGGGTATTTCAACCGAACAGTCCAATCTGAACACAGCCACAATGATACTGACCGCGCGCCGCGTCGCCGGCGACAACGAGACGGAGCTCTTCAACCTCGAAGCCCTGGAGCAACTTGTTCGCTCGCTTGATGGAGAAGCGCGGCTGACATCGGCGGGGCGCGTCCGGGCACAGCGGTCGCTGGTCCGATCGCTTGTCGAGCAACTGGAGACGAGCCATCGGATCGCCGAGCGCCCCGAGACGACGAACCGGCCGTTGCGGCCGATCATCATCACCGGGATGCTGCGTACCGGAACGACGTTCCTGCAACACTTACTCGCTCAGCATCCCCAACTCCGGGCGCCGGCGCTGTGGGAGATGATGGCCCCCGCTCGCCGCGATCCACCCGACGAACTGATCAGCCAGTGCGCGGCCTACATCGCGGAGTACGACCGGATCGCCCCGAAATTCAAGCACATTCACCCGCTGCGCGTGGATTTCCCCGAGGAATGCCATCGGCTGACCGGAAATACGTTCTGCGATCCGATTTTCGCGCTGCGGTACCACGTGCCCGGCTATACGAAATGGCTGGACCGGCAGTCCATGGCGCCGATTTACCGGTATCACCGCACGCAATTACAGGTTCTGCTGGACCGGATCCCCGGTGACCATGTTCTGCTCAAGGGGCCGTCGCACCTGTGGTACCTGGACGATCTGGCCGCGGTGTACCCGGACGCGCTGGTCGTCCGCATGCACCGCTCCCCCGCGGTCGCGGTGCCGAGCGTCTGCAGTCTGACCTCCGTCGTGCGCAGAGCCGGCGCGGACCCCGTGGACGACCACGAGATCGGCCGCTACTGGCTGGAACGGGTCACGCCGATGCTGGAGGGCCTGCGCCGGGGAGCGGGCCCGTTCGACCGGTCACCGCTGGACATCCGGTATGCCGATCTGGTCGCCGATCCCATGGCGGTGGTGGCGGAAATCTGTGCCACCGCTGGACTTTCGCTCACCGGTGCGGCGCGGCGGCGCATGAACGGCTACCTTTCCGCCGGCCACTCCCAAGGACGGCACGCCTATCGCGCGGAGCAGTTCGGGCTCCGATCCGGCCAACTGGCCGACCGTTTCTCCGATTACCTCGACGAGTTCGCCATTCCCCATGAAGCCTGAGGCCAAGGGAGCGAAAGATGCCGCAGAGTACTCATCTGGAACGTGCCCGAGCGCTGGTGCGCGACGTGAACGAGGACACGGGCTCCGACCCGGTCCGGATCGGCATCATCACGCCGCTGAGTGAACCGGGCGACAGTACGGCGGGCGAGCTGGTGGTCCGGGGCGCCTGCCTGGGGGCGGAATATGTGCGCGAGCACGGCGGTGCCCGCGACAACCGGGCGATCGAGCTGGTGCTCTACGACGATCAGGCGACGGCGGCGGAGGAGGGCATGTACCGCTCCGCCGCGGGGCAGATGGCCAAGCTCGCTCTCGTCGACGACGTGGTCGCGGTGATGGGGCAGTGGCATCTGCGGACGACCCCGTGGGTGGTCGACGTGGCGACGAAGTACAACGTCCCGATCTTCGTCGAGAACGGCTACAGCGAGATCACCGCGCAGAAGCGGCGTAACGTCTTCCGCTCGTACTTCAGCGTGGCGGACCGCGTGCCGCTGATGCTGGACTTCGCGGCCGAGCTGGGCATCCGCACGGTGGGAATGGTGTGCGCCGACACCGCGTTCGGCCTCCACACCGCGGACATCCTGGAACAGTACGGCCGTGCGCGGCACGGGATGGAGTTCCTGCGCCTCGACTACGAACAGGACGGTGCACCGGACTTCGGCGACCTGCTGGGAACGATCCGGGACTACCGGCCGGATCTGCTCATCAACGGCGGAGTGGTGCGGACCAACTACCAGATCATGCACGCCGCGGCGGACGCCGGCCTGCTTCCGGACACTCCGTTAATGGTCCCCTTCAGCTATCCGTTGCGGTCCAACGATTTCTGGCGGCTCGCCGGAACCGCGGGTGTCGGCGCGATGTGGCCCGCCATGCAGTATCGGCCGTCGTGGCCGGGGATGACCGAGATCGGACGCTGGTTCACCGATCGCTATCGCCAGCGGTACGGGGACTTCCCGCCGGACACGGCGTTGACTCATTTCACCGACGTCACCATCGTCGCCGCCGCCAGCCGAGCGGCGCGGTCCACCGACCGGGACGACATGATCGACGCGATGGAGGCGATGGAGTTCCCGACCTGGCGAGGCCCCATCCGGTACGAGCGCGGGCCGGCCCATTGGCACCATGCATCGCCCGATCTGGTGCTGCTGCAATATCAGAAGCAGGGGCAGGGATTCGACGAATCGGCGATCGTCTACCCGCCGGACAAGGCCACGGCGCAGTACGTTCCCGCGCGCTCGGCACGCGAACTCTGATGCCCGCGCCGGACCGGACGGTCGCGGGCACCATGGTGCAGAGCCTGCGGGCGCACCAGGTGGACCGGATCTTCTGCGTGGCCGGGGAGAGCTACCTGCCGCTGCTCGACGCGCTGTACGACTGCGAGATCGACGTGCTGGGATGCCGGCACGAGGGATCCGCCGGGTTCGCCGCGCTCGCCGATGCCAAGCTGACCGGCCGGGCGGGCGTGTGCCTGGTCAGCCGAGCCCCCGGCGCGGCCAACGCGGCGATCGCGGTGCACGCCGCAGCGGAGGACGCCACCCCGCTGGTGGTGCTGGTGGGTGATGTGCCCACCAGGGATCTGGGGCGCGAGTCGTTCCAGTCCGGCAGGCCACTGGACGACCTGGCCAAGGCGGTGTTGACGCTGTACGACCCCGCGGCCACCGGTGAGACCGTCCGGCGGGCGTTCCGGGTGGCCGAGTCGGCGACACCGGGGCCGGTGGTGGTGCACGTACCGGAGGACGTGTTCGACCGCGCCGGGGCCGACCGGCCGGCCGGCCGGGTCGCACTGGGACACACGGTCCCCGACGACCGGGACTTCGCCACGGTCCACGACCTGCTCACCGCGGCCCGCCGGCCGTTGCTGCTGGCCGGCTCGATGCTCGACACCGCGAGCGGCCGGACCCTGCTGCGGCAGATCGCGGAACGGCACGGCCTCCCGGTCGTCACCAGCAACAAGAACCAGCACCTGCTGGACAACCGCCACCGGTGCTACGCGGGCCACCTGCACAACTCCACGCAGCCGGAGCAGCTTGCCGAGTTCGACCGCGCCGACCTCGTCCTCGCGGTGGGCACCCGGCTGGGGCAGACCACGACGCGGCGGCTGCGCTTCCCGCGCGGGCCGGAACCGGACCAGGCGCTGGTGCACGTCTACCCGGATCCGGCCCGGATCGGCCGGTACCACCGGGTCACCGCCGGGTTCGCGATGGACCCGGTGGACTTTCTCGCCCGGCTGGCGGGCGCCGGCCCCCCGCACCGGCTGCCGGACGGCCGCGACCGGTGGCGCGATGAGCTGCACGCCATCGAGGAGGACAACGCCCGATGGGTCCCACCGGACTCCGACGCGGTGACGGTCGGCGAGATCGCCTCGGCGCTGGACGAGCTGACCGAGGGCGCCGTGACGGTGATCGTCGACTCCGGCACCTTCACCAGCTGGACCTACCGCTTCCTCCGGTTCGCCGAGAACGGCAGGCTGGTGGGGATCGACTCCAGCGCGATGGGGTTCGCCCCCGGCGCGGCGCTGGCCGTCGCCGCGCGCACCCGCGCGGTGCCCACCGTGGCGATCGTCGGCGACGGCGGTTTCGTCATGAACGGCGGCGAGCTCGCGACCGTGTGCGAGCGCCGCCTCCCGGTGGTGTTCGTCGTGTCCGACAACGCCTCGCTCGGCACCATCCGGCTGCACCAGCAGCAGCGCTACCCGGACCGCGGTATCGGCACCGACCTGGCGAACCCCGACTTCCCTCGACTGGCCGAGGCATACGGCGCACTCGGGCTCTCCGCGACCACGGCCACCGAGGTGCGCACCGGCCTGGCCAAGGCACTCGACCATCCGGGCCCGTCGCTCCTCGCGGTGCGCACCAGCCGCAGCCACCTGACCCCGTACCGACACCTGTGACCGTCGCCGGTGCCGGGAACCCGATCGTCCTGACCGGCGGAGAAAGGGCAGCGATGCGATTCCACGACTCCATGCTCGACCTGGTCGGCCAGACGCCGCTGGTGCGGCTGGCCGCCGTCGCAGACCGCTCCGGCCCGCTGGTGCTGGCCAAGCTGGAGCAGTTCAATCCCGGTGGTTCGGCCAAGGACCGGATCGCGGTCGGCATGGTCACGGCGGCCGAGCGCGACGGCAGCCTGCGCCCCGGTGGCACCATCGTCGAGCCGACGTCGGGCAACACCGGGATCGGACTGGCCCTTGTCGGCGCCCAACGCGGCTACCGGTGCGTGTTCACCTGTCCGGACAAGGTCTCGCCCAGCAAGATCGCCGCGCTGCGGGCCTACGGCGCCGAGGTGGTGGTCTGCCCGGCCGCCGTCCCGATGACCCATCCCCGCTTCTACCGCAACGTCGCCACCCGGATGGCCGCCGAGATCCCCGGAGCCCACTGCATCGACCAGTACAACAACCCGGCCAACCCGGCGGCGCACTACGCCGTCACCGGGCCGGAGATCTGGGAGCAGACCCAGGGACGGCTGACGCACTTCGTCGCCGGGCTGGGGACCGGCGGCACGGTCTCCGGCGTCGGCCGGTACCTGCACGAGGTGTCGGCGGGCGCGGTGCAGGTGATCGGGGTCGACCCGCAGGGATCGGCGTACAGCGGCGAGGAGGTGCGGCCGTACTACGTGGAGGGCGTCGGGCAGCCGGGCATTCCCGCCGCGTTCGATCCGGCCGTTCCGGACGGGATACTGACCGTCGGCGACGCCGAGTCCATCCGGGTGACCCGCCGCCTCGCCCGGGAGGAGGGCATCCTCACCGGCGGCTCCGGCGGAATGGCCGTCGCCGCGGCACTGCGGGTGGCCGAGCGCGCCGGGCCGGACGCGGTCATCGTCGTGCTGATCCCCGACTCCGGCCGGGGCTACCTCACCACGATCTTCGACGACGACTGGCTGGCCGGGCACGGTTTCACCGAGCCGGCCGATGGTGTGCCGGTAGCGGTCGCCGCCCGCCACGGCCTTCCGGTGCTGGCGCCGCAGGAGCGGCTCGCGACCGCGCTGCGGCGCATGCGGGACACGCGGACCGGCCACATGGCGGTCAGCGCGGCCACACCGCCGATCCGGCTGCCGGAGATCGTGGGATTCGCCGCCGAACACGACATCGCCGTACGGGTCGCGACCGGTCGGGCGCGGCTGGACGCACCGGTCGCCGAGCACCTGACCGCTCCGCTTCCCACGGTCGGCTGGGGCCAACGACTCGGCACCGCGGCGGCCCGCATCGCCGAGCACGGCGCGTGCGTGGTGCTGCGCGACGGGCTGCCCGTGGCGATTGTGACCGCCACGGACATGGCCGCCGCGCTCGAATCCGAGCACGAGACGACAGAGAGTTCGCTGTGATGACAGACCTGATCGAGTATGGCGACCCGGTCGACGGCACCCGGGGCTGGCTGGTCTACCGCGGCGCCCGGCATCGGCTCGCCGCGGGCGGATGCCGGGTGCAGTCCGGCCTGGACGCGGCCACCTTGGGCACGCTCGCCGACCGGATGGCGCTCAAGCAGCGGGTGCTCGGCATCAACGTGGCCGGAGCCAAGTGCGGACTGGACCTCGATCCCGGCGCGCCGGGCAAGAGCGGGGTGCTGGGTCGTTTCCTGGCGTTCCTCCGCGACGATCTGGCCACCCGCTACAGCATGGGGCCGGACATGGGCACCGGCTGGCTGGAGCTCAACCGGCACGCCGAGGCGATCGGGCTGCCGTCGATCAAGTACGCGATCAAGACCGCCCAGCGGCTCAGCGACGACGAGTTCGACCGACGGATGGCCGTGCTCGAGGCGCCCGTCCGCGGGGTCCCGGTCTCGGCCCGCCGCGCGGGGCACGCGCTGGCCCACGCCGGGATCGCCGCCGCCCGGTGCGGCGGCACGCTCACCGTCGCGCTCCAGGGATTCGGCAACCTCGGCCGAGGAGCCGCGGGCACGTTTCACGAAGACGGGGCCCGGGTGGTGGCGGTCGGCGACGAACACGGCACCGTGGCCGCCCCGGCCGGCGTGGACGTCCCGGCCATGCTCGGCTGCCCGCCGGGAACCCCGGTCCCGGCGATGCCGTCGGGCGGCCGTGCGGCCCGGTTGTTCACCGTGCCGGCCGATGTGCTGGTCCTCGCCGGCCCCGCCGACGCGATGACCACCGCGCAGGCGGCACAGGTCCCGGTCTCGACGGTCGTGGTGGGAGCGAACTGCGGCCTCGCCGAGAGCACCGAACAGGCCTTGGCGGCGCGGAACGTGCTGGTCGTCCCCGATTTCATCGGCGGAATCGGGGGATCCGCGTCGATGGAGGTGCTGTTCGGTCCGCGCGACTGTCCTGGCCCGCAGCAGGTGCTCGACGCGCTCGCCACCCTGATGAACGACCTCGTCGCCGACATCGTCGCGCAGGCGCGCCGCAGCGGTGTCAGTCCGCGCGCCGCCGCCTTGCGACTGGCCGCCGACAGCACCACCGACCCGGAATCCCCGCCGTACGGCAACTGCCCCTATCTCCCGTCGTTTCCGTCCACCGTCCGCTGACCCGGAGGTCTCCCATGCCGGAACACTGCCGCCACGAACGCGGCCACATCACCGACTCGCGGTTCTACGGCGATCGCTACGCCACCGCCGCGAGCAGACACATCTTCTGCGACATCTGCCGCAAACAGCGCTGGCTGGACATCGAGGCGGCGCTGGCCCTGACCCAGGGTGAGCTGGGCGTGATCCCGGCCGAGGTCGCCGAGCAGATCGCCGCAGTGGCCGACCTCGACCACGTCGACCTCGACCAGGTGCAGGCGGAGACCGAGCGCTCGGGGCACTCGCTGATCGGGCTGCTTCGCGCGCTGGAAACGGCGTGCGGACCGACCGCCGGACAGTTCATCCACTTCGGCGCGACCACCCAGGACATCCAGGACACCGGTCAGTCCCTGGAGGCCAGGGACGTGCTCGACACGCTCTCGCCGGCGCTGGACGACATCATCCGCAGCCTGACCGAAACCGCGGGCCGGCACTCCAGGACGATCGGGCTGGGCCGCACCCACGCGCAGCCGGCGCTGCCGATGGCGTTCGGCCTCAAGGTGGCCAGCTGGCTCGACGAGTTGCTCCGGCACCGGGAACGGGTGACCCGTCTGCGCGCCCATACCCCGACCGCCCAACTGTTCGGCGGGGCCGGGACGATGGCCAGCTTCGACGGTCGAGGCCGGGCCACCCTGGAACGGTTCGCCGAGCGGCTGGGGCTGGTCGTCCCCGACCTCGGATGGCACGTCGCCCGGGACCGGGTCACCGAGTTCGTCAGCACGTTAGCGATGATCACCGGCACGTTGGCCCGGATGGCCGACGAGATCCGCACGCTGTCCCGGCCCGAGTTCGGCGAGGTCGAAGAGGCGTGGCGGACCGGCAAGGTCGGCAGCAGCACGATGCCGCACAAGCGCAATCCCGAGCGCTGCGAACAGATCGTGGCGCTGTCCCGGCTGGCCGCCGCGCAGGCCGGGCTGGCGCTGACCGCGATGGTAGGCGACCACGAGCGCGACGCGCGGTCGCTGCGCCTGGAGTGGGCCTGCGTGCCGGACGTGTCCCATTACTGTCTGGCCGCGGCCGAGATCGCGACCGAGGTCGTCACCGGGCTGATCGTGCACCCCGACCGGCTGGCCGTCAACGTGGAGACGGTCACCGGCCAGGTGATGTCCGAGCGGGTCATGTTCGCCCTCGGCGAGCACATCGGAAAGCAGCAGGCCCACGAGTACGTCTACCAGCTCATGCAGGAGGCGCACAGCCGCGACCTCCCGGTCCGCAAGCTGGCCGCCTCGGATCCGATGATCACCGACCGGTTCACCGACGCCGAACAGGAGCGCCTGTTCGAGCCGGCCAGCTACCTCGGCGAATCACCAGAGCTGACGATGCGGGTCGTGGAACGCGCCCGTGCCACCGTCTCGTGACGGGCGCCGAATCGGCGGGCGGGGCGCCGGGCGTGGCCGTGGTGTCCGGCGCGGCGACCGGGATCGGACGGGCCATCACCGCCCGGCTCGCCGCGAGCCGGGCCGGCGAGGTGATCGCGGTGGGGCGCAGGTCCGACCGGCTCGCCGGCCTCGCCGACCGGCTGGGTCCGCGCGTCGTCGTGGTCGCGGCCGACCTGAGCGAGCCGGACGGGGCGCGGCGCGTGCTGGCCGCGGTGGCCGGACGGCCGGTGGACATCCTGGTGAACAACGCCGGAGGCAACGCCGATCCCCACCGGGTGCAGGAACTGGACGCGCTGGCCGAGGCCTGGCGGGCCAACCTGCACGCCAACGTGCTCCCTGCCGTCCTGCTCACCCATGCCCTGCTTCCCCTGCTGGCCCGGCCCGGTGGCCGGATCGTCACGGTCGGGTCGGTGGCGGCGGTACGTGGTCCGGCCACCTACGGCGGGGCCAAGGCCGCGCTGCACCCGTGGTCGGCGGAGCTCGCCGCCCAGTTGGCCGGCGACCAGATCACCGTCAACGTCGTGGCCCCGGGATATGTCACCGACACCGAGTTCTACGGCGACCGGATGTCCTCGGACCTGCACGCGGACAGGTCGAGACGGTCGCCGATGAACCGGGGGGCCACCCCTGAGGAGGTCGCCGCCACGGTCTGCCATCTCGCCGGCCCGGAGGCCGGATTCATCACCGGTCAGGTCGTTCACATCAACGGGGGGGCACTGCTGGCGGGACGCTGACGGCGGATCGCACACACCGGAGGAACCGTTCGATAGCCGCTCCTGCATCTCACCGCCCGCGCGCACCGATTCCGCCGCCACACATCGGCACTGGGCGCAGTTCGGCCCGGTCTCCCACCACGCGGGCCGCCGCCCGGCGCGGGACGGCGCCGCGGCGGGGCCCGCCGGGCGAGACTCTCGCGGACCCGCCGGGATCGTAAGCTGGGCGCCATGCCCGACGGCCGACCCCTGTGCCACTGCGTCATCTGCCATGACCACGGTGACCGCGATCGGCTCGACAACTTCCAGCTCCGCACGATCGTGCACATCACCCAGTACGGGTGGAGCGTCGTGCTCGTCCACCCCGACGGAGAAGGCCCCGGCTGGGCGTACACCATCGGCCTGTGGCACAGCCACCGCTCGTCCGAGCTGGCGATGTTCGGCAGCGACGTCTACGAGATGGAGGAGATCCTCAACGCCCTCGGCCGGCAGACCGCCGAGGGCGCTCCCCCGGAGGACGGCGAGCGCCGCGAGGAGGCCGCGCGCGGCGGCGCGGCGGCGTTCCGCCCCGTCGCCCCCCGCTGGTACGAGGCGCTGTTCGGCGGCGCCGTGGCGTTCTACCGCCGCCCCCCGCTGCCGTTCCTCCAGGTCGTCTGGCCCAACCCCGACGGGCTGTTCCCATGGCAGCCGGGCACCGACCTCCCGTTCCGCCACTCGCAGCCGTGGCTGTGGCTCGACCCGCGCCAGCATCCCCAGGGCGCGTGGACCCGGCACCTCGGAGGCACCCCGTAAGGTCTGCGGGATGTTCGGACCGATCGCCGAGACCCTCCAGACGCCGCGCCTCCGGCTGGAACCGCTGGCCGTCCACCATGCCGCCGAGATGGCCGAGGTGCTGGACGACCCGCGCCTGCACGCCTTCATCGGCGGCGAGCCGCTGTCGCCCGCCGACCTGCGCGCCCGGTACGAGCGGCTGGTGGCGGGCCCCGAGCCGTTCCACCAGGAGGTCTGGCTGAACTGGATCGTCCGCCGCCGCCGCGACCGCCGGGCCGTCGGCACCGTCCAGGCCACCGTCGCCCCCGGCCCGTCCGGCCCGGTGGCCTCGGTCGCCTGGGTCGTCGGGATGCCCTACCAGGGCTTCGGGTTCGCCACCGAGGCGGGCCGCGCCCTGCTCGCCTGGCTCGCCGCCCAGGGCGTCACCGCGTTCACCGCCGACATCCACCCCGGCAACCTCGCTTCGGCCGCCGTGGCCCGCCGCCTCGGCCTGCGCCCCACCGCCGACCTCCGCCACGACGAGGTCGTCTGGAGGAAGGACGGGCAGGGCGGGCAGGACGGGCGGGTGGCGGGTCTCAGGGGCGGCTGACCTCGATCGCGGTCAGGAACACCAGGACCACGGTGGCGACCGCGACCAGGCCGTGGACGGCGACGGCCGCGGCCGGGAAGGCTTGCTCGGCCCCGCGCGCGTGGCGTCCGCCGCGTCCGACCAGCCAGCGGGTGAACAGCAGGAACCCCTGGAAGACGACCACGAGCAGCGCCGCGAACGCGGTCCAGGCGAACCCCGCCCGGCCGGTGGCCAGGTAGGCGATCCAGACGGCCAGTCCCACCACGGCGGCGAGCGGATGCCCGACCACCAGCAGCAGCGGGAACCTGGTGACCTTGGTCGACGGCCCCCCGTTCAGCATCCAGATCATCAGCAGGTACACCCCCGCCATCGCGGCGAGTACCCATGCGACGAGTGCGGCGAACTCCACCCCGCTCCCTTCGGTGCGGTTCTTCCCCGGTTCTTTCCCGGTTCTTTCCCCGGGGGCCATTGTCACCCGGAACGGGCCGGCGCCATGCCGGATTCGTACAGAATGCGATACGGACAGTGATCCGCCTCCCCCGATCGGGCGGAACGGTGCACTAGCTTGTGCTGTCTATGCAGCCTGTGGATCTCATCCGGCGCCTCGCGCCGTCCGCGGACCCGGTGGACCTGGCCGAGGACTACGCCTACCCCGAGCAAGGGCGCTGGCTCCGCGCCAACATGGTGTCCAGCCTGGACGGCGCGGCCACCCGCGACGACCGCAGCGGCGGCCTCGGCGGCGCCGCCGACCGGCTGGTGTTCTCGACGCTGCGCGGGCTCGCCGACGCCATCGTGGTCGGTGCCGGGACGGTCCGCGCCGAGGAGTACGGCCCCGTCCGGCCCGGCGAGGGGTGGGACCGGCTCCGCGCGGGCCGGCCGGCCGTCCCGCCGCTGGCGATCGTGTCGCGCGGCCTCGCTCTCGACTTCGACGCGCCGGTGTTCACCGAGACCGGGGCCCGGACCATCGTGCTCACCACCGAATCGGCCGCCCCGGCGCGGCTGCGCGCCGCGCGCGAGCGGGCCGACGTGATCGTCGCGGGCCGCGACCGGCTCGACTTCGGCGCCGCCGCCGACGCGCTGGCCGAGCGCGGCCACACCCGGCTGCTGTGCGAGGGAGGTCCGGGGGTGCTGGCCCAGGTGGCGGCGGCCGGGCTGCTCGACGAGCTGTGCCTGACGCTCAGCCCGCTGCTGGTGGCGGGCGCGGGGCCGCGCGTCCTGCACGGCCCGGCGATGGCCGTCGCGGCCGAGCTGCGCCTGGCCCACGTGCTGGAGAGCGAGAGCTTCCTGCTGCTGCGCTACGCGCGCGGCAGCAGGTAGCGGACGAACAGCACGCCCTCGTCCTCGTAGAGCGCGGCGAGCCGTACCGGGACCTCGGCGCCGAGCCCGCCGAGCGCGCGCGTGTGGCCGGGCCCGCCGCCGAGGAGGGCCGGCGCGACGTTGAGGCACAGCTCGTCGGCCAGTCCCGCGCCGATCAGCGCGGCGGCCAGCGTGGGCCCGCCCTCGCAGAGCAGGTGCCGGTGGCCGAGGTCCTCGCGCAGCGTCCGGACGGCGGCGCGCAGATCGACGTCGTCGTCCCCCGCGACGATCACCCGCGCGGGCGGGAGCGGCGGGGCCGCGGCGGACGCGAGCGCGGCCTTCGAGGTGACCACGAGGGTCGGCGTCTCGGCGGCGGTGAACAGCGGCAGCGTCCAGTCCAGGTCGAGCGACCGGCTCACCACGACGATCGGGGCGGGCGGGCCGCCGCGGCGCTCGCGCAGGTCGGGACGGAGCCGGGCCGGGCCGAGGCGGCCGGTGCGGGCGGTCGCGGCGCCGACCAGGATCGCGCCGGTCAGGGCGCGCAGCGTCCGGAACACGCGGAAGTCGGCGGCGCCGCCCAGGCCGTCCGTCCAGCCCTCGGCGTCGGTGACCGACCCGTCGGCGCTCATCACCATGCCGACGCGGAGTGCGGGGGCGTCGGCGTACGCGTCCCAGGGGTCGACGCCGGAGGCGGGTTCGGGCAGCAGGCGGCGCATGCCCGCAGGCTAGCGGAGGCGCCGGCCGGGGGGTTCGCCATGGTCCCCGTGCGCCGGGCGGTATCGGCGGGCCCGTCCCGACGCGCCCTCCCGGTCCCGGAGCGATCTTTTGTCAGTGGCAGGGCGCAAAATGGGGGGATGGATCTGCCGATCAGTCCGCCGCTGTCGCCGATGCTGGCCAAGGCGGTCAAGACCATGCCCGAGGGCGACCTGCTGTACGAACCCAAGTGGGACGGGTTCCGCTGCATCATCTTCCGCGACGGCGACGAGGTCGAACTCTCCAGCCGCGGCGAGAAACCGCTCACCCGCTACTTTCCCGAGCTGGTCGAGGCGGTGCGGCGCGAGCTGCCCGAGCGCTGCGTCGTCGACGGCGAGATCGTGCTGAGCAGGGGCACCCATCTCGACTTCGACGCTCTCCAGCAGCGCATCCACCCGGCCGCGTCGCGGGTCAAGCTCCTGTCGGAGGAGACGCCCGCGTCGTTCGTCGCGTTCGACCTGCTGGCGCTCGGCGACGAGTCGCTGCTGGAGGTGCCGCTCGGCGAGCGGCGGCGCCGACTGGTCGAGGCGCTCTCGGACGCGGGCGACCCGTTCCACGTCACCCCGGCCTCCGACTCCCACGAGGTGGCGCTGCGCTGGTTCGACGAGTTCGAGGGCGCCGGGCTCGACGGCGTGATCGCCAAGCCGCGCGACCTGCCCTACCAGCCCGACAAGCGGGTGCTGTTCAAGGTCAAGCACGAGCGCACCGCCGACTGCGTGGTGGCCGGGTTCCGCTGGCACAAGTCGGGGCCGATCGTCGGTTCGCTGCTGCTCGGCCTCTACGACTCCGAGGGGCATCTCCAGCACGTCGGCGTCGTCGGGGCGTTCCCGATGAAGCGCCGCGCCGAGCTGGTCGACGAGCTCCAGCCCTACCGGATGGAGACCTTCGACGGGCATCCGTGGGAGGGGTGGGCGCAGCAGACCGAGGCGACCACCGACCGGCTGCCGGGCGCCGTCTCCCGCTGGACGGGCAAGAAGGACCTGTCATGGGTGGCGGTGCGTCCCGAGCTGGTCGTCGAGGTGGCCTACGAGGCGATGCAGGGCGACCGGTTCCGGCACATGGCCCGGTTCCGCCGCTGGCGGGCCGACCGCACGCCCGAGTCGTGCACCTACGAGCAGCTTGAGGTGCCGGTCGCCTACGACCTCGACGACATCTTCAACGGGGAGGCCCAGAGCCCCCGCGCCGACCGCTGACCACGCGGTACGGGTGAGCACCTGACCCCGGCCCCGGCTCCGCCCCTCAACGGGCCGGGCCGGGGCCGGGCGCGTCATCAGGGTGCGTGGTCAGGGGCGGGTGCCACGAAGGCGACCGGCTTTCCGGCCACGATGGCCGGTTCGGCCGAGAACGAGTGGTACGCTAGCGACTTACGAATTGCGCAGACAAGTATCCCACCCTCTGAATAGGAGGCTATAGGACGCATGCCAGCCCGTCAAGTCAAGTCCGTATCGGACAACACCGGCAGCGCAGGCGAGGACGATGTCCGCGACACCGCGCTGCGCGCCGAGCAGGAGTACGTCTCCCGCGTCTACGACCGGCTCGACACCGAGCGCGCCACCGCCGAGGCGACCCTGCGCTCCGGGCCCGGGGCCGGCGGGGGAAGCGGGTTCCAGGCGGCGGTCGAGCGCGAGGTGGCGACCGAGGAGGCGGCGAACAGGCTCGCCCGGCTCTCCGGCGTCGAGCGGGCGCTGTGCTTCGGCCGCGTCGACCACCGGGCCGAGGCGGGCACCCCCGGCGACACGTTCTACATCGGCCGCGTCGGGCTGCGCGACGAGCACCGCGTCCCGCTCCTGATCGACTGGCGGGCCGAGGCGGCCCGCCCGTTCTACACCGCCACGCCGAGCTCCCCCGGCACCCTCGCGCGCCGCCGCCACCTGCACCTGCGCGGGCGGGAGGTGGTCCGGCTGGACGACGAGGTGTTCGACCTGGAGGGGCTGGCCGAGGCCGACCGCGGCACCATCGTCGGCGAGGCCGCGCTGCTGGCGACGCTGCGCCGCGGTCGGACCGGACGGATGGGCGACGTGGTCGCCACCATCCAGGAGGAGCAGGACCAGGTGATCCGGTCCGGGCTCCAGGGCGTCCTGGTGGTGCAGGGCGGTCCCGGCACCGGCAAGACCGTGGCCGCGCTGCACCGCGCCGCGTACCTGCTCTACACCCACCGTGACGCGCTCGAACGGCGCGGCGTCCTGGTGGTGGGGCCGAACGCGACGTTCCTGCGCTACATCGAGCAGGTGCTCCCCGGTCTCGGCGAGACCGACGTCGCCCTCGCCACCGTCGGCGAGCTGTACCCGGGGGTGCGCACGACCGCGGTCGAGACGCCGGAGACCGCCGTCGTCAAGGGCGATCTGCGGATGGCCAGCCTGGTCGAGGCCGCCGTCCGCGAGCACCAGCGCGTCCCGGACGGCGACCTGGAGGTCGAGTACGACGACCTGACGCTCCGCGTCACCCACGAGAAGTGCCTGGAGGCCCGCGACCACGCCCGCTCGGTGCGCGCCGGGCACAACGTCCAGCGCCGCGTCTACGTGCACGCGCTGCTCGACGTGCTCGCCCTGGACCGGGCCGAGCAGTACGACCGGCTGGCCGACGAGCCGCTGGAGCAGATGGCCCGGTCCGGCGGCCTCCCCGGCTGGCTCCAGGAGCTCATGGACGAGTCGGTGGACGAGCCGCTGCTCGACCAGGGGGACCTGCGCCTGGCCAAGGACGAGCTGTGGGAGAACCCCTTCATCCGCGGGGCGATCGACGCCCTGTGGCCCGAGCTGAGCCCGCAGTCGCTGCTGCGGGGGCTGTTCGCCGACGCCGAGGGCCTCCGCCGCCTGGGCGCCGCGTTCACCCCCGGCGAGCTGCGCCGCCTGCACCGTCCCGCCGACTCCCCGTGGACGACGTCCGACGTCCCCCTGCTCGACGAGGCCGCCGAGTGGGTCGGCCGGCACGATCCCGCCGAACGGGCCCGCCGCCGCAAGGCCGATGCGGAGCGGCGGGAACAGGAGCGGTACGCGAGGGAGGTGATCGAGTCGATCGGCCCGGGGGCCGCCGGAGGGGCCGGGGGTCCTGGCAGCGCGTCCCCCGAGGAGCAGATCGCCGAGCTGGACCTGGTCGACGCCGCCGCGCTCGCCGAGCGCTACCACGACGACGGCCCGCCGCTCACCACCGCCCAGCGCGCCTCCGCCGACCGGGAGTGGGCGTACGGGCACGTCATCGTGGACGAGGCGCAGGAGCTGTCGGAGATGGCCTGGCGCACGGTGATGCGGCGCGTCCCGACCCGGTCCCTCACCGTCGTCGGCGACATCGCGCAGACCGGCAGCCCGGCGGGGGCCCGGTCGTGGGGCCAGATGCTGGAGCGGTACGTCCAGGACCGGTGGCGCGAGCAGCGGCTCCTGGTCAACTACCGGACCCCGGCGGCGATCATGCGGGTGGCCGCCGACGTGCTGGCCGCGGTCGCCCCCGACCAGGTCCCGCCGGAGCCCGTCCGCGACGACGGGCCTCCCCCGGTGTCGCTGCGCATTCCGGCCGCCGACTACGGCGACCGGCTGCCCGCGCTCGTCCGGTCGGAGCTGGAGCTGATCGGTGAGGGCCGGCTCGCGGTGATCGCCTCCGGCGCCGCGCACGGGGCGGTGCTCGCCGCGCTGCCCGGGATGGCGGCCGGCAACGCCCCCGAGGCGCTGGACGCCCCCGCCGTCGTGCTCACCACCACCGAGTCCAAGGGGCTGGAGTTCGACTCGGTGATCGTGGTCGACCCGGTCGGGATCACCGGCGGCGCCCCGCACGGCGGTCGGGACCTCTACGTCGCGATCACCCGCGCCACCCGCCGCCTCACCGTCGTCCACGACGGCGGCCTACCCGACATGCTCGCCGCCCTCCGCTGACCGCCGCCCTCCACTGACCGGCGGGGGCGGTGCGCCGCCCCCGCCTTCCCCCACGAGGTCAACCAAGCGTACGCTTGGTCATCGCATGACGGATTCCGGAAGGGACGCGATGACAGAGCTGCGCGAGTACTCCAACCTGATCGGCGGCGAGCTGCGCCCGGCCTCGGGCGGCGGGACGCTCGAGTCGGTCGATCCGGCCACCGGGGAGGTCTGGGCGACGATCCCGCGCAGCACCGCCGAGGACGCCGCCGCCGCCGTGGCCGCCGCGCGCGCCGCGTTCCCCAGGTGGTCGGGGATGCCCGCCGCGGGGCGCGCGCACTACCTGCGCAAGGTCGCCGCGGTGTTCGCCGAGAACGCGCGGGAGCTGGCCGAGCTGGAGACCCGCGACAACGGCCGGATCATCAGCGAGACGGCCAAGCGCGACCTGCCCGGCATGACCTATCTGTGGAACAGCGCCGCCGCCGAGTGCGCCGCCGCGGTCGAGGGCCGGAGCGTGGACTTCGGCCCGTCCAGCCTGGGCGTCACCCGGCGCGAGCCGTACGGGGTGACACTCGGGATCATCCCGTGGAACTCCCCCATCTCCACCTTCTCGGCCAAGGCCGCGTTCGCCCTGGCGGCCGGCAACACCGTGATCATCAAGCCCGCCGAGCAGGCCACCGCGTCCACCCTGCGGGTCGGCGAGCTGCTCCGCGAGGTGCTGCCGGCCGGGGTGCTCAACATCGTCTCGGGCCTCGGCGAGGAGGCCGGCGATCCGCTGGTGCGCAGCCGCGGGGTCGACAAGATCAGCCTGACCGGCTCGGTGCACACCGCCAAGATCATCACCCGTGCCTCGGCCGACTCGCTCAAGCCGCTGGCGCTGGAGCTCGGCGGCAAGTCGCCCAACATCGTGTTCGCCGACGCCGACTTGGACAAGGCCGCGCCCGGCGTCACCACCCAGGCGATCTTCACCGCGAACGCGGGGCAGATCTGCTACGGCGGCTCCCGGATCCTGATCCAGCGCCCCGTCTACGACGAGATGATCTTCCGGATGAAGGCGCTCGCCGAGCGCATCCGGCTCGGCGACCCGATGTCCATGGAGACCACCATGGGCCCGATCGTGTCCCGCGAGCAGTACGAGCGGGTCGTGTCCTACCTGGAGATCGGCGCGAAGGAGGGCGCCGAGCTGGTCTTCGGCGGCCGGTCCGGCGCCGCGGTGGTGGACGACGACCGGTACGCGGGCGGCTACTGGGTCGAGCCCACCCTGTTCGCCACCGGCGACAACTCGCTGCGGATCTGCCAGGAGGAGATCTTCGGCCCGGTCGCGGTGGTGATCCCGTTCGACACCGAGGAAGAGGCCCTCGCCCTCGCCAACGACTCGGTCTACGGCCTCGCCGCCGGCGTCTGGACGAACTCCCTCGGCACCGCCCAGCGCATGTTCCGCAACCTGGAGACCGGCACCGTCTGGGTCAACACCTTCCGCAAGGTGATGTTCCCGCTGGAGGGCGTCAAGGACAGCGGCTACGGCCACGACTCCGTGATGGCCTACACCCGCGAGAAGTCCGGCCTCTTCGAGATCTGATCCATCCGGACGCGCCGCTGCCCGTGACCGGGGCCGGTCAGGGGCAGCGGCGTTCCATCAGGACCACGTCGCGCCAGCTGGAGCGGCCCTCGAAGTCGTGGCGGCCGAGGCGTTCGCGGACGCCCACCGTGCGGAAGCCGAACCCCTCGTGGAGCCGGATGCTGGCGGTGTTCTCGGGGAAGATGCCCGCCTGGAGCGTCCACAGGCCGCCCTGGTCGGCCGAGTCGACCAGGGCGCCGAGGAGGGCGCGGCCGACGCCGCGGCCCCGGGCGTCCGGGTGGACGTAGACCGACACCTCGGCGACGCCGGCGTAGACCGGACGGGCGGAGTACGGCGAGAGCGCCGCCCAGCCGAGCACCCGCTCGGCGTCGCGGGCGACGAAGCGGTGGCCGGGCAGCCTGCCCGCGGTGAACTTCTCCCAGGTCGGCGCCGCCGTCTCGAAGGTGGCCTTCCCCTCGTCGACGCCGGCCTGATAGATGGCGAGCACCTCGGAGGCGTGCTCGGGGCGCAAGGGCGAGATCTCCACGCCCCGAGGTTAGGACCGCTCGGTTTCCGACACGTTACGCAGGATGCGGCGCAGCTCGGCCTGGACGGCGTCGCCCGCGGCGGCGGGGTCGCGGTCGCGGACCGCCTCGACCAGGGCGGCGTGCGCCTCACGGCCGTGGTCGTCCTCGGCGTCGCGGACGTCGACGATGCGGACCAGGTCGAGCAGGCCCTCGCGGAGCACCGGGGCGAATCCGGCGAACAGGTCGGCCAGCACCGGGTTGTGCGCGGCGGACACGACGGCGGCGTGCAGCGCGATGTCGGCGTCGATGAACGCCTCGGTCCCCCTGGCGGCGTCGCGGGCCGCGAGGGCCGCGTCGAGCGCGGCCAGGTCCGCGGCGGTGTGCCGCCGCGCGGCCAGCTCGGCGGCCCGGACCTCGATCATCATCCGGACCTCGTAGACGTCGGCCAGCGAGGCGCGGCGGAGCCGGGCCGCCCAGTCCTCGGCGGGCTCGGTGGCGATGACGAAGACGCCGGCCCCCTGCCGCGCCTGGAGCAGCCCGGCGCCGGCGAGGGCGCGGACGGCCTCGCGGACGGTGGAGCGGCCGACGCCGAGCTGCTTGGCGAGGGTGGTCTCGCCGGGGAGCCGGGTGCCGACCGGCCACGACCCGTCGGCGATCTGCTCGCGCAGGTGGTCGGCGGCCTGTTCGACCAGGGGGCTGGGACGGAGCGGGCCCAGTGCCATTCCGGTACCTCTCAGGTTGTCTGAGGAGCTGATGTGTGGTTAGGGTGGCCATTATGTCGCAGCGCGCGCTTCTTCTCGGCCGCCGCGGCGGGGCCTGATCCGACCGGCACCCCGCCGCGGGGTCCGGCGCTGCCGGTCGTCCACCGGCGACCTTGAGGAACGCACGTGAGCAGCACCCCGTCCCCGACGGCCTTCCCCACCCTGCGCACCCCCTCCGGCCCCGTGCCGGACGGCGCGCCCGCCTGGAATCCGCAGCGCGGCAGCGCCATGCCCTTCCACCGCTACCGGCCCGTGTTCGAGCGGGTGCGGGTGCCCGAGATCGACCGCACCTGGCCGTCCGCCCGCATCGAGACCGCCCCGCTGTGGGTGCCGGTCGACCTGCGCGACGGCAACCAGGCGCTGGCCGAGCCGATGGACCCCGCCCGCAAACGCCGGATGTTCGACCTGTTCACGGCCATGGGCTTCAAGGAGATCGAGGTCGGCTACCCCTCGGCCAGCCGGGCCGACTTCGACTTCGTCCGGCACCTGGCCGAGTCCGGCGCGGTGCCGGACGACGTCACCGTCGTGGTCTTCACCCCCGCCCGCCGCGACCTGATCGAGCGGACCTTCGCCTCGATCGAGGGCCTGCCCCGGGTGGTGGTGCACATGTACACCGCGACGGCCCCGGTCTGGCGCGAGGTCGTCCTCGGCCGCGACCGCGCGGACCTGCACGCGCTGATCAGGGACGCGGCCGGGCAGGTGGCCCGGCTGGCGGGCGGCCGGGCGGGCGTCCGGTTCGAGTTCTCGCCCGAGGTCTTCATGCTCACCGAGCCGGACTTCGCGCTGGAGGTGTGCGACGGGCTGACCGCGCTGTGGGACGCCTCCCCGGACCGCCCGGTGATCCACAACCTGCCGGTCACCGTCGAGGTCGCCACCCCCAACGTGTACGCCGACCAGATCGAGTACATGCACCGCCACCTCGCCCGGCGCGACTCGGTGATCCTCTCGGTGCACCCGCACAACGACCGCGGCACCGGTGTCGCCTGCGCCGAGCTGGCGGTGCTGGCCGGGGCGCAGCGGGTCGAGGGCTGCCTGTTCGGCAACGGCGAGCGCACCGGCAACGTCGACCTGGTCACGCTCGCCCTCAACCTGCACGCGCAGGGCGTGGACCCGCGGATCGACCTCTCCGACATCGACGAGATCCGCCGGACGGTCGAGCACTGCAACCGGCTGCCGGTGCACGAGCGCCACCCCTACGGCGGCGACCTCGTCTACACCGCGTTCTCCGGGACGCACCAGGACGCGATCAGCAAGGGCATGGCGCACCACGCCGAGCGGGCCGCCGCGCTCGGCGTCCCGGCCGGTCAGGCCCCGTGGAACGTCCCGTACCTGCCGATCGACCCCGGGGACGTGGGCCGCGACTACGAGGCGGTCATCCGGGTCAACAGCCAGTCCGGCAAGGGCGGGATCGCCTACCTGCTGCGCACCGGCCACGGCCTGGACCTGCCCCGCCGCCTCCAGATCGAGTTCTCCGAGGTGGTGCAGCGCGCCACCGACGACAGCGGCGAGGAGGTGAGCGGCAAGGAGCTGT
Source organism: Actinomadura xylanilytica (assembly GCF_030283145.1). GTDB lineage: Bacteria > Actinomycetota > Actinomycetes > Streptosporangiales > Streptosporangiaceae > Spirillospora > Spirillospora xylanilytica. Next base: position 905,802 of record NZ_JASNWE010000003.1, read on the forward strand.
GGGAGCTGTTCCGCGCCGAGTACCTGGACCGCGCGGACGACGGCCCGGTGACGCTGGCCGGATGGCGGACGGGCCACACCGGGCCCGGCCGCCACGACTTCACCGGCGTCCTGCGGATCGATGGGCGGGAGGCCGAGCACACCGGTTCGGGCAACGGCCCCCTGGACGCGCTGACCGGCGCGCTCGCCGCCGCCGGGACGGCGGTGGACGTCCTCCAGTACGTCGAGCACGCGACCGCGGCCGGGCGGGACGCCCCCGCCGTCGCCTACGCCGAATGCCGCGTCGACGGCGTCACCCGCTGGGGCGCGGGCCGGGACACCTCGATCCTCACCGCGTCCGTCCGCGCCGTCCTGTCGGCCGTCAACCGCGCGAAGCGTCCCGCCTGACCGTTTCGGGGGACGCGCGGCGCAAGGGCCGCCGGTGACCAAAACCGGCCGGAGTTGCGGAGGCGGCCCCCTTTACCGCGCGGCGCCGGACGAGGAGCCTGTGCCCCCGTAGAGATCATTTCGATGTCACGGAGGTGCGGGTGCCCAGGCGATCCCTGAAACGGACCCGGCGGAGCACGACCCTCGCCGCGCTGGCCTGCGCGGCGCTGATCGGCGCCGCCGGCGTGGCCCCGGCCGCGTCGGCGGCGCCGCGGGTCGTGGTGAAGGACGGCGTGACGCAGCCGGCCTTCTCCTACAAGGACGCGATCCGCGAGCACGTCTACGTCGAGTCCCCGGTCGACAGCGACCACGACGGCAGGCGCGACCGGGTCAACGTGGACATCATCCGGCCCAAGGAGACCGAACGCGGGCTCCGGGTCCCGGTGATCATGGACGAGAGCCCCTACTACGACAACCTCGGCCGCGGCAACGAGAGCGAGCGCAAGACCTACGACGCCGCCGGGAACCCGGTGAAGTTCCCGCTGTACTTCGACAACTACTTCGTGCCGCGCGGCTACGCCTTCCTCGCCGTCGACATGGTCGGCACCACCCGGTCGGACGGCTGCCCGGTCAGCGGCGGCCCGTCCGACGTCCTCGGCGGCAAGGCCGTGGTCGACTGGCTGAACGGCCGCGCCAAGGCGTACAGGCCGGACGGCTCGCCCGCCAAGGCGTCCTGGACCACCGGCCGCACCGGAATGATCGGAAAATCGTACGACGGGACCCTCGCCAACGGCGTCGCCGCCACCGGCGTCAAGGGCCTGGAGACCATCGTGCCGATCTCGGCGATCAGCGGCTGGTACGACTACAGCCGGATGAACGGCGTCAAGTACTGGACCGACGAGCAGCCGGGCCTCGCCGACACCGTCGACACCGACCCGCCCGCCAAGTGCGCCGCCGTCAACGCCGGGCTCGACCGGGGCGAGGACGACGCGACCGGCAACGACAACGCCTACTGGAAGACCACGAACTACCGCGACGGGACGATCGGGAACGTCGGGAACGTCCGCGCCAGCGTGTTCGCCTACCACGGCGTCAACGACCTCAACGTCAAGACCAGCAACTTCGGCAAATGGTGGGACGGCCTCGCCGAGCGCGGCGTGACCCGCAAGGTGTGGCTGTCGCAGCGCGGCCACGTCGACCCGTTCGACGCGCGCCGGGACGCGTGGATCGCCACCCTGCACAAGTGGTTCGACCACGAGCTGATGAAGGTGGACAACGACGTCCTGAAGGAGCCCCGCGCCGACATCGAGGTCGGCCCCGACCAGTGGATCACCCAGCGCGACTGGCCTGCCCCAGGTGCCCGCGCCCTCACCCTAAAGCCCGGCGCGGACGGCTCCCTCGGCCCGAAGGGCGCCGCCAAGGGCGCCGCCGCGTCCTACACCGACGCCCCCGGCGCCGAGAACTACGGCTACACCGAGGCGGAGATGGTCACCGACCCGACCACCGCCAAGCCGTACCGCCTGGCGTACGTGTCGGGCCCGCTCCCCCGCACCGCGCGGCTGTCCGGCACCCCCGACGCGCACCTGAAGATCAAGCTCGACCGGCCCACCGCCGACCTGACCGCCCTCCTGGTCGACTACGGCACCGACACCCGCGTGAACTACCTCGGCGCGGGCTCGGGCATCGAGACCCTCACCACCGAGAGCTGCCACGGTGAGAGCACCCCCGCCGACGACGCCTGCTACAAGCAGGCGCGGGTCACCACGATCACGTCCGACGTGAACGTGATCGCCCGCGGCTGGCTCGACGCCCAGAACCGCACCTCGCTCAGCAGGCCGTCCCCGCTCACCCCCGGCAAGTACAACGGGGTCGGCTGGCAGACGCTGCCCCAGGACTACGTCCTGAAGAAGGGGCACCGCCTGGCGCTCGTCCTCGCGGGTGCCGACGCCGACTACAACACCGAGACGCCCACCGGCGCCCGGGTGACGGTCGACCTCGCGGGCAGCTCGGTCCGCGTCCCGGTCGTCGACGCCGGAGAGGCCGCCGCCCTGGTGGCCCCGCGGGCCGAGAGCACCTGGCGCGGCCCGACCCAGGTCACCCTCCCCAGGCAGGAGAAGAAGTTCAACTGACCCGAGACGGCCCCGGGCACCGCGCCCGGGGCCGTCCCCTGTCAGAACTCGACCTGTTCGCCCGGCTTCAGGTGAAGGCGCTCGGACAGCCCCGCGTCCTCGAACGCCGCCTCCAGCGTGCCGCTGGGCACTCAGGCTTCTCCGGCCTTCTGCGCCAGTGCCGCCTCGCGTTCGAGTGAGATATCCCGGAGAAGCGCAGTGTCCTGGTAGAACGAACGCTTCTTGGTGATCTTGCCGTTCGCCACGTCGACCAGCTCGAGAACGGTCATCCGCCACGGGGCGCCGTGGATATCAGTGCCACTGTTCGTGGCCACCACCACCACGCGCGTGGGACCGTCGGCAATGAGCTCGTCAACGCTGATGGCCGGGATGTCCAACCCGGTCAGCTCGTGCATCCGATGCCGCGCGGGCCCGATGGCGGCTCCCCTGTGAACGCCGCTGTCGGGGTGGCCCCAGTTGAGCTCGACTTCCTGCTCGTCGGTCAGCTCTTTGATCGTTGCGAAGTCCGGGCCGCCGGGTACCCGGAGAACGGCTTCGTAGAAGCGGCGGACCACTTCCTTGTTCAGCTCGGGCTGGGTCGGGCTTTCACTCGGCATAGAAGTTCCCTCTTTTCGAAGGTGCCCCGGAATCGGTGTGGATCCGGGGAACTCGGGGCTGGTTCGCCCGCCGCGCGCCGGTCGGCTTCGCGGCGTCCTGTCAGGCTGTCGGGCCGCCGAACCAGCGGGTCGCGGCGCGCCGGAACGCCTCGTGATCGGGGTCGTGGTCGTCGGTCCAGGCGACGACGCCGTCGGGCCGGATCAGCAGCGCGCCGAATCCGAGGTCGTTGCTCACCGGTCCGGCCGCGTAGCGGATCGGGCCCTTCCAGATCATCGCCGCGTCGTGCAGGCGCTGGTCGGTGGTGAAGTCGAGTGCGACGCCGTGTCCTTCGCGCAGCAGGTCGCCGAGGCGGGTGCCGTCGGCGAGACGGAAGTCCGGGGCGGTCCGGCCGACGAGTGGCTGGTCGCTGCCCAGGTCGTAGCGGTGGGACAGTCCCGAGGTGCTGCGGAACACGTGGGTGGTCCCCTCACGGGTGCTGAGCAGGTCGTGCACCAGCCGTCGCAGGGCCGGGGCGTCGGGGCCGGGATTCATGGTCGCGACCTGGGCGCGCGACCAGTCGAGGATCGCCGCGCCGATGGGGTGGCGTTCGGCGGTGTAGGTGTCGAGCAGGCCGTCCGGCGCGGTGCCGTGGATGGTGGCGGCGAGCTTCCAGCCGAGGTTCATGGAGTCGCCGATGCCGAGGTTGAGGCCCTGGCCGCCGAGCGGGGAGTGGATGTGGGCGGCGTCGCCGGCGAGCAGGATGCGGCCGTTCCGGTAGGCCGTGACCTGCATCGCGCGGTCGGTGAAGCTGGAGGCGAGATGGACCCCGGTGAGTGCCGTGTCGGTGCCGGAGACCCGGCGCAGGACCGTCTGGAGGTGCTCGCGCGTCAGCGGCTGCGAGCGGTCGAAGGCGCCGCCGTCGAAGTCCATCATGCCCAGGTGCCCTTCGAAGGGCGTCCGCAGGTACATGCCGGCCGGCGTCAGGTGGAAGCCCATGGCCAGCTTCTGCGGATCGGCGAAGGCGACGCGGGCGGTGTAGCCGGTGAACAGCGGTTCGGTGCCGACAAAGTCAAAGCCCGCCAGTTCGCGCACCGTGCTGCGTCCGCCGTCGCATCCCACCAGCCAGCGCGCCTGGTGATCGCGCCCGCCGGCTCGTGTGACGACGGTGTCGCCGTCCTGGGTCACGGCCTCGACGGCAGCGCCCCGCAGGATCTGCACACCGAGCCCGGCCGCCCACTCGGTCAGTACCGTCCCGACCGCCTCAAGGCTGGTCATGATGCCCTCCATCGCCGGGCCGGGAAGCCGGAACGGAAGGGCGGTGGCATCGATGTCGGCCGGGTCGAGCCGCATGCCCGCGAAGTGGCTCACGTCACGAGGAGCCGGCGGCTCGTGCGCGTCGGGGTCCGCGCCGATCAGCTCCCCGTCGGCGCTTGAGGCATTCAGCAGCTCTTCCAGCATCCCGCGGCGGTAGAACGTCTCGACCGATCCGGCGTTCAGGCCCCGCATCCCCAGCGGGAGCGCCTTCCACGGCGAGGTCCGCTCCCGGTCCCGCTCCAGCACCAGGACCGAGCAGTCCGCCAGCGCGAGCTCACCGGCAAGGAACAGGCCCACCGGACCGGCACCCACGATCACCACGTCGTACACGTTGAGCCTCCTTCGATCGGATCGCCCGGCGAGACCCCGGGCACTTATGGAGCACCGCCCCAAGATGGAACGCTACTCCATAGTGGCCCAGTGCTCCAGACGTGTCAGACTGTCGGGCATGGCCATACGGACACGTCAATCACAGCGACGCAGGCAGGTGCTCACCCTGGAGCGCATCGTCGAGACCGCTGTCGAGCTGCTGGACGCGGAAGGCGAGGGCGCCCTGACGGTCCGGGCGCTGACCGGCCGCCTGGCCACCGGATCCGGCGCGATCTACTGGCACATCGGCACCATGGACGAGCTGCTGGAGGCCGCGACCGACACCGTCATCGCCACCGCCCTGCACACGCGACCCACCCAGCCCGCGGAGACCACCGACGCCGGCGGGGCCGCAGGCACGCCCCAGGACGAGATCCGCGCCGTCGCACTCGGCCTGTTCGACGCGGTCACCGAACACCCATGGCTCGCCGCCCAGCTCGCGGTGCAGCTCACCCGCAACCCCTGGGGACCGGTGACATTGCGGATCTTCGAGAGCATCGGCCGGCCCGTCCGCACGCTGGGCGTACCACAAGGCGACTGGTTCACCACGACCTCGACGCTGGTCCACTACATCCTCGGCGCCACCACCCAGACCTCCCAGAACACCGGCGACGACAGGGCCCCCGGCTCCGAGGCGGACCGTGCCGAGTTCCTCGACACCGCGTCCAGGGCATGGCAGGATCTCGACCCCGACGATTACCCGTTCATCCGGGCCGTCGCAGACCAGATGCGCGAGCACGACGACCGCGAACAATTCCTCACCGGAATCGCCCTCGTCCTTACCGGCATCACCACCCTCCATCCACCGCATCAAGGCTCCCTTCCCCCGGGTGACGTTCCTCAGAGGTCCAGCCGGCCGCCGCGAAGGCGTCCATGACCGCCTCATGGAGCGGGAGTGAGCAGACGCGGACGAGGTCGCGGTCGGCGTTCTCGCCGGAGTCTTCGTCGTCGAGCAGGGTCCGCGGTTCCACCACCGGCCCCAGCGCCTGCCCCCGACAACTCGGTGATCGGGGCAGCCGCATCGAGAAGAGGACCTGATGCTCCTGGTCGTTCCCGGCCCGTACCATCGCCACGTGCGAACTCTGGTGCTCTGGGACATCGACCACACGCTGATCAAGGTCACCGGGTTCAGCCGCGTGATGTACGCGGAGGCGTTCCTTCAGGTCACCGGCCGCCCCCTCGAACAGCTCGCGCCCATGGCCGGACGCACCGAACGCGCCATCTCCAGCGAGACCCTGCTCCTGCACGGCATCACGCCCACCGACCCCCTCGTCGAGTCCCTCACCACCGCCCTGGCGAGCGCGTTCACCGCCCGCCGGCACGAGATCGACGCCCACGGCCACGCACTCCCGGGGGCACATGCGGCGCTGGACGCCCTCGCCGTCCGGGACGAGGCCGTCCAGTCGGTGCTCACCGGGAACGTGCGCACCGTCGCGGTCCACAAGCTGGCCGCGTTCGGGCTGGACCACCTCGTCGACTTCGAGGTCGGCGCCTACGGCACCGACCACATCGACCGTCCGCCCCTCGTCCGCCTGGCCCAGCGGCGCGCCCACCGCAAATACGCCCACCCCTTCGACGCCGCGACCACCGTCCTGGTCGGCGACACCCCGCACGACGTCGCGGCGGGCCGCCAGGGCGGCGCCCGCGTGATCGCGGTCGCCACCGGCTTCAGCGACGAGGACACCCTCCGCGCCGCCGGAGCCGACCTCGTCCTGCCCGACCTGTCCGACACCGCCACGCTCGTCAAAGCGATCCTCCGGACAGATTGATCTCGGGATGCCGCAGCCTCCCTCTCATCGGTGACCCGGCGCTCATACCGACGCCTGCGGAGCGGGGCGGCGCTTGGCCGATGCTCTGGTGAAGCCCCAGAATCTCTCCATGGACGTGCCTGATCTGCTGCGCTGTGCTGCTGACCTCGTTCCGGTGAGCGCACGGAGCGAGGCCGGCCTCAGCGCCGATGACGTGCGGGAGTACCTCCGTCACGGCGAATGGGAAGTCGCGATGGTCATCCTCGAAGACTTCGGCGGCATTCGGTGGCAGACGATCCAGTACTGGGACCTGCTGGTCGCCGCGGCGCAGCAGATGTGGCTTGGCAGCGACGCGGCCTGGTTCCAATGGCGACGATCCGAAACCCTGCATGGCCTGATCAGAGCCGATCTTCACCTGGTCGCCCCGGACGCGGGAGGCCGCCACCTCCCGGTCCCCGGCGACGGACAACTCCGGCCGATGTGGTCCATCGGCCGGACGACCACCGAGGGACACGCCGATCTGCACATCGCCTTCATCTGGGTCGAGTCCGCGCCCGAGATCCCACCAGGAGGACATGGCCCGGTCAGGCTGCTCCCACTGACCCCGCTCGGCTGGCGGCACCTCGAACCGGGTGACGTCATCACCATGCATGAGCAGCGATCCGTGGCGGCAACGGCGACGATCACACAGGTCCAGCGCCCGCGCGACGCCGCGGGATAGCGCCCAGAGGGAGGAGCGTGCCCGCAGGACACGGGACCTCCGCCGGGCGACCGGCCCTACCAGGTGTCGTGCGGAACAGGTTGATGCAGAGAAGCGGATTCAGGCGACCAAACGGGCCCAGGTCCATTTCCCGCCGCCGGGATCGCGAGTGATGCCGCATTTGCTGGAGAGGGCCTGGACAATGGGGAGCCCCCAGCCGCCATTGTCATCGAACGCCTCTTCGGAGAGATCCAGATCTTCGAGCGTGAGTTCGGTGATCGGCTTGGGCTGAGGAAGGTCGGGACTGGAGTCCCATACGGCGATGACGATCCCTGGAGAGTCGCGGACGATCTGGAAGCGGATCTCCTCGTACGGGGTCTGCCGTGTCGCGTTGGTGACGAGCTCCGAGACGACGAGAAGTGCATCGTCGAGAATGTGAAGACAGTCCCATTTGCACAGTCGCGCGTCCGTGATGCTGCGCGCGAGCCCAACGGCCGCCGGCGTCCCCAGCAGGCGAAAGATCAGATTCCCCGTCGCCGTCACCATCATTGCCCGCTCCTCGCCTCGGTATCCCGATTCCCGCGACAAGGATCATGCGATCGTTCTACTGTTTTCGCGTTATCGAGCGAACCACAAACAGGAGGAACGATGCCCATCACCCGCGAGCCGCTCGAGCCCAAGATCTCTCTTTGGCATTTTCTGGCCTTCTACCTGCGCTTTTTGCGCGAGAAGGCCGGGCTTTCACTCACCCAGTGCGGGCAGATCATCGGAGCTGCACGCTCGACTGTTTCCAACATGGAGGCGGGCAGACAGCGTCCACACGAAGATCAGCTGGTGAAGCTCGACGAGAAATATGGCACAGGGAAGCTATTGCAGGTTTTGCTCTGGTTTGCCCGCATGGCCCATGATCCCGACTGGGGCCGCCAGCTCGTCAAGTACGAGGAGCAGGCTGAGGCGATCCGGAGCTATCACGGCCACACGATCCCCAGCCATCTCCAGACCGAAGAGTACATGCGTGCTCTGGTCGAGGTCGGGACGGCCGATGATGTCGAGGCGGAGATCGCTGAGCGCATCGCGCGTCAACGGACCCTGCTCGTTCGCAAAAAGCCGCCGTTCTTCTGGTTGATCATCGATGAGAAGGCACTGGCGTGCATGGTGGGCGGCCGAGACGCCATGAAGGCGCAGTTGATGTACCTCCGGGAGATGATGGATCTCCCCAACGTCATCATGAGATTCGTTCAGCCTTCGGCGGGTGCGCATCGTGGATTCGATGGCCCCTTCCAGGTCATCAGTCTGGACGGGCGCGACGTCGCGTACGCGGGCGCTCAGAACGGCGGACGGCTGATCGAAGGTCCGGGCGAGGTCAGGGACTTCTGGACTAAGTTTGAACACATCGGCGCAAAGGCCCTCCCGGAAGATGCCTCACGCGCCCTCGTCGAGCAGTACTTGGAGCAGCTCACATGAACGTGCAGTGGCGGAAGAGCACCCACAGCGGCGGCGTCGATGATCAGCACTGCGTCGAACTCGGCCGCCTCTCACCGGGAATCGGCCTGAGGGACTCGAAGGACCCGGCGGGCGCGCACCTCACCCTCACCCCCACCGAATTCGCCGCCCTCATCACGGACCTCAAGAAGCACCCAGAGCTCTACGCATGATCGTGCAGTGGCGCAAGAGCTCACACAGCGGTGGAGCGGACGACGAGCACCGCGTGGAGCTGGGACGTCTTGCACCTCGGGCCGGTGTCGGCGTGCGGGACTCAAAGGACCCAACGGGCACGCACCTCACGCTCACCCCCACCGAGTTCGCCTCGCTCATCGCCGACCTCAAGAGATACTTGGAGACGTACGCGTGACCATCATGTGGCGCAAGAGCTCGTACAGCGGCACGGCCGACGATGACGTGTGCGTCGAGTTGGGGCTCCTTGCAGCAGGAGCCGGTATCGGCGTGCGGGACTCGAAGAACCCGGCGGGCGGACACCTCACCCTCAGCCCCACCGAGTTCGCCGCGCTCGTCACCGACCTCAAGCAGCACCCAGAGCACTAGCCCCGCTCTCGGCCTCCTCGCGGCGCTGCCGTTGGCCCGCCTCAGCCGTTCACGCCTCCAGCACTCCGGATGGCCCTCCGTCACCGGAACAGTGCGCAAAACACCCTCATGGAACACCCCTGACCTGGACGTCTATCCCGGTCGGGGGTGTTCCGGTGATGGGGCTATCCGGAACGATCCACACCAAGATCGTTCTCGGTGTCAACGGCTGCTCCTGACCTCCAAGCCGGTGGTGACCGTGGGTGGGTCGGCGGGTTGTACCGGCGGTGCGGAGGCGTCGGCGGGCTGGGACTTCACCAGCCACAGGCCGGTGAACACGGCGCCGGCCAAGGTGACGGCGCCGGCCGCGACGAAGGCGCTGTTGAGGCCGGCCTCGAAGGACGCGCCACCGGATTCCCGGGTGCGGACGATGGCTCCGAGCACCGCCACACCGAGCACCGCACCGATCTGCCGGGTGGTGCTGCTGACGCCTGAGGCGAGGCCTCCCTCCTGCGGGCTGACCGCCTGGATGGTGGCGCCGGTCAGCGGCGACATCGTCAAGGCGAAGCCGACGCCGACGATCGCCAGCCGCCACCACACGTTCCCGTAGCCGGTGTCGGCGTGCACCTGGCCCAGCGCCACCAGCCCCGCCCCGGCCAGGACCAGGCCGACGGTGACCACGATCCGGAAGCCGTACCTGGCGGCGAGCCGGCTCGCGAACGGGCTGACGACCACCATGGCGAGGGTGGTGGGCAGGGTCTGTAGGCCGGCGCGCAGAATCGAACTGCCCTGGACGTTCACGAAGAATTGGGAGAAGAAGAAGGACGAACCCATGAGCGCGAAACCCACCACGACCATCGCCGTGTTGGACACCGTGAACAACTGCTGCCGGAACAGCCGCAGCGGCAGCATCGGCGTCGCCCCACGTCCTTCGACGACGACGAAGAGGGCGAGGATCACCACCGCGGCGGCGAAGGCGCCCAGGATCAGCGGCGAGGTCCAGCCACGGGAACCGCCCTCGATCAGCCCGTAGGTCAGCGCCCCCACACCCAGGGCGGACAGGACCGTCCCCGGAATGTCGATCGCCGGTGCGCTGGGGTTGCGGGACTCGCCCAGGACGCGCAGACCGGCCAGCAGCAGGACCGCGCCGATGGGCACGTTGACCAGGAAGATGGCGGGCCAGCCGAAGGCGTCCACCAGGACGCCGCCGGCCACCGGTCCGGCGGCCAGGCCGATTCCGCTGAGTCCGGCCCACAGCCCGATCGCCTTGACCCGTTCCTGCGGAACGGGATACGCGGCGGCGAGCAGGGCCAGCGAGGCGGGGCTCAGCGCCGCGGCCCCGATGCCCTGGACCAACCGTCCGGTGATCAGCCAGCCGATCGAGGGTGCGACGGCGCACAGTACGGACGCGAGGGTGAACACCGCGACGCCGGCCAGGAACACCCGCTTGCGGCCGAAGCGGTCGGCGAAGACGCCGCCGGACAGCAGCAGCATGGCGACCAGCAGCACGTAGGCGTCGACGATCCATTGCAGACCGCTCAACTGGGTGTCCAGCCGCTGCTGCATGTCGGGCAGGGCCGCGCCGACGATCGTGTTGTCGAGCAGCACCATGAACTGCCCCAGGCAGGCCACGGTGAGCAACGCTGCCCGGTTCGACCGGATGCCCGCGGCCACAGACGACGCGGCTTTCGTGGTGCTTTCGTGTGCGGTCAACGCTGGTCCCTCCCATGTGTTCGTAGTTCGGCGGCGGTGAAGGCGGCCCGAGACGCTGCAAAAGCAGTTGGCGACTGCATTAGTGGGACTGTAGAGCGACCGTCGGACAAACGCAAGTGAGGACTGCGTTAAGGTGGGGCCATGGACGAGCGACGGCGACCCGGCGGGCGCAGCGCCCGCGTCCGCGCGGCGGTGCACCAGGCCGTCACCGAACTGGTGGGCGAGCGCGGCTACGGAAACTTCACCGTCGGCGAGGTCGCAGCCCGCGCGGGCGTGGCCGACACCAGCGTCTACCGCCGGTGGGGCACCCTGGAAGCCCTGCTCACGGACGTGGTACTCACGCGCCTCAACGCACAGGCGCCGATGCCGGATACCGGAAGCCTGGACGGCGATCTGCGCGCCTACGCGGCCACCGTGTCCCGCGAGATCACCGGACCCCACGGCCTGGCGGTGCTGCGCCTGGTCATCGCCCTGTCCGGCAAGGGCCAACAGGGCGTGCAGGCACGTGACGACTTCCTCGCCGAACGCACCCGACAAATCCAGTCCATGCTCGACCGCGCCGCCGAACGCGGCGAGAAGCCGCCCGACGCGGCCGGTGTGCTCGACCACATCCTGGCCCCGATGTACATACGCGTCTTCCTCGACCCGAGCCCGCTCGCCCCGGACTACGTCGACGGGCTGGTCGACCGGTTGCTGCGTTGACCTCGATACGGATCGAGGCGGCCATCGCGTCCACGGTGATGTAACCCGGTGCCCCGGGCCGCCTCATCGTCGGCCGACCCCAGCACCTGGGCGGGCATGCCCGGCCTCCCAGCGGCACCGATGCCGCTGCCCCCGCCGTCACGGTCTCAGCGCACGATCCCCGTTCACGAAGGCCGACGGGCGCTGGGATGATCTGGATCATGGACGAGATCATCTTGATGTCGGACGCGCGGGTCGCCGCGGTGGCGGTGCGGGAGTGCGGGGAGCGGCTCGTGGACGTGCGGGGGACGCTGGCGGTCGACGCCCTCGCCGAGGACCCCGCGGGGGCCTTCGCGTTGCTGCGGGAAGGCGTCCTGGAGCGGCTCGTGAAGGCGCAGGCGGCGCTGCCCGGCGGCCGGCGGCTGCTGTTCATCGAGGGATTCCGCCCGCCGGCGCTTCAGCGGCGCTACTTCGAGGAGTACGCCGACCTGCTGCGGGCCGAGCATCCCGATTGGCCGGACGCGCGGGTCATGGCGGCGGCCAGCCGGTACGTCTCGCCGCCCGGGATCGCGCCGCACAGCGCCGGGGCCGCGGTGGATCTGACGCTGGCAGGCCCCGACGGGCAGCAGCTCGACCTCGGCACGCCGGTCGACGCGAGCCCCGAGGAGAGCGACGGCGCCTGTTACACCGCGGCGGACACGATCAGTGCGGAGGCGCGGGTCAACCGGGACGTGCTGGGCGCGGCGCTGACCGGCGCCGGGTTGGTCAACTACCCCACGGAGTGGTGGCACTGGTCGTTCGGCGACCGGTACTGGGCCCTGCTCACCGGGGCCGGCGCCGCGCTCTACGGCCCCCGCGACGGGCTCTGACCAGGGCCTGTCTCAACGTGCCCCAGCCGTAGCGCGAGCGCGTTACCTGGCCGGTGGGGCGAAGCCGAAGGCAAGCCCCACCGGCCAGATCGCGAAGCGATGTCGCGCTCGCCCAAGCACGGTCGGCGCCCGAGCCGTTAGGCGAGGGCGCCGGGCCGGGCTTGAATGACTACGCGTCGGTGTCCTTGCTGGGCTGGACGCGCTTGGGCTCGCCGGGCATCTTCGGGTAGTTGGGCGGGTAGGGGGCGTCGCCGAGGCCGTGGTCCTTCTCGTCGCGGTCTGCCATCTCCAGCAGCGGCTCCAGCGAGAACGCGGCGTCGTCGATGGCGGCATGCAGGTCGCCCACCTCGGCGAAGCGGGCGGGCATGGTGACGATGGTGAAGTCCTCGGGCGCGACGTCGGCCAGCTCGTCCCAGGTGACGGGGGCGGAGACCGGGGCGTGCGGGAGGGGGCGGACGCTGTAGGCCGAGGCGATGGTGCGGTCGCGGGCGTTCTGGTTGAAGTCGACGAAGATCTGCTCGCCGCGCTCCTCCTTCCACCACTTGGTGGTGACCTCGGCCGGGACGCGGCGCTCGAGCTCGCGGCCGAAGGCCAGCGCGGCGCGGCGGACGTCGGTGAAGGTCCAGCGGGGCTCGACGCGGACGTAGATGTGCACGCCGCCCTTGCCGGACGTCTTGACGAAGCCGGTGTAGCCCAGCTCGCCCAGCAGGTCGCGGGCCGGGCCGAGCGCGACCCGGACGGCGTCGGCGAAGTCGGTGCCGGGCTGCGGGTCGAGGTCGATGCGCAGCTCGTCGGGGTGGTCGACGTCGCCCTTGCGGACCGGCCAGGGGTGGAAGGTGAGGGTGCCGAGGTTGGCGGCCCAGGCGATCACCGCAGTCTCGGACGGCGCGACCTCGTCGGCGGAACGGCCGCTGGGGAAGTCGATACGGGCCGACTCCACCCAGTCGGGGGCGCCCTTGGCGATGCGCTTCTGGTAGAAGGCGTCGGCGCCGCGCGGGTTGTCGCGGGTGGCGAGGCGGGCGCCCTCGAAGACGCCGGACGGCCACCGCTCCAGGGTGGTCGGACGGTCGCGGGTCGCGCGCAGGATGCCCTCCCCCACGGCGAGGTAGTACTCCACGAGCTGCCGCTTGGTGTAGCCGTGCTCGGGGAAGTAGACCTTGTCGGGATTGGTCACTTTGACGAGCCGATCCCCGACCGGGATCTCAATGAAGGGCGAGGCCATACGGGCACGGTAGCCCAGGGGTCCGACAGAAGCGCCGCACGACCCGGTCACTGGAGGTGACCAGCGGAACAACCGGGGTCGCGAGGTAGTTTCGGAGGCATGGAGAAGATCCGCAAGAGCGAGGACGAGTGGCGGGCCCGGCTCAGCCCCGAGGAGTTCCACGTGCTCCGCGAGGCGGGCACCGAGAAGCCGTTCACCGGCGAGTACACCGATACCAAGACCGTCGGCGTGTACCGGTGCCGCGCCTGCGGGACGGAGTTGTTCCGTTCCGAGACCAAGTTCGAGAGCCACTGCGGCTGGCCGTCGTTCTACGCGCCGGCCGATGCGGAGCAGGTGGTGCTGATCGAGGACCGCTCGCTCGGCATGACGCGCGTCGAGGTGCGCTGCGCGGCGTGCGACTCCCACCTCGGGCACGTGTTCGAGGGCGAGGGATACGACACGCCGACCGACCAGCGCTACTGCATCAACAGTGTCAGTCTGAACCTGGAGCCGGCCGGGTGAGGCCGGCCTGGACGACCTGGCGCGGCCTGCCCTCGTCCCAGAGGGCGGACGGGTCGTCCAGCGGGTTCCCGTCCAGGATCAGCAGGTCGCCGCGGGCGCCGACCTCGATGCGGCCCAGGTCGTCGCGGCCGAGCAGACGGGCGTTGACGGAGGTGGCCGAGCGCAGGCAGGCGAGCGTCCCGGCGGCCTCGGCCTGGAGGCGCAGCCCGATGAGCTGGTCGTTCTCCAGGTCGCCCATGAGGTCGCTGCCGAATCCGACGGGGACGCCGGCGGCGTGCGCGTACTGGACGGCGGTCTGGCCCGCGTCCAGCACCTCCTGGTTCTTGGCGCGGCCGGCGGCGGGGAGGCCGACCTCGTCGCCGCGCCGGTTCATCGCGTCGTAGGCGACCAGCGTCGGCACCAGGAACGCGCCGTGCTCGGCCATCAGCGCGGCGGTGGCCTCGTCGATCAGGTTGCCGTGCTCGATCGACCGGACGCCGTTGAGCACCGAGTGCCGGACGGCCTCCGGGGAGTAGGCGTGCGCGGCGACGTAGCTGCCGCGCCGGACGGCCTCGGCGGTGACGGCGGCGACCTCCTCGGCGGAGTACTGGGCGGGCCGGATCGGGTCGGTGGGCGACACCACCCCGCCGGACGTCATGATCTTGATCGCGTGCGCGCCGGTGCGGAACCGCTCGCGCACCGCGACGCGCAGGTTCTCCACCCCGTCGACCACCTCGTTCATCCGCGCGGTGTGCAGGCAGATGTCGAGGTCGGCGGGGCGGGCGTCGCCGTGCCCGCCGGTCTGGCTGAGCGCGGGCCCGGTGTACAGGTAGCGGGGCGAGGCGATCAGGCCGGTCTCGATCGCGCGGGCCAGCCCGGCGTCGCCGCCCGCCACGTCCCGGACGGTGGTGAAGCCGCGGCGCAGGGCCCGCCCGAGCCGCCGCGCCCCGGCGAGGGCGAGGTAGCTGAGCGGGCCCGCGTCGAACTCCAGGTTGTGCAGCGAGATCGCGTACGCGTGGAAGTGCGCGTCGATCAGGCCCGGTGTGACGACCCGGCCGCGGGCGTCGATCACGCGGTCGCCGCGGGTGACGCGGTCGCCGATCTCGGCGATGACGCCGTCCCGGACGAACAGGGACGCCTCGCGCAGGTCGGCCGACCAGCCGTCGAAGACCAGGGCGTTGTCGACGGTCAGGCCGGACGTCGGTTCGGGCATGTGACGCTCTCTCCTCGCAGGTGGTGCGGTCCGCAGCACAGCGAGGTTACCCGGCGGGCCGGGCGCGGCGGGTGGTCAGCGGGTCTCGCCGACCTCGCAGTCGTCCTTGTCGCTCTGCTTGTTGGCCAGCACCACGCTGCCGTTGTCGCTGCTCTTGCCGTGCACGAAGACGCGGGGGTCGTCGTCGCCGCCCTCCTCCAGCAGCTTGGTGGTCCACTCGCACAGCGACACGGCGGGCTCGGAGTTCTCGTCGCCCTCGCCGAGATCGGTGTAGATCCGGACGAAGTCGCCGCTGCGCCGCACGTCCGTGACGTGCTTGACGACCTTCTTGCCGGTGTCCTGGGTCTCGAAGTACGGGACCGCCTCGGGCACCTCGTCGGGATCGCGGGTCGCCGGCGCCTTCGAGCCGGCCAGGGCGGACGGCCTCGCGGCCTCCTTGCCGGTGTGCGCGGCGGCGACGGCGCGGGGGGCGTCCCGCGAGCCGGTGACCGAGAACCCCACGACCGCCGCAGCGGCGAGCACCGCGGCCGAGGCGGCGCCGCCGGCGACGATCAGCCGGCGCCGTCGCCCGAACTCCCCGGACGACGGGCTCACCAACCGGTTCCAGCGGGCCGAGAGGCGGGACGGCGGCTTGGCGTGCCGGCCCCGCGGGGGCTTGGGGGGAGCGGTAGTCACGGCCAGCACCTTACTGCCCCATTGCCGCACGTTCGGCCCCCATCGGACAACATGCGTCCAACGGGCGATCCCGGAGACTCACCTCATCCCGGTCATCGCCGCGGCCGGGGTCACGGGAGAGCCGCGACCAGGTCGGCGACGGTCTTGCGGCGCCCGGTGTAGAACGGCGTCTCCTCACGGACGTACCGGCGCGTCTCCGAGCCCCGCAGGTGCCGCATGAGGTCGACGATGCGGTACAGCTCGTCGGCCTCGAACGCCAGCATCCACTCGTAGTCGCCGAGGGCGAACGAGGACACGGTGTTGGCCCGCACGTCCGGGTACTCGCGCGCCATCTTGCCGTGCTCGGCGAGCAGCGCGCGGCGCTGCTCGTCGGGGATCAGGTACCAGTCGTAGGACCGCACGAACGGGTAGACGCAGACGTAGTCCCGCGACTGCTCGTCGGCCAGGAACGCCGGGATGTGGCTCTTGTTGAACTCGGCGGGCCGGTGCAGCGCCATCTGCGACCAGACCGGCTCGCTCGCCCGGCCGACCGCCGTGCGGCGGAACCGCGCGTAGACGTCCTGGAGGTCGTCGGCGGTCGGCGCGTGCCACCAGAACATGTAGTCGGCGTCGGCGCGCAGGCCGGCCACGTCGTACACGCCGCGGGTGGTCACGTCCCGGCCGGCCGCCTGGTCGAGCAGGTCCTGGACCTCGGCGGCGGCCCCGGCGCCGAGGTCACCCGGGCTCGTCACCCGGAAGACCGACCACATCGTGTAGCGGATCACCTGGTTGAGGTCCCGCGCCTTCGGCCGGTCCTTCTCCGTCGCTGCCATGACTCGACTCTCCTCGGCTCTTCAGATGGTCCAGTATCCGGGACGCCGCGCCGCGCGCGGTCGCGACGCACGCCGGGACGCCCAGCCCGTCGTAGGCCGCGCCCGCGACGGCCAGTCCCGGCTGGCCGGCGACCGCCGCGCGGATCCGGCCCACCCGGTCGGCGTGGCCGACGTTGTACTGCGGCAGGCCGCCGCCCCACCGGGTCACCCGCGTCTCGGCGGGCAGCTCGGACACGCCGCAGGTGGCGGCCAGCTCGGTCATCGCGGCGGCCACCAGCTCCTCGTCGGAGCGCTGGAGCGCGTGCTCCTCGCCGAACCGCCCGATGGAGCACCGCACGGCGATGAGCTCGGGGTCGCGGTCGCGCAGGTGCGGCCACTTGACCGAGCTGAACGTGACCGCCTTGACGTCCCGTCCCTCGACCGCGGGCACCAGGTAGCCGCTGCCGCGCGGCAGCCGCGGGAACGCGGTGGCCCGGTAGACGAGCGTGATGATCGCCATGCTCGCGTACTCGATCCGGGCCAGCTCGCGGGCGGCGGCGGGGACGTCGTCGGCCAGCAGCCGGGCGGCGGGCGCGGCGGGGACGGCGACCACCACGGCGTCGGCGTCGACCCGCTCGGGGGCCCGCGTCGGCCCGACGGTGAGCCGCCAGCCGGTGGGGGTGCGGCGCAGCTCCCGCACCATCGCACCGGTGCGGACGGTGCCTCCGGCGGCGGCGACGTCGTCGGACACCAGGCCGGCGAGCGTGCCCAGCCCGCCGGGCAGCGTGGCGAACACCGGCCCGGCGTCCTTCGGCGCGGCGTCCCGGATGCCCTGGACGGCGGAGATCAGCGAACGGTGGGTGCGCGCGGCGGCGGCGACACCCGGGAGCGTGGCGTCGAACGAGAGCTGATCGACCCGTCCGGCGTAGACGCCTCCGAGCAGCGGCTCGACCAGCCGGTCGACGGCCTCGCGGCCGACCCGGGCGCCCACGTAGTCGGCGACCGACACGTCGGCGCCGCGCGGCGTCTCGGGCAGCACCAGGTCGAGCGGGACGCGCGCGAGCCCGGCCGGGGACAGCACCTGGGACCCGGCCAGCGCCCGCAGGTCGGACGGCACGCCCATGACCTGGCCGGCCGGCAGCTTGCGGAGCGCGCCGTGGCTGAGGATCGCCGACGAGGTGGTGCCCGGGTTGACCAGCTCGTCCGAGCGGCCGAGGTCGCGCACCAGCTCCAGGCCCTCGGGGCGGCGGGCGAGCATCGACTCGGCGCCCTCGTCCACCGGCAGCCCGGCGATCTCGCTGACCCGCAGCTTGCCGCCGGTGCGGGGGGCGCCTTCGAGCACCGTCACCCGGACGCCGCCGCGGGCGAGCAGCCGTGCGGCGGTCAGGCCCGCGATGCCGCCACCGACGACAACGACATGCGAGGTGGTCATGGCTCCACCTTCCCAGACCCCCCGGGTGGCCGCGCACCGGGGGGCGGCGCCGTGATCCGCGCGTGCTCTCTTCGAGCCTGGATCGGGATCTACCACCACGAACCGTGTTCTGCACCACTCCGTCCAAGGGCCATGCGGACCCTCAGACAAGCGACATGTGCACTGATCGTCCTGTTACTGGCCATTCTGACGGCCGGGTGTGCAGGCGGTGGAACGAGTTCCGACTCGGCCGCCGGACCGATGGGCAAGGCCCCCCGCCCCCGGGCCTCCTCGTCGGCGGGCACCGGTGGCGGCACGAAGAAGCCGTCGGGCGGGAAGGAGCCCGCCCTCGCCCGCGCGGTCGTCTTCACCGCGGACCTGCGCGTCCGCAGCGGGAACGTGGACGCCTCGGCGACCCAGGCCAAGCGGCTGGCCACGGCCGCGGGCGGCTTCGTGGAGACCGAGGCGACCACGACCGCGCCGCCCGGCGCCGCCCTCACCCTCAGGATGCCCGCGAAGCAGTACGCGGGCGTGCTCGACCAGCTCTCCCGGCAGCTCGGCACCAAGCTCTCGCTGCGCCAGCAGGCGGAGGACGTGACCGAGAAGGTCGCCGACGTCGACAGCCGGGTGCGTTCGGCGGAGGCCACCCTGAAGTCGTTCCGCGCCCTCCTCGACCAGACCGGCGACCTCAACGAGATCATCCGGGTGGAGGATGAGATCTCGAGCCGGGAGGCCGACCTGGAGTCGCTCCAGTCCCAGCAGAAGGCGCTCCAGCACAGCACGAGCTACGGCACGGTGAAGGTCGAGCTGGTGGCCGAGCAGAAGGCGGCGGCCCCGGCGAAGAAGAAGCAGGAGCACGGCTTCGTCAGCGGCCTCAAGGGGGGCTGGCACGCCCTCAGCGCGTTCGTCGGCGGGCTGCTGGTGCTGCTCGGCTGGCTGCTGCCGTTCCTGGTCATCGCCGTGGTGATCGGCCTGCTGGGACGGCCCGTGTGGCGGCGCCTCCGCCACCGCCTCCCGCCCCTGGCCACGGAGTGGGTCCCCGCCGGATCACCCCGGCCCCGGCCGGCGGCCTCGGAACCGACCACCTCTGAGCCGAAGGCGTCCGGGCAGGAGGCGTCCGGGCAGGAGGCGGCTCAGCAGGAGCCGTCCGAGCCGGGGGTCGCCGAGCCGGACGCGTCCGGCGGGCCCAAGCCGCCGACGAGGCCGACGGGGCCGACGCCGCCCCAGTAGGTCCCGGGAGTCCGGTCAGTGCTGCGCGCTCGCCTCATGGACGAGGTCGGTGAGGCGGGCCAGCACGTCCGGGTCGACGGACGGCTGCACGCCGTGCCCCAGGTTGAAGACATGGCCCTCGGCGGCCCGGCCGCGCTCCAGGACGTCGCGGGCGCGCCGCTCCAGGACGTCCCACGGCGCGAACAGGAGCGCGGGGTCCAGGTTGCCCTGGAGCGCCCGGCCCGGCCCGACGCGGCGCGCGGCCTCGTCCAGCGGCACCCGCCAGTCGACGCCGACCACGTCGGCCCCGACCTCGCCCATCAGGCCGAGCAGCTCGCCGGTGCCGACGCCGAAGTGGATCCGCGGGACGCCGAGCGACTCGATCGCGGCGAAGATCCGCCGGCTGTAGGGCAGCACCGAGGCGCGGTAGTCCTCCGGGGAGACCGCGCCCACCCACGAGTCGAAGAGCTGGACCGCGCTCGCCCCGGCCGCGATCTGCACCTTCAGGAACGCGATGGTGATGTCGGCCAGCCGCTCCATCAGCTCGGCCCACAGCGCCGGCTCGCCGTACATCATGGCCTTGGTGCGGTCGTGGTTCTTGGACGGGCCGCCCTCGATCAGGTACGCGGCCAGCGTGAACGGCGCCCCGGCGAACCCGATGAGCGGGGTGCCGCCGAGCTCGCGGACCAGCTCCCCGGCCGCCGCGGCCACGTACGGGACGTCGTCCGGGGTGAGCGGGCGCAGCACGTCCAGGCCGGACGCGTCGCGGATCGGGTCGGCGATCACCGGGCCCACGCCGGGCTTGATGTCGAGGTCGACGCCGATCGCCTTCAGCGGCACCACGATGTCGCTGAACAGGATCGCCGCGTCCACCGCGTAACGCCGCACCGGCTGGAGCGTGATCTCCACGATCATGTCCGCGCGGGCGCACGCCTCCATCATCGGGACGCCCTCGCGCAGCTTCAGGTACTCCGGCAGGGAACGCCCCGCCTGCCGCATGAACCACACGGGCGTGTGCGGCACCGGGGCGCGGCGGCACGCCCGCAGGAAGGGGCTCTCCCGGAGTCCCAGGGCGGGGTGCCCCTGACCGGGGCCTTGCGAACCAACAGCGTCAACAGCCACCCTGCGATGGTCCCACGCCACCGGTACGCGGGCGCACGGGGGCGCACAACGGCACGCGAGAGGAAATCGGAACGGCCGGAAGGAAGCCACGGAGGGGCCGCGCGGGCCGGGTAGAAGTTCCGGACACGCCGAGCGAAGTCCCGCATTCTGTCACCGGCTCATGCGAACGTGATGCGTGTCATAGCCGAGGGAGGTTCCCCCTTGTACTGCTCCACCTGCGGTGATGAGCGCCTCTTCGAGCAACCGCCCTGCCCCGACGGGCATGGTCCGGACTGCCCAGAGCGGTTCTGCGCCGAGTGCGGCACCGCCGTCCTGATCGGCCTGCCGCCGGTCGTCCCCGTCATCGCGGGCGCCGTCACGGGCCCCCTCCCCGGCATCACCACCACCTCCGGCACCCCCACCGTGCACGGCGTGCCCGCCCTGATCGGCACGCCCGCCTCCGGCCGGACCACTTCCGCGCGGGCCGTGGCCTGAACGCCCCGGCCCCCGAGACGAAACCTGTGCCGTGCCTGCATCCCCGCCTTCACCCCCCGTCGCCGTGCCCGGCTCCGCGCCCGGCACCGTCCCACCGGCCCCTCCGGCCCCACCTGTCCCACCCGTCGCCGCGGCCGGGGCGCAGTCGCTCCGGCCGGGCCGCACCGCGGCGCAAGCCCGCACATCGGCCGGTCTCCCCATGAATCCACCCCCGTTCCAACGGGCCGTCGACACGCTGCGCGCGATTCTGGACGGCCCCGGCCCGCGACCGGAGCTCGACCTGGAGGACATGCCCGCGCCGCAGCGGCTCGCGCCGTACGCGGCGGCCATGTCCGGCAGCGTCTACCGCGACGGCGGCGACGGCGAGACCGAGATCGCCACCGGCCGGCTGATCGTCCTGTACGACCCCGAGGGCCGCCAGGGCTGGACCGGCGGCTTCCGGATCGTGGCCTACATCCGGGCCGACCTGGAGCCCGAGATCGCCGCCGACGAGCTGATCGGCTCGGTCGCGTGGAGCTGGCTGCTGGAGGCGCTGGAGCCCGCCGGGTACGCGGGCGAGTCGGGGACGATCACCCGCGCGGTCTCCGAGAGCTTCGGCGACAAGCGCGACGAGCCGTCCACCACCGAGCTCGAACTGCGCGCCTCGTGGTCCCCGACCGGGGAGGATCTCGCTGGTCACGTGACCGCGTGGTGCGAGGTCATGTGCACGACGGCGGGCCTGCCGCCCGCCGGGGTCTCGGCGCTGCCCGACCGCCCCGGCGGGGCCGGCGGCTGAGAGACGTACGGTAGGGGGCGTGGGTAGCACAACGTCCGAAACCGAGGCGGCCGGGGAGAACGCGGGAACCGTGGGAGTGTCCGATACACGCGCCACCGGCCCTGACCAGGGCGCGGGGGCAGAGGAGACCGCAGCGAGCGAGCAGGCCGAGCGAACGGCCGTGCCGCTGCTCGAACCGCGCGAGGGCGTACCGCCCGTCGTGGTCGACGGCGACGGGCTCGAACGCGTCATCGCCGCGTTCGCGGCCGGCACCGGCCCCGTCGCGGTCGACGCCGAGCGCGCGTCCGGCTACCGCTACGGCCAGCGCGCCTACCTGATCCAGCTCCGCCGCGCCGGGGCGGGCACGGCGCTGATCGACCCGGTCGGCTGTCCCGACCTGTCCGGCCTGGACGCGGCGCTGGCGGGCACCGAGATGGTGCTGCACGCCGCCAACCAGGACCTGCCGTGCCTGGCCGAGGTGGGGCTGGTGCCCCGCCGGCTGTTCGACACCGAACTGGCCGGGCGGCTGCTCGGCTATCCGCGGGTCGGGCTCGGCTCGATGGTCGAGAACGTGCTCGGGTTCGTCCTGGAGAAGGGGCATTCGGCGGCCGACTGGTCGACCCGCCCCCTCCCCGAGGACTGGCTCCGCTACGCGGCGCTCGACGTCGAGCTGCTGGTCGAGCTGCGCGACGCGCTGGAGGCGGAGCTGGAGGAGACCGGCAAGCTCGAGTGGGCGCTGGAGGAGTTCGCCGCGATCCTGGCGACGCCGCCCAAGCCGCCGCGCGCCGACCCGTGGCGCCGCACGTCCGGCATCCACCGCGTCCGCAACCGGCGGGCCCTGGCGACCGTCCGGGAGGTGTGGGAGGCGCGCGACCGGATCGCCCGCGAGCGCGACCTGTCCCCCGGCCGGGTGCTCCAGGACGCCGGGATCGTCGACCTGGCGCTGCACCCGCCCAAGACCCCGGCCGAGCTCCAGGCCCTGTCGACCATGCGCGGACGCGGCGCCCGGCGGCACCAGTCGGCGTGGCTGCGCGCGGTGTCGCGGGCCAAGGGCCTGCCCGACAAGGCGCTGCCCGAGGCCAACCTGCCCGGCGACGGGCCGCCGCCCGCGCACCGCTGGGCCGAGCGCGACCCCGAGGCGGCCAAGCGGCTCACCGCCGCGCGGGCCGTGATCGCCTCGCTCGCCGACGCGCACACGATGCCGTCCGAGAACCTGATGCAGCCCGACTCGGTGCGCCGCCTGGCCTGGACGCCGCCGAGCGACGTCTCCGCGACGGCGGTCGCCGCCGCGCTGCGGGGCCTCGGCGCGCGCGACTGGCAGGTCGGCCTGGTGGCGCAGCCGATCGCCGCGGCGTTCGTCGAGCTGGAGGAGGACGACGCGGGCGAGTGATCCCGCCCGCGCGGCGCGGGGAGCGTCCCGGACGGGCCTTGCGGGGGCCGCCGGACCGGCCCACACTGGCTTAGGTTAGCTTTGCCTAATCCGCGTGCGCCGGCACGTGCGAGAGTCCGTTCGCCCCCGGGACACTGCCCCGAGGCCCGAGTCCGAGGAGCCTGCGATGGTCCTGGGCAATTTCCTCATCGGCCTGCGCGAGGGGCTGGAGGCCGCGCTGGTCGTCAGCATCCTGATCGCCTACCTGGTCAAGAGCGGCCACCGCGGGGCGCTCGCCCCGGTGTGGGCGGGCGTCGGGCTCGCCATCGTGCTCAGCGTCGGGTTCGGCATCGCGCTGAGCGCCGCGTCCTCGGAGATGCAGTTCAAGACGCAGGAGCTGTTCGGCGGGGTGCTGTCGATCATCGCGGTCGGCCTGGTCACCTGGATGGTCTTCTGGATGCGCAAGACGGCCCGGTTCATGAAAGCCGAGCTGGAGGGACGGCTGGAGGGCGCGCTGAACGTCGGCCCGGTCGCCCTCGCGACCGTGGCGTTCCTCGCGGTCGGGCGGGAGGGGCTGGAGACCGCCCTGTTCCTGTGGACCAACATCACCAACTCCGCGGACGGCGCCGTCCAGCCGATCGTCGGCGCCGTCGGCGGGCTGGCCGTCGCGGTCGTGCTCGGCTACCTGCTCTACCTCGGCGGCCTCAGCCTCAACCTCAAGCGCTTCTTCACCTGGACGGGGGCGGCGCTCATCGTGGTCGCCGCCGGCGTGTTCGGGTACGGGTTCCACGACCTTCAGGAGGCCGAGGTGGTGCCCGGCCTGAACGCGGTGGCGCTGGAGCCGCACGTGTTCTTCGCCAAGTTCGGCACCGCGGGCGACTGGGCGCAGACGCTGTTCCAGGGCGTCCTCAACGTCACCCCGCAGATCACCTGGCTCCAGCTCGCCATGTGGGCGGCCTACCTGGTGCCGGTCATGGCGCTGTTCCTGCGCCCGGCCGCACCGTCCAGGCCGGCCCCCGCCGCGCCCGCCGGGGCGTCCCCCTCGCCGTCGTCCTGACCCGCTGTCACAGGTCGGGGAGCGGGTCCCGCGGGAGGCTGTCGCGGGCGAACACCTCGGCGTCGGCGGCGTTGATGACCGCGGCGTACTCGTCGTCCACCTCGAACTCGGCGCCGGCGAACTCGAAGGTGGCGCCGGAGCCGGTCTCGACCGGGCCGATGCGGGTGCCCCGCGGGTAGCTGCCCCAGACGCTCTTGGGCGTCCCGCGCGCGAACGGGCCGGTCGAGATCACCGCGATCTGGTCGCCGGTGACGACGAAGACGAAGGTGCCGCCGCCGCCACCGCCCGCCATCGCCGGGAAGATGTAGCGGATCTCCCCGTCGATCCCGAGGAAATCGCGGCAGCGGTCGCGGAGCGGGCGTGGCACCGGCAAGGCGGGGCACCTCCCCCGGGTCGGGATGTCGTCGTCCGTCCCAATCATGCACCGGTCGTCAGACCGTGGCCAGAGCCGTGGTCGGCGGCAGGCGGGCCGCCCGCATCGCCGGGTAGAGGCCCGCCACGGCGCCGATCGCGAGGGTCGCCGCGAGCGCCCCGCCGAGCGCCCACCCCGGCACCACCGGCGGCCACCCCCGGTAGAGCGTGAACCCCACGGTCACCGCCGTCCCGAGCAGCACGCCGGCGACGCCGCCGAACGCCGACAGCAGCAGCGACTCGGCCAGGAACTGCACCCGCACCTGCCCCCGGGTCGCGCCGAGGGACCGGCGCAGCCCGATCTCGCGGCGCCGTTCCAGCACCGAGATCACCATCGTGTTGGCCACCCCGACCCCGCCGACCAGCAGCGCGACCGCGCCGAGCCCGAGCAGCAGGCCGGTGAACGCGCCCGCCGCCGCGGCCCTGGCCTCCAGCGCGTCCGAGGGCCGGCTCACCTGGACCTCCTCGGGGTTCTCCGGGTTGACCGTCCGGGCCAGGACGTCGCGGACGGCGGCCACCGAGGCGTCCGCCGACCGCTCGTACACGGTCGTCGGACGGCCGCCAAACCCGAGGTGGCGCCGCGCCGCCTCCCAGCCGACCAGCGCCGACCGGTCGATCTCCGGCGCCAGCCCGGCCGGGTCCAGCACGCCGAGCACGGTGAACCAGCGTCCGCCGAGCCACACCCGTCCGCCCGCCCGGTCGAAGCCGAGCCGCCGCGCGGCCTCCGAGCCGAGCACCACGCCGGGGTGGCGGGCGGTGCCCGCGTTGAGCCAGCCGCCCGAGCGGACCGTCGCGTCCAGCGTCCGCAGCAGCTCCGGCGTGGCCGCCTGCACCGCGATGCCCCCGGTCACCTCCTTCGGGATCCGGTCGGTGCGCCGCACCGTGGCATCCGTCGCGCCCGTCGCGCCGACCGCGGTGACCGGCCCGATCCGGGCGACCATCGCCGGGGCCGACGCGGGCAGCTCGGCGCCCTCGCCGAACAGCGTGTCGCCCGGCGTGACGGTCAGCAGGTTGGTGCCGAGCCGGTCGATCCGGCGGAGCAGCTCCTCCTTGCTGGACGAGGAGATGCCGATCACCGCGACCATCGTCGCGATGCCGATCGCGATGCCGAGCGCCGACAGCACCGCCCGCGCCGGCCGGGCGCGCAGCCCGCCAAACCCGACCCGCACCACGTCCCGGCCGCCGAGCCGGGCCGGGGTGAGCCCCGGGGCGCTCACCGGGCGCCGTCCACGATCAGCCCGTCGCGGACCCGCACCCGGCGCGGCGCGAGCGCGGCCACCTCCGGGTCGTGCGTGATGATCGCCACCGTGGTGCCGGACCGGTGCAGGCCGCCGAGCAGCTCCATCACCTCGGCGCCCGCGGCCGAGTCCAGGTTCCCGGTGGGCTCGTCGGCCAGCACCAGGTCGGGCTCGCCGACCACGGCCCGCGCGACCGCCACCCGCTGCCGCTCGCCGCCCGAGAGCTGGTTCGGCCGATGCCGGACCCGTCCGCCGAGCCCGACCCGGTCCAGCGCCCGCGCGGCCCGTTCCCGCCGCTCCCTCAGGCCCGCGCCCGCGTAGAGGAGCCCGTCGGCGACGTTGTCGAGCGCACTGACCCCGTCCGCCAGGTGGAACTGCTGGAAGACGAACCCGATGTGCCGCGCCCGCAGCGCCGACAGCTCCCGGTCGCTCAGCGCCGCGACATCGTGCCCGGCGATCCGGACCGTCCCGGCGGTGGGCCGGTCCAGCGTCCCGATCATGTGCAGCAGGGTGGACTTGCCCGACCCGGACGGCCCCACGATCGCGGTCAGCTCCCCCTGCGCGACGGCCAGGTCGACGCCGCGCAGCGCGGCCACCCCGCCCGGATACTCCTTGGTCACCCCGGCCAGCTCGATGATGTTCACGTGGCGGGCACCCCGACCTTCATGCCCGCGCGGACCGCGCCGCCGACCTCGACCCGTCCGCCGCCGAAGGCCCCCGTGGTCACCGGCACGATCCGGCGTGCCGAGCCCTCCACGACCTCCACCCCGAAGCCGCCCTCGCGCAGCGCCAGCAGCGCCTCGACCGGCACCGACAGCACGCCCTCGCGGCGCTCGCTCTCCAGCGCGACCGTGACCGGCGCCTGGTCCAGCCCGCCGCCCGCGCCCTTCACCAGCGTGATCTCGACGTCCAGGGTGGTCTTGGCGTCCTGCCCGGTCCCGGTCCTGCGCGCCACCGAGCCCACTTCGGAGATCCGCCCCTCCGCGCCCTTCCCGCCGGGCAGCTCGACGCCCACCCTGGCACCCTTGCGCGCCAGGTCCTGCTTGCCGGCGTCCAGATCCAGGTGGACGACCTGGCGGGTGCCCGTCACGGTCAGCACCGGCTGCCCGCCCGCGGTCCGCGCCCCCTCCGGGGCCCGCACCTCCTTCACCCGCACGGCCCCGGGCAGGAACACCACCTGCGCCGCGTCCACCGAGCCGCTCTCCGCGAGCCCCCGGTCGTCCTGCCACTCCCGGACGGCGTCCGCCGTCGCCCCGGTGAACTCCTCGTCCACCGTCAGGCCGCCCCCGTAGCCGAGAGCCCGCAGGTTCCGTTCGAGCTGCTCCACGTCCACGCCGCCGGACACGCCGCGCGCCAGCGTCCGGTACATCGGCACGGCGCCGTACATCAGGGTCACCGGCTCGCCGTCCACCCGCAGCAGGGTCCTGCCGCGCTTGACGGTCCGTCCCTCCTTGGGCGCCGCGGTGACCGTGCCGGACGCCCCCGTCCGCACCTGCCGCTCGTCCTCAAAGGTGAGCGTCCCGTCGACCTTCTCCGAATCCACGAGGTCGCCCCTGGACACCGTCGCGGTGCCGAGCGCCGCAGCATGCGCCTCGCCGCCGCCCCCTCCCCCGCTCAGCGCCACCGCCGCGCCACCCGCCGCCACCACGGTCACGGCGGCCCCGACCACCAGCACCTTCCTCATCGTCCGCCCGCTCCGGCCAGGACGCCCTTGCACGCCTTGCCCGCCTTCTCGACCTTCGCCCGGTCACCGGCCTGCGCCGGCAACGCCATCCCCCCGTCGGGCTTCGGGTCGGGCATGTCCACCCCGTTCTTCCGCATGCACTGGGCGAACTTGATGTACTGATCCCGGACCTTGGGATCCTTCATGTCCGGCATCTTCCCGCCGGCCTGCAAGTACGGCTGGCACTTCTTCATCGCCGCCTGCAACGCGGCCCGGTCGGTCCCCTTCCCACCCAGCCGCATCGTCTGGCCGGCGCCCCCACTCCCCGGATCGGGCACATCGACCCCGTTCTGCCGCATGCACTGCGCGAACTTCAACCGCGCGTCCTCCGGGCTCAGCGACTTCGACGGAGCCGCCGAGGCCCCCTTGGCCCCCGTCCCCCCGGCGCTGGCGACCCCACCACCCCCGTCCCCTCCCCCACAACCCGCAACCCCCAGCAGCACCGGCACCACGAGAACCCACACCCGACCCCGCATAGCTCCCTCTCCGCCAGGGCCACACACCCCGACAAGAAGCCATCACACCCACCCCAGGGTTAAACGTGCATTAGCCGTGCCGCCTCCGGCGAGGTCCGCGGCGGCACTCTGCCTCGCCTCGCAACAGAACACACATGCGTGCTCCGGCCCTAGACGAGTTCGAACTCCCAGACCTCCATCGGTGGATCCGGCCGGTAGTCGTGCTCGAGCCACTCCCGCAACTTCTGTGCGGCTCGACGTTCGGCGTGGCTCGCGTCGGCCGGTGTCCCGTCCGAATCGACCTTCAGCACATTGGCGAACACCGTGACGACATCCTCCGGCAGGGATCCACCCTCGACCAGATAGGGCACATAATCGATCCCCTCCAGTACTTCCGGGGCGAGAGTGCCGCGTCCAAGCTTGCGGGCGAACGCCACGACCGCGTCCTTCCATCCTTCATCGAACCCTGAGAGACGAAGCCCGGCATCGCTCAGCGGAGGGGCCTCATAGCGTGCCGGGTCGCACTCAGCCGCGAGCCACGCTCTTACCCGGTCGTCGTCAGCGCGTGAATCCACCCCTTCGTCATCCAGCGGACGGTGATAGTCGTCGAGCAAGATGGCGAACAACCGCCCGACCGTGTCGTCATAACGCGTGACGACCTCGTCGTAGTCGAGGCAGTCATACCCGGGGCAGAGCAGCGTGCCGTTACCCAAGTAATAGGCGAAGTGCCGCAAATCGCTCCGCAAGCCGGGTGGAAGTTGTCGTATGCCACTCACCGCATGATTACACCAGCCGACGGACGTGGCCGGTTCCCGACCTTGCCGTTGTCCTGGGCTGTGGGGCGGTCAGCGTCGCCAGAGGTAGTGGTGCGCCACGCTCGCACCAGGCCCGTCGCCGCGGGCCCGTTCACCCGCGACGACGATCCGGGGCATTGGTGCTGGTGTGTTCCGGGAGTGTGTCCGAAGACTCGGCGGAAGACGGCTATGAAGGCGCTGGCCGTCGACCAGCCGCAGGTGTGCGCCACGGTGGTCACCGGGGTGTCCTCGGCCAGCAGGAGCAGGGCGTGGTGGAGGCGCAGCTGGGTGCGCCATTGGGGCTGACGTCCGTCGGCCTCTACGTCCCCTTCTCGCTCCAGGTCACGCTCGGCCAGGACTACCTTCCCAGCCGCATCGGCACCGCCAGCGGCATCACGCTCGGGCTGACCGTCAGCGTCGGCGGCCTGGCCGGCCCCCTCATCGGCGGGGTCGCCGACGCCGCCTCCCTCCAGGTGGCGCTCGCGCCGCTGATCGTGATGCCCGCGCTGAGCTGGCTGCTGTTCCGGACGCTGCCCGAGCCCGGTACCGCCGAGGCCGGTCCGGTCGGCATCAGCAGCCCGGCCGGAGAGTTCCGGGCGTGACCCCCGGACGGGAGGATGGGGGGATGTCGAAGATCGAGATGCTGGTGGTCTGCGGGGCTGCGGGCGTGGGGAAGACGGTGACCGGGTTCGAGGTCGGGCACCGGCTCGCCGAGCTGGACGTGGCGCACGCGATGATCGATTCGGACGAGCTGGACCGGGTGCATCCGTGGCCGCCGGCCGGGCTCGGGCCCGGGGAGCTGTCGCGGCGCAACCTGGCGGCGCTCTGGGGGAACTTCGCCGGGCTGGGGCACACCCGGCTCATCGTCATGGGGGTGTTCGCGGAGCTGACCGCGGATCTGGAGTGGATCACGGCGGCGGTGCCGGGGGCGGACGTGACGGCGGTGCGGCTGACCGCGGGGCTGCCCGCGCTGGCCGAACGGATCGAGCGGCGGGAGATCGGGTCGGGGGCGCAGGCGCAGCTCGCCAGGACGACGGCGCAGCTCGCGGTGATCGCGCGGTCCGATCCGCCGGGGACGCTCACGCTCGACACGACGGCCGGGACCGTCGGCGCGACGGCGGAGCGGATCCTGGAGGTCTGGCCGCGCGGGATCCATCAGCCGGGTGGCTGAGCCCGGCTTACCCCGGTTTAACGTCCGCTCCTCCATGCTCGGGCGAACAGGCCGGGAGGGGGGCGGATGCGCGTACTGATCGTCGAGGACGAGCGGGTGCTGGCGGACACGATCGCCGAGGGGCTGCGCGAGGAGGCGATGGCCGTCGACGTGGTCTACGACGGCGACGCCGCGCTGGAGCGCGCCGCGTACACCGAGTACGACGTGATCGTGCTGGACCGGGACCTGCCCACGGTGCACGGCGACGAGGTGTGCCGCGACCTGGTGGGACGGCGGCACGCCGGGCGGATCCTGATGCTGACCGCCGCAGGCGAGGTGGACGAGCGGGTGGACGGCTTGGCGCTCGGCGCCGACGACTACCTGCCCAAGCCGTTCGTGTTCGGCGAGCTGGTCGCGCGGGTGCGGGCGCTGTCGCGCAGGTCGGGGCTGCCGGTGCCGCCCGTCCTGGAGCGGCGCGGGATCCGGCTGGACCCGCACCGGCGCCGGGTCGCGCGGGAGGGCCGGGAGCTGCGGCTCACCAAGAAGGAGTTCACCGTGCTGGAGGAGCTGCTGCGCGCCGAGGGCGGGGTGGTGAGCGCCGAGCGGCTGCTGGAGCACGCCTGGGACGAGAACATCGACCCGTTCAGCAACATCGTCCGGGTCACCATGGCGACGCTGCGCCGCAAGCTGGGCGGCCCGCCGCTGATCGAGACCGTGACCGGATCGGGGTACCGGCTGTGACGGTGCGGCTGAGCGTGCGGGCCCGGCTGACGCTGGTGTACGGGTCGCTGTTCCTGGTGACGGCGAGCGCGCTGGTCGCGGTGACGTACCTGCTCACGGTGCGCGCGATGGAGACGCGGCTGACCTCCGCGCCGATCTCGCGGGCGGCGACCACGCAGCTCGTCCGGCCCGCGGTGCCCCTGGACCGGATCGAGGGGCTGCTGGCGGTGAAGGCCACGGCGGAGCGGCAGCTCGACCGGCAGAAGCACGACGTCCTGGAGCAGCTCTTGCAGAGCTCGCTGGTGCTGCTGCTGGTGCTGGGGGTCGTCGGGGTCGGCATCGGGTACGTGGTGGCGGGGCGGCTGCTCCGGCCGCTGCACACGGTCACCGCGACGGCGCGGCGGCTGTCGGAGAGCAACCTGCACGAGCGGATCGCGCTGGCGGGCCCGCAGGACGAGATCAAGGACCTGGCCGACACCTTCGACCGGATGCTCGACCGGCTGCACCGCGCGTTCGACTCGCAGCGGCGGTTCGTGGCGAACGCCTCGCACGAGCTGCGGACGCCGCTGACCATCAACCGGACGGTGCTGGAGGTCGCGCTGGCGAGCCGGAGGAGCCCGCCGGAGACCAAGGTGCTGGCCGACGTGCTGCTCGGCAACACCGCGCGGCACGAGCGGCTGATCGAGGGGCTGCTCCTGCTCGCCCGGTCCGAGCGCGAGCTCCAGACCAGGGCCGGCACGCCCCTGGCGGACGTGGTGACCAGCGCGCTCGACCAGGTGGACGGGCTGTCGGACGAGATCGACGTGGAGGCGCGCCTCGGGCCCGCCGCGGTGGCGGGCGACCCGGTGCTGCTGGAGCGCTGCGCGGTCAACCTGCTGGAGAACGCGCTGAAGTACAACGTGCCGGGCGGGCGGGTCTGGATCAGGACGGGTGAGCGGGACGGCATGGCGGTGCTGCGGGTGGCCAACACGGGACGGCCCGTCCCCTCCTACGAGCTGGACACGATCTTCGAGCCGTTCCGCCGGCTCCGCGCCGACCGGGTCGGGTCGGCGGACGGGGCGGGGCTCGGGCTGTCGATCGTCCGGGCGGTGGTGACGGCGCACGGCGGGACGGTCGAGACGGTGGCGCGCGAGGACGGCGGCCTGGCCATCACCGTCCGGATCCCGGCGGCGCCGGTGGACGCGGGCGTGCCCGTCCCCTCGGGCCGGTCCGCCCCTGGCGGACGAGGGCCCGGGGATCCCGGCCCCGGGTCAGTGGTTACTGACGAGTAGAATGAGCGGGTTACCAGCGAGTAGCGTCACTCTCGACCACCACCGCTCCAGAAGGGACGACCGTGCCTCGCACCGCACGCGACGTCGTATTCGTCGACGGCGTACGCACGCCGTTCGGCAAGGCGGGCCCGAAGGGCCTGTACGCGGAGACCCGCGCGGACGACCTGATCGTCCGCGCGATCCGCGAGCTGATGCGCCGCAACCCGTCCCTGCCGCCCGAGCGGGTGGACGAGGTCGCGATCGCCGCCACCACCCAGACCGGCGACCAGGGCCTGACCATCGGCCGGTCCGCCGCCGTGCTCGCCGGGCTGCCCAAGAGCGTCCCCGGGTACGCGATCGACCGGATGTGCGCGGGCGCGATGACCGCCGTGACCACCGCGGGCGCCGGCATCTCGTTCGGCTCCTACGACGTGGTCGTCGCGGGCGGCGTCGAGCACATGGGCCGACACCCGATGGGCGAGGGCGTCGACCCGAACCCGCGGTTCCTGGCCGACCGGCTGGTCGACCCGTCCGCGCTGGTCATGGGCTCGACCGCGGAGAACCTGCACGACCGGTTCCCCGAGATCACCAAGGAGCGCGCCGACGCGTACGCGGTGCGCAGCCAGCAGAAGCTGGCCGCCGCCTACGCCGCCGGACGGGTCCAGCCCGACCTGGTGCCGACCGCGATCCGGTCCGCCGACAAGGGCTGGGGCCTGGCCACCGAGGACGAGCCGCCGCGCCCCGGCACCACGCTGGAGAGCCTCGCCGCGCTGAAGACCCCGTTCCGCGTGCACGGCAACGTGACCGCGGGCAACGCCGCCGGCCTGAACGACGGCGCCACCGCGTGCCTGCTCGCCGCCGAGGACGTCGCCCGCGAGCTCGGGCTGACGCCCCGGATGCGGCTGGTGGACTTCTCCTTCGCCGGCGTGGAGCCCGAGGTGATGGGCGTCGGCCCGGTGCCGGCCACCGAGCGGCTGCTCAGCCGCAACGCGCTGACCATGGACGACATCGGCCTGATCGAGATCAACGAGGCGTTCGCCGTCCAGGTGCTGGCCTTCCTGGAGCACTTCAAGATCGCCGACGACGACGCGCGGGTGAACCCGTGGGGCGGCGCGATCGCGGTCGGCCACCCGCTCGCCTCGTCCGGCGTGCGGCTGATGAACCAGCTCTCCCGGCTGTTCGAGGAGCGCGCGGACGTCCGCTACGGCATCACCACGATGTGCGTCGGCATGGGCATGGGCGGCACCGTCCTCTGGGAGAACGTGAACTGGGAGGGGTCCAAGTGAGCAGCGCGGAGACGTGGCGCTCGCTCCTGGCGAGCGAGAACCGCAGCCCGGACGAGGTGGTCACGCACGCCCGCGTCCGCGACGTGGAGCTGCCGCTCGGCGCGGGCCGGGCGGCGCTGATCACCCTCGACAACGGGCACGACCACACCAGACCCAGCACCTTCGGGCCGCGCGGCCTGCTCGCGCTGAACGACGCCCTCGACCAGGTCGCGGAGCGGGACGACATCGTCGCCGTGGCCGTGACCGGCAAGCCGTTCGTCTTCGCGGTCGGCGCGGACCTCAAGGGCGTCGCCGCCCTGGAGAACCGGGACGAGGCCCGACTGATCGGCCGGCTCGGGCACGAGGTGTTCCGGCGGCTCGGCGAGCTCAAGGTCCCCTCGTTCGCCTACTACAACGGCGCGGCGATGGGCGGTGGCGTCGAGATTGGGCTGCACTGCACCTACCGCACCGTCTCGGCGGGCGTCCCGGCGTTCGCGCTGCCCGAGGCGTTCCTCGGGCTGGTGCCCGGCTGGGGCGGCACCTACCTGCTGCCCAACCTGATCGGCGCGGAGCGGGCGCTCAAGGTCATCATCGACAACCCGCTCGCGCAGAACCGGATGCTCAAGGGCCGGCAGGCGTACGAGCTCGGCATCGCCGACGCGATCTTCGACTCGGCCGACTTCCTGGAGGAGTCGCTCACCTGGACCGCGCGCGTCCTGACCGGCGCGCTGGCCGTCCGCCGCCCCGAGCCCGACAAGGGCAAGGGCTGGGACGACGCCGTCGCGATGGCGCGCTGGAACCTGGACGGCAGGCTGCACGGCGCGGCGCCCTCCTTCGTCCGCGCGCTCGACCTGGTCGCCGCGGCCAAGGACCGGACCCGCGACGAGGGCTTCGCCGCCGAGGACGAGGCGCTGGCCGACCTCATCATGAGCGACGAGCTGCGCGCCGGGCTCTACGCCTTCGACCTCACCCAGAAGCGCGCCAAGCGGCCCGCCGGCGCCCCCGACAAGGCGCTGGCCTGCCCGGTCACCAAGGTCGGCGTCGTCGGCGCCGGGCTGATGGCGAGCCAGCTCGCGCTGCTGTTCGCGCGGCGCCTGGAGGTCCCGGTCGTGCTGACCGACCTCGACCGGGAGCGGCTGGACAAGGGCGTCGGGTCCGCGCACGGCGAGATCGGCAAGCTGCTCGCCAAGGGCCGGATCTCGGCCGACCAGGCCAACCGGCTCACGTCGCTGATCACCGGTTCGCTCACCAAGGACGCCTTCGCCGACGCCGACTTCGTGATCGAGGCCGTCTTCGAGGAGATGTCGGTCAAGCGGAAGGTGTTCGCCGAGGTCGAGGAGCACGTCTCGGCCGACTGCGTGCTGGCGACCAACACCTCCTCGCTGCCGGTCGGCGAGATGGCCGCCGGGCTGAGGCACCCCGAGCGGGTCGTCGGCTTCCACTTCTTCAACCCGGTCGCGGTGCTGCCGCTGCTGGAGATCGTCCGCGGCGGGCGGACCGACGACGCGACGCTGGCCACCGCGTTCGCCGTCGGCAAGCGGCTCAAGAAGTCGTGCGTGCTGGTCAAGGACGCCCCGGCGTTCGTGGCCAACCGGGTGCTGCTGCGGCTGCTGGCCGAGATCGTCCAGACCGTGGACGAGGGCACGCCCATCGAGGTGGCCGAGCGCGCCGCGGCGCCGCTCGGGCTGCCGATGCCGCCGTTCGTGCTGATGGGCCTGGTCGGCCCGGCCATCGCCCTGCACGTGAACCAGACGCTGCACGGCGCGTTCCCCGAGCGGTTCCCGCTGTCGGACAACCTGGCGAGGATGGTCGCGGCGGGCAAGACCGGGGTGTACCGGCCCGACTTCACCCTCGACCCCGAGGTGGTGGAGATCTTCTCCGGCGGGACCGCTCCGTCCACCGAGGAGCAGGTGCTGGCGCGCGCCCTGGACGCGCTCGCCGAGGAGATCGGGATCATGCTGGACGAGGGCGTGGTCGCGGCGGCGCAGGACATCGACCTGTGCATGCTGCTCGGCGCCGGCTGGCCGTTCCACCTGGGCGGCATCACCCCGTACCTGGACCGGTCGGGCGTCGCCGAGAAGGTGACCGGCGCCCGCTTCCTCGAGCCGGGGGTCGCCTCCCTGCCCTGACAGCGGCACCGCCCGGTCCCGCGCGGCCGATGACGGCTGCGCGGGACCGGGCAGCCGACGACCCTCCCGGCCCCGCGCGGCTCCGACGTCCCCCTTCAGGGGCGGAGGTTCCTCTTTTACCGGCATGATCCGGTCGGTCGCTGGTTTCGGCCGACCCGATCCGGTGATCACTCCTGCGACGGGCCGTCCCGGCCGGGAGGAGCGCCGAGTGAACCTGTTCCGCACCAAGTCGATCGAGCAGTCGATCGGGGACACCCGGGAATCGGCGCACCGGCTCCGCCGCGACCTGTCCGCGCTCGACCTGGTCGTGTTCGGGGTCGGAGTGATCATCGGCACCGGCATCTTCGTGCTGACCGGGCAGGTGGCCAAGGACAAGGCCGGCCCGGCGGTCGCGATCTCGTTCGTCCTGGCCGCCGTCGTCTGCGGGCTGGCGGCGCTGTGCTATGCCGAGTTCGCCTCCACCGTGCCGGTCGCCGGGTCGGCCTACACCTTCGCCTACGCCACGCTCGGCGAGTTCCCCGCCTGGATCATCGGCTGGGACCTCATCCTGGAGCTGGCGCTCGGCTCCGCGGTCGTCGCGGTCGGCTGGTCCGGCTACGCCGCCTCGCTGCTGGACACCATCGGCCTGCCCCTCCCGGCCGCGTTCTCCGACCCGCCCGGCGAGGGCGGCGGCGTGGTCAACGTCCCGGCCGTCCTGCTCGTCGTGGCGGTCGCCGGCCTGCTGGTGCTGGGCGTCAAGATCTCCTCGCGGGTGAACGCGGTGATCGTGGCGATCAAGGTGTTCGTGGTGCTGCTGGTGATCGTGGCCGGGCTGTTCCTCGTCAAGGGCGCCAACTACACCCCGTTCATCCCGCCGTCCCGGCCGAACCCGTCGGTGGAGGGCGCGGCGGCGCCGCTGATCCAGGTGCTGTTCGGGATCACCCCGGTCAGCTACGGCTGGCTCGGCATCTTCGCCGCCATCGCGATCGTCTTCTTCGCCTATATCGGCTTCGACGTCGTCGCCACCGCCGCCGAGGAGTCCCGCCGGCCGCAGCGCGACCTGCCGATCGGGCTGATCGGATCGCTGGTGGTCACCGCCGTGCTGTACGCCGCGGTCTCCCTGGTCGTGGTCGGGATGGAGGACTACCGCAGGCTCAGCGACGCCGCCCCGCTCGCCGACGCGTTCAAGGCCGCCGGGCACCCCGTGTTCGCCACCGTGATCAGCATCGGCGCGGTCGCCGGGCTGACCGCGGTGGTGCTGATCCTGCTGCTCGGCCAGAGCCGGATCTTCTTCGCGATGAGCCGGGACGGGATGCTGCCCGAGTGGCTGGCCGCCGTCCACCCGCGGTTCGGCACCCCCTACCGGTCCACGGTCCTCATGGGCGTCGTGGTGGCCGCGCTCGCCGGGTTCATCCCGCTCGCCAAGCTCGCCGAGCTGGTCAACATCGGCACCCTGTTCGCCTTCCTGACCGTCTCGATCGGCGTGCTGATCCTGCGCCGCACCCGTCCCGACCTGCCCCGCTCGTTCCGCACCCCGCTGGTCCCCTGGATCCCGATCCTGTCGGTGCTGGCCTGCCTGTTCGTGATGGTCAACCTGCCGGTGGAGACCTGGCTGCGGTTCCTGGCCTGGATGGCGATCGGCACGGTGATCTACTTCGGCTACGGGCACCGGCACAGCCACCTGCGCGCCCGGACGGCCCGGCGGGCGGCGCGCGACGCACCGTGACCTGACTCACTGTGTCCTTTTACCAAGGGCGTGGGCACAATGGCCCCCATGGCAGATCCTGTGCGCGTCGCGATCATCGGCTCCGGCCCCGCGGGCCTGTACGCGGCCGAGGCCCTGATCAAGCAGGCCGGGGACGAGGCCCAGGTGGACGTGTTCGACCGGCTGCCGACGCCGTACGGGCTGGTCCGGTACGGGGTGGCGCCCGACCACACGTCGATCAAGTCGATCGCCCGCTACCTCCAGAGGGTGCTGGAGCACCCCGCCGTCCGGTTCTTCGGCGGCGTCGAGCTCGGCCGCGACCTGACCCGCGCCGACCTGCTCTCCTGCTACGACGCGGTGATCTACTCCACCGGCGCGATGGTCGACCGGCGGCTCGGCGTGCCCGGCGAGGACCTGCCCGGCAGCATCGCCGCCACCGACTTCGTCAACTGGTACTGCGGGCACCCCGACGCCGCCGACCACCGGTTCGACCTGACCACCGAGGAGATCGCGGTCATCGGCGTCGGCAACGTCGCCGTCGACGTGGTCCGGATCCTGGCCAAGACCGTCGATGAGCTGCGCGAGACCGACGTCCCCGAGCAGGTCCTGGAGGCGCTGTCGCACAGCCGCGTCCGCCGCGTCCACATGATCGGACGGCGCGGCCCGGCGCAGGCCAAGTTCACCACCAAGGAGGCCCGCGAGCTGGGCGAGCTGCCCGCCGCCGGGATCCACGTCCGCCCCGAGCACATGGACCTCGACCCGGCCAGCGCCGAGCTCGCCGAGACCGACCGGCACGTGCGCGGCAACATCAAGGTGCTGAACGGGTGGACCGGCGAGCCCGCCGGCGACCGGCCGCGCCGCATCGACGTGCACTTCTGGCGGGCGCCGGTCGAGATCCTCGGCACCGACCGGGTCGAGGGCCTGCGGCTGGAGCGGACCCGGCCGGACGAGACCGGCCGGGTGACCGGAACCGGCGAGTACGAGACGCTGCCGGTCGGCCTGGTGCTGCGCTCGGTCGGCTACAAGAGCGTCCCGCTGGACGGCGTCCCGTTCGACGAGCGGACCCATGTCGTGCCCAACGAGGGCGGCCGGATCAGCGGGCCGGGCGGCGTCCCGGTCCCCCGCGAGTACGTGGCCGGCTGGATCAAGCGCGGCCCGACCGGGGTCGTCGGCACCAACAAGTCCGACGCGGCCGAGACCGTCCGGAACCTGCTGGAGGACTTCGACCCCGGCGGGCCCCGGCCGGAGCGCACCGTCGAGGAACTGCTGAAGGCGCGCGGTCTCCCGGTCGTCACCTACGCCGACTGGCTCAACCTCGACGCCGCCGAGATCGCGCTCGCCCGCGCCCTCGACCGCGGCGAGCGGGTGAAGCTGGCCCGCTGGGACGCGATGCGCTCCGCCTACCACCCGTTTCACTAACGCCCGGCCCGGCGCCCTCGCCTGGCGGCTCGGGCGCCGACCGTGCTTGTGCGAGCACTGCATCGCTTCGCGATCTGGCCGGTGGGGCTCGCCTTCGGCTTCGCCTCACCGACCAGGTAACGCGCTCGCGTGAGGGCTTAGGCCCTTTTTGGACAGGCCCTGGCACCGCCCCGGGCGGAAGTCCGACGGTGGGCCCGCGGCATATCCCCGCCTCGAAAGCAGTGACGGGGACGGGACCCGGGCGCTACGGTGCGCGTGTGACCGGCGGTCCAGAACTGTACGGATTCCCCCCGCCCGGCATGCTGCCCGATCTCAGGTGGCTCGGCCCGGACTACGTCTCCGTGCTCGTCTACGACCTGACGCGGGGACTCCTGCGCCAGGACGCGGGCACGGCCGTGCTCGGCGTCCGCTGCGTGGGCGACCCCGATCTGCGCGCCTCGGTCGACCCGTCCGGCGTCATCCGCGCCCACGACGCCCACTTCCCGCTCCAGGTGTTCCTGCGGGACGGGGCCGGGCGGCCGTGGCGGCTGCGCGGCCGGTGGACCTACTCCGGCCGCGGCCTCGGCACCCCCGCCGCCTCGATCACGCACCACTGGCGGCTCCAGGCCGCCGAGGGCGGCTGACCCGCCCCGGCGTCAGGTGCGCGCGGCGCGGGTCGCGCGGACGGCCCGCACACCGCAGGACCGCCCGTCGCCGGCGCGGTCGCCGGAGTACCGCGCGGCCACGGGTATCACCGCCGACATCGGCCCGGCCGCCAGCGGCGCCGCCGGGGCCGGCCGCCCGCACCGGCCGCCGCCCGGCACGGGCCGCACCGCCGCGGGCGCGGTCTCGCCGGCAGCCCGGGTGATCGGGCGCGGGGCGGGCGCGTCGTCGCGCGCCGAGCCCGGCGCCGGGCTCGCGTCCACGATGCTGGACTCGACCGAGAACGAGGCGCCCGCCCCGGCCCTGACCATCGCGGGGACGGTCAGGCCGCTGCTGGTCAGGTGCAGGTTGCGGACGGTGATGTGGGCCGGGCCGC
The DNA here is from genome assembly GCF_030283145.1 of Actinomadura xylanilytica. Lineage (GTDB taxonomy): Bacteria > Actinomycetota > Actinomycetes > Streptosporangiales > Streptosporangiaceae > Spirillospora > Spirillospora xylanilytica. The sequence continues at coordinate 945,321 of NZ_JASNWE010000003.1, forward strand.
GCACCTCGAACAGGCTGCCGGCGATCTCCACGCCCTCCCACGCGACCGTGGCGCCCCGGCCGTCCACGGTGGTGTCGACGGTGGTCTCGGGCAGGACGGCGGAGGTGCCGTACCGCTCGGCCACCCGGTAGGTGCAACCCCGCGCCAGCTCGATGTCGCCGCCCTGACGCACCGCGGCCACCAGGGCCGCGACGTCGCCCGCGCCGTTCGCGCACGGCAGCGCCGCCCGCGCGGCACCCGCCGCCCGCGTGGTCCCCGCGGTCCCCGCCGCCGTGGTCCCCGCGGTCTCCGCCGTGGCCGGCGCGGAACCAGATCCGGACACCGCCAGCCCCGCGGCCAGCACCAGCAGCCCCGGCGCGGCCAGTGCCGCCGTCCGCGCGGTCCCCGGGACCGCTCCCCGTCGTCGTCGCATGCTCGTTCACGCACCTTCCCCCGTACCGCCGGGCGCGCGGTTCACGCCCGGACGCGGTGGGCGCCTCCGCGCCCACCAGGGCGGCGGGACCCCGCAGGCGGAGACCGCGCCGGTGCGCACCGGGCCGCCCGCCGGTAACGTCGCCGCGATGGCCGCAGGGAAAACAGCGGACGCGCCAAGCCGCCCCGACGACCACTCAAAGCTACATTTACTCACTCTGAGTATTCACGGCGCGGCGTGCGGGTACGGACCGCCGTAGCGCCCCGACGGAGCGCGGAGGCTCCGCGCCGCGCGGGGACGTACGGGCACCCCGGGCCGGACGGACGATCGATCGGGCGTCCGGCCCGGGGACCCCGGCGTCAGTCGGAGGAGGTCGCGGGCTCGCGGCTCTCCACCGCGGTGACCTTGGCGACGGCCTCGGTCACGTCGCGGGCGAGGGCCTGCGGCGTGAGCCCGAGGTCGGCGAGGATCTGCGCCCGCGAGGCGTGCTCGAGGAACTCCTGCGGGATGCCGAAGGTGCGGACCGGGACGTCGACGGCCGCGTCGCGCAGCGCCCGCGCCACCGCATCGCCGACGGCGCCGGTGCGGCCGTTGTCCTCGGCCACCGCGACCAGGGTGTGCCGGGCCGCCTCGGCCGGCAGCTCGGGGTCGAGCGGCTTGACCCAGCGGGGGTCGAGCACCGTGACGCCGATGCCCTGGGCGGCGATCAGCCCGGCCGCCTCCACCGCGGCCGTCGCCATCGACCCGGCCGCCACCAGGAGCACCCGGGTGCCGTTGGAGCCGTCGTGCCGGGCCAGCACGTCCATGCCGCCGACGTGCCCGACGGCCTCGATGTCGGCGGCCACCGGGCCCTTGGGGTAGCGGAGCGCGGTCGGCCCGTCCGACACCGCCACGCACTCGCGCAGCAGCTCGCGCAGCCGGGCGCCGTCGCGCGGCACCGCCACCCGCAGGCCCGGGATGAGCTGGAGGATCGACAGGTCCCACATGCCGTTGTGGCTCGGGCCGTCGTCGCCAGTGACCCCGGCACGGTCGAGGGCGAAGGTGACCGCCTGCCCGTGCAGCGCGGTGTCCATCAGGATCTGGTCGAAGGCCCGGTTGACGAAGGTGGCGTAGATCGCCACGACCGGGTGCAGGCCGCCCAGCGCGAGCCCGGTCGCCGAGGTGACCGCGTGCTGCTCGGCGATGCCCACGTCGTAGACGCGGTCGGGGAACTCCTCGGCGAACGGCGCCAGCCCGACCGGGTGGAGCATCGCGGCGGTGATGCCGACCACGTCCGGGCGCTCGCGGGCGATCTCCAGCATCTCGGCGCCGAACACGCTCGTCCAGCCGGGACCGGCGGAGCTGGGCAGCGACTTGCCGGTGGCGGGGTCGAACGCGCCGCCGGTGTGCATGCAGTCCTCGAGGTCGTTCTCGGCGGGCGCGTAGCCCTGCCCCTTGCGGGTGATGCAGTGCACGATCACCGGCCGGCCGAAGCCGCGGGCGCGGCGCAGCGCGTGCTCGACCGCGTCCTCGTCGTGGCCGTCGATCGGGCCGACGTACTTCATCCCGAGGTCCTCGAACATCGCCTGCGGCGCCAGGACGTCCTTGAGGCCCTTCTTGATGCCGTGCAGCGCCTCGTAGGCGACGGTGCCGACCACCGGGGCGCGCGGCACGGTCTTCTTGATCAGGTCGAGCGCGTGCTCGTAGCCCTGGGTGACCCGCAGGTCGGCCAGGTGCCCGGCCAGCCCGCCGATCGTCGGGGAGTACGAGCGGCCGTTGTCGTTCACCACGATGATCACCGGGCGGTCCAGGCCGGCGGCGATGTTGTTGAGCGCCTCCCAGCACATCCCGCCGGTCAGCGCGCCGTCGCCGACGACCGCGACCACGGCGCGGTCGTCCTCGCCGCGGAGCTGGAACGCCTTGGCCAGCCCGTCGGCGTACGACAGGGCGGTGGAGGCGTGCGAGTTCTCGATGACGTCGTGCTCGGACTCGTCCCGGCTCGGGTAGCCCGACAGGCCCCCGCGGCGGCGCAGCAGGCCGAAATCGTGCCGGCCGGTGAGCACCTTGTGCACGTACGCCTGGTGGCCGACGTCGAACAGGATCCGGTCGTGCGGAGAGTCGAAGACCCGGTGCAGGGCGATGGTCAGCTCGACGGCGCCCAGGTTGGGCCCCAGGTGCCCGCCGGTCTTGGAGACCGCAGCCACGAGGAACTCCCGGATCTCCTCCGCGAGCCGCGGCATTTGCGTGGCGTCCAGTCGTTTGAGGTCTCGCGGACCTGTGATCGACTCCAGCAAGCTCACGCTCAACTCCTCAATCGGGGACTCCCCAGCCCCCGTCGTTGGACCAGGCCGAGTTTAGTCCTGGTTTGCCTCCCGCGCGCCGTCGGCGGCAGGAGTGTCACCTTGCCAAGTAACCGACCGCACGCGCCCGGATGCGATAGGAAGAGGGCATGGCTGTTGAAGAGATCGTGCTGCTCAACGCGGCGGACGAGGCCATCGGAACGGCCCCCAAGAGCGCGAGCCACCATCGGGACACTCCCTACCATCTGGCATTCTCCTGCTATGTGGTGGATACCCAGGGGCGCGTTCTGATCACGCAGCGTGCTCTGGGCAAGCGCACCTTTCCCGGGGTGTGGACGGGGAGCTGCTGCGGCCACCCCGGTCCGGGCGAGGGGCTGCGCGGCGCGGTCCTGCGGCGGCTGCGGGACGAGCTGGGCGTGACCGGCGCCACGCTGACCCCGGTGCTGCCCCGGTTCCGCTACCGGGCGGTCGCGGGCGACGGGACCGTCGAGTACGAGCGGTGCCCGGTGGTGCGCGGCGTCGTCCCCGAGGACGCCGCCGGGTCCGTCCGGCCCAACCCCGACGAGGTCGAGCGGGCCGAATGGTGGTCGTGGGACCGCTGCCTGGAGCTGACCGGCAAGCCCGAGTCCTCGCCCTGGTACCGCCTCCAGCTCGCCGAGCTGGCCCCGCTGGGCGAGCCGCTCGGCTGGCCGGACGCGGACGCCGCCGCCCTGCCGCCCGCGCTCCCCTGGTGACCCCCGCGCCTCCCTGGTGCCCCCTGCGCTTCTCCCGGTGATCCCGTGCTCCCCGGTGACCCCACGTGGCGTCCGACATGCCGCCGCGGTGACGGTCGGTTACCTCCAGGGCGCCACGGGATAACCGCGCGATCACTTTTCGGCGCCCGGTGTTGACCCGTCGACTCATCCGAACAGACGCTTGTTTCTCGGGGTAACCGAAGGGACTGGCGATGCTGGGACGAACGGGTAACCGGAAGACCGCCTTCGCGGCCATGGCCCTCAGCGGCGTGCTGGCCGCGTCCGCCACGGCCTGTGGCGGCGGCGACGGCGGCGACAAGAACAGCGACAAGTCCGAGGTCGAGGTCTTCTCGTGGTGGACCGGCCCGGGCGAGGCCGACGGGCTGGCCGCGCTGAAGGCCGACTTCGAGAAGAAGAACCCCGGCACCAAGTTCACCAACGCCGCCATCGCGGGCGGCTCGGGCACGCAGGCCCAGGCAGTGCTGGCCAGCCGGCTCCAGAACCGCAAGCCGCCGGACTCCTTCCAGGGGCACGCGGGCGCGGAGCTGCTCGACTACATCAAGGCCGGGCAGATCGAGCCGCTCGACTCGTTCTACGCCGAGAACAACCTCAAGAGCGCCTACCCCGAGCAGCTCCTCCAGCAGATCACCTACCAGGGCAAGATCTACTCGGTGCCGGTGGACATCCACCGCTCGAACATGCTCTGGTACAACCCCTCGATCCTCAAGGACGCCGGAGTGTCCGGGGCGCCGAAGTCGATCGCCGACTTCATCACCGCGCTGAAGGCGGTCAAGGAGAAGACCAAGAAGGTCCCGCTGTCGCTCGGCGCGCAGTGGACCGCCGACCACCTGCTGGAGAACGTCCTGCTCGGCGACCTCGGCGCCGACGCCTACAACGCGCTGTGGAAGCCGGGCGCCGACTGGAGCAGCCCCGCGGTCACCAAGGCGCTGACCGACTACACCGAGATCATCAAGTACACCACGGCGGAGGCCGCCTCCACCGACTGGCAGGGCGCCGCCAAGGCCGTGGTGGACGGCAAGGCCGCCTTCAACATCATGGGCGACTGGGCCTACGGCTACTTCACCGGCACCGCCCCGAACGGCCTCGGCAAGAAGCTCGACACCGACTTCAAGTACGCGCCGTCCCCCGGCACCGACGGCACCTACATGTGGCTGTCGGACAGCTTCACGCTGCCGAAGGGCGCGCCGCACCGCGGCGGGGCGCTGGCGTGGCTGAAGGAGGCGTCCAGCAAGGAGGGCCAGGACCTCTTCAACCCGAAGAAGGGCTCGGTCCCGGCCCGCAAGGACGCCGACAAGACCCTCTACAAGGGCTACCTGGAGTACGCGTTCAACGAGTGGAACAAGCCCGGCGTGAAGCTGGCCGGCTCGTTCTGGCACGGCGTGAACGCGTCCAAGAAGTGGCACACCGACATCGACACCGCGGTCGGGCTGTTCCTTCAGAACAAGGACATGGCCAAGCTCCAGAGCGCGCTGGTCGACGCCGCCAAGAACGACGCCGAGTGACCTGGTGGGCGACCGCGTGAAACGGCGACCGGGGCCGCGCAGGGGCCCGACGTGGCTGCCCGGCCTGCTGCTGGTGTCGCCGTCGATCCTGGCGATCGGCCTGTTCGTGTACGGGCTGATCTTCTGGAACACGCGGGTGGCGGTGAGCGGCAAGCACGACGAGGTCACGCCGTACGGGTTCGACAAGGGCAGGAACTTCGTCGACCTGTGGAGCCAGCCGAGCTGGCCCGGCGCGGTCAGGCACGCGCTGCTGTTCACCGCCGTGTTCGTCGGCGGGGCGCTGCTGCTCGGCGCGTTCCTGGCGTTCCTGATGGACAAGGGCATCCGGGGCGAGGCCGGGTTCCGGGCGGTCTACCTGTTCCCGATGGCGATCTCGTTCATCGCCAGCGGGGTGGTGTGGCGCTGGCTGATGAACCCGGCGCCGCCCGAGCGGGCGGTCGGCCTGAACCAGCTCTTCGACAAGGCCGGGCTGGGCGCGCTCGCCAACGACTGGTGGCAGAACCAGGACTGGGGCATGGCCGCGATGGCGCTGCCGGCGGTCTGGCAGATGTCGGGCTACGTCATGGCGCTGTATCTGGCCGGGTTCCGCGGCGTGCCCGAGGAGCTGCGGGAGGCGGCCCGGGTCGACGGCGCGTCCGAGTGGAAGGTCTACCGGTATGTGGTGTTCCCGCAGCTCCGCCCGGTGACGCTGTCGGCACTGATCATCCTCGGGCACATCTCGCTGAAGGTGTTCGACCTGATCATGGCGATCGCGGGCAAGCAGATCATCACCTACGTCCCGGCGATCGCGACGTACGTGGAGGTGTTCGACCGGCACGATCCGGCCAACGGCGCGACGATCGCCACGTACCTGCTGCTCGCGGTGGCGCTGCTGGTGATCCCCTACCTGGTCTGGTCGGTGCGGGCGGACCGGGCCCGATGAGGGACGGAGCGAGCGCGATGGCGGCGGACGGAGCGGGTTCGATGGCGGCGGACGGCGGAGCGAAGACGGCGCGCGGCGGAGCGAAGACGGCGGCGCCGGGGTCCCCGGCGGGGCCGTCCACCGGGGCCCGGGTGCTGCGGGTCGTCCGGCCGCTGCTGCTGCTGGCGTTCGTGCTGCTGTTCCTGCTGCCGGTCTACGTCCTGGTGGTGACGAGCTTCAAGTCGCTCCAGGAGGCCGATCCGAGCACGGCGTGGAACCTGCCGCAGCACTGGAGCACGGCGGGCTGGCGGACGGCGTGGACCACGCTGCGGCCGGGCCTGGAGAACAGCGTGAAGATCGCGGTCTCCGGATCGCTGATCGCGGCGGTGCTCGGGTCGCTGAACGGGTTCGTGCTGAGCAAGTGGCGGTTCCCCGGTTCCGACGCGGTGTTCACGCTGTTCCTGTTCGGGATGTTCATCCCGTACCAGGCGGTGATGATCCCGCTCGCCGGGCTGCTCACCCACATGGAGCTGGTGGGCACCATCCGGGGCCTGGTGCTGGCGCACGTGGTGTACGGCATCCCGATCTGCACGCTGATCTTCCGGAACTACTACGTCACGATCCCGGGCGAGCTGATCGAGGCGGCCCGGGTGGACGGCGCCGGGATGCTGCGCACGTACTGGTCGATCGTCGCACCGGTGTCGGGCCCAGCGTTCGCGGTGACGCTGATCTGGCAGTTCACCTCGCTGTGGAACGACTTCCTCTTCGCGGTGTTCCTCGGCGCGCCCGACAGCTGGCCGGTGACGGTGATGCTGAACAACACGGCCGGATCGGGGGCCGCGGCCGTGTCCTACAACGTGCAGATGGCGTCGGCGCTGCTGGCTTCGCTGCCGACGCTGCTGGTCTACCTGCTGCTCGGCCGGTTCTTCATGCGCGGGCTGATGGCGGGTGCGCTGAAGGGATGAGGCGGGGCGGCGGCGGGGGTTGCCTTCCGTCCGATATAGGCCATTACACAGGAGGAACGGGCGTTTCCTGCGCATCGTGGCTATGCTCGCGCCCCGTCCTTGCATTTCGCTCCCGTCCGTACGCGGATCCCGGAAGTGCGGCGCCCCCGCCACCGGCCCGGACGTCCCGGACGTGCGCGTGGGAGTGCGTGACTCCCGACTAGGAGAAGACATGCGTGCAGTTCGACTCGCCGCGACCGGTGCCGCAGCCGGTGCCGCGACCGCCGTCACGGCGCTGGGCATGGCGGGACCCGCCCTCGCCGCCCCCGAGCCCGCGCCCGCGGTCCCGGCGGTGAAGGTCGCCCCCAACCCGTTCAAGCCGGGCGCCAGCCTGACCGTCAAGATCAGCGCCTGCGACACGGCCCCGGCCGGCGGCGCCGGCCAGGTCTTCACGGCCGCGCCGAAGTTCCGCGGGAACGCCGGCGAGCTCTGGACCGCCGTCGCGGCGACCAAGCCGTCCTTGACGCCCGGCCACAGCTACAAGGCGGCGTTCACCTGCAAGGTCGGCGAAACGACCCACAAGCTGACGCTGACGGTGAACCCGAGCAAGGAGCCCGGCGTCAAGCCGGCGCCGCAGAAGTTCTCGTTCGGCTACGACGACGTCGAGCTGAGCACCCGCAAGGTGATCCCGGGCAAGTCGATGACCTTCACCATCACCTGCCCGACGGCGGTGACGATCACCGGCAACGGGTTCACCACCAAGGCGCTGGCGGTGAAGACCGTCCGCACGGGCGTCTTCAAGGCCGTCGGCATGTTCCGCAGCGGCACGCTGCCGAACCCGACCGTGGCCACCGTGGCGTGCAAGGGCCACGGGTACGTCAAGTACAGCACCAAGCCGGGCGAGGCGATCAAGCCGGGCAAGAAGTCGCCACAGATCCCCGCAGGCGCCCCCAACACCGGTGACGGCAGCCTCTCCCTGCACCACGAGGACGGCGGCTCGATGACGCCGGCGCTCGTCGGCGGCGGGTCCGCCGGCGCGCTGGCCGTCGTCGGCGGCGGCCTGGTGCTGCTGCGCCGCCGGGGCGCCGGGCGGGAGCAGTCCTAAGTGCCCGGTGACACCAGCGCGTCCGCCGGCCGCCGCGTCCTCGGCGCGGCGGCCGGCGTGCTGCTCGGCGGCCTGCTGCTCGGCGGGTGCGGCGGCGGGAACACCGCGGGCTCGGCCCCGCCCACCGCCCCGGGCTCGTCCTCGGCCCCGGTCCCGGCGCGCGCATCCGCGTCCGCCCCGGCCGCGCAGGTCACGTACGCCCAGCCGATGGGACGGTCGCTGCCGAAGTCCATCAGGATCCCCAAGATCGGCGTGTCGGCGCCGGTGTCGCAGCTCGGCCTCAAGGCCGATGGCACCATCCAGGAGCCGCCGCTGTCGCGGCCCAACCTCGCCGGCTGGTACGAGCAGGGCCCGACGCCCGGCGAGGAGGGGCCCTCGGTGGTGCTCGGGCACGTCGACGCCAACAAGAGGGCGGCGGTCTTCTTCAAGCTGAAGGAGCTGAAGAAGGGCGACCGGATCGAGGTGACCCGCCAGGACGGCTCGGTCGCCACGTTCGCCGTGCAGGGCATGGAGGACGTCCCCAAGAAGTCCTTCCCGGGCGAGAAGGTCTACGCCGAGGACCTCGACTACGCGGCGCTGCGGCTGGTCACCTGCGGTGGCGCCTTCGACGCGGGTACCGGGCATTACGTGAACAACACGATCGCCTACGCCAGGCTCGTCGACGCCACCTGACCTCAGGTGCACACGGCCCCGGCCCGCGCCCCCGGCCGTTCCGGCCCGGGGCGCGGCGCGCGGCGGCCCGATCCGGTCGGCCCCTCACCCCCATTACAGCCAGTGACCGGTTGGCCTTTGCCCCAGGATGCACCTACCCTCTCGGTCACGGTCGGGTGGCAGGCCGGTGCGGATCTGCCCGCCCATACCGGGGCAGTCCGCCAGAAAGCGGGCACCACGCACCGTGTCGTCCGGCGAAGATGTACACCTGAAGAGCACGGGAGGTGCCGCGTGCAGGCGATCAGCGTCCAGCAGCCCTGGGCCTTCGCGATCGCGCGAGGCGGGAAGACGGTCTCCAACCAGAGCCTGCCGACCGCCTATCGCGGTCCGCTCCTGATCCACGCCTCGATGCGGGTCGACCTCACCGCCTGCGACTCCCCGCTGGTGCGGGCCGCCGGCTGGGACCCGCACGACCCGCTCGCCACCATCGGCGCGGTCATCGCGCTGGCCGAGCTCGATGACGTCTGCTCCTCCGGAGTGCTCGACAGCGCCTGCGGCTGCGGCCCGTGGGCCCGGCCCGAGGCGCACCACTGGCGGCTCGGCAGCGTCCGGGCCCTGCCCCGGCCCATCGTGGCGCTCGGCCGCGCCGATCCGTGGGTGCCCATGCCCGCGCTGGTCGCCGAGGTCCGCGCCATGTTCTCCGCCGCCGCCGCCCCCGACCGCTGCCCCTGACCTCGGCCCGCGCCGCGCGGCCGTCCGCGCCGCCCGGCCACCCGATCTCCGGACGGTCAGCCCGCGCCGACGGCCGCGGCCTCGCGGAGGCGGACGAACTCGGCGGCGAGCCTGTCGATGGTCCAGCTCGCGTTCAGGCCGCTCGGGTTGGGCAGCACCCAGAGCCGCGCCGGTCCGGCCGGTTCGCCCTGCGGGCCGATCCGGGCGGCGGGACGGCCGAAGGCGGTGCGGTACGCGGTGACCCCGGCGATCGCCAGGTAGGCGGGACGGCGCCGTTCGACGAGGGCGCCGAGGCGTTCGCCGCCCGCGCGCAGTTCGGCGGCCGTCAGCTCGTCCGCGCGGGCCGTGGTGCGGTGCGCGAGATTGGTGATGCCCAGGCCGGACGCGGCCAGCAGGTCCTGCTCGGCGGGGGCCAGCAGGCGGCCGGTGAAGCCCGACCGGTGCAGCGCGGGCCAGAAGCGGTTCCCGGGACGGGCGAAGTGGTGCCCGGTCGCGCCGGAGTACAGGCCTGGGTTGATGCCGCAGAAGAGCACGCGCAGGGGCTCGCCGTCCGGGGGCAGCACGTCCGGGATGACGCGGTCGCGGGCCGCCTCGAGGTCGGCCTTGGTGGGCTTGGCGGGCTTGGCGGATTCGCGCGGCTGGGCGGCGGGCTCGGGGGGACGCATCAGGCCAGGCTACGGACGATCAGGGCGGCCGACGCGGTTCCGACGACGACCAGCAGGGCGGCGCGGGTGCGGCCCTCGTCCAGGTAGCGGCGGACCGGCCCGGCGATGGCGAACCCGGCCAGCACGAACGGGGTGAGCGCGAGGCCCGCGGTGACCTGCCGCATCGGGAGCTGCCCTGCGGCGGTGAGGGTGAGCAGCGACAGCAGCGCGCCGACCGTGGAGAAGACGGCCAGGGTCGCGCGCACGCGCGGACCGCTCTCGCGCTGGTAGAGCAGCGCGAGCGGCGGCCCGCCGATCGCGGACGCGGTGCCGACGGCCCCGGCGGCCAGACCCGCGGTGACGAGCGTGGCGCGGTTGCGCGGGACGCGCCCCGACCAGGCGGTGGCGCCGAGGGCGGCCAGCACCATGCCGCCGACCACGATCCCGAGCCCCCGGGCGGGCACGACGGCGACGACCAGCACGCCGACCGGGGTCCCGGCGAACCGTCCGCCGAAGGCCCAGCCGAGACCCCGGAGGTCGGCGTACCGGACCTCCTGCGCCAGCGTGGCCAGCGGCAGGACGAACGCGGCGACCAGCACCGCGCCCGGCATCAGCGACGGGAACAGCATGGTCACGACCGGGGTGGCGACCAGTCCCACGCCGAGGCCGACGCTGCCCTGCACGATGCCGCCGAGCAGCGCGGCCAGGCCGGCGATGACGAGGAAATCGGGCGGCGGCACGTCCCGATCAGGCGGACGCGGCGGTGAGGGCCGCCACCTCGTCCGGGGTGAGCTCCACCCGGGCCGAGGCGAGCAGGGCCGGCAGGTGCTCGACGGTCCGGGCGCTGGCGACCGGCGCCGTCACCGTCGGCCGCGCGTTGAGCCAGGCCAGCGCCACGGTCGGGACGGCGATGTTCCGGGTCTCGGCGACGGCGTCGAGCGCGGCCAGCACGGCGCGCCCCCGCCCGGTCTCCAGGTACGCGGCGGCCTTCCCGGCCCGCGCGCTGGCGACGTCCGCGCCCGGACGGTACTTGCCGCTCAGGAAGCCGGACGCCAGGGCGGAGTAGGGCAGCGCGGCCAGGCCGTGCCGCTCGGCGGCGTCCTGGAGCGGTCCCTCGTAGGTGTCGCGCGACACCAGGTTGTAGTGCGGCTGGATCGCCGCGTACCGCGCGAGGCCCTCGCGTTCGCTGAAGGCCAGCGACGCCTCCAGCCGCTCGGCCGAGATGTTGGACGCGGCGATCTGCCGGACCTTGCCGGCCCGGACGAACCCGTCCAGCGTCGTGATGATCTCCTCGACCGGCACCGATGGGTCGTCGCGGTGGGTGTAGTAGAGGTCGATGTAGTCGGTGCCGAGGCGGCGGAGCGAGCCGTCCAGGGCGGCGGTGAGCGTCGGGCCGGCCAGGCCCTGGTGGTCGGGGTGGCTGCCGCCCTTGGTCGCGATCACCACGTCGGCGCGGTTGCGGCGGGACGCCAGCCACGCTCCGAGGATCTCCTCGGACTCGCCGCCGCGGTTGCCCGGCACCCACGCCGAGTACACGTCGGCGGTGTCGACGAAGTCGCCGCCGCCGGCCGTGTAGGCGTCCAGCACCGCGAACGAGCCGTCGCGGTCCGCCGTCCAGCCGAACACATTGCCGCCGAGCGAGAGCGGGAAGACGTCAAGGTCACCGATCTTCTTCGTCGTGTCAGCCATGCTCTGATTCAATCGCGTCCGCCGAATCGCCGTATCCCCGGGGGGGGACGAGATGCTCGGGTCTCGAGCCTGTCTCAGTGCCTCGGCCGTCGCGCGAGCGCGTTATCTGGCTGGTGGGGCGAAGCCGGAGGCGAGCCCCACCGGCCAGATCGCGAAGCGATGTCGCGCTCGCCCGAGCACGGTCGGCGTCCGAGCCGCCAGGCGAGTACGCCGGGCCGGGCTTTGAAACACAGCCGCCAGGCGAGTACGCCGGGCCGGGCTTTGAAACACAGCCGCCAGGCGAGTACGCCGGACCGGGCGTTGGAAACAATGCCGGCTCGGCGCGGGCTCAGACGGCGCCGGTGTCGATGGCCTGCGCCATCGCGCGGTACCCGGCGGCGTTGGGGTGCTTGTGGTCGCCGCTGTCGTACCCGTCGCGGAGCTTCTCGGGGTCGGCCGGGTCGACGACGGCCTTGTTGAAGTCGACGACCGCGTCGTACTCGCCCGACGTACGGATCCAGGTGTTGACCTGCCGGATCTTGGCCGCGGAGGTGGCGTTGTAGTACTCGGCGCCCTTCATCGGCAGCAGGGTTCCGCCGATCACCTTGATCCCCTTGGCGCGGGCCTGGCGGATCAGCTCGCGGTACCCGGTGATGATCTGCGCGGCCGAACGGTCCGGGTTGGGCTTGTAGGTCGGCAGGTCGACCTCGCTGAATCCGATGTCGTTCAGCCCGCCGAACAGGATCAGCGTGCGGACGCGCGGGTTGTCCAGCACGTCGCGGCCGAAGCGGGTGGAGAACCGCTCGCCGAACCACGCCGAGTCCGACAGCAGCATGCCCCCGCCGATCCCGGCGTTCAGCACCGGGCGCGGACGGCCGGCGGCGGCGAGGCGGTCGGCGAGCTGGTCGGGATAGCGCCGGTCGGTGTCGTTCCCGGCACCGAACCCGTCGGTGATCGAGTCGCCGAGCGCCACCACGGTGTCCCTCCGGACGGGGGCGCCGGCCACCTCGACGCCCGACAGGTAGTACCAGGAATGGGTGACCTTCGCCCCGGCGGTGGGGAACGCCGAACCGGAGGTGTCGCCGCTGTGGTCGCCCGCCGCGCGGTAGCTCGTCGCGTACCCCTGGAGATGGGTGGTGGCCGGGCCGGTCGTGTCCGGCAGGTACAGCGTAACCGTCAGCGACTCCCGGTCCTTGATCGGCAGTGCCACCGCGTCGCTCGTCACCTGCCCGCCCGCCGGGATCACCACCGAACGGCCCTTCCCGAACCCGAGCCGCCGCAGCGAACCGGCCCGCACCGCCGCCTTGTCACCCGGCAGGGCGATGCTCGCCGCGGCGACCTTCAGCGGGGACGCGCCGTACTGGTTGGACAACCGGATCCGTGCCGACGACCCCGAGGCGGTGACCCGGACGACCTGCCGCACGGTCTGCCCGGAGAATCCCTGCTCCGACCAGTTGGGCTCGAAGCCGGCGGCCGGGCGCTGCATCGCGGCGGCCCAACCGGTCGTCCAGCCGTTCTGGTGCGCTCCGGCCCCGGACGGCGGCTGCGCGGCGGCGGCGCCCACTCCGACCAGACCGCTCGCGGCCACGCCCAGCACGACGACCCCGCCGGTCCAACGCTTCTTCATCATCATCGTTTCCCTCCTAGGTTGATCCCCGCTCGGTCGTGATCACGACCGGGAACCCGGACTCCGCCACCGCGCCGACACCGCCGGCGGGACGGTCGTTCAGTACCGTCCGGTGGAGTGAGCCGAGCCGCGTGGATCGAGCGAGCTCAGCTTCCAGCAGGGCGTCGACCTGGAACAACGGCGTTCTGCGGATCGATCCATTCGCCACGGTGATCGTTGCCGGGCGCGCTCACGGCACGCGGCGGCCGGACGTGCTCACGGGGTCGAGCGGAAGGGGACGCCCAGGGGATGGGGCCGACGGGAACGCTCAGGGGGTGGGGCCGGAGTCCGCGATCTCGACGATGGTCTGGGCGAAGGCGCGGATGAGGGCGGTCTCACTGGCGACCCGCCACAGGAGCCCGTACTCGATGGGCGGGGCGTCGCTGAAGGGGATCCAGGTGACACCGGCGCGCGAGTAGTGCTCGCGGGTGCGGAGGGCGGCGGGCGAGACCCCCTTGCCGGTGTAGACATGGGAGAACACCTCCTGCCAGTACCTGACGGCCGGGCCTTGCGGGATCGGCCGGCCCGCCGGGGTCCGGCGGGGGAAGTGGTGGTCGAGCCAGTAGTCCGGCATGGTCCCGGCGGTGGTGACCAGGACCGCGTCCGCGAGGTCCTCGACCGAGACCGACTCCCGCCGGGCGAGGGCATGCCCGTCGGGGACCATCAGCGCCCGCGGTTCGGAGAACACGACCGGGCCGGTGCGGATGTCGGGCTCGTCGATGGGGAGTTCGCTGATCTGGAGGTCGAGCTCGCCGGCCCGCAGCGGGCCGAGCGGATCGGTGATCTGTACCTCGCGGATGTCGATCCGGCAGTCGGGATGGCGGGTGTTGAAGAGATCCCCCGCCGCGACGATGAGGTCGCCGCACCACGCGCCGGAGTAGCCGACCCGGAGGGTGCCGGTGATGCCCCGTCCCGCCGCGACCGCGCGGGCGAACGCCTGCCGCACCAGCTCGTGGGCCGGGAACAGGTCGTCGTGGAACTGCCGGCCGATCGGGGTGAGGGACACCTGGCGGCTGGTGCGCTCGAACAGCAGGACGCCGATGCGGCGCTCCAGCTTCTGGACGGTCTGGCTCACCCGGCTCTGGGAGAGCCCGAGGCGCTCGGCGGTGCGGCCGAAGTGCAGTTCGTCCGCGAGGGTCAGGAAGACCTCGATCTCGTGCCGTTCCATCGCCGTCCGTTTGATTACCAAAACTGATCGATCATTCCGAATATAGCCGTTGTTCGACCTCAGCCTGCTGCCGGAGGGTGGTGACGGCTGCCACCACGGCAGTGCCCCGGATCTCTTCCGGCGCCGTCAGCGGCCGGCGAACCGCATCCGCGAACCGCACCCGCGACGGGCGACCGGCCCACGCAGAGAGGCAGGGAACATCCGCATGCGCTCGACTCCTGAGACGACCGGCAGGATCTGGCTGATCACCGGCGCCGCCGCCGGATTCGGCCGCGCGCTGGCCGAAGCGGTGCTCGCCGAGGGCGACACGGTCGTGGCCACGGCCCGCCAGCCCTGGACACTCGACGGCCTGGCCACCGCGCATCCCGGCCGGGTGGTCGCCACCGGGCTCGACCCCGCCGACCAGACCCGCGCCGCCGCCGTGGTGGACGAGACCGTCCGCGCCCACGGGCGCATCGACGTGCTGGTCAACAACTCCGGCCGGGGCGCCGTCGGCGCCGTGGAGGAGACCGCCGACCGCGAGTTGCGCGAGCTGATGGAGCCGCACTTCTTCGGCCCGGCCGCGCTCACCCGGGCCGTCCTGCCGCACATGCGGACGCGGCGGGCGGGCGCCATCGTGCAGATGAGCAGCGTGGGCGGCCGGTTCTCCGTCGCCGGGCTCGGCGCCTACTCCGCGGCGAAGTACGCGCTCGAAGGGTTCTCCGAGGCACTCGCCCAGGAGGTCGCCCCGTTCGGGATCAAGGTGCTCATCGTCGAGCCCGGCGCGTTCGACGCCGGGTTCGCCGCCGGCGGCGTCCTGCCGCGGCAGGCGCCCATCGCCGCCTACGACGCCGTTCTCAGCCCGGTCATGGCGGCCCCGCCCGGCGGCGCGGGCGCGGACGGTCCGGCCAAGGCCGCCTCGGCCGTCCTCACCGCGCTGGACGACGCCGACACACCGCTGCGGCTCCCGCTCGGCGCCGACGCCGCCGACACGATCTCGGCCGGGCTGGACCGCGCCCGCGACGAGCTGCGGCTGTGGGAGTGGCTCGCCCGCGACACCGGGCCGTCGTCCTGAGCCGTCCCGGAACACACGTACCGACGAGGAGGAGTGCACAGATGCCGCTCGCGTTGCTGGCCCTGGCGTTGGGTGCCTTCGGCATCGGGCTGACCGAGTTCGTGATCGTCGGCTTGATGTCCGACATATCCGGCGACCTGGGGGTGTCGATCCCGACCGCGGGGCTGCTGGTCTCCGGCTACGCCCTCAGCGTCGCGGTCGGCGCGCCGCTGCTGACGGCCGCCGGGTCCAAGGTCCCCCGCAAGACGATGCTGGTCGCGCTGATGGCGCTGTTCATCGCGGGAAGCCTGATCTCCGCGCTCGCGCCCACCTACGGCCTGCTGATGACCGGCCGGGTGGTGTCCGCGCTCACCCACGGCGCCTTCTTCGGCATCGGCTCGGTCGTGGCCGCCTCGCTCGTCCCGCCGGCCCGCCGGGCCTCGGCGGTGGCGCTGATGTTCGCCGGGCTGACCGCCGCCAACGTGGCCGGGGTGCCGCTCGGCACCGCGCTCGGCCAGCAGCTCGGCTGGCGTTCGACGTTCTGGGCGGTGACGGCGGTCGGCCTGGTCGCGCTGCTCGGCGTCGTCGCCCTGGTCCCCCGGCAGCCGGTGGAGGCCGCCGGCGGGTGGCGCGCGGAGATCAAGGTCTTCGCCCTCCCGCAGGTCTGGCTGGCGCTGGGGGTCACCGCCCTCGGCTTCGGCGCCGTGTTCGGCACGGTCACCTACATCGAGTCGATGATGACGCAGGTCGCCGGGTACGCCTCGGCCGCGGTGCCCTGGCTGCTGGTGCTGTTCGGGATCGGGCTGTTCGCCGGGAACCTGGCCGGCGGCCGGGCCGCGGACCGGCGCCCGATGGCCACCCTGTACACCGCGCTGGCGGGCATCGCGGCCGTGCTGGCGGTGTTCGCCTTCACCGCCCACGCCAAGCTGCCCGCCGCGATCACCCTGGTGGTCTTCGGGGCGGTGGGGTTCGCGCTGGTCCCGGCCGCGCAGCTCCGGGTGATGGACAAGGCCGGTGGCGCCCCGGCGCTGGCCTCGGCGGCCAACATCGGCGCCTTCAACCTCGGCAACGCTCTCGCCGCCTGGCTCGGCGGCCTCGCCATCGATGCCGGCGCCGGCTACACCGCCCCCAACTGGATCGGCGCGCTCCTGGCGGTCGCCGCGCTCCTGCTCGCGCTGCTCTCCGGAGCGCTCGACCGCCGTCCTGGGAAGCCGGAGCCCGCCCCGCCCGGCATGTCCGGGACCGTCCGGCCGCGCACCGCCCACCTGAACGCCAGGTTGGCCGACCTCACCGGATCCTCCGCCCGCGCCGTGCTTTCCGGCGCGGGCGGAGGCCGTGCGGATGTCGGAAGGCGGGACGAGGACGACGCGTTGCGTCGACAATGATCGACAGAGAGTGAGCACGAGCGAAAGAAGGTGCGATGGACCGGCAGCAAGGGCGAACCGCCGTCTTCCTGGGCTGTGCCGCGGCCCTGATCGGCGGGTGGTGGCTGGACGAGACCGGGCCCGGCCGGCCCGCCCTCGGCGAGCACCTGTGGCCCTGGCTGGAAATGCTCGGCCTCGCCACCCTGTGGCACGTCCTGTCCGGACGGCTGGAGCGCAGGATCCGCCCCGGGTCCATGGCACCCTTGACCGCGCGGGCGGTCGCGCTGGCGGGCGGCGCGGTCGCCGCGGCGGTCTACGTCAACGCCGAGTACGGCTGGTGGTTCGGGGCGAGTGCCCAGGACAGGGCGGCCCATGACGTCCAGGGCTCGCTCGGCGGCATCCTGCTGGCCGGGGCGGTGGTCCTGCTTCTGGTGTACCTCGCCATCGCCGCGACGGCGCTCGCCTACGCCGCGTCCGCGGGCGACATGGCGCGCGAGCCGGGAACGCCCGCCGCGGCGTGGTGGCGGGACGCGGCCGTCCATGTGGCCGTCCTCTTCTTCTGCGGGCTGCTCGCCGCCGTCCACGCGATCCGGCGGGCCGGTGACCCGCGGGGCACCGCGCCCCTGCACGGGCTCTACCTCGCGCTCGCCGTCCTCACGCTCGGCCTGGCGATCACCGGACGGCCCGCGCGGGAGGCGGCGGCGTCCGGACGTCCGGCGGCCTCACCGCACCCGCCCGCCCTCGGCGTCGACATCGTCGTCCTCGCCGTCCCGGCGCTGGTCGTGACCGGGCTCAAGGAGAGCACGTTCGCCCCCGGCCCCTCCGCCTGGCTGGTCATGGCCGTCACGGCGGCCGGGGTCGCGGCCCTCTGGACGCTGCGCGGGGCGTCGAGCGCGAGCACCCGGACACGGAGCGGGCCGCCTCCCCGTTCTGGGGAGGCGGCCCGTTCGCGCTGACGGCTACTTGCGGAGGAGGTTGCGGAGGACGTACTGCATGATGCCCCCGTTGCGGTAGTAGTCGGCCTCGCCCGGGGTGTCGATGCGGACGACGGCGCCGAACTCGACGCCGTCGGCCTTGACCTTCACCTCGGACGGGACGCCGCCCTCGTTCAGCTTCTCGACCCCGGTGATCTCGAAGGTCTCGGTACCGGTGAGGCCGAGCACCGAGGCGTTCTCGCCGTCCTTGAACTGGAGCGGCAGGACGCCCATGCCGATGAGGTTCGAGCGGTGGATCCGCTCGTACGACTCGGCGATGACGGCGCGGACGCCGAGGAGCGCGGTGCCCTTGGCGGCCCAGTCGCGGGACGACCCCGAGCCGTACTCCTTGCCCGCGATCACCACGAGCGGGGTGCCCTGCGCGGCGTAGTTCTGCGCGGCGTCGTAGATGAACGCCTGGGGCGAGCCGTCCTGGGTGAAGTCGCGGGTGTAGCCGCCCTCGACGTCGTCCAGGAGCTGGTTGCGGAGCCGGATGTTGGCGAACGTGCCGCGGATCATCACCTCGTGGTTGCCGCGGCGCGAGCCGTAGGAGTTGAAGTCCTTGGCGCCCACGCCGTTCTCGTCGAGGTACTGCGCGGCGGGCGTGCCGACCTTGATGGCGCCGGCCGGCGAGATGTGGTCGGTGGTGACCGAGTCGCCGAGCTTGGCCAGCACGCGGGCACCGTGGATGTCGGCGACCGGGGTCGGCTCCATGCCCATGCCGTCGAAGTAGGGCGCCTTGCGGACGTAGGTGGAGGCCGGGTCCCACTCGAAGGTGTTGCCGGTCGGGATCGCCAGCTCCTTCCAGCGCTCGTCGCCCTCGAAGACGTCGGCGTAGTCCTGGAGGAACATCTCCTGGCCGATGGAGCCCTCGACGATCTCGGTGATCTCCTCCAGCGACGGCCACAGGTCGCGCAGGTACACCGGGCCGTCGGTGCCGTGCCCGATCGGGTCGTTGAGGATGTCGACGTCCATCGAGCCCGCGAGCGCGTAGGCGACCACCAGCGGCGGCGAGGCCAGGTAGTTCATCTTCACGTCGGGGTTGATACGGCCCTCGAAGTTGCGGTTGCCCGACAGCACCGAGGTGACGGCCAGGTCGGCGTCGTTGACCGCCTTGGAGATCTCGTCCTGGAGCGGGCCGGAGTTGCCGATGCAGGTGGTGCAGCCGTACCCGACCAGGTTGTAGCCGATCTTGTCGAGGTACGGGGCGAGGCCGGCGCGCTCCAGGTAGCCGGTGACGACCTGCGAGCCGGGCGCGAGCGAGGTCTTCACCCACGGCTTGCGGGTGAGGCCCTTCTCCACCGCCTTCTTGGCGAGCAGGCCCGCGCCGACCATGACGTACGGGTTGGAGGTGTTGGTGCAGGAGGTGATCGCGGCGATCACCACGGCGCCGTGGTCGAGCTCGAAGGAGGTGCCGTCGGCGAGCTTCACCGGGGTCGGCTTGAACGGGCGCTGCCCGTTGGCGTGCTCGGCGGGCGAGTCGGACGCGGGGAAGCTCTCCTGGCCCGCCTCGTCGCCGTCGCTCCTGACGTAGTTGCGGACGTCGCGGCGCCAGGTCTCCTTGGCGGCCGAGACCGAGATGCGGTCCTGCGGGCGCTTCGGCCCGGCGATGGACGGCACCACGGTGGACAGGTCGAGTTCGAGGTACTCGGAGAAGTCGGGCTCGGCCGCCGGGTCGAGCCACATGCCCTGCGCCTTGGCGTACGCCTCGGTCAGCGCGATCTGCTCTTCGCTGCGGCCGGTGAGGCGCAGGTACGACAGCGTCTGCCCGTCGACCGGGAAGATCGCGCAGGTGGAGCCGAACTCGGGGCTCATGTTGCCGATGGTGGCGCGGTCGGCGACGGGCAGGACCGACACGCCCTCGCCGTAGAACTCGACGAACTTGCCGACCACGCCGTGCTTGCGCAGCATCTCGGTGATGGTCAGCACCAGGTCGGTGGCGGTGGTGCCGGCGGGCAGCTCGCCGGTCAGCTTGAAGCCGACGACCCGCGGGATGAGCATCGAGATCGGCTGCCCGAGCATCGCGGCCTCGGCCTCGATGCCGCCGACGCCCCAGCCGAGGACGCCGATGCCGTTCTCCATCGTGGTGTGCGAGTCGGTGCCGACGCAGGTGTCGGGGTAGGCGACGCCGTTCCGGTCGAACACCACGCGGGCCAGGTGCTCGATGTTGACCTGGTGCACGATGCCGGTGCCGGGCGGGACGACCTTGAACTCGTCGAACGCGGTCTGCCCCCAGCGCAGGAACTGGTAGCGCTCGCCGTTGCGCTCGTACTCGCGCTCGACGTTGCGCTCGAACGCCTCGGGCGAGCCGAAGTAGTCGACGATGACGGAGTGGTCGATGACCATCTCGGCCGGCGCCAGCGGGTTGATCTTCGTGGCGTCGCCGCCGAGGTCGCGGACGGCCTCGCGCATCGTCGCCAGGTCCACCACGCACGGCACGCCGGTGAAGTCCTGCATGATCACCCGGGCCGGGGTGAACTGGATCTCCTTGCTCGGCTGGGCGTCGGCGTCCCAGCCTGCGAGGGCGCGGATGTGGTCGGCGGTGACGTTGGCGCCGTCCTCGGTGCGCAGGAGGTTCTCCAGCAGCACCTTGAGGCTGTACGGGAGCCGGCCCGAGCCCTCGACGGCGTCCAGCCGATAAATCTCGTACGACCTGTCGCCCACTGGCAGCGTGTTACGGCTGCCGAAGCTGTTCGCGGACACGGACTCCTCCTCGGTAGTCACCGCGCGTCCGGTCCGGGACATGACTGCGCGGCGCTGTCGCTGTCGGTCGATCTCAACCCCCGTCCCCGCCGGCGGCGCGACCGCGCCGCTCCGGCCGAGGGAGACGGGTGCTCATCCCCCATGAATCCTGCCTTAACCAGGCCTCTGCTCAAGAACCGGGTCCGGCTAACATCCACAGCCATTCTCTTGATGTCAAGATACCTCTGATTTATCTCGACATCAACTTTCTCGGCGCCGTACCGGCGGCACTCGTCCGGCCGAACGTCCCGTCCCGTCGTACGCCGATGTGCAGCGCCTGATCGGGCCCTGAAGGAACCGGAGGGTGGGCAGCCCCGGCCGGCGGGGGACCGTTCGGAATCGAAGCCCATGTCGCAACAGGGGCCGCTTGTCAAGGGTCCGGACATCTATATCTGGGCCGCCGATCCCCGTGGGCGCCGGCAGGTCACCGGCGCGGTCGCGATCACTACACTCAGGCCGGTGTTCAGTCGAATCGCCATCGTCAACCGGGGTGAGGCCGCGATGCGGCTCATCCACGCCGTCCGGGACCTGGCCGCGGAGACCTCGACACCGATCGAGACCGTCGCCCTGCACACCGAGGTCGACCGCACCGCCCCGTTCGTGCGCGAGGCCGACATCGCCTACGACCTCGGTCCCGCGTCCGCGCGCCCCTACCTCGACCTGGCGGTGCTGGAGCGCGCCTTGGTGGAGACCGGGGCCGACGCCGCGTGGGTCGGCTGGGGCTTCGTCGCGGAGGACCCGGCGTTCGCGGAGCTGTGCGAGAAGGTCGGGGTCACCTTCGTCGGGCCGAGCGCGGAGGCCATGCGCAGGCTCGGCGACAAGATCGGCTCGAAGCTCCTCGCCGAGGAGGTCGGCGTCCCGGTCGCGCCGTGGAGCCGCGGCGCGGTCGAGACCCTGGACGCCGCCCTGGCGGCGGCGGCCGAGATCGGCTACCCGCTGATGCTGAAGGCGACCGCGGGCGGCGGCGGACGCGGCATCCGCGTGATCACGGGCGAGGCCGAGCTCGCCGACGCCTACGAACGGACCCGCCAGGAGGCCGCGCGGGCGTTCGGCAGCGGCGTGGTGTTCCTGGAGCGCCTGGTCACCGGCGCCCGGCACGTCGAGGTCCAGGTGATCGCCGACGGCGCCGGCACCGCGTGGGCGCTCGGCGTCCGCGACTGCTCGGTGCAGCGGCGCAACCAGAAGGTCATCGAGGAGTCGGCGTCGCCGGTGCTCGGCCCCGCGCAGGCGGCCGAACTCAAGGCCTCGGCCGAACGGCTGGCCGTCGCGGTCGGTTACCGCGGCGCGGCGACCGTCGAGTTCCTCTACCACCCCGGCGACGAGCTGTTCGCCTTCCTCGAGGTCAACACCCGCCTCCAGGTCGAGCACCCGATCACCGAGTCCACCACCGGGTTCGACCTGGTCAAGGCGCAACTGCGGGTCGCGTCCGGCGGCCGGCTCGAAGGCGCGCCGCCGGTGGAGCGCGGGCACGCCGTCGAGGCCCGGCTGAACGCCGAGGACCCCGACCGCGACTTCGCGCCCTCCCCGGGCCGCATCGCGCGGCTGGACCTGCCGACCGGGCCGGGCATCCGGGTGGACACCGGCGTCGGCGAGGGCGACACCATCCCCGCCGACTTCGACTCGATGATCGCGAAGATCATCGCGCACGGCCGCGACCGCGCCGAGGCGCTCGGCAGGTTGCGCCGGGCGATGGCGCAGACCACGGTGATCATCGAGGGCGGGGCGACCAACAAGAGCTTCGTGCTCGACCTGCTCGACCGGCCCGAGGTGATCGACGGCAGCGCCGACACCGGCTGGATCGACCGCGTCCGCGCCGAGGGCGGGCTCGTCTCGCACCGGCACTCCGCCGTCGCGCTGGCCGCCGCCGCCATCGAGGCCTACGAGGAGGAGGAGCGCGTCGAGCGGCAGCGGCTGCTGTCGACGGCGTTCGGCGGGCGCCCGCAGGTGCAGCACGAGAGCGGCCGGCCGCTCGACCTCAAGCTGCGCGGCGCCGGCTACCGCGTGCGCGTCGCGCGGGTCGGCGCGCACCGCTTCCGCGTCGGTATCGAAGCGGGCGGCGACGTCCGCACCGCCGACGTCGAGCTCGACCGCTTCGACCGGTACACCGGCCGGATCACCGTCAACGGCGCCCGGTACCGCCTGCTCACCGGCACGCACGGGCCGATCCACCTGGTCGAGGTGGACGGCGTGGCGCACCGGGTCAGCCTCGACGAGGGCGGCGTCGTCCGCTCGCCCGCGCCGGCGCTGGTCGTCGCCACGCCGCTGAAGGTCGGCGCCGAGGTCGAGGCGGGCGCGCCGGTGCTGGTGCTGGAGAGCATGAAGATGGAGACCGTGCTCCGGGCGCCGTTCAAGGCGCGGGTGAAGGAATGCGTCGTGTCCGTGGGCGGCCAGGTCGAGGCCGGCGCACCGCTGCTGCGGCTGGAGCCGCTCGATGACGACGCCGAGGCCGAGGACGCCTCCGCCGCCGAGTCCGTCAGCCTGGACCTGCCCGCGGCGTCCGAGGGGGGCCCGGCGCGGGAGCGCGCCGCGCGCGGCCGGGAGGACCTGCGCAGCCTGCTGCTGGGCTTCGACGTCGACCCGCACGACGAACGCCGGGTGCTCGACGACTACCTCGCCGCACGCCGGGCGGCCGACGCGAACGGCCACCAGCCGCTGGCCGGGGAGCTCGAGCTCGTCGAGGTGTTCGCCGACCTCGCCGAGCTGAGCCGCAACCGGCCGGCGGGCGAGGACGTCGGCGGCGAGGGCCACCTGCACAGCGCCCGCGAGTACTTCCACACCTATCTCCAGAGCCTCGACGTCGAGCGGGCCGGGCTGCCGGAGGCGCTCCAGGCCAAGCTCGCCAAGGCGCTCGGGCACTACGGGGTCACCGAGCTGGAGCGCTCCCCCGGCCTCGAGGCCGCGGTGTTCCGGATCTTCCTCGCCCAGCAGCGCGCGTCCGCCGACGCCGCGGTCGTCACGAGCCTGCTGCGCGCGTGGCTGCGGGAGCCGCCGCCGGACGAGGCGCTGCGCAAGCTCGCCGGGCTCGTGCTGGAGCGGCTGGTGGCGGCCACGCAGGTGCGCTTCCCGGTGATCTCCGACCTCGCGCGCGGCGTGGTGTTCGCCTGGTTCGGCCAGCCGCTGCTGCGCCGCAACCGCGCCCGCGTCTACGCCGACGTCCGCAACCACCTGCGCCACCTGGACGCGCACCCGGACGCGCCGGACCGCGCCGAGCGCATCGCCGAGATGGTGCGCAGCACCGAGCCGCTGGTGCGGCTGCTCGGCCGGCGGCTCGTCCGCGACCACCTGGACAACGCCGTCATGCTGGAGGTGCTGACCCGGCGGTACTACGGCAACAAGGACCTCACCGGCGTCCGCACCAGCGAGGTCGCGGGCTGCACGTTCGTGGTCGCCGAACGCGCGGGCTCGTCGGTGGTCTCCGCCGCGGTGGGCTTCGAGGCGCTGGGCGGCGCGCTGCGCGGGCTCGCGGAGCTGGCGGGCGGCGGGAACGCCCACGACGCCGACATCTATCTCGCCTGGGAGAACCAGCCGGAGGACCCCGACGCGATGGCGGCGGCGCTGCACGAGGTCGTCGGCGCGCACCCGCTTCCGGACCGGCTCCGCAGGCTCACCTGCACCGTCGCGGGCAGCGGCGGCGCGGTCATGCACCACCACTTCACCTTCCGTCCGTCCAGCACCGGGATGACCGAGGAACGGCTGATCCGCGGCCTGCACCCCTACATCGCGCAGCGGATGCAGATGGAGCGGCTGAGCAAGTTCGACCTCACCCGGCTGCCGTCCTCGGACGAGGAGGTCTACCTCTTCCAGTGCGTGGCGCGGGAGAACCCGTCCGACGACCGCCTCGTCGCGTTCGCCCAGGTGCGCGACCTGACCGAGCTGCGCGAGCAGGAGGGCAGGCTGCTCGCGCTGCCGACGGCCGAGGACACCATCGCCACCTGCCTCGACTCGATCCGCCGGGCGCAGTCGCGGCGGCCGTCCAAGAAGCGCTTCAACACCAACCGGATCGTCGTCTACGTCTGGCCGCCGAGCGACATCACCCGCGCGGAGCTGGAGATGATCGCCGGGCGGGTGCTGCCGACCACCGCGGGCGCCGGGCTGGAGGAGATCCTGCTCATCGCGCGGCAGCGCGACCGCGGGACCGGCGAGCTGACCAAGATCGCCGTGCGCATCTCCTTCGACGCCGCCGGCGGCACCGAGCTGACCGTCGGCGAGCCGTCCGCCGAGCCGCTCGAACCGCTCGACGGCTACCGGCAGAAGGTGCTGCGCGCGAGCAGCCGCAACACGGTGTACCCGTACGAGCTGACCGGCCGCCTCGGCGACTTCGTCGAGCACGACCTGGACGACGACCACGCGCTGGTGCCGGTCGACCGGCCGAAGGGGCGCAACTCCGCGGCGATCGTCGCGGGCGTGGTCAGCACGCCGACCCGCCGGCACCCGCAGGGCGTCACCAGGGTCGTGCTGCTCGGCGACCCGACCAAGTCGCTCGGCGCGCTGTCGGAGCCGGAGTGCCGCCGCGTGATCGCCGCGCTGGACCTGGCCGAGCGGATGCGGGTGCCGCTCGAGTGGTACGCGCTGTCGGCCGGCGCCCGGATCTCCATGGAATCGGGCACCGAGAACATGGACTGGGTGGCCGCCGCGCTCAAGCGGATCGTCGAGTTCACCCAGGACGGCGGCGAGATCAACATCGTCGTCGCGGGCATCAACGTCGGCGCGCAGCCGTACTGGAACGCCGAGGCGACGATGCTCATGCACACCAAGGGCGTCCTGGTGATGACGCCGGACTCGGCGATGGTCCTCACCGGCAAGCAGTCGCTCGACTTCTCCGGTGGCGTCTCGGCCGAGGACAACTTCGGCATCGGCGGCTACGACCGGGTGATGGGCCCGAACGGGCAGGCGCAGTACTGGGCGCCCGACCTCGCCGCCGCGCGCGGCGTGCTGATGGCGCACTACGACCACACCTACGTCGTCCCCGGCGAGGACGGGCCCCGGCGGGCGGAGACGACCGACCCCGCCGACCGCGACGTCTCCGACTTCCCGCACGTCGTGGCGGGCAGCGACTTCACCACCGTCGGCGAGATCTTCTCCGCCGAGGCCAACCCGGACCGCAAGAAGCCGTTCGACATCCGGACCGTGATGCGGGCGCTCTCCGACCAGGACCACCCGGTGCTGGAGCGCTGGGCGGGCATGGCCGACGCGGAGACCGCGGCGGTGCAGGACGTGCATCTCGGCGGCCTGCCGGTGTGCCTGCTCGGCATCGAGTCGCGGGCGGTGCCGCGGCGCGGCTTCCCGCCCACCGACGGCCCGGACACCTACACCGCGGGCACGCTGTTCCCGCGGTCGTCCAAGAAGGCCGCGCGGGCGATCAACGCGGCCAGCGGCAACCGGCCGCTGGTGGTGCTGGCGAACCTGTCGGGCTTCGACGGCTCACCGGAGTCGATGCGGAGCCTGCAACTGGAGTACGGCGCCGAGATCGGCCGCGCGATCGTGAACTTCCGCGGGCCCATCGTGTTCTGCGTGATCTCCCGGTACCACGGCGGCGCGTTCGTGGTGTTCTCCAAGGCGCTGAACCCGAACATGACCGTGCTCGCGCTGGACGGCTCGTTCGCCTCGGTGCTCGGCGGCGCCCCCGCCGCGGCGGTGGTGTTCTCCGGCGACGTCAACGCCCGCACCGCGGCCGATCCGCGGATCCGGGACCTGGAGGGCCGCGCCGCGACCGCCTCCGGCGCCGACCGGGCCGCGCTGACCGCCGAACTCGACGAGCTCCGCTCGTCGGTCCGCGCGGAGAAGCTCGGCGAGGTGGCCACCGAGTTCGATCGCGTGCACGACATCCGGCGCGCCGTCGAGGTCGGCTCCGTCGACGCCGTCATCAGCGCCGCCGAACTCCGCCCGCGCATCATCGAGGCCATCGAGTCCCATCTGCGGTAGCCCGCGACGGCCCGAGCGCGCACCACGCTCGGGCCGTCGCGGCACCCGCCCGGAGGCGGAGGCCGTTACCGGGGCCTTCGCCTCCCCCGGCTAGGCTGATCCGATGGCCTCCGCCGCGCCTGGCCCCGTCGTCACGTTCCCGGAGCTCACCTGGAACGAGGAGCGCCACCCGCTGGTGATCTCCCTGCACCGCCCGTCCGCCCGGTGGATGATCGAGCTCGGCACCTTCTGGCAGGCCACCGCCGACCCCGCCGAACTCCGCTCGTTCGCCGAGAGCGTCCTGGCCGTCGCCGAGGGATCGCGGACCGAGCTCGACGGCCCCCTCGGCACCGCCCCCCGCCACCACCTCACCGAGGGCGACTTCATTGTGGGCCGCGACGACGACGGCCTCTACCTTCAGGTCTTCCTCTGCGACGGCAGTTGCGGCAGCCCCACCCTGGACGCCTCCTCGCTCCCCCCGGCCGCCCTGACCGTCCAGGCCCGCGCGCTCCTCGCCGCCCTACCCGGCGACGCCGAGTGACCCGGACGTCTTCCGCCCGGCGCCGCGCTCCAAGCACGTCGTGACCGGTCATACCGCGACCGGATCCAGTACCGCGTACACGACCTTCCCGCCCTCCGCGAGCGGACGCGTCCCCCAACGCAGCACGAGCGTCTCCATCAGCAGCAGCCCCCGCCCCGATTCCGCCGCCGGCCCCGGCTCGCGGACGACCGGCAGCGCGTCGGAGCGATCCCACGCCTCGAGCACGGGCAGCCCGTCCAGCCGATAGGCGCGCACGATCACCGAATCGCCCTCGCCCGACCCGTGCTTGATCGAATTGGTCGCCAGCTCGCTCACCACGACCCGGGCGACATGATCGTCCAGCCCCCATCCGCCGAATACGAGCCCGACAAAGTCCCTCACCTGCTTCACCGCCTGCGAATGCGCCTTGATCACAATGGTCGCGGGTTCGCACATTCTTGATCACCTCGAAATGTCTGTGAACCACAACACAGAGTGATCCGAGAGGCATAAAGTGGCGCACGTACAAGCGACACCCGGAACAAGCCGGAACGAGGATGATCAATTATGGCCACCAACCCGTCCCCCAATCCGAAGACGAGCATGTGGGACTTCATCGCCTTCTACCTGCGGTTTCAGCGCAACCACCGAGGCCTGTCCGGTGAATCACTCGGACAAATGATCAACGCAAGCAAGGCCACGGTTTCACGCCTTGAGAACAACGTCGAACGCCTCGACGGAACCCGAGCCGCGGTCATCGACAAGCGCTGGAAGACCGGCGGGCTGTTCAGCCTTCTTGTCTGGTATGCCTCCATCGGACACGACCCACAATGGTATGGCCAGTACGTCGATTTCGAGCAACGAGCCCGGATGATCCGAATCTTCGAGCCGCTCCTCGTGCCTGGGCTCTTCCAGACCGAGGAGTACGCATGGGCACTGCTCGCCGCTGGAGGCGAGCCGAACCCCGAGCAAGTCCTCACCGAGCGGATGCAACGGAAGACAGTCCTTGACCGAGCATTCGTCACCGCGATCCTCAGCGAGGCCGTCCTCTCCTGGCCGGTAGGCAGCCCCCAGATCATGCGCGCCCAGCACGAGCAACTTCTTGAGCTGTCAGAGCGTCCGAACGTGACGATCCACGTCGTGCCGCGGTCCTTCGACACCGGCGCCTACAGAGGCCTTGACGGAGCGATGAAGCTCCTCACTGGGCCTGGCTTCGGGGAACTGGCATACACCGAGTCGTTGGGCAGTGGGCGGCTTGTATCGTCCCCTGAGGACGTAAGCGAATTTGGGATCATTTATGCCCGGATCAGCGCTAAGGCGCTGCCCGAGGTTCCATCCAGGAACCTCATCAAGAAGTCGATGGAGGCATTTAGTGACGACCTGGCGTAAGTCCAGCCACAGCGGCACCACGCAGAGCGACTGTGTGGAGGTGGCGGCTCTGCCCGATGGCGTGGGCGTCCGGGACTCCAAGAACCCGCACGGCCCCACCCTCCTCCTCGACCGGAGCGCCTTCCGCACGCTCGTGACCGACCTCAAGCGTTAGCCCCCGCACAGTGGAGAGCCCTGGCCTGGCAGCCAGGGCTCTCCTTTCGTTCCCGACAGCTTGTGGGCGCGGATCGAGCCGTTCCCGGACAGCGAGTCCGAGCGCCCTCTGAGTTTCCGGTGAGGGTTCGGCCGCCTCACAGACCCGCGGGCCGTGTGGTGCGAATGAGCGTGAGCGTTGCGACGCTGGTGGCCAGGAGTGCGGCGGTGGCGATGACGGCGCTGGTGTGCAGTCCGGTCAGGAAGGTCGCGTCGCCTTCTCCGGCGATGAGTGCGCCGAAGAGGGCCACGCCGAGGGCTCCGCCGGTCTGGCGGGCGCAGCTGAGCACTCCGGAGGCGGTCCCGGCTCGGTCGGCGCTGATGGCCTGGAGGAGGGTGGAGGTCAGGGGCGGGACCGACAGCCCGCCGCCGATGCCGATGGGGATCAACAGGGTCAGCAGGATCGTGGTGGAGGTGTGCGGTCCCACACCGATCAGGGCGAGGTATCCGATGACCTGGAGGAGTTGGCCACCGACCAGGGGAAGCCGCGGGCCGTACCGGGCGGTGAGTCTTCCGGCGGTCAGATTGGCAACGGTGATCAGCGCGGTCATGGGGATGAACATGAGCCCGGCGGTGAGTACGGATCGGCCTTGGATCTGCTGGAAGTACAGGCTCATGACGAAGATCAGCCCGTAGTTGGTCAGGTTCAGGACCAGGCCGGTGACAGCGGTGACCGATACGGCCCGGGACCGGAACAGGCCGAGCGGGACCATCGGGTTCTTCGTCCGGGCCTCGATGAGGACGAAGGCGGCGGCGGCCAGCACGAATCCGGCCAGTGCCGCCGCCACCACGGGCGAGGTCCAGCCGTACTGACCGGCCTCGATCACCGCGAAGGTGAGCGCCACCAGGGCGGTCACCGCGGCGATCTGCCCGGCGGGGTCGAGCGGGACGGGCCTGGGGCTGGATCGTGGCGCGCGGGTGAGCGTCATCAGCGCCGCCGCACCTGCGGGGATGTTGATGAAGAAGATGGTCCGCCAGCCGAGCCCGCTGGTGAGCACGCCGCCGAAGACCGGACCGGCGGCGACGGCCGCGCCGCCGGCCGCCGTCCAGGTCGCGATCGCCCTCGCGCGGGCGGTGTCCTGCTGGTAGGCCTGGCGGATCAGCGCCAGGGACGCGGGCATCATGAGAGCCGCCGCGGCCCCTTGGACCACCCGGGCCGCCAGCAGGGCCGGCAGGGTGGGGGCGAGTCCGCATCCCGCGGAGGCGAGAGTGAAGACGGTGAGTCCGGCGGCGAAGCAGCGGGATGCGCCGAGGCGGTCGGAGAGCGCGCCCGCCGACAGCAGGAGCGCGGCGAAGGCGAGGGTGTAACCGCCGACCACCCATTGGAGGCCGGTGATGCCGCCGCCGAAC
The DNA here is from genome assembly GCF_030283145.1 of Actinomadura xylanilytica. Classification (GTDB taxonomy): domain Bacteria; phylum Actinomycetota; class Actinomycetes; order Streptosporangiales; family Streptosporangiaceae; genus Spirillospora; species Spirillospora xylanilytica. The sequence continues at coordinate 975,213 of NZ_JASNWE010000003.1, forward strand.
TGCCGGCCGATGGTCGGCAGCGCGACGTTCACCACGGACGCATCCAGGGTGATCATGAAGAAGCCGAGTGCGGCCGCCAGCAGCGTCATACCGGCCCGGGGAGTCGGGGAGGAGATGGTGTCGGAGGCCGCGAGTCGGCTCGGAGTGCCAGTGGTCATGGTTCCCGGTTCAGAGTGTCGAGGCGAAGTGCGCGGCAACGGCGTCCACTGCCGCTTTCACCGCGGGTTCTCGGTCGTAGAAGTCGAACTGTTCGCCGGTGGTCCAGATGATCTGCTTGGCGCCGGCCAGGTCGGCGTGGAAGCGCCGGGCACCGTCGGGAACGGCGGCATCCTCGCTGTGGACCAGGAGCGTGGGCGTCTGGATCTCGGGGGCGACGGCGATGGGGTCGAAGGCGAGCCAGCCCGGCCAGGCCATGATCGCGAACCGGTTGCCCCACTGCGGGATGGCCCCGCGGTCACAGTCGAGGTAGTAGTCGAACGGGCCGTACATGGCGGCACCGGGGTCGGTGGCGCTGACGGCGGGGACGTACTCGACCTGCCCGGTCTCTCGCCACAGTGTGGTGGCCCGCTCGCCCGCCTCGATCCGCTGCCTCACCCCTTCGGGGCCTCCGTAGATCGCTTGGACGAGATCGGCGTCATGCAGCCAAGGCGCGATCAGGGCCATGGAGCGGACGCGGGCGTCGGTGGCCGCGTTCACGGCGGTGTAGCCGCTGCTGGCGCACACGGCCAGAGCACCGATCCTGCCGGAGTCGGCGAGCGGGTAGGAGGCCAGGAAGGTGACCGCGTTGTGGATATCGCGGATCTTCAACTCGGGGGATTCGTAGTCGCGCGGCTCGCCCTCGCTGTCCCCATAGCCGCGAAAGTCGAAGGTCAATGCCAGATATCCCTGTTCCGCCAGGTGCCGCGCGTACAGGTTGGACATCTGCTGGCGGACGGTGGTCCAGGAACCGGTCACCACGACGGCCGGCAGACGGGCCCCGTCCGCGGCGTCGGCGGGGAGGAACACCTCGCCGGTGAGGGTCGCGCCTTCACTGGGAATCGTCACAGTCCGGGTACGGACAGTCATCACTACTCCGTGTTCAAAGCTGAGGTGGGACCGAGGTGGGGATGGGCTGGTGCCCTTACCAGGGCAAGGGGCGGCCGTCGCGGAAGAAGCCTCCGGTGGGGCCATGGTCGGGCAGGGTGGCGGCCCAGACGACGCTGGCCGCGCCGTCGGCGACGGGACGGCCGCCGGGACCTCCCATATCGGTGGCGACCCATCCGGGACAGACGGCGTTGACCAGGATCTTTTCGGCGCGCAGTTCGGCGGCGAGCATTCTGGTGAGGGCGTTGAGGGCGACCTTGGAGGCGTTGTAGGCGGGAGTGCCGCCACCCATGTTGGTCAGCGAGGCCACCTCGCTCGACACGTTGACGATCCTGGCGTGGGCGCTCTTGCACAGCAGCGGCAGCAGGGCCTGCACCAGGCGCCAGGGGCCGTAGAGGTTGGTCTCGGCCGCCTGGCCCACGACTCGCAGGTCGGCGGTTGCGGCCCGCTGCCAGGTGTCGTAGGTGACGGCGGCATTGTTGACCAGCACGTCCAGCCGACCGAACCGTTCGGCGACCTCCCGCGCCACCGTCGAGACGTCGTCGGAGGTGACGTCCAGCCGTAGCGGATGCACCGTCGGGCCGAGCCTGCCCGCCGCGGCCGTGGCCGCCTCAAGGGAGCGGGCGGTGAGCAGGACGGTGTGGCCGAGGGCGGCGAGTTGCCCGCAGACCTCCAGGCCGATGCCGCGGTTGGCGCCGGTGACCAGCGAGATCATCGCTTGTCGGCGGCCAGGGCCATGAGGTCCTTGTTGCCGTCGGCCCAGGTCGCGGTCATCACCACACCGCTGATCCGCCAGCCCTCATCGGCACGGAGCAGGTCGAAGCGGTAGGTGCCGCCCAGCGTCCACAGTGGTGAACCGAACGGGTTCGCCAGCCGGTGCGTGGCCTGGAAGGAGGCGGTGCAGACCGCGGTATCGCCTTCGACGGTCACCAGGTGGTTGGTGATCAGGTGCTGGGTGGCGTCGAAAGCGCCCAGCAGTCCGGACCAGGCGTCGACGATCTGGTCGGGGGTCAGTTCGGCCGCTTCGCCGCCGTTCAGACTGGTGTAGTCCAGCGTCACCTTGTCCGCGAACACGCCGGTGAGCCTGTCCCACTCGCGCTGGTCGGTGTGCCAGCCCATCCGTGTGCAGGTCTCGGTGATCGCAAGACGGTCTTCGGTCAGGCTCATGGTTCACTCCTCGTCATCGTCGTTCCGTCCGTGCAGGTCGGACATAAGTGATCATCAGCCGAGACGGTGCGGCACGTCCAATACCTGCTGTGATAGCCATGCGTTATGGATGCGCACCTTCGTGACCTGCGATACTTCGTCGCCGTTGCCGAGGAGCTCAGCTTCACCCGGGCCGCCGAGCGGCTGTTCGTCTCCCAGCCCGCGCTCAGCAAGCAGATCAAGCAGCTGGAGGATCAGCTGCGGGTGAAGCTGTTCGATCGGGACCGGCGTTCGGTGACGCTCACCGCGCCCGGGCAGGCCCTACTCACCGCCGCGCGGGAGATGGTCCGTTCCTGGGACGAGACCCAGCGGGCGGTGAGCGACGCCGCCGCCGCCCAAGCGGCCCTGCTCACCGTCGGACTGTCCACCAGCCTGGGTAGGGGCCTGCTGCCGCCCCTGCGGGCGCGCTTCGCTGAACGACGCCCGAACTGGCGGCTCCGGATACGTCAGATCAACTGGGACGATGCCACCGCCGGGCTGGCGAGCGGTGACGTCGACGTGGCGTTCGTCTGGCTCCCGATCCCGAACCAGGACGCCCTCAACACCCGGGTGGTGGCCCGCGAACCGCGGTGGGTCGCCTTCCGCGACGACCATCGGCTCGCCGCGTGCGAGGAGGTGGACTTCACCGAACTCCTCGATGAGCCGTTCCTCGCACTCCCCGACAGCGCGGGAACGCTCCGCGACTTCTGGCTCGCCCTCGACCACCGCGGCGGCCATCCGGTCCGGATCGGCGCCACCGTCTCCAACGCCGACGAGACCTTCACCGCCGTCGAGGAAGGCAGCGGCATCGTGCTGCTCTCCTCCGGTAACGCCGCCGTCTACCGGCGACCTGGAGTCCACTCCATTCCCGTCACTGGTCTGTCCCCCAGCGAACTCGCCCTCGCCTGGCGTCCCGACGACCACCGCACCGTCATCCGCGACTTCATCGACGCCCTCCGCACTCCGCCACCGGCCCCGTACGGCGAACCGGTGAGCGTCGACCCGACCCCCGCTCGGTGATGCCGCCGATCCGCCGCGGGCAGGGCATCCGGGCCGGGCCGGCCGAACCCGTGTGGTGCAGGACCCGGCAACTCTTCGTGGGTGCTTCGGCGTCGTCCGATATCCAGCACCATCGTGCCCGTCTCGGCCACCATGAAGTCGACGCCGCAGACCGCGACGCCCGCGGTCAGGAACCACTCGCGCAGATCGGCGCGGCATCGGCGCGGACAACCGGATCGTCGTCGCCTCGGGAACGGACATAACGGTGCTGACCCCCGACGCCGCGCCGTCCTGCCCCCCCCGAGCACCTGACGTCGGTACTGCGTGGTCGCCTGCGACCCGCTCAGCGGGGCGACGCGACCAGGCCCGTCTCGTAGGCGAGGATGACGAGCTGCACCCGGTCGCGGGCGCCCAGCTTGGTGAGCAGCCGCGTCACGTACGTCTTGACGGTGGACATGCTGATGACCAGCTCGGCGGCGATCTCGGTGTTGGACAGGCCGCGTCCGACCAGGGTGAGGACATCGCGCTCCCGGTCGGTGATGCCGCCGATCCGCCGCGCGGCGGCGGCGGGCACGGCGGCGGGCTCGGGGCGTCCGGCGAACTCGGCGACCAGGCGGCGGGTGACGCTCGGCGCGATCAGGGCGTCCCCGGCGGCGACCACCCGGATCGCGGCCAGGATGTCGTCCAGCGCCATGTCCTTGACCAGGAAGCCGGAGGCGCCCGCCCGCCCGCAGCGCGGCGTAGACGTGGTCGTCGTCGTCGAACGTGGTCAGCACGACCACGCGCGCCCCGTCCGGGCCCGCGGTGATCAGGCGGGTGGCCTCGATGCCGTCCATACCGGGCATCCGGATGTCCATCACCACCACGTCGGGGCACAGCTCCCCGGCCAGCTCGACCGCCTCAGCGCCGGTGCCGGCCTCCCCGGCGACCTCGACGTCGGACGTGCCGGAGATGACCATCTCCAGGGCGGCCCGCACCAGCGGCTGGTCGTCGACCAGCACCACGCGGACGGTCATCGCGCTCCTCCCGCCACGGGCAGCCGGGCCGCGACCCGGAAGCCGCCGTCCGGCCGGGGTCCGGCGTCGAAGTCCCCGTGCAGCAGCGAGGCCCGCTCGCGCAGGCCCGCGAGGCCGTGGCCGCCGCCCGGGGCGGTGCCGTGGCCGCGGCCCCGATCGGTGATCACGACGGCGACCTCGTCGTCCTTCCGGCAGTCGACGGACACCTCGCAGGAGGTGACACCGGCGTGCCGCACCACGTTGGTGATCGACTCCTGGATGACGCGGAAGGCGGCCAGGTCGACCTCCGGCGGAAGCGGGCGCCGCTCGCCCTCCCACCGGACGTCGACCAGCACGCCCGCCGCCGTCGTCGCGGCGGCCAGCCGGTCCAGGTCGGCCAGGCCGTGCGGCCGGGCGGTCTCCGCGCTCGCGTCCTGATCGGCCTGGCGCAGCGCGCCGAGCATCCGCCGCAGTCCCGACAGCGTCTCCCGTCCGGCGGTCTCGATCTCGGCCAGCGCCTCGCGCGCCCGGTCCGGCCGGCGGTCGATGACGCGCCGGGCCGCACCGGCCTGGAGGGCGACGATGCCCATGCTGTGCGCCACCGTGTCGTGCATCTCCCGGGCGATCCGCAGCCGTTCGGCGGTGACCGCCTGGGCCGCGGCCTGAGCGCTCAGCATCTCGGTGTGCTCGCGGGACCGGCGCACCGACCGGCCCACCAGCCAGGCGATGACGGCGACCAGGACGCCCGCGTCCGAGACACCGATGTGCGGCAGGCTGGTGGTCACCTGGAACTGCCCCACGACGAACCTGGTCCCCGGCGCCGGAGCGCCGTCGTACGTCGCGGTCGTCAGCCCCACGGTGTTGTCGGGCGTCATGCCCACATGCATGATCAGGACGACCAGCACCAGGGCCAGTGCGGCCCGTGCGGTCCGGGGCGGCTGGGCGGCCGTGACCAGGAAGAGCGCGACGTCGACCGCCAGGAGCGCGGTCAGCGGGAGCTGCACGTTCATGTGCGCCGCGTCCGTCACCCCGATCGTGGCGACCATCAGCAGGGCGATCGACGGCAGCGGCCACCGGCGCAGCAGGGCGGCGGCGGCGAACGCGACGGCGGACGCGACGGCGACGAGCGGCCAGTCGGTCTGCCCGGTGGCGCCGCTCGTGCGGAAGGCGGGACGGTCGGGATTCTGACCGATGACGAGCACGGGGTAGGCGACCGACACGCACCAGGCCAGGGCCGTCCACGCGCCCGGCGGCACGCGCTTCAGCAGAGGCAGGGGCGGCGTCACGGACATGTGCTGATGGTAGCCAGGCACCCCCACCTGGGGCATCGGACCCCGGGTGTACGACCAGGGTCGACAGGTCCCATTGGATTAGGCTTGAGAAGTGATCGAGGCCGTGCTGTGGGACGTCGATGACACGCTCTTCGATTTCTCCGGCTCGGATCGGCTGGCGCTGCTGCGGCACTTCGAGGCCGAGGGCCTTTCGGCCGGTGAGACCGCACTCGGGCACTGGCGGCAGGCGACCAGGACCGCGTACGGACGCTTGGCGGCCGGGGAGCTCACCTATGCGGAGTACCAGCGGGAACGGGTCCGCGGATTCACCGGGCAGGCGCTGAGCGGGGCCGAAGCGGACGCGTGGTTCGGGCGGTACACCGCGTTGTTCGAGGCGGCGTGGACGGTGTTCCCCGATGTGCCCGCGACGCTTGAGGCACTCCCCTACCGGCAGGGAATCCTGTCCAATTCCAGTACCGGGCACCAAGAGCGGAGAATGGCGGTCCTGGGGCTGCGCCATCACTTCGAAGTGCTGCTGTGCTCGGACATGCTCCGCTGCGCGAAGCCCGACCCGGCGGCGTTCCTGGCGGGATGCGCCGCGCTCGGCCTGCCGCCCGCCGCCGTCGCCTATGTGGGCGACCGGCTGGACGTGGACGCGGTCGGCGCGCATGAGGCGGGTCTCGTCGGCATCTGGCTCGACCGCGGACGCACGGCGGTCCGGGTACCGGACGGCGTGCACCGCATTCCGGACCTCGGTGAACTTCCCCGGCTGCTGACCTCCTTGTGAGCTGAGGCGCCCGCCGCATCCGACCTCCACCCGGGGTGATCTGTCCCCGCACTCTAGAGCGCACTGGACATTAGTGTGCGGCACACAGTAAAGTGCCGGACGTGACCTTAGAAGACCTGATCCTCAGCCAGGCCCAGGAGCTGCGGCGCGGCACGGTGGTCCTGGCCTGCCTGGCCCTCCTGGACGAGCCGCAGTACGGCTACGCGCTACTGGAGACGCTCAACGACGCCGGGGTCACCGTCGACGGCAACACGCTCTACCCGTTGCTGCGGCGGCTGGACAAGCAGGGCCTGCTCACCAGCGAGTGGAACACCGACGAGTCCCGGCCGCGGAAGTTCTACCGGGTCAGCCCGGAGGGCTCCCGGGTGCGCACCGGCCTGGTGCGCGAGTGGCAGGACCTCGTCGCCTCGATCGCACGACTCACCAAGGAAGCCCCATGAGCACGAACACGCTGACCGAGCGCTACGTCCACGAGGTCGCCCGGCGGATCCCGGCCGACCAGCGCGACGACGTCGCCGACGAGCTGCGCGCCACCATCGCCGACACCATCGAGGCGCGCGAGTCGTCCGACCCGGACGCGGCCGAGCGCGAGGTGCTCACCGAGATGGGCGACCCGTTCCGGCTCGCCGCCCGCTACGCCGACCGGCCGCTCTCGCTGATCGGCCCCTGGCTCTACCCGACCTACATCCGGCTGCTGACGGTCCTGCTGTCCACCGTCCTGCCGGTGATCGTCGTGCTGACCGTCGTGATCGACGTCCTCGACGGCAACGACGCCGGCTCGGTGATCGGCTCCGGCATCGCCGCGCTGCTCACCGTCGGGGCCCAGATGATCGCGTGGCTCACCGTGATGTTCGCCGTGATCGAACGGGTCCAGCACCGCGACGGGCCGGCCCGCGGCGCCGACAAGTGGACCCCCGACGACCTGCCCGAGCTGCGCGATCTGCCCAAGCCCGACAAGCAGGGCTTCATGGCCGGCGCGGCGGCAATATGGAACGCGTTCCTGCTCGTGCTGATCGTCTGGCAGCACACCGCCGAGCCGTACCGGACCGACGGCGGCGACCGGCTCCAGGTGCTCGACCCGGGCCTGTGGTCGGGCTGGATCTGGCCGATCCTCGCCGGCCTGGCCGCCCTGGTGGCGCTCGAACTGGTCCGGGTCGCCGCGCGCGGCTGGACCCGGCCGCTGGCCATCGGCTACGCCCTCGCCGAGGCGCTGTTCGCGCTGCCGCTGGCCTGGATCCTCTACCGGCACGAGTTCTTCGACCCGGACTTCCTGGCGGCCGTCAATGGCGACTGGACGACGCCGGACGCGTTCTACACGGTCGCGGCGCTGGGCGTGCTCGCGGTGAGCGCGCACGAGGCGGTCAAGCGGTTCCGCGAGGCGCGCCGCTGACCTCCGGCGGCTCCTCGAAGCGTCCGCCCGCGGCGCGGGAGACGCGCTCGGCGATCTCCCTCAGGTGCTCGACGAGCTCCGGCGGCCCGTGCACCTCGAAGGGGCAGCCGAGCCTGATCAGGCGGTCCGCGAGCCAGGGCAGGGTGTCGACGTGGCCGCGCAGGCGGGAGGTGTGCTCGTCGACCGGCTCGATCTGGTCGGCCCTGGCGTCCAGCCGGGCGCGGGCGTCGGCGGCCGGAAGCCGCAGGGTCGCGTCGACCTCGTAGCTGGGGACCATCGCGTACATCTTCTTCTTGACGAAGGCGGCGGCGTCGGCCTCCGGGAGCTCGCGGGGCCGGAAGCGCTGCCCGGTCGGGTGCGGCTCGCGGATCCGGTCGACCCGGAAGATGCGCCAGTCGTCGCGGTCGATGTCGTGGGCGACCAGGTACCAGCGGCGGCCCGCGGGGACGAGGCTGTGCGGCTCCACCAGGCGCCTGGCCTCGTCCCCCGCCCCGGTCCGGTAGGCGAAGCGCAGCCGCTCCCGGCCCGCGGCGGTGGACGCCAGGACGGACAGGAGCCCGGGATCGACGACGGGCCCGTCCGGGCCGGTGAGCGGGACGGTCACGCTGGTCAGCGCACCGACCCGGTGCCGGAGCCGGGACGGCAGCACCTGCTCCAGCTTGGCCAGCGCGCGGACGGACGCCTCCCCGATCCCCTCGACGGGCTGCCCGGCTGCGGTGCGCAGGCCGACCGCCATCGCGACCGCCTCCTCGTCGTCCAGCAGCAGCGGCGGCATCGCGGTGCCCGCGACCAGCCGGTAGCCGCCCGCCGGGCCCATCGCCGCCTCGACCGGATAGCCCAGGTCGCGGAGGCGCTCGATGTCGCGGCGGATGGTGCGGGTGGTGACCTCCAGACGCTCGCCGAGCTCGGTGCCCGACCACTCGCGCGGCGTCTGGAGGAGGGACAGCAACCTGAGGAGCCGCGCCGAAGTCTCTGCCATGACTCCAGGATCCCGTTTATATAGGACAGAAAATGCCCTACACGGCCGACAGAGTCGTCCCTGTCGCCGAATCCCCTTGGAGGAGCACATGAACGCCCCGATCCGCCCGTTCACGATCGACGTCCCGCAGGCCGACCTGGACGACCTCAAGGACCGTCTCGTCCGGGCCCGGTGGCCCCGGCAGCTCCCCGGAGAGGGCTGGAGCCGCGGCGTGCCGGTGTCGTACCTGAAGGACCTGGCCGAGTACTGGGGCACCGGGTTCGACTGGCGCGCACAGGAGGCCGCGCTGAACGAGTTCCCGCAGTTCGTGACCGAGATCGACGGGCACGACGTGCACTTCCTGCACGTCCGCTCGCCCGAGCCCGGCGCGCTGCCGCTGATCCTCACGCACGGCTGGCCGAACTCGTTCGTGGAGTTCGCCCGCATGATCGGCCCGCTGACCGATCCGCGGGCGCACGGCGGCGACCCGGAGCAGGCGTTCCATGTGGTGGTGCCGTCGATCCCGGGGTTCGGGTTCTCCGCGGCGCCGCGCGGCACGGGGTGGGACGCCGCGCGGGTGGCGCAGATGTGGGCGGAGCTGATGGGCCGCCTCGGGTACGGCCGGTACGGGGCCGAGGGCGGCGACTTCGGCGCCTACGTCGCGCCCGAGCTGGCGAAGGCCGCTCCGGACAGCGTGGTCGGCGTGTACGTCATCAGCGGGCTCGGCATGCCCAGCGAGAAGGACGTCCCCGACATGACGCCGGAGGAGTTCGCGCACTACGAGCTGATGCAGCAGTGGACGACCGGCGGGGTCGACCACCACGCCCTCCAGCGGTCGGCGCCGCAGACCTTCGCCTACGGCTGGAACGACTCCCCGGTCGCGGCGCTCGCGTGGATGATGCAGAAGTTCGAGGACTTCAACTCCACCGGGACGACGCCGGAGCAGGCGATCGACCGCGACCTGATCCTCACCAACGTGAGCCTCTACTGGTTCACCGGGACGTTCGGGTCGGCCGCGTGGCCCTACTACGAGAACACCGCCGAGTTCACCTGGCCGGCGGGGCAGCACGACGCGCCGACCGGCCTCTACAGCGGCCCGCCCGGGATCCGGCGGCTCGCCGAGCGCGACAGCACCATCGTCCACTGGCCGGAGGCCAACCCCGGCGGCCACCACTTCGTGGCGATGGAGGAGCCGGAGGCCGTCGCCGCCGACCTCCGGACGTTCTTCGGCCTCGTCCGCGACTGAGGTACGGGCGCGGCGGCCGGGACTCCGGACACGGTCGGTGAACGGATGATCCCGTTTTGGCCTCCCACTGTGGGAGGAACCGGCATAATCCCGCGAATGTCGATGCCGCTTCCGCTGAGATTCACGAGTGACGACGTCCAGGTGCTCATCGGGGCGGACGACGGTTTCGCGCCACTGCGCGCCTTCTTCCTGCACGACCTCGGCGCGGACCTCACCTCGATCGCCACCACCAAGACGCGGCTCGGCGGCGACCCGTTCACCCCCTGGGACGCGCTCTACCGGCGGCACCGGCTCGGCTACGACGGCTCGGCGGTGCGGGTCGAGCCGCTCGACGGCGGGACCGCGTGCGAGCTGCATCCGGCGACGTTCTCGGCGTGTCTGGAGGGCTATCTCGGCGAGCTCCAGGTCGTCCAGCACCGGCGGACGATGGAGCGGATCGAGCGCGAGGGGGCGGGCACCGCGCGGTTCACCCCGACCCGCGCGCTGCCGGTGTCGTTCCACACGGTGGCGCCCGGCCAGGTGCTGTGCCTGCCCGAGCCGGGGAACGAGATCCTCGCGGGCCTGTTCGGCGGCGGCGCGGAGATGACGATGACGGTGGGCTGGCTGCTGGCCGAGCTGGACGCGCCGGGCGCCCGGCCGGCCTGGCCGGGCCGGTTCTACCAGGTCGAGGTGGACGGGGACGTGGCCGCCGTCGAGGCGTTCGACGGCGCGCGGCAGACCCTCGACACCGAGACGTTCCGGCAGGCGCTGGCCTCGTACCAGCAGGCGCTCATCGACTCGCACCACGACGCCCGGCCCGCCGCCCCCGGCCCGGACGCGCAGGACGACCCGCCCGCCGAGCCCGCCGGGGACCCGGTCGCGCGCACGCTCGGCCTGGGCGGCTCGTCCCCGACGGCGATGGGCTGGGGGCTCGTCCGGACGGACCCGGCCATGCTGGCCGAGACGGCCGGGCTGAGCCCGCACTCGCGTTCCTGCGTGCCCCGAGGCGCCGCGGCCACCGGCACCGGCGCGTACTGGGCCGACCTCGCGGTGCCGGGCCCCGGCGCCGGACGGCCGCGCGGCGGCACCAAGACGTTCCTGCCGCCGCGCATCGGCGGGGCCGCGGCGATGGCCGCGATGACGCGGGCGCTGACGACGTCGGCGCGTCCGGTCGCCGGGATCCCGGGCGCGTGGAGCGGAATGATCGAGGACGTCCCGGTGCACGGCTACCTGGCCCGGGACCGGGCCGGGGCGCTCCCGGTCGCCGGGGACGAGGCGGGCGCCGTGGCGGCGACCGTCGAGGTCTTCTTCCCGGTGCTCTACGACACCGGCGTCGACCCGGAGGTGCTCGCCGCGTTCGCGCGGGACGTCGCCGGATGCCTGGCGCTGACCGGGCACGCGCACGTGCTGACCGCGTTCCTGCTGCACGACGTGCAGAGCCATCTGCATCACATCGAGGTCGTCCAGGCGGCCGGGCCGGGGTGGGAGCACAGCGGGAACGCCTGCCACCTGGTGCTCGGCGCGCGGACGGTGCGGCTGGAGCACCTCTGGCTGCGCGGCGACGCCTGCGAACTGCCGGCCGAGCAGTTCATGAGCCTGCTGGAGGCGTACGCCCACCAGTGCTAACTAACGCGGAACCTACAAGGATTGTAGGTTCCAGATGACCGTGCGCACCGACTCCTGGGGAAGCACCGGTTTCCGCGCAAGGTGAGCACAGCAGGTGTGTGGCCTCCGTGAGCATTCCTCGCCTGCTCAGTAGATGTTCGTCACGGTCAGTGACATCTTGGTGTCGTCTGCCGCTCTGGACGTTGCATCATCTGCGGCACTCGGCCTTGCAGCATCTGGCGGCCGCTGAGCTGCAGGCCAAGTCCCGTCACCAGCACCTGGCGAGCCTGGGCAGCTACGTTCGGCTCGGTGAGCAGACCTACGCTCGGGTCACCGCCGACGCCGATCCCGCTGCCCGTCGCCGCACCCTCTGATCTCGGGCCGCTCTTTCACACGGTCGGCGTGCTTACCACCGGGCCGGCGCCTGCACTGGGACTCGGTGCGCTGATGGCGTTGGCGGTCAACGCTTCGAAGTGGTGTTTGAGAGCGGTCATCTTCTCCAAGTACCGCGCCGCCATCTGTAGGTGGGTGTAGGCGGTGTTCTCGTCGACGTTGCGGCCGGTGGGGTGTCCGGCGTCGTTGGGGTGACGCGCAGCAGGTCGGCGACGGCATCCATCGTCAGGTTGTCGCCGAGGTCGTCGGGCAGCTTGGGGCGCAGTGGCTCCAGGCGCTTGCGCAGTTCCAGGAAGCGAGTGTGCTGGGACTGCTTGGGGTTGTTCAAGGCCTGTTTCAGCTTGTCGGCGGTGCCCCCCAGTTCGGGGACGGAGTCGAAGGCGGCGACCACACTGTTTGCCAGGCCGATGAAGACCTGCTCGGAGGCCACTCCCAGCATTACTGAACTGGCCAGAAAGCACCGGGCGTTGAACGCTCCCAGGGCTTCCTGGACGTAACGCAGGGCGACGGGGTCGAGGCCGGGGATCTGGTGGCGCAGCCGGGTCAGGTAGCCCTCGGGGTCGTAGGGCTCCCAGGGGCCGCCCGTGGCGGCGGCCCGGCCGCGTTCGGACAGCCTCCATCGCCAGTTGTCGGTGCTGGATCCCTGGCCGTTGGGGTCCAGGTAGATCAAACCGTCGGCGGTCATTCCCCACAGCACTTCCCATGCCTTGGTCATGCTGCCGCCGACCAGGGTTCGGACCGTCGAGGGCAGGTACGACTGGGCGAAGCGGGCGTCGATGCCGGGGGAGGCCAAAAGCTTCAGCACTTCGCTACGGACGTCCATAGATCGAGCGTAGGGAATGGCGGACTCCCTACGCAGCGCATTATCGCCCTGAGCAGGGCTACCGGCGCACAAATCGCTCAAGATCAGTGGCGAACCGGATCAACTTCCAGGCGGCCGCCGGATGCCGCGGCCGGGCGGCGCTCACGCCCGCGCCGGGCCTCAGTGGCAGGTCCCCTGGCGGTTGGCGGGTGAGGGGTCAGGCGGTGAGTTCGGAGGCGAGCTTTTCGATTCGGGTGCGGATCTGGTCGCGGATGGGGCGGACGGCGTCGACGCCTTGGCCGGCGGGGTCGTCGAGTTGCCAGTCGAGGTAGCGCTTGCCGGGGAAGACCGGGCAGGTGTCGCCGCAGCCCATGGTGATGACGACGTCGGAGGCTTGCACGGCGTCGGTGGTGAGGACTTTGGGGATCTCGGCGGAGATGTCGATGTCCTCTTCGGCCATCGCCTCCACCACGGCGTGGTTGATCTGGTCGGCGGGCTGCGATCCGGCGGAGCGGACTTCGATGGCGCCGCCCGCGAGGTGGGTCAGGTAGGCGGCGGCCATCTGGGAACGTCCGGCGTTGTGCACGCAGACGAAAAGGACACTGGGCTTGTCGGTCATCGGGTTCCCTCACTGGTGAGTGTGGTGAGCAGGTCGGTGACGAGGAGGTCGAGTTCGTCGCGGATGCGGCGCACCTCGGTGAGAGGGCGTCCAGTGGGGTCGAGGACGGCCCAGTCCAGGTAGCGGGTGTGCGGGACCACCGGGCAGGCGCCGCCGCAGCCCAGGGTGATGACCACGTCGGCGGCGGCGACCAGTTCGTCGGTGAGCGGCTTGGGGAACTCGGCGGACATGTCGACGCCGATCTCGTCCATGACCCGCACGATGGCCAGTTCCAGTTCGCCGGCGGGGTTGATCCCGGCCGAGCGGGCGTGCACCGTGCCGGAGCCGCGTGCCAGCGCCAGCGCGGCGGCCATCTGCGAGCGCCCCGCGTTGGCGTCGCAGACGAACAGCACTTCGGGGACTGGCGTGCCAAGGCGGCCCTCGGCTTGCGCGAGGGCGGTGAGGCGCTCGGTGGCAAGCCGTTCGGCCATCACCACCAGGTGGTCACGCACCCGGGACGAGGCGGCCAGTCGCTGGTAGGAGTCGATGACCAGCCGCCGGACGGTCTCGGCCGAGACCAAGCCGTGAAAGCGGTCGGCTAGCCGGGCTGTGATTCTGTCGAACACCGCCTGATCGGCTGCGGCATCCATCACGATCGCGACCCGTGGCCGGAGCCATCGTCACAGGTGTCGTTCGCCGGTGCAGCCGAGGGGGCGGCAGGACGCGGATAGCGGCGGCGCAGCTACAGCGAGACGTACACCAGGGCGACCAGGACGGGGACCTCGATGAGGGGGCCGACGATCCCGGACAGGGCTTGGCCGGAGGTGACGCCGAAGGTCCCGATGGCCACGGCGATGGCGAGTTCGAAGTTGTTGCCCGCCGCGGTGAATGCAAGGGTCGCGGTCCGCTCGTAGGGCAGGCGGACGGCGCGGCCAAGGGTGAACGAGCCGCCCCACAGCAGCGCGAAGTACACCAGCAGCGGCAGTGCGATGCGTGCGACGTCGGCGGGCTGGGAGGTGATCGTCTTTCCCTGGAGGGCGAACAGGATGACGATGGTGAACAGCAGGCTGTACAGGGCGACGGGCCCGATCCTGGGCAGGAAGCGGTCCTCGTACCAGGTGCGGCCTTTGGTCTTCTCGCCGATCCGCCGGGTCAGGTATCCGGCCAGCAGCGGGATGCCCAGGAACACCAGCACGTTGACGACGATCTTGCCTACGGAGAAGTCGACGTCGTCGGTGGCTAGGCCGAGCCAACCGGGCAGGATCTGCAGGTAGAACCAGCCGAGCGCGCCGAAGGCGATGACCTGGAAGACCGAGTTGAGGGCGACCAGGACGGCGGCGGCCTCACGGTCGCCGCAGGCCAGGTCGTTCCAGATGATGACCATCGCGATGCAGCGGGCCAGGCCCACGATGATGAGGCCGGTGCGGTACTCGGGCAGGTCGGGCAGGAAGATCCAGGCGAGCGCGAACATCACCGCGGGGCCGATGATCCAGTTGATCACCAGCGAGGAGACCATCAGGCGGCGGTCGCCGGTGACCGAATCGAGGCGGTCGTAGCGGACCTTGGCCAGCACCGGGTACATCATCACCAGCAGGCCGAGCGCGATCGGCAGCGAGATGCCGCCTGCCTCGACCTTGGACAGGGCGTCGTTCAGCCCGGGGATGGCCCGTCCCAGGCCGAGCCCGGCGACCATGGCGGCGATGATCCATACGGGCAGGAACCGGTCCAGGGTGGACAGCCCTGCCACCACGGCGGTCTGGCCGGGCCCGGTCCCGGCTAGGGGTGATCCGGCGGGGGTCTGGGTGTCGGTCACGTGCACGGCCTCTTTCGCTGCTGGGTCTGGACCTGGCGGGCGGCGTCGGCCAGGCCGGCCAGCTGGGCGGCCAGGGCGTCGATCGCCTCGGGGCGCAGCCGGTAGTAGGTGAAGCGGCCGCACGGCTCGGTGTCCACCAGCCCCGCCTTGCGCAGGGCGCGCAGGTGGTTGGAGATGTTGGTCTGTTTGGCGCCGGTCTCCTGGACCAGGTGGCAGTTGCACAGCGCCTCGCTCGCGAGCAGCGACACGATCTGCGCTCGGAGCGGGTCGGCCAGCAGCCGCAACACATCAGTCTCAACTGACATCATCATAGAATGATACATTAGCGGGCACTCCGCCCCGTTCGGCGCTGCGCCCGGCGGCAAGGTGAACGGGCGGGATGAGGCGTCAGCGGGGGACGCTGCCGGCGGCGGCCGCGGCGGCCGCCGCCGTGGTGGCGGCCAGAACAGCGAACAGGGCGGGGTAGCCGCCGAGGGCGGTGGCCAGGGCGGCGCCGGCGGCGGGGGCGATGGCTCCGGCGATGGTGACGGGGGCGGACAGGACGCCGGACAGGGAGCCGTAGGCGGCGGTGCCCCAGCGGTCGGAGACGGCGGTGGCCTGCAGCAGGGTGGCGATGCCGCGGGTGGTGCCAGCCAGCACGGCGACGGCGATGAGCAGCGGTATCGGGCCGGGCAGCACTGCCAGCGCGAGGGTGGTGGCGGCGGAGCCGAACAGGATCGCGATGGTGCGGGCGCGGACGCCGGTGCGGCGGGTCAGGGCGCCGTAGCCCAGGCGTCCGGCGACCTGGCCGACACCGCCGAGGCCGAGCGCCCAGGCGGCGATGCCGCTGGAGGCGCCGCGTGCGGTGAGCAGCGGAATGAGGTTGGTCAGCACGGCGTACATCGAGAACGCCGACAACGTCAGCGCGGTGGTCAGCAGCAGGAACGGGGCGCTGCGCACCACCGTGTTCACCGGGGTGTTCACCGGGTCGTTGCTCAGGTCGCCGCCGACGTCACCATCGCCCGCCCAGGGGGTGTCGTGCTCGAACGGCGGTGGCCATGGGCGGCGCAGCGCGAAGTAGTGCAGGGGGATGGTCACCGCGGCCAGGACGGCGGCCAGCACCAGGTAGACGGCCCGCCAGGACATCTGGGCGGCCAGGGCGCTGGTGAGGGGCGCGAAGAGGGTGCTGGCCAGGCCCGCGACGAGCGTGAGGGTGGTCAGGGCACTTAGGTGGCGCGGCGCGTAGTAGCGGGTGAGGGCGGCGAACGCGGGCTGGTAGAGCACCGCGGTCATCGCGGCCCCGGCCAGCAGCCACGCGGCCACGAACCAGCCCAGGTTCGGGGCGGCCGCCATCGCCAGGACGGCCAGGACGCCCAGCACCGAGCCGCCGGTCATCAGGCCGCGGGGGCCGTGCCGGTCCAGGGCGCGGCCGAGAGGGATACCGCCGAGGGCGGCCAGGACCAGCGCGGCGGAGAACGCCGCGGTGACGGTGCCGGTGGGCCAGCCGGTGTCGCGGCTGATGCCGGCGGCCAGGACCGGGAAGGCGTAGTAGAGCACGCCCCAGCTGGTGATCTCGGTGACGCACAGCGCGAGCAGCGGAACGCGGGAGGCGACACCGGCGCCGGCGGTGGGGTGGTCCGCCGCCGGCACCGGGATGGAGGATTCGCGGCTCACCGGGTCAGTTGTCGCCTCGATCGGCGTCGCCGGAGTAGCCGTGCACGCGCCCGGTCGCGAAACCCGCTCCGGCGGGGGCGCCGACGCTGACCGGCTGGGGCGCCGACCCGCCGCAGCAGGAGCCGCCGTCGGCTTCGCTCACGGCCACCGTGAGGGGAATCTGCTCGGGCTCGGCGCCGCAGGACGAGCCGCACCCGCCATCGGCGGCGATACGGGATGTGCTGTCGGGGGCGCCGGGGAGCTGGTCTTCGGTGACCAGGTCGGTGGAGCAGACGCCGGTCTCGGGCAGGTCGAGTTCGACGGCGTCGGCTGCGGCCCGGTCTCCGGCCAGGGCGGCGACCACGGAGCGGACCTGCTCGTAGCCGGTGGCCATCAGGAAGGTGGGGGCGCGGCCGTAGCTCTTCATTCCGGCGATGTAGAAGCCGGTCTCGGGGTGGGCGAGGTCGCGTTCGCCGTGCGGGGGGACGGTGCCGCAGGAGTGGAAGTTGGGGTCGATCATCGGCGCGAGCCGGACCGGTGCCTCGGTGGCGGGGTCGAGCTCGACGCGGACCTCGCGGAGCATGTCCAGGTCGGGCCGGAACCCGGTGGCCGCCACCACGATATCGGCGTCGATGGTCTGTGCGCCGTCCGGGGCGGCGCCGGTGCCGGTGCCGGTGACCTGGACGGGCCCGGCGGCCGGGCCCCCTGCGGGGGCATGGAAGCCGGTGACGGTGAAGCCGCGCACCAGCTCGATCTCACCGGCGTCGACGGCGGCCTTGAGGCGAGTGCCGAGCGCGCCGCGGGCGGGGAGGCCGTCGGCGTCGCCGCCGCCGTACAGGCGGGCGACCGAGGCGCCGCGCACGGCCCAGGCGATGTGGGTGCCGGGCGCGGTCTTGGCGAGCTCGGCCAGCGCGAGCAGCGTGTTGGCCGCCGAGTGGCCCATCCCGACGACCAAGATGTGCTTACCGGCGAAGCGGTCGTGGTCACGGCCCAGCACGTCCGGCAGCGGCCCGGCCAGGTAATCGGCGGCCTGGTCCTCGCCTGGAGCGGGCAGCCCGGAGTGGCCGAGCGGGTTGCTGCGCCCCCAGGTGCCCGAGGCGTCGATGACTGCGCGAGCAGTCAGGTCGGTGACGGCGCTGTCCGGGCCGACGGTGCGGACCAGCAGCGGCTGCTGGTCGCGGCCGACGGTTCGGGTGACGTCCACGCCGCGACGGGCGACGGCGATCACGCGGGTGCCGGTACGGATCCGCCCGGCCAGCTGCGGCACCCGCGCCAGCGGGGCCAGGTAGTCGCGGACCAGCTCGGCGCCGGTGGGCAGCGCCTCCGGATCGGGCAGTGTCCATCCGGTGGGCTCCAGAAGGCGGCGGGCGGCGGCGTCGGTGTCGTACCGCCACGGCGAGAACAGCCGGACGTGCCCCCATTCGGAGATCGCCGCCCCGGCGTCCTCGCCGGCCTCCAGGACCACGAAGTCCAGGCCGCGTTCGGCCAGATGAGCGGCGGCGGCCAGCCCGACCGGCCCCGCCCCGATGACCACCACCGGCAGGTCGCCGGAGTCAGCCCCCTCGACACAGCCGCACCCGGCGCTGGTCTTGGCCTGGGTCACGGTGACCGCCGGGTCCAGCGGCCGCTCGGTCTCGGTGCAGCAGCTGCCCGCCGCCTGCCCGGGCGCCGACTCCGGCGCCTGCTCGGCGGGCTCCTGGGACCGGTCGTTCTCGCTCATGATCTCTCCTCGCTGCGTCGCGTAGGTGGCCTTGCGTAGGTGGGCCCGAGGAACGGGCGGTTCGGGTCAGAGACGGGCGCGGTGGGCGGCGGTGGCGACCCGGTCGCGGTGGGCGGCCGCACGGCAGGCGCTGGTGCAGACCTCCCCCGCTCGTCGCGGAAGGTGACACGCCCGCCGGAGCGTGCGGTGCCGTTGCGTGCGGTGCTGCGCTGAGCGGTGATCCGGGTGAGCGGCGTCTTCATCACGACCCCTTGTTTAGACGTTCTTCGAAGCAGGCGCCAGTTTGCGTCGCTGCATAGATAGATGTCAAATTAGAGCTATGTCTAAGTTGCTGGAGTTGGAAGACGCCACCAACCCGGCGTGCTGCGCACCACTGAGCGGCTCCACCCTGGGCGAGCAGGAGGCCGTCGAGCTGGCCGGGGTGTTCAAGGCGCTGTCGGACCCGGTCCGGCTGCGATTGCTGAACATGATCGCCTCTGCCGAGGGCGGCGAGGCGTGCGTGTGCGACCTGACCGGCTCCTTCGAGCTGACCGCCCCCACCATCTCCCACCACCTGAAGGTGCTGCGCCAAGCCGGGCTGATCGACGGCGAGCGGCGCGGGACCTGGGTGTACTACCGGGCCGTTCCCGAAGCACTGAGCCGCCTGTCGGGCCTGTTCGCCCTGCCCGCGCTCACCCCCGCCTGACCTGCTCGCCTACGGGCGCAGCCCGGTCAGGACGTGGCGGGCGTCGGCGCCGACCCCGCGCAGGGTGGCCGAGGCGAACGAGCGCTGCCACTCCAGCCCGACGTAGCCGAGCCCGGGATGGGTGATGGAGATCCCGCCGCGGTGCCGCGGCATCCCGGCCTGGTCCAGAGCGCCCGAATCGGCGAGGTAGTCCACGCCCGGCCGGTACCCGGTGGCCAGCAGCACCACCTCGACGCGCTCGCGCGTCCCGTCGGCCCACACCACGTGGTCGCCCTCCAGGTGGGTGAACAGGGGGCGCCGGTCGGGGTTGCCGGTGGCGATCGCGTCCCGGTAGGTGCCGGTGTCGAACACCGGGGTGCCCTTGCCACCGGTCAGCAGCCGGCGCGCCCACCCGGCGGCGTCAAGGCCGGTGCGCTGCAGCCACAGGTGCATGTCGACGCCGGCGACGCGCTGCGGCATGAACCGCAGCGGGTGCCGGGTGGCCAGGGTGACCCGACAGTGGCCGGCCAGCTCGATGGCGATCTGCACCGCCGAGTTCCCGCCGCCCACGATCACCACCCGCCCCCCGGCGAACTCGCCGGGCCGCCGGTACTGCGAGGAGTGCAGCACCGTGCCGGTGAACGAGTCCAGCCCGGGCACGTCGGGGCGGTGCGGGCGGCTGAACGCGCCCGTCGCGGCGATCACCGCCGGGGCGGTGAAGCTCTCCCCGCTCTCGACCGCGACCTCCAAGGCCCGCCCGGGCCTCGCGCCCGCCCCCACGCCGGCGGCGACCTTGACCACGCGGTGGCCGGTGCGGATGTCGGCGTCCAGGCGTTCGGCGTAGCCGGCCAGGTAGGCGATGACCTCATCGCGGGTCGGGTAGCCGTCCGGGTCGCCGGGGAAGGGAGCGCCGGGCAGCGCGCTGCGGCGGGCCGGAGAGAACAGGGCGAGGCTGTCGTAGTAGTGCGGCCACGACCCGGCCGCCGACCGGGCGGCCTCCAGGACCAGCGGGGTGAGTCCGAGGTCGAGGGCGACGCGGGCGGTGGCCAGACCGGCCTGCCCGCCCCCGATGATGATGGTGTCGAAACGGTGGGGCATGCCCACAACATAACATCGTTTCATGAAATGTTAATATGTCAGGGTGGGGATGAAGGAGGAACCGGTGTCGGACCAGGCCACGGACAGCTCGCGTGAAGCACCGCAGCTCGGCTGCGGGGCCGTGGTGGAGCCGCCGAGCGAGAAGCTGCGCGAGTTCCTCAAGGGGCTGGCCAGCCAGCAGCGGCAGCAGATGCTGGAGCTGTTCGCCGGTGGTGTCGAGTTGACCGTCGGGACCGTCGCCGAGCGCCTGGGCATCGGCCAGTCCGGCGCCTCCCAGCAGCTCGCCCTGCTGCGCCGCGGCGGCCTGCTCACCTCCCGCAAGGACGGCAAACAGGTCCGCTACCGCGTCGACACCCTCGCGGTCGAGCGGTCCCTCACCGAGCTGCAGAACTACCTGCGGACCTGCTGCCCGCCCAACCTCACCGGTGACGGCTGACGCTGGCCCGCCAGACCTCCCACCAGGCCGGCTCAGGCTCAGAACAGGGTGTCGCGGACGCGCAGGGGCCGGTACCCGCCCGGCCGGGCCAAGCTGGGCGAGCTCGCCCTCGACGTCGATCGAGCCGACTCTTGCTGGAGCGCGAACGCCTCGATCGCCGCGGCGAGCTCGTCGGGTTCAGGAACGCCGTAGTCCGGCTGGTCCGCGCACGGCACAACGACACCCCAGCTCCGATTCGGCCGTCCTCGGCCGAACAGATAGGCACGCCAGAGCCAGTCCTGCGCGGCGTCAGCCCTCAACCGCGCGATCAGTACCCTGCGGTCCACGTGGCGGCCGGCATCCCAACGGCTCGGCGCAGGGACCAGGGTCCATGTGCTGCCCCGCTCCAGTGCCGTTGACGTGCGACAGACCCGGCGGATGGCCTCCACTGCGCGGCGCTCGGCAACTCGGTACCGTAGACCAAACGCGTCAGCCCGCCCGCCGACACGTAAACCGGCCACGGCTCCACCGTCCGCACAGACGCGAGCAACTCGTAGATGGCGCGCTGGATCCTCCCCGGCCCCCTGCTCACCAACACACCGTAAGCGTTGAGCCGCTTCGGCACGCATCACTTCAACACTTAAACGAGCCGACAACAAAAGAGCTACTTGCCTCACGTGCCTCAGCAACATCCAGGCCACTGACCAGCAGAAACCAGCGACACAAGATAAGGCCGGACGCGTTCATGGCGGGTCTGCCCGGTGAGCGCGAAAAAGTGGGCATCGGCGGGCGCATGGGTCAGAACCTCCATACTGTCCCCTCCATCGACCGGCATCGCCGAAGGCCAACGCTTAGATGACAGCGTGAGCATCGATGCGGGCACCGCCCCCACACTGTCCACAGCCGAAACCCCTGCTTGCCGGCCAGCACGGCTCAAGATCCATTGCCCCTTGTGGGCTTGCCTGGTATGCCCCCATCCAGGGAGTTCAGCAGCCGAACGGCCTCGTCGAGGAATCGCCTGCCGGACGGGGTGAGTCTCACGGGAGTCGTCGAAGCAAGCAGTGGCGATCCTGTCGCCTTGGCCAGGGTTCGGATCTGGCCGCGCAGGGAGTTGGGGGCGATGCCCAGTGCGGTTGCGGCCCGGCTGAGGTCGGTGCTCATCGACAGCGCGACCAGGGATCGCAGCCGCCGGATGCTGTTGGGGGTGGCGATTGTGGTGAGCATCGCCGGCGACAGATCGGGCAGGGGATCCAGGTGCGCGAACGGGTTGGAGACCGGGTTCCCCGCCCGGAGCACGATCCCCCAATCCCTGGCCATCTTGCGCATGGTGTCTGGATGGCATCGGGCCTGGTCTGCCAGGTCGGACAGGCTCCGCAGCTTGACCAGGTACTCGTGCTCGACCCACTCGCGGGAGATGCGGTGGCGGGTGGCTTGCGCGTACGTGCGTCGCTCGACGCCGGCCTCGGCCATCGCGCGCAGGACCGTGGTGTTGCTGCATCCGGCCGGAGCCGCGATCTGCGCCGGGGTCAGCCGCTGGCGCAGGTGGAGATGGTGCAGGCTTTGTGGTGACAGGACGCCCCGCCGCGGAATGCGCCGGCCGCCTTTGGGCGCCGGGAAGTGCGCAGGTCGCGGTTTCGCGTCGGTGATGTCGGCGTAGAGCCGGGTCTGCTCGCAGGAGAGGGCCAGCTGATCGGCGACGCGAGTCACCAGGTGTCCGGCCCAAAGGAGGGCGACGAACGCTTCACGATCGACGTCCGCGGGATCGGGTCCGGGCCAGCCGGCACCGGGGGGCTCGTGGATCGGGGGTGCCCACTGGACCGGTTCGTCGATGCCGCGGGCGGCAAGGGCGCCGGCGGCCTGGTCGAGCAGCCACCCCCGCAAGCTGCGCGGGATCTGGAATCGCAGGTTGTCTCGCGCGTGGTAGCTGACCCGCTCCGGCAGGAGCGCGGGCGCGCCCAGCAGCAGCGAACGCAGGTACCAGCGCACAAGGGCAAGCCGTGGAGCGCCCCCGGTCCGCCAGCCCTCCGCCCGGCACAGCGCCGTGTAGGCGGCGACGTCGAGGTCAAGATCGCCGCAGGCGAAGGTCTGCCTGCGGCGGGCGTAGTCGATCGGCGGCGCGTGCTGGTCCAGGACGTCGGTCAACTCGATCAGCGCCCAGACCACGGCCGTCAGCGCGGGCTCCACCAGCTCTGCCCGGTCGAAGGCCAGGCGGTCCTTGGCCGGGGTTTGATGGCCCAGCAGCGTCGCGGCCCCGCTGTAGTCGAGCTCGGACCCGGGCAGGAGGAGGAACGCGCTGCAGGCCCTGCGGAACCCGTCGGTCGCCGGCGGGCTGGAGATGCGATCGGGCATCAGCCTGATGCTCCACTGGGGCCAGAGCATCCCGGGTATCTTCGCGGCTCGCCCTTGAAGCTGCTCTTTGGTGAGGCGGGCCGGGTGGTCGCGGCCAGGAGCGCGGTCTCTCAACCGCGTCAGCAGCCCGGACTCCGAATCGGCCGAGGCCAGTGCGAGCTGCCTTAGGCTGGCCCCCGCCTTCTTCCAGGTTTTGGCGCGGGTGTGCGGGTCCTTGGTCGAGGGGGCCCGCGCCTGGTCGACGCGCAGGATCCACTCCAGCAGGTCACGAGCCTGGGCGTCCGCGCGAGAGCGTGCGATGCGGCCGAGCACTGTACCGACCGCGGTGCTGGAGATCGCGGTGCTGGAGGGGGTGTTGGGCACCCGCCCTGGTTCGAGTGGCGACCCCTGCCACTCGCTCAGGACCTCGTGCACCACTGGAGGCGCTGTGGGCAGGTGGTCCGGCAGGCCGTGCAGCGATCGACGTCCCAGCGCGTAGATCTCTCGCAGGTGGAGCTCGGCGGCGGTGCGGTCGTGCCGCTGGCCCTGCGTGAGGATCTGGTTGACCGCCCGCTGAGCCTGCACGATCAGGCCCCTCGCGGGCAGCCCCGGAGCCGCGGCCTGGGGCAGGGGGAAGTCGCAGGGGACACGGTCTCGCCGGCCACCCGGGGCCTGGGCGTGCACGCCGTTGGCGCACTGTCCCGGCCGGGAGGGACCGCCGAATCTGCTGCCGGAGATCCTGGGGGGCTTGTGACAGGCCGGGCACTGCCCGATGAGCTGGCAGTTGTGCCGCAGGCAGCAGAACGTCCACGGCAGGCGCCAGGCCAGCAGCCACCGTCCCCCGTTGTCGTGCAGGCAGCGCGGACAAAAGCGGGTGCTGGCGCCGCCCGAACGCCAGCTCGGAGGCGCCTTCATCGCGCGGCGGTCGGGATGGAGCCGAACCGCCATCTGATCGAAAGGCTCCAGGGTCAACGACCTCAGCACCGACTCCTGAACCCCGGCGACCGCACTGAGTCGCCGTGCCTCCTGTGCGTGGAGCCGGATCGTCATCTTGCCGACCCTGGCCTGCGGCAACTCCACGAATCGAAGGAAGTGAAAGGCGGTGATCCTCAGCCTTCGGGCGTAGGCCTCGATCCAGCTGTCCAGAGCCTCACCGGGCAGCGGCGGACAGGCGATGGGGATCCGCTCGGTGGCCCACCTCTGCCTCACGCCGACCGTCTCCCGGTGACCGACCGGGACCTGGGCTTGGAGGTGAGCAGGCCCGCGTCGATCGCGGCCTTCAGGTCCAGCCGGGCCTCCTCGGCGGCCGCATCGTTCTTGACACCGTCCATGAGTTCCTCGTCCAAGCGCTCATGGCCAGTGCGGATCGCCCGGTAGCAGCCCCGGTTGACCAGCGCCATCAGTGAGGCGAAATGCCCGCTGGAGCGGACCCAGAAATAATCGGCGAGATCATCGGCCAGCATGCCCGGGTACTTGTCGGCCAAGACCAGCTTCTTCTCGATCGTCAGCAGCACCTGGCGGAACTCCCGCCGCCCCTGCTCGTCCTCGACCTGGAACGGAAGCAGAGTCAACGCCGTCGTGCGGCGGCCGAACTGGGCGTGCAGCGACTTCCTCAGCGAGCGCACCGGTCACGCTGATCTACGTCGGTGTCGGACTACAGGAGCGAGGGGTCCTGAGCGAGGGGACCGCAGGATCCATGTCGGCCAAAAGCAACCGGGCCAACTCGAGCCGACTCTCATAGACGACAGGCATCGTCGCCGACGCATATCGACCCGAATAGTGTGCCTGGCCGTGAACAGAACGAATGCTCCTCCAAGGTATCGAAGCGGCGAAATCTGCCAACCGCAGGTCCCTGAAGGGGATCTCGCGCACCGAAGCATCGTCGTACCGGATCACCGCCGTGGCCGATTCACGCTTCCCACCGGCCCTTGCTGGGGTCTTCATGGCCATGCAAAGGACAGTAATTACTGAACGTAGTCAGTGCCCACTGAACCGCGAAATTGCCCATTCAGTGTCCATCTCAGGCGACCATTGTCCATCGAAACGTGGAACCTACAAGGATGCCCACGGGTGACCGTTACGGCCCTTCGAGGCCGACACAGGTGCCGAACGGGTCGATGAGCTGGCAGATGCGGCGGCTGGGGGCGACCTTAAGAGGTCCGCGGTGGTGAACGGCGCCGGCGTCGAGGAGATGCTTGCGGGCGGCGTCGAGATCGTCGACCGCCCAGTACACGACTGGACTGCGGCCTCGTGGACTGCGTTCGTCGTCGGCCTGATGCCAGCCGTACTCGACACCAGCGACCATGACCCACGCGTACACCGAGTCGCCGTCGACGTCGAGGTTCACCGGGACGTTAAGAACCTCGCCCCACCAGTGCGCCGACGCCTCAGGGTCGACAGCGAACGTCATGACCGTACTGACTCGCTGGAACACCGGGCCTCCGGATCGCGGAAAGCCCGCACGCTAACACAGCCGCGGCGCCCGCGGCCCGGAGAACACTGGATCAGTCCGCGACTCCGTGCAGAGACCGCAATCCGGTCGCTGCGGCGAACGCCTCGAGCGCCGCCACCAGGTCGAGGTCGGCCCAGTGCGCGCCGAGCCGACCGGTCGTCGCGAGGTAGGTGTGCCGCACCCGCCTCGGTGAACTCGCCCACCGGATGCGCCCTCACCTCGGCGACGCCGAAGCGGCCGAGGTCGCCCGCCGGCTCCAGACGGCTTCACGGGCCTAGCGGGCCGCGGGCGCCGGCGAGACTTCGCATTTCATGCTCGTTCACCTGATATACCGGCCGGTTCGATAAAGACGCGCCCAAACGGCGGCCCCGGCTCGGGCTCCGGCGCGCATGGCTTTCTTTGCCGGGCCGGGCCCGGTGGACGGCGGCACGGCGGCCCGTCCGGCGATGTTCCCTGCTCATCACCCCCGACCGACCGTCATTTGGGGGCGATATTCCTGTGGCGCTGTTTTTGCTACCAAAACCCGGGCCGTTTCAATAACTCCATACCTTGGCCAGAGTTTCTCTGGTAACAGGTCGGCGAATCTCACTGTGGTGACTCGTCGAGAGAACATCGCCCCTGCATCGACCTGGAGCATCGAGGGGAACCGTCGCGCGCTCGGCGAACTCGCCTCCCGGGAGAACTTCCCGGTCGCGACGCGGCTGCTGCCCGCCCGGCACCGCGCCGATCTGCGCGCCGTCTACGGGTTCGCCCGCCTCGTCGACGACATCGGCGACGAGGCGCCGCAGGAGGAACGGGCCGGGCTGCTCGACCTGGTGGACGGCGACCTGGACCGGATCTACGGGACCGGGACGCCGCGGCTGCCGCAGTTACGGCGGCTGGCGGCCACCGTCGCCGCCCGCTCCATCCCCGAGACCCCGTTCCGCCGCCTCGTCCAGGCCAACCGCCAGGACCAGGAGGTGCACCGCTACGGGACGTTCGGCGAACTGCTGGAGTACTGCACTCTGTCGGCCGACCCCGTGGGGCGCATCGTCCTGCACGTGTTCGGGGCCGCCAGGCCGGGCCTGCTGGAGTCGTCGGACCGGGTCTGCACCGCGCTCCAGATCATCGAGCACTGCCAGGACGTCGGGGAGGACCACCGGCGCGGCCGGATCTACCTGCCCGCCGACGACCTGCGGCGGTTCGACTGCACCGAGGACGACCTCGCGCGCCCGGTGACGCCCACGCGGCTGCGCGGCGTCCTGGCGCTGGAGGCCGGCCGGGCCCGGGAGCTGCTGGACCGGGGGGCGGAGCCGCTGATCTCGGGCCTGTCGGGGTGGGCGCGGCTCGCCGTGGCGGGCTATGTGGCCGGGGGGCGCGCGGCGTTGGCCGCGCTCGCCCGCGGCCGTTACGACGTGCTCGCGCATCCGCCGCGCCCGCACCGGGCGAGGCTGCTGGCCGGGTGGGCGCGCGCTCTTGGAAGGGGCTGAACGGTGACGGTTTCCGACGGTTACCAGCACTGCGAGAGGGTCGTGCGCGACCAGGCTCGCAACTTCGCCTACGGGATCCGGCTGATGCCCGGTCCCAAGCGGCGCGCGATGAGCGCGATCTACGCGTTCGCCCGCAGGATCGACGACATCGGCGACGGCCCCGAGCCGCCGGGGGTGCGGCTGGACCTGCTGGCCGGGTCGCGGACGCAGCTCACCGTGCTCCGGGACGCGCACGGGCGGCGGCGGACCGGCATCAGCGTCCTGGAGGACGACCCGGTGCTGGCCGCGCTGGCCGACACCGCGGTGCGCTACCCGGTCCCGCTGGAGGCGTTCGGCGAGCTGATCGACGGTTGCGAGGCCGACGTGCGCGGCACCGAGTACGGCACGTTCGAGGACCTGCTGCCCTACTGCCGGCAGGTGGCGGGCACGGTCGGGCGGCTGTCGCTCGGCGTGTTCGGGACGGACCGCCCGCTGAAGGCCGAGCCGCTCGCCGACGCGCTCGGCGTCGCGCTCCAGCTCACCAACATCCTGCGGGACGTGCGGGAGGACCGGCTGAACGGCCGGATCTACCTGCCGGCCGAGGACCTGGCGAAGTTCGGCTGCACGCTGGCGCAGGACGAGACGGGCCGGTTCACCGACCCGCCGCAGCGGCTGAACGACCTGATCCGCTTCGAGGCGGCGCGGGCGCGGTCCTGGTACGACGAGGGGCTGCGGCTGCTGCCGATGCTCGACCGGCGCAGCGCCGCGTGCACCGCCGCCATGGCGGGCATCTACCGGCGGCTGCTGGAGCGCATCGCCGACCGTCCCTCCATCGCGCTGGACTCCCGGATGTCGCTGCCGAACTGGCAGAAGGCGGTCGTGGCGGCGCGGGCGCTGACGGGGACGGAACGGTGAACGTCGTCATCGTCGGGGGCGGCCTGGCCGGGATCAGCGCCGCGATGGCCCTCCAGGAGACGGGCGTGCAGGTCACCCTGGTCGAGGCGCGCCCCTGGCTGGGCGGCGCCACGCACTCGTTTCGCCGGGACGGGCTGGACGTCGACAACGGCCAGCACGTGTTCCTGCGCTGCTGCACGGCCTACCAGGGGCTGCTGCGGCGCCTCGGCACCGACCACCTCGCCACCGTCCAGGACCGCTTCGACGTCACCGTCCTGACGCCCGGCGGGCGCGGCGCGCGGCTGCGCCGGGCGCCGCTGCCGAGCCCGCTGCACCTGCTGCCGGCGCTGGCCCGGTACTCGCCGCTGTCCCCCGCCGACCGGCTGCGCGCGATGCGGGCCTCCACCGCGCTGCGCCGCCTGGACCCCGCCGATCCCGCGCTCGACGAGGTCTCGGCGGGGGCGTGGCTGGCCGGGCGGGGGCAGCGCGCGTGGGCCCGCGAGGCGCTGTGGGGGCTGTTCATCACCGCCTCGCTCAACGCCGAGGTCGACGACGCCTCACTCGGGCTGTCGGCGATGGTCTGCCGCCGGGCGCTGTTCGGCCGGACCGGCGCCGCCGACATCGGCGTCCCGTCCGTCCCGCTCGCCGAACTGCACGGCGGCCCGGCGCTGCGGCGGATCCAGGAGGCGGGCGGCACCGTCCGCCTCAAGGCGAAGGCGGAGGAGGTGACCGCCGATCCGAAGGTGGTGGTGGACGGCGAGCCGGTCGCCGCCGACGCGGTGATCCTCGCCGTCCCGCACGAGACGGCGGCCCGGCTGCTGCCCGCCGAGGCGCACCCCGGGCCGGACGCCCGCTGGCACGCGCTGGACGCCAGCCCGATCGTCAACGTGCACGTCGTCTACGACCGGCCGGTGCTGGACCGGCCGTTCGCCGCCGCGGTCGGCTCACCGGTCCAGTGGATCTTCGACCGGACGGCGGTGAGCGGCCTGGGGAGCGGCCAGTACCTGGCGGTGTCGGTGTCGGCCGCCGACCGCTGGATCGACGTGCCCACCGCCGAGCTCCGGGACCGCTTCGTGCCCGAGCTGCGGCGGCTGCTGCCGGCCGCGCGCCGGGCCCGCGTCCGGGACGTGTTCGTCACCCGGGAGCGGCGCGCGACGTTCCGGCAGCGGCCGGGCAGCGGCGCGCGGCGTCCGGGCGCGGCGACCCGGGCAACGGGAGTCTTCCTCGCCGGCGCGTGGACCGACACGGGCTGGCCCGACACCATGGAGGGAGCAGTGCGCAGTGGTCTCACCGCCGCTCGCCTGGTCCGTCGCCACCTGGAGGGGGTGAGGGACCGATGACGACCGTTCCGGTCTCGATGACCGACGTCCGCGCGCTGGTCGACGGGGCGCTGCGCGCCGCCGTCGGCCGCCTCGACCCGCACACCTACCGCGTCGCGGCCTACCACCTGGGCTGGACCGACGCCGAGGGCCGTCCCGCGGTCCCGGCCGGCAAGGCGCTGCGCCCCGCGCTCGTCCTGCTGTCGGCGCGGGCCGCGGGGGCCGCGCCCGAGAGCGGGCTCCCGGGCGCCGTCGCGGTCGAGCTGACGCACGCGTTCTCGCTCCTGCACGACGACATCATGGACGGCGACCGGACCCGCAGGCACCGGCCCGCCGCGTGGACGGTGTTCGGCGAGCCCGCCGCGATCCTCGCCGGCGACGCGCTGCTGGCCCTCGCCGCCGAGGTGCTGCTGGAGGCGCCCGGACCGGGCGCGACGGCGGCGGCGCACGCGATGGCCGCCGCCACCCGGCGGCTCATCGCCGGGCAGGCGCTCGACCTCGACTTCGAGAGCCGCCGGCAGATCGGCCTGGACGAGTGCCTGGCCATGTCCGCCGACAAGACCGCGGCGCTGCTGGCCTGCTCCTGCGCGATCGGGGCGGTCCTGCACGGCGCGCCGGAGCCGCTGGCGGGCGCGCTGGAGGCGTTCGGCGCGAACGTCGGCGTGGCCTTCCAGCTCGTCGACGACCTGCTCGGCATCTGGGGCGACCCGGTCGTCACCGGCAAGCCCGCCCTGTCGGACCTGCGGTCCCGCAAGATGTCGCTGCCGGTGGTCGCCGCCCTGAACGCCGGGAACGCGGCGTCCGCGCGGCTGGCCGAGCTGTACACGCTCCCGGCCGGGACCGACGCCGCCGGGCCGGACGAGGGCGCGCTGCGGGAGATCGCGCGCCTGGTCGAGGCGGCGGGCGGGCGGGCCTGGGCCGAGGCCGAGGCCGGCCGCCGCGTCGAACGGGCGTCCGCGCGGCTGGCCGGGGCCGGGCTGCCGGGCGCCGTCCGCACCGAGTTCCTGCACATCGCCGACTTCGTCACCCGACGGGACCACTGATGACCACCACCGCACCCACGCCGTCCAGCGCACCCATCCCGGACAGGCCGGGCAAGCCCGGCAAACCGGGGGCGCCGGCGAAGCCCAGGACGCAGGCGGGGAAGGCCGCCGCGTCGCTGGAGGCGGCGCGCGACCACCTGCTCTCCCTCCAGTCCCCGGAGGGCTGGTGGAAGGGCGAGCTCCAGACGAACGTGAGCATGGACGCCGAGGATCTGCTGCTGCGCGAGTTCCTCGGCGTCCGCACCGCGCCCGACACCGAGGAGGCGGCCCGCTGGATCCGCTCCCAGCAGGCGCCGGACGGCACCTGGGCCAACTTCCACGGGGGGCCGACGGAGCTGTCCACGACCGTCGAGGCGTACGTGGCGCTGCGGCTCGCCGGCGACCCGGTGGACGCCGCGCACATGCGCCGCGCCGCGCACGCGATCCGCGAGGCGGGCGGCATCGCGGCCACCCGCGTGTTCACCCGCTTCTGGCTGGCGCTGTTCGGGCAGTGGTCCTGGGACGACCTGCCGGTGATGCCGCCGGAGATGATGTTCCTGCCGAGCTGGTTCCCGCTGAACGTCTACGACTGGGCGTGCTGGGCGCGGCAGACGATCGTCCCGCTGACCGTCGTCGGGGCGCTCCGGCCCGTCCGGACACTGCCGTTCGACCTCGCCGAGCTGCGCCCGGAGCACCGCCCGCCGCGGCGCCGCCGGTCCGGGAGGCGGCCCGGCTGGAGCGAGGCGTTCCAGGCCCTGGACCGGGCCCTGCACGTGTACGAGCGGCGCCCGGTGGCGGTGGTGCGGCGGGCCGCGCTGCGGCGGGCCGGCGAGTGGATCGTCGCCCGCCAGGAGAAGGACGGCTCGTGGGGCGGCATCCAGCCGCCGTGGGTGTACTCGCTGATCGCGCTGCACCTGCTCGGCTACGGCGTGGACCATCCGGTGATGCGGCGCGGCCTGGAGGGCCTCGACCGGTTCACCGTCCGCGACGAGAAGGGCCGCCGCCTGGAGGCGTGCCAGTCGCCGCTCTGGGACACCGTCCTCGCCATGAACGCGCTGACCGACGCCGGCCTGCCCGGCGACCACCCCGCCCAGGTCCGCGCCGCCGAGTGGGTGCTCGGCGAGGAGGTCACCGGCCCCGGCGACTGGTCGGTCCGGCGGCCGGACCTGCCGCCCGGCGGGTGGGCGTTCGAGTTCGACAACGACGTCTACCCCGACACCGACGACACCGCCGAGGCCGTCCTCGCGCTCAGCCGGCTGCGGGACCCGCGGGCCGAGCCCGCGATCGAACGCGGCGTCCGCTGGATGGCCGGGATGGTGTCCCGCGACGGCGGATTCGGCGCGTTCGACGCCGACAACACCCGCACCCTGCCCGCCAAGCTGCCCTTCTGCGACTTCGGCGCCGTGACCGACCCGCCGTCCGCCGACGTCACCGCGCACGTCGTGGAGGCGCTGTGCGAGCGCGGCATGGCCGACTCCGCGCTGGTCAAGCGGGCCGTCGTCTGGCTGCTCAAGGCCCAGGAGCCGGACGGGTCGTGGTTCGGCCGCTGGGGCGCCAACCACGTGTACGGCACCGGCAGCGTGGTGCCCGCCCTCATCGCCGCCGGGGTCCGCCCGGACAAGCCGGCCGTCCGCCGCGCCGTCGACTGGCTGGAACGCCACCAGCAGGACGACGGCGGCTGGGGCGAGGACCTGCGCTCCTACCGGTCGCCGTCCTGGATCGGCCGGGGCGCCTCGACGCCCTCGCAGACCGCATGGGCGCTGCTGGCGCTGCTCGCGGCCGGCGAGCGCGGCACGGTGGTGGACCGCGGCGTCGGCTGGCTCACGAGCCGGCAGCGACCGGACGGCGGCTGGGACGAGGACCACTTCACCGGCACCGGCTTCCCCGGCGACTTCTACATCAACTACCACCTGTACCGGCTGGTGTTCCCGATCAACGCGCTGGGCCGCTACGCCCGCGGGGAGGTCTCGTGACGCGGCTGGTGATCTGCGCCGCGCTCGGCGTCGAGGCCCGCGCCGTCGGACGCCTCCGGGCGCGCCGCGGCGGGCGTCCCGGGCGCGCGGCGGTGCGCGTCGTCCGCACCGGGATGGGGCCGCGCCGCGCGGAGGCCGCCGCCGCCCGGCTGCCGGAGTTCGACGCCCTGGTGGTGGCGGGCTTCGGCGGCGCCCTGGACGCCCGGCTGCGGCCCGGCGACCTGGTGGTGGCGACCGAGGTGCGCTCCGGCGGGCGGACGCTGCGCTGCCGCTGGGCCGGACCGCTGGCCCGCCTGCTCGCGCTGAGCGGCGCCACCGTGCACCGCGGGCCGATCATCACCGCCGGCCACACCGTCACCGGCGCCGAGCGGGGCGCGCTGGCCGCGACCGGGGCGGTGGCGGTCGACATGGAGTCCGGGCCGCTGGTCGAGGCCGCGGGCGCCCGCCCCTGGGCGGTCGTGCGCGCCATCGTCGACACGCCCCGGCATCCGCTGGTCTCGCCCGGGACCGTCCCGCACGGCCTGAACGCGTGGCGGCGGCTGTGGGCGGCGGGGCCCGCGCTCTCGGCCTGGGCCGCCGCCGCCCACGCCGCCGAGGGCGCCACGGCCGCACCGCCGCCGCCGCGACCCTCGCCATCGGCGATGTACGCGCCCTTCACCCCGTCCGGGATGAAGGCGACCGAGATCGACCTGCCTGAGGAGGTCGGACCGTAATGGCCATGCCACTGCGCCAGAGCCTGCGTATCGGCGGCTACATCATGCGCAACAAACTGGCCCGCCGCGAGAAGTTCCCGCTGCTGGTGGAACTGGAGCCGCTGTACGCCTGCAACCTGGCCTGCGCGGGATGCGGCAAGATCCAGCACCCGGCGAGCACGCTCAAGAAGCGAATGCCGGTGGAACAGGCGGTGGCCGCGATCCGCGAGAGCGGCGCGCCGATGGTGTCGATCGCCGGCGGCGAGCCGCTGATGCACCCGCAGATCGGCGAGATGGTGGCCGAGCTGGTGCGGCTCAAGCACTACGTGTACCTGTGCACCAACGCGCTGCTGATCCCCAAGAAGATCGACCTGTTCGAGCCGTCCCGCTACTTCACCTGGACCGTGCACCTGGACGGGCTGCGCGAGCGGCACGACGAGTCGGTCTGCAAGAAGGGCGTGTTCGACGAGGCGGTCGCGGCCATCCGGATGTGCCAGGAACGCGGCTTCCGGGTCACCACCAACACCACCGTGTTCAACACCGACACCCCGCAGACCGTCATCGATGTGCTCGACTACCTCAACGACGACCTGGGGGTGGATCAGATGATGATCTCACCGGCCTACGCCTACGAGAAGGCGCCCGACCAGGACCACTTCCTGGGCGTCCAGGAGACCCGCGCCCTCTTCCAGAAGACGTTCGCGAACGGCAACCGCAAACGCTGGCGGTTCAACCACTCGCCGCTGTTCCTGGACTTCCTGGAAGGCAAAGTCGACTTCGCGTGCACCGCGTGGGCGATCCCGTCGTACTCGCTCAAGGGCTGGCAACGTCCCTGCTACCTGATGGACGACGGCTACACCGAGACCTACAAGGAGCTGGTGGAGACGACCGACTGGGGCTCCTACGGACGGGGGCAGGACGACCGCTGCGCGAACTGCATGGCGCACTGCGGCTACGAGCCCACCTCCGTGTTCGCGACGCTGGGGTCCCTCCAGGAGACGATCCGGGCCGTGCGCAACGGCTGAACGCGCGCCCGTCACCCACGACCTGCGCCCGTCCGGTCGCCGCACCGATCCGCATCAGGATCGGGGGGCGGGGCCGGGCGGGCGTCCGTCCGCCGGTTCCAGCGCGACGGCGCGGGCGCCGAAGCGGCGGCCCAGCGTGCGGTAGACGCCGGGCGCCACGCCCCGTACGGCGACGGGGAGCCGCAGCCAGCCCGGCGTGTAGATCTCCGCCGTGCCCGCCGCGATGCCCTCCACCAGGGCCTCCGCGACACGGGCGGGGGGCAGGAGGCGGGGGCGCCGGCGCGTGTACGGCTCGCCGCGGCGCTCGAAGAACGCGGTGTCGACCACGCCCGGGACGAGCACGCCCACCGTCACCCCGGTGCCGCGCAGTTCCTCCCGCAGGCTGGAGGCGAACACGTCCAGCCCCGCCTTGGTCGCCGCGTACACCGCCTCCCCCGCCACGCCGAGCCGTCCGGCGATCGAGGTCACGTACACCAGGCGCCCGCCGCGCTCGCGCATCCCGGGCAGCAGCAGCCGGGTGAGGGCGATCGGCGCGGTCAGGTTCACCGCCACGAGCCGCTCGGCGGCGTCGGCGGGCATGTCGGCGAACGCGCCCGACCAGCCGAGGCCCGCGTTGCACAGCAGGACGTCCACCCGTCCCGCCACCGCCAGGGCCGCCGCCGCGACGCGCTCGGCCTCCCCGGGACCGGCCAGGTCGCCGGCCACCGCCGTGCCGCCGACCTCGGCCGCGACCTCGGCGAGCCGGTCCGCGTCCCGGCCGTGCACGATCACCCGGGCGCCGGCCCGCGCCAGCGCCGCCGCGCTCTCGCGGCCGATGCCGGACGAGGCCCCCGTCACCAGCGCGACCGCGCCGTCCAGCCGCCCGTCCAGCCGCCCGTCCAGCCGCCCGTCCAGCCGCCGACCCGGCCGTGATCGCCCGCGCGGTCGACCGCGCGGTGGCTCGTGCAGGGACGCGTGCGGGGGGACGCGTGCGGGCTCGCCGGACGGCCGGTCAGGCATGGGCGTCTCCGTCCCGCAGCTCGTCGAGCACCTCGGCGATCGCGGCGGTCAGCAGGCCCGCGTCGTCCACCAGCGCCGGGTCCACCGAGACGCCGAAGCACAGCTCCCCGTCGACGCCGAGCGCGCCCACCGCCAGCGGCGCGCCGGGCGCCAGCGGGATGATCGGGTACACCTCGGTCAGCGGGGCCCCGGCCAGCCGCATCGGCCGGTCCGGGCCCGGCAGGTTCGACACGACGCCCTGGAGGAACCGGCCGCCGTAGACCGCCCGCGCGAACCGCGCGTGGAGGGGCGCCGGCATCAGCCGCCCCACCTGCCGCATCACGAACCACGACGCCAGCGCGCGGGTCCCCGTGCGCAGGACCCGGCTGCGCCGCGCGATGCAGGCCAGCCGCTCGGCCTCGGGCATCCTCCCGACCGGCAGGTCCACCATGACCGCCGTGGTGTGGTTGCCCTCGGCCTCGCTCTCGGGCGAGCGCATCATGAGCGGCACCGCGACCCGGACGTCGCGCCGCGCCCCGTCGGGCGAGCCGCCGGGAGGCCACGGGACGACCCGGTCCAGGGCGCCCGCCACCATGCACAGGACCACGTCGCTGACCCGCGCGTCGTGCCGCCGGGCCACCTCCCGGGCCGTCTCCAGCGGGACCCGGACGGTGCCGAACCGCCGCTCGGACGTCCCGCTCGCGGGCAGCCGGGCCCGGGGCGCCACGTCGACGGCGAGCTGGCAGAACCCGATCACCGTGGCCGCCGCCTCGCGCAGCCGCCGGCGCGGCGGCACGGCGGTCGTGCCCGCCTGCTCCGGCGACGGCTCCATCAGCCGCATCGCCTGGGCCACTACCCCGACCCCGTCGGCGACGACATGGTGCATCAGGAAGACCAGGGCGGTGCGGTCCGGCTGCGCGCCGTCCACCAGCACCATCCGCCACAGGGGACGGTCGCGCGGCAGCGACTCGCGCTGGATCTCGGCGATCAGGGCGCGCAGCCCGTCCATGCCGGCGGCGCCGACGTCGCGCTCGCCGACGTGCCACGCCCAGTCGATCGCGGTGTGGTCCCGCCAGACCGGGCGCCGCCAGCGCGCCGGGTCGGCGAGCCGCTGCTTGAACCTGGGCAGCCGGTCGAGCGAGTCGGTGACCACCCGCACCAGGTCGTCGCGGCGCGGCCCGGCCTCCGAGGTGTCGAGCAGGACGACCCCGCCCACGTGCTGCGGCGCCCGGGGCGACTCCACGGCCAGGAAGAACGCATCGGCCGCCGGGACGCGCTCGGCCGGCGCGCGGGCGGTCCGCCCGGCGACGAACACCGCGGCGGCCACCAGCGGCACGGCGGCCACCGCGTCCAGCAGGAAGTGGTTGGCGGTGGCGAGGATGACATAGCCGGTCAGCACGATGTGCGCGGCGTTCAGCCCCTGCACCGACCGCCGCGCCGACACCCTGGCCAGCTCCACCCCGACCCACAGCGTCCAGGCCATGTGCAGGGACGGCATCGCGGCGAGCTGGTCGGCGTGCTCGACCACCGGCGACCCCCACGACCCCCAGGTGCGGTCGAGCCGGACCGTGTCGTGGAAGCCGAGGCCGTGCATCAGCCGGGGCGGCATCACCGGGTACAGCACGAAGCAGGCGAGGCCGCCGAGGTTGAGCAGGACGAAGGTGTTGCGGGCGGGCCGGTAGCGCTCGGGGTGGCGCACGTAGAGCCAGGCCAGCAGCCCGAACGCGCTGACGATGTAGGTGATGGCGTACTCGTAGTTGGCCAGCGCCCGCCAGACCGGCTGCCCGACGAGCCACCCGTTCAGCGCCGGTTCCACATCGATGTGCAGGGCCCGTTCCAGCCGGAAGACCTGCTCCCCGTGCACGCGGGCCGGCCCGACGCGGCCCTGCTGGGGGAGCATCACCACCAGGCCGTACAGCCCGAACACGGTCAGTCCGAGCAGCAGTTCGCGCCAGACGTGGCCACGCACCGCGGCACTCGTCCGGGGCAGCACCGCGTCACGCGCGGTCACGGCCTCCCGCGTCCCCATCGTTCCCCCACATCCGCCTCATTACCCAAGATTCACTCCGGTCAGACGGGCCGGATCGGGCCGGTAGATCACGCCCGGTGATCGGGCCGCGCGGCCGGACGGGGGAACCGCGCCTGGAATCTTCTGGCCATGCCGAACGTTTTCGATATATCGTTGTCGTATCGCGAGAGATCATAGAGAGATCTCAGAAGGTGGTGGAGAACATGGGGGCGACACACGGACACGGATCCGGACCCGATCTGCGCTGGGCGTTCACGGCCGCCGCGCTCGGAGCCAAGGCGGCCCAGGCCGCGGCGGCGCACCAGGGCCGCGGCTGCGGTCCCCGCGCCCACGGCGAGGGGCCGGGCTTCGGCTGGATGTTCGGCGGCGGACCCGGGCCCTGGGGACCGTCCGGCGACTGGGGACGCGGGCCGCAGGGGCGTCCGCCGTGGGCGCGCGGGCGCGGCGGCCCATGGGGCCGCGGGCCCAAGGCGCGCAAGGGCAACGTGCGCGCGGCCGTCCTCGCCCTGCTGGCCGAGGAGCCGCGCAACGGCTACCAGATCATCCAGGAGATCAACGAGCGCAGCGGCGGCGGCTGGAAGCCCAGCCCCGGCGCGATCTACCCGGCGTTGCAGCAGCTCGCCGACGAGGGGCTCATCGCCGGCGAGGAGAGCGGCGGGCGGCGCACCTTCCATCTCACCGGCGAGGGCCGCGCCTACGTCCAGGAGCACGCCGACGAGCTGACCGAGCCCTGGGCCGAGATGACGCCCGAGTTCGGCGAGGGCGTCCCCGAGCTGTTCAAGCAGGTGGCGCAGACCGGCGCCGCGGTCATGCAGATCGTGCACTCGGGGTCGGCCGACCAGGTCGCCCAGGCCAGGGACGTGCTCGCCGAGACCCGCCGCAGCCTCTACCGGATCCTCGCCGACGAGGACCCGGGCGCCGCGACCGCGGCGCCGGACGGCGGCCCGACCACCGACGACACCACCGAGGAGTAGAGGGATCATGGTGACCCGCCCCGACGACCTCCGCATCGGCGACGCCGAGCGGGACGCGGCGACCGCCGCGCTGCACGACCACTTCGCGGCGGGACGGCTCGACCGCGCGGAACTCGACCAGCGGCTCGGCGCCGCGCTGGGCGCCAAGACCCGGGGCGACCTACGCGGCGTCCTGCGGGACCTGCCGGGCCCGGACGTCCTCGCCGAGCCGTCCCCGATGTCGGCGACGCCGTTCGGGGCGGCGTTCGGCCCCGCGTACGGCCCGGCGGTCCGTGGGCCGTTCGGGCGTCCGGGCAGGGGGCCGTTCGGGCACCCGGCCCACTTCCACGGGCACGGGCACCCGGCGCGGCATCACGGGCACCACGCCCGGCACCACCCGTTTGCCGCGTTCCCGCTGCTGGTCGGGGTGTTCGTCTTCACCACGATCGCGGTGGGGCCGGGCGCGGCGGTCCTGACGGTGTTGCAGATCGCGATGCTGATCTGGATCGTCCGCGCGGTAATCCTGGCCGTCTCGGTGCGGCGCGCCCGCCGCGTCCGCTGACCGCACGGAACCATCTTGGGGGCGGCGCCCGCCATGGACCGTCCAACCGAATCGTGAAACCGTCGCGCACATGACCTCAGAGAGGTTCCTGTACCCGGTCTCGCCGGCGAACCGCCCCGACGAGGCCGGGCTGCGCGCCACGGTCGAGCGGCTCGCCCGCATCGAGCGCCCGCCCTGCTCGCCGGGCGAGCGCGAGGCGGCCCATCTCATCGCGGACCGGCTGCGGGGGCTCGGCGCCGCGGCGCGGGTCGAGGAGGTCCCGGCGTACGGGTCCTACGCCTGGCCGGTGGGGGCGCTGACCGGACTGGCCGTGCTGGCGGCCCTGGCCGGCGGGCGGTCCCGGCCGCTCGGCGCGCTCGGCGCGGCGGTCGCCGCCGCCGGGATCGCCGGCGACGCCGGGCCCGGCCGGCGGGTCGCCCGCGCCCTCCTGAGCAGGCGCCGGACGGCCTGCAACGTGGTCGCCGGGGTCGGCGACCGGTCGGCGCGGCGGACGCTGGTCGTCATCGCCCACCACGACGCGGCCCCGTCCGGACGGGTGTACGACCAGAGGCCGGTGCGCTGGGCGGCACGGCGCCTCCGGCTCCCCCGTCTCGCCGGACGGGCGGCGCCCTGCCCCCCGGTGTGGTGGCCGGTGCTGGCCGGTCCCGTCCTGGTCGCGCTCGGCGCCGCGACGGGGCTGACCTGGGTGCGGCGCGCGGGCGGCGCGCTGAGCGCGCTCGCCACCGCCGCGCTGGCCGACATCGGCGCCCGCCGGGCCGTCCCGGGCGCGAACGACGCTCTGAGCGGGGTGTCGGTACTGGTCGCCCTCGCCGAGGCCGCGCGGCGACGGCCGCTTTCGGGGCTGCGGGTGATCCTGCTGTCGGCGGGAGCCGAGGAGGCGTTGCAGGAGGGCGTCCGGGGCTTCGCCCGGCGGCACTTCCCCGACCTGGCGCACGACGCCACCTGGTTCCTCGATCTCCAGGCGCTCGGCTCGGGCGAGCTGGTGCTGCCCCGCACGCGGGGGCCGCTGCGGGGCGGCCCGTTCGACCCGGACCTCGGTGACCTGATCTCCCGCTGCGCCGCCGAGCAGGGCATCGGCCTCCAGCGCGTGCCCCGCCCGCGCGCCGACGGCGCCGCGACGGTGCCGGCCCGGCACGGCTACCCGGCCGCGTGCCTGGTCTCGGTCGACGAGCAGGGGCTGATCCCCCACTACCACCTGCCGAGCGACGTCCCCGAGCACGTCGACTACCGCTGCGTCGCCGACGCGGCGCAGCTCGCCGAGGCCGTCGCCCGCGCCCTCGCCGCCCGCTGACCCGATCCGCCGACCCGATCCGGTGACCCGGCCCGCCGTTCCGGCACCGATCAGACCGGGACGGGGGCCGGCGCCTGGGACGGGCGGACGCAGCGGTCGGGGATGACGTCGTTCAGGGCCCGCAGGCCGCGGGCGATGAGCGGGTTCTCGCGGCTGCCCCGGCGGACGCAGGTCAGGATGCGGCGGGTCGGCACCGACGGGCCGCTGAGCGGGATCCGCACCACCGGCTGGTCCTGCGGGCCGTCGGCCAGGCGCGGGACGAGGGAGACGCCGAGGCCGTTGGCCACCAGCGCCCAGATCGCCGACCAGCTCGTGGCGTCGTGCTCGACCCGCGGGGTGAAGCCGGCGGCGGCGCAGTGCGTCACCACCTGCTGGTGGTGGTCGCAGCTCTCGGGGGTGACGACGATCCACGGCTCGGCCGCGGCGTCCTCCAGGGCCACCCGGCTCGGCCTGGTCAGCGGGTGCCCGGCGGGGACCATGAGATCGAGCACCTCGGCGAGCAGCGGCTCGCGGTCGAACCGGGCGTCGCCCGGCGGCGGGGCGTCCAGGGTCGGCTCGATCACCGCGATGTCGGTCTCGCCCGCCAGCAGCAGGCCGAGGGCGACGCCGGTGTCGCACTCGCGCACCTGGAGGCTCAGGGCGGGGTCGGCGCGGCGCAGCAGCCCGGCGGCGGGCGCGACGAGCCCGCTGATCGCGGTGGTGAACCCGCACATGCGCAGCGGGCCGGTCTCGCCCGCGCGGTGCGACTCCAGGTCGGCGAGCGCCTCCTCCCAGCGGGCCAGCAGCGCGTCCGCGTGCTCGACGAGCAGCAGCGCCGCCGGGGTGAGCCGCACGTTGCGGCCCTGCGGTTCCAGCAGCGGGACCTTGAGCTCGCGGGCGAGTTCCCGCAGGTGGTGGGAGACCGCCGACGGCGTGAGGTGGAGGGCCGCCGCCGTCGCCGTGACCGTCCCGTACTGGTGCATCGCACGCAGCGTGTGCAGCCGCCGAAGGTCAATCATGTGACCATATTGCACGATCCGATGCGAAAACATGCAATGGACCGCGGGAGTCGAGTCGGCGCACACTGCTCTCATGACTCAAGCGAATCCCCTGCCGGCCTCGCACACCCGCGAGGCGCTGATCTCCCGCCACACCACCAGCGACGGCGTCGTCGTCTGGAGCCGCTGCGCCTGCGGGCGGCTCCGGATGGTCCGCGTCCCCTACAGCGCCGACGGCGAACGGCTCTCGGCGGCGGCCCGCACCCGGCCGTGCTCCCGGTGCGAGGGCTGACCGCCGCGTCCGCGCCCACCGCCGCGCCGTCCCGGTCAGCCGGACAGCGCGGCGGCCTCCGCGGCGAGCGCCTCAACCCGGTCCCAGTCACCGGCCTGGACGGCGTCCGCGGGAGTGAGCCAGGAGCCGCCGACGCAGGCGACGTTCGGCAGCGCCAGGTAGCCGGGCGCGTTGGCGGGGGTGATCCCGCCGGTCGGGCAGAAGCGGATCTGCGGCAGCGGCCCGTACAGGGACTTCAGCAGGCCGATCCCGCCGGACGCCTCGGCGGGGAAGCACTT
Organism: Actinomadura xylanilytica; assembly: GCF_030283145.1. Taxonomy (GTDB): domain Bacteria; phylum Actinomycetota; class Actinomycetes; order Streptosporangiales; family Streptosporangiaceae; genus Spirillospora; species Spirillospora xylanilytica. The sequence continues at coordinate 1,016,359 of NZ_JASNWE010000003.1, forward strand.
CATGACCGTGACGCCGTGCTCCAGCAGCGCCATCGCCTCCGAGGCGCTCGACACGCCCGGCAGGAACGGCAGGCCGGTCGCCGCCATCCCCTCGCGGAGCGAGGCGGTGCAGCCGGGGCTGACCAGGAAGCGCGCCCCGGCGGCGGCGGACCGCTGGGCGTCCTCGGGCCGGACGACGGTGCCGGCGCCGACGACCGCGTCCGGAACCTCGGCGGCGATGCGCTCGATCGCCTCCAGCGCGGCGGAGGTGCGCAGGGTCACCTCGATGGCGGGCAGGCCGCCCGCGACCAGCGCGCGGGCGAGCGGGACGGCGGCGTCCGGGTCGTCGAGGACCACGACGGGGACGACCGGGGCGAGGGCGAGTACTTCTTCGGCGTTCATGCGGGCTCCAGTGCGGACGGGCTCTGCGCGAGCCGGACGGTGGCGCCGAGCAGGGCCGGGCCGGGATGGACGATGAGCGCGGTGGGAACGGCCCGCAGGTAGTCCTCGACGGGCGGCTTCCCCTCGAACCTGCCGCGGAACGCGCTCCCCCGCAGCACGTCGGCGATGCGGGGCAGGATACCGCCGCCGGGGTGGACGCCGCCGCGGGCACCCGGCGTGACCTCCGCGTTCCCGGCGGACGACCCGAGCAGCGCGGGCCGCGCGTCGGTGCCGCCGACCTCGGCGACGAGCCCGGGGCGCCCGGGAACGATCACGAGAAGACCCCGGCACCGCGCTCGGCGGGGCCGACGGCCGCGCGGAACGCGCCGAACAGCTCGCGGCCGGTGCCCGACCAGGCGTCCCGGCCGGCGGCGGCCCCGGCGGGCTCGCGGGCGGCGAACTCCTCGTCCGGGACCAGCACGTCGAGCAGGCCCTTGCCCGCGTCGAGCCGGATGACGTCGCCGTCGCGGACGCGGGCCAGCGGGCCTCCGGCGGCGGCCTCCGGCGAGACGTGGATGGCGGCGGGCACGGCGCCGGACGCCCCGGACATCCGCCCGTCGGTCACCAGCGCGACCCGGTGCCCCCGGTCTTGCAGGACCGACAGGGGCGGGGTGAGGCGGTGCAACTCGGGCATGCCGTTCGCCCGCGGCCCCTGGTAGCGGACGACCGCGACCACGTCGCGGTCGAGCTCCCCGGCCGCGAACGCCTCCTGCAAGGCCTCCTGCGACTCGAACACGCGCGCCGGGGCCTCGACCGTGCGGTGCTCCTCCCGCACGGCCGACACCTTCATCACGGCGCGGCCCAGGTTGCCGCGGACCGTGTGCAGCCCGCCGTGGGTGTCGAACGGCTCCTCCACCGGGCGCAGCACCCCGAGGTCGCCGGACTCCGGCGCGACGGGCCGCCACCCGATCCCGCCGCCGGTGAGCTCCGGGGTCTGACGGTAGGCGTTCAGGTCGTCCCCGCCGACGGTGCGGGCGTCGCCGTGCAGGAGCCCGGCGTCGAGCAGCTCGCCGATGAGGAACGCGGTGCCGCCCGCGGCGTGGAAGTGGTTCACGTCGGCGGTGCCGTTGGGGTAGAGGCGGGTGAGCAGCGGCGTGACGTCCGACAGCTCGTCGAAGTCGTCCCAGGTCAGCTCGAGGCCCGCGGCGGCGGCCATGGCGACCAGGTGCAGGGTGTGGTTGGTGGACCCGCCGGTGGCCAGCAGCGCGACGACGCCGTTGACGAACGCCCGCTCGTCCAGCATCTCCCCGATCGGGGTGTACCCCGCGCCGCTCAGGTCGGTCAGTTCGAGGACCCGGCGGCCGGCCGCGTCGGTGAGCGCGTCGCGCAGCCCGGTGCCCGGCGGGACGAAGCTCGCGCCGGGCAGGTGCAGGCCCATGACCTCCATGAGGAGCTGGTTGGAGTTGGCGGTGCCGTAGAACGTGCAGGTGCCCGCCGAGTGGTACGAGGCGGCCTCGGCGGCGAGCAGCTCGTCGCGGCCGATCTCGCCCGCCGCGAACCGCTTGCGGACCTTGGCCTTCTCCCCGTTGGGCAGCCCGGAGGCCATCGGCCCGGCCGGGACCAGGATGGCCGGCAGGTGCCCGAACGACAGCGCGCCGATCACCAGTCCCGGGACGATCTTGTCGCACACGCCGAGCAGCAGCGCCCCGTCGAACATGTCGTGCGACAGCGCGACCGCCGTCGCCATCGCGACCACGTCCCGGCTGAACAGCGACAGCTCCATCCCGGCGCGGCCCTGGGTGATGCCGTCGCACATGGCGGGCACGCCGCCGGCGAACTGGGCGGTGCCGCCCGCCGCCGCGATGGCCGCCTTCAGCCGGTCCGGGTAGTCCTTGAGCGGCTGGTGCGCCGACAGCATGTCGTTGTAGGCGGACACGATCGCGATGTTGGCCGTGGCGCTGCCCCTGAGCTGGAGTTTCTCGGTGGGGCCGCAGGCGGCGAAGCCGTGCGCGAGGTTGGCGCAGCCGAGGCCGCCGCGGGCGGGGCCGGCGGTCCGCGCGTCCCGGACGCGGCTCAGGTACGCGGCGCGGCGGTCCGCGCTGCGCTCGGCGACGCGCTCGGTCACGCGCGCCACGGCGGGGTGCGGGGAGATGGTCATCGGAACGCTCCAGACCGGGGAGGACGACAGAACGGAGAGGACGAAGCGGGCAGGCTATCGCGACATCGGCAAGCGCGACTCTCCTACTTATGAACTTTGAGTTACTAAAGTAGGGGGGTTACACCAAATCGACGTACTTAAGCATCGCATGCTTGACTTGCGGGATGCCACGCCGCCCCAGCACCCGCCCGTCCACCAGCGGCGATGTGCTGCGCCTCATCCGCGAGGACGGCGTCGCCACCCGCGCCGACCTCGGCCGGATCACCGGGCTGTCGCGTCCCGCCGTCGCGGCCCGGGTCACCGAGCTCGTCGCGCGCGGCCTGGTGACCGAACGCGCCGACGGCCCGTCCACCGGGGGCCGCCCCCCGGCCCGGCTGGCGTTCAACGCCGGCGGCGGCGCCGTCCTGGTCGCCAACCTCGGGCAGTCGCGCGGCCAGGTCGCCGTCAGCGACCTGGCCGGCACCCTCCTCGCCCACGCCGACGCGCCGCCCGCCGGCGCCTCCACCGGCCGGACGCTCCCCCGTCTGCTGGACCGGTGGGCCGAGCTGCTGGAGTCGGCCGGCATCGACCCCGGCACGGTCCGCGGCGCCGGCCTCGGTGTGCCCAACGCCGTCGAGCACGCCCCCGGCCGGTGGGACGGCGTGGAGATCGGCCCGCCGATCACCGCCCGCTTCGGCGTCCCCGCCTACCTCGACAACGAGGTCAACGCCGCCGCGCTCGGCGAGCACCAGGCCCACCCCGGCGTCGACGACCTGATGTTCGTGAAGGTCTCCACCGGGATCGGCGCGGGCCTGATCGCGGGCGGCCGGATCCAGCGCGGCGCGCTCGGCGCCGCCGGCGAGATCGGCCACGTCCCCGTCCGCGACGGGGGCGGCACCCCGTGCCGCTGCGGCAACCTCGACTGCGTCGAGGCGATCGCGGGCAGCGCCGCGCTGCTGGCCCGGTCGCCCGCGGACGATCTGCCCGGCCTCGCCGCCCTCACCCGCGCGGGCGACGCCGCCACCGTCGCCCTCGTCCGGGACGCGGGGCGCCGCATCGGCGAGGTCGTCGCCACCGCCGTCAACCTGCTCAACCCCGCCGTGGTCGTCCTCGGCGGCGACCTCACCGCCGGCGAGCCGCTGATCGCGGGCGTCCGCGAGGTCGTCTACCGGCGCTCCACCGCCCTGGCCACCCGCAGCCTGCGGATCGAGCCGAGCCGGCTCGGCGAGTCGGCCGGCCTCACCGGCTGCGCCGCCATGGTCCTGGACCAGATCCTCGCCCCCGAGGCCATCGACGCGTCCCCGATCTAGGGCCTGTCTCAAAGCGCCTCGGCCGCCGCGCGAGCGCGTTACCTGGCCGGTGGGGCGAAGCCGGAGGCGAGCCCCACCGGCCAGATCGCGAAGCGATGCAGCGCTCGCCCAAGCACGGTCGGCGTCCGAGCCGCCAGGCGAGGACACCGGGCCGGGCTTTGAAACACAGCCTAGTCCTGGTCGATCTCCCGCACCCGGCCGTCCTCGACGCGCAGGCGCCGCGTGGTGCGGACGGCCTCCAGCATCCGGCGGTCGTGGGTGACCAGCAGGAGCGTGCCGGGATAGGAGTCGAGCGCCGACTCGAGCTGCTCGATCGCCGGGAGGTCGAGGTGGTTGGTCGGCTCGTCCAGCACGAGCAGGTTCACGCCCTTGGCCTGGAGCAGGGCGAGCGCCGCGCGGGTCCGCTCCCCCGGCGACAGGCCGGCGGCGGGACGCAGCACGTGGTCGGCGCGGAGCCCGAACTTGGCGAGCAGGGTGCGGACGTCGGCGGGCGCGAGGTCGGGGACAGCGGCTCCGAACGCCTCCAGCAGGACCTCCTCGCCCAGGAACAGCCCGCGCGCCTGGTCGACCTCGCCGACGATCACGCCGGGGCCGAGCGCCGCGTGCCCGGCGTCCGGGGCGACCCGGCCGAGCAGCACGGCGAGCAGCGTGGTCTTCCCGGCGCCGTTGGCACCGGTGATCGCGACCCGCTCGGCCCAGCCGACCTCGAGGTCGACCGGCCCGAGCTCGAACCCGCCGCGGCGGACGACCGCGCCCCGCAGCGTCGCCACCACCGCGCCGGAACGCGGCGCGGCGGCGATCTCCATCCGCAGCTCCCACTCCTTGCGCGGTTCGTCCACGGTCTCCAGCCGCTCGATGGCCCGCTCGGTCTGGCGGGCCTTGGCGGCCTGCTTCTCGCTGGCCTCGGACCGGAACTTGCGGCCGATCTTGTCGTTGTCGGCCGCCTTGCGGCGGGCGTTCTTGACGCCCTTGTCCATCCAGGCCCGCTGGGTGCGCCCGCGCTCCTGCAAGGTGGACAGCCTGCCGGCGTACTCCTCGTACTCGTCCCGCGCGTGCCGCCTGGCCACCTCGCGCTCGGCGATGTAGGCGCCGTAGCCGCCGCCGTAGGTGTTCACCTGGTGCTGGGCCAGGTCGAGCTCCAGCACCCGGGTCACCGTCCTGGTCAGGAACTCGCGGTCGTGGCTCACCAGCACCGTCCCGGCGCGCAGCCCGGTCACGAACCGCTCCAGCCGGTCCAGGCCGTCGAGGTCGAGGTCGTTGGTGGGCTCGTCCAGCAGGAACACGTCGTACCGGCTCAGCAGCAGCGAGGCGAGCCCGGCCCGCGCCGCCTGGCCGCCCGAGAGCGCGGTCATCGGCTGCCGCAGGTCGACCGCGAGACCGAGGTCGGCCGCGACCTCCCCGGCCCGGTCCTCCAGATCGGCGCCGCCCAGCGCGAGCCACCGTTCGAGCGCCGCGGCGTAGGCGTCGTCCGCGCCGTCCGCGCCCGCGACGAGGCCCTCGGTGGCCGAGTCCAGGTCCGCCTGCGCCCGCGCCACCCCGGTGCGCCGCGCCAGGAACCCCTCGACCGTCTCGCCCGCCCGCCGCTCCGGCTCCTGCGGCAGGTAGCCGACGGCCGCCGACGCGGGGCTGAGCTGGACGAGCCCCTCCTCCGGCGCGTCCAGCCCGGCCAGCAGCCTGAGCAGGGTCGACTTCCCGGCCCCGTTGGCCCCCACCAGCCCGACGACGTCGCCGGGCGCGACGACGAGGTCGAGCCCGGAGAACAGCATCCGGTCACCGTGCCCGGCGGCGAGATCCTTCACGACAAGAGTGGCGCTCATCCCCGAACGCTATCCGTCCCGGATGGGCGGTGCCCCCGCCGGCGCCGGCGGGCCCGTGGTCGGGGCGGTGGCGATCGTCCAGGAGACTTGTGGGTCAGGGTGGGGTTAAGTCCACCCCATGCACTGGGCTCAGCCTTCCGTGGGACGCGGGCTGGGCCCAGTGCGCGGAGGGACGGGGGCGCTCAGGCTGGTGTTCGCCGGATCGGGAGCGACGGACGCGGAGGACGGGATGGCGAACGGGGTGCTCCGCTTGCGCGGGGCGAACGGAGTGCTGCGGTCGGCGCGGCCACTGGCGTTCGAGGTGGCGTCGCTGCTGATTCTCTTCGCCGCCTACAAGTGGGGGCGGACGCTGGTCGAGGGCGGCGTCGGGGACGCGATGGCGAACGCGTCCCGGCTGTGGGATCTGGAGCGGGCGGCGCGGCTGCCCGGCGAGGGCGCGTTGCAGAGCTGGGTGCTGGGCTGGGATCACGCGGCGCTCCTGGCGAACCTCTACTACGTGGGGGTGCACTTCCCGGGGACGGCGCTGCTGCTCATCTGGCTGTACACGCGGCATCGCGACGCCTACCGGCGGGTGCGGACGGAGCTGGTGGTGCTCACCGCGGCGGGGCTGGGCGTGCAGATGCTGTTCCCGCTCGCGCCGCCCCGGCTGGCGGGGCTGGGCATGGTCGACACCATGCAGACCGTGGGTCCGTCGGCGTATCCGCAGGTGGCCGATGGGATCGCCAACCAGTACGCGGCGATGCCGTCGCTGCACATCGGCTGGGCGCTGCTGGTCGCGGTGACGGTGCTGCGGGTGTCGCGGAGCCGCTGGCGCTGGGCCGTCGCCCTGCACGCCCCGGTCACCGTGCTCGTCGTGGTCGTCACCGCCAACCACTACTGGCTGGACGGCCTGGTCGCCGCGGTCCTCTTCGGGTTCGCGGCGGCGCTCACCGCCATCGTCGTCCGGCGGCCTGCGGGGGCCCGCCCGGCGATGGTGGCGGCGACGGTCACGGTGCCGGTGGCGCGGCCCGTGGCCGCCCCGCTGGTCCCGGCGCCGCGGGAGGCGCCGGCGGAGCCTGAGGCGGCCCGGGTGCCGGTGCTCACGCCTTCGCGCTGAAAGAGTGGCGCCGTGCGCGGACGGGCAGGGACAGGGCATGGACGACGGGTACCTGCTGCCGATGGGCACCACCGCCGACGAGCGCGGGCACCGGGTGGCCCTGCTGCCCGTCGGCAGCTTCGAGCAGCACGGGCCGTTCCTCCCGCTGGCGACCGACACCGTCATCGCCTGCACCATCGCGCGGGAGATCGCGGCCGTCCATCCGGTCCGGGTGCTGCCGCCGGTGACGGTCTCCTGCTCGCATGAGCACGCGGCCTGGCCCGGGACGGTGAGCATCTCGGCGCGGACGCTCGACGCGATCGTGCGGGACATCGCCGGTTCGGTCGCCCCGGCCGGGCTCGTCCTGGTCAACGGGCACGGCGGGAACTACGTGCTGGGCAACGTCGTGCAGGAGGCCGGTGGCGGCATGGCGCTCTTCCCCGGCGTCCAGGACTGGGACGCGGCGCTGGGCGCGGCGGGCGTCCAGACCCCGGCCGACAGCGACATGCACGCCGGGGAGCTGGAGACGTCCATCCTGCTGCACGCCCATCCGGCGCTGGTGAGGCCCGGGTACGAGTCGGCCGACCATCTGGCGGACGACCGCCGGCACCTGCTCACGCTCGGGCTCGCGCCGTACACCGGGTCGGGCGTCGTCGGCCGGCCGTCGCTCGCCTCGGCCCGCAAGGGCCGGGACCTCCTCGCGGAGCTGGTCGCGTCGTTCGGCGGGCTCCTGGCCGTCCTGGACGGGGCGGCGCCCGGCCGGTAGCGCGGCCGGCGGGGTCATCCGTTCGCGCCGTCGAGGTGGCCGAGATGGGGCAGGTCGTGCCCGAGCCGGTCGCGCTTGGCGAGCAGGTAGCGGGCGTTGTCGTCGGTGGCCGGGACGAGGAGCGGGACCCGTTCGGCCACGTCGATCCCGTGCGAGCGGAGCGCGCTGACCTTGTCCGGGTTGTTCGACAGCAGCCGCACCGACCGGACGCCGAGGTAGGCCAGGACGCGGGCGGCCGGGCCGTAGTCCCGGACGTCCACGGGCAGGCCGAGCGCGGTGGCCGAGTCGACGGTGTCGAGTCCCTGCTCGTCCTGGAGGATGTGCGAGCGGACCTTGGCCACCAGGCCGATCCCGCGCCCCTCGTGCCCGCGCAGGTACACCAGGACGCCGCCGCCCGCGTCGACGATGGCGTCCAGGGAGGCGCCGAGCTGGTCGCCGCACTCGCAGCGCGTCGCGGCGAACACGTCGCCGGTGAGGCACTCGGAGTGCATCCGGACCAGCACGCCCTCGCGCGCCCTCGCCTCGCCCATGACGAGGGCGAGATGCTCCTGCCCGTCCGTCCGGTCCCGGAACGCGACCGCCCGGAAGGTGCCGCGGCGGGTGACCAGATCGGCCTCCGCGACGTCGTCGTGAGCCATGCCCCGATCGCGCATCGTCCCCCCTCTTCCCCGCGCGCCTCGGGCGTGCGGGCCGTCCGTCCCCCTGGTACGCGCGGTCGCGCCGGACGGCAGGGGATTCCTTCCCCGCACCCGGTGCCGGAATCGAAGCGGGGCCGCGGGATGGGGGTGGTCGGCGTCCAGCCGCTCGGCCATGCCGTCGGGAGGTCTCATCGGTCGGCGCTCCTTCGCCGGACGCAGTACAGCAGGTCTTCGACACGGGTCCGGTCGGGCTCGGCCGGCAGCGGGCTGCGGGCCAGGGCCTCGTTCATCCCGGTGGTCAGCACGCCGCGCCAGGCGTCGACCTCGTCCCAGCCGACCTCGCCGCGGCGGACGGCGAGCAGGCGGTCGCGCTCGTCGCCGACGTCGAGCTTCGGGACGCCGTGCTCGACCAGGTGCCGGCCGCTGATCAGCAGCCGCAGCAGGTGCATCGCGTGCTTCCAGCGGGGCGCGCCCTGGTTGCGCACGTCGCCCTCGAGCTTGCGGAACTGGCCGTCGGCGTAGCGCAGGAACGTGCGGTGCGCGTGCCGGGACAGGAAGGCCGTGCGGATGGACAGCAGTTCCTCGCCGTCCGGCGTCACCCGCTCGACGAGCGGCGACCACAGGCACTCCACGACGGTCGGGTTGGCGGCCAGCGCGAGCTGGAGGAAGCGCTCGAGCTCCCAGGAGAACTGCTCGGGCAGCGGCCCGTCCAGATGCGTGGGCGGCTTGTCGAAACGCCAGTACAGCGCGGTCGGGGCGGCGAAGACGCCGCGGCGGTCGACGTCACTGCCGCCGGTCGCCAGCCCGTAGGCGCGCGAGCCGACGACGACCGACAGGATCGTGTGCTCGCGGACGAGGTCGAGGGTCACGGGAGCAGCCTGACGCAGCGGGCGCCCGGAGGCCACTCCTTTCGCGGCCGATGACGGCGGGACGCGGACTTGCTGAAACTTTCTGCAAACCATTTACGATCCTGCAACTCGTTGCTACCGTCGCCGCACCACCCCCCACATCGGTACATGCGGGACACCTTCCCCGGGGCGTTCCGCGAAGGAGGTCCCATGCGGAGCATCTCCCCGGCCGGCGGCGCCGTCCTCGGCCTCACCCTCGCCCTCCCCCTCGCGCTGACGGCCTGCGGCGGCGATGGCGGCACCGGCGGCGGCAAGGGCGCCGCCCTCGACGGGCGCGGGCCGATCACGTTCGTCACGGGCAAGGATCGCTCGGGCTACCTGCAAGAGCAGGTGGACGGCTGGAACTCCGGCCACCCGGACGAGAAGGTGCGGATCATCGAGCTGCCGGACGAGCCCAACGACCAGCGCCAGCAGATGATCCAGAACGCCACCACCAAGTCCGACGCCTACGCGGTGCTGAACCTCGACGTCGTCTGGACGGCCGAGTTCGCCGCCAACCGCTGGCTGGCCCCGCTGCCCAAGGACCGGGTCGACCTGGCCGAGATGCTCCCCGCCACCATCGCGACCGGGCAGTACCGCGGCAGGCTCTACGCGGTGCCCTCGACCTCCGACGCCGGGATCCTCTACTACCGCAAGGACCTGCTCGACGGGGCCGGCGTCTCCGCGCCCCCGAAGACCTGGGCCGAGATGTGGGCCGCGTGCGACAAGGTGAAGAAGACGCCCGCGGGGAAGGGCGTCGACTGCTACTTCACCGAGGTCAACAAGACCGAGAGCATCACCATCAGCGCGGTCGAGGCCATCGCCAGCTCCGGCGGCTCGGTCCTCGGCCCCGACGGGAGGCCGTCGCTGACCACGCCGCAGGCCGCCAAGGGCCTGGAGTTCCTGGTGAACGCCCGCAAGGACGGGCGGATGCCCAAGGCCGCCGTCACCCTCGACACCGAGGGCGGGCGCCGCTACTTCCAGTCCGGCAAGCTGCTGTTCCAGCGGCAGTGGCCCTACCAGTACGCGATGGCCGACCAGAAGGACGGCTCGTCCAAGGTGGCGGGCAGGTTCGCCGTCGCGCCGCTGCCCGGCCCGGACGGCCCCGGCGTCGCCAACCTCGGCGGGCACAACCTGGCGATCTCCCAGTTCGCCGCGAACAAGGCCAGCTCCCTCGACTTCATCAGGTACCTGACCGGCGAGCCGTCGCAGCGGGCGAACCTGCTCGCCACCTCGCAGGCGCCGACGCTCGCCGCGCTGTACGACGACCCGGCGATGGTGGCGAAGTTCCCCTACCTGCCGGTGCTCAAGACGGCGATCGCCGGCGCGAAGCCCCGTCCGGTGGTGGTCAGGTACGGCGACGTCACGGCGGCGATCCAGGGCTCGGTGTACGACGCGGTGACCGGCAGGACCCCCATCGATCAGGCGCTGTCCGGCCTCCAGGGCAAGCTCGGCCCGCTCACCGCACCGTGATCCGCCAGCAAGATCCACAAGCTGCCCGAAACCCGGAAGACTGACCGACATGACGACGACGTACGACGCAAAGCGGACGGCGGCGCCACCGGCAGCGCGCCGGCCGCCCGAGAAACGGCGCGACGTGCAGGGCACCAGGCGGCTCGCGGCCATGCTCCTGTCCCCGACCCTGCTGGTGCTCGGCCTGGTCATCGGCTACCCCGTCCTCGCCGGGTTCCGCGAATCGCTGTTCACCAAGGGCCAGGGCCTGGACGCCGACGGGTTCGTGGTCGAGGGCGAGCGGTTCGTCGGCCTGGACAACTACACCGCGATCTTCTCCGGCGAGCGCGCCGACGCGTTCTGGAACGCCTTCTCCAACACCACCCTGTTCACCGTGACCACGGTGCTGCTGGAGACCGTGCTCGGCGTCGGGATGGCGCTGATCATGAACCAGGCGTTCCGCGGCCGGGCGCTCGTGCGGGCCAGCATCCTGGTGCCGTGGGCGATCCCGACCGCGATCTCCGGGCTGCTGTGGCGCTGGATCTTCCAGGCCGACGGCGCCGCCAACGCGTTGCTGCGGCAGCAGATCCTGTGGACCGCGGACGGCTTCCCGGCCCGGCTCGCGGTGATCATCGCCGAGGTGTGGAAGACCTCGCCGTTCATCGGGCTGCTGGTACTGGCCGGACTCCAGATGATCCCGCGCGAGGTGCACGAGGCCGCGCAGGTGGACGGCGCCGGACCGGTCCAGCGGTTCTGCCGGATCACTCTCCCGCTGGTGCGGCCCGCGCTGCTGGTGGCGGTGCTGTTCCGGATGCTCGACGTGCTGCGGATGTTCGACCTGCCCGCGGTGCTGATCGGGGTCAACCAGCGGTCGGTGGAGACGCTCACGATGATCTCCTGGTTCGAGGCGTCCAACCTGCGGTACGGGTCGGCGGCGGCGTACGCGACCGTGCTGTTCGTGTACATCGCCCTGATCGCCTACCTGTTCGTCAAGCTGCTCGGCGCCGACATCATCGGCGCGGCCCGGCAGCGGACCAGACGCCCCCGCGCCGTGCGGGGCAAGCGCACCGGAAAGGCGGCCGCATGACCCGGCGCGCACTGCCCTACCTGGGGTTCACGGTGGTCGCGCTCTACTGCCTGGCGCCGTTCTACTGGATGGTCGTGTCGGCCTTCCGGCGCCCGCAGGACCAGTTCGACAACGCCCCCGTCCCGCTCCAGTGGTCGATGGAGAACTTCAACGCGGTGTTCTCCGGCGACAACGGCTTCGGCCGGGCGCTGCTCAACAGCATCGTCGTCGCGGGCGTCACCACCGTGCTGACGCTGGTCATCGGCACCTTCACCGCCTACGCGCTGGCCAGGCTGGATTTCCGGTTCAAGAACGCGGTGCTCGGGATCATCGTCGCCACCTCGATGTTCCCCGGGATCTCCCAGCTCGTCCCGCTGCTCAAGCTGTTCACCGAGATCACGTGGATCAACACCTACCAGGCGATGGTGCTGCCCAGCCTCGGGTTCGCGCTGCCGCTGTCGGTGTGGCTGCTGACCACCTTCTTCCGGCAGCTCCCGTTCGAGCTGGAGCAGGCCGCGATGGTGGACGGCTGCACCCGCGGCCAGGCGTTCCGCAAGATCATCGTGCCGCTGGCCGCGCCCGGGGTGTTCACCACCGCGATCCTGACCTTCATCGCGGCCTGGAACGAGTTCCTGATCGCGCTGTCGATGGTGAACAAGAAGGAGATGCAGACCGCCACCGTGGCGATCTCCAAGTTCACCGGCGTCTCCGGCTTCGACCAGCCCTTCGGCACCCAGATGGCGGCGGGGGTCGTGGTGACCGTCCCGCTCATCGTCGTGGTGCTGGTCTTCCAGCGCCGCATCGTCGCCGGGCTCACCGCCGGCGGCGTGAAGTGACCCCGCGTGCCGCGGGGCGGCGCCGGAGCCGTCCCGCGGCACGCGCACCCCTCCCTCCTCGACGCGAAGGACTCCGATGACGCAGGACATCCACGGCGCCTCCGCAGCCGCAGCCGCCGGCACCGGCACCGGCGGCTGGTGGCGGAACGCGGTGATCTACCAGGTGTACGTGCGCAGCTTCGCCGACGGCAACGGCGACGGCGTGGGCGACCTGCCCGGCGTCCGGGACCGCCTGCCCTACCTGGCCGGGCTCGGCGTGGACGCGCTGTGGATCACCCCGTTCTACCGCTCCCCGATGGCCGACTTCGGCTACGACGTGGCCGACTACCGCGAGGTCGACCCGCGGTTCGGCACGCTGGACGACGCGCGGGCGCTGATCGCCGACGCGCACGCGCACGGCCTGCGGATCATCCTCGACCTGGTGCCCAACCACACCTCGGACGCGCACGCCTGGTTCCGCGCCGCGCTGGCCGCCGCGCCCGGCTCCCCCGAGCGCGCCCGGTACCTCTTCCGCGACGGCCGCGGCGCCGGCGGCGCCGAGCCGCCGAACGACTGGGAGTCGGTGTTCGGCGGCCCCGCCTGGACCCGGATCCCGGGCGGCCAGTGGTACCTGCACCTGTTCGACCCCGCCCAGCCCGACCTCAACTGGAACGACGCGGCGGTCCGGGCCGAGTTCGAGGCCGTCCTGCGGTTCTGGCTCGACCTCGGCGCGGACGGCTTCCGGATCGACGTCGCGCACGGCATGGTCAAGGCCGCCGGGCTCCCCGACGTCGGGCGGGCGGGCCAGACCCGGATGCTCGGCACCGCTGTGCTGCCCTACTTCGACCAGGACGGCGTGCACGAGATCCACCGGTCCTGGCGGGCGCTGCTCGACACCTACGCCGGCGAGCGGATCGGGGTCGCCGAGGCGTGGGCGCCGACCGCCGAGCGGCTCGCCCGCTACACCCGCCCGGACGAGCTGCACCAGGCGTTCAACTTCCACTACCTCACCGCCCCGTGGGACGCGCACGGGATGCGCGCGGTCATCGAGGAGTCGCTCCGCACCGCCGCCGCGGTCTCGGCCCCCGCGACCTGGGTGCTGTCGAACCACGACGTCCAGCGGCACGTCACCCGGTACGGCGGCGGCGCCGAGGGCCTGCGCCGGGCCCGCGCCGCCGCCCTGCTGACGCTGGCGCTGCCCGGTTCGGCCTACGTCTACCAGGGCGAGGAACTGGGCCTGCCCGAGGTCCTCGACCTGCCCGCGGAGGTCCTCCAGGATCCGCAGCGCCGCCGCGGCGAGGGCGAGGGCCGCGACGGCTGCCGCGTCCCGCTGCCGTGGTCGGGCGAGGAGCCTCCGTTCGGCTTCGGGACCGGCGGGACGACCTGGCTGCCGATCCCGCCCGCGTGGCGCGACCGCACCGTCGCCGCGCAGGACGCCGACCCGGACTCGACGCTCGCCCTCTACCGGAACGCGCTGCGCGTCCGCCGCGGGCACCCCGCGCTCGGCGACGGCCCGCTGCGCTGGCTGGTGGGCCCGCCCGGCACGCTGATGTTCGTCCGCGAGCCCGGCGGCCCGGACGGCGCCGGCGGTGCGGGCACCCCGGCGGGCCGGTCCGTCGGGTGCGCTGTGAACATGGGAGACCGGACCGTCCAGATCGCCGCGTTCGGTGCGCCGCTGCTGGCCAGCGGGCCCGTGCGCGCGGCCGGCGGACGCATCGAACTGGCCCCGGGCACCGCGGTCTGGTGGGAGGTGGCTTAATGGCGATGACGACGCGCCTGGCGGACATCGCGGCGCACGCCGGGGTGAGCGAGGCGACGGTGAGCCGGGTGCTCAACGGCAAGCAGGGCGTGTCCCCGACGACCCGGCAGGCGGTGCTGACCGCCCTGGACGTGCTCGGGTACGAGCGCCCGGCCCGGCTGCGGCAGCGGCGGGCCGGGCTGATCGGGCTGATCATCCCGGAGCTGACCAACCCGATCTTCCCCGCCTTCGCCGAGATCATCGAGAGCGCGCTCGCCCGGCACGGCTACATGGCGGTGCTGTGCTCGCAGACGCCGGGCGGCGTCGCCGAGGACGACTACATCGAGATGCTGCTCGAACGCGGCGTCGCCGGGATCATCTTCGTCAACGGGCTGCACGCCAACGCCCGGTCCGACCGGGCCCGCTACGCGCGGCTGCTCGAACGGGCGCTGCCGCTGGTGCTGGTGAACGGCTTCCGCGCCGACATCGACGCCCCGTTCATCTCCAACGACGACGTGGCCTCAATGGAGTCGGCGGTCGCGCACCTGGCCTCGCTCGGCCACCGGCGGATCGGGCTGGCGATCGGGCAGGACGTGTACGTGCCCACCCGCCGCAAGACCGAGGGGTTCCGCCGGGGGATGGCCGAGCACACCGGCACCACCGTCCTCGACGAGCTGATCGTCAACACGATGTACACGGTGGAGGGCGGCTACGCGGCGGCGCAGCGGCTCTTCGACCAGGGCTGCACCGCGCTGTGCTGCGGCAACGACATCATGGCGCTCGGCGCCATAAGAGCCGCCAGGCAGCGCGGCCTGCGGGTGCCGCGGGACGTGTCGGTGGTCGGGTTCGACGACTCGCCGCTGACCGCCTACCTCGACCCGCCGCTCACCACGATCCGGCAATCGGTGCGGGAGATGTCGCTGGCCGCGGTGAGCACCGTCCTGGACGAGATCCGCGGCGCCCGCGCGCCCCGCACCGAGCTGCTCTACCGGCCGGAACTGGTCGTCCGGAACTCCACCGCGCCCGCTCCCGCGGACGCTCCGGCGGACGCCCTCAGGTAACGGTTGCGTTTCGACGCATTGACAGTGACCCGGGTCACGGTCTTTCCTTCGTGGGAGCGCTCCCACATCTGGACCACACGATCTGAGAGGGGTCCGCCATGAGGGCCACCATGCGACGCGGGCTGAGCACGGCGATGGCGGCGGTGCTCGTCGGCGTCCTCGCCGCCGCCTGCGGAGGCGACGGCGACGGCAGCGGCTCCGGCCCGGTCGAGCTGACCGTCGACGTCTTCGGCGAGTTCGGCTACGACCAGCTCTACAAGCAGTACGAGGCGTCCCACCCGAACGTCAAGATCAGGCAGCGCAAGGTCTCCACGCTGGACGACTACAAGCCGCGGCTCCAGCAGTGGATCGCCACCAACAGCGGCGCGGGCGACGTGGTCGGGCTGGAGGAGGGCATCCTGCCCACCTACATGCAGCAGAAGGGCAAGTTCCTCAACCTGTTCGACTACGGCGGCCGGAGCCTCCAGCAGAACTTCCTGCCGTGGAAGTGGCAGATGGGCGTCAGCCCCGACGGCGAGCAGCTCGTGGGCCTCGGCACCGACATCGGACCGCTCGGCATGTGCTACCGCAAGGACCTGTTCAAGAAGGCCGGGCTGCCGACCGCGCGCGAGGAGGTGTCCAAGCTCTGGCCCACCTGGGACGACTTCCTCTCCACCGGGCAGCGGTACCAGGAGAAGCAGCCCAGGACCAGGTGGCTGGACGGGCCGACCGCGGTGCTGCGCGCCACCGTGCTCCAGAACGCCGGCGCCGGGCCCGGCTACAGCTTCTTCGACAAGGACGACAAACTCGTCTTCGACACCAACCCGGCGGTCCGGACGGCGTTCGACACCGCGCTGAAGTTCGAGCGGTCGGGCCTGACCTCGGACATGTCGATCTTCACGCCGCCGTGGCAGACCGCGCTGAAGCGCGACACCTTCGCCACCGTGCCGTGCCCGTCCTGGATGCTCGGCGGCATCGAGGAGTTCTCCGGCGACTACGGCAAGGGCAAGTGGGACGTGGCGACCGTCCCGGGCGGCGGCGGCTACTGGGGCGGCTCGTGGCTGGCGGTGCCCAAGCAGACCAAGCACCCGAAGGAGGCCGCCGAGCTGGCCACGTTCCTGTCCGGGCCGCAGGGTCAGACCGGCGCGTTCAAGGACAAGAACACCTTCCCGTCGTCGCCGCAGGCCGCCCAGGATCCGGCGGTGGCCGGCCACAAGAGCGCCTACTTCAGCGACGCCCCCACCGGGAAGATCTTCGGGGAGATGGCCGCGCAGGTGAAGCCGGTGCACCTCGGCCCGAAGAACGAGGACGTCCGGCAGGCCGTCGAGAACGTCCTGATCGCCGTCGGCCAGGGCAAGGTCAAGCCCGACGAGGCCTGGACCAAGGCCGTCGAGGCGGCCCGGAAGTCCGCCAGGTAACCCCACCTCCCCCACCGAACCGCGGCGCGCCGTCCACCGGAGATCCGGTCCGGACGGCCCGCCGCGGGTCGGCGCACCGAAAGGAGGCGCATGAGCGTCGATCTGCGCCCCGCGGGCCATCAGGCCCCGGCGCCCGCGCCCGTCCCCGCCGGGCGGGCGTGGCGGCGCCGGCTCGCCCGGCTGGACCTCAAGACCGCGCCGTACGTGTTCATCTCGCCGTTCTACCTGGTCTTCCTGATCTTCGGCGGGTTCCCGCTCGTCTACACGCTCTGGGTGTCGCTGCACGACTGGGGCCTCGCCTCGGGGACGCGCGACTGGGTCGGCCTGGAGAACTACCGGTACCTGCTGGGCGACGCCGACTTCTGGCACGCCGTCGTCAACACCCTCGGCATCTTCGTCGTCTCGACCGTCCCGCAGCTAATGCTGGCCCTGCTGGCCGCCAACGCGCTGAACCGGCGGATGCGGATGCCGACGCTGTTCCGGATCGGGATGGTCGCCCCGCTGGTCACCTCGACCGCCGCCGTCGCGATCGTGTTCACCCAGCTCTTCGACCGCGACTGGGGAATGGTCAACTGGGCGCTCGGCCTGGTCGGCGGCGGGCACATCGACTGGCAGGCGAGCCGCGGCTGGTCCTGGCTGGCCATCGCGACGATGGTCGACTGGCGGTGGACCGGCTACAACGCGCTGATCTACCTGGCCGCGATGCAGGCGATCCCGCGCGACCTGTACGAGGCGGCGGCGATCGACGGCGCCTCCCGGATCCGGCAGTTCTGGCAGATCACGGTGCCGATGCTGCGCCCGACGATCATCTTCACGGTGATCATCTCCACCATCGGCGGGCTCCAGCTTTTCACCGAGCCGGTGCTGTTCGGGGTGGGGACCACCAACCGGATGGACGGCGGCTCGCTGCACCAGTTCCAGACGATCACGATGTACATGTTCGACAACGCCTTCGGCCACGACCGGTACGGCTACGGAGCCACCGTCGCGTGGGCGCTGTTCCTGCTGATCATCGTCTTCTCGCTGGTCAACTTCCTGGCCGTGCGCCGTACGGGAGGCACCGCATGACCACGCTCATCTCCCGGGCGAGGCCGGACCGCGCGGCGCGGCCGGGCCGGTTCCGCGGGCTCTGGAACGCCGGCCCGCTCACCTACCTGACGCTGGTCGCCGCGCTCGCGCTGTCGGTCTTCCCGATCTACTGGATGATCGTCGTGGCGACCCGGACCAACGACGTGGTCGCCGACGTGCCGCCGCCGCTGCTGCCCGGCGGGCACGTGGGCGGGAACGTCGGACGGCTGTTCGACAACCCCGACGCCTACTTCGCCAAGGGGCTGCTCAACTCGGCGATCGCGTCCACCGCGGTCACCGTCTCGACGGTCTTCTTCGCCTCGCTGGCCGGGTTCGCGTTCGCCAAGCTGCGCTTCCGGGGGCGCGGCGCGCTGCTGCTCAGCATCATCGCCACGATGATGATCCCGGTGCAGATGGGCATCATCCCGCTCTACATGATCATGGTGAGGCTGGGCTGGCAGAACCAGCTCCAGGCGGTGATCGTCCCGTTCCTGGTGACCGGGTTCGGCGTGTTCATGATGCGGCAGTACGCCGACCAGGCCGTCCCGGACGAGCTGATCGAGGCGGCGCGGGTCGACGGCTGCACCACCTTCGGGGTGTTCTGGCGGGTGGTGCTGCCCGCCCTGCGGCCGGCCGCCGGCGTGCTCGGGCTGTTCACGTTCATGCAGACCTGGAACGAGTTCATGTGGCCGCTCGCGGTGCTCAACCCGGAGAACCCGACCGTGCAGCTGTCGATCAACAACCTGGCGAACGCCTACTTCAAGGACTACACGCTCATGTTCGCCGGCACCACCGTGGCGATCCTGCCCCTGCTCGTGGTGTTCATCGTGTTCGGCCGTCAGATCATCGGCGGCATCATGGAAGGTGCGATCAAGGCTTGACCTCTCTCAACGACATCACACAGCAGGCCGGCCGCGACGCCGCCCCCGCCGTCCCGTTCCCGGCCGGGTTCCGCTGGGGCGCCGCCACCGCCGCGTACCAGGTCGAGGGCGCGGCGGCCGAGGACGGGCGCGGCCCGTCGGTGTGGGACACCTTCTGCCGCACGCCCGGCAAGGTGCTCGGCGGCGACACCGGCGACGTGGCCGCCGACCACTACCACCGGTTCGGCGAGGACGTGGGGCTGATGTCCGGGATCGGGCTGAACGCCTACCGGTTCTCGATCTCCTGGCCCCGCGTCCAGCCGGACGGCTCGGGCGCCTTCAACCAGGCCGGGCTCGACTTCTACCGGCGGCTGGCCGACGCGCTGCTCGAAGCGGGCGTCGAGCCGTGGCCGACGCTCTACCACTGGGACCTGCCGCAGCCGCTGGAGGACGCGGGCGGCTGGCCCGAGCGCGACACCGCGCACCGGTTCGCCGACTACGCGGCCGGGGTCCACGCGGCGCTCGGCGACCGGGTCCGGCACTGGACGACGGTGAACGAGCCGTGGTGCGCGGCGTTCCTCGGCTACGCCTCCGGCGAGCACGCGCCGGGGCGGCGCGAGCCCGCCGGGTCGCTGATGGCCGCGCACCACCTGCTGCTCGGCCACGGCCTGGCCGTCCACGCGATGCGCGACCGCCTCCCGGGCAACCGGTTCGGCGCGGCCGTCAACCTGTACGCGGTGTCCCCGGCGACGGACGACGAGGCGGACGCGGACGCGGCCCGGCGGATCGACGGCCTGCAGAACCGGCTGTTCCTGGACCCGCTGCTGAACGGCCGCTACCCCGAGGACGTCCTCGCCGACCTCGCACCGCACGGCTTCGCGCCGGACCCGGCCGACCTGCCCGTCATCAACCAGCCGCTCGACCAGCTCGGCGTCAACTACTACACGCGGCACACCGTCTCGGGCCGACCGGGCGAGGCGACGCAGGCGGTCTCCTCGCCGTTCTCCGCGCACTCGCCGTGGGTCGGCAGCGAGTCGGTGCGGTTCGTGACCAGGGGCCGGCCGGTCACCGGGATGGGCTGGGAGATCGACGACCGGGGCCTGCACGAGGTGCTGACCAGGCTGCACCGCGAGTACCCGGCCGTCCCGCTGTACATCACCGAGAACGGCGCCGGCTACGACGAGACGCCGGACGGTGGCACGGTCCACGACGCGGGCCGCATCGCCTATCTCGACGCGCATCTGCGCGCGTGCCACGACGCGATCTCCGACGGCGTCCCGCTCCGAGGATACTTCACGTGGTCGCTGCTGGATAATTTCGAATGGGCGTGGGGGTACTCCAAGCGCTTCGGGCTGGTCCGGGTCGACTACGCGACGCAGCGCCGCACGCCGAAGGACAGCGCGCGGTGGTACGCGGCGGTGATCCGGCGGGGCGGCCTGCCGGACGCGGGCTGAGACGACGATGGGGGGCCGATGGCGGTGAAGGGCACGCGACCGACCCTTGAGGAGGTGGCGGCCCGGGCCGGTGTCGGCCGGGGCACCGTCTCGCGGGTCATCAACGGCTCACCGCGGGTGAGCCGGCAGGCCCGCGAGGCGGTGCTGCTCGCGATCGACGAGCTCGGGTACGTCCCCAACCGGGCGGCCCGCACGCTGGTCACCCGGCGCACCGACACGGTCGCGCTGGTGGTGGCCGAGTCCGACCAGCGGCTGTTCGGCGAGCCGTACTTCGCCGGCATCATCCGGGGCATCAGCGCGGCGCTCGGCGACACCGGGCTCCAGCTCCTGCTCGCGCTGGCCCGCTCGCCCGCCGAGTACGCGCGGCTGGAGGACTACCTGACCGCGCAGCACGTCGACGGCGTGCTCCTCACCTCGCTGCACGCCGAGGACCCGCTGCCCGGCAAGCTGGAGGCCAACGGCGTCCCGACCGTGCTCGGCGGCCGTCCGCCCGGCCTGTCACCGGTCTCCTACGTCGACGTCGACAACCGCAGCGGGGCCCGCCAGGCCGTCGACCACCTGGTCGAGCGGGGCCGCCGCCGCATCGCCACCATCGCCGGGCCGCAGGACATGGGCGTCGGCATCGACCGGCTGGCCGGCTACCGCGACGCGCTCGCCGGGGCGGGCCTGCCCGAGCTGGTGGTGTACGGCGACTTCGGCGAGGCGAGCGCGATCGCCGCGACCGAGGAGCTGCTGGCGAGCGAGCCCGCCATCGACGCGATCTTCGCCGCCGACGACCCGATGGCGCTCGGCGCGATCCGGGTGCTGCGCCGCAGCGGACGCGCCGTCCCCGGCGACGTCGCGGTGATCGGGTTCGACGACTCGGCCGCGGCGCCACTGGCCGACCCGCCGCTGACCTCCGTCCACCAGTCGCCCGAGGAGATGGGCCGCGAGATGGCCCGCCTCCTGGTCTCCCGCATCCGCGGCGAGACGCTCGCCGACCCGGTGGTGATCCTCCAGCCGCACCTGGTGCTGCGCGAGTCGACCTGAGGCCGGACCCTGACGGCGGCGCCCTCGATCTGGTACGCGGCGGTGGCCGCACCCCACACGAACCCTTCGGGGAATCCCATCGGACCTCCTCCGGGTCAGCGGACGCCGTACAGGTGCTCCAGGGCGAGCTGGTCGAGCCGCTCGAACGCGGCGCCGCGTTCGGCGAGGCCCTGGACGTCGGGGGTGAAGTCGCGCACCGCGCGCCAGTCCTCGCCCGCGGCGAGGGTCGGCTCGGCCAGCTCGTCGACGCGGGCGGCGCGGAGCGCCTCGGCCACCTCGGGGTCGGCGCGGAACGCCCGCGCCTTCGCGCACAGGATCAGCCAGTTGCGCATGCAGGCCCGCGCCGACTCCCACACGCCGTCGTCGTCCTCGGTGCGGGGCGGCTTGAAGTCGAAGTGGACCGGCCCGGCGTAGTCGCTGCGCTCGATCAGGTCGGCGATCCAGAACGCGCCGCGCGCGTTGCCCGCGCCGAACCGCAGGTCCTGGTCGTAGCGGGGGCCGTGCTGCCCGTTGAGGTCGAGGTGGAACAGCTTGCCGTGCCAGAGCGCCTGCGCGAGCCCGTGCGCGTAGTTGAGCCCCGCCATCTCCTCGTGCCCGACCTCGGGGTTCACCCCGACCTGGGCGGGACGCTCCAGCTCCTGGATGAAGGCCAGCGCGTGCCCGACGGTGGGCAGCAGGATGTCGCCGCGCGGCTCGTTGGGCTTGGGCTCGATCGCGAACCGCAGGGCGTACCCCTGCTCGGCGACGTAGGCGCCGAGCACGTCGAACGCCTCCTTGTAGCGGTCCAGCGCGGTGCGCACGTCCTTCGCGGCGCCGGACTCGGCGCCCTCCCGGCCGCCCCAGCACACGTAGGTCTCCGCGCCGAGCGAGGCCGCCAGGTCGATGTTGTCCATCACCTTGCGCAGCGCGAACCGGCGCACGTCGCGGTCGTTGGCGGTGAACGCGCCGTCCTTGAAGACCGGGTGCGAGAACAGGTTGGTGGTCGCGGTGGTCACCGCCAGGCCGGTCTCGTCCAGGGCCTTGCGGAACGCGCCGACGCGCTCGTCCCGCTCGGCGGCGGTCGCCCCGAACGCGAACACGTCGTCGTCGTGGTAGTTGACGCCGTACGCGCCGATCTCGGCGAGCTTGCGCACGGCCCGCTCGGCGGGCATCGGCGGACGGGTGGCGGGCCCGAACACGTCCACCCCCTGCCAGCCGACCGTCCAGATCCCGAACGAGAACCGGTCTTCGGGACGCGGGACGAAGTCGCTCACGGGTTCCTCCAGATGTCCAGCTCGGGGGCGGCGTCGCGCAGCGCGGCGTAGCGCTCCCGGACGTCCGGGAGCGGGTCCGCGGTGTACTCGGTGGCGGGGGCGGCGGGCCAGTCCGGCGGGCCGGGCGTGCCGGCGAGCGCCCAGGCGGCCTGCCGGGCGGCGCCGAGCGCCACGTACTCGGCGGGTTCGGGGACGGTGACCGCGGTGCCGAGGATCGCGGGGGCCAGCACCCGCACCGCCTCGGACCGGGCGCCGCCGCCGACCAGCAGCGTCCGGCGCGGGCGCACCCCCTGGCCTTCGAGGTGGCGGGCGGCGTCGGCGAGCGAGCACAGCAGCGCCTCGACCGCCGCCCGCGCGATGTTCTCGCGGGTGGCGTTGGCGGTGGTCAGCCCGGCGAGGAGGCCGGTGGCGCCGGGCCGGTCGGGCGTGCGCTCGCCCTCCAGGTAGGGCAGCAGGGTCACGCCGCCCGCGCCGGGCTCGGCGGCGAGGGCCAGCGCGGAAAGCTCGGCCAGCCCGGTGCCGGTCATGGCCGCCGCGGCGCTCAGCACCCGCGCCGCGTTCAGCGTGCACACCAGCGGCAGGAACCGTCCGGTCGCGTCGGCGAACCCCGCGACCAGCCCGGACGGGTCGGCGGCGGGCTCGTCCGCCACGGCGAACGCGGTGCCGGACGTGCCGATCGAGACCACCACGTCGCCGGGCCGCAGGCCGAGCCCGAGCGCGGCGCCCATGTTGTCGCCGGTGCCGGGGGCGAGCAGCGCGCCGTCGGCGGTGCGCCCGACGGCCTCGCCGGGACGCGCCACGCGCGGCGGCTCGAAGTCGTGGCCGAGCGCGGCCCGCGCCAGCTCGGGGACGTAGCGGCCGGTGGCGGGCGACCAGTAGCCGGTGCCCGAGGCGTCGCCGCGGTCGGTGACGGGCTCGTCCGCGCCGAGCCGCCAGGTCAGCCAGTCGTGCGGGAGCAGCACCCGCGCGGTGCGGCGGGCATGGCCCGGTTCGTGCTCGGCCATCCAGCGCAGCTTGCTCACGGTGAACGAGGCGAGCGGGACGCTGCCGGTGCGCCCGGCCCAGGCCCCCGGCCCGCCGAACTCCTCGACCAGGGCGCGGGCCTGCGGGGCCGAGCGGGTGTCGTTCCACAGCAGCGCGGGCCGGACGACCGTGCCGGCGTCGTCCAGCGCGACCATGCCGTGCTGCTGCGCGGCGACGGCCACGGCGTCGGCGCGGGCGAGCAGCTCGCGGGCCGGGCCGAGCGCGTCCCACCAGCGCGCCGGGTCGCACTCGGTGCCGTCCGGATGGGGCGCGGACGCCTCGGCGACGACGGCCCCGTCCTCGGCCCGGCACAGGACCGCCTTCGCCGACTGGGTGGAGGAGTCGATCCCGGCGACGAGCATGCGCGCTCCGTTCCGCTGTGACTTTCGAAGCGCTTCGACCCTAGACGGCTACGGGGCGGCGCACCAGGTACCGGCGACCGGTCCCTTCTCCCTCAGCCCGTGACCGGGACGAACGGCGCGACCTCGACGCCGGCCGCGTCCAGGCCCGCCCGGACGGCGCTCGCCATCCGCACCGCGCCGGGGCTGTCGCCGTGCACGCAGATGGACTCGGCCCGTACCCGCACCACCGTGCCGTCCACCGCGACGACCTCGCCGTCCACCGCCATCCGGACGCACCGTTCGGCGACCTCGGCGGGGTCGTGCAGCACCGCGCCCTCGGCTCGGCGGGACACCAGCGTCCCCTCGGGCGTGTAGCCGCGGTCGGCGAACACCTCGTGCACCACGGGCAGCCCGGCGGCCTCGGCGCGGCGCAGCCACGCCGAGCCGGGCAGGCCCAGCACCGGCAGGCCGGGGTCGCAGGCCACGACCGCGTCGACGACCGCCTGCGCCTGCTCCTCGTGGTGGACGATCGCGTTGTACAGCGCGCCGTGCGGCTTGACGTAGCCGACCCGGACGCCCGCCGCCTCGGCGAACTGCCGGAGCGCGCCGAGCTGGTAGAGGACGTCGTCGGCCAGCTCGCGCGGCGGCATGTCGATGAACCGCCGCCCGAACCCCGCCAGGTCGCGGTAGCCGGGGTGGGCGCCGACCACGACGCCGCGCGCGGCGGCGGCCGTGCAGGTGCGCCGCATCACCCCCGGGTCGCCCGCGTGGAACCCGCAGGCGACGTTCGCGCTGGTCACCACGTCCAGCATGGCCTCGTCGTCGCCGAGCTCCCAGCGGCCGAAGCCCTCGCCGAGGTCGGAGTTCAGATCGATGCGCATGTCACTCCTTTCCTTCCCGGGTTGTGCCCAGGGCCGGCCCGCCCCACAGCCCGGGCGGGCCATCGGGGCGGGCACGGGAGTCCTAGGGGGCGTAGTTCATCACGTGGTCGTGCAGCAGCCGGGGGGCGTCGGGGTCCTCGCGGCGGAACGCCTCGATCAGCTCGGCGTGCTCGGCCGACTTGGAGTAGATCTCGGTGCGGTGCAGGCGCAGCGAGAGCGTCGTCCACAGCTCGATGCCGAGGCCCTCCCACACCGCCACCAGCAGCCGGTTGCCCGCGGTCTCGACGATCTCGCGGTGGAAGGCGATGCTGAGCCGCATCTGGGCGACCAGGTCGCCGTCCTCGGCGGCGGCGGCCAGGAGCCGGTTGTGGTGCTCCAGCGCGCCCATCCGGCCGGCCAGGCGGGGCAGCGCCAGCTCGGCGGCGGTCCGCTCCAGGCCGGCCCGGACGGGGAAGATCTCGGCCAGGTCCTGCTCGGTGAACTCGCGGACCCGGGCGCCGCGGTTGGGCAGGGTCTCGATCAGCCGCTGCGCCTCGAGCTGGCGCAGGGCCTCGCGGACCGGGCCCTGGCTCACCCCGAGCTCGCCGGCGATGCGGCGCTCGACGATGCGCTCGCCGGGCTCCCAGCGGCCCGAGCTGATGCCCTCGACGATGAACTCGCGGATCTGGTCGGCCAGTCCGGTACGGAGCAGCTGGGCGGCGGGCGGCGCGTTCACGCAGCACATCGTAGACGCATGCCCGGTAAGTGCCTCTTGACGGCTAACATATGATCGATCATTGATCAATGATGATCGGTGAGCGTCGTGGCGATCCTACGACGTCTCCCCCGTACAGAGGAAGGTCGCCGATGGCTGAGACCACCAAGGCCGCCCCGGCCCGCGCGCGGCGCACGCGCGCGGACAGCGCCCGCTCCAATGGCGGCGGCGCGACGGCGCAGGGCACGACCGAGCATTCGGCCGACGCGGCGACGCTCGTCGCCTACTACCGGCAGATGCTGCTGATCCGGCGCTTCGAGGAGCGCGCCGCCCGGGCCTATACCGAGGCGAAGATCGGCGGCTACTGCCACCTCAACCTGGGCGAGGAGGCCACGGTCGTCGGGCTGATGGCCGCGCTGCGCCCGAGCGACTACCTGTTCACCAACTACCGGGAGCACGGGTACGCGCTGGGCAAGGGCATCGGCGCCGACCGGGTGATGGCCGAGCTGTACGGCCGCTCGACCGGGGTGTCCAAGGGCTGGGGCGGGTCGATGCACCTGTTCGACGCCGAGGCCCGGCTGCTCGGCGGGTACGGCATCGTCGGCGGGCAGGTCCCGCTGGCCACAGGGGCCGCCCTCGCGGTGTCCTACAAGGGCGGCGACGAGGTCGTGATGTGCCAGATGGGCGACGGGACGACCGCCATCGGGGCCTTCCACGAGTCGCTGAACATCGCCGGCCTGTGGGACCTGCCGGTGGTCTTCGTGGTGATCAACAACGGTCTCGGGATGGGCACCACGGTGGAGAACTCCGCCGCCGAGCCCGAGCTGTACAAGCGCGGCGCCGCGTACCGGATGGAGAGCGCCCGGGTGGACGGCACCGACGTGATCGCCGTGCGCGAGGCGGCCCGCGTCGCCGTGGAGCGCGCCCGCTCCGAGAGCCGGCCGTACCTGCTGGAGACCGTGAGCCCCCGGTTGAAGGGCCACTCGGTGGTCGACCCGGCCCGGTACCGCTCCAAGGAGGAGCGGGAGGCGCTCAAGGCCGCCGACCCGCTGGCCCGGCTGGCGCTGGAGCTGGCCGAGTCCGGGGCGCTGAGCCACGACGACCGCGACCGGCTCGACGCCGAGGTCACCGCGGAGATCAACGCCGCCGCCGCGTTCGCCGACGGCAGCCCGGCCCCCGAGGTCTCCACGCTGTTCGACTACACCTACGCCACCCCCGTCCCGGGCGAGCTGCGCCGCCTGCCCGCCGAGCCGGTGTTCCGGGACTGAAGGAGACCGTCCGATGGCAACCGTCACCTACCGCCAGGCCCTGCGCGACACGCTTCACGCGGAGATGCTGCGCGACGAGAACGTCTTCCTCATGGGCGAGGAGATCGGCCTCTTCGAGGGCTCGTACAAGATCACTGAAGGGCTGCTGAAGGAGTTCGGCCCGCGCCGGGTGCGCGACACCCCGATCGCCGAGGAGGGCTTCGTCGGTGCCGCGATCGGCGCCGCCATGCTCGGGCTGCGCCCGGTCGTGGAGCTGATGACGATCAACTTCTCGCTGCTCGCGCTGGACCAGATCGTCAACCACGCCGCGAAGATCTACGGGATGTTCGGCGGCCAGGCCAGCGTGCCGCTGGTGATCCGCACCCCCGGCGGCGGCGGCCAGCAGCTCGGTGCCACGCACTCGCAGAACGTGGAGCTGTTCTACTCGTTCATCCCGGGCCTGAAGGTCGTCGCGCCGAGCACGCCCGCCGAGGCGTCGGCGATGCTGAAGGCCGCGATCCGCGACGACGACCCGGTGCTGTTCCTGGAGAACCTCGCCCTCTACAACAGCAAGGGCGAGCTGCCCGCCGAGATCGCCGACATCGAGCCGGCGCAGATCGGCCGCGCCGCGGTCACCCGTCCCGGCACCGACATCACCCTCATCGGCTACTCGCGGATGGCCCGGGTCACCACCGAGGTCGCCGAGACCCTCGCCGCCGAGGGGATCTCCGCCGAGGTCGTCGACCTGCGCAGCCTGCGCCCGCTCGACCGCGCGACCATCGTCGAGTCGGTCCGCCGGACCGGCTGCGCCGTGGTCGCCGAGGACGACTGGCTGACCTACGGCATCGGCGCCGAGATCGCCGCGACCATCCAGGAGGGCGCCTTCGACTGGCTCGACGCGCCGGTCCGCCGGGTCGCGATGGCCGAAGTGCCGCTCCCCTACGCCAAGTCCCTGGAGACGGCCGCGCTGCCGTCCGCGGACTCCCTCCTCGCCGCCGCCCGCGACACGCTCCGCGCGACCGGCCGCCTGCCCCTGTCCCCGCTGGAGAACGCTTCATGACCGAGATCCTCATGCCCCGGCTCTCCGACACCATGGAGGAGGGCGTCGTCAGCTCCTGGCAGAAGAAGCCCGGAGACCCGGTCGCGGTCGGCGACGTCATCGTCGACATCGAGACCGACAAGGCCGTGATGGAGTACGAGGCCTACGAGGCCGGCGTGCTCGCCGAGATCCTGGTGGCCGAGGGCGAGTCGGCCCCCATCGGCGCCCCCATCGCGATCGTCACCCCGACCGGCGCGGCCCCGGCCAAGGCGGCGGAGCCCGCCGCCGAGGACAAGCCCGTCCTGGCGGCCGTCCCGGAACCCGCCGCCGCGGCCACGCCCGCCGCCGCCCCGGCCCCGGCCCCCGTCCCGGCGCAGAGCAAGGGGACGGCTCCGCGGTCCCGGCCGCCGTCGTCGCCGCTGGCCCGCAGGCTCGCCCGTGACCACGGCATCGACCTGGGCACCCTGACCGGCTCGGGCCCGGGCGGACGGATCATCCGGGCCGACATCGAGGCCGCCGTCCGCGGCGCCGCGTCCGTCACGCCCGCCGCGTCCGTAACGCCCGTGACCGCGGCCGTCCAGGCGGCGCCCGCCCAGCCCGCGACCGCGCGGCAGGACGACCCGGACGTCGAGGCGGTCCCGCTCAGCCGGTTCCGCAAGGTGGCCGCGCGCAGGCTCACCGAGAGCAAGCGCGACGCGCCGCACTTCTACCTCACCCGCGAGGTGGACGCCGAGCCGCTGCTGGCCTTCCGCGGCACGCTCAACCAGGCGCTGGCCCCCGCCAAGGTCAGCGTGAACGACCTGATCGTGAAGGCGTGCGCCACCGCGCTGCGCGAGCACCCGGCCGTCAACGTCTCCTACACCGAGGACGCCCTGCTCCAGCACAAGCGGGTGAACGTCGGGGTGGCCGTCGCGGTCGACGAGGGGCTGCTGGTCCCGGTGATCCACGACGCGGACCGCAAGAGCGTGTCGCAGATCGGCGCCGAGACCCGGGAGCTGGCCGGCCGGGCCCGCGACGGGAAGCTCGGCGCGCGGGAGATGAGCGGCGGCACCTTCAGCGTCAGCAACCTCGGCATGTACGGGGTGGCCAGCTTCTCCGCGGTGATCAACCCGCCGGAGGCGGCGATCCTGGCCGTCGGCGCGGTGCGGGACGAGCCGGTGGTGAAGGACGGGCAGGTCGTCCCAGGCAAGCGCCTGGCGGTGACGCTGTCGGTCGACCACCGCGCGTGCGACGGCGCGACGGGCGCGCAGTTCCTGGCCCGCCTCGCCGAGCTGCTGGAGCGGCCGGTCCTGATCGTCGCCTGACTCCGCGCGTCCCCCGAGTCCCCCTCCGTCCCGGCCGCCCCACACGGTCCGGGACGGAGGGGTCTTCGCCCCGCGTGGCCGGACGGGCGCGCACGCGTTACCGTCTGCCGGACGACCTGTGATCGTTCCGGGGAGGGGACCGATTGACCTATGAGCACGGGCTGGTGATCGGCAAGTTCCACCCGCCGCACGCCGGCCACAGCCATCTGATCGACACCGCGGCCCGGTCCTGCGTCCGGGTGACCGTGACCGTCGCGGCGTCCAGCGTGGAGAGCGTCCCGCTGGCGCTACGCACCGCCTGGCTCCGCGAGGCCCATCCGCAGCCGCACGTGGAGATCGTCCCGGTGGTGGACGACGCGGAGGTCGACGATGACTCCGACGCGGTCCGGTCGGCGCACGTGGCGGCGTTCCGCGCCGGGCTGGCGCTGCGGTCCGGGCTCGGCGTCGCGGTGCCCCCGGTGGACGCGGTGTTCAGCTCCGAGCCGTACGGGGCGGAGCTGGCCCGCCGGTTCTCCGCCGCGCACGTCCCGGTGGACCCGCCGCGCGAGCGGTTCCCGGTCAGCGGCACCGCCATCCGGGACGACCCGGCCGGGCACTGGCGCTGGCTCGCCCCGCCGGTCCGCGCCTACCTCGCCCGCCGGGTCGTGGTGGCGGGGGCGGGATCGTCCGGCACGACGACGCTCGCCCGCGCGCTCGCCGCGCACTACGCCGGACGGGGCGGGGTGTGGGAGGCGACCCGGTGGGTGCCCGAGTACGGCCGCACCTACGCCGAGGAGAAGCTCGCCGCCGCGCGCCGCGACGCCGCCGACCCGGGCCTGGGGCCGGGCGATCTGACCTGGGAGTCGGCCGAGTTCACCCTGATCGCCGAGCGCCACCTCGCGGTGGAGGACGCCGCCGCGCGGTCCGGCTCGCCGCTGCTGGTCTGCGACACCGACGCGCTCGCGGCGGCGCTCTGGCACGAGCGCCGGCTGGACGCGCCCGCGCCCGAGATCGAGCATCTGCACGAGGGCACCGCGCACCACCTGTGGATCGTCACCTCGCCGGAGGGCGTCCCGTTCGCGCCGGACGGGCGGCACGACGGCGAGCCGGACCGGACCCGGGCGGCGGACCGGCTCCGCGCGGAGCTGGAGCGGCGCGGGCTCCCCCACGTCCAGGTCACCGGCCCGCACGAGGACCGCCTGGCCGCCGCCGTCGCCGCCACCGACGCGCTCCTCGCCAAACGCCCGCCGTTCGCCGCCCCGCTCACCCCCGGGGCAGGGTGAGGTCGGCGCGGACGGCCCGGTGGTCGGTGCGCGGCAGGGTGCGGGTGCCGAACGAGCGGACCGCGACCCGGGGGTCCGCCAGCACGTGGTCGAGGGTGACGTGCGGCGTCGGCTCGCGGCGCACGTCGTTGACCGGCCAGGTGGCGAGCAGCCCGGCGCCGGTGACGTCCGCGGCGTCCCGGTAGCCCCGGTCGATCAGCCCGCGCATCAGCCGGTGGTCGAGGGTGGCGTTGAAGTCGCCGGCCAGCAGCCGCACCGGCCCCTTCCCGCCGGGGGGAGGCAGCGCCTTCAGCCCGGCCTCCCAGCACGCCTCCAGCCTCGGGACGGACGGCGCGCACGGATGCACCGACACGACCTCCACCGGCGGCGCCCCGGGAACGTCCACCCGGGCCCGCACCTGCCGGAACGAATAGGCGATCATCTGCTGCTCGTGGACGGGGAACCGGGCGTACACCCCGGACCCCACGACGCCGGGGGACGGGCTGAGCACCCGGTGCGGGAGCAGGCCCTTCAGGCCCGCCGCATCGAACGCCGCCGCGGCGTCCGGGGTCAGCTCCTGCACCGCGAGGACGTCCGGGCGCAGCCGCCGCACCTCGTTCACCAGGTCGTCCGCCGGTACCGTGCCGGCCCGCAGGTTCGCGGCGAGCACCCGCAGCGCGGGCCCCTGGGCCGGCGGGTCGCCGTCGCGCATCGCCCGGGGCAGCACCGCCCAGGAGAGGGCGCAGGCCACCGCCACCGCGGTCACCGACGCCCACCAGCGCCGCATCACCAGCGCCGCCACCGGCACGAGGACCGCCGCAGCCGCGACGTACGGCGTGAACGCCACGAGCTGCCGCCAGCGGAAGCCCGGCTCCCAGCCGAGCGTCCGCAGGGCGGCCCACGCCGCGAACAGCGCCACGACAGCCCACACGAGGACGGTCACCCACGCGCGCGGCCGGTCCCCCCGCCCGGCGCCATGGTCGTCCGTGCTCGGCTCCGCGTCGGTCACGGTGTGCAAGTCGTCTCCGTCCGCCGGTGGTCTCGATCCTTCGATGGACGGAGTGGACCGATGGTTCGCGGCGGCGTGCGACCGCGGGCTAGCATCCGCCCATGAACGAGAACGATCTCCGTCACCTGCGCCGATGCGTCGACCTCGCCGCCACGGCCCTGGAGCGGGGCGAGGAGCCCTTCGGGTCGGTGCTGGCGGGCGCGGACGGCGCCTCGCTCGCCGAGGACCACAACCGCGTCCGCGAGAACGGCGACCCGACCGCCCACCCGGAGTTCGCGCTGGCGCGCTGGGCCGCGGTGAACCTCTCCGCCGGGGAGCGGGCCGGGGCGACGGTCTACACCTCCGGCGAGCACTGCCCGATGTGCTCGGCCGCGCACGCCTGGGCGGGCATCGGCCGGATCGTGTACGCGTCGTCGGCGGCGCAGACCGCGGCCTGGTGCGCCGAGATCGGCCTCCCGCCCTCGCCGGTGCGGTCCCTGCCGGTGCAGGAGGTCGCGCCCGGCGTCGCGGTCGAAGGCCCCGCCCCCGAGTTCGCCGACGAGATGCGCGCTCTGCACCACCGCCGCGTCCGGGACCACCGCGACTGAGACCGGGGCGACGAGAACCGGCGCGACTGAGACCGGCGCCTCCGGACGGGCCGCGCCGGGGAGCCTGGGCCGAGGCCGACGTCTCGCGCGGTTAGCCGCCCGGGGCCTTGGCGCGCGCCTCAGCCGGGGTGAGTGGGCGCAGGAGCGTGGTGTAGGAGTACTCCCGGTCCGGACGGACCTGGTATTCGGGCCGCACCGGGTTGGGCGTGTCGCCGACCCCGGTGACGGAATGGTCGACGTGCAGGGTGTTCCAGCCGGGATTGCGCTGCCGGGCGAACGGGTACAGCGCCCGGTCGAGGTCGTCGTAGGGGGTCACGCCGACCTCCAGGTCGCCCGCGACCAGCAGCCCGGCGCGGCCGTCGGTCAGCAGCGCCCATCTGACGTCGTCGTGGTTGCCGTGGTCCTGCGGCCGGTAGTACTGGACGTACTGGTCGTCGACGGACGACGACCACACGCCCATCTGGGTGCCGTCCTTGCGGTCGGTGTAGTTCTCCGCCTTCCCGCGCCCGTACCAGGCGAACGTCGAGAACCGGTCGGGCGCCTTGAGGGTGTGGCCGATCCGGGCGAGGTAGGGCAGCGTGCGCACGCGCCCCTGCGGGACGACGCGGTGGGTCAGGTCGATCTGCCCGGCCCCGTCGACGACGTAGGTGGTGGTCTGGTCGAACCAGGCGTCCGCCTCCCCCGACACCGTCGAGGTGATCTCGACCGTGACCTTCGGGCCGGCGGCGCGCGGGGCCGCGCCCCGGGCCGCGCCGGAACCGCCGCCGAGCGTGACGGTGACGGTGCCCGGCGTGGTGACCAGGCGGTCCAGGCCCGCCTTGCGCCAGTCCTCCCCCTCGGCGCGGCCCCACGTGTAGGTCTCGTTGCTGATCGGCGGGCGCCACACGTCGAGTTCGGGGCCGGTGCGCAGCAGCTCGGCGCCGTTGCTGCGCATCGAGGTGAGCGTGCCCTTGGCCTTGTCGAACACGTAGCGGAAGCCGCCGCCGGTCACCGTGACGGTCCGCGCGTCCTGCACCGCGCGCACCTCGCCCGACGGGGGCCTGCGGACGCCCGGGACGGCGGTGCCGCCCGCCGGGAACTGGCCGAAGCCGACGACGTGCCCGGCCGGCCCGTACCATGTGCGGTCCTTGAGGACGGCCTCGACGGTGAGCCACCGTTCGGCCCCGGCCGGGTTCGCGGGCGGCGGTGGCGGCGCGAACTGCGTCGATCCGCCGGGCGGTAGGTCGAGGGGCCTCGTGCCTGAGCCGAGCGTGCGACCGCCCTCGATGTAGCGCCAGCGCAGTTCGAGGTCGGACGTGCCGGCGAAAGCCCGCTCGCTCGCCACGGTCACCGTGCCGCCGGCGCCGCCCGCGCGGGTGACGCGGATCGGCGACTGCGTCCAGGCGAGCTGCTTCAGCTCGGGCTGGAGGTAGCGGTCGGCGCCGACCAGCCCGTCCTCGCCCGACAGGCTCTGCCCGTTGGACAGGAAGGTGCCGCCGGTGTCGAAGCGGTCGAAGTCGAGCGCGAGCACGGCGCCGCTCTTCGGGTCGGCGCCGGACGCCAGCTCGGCGGGCGCCAGCGCGCGGTCGTAGATCCGGACCTCGTCGATGGTGCCGTGCGCCATGCGGCCCTTGTAGGCGTCCTGCATGGTGTCGGAGTTGCGGCCGACGTTGACGTCCGAGGACGACCGGTCGATGGTGCCGCCGTAGGGGACGGCGGCGGCCTGGCGGCCGTCGATGTAGAGCCGCAGGGCGGTGCCGTCGTAGCTGCCGGTGACGCGGTGCCAGGTGTCGTTCCAGTTCGCGGGGACGGGCGCGCGGACGGTACGCCAGGTGCCGCTGTGGATGAAGAACTCCAGCGTCTTCTCGTCGGCCATCGTCAGCGCGTACGACCGGTCGCCCTTGCCGACGATGGTGAAGTCGCCCGTCCAGGGGCGGGCCGGCTTCACCCAGGCGTCCAGGGTGACGGCCCTGCCGGTGAGGTCGAGGCGGCGGTCGCGGTAGACCTCCGTGAAGTCGTCCAGCCCGGACAGGTAGAGGGCCTTGCCGTGGTGGCCGGGCACGGTCCGCGGGAGCCCCTGCAACCAGGCGCGGATGTTGTTGCCGGACGCGTCGGGGGTGGTGGTGAGGGGCTGCCGGAGCCCGGCCTCGGCCCAGTCCCAGATGAACCCGCCCTGCGCCTGCGGGTGCCGGCGCATGACCTCCCAGAACTCCCGGAAGTTCCCGAGGCTGTTGCCCATCGCGTGCGCGTACTCGCCGAGCACGATCGGCTTCGTCGTCGCGGCGGCCTGCGCCTCCAGCCGGGCGGGCGTCGGGTAGCGCGGGCCCCACACCGCCGCGTACGGGGCGTCACCGTCGGGGGTGTTGGACTGGTGGTACAGCGGCCGGGACGGATCGGTCGCGGTCGCCCACTCGGCCATCGTGTAGTGCGCGGCGCCGAGGCCCGCCTCGTTGCCGGTGTCCCACATCAGGACGCTCGGATGGTTCTTGTCGCGGGCGACCATCGCCTGGAACCGCTCGAGGAACGCCTTCTGCCATTCGGGCCGGTCGGCCAGGCAGTCCTGCGGCCCCGGAGGCTTGGTGCAGTCCTGGTAGTTGTGCGTCTCGATGTCGACCTCGTCGTCGATCCACAGCCCGCGCCGGTCGGCGAGGCCGTAGAGGTACGGGTCGGACGGGTAGTGCGCGGTGCGGACGGCGTTGACGTTCAGCCGCTTCATCAGCGCGACGTCGGAGTCCATCCGCGCCCGGGTCTGGTGCCGGCCGGTGTCAGGGTCGGTCTCGGGCCGGTTCACGCCCTTGATCAGGATGCGCTTCCCGTTGACCAGGAGCTGCCGGTCGCGCACCTCGATCTTGCGGAAGCCGAAGGTCTCGGCGGTGGTCTGCGCGACCCGTCCGTCGGGGGCCACGAGCTCGAGGACGAGCCGGTAGAGGTTCGGCGTCTCGTCCGACCACTTGGCGGGATCGGCGACGGGCGCGCTCAGCCGCACCCTGGCGGTCTCGCCCGCGACCGTGACCTTGCCGGAGAGGCGCTGCACGGTCCGTCCGTCCGGGGCGACGAGGGCCGCGCGCACGGTGTGGGCGCCCCGGGTCCCCTGCTTGCCGGCCAGCGTCAGATCGGCGTTGAGCGTCGCGTCGCGGTAGGACGCGTCGAGGCCGGTGGTGATGGTCGCGTCGCGCAGGTAGGTCTTCGGCGTGGAGTAGGCCCAGACGGAGCGGAAGATGCCGCTGTACCGCCACTGGTCGTAGTCCTCCATGTAGGAGCCGGCGCTCCAGCGGTGCACCTGCACCGCGACCGTGTTGGCACCCTTGTGCACCAGATCGGTGACGTCGAACTCGGCGGGGGTGTAGCCGCCCTGGTCGTAGCCCGCGTACTTCCCGTTCACCCAGACGAAGTAGGCGCTGGTCACGCCCTCGAACCGGACGACCGTGCGGCGCCCGGACCAGTCGGACGGCACGTCCAGCCGCTTGACGTACGCGCCGGTCGGGTTGATGTCGCGGGGAGTCCTCGGCGGGTCGTCCGGCCAGACCTCGGTGGGGATGTTGCGGAACATCGGATGGTCGAGCCGGTCGCTCTGCCAGGTGTGCGGGACCTTCACGTCCCGCCACCGGGAGGTGTCGGAGGTGTCGTAGCCCTCGCGGTAGAAGCCCGCGGGCACCTCGCCGGGACGGTCGGCGAGCGCAAACCGCCAGTCGCCGTCGAGCGGTCGCGTCCACCGCGAGCCGTCCCCGCCCGCGGTCGCCTCCGGGACGCCGGTGTAGGGGCGCAGCAGGGCGTGCGCGGGTTCCTGTCCCTCGCCGGTCATCTGCGGGTCGTCGAGGTAGGTGTAGACGTCGGGCGGCGGCGCGGGCGCGGACGGGGACGCGGCGGCGAGGCCGGGCAGCGACGCCGCGACGAGCGCCACCAGCGTGGCGCAGACGACCAGGGCACGGGCCGGCCGGGACGAGGGACCGAGGCCGGGGCGGCCGGGGCGGCCGGGGCGGCGGGGGCGGCGGGGGCGGCGGGGATGACGGAACGGGAGGAATGGGGCGGACGGGAGCATCGGCGCGACGCCTCCTCGCGGGCGGCCCCCTGACAACACCCGTCGACTCTCTCTGACGGCCGGAGTGGATGTCTACCACCGGAACGTAGGTGTCACGCGTAGTGCCGTCAACCGGTCGCGCCACTTGTGGCGGTTCATGCCGACGGGGCGGGCCTGTCTTGGCGCTCCTCGCCGGTTTCCGCGGGCGATTCCGCGGGCGCCTGCGCGGGCCGGTCGAGGCTGAAGAGGTCCTCGTCGATCCGGTCCAGGGCGAGCCGGACCGCGCCGAGCCCGACCGCCTCGTCGCCGAGCGTGGACGCCTCGATCCGGACCGGGCTCAGGCACAGCGGCCGGACGCGGCGCCGCAGCTCGGGCACCAGCGGACCGCCGGGCCGGACCAGCGGACCGCCGACGACGATCATCTCCGGGTCCAGCGCGAGCGCCATCGCCGCGACGCCGCGGGCCATCCGCTCGGCGAGCGCGGCGACCAGCGCCGACGCGGCGGGCTCGGCGCGGCCCGCCGCGTCCAGCACCCGTTCGGCGCGGGCCGCCGCGTCCAGCACCCGCTCCGCGCGGCCCGCCGCGTCCAGCACCCGGCGGGCCCCGGCGCCGGACGGGGCGATCCCGTCCAGCAGCGCGCCCGCGCTCTCGGCGCCGCTCAGAACGGCGGTGGTGTCGTACAGGCCCAGCTCGGGCAGCTTGCCGATCTCGCCCGCCGCGCCCCAGCGGCCCCGGTGCAGGCGTCCGCCGATGAGCGTGCCGATGCCGGTGTGCGAGCCGGCGTGCACGCAGACGACGTCGTCGGCCTCGCGGGCGGCGCCGTGCCAGCGCTCGGCCACGGCGGCGAGGTTGGCGTCGTTCTCGACCAGCACCGGGCACGGGAACGAGCGGCCCAGCTCGCGGCCGAGGTCGACGCCCTCCCAGCCCGGCACGACCGTGCAGAACGCCACGACGCCGTCAGGGGCGACCACGCCCGGGGTGCCGGCCGCGACCGCACGCAGCGAGCGGCGGTCGATCCCGGCGTCCGCGAGGCAGGTCTTGACCGCGGCGCGGACGGCGGCGAGCCGCTCGGCGGGGGGCTGATCGGCCTCCAGGTCGGCGCGGTGACGGCCGACGACGGTCCCGGCGAGGTCGGCCAGGAACAGCCGGGTCCGGTGCGCGTCGATCTCGATGCCGAGGGCATGTCCCGCCTCGGCACGGAACCGGTAGCGGCGCGCGGGACGGCCCAGCCCGGCGCCTTGGCGGGGCGGCGCCTCGTCGACCAGGCCGCGGGCGGTCAGGTCGGCGAGCACGCCCTCGGTGGTCGGCCGGGACAGCCCGACCCGCCCGGCAAGGCCGGACAGCGTCGCCTCGCCGTCCTCGCGCAGCGCCCGCAGCGTGGCGGCGGAGTTGAGGCGGCGCAGCACCGACGGATCGCCGCCGTGCAGGGGGAGTTCGGACACGGCACCTCTTGACAGGGATCGGCGGACGGACCACATTATTGCCAATCTACTTATGAAATGAAATTACGTAAGTAGCCCCGGCCGTCCGCCGGCCGAGCCGTGTGCCCATGTCAGGAGGCTGATGAGCGGGATGCCGAGCACCCGACCCGCGGTGGCGGTGGCCGGAGCCGGCCTGCGCGGCACCGCCTACGCGCGGCGGATGCGGGAGAGCGGACGCGGCCGGGTCGTCGCCGTCGCCGAACCCGACCCGGGACGCCGCGCCCGGTTCGCCGCCGAGCACGGCATCCCCCCGGAGCTGGCCTTCGCCGGCTGGCGCGAGATGGCCGCGGCGGGCCGCGTCGCCGACGGCGTGGTCATCGCCACGCAGGACGCCGAGCACGCCGAACCGGCGATCGCGTTCGCCGGGCTCGGCTGCCACCTCCTGCTGGAGAAGCCGATGGCGACCGGCGAGGCCGACGCCGTCCGGGTCCTGGAGGCCGTCGAGCGCGCCGGCGTCATGCTCGCCGTCTGCCACGTGCTGCGCTACACCCCCTACACCCGGGCGCTCCGCGAGCTCGTCCGCGCGGGCCGGATCGGCGCGCCGATCAGCGTCCAGCACCTCGAACCGGTCGGCTGGTGGCACCACGCCCACTCCTACGTGCGCGGCAACTGGCGCCGCGAGGACGAGTCCGGCCCGATGCTGATGACCAAGTCCTGCCACGACGTCGACTGGCTCGTGCACGTGATGGGCGAGGTCCCGGCCCGGGTCGGCTCGTTCGGGCGGCTGACCCACTTCCGTCCCGAGAACCGCCCGGCCGGCGCCGCCGACCGCTGCACCGGCTGCGCGGTCGAGCCGGACTGCCCGTACTCGGCGACCCGGCTCTACCTGGGGTGCCTCGGCGACCCCGAGCGCGAGGAGTGGCCGCTCGGCGCCGTCACCCGGGACCGCACCGAGGACGGCGTGCTGCGCGCGCTGCGCGAGGGCCCCTACGGCCGATGCGTGTACGCCTGCGACAACGACGTGGTCGACCACCAGGTCGTGAGCATGGAGTTCCCGTCGGGCGCGACGGCCTCGTTCACGATGACCGCCTTCTCCCCGTTCGCCCAGCGGCAGACCCGGATCTTCGGTTCGGCCGGCTGCGTCGAGGGCGACGGGGTGCGGCTGCTCGTGCGCGACTTCGTCACCGGGGAGGTGGAGACCATCGAGCCCGGCGGCGGCCGGGAGGCGCCCGACGGCCGGCACGCCGCGGCCGACGACGCGCTGGCCGACGCGTTCGCCGAGGCGCTCGCCTCCGGCGACCCGTCCGCGCTCGGCTCCGACGGCCGCCAGAGCCTCGCCTCGCACCGCGTGGTGTGGGCCGCCGAACGGGCCCGGCACGCCGGAACGGTCGTGGACCTCACCCCTCCCCCCGCGAAAGGCACGGCGATCCCATGACGACCAGACCCACCGGCGGCGCCGCCGCAGTGCTCGCGCTGGCCATCGCGCTCGGCGCGCTGAGCGCCTGCGGTTCAGGTGACGGCGGCGGCGGCTCGGGCGCGGCCCCGGCCGCCAACGACGGCCGCGGCCCGATCACCTTCGCCACCGGCAAGGACCTCACCCAGACCACGCAGAAGCTCGTCGACACGTGGAACGCCGCGCACCCGGACGAGAAGGCCCGCATCATCGAGCTGCCCGAGGACGGCGACCAGGTGCGGCAGCAGCTCGTGCAGAACGCCCAGATCAAGTCCGACGCCTACGACGTCGTCCGGCTGGACGCGGTGTGGACCGCCGAGTTCGCCGCGCGCCGCTGGGTGATGCCGCTGCCGCAGGACACGATGGACACCGGCACGTTCGTCCCGGCGGCGCTCCAGACCGGGATGTACCGCGGCAAGCTGTACGGGGCGCCGTGGCTGACCGGCACCGGCATCCTCTACTACCGCACCGACCTGCTGTCGGCCGCCGGGATCGACAAGCCCCCGGCCACGTGGGCCGAGCTGCGCGAGGCGTGCGGCAAGGTCGAGAAGACGTCCGAGGGCAAGGGCGTCGACTGCTACGCGGGCCAGTTCAGCAAGTACGAGGGCCTCACCGTCAACTACTCCGAGGCCGTCCAGTCGGCCGGCGGGCAGGTGTTCGACGCGTCCGGCAGGCCCCAGGTGACCACTCCGCAGGCCAAGGAGGGCCTGCGCTTCCTCGTGGACGGGTTCAAACAGGGCACCATCCCGGCCAAGGGGGTGACGCTCAAAGAGGAGGAGAGCCGCCGCGCCTTCCAGGAGGGCAAGCTCGTCTTCCACCGCAACTGGGCGTACGTGTACGCGATGGCCGCCGCCAAGGACGGCTCGTCCAAGGTGAACGGGAAGTTCGACGTGTCGCCGCTGCCCGGCAAGGACGGCCCCGGCTCCGGGACGCTCGGCGGCAACAACCTGTCGGTGTCGGCGTTTTCCAAGCACCAGGCGAGCGCCCGCGACTTCATCGCCCACATCGTCGGGCTCGAGGTCGAGCGCGAGTACGGGAAGGTGCAGTCGTTCCCGCTGTCGCGCGCCGCGCTCTACGACGACGCCGAGATGATCAAGCTGTACCCGTACCTGCCGGTCATGAAGAAGAGCCTGGAGAACGCCCGGCCCCGTCCCGTCGTGGTCCGCTACAGCGAGGTCAGCACCGCGATCCAGGAACAGGTCTCCGCCGCGATCTCCGGGGCCAAGTCCATCGACCAGGCCGCCGCCGACCTCCAGACCGCCCTCGGCCCGCTCGCCGACTGAGCCACCCCGTCACCGGGCGTCACCACGCCCGCGCCAACACCGGCCCCGACCCCGTGCGGGGCCGGTCCGAACGCCCCGGCCGGGCCGTCTCCCAAGGCCACGAGCGGCCCGGCCAGGGCGGTCCCTCCCGCCCGCGTCAGCGAACGTCACCACCGGTCCGGCGGCAGGACACCCGCCGGCCCGCCGCCGTCCACCCGCCCCCTCCAGCCTGATCTTCACGGGGCGGCGCCGGATTCCGCCGCGCCCGCCCCCCGTCCCCTGGAGCACGCGCATGACACCTTCCCTTCCCGCGCCGCGGCGCCGCTCGTTCCTCACGCTGACCGGCGTCGGCGCCGCCGCGTTCGCGGTCGGCACCGGGCACTCCGACGCCGCCGAGAACGCGGGCGGCGCCGTCCCGTCCGACCCGTTCACCCTCGGCGTCGCCTCCGGGGACCCGCGGCCGGACGGCTTCGTGCTCTGGACCCGGCTGGCGCCCCGGCCGCTGGACCCGGACGGGCACGGCGGCATGCCGCGCCGCCCCTGCACCGTCCGCTACGAGGTCGCCGAGGACGCCGCGTTCACCAAGGTCGTCCGGCGCGGGCAGGCCCTCGCGACGCCGGAGCTGGCGCACTCGGTGCACCCCGAGGTGACCGGGCTGCGGCCCGGCCGCGAGTACTTCTACCGGTTCCGCGCCGGGACCGAGGTGAGCCCCGCCGGCCGCACCCGCACCGCGCCCGACCCGCGCTCCCGGCCCGCCTCGCTGCGCTTGGCCACCGCGTCCTGCGCGGCCTGGTACCACGCGCACTTCACCGCCTTCGAGCACCTGGCCAAGGAGGACCTCGACCTGGTCGTCTTCCTTGGCGACTACGTGTACGAGTACGGCATCACCAGCAAGAACATGCTGCGCGGCGGCGTCCCGCTGCCCGGCCCCGAGCACGCCGTGGAGACCGTCACGCTGGAGCAGTGGCGGCTGCGCTACTCCCTGTTCAAGACCGACCCGAACCTCCAGGCCGCGCACGCCGCCGCCCCCTGGATCGTCACCAGCGACGACCACGAGGTGCAGAACAACCACGCCGACGCGTGGTCGGAGACCGGCATCCCGCCGTCCGACTTCCTGCGCCGCCGCGCCGTGGCGTACCGGGCGTTCTACGAGAACCTCCCGGTGCGGCGCGCCGTCCTCCCCCACGGCCCGGACATCACCCTCTACAACCGGCTGAGATGGGGGCGACTCGCGCAGATCGACATGCTCGACAACCGCCAGTACCGCGACGGGTTTCCGGCGGGCGTCGTCGAAGACGACTCGCCCGAACGGCACGACCCGCGCCGCTCGATCCTCGGCGCCCGGCAGGAGCGCTGGCTGTACGACGGGCTCAGCCGGTCGGACGCCGTCTGGAACCTCATGGGCACCGGCGTCGTCATGGCCGAGATCGACCGCGACACCGGCCCCGGCCACCTGTACAGCAACGACATGTGGGACGGCTTCCCCGCCAACCGCGACCGGCTGTGGGCCGCGCTGAAGCGGCACCGCGTCGCCAACCCCGTCGCACTGTCGGGCGACATCCACCACCACGTCGCCGCCGAGCTCAAGTCCGACTGGAAGGACCCCGGCTCCCCCGCGATCGGCACCGAGCTGGTGTGCACCTCGATCGGCTCGGACGGGGACGGCGCCGACACCGACAAGTACGCCGACCTCTGGCTCGGCAACCCGCACGTGAAGTTCTACAACGGCCGCCGCGGCTATGTGAGCTGCACGCTGACGCCGTCGGAGCTGACGTCGGAGTTCAAGACCGTCCCGTACGTCAGCAGGCCCGGCGCCCCCGTCACCACGGCGGCGCGCTTCGTCACCGAGGCCGGCCGCCCCGGCCTGAACCGGGAGGTCTGAGCATGGAACCCGTAGCCCGCCGCAGAGCCCTCGGCCTCGCCGCCGCCGCGGCCCCCGCGCTGGCCGCCGCCCCCGCCGCGTTCGGCGCGGCCCCGGCCGAGGCCGCCGCGGGCGGCGCGCCCCGTCCCGCCCGCCGGCTGCGCACCGCGGCCGAGATCGGCCGGATCAGGCTGACCTGGGAAGGCGAGGCGTACGCGCCGCTCGTCGACCACTACGCGATCCACGCCTCGCGCACCCGCGGCTTCACCCCCGGCCCCGGCAACCTCATCGCCAAGACCGTCTACGCCTCCTTCTCCCACTCCGGCATGGGCGGACGCAGGCAGGACTGGCACTACCGCCTCGTCACCGTCGACGCCGCCGGGAACCGCAGCCGCCCGTCCGCCGAGACCGCCGGCCACAGCGCCGAATCGGTCACCGCCTCGGGCCGCCCCCTCGCCACCGTCGGCGCGTTCGACCACAAGAGCCTGGAACTCGCCCTCGCCCCCGCCGGCTACGCGCAGTACAAGACCAGGTTCGCCGGCGGCGTCGACTACACCCACGGCGAGAGCGACCCGTCCGCCGACTGGTCCTACATCCAGCCCGGCCCGGCCGACGCGTGGAACGATCGGAAGGCGACCCGCGCCACCTTCCGCTTCCCGCTGGACGCCGTCCCCGCGGGCGAGACATGGCTGGCGATCTGGCTGATCGACACCCACGCCTCCAACCCCGGCAGCGTCGTCCTCGCGCTGAACGGCGCGCCCGTCCGCGAGGTGGAACTGGAGAACGGCGCGACCCGCGGCTCGCTCGAGGGCGACGCCACCGTCCCGGGCAGCGCGCTCGTCCCGTCCTACGTGGAACTGCGGCTGCCCGCCTCCGCCCTCAAGACCGGCGAGAACGTCCTGACCATCGACAAGAGGACCGGCTCCTGGCACGCCTACGACGCCCTGGGCGTCTTCGCCCGCTGACCGGTGTCAGCGGCGGTAGGTGAGCCCGTAGCCGTAGGGGAACAGCGGCTTCTTCCCGTCGCCGCGGTTGATGGGCTGCTGATCCGCGCTCGCCATCCACGTCATCGGCAGCCTGCCGGACGGCTCGGCGGCGCCGAACAGCACGTCGGCGACGCCGCGGCCCTCGGTACCCGGCAGCCAGGACGCGACCAGCGCGTCCCAGCCGGGGAGCTGCGCCGCGATGTCCAGCGGCCGGCCCGAGACCAGCACCACGATCACCGGCACGCCGGCGGCGCGCAGGGTGGCCAGGGTCTTGAGGTCGGCCGCGTCCAGGCCCATGCCGGCGGGCCGGTCGCCCATGCCCTCGGCGTACGGCAGTTCGCCGACGACGGCGACGGCGGCCTTGTACGAACGGTCGATGCCGCTGCCGTCCTTGCTGTAGGTCACCTTCGTGCCGCGTCCCGCGCCCTGCTCGATGCCCTGCCTGATCGTGGTCCCGGGCGTGATCGGCCCGGCCGAGCCCTGCCAGGTGATGGTCCAGCCGCCGCTCTGGATCCCGATGTCGTCGGCGCTCTTGCCCGCCACGAAGATCTTGTTGTCGCGGCTCTTCAGGGGCAGCACGTTCCCGGCGTTCTTCAGCAGCACCTGCGACTCGGCGACCGCCTCACGCGCGAGCGCGCGATGCTCGGCGCCGCCGACCGTGGCGGTGTAGCGCCGGTCGGTGAGCGGACGCTCGAACAGCCCGAGTTCGACCTTCTTGGTCAGGATCCGCCGGTTGGCGTCGTCGATCCGCGACATCGGCACCCGCTCGGCCTCGACCTCCGCGCGGAGCGTGTCGATGAACCTGCGCCACTCGGCCGGCACCATCACCATGTCGACCCCCGCGTTGATCGCCGTGCGGACCTCGGCGGGGGTGAAGCCGGGCCTGCCGTCGATCTGGTCGATCCCGTTGTAGTCGGAGACCACGAACCCGGAGAAGCCGAGCTCCTGCTTCAGCACGTCGGTGATCAGATACCTGTCGCCGTGCAGCTTGACGCCGTTCCACGAGCTGTAGGAGATCATCACCGACCCGGCGCCGCGGTCGACCGCGGCCTTGAAGGGCGGCAGATGGATCTCGCGGAGCTCGGCCTCGGACAGCCGCGTGTCGCCCTGGTCCTTGCCGCCGATCGTGCCGCCGTCGCCCATGTAGTGCTTGGCCGTCGCCAGCACCGACGCGGGCCCGCCGAGCCGCTCGCCCTGCAACCCGGTGACGACCGTGGACATCGCGGCGGGCAGCTCGGGCACCTCGCCGTACGACTCGTACGTCCGGCCCCACCGGTCGTTGCGGGCCACGCACAGGCAGGGCGCGAAGTCCCAGTCGACGCCGGTGCCCGAGACCTCCTCGGCGGTCGCCCGCCCGATCCGCCGCACCAGCGCGGGGTCGCGGGTCGCGCCGAGCCCGATGTTGTGCGGGAAGACCGTCGCGCCGACCACGTTGTTGTGCCCGTGCACCGCGTCCACTCCGTAGATCAGCGGGATCTTCAGCGGGGCCTCGAGCGCCGCCTTCTGGAACCCGTCGTACATGTCGGCCCAGCCCTTGGCGGTGTTGGGTTCCGGCGCCGACCCGCCACCGGACAGCAGCGAGCCGAGCCGGTACCTGGTGACGTCGGCGGCGGTGACGTTCTGCCGCTCCGGCTGCGTCATCTGCCCGAGCTTGTCGTCCAGGCTCATCCGCCGCAGCAGGTCCTCCACCCGGTCCTTCACCGGCCGCCGCGGACCGGGGGCCGGGGCGGCGCCCGCGGCGACCTGGGCCGCCGCGCCGCCGGTGCTGAGGATGAGCGAGGTGAGCAGGCCGAGAAGGACTGATCGGGATGGTCTGCGGTGCATGTCGCCTCCGCGAACGGATCGTCGTGCGTGCCCCCCCGCGTCACGAGCAACGTAAGTCGGTCCCGTCTCGCGAGCAAGACCCGCCCCCGGCGGGTGATCAGGATCCTTCCCCCGCCGGACGGCGTTCAAAGAAAGGGCGCGACCGCTGCCGGAGCGGGACGCGGCGGCCCGGCTCTTCGACCGGATGTACGCCACCATGTTCTT
Organism: Actinomadura xylanilytica; assembly: GCF_030283145.1. GTDB lineage: Bacteria > Actinomycetota > Actinomycetes > Streptosporangiales > Streptosporangiaceae > Spirillospora > Spirillospora xylanilytica. The sequence goes on from NZ_JASNWE010000003.1 coordinate 1,060,916, forward strand.
CGCCCCCAATCGCGAACGACACGAAAGGAAGAATCGATGAGCTCCCTGGTCGTCTTCGGCGCCAACGGCGCGACCGGCCACGTGATCGTCCAGGAGGCCCTGCGCGCGGGGCATGCCGTCACCGCAGCCGTCCGCGACCCTGACGCCTTCCGCGCGGTACCCGATGAACTCCGCGGTGCTCCCCTCGATGTCGCGCGGGCCGACATTCGCGACATCGACACCGTCCGCTCCGCGGTCGCCGGCCATGACGCCGTCATTTCCGCCATCGGCCCCTCAGGACGGCACGCCGACAAGCTCTACTCCGAAGGCGCCCGCACTCTCGTCACCGCCCTGCTCGCCGTCGGTGTTCAACGACTCGTCGCCCTCTCCTCCAGCATTCCCAGAGCCGACCTCGCACGATTCGTCGTGCAGGCGGCCGAAGGGGACCGCTGGTCGCACAGCCGTCCCACCATCGTCCGATAGCGGGACGCCCTCAGCCTCGACCTTTCAGGGCGACCGTCCGGGATCGAACCGAGAACCTCCAGGTCCACAGCCTGGCGTGCAGAAACCACTACACCACGGTCGCCGTGTCTCCGGCAGGAATCGAACCTGCGCCCTCCGGGTTCGCAACCCGGCGCGCTTTCCGCTGCGCCACGGAGACCAGATATTGAATTGTGGCGAGTGCGGGAATCGAACCCACCTGAAACGGTTTATGAGGCCGCCGGACGCACCAGCGTCCCTCCTCGCCGGGAGCGGAGGGTGCGAGATTCGAACTCGCGCAGGGTGACCCCTGACCACGGCTTAGCGGGCCGCTGCCTTTCCGCTCGGCCAACCCTCCGGGAAAAACAGAGAACCGCCCGGCCGGACCTCGGTCCGCGGGCGGTTCACATCGAGACGTGCAGGTCACGTCCCGCTGCGGCTGCTCCCGGTGCCAGGGTGGCCACTGCGATGCATTCGGCGCTGATGACGACGTCGCATTTCGCTGCCCTCCTCCGGTCTCGTTCGCTTCGTTGACCACTCTGCCCGACCTTCTGCCGGACGGCAACGCTTTTATTGGCTCGGGTAGGCACCGAACCGCTGCGCATCGCGCTCGCCTGGGCCGAGGGCGCGGACGGTCCGGCACGCGACGCGTGCGCGGAACGTTTACGGCTCAGCCGGGCGGTTCTAGGCGAAGCCCTTGGAGGCCGGGCCGAAATCGGGCCACGGGGTGAGGGCGCTGGAGACCGTGAGGCTGTCCTCGTAGACGTGGTAGCGGGTGATGAGGCCGTTCTCCACGGTCAGGTGGACGGCGCACATGGCGGTGTACTCGCGGCCGGTGGCGCGGGCCGTCTGGACGATCGTGGCCAGGACGACGGCGTCGGGGCCGTCCACGAGGATCCGGTGGATCTCGGAGGCGGCCTTCTCGGGCACGTGGTGGTCGCTGATCTCCCGGAAGTGGGCGGCGGCGTCCTCGGCGGTGAAGCGGGGGCGGATCCACGGGACGGCGGGGTGCTCACCGTCCGGCCAGTCGAGCCGCCAGTCGACACGCTCGGCGAAGAGGCCCTTGATGGCCTCGGAGTCTCCGGCGGCCATGCTCTGGAGGAAGGTCTGAACGACGGTTCGGGTGTCCATGAATTCTATTTTCCTGCTGGGAGTTATTCGTTCGATAACTCCGGAGGTCACGGCCATGCGCCGGCGGTCCGGCCGCGCCGCACCGCCCTGGCAGCGGCGCCCCGCGCCCGTCGACCTGGAGGGGTTCGGGAGGCCCTGGCTGCTGTTCCGCGGGCGCGGACCGGACCGGGTCGTGATGCCCCTGCCCGCGGACGAGGCCGAGCACGTCCAGCTGCTGATCGAATCGGACTGCACGTGGTCGGCGTGGCTTCAGGCCGCGGACACCGCGCCGATCCTCCAGAAGCGGATCAGTTCCAAGGGCTCGTTCGTCTTCCGCCACGTCGGCGAACCCAGGCAGATCTCCATGCAGCACAACGGCCGCGGCGCCTTTTCCCTCACCGGGCTCACCCTCGAATTCGGGCAGGGCGAAAGGGTCCTGTCCGGCATGGGGAACTCCAGCGCGAAGGGCCACCTGGAAGGGTCGACGCTCGTCCACGTCCGCGCCGACGGCGATTGGACCGTCACCCTTCTCTAGCGGTCAGTGGTGGAAACAGCAGGCGCTCAGGTGTGCGGGACTTCCATTTGCCGCCTCAGGGGGTCAGGGCGTTGGCCACGGTGAGGCTGTCCTCGTAGACGTGGTAGCGGGTGATGAGGCCGTTCTCCACGGTCAGGTGGAGCGCGCACAGGGCGGTGTACTCGCGGCCGGTGGCGCGGGCGGTCTGGGCGATCGTGGCCAGGACCACGGCGTCGGGGCCGTCCACGAGGATCTGGTGGATTTCGGAGGCGTCCTTCTCGGGTACGTGGTGGGTGCGGATCTCGCTGAAGTGGGCGGCGGCCTCGGCGGGTGTGCGGCGGGGCCGGATCCACGGGACGGCGGGGTGGCCCTCGTCCGGCCAGTCGAGGCGCCAGTCGACGACGTCGGCGAAGAGGCTCTCGATGGTCGCGGAGTCTCCGGCGGCCACGCTCTGCATGAGGGTCTGCACGACGGTGCGGGTGTCCATGGGGACGATCCTCGCACCGGACGGGTAGAGCGGCCGATTACTTCGGAGGTCATGCGATGAGTTCCGGACGATGGGGAGGTCTGAACGGGCATGACGAGTGAGCCCTATATCGAGGAGCGCCCGGCGGTGCCGTACGCGGCGATCCGGCAGGACGTGACGATGGACGGATTGGCGGAGGTCGCCGACCGGATACCCGAGGTGTTCATGTGGCTCTCCGACCGCGGGGCCAGACCGGCGGGGGCGCCGTTCCTGCGGTACGTGGTCATCGACATGGCGGGCCGCACGGTGGTCGAGGCGGGGGTGCCGGTGGTCGAACCGGTGGAGGGCGAGGGCGAGGTGCTCGCCGAGACGCTGCCGGCCGGACGCTACGCGACGTACACGCACGTCGGGCCTCCCGACGAGCTGGTCGGGGTCACCGCGGCGATGCTCGGATGGGGGGCGCGGGAGGGGCTGGAGTGGGACATGACCGCGACCTCCGAGGAGGAGCGGTGGGCGTGCCGGCTGGAGATCTACCGCACCGATCCGTCCGAGCAGCCCGACATGGACCAATGGGTGACCGATCTGGCGTTCAAGCTCAGCCGAGGTGCTTGAAGTCCGGCCACAGGGTCCGCCAGGGGGCGGTCTGGCCGCGGCAGACGAAGACCGGTTTGCCCTGTTCCTCGTTGTCCAGGCCGACCCCGTCGTCGATGCGGCCCGCGACGGTGACGTCCGACCAGTAGCGGCGCAGGAGGGCGGGCGTGTCGGGGCCGACGACGATGGTGGGGCCGCCGGTGTCCGGGGGCCGGCCGAAGTACCAGTAGCCGTTGTGGCCGCTGTAGGCGCGGGGCAGGCCGTGCGCGGGGCCGTAGCGATCGAGGGCGCCGGCCTCCCCGTAGTTGGACGTCACGATGGTCGCCTTGCGACGTTCGGCGGTGGGCAGCGCGCGGTGCACGCGCGCGATCTCCGCCGCGAACCGGGGCCAGCCGACGGTCTCGGCCGAGTCCGGGTTGATGACCGGCTGCGGGGTGCCCGCCAGGTCGCGGACCGGGTAGACGGGCAGGGTGACCAGGACGACGCCCAGGCCGGTGATCGCGTACGCGGGGATGGTGAGCGTCCACCCCGCACCGCGCGGCGCGCCGCCCCGGCGCTCGACCTCGACCGCGCCCGCCGCCCACAGCGCCGCCCACAACCCGGCCAGGTAGTACGGCTTGCCCGCGGTGGCGAGGTAGAGGAGGTTCAACAGCAGGAACGCGATGCCGAGGAAGCGGTACGGGGCCAGCTCGCGGGACCGGAACAGCCGCCACAGCCCGTAGATCCACAGCCACGACAGCACCACCCCGGCGAGGATCAGCTCGAACGGCACGAATCCGGGACGGCCGCCGAAGTCGGCCTCGGCCGCGATCTCGCCGGCCATGTCCAGCTGGGGCCAGCCGTGACCGGCCTGCCAGATCAGCCCGGGGACGGCGGCGGCCACCGCGATCGCGGCGGCGGGCAGCAGCACCGGGCGGCGCAGGACGTCGCGCGGCCCGCTGACCAGCAGCCCGGCGACGAGAGCGACGAGCAGGAGCGCGGCCAGGTACTTGACGTTCACCGCGACGGCGGTCAGCACGCCTACGGCGAGCAGCGACCGGGAGTCGCGGACCCGCACCCAGCGGACCGCGAGCCAGACCAGCGCGGTGGAGACGGTCACGTCGAGCGTGGCGGTGTAGAACGAGTGGCCGATCGCGACCATGAACGGGGCGATCGCGTACGCGCCCGCGGTCCGCAGCTGCGCGCGGCGCCCGCCGCCCAGCTCTCGCGCGGTCAGCGCGGCGAGCAGCACGCCCAGCACGGCGAGCAGCGCCGCCGGGAGGCGCTGGACGAACAGCACGTCGCCGCACACCGCGGTGATCCCCCGGGTGATCAGCGGGAGCAGCGGCGGCTGGTCGGGGTACCCCCAGGCCAGGTGCCGCCCGGCGACCCGGAAGTACAGCTCGTCGCGGTGGTAGCCGTACCGGGTGCTCAACGGGATCAGCACGGCCGCCAGGACGGCCGCCATCAGGAGCAGTGGCCGCCAGGCGACCGGCGGCGGCCCGGGTGGCGCGGGCGTCGGAGCGGGGGTGGGCGGCGCCGGGCCGGAGGCTGCCATGCGCACTGTACGTCGATCGAGGGGTTCGGTCGCGTCCGGATTCGGCCGCGGCGGGCCACCGCGCCCGGCGGGACCGGCGCCGCCGCCGCCCGGTGCCAGGCGATCACCATGAGCGAGACCCCGCGGCCCCTAGGATGGGGCGATCCGGGGAGGGGGAGGCGTATGCGCGAGTGCGGCGTCCGCGGGGGGACGTGCCGGAGATGAGATTCCCGCCGGACGGGTGCGGCTACGAGGTCCGCTACACGCTGGGCCGCCGGGGCGCGGGCGTGGAGACCTTCGGCGACGAGTACGCGCTCGGCCGCTGGTTCAGCGCGATGACCTCGGAGGGCATGTTCGTGCCCGAGGAGTTCACGACGCCCGACGAGGACGGCCGCAACGGCTACCAGATCTTCTGCGTGACCGGGGCCGGCCGGATCGTGATCAGCTACTTCCACCCCCGGCTCGTCCGCGGACGCATCGAGGGGGCGGACGACCCGGCCGGCTGACCTGCCGGGCTCACCCGGCCGGGTGCCGGATCCAGACGTTCGGCTCGACGTAGACGGCGTGGTCGTGCGCCACCGCGCAGCGGACCGGGACCAGTGCCCCCGGCACCTCCACCCAGCCGTCGGCGTCGAAGGGCAGGCCCGTCCAGGACCGCCACCGGGCCAGGGAGCCCGCGACGGTCATCGACGCCGGGGCGATCGACTCGATCACCCCGCCCGCCCGGACGTGGGTGCGCAGCCACGGATCGGCGGGCAGCCCGTCGCCGCGGGTGCGGAACGCGTACTCGGCCATCGGCGTCGCGGGCTCGAGGTGCTTGCCCGTCGGCCGGACGGGCGCCACCAGGCCGCGTGGCGCCGCGTTCTCGCGCATCGCCCTGAGCATCGCCCCGGACAGGCCGGCGCCGCGCAGGTCCGGCCGGACGGCGACCTCGATCGCGCTCACCGTGTCGGCCGCCGCCGCGAGCCCCGCCGCGTCCGGGCCGGCCGCCTCGCGCCGGGCCGGCGCCGCCCCGAGTTCGTCCGCGAAGGCCCAGGTCATGACCTGGGCCCAGCCGCCGTCCGGCAGGGTCGCGCGGCCGGGGGCGGCCAGGGCGAAGGGCACGCTGTGCGCGCGGGCGGCGACCTGCCCGCCGGGGTCGGTGGCGACCAGGGTGAACTCGGGGAAGGTGGTGGCGAGCAGGGCGAACAGGTCGCGGTTCACCGGGTCGTGCTGGACGAACTCCGGCCAGCCCGCCGGCATCCGCCGCAGCGGTCCGGCCAGTTCGGGACGCTCGGCGAGCGTCGTGATCACAACGTCCACGCACCGAAGCTAGCCCGGTGCCGCCGGCGCGGCTAGGCGTTTTCGTGCAGCGCCAGCAGCGTGTAGGCCGCGACCGTCGAGTCGTCGGTGACCGCCCCCTCGCGGACGAGGCGCTCGAACTCCGCGCGGCCGACGAACCGCTGCCGCATGTCCTGCTCCTCGGTCTCCCTGGCGTGCGGCCCCGGTTCCAGGCCGGTCGCGAGGAACACGTGGAACCCCTGGCTGCTGGTGCCGTGCGAGGCGTTCAGATAGCCGAGCGGCGTCAGGGTCGCGGCGCGGAACCCGGTCTCCTCGGCCAGCTCGCGCCGGGCGAGCTCCTCGGGCGTCCCCGTCTCGTCGCCGGGGAAGGACCCCTGGGGGAAGTTCCAGGTGCGCCGCCCGATCGGGTAGCGGTACTCCTCCACCATGTGGAACCCGCCGTCCGCCGCCGGGATCACCAGCGCGAAGTCGGGCTTGTCGACCACCCCGTAAATACCGCGCGCGCCGTCGAGCCGCTGGATCTCGTCCTCCCGGACGGTCATCCACGCGTTCTCGTACACCACCCGCGAGGCCAGTCGCCGCACCGCCGGTCCGTCGCTCCCCGCTCCCCCGTCTCCCATGGCCCCATTGTGCTGCATCGCCCACCCGCCGTCGCCGGCCCGGGCGGCCCGGCGATCTTCACGGGGGGGGCGGTGTCCGCGTCGTCCGGCCGGTGTGATCGGTTGACTTGGTGACCGGTTCCGGATGGGGCGCTGACCGCTTGCGGTCCGTATTCGTCCTAGGTATCCCCACATGTCACGAAATGCTTCATCGTTCGCCCCAGTGCGCGGAGTCCACAGCGCGCACCCGGGAACGGGGAGGTTGTCCGTGGCCGCACTCGCGTTGACCGATCGGGGACGAAGGGCGAGGAGCACCGCGGCGGCGGTGCTGGCGGTGCTGCTCGCCGCGGTCGTGCTCGCGGCGCCCACCGCGCTCGGCGCCGGGCTCCCGGCGGTGGACCTCCCGGCCGGCTTCCAGCAGAAGACGGCCTTCTCCGGGCTGACCATGCCGACGAACGTGGAGTTCTCCCCGGACGGCCGGGTGTTCGTCGCGGAGAAGAGCGGGATCATCAAGGTCTTCGACTCGCCGGCCGACACCACCCCGGAGGTGTTCGCGGACCTGCGCCGCCAGACGTTCAACGGCTGGGACCGGGGCCTGCTCGGAATGGCGCTGCACCCGAACTTCCCCACCGACCCGCGCGTGTACGTGATGTACACCTACAACGGCCAGCTGGGCGGGGCCTACCCCAGGTGGCCCTCCGAGGACGGCACCAACGACCAGTGCCCCGACCCGCCGGGCGCCAACAACGCCGGGTGCGTGGTCGCCGGACGCATCTCGGTGCTGACGCCCGCGGTGCGGGCGCGGGCCGCGCAGGAGGGACCGATCAGCGAGCAGGTGCTGGTGGAGGACTGGTGCCAGCAGTTCTCCAGCCATTCCGTCGGGACGCTGGCGTTCGGCAAGAACGGGCAGCTCTACGCGGGCGGCGGTGACGGCGCCAGCTTCGGGTACGCCGACTACGGCCAGAAGGACAACGCCTGCGGCGACCCGCCCAAGCCCGCGGGCACCCCGCTGACCGCCCCCACGGCCGAGGGCGGCGCGCTGCGCGCCCAGGACCTGCGCACCGCCGGCGACCCGGCCACGCTCGACGGCGCCATCATCCGCATCGACCCGGACACCGGCCAGGGCTCGGCGGGCAACCCGCTGCCGAACGGCGGGGTGAACGTGCGGCGGATCGTCGCCTACGGCCTGCGCAACCCCTACCGGTTCACCGTCCGGCCCGGCACCGACGAGATCTGGAACGGCGACGTCGGCTACACCACCTGGGAGGAGATCAACCGCCTCCCTGAGCCGAGGTCCACCCTGCGCAACTTCGGGTGGCCCTGCTACGAGGGCGCCGGCCGCACGCCCGGGTACGACGCCGCCAACCTCGACATCTGCGAGAACCTGTACTCGGAGGGCGCGGCGGCCGTGACGGCGCCGCACTTCGCCTACAAGCACAGCGACAAGGTCGTCCCCGGGGAGAGTTGCGGCGTCGGCAGCTCCTCCACGAGCGGGATGGCGTTCTACTCCGGCGGGATCTACCCGGCGCAGTACCGGGGCGCGCTGTTCTTCAGCGACTACGCGCGCCAGTGCGTGTGGGCGATGCGGCCCGGGGCGAACGGGCTGCCCGACAAGACCAGGATCGAGACGTTCGCCACCAGCGCGGGCGGCATCGTGGAGCTCCAGGCCGGCCCGAACGGCGACCTGTTCGGCGTCGACATCCTCGGCGGCCGGATCGTCCGGTTCACCTACAACGGGGTGAACAACCCGCCGGTGGCCGCGATCAAGTCGGACGTGACCAGCGGCCCGGCGCCGCTCACCGTCGCGTTCGACGGGACGACCTCCAGCGACGCCGACGGGGACGTCCCGCTGGCCTACGCCTGGGACCTGGACGGGGACGGTGCCTACGACGACTCCACCGACGCGAGGCCGAAGCGCACCTATGAGACCAAGGGCCGCTACACCGTCGGGCTGAAGGTCACCGACACCAGGGGCGCGTCCGACACCGCCACGCTGGTGGTCACGGCCGGGTCCACCCCGCCGGTCGCGACGATCGCCTCCCCGGACGCGGGCCTCACCTGGAAGGTCGGCGACCGGATCGGGTTCTCCGGCGGCGGCACCGACGGGGAGGACGGCACGCTCACCGGCGACGCGCTGAAGTGGCAGATCATCATGCACCACTGCCCGAGCGACTGCCACACCCACACCATCACCGGGCAGGACGGGCAGTCCGGGGCGTTCGACGCGCCCGACCACGAGTACCCGTCGTGGATCGAGCTGCGGCTGACCGCGACCGACTCCGACGGGCTCAGCGACACCAAGAGCGTCGAACTGCATCCGAAGACCAGCACGCTCACGCTCGCCAGCGATCCGCCGGGGATCCCGCTGACGCTGCTGGAGAAGACCGCGCCCGCGCCGTTCGACGGCACCGTCATCACCGGATCGAACGTGTCGGTCTCGGCGCCCACGCAGACGCAGGTGGTGGGCGACAACGCCTACGAGTTCGCCGGCTGGTCGGACGGCGGCGCGTCCGCGCACAACGTGACCGTGGACGCCGCCGGCACCCTCACCGCCACATACCGGCGCAAGACCGACCTCGCCCTGAACCGGCCGGTGAAGACCTCCAGCGTGGAGAAGGCCGGCGTGGAGGGGGCCAAGGCCGTCGACGGGGACCTCGCCACCCGCTGGGGCAGCAAGGCCGCCGATCCGCAGTGGATCGAGGTCGACCTCGGCACGGCCCGCCCGGTCGGCTACGCGCTGCTGCGCTGGGAGACCGCGTTCGGCAAGAACTACACACTCCAGACCTCGACCGGCGGCGGGGTGTGGACCACCGTGCACACCCGCACCAACGGCGACGGCAAGGTGGACGTCATGCGCTTCACCCCGATCAACGCCCGCTGGGTCCGGGTGTACGGCACCGCGCGCGGGACGAACTGGGGCTACTCGCTCTGGGAGATGGAGGTCTTCGACAGATGATTGACTTGACCGGTGCACACCGAGACGGAGCAGTCTGAGCTGTTCGCCCGGCTCGTCGAGATAGGCAGCGGTTCGTACGGCACCATCGCCGGTACCGGCGGTGGTGGCGGCCGTGCCGGCGGGGACCGCGAGCCGGAGATGCTGTACGACCGTCACGGCGTCCTGGTGGTGCGGATCGGGGAACTGGCGGTGAAGGCGCACCAACCCGACCGCGTCTACGGCCGTCCGTTCGCCCAGCGGGTCGCACTGGCCGGTACCCTCCCGCAGGTGCTGGCGCCGCTCGGTCCCCCGCTGCTCCTGCTGGACGGACACACCGTCACCGTCGCACCGTACGGGCAACCGGTCGACCCGCTGGGAAGGCTGCCCTGGGCGGAAGGCGCGCGGCTGCTCGCCACCCTCCACAACACCCCCGTCCCCATGGACGCGCCCTCCTGGGGACGCCCCGAACGCGTCGCCCGCGTCGTCGCCCGTATGGACGCCACGGACGCGCCTGAGCTGGTCACTGCGGCGGCCGAGGTGCGCCGGGCGTTCGCCACTCTCCCGGCCTGGGTCCGCGGCGAATCCGCGCCGCCCGCGCGCAGCGCGGACGACCATCTGCTCCATGGCGACTGGCACCTCGGCCAGATGGTCCGCACCCGCGCCGGGTACTGGCGGCTCATCGACATCGAGGACCTCGGCCGGGGCGACCCCGCCTGGGACCTGGCGCGGCCCGCCGCGCTGTACTCGGCGGGCGTGCTCGCCCCCGCCGACTGGGAGGTCTTCCTGGACGCCTACCGCGCCGCCGGCGGCGCGGCGGTGCCCGCGGACGGCGACCCGTGGGCGGCGCTGGAGATGCCGGCCCGAAGTCTGGCGGTCCAGATCGCCGCCACGTGCGTCAGAACCGCGCGGGAGGAGGACCGACCGCTCGACGGCGCCGAAGAGGCGCTCATCGACACCTGTAGGAGAATCTCCAGGATGAGGGACCGGGCATGACGTGGCGTCGTGCCTGCCCTAGATTTACCCTCTTCCTGGGGATCCAGATCGGAAGGACGGCCAAGCGATGCACTGCCCAAAGTGCCGCGGCGTGATGCGGACCTACAACCGCAGCGGCGTTCAGATCGAGCAATGTGACAACTGCCGGGGAGTCTTCCTCGACTACGGCGAGCTGGAGGCCCTGGGGCAGATGGAGGCCCAGTACCGGGCCGCCCCGCCGCCCGCCGCCCCCGCGTGGGGCGCCCCCGGCGGGGCGGTGCACCACCACCACGGCGGCCACCACCGCCCGCACCACGGCGGCGTCTTCGGCATGCTCTTCTCGACCTGACCCGCCACCGCCGTGCTCAAGAGCCCGTCCGTCCGGACGCCCCTTGAGCACGGCGGGACGCGGTCCGCGCCCGGAGCCGTCAGAGCCGGGGGTCGACCGGCTCCGACTCCAGCGCGAGCACGGCGAACACCGCCTGGTGGATCCGCCACACCGGCTCGCCCGCGGTGAGCCGGTCGAGCGCCTCCAGGCCGAGCGCGTGCTCGCGCATGGCCAGCGACCGCTTGCGGCCGAGCGACCGGCCGCGCAGCCGGTCCAGGTTGGCGGGCTCGGTGTAGTCGGGGCTGTAGATGATCCGCAGGTACTCGCGGCCCCGGCACTTCACCCCCGGCTGCACCTTGGCGCCGTCCGGGAGCGGCCCGAGCGGCTTGACCACCATGCCCTCCCCGCCGGACGCGGTGAGCTCCTCCCACCACCGGGTCACGGCCGCCTCCGAGTCCGCCGAGCCGAGGTCGGCGACCGTCCACCCGGTCGGCGCGATCAGCCCGGACGGGTCGGACGCGGCGAGCCGCCCGGCCACCTCCATGTGCCAGTCGTGGTCGCGCAGCGCCGCCCACGCCGAGCCCTCGCCCGCCAGGACCTGGAACGGGGCCAGGCGCAGCCCGTCCAGGCCGTCGACCGTCCAGCAGTACCGCGCGTAGGCGTCGCGGAACAGCGCCGCGTTGGCGGCCCGCCGGTCGACGTGCTCGCGCAGCCCGCCGACGTCGAGGCCGCGCGCCGCCGCCCGCGCCAGGGCGTCCGCGGCCACCGGCAGCGCCGCCCGCGCCGCGGCGCCGGTCGCCGCGTACTGGGTGCGGATCAGGTCCATCGCCTTGGCCGACCACGGCAGCAGCTCGCAGTCGAGCACGAGCCAGCCGGTGTCCAGCTCGTCCCAGAGCCCGGCGGCCCCGATCGCGGCGCGGACCCGGCCGAGCACCTCGCCGGTGCGGGCGGGGTCGCGGAAGAACGCCCGCCCGGTGCGCGTGTAGATCGCGCCGCCGGTGCCGTCGTCCACGCCGAAGCGCGCCCGCGCGACCTCGGCGTCGCGGCAGACGACCACGACGGCGCGCGAGCCCATGTGCTTCTCCTCGCACACCACCCGGGTGAGGCCCCTGTCCCGGAACGCGGCGAGGGCCTCGGCGGGGTGCTCCAGGTAGCCGGGCAGGCCGGACGTCGCGGCCGGCGCCATCGTCGGCGGCAGGTAGACCAGCCAGCGCGGATCGACCGCGAACCGGCTCATCACCTCCAGCGCCGCCAGCGCGTTCTCCTCGCGGACCGACACCCGGCCCATCAGCCGGGTCCGCACGCCCCCGTTGCCGAGCACGTCGTCGATCTTCACCACGTCGCTCTCGCGGTGCCCGCCCGCGGCGTCCGCCCCGCCCGGCGCCGCGAGCGGGCGGACCGGCTCGTACCAGACCTGCCGGGCCGGAAGCGAGACCAGCTCGCGCTCGGGATAGCGCAGCGCGGTGAGGCTCCCGCCGAACACCGCGCCGGTGTCCAGGCAGATCGTGTTGTTGATCCACTCGGGCCTCGGGATCGGCGTGTGGCCGTACACGACCATCGCCTCGCCCCGGTAGTCGCGCGCCCACGGGTAGCGCACCGGCAGCCCGTAGTCGTCGGTCTCGCCGGTGGTGTCGCCGTAGAGGGCGAACGAGCGGACCCGGCCGGACGCGCGCCCGTGGTAGTCCTCCTTCAGCCCGGCGTGCGCCACCACCAGGCGGCCCCCGTCCAGGACGTAGTGGGCGACCAGGCCGTCCATGAACCGCAGCGCCTCGTCACGGAACTCCGCCGGCTCGGCGGCGAGCTGCTCCAGCGACTCGGCCAGCCCGTGCGCGACCCGCACCTTGCGCCCGCGCAGCGCCTTGACGAGCTTGGCCTCGTGGTTGCCCGAGACGCACAGGGCGTTCCCGGCGGCGGCCATGCCCATGACGAGCCGCAGCACACCCGGGCTGTCCGGGCCGCGGTCGACCAGGTCGCCGACGAACACGGCGGTGCGCCCGCCGGGGTGGTTGGCGCCGGCGGCCCGGCCCGCCGCGTCCCGCTCGATCTCGTAGCCGAGGTCGGCCAGCAGGTCCTCCAGCTCGGCGCGGCAGCCGTGCACGTCGCCGATCAGGTCGAACGGGCCGGTCAGGTCGCGCCGGTCGTTCCACGCCCTCTCCCGGACCAGCGTCACGGCGTCGATCTCCGCGGTGCCCGCCAGCACGTACGACCGGCGGAACTCGCGGGACAGCGACCGCAGCCCGCGGCGCAGCTCGCGGCGCTGCCGCGGGATCACGTGCGCGGGCAGGTCCCGGTCAGGCCGGGCGGCGTTGCGCTCGGCCGCGACGTGCTCGGGCACGTCCAGCACGATCGCGACCGACAGCACGTCGTTCTCCTTGGCCAGCCGCACCAGCGACTCGCGCGACTTCGGCTGCACGTTGGTGGCGTCGACCACCGTGAGCAGCCCGCGCCGCAGCCGCGTCCCGACGATGTAGTGCAGCAGGTCGAACGCCGCACCGGTCGCGGACTGGTCGTTCTCGTCGTCCGACACCAGGCCCCGGCAGAAGTCGGACGAGACGACCTGGGTCGGCGTGAAGTGCTCGCGCGCGAAGTGCGACTTGCCCGAGCCGGACACCCCGACCAGCACCACCAGCCCCATCTCGGGGATCCGGACCTCGCGGCCGGCCGGCCGCGCCCCCTCCGCAGTCTCGATCGTCATCGGCTGAACACCCCCATCTGCGTCGGCGCGCCGACCTCGGGATCGTCGTCGCCGACGGGCACGTGGCGGACCTGGTAGCCGTGGGCGGCGGCGACGCGCCCGGCCCACTCGCGGAACTGCGCGCGGGTCCACTCGAAGCGGTGGTCGGCGTGCCGCATCGCGCCGGGCGCCATGCCCTCGTAGCGCACGTTGTGCTCGGAGTTCGGAGTGGTGACGACGACCACGCGGGGCGCGGCGTCGCCGAACACCACCTGCTCGACCGCGCCGAGGCGGGGCGGGTCGACGTGCTCGACGACCTCCATCAGCACCGCCGCGTCGTAGCCGCGGAAGCGCTCGTCGGCGTACGTCAGCGCGCCCTGGAACAGGTCGGTGAGCCGGCCGGACGACGCGTTCGGGCTCGGCTCCCACTTCAGCCGCCGCTTGGCCGCCCCGAGCGCGCGGTAGGACACGTCCGCGCCCGCGATCTCGGTGAAGAAGGCGTCCTGGAGCAGGCGGGAGAGGAGCTTCCCGGAGCCGCAGCCGAGGTCGATGACGCGCCGGGCGTCCTCTTCGCGCAGCGCCTCGAGGACCGCCCGCCCGCGCCGCTCGGCGAGCGTCACGGGTGCCGCGTCCTCGGTGGCCCCGGCGTCCTCGGTGGCCGTCGCGCCGTGCGCGGACGCGGCGTCGGCGTCGGCGTCGGCGTCGGTCGCGTGCGGGACGGTGGCGGCGGGCTGCTCCTCGTCGATGTCGGTGTGGTCGAGCGCGTCCTCAGGGGCGTCCTCGGAGTCGGCGAGCCGTCCCAGCGCGGCGCGCACGAGGGTGCGGCGGTTGGCCAGGTAACGGCGGGTGACGTCGGCGCGGGCGGGGTGGGCGGCCAGCCAGCCCTCCCCCGCGCGGATGAGCTTGTCGACCTCGTCCGGCGCCATCCAGTAGTGCTTGGCGTCGTCCAGCACCGGGAGCAGCACGTAGACCTGGTTGAGCGCGTCGGCGAGCCGCTGCGTGCCGGTCAGCGTGAGCGTCACGTACCGCGAGTCGCCCCACTCGGGGAACTCCGGGTCGAGCGGCACCGGAACGGCGGAGACCTCCCAGCCGAGCGGCTCGAAGAACCGCGCGGCCTGCGCGGGCCCGCCCCGGCAGGGCAGCGCGGGCAGCACGATCTCCAGCGGGATCGGCGTGGCCGCCAGCTCGGGACGCGCGTCGCACCGGCCGCGCATCGCGGTCCGGAACACGTTGGCCATGGCGGAGGCCATCAGCGAGGACGCCGCGTACGGACGGTCGTTGACGTACTGGCCGAGGGAGAAGTCCGGGGTGCTCCTGCTACGCGTGCGGGCCAGCTTGACGGGGTCGACGTCGAGCAGCAGCGCGGCCGTGCAGCGGTCCTCGTCGGCGTCGGGGTAGAAGACGTGCGCGGTCCCGAAGGACTGGTCGAACCGCTGCACCCGTCCAGGGTGCTTGTGCAGCGCGTACCCCAGGTCGGGCGCACCTGGCATGGTGGTCTTTATGGTCAGAAGCACGGGCCAAGTGTGGCGGAAGCGGGTCGGGTGCCCCAGCGGTTTTCAGGGCACCGAGGGACCGGTGACCAGCCGTCCGCGCCGGTCGAACGGCCAGCCGTTGATCTTGCAGCCCTTGAGGCCGAAGATCTGCTGCTGCATGACCGGCGCGGCCCGGCCGCGGCCGGCGCAGGTCATGTGGCCGAAGCCGAGCCGGTGGCCGACCTCGTGGTTGATCACCAGCGCGTGGTAGTGGTCGGGCTGCCCGCGGTAGAAGGTGGTGAGCAGCAGCCAGCGCTTCAGGTTGACGACGACCTGCTTGCCGACGCTGCAATTGACCTTGCCCTCGGTGGTCAGGCCGTACGCGCCGCAGATCTTGTCGACGGTCCCGGGCGAGGCCAGCCGCACCACGAAGTCGTAGGGGCCCGAGTCGACGCGGCGGAACGACCACTTGCCGCCGGCGGTCCAGCCGCGCGGGTCGGCCATGATCCGGTCCACGCTGCGGGCGAACGCGGTGGGGTTCTGGCGGAGGCCGCCCTCGACCTCGACCATGTAGCGCATCAGCTTCCCGTGCCCGTACGCCCGGGTCGCCGAGGGCGGGCGGGTGAACTTCCCGTCGCCCTTCGCGGGGATGTACGGCGGCTGCTTCGGGGTGACGACCGGCGGGCTGGACGGGGCGGTGTCGGCGGAGGGGCTCGAGGTCGCGGGCGAGTCGGGGGTGTCGGCGGCGAGCGGCTTCTTCCCCGACATCGACCCCCAGGCGAGCATCGCGCCCGCGCCGAGCGCGACGAGCAGCACCAGCGACACCGTCAGGATGATCGCGCCCCGCACCCGGTTGCGCCGCGCGCCCTCGAACTCCCGGTCCAGGTCGGCGGCGAGGTTGCCGAGGGGCTGGGGGGCGTAAACCGACTCCTCGAACGGCGGCTCCTCGTACGGCGGCGGCTCCCCGTACGGTGCGGGCCCGCGCGGCGGGGGCGGCGCGGCGGGCGGCGGGGCCTCGGCCCGGCGGTGGGACGAGGAGCGGCGGGAACGTGGTCGCGATCGTGGGGGCTGCATGGCGCAGCACAGCATGCCAGAAACCAGGGCGATTCTAATCATTTCGCGTGACCTCGCAGGTCAGCGCAAACAAGTTGCCGCTCCGACCGCGTGACCGGAACAATCCGGACCGCGATGAGCAGACACCCCCGCCGGATGACCGCCCAGGAGACCGTGGCCATCCTCGAGAGCGGCGAATACACCTCTCCCTCCGGCAGCACCGTCACGATCGCCGGACGTCTCGACTCCGCCGTGTACGGCACCGTCCTGCACCGGCCCGGCGACAGCCTCGCCCCGTTCGGACGGCCCGAGGCGCTCCCCGAGGGCCGGGCGACGCGCGTCGAGGTCACCGGCGAGACCACGCTCGCCGCCGCGCGCCGCCTCTGCGGCCCGGACACGCCGCCCCTCGCCCTCAACTTCGCGTCCGCCAAGAACCCCGGCGGCGGTTTCCTCAACGGCGCGCACGCCCAGGAAGAGGGTCTCGCGCGCTCGTCGGGCCTCTATACGACGCTGCGCGCGGCCCCCGAGTACTACGAGTTCCACCGCGAGCAGCGCGACCTGCTCTACAGCGACCACATGATCTACTCACCCGCCGTGCCGGTGTTCCGGGACGACGCGGGACGGCTGCTGGACGAGCCGTACGACGTCGCGTTCCTCACCTCCCCGGCCCCGAACCTCGGGGCGATCCGCGACCCGGCCGTGGCCGCGCGCGTCCCCAAGGTGCTGCGCTCGCGCGCCCGCCGGGTCCTCGCGGTGGCGCTCGCGCACGGCCACCGGCGGATCGTCCTCGGCGCCTGGGGCTGCGGGGTCTTCGGCAACGACCCGCACGAGGTCGCCGCCGCGTTCGACGAGGCGCTGCGCGCCGACTTCGCCGGGTTCTTCGAGCACGTCGTGTTCGCGGTCTGGGACACGGCCGCGGGCTCCCCCCGCCACTCCGCCTTCGAGCAGGTCATCACCCCCTCCCCCTGATCACCCCGCAGGCCCCGCAGGTACCGCCGCCTCCGCCTCCGCCTCCGCCTCCGGGGGCACCGCGGCGGCGAGCCGGGCGGGGAGGGGCCGCGCGTGCACGACGTCGAGGCGCGACACCGCGCGGGTGAGCACCACGTACAGGCGGTGCAGCCCGCGGGCCTCGGCCTCGGCGATCCCGGCCGGCTCCGCGACCACCACGTGGTCGTACTCCAGCCCTTTGGCCAGCGTGGCCGGGACCAGCGACACCCGTTCGTCCCCGTCGGCGGTCCCCGCCGTGATCCCCGCCGCGCGCAGCGCGCCGGCCAGCGCGGGCAGCGCCGCGTCCGCCGCGATCACGGCGATCGAGCCCTCCCGCGCGAGCGCGTCCCGCACGGCCGCGCGGACGCCCTCGGCCAGGTCATCGGACGGACGGAGGCGCAGCTCCCCGTCGCCGCGCGCCGACCGGCCGGGCGGCACGTCCACGTCCAGCGCGTCCAGCAGCCGGTTGGCCAGGGCCAGGACCGCGCCCGGCACCCGGAACCCGCGGGTGAGCGGCACGATCCGCGCGTCCGGCACGCCGAGGTGGGCGAGCTGCGCGCGCCACTCCCGCGCCGCCCACGGCGTGGTGCCCTGCGCGAGGTCGCCGAGCACCGTGAGCGAGCCGAGCCCGCCGCGGCGGGCGAGCACCCGGCACTCCATCGGCGACAGGTCCTGCGCCTCGTCCACGATCAGGTGGCCGTGGCCCCGGGCCGGTTCGATCAGCCCGGCGGCCTCGTCGATCAGGACCGCGTCGGCCGCCGTCCAGCGCGCCGACCTCGCCGGACGGGGCCGCGCCCACCGGATCGCCGTCCGCTCCGCCTCGGTCAGCGTCCCGCCCGCCGCCGCCGCGAGAGTCCCGGCGTCGCCGAGCAGCGCCGCCACCAGTTCCTCGGGCCGCGTCCTCGGCCACGTCGCGTCCAGGAAGGCCGTGACGGCGCGGGAGCGGCCTGTCCGGCGCTGCCAGGCGGCATTCGTGGGCTGTCCCCGGCGTTCCGCCTGCCGCTGGAGCAGCGCCACGACGCGCGACCGGACCCGATCGCGGCCCGTCTCGTACGGCACCCGCTCGCCGCACACCGCGTCGACGATCGCCCGCAGGTCCGCCGGCGGAACGCGCCAGCGGTACGCGCCGTCCGGGACCACGAGCGTCTCCTCGGGGCCCGCCACCCGCGCGTACAGGGCCCGGCGCAGCACCGGCGCCATCCGCGCGTCGTGCTTGACGATCGCCGCGGCCCCCTCGTCCACGCCGCGCACGGCGGTGCGCTGAAGCAGGCCGTCCAGCGTGGTCTGCTCGACGTCGACCTCGCCGAGCGCGGGCAGCACCGCGGAGATGTAGCGCAGGAACGTCGGGTTGGGGCCCACGATCAGCACCCCGGACCGTTCGAGCCGCTTGCGGTGGCTGTAGAGCAGGTACGCGGCGCGGTGCAGGCCCACGGCGGTCTTGCCCGTCCCGGGCGCGCCCTGGACGCAGATCGACTCGTCCGGCCCGGCGCGCACCAGATCGTCCTGCTCGGGCTGGATGGTCGCGACGATGTCGCGCATCGGCCCGCGCCTCGGACGTTCGAGCTCAGCGGCGAGGATACAGCCGGCAGGCCGGGTGTCCGCGCCGTGCTCAGGATCCGCGCCGCGCTCGGTGCCCGCGCCGCGCCCGAGGTCTTCGTCCTCGAATCCGGTCAGCGTCAGCGAGGCCCAGCCGAACCTGCGGCGCACCGCGACGCCCTGCGGCTCTCCGGCGCTGGCCTGGTAGAACGCCCGCGCGGCCGGCGCGCGCCAGTCGAGCACCAGCGGCGGACGTTCCGGGCCGCCGGAGATGTGCCGGCGGCCGATGTGGTAGCGGCGACCGGCGTGGTCCCCGGCCTCGGGCCGGGCGCCGAAGTCCAGTCGCCCGAAGAACGGCGGACCGGCCGGCTCCCCGGCGATCCGCCCGGCGTTGCCCTTCAGCAGCCGCCCGAGCGATTCGAGGGCGAACCCGTCGGCGCCCGCCGCCTCCCCGATGACGACCTGGTGCCGGGCCGCGTCGACCATGGCGGCCAGCGCCTCGCGTGCGTCCGCGGCGTGCCGCCGTTCCCGTTCGAGCTCGTCCATGACGGTGAGCACCTCCTCCGACAAAATCTTAACCTGGTTAATATAGTGACCTGGTTAAAAATTTGCCCGAGTCGCCCCGCTGCTACGCTCGGCGCATGGCCGAACCGACCGGACTCCGCGAGCGCAAACGGGAACGCACCCACCGGGCGCTGTCGGATGCGGCGATCGCGCTCTTCCTGAAACACGGCTTCGACCGGGTCTCGGTCGCGGACGTGGCGGCGGCGGCGGAGGTCTCCAAGCCCACGCTGTTCAAGTACTTCGCCACCAAGGAAGACCTGGTGCTGCACCGCGTCACCGACCACCGGGGCGAGTCGGCGCGCGTCGTCCGGGACGCGCCGGACCGGCCCCCGCTGACCGCCCTCCGCCGCCACTTCCTCGACGGGCTCCGGCGGCACGACCCCGTCACCGGCCTGAGCGACGCCCCCGAGGTCCTCGCCTACCACCGGATGGTCTTCGCCACCCCGAGCCTGCTCGCCCGCCTGGCCGAGCACGCGGCGCGCGAGGAGGAGGAGCTGGCCGCCGCGCTCGCCGAGCGCCGCGGCCCCGGAGACGCGGGCGCCGATCTCACCTCCGGGCCGGCGGCGGCCCAGGTGATCGCCGTGATGCGCGTCCTCGCCCGGGCCAACTGGCGGGCGCTGGCGGACGGACGCGACGCCGCCGCCGCCCTCCCGGACGCACTGGCGGGCGCCGAGCACGCGTTCGACCTGCTCGACACCGGCCTCGCCGCCCACCTGGCCTGACCTCCCGGCCGCCCGCGCGCACCGCGGCGAGAAGAACCGCGGTCACTGCTCGACGTAGGAGCCGATGCCGCGGATGAAGATGTCGAGGCCGAACTCGAAGCGTTCGTCGCCGTCGCCGTCGGTGAGATCGTCCACCATCGCGACGACGTTGGGGTAGCGCTCGGCCGGCAGGGCCTTGAAGTACTCGCGGATCTCGGCGATGTAGCGGAGGAAGTGCTCCGTCCCGCCCTGCCCGTCCTCGGTCTTGGCGGCGTAGAGGGTGTTCTCGACGCTGTCGGCGTCGATGAACGCGCCGAGCGTGTCGACGGCCAGGGCGGCGATGCGGGGCGGGACGCCGCCGGCCCGCATCACGGCGAGCTGGAACTCGGCGAGGCGCAGCAGGTTGGGGCCGGTGGGGATGAGCGCCAGGGAGACCCTGGCGATGTCGGCGTGCGCGCCCCACACGCGCCGCACCTCGCGGGCCAGGTCCTTGAGCTGCTCCTGCCAGCGGTCCGGATCGATCTCGGGGACGCGGATCTCGCCCGCGACCCGGTCGAGCATCAGCTCGCGGAGCTCGTCCTTGCCGGAGACGTGGGCGTACAGGGAGGCGGGCCCGGTGCCGAGCTCCTGGGCGACCCGGCGCATGCTGACCGCGTCCAGCCCCTCGGCGTCGAGCACCCCGATCGCGGTGCCGACGATGAGGTCCTGGCTGAGCGGCCGCTTGGACGGGACGGCCTTGCGCGGCCTGCGGCCCGGAGGCGTCGGCATGCCGGCGGGTGCGGCCATGTCGGAACCTGCCAATCTCGCGATACATCTTGACTGTCGAGAATCGCGATATATCTTCTCTGTTGAGGAGAGGTTCTCGGCCGACACCCCTCCCACTCCGGTCAACGAACATCGTACTTGACACGAACAGTATTCGTAATTTAGAACAGTGTTCGTCATAACGAACCCTGTTCCAACAACGGAGGACCCTCATGACCGAGACCATCGAGACCGGCAGGGCGGAGGAGGACCGTCCCGACGCCGCCACCGGCGGCTACCGGTGGCGCTGGGCCGCCCTGCTGGTGATCCTCGCCGGCGAGGTGATGGACATGCTCGACGTGCTGATCACCAACATCGCCGCGCCCACCATCCGCGCCGAGCTCGGCGGCTCGGCCAGCACCATGCAGTGGCTCGCCGCCGGCTACACCCTGGCCATGGCGGTCGGGCTGATCACCGGCGGCCGGCTCGGCGACCTCTACGGCCGCCGCCGGATGTTCCTCATCGGCGCCGGCGGGTTCACCGTCGCCTCGCTGCTGTGCGGGATCGCGGTCAGCCCGGGGACGCTGATCGGCGCCCGGCTGCTCCAGGGCGCGTTCGGCGCGCTGATGCTGCCGCAGGGGATCGGGATGATCAAGCAGATGTTCACCCCGAAGCAGATGGCCGCCGCGTTCGGCCTGTTCGGGCCGATCATGGGGCTGTCCTCGGTCGGCGGCCCGGTGCTGGCCGGCTGGCTGGTGGACGCCGACCTGTTCGGCACCGGCTGGCGGATGATCTTCCTGATCAACCTGCCGGTGGGCCTGGCCGCCGTGCTGGCCGGCCTGCGCTACCTGCCCGCGGGCCGGTCCAAGCAGGCCACCCGGCTCGACCTCACCGGCGCGGCGCTGGCCTCCACCGGCGCCGGGCTGCTGGTCTTCCCACTGGTCCAGGGCCGCGAGCTGGACTGGCCCGCGTGGACGTTCCTGATGATGGCCGCCTCGGTCGCGGTCTTCGCCGTGTTCGCCTGGTACGAGGTCCGCAAGCAGCGCGCGGGCGGCGACCCGCTGATCGTGCCGAGCCTGTTCCGCAAGCGCGGCTTCACCGGCGGCCTGGCCGTCGGGCTGGTCTTCTTCTCCGGCGTGGCGGGATTCGGCCTGGTCTTCTCGCTCTACCTCCAGATGGGCCTCGGCTACTCCCCGCTGAAGGCCGGGCTGTCGCAGATCCCCTGGTCGGTCGGGATCATGGTCGGCTTCGGGGCCGCGCAGGCCGTGCAGCGCCTCGGCCGGACGGTGATCCACATCGGCACCGCGGCCATGGCGGCGGGCGTCGCCGGGATGGTCGCGACCCTCCACCTGGCCGGCCTGGACGTGACGCCCTGGCAGTTCACCCCGGCGCTGATCGTCACTGGGCTCGGCATGGGCATGATGATGGCGCCGTTCTTCGACACCGTCCTGGGGGGCGTCGAGCCCGAGGAGACCGGCTCGGCCGGGGGCACGCTCACCGCGGTCCAGCAGCTCGGCAGCGCCCTCGGCGCGGCCGTCCTCGGCACCGTCTTCTTCGGCATCCTCGGCGGGCACGTGACCGGCGCCGTCGACCACGACGCGCCCGGACTGCGCGCACAGCTCACCGCCGCCTCGGTCCCGGCCGCCCGGCAGGACCCGATCGTGGCCGGGCTGCGCGCCTGCGGCGACGACCGCGCGACCGCCAAGGACCCGGCCGCGGTCCCCGCGTCCTGCGCCCGGCTCCAGCGGGACGTCGCGGCGGCCGTCGCCACCGTCCCGGAGTCGGCGCCCGCCGTCCAGCGGGCCGTCGGCGCCGCCGCCGGGCACTCGGCCAAGACCGGCTTCGACGGCGCCATGAAGGTCACGCTGTGGGTCGAGGTCGGCCTGCTCGGCCTCACCTTCGTGATGGTCTTCCTGCTGCCGATGCACGCCCGCCCCGAGGAGGACGCCCCGGAGCCCGAGACCGGGACGGGAGCCGTCCCCGCCACCGCGTGACCCCCCGGCGAAACACGGCGGCCCGTGACCGAACCCCCGTCACGGGCCGCCGCCGGGACGGCCCTCAGGCCGCCGTCCAGCGCCGTCGGCCGTCAGACGCCGCCGGCGGTCAGAGCTTGCTCAGCACCTCGATGGCGAGCAGCTCCAGGTGGCCGAGGTCGTCGAGGTCGAGGACCTGGAGGTAGAGGCACTCGGCGCCCAGCTCCGCGAAGCGGCCGATCTTGTCGACCAGCTCGGCGGGCGTGCCGGCCAGGCCGCTCTCCCGCAGCTCGTCCACATCGCGGCCGATCACGTCGGCGCGGCGCTTGATCTCGGCCTCGTCCCGCCCGCAGCACACCACCTGCGCGGCGGAGTAGACCATCGGGCGGGTGCGGCCGGCGTCCCGGCAGGCCGCGCGGACGCGGTCGAACGCGGCGCCGGTGTCGTCCGGCATCGTGAACGGCACGTTGTACTCGTCGGCGTAGCGGGCGGCCAGCCGCGGCGTCCGCTTGGCGCCGACCCCGCCGATCAGCACCGGCGGGCCGTCGGGACGCGCGGGCTTGGTCAGGGCGGGCGAGTCCGCGAGCCGGTAGTGCTCGCCGTCGAAGGAGAAGGTCTCGCCGTCCGGCGTGCGCCACAGCCCGGTGATCACTTCGAGCTGCTCCTCCAGCCGCTCGAACCGCTCGTTCAGGCTGGGGAACGGGATGCCGTAGGCGGTGTGCTCCTCCTCGAACCAGCCGGTGCCGATCCCGAAGTCGACCCGCCCGGCGCTCATCCGGTCGACCTGGGCGACCGCGACGGCCAGCGGGCCGGGCAGCCGGAAGGTGGCCGCGGTCACCAGCGTGCCGAGCCGGATCCGGCTGGTCTCCCGGGCCAGCGCACCCAGGGTGATCCAGGCGTCGGTCGGGCCCGGCAGGCCCGGCACATCGCCCATCTTCAGATAGTGGTCGGAGCGGAAAAAGGCGTCGAACCCGAGGTCCTCCGTGGCCTTGGCGACCGACAGCAATGTCTCGTAGCTGGCCCCTTGCTGGGGCTCGGTGAAGATCCGAAGACGCATGCCCCCATCCTCGTCCCCGCGGGGCGCCGTGAGCGCGCCGGGTCCGGAATCCGGAATCCGGAAGGGGCCGATCCGCCTGTCCGACCTGGCCGCAAAGCCAGCCTTTCGGTGCCGTCCGGCCTGGAACCTGCGGATTCGCCTGCGTCCGGACGGGCACTCGGGTTGAATCGTCGCGAACCTGCTCCCGACCCATGGAGTTGACCATGGCTGTCTTCGGCGTCGACTACGCGTGGGGGCGCCCCGGCGCGGCCGCGCTGAAAAAGGCCGGCGCGAAGTTCGCGTGCCGCTACCTCTCGCACGACACCACCGGGAAGAACCTCACCCAGGCCGAGGCGAACGAGCTGTCGGCGGCCGGCCTGTGGCTGGTGGTCGTCTGGGAGACCTCGGCGAACCGCGCGCTGGACGGGCGCGCGGCCGGCCAGGCCGACGCCCGGGACGCCGCCGCCCAGGCGACCGCGCTCGGCATGCCCGGCGACCGGCCGATCTACTTCGCCGTCGACTTCGACGCCTCCGCCGCCCAGCAGTCGGCGATCAACGCCTACCTCGACGGCGCCGCCTCCGTCATCGGCCGCGGCCGGGTGGGGGTCTACGCGGGATACGGGCCCACCAAGCGCGCGTTCGACGCCGGCAAGATCACCTATGGCTGGCAGACGTACGCCTGGTCCGGCGGCAAGTGGGACTCCCGCGCGCAGCTCCAGCAGTACTCCAACGATCACACGATCAACGGAGTGGGCGTCGACTACAACCACGCCGTCAAGGACGACTACGGGCAGTGGCGCGTCGGTGTCTCACCCGGAGAGGACGACATGCCCGATTACGTGTCCGTCGGCGCCACCGCCGCGCAGCCGCTCGCCCCCGGCAAGTGGACCACCGTCAACTGGGACACCGAGTACGCCGACTCCCGCGGCCAGCACCGCGACGACGGCGGCCCGAGCCTGCTCACCGGCCCGGCCCGCTACACGCTCACCGCGGCGGTCACGGTCAGCGGCGTCCCCGCCGGCACCCTCATCCAGGCGCGGGCGATCGAGGTGGACGCGGCCGACACCACCGAGTACGAGGGCGGCCCGGTCCAGGACTTCGCCTCGGTCGGCGACGAGACCAACCTGGTGTACGGGGTGGCCGCCGACAACGTCGGCCAGGACCACCGGGTCCGGATCCAGCTCGTCCAGCACGGCACCGGCGCGGCCTCGATGACCGGCGGCTCCGCGAAGGTGCTGTTCTGGAAGTAGCCGCGCCCGCGCTAGCGCCGCTCGTCCTGCCGCTCCGCGGCGAGGCGGGCGGCGTTGTGCAGGACGCGGGTCTGCGTCTCGATCTGCCTGAACAGGTACCGCCGCTGGAGGCGCAGCTCGCGGGAGAGCCGCAGCACGGCGAGCGTGAGGCCGGCGACGGCCAGCGCCAGCCCGGCGCCGACGAGCACCAGCGGATCGGGACGGCCCGGGGCGATGGCGAGCGCGATCGCGATCACGCCGAGCACGGCGCCGGAGACGCCGGCCACGCCGGCCGCCGCGGCGCCGGGCCCCCGACGAGGATGGGCGCGTCCGCGCATCGGTGACACTCCTTCGCCCATGGAGCGGGGGCTCCTGACCGGGATCGGCACCTCCAGTGTTCCCGCTTGTCAGTAGCCGTAACAACCGGTCAGATCCTGAATGATTTCAGACTCCGGAGAACGTCACCGCCCGTCGGGCTCCCCGTACAGCGCGCGCAGGAAGGCCAGCGCCATCCGCCGCTTGTCGCCCGGGTCGGCGCGCAGGTCGGCGAAGTAGGCGTTGAGCTCGTCCAGCTCCTTGAGCACCACGTCCATACCGGGCCGCGGGGACGCCCCGGCCGGCTCCCCGCCCTCGCCGATCCGGACCAGGTCCCCGGGCCGCCACTGCAACGCGTCCTCGATGGCGCTGCGGGTGCGCGCCTGGGGCCAGCGCTCCCCGGCCTCCAGGTTGTAGATCGTCTTGACCGTGACCCCGGCCCGCTCGGCGAGCTGCTCCTGGGTCAGGCCGAGCGACCCGCGCCGGGCGACCACGTACTTGGCGATCCGTTCCCGGTCCAGCTCTCCAGCCATGCCCCCAGCATGGCGGAAACATTAAGGAACATCCAGTAACCCTCAGTAGAATATTTCCTACGCATCACTTTCCGTTACTTACCGATTTGCCTTGAAATATTACTGATAGGTTCCTATCGTGGCCGGTGGGTCCGCCGATACGGGCCTCCTCCCAGGTCCCCCGGCGCAGCCCCGGCGTACACGAAGGGGCGGGTAACCGTGACCGAGAAAGGACCGATCACCCTGGAGCTGGCGCTGGCGGAACTGCGCCGCGGCATCGAGGTCAGGCTCGCGGGCCTCGAAGGCCGGATCGCGCTGCTCGGCCAGCGCGACGAGCTCCACGAACGCCAGGTCGCCGACCAGGCCCGCGAGATCGGCGAGCTGGAGGATCGCGTCGGCGCCGCCGAACGCGACCAGGTCACCCGCGGCCAGCTCGACAACCGCTTCCGGCACACCGTGGCGCTGCTCTCGCTGCTGGCGGCCACCGCCTCCGTGGCGATCGGCCTGCTGACCACGCTCCTCAGCCGCTGAGCACCGCGGCCTCCCGGTCCGGGGCGAGCCCGACCACCTCGCGGTCGGCGCGATGCGGCACCTGCCCGTCCAGGCTGCGCAGCCAGGCCCAGGTGTCGGCGACGGTCTCCTCGACCGGACGGCACCGCAGCCCGTGGGCCTGCGCCTTCGACGCGTCCCCCTGGTGGAGCGTGTCATAGAGCTCCCCCGGCGGCAGCCAGATCGGAAGCTCGGTCCATGGCTCGATGCCCGCCGCGAGAAGGGTCTCCGGGGCCGTCCAGCGCAGCTCGGCATCGACGCCGGTGACGTCCACGCACGCCTCCAGCAGCCGGCCCATCGTCGCGTGGCCGGGCGGGCTCACCACGTTGAACGGGCCGCCCAGCCCCTCCGCGTCCAGCACCCAGCGGGCCAGGTCGCGCGCATCGATGTACTGCAACGGCAGATCCTCGGGCCCGGGCGCCAGCACCGTCCCGCCCCGCGCGATCCGCGACAGCCACCAGGGCAGCCGCCCGATGTTCTCGTACGGGCCGAGGATCAGCCCGGCGCGGGCCAGCAGCGCCCGCTCCCCGAACGCGGCCAGCGCCGCGAGCTCTCCCCCGCGCTTCGCCTCGGCGTACTCGGCGTCGCGGGCGTCGGGCGACCCGCCCACCACGGGCCCGTCCTCGGCGAGCCCCCGCGGGGCGGGCGCCTCGTACACCGACCGGCTGGAGATGTAGACGTACCGGCCGGCCCGCGCGCTCAGCCGCTCGGCCGACTCGCGCACGGCCCAGGGCGCGCCGGACCACGTGTCGACGACGACGTCCCACACGCCCAGTTCGAGCGCCGCCAGGCCGTCCGCGCGGGTGCGGTCCCCCCTGAGCGCGACGACCCCGTCGGGCACCGCGTGGCGTCCACGGTTGAACACGGTCACGTCCCACCCCCGTGCCACCGCCTCCTCGGTCACGGCCCGCCCGACGAATTCCGTCCCGCCCAACACCAGAAGCCTCATAAAAGACACCCTGCCCACCACCCCGCCACCCTGAACAACCGCCCCCGCTCAGCATCGCCGAGCCAGGCGGAATCCGGCCCACGAACAACTCCGAGCGGCCACCGCACCCGCGACCCGTCCGGCAAAATGCCGGGGACGTCCGCACAAGTAGGCGGCTGTCACCCTTCAGCCACGACAGGCGTCCGTGTGACTGTCAGTGGCGACCTGTTCAATTGGCCCATGGAAACGCAACGGCGCGGACTCTTCTGGGACGTGCAGGCAGGACGGGTCCCCCCTCCACCCGCAGCGAAGCTCCTCGGCTGGGAGCTGGTCGCGGTGGACCCCGAGCAGGGGACGATCGAGGTGGCCTTCCAGGCGAGCGGGCAGTTCGCGAACCCCGTCGGCGCGATCCAGGGAGGGTTCCTGGCCGCGATGCTCGACGACACCTTGGGCCCCGCCCTCGTCGCGACGTTGCCGGAAGACCGGTTCGCGCCCACTCTCGATCTCCACGTGCAGTACCTTCGCCCCGCCCGCCCCGGACGGCTCCTGGGCCGCGGACGGATCGTGCAGCGCGGCAGGGAGATCTGCTTCCTCTCCGGCGAACTGATCGGCCAAGACGACCGTCCGGTAGCCGTCGCGACCGCCACCGCCCGGATCCAGACCGTCCCCCAGAACCGGCCGCCCCTCTCTTGAGCAGGGCCCTTGCTGCGCACCGTCCGAACCACCGTCCACGCCGGCCGTTCGGGCCCGACAACGGGGGCGGGCCGCCCCGGTCTAGTAGGCCGGGGGCGGCCCGCGATGTTCGCCGATCGGTCAGGCCCGGGCTCGAAGGACTCGGACATGTCTCCTCCAGATGATTTCGGAGAGTGATAGGACAGGTACATTGAGTCACGATTGGGGTACGTGGCACTGCCCGCCACGGTGACGTCCCTCTGTGACCAGGCATTTCCCGCACTGTCCACACTCAAGGCATGGCCCTCTCGCCCGGCTCGCGCGCCGCCTCGCGGTCTTGGCCGACGCCACGGCCCCGGAGGCGAGCATGGGCTCCCAGGGCCGTGGCGGATCAGGCGAGGGTGGCCGTCCAGGACCCTCTACGCAGGTGGATCACGCCGTCCGGGGCGACGGTGGCGCGGGCTCCGTGCACGGGCAGGGATCCCGTCGCGGAGTCAGCGGGCCCGGACTCGTCGTCGCCGGTGGCCACAGCCCCCGATCATGAGGTCTCCCCGTCACCTGGGCCGTCTGGACCGGGCCTCAGTTTCGCGGCGATCGCGTAGTCGATCCTCACGTCCCGGTAGGTGACGTCCTTCCTCACATTGTCCGGCAGCCCCTCTCTCACGCTGCCGGACGACGACTCGCCGTCGGCGTCCCCGGTGAACTCGACGGCGTTCTCGGGAGTCTCGTCGAACCGGAGTTCGTCGGCCTTGATCGTCGCCTCGAAAAGAATCTCGGCCGACCGCCGGAGCTCCGGCCCCGGGCGCTTTCCGCTCATGATCGCCTACTTTCCCGGCCGGGACGTAGCCTGCAACAACGCCCGCATCAGGTCGCGAAGGGAATCCTCGGTCTCGCGGAGGGCGCCCTGGATCGTGCTGCTCTCATGCTCCCCCTCTTCATTCGAAGGTGAGCCCTCGCTCCTCTGATCCGGCTCCCCGTCATCTCCGGCCTCGTCGGAGCCCTGCTTGCCGGACTCCGGCTTGTCGGAATCCTGCCGCTCCGTGGCCTCGGCAGGCTCGCCCTTAGCCCCGCCTGCGGTCTTGTCGACCGTCTCCCCGGCACCATCTGCGACGCGATCTACCTCCGGCGCGGCACCATCGACTGCCTTGCCCGCCTTCTCGGTGGCGCCGCTGACAAGGGAGCCGCCATTCCCTGCGACTTGCCCGGCTTGCTCCCCGACGCTCCCAGCGGCCTGCCCAGCACCCTCCCCGGCCGCCCCGACTGCCTGCCCAGCACCCTCGCCGACGCTTCCGGCAGCCTGCCCAGCGCCCTTACCAACGTCCTGGACCGCGCCGCCGGCACCCTTACCAACATCCTCGACCGCGCCGCCGGCACCCTTACCAACATCCTCGACCGCGCCGCCGGCACCCTCACCGATCTGCTGGACGGCTCCGCCGGCACCTTCCCCGACGTCCTCGACGGCATGCCCCGCGCCCCGGCCGACGTCCTCGACGGCTCCGCCGGCGCCCCTGCCGACCTCGCTGACCGCCTTGCCCGCGCCGTGGGCCGCCTCCTCCACGCCGCGGCCGATGTGCTGGAGGATCTCGGGGTTTCGGTCGAGCGTGGTCAGTACCCGGTCGACGATGACCGCCACGTTGTCGAGGCGGACCTGGAGAAGCGCCTGCGCCTCGACGCCCTTGATCTGGAGGTTCACCTTGCCGAGGTACACGTCCGCGCCGACGTTCAGCTTGAGCATGTCGAGCACCCTGGCGCCGAGCGCCACATGCGCGTCCAAATTCTCGACCTCCAGGGAGATCTCGTCGACCTTCAGCAGCGGAACGTTGAGGTGGACGTCCGGCCCCTCGCCGGCCGTCGGCCTTTCTTCCGCCGCGATGGTCTGCGCGGGTGTGTCCACCGCGCGTACATCTCCGTTGTATCGGGCGGTCCTCTCAGACCCGTTCTCGTCCATGGCTCCCCCTGCGCTGGCGCTGACCTCGATCGCGACGATGCGCTTCGCACGCTCTCCCAGGCCGCTACCCCTGTCCCCATAGGGAAAAACGTCCAGGTCAGTCGACTGATGGAACGGCTAGTCCGCGTCGGGCTTCCCGCTGTCGCCGTCCTGCGAACGATCCTCCGGTCCATCCCCCGCACGACCCTCGCTCTCCGCGCGGTCCTTCGGGCCGTCCTCCGCGCGATCCTTGGAATCGGAGCCCTCGTCCGCCTTCTTCTTCTCCTCTTCCTCCTTGACCGCGTCGTCGTGCGTCTTGACGACCTCGCTGTCGCGGATCTCGCCGCGCCAGCCCTCGGTTTCGCCCTGCTCCAGGATCGCCTGGGTCATCATGTGCCGCTTGATGTGCTTGAAGTCCAGCCGGAGCCGGCGTCCCTGGGCGCGCCAGAGGTTCGCGGTCTTCTCAACGAAGCCGTCCGGGTGGTACTCGGCCACCAGCAGCACCCGCGTCAGGGTGGGGGCGATCTCGTGAAAGGTGACCGCGCCGTCGACGTACCCCTTGTCGCCCTCCGACTTCCAGACGATCCGGTCGTCGGGGACCTGCTCCACGATCGTGGCCTGCCAGCTCCGGTGCGACATGAAGATCCGGGCCCGCCAGGTGAGCTTCTCGTCCGACTCCTGCTCGACGGTCTCCACCTTGCTGGTGAACTTCGGATAGTCGGCGAACCGGGTCCACTGGTCGTAGGTCACGCGGAGCGGGAGCCCCACGTCGAACTCCTCGACGATGTTGATGACCTTGGCGTTGCTGGAGCCGGTGTTGCCACCACCGCCCCCCTTGTCGCCACCCGGGCTCAGCGCTCCCTTGGCCTTGTCCTTCGCGCCGGTCATCCCGGCGTGGAGACCGGCCTTGAGGGGCGACTTGCCCTTGGCGAGCTCCTTGGCCCCGCTGACGGCCGCCTTCGTGCCGGTGCCGCTGTCACCGTTACTGTCCGTGAGCCGCTCGGTCAGGCCCTGGACCTTGCCGGTGGCGGACTGAAGCGCCTTGACCATCAGCGCCTGCACGACGTCCTGACCGGCCTCCTTGAGCTGGTCGATGGGAAGGTCGGTCGGAGTCCGCGGCTTGTCGTCGATATCAGTCATCATCACCACTTCGCCTCGCCGAAGGCACAGCCGCCCTGTAAAGCGGCAGTGCTGACGTCATCCGGCCCGGTGCCACACTTCAGCGCGTCCCCCGTGCCCGGTGTTTCTCTTGGCATGACCGGAACTCAGGGGACAAAACGCCTATAGAGATTGAAAATGGTAAATAGGTGCCGGTAGCGCGGACGACTGGCCAGGGTCGCTGAGGCCGGTTCAGTGCCGGTTTCGTGCGCACCTCATGTGCGGTGATCTTGAAATACCGAGGCGCAGGGTGACGTGAGGACTGCCTCGAACGGTCGGGGCAGGCGGCGGGTCTAGCCTCTGACCAGGGTGGCCAGGACCTCTACGTGCTGGGTCATCGGGAAGGCGTCGAAGGCGCGGAGGGACTCCAGGGTCCAGCCGCGCTCGCTGAAGTAGGCCAGGTCGCGGGCGAGGGTGGCGGGGTCGCAGGAGACGTAGGCGATCTTGCGGCCGGCGATGCGGGTGATCTGGTCGACGACGCCGCGGCCGGCACCGGTACGGGGCGGGTCGAGGACGACCACGTCGGCGCGGCGGACGCGGGCGCCGCCCTGGTGGCCGGTGCCGCCGCGCTTGTTCTGCGAGCGCCCGGAGCCGTCGGCGCGGCCGAACTCCAGGTCGGCGACGACCTGCTCGACCGGGCCGCGCTCGATCGCGACGTGGGGCAGGTCGCGCAGGTTGAACTTGGCGTCGCGGACGGCCTGGCCGTCGGACTCGACGCCGACGACGAGGCCGTCGGGGCCGATGCGGTCGGCCAGCACGCCGGCGAACAGGCCGACGCCGCAGTACAGGTCGAGGGCGATGTCGCCGGGCTTGGGCTCGAGCGCCTGGAGGACGGCGTCGGCGAGGAGCTGGGCGGCGCCGGGGTGGACCTGCCAGAAGCCGCTGCCGCTGACCTGGAACAGCCGGCCGGAGACCTCCTCGCGGACGTAGGGGAGGTTGGCCCCGGGCTCGGGCTTGCCGCGGACGAGGCGGACGGGCACGTCGAGGTGAGGCACCCGGATCTTGCGGCGGTCCCGGCCGCGGAGGACCACCAGGCGGTCGCCGGTGGCGGCGGACACGACGCCCTCGACGCCGGACGCGCCGGGCCAGCGCTTGTGCTCGATGCCCATCGCCTCGACGCCGGGGTGGGCGATGAGGCACTCGTCGACGGGCTCGAGGTCGTGCGAGCGGTGCCGGCGGAGGCCGACGGTGCCGTCCTCGACGGCGAACTGGACGCGGGTGCGCCAGCCGAGGCCGGGGCCGGGGGTGAACTCGTCGGAGGCCGGGTAGGGCACCTCCTCGACGACGACCTCGCGGGTGATGCCCGCCAGGCGCTGGAGCTGCTCCTCGATCACGGCGGCCTTGAGCGCCCGCTGGGCGGGCAGGGACGCGTGCTGCCAGTCGCAGCCGCCGCAGCGGCCGGGGCCCGCGAACGGGCAGGGCGGAACGACGCGGTCGGGAGACGCCTGGAGGATCTCCTCGGCGTCGGCCCGCAGGAAGCTCTTGGTCACGTCGGTGACGCGGGCGCGGACCCGCTCGCCGGGGAGCGCGTGCCGGACGAAGACCACCCGGCCCTCATGCCTGGCCACGCAGAATCCGCCGTTGGCGACGTTGCCGACCTCCAGTTCGAGAAGGTCGTCGAGTCCGAGATCAGCTGTCACGTTCCGAAACACTACCGCCACCGGCGGGTGCATCGTCCCGGTCGGGGCCGTGCCGGGGCGGGCGGCGGGACGCACCGGGGCCGGGCGGCTCCACCCGGCCCTTGAGCCGGTCGGACGAGTGGAGCTGCCAGGCGACGCTGGTCACCATGACGCCGGGTTGGAACAGCAGCCGGCCCTTGAGCCGCAGGGCGCTCTGGTTGTGCAGGAGGTGCTCCCACCAGTGCCCGACGACGTACTCGGGGATGAACACGGTGACCACGTCGCGGGGGCTGCGGCGGCGCACGCTCTTGACGTACTCCAGGACGGGCCGGGTGATCTCCCGGTACGGCGAGTCGAGGATCTTGAGCGGGACGGGCACGTCGAGGGCGTCCCATTCGCCCTGGAGGCGCTGGGACTCCTCGGCGTCCACCGCGACGCTGACCGCCTCCAGGGTGGACGGGCGGGTGGCGCGGGCGTAGGCCAGCGCGCGCAGCGTCGGCTTGTGGATCTTGGAGACGAGCACGATCGCGTGGTTGCGGGCGGGCAGCTGGACGTCCTCGCCGGTCGGCACCAGCTCGTCCGCCACCCGGTCGTAGTGCCGCCGGATCGCCTTCATCAGCAGGAACAGCAGCGGCATCGCGATGCACACGATGTAGGCGCCGAGCGCGAACTTGGTGATCAGCACCACGACCAGCACCACGCCGGTCAGCATCGCGCCGAACGCGTTGATGCCCCGGGAGGTGCGCATCCGGCGGCGCTGCGCCGGGTCGTCCTCGGTGGCGAGCAGCCGGTTCCAGTGCCGGACCATGCCGACCTGGCTGACGGTGAACGAGACGAACACGCCGACGGTGTAGAGCGGGATCAGCCGGCTGACCGACGCGTCGTAGGCGTAGATCAGCAGCCCCGCCATGGTGGCCAGGATGATGATGCCGTTGCTGAAGGCCAGCCGGTCGCCGCGGGTGTGGAGCTGGCGGGGCAGGTAGCGGTTCTGCGCGAGCACCGAGCCGAGCACCGGGAAGCCGTTGAAGGCGGTGTTGGCGGCCAGGAAGAGGATCAGCGCGGTCATCACCGCGACCAGCGCGAACCCGGGGGTGAAGTTGCTGAACACGGTGTGCGCGACCTGCGCGATGACCGGGTCGGAGTCGACGACCTCGCGGCCGGTGGACGGGTCGACCAGGTGGCTGCCCTGGTCGGGCTCGGCGAACTTGGCGTCGGTGATGAAGGCGAACGCGGTGACGCCGCCGAACATCGTCATCGCCACCACGCCGAGCGCCAGCAGGGTGCGGGCCGCGTTCTCGCCCTTGGGCTTCTTGAACGCCGGCACCCCGTTGCTGATCGCCTCGACCCCGGTGAGCGCGGCACAGCCGGACGAGAAGGCGCGCAGCAGCAGGAACACCAGCGCGAACCCGCCGACGCCCATCTCCTCGCCGCGGATCTCGAAGTCGGCGGTCTCGGCCTGGAGCTCGGCCCCGGTGAGCAGCCGCAGCACGCCCCACAGCAGCATGCTGCCGATCGCGAACATGAACAGGTAGGTCGGGATGGCGAAGGCGACCCCGGCCTCCTTGAGCCCGCGCAGGTTGCCGAGGGTCAGCAGCACCAGGATCACCAGCGCGACCGCGACCTCGTGCGGCTGGAGGAACTTCAGCAGGGCGCCGATGTTCTCGACGCCGGACGAGACCGACACCGCGACGGTCAGGACGTAGTCGACCAGCAGCGCGCTGGCGACGAGCACGCCCCAGTTGGAGCCGAGGTTCTCGGTGGCGACCTCGAAGTCGCCGCCGCCGCTCTGGTAGGCCCGGACGTTCTGCCGGTAGGAGGCGACGACGGTGAGGAGGATCACCACGACGGCCGCGGCCACCCACGGGGTGTACTGGTACATGACGAGCCCGCCGGCCCCGAGGGCCAGCAGGATCTCCTGGGGCGCGTACGCCACCGACGACAGCGCGTCGCTGGCGAACACGGGCAGCGCGATGCGCTTGGGGAGAAGCTGCTCGTGCTGCTGGGCGCTGCGCAGAGCGCGTCCCAGAAGCACCCGCTTCACAAGGTCCGGAGCCTTTGACACGGACGAGACTCTAGCCCGTGGGGCGGACGGTGCCCGGACGCGGCCGGGGCGGGGCGCGGCTCCCCTCCCCGGGAACCGGTCCGCGCGGCTGGGTCGATGCTGGTTGGGTAGTACTTGCCTGGGCTGATGTGTAGCTTTGCTGCCCGGCAAGGGATCATTCGAAGAAGGAACCGCCGTGCATATCGTGATCATGGGGTGCGGGCGCGTCGGGTCGACGCTCGCCCACATTCTTGAGGACAAGGGTCATTCGGTCGCCATCATCGACCAGAGCCCCGAGGCGTTCCGCCGGCTGCGCAGCGGGTTCCGCGGCCGGCGGATCACCGGATTCGGGTTCGACCGGGACGTGATCGCCGAGGCCGGGATCGAGCAGGCGTCCGCGTTCGTGGCGGTGAGCAGCGGCGACAACTCCAACATCATCTCGGCGCGGGTCGCCCGCGAGACGTTCGGCGTCGACAACGTGGTGGCCCGCATCTACGATCCGCGCCGCGCGGAGGTCTACCAGCGGCTGGGCATCCCGACGGTCGCAACGGTCCGCTGGACGGCCGACCAGATCCTGCGCCGGCTGCTCCCCGAGGGCGCCGAGCCGCTGTGGCGGGACCCGACCGGCGCGGTGGTGCTGGCCGAGCTCGACGGCGGCCAGCGGTGGGTGGGCGAGAAGGTCACCGCGCTGGAGGAGGCCGCCGGGACCCGGGTCGCGTTCCTGTCCCGGATGGGCGAGGCGCTGGTGCCGCAGCCCGGCTCGGTGATCCAGGACGGGGACATCGTGCACATCATGGCCCGCGCCGACGATCTCGAGCGGGTCAACGCCGCGGTCGCCGCGCGGAACGAGGGAGACGCCTGATGCGGGTCGCGATCGCCGGGGCCGGCGCGGTGGGCCGGTCCATCGCCCAGGAACTGCTGGAGAACGGGCACGAGGTGCTCCTGATCGACAAGAGCCCCAAGGCCATCAAGGTCGAGATGGTGCCGCGGGCCGAGTGGCTGCTGGCCGACGCCTGCGAGATCGCGGCGCTCGACGACGCGGCCCTGGAGCGCTGCCAGGTGGTGGTCGCCTCGTCCGGCGACGACAAGGTCAACCTGGTGGTGTCGCTGCTGGCCAAGACCGAGTACGGGGTGCCGCGGGTGGTGGCGCGGATCAACCACCCCAAGAACGAGTGGCTGTTCAACGAGTCGTGGGGCGTGGACGTGGCGGTGTCCACCCCGCGACTGCTGTCGGCGCTGGTCGAGGAGGCGGTGAGCGTCGGCGATCTGGTCCGGCTGATGACCTTCCGGCAGGGCGAGGCCAACCTCGTCGAGCTGACCCTGCCCGAGGACGCGCCGCTCGGCGGCGAGCGGGTCGGGTCGGTGGCGTGGCCGCGCGACACCGCCCTGGTGGCGATCCTGCGGGAGGGCCGGGTCCTGGTCCCGACCCCCGACGACACGCTGGAGCC
Organism: Actinomadura xylanilytica; assembly: GCF_030283145.1. GTDB lineage: Bacteria > Actinomycetota > Actinomycetes > Streptosporangiales > Streptosporangiaceae > Spirillospora > Spirillospora xylanilytica. The sequence goes on from NZ_JASNWE010000003.1 coordinate 1,096,825, forward strand.
CGGCGACGAGCTGATGTTCGTGGCCGTCCAGGACGTGGAGGACGAGCTCGCCGAGCTCCTCGGCGGGCACTGATCCCTGGCGCGGCGCCGGATGCCGTCCGTCCGGCCGCGCGCTGGACGGACGGCGCTGGACGGACGGCGCGCGGCGCCCCGACGCGCTTCAGCGGAACTCGGCCAGCCGGGGGCGGATACCGATGATCACCAGGGCGGACACGACGACGACGGCCGCCCCCGGGAACACCGTCCAGCCGCCCAGCGTCCGCGAGCCGCCGGCCATGTGGCGTTCATAGGCGCGGCGGTCGGCGTCCTGGAAGCCCGCCAGCAGCCGGTCGTACCGCTCGAAGTCGTAGTTGGCCTCGACCGGCTTGTATCCGGTGGTGACCTGGGCGGCCTTGTCCAGCCGGCCCTTGCGCACCATGACGCGCATGGCCGCGACGGACTTCTGGTAGGCGAGCACCTTGGGGAGCGTCTGCCCGGCACGCGGCTCCTTGTCCGGAAGCTGCGTCGTGCCGAGGACGCCCAGGAACATCCCGTACGACTGGTACAAGGTGGCGAGGTCGGAGGCGTAGCTGTCGGGCTTCGCGCCGGGCACCTCCACCAGGATCTGGGATCTGGCGAAGAACGACTGAAGGTACTGGTCCCGGCGGAACTCGTCGCCGATGAAGCGGCTCGCGTCGGCGTTGGCGTCCCGGCTGATCGCCCGCGCCTGCGCCAGGTCGAGCACCGAGTCGAGCGCCGCCCCGTCCCGCGCCCGCGCCTCCTCTGACCAGAACAGCCGCGCGCCCGGCACCACCAGCGCGAGCGCCGCGACGGTGGCGAGCAGCACGGCCGGGTTGATCAGCCGGTGGTGCCTGCGGTAGAGCAGCAGCTGGAGCCAGCCGAGGGCGGCGACCAGCCCGGTCCCGAGGACGAGGACCAGCGACCTGGCCTCGATCGCGGCGCCGGTCTGCCCCCGCCGGGCCCGGTCCAGGACGGCGCGGTGGGCGCCCGTGAGCCGGTCGGCGGCCGGGAGGGCCTCCACCTCGAGCAGGTCGGTCGCCTCGCGGTACTTCCGCAGCACCTGTTCCGGCGCGGCGGCGACGGGGTGGGCGGCCTCCTTGTCGACGTAGAGGACCTGCCCGGCGACCTGCTGGTAGCGGCCGAACACCTCCAGCGTCGAGCCCAGCTCGCGGCGGACGGCGGGATCGCGGGAGACCGCGGCCTGCTGGAGGTCGCCGGCCGCGCGCCGGCGGGCCGCATCGAAGCGCTGGACGAACGCGCTCCGTCCGTCCCCGGCCCCCTCCTTGCCGACGAGCACCACGTTCGCGAGCTGGGCGTCCATCTCGGTGAGCTGGAGGCTCAGATCGGCCGCGGCGGTGACCTGCGGCGCGGTGTCGCGGCCGATCAGCCGCACGCCGCCGCGCAGGTCGGCCGCCCCGAGGGTGACGGCCGCGCCGAGCGCGACGGCCAGGAGCAGCACCGCCGCGGTCAGCCCCCGCAGCCAGGTGGGGGTGCTCCAGTCGCGGGGCGAGGAGCGGCGCCGGGCCGCCGCCGGGACCGGGCTCGGAAGCTCCAGCTCGCTCCCCTGAGCGATCATCGTCATCGGCGGGCGTCCCTTCCGTGGTCAGATCAGCGTGGTCGGCCGGACGATGTTGGCGCGCTCGGCCAGCGCCACCCGCTCGGCCCTGGTCTCGGCGAGCCGGCCCAGCCGGCGGTAGAGGCGTTCCAGGCCGCGCCGCAGATCCCGTTCGGTCAGCGGCACCCCGAGCACGGCCGCCCCGTCCGGGAACGTCGCCGGGCCCGTCCCGGACGGGGAGAGCAGCAGGTCGAGCGCGGTCTCCAGGAGGAGGACGGCGAGGCGCCCGTGCCAGTCGGCGGCGATGGTCAGCGACTCCAGCCGCGTCCCGCAGTCGATCAGCTCCTCGGGCCGCGGCCCGTCCGGCCGCCGGGCCTTGAGGACGGCGATGATCGCGGCCACCTGGGCGTCGGTGTGGTGCCGCGACGTGGCGGGCACCGACCGCAGGGCGCGCACCGCGCTCGCCCGGTGCCCGCGCGCCGACCGGACCCGGGCCAGGGCGAACGCCGCGCCGATGTAGGAGTGGTCGGTGCGCCACACCGCCTCCAGATACCGTTCGGCCTGCGCGTGCAGACCGCGGGCCTCGGCGCACAGCCCGAGGGCGAGCTTGGGGGCGGCCTCCCCCGGCAGCCGGTCGCGCAGCACCCCGAAGAGGTCCGCGGCCCTCTCGACGTCGCCCTCGGCCAGGGCGAGCAGCGCCCGGTACCAGTCGGCCCGCCAGTCGTCGCCCAGCCCGGCCAGCAGCGTCTGCGCGTCCTTGCGGTTCCCGAACGCGATGTGCGCGCGCACGAGCGCCAGGTCGACCTCCACCGACGACACGCGCGGCTTGGCCAGCGCCGCGAGGAGCGCCGCGGGGGTCGCCTCGGACAGGCCCGCCAGGTATCCGGCCGCCGGGTCCTGGTCGTCGGCCAGCGGCAGCGGCAGCCGGTCGGCCAGCCGCGCGGCGTCCGCGGGCCTGCTGACGGGATTCCCGGTGATCCGCGGCTCGGGCCCGAACCAGGCCGACTCCCCCGGCCGCGCCCGCCCGTCCTCCACGGCGAGGACCTCGCGCAGCACCCCCATGAGCTGGTCGGCCATCTCGGCGGCCGTCTGGAAGCGCTCGGCGGGCTCGGCGTGCGTTGCCCGCCGCAGCAGCCGGTCGAACGACTCGAACTCCGCCAGCAGCGGCACCCGCGCCGGGGCGGGCAGCGAGTGCCGGAACGTCCCGGTGAACCCGGTGAACTCGAAGCTCAGCACGGCCATCGTCCGGGCCACCGTGTACAGGTCCGAGCTCGGTGAGGGGCCCTCGTCGGCGATCTCGGGGGCCTGGTACCCGATGGTGCCGTAGATCGCGCCATCGGGGTCGCCGGCGTGCCGCACCCCGCCGAGGTCGATCAGCCGGAGCTGCTCCCCGGTCTGGATCGCGTTGTCGGGCTTGAAGTCGCAGTACAGCAGGCCCCGCTCGTGCAGGTGGCCGAGCGCCCGCAGCGCCTCCAGCCCGTAGGCCAGGACCTGCGGCAGCGGCAGCGACTCCCCCGTCCGCTCGCGCCGCTCGAGCACGATCTGCTTGAGCGAGCGGCCTCCGACGTACTCCATGACGGTGTAGCCGTCGCCGTCGTGCTGGACGAAGTTGTAGATCTTGACGATGTTCGGGTGCTCGACCTCGGCCAGGAACCGCCGCTCGGCCACCGCCGCCGCCATCGCGTCGGCGTCCCCGGAGTCGAGCAGGCCCTTGAGCACCACCCACCGGTCGGACACGTTGCGGTCCTTGGCCAGGTAGATCCAGCCGAGGCCGCCGTGCGCCAGGCAGCCCTGCACCTCGTACTGGCCGCCCACCCGGTCGCCCGCGGCCAGCTTGGGACGGAAGGCGAACCGGGTACGGCAGCGGGGGCAGAACCCCTCCGTCCGTCCCGGGGTACCGTCCTTGCCGCGGCCGACCGGGCTCTCGCAGCCGCCGCAGAAGCGCTTGGCCTCCGGAACCTGCGGGTCGTCCAGGATCGCTTCGGTCGGATCGAGGTACGGCACCGCCGGCATGTCGACCAGGCCGGCCCCGAGCAGCCCGCGCCGGGACGGCCCGGGGGGCCCATACCGTCCGGTACCGGTCCCGCCGCCCGAGCCAGGCGCCCCGGGCGCGGACGGATCCGTGCGGCCGCTCGGACGGCTGGAGGCGTTCTCAGGGCTCGGGGCGTTCTCAGAGCTCGGGGCGTTCGGACGGCTCGGGGCGTTCGGACGGCTCGGGGCGTTCGGACGGCTCGGGGCGTTCGGACGGCTCGGGGCGTTCTCCTCGTTCGGACGGGTGACCGCCGAAGGTGAGACCAGGGGCGCGGGGCTCCCCGCGGAAGCGGCGAGCAGGCCGCAGACATCGCAGTACCCGTCCGCGACGACCCCGGTGCAGTTCGGTGCGGTGCAACGCATCAGCCGGCCTCCAGGCGACAGAGCTATCCCGTATCGCCGACCAGACTTCCCGGCACACCTAAAAGCACTTTATCCGGATCCTTCGGAAAACACCCACTCAATTCGCGAATTCAACGGCGACCACGTACGGCCATTGATATTCCGAACCAATACGCGATGGGCGGCGTCAGACCACTTCGGAGGGACGTACGGGCACGTCCAGGCCCGCACGGCGGGCACAGCGGGGCCCGGCACGGCGGGCAGGCCGGACGCGGACGGCTCCGCACGCGTGACAGCGCGGGCGCGTGTTGAAGGTGCGGGCGGAATTGAACGGTTTCTTTACGGCCTGCCGATGACCGGACGCTATTCCGGCTTCTCCGGCTTCTCCGCCTTCTCCTGCTGGAGCGGGGTCCGGCCGCGGGCCAGGATCCAGGCCATCGTGGCGAGGGCGGCCACCTGGAGCGGCCAGCCCATCACGATCTTGGCGGCGCCGAGCAGGCCGCTCTGGTCGCCGTCGGCGAGGTAGATCGGGTACTGCACCAGCACCCGCAGCGCGCACGGGACCAGCAGCAGCCAGGTCAGCCGGGAGCACAGCCGGACGATGCCGGGATCGGACCGCCAGGCGGTCGGGTCGCCGGTGACCGAGCCGATGATGAAGCCGACGACCGGCCAGCGGACCACGATCGACAGCAGCATCCCGGCGCCGTAGGCGGCGTTGAGCAGGATGCCCGGGACGAAGGCGTCCTCGGCCTTGCCCGAGCGCAGCGCGAAGAACGCCGCGATCGCGATGCCGACGAGGCTGTTGAGCACGAACTGGGGGCTGGAGCGCTGCACCAGCCGGACCACCAGCAGCACGACCGCGGCGCCCACGCCGATGCCGACCGCGAGCTTGACGTCCTTGGCGGCCACGTAGGTCGCGGTGAAGCCGATGGTCGGGACGGCCGCCTCGATCATGCCGCGGACGCCGCCCAGCGCCTTGGAGAGCTGGGCCCGCACCGCGGCCTCGACGGTGTCGTGCGCGACCTCGTCGGCGGACTCGTCCGTCTCCGTCGGCCCGGCGCCCGGTGTCACATCCGCCCCCACGCTGTGCCCCCCGCTCGATTCCGGTTCACCCGCGCCGCGCCCGGCCGGCCCGTGCCGTGGTCCGGTGCGCGGTCACGAGGTGCCGCGCAGCTCGTAGCGGGGGTTGAACATGACCTTGCGCCCGTCCTGCACGCTGACCAGGCCCTCGGCGCGCAGCCGACGGCCCGGGTCGATCCCGGCGATCTTGCGGCGGCCGAGCCAGACCAGGTTGATCACATCGGTGCCGTCGTACAGCTCGGCCTCCAGCGCCGGTGCCCCGCCACGCGGCCGCAACGTCACAGTACGCAGCGTACCGGCTACGCAGTGCCGCTTGCGGGTGGCGCAGGCGGTAATGGGCGTGGCGCCCTCGTCGCCGCTGGTCTTCTTGAGCTCCTCGGCCTCGAGTTCGGCCTTGGACGAGGCCATCCGCCGGAGAAAGCGCCGGAGCCCGCCGCGTCCGCGCTCGCCCCCGGGAGTGCCGCCGGTCCCCGGTGCGATGCCGGCCGAAACCTCTTCCATGCTGGGAAGCGTATGGCATCACGGGGTGAAACGGACCATCGGCTTGCGACGAATGGGTGCAGGTCTCGCCAATGACGACATCCCGCCCGGATCATCCCTCGAAGCGGTAGCCCATCCCCGGCTCGGTGATCAGATGGCGGGGGTGCGCGGGATCGGGCTCCAGCTTGCGCCGTAGCTGCGCGAGGTAGACCCGCAGATAGTTGGTCTCGGTCTCGTACGAGGGGCCCCAGACCTCGCGCAGGAGCTGCCGCTGCCCGACCAGCCGTCCCGCGTTGCGCACCAGCACCTCCAGGATGTGCCACTCGGTCGGGGTGAGCCGCACGTCCGCGCCGTCCCGGACGGCCTTCTTGGCCGCGAGGTCGACCGTGAACGCGTCGGTGCGGACGACCGCGGCCTCCTCGGCGGGGGCGGCTCGGCGCACCGCGGCGCGCAGCCGGGCGAGCAGCTCGTCCATGCCGAACGGCTTGGTCACGTAGTCGTCCGCGCCGGCGTCGAGCGCCTCGACCTTCTCGCCGGAGGAGTGCCGGGCGGACAGCACGATGATCGGCGCGCTCAGCCAGCCGCGCAGCCCCCTGATCACCTCGGTGCCGTCCAGATCGGGCAGCCCGAGGTCGAGCAGGATCACGTCGGGATGGCGGCGCGCGGCCAGCTCGAGCGCGGTCCGGCCGTCGGGGGCCGTGTCGACCTCGTAGCCGCGGGCCCGCAGGTTGATCCGCAGGGACCGCACGATCTGCGGCTCGTCGTCGACCACCAGGACACGCGTCACGCCGTCTCCCCCTTCTCCTCGCCGTCGCGGCGGCCCGGGCCCGCGGCGGGGCCGCCGCCCCGGTCACCGCCCAGGTCACCGCCATGATCGCCCATGGGGTCCGGACGGCCCTGCGCGGGTGCCCCGCCGGGAGGCGTGCCGGGCGGCCCGCCCGGGGCGGCCGGCGGGAGCCCGAAGACCATGGTCAGCCCGCCGCCCGGGGTGTCCTCGGGGTGCAGCGTGCCGCCCATCGCCTCGACGAAGCCGCGGGCGACGGCGAGGCCGAGCCCGACGCCGGTGCCCTTCGGGGTGTCGCCGAGCCGCTGGAAGGGCGCGAAGATGTGCTCCTTCGCCCGGTCGGGGACGCCGGGGCCGCGGTCGGCCACGCGCACCTCGACCCGGTCCGGTTCGCCGGGCGCGCGCAGCTCGCTCGCGGTGACCAGGACGGGGCCGCCGCTGTGCCGGACCGCGTTCTCGATCACGTTGGCGAGGGCGCGCTCCAGCAGGCCGGGGTCGGCCCGCACCGGGACCAGCGACTCCGGGACGTCCACCGTGACGCGGTCCAGCGGCACACCGAGCAGCGCCGCGGGCAGCGCCTCGTCCAGCGCGACCGGGCCGATCAGCGGCGTCACCACGCCGGTCTCCAGCCGGCTCAGGTCGAGCAGGTTGCCGATCAGCCCGTCGAGCCGGTCGGCGGACTCCTCGATGGAGGCCAGCAGCTCGGCCTCGTCCGCCGGGCCCCATTCCACGTCGGTCGCGCGCAGGCTGCTCACCCCGGCCTTGATCGAGGCGAGCGGGGTGCGCAGGTCGTGCGAGACGGCGGCGAGCAGCGCGGTGCGGATCCGGTCGCCCTCGGCGAGCCGGCGGGCCCGCGCCGCCTCCTCGGCGAGCCGCCGCCACTGGAGGACCGCCTCGGCCTGGGACGCGAACGCCGACAGGACCCGCTGGTCGGACGCGGGCAGCACCCGTCCGCACAGCGCGAGCACCATGGCGTCGCTCACCTGCGCGGTGGACTCGGCGCGGTCGGGGTCGGTGACCGGGCGGGCCCCGGTCGCCCCGACGGTGGTCCAGCCGCCGCCCGCGCGTTCCAGCAGCGCGACCGACCGCACGCCGAACGTCTCCCGGACCCGGTCCAGCAGCGCCGGGAGCGCCTGCTCGCCGCGCAGCACGCTGGTGGCGAGCAGGCCGAGCGTCTCGGCCTCGGCGTTGGCGCGGGCCGCCTGGCGGCTGCGCCGGGCGGCCAGGTCGACCACCGACGACACCGCCACCGCGACCGCGACGAACACCGTCAGGGCCAGCACGTTCCCGGGCTCGGACACGGTGAAGGTGTGCACCGGCGGGGTGAAGAACCAGTTGATCAGCAGGAACCCGATCACCGCGGCGGCCAGCGCGGGCCACAGCCCGCCGACCAGCGCGACGCCGACCGTGATCGCCAGGAAGAGCAGCACGTCGGCGTCCAGCCCCGGGCGCAGGTCGCCGAGCGTGATGACGGCCGCGATCAGCCCCGGGCCGAGCAGCGCGAGCGCCCACCCGTACGCGCGGCGCCGCACGCTCAGCGGGCTGCCCGCGATCGGGCCGAGGCCCCGGCCCCGGCCGACGTGCTCGTGGGTGACCAGGTGCACGTCGATGTCGCCGGACTCGCGGGCCACCGTGGCGCCGACGCCGGGCCCGAGGACGAACTGCCAGCCGCGGCGGCGGCTGGATCCGAGGACGACCTGGGTGGCGTTGACGCCGCGCATGAACTCCAGCAGCGCGGTGGCGACGTCGTCGCCGATCACCTGGTGGTAGCTGCCGCCCAGGCCCTCGATCAGCTCGCGCTGGCGGGCCAGCGCGCCCGGCGAGGACGAGTCGGACAGGCCCTCGCTGCCGCCGACGTGCACCGCGAGCAGGTCGGCGCGGCCGGCGCGGGCGGCGATCCGGGCCGCCCGGCGGATCAGGGTGTCGCCCTCGGGCCCGCCGGTCAGCCCCACCACGATCCGTTCGCGGGCCTCCCAGGGCCGGGTGATGCCGTGCTGGTCGCGGTAGCGGGCCAGCCCCTCGTCGACGCGGTCGGCGACCCACAGCAGCGCCAGCTCGCGCAGCGCGGTCAGGTTGCCGACGCGGAAGTAGTTGGCGAGTGCGGCGTCGACCTTCTCGGGGGCGTAGACATTGCCGTGCGCCATCCGCCGGCGCAGCGCCTCGGGGGCCATGTCGACCAGCTCGATCTGCTCGGCGCGGCGGGCGACCTCGTCGGGGACGGTCTCGCGCTGCGGGACGCCGGTGATGCGCTCGACGACGTCGTTGAGCGAGTCGAGGTGCTGGACGTTGAGGGTGGTGATCACGTCGATGCCGGCGTCGAGGATCTCGTCGATGTCCTGCCAGCGCTTGGCGTTGCGCGAGCCGGGCACGTTGGTGTGCGCGAGCTCGTCGATCAGGGCCACGTCCGGGCGCCGGGCGATCACCGCGTCGACGTCCAGCTCGGTGAAGGCCGCGCCGCGGTAGGCCGCCTCCCGGCGGGGGACGACCTCCAGCCCCGCGACCTGCTCGCCGGTGCGGCGCCGGCCGTGCGTCTCGACGAAGCCGACGACCACGTCGGTGCCGCGCGAGAGCCGGCGGTGCCCCTCGCCGAGCATCGCGAAGGTCTTGCCCACGCCGGGCGCCGCGCCCAGGTAGATGCGCAGCGTGCCGCGTCCCCCCACACCGATCCCCCCTCGCAGTGAGATGCCCGTAGGAAGCGGGACGGAATCTGCCAAAGGCCCAGACCAGGGACGGTACCGCCTCATCCGCCGCGACCTGGGCGGCGGCCACGCCGCGGGGCGCCGCGCCACGGGGCCGTCACCTAATCGAGACATCCGAAATCCGGCGCGACGGCGGCCCCGGCCGCGGTCAGCGTCTACTTTGCCAGATGCGCCCACCACTCTCCGTAGATGGATCGCTACATAGGGCGTCAACAACTCATTCCAGGCACATCGCGAGGACACGATGCAGCGCAGGGTCAGCCGGCACGGGTCCGGCCGGGGCACTCCCCTCATCCCGGCAGGGACGGCGCTCGTCCTGCTGGCGGCGGCGACCGCGGCCTGCGGCGGCGCGGACCGGCACCGGCCGCCGCCGGCGAGGGCCGCGTCCGAGGCCGCCGCGCCGGGACGGGAGCCCGCCGTCCGGACCGTCCCGGACGATGGCGCCCGCGACGTGCGGCCCGACCGGCGCGTCGTCGTCACCGCCGTGCGCGGCACCCTGCGCGGCGTCACCGTCACCGCGCGGGGCGGCACCGGCCCGGTGGCCGGGGGCCTGTCGGCCGACCGCCGGACCTGGCGCTCGCGCTGGGCGCTCCAGCCCGGCACCACCTACCGGGTCGCCGCCACCGGCACCGACGGGGACGGGCCGACCCGCGCCGAGTCCCGCTTCACCACCCTGACCCCGGCCGCCACGTTCACGGTCGGCGACGTCACGCCCCGCTCCGGCGAGGTCGTCGGCGTCGGCATGCCGCTCGTCGTCACCTTCTCCCGGCCGATCACCGACCGCGCCGCGGTGGAGCGCGCCCTCGAACTCCGGACGAGCCGGCCCGTCACCGGCGCGTGGCACTGGACCGGCGCGGGCCAGGTGGCCTTCCGGCCGCGCCGCTACTGGCCCGCGGGCCTGCGGGTCACGCTGCTGGCGCACACCGCCGGGGTGCGGGCGGCGCCCGGCGTGTACGGGGCGGCGGGCCACAGCACCGCGTTCAGCGTCGGCGCCTCCCGGATCAGCACGGTCGACACCCGCCGCCACCGCATGACGGTCCGGGTGGACGGACGGGTCGTCCGCCGGGAGCCGATCAGCGCGGGCAAGGGGGGCCGCCGCGCCTACACCACCGCCAGCGGCGTGCACCTGGTGATGGGCAAGGGCGACCCGGTCGTGATGACCTCCGGCTGGATGGGCGTCACCGACCGGGGCGACCCGCGCTTCTACAGGCTGACCGTCCGGCACGCGGTGCAGATCTCCAGCAGCGGCGAGTACGTGCACTCCGCGCCCTGGTCGGTCGGCTCGCAGGGACGCGAGAACGTCAGCCACGGCTGCGTCAACGCCGCCCCCGGCTTCGCCCGGTGGTTCTACGGGCAGTCGCAGCGCGGCGACGTCGTCAGCGTGATCGGCACGACCCGGTCGCTGGAGTGGAACAACGGGTGGGGCTACTGGCAGCTCCCCTGGTCCGCCTGGGTGGCGGGCGGTGCACTGGGCCGCCCGGTCACCACGGGTCCGGTCACCACGGGTCCCGTCGCCACGGGTCCGGTCGCCACGGGTCCGGTCGGCACCGGTGCGGTCGGCTCCGGTCCCGTCAGCCGGTCGCGAACCCGACCGCCGAGTACCCGATGACGGCCAGCGCCGCGACCCCGTAGGCCGCCGAGGCGAGCGCGACGACCCGGACGCGGCGGGCCTCGGCGAGGGCGGTGAACGTCAGCAGCCAGGCGATCGCGGGCAGCACGAGGACGGCGTGCATGGTGACCGCGTGCGCGGGCTTGAGCGCCCCGGCCACGTGGTAGGCGAGCTGCTGGTGCCCGGTCTGCACCTCGACCACGCCCCGCGCGATCATCGCGGCGCCGCAGGCCAGCGCGCCGAGCAGGGCGGCGAAGCCGGCCCGGACGGCCAGCCGCATGCTGGGCGCGGTCCCCGGCGCGTCCCGGAAGGCGGCCACGGTGAGCGCCACCAGCGTGACGATCAGGATCCCGCCGAACGCGGCGAGGATCCGGGTGACCACCGTGTCGAAGCCGGTCTCCTCGTTGAAGTGCGACGGCACGCGCCGCCACGCCTGGAGCGTGATCAGGGCGGTCTCGACGACGCAGGCGGCGGCGAACACGCCGAGGACGCGGACACGGGCCCGTTCGCCGAGCCGGACGAACGAGGCGACCCACGCGATCGTGACGAGGGTCAGCCCGAACGACAGGCCGAAGGTGACGGGCTTGCGCCACGACACCGGCCCCGTCCACGGCCCGCCGTCCACGGCGAAGACCACCAGGTGGACCAGGCCGGACGCGATGAGCGCCGCCCCGATCGCGTAGCAGGTCCGCTCGATCGCCCGGCCGCGCGTCCAGAACGCGCGCAGCCCGGCGGCGATCTCGGAGACGGGAACCGTGCCGCCGGGCCGGACGTCCACCGGGCTGCTGCGCATGACCGCTCCTTCTGAGTGAGTACTCACCCAGCCTACTCCTCAGACCCCGACCGCCGCCACCGCCGGGGTCCGGACGGTCCGGCGGGCCGTGCCGAGCGCGGTGACACCGGTGAGGACGACGGCCAGGGCCGCGACCGCGACGAAGATGCCCGGACCGCCGTCCGGCACGGCCGTGCCGGACCGGGCGATGCTGAACGGCAGCACCGTGAAGAGCGCGGCGACCGCGCCGCACACCACCCCGGTGGCGGCCAGCACCGCCGACTCCAGCGCCACCGTGCCGAGCACCTGACCGGGGGTCGCGCCCGCCAGGCGCTGCTGGCCGAACTCGCGGCGCCGGTGGGTGGTCGCCGTGACCAGCGTGTTCACCAGCATGATCGCGGTGAACACCACGATCATGCCGATGACCACGAAGTTGAGCGTCTCGATGTCCTTCTGCTCGGCCGTCTTGGCGAGGCCGGCGGCCGACATCGAGGCGTTCTCGATGTCCTGGAGATACAGCGTGCCGACCCCGGTGCCGGTGAACAGGATGATCGGCGTCAGCACCGAGGCCATCTGCCCGGTCCGGCGCCGCAGGTTGGTCACCGCGAGCTCGCCGGCGACGCCGCCCAGCCGGCGCAGCGGGCCGGCCAGCACGCCGGTCGCCAGCCGGATGATCAGCGGGGCGAGCAGCGCCAGCCCGATCGCGGCGAAGATGTCGGCCTGCCCGGACGTGGCCATCGCGTCGGTGCCCGCGCCGCGCATCATCGTGGCGGTGACCACGCCGAGGTTCAGCGCGAGCGCGAGGAACAGCACCGCCCCGACGATCCGCTTCCGGCTCAGCCCGCCGGGCTCGACCGCCGCCGCCATCAGCGACTCGGTCACCCGGACCCGGGTGGCGCGGCGAGCGGTGATCAGCGCGGCGCCGGTGGCGGACGCGAAGGTGATGCCGAGGCCCATGGTCAGGGCGACCGGCCCGAAGGCGTAGCCGATCTCGTCCGGCACCTGCCCGGAGGCGTGCAGCATGCCGAGCAGCCCGCGCCCGGCGAGCAGCGCCGCCGGGACCGCCAGCAGCGCGGCGACCACCGCCAGCCCGCCGGTCTCACCGACGATCATGCGGCCGAGCTGGGCGGGGGTCGCGCCCACGCTCTTCAGCAGGGCCAGCTCCGCGCCCCGCTGCCGCACCGACAGGGTGAGCGTGGAGGTGACCGCGAAGACCACCAGCACCAGCCCCCAGCCGCCCACCACCAGCGCCATCGTGGTCAGCGTGCTCTTCGCCGTGCCGCTCGTGCCCTCGGCGGTGTCGAGCAGGGACGCGAACGCCATCAGGATCGTCGCGCCGAGGAACATCGCCAGGAAGCTCGCGGCGAACGCGCCCCTCCGCCTCCGCAGCGAGCTCAGGGACAGCCGGAGCATCGTCACACCCCCGCCGTCGCGCGCTGGCGCTCGACCTCGTCGGCCAGGTGGGTCATCCGCTCCGCGACCGCCTCGGCGGTCGGCGCGACGAGCTGCCCGACCAGCCGCCCGTCCGCCAGGAACAGCACCGCCCCGGCACAGGACGCCGCGACCGGGTCGTGGGTCACCATGACCACGGTCCGCCCGTACGCATGCACGGCCTCCTGGAGCAGCGCGAGCACCTCGCGGGCGCTGCGGGTGTCCAGCGCGCCGGTCGGCTCGTCGCCGAAGAGCACCTTGGGCTCGGTGACCAGCGCCCGCGCGATCGCCACCCGCTGCTGCTGCCCGCCCGACAGCTCGGACGGCAGGTGGCGCAGGCGGTCGCCCAGCCCGACCCGCTCCAGCACCGCGCGCGCCTTGTCCTTGTCGGCCTTCTGCCCGGCGAGCTTCAGCGGCAGGGTGACGTTCTGCATGACGGTCAGCGTCGGCATCAGGTTGAACTGCTGGAACACGAACCCGATCCGCTGCCGCCGGAACCTGGTCAGCGCCGCCTCGTTCTCGCCGGCCAGCTCCGCGCCGTCCACGAACACCCGCCCGCCGGTCGGCCGGTCCAGCCCCGCGGCGCACTGCAACAGCGTGCTCTTGCCCGAGCCGGACGGGCCCATGACCGCGGTGAACGACCCGGTGGGCAGCGAGAGGCTGACGCCGTCCAGGGCGTTCACCCGGTTGCCGCCCGCGCCGTAGACCTTGCTGACCGAGTCGAGCCGGAGCGCCTCGCCCGTCCCCCCGGCCGGGTTCCTGCCCGCGGGGTTCGTCCCCGCGTGGTCGCCTTCTCTGCGCCCGAACATGGCCACCTCCCATACGGCGTCCCCTTGCGGTGCGCCTCTGGGAATGAAGCTACGGACGGGGAACGCCCCGGACGATGGGTCCAGACCGCCTGACCGGGTAGGCAAAACCCCACCTCCGTCAGGGCTCGAAGCGGTACCCCATGCCCGGCTCGGTGATCAGGTGCCGGGGCCTGGACGGGTCGGGCTCCAGCTTGCGGCGCAGCGCCGCCAGGTAGACGCGCAGGTAGTGGGTCTCCTTGAGGTAGGACGGGCCCCAGACCTCGGCCAGGAGCTGGCGCTGCGCGATGAGCTTGCCCGGGTTGCGCACCAGCGGTTCCAGGACACCCCATTCGGTCGGGGTCAGATGCACCCGCTCCTCCCCCGCCGTGACGGTCTTGCGGGCCAGGTCGACCACCCACGGCCCGAGCCGGGCGGTCGGGGACGACTCCCCCGCGGGCGCGCGGCGGGTGATCGCGCGGATCCGGGCCAGCAGCTCGTCCACCCCGAACGGCTTGGTGACGTAGTCGTCGGCGCCCGCGTCCAGGGCGTCCACCTTGTCCCTGCTGCCCGCCCGGCCGGACAGCACGATGATCGGGACCTCGGTCCAGCCGCGCAGTCCCCGGATCACGTCCACGCCGTCCAGGTCGGGCAGCCCGAGGTCGAGCACGACCAGGTCGGGATGCCAGTCGGCGGCGCGGGTCAGCGCCTGGCCGCCGTTCGCCGCGACCCGGACGTCGTAGTCGCGGGCGCGCAGGTTGAGGCGGAGGGTGGCCAGGATCTGCGGCGAGTCGTCGACCACCAGCACGCGTGTCATCGTTCTCCTCGTTCGTGCTCGTGCACCGCCGGATCGGCGGGCGGACGCGGCGTCGGGGGCGGCGGGGGCGACAGGGGCGGCGGGAGCGTCGCGGCCAGGGCCAAGGCCGGCGGCGGGGTCGGGTGCGGCGGGGCGGGGGCGATGGCGGGCAGGTCGAGCACCATGGTCAGGCCGCCGCCGGGCGTCTCCTCCATCACGATCGCCCCGTCCATCGCCTCGGCGAGGCCGCGGGACAGCGCGAGCCCGAGGCCGACGCCGGTGTGGTTGTCGCGGTCGCCGAGCCGCTGGAACGGCTCGAAGACCCGGTCCCGGTCGGCGGCCGGGATCCCCGGGCCCCGGTCGATGACGCGCAGCTCCAGCCGGTCGGCGTGCGCGCTCGCGGTGACGAGCACCGGCCGTCCCGGCGGGCTGTGCCGGACGGCGTTGGCGATCACGTTGACCAGCACCCGCTCCAGCAGCGCCGGGTCGGCCAGGACCTCCGGCAGCCCCTCCGGGATGCGGATCTCCACATCGTCCCGGCCGAGGTCGCCGAGGTCGCCGAGCGCGCGCGGGACGGCGTCCTCGGCGGCGACCGGCCGCAGCGCGAGGCCGAGCGCGCCCGCCTGGAGCCGGCTCATGTCCAGCAGGTTGGCGACGAGCCGGTCGAGCCGGTCCAGCGACTCGGCGGCGGTGGCGACCAGCTCGTCCTGGTCCTCGAGGCTCCAGATCACGTCCGGGCTGCGCAGGCTCTCCACCGCGGCCTTGGCGGACGCGAGCGGGGTGCGCAGGTCGTGGCTGACCGCGTTCAGCAGGGCGGTCCGCATCCGGTCGGCGGCGGCGAGGGGCCGCACCCGCTCGGCGGCCTCGGCCAGCCGCTGGTGGCGGAGCGCGACGGCGGCCTGCGCGCCGAACGCCTCCAGCACCCGCCGGTCGGACGCGGGGAGCGTCCGGCCGCGGAGCACCAGCGCCAGCGACTCGTCCACCAGGACGGCCGAGTTGACGTCGCCGCCCGGCAGCGGCCCCTCGCCGTCCGGGCAGGTGCACGGCTCGCCGCCCGCGTTGGCGACGACGACCCAGCAGTCGGGGTCGCGGTTGGTCGCCGGGGTGTTCGGCTCGTCCGGGTCGCGTTCCAGCAGCGTGACCGAGGTGAGGCCGTAGGTCTCGCGGAGCCGCCCGAGGATGCCGGCCAGCGCCCCCGAGCCGCCCCGGACGCCGTGGACACCGCGGCGTCCGGCCGTCGACGGGCCGCCGGACTCCCCCGCGCCCGCGCCCGCCCCGGCCGGTTCGGCCGGCCCGCCCCGCAGGATGTCGCCGGCCAGCGTGGACAGCACCTCGCCGTCCGCGCGGGCCTGCGCCGCCTCACGGCTCTTGCGGGCGGTGAGGTCGACGATCGTGCTGACCGTCACGCCCACCACCACGTAGATCAGGAGCTGGAGGAACGCCTCCGGGTCGTGCACGGTGAAGTGGTGGATCGGCGGGGTGAAGTAGTAGTTGAGCAGCAGCGAGCCGCCGATCGCCGCGAACAGCGCCGGGTACAGGCCGCCGACCAGCGCCACCCCGATGACCGCCGCCTGGAACAGCAGGATGTCGCTGGTCAGCGACAGCTCCGCGCGCTGGTGGTAGAGCACGGCGGTGAGCAGCGGCAGCCCGAGCAGGCTCAGCACGAACCCGGCGTTGCGCCGCGCGTCGGGCACGCCCCAGGCCGAGCGCAGGGCCTTCCACCGCCGCCCCTGGCCGGCCTCCTCGTGCGTGACCAGGTGCACGTCGATCGCCCCGGACTGCGCGCTGGTCGTGACGCCCACGCCGCGCGAGAAGAGCTGCGCGAGGCGTCCGCGGCGGGACGCGCCCAGCACAAGCTGGGTCGCGTTGACGCCGCGCGCGAAGTCGAGCAGCGCGTCCGGCACGTTCGACCCGACGACCTGGTGGTAGCTGCCGCCGAGGCTCTCGGCCAGCGCGCGCTGCCGGGCGAGGTTGGCCGGGCCCGCGTCGGTCAGCCCGTCGCTGCGCGCGACGTGCACGGCGAGCAGGTCGGCGCCCTTGCTGCGGTCGGCGATCCGCGCCGCGCGGCGGATCAGCGTGTCGCCCTCCGGTCCGCCGGTGAGCGCGACCACCACCCGCTCCCGCGCCTCCCAGGTGCCGCGGATGTCGTGCTCGGCCCGGTACCGGCCGAGCTGGTCGTCGACCTTGTCGGCCAGCCACAGCAGCGCCAGCTCGCGCAGCGCGGTCAGGTTGCCGACCCGGAAGTAGTTGCCGAGCGCGGCGTCGACCTTCTCCGGCGCGTACACGTTGCCGTGCGCCATCCGCCGCCGCAGCGCCTCCGGCGCCATGTCGACCAGCTCGATCTGCTCGGCGCCGCGCACCACCTCGTCCGGGACGGTCTCGCGCTGCGGGACGCCGGTGATCCGCTCGACGACGTCGTTGACCGAGTCCAGGTGCTGGACGTTCACCGTCGAGACGACGTCGATGCCGGCCTCGACGATCTCCTCGATGTCCTGCCAGCGCTTGGCGTTGCGCGAGCCGGGCACGTTGGTGTGCGCCAGCTCGTCCACCAGCACCACCTCGGGACGCCGCGCGATCACCGCGTCCACGTCCAGCTCGGTGAACTCCGTCCCCCGGTAGGACACGGTCCTCCGGGGGACGGTCTCCAGCCCCTCCAGCACCTCCGCGGTCCGGGCCCGCCCGTGGGTCTCGACGTACCCGACGATCAGGTCGGTGCCGCGGTCGCGCCGCCGCCCGCCCTCGGCGAGCATCGCGTAGGTCTTGCCCACCCCGGGCGCCGCGCCCAGGTAGATCCGCAGCCGGCCGCGGCCCATCGCGCCTCCTCGGTGAAACGGTGGGTCAGCCGCGCGTCGGGAACGCGGCGTCCAGTGCCATGTTGAGTTCGAGGACGTTGACCCGCGGCTCGCCCGTGAAGCCGGCGCCCCGGCCGCTGCGGTGCTCCCCGACCAGCGTGCGGACCTGCGCGGGCGACACCCCGCGGGCCTGCGCGACCCGGTTGACCTGGATGCCCGCGTACGCGGGGCTGATGTGCGGGTCGAGGCCGCTGCCGCTGGCGGTGACCGCGTCGGTGGGCACGGCCGGGTGCGCCGGCGCGTCCCCCTTGATCGGCACGGTCAGTCCCTTGGCGTAGTCCTGACCGAACCGGGCGAGCTGCACCGGCAGGCCGCGGTAGGTCGCGATGAAGGGGGCCTTCACCACGCCCTCCTGCTCGTTCAGGCTGACGACGCGGGTCGGGTGCGGGACGGTGCCGTTCGCCGAGCGGGTGCCGAACACCGCCAGCACCGCGCCGACGCCGCCCGGGGTGCAGAACGGGCGGGAGCCGTCGACCCCGTCCAGTTCCCCGGCGTCCTTGCTGCGCTCGCAGACCTGGGTGAGCAGGCTCTGCCTGGCGTTCTCGTCCTCCTTGCCCGCCTTGGCCAGCGCGGGGTCGGGCAGGGTGTCGACGATGTCCTCGGGGCCGAGGTTGCCCGCCCCCGACGCCATCGCGTCGTAGCCGTCGCCGGCGTTGGACGGGCGGCTCTGGAAGTACTGCTTGAGCGGTTTCCCGTCCTTGTCGGTGAACGACTGCCCGATCAGGTCGCTGCCGACGGTCCTGCCGCCGGCCTTGACGTAGGAGCCGTCGGCGTTGCCCTTCAGGCCGGGGATCTGGCCGACCGCGAAGACGGCCAGCGGGTAGACGAGGCCGAGCACGACGGTGAGGACGAGCACGGCGCGGACGGCGGCCAGGTGGCGGCGCGTCCAGGTGGGCAGGCGCATGTCAGGACATCCCCGGAAGGAACTGGACGATGAGGTCGATGATCTTGATGCCGATGAACGGGGCGACGATGCCGCCCAGCCCGTAGACGTACAGGTTGCGGCTGAGCAGCTTGGACGCGCTGCTCGGCCGGTACTTCACTCCGCGCAGGGCCAGCGGGATCAGCGCGATGATGACCAGCGCGTTGAAGACGACCGCGGACAGGATCGCCGACTGCGGGCTGTGCAGCCGCATGATGTTGAGCGCGTCCAGCCCCGGGAACACCACCACGAACATCGCCGGGATGATCGCGAAGTACTTGGCGATGTCGTTGGCGATGGAGAAGGTGGTCAGCGCGCCGCGGGTGATCAGGAGCTGCTTGCCGATCTCGACGATCTCGATCAGCTTGGTCGGGTCGGAGTCCAGGTCCACCATGTTCCCGGCCTCCTTGGCGGCCGAGGTCCCGGTGTTCATCGCCACCCCGACGTCGGCCTGCGCCAGCGCGGGGGCGTCGTTGGTGCCGTCGCCGGTCATCGCGACCAGCCGGCCGCCGTCCTGCTCCTTCCTGATCAGCGCGAGCTTGTCCTCGGGCCGGGCCTCGGCCAGGAAGTCGTCCACCCCGGCCTCGTCCGCGATCGCCTTGGCGGTCAGCGGGTTGTCCCCGGTGATCATCACGGTCCGGATGCCCATCCGGCGCATCTCGTCGAACCGCTCCCGCATCCCCGCCTTGACCACGTCCTTGAGGTGGATGACGCCGAGGACGCGGGTGCGGCCGTCCACGCGCTCGCCGACCACCAGCGGGGTGCCGCCGGACGCGGAGACGCCGTCGACGATCTCGCTCAGGTCGGCCGGGACGTTCCCGTCCTGCTCGCGCACCCACTCGGCGACCGCGCCCGCCGCGCCCTTGCGCAGCGTCCGCCCGGGGTCGTCGCCGGACGCCTCCAGGTCGACGCCCGACATCCGGGTCTGCGCGGTGAACGGGACCCAGGTGGCGTGGGTCAGCTCGCCCGCGGTGCGTTCGCGCAGGCCGTGCCGCTCCTTGGCGAACACCACGACCGAGCGGCCCTCGGGGGTCTCGTCGGCGAGGCTGGACAGCTGCGCGGCGTCCGCGAGCTCCGCCTCGGTCACGCCCTCCACCGGGAGGAACGCGGCGGCCTGCCGGTTGCCCAGCGTGATCGTGCCGGTCTTGTCGAGCAGCAGCGTGTTGACGTCGCCCGCCGCCTCGACCGCGCGCCCGCTCATCGCCAGCACGTTCCGCTGGACGAGCCGGTCCATGCCGGCGATGCCGATCGCCGACAGCAGCGCCCCGATCGTGGTCGGGATCAGGCAGACCAGCAGCGACACCAGGACGAGCCCGGTCACGCCGTGCGAGTCCAGCGACAGCGAGCCCGCCACGCCGGGGTTGTTGCCCATGGAGTAGATCGCCATCGGCTGGAGCGTGGTCACCGCCAGCAGGAAGATGATGGTGAGCGCGGCCAGCAGGATGTTGAGCGCGATCTCGTTCGGCGTCTTCTGCCGGCTCGCGCCCTCGACCAGGGCGATCATCCGGTCGATGAAGCTCTCCCCCGGCTTCTGCGTGATCTTCACGACGATCCGATCCGACAGCACCTTGGTGCCGCCGGTCACCGCCGAGCGGTCGCCGCCCGATTCGCGGATCACCGGCGCGGACTCGCCGGTGATCGCCGACTCGTCCACGCTGGCGATGCCCTCGACGACGTCGCCGTCCCCGGGGATGATCTCGCCGGCCTCGACCACCACGTGGTCGCCCTGCCTGAGCTGCGGGGCGCCGACCTCCTCCTCGCGCACGCCGGTCCGGTCCGGCGCCCAGTCGACCAGGCGCCGCGCCATCGCGTCGGTCTTGGCCCGCCGCAGCGCGTCGGCCTGCGCCTTGCCGCGGCCCTCGGCGACCGCCTCGGCCAGGTTCGCGAACAGCACGGTCAGCCAGAGCCACACCACGATCAGCCAAGCGAACGTGCTCGGCTCGAGGACGGCGAGGACCGTGGTCCACACCGCGCCGACCTCGACGATGAGCATCACGGGGTTGCGCCACAGCGTCCGCGGGTCCAGCTTGCGGGCCGCGTCCGGCAGTGACCGGAGGAGCTGTTTCGGGTCCAGCAGCCCGCCCCCCACCTTTCCGCCCTTGCGGGAGGGGGGTTCGGAGGCGGGGTTCGGCGCCTGGACTGTCTGCGTCGCCATTAGTGGATTCCTTCGGCCAACGGCCCGAGCGCGAGCGCCGGGAGGAAAGTGAGCGCGACCAGGACGACGGTGACCCCGACGACCATGCCGACGAACTGCGGCCGGTGCGTGGGGAGCGTGCCCTCGGACGCCGGGGTCCCGCCCTGCTTGGCCAGCGATCCGGCCAGCGCGAGCACGAAGATGATCGGGACGAACCGTCCGAACGCCATGCACAGGCCGAGCGCGGTGTCGTACCAGACGGTGTTGACCGTCAGGCCCGCGAACGCCGACCCGTTGTTGTTGGACGCCGAGGTGAAGGCGTACAGGATCTCGCTGAGCCCGTGCGCGCCGCCGTTCAGCAGCCCGTCCCGGCCGCTGGTGGTGGCGATCGCCGCGGCGGTCCCGCACAGCACCAGGATCGGGGTGATCAGGAAGTAGCTCGCGGCGAACTTGATCTCGCGCGGACCGATCTTCTTGCCGAGGTACTCGGGGGTGCGGCCGACCATGAGCCCGGCCACGAACACGGTGATCACCGCGAGCACCAGCATGCCGTACAGGCCGGACCCGACGCCGCCCGGCGCGACCTCGCCGAGCTGCATGTTGAACATCGTCATCATGCCGCCGAGGCTGGTGTAGGAGTCGTGGAAGGAGTCCACGGCGCCGGTCGAGGTCAGCGTGGTGGCGCCGGCGAAGGTCGCCGAGTTCGACACCCCGAACCGCGCCTCCACGCCCTCCATCGCGCCGCCCGCGGCGACCGGGACGGTGCCGTGGTGGATGAGCTGGAAGACGTTCACCAGCGTGATGCTGATGATCGCGATGGTCGCCATCACGCCGGCGATCGCGTAGCCCTGCCGGTTCTGCCCGACCATCCGGCCGAACGTGCGGCACAGCGCGAACGGGATGACCAGGATCAGGAAGATCTCCAGCCAGTTCGTCCAGGTCGCCGCGTTCTCGAACGGGTGCGCGGCGTTGGCGTTGTAGAAGCCGCCGCCGTTGGTGCCGAGCTCCTTGATCACTTCCTGGCTGGCCACCGGCCCGCCCGGGATCTGCTGCTGCCCGCCGACCAGGGTGGTGACGCTGTGCGGGTCGGCGAAGTTCTGGACCAGCCCGCCGGCGATGAGCAGGACGGCGCCGACGAACGCGATGGGCAGCAGGATCCGGATCGACCCCCGGGTGAGGTCCACCCAGAAGTTGCCGAGATGGTCGCTCCTGCGGCGCGCGAACCCGCGCACCAGCGCGATGGCCACCGCCATGCCGACCGCGGCCGACACGAAGTTCTGCACCGCCAGCCCCGACATCTGGACGAGGTAGCCCATCGTCGTCTCGCCGGAGTACGACTGCCAGTTGGTGTTGGTGACGAAGCTGACGGCGGTGTTCCACGCCTGGTCCGGCTTGACCGGCGCGAACCCGAGCGAGAGGAACAGCTTGTCCTGCACCCGCTGGAGCAGGTAGAGGAACAGGATGCTCACCACCGAGAACGCCAGCACGCTGCGGGCGTAGGTGGCCCACGTCTGCTCGGCGCCGCTCTTGACGCCGATCAGCCGGTACAGCCCGCGCTCCACGCGCGAGTCCTTCTCACCGCTGTAGACGCGGTACATGTAGTCGCCCAGCGGCCGGTACGCCACGGCCACGGCGAGCACGAGGGACCCCGCGAACAGGATCCCCGCGACGGTCGTACTCATCTAGAAGCGCTCCGGGAACAAGAGGGCGGCGATCAGGAACACGATCAGGAGTGCGGCCAGGACCAGGCCCGCGAGGTTCTCGGCCGTCACAGCTTCTCCACGCCCTTCACCAGCAGGCCGAACAGCGCGAAGACCGCCACTGTCAGCAGGACGAAGGCCACGTCATGCATGCTTGGATTCCTTTGTCGAGTCTCCGGGGACCGGAACGGTCCGGCGGTGTTCCTGCCCGGCGCCGTACTGGCGCGGCACCGGTTGATGTGGCGACGCGCCACCGGCCCAGGGGTCCGGGACGCGACCGGTGGGCTCCCGGTCAGGGGCATGCCCGGCCGGCCACAGATCCGGGTCGGAGTCGCCGGCCCACCGTCCGCGCCCGGCCAGCAGGCGGCCGGCGGCACCCGCCACCAGCCCGAGGCCGACCAGCAGTCCCACGCGGGCCAGGTCGCCGCCCCCCGCGAGGGTCAGCTCGCCGGTCTTGTTGACGTCGAACCCCGTGACGAACGCCCAGCCCGCGACCCCGACGGCGGCCCCGGCGGCGGGCGGCGCCAGCAGCGACCACCCGGCCACCGAGGCCGCCACGAGGGCGAACCCGACGGGCCACGCCGCGGTCTTGAGCACGATCGCGAGGATGAACACGCACAGCACGCCACCGGCGAGCGGCCATGCGGCCGATTCCAGGCGTCCCATCGCGACCCCCTCAGTGATCGTCTGCCCGGTACCTTCCGGGGTTCACCAGGAGTAAAGCCCCCGAATATGGGCCTTTTGGACTGCCTTGACGCCTTCTTAGCGCGCCCCACACCAGCCTTAACGAGGCCCTAACGGAAGATCGAGACGGCGGCCGAGCCGCCGGGCGGCGCACGCCATGTCTCCGCAGGGAGCGACGAAGGATCCGTCCCCGGTGAGGAACGCCCACCCGCCCGCGACCCGCCGCGCGACGACGAGGACGCCCTCCCCCGCCCCGGAGACCCAGAGGCCCGGCACCCGTGCCGAGAAGGACTCCGAAACGCGCAGCTCGTACGGCGAAAGCGCCAGCTCGATCTGAAGAACGGCGAGGTATCGAACGGCCCGCCGCCGCATCACGTCCCGTCGTCCGTCCGGACGGCCGCCCACACCACTTTCCCGCCCGTCCCGAGAAGCGTGTATCCCCAGCACGTGACGAGCGCTTCCATGAGCAGTAGCCCGCGGCCGGATTCGGCCACGAAATCAACGGCCTGAACCTCGGGCGCCTGGTCCGATGCGTCCCACACCTCGATGACCGGACCGTCCTCCGAATCGTAGGTCCGGGCGACGATCCCGAACCCGGCCACAGCCGCGTGCCGGTAGGCGTTCGTGGCCAACTCCGTGGCGACCGTGGCCCCGAGGTGGACCGTTTCCTCGGAACAGCCCATTCCCCGGAAAGCGACCGAAACAAGGTCCCGGACTTTCTTGATCGATTCGGCCTCGGACGCCACCCGGATGGACACGGGCTCGCCCTTCGGAACGGGCGGCTTTCGACTTTGTCGTGTGATCATGACGCGGCCTTTGGTGTGATGGATCCGATCACCGGATCACTGTCTGTCATCGGACGGACACCCATCAACACACACGGCGGCGTACGGTAACAGGCAAGCGACCGAGCACCGGCAAGTCACTGTCTTCCGCTACCGCGCCCCTACCCGAGGGAGAACACATGGCGGACAAGAAGATCGACCCCGAACTGCTGAGCTTCGGCGCCGAGATGAAGGAGCAGCGCCTCCGCGCCGGCCTCAACCAGGCCGAGCTCGCGAGGCTGGTCAACGTCACCCGGAGCTACATAGGCCAGGTCGAACGAGGCGACACCCGCTGCCGCCTCGACTTCACCGAACGCCTCGACAAGGCCCTCCAATGCGGCAAGACCCTCGCAGACGCCTGGGAGGAACTCCTCCGAGCCAGCAAGTACCCGAAGTACTTCGTCAACTTCCCAAAGGCCGAGGGCACGGCCACCCAACTACGCGCATACGAGGCGTACTTCGTGTACGGCTTCTTCCAGAAGGAAGACTATGCCCGTGCCCTACTGGCCAATGAGGAAGCAGTCGACACCAGGATGAGTCGTCAGAGCCTACTCACACGCGACCCTCTCCCCATGGTCTCCGTCGTCATGGAGGAGAGCGTGCTCTACCGACAAGTCGGCACGGTGAAAACCATGCGTGAGCAACTCGATTTTCTCATCGAGGCATCACACAGAGACAAAGTGAATATTCAAATCGCCCCGTTCGCCCACTACAAGGGAGTTCGAGGCTCGTTCCACATAGCTACTCAACCCAACCGGAGCGAGGTCGTCTATGTGGAGAAGGCCACAGGCGGTGAGACATCAACAGACCCAGCCGACCTTACCTATGTCAACGAGCTGATGGTTACACTACAAGCCCAGGCGCTCAACGTGACCGACACGAGGACCCTACTCAGAAAGGTGATGACAGAACGATGGACTTGAGTAAAGCAGCATGGCGCAAGGCCTCTCACAGCAGCGATCAGGGAGACGTCTGCGTCGAACTGGCATCTGTTCGCGGAACAGTTGCGATTCGTGACAGCCAGGACCCGAACGGTCCCAAGATTCTCGTCAATCGCCAAGACTTTCAACGATTCGCCAGTGCCATCAAGAGTCTATAGGCACCCCAAAAGGACGTGCGAGTTAGACCTGAACAACACGAGATGGCGCAAGTCCTCACGCAGTAGCGACCAGGGAGACCAGTGTGTCGAGGTGGCCTCCACCTCCGGCGCGATGGCCGTCCGCGACAGCAAGGACGCCGAAGGCCCCATCCTCTTCATCGACCACCGCGACTTCCAGCGGCTCGCGAGCGCCATCAAGAGCCTTTGACGCAGTCTTCGGTCCCTCGCCCCGGGCGCCACGGCCGGGTGCGAGGGCCTTTGCGCTCCTCGTGGTGCCGCCCGGCCCCCGCCGGGACGGCTACCGGCCGCTCGGCGTCCCCGGCGGCAAGCCCGGCCCCGGCCCGCCATGGCAGGCCGGGCACCGCGACTCCACCATCTTGGTGGGCCGGTTGATGTCACCGACGTGCACCACCATTCCGGCCCCCAAGCAGGTCACGCAGCCGGGGAACCCGGCCATGACGGGTTCGTCCCAGACCGGGGTGTCCTCGGGCCGCGACAGGTCCCCGGGCGCCGGGTCCTCGGCGGGCTCGTAGTCGCCGCCGACGTAGCCGCGCCCCATGCAGAACCGGCACGCGAACCTCAGCGGACCGATCCGCTGCTCGCCCTCGCCACCGCAGTCGGGGCACTCCAGCTTGTCGGTCACACCTTGCCCGTCCCGTTGCACACCGTGCACGACACCGTGTCGGTCTTGCCGTTCCGGCCGATCTTCTGCTCACCCGACCCCTTACAGGCCGAGCAAGCCACTTCCTTACCGTGCTTACCCATGACCGTTCCCGGCATCCCGCGCGGCGGTCATGTCCCCACCCGCCGCAACGCACCCTTGACCGCCGTCACGGCCTCGAATAGTGCCATGCTCAGCACGCTAGGCAGGAGGGTGTGGCACCGGCCACAAGTGTGCCCAAGTGTGCCCGGTCTAGACGAGGTCGTTCGCCGCCGAAAGGATCAGTTTGCGCGCCTCGGTCCCGGTGACGGTCATCGCCGACAGCTCGGCGAAGGTTCGGCTGTAGGCGGTGACCTCGCGCGGCTGGGTGATGTTCAGTTCCGCTGTGGGAGTCTCCATGAGCACGCGTTCTTCGTCGAAGATCCAGAATCCGGGACTCGACCAAACGGTTCGGTCGAGTCTGGCCGGCACGTGACGGCACACGGCACGGTGCCGGTCCGCCGTGGCTGTTAGCTGTGGATCATGCCGAGTGGGCTTGATGTGCGAGGCCCTGCCGTGCGGAACGGTTTGTGGGAAAGTGCAAGACGTCAGAAGTCGCAGGCGGGTTGAGGCCCGGCATCGCCAGATTGGTAGCTCCTTCGTGAACAGTGCCCCCCGACGTCGCCCGATGGACCCTGAGCAGGCACTACGCCTGATCGTCACGGGTGGCGGGACCGGTGGCCACACCTACCCCGCGCTCACCGCGGTGCGCACGCTGCAAGGCAGGCTCATGGCGAGCGGCCGGGCGCTGGAGGTCCTGTGGGTCGGCACGGCCGACAGCCTTGAGGCCCGCGTCGCGGCCAGGGAGGGCATCCGGTTCAGCGCGGTCGCCACCGGCAAGATCCGCCGCTCCGCCAATCCGCTGAAGATGATCTCCCCAGCCAATGTGAAGGACATGGCCCGCGTGCCGCTGGGCGTCTTCCAGGCCCGCAGGATCGTCTCCGCTTTCCGCCCCGACGTCGTGCTGGCCACGGGCGGGTACGTCGCCGTCCCGGTGGGCTTGGCGGCCAAGATGCGCCGCCGGCCACTGGTCGTCCACGAGCAGACGGTCCGGCTCGGCCTCGCCAACCGCTCGCTCGCCCGCAAGGCCACCAGGGTCGCGGTGTCCTCCGAATCGACGCTGCCGCTCCTGCCCGAGGCGGCCCGCGCGACCGCGGTGGTCACCGGCAACCCCGTGCGGCCCGAAGTGCTCACCGGACATGCGGAGAAGGCCGTCCAGTCGCTGGGCCTGCACGGCTTCGACCGGCGCCGCCCCACCGTCTACGTCACCGGCGGCGCTCAGGGCGCGCACCAGATCAACACCCTGGTGCGCGACATCCTGCCGTGGCTGCTGTCCGGCGCCAACGTCATCCACCAGTGCGGACCGGCCGACCTCGCCGACCTCGCGCAGCAGACCGCGACGCTCCCCGCCGACGCCGCGGCCCGCTACCTGCTCACCGACTACGTCGGCCCGGAACTGCCCGACGTGCTCGCGCTGGCCGACGTGGTGATCTCCCGGAGCGGGGCGGGCACGCTGGCCGAACTGACCGCGCTGGGCAAGGCCGCCGTCCTCATCCCGCTCGCCACCTCCGCCGGCAACGAGCAGGCGCACAACGCGCGCCACCTGCACGACGCCGGCGCCGCCGTCGCCCTGCTCGGCGAGGCGACGCCGGACAGCCTGGGCGCGGCCTTGGGCCCCTTGCTCGCAGATCCGGCCAGGCGCATGAGCATGGCCCAGCGGGCCCGGTCACAGGGCCGGCCCGACGCTGCCGAACGGCTGGTGGACGTTCTGCTGTCCGTCGTCGCCGACCGCGCGTAGGCGGGATCTCCTACTCCCCGGTGGATCCGTCGATGCGCTCGCGGAGCAGGTCGGCGTGGCCGTTGTGCCTCGCATATTCCTCGATCATGTGGGCGAGGATCCAGCGGAGCGAGTAGTCCTCGCCGCGGTGGCGCCCGGTGGTGTCGAGGGACTCGGCGGCGTGCACGATGTCACGGGACCGCGCGCATTCCTCGTCCCATGCCTCGAAGGCTTCCTGAGGGTCGGCCTTGTCGATCTGGAAGTCGGTGTCATCGCCGGGCCCCTCCTTCCAGCGGTAGGGGATGTCCTCGCCGCTCAGCCTGATCCGGAACCAGACCCGCTCGACCTCGGCCATATGCCGGACGAGCCCGAGCAATGACATGGCCGACGGCGGTACGCACCTCTGTTTGAGCTGCTCAGTGGTCAGCCCCGCGCACTTCATGGCCAAGGTCTCGCGCTGATATTGCAGGAAGCCGGTCAGTATGGTGCGCTCATCGGCCACCAGCGGCGGCTCGGTCCTGCCCTGATCGTCCACCGGGGCATCATGCCACGGCCCGGCGAGACTTCCTTCGACGAAATCACCCTGAACTACCGAGAAGCGACCGCGCCGTTCCAGGAAGAGAGACCCCGACAGGGGAAGGCTTTCTGCAACTATGTCCACATGGCCGGACGGGGCCCGGACCACATAGTCAACATCATGAGCGGCGACGTGTCGGGGTCCCTGGTCCAGGCCGGATCGATCAGCGGCGGCGTCCACTTCCACCTTCCGTCCCGCCAATCCGCCTCGGCGCGGAGCCGGGCGGCGAACGACTACATCAGCCTCTGCAAGAAGGGGTCAATTCGCCGAGAATTCCCCTCGCAATATCTGGCCTGGTATCTTGGCCAGATCCGCTCCTACAAGAGCGCGTCCGCCAGGAAGGCATGGAAACTCCTCAACGACTCTCGATTCAACAAGCATTGAGATGTGAATGATGACTCGACCTCTCAAGCCTTATATCGCCGTTCTGCTGTTCGAGTCGTCCGGGCGCCCGCAGCTCTTCAGCGAGGACTTCGTTCTGCTGCGCGCGGGCTCCGAGGAGGAGGCCCGCACGCGCGCGGAGGAACGCGGCCGTGCGGGAGAGACGGCCTTCCAGAACGAGGCCGGGGAGACCATCAAGTGGACGCTGCGGCACGTCGTGGACGTGGCGGAGGTCCTGGACGACGACCTCTCCCAAGACACCGACCTGTACTCCCGGCATTTCAGGGACATCAGCGCCTACGAGGCGTTCGAGCCCTTGCTGTCAGGCTGGGAACTCTGACCCACGCCCCGTAACGCGCAGGGCGATGCCTTTCGGGCGCACGGCGGCGGCGCTATGGTGCCGCCGTGGCCGGTTCTCCGCAGCGTCCGCTGCTCTTCCTCGATGTCGACGGCCCGCTCATCCCGTTCGGGGCTCCGCACTACCGGACGTGGCCCGGGCCGCGCGGCGGCGACTCGAATCCGCTTCTGGGCAGGCTCGATCCATCGCACGGGCCCCGCTTGGCGGCGCTACCGTGCGATCTGGTCTGGGCCACGACGTGGATGGACGAGGCGAACGAGTGCGTCGCCCCCCGGATCGGCCTGCCGGAACTGCCGGTGGTGAGCTGGCCCGAGCCGTCCGACGGGGACGGGCGCGGCGGCCTGCACTGGAAGACCCGGCCCCTGCTCGACCTGGCGGCCGGACGGGCGTTCGCCTGGGTCGACGACGAGATCACCGAGGCCGACCGGGTCTGGGTGGCCGCGCATCACCCTGGACCGGCCCTTCTGCACCGTGTCGATGCGCGCCGGGGACTTGCCGAAGCCGACTTCGCCGCCCTTGACACGTGGTTGCGTCAGGACGGCTTCGGGTTGCGGGCGTAGATGAGGGAGCCGGCTCCGGTCGCTATGGCGGTGACGGTGCCGCAGAGCAGGAACGCCTGTCCGGCGCCGAGGTCGGTGATGGCCAGGCCGCTGGCGGCGGCGCCGAGGCCCGCACCGCCGTTGCACACCACGCTCGCGAGGATGGCCGCGTGGGTCTTGGCCGCGACGCCGTCCATGAGGGTGTCGGCCAGGAGGTAGGCCGTGATGACGGCGGGGCCCATGGCGACGCCCACCACCACGAGCAGCGGCGCCGCCAGGACGAGCCCGTCGACGGCGGCCATCAGCGCGGTGCCGGCCGCCAGGAGCAGACTCAGGACGATGAGGCGGGACGCGGCGCCGGTCCTCCATTCGCGGCGGCCATAGAAGAGCGCGGCAATAGCGCTCCCCAGCGCCAACGTGGCGAGGAGCCCGCCGGACATCGAGGCGTGTCCGCTCTCCAGTGCAAAGCCGGGAATGGCGACCTCCAGGGCGCCGATGGCGAAGCCCACGCCCAGGAACACCACGAGCACCCACCTGGTGCTGCGCGCGACCGTCCACAGGCCGCCGTCGTCGTTCTCGTCCGCGGCTGCTTCCGGGCCGCCCCGATCCGCGGCCGACGCCATCAGCAGCCCGCCGAGCAGGCAGACGGCGCCGCCGGCCAGCACGGCCAGCCAGGCGCCGGAGAGGGCCACCGCGCCCGTCGCGAGCAGGGGGCCGACGACGAAGGTCGCTTCCTCCACGACCGAGTCCAGGCCGAACGCGCGTGACACCCACTGGGGCGGCAGCCTCCGCGACCAGCCGACGCGCATGAGCGCGCCGAAGGGCGGCATGCTGCATCCGGAGCCGGCCGTCAGCGCGATCAGCAGCCAGGACGGACCGCCGCCCGCCACCACCAGCAGGATCAGCGCCGACCCGCTGACCATCGACATCATCAGCAGCGCGCGGGCGTGGCCGGCGCGGACCGAGATCCAGGATCGGGCCGGGCCCGCGACGACCGTGCCGATCGAGTACGCCGCCATGGCGAGGCCGGCGGTGGAGAACGACCCCGTCGACCGCGCGATGAACAGCACCACCCCCACCGGCATCATGCCGAACGAGATCCGGCCGATCAGCGCGCCCGCGAAGAGGCCGGGAATTCCCGGGGGCCGGAGCAGTTCCAGGTATCCGGGAGGATTCTCGCGCGCCGCTTCGGCCATTACATCCCGGGTTGGTGGAAGGTCTCCGGACCGGACAGGTACTTCCAGTGGCCGAGGGGCCAGACGACGGCGAAGGCGCGGCCGATGACCTTGTCCTCGGGAATGGATCCGCCACCAGGGTCGTTCGTGTGCCCCCGCGAGTCAAAGGAGTTTCCGCGGTTGTCGCCCATGACCCACAGCCTGCCCTTGGGAACCACGACGCTGAACTTCCGCACGGACGGGACGCTCCGCTCGTGCGTCACCGGGTCGACGAGCAGGTAGGAGCGCTCGTCCAGCGCGATGCCGTTGACCATGACCGGAGCGCCGGAGCCCGCGCAGCTGACCCGGTCGCCGCCGCGGGCGATGACGCGCTTGATGAAGTCCGTTTCGCCGGACGTCACGCCGAACGCGCCGCCGACCTGGTGCAGGGCCTTGGAGAACAGGTTCCGGGGCTTCTGCCCGGGGACCTCGGGGGTCCAGGAGTCCACTCCGTTGAAGACGATGATGTCGCCCCGCCGGATATCGTGCACCCGGTAGTCGATCTTGCTGACCAGGACCCGGTCATTGATCTCGAGGGTGCCCCGCATCGACCCCGACGGAATGTAGAAGGCCTGAACGGCGAAAGCCTTGATGACCAACGCCAGCACGACGGCGACGGCGATGAGGACCGGCATTTCCTTCCAGAACGATCGCCGTTTCTCCCCGTTGCCGGAACTCGTCCCGTCCGGGGACGGCCCATCGGATTGCCCGCCGGAGTCGGCGTCGCGTTCATCACCGGTCATTCGCGAAATCTACTGCCATGCAGCGGATCCTGGCGAGGCCCGGGGCCTTCAGCCGACGTCGCGGGCGAGGAGGTCCTCGACGGTCTCGCGGCGGACCAGGAGCCGGGCGCGGCCCCCGCGGACGGCGACCACCGGGGGCCGCCGGACGAGGTTGTAGTTCGAGGCCATCGAGTGGTGGTACGCGCCGGTGCAGGGCATCGCCAGCAGGTCCCCGGGGCGGACGTCGGCGGGCAGCCGCGCGTCCGGGACGAGCACGTCGCCCGCCTCGCAGTGCCGTCCGACGACGCTCGCGGCGCGGTCGCCGCCGGCGCCCCGCCTGCCGATGAGGCGGACCGAGTACCGCGCCCCGTACAGGCTCGGCCTCGGGTTGTCGCTCATCCCGCCGTTGACGGCGACCAGCAGGGCGCCGGGCGTGTGCTTGACGCTGACGACGCGGTAGACGGTGACGCCCGCGTGCGCGGCGATGGCGCGGCCCGGCTCGATGGTGAGGCGCGGCACCGGGAGGCGGTGCTCCGCGCAGGCGGACCGGACCGTCCGCCGCAGCCGGTCGGCCAGCTGGGCCGGGTTCAGCTCGGGGTCCCCCGCCCGGTACGCCACGCCGAAGCCGCCGCCGAGGTCCAGGTTTAGCAGCATCGCCCCGTGCTCGTCGCGGATCGCGGCGAGCAGGGCGACCATGCGCCGGGCGGCCTGGTCGAACACGTCGAGGTCGGTGATCTGCGAGCCGATGTGGCAGTGCAGCCCGACCAGCTCCAGGCCGCGCTGCCCGAGGACGCGGCGGACGGCCTCGGCCGCGGCGCCGGACGAGAGCGGGAGCCGAACTTCTGGTCGTCGGTGCCGGTCGTCATCGCCGCGTGCGTGCGGCCGTCCACGCCCGGGGTGACCCGGACGAGCAGCCGCGGGCGCGCCCCGGCGGTCGCCGGCGCGGCCAGCCTGGTGATCTCGTGGAAGGAGTCGACGACGACGCGCCCGACCCCGTACGCGAGGGCGGCGCGCAGGTCCTCGGGGGTCTTGGCGTTGCCGTGCATCAGCACGCGTTCCGGCGGGAACCCGGCGGCGCGGGCCACCGCGAGCTCACCGGCCGAGCAGACGTCCAGCGACAGCCCCTCCTCGGCGATCCAGCCGGCCATCGCGCGGCACAGGAACGCCTTGCCCGCGTAGGCGACGTCGGCGTCGTGGAAGGCGCCGCGGAACGCGCGGCAGCGGCGCCGCACGTCCTCCTCGTCCACCACGTGGAGCGGGGTGCCGAACCGTTCGGCCAGGCCGGCGAGGCCGACTCCTCCGACGGAGACGTCGCCGCCGGGGCGGGCACCGGTGGTGACGGGCCAGACCGCGCGGTCGGGCACCGTCCTGTTCTCTGTGACGAGCACGTGCTGCTCCCTTGAGGTGTTCGGACGTCAGCGACGGCCGGCCATGGCCGGCGCCCGCGGGCGCGGCGGGCGCGGCGGGCCGGCGGGCGGCACGGGGTCCTTCGGGCCGACGAACAGCGGGTCCATCTGGACCGCGACAATGCCCATCGGCGCGAGCATGGACCGCAGCGCGGGCCCGGCCAGCCGGATCCAGGGACGGCCGCCGCCGAGCGCGGAGCGGAGCCGCTCCTCGCTGGTGAAGGCGATCCCGACCCGTTCCCCGTCCGGGCTGCGGCGGCCGGTCCGCAGCGACAGCGTGCCGCCGGCGCAGGTGTGCACCGGGATGAATAGGAGCTCGTCCACGGATCCGTCCCCTTCGAGAAACCGTCTGACCGGGCTCACGCTAGGCGCGGTTTGCGGCATTGGTCCGTTTCACTACGCGATGCATACGCGCGGGCGGGGAACCCTCACGCGTCCCTTGCACAAGATCCGCGAAGATGGGGGGATGGAACCGGTACCTGAGGACTGGCGGCGGGCGCTCGCCGTCGTGGCGCATCCGGACGACCTGGAGTACGGCGGCTCGACCGCGGTCGCCAAGTGGACCGGGCAGGGCAAGACCGTGGTGGAGGTGCTGGCCACCCGCGGGGAGGCCGGGATCGACTCGATGGAGCCGGAGGAGGTGCGCCGGGTCCGCAGCGCCGAGCAGGTCGAGGCGGCCCGCCGGGTCGGGGTGGAGACGGTGGAGTTCCTCGACCTGCCCGACGGGCAGCTGGAGTACGGGCTGCCGCTGCGGCGCGCGATCACCGCCGCGATCCGGTGGCACCGGCCCGAGGTGGTGATCTCGATGAACTTCCGGGAGACCTTCCCCGGCGGCGGGTTCAACATGGCCGACCACCGCGCGCTCGGCCTGGCGGCGATGGACGCGGTCAGGGACGCCGCCAACCGCTGGGTGTTCCGCGACCTGGACCTGGAGCCGTGGCCGGGTGTGCGGTTCGCCCTGTTCGGCGGCTCACCGCAGGCCGGCCACTACGTGGACGTCACCGGCCATCTCCAGGCGGGCGTCGACTCGCTGACCGCGCACCGGGTCTACTTCGACAACCTCGGCGCGGACTTCGACCCGGACGCCTTCCTCACCGGCCTCGCCGAACCCACCGGGCGCGCAGTGGGCGTCACCCACGCGATCCCGTTCGAGCTGATCGAAGCCTGACCCGCGCCGGGGCCTCGCCCGCGCGCGGGCACTGTATGGCGCGGGCACTGTGCGGCGTGGACGCGCGTCCGTCCGGGCGCGCGTCCACGCGGGTGGCGGATCAGTTGGCGTTGGGCCGCTTGCGGCTGTTGGCGCGCTTGCGCTTGCGCGCCCGGCGTTTGCGCGTTCTCTTCGACATGCCTCGATTGACCACCCGCGCGCCGCGCCTGGCAACCCCCCTCGAACGCCACGGCCCTGTTCTCCTGAGAGGTCGCCTCTAAGGAGAACAGGGCCGTGGCGGGTCGGGAGCCCCCGGAAGGGGTCAGCGGACCTCGGTGATCTCGGGGCCGCGCTCGAAGGGGGAGAACGTCTCGGTGTTCCCCTCCTCCTCCTCCTCGTCCTCGCCGGCCTCGCTGAACTCCGCGGGAATCTGGAGCTCCAGCAGGTCGCGCGGCGGCATGGGCTGGTCGCCGCGGACGACCACGATGCCGCGGAACACGTCCTCGAGGACCTGCCACTGCTCCTCGTCCTCGATCGCGGCGCCCTGCACCACGGCCTGGAGGAACCAGCGGGGACCGTCGACGCCGATGAAGCGGATGATCTGCGGGGCCCAGCCCTGCTCGAGGAACTCGGCGGGGATCTGCTCGCGGACCTCCTCGGGCATCTCGGCGAGGACCTCCTCGGTCAGCGGCGCGGGGACCATCGCCAGGAGCTCGGGGCCGAACGGGCCCTCGTTGTCCTGGGTCTGGCCCTGGGCCTCCTCCTCGATGTCCTTGGCGGTCTCGCGCCGTACGTCCGCCCAGATGCCGCTGCGCTTGGGCGCGGCGAACACCTGGAGCTGCATGGCGCTCTCCTCGTACTGCACCAGCACGGCGACGGGGCGTCCGTCCAGCGGATTGCCCTCGTCGTCGACCTGGGTCGCCTCGAAGTTGACCTGGAAGCCCAGGCCGGGCGCCACGGGCACCTGGAGGGAGCCGAAATCGAGCCGCTGGAGCTCGGGCGGGGAGTCCTCGGAGTCCCAGGGACCACCGTCATCCGCACCGGCCTTCGCGGGGGCCTCCTCGGCCTCCTCGGCCGCTTCCGCCTCGGCGGCCTCCACCGGCTCCTCGGTCGCCTCGGGCCCCTTGGCGGGCTCCTCGGCCTGCCGGCGACGTCCAAAAGCCACGACTCACGCTCCTTCTCGACTGTGCTCATTATCCGCGAAACCGCCCGTGGAGCCGAATCCACCGGCGCCACGAGCCGAGCCGGGAAGCTCGGCGACCTCGTGGAACACCGCCTGCTCGACCCGCTGCACGACCATCTGCGCGATGCGGTCGCCGCGCCGCAGCCGGACGGTGGCGCGGGGATCGGTGTTCAGCAGGGTCACCTTGATCTCGCCCCGGTAGCCGGCGTCGACAGTACCGGGTGCATTCACTATGGTCACCCCAAACTTAGCGCCCAAACCGGACCTCGGGTGTACGAAAGCGGCATACCCATCGGGCAGCGCGATCGCCATCCCGGTCGGCACCACCGCCCGCTCCCCGGGCGGCAGCTCCACGTCCACGGCGGCGACCAGGTCGGCGCCCGCGTCCCCCGCATGAGCGTACGCCGGAAGCGGCAGTTCCGGATCCAGCCGCCGGATCAGCACGTCCACCTTCATCGGGCCACCTCACGCTCGGGGATCGGGACGCCGGCTCCGGCAGGGGCCGTCGATCTCGGGGCGGGTCTCGGCAGGCGGCGGACGGAGCGACCAGACGACCTTACCGACCGCCCCGTCCCTCGCGGCGGCAGGCACGCCACCCTGGGCGAGTCCGCGCGGACGGCCGGGTTGGAACGATTCACCCGGTGACCCTACCCGCTCGGGCCCGATGACCACTTCCGGCAGGTTTGCCCCACCCGTGCCGACCCGCGCGTACCGTCACGGTGTCATCGCCCGCTCCCCCCGCGAAGGGTCACGGCATGAGGCGACAGGTCACCCATCGGTCCCTCGACGGCATCCGGGTGCGGCTCACCGGCCCGCACGATCTCGCCCGCCCCTGCACCTCGGTCGCGAAAATCTCCGAAGGCGGGCGGCTGCACGAGCTCTCCAGCGGCACCCGGGCGGACGCTCTCGGCTGGGCCGAGGACATCGGGGTCGACCGGTTCGACCAGGAGTTCCGCGTACAGGGCGGACGGCTGCGGGTCGGCCGGACGACCACCCGCGACCCCGACACCGGACTCGGCGACCCGGTCCTCGCCGCGATCTGGGAGGGCCGGGCGCACGCGGTCTTCACCCACCTCTACCACGGGCGCCCGGCGGACGCGGTGGCGTTCTTCGGCACCGTCCGGCTGACCGAGCACGAGGACGGGATCACCGCCGTGCCGCTCGGCCGGGCCCGGCGCCCCGAGCCCGCCGAGCTGGTCAAGGAGGTCCCGGGGGTGGGCCTGCTGGAGATCACCGCGCTGAACGGGCAGACCAGGCGCCGCCTGCCGTCCTGGCGGGGCGCGCGGGTCGCGGGCGGCGAGCTCTTCCAGGACGCCGTCGAGGGGCAGGGGCCGTACTTCCTGCTGGCCCTGAAGTCGCTGCTGGTCACCGTGCTGCCCGAGGAGGACCGGGTGCGCGAGGTGCCGGGGCGGCTCGACAATCTGGCGGTCGAGGCGATCGGGTGACCGGCCTGCTGGCCGGGATCGCGGCGGTGACCGTCCCGCTCGTCCTGCTGGGCTCGCTCTACGGGCAGCTCCGCCGGCCGGGGGCGCTCGCCGCCGCCGTACGGGCGCATCGCACGGTCCCGGGCGTGCTCGCCGCCCCCGTCGCCGGGCTCGCGGTCGCGGCGGAGGCCCTGACGGGCTTCGGAGCCGCCGCGGGGCTGCTGCTGTGGGAGAACGGGCTACTGCGCGGCGCGCTGGCGGCGTCAGCGGCGCTACTCGCCCTCTATGCGGCGTACGCGGCGTACGTGGCGCGGACCCGGCCGCGCGGGGTGCCGTGCGGCTGCGCCGGGGACGCCGGGACGCCGATGACGGGCTGGGTCGCCGTCCGCGCGGCGGCGCTGGCGGGGCTCGCCGCGGCCGGTGCCGCGCGGGGCCTCCATGCCGGGCCGCCCGCCGCCGAGGTCGCGGTCGCCGTCCTGGCCGGCCTGGGTTTCGCGGTGATCCTGTGGTCGCTGCCGCAGGCGATGATCGAGGAAGGGGCCCGATGAGCTTCACGACCAGTGCGCTGCTGCTGTCCTGGGTGGCGATCGCGCTGCTGGCGCTGGTGGTCGCCGGACTCGTCCGGCAGGTCCACGCGCTCGGGCAGGGCGGGTCCGGACGGGGCGCGCCGCGTGCGGCGCTCGGCCCGGCGCCCGGGACGCCCGCGCCCGAGTTCGGCCGGCTCGGCCCCGGGCTGCTGCTGTTCCTGGACCGCGACTGCGGCGTGTGCGCCGACGTCCTCGCCGAGGCGGGCGGGCTCGGACGGCCGATGCACGCGATCTTCTCCGGCCCCGCGCCCGACGGCCCTGCGCCCGACGGCCCCGCGCCCGACGAACTCGGGCCGGCGGCGGGGATCACCGTGCTCAGCGGTGAGCACGACGGGCTGTTCGCCGCCTACGGGGTCCCCGCCACCCCGTTCGCGGTGATCGTCGATGAGGACGGGCGGGTGCGGGTGGCGGAGCCGGTCGGTTCCGCGCAGGCGCTCAGGGAACTGGAGGTATCGCGATGATCCGACTGGAGGACGTCCCGCCGCTGCGCGGGCCCCGCCCCGCGGGCGCCGAACGGGTGCGCCGGCGCGTCCACGACGACCGGGCCAGGGTGCGGCCCGTCCGGCGCAGCGTGCTGACCGGGCTCGCCGCCGCGGGGGCCACCACCGGGCTCAACGCGCTCGGGGTGTTCCCGCCCGCGCGGCAGGCCCTGTCGTCGGGGTTCAGCCTGCGCGGCTACTACGACATCTATCCGCGCTGCCCGTCGTACGCGTCCAACCACAACTGCTCCCCCGGCTGCGGGCCGAGCCTGGTGTGCAGCGTGTGCTGCCGGACGAGCGGGAAGTACAAGGGCTTCCACAAGTCGGGCGTCTCCAACCCGGGCAAGTACAAGCTGCGTCCGAACCAGTGCTACGGCGGCGGCTACGACGGCTGGGTGTGGGCCTACTCCAAGCGCTGCGGCAGCTGCGCCAAGGGCGTCACCTGGCGCTGCCACGACGGATGGAAGAAGTCCAAGCGCGGCAACTGGTACAAGACCATCTGCCGTAAGGCGACCGCGTGCCACAACTGACCGCCCCGGCCGGGAGGCTGCGCCGGGGGCTGACCGAGCCGCTGCTGCCGGTCGCTGCGCTGACGCTGCTGGCGGTCACGGCGGCGGCCCTGGACGCAGCCGTCCTGTGCTGGGCGGCGGTGGGCGCGCTGGCGGGGTACGCGCTGTCGGGCAGCGTTTGAACGCGTAACAGCGAATCTGTGCTGTTCTCGCCAGGTTGGCGGGCCCCGGTACGGCAGGGCGAGGTCCTCGCCGTCTTCACCCTCGGGCTCCTGCTCGGGGGCGTCCTCAGCGCGGCGGTCGCGTGGCTGCTGTCCGGCCTGGCCGCGCCGCTCCCCTCGTCCGCGCGCGCGATGGCGATCGTGGTGGTGGCCGCTCTCGGCGCGGCGCGCGAGTTCGGGCTGGTCCGGATCCCGCTGCCGCAGAACGCCAGGCAGATCCCCCAGGACGTGCTCCAGATCCGGCTGCGGCGCGGGACGTTGCAGTTCGGCTTCGAGCTCGGCACCGGCGTCCGGACGTACGTGTCGGCGTCGAGCCCGTACGTGCTCGCCCTCGGGCTCCTGCTCAGCCACCAGGGCCCGGCCGCGTCCCTCCTGGTGGGCGCGGCGTTCGGCGCGGGCCGCGCGCTCAGCGCCGCGCTCACCTACCTGGCCCGCGACCCGGCCCGCGACGCCGCCGTCTCCCTGCGGATGCCCTGGATCAAGAGCGCGACCGCCCTCTCCACCCTCGCCGCCCTGGCCCTCCTCCTCGCCCCCGGGACGGACCGGCTCGGGTGACCGGCTCGGGCATCGGCTTGGGGGAATCGCCCGGTTCGTCTTGACGGCGTCCCGAGGTCTCGCTTCGATGGAACCGAATGACGTTCTGAATCTGCGCGAGGCCCCGAGGACGGTGCGGACGTGACGACGACCGAGGCGCGGGACATGCCCGAGACCAACCTGTCGGACCTGGCGTTCTGGTCCCGTCCGCCCGAGCAGCGGCGGGCCGCGTTCACGGCGCTGCGCGCACGGGAGCGGCCGGCGTTCTTCCACGAGCTCAAGCTGCCGTTCATCAAGTCCGGGCCCGGCTACCACGCGCTGGTCCGGCACGCCGACGTGGTGGAGGCCAGCCGCACGCCGGGGGTGTTCAGCAGCGAGCCGTGCTCCAACAGCATCGCCGACCTGCCGCCCTACCTGGCCCGCTACTTCGGCTCGATGATCAACATGGACGACCCGCGGCACGCCAAGATCCGCCGGATCGTGTCGCGGGCGTTCACTCCCCGGGTGCTGGCCAAGCTGGAGACCGACCTCCAGGCCACCGCCACCCGCATCGTGGACGACATGCTGGCCGCGGGGCCCGGCGGGGGCGACTTCGTCACCGACGTGGCGGCCCGGCTGCCGGTCCAGGTCATCTGCGACATGATGGGCATCCCGGAGAAGGACCGCCCGATGGTCTACGACCGGACCAACATCATCCTCGGCATCGGCGACCCCGAGTACACCGGCGGCCGGCGGTTCGCCGAGACCGGGATCACCCGCGTCGGCGTGCTGTACAGCCTGCTCAAGGCGCTGACGGCGGGCTACGAGCTGAACCACCTGGCGATGAAGCTGGCCCGGCGGCGGCGCCGCGCCCCCGGCGACGACCTGGTCTCGGCGCTGATCGCCGCGAACGTGGACGGCGAGTCGCTGACCGACCAGGAGATCGGCTCGTTCTTCATCCTGCTGGTCGTCGCGGGCAACGAGACCACCCGCAACGCAATGTCGCACGGCCTCAAGCTGCTCACCGACCACCCGGAGCAGCGGGCGCGGCTGGCCGAGGACTTCGACGACCGCATCGGCGGCGCGATCGAGGAGATCCTCCGGATGGCCACCCCAGTCATCCAGTTCCGCCGCACCGTCACCCGCGACCACGAGATGAACGGCCGGCACTACAAGGCCGGCGACAAGGTGCTGCTGTTCTACAACTCGGCCAACCGCGACGAGGCGGTCTTCGACGACCCCGACGCCTTCGACATCACCCGCTCCCCCAACCCGCACGTCGCGTTCGGCGGGCCCGGCCCGCACTTCTGCCTGGGCGCCAACCTGGCCCGCCGCGAGATCACCGTGATGTTCCGCGAGCTGTTCACCCGGGTCCCCGGCGTCCGCGCCGACGGGGAGCCCGATCTGCTCTTCTCCAACTTCATCAACGGCATCAAGCACCTGCCGTTCACCTACTGAACGGCGGGTGCCCGCGCCGTCAGAGGCCGAGGCGCTCGGCCAGGCGGGCGCGGTGGACGCGGGGCGGGCCCAGCAGGAGCTCGTCGCCCTTGGCGCGCTTGTAGTACAGGTGCGCGTCGTGCTCCCAGGTGAAGCCGATCCCGCCGTGCAGCAGCAGGTGGTCCTTGGCGACCCGGAACGCGGCGCCGCCGACGAACGCCTGGGCGAGCGCAGCGGCCACCGGGAGCTCCTCGGGGCTCTCGTCGGCCGTCCACGCCGCGTACCGGACGATCGACTCGGCCTGCTCCAGGGTGCAGTGCATGTCGGCGAGCTTGTGCTTGACGCCCTGGAACGAGCCGACGAACCGGCCGAACTGCACCCGCAGCCCGGCGTACTCGACGATCACGTCCAGGCAGCGGCGGAGCCCGCCGAGCTGCCCGGCGGCCACCGCCACCGAGGCCAGGTCGAGCGCGCGGGCGAGCGCCGCGGCGGTGCCGGCGCCGGGCGTCCCGAGCAGGCGGGCCGGGGTGCCGGCGAGCTCCACCCTGGCCTGCGGGCGGGTCAGGTCCAGCGTGGTCAGCGGGTGCCGGGCCAGGCCGGACGCGCCGGCCTCGACCGCGAACACCGCCGTCCCGCCCGCCTCGCCGCGGAGGTCGGCGACGACGAGCAGGAGGTCGGCGTCGGCCCCGTTCAGCAGGCGCGGCACCCGCCCGTCCAGCACGTGCCCGCCGCCCGCGCGCTCGGCGGACGGCAGCGGCGCACCCGGCTCGGGGTGCGCGAACGCGGCGACCGTGGTCCCGGACGCGATGCCGGGGAGCAGGTCCTCGGTCTCGGCGGCGGCCTCGTCGCCGAGCGCGACCAGCAGGTCGGCAGCCAGGACCGCGGAGGCCAGGTACGGCGACGGGGTCAGCGCGGCGCCGAGCTCCTCCATCACCACCGCGACCTCGGCATGGCCCGCCCCAGACCCACCGTGTGCCTCGGGCACCGCGAGCCCGGCGAGACCCAGCTCGCCGGCCGTCCGCGTCCAGACGTCCCGGTCATAGGGCTCGCCGGACTCGGCGACCGCGCGGACACGGGCCATCGGCGCGGTGCCGGCGAGGAACGCGCGCACCGAACCCGCCAGGTCCCGCTGCTCATCGGTGAGGATCAGCCTCACTGGCCCGCCTCCTTCGCCTGGGTGCCCACCTTGAGGTCGCGGAACGGGACGGTCCGGTCGACCTGCGGCTCGCGCGGCAGGCCGAGCACCCGGTCGCCGATGATGTTGCGCATGATCTCGTTGGTGCCGCCGCCCAGCGCCATCCCCGGGGCCCACGCCAGCGCGCCGGCGAGCGTCCCGGGGCCGTCGTGCGCGACCGCGTCCGGGCCGAGGATCCGGCTCGCCGCGTCGGCGCCCTCCAAGGTCAGCTCGGCCAGCAGCAGCTTGATCACCGAGCCGCGCGCGCCCGGCTGGATCCCCGCCTTGACCTCCTGCGACATCCGCGCGTTCAGCAGGTCGAAGGCGCGCTCCCGCAGGTAGAGCCCGACCAGCTCGTCCCGCGCCACCGGGTCGTCCAGCAGGCCGCGGTCGCGGGCGGCGGCCGACAGCGCGGCGAACGAGGCGGGCCGCTCGGTGCGGGAGGTGCCCATGCCGATCGAGACCCGCTCGTGCAGCAGCGTGGTCACGGCCGCCGACCAGCCGCCGTTCACCTCGCCGACGACCTGGTCCGGGGCGATCCGGACATCGTCGAAGAAGACCTCGTTGAAGTGCGACACGCCGGTCATGTCGCGCAGCGGCCGGACGGTGACGCCGGGGTCGTGCATGTCGACGACGAACATCGTGATGCCCTGGTGCTTGGGCACGTCCGGGTCGGTGCGCGCGATCAGCAGCCCGTAGTCGGCCTGCCGGGCGACCGAGGTCCACACCTTCTGCCCGGTCAGCACCCAGGCGTCGCCGTCGAAGACCGCGCGGGTCTGGAGCGAGGCCACGTCCGACCCGGCGCCCGGCTCGGAGAACATCTGGCACCAGATCTCCTCGCCGCGCAGCAGCGGCCGGAGGTGGCGCCGCTTCTGCTCCTCGGTGCCGATCGACAGCAGGGTCGGGCCGCACATGCCGAGCCCGATGCCGAACACCCCGACCGGCAGCGGATGCTCGCGGGCCGCCTGCTGGAACGCGCGCTCCTCGGCGGCGCCGAGCCCCTGCCCGCCGTACTCGGGCGGCCAGGTGATGCCGGAGTACCCCGCGTCGTGCAGCTTCGCCATGAACGCGCGCGAGGCGGCGAGGTCGGGGTCCGCCGGGACGCCGGCGGCGCCGGACTCCAGCCAGGCACGGGCTCGGCGCCCGTAGTCGTCCAGATCCGTCACGGGATGGCTCCTCCAGGATCGGTCAGCGTTCGCTTACGGTAACGCCTGCCGAGGCCGATTGGAATCCCGTTCGGTTTGCCGTGGCCGCCGTCCGCCCCCGGACGTTCGACCGTCCCGGCGAGCGGGCGATCGGACGTCCGGGGGCGGACCGGGCGGCTTCCCGGCCCGCGCGGGCTCAGCCGGCGGCGGGCGCCAGGGTCACCTCGACGGCCAGCTCGGCGGGGGCGGCCTCGATGACCAGGTCCGCGATGCGGCCGGCCGCGACC
This sequence comes from Actinomadura xylanilytica, assembly GCF_030283145.1. GTDB lineage: Bacteria > Actinomycetota > Actinomycetes > Streptosporangiales > Streptosporangiaceae > Spirillospora > Spirillospora xylanilytica. The sequence continues at coordinate 1,139,184 of NZ_JASNWE010000003.1, forward strand.
AGGTCGTCCTGCGCGAGGCGGGCGACCTCGGCGCCGCGGACGACGGCGTGCGACACGTCGGCGCGCATCGACGCCTTGGCCGCCGACTTGGCCTTGCGGACCTGGCGCAGCGCCTCGGCGGTGACGGCCAGCACGGCGGGCTCGCCACCGGACGGCAGCTCGGCCGCCGCCGGCCACGCGGCGCGGTGCACCGAGCCCTCGCGCCACCACGACCAGACCTCCTCGGTCACGAACGGCAGCGCCGGCGCGAACAGCCGCAGCAGGACGCCGAGGGCCGTGCGGAGCGCCGCCCGCGCGGACTGCGCCTCGGGGCCCTCGCCGTACGCGCGGGACTTCACCAGCTCCAGGTAGTCGTCGCAGAACTCCCAGAAGAACCGCTCGGTCCGCTCCAGCGCGCGGGTGTAGTCGTAGCCCTCGAACGCCCGCGTCGCGTCCTCGACCACCCCCGACAGCGCGGCCAGCATCGCCAGGTCGAGCGGCTCGGTCACCGCCGCGTCGGCCGCGACCTCACCGAAGCCGAGCACGAACTTGGACGCGTTGAGGATCTTGATGGCGAGCCGCCGGCCGACCTTGATCTGACCGGTGTCGAAGGTGGTGTCGGTGCCCGGACGGCCGCTGGCCGACCAGTAGCGGACCGCGTCGGAGCCGAACTCCTCCAGCAGCGCGATCGGGGTGACCACGTTGCCCTTGGACTTGGACATCTTCTTGCGGTCGGGGTCGAGGATCCAGCCCGACAGCGCGGTGTCGCTCCACGGCAGCGAGCCGTGCTCCAGGTGCGCGCGGACGACCGTGGAGAACAGCCAGGTGCGGATGATGTCGTGCCCCTGGGGCCGCAGCGCGTACGGGAAGACGCGGGCGAACAGGTCGGGGTCGCGTTCCCAGCCGCCCGCGATCTGCGGGGTCAGCGACGAGGTCGCCCAGGTGTCCATCACGTCCGGGTCGCCGGTGAACCCGTTCGGCTTGCCGCGCTGGTCCTCGCTGTACGCGGGCGGGTGGTCGCTGGACGGGTCGACCGGGAGCACGTCCTCGGGCGGGGTGATCGGCTGGTCGTAGACCGGCTCGCCGGACGCGTCCAGCGGGTACCAGACCGGGATCGGCACGCCGAAAAACCGCTGCCGGGAGATCAGCCAGTCGCCGTTGAGGCCCTCGACCCAGTTCTCGTACCGGGCCCGCATGTACGGCGGGTGCCAGTCGAGCTCGGCGCCGCGCAGCAGCAGCTCGGCGCGGATCTCGGGGTCGCGCCCGCCGTTGCGGATGTACCACTGCCGGGTGGTGACGATCTCGAGCGGCTTGTTGCCCTTCTCGTAGAACTTCACCGGCCGGCTGATCTTGCGGGGCTCGCCGTCGAGGTCGCCGGACTCGCGCAGCAGCTCGACCACCCGCTCCTTGGCGGAGAAGACGGTCTTGCCGGCCAGCTCGTCGTAGGGGCTCGCCGGGACGCCCTGCGGCGGGACGGCGGCGAGCCGGCCGTCCCAGTCGATGATCGCGCGGGTGGGCAGGTCGAGCTCGCGCCACCAGGTGACGTCGGTGACGTCGCCGAACGTGCAGATCATCGCGATGCCCGACCCCTTGTCGGGCTCGGCCAGCCGGTGCGCCAGCACCGGGATCTCGACGCCGAACAGCGGGGTGCGGACGGTCGTGCCGAACAGCTCCCGGTAGCGCTCGTCGTCGGGGTGGGCGACCAGCGCGACGCACGCGGGCAGCAGCTCGGGACGGGTCGTCTCGATGTAGACCGGCCGGTCGTCGCCGTGGAAGCGGATGCGGAAGAACGCGCCGGACTGCTCGCGGTCTTCGAGCTCGGCCTGCGCGACGGCCGTGCGGAACGTGACGTCCCACAGCGTCGGCGCCTCCGACAGGTACGCCTCACCGCGCTTGAGGTTGCGCAGGAACGCGCGCTGGGACGCGGCCCGGGAGTCGGACCCGATGGTGGTGTAGAGGTGGTTCCAGTCGACCGACAGGCCGACCCGGCGCCACATCTCCTCGAACGCCTTCTCGTCGACCCCGGTGAGCCGCTCGCACAGCTCGATGAAGTTGCGCCGCGACACCGGGAGCTGGCGCTTGGGGTCGGGCTTCTCGGGCGGCTCGAAGGAGGGGTCGTAGGGCAGCGAGGGGTCGCACCGGACCCCGAAGTAGTTCTGCACACGGCGCTCGGTCGGCAGCCCGTTGTCGTCCCACCCCATCGGGTAGAAGACCTCGCGCCCCCGCATCCGCTGGAAGCGCGCCATGGCGTCGGTGTGGGTATAGGAGAAGACATGGCCGACGTGGAGGGAGCCGCTCACCGTCGGCGGGGGCGTGTCGATGGAGTAGACGTCGGCGCGGGGCCGGGTCCGGTCGAAACGGTAGGTGCCGTCGGCGTCCCAGCGGCGTACCCACTTCTCCTCCAGGCCGTCCAGGGAGGGCTTGGCAGGGACGTCGGGCGTACGCGGCTGATCTGTCATGGGTCCAATGGTATTGACATCGGGACGGCGCGCAGGCCGTATACCGCCCGCCCGGCGCGTGATCGCTCCCCCGCCGGGAGCACCCCGTTCCGGTAGCGTCGGGATCACCGGACGACTGGAGGACGATGATGGCGGACAAGGGCGACATCGGCTGGCGGGTGATGGCCGGCGCCGCGGCCTTCGCGAGCGGCTTCGTCGCGAAGAAGGCGATCACGCTGGCGTGGAAGAAGGGCACCGGCAAGGAGCCGCCGGTCAACCCCGAGTCCCCGGACGTGGCGCTCTCCGAGGCGATCGCCTGGGCGGTGGTGATGGGCGTCGGCATGGAGGTCGCCCGGCTGCTGGCCACCCGGGCCGCGGCCCGGCAGTGGGCCAAGGGCACCGGCGAACTGCCCGCGCAGCTCCGGGGGGAGCTCTGAGAGCCGTGACCCCTATTGGATAGGGGGTCCAGAGCTTGCGTCCGCAAGCACTCTGCGTATCGTGGTCGGTCCCGTCGTGACGAAGGGACCGACCACGATGCGTTTCCCGTACGAGGACGAGCAGCGCGCCGAGCGCCTCCGGCTGATCGAGACCCTCGAGCAACTACCCGACGAGGAGTTCGACACCGGGACCACGCTGTGCGCCGGCTGGGCCCCGCGCGACGTGCTGGGCCACCTCATCGGCGCGGACTACCTCGCCACCTACCTGCGCTTCGGAACCCGCTTCAACGCCGCCAACCAGGCGCAGGCCGACCGGGTACGGCACCTCCCCCGCGCGCGTCTGGAGGAATGGGCCCGCGCCTGGGCCGCCGCCCCGTCCGCCACCAGCCGCCTCGGCGCCGCGGTCATGCTCGGCGACCTGGGCGTTCACCACCAGGACATCCGGCGCGGCCTCGGCCGTCCCCGCGAGGTCCCGGACAGCGTCGCCACCGCGATCTTCCGGGAGGGGGTGCACCTCAGCTTCTGGCTCAACCGCCGCCTACTCCGCCACCGCGTCGTCCCGACCGACGGGCACCGCCCGATCGGGCGCGGGCCGGAGGTGCGCGGCACCCGCGAGGCGCTCGGGATGTGGCTGGCCGGGCGCGACCCGGTCTCCGGCGAGCTCGATTTCGCCTGACCCGTGGCCCGTCGGTGCAGCCTCCCGAGCCCCGGCGCACGCGCGGCGCTCGTGCAGGTGCGCGAGGGCGGCAGTGCGCGGGCCGGGCAGGAAAAGCGGGGACGGCAGGAACCGTGAGGATGGCGGAGATGGCGGAGATGGCGGGGGGCGAACGGGTGTCGGTGCCGATGGGGATTGGTCCCAGCGGAGTCCGTCCCGGTGGGACGCGCGGCGCCGGGGTGCGCGCCGGCGCGGTTCTCGCTAGTCGGCCTGGCCGAGGGACTTGTGGTCGCCGGGGAGCGCGGCCGGCAGGCCGGTGTTCTCGCGCAGATGGCCGCGGACCGTGCTCGCGAGGCGTTTGGTGGCGGTGCGGTTGAGCGCCGCCCCGGCCGCGGCGCCGGTGAGGAACGGGCCCATGGTGGTCATGCTGCGCCCGAAGGTGCGCAGCAGCCGTTTGCGCAGCGCCGCCTTGGCCGCCGAGCCCAGCGCGCTGGCCAGGGAGCCGCTCTCGAGCGGGTTGATCCCGCGCTGCCGTGCCCAGGAGGTGAGGAAGGCCGCGCCGCGCGCGGTGCCCGAGCCCTGGATCCGGACCCCGTACACCTCGTGCAGCTCGGCGATCATCTTGACCTCGATCGCCGCGACCACCAGGGTCTCGGCGGCGAGCTGCGCGGGCGCGGTGAGCAGCATCGGCGGGGCCGCGAACTCCACCGCCGCCAGCGCGCCGCCGGCCGCGCCCACCGCCGTCGTGCTGTTGCTGGCCACCTTGACCACGCTGTCGGCGAGTTCCTCGCCGAACAGGCCGTGGTGGTGTCCGCTCAACGTCTCCAGATCGCGGATCGGGATGTGCGGCACCGCCGCGACGAGCAGGTCGGTCAGCCACTTGCCGCGCGCGACGCCGGCGGCGCCCGCCCGGCGCGCGTTCTGCCCGAGCAGCCGGGCCAGCCGGCCCAGCAGGCGCCCGCGGGTCTCGCGGTCCATGTCGTCGCCGCCGGACAGCCGGCCGATCAGCTCGCCGATCTCGGCGGAGCCGTCGCCCTGCGCCGGCTCCACGTCCCGTCCGCTCTCCTGATGTCGTTCGATGTCACCCGTCACCGCTCGCCCCCGGTCAGGCGGCGCACTCACGGCAGACCGGCTGGCCGTTCTTCTCTCCGGCCAACTGGCTGCGGTGGTGCACCAGGAAGCAGCGGGTGCAGGTGAACTCGTCGGCCTGCCGCGGAACGACCCGGAAGGTCAGCTCCTCGTTCGACAGGTCGGCGCCGGGCAGCTCGGCGACCTCTCCGGCGTCCAGGTCCTCGTCGATGATGCTGGCGGACTTGTCGGCCCGCCGGGCCTGGAGCTCCTGGAGGCTGTCCTCATTGAGGTCGTCGTCGGTCTTGCGTGGGCTGTCATAGTCGGTCGCCATCTTCTATCTCCATCCCCCTCAGTGCTTTATGCGCCCCGTCGCGCGGATCTAACGCACGGGGGGCCGTTCTTGTGCCCGATCCGGGCGGGAAATTCTGTCACGGGCGGTGACCTGCGACACACGAGGCGCGACCGGTCCCACCGGTGACACCGATCACCCGGGCCCGGCGCGCGCTGATGTGTCAGATGTCACATACCCGGTCGGGTGTCACGGCAATGATCGGGCCGGGACGCCCCCGCCGGGGCATCCCACGGCGGCGGGATCATATCGGTCCCGGAGGCGTTGCGCGCGCCGGGCGGGCCGCCGGGCGCGGCGCCGCACGAGGACTTCCGCGCCGAGGAGAACCGGACACGTCGGTGAAACGTCTGAACTAACGCGATAATGTGCCCGCCTGAAGGTTTGGGGGGCGGGCCCCCACGGCGGGCGTTCCGGCGGGGGCCGGGACGGTCCCGTGCCGGGAGCCCGCGAACACTATCGCGGTCCTGGACCGCGGGTCACTGGAGGGTCAGATGCCGGATGCCGCTCCGCTGGAGCCAGGCGATCCCCGGTCGCTGGGACAGTACGAGATGGTCGGGCGACTCGGGGCGGGCGGGCAGGGCGCGGTCTTCCTCGGCAAGTCCCGCGACGGCCGGTACGTGGCCGTCAAGCTCCTGCACGCGCAGATGGCGAACGACCCCGCCGCCCGCGCCCGCTTCACCCGTGAGGTCGCCGCGGCGCAGAAGGTCGAGCCGTTCTGCACCGCGCGGGTACTGGAGGCCGACGTCCAGGGCGACCAGCCCTACGTCGTCAGCGAGTTCATCGACGGCCCGTCACTGCACGACGTGGTCGCGCACAACGGGCCGCGCAGCGCGGCCGAGCTGGAACGGCTCGCGATCGGCACCGCGACGGCGCTCGCGGCCATCCACGAGGCCGGCATCGTGCACCGCGACTTCAAGCCCAACAACGTGATGCTCGCCTCGGACGGGCCGCGGGTGGTCGACTTCGGCATCGCCCGGACGGTCAACTCGCAGGAGAGCCAGGTCACCGCGACCGGGATGGTGGTGGGCACCCCCGGCTACCTGGCGCCCGAGCAGCTGACCGGCGCGCCGCTCACCCCGGCGGTCGACATCTTCGCCTGGGGCGCGACGATGGTGTTCGCGGCGACCGGGCAGTCGCCGTTCGAGGCCGACACCCTCCCGGTGATCATCAACCGGATCCTGAACGAGGATCCGGACCTGTCGGCGCTGCCGCCGGGACCGGTGCGCGACCTGGTCGGCCGGTGCCTGTCCAAGGACGCCGGCCTGCGCCCGCCGGCGCCCCAGCTCCTGCTGAACCTGCTCGGCCACGTCGGGGCGGCGCCCAGCAACCCGGCCGCCGGCCAGGAGGACCTGCTCAACCAGGGCACCCGCATCGCCGCGCAGCTCCCGGCCCCGCCGCCGGTCCCGCCCGCGCGCCGGGCCCCGGCGCACCAGCCGATCACGCCGCCGCCGATGCCGATGAACCCGGCCGCGATGCAGCAGGGCGGGATGCCCCAAGGAGGTATGCAGCAAGGGGGTATGCAGCAGGGCGGGATGCAGCAGGGGCCGATGGGCGGTCCGCACACGCCGCCGCCCCAGCCGATCACCCCGCCGCCGATGCCGATGTACCAGGGCGGCATGCAGGGCGGCATGCAGCACGGCCCGACGACGCCCCCGCCGATGCAGATGCAGCAGGGCCCGCCCGGCCCGCATCCGCCCATGTACGGGCCGCAGGGGGGACGGCAGTCCAGCTCCACCGGGCCGATCATCGCGATCGGCTGCGGCGTGCTGGCGCTGATCTCGATCATCGTCATCGTGGTGGTGATCATCGTCGCCGGCGACAGCGGCGAGGACGACCCGCCCGTCCCGCGCTTCACGCTCCCGACCACCTACACCCCGTCGACACCCTCGCCCACCGGTTTCGCCCGTATCCCGACGGAGTTCTACGGGGTCTGGACGGGCACCGGCGTGCAGACCAACGGGAGCTGGCAGGTGCGCTACAACCTGCTCACCGTCCTCGGATCGGTCACCTACACCGAGGGCTCCGACTGCTTCGGGACGCTGAGGCCCGAGCCCGGGGGCACCGCGTCCCAGGTCACCCTCAAGATCACCATCAGCAGGGGCACGTGCATCTCCGGCTACGTGACCTTCACCCGGCTGACCAGCGCCTCGCTGCGGTTCGAGGAGAAGAAGAACCTGACCGACACCACCCCCCTCGCCACCGGCACCGTGCGCAAGTAGGCGCGCCGGGCGCCCGCCCGTCTCCGCACAGTCCCACCCCGGAAGGACCGCGATGGCCGAGATCACCCCACTCCGCACGGGTGATCCCGGCCATCTGGGGCCGTACCGGCTGACGGGCCTGCTCGGGGAGGGCGGGCAGGGCTCGGTGTACCTCGCCGAGGTCGACCCGGCCGAGCTGCCGGACGTCCCGCCGGACGACGACGTCCCGGAGGACACCACCGGACCGGAGCGGGACGCGGCGTCCGGGCAGGACTCCGGGGCGATGCGGCAGGTGGCGGTGAAGCTGCTGCACGCCCGGTTCAGCGGCGATCCGCGGGCACGGTCCCGGTTCGCGGCCGAGCTGAAGGTCGCGCGGCGCGTCTCGCCGTTCTGCACGGCCCGCATCCTGGACGCCGACGTCGAGGGCGACCGCCCCTACATCGTCAGCGAGTACATCGACGGCCCCCCGCTGTCGGCGGTGCTGTCCGCCGACGGCCCGCGCCGGGGCGCCGAGCTCGACCGGGTCGCGATCGGCACGATGACCGCGCTGGCCGCGATCCACCAGGCCGGGGTGGTGCACCGCGACTTCAAACCGGCGAACGTGCTGCTCGCCCAGGGCGGGCCGCGCGTCATCGACTTCGGCATCGCCCGCGCCCTGGACGCCACCGGCACGCTGTCCAGCACCGCCGTCGGGACCCCGGCGTACATGGCACCCGAGCAGATCTCCGGGGCCCCGGTCGGGCCGAAGGCCGACGTCTTCGCCTGGGGCGCCACGATGGTCTACGCGGCCGGGGGCCGGGCCGCGTTCGGCCAGGACTCCATCCCCGCGGTCATGCACCGCATCCTCAACCTGCCCCCGGACCTCGGGGCGCTCGCCGAACCGCTCCGGTCGCTCGTGGCCGACTGCCTCGGCAAGGACCCCGCCGCCCGGCCGTCCTCGCACCAGGTCCTGCTCCGCCTGCTGAGCCTGGCGGGGAGCCTCCCCCAGACCGGCGGCGGGCCGGGCGACCCGCAGTCCGCGGCGGTGCTCAACCAGGGCGCCGAGGCCGCCGCGACCAGCACGCGCCTCCGGCAGATCGCCGCGCGGCCCCAGCAGCCGTTCGGCCAGGCGGCGGGCCGGTCCCTGTACGCCCCGCCCCCGCCGAGCCCGCCGCTCCCGGGCGGAGGAGCCCCCGGTGGGCAACTGCCCGGCGGACGGCTCCCAGGCCAGCAGCATCCGGGTCAGCCGCTCCCCGGGGGGCAGTATCCGGCCCAGCCGCCGCTCCCAGGGCAGCACCTTCCGGGCCAGCAGCCTCCAGGGCAGCAGCCTCCAGGGAACGGGCTGAACCGGTTGGGCGGCCAATGGCCCCCGCCTGAGTCGCAGTCCCCGCTGGGGCCTGCACCGTTCCCCGGGGAGCAGGGCAACTGGCAGCAGCCTTCGGGCGCCGGCGTCCAGATGACCAAGCCGTCCAGCGGCCTCAGCGGCAAGCGCGGCATCGGCGTCCTGGCCGGAGCGGGCGGCGCGGCGCTCGTCGCGCTGATCATCGTCGCCGCCGTCGTGATCGTCCAGATGCGGCAGGACGACCGGGTGACGCCCGCCTTCGACTCGGGCCGGACGGGCGGCGAGTTCCGGGCGTCGCTGACGGCGCTCGGCGACGGGGGCGAGCTCGACCCCTCGCACTCCATGCTCGGCACCCGCAAGTTCGTGTCCAAGCAGCTCTTCACCGGGCTCACCGAGATCGCCCCGGACGGCACGGCGCGCAACCGGCTGGCCACCGCGATCACTCCGGACGCCACCTGCACCCGGTGGAGGATCTCCATCAAGCCCGGCACCCGGTTCAGCAACGGCGAACCGGTCGACGCCGCCGCGTTCGCCCGCGGCTGGGCCCGCAGCGCCGGGGTCTCCGGCTCCGCCGCGCCGTACCTGATGGACGACATCAAGGGCTTCGCCGAGACCAGCTCGAAGAAGTCGCAGAAGCTGGCCGGGGTGCAGGCCGCCGGCGGCACCCTCCAGGTCGAGCTGACCGGCCCCAACTGCGAGTTCGCGGCGCGCCTGGCCGATCCGGTGTTCTCCCCGGTGCCGTCCGGCGCGGGCGGGCCCGACAACGGCGCCTACAACATGAACCCCGTCGGGAACGGGCCGTTCAAGGTCGGGTCGTACCAGAAGGAGCAGACGCTCACGCTGGTCCGCAACGACGCGTGGGCCTTCGGGAAGACCAGGCTCGACCGGGTCTCGATCCGGCTGAGCACCAGCGGCAGCGCCGTGGGCCGGGCCGGCATCGCCGCCGGCACCCTCGACTGGGCGCCGCTCGGGCCCGAGGAGCTGGCGACCACTCGGGGCATGAACGGCCTGATGACGCACACGTCGCCGTTCACCAGGATGCTGATCCCGCTCACCCAGCGGGGGCCGCTCCGGTCGAAGGAGGCGCGGCTGGCCGTCTCGTACGCCCTGGACCGGCAGGCGATCTCCAACACCCTGTACGGGGGCGTCTACCAGCCCGCACGCGGCATCGTCCCACGGCCCGTGCCCGGCTTCGCGGGCGCCCGCGACTGCCCGGCGTGCGGCGCGACCGACCCGGCGAAGGCGCGCTCGCTCGCCGGGCAGGCCGGGCAGAAGCCCGGCACGAAGGTGACCCTGTTCGTCCAGGACACCCAGACGTACCGGCGCGCCGCCGAGGTGATCGCGCAGCGGCTCCAGCAGGTGCTCGGCTGGAGGATCGAGCTGAAGACCACCGTCGCCTACAAGTTCGATGAACAGCGCAAACTGCTCACCGCCGAGGACGCGTCGGGACTGCTGCTCTACGCGTGGGGGCCGGACTACCCGGCCCCGTACACGATGCTCCGGCCGCTGCTGGCCGGCGACCAGGTCGCCACCACCGGCAACCGGCTCTACAACTTCGCGGGCTGGCGCAACGCGCGGTTCGACGAGCTGCTGGCCCAGGCGATCCGGACGCCCGACAACGGGCGGCGGACCGGGCTACTCCAGCAGGCCGAGAAGACGGCGCTGGACGACATGGCGCTCGTCCCGCTGCTGAACGACGGGACCGCCGCCCTGAGCACCGGCAAGTTCGTCGGCCTCCAGATGGACTACGAGGGCGACCCGACGCTCGCCACCACCGCCCTGAAGTGACCGCCGCCCCCGGCGGACCGGGGGCGGCAGGACCGGCGGGAGCGGCGGGAGCGGCTCAGTGCGTCTCGCGGGCGAGCGGGAGGCGGACGGTCATGATCAGGCCGCCGCCGGGGCGCGGCGCGGCGTAGACCGTGCCGCGGTGCGCCAGCACCACCGACCGGACGATCGACAGGCCCAGCCCGGCGCCCTTGGCCGACTCGACCCGGTCGGCGTTGAGCCGCCGGAACGGCTCGAACAGCCGGTCGACCTCGTAGGCGGGCACCGTCGGGCCGGTGTTCTCGACCTGGACGGTGGCGTAGCCGTCGAGCAGCCCGGTACGGATCCACACCTCGCCGCCGTCGTCGTTGTGCTTGACCGCGTTGTCGACCAGGTTGGTGACCAGGTGCTCCAGCAGCACCGGGTCGCCGAGCGCGGTGCCGGAGGTCAGCTCCGGGTGGACGGCGACGTCGTGGTCGCGCTCGCGGCGGCCGGAGTTCTCCAGCACCGCCGCCGCCACCTCGGCCAGGTCGACCGGCGACCGGGTGGTCAGCTCGCGCTCGCTGCGGGCCAGCAGCAGCAGGCCCTCGATCAGCCGCTCGTGCCGGGCGTTGGTGGCCAGCAGCGTCCGGCCCACCGCGCGCAGGTCGTCGGACACCTCGGGGTCGCCGAGCGCCACCTCCAGCAGCGTCCGGTTGATCGCCAGCGGGGTGCGCAGCTCGTGCGAGGCGTTGGCGACGAACCGGCGCTGGGAGTCGAACGCCTGGCCGAGCCGCTCGAGCATGGCGTCGAAGGTGTCGGCCAGCTCCTTGATCTCGTCGTCGGGGCCCTCCAGCGCGATCCGCTCGTGCAGGGTGCTCCCGGAGAGCCTGCGGGCGGTGGCCGTCACCCGCTGCAACGGGCTCAGCGCCCGGTCGGCGACGAAGTAGCCGAGCACCAGGGCGATGATCCCGACCCCGGCCAGCGCCACCAGCGACCGGCCGAGGAGCTGCCTCATCGTCAGCTCTTTGAGGATCTTGGTGTTGAGGACCTCCTTGCCCGACGAGTAGAGGAGGTTGCCGTCCGGGAGGACCGAGTCGAGGATCGACCCGACCAGCAGGTAGGTGACGAACAGCAGCAGCGCGCCCGCCATCAGGAACAGCAGCCCGTACAGGACGGTCAGCCGGAGCCGCACGCTCACGCGGCTCGGCAGCGCGCGCAGGTCGGCGATGAACGCCCCGCCCTGGCGCTGGCCGCCCTTGCCGCCCGCGCCGTTCTGCGGCGGCAGCTGCTGCGGCCCCGTCCCCTGCCAGGAGCCGCCCTGGACGAGGGGCTCGGCCGGCGGCACCGGCCCGCTCGCGGACGGGCGGGGTTCGGGTTCGGGGTTCACAGCCGGTACCCCACCCCGGGCACCGTCTCGATCACCGGCGGATCGCCCAGCTTCTTGCGCAGCGTCATCATCGTCACGCGGACCACGTTGGTGAACGGGTCGATGTGCTCGTCCCACGCCTTCTCCAGGAGCTGTTCGGAACTGACCACCGCGCCGTCGGCGCTGAGCAGCACCTCGAGCACCGCGAACTCCTTGCGGGTCAGCTCGACCGGGCGGGTGTCGCGCGTCACCTCGCGGCGGGCCGGGTCGAGCGCGATCCCGGCGCGTTCCAGCACGGGCGGCAGCGGCGCGGCGGCGCGGCGGCCGAGGGCGCGCACCCGGGCGATCAGCTCGGCGAACGCGAACGGCTTGGCCAGGTAGTCGTCGGCGCCGATGGACAGGCCCCGCACCCGGTCGTCGAGCTCGCCGGCCGCGGTCAGCATGATGATCCGCGCCGGGTAGCGCCGGGTCACCAGCTCGGTGCACACGTCGTCGCCGTGCACCTTGGGCAGGTCGCGGTCGAGGACGATCACGTCGTAGTCGTTGACGCTCGCCCGCTCCAGCGCCCCCGCGCCGTCGTAGGCCACGTCCACGGCCAGGGCCTCGCGGCGCAGGCCGGTGGCGATCGCGTCGGCGAGCACCCGCTCGTCCTCGACGACTAGAACACGCACTGCGTCCCCCTCCGGTCAAGGTCTCCAGGTATGCCACGAGGCCCGTAAGACCCCCGTAAGCACCTGCTCACGATGCCGCCGGCACCCCGCGGCGCCCGCCGCGAATTCGGCTCGGACGACAGGTTTACCTTCAGCCTAGGTGTGGGTAGGGACGGCCTGATCCGGGAGGAGGCCCATGGGCGAGTTGTCAAGCATGATCCACCAGCGGCTCGAGCACGCGTACGCGTCGCTGCGCAGCGCCCACGCAGATGGAGACACCTACCTGGCGGACATCCGCCAGGAGGAGATCAGAGAACTGCGCCGGATCGCAGCGAATCACGACATCGGAGTCGAGCCACCCCGCTGCGACTAGGACGCCCGACCGCACGGGGGGCCTGGAGTCGCGGTTCCGGGCTCCCCGCTCGTTCTCCCAGGTCCCGGTGCCTTTCCCGACGGCCTCTTCCGACGGCCTCAGTCGCGGGCCGGGTCGAGCGGCGCCAGCAGGTCGTGCAGGGCCTCGAAGACGCCCGGACCTCCCGCGATGGCCAGCTCGGGGCTCACCGCGGCCCCGTGCAGGCCCTCCACCCGACCGCCCGCCTCCTCGACGATCAGCGCCCCGGCGGCGACGTCCCACGCCTGGACGCCGCGCTCGTAGTAGGCGTCGACACGGCCCGCCGCCAGCGAGCACAGGTCAACGCAGCAGGAACCGCCGCGCCTGATGTCGCGGACGGCCGGCAGTACCCCGGTGAGCACGCGCGCCTGGTGGGCGCGGCGCCGCGACTCGTACCCGAACCCGGTGGCGACCAGCGCCCGGTCCAGCGGGACGTCCGCGTTGACGCGCAGCTCGCGCGTCCCGGCGCCGGTGTGCAGCAGCGCCCCGCCGCCGCGCGCGGCGGTGTACAGCTCGCCCCGCCGCGGCATGTCGACCGCGCCGGCGACCGCGACGCCGTCCACTTCGGCGGCGATGCTGACCGCCCAGTCGGGCAGGTCGTAGAGGTAGTTGACGGTCCCGTCGATCGGGTCGACCACCCAGCGGACGCCGCTGCCGCCGGAGCGGGTGCCGCCCTCCTCGCCGAGGACGGCGTCGCCCGGCCGGGCGGCGAGGATCCGCTCGATGATCAGGCGTTCGGCGGCGCGGTCCATCTGGGTGACCACGTCGGTGTGGCTGCTCTTGGTCTGCACCACGTCGGGGCCGCCGGCCGGGCGCTCGTCGACCAGCATCCGGCCGGCCTCCCGCGCCGTGGCCACGGCCAGCTCCAGCAGTTCCTCGGCCAGGCTCATCGCATTCCTCAGGTTCGGTGATCGGAGCGTTCGAGCAGCAGCTCGCGGGCGAGCGCGACGAAACGCGGATCGGTGTGGGGGGTGGCGGCGCGCGTGTAGGCCAGGCCCAGCGCGGCGGCGCGGTCGGCGGCCTGGTGGTCGAGGTCGTACTTGACCTCCATGTGGTCGGACACGAAGCCCACCGGGACCACGACGACCGCCCCCACCCCCTCGGCGTGCAGCCGCTCCAGGTGGTCGCACACGTCGGGCTCCAGCCACGGCTGGGAGGGCGGGCCGCTGCGGCTCTGGTAGACCAGCGACCAGGGCGCTCCGGGCGCCGCGCGTTCGGCGACGGCCGCCGCGACCTGCTCCAGCTCGGCGACGTAGCGGGCGCGGCCCGGCTGGGCCAGCGGCACGCTGTGCGCGGTGAAGACCAGGTTCGCGCCGTGCGGGATCCTGGTCAGCGCGGACTTGGCGGCGTCGACGAACGGGTCGATGAACCCCGGGCGCAGGCAGTAGACGGGCAGCTTGTCGATGCGGGGCGCGTCCGGGACCTGCTCGCGGGCCCGCTCGATGTCCTCCACGTACTGGTCGTCGCACGAGTAGCCGCTGTAGGCGGAGGTGACGAACGCGGCGGCGTGCCGGACGCCGTCGTCCTTCATCTGGCGGACGGTGTCGGCGAGGTGCGGTTGCCAGTTGCGGTTGCCCCAGTAGACCGGCAGGTCGACGTCGTGGTCCTCGAGGTCGGCCTCGATGGCGGCCTTGAGCTCGCGGCACTGGGCGTTGATCGGGCTGACCCCGCCGAACAGGTGGTAGTGCTCGGCGACCGACTCCAGGCGCTCCCTCGGGATGCCGCGGCCACGGGTCACGTTCTCCAGGAAGGGCATCACGTCGTCCGGTCCCTCGGGGCCGCCGAAGGACACCAGGAGCAACGCGTCGTACCGAGCCGGATCCACCGGTTGAGCCTGCCTCATGCGTCCATCCAACCAGCCGCCTGGCCCGGCGGGCGCAGGGGCGGGCCGGGGCGGACCCACGGTGGACCCGCGCACGGACCGGGGCCGGATCGGGGCGGCCGGACCGGACGGCGGCGCGGGATCAGGAGAAGCGGGCGGCGTACGCCTGGGCCAGGTTGAGGACCTTCTGGACGTACCAGTCGGCGTGGTTGTAGTGCCAGACCGCCTGGTAGAGGTGCTTGCCGCCCCCGCCCGCCCCGTTGGCGCACAGGTACTTGGCGGCGCCGGGGATGGCGTCGTAGGGGTTCATGATGTCGGCCTTGCCGTCGCCGTCGCCGTCGACGCCGTAGGACTTCCACGTCGCGGGCATGAACTGCATCGGGCCGAGCGCGCCGGCGCTGGACCGGCCGGCGTTGCGGCCGTGGTCGCTCTCGACCTGCCCGATCGCGGCGAGCACCGTCCAGGACAGGCCGGGGCAGGTCGTGGCGGCCTTCTTGTACAGATCGAGGTAGCTGCCGGAGCGGGCACCGCCGCCCGCCGGGGCCTGGTACTTCTTCTCGTGCAGGTCGACCACCTTGGCGCCGCCGCCGAGGACCGTACCGACCGCCTTGGCGAGCTTGCCCGGCTCGACGCCGGGCGCGTTGACCATGACGGCCACGTTGGGGACCAGGCCGATGTCGGTGCCGGCCTTCTTGCCGACCAGCACGTCGATGCCCGGCAGCCCGAGGGGGCTGGAGCCGCCCAGCGTCAGGCGCGGCATCGTCCGGCCCACGATCGGGTACTGGAGGCCCCTGCTGAGCTGGAGCTGCTCGGCCGCGTCGGAGGAGACCACGAACTGGCCGCCGGCCAGCGCCGTCCACAACTCGGTCTTGGTCGCGGTGCCGGGCGGGGTCCACGAGCGGAAGGCGGACGGGTCGACGGCGAACGCGTTGACCTGCCGGCCCTGGAGCTGCACCGCGCCGCCCGCCACCGAGATCACGTCGCGCACCCGGCCGAGCCGGCCGAGCTTGGCGATCTTGCGCTGGTCGAGCGGCGCCGCGCCGACGGCCAGCACGTCCGGCGGCACCACCCGGCGCAGCGGGGCGACCTGGCCGTCATCGGCCACGTTGGTCACCGGGCCGCCGGGCCCGGCGGCGCCCCCGGCGGGCGGCGGGTCGGCCCGCGGGCCGGTCGATCCGCGCGGCTCGTCATCGGTGGTCAGCGCCGCGTACACGCCCCCGGTCACGTTCCCCAGGACGAGCACCGCGATACCGGCGATGAGGAGCGGGCTCGGACGGCGGCGCCGCCGTCCGGGCGCCGGGGCGGCACCGGCGGCGGGCGGTCGCGAACGCTGCTTCTTCTCCGGCTTGGGCTTCTTGGCCCGCGCCGCCCCCTCCCGTCCCGGCGGGCTCGGCGGGGTGGGCGGCGTCCGCTCCGCGGCCGGCCCGGAGGGCGGCTCGGGGGCCGGTGTGCCGGGCCCTGGGGCGCGCGGTGGTGAAGGAGGAGCCACAACCATTCCCAACGAATGTCGCTACGGATGGGTTACCCGTCTGTGCAGTTGATTCCCCCAGGTAACGTGATCATGGGTCCGAAGTCGCACGAAGAGGCCGGGAGCGGCCCGCCTCCCGGGAGCAGGGGAGGCCGGGTTGACCAGTCCGTACCGGGAGCTGCTCGGCGTTCCCGGCGCCCGGCCCTTCGTCGCTGCGGGGTTCGTCGGCCGCATGTCGATGTCCATGGTGGGGATCGGCATCGTCCTTCTCGTGTCCGCGGTTACCGGATCGTACGGTATCGCCGGCTCGGTGGCGGCGACCCTCTCGCTCTCCTACGCGGCGGGCTCGCCGCTGAGCGCCCGGTTCGCCGACCGCTACGGGCAGCGCCGGGTGCTGGTGCCGGTGGTGCTGGCCAACGCCGCGAGCTTCGCGGTGTTCATCGCCGTCGCCGAGGCCGGGCTGCCGATCTGGACGCTGTTCCCGGCCGCGGCGGCGGCCGGGCTGACCCAGGTGTCGCTGGGCGCCTGGGTGCGGGCGCGCTGGACGTACGCGCTGCGGGAGAACCCGGCCCGGCTGCACACCGCGTTCTCCTTCGAGTCGGTGGTGGACGAGTGCATCTTCGTCGCCGGGCCGGTGATCGTCACCGCGCTGTCCACCGGGGTGCACCCGATAGCGGGCCTGGCCGTGCCCGCGGCATGCACGCTGACCGGCGGCCTCGCGCTCGCCGCGCAGCGCGGCACCGAGCCGCCACCGAGGCCGCGCCGGGCGGGCGAGACCGGCGGCGTGCTGGCCGACCGGGCGCTGCTGGTGATGGCGCCGATCTTCCTGATGATGGGCCTGGTGTTCGGCGCGATCGACGTGAGCGCGGTCGCGTTCGCCGCGGAGCAGGGGCACAAGGCCCTGGCCGGCGTCCTGCTCGGCTGCTACGGGTTCGGCAGCGCCGCGGCGGCGTTCTGGTACGGGGCGCGGCACTGGCGGACCCCGCTCGCCACCCGGTTCCGGATCGGGCTGATCCTGCTGGCGGTCGCGATGGTGCCGCCGGTCCTGGTGGACGACCTGTGGCTGATGATGCCCGTGGTGCTCATCTCCGGGATGGCGATCTCGCCCACGGCGATCCCGGCGTACGGGCTGGTCGAACGGCTCGTCCCGGCGCACCGGCTCACCGAGGGGCTGGCGCTGGTGTCCACGGCGGTCGGCGCGGGCGTGGCGGCCGGGGCGTCGCTGGCGGGACGACTGGCGGACGGGTCCGGCTCGGGCACCGCCTTCCTGGTGCCGCTGGCCGGTACCGCGGTGGCCGCCGCGCTCGGACTGGCCGGTGGGCGATCGATCAGTAAACGTGAACTTTCCTCACGATCGATTGCCGAGTAGAGTCCTGCCATGTCCCCCGTGAGTACCCGAAAGTGGCAGAACTGGGCCGGGAATCAGCAGGCCACGCCGCATCGCGTCGCGACTCCCCGCACCACCGACGAGGTGGCCGCGGCCGTGCGGACCGCCGCCGCCGACGGCCTCACGGTCCGGATGACCGGCACCGGCCACTCGTTCACCGGCGCGGCCGTCGCCGAGGGCGTCCTGCTGAAGCCGGGAGGGCTGACCGCGGTCCGCTCCGTCGACACCGCCACCGGCCTGGTCACGGTCGAGGCCGGCCTCCCGCTGCACGTGCTCAACCGGACGCTCGAGGAGCACGGCCTCGCGCTGGCCAACATGGGCGACATCCAGGAGCAGACCGTCGCGGGCGCGCTCCAGACCGCCACGCACGGCACCGGCCGCGACGCCGCCGGGCTCGCCTCCCAGGTCGCCGCGCTGGAGCTGGTGCTCGCCGACGGCAGCACGGTCACCTGCTCGCCGGACGAGCGGCGCGAGCTGTTCGACGCCGCCCGCGCCGGGCTCGGCGCTCTCGGCATCGTCACCGCGATCACCTGGCGGACCGTTCCCGCCTTCCTCCTGCGCGCGCAGGAGGAGGCCATGGCCTGGGACCAGGTGCTGTCGCGGGTCGACGAGCTCGATGCCGCCAACGAGCACTTCGAGTTCTACTGGTTCCCGCACACCGAGCGCTGCCTGACCAAGCGCAACAACCGCGTCGATGGCCCCGCCCGTCCGGTGTCGCGCTTCAAGGGGTGGCTGAACGACGAGTTCCTGTCCAACTCCGTCTTCGGCGCCATCAACCAGGTGACCCACCGGCTGCCCGGCACGGTCCCGTTCATCAACGGCGTGTCCGCCAAGGCTCTCAGCGACCGCACCTACAGCGACACCTCTTACAAGGTCTTCACCAGCCCGCGGACCGTCCGGTTCAAGGAGCAGGAGTACGCGATCCCGCGCGAGCAGCTCGTGCCCGCCCTGCGGGACCTGCGCAAGCTGTACGACAAGAAGCGCTGGCGGATCAGCTTTCCCATCGAAGTGCGGCTGCTGCCCGAAGAGGACGCCTGGCTGTCGATGGCGTACGGGCGCCGCACCGCGTTCATCGCGATCCACGTCTTCCACCGCGACCCGCACGAGGAGTACTTCCAGGGGGTCGAGGAGCTGATGAACGCGATCGGCGGGCGTCCCCACTGGGGCAAGATGCACACCCGCGACGCCGCGTACCTGGAGACGGTCTACCCGCGCTTCGGCGAGTTCCGCGCGCTGCGCGACGAGCTCGACCCGGACCGCCGGTTCGCCAACCCCTACACCGAGCAGGTCTTCGGCGCCTGAACCGCATGCTCGCGCGCAGGACCCCCGAACGGCCCACGACATCGGACGCCTCCGCCAGTGGCGGAGGCGTCCGATGCGTTGAGGCCGGTACGGGCCGTCGTCGTCACGAACCGTCGCCGGTGCCCGTCCGGGGCTGCCCCTGCTGCTGGCCGGTGGGCTGCTGGCCGGTGCCGGTGCCGCCGGACGGCGCGGGCGGGGCGGGCTCGGTCGGCGTCGAGGGCTCCGTCGACGGGGTCGTGGGCTCCGTCGACGGAGTGTCGGTCGGCCGGTCGGTCGGCTGCCCGGTCTCCGGGGTGGACGGGCCGTCGCTCGGTGTTCCGGGCGCCGTGCCGCTGGGAGTCTCGCCGGGTCCGGTCTGCTCGGTGGTGGGGGTCTGCGAGGGCGTGTCCTTGGGACGGTCCTGACTGCCGCCGCCGCCGAAGACGTTGCGGACGCTGGTGCCCGTGTCGTGGTTCCGGCCGATCGGCGCCCCGGTGGTCGCCTCGTAGATGGTGATGCCACCGATCACGATCGCGAAGATCGCCGCGGACGACACCGCGAGCTTCACCCAGTGCTGCCGGGTCCATTCGGCCGTGTTCCGGAACGCGGCCCGCCACGCCTCGCCGCGCACGGCCCCGTCCACCGCCTCGTCCTCCGCCAGCGCGGCGGCGACGGCCGCGGCCGGGGAACGTTCCACGTGGGTGGCGTTCGGATCCATCCGGGTCGCGTTCGAGCCGTTGGCGTCCAGGCGGGTCGCGTTCGGGTCGCCCCCGCCCGGCAGCGGAAGATCGAACCGCGTCGCGTTCGGATCACCCCCGGCGGCGGACCTGCCGGCGGCGGGCGCATGGGAGGGGGCCTCGCCGGGCCACGCGACGGACCGGGTCGGGTCCGCGCTCGTGGCCCTGGAGGCCGCGCCCTGCGCCGCCTCCCGGCCCTCCGCCGCGGCCTGCATGTGGGTCCGCTCCTTGATCTGCTCCTTGCCCTGGTCCAGGTAGTGCTTGAAGACCGACGCGCCCGCCGTCGAGGCCACGCTCATGAAGGCGGCACCGATGATCGTCCCGTAGACCCCGAGGTAGGACGCCCCGATCGCCGCCGCCAGCGTCGCCACACCACTGGCGACGAGCTGGGTCGTACTGACATCCGGCAGCCTGCGCCGCATCAACAGAACCTCCTGTCCGACTGAACACCCCAAAATCCCCTTTACCGAAACTAACCGCCTAAGCAGGATGTTCCAGTCAACAACGTGACGCTCACTACCCGAACCGCTGGAGCCCGGCTCCCCCATCAGGCACAGTGTGGAAAAGGATCCACAAGAATGGGACAGGGCGCCCCCGGCCGGACCGCGGCGAGGGCAAGCTAGGTCAGGTGCCCTCTTCGGCCTCGTGAAGAGGGCTTCGAGAGCGGCGATGTTCGGACATGCCGGGTACGGTGCTGGCAGCAGGTGTGTCCGAAAGAGAGACTCGGGTACCCGGGGGAAGGGCACGCATGCGCCCTCGGTGGGAACCGGCGGTGGGACGGCGCGAGCACGAGTGAGGCGGGCTCGCGACCCGAAGCTCCGCCCGGCACCCTCCGTGCCGTCAGGACAGGGCAGGAAGGACACGCATGCAGGAGCTGCGCCTCGTCGCGGTCAGCGAGGACGGTACGTACCTCGTCCTGGCCACCGCGGGCCGAGGCACCCGGTTCACCCTGCCCGTCGACGACCGGCTCCGCGCCGCGGTCCGTGGGCATTTCTCCCGCCTCGGCCAGTTCGAGATCGAAGTGGAGAATCCCTTGCGCCCGAAGGAGATCCAGGCTCGCATCCGGTCCGGAGAGACCGCAGAGGAGATCGCCGAGTCGGCCGGCATCCCGGTCGAACGCGTCCGGTGGTTCGAGGGACCGGTCCTGCAAGAACGCGAGTACATGGCCCAGCAGGCGCAGCGGGTGACCGTCCGCAGACCGGGCGACTCCACCCCCGGCCCGCCGCTGGGCGAGACCGTCGAGGAGCGGCTCGGCCGCGGCGGCGTCGACCTCGACGAGGTCGAGTGGGACTCCTGGAAGTGCGAGGACAGCACCTGGCGGGTGCGCCTGTCGTTCTTCGACAACGGCCGCCCGCACGCCGCCGAGTGGGTGTTCGACCCGCGCCGCCGGCACGTGTCGCCGCTCGACGAGGTCGCCGCGCGGCTGACCGCCGTCGAGTGGGACGACGACGCCCTGTCCGACACCGTGACGCCGCTGGTGCCCCGGCGGCCGGCCATGAAGGTCGTGTCGGACGTCCGCGACCTGGGCACCGGCCGTGATCCCGGCCCCGGGCGCGGCCTCCCGGGCGAGAGCGAGCCGCCCGGCGAGCGGGCGCCCGAGCCGCTGCGCGCCGCCGAGCCGCGCGAGTACGGCATCGACCGCGGCCGGGGCGGCGCCCCGTCGCGTCCCGCCTTCCCGCAGCGGGAGAGCGAGCCGCCGCGCGAGATCCCCGTCGCCCCGCCCCGCGAGCCCGCGCCGGCCTATGAGGCCCAGGCGTCCCGCGAGACAGCGCGCGAGGCGCCGCCGGCCGCGCCGCCCGCGCGTCCGGTCCCGTTCCCGGCGCCCGCGCCGCTTCCGAAGGCGCCGGAGCGCGAGCCCGAGCCGCTGCGCGAGGAGCGTCCCGCGCCGGCCGCCGTGCCGCGTCCGGCCGCCGTCACCGAACCGCCCGCCGCGCCCGCCCCGGTGCGCCCCGCGCCGGTCGCGCCGCCCGAGCCGGTCGCCGAGGTCCCGGCGCCGGCGCCCGAGCCGCAGCCCGAGGCGGAGCCGGAACCCGCACCCGAATCCGCACCCGAGCCCGTCGAGCCGCCCGCCGCCGTGCTGGACGAGCCCGACGTCCACGAGGTGCCCGCGGAACCGGAGGCGCCGGAGCCCGAGGCGGTCGCCGAGATCGCCGAGGCGACCGCCGAAGGAGTCGCGGAGGAGGCCGAGCCCGCCGCGCGGGAGCAGGCGGCCGAGCCCGTCGAGGAGCCCGCGGCGGAAGCAGCGCCCGAGCCCGCTCCGGCACCCGCTCCGGCAGCCGAGAACACCGACGTCGAGGCCGAGCCGGTGGCGGAGCCTGAACCGGTCGCCCAGGAGGCAGAGGCCCCCGACGAGCCGGAGGTCCCGAAGCGCGAGGCCGCGAAGCGGGCGCCCGCCGCCGAGGAGCGGCCCGTTCCGGAGGAGCCCGCCGCGGCCGAGGCGAAGGCACCGGCGCCGAAGGAGCCCGCGCGGGCTCCGGCCAAGAAGAAGCCGAGCCGTCCCGCGATGCCCGCCGCCGAGACCGAGAAGCCGGTCAGCGCCCCGCCCGCCGCCGCAGCGGCGGCGGCCACCGCCGCAGACGCGCCCGCGGCGCCCCCGCGTCCGGCGCGTGGCCGGCGCAAGGCCAAGGCCAAGCGCGCCTCCGTCCCGTCCTGGGACGAGATCATGTTCGGGGCCCGCCGCCCCGACTGATCCGCCCGCGCGCCGCACCGGGCCCCGCCGCTCACCGCGCGGCGGGGCCCGCACCGTCCTCAGCCGGGTTCGGGCGGGGACTCGAGGAAGGGCGCCACCCAGCCGGGGGTGATCTTCGCCGCGAACGCGACGGCGTCCCCCTCGTCCATGTCGATCGCCGGGTAGCCGCCCTCGCCCG
Organism: Actinomadura xylanilytica; assembly: GCF_030283145.1. Classification (GTDB taxonomy): domain Bacteria; phylum Actinomycetota; class Actinomycetes; order Streptosporangiales; family Streptosporangiaceae; genus Spirillospora; species Spirillospora xylanilytica. The sequence goes on from NZ_JASNWE010000003.1 coordinate 1,161,347, forward strand.
CGCCGACCGCCGCGAACAGGGTGGTGAGCCCGAGGCGCCGCTGGAAGAGGGTCTGGCGCAGCCGCCAGCCCACGACCGCGCCGTGCTCGACCACGACCTGGCGGCGGCGCAGCGACCCCGACCGCAGCGACAGCCGCGCCCCGTCGGTGACGTGCCCGAGCTGCCGGTACCGGTCCAGCCCGAGGGGGACGGCGAGCACCGCCAGGACCAGGCAGCAGTACGTCACCCACGGCTGCCCGGCCGCGAGCGCCAGCGCCCCCACGCCGAGCGGCGGCGCGACGGCCCGCAGCACCCGGCGGCCCCGGGCGGCGGGCGGGTGCCCGACCAGCGGGCCCGGCACCGCGCCGAACACCTGGGCCGCGAGTCCCTCGGCGACCCGGCGCGGCGCCGCCGGAAGCAGCCGGCCGCGATGCGCGGCGTCGCCCAGGCCGGTGACCAGGGCGCCGAGGCGCAGCACCCCCGCCCGCCGCTCGAACGGGTTGTCGGCCAGTTCCACCCCGCGGATGCGGCGCCGCTCCAGCGAGACGCTGCGGCGGGTGATCAGCCCGCGCTCGGCCACGATCGACCCGTCCCGCTCGTACACCGTGAAGGCCCAGTTGAACAGCGTGAACACGATCACCGAGGCCACCGGCATCGCCAGCAGGAACAGCACCGCCAGCCCGAACACCACGGAGGTCGGCAGGCCGACCAGGTCGTGCCCGAGGCCCTCGACCCGCTCCTGGGTGACCAGGCCGAGGTCGTCGCCCAGGTTGTACAGCGTTCCGATGAGGCTGCCCGCCAGGGCGAACGGGGTCAGCAGGTAGGCGCCGCTCAGCGGGGCGTACACGTACCAGGCGCGCCGCATCCGGGCCAGCCTCCGGCGGGGCGGCGCGGCGGGCTCCGCCGGACGGGCGCGGCTCAGCAGCACCCGGCGGAGCCGCTCGGCCTCCCGCCGGTGCACCGCGTTGAGCTCCCCCTCCCCGCCCTCCGCGCCCGCGTCGATGTGCACGACCGCCAGGCGCAGCAAGCGGTGCGGGAGGGACGCGCTGATGTCCACGCCGCGGATCCGCTCGCGCGGGATGGTCTTCACCGATCGTGCGACCAGCGCCCGCCTCAGCTCGATCCGGTCCTCGCGCACGACGTAGGTGAACGTCGCCCAGGTCGCGACGTGGAAGGCCAGCCCGATCCCGAGTCCCACCAGGGTGAAGTAGAACGCGGTGGACAGGCCCCCCACGACCAGCCCCGCGGCCCCCGCGGCGAGCAGCGCGATCAGCTCCCGCGCCGCGCCGACCACGAAGGTCAGCGGATGCAGCCGCAGCCCGTCCGCCCCCGCCTCGTCCGGCGGCGGAACCGGCGGCGGGAGCGGGCCCCCGGGCCGGAGCGGAGCCGACGGCGTGGGCGGAGCAGAGGGCGGGAGTGGAGCCGGAGGCGGAGCCGGTGTGCCGGGGCGCGGGGGCGGCGTTCCGGGCGGTTCTTCGGGCGGATGCCCGTCCCGTACGCTCACGTCGCGTCGTCGCGCAGGTCGTGGGCGCGGTGGGCGAGCTCGCCCGCCAGCGCGGTGGCGACGCCGGCCGGGAGGCCGGAGACCTCGGACGAGCCGGTGTGCGAGGCGGTGTTGACCTCGATCGTGGCCAGGCCCAGCATCCGTTCGATCCAGCCCTGCTCGGTGTCGACGGTCTGGATGCGGCTCACCGGCACCAGCAGCCACTCGCGACTGAACCAGCCGGTGCGGGTGTAGACGACGTCGGCGCTGACCTCCCAGCGGTGCACGCGGTAGCGCCAGACCGGCGCCACGGTCACCATGAGCAGCCCGGCGGCGCCGACCGCGACCGGGATCCACCAGACGTGGCCCGACAGCCAGCCCGGCAGGCCGCTCCAGCGGGAGTCGGCGATCCAGGCGGCGACGCCCCAGGACAGGCCGAACGCCAGGCCCCAGAGCAGCAGGTATTCGATCATCCAGTGCGCGATCGCGCGGGGCGACACCCGATTCGCGGGCGGCCGCAATCGCGGCGGGTGCGGCCTCCCGCCGTCGCTTTGGTGGCGCCGCACCGCCGTCACGTCCATGAGTCTAGATCCCCGGCGGCCTCCCCTGGTGGCCGCCGGGTGTCCGCGGCGCCCTCGGACACCACGAGAAAGGAGAAGTATCAACGAAATTGCCCTGATTTTGCCCCCAGGGCCGCCCGGCGTGTCCCGGACCACCCCATCATGGAGGCCGTCCGCCGAGGTCACACGGGAGATGTCAGCGTTCTGTCAGACCCTTGTGCGAACTTGGGCGGATCGGCCTCACGCTGCCGGCGTCCTGTCGGCGGCAGCGGATAAACCAGATGCGCGCCCACCCGGACGGCGCCTAGTTTGGCAGGCCCTTGCGGCGGAACCGCGAGACGTCCGGCAGAAGAGTCCTAGGAGATCACATGACCTACGCCATCCAGGCCGAAGGCCTGGTGAAGCGCTTCGGTGAGACCCAGGCGCTGGCCGGCGTCTCGCTCACCGCCCAGGCGGGCACCGTACTCGGCGTGCTCGGCCCCAACGGGGCCGGCAAGACCACGATGACGCGCATCCTGGCCACGCTCATCCAGCCGACCGAGGGCCGCGCCGAGGTCGGCGGGTTCGACGTGGTGAAGGAGGCGCACCAGGTCCGGCAGCTCATCGGGCTCACCGGCCAGTACGCCGGCGTCGACGAGATGCTCACCGGCACCGAGAACCTGGTGCTCATCGGCCGGCTGCTCGGGCTGCCCCGCCGCGCCGCCAAGGCCCGCGCGGCCGAGCTGCTCGAACGCTTCCAGCTCACCGAGGCGGCCGAGCGCGCCGCCAAGACCTACTCCGGCGGCATGCGCCGGCGGCTCGACCTGGCCGCGAGCCTGGTCGGGCAGCCCCAGTTCCTGTTCCTCGACGAGCCCACCACCGGGCTCGACCCGCGCAGCCGCAACGGCCTGTGGGACATCGTCCGCGGCCTGACCGACGACGGCGTCACCGTGCTGCTCACCACGCAGTACCTGGAGGAGGCCGACCGGCTCGCCGACGACATCATCGTCATCGACCGCGGCCAGGTCATCGCGCACGGCACCTCCGACCAGCTCAAGGCGCAGGTCGGCGGGCAGATCCTGGAGGTCAGCCCGGTCGACCAGGCCGACAGCGGCACCGTCGCGCGGGTCGTGCAGGACCTGGCCGAGGCCGTCCCGGAGGTCCGCGACGGCCTGGTGGCGGCGCCGATCACCGATCCGGCCATCATGACCGCCGTGGTCCGCGCCCTCGACGACGCGGGCGTCGCCGTGGGCGAGCTGTCGCTGCGCAAGTCCAGCCTGGACGAGGTCTTCTTCGCCCTCACCGGGCACCACACCGACGACATCGACGCCGAGGCCGACCAGCTCGCCAAGGCCACCGACAAGGAAGGGGCCTCGGCATGACCACCACCGCCCTCGCGCCGCCGAACCTGACCAAACGGGTCTCCCCCGCCGTGGCCTCGCGCAACATCCTGACGCTGGCCTGGCGCAACCTGGTGCAGATCAAGCACAACCCGATGGAACTGCTCGACCTGTCCATCCAGCCCATCATGTTCGTGCTGCTGTTCGCGTACGTGTTCGGGCCGGCGATGAAGGGCAGTGTCGAGGCCTACCTGCCCATCGTCATCCCGGGCATCATCGCGCAGAACGCCCTGTTCGCCGGGATGAGCACCGGGTTCGGCCTCAACTCCGACATCACCAAGGGGGTGTTCGACCGGTTCCGCAGCCTCCCGATCGCGCGCAGCGCGCCGCTGATCGGGCGGATCATCGCCGACACCGCCAAGCAGGCGTGGTCGATGGTCATCCTGCTGATCGTGGGCTTCGCGATCGGGTTCCGGGTCGAGACCAACGTGTTCGCGGTGCTGCTCTCGTTCGTCCTGCTGCTGACGTTCGCGGTGCTGTTCTCGTGGACCTCGGTCTACATCGCGATGAAGGTCAGCGAGCCGGAGAAGGTGCAGATCTTCGGCTTCGTGGTGATCTTCCCGCTGAGCTTCCTGAGCACCGCGTTCATCCAGAACACCCGGGGCATCCCCGGCTGGCTCGCCTGGATCATGGACAACAGCCCGGTGACCCAGCTCGTCGAGGCGATGCGCGGCCTGCTGGTCGGCGGGCCGGTGCTCGACCACGCCCTGATCGCGCTGGCGTGGGGGCTGGGCATCTCCCTGATCTTCGCCCCGCTCTCCCTCCGCGCGTTCAAGCAGCGCGCCTGACCGTCCCCGATTCCGGCGCCCCGTCCTCCTGCCGGGCCCGTCGATTCTCCCCAATCCCGCCAGAAAGCCTGACGCCCCGACGATCGCGGGGATCGCCGGGGCGTCAGGGGCGCACCGGGCCGGGAACCGGCCGGAGCCGTTCGGACGGGCCTCAGACGGCCCGTTCCTTCGGCTTGGCGTCGTCGAGCGCGGCGAGCTCGAAGTCGGCGCGCGGCTGCTCGACGGTGGCGAGCGAGACGGTCTCGCGCTTGAGGAACAGCGCGAGGGTCCAGTCGGCCAGCACCCGGGCCTTGCGGTTGAAGGTCGGCACCTTCGCCCCGTGGTAGCTGCGGTGCATGAACCACGCGGGCCAGCCCTTGACCTTGAACCCGTAGGTCTGGGCGACGCCCTTGTGCAGCCCGAGGCCGGCGACGGCGCCCACGTTGCCGTGCACGTACGGCTTGAGCGACTTGCCCCGCAGCGAGCGGACGATGTTGTCGGCGAGCACCTTGGACTGCCGCACCGCGTGCTGGGCGTTCGGCGGGCAGAACATGCCCTCCTGGGTCAGGTCGGGGATCGCGGCGTTGTCGCCGGCGGTGAACGCCCGGACCAGGCCCTCGATGGTGAGGTACTCGGTGCCCTTCACCCGGCCCCGCTCGTCGAGCGGCAGGTCGCCGTGCCGGACGACCGGCGACGGCTTCACCCCGGCGTTCCAGACCAGCGTGCCGGCCTCGAAGGAGCTGCCGTCGGAGAGCTCGATCACCCCGTCCACCGCGGACTGGAGGAAGGTCTTCATCTTGACCGCGATGCCGCGCCCGCGGAGCTGCTCGGCGGTCCACTTGCCCATGTCGGGACCGACCTCGGGCAGGATCCGGTCGGCCGCCTCGACCAGCGTGAAGCGCAGGTCCTGCGGCGTGACCTTGCGCATGTAGCGGGTGGCGTCGCGGGTCATGTCCTCCAGCTCGGCGACCGCCTCCACTCCGGCGAACCCGCCGCCGACGAACACGAAGGTCAGCGCCTTGCGGCGAACCTCCTCATCGTTGGTGGACTCGGCGATCTCCAACTGCTCCAGGATGTGGTTGCGCAGGTGGATGGCCTCGCCGACGGTCTTGAGGCTGATCCCGTTCTCGGCCAGGCCGGGGATCGGCAGGATGCGCGGCACCGCGCCGGCCGCCATCACCAGGTAGTCGTAGGAGATCCGCTCGGGCGGGCCGGCCAGTGGCTGGAGGATCGCCCAGCCCTCCTCGTGCTTCAGCTCGGTCACGCGGGCCTTGCGCACGGTGCACCTCGGCAGCACCCGGCGCAGCGGCACCACGACATGCCGCGGGGAGATGTTCCCGGCGGCGGCCTCGGGGAGGAACGGCTGGTACGTCATGTACGAGTTGGGATCAACAATGGTGATCTTGACCTCACCGCGCTTGAGCTCGCGTCGGAGCTTCTTTTGCAGGCGCAGTGCGGTGTACATGCCCACATAGCCGCCACCCACGATGAGGATGTGGGGAGCGCCTGGGGTCCCCTCGGCGGTCCTGGCCATTGCGGCCTCCTAGGTCACGGTCGGCTTGTGAAGACATTCACAATCTACCGGATGGAGCACGCGAACACCAAGAGACAGCCAGGAAAGAACCTTCAATCTTTCCATTTGGGGAAACTGGACCGTTACCAGACCTGTGAACTTCACCACTCCTTCATAATTTTTCGGACACGACAGGACGAAGGTCACACGACACGTACCCCCGCGGCGGCCCTCCGGCGCGGTGCCATCTCAGGGCGGGAAAGGCCCGTTCCACCCTCATCGAACCTCTAAGGTTGGGGCCGACGAGGAAGGGGGCGCCGCCGACGAGGTGTGCGCGACGCCGAGATGAGGGGGAACCGGCGGTGCGCGGCGTACCATCTCGCCTGGGAGCGTTAACGATGATGAGCAGAGACCGGCGTCCGACCCTGGCCGTGCCGGCCGCGCTGGGCGCCTTCGCGCTCACCGCCGCGCTGAGCGGATGCGGGGTGATCGGACAGCCGCAGAACAAGAGCGCCGAACTGTCGGAGTGGTTCACCGTGACCAGCCCGGTCTTCCGCGATGGCAGAGACCTGCCCACGCGGTACGGCTGCGCGAGCGGGCAGGGCAGGACCCCACCGCTGCGGTGGTCGGGGGCCGCCCCCCGTTCGTTCGCGATCGTGATGGACGACCCGGACGCCGAGAACGGCGCCTACGTCCACTGGGTGATCGCGGGCATCGACGGGACCACGCACGAACTCGTCGAGGGCGCCCGGCTGCCCAATACCGTCGAGGGTCTCAGCACGGGCAAGAAGGTGGGTTACACGCCGCCGTGCCCGCCCAAGGGAGAACGGCACCGGTACCGATTCACCATCTACGCACTGGACGACCCGGCGCCGTTCAAGAGCGGCGCCACGCTGAAGGAATCGCTCGGCGCGATCGCCAAGCACACGGTGGGCCGGGGACGGATCACCGGGAACTTCGGCAGCAAGTAGGCGCGTTGACCCTGGGGCCTGTGAGCGCCGAGTCAGGGCGGACCCCTCGGGGGGCTGGAGCTGACTGGGGCGCGGAGGTCGGCCGGATTGGCCGATCGGCGCGCGCCGTGTGAGGGTAAATGTGCGCGAAAGGTGTGACAACGGTCATAGCGGTCGGTCAGAATCGGACTAGGCCCGCTGGGAACCGATCGCTGGCGATAGACGGGACGAACCCGCGGTCCGCGCCGGCGACTCTCGCCGGGTCAAGGCATTGGGTGGTGGCATGACTTCTTACATCGTGGTCTTCGGCCTGATCGTGGTCGTGGTCCTGGTGGTCGTCCTGGTGGCCTTGGGCTTGCGGGCCAGCCGGGCGGGCCGGGACGACGACGACTGGATGGACGACGAGCAGCCGCAGCCGCAGTCGCGCGGCCGCCGCGCGGCGCCGCCGCCGGACGAGATGGGGCCGATCGCCCCCGACGACGGCTACGACGACGGCTACGAGGACGCGGCCTACGGGCCGGGAGCCGCCGACCCCGGCTACGACCGCCGCGTCGCCGGCGGGCCGCTGGCCGCGCCGACGGCCGCCCCGGCGCAGGCGCCTGCCCCGGCCGCGGCGCCGCCGCCTCCCGCCCCCAGTGGCCACGGCTCCGACGAGATGGAAGACGACGACTACTGGGCGACCATCACCTTCGACAAGCCCAAGTTCCCCTGGCAGCACGACGGCCAGCAGGAGCGTCCCGACGGTGAGATGGCCGGGGACCCACTGGCCACGCAGGCCGCCGAGCAGCAGGCGCCGCCCGCGGCCGTCGAGCCGCCCGGCCTGACGCAGCCCGTCCCGATGGGCGCCGACCTGAACGCCCTCGCCGGCCTGGGCGGACCCGGCACGACCGGGCCCGGCGGGCCCGGCGGCATGGGCTCGACCGGACCGCAGCCGGCCGGTTCCGCCCCGGGCTCGTTCCAGTCCGGCCCGTACAGCGGTGATCCCGGCGCGACCGCGAACGACGGCTTCCCCACCGACATCGGCGCCAACGCCGGGCACCCCGGCGGCGGGCAGACGTCCCCGTTCGGCGTCCCCGCCGGGCACGGCGGCCACGGTGCGATGCCCGACCAGCCGGTCTACGGCGGCCAGGAGCAGCAGCCCGCCTACGGCTCGGCCGAGTCGCAGCAGCCGTTCGGCTCGGCCGACCAGTCCCCGTTCGGCGTGCCCGACCAGCAGCCGTCCTACGGCGGCGGTCCGGCCGACCAGACGTCCTACCTCGGCGGCGACCAGTCCGGCTACGGCGGCGACCAGTCCCCGTACGGGTCTCCCGAGCAGCCTTCGTACGGGGCCCCTGAGCCCTCGTACGGCAGCTCCCCCGAGCCCTCGTACGGCAGTGCCCCCGAATCGTCCTACGGTGCCCCTGAGCAGCCCTCGTACGGCGACTACGGCTCCGGCGACCCGCTCGGCGGCCGTCCCGCCGCGGGCCCGCCGCCCGGACGGCAGGACGGCTACGACATGCCGCTGTCCCCGCCCGCGCCGCCGGCCCCTCCGGCTCCGCCCGCGCCCCCGGTGTCCGACCCGCGCGCGTCCGACCCGCTCGGCCTGCCGCTCGGCCGTCCCGAAGAGCCGGCCGCCCGCGGCTACCCCGACGCGGGCGCCCCGGGGATGCCCGCGCAGGGCGGCGGCTCACCGGCCGACACCGACCCCCACAAGCTGCCCACCGTCGACGAACTGCTCCAGCGCATCCAGACCGACCGCCAGCGCACGACGGGCCCCGCCGATTCCGGCGGGTCCTACGGCGGCGACCCGCTGGGCGACCCGCTCAGCAGCGGTTCGTTCGGCACCGGGTCGGCGAGCGGGTCCGGCACCGGCCCCTGGTCGCCGCCGCCGCCGTCGTCCGGGCCGGGCTACGACTCCGACCCCGCCGGCTCGGCCGGCGGCCTGGGCGGCCTCGGCGGGACGGGCGGCTACAGCGCGCCCGGCCAGGGCTCGCAGACCGACGGCTACCCGACCGCGCCCGCCTACGGCGAGTCCTCGCGGTACGAGGACCCGCTGGGCGGCGGCGGCCGTGACTCCTACGGCTCGTTCGGCGGCGAGCCCGGCCCCGGCGGCGGGATGAGCCCGCCCCCGGCCGGCGAGCCCGGCCGCTACGGCGACTTCAGCGGCAGCAGCTACAACGGCGGCGGCGACCCGCTGGGCGCGCCGCACGACCCGGGCGCGGGCCAGGGCGGTCCGGGCGGCACCGGGGCGCCGGGCGGCTACAGCGACCCCAACGCCACCCAGGCGTACGGCAGCGGCTACCTCAACCAGCAGCAGGGCGGCTACCCGGGCGCCCCGGCACCCGGCGGCGACACCGGGACGGGCCCGTACGGCACGTCCCGTCCGGGCTCCGACCCGCGCCGCCAGCCGCCCGACGACTGGGAGAACCACCGCGACTACCGGCGCTGACCGCGCCACCACCACCCCCGGAGCGGGGCCGCCGGACACCGGCGGCCCCGCTCCGTCGTTCCCGCACCGCCTTCGATCCGCGCGGACGCCTCACAGCACCGGCAAATCATGGTTATATACACTAGGTGACTTCAAAGCCACTCAACGTGTTCGCTTTGCGGCGAGATCTCCTCGCCTCGTTCGTCGTGTTCCTCGTCGCGATCCCCCTCTCCCTCGGCATCGCGGTGGCCTCCGGGGCGCCCATCGCCGCCGGACTGATCGCCGCGATCGTCGGCGGCGTCGTCGCCGGACTGCTCGGCGGCTCCCCGCTCCAGGTGAGCGGTCCGGCCGCCGGGCTCACCGTCATCGTGGCCGACCTGATCCAGACCTACGGCTGGCGGGCGACCTGCACGATCACCCTGCTCGGCGGGCTGCTCCAGCTCGGGCTCGGGGCGTGCCGGGTGGCCCGCACGGCGCTGGCGGTGTCGCCCGCCGTCGTGCACGGGATGCTGGCCGGGGTGGGCGTCGTCCTCGTCCTCGCCCAGGTGCACGTGGTGCTCGGCGGCACCTCACGCCAGTCGGCGCTGCACAACCTGCAAGAGCTCCCCCGGCAGCTCGTCCACCCGCGTCCCCACCCGGCCCTGCTCGGTCTGCTGACCATCGCCGTGCTGGTGGCGTGGGCGCGGATGCCGCGGCCCGAGCGCGGGCCCGGCGCGGTGCTGCGCTGGATCCCGGGCCCGCTGCCCGCCATCGCCCTGGCGACCCTGACCGCCTGGGCGCTCGACTGGCACGCCCCGCGGGTCGACCTGCCGAGCTCGCTGCTGTCCGGCTGGCGGGCCCCGGTGCTGCCGGACGGCCCCCTGCCCGGCATCGTCGGCGCGGTGGTGTCGGTCGGGCTGGTCGCCGCGGTCGAGTCCCTGCTGTGCAGCGTGGCGATCGACCGGGCCAGGCCCGAGGACGTCCCGCGCGCCGACCTCGACCGCGAGCTTCTCGGCCAGGGCGCGGCCAACGCCGCGTCCGGGCTGCTGGGCGGGCTGCCGATCGCGGGCGTGATCGTGCGCAGCACGGCCAACCTGGAGGCGGGCGCCCGGACCCGGGCCTCCACGGTGCTGCACGGCGTCTGGGTGCTGGTGCTGGCGCTGTCCTGCGGCCCGGTCATCGAGCAGGTGCCGCTGGCGGCGCTGGCGGCGCTGCTCGTCCTGCTCGGCGCGAAGATGATCGACACCGCCCGGGTCCGTGACCTGCGTCACCACCGCGAGGCGCCGGCCTACTTCGCCACCCTCGGCGGCGTCGTCGCGCTCGGGCTCGGCGAGGGGGTGCTGCTCGGCATCGGGGTGATGGCGGTGATGGCGCTGCGCCGGCTGACCCGGCTCTCGGTCCGGGTCGAGCGGTTCGACCCCGGGCCGGACGCGAGCGCCCTCCCGGCCCGCTGGCACGTGGTCGTGGAGGGCACGCTGACCTTCCTCGGCGTCCCGAAGGTGACCCGGGTCCTCCAGCGGATCCCGGCGGGCACCGGCGTCGACCTGGACCTGAACGTGGACTTCATGGACAACGCGGCGTTCGACGCAATCCATCAGTGGCGGCTCGCCCACGAACGCCAAGGGGGGAGGGTCGACATCGATGAGGTTCACGAGACTTGGTATGAAAGAGCTGTGACAGGCGATATGTCTCCGCCGCGCAAGTCGCCCCCGCAGGCTCGCTGGTGGGCACCTTGGGCGAACCGGCGGCGCAGGAACGAGACGACCACCGAACTCGACACTCCGGAGGTGTCACCGAGCGCTCTGCTGCTCGCCGGCGTCCGCGAGTACCACGGCCGCACCGCGCGGCTGGTCCGGCCGATCATGGCCGAGCTGGCGTTCGAGCAGAAGCCCGAGCATCTGTTCATCACCTGCGTCGACTCGCGCGTGGTGCCCAACATCATCACCGCGAGCGGCCCCGGCGACCTGTTCATCAACCGCAACGTGGGCAACCTCGTGCCGCGGCACGGTTCGCGCATGTCCGACGATTCGGTCGCCGCGACCGTGGAGTACGCGACCAGGGTGCTCGGCATCCGCACCATCACCGTGTGCGGCCACTCCAACTGCGGAGCCATGGCGGCGCTGCTGGCGGGCGGCACCGAGATCGAGCACCTGACCTCGCTGTCGCGCTGGCTCAAGCACGGCAACCACAGCCTGGCCCGCTTCCTGGCCGCCGAGCAGGTGCCGGACGAGTCGCCGCTGGCCCGGCTCTGCCAGGTCAACGTGATGCAGCAGCTCGACAACCTGCTCACCTACCCCTGGATCCGGGACCGGGTCGACGCGGGCGAGCTGGAGCTGGTCGGCCTCTACCTCGATCTGGAGTCCGCCCAGGTGCAGATCCTGGACCGTCCGGCCGGCGTCTTCGTCGCCGTCCCGGACGAGACGCCCGAGGAATCGCGCGGCGCCCGCGCCCGCGGCTAGGGCCTGTCTCAGAGTGCCTCGGCCGTCGCGCGAGCGCGTTACCTGGCCGGTGGGGCGAAGCCGGAGGCGAGCCCCACCGGCCAGATCGCGGAGCGATGTCGCGCTCGCCCAAGCCAGGTCGGTGTCCGAGCCGCCAGGCGAGGACGCCGGGCCGGGCTTTAAAACACGGCCTAGCCCGGACGGCACCGGAAAGGGTCATGGGCCGCCCCCCAACAGGCGGCCCATGACCTTCGATCAGCGGCCGACCAGCTGGTCGCCGCCCCGTTGCGTGCGGTCACCGGTGCCCCGCGTCCCGCCGATGCCCCGCATTCGGTCGTCGGTGTCCGGCATCTGCTGGAGGTCGGTCCCGCGAATGTACATTCCGGTCAGCCGGCGCGCCCGCCGCGCGCTCCGGCTGGAAGCGGGCAGGAAAAGCGAGTCCGTCCGGCTCGATCGCGCGAAGTCCGCGAGGTAGACGAGTCCCGCCACCCCGACCAGCGCGAACATCCCGATCATGATGATGAGCACTTTGGCGCTCCTCTCTGCGGAACACGTACCGGGTGTCCCGCCGCCACCGCCGATCCCCCAAGGCGATCAGCTGTATCTATGACGTTATGCGCGCCGTTTTCGATCCTTTGTGTCGTGTGACCCGAAGCAGCCGAGTTCTAGGCCCCCATCCGGATCGGCCGGGACGGGGGCGAGGGGCTGTTCACGGCGGCTCAGGCAGAACCACGGCCGAACACAGCCGGATCATGAAAGCTCCCCCGCAGGTGGGAGGAGTTGGGGCGGACGAGTCGGCCTGTAAGCCGGGTTCTGTCTCCCGCCGCGCGAGGCGGCGGGTGGCGGTCATCCATCTCGGGGCGCCGTTGCCGGCGCCCTCCAGCGGTCTACCCGCAGGCTCGGGCGGGCCGCCCTCGAACGCCTGCGCGGACGACTGCCGCCGTCCTTCTTGACCTTGCTCCGGGTGGGGTTTACCTAGCCGCCCACGTCACCGTGGGCGCTGGTGAGCTCTTACCTCACCGTTTCACCCTTACCACCGGCGGACCGGTGGCGGTCTGCTTTCTGTGGCACTGTCCCGCGGGTCACCCCGGGTCGGCGTTACCGACCACCCTGCCCTGTGGAGCCCGGACTTTCCTCGGCGAGGACCGTGAGGCCCCCGACGCGACCGCCCGGCCGGCTCGTCCGCCGTGGGGGAGATTCTACCGGGTCACGGGAGGCGGACGAGTAGCGCGGGCGGCCGGGGGGACGGTCGCGGGCGACCCCGGGGGAAACGACCGGGACGGCCGGATCCGGTCAGCGGGCCAGGTGGTGGGTGTCGTTGAACGCGCGCAGGGACGCCGGGCCGTCGTCGTACCAGTGCACCGACGACAGCGCCGCCACGTCGAGCTGCATCCGGTACAGCGACGCCATCGGGGCGCCGAGGGCGGCCACGACCAGCAGCTTGATCGGCGTCACGTGCGAGACGACCAGCACCCGGCGGTGCCGGTGCCGGACCTTGAGCTTGTCGAGGGCGGTGCCGACCCGCCGCGCGACCTGGGTGAAGCTCTCGCCGCCGGGCGGCGGGACGTCCGGGTCGGCCAGCCACGCCTTCAGCTCGGCGGGCCACCGCTCGCCGGCCTCGGCGAACGTCAGGCCCTCCCAGTCGCCGAAGTCGGTCTCGCGGAAACCGTCCTCGATCCGGACCTCCACCCCGGTGACCTCGGCGACCTCGGCGGCGGTGGCGCGGCAGCGGGCGAGCGGCGAGGACACGATCGCCTCGACGCCCCGGTCCTTGAGGGCCAGCGCGGCGGCGCGGGCCTGGGCGCGGCCGGTGTCGGTGAGCGGGTGGTCGCCGATGCCCGCGAAGCGCTTCTCGGCCGACAGCGGCGTCTCGCCGTGCCGTAGGAGAAGCGTGACCGTCGGGGCGGTGGCCGCGCCCGACCATGCAGGCGCGGCGGCGGGCGCCGGGACGGTGTCGTGCTCGGGGGGCTCATCGATGGTGCGGACCCAGTGCTCGCCCCGGGCCGCGGCGTCCATGGCCTCGTTGGCGAGCCGGTCGGCGTGCGCGTTGCGGTTGCGCGGGATCCAGCCGTACACCACCGAGCCGAGCCCGGACGCGGCCTCCCGCGCCTCCAGCGCGAGCGGGATCATGTCCGGGTGCTTGATCTTCCAGCGGCCCGACATCTGCTCCACGACCAGCTTGGAGTCCATCCGCACCTCGACCCGGGCGGACGGGTCGAGCGCGGCGGCGGCGCGCAGCCCCGCGATCAGGCCGCGGTACTCGGCGACGTTGTTGGTGGCGTGCCCGATCGACTCGGCGACCTCGGCCAGCAGCTCGCCGGTCGGCGCGTCGCGGACCAGCGCCCCGTACCCGGCCGGACCCGGGTTGCCCCGGGACCCGCCGTCGGCCTCGACGACCAGCGTGCGGCTCATCGGCTCGTCCCGCTCACCCGCGCGGCCCTCAGAGCCCGGACTCGGGGGTGCGGACCAGGATCCGGCGGCACTCCTCGCAGCGGACGACCTCGTCCTGCGCGGCGGCGCGGATCCGGTTGAGGTCGACGGTGTTGAGCGCGAGGTGGCAGCCCTGGCAGGCGCCCCGGTAGAGCTTGGCCGCGCCGACCCCGCCGAACTGGTCGCGCAGCTTCTCGTACAGGCCAAGCAGGTCGTCCGGGACGTCCTTGGCGACCGCGGCGCGCGCGGAGCCGGTCGTCCCGGCCTCGTCGTCGATCTCGCGCTGGGCGGTGTCGCGGCGCTCGGTGAGCGCGGCCAGGTCCCGCTGGGCGGCGGCCTGGTCGGCGCGCAGCGAGCCGACCCGGCCCTCCAGCTCCTCCCGGCGCTCCATGATCTCCAGGACGACCTCCTCCAGGTCGGACTGGCGGCGGGTCAGCGACTCGATCTCGGCCTGGAGGCCGCTGAGGTCCTTGGCCGAGGTGACCTGGCCGGAGTCGAGCCGCTGCTGGTCGCGTTCCGCGCGGGCCCGGACCTGGTCGACGTCCTGTTCGGCCTTGCGCTGCTCGCGGTCGAGGTCGCCGACCTCGGTCTCGGCGCCCACGATCGCGTCGCGCAGCTCGGTCAGGCTGCCGCCGAGCCGGTCGATCTCGGCGAGCTCGGCGAGCGTCCGGCGGCGGTGCGCCAGCCGGTCGAGTGAGCTGTCGAGCTCTTGCAGGTCGATCAGGCGCAGCTGGGCTTGTGGTGCGGCTTTCACTTCACTCCTTCGTCGTGCAGGCTCCACGCGTCGGTGCCGAGCGTGGACACCCTGGTTTCCAACTTGCCCGCTCCGTGCCGCCCGGCGGCGACGGCGTCGCCCGCTCCGGCGAGGGCGGTGAGGCGCCGTTCCGCGTCCGCCAACCAGGGCCATTCGGTCGCCCAGTGCGCGGCGTCGACCAGCGCGGGCCCCCCGTGCTCGGCGAACTCCGAGGCGGGGTGGTGGCGCAGGTCGGCGGTGAGGTAGACGTCGACGCCGGCGGCGCGCGCGGTGCCGAGCAGCGAGTCGCCCGCGCCGCCGCAGACCGCGACGGTGCCGACCGTGCGGCCGGGGTCGCCGGACGCCCGGACGCCCGCGGCGGTGGCCGGCAGCCCGGCCGCGACGCGGGCGGTGAAATCGCGCAGCGTCAGCGGCTCGGCCAGCTCGCCGATCCGGCCGAGGCCGCGGCGCGGGTCCTCGGCCGACGGGACCATCGGGCGCAACGGGCCGACCAGGCCCACGGCCCGCGCCAGCGCGTCGGACACGCCTGGGTCGGCGACGTCGGCGTTGGTGTGCGCGGTGTAGAGGGCGACGCCATTTCTGATCATGCGGTGCACGAGCCGGCCCTTGGGATCGGTCGCGGGAACGCCGTGCACCGGGCGCAGCAGCAGCGGGTGGTGGGTCACCACCAGGTCCGCGCCCCACTCCAGCGCCTCGTCGAGAACGGCCGTCACCGGGTCGACCGCGAACAGCACCCGGGCGACCTCCTGGCCGGGATCGCCGCAGACCAGGCCGACGGCGTCCCACGACTCGGCCCACGCCGGCGGGTAGAGCTCTTCGAGAGCCGTGATGACATGGGATAGACGCACGTCCCGCAGGCTACAGCCCCGGGGCGCTCCAGCCGAGCCACCGCCGAACACCGCCCGCCGCCCGGTCTGGAACGATGAGGGCGGGGGAGGCCGAACGAGGGGAGACTTCCATGCCGGTCGCCGACGCCCTACCTGAGCCGGAGCCGAGCGCGAGCCGCCCGCACATGCCCGGCTACGGAGTGCGGGGGCCCGCGGACGGCAGCGGCCTGCTGCCCTGGGCCTGGGCCGTCGAGCGCATGTCGGCGGCCCGCAATTTCTGGCTGTGCACCGTCCGTCCGGACGGGCGCCCGCACTCGATGCCGGTGTGGGGCGCCTGGTCCGGGGAAGCGCTGCTGTTCAGCAGCAGCCTGCCGTCCCGCAAGATCACCAACCTGCGGGCCAACCCGCAGGTGGTGGTGACCACCGAGGCGGCCGAGGAGCCGGTGGTGATCGAGGGCCGCGCCGAGATCGTCACCGAGCCGCGCAAGCTCCAACTGTTCATCGACCTGGTCAACGCCAAGTACGCCACCGGCTATCGTGTGGATTTCCTGGACCCCGCGGTGAACGCGACGGTAGAAGTGCGGCCCGAGCGGGCATTCGGACTATGGCAGGGGGACTTCACCGGTTCTCCCACCCGCTGGTCGTTCGGGGAGTGAACGGCCACGGGATCATTTCGGAGACTCATCGCGTTGGAGTGTGTGTGAAGTCACCCTTTCGCCGTCGCAAGCGCGCCAAGGGCCGCGCGCCGGCCAAGCGCAAGCCCGTCGAGCCGGAGATCGTCGACTGGCCGCAGACGGGCACCGGCCGCACGTCCCTGATGGGCGCCATCCGCGGGGACGGCGAGACCGGCGCCGGGTTCGGCGGCGGCATGTTCGAGGATCTCGCCTCCGCGTTCGAGGGCTCCAAGAAGATCAAGCAGGAGGAGCAGCAGCGCGAGAAGCTGATGCGCCACGACGACCATCAGGTGGCGGGCGGCGGCGCCGCCGACCTCGACTCGGGCAAGATCCGGATCCGGCGGACCGGGCCGGTGGATCCGGCGCCCGGGACGGACTGACGGATAGTGTCCGAAATGTGTCGAACATAGATTCGAACATCCGGGTTATCCTGAACGGGTGAGCACGCACGTACCGCCCGGCTGGCCGGCGCAGGTGCACCCGCCGGGCACCGAGCGCTTCGAGGACACCGCGATGGCCTGGCTGCTCGAGCTCGTCCCGCCCGAGTACCGGCGCTACGGGGTCCTGCGCCGCTACCCGATCGTCCTCGCCCGGATGGCCCAGCACCATGTCGACGCCTCGGTCGAGGCCGCCCGCGAGGGCTTCCGCACGGCCCGCGTCGACCTCTCCGGCGCCGTCCCGCCGCACGGCGTCGAGGCCGTGATGGAGGCGTACCGGCGCGAGGGCGGGCGGCTGGTCGCCCTCGTCCAGGCCGTCGAGCTGGTCGAGGCGGCCCTCTCCGGTCCCGGCTCCGGCGGCGACCCGGGCCGGCGCCGGCCCTTCACCCCGCGTCTGTGACACCGCGCCGGACCGCGCCGGGGACGGGGGTCGCGGTGAGGAAGCGGGGCGGGCGCCGCACGGCACCCGCCAGCCGCGCGCCGACCTGGGCCCGCACCTGGGGGACGTTCGCCATCGGAACGAGCGCCACCACGCACGTCCCGATCGTCCGCCCGCCCAGGGCGCCCGCGTCACGGGCGGCGTCCAGGGCCAGGTCGAGGGCGGGGGCGCCGCGGACATGAGCCTGCGTGAGCAGCGGCCCCAGGTCGGCGATCCGCCCGGCACGCAGCGCCTGTGCCGCCCGCTCGGCGGACGTGTCGTCCACCGGCGCCCGGGACACCGTCCGAGACGGGGCCGCCGGGGCGCCCGGGTCGATGATCAGGAGGCGGAGGCCGGACGCCGCCAGGTCGCAGGGGACGCGCTCGGCGCCGCCGCCGGGGGCCACCAGCAGCGCCTCGGCCTCGCGTGCGTGGAGGGCCGTCGTGTACGCCGCGTCCTGCGGCTCCCCTCCCCCGGACGGGCCGTGCAGATCGTCCAGGCCGAGGGCCACGGCGCAGCGGGCCTCGACGCCGGTGAACAGCCCCATCTCGGCGGGCAGCTCGCGGTTGACCACCATCCGCGCGGGAGGCGGCACCGGCCGGGCGCGGAAGGCGGCCAGAGGCTCCGCCGCCCAGCCCGGCGCCCCGGCGTTCCGCAGGTCGCCGGGCGCGGCGGTGAAGCGGTCGGCGTGGTGGTTCATCGAGTAGAGGTCGATCACGGCGCCGGTGTCGTCGCTGTCACCGAAGGCGACGATGACTCCCCAGGTCACCGCCATGGTGAGGGCGGGCGCGAGGTCCGATACGGGCGTGCCGGGCGGGGCGCCGCCGAGCAGGGTCAGGACGCCCGGGGTGCGGCGGATCCCGGCGGGCGGACGGCCGAAGGCGCGCTCGAAGACGTGCGCGGTGATCCGCGCGTCCGGCTCGGCCGCCCTCCCGGCGGCCGGCGGCCGGGTCACGTCAGCTTCTCCAGCCGGTCGGCCGCCTGCGCCGCTCCCCCCGCCTCGGTGAACGAGTCGCGCACCCGCCGGGCCGCGGCCCGGTAGGCGTCGTCGGTCAGCACCGCGGCGAGCGCGTCGCGCAGTTCCGCCTCGCGGACGCGGCCGAACCTGATCGGGATGCCGGCGCCGGCCGCGGCGACCTGGCGGGCGATGACCGGCTGGTCGTCCCGGATCGCCGCGACGACCAGCGGCAGGCCCCGCGCGAGCGCCTCGCACACCGTGTTGTGGCCGCCGTGGGACACCACCGCGCTCATCCGCTCGAGCAGCTTGAGCTGCGGTACCCGGTCGCGGACCAGCACGTTGGACGGCGGGTCCGGGACGGCCCCGGGCGGCGCGACCAGCACCGCCTGCACGTCCATGTCGCGGACGGCATCCGCCGCGACCTGGAAGAACCGTCCGGCGGCGGCGCCGTTGAGGGTGCCCATCGAGACGAGGACGGCGGGCCTGCCGTCCAGCCACTCCCAGGGGAAGTCGTTCCCCGGCGGGCGGCCGAGCGCGGGCCCGACGAACGCGAAGTGGCCGGGGAAGACCGAGGTGTCGCCGACCAGCGCGGCGGTGGAGAACACCAGCACCAGGTGGTCGGAGAAGCGCAGGTCGAGCAGGTCGTCGATGCCGTGGTCGAGCTGGAACTCGCCGATCCGCTCGCGGACCCACTCCTCGACCTTGGGCATCCCGGCCAGCGGCCGGGTGAACTCGGCCGAGGTCGTCGCCGAGGTCGCCCACGGGATCCCGCGCAGCCGCGCCGCGACCGGGGCGGCCAGGACCTGCTGGTCGGCGATCACCACGTCCGGGTGGAACCGGCGGACCGCGGCCTGCACACCCGGCATCATCGCGTGCCCGAGCGGGACGATGAACTCCTCCCACAGGAACCGCAGCGCGGCCGGGCCGCGCAGGCCGAGCCACTGCTCGCGGGCCGCCTCCATCCGGGCGCCGAACGCCGCGTCCTCCGCCGCGAAGATCTGCGCGCCGTGCCGCAGCAGCGGTTCGAGCGCGGCCTTGTGGCCGACCCAGGCGACCTTGTGGCCGCGGCGGGCGAGCTCGCCGCCCACCGCCACGGTCGGGTTGACGTGGCCGGTCAACGGCGGCACCGCGAACAGGAACCTCCGCCTGGGGATCCCGGTGTTCGGTCCGCGCTGCACACCGCCCTCGCCGAGCAGGGACGGCACCGCCACGCGCCGCGCGCTCACCGCACACCCGCCGGAGACGCGGGCGGCACAGGCGGCGCGAAGGGCGCGGACGGCGCGGGTTCGGCCGATGCCGCGGGTGCCGCCGGGCGGGCGGCGTGGGGTGATCTGGTCGCGGCGGGCACGGTGGTGCCCGCGTGGTGGGACAGCCAGGGCAACATGACCTCCAGGAGCTCCTCGGTGCCCTCCCGCAGCAGGGTGTGGGCATGGCCCGCCATGATGTGCAGCGTGCAGCCGGGGACCGACCGCAGCAGCAGCGTGCCCGCGTCCACGACGTCGGAATGCTCTCCGTACACCGCGAGCACGGGGCACGACAGCGTCGCCAGGTCGGCGGGGCGGACGGGGTCCAGCGCGGCCAGATCCTCCATCAGGCTGGTGCCGTTGATGAGCGCGTCCGCGGTGGCGGCCTGCCGGCCGCGCTGCCGCCAGCCCATCGCGAGGAGCTGGTCGGCCTGGCGCTCGTACTCCAGCGCGAGCGCCGTCCGGCCGAGGGAGTTGAGCATGCCCTCGGTCCACTCCCCGGCGTGCTCGGCCGGGCCGTACGCCTCGATCAGGATCAGGCCCGCGACCCTGTCCGGACGGGCGAGCGCCGCGTTCAGCGCCACCACCCCGCCGTAGCTGTTGCCGACCAGGTGGACGGGGCCGTGGTGGCCGAGCTCGCCGAGGATCGCGAACAGGTCGCGGGCGGCGTCGGCCGCGCCGTGGCCGGTGGCGGTGCACTCGGACCGGCCGTGCCCGCGCAGGTCGTACATGACCGCGTGCGCCCCGGCCGCGGAGACGGGCCGGGCCAGGGAGTAGTAGAAGCTCGACAGGTTGTCGGTGACGAGGCCGTGCACGAACACCACCACGGGCGCCGGGCCCGCGCCCGCACGGCGCGGCGCGCCGCCCGGGCTCCCCTCCCAGGCGTCCATGGTCTGCACGTGGAACCGGACGCCGCGCGCGGTCACCTCAGGCATGCGCTGCCTCGACGTGCTGGGTCAGGTCGCCGACCGTCATGTTCATGATCTGGTCCAGGTCCATGCCCGCGACCAGGCCGGCGAAGTCGCCTCGGTCGCCGTAGCGCGCCCGGAGCTTCTCGGCCAGCGCCACGAACTCGATGCTCTCCAGCGCGAGGTCGCCGTTGAAGGTGGTGTCGGGCCCCACCTGGACGTCCAGCAGGAAGTCCTCGCCCACCACCTCCACCAGCATCCGCACGACCTCGGCCAGGACGCCGTCGTCTGCGCTCGTCATGCCTGTGTCTCCCCCGCATTGTCGTTGTGCGTGCTCGGCGCCCCGACCGTCCAGGTCACGACGCGTCCCTCCACCGGGCGCGACTCCACCGCCGTCGCCCTCCCTCCGGCGGCGACCAGCAGCCGGTCGGGCCCGGCGGCGGTGACCAGCAGGTCATCGGCGTCGGTCCCGGTGGCCGCGGCCACGGCGCGTTTCGCCGTCCGGAGCCGGGTCGCCGCGGTCGCGCGGTCGCCCGGTGCCCCCGCCAGCAGATCACGTTCCGCGCCGCTCGGCGGCACTCCCTCATCCGCGACCGTACCGAGGGCGATGCCGGCGGCCTGGCCGGCGGGCCGGACGAGCGCCACGGCGAACTCGCCGTCGCCGTCGATCGCGAGCGCGGGCGGCCGGTCGAACGGGCCCGCGACGGTCGGCCGCCCGGGCGTGGCGCCGTCCCGGACGGTCAGCTCGGCGGGGAACAGCGGGCCGTGCCCCTGCCGCCACAGCCACTCCCGGACGGCGTCCTTGGCGGCGATCCGGCCGAGCAGCCACGGGCCCTGCGCGCGCGGCGTGAGGGCCTGGTACTCGTCCCGTTCGGCCGCGCACAGGTACTGCCGCATCAGCAGGTCGCGCGCGGACGTGCCGTCCCACCTCTTGCGGGCCAGGCACCAGCCGCCCGGCTGCGGCTCACTGGTCCCCGACACCTCCGGGGTGAACTTCATCCGCCACACCTGCTCGTCGGTGTAGAAGCGGTGCGTCGTCCAGCCGTCGACGCGTCCCCACACGGTTCCGTCGGCGCGGACGAGCTCCACGTCGCAGCGGATCGTGGTGCCGGACACCGCGCGGTTCCGGACGGTGGTGTCGAGGCGTTCACCCGGCGACGGCAGCGGGCCGTACCAGGAGACGCGGTCGATGCCGACGGGGAACACGGTCTGGTCCTTCTCGCCGTACACCTGGATCCAGTGGCCGCAGAGCTGCCCCGCGCTGTCCATCAGCGCGCCGGGCGTCGGCAGCGAGGTGAGCTTCGCGCGCAGCCCGCCCTCGGCGAGGGCGCAGATCTCGCTGACGCCCTGGTAGCGCGGGCCGTGGAACATCCACCGCTCGGCGTAGAACCGTTCGGCGGTGACCTCCGGCGGCCCCTCCCCCTCCAGCGGCGTGCGGTCCGGCGCGGGCGGCGCCGGGTGGCGGGCGGCGAGCAGCACCGTCGCCTCGGTGTGCCCCTCGATGACGACGCGCACCCCGACGTCGGCGTCGGCGTCGCCGCCGTCCGGCGCGACCGGTGTCGCGCGGATGGCGGCGGTGGTCGCGGGCTCGGCGATGACCCAGCGCAGCGCCCGCACGTCCGCGAAACCGATGACCGCCAGGTCGGGGAACAGCTCCCGCGCGGTGTCGGCCATCACCTCCAGCAGCGTGGTCAGCGGGACGACGGGGAAGCGGTCCGACATCTCCGGCCACCCGGCGGCCTGCGGGATCAGGCAGTGGTCCGCGACGTACGGCATGGCGTCGAGCGAGAAGACCCGCGACGTCGTCAGCGCGGTCATCTGGCCGGGCGGGCCCGTGGCAGCCGGACCCGCGGGCGGGCCCGGCTCGCTCGGGCGCACCGCCTCCAGCACGCTCTGCGCGCTGTCTGCGGCGTCCTTGAGGAGCGCCTCGAGCTCCGCCATGACCGGATCGCCCGCCGGCAGCGACGGCAGGTCCTGGGACCGCGCGATGTCCAGCGGCGGAATCGCGCCGTCCAGCCTGATCAGCGGGGTGCCGAGGTCGAGCCGCAGGCCGGCGCCCGGGGCGGCGGAACCGGCCGCCCACCGGGACGAGCCGTACCCCTCCGCCCACAGCGCCGCCACGACGCGCCGCAACTGCGCCATCCCGTCCCGCTTGGGGACGTTGACGGCCATCGCGAGGTGATCGCGGTCGCCCAGCCTGTCGCCGACGAACCCGGTCAGGCTCCCCGGCCCGACCTGCACGAACGCCCGCACGCCCGCGCCGTACAGCTCCTCGGTCAGCTCACTGAACCGGACCGGTTCGAGCAGATGCCGCACGACCAACTCCCGCACCTGGTCCGCCGTCTCGGGGAACGGCGCGACCGTGGTCGCCGACCACAGCGGGACCCGCGGCGCGCAGATCGGCAGCCGTTCGAACGAGCGCCGCACCGCGTCCATGTACACCTCGGCGACCGGGGTGTGGAAGCCGGACCGGAACGGCAGCTCCTGCCCCAGCACCCCCTCGGAC
Source organism: Actinomadura xylanilytica (assembly GCF_030283145.1). Lineage (GTDB taxonomy): Bacteria > Actinomycetota > Actinomycetes > Streptosporangiales > Streptosporangiaceae > Spirillospora > Spirillospora xylanilytica. The sequence continues at coordinate 1,183,958 of NZ_JASNWE010000003.1, forward strand.
GCGAGCCGTCCCACGATCTCGCGGACCTCGTCCGGCGGGCCGCAGATCACCGACTGGTGCGGGCAGTTGTCATGGCTGACCGACGTCCCGGGACGCCCGCCGATGGCCTCCTGCGCCCGGTCGGCGCCGCAGCCGAGCGCCGCGTACGCCACGTCCGGCACCCGGACCTCGTCGCGGTCCAGCGCGGCCATGAACGCCTCGACCGCGTCCGCCGGGTACAGCTCCGTCGCGATCATCGCGGTCCACTCGCCGAGGCTGTGCCCGGCCGCCACGTCCGGCTCGACGCCCAGCTCGGCGAGCGCGCGGGCGAGCAGCCGGCCCACCGCGATCACGTCCGCCGCGTGGCCCAGCAGGTCGGTGCGGCCGGTCAGGTCCGGCGCGTCCATCCCGAAGTGGGCGGCGACGTCGCCCACCCGCGGGTCGAACACCGGCTCGAACCCCGGGAACAGGAACGCCAGCCGCCCACCCGACGCCAGCAGGGGCCGCGGCGTGAACCAGAGGTCGCTGCGCCCGCGCCAGGGCGTCCCGCGCTGCGCCACCGCCCGCGCCAGGTCCAGCCGCCGCGCCGTCGGCCCCACCAGCGCCAGCCTGCACGGCAGGTCCTCCGGCTCCACGCCCTCCGCCGGCTCATGCGCCTGCGCGAGGAGCTGCCCGTCCGGCACGTTCAGCAGCGCCGCCATCTCCTCCGGCGACACCGCCGACAGGCGCAGCACGGCCTCGCCCTCGCCGACCCGGGCCCGGCCCGCGTCCCGCGCGACCGCCGGCCGGACCCGCCGCGGAACGGCCGACGCCGACGGGGGCTCCTCCAGGATCACGTGGGCGTTCGCGCCGCCGAACCCGAAGGCGTTCACCACCGCCCGCCGCAGCCCGCCCGCCGGACGCTCCCATTCCGCCAGCGCCCGGACCGGCCGCAGCCGCGTCCCCGCCAGCGCCGGATGCGGCTCCTCCACGTGCAGCGTCGGCGGCAGCACGCCCTCCCGCAGCGCGCACGCCGCCTTGATCAGCCCGGCGATCCCGGCGGCCGGCATCGCGTGCCCGATCATCGACTTGACCGTGCCCAGCCCGATCGACGGACCGGACGTCCCGAACACCCGCCGCAGCGTCGCCAGCTCCGCCTCGTCCCCCGCCGGCGTCGCGGTGCCGTGCGCCTCCACCAGCCCCACCGCGTGCGGCTCCGAGGGATCGAGGCCCGCGTCCCGCCAGGCCCGCTCCAGTGCTAGCACCTGCCCCTCCACCAGCGGGCTCATGATGCTCCCGGCCCGGCCGTCGCTGGACGTCCCGGTACCGAGGATCACCGCGTGCACCCGGTCGCCCGCGCGCTCGGCGTCCGACAGCCGCTTCAGCAGCACCATCCCGGTGCCTTCGGCGAGCAGCGTCCCGTCCGCGGACCGGTCGAACGGGCGGATCCGCTGGCTCGGGCTCAACGCCCTGAGCTGGCTGAACACGCTCCACACCGTCGCGTGGTGCGCGTGGTGCACCGCCCCCGCCAGCATCGCGTCGCACTGCCCGCCCCGCAGCGCCCGCACCGCGTGCTCCACCGCCACCAGGGACGACGCGCACGCCGCGTCCAGCGTGTACGCCGGCCCGCGCAGATCGAACCGGTTCGCGATCCGCGACGCCGCGAAGTTCGGCACCAGCCCGACCGACGCGTCCGGCCCGTCCGGCCCGAGCCGGTCGCAGAACGCCTTCCGGATCTCGGCCAGCCGCTCCGCGCCCAGCCCCGGCAGCAGCTCCGCGAGGACGCCCACGAGCTGGTGCGAGGTCCGCACCCGCTGGTCGAACCGCGCCACCCCCGGCGTGATGTATCCGCCCCGCCCGATCACCACCCCGATCCGGGCCCGGTCCGGCAGCCGGTCGTCCCCGCCCGCGTCGGCGATCGCCTCCGCCGCCGTCCGCAGCGCCAGAAGCTGGTCGGGCTCCATCCCCGGCACCGCCGCCGGCATGATCCCGAACCGCTCCGGGTCGAACGTGGCCAGCCCGTCCACGAACCCGCCGCGCCGGCAGTAGAACCGATCGCTCACCGGCGCCCGGTCGTACGCCCCCGGGTCGTAGTACACCGCCGGATCCCACCGGTCCGCCGGCACCTCGGTGATCGCGTCCACCCCGGCCCGCACGTTCCGCCACAACTCGGCCGCCGTCCCGGCCCCCGGAAACACCGCCCCCATCCCCACCACGGCAATCGGCTCTGTGTTCATTTGGCTCGCTCCGCTCGCCGGCTCGTCGGCGCCTCACGCGACGACTTCCCTCGTCGCGTGCTCACTCCTACGTCGCTCCGCGCGCTCCTCAGTCCAGCCGCCGCGCGCCTCCTCACAGCGCCCACGGCGGCGCCTCCGGCACCGCGGCTCGTCGGCGCCTCACGCAACGACTTCCCTCGTCGCGTGCTCACTCCTACGTCGCTCCGCGCGCTCCTCAGTCCAGCCGCCGCGCGCCTCCTCGGGTACCTGCGCGGGTTGGGGGGGCGTTCGTGCGGGTTCATTCGGGGGTTCCTGTGAAGAGGACCTGGGGTTCGTCGCCGGAGGCGATCTCGTGGAGGAGGGCGGTCACGGCCGCGTCGGGGTCCAGGAGGGCGATGCCGCGCTTGGCGTACTCGCGGGCGAGGTCCGGGGACACCATGCCGCCACCGGCCCAGGGGCCCCAGTCGGCCACCAGGACCCGGCCCCGGAGGCGGGTGCGCCAGTGCCGGGCGAGGGTGTCGCAGGCGTCGTTGGCGGCGGCGTAGTCGGCTTGGCCCGCGTTGCCGTAGACGCCCGCGACGCTGCCGAAGACCACGAAGAACCGCACGTCGGGACGGACCGCGGCGGCCAGGGCGCAGGCGCCGTCGACCTTGGTGCGGTACACGCGGTCGAAGGAGCCCGGCGGTTTGTCGCGGACGAGGCGGTCCTCCAGCAGGCCCGCGCCGTGGACCACCCCGTCCAGGCGGCCGTGCCGGGCGTAGACGTCCTCGACCACCGCGCGCACCGCCTGCGGGTCCCGGACGTCGGCGGGGTGGTAGCGGACGGACGCGGCGGTCGCGCGGAGGGCCTCCAGGTTGCGGCGGACCTCGCGGCCGGACAGGGTCCGCCGGATCGTCGCCTCGATCTCGGCGGGCGCCAGGCCGCCCCGCGCGACCAGGGCGCGGCGCAGCGCGGACTCGTCCGGCGCGGCGGCCAGCGGCGGGTCTTCGGGCGCGGACGGTTCGGTGCGGCCGACGATCTCGACGTGGCATCCGGTGGTGCGGGTGAGTTCGCGGGCGACGCGGGCGGTGATGCCGCGGGCGCCGCCGGTGAGGAGCACCACGCCGTCGGCGTCCAGGTCCAGGCGGGGCGGCCCGCCGGGGTCGAGCGCGGCCGGGACGATCGAGAGGGTGCGGCGGGCGTCGCCCTCGTAGCCGATCTCGACCGGGGCGTCGGTGGTGAGCAGCTCGTCCAGGATGCGCCGCGCCACGGTGCGGGGATCGTCCTTGGTGCCGACGTCCAGGGCGCGGACCAGGACGTCCGGGAACTCGCGGGCGAGGGTGCGGGCCAGGCCGCGCAGCCCCGCGCCGGCGGACGGGTCGCCGTCGAAACGGTGCCCGAACGTGCCGCCGGTGCCGCTGGCCAGCACGAGCCAGCCGAGGCCGCCGAGCAGCGCCTGGCGGATCCCGTCGTAGGCGCCGGGCAGGACGGGCCCGCCGCCGGGCCGCAGGGCGGCGAGGTGGATCAGCCCGTCGCAGGCACCGCCGGCGTCCAGCGGGGTGCGCACCCGGGCGCCGTGCCGTTCGAGGAGGTCGGCCAGTTCGAGCGCGACGCCGCCGCCGTCGTCCACGATCACGAACCGCTTGCCGGCGAACACGGGCGGTTCCGGCGCGCCCGCGGGCGGCAGGCCGGTGACCCGCACGACCTGCCTGGACGGGGCGGACGCGGGCACCGGCTCGACCGCGGACGCCGTCTCCACCGAGGCCGCGGGCGCCGGGACGGCGCCGCGCGGGGGCCGGGCGCCGGCGAGGTGGCCGCAGATCCAGGTGACGATCTCGCCGATGGTCTTGATCCGGGCGAGCCGCTCGACGATCGCCTCGTCCAGCCGCGCCCCGGCGGCGGCGAGGCCGACGCGCTCGGCCAGCGCCCCGATGATCTCAGTGCGCTTGATCGAGTCGATCGAGAGGTCGGCCTCCAGGTCCAGGTCCTCGCCCAGCATGTGCGCGGGATAGCCGGTCCGGGCGCCGATCTCGGCGAGGACCGCGGCGCGGACGCCACCGGTGGTGAGCGGTTCCGGTTCGGCGGTCTTCGGCGCCAGGATCTCGCCCGGGAGCACGGGACGCGGCGCGGGGACCGGGGACGGGGCGGGTCTGCCCAGCAGCCCGAGGACGACGTCGCGCTGCGCCGCGATCATCTCGCGGCTGTTGCGCAGGTACTCCAGGACCGCCGACTCGGAGGTCGTCCGGTCGCCGGTGACCCGTTCGGCGGGACGCAGCGCGTTGGGCAGGCAGGCGCCGTCGCGGGTCCTGACCAGGTGCCCGTTGACGGTCCAGCCGGGCGCGGGACCGGCGTCCGCGGCGGACACCGCGCGGGCGCCGCGGCCCGCGAACAGCGGCAGCGGGTCCACCGGCACCCCGGCGGCGGCGAGCTCGGCGAGGGCCGTCAGGAACCGTTCCACGCCGCCGTCGCCCGGGGCGTCGCAGTGCACCGCGGTGTGCGGGCGGTCGCCGAGGATCGCGCCGACCAGCCCGGTCAGCACCCGGCCCGGACCGGCCTCGACGAACACCCGGGCGCCCGCCGCGTACATCGCCTCGATCTGCTCGACGAACCGGACCGGCGCGGCGACCTGCCCGGCGAGCGTGGCGCCCAGCTCGGCGGGGTCGGTGTCGTAGGGCGCGGCGGTGCTGTTGGACCAGACCGGGTACGCGGGCGAGCGCAGGTCCCGTCCGGCCAGCTCGACGCGGAGCTCGGCGGCGGCCCCGGCGACCAGCGGGCTGTGGAACGCGCAGGCGACCGGGAGCGGCTCGGCGCCGAGGCCGCGCTCGCGCAGCGCGGCGACGGCCTGCCGCAGCGCCGGGGCGGGTCCGGAGACCACCACCTGGCGGGGCGCGTTGTGGTTGGCGACGACGACGTCCGGGACGCCGGTCAGGGCGGCGCGGACCTCGGCGGGCGTCGCCGCGACGGCGGCCATCGCGCCCGGGTCGCCGCCGAGGTCGGCGGCGGCGGCCAGGATCGCCTCGGCCCGCGCGGTGCTCAGCGCGATCAGGTCGTCTGCGCCGAAGACCCCGGCGGCGCACAGCGCGACCAGCTCGCCGTAGCTGTGCCCGGCGGCCAGGTCGGGGCGGACGCCGAGCTCGGTGAGCAGCCGGTGGACGGCCAGCCCGGCGATGCCGAGCGCGGGCTGCGCCGCCCGGGTGTCGGTGATCGCGACGCGCTGCCGGCCGCGCGCGTCGGGGGTGAACGCGGCGGGCGGGAACATCGCGGGGGCGTGCCGGCCCCCGTCCAGGCGCAGCAGCCGCTGGAGCCTCGGAAACGCCACGAACAGGTCGGCGAGCATGCCCGGCCGCTGGCTGCCCTGCCCGGGGTAGAGGAACGCGATCCGGCCGCGACCCGCCGGTTCGGCGGGGGCCGCGAACACGCCCGGCGCGGAGCGGAACTCGCGGGCGGCGGCGAGCTTGTCCTTCAGGTCGTCCGGCCCGGTCGCCACCAGCGCGAGGCGCACCGGGCCCTGGCCGGTGGCGAAGGTGCGGGCCAGGTCGCGCAGGCGGGGACGGCCGGTGGCGAGCAGCGCGCCGAGCCGGTCGATCTCGGCGCGGGCGGCGGCGTGGTCGGTGCCGCGGATCAGGAACAGCTCGGCGGGCCATTCGGCGAGGCCGGAGACGGGCTCGGGGGCGCCGTCGTAGCCCGACAGCACGGCGTGGAAGTTGGCGCCGCCGAACCCGAAGCCGCTGATCCCCGCGATCCGCTCACCGGGCGCGGACGCCCACGGGCGGGCGGTGTGCCCGAACGCGAACGGGCTGGTCTCGGCGTCCCACGCCCGGTTGGGCCGGGTCAGGTGCAGGGTGCCCGGCAGGACGCCGGTGTGCAGCGCGTACGCCGTCTTGATCAGGCCGGCCATTCCGGCGGCGCACTTGGTGTGCCCGATCTGCGACTTCACCGAGCCGAGCGCGACGCCGCCCGGCGCGGTGCCCGCGGCGGCGAAGGTCTCGGTGAGCGTGGTCAGCTCGACCCGGTCGCCGACCTCGGTGCCGGTGCCGTGCGCCTCGATCAGGCCGACGCCCGCGGGCGACACCCCCGCCCGCGCGTAGGCCCGGTCCAGGGCGAGCCGCTGCCCCTCGACGCGCGGCGCGGTGAGCCCCGGGGCGCGGCCGTCGGACGACCCGGCGACGGACTTGACCACCGCGTAGACCCGGTCGCCGTCCCGTTCGGCGTCGGCGAGGCGCTTGAGCGCCACGCACGCCACGCCCTCGCCGAGCGCGATGCCGTCGGCGTCGCCGTCGAAGGCGGCGCACCGGCCCTTGGGCGACAGTGCGTGCACCGAGGAGAACAGCAGGTAGTCGTAGATGCCGTTGTGCAGGTCGGCGCCGCCGCACAGCACCATGTCGCTGCCGCCCGACAGCAGCTCCTTGCAGGCCGAGTCGAGCGCGGCGAGGGACGAGGCGCAGGCGGCGTCCACGGTGTGGTTGGCGCCGCCGAGGTCGAGCCGGTTGGCGATCCGTCCGGCGATCATGTTGGTGAGCACGCCGGGGAACGAGTCGCCCGTCAGCTTGGGGAGCTGCCCGTCCAGGCCCGGCGGGACCTCGCCGTAGTACTCCGGCAGGACGGCGCGGGTGCTGTACGCGGCGGCGAGGTCGGTCCCGGCCTCGGCGCCGAAGACCACCGAAGTGCGGGACCGGTCGAACGGGCGCTCGGCGTACCCCGCGTCCTTGAGGGCGCGCGAGGCGACCTCCAGCGCGAGCAACTGCACCGGGTCGACGCTGCTGAGGGAGTTCGGCGGGATGCCGTAGGCGAGCGCGTCGAAGGGGATGTCGGGCAGGAACCCGCCCCATTTGGACGGGGTCTTCTCCCCCGCCCGCGCGCGCTCCGCCTGGGCGTCGTAGTAGACGTCCGGGTTCCACCGCTCCCCGGGGACCTCGGTGACGGCGTCGACGCCGCCGACGATGTTGGCCCAGTACGCGTCGGCGTCGGGCGAGCCGGGGAACACGCAGCCGATCCCGACGATCGCGATGTCGGCCGGCCGCGCGTCCTCCGCCTTCGCGTTCGCCGCCGCCAGGTCGCCGGTGACGCCGAGGGCCGCGGCGCGTTCGGCCAGGAACCGGGTGGCGCCGGCGGTGACCTGCTCGTGCAGGGCGGTGATGCTCGTGGTGGCCGAGCGCAGCGCCGCCACCTGGCCGATCATGTACATGCCCTCGGCGCGCTGCTCGTCCGGCCCGACCGGGGCCAGCGTGGACGAGCCCGGTCCGGACGGGTCGCGGCGCAGCCCCTTGCTGGCGATGCGCAGCCGTCCGAGGTTCAGCTCCTCCAGCCGGCGCCACATCTGCTTGCGCGGCGTCCCCGCCCGTTCCAGTTCGCGCCTGGCCTCTTCGAACGCCTGGACGTACGGGGTGCGGGCGCAGCGGGTGGCGTGCCCGGGCGAGGTCTCCAGCAGCGTGGTCCCCTCGCATTCGACCGCGGCGCGCTGGAACCCCGGCTGGATCGCGCCCGCCGCGACCGCCTCGGAAGTGAACAGGTAGGCGGTGCCCATCAGGACGCGGACGTCGGCGCCGCGTTCGGCGAGCGGGCCGGCGAGCGCGGCGACCATCGCGGCCGAACGCTCGTCGTGGATCCCGCCCGCGAACAGCACCGACATCTCGGCGGCGGTCCCGGGATTGCCGGCGGTGAACTCCAGCAGCCGTTCGACCTGGGCGTCCCAGAGCGGGAACGCGGCGCGCGGCCCGACGTGGCCGCCGCACTCCATCCCCTCGAAGACGAACTTGCGGGCGCCCTCGGTCAGGAACCGGTCGAGCAGGCCCGGCGACGGCACGTGCAGGTACGTGCTGATCCCGGCCTCCTCCAGCGGCACGGCCTGCGCGGGACGGCCGCCCGCGATCAGCGCGTACGGCGGGCGGACCTCGCGCACGGCGGCGAGCTGCGCCTCGCGCAGCGCGGGCGGCGCGAAGCCGAGGACGCCGACGCCCCAGGGACGGTCGCCGAGCCGGTCGGCGGTGTCCAGCAGCAGCTCGCGGACCTCGTCGCCGCTCATCAGCGCGGTCGCGAGGAACGGCAGCCCGCCGTCCTGCGCGATCGCGGCGGCGAACGCCGAGCGGTCGCTGACCCGCGTCATCGGGCCCTGCACCACGGGGTAGTCGCGGCCGACGGAGGCGCCCGGCGGGGCGTCCACGGGCGCCAGCGGCACGGCCCGGACGGCGGCGCCGAGGTGCGCGCCGATCTCTTCGCGCAGCGCCTGGACGATCCCCCCGGCGGTCTTGTAGCGGTGGCCGAGTGCGGCGGCGAGCGGGCCGTCCTGGCCCACCGGCAGCAGCCGGGAGTGCAGGCCGGTGGCGCCGAGCCGGGCGCCGACCCCGGCGGCGCCGAGCCCGTCGGGGTCGAGGTCGGGCAGGTCGGGACGGGTGTAGACGCGGTGCCCGGCGACGATCCGGGTCTCGCTGCCGTCCATCGCCTCCAGCGCCGCCACGATGTCGGCGGGGAGGTCCATCTCCCTGGCCAGGGCGAGCTGCACGTCCAGCACCACGCCCGCGGCGCCGCCCGCGACGGCGGCGGCGGCGGTGTGCGCGCCGATCCCGCCCGCCGCGTACACCGGGACGTCCACCGCGGGGTCCGCCAGCAGGTGCTGGAGCAGCACGAACGTGGTCAGGTCGCCGACGCGCCCGCCGGCCTCGCGGCCCCGGGCGATGAGCCCGCCCGGCCGCCCGGCGTCGAGCGCGAGCACCGCGGCGGCCTCGTCCGGGCCGACCACCTCGACCAGCAGGCGGCGGCCTCGCGCGTACGCGGCGGCGTCGATCGCCTCAGTGGGGGTCCCGTCGGTGGGGGTCCCGTCGGTGGGGGTTCCGTCGGCTGCTTCGGAGGAGTTCCCGGACGCGGTCCCGGGGCCGCCCGGGTCGCGGCCGGGTAGCGCGGCGGCGTCGATCACGACGGCGGTGACGGCGTCCGGAAGGTCCTCGGGCGGCACTCCGCAGCCCGCCGGGACGCGCACGCCGAACGGGCCGCGCCACCACCGCGCCACGTCGGCCAGCGCGGCGAGGGCGGCGGCCCGGTCGGTGCCGAGGTCGAGCACGCCGAGCCCGCCCGCGCGGGCGACCGCGACGACCAGGTGCGGCACCGGGCGCCCGAACGGGGTGACCCCGATGATCTCCACCCGGGTCCGGGCCGTGCCGCCCGCCCGAACCCCGCTGGCCGCCGCCGCGCCCTCCCGGACGCCGCCGTCGCCGCCGTCGCCGCCCTCGCAGGTCGCGACCTCGCTCGTGTCCGCCGTCATCCGCTGCCCCCCGCCGTCCCGCGCGGACCGCTGACCTCCTGCCCGCGCGGCTCGAAGCCGGCCCCGCCCCCGCCGGGGCGGCCCTGGCCGGACCTGTGCGCCTCCGCGGGCTGGGGCCCGCGACGCTGCGCCACACTACGGTCGGTGACCGGGCGACCACCGGGCGACACACCAGGGAACCCGCGATCACGGGTTTTCCAAAGGTTCCTTGAACTTCGCTTGACGGTGGGAAACGCCCAAATGGTCGGCGCCGCGGGGGGTTCCCCGTGTCAGCGGACTCCCTTGAGGAACCGGGCCGCCAGCGGCGCGGCAGCCTCGGCGCCGGTGCCGCCGCCCTCGACGATCACGGCGAACGCCAGATCGCCCCGATAGCCGATGAACCACGCGTGCGTCGGCGGGTCGGCGCCCTCGGCCGCCTCGCCGAACTCGGCCGTGCCGGTCTTGCCCGCCGTCCCGGACGGGAACCCGACCCCGGCCGCGGTGCCCTCGCTGACGACGGCCGGCATCAGGGAGTGCAGCGCCCGCTCGATGGCGGGCTCCAGCCGGTGCGGCTTCTCGGGCGCGCGGCCCTTGGCGTCGACGGCCTTCGCGGCCAGCGCCTGGTCGACGACCCGGGGCGAGCGCCAGGTGCCGCTCGCCGCCGCCGCGGCGACGCCCGCCATGTTGAGCGGGCTGGTCAGCACCTGGCCCTGCCCGAACGACGCGGACGCGAACGAGGTGTCGTCCTTGTTCTGCGGGAACGCGGCCCGCACCGCGGGCAGCCCGGCGATGACCGGGGCGTTGAAGCCGAACTGGGCGGCGACCTGGGCGAGCCGCTTCTCGCCGAGCTTGTCCACCGCCAGGCGGGCGAAGGTGGTGTTGCACGAGTGCGCGAACGCCTCCCGCAGCGGGATCGTCCCGAAGTCCTCGTGCTTGTAGTTCTTGAACGTGCGCCCGCCGACCGTGGTGGTGGCCGGGCACGGGACCTTGGTCCCGGCGTCCATCCCGCCCGCGACCAGCGCCGCCGCGGTGACCACCTTGAACGTCGACCCGGGCGGGTACTGCCCCATCAGCGCCCGGTTGTAGCCGCCGGGCTTGTTGGCCACCGCGAGGACCTCCCCGGTGGACGGGCGGAGGGCGACCAGCGAGGCGGGCTTGTCCACCGCGCCGAGCGCCTCCCCCGCCGCGCGCTGCACCTTCGGGTCGAGCGTGGTGCGCAGCGGCTTCCCGTCCGATCCCCCGAACCGCTGCAAGGTCTTCACCGGTGTCCCGTCCGCGCCGACGATCTGCACGCTGAGCGCCGGCGTCCCGGCGAGGCGCCGCTCGTACTGGCGTTGCAGTCCCTCGAGTCCGCCCGGGTCGCCCTTCTGGTACGGAGGGCCGATCTTGGCGGCGGCCTCGGCCGACAGCGCGCCGACCGGGCCGACGAACTGCTGGACCGAACCGGAGGGCGAAGCGTTCAGGCTGCTCCCGTCGGCGGCCTGGATCTCGGCGCGGTCCGGCCAGGCGCGCGCGGCGCGCAGCCGCTGCCCCTCCTGGAGCATCGGGTGGACGAGGTCCGGCGACCAGGCGACGCGCCAGTCCCCGTCGCGCTGGACGAGCGGCAGCGCGCCGGTGTACTTCCAGGTCCGGCCGGCGCTCAGGGTGAGCTCGGCGCTGTAGGAGCCGCCCGCCTTCCCATCCTTGGGCCGGCCGACCGAGGCGGCCGCGTACCGCTGCCGCGTGACGCCCAGGTCGTCCCGCGTCCGGGTGAGGCGGGTCTCGAAGTCGGCGGGCGGCCCGTCCGTCAGGCCCCGCATGGCGGCGAAGTCACCGCGGCTCCAGGCGTCGGCGTAGCGCGCGGCGGCGCCCTCCGGCCCCTCGCCGCCGCGGATGAGCCACACCGCTCCCGCCCCCGCGAGCACGGCCACGGTCGCGATCGCGGCGACGACCACGTGGGATCGGCGCATCGTTGAACTCCTCTCCGTCGATGACGTACCAAGGAGAGCAGCTGACCAGCGGAAAGTCCAAGATAGACATCAATCACACTGCGATACCGATATGCATATCAATGCTGCTGGCAGGGCGATTTGCGGGGATCAGACCGTGACGGCGGCCTCCCGCCGCTGCGGGCGGATTCCGTGCCGCACGGTGCCCTCGTCCAGCCACCGGTCGAGGTGCGCCCAGGTGCTCGACCGCGCCGACCGTCCGGTCAGCACGCCGAGATGCCCGCCGGGCACCTCCTCGAAGCGCACCTGCGGGGAGCGGCCGAGCAGCCGGGTGAGCGGACGGACCGCCGCGGCCGGCGCGATCCCGTCGCCGCGGCCGGCGATGGCCAGGACCGGCACCCGGACACGCCCGAGATCCAGCCGCCGCCCGCCGATCTCGACCCCCGGGCCGGCCAGCGCGTTGTCACACAGCAGGCCGCGGTAAATCTCCCCGGCGGTGCGCCCGGGAAACGCGAGCATGGCGTTCGTGAAATGATCGACGGCCTCGATCTGGGCGAGAAACTCGGCGTTGTCAAGATTGGTCAGCACTTTATACGGCCGGAGCAGGTACTTATCGATGCCGACGAGCTGATAGGCCCGTTTCACCACCGGCCGCGGCACCCCGCCGAGCACGCCCCCGAGCAGCACGCCGGCCAGGTCGGCGACGGGCCCGCGGGCGAGCCGGGCGACCGGGCGCAGCGGCGCCGCGAGCCGCACCGCCCGCACGTCGACCGGCGAGGCGATCGCCGCGACCGACGCGATCGGCAACCGGGGGTCGGCCGCCGCGGCCAGCAGCGCGAAGACGCCGCCGAGGCACCAGCCGACGAGCTGCACCGGCTGACCGCCCGAGTCGCGGCTGACCGCCCGGATCGCCCCGGGGAGGATCTCGCCGACCCACTCCTCCAAGCCCAGGTCGCGGTCGCCGAACCCGATCGGGCCGTAGTCGAGCAGGTAGCTGCGCCGGCCGGCGTTCACCACGTGCTCGGCCAGGCTGCACCCGCGCCGCAGGTCGTAGCAGCGCGCCGGCGCCGCCAGCGGCGGCACGAACAGCACCGGCGGACCGGCCGGGACCACGCCCTCCGGCGGCCGGTAGCGGTACACCGACCGCTTCGGCCCGTCGTCGACCATCTCCGTGGGCATCGGGCGCAGATCGGCGACGTGGCCGTACAGCAGAAGCTGGGCGGCGTTGGACGCGGCGGCGCGGAGGCTGCGGGGAGTCGGCATCATTTCGCCATTATCCATCTCCATTCAGAGGCCGCACGCGGGCCACATCGGCCAAAGGCGGCCTGGCACTCATGAGCATTACTACCTGGCACTACCGGGCCCGGCATCACAGCGTCATGAAGTGTTCGTTAAATCGCCTTGACATCGCACCCCAGGAGACCTTCCAGGCGCGGCCTTTGCCCGGCCTTCGCGCGCGCCCCCTCGCGCGGGCCGGACGGCGCGGCGCATAATGCCGGTTACACCCGGTAGCACGAGCGCTACCGAGAAGGCTGGCAGGTCGGTGCGTGATGGCGACCCTCAATCCGGCGAACTCCACAGGTGCGGGCCGCGGGTCACCCGCGGGCCCCGGAAGGCGGGCGCCCGCCGCCGGAGTCCCGGGGACGGCCGCCGTTCCCGGGGCGCCCACGGGGCCGCTCACCACGCCGCCGCCGTTCAGGCGCCTCGTCCCGCCCCTGCGAGGGCGGTTCCACCTCCCACTCGGCGGCCGGTCCGCCGCGCCCGGCCGCGGCGACCTGAGAGCGGCCGTCGCGCCCCTGCTCGCCGCGCGGCACCCCGCCTGCCCCGGCGGCGAGGCCGAGCTGCTGCGCGGCTACGAGGTCGCCGAGCGGCTGCACCGCGGCCAGTTCCGCAAGTCCGGCGCCCCCTACATCACCCACCCGCTCGCCGTGGCGATGATCCTCGCCGGGATGGGCATGGACACCACCACGCTGGTGGCCGCCCTGCTGCACGACACCGTCGAGGACACCCCCTACACCGTCGGCGAGGTCCGCGCCGACTTCGGCGACGAGGTCGCGGTCCTGGTGGACGGGGTGACCAAGCTCGACGGCGAGCGGTGGGGCGGGCACGCCGAGGCGGAGACCCTCCGCAAGATCGTGCTGGCCGCCGCGGACGACCTGCGGGTCCTGGTGATCAAGCTGGCCGACCGGCTGCACAACCTGCGCACCCTGCACTACCAGCCGGTCCACAAGCGGGCCCGGTACGCGCGGGCGTCGCACGAGCTGCTGGTGCCGTTCGCCGAGCGGCTCGGCATCCACGTCCTCAAGCGGGAGATGGACGACCTGGCGTTCGCGGCCCGCTCGCCCGAGGCGCACGAGGCCACCTCCGGCGCCGTGCGGGCGGCCCTGCGCGACGCGGGCCGCGCGTTCGGCCCCGCGATGGCGCTGCTGCGCGGCACGCTCGGCGAGCACGGGGTGCGGGGTCGGATCGAGATCCGGCCGTCGCACCTGTACGCGGTGCACGAGTCCCTCGGCGGCGATCTGGCCGGGCTGCGGCCGTGCGAGGCGGCGCGGCTGCTGCTGATCGTGGACGGCGGCGCCCAGGACTGCTACGTCGCCCTCGGCGCGGTGCACGCGGCCCTGCACCCGATCGCCGGGCAGGTCCGCGACCACATCGCGCTGCCCAAGGACAACCTGTACCAGTCCCTGCACACCCGGGTGATCGCCCCGTCCGGCGACCCGTTCGAGGTGATCATCCGCAGCCGGGCGATGCACCCGGTCGCCGAGTACGGCATCGTCGCGCACATCCGCGACGCCGGCGACGACGCGGCCACCGCGCACGCGGTGGCGGGACGGCGCGACCTGGAGTGGCTGAGCCGGCTGCTGGCCTGGCAGTCCGGCGCCCCGTCCGCCGAGTTCCTCGACGGGCTGCGCGCGGGCCTCGCCCCCGGGACCGTGGCCGGGTTCACCGCCGCCGGCGACACCGTGCCGCTCCCGGCCGGGGCCACCGCGCTCGACTTCGCCTACGCGCTGGCCCCCGAGATCGGCGACCGCAGCATCGGCGCGCTCGTCAACGGGCGCCTGGCGCCGCTGTCGGCCGAGGTCCGCACCGGCAACGTGGTGGAGATCCTCGGCGATCCGGGCGCCTCGCCGTCGGAGGAGTGGCTGGAGTTCGCGGTGACCGTCCAGGCGCGGGCGCACATCCAGCGGTGGGTGGCCCGGCGGCGCGGCGAGGACGAGGCCGACGCCGGGCGCCGCCGCCTCGTCCGGGCGCTGGGCGGACGGCACCTGGTCCTCCTGGCCGCAGAGGCGCGCGGCGAGGCCCTCGCGGCGGCCCGCGCCCTCGGCTACCCCGGGGTCGACGCGATGTACGCGGCACTCGGCACCGGGTCGCTCGCCGTGGACGGCCTGGTCGCCCGCTTCACCCGCCCCTGACCCCGCCCACGCGCGTGCGGGCGGGGGCGCACGGGCGTGCGGAGGGGCGGCGTCCTACCCTGGTGCCCGGGGTGGTCAGATGAGCGAGGACCGGCCGTTCGAGCTGGGCACCGACGGGCCGCGGGTGATCGTCACCGGGGTCGACGGGTCGGACACCTCGCTGCGCGCCGCCGCCTACGCCTGGGGGCAGGCCCGGCGCAACGGGGCGCGGCTGATCCTGGTGCTGGTGTCGCCGCTCGCCCCGCTCTCCTCGCTCACCCCCGGCGGCGCCGCGGTGCTGCGCGAGGCCGGGGAGCAGATCGCCGCCGAGCTGCGCGCCGAGCTCGTCCGGGCGTCCGAGCACACGCCCGTCCGCTACACCTTCCTGATCGAGCAGGGCGACCCGTACACGGTGCTGGCGCGCGTCGCCGACGAGAATCGGGCCGACGCCGTGGTCGTGGGCGCCTCGGCGCAGGCCGGGCACCGGCTGGTCGGCTCGGTGGCCGTCCGGCTGGTCCGCTCTGGCCGCTGGCCCGTGACCGTGGTGCCGTGACCGTGGTGGCGTGACCGGCGGTCCACCGGTTCCGGGACGGTGCCGCCAGGGAATCGTTCAGGTACGAGGTCCGCGAACGACCGATGGCACAGGGGGCGGCGATGGCTGATCCTTACCTGACGGAGGTCGCATGGTCCGGGATGTCCCTCCGGCTGCTCGGCCGCCTGGAGCCGGACGGCTCGCGGCCCGCCGAGGCCGAGCTGCTGCTGCGCGAGCGCGGCGGCGACGGGCTGATCAGCGTCCCCGCCGTCCTGCCCGCGGCCGGCGGGCACCTCTTCGAGGCGCTGATCGACATCACCTCCGTCTGCGGTGACGGCCCCCTCCCGAACGGTCTGTGGGACGTCGAGCTGGCCGTCGGGCCGAACGGTGTGGCCCGCGCCGTCCCGCTCGGGCACCGGCACGCCCCCGGCCTGGACCCGACGCCGCAGCGCCGGTTCCTGGCCGGCTCGACCACCGTGACGGTGTACTTCGGCGCGTACGGGACGCTCGCGATCGACGTCGGGGGCCGGGCGCACCCCGGCGGCTCGACCCGCGCCGAGACGCTGGCCTGGAACGAGCACGACGACGAGCTGGTGGTCTCGGGGCACATCACCTTCCAGGACATCGCGATGCCGGTCTCGGCGAAGCTGCGGCTGCGCGAACCCGGTTCGGGCCGCAGGTACGAGGTGATCGCGGCGCTGGAGGCCGGCGGCGACCGGCTGACCTACACCGCCTCGGTCCCGCTGACCCGGGCGTTCACCGACGACCCGCTCCCCCGGGGCACCTGGGAGGCGTTCCTCGTCCTCGGCTTCTCCGGGATGCACCGCGAGCTGCGGGTGATGGCCCCGGAGCACCCGATCGGGCTCCAGGTATGGCGGCGGCTGCGGCACATGCGGGTGACGTCCACCCGGGCCCCGGCCGCGCTCGCGGTCACCGTCGGCCGCGCCTGATCCCGCGGGCGGGTCGGCGGCGCAGCAGCGGGCCGGGCCGGTGCAGCAGCGCCGCGGTGATCGCCGCCATCACTGTCACCATGACCGTGCCGCCCACCAGGTTGAGGCCGGAGGTGGCCAGGACCGCGGCCACCGGCGGGCCGCGCAGCGTCAGCGGGATCGCCGTCAGCAGCAGGACCACGATCGCCCCGATCCAGGTGAAGGCCCGCACGGGCCGCGCGGCCGTCACGACCAGGACGTGCAGCAGCGCGGTGGCCTGGATCGTCCCGGCCAGGGCGCACACCGCGTAGCTCAGCGCGGCGGCCTGCGTGCTCACGGCCGCGCCGGCGAACGCCGGTACCGGCACGCCGAGCACGCCGCGCAGCAGGAGCGCGATCGCGAACGTCAACGCGCCCGCGAGCACCCCGAAGGACGTCCCGGCCCACCAGATCCGGCGGATCAGCAGCGACGCCTCGGCCTCGGCCGCCTCGTGCAGCCGGACGAAGTCGGCGTACCGGGCCATCGGCCGTTCGACCGGGCGGCGCGCGGTGGACGGGCACCGGAAGGACCGCTCCCAGGCCGACGACCTCGGTCCGTGTCCTCCCGCCCTGCCTCCGGCCCCGTTTCCGCGCCGGCCGGGCGGGCCGCCGTGGGACGGTCCGTACGGCGTCTCGGCCATGGTTCCTCCCCCCAGCGAACGTCAGAGTGCTACCCGGCGCCACCAGCGGGAACTCGTCCCTGTCCGTGAATTTGTCATCATTTGGCGGCATCGGGCCAGGTAGTGCGCACCGGCCGGATTCCCGGGGATGCGGCGGCATAGTTACCGTTCCCCGCGGTGTCTGTACTAATGATCATTACTACTGATCATTTCGACCCGACACCTTCCAGGAGGCTGGCCGCCATGCAGACCCCCCGGCCTTTCCCCGACAACGGCTCCGACGAGAGGCGCACGGTCATCGGGCGCGTCCTGAACTGGCTGGCGCCCGAGGGACAGCACGACGACTGGCTGGAACCCGACCGGGACCCCGAGCCCGGCGCGTGCCCCGCCTACGGCGAATGCCTGGGCCCCTCCGAGTGCCCAGGGCCGGAACCGGACGGATGCCCGCACCGGTAGCGTTCCTCCCAGGGACGGCACGGCGACGACCTCGGGGGGAGCGGCATGGCCAGCGGAGAGCGGGAGTTCACCGTCGAGGAGGCTCGTGCGCTCATCCCGGAGGTGCGGGAGCGGGCGGCCGAGATGGTCGCGATCCGCGCCGACCTGGCCGAGCTCGCGCTCGACCTGCGGATCGAGGGCGAGTCGGCGTCGGGCGGGATCGCCGAGGCGAAGGCCTACGAGGCGAGGCTGGACGAGCGGATCGGCTGGTTCACCGACCAGGGCCTGGAGATCAGGGGCATCGCCCCGTTCCTCATCGACTTCCCCGCGACGCTGGACGGCCGGTCGGTCCGGCTGTGCTGGCTGGAGGGCGACACCGAGCTCGAGTGGTACCACCGCACCGAGCTGGGCTTCGCCGGCCGCCGCCCGCTCCCCTGACCGTCCGGGACCCGTCCCCGAACGTCCGGGAACGCCGCCGGCCGGTGCCGTCGCGCTGGGCGGGGCACCGGCCGGAGAGCGGGCGGGACGGGCGGGATCAGACCTGGCCGGCCTTCTCCAGCGCCGTGCAGCAGGTGTCGGTGATCAGCCGGGTCACCACGTACGGGTCGATGTTGGCGTTCGGGCGGCGGTCCTCGATGTAGCCCTTCTTCTCCACCTCGACCTGCCACGGGATGCGCACCGAGGCGCCGCGGTCGGAGACGCCGTAGCTGTACTCGCTCCACGGGGCGGTCTCGTGCATCCCGGTCAGGCGGCGCTCGATGTCGGCGCCGTACCCGGCGACGTGCTCCTCGACCCGGTCGGCGAGCGCCTCGCAGGCGGTGATGATGGGGTCGTAGCCCTCGCGCATGGCCTTGGTGGAGAAGTTGGTGTGCGCGCCGGCGCCGTTCCAGTCGCCCTCGACCGGCTTGGCGTCCAGGGTGGCCGAGACGTCGAAGTCCTCGGAGATGCGGTAGAGCAGCCAGCGGGCGACCCACATGTGGTCGGAGACCTCCAGCGGGCCGACCGGGCCGATCTGGAACTCCCACTGGCCGGGCATGACCTCGGCGTTGATGCCGGAGATCTCCAGCCCGGCGTCCAGACAGGCGTCCAGGTGCCGCTCGACGATCTCGCGGCCGAACACCTCGTCGGCGCCGACGCCGCAGTAGTAGAAGCCCTGCGGGGCGGGGAAGCCGCGCTCGGGGAAGCCGAGCGGGCGGCCGTCCTTGAAGAAGGTGTACTCCTGCTCGATGCCGTACCAGGACTCCTGGTCCGCGAACCGCTCGGCGATCGAGCGGAGCTTGGCGCGGTTGTTGGTCGGGTGCGGCGTGCCGTCGACGAGGAAGACCTCGCAGAGCACCAGCCGGTGGTCGCCGCCGCGCAGCGGGTCCGGGCAGCTGAAGACCGGCTTGAGCACGCAGTCGGAGTTGTCGCCGGGGGCCTGGTTGGTGCTGGAGCCGTCGAAGCCCCAGTCCGGCAGGTCGGCGCCGTCCTTGAGGATCCTGGTCTTGGACCGGAGCCGTGCGGTGGGCTCGGTGCCGTCGATCCAGATGTACTCGGCCTTGTAGCTCAACATCGGTCCCTTCGTCATCCCGGACGGCGGCGGTCGTCCGGCATCACGAGAGTGGCAATGGGGCATTTCTTACCTGTTGCCCATATGTGAACGGCATGTAAAACGCGCCCTGACCTGCCCGCACGCGATGAGATGCCCGTCACATGACAAAGCCCCACCTCGCGCGCGAAGCGGAGACGGGGCATCCGGGAAACGGTGGGCGCGGACGGTTTCGAACCGCCGACCGCTCGGTTGTAAGCCGAGTGCTCTACCCCTGAGCTACGCGCCCGCCCACCTGAGGGGAACGCCCCGGTGACCGGGCGAGCATACCCGGTCGTGGCCCGCCACCGCGAAACGGTTTCACCACCCCGGACGCGACCCGCACGCCGTGCCGTCCTGCCGCGGCAGGACGGTGATGGCCGCCCGCATCGCGGGATCGGTCCAGCGCGGGCCGCGCCGGTCAGGGCTGGGCGTCCGGGCCGTCCTGCTCGGCGAGGAACTGCTCGAACTGGGCGGCCAGCTCGTCGGCGGTGGGCATGTCCTGTGACTCGGCCAGCAGGCTCTCGCGCTCGGCCGCACCGGCGAACGCGTCGTACTGCTGCTCCAGCGCCTGGACGACCTTCTCGACCTCGTCGTTGCCGGTGACCTGCTCGGCGATGTCGGTGTTGGTGCGCTCGGCGGCGTCGCGGAGCCGGTCGACCGGCAGCACCAGGCCGGTGGCGCCGGTGACCGCCTCCAGCGCCGCGACGGCGGCGGCCGGATAGGCGGACTGGGCCAGGTAGTGCGGGACGTGCACGGCGAAGCCGAGGGCGTCGTGGCCGGACTCGCCGAGCCGCAGCTCCATCAGGCCGGCCGCGCTGCCGGGCACCTGCACCTTGTCGAACCAGGAGTTGCGGGTGACCAGCTCGGGACGGGTCGCGTGCGAGGTGATCCCGACCGGGCGGGTGTGCGGGACGCCCATCGGGATGCCGTGGAACCCGACGACCAGCCGGACGCCGAGCCGTTCCACCAGGTGCCGGACGGAGGCGGTGAAGCCCTCCCAGAGCCGGTCGGGCTCGGGCCCGGCCAGGAGCAGGAACGGGCTGCCGGTCTCGTCGTGGAGCAGGTGCACGACCAGCTCGGGCGCCTCGTAGGCGGACCAGTGGTCGCGGTCGTAGGTCATCGCGGGGCGCCGGGCCCGGTAGTCGATCAGGGAGTCCACGTCGAAGCGCGCGATCACCCGGTGCTCGAGCACCTCAAGGATGTGCTCGCGCACCAGCTGCCCGGTGGACCCGGCGTCCACGAAGCCGTCGAGGCTGTGCAGCAGCACCGGCCCGGCCAGCTCCGGCAGCCCGTCGTCCAGCTCGTACAGGTCCTCAGGGTTCAGCAACGTCTCCCCCACATCCTCATGTCGATGTTCCCAACACTAGGACATGCCGGGGCGCATCCCCGGATCGGATGTGATCACTGTCGCACACCGCGAATGACCGACGAATACCCACAAAGTCCCGGATTGACCCTCCCGTGCGGGAAATCAGGCATTTCCGGAGAAGAACCGGCTGACCAGGAAATCCTCCGCCGCCAGGGGCTTCAGGTCGGCCCGGCCGTCATCGACGCGCCCGGCACCCGAGTTACGGGGCGGCGCTCCCCAGGGCCAACGACAGTAGGACGAGGCCGACCCCGATGAGGACCATGCCGGCGAACTGCCCGCTGTCGTCCGCGCGGGCGCCCCGGTGGCGCCGCACCGACCTGAACGCCCAGCCGAACAGCGCCAGGGCTACGACGTCCATCACCACCATCAGTACGATCACGCCAGCTTCCCCCCGATCACGGCCAGCCTAGAACATCTCCGGCGTACGGGTGGTGTCCCCGGCGAAGCGGGCGCCGGGCGTGACAGAATCCGGTTCGGTACTGGGAAGGGACCAGCCATGATCGCCGACCGCCCGCACGACCTCGTCCTGGTCGGCGCCACCGGCTTCACCGGCGGGCTGACCGCCGACTACCTGGCCGCGCACGCGGACCCGGGCACCCGGTGGGCCCTCGCCGGACGCGACCGGGCCAAGCTGGAGACGGTGCGCGACCGGCTCGCCGCGGCCCGTCCCGCGCTCGCCGGCCTGCCGCTGCTGCACGCCGACGCCACCGACCCCGCCTCGCTGGAGGCGGTCGCCGGGGCGGCCCGGGTGGTGATCACCACGGTGGGCCCCTACGTCCGGCACGGCGAGCCGCTGGTGGCCGCGTGCGCGCGGGTCGGCACCGACTACGTCGACCTGACCGGCGAGCCCACCTTCGTCGACCGGATGTACGTCCGCCACCACGAACGGGCCGTCCGCACCGGGGCCCGGATCGTGCACGCCTGCGGGTTCGACTCGATCCCGCACGACCTCGGCGCCTACTTCACCGTCAAGCACCTCCCCGAGGGCGTGCCGCTGCACGTCGAGGGCTTCGTGCGGGCGCGGGGCGACGCGTCCGGCGGGACCCTGCACTCGGCCGTCGGGGTGTTCGCCGACCTGCCCGGCATGATGCGGGCCGAGCGCGAGCGCGGCCGGGTGGAGCGGCGGCCGGCCGGCCGCCGGATCCGGATGTCCCGGCGGCCCGTCCCGAGGTCGGGGATCGCGGGCGGCTGGACGCTGCCGCTCCCCTCTATCGACCCGCGGATCGTCACCCGCTCGGCCGCCGCGCTGGACCGCTACGGCCCCGACTTCTCCTACGGCCACTACATCGCGGTCAAGCGCCTGACCACGGCCGCCGGCATGGTGGCCGGATCGGGGGCCGCCGTGGCGCTCGCGCAGCTCCCGCCCACCCGGGCGCTGCTGCTCGGGCTCCGCGCGCCCGGCGCGGGCCCCTCCGCCGCGCAGCGCGCCCGCAACTGGTTCAGCGTGAAGTTCGTCGGCGAGGGCGGCGGCCGGCGGGTCGTCACCGAGGTCGCGGGCGGCGACCCCGGCTACGGCGAGACCGCCAAGATGCTCGCCGAGTCGGCGCTCAGCCTGGCGCACGACGACCTCCCCGAGACCGCAGGGCAGGTCACCACCGCGACCGCGATGGGCGACGCCCTCATCGCGCGGCTGACCAAGGCGGGGCTCACCTTCCGCGTTCTGGAGGACACCGCGGTCTCCTGAGGCGGGTTCATGCCCGCGGGACCCGCCGGTCAGCCGGCGAAGCGGCGCTTCAGGACCCGGCTCAGCGCCTCGGCGACCTCTTCGGACAGGCCGCCGTCGCCCGGCGGCGGGCCCGACCGGACCAGGCCGGTGGCGGACGGCCCGTCGCGGACGGCCTCGCGGGTGTGCCCGCAGTCGCGGCACTCGATCTCGCCGAGCCGGCACACCAGCGCGGCGGAGGCGCAGGCGGCGCAGCGGTCGAGATCGTCGGCCCAGTCGTGGGCGGTCTGGCAGCCGGGGCAGACCAGCACCTGGCGATCCGCCCGGACCCCGCGCTTCCAGGGGCTCGCGCCGCGCACAGGGTCGGTCTGCCGCGCCCCGCATCGGAAGCAGGGCATCACACCTCCAGGGGTGCGGGGGCCGGACCGGTCGGCGGCGCGCGCCGCGGGCCGGTCCGGACCTGTCACTCAGAGCCCGGCGAGCGCCTTGCGGTACTCGTCGATGTCGCGCGCGTCCGGAATCGCGTTCACGACCTTCCAGCGGACGACGCCCTCGGTGTCGATGATGAAGGTGCCGCGGGTGGCGAGCCCCTTCTCCTCGTCGAAGACGCCGAAGCGCTGCGCCACGCCGCCGTGCGGCCAGAAGTCCGACAGCAGCGGGAACTGGTACTTCTCCTGCTCGGACCAGGCCCGCAGGGCGAACACCGAGTCGACCGAGACGGCGAGCACCTGGACGTCGTCGCCGCCCAGCGTGGGCAGCTCGTCCCGGATGGTGCACAGCTCGCCGGTGCACACGCCGCTGAAGGCCAGCGGGTAGAACACCAGGACGACGTTCTTCCCGCACAGGCCCGACAGCTTCACCGGGGTCCCGTGCTGGTCCTTGAGCTCGAAGTCCGGTGCCTCGTCGCCTACCTCAACCGCCAAAACGCCTTCTCCCGCGGATCGTCCCCCGCAGCACTGCGGGGGAGCCGGCGCCCTCCACGGCCGTGAAGGGCGTCACCAGTCTGCCAGCACCCGCGTGAGGGCCGGGGCGCAGCCCGGACCGGCCGACCACGGAGCCCCCGGAGCGTGCCGCCTGACGGCGCGCTCCGGGCTCCCTGGGCCGGCCGGGCCGGCGAGATCCCGGTCCCCCGGGGCTACTTGCGCACCTTCGGCGCGACCAGGCGCGTGCCGGACCACTCCTTGGCCGCGCTCACGCTGCTCGTCTGCGACAGGCCCGCCGTCTGGGCGGCCTCGCCGATGTCACTGGGCTCCACGTGCCCGTCCCGGCCCGCCTTGGGCGTCAGCAGCCAGATCTGGCCACCGCCGGTGAGGGGGATCATGGCGTCGGTCAGGCCCTCGAACAGGTCGCCGTCCTCGTCCCGCCACCACAGCAGCACGACGTCGACCACATCCTCGTAGTCCTCGTCGACCAACTCGTTCCCCGTAGCGGCCTCGACGGAGCCGCGAAGCTCCTCGTCGACGTCGTCGTCGAAGCCGATCTCCTGCACCACCTGGCCCGCCTTGAGGCCGAGCCGTTCGGCCAGGCTGCGCTCAGACTGCGCCTGACCCGCGGTCGCGCTCACGAAAGTCCTCCCATGGTCGAAAGTCCGCACGATGCCTTCTCCGGCCCCCCGGGACGGGGTGGCCCGCCCGCACCTGTGCGGCGTTTGCCGGACAGTCCACACAAGCGAGGGGCTCTCGCGCAAGTGTCTTCCCCGCTTTTGGTGGGCTCATTGGCCCAAATACGCAGGTGGACGTCACAGCTCATCCACTGAGCGTAACAACCCGCGCTCAGCGCGCAAGACGCGCTCATCCCGCGAGGAGGGACAACCGTACCTGCCGGACGGGGTTGTCAACGTTGAGGTCGACCAGTGCCACCGACTGCCACGTACCCAGCGCGAGCCTCCCGTCCAAGACCGGAATGGTCGCATACGACGGGACCAAAGCCGGCATCACATGTGACCGACCGTGGCCACGGGAACCGTGCGCGTGCCGCCAGCGGTCGTCTGCGGGCAGCAGATCGCCCAGCGCGGCCAGCAGGTCGTCGTCGCTGCCCGCGCCCAGTTCCATGATCGCCACGCCGGCGGTGGCGTGCGGCACGAAAACGTTCAGCAGGCCGTCGCCTCCGGCACCGGCGGCGAACCGCTCGCATTCGGGCGTGATGTCGTGCACGGCCTCCTTGTTCCCCGTGGTCACCTCGACCACCGTGCTCTTCATGGTCCCTGTCTACCCCATCGGCGGGACCCGGCCGCCACCGGCGGTTCGCCCGGGAAAAAAGGGACCTGAAATTGCACTGGCACCCCGGCTGACCGGGGAGAATGGTTACCGGTTGGTAGAGATGCGTTAGCCCGCACGAAGGGCGACGATGGATCATCGACCACGGCGACGAACAGTCGTTCTGAGACCGCCGACCGCCCGACGCGGCGGGCGGGGGCCTCACAGCAAAGACGGTAAGCACAGAGGGGACCCCGTGGCTTCCGGACGTCAACGTTTTTCGATCATCAGCGACGGCCTGCCGAGTCAGCTGCCCGACATCAACCCGGACGAGACCCGGGAATGGCTGGAATCGCTGGACACCGTCATCAAGACCGAGGGGCGCGGCAGGGCGCGCTACGTGATGCTGCGCCTTCTCGAGCGGGCCCGAGAGCAGCAGGTCGGGGTGCCCGGCCTGCGCAGCACCGACTTCATCAACACCATCCCGCCGGAGCACGAACCCTGGTTCCCCGGCGACGAGCACATCGAGCGGCGCATCCGCGCCTACATCCGCTGGAACGCCGCGATCATGGTGTCCCGCGCGAACCGCCCCACGCTCGGCGTCGGCGGGCACATCGCCACCTACGCCTCGGCCGCCTCGCTGTACGAGGTCGGCTTCAACCACTTCTTCCGGGGCAAGGACCACGGCGAGTCCGGCGACCAGGTCTTCATCCAGGGGCACGCCGCGCCCGGCATCTACGCCCGCGCGTTCCTCGAGGGCCGGCTGCCCGAGGGCAGGCTCGACGGGTTCCGCCAGGAGCAGTCGCACCCCGGCGGCGGGCTGTCGTCCTACCCGCACCCGCGGCTGATGCCGGACTTCTGGGAGTTCCCCACGGTGTCCATGGGGCTCACCGCGATCGACTCGATCTACCAGGCCCGGTTCAACCGCTACCTGTACAACCGCAAGATCAAGGACACCTCGCGCTCGCACGTGTGGGCCTTCCTCGGCGACGGCGAGATGGCCGAGCCCGAGTCGCTCGGCGCGATCGGGCTGGCCGCGCGCGAGGAGCTCGACAACCTGACCTTCGTGATCAACTGCAACCTCCAGCAGCTCGACGGCCCGGTCCGCGGTAACGGCAAGATCATCCAGGAGCTGGAGTCGTACTTCCGCGGCGCCGGCTGGAACGTGATCAAGGTGGTCTGGGGCCGCGACTGGGACCCCCTCCTGGCGCAGGACGCCGACGGCGTGCTGGTCAACAAGATGAACACCACCCCCGACGGGCAGTTCCAGACCTTCACCGTCGAGTCCGGCGGGTACATCCGCGACAAGTTCTTCGGCGACGACCCCCGGCTGCGCCGGATCGTCCAGGACCTGACGGACGACGACCTGCGCAAGCTGTCCCGCGGCGGGCACGACTACCGCAAGGTCTACGCGGCGTTCAAGTCGGCCCGCGAGCACGTCGGCCAGCCGACCGTGATCCTCGCGCACACCATCAAGGGCTGGACGCTCGGCTCCGACTTCGAGGCGCGCAACGCCACGCACCAGATGAAGAAGCTCACCAAGGCCGAGCTGAAGGAGTTCCGCGACCGGCTCTACCTCGACATCCCCGACGCCGCCCTCGAGGGCGAGCTGCCGCCCTACTACCACCCGGGCGAGGACTCCGACGAGATCCAGTACATGCGCGAGCGGCGCGCGGCGCTGGGCGGGTTCCTGCCCAAGCGGGTGGTCCGGGCCAAGCCGCTCAAGCTGCCCGGCGACCCGGTGTACGCCGAGCTGAAGAAGGGCTCGGGCAAGCAGAGCATCGCCACCACGATGGCGTTCGTCCGGCTGCTCAAGGACCTGATCAAGAACGAGAACATCGGCGCCCGGTTCGTCCCGATCGCCCCGGACGAGTACCGGACGTTCGGGATGGACTCGCTGTTCCCGACGTCCAAGATCTACTCGCCGCACGGGCAGACCTACGACGCGGTGGACCGCAAGCTGCTGCTGTCGTACAAGGAGTCCGAGCAGGGGCAGATGCTGCACGAGGGGATCAGCGAGGCCGGCTCGATGGCCTCCGCGATCGCCGCGGGCAGCGCCTACGCCACGCACGGCGAGTTCATGATCCCGGTCTACATCTTCTACTCGATGTTCGGCTTCCAGCGGACCGGCGACCAGATGTGGGCGCTGGGCGACCAGATGGGCCGCGGCTTCCTGCTGGGGGCCACCGCCGGGCGCACCACCCTCACCGGCGAGGGGCTCCAGCACGCCGACGGCCACTCGCCGCTGCTCGCCGCGACCAACCCGGCCTGCGTCCACTACGACCCGACGTGGGCGTTCGAGCTGGCCCACATCACCCAGGACGCGCTGCGCCGGATGTACGGCTCGTCCGAAGAGCACCCCCAGGGCGAGGACGTCTTCTACTACCTCACCGTGTACAACGAGCCCTACCAGCAGCCGGCCGAGCCCGAGGGCGTCGACGTCGACGGGCTACTCAAGGGCCTGTACCGCTACCGGGAGGCGCCCGAGCCGGCGACCGGCAACGGCCAGGCGCCCAGGGCGCAGATCATGGCGTCCGGCGTCGGGGGCCGCTGGGCCGTCGAGGCGCAGCGGATGCTGGCCGAGGACTGGGGCGTGGCCGCCGACGTGTGGTCGGCGACCTCGTGGAACGAGCTGGCCCGCGAGGCCGCGGCGTGCGACAAGTGGAACCTGCTGCACCCCGAGGAGGAGCAGCGCGTCCCGTACGTGACCCGGGTCCTGGAGAACGTGCCGGGGCCGATCGTCGCGGTGTCGGACTACATGCGGGCCGTGCCCGACCAGATCGCCTCCTGGGTGCCCGGCGACTTCACCTCGCTCGGCACCGACGGCTACGGCTTCTCCGACACCCGCGCCGCCGCCCGCCGGTTCTTCCACGTGGACGCGGCGTCGGTCGTGCTGGCCGTGCTCACCCGGCTGGCCCGGCACGGCGAGGTCAAGCAGGAGACGCTCCAGCAGGCGATCGACCGCTACCAGCTCGGCGCCGACGTCAGCACCGTCTTCGCGGGCGGCGTGGGCAGCGCCGAGAGCAACACCGGCGGCGACGCGTAGCGCACCGGCGCGGGCGGCGGGATCACGGAGGTGTAGGCCGTGATCCCCTCCCGGCGCCCCTGAGGGGCCCCGAGCGGCATCGGGGCCCCTTTCGCGTCCCCGGGGTCAGGCCGGGGGCGCCGGAGGCGTGTAGACGCCGAACTGGTTGCCGGACGGGTCGGTCAGGTAGGCGAAGACCAGCCCGCTCGGCGCGATCGTCGCGGGCATCAGCACCTCGCCCCCGAGCCTCTCGGCCTCGGCGCACGCGGCGGCGACGTCCCGGACGATCACCAGGAACGTGGCGTGGTTCTCGTCGCCCCCCTTGGTGTGCGCGATGCCGCCGCTCGGGGCGTCGGCGCCGGGGTACCTGATCAGGTCGTAGCCGCCGTCGGCGGAGTCCAGGGTGAACTTCCAGCCGAACAGCCCGCCGTAGAAGCTCTGCGCGGCCTCGGAGTGGTCGGTGCCGATCTGGAACCAGTTGACGGTGTCGTACGCCGGTGCGCTCATGTCGTTCTCCGCGGTCGTGGTCGTGGTGGCCGTACGGCCGGGTGCGCCGTACGGCACGACTCTCGAACATGTGCGCGACAACCCTGTGTCGGTGTTTCCGCCGGACTTCCGAGGGGGTCAGACGAACTCGAGGGGGCGCGCCACATAGTCGGGCGGGGCGGTCCCCATCGCGTCGACGTCGCGCTCGGGCGCGGGCTCGTCGAGGAGCGCGGCCCGGACAACCCGGTCGGTGCGGAACACCCGGGCCTCGTCGCGCAGGCGGCACCAGCCGAGCAGGTACCAGTCGCGGCTGGATCCGGTGAACGCGACCGGCTCGACGTCGCGCCGCGTCTCGGCGCCGTACCGGTCGACGTAGCTGAGCCGCACCACGCGGCGGGCCCACATCGCCTCCTCCAGCACGGCGGGCACCGGGAGCGGCGGCACCGCGGCCGGGCCGCCCGCCCCGGCCGGGGCGACGAGGCGGATGCGGGCGGCCAGCTCGCGGGCCGAGGCGCTGTCGGCCGCCGACATCGCCGCGACGATCTTGTGCAGCGCGGTGCGGGCCGAGCGCGAGAACGGCGAGCCCTCGGCCCGGCCGAGCGCCACCGCGACCGCGACCGCCTCGGCCGGGGTGAAGTTGAGCGGCGGCAGCGTCCGGCTCTTGTCGAGGGTGTAGCCGCCGGTCCGGCCCACGTCGGCGAAGATCGGCACCCCGCCCTGCTGGAGCGCGCCGATGTCGCGTTCGATCGTCCGGACACTGACCTCGTACCGCGCGGCCAGCTCCCGGGCGCTGACCCGGCGCGGGGCGCAGGCGCGCAGCTCCTCCACCAGGGCGTACAGCCGGTCGGTACGGTTCACGCCGCGACCGTACGCCCCGCCTCCGACAATCCGCCCGGCCCCGGTCCGGTGCCCGGCCCGGCTCGCCAGGCCCGGTCAGAGGGTGGCGAGGAAGGCGATCATCGCGTCGTTGACCTCGGCGGGACGCTCCTGCTGCGTCCAGTGGCCGCAGCCCGGCAGCCAGACGACCTCGCGCAGGCCGGGCACGAGGTCGGCCATCCGCTCGATGCCCTCCAGCGCGCCGGGCGCGGTGACGACCAGGTCGCGGTCGCCCGCCACGAAGAGCGCCGGCGGGGTGATCGGCGCGCGGTGCCAGGCGGCGGTGAGCGCCCAGTTGCGGTCGAGGTTGCGGTACCAGTTGAGCGGGCCGGCGAAGCCGCTCTCGCGGTACTCGGCGGCGAAAGCGGCGATGTCGTCCTCGGTCAGCCAGCCGGGCAGCGCGTCCGGCTCCGCGCACACGTCGAGGAACCCGCCGCCCTCGGGGACGATCGGCACCAGGCCGGGCCCGTCGCCGGACCCCGCGTACAGCATCCGGCGGAACGTGGCCTCGGGGTCGCGGCCGAGCTCGGCCTCGGGGACGTCCGGACGCTGGAAGTGGACCATGTAGAAGCCGTCGCCGAGCATCGTGCGCATCGCCTCGACCGGCGGTCCGGACGAGCGCGGCCGGTGCGGCACCGACAGCCCGATCACGCCGCGCACCTTGTCGGGACGGAACTGGGCGGTGGCCCAGGCGACCGGCGCGCCCCAGTCGTGCCCGGCGACCACGGCGGTCTCCTCGCCGAGCGCGTCGATGAGCCCGACGGCGTCGCCGGCCAGGTGCAGGATCGAGTACTGGTCGGCCGCCTCGGGCCCGCCCGTGCGCGCGTAGCCGCGCTGGTCGGGCGCGACCGCGTGGAAGCCCGCGTCGGCGAGCGCGAGGAGCTGGTGCCGCCAGGAGTACCAGCACTCAGGGAAGCCGTGCAGCAGCAGGACCAGGGGCCCCTCGCCGGCCTCGGCGACGTGCATGCGCAATCCACTGGCGGACTCGACGTAACGGTGCCCGATCTCGGTCATCGGTCCTCCTTGATACGGCGGGCCCCCACGCTAATCCGGGCCCGGGAAACGGCGGGCGACGGGGGTGCTGCGGGAGGGCGTCCCGGGCACGCCGGGTTTGGATGGAACGATCCCGTCGCTGTCCCGGGCACCTGCCAGACTCTCGGGCGGACCGGATATGGGGACGGTCGTCCCCCGCCGCGCACAGTGAGGGGCAACACGGATGTACGACGGCAGTCACGGTGCCGGCCACGCGCCGGCGGACCGGCCGGCGGTGGGGGCCGGGAACACCCTCACGGTCACCTACCGGGACGGCCAGGGCGAAGAGGTCTACCTCACGAAGATCTCGGGTTCGGGGCGGCCGACGCCGTTCTGGCAGGTGTGGGAGGAGCTGCAACGGCTCGGCGTCCCGTCCGCGAACGTGTCGGCCGTCCACTCCGACCTTCAGCTCTGCCGCCTGCCCGGCTGCTACTGCGAGCCGCAGGTGAGGGGGTTCGGCTTCCCCAGGGCCGAGTTCTCGTTCGGACGTCCCTACGGCGACACCCGGAAGGAGCGCGCCACCTCCGTCGCGGCGGGCGCCGAGCAGGCCGCCTTGATGGCCCGGCTCACCGGGCAGCCCGCCCCGCCCTCGGCCCGTCCCGCGCCGCTGCCGCCGAACGTGCCGCCGGCGCCGCCGGTGGACGGCGCGCAGCTGGGCCAGGTGCTGACCGCCACGTTCGGGCACGACCAGGTGCAGCGCTACCACCCTGACGAGCTGGAGCGCGCGGGCGTCGGGCAGGGCCCGGAGGTGACGCTGACCTCGGCGGGGCTCCCGGCGAAGGTGCCCTACCTGTTCCAGGCGTGGTCGGTCGTGCCGGTGCCCGAACGCCTGCGCGCGCGCCGCAGCCCGCTGCCGGCGGACGCGCTCCGGCGGCTGGAGTCGCTGGCGACGCTGGGGGGCGACGGGCACTGCGTGATCGGGCTGATGACCTCCGGTCCCCCGCACGCGCTGGGCGGGGTCTGGGCGATCGACCCCGACTACGGCTCGACCCGGTTCGTCAACGCCGACACCGCCTCGTTCGCCCGCTCGCTGGCGCTGCTGACGCGCGGGCGGCAGCGGATGCGCGGGTGCGACCCGTACACCGCGGGCGAGATCGTGGAACGGCTCCAGGCCCAGCTCGCCGCCGTCGACCCGGCGGCGTTCAACGGCGAGGAGCACTGGTGGCCCCTAGTCGTCGAGCAGATGTGGAACGGCCTCCTCTAGCGCGGGGGCGGACGGGGGCCGAAACCAGGACCTGTCCAACGTGCCCAGCCGTCGCGCGAGCGCGCTACCTGGCCGGTGAGGCGAAGCCGGAGGCGAGCCGCACCGGCCGGATCGCGAAGCGATGTCGCGCTCGCCCAAGCACGGTCGGCGTCCGCGCCCTAGGCGAGGACACCGGGCCGAGCTCAGAAACACAGCCAGGCGAGCAGGTCGTCGGCTGGGAGCGTGTTGACCACCCGGCCGGCGTCCACGCCGCAGCGGGCCGCGCGCTCGCAGCCGTTCGGCTGCCAGTCGAGCTGGCCGGGGGCGTGCGCGTCGGAGTCGATCGCGAACCGGCAGCCCGCCTCGACCGCCAGCCGGAGCAGGCGCTTGGGCGGGTCGAGCCGCTCCGGCCTGGAGTTGATCTCCACGGCGACGCCGTAGGCGGCGCAGGCGTCGAACACCAGCGCGGCGTCGAACTCCGACTCGGGCCGCAGCCCGCCCCGGCGCCCGCCCGCCTTGACGATCCGCCCGGTGACGTGGCCGAGCACGTCCACCCGGGGGTCGGCGACCGCCGCGACCAGCCGCCGGGTCATCGCGACCCGGTCCATCCGCAGCTTGGAATGCACGCTGGCGACCACGACGTCGAGCCGGTCCAGCAGGTCCGGGGCCTGGTCGAGCGCGCCGTCGTCCAGGATGTCGACCTCGATCCCGGTCAGCACCCGGAACGGCGCGAGCTCCTCGTTCAGCTCGGCGACGACGTCGAGCTGGCGGCGCAGCCGGTCGGCGGACAGGCCGTTGGCGACGGTGAGGCGGGGTGAGTGGTCGGTCAGCGCGATGTACTCGTGGCCGAGCGAGCGGGCCGTCTCGGCCATCTCCCTGATCGGCGAACCGCCGTCGGACCAGTCGCTGTGCGTGTGCAGGTCGCCGCGCAGGGCCGAGCGCAGCGCGGCCGACGCCTCGTCCACCGGCTCCCCCTCGGTGGCCTCGAGCCGCCGCAGGTAGACGGGCGTCTCGCCGCGGGACGCCTCCTCGATCACCAGCGCGGTGACCTTCCCGATGCCGGGCAGACCGGTCAGCGTCCCGTCCTGGACGCGGCCGTCGATCTCGCCGGGACCGGCCCGCTCGACGAGGCGGGCGGCCTTGCGGAAGGCGCTCACCCGGTAGGAGGGCTCCTGCGCGCGCTCGAGCAGGAAGGCGATCCGGCGCAATGCCTCGACGGGGTCCACGGCCAGACCGTACCCAGGTATGACGGGTAGGTCGCACTCCGGTCGCATCCGGACCGGCCACGGCGCCTCTAGCCTGGGGACATGAGCGCGGCGGAGGTCCAGGACGACGGGTCGCGGCTGGCCTGGGTGCTGCGCGGCGTCCTCGCCGCCGCGGTGACGGGCCGGGCCGAGCCCGTCCCGCCGAACCGTCCGTGGCCGCTGGGGCTGCGCTGGACGCGCTGGATCGGCGTCGGCCGGCTCCCGTACGGGCCGGTGGTCAACCTGTTCGGCCTCGGCCTGACGGTGGCGCTCCTGGCGGGCTCGTACTCCCTGCTGATCACCGAGGGGAGCAGGCGCGGGCTGCTGGTGCCCGGCTCGACCGCGCTGCTGTATGCGGCGGCCGTGACCGTGCCGCTGGCGCTGCGCGACATGCACCCCCTCGCGGCATGGCGGCTGAGCTTCCTCGCGATGGCACTGGTCGACACGCACGGCTGGCTGTCGGTGCCCTACATCCCGGCGGGCGCGTTCGTCGCCATCGCGTGCCTCTTCACGGTCGCGGTGCGCTGCTCGCGCGACATCACGCTCGGCGTCGCACTGCTGTCCTTCGCCGCGGTCTGGATCAAGAACCCCCCGACCGGCCCCGGCGCCACGGTGCTGCTCCTGCTGCCGCTGGCGACCGGCTACGCGGTGCGGCTGCGGCAGACGGCCCGGCGCGAGCTGGCCGAGCAGAAGAAGCGGCACCAGGACGCCGAGGCGGTCCTGACCGAACGGCAGCGCATCGCCCGCGAGCTGCACGACGTCGTCGCGCACCACATGTCGATGATCGCGATCCAGGCGGAGGCCGCGCCCTACAAGGTCGCCGACGTGCCGGCCGAGACCCGCAAGGACCTGGCCGAGATCCGCGCGACCGCGCTGGACGCGCTCACCGAGATGCGGCGCATCCTCGGCGTCCTGCGTTCGGAGGACGGCGCCGAGACCGCGCCGCAGCCCAGCCTGGAACGCCTGGACGAGCTGGTCGCCGGGGCGCGCGGCACCGGCCTGGACGTCACCACCCGCCTGGACGGCGACCTGGCCGCGCTGCCGCCCGGCGTCGGCCTCACCGCGTACCGGATCCTTCAGGAGGCGCTCAGCAACGCCATGCGGCACGCCCCCGGCTCGCGCGTGCTGGTCGAGGCGGGCCGCGACGGCGGCATACTGCGGCTGAAGGTCGCCAACGGGCCCCCGGGCGACGGCCACCGCCCCACCCCCTCGCCCCCCGGCGGCGGGCACGGCCTGGTCGGCATGCGCGAGCGGGCCGTCATGCTCGGCGGCGAGCTGATCGCCGGGCCCACACCGGAGGGGGGATTCACCGTGACCGCCACGCTGCCCGAGGGGAAGAGCACGTGACCATCAGGGTGGTGATCGTCGACGATCAGGGAATGGTGCGGACCGGCTTCGGGGTGCTGCTGAACGCGCAGCCCGACATCGAGGTCGTCGGCGAGGCCGAGAACGGCGAGGAGGGCCTGCGCCGCATCGCCGAGCTGCGGCCCGACGTGGTCCTGATGGACGTGCGGATGCCGGTGCTGAACGGGCTGGACGCCACCCGCCGGCTGCTGTCGGACGAAGGCCCCGAACCGTCCGGCCCCGAACCGTCCGGCGGCGACCGGCCGAAGGTGCTGATGCTGACCACCTTCGACCTCGACGACTACGTGTACGAGGCGCTGCGCGCGGGCGCGTCCGGCTTCCTGCTCAAGGACGCGTCCGCGGGCGAGCTCGCCGACGCCGTCCGGGTGGTCGCGGCGGGCGACGCGCTGCTGGCGCCCTCGATCACCAAGCGGCTGATCGCGGAGTTCTCCCGGCTCGGCGCCCCGCGGGCCCCGTCCCGGCGGCGGCTGGCGGAGCTGACCGAGCGGGAGGCCGAGGTGCTGAACCTGGTCGCCCGCGGGCTGTCCAACGGCGAGATCGCGGGCGAGCTGGTCATCGCCGAGCAGACCGTCAAGACGCACTTCGGCCGGATCCTGATGAAGCTGGGCCTGCGCGACCGCCCGCAGGCGATCGTCTACGCCTACGAGGTGGGGCTGGTCCGCCCCGGCGACTGACCACCCGCAACCGCCCGCCGTTCGGGCCGAACGGTACCCGGGTGGGGTGCGCGGACGCCGCGCGTCCCTCCCCGGTAGGGGGCCCGGGGTACCTCGGGGTGAACGCGAAGACACGACCGTCGGCCGATGCCCGCTACAGCGTTCGATTTCTACCTTCCTAGTCAGTGCTCAACTCGCTGACCAGGAAGGACGCCCCCGATGCGCAGCCCCACCCCCCGGAGCCGCCCGCGCCGCGCCCGCAGGGTCGCGGCCACCTTCGCGGTCCTGGCCGTGGTGGGCGCGACGACGGCGGCGACCAACGGGCCGGAGGTCTACGCGGCGCCGTCCCCCGTCCCGGAACTGTCGGCGGCGACCCTCGGCGCCCGCTACGCGGCGGCACGGCACGACATCGACACGGCCCGCGCCACCGCCGAGGGCGTCCACGACGGCGGCCGGGCCCGCGCGCTGTCGGCCTTCCTCGGCCCCGGCCGCCGGTTCCTGTCCTTCGACGCGCGCAGCAACGGCCGGGCCGTCGAGGTCATCGGCGACCTGGAGCGCGCCGACCGGATCGCGGTCGTGGTCCCCGGCGCCGACGGCCTGCTGACCAACTTCGACTCGTGGAAGTGGGCCGGCGGCGGGAGCCGCGCCCTCTACCGGCAGGCTGGGACGGCGGCGCCCGGCACCCGCCTCGCGGTGATCGCCTGGCTCGGCTACGCGTCCCCGTCGACGCGGAGCGCCGGCGTGGTCACCTCCGGCGAGGCCACCGTGGGCGCGCACGAGCTGCACCGCCTCGTCACCGGGCTGCACCGCGTCAACGGCCGCGCCCGGTTCGGGCTGCTGTGCCACAGCTACGGCTCGGTGGTCTGCGCCAAGACCGCGGGCCGCCTGGACGGGCTGCCGGTGGACGAGATCGCCCTCTACGGCAGTCCCGGCACTACCTTCGGCAGCGCCGCCGAGCTGAAGACGGGCGCGCACGTGTGGGCGGGCCGTTCGAGCGGCGACTGGACGAGGTTCGTGCCCAAGCTCCGCCTCGCCGGGATCGGGTTCGGCCGCGACCCGGTCTCGCCCGCGTTCGGCGCCGCCCGGTTCGACGCCGGGACGGGCCCGCACAGCGCCTACCTGAAGCCGGGAAGCCTCCCGCTCCGCAACCTCGCCCTGATCGCGCTGGGCCGTGGCCCGGAGGTCACCCATGCTTGACGCGAAGCGGCCCCTCCCAGTCTCCGCCCCCACCCCCGCGCGGGCGCCCGGGGCGCCCGGCCTGTCCCGCGTCCCGGCGGCACCGGCCGGACAGGCGGCACCGGCCGGACGGGCGGCCCGCATCGACGCCGCTACCCCGCCGGGACGCGACCGTGCCATCGACGCCCTGCGCGCGTTCGCGATCCTCGGCGTGGTGCTCGGCCACTGGCTGGTCACCGCGTTCGTCCCGGCGGCGGGCACCGACCTGCGGGTGACCAGCCCGCTCGCGGCGCTGCCCTCGCTCACCCCGGTCTCGTGGGTCCTCCAGACCCTGGCGGTCTTCTTCCTCGTCGGCGGCTACACGGCGGCGAAGGGGACGCGTCCCGGCGTGCCGTGGGGCGCCCGGCTGCGGCACCGGATGACGCGGCTGGCGCGCCCGGTGCCCGTCCTGCTGATCGCCTGGATCCCCGCGGCGGCGGCGCTGGCGTGGGCCGGGTTCTCCTCGAACGGCCTGCACACGCTGGTGAAGCTGGTGCTCAGCCCGCTGTGGTTCCTGGGCGTGTACGGGGTGCTCACCGCGTACACGCCCGCCATCGTCGCCCTCTGGAACCGGCTCGGGCTCTGGGGCGCGGCGGTGCTCGTGGCGGTGACCGCGGCCATCGACCTGGGACGGTTCGCGCTCGACGCGCCGGAATGGATCGGCTGGGCCACGGTCCTCACCGGCTGGCTGGTCCCGTTCTACCTGGGCATCGCCTGGGCGAACGGTGCCCTGGCCGCTCGCCGTACGGGCCTCGCCCTGCTTCTCGGGGGCGCGTCCGCCACCTGCGCGCTGGTCCTGTTCGCGGGCTATCCGGCGAGCATGGTCGGCGTTCCGGGGGCGGCCGTCTCCAACCTCAACCCGCCCACGCTCGCGGCCGTGGCCTTCGGGCTCGCGCAGACGGGGCTGGCGCTGCTGCTGTACCGTCCGCTGACCCGCTGGACGCGGCGCCCGCGCGTCTGGGCGGCGGTGGCCATGGCCAACCTGTCCGCGATGACGATCTTCTTGTGGCACCAGACCGCGATGATGGCGGTCACCGTCGGGACCTTCCTCGCGGCCGGCCCGCTCCCGGGGCTCCACTCCGCGCCCGGCCGGCCGGTCTGGCTCCTGGAGCGGCTGATGTGGCTGCCGGTCTTCGCCCTCGCGCTGGCCGCGCTGGTGCCGGCGGCCGGACGGTTCGAACGTCCCCGGAGGCGAAACAGGTGAACCCGCCCCAACCCGGGGCCGGGTTCGGCCGTCTCATCAGGGGACGCTCCGGCGGCGGCCCGGGTCCGCCGCCGGAACACGCAGGTGATCACCCGATGTTCGAAGCGACCACCGACATCCTGTAGGAAAGACGGATCATGCCGCCGCATCCCCGGACGACCTCGCCGCCGCGCGCCCGGCGACGGCTGCGCCGCGCGCTGGCCTGCACGGTCACCATCTCGGGCGTGCTGCTGACGACCGCGGGGACCGGCCACGCCGACCCGTACGCGGCGCCGTTCCCGGCCCCCTCGATGACCCCGTCCACCCTGGACGCCCGGTACGCGACCGAGCGCCGGTCGATCGAGCAGGCGCTCAGGACGGCGCACGGCGTGGGCGACACCGGCCGGGCCCGGACGCTCGGCGCGTTCCTGCGGCCGGGGCGCCGGTTCCTCGACTTCGACCCGCGCGGGCGCGGGCAGGCCGTCGAGGTCATCGGCGACCTCGCCAGCGCGCGCCGGGTGGCGCTGCTCGTGCCGGGGGCCGACACCACGCTGGGCTCGTTCGACCAGCGGCCCGGCAAGCCCTGGTCCACGCCGGGCGGCGGGGCCCGCGCGGTGTACACCGAGGCGTCCCGGATCACCCCGCGCCCGGGGCTGGCCGTGGTGGCCTGGCTCGGGTACGCGGCGCCCAAGACGCTCAGCAGCGACGTCCTCACCGACGAGCGCGCCGGGCAGGGCGCGGTGGCGCTGCACCGCTTCGTCAGCGGCGTGCACCGGGTCAACCCCGCCGCCCGGATCGGCCTGCTGTGCCACAGCTACGGGTCGGTGGTGTGCGGCCGGGCCGCCGGTTCCACCACCGGCGGCGCCGCGTGGCGGAGGGTCACCGACATCGCGCTGTTCGGCAGCCCGGGAACGACCGCTTGGTCGGCCTCGGCGCTCGGCGCGGCCCGGGTGTGGGCGGGCCGGGGCGGCACCGACTGGATGGAGGACGTCCCGCACGTGCGGATCTTCGGGCTGGGGCTCGGCCCCGACCCGGTCTCGGGCCGGTTCGGGGCGCGCGTCTTCGACGCCGGCCCCGGCGGGCACAGCGACTACCTCGCGCCCGGCTCGCCCTCGCTGCGCAACCTCACCGACATCGCGCTGGGCCGCCCGGAGTCGGTGACCCGGGCCTGACCGCCCCCACAATACCGCTCTGACCTGCACGTTCTCCGTTCGGACGGTGGCCGCTACCGGACAGTCCCGGCACCGGCGGAGGCCACCTCCCCGCGGTCGCCGGGACGGGTCATCACCGGGGTGGTGGCACTCTGGGGAGGTGGACACCCCGAGCGAGGCCGCCATCCGCGCGCAGACGACCCGGCGCCTGGAGAAGGCCATGGGCACGTTCGGCACCGCGGCGCTGACCAGCATGGAGGAGCAGCTCCCCTGGTTCCGGCGGATGCCCGCCGACCAGCGCTCCTGGATCGGCCTGGTCGCCCAGGCGGGCATCGCCGCGTTCGTCGAGTGGTTCAAGTGCGCCGAGCAGACCCGGCCAGCCATCGCCGGCGAGGTGTTCGGCACCGCCCCGCGCGAGCTGATGCGCTCGATCAAGCTCAAGCACACCATCGACATGGTCCGGGTGATCATCGACGTGGTGGAGGCCCGGCTGGACGACCTGGCCGCCCCCGGCGGCGAGGCGCAGCTCCGCGAGGCGATCCTGCGCTACACCCGCGACGTGGCGTTCGGCGCCGCGCAGGTCTACGCGCAGGCCGCCGAGACCCGCGCGGCGTGGGACGCCCGGCTGGAGGCCCTGGTCGTCAACGCGGTGCTGCGCGGCGAGGTCGACGACGGCATGCACTCGTGGGCCGCCGCGCTCGGCTGGACGTCCAAGCCGGTCACCGTGATCGCCGGGTACACCCCCGAGGACGAGGACCCCGAGGTCACCATCGACCAGATGCAGCTCGCCGCCCGCCGCGCCCGCGCCGACGTGCTGGCCGGCGTGCAGGGGCACCGGGTGGTGGTGATCGTCGGCGGCGAGGCCGACCCGATGGCGGCGGCCCGGCCGATCGCCGCCAAGTGCGGTCCCGGCCCGGTGGTGGTCGGCCCGCAGGTCGGCGACCTGTACGACTCGACCGGCTCCGCGCGGGCCGCGCTCGCCGGGCTCCGCGCCGCCGCGGGCTGGCCGGACGCGCCGCGCCCCGTCCCGGCGACCGAGCTGCTGCCCGAGCGGGCCCTCGACGGCGACGACGAGGCCCGCCGCTACCTGGTCGAGCAGGTCTACAACCCGATGCTCGCGGCCGGCGCCCCGCTGCTCGACACCCTGGCCACCTACCTGGAGCAGGGCTCCTCGCTGGAGGCCACCGCCCGGCTGCTGTTCGTCCACCCCAACACGGTGCGCTACCGGCTGCGCCGGGTCGCCGAGCTCACCGGGCTCGCCCCGACCGACGGCCGCAACGCCTTCACCCTCCGGATCGCGCTCGTCCTCGGACGGTTCGGCGACCGGCCGCCGCGCTTCTGACCCCGCCCCGGGCCGGGCGCCTTGTAGGGGTCGTACAAAGCGCCGCGATGAAAGTTCGTCCTGATCAGCATCGGCACCAGGGGCCCGTTAGGGGCAGGGTGGTGCCTGTGATTCTCCTCGCATCGCCCGGCCAGGGCGCCCAGACCCCCGGATTCCTGAAGCCATGGCTCGAGGTTCCGGGAGTCACCGACCGCCTCGGCTGGTGGTCCGCGGTCACCGGGCTCGACCTGGTCCGCTACGGGACGACGGCGGACGCCGAGGAGATCCGCGACACCGCCGTGGCGCAGCCCCTGCTGGTCGCCGCCGCCCTGGCCGCCTACGAGGCCCTGTACGCCGACGGCTCCGGCCCCGACGCGGTGGCGGGCCACAGCGTCGGGGAGCTGGCCGCCGCCGCGATCGCCGGGGTGCTGTCGCCCGAGGCCGCGCTGGTGCTGGTCCGCGAGCGGGGCCGGGCGATGGCCGAGGCCGCCACCGCCGCCGAGACCGGCATGACCGCGGTGCTGGGCGGCGACCCGGGCGAGGTGCTCGCCGCCATCGACAAGCACGGGCTGACCCCCGCCAACGTCAACGGCGCCGGGCAGGTGGTGGCCGCCGGGACGGTCGAGCGGCTCCGCCGCTTCCAGGAGGAGCCGCCGGAGAAGGCGCGGCTCCGGCCGCTGTCGGTGGCCGGCGCGTTCCACACCGAGCACATGGCCCCCGCGGTCGACGTCCTGCGCCGGCTCGCCCCCGGCGCCCCCGTCGCCGACCCCGGCCGCACCCTCATCCAGAACCGCGACGGCGCCGTCGTCGACTCGGGCCGCGACTTCGTGGCGCGGCTGGTCGAGCAGGTCAGCGCCCCGGTCCGCTGGGACGCCTGCATGGCCACGATGAGCGGGCTGGGCGTCACCGCGATCATCGAGCTGCCGCCCGCGGGCACCCTGGCCGGGCTGGCCCGCCGCGAGCTCAAGGGCGTGGAGCTGGTCGCTCTGAAGAGCCCGGACGACCTGGACAAGGCGCGCGAGCTGATCAAGGCGCACTCGGCATGAGCGCGGACCGCCGCCCCGCCACCCGGCTGCGCATCCCCGAGGTCGCCGCCGGTGCCCGCATCCTCGCGTTCGGCGACTACCAGCCCGCCAAGGTGGTCACCAACCACGACCTGTCCGGCACCGTCGACACCACCGACGAGTGGATCCGCAGCCGCGTCGGCATCGCCGAGCGCCGCATCGCCGGCGACGACGAGGGCATCGTCGAGCTGGCCGTGCACGCCGGCGGCAAGGCCATCGCCGGCAGCGGGCTGGACCCCGAGGAGATCGACCTGGTCATCCTGGCGACCTGCTCGGCCGAGTCCCCGATGCCGAGCCACGCCGGCATCGTCGCGCACCGGCTCGGCATCAACGCCCCCGGCGCGTTCGACCTGAACGCCGCGTGCGCGGGCTTCTGCTACGCCCTCGCCACCGCGAGCTCGGCGGTACGGGCCGGCAGCGCCCGCAACGTGCTGGTCATCGGCTCCGAGAAGATGTCCCAGTGGGTCGACTGGACCGACCGCTCGACCTGCATCATCTTCGCCGACGGCGCCGGCGCCGCGGTCGTCACCGGCACCGACTCCCCCGGCATCGGCCCGGTGGTGTGGGGCAGCGCCGGCGACAAGGCCGACAAGCTGGTCATCGACGACCGGCACTCCTTCATCCGGCAGGACGGCCAGGCGGTCTTCCGCTGGGCGACCACCGCCATCGCGCCGGTCGCGATCGAGGCGTGCGAGCGGGCCGGCATCTCCCCGTCGGAGCTGGCGGCCGTGGTGCCGCACCAGGCCAACCTGCGGATCATCGAGTCGATCGCGCGCCGGATGAAGGCGACCAACGCGGTCGTGGCCGACGACATCGTGCGCTCCGGCAACACCTCGGCGGCGTCCATCCCGATCGCGCTGTCCCGCATGATCGAACGCGGCGACGTGCCGTCCGGAGCACCGGCCCTACTGGTCGGGTTCGGTGCCGGACTGGCCTACGCTGCCCAAGTCATCCAGATCCCGTAGGCCCCACACGCCTGCGCACGAAGACTCTGGATCAACCAAGAAGGAGACGAGCACACCATGGCAGAAGCCACCGAGCAGCAGATTCTCGACGGTCTCGCGGAGATCATCGATGAGATCGTCGGGATCGACAAGTCCGAGGTCACCCCGGAGAAGAACTTCATCGACGACCTCGACATCGACTCGCTGTCGATGGTGGAGATCGCGGTGGCCGCCCAGGACAAGTTCGATGTCGAGATCCCCGACGACGAGCTGCGCAACCTGAAGACGGTCAAGGACGTCATCAACTTCGTCCAGAACCTCCAGGCATAAGACGCGGGTACGGCGCGCCGCCGTGGCCTCGGCCCCCCGGACCGGGGGACCCGCCGGGCCCGAGGGTGGCGCGCCGCGCCTTGGCCCCCCAGTTCGCAAGGAGAGCACTCGCATGAGCAAGAGTCAGACCACCGTCGTCGTGACAGGCATAGGAGCAACGACACCGCTCGGCGGAGACCTGCCGTCGACCTGGTCCGCGCTGCTCGCCGGCAAGTCCGGGGTGCGCAACCTGGAGTGGGAGGGCGTCGAGGAGCTGCCGGTGCGGTTCGCCGCGCAGCTCGCGGTCGACCCGTCCGAGGTGATGCCCAAGCAGCACCTGCGGCGCCTCGACCGCAACCAGGCGATCGCGCTGATCGCCGCCCGCGAGGCATGGAAGGACGCCGGCCTCGCGCCGCCCGTCGACCGCAAGGCCGCCAAGCGCGGCGCCGTCGCCGAGTCCGACGGCTTCGTCCCGGACGGCGACCGGCTCGGCGTGGTGCTGTCCAGCGGCATCGGCGGCCTGCACACCGCGCTCGACAGCTACGACGTCTGGCGCGAGAAGGGCTGGTCGCGGGTCTCTCCGTTCACCGTCCCGATGCTGATGCCGAACGGCGCGTCCGGGCACGTCGGCATCGAGTTCGGCGCGATGGCCGGCTCGCACGCCCTGGTCAGCGCCTGCGCGTCCAGCGGCGAGGCGGTCGGCTACGCCATCGACATGATCCGCGCGGGCCGCGCCGACATGGTCATCTGCGGGGGCACCGAGTCGTGCATACACCCCCTCCAGATGGCCTCCTTCGGTGCCATGCGCGCGATGTCGACCCGCAACGAGGAGCCCGAGCGCGCGTCCCGCCCCTACGACAAGAACCGTGACGGGTTCGTGCTCGGCGAGGGCGCCGCGGTGATGATCCTGGAGTCGGAGGAGCACGCCCGCGCGCGCGGCGCCGACGTCTACGCGATCGCCGCCGGCTGCGGCTACTCCGGCGACGCCTACGACATCGTCCAGCCCGAGCCGACCGGCTCGGGGCAGGCCAAGGCGATGCGGCGGGCGCTCCAGGACGCCGGCCTCCAGGCCGAGGACATCGTTTACATCAACGCGCACGCGACCTCCACCCCGCTGGGCGACGTGGCCGAGCTCGCCTCGATCAAGGCCGCGCTCGGGCCCGAGGCCAGCTCCAAGGTGATGATCAGCGCGACCAAGTCGATGACCGGGCACCTGCTCGGCGGCGCCGGCGCGCTGGAGTCGATCTTCTGCGTGCTGAGCCTTCAGGAGGGCGTGGTGCCCGCCACCGCCAACCTGGAGGACATCGACGACGAGGTCGACCTCGATGTGGTGCGCGGCGAGCCGCGCCGGCTCGCGGACGGCCCCGCCGCGGCGCTCAACAACTCGTTCGGTTTCGGCGGGCACAACGTGTCGGTCGTCTTCCAGCGCGCCCTCTGACCGCCACCGCGGTCGGGCGTGCGCCCTGACCGAAAAGGCTTCCAGCGTGACCGTGCTCGACGACCGGGCCCTGAGCCCGGCCACCGGCACGAAGCAGGCCGAGCCGGATCCGCGGCACCCGCGGGCCCGGCTCGCCGCGCTCTGCGACGGGGACACCCTCCGCCCGTTCGGCGACGAGCACGGCGGCAGCGGCGCCTACGGCGACATCCCGCGGTGCCCCCGCATAGGAGTGAGGACCGCCCGGCCGGGCGGTCCTCACTCCTATGCGGGCGCAGGTCACCGGCTCACACGGCGGCGTGGAGCCAGCGGACCGGGGCGCCGTCACCGGCCCGGCGGAAGGGCTCCAGCTCGTTGTCCCACGGCGTGCCGAGGAGCCGGTCGAGCTCGTGCTCGAGGGTGGTCTTGCCGACCGCGGCGTTGGCCATGACCGAGCGGAGCCGGTCCTCGGGCACCATGATGTCGCCGTTGGCGCCGATCACCCCGGTGAACACCCCCAGGGACGGCGTGAAGCTGTAGCGGACGCCGTCGCTGCCGGGAGTGGAGTCCTCGGTGGCCTCGAAGCGCAGGAGCTTCCAGTTGCGCAGCGCCGAGGTCACGCCCGCGGCGGTGCCGGGCTTTCCCTCCCAATGCAGTTCTGCGCGCAGCGTCCCGGGGGCCGCCGGCTGGTCGGCCCACTCAAGGGAAACGGGCACGCCGAGAACACCTGCCGCCGCCCACTCGATATGCGGGCTCAGCGCAGGTGGCGCGGAGTGGACGTAGAAAACGCCACGTGCGGTCACCGGACCTCCTGGATCTGTACCGAGGCTCGTCTTCCCCTACGGCCTCGTACGCCCCAAGACGGCGTCCGCGTCCCTCATTCTGCATCATCGGCACCGGTCGCACCACCGGGCGGGCACGGTTTGCCGAACGCTTGACCGCGCGGCGCCCATGGGGCACCGCCCCGGGCGACACGTTACGTCCTCGGAACGCCGGCCAGAAGCGGAACTCCGGACCGCGGGCGGCGGGCGCCGCCGCAGTTCTCCATTCCGCGTGAACGCGCCGCGCCGAATAGGGCACGATGAGCAACTCAATGGTCACAATGAGTGAAAGAGAGGTTCGATGTTCGACCAAGAGGCCCGCCTTGAGCGGCTGCTGGCCCGGCACGACGACGTCGCCATGGTGGAGCCCCTCCCGGGGCGTCCCGCGCTGATCCGGCGCGATCAGATCCTGGTCGCCGAACGGGACGCGTCCGCCGCCGAGGACCTGGTCCGGCGCTGGCACGACTCGCGGCACGACGAGGACGGTGTCACCCGGCTGCGGCTGCGCGCCCGGTCCAAGGTGGACGTGTGCGAGCTCTCCACCGAACTGGCGGGCGCGGGACGGCACCGGCGGCTGAGCGTCTCCCCCAACCACCTGGTGCACGGGCAGCCGATGTGGTGGAGCGGCCCCGCCGACCTGCCGCGCCCGGCGGGGCCGGTCCCCGCGCCGCGGGCGGACGGGCCGCGCCGCGACGTCACAGTGGCGGTCCTGGACACCGGCCTGTCGCCGCACCCCTGGTACGAGGACGCCGCGTGGTACCGCGAGCAGGGCGACGAGGCGGCCGAGGTCCTGGACGCCGACCTGGACTTCGAGCTCGACGCGCAGGCGGGGCACGGAACGTTCGTCGCGGGGGTGCTGCTGCGGCACGCGCCGGCGGCCGTGCTGCGCGCCCGGCGGGTGATCGGCGGCGACGGCGTCGGCGACGAGGCCGGCGTGGTCGGGGCGCTGACCCGGCTGGCCGCCCGGGGCGGGGCCGACGTGGTGAACCTGTCGATCGGCTGCCACACCTTCGACGACCGTCCGACCCCGGTG
This sequence comes from Actinomadura xylanilytica, assembly GCF_030283145.1. Classification (GTDB taxonomy): domain Bacteria; phylum Actinomycetota; class Actinomycetes; order Streptosporangiales; family Streptosporangiaceae; genus Spirillospora; species Spirillospora xylanilytica. Next base: position 1,228,335 of record NZ_JASNWE010000003.1, read on the forward strand.
CTGGCGCGGGCGGTCGCCGCACTCGGCCGCGGCACGGTCGTGGTGGCGTGCGCGGGGAACACGGCCGGCGACCGGCCGTTCTGGCCGGCCGCGCTCAAGCCGGTGATCGCGGTCGGGGCGCTGGACGCGCTCGGCGAGGACCGGGCGTGGTTCTCCAACTACGGCTGGTGGGTGGACGCCTGCGCGCCCGGGGTCGACATCGTCAGCGCCTTCGCGCGGTTCGACGGACCGCGGCCCCGGGTGCGCGGCATCGACCCCGACCGGTTCGACGGCTTCGCCACCTGGAGCGGCACCTCGTTCGCCGCACCCGCGGTGGCGGGGCGGATCGCGGGCCTCGCGGCGTCCGAGGGGCTGACCACCGTGGAGGCGGCGGACCGGATCCTCGATCCGGCGGACCGGCCCACCCTCCCCGATCTCGGCGTGATCATCAGATCTTGAACACGGCACGGCCGCGAACCGGTAACCATGCGCGCATCGGAGCCGTCCGCTCACCTAAAGTGATCGACAAGCGGGGGCCCGTGAGGAGACTCGGTGGCCCTGGAGGATCGGGATGACGGCGCGGACGAACTGGTGGTCCGGGCCCGTGGCGGCGACGGCGCCGCGTGGGCCCGGCTGGTGGAGCGGTACAGCGGGCTGCTGTGGTCGGTGGCCCGGTCGTACGGGCTGAACGAGAGCGATGCGGGAGACGTGGTCCAGACGACCTGGCTGCGCCTGGTCGAACGGATCGACGGGCTGGCCGAGCCCGCGGCGACGGGCCGCTGGCTGGCCGTCACCGCGCGCCGCGAGAGCCTGCGCGTCGCCCGGAGCCGGGGCCGCGAGCTGCCGGGCGCCCTCGCCGACACGGTGCGGCGGTCGGCGGACGGCCGGACGGCGGACGGTGAGGCGTGCGGGCCCGAGCGGGTGTTCCTCGCGCGCGAGCGGCTCGGCCAGGTGGCCGCCGCTCTTGAGGCGCTGCCGCACCGCTGCCGGCATCTGCTGCGGCTGTGCGCGGTCGCGCCGAGCCACGCGGCGCTCGCGGCGGCGCTGGGCATCCCGGTCGGCAGCGTCGGGCCCACCCGGGCGCGGTGCCTCGACACCCTGGCGCGGAGGCTGACGCGATGACCGAGGACGAACTGTTCGCCCAGGTGCGCGCCGCGTTCCACGCGCTGGACCCGGTGCCGGGCGAGGTGCTGGCCGCCGGCCGGTCGGCGCTCGGCCTCCGCGTGCCCGGCGCGGGCGTCGCCGGGCTGGTCCGCGACCGCGCGCGGCGCCCCGGCGGCGGCGGGCTCCGCGGCGGCGGGACGGCGCTCCGCGCGCTGACGTTCGCGGCGCCAGGACGCGTCGTCGAGGCCGACGTGTCCGGCTCGGGCCGGTACCGGGAGATCGCCGGCCGGATCGTCCCCGGCGTGCCCGCGCTGGTGCGCGTCCGGCTGCTCGGGACGGCGCCGGGCGAGCTCACCGACCGCGCCGACGAGGCCGGCCAGTTCGCCTTCCCCCGGGTGCCCGAGGGCCTGTTCAGCCTGTACTTCCAGCTCCCCGACGGAACCTCGATCGTGACGAGCTGGATCCGCCTGTGACCGGACCCGTCGATGAGAGCGCGCTGCTGCGGGAGGTGGCCGCCGACCCCGCCCGCGCCTACCCGCGGGCCTTGGCGCTGGCGGCCGGCGGAGCGGGCGCCGACGCGGTGGTGGCGCTCCGGGCCGCCGCGCTGGCGGCCAAGGAGCTGGGCCGGCTCGACGAGGGGTTCGCGCTGCTCGGGCGAGCGCTCGCCGCGGCCGACGAGTACGGGGCCGCGCAGACGCGGATGACCCTGGTCGGGTTGCTCACCGCGCGCGGCGACGTCCCCGCCGCGCTGGCGGAGGCCGACCGGGCCGAGGGCGTGCTGCGCGGGGCGGACGCGGACCGGCTGGCCGCCAACCGGGCGTGCGCGCTGGCGCGGGCCGGACGGCTCGACGAGGCCCGGCGGGCGGCGGCGCGGGCCCTGCCCCGGCTGCGCCGCGGCGGCGACCCGGCGACGCTCGGCGGGCTGCTCACCAACCTGGCCCTCGCGCAGGCGTTCGGCGGCGCGCTCGCCGACGCCGAGACCACCCTGACCGAGGCGGTCACCGTCGCCGGCGCCGCGGGGCTGCCCCATCAGAAGGCGATGGCCGTGGGGAACCTGGCGTTCGTGGTGTCGCGGCGCGGCGACCTGCCGCGGGCGCTGCGGCTCTTCGCCGACGCCGAGCCCGGCCTGGCCGGCGAGCGGGTGGCGCAGTGCCGGTTCGACCAGGCCGAGACCCTGATCGAGGCGGGTCTCCCGGACGAGGCCCGGGAACTGCTGACCCGGGCGATGGCCGACGCCACCGCGCACGGCTACCGGTGCGACGTCGCCGACGGCCTGCTCCTGCTCGCGCACGCCGAGCTGGCCGACGGGGACGCCCAGCGGGCCGCGGGCACCGCCGAACGGGCCCGCGCCGCGTTCGCCCGGCAGGGCCGCACCGGCTGGCGGCTGCTGGCCGAGCACCTGCTGCTGCGCGCGCGCTGGGCGGCCGGCGACCGTTCGGCGATCCTGCTGCACTCCGCGGTGGCCACGGCCGAACGGCTCGACGAGGGCGGTTGGGCCGGGGCGTCCGCGGAGGCCCGGATCATCGCCGCCCGGACGGCGCTCACCCTGCGCCGTCCGGCCGGGCACCTGCTGGCGCCGGTGAGCGGCACCGGGGGCCCGGCGTCGCTGCGTCTCGCGGCGTGGCACGCGACCGCGCTGGAGCGCTGGGGGCGCGGTGACCGGCCGGGCGCGCGGGCGGCGGTGTGGGCGGGACTACGGGTCGCCGAGGACCACGCGGAGGTGTTCGGGGCGGTCGACCTGCGCGCCCGCGCGGCCGGGCACGGCGCGGAGCTGGCCGATCTGGGCCTGCGGCTGGCCGGTTCGGCGCGCGAGCTCCTCGGGGTCGAGGAGCGGCGGCGGGCGGTCGCGCGCCGTCCGGTCGCGGTCCGGCCGCCGCGCGACCCCGTCCGCGCCGCCGCGCTCGCCGAGCTGCGCACGCTGAGCGGCGAGCACACCGGCGCCGCCGCGCGCGGCAGGGCGCCGGCCGCGCTGTCCGAGCGGCTCGTCCGGCTGGAGGCGCGGATCCGGGCCGACACCCGGTCCCGGCCTGCGGCGGGGCCCGCGTGGGTGAGCCAGGGGACGGCCGGGATCATCGCGGCGCTGGGCGAACGGGTGCTGCTGGAGCTGATCCGCGTCGGCGACGAGCTGCACGCCGTCACCGTCCGCGACGGGCGCCCGCGCCGCCATCGCCTCGGCGCGTACGGCGCGGTGGCGCGGGAGACCGGCACGGTGCGCTTTGCGATGCGGCGGCTCGCCGAGCGCGAGGACGACGCGCAGTCGGCGGCGGGGCTCGCCCTCGCCCGCGAGCGCCTGGAGGAACGGCTCGTCGAGCCGCTGCGGGCCGAGCTCGGCGACCGGAGCCGGGAGCTGGTCATCGCGCCGACCGGCGCCCTGCACGGGCTGCCGTGGGCGGTACTGCCCTCCCTGGCCGGACGGCCGTTCGCGGTCGTCCCCTCGGCGCACGCCTGGCTCCACGCGCAGAGCCTGGCCCGGTCGTGGCGCGTCCAGCGGGTGGACGGGCGGCGCGCGGCGGGCCCCTCGCACTACGGCGGGCGGCGGGCGGTGCTGGTGGCGGGACCGGGCCTGAAGCACGCCGAACGCGAGATCGCGACGCTGCGGAGCCTCTACCCGGCGGCGCTCACCCTGCGGGGGCCGCAGGCGCGCGCGGAGGCCGTCCGCGACGCCCTGGACGGCGCGGCGGTCGCGCACCTGGCGGCGCACGGCGAGTTCCGCGACGGCAACGCCCTGTTCTCGCTACTGCGGCTGGCCGACGGCCCGCTGATGGTGCACGACCTGGAGGAGTGGACGGCCGCGCCGCGCCTGGTGGTGCTGTCGGCCTGCGACGTCGGCCGGGCCGACGGCGGCGACGCGGTGATCGGCATGGCGGGCGCGCTGCTCGCCCTCGGCGCCGCCACGGTCATCGCCAGCGTGACGCCCGTACGGGACGCGGCGACGCACCGCTTCATGCACGCCTTCCACGCCGGGCTGGCCGCCGGTCTCGGGCCCGCGCGCGCCCTGGCGTCGGCCCCGCGCTCCCCCGGCGTCACCGGCTTCCTCTGCTTCGGCGCCGGGTGACCGGACCGTCCAGCCGGAGCCGGAGCCGTCGGCCGGACCGGGGCCGGGGGCCAGGCCCAGGTCACCTCAGGGTGGATTCGCCCGTGGCGACCGGGTTGGCGGGGTCGGCGACCCACTCCGACCAGGACCCGACGTAGAGCGCGGCGGGCACCCCGGCGAGCGTGAGCGCGAGGACCTCGTGCGCCGCCGTCACGCCGGAACCGCAGTAGGCGGCCACGTCGACGGCGTCGGTGGCGCCGAGCTGCGCGAACCGCTCGCGCAGCAGCTCCGGCGGCAGGAACCGGCCGTCCACCCCCACGTTGCCGGAGGTGGGCGCGTTCACCGCGCCCGGGATGTGCCCGGCCACCGGATCGATCGGCTCGGTCTCGCCGCGGTACCGCTCGGCGGCCCGCGCGTCGAGCAGCACCCCCGCCTTGGCCAGCGCGGCGGCGCCCTCGGCGTCGAGCACCGGCAGCCGTCCCGGACGGGCCACGAAGTCACCCGGCTCGGCGGACGGCTCGGCGGTGGTCACGGCCCCGCCCGCCTCGGTCCAGGCCCGGTAGCCGCCGTCGAGGACGCGGACCCGCTCGTGGCCGAAGTAGCGCAGCGTCCACCAGACGCGCGCGGCGGCGGTGGAGTCGGCGTCGTCGTAGACGACCACGAGCCGGTCGCCCGACACCCCGGCCCGCCGCATCGCCGCCTCGAACCCGGCCGGCGGGGGCAGCGGGTGCCGCCCGCCCGGCCCCGGCGGGCCGGTCGCGTCGCGGTCGAGGTCGAGGAAGACCGCGCCGGGCAGATGGCCCCGGCGGTAGGACTCGATCCCCGGCGGACCCGCCACATGCCATCGCACGTCCAGCAGTACCGGCGGCCCCTGCCGCCGGGTCAACCGGTCCAATGCGGGCACTTCGATGAGAGGGTGCACATCGCCAGTCTGACCTTCGCCGCCCGGATTAGGGAGAGGCGAATCCCGGTTCATCACAACACCGCAGCCTACGCAGCGGAGACGCCCTCCAGGACCCCCGCCCCCGAAGAACGGGTTGCACTCGCCAGGTGTGAGTGGTTTATTACTCATATGTCCGCCATCAGTCCGCAGCGCCGGCTGTCCACCGCTGAGGAGCGCCGGGAGACCGTGCTGCGCACCGCGATCCAGGCGTTCGCCGCACGCGGCTACTACGGGACCACCACGACCGAGGTCGCCAAGGCCGCGGGCATCTCGCAGGCGTACCTCTACCGCCTCTTCCCCGACAAGGAGGCCCTGTTCGTGGCGGTCGTCGACCACTGCTCCGCGCGGATCCGCGAGTGCCATGCCGAGGGCGCCGCGGGCGCGTCCAGCGCGGACCCCGCCGCCGTACTGGAGGCCATGGCGGCGGCGTACGAGGGGTTCATCGAGGACCGCGACCTGCTGAGAGTGCTGCTGCACGCCTCCTGCGCCGCGAGCGAGGCGGCGATCGGCGAGGCGATCCGCACCTGCTACGCGCGGCAGGTCGAGTACGTCCGGGCGGCCTCGGGCGCGTCCGACGCCCAGATCCGGGCGTTCTTCGCGCGCGGACTGCTGGGCAACGTGATGACCGGCATCGACGCCGGCTCGGTGGACGCGCCCTGGGCGCGCACCCTGACCGGCTGAACGAACGGCTGAACGACCGGCCAGCCGGGCCGCCGGAACCGCGCCCCGACCGGCCGTCCCCCGGGCCGCCGACCGGCGGCCCTTCTTTCGGCGTCAAGTGTGAGTGGTCGACCACTCTATCTCTGGAGAAAGGACCCCCATGTCCCCCACCGCACGGCGGCGCACCGGGCCGATGCTCGCGCTGCTCGCGTTCGCCCAGTTCATCAGCGCCATCGACTACAACATCGTCTACGTCGCGCTGCCCGCGATCGGCCGCGACCTCGGCTTCACGGCCCAGTCCCTCCAGTGGGTGGTCAGCGCCTACGCCGTCGCCTTCGGCGGCTTCCTGCTCTTCGGCGGACGCGCGGCCGACCGCCTCGGACGACGCCGGATGTTCGTCCTCGCGCTGTCCCTCTACGGCCTGTCATCGCTCCTCGGCGCCCTGGCCGGCGCCCCGTGGGCGCTGATCGCCGCGCGCGCCGTGCAGGGCCTCGGCGGCGCGCTGCTGCTCCCGGCCACGCTGTCGCTGATCAACGTCGGCTTCGCCGAGGGCCGCCCCCGCAACCGGGCGCTGGCGGTCTGGGGTGGCGCGGGCGGCGTCGGCCTCGCCCTCGGCTCTCTGCTCGGTGGGATCCTGACCAGCGGTTTCGGGTGGGCGTCGGTGTTCATCGTGAACGTCCCCTTGGCCGCGGCGGGCATCGCCGCCGCGTTCGCCGTCATCCCCGCCGACCCGCGCGCCGGGCGTGGCCGCGGCTTCGACCTCCCGGGCACCCTGACGGCCACCCTCGGCGGCACCCTGCTCGTCTACGCCCTCGTGCAGGCGCCCGAGACCGGCTGGGACGCCCCGGAGACCGCCGGCGCGCTCACCGCCGCCGCGCTGCTCCTCGTCCTCTTCGCGGCGGTCGAGTCGCGCACCGCGAACCCGGTGCTGCCGCTGGACCTGCTCGCCAACCGCGGCCTCGGCACCGCCATGGTGATCACGTTCGTCTTCATGGGCACCTTCGGCGCGCAGTACTACACGCTGACCGTCTACCTCCAGGACCTGCGCGGGTACGGCGCGCTCGCGACCGGCCTGGCGTTCCTGCCCGGCGGCGTGATCGGCCTGGCCGGCACCAAGATCAGCGAACGGCTGCTGGGCGCGGCCGGGGTGCGCCGCACGCTGCTCGCCGGCCTGCTGACCGGCGCCGCCGGAATGGCGGGCCTCGCGCTCGGGATGGCGCCGGCGGGCGGCTACCCGGCGCTGCTGCCCGGCATCGCGCTGCTCGCCCTCGGCCAGGGCATCACCTGGACGGCCATGTTCGTGGCCGCCGCGTCCGGCGTGGCCCCGGAACGGCAGGGCGTCGCGTCCGCGATGGCCTCCACCACCCAGCAGATCGGCGGCGCCGTGGGGCTGGCCGCGCTCGTGGCCCTGGTCAACACCGGCCCCGGCGGCGAAGCCTCGATCGGCGGCCTGCGCACCGCCGGATGGGTCGCCGCCGCGGTGACCGTGGTGGGGGCCGCCATAGCGCTCACCCTGCGAACCGGCCGCCCGGCCGCGCCCGGACACGACGTGGAGGCGATGCCGCAGGCCGCGGACCGCACCTGACGCTCCACCCCATGCCATGCGGAGGCGGCGGCGGAGTCTGTCGCCGTCAGGGGTTGGTCACCCTCAGCAGGGGGACGAGCTGTTCAGCCGGGATCAGCGAGCCGTGCATGCCGACCATGCCGTCCAGCCACGGCTCCCGGTGGGAGGCGACGATGGCCAGATCGCCGTGCGGGACGGCGATCACATCGCCGATGCGCTCGATCATCCCGGCCGCGAGCGGCCCGAACCACCCCTCGGCGACGGCCTCGTCCCTGGACCGGACCCAGGCGCGGTCGCCCAGGATGTCGCGCCAGGACGCCAGCACGTCGGCGTGGGCGCCCGGCTCGGTGTAGACGTACCGGGCGCGGGCGTCGCCGCCGAGCAGGGCGACGCCGTCCCGGAGCCCGGGGACCGCGTCGGCGTCGATCCGCTCGGACGGGTCGACCATGCCGTGGTCGGCCGTCACGTACAGGGCCGTCCCGGCGGGCAGGGCCTCGGTGAGCTCCCGGGCGAGCAGGTCGACGAAGCGGAGCTGGTGGGCCCAGTCGTCCGACCGGACGCCGAACCGGTGGCCGGTCGAGTCGAGATCGGCGTGGTAGACCGTCACCAGCGACCGGTCGCCCGCGCGCAGCGCCCGGCCCGCCTGGCCGACGAGCTGGCCGAGGCCGCCCGCGGCCCGGTAGTCGGCGCCGCGGGCGGTGGCGCGGCTCAGGCCGCTGCCCCGGTAGGAGCCGTGCGCGACGTAGGAGGCGGCGATGCCGTTGGCCGCCGCGAGCTCGTAGATCGTGGGCGCAGGCTGGAACTCGGCCGGATCGACGGTGTCGTCGTGCCAGCGCAGGCAGTTGAGCAGCCGGCCGGTGCCGGGGACCGCCACCTGGACGCCGAGCAGCCCGTGCCCGCCGGGCGGCAGGCCGGTGGCCAGCGATCCCAGGCTCGTCACGGTCGTCGCCGGGAACCCCGCGGTCAGCGGTCCGCCCGCCAGCGAGGCGAGGTAGGGCGCGTGGCCGGGACGGGCGCGGAGCTGCTCCCAGCCGAGCCCGTCGATGATCAGCACGCACGCGCGCGGGAGCTGGGGCAGCCCCAGCGTGTCCGGCATGCCGGGCACGCCGAGCGCGCCCAGCACGGAGAACGGAAGGTCGGCGAGCGCCCCCGCCCCGTACCGGGGTACCGGCGGCGGCCCGGCCTCCGACCGTCCGGCGCCTCGCGGGGCGGGCTCCGGCGGGGCGGTCATCGGGCGGTGGCGGCGGCCAGCTCCTCGGCGAAGGCCAGCACCTGGCCGACCGCGTCGGCGCCGTCGGCGGCCTCGCTCACCCGCAGGGACAGGTCGTCGGCGGTGACGCTGCCGGTGTAGCCGTGGTCGGCCTCGCAGTTCTCGTCGCCGCAGGTGGCCGGTTCAAGGTCGATGTGCGCGATGGCGCCCCAGCCGATGGTCAGCACGACCTCGGTCGGCGGCACCCCCGGCACGTACGAGGCGGGGTCGGGGACGACCCGGGTCACCGCGACCGACTGGACCCGGTCCAGCTTGACGGCCTCGGTGGTGGTGGACGCGTGCGGCTGGGCCATGCCCTCGCCGGGCGGATGCTCGTCGGTATGGCAGACCAGCAGCCTGGTGGGCGACAGCACCAGCACGGTGACGTGCCGCCGCACCTCCATGGCCGGGTCGAAGGCCGCCTCGTGGTGCACCACGTAGGCGAGCACGCGCTCGTCGCCGATCGCCGACTCGACCGCGTCGGCGACCAGGGCCGGATAGTAGCCGCTGCGCTCGATCGCGGTGCGCAACCCGTGAGGCGTCGCTCGGGTTTCCCTCATGGCCCCATCCTGCCCTGTCCCGGGAGGGCTCCGCACACGACCGCCCCCGAACGCGGTCATTCCGATGCCCTCGGGGTACGGGAACAGGCATGGACGCAAGAGACCCGCTTCCGCCGCCGCCGCCGGTGCCGCGTCCCGGACCAGACCCGGCACCCGCCCCGGAGCCCTTGATCCCGCCCCCCGAGCCACCCCCCGTACCGGCGCCGGGCCCTTCCCCGCAGCCGCCCGGACCTGGGCCGCGCCCCGGGCCCGTTCCGCCCGGCCCCGCGCCCGACCCGATCCCGCCGGGGCCGCCGCCGGAACCCGAGCCGCCCGGCCCGGCACCGGACCCGATCCCGCCGACACCCGACCCCGGCCCGGAACCTCCGCCGTCCTGAGCCCGAAACTCGCCTCTCACACCGGAACCGGATATCCGAACGGAAATCCCGGGGCACCGGAATCAGGCGCCCGCCGGCTCAGGGGAGGCGGCGCGGCCCTAGTTCGGGGCGGGGACCGAGGGGGCGCTCCAACCGCAGGGCGACCCGCCGAACGGACGCGCCGGACGCGCCGACCACGACGGGGTCGAGTTCGAGCCGCGCCACCTCGGGCAGGTCGTCGCCAAGGCGCGAGACGCGCAGGAGCAGCTCTTCCACGGCGGCCACGTCGACCGGCTCCGCCCCACGGTGGCCCAGCAGCAGCGGAGCCGTGCGGATGGCCCGGACGAGGTCGGCGGCCTCCACGTCGGTGAGGGGCGCCAGCCGATAGGCCCGATCGTCCAGCAGCGCCGCTGTCTCGTCCGCAAGGCCGAACGAGATGACCGCGCCGAACGAGTGGTCCTCCATGGCGACGATCCTGGCCTGGACGCCTTCGCGGTCCTCACCGGTGACGGCCACCCCGTAACAGGCGAGCAGCTCCGCGGCCTGCTCGGCGGTCGCGTGCACCGGATCGCCCGATCCGAGCCACTGCTCCACCAGGGCCCTCGCGCGCCTGCGGTCGGCGCCCGCGAGCTCGGGCATGCGGCCCGGTGGCCGCTGCCGCCACTGCGCGTACCGGACGACGTACGCCAGCGCCCGTACGGCGTCCTCAGGGGCCGGGTAGGACGGCACCGAGCCCGCCGCCGCCACCCCGTCGGGCCCGGTGACGCGGAGGTCGGCCGGCATACCCGTCGAGCCCAGGTAGGTCGCCACGATCGGCTTGGTGCTGCCCGCCGCCAGCCGCATGATCTGCTCGGGGACGCGCAGGTCGTAGCCGCCGATCGTGGGCGGCGCGAACAGCGCCACGACCGCGTCGACCGTGTCGTCGGCCAGCGCCTCGGCGAGCGCCGCCTCGTACTCCTCGGCGCCCGCGCGGGGCCCGAGGTCGACCGGCGGCCGGACGTCCAGGCCCGCCGCCGCGCCCGCGTCCTGCGCCAGCAGCCCCAGCGAGTCGGAGTTGTCGATGATCGCGACCCGGTCGCCCGCGGGCAGCGGCTGGTAGGCCAGGAGCTGCGCCACGTCGAACAGCGCCGACAGGTCGTCCACCCGGATCACCCCGGCCTGCGCGAACAGCGCGCTGACCGCGTGGTCGGGCAGGCTGAGCGCCCGCGCGGCGTGCCCGAGCGGGACGCCCTGGAGGCTGCGCCCGCTCTTGACCGCCACGATCGGCTTGCGCCGCCCCAGCCGCCTGGCCAGCCGGGCGAACTTGCGCGGGTTCCCGAGCGACTCCAGGTAGAGCAGGACCGCCTTGGTGGCCGGGTCCTCCTCCCAGTACTGCATCAGGTCGTTGCCGGACACGTCGGCGCGGTTGCCCGCGGAAACGAACGTGGACAGGCCGAGCCCCCGTTCGGCGGTGCGTTGCAGGATCGCGATGCCGAGCGCGCCGGACTGGGAGAAGAACCCCACCGGCCCGCGCCCCGGCATCGTCGGCGCCAGCGTCGCGTTCAGCCGTACGTCGGGATCGGTGTTGGCGATGCCCAGGCAATTGGGGCCGACCACGCGCATCCCGTACGCGCGGGCGAGACGGACCAGTTCTTCCTGGCGCGCTCGTCCTTCAGGGCCGGTCTCCCCGAAACCTGACGAGACGACCACCAGGCCGCGCACGCCCTTGCTCGCGCACTGCTCGACGACGTCGTGCACGGTGTCCGCGCGTACGGCGACCACGGCCAGGTCGACGTCGTCGGGAATCTCCAGAACCGACGCGTACGCCCGCACGCCCGCGACCGCCTTGGCGGTCGGGTGCACCGGATAGACGGGGCCGGTGAAGTCACCGCTCAGCAGATTGCGCAGCACGGTCTGCCCGACGGAGTGCTCGGCCCGGCTCGCGCCGATCACCGCCACCGACCCCGGGAACAGCAGCCGCTGGATCGACCGCGACTCGGCCCGGTGCTCGCGCGCCCCCATGACCTCCACCGAGGTCTCGGTCGGCTCCAGGTCGAGCACCAACTCGATCACGCCGTCCTCGAACCGCTGCTCGGCCCGGTACCCAGCCTCCCGGAACACCCGCGTCATCCTGCGGTTGTCGGGCAGCACGCTCGCCACGAACCTGCGCACCCCCCGCTCGCGCGCCGCCGCCGCGATGTGCTCCAGCAGAACGGCCGCCAGGCCCCTCCCCTGATGCGCGTCCTCCACCAGGAAGGCGACCTCGGCCACACTCCCCGGCTCGTCCTTCCCGGTGCCCTCCGAGCCCGTCGCCGAACCCGCGGTCGCGTCGTCGTCGGCAGGACGGGCGGGCAGCCGGTCATAGCGGACGACCGCCACCATCTCCTCGCCGATCGTGGCGATCAGCGCCGTCCGGCGGTCGTAGTCGACGGTGGTCAGATGCCGGATCTCCTTCTCGCTCAGCCGCGGGCGGGGCGAGAAGAAGCGGTAGTAGATCGATTCTGGGGAGAGCCGCGCGTAGAAGGTGCGCAGCAGCTCGGCGTCCGCACTGCGGATGGGACGCAGATGCGCCGTCCCGCCGTCGGTGAGGACGACGTCGGCCTCCCAATGATCCGGATAGCCCTCGGTCACGTACCCGAGGGTATGGCACCGGCCGGAGGGCCCCGGTCCTCGAAAAACGCCGCGATCCCCGCTTTCGCTGCGCGTTCGAGACCTCGTCGGGGCTCAAGAGCTGTTACGGTCGTCCACACGCCCAGAATGCCGCTCGCGCGGGCCGTGTTGATCGAGGTGATGACTCCATGACGCGCGTGGTCGTGGTCGGCGATCTTATGACAGATACCGTGGCACGTGCCGCGTTCCCCCTTGCCAAGGGCAGTGACACGCCTGCGGCCGTAACGATTCACGGGGGAGGCTCGGGCGCCAACGTGGCCTCGTGGCTCGCCCTGGAAGGGGTCGAGGTCGCGTTCGTGGGCCGCCGAGGCTCCGATATCGCGGGCCGAAACCGGGACATGGAACTGATGGGGTACGGGGTCGACGCCCGGCTGGTCATGGACCAGGAACGCCCCACCGGAACCTGTGTGGTCCTGGTCACCCACAAGGGCGACCGGACCATGCTCTCGGACCCGGGGGCCAACGCGGCACTGCTGCCCGAAGACATCGAACGCTGCAAGGACCTGTTCAATCAGGGCACCCACCTGCACCTGTCGGGTTACGCCCTGATCAACGAGGGGTCCCGGAAGGCCGCCATCCACACGCTGGACCTGGCCCGCAAGGCCCAGATGTCCATCTCGGTGGACGGCGGCTCCTCCTCCCCGCTCAAACGGATGGGCGCCGAGCCGTTCCTGGAATGGACCCAGGGCTCGCGGCTGCTGGTGGTCAACGCCGACGAGGCCGAGGTGCTCACCGGCCGGGACAATCCCGACCAGGCCGCCAAGGTGCTCACCGCCTGGTACCCGCAGGTGGTGATCAAGGTCGGCCGGGACGGTGCCCTCTGGTACACCAACGGCCGCCCGGAGCCGGTCACGGTCGCGGCCGAACCGGTCGAGAAGATCGCCGACGGGACGGGTGCCGGTGACGCGTTCGTCGCCGGGTTCCTGCCGGTGTGGCTCGACGGCCAGCAGCCGACCGACGCCCTCACTGCGGGCTGCCGGCTGGCGGCGCGCGCCATGCAGCACCTGGGCGCCCGCCCCACCCTCGACGTCGTCGACAACCAGATCAAGAACTGAGCGTCCCGGAGAGCCCGGTCCCCCAGGGGGCCGGGCTCTCCGGCATGCACGCCCGTCCATCGCCCCTCCGCCCGCCGTCCGAGCAGCCGGGCCAGGTGGACCGGGGGTCAGGAGGGTCGGGGGCCAGGAGGGTCGGGGGTCAGGTGGGCGGGACGTAGGTGCGGGCGTCCTCGCGGACCGCGGCCCACAGGCGGTTGAGGGGGTGCGCGGCGTCGTAGCGCTCCAGGTCGGCGCGACGGACGAACGCGCCGGTCATCAGCTCGGCCTTCGGTTCGAGATCGTCGTGCAGCTCCAGGATCCGCAGCGGGACGCCGTCGCCGTCCCAGCGGCGGACGGCGCGGCGGCCGATGGAGCCGGTCACGATCATGCAGCCGCGGACGAAGCCGGAGCGCAGCAGCGACAGCCCGTAGTTCACGTCGTCGATGTCGGCGACGACGTTCAGCCGGTCGCGGAAGCCGGGACCGTACCAGGTGGCCAGCAGATCGGCGATCAGGCCGGCGGGCGGCACCACCAGCGGCAGGCCCGCCAGCCCGCTGGTCTCGACCGTCCCGCCGGGCAGTTCCGGCTCGGCGAGGTTGGTCAGCAGCAGCGCGTTGCCGCGGGCGTACTCGACGACCTCGTACCCGCGCAGCCGGCGGTCGCCCTCGGGCGTGCTGACGATGCTGCCGCAGATCAGGTCGACCTGCTTGGTCTCCAGGCGGGACCACAGGTCCTTGGTGCGGACGTGCGCGACCTTGAACTCCACCTCCCGCTGCCGCAGCTCCTCCGACACCCGGTCCCAGGCCCGCGACACGATGGGCAGGGTGAACTCGGTGGTGCCCACGGTGAGCATCCGGCCCAGCCGCCGCCGGCTCCAGTGCACGGCCTCCAGCCACTGCGCGATGGTCGCGCGGGCGAGCTCGGCCGTGGCCTCGCCGGTCGGGGTGAACAGGAAGTCCTTCCCGCGGCCCTGCCTGAGGGTGAGCACATCTCCGCACAGCGCCTGGCAGTTGCGGTTGAGCGTGTCGAGCTGCTTCTGCACGCTGGACTGCTCGCGGCCGAGGGCACGGGCCGCGCGCAGTGCGGAGCCCGTCTCGTGCACGACCAGCAACGTTCGGAGCTGGTCGAACGTCGTGTCGAGCAGCCCCGTGGGGCAGTCGAGGAGATCATCGAGGGAGAACGACACGGACACGGACGTTAACAGTCCCCTCGGTGTTCAGTCCGACACGGGGTGAAATGTCCGCTGGTCCAGTCGAGCCGGAAGTGATGACATTTCCCGTCCAACTTATCGATGCATGTTCTCTCAAACAACTGGACACCGTTTTCTAACCCATAGAACACTTCCTCTCGTTCCCGCGGTCCGCCGGCCGAGACCGCGGGCGGGCGGCCCGGCTCCTCCGGTCCGCTCCCCTTCACTTCCCGGGAGTCCTGCGGCCGTCGCGGGGGCGACCGCAGGGCCTCCGGGAACCCGGGGTCCGGGTTAGTTGATCACCGCCAGGGCCAGGGGGAGGACGGCGGGCGCGCCGGCTTCGCGGAGGAGGCGGGCGGCCACCGTCATCGTCCAGCCGGTCTCGATCCGGTCGTCCACCAGCAGGATCGGGCCGCCGGCCTCGCGCACGGCCGCGGCGACGTCGTCGGGGAGGGCCAGCCCGTGCCAGACCGAGCGGAGCCGCTGCGCGCTGTTGTGGCGGCGCGGGATGGGCTCCCCCAGCGGGACGAGCTCGCCCAGGTGCGGGATGCGGCCGATCTCGGCGATGCGGCGGGCCAGACCGCCGACCAGGCGGGGGCGGCTGCGGGAGCCGATCGCGACGACGCCGGCGGGGCGGCTCTCCCAGTCCCAGGCGGCGAGCACCTTGACGACGGCGTCGAACATCTCGGGGGTGGCCTCGGTGTCGCCCCCGGCGAACAGCTCGCGGAGGCGGGTGCCCCAGCCGATGTCGGTGAGCCGCCCGAGGGCGCGTCCCGGCTCGGCCGCCCGCTGGATGCGGCCGGCGACGCCGAGGTCGTCCTTGACGCCGGTGGGCCACATGCGGCGTGGGGCGACGTCGACCCCGGGACGGCGCAGGCGTTCGCGGGCCTGGGTGGCGCCGCGCTCGCTGACGTCGGCGGACCAGTGCCGGCCGGTGCAGTTGTCGCACCGCCCGCAGGGCGCGGCGGCGGGGTCGTCGAGCTGGCGGCGGAGGAACTCCTCGCGGCAGCCGGTGGTGGCGATGTAGTCGAGCATCGCGCGCTGCTCGCGGGAGCGCTCGGCGGCGACGCGCTCATAGCGCTCGCGGTCGTAGACCCAGGCGTCGCCGGTGGCGGTCCAGCCGCCCTTGACGCGGCGGACGGCGCCGTCGACGTCGAGCACCTTGAGCATCATCTCCAGCCGGGCCCGGCCGAGGTCGACGCGGGGTTCGAGGGCTCCGGTGGACAGGGTGCGCCCGGCGTCGGACAGCACCTCCAGGGTGGCCCGGACGGTGGGTTCGGGCGGGAAGGCCAGCCCGGCGAAGTAGGCCCAGATGTCGCGGTCCTCCGGGCCCGGCAGCAGGATCACCTCGGCGCGGTCGACGCCGCGGCCCGCGCGCCCGATCTGCTGGTAGTAGGCGACCGGGGACTGCGGGGCGCCGACGTGCGCGATGAACCCGAGGTCGGGCTTGTCGAAGCCCATGCCGAGCGCGCTGGTGGCGACCAGGGCCTTGAGCTTGTTGTCGAGCAGGTCGCGCTCGGCCTGGAGCCGTTCGGCGGGGTCGGTCTGGCCGGAGTAGGCGGCGACGGGGTAGCCGCGCTCGCCGAGGTAGCCGGCGATCTCGTGCGCGGCGGCGACGGTCAGGGTGTAGATGATGCCCGAGCCGGGGAACTGGTCGAGGTGCTCGCCGAGCCAGGCGATGCGCTGCTCGGCGGTGGGCATCTGGACCACGGCGAGGTGGAGGGAGTCGCGCTCGAGCGGGCCGCGCAGCACGAGCGCGTCGTCGAGGCCGGCTCCCCCGGCGAGCTGCTCGGCGACGTCCTGGGTGACGCGGGCGTTGGCGGTGGCGGTGGTGGCGAGGACGGGGATGCCGGGCGGCAGCTCGGCGAGCAGCGTGCGGAGCCGCCGGTAGTCGGGACGGAAGTCGTGGCCCCAGTCGGAGATGCAGTGCGCCTCGTCGACCACGACCAGGCCGGCGCCGGCGGCCAGCTTGGGCAGCACCAGGTCGCGGAAGTCGGGGTTGTTGAGCCGCTCGGGGCTGACCAGCAGCACGTCGACCTCGCCGGCCTCGACCTCGGCGAAGACGCCCTCCCAGTCGTCGGTGTTGGCGGAGTTGATCGTGCGGGCGTGGATGCCGGCCCGGTCGGCGGCGTCGATCTGGTTGCGCATCAGCGCGAGCAGCGGCGAGACGATCACCGTGGGCCCGGCGCCGCGCTCGCGCAGCAACCGGGTCGCCACGAAGTAGACGGCGGACTTGCCCCAGCCGGTGCGCTGCACGACCAGCGCCCGGCGCCGCTCGACGACCAGGGCGCGGATCGCGGTCCACTGGTCGTCGCGCAGCCGCGCGTGCTCTCCGGCGAGCGCGCGCAGGCAGCGTTCGGCGTCATTCCGCAGGTTGCCGTCGTCGGACGGCTCAGTAGGGGCCATGCCCTCCTTGCTACCAGCCGCCGCCGACGGTACGCACCAGAACGGGATTCTGTGGAAAACCCGGATCCGGTCGGTCCAGGTGATCAACTGGCGAACCCGGCCAGGTAGCCTGCGGTGAGGGATTGTCAGGGCGGGAGGTCACGGTCGCATATGGGGCGGGCAGCTGAACGGTTGTGGCGCACTTGGCACGTCCTGATGGACGGGTCGACGCCCGAGCCGCCCGAGGACGAGCCGGGCGAGCTCGTCGATCCACTGGCGATCGATCTGGTGCTGCGCGTCGGCGAACTGCTACTGGCCAGCGGCGAGGCCACCGAGCGGGTGAACGAGGCGATGCTGAGCCTCGCGCTCGCCTACGAGCTGCCGCGCTGTGAGGTCCAGGTCACGCTGACCAGCCTGCTGGTGTCCGCGCGTCCCGGCAGCGGCGCGCAGCCCGTCACGGCGGCGCGCTCCATCCGGCGCCGCACGCCCGCGTACTGGCGGCTCGCCAAGCTGCACGCCCTGGTCCAAGAGGCGTCGATCGGCATGCTCGAGCTGCACGAGGCGCACACGCGGCTCGCGGAGATCAAGCGGGGCCGCGCGCCGTACCCGCCCTGGCTGATGGTCGTGGCGTTCGGGATGATCGCCGCGTCCGCCAGTGTGCTGTCGGGCGGCGGGTTCCTGGTCGCGATGACCGCGTTCTTCGCGACCATGCTCGGCGACCGCGCCGCCGCCGCGCTCGCCCGCCGCGGCCTGGCCGAGTTCTTCCAGCTGACGGTGGCCTCGTCGATCGGCGCCGCCGCCGCCGCGCTGGTGGTGGCGATGGGCAACCCGGCGCACGCCTCCACCATCGTCACCGGCGCGATCCTGGCGCTGCTGCCGGGACGGCCGCTGGTGGCGAGCATCCAGGACGGCATCACCGGCGACCTGGTGAGCGCGGGCGCCCGGGTGCTGGAGGTCTTCTTCATGATCGCGGCGATCGTGGCGGGGCTCGGCGCGGTGGTCTACGTGGCGATCAAGCTGGGTGCTCCGATCGAGGTCAACCCCCTCCAGACCGCCGCGCCGAAGCTGCGGCCGGTCCCGCTCCTGGCCGCGGCGGCGATCTCGCTGTCGTTCGCGGTGTCCCTGGCCGTCCCCCGCGAGGCGCTGCTGGCGGCGACGTTCGGCGGCGGCCTGATCTGGGTGCTGTACGTGCTGCTGCTCGGCTGGAACGTCACCCCGGTGCTCTCCGCCGCCGTGTCGGCGGTCATCGTCGGAGTGCTGGGGAACTGGCTGTCGCGGCGCCGCCAGATGCCGGTGATGCCCTTCATCGTCCCGGCGATCGGGCCGCTCCTGCCCGGGACGTTGCTGTACCGGGGCATGGTCCAACTCAACACGGGCCAAGGCCAGGCGGGCGTGCTGAGCCTCATCGGGGCCATCTCGGTGGCGCTGGCCCTGGGCGCGGGCGTCAACCTGGGCGGGGAACTCGTCCGCGCGTTCCAGCGCGTCGGGCTGAGCGCCTCCGGCCGCTGGGCCCGTCCGGCCGCGCGCCGTACGCGCGGGTTCTGAGCCGCGCTGGAAGTGTCGGTGCCGCCCGCTAGCTTCGCGGTATGTACCGACAGGGAGACATCCTCATACTGCAAGTGCCTGAGAAGGCGGTCCCGAACGCCGTGCGCGATCTCCCTCCGGCGCCGCGCGACCGACGGGGCCGCATGGTGCTCGCGCTCGGCGAGGTCACCGGGCACGCCCACGCGCTCAAGGCGCCCGGCACGCTGCGGCGGTCGCCCGACCCGATGACGCCCGACCACCTGCACCTGCCGTCCGGCGGGCTGCTGGTCCATGAGGAGCACGCGGCGATCTCCCTGCCCAAGGGGTGGTACCGGGTGGTCAGGCAGCGCGAGTACGTGCCGGGCTCCGCCCGCGTGGTCGCGGACTGAGCGGGCAGATGGAGACCGAGAGCTTGCAGATGGAGACCGCGCCCGGCGGGGCCGTCCGGGGAGCGCAGTACGTGGTGGGCGACTGGCAGTCGGCCGGTTTCGCCACCGGTCCGGCCGACCGTGAGCGGGCCGAGGCGGGCATCACCGCCGCTTATGCCGCCGCCGGGCTCGACGCGCCTGAGAGGTTCGTCTGGGTGTCCTCCCCCGCGCACGGGGCGGTCGCCGCGGCGTTCATCGGCGGGTACGGCGCGACCGAGGGGATGGCCGAGCTGGCCCGGTTCGTCGACGGCGCCGACCTCGACGGCGCGGGGTCGAGCGTCCGCGACGCCGTGCGGACGCGTCCGTGGGAACGGGAGCGCACCGCCGCCAGTGCCGAACTGGGACCCGAGCGGTGGGCGACGGCCTGGGCCGAGACCGGCGGGCTGCTATGGGATCCGGTGAACGGGTTGGTCGCCCGGGTGCGGCAGGCCATCGGGGCGCTGGCCGGGGACGGTTCCGAGGCCGAGTCGCTGCTGCGCGCCGCGACCCTCGATGCGGTGCTGGGCCAACAGGACGCCCCCTGGCTGGCACTGTTCGAATCGCTCGGACGGCTCGACGGGCCGCTGGCCGGCCTCGCCGAGGCCGCCCGTTCCGCCGGATGGTGGTGGCCCTACGAGCGTGTGGTGGTCGTCTCCGAGCGTCCGGACGAGCTGTACCGCGACGAGCCCGGACGGCTCCACCGCGGCGACGGGCCCGCGCTGGCCTACCCCGGCGGGTTCGCCCTGCACGCCTGGCGCGGCATGCCGATCCCCGCCGACTTCGTCGCCTCCCTGGCCGAGATCGACGCCGCGCGCATCGCCGGCGAGCCCAACTCCGAGCTGCGCCGGGTGATGCTGGAGATCTTCGGCTACGACCGCTACCTGGCCGAGACGGGCGCGCGTCCCCTGCATCGCGACGAGACCGGCGTGCTGTGGTCCATCGACCTGCCGGGCGACGAGCCGGTCGTCATGGTCGAGGTGGTCAACTCCACCCCTGAGCCGGACGGCTCGTACCGCACCTACTACCTGCGGGTGCCGCCCGACACGCGCACCGCGCGCGCGGGCGTGGCCTGGACGTTCGGCGTCCCCGAGGCCGACTACCAGCCCGAGAAGCAGACCTGACCCCCTTGACGCGAGCCGATGCCCCCTGGTGACCACTTCCCCTGGTCACCAGGGGGCATCGGCCCGCGTCAAGCCTCCATGTGGGGGATGCGTTCCAGGATGCCCCCGGCGAACACGTCGTAGAGGCCGAGCGGCTCCAGGTGGACGTACCCGATGTGGCAGTCGCAGGCGTCGACGGGGCAGCCGCGTGGGGCGAGGGCGTCACGGAACGATTCGTCGTAGAGGTTGCCCAGGACGGTGGGCACGAAATGGCACCGGCGAACCGTTCCGTCGCCGTCCACTGAGATGACGCTCTCCCCCGTACGGCAGGGCAGGCCGCGGCTGGGATGCGGGTGGCGGCTGTAGGCGAAGTGGGGATCGAGGCCGGTCCAGGCGGCGGCCTCGGCGTCGGTGTAGGTGCGGCCCTCGGCCGCGTTGATCCACAGGTAGGTCCCGGCGGGCAGGTCGGCCCGGAGGCGGCGGGCGGCGGCGAGGTGCTCGGGCTGCCCGACGACGCCGACGCTGAACCGGACGCCGCGTTCGGCCAGGTCGCGGCACCTGGAGAGGAACCGTTCGTAGGGGACCTGGCCCGGGTGGTACGTCGCCCAGAGCGCCAGCGTCCCCAGATCAGCGTCCGCGGTCCAGGCGACCCGGTGGCTGAGGTTGGTCTGGATCGCGGCCCGCTCGACGTGCGGGAGGCGGCTGAGGCCGATGAGGGCGTGCCGGTACCAGGAGCGGACCAGGCCCTCGCCCCACGGGGTGAACAGGACCGAGACGGGATGGGTCTGCTCGGCCACCCAGCCCGTGAACCGCTCGAGCGCGGCGCGGTCGGCGCGGAGCTGCTCCGGGGTGTCGCGGCGCTTGCCGAACGGGCAGTAGGGGCAGTCGTAGTCGCAGCTCGCGAGCGGTCCCCGGTAGAGGATCGTCAGGTGCTCCATCAGCGCGCCTCGTAGGCGTCCATGAGGGTCCGCACGCCGGGTGAGAACAGCGCGGGGCCGATCGCGTCGGAGTGGGCGAGCCCCTCGGGGGTGAGGCGGAGGACGTCGGCGGCCTGGTCCAGCCAGCCCTGTTCGGCGAAGCCGGCCAGGTCGGCGGCGAAGTCGTCGGCGGCGTCGGTGCCGAAGCGGGCCCGGTAGCCGGCCCGGTCGAGGCCGGCCGTCTGGAGCAGCGACTGGATGAGGTGGCGGCGGCGCCGCTCGGCGTCGGGTACGGGGAATCCGACGCGGGCCGTGCCGAACTCCGTCTCCGCCACGTAGTCGTCGATGATGGCGCGGACCTGGCTCGCGCCGACCGCGTACTCGAACGAGTAGTGCAGGCGCGAGGTGTACGAGCGGGCCCCGCAGCCGAGCCCCACCATCCCGTCGGTCTGGCAGCAGTACTCGGTGCCGTTCTCCGTGCCTCCGGGCAGCCGGAACATCCGCATGGACACCTGCTCGTAGCCCTCGCCGAGGAGGTGGTCCCGGCCGATCCGGTACAGCTCCAGGCGCTCGTCGTCCCAGTCGCGCGCGCGACGGCCGAGCCCGGTCAGCGGCCGTACGTACAGCGGGTAGAGGTAGAGCTCCTCCGGACGCCAGCGCAGGGCCGCGTCCAGGGAGTGCAGCCAGGTGGCGGTGGTCTGGCCGTCGATGCCGTAGATGAGGTCGATGTTGAGCGTGGGGAAGCCCACCGCGCGGATGCGGTCGAGCGCCGCCTCCACCTCGGCGCGCTTCTGCGGCCGTACGGCGGCGCGGGCCTCCTCGTCGATGAAGCTCTGCACGCCGATCGAGATGCGGGTGGCGCCGCGTTCGGCGAGCACGGTGAGGCGGTCGGTGGTCGCGGTAACCGGGGAGGTCTCGACGCCCAGCGGGATCGCGGGCAGGTCCGCGAAGCGTCCGGCGACGTCACAGAGCCGTTCCAGCTCGGGGGCCGTCAAGTAGGTGGGGGTCCCGCCGCCGAACGCGGCTGTGGCGAACGAGGTGTCGCCGAGGGCGTCCCTGGTGGCGGCGGCCTGCCGTTCGAGGGCGTCCAGATAGGCGCCGGTCAGTTCCTCGGGCGCGCCCGTCCGCGTGAACAGGTTGCAGAAGCCGCAGCGCATCTCGCAGAACGGGACGTGCAGGTAGAGGAAGAGCGCGTCGCGCGCCTCCCCGTCCCACACCTGCTGGAGCGTGGGCGCCGGATCGAGCGGCCGGTAGGCGGTCTTGTGGGGGTAGGCGTAGACGTAGCCCTGGTACGGGCCTGTGGTGGTGCTCACTTCAGTACGAACTCCCCATACGGAACGGTCCAGACGACCTCGTGGCCGATGCGGTGCCCGGTATGGCCGTCCTCGCCGTACGCGGTCCCGTGGTCAGAGCAGACGATGACGAAGCAGGGGCGGCGCATGAGGCCGAAGAGCCGTCCCAGGTGGCGGTCGACATGGCGCAGTGCCGCGGCGTGGCTCTCTCTGGAGTCGCCGTGCTCGCGCGTCGCGCCGTCGAGGTGGAACCAGTTGGGCTGGTGCAGCGCGGCCACGTTCAGCAGCAGGAACAGCCGACGGTCGTGGGGAAGGCGCCCGACCACCTCGGCGACACGGTCGATCTGGTGGGGCAGGGACTCAGGGTCGGTGACACCGAACTCAGGCTCCCAATGGCTCTCGGCGAACATATCGGGCAGGACGGAGCCGAGCGGCGTCCTCTTGTTGAAGAAGCCCACACCGCCGACGCAGACCGTGTGGTAGCCGGCTTGGGCGAGCCCCGCCGGCAGGTCGGCGGCGTCGAACGTCCACGTCCCGTCCGCCGTCGACTCACTGCCGGGGAAGCGTCCGGCGAAGAGGCGGAGATGCGGGCCGGGGCCCGCAGGGGTCGGCAGGAATCCGGCCAGCATCGCGGTGTGCGCGGCATAGGTGAAGGAGCCCGGCGTGTGCCGCCGCTCCCACGTCCCGCCGGGGAGGAGACCGGCCAGCGTCGGGGTCTCGCCCGCCGCGGCGAGTTCGGCGGCCACGTCGTGGCGGAGCGTGTCGAGCGTCACCAGCAGCAGGTCGTGGCCGCCGATGACCTGGTTCATGTCGTGCATACGGGGAGCTTCTCCGACAGGACGGCCTGGACTTGGGCAGTGTAGGTGTCGAGACCGTCCGCCGCGCCGCCGGGTAGGCCGGTCAGCCCCGGCAGCAAATCGCCGAACGCGTTGACCTCGCCGACCGCGAACCGCCGCCACCCGACCTGGATCAGCAGGTCCACGCCGACCATGAGGCTGCCGGGGAAGCATTCCGCCGCC
Source organism: Actinomadura xylanilytica (assembly GCF_030283145.1). Taxonomy (GTDB): domain Bacteria; phylum Actinomycetota; class Actinomycetes; order Streptosporangiales; family Streptosporangiaceae; genus Spirillospora; species Spirillospora xylanilytica. The sequence goes on from NZ_JASNWE010000003.1 coordinate 1,251,300, forward strand.
CGCGCGCACGCGTCGAGCGCCCGCCGCCAGCCGTCCTCGCCCAGCGCCGCCCGCACCTCGCCGAGGTCTCCGCGCGCGCCGCCGAGGTGCAGGTTGGTCATCGGATGCCGGCTGGTGCGCGCCACCACGTGGGTGGGCTCCCCCGCGATCACCACCACCCGCAGGTCGAGCGCCCGCCCGCCGAGCGACGCCTTCGGGATCCACCGCTCCACGTGCAGCCCGTCCGGCGCCAGCGCGTCGATCAGCGCCGCCACCTCGGGCTCGGTCTGGTAGGCGCGGACCCGCAGCGAGTTGAGCATGCCCGTCCCGGTCATGGCCGCCGAGGTGACGGCCCTGATCCGGCCGGGCGCGACCTGCAACGCGACGACCCCGGACGCCGACGAGCCGTGCGCGGGCTTGACGAACACCCGCGCCGCCTTCTCCGCCGCCATCCGCGCGCGCAGCTCCGCGTAGCCGCGCACCTCCCCCAGGGCGGACGGGACGGGCACCCCGGCCGCTTCGAGACGGGCGTGGCACACGCGCTTGTCGAACATCACCGCGATCTCGCCCGTGTCGCTGACGGAACGGACGCCCGCCCGCGCGCCCGCGGCACGGACCCGCTCCAGCGCGGCGGTGAACGTCCCGTACCAGGCGGCGCCGCCTGGTACGCGGGCCGGATCGCCGGGGCCGCGCAGCAGCGCGTCGGCCTCGGGGTCGCCGCCCGGCGACTCGACGCGCAGCACCGTCCCCGGCGCGATCTCCGGCTCGGCGCCGCGCAGCACGTCCGTCCAGGCGATCACGTCCGGGCCCGCCAGGCCGGACGAGCGGCACGCGGCGGCGAACCCGTCCGTCCGCCGGTCGCCGGGCGTGCCGACCACGGTGAACCTCATTCCGCGACCGCGATGTAGGAGCCCGAGTCGTCCCATATCTCGTTGTCGAGCCAGCCGGGTTCGCCGGTCGCGTCGTCCAGGTCGACGCGCACGCCGGACAGCGCGGCCTTCAGCCGGTCGGCCATCGCGTCGGACAGGAAGGCGTGGTGGAGGTCGAGCTCCTTCAGGTGGGTCAGCGGCTGCCCGTTCAGCAGCGCCTCCGCGCCCCGGTCGGTCAACGCGCCCATCGACAGGGCCAGGGACTCCAGCCGGGCGACGACGGAGGCGGTCGCGACCGCCTCGGCGATCTCGTCCTGGCAGTCGGCGTTCTGCAACCCGAGCCGCCGCAGCGCCGGGAGCCTCTCGCCGGTCAGGATGGGCCCCAGGTTCGGGACCGTCACGCTCCGTCCGCGTTCGTCGGCGCCCAGCCACAGGTCGAGGTGCTCCAGGGCGGGCAGGTCGCTGGCCGTCACGCTCTGCACGGCGCTCGCGGGCAGCCCGCCCGACTCGAACCGCAGCACCTTCAGCAGTTCGTTGCGCATCGGCGTGAACCGCAGGCCCTCACCGCCACGGACCTCGAGGTGCTCCAGCAGGGGGAACGCGGCGAACAGCGGGGTCAGGTCGAACTGCTCGATCCACGAGATGTGCCTCTCCCCGTCCACGATGTCGCCCAGGAACAGCGCCCGCAGCGAGGGGAACCGGTCGGCGACACCGATCAGCAACTCGATCGGGTCCTCCTCGTACTCCCACCAGCCGATGACCAGATGGGTCACCTCGGCGGTGTCGACAGCCTCCAGGAAGAGCGGGAAGTTGTCCTGGAGGTCTCTGAGCTGCGCGCCGTTCTCGTGGACGAAGCACCGGACGGCCCAGGCCGCCGCCGAGGCCGCCGGCAGCCCGTCGCCCGCCCCGCGCTCGCCGTCGAACTCGACCACCGGCAGGCCGGCGAACGTGTCAAGGTGCTCGGTGATCATGTGCTGGTTCCTCCAGAAGGATCGTGTGACCTGTCATACCAGCCACACCCGACAAACCCGGACGGTTCCCGGGGCCGCGCCCCCGGCCGGAAATCGGCTGTCCGGACAGGGCGGCGGTATGCAAGCATCGGCCGATGCACGCCTCCCGACGCGATCTGCTGCGCTGGCAGTTCGACCTGACCTGGTCGCTGTTCGAGTACCACCTGGAGCGGCTGGAGCCCGACGACCTCCTGTGGGAGCCCGCGCCCCTCTGCTGGACGATGCGTCCCGACGCCGCCGGGACCTGGACGCCGGACTGGGCCGAGACCGAGCCCGACCCCGTCCCGGTTCCCACCATCGCCTGGGTGAGCTGGCACATCGGCTGGTGGTGGAGCGTGACCATCGACCACGCGCTGGGCCGTCCGCCCCGTGACCGCGCCGAGATCGCCTGGCCGGGCGAGCGCGAGACCGCCGGATGGCTGCGCGGCCTCCGCGACGACTGGCTGGCGGTGCTGGACGGGCTCACCGACGCCGATCTGGACGCGACCGCCACGTTCCCGTCGCGGGACGACCCCGAGTACACCGTCGCCCACATGATCGGCTGGGTGAATTCCGAGCTGATGAAGAACGTCGCCGAGATCGGCCAGCTGCGTCTAGTCCGCGTCGCCTCCGCGCACTGAGCTCCGTCCCCGAAGCGAACGGGTCGGACGGGTCGGACGGGTCGGACGGGTCGGTGTGAGGGCCTGGGTCATTCGGCGACCTCGATGTAGTAGATGCCGTCGTCGGCCAGGTTCCGATACATCATGTCGACCTCCACGCCGGGGAGGGCGGCCTGGACACGCTCCATCATCGCGTCGCTGAGGAAGTGGTGGCGCAGGTCGAGGCGGCGCAGGTGGGTCAAGGGCTGGCCGGCCAGGAGCGCCTCGGCGCCCTGGTCGGTCAGGGTGCCCATCGCCAGGCTCAGCGACTCCAGGCGTGCGACGACCGGTGCCCCGGCCACCGCCGCCGCGATCTCGTCCTGGAGCACGCTGTCCTCCAGCCCCAGGTGCCGCAGGGCCGGCAGCCGCTGCCCGCCCAGGATCGGGGCCAGGTCGGCGACCGTCGCGTCACCGCCGTAGTTGGGGTCGCCCAGCCAGATGTCCAGGTGCTCCAGATTGGGGAGGTCGCTCGCGGCGACGGCCTGCACGACATCGCCCTCCAGCCCGCCCGACTCGATTCGCAGTGTTCTCAGGGTCTCGCTGCGGAAGGGGCGCAGCATGCTCGATTCGGAACCCCTGACCTCGAACCGCTCCAACTTGGGGAACACGGTGAAGACCGGGGTCAGCTCGGCGTGCCAGAGCGAGGAGATGTCGCAGTCCTCGGACGACATGTCCCCGATGAACAGCGCGCGGAGAGCGGGGAACCGGTCGGCGACCTCGATCAGCTTGTCCGACGCGAACGTGTCCACGGTGTCGTGCAGTCCCCAGTACCCGATGCTCAGGTCGGTCACCTGGGTCGTGTCGACGGTCCGCATGAAGCGCTCGAAGACCTCCTCCCAGGGCGTCCCGTCGTACTGGGAGCGGATGTACCAGGAGGCCTCACCCGCGGCGGGGAGTTGCTCGGATTCGGTCGTGGCGTAGAAGTCGACCCGGAGCATGGGGCCCTCCTGTCCGTCGGGGTGCGGGGTCATTCGGAGACCGCGATGTAGTGCCAGTCGTCGACGGGCTTCTTCTGTTTCGAGAGGTCGACGTCGACGCCGGGCAGCTCGGCCCGGACGCGTGCGGCCATCGGGTCGCTCAGGAAGTGGTGGTGCAGATCGAGGCGGCGCAGATGCGTGAGCGGCTGGCCTGACAGCAGCGCTTCGGCGCCCGCGTCGGTCAGGACGCCCATCGCCAGGCTCAGCGACTCCAGGCGTGCGACGACCGGCGCCGAGGCCACCGCCGCGGCCACCTCGTCCTGGAGCTCGCTGTCCTCCAACCCCAGGTGCCGCAGCGCCGGGAAGCGCTCGCCGTTCAGGAACGGGGCCAGGTCGGCGACCGTCGCGTCACCGCCGTAGTTGGGGTCGCCCAGCCACAGGTCCATGTGCTCCAGGTTGGGGAGGTCGCTCGCGGCGACGGCCTGCACGACATCGCCCGGCAGGCCGCCCGACTCGAGCCGCAGCACCTTGAGGACCTCGCTCCGGACCGGCGCCAGCCTGACGTTGCCGCGAACTTCGAGGCGCTCCAGGCCGGGGTAGGCGTCGAAGAGCGGGGTGATGTCGCAGGGCGGGATCCACGAGATCTCCGACTCGTACACGATGATGTCGCCGAGGAAGATCGCCCGCAGGTTCGGGAAGCGGTCCGCGGCGGCGGCGAGCAGCGGCACCGGGTCGGGGGCGTCGTCGTGGCCCGCGCCCCAGAAACCGACGACCAGCGCCGTCATCGGTGCCGTGTCGACGGCGTCGAGGAAGTTCGCGAAGACCTCCTCGAACGGCGCCTCGTCGTACTCCGCGCTCACCCGCCAGGCGAACTCGCCCGCGGGTGGAAGCGGAACGTCCGCCGTGATCTCCTCCGAGAACTGCCCCACCGGCAGACCGGCGAACTCCTCCAGATGGCTGTAGACGCCCATCAGAACCCTCTCGACCGTTGATTCGTCCGCACTGTCCTACCAGGAGCGCCCGACAATGCCGGTCATTCCGCGAACGCGATGTAGGTCTCGTTATCGTCCTGCTGGGCGCCGAGGTCGACGTCGACACCGGGCAGCGCCGCCCGGACGCGCTCGACCATCGGGTCGCTCAGGAAGTGGTGGTGCAGATCGAGGCGACGCAGATGCGTGAGCGGCTGGCCTGACACCAGGGCCTCCGCGCCCTGGTCGGTCAGATTGCCCAACGCCAGACTCAACGACTCCAACCGCGCGACGACCGGCGCCCCGGCGACCGCCGCCGCGACCTCGTCCTGGATCTCGCTGTCCTCCAGCCCCAGATGCCGCAGGGCGGGCAGCCGCTCCCCGGTGAGGAGCGGGGCGAGGTCGGCGACCGTCGCGTCACCGCCGTAGTAGGCGGCGCCGAGCCACACGTCCAGATGCTCCAGCGCGGGCAGGTCGCTCGCGGCCAGCCCGCGCACATCGCGCCCGGGCAGGCCGCCGGACTCCAGCCGCAGCACCTTGAGCGCCTCGCTGCGGACCGGCAGCAGGTCGGGAGCGCCGCGGGCCTCCAAGCGCTCCAGCCCGGGGAACGCCGTGAACAGCGGGGTGATGTCGTAGGGCTCGATGTAGGAGATCTCGGAGTCCCTCTGCACGATGTCGCCCCAGAACAGCGCGCGCAGGTTCGGGAAGCGGTCAGCGGCGGCGACCAGCAGCGGGACCGGGTCGTCGGGGTCCTCGTACGCCGGGTCGAGACTGTAGTCGGGACCCCAGAAGCCGATGACCAGCGTGGTCAGCCGGGCGGTGTCGACGGTCTCCAGGAAGTGCGCGAAGACCGGGTCGATGGGACCCCCGTCGGTCACCGTGCTCACCCGCCAGGCGACCTCGTCCGCCGGAGGGAGCGGGTCGTCCGCGGTGATCCCCAGGTGGAACTCCGCCACCGGCAGGCCGGCGAACTCGTCCAGGTGGTCGTTCTTGCGCATCCGGTCCCTTTCAGATGATCTTCCGCCCTGTCCTACCAGGAGCGGCCGACGATCCGGGACGGATGCGCGAAAAGGGCCCCCGGACGCTCCGTCCGGGGACCCTCGCGCGGCATCACGCGGCGGGGATCACCGAGCCCTTGAACTTGTCGGCGATGAACTTCTTCACCTCCGGGCCCCGGAGCAGCTCGACCAGCTTCTTCACGCGCGGGTCGGACTCGTTCCCGGCCTTGACCACGACGCCGTTGGCGTACGGGTTGCCCTCGGGCTTCTCCAGGACCAGGCCGTCGGTGGCCGGCGTCAGCCCGCCCTCCAGCGCGAAGTTGCCGTTGATCACGGCGGCGTCCACGTCCTGGAGCGAGCGCGGGAGCTGCGCGGCCTCCAGCGGCTTGAACTTCAGGCCCTTGGCGTTGGTGGCGACGTCCTTCTCGGTGGCCTCGGTCCCGGCGTCCGCCTTGAGGGTGAGCAGCCCGTTGTCGGCCAGGAGCTTCAGCGCGCGGGCGCCGTTGGTGGCGTCGTTCGGGATGGCGACGGTCGCGCCCTGCGGCAGCGCGTTCAGGTCCTTGACCTTCTTGGAGAAGACCCCGAGCGGCTCCAGGTGGACGGGCGCGACCCAGCTCAGCTTGATGCCCTTGGACTTGGTGAAGTCGTCCAGGTACGGCTTGTGCTGGAAGTAGTTGGCGTCGATCTGCCCGTCGTCCAGCGCCAGGTTGGGCTGGACGTAGTCGGAGAACTCCTTGACCTCCAGCTCGAGCCCGGCCTTGGCGGCGAGGTTCTGCTTCACGTACCCGAGGATCTCGGCGTGCGGGGACGGGGAGGCGCCGATCCTGAGCGGCTCGGACGGGTCGGAGCCGGACGAGCCGGAGTCCGACGAGCCGCAGGCGGTCAGGCCGAGCAGCAGGCTGGCGGCGGCGACGGCGATGCTTGTCTTGCGGAGCACGGGGAGTGCCTTTCTCTTCATGGGGTTACTTGTGGGACAGGCGCCGGACGAGCAGGTCGCCGAGCGTCTGGACGAGCTGCACCACGACGACGAGCAGCACGACGGTGGCGACCATGACGCCGGTCTCGAACCGCTGGTAGCCGTAGCGGACGGCCAGGTCGCCGAGCCCGCCGCCGCCGATCGCGCCGGCCATCGCGGAGTAGCCGACGATCGCCACGACGGTGATCGTCAGCCCGGCGACCAGGCCCGGCGCGGCCTCGCGCAGCAGCACCTTGCGGGAGATCTGCCAGCGGGACGCGCCCATGGCCCGGGCGGCGTCGATCACGCCGGGATCGACCTCGCGGAGGGCGGTCTCGACCAGCCGCGCGTAGAACGGGACGGCGGCCACGGTCAGCGGCACGATCGCCGCGGCGGTGCCGATGGTGGTGCCGGTGAGGGCGCGGGTGAACGGCAGGATCGCGACCATCAGGATGATGAACGGGAGCGACCGGCCGACGTTCACGATCGCGGCGAGCACCCGGTTGAGCGGTGCGACCGGCAGCAGCCCGCCGCGGCCGGTGGCCACCAGCAGCACGCCGAGCACGAGGCCGCCGAGCGCGGTCAGCGCCGCGGCCCACACCGTCATCTGGAGGGTCTCCAGGGTGGCCTGGCCGAGCATCGGCCTGATCTCGTCCCAGGTCATGGCCGCACCCCCTCACCCGGGCGGGCGCCCGCGCCGTGCACCTCGACGGTCAGCCCGGAGTCGCGCAGGTGCGCGAGCTGGGCCGCGTTGACCTCCGGGTCGCCGGGCAGCTCGATGCGCAGCCGGCCGATCCGGCCGTCGCCGACCTGCTCGACGGCGCCGCCGAGGATGTTGACGTCGATGGAGTAGGTGCGGGCCAGGGCGGACACGAACGGCCGGTCGGCGCTGTCGCCCTCGAAGGTGACGTCGACCACGGTGGCGCCCTCGCGGACGTCCGGCGCGGGCAGCGGGAACAGCCCGCCGGCCAGCTCCGATCCGGGACGCAGCAGCAGGTCGCGGACCGGGCCGGACTCCACCACCCGCCCCGCGCGCATGATCGCGGCCGAGTCGCAGATCCGCTTGACCACCTCCATCTCGTGCGTGATCAGCAGCACGGTGAGGCCGAGCCGGCGGGACAGGTCGCGCAGCAGCTCCAGGATCGAGGCGGTGGTCTCGGGGTCGAGCGCCGAGGTGGCCTCGTCCGACAGCAGCACCTCGGGGCGTCCGGCGAGCGCGCGGGCGATGCCGACGCGCTGCTTCTGCCCGCCGGAGATCTGCGCCGGGTAGGCCCCGGCGTGCTCGGTGAGCCCGACCAGCTCGAGCAGCTCGGCGACGCGGGCGGCGCGTTCGGCCCGCGGCATCCGCATGACCTCCAGCGGGAAGGCGACGTTGCCCGCGACCGTGCGGCCGGAGAGCAGCCCGAAGTGCTGGTGGATCATGCCGATGCCGCGGCGGGCGGCGCGCAGCTCGGCGCCGGACAGCGCGAGCAGGTCCCGGCCGCCGACCACCACCCGGCCGGAGTCGGGCCGTTCAAGGAGGTTGACGCAGCGCAGCAGGGTGCTCTTGCCCGCCCCGCTGCGGCCGAGGACGCCGAAGATCTCGCCCTCGCGGACGGCCAGGTCGACGCCGTCGACGGCGGTCACCGCGCGATGGCGGGCGCGGTAGACCTTTCTGAGTTTTTCGATCTGAATCACAGGAAATCATCCGTGCGGGCGAGCGCCGCCCAGGGGCGGCGGGGCGATTGGATCAGGGCGAGCCGGGACGGCGGGCGGACCCGGACGCGTCAGGCGGTCCCGCGTGCGGTCGGCGGACCCGCACGCCGGCGGGCCCGAACGCGGTCAGCGGTCAGCGGTCAGCGGTCAGGAGCGTCCCGGCGGAAACGGGGCGTGGCTCAGCAGATGGCGTTCGATGTTCATGAGCGCGACTCGGGGGTCTCGGAGTTGCTCGCTTCGGGGCGCGAGGCTCGATCAGGGGCCCTCAGCGGTCACACATTCGACGGCGGCACGCACCGGGCATGGCTCGCGACGTCCGCATGGTCTGCGGGCGGGGCGGCGGGCACGGACGTACGGCGGTCATGTCCGTCAGTAAACCCGCAAGTCATAAATGACGCAAATCGCAGCTCAGCGGCATCCCGCGAAGCCTCCCGCGGCTCAGCCGGCTCCGGTGTAGTCGACCCAGGTGGAGCCGGAGCCGCTCTGCACCGAGATCATCGCGGGCGCGTCCTGGTCCACGAGCGCCCCGTTGACGTGCGACCCGCCGGCGCTGGAGCGGGCGAGCACCCGGTAGTACGACCCGCGCGGCACACCGATCCGCACCTCGCCGGAGCCGCTGGTCGCGGTCACCCGGCGCGGCGGCGCGGCGAAGCCGAGGTCCATCCGGCCGGAGTGGATCCGCCCCGTCAGCTCCGGCGTCGCGAGCCGCGTCCCCTTGACCTCGCCGGAGCCCGCCGAGAAGTGGACCGGGCCGCTCAGCCCGGTGAGGTTCGCCGCGCCCGAGCCCGTCCGCAGATCGAGGTCGCCGGACAGGCCGCCGACCCCGACCTCGCCGGAACCGGAGCTGATCCGGAGTCGGACGCCGGCCGGCACCCGCAGGTCGAGGTCGCCCTCGCAGTCCAGGCTGGAGAACAACTGCGAGCGCCCCTCGCAGGAGAAGTCCACCGTCATGACCTCCCCGGCCACCGCGACCTGGACGTGCGGCCTGTCCAGCGACCAGCGCAGTTGCCTGCGCACGGTCACCTGGCCGTCCCGGCCCGGCCCGAGCGCCAGCGTCGCGGCCCCGGAGTTGACCCGGATCTCGCTGATCGGCTGCCGGTAGACCTTCGAGCCCTCACTGCTCTGCCGGATCGCGCGTCCCCACATCTGGAGGCAGGACGGGGCGACGACCACGAACGCGGTGACGGCGGCGAGCGCGATCCAGACCCCCCTGCGCCTGGGCCGGTCCGGCGGCGGCGCGGCGCTCCCCCCGGACTCGTCCGGGGGGAGCCCGGGGGTGCCGGCGGCGGGCGGCGCGGCGTCCCGCGTGGGAGCGGTCATGTGTCGCCGCCGAGGAAGTGGAGCACTGCGAGGACCCTCCGGTGGTCGCCCTCCGCGTGCGGGAGGTCGAGCTTGGCGAAGATGCTGTTGATGTGCTTGGCGACCGCGCTCTCGCTCACCACGAGCGCGGCGGCGATGCCCGCGTTCGAGCGGCCCTCGGCCATCAGCCCGAGCACCTCCCGCTCGCGCGGGGTGAGCCGGTCGAGCGGCCCGCGGTTGCGGCGCAGCAGGAGCTGCGAGACGACCTCGGGGTCCAGCGCGGTGCCGCCGGCGGCGACGCGGCGCAGCGCGTCCAGGAACGCCGCGACGTCGGCGACCCGGTCCTTGAGCAGGTATCCGACGCCGCTGGTGTTGGTCGACAGCAGGTCGGCGGCGTACCGCTCCTCCACATACTGCGACAGCAGCAGCACCGCGACCTCCGGCGACTCGCGGCGCATCACCAGCGCCGCGCGCACGCCCTCGTCGGTGAAGCCGGGGGGCATCCGCACGTCCACGATCGCCGCGTCCGGACGGTGCTCGCGGACCGCGGCGAGCAGCGCGTCGGCGTCGCCGACCGCGGCGGCCACCTCGAACCCCGAGGTCTCCAGCAGCTTGATCAGTCCGGCTCGCAGCAGGACCGAGTCCTCGGCGATCACAATGCGCACGGCAACTCCACGGTGACGGTCGTCGGGCCCCCTGCGGGGCTGGCGATCCGGAAGGTACCGTCCACGGACCGGACCCGCCGCGCCAGCCCCAGCAGCCCCGTCCCGCCGGCCGGGTCGGCGCCGCCCACCCCGTCGTCGACGACCTTCAGCCCGAGCACGTCACCGGTCCGGGCCACCTCGACGTCGACCGCGGTCGCCCGCGCGTGCTTGACGATGTTGGTGAGCGTCTCCGAGACCACGAAGTAGGCGACGGCCTCGACGGTGGACGAGGCCCGCGGCTCCACCCGGACGCTCAGCCGGACCGGCACCGGCACCCGGGCGGCGACGCCCGACAGCGCGGCGTCCAGGCCGCGGTCCTCCAGCACGGCCGGGTGCAGGCCGCGGACCAGGTTGCGCAGCTCGGTGAGCGCCTCCTTCGCCTCCTCGTGCGCCTCGACGATCACCCGCATCGCCTCGTCCGGGACACCGGTGAGGGTCTCGCGGGCGAGCCCGAGGTTCATCGCCATGGAGACGAGCCGCTGCTGGGCGCCGTCGTGCAGGTCCCGCTCGATCCGGCGGCGCTCCAGGTCGGCGGCGTCCACCACGCTGGCGCGCTTCTCGGCGAGGTCCTCGACCCTGCGCTCCAGCTCCTCGGCCCGGTCGGGCCCGAGCAGCGCGAGCGCGGCGCGGGCGTCCAGGTTGCGGGTGGCCGCCGCGACCCAGGGCGCGGCGAGCAGCAGCAGCACGCCGAGCGCGGTGAGCAGGCCGATCCGGATCGCGTGCGTGCTCAGGCTGAACACGCTGGTGTCGGGGAGGGCCCACGCGTAGGTGCCGATCCCGGCCAGCAGAACGCCCGCCGCCCACGTCGCGCAGGTGAGCAGCCCGCCGAAGGCGAGCATCGGGCCGATGAGGAGGTGGTAGCGCAGCACCCGCCACAGCCCGGGCACGCGCAGATCGCGCGGCGTGTTCCACCAGCGCCTGCCCTCCAGGCCCGGGAGCGGAGGGACGTCGAGCCCCAGCATCGCCCAGAACCGCTCGCGCTGCGCCGACGTCAGCGGGACCATCACCAGCAGCGCGAGGACGATCGTGCAGCCGGTCAGGAACAGGATCGGCGTCACGTTCACCGGCGTCCAGAGCGTCCACGGCAGGCCGAGGATCGTCCATCCGGCGAACTGGAGCGGCACCCCTGAGACGGCGAACACGGTGTCCCGCCACGCCGCCCGTGACCACGGAGCGTGCGCGAAGGCGTGCCGCACCGGAGAGATGGATGCCATGAATGAACCGTATTGCCACAGATGACGGGGCGCCATGAACCCTGGTGCCGCTTCGGGGGTGAACCTAGTGCCACCTCGGGTCGGATATCCGGGCTACTGACTGTGACGCCGCTTCCCGGGAGGCTGGAGACCAGCGCCCCGAGAAGGGTGCGGATCACCTTCACCGCAGATCGAGGAGCACGCCCCCATGGTCGCCATCGTCCCGCCGAGCCGGCCCGGCGCGATCCGCTTCATCCGCCCCGCCTGTGACGTCCGCGGCGTCCGCGCCCGGGGCGCCGCCGGAGCCCCGGGGGCGGTTCGGCCCGCCGGTCGCCTTCGCCCCGACGGCCGCGTTCGGCTCACCGAGCGGGCGCTCACCGGGGCGCGCGGGCGCTGGGCCGGCTGGGGGCTCGTGGCCGCGGGGGCGGCGCTCGTGCCCTGGGTCTGGACGCTGGCGAACCGGCTCCCCTCGACCACCCAGGTGTCCCACTGGGGGACGGCGTGGGTGGGGCTGGACCTGATGCTGGCGGCGGGCCTGATGAGCACCGGCGCGCTGGTCACCCGGCGGGACGCCCGGCACGGCCTCACCGCGGCGGCCACTGCGGCGCTGCTGCTGATGGACGCGTGGTTCGACGTGATGACCGCCGCGTCCGGGGCCGAGCGGGCGGTGGCGGTGTCCCTGGCGGTGGGGGCCGAGCTCCCTTTGGCCGCCTTTTGCACCGTTCTCGCCGTGCGTGCCGTTTCGGGGGGAGCTTCGGCGGCAACGCGATGACATGAGTACGGCAGATGGGTGAAACCAGACGAGCCGGACCTCTAGAGTGAGTCCGACGTAGGGGTCCTCTTGCGGGAGGGCCCTTTGCCCTGTCTGCACGATCACGAGGTCCCGCGAGATGAACGACCACGAGGTGCACGAGGAGTGCCTGCGGCTCCTACGGGAGGGACTGCCGGTGCCCGAGCCGGCCGCCTGGGAGGAAGGACGGGACTTCCTTCCGCTCGGCCTCGACGTGGACGGCGACGTCGCCGTCGTCAGCTTCCTCCATCAGACCGGCGGTATGCCGAGCCGGGTCCCCCCGTTCATCGAGGGCTGGACGTTCCACCGCCGCGACGGCGAGTGGATGGAGCTGGGCGGCGCCGGCGGGTGCGCCCCGGACGAGCCGCTCGCCCGGCGCTCCGCCGACGACCTGGGGGGCCACCTCCAGCGGTACGGGGCCGGCCGGACGGTCCGCAACGCCAACCGGCTCCTGCCCTGGGGCGCCAAGTGGGTCAACCAGGTCCAGCTCCGCGTCTCGACCGAGGTGACCCGGATCCGGGTCGGCAAGCGGGTGCTCGACGTTCCCGGGCACGGCCATGTGGTGGTGGTGTGGGCGGCCCGCCGGGGCCCGGTCATCGAGGCGCTCGCCGACGACGGCTCGGTGCTGGACGCGCTCGACCTGGACCGTCCGTCCGTCCCCGCACGCCAGCGGCTCTGACCCGCCCGGCCATCCTTGTGCCCGCCGTTGGACCGTTATATTTGACCGATCGATCTACATCGCTCTAGGGTCGGGTCCATGGCGAGGACCAAGGAGTTCGACCCGGACGCGGTGCTTCAGCGCGCGCTGGAGCTGTTCTGGGAGCGCGGCTACGAGGCGACCTCGATGGCCGACCTCGTGGCGCACCTCGGCATCGCCCGCGCGAGCCTCTACGCCACCTACGGCGGCAAGCACGAGCTCTACCTCAAGGCGCTCGGCTGCTACCTCGGCAGAACCGACCCCATGATCATCGATGCGCTGTCCCAGCCGGGCCCGGCACTGCCGGCCGTCCGGTCGCTGATCGAGCGGTTCGCCGACCAGTCGGCCGGCGATCCGCGCAACCTCGGATGCATGGTGGTGAACGCGGCCGTCGAGCTGGCGGCCAGGGACCCTGAGGCCGCCCGCCTGGTCGAGTCGAGCTGGAACACTCTGGAGACGGCGCTGACCTCGGCGCTGATCCGGGCCCGCGCCCAGGGCGAGCTCGCGCCCGACAAGGACCCCCGAAGGCTCGCCCGGTTCCTGCTGGTGCTGTTCCAGGGGATCCGGGTGCTCGGCCGGACGCCCGGCGAGTCCGCGCGGCTCCGCGACGCCACTGCCGAGGCCCTCGCCCTGCTCTCCTGACCCGTCCCTGTCCCTGCGGACGGGCTTCGTCGACCCCGTTTTCTAGACCGATCGATCCTGAAAGAAGGCAGTCATGACCGCACGCTTCACCGGCAAGGTCGTCCTGATCACCGGCGGCGGCACCGGCATCGGCCGCGCCACCGCCCTCGCGTTCGGCCGGGAGGGCGCCACCGTCATGGTCTCCGGCCGCAGGGCCGAGCCCCTCGCCGAGACCGTGAAGCTGATCGAGGCCGAGGGCGGCCGGGCCGACCACGCCACCGCCGACGTGTCCCGCTCGGCCGACGTCGAACGGCTCGTCGCCACCACCGTGGCCCGGCACGGCGGCCTGCACGTGGCGTTCAACAACGCCGGGGTGCTCGGCGCGGGCCCCGTCCCCGACCTCGACGAGGACACCTGGAACGCCATGGTCGGCACCAACCTCACCGGCGTGTTCCTGTCGATGAAGCACGAGATCGCGCACATGCGCGGCAACGGCGGCGGGACGATCGTCAACACCGCGTCCAACCCGGTCACCGCGGTCCCCGGGCTCGGCGCGTACGCGGCCACCAAGGAGGCCGTCGTCGCGCTCACCCGCGCCGCCGCCCGCGACGCCATCGGCGACGGCGTCCGGATCACCGCGGTCGCCCCCGGCCCGGTGGACGCGCCGATGACCTTCCTGCCCGGGGAGGCCCCGGCGGACCGCGACGCCCGCCTCGCCCCGCACATCCCGATCGGCCGCGTCGGCGGCGCCGCCGAGATCGCCGCCGCCGTCCTGTGGCTCGCCTCGCCCGAGTCGGCCTTCGTCGTCGGCCACGGCCTGGTCATCGACGGCGGCGTCTCCGCCTGACGTCCGCCGGACGGGTCAGAGCCAGCCGAGGTCGCGGGCCACGCGGGCGGCGGCGTGCCGGTTCTCCACGCCGAGCTTGGTGACGGCGGCCGACAGGTAGTTGCGGACGGTCCCCTCCGACAGGCCGAGGCCGCGCGCGATGCGGGACACCGGGGCGCCGCCCGCGGCGGCGCGCAGGGCGTCGAGCTCGCGCGGGGTGAGCGGGCACTCCTCGGCGGCGAGCGCGTCGGCGGCGAGCTGCGGGTCGATGTAGCGGGCGCCGTCCGCGACCTGCCGGATGACCTGCGCGAGCCGCGCGCCCGGGGCGTCCTTGCCGAGGAAGCCGCGCACCCCCGCGGCCATCGCCCGGCGCAGGTTGCCGGGACGGCCGTGCGCGGTCACGATCACCAGCCGGCAGCCGGGCAGCTCGCGGGACAGCCGCTCGGCGGCGGCGAGCCCGTCCAGGCCGGGCATGTCGATGTCGAGCACGGCGACGTCGGGCTCGAGGGCCAGCGCCCGCTCGACCGCCTCGTCGCCGCGGCCGACGTCGGCGGCGACCTCGATACCGTCCTCGGTCTCCAGCAGCAGCACCAGCGCCTCCCGGATCAGCAGGTGGTCGTCGGCCAGCAGCACCCTGATCATGTGTCTCCCCCCGGCCCGGCCGGCACCGCCGCCGCCACCCGGAACGTCCCGTCGCCCACCGGGCCGGCGCTGAACTCGCCGCCCGCCGCCGCGATCCGCTCGGCCAGGCCCGCCAGGCCGCTGCCGGCCTCGCCCGCCGAGCGGCGCGCGGCACCGTCGTTGCTGATCTCCACCCGGACCCGGGCCGCGTCGGCCGCGACCGTGATCACGCACCAGGTGGCGCTGGAGTGCCGGAGCACGTTGGTGGCCGCCTCCCGCGCGACCCAGCCGAGCGGCTCGTGCACGTGCGCGGGCAGCTCCGGGGAGATCTCCGGGGCCGCGCAGCTGATCCCGGCCGCGCGCAGCACCGCCGACATGCCGTCCAGCTCGGTGCGCAGCGACGTCGCCCGGTAGCCGCGGACGATCTCCCGGACGTCGCGGACCGAGTCGCGCGCCACCGTCTGGATCTCGGTGAGCTCCTTGCGGACCCGGCCGGGATCGCGTTCCAGGTACCGCTCGGCGACCTCGGCGCGCAGCGCGACCGCCTGGAGGCTGTGGCCGAGGACGTCGTGCAGGTCGCGGGCGAAGCGGAGCCGCTCCTCGCCGACGGCCGAGCGGGCCAGCTCGGCGCGCGCCTCCCGCAGTTCCTGGACGACATGGAAGAACCAGACCGTCACATACCCAGAGAACGCCGCCATCGGGATGCCCGTCACCTCGTACAGCAGGGTCGGGCCGGGCAGCCCCAGGACCAGCCCGTACACCGGCGTGAGGACGGTCGCCGCCGCCGTCGCGCCGATCGCCTGCCGCATCGGCAGCACGATCGCGATGAGGCCGGCGTGCACGACCAGGGCGTTGCCCCAGCCGCCCCCGGTGCCGAGCAGCGCCGGGAGCGCCCAGCAGACGGCGACGATCGCGGCCAGGCCGAAGCGGTGGCCGGGAGCGGTGCGCCGCATCAGGTTGAGCCACAGCAGCCGCCCGTACAGGGCGGCCACCGCGCCCGTGCCGGCCACCGCGAGGGCGACGCGGCCCGGGTCGCGCCGGTCGAACAGCTCGTACCAGAAGGCGGGCAGCAGGATCCCGGCGAGGGTCACCAGCGTGATCGCCACGATGATCGCGGCGATCACCGTGGGACGCGGAATCCTGGGCTGCACCGGTCCTGCCGCCTCTGCTGTCACGGGAGGGGGCCTCAGCGTACGCGCTTCCGGGCCGCGATCACGCGGCCCGGAGCCGGGCGGAGTCGCGGCCGGTGACCAGCGCGCCCTCGTCCAGGACCCCGACCCGGTCGGCGCGGCACGCCTCGTGCGGGTCGCGGGTGGCCAGGACCACGCCCACGCCCTGCCCGGCCAGGAGCCGCAGCACCGCCCGGACCTCCCGCGCGGACGCCTCGTCCAGTCCGGCGGTGGGCTCGTCCAGGAGGAGCACGTCGGACCGTCCGACCAGGGCCAGCGCGAGGTCCAGCAGGCGCCGCCGTCCCGCCGTGAGCCGCTCGAACGGCTCGTCCGCCGCGTCCGCCAGCCCGACCAGCCGCAGCGCCTCGTCCCGGCCGAGCGGGTCGAGCGTCCAGCGCCGCCAGGTGCCGACGATCTCGGCGACGGTCAGCCCGGGGAACAGACCGCCGTCGCGCCAGACCGCGCCCGTCCGCGCCGACCCGGCACGGGCGTACGGGTCGGCGCCCGCCACGCGGACCGTGCCGCCCGCCGGCCGCCGCAGGCCCGCCAGGATCTCCAGCAGCGTCGTCTTGCCCGCCCCGTACCGGCCAAGGATCGCGTAGACCTCCCCTTCGGCCACGGTGAACGAGACAGTGCCGGCGGCCTTCCGCCCACCAGGACGTGCCTGCAACTCGCGTACCTCGATCACGGGTGCCTTCATGCCCTCCATGCTGCCGTCCGTCCGCCCTGGTGGGCAGTCACGCGCGTCAGGAGCCGGCCGGGACGTTCGCACGGTCCACCCATGACATCTGTCAGGCGGGTACGGGGGTCACGCGCGCACGAGGGTGTCCAGGCTGAGCTCGTCCGGGCGGGTGAGCCCGGACAGCGTCATCGTCAGCTCCAGTTCGGCGAGGATGCAGCGCAGCACGTGCCGGACACCCGCCTCACCGCCCAGCGCCAGGCCGTAGGCGTACGGACGAGCCACCAGTACCGCCTGCGCCCCCAGCGCGAGCGCCTTGACGACGTCGGCACCTGTACGGACGCCGCTGTCGAACAGCACGGAGATCTGGTTCCCCACGGCGTCCGCCACCGCGGGCAGCGCGTCGAGCGAGGCGACGGCTCCGTCCACCTGCCGGCCGCCGTGGTTGGACACGATCACCGCGTCCATCCCCGCGTGCACGGCACGCCGCGCGTCGTCGGGATGCTGGATGCCCTTCAGCGCGATCGGGCCGTCCCAGTGCTCCCGCAGGAACGCCAGGTCTTCCCAGGTCAGCGACGGATTGCCGAAGTTGGCGATCCAGTGCAGCAGGGCGGTGTCGCGGTTGGCGTCGGTGACCGGCCCGCCGACGGCCTGCTGGAACACCGGGTCGCTGAAGTAGTTCGCCACGCCGATGCCGCGCAGGAACGGCAGGTACGCCTGGTCGAGGTCGCGGGGACGCCACGCCAGGGTGAAGGTGTCGAGCGTGACCACCAGCGCCGTGTACCCGGCTGCCTTCGCCCGTTCCAGGAAGCTGACGGCCAGGTCGCGGTCCTTGGGCCAGTAGAGCTGGTACCAGCGGGCCCCGTCGCCGTTCGCCTCCGCCACGTCCTCCATCGCGTACGAGGAGGCCGTGCTCAGCACCATCGGCACCCCGGCCGCCTGCGCCGCCCGCGCCACCGCCAGCTCACCGTCCGGGTGCAGGATCGACTGCACGCCGATCGGCGCCAACAGCACCGGCGCGGGCATCGCAGTGCCGAGCACGCGCACCGACAGGTCGCGTTCGGCCACGTCGCGCAGCATGCGCGGGACGATCCGCCACCGGTCGAACGCGGCCCGGTTGGCCCGCGCGGTCGCCTCGCTGCCCGCCGAGCCCGCCACGTACCCGAACGCCTGCGCCGAGAGCCTCCGCTCGGCGAGCCCCTCCAGCCCGGTCAGGTCGGTGGGCAGCTCGGGAAGCACATCTCCGAGGCCCTTGAGGTAGATCTCGTTCTGGAAATCGGCCAGCGCGCTCATGAAACCTCCGGCGGGACGCGGCGCACGGGGCCGCTGCGAAACCAATCCGTTCCAGCGACAATGTCCCACGTGACGGCCGTCCCCCACGAGCCCGGGGGCGGGCGCCGCGGGGCCGGAAACCGGCGCGAATCGGCCAACCGCGGCGGCGCGCCGGGTGGGGCGGGCGAAAGATGTCCCCCGGACCGGCAACAATGTGCTCATGGCACGACGCGGATCCCAAGCCCCTCCCCCGCCGCCGGACTTCGAAGAGAACATCGTCGACGTCGATGTCTCCGAGGAGATGCGCGGAAGCTACCTCGAGTACGCCTACTCGGTCATCTACCAGCGGGCGCTTCCCGACGCGCGCGACGGGCTCAAGCCCGTCCAGCGGCGGATCCTGTACTCGATGAACGAGATGGGGCTGCGCCCCGAGCGGGGGCACGTCAAGTGCGCCCGCGTCGTCGGGGAGGTGATGGGCAAGCTGCATCCGCACGGCGACAGCGCCATCTACGACGCGATGGTGCGGCTGGCCCAGCCCTGGGCGATGCGGATCCCCCTGGTCGACGGGCACGGCAACTTCGGATCGCTCGGCGGCGACGACATGCCGGCCGCCATGCGGTACACCGAGGCGCGGCTGTCCCGCGCGGCGATGCAGATGGTCGCCTCCATCGACGAGGACACCGTCGACTTCCGGCCCAACTACGACGGCCAGGAGACCGAGCCCGAGGTCCTGCCCGCCGCGTTCCCCAACCTGCTGGTGAACGGCGCGTCCGGCATCGCGGTCGGCATGGCGACCAACATGGCGCCGCACAACCTCGGCGAGATCGTCGCCGCGGCCCGGCACCTGATCGACCATCCGGACGCCTCGCTCGAGGACCTGATGCGCTTCGTGCCCGGCCCCGACCTGCCCACCGGCGGCAAGATCGTCGGGCTGGACGGGATCCGCGACGCCTACCTGACCGGCCGCGGCACCTTCCGCACCCGCGCCACCACCCGGATCGAGAGCGTCACCCCGCGGCGCAAGGGCATCGTCGTCTCCGAGCTGCCCTACGCGGTCGGCCCCGAGCGGGTCAAGGCGAAGATCAAGGAACTGGTCAACGCCAAGAAGATCAACGGGATCGCCGATCTGAAGGACCTCACCGACCGCAACGTCGGGCTGCGCCTGGTCATCGAGATCAAGAACGGTTTCAACCCCGAGGGCGTGCTCGCCGAGCTCTACCGGCTGACGCCGATGGAGGAGACCTTCGGCATCAACAACGTCGCGCTGGTCGACGGCCAGCCGCGCACGCTCGGCCTGCGCGAGCTGCTCCAGGTCTACGTCGGCCACCGCCTCGACGTGGTCCGGCGCCGGTCGCAGTTCCGCCGCCGCAAGCGCGAGGACCGGCTGCACCTGATCGACGGCCTGCTGGTCGCGCTGCTCAACATCGACGAGGTCATCCAGGTCATCCGGCAGAGCGACGACGCCGGGCAGGCCAAGCAGCGGCTGATGCAGATCTTCGAGCTGTCGGAGATCCAGGCCCAGTACATCCTGGACACCCCGCTGCGCCGGCTCACCCGCTACGACCGGCTCGAGCTGGAGAAGGAGAAGGAGCAGCTGCGCCGCGAGATCGCCGCGCTGACCGCGATCCTCGACTCCGAGAAGAAGCTGCGCTCGGTGGTCTCGCGCGAGATGGCCGACGTCGCCTCCGAGTTCGGCACCCCGCGCCGCACCGTCCTGCTGGAGGCGTCCGGCCAGACCAAGGCCGCCGCGGTGCCGCTGGAGGTGCCCGACGACCCGTGCATGGTGCTGCTGTCGTCCACCGGGCTGATGGCCCGCACGCACGGCCCCGAGCCGCTGGCGACCGAGGGCGCCCGCGCCCCGCACGACGTGCTGCTCGCCTGCGTCCCGGCCACGGCGCGCGGCCAGATCGGCGCGGTCACCTCGCTCGGACGCATGATCCGGATCGACGTGCTCGACCTGCCGACGCTGCCGCCGTCGGCGAGCCCGCCGTCCCTGGCCGGCGGCGCCCCGGTCACCGAGTACGTCGACCTCGCGCCGGGCGAGACCGTGGTCGGGGTCGGCGCCATCGCCGACACCGGCGGCGGCCTGGCGCTCGGCACCGCCCAGGGCGTGGTCAAACGGGTCGCCCCCGACTTCCCCGCCAACCGCGACGAGTTCGAGGTGATCGGCCTCAAGGACGGCGACACGGTCGTCGGCGCCGTCCAGCTCCTCTCCGAGGAGCAGCACCTGGTCTTCATCACCAGCGACGCCCAGCTCCTGCACTTCAGCGCCGCCAACGTCCGCCCCCAGGGCCGCCCGGCCGGCGGCATGGCGGGCGTCAAGCTCGCCACCGACGCGCACGTCGTCTGGTTCGGCGCGCTCGACCCCGGCCGCGAGTCCCGCGTGGTGACCATCTCCGGCTCGTCCTCGGCGCTGCCCGGCACCCAGACCGGCGCGATCAAGGTGGCCGACTTCGCCGACTTCCCGGCCAAGGGCCGCGCCACCGGCGGCGTCCGGTCGCACCGCTTCCTCAAGGGCGAGGACTCCCTGATCATGGCCTGGGCGGGCCCGGTCCCGCTCCGCGCCATCGGCGCCGACGGCACGTTCCTCACCCTCACCACCGAGCTGGGCCGCCGCGACGGCTCCGGCGAGAAGCTCGACAAGAGCGTGGCGGCGATCAGCGGCCCGCTGGGCCCGTTCCCCGGCGACGCCGCGAGCGGCGAACCCGCCAGGGCGGACTCCGCCGGTGACGAGTCCGGCGCCGGCGCGGACGGCTCAGGCGAAGGCGAAGGCGAGCCGCCCGCCGAGGAGTGACCGACCCACGACCTCCGGGCTCAGGGCCCCGGATCCGCCGACATCCGCGCGGATCCGGGGCTCCGGGTCATTCGGAGTCCTCCACGTACGGTGCGTAGCCCTCGTTCACGACGATGCGGTCGCTCAGGTCGACCTGGACGCCGGGCAGGAGGTCGCGGACCCACCCGGCCATCCGCTCGCCCACGTAGTGGTGGTGCAGGTCGAGCTTCTCCAGGTGGGTGAGCGGCTGGCCCGCCAGCAGAGCCTCCACGCCGGTGTCGGTCAGCAGGCCCCGCGCGAGGCTGAGCGTCTCCAGCCGCGCGACGATCGGCGCTCCCGCGACCGCCGCGGCGATCTCGTCCTCCAGTGTGCTGTTCTCCAGGCCGAGGTGGCGCAGCGCCGGCAGCCGCTCGCCGCTCAGGACGGGCAGCAGGTCGGCGACGGCCGCGTCGCCTCCGTAGTGCGGGTCGCCTAGCCACAGGTCCAGCCGTTCGAGAGCCGGCAGGTCGGACGCGGCGACGGCCCGGACCACGTCGGCCGGGAGCCCGCCCGACATGAGCCGCAGGGTCTTCAGCCGTTCGCTGCGGAAGGGGCGGAGCCACATCCCCCCGCCGCGCACATCGAGCCGTTCCAGGTTCGGGAACGCCTCGATGAGCGGGGTGACGTCCTTGTGGATGATCCAGGACAGTTCCTGCTCGTCGGCCCCGATGTCGCCGAGGTACACCGCGCGCAATTCCGGCAGCGCGTCGGCCGCCTTCACCAGCAGCTCCACCGGATCAGGTTTGTCCGTTTCGTGGAGCCCACCCCAGAAGCCGACGACCAGGGCCGTCACCTGGGTGGTGTCGACCTGGTAGAGGAAGCGCTCGAAGACCTCGTCGAAGGGAACGGAGACCCCGCCGTAGCGAGCACGGTCCTCGGCGGCGATCCGCCAGGCCACTGGCGGCCCGTGGCGGAGGCCGTCTTCGGTCATCTGCCGGGCGAGGTCCCTCAGCTTCAGCGCGAACCGGTCGACCTCCGCGGCGGCCTCCTCGTCCGATTCCAGCAGGCGCAGCCGAATGGCCAGGATCTGCTGGTAGTCGGCAAGCCTGAAGAGGGTGTGCTCGGGGGGATCGTCATCGACCGGCACCACCGGCAGACCGTGGAACATCCGGTGGTCGTCCATGGGCCTGACTCCTTCCTGCTCGACGAATGATCACCTTCTATCAGCCGGGCAGGACGGAATCGACCCGAACGCGATCATGCCCGCCCCGCGGGACGGGACGGGCATGAGCTGCACGGGACGGCCGGGACGATCAGCCGATCTTGAGCGTGCGGGGGTCGGGGCGGCGGGCGGTGGCGTCCACCGCGTAGGGGGCGATGGCGATGAACGACTGGAAGCTCGCCTCGTTCTTGCCCGCCGGGGACGGCAGGCCGGCCTTCCAGTCGGCGATCGGCCCGACCAGCCCGCAGCCGTCGGTCTTGGGCACGGTGAAGGTCTTGTCCTCGGCCTCGCCGTACAGCACGGTCGGGTCGTCCATCGGGTGCGCGGGGTCGCCCGGGGCCGCCACGACGAGCTTGTTCGGATCCATCGCCATGTTGAACTTGATCGGGTCGGCCTCGGTGCCGATGAAGCACTTGTCGCCGACCAGCAGGTTGAGGATCTGGACCCGCATGCTGACCGAGGCGTTCGGGAGCTCCAGCTTGAACCCGCCGGCGTACTCCGGCTTCACCTGGAGCTTGATGCCCGGGATCTCGTCGGCGCCCGGCCACGAGGGCAGGCCGAGCATCCCGAGGACGCCGCCGGGCACCGTCATCGGCTCGCCGGTCATCGCGACCTCGGTGATCGCGTCCGGCGAGGCCTGGACGGCGATCCGCATCGGCTGGGTGAACCGCTGGGAGATCCCGCCCAGCTTCATCGAGCCGCCCGCGACGACCATGACCAGGCAGGTCCACCACTCCGGGTGCTCGGCGCCGGAGGGCAGTGCCGGGCAGTCGTCCTTCATGTTGAAGGCCGGGGTCGGCGGCTGCGCCGCCGCCGGTGCGGCCGGTGCGGCGGTACCGGTGCCGGTGAGCGCCGCCAGACCGAGAGCCGCCAGCGCCGCCGTGGCCGCTGTGCGTGAGAAGAGCTTCACGTGTTGGTCGCCTTCTGTGAGTTGGGGTCGAAGGAGCGGGCTTCTCGAACGGGACGACGGCGGGACCGGGCCACTTCCGGGGGGGACGGAAGTGGCCCGGGGGGATCGTGCTCGGAGGACGGCTCGTTCAGCTCCGTCCCCGGGGAGCGGCTTCCTTTCTCAGGGGGTGAGGTAGAGCTTCTGGTCGTAGGTGGCGGCACCGGTGGTGACCTTGCCGCGCGCCTTGCCGATGCCGTTGGCGGTGGCGCTGCCCGGGCACAGCACCGAGCCGCCGGTCTTGTTGAGTCCGGCGTTGAGGATCTGACCCTGGAGATCGTCGGCGCTGTTCGGGCGGCCGGCGTTGTCACGGTTGAAGACGTTGAAGCTCAGGCTGGTGGTCGAGCCGCCGAACCCGTAGGTGCACGTGCCCAGCGAGAACGTCGCCTGGATGGACAGGTTGGGGTCGCTGAACGTGAGCTTGCCGTCGCTGCCGGCGGGCCCGTTCCCCTGGGTGAGGCTGCCCTGGGTGTAGGGCAGGTTGAGGAACTTGACCGTGGCGTTGCCCAGCGAGCTCGTACAACCGGTGACGGACGCGCTGGTGAGCGTGCCCGTGCCGGACGAGGTCAGGTCGCCGCGCAGGTCGACGCCCGAGCAACTGGCGGTGATGCCCGAACCCGAGATGGTCAGGGCGCCGATGTTGGTGATCTGGTACGGGCCGGAGTAGCTGGCTCCGGCCGCGGTGTCCCGGTGGACGGTGGTCGCGGACGCGGTGGCCGCGGTGAGGCCGATCGCGGCAAGCGCCGCGAGGGTGGGTGTGCCGATACGTCTGACTAGGGCCTTCATCGATCCTCCTAGAAATCGGCCCAGGTCGCTGCTTCCGGCGTATGACGTGACGGTGCGGGGTGATCAATCCCGGTGGATCACAGGCCGGCCCCCGGAGTGACGCGCGCCGGGATCCATGTGACACGCGTCATACAAGTGCTCGCAGACGCGATCTAAAAACAGGATCGTTTCTCAAGCAACCCATCACCCTTGGCCTCATCCGGACGTGGCAACACCCGGTCATCCCCCGTCCGGACCTCGCTCGACACTGCGTTGTCACGGGCCTGTCACCCCTCGAGGTCGTCCGGGCCCCAATGGGCCTCCATGCGGACGATCCGCCCGTCCGCGCCGAAGGTCATGACGTCGATGACGCGGATCCGCAGCCCCATGCCCGGGACCGCGACGGTGAACGCCATCGCCGCCCGGTCCCCGTAGGACCCGCGGATCGGGCCGTCGAGCGAGAGCTTGGTCCCCGCGCCGACCGCGTTGGCGTAGAACGCGTCGATCGCCTCCCGGCCGACGACCTGCGGATGCCCGACCGGGTCCTCGACCACCGCGTCGTCGGCGAACAGCGCCGAGACCGCCGCCGCGTCGCCCGCGTTGAAGCCGTCCACGTAGCGCTGCAACGCGCCCTTCATGTGCTCCTGGTCCGGCATGGCCCGCCCCTCCCGCTGTGGTCGCGGCCAGCATCTCCGATCAAGCGTTTGCTTGGCAAGCGCTCTCGTCCCACCAGCCGTCGGCCAGACCAGAACGATCGCCTAGGGGGCGGCCAAACCGTGGCGGAAGGCGTAGGTGACGGCTTGGGCCCGGTCGCGCAGGCCCGCCTTGGCGAACAGGTTGTTGATGTGGGTCTTGACCGTGGCCTCGCTGATGAACAGGTCACCGGCGATCTCGGTGTTGGACCGGCCCCTGGCGATCAGCGCGAGCACCTCCGCCTCGCGCCGGGTCAGGCCGTCGGGCAGGCCGCCGCCGCGCGCCGGGCGCTCGCCCGAGGCGACCGCCTCGACCAGGCGGCGCTGCACGGCCGGGTCGAGCTGCGAGGCTCCCCCGCGCACGGCCCGGACGGCCTGCGCGATCTCGTCCGCACCGGCGTCCTTGGTCAGGTAGCCGCGGGCCCCGGCGCGCAGCGCGGCGAAGATCGAATCGTCGTCGGCGTAGGTGGTGAGCACGACGACCTCCACCTCCGGATGCGCCCGCTTGATCAGCCGGGTCGCCTCCACCCCGTCGATCCGGGGCATCCGCAGGTCCATCAGCACCACGTCGGGGCGCACCTCGGCGACCATCTGCACGGCCCGCTCGCCGTCGCCCGCCGCGCCCGCCACCTCGATGCCGGGCAGCAGCTCCAGCAGGAGCACCAGCCCCTCCCGCACCACCGTCTGGTCGTCGACGACCAGGATCCTCGTCTTCTCCGTCACAGCGGCACCCGTAGCAACACCCGGAATCCCTTGTCCTCCGGTCCGGTCTCCAGGGTCCCACCGATCAGCTCGGCCCGTTCCCTCATGCCGACCAGGCCGTAGCCGCCGCCCAGGACCTCCAGCACCGGCTCGGTGCCGCCGCTGTCGGCCACGTCCAGCTCGACCACGCCCTCCAGGTAGCGCAGCGCGGCGTGGACGCGGGCGCCGGGCGCGTGCTTGCGGACGTTGGTGAGCGCCTCCTGCGCGGTGCGGGTGACCGCGAGGCCGGCCTGCGGCGACAGCTCGCGCGGCTCCCCGGTCACCTCGATCTCGCAGGCCCGGCCGGTGCTGGCGTAGAACTCCTCGGCCAGCTCGGCGAGGGCCTCCTCGGGGGCGGGGGCGTCACCGCGGAGCGTCGCGAGCGCCCGCCGCGTCTCCTCCAGGCCGGCGCGGGCCAGCCGCTGGGCGCGCTCGACCCGGTCCAGCGCCTGCACCCGGTCGCCCTCGCGCGACAGCAGCATCCGCGCCCCCTCCAGGTGGACGACCTGTGCCGACAGCGAATGCGCCAGGATGTCGTGGATCTCGCGGGCGATACGGGACCGTTCGGCGAGCACGGCGTTGGCGGCCTCGGCCCTCTGCGTGGCCTCCCTCGCCTCCTTGCTCTGGCGGCCTCCCAGCGCGCCGAAGGCCACCCCCACGAACGCCGCCATCAGCCCGAGTTCCGCGCCGTCCGTCCGGAACAGCGCGCCCAGCAGCCCGATCGTCAGGGCCGTCGCCGCGGTCGAGGCGATCCCCAGGGCCAGGTTGAACCGGTGCAGCAGCGACCACAGCGCGATCATGGCGAAGACGTAGGGCGCACCGCCGTCCGGCGAGATCGCGTACTGCCACAGCGAGGTCGCCATGGCCGTCAGTAGCAGCGACTCCGCGCGCCACCGCGGCTGGCCCGCCTCCTTGCGCGTCAGCCAGAGGCCCGCCGACAGCGCGGCGACCGTGGCCACGTTGAGCACGACGACGAGCAGACCGGCCCCGTGCAGGGACGGTCGCGGCTCGGTGCTGTAGAGGCTGCGGACGTAGGAGGCCGCCGCCCAGACCAGCAGGGGGACGATGACGAAAAGCTGCGCGTGCCACCGGCACAGGGTGAACCCGCCGAATCTCACGGCACGACGCTAGACGCTGAAGCCGGCGACAGCCGCCTGGCCCTCCATCCGACGAGCAGGTTCTGCGCCAGCAGGGTCAGGCCGAGGAAGAGCAGCACGCCGCCCGCGCCCGGAACGATCCCCGCCGCGTATCCGGCTCCGATCATCCCGGCGCGGACCGCGATCGACAGCAGCCAGGCCCCCGCGGTCCAGCCGTTGCCGCGTTTCCAGAGCACGCCGCGCTCGTCCCGCCAGATCCGCACCGTCACCGCGCGCAGCCCGCCGAGCGCCAGCGCGGCGACGGCCTCGACGGCGAGCAGCCCGATGCTGAGCGCCGGGTGCACCTTGTCGACCAGGCTCCCCTGGAACAGGCCGACGACGCCGAGGAACACGGGGAGGACGTAGAGGCGGCCCTCGTCGAGCCGCCTCGTCCGGAGCTGCCGGTAGAGGACCAGGGCCAGAACCGCGATGGCGAGGAGCACACTGTCCAGCGTGTTCATGCCTCAACGCTAAGGACCGCCCGTCCGGCGCGGATCGGACCCGGGTTGGAGTCCTGAAGCTCCACCGGAGGGTGGAGAGGCCGTGTCCCCCCTGCGCGAGCGCTGAACTCTTCAAGATCCGCACCGGGCTGAAGAGCCCGCATGCCCGCTGGAACCGGTCCCCGACCAAGCGACCGGTCCAGGAGGTCCCCTGGCGTCCTCTCCGGGGCCGCGGCAGCGCGAGCGTCCACCCGGGCACGCGCGACCACGGAACGAGCCACAGCAGCGCAACGAGGAGCGCCGCCGGATCCCGGCGGCCGGCGGCGGTCAGCACGTCGTCGACGCCCGCTCCGGTGCCGCAGAAGCGGCATCCGGCCAGGGCGACCGCGACCGGCGGGAGCGTCAGCCACGGCTCCATCCGTTCTCCCGCGGCCTCCCACAGGCCCAGGACCACCGACTCCATCACACGCCCCTTGCCGCATCCGGTTCCGTGGTGTCCACGGTGCCGGTGCGGCAAGGGTCATGTCGGTAGCGTCAGTGGCCGACCTGCGGTGGCAGCAGGTACACCCCAGAAGTTCCACGTACCACCCGGGTCACACATGCCACCCGGGTGCCACGTGCCACCCGGGTCACACGTCGATGCGCTCGGTGTCGAGTTCGGAGGCTCCGGCGGTGATGAACTCGCGGCGCGGGGCGACGTCGCTGCCCATCAGCAGGTCGAAGACCTTGGCGGCCTCCTCGGCGTCCTCGACCCTGATCCGGCGGAGCATCCGCTGCCTCGGGTCGAGGGTCGTCTCGGCGAGCTGGTCGGCGTCCATCTCGCCCAGGCCCTTGTAGCGCTGGATCGGCTCCTTCCAGCGCTGTCCCTTGCGCTCCAGCTCCACCAGCCGGCGCCTCAGCTCGCCGTCGGTGTAGGTGTAGATGTACTTCCCCTGGCCCTTCCTCGGCTTGATCAGCTCGATCCGGTGCAGCGGCGGGACCGCGGAGAAGATCCGGCCCGCCTCCAGCATCGGCCGCATGTAGCGGTAGAAGAGGGTCAGCAGCAGGCAGCGGATGTGGCTGCCGTCGACGTCGGCGTCGGCGAGGACGACGACGCGGCCGTAGCGCGCCGAGTCGAGGTCGAACGTGCGGCCGGAGCCGGCGCCGATCACCTGGATGATCGCGGCGCACTCGGCGTTCTTGAGCATGTCGGCGACGGACGCCTTCTGCACGTTGAGGATCTTGCCGCGGATCGGCAGCAGCGCCTGGAACTCGGAGTCGCGCGCCAGCTTGGCGGTGCCGAGCGCCGAGTCGCCCTCGACGATGAACAGCTCGCTGCGGTCGTCGGCGGTGCGGCAGTCGACGAGCTTGGCGGGCAGCGCGGAGTTCTCCAGCGCGTTCTTGCGGCGCTGGTTGTCGCGCTGGGTGCGGGCGGAGATGCGGGTCTTGGCCGCGCCGACGATCTTCTCGAGCACCGCCCGGAGCGGCTGCTTCTGCCCGCGGGCCGGCGTCTCGAAGACCGCCTTGAGCTCCTTGGACACCACCTGCGTGACGATCCGGGTGGCGGCCGAGGTGCCGAGGATCTCCTTGGTCTGCCCCTCGAACTGCGGCTCGGGCAGCCGGACGGCCACCACGGCGGTGAGCCCTTCGAGGATGTCCTCCTTGAGGACGTTCTCGTCGCCGTTCTTGAGCAGCTTCACCGCGCGGAGCTGCTCGTTGAGCACCCGGACCAGGGCGCGGTCGAAGCCCTGCACATGGGTGCCGCCCTTGGGGGTGGCGATCACGTTGACGAACGACTTGATGTCGGTGTCGTAGCCGGTGCCCCAGCGCACCGCGACGTCGACCTCGAGATCGCGCTCGACGTCGGTGGGGGTGAGGTGCCCCTGGTCGTCCAGGACCGGGACCGTCTCGGTGAAGTGGCCGCGCCCGCGCAGCCGCAGCACCTCCAGCAGCGGGGCGTCCTTGGCCAGGTAGGAGCAGAACTCGCTGATGCCGCCGTCGAACCGGAAGGTCTCCTCGACGGGCTCCTCGCCGCGCTCGTCGCGCACGTCGATGGTCAGGCCGGGGACGAGGAACGCGGTCTGCCGCATCCGGTCCAGGACCAGCGACTGCTCGACCGTCGCGTCCTTGATGAAGATCTGCATGTCGGGCCAGAACCGGACCCGGGTGCCGGTGGTCTTCTTGGCGACCTTGCGGACCTGCCGGACGCCGGAGCGCTTCTTGAACCGGGCGTTGGGCCGGCCGTCGTCGGCGAACTCGCCGGGCACCCCGCGCCGGAAGCTGATCGCGTGGGTCTCCCCGCCGAGGTCGACCTCGACGTCGACCCGGGCCGACAGCGCGTTCACCACCGACGCGCCGACGCCGTGCAGGCCGCCGGACGCGGTGTAGGACACACCGCCGAACTTGCCGCCGGCGTGCAGCCGGGTCATCACGACCTCGACTCCGGCCAGGCCGGTCTTGGGCTCCAGGTCGACGGGGATGCCGCGGCCGTTGTCGCCGACCGAGAAGGACCCGTCGGCGTGCATGACCACGCTGATGTGGGTGCAGTGGCCGGCCAGGGCTTCGTCGACGCAGTTGTCGACGATCTCCCACAGGCAGTGGGCCAGGCCGCGGCTGTCGGTCGACCCGATGTACATACCGGGTCGCTTCCGTACGGCCTCCAGGCCCTCCAGCACCGAGAGGTGCCGGGCGGAGTAGCCGTGCGTGTCGTCAGTGGGCGCTTCGGCGGTGGCGGCGGTCAACGTGCGTGTGCTCCTCGGGGGCGAGGCAGGTCCGGGCGGTGAAAGGTGAACTGCCGCCAGCAGGGTACCCCCGGGTGCCGACAGTCCTCCGGCAGGCTCGCCGCCACGCGCGTTCGGGGCGGGTTCCGGACCGGCCGGGCGAAGCGGGTGGAAAGTGCGGTGTCCACCGGTGGATGGATCCCGCGCGGACACCCGCATCTCTAATGTCCAGATCATGGCATACACGATCGCGGTCGAGGGCCTGCGCAAGCGTTACGGGGACGTGCAGGCCGTCGACGGAGTCTCCTTTGAGGTGGCCGAAGGCGAGTTCTTCGGCATCCTCGGCCCCAATGGAGCGGGCAAGACCACCACCCTGGAGATCATCGAGGGTCTCCGCGAGGCCGACGCGGGCGAGTTGTCGGTGCTGGGCCTACCCCCCTGGCCCCGCAACCCGAAGCTGCTGCCCCGCATCGGGGTGCAGCTCCAGGCGTCCTCGTTCTTCGAGCGGCTCACCGCGCGCGAGCAGTTGCAGACGTTCGGCTCGCTGTACGGCGTGCCCGCCAAGAAGGCCGACGCCATGCTGGAGGCGGTCGGGCTGGACGACAAGGCCGACGTCCGGGTGGAGAAGCTCTCCGGCGGGCAGGCGCAGCGGCTGTCCATCGCGTGCGCGCTCGTGCACGATCCCGAGCTGCTCTTCCTGGACGAGCCGACCGCCGCCCTGGACCCGCAGGCCAGGCGGAACCTCTGGGACGTGCTCCAGAAGATCAACACCGAGGGCCGGACCATCGTGCTGACCACGCACTACATGGACGAGGCCGAGATCCTCTGCGACCGGGTCGCGATCATGGACCGGGGCACGATCCTCAAGCTCGGGCCGCCGCCGGTGCTGGTGCGCGGCCTGGACGCGCCCGCCCGGATCAGCATCGCCACCGGCGTCCTGGCCGCGGACGCCGCGCGCCGGCTGCCCGGCGCCGACGAGGTCGCCGACGACGGCGTGTCCCTGGTGATCTCCACCCGCGACCCGTCGGCGGTGGTCGCCGCGATGGCCGCCGAGAACGCCCTGACGGGCGTGCAGATCCGCGGCGCCACCCTCGAGGACGTCTTCCTCGACCTGACCGGACGGGAGTACCGGGCGTGAGCACCTTCGACAGCTTCAAGAGCCTGTCCCGGGCGATGTTCCTCGGCTTCGTCAGGGACCGGACGGCGCTGGGCTTCACCGTGCTGTTCCCGCTGATGTTCCTGGTCATCTTCGGCGGGATCTTCGGGCACCAGACCACCTCCAGGGTGACCCTGGTCGAGGTCGGCCCGGTGCCCGTCGTCGACCAGGCCCTGGCGCGCGGCGCGGGCGAGCTGCACGGCGTGATGAAGGTCGAGAAGAGCACCGACCGGGCCGCGGCGCTGAGGAAGGTCGAGAAGGGCGACGCGGACGCGGTGGTGGAGCAGCGCGGCACCGACCTGACCGTCCACTACTCGGCGGCCGACCAGGTCAGGTCCGGGACCGCGCGGGGACTGATGCAGTCCATCGTGCAGTCGGAGAACCAGAGCGCCAGCGGGAAGCCGCCGGTCTACAAGCTCGCCTCGCAGCAGGTGGAGGACGACTCCCTCAAGGCGATCCAGTTCTTCACCCCGAGCCTGCTCGGCTGGGCACTGGCGTCGGCGGGCGTGTTCGGGGCGTCCCAGACGCTGGTGACATGGCGGACGAAGGGGATCCTGCGGCGGCTGCGGCTGTCGCCGGCGCCGATCTCGACGGTGTTCGGGGCGCGCGTCGCGGTCAGCCTGGTGGTGGCGCTGGTGCAGATGGCGCTGTTCCTGCTGGTGGCCCAGCTTCCGTTCTTCGGGCTCAAGCTCCAGGAGTACTGGTGGATGGCGATCCCGATGGTGCTGTCGGGGGTGCTGGCGTTCCTGGCGATCGGGATGGTGATCGGGGCGTGGGCCAAGACCCAGGAGGCGGCGCAGGGCGTGACCCAACTGGTGGTGCTGCCGATGGCGTTCCTGGGCGGCTCGTTCTTCCCCCTGGACGACGCGCCCGGCTGGCTGAAGACCCTTTCGTACATCTTCCCGCTGCGCTACCTGAACGAGGGGATGCTGAACGTCATGGGCCGGGGACTCGGCCCGGCATCGGCGCTACCGCAAATCGGTGTGCTCCTGGGCGTGGCGGTAGTGGGTTCCCTGGTGGCGGTACGGCTGTTCCGTTGGGACGCCGCCTGACTTCCCAAGTCCGGCTGTGACCTCGGTCACTAATAGCCCCATTCTGCTGTGGGCGTACGTACGAACAGATTGGGAACGTCTGCGTCGGGTTAGATGTTCTCCTAAGTACCGACCCCGAGCATGAGGAAGGTGCCGTGACTGGAGCCCTTGCCCCAACCAAGCCGCTGACCGTCGCCGACCGTTGCGACCGCTGTGGCGCCCAGGCCTACGTCCGTGCAGTCCTTGTAGGCGGCGGCGACCTTCTGTTCTGCGCCCACCACGGGCGCAAGTACGCAGAGGCGCTCCGCTCCAACGGGGCCGACATTCAGGATGAGACCGACAGGCTGACCGAAACCCCGGCTACCGCCACAGAGGACGAACGGTAGGCATCGACATAAAAGAATCCCTCGGCGGCGGTCACCGGAGACGGTGGCCGCCGTTCGCATTTCGGGTGTCCGGGCGTGACCGGAAAATCGGAGATGACTTCATATAGTGACGGACTCATCACAGAAAGTATCGACGAATTGACTCGGGATGCTCGGAGATCTCCGTGACCCTCCGGACTCTCCGAGATCTTCGCGTGAATTGATCATCGTGCGGGGAGCGGCTTGACCCGGTAGTGGTATCCGCCGCTGACACCGAAACCCTCACTCTCATAGAGGGCCCGCGCAGCCGCGTTCCGCGCTACGACCACCAGGTAGGCGCGCGTGCAGCCGCGTGTCCCTCCCCAGTCCAGTAGCCCGCGCAGGACACGCCGGCCCAGCCCGCGGCACCGCGCGTCGGGCGCGACCGCCATGGCATAGATCCCGAGCCACTCCCCCTGAGGAACAGCCCTGCCGACGGCCGCACCGTCCAGCGAGGCGTATCCGGCCGGGACGCCCGTCAGGATCTTCTCCGCGACAGGCAGTTGCTCTGCGTAGCGGCCGTCCACAGCCCACCACCGTTCCAGCCACTCCCGTGAGGGGGCGTCCTCCACAACGACCCCGGCGACCCCGGCCGCACCGTCCTCCCTATACGGGCCGGTGATCTCGGTGGTCATCGCCAGGGTCGGATCGACCAGTTCGTAGCCGCGCGCGTGAAGCAGCGCGTCCAGCCCGCTCGGACGGCTCTGTCCGCTCATGGAGAACACCGTGGGCAGCCCGCGTTCGGCGTAGAAGCCCTCCGCACGCGCAATCGCCTCGTCCAGGGCTTCCGGCGCCTCGAGGGGCAGGACGGAGTTGGCCCGTTTCGTGACGCCGTCCGCGTGCCGCAGCAGCCAACCGCCAATATCCTGGACGTATGGGGCGGGCCAGGCCGCGGCGACAAGCCCGTCGAGTCCGTCAAGCCCGCCGGGCGCCGCGAGCCCGCCGGATCCACTGGATCCGTTGGGCATGCTGGGGCCGCTGAGGTCTCCGAGCTGCGGTAGCTCCCGGTCGGTCATGCCCAGCACCCTAGAGGGACCTTAGGTGTCATGATTTCGGGGGGAACGTGCGTATTCTGCTGCCGCCATCGGAGAAGAAGGCCGCTGAGGGGAACGGCCGTCCCCTCGACCTGGGGTCGCTGAGTTTCCCCGAGCTCAACCCGGCCCGCGAGCGGGTGTTGGCGGCGCTCGGCGAAACGTGCGCGCGCGATGACGCCCCCGACGTCCTCGGTCTCCCCACCGGGCAGATCAGCGAGGCGCTCGCCCGGAACCGGGCGCTCTACCAGGCGCCCACGCTTCCCGTCGCGCGCCTGTACACCGGCGTCCTGTACGAGCAGCTGAACCTGCCGGACCTGGACCGGCGGGCCGCCGCCAGGCAGATCATCGTGTTCTCCGGCCTCTGGGGAGCCCTGCGGCTCACCGACCGGATCCCGCCGTATCGGCTGGCCATGGGCGTGACGCTCCCGCCCGCGGGCAGGCTCGCCGCCCTATGGCGCCCCGCCCTGAACGACGCCCTGGCCTCCCTGAACGGCGCCTCGCGCCGCCGGGGCGGTCTCATCGTCGACATGCGCTCCGGCCCGTACGCGACGGCCTGGAAGGCCCCGCAGCCCGCCGTGGCCGTGCGGGTGTTCCGCGAGCGCCTCCTGCACGGCACGCCCAAGCGCACCGTCGTCAGCCACATGGCCAAGGCCACCCGCGGCAAGATCGCGCACGACCTCATCAAGGCCGGTTCCGCGCCCCGCACCCCCGAGGAGCTCCTCAAGGCCGTCGCCGACCTGGGCCACACGGTCGAGTTGAACGGCACCAACCTCGACGTCATCCTGCACAACTGAGCGCCTGGGCCTCTCCAGAGCGCTCGAGCCTCTCCCAGAGCGATCCTAAGCAGCGGCCACGTTGAGGTGGCGGCACGCCTTGACGCACTGGCCGACACGGTGCGCGGCGGCCGTCATCTCGCTTGCCGCCCCACTGCGGGGAGGGGCTCACGACGCGGGGCGACGTGCGCCCGGTACAGCGTTGGATGGCGGGTGCCGGCCTGCGCCATAGGGCATCCTTCTCCTCGCGCTCCAGGTCGAGTCCCAGCGCCAGCCAGAGCATGACCTCCCACGGGGCGGGGTCGGCCGGCCAGAGGGCCGCGGCACGCATCAGCGGGTCGCGGGCGGCCTGCTCGCGTTCGGGCGTAGACCGTGAAGCCGCCGCCTGCCCCGCGCGGGCACGCGAGTCGGGCGGATCCGCCACGCCTCCTCGACCCGGATACGGCCCGCAGCGACCGCAGCGCCGGATCCAGCCAGGTACGTGGAGGTTAAAGTGCGGTACATGGCGAAATGCCGGTTGACCTGGAGAACTTCTCCCGGTCAACCGGCACGGGTGATCCAGGGGCCCCGCCCGGATGGACGGCGGCCTCTGGATCACACGGCCGATCAGTCGAGGTAGTCGCGCAGCACCTGGGAGCGCGACGGGTGCCGCAGCTTGGACATGGTCTTCGACTCGATCTGCCGGATGCGCTCACGGGTCACCCCGTACACCTTGCCGATCTCGTCGAGCGTCTTGGGCTGGCCGTCGGTAAGGCCGAACCGCATCGACACCACGCCGGCCTCGCGCTCGCTCAGCGTGTCGAGAACCGAGTGCAGCTGCTCCTGGAGCAGCGTGAAGCTGACCGCGTCGGCCGGGACGATCGCCTCGGAGTCCTCGATGAGGTCGCCGAACTCGCTGTCGCCGTCCTCACCGAGCGGGGTGTGCAGCGAGATGGGCTCACGACCGTACTTCTGGACCTCGACGACCTTCTCCGGGGTCATGTCGAGTTCCTTGGCCAGCTCCTCCGGGGTGGGCTCGCGGCCCAGGTCCTGGAGCATCTGCCGCTGGACCCTGGCCAGCTTGTTGATGACCTCGACCATGTGCACCGGGATGCGGATGGTGCGGGCCTGGTCGGCCATCGCGCGGGTGATCGCCTGCCGGATCCACCAGGTGGCGTACGTGGAGAACTTGTAGCCCTTGGTGTAGTCGAACTTCTCGACCGCCCGGATCAGGCCGAGGTTGCCCTCCTGGATCAGGTCCAGGAACAGCATGCCGCGGCCGGTGTAGCGCTTGGCCAGCGAGACGACCAGCCGGAGGTTGGCCTCCAGCAGGTGGTTCTTGGCGCGGCGGCCGTCCTCGGCGATCCACTCGAAGTCCTCGAGGTCCTCCTCCGACATCACCGAGCCGTCGGCGGCGAGCCGCTCCTCGGCGAACAGGCCGGCCTCGATGCGCTTGGCGAGCTCGACCTCCTGCTCGGCGTTGAGCAGCGGGACCTTGCCGATCTGCTTGAGGTAGTCCTTGACCGGGTCGGCGGTCGCGCCGGCCGCCGCGATCTGCTGGGCGGGGGCGTCCTCGTCGTCGTCGCCGAGGACGAACGCCTCCTCCTCGTTGGCGGGGGTGGCGCCGTCCGCCGCGGCCTTCCCGGCCGGGGCGGCCTTGGCCGCGGCCACCGGGGCCGCCGCCGGGGCGTCCTCCTCGTCGGAGTCGACCTCGGCGGCTTCGACCGCCGGGGTCACCTCCGCCAGGTCGACCTCGAGGTCCTGGAGGTCGTCGAGGTCGCCGACCTCGTCGTCGAGTTCCGGATCGTCGCCCTTCTTGGCCGGGCCCTTCGGGGCGCCCGCCGCGGCGGCGCCCTTCTTGGCGGCGGCCTTCTTGGGCTTGGCCGGGCCCTTGCGGGGCTCGGGCCTGCGGGCCGCCGGCTTGGGCGCGGCGGTCTCCTCGGGAGCGTCGTCGTTCACGACGGCGGTCACCGTGTCGGGCTGCTCCTTGGCGGCAGCGGCGGTCTTGGGCCTGCGCGCCGTCGGCGCCGCGCGCTGCTTGCGCGGACGCTTCGGCGCTGCGGAGTCGGCAGCGCTCACCATGACGGTCACACCCTCCTTGCTGAGGCTCCGCAAGATGCTGGAGGCCTTCGACACGGGGATGTCGGCCTCCTCGAACGTACGTCGTACGTCGTCGGCTTCGAGGTAACCCTGGGACCGTCCACGCTCGATCAGTTGCGCGATGACGTGCTCGTGCAGATCTGACGCTTTCGAGGTCGAGCTAGCAGGCGACACAAATACCTCTCGAACGAACGTGTGGCTTGGTTGACCCAAGTGCCCTGACGGGCCCGGCCTCACACTGGGTGGGACCACACACCTGGGCGGGCCACCTTGTGCGGGACCGCAGCGTACCCGCTCTTACTAGGGTCAAGCATTCTGGCACGGCTGCGCATTCCGCCTTCGATGTCCTGCCCGGTAACACACCACCTTAGAGGGCGCGGGACGGTCCTTCGTACGTACTACACCGTCATCACGCCGTCTTCGGCGGGCTTCACACGGGCTTCGGCGGGACGTGCAGCGCAAGTACGGTCACATCGTCCACCTGCTCGTACCCGGCAAGCATCCGATCGACCAGGAAGTCGACGAGTCTCTCTGGATCTCCTACCACTTCAGGTGGGGCGTCCGCCGCGACGGCGACCAGTTCCTCCAGCCCGGCGTCCACCCCACGCCTACGGTTCTCCACAAGTCCATCGGAATAGAACACCACAGTGTTGCCGGTCTCGACGGAAAAACTTGTCTGCTGCCGCTGGCTCGGCCAGCCGAGCGGCGTTCCCGGCTCCAGCTCGCTGACCCGGGCGGGCGAGTCCGGCGAGATCAGCAGGGGCGGCGGGTGGCCGGCGTTGCTGAACGCCCCCCGGCCCGTCTCGGGGTCGATGACCACGTAGGCGACGGTGGTGAACTGCTCCTCGGTCTCGGTCGCGCTGAAGAGCCGGTCGAGTCCGGCGAGCACCGCGGCCGGACGCGGATCGTTCAGCGCGAGGGCGCGCAGGGCGTTGCGGACGCGTCCCATTCCGGCCGCGGCGAGAACGCCCTTGCCCATCACGTCGCCGACCGCTACGGCCAGCCGGTCGTCGGGCAGCCGGAACACGTCGTACCAGTCGCCGCCGACCTGGACGTGCCTGGTCGCGGGGTTGTAGCGGGCGGCCAGCACCATGCCCGGCAACTGCGGGAGATCGCTCGGCAGCAGGCTGCGCTGCAGCTCCTCGGCCGTCTTGTGCTCACGCTCGAACAGCAGGGCCCGTTCGACGGCCAGCGCGCACTGGCCCGCGAGCGCCTCCAGGAAGACCCGCTCCTCCTCGGTGATCTCGCGCGGCCTGGTGAAGGAGAACCTGAGCGCGCCGATCGGGGCTCCCGCCGCCAGCAGCGGCAGGCCCACCCACGCGCGTTCCTGCGTGTGCTGGAGGAACAGGCCCATCTCGTCCCGGCCGAGCTGAAGGCGCAGGCTGTCGGGATGCTCGGCCAGGAACGGCCGGCTCTCGCGCACGGCCACCGACAGCACAGTCTGGTCGCTGACCTTGATGTCCTCGGCCGAAGGGGACCGGCCGTCCGGGCGCGCGTCGCGTTCGGCGCCCGGCTGGGACGGGGTGACGATGCTGAGGCGCAGCTTGTCGTCGTCGAGCAGCGCCACCGCGGAGTAGTCGGCGCCGATCGCGGACCGGCCCACCTCGGTGATCACCTGCACGACCTGGGAGACGGTGAGCGCCTCGGCCAGCATCGAGGTGGCCTGCTGGAGCCGCGCGGTGCGCAGCGCCGCCGCCGACAACTGCTCGGTCAGCCGCCCGCGCATCTCCTCAGCCTCACGCTGCCCGGTGACGTCGGTGTTGGCACCGACCCACTCGATCACCTCGCCGCCCCGCCAGATCGGCACGGCGCGCACGTCGAAGTGCCGGTGGGTCCCGCTCTTGGTGCGGATCCGGTAGTTGGTCTCAAAGACCCGGTTCTCGGTGACGCACTCGCGCCAGATCGCCTCGATGCGCGGCCGGTCCTCGGGGTGGACCACCGACAGCCAGCCGCCGGCCGCGTACTCGTCCGGCGTCTGGCCCGTGATCCCGCGCCACTCCGGCGCGTCGTCGATGACCCCGCCGGCGGGGGCGGCCACCCACACGACCTGGGCGCTGGCCTCCACGAGCGAGCGGTAGCGCTGTTCCTTGCGGCGGATGACCTCCTCGGCCCGCCGCCGCTCGGTCATGTCCAGAGCGGTCAGCACCACGCCGATCGGCTCGCCCTCTGGGCTGCGGGCGGGCAGCCACGTGCAGGAGAGAATGCGCTCGTCATGGCCGGGCGTGAGGACGGGCTCGGCGAGCACCGGCACGACCGCCCGGGCCTCGGGAGCGAGCGGCGAGGCGTCGTCCGCCGCCGAGCCCGGCCCGGCCGCGTCGGGCGTGCCTGGGATGTCTGATGTGGCTTCTGCGTGCGGTCCTGTGGCCTGTACCGGGATGTCCGGGCTGGCACCGCCCGTCCCCACGCTCGCCGCCGGGTCGCCTGGGGACGGGACGCCCAGGGCTCCCGTGGCCTCAGGAGGAGCGCCAGAGGAGGCGCGCACGACGAGGTCGACCTCGTTCTCGTTCAGGCCCTCGTCGCCGGACAGTGCTCTGCGGAGGGCGTCCTCGAAGGCGTTCGCCACGCTTTCGGGCAGGCTCTCCGCAGGGCGCCGCTGCTGCAAGTCGCCGACGGACACGCCCAGCATCGCGGCGAGCGCGTCATTGGCCCGCCGGCAGCGCAGATCGGGGCCGAAGAACGCCAGCCCGGCGGGGGCCTCCTTGAGCAACGTCGCGTACAGAGCGGAGTCGGACGCATCCATGGACTGGCCCTCCACCCCCGAGACCCGGGGATGCGGAACGGACGTCTCGGTGCTCATGGACAACACCTCCGCCCCAGAGGGTCCCGTACCGCGCGGCAATTTTTCATCACTATGAGTGAATGGGAGCAGGCTAGCGCTCCCACCTCCATCACAACACCGGTCGTGTCAGGTATTCATCATCCCGATGGTTCGCCGTGGACGGAAGCCCTGATGGACATCCGTGTCCCACGGTCCCCAGCGATGAGCTCGGATTCGGACGCCGCCCGTCCGTCCTCCCCCGGGCACCGGGGGAGGACGTCACGGACGGCAAGTAGGAGATGGTACGACGGCCAGGCGCTTCACAACGGGGACCTCCGCTCCCTCGGCGAGTTCCGGACGCATCGAATGCGTTCCATCACTGCCCGCATTTTTGGCAAAAACACGGCAAAGCCGCGCCGGGAGGGTCGCGGTTGATAGGCGAGAGTCCTGGTACGCCAGGGTCTTGGCATACCGGCGCGCCGAGGGCGGCTACTTGTTCGCCTTGGCCGCGGCCTTCATCTCCTGCTTGAAGGCGCGGACCTTGGCGAGGGACTCCGGACCCGTGATGTCGGCGACGGAGCGATGCGAACCTTCGTCCCCGTACGAACCGGCCGCCTCACGCCAGCCGTCCGGGTGCACGCCGTACTGCTTGCCCAGCAGCGCGAGGAAGATCTGTGCCTTCTGTTTGCCGAACCCCGGCAACGCGTTGAGGCGCTTGAACAGCTCCTTGCCCGAGTCGACGTCCCGCCAGACGGCCTCGGCGTCACCGCCGTAGTGCTCGACCAGGTACTGGCAGAGCTGCTGCACGCGCTTGGCCATCGACCCCGGGTAGCGGTGCACCGCAGGCTTCTCTGACAGCAGCGCCACGAACCGCTCCGGGTCGTACGCGGCGATGTCATGGGCGTCCAGGTCGGCGGCACCGAGTCTCTGCGCGATCGTGTAGGGCCCGGAAAAGGCCCATTCCATCGGGACCTGCTGGTCGAGCAGCATTCCGATGAGCGCGGCGAGAGGGCTGCGCCCGAGCAGGTCGTCGGCCTCAGGCCGCTGTGCGAGATGAACCTTGATGGCCATGGTCCCCACCTTAGATCTGACAGATCCCCTACATACGGCTCCCCTACATACGGCCGCAGGGACGGCGGGTCGTGCTGGGCATGCTCGGCCTCGGCGCCCGTGACGGCGGCGCCTCTGCACGTGTCCGGCGACTCAGGAGGACCGGGGCGGAATCTATGGAACACGGGCCGGGCGTGTCTGACGCTCACACAAAAGGCGTTTAGCTGGGGCGCCACCGAGTTCCCGGGCGTCCCATTTCGGCCTTCCCCGATGTCCTGGGCGTCGTACGGCGCCGAATCTGAGAGGCTAGGTGCGTGAGTCCCCGCAGCCGCCACCGTTCCTCCGGGGATCCAGCGCGGGATCGACGCCCGCCGCCCTCGGACGAGGTCTTCGCGATCTTCGATGGGATGCTGCGCCATGCCCGGGAACTGCTGGCCGTGCGCAGCCCGCTCGACGCGGAGCTGATCGTCAGCGAGATCCTCGGCTCCTGGTGGGGGCACCGGGTCGCGGGCGGGGACGTCGAGCAGGTCATCGGCGAATCGCTGGTCGACCACGCCCGCCATGCCGGCACCCCTGCGGCGCTCGCGCTCCTCACCGGCATGGCCTACCTGGGCACCCCGCGCCAGGCGGCCAAGGCCGAACGCGCGGCCCTGGAGCTGATGGGCCGCGGCGTCGCCCGCCCAGGCTGGGCCGACCGCATCGGGATGGTCACCCCCGAAGAGTGCTTCGTCTCCCGTGACGTCTACGACGACCAGGATTCGGTCGTGTGCACCTACACCTACGGTGGTGCCGAGCGGCACGCCCTGGTGGTCCTGGTCGACCGCAACAAGGCGGGCGCGGTGCGGCAGCACGGCGACCTGAGCGCGCGGGCGCCGTCCAGCGGGATGGTCCGGGACGCCTGGGTCTCGTCCCAGGTCGACAAGCTGCTCGACCACTGCCGCAGGGAGGGGCGCGACAACCCGCTGATGCGGTTCGAGCAGCTCGACCCGCGCGACACCAAGGCCATGCTGCGCAGCGCCCTGGCGCTCACCGACGAGACCGACGACCCGCCGGTGAACGAGAACTTCGGTTCCTACCATGCCTTCGTGCGGGCGCGCGTGGGCGTCCTGCCGCCCGGCGGCCGGACGCCTCAGCCCCCGATGTACGGCCGTGACCGGCGGGCCACGATCGCCGCCCGGTTCCTCGCCTCGAGCGAGGCCGAGGACCTCTCGGACCGTTCGGCCGCGAGCCACTGCGTCGACCGGATCATCGACTACGGCTGCGCGCACGACTTCGGCCGCCCCCTGCGGGTCAGCCCGATCAAATGCGAGATGTTCCTGCTCGACTGGCTGCCCCGCAAGGTGCTGCTCTCCGCCTCCGAGCAGGAGGCCGTGCCGCACGTGCTGGCCGCCTGGGTGCGGTGGGCGGGCAAGCGCACCGGGCTCCCCGAAGAGGGCGTCCGGGCCACGCTCGACGCCGTCTGGGACGCCACCGCCAAGTTCGCCGAGGCGTACCGCGACCCGTCCGCCTTCGGGCTGGACCGCGACCTGGTCGACCGGCTGCTGCCCGACGGCGAGATGGAGGCGCTGCCCCGCCGGGCGTTCGCGTTGCCGTTCCTGTCCGGCACGCACCGCCGGTCCGGCGGGCACGGCTCGGTCGACCTGTCCGCCCTCGAC
The DNA here is from genome assembly GCF_030283145.1 of Actinomadura xylanilytica. GTDB lineage: Bacteria > Actinomycetota > Actinomycetes > Streptosporangiales > Streptosporangiaceae > Spirillospora > Spirillospora xylanilytica. The sequence goes on from NZ_JASNWE010000003.1 coordinate 1,292,533, forward strand.
CCGGCCGACACCGCCGACCGGCGCATCATGCTCGAGTTCGAGCATCCCGGAGCCGCCGAGGAGCATCTTGACGCGCACGAACGGCTGACCGTGCGGCTCTGGAACGGCGACCCGCCGCAGCTGTGGGAGACCGCCCAGGCACTGCTGGACGTCGGGTTCGAACGCCACGAGATCCTGCACAGGCTGATCGAGGTGCTCGACCGCTGCGGCCACGACGCGCGGGAGCTCCGGAAGGCGCTGCGTGTCCTCCGTCACGAAGCGCCGCCCGAGTGAACTCCCGGTTTGCCAGAGGCGTCCACGACGACAATCATCGGAATCTCGGGCATCGGTCTCGCGGGGGCCCGGGGGTCGCCCCCGGTCATAGGGAGTGATCTTGTTGGAGTGGTCCGAGTTCGCCCGGCGCCTGGGGCGTGAGCTGGCGAGCCTCGAACGGGACACCATCCTCATCGTGCGCGAGCGCGACGAGAGCCGCCACTACGTCCAGGCCATGCGCGAGCCCGACCGGCTCTACGCCGAGGCGGTCAGCAACAACTTCCTCGACGGCCCGCTGCTGCTGACGCTCGCCGACGAGGAGGTCATGAGCGACGCCGGCTGGCGCCCGCCCGCCGACCCGGCGCCCCGCAACTGGTGGACCGAGCTGCCCGACTCCGGCGCGGACGACGGCATGCACGCGGTCACGTCCGCCGACTACGGGCGGCTGGCCGACGTGATGGTCACCGCGCTGCGCGACGTCCAAGGCGTGCGGCGCCCGTCCGACCTGGTGTACGAGTCGTTCCACCGGCACGGCAACGGGCTGATCGAGCTGCTGGACTTCGGCATCGACACCGCCGACCCGTCCCGCGTCACCAAGCGCCGCTCCTCTGCGGCCGACATGGCCGAAGCCGCCGGAACGCCGCACGATCCCGTCCCGCTGCCTGCGGAGCCTCCTGGGGGCGTCCCGCCTGCCGACGGTGTCCCCCAGGCCGGAGAGTCCGTTTCGCCGTACGGGGGCCTTCCCGGGCTTGCACCAGTGCCCAGCCCGCGGCCGTCCGCCGACCCCCTGCCGGTGGCCGATCCACTGCCTGGGGCCGATCCGGTGCCGGTGCCGGTGGCAGAGACCGCCGGGACGACGGCTGAAGCCGACCTCCTGGAGGCGCGCCTCGCGGAGGCCAAGCAGCGCGGCGACCACACCACCTACTTCGAGCTGCTGCTCAGCGCCGACCTCGTGCTGCCCTCGAACGGCCGTCCTGAGGAGTCCCCGGAGGGCGGCGGGCTGCCCACGATCACGATCGGCTCCGGCACGTACGCGACGGTGTTCACCTCGCCTGGAGCGCTCGCGCGCGCGGGCGGGCAGCAGCCCGCCCCGTACCGCCGCACCTCGTTCACGCGGCTCGCCACCGGCTGGCCCGATCCGGACTGGCAGCTCGCGATCAACGCCGGGCTGCCCAGTGAGATCCACCTCGACGCGGCCGCCATCGCCCGGCTCGACGCGACCCAGCGGGCCGCCGCACCGGAACCGGTTCCCGGGCGGGCCGCCGCACCGGAACCCCTTCCCGAACCGGCTGCCGGGATCGACCCCAAGGATCCGTTCGAGCGCGGGACGGCCAGGCCGCATCCGACGCTGGAACCGCCCGTCCGCGAGGCCGGCACCCACGCCACCCACGCCGAGCCCCACACGGCGGTCGACGCCTTCACCGTCGCCGACCTCAACGCGGCGGTCGAGTCGGGCGGCGTCCCGGCAGCGCCCCTGGCGGCGCCGACCGTGCACCCCGAGCCGGCACCGGCCGCGCCGCAGACCCCGCGGATGCGCCCCCCGCACGGCACCCGGCTCTGGCACTGGCCCGGCGACGGCGAGCCGCCCGCTCCCGCGGCGGTCTACGACGCCATCGGCAAAGTCTGGGCGCCGGTGCGCGCCGACGTGGTCCCGGCTCCCGGGGCCGAGTGAGCCGCGCTCCGCTACCGTCGAGTAACGGCACCCCGACCATGGACGCGAGAGTTGGATCCGATTGGACTGGAACGACTTCGCCAAACGGCTGACCCTCGAGCTGACCCGCCTTCCGGTCAGGTCGTTCCTCATCGTGCAGGGGTCCAGCGGGCTGCCGTACGTGCAGGCCATGCGATCCGACGGGGCCCTCGACGCCGAGGCCGTTGCCAGCGTGTTCCTCCCCCGGCCGCTGTCCTCCCGGCAGGAGCGGCGGCTGGCCGCCCTCGGCTGGGAACGGCCCGACGACGGCGACCGGCAGAACTGGTGGCACCACATCGTGGTGCGCGAGCGGGGCGGCCGGTCCACCACGGCGGACCTGCTCGAGGAGTGCGCGATGCTGGCGGGCCGGATGACCGGCGCCTTCAGGGACGTGTACCTGGTCGGCTCGCCGCTGGAGCTGGTCTACCAGGCGAGCCGCAGCGGCCCCGACGAGGGTCCGCTCGCCCTGCCCGGACTCGGGATCCCACTGGCACTCCCTGAGGAGGACGAGCCGGCCGAGTCCGCCGATCTGGAGTCCATCCTCGCGTCCGCGCGCGAGCGAGGCGACCAGGACGGCTACCTGGGGCTGATCGCCAAGGCCGTCCTGTACCTACCCTCGCCCGGCGACCCCGGCGCGGCGGACCACCAGTACGCGACCGCCCGTTTCGGCGACGGCACGTTCGTGCTCGCGTTCACCTCCACCGACGCGATGGCGCGGTCACTGCGCGGCCAGGCCGTCAACAACCGGTCGGCGTCGTTGGCGGACCTCGCGCGCGACTGGCCTGATCCGAACTGGCAGCTCGCGATCAACCCCGGCCTTCCCAGCGCCGCGTACCTGGACGCGAGCGTCCTTCTGTACCCGCTGGACGCGCCCCGCGACGGCGACGCTGCGCCCTCTTCCGGCCATGGCCAGGCTCCCCGTCCGCCGGGTCCGGCGTCCAATGGGCGCGGGACGCACTCGGGCCCCCCGTCCGGGCAGGGCTCGCACCGGTCCGCGCCGGGCGGTCCGCAGGCGAAGCGCGGTCCGCACACGCCGCAGCACGGCGCAGGCTCAGGCGGACGACTCGGGGCGCACGCCTCCAGTACCGGCGTCGGCTCCCCCGCTCCTGGAACGGACGCCCCGCTCTCCGAGCAGCCCTCGGCTCCGCGAGACCACATCGCGCCCCCGCCTGCACAGGGAGCGCAGCCTCCCGTGCAAGGGGCGCGGGCAGTTGAGTCCGGGCGGGGCGCGGCGGCCGGTCTGGTCGTCATGCAGAAAGTCATCCGGCCGGAGCACGTGCCGCACTATCTGGACGGCGGCTATGACCTGGTCGCCGGATACGTGCACCGGCTCCAGGACGTGCGGGAGATGAACTCCCCCGCGCGGCTGGTCCGCGGCCTCGGTCTGATCTACCAGGGGTCGCCGTTCTCCACCGGCGACGAGGCGATCCACGTGATCCGGTGGCCGGCCGTGAAACCGCCGCTGTTCCGGAGGCCGCTGGGCGGCATCGACGAATGGAGCATGGGCATCATCCCGGGCGGCTGGGTGATCGAGAAGGCGCCGTTCCCCGGGTCGGGCTACGCGCCGGGCGACGGTCCGCCGGTTCCCGAGTTCAAGACCGACAGCCAGCGGCTGCCGCACGGCGCGAGAATGTACCGGCTGAGCCGGTCGGGGACCGAGACCCTGCTGGCCGTCTTCGATGGCGATCAGCGCCGGTGGATCGGCCATCCGGCGGCAGGAGGGCGGGCATGAGCATCCGGCACGGGTTCTACGCGGGCTGGCGCGGCTCCGACTACGAGGCGAGCCCGGACGGCGACCGGGTGCGGCTGTATCGGACGCGGCCCGCCGAGGGCTTCGCCCCGGTCACCGCGGGCAGGTACGTCCGGGTCGTGGCCGCGGCGGAGGTCGACCACCTGTCGTACGTGAGCACCTCGTGCACATGGCGCGGGGAGCCGTTCGTGGTCCTCGGCGAACATGACGAGTGGCTGCGGGTCGAGTACAGCGGCGGGAAGGCCCCGGTGGCCGAACGGCTCGGGCTCGAGGGGTTCGACCGGGGGGTCTACCAGGCGTGGGCGCCCCGGGCCGAGATCGAGGACATCCACGAGAAGACCGCCTGAGGTCGACGAGGGCGGCCGTACCGAGGTCCGGCCGCGTCGATGTACGAGCCGGCGTCAGCACGGGCTCAGCGGCGCGCTGGGGGCCGGGACGGTGACCTTGCGGGCGGAAGCGGGGACACTGCGGGGAGGGGCGTCGCCCGGGGTGGGCTCGCCGTGATCAGGTCCGGGGGATCGGTGGTAGATCTGAGGCATGGCGGTCATCGGAATCAACGCCGACCTGGGCGAGGAGCCCGGCACCCGGGTGCCCGGGGGCGGCCCGGCACCGTTCGGCGAGATCGCGTGAAGGTCCGGCGGGCCGGCGACACGGCCCTGCTCGTGGAGACCGCCGACCTGGCCACCGCGCACCGGCTACACGCAGCGATCCGCGCCGCCGCGCCGCGCGGTGTCATCGACGTGGTTCCGGGTGAACGCACCGTCCTGGTCGTCGCCGACGCGCGTCAATGCGACCTCGGGCGCCTGGCCGCATGGCTGCCCACACTGCCGCTGCCAGAGCGGCCGGACGACGGCATGGCCCCGGTGGAGATTCCGGTCGTGTACGACGGCGAGGATCTGGACGAGGTCGCCGGGCTCACCGGCCTGTCCCGCACGGAGGTCGTCCAACGGCACACCGCCGCCTCCTACACCGTGGCGTACCTGGGCTTCTCTCCTGGCTTCGGCTACCTGACCGGTTTGGACCCCGCACTGCACGTGTCCCGCCGCGAGTCGCCCCGCACTGCGGTGCCGGCCGGTTCGGTGGCCATCGCCGGACCGTATGCCGCCGTGTACCCGTCGCGGTCACCGGGCGGATGGCGGTTGCTCGGGCGCAGTCGGCTCCCGCTGTGGGACGTGACCCGCGATCCGCCGTCACTGCTCCAGCCCGGCGCGCACGTCCGTTTCGTCGCCGACGAGGAGGCCCGTTGATCGAGGTCGTCCGGCCCGGTCCGCTGGCGACCGTGCAGGATCTCGGCAGGCCCGGTCACGCGCACCTGGGCGTGCCGTGTTCAGGGGCGGCCGACGGGCGCGCGTTCAGGCTGGCCAACCGTCTCGTCGGCAATCCTGAGAGCGCGGCGGGGGTGGAGTTCACCGTCGGCGGTGGCGCCCTGCGCTTCCGGCGTCCCGCCTGGGTGGCCGTCACGGGCGCACCGCTTCCCGTGCGGATCGACGGCCGCGCGTGCGGCATGAACGCGCCGTGTCGCGTCTCTGTAGGCGGACTGCTCGAACTCGGCCATCCCCAGTTCGGCCTCCGCAGCTATCTGGCGGTGCGCGGCGGCATCACCGTGGACGAGGTCCTCGGCAGCCGCGCCACGGACCTGTTGTCCGGTCTCGGCCCCGCGCCGCTGGCCGAGGGCGACCGGCTGCCCGTCGGGCCGACTGCGGGCCTGGAGGACATCCTGGTGGACGCCGCCCCCGTCGTCCCGCTGCCAGAGGTCCCCATCCTGCGGATCACGCCCGGCCCTCGCGACGACTGGTTCACCGGCGAGGCGCTGACGTCCCTCACCTCGGCGACGTTCGAGGTGTCGCCGGAGAGCAACCGCGTGGGCGTCCGCCTGACCGGCCCGCGCCTCGAACGGGCCCGCGAGGGGGAGCTGAGCAGCGAGGGAATGGTCACCGGAGCGCTTCAGGTGCCGCCCAGCGGCCTGCCGATCATCGTCCTCGCCGATCATCCGACGACGGGCGGCTACCCGGTGGTCGCGGTCCTGGCGTCGGCCGACGTCCCCATGGCCGCCCAGCTACGTCCCGGACAGCGGATCCGCTTCCGCGCCTGACCGTCCGTCACAGTGCGGGCCGTTGGGCCGGCAGCCCCTCTCGGGTACGGGACGTGGGGACGGCCCAGGTCAGGTGAGGGCGCCAGGGGCGGGGTGGTCCAGGTGGGCGATGTCGTTGAAGCCCCGAATGGACAACTGCCCTTCGAGCACCACTATCCGGGAGATCGATCCGTTGTCTGGGGCGAGGAAGGCGAACGGGCGGGAGCCGGTGGCGAGGGCGAGTGCCTGCGCGATGACGCCACCGTGGGTGAACGCCGCGACGCGCCCGCCTGGATGCGCGCCGGCCATCCGCTCCAGGCTCTCCCGGACGCGGCGGGCGAACTCCTCACCCGGCTCGGCCCCGGGAACCACGTCCCAACGTTCCTCCGCCCACATGCGCTGCGCGATCGGATCGTTCTCGGCGACCTTCTTACGGAAGAGCCCACCCTCCCACTCCCCCAGGTGCACCTCACGGAGCCCCGCCTCCACGGCGGGCGTGAGGCCGAGCCGCTTCGCCAGCGGCGCGGCCGTCTGGGCGGTGCGGCGCAGCGGGGTCACATAGAGCGCGTCGAACGGCTCGGCGCCGAGCCGTTCGCCCACCTGCGCGGCCTGCTCGCGCCCCTCCGGGGCGAGGTCGGGATCGCCCTGCCCGTCCACCAAGGGGAACGGGATGTCCGGCCGGGCGGGCCGGGAGGCGCCGTGCCGGATCAGCAGCAGTTCGGTGGCGCCGGGCGGCGCCTCGTAGCGGGTCTGCCGGTACTCTTCCGGCGCGTCGTCCTGGGGGCTCACGCGTCGCACCCTAACCGGTGGCCCGAACGGGAGGGACGCCACTCCCCCGGTCCCAGACGCGCCGGTCTAGCGGGCCGGACCTGCGAGGGCGCGGTGCAGGAGGTCCAGTACGTCCGCGACGACCTTGTCCACGTCGATGGGACCACCGGCGGCGATGAGGTCGTCGAGCAGCCCGTCCACACCGTGGTAGACCATTCGCAGGGTCGCGGCCGGATCTCCGGCCTGGAGGGCACCGGCCCGCGCGCCCCGGCCCACGTACTCGCAGATGAGGTCGATCACCCGCTGGTTGGCCTGCTTGCAGATCTCCAGGGCCTTGGCGTTGGCGGACCCGTACACGATGCTGTGCAGGTCGGCGTTGCGCACCGCGTGCCCGACCAGTTCGGTGAACAGCCGGTCGAGCGTCGGCCACCAGTCGCCGCCCTCTTCCAGGATGTCCTGCGCGGTGGACGCGATCGCGTCCACGTAGCGTTCCCAGAGCGCCCCGAGCAGATGGTCCTTGGACTCGTAGTAGAGGTAGAAGGTGCCCTTGCCTATGTCGGCGGCGGCGGCGAGATCGCCGATCGTCGCGGCGGCGAATCCGATGGAGCCGAAGACCTCCCGCCCCCCGCGCAGGATGTCCTCCCGCCGGTCCATCGGGCTCTTGGTCACCCGCCTGCGCCGCACTTGAGCACCCATGACGCCCTCCCCCATCACCGTCGACGCTATCCACCCTATCCGGGTGACCGCCGTTCAGTCAGTTGACTGACCGCCGGTCATTGGGATTGACTGACCGTCGTTCAGTCACCCGGGAGGACCGCGATGACCTTGATCGATTCGACCGCCGACGCACCGCCGGGCGGCCCGAGGCCCCGGCCGGCCTGGCGGTTCTGGGGCGCCGCCTACGCGCTGGTGGTCCTGCTGGCGGGCACCAACATCCCCACCCCGCTCTACCGCGGCTACCAGCGGGAGTTCGGATTCTCGCCGCTGACGGTCACCCTGATCTTCGGCGTCTACGTCACGACGCTGATCCCGGCCCTGCTGATCGCCGGGCCGCTCTCCGACGCGATCGGGCGCCGCCGGGTGCTGCTCCCGGCCGTCGGCCTCGCGGCGATCGGCACGCTGACGTTCGCGCTCGCGGACGGGACGACCTGGCTCTTCGCGGCCCGCGTCCTCCAGGGCGCGGCCATGGGCGCCGCTTCAGGCGTACTCACCGCCGTCCTGACCGAGCAGGAACCGGGCGGCGACCGGCGCCGCGCCGCGCTGGTGACCACGGCCGCCTCGGTCGGCGGCATGGGCGCGGGTCCGCTGCTGTCGGGCCTGCTCGCGCAGTATGCCCCCGCCCCGCGAGTTCTGGCGTACCTGGTGGAACTCGTCCTGCTGACCGTGGCGGCCGTGGTGGTCGCGGCCATCCCCGAGCAGCGGACGCGAACGCCGTGGCGACCCCGCAGGCCGAAGATCCCCGGCTCGATGCGGCGGGTGTTCGCGACCGCGGGGACGGCCAGCTTCCTCGCCTTCATGGTGAACGGGCTGTTCCTCACCCTGGTCCCGACGTACGTCGGGACGCTGTCCGGCAGCGGCAACCTGGCCTTGAGCGGGGGCGCCGCCACACTGATGCTCGGCTGCTCCGGCATCGCCCAGGTCGCCGCGTACGGGAGGCAACCGCAGCCGCTGCTGACGTCCGGCCTGGCACTGCTGGCCGGCGGCCTCGTCCTGCTCGCGGTCGCGGGGTCGGCCGCGTCCCTGCCCCTGATGCTGGTCGCCACCGCCGGCGCCGGCGCCGGGCTCGGGCTGACCTTCCTCGGCGCCCTGACCGAGATCAACCAGACCGCGCCCGCCGACCGCCGCGCCGAGGTGACATCGAGCTTCTACGTGATCGTCTACCTCGGCGTCGGCGTGCCTGTGATCGGCGTCGGCTTCCTGGCCACGCAGACCGGACTACTTCCGGCCGTGCAGTGGTTCGCGTGCGTGGCCGCGGCCCTCTGCCTGCTCCTCCTCACCGCCCTCGTCGTCCGGAACCGCCGCGACAGATCCGGGCCGGGCCGTCAGGCCAGGTAGCCGCCGTCGATGGTGAGGACGGTCCCGGTGATGTAGGAGGCACCCGGGCCGGCGAGGAAGGCCACGCCCGCGGCGATCTCCTCCGGCCGGCCGAAGCGGCCCAGCGCCTTCAGAGCACGTTGCGCGTCCGCGAACTCCCCGTCCGGGGGGTTCATGTCGGTGGCGACCGCGCCGGACTCGATGACGTTGACCGTGATGCCGCGCGGGCCGAGGTCGCGCGCCGCGCCCTTGGTGTAGCCGACGACAGCGGCCTTGGTCGCCGCGTAGTCGGCCATGCCGGGGAACCCGGCCCGGCTCGCGAGGGTGGAGCCGAGGGTGATGATCCGGCCATCGTCCCCGATCACACCGGCGGCGGCGCGGATGGCGGCCACCACGCCACCGATGTTGACCTCGTACAGGCGGTCCTGGGCGACCGGGTCGTCCTGCGGCTCGCCGAGCACCTCCCGATGGGACACCCCCGCGTTGTTGACCAGCACATCGAGCCCGCCGAAGTCCGTCGCGACGGTCCCGACGAGCTCCGCGACCTGGCGCGGGTCGGCCTGGTCGGCCCGGTACGACGCGGCACGCCGTCCCATCGCCTCGATCTCGGCGACGACCTCGCCGGCCTTCCCCGCCGAGGCGGCGTACCCGATCGCCACGTCCGCGCCCGCCTCGGCGAGCGCACGGGCGACCGCCGCCCCGATGCCTCGCGACCCGCCGGTCACCAGCGCGACCTTGCCCTTGAGCGTCATTGCGGCCTCCATTTATGTACCGATCAGTATTCAATGGAGGAGAGTACTATATCGATCAGTACAAAAAAAGACGGGGCGCCTCGGCGCGGCCGCCCGGGGGCCGCATGGTCCCCGCATTGCGCGACGATGTGTGATCGGCACGCACGTGCGTGCTCAGGTGCGGACGCGTGGGGACGGGGAGGCTGCCGGAGATGACGCGGCGACCGGTGAACGAGGTGGACCGATGAGCCAGGGGAGGCCGCGCGAGTTCGACGTCGACGAACGGCTCGACCGCGCCATGGAGGTCTTCTGGCGGCAGGGCTACGAAGGCACGGCCCTGTCCGACCTCACCAAGGCGATGGGAATCAACCGGCCCAGCCTGTACGCCGCCTACGGCAACAAGGAGGCGCTGTTCCGTCGGGCGTTCGACCGCTATCTCGACGGCCCGGCCTCGCATGTCGGCTCGGCGCTCGAACAGCCGACGTCGCGCGCGGTCACCGAGGCACTGCTCCGAGGCGCGGCCGATGTCGCCACGACCGCGGACGGACCGGACGGCTGCCTCATGGTGCAGAGCGCGCTGGCGACCGGAACGCAGGGCGCGCCCATCAGAGCGGAGCTGGCCGAGCGGAGGCGCGCGAGCGAACGGAGACTGGCCGAGCGCTTCGAGCGGGCACGCGCCGAGGGCGACCTGCCGCGGTCCGTCAACGCGGAGGCTCTGGCCCACTATGTCTGGTCGATCTCGTACGGCCTCTCCGTCCAGGCCACCGGCGGAGCCACCCGAGAGGATCTGCACCGCGTCGTCGACCTCACCCTGAACGCGTGGCCCCCTGGAGAGCGGCCTCCCGAACCGTGACCTTGGTGGCGTGATCTCCGGGAGGCGGCACCGCTCAAGGAGGCGCTGTTCCAGAGCCACCCAGCCCAGAAGACCCACGGCGCGGACCCTCTCGGCGCCGCCGGCGGCGTCAGGACGGGAGCAGGGGGCGCAGGCGGGCGATCTCGGCCGCCAGGGGCGCCGCAGGGACGTCCTCGAACGTGGTCACCACGACGTCGCCGTCCTTCGGTTCCCAGACGCCGGCGACGCGTCCCTCGTGCAGCAGCACCGGCGAGATCCAGCCGGCCTTGCGGCTGACCTCCCCTCGGTGCTCGGCCGGGATCAGATGGGTCTCGGACGTTCCGGCGCCGAGCACGTACTGGTCGAACGCGCCGAGCAGCCGCACCGAGCCGGTGGGCTCGGTGGACAGCAGTTCGTGCAGGTGGCCCGACAGCAGGTGCATCTGGACGCCCTCGACGTCGATCGTCGCCAGGTCGTCCCCGGCTCCGGCGAACCAGCTCTTCACGTCCTTCTTCCGGCTGCCCTTGCGCATCAGCCAGTTGTCGAACATGTCGGGGGTCGCCGGTCCGTGCGCGCCGAGGAAGGCCCGGACCACCGTGCGGGCGGCGTCCTCGACCGGTGGCGGGCCCGTCCAGCCCGGGAACCGGTGCTCGGGCGCGGCGAACGTCACCCTGCTTCCCTGGGACGGCCCGTGGCAGAGCACTCCCCACCAGGCCAGCGGCTTGAGCAGGACGCCCCAGCCGGAGCCGAGCAGCTCGGCCAGGTGCGCGGAGCCGGTCTCGGCGACGATGGCCGCCGACAGTTCTTTGCGGGTGAGCTCCGCTCCCCCTGCCAGCGCGGTCGTGGCGGCCTCGGCGATCGCCTCCAGATCGGCGGGCGTGGCACCGAAGTTCTTCTGCCAGCTCCCCTTCTCCCAGTTGCGGATCGTCGCGCACAGGGCGAGGTAGGCGGGCGCCTCGTCGGCGGGCAGCAGGTGAAGCGTGCCGCGCATCGCCCAGGTCTTGACGAGCGACCGCTCCTCCCAGAGCGCATGCGCCACCCCCGGATCGGGTCGCCGCAACCTGACGGCCACGGCGAGCTCGGCGGACGAGGCGACCTGCGCCTGCACCCCGGCCAGCCGCCGGACCACCTCCCGCGCCGTCACGTCACCGACCCTCACGTCGCCCGCCGCGGCGCCGGCGGGGGCGAGGAACTGCCGCCTCATCCTCCACGCCAGGACCTGTGGCCACGACACCCGGTTCATGTCCCCGAGTACACCGCACGGCACCGACAGAACGGCCCGCGGCCGTGTCCTGCCCGGTCAGGCCAGGCGGTGGCTGAGTTCGGCGAACGCGTCGCGGACGTCGTCGGGGGTCAGGACGGTGAGGTCGGCGGTCGTGGCGGCGGTGCCGAGCCCGGCGGCGCGCAGGGCCCGGCACGCGCAGGCCTTCTCGTACAGGGACCGGGCGAACCGGCCGTTGCCGAGCTCGTCGATGCGCCCGGTGCCGCAGACCCGCTGGAACACCAGCGCCAGGTCGTCCAGCGCCCGTTCCTCCCACCGGTCGCCGTCGTGCTCGGCGATGAGCTGCGCGATCCGCAGGAGCTCGTCGGGACCGTAGGAGGGGAAGTCGACCCGCACGTCGAAGCGGGAGGCCAGACCGGGGTTGGACGACAGGAACCGGTCCATGTCGGCCTCGTACCCGGCGAGCACGACGACCAGGCGGTCACGGTCGTCCTCGGCGCGTTTGAGCAGCGCCTGGACCGCCTCGGCGCCGAAGGCGTCGCCGCCGGAGTAGCCGGGGTTGCTCAGCGCGTACGCCTCGTCCACGAACAGCACCCCGCCGAGCGCCGAGTCGATCACCTTGTTGGTCTTGAGGGCGGTCGCGCCGAGGTGCTCGCCGACCAGGTCGGCCCGCTGCGCCTCGACGACCTCGGGGCGGGCGAGCAGGCCGTACGCGGCGAAGATGCGGCCCAGCACGCGCGCGACGGTGGTCTTGCCGGTGCCCGGGGGGCCGGTGAAGACCAGATGGCGGGTGGGCGGTCGGGTCACCAGGCCCTGCTCCTGCCGCATCTGGGCCACCTGGAGCTGCGCGGCGATCTCGCGTACCTGGCGTTTCACCGGCTCCAGCCCGATCAGGGCCTCGAGCGAGCCGAGGGCTTCGTCAAGGGTCGGCGTGTCGGCGTAGCCGCGGTAGCGCTCGGTCACCTCGGCGAACGCCGCCTCGACGTCCTCGGCGCGCAGCGTCACCAGGTCGTCGGCGGTCGGGCTGCCCGCCGCCCCCGGCGTCACGGCGCCGACCACCCGCACATCGCGTGCGCGCGCGGCGGCCTCGGTCAAGGACCGTACGAAGCGGCCGTTGCCGAGCTCGTCGACGATGCCGCGCCGTTCCACCTCCTCGAACCGGACGGCAAGTCTGCGGCGCGCCTCCTCGTGCAGCCGGTCCTCACGCAGCCCGGTGTGGTAGTCGGCGATCCGCAGCAGTTCTTCGGGACGGTACGAGGGGAAGTGCACGCGGGTGCCGAACCGGGAGGCCAGGCCGGGGTTGGAGTCGAGGAATCCCGCCATCTGCGCCTCGTACCCGGCCAGGATGATCACCAGGTTGTCCCGGTCGTCCTCGGCCCGCTTGAGCAGCGTCTGCACGGCCTCGTCGCCGAACCGGTCGGGCTGGCCCTCGGCGGCGTTGACCAGCCCGTACGCCTCGTCGATGAACAGCACCCCGCCGAGCGCCGAGTCGACCAGCCCGTTGGTCTTGATCGCGGTGGCCCCGAGGAACTCGCCGACCAGGTCCGCGCGGTGCGCCTCGACCACGCTGGGGGCCGGCAGCAGCCCGAACGCGTAGAAGATCTTCGCCAGGACGCGCGCCACGGTGGTCTTGCCGGTGCCGGACGGGCCGACGAACACGAAGTGCCGCATCGGCTTCTCGGTGGGCACCCCGGCGGCGGCGCGCAGATGCGCGGCCTCGATGGACGCGGCGATCGATCGGACCTGGCGCTTGACCGGCTCCAGTCCGATCATGTTCTCCAGTTCGGCGAGCGCCTCCGCGACCGATAGTGCCGGTTCCTCGCCCTCCCCTGCGCGCGCGGGAGGGGGCGAGGGCGCGGACGTGGCGGTGCCGATATCGGCGGCCTGCGCGGCTGCCCGCTCGTCATAGGCGGCCTGCGTCGCAGCGGGCACTCCCGCCGCATCACCGTCGGTCGGCGCTCCGTCCGGACCGTCGCCGTTGAGGGGACCCGGCCCACCTCCCGCTCCCCCTCCAGGACGCCGGTCGAACCGGTCGAACCGGCCCGGGCGATCCGTGCGGTTCCGCCGGTTGCGGTCGGACGGATTCTTGCGAGGCGACGCCATCCCGTCCCCTTTCGGACTGGACTGCTCCTGTACCCAACCGGTCTCGTACGCCTCCGCGGGCACCGAACGCCGGGCCTGGTTCCAGCGGTAGGCGAGCACGACCAGCGCGGCGATCCACGCGGGCGCGACGTTCAGCTCCGGCAGTAGCGGCGCCGCCGCAGCCGTGGCCACACCGCCGACGCCCAGGGCCAGCAGCGCGGTGCGCCACGGCGCGTACCCGCGCAGCCGCAGCGCGACGAACGCGACCGGCAACGCGAGGAGCGCAAGCAGCAGGGCGGGGCTCAGATGCAGCCGGTGCGCGTGCTCCGGGAACAACCGCCCCAGCGGAACCGCCAGGGCCGTCCAGCAGACGATCACGCTGACGACGGCCATTCCCGCGGGAGAACGCAGGATCAGATGCACGGCGGCCAAAAGGATGACGGCGAACGCGGCGGTGCCGAGCACGGGCCCGTCCAGCACCACCATGGCCGACAGGGCGAGCGCCACCACGAGCAGCCCGCCGAGAAAGCGCAGACCCGCCGGCACCTGGAAGTAACGCGACCGCAGGCGCTCGAAGAGATCCCGCGCCGCGGTGCCCGCCGCGGGACGAGAACGGGATCTGCCAAACAAAGCCATACAAGGCGAGTAAAGCGCAGGACCCGCCTCAACGGGACTCCCCGGCACGTGTTCGTTGCCTCTTGACCCAGGTCCGAAACGAAGATCGTCAAGTCGCCGACCGCCACATCCGGGACATATGTACTGGCCAGGAGTGGATGCCCGGCCCTGCCCCCGGAACAGGCCCGGCTCCTAGCGTGATCGGCATGACAAAGATCGATTCGCGTCCCCCCGCAGGGACGGTGCCGCCCGGCGACGGCGCCCGGCCCGGCGGCGCCATGACGTCCGCCGTGACGTTCACCGGCGTCGTCAAGAACTTCGGGACGGTGCGGGCCGTGGACGGCCTCGACCTGCGACTCTCTCCCGGACGGACGGTGGCGCTGCTCGGCCCCAACGGCGCCGGCAAGTCCACGGCGATCAGCATCCTGCTCGGCCTCATCCCGCCGGACGAGGGCGCGGTGGAGGTCCTCGGGAGAAAGCCCGAACGCGCCGTACGGGACGGGCTCGTCGGCGCGATGCCACAGAGCGGACGCCTCATCCCAGGGGTCACCGTAAAGGAACTCGTCGGATTCGTAAGACGCTCGTACGCCGCCGCCGTACCCGATGTCGCCTTGCCCTCACTGGCGGAGCTTCTGGAGACCGCCCGGATCACCGACCTGGAAGGACGCCGCGCAGACCGCCTCTCAGGCGGCCAAGCCCAACGCGTCCGTTTCGCCATGGCCGTCGCCGGCGCCCCAGAACTCATCGTCCTGGACGAACCGACGACCGGCATGGACATCGAGTCTCGCCGGGAGCTGTGGACGAGCATCCGCGCGTACGCCGAAAGCGGCAGCACCGTGCTGTTCTCGACCCACTACCTGGAAGAGGCCGACGACCACGCCGACCGGATCGTCGTAGTCGACCGGGGCCGCGTCATCGCCGACGGGACGAGCGAGCAGATCAAACAGCGTGTGCCGGGACGGACCGTCAGCTTCGACCTGCCCACCGTCCATGAAACGGATTCCCGAGTCTCCTATGAGAGCGCGTCCACGGCGGGCGTCGCGCTGGACATGCTGCCAGGGGTGGTCAGCTCTGAAATCCGCGGAACGCGCGTCCGGCTGCACACGACCGACTCCGACTTGACCGTTCTGGCTCTGGCCGAGTCCGGCCGCATCCGCAATTTGGAGGTGACGGGCGCCGGTCTGGAAGAGGCGTTTCTCACCCTTACCGGCAATGGAGAGAACCGATGACACTCGCCTACATGCGTCTGGAGATGGTGCGGCTCCTGCGCGATCCCGGCTACCTGGTGATGAGCCTGATCTCACCGTTGTTGATGTACCTGGTGTTCACCAACCTCGACCTGGGCGGGCAAGGCGACGGCAAGGCGGCCCTGTACTCGATGGTGGGGATGGCCGGTTTCGGCGCCGTCGGGGCTGTGATGGGCAACGGCGTCTCCATCGCGGAGGACAAACCGCTCGGCTGGATCCGTCAGCTCAGGCTGCTGCCGCTGGGGCCGGTGCAGGTCGTCGCCGGCAGGGCCCTCTGCGCGATGGCCGTCACCCTTCCCCCGATCCTCTCCGTCTGCCTGTCCGGCGCCGTGGTGAACGGGGTGTCGCTCGGGATCGGCCAGTGGGCCGCCGTGATCGGGCTGCTGTGGCTGGGCATCGCGCCCATGGCAGCACTCGGGATCGGCCTCGGGTACCTGCTGACGGCCCAGCAGGCCCAGATGGCTGGGTTGGTCTGCTACATGGGACTCTCGCTGCTGGGCGGGCTGTGGTTCCCGATTTCGGAGTTCCCCGGGTGGCTGGCGCACATCGCGCAGGCGACCCCGATCAACCGCTATGGCGAGTTGTCCTGGCGGGCCGGCGACGGGCACGGCCCGACGCTCCTCGGAACCGTGGTGCTGGCGGCATGGGCGGCGGCCTTCGTCGCGTTCGCGGCATACGGCTTCCGATGCTCGACCCGAACGGCGGTATGACGGTCCTGCCATGCCGGACGGCACCTGGCCAGGGGCACCGGCGACACGCGTACCGTTTCCCCGTGAACAAGGTGACAGGGACGTGAACGGTTCTCAGGCCGGGTCGGCACGGCGGCGTCCCCGCCTGGATCTGGAGAAGGTCGACCGGAGTGGGCCGGGTCCGCAGGCGTTCTGCTTCTGGATGGTCATCCTGATCTGGCCCCTTGTGGGAGTGGTGCAGGGCAAGGAGCGTCCGGCCTGGCTGGCGGCGCTCATGCTCGCCGCACTGGCGGGCCTGTACCTGTCAGCGATCCTGACAACGTTCAACGCTCGGTTCCCGCTACGCGTGCCAGTCCTGCTGCTGCTCGCCCAGTCGGCGGTCACCTCGGCGGGAGCACTCACGTTCGAGGACCGCTGGTTTCTGACGTTCCCCCTGCTGGGGCTGGCGACCGGAGTGCTCGTCGGCCACCTTTCCCGTAGCGGCGAAGGCCCGGAATTCACCATGCTGCTGGGGATCGGCGGCGTGACGACGCTCTGCCTGCTGGTCGCCTGGGCCGACGGTCAGACCATGAACGCCATACTGGGAAACACGTACGGCACCATCACGGCCGGCCTCGTCAGTGCCATCATCGTGCGGCTGTTCCTGGTCGTCGGGATGCTCCGCGACGCACGCGAGGAACTCGCCGACGCCGCCGTGGCACAAGAACGACTCCGGTTCTCCCGCGACCTGCACGACCTCCTCGGGCACACGCTGTCGCTCATGGTGGTCAAGGCCCAGGCCGTACGTCGGATCGCCGAACGCGACCCACGACTGGCCGCCGCACAGGCGACCGACATCGAAACCGTCGGCCGGGAGGCGCTCACCGAAGTCCGGCAGGCCGTCAGCGGCTACCGGGGCCGCGGGCTGACCGCCGAACTGGACGCCGCACGAACGGCACTGAGCGACTCGGGAATCGAGGTCACCGTGCGGCGCGCGGGCCCCCCGCTCCCACCCGAGCCGGACGCGCTGCTCGGCTGGGCCATACGGGAAGGCGTGACGAACGTGATCCGGCACAGTCACGCCCGCCACTGCGAGATAACCGTCCGGCACGACGACGGTCGCGCCCAACTGGAGATCCACGACAGCGGCGCCGCACAGGGCACTCCGCCACCTGGCCGGGGAGTCCCGTCGACCTGGCCGGGTGGACATGGGCTGCGCGGGCTCACCGAACGCATGGACGCGGTGGACGGGACCGTCGAGGCCGGCCCGGCCGCCGGGGGCGGATACATCCTCAAGGTCACCGTCCCGATCGGCGCAGCGGCGTAAAGCGAGCCGGGTCCCTGGCGACTCGCGTGCGGAGCGCACCCGCGCCGGCCATGAGAATGGGGCGGGGAGGAAACACGTGATCAGAGTTCTGCTCGCCGAGGACCAGGGCATGATGCGCGGGGCGCTGACGCTGCTTCTCGGGCTCAAGGACGACATCGAGGTGGTGGCGGAGGTCGGCGACGGCGCGGAGGCCGTGACGGCCGCCCTGCGGACGCGACCGGACGTCGCCGTGCTCGACATCGAGATGCCCGGCCGCAGCGGGCTGGACGTCGCCGCCGATCTACGCCGCGACCTGCCCGCCTGCAAGGTCCTGATCGTCACCACCTTCGGCAGACCGGGCTACCTGCGGCGCGCGATGGAGGCGGGGGCGAGCGGCTTCCTGGTGAAGGACGGTCCGATCGAGGATCTGGTCGACGCCATCCGGCGGGTGCTCACCGGCGCCCAGGTGGTGGATCCCGCGCTCGCCGCCGCCGCGCTCTCGGTCGGCGCCAACCCCCTGACGGTCCGTGAGCGTGACGTCCTCACCGCAGCGGCGGACGGGGCGACGGTCGCCGACATCGCGCTGCGCCTGCACCTGTCGGAGAGCACGGTCCGCAACTACCTGTCTGCGGCGATCGGCAAGACCGGCGCCCGCAACCGGATCGAGGCCGTGGGCACCGCCCGCCACAACGGCTGGCTCTGACGACCGCGGCCTCCGACCGCGCCGGATCCGGGCGCGCCTGGTTCCGGACGCGCCTGGTCTGCGGCACCCTACGATCGGCGGGGACATCTCGGCCACACGATCGCCGCCTTCGTACGGGAGCTTCCTTGACCGACCCGACCGGCGCCCTCCCGGGCCTGGACGCCGCCCCAACGTCAGCGCCTTCAGCGTCATCGGCGCGTTCGTCGGCGCCCCCTGTTCCGCCGGGCCCGTCCGGCTCGGCGCGCGCGGCCGGTTACGCGATCGAGGACGAGCTGCGCGCGGGAATCCTCACGGAGGGCCGGCGGATCCGCATCGCCGGAGTCGACGAAGTGGGCCGCGGCGCCTGGGCTGGGCCGGTCGTCGTCTGCGCGGCGGTCACGGATCTGACCCCGCCGCCGCAGCTCCCCGGGCGAGGGAAGCGGACCATCGCCCTGACCGATTCCAAGCTGCTCACTGAGACGGCGCGCGGCGCGTTCGCCGAAGTGCTGCCGGCCTGGCTCGACTCGCACGCCATCGGCGCGGCGTCCCCAGAAGAGATCGACGAACTCGGCATGACCGCGGCACTGCGCCGCGCGGCCGTGCGCGCCCTGGAGGCGCTTCCCGAACCGCCCGACGTCGTGATCCTGGACGGCGGGCACGACTTCCTGCGCCGTCCCTGGCGGGTGCGGTGCGAGATCAAGGCCGACCAGCGTTCCGTCACGGTCGCCGCGGCGTCCGTGCTGGCCAAGGTGCACCGCGACCGGCTCATGGCGGATCTGGCCCCGCGGTTCCCGGCCTACGGCTTCGCCGACAGCGCCGGATACCCCTCGCCCGTCCATCAGAAGGCTCTGGACGAGCACGGACCGACGCCGCACCACAGGATGTCGTGGTCGTACCTGGACGACCTGCCCCGCTGGCGGCATCTGAAGAAGCACCGCGACCCGCTCGCCGGTGAAGGCCAGCTCAGCCTCATCTGACCCGTTCCAGGAATTCTTCCGACCGGCGCCCAGGGCGTACTTCCAACCAGATTTGACATGATTTGATGCTGTTTCTGGCCTGTTTCCGTCCTTCCCGGGTAAGGCGCGGACGATGGGAGGTACAGGCCATGAACACCGTTGTGAAGACGTTGTTGAACGAAGCGGACGGGACCTTCGCCGCAGAGGCCGGGATCCCGCTGAAGGACCAGCCGGCGGCACTGTTCAAACTGCTGGTTATGGCGAACCTGCTCAGCACCCGGATCTCGACGGGCATCGCCATGAACGCCGCCCGTGAACTGTTCAAGGCAGGTGGTGGCACTCCACGCGGGATGACGAACCTGACCTGGCAGCAGCGAGTGGACGCGCTGACACGCGCCCACTACCGGAGATATGACGAGGGCACGGCGACTCGTCTGGGCAGCATGGCGGAACTCGTACAGCAGAGGTACGGGGGCGACCTCCGCCGCCTGGCGGCCGAAGCGGAACACGACGTGGGGCGTACCGCGAAGCTGCTCAAGGAGTTTCCCGGTATCGGCCCTACAGGGGTCGACATCTTCTGCCGGGAGGCGCAGGCGATGTGGCCCTGGCTGCGCCCCTACCTGGACCCCTTGTCGGTCAAGGGCGCCGAGCGGTTGGGCTTGCCCACCAGCCGGAAGCGGCTCGCGTCCGAAGTGCCCAGCAAGGATCTGGCCCGCTTCACCGCCGACCTGGTCCGCGCGGCCCATAGCAAGCAACTCGTCGACACGGTCAAGAGCTGACCCACGTCCCAGGGCCCCTTCCCCTGGCCGCGGAGTCGCCGCAGCCAGGGGAGGACCGCACCTCTAGGTCAAAGGCGGATGGTGACCTCGTCCACCGGCTTACGCGTGATGTCGGGGACCATCGCGTCGTCAGCCGGGTAGCCCACCGGAATCACCACGTACGCGCGCTCTTCTCGAGGCCGCTCGCACACCTCGTTCAGGAAGCGCATAGGGCTCGGCGTATGGGTCAGCGTGGCCAGTCCGGCCTGATGCAATGCGGCAAGCAGGAAGCCCACGGCGATACCGACCGATTCCTTGACATAGTAAGGTCGCGGCGTACTGGGTCCCTTGTGCACCTCGAACACCACGATGACGGCCGGGGCCTCCTCCAGGAACGGCTTGCGCCAGTCGGTGCCGAGCGGAGCCAGCGCTTCCAGCCATTCCGCTGAGACGCGCCGCTCGTAGAAATCCCGTTCCTCGGCCTCGGCCGCCTCCCGCAGCAGCCGCTTGCGCTCAGGGTCGGTGATGACCACGAACCGCCATGGCTGCAAGTTGGCGCCGCTCGGCGCGGTGGCGGCCGCCCTGATCGCATGCTCGACGATCGCGAACGGCACCGGCCGGGAGGAGAAGTCGCGGACGGTGCGGCGCAGCGTCATCACATCGGCGAAGGCCTCGGCGCGGGCGGTCGCCTCTGAACCGGGCACGTCGAATCGGGGTGCGGGCACAACCGGGTACGGCCGCTGTTGGAGAGTCATGGACCCGTTACTACCGCGTGCACCCACCCGGAACAAGCAGCAGGATCAGCCAAGGTTCGGGAGGCGATCCCACAGATTCCCACGCCACCGGTTTCGCCGGGCCATCAAGCGTGAGCGCCTTCGAACCCGAGCGCCTTCGAGGCCACGCCGCCGCCCGCCTGGACGACGCACGGCCCGGGGCACACGCCTCCGCGTGCTCCGGGCCGTGTCGCCGTCGTCAGGCGGTCAGTCCTTGCCGCGCGAGGCGACCCACTCCAGGTTCCAGTTGTACGCCTGGTCGACCGACATCTTGCCCCAGCGGGGACGGCCGGGCGGCGGCATGACGAACCGGCCCTCGCGGCGCACCACCAGCTCGCCGCCCACGTTCTCGATGAGGGCGAGCACCGCGTCCCGTGAGGCGTCGGCGCAGTCGTCCATGCGCATCTCGATCGGCGGCGAGCCCACCGGGAACAGCGTGGCGATCGCGTCCAGGCCGCGGAAGTCGTCGGCGCCGTCGTAGATCTCGGCGAAGACCAGGATCCGCTTGAACTCGGCGGTGTGGTCGAGGTTGATCGTGAGGTTCTCGCCGGCCTCGGCAGCACCGGTGCGGTCGTCCTTGTCGAGCAGGACGAACGGGGCCCGGTCCAGCGCGCCGAAGTCGCCGAGCGCGTGGATGATGCCCTTGCGGCCGTCCTTGAGCTCCCACAGGCAGCACAGGTCCAGGTCAAGGTCGACGCCGCGGCGGCGCTTGCCGAGCCGCCCCTTGGCGACACCCGCGCGGGCGGTCCAGTTGAGGTTGACCCGCATGTGGCCCGAGGTGGCGCCGTGCTTGGTGAGCGACACCGACGGTGAACTCTTGGTAAGGGAGATCGCGCCTCCCCGCCCCTGCGGCGGAGGCGGAGCCGCCCCGGCCCCGCTCTGCGGCTGGGGGGCGAAGGGCTGGCCGGGCGCCGGAGGCGGAGCGAACTGCCCACCGGGCGGCGGCGGAGCGAACTGGCCACCGGGCGGCGGCGGAGGCGGAGGCGGCGTGTACTGGCCACCGGGCGGCGGGGCCGGCGCGAACTGCCCCTGCCCCGGAGCAGGCGGCGGAGGCGGCGGGGCCGGCGCGAACTGCCCCTGCCCCGGAGCAGGCGGCGGAGGCGGCGGGGCGAACTGACCGCCAGGGGGCGGAGGCGGCGGCGCGTACTGCTGCTGTGGGGCGGCGGGCTGCTGCGGCGCCGGAGGCTGGACCGGAGCGGCCGGCTGCGGAGGGGGCGGCGGCGCGGAGCTCTCCTGCGGAGAGTCGTCGACCGAGATACCGAAGTCGGAGGCGAGACCGCCGAGTCCCGAGTCATACCCCTGGCCGACCGCACGGAACTTCCACGCGCCCTGGCGCCGGTACAGCTCGCCGAGCACGAACGCGGTCTCCGACGTGGCGCCGACGCTGTCGAACCGGGCCACCTCCGTGCCGGCCGCGGCGTCCACCACGCGCACGTACAGGCCCTGGAACTGGCCGAACGTCCCGCCGTCCGAGGAGGCCGCGATCACGATCCGGTCGATCTGGCCCTCCACCCTGGCCAGGTCGACGGCCAGCACGTCGAGCACGGTCGGCCCCTGCTGCTTGCCCTCATGGCGGACCGCCCCAGAGGTGTGGGCCGGCTGGTTGTAGAAGACGAAGTCGTCGTCCGACCGCACCCGGCCCGTCTCTGCGAGCAGCAGCGCGGAGGCATCGGCATCGGGCACCCCCGGACCGGCCTGCCAGCCCAGCTCGACCCGTACCGAAGGAACCGGCACCGGGGTGTTGGCACCCTTCTGCAAAGACATGAACGCTCCTCTTCGTCATCCGACATCACCAACCTACGGGCAGTCGCCCGGCCCTGCGACCTGCCAGCGGGCATCCACGTTCACAGCGGAAAGGCCGCCCTCTGAGCCAGACGGACGGAACCCGGCCCGAGTTCCGCCGAACCCGATCGCATTACGGAGAGCAACCGCATCACCACTGGTCGTGCCGTCCCAGACGGGACTCGGGACGGCTGGACGCCGTGGTCACGACGGTCATCCGCGCGCGGCTCGCGACCTGGTGGCTCGGGCACGGCGTCAGGTCTGGGCGGCCGGTTCCGAAGGCGCGGCTCCCGGGGCGCCGAGGAGCGGCGGCTCACCGGGCAGCGGGGCCGGCACCGGTGTGCGCAGCCCGTCCAGCATGATCTGGAGGTTGCGTTCCCACTGCCGGTCACCGGCATGCAGCCCGATCGTGTGGTTGCCGGTGGACACGCCGGTGAGCAGGAACGCCACGTCCTCCCAGGCCACGTCCATCCGCATGGCGCCGGAGCTCTGAGCGCGCTCGACCAGCAGCCGGATGCGGTCGCGCAGGTCGGACCGGGCGTCGCCGAACCTGCCGCCGAGGGCCTCATTGACCACCTCCGCGAGAACGGCCACACGTTCGAGCGCGGCCGGACCCCCTCGCCTGTACACGATCCACGAGAGGCTTGGTGATCGATATTCGTCGTCTCGTTGGGGAGGTCGCGGTGAGAACCGAGTCGTATGAGATCAGCGCGTTTCTGGGGCATGAGGGAGCGACCGCGCAAGAGGCGGGCTCGCACCCCGTGCGGGAATGGGACGATCGCATGGCCGTTCCCGCACGTGCTCACCTGCTCGATCGCTGGCTGGCCGACGACACCGCCCGCCCTCCGGCCCTTCACACCGACAGGCGTCACGGAGACGCAGCGGACGGGCTGAACGTGCCCGTGCTCGTCGCCCACGGTCTGTTCCCGCTCATCGACCCCGCGCGCCGGCTGAACCGGGAGCCGCTCGCCTGTCGATCCGTCCCGGTGGAGGAGGTCGCCGGCCTCGTCCACAGTGCCGTGCTCAGCTCGGTCGAGCGGATGTCGCCGCGCGTCGAGCTGATGCTCAAGGAGCTGAACGGGGCGATCGTCGACAGTGATCCGGCCGAAGCGGCGCTGGTGACGGTCGCGGATCCGGACACGGGCGAGGCCGTCGACGGCGAGGTCCACGCGGTGCTGTCCTTGGGTGACGAGCTGATCCGCGTCAGCGTCGTCGCTCCCGGCGCGGACCAGGTCCGTGTCGCGGCCGACCCGGCCTGCTCGTTCGCCGGCCACTGGTGCGACCGAGGGCATCCGCTCGCGCCCGATCAACACGACATGGCCGAGGCCCGCCTGCGGGCCGTCTGTGCCGGGACCGTCCTCCAGGCACTGCTGGGATGCGAAGGACATGCGGCGTTCAAAGTCGGCTGGACGCGCCACGGGCTCTCCCCCGGCGCGCGCGGGGAGAACGCCCTGGACTCCGTGCGCACCTGGTGGGGTGAGACCCCGTGGAACCACGAGTACGTCGATGACCTCTTCACCCACTACGACTCGCATGCCGACGGGCAGAACACGCCCGTCTCGGACGAGGAGTTCGACGAGCTGTCCGACACGGCGGCCTGGGTCGAGAAGGAGTGCGTCTCGCTCGGTGGTCCGACGGCGTCGAGCCGATCGGGGCCATGGACGTTGAACGACGGAATGCACCTCCTACAGATCGCCGGATTCTCCGAGGAGGTCGCCCACCTGCGCACCGCAGCCCACGACACGGCCGTATCCGCCGTGGGGGCCGCTCGGGCCGCGCTGGCCCCCGAACTCTTGGACGAACTGGTCAGCGCCCCCATCGAACGAATCGGCGGGGCGGAAGGCCACCTGATGCTGTGGGCCGACGCGGACACGGACGGCCGGTTCTGGCGGTCCCCCGACGGAGAGGTCGACGTCTACGACGACCCACGCCGCCTGCTGGCCGTCGGAGCGACCGAAGCGCTGTACCTGAGGTTCCAGGGGGAGACGGGCGCATGATCGTCCAGCAGAGGGCCCGCTGCCCGGCCGCGCCGAAGTCGCGGATGCACGGCCGGAGCCCGAGGTCAGGGGACCCGGGCGGTCCAGGCTTCGGTGTCGAACTTGTCCGTCACGTACTTCTCGGCCAGGCGCGTCTCGTCGTCGGTGAGGTGGTCTGCCGCCAGGCCGTGGCGGGCGCGGAAGTGGCCGATCATCCGGTCGATGATCTCTTCGCGGGGCAGCCCGGTCTGCCGGCGGAGCGGGTCCACGCGCTTCTTCGCGCTGGTGATGCCCTTGTCGGAGACCTTCTCCCGGCCGATCCGCAGCACCTGGAGCATCTTGTCGGCGTCGATGTCGTACGACATCGTCACGTGATGCAGGACCGCGCCGCTGGCCAGGCGTTTCTGGGCCGCGCCACCGATCTTTCCCTGGTCGGAGGTGATGTCGTTCAGCGGCTGGTACCAGGCCTTGACGCCCAGTTCTCCGAGCGCCCCGAGCACCCAGTCGTCCAGGAAGGCGTAGCTCTCGGCGAACGACATCCCGGCGACCAGCGACTCGGGCGCGTAGAGCGAGTAGGTGATCGTGTTCCCGGGTTCCACGAACATCGCGCCGCCGCCGCTGATCCGGCGGACCACCGTCACCCCGTGCCGGCGGGCCGCCTCCGCGTCGACCTCGTTGCGCAGCGACTGGAAGCTGCCGATGATGATCGACGGCGAGGCCCACTCCCAGATCCGCAGTGTGGGCGGGCGCCGGCCGGCGCCGACCTCCTCGGCGAGCACCTGGTCGAGCGCCATGTGCAGCGCGGGTTCCTGCGGCCCCGCGTGGATCAGCCGCCACTCGTGCTGATGCCAGTCCGAAGCCCGGGCCACCGCCCGCCGCACGGTGATCCCGACGGCCTCCGCGGACAGCCCGAGCATCACCGTGCCCGGCGGCAGCCCCGCGTCCACGCGGGCCGCGATCTCCCGGGCCTCCAGCCCGGCCGGGAGCCCGTCGAGGGCCGTGTTGATCGCTTCGAGGGCCTCGTCCGGCTCGAGGAAGAAGTCGCCGCTGATCCGCGGAGACCGCAGCAGCCCGTCGACGACGTCGACGTCCGCGACCACGAGTTTTCCGCCGGGCACCTTGTACTCACCATGCATCACGTACACCACAACCATGCCGTGCCCTGCTCGATTCCGCTTCGCCCGAGCGATCGAGAGCGGGAGGGCGGCAGGGACGCGAAGCGGGCGATGTCCTGCGTTCAGGCGCGCACTGACCAGTCGATCGCCCGACTCCCCGGGCACGCGGCGGGCGCGGCAGGGCGGGCGGGGCAGGGCTTCGAACAGGGGGACGGACGGTGTTCAGCGGGTTCTGCCTCGTGGTTTGAGCGGGGTGGCGGGCAGGGCTGGTGCCGGGATCGGGGCGCCGGCGTAGCCGTGGACGGTGCCGAAGCGGTCGCCTGACATCCAGTCCCGGCGGGCTTCGGCGATCTCCTCGTTCGTGCGGCCGACGAAGTTCCACCACATGATCAGCTTCTCCTCGAACGGCTCGCCGCCGAGGAGGAGCAGGCCGCTCTCGCCGTCGGCGCGCAGGCGCAGGTCGCGGCGTCCGCACCCCAGGTAGAGCATCGATCCCGGTTCCAGGCGGACGCCGTCCACTTCGGTGACGCCCGACATGGTCAGCGCCGCGTACTCGAAGTCCGGCTCCACGGGCAGCCTGATGTCGGCTCCGTCGGCGAGGACGAGGTCCGCCCCGACGATGGGGGTGTGGGTGGTCCCGGGCGAGGATGCGCCGTCCAGTTCGCCCATGATGACCGTGGCGTCGACCCCCGGCGCGGTCACGACGGGCAGGTCGGCATGGTGTTCGAAGGACGGGTCGGAATGCCGGTCGGAGCCGGGGAGGGCCACCCACAGCTGGGCGCCGTGCAGGATCTGCCCGTGGGCCCGGGGCGACTCCTCCGAGTGCGCGATGGCGCGACCGGCGGTCATCAGGCCCAGTTCCTTGGGCCGCACCGTACGCAGGCTGCCGAGGCTGTCTCGATGCAGTACCTCGCCGGCGTGCAGCCAGCTCACCGTTTGCAGGCCGATGTGCGGGTGCGGCGGAACCTGCATGCCCGGTTCGTCGGCGATGTCGTCGGGACCGTAGTGGTCGACGAAGCACCAGGCGCCCACCATCCGGCGCCCCAGGCTCGGCAGGAGCCTCCTGACGACGGTGCTCTCCCCGAGCGGCACCCGGCGGGGCGCCAGCAGTTCGTGGACGGGTCCCGCCGCGACGTCGTCACGGCCGCCGCAGGTCGTCGGGGTCGGACGCGGATCGAGATCGCTCATCGCCTCGCCTTTCGTTCCCGCCGACGATGCTCGACGACGCGTCGGAGGTGTCCCACCGGCAACCATGCCCGATCACTCGGCGCCTCGTGCGCGCGGGGGTGCCGCATCAGGCCGGTCGGGCCGGTCGAACGGCGATGGCCTGCATGGTCCTCACAGCGCAGCTCGGGGCCGGGTCAGGAGAGCGGGCTGAAGAGGTCGACGGCATTGCCGTCGGGGTCGTTGACGATCGCGTACCGCTGACCCCATGGGGCGTTCCACGGCGCCTTGTGGCCTTCGTAGCCGAGCGCGACGAGGTCGGCGTAGGCGGCGTCGGCCTCGTCCGGCGTGTCGAAGTGGAAGGCCAGCGCGACGCGGTGGCCGCCGGACGGGCGGGTCCAGTCCGGGTCGAACGAGCGGATCGTGTCCTCGGTGTCCCAGGCCAGGCGCAGGCCGCCGGGCAGTTCGAACTCGGCGTGCGGGGCGTCGTCGGCCTCCGGGGGAAGGGCGAGGCCCAGGTGGCGGTAGAAGGCGAGCGAGCGGGCCATGTCGGTGACGACGAGGCCGATCAGGTCGATCTTGGCGGGCATGGGTGTGCTCCGTTCAGCGAGGTGGAATGTTGTGCTTGACGCGGAACAGGCTCCGCGGGTCGTAGACCGTCTTGAGCTCGGTGAGCCGGGCGAATCCGGCGGGCGGGTACGCGGAGCGCACGCGGTCGTGGCCGGTGTCGCCGACACCCAGGAAGTTGGCGAAGGCACCGCCGGTGGACCAGGGGCGCATGGCGTCGTGGAGTGCCGCGTGCGCGATCCGGTTCCGGTCGGCTCCGCCAGGTTCGCACACCTCGTCCCCCGGCGCGAAGACGGGCCCTGAGAAGTCGTTCATCCAGGTGAAGCTACTGATCGTCGTCTCTTGCGGTCTTGTAGGAACCGGACGTCCCCACGCCGCCGATCACACCTGGCGCAGGCGGCGGAAACCGGCGAGCATGCCGAGGGGGACTGTCACTGCCGATCCCTACGATGTCCCGGACGGATGGGGCCACGAGCCCGCGACGTGGATCCGCCGCGGGCGAGAGAAGGTATCGACAGATGCAGGATGGCCGAGCTCTGCTGGATGCGATCGCCAGGGGAGATTCCGCGGCGCTCACTCGCCTCTTCGAGAGTGGCGTTGACCCCGGCGCTACCGACGGGGACCGCTGCCCGATCGTCCTGCATGCGGCGGACACGGGCGAGATCGAGCTGGTGCGGCCGTTCCTGGACTGCGGCCTTCCGGTCGACGCGGAGGACGACGTCCTGGGGACGACTCCGCTCAGCGCCGCCGTCAGGATCGGGCGCCTTCCGCTGGTGGAGTTCCTGATCACACGGGGCGCGGATGTCAACCGCAGCGAGCGCGGTGAGGTGGAGACCGGAACCGTGCTGACCCACGCGTGCCTGCTGACTGGGTCGGCCGCGCTCGTGTCGATGCTGCTCCGCGCGGGCGCCGATCCCGATCTGCCGCGCCCGGACGGCTGGACGCCCATGATGTGCGCGGCCCATAGAGGGAGCATCGAGGTCGTGCGAGCGCTTCTGGCCGCCGGCGCGAGCGTGCTCCCGTCCGTCGACGAGGGCAAAGTGAACGCGCTCAGCCTTGCCGAACGCCGGGGACACGACGGCACCGCCCAGTTGTTGCGCGACCATGGAGCGACCAGCCATCGGGCTGACCGGCTCGCCCGATCGACGTCCGACATCGCCGCCTGGCTCGCCGAGCACGCACGTCCCGCGCACAAGGAGTCGATCACCCGTCATGGCCCTCCCGACCCCGAGGACGTAGCGGAGCTCGACGCGTGCGCGGCGTCGTTGACCGAGACCGTGTCAGACATCGCCGGCTGGCTCGCCGAGCACGCGCGTCCCGCGTACGCGCGGTTGGCCGCCGCCCGTGGCGCCGCCGACCCGGCGGCCGTGGCCGACCTCGAAGCCGCGATCGGAGAGCGTCTCCCGGACGAGTTCCGGGCGTACCTGCGGCTGTTCGGCGATTCCGGCGGGCTGGACATTTTCGAATACGCGGGGCTGTCGGTCAAAGACATGCTGGGCACATGGCGGTCCCTTGAAAGTCTTCGTGAAGACGGAACATTCGACGGCTGGGCCCCGGTCGAACTGGATCCGGACGACCCGTACCTCCGGTACACGTGGTGGCATCCGGGATGGATCCCCTTCGCCGCGGACGGCGGCGGCAACCTGTGGTGCATCGATCTCGCACCGGCGGCGCGCGGCGCTCGAGGCCAGCTCTTCTCGTGGGAGATCCACGGGGGCCCAAGCGGTCTGAAGGCCTGGTACTTCGATGACTACCTGCATAACTATCGCGACGAGCTGCTCAGTGGCCGATACGTCTACGACAGTGACAGCGGCACCTTCGACTGATGGCGTCGCACACGCGGCGAGGTGTCCCCTCGGCAGGCGCTGGAACAGTTCCCGGGCGGCCGTTCGCCTAAGCAGAAGGGGGAGTCGATAGAAATCGACTCCCCCTCCGACTTTTCATCTCAGTCGCATCCGGTCAAGAACAATGCCGCGTCGGATGCGACTCCGCGCTGCTTCAGCTGCAACCGCTGGTGGAGCCGCAGCCCTCGCAGACGTAGCAGCTTCCCGCAGGGCGCATCTTCGTGCCGCAGGTCAGGCAGAGCGGCGCGTCGGCGGTGCGGCCCTGGCGGCTCTCGATGACCTCCGTCGAGGAGCGCGGCTCGGCCGCCGGGGCCTCGGACCGGGCCGCCCGCGGCTCGGCGGCGCGCCGGGTGATCTCGGCCGACTGGGCCAGCGTCTCGTGCTCGATCTCGTCCTCGGCGTGCAGCGCCGCCGGGTCCTTCCCCTCGGCCTGGAGCGCGCGCTCTCCGGCGGTGAAGATGCCGAGCTCGGCGCGCACCTCGTAGGGCAGGTGGTCCAGGGCCAGCCGGCGGAAGATGTAGTCCATCATCGACGTGGCCATGCGGATGTCGGGGTCGTCGGTCATCCCGGCCGGCTCGAACCGCAGGTTGGTGAACTTCTCCACCCAGGTCTCCAGCGGCACCCCGTACTGGAGGCTGATGGAGATCGCCATGGAGAACGCGTCCATCACGCCGGCCAGGGTCGAGCCCTGCTTGCCGAGCTTGAGGAACACCTCGCCGAGGCCGTCGTCGGGGTAGGACGAGGCGGTCATGTAGCCCTCGGCGCCCGCGACGGAGAAGCGGGTGACGGTGGCCGGGCGCTGCTTGGGCAGGCGCTTGCGGACGGGGCGGGTCGCCACCTCGGCCGGGACGGCCTCCGGCTCGGCCGCCTCCTTCTTGCCCGCGGCCGACAGCGGCTGGCCGACCTTGCAGTTGTCGCGGTAGATCGCCAGGGCCTTCAGGCCGAGCTTCCAGCCCTCGAAGTACACCTTCTCGATGTCCTCGACGGCGGCCTGCTCGGGCATGTTGACGGTCTTGGAGATCGCGCCGGACAGGAACGGCTGGACCGCCGCCATCATCCGGACGTGCCCCATCGGGCTGATCGCCCGCTCGCCCATCGCGCAGTCGAACACCTCGTAGTGCTCGGGGCGCAGCCCCGGCGCGTCCACGACGTGGCCGTTCTCGGCGATGAACTCGACGATCGCCTCGATCTGCTCCTGCTGGTAGCCGAGCATCTCCAGGGCCCGCGGCACCGTGAGGTTGACGATCTGCATGGAGCCGCCGCCGACCAGCTTCTTGAACTTCACTAGCGCCAGGTCGGGCTCGATGCCGGTGGTGTCGCAGTCCATCATCAGCCCGATGGTGCCGGTCGGCGCGAGCAGCGACGCCTGGGCGTTGCGGTAACCGTGCTTCTCACCGGCCTTCAGGCAGTCCTGCCACTCCTTGGACGCGGCGGCGAGGACGGCCTTGTCCATCGCCGCGAACGTGCGGACCTCGTCGTTGGCGGCGGCGTGCTTGCGCATGACCCGCTTGTGCGCGTCGGCGTTGCGCGCGTACCCCGCGTACGGGCCGACCACGCCGGACAGCTCGGCGGACCGCCGGTAGGCGACACCGGTCATCAGCGAGGTGATCGCGGCGGCGAGCGCCCGGCCGCCCTCGGAGTCGTAGGCGTGCCCGGTGGCCATCAGCAGCGCGCCGAGGTTGGCGTAGCCGATGCCGAGCTGCCGGTAGTCGCGGGTGGTCTCGGCGATCTTCTCGGTCGGGAAGTCGGCGAACGAGATCGAGGCGTCCATCGCCGTGATGATCAGCTCGGTGAGCTGGACGAACCTGGTGACGTCGAAGGTGCCGTCCGGGCCGAGGAACTTCAGCAGGTTGATGCTGGCCAGGTTGCAGGAGGAGTTGTCGAGCGACATGTACTCCGAGCACGGGTTGCTGGCGGTGATCCGGCCCGACTCGGGGTTGGTGTGCCAGTCGTTGATCGTGTCGTCGTACTGGATGCCCGGGTCGGCGCACCCCCACGCCGCCTTGGCCATGAGCCGGAACAGCTCCTTGGCCTTGATGGTCTCGACGGGCGTCCCGTCGAGGCGGGCGCGCAGCGCGAAGTCGCCGTCGGCCTCCACCGCGTGCATGAACTCGTCGGACACCCGGACCGAGTTGTTGGCGTTCTGGTACTGGACGCTGGCGATGTCCCGACCGCCGAGGTCCATGTCGAACCCGGCGTCCCGCAGCGCGCGGATCTTCTCCTCCTCGCGCGCCTTGGTCTCGATGAACTCGGCCACGTCCGGGTGGTCCACGTCGAGCACGACCATCTTGGCCGCGCGCCGGGTGGCGCCGCCGGACTTGATCGTCCCGGCGGACGCGTCGGCGCCGCGCATGAACGACACCGGGCCGCTCGCGGTGCCGCCGGACGACAGCAGCTCCTTGGAGGACCGGATCCGGGACAGGTTCAGGCCGGCGCCCGAGCCGCCCTTGAAGATGACCCCCTCCTCCTTGTACCAGTCCAGGATCGACTCCATCGTGTCGTCGACCGACAGGATGAAGCACGCCGACACCTGCTGGGGGGACCGGGTCCCGACGTTGAACCACACCGGCGAGTTGAAGCTGAACATCTGGTGGACCAGCGCGTGCTTCAGCTCGTGGTCGAAGATCTCGGCGTCGGCCTCGGACGCGAAGTACCCGTGCTCCAGGGCGGTGTCGACGTACATCTTCACGACCCGGTCGACGAGCTGCTTGAGGCTCCACTCCCGCACCGGGGTGCCGACCGCGCCCCGGAAGTACTTGGAGGTCACGATGTTGGCCGCGTTCAGCGACCAGAAGTCGGGGAACTCCACCCCGCGCTGCTCGAAGTTGACCGAGCCGTCGCGCCAGTTGGTCATGACGACGTCACGGCGTTCCCAGCGGATCTCGTCGTACGGATGCACGCCGGGCGTGGTGAAGATGCGCTCGACCTTCAACCCCTTGCGACCCCCCTTGCCGCGCCGGGCCGCCGAGCCGCTCACCGTTTCCGTCATGGTCTTCCCCCTCCGGGCCCTCCCGCCGGGCCCTGTCCAGGAACAACTCCGCCCGCCGCCCGGGTCATCCCGGTCGCGGGCGCTTCTCAAGTGCTGTCGTCGTGCTGATGTGCCGTTGTGTCGGATCCGCCCCTACCGGGACGGGCCAGGCTCCCCCGAGGAACCGGCCGTCCGCAGGGACTCGATCTCCTTGGCGAAGTCGTCGAGCGACTCGAAGCTCCGGTAGACCGAGGCGAATCGCAGATAGGCGACCTCGTCGAGCTCGCCGAGCGGCCCGAGGATCGCGAGGCCGACCTCATGCGAGGGGACCTCCGCCGCTCCGGCCGCCCGGAGCGCCTCCTCGACCCGCTGACCGAGCTTGGCCAGCGCATCCTCGTCGACCGGGCGGCCCTGACAGGCCCTGCGCACCCCGGCGATGATCTTTTCTCTGGAGAACGGCTCGGTGACCCCGCTGCGCTTGGCCACCATCAGGAGCACGTTCTCCTGCGTCGTGAACCGCTTGCCGCACTCCGGGCACGAGCGGCGGCGCCTGATGGCCCCGCCGTCGTCGGTGGAACGGCTGTCGATCACTTTGGTGTCAGGGTTGCGGCAGAACGGGCAGTGCACGCGTTCCCTCCTCCCCTGACCCTTTACCCGGTCACACGGTCAGGACAGCGCCACAAGAACACAACTTGTGGTTAATGACATCCGTGTGACTACTAGATGTTGTGGTCAACCGTAAGGGGCCGGAGGGGGCTTCGCAACCTGGAACGGGAGCCTCCCGCGTAGACCCTGGTCACATCGAGCCTTACGGGCCCCACCCCGGGCGTGTCGCGCCCGCACGGTCACTCTGAGCTGCGACTTCGTCGTTCTCCGCAGGTCAGCGAAGGTCATCGCGAGGGTGCCCGCAGGGCCGCCCCGGCGGGCGCTCAGCGCTCCGGCAGGCGGAGCTCCTGGCCGGGCTGGACGAAGGCGTCGGACAGGCCGTTCAGGTCCATGACGCGTTGCACGATCACGCGCGGATCGGCACCGGAGTCGACGCCGACCGCGATCTCCCACAGAGAGTCGCCGGGCTCGACCACGACGGTGCGGACGCCCTCGCTCGCCGCGACGACACCGCCCTCCGCCGCGGACGCGTCCCCGGAACCGGCCCTGGCCTCCCGGCCGACGGTCAGCCACAGCGCCACGAGCAGAACGGCCGCCGCGAACGTCACCAGCACCACGCGCCCCCGCCGCGTGAGCCGGATCGGCTGCCGCCCCGGCGCCACCCTCCGTGGCCCCGCCCCCTGCCGCTCGGCCCCACGCGACCCCGCCGCGCGCGGCCCCGCCCTTCTCGACGGCGTCCCCCGTCGCGCCGTCGCCTCACCGGAGCGGACAAGTCTCAGCCGCCTGTCGGCCCCCGCCCGTCCCGCACCGCCCGCTTTCAGGTCCCCCGACCCCGGACCACCCCGCACCGCGTCCCCCCGGTGGAGCGAACCCGCCATCCCGGCCTCCTCACGGTCAGCCGCCGATCGTTGATCTTCGAACTAACTTTCGATCGAACGTCTGTACGATGTTCTACCGCAGCCCAGCCCCGAAACGCGAGCACCTTCTTCGAACAATTGTTTGATCATCCAGCCCGGACGCGATAACGTTCCATGACAAGGAGTGACGGATCGAAGCGCCCAGGAGGCGACCAGCGATGAGCAAGGTCCGGGAAACGCCCGACGGCCCCGGTGACGAAGGCGGCCTGACCCAGCGGCAGCGCATGGTGCTCGAGGTGATCCGCGACTCGGTCCAGCGCCGCGGTTACCCTCCGTCCATGCGGGAGATCGGCGAGGCGGTCGGACTGACCAGCACCTCCAGCGTGTCGCACCAGCTCCGGGCGTTGCAGCGCAAGGGCTTCCTGCGGCGCGACCCCAACCGGCCGCGCGCGGTCGAGGTACGGGTGCCGGGCGCCACCCCGGTGCGCACCGAGCCCGACTCCTACGAGGTCGCCAACGGACAGGAGGCCTCGACCCGGCCCGCGCCCGCGTACGTGCCGCTGGTCGGCCGGATCGCCGCCGGTGGCCCGATCCTGGCCGAGGAGGCCGTCGAGGACGTGTTCACCCTGCCCAAGCAGCTGGTCGGCGAGGGCACCCACTTCCTGCTGAAGGTCAGCGGCGACTCGATGATCGAGGCCGCCATCGCCGACGGCGACTGGGTGGTCGTCCGACAGCAGCCGGTCGCC
Organism: Actinomadura xylanilytica; assembly: GCF_030283145.1. Classification (GTDB taxonomy): domain Bacteria; phylum Actinomycetota; class Actinomycetes; order Streptosporangiales; family Streptosporangiaceae; genus Spirillospora; species Spirillospora xylanilytica. The sequence goes on from NZ_JASNWE010000003.1 coordinate 1,326,595, forward strand.
GAGCAGGGCGACATCGTCGCCGCCATGATCGACGGCGAGGCCACGGTGAAGACGTTCAAGCGCAAGGACGGGCACATCTGGCTGATGCCCCAGAACTCCGCCTACGAGCCCATCCCGGGCGACGAGGCGTCGGTGCTCGGCCGGGTCGTGGCGGTCCTCCGCAAGATGTGACGCGGCACGGCGCCCCCCGGCCCCGAGACCGGAGGGACCCCGCGCCGAGACGGCAGAACGGAAGCGGCCCGGGATTTCCCGAGGCCGCTTCCGCCTTGTCCGGCCCTGGGGCCGCACGGCCGCCGTCCTCGTCCGCCGGTCGGGCGCGGGCGAAGACGGCGCGGGCGAAGACGGCGCGGGCGCTCAGCGGGACGGAACGATGTTCACGATCTTGGGGGCGCGCACGATGATCTTGTTGATGTCGGCGCCGGCCAGGGCCTCCCGGACCTTGGCGGAGTCGAGCGCGAGGCGCTCCAGCTCCTCGGCGGCGATACCGGGGGCGACCTCGATCCGGTCGCGGACCTTGCCCGCGACCTGGACGACGCAGGTGACCGACTCCTCGACCAGCAGCGACGGGTCGGCGGCGGGCCAGCCGGCGGTGGCGACCGGCGCGGTGCGGCCGAGCAGCTCCCACGCCTCGTCGGCGGTGTAGGGGGCGAACAGCGACAGCACGATCGCGATGGTCTCGGCCGCCTCGCGGACGGCGGGGTCGGCGGGGCCGGCACCCGAGTCGACGGTCTTGCGGGTGGCGTTGACCAGCTCCATCACCCGGGAGATCGCCACGTTGAACCGGTGCCCCTCGACCAGCGCGGTGGCCTCGGCGATGGTCCGGTGGGTGACCCGGCGCAGCGCGACGTCGCCGGCCGCGGGGTCGGTGCCGGGCGCGGCGGCGGTCTCGGCGGCGATCCGGTGGACCCGGGACAGGAACTTGGACATCCCGTGCGGGGACACATCGGCCCAGTCGATGTCGTCCTCGGGCGGGCCGGAGAACAGCATCGCCAGCCGGACGACGTCGACGCCGTACTCGGCGATCTGCTCGCCGAGGTCGACCAGGTTGCCGGTGGACTTGGACATCGCCTTGGCGTTGAGGATGACCTGGCCCTGGTTGAGCAGCCGGGTGAACGGCTCGGTGAAGTCGACCATGCCCATGTCGTGCAGGACCTTGGTGAAGAACCGGCTGTAGAGCAGGTGCAGGATGGCGTGCTCGACGCCGCCGGTGTACTGGTCGACCGGCATCCACCGGCGGACCTGCTCGGCGTCGAACGGGCCGCCCTCGTAGCCCGGCGAGCAGTAGCGGAAGTAGTACCAGGACGAGTCGACGAAGGTGTCCATGGTGTCGGTGTCGCGCTTGGCGGGGCCGGCGCACTTGGGGCACGCGACGTTCACCCAGTCGGACGCGGCGGCCAGCGGGGAGGTGCCCTTGGGCGACAGGTCGGCGCCGCGCAGGTTGCCCGGCAGCGTCACCGGGAGCTGGTCGTCGGGAACGGGGACCTCCCCGCACGAGGGGCAGTGCACGATCGGGATCGGGCAGCCCCAGAACCGCTGCCGGGACACCAGCCAGTCGCGCAGCCGGAAGTTGACCGCGGCCTTCCCGAGGCCCTTGCCGGCCAGGATCTCGGTGATCGCGGCGATGCCGTCGGCCTTGGTCAGCCCGTCGATCGGGCCGGAGTTGACGATCGCGCCGTCGCCCGAGGTGGCCACGCCGGTCTCGGCGGGGTCGGCCTCGCCGGTCCGCACCACCACCCGGACCGGCAGCCCGAACTTCAGCGCGAAGTCGAGGTCGCGCTGGTCGTGCGCCGGCACCGCCATGATCGCGCCGTGCCCGTACTCGGCCAGCACGTAGTCGGCGGCCCAGACCGGGATCCGCTCGCCGTTGACCGGGTTGACCGCGTAGCGGCCGAGGAAGACGCCGGTCTTCTCGCGCTCGGTGGACATCCGCTCGATCTCGCTCTCGCGGGAGACCTCCTCGCGGTAGGTCTCGAACGCGGCGCGCTGCTCGGGGGCGCAGATCTCGTCGGCCAGCGCGGCGTCGGCGGCGACCACCATGAACGTCGCGCCGTAGAGCGTGTCGGGACGGGTGGTGTAGACGGTGACGGGGGCGTCGCGGCCCTCGATGACGAAGTCGACGTCGGCGCCGGTGGAGCGGCCGATCCAGTTGCGCTGCATCAGCAGCACCCGCTCGGGCCACTTGCCCTCGAGCTGCGCCATGTCGTCCAGCAGCCGGTCGGCGTACTCAGTGATCTTGAAGTACCACTGGGTCAGCACCCGCTTCTCGACCAGGGCGCCGCAGCGCTCGCAGTGCCCGCCGACGACCTGCTCGTTGGCCAGCACGGTCTGGTCGTTGGGGCACCAGTTGACCTGGCCGCCCTTGCGGTAGGCCAGGCCGCGCTCGTAGAAGCGCAGGAACAGCCACTGCGTCCACTTGTAGTACTCGGGATCGGAGGTGTGCAGCCGGCGGGACCAGTCGAACGAGGGCGCGTAGCGGTGGAACGAGGCCGCCTGCGTGTCGATGTTGGCGTAGGTCCACTCGGCGGGGTGCGAGTCGCGCTTGATCGCGGCGTTCTCGGCGGGCAGCCCGAAGGAGTCCCACCCGATGGGGTGCAGGACGTTGTAGCCCTTCTGGAACCAGTAGCGCGCCACGACGTCGCCGATGGCGAACGCCTCGGCGTGGCCCATGTGCAGGTCACCGGAGGGGTAGGGGAACATGTCCAGCGCGTAACGGCGCTCGCGGCCGTCGTCGCCGGCCGCAGCCGCGAACGGGTCGAGCTCCGCCCAGCGGTCCTGCCACTTGTCCTGAACCGCCCGCGGGTCGTACTGCTCGTCGCTGCTCACGCTTACAGACTCCGGTCTTTCATCAACGGGATCGTGGGGGCCGTCCGCCGAACATGAAACGGCCCCTCTCGCAGGAGGGGCCACCACGCTGACGCCAGTGCGTCAGCGTGGCCGGTCGGGGAGCAGCCTGGCTGGCATACATGAAGACTAGCGCAACCGCAAGCCTTCCCGCCGGACCGAGCGTCAGTGGCCCGAGGACTGCCGGGCCAGGGAGACGACCCCGGTCACCTGGACGCGGGTGAGCTCCAGATCGGTGCCGACGGCGGCGAGGGTCTCCTCCTCCGACACGCTGAGCGTCCCGTCGGCCAGGGCGATCTCGGCGGCGGCGCGCAGGATGCTCTCGCGCGCCTCGGGGGCCAGCGCGGACGAGGCGCGGGCCATCTCCGCGCGCACCTGGTCGAACGAGCGGCCCATGTCGCCGTCGAGCGCGGCCTCGTCGTAGCCGGCGTCGCCCGCCTGCCGGACGACGGTGACCGCGCGCCGCCGGGCGCCCTGGTGGGCGGGGTCGCCGGAGCGGAGCACCTGCGACACCGCCATGCGCAGCAGCATCGCGGGCATCTGGGCCAGCTCGGCGGTCGTCGGGATCTCCAGCACAGCGGTGTTCCAGCGGCCCTTGCAGGTGTCGCACTGGACGAACTCGCCCCCCGACTTGTTGAGCGGGATGACGGGGATGAAGAAGAGGCTGAAGAAGTTGCGGCCGTAGCGCCGCCGGTACTCCCGGTCGCCGCCGCATTCCGGGCAGTGGAAGACGCCCCTGCTCAGCGTGAAGAACACCACCCGCCAGCCGAAGATGATCAAGATTGTGCGCCTTTCCTCGTCGGGACCGGTCATCGTAACGGGCGGGACCGGTCCGCACGCGACATATCGCGGTCCGCGGAACCGGCGCAGGCCGGATCCGGCCACCGGTCCACCCGTCCACCCGGACCGGTCCGGGTCGCGCCGCACCGACGGGCGGGTTGGGCCTTGACGTGCCGGTCCCGAGCGCCGAACCTCCTAGTCAATAGGAAGGTTTCCTATAAGAAGGGAGGTGTCCGGAGCTCCCCCGGCTGCCGACTCCGATCAAGGTCATCCCCCGCAGACCCCCCGCAAGGAGAACCGAGTATGCCCAGGAAACCACGCATCCCGAGACCCGCCCTCCCGAGGAAGAGGACCCTCGCCCTCGGCGCCGCCGCGGCCGTCGGCCTGCCGCTGGCGCTCGCCACGCCGGCCCTCTCGCACGGCTACACCACCTCGCCGCCGAGCCGCAGCTCGCTGTGCGCCACCGGCCAGGTGACCGGCTGCGGCGAGATCCAGTGGGAGCCCCAGAGCGTCGAGGGCCCCAAGGGGTTCCCCGGCTCCGGTCCCGCCGACGGCAAGATCTGCGCGGCGGGCGACAGCCGGTGGGCGCCGCTCGACGACCCGCGCGGCGGGCAGTGGCCGGCCACCGCGGTGTCCGGCGGCTCGTCGTTCACCATCTCCTGGAAGCTCACCGCGGTGCACGCGACCACCTCGTTCCGCTACTTCCTGACCAGGGACGGCTGGAACCCGTCCCAGCCGCTGACCAGGGCCGCGCTCGACTCCCAGCCGTTCCTCAGCCAGAGCTACGGGGGCCAGCGCCCGTCCAGCACGGTGTCGCACACCGGCACGCTGCCCGCCAAGCACGGCCGGCACCTGCTCCTGGCGGTGTGGGACATCGCCGACACCGGCAATGCCTTCTACTCCTGCGCGGACGTGAACTTCGGCTGATCCCGGCCCGCTCCCCGTCCGCGGGACCAACCCGCGCCGTCCCCCGTTGTGCACCGGACCAAATCGGCGCACAGGGGATGGCGCGGGCGGAAGCCGATGCACCAGGATGTGGCCAGCGATTCATACACTCGTCGGTAACAACCGCTGGTGAACCATCCCCGCGCGAGGAGAGCCATGCTCAACCTGTCGGTCCTGCTTGAGGATGCCGCCCGGGAGACGCCCGACCGCGACGCCGTCGTCTTCGGCGACATGCGGCTCTCGTACTCCTTCGTCGACTCGATCGCCAACCAGGTCGCCAACCTGCTCCGGTCGCGCGGCATCGGCCCGGGCGACAAGGTCGCGCTCTCCTCGCCGAACCTGCCCTACTTCCCGATGATCTACTTCGGCGCGCTCAAGGCCGGCGCGATCGTCGTCCCACTGAACGTGCTGCTCAAACCACGCGAGATCGCCTACCACCTGGCCGACTCCGACGCCAAGGCGCTGTTCTGCTTCGAGGGCGCCCCGCAGCTCCCGCTGGGCGAGATGGGCAAGGCCGGGTTCGACCAGGCCGACGGCTGCGAGCACTTCTTCCTGCTCCCGGCGAGCCTGGCCACCATCGAGTCCCCGATCGAGGGCGCCGAGCTGTTCTGGGCGGCGCTGGCGGGCCAGCCCGGCACCTTCGACGCGGAGCCGACCGAGGCCACCGACACCGCCGTGATCATCTACACCAGCGGCACCACCGGGCAGCCCAAGGGCGCCGAGCTGACGCACGGCAACCTGCTGACCAACGCGATGGTGGACGACACCCTGTTCGCCAGGACGCTGCACGACACCTCGCTGGTGACGCTGCCGCTATTCCACATCTTCGGGCAGACCTGCGTGATGAACGTGGGCTTCTACCGGCGGGCCACGCTGGTCATGCAGGCGAGGTTCGACGCCAAGGAGGCCATCGCGCTGATGGTCAAGGAGAAGGTGAACGTCTTCGCGGGCGTGCCCACCATGTACTGGGGCCTGCTCAACGACGACACCTCGGCCGAGGACCTGGCGGCCGTCCGGGAGAACCTGCGGGTGGCCGTCTCGGGCGGCGCGGCGCTGCCGATGGAGGTCATCAAGGGCATCAAGGACAAGTTCGGCGAGGACATCCTGGAGGGGTACGGACTGTCGGAGACCTCGCCGGTCGCCTCGTTCAACCGGCCCGACCGGCCCATCAAGCCGGGGTCGATCGGCCTGCCGATCTGGGGCGTGGAGATGAAGCTCATCGACGACGACTGGAAAGAGGTCGAGGGCGAGGGGCCGGGCGAGATCGCCGTCCGCGGGCACAACATCATGAAGGGCTACTACAACCGGCCCGAGGCCACCGCCGACGCCCTCCGCGACGGCTGGTTCCGGACCGGCGACGTGGCCCGCCGCGACGACGAGGGCTACTACTTCATCATCGACCGCTCCAAGGACATGATCCTCCGCGGCGGCTACAACGTGTACCCGCGCGAGCTGGAAGAGGTCCTGCTGACCCACCCGCAGGTCTCGCTGGTCGCGGTGGTGGGCGTCCCGCACGACACCCACGGCGAGGAGATCAAGGCGTACGTGATCCGCACCCCGGACGCCACGGTCACCGAGGACGAGCTGATCGCCTGGGGCAGGGAGCAGTTCGCCGCCTACAAGTACCCCCGGATCGTGGAGTTCCGCGACGAGCTGCCGATGACCGCCACCGGCAAGATCCTCAAGCGCGAGCTGCGCTGACCCGAGGCACCGCCCGGGCCCGGACGGCGGCGGCGATCACACTGCGCCGCCGCCGCCGTCGCTGCCGGCGGCGGCCGTCAGAACAGGACGTGCTCCTCGGCGAGGCCGTAGAACGCGAGCCGGCTGTCGGCGAGCAGTTCGAGGTCGCTCGGCCGCCAGGTGTGCCGGGTCGCGTCCGCGTGCCGGATGGTGATGAACGAGAACCGGTCCGCCGCGTACACCCGCACTCCGTCGGCGCGCAGCCGCCGGAACAGGTCGGTGTCCTCGCCGCGTCCGAGGTCGGCGAACCGGTAGGCGCGGATGAGGTCGCCCTCCCCCAGCAGCGCGCCGCCGCGCAGCACGTCCACGTACCGGTGCTCGTGCTCGGGATAGCGCAGCAGGGTCGCGCCGATCGAGGCGAGGTGGGCGTAGTGGGCGAGCTTCCCGACCACGCCCGCGTCGGTGTAGGAGAAGGCGGGCAGCAGGTCGGACAGGTAGTGCGGGCCGTACAGCTCGTCGTCGTCGATCTTGCCGAGGTGGGTCCCGTCGGCGGCGTCGATCGCGAGGTTGAGGCAGCCGCCGAGCGAGACCGAGCGGTCCGCCGCGATCACCACGACGTCGTCGACGCCCGCCGCGAGCGCCCGCTTCTCCACGTCCGCGGGGTCGAGGCCCAGCCCGTGCAGCACCAGGACGAGCTGCAAGGGCCGCCACGTCTGGCGCGCTGCCTGCTCGATGGCCGGGCCGATCTGCTCGGGACGGCAGGTCGGCAGGAGCAGCGAGACGGCCGGACGCTCCGCCTCGGCGAAGTGCGCCTCCCCGCCAGGGCGTTCCTCGTCCAGCATCCGCAGCACGGTGTCGATCCGGTGCCGGTAGGTGTGCGCCTCATGGACGCTCCGCACCGCCAGGTGCGCCTGCCGGTCGCGCAGCTCGGGACCGTTCAGGAGCGCGCGCAGCAGCCTCGACGCGTCCTTGCCGTCACGCGCGACCGGCCCGAACGCGGGCGACACGGCGGGTTCCCGGTGGTGGACGACCGGGACGCCCGCCGCCGCGGCCTCGACCGCCCGGCGCGGGTCCGGGGCGAGGAGCAGGCGGTAGCGCTTGCGCGCCGCGAGGGACGGACCGTACGGGAGCGGCGCCACGACCCGCTGGCGGTACATGTGCGGGAAGCCCGTCCCGTAGAAGTGGGCACCGAGGCGCGGCGCCGGGGCGATCAGTTGTTCGGCTGCGGCGTCGTACTCACCCTCGTACAGCAGCGGGTAGCGGCCCCGGTCCCCGGCTCTGACCGGGTTGTGCAGGCGGGGCTGGGCGGCGAACGGGAGCGCGTGGACGCGGTCGTGCCCGAGGCGTTCGCGGTGGGCCGGGACCGCGTCCGCGTCGACGGTGAAGACGTGGTCGAACAGCGCGGCGTCGGCGCTGAGGCCAGGGCCGGTGTCCCAGTACACCGACGGGACGCCGCGGTCGCGGCACCAGCGGGCCAGGTCGGCGATCGGGAGCCCGGTCGCGACGGGTTCGACGAGCAGCAGGCCGGGGCGTTCGGCCTCGAAGACCTCGCGCCAGTCGGCCGCGCCGAACCCGGAGACCTGCCGCCACTCGTACCGGAGCGAGGCCTCCAGGACCGGGCCGAGCACCACCGCCGCGGTGAGCCCCGGCCGGGCGACCGGGCCCTCGGGCACCTCGGCGGCGGGGACGTCGAGCGACTCGGTGTCGGCGACCTTGACCTCGGGGTGCCGCGGCGGACGGCGCTCGGCGGGCGGCTCGGGCGGCTCCGGTTCGGCCCGCAAGGCGCCGCGCAGCCGCCGGAACGACGCGGGCGAGGCCGGGCGCGCGCGGAACGCGGTGAGCGCGCCGCCCAGCCGCGCCCAGCGCCGCGTCGCCAGCGCGGCGATCTGCCATTCGGCCAGCTCGGCGCGGTGCTCCTGCGCGGCCCGCTCGCGGTCGAGGTCGCCGATGCGGCGGGCGGCGTCGGTGAGCGCGCCGGTGAGGCGGGCGATCTGGCGGTCGCGCTCGTCCCGCTCGTTCTCCAGCTCGGCGAGGCGCAGCCGCACGGCCGAGTTGTCGGCCGCCAGCAGGTCGCCCCGCGCCCGCAGCCCGGCGAGCTCGGCGGGGTCGGTCTCGGTCACAGGGCACTCCCGGGCGGGCGGTCGACGGCCGAACGCCGTCGCTTCGACGCGTCCACGCTAGAGCAGCGCCGCCCGTTCGCCGAGGATCTCGCCGCCCTGCCTCCGAGTGTTCACCCGCGCGTCGACCGGACGGGCCCGCCCGGCGGTCAGAGCGCGTACGGCAGGCGCTTGATGCCGTTGATGAAGTTGGACTCCAGGCGCTCGGGCTCGCCGTCGGCGCGGATGCCGGGGTGGCGGCGCAGCAGCTCCCGGAACATCACGGTGATCTCGCGGCGGGCCAGGTGCGCGCCGAGGCAGAAGTGCGGTCCGGGGCCGCCGAAGCCCACGTGCGGGTTCGGGTCGCGCAGGATGTCGAACCGCTCGGGTTCGGTGAAGACGGTCTCGTCGCGGTTGGCCGACCCGTAGTAGAGGAGGAGCTTGTCGCCCTCCTTGACCTCGTGGTCGTTCAGCATGGTGTCGCGGGTGACGGTGCGCCGCATCCAGATCACCGGCGAGACGTACCGGACGATCTCCTCCACCGCGCCGGGCATCCGGGCGTCGAAGCCGGCGGTGAGCAGGGCGCGCTGCGCGGGCTCGCGGGTGAACAGGTCCAGGCCGTGCGCGATGGCGTTGCGGGTGGTCTCGTTGCCCGCCACGACCAGCAGGATGAAGAACGAGCCGAGCTCCTGGTCGGTCAGCGACTCGCCGTCGATATTGGCGTTGACCAGCGCGGAGATGAGGTCGTCGGCGGGGTCCCGGCGACGCTCGCGGCCGATCTCCTCCACCAGGTCCTTGAGCGTCTGGCCCGCGGTGAGCAGGGCCAGCGCGTGCTGCTCGACGTCGCCGGTGGGCAGGAACTCGGCGTCGTTGCCGGCCAGGATCACGTTGGTGGCCTCGAGCACCGCGCGGTAGTGCTCGGCGCCGATCCCCATCATGTCGCAGATGATCTTCAGTGGGAGCCGGGCCGCGACGTCGGCGACGAAGTCGCCGGTGCCGTCGGCGCCGAGCCGCTCGGCGAGCCCGCCGGCGACCGCCTCGACCTGGTCCTCGAACCGCTGGATCATGCGCGGCGAGAAGGCCCGGGAGACGATCCGCCGGATCTTGGCGTGCCGGGGGTCGTCCATGCTGATCAGCGAGCCGAAGTACTCGTGCATGTCGCCGGGCATGTCCGGGATGCTGATGGCGCCCTTGCCCGAGCAGAAGTCCTGCGGGCGCCGGGACGCCTCGACGACGTCGGCGTGCCGGGTGAGCGCGTAGTAGCCCGGCCCCTTCGGCGCGATGATGATGTCGGGTTCCTCGAAGCGGATGAGCCCGGGCTCGTACCGCAGGATCCGGAACGCCGCGTGCCGCTCGTCCGGCGGGCGCCTCCAGAAACCCCAGTCCGTCAGGTCGATGTCCTCGACGCTCGGCATCACGCGACCCCCGCTGAATAGAATGGGATTCGGTTTACCTGAACCATCTCAAAGGAGAGCGGCATGCGGAGCCTGATCCCGGGTGACGCGCATCACATTCGAGTGCCCGGTGCGGCTCAGACGGCGATCCAGTCCATGATGAGGCGGCCGACCTCGGCGGGCCGGTCCAGGTGCAGGAAGTGGCCGCCGCCGGGCACGATCTCGGCGCGCGACCCCTCCGGCAGGAAGGCGAGCACCGCGTCCGGCCCGCCTCCCCGCATCACCGTGTCCGCCCCCAGGCAGCCGTCGTCGGCGCCGTGCAGGTAGAGGATCGGGCGCTCCCACTCCCCCGTGGTCGCCGCCTCCTCGGCCGCGTACCGCTCCACGAGCCGCGACGGGTCGAGCATGGCCCGGTAGTAGCCGATCGCCGCCGCGATGTTCGCGGGCGCGGCCAGGCAGTCCATCACGTGCCCGACGTCCTCGGACGCCTCGTACCCGGGCGACCAGTCGCGCCACAGCCCCTCGACGAACGTCCGGTCCAGCGCCATCTCCGCCAGCGGCGTCTGGAACAGGAACATGTAGAACGACCGCTTGAGCTGCTCGTAGTCGAGGAAGGTGTTCACCATCGCGGTGATCGGCGGGACGGCGAGCGCGACCACCTTGCGCCAGCGTCCGGGCGCGTGCCCGGCCGCACCATAGGTGGCGAACGCGCCCCAGTCGTGCCCGATGAGCACCGCGTCCGGGCCGCCGCCGAGCACCTCGTGCAGCGCGACCGCGTCGGCCGCCAGCGCCCCGCCCTGGTAGGCGCCGTCCTCGGGCACGGCGGTCGGGGCGTAGCCGCGCATGAACGGCGCGACCACCCGGTAGCCCGCCCCGGCGAGCAGCGGCATCAGGTGCCGCCAGGTGTGCGCCGAGTCGGGGAAGCCGTGCAGGCACAGCGCCAACGGGCCGTCCTCCGGCCCCGCCGCCAGGTAGGCGAACTCCAGCCCGTTCGCGGTGACCGTTCCAGTCGTGATCTCAGCCATGTCGATCTCCGTCATGTCCGGTGCGTCTCCTCGCCGGCCGGTGGCGCGGTCGTGGTGTACGTCACCCTTCTGAGGGCCAACCAAATTACAGTTCCACGCATCTTCTCCACACAGGCCTGCGAAAGGAACCCCATGACCGTCAGCCGGGCTGTGGCCCGCACGCTCGCCGGAGGCCTGACCGCGCTCTCCCTGACCGCGTGCCTGGGCGTCCGGGAGCCGGAGACGGCCGCCCCGCCGGCGAGCCCGCCCGGCACCGCCGCGCCGGAGACCACGCCCCCCGCACAGGCGGCGCCGAGCGGCTGGAAGACCGTCGGCGGGCCGGACAACGGCGTGCGCATCTCCATCCCGGAGGGCTGGGTTGACATCGCGATCTCCAACGGCGAGGCCGCCTCCGGGCTCGACCGGCTCGGGCTGAAGGGCGCCGACCGGGAGGTCATGATGCGCAGCATCTCCCAACTCCAGGAGCGCAAGGGCGTCTTCGCGGTCCTGGCCGCCTCGACGGAGACGCCCTTCGCCACGAACGTGAACGCGCTGTGCACCCCCTCGGGCGGCACGACCCTGGAGCAGGTCAAGGCCGCCACCCGGACGGGCCTCCAGCAGATCGGCGCGAGGAACGTCCAGGCCACCACCGCCACCATCGGCGGCCGTCCCGGCGTCCGCGCCACCTACGAGATGGCGTCCGCGCTGGGCACGCTGTCCGGCCACCAGGGACAGGTCCCCGACGGCGACCGCACCTGCACGGTGACGGTGACCGCCAAGCAGGGCGCGATGCCCGCGAGCACCGGCGACATCCTGAACACGATGGAGCTCCTCTGAGCCCGTCCCCTGGACGTACGACGGCGGGCGGCGGACCGGGTTCCGGTCCGCCGCCCGCCGTTCACCTCACGCGCGCTCAGGGCCCCCAGTCGGGACGCAGCGGCATGTGCGAGAGGCCGTCGTCGCCGACCTTCACGCCGAGGGTCTGGTGCAGCTGGATCCAGTTCTGCTCGAAGCCGAGCGCGGAACCGGCCATGTACACCCGCCACACCCGGGCGATGCCGTCGCCGACCTCGGCCACCGCCTCGTCCCAGTTCTCGTCCAGATTGCGGCACCAGCCGAGCAGCGTTCTGGCGTAGTGCTCGCGCAGGCTCTCCTGGTGCCGGATCTCGAAGCCCGCGTCGTTCATCTGCGACTGGATGTAGCCGGGCCCCTCCAGCTCACCGTCCGGGAACACGTACCGGTTGATGAAGCCGTTCTGCTTCATCGCGGGCGCCAGGTTGTCGGGACGGGTGATGGTGTGGTTGAGCATCCGGCCGCCCGGCTTCAGCTTCCCGTACAGGAACGAGAAGTACGCGGGAAGGTTGCCCTTGCCGATGTGCTCGGTGAGCCCGATGGAGCTGACCGCGTCGAAGCCGGTCTCGGTCACGTCCCGGTAGTCCATGTGCCGGACCTCGGCCAGCTCCGACAGCCCCCGGTCGGCGATGGCCTTCTGCGCCCACTCCGCCTGTTGCTTGGAGAGCGTGACGCCGAGCGCCTTCACCCCGTAGTGCTCGGCGGCGTGCATGACCATGCCGCCCCAGCCGCAGCCCACGTCCAGCAGCCGCATCCCCGGCTTGAGGCCGATCTTGCCGGCCACCAGGTCGTGCTTGTAGTACTGCGCCTCCTCAAGGGTGGAGTTCTCCTCGGGATAGCAGGCACAGGTGTAGGCCATCGACGGTCCCAGCACCATCTCGTAGAACGCGTTGGACACGTCGTAGTGGTGCGAGATCGCCTTGGCGTCGCGCCGCTTGGAGTGCCGGAGCCAGGTCGGCACGCGGCTGAACGGCGCCTCCTGCGGCGGCGGGTCCAGCCGCCGGCTGAGCGCGCCGCGCAGCAGCGGATCGCCCAGCACCGCGCCGAGGATCCGCCCCTTGTCGCGCGCCGTCACATCGCCGAGGACCTGCTGCATCGTCGACAGCGCGGTGTACATGTCACCGCTGACGTCGATCATGCCGCTGACGTACGCGCGCGCGAGTCCGAGCGCCCCTGGCGAATGCACCAGGTAGGACACCGCGTACGGCGAACGCACGTCGAACCTGATGTCGGCGCCGCTCACCCCCGCGCGCGAGCCGTCGTAGGCCGCGAACTCCACTGGCGCCTCAGCCCCGGCTAGCTGCTCGAAGACCCTGGCCAGCGTCATCTTGCTCCTCCTGTCTCTCCGCCCCGGCGGGGCGATGGGTTCCCCATCGGCCCCGACCAGGGCCCTCCCCCCGATACCGCGGGCGTTTCAGCGCCCGCGCACGCACTTGTCGTAGAGGTCCAGCAGCCGCTCGTCGGGGTCGTACGACGACTTGAGCCGCCGATAGGTTTCCCCGTCGTAGTACCGCCAGAACTCGTCCCGGCCGTAAAAAGCCGTCGAGTAGAGCGACTTGTGCCCGTCCAGGGCCGCCACCTCACGCTCGATCAGCCGGTTGTGGTACTCCGGGATCTGCCCTGGAGGCAGCCGCACCGTCCCCCAGAAGCCCACGTTCACATACGTCCGGCCCGGCTCCAGCGGGTAGAGCGGCCAGCGCTCCCGGGCCCGCAGCGGGCACAGCCAGATCGGGCTCATCCCGACCTTGGCGTGGAAGAACTCCAGGAACTCGGGCAGCCGCTCGACCGGCACCTCGATGTCCTGGATGACGTCCTCGCGGGGCCGCAGCCCCCGCCACCGCTCCACCCGCGCCACGACCTGGTAGCGGCGGTCGTAGGCCACCAGCTTCCGGTAGACGTCCGACCGCTTGGCCTTATCCGGCCACACCCGCCGCACGAGCGGGTTCTGCACCCCGAACGCGCCCGAGCACCAGAACCAGTCGGTGTCCCAGCGCCAGATGTAGTCGCGGACGGTCAGGAAGTCGACCGACCGCTCCTGGATGGACCGGTAGTAGATCCCCTGCCCGGTGTACTCGGAGGTGTACGGCGCGGTGTCGGCGAAGAACCCGAGCGTGATGTACTGCTCGCGCGGGCCGAAGACCGTGCCGTCCATGAAGTCGACGGTCTCGCCCTCGTACACCCCGCTGTCGGTGATCTCCGCCATCGCCCGCGCGCACGTCTCGGCGTCGTCGAAGCGCAGGTGCCGCACCCGGACGTACGACTTGACCCGGCGGAGCTCGATCTTGAGCCGCACGCTGTAGCCGAGCGTCCCGTAGGAGTTGGGGAACCCGTAGAACAGGTCCGCGTGCTCGTTGTCGCGCGTCGCGGTGACGACCCGGCCGCCGCCCGTCAGCACGTCCATCTCCAGGACGCCCTCGTGCGGCAGCCCGTCGCGGAACGAGGTGGACTCGATCCCGAGGCCGGTGACCGCACCGCCCAGCGTGATCGTCTTGAGCTGCGGCACCACCGTCGGCATCAGCCCGTGCGGGAGGGTCGCGTCCACCAGGTCCTCGTAGGTGGTCATCCCCTGGACCTCGGCCGTGCGCGCGTCGGCGTCGACGCTCAGCACCTTGTCGAAGCCGGACACGTCCAGCCCCGGCGCGTCCGAGGGGTCCCGCCACCGGAACAGGTTCGAGGTCCGCTTGGCCAGCCGCACCGGCGAACCCGCCGGAATCGCCGCGTACGACCGCTCGAGCGCCTCGACCGCCCGCTGGTGATCACCGTTGATCAGAAGCTCCGTCATCTACCCCTCCCGGACACAGTAAATCGATCATCCCATGTATCTTCCACATAACTAGGACGTTAGGGTCATCACAGGTCGCGAGGGGAATAAAACGATAGGCGAAAACCGAGAGGCCGCCTCCGCGCGTGCAGCGCGGGGCAGCCCCAGCCCCTGACGACCGCGGCCCCCCGCGGTCATATCAGCCTTTCCTCGATGCCTCCCCGCGACACCCCGCCATCGTCCGAACCCGCCGCCCCCGGGCTACTTCACCAGCCGCAGGATCCACGGATAGCGGAAGTCCTGCCCGCTCAGCGCCATCAGCGCCGCGATGCCCGCCGCGATCCACGTCACCGCGTACAGGATCCCGCCGAGCCCGAACGTCACGATCGTGACCACCAGCACCGTCAGCTGGAAGTTCACCGCCTCCGCCGCGTGCCGGCGCACGTACTCCGACCGCCTGCCGCTCAGCAGCATCAGCACCAGCGGCCCCACGAACAGCGTGACGTACCCGATCCCGTGCGCGACCGCGGCCAGCATCCGGTCCTCCCCGCTCACCGCCTCGGCCGGCCGCCGGTCCGGCTCCGGCGGCACCAGGTCCCTGCACACCACCGCGAGGTCCGACCGGGTCTTGGCCGTCATGGCCAGGTGCATGCGCATCTCGAACTCTTCATGATCGACGCGCCCGTCCGCGTACGCCTCCTGAAGCCGCTGGATGACCGGTTCCCGTTCGGCGTCCGAGACCCGCAGGTCCCCCACCGTGTGGCTGCTGTCCATATCCCCCATCGTCGGCGCCCCGTCTTCCCGCTGCCATCGGGGAAGACCCTGACCCGCCCCTGAGATGCCCCTCCTCCCAAGCCCGGCGGCCCCGCCCACGCTCCCCCTGCGTCCCGCGACCCCCGGCCGGCAGACGTCCGGGATCAGCGATCCGCTGGGGCGGCTGTGCCCGGGGTCTCCGGAGACGGGGTCCTGGTCGGCGCCTTTCGGGGGGCCGGGCGCTGGATGTACTTCTTGCCCGGGGTCATCGGGTCGCCGTACAGCTCGGAGACGGTGACGAAGACGTAGCCCTTGGCGGCGAGGCGCTTGATGATCCCGGGCACCGCCGCGACGGTGGTCGGGTGGATGTCGTGCATGAGCACGATGTAGCCGGGCCTGGTCGCGCGCACGACCTTGCGCTCGACGGCGGCGCTGTTGCGGATCTTCCAGTCGAGCGGGTCGACCGTCCACAGGACCTGGGCCAGCCCCAGCCGCTTGGTGGCGGCGGCCAGCTTGGGCCCGGTGGACCCGTACGGCGGCCTCATCAGCCTGGGCGAGACGCCGCCGGCCCGCTGGATCGCGTGCTGGGTCCGGGTCAGCTCCGACATGATCTTCGTGGTGGAGGCGCGGCCGAGGTCGGCGTGCGTGTAGCTGTGGTTGCCGAGCTCGTGCCCTTCGGCGTGCTCGCGGCGGACGAGCGCGGGGTAGGTCCCGGCGTTCCCGCCGACCATGAAGAAGGTGGCCTTGACCTTGCGCTCGGCGAGGATGTCCAGCAGCTTGGCGGTGCTGTTCATCGGGCCGTCGTCAAAGGTCAGCGCGACGCACTTCGCTTGCCCGCAGTCGACCGGCGGCGGCGTGGGCTTGGGCGGCGGTGCCGCCTCGCCCTCGCCGCGGCCGCTCACCAGGACGCCGGAGCCCGAGCCTGGGCCGGCCCCGGCCGCCGCCGTCGTCGTCGTGGTGGGGGCCATCGTGCTCAGCCAGCCGCAGACCGCCGCCGCGACGACCGCGGCGGACCATCGCCGGGCCAGGCCCGCCCCGTGCCGCGCGTCCATGAACGCCCCCTCGCCCCCGCTTGTTGATCACTCGAGTCCGCCAGTTTAGGGCTGGACCACCCCCCGCCCACCGGACAACGGGGCTGTGTCGGGGAACCCGCGCGCGGGGAAGGATCGTTATGGTCGTACACGCACGGTGACTCCGGGATCCGCCCGGGGCTGGCAGACGACGGAGCAACGCGATGAGGTTCCGGGACCGCTTCGGGATCCGCAAGAACCGCGGGTCCACGGTGACCAGGCTCGACCGCGAGGCCACCGACTCCGACATCGAGGCCCTGATCGCGTTCGCCCGCTCCCGCCCCGGCGTCGAGTTCTATGTGGAGCCCGAGACCTTCGCCACCGACACCACCGCCGTCGCCGTCGCCACCGACGGCGAGTGGACCCGCCGCCGGGTCGGCTCCCCCAAGGTCATCGGCAAGGTCGCGCGCGACCTCGCGCTGCCGATCTACGACGTCCAGATCGTCGGCTACCCGCCGCGCATGCGCGCCTGGAACGACCGCAACCGAGACCGCCGCATCGACCCGGGCACCCCCGGCGAGGCCGTCTCCTCCTGACAGCCCGAGTCCGCGCGAGCTCGGCCTGGTCCTCAACACCGCCGTGCTGTGGACCACCCGCTGCCCGAGGTCGGCCGGCCGCCGAGATCGACTGATGGGGCGGCTGCCGACGGGCCTCCCCTGCCGAACGCCGGCCGGCGTTTCTGAGGTGATGAGGGACGCGGTGACGGGTCGATGGCGCGGACGTGGGTGGCCCGGCATCCGGGCAAGGGGTGGTCGGGAGATGCCGGGCTCTGGGTCAGCCGGCCTTATGGGTCTCCTCTCCGGGGGAGCCGTCCCCCTGGTCGGTGTAGGCGGCTGCCAGTTGTTCGGGGGTCATGCGCATCTGGGCCTGGGACGGGGGGATGCCGGCGGCGATGACCTCCCGGAGCAGGAACGCCATCGAGTAGCGGGGGTCGGCGTCGCAGGCGCGGTCGAGGGCGATGTTGGCCAGGCCGCCGTCACCGGCCGAGTAGGCGGCGAACGCCAGCAGGCACGCGGGGGCCGCGGCGTAGGGGCGTTCGACGCGGCGCAGGATGTCGCGCCAGAACGCGATGTCGGCACCGGGGGCGTCCTGGTCGACGCGTATCCAGGCCTCGTCGCGGACGCGCAGGCTGGTCAGCAGGACGCCGAGCCAGGCGGTCTCGTCGTGGCTCGGGGGGCCGTCGCGGGTGCGGGCCAGCAGGCCGGGCAGCAGGGCCAGGCCCTCTTGGGAGAGGCGGGACTGGATCTGGGCGTGGCCGAGACCGTCGCGCGCCCAGTTCAGGAAGCGCCGCTCGGCCCGGCCCGTGGCGGCCCGCATGGCGGTGCGGACGAGGCCGCCGACGGGCTCGACGGAGCGGACGAGTTCGGCCCGGTCGGCGAGGGCCACCTGCCCGGCGAAGGTGGCCTGGGCGGCGATGGCGCTGCCCGAGCTGTCGTACGGCGTGCCGCCGGGCGGGCAGCAGGTCTCGTCGGGGCAGGTGAGGGACCACCAGCGGCCGTCCGCGATCCGGATGGCCTCGGGGACGGCGAGGCCCCGTGCCTCCAGGGCCGCGCTCATCGGGCCGACGGCGAGGGCGACCTCGTCGGCCGGCCCGTAGCCGAGCAGCAGGGCGCCGCGAAAGGCGTTGCCCGCGAGCATGGCGGCGACCCGTTCGGCCGCCTCGCCGGTCAGCTCGGCGGAGGGCAGGTCGAGGCGGATCGCGCAGGTCTGGTGGGGACCGGAGAAACCGATCACGACGAGGCTGCGGGACGGGTGGAAGCCCAGCAGGTAGGGGACGGCTGCGATGGCGTCTGGGGCGGTGCGGATCACCAGTGGTGTCGGGCCGCCTCCCGGCGTGGGATGCATGACTCGACGCTCGCAGGACCGCGGGGCCCCGGATACTGGAATCGCGTTCTGTGGATAACCGGGGTCAGGCGTCCAGCACCTGGTGCTCCGCGCTGACCACGGGCGGCTGCGTCGACCAGGGGAAATTGATCCAGCGGTCGGTGTGCTTCCACACGTACTCGGACTTCACCGACGAGTGGGGCTTCTGGTAGACCACCGCGCACCGGACGTCGGCGACGTGATCGGCGCAGAAGTCCCTGACCAGCTTGAGGGTGGCGCCGGTGTCGGCCACGTCGTCGGCGACCAGCACCTTGGCGCCCGACAGGTCCACGGCGTTCGGCACCGGCGGGAGCATCACCGGCAGGTCGAGGCGCTGGTCCACGTCGGTGTAGAACTCCACGTTCATGACGTGCAGGTTCTTGACGTCCAGCGCGTAGCCGAGGGAGCCGGCGACGAAGAGGCCGCCGCGCGCGATGGACAGGATCAGGTCCGGCCGGTAGCCGCTGTCGGCGACCTCCTGCGCCAGCTCACGGCTGGCCGTGCCGAACGACTCCCAGGTCAGGACTTCTCTTTCAGCAGACACGGCGTCTATTTTGACCGATCCGCGGCGGTGCCGGACACGCCGGGTCCGCGCGGCGCCCCCGCCGGGGCCGCCCCGCTCCGGGCGTCCGCGCGATCATGTGGCCCGGCTCATGGGTGCCGGGCGCGTTCGTCCTCCACGACCGGTAGCGTTGGCCGACGTGCCCGCCCCTGATCTGCTGACCGCCAGCGATACCCAGATTCCAGACATGGCGACCCTGCTGTCCGCCGCCGTCGAGGCCATCGGAGGGGCTGAACGTCCCGGGCAGGTGGAGATGGCCGAGGCCGTCCAGCAGGCGATCGGCTCTGGTGAGCACGTCGCCGCGCAGGCGGGCACGGGCACCGGCAAGTCGCTCGCCTACCTCGTCCCGGCGATCCGGCACGCGATGGACAAGCGCACCACCGTCGTGGTGTCGACCGCGACGATCGCGTTGCAGCGCCAGCTCGTCGACCGCGACCTGCCCCGGCTGGCCGAGGCCCTGCGCCCGCTGCTCGGCCGCGATCTGAAGTTCGCGATCCTCAAGGGCCGGCGCAACTACCTGTGCCTGCACCGGGTGCAGGCCGGGATGCCCGACGACCAGGAGGAGAGCGAGAGCCTGTTCGACCCGCAGCAGCTCTCGTCCCTCGGGCGGCAGGTCAAGCGGCTGAACGAGTGGGCCGAGGAGACCAGGACCGGCGACCGCGACGAGCTCGTCCCCGGCGTGAACGAGCAGGCGTGGCGGCAGGTGGCCGTCACCGCCAAGGAGTGCCTCGGCGCGACCCGCTGCCCGCAGGGCACCGAGTGCTTCGCCGAGCTGGCCCGCGCCGAGGCCGGCGAGGCGCACATCGTGGTCACCAACCACGCGCTGCTCGCGATCGACGCGCTGGAGGAGTTCCAGGTCCTGCCCGAGCACGACGTGGTGATCGTGGACGAGGCGCACGAGCTGGTCGACCGGGTCACCTCGGTCGCGACCGGCGAGCTGAGCGGGGCCGCGGTGGAGACCGCCGCGCGCCGCTGCGGACGGCTCGTCGAGGAGTCCGTCGCCGAGCGGCTGACGGAGTCGGCGGAGGGCCTCGGACTTCTCCTGGAGGACCACCCGGCGGGGCGCATGGACGTCCTGTCCCCCGCGATCGGCACCGCCCTCGCCGTCGCGCGCGACGCGGCGCACGCCTGCCTGACCGCCATCGGCCCGGAGAAGAAGGACACCGACCCGGGCGACATGGGCGCGCGCAAGGCCGCCCGGTCCTCGCTGAACGACCTGCACGACACGGCGGTGCGGCTGCTGGAGGCGTTCCAGCCCGAGATCTCCGCGCGGTCCGACGTCGTCTGGCTCGACAAGCCGTTCGTCCAGGACGGCCGGCCCCGGCGCCCGCCGACGCTCCGCGTGGCCCCGATCGGCGTCGGCGGCCTGCTGCGCACCACGCTGTTCGAGAAGCGCACCGCGATCCTGACCTCGGCGACCCTCACCCTGGGCGGCTCGTTCGAGCCGCTGGCCGTCCAGTGGGGCCTGCCGTCCCTCGGCGGACCGAGCGGCGCCGCCCGTCCCCGGCGGGGCGAGGACGGTGGCGCCCGCACGGCCGCCGAGGGCATCGCGACCACCGCGACCGACGACGCGGAGACCGGCGGCGGTGCGAGCGACGCCGCCGGCGGCGGCGGCGGCAAGGAGATCAGCTGGTCCGGGCTCGACGTCGGCTCCCCGTTCGACCATCCCAAGGCCGGGATCCTCTACGTCGCCCGCCACCTCCCCCAGCCCGGACGGGACGGCCTCGCCGACGCGTACCTGACCGAGATCACCGAGCTGATCGAGGCGGCGGGCGGACGGACGCTCGGGCTGTTCTCGTCCATGCGCGCCGCCCGGCAGGCCGCCGACGAGCTGAAGGACCACCTGTCCCATCCGCTGCTCTGCCAGGGCGAGGACTCCACGTCCCAGCTGGTGAAGCAGTTCGCCGCCGACGAGCGGACCTGCCTGTTCGGCACACTGTCGCTCTGGCAGGGCGTGGACGTGCCGGGTCCCGCGCTTCAGCTCGTCATCATGGACCGCATCCCGTTCCCCAGGCCGGACGACCCGATCGCCTCGGCGCGGCAGCGCGCGGTGGCCGCCCGCGGCGGCAACGGCTTCATGGCGGTGGCCGCCACGCACGCCGCGCTGCTGCTCGCCCAGGGAGCGGGCCGCCTGCTGCGCTCCATGAGCGACCGCGGCGTGGTCGCGATCCTCGACCCCCGCCTGGCGACGGCCCGCTACGGCGGCTTCCTCAAGACCTCGCTGCCCCCGTTCTGGGCGACGACCGACCCCGATACCGTGCGCGGCGCCCTCCGCCGTCTGGACGAGGCGGCCGGGCAGCCCGGCACGGGCCAGAACGGCGCAGGCAAGGACGAGGCAAGCTAGGGCGACGCAGGCTAAGACGGCGTGAGGTAGGGCGGGGACGGCTCATAAGGGGCGGTCGGGCATGACGGCGACATCCGCACCGCCCCTGCCCCTACCTCCGCCCCTGACCCCACCGCCGCCACGACCGGACGGCGGGCTCAGTCGCGGTGGAGGCGGCGGCCGGTGATCTCCCCGGGGGTGAGGCGGACGCGGGCCTCGCGTTCGCCGCCCGGCCAGGGCACGACCTCGGCCGCGGTCTCGTCGTCGGACAGGTGGTGCGCGCCGCCGCGCAGCAGCACGCTCCAGCCCTCGTGCTCGGCGTCGTCGATGCGGTCGACCTCGAACGCGATCCGCACCTCGGCGCCGACGAGGCCCGTGGTCAGGCTCCAGTTCAGGCGTCCGCCGAGGCTGGTGCGGAACACCACCGCCTCGCCGTCCAGGACGTAGTTCACCGGGATGACGGTGGGGCCCTCCCCATCGTCGAACGCGACCCGGCCGACGCCGCCGGGGGCGATCAGCCGCAGGCACTCCTCGCGGTCCAGTTCCCGCAGTGCCGAACGTCCCGGCGCGCTTCCGGTCCCATCAGTTGTGTCCATCGTTCACCCCCGTCGCAAGCCTTCCCAGATTCGGGCCGTCCCACCGCTTTCCGGACGGTCCGGCCGACTCCGGCCCGGGGCCGGCCGCTCGAGGTCCGCCGCTCAGGGGTCCGCCGCTCGGGGGTCCGCCGCTCAGCGGCGGCGCTTCTCCAGGAACTCGCCGATGCGGCCGATGGCCTCCTCCAGGTCCTCGGCGTACTGCAAGGTGACCACGCGGAAGTGGTCGGTGGCGGGCCAGTTGAAGCCGCTCCCCTGGACGACGAGGATCTTCTGCTGCTCCAGCAGCTCGAACGCGAACCGCACATCGTCGTCGATCGGGTGCATCTCGGGATCGAGCCTCGGGAACACGTACAGGGCGCCCTCGGGGCGGGCGCAGCTCACCCCGGGCAGGTCGTTGAGCAGCTTCCAGGCGCTGTCGCGCTGCTCGCCGAGGCGCCCGGTCGGCAGGACCAGGTCGTCGATGCTCTGGTAGCCGCCGAGCGCGGCCTGGATCGCGTGCTGGCCCGGCACGTTCGGGCACAGCCGCATGTTGGCCAGGATGTCCAGGCCCTCGATGTAGGACGCGGCGTGCCCCTTCGGGCCCGACAGCGCCACCCAGCCGGACCGGAACCCGGCGACCCGGTAGTTCTTGGACAGCCCGCCGAAGGTGAGGCAGAGCAGGTCGGGGGCGAGAGAGGCGATCGAGGTGTGCACCGCGTCGTCGTACAGGATCCGGTCGTAGATCTCGTCCGCGAAGATGATCAGGTTGCGGCGGCGGGCCACCTCGACGATCCGCTCCAGCACCGGGCGCGGGTAGACCGCGCCGGTCGGGTTGTTCGGGTTGATGATCACGATCGCCCGGGTGCGGTCGGTGATCTTCGCCTCGATGTCGTCCAGGTCGGGGGCCCAGCCCGCCTGCTCGTCGCACAGGTAGTGCACCGGCGTGCCGCCGCACAGCGAGGCCGACGCCGTCCACAGCGGGTAGTCCGGGGCCGGGATCAGCACCTGGTCGCCGTCGTTGAGCAGCGCCTGGAGCGTCATCACGATCAGCTCGGAGACACCGTTGCCGAGGTAGACGTCCTCCACGTCGAGCCCGGTGACGCCCTGGCCCTCGTAGCGCTGCACGATGGCGCGGCGCGCGGGCAGGATGCCCTTGGAATCGCTGTAGCCGTGCGCCTCCGGCAGGTTGCGGATCATGTCCTGGAGGAGCTCGGGCGGGGCCTCGAACCCGAACGGGGCGGGGTTGCCGATGTGCAGCTTGAGGATGCGCTGCCCCTCGGCCTCGAGCTGTTTGGCGCGCTTGAGCACCGGCCCGCGGATGTCATAACAGACGTTGCTGAGCTTTCCCGACTGGTTGACCTGCATGGACACACCATATCCGGGCGCGATCAGAGGTTTCCGCCGGTTTTGCGGACGCTGCGCGGCCCGGACCCGCCCGGAGCCACCGGGTCAGGGCCGGGACCGGCATCAGGTCAGGGCGTCACGGCGCGGCGATCGAGGAGAGGATCGCCGACCGGGAGGCCCGCCGGGCCGGACGGATCGCGGCCGGTACACCGGCGACCGCGCCCACCACGGCGATCACCGCGAGCTGGGTCCCGGACGGCGCGAACGGGTTGCCGAGCGACCGGCCGAGCCCCCAGCCGAGGAACAGGCCGAGCCCGATCCCCCCGGCCGTCCCGAACAGCGCGACGATCACCGATTCCCAGCGCACCATCGACCTGACCTGGGACCGGGTCGCGCCGACGGCCCGGAGCAGGCCGAGCTCGCGGGTCCGCTCGTGGACCGACAGCGCCAGGGTGTTGGCGATGCCGAGCAGCGCGATGACGATCGCCAGCGCGAGCATCCCGTACACGACGGCGATGAAACCGTTAATGTCCTCGGTCTGCGCGGCGACGAAGCGGTCCCGTGACTGCGCCTCGGGGGCCCCGTAAGGCGCGGCGGCCCTGGTGAGGGCCCGCTCGGCGTCCGCGGGCGACGCCCCGGGCCTCAGGTCGACGAACGCCAGGGTGTCGAGCGGCTGCCCGGTGTGCGCGTTCCACACCGCGCGGGGCACCAGGTAGTCGCCGGCGAGATCGGTGTTCTTGTAGACCGCGCCGACCTGGAGGGTCTGCCGGGTCCCGTCGGCGAACGTCACGCCGACCCGGGACCCGGGCCGCCAGCCGCGGTCGCGGGCGATCTTCTCCGACACCGCCAGCCCGCCGGTCGCGCCGTCCCCGCCCGTGGAGGGGGTCGCGGCGAGGCCGCCCTGGACGACGTCCAGGTCCAGCACGCGTTGCAGGCTCACCAGGTCGGCGATCCGCACGTTGGCGGGCCGTCCGTCCACCCGCAGGTCGCCCCGTCCCATCCCGGCGACGTTCCGGACCTGGGGCAGCTCGGCGGCGTCCGCGGCGAAGCGGGTGTCGAATCCACCGGTCTCGTTGCTGCCGGCGTTGACCACGATCCGGCCATGGAAGGAGCCCGCCACGCCGTCCTCCAGCCCCGCGCGCAGCGAGCCGATCAGCACGATGAGCAGGGTGACCACGCCGACGCCGATCATCAGCGCGGTCGCGGCGCCGGCCGTGCGGCGCGGGCTGCGCCGGGCGTTGTCGCGGGCGAGCGCGCCGGGGACGCCGCGCAGCCGCGCCGCGGGCGCGCCGGCGACCGCGGCGGCCCGGCGGGCCACCACGGGCCCGAGCGCCACCATCGCGATCAGGCACAGCACGGCGCCCGCGGCGGTCATCGGGACCCGCCCGGTCAGCGCGCCGAGGGCGACCGAGCCCGCGGCGACGGCGGCCAGCACCGAACCGATGATGATCCTGGTGTCGGTGGGCGCGGTGCTCTCGGCGGCGACCTCGCGCAGCGCGGCCAGCGGCGGCACCCGGGAGACCCGCAGCGCGGGGCCGAGCGCGGCGATCAGCGTGACGGCCAGGCCGACCGGCACGGCGACCAGGGCGGCGGTGGCGGTGAACACCAGCCCCTGCATCGCGATCCCGATCCGGAAGGCCGAGAACAGCCGTCTCAGCAGCTCCGCGAAGCCGATCCCGCCGGCCAGCCCCGCGAGCGTGGCCACGGCGCCGACCGCCAGGGCCTCGGCGGCGGCGATCGCCACGACCTGGCGGCGCCGGGCGCCGAGCGCTCTCAGCAGAGCCGACTCCCGTGTCCGCTGCGCCATGGTGATGGCGAACGTGTTGTGGATGCTGAACGCCGCGACCAGCAGCGCCACCCCGCCGAACGCGGCGAGCACGACGCGGAAGCCCCGCAGGAATCCGCTCTCCACTGCGCTCAGTCCCTCGTCCACCTGACCGTCGCCGGTGATGGCCTCGGTCCCGGCCGGCAGGACCGGCCGCACGCGCGCGGCCAGCGCGTCCTGGCTCAGCCCGTCCGCGGCCCGGATCCAGACCGCGGTGATGCGGTCTGGTGTACGCGCGACGTAGCGGCGGGCGCCTTCCAGGGTGAACGCCGTGAAGGCGGTCTCGCCGAAAGCGTCCTCGTCTCCGAACCTGCTGATGCCGACGACGGTGACCGGGACCTTCTCAGGGGTGAGCACGGCCGTGCGGTCCCCGACACGGAGCCTGCCCTCGTCGGCGAACATCTTGTTGATGACGACCTCGTCGGGCGCGCGGGGTGCCCGTCCCTCAGCGAGGCGGTACGGGTTGAGCTTCGGGTCGGTCAGCCAGTTCCCGGCCGTCCTGGGGCCGCGCGACTGGATCGTGGTGCCGTCCTTGGCCAGTAACTGTCCCGACCCCTGGATGACCGGTTCGGCGTTCGCGACGCCGTCCACGCGCCGTACCCGGTCCAGGGCCGCGGCGTCGATCTGCCCACGGGGGCCCCAGGGGGCGTCGCTCACCTTGGTCGCGTTCCGTACGGTGACATCGGTGTCCCCGTACGCGCGCGCGTAGTAGTCGTCGATGCTCCCCGCCAGCGTGTCGCCGAGCACCAGCGTGCCGGTAAGGAACGCCACGCCGAGGAACACGGCCACGAGGGAGCCCGCGAGCCGCCGCCTGCGCCCCCACAGCTCCTTGAGGACCAGCCCGGTCACGACAGGCCCCCGAGGCCGTGCATCCGGTCCAGGACGCGGTCGGCGGTCGGGGCGTCCATGACGTCGGCGACGCGGCCGTCGGCGAGGAACACCACCGCGTCGGCGCGGGCCGCCGCGGCCGGGTCGTGGGTGACCATCGCGACGGTCTGGCCGAGGTCGTCCACCGCGCCGCGCAGCAGCGCGAGGACCTCGGCTCCGGTGCGGGAGTCCAGGTTGCCGGTCGGCTCGTCGGCGAACACGATCTGCGGCCGGGTGACCAGCGCGCGGGCCAGCGCGACCCGCTGCTGCTGACCGCCCGACAGCTCGGACGGACGGTGCGTCAGCCGGTCGCCGAGGCGCAGGACCCGCACCACCGTGTCCAGCCACTCCCGGTCGGGACGGGTGCCGGCCAGCGTCATCGGCAGCGTGATGTTGTCGAGCGCGGTGAGCGTCGGGAGCAGGTTGAACGCCTGGAAGACGAACCCGATCCGTTCCCGCCGCAGCCGGGTGAGCCGCCGGTCGGAGAGCGCGCCGAGCTCCTGGCCGCCGACGTAGACCTTGCCGGACGTCGCGCCGTCCAGCCCGGCGACGCAGTGCATGAGCGTGGACTTGCCGGCCCCGGACGGTCCCATGACGGCGGTGAACCGGCCGGCCGGGAGCACCACGCTGACGTTGTCGAGCGCGCGCACGGCCATGTCCCCCGTGCCGTACACCTTGCTGAGCCCCACGGTCCGCGCACCACCCTCCGGCGCACCGCCCCCCAACGGACCGCCGGCCGCCTCGTCCTCGGGGACCGGGCGCCGTCCGGGCGCCCCGTCGGTGATCGATCGCCTTGCCTCCGCTGCGTTTCCCATGGACCGGATCGTCGCGCCATGGTCTGCGGCGCGTCGTCCGGCCAGGAGAGGCACCCCGCCTGCTCCCCGTGCGGCACCACCTGCGGCGCGCGTACGCCCAACGCGGTACCGGCCGTCCGGTCAGCCGGTGAACAGGGTGCGGGAACGTTCCGAGCCCGGAGGAACAGGCCCGGGACGCCCCGCGAATCAGACTCGCCGTCCAATTGTGACCCGCGCAACATACATGCAGGCTTGCTTGCTTGTATGTCGCGCTCGTACGGTCGGGGTGTGTCAGTGAGCACTCGGCGACGTCATCCGCGCAGGCGCGGCAGCAGCGGCGGCGGTCGGCGCACCCAGGAGGAGCGCCGGTCGCAGACGCAGGCACGCCTGCTGGAGGCGACCATGGACTGCCTCGTCCACCTGGGCTGGTCGGGCACCTCCACCACGGAGGTCGCCCGCCGCGCCGGCGTCTCGCGCGGCGCCCAGCAGCACCACTACCCGACCAAGATGGTGCTGGTCGCCGCGTCGCTCGAGCACCTGCTGGAGGCGCAGCGGCTGGCGTACGAGTCGGCGTTCGCGGTGCTGCCGGCCGGCCGGCGCAACGTCGAGGGCGCGCTCGACCTGCTCTGGGAGGTCTTCCGCGGCCCGCCCGCCAAGGCGCTCATGGAGCTGGCCGTCGCGGCCCGCACCGACGAGGAGCTGCGCCCGCTCTGCCGCGACCTCAACGAGCGCATCCTCCAGGTCATCACCGAGACCTTCGAGCGCATGTTCCCCGAGAACGAGCTCGCGCCCGACTTCGTCCCGACGCTGCTGCGCGGCCTGTTCGCGATGTTCGTCGGGCTGTCGGTGCAGAACGCGCTGGACGATGACGCCAGCAGCCACCAGGAGGCCGTGCTCAGGCAGGTCAAGGACTTCGCCCGGCTGATCGTCCCCCAGCCCGGAACAGCCACCGCGGCGTCCCCGCCGCCCACCACCGACACCGGCTCCACCCCGCCGGGCGACGCCGCTCCCACGAGCGTCACGTCCACCGCCTGCACCAGGGGAGCGGCGGCCACCGCGCCCCCCTCCAGTGCGGCGACCTCCGAACCCGCCTCCGAATCCGCCTCCCCCCTCGGCAAAGCACCCGTGGCCGAGTTCAGGGCCCCCGACGCCCCGGCCGCGACGCACACCTGAAGCATCCCGACACAGCGCTTCGAACGCCGTGAACCCCGCACCGCACCCCGTTCACCCCACCCCGTTCACCGCACCCAGCACGCCGACCCCCTGAACACCGCCCACCTCCCGAGGGAGCGCTCGACATGACCAAGGCCCCCACCGAACTCGCCGAGGAAGTCCGCGAGCAGGTCAAGGACAAGAAGGCTTACCTGGGTGTCATCGAGCGCCTCAACAAGGCCTCGGTGGACAAGCACTGGGAGGCGTACGCCGACATCCCGTGGAACGAGCCCGAGTTCCTGGTCGACAAGACCGACCCGCGCTGGATCCTCCCGCCGTTCGACCGGCTCGGCGAGACCGCCTGGTACCAGTCCCAGCCGCCCGAGATCCAGGCGCAGATCGGGCTGTGGCGGGTCGCCACCGCCATGAAGATCGGCCTTCAGTTCGAGAACCTGCTCAAGCGCGGCCTGCTCAACTACGCCTACCGGCTGCCGAACGGCCGGCCCGAGTTCCGCTACGTCTACCACGAGACGACCGAGGAATGTCACCACGGGATGATGTTCCAGGAGTTCGTCAACCGCACCAAGATGCCGATCAAGGGCATGCCGCGGGCGCTCAGCGCGGTCGCGCAGGCCGCCCCGTGGATCCCGCTGGTCAACACCGAGCTGTTCTTCGTGTTCGTGCTCGGCGGCGAGGACCCGATCGACTACGTGCAGCGCAAGTCCCTCAAGGGCGGGCACATCAAGCACCCGCTCGAGGAGACCATCATGAAGATCCACATCGCCGAGGAGGCCCGGCACATCTCCTTCGCCCGGCACTACCTCAAGCACCGGGTGCCGAACATGAACCCGATCCGGCGCCGGATCCTCGGCGTCGCCACCCCGATCGTGCTCGGCGTGATGGCGCGGATCATGCTCTCCCCGCCCGGCCCGATGGTGCGGCACTTCAACATCCCCAAGGACGTCGTCCGCGACGCCTACAAGAACGACGCGGCCCAGGCCGAGATCGCCAACTCCGTCGGCAAGATCCGCGATCTGATGGCCGAGCTCGACGTCGTCAACCCGGTCAACAAGCGGGTGTGGAAGGCGTTCGGCATCTGGGACGAGCCGAAGCGGCGCCGCGCCGTCCAGCCGGCCAAGGCCGCCTGACCCGTGACCCGTGACCCGCGCACGCGCCGCGGCGGACGCGCCCGCGCCCTCCCCCCGTCCCGCCGCGGTGACGCCCGCGGCGGGACCGGGCGGACCGTACAAGGTCGTCATCGTCGGCACCGGCTTCTCGGGTTCACCACCTGGGTGCGCCGCAAGTCGGAGGGCGCCGTCTGGATGGCCGGCGGCTGCACCGGCTGGTATCTCGACCGCGACGGCGCCAACCGGGCCGCCTGGCCCGCCTCGACGGTGAACTACTGGCTCCGCACCCGGCGCCTGGACCCGGCCGACTTCGAGGTGGAGCGGCTGGAGCAGCCGGCCGGCCGTCCTTAGCACCGCGGTGAGTACCGGGACGGTCCACCGCCCCGTAGAATCCACCCAATTAAACGCCCCATCCAATTAGTCGCCGCGGGCCGGGCCCACTCCCCCTTCGGGCCCGGCCGCGCGGTCGGCCCTCGCAGCGAGCGGAGCCCCGATGAGCATTGCGATCGTGACCGGAGGCGCGTCCGGCATCGGCCGCGCGGTCGCCACGTCCCTGGTAGCGCGCGGCGACACGGTGATCGTCACCGACATCAACGCGGGCGGCGCCGCGAAGGTCGCGGCCCGGCTGAACACCCTCGGCCGCGGCAGGGCGACCTCGGCGGCGCTGGACGTCACCGACGCGGGCGCGGTGGAGGAGCTGTACAAGGGCGCCGCCGCCGAGCACGGCCGGCTCGACCTGGTCTTCAACAACGCCGGCATCGCGATCGGCGGCCTGGCCGAGGAGCTCACCCTCGACCACTGGAACCGGGCCATCGACATCAACCTCAAGGGCGTGGTGCACGGCGTGCACGCCGCGTACCCGATCATGCTGGCGCAGGGCTCCGGGCACATCGTCAACACCGCCTCACTGGCCGGGCTGGTCCCGATGCCGATCGGCATCCCCTACACCGCCACCAAGCACGCCGTGGTGGGGCTGTCCCTCGGCCTGCGCGCCGAGGCAGCCGGACGCGGCGTCAGGGTCAGCGTGGTCTGCCCGAGCTTCGTCGACACCCCCCTGCTCGCCAACGTCAACCCCGACCTGCCCGAGACCCCGATGAGCGGCGACGCCAAGAACGACATCAAGAAGGCGTCGCCCCGCCTCTACACCGCCGAGAAGCTGGCCCGCGACATCGTCCGCGGCATCGACAAGAACCAGGCGCTGATCGTCGCCCCCGCCCATGGCCGGCTGGCCTGGCGGGGCGTGCGCCTCAACCCGGCCGCCGCGGTGCGCGTCGCGCAGATCGCCGTCGACCGCGTCCGCGCCGACAAGAAGAGCTGACCCGCCCGCACCTCGGCCGGACGCGACCGGGCCGCTCCACCACCGGCCCCAACTCGCGCGCCGCGCACCCCGCGCCCTCCGGAGCTCATGCCCCGCGTGATGCGCGCCGCGCCGTGCGGGGGTCACCAGCCGAAGCGCACCAGGAGCAGTGCCGTGTCGTCGTGGAGCCGTCCGCCGACGTAGGCACGCAGGTCGGTCTCGAGGCGTTCCATCAGCTCTCGGGGATCGTCGCAGGCCAACGCGCGGGCGCGTTCGGCGAGCGGGTAGAAGCGGCCGGCCGCGTTCCGCGCGTCGCTCACCCCGTCGGTGTAGATCAGCATCCGGTCCCCCGGCCCCAGCGCAAGGGTGGTGGCCGCGCACCCTCCCTCCACCATGCGCAGCAGGCCGAGCGGCGGGGCCGGGGGCAGCATGTCGGCGAACCCCACCCGGCCGTCGGCCCGCAGCAGCAGCGGCGGCGGATGCCCGCACGTGACCAGCTCAACGGTGTCGGCGTCGGCGGAGACCTCGGCGAACAGCGCGGTGACGAACTCCTCCTCACCGGTCCGGGTGGCGAGGAACGCGTCGAGCCGGGCGGCGACCTCGGGCAGCGACTTCTCGTGCTGGACGAGTTCGCGGTACGCGCCGAGCACGTCGGTGGCCTGCTCGACGGCGGCCAGCCCCTTCCCCATCACGTCGCCGACGATCAGCCGCACCCCGTAGGGGGTGCTGGCGACGTCGTAGAGGTCGCCGCCCACGCGGGCCTGCGCCGCGGCGGCCAGGTAGCGGACCCGCGCGTGCACCGGGCCGAGCCGTTCGGGCACCGGCCGCAGCAGCGCCCGCTGCATCGCCTCGGCGATCTCGCGCAGGTCGGCCTGGGCGGTATCGCTGCGCTGCTGCCTGCGCGCGGAGATGTACATCATCGCCGTGGTGGCCGCGATGCCGAGCGGGCTGCCGACCGCGACGATCGGATGGGCCTCGCGGTGCAGGATCGCGAGCGGCGTCGCGACGGCCAGCGTCAGCGCCCCGATCAGCAGCGCGTATCGGGGCGGGCAGGAGGGGTACAGCGCCGCCAGCGTGGGGACGGCGACCAGGAGGGCCATGGTGGTGTAGCGGTCGGGCAGAACGAGGTCGGCGGCCGTGATGGCGCCGATGAGGGCGGCGAGCGTGATCACGATGGCATCGCCCCCGCGAATCCGGTGCTGCGGCCGGGCTGGTGCGATCGAGGCATGAAGCATCGCCGCTCTCCCTGGACGAGGTACCCAGTGTCAGTGACAATGGCCGATTGTAGTCAGGTGATCACATTTTGCAGCGGGATATCGGCGAAAAGCAGCGACGGGTTCGCCAGAGCTGCCTTCCTCGCCAGAAATGCCTGTCCCGCCGGGAGTCCCCGCCTACCAAGAGCGCCTGCCTTTCTACCGGCACCGCCGCCCGCGAACTGCACGGAGCGCTCGCCGTTCCGAACGAATACACAGGGCCGACGCGAAGTTGGCAGCGGGCAGGACCCACTTCAGTGAGCATCCGCCCCACGACGGCCCGCCGGCCAGGACCAGTGGGAGTCGCCGGGGAGTCCCATCGAAGCGGTCCGCATAGGCTGATCGTGTGGAATCGATTCTGGTGAGCTCCTGTCTGCTCGGCAGGCCCG
The DNA here is from genome assembly GCF_030283145.1 of Actinomadura xylanilytica. Taxonomy (GTDB): domain Bacteria; phylum Actinomycetota; class Actinomycetes; order Streptosporangiales; family Streptosporangiaceae; genus Spirillospora; species Spirillospora xylanilytica. The sequence continues at coordinate 1,358,142 of NZ_JASNWE010000003.1, forward strand.
TCCGGTACGACGGGCGCGGGAAGGCCGTGCACGACGAACTGTTCGCGCAGTGGCGCACGGAGGGACGTCTCGTCCCGTTCTGCCCGGAGGTGTCGGGCGGTCTGCCGGTGCCGCGCCCCCCGGCCGAGATCGTCGGTGACGCCGCGGCGGTGCTCGACGGCACGGCCCAAGTACGAACCGCCGCAGGCGAGGACGTCACGGAGCACTTCGTCCGCGGGGCCCGGCTCGCCCTGGAGGCCGCTGAGCGCGCCGGCGCCCGGATCGCGCTTCTGAAACAGGGCAGCCCTTCCTGCGGGAACGGGCGGGTCCACGACGGGACGTTCGCCGGCGTGTCCGTCGCGGGAGACGGAGTGACCACCGTCCTCTTGGAACGCAACGGCGTCAGCGTCTTCAGCGAGGACGACCTGCTGGCCGTGCAGTCACTTCTGAAAGAGCTGGAGAAATGAGAAAGGCCCCGCCGAATGGCGGGGCCTTTCACAAAAAGAGTCCGGCGGTGTCCTACTCTCCCACACAGTCTCCCGTGCAGTACCATCGGCGCTGAAGGGCTTAACTTCCGGGT
>NZ_JASNWE010000004.1:0-799603 GCF_030283145.1 Actinomadura xylanilytica
TCCCCGCAGACAGCGCCCGCCCCTTGCTGCCGACCTGCTTGCGGTGCCGGCCGACGACCCCGGTGACGTACTGCAGGGTCTGACGCGACAACGGCAGCGAAGAACGATAGAAAAGCATGTGAAACCTCTGGTGGGCGCGGAGGGTTGTGAGAGATCACCCGCCCTACCAAGGCTTCTTCACGTTCCAGGGCCCGCCACACCGCCCGCGACCATGCCGTGATCACCCATCCCACGGATGCTGGTGAAAAACGTTCACTGTGCGGCCGGGCAGTAGGACAGGAGCGAGGGCCCTGAAAACATTCTGGACGGACTCGCCTCCATACTCCTCCAGATTGTCGGTGGCCTGGAGGAAGCCTCCACCATGAGAGAGTTCATCCACTTGAGTAAACGCGCAAGTATTCCGAATAGCTTGTGCTCCACCGAGAGCCTGCATCAGCTCGGGCGCTACGATCGTCACCCAGGAGTAACCTCGAAGGGCCTCCGAGCACTTCGGAATCGTTTCATAAACGGACTGTCCTGTGGCGTCCTCATGACTGGTCTCAGGATCGGCGAAGTCATCGGTGATATGTCCCCAGCATGCTTGCATGCCCGTCGCCCACGGTTTGATAAATGACGCCCAAGCCCGCTGCTCATCCGCCGGAACAATCTGCGTGAACTCACTCATCACCTCCACACGCATCCACTCCGGGAAGTCCTCATCGGCGTAGGAAACCCCGATCCGGATGCTTCCGGAAGCGCTCCGGCCAGCGGCATCCAGCGGCTCCATGAAGAGCCAAGCTCCGTACGAACGGCACGCCAAGGCATCGACGAATCTCTGCCACGATGTCGGAGAATACAGTCTGAGCGGGGATGGTGAACTGTAGAGATCTTTGTGGACCTGCATCGCCGCCCAGATCCCGTTGGGCTCGCCGCGCGGGACGAGTCCTGTGTCGTCCTTCAGGGCAGCCGCGTTCAACACGGGGCCGCGCTGTAGTTCATCGTCGAATCGCGGAAACAGAACTCTCCTGGCAGCCTGCATCCAAGCGACGGCCAGCCGGGCGAACTCCTCCTCGGGCTCCACCCGGGCCACCAATTCCATGTGGAACTGCTGAGACGCCACCGTCCCCCACCTCCCGGGAGCAGATCGGCTTGAATCCTAACCCGCACGTATGCCGGGTTCCGGCGACCGCCGTCGGAGCTCAGGATGTCGCGCCGAACGTCAATAGTCCCAGCACCACCGCTCCACCGCTCCACCGCTCCACCGACGACGGCACCGGTGGCCGTGGCCTTTGCGGCGTACCCGGTCACCTGATGGCCCTGGCGTTGGAGACATCTACTCCGCTGCAAGGAAGAGTTCCGCGCATCCATGGAACGGGCACGAATGACCGCCTTCTCGATTGGGATTGAGCGCGCGGATCAACCCGCGTTCGTCAGAATGCGGATTACACGGGTGCAGTTCCGTGCCAGCATGGGAACATGACACGGAACCATTCGCACCAGTTCATGGATCGCTCGTCACGACCAGCCACACAAATCCGGTCTGAACAAGCGATCCGCAGGATTCAGGCTTCGGCCGGCGTCCTGCCGATCCCCAAGTTCGTCAGGTTCCGCTCATGATGCCCGCCAGTTCGGCCCGCGTGATCGGGGTCTCTCCTCGTTTGCCGGAGCCGGCGTTGAGGATGACGGCGGCGGCGTCTTCGGCGGATTGGCGGGCCAGGCCGGGGAGCAGGCTGGTGTAGGTGTCGGCCGCGATGGTGATCGACGACAACCGCAACGTCTCCTGCACGACCTTCATGTCATACCCCGCCGCCAAAAGGATTGACGCCGCGCCGTGCCGCAGATCATGGAACCGGATCGGCGGCAGACCGGCCTCCATCGACAGTTGCTCGAACTCCTCGGTGACGAACGCGGGATGCAGCGGCTGCCCGGTTTCGGTGGTGAACACGAACCCGGCCACTCTCCGGTCCATAATACGGAGAATTCCCATGCTCGAGGATTAGAAGGCGGATCCAACTGGTCGTCGCAACACCCTGAGATTTGGAGGTGTTGCTGGTGGGTGTGGGGAGGCGGCAGCAGTCTGTCCGGTTGTATCGGGGGCAGATTCCCTCGCCGGGGCGGCCGACGGTCGCGTGGCGTGAGGATCGTGTCCGTTTCTGGCAGGCGATCGCGCGTGAGGCGAGTTCGGAGGACGCCGCGGCTGCGATCGCGGTGTCGCAGGCGGTCGACACCGGCCTCCAGGTCTACTTCGCCGACCCGCACAGCCCCTGGCAGCGAGGAACCAACGAGAACACGAACGGACTGCTGCGCCAATACTGCCCCAAAGGCACAGACCTGTCGCGATGGGACGCAGACGAACTCGCAGTTGTAGCCCAAACACTCAACACCAGACCCCGCAAAACACTCGGATGGAAGACACCCGCCGAAGCCATGAACGAGCAACTACTAACGCCCCAGGAAACCGGTGTTGCGACGACCGGTTGAGTCCAAGCTTCACGCCTTCGCCACCTGGCATCTCTTCCGAAGTTGCGGAAGAAGGCCAAATAGCACCGCATCGCAGCCGAAGCCGGAGGAGTCTGGAAACCGCTACGCCCCCGGCGACCACCAAGTGACCAGAGAAGCTGCTGCAACCACGAATACGCGCTGAACGATTACGCGAGATCGCCAGCATCAAGCCCCGCGTCGAGGTTATAGTTCTCTGCCCTGTGCTGGAAGACCGTGTCGCGGTTGTCGCATGCGGCCTCGTACACGAGCATCGCCCGCACGGTCATGAGGTGCTCGCCTCCTCGCCCGCCGTGGCGTTGACGGACGCGATGGCTATCCGAAATTGCCGAGATCTACTTTGTGCATTGTGTGTGCTCATCGACGTCGGTGATCTCCGGCTTATATTCTTTCACTTCTTGAACATTATGGAAGTGGGTCGCGAAATTGTTCGACCACGTGGACATGAGATAATCTTTAAGCGCCTCTTTTAGGCGAATGCAATCGTTATAATGTCCCTTGGCGATGCCGATTCCGTAATACTGTGGCGACAGAGCCACGATGCCTTTTATGACACGCAGATCCTTGTACTTGTTTGCAAACCCATAGAGGATGGCCTGGTCTGTCCACACGGCGTCTGCATTTTTTCCTATCAGCAAATTTACGCAAGCCTTATAATCCTCCTCTGGGGGCAGATATGTAGCTTTTTCGTTCAACTGGGCGGCCATCTTGGCATCCGGATTACCCTTGCCGTCCACCTTCACTTCCGAGGTCGAGCCTTTCACGGTGCACACTTTTCTCTTTTTGAGTTGCGGCGACGTCCTGATCAGCTTTCTATCGTCTTCTCGTATCAGGACGCCGGTCCGGGTCATCAGATAGGGGCCGACGAAGTCGACCCTCTTTCGCCGCTCGTCTTCCATCGAATATGTTGCGATAACTAGCCTGTCGGCTCCACTTACGAGTCGCGGTTCACGTTGGGTGGTCGTGATGTCCTCCAATAGTGGATCAAATTTCAGCGAGCGGCCCAGATACGTGGCGAGATCGTTCTCGAATCCGTCGAACTTGTGGCCATCTTTGGAGGTCTCATTGAAGCCCGGCTGCCCGTTCTTGGCACCGACGTGGACAACGCCGGACAGCCACGGCTGGGCCGATGATGCCGCGGGCGAGCCCGCGGCGGACTGGACGGCCTTGCCGCCGTCGGTGCCGGAATCGCACGCTGCGAGTACGAGTGCGGTAAGCGTAAGTGCGACGAGGTATCTGCGTGTCACAGACATGACCGTGTTCTCCAAGGGAATCGCATGGAACCGGTTCGGCGTGGACCGGCGGGCGGCTTGGGATTCATGAGTCAATGACTCCACTCCCGACGCCGATCTTGATTTTGCAACCCTGGTCGGTCACCAATATTGCATTGAGTTTGACGGTTGTCCCATACGCCTGTCCAATGGGCACCATCGCGCTTTCATTGAACTTATAGTTGCTGCCCGACTTTGAGCCTGACACGTACCATCTACTTACGAATAGGCAATCTCCCGTATTCCCAGTGTCGGATTTTCCGGTCAATTTCAGTCGCAGAGTCTTATGGTCAGCCTTCGGCACCGGCGTGGAGATCGTAAAACCCTCGCCGTTACTCTTGGTGATCACACGGCCCGAATCCAGAGTGATCTTGTCGGTGACGTCGACGGGCTGGTGGTTCTTCCAATACGCGATGCCGAGGCCGCCACTGGTGAAGACGGCGGATAGCACGAGCACGAGGGCAATGGTGCTGCGGCCGTCCAACGGGGCGGCCGCCTGAACCAGCATGCCGAGCAGCGCCCCGGCGAGCGCAAGGCTGACAGTGCTGTAAAGCGTGCGTTCGTCAGGAGTTCCCCAGTTGACCCAGAAATAGGACGATAAGGCGAACAACCCCGTGACGGCGAAGGCCGACAGGAGTGCGATCACGAACCCGCGGCCCTGCCGCTCGCCCTCTGGTTCACGGGCGTCCGACGCCGGATCCACAGCCTCAGGGCACTGCGGTCTGCCCGGTTCACTCTCGGACTCCGCAGAGCCGCCTCGCGTCTGTCCCTCTGGCATGATCCCACCTCCGGCACCGACCGTGTCGCCTAGCATAGATACGAAGTCGTGGAGTAGTAAGGTAATCCCGGTAAATTTGAGCCGGACACCGATGCATTCTTAGGCATGACCGGTGTCGTTCAGGGAGACGTGCAGATAGATCGCAGGGTCAGAGAACGAGCGTGGAGGGTTTTTGGTCAGCTGATAGTCGCGTTGCGGGCGTGCGTTTCGGGTGACCAAGGACAACTCGATGGAGTCACCTAAGGCTTGTCCCGTAACTGTTGGGCGTGCTGGGGTGATCTTGGGGTGTCTGGTGTGATCACGGCGTCGGAGTCGTCCTGGATAGCCCCGTTCACCGGGCTGAGCCCGCGTGCCTTCGGGAAGCTGGTGATCGCGCTGCGCCGCGAGGGCGCCGATCCCGTCCGCAAAGGCCGCCCTTGGTCGCTGCCGCTGGAGGACCGGGTACTGCTCGTGGCGACCTACTGGCGGACGAACCTGACGATGCGCCAGCTCGCCCCGCTGTTCGGTATCTCCAAGTCCGCGGCCGACCGCGTCATCGACCACCTGGGCCCATCACTCGCGCTCCAGCCCCGCAAACGGTTCCGCAGCGACACCGTGCTGATCGTGGACGGCATCCTGGTGCCCACCCGCAACCACAGCATCGCCGAACAGTCCAAGAACTACCGGTACTCCACCAACCACCAGGTCGTCATCGACGCAGACACCCGCCTGGTCGTGCTGGTCGGCCAGCCCCTGCCCGGCAACCGCAACGACTGCAAGGCCTGGGAGGAATCCGGCGCCAAAACCGCCATCGGCACGACCACCACCATCACCATCACCATCACCATCACCATCACCATCACCATCACCATCACCATCACCGACGGCGGCTACCCCGGCACCGGACTCGTGATGCCCCACCGCCGCCGCACAGGCGAAGAACTACCCGAGTGGAAACAGGCCCACAACAAATCCCACAAACAGGTCCGCGCCCACGTCGAGCACGTCTTCGCCCGCATGAAAACCAGGAAGATCCTCCGCGACCGCCGACTCAAAGGCGACGGCGTCCACCACGCCATGCCCAGCATCGCCCGCCTCCACAACCTCAACCTCACCGGATAAGCAAACAGCCAACCCGACCACCGACCACGCCCACACACAGCCTGAGGTTCCCCCCGTAGCACGGCCACCTGGGGTGAGATGGGTCAGCCGGTCGGTGGTGAGGTGCGGTGTTGTTCCTCGAAGGCGACCGGGCTCAGCATTCCGATACTGGAATGTCTTCTGAATGAGTTATACCAACACTCGATCCATTCAAACATTGCGGCAGCGAGTTCGGCTCTTGTCGACCATTCTTGGTATCTAGGAGCTCAAGCTGCATGGTTCCCCAGAACGACTCCATCATCGCATTGTCGAAACAATCACCGACCGTGCCCATCGAGCCGAGCAGTCCAGCGTCCCGCAGCCGCTTCCCGAACGCCCAAGAAGTGAATTGCGGTCCGTGGTCGGAGTGCAGGACCGTGGAGTCGGCAGGTGGCTTGCGGCGGGTCACCGACGCGGCCATCGCATCGATGACCAGTTCGCTGGTCTGACGGATATCGATGGAATGACCGACGACACGGCGAGAAAAGCAGTCGAGAACGGCCGCGCAGTAGAGTTTTCCTTCGGCGGTCGGGTGTTCGGTGATGTCGGTGACCCACAGCAGGTCCGGAGCCTGGACCTCGAACGCGCACTGGACCAGGTCCTCCTCGGTGGGCTCGCCGGCCGGGTTGCGGTGGCCCCTGCGCCGGTGGATCCCCTGGATGCCGGCCTCGCGCATGAGCCGCTCCACCCGCTTGTGGTTCACCCGCTCTCCCAATCCGAGCGTCAGTTCGGCATGGACGCGTGGCGCACCGTAGCTGAAGCGGGATTCGGCGTGAACGGCGCGTATGAGCTTCAAAAGCTCGGCGTTGCTCTGTTCGCGGATCGAGGTAGGCCGGCCGAGCCAGTCCTTGTAACCGGATCGTGAGACGCTCAGGACTCGGCAGGCCACCGCGACGGGAATATCGTAATCGGCGAGTTCACGGACCAGCGAGTACCTTATTTTGGGAGGACGTTCTCGCGGGCAAAGTACGCCGCCGCCCGTTTGAGGATCTCGTTCTCCAACTCCAATTGCTTGGCTTTGCGGCGTAGCTCGACCAGTTCCTTTTTCTCGGCGCTCGTCAGGCCGTCTGTGCGGCCCTCGTCGACTTCTGCCTGCCGTATCCAGTTACTCAGGCACGACTGGCTGATGCCCAGGCTCTTGGCCAACGCTGTGACCGGTTTGTCGCCGGTCCGGGCCAGCTCGACAGCGCGTCGCCGGAACTCCGGCGGATGAGGTGGCGGCACGAGACACTTCCTTCCCCGTTGACACACGGCCAACTCAGGTCACGTGGCCGTGAAACGGGTCGAGTAGCCGGGGGCATCTCAGCCCCCGGCTCTCACAGAACCGTGCTTAACGATCTCTCGTTACACGGCTCTTGCTGTCTTGGTCACCAGACCACGGGGACCCAGTTGACCCAGGCCCAATGCGCAAAGAAGCGGGGCCGTTTCGCCACCGCCCTGTTCCACGCGTCCTGCGCCTTTCTGCGTCCCTGAAGTCGTTTGAATTTCTCACGGAGCCAGCGCATCAGGTAGGCGTTGATGCGTGCCAGGAGGGGATACAGCGCTGACCTGTAGAAGGCGCCGTAGTAGTTCATCCAACCTCGCACCACCGGGTTTATCCGGCGGGCAAGGTCCGCTTCGGACAGGCTCGTGCGGCGGTTCAGTCGCCAGGACCGCACCTCCGCGTTGAGCTTCTTAAGGGCGTCCTTGCTGACCGCGGGCAAGATCGAGGTGAACATTCTCCCGTTCTTGTCCCGCGCTCCCCGGGCTCGGAACGTGAACCACAGGAAAGTGAACGAGGTGTGTTCGTACGAGCCACGCCTCTTTCCGTCCTGGCAGTAGACGATCCTGGTCTTCTCCGGATGCAGCGCCAGCCCGACCTCTTCCATTCGCTGCCTGATCGCCTCCAGCACAAGGTGCGCTTGGCGCTCGCTGACGCAGTGCACGACCGCGTCATCTACATATCGTTCGAATGGAATGCCGGAGAACTCCCTGGCCATCCACGCGTCGAACGCGTAGTGCAGGAACAGATTGGCGAGCACCGGCAATACCGCCGAACCCTGCGGGGTCCCGCGGTCGCGTTGCAGCAAGGAACCGTCGGGCAGTCGCAGCGGCGCTTGAAGCCACCGCCGCACATACAACACCACCCACGGAAGGTCGGTATGGGCCTCCACCGCTTTGACGACGAGGCCCCACGGAACGCTGTCAAAGAACTTCTGAATGTCCAAATCGATCACCCAGCCGCTCTTCCAGCAGCGCCGGCGGCAGGCGTCGACCGCGTGCAGCGCGGACCGTCCCGGCCGATAGCCGTAGGAGTCCAGGTGGAAGATCGGTTCGACCTTCCCCTCCAGACTCCGGGCCACCACGGTCTGGCCGATCCGATCCGCTACGGTAGGCACCCCCAACATTCTGGTGCCTGCACCATGCGGTTTCGATATTTCCACCGCCCGCACCGGAGGTGGAAAGTAGCTCCCCGAGGACATCCGATTCCAGATCTTATACAGATTGTTCTTTAGATCTTTCTCGAATTCCTCGATCGAGTGGCCGTCCACACCCGGCGCTCCCTTATTCGCCTTCACCCTCTCCCACGCCTCCCAGACAACCCGCTTCGAGATATCAAACGACTTGCCTGACGATTTCAGCTCGTCCATGCGACTCCTCCCAGAACAATGCCTGGTTGATCGAACGAACAACAGCCACAGACAGCCCGGCCCCTTCGCTCCGCTCCCATTGCAGGAACTTCAGCGCTACTACGGACCGGTCCGCCGGCACACCCAGCGACGGTACTCAGCCCCTCACAGTTTTGGACTGCTCGAGGCGCTCCCTCTCTCCCGCCCTCGCAGGCGAGTAATTTCCGGGCATGCCTTCTCCTGTTCCACACAGACGCCGCAGACCGGGCTCACGCCACCTCCATGCCGGACACCACCTGGCCAATAAGCGGATACCCGCCAGGCTCATCCCGAAGCTTTCCCCACACCCCGGTTTCGATGTCACCTTATGAGTAACGACACGTCAGCAGTGGTTCACTCGCGTTCGTCTTCCCGGTCCCTACCTGACACCTTTCTGGCGCCTTTTCCTCATCGCTCACCACGACGGTCTTCAGCCAACGCAGCATGAGGCGGTTTGAAGCCTCCCTCCGCAGGGCGACTCCGAAGGGCCACAAAACCTTCATCATCTGTGCAGCGCCGCTCCGGACAGCTCTGCCTACATCACGAGCCTCCTTCACGTTCAGGACACACGGGGAAGCTCAGTGTCCGTCGTGGTGAATTTCGATGGTGGTCTGGTCAGGGGGCCGTTCGGCCCGGGTGCGGTGGAGCGGGAACGCTTTCGCTTGCTGGCGTCGCGCGCGCCAGCGTGGGTGGCAGCGTCAAGCGATCCGGCGTGGCAGTCGGTTCCGGCCCCACACGGGCAGGGCGGCGGGCGTCACCATAGCGGGTCCTGCCGGGCAGGAGGTTCGGACCAGGCCGGCATGGTGCGGGGTTCGGGGTGAGCGCGACGCCAGTGGCCAAGGTACTCGCGGCCGCAGGTCCGGCACCACGCGCGGTAGAGATGGATGATCAGAGCAGGGCAGGCAGACAGCACCTCGCACACACATCTGATCTATTACCAGGGGTCGTCATGACGACGAGTCGGACCCACGAACGGAATATGCACGACCACTTCTAACCTGCACAGATACATCCTCTGCCGTCTCCCGTTCATAGAGAGAACCTCGAAAAGGATCCCGAGAAGAACCCCGAACAGAAGGCCGGGAGGGGTGCCACCACACGCCTCAATGGGGGTCTTCGAACTTAACCGTGCCCGGTGGGCACGGTCCGCTGTCAGGGTCTTGACGGGTGCAGAACGCCCGTGACGCTCTGTGATTCTTCGAGTTGCGACGCTTGAAGGATCACGTGAAGGGCCACGGGCCTGTCCAACGATACGACGCGGCTGTTCGGCTTGGTCGGGGTGGAGGTGGTCGGCGTCGCGGTCGGCGCCGCCGAACCCTGATCGGGAGATGCATAAAGGATTCATATAAAGCCGCTATGCTTCAGCCATGAGTCGCCAAGGCGCCGCGCACGGCGCTTTCGATGCCATCGGGTCAGCCCTCTACGGTCTGGCCACCAGGGCCGTGAGACGCCTTCCCCGTGACATGAGCCTGACGTCCGCCGCCACCTTGGCCACCCTGGACAAGACCGGTCCGCGACGGATCACCGATCTGGCGGTGGCCGAGGGCGTCACCCAGCCCGCGATGACCGTCCTGGTCCGGGTGATGGAGGAATCCGGGCTGGTCGAGCGGAAGGGCGATCCGTCCGACAAGCGGGTCACGCTGGTGTGCCTGACCGAGGCCGGCGCGTCGTACGCCCGGACGCGGCGCCAGGCGGGCGTCGACGCGTACGCGCGGTTGCTCGACGAACTCACCGGTGACGAGGTCGAGGCCTTGGCGGCAGCCCTTCCGGCGCTGCTGCATCTGGCGGAGCTCGAAAGCCACGCCCGAGAGGAGTCGGACCGGTGACCGAGGCCCAGGCTCATGACCAGTCCATGAGTACTGCCCTGATTCGTTCCGAGGCACGTCTGCTGGTCCCCGCCCTGATGTTCATCGCCCTGGTCGTGGCGGCGGTCGCCAGCCTCGGGACGCCGCTCATCACCAGCGTGGCGACTACGTTCCACGTCTCCCTCGACAGCGCGCAGTGGACGCTGACCATCTCCCTGCTCAGCGGCGCCGTCGCCACACCCGTCCTCGGCCGGCTCGGAGCCGGTCCGCACCGGCGGGCCACGATTCTCGCCACGCTGGCGGTCGTCGTCGTCGGCAGCGCGCTCACCGTGCTGCCGCTGCCGTTCGCCTGGCTGCTCGTGGGCAGAGCGGCCCAAGGCGTCGGACTCGGTCTCACGGCGCTGATGATGGGCGTGGCCCGCGACCATCTTCCCGAGGAGCGCAGCGCGGCCACGATCGCCCTGATCTCAGTGGTCTCCATCATCGGAGCCGGCGTCGGCTACCCGCTGGCCGCGCTGCTCGCCGAGTTCGGCGGACTGCGGGCCGCCTACGGCCTCGGCCTGCTCGTCACCGCCATCGCCTTCGTGACCGCGTGGCGCTCCATGCCCGCAGCTCCCGAAGGCCGCTCCGCTCACGTGAACGTGGCCGGTGCGCTCGTCCTGGCGGGTGGACTGCTCCTCGTCCTGTTCCTGGCCGGCGAGAGGAGCCTGTGGAGCCGACACCTCGCCGTGGCGGTGACCCTTGCCGTCGCCGCCGTACTCCTGCTCTGCGTCTGGACCGTTTCCGAACTGCGAACCACGACGCCCCTGATCGACGTCCGGGCGGTACGGCACCCGGCGGTCGCCGGGGCGAACATCGCCATGTTCGTCGGCGGGAGCGGCATGTACCTCCTGCTCACGCTCATCACCCGCTACGCACAGACGCCGAACAGCGCCGGCTACGGCTTCGGACTGACCACCTTCGTGGCGGGGCTGGTCCTCATCCCGTTCTCCGTGCTGGGGTTCGTCGCCGGCAAGCTCACGCCCCGGGTCCGCGAACGGATCGACGGCCCCCTGCTCCTGGCCGGCAGCGCCGCCATCGTCGGCGGCGGGTTCGCCCTGTTCGCCACCGCCCGGTCCAACCTGGCCGAACTGCTCGTGGCCATGGGCGTGCTGGGCTTCGGCGTCGGCAGCTTCTCGGCCGCCATGCCCGGCGTCATCCTGGCCGTCACACCCAAGAGCGAGACGTCGAGCGCCATGAGCTTCAACTACGTCGTCCGCAGCGTCGGGTACTCCCTGGGCAGCGCCATCGGCGGTCTGGTCCTGGCCGCCGGCACCGCCACGGGCCGCCTCTTCCCGAACGACGACGCCTACACGACCGCGGCGCTGGTCGGCGTCGCCGCGATGGCGATCACGACGATGGCCAGCCTCGCCCTCGCCCGCCGACGCTCACCCGAGACCAACCCGATCACAGCCCCAGTCGGTGTGCCGGGCCAGGGCCGGTCGAGTCGAACCGGAAGCTGAGGATCGAAGCCGTCCGACTTCGACGCCGTCTCCGTCGGCTCGCTGGCCCACAGCGCGCCGGCCGTGGATCTGAGCATACTTCTGAGCATCCATTCCGAACACAGGAGGTAACCGTGGCCAAGGGCTATTGGGTCAGCGCCTACCGCACCATTGCGGACCCCGAGAAGCTTGCTGCCTACAACAAGCTGGCCGCTCCAGCCGTCGAGGCCGCGGGCGGGCGGCTGCTCGCCCGCGGCAGCCGGGTCGTCGCACACGACGCCGGAATCGCCGAGCGCACCGTCCTGATCGAGTTCGACAGCTTTGAACAGGCGGTCGCCGCACATGCGAGTGCGGCCTACCAGGAGGCGCTGGCCGCACTTGCTGACGGCGTCGAGCGCGACTTCCGCATCATCGAAGGCCTCGACTGACGACCGATGCTGCGTCGGCGACGAACACGAAGCCGACTGCGGGGATCACCCCGGCTCGTCAGCGGGGCGGCTCGGACGTCGGCCTCGATGTCGGCGGGGTGCGTTCGACGAGGTTCCAGCGGCCGATGTGGGTCATCAGGGCGGCGTAGGGGTTCGGGGTCACGATGTTGGAGAAGTAGAACGTGCCTCCGGGGCGGCACAGGCGGGACAGAGTGGTGCGGATCAGGGCTCGGGCGAAGCGTTCTTCGAGGTAGTCGAAGAGGCCTCCGGCCAGGACCAGGTCGAAGGGGCCGTAGTCGGAGGCCAGGTGGGCGGCGGTGCGCAGGACGTTGCCGGGGGCCGCGGCGGTCTGGGCGCGGGTCGTGGGCGGCAGGTGTGTGAGGGTGCGCTGGAGGGCGTCGGGGTCGACGTCGTTGAGGACCAGGCGGTCAGCGGGGTGCAGGAGAGCCGGGGCGACTCGGCGCAGGTCGGCGGCGCCTCCGGACGCGATCAGCAGGATGCGGCGGCCGGTGGCGCGCGCGGGGGCCGTGCTCGGGACGTCCGCCGGGTCGCTCCCGAGTGCGGACTCGATGAGCGCGGCTTGGTGGGCGATCTTGTTGCGGTGCTGGTCGGTTATGGGGGCGTGCAGGAGGTAGTCGTCGAAGTGGTGGCCCCAGGTGCTGGGCACGCCTCCGGGCTGACCGCGCAGGATGTACTCGATGATCTCGAAGTCGCCGGCCCGGCCGCGAGCCTGCTCACGGCTCAGCTGGACCATGCCGCCGGCGTCGGCGAACATCTCGGCCAGCGGTGCCATGGCCGCCGTGACGGTGTCCTGACGGGCCGTGGCGAGCGCGGCGGGGAGTCGGCGGAGGGCGAAGTCGTCGAAGTAACGGTGTGCGGTCGCGCGGTCTGCGCCGGCGATCGCCGGGAGTTCGGCCTCAATGGGCCGTGCGCAGAAGGCGCGGATCGCCGCAGAACAGAAGCAGGCCCCACCCGCCGCCCGGCGAACCGGGCCTGCGGACGGGGCCTCGACTTCAAGGGCCTCGTCTATCCTGCCCCCGAGGGGCCAGCCTGTTACAGGCAGGCTGGGCCCTCCTATGACGCCAGCGGCACCTCTCGGACCGGGGTGGTCCCCGAACTTCCCCGCAGGTCGATGTCGGCCCACACCGTGTAGCCGATCCGCGGGCTGCCGAGGAATCCGGTACCGGCAGAGTCGCCGTGCCCGTCCCGGAGGCGGACCGTCCCGGAGGCGAGGACGGTGTCGGCATCCTCATGGTCGCCGTGCCCGGCTCCGGCCGCAGTACGGTCGGATTCGTCCTGGTCGTACACGGGGCCTCCTCGGTGAAGGGAGCGGGAGGGTGCTGGCAGTTGCGACGGCGGATCCCGGCATGCCCCGCGGGACTCAGCCCGGAGGCGGGGCCGCCCGCCGGGCCTCGGCCCGCGGACTCGGGGCCGGGTACGGTTTCCGACACCGCGTCCGAACCGGCAGGGCTGCTGTGCCATGTAAGGCTGACGGAGAAGTTGGCCTCCGCAGAGGAGCCCGCGACAAAGACCTTCGCATCGGCGGAGAGCGACATGCCGAATTCGAGGGTCGCCTCGTCCGGCGGCCGGAGCATGCCACGGCAGCGGCCGACGAAGTCGTCCGCAACCGGCCGTACGACATCCAGCATCTGTTCCAGGGACTGTCCGGCCCGGACGACGGCACGGCTGCCGCGTCCGACGCGCACGACGTCCTCCCCGGCGTCGTTCACCTGCACTCGTACGACCTCGCCGCCACTCCCCAGCGGCACCTCGACTGTGTACACGGCTTGACCCTCCGACAGCGGCTTGACGTTCCCCGATCGTGAATTGGGCCTCCACGCCCCTGAGCTAGGCGGCTCGTGAGGTAAACGGAGGATATCCGGCCGTGTGCCGAGAGTCACAGGATTGACCGAGGCGGTGTGCCAGCACCTCGTTGCCTATGCCCGGGACCCGGCCGCCGTCCCGTCCAGGTGGAAGCAGCTCCGTGTGCCGCACTGCGCATCCCACGACGCAAAGGTCATGTCTCGCTTCCTCGCCCGGCTCGTCTGGCACTTCGACCGGAAGGTACATCTGATCGGGGACCGACACTCGGTCCACCACTCGAAGGCTGTACGGGCCTGGCTCGCCGACCACAAGGGCGAGATCGAGCTGCACTTCCTGCCCTCGTACTCACCCGAACTGAACCCGGACGAGCTGGTCAACGCCGAACTCAAAGGCAGCCTGCCCCACACCCACCGGGCAAGACCCCGGGTCGATACCGGCCACTTTGCCGGGGAACTCGCCCTGGAATGCCTGGCCCAGGATGTGCGGTTCGCGATCGGCGCCAAACGGATCAAACCGTTGTGGGCACACGCCGCCCAGATCTCCGATGATGCGTGGACGCCCGCGATCGGCCTGGACGATGAGGGCCGTGAGGTCGCGGTCATGCCCTATGTCTCGAACTGGTGCGTCGATCTTGTCTCGGTTCACCGGATTCGATGGTCCTGTGGTGGGTCGAGGGGCGGGGCGGATACCGTCCAGCCGTGGATGAGGAGAAGTCGGGTGATCCGGCCACGACTCGGTTGGATCGTGCCGCGATACTGGCCGCCGTAATCGTGCTGGTCGTGGCGGCATTGGGAGGTGACGGCGTCCCGGCCGCCGCTCGCTGGCTGGGCGGACTGCAGGACGGCATGCATCGGACCGGCGCGCCTCTCCCAGGGCCGATCGCCGACGAGCCATTGCGCGACAAGGTCGCGTTGCTGGCCACTACGGGCACCTATCCGTGGGTCTTCGGCGGTGTGCTGGTCCAGGCGGCCATCGGAGCGTCGGACGTGCGGGCGTCGAGCATTCGCGACGGCGGAATATATTGGACGTATCGGCGTCACTCGCTGGCCCTGAATGCAGTGAGCCGGGATGAGACGAACGGCGACCTCTACCTCACCTGGCGGGACCGCGACGACAAGCACATCCGGGCCGTCGACCGGGTCGACGTGGCCGCCGGGAAGGTCGTCTGGCACCACGATGCCGGAGCCGACATCGACAGACTCGGCAAACGCGAGGACAACCTGATCGTGGCGGCGCACCCGGTCGGCTCGCCGGCGGCCGTGGCGTTGTCGTTCTCCCTTGCGACCGGGCTCGACGAGGCGACCGGGCGGCGGCGGTGGGCGGTCCCGCAGCCGAAAGACTGCTCGCTGATCGCCGACCCGCGGACCATCGCCGGTGCCTCCGGCCTTGTCGCCGTCGTTCAGCAATGCGTCGAAAAGAACCAGAGCAGGCTGTTCCTGCTCGGCCTCGACACCGCCACCGGTGCCTCGCGATGGCGCACCCCACTCCCGTCCAGAGAATGGTCCGAGCCGCCCGACTATGTCGAGCCGATACCCGGCGGGCGCCTCCTTGTCGGCGGACGCCTTGATCCCTGGCTGGCCGTCGATGCCACAACGGGACGGCCCTCCAAGAAAGGGTTGCGGCCCCTCGCGCACTGGGTGCGGAACGGAGATGCACGGAATGGGCCCGCGGTCGCCCAATGCGCCCTGGCCAAGTGGTGTGGGTATGACATCGCCACCGGACGCCGGATCTGGACCCAGACAGCACCGCCCGGCTTCCAGACGGACGGCCGTAACCCGGTAATCAGCCATGGCCGGGTCTACGCCCTGACCGAGGAGGACACCCTCGGGATCGAGCCCGGCCGTCAGATCAACGTCCTTGACCAGAAGACCGGCGCGTGGATCACCCGGCTTCCACTCCCTTCGCCGCCCGGAGACCAGCCGGGTTCCACGCCGTCCATCCCACAGATCCGTGATGGGGTTTTCATCGTCGGCTATCCGTCGGTGTACAGCCTGCTGGGAAAGAAGTCCTAATACCCAGCAAGGCCCCTCTTAATCCGCGGGTTCGGGGTTCAAGTCCCTGACGGCACACCCGCTCCGACCAGCGAGACACCCCTCACGGGAGCCGTCGCTGTCGTCGTATGAGGCCGAACTGAGGCTAACCTGCGCCCGTCACTATGCGTGCATTGGGCCAAGACGTTCTCGGCCACTTTTGGGACCCTCGATGCCCCGTACGCAGGCATGCATCATCGCGCGTGGAGCCCTTCGACTCGCCACGCCGGATGGTGTTCAGTTGTCCTTTCTGCATCGAAGTATCAGCGACAGGGAGCCGTAAAGGCTCTGGTCATACGCTCCCGAAGCGGCCCTGCAGGCCAGCGGCGGAGCGGCTCAGCGTCTTTGTGGACGCCCGATCTGGCGGCTGGGATGAGCGTTCGACTGGCCAGTCCGTACTCTCCGGTCAGTGCGGCTCTTGCGTCCGCGTCGTTTCTTGGAGGTTGCTGCGCGGCGGCGCGTGCGTTTGGTTCCCGGGACGAGTCGGCCTGCTTTGAGGACGTGGGCGGCGGTCTTCTCGGCCGCTTTGTGGGCGACCTCGGGAAGGACGGAGGTGTAGGTGTCGGCGGTGAGCACGATGCTGGAATGGCCGAGCATCTCCTGCACCACCTTCAACTCCACACCTGCGGCCAGGGCGAGGGTCGCCGCTCCGTGCCGGAGGTCGTGCAGCCGGATCGGTGGCAGGCCATGCTCGGCGATCAGCTTGGTGAAGGTACGCGTCAGCCGGTCCGGGGCCATCGGGCCGCCGTTGAGGCAGGTGAAAACGTACCCGCTGTCGCGGTTACTGCTTGCCGGCCCGGGCGCGCTCGTGTCGTTGACCGTCTTTGTGGTCGCGCAGCGCGGCGACGGTGGTGCGGTCCAGAGCGATGACGCGGGCGCTACGAGCGGTCTTGGGCGGGCAGGCCGTCAGATGCCGGTCATACTGCTGCAGCTGCTGGGTGATGACCGCCACGCCTCCGTCCAGGTCGACGTCGCACCAGCGCAGCCCGGCGGCCTCGCCACGGCGCAGGCCGCGCAGTGCGATCAGGTGGTAGGCGGCGTAGAGGCGGTGGTCGCCGATGGCGTACAGGAACTCGGCCGTCTGCGCCGCCGTCCAGACCGCCACCGCCGGCCGCTCCCCGGTCTTCTCCCAGTGCTCGACACGCGCTGAGGTCCACACCACCGCCCGCGGACGGCGCGCACCCGGCAACTCCACCCGGGCGGCAGGATTGTCGCTGAGCAGGCCTTGGCGGATGGCGGCGTTGAGCGCTGTCCGCAAGGTCGCGCGGATCCGGTTCAGCGTCGCCGGCGACATCGGCTTGCCCAGCGCCTCGCTGTGCCGAGCGATCGCGGTGAACATCGCATGCACATGCGCCACCGAGACCTCGGCCAGGATGAGCTTGCCCAGGTACGGGGACAGGTAAAGCCGGACATGACTGGTGTAGCCGCGCACGGTGGAGGAGGCGCGGTTGCGGGTCGCGATCCAGTGCGACAGCCAGTCCCCCACCGTCAGCAAGCTCGAACTCGCGTCCCTGCGCTCGGCGTTCGGAGCCGGGTCAGCGCCGCCCCGGCAGCCTTGCGGGTTGCGAGCCGCCACGGCGGATCCGCCTGCGGCGGCCATCCAGGTCGGCGGGAAGCTCCAGCCGCAGATACAAACTGCCATACCGCCGCCCAGGCACGAGCTTCGGACAGGAGCGGCCCCAGGATTTGCCAGTCTCGGGGTGCAGGCAGCCGCACCGCCGGTACACCCCACCAGCACTCGTCAAATCGTTACCGCCGACACCTACACCCCACAGCACCATAGGGGACGCTCAACGCGACGAGCCGCTCGCTTCCTGCTGTGAACGGAACCGGGTGGGCTCCAGTGCTGATGACCGAGACCGACGTCCATGGGCCCATCGACTTCGTGCTGATCGAGTCCCCCGGGGACCGCGAAGCCCAAGGTCCTACATCCTCCCAGATTGATCACTGAATGTCGTTCGGCTGCGTTTTGTGGTGTTACCACGGCGGATTGTCCTGGTGGGTCGTTACGATTCCCCGCGTGGCCAAGAAGGAGCGGCAGAAAATTCTGGCGAGCGTGCAGCGGGCCCTGTTCGACGCCGCTGACCGGCGGTGCAGCATGTGCCTTCGGAAGGTTGACATCGGCGGGAGCACGGCGCACATCGGCGAGATGGGACACATCGCCCCGTCCTCTCCGGGCGGGCCGCGCGCCGAGATGGACAGGCCTGCCGAGATCGACGGAGTCGCCAATCTCATGCTGCTCTGCCCCGCCTGCCACCGGACCATCGACAAGGCCCCCGCGCTCTGGCCCGGGGAGACACTGCTCGCGATCAAGGCTGAGCACGAGGGCTGGGTTGCGGTCGAGAGGGCACGCCCTGAGCCGGTCAAGGAGGGCGCGGAGGATCCCCTCGGTCTCGGCGAGGTGGTCGAGATCGGCGAGGATCTGTTCAGGGTCGCGGGCGCTCCGGTCGAGCAGTGGTCGGCCGACAACGCCACCGTCGTCTCCCGGACCTTCGCCCTCGGGCGGGACGGCCGGCACGTCTGGCTCCGGAGGGCCGAATCGCGGGAGCCCGGTCCCGAGACCCTGCAGTGGCGCGCGGAGCTCGCGGCCGAACAGGACCTCCTCGGCGAAGGGCTGCCAGGCCTGCCCGCGGTGGCGGCGGCTGCGCTGACGCCGGCGGAGCTGGTGCTCGCCGTCGACGTTCCGTCGTTCACCTCGATGGGGGACTTCTACGAAGGCCGAGGGCGCGCGGCGGAGACGGTAAAGGTGCTCGGCGCGGCTCTCGAGGACGTGTGCGCGGGCCTCGCCGCCTTGCACGCCAGGGGGCTGACCCATGGCGACCTCACACTCGGCTCGATCTTGACCGATCGGCGAGGAGCGCTCGCCCTGCGCGACACCGGCCGTGCTTTCGCCCATTCCAGCGATCCGTCCGATCGGTTCGCGCCCGCCGATGATGTTCGCGCGCTCGCCGAGCTCGTTCACCTGATCGTGACGGGACGGTCGCCGGTCCCGATGGTGTCGGCCTCGATCCTCAATCCGGCCGTTCCTGAGGGATTCGCGCGAGCCCTCGCCCGGGCCCTCTCGGAGGATCCGGCGGAACGAGGCCACATCAGCGAACTCGGTGCGCAACTGCGCCGCTGACCCTGGGGAGAGGAACGTGACGGGAAAGGTCGTCGATCTGGGGCCCGAGGTCGGGCTCGTCTGGTCCCGGAAGTTCCCCGAGACCTTGATGAGACAGCGTGTCCGGCACCCGTTCCTGCCCGACCTGCAGGCGATCACGGGAGACCTCTGGGCGTACGGGCCGCGGCAGCCGTTGGCCGGCCGGGTCGAACGCGGCAGGGACGGGCGCGACGACTTCCTCAAGGTCTACGTGGATGACCGGTACGCCCTCATGCTCTTCCCGACTCGCGATGAGCGAGGCTACTGGGTGGGGGGCATCCACCCCCTCCATTTCGACGACCATGACCAGATCGCCCGGGGAGCGCTGCTGCTGCGGGCAGGTGGGTGGCGGGTCCACGCCCACCCCAGCGAGCTTCGCCACCTATCGGGCTGGCCCGCCGTCCAGGCCGCCTGGAACGCCGGCATCATCGGTTCGCACGAGCCACGCCAGGACCTCCCCGACACGCACGCCCGGTACCTCGACCGCCTGACGACGCTGATCGAGCAGGGGCGCCGGATCGAGGCGACCGGCGGCGCCGGACGCCTGTCCACCTACCGCAGGGTGGCACCCGTGGCGGCGGTTCGCCGTTCGGCCAGGTCGGTGCACGCGTTCCACCTGCTCAATGCGGGCCGGTTGACCACCGGCTCCCGCGTCCACATCGACGGCGAACCCGACCTGCGCGGCCGGGTCGAGCAGATCGACGAGGGCGTGGCCAGAGTCCGGTTCGAACGTCCCGTGGACTTCGACCGCATCCCCGAGGTCGGCTCGTTCGCCGAGTCGCCCAACCTGGTCGCCTACGACAAGCGGCGCGAGGCCGTCGAGATCCTGAGGGAGCGGCGCTCGCACAATCCGGCGCTGCTACCCGCCCTGGTGGACGGCGTCTACCAGCCGTTCCGCCCGGCGGTCGGGACCCGCCCGGCCGAGCCCCTGGACCCCAGCCAGCTCAGCGCCTTCCACAAAGCCCTGGAAGTCCCGGACCTGGCCCTGATCCAAGGGCCGCCTGGCACGGGCAAGACGCACACGATCCGGCAGCTCGTCCTGGCCTGCGCCGAGGAGGACCGCAAGGTCCTGGTCACCTCGTACACCAACCGCGCCGTCGACAACGTGCTCAAGGACCTGCCCGACGACCTGCTCGTTCTGCGGGTCGGGCGCGAGGACGGCGTCACCGCGGACTGCAAGCACCTCACGCTCGAGGCCCGCGCCGGTGAGCTCCAGCAGCACATCGTCGAACGGACCGAGCCGCACCTTCGGCGCTACGCCGCCGCCGACCCGGCCGGAGGAGCCGCCGACGCCCTGTGCCGCCAGTTCGCCTACGACAGGGAACGCCTCGTCGAGGCCGTCGAGGACGTCGGGCGCCGCGCCGCGGCCGTCGCGACGAAGGACGGCGAGGTCACCCTCGACCTGAGGCGCAGGCTCGGCACGCTCGACCAGGCCACCGGGCAGCACCAGGCGATGCTCGCCGAGCGCGTCGAGGTGCTCCAGCGTCTGGAACGTTCGCTGGCCAAAGCCCGGCGCACGGCCGAGATGCCGTTGATCGGGCTGTTCGTCAGGAGACGGGTGACTCGCATCGACGGCGAGGCCGCCAACGCGCGGGCCGAGGCGGACGGGGTTCACCGGACGCTCGCCGCGATCGACAACGACCGGAAGGGGCTGCTGGCCGAGCTCGCCCGCGTTCGTGGCACCCACCCCGAGCTGAACGCGCTCCGTCGCGACCATCAGCAAGCCCTCACTGAGCAGGGCGCCCGCGCCGACCAGGCCGCGGGCGTCGCCGGAGCGTTGCGCGACCTGCTCGACGGCCCCCTACCGCCGATCGCGGCCGACCCCGCCGCGCTGGCCGTCTTCCATGAGGCCGCGGAACAGGCGCTCGCCCTGGCCCGCCGGAGGCTGGAGCTGCTGAGATCCTGGCGCGAACGGCTCAGCCGCCGGACCGAACAGCTGTACGGAGAGCTGATCAGGTACGCCGACGTCATCGGCGCGACCTGCATCGGCAGCGCGACGAGCGAACATCTCGACGACGTCGGCTTCGACCTGGCCGTCGTCGACGAAGCGGGGCAGATCGCCACCGTGGACGCGCTCGTGCCGCTCGTCCGCGCGCGGCGGGCCGTCATGGTCGGCGACCACGTCCAGCTGCCGCCGCTGCCCGACCAGGAGCTCCTCACCTGGGCGACGGCCGAGCACCCGAACGACCCCGACCTGGCCCGCCTGGTCACCCACAGCGCGTTCGAGCTCGCCTTTCCCAAGGTCCCGCCGGGACACCGTGAACTGCTGCGCTACCAGCGCCGGATGCCCGAGATCGTGGCCCGGTTCGTGTCCGACCAGTTCTACGGCGGATTCCTGGAGACCGCCGTCGAGCGGACGCACCGCGACGACCTGTTCGCCGCGCCGCTGGCGTTCGTCGACACCTCGACGCTGCCCCAGAAAGAACGCCGCAGCAGGAGACCGAGACCCGACGAACCCTGGCCGAAGCGGAGCTGGCTCAACGACCGGGAGGCCGAACTGGCGGCCCGGCTCGCCGCCCACTACCACGCGCGTTCCGGCGACTGGGCGGTGATCCTTCCATACTCCGCGCAGATCGGGCTGGTCTCCGAACTGCTGGCGAAGGAGATCGGCGACGAGGACACGATCGCCCGTCGCGTCGCCACCGTCGACTCGTTCCAGGGCGGCGAACACGACACGATCATCTTCGGCTTCACGGTCAGCAATCCCTCCGGTCACATCGGGTTCCTGAGGGAGGTCCGCCGCTCGAACGTGGCGTTCTCCCGCGCCCGGCAGCGGCTGATCCTCATCGGCGACCTCAGCACGCTGCTCAACACGGGCGACCCGCTCTTCCGCGGCATGGTCGACAACCTGCACGAGCACGTCCGGCGACGCGGAGACCTCCGCGCCTACCGCGACGTCATGGGCGCTCTCGGGGAGGACACGTGAGCAGGAACGACGGCCCGCTTTACGCCCAGACCCGCGCGCTGGAACACGCGGCGAGCCTCCCCGGCGTCCGGCCCCTCCGCGTCCACTCCCTCGCGTTCCCCCTACACGCCGCCGAACTGGACGCCACGATCGAGGAACGCGGCCCGTTCGACCTGCTCGACCGGTACGTCGGCCTGGCCATTGCCGACGCGCGCTTCACCACCACCCCGGAGATCGCCACGTTCCTGGGCGTCTCCGAGCGCATGGTCGACCAGGTCCTGCGGTTCCTGCACGGCATCGGTCACGTCCAGGCGAACGGTGGCAGTCTGACCCTCACACCACGCGGCTTCCGGGCGGTCCGCGACGACCGCCGCTACGTCGAGAAGCGCGAGAAGCTCCGGATCTACTTCGACGGCGTCCGCTGCGGCCCGCTGCGCACGGCCCACTACGCGCCCGGCGTCCGCGTCCTCGACCGTGAGGCCGCCCACGCCCAGCGCACCTTCCGCCTGCTCCAACACGGCGGACCCTTCCAACCGGGCGCCGTCGACGACCTGGCCCGGCGTCCCGACCGTGGCGACTACGACCTGCCCGACGAGCTACTGAACCTCGAAGTGTCGAGCGTCGACCAGGCGTTCCTGCCCTGCTACGTCATCAGGGCGCGCGCGGGCGGCGCCCGCACGACGATGGTCTACTCCGGCGTCGCCGACCGCCGCGACCTGCACATCGAGAAGATCTTCAACAACTGGCCGAGGTCCACCCATGTCATGGAGGCCTCGGACGCCGAGGAGCCGCGCGACCATTTCGCCGGCTGGATGCGCCAGCGCGACATCGCCCCAGACGCGATCGTGTGGCAGGACCATGACAGCCCCCGCCTCAACCTGCCGCCGTCCCGGTACACCGACAAGGAGAGCCGCCCGAAGAACACATTCTCCCTGAGCATGCTCGGCGCGTACGTCGCCCCCCGCAGCCACGTCCTCCAGCTGTGGTGCAACGACTCCGCAACCCGCGAGAAAGCCGCCCTGAGCCGCGCACTCGCCTACGTCTCCACCACCCGCCGCACCCGGGACCAGCTCACCGAGTTCCTGGAACGCATGTCCGGCCAGCTCGAACTCCCCTCGCCCCTCACCGAGGAGACCCTCCGGCGCCACGCCCGCAAGGTCGGCTACGGCCCCCTCAACCTGAAGGGCTGATCGCTATCCAGTTCGACGATCGGCGACCCGTACGACAACGCCGTGGCCGTATCGTTCTGGGCGCGCGTGCAAACCGAACTGCTCGACCGGCAACGCTGGCAGACCCGCGTAGAACTCGCCAACGCGATTCTCGAGTACATCGAAGGGTTCTACAACCGCCACCGACGCCACTCCGCCCTGCACTACATGAGCCCGATACATTTCGAAACCACCCACCCGTCGAACCTGGTCTCCTCATCACCGAGTCCGTGAAACCGGGGCAACACCAACGGGCCGTGGAACGGGGGGAACCTCAGGAACGGGCAGAGCACCGCCGAGTTCTTGGGGATCTATCACCGAAAGAGCGACAGAATCGGAGACCGTACACTTCCCAGCCGGCTTGGCATCCTGGGATGCCTCGGTCCTGCACGTCGGCCGGGGGCATCACGTGAGTCAGGCCTTGGCGCGCTGCTGCTTGAGGCGGAGTTCCTCTTCGCGGACTTTGGCTCGGATGGCCTGCTCGCGTTCTAGCCAGTCGGGGTTCTCGGCCTTCAGGTTCTCGATCTCGGCTGTGGTGAGGGGGCCCGTGATGCCGGCGCGGGCCAGACCTGAGGCGGAGACACGGAGCTTGGCGGCGACGACCTGGCGGGGGTGGGGGCCCTCGCGGCGAAGGTCGACGAGCCAAGAGGGCGGGTCAGCCTGGAGCGCGTTCAATCCGTCCCGGGAGACAGGGCCTTCCTGGAACTCGGTGGGCGCTGCCGACAGCAGGATCCCCAGCTTCTTGGCCGCGGTCGCGGACTTCATGGTCTGCGGGGTCTTTGCCTTGAACGTGCTCATGACCTCAAGGGTAGCCAGCGGATGGGGGCTGCCTGGACGTGACTAGGCTGTGGGAGTGACCAAAGGTGAGTTCCGGCTGGCCTACGTGCCGGGGGTGACGCCCGCGAAGTGGGCTGGGGTGTGGGCCGAGCGGGTGCGGGATGTGCCGCTTCGGCTGGTGCAGCTCCCCGCCGCCGATGTTGTCCCCCTGCTGCGGAAGGGTGATGTGGACGCGGCGTTCGTACGCCTGCCCGTCGACCGCGAGGCCCTCCATGTGATCCCGCTGTACCTGGAAACAACCGTCGTGGTGGTGCCCAAGGATCACGCGGTGGCCGCGGTGGAGGAGGTGGAGCTTGCCGATCTCGCCGACGAGGACGTGTTCGAGCCGCTCGACGAGGTCTTGACCTGGGGCGACCGCCCCGGGCAGCCTGCCTTCACCCGTCCTGAGGACACCGCTGATGCGATCGAGTTGGTGGCGTCGGGGGCCGGCACCCTACTGCTCCCACAGTCTTTGGCCCGCCTCCACCACCGCAGAGACCTCACCTACCGCACCGTGACCGACGCTCCTCAATCCCAGATCGGCCTGGCCTGGCTTGAGGCCGTGACGACCGACCTCATGGAGGAACTGATCGGCATCGTCCGCGGCCGCACCCCCAACAGCTCCCGCGGCCGCAACGCCCAACAACAGCCCACCCGCAAGAAGCCACCGCGCCAGCGCTCCACCCCTAAGCACCGCCACCAAAAGCGCCGCCGGACGTGAAGAGAGTCATTGTGGGCGCCGGAGATCCTGTCACCCATGTGACCTGCGAGTACTTATGAACAAGCCCGGCCAGGGGGTATCCCCTGAGTTCCTCGACCGGACGGCCCCGGCGCCGACCCAAATACGCGATCGGGTTCACCCTCACCGACGACATCTGCGCCGCTTCAGCGCTACTACGGACCGGTCCGCCGGCACACCCAGCGATCAACTTCCTGGGCCGCTACGCCTTCACCCGCGCCGAACCGAGTGCTGGGCTCCGCCCCTTCCACGACCCCGTCCACCACGAGATGGCATCTGGTGAGCACTCACCGGCTGGGCAGTGACGTCAGCGCGGCATAGGTGGCCACGCCGAAGGGCGCCCTCTTAACGGGGGCGCCCTTCGGCGTCGCTGCTTGGCCCTCCGCCCCGAGTTCGGTGTCCGGCCCCGCGCAGAACCGGGCGCGCGGTTCAGCGCTGCTGCGGAGCAACGAACCGGACACCGGTCGGCCGACTGGGAACGCCCGGTGAAGGGTCAGTCCGAGAAGATCGCGCGGCGCAGTGGGGGGAGGACGCCGCACAGCCGGAAGAACGTCCGTGCGATGGTGCGGACCGCGCGGCTGGGCAGGGTGGCCAGGCGCAGGTACATGGTCGCGGCTCGCACGGCGGCGAAGCCGTTGTTCAACATCGCGCGCTCGTAGGCGGCGAGGGCGGGGAGCAGGTCGTCTTCACCCTGGCCGACTGCGATCAACGCGCGGCGCAGCGCGCCTGCGTCGTACAGCGCCGCGTTGCCGCCCAGACCGCCGACCGGCGGCATGGAGTGGATGGCATCGCCCAGCACGGTCACGTTCGTGGTCGGCCAAGGCTTCACCCGCTCGGCGGTGGCGAAATCGAATCGCTCGATGGTGTCGGCGGGCGTCTGGGCGATCAGCTCGCGCAGGTCGGGATGCCAGTCGGCCAGGCGAGAGGTGACCAATTCGCGCAGCCGTTGCCCGCGCCCGCCCGCCGGGGCGTCGAGCAGGTCTGCGGGCAGCACGCGCCGGTGGGCGACGTAGGCCCACATGACGTAGTCGTCGTCTTTGGCGTCCTGGACGAGCAGTTCTGGGTCCAGGCCCACGGCCCGCATCTGGTCGCCGATGCGTTCGACGGTGGCCCCATCGGTCTCCCGGCGGCGGAACACCGCCGTGAACAGGAAGTCCCGCTTGGGCAGGAACATGTTCTTGGTGCTGGTCATCTCCTCGGGCAGCCACGCCGCCCCGTCGTCGAGCCGGAGTTTGCCGCCGATCCCGACGCCGGGTACGGGGGTCCGTCGCGCGTGTGGCAGCAGTTGCCGCCGCACGCGAGAGTTGACGCCATCCGCGCCGACCAGCAGGTCGCCGGTGGCCGAGGTGCCGTCGGCGAACTGGGCGGTGACGGTGCCGTCGGCGTTCTGCCGGTAGCCGGTGAACTCCTTGCCGAAGTGGACGACGTCGTCCAGACCGGCAAGCAACAGCCGCCGCAACGTGACGCGGCTGACCGCGTGCGTCTGTTCGGACGGGTCACGCTCTGCGGGCGGGGCGTCCTCCCGCATCAGCAGCCGGAGCCGCTCGGTGAACACCCCCATGCCGGGTCCGGGATCACCGGCGGTGGCCACCAGGACCTGCCACAGGTGCGCGGGAAGGCAGTCGTGCAGCGCCCGGCTACCGACTGGTTCGATGTTGAGCCGGTATCCCTGCAACCGGGCATCGGGCGCGGCGTCGCGTTCGAAAACCGCGACGTCGATCCCGGCGGCGTGCAGGCCCTGCGCCAGGCACAGGCCGCCGATGCCGGCCCCGACGATGACGGCCCGGAGTGGACGTGTGGACATGAGATGTTCCTCCTGGGGGGCAGACCGGGGGTCAGGTGCGGATCAGCAGCTGATCGAGCAGTTCGAGGACGTCGCCGGCGCGGCTGGAAGCCAGGCTCGCTCCCTTGACGGTGGCGATGACCAGCTCCGCTCCCGTTGCCGGATCGAGGCCCGGGCCCAGCGCTCCGGCCGCGGCGGCATCGGTCAGCAGAGCGCGCAGTGAGTTCCGCCAGCCTTCCTCCCGGCTGGCGATGATCTCCCGCAGCTCGGAGTCGCGCCGGGCCCGCAGATCCAACTCGCGCAGGACGATGTGGAGCTCGGGCTGGTCGGCGATCTTCTGGCGGAGCGTGGCCAGATGGTCCCGCAGGCGCTCAACGGGGCCGCCGTCCGGTGGTGTGGTCGACCGGAACTGCCCGGTGGCGTAGTCCACGACCGCCACCACCAGATCCTGCTTGGTGGGGAAGTGGTGATGGATCGAGGAGTGGTCGATACCCACTTGGGCGGCCACGTCCCGCATCCGCAACCGCTCGAACCCGCCTTCGGCCAGACACTGGTACGCCGCCTGCACCAGCGCGTTCCGACGCTCCGGACCAGCCGGTGGCCTGCCTCGTCGTGTCGCCGCCATGCCCGCCTCCATTAATCCACCAACCAGTTGGTGGATTAATATCAGGCGAGCCGATGCGACGTCAATCCGATTGGTGAAGCGGCAGCGGCGGCGGACGCCTCGGGGTATGACTTTCGGAACTTGAGGGCGGGGGAATCTTCAGCGGTAGCTGGCGGGCCGGGCCGCAGCCTTGCGAAACTGGCTTATATGGTGTCGGCAAACGAACGGTTGACGACAGGCGCCGCACGCGTCCAATGGACCCTGCCGGACCAGGGCTCGACGGCCGCGCCGATCCAATCGGATCCAATGCCGATTCATGACAGGTTTGACGACCGAAAGTAGCCGTTCCAGCCCACCGGAAGGCTCCCTCGATGGCGAACCTGGTCTACAAACGGGTCTCCACCGACCAGCATTCCACCGCCCGGCAGAACCTCGTCCTGGCCGAGGCCCAGATCGAGAACCCGGTCGTCTTCGAGGAACAGGCCGGGACCTCCAGCCGCCTGCACCCGCTCCAGCGCCCCAGGTTCGGTGAACTGCTCACCTATGCCCGGCCCGGCGACACCGTGCACATCTCCGAGATGTTCCGCCTGGTGCGCGGCACCGGCCACATCCTCGACGTCCTGGACGTGCTGCACCGCGATCGACTGGCCCTGCGCATCCACGACGGCGCGTTCTCGGGCATGGGCCTCACCGCCCGCCACCCCCGCACCGGCCAGCTGCTGTCCACGGTGAAGTTCATCGTGCAGACCCTGGCCGCCGCCGGCGAACTCCAACGCGACCTGCAACGCGAGCTCACCTACGACGGACTACGCGCCGCCAAGGCCAAGGGCGACAAGGGCGGCCGCCGCCCCGCTATCACCGCCGTCACGATCGGCGTTGTCCGCACCGCCTACTCCGACGGCACCTCGACCGCCGCCCTGGCCCGAGAGCACGGCGTCAGTCGCGGCGCCTGCTGCACCGCCGTCGCCAACCTCATGCCGGCCCACAACGCCAGCGGCCAGGCGGTAGCCCCTGCCCCCGAACTGCCGGTCACCCTCGACATGCCCAGCAAGGTCGCCGACTTCATTCGCGCGGTCGACCTGGACGACGTCGAGCGGGCCGTGCTCGACCACGGCCAAGCGGTGCGGCGCGGCCAGGGCTACACCCTGCACGTCAGCGCCGCACCCGCAGTCCACCGCCGACTCCAAGGCCACTGCCCTGCCCCTCGGCGCAGCCCCGGCCACCCCCGCCCAACGCAAGGCCCGCCGCGAGCACGAAACCCGCGTCAACCCCGAACCAGGGGTGAATAATCAGCGGCAAATCTTCCGGAACTCAAACCCGGAAAGCGTGTACCGCTCGATTATTGAGTTGCGTGGCCTGAGCCGTTGTTATGCGGCGTGATGATATTCGTTGATCACACCCTTCACGACGGATCTTCGTCGGATGGATCGCCGACCGTTGAGTTCAACCGGGTCCTGGACGGGCTGGGCTTGGGGGTCCGGGGGGCATTTCATCCGCGGCGTTCGCGGCAGGGTCCTGACGATCCGAAGCCCTTCGGCTTTGAACACCTCATCGAACGCGGCGGTGAGAACCGGATCACGGTCGTGGATCAGAAACCGTAGCGCGCCGATACGATCCCCCAACTCCATGGCCAGGTTGCGGGCCTGCTGCACCGCCCACGCTCCGGTCGGGTGCGCGGTCACTCCGGCCAGATGCAGCCTGCGGGTGCCGTGCTCGATTAACACCAGCACATACAGCCGCTTGAGCAGGACCGTCTCCACCACCAGGAAGTCGCACGCGATGATCGCATGCGCCTGAGCAGCCAGGAACTGCCGCCAGGTCGGCCCGCCCCGGCGAGGCGCGGGATCGACACCGGCAGCGTGCAGGATCTCCCACCCCGTCGACGCGGCGACCGTGTACCCGAGACGGGCCAACTCGCCTTGGATCCGCCGGTGCCCCCACGTCGCGTTCTCCCTCGCCATCTGCAGGATCAGCATCCTGACCGCCGCACCTGTGCGGGGGCGACCTGGGCGCCGCCGATCGGTGAAGGTCCACTTACGGGCGACGAGGTCACGGCGCCAGCGCAGGATCGTCGCCGGAACAACCGGAAAGAGTTCGGCCCACCGCCGGCGGTGGGACCAGCCGGGACAACGCAGCAAACCAGAGCCGGTCGCCATGACCCCAGCGCGGCCGACCTGCGACCTGACGGCGCAACACCTGGTTCTCGTGACGGAGCACCAGCAACTCGACGTCCTCGGACAGATCAGACCGGACCAGCACCACCAGCAGCCCGAGCAAGCCCCGAACCGCCCGGTACAACACCGACAACAACACCTCGAGAGGATCGCAGTGCCTGCCGTAGCCCCGCAGCAAAATCCCAGCTCAGAGCACGAAACCAAGTATTCGAGCGGTACACGGTCCAGGTTCCAGCGATAGGCCTGCTGGCACGGACTGTCAGCGTCCTGCCCGCCAGTCGCCGGGTGTTGGATCCAAGCGGCGGGCGAGGCCAGCCGCTTGGAGTTCGCGGTGCAGGTCAGGAGGCTTACGGGCGGCGGGTTCGGGACGAACCGGGTAACATCGATCACATCTCGGCACGCCAACCTCATCTGACAGCGCCGCATCTCATTCAGGACGGGCCGATCACGACGGTCGCGCATCGAGGATGAAAGCGGAGTTCATGCAGAAGATCATGATCACTGCAGTGGCGGCCGTGCTGACGCTCGTCCTGACAGCCTGTAACGGCGCCGGCGAATCCGCGGCGGAGCCCTCGTCGCCCGCCGACTCCGCACCCGCGACGGTGGGCACCCCCGCTCCTGAAGGCTCGGGCGCCTCGGCGGACAAGCGGATCGGGTCGGTGTGGGGTCGGCTGCACCACTTGACGATGGGCAGGTTCATCGTCGACGACGTCGCCTTCTATACCAGCAACGAGACCGTCCTGTACGTCGCCGGAGGCAAATGCCCGAACGGCTCCGCTCCGATCAATGTCAGCAAATGCTCAATGGCCGGGTTCGAAGAGTGGATAAAATCCACACCGCACAACGCCATCGTGCGCTTTCACGGTCAGGTCGCCACCCTCATCCGCGAGACGCAGTAGCACCTGCCCTCAACCGGTCGTAGCAATTGATTCTTCCGGCTGTAGTTCTTCTCGGGAGCTCGGCCGGGGGACTGCTGTGGGGGTGTGCACCTGCACCGACCCGGTACTGCACCCCGGGCATGCCGCCGAGCCGTCGGGTGTCCGTGCCCGCACCCAGATCAGCTCGCCTTGGCCCACCACATCCTCAACGACCGGCGGGGGCGGTCCAGAGAACAACAGCTTCACAAGATCGTTGATCTCCTGTGTGACCGATCGCGACACCTTGAAACCAGGCCGCCGCCACCGAATATACAACAAAGCCCAAAGAGCGATATAGCCATTACCTGGACAGACCCCGACTTACGGAAGCGTAGTGCTCGATCCGAAAGGACGGATGGGTACCGAAATTCTGCAGGGCGAGCTCGTGGTGAACTTCGCTCGTTTGGGTGGCGTCACACCCGTTGGTGATCGATTGTGACGTTGTTGGTTCCACATGAGGCCGGCGGGTGCCGGCCGGGGCTCGGGGAAGGGGTGTCGGGGTTGGTGGATCGGTTGGTGCCGGGAGATCCGGAGCGGGTCGGGGAGTTCTGGCTTGCGGGTCGGCTGGGTGCGGGTGGGCAGGGTGTGGTGTACGAGGCTTATGGGCCTGATGGGGCACGGGTGGCGGTCAAAGTACTGCACAGTGCGTCGGACTCGCCGCAGGATCTGGAGCAGATGGGGACCGAGGCGCGTGCGGCGCAGCGGGTCGCCTCGTTCTGTACCGCGCGGATCGTGCAGGTGCGGTTGAAGCCGCCGCGGCCCTACATCGTCAGTGAGTACATCGACGGGGTGAGTCTGCAGGCCGCCGTGACCGGGGCCGGTGACCGGCAGCCGCGCCGGTTCGGCGGGGATGAGCTGCACCGGCTGGGGATCGGGATCGCGACGGCGTTGACGGCGATCCATCAGGCCAGGGTGGTGCACCGCGATCTGAAACCAGGCAATGTGATGCTGGGGCCCGATGGTCCCAGGTTGATCGATTTCGGGATCGCGCGAGTTGTGGAGACCCACTCGGCCCCTCAGGGCGGCGGGCTGGTCGGGACGCTGCGGTACATGGCGCCGGAGGTGTATGCGGGTAAGCGGGCGGGGGCCGAGGCCGATGTGTTCGCCTGGGGCGCGATCATGGTATTCGCCGCCACCGGGCGGCACGCCTTCACCGGCAGCGACCTGCCGCAGATTGCTCATCAGGTCCGCAGCCACGAGCCCGACCTGTCGGCGCTGCCCGAACCGCTACGTGCGCTGGTGGCCGCGGCACTGGACAAAGATCCGCTGCGACGCCCGTCGGCGCGGGCGATCCTGGCGGCACTGACCGGCGATCCCAACCAGGACACCGGCGAACCGCAGAACCTGGTCAGGTGGGCGGCCGGGCGGGCCGCCCCGCACAGCGGATGGCAACCGGGCGACCCGGCACTGGGGAAACTCGCCGAGGACATCTACAGCGACCTGCCGTCCGAAGAGCAGCGCCTGGTCCCCGAGGTGTTCCTACGGTGTGTGGTGCCCGGAGAGGAGACGGGGGAATGGTCCATCCGCCCGGTGCCGGCAAGGGAGTTGTTCGACCGTCCTGAGCCTGCCGCGCTGGAGCGGGTGGTACGGGCGTTCGCGCCCCTGCTGACCATCACCGGTGATCACACGCCGGACCCTGCCGGACCACAGCCGTCCCCGCGACCGGCCGAGCGGGTCCTTTTGACCCGCCCGGCGCTGCCGCGGGCCTGGCCCCGACTCCACGACTGGCTCGACAGCCATCGCCAGGACCTGGCTGCCCACCACCGCCTCCGCCAGGCCGCTCACACCTGGGACAGCAACGGTCGACGCCGCGGTGACGTGCTGACCGGCATCAATCTCGATCAAGCCATGCGCTGGGCCGGCACCGGGCACCCGCCCTTCCCCAACCGTGCCGAGCGCGGCCTGCTGGACGCCAGCACCCGTACCCAGACCGCCCGCACCCGCCGCACCCGCATCGCCGCCCTGCTGCTGGCCGTCGCCACCCTGCTGTCCCTCACCGCGACCGGATGGGCCGTCCAGGCGCAACACACCGCGACCCGGCAACGCGACACAGCCACCCGCCAACGCGACACCGTCGTGTCCGACCAGCTCCTCACACGAGCGAAGCAGGCCACCGACCCGACGGTTTCGGCGCTCCTTGCCGTAGCGTCCCGGCGCTTCCGGCAAACCCCCGAAAACCGCGCCGGCCTTCTCGACATTCTGGCCAAACCAGAACGCGCGGTCCTCAAAAGTCACACCGGCGATGTGGATTCGGTGGCGTTCAGTCCCGACGGCACCACCCTGGCCACCGGCAGCGGCGACAAGACCGCGCGGTTGTGGAACGCGCGCACCCACCAATCCATCTCCCTCACCGGTCATACGGCCCCCGTGGAGTCGGTGGCGTTCAGTCCCGACGGCACCACCCTGGCCACCGGCAGCGGCGACAAGAGCGTGCGGTTGTGGAATGTGAAAACTCACAAACCGATCGGCACGCCCCTCACCGGCCACACCGACTCCGTGGAGTCGGTGGCGTTCAGTCCCGACGGCACCACCCTGGCCACCGGCAGCAGCGACGGAACCGCGCGGTTGTGGAACGTGAACATCCGCCAGCCGACCAGCGCACCCCTCACCGGCCACACCGGCATCGTGGACTCGGTGGCGTTCAACCATGACGGCACCACCCTGGCCACCGGCAGCGGCGACAAGACCGTGCGGTTGTGGAATGTCAACACCCACAAACCGGTCGGCACACCCCTCACCGGCCACACCAGCGATGTGTTGTCGGTGGCATTCAGTCCCGACGGCACCACCCTGGCCACCGGCAGCAGCGACAAGACCGCACGGTTGTGGAACGTGAACACCCACAAACCGACCGGCAAGCCCCTCACCGGCCACACCAGCATCGTGGACTCGGTGGCGTTCAACCATGACGGCACCACCCTGGCCACCGGCAGCTACGACAAGACCGTGCGGTTGTGGAACGTGAAAACTCACAAACCGATCGGCACACCCCTGACCGGCCACACCGACTCCGTGGAGTCGGTGGCGTTCAGTCCCGACGGCACCACCCTGGCCACCGGCAGCAGCGACGGGACCATGCGGTTGTGGAACGTGCACACCCACCAGCCGACCGGCAAACCCCTCACCGGCCACGATGTGGGTTCGGTGGCGTTCAGTCCCGACGGCCGTACCCTCGCCACCGTCGGCAGCACGGACGACACAGTGTGGTTGTGGGATGCGCGCACCCGCGAACCGATCGGCGAACTCTTCACTGATGACCAAGACACCGAGCAGGTGGTGTCGGTGGCGTTCAGCCCAGACGGACGTACCCTGGCAACCGGCGGCTATTTCGCCACCGTGCGGTTGTGGAATGTGAGTTCCCGCCAGCCGATCGGTGAACCCATCACCCACAGTGGCGGAGTTTATTCGTTGGCGTTCAGTCCCGACGGCACTACTCTGGCCACCGGCAGCATCGGCATGGACGATAAACTCAACCCCGGCAGAGCCGACAGGGAGTCCCTGCGGTTGTGGAATGTACGAGACCACCGCCAGGTCGGTAAATCCATCACCAGTTACAACGTGTATTCGTTGGCGTTCAGCCCAGACGGCCACACCATTGCCACCGGGAGCTACGACAAAACCGTGCGTTTGTGGAATGTACGCGACCACAAACCGACCAGTAAACCCCTCACCGGCTACCCCAGCATCGTGGATTCGTTAGCGTTCAGCCCAGACGGCCATACCGTGGCCACCGCCGGCGGGAACGAGGAGAAGAACGTGTGGTTGTGGGATGTGCGCAACCAGCAGCCGATCGGCGCACCCCTCACCGGCCACACCGACTTCGTGGAGTCGGTGGCGTTCAGTCCCGACGGCACCACCCTGGCCACCGGCAGCAGCGACAAGACCATGCGGTTGTGGGATGTGCGCACCCACCAGCCGATCGGCGCACCCCTCACCGGCCACACCGGCAGCGTGGAGTCGGTGGCGTTCAGTCCCGACGGCCACACCATTGCCACGGGGAACCCCGACGGCATTGGGTGGTTGTGGGATGTAGCGATGCCCGAGGACAAGGAGCTTGCCGGTTTCGCCTGTGAAATGGCTGCGCGTACGCTGACACACCAGGAATGGACCCAGTACACGCCACCCGAGGTCAAGTTCCGTAAGGTCTGTACCTGACCGCACCACCACTCCCCCACCCACTCAGGCCACTGGAGTACGCATCACGTCCTTCCACTACACGACACCCCGCCTACCGTGTTCGCTCGTTGTTCGCTCGGGGGCACCGGTACCGGCCAACAGACGACGGCACAGCGCACCACGCAAGTGACGCTCGATGCGGACAAGGCGATAGCAATTAACACCGAGAGCACTGTTCTGACATGAGAGCAGTGGGCTCTTAATCCGCGGGTTCGGGGTTCAAGTCCCTGACGGCACACCCACTCTGACCTGGGCAAACGCAAGCACCACAGCGTTTGCCCATCAGCGTTTCTGGGGTACTTCGTCCCCACCGCCGCTCAATGTTCACTCGCGGCCCCCAGCCCAGACACAGCACCCCGCGGATCACACGCGATGCGCCACCCGGACCACCAGCGAGCCGTATGCTTCATTGGCGTGGTCCAGGGCTTGTCCGGTGGATCGTGTGTTGATCCCTAGCAGGGCTGTGACCAGGGTGATGGCGGCTGGGTAGTTGGGGCGAGTTTGTCGTGGCGGGTGGCGATGCCACGCGCCATTGCTCGAGTCGGCCGATGCAGCGTTCGACCAAGTCCGCGGCAGGATCGTGATGATCCGGAGCCCCTCGGCCTTGAAAACCTCACTGAACGCAGTGATGAGCAGCGGATCGCAATCGTGAATCAGGAACCGCAGTGTGTCGATAAGGTGGCCCAGGTCCACGGCAAGGTTGCGGGCCTGCTGAACTGTCCACGCCCCGGTCGAGTTCGCGCTCACATCGCCCAGATGAATCCTGCGGGTTACCGTGCTCGATGAACACCAGCACCCACAGCCGCTTGAACAGTGAGGAACTGGCGCCAGGTCGGCCCGGCATGGCACGGGGCCGATGCCTGGTGCAGAGGTCGTGCCCTTGTGGCCGAACACCGCGGGCAGGATCCTGGGTTACAACACAGCAAGCTCCGCGAGCGTATCCGTCCGCAGTCGCCTATGTTCGGCAGCTCTCCCGAGCGCATCGAACGTAAGCCCTTCCTTCTTGAGGGTCTCGCGAGGATCGTCGGTGCGCCCCTCTTCCACCCAGGCGAACCCATCCGTGATGCGTCCATCCGCCTGCAAAACACGGTGTGCATTTGGGAGCGGGGTGCTGGCCAAACGGCGGCCAATGACCCTGGCGTGGGCGCCGACCAGGGCCGCCAGATCACCGTACGTCGTCCACCAGCCAGAGGGCAGCGCGGCAAGTGCGCGCTTGATGACTTCCCAGTCCGGCTCGGACTTGTGGCCCCGGCCCGGTGGGCCGGGCCACTCGGCGATAATCCGCTCGGCCAGCCCCTCGGAGCGGGCGTGGATCTGTGGCCGGCCCCAGCGGTTGCAGGCGGCGATCTCCTGGTTCAGGCGGATGCTGCTTTTACCGAGTTCGGTGCGCTTCCAAGCAAACGGCTTGTTGCTCAGCATGGAGTTGTAGCCGGTCAGGGTCAGGTTGCCGAGAGTGTGGACGACCGCCTCGTGCACCTCTTCCAGGTCTTCTCCCGCTTCTAGGTCTCCTTCCAAGACGGCTCGCCACTCCGGGCTGACGGTACGCGGCAGGACATGCTCGATGGTCAGCCTGTCCCCTGCCACAGGCTCGTTGCTGCCGTAGGATTCCTCCAGCCAACGCAGCACTAGCCACCGCTGCTGGGCACGCCCATGTAGGTAGAACGGCACTGTGGGAACGGCGTCACGGACCTCGGCATCGGTCGCGAAGTACTTGCGGCCCGTCGACAGGTAGCCCAGCACTGCCTCATCCACTGGCAGGTCGCGGTCTAGCTCGGTCACCAGTGACATCAGGATCCGGTTGACGTTCTTGGTTGGCTGTCCGGTCAGCAGCCTGCGGACCAGGAAGCTCTCCACGTAGCGCAGGGCGCGCGCCACCTGTTCGGCATTAGCCTCACCTCGTGCACGGCGGTCCAAGGCATACAGGACGAATGGATAGACCGTGGTGGAACCCCAGGCACCGAGCCGCTCCAGCCGGTGCCGCACCACCGAGTCAGCTTCCTGCTGCGGCTCGAGAATGATTCTCAGGAGCCGACCGAGTACAGCGAATCTTCCTACCTCTGCCTCGATCTCCTCCTGGGTCAGCCGCTCAAGCCGCCGCTGCTGACCGGAGTAGATGTCGGTCTGCTTGGCCTTCTGGTCCCGCTGAGCCAGATCCAGCCAGAACAGCAACTCAAGCTGCTCGCTGGTCAGGCTCTCCTGTAGTGGCAGCCACAGCGATTCGTACACCACCTCCGACCTTGCTCCCAGCCGCATGAACAGGTAGTTCCGCAGCAGGTCGCCCTGGGTGAGACGCAGGCCAGTGTTGTTGAGGGACTCGAAGATGCGGTGGGCGTTGTCACCGGCCTGAGCCGTCACTGACACCAGGGCAAGGCCAGAGATAACCGCGTTCTCGATCTGCTCGATGTCGTTCGGATCTTCGAGATCGTCCACGGTGACGAGTTGTGCACGGAAGAACCGGTAGGCCCGTCCCACCGGGTCCTGCCCGCCTGCCTCTGCCGTGGCGTCCAGGCAGGCGCGGAAGGCCGCCCGGTCAGCCTGCGTCGGTACGAGCTTCATCCGCTGCTGCTCGGGCTTCCACTTGTTCACCAGGAACTGCTCGTTGATCCGCGCGCGGTGCTCCGGCCCGTCATGGTCGGCACGGTGATCACGAATTGCACACAGTAGGAGCGCCAGTGTAGTCAGCCGCTGCTGCCCGTCGATTACCAGGAACTCCTGCACCCCTGCAGGTCCGTTCGTAGGACTTGGGGCCAGCACTAGCGACCCAATGAAATGAGTGATACCCGGACGTTCCGCTCGGTCCTCAGCTAGCTGCTCAACGTCGTCCCACAACCGCTGCAGTTGCTCGGTCTCCCAGCCGTAGGTCCGTTGGTAGAGCGGCACCTGGTACTGCTTGGACCCCTCCAGTAGTTCCTGCAGAGTCGTTTCGCGTGCCGCGACCACAGTGCCCCTCCCTGGCTCATCAGTGTTGATCAGACCATTGTGACCGCCTCAGCTACCGAATCGCACCCCTCCCCTCGCTTTCGGCAGGCGCTGACGCCCGTCCAGTATCGCCGCTGAAGTGGATCAACCTCACGTCACGACCTCGAGCCTCGTCTCGGTGAGCAGCCACCTCCAGCCGGGTAAACCTCTCGGGCCTTCGGGACGTCCTCCTGACACCTCGTCGCACCAGCTCCCACGTCCGATTCCTGTAGCGCGGCAAGCCGAAGATGAAGGATGTGGACATGGCAGTGGGACGTTACCGATCCGTCTTTCAAACTGATCTGCCAGCGGGCGATGCTTCCTCTTAACGAGCAACAGGTCCGGTGCTGGCTTGGACACAAAGGCCTAGACCAAGAATCGTTTGACAAGGGCCGTGCTCGGGTGGGACCCGATGGCCAACTGATGCTCGTCCTAAAGGCTGTCCCGTAATGGAGAAGCGCGGCCGGGCACGTTGCCCGTGAGCGGCCCGTCCGGGGTCGTGGTCAGCCGGCCATCGCCAGGTTGCGCATGAGGGCGACGCCGTGGGTGGCGTGGAGGACGCCGTCGCGTTTGCGTCGGCAGTTGCGCAGGATGTTCCACCACTTCATGTGCGCGAAGGCGTGCTCGACGCGGGCGCGCACGCGTTTGTGAACGGTATTGCGTTCGTGCTGCCAGGCTGGCGGATCGCCGCCATCGCGGGGCCGCCGGTAAGGCATGATGACCTGCCGGTTTCCCTGGTAGCCGCCGTCGGCCATCACGTGTGCGCCCCGGCAGGCCGCTTCGGCGTCCGAATCACGGCAGGCGGTGCAATCGTTGTGGTTTCCTGGCATCGAACGTCCGATCGCGACGACCAGTCGGGTGTTGGAGTGGGCGACGACCCGGTGCGCGGCCGATTTCCACCCCGAACAACAGCGCGACCTGCCCGAGCGTGAGGTTGGTGCGGTAGTACACCGCGATCAGCAGTACGCGGTCGGCCGGCGGCAGGCTGCACCGCCGGCCCGTACCGGCCTGCTCACCACCACGAAACGATCCGCACCAGACGGCGGAACCGCCGCACCGACAGGCCAGTGAACACCGGCACCACTCGTCCCGATCGGTCCTGATCACGTGCTCCACAGCGAGATCAACGACCGAGATCGTCCCCCGATACGGGACAGCTTTTGGGCAAAACCTACATAGCGGACAAATGCGCCAGACTACCCCAATTAGAAGGGGCGAGGAAGGTGGCGGCGCAGTGACGGATGATCGTGGATGCCTCCGCAATGGCCAATCAGACGATACTG
Source organism: Actinomadura xylanilytica (assembly GCF_030283145.1). Classification (GTDB taxonomy): domain Bacteria; phylum Actinomycetota; class Actinomycetes; order Streptosporangiales; family Streptosporangiaceae; genus Spirillospora; species Spirillospora xylanilytica. The sequence continues at coordinate 38,565 of NZ_JASNWE010000004.1, forward strand.
TCTATTTGAGAAAAGGAGGTGTGCCGTGAGATCCTTGGAGGCGTCCGATCCCGGCCAGATCGGGCATTACCGAATGCTCGCCCAGCTCGGCCGCGGAGGCATGGGACGGGTACTGCTCGGCAGCGGGCCGGACGGGCGGCTGGTCGCGGTCAAGCTGGTCGACGAGCAGCTCGTGCACGACGACCAGTTCCGCGGCCGATTCCGCCGCGAGGTCCGCGCCTCCCGCCGGGTCTCCGGGGCCTACACCGCGGCGGTGATCGACGCCGACCCCGAGGCGGCCGAGCCCTGGCTGGCATCGGTGTACGTTCCAGGCCCGTCGCTGCAGGAGGTCGTCGCCGCGACCGGGCCGCTAGCGGCCGGACCGGCGCTCCGGCTGGCAGCCGGCCTCGCCGCCGCGTTGATCGAGGTGCACCGCGCCGGGCTGGTGCACCGCGACCTGAAGCCGTCCAACGTGCTGCTCACCGAGGACGGCCTGCGAGTGATCGACTTCGGTATCGCGCGAGCTGTCGAGGGCGAGGACGGCACCCAGCTCACCCATACCGGCGCCCTGGTCGGCACGCCCGGCTTCATGTCCCCGGAGCAGGCCCTGGGGCGGGACCTGACCACCGCCAGCGACGTCTTCGCGTTGGGCTCGACACTCGTGTACGCCTGCACCGGCCGCGGCCCATTCCACGCGCGGAGCACCCCGCAGACCCTGCAGAACGTGATCCACACCGATCCCGTGCTGGGCGACCTGCCAGACCGGATCCGCGAGATCGTCCCGGCCTGCCTGGCCAAGGACCCGGCCGCACGGCCGGAGCCCGCCGAACTGCTGCGGTCGATCGGCGAGGTACCGCCGTCCGCCCCGCCCTGGCCGGGCCCGGTGCATGACACGATCGCGCGCCAGGACGCCGAGGTCGCCCGGTTGCTTCAGGCCGCGGAGGCCCCGGCGCCGCACATCCCGCCCGCACCGGCGCCCACGCCCACGGCCGTCGCGCCGGCTCCGGACAGGAGGCGGTTCCTGCTGATGGCGGGCGGCGGCGCCGCCCTCGGCCTCGCCGCGCTCGGCGGCACCGCTGCCTGGGCACTGCGCGATGACGGCGAGCCGGCATCCGGTCGGAAGAGCACGTCCGGCGGGAGCGGCAGTACGGACGCGAAGCCGCTGGCAGTCCTGGAAGGCCATGCCGGATCCGTGCACCATGTGGAGTTCAACGGCTCGGGTGATCTCCTGGTCACCGCCGGGGAGGACGGCACTGTACGGCTGTGGGACGCCAAGGCCCGGCGGCCGTCCGGCCAACCGCTCAAGATCGCCTCCAAGTCGGCCCTCAAGGCCAGGTTCGACAGAGCGGGGCGGCTGCTGCTCACCGCCAGCATGGACGGCGGCGTCAAGGTGTGGGACGTGCGGACCCGCCGGCAGATCGGCGCGACCCTCGGCATCCCCATGTTCGACTTCACCGACGACCCGGCCCCGGTGAGCGACGTGGCCTTCAGTCCTGCCGGGGACCGGCTGGCGGCCGTCGGCTCCCACCTGAAGGTGTGGGACACCGATTCCCGCAAGGAGGTGGGCGGGCTCACCTTCGACAAGGCGAACATCATGTCGTTCATCGCGTTCAGCGGGGACGGGCGGCTGCTGGCCGTCACCGCCTATAATCTGGTGCGGCTGTGGGACGTGGAGTCCCGCAAGGAGGTCGGGCAGCCCCTGCGCGGGCACACCGTCCAGATCACGCAGGCGGCGATGAGCCCGGACGGCCGGACGCTGGCGACCGGGAGCGGCGACCTGACCGTGCGGCTGTGGGACATCCGGAGTGCGGCTCCGCTCGGTGAGATAGTGCGCGGGAACGACCACGCCCCGCAGGGCATCGCGTTCAGCCGGGACGGCCGGCTGCTGGCCACCGTCGGTCACGACGCCACCGTGCGGCTATGGGACGTGGCCGGACGCAGGGAGGTCGGGAAGCCGATCGGCATCACGGGCAAGGCCTCCGCCGTGGCGTTCAGCCCGGGCGGGGAGGTCCTCGCCGTCGGCGGCGACGAGAAGGTGTGGCTCTACGACGTCGCCGGCCGCACCCGCGCCTGAGCCACTGGTGAGCGAGGTGACCATGCGACCGCTCGCCGCGTCCGACCCGGAGCGGGTCGGGCACTACCGGATGCTCGCCGAACTCGGCCGCGGCGGGATGGGCCGGGTGCTGCTGGGGTCCGCGCCCGACGGGCGGCCGGTCGCGGTGAAGCTCATGCACGCCCGGCTGACCGGCGCCTCCGGCTTCCGGGAGCGGTTCCGCGCCGAGGTAGCGGCCACCCGCAGAGTGTCCGGCGCGTACACGGCCGCCGTACTCGACGCGGACGCCGACGCGCCGACCCCGTGGCTGGCGTCGGTGTACGTGCCGGGGCCGTCGCTGCGGGACGCGGTCCGGGCGGCCGGGCCCCTGCCGGAGCCGGCGGTGCTGCGGCTGGCGGCCGGGCTCGCGGCCGCGCTCGTGGAGATCCACCGGGCCGGGCTGGTGCACCGCGACCTCAAACCGTCCAACGTGCTGCTGGCCGCCGACGGCCCGAAGGTCATCGACTTCGGGGTCGCGCGGGCGGCCGAGGGCGACGGTGGCGAGGGGCAGACCGGCGTCCTGGCCGGCACGCCCGGGTACATGTCGCCGGAGCAGGCCGAGGAGGGGTCGGCGACCGCGGCCGGGGACGTCTTCTCGCTGGGGTCGGTGCTGGTGTACGCCTGCACTGGTCGCGGCCCCTTCGACGGGCCCGGCCCGGCGCAGGCGCTGTACAACGTCGTGCACGCCGAGCCCGACCTGTCCGCTGTACCGGACCGGCTCCGCCCGGCCGTCGCGGCCTGCCTGGCCAAGGACCCGGCCGGGCGGCCGGCCCCCACCCGGCTGGCGACGATGGCCGGCGCGGTCGCCCCGGCCGCGCAGCCGTGGCCGCCCGCGGTGCAGCGGATGATCGACGAGCGGCGGGCCTGGATCGGGTGGGCACCCGGCCCGGAACCTGTGGCGACCCTGGTCGACACCCGCCGCCCCCGCTCCGGCCTGTTCACCGCCCTCGTCTCCCCGCGCGGCGCGCTGGTGGCGGGCGGCGTGCTGGCGGCATGCGCGGCGGTGGCCACCGCCCTGGTGGTGGCGCCGTGGTCGGGATCTGCTGCCCGGAGCGACCCCGGGGCGCACCGGTCCGCGGCCCCGCCGCAGAGCCGCTCGCTGCGCGGGCACACCGCGTCTGTACGCGACCTGGTGTTCACCCCGGATGGCCGGACGGTGGCCAGCGCCAGCGACGACGCCACGGTACGGCTCTGGAACGTCGCGGACGGGAAGCAGCGCCGTGCGCCCCTCGACCACCCCGACGGCGTCAACGCGCTGGCGATCAGCCACGGCGGCAGCGTCCTGTACACAGCGGGCGACGATGGCGACCTCCGCCTCTTCCCGATGTCGGGCAAGGGCGAGCCGGGCGACCTCGACATCGATCTCGGGCCCCTGACGTCCCTGGCCCTGAGCCCGGACGGCCGCGTCCTGGCCACCAGCAACACCGACCAGTCCGTACGGCTGTGGGACCTGGACGACCGGAAGGTGGGCCCGCTTCTGGAGACCGGCGCCGGCACCGTGCAGGCCCTGGCGTTCGCCCCGGACAGCCGGATGCTGGCCATCGGCACGACCGGCACCGAGGAGGATCCCGACACCGGGAACACCCGCGGTGTGGCGCAGCTGTGGGAGGTGTACGACCGCAAGAGGCTCAGCGGGAACCTGTCCGGGCACGACTCCTGGATGGAGGACGTGGCGTTCAGCCCCGACGGGCAGACGCTGGCGACGGCGGGCGGTGAGACCACCCGCCTGTGGAACGTGGCCCGGAGCCAGCAGACGGGCACTCCGTTCCGGTGCGACGGCCGCTGCCATACGGCGGTGTTCAGCCCGGACGGCCGCATTCTCGCGGCCGGAGGCTCGGAGGGGACCGTACGGCTGTGGGACGTGACCCGCCACCGGCAGGTCGGCCCGGCGCTCACCGGGCACGACGGCGCCGTCCTCAGCGTGCGCTTCAGCCCGAACGGCCGTACCCTCGCCACCGGCGGCCAGGACGGCACCGTCCGCCTGTGGGAGGTGCCCACGTAGGAGCGCGAGCCGGTCGGCTCCTACCGGCCTTCCGGCGCAACACCCGATTCTTGAGGTTCCCCCCGTTCCAAGGCCGCTCACGGTGAGATGGGTCAGCCCGTCGGCTGCGAGGCCGGCCCCGGTACTGGCCGGCACCGACCGGCACGCGAAACCGGCTTCGACACAGACAAAGTGGCACGGTCTGCCCGGCTTGAGCCCGCCGAGCCGCCTGCCTGACCTGCGATGAACGATTCCGAACAAGTTCGCACGGACCCGTACGGGCCGTTCTCTTGCCCGGATCCGCGCCTTCCGGCGAGTGTCGCACCATGTCCCGCCGGCCCCCGACCGTCCTCGATCGTCCTCGGGCCGGCGGCCTGTCGACCACCTTCACTGGAGGAGACTTGGCAACCAAGACCATTCGCCGCGGCTCGCTGCTCGCCGCCGGTGCCGCCGTCGCGGGGGCCCTGGCGCTCGGCGCCGCCCCCGTCGCGTCCGCCGCCCCGGCCGCCCCGACCGACGGCGGGACCACCCTGACCGCCACCCGAAGCGGCGTCAACGCGGCCGCCGCCGCCGTCATCACCTGCAAGGTGCGGATCCACGACCCGCACTACTCCCACCACGCGCACGCCAAGGACAAGCACCGCGTCAATGTCACGGCGGACACGAAATGCACCAAGAAGGTCGCCTCGCTGCGGATCAAGATGCGGCTCTACAAGAACGGCAAGCCCTACAAGACCACCGGCTGGAAGAGCAACACCGGCAAGAACACGATCTCGCACAGCGCCGCGCGCCGCTGCGTGAAGAAGCAGCGGTACCAGGGCCGCGCGTGGGTGCGGGTCGTGTTCCCGCCCGGCTACAAGCCGCCGACGGGCTCCTCGACAGTCACGAGCAAGGCCGTCACCATCTACAAGTGCGCCAAGTAGCGTTCGCGGCCTGAGCTTCCCGCCGCCCCGTTCCGCCTCGGCGTACCGCGTCCGGGCGGGGCGGGGCGGCGGGCGTCCGGTCGCCGTTCAGCCGCCGTTGACGTCGTCGCCGTGCTCGCCGAGCGGATCGCGCGGGCTCGCCCGGACGGTCTCCAGGCGCGGATCGTCCAGCAGCTCGGCGACCAGCGCGGCGGAACCGCCCACGTACGTCGAGTCCAGTTCGATGTCGGTCGCCGCGCACCACGCCCGGTCGGCGGGCCAGAATACGTTCGGGGACTGCTGGAAGAAGTATCCGGGCCCCCGGTCTCCGATCTCCGACGCCGCCGCCAGCGGTCCGGCCAGCAGCAGGTGGTCGCGCCAGGGGAGGCGCACCCGCGGGCCGTCCAGCAGCTCGCGCGGCGGCGCCGGGAGCGGCGGCGGCGCCGGGTCACGGGACGGCGGAGGGCCGCCGGGCTCCGCCGACTCGGCCCGGAGAACGCCGGTGGCGGGCGAGCCGCCGAGCCAGCCCCAGCCCTCCCAGATGCAGAACAGGCAGTCGTCCGCCCGGCCGGTGTGCCGGGCGAGCACCGCGCACAGCGCTCTGAGCTGAGGCGCCGCCAGGGTTCCCCGGGCGGGCGGCTCGTCCCAGGGAGCGGGGTCGTCCGGCGTCCCGCGCCGCAGGGCCGCCAGCGCGCGGAACTGGACGCGCGGATGGATCGCGCCCCCGGCCCAGGACGCCGCGGCGTCCCACCGCACAGGTCCGCCGTCCGCGTCCTCGGCCGGATGCAGCACGCGCGCGTACGCCTCGAAGCAGGCGGGCAGCAGGGCCGCGACCACCGACGCGTCTCCGGTCACCTCCCGTTCGAGCCAGACCGCCCGCGAGGTGTCGGTCAGCGGGCGGGGCGGACCGGGCGGCACGGAGTCTCGGTCCACGTGTCATTCCTCCGCAGTCAGATAGAACGTGAAGTCGGCCGGACGTTTCGCGGCCCGCGCCCACCCGTCGGGCCGCTTCGCGCCGAGCAGCGCCCGGCTGCCCGGATCGGCGGCCGGGCGCAGGACGAGCCGGGCGGGCAGCCAGCTATGCCGTTCCCCCGGCATGGGCGCGACGAACATCCGCTGCGCGCGTTCGAACGGCTCGCACGCGCTCATGCGGAGAACGCTCCCGGACGCGGTGGGGTCGACGGTCATGCATTCGGCGTCCGCTTTCGAGCGAGCCGCCTGGATCCGGTAGAAGCCGTCGAACCGTTCGAAATAGAAGCGCTGCTCCGGAACGGCGCGGCAGTCCTCCTGGATGAGGTGGACCCGCCGCTCCCCGCCGTCCCGTAGTCCGACGCACCCTCCGGACGGCCCGGTGTGGATCCGGTACCAGCCCGCGCCGACGCCGCCGCTCGTGATCGCGCGCGGACGTTCCGGCCGCGCCGTCTCCGCCCTGATCGTCGGAATGCTCCCGGCAGTGCACGCCAGGACGGCCACCCCCGCCGCGACCGCTCGCGCGAGCAGCCGCCGCTCACGCCCCTTCCGTGCCCCGGGCCCGGGCCCGCCCGTACCGGCGACCGCGTCCCTCCGCAGGTCCGGCGGCAGGTCCCCCGCAGCAGCTGGTGAAGCGGTCGCCTGGCCGGTCGCGCCGCCCATGGCGATCCGCCGCCGCGCCGCGATCCACACCTCCACGGTCGCGTCGTCGCCTCCGCAGGCCCGAACGAACGCCGCCAGCAACGGCTCAGCCGGAAGCGAACCGCGCCGCAGGGCCGTGGCCAGTGTGCTGGGCGGCAGGTGGTCTCCGCGCCGCGCAGCGCGGCGGGCCAGCTCACGGTAGGAGAGTCCGGACCACGCCTTCAGCCGGCAGGCCGCGCCGACCAGCTCCGCAGCGGTCAGGGCATGCCGCGGCGTCGGCCGCGCGTCAGTCATCATCGAGCCCCCGAGCAATCAATGACGAACGTTTCCCCGAGCGCCGCGGCACCCGAGGGCGTCGTCGAACCGCGGCGCCACCGACGACGCTCTAGGCAAGTATCACCGAACGCGAAGCGCGACCGCAGGGCCTGTGAACGGAATCACGACCGTCTGACCATAACCGGACACGCCAGAACCATATGCCCGCTCCGGACGTCGTGGCCTACATCGATTAATCCGCTATTTGCCTTCGAACGGGGTGACCGATCTCCTCCGAACGAAAATGGTCGTCGCCAAGCGCAAGGCCAGTCACAACAACACAGCGGCTGATCATGCGACGAAAACTCATCCTACGGCGACCATTCCGACATGCTTTATAGGACGATCACAACCGAGATCTAATGGGATTTTACCGCCGTGATCGATTCGGACAGCGAGGATTTTCGAGGCGCGCTCGATGGTGCGCCTCTCGATTAATGAGTTACGTGACCTGAACTGTGGTAATGCAGCGTGATGGTATTCGTTGATCACGCCCGTGACGACAGGCCTTCGCCGGATGGATCGCAGGTCGTTGAGTTCATATGGCCCCTGGACGGGGCAGAGCTTTGGTGTCCGGGGGACGTTGGTTTCGGGCTTGTGTGACCAGTGACCCTGCAGTGGTCCAGTCACTCTCCCGACACCAGGAGCCCTAAAGCTTTGAAGACCCCATCGAACGCGGCGATGAAGACCGGATCGCGGTCGTTCCACTACGGGCGACGAGGTCACGGTGCCGGCGCAGGATCCTCGCCGGAGTGACCGGGAAGATCCCCGCAGCACAAAGACCAGCTCACAGCACGAAGGGGATTTCCGAGCGGTACACCCATCAGATCACTTAGTTGAGCTGCAATGATATGCGTTCCGACATCATTCAGTGAGTGATATCAATATTGGACAGAAGTCGTCGCGCAGTGATCGAGTGACCGCATGATCAAGTTTTCTTCCCGAACCTGGCACGGGGCGGCTTCAGTCGTCGCGCCCGGCGCCGCGATCGGGTGCGCTCATGTCCCCCGTCCTGGGCGTGCCATCGGCAAGCCCATAGCGCAGGTACACGGTGCCCTTCGGACCGGCTACCGGCGATTCGAGGAGTGTGACGTTCGTGGGCACCGCGCCACCGTCGAACACCTTCTTCCCGACACCGAGCACGACCGGGTGCACCCAGAGGTCGAGACGGTCGAAGAGCTTCTCGCGCATGAGGGTCTGCACCAAGTTCAGGCTCCCGACGACCTTCACGTGCTCGTGCCGGTCACGGATCTCGCGGACCGCGCCGGCCAGGTCCGGGCCGAGCTGTGTGGACCCGGACCACGACAGGTCGGGCCTGCCGCGGGAGGCCACGTACTTCGGGACGCTGTTGAAGAGCGTGGCGATCTCGTTGTCCTCGCCGCCCTCCTGGGACGGCCAGTAGGCGGCGAAGATGTCATACGTCCGCCGGCCGAGCAGGAGGGCGTCCGTACCCTCGTACGCGGCACCGATCTGCGCCCCGGCGACCTCGTCCAGCAGCGGCGCCTGCCAGCCGCCGAACGGGAACCCCACCGGGTCCTCGTCGGGGCCGCCGGGCGCCTGCCCGACGAGATCGAGGGTTGCGAAGAGCTCGATGTGGATGAGGCCCATGTCTTACTCCCGATGAGTCGGTCGTCTCAGTCGGGAGGTAGACCTGCGGGCGCCGGCAGACTCATCGCAGTGACGGCACCCAGCCTCATACTCGTCGACCGTGTGCTGCTCGATCATTGAGTTATGTGGTCTGAGCTGGGGTCATGCGAGGAAATCTCATGGAGACGTCCAGCAGCCGGGTTGCGGCGTGGGCGAGGGGAATGGCCTCCTGTTCGATCCGGCGGAACGGGGTGGGGCCGGCGGTTGCGATGGTGTCGTAGGCGGTCGCCTCAGCTTCGGTGAGGTGCGACAGGGTCACCGAGGAGGACTTGATGGGGCGACCCGCCTTGTCATGGTTCACCCCGTGCTGGGCGTAGCGGTGCAGGTCGCCGGCGTCCATCAGGATCGAGGCGACCGGTTTCGGTGGCGCCTCGTCCGGTGCGGGCTCGGCCAGCGCGGCGCGGAACCGGTCGAGGATCGCGTATCCGTCCGCGTCGATGTCTCCCCAGTAGACGACGTGGTCCGCAGCGTGGATCCAGGGCACGTTCGCGAGCAGGGCCGCGGCCGCCTTGCCGCCGCCCTCGACCACGATCGTGTCCCGCACCGGTGGGAACCAGAGCCGGGAGTCGCGGTTCTCGACGACGAGAACGATCCGCGGCTGGTAGGCGATGTCGTGCGTGTCGCCGGTGGTCCAGGCGTCATGCCTGCGGCGGCCCGACGCGGCGTGGTCGGGGTCGACGTAGGTCAGGTGCAGCACGGCCGGCCGGGACCGGACCTCGTCCCGGACATCGCGTCCGGCGACGTCGCGCAGCAACGCGCCATGGGTGTCGAGCCACTTGGTGTGCATGCCGGGGACCGGGAGTTGACGCGCGGTCCATGCGCCCGCGTCCGGGTGCCGACGCAGCCAGGTCACCGCGCTGAGCAGTACCTCGGTGTCGTCGGCTCCGAGCTGGTAGGCGGCCCGGACGGTGGCCGGGGTGAGGACCGCGCCGATGGACCGCAGCGACGACGCGCGCGCGCGGGCGCGGGCGACGTCCACGGTCGGCGGTTCGGTTCCGGAGACCAGGGCGACGGCGGCGTCCAGGTCCGCGACGAGCGTGGTGGGGTAGTCGTTCGTCACGCCCTGGACGGACATCGGCTTGCGGACGATCACCACGCCCGCGGGGTGCCGGTCGGCGAACTCACGCCAGCGCATGTACCACTCATGCCAGGGGGCGGGCCCGATCCGCGCCACCGCGCTACCGGTCGACACGCCGGGGCGGAGCGGGACGGAGAACGTGACCGGGTCGCCGACGCCGAGGTCGGCGCACACGGCTGCCGCCCACTTCCGGTGGACCATGCGGCGGAGCGACTCGACCGCGTCGGCCGGGCTGATCAGTCGGGGGGTCATGCGTCGGGAACCGCGACGATGGCTTTCGCCCATGACCGTCCCTCGGTGTTCTTGAGGATCAGGTATTCCGCGTCCACGTGGGGTTCGATCGCGCTGTGCTTGTCGTTGGGGGCGCCGATGACGAGTTGGAAGCCCAGCCCGCGCCATGCCCCGATGGCCCGGCCGGTGAAGTGCGCGTCCGCCTTGATCAGCGCCTCGTCGAGGAAGACGGGGGCGTAGCGGGGGCGTTCGGCGCCCGCGTCGCCCAGCTGGTAGCGCAGCGCGGCGCCGACGATGAACGCGACCAGTTCCTGGGACTCACCGCCGGACTTCTCCCCGATGTGGTCGTAGACCGCGACATGCTCGCCGGCGAGGTCGCGCTTCTCCGCGCTGATCCGGACATGGTTGCGCACGTCGATCAGGTCGGCGAAATCAGGCGCGGTGCGGCGGATTCGGTCAATCACCTTGACCATCCGGAGGTAGGCGCGTTCCCGGTCGGCGTCCGAGGCCGCCTTGTCGATGACGGCACGGACGTCGCGCAGCTCCTTGCGGAACCTGCCGCGCACCGCGGAGTGGCTCTCCTGCGGGTCGATGCGCAGCCGGTGGCCGTCGTCGGCGAACGGCAGTTCGGCGAGGATGCGGTTGACCGGGTCGATCCGGTCGCGAATCTCCCGGACGGCGGCGGCGAGCTCGCTGTCCAGACTGGTCAGGTCGTTGCCGGAGAGTTTGAGCAGGCTGTCGCGCCACTCGTTCTCCAGCTCGTGCAGGCCGCTGGTCTCCAGGTCGGTGAGCAGGCGGTCGAAGTCGCGGTAGGAAGCGTCCGGTTCGGTGCCGAGGTTCGGGTTCGGCCAGCGCTCGACGAACGTCGAGAACGTCTCGTGCAGCGCCTTCCGCGACCGGCTGATCGACTCCTCCGCCGACTTTCGGTCGTCGTGCATCCGTTCGACGCCGCGCCGGTGCGCGGCGTCGAACTCCCCCAGCGCCGTCGCGGGGTCGGCGCCGTCCTGAGCATCGTCGAACAGCTCCGCGAGGTACTCCCGGTGTTCGCGGCTCACCTCGGTGCCGGTCGCCGCGGCGGTGTCGAGTGCCCGCTGAGCGCCGTCCACCCCGTCGACGATCGATTCCCATGAGCTGCCGAGCCGCTCAACCTCCTTCTTCTGTCCGCCGATGCGCTCGGTCAGCCCGGCGAACCGTTGCCGGAGCTCCTCCGACTCCCGCTGCAGCCGGTCGATCTCCGGGTTGCCCGCGCGGACCTCGGTGATGACTCGCTCCCAGCGGTCCCGTTCGGCGGCGACCGACTCGACGTCCACCTGGTCCCAGGACAGTTCGGTCACGGTCTGGTAGGCGGTGCGCCTCTCTTCGAACAAGTTGAGGGCCTGCTCCGCCTTCGTCGCCTCCTCGAGGGCGTCATCATGACGTTTCCGGGCGGCGTCGATCCGGGTGCCGAGGTCGGCGAGCAGCCTGGCATTGGTGAATCCCAGCAGGTTGGCCCGGCCGTGACCGCCGTGCGCGCCCCGGCCGCGCTGCGACGTCTGGCCGGTGATCGTGAGCGCCTTGGGGTACTGCACCAGCAGTCTGGGCGCCTCGACGCAGACGAAGTCGAACCCGCGGGCGAGTTCGCTCTTGAGCCAGGCGGTGAACGGCGACGGCCGGTAGTCGAGCCGGCCGGGGAGCGTCTTGTCGTTCAGCCCGACCTCGTCGCGCATACCGGTGCGGACGCCTTCGAACTGGATGCGCCGGGCGACGGGCACCGCGTTGATCGCCTCGCGGAACGCGTTCAGCCGGCCGATGTCGATCAGCATCCGGGTGGCGAACCCGCCGAGCGCCAGGTTGAACGCCTCCCGCCACGGCTCGAACTCCGTGCGCACCTCGATCAGTTCGCCGACGAACGGCAGGTCGTCCGGGGTGAGCCCGGCGGCGTCGGCCAGTCGGTCGCGGGCGGCGTGCAGGTCAGTGGGGATGTTGCCGCGGCGGGCCTTGACCGCGCTGTGCTCGGCGCGCAGCCCGGCCAGATCGCGTCCGGCGGCCTTGCTTTCCGTGGTCGCCTCGGCGAACTCGTTCTGGGCGGTCCTCCTGGCGTCGGAGTCGGCCAGCGCCCGGTGCGCCGTGTCGACCAACGCGGCGAAGTCCTGGCCGGTCGACACGGTGGCGCCGACGGTGCCCAGGACGCGGTCCAACCGCTTCCGTGCGCGTTCGACGTCGGCCAGCCGCTGTTCCGCTCCACGGATCTCCCGGCGCGCGGTGTCCAGCCGGTCGCCGCCGGAGGCGCGCAAGGTGTCGAGCACCGCGTCCCGCTGGGACTCCGCCGCCTTGATCAGCGCGGCTGTCTCCTTCACCTCCTCCTCGGCCCGGCGGCGCCGTCCGGTCAGGTCCCGCTCGGCCGCGCGCAACAGGTCGAGCCGACGTTCATGCCGCCACAGCGCCGCGGGGGACATCGGGTCGGTGAACGATCCGACAGCGTCGATGACCCGCAACCGTGTCACCGCGCGGTCGATGGTGTCCCGGTGGCCGCGGATCGGAGCCAGGGCCCGCACCTGCCGGCGGGCGGTGATCATCCGGTCCCGGGTGCCGGACAGCTCGTCGAACTGCTGCACCACCTCGTCCGCCGTGACCAGGGTGGACGGCTCCTCCAGGACCATCGTCTTGTACAGCGCGTCGACGGTGGTGATCTGCTGACCGGCCTGGATCCTGCCGAGCAGCCCGACCGCCTTGTGCCCGTCCCCGGCGGCGCCGATGCCCAGTGTGGTGTGCAGCCGGGCGGTGAAGTCCCGGTCGGTGCCGAAGCAGGTCACGCCCGTCGCGGTGACCGCGGTGTGGGCGAACCTGGTGCCCGCGGGGTCGTCCAGCTCACGCAGATCGTAGGCGTCGTCCTTGGTGGCGCGGACCTGGACGACGTCGTCGAGGGCGCGCGCCGACGCCGGCACGTACCAGGCCCGGAGCGCGGTGAACACCGCACCGCTCCGGTCGGCCCACGTCATCGCGATCGCCGACCAGGTGTCGCGGCCGTCCCCGCGCAGCACCCGCGACCTCGTCTCACCGCCCGCCCGTGACTCGTCGAGCTTCCCGCGCGCGTAGGAGAGGATGTTGCGCTGGTCCTTGCCCCGGGGCCGACCGACCACCCCGCCGTTGGACGCCCCGTTGAACGGCGTGGTGTGCGGCATCAGCAACGCGATATAGGAGTCCATCAGCGTCGACTTGCCCGACCCGGAACCGCCACTGAACAGGGTCGCGCCGGGAGCGAACCGGACGCGGTGATACCCGTCGTAGCCGCCCCAGTTGACCAACTGCAGGTCCCGCGCCACCCACTGCTGCCCCCGCGATGCCGCCGGGATCAACCCGAACAGCGTGTCGACCATGCTCATCGCGCGACCTCGTTCTGTTCCCGCAGCCACTGGTTCAGTTCGGTGAGCTTCTCGGTGCTCAGCACGACCTCGACCAGCGGCGTGATCCGGTACCGGCCCGCGGACTCCTCCGCGAGCAGGCCCTCGGTGACCAGCCGCTGCACCGCGTTGCGGATCTCGCGCTGGCCGCGGGCAAGGTTGTGATCGTCGGGATCGAAATAGGTCAGCACGGTCTGTTCCAGCTCTTCGATGTCGACCCGCGCGGACGTCTCGCCGGTGCCGCGCTCCCGCTGGAACACGGTCCGCAGGTGGACCAGCACCAGGGTCTCGGCCCGGTTGTAGGGGTCGTCCTTCAGCAGGATCGGGACGTCCAGTTCCGCCGAGCGCACCTGCTGCTTGTAGGCGATGCCCCGGTCGTGATCAACCACGAGCCGGACGAACAGGTCGTGCAATCGCGACTCGATGATCTGCTGGTTCTCCAGCAGCGTGCGCCACTGCGCCGGGCTCTTCTCGGCCACCAGGAACCTGCGTTGCAGCAGCCGTACCAGCACCCGCCGCACGTCCACGTCCAGCGTGCCCCTGTCACCGGCGAACAGTTCGGTCGGGTCGTCCTCCATCGGGACCGGCTCGATGAAGCCGGCCGCCGCGCCGGTCGACCAGCCGTCGTCCGCGCCGTCCGGTTCACTCATCGTCGTCTCCCTGGCGCTCGTCTGCGGCACGCGTCGACGCCGGGTTCGCCGCCAGCACGCCGCCGAACGCCAGCCGTCGCCGCGTCTGGTCGGGCCGAACCACGTCGACCACCGCGACCTCAGCCGTGTCGGTCATTCCGAAGTCATGCGCGATCTCCAGCAGGCCGAGCAGATCCACCGGCCGCCGTAGCCGCTCGGCCGCCGCGCGGAACGCCGCCGCGACGTCGACGCCGTCCGCGTCGCCCGTGAACGCCGCCAGATGCGCGCGCAGTTCGGCGTACTGCGGACCTCCCCATGCCCGGGTGTCCGCGGCCGACATGTCCTCCGCCTCGTCCCATTCCCGCAGCGGCGTGGGCGGCTGGGGCGGCCGAAGGTCGCTCATCGTCTGCCGCAGCTGGCCGACGTCGGCCATCGGCAGGCGGCGTAGCGGGGCGACGACCGTGTTGCGGCGCGAGCCGGGCACCCATGTGTGAAACCCGGACATCACGTCCCGCAGCAGCTCGTCCACCTGGCGGTCCCGCATCGGGTCATGGTTGCGCACCTGCGTGGTGATGACGTGTGACGCCTGCCGTTGCGCGGCCAGCACCTCCTTGACGCCCTGCTCGATCCGGCGCGCGATCTCGGCGAGCTCCCGCCGCTGTGGTTCCGGCATCAGGTCGGTGAACCCGTGCCGCAGCACGGTGCGCAGCAGATTCCACAGATCGTCGATCTGTGCCGGGTCACCGACCAGGCGCAGCGCCCCGGCGAACGCGCGGCCCTCCGGCGTCGCGTCCATGATCTGCCGACCGCGCTCCAGGTACTCGCGCAGCACCTCCCCGGTCGGCCGCACGTCCTGCCGCAGGTCGGCGACGACGTCCCGCTGCATGGCTTTGATCGACTCGGCGACGCGGGCGAAGTCGGCGGGCAGCTCCCGTGCCAGATGCAGCACGTTCTCCGCCGCCTCGAGCAACTGGTCGTCGTCGACGGCGTCAACGACGCCGCCCCGTTCGAGCCGGTCGAGTTCTCGCCGACGCTGATCGATCTCCGTCTGGAGGCGCGCCATCCGGGCCATCACGTCCGGATCCGCGTCCTGCGCGAGCCGCTCGACCGCCTCCAACAGTGTCCGGACCCGGGACTCCGACACCCTGGTCCGCGCCCCGCCGACCCGACCGGCCACCTCGAGCGCACCGACGCCATGTGCGGACAGCCGGTACACCTCGACGTCGTCGGAGACCTGCCGCACCAACCAGCCCGCGTGCACCCACTGCCTGCACAGGTCACGGGCGTTCCCCGAAGGCAGCGGCTGGTCGCCCTCGTAGCCGTGGCCCGCGGCCCGCAACTGGTCGAGGGCGTCGGCGATCTCCGCATGGGCGTCCGCCACCGCCACCGTCGGCCGCTCCGGGGTGAACATCATCGCCAGCACGGTCACCACGAACGGCGCATAGGTCCGGTGGAGCAGATCGAGCATCGGGTTCTGGAACGCCCGGAGCGCACCCTGATACGCGCCCCCCACACCTCGTGTACCCATCGCCGACCAGGGTACGACCTGGGCTCGACGCCACGCACCCGAGCGCCGACACCATCGTCCTCATCTCTACCCGTCGCGCACCCCATGGGACGGTTCGCCGCGTTTACGACTTCATCCGCATCGAGGCGACGGGCAAAGCGTTCGCAGTTCAGACCCGCGGCCCGTGGCGGACGGCGATCCGGGCAGCCTGTCGCGACCGCCGTTGGAGCGCTCCTTTCACCTTCCCTTCTCCGTCAATCGGGGGCGGCGATGTTCGCGCGAAGGAGCGCGAGGAAAGCGCGGAAGAGGCCCGGCATGTCGATGTCGTCGGGAGACAGCAGCCACTGTTGCTGGAGGCCGTCCATGACGGCCAGGAGCAGGGGCGCGGCCTGCTCGGGCGTAACACCGCCGGGCAGCTCGGGACCGCACTCGGCGCGGATCAGTTCGGCCATCCACGCCCGGGACGCGCCGTAACGGTCCCGGAAGAAGTCCGCCGCCGGATGGTCGTCCAGAACGCTCTCCGCGGACAGGACGGTGAACGACTGCACGATCCCGCGCCGCTCTTGGTTGTAGTCGATGAGCGCCGACAACGTGTCCAGAGTGATCTTCCCGCCCGCACCGCCGAGCGCGATCACGTCCAGGCTGCGCTCGTCCCGCATTCGCAGGACCTCGGCCAGCAACCGGCTCTTGCTGGGGAAGTAGTGCAGGACGCCCTGCTGGGACAGGCCGACGCGCTCGGCGACGGCGGCGATCGAGGCACCCGCGTAGCCGCGTTCACCGAAGACCTCCAGGGCGGCGACCAGGATCTCCTCACGGCGGTTGCGGCGCATAACGCTCAGGATAGGCCCGAGTTTTTATAACAAGGAAATCACATACCCTACCGATCACTCGGTAGGTATCGTACCGTGTCGACATTCGCGACGTGCCGCCGACAAGGGACACGAGGATGGATCTGGACCTCGATGCCAAGGCCCACCTTCTGGCGAGGCAGGACATGTCGACGCTCCCGGCGGAGCCGGCACCCGGACTGCGCTCCATCGTGATGTCGGACGGTCCGATCGGCGTCCGCGAGACCGAGTGGTCGCCCGCCGCCCCTTCCTTCGAGACCGAGCGGATGACGGTGATTCGCCTACGGAGGCCCGCCCGCATGAAGTTGAATGTTCACCAACTCGGGGACGGTGACCGCACCGCGATCCTCGTGCACGGCGTCATGTCGTCCGCGCGCACATGGGTACGGGTGGCGCCGCTCCTCGCCGCCCGCGGCTACCGGGTGCTCATGCCCGACCTGCGCGGCCACGGCGCGAGCCCGCATGCCGCCTCCTACACCGCCGAGGACTTCGCCGGCGACCTCGTGGAGTCGCTGCCCGCCGGAGCGGACGTGGCGATCGGCCACTCCCTCGGCGCGCTGTCGCTCTCGCTCACCGTCGCCGAGCTGCGCCCCGCCAAGGCCGTCTACAGCGACCCGGCCTGGACGATCGGCGACACGGCTCCCCTGTGCGACTTCGGCCGCCGGACCAAGACGATGACGCGGGAGGACATCGCCGCCATGAACCCCCGCTGGGCCCTTGAGGACATCGGCGCGGAGAAGGCCGACTTCTCGGACTGGGACGTGAGAGTCATCGATGCGCTCCCCGAGCTCGGCCCCCGCGCTCCCGAACACCCGATCGTCCCCTCCCTCGTCCAGGCCGCCGACCCTAGCTTCGTGGTCTCTCCCGGCCTCGCCGCCACCCTGCGCCATCGTGGCTTCGAGGTACGCGTCGTCCCCCGCACCGGCCACTGCATTCACCGCGACGATCTGGACGCCTTCATGGCGTCCCTCCATGGATGGATCTGAGCCCCCCGGGGCGAGCCGGACGCCGCACCATCCCTCACAGAACCGGGCTTTCCCGAGTTCGGCACAGCCCCTGACACTCCCATCAGACGATCGGAGCCAACGATGAAGAAGACGCTGACCGCACTCGGCCTGGCGAGCCTGGTGCTCGTGGGCACGCCGCCCGCCACCGCCACCGCCACCGCTCCCGCCAAGTCGGAACCCCTGCGCATCCTGCTCACCAACGACGACGGCTACACCGCCCCAGGAATCAAGGCCGTCTACGACAAGCTCACAGCCGCCGGTAACGACGTCACCATCGTCGCGCCCACCGAGAACCAGAGCGGAACCGGTACGGGACAAGCCTTCGGCGGGACCGTCAAGGCGTCGCACGTCTCCGAGGACGTGTGGGCGGTGACGGGCACGCCCGGCGACTCGGTCATGTTCGGGCTGTTCCACGTCTTCAAGGACAAGAAGCCCGACCTCGTCGTTTCCGGAACGAACTTCGGCCAGAACATCGCCGCCCTCGCCAACCATTCCGGCACCCTCGGCGGTGCCGTCTCGGCTCTCGACCACGACATTCCAGCCATCGCGGTCAGTACCGAGTTCTCGCCCGATGGCTCCCCGGAGGCGACGCTCAACGCGCAGCGCCACACCGCCGCATTCCTCGCGGAACTCATCGCCAGCCTGCGCGCGAAGGCCGGCAGGGGCGCCCTGCTGCCCGAAGACGTCGGCCTTAACGTCAACTACCCGATCGTCGGCCCGGACGGCGACCGCCCCGCCACCGACTGGGCGCTGACGAACCAGGACCGGCAGCCGATCCTCGTGCCGTCCTACACCGACAAGGGGGACGGCACCTACGCGATCGGAATCTCCTACGCCCCACGCGAACCGGGCCCCAGGGCCGACCTCGTCGCCCTCGCCGCCGACAAGATCAGCATCACGCCGATCGACGCGAACTGGACCGCCGGCGCCATCGCCTACGGCAGGGCCGGCAGCCTACTCCGGGGCCTCAAGCCCTGACCGAACGCCGCGACAGGGTGCCGGTTGAGCACCACGAAGAAGTTGGACCGAGCATGGCATGGGCCCGCTCAGAGACGCGGGGCAACGCTCGTCGAATTCCGCCCGGTGCACCTCCGGGACACGACGACCCGTACTTCCCCAAGCCGTGGCTGCCTGGGCGATCCCCGCCCTGGGGATCGCCCAGTGCCGTCTCGTGCTCGGCGAGGGCCAGTAGACGCTGGTGACGCTGTGGCTCTGTCCTTGATCACTGGGTGGTGCCGTCGTGGATCGCCGTCCCGGCGTACTCGTCCAGTCGCCCGGACGCGTCGGCGAGGTCGGCGGAGGCCACCACGCAGGCGGTGACGTGGTCGTTCAGCGTGCGGTACAGCCAGGGTGGCGCGGCGTCGTGTGCTCGGAGCCGGACCGCGAGCCGGCGCAGCCGTGCGGCGCACTCGGCGAGCACTTCGGCGTCGGCGCCGAGGACTCGGGCGTGGGCGGTGATGGCGTCGGTGCGTCCGGGCATGGGCTGGCTCCGTGGGTCAGTGTGCGGGCAGGGGGACGGCCGGCGAACGCAGGCTGCTGCGGGCGGGTGCGACCAGGCACAGCACCGGGCGGGCGCCGTCGAGGCCGAGCGCGTCGAGCCACCGGGCCAGGGGGTGGCCGGAGGAGCCGATGGTGAGCCGCATGCCGGGAGACGGGTGGACCCACCGACGCCCGCGTTCTTGGATGTGCGAACGCTGCGGGATTCCGTCGCTCCAGGAGTAGACGACGAGGTCACGGTGCACGAACGGCAGCCTGCGGCCGAGGGAGCCGGCCAGCGTCAGTACCGTGCCGTCGGTGTCGGCGACCGTCATGGACACGGGACGGTCGCCGCCCGCCACGCGCACCCTGCCCACCGAGGCCGAATGCCCCCAGACCTCGGCCGCCACCGCGTGGGCCCGGTCGGTGGTGAGCACCGAACGCAGGAAGCAGGTACCCAGGCCGCGGTGCTCGCCGGACGGCAGCAGTTCCCGCCACAACCGGGACGGACGCGACCCGTTCGGATCGGCGACGACGACCCCGAGGTGCGCCTCACCGTAGTCGCCGAGAGGGGTCCCCCGGTTCTCGAACGCGTGGAGTGCGACGAGCGCGCGGCCACCCACCCGCACCGCGCGTCCATGCTCGCCGGGCAGCCTCGCGACGGCGGCCGGATCGGCCGTGAAGTAGGCGGTGAGCGCGTTGCCCTCCAGGCACCGGAGCGGCAGCCGGACGGTGCCGCCGGTGGTGGTGACCACGCTGGTCGTCGTGGCCCCGGGCTCGCGGTCGTACAGCCGGTAGAGCTGCGACCGGACGACCGGGCCCTGGAAGGGCCTCAGTTGCTCCTCCAGGCGGGCGCGGACCTCTGGGAGGTCTTCGACGATGTTGGCCGTGTAGTGGTCGATGCCGTGGCAGGCGGGGAAGACGTGGGCGGGGTCGGTGTAGTCGACCACGTACCAGTCCGGGTGCAGGTCGAAGCAGGAGCCGGCGCCCTGGCCGTCAAGGCTGGGGATGAGATCGTGCTGGTTGGTGATGCTGGCGACCCACGTGTGCGGGGAGACGGGCCGCTTGAAATCGATCGGCGACCCGATGGCCACCACGTGGGTGACGGGGTGGCGGGCGCAGAACCGCGGGTCCTGCGCCAGGTTCATGACCGCGCCGCCGCCGGCGCTGTGGCCGATCAGGGCGACGTCCTCGCCGGGCGGGACTCCGTAGTCCTCGATGGCCTTGGCCAGGGCGCGGCTGAAGGGGGCGCTGTCCATCAGGGTGCTGCTGAACGCGCCGAGCAGGTCGGCGGGCGATTCCAGGTCGGGGTGGCCGATCCGCATGCCCGGCACCTGCACGACGTGCCGCCGGGTGCCGTCCGGGCCGGTCACGGTCTGCACCAGGGCCCGGCCGGTGGGACCGACGACGCGGATGTTGGTGAGGAAGTCGAGCAGCGATCCGTGTGCCCCGAGCCGTGCGGCCTCACCGGGATCGGAGGCGGTGCGGCGGGCGGCGCCCTCGCCCACGTCCAGGGCGGCGATCGCCCGGTTGCTCAGCCCGGTGATGGGGTCGGCGCTGGCGGCGGCCTCGCCGCTGGCGATGAGCCAGGCGGTGCGATCGTTGAGCGGATTGCGGTCCAGCAGGGCGCGCAGCGCCAGGAACTCGCCGAAGATGGGGGCGATCGCGCTGAGCGTGCGGGCCGTGCCGCGGTTTCTGATCAGGGTGCACAGGGCCCGCACCGCGTCCATCTCACGCTCGGCCGCCACCGCTTCGTGCAGCCGCGCCAGCAGCGGATCGGTGACCAGTTCGGGGTTGTCCAGGCAGACGGCGGCGATGCGCAGCCGCAGCGAAGTCGTCATCATCCGGACGGCCAGGCTCCGCATCCGGGCCATGCCCCCGAGCTTGGAGCCGAGGGCGCCGACCGGCCCGCCCGCCATGGAATAGCCCAGCCCGCGGCGGTCGGTGACCGCGCGCAGCACCGCCCGCTGCGCCCGCGCCCCGGCGGCCGGCGCCCGGCGCAACGAGCCGTGGACGGCTCCGTCCGTGGCGGCGGCGGTGGCATGCCGGGAGACCTCGCGCAGCGTGGTGGCGACCTCGGCCAGTTCCCGTGCGGCCTCGCGCAGCACCCGGGCGGCCGGCTCGGGGTCCTGATCGGCGGTCATCGGGCACCCCGCCAGGTCATGCTGACGAATCGAGGCTGCGGGTCCTCCGGGACGTTGCGGTGCAGCACATCCGAGATCGTGCGGGTCGTCCCGATGATCCGCATCCCGGCCGGAGAGAACGTCTCGGCGTTGCACAGCCGTGGCGCCAGCAGCGGATTGGTCAGCGCCTGCGAGAACGCGTCGATCGCGATGATCTTGGTGAGCAGTGGCGGGAGGATGGCATCGGCCGACCCCGGCTCCTCGGCGAACAGGCCCACGTACAGGTCGACGTCGTCCACGCCGCGGTACAGCCCGCGCAGGGCCTCGTGGACGCGCGGATCGCCGGAGATCTGCTCGAAGCGGCGGACGCGCGGGAAGCGGCAGTGCGCGCGGTAGTCGTTGTAGGGGGCCAGGTCCACCGCGCGCGAACCGGCGATGGACGCCACGTCCACCTCCCGCAGGCCCGGGTCGGTGTTGAACAGCCCGATGCGCCCGGCCCGCTGTTCTGAGGCGTCCTCGAACAGCCGTCCGAGCCCCGCCTCGGGCAGCAGCGCACTGCCGAACAGTGTGGCCGCCAGCGGCAGCTCCCTGCCGCCGACGACCAGTTCGGACGGGACCAGGCTGTGCCAGCGGTAGACCAGGTTGAACTCGATGGACGCCCAGTTCTGCCGGTGCCAGGGCGCGCCGGCCAGCCGGGTGCTCAGCGCCGGATCGAGCAGGAAGCGGAAATGGTACGGGGTGATGTGGTTGATGTACTCCTCGACCACCAGCTTGATGACGATGGCGAGCACGATGTTGCGGGCCGTCTGGAACAGCCGCTCGTCGTCCCATTTCGGGTACGCGTCCGCCAGCACCCGCGCCACGCGGTTGTGCTCGCGCAGGAAGAGCACGGTGAACATGGTGAAGCCGACCTGCGCGTTGCCCCGGTCGCCTCCGGTGGCGAACAGGGTGTCCCGCGCCGGCCCGTCGAGCCGGTCGAACAGGGCGACGCTCAGCGCCGCGAACTCCGGTTTGATCTCCCCGTTCTCGCACAGGTGGGGCGGGAACTCCCCGCCGTTGACGAGCCGGCTCTTGAGCAGGCCGCCGTCGAAGGCCCGGACGGCGTCGGTCTGCTCCTCGGTGAGCCCGTAGACGGGGTTGACGTCGATCTCGTGATTGGAACTGGTTCGGCGCGGGTCTCGGGGGACATGGGTGTCGCCGCGCAGGAATCCGTCGGTGAACCACTGGGCGAAGTAGGCGAAGAGCACCGTCGATCGAGGACAAGGGATCATCTCCTCGCCCCGGGCGAACAGGTCGGCGGCCCGCTCCACCGGCGGCCGTCCCTCGTCGCGGCCGGGCACCGGCGGAAGGTGCCGGGCCATGTAGGTGCGGTCGGTCAGGGACGCCCACGAGGTGTAACCGGACCTGGTGCTCAGCGGCTCCGGCCGTCCGGGCATCTCGCGGACCGCGCTGTCGACCAGCGCGGCGTTGAGGCGCAGCCGCAGCCCCGGGGTGGCCTCCGCCAGCCGCCACAGCGGGCGGCCGTGGGTGAGGGCGAGGTAGCGCAGCCGGTTGGCCGCCCCGTCGGTGCCGATGCCGCGTGCCTTGATCCGCTCGTTGCGCATGCTCATCCCTCGCCGTCGCCGAGCCCCAGCCAGAACCGGTCGGGGAAGACGTCCCGGTCCCGCACCACCGCCCCTTCCGGCGGGTCGAGCAGCCGCAGGCCGGGCCGCAGGACCAGCCGACGCACCGCCTCGGAGATCACCGCCGCGCCGGGATGCACGCCCACGCACGCGTGCGGGCCGTGGCCGAAATGCCATCCCGGGTGAGGCGGCCGGTCGGTGCGGAACCGATCGGGCTCGGGCACGGCGGTCTCGTCGAACATGGCCGAGGCCACGGCGGCCAGGACGGGGGTCCCGGCGGGCACGAGGGTCTCGCGCGGGGTGCCGGCCGCCAGGACGTACTCGCGCGCGCAGACCCGGATGATCACCTTCAGGAAGGGGTCGAACCGCAGCGCCTCCCAGACATGGCGGTCGAACTCCGCCGTGTCCCGATCGCTCGCGGCCAGGACGGCGGTCCTGAGGACCTCCGGGCGCAGCAGCAACTGCCGCACAAGGTGGGTCATCGAGCCGACGCCGTTCTCCAGGAAGCCCAGCAGCAGCCCCGCCACGTTGATCGTGATGCGGTCGTCGTCCCAGGCCAGTTCGTCGGGCAGGACGGTGCGCAGCAGCCGGGCGAAGACGTCCCCGCCCGGCGCCGCGGTGCCCTCGGCGCGGCGTCCGTCCAGCTCGCCGCGCAGGTGATCCATCATCTGCCGGCCGGCCGCCAGCGACGCGGCGTGGATCGCCGGGTCGTCGACGAGGTTGGCGGTGGCATCGGTCATGATCGCCCTGGACCAGCGCGCCAGCGTCCCGGGGTCCGGACCGGAGAGCCCGAAGTACTCCGCGCACACCGTCGTGCAGACGGGCCGGAACAGCTCACCGACCGCGTCGATCCGTCCTCTCGGCACCGCCGCGTCCAGCGCCCGGTCGGCGGTGCGGGCGACCAGCGCGCGGACCCGGGGCACGTCCTCGGGGGGCAGCATGACCTGCATGAGCCCCTTCTCGCGCCAGTTCAGCGAGGTGCCGTCACGGGTGAGCATGACCGGTCCGCCGACGGCCGGCTCGAGCCGCGAGGCGTATCCGCTCACCGTGAAGACGTCGCCGTTCTGAAGCACTTCGGCGACGTCCGGAAATCGGGTCACCAGGGTGAAGGCGGGGGTGCGGAGAATCGGTCGGCGGGCCCGCAGTTCGGCGAAGAGGGAACGCCATTCGGCACGCAGCCATCCGGCCAGCAGCCCCAGCCCTTGCAGGGGGTCGCGTTCGGCGGCCGTCTCGTACCGATCCAGATAACCGCCCGCTGTGAGGTGCTGCGGCGCATCGCCCAACGCGGTATCTCCATTTCACTCGGAGAAGGGCATGCGTCATCGCCGGAGAAACCGGTTCGTGACGCGAGGTATCTGGAAGCTAACCGTCCATAGCCGGGTCCACAAGCGCCTGACCGCAGAGAGTATTGAGATAGCTACACCGGGGGACACTTCACTGGCCGCCGGGTGACTAGCGAGGCGCGCGGCGCATGTCCTTCAATCAGGCAGCGTCCGTCGTCCGGACCTGAAGGAGACGGCTTGTCCACGCCCACGGGTCGACCCGAACCACCGGTGGCCGGCACCGTCGCCGTGCCGACCGGCCGCCGCACCGCCTACCTGATCGTGCTGGTCGTGATTCCCCTGGTGGCGCTTGCCGCGGCGGTGGTCGCGCTGTGGGGCTGGGGCATCGGTCCGCGCGACCTGGTGATCGCGGCTGCCATGTACGTGGTCAGCATCTTCGGCATCAGCGTCGGCTACCACCGGCTGCTGACCCACCGCTCGTTCAGGTGCCGCCGCCCGTTGCGGATCGCGCTCGCCGTCGCCGGTGGCCTGGCGTTGCAGGGTCCCGTCACCTTGTGGGTGGCCGAGCACCGCAGGCATCACAAGTACGCCGACCGGCCCGGTGACCCGCACTCCCCCTGGGCGTACGGCGAGGGCGGACGGGCGCTGCTGCGCGGGCTTCTGCACGCCCACGTGGTCTGGTTCTACACGGCCCGCCGCCGCTCCGATCGCCGGCACTGGGTCCCCGACCTGCTGGCGGACCCCGACACCCGGCGGCTGGACGCGCTGTACCCGGTCACCATGGCCGCCTCGTTCCTGCTGCCCGCCGCCGCCGGCGGGCTGTGGTCGGGGTCCTGGGCGGGCGCGTGGTCGGCGCTGTTCTGGGGCGGGCTGGTCCGCTACGCGGTCGTCCATCATGTGACCTGGTCGGTCAACTCCGTGGCGCACCGGTTCGGTGACCGGGCGTTCGACACCCGGGACCATTCCTCCGACGTGTGGTGGGTGGCCTTGCTGACGTTCGGGGAGGGCTGGCACAACTGGCACCACGCCGACCCCACCTGCGCCCGCCACGGGGTCCGCAAGGGGCAACTCGACGCGAGCGCACGGCTGATCCGGATGTTCGAACGCGTGGGCTGGGCACACGACGTGCGCTGGCCCGACACCGGACGGATGGCCGCACGCCGCAGCCGGGCCGATGGCGGCGTGAAGCCGCGGGGAGCCGAACTCTAGGTGAAGGCGGGTCGAACGCCGGTGCGAAGGTGGGCCGGCCGGGAGAACCCCGCACTTGCCGACGTCTGCGTCCGTGCAGGAGGCGGCCGGCCCACGCCTGGGATCAAGTGTCGGCCGCACCTGGCATGCTCGCGCGGAACGCTCCCCAGAGAAGGCGGCGACATGACCGATCAACCCCTGCTCGACTCCGACGGAAGGTCCCTTCCGCTGCCCCCCGACCCCTTGAGCCCGGTGCCGGACGAGGTCGAGCACGGGCTGGCGGCGTACCGGGCCGGTGATGCCGCGCAAGCACGGGAGTCGCTGACCGCGATCGCCGGAACGGAACGTACCAGCGTGTCCGGGCATGCGGCGATGGCGCTGGCGGGCATCGAGATCGGGGAGAACGGGCTCGGCGGTTCCTACCGGCGATGGCTGGAGCAGGTGGCCGCGGGAGAGGACGCCTGGCTGGGCCCCTTGGCCGCGGTGATACTCACCCCGGACTTCCAGTCGGGCACGTCCTCGGACCCGGGCCGAGGGCTCCTCTCGAGCCTGGCGGCTCAGCTCACCGGCGACCTGGACACCGCCCGGGACGGGTTCGAGCATGCCTTCGAGGCCCACAAGGGCACGGAGCCCGGAGACGTCGCCGGCCTCCTGCTCGGCAACCTCCTCGCCCAGAGCGGCGATCAGGCCGCGGCCCTCACGCCGCTCAGCTACACGCGAGGAATGTGCGACGGCACATTCGCGGGCTATGCGGCTCATCTCGAAGGGCACGTCCTCATCGGGCAGGACGAGAAAGAACGAGCGAGCACGGTGCTCCAGTACGCGCACAGCGAGTCCCACCCGTCCAGAGGCGGTGACAAGCGGCTGCACCCTTGGGTCGCCGTCCGGTTCGGCGAACTGCTGGCGAGTGACCCCTGGGTGGACCTCGTCTACGACCAGGTGGAGGAGAGCGGTGTGAGCGAGGGCGAGGTGATCCGGGAGCCCTTCGAGTCCGCCCACAGCCAGAGAGAGGTCAGCGCTCCCGCGCTCACCGACATCGGCTTCTTCCTGTTCCCCGCGACGTTCGAACCCGTACACGCGGGTCTGGAGCGCCTGAAGGCCTGGAGCGACGAACGATACGAGCGCGGCCGCAGGCTGGTCCTCACGCTCCACACCCATGTCGAGGACGGGCGCGACGACGAGCGCACTCAGGGATTGGCGGACTTGCTGGCGAAGCTCGACCTGCCCAAGCCCAAGTACTGATCCGGAACCGTGGCGGTCGGCCCTGATATAGCGGCGGAATGACAGTCACGCCAAGGAGGCCGGGAGCACTGACTTGGCGTGACTGGCCGTTCACGTTCTCACCGTCCGGCGGGGTGCGGAGGGTTGCTCAGGGGACGAGCTCGAAGATCGTCGCATTCGCCTGGCCGCCGCCTTCGCACATCGTCTGAAGCCCGTAGCGGATGCCGCCGTCGGCCATGTGGTGGACCAACGTCGCGGCGATGCGTGCGCCGGATCCGCCGAGCGGGTGACCGAGCGCGATCGCGCCACCGACCGGATTGAGCTGTGATTCGGGCACGTTGTACTCGGCCTGCCAAGCGAGCGGCACCGATGCGAACGCCTCGTTCACCTCGAACGCACCGATCTGATCGATGCCGAGGCCGGCCTTCGCGAGCGCCTTCGCGGTCGCCGGGATCGGCCCCGTCAGCATGATGTTCGGCTCGCTGCCCACCACGACCGCCGTATGAACCCGCGCGAGAGGCTTCCACCCGCGCGCGTTCGCGATGTCCGAGGTGGTGATCAGCAGGGCGGCGGCCCCGTCGCTGATCTGGGAGCTGTTGCCGGCGCTGACGACGCCGCCCTCCAGGAAAGGAGTCCGCAGCTTGGCCAGCGTTTCGATCGAGCAGTCCGATCGCACTCCCTCGTCGGAGCTCACGACTCCTCCGGGGGTCTCGATCCCCACGATCTGCGCGTCGAAGGCTCCGCCGGCGATGGCGCTCGCGGCTCGTTGGTGGGAGCGCTCGGCGTAGGCATCGAGTTCGCCGCGACCGAACGACCACTCGCGGGCGATCTGCTCGGCTCCGAGTCCTTGGTTCGGCAGACCGTCCCCATAGCGCTTGGCATACAGATCACCCAGCGGGGACTGGCCGCCGACGGCCGAACCCATGGGGATGCGTGACATCGACTCGACCCCGCCGGCCACGACGACGTCGTAGTGCCCGGCGATGACGCCCGCGGCGGCGAAGTGGACGGCCTGCTGGGACGAGCCGCACTGGCGGTCGACCGTGGTGCCGGGGACCGACTCCGGCCACCCCGCGGACAGCGCCGCCGTACGCGCGATGTCGAAGGTCTGCTCACCGACCTGGCTGACGCAGCCCCAGATCACGTCGTCCACCACCGCCGGGTCCAGCGACACGCGATCGGCGAGGCCGCCGAGCACTCGCGCGGACAAGTCCGCAGGGTGGACGCCCGAGAGCGCTCCCGCCCGCTTGCCGATGGGGGACCTGACCGCCGCCACGACCACAGCGTCTCGCATGGAATCTCCTTGAACTAGCCGTGTTGGTTGGACCGTAAGTTCGACCAGCGGGTGGTTCGGCGCCGCACCGCATCAGCACGGGTGCGGCGCCGAACCACCGGATGGGGTCGGGCTCATTCCTTCCGGAGCGGGAACGCCCACGGGCGCAGCGGCGACCCGGTGGCGCCACGGAGGCGCAGACACGCTGCGAAGAACCCGAACTCGTACACCTGTGCCGCGGCGAGCTCCTCCAGATCGAGCACCTCGATCAGGGGCGCACCCGCTTCGGCGAGAAGGTAGGTGTGCACCGGCGTGTAGTTGTCGGGGTCGGGTGACGGTCCCTGCTCGACGCACATGGTGTCGGAGCCGACGATCATCGCCCCCTTCTCCACGAGGTGCACCGCGGCGGCACGGGTCAGTCCGGGCGGATTGTCGCCCCACTCGGTGGCGTCCGGCCAGGCCCGCATCCTGCCCGTCCGGACGAGGACGACGTCGCCGAGCCGGAGCTCGACGCCCTGCGCGGCGAGGCACTCGTCGACGTCCTCGGGGGTGATCCCGTACTGGTCGGGGAGCATGTCGACACCGCGCAGGGCGGGGAAGTCGAGCAGGACGCCCCGGGCCACGATCGGCGGCATCTTGTCGGCGCCCGCGACGCGCCAGTGCCGGGTTCCCAGGTGCTCCCGCTCGGTGAAGTTGTTGTAGATGCGCCCGTTGTAGCCGTAGTGGTTGAGCGTGTCGATGTGGGTGCCGGTGTGGGTGTACATCATCATCGCGTCGCCGGAGTAACCGATGTACTCGGTCATCTCCCGCGAGATCCCCGGGAGCTCGTCGATGACCGTGCCGTGCGGCGTGTGCGTCATCCAGATCTGGTACGCGGGGTCGCCGACCATCTGCCAGGACGGCATGCCGATGAAGTAGTCCACGGACAGGTCGAACATCTGGGTGGCGTCGATGCGGCTCATGATGGCCGCGCGGGACTCAGGGCTCATCAGGTTGAGCCGGCCGATCTCGTCCTCGGGCCCGTACGGGCTCGTGGCCACCTGGCGATCGGCGCCGGACGCGGGGTTGTCGGACATAGCGGTCTCCCTCTCCTCGGGGGCTGTGCCATGGGACTGCGGTCGTGCTGTCGGCGGGGGGCGGTGTCGGAGACGGACTAGTCCGGTGACACGGCTGGAGCCGCCAGATGGAAACCGGTCAGCCGTTGGTAGGCATCGGCCGCACGCAGGACGGTCTCCTCGTCGAAGGGCCTTCCGATGATCTGCATGGAGAGGGGCATGCCGGCCCCGTCGAAACCGACCGGAACGGCACACGCGGGGTGCCCGGTCAGGTTCCACTGCGCCGTGAACGAGGCGTTGGACCAGCGGTCCATCATCGCGGGATCGGTCTCCTCGAGGAGCCGCGCCCCCGTCGGCATGGTCGGCATGACCAGCACGTCGCAGGCGTTCATCGCCTCGGACACCTCGCGGTCGAACACGGTCGCGATCCTCTTCGCCTGGACGTAGTCCGCGGCGCCGTACAGCGCGCCCTTGGCGAACAGTCCGCGCACGTAACGCCCGTAGTCGGACCAGTGCGCCACCAGATCGTCCCGGTGATAGGCGAATGCCTCGCACAGCAGCACGATGTGGCTCGAGATCCGCGCCATGTCGGCGTTGGGCAGGTTCACCTCCACCACGTCGGCGCCCGCGTCCCGTAGTACCGAGAGCGCCGCGGTCACCCGTGCCCTGACCGGATCGGCGACGTTTCCGGTGTCGAAGAAGTAGCGCTTGGGCCAGCCGATCCGCAGTCCTCGCGCGGAGCCGTCCAGCGTCTCGAGGTACCGCGGCACCGGTCGCCGGCTCGATCCGGTGTCACCCGGGTCGTAGCCGGCGATCACCTGGGACAGCAGGGCGCAGTCCCACGCCGACCGCGCGATGAGGCCGGCCGCGTCGAGACTCGGCGCCAGAGGCAGCATCCCGGTGGCCGGGATGCGCCCGCGGCTCACCTTGAGGCCGGTCACGCCGTTGAGCGCGGCGGGGTGCCTGATCGAGCCGGCGGTGTCGGTGCCCAGTCCCCCCAGTGCCAGGCCGGACGCGACCGCGATGGCCGTGCCAGAGCTCGACCCGCCGGCGTAGCGATCGGTGTCCCACGCGTTGCGCGGCATCGGGAAGCCCGTGGCCGGGTCGTTCAGCCCGAGGGCGAACTCGTTGGTCGTCGTCTTGCCGACGACGATCGCGCCCGCGTCCCGCAGGCGTGCCACGGCGGTCGCGTCGCCGTCATCCCGCCACTGCCGGGGAACGACCAGGCTGTTCGCCCGGGTGGGTCCCTCGACCGTGGCGATGACGTCCTTGATCGCCAGCGGGATCCCGTGCAGCGGGCCCCGGTCCCGTCCGGCGGCCAGCTCGCGGTCCGCGCGGGCCGCCGCCTCGAGGGCGGCGTCGCGGAACGTGCTGACGTAGGCCCCGAGCCTCGCGTCGAGACGATCGATGCGCGCGAGAACACCGTTCATGAGCTCGACCGCCGACGTCGTCCCGTCGCGAAGCAGGGGGGCGATGTCCTGGATCGTCCGGGCGGTGGCCCGGGGACCGGGGGGATCGGCCGCGTCGACCGACGTGAACGCCGATGGCGTCGAGGTGTCGCGCGCGACGCCGTCGGCGACCGTCCGGTGCAGCTCGTCGGCCTGGTGCCGCAGCGTCTCGTAGTCGCGCACGTTGGAGGTGACCTCGTCGGCGCTCATCGTCAGGCCGGCGATGTCGAGAAGGGTCCGGACCCGCTGCTCGGCCGAGGTCATCGCGCTACGGATCCGCGGCGACGGGACGAGCCGATGCCCGGGTTCATCTGTCGATCCAGCTCGTGTAGCGGCCCTTGAGCATGTCCCGGCTGATGATCATCCGTTGGGTCTCGGTGGAACCCTCACCGATGCGGCGGATGCGCAGTTCGCGGTACCAGCGCTCGAGCGGCAGGTCCTTGGTGACCCCGTATCCACCGTGGATCTGGATGGCACGGTCCACCACGCGACCGGCCGTCTCGGTGGCGACGATCTTGGCGATCGCCACCTCGCTACGGAACGGCCGGCCGCTGTCCGCGCGCTCGGCGGCGTCCAGCGTGAGGGCCGCGGCGCTCCGGAGCTCGATCTCGTTGTCGACGAGCATCCACTGGATGCCCTCATGGTCGGCGAGCTTCGAGCCGAAGACCGAACGGGTGCCGGCGTACTCGACGGCCATGCGGTGCGCCATCATCGCCACTCCCAGACAGCCGGCGGCGTAGGGGATGCGGTTCTTGGTCAGCCGCTCGGTGGCCATCGCGAAGCCCTGGCCGACCTCACCGAGGACCGCGTCGGCCGGCACGCGCACGTCCTCGAACACCAACTCGGTCGGATAGTGACCCGAGCGCAGGGTGTGGATCACGCGCCGGACGGTGAATCCGGGGGTGTCGGCGTCCACGATGAAGCACGTGATGCCGCCGCGCCCGGACCCCTGGTCGCCGGTACGTGCGAAGACGAGCCCGAAGTCGGCCGAGTCCGCGCCGCTGATGAACGTCTTGTTGCCATTGATGATCCAGTCCGAGCCGTCCTGCTTCGCACGGGTCTGGATCGACCGGGCCGGGTCGCTTCCGCCGGACGGTTCGGTGAGCGCAAAGAAGGAGCTCTTCTCACCCCGCAGGATCGGGAACAGGTAGCGTTCCTTCTGCGCGTCGGTCGCCTCGTACAGCTGCGCCATGTCCTGCTGGCCGAAGGCGGCATAGCAGGGCGAGTACAGACCGGCGCGATGCTGCGACATCTCCATGGCCAGCAGTGTTCGCGTCACGGTGTCCGCGCCGACTCCGCCCAGTTCCTCCGGGACGTCGAGGTTGTACAGCCCCATCTGCTTCGTCTTGGCGACGAGGCCGGCCAGGACCGACGGACTGAGTTCGCTCTCGTCGGGGTCGAGGTCGAACTCCAACGGGATGATCTCGTTGCGGACGAAACGGCGGACGTTCTCGATCAGAGTTCGCTGCGTCTCGGTGGTGGCCAATCCCATGAACACTCCTCTAGTTCGATCGAATGCGTCCGGTCGGCGCATCGACGCCCGCCAGGTTCCGGGGAACCGCACCGGTGTCGTTGGTGAATACCTGCACGAGCTCGCGATAGCGCGAGATGTAGGCGTTCGTCCGCTCGTACCTGAAGGACAGCTCCGGCTGCTTGCCGAGCCATTCCTCGAGTGCCCCGCGGACTCCGAACAGACTGTTGCCGCCGGCGAAATCGATGGCGATGATGCCGCCTTCGTCAGCGATTTCGAAGACTCCGACCGAAGCGGGTACCAGTGCGATGTTCTCCGCCGTGAGCGCTGTCCAGGGCTTGGACATGGACACGCTCATATCGTTCCCACAGCCTCGCGCGAGCGATCGACGGCCGCGTGACCGTCCGGCAGAAGTGCCCGCGGAATTTCCACACATCGTGAACGCACGTATTCACCAAGTCCTTTTGCTTGCGGATCGGGACGCGTTGTCGCGGCGACTCCGTCGTCGAGCAGACCGCGCACGACGAAGTTGACGGCCCGCATGTTGGGCAGCTCGTACCGCTCGATCTCCAGCTCCGCCGCCTCGGTGAGCAGACCGCGCAACCGGTCCTCGTCGAGGTGGTCCCGCAGCCATGCGAACGCCTCGTCGGTGCGTGCCCAGAGACCGATGTTGGCGTCGCCGCCCTTGTCGCCGGATCGAGCGCCGACCACCCGTCCCAGCGGCGCCAGGACGGTGTCGTCGTCCATCGCCCGCGGCACGCGGTGCGGGTCGCCGCGGTGCGGCTCGTGGCGCTCGGCGGGTGGGCGGGGCACCGGCAGGCGCCGCCCGTCCTGGAAGACGACCTCGGGTCGAAGGACGTCGACCGGCACGAGCGTCGGCCAGTAGACCCCGTAGGCGGCGGCCGACCGTTCGGCCCGCTCGACGTACATGCCGGGGTAGCTGGAGAGGCCGAACTCCGCGACGGCGTTGAAGAATCGGCGCCCCACCTTGCGCTCGTCGGGGTCCTTCACCGTGATCCGGAGGCGCGCCTCGGCCTGGACGTTCTCCGGCGCGTCCGGGACATCGGTGCGCAGCAGCCGGACGTCGGTCTCCGCGAACGTGTCCGGCCCGCCGAGTCCGTCGACGATGAGGGAGCGGACGGCATGGTCGGCCTTGGCCTCGATGTCCAGCCCGGTGACGACGAACGTGGCGCTGTTGCGGTAGCCGCCGTGGTAGTTGAGGCAGACCTTGGCGGTGTCGGGCGCGGGACGGCCGCGAACGCCGCTGACCCGAACGCGGTCGGTGCCGTCGTCGGACAGGCTGATGGTGTCGAACCGGGCGACGGCGTCCGGGTTGAGGTAGTCCGGCGCGCCGATCTCGTAGAGAACCTGTGCGGTGACCGTCTCGACCGTCACCGCGCCGCCGGTGCCGGCGTGCTTGGTGATCACGAACGAGCCGTCCGCCGCCATCTCGGCGATCGGGTAGCCCGGCCGTCCGTTGTCGGGCAGCTCGGAGAAGAAGGAGTAGTTGCCGCCGGTGGCCTGGGGGCCGCATTCGATGATGTGCCCGGCGACGACGGCGGCGGCCAGCCGGTCCCAGTCGTCCAGCCGCCAGTCGAACGCCCAGGCCGCCGGTCCGACCACCAGCGCGGCGTCGGTCACCCGGGGGCACACCACGATGTCGGCGCCGGAGCGCAGCGCCTCGGTGATCCCCCAGCCGCCCAGGTAGGCGTTGGCGGTCACGGGCTCGACGTCGGCCTCGGCGAGGCTCTTCCCGGAGCCGAGGTGCGCCAGGGGATGACCGTGCCGTTGAAGCTCCGGAATGCGGTCGAGGAGGTCGTCGCCTTCGATGTGGGCGATGCTGGGATGGAGCCCGAGTCGCTCGGCCAGGCGTCCGAGCTCGATCGCGAGCCCGCCGGGATTGAGCCCGCCGGCATTGGTGACGATCTTGATGTTGCGATCCAGGCAGGTGCCGAGCACCTGCTCCATCTGCGCCAGGAACGTCGTCGCGTAGCCACCGGCCGGGTCGCGCTGCCGGGCCTTCCACAGGATCAACATGGTCAGCTCGGCGAGGTAGTCGCCGGTCAGGACGTCGAGTGGGCCGCCCTCGACCATCTCACGGGCCGCAGCGAAACGGTCTCCGTAATATCCCGAGCAGTTTCCAATCCGGAGGACGTCGCGTGTCGCCGACATTTTCACCATTCTCTGTTCACTCATCCTCACAGCGGCAATGCGATCGTGGCGGTCGCGATGGCGCACACCGTGTCGTCGGATTCCCGGGTCTCGGTGACGTTGAGGTGGACCAGCCCATGGCTTTCGTCGACCTGCTCGGCACCCGTGACCTCACCGGCACAGACGAGAACGTCGCCGGGAACCGCATACCGCCGGACCGACACACCCAGCTTGGTCAGCCGTCCGCTCGCGCCCATCCACTCCGTGCACAGCGTCACCAGGAAGGCGCCGTGCAGATGAGACTGGACCAGGACGTCCGGATAGCCCTCCTGCTCGGCATAGTCGGCATCGAAGTGGATGCGATGGGTGTTCCAGGTCACCGCGCTGTACCTGAAAAGCTGCAACCTGGTCGGAGCGTGGCGCATTTCAGGCAACCGGTCACCGACGAGGACGGCGCCGAATCGGAGATCCCGGCTGGTAGCAGTACTTGAGCCGCTCATCGGAGCAGAACCTTCCGTGTCGAGGTCACCAGGGGGAGTTCGTCGTCGCCGATGAATTCATGCCGGTAGCGAACGACGATGAATGGTCCCTTGCGTCCTTGCAGCAGTTCGGCGTCGATCATCGTGGACCGCTCCACGACGGTCGTACCGGCCGTGATGGGCGCGTGGAACTCCATGTCCTCACCGCCGCCCATCACCCGTACGCCGCTGGTGGGGATGCCCTCCAACTGGAGCGCCTTCGGGGTGCCGTCGGTCCGGAGGTCCTCCGCGGCGGGTCCCTCGTCCCAGCAGGTGATCGCCGTCACCAGGTTGGGCGGGGCCACGATGTCCGCGTGTCCGCGACTGCGGGCGAACTCGGTGTCGTGGTAGAGGGGGTTCGACTCGCCGATGGCGCGGGCGTAGCGCCGGATCATCAGGGCGGTGACCGCCCCCAGCGAGTGGGTGGTCTCGGAGCCGATCTTGGTCCGGACCGAGTCGAGCAGCGTCTCGTCAACAGGCATGGGTTCTCCTAGACGACGTTGTCGTCACGCAGTTGCCGGACTTCGGCGGCGTCCAGGCCGAGCCGCTGTTCAAGGACTTCCTCGGTGTGCTCACCGAGGGTGGCCGCCGCTTCGGCCGGCAGCGGCGCCGAGGCCGCGAGGCGCAGCGGGCTGCCGAAGACGTACGCCCGCCGGCCGGCCGCATCGCTCACCGGCCGGATCATGCCGTCGGCGCCGACGAGCGGCCCGGACATGACGTCGGACAGGCCGAGTACCGCCGAGCAGGGCACCCCGGCCTCCTGCAACCGGCCGGCCACGTCGTCACGGGTGAGCTCGGCGGTCCAGGTCGCGACGATCTCGTCGAGCTTGTCCATCTGCGCCACCCGGGCGGGTGGTGAGGTGAACGCGGGGTCGTCGGCGAGATCGGCACGGTTCATCAGCCGGCACAGCGTCTGCCAGTGTCCGTCGGTCATGCACAGGATCGCCACCCAGCCGTCCGCCGTCGGATAGACGTTGTAGGGGCAGACCGCCAGTCCCCCGTGCCGGTTCCCGGTCCGCTCCGGAAGCGTCCCGCCGCTGTCGAGGTATCCGGCGATGCTGGAGGTCAGCGACGGGATGACGGCGTCCTGCATCGCGACCTCGACATGCTGGCCCCGGCCGGTCACCGTGCGCTGGTAGAGCGCCGCGGCGATCGCCCCCATCAGGTGCGTGCCGCCGAAGAAGTCGGCGACCGCGGGCCCCGCCTTGGTCGGCGGCTGGTCGGGGCGTCCGGTCGTCGCCATCACTCCGGTCACGGCCTGGATGGTCAGATCCATGGCGCGCTGCCCGGCTTGGGGCGTGGAGGCACCGAATCCCCGTCCGGAGGCGAGGATGATCCGCTCGTTGGCCTGTGCCAGCACCTCGTAGCCGAGGGACAGCCGCTGGAGAGTGCCGGGAGCGAAGTTCTCCACGACCACGTCCGCTTGTGCGACCAGGCGCAGGAACAGGTCCCGCCCACGGGGATCCTTCAGATTCAGCCGCAGGCTCTTCTTCCCGCCGTTGAGCAGGTCGAACGCGGCCGTCTGCTGCTCGCCGACCACGCGCCACCGCACCGGCTCGCCGCCGAACGGCTCGATCTTGATGATCTCCGCGCCGAGCTGCGCCAGCAGCATGGTGCAGTAGGGGCCGTTGTACACCTGACTGAGGTCGAGGACGACGATGCCGTCGAGAGTCCGCCGTTCTGTCAAGGCAGATCCTTTCTCCGGGAGGGACTGCGCGAATCTGCGAAACACGCGTCCCCGTTGAGCTGTACCCGCGCCCCACCTGCGGTCTTGAGGGAAAAACATACTACTGCGTAGCTCGTTACGGAAGGGGTCTCGGGCCGGGTTCGAGGAAAGAGAGCGGCCTGCGTGCGGTCTACGGGAATCGCGCGCGGCAGGTGGGGCCGCGCGGTCCGGTCGGCCGAAGAACGGTTTTTCGCCGCCGGAGCGCGGCCGGGTCGCCGAGGGCGATGACGGCCGGGTCGCGGTCGTCTCTGAAGCCTCGGCCGAACGTGTCCGTTCTGGACGCCGGGGGCGCTTCACCCGGCTCGCGACTCCGGTCGATCAGACAGATGCGTCGCAGCGTCCGCCGGACACCGTCACGCTCTTCGAGCCTGTCGGCGCACCGGCCGGCGGACGGGCCGACAGCCGTGGTCGCCGGGGGCCCGGCGCGCTGTCACGGAAGATCCCTGCTCAGTCCGTCCACCGGTTCCAGCGGGTGATGGTCTCGATGGGGGGGCGCTCGGCGGGCTTGAACTCGTCACCGATCGTGTAGGCGACGGGAAGCAGCGCGACGGGTGTCATCGTGTCGGGCAGTTGCAGGATCTCGGTGTACCGCCGTTCGTCGCTCCCCACGAACGGCGTCGTCAGCACCGAGCCCATCCGGCGGGACCGCAGCGCGAGCTGGAGGTTCCAGATCGCCGGGAAGATCGAGCCGTAGAACGCGGCAGGATGCCCCGATCTGGGCTCGTCGATCCGTCCCTGGACGCACGGCACGATCAGCACCGGGACCTTCGCCAGGACCGTGGCCAGATACCGGGCGCTGTCGTGGACGCGCCTGGTCTGCGGATCCTGGATGTGCGGATACCGCCGGTCGATGGTCGCCAGGGTGCGGCGCGCGTAGATGTCCGCCACGCCCGCTCGCACCTCGGGGTCGTCCACGACCAACCAGCGCCACGCCTGCTGGTTGCCGCCGGTGGGCGCCTGCACCGCGAGACGAAGGCATTCGAGGATCACGTCGTGCTCGACCGGCCGTTCGAGGTCGAGCCGACGGCGCACGGCGCGTGTGGTGGAGAGGAGCTGATCTGTAACCGCGGTGTCCATCAGGCCTCCCATGGGCGGTTCATTGACACGGTTCGGCTCGTTCGGGCTCTCGTCCGTCCCGGTCGGCATGGAGCACGAATGCGCAGGTTCCGCCCATAATGCCGCACGCAGCGACGATGCCGGAGGGGTGGCGTGCCGTCACCTGTTCACTGGGTCGCCGGCGCGTCCGTCGATTTCTTGCCGTCCTTGGCGAGGAACTGAGCGACGCGGGCCTTGATGTCGTCGGTACCGAAGGACTCGTGTTCGGCGGCGAGGGCGAAGTTGAGCACGTTGTTCGCCGAGTCGAGCAGGTGCATGTTGAGGGCACGCTTGGTGTCGCGCACCGACTGGGCCGGCAGTTCGGCGAATCGGTGCGCGAAGGCCTTCGCGGTCTCCAGCACCTCGCCGGCGGGCACCACCCGGTTGCACAGCCCGGCCCGCGCGGCCTCGGCGGCGTGGAGCCGGTCACCGAGCAGCAGAAACTCCTTGGCGGTGAGCATGCTGGTCAGCCACGGCCAGGTGACCGCGCCGCCGTCGCCGGCGACCAGCCCGATGTTCACATGCGGGTCACTCAGGAACGCGTCTTCGGACATGACCACAAAGTCGGACATGGTGGCCAGGCTGCACCCCAGCCCGACCGCCGGGCCGTTCACCGCCGCGACCACCGGCAGCTCGCACGACAGCATCGCCCGGACCAGCCGCTCCCCCTCCCGGATGTCGCGACGCCGCGCCACCGGATCATGGTGGTTGCGGATGAAGTTCGGCACATGGCCCCCGGCACTGAACGCCCGACCCGCACCGGTGAGCACCACCGCGCGCGCGTCCTCGTCGTCGACCAGCAGGTCCCACACCCGCCGCATCCCGACATGCAGCGCGTCATCGAACGAGTTGAGCGCATCCGGCCGGTTCATGGTGACGATCCGCAGGGGTCCGTCCACTTCTACCAGCAGATCGGGTGCCAAGTCCGAATAATCCATCCGAAGCCTCCTCCGTACTCCCCCGCCGCACAGCGCAACGGAATCCGTTAGCAAGAAATAACCTACGTGG
Organism: Actinomadura xylanilytica; assembly: GCF_030283145.1. Taxonomy (GTDB): domain Bacteria; phylum Actinomycetota; class Actinomycetes; order Streptosporangiales; family Streptosporangiaceae; genus Spirillospora; species Spirillospora xylanilytica. The sequence goes on from NZ_JASNWE010000004.1 coordinate 76,430, forward strand.
TAGTATGCCAGAAGTAAAGGGCTCCTCCACCCGACCACCGCCCTTGCCAAGCAGCGCTTTAGGAGACCCGACGTGGCAGACCTCGAGTACACCGTGCAGGACGGGATCGGCACCCTCCTGCTGAACCGCCCGCACGTGAAGAACGCGTTCACCCTCGACATGATCGATCAGTGGGGCGAGGCGCTGCGCTCGGCGCGAACCGACCCCGGCGTACGGGTCGTCGTCGTCACCGGCGCCGGTGACGCCTTCTGCTCCGGCATCGACCTCCAGACGTTCGAGGCGGAGGCCGGCGGGCCCCTCGCGCTCAAGTCCCTGCTCACCGAGCGCATCCACCGGGTCGCCCACGCCGTCGAGGATCTGGACAAGCCCCTGATCGCGGCCGTGAACGGGATCGCCGTCGGTGCCGGGATGGACATGGCACTGATGTGCGACATCCGGCTGCTGGCCCAGTCGGCCCGGCTGTCCGAGGGCTACATCCGGATCGGGCTCGTGCCCGGAGACGGCGGCTGCTACTACCTGCCTCGGCTGGTCGGGATGGCCAAGGCACTCGAACTCATGTGGACCGGGGACTTCGTGGACGCCGACGAGGCCCGTCGGATCGGCATCGCCCAGCACGTCCACGCCGACGAGGACTTCGCGGAGGCGTGGCGGCGCTACGCGCGCAGGCTCGCGGAGCAGCCGCCGATCAACGTGCAGATGATCAAGAGGGCGGCCTATCAGTCCGCGCGCACCGACGTCCGGACCGCGCTCGATCTGATCTCCTCGCACATGGCCGTCGTGCACAGCACGCACGACTCCGCCGAGGCGATGGCCGCGTTCCGCGAACGTCGCGCGCCCGTGTTCGAGGGACGCTAGCCGGAGGAGAGTGGAACATGACCGCAGAAACGACCTCGTCGAGGGCGCAGAGTCCGGTGATCGTCACGCGGGACGGCGCCACGGCCACCCTCACCCTGAACCGGCCCTCCCGCAAGAACGCCATCGACGACGAGGGCTGGCACCTGCTTCGCGCCGCCCTCGAGGATCTGGCCACCGACGACGCCGTCCGGGCCGTCATCGTGACCGGGGCCGGCGGCGACTTCTGCGCGGGCGCCGACCTGGGGCGCGCGTCCGGCGACGAGCACCCCACCGCGCGGATGCGCCGGGTCGGCAACATCGCGATCGCCTTGAGCGAGCTGCCGAAGCCGGTGATCGCCAAGGTCGAGGGGGTCGCCGCGGGCGCCGGCTGGAACCTCGCGCTGGCCTGTGACCTCGTCGTCGCCTCGACGTCCGCCCGGTTCTCCCAGATCTTCGCCCGGCGCGGCCTGTCGATCGACTTCGGCGGATCCTGGTTCCTGCCCCGGCTGGTCGGAATGCAGCAGGCCAAGCGATTGGCGTTGCTCGCCGAGATGATCGGCGCCGAGGAGGCCCGGGAGCTCGGGCTGGTGACCTGGGTCAAACCGGAGGACGAGTTGGCGGACTTCGTCGCCGAACTGGCCCACCGGCTCGCGGCGCTTCCGCCGGTCGCGCTCGCCCAGTCGAAGGCGCTGCTGCACCAGGGCACCACCCAGACGCTGCGCGAGGCGATCGACAACGAATCGCGGGCGCAGGCGGTGAACCTGGCCACCGAGGATGCTCCGGCCGCGTTCCGCGCCTTCCGCGACAAGGCCGAACCACCGGCCTACACCGGTCGCTGGGCCCTGCGCTGAGCACCGGCTGAGGAGAGTGAGCGACAAGTGATGGATCTTTGGAGTCTCGAACCCGTCGCGCTTGCGGCCGAGCTCGACGTCCTACGGGCGGACGTGCGCGCGTTTCTGGCCGAAGAACTGTCCGCGGGCCGGATCGCGTCGCACTGCGATCAATGGCTCGGGGGCTGGGATCACGCGTTCAGCCGGAGGTTGGGCGAGCGCGGCTGGATCGGCATGGCCTTTCCGGCCCGGTACGGCGGGTCGGCCGCCGGTGCGCTGGCACGATTCGTCGTCACCGAGGAACTGCTCGCGGCCGGAGCGCCGGTGGCCGCGCACTGGATCGCCGACCGGCAGTCCGGGCCGGGCTTGCTGAAGTTCGGGACCGACGAGCAGAAGCGGGCCTTCCTCCCCGGGATCGCCCGCGGTGAGTGCTTCTTCGCCGCCGGCATGAGCGAACCCGACACCGGCTCGGATCTGGCGTCGGTGCGCACCCGCGGCAGCCGGGTCGAGGGCGGCTGGCGGCTCAGCGGGACGAAGGTCTGGGCGAGCGGGGCGCATCGTGCGCACGCCATGATCACCCTCGCCCGCACCGAGCCCCGGACGGCCGACCGGCACGCCGGACTGACCCAGTTCATCGTCGAGCTGCCCGACCCCGCTGTGCGCATCCGGCCGATCCTGCTGCTCACCGGTGAGCACCACTTCAACGAGGTCGTCCTCGACGATGTCTTCGTCCCCGACGCCCGGGTCCTCGGGGAGCCCGGGTCGGGGTGGCACCAGGTCACCAGTGAGCTGGCGATGGAGCGCAGCGGTCCGGAGCGGGTCCTGTCGACCTTTCCCTTGCTGGCCCTTGCCATGGACCACCTGGCCGAGCACGGCGATCGGGCGAGCGCGGCACGCATCGGTGCGGTGGTCGGGCGGATGTGGGCGCTGCGCCAGCTGTCCCTCGCGGTCGCGGGCCGGCTCGAGGCCGGGGCCGCACCGGCGGTGGAGGCGGCGGTGGTCAAGGACCTCGGTACCCGGTTCGAGAGTGTCGTCATCGACACCGTCCGGCTGCTGAGCCAGGTCGTTCCCGATCCCGGCTCCGGCGAGCGGTTGTCCCGGATGCTGGCCGAATCGATCCTGCACAGTCCTGGATTCACCCTGCGGGGCGGGACCAATGAGATCTTGCGCGGCGTTGTCGCCAAGGAACTGGGGGTGCGATGAGCGAGTTCACCGCGGCGCTGGTGGCCACCGTGCGCGAGGCGTGCGTCAGACGGAGCGGCACCGACGCGGTGGCGGCCTGCGCTGACGGTGGCTGGAACGCCGAGCTATGGGCGGCGTTGGAGCAGATCGGCGTCACCACGTTGTCGGTGCCGGAGGAGCTCGGTGGGGCCGGTGGAGACGTCGCCGCCACCGTGGCCGTGCTGGAGGTGCTGGGTGAGTACTCGGCCGGGGTCCCGCTCGCCGAGACCGCGTTGCTGGCCGGCCGGCTCATCGCCGACTGCGGTGGCACGGTTCCGTCCGGCCCGATGACCGCCGCGGTCACGGGCCCCGAGCTGCGGACCCGTCGGGAGGACGCCGGCCTGTCCGTCCAGGGGACGCTCGCCCGCGTGCCCTGGGCCCGAAACGCCCACCACGTCGCCGTCCTCGACAACGGCCGCGTGCTTCTGCTCGGCCGCGGCGACTTCCTCCTGAGGCAGGGGACGAACCTGGCCGGCGAACCCCGCGACGACCTGGAGGTCGACGCCGTCCTCCCCGCGTCCCAGGTGTACGAACCACCCGCGGACTCGCCGATCTCCGCGCGGGCGCTCCGCAGCCGGGCCGCGCTCGCCCGTGCCGCGCTCATGGTCGGCGCCGGCCGTCAGGCCCTGGAACTGGCCGTGGCCTACGCGGGTGAGCGTGAGCAGTTCGGCAGGCCGATCGCGAAGTTCCAGGCCGTCCAGCAGCACCTGGCCGCGATGGCCGGCGAGGTGCTGCTGGCCAAGGGGGCCGTCGAAGCCGCGGCACTCGCCGTCGACACTCAGGGCGATGCGGACGTGGCGGTCGCCGCGGCCAAGGTCGTCGCCGGCCAGATGGCCGGCGTCGTGGCGTCGCTGGCGCACCAGATCCACGGCGCGATCGGATACACCGAGGAGCATTCGCTGCGGCACAGCACCACCCGGTTGTGGGCCTGGCGGGACGAGTCGGGCAACGAGGACGAGTGGTCCGAGGTCCTCGGGCGGCGCGCGCTGTCCGCGGGCACCGGCGGACTGTGGCCGTTGCTCACCGGAACGCGCTGAGCCGCGCCATCACCCGCTGACCTACCACGAGCGCGCCGGGCGGCCGGCGCGGAAACGGAGCAGACCGATGAGTGTGTCGTTCGAGTGCGCGGAAGGGACCGCGGTCATCACGATCGACCGCCCGGAGCACCGCAACGCCGTCAATCTCGACGTGGCCCAGGGCATCGCGGACGCGATCGACGAGTTCGAGGCACGCAAGGACCTCGGCGTCGCGATCCTGACCGGCGCGGGTGGCACCTTCTGCGCCGGCCTGGACCTCAAGGCCTTCACCCGTGGGGAGATCCCGATCATTCCGGGCCGGGGCTTCGGCGGTCTCACCGAGAAGCCGCCGGTCAAGCCGTTGATCGCGGCCGTCGAGGGGTGGGCGCTCGCCGGCGGGTTCGAACTCGCGCTGACCGCCGACCTGATCGTGGCCGCGCGAGACGCGAGGTTCGGCCTGCCCGAGGTCAAACGAGGTCTGGTCGCGGGGGCGGGAGGCCTGCTGCGGTTGCCGAAGGCCCTCCCCTACCGGCTGGCCATGCAGCTCGCGCTCACCGGGGAGCCGCTGACGGCGGAGACGGCCGACGCGCACGGGCTGGTCAACCTGCTCACCGAGCCCGGGGGCGCCCTGGCCGGAGCACGGGGGCTCGCGGCGAAGATCGCGGCCAACGGACCGCTCGCCGTCCGCACCAGCAAGCAGATCGTCTCGATGTCGGTCGACTACGCGAGCACCGAGGCGTTCGACGCCCAGCGGGCCCTGGTCGAGCCGGTGCTCGCCTCCGCCGACGCCCTGGAGGGCGCCCGGGCTTTCGCCGAGAAGCGAGCACCGGCCTGGACCGGGGAGTAGCGGGCTCCGCTGGAACCTCACGCACCGATCCGGTGTGGAGCGCCGAGCCTTCCGGTCGACGCGGCGCTCCACACCGTTCGTCAGTGCGCGGGCGCCCCCTCGGGCCGGCCTGCCCGCCGCCTCCGCCTGAGCCTGGGGCGGCGCTTGCCGCTCAGGACCGCGGCGCTCACCGCGGCGAGCAGCGCGACACCGTTGAACAGATCCGTCACCCACAACTGGTTTCCCCGGAGCTGGAGACCCTTCACACCGATGGCGAGCAGCAGCAGCGCGATGACGGTCCCCCCGACGTTGAACCGGCCCTGCTTGAGCTGGGTCGTGCCGAGGAAGCAAGCGGCGAAACTCGGCAGCAGGTAGGCCGGGCCGAGCGTGGGGGCCACATTGCCGATCTTCGCGGTGACGAGCACTCCGGCGATCGCGGCGAAAAGGGAGGTCACCACGAACGAGCCCGCGATGTACCGGACGGTCCGGACACCGGCCAGCCGGGCCGCGTCCGGGTTCGCCCCCACCGCGAACGCACGGCGCCCGACGGGCGTGTGCTCGAGGACGTACCACGCGAGCAGGCAGAGCACGACGGCGTACAGGGCGGCACTGGGGAATCCGAGGATCTCGTGGTTCGCGATGTTCTGGAACCCGCTCGGCACCGGGCCGACGAACTGGTAGTTGGAGACCTGTCCGGTGACCGCGAGCAGCACCGAGCTCATGCCCAACGTGGCGATCAGGCTGTCGATCCCGACCACCGCCACGAAGATCGCGTTGACCAGCCCGACGAGAAGTCCGATCAGCAGCGTCACCAGCACGGCGATGCCGGGACTCACATTGTGGTGGACCATCAGGACGCTACAGATCATCGCGCTCATGCCGAGATTCTGGGCCGCCGACAGGTCGAACTGGCCGACCGCCAGGGTCACCAGCAACCCCAGCGCGAGAATCATCGTGACCGACTGGTCACCGGCGATGCCGGTGACCGTCGCCTTGGTCGGGAAGGTCTCCGGCAACTGGAGGGAGAAGACGACGATCAACACCAGGCACAGCAGCAGCCCGCTGTACCGGGCCGGCTGCACCCGGCCGGTGAGCAGCCGCAGGAGCCGGGTCGCCGGCGGCCTCCCGCCGCCGGCGTCGCCGTCATCGTCAGGCCGCGGGCTCGGCTCGGTGGTGATGCTCCGGGAATCGAAGGTCATGAGTGCCACCCCTCCTGGGTGTCGTCGACAGAGTCGCGGATCGTCTCGCTCACGATTCGCGCGACCGATAGATCCCCCTTGGCCAGCACGGCGCGGACGGCGCCGTGGCGCATGATGAGCACCCGGTCGCACACGGCGCACAGCTCCTCGGCATCCGAGGACGACAGCACCACCGCCCGCCCCTGGGCGGCGATGTCGGCCAGCGCGTCGTAGATCGACGCCTTCGCGCCGGCGTCGACTCCGCTGGTGGGCTCGTCCAGAAGAAGCACCCGGGCATCGAGGCGCAACCAGCGCGCCAGCACCAGCTTCTGCTGATTGCCGCCGCTCAGCAGGGCCAGCCGACGGTCGGGATCGGCCGGCACCACGTCCAGGCGCTCGATCCACGGACGGACCTCGCGTCGTTCGAGCCGTTGGCCGAGCCAGCGGGCGGGCCCGACGGCCGGCAGCCGAGGCAGGGTGACGTTCTCCCGTGCGGTCCACTCCTGAATCGTGGAGAGCCGCTTCCGGTCGGCCGGCGCGTAGGCCATCCCAGCGGCGATCGACTTGTCAGGCCGGTCGGCCTGCACGGCGCGGTCCCCGAGCCGCACTTCTCCGCCGCTACGGCGGCGCGCACCGAAGGTCAACCCGAGCGCCTGGTCGTACCCGGAGCCGATCAGCCCGCTGACACCGACGATCTCTCCGGCCCGAACGTCGAGGGAGAAGTCGGCCACCTGGTCACCGGACACCCCGGAGGCGCTCAGCACCACCTCCGAGTTCGGTGACGGGAGGGGCGGGGAGAACTCGGCCGGCGTCCGGCCGATGATCAGCCGGACGAGTTCGCCCGTGTCATCGACGGTGTCGACCGGCCGAGTCGTGATCCGCCGTCCGTCCCGGAGCACCGTGACGCGGTCACCGATCTGGAACACCTCGCGGAGGCGATGCGTCACGTACAGGATCGCCGCACCACGGTCGCGGAGCCTGCGCAGAAGATCGAACAGCTGCTCGGCCTGGTGCTGAGGCAACGACGCGGTGGGCTCGTCCAGCACCAGCAGGGCCGGCGCTCCGCCGGTCGCCGCCACCGCCCGCACGATGGCCACCATCGTCCGCTCCCCCGGGGTGGCCGCCGTCAGCGGGCGGCCGGGGTCGAGGTCCACCTCGAACTCCGACAGCAGCCGGGCCGCCGCGCGGCGCTCCCGGCGGCCCGACAGCCACCAGTGGCCGGCGTACCGATGGCCCAGTGCCAGATTGTCCACCGCGTCCAGTTCGGCCACCAGCCCGAGATCCTGGTGGATGAAGGCCACCGCCCGCTCGCGCGTCGCGGTCTTGCCGAGAGTCATCGGAGCCCCGTTCAGGGTGGCGCTCGCCCCGGGATCCGGCGAGTGGTAGCCCGCGAGGATCTTGATCAGAGTCGACTTCCCGGAACCGTTCTGCCCGAGCAGGCAGTGCACCTCCCCCGCCCGCAGCTCCAGGTCGACGTCGTCCAGGGCCTTCTGGGCGGGAAACGTCTTGGAGAGCGAGGCGATGCTCAGGACGGCGGGCGGCGCCGGCGAGCTGACCGCGCTCATCCCACCCGCCAGGCCGCGTAGTACGTCTGCGCGTAGTCCGGCGGCTCGGGCATGTCGCTGGTCTGGGTCACGTTGCCCTTGACGTAGATCTGCTGCCATCCGGGGGCGTCGGCCCGATCGCCGAGCGGTACCCCCGTCATCAGCCGGATCAGCTGGTCGACGGCGCGGTAGCCGGCGGCGCCGAGCTCCAGCCCGATCGAGGCCCACTGGGTCCCGGCCTGGACCGCCTTGAGGGAGGCCGTGTCTGCGGCGCGGGTGAGGATCTTGACCTTGCCGGTCAGCCCCGCCGCCCGGAGGGCGGCGTCGAGCCCCGCGGTGTAGTCGACGACCGCCAGGGCGACGTACTCGGTGTCGGGGTGTGCCTGGAGATAGCTGACGATCTGGCCCGGGACGGTCTTGCCAATGTTGGCGTTCGAGACCTCCAGAACACCGGCCGAACCCCCGGCCCCCGTCAGGGCCTTCCGGTAGGCGTCCTTGATCGGCCCCCAGGAGCCGGCGAAGGACGGATCCCAGACGAACACCGACTTCGCGGGGCCGTTCGCGTCCGCCACCACGGTCTGGCCCATCAGCGTTCCGGTCAGCGTGGCGTCCTTCTGCCCGAACACGACCGCCTGGACCGGCCCGTTCGGTGTCAGGGCGGCGGTGAGCGGGGCGATTTCCGTGATCTTCGTCCCGGCGGCCTGAAGCTTGGCCAGCTGCGGCCGGATCGAGGAGTCCGGCACGGCCCCGATGTAGGCGAGGGCGTCCGGCGGGTCCGCGGCCACCTGGTCCATCACCGAGACGAAGCCCTGCGGTGTGCTGTTGGACTGGAGCGTCGTGACCGTCCAGCCGAGCTTGCGCGCCGCCGCCTCCGCACCTCCGGAGAGGGTGATGCACACCGGGATCGAGCACGTGACGATCGCCAGCCGCTTGCCGCCGGGCGCCGGCGACGGGAGTGCCGGGACGGGGGCCGCGGGCTGCCGCTTGGTGTACTTGGCGTACGCCGCCTCCGCGTCGGCGATCGCGGCCTTCGCGGCGGCCGGCGCGACGGCGCCGCCGTCCGCTTCGGCGTTCCCGCCGTTGCCGCCGCCGCAGGCGGCCAGCACGAGGCAGAGCGCGCCGGCGGCGAGTGTGGTTACAGGGGTCCTGAGCTTTGCTTGCATTCCAGCTCATTTCGGCTCGTCGAGCGATGGCCATCCTGGACGCGTGCCGGCGGCATCAACGCGCACAGCCGACGCGATCAGGCGTGGACCTTGAACTCGGAGCGTTCCGCGCTTCGGCGGAGTGGTGTAGGTCACCCAAAAAACATGCTACTGAGTAGGTTGTCCCTCGTCAACGGTTGGCCGGCGCCCATCGCCGCAGGTCGCCGCACGTTGCCCGCCCGCCGCCCGCACGTTGCCCGCCCACCGCCCGCACGTTGCCGCCCGCCGGCAGGCTCAGTTCGCCGCACTGACGCGAAGGACGGCTTCCTGAGTCGAGCTGGCGCACAGTCGTCCGGCCCTGTCGAACAGCCGGCCGCGCGTCAGGCAGCGCCCGGCGCCCGCCCAGTCGCTCTCGACTTCGTAGAGCAGCCAGTCGTCGGCACGAGCCGCCGCGTGCAGGACGATGGAGTGGGCGATCGTGGCGAACCACACGTTCCCGTCGGCGATGCGGTGCGGATGCGGTTGCAGGCTCGCCACGAGCATGAGCAGGTCGGAGAGATAGACCACGCCCGCGGCGTGGATCTCCGGCGAGTCCACGAGCCCGTGCCGGGCGCGCATCCACAGGCGCAGCGCGGCGATGTGCCCGTTCGCGCTCGGGTGGTCGAGCGACCCGTCGGGGAACCGGACCTCGACCGGCAGCCGACCGGTCACCTCGGAGAGCCAGGCCAAGGTCGGCGGATCGTCCGCCAGGGCCTCCTCCGCCGAGGGCAGCGTCTCGGGCATCCGCACCGGAGAAGGAGCCATCTGATGACCGAGCCCGCGCTCCGGACCCTGGAACGAAGCGGTGGCCACCAGGATCGGGCCGCCCGACTGGCGCGCTTCCACCGTCCTGGTGCTGAAGGTGCCCCCGTCCCGCGCCACCCCGACCTCGTAGACGACGGGCTCGGTGGAATCGCCGGGGAGAAGAAAGTACACACCGAGCGAGTTGGGCGTCCGCCCCGGCGGGACCGTCCGGCCGGCCGCCAGCAGGGCCTGGGCCGCGACTTCGCCGCCGTACAGCCTGATTCGTTCACCTGCGTGAGCCCGGCTCCGGAAGACCGACGGCTCCAGCCGCTCAAGGTCGAGGAGCCCACCGACTCCGCGTTCGGGGTCGACGTGGCCGGTTCCCCCCGCGCCCGCGGACCACGGCCCCCGGGTGCCTGCCGCGGTGTGCGAATCGGCTGCGCCCATCGAGTCGCCCCTACCTGTGCTGTTCGGGCCGTGCGCCGTGATGACCGGCCACAGGGATCTCGACGTTGGAGAGGTCGTCCCTGCGCGACATACTACCACGTAGGTTTTTCTGTCGCCTCGCGCCACCGACCCGTTCCGCCCTTTCGCGCGGCCACGTTTCATCCGGCCGAGTAGTATGTCGCCATGCGACAAGCCTTTGCCCATGGGCGTACACAGAAGCTGGACTCAAAGCGACATGCGAGCGCACGAGAGATCCTGGACGCGGCGGCAACGGCATTCTCGGAACGGGGGTATGCGGCCACCTCGATCGACGACGTGGCCGATGTGCTCGGCTGCACCAAGGGCCGGATCTATCACTACTTCCGAACCAAGGGCGATCTGTTCATCGGTATCCACCAGCAGGCTTTGGAGTGGGCCCTGGAGGCGGTCGGACCGCCCGCGGAGCGGGCGGATCTCGGCCCGGCGGAGAAGCTGCGCGAGATGGTTCACCAGCACGCGATGCACCTCATGAACAGGGCCAACTACATGGGTCCCGCGCAATACCAGATCGAGATGAACCTCGCCAGCGAAGGCCGCAACAAGGAAGAGCAGATGGCTCTGATCCTGAAGATGCGCCGGCAATTCGAGGCGTACTACGTGGCCGTCGTCAAGGAGGGGATCGAGGCCGGCGTTTTCCGCGACACCGACGTGAACGTCCTCGTCAAGGCCGTGCTGGGCACGGTGAACTGGATGCACGCCTGGTTCCGCCCGGGAGGGCCGCGGGACTCGGCGGCCGAGCGGGAGCGGACCGCGGCGAGACTCGCCGAATTCGCCGTTCGCGGTGTCGTCGCCTGAACCGGGTCACCGGCCCGCCGGTCGGGGTCGTCCGATCCGCGGGCCGCGCCGCCCGCGGCCTCGTCGGGCTACCCGGGACCTCGCGGCAGGCCCAGCAGCCGCTCGGCGAGAATGTTCCGCTGGATCTCGGCCGACCCTCCATAGATGCTGCCGGCGCGGCCGTAGAGGTACCGGTCGAACCACTCGGGGCGGCCAGGCGCGGTGGTGTCGGTCAGCAGGCTGAGGCTGAGCGCCATCAGCTTCTGCTCCACCGCGGTCATGAGCAGCTTGTCGATGGAGCTCTCCGGACCGGGAGGCGCACCCGAGACGCGATCGCTCAGGGTGCGCAGGCAGTGCATCCGCAGCACCTCCAGCGCGGCGGCGGTCTCGCCGAGCGCACGCAGGGTGGCCCTGTCCGGTGTCGACGTCTGCGTCTTGATGACCGCGGCCAGTTCGGACAGGTAGCGCTCGAACTTCGGCAGATACCCGGTTTCGACGGCGCCCCTTTCGTAGTTGACCACGTCCATGGCGATGCGCCAGCCGTCGTTCGGCCGGCCGAGAATGTTCGCCTCCGGAATCCGCACGTCGTCCAGGAAGACCTCGGCGAACTCTTCGTCCCCATTGGCCAGCACGATCGGCTGGACGGTCACCCCCGGCGTGCTCAGCGGGACGATGAACGCTGAGATTCCACGGTGCCGGACGGCGTCCGGATCCGTCCGGGCGAGCAGCAGGCAGAAATCGGCGAACGCGCCGTAGCTCGTCCAGATCTTGTGGCCGTTGAGCACCCATTCGCCACCCTCACGGACCGCACGGGTCCGTAGCGAGGCAAGGTCGGAGCCGGCCTGCGGCTCCGAGAATCCCTGGCACCAGATCTCGTCGGAGGCGAGCAGCGGCGGCAGGTAGCGACGCCGTTGCTCGTCGGTGCCGTGGCTGAGCAACGGGCGGCCGAGGTGACCGAGCGGGAGCAGGGTGGGGGCGTTGGCCCTGCCGAGCTCCTCGCTGAGGATCGCCTCCTCCATCGGCCCGAGGCCCTGACCGCCGACCTGCCGCGGATACGACAGGGCGACCCAGCCGCTCCGATACAGGAGCTGCTGGAACTCGCGCATGTAGGGCCAGCGCTCGGCGAGCACCGCCGGTTCTGGATCAGCCGGCACGTTCTCCTTGAGCCAAACGCACAGCCGTGCTCGAAATCGAGCTTCCGCTGGGGAGTCACGAAGATCCATGTGAGATCGTCCTCATGCCTTGTCGAGGACGCTGCCGGCGAGCAGCATCAGTGGCGCGTCCGTGTTGCCGAATGCCGCGTGGTGCAGGTGAGCACTGCGCAAGCGGAGATGGGCGTCGTGCTCCTGGGTCACACCGATCCCGCCGAGAACCTGGATTCCGGCCTCGCAGACCCTGATCGCCGCCGCACCGGCATGGCACTTCGCGGCCGATGCCACCCGTTCCGCCTCCTCGATCGGGGCATGCTCGGCCGCCCAGGAGGCGCCGTAGGTGATGGAGCGCGAGGTCTCGACATCGACGAGCATGTCGGCGCAGAGATGCTTCACGGCCTGGAACGAGCCGATCGGACGGTCATACTGCTCGCGCTGCCGTGCGTAGTCGACCGCCTGGCGCAGCGCTCCGTCGGCGAGTCCGGTCAGCAGCGCCGCGGCGCCGGTCCACGCGACCGCGCGTGCTCTCCGCGCCCCCTCACCGGAGGCGGCACCCACGGGGACGGGCCGGACGCGGCACAGGCGGTGCAGGGGATCGACGTCCGTGATCGGGTCCGCGTCGACGAGATCATGCACCGTGGCGGGCCCGTCCGGGGAGAGCGCGACGCCCTGCGCGCCGTCGACCCAGTCGAACGCCACCGTCGCCGTGGCGACCGGATCTTCGAGCCGACCGCCGAGGAGGACCGAGTAGGCCCCGCCGCGGCACAGGCGTGCGAGCGACTCCTCCGGGCCGTCCGCGAAACGGAGCAGGGCCGCCGCCGCGATGGCGGTTCCGACGTACGGCACCGGCGCGATGTGGCGACCGAGCACCTCGGCCACGACGCAGGCGTCGGCCAGCGAGCCGCCCGCGCCGCCCAGGTGTTCGGGGACCAGCAGCCCGACCAGGTCGAGCTCGACCAGTTTCGACCACAGTCCGGCGCGCAGCGCTCCTCCGTCTCCCCGCGCGTCCCCCACCGGCGAATCCGCCAGCAGCCGCGCAGTGACCTCGCCCGCCGTCTGCTGGAGGACACGTTGATCATCCGAAAGAGCGAAGTGCATTCCGGCCTCCCGAGGAAAAGGACACGACTGCGCGGGCGGCGCCCGGAGCGCCGGCCGGGGTTCCGCTCACAGCCTGCCGCCGCCGTCGACGTACAACGTCTGTCCGGTGATGTACGACGCCTCGTCGCTGCACAGGAACGCCGCCGCCGCCGCGACGTCCTCGGGGGTCCCGACCCGCCTGACCGGGTTCCCCTCCGCCCTGATCCGGCGGAACTCCTCGACGTCCAGCTTGAGCCGGCGCGCGGCGTCGTCGGTCATCTCCGTGGTGATGAAGCCCGGCGCGATCGCGTTGACGTTGATGCCGAACCGGCCGAGTTCGATGCCGAGCGTGCGGGTGAAGCCCTGCACGCCCATCTTCGCGGTCGAGTAGTTGACCTGACCGCGGCTGCCGAGCGCGGAGGTGCTCGAGAGAGTGAGGATCTTGCCGTACTTCTGCGCCACGAAATGCCTCTGCGCCGCCCTGGCCATCAGGAACGCCCCCTTGAGGTGAACGCCCATGACCAGGTCCCAGTCGTCCTCGGTCATCTTGTGCAGCAGGCTGTCGCGGGTGATGCCGGCGTTGTTCACCAGCACATGGAGGCCGCCGAGCTCGTCGACGACCTGGGCGATCGCCGCGTCGACCGCCTCGCCCACGCTGATGTCGGCGGCGACGTGGACGGCCTTGGCGCCCTCGACCACCGGCAGCCGGCCGGCGGCCTCGGCCGCCGCGGCCTCATCGAGGTCGACCACGGCGATCGACGCGCCCTCCTCGGCGAGGCGGGTGGCGATCCCGAACCCGATACCGCGTGCCGCACCGGTGATGACGGCGATCCGCCCGTCGTAACGACCCATCGATTTCTCCTCGTCATTTGTCAGCGTTGCGTCCGGTGAAGGACGGGGCACACGTCGGACTCGGGCGTGTGCCGCGATCGGCGGGGTGAGGTCTGCGCGTCACCCATCGGCTCGACGGATCGCGCGCCGCCCCGGGCCTGCGACGGCCGGGGCCGGTGCCCCTCACGGCACCATGAGGCGAACGGTCTCGGCGACGCAGGCCGGCTTGTCCCGGCCATCGATCTCGATCGTGTAGCGGATGACGGCCTGGGTGCCCGTGGCGGTGTCGTCGACGCCGGCCAGCGTCGCGCGAGCGCGGACCCGGGAGCCGACCGTCACCGCCTGCGGGAAGCGCACCTTGTTCAGCCCGTAGTTGATCGACATCCGGATCCCGTCGACGGTGAAGATCCGGCCGCCCAGAAAGGGGATCAGCGACAGCGTCAGGTAGCCGTGCGCGATCGGCGCACGGTAGGGACCCGAGGCCGCCCGTGCGGGGTCGACGTGGATCCACTGCCGGTCCTCCGTGGTCTCCGCGAAGGCGTCGATGCGGTCCTGGTCGACCTCGAACCACTCGCCGACGCCGAGTTCCTCGCCGACGCAGGCGCGGAAGGCGTCGATACCGCCGAAACGGCGGGGGACGCCGGTCGCGGAGCCGGTCATGGTGGAGCCCTTCGGTCGATGCCGTAGCCGGATCAGAGAGACCGGGCGATCAGTTCCTTCTGGATCTCGTTGGTGCCGCCGTAGATGCGCTGCGCTCGGGCGTCGGCGTACAGCCGGGCGATCGTGTACTCGGTCATGTAGCCGTACCCGCCGTGCAGCTGCAGGCATTTGTCGATCACCTGGCACTGGATGTCGGTGAGCCACCACTTGCACATCGCCGACGTGGGGAGGTCCAGTCCGCTCGACAGGTGGGTGGTCATGCATGCGTTGAGGAAGACGCGGGCGACCCTCGCGAGGGTGGCGCACTCGGCAAGCTCGAACCGGATGTGCTGCTTGTCGAACAAGGTGCCGCCGAACGCCTCGCGCTGCTTCACGTAGTCCGTGGTGACCGAAAGCGCCAGCTCGGTCGCGGTGACCGCGGTGATGCCGACGATCAGGCGCTCCTGCGGCAGCTTGTTCATCATCATCGCGAAGCCGTCGCCCTCCTCGCCGAGGAGGTTCTCCTCCGGAACCAGGACGTCGTCGAAGAAGAGCTCGTTCGTGTCCGCACCGTGCTGACCGATCTTCTCCAGGGGCCGACCTCGGGTGAAGCCGGCGGCATCCTGGGCTTCGACGACGAGCAGGGAGATGCCCTTCGCGCCTTTCGACGGGTCGGTGGAGCAGGCGACGACGATGAGATCGGCGCTGCCGCCGTTGGTGATGAAGATCTTGGACCCGTTGAGGAGCCACCCTTGGTCCGTGCGCACCGCCTTGGTGCGAATCGCCTTGAGGTCGGAACCGGCGGACGGCTCGGTCATGGCCAGTGCCCCGATGAGTTCGCCGCTGGCCATCTTCGGCAGCCAGCGCCGCCGCTGCTCGTCCGTCCCGTAGTTGCCGATGTAGTCGGCGACGACTCCGCTGTGCATCGAGTTGCCCCAAGAGCGGTCACCGTGACGCGCGTAGGCCTCCTGGATCGTCGCCTGGTGAAGGAAGCTGCCGCCGCCACCGCCGTACTCCTCGGGGATGCTCGCGCACAGCAGGCCGAGTTCGCCGCACCTGAGCCAGAAGTCGCGGTCGACGTGACGCTGCGCCTCCCACCTCTCCCTGTTCGCCGGGATCTCGCGGTCGAAGAAGTCCGTGGCCATCGCGAAAAGGTCGGCCGCGTCGCCGGTCATCCACGGCCGAACCGTCGTGTCGATCATCGGGCCTCTTCTCTGTCGAGGACGTCCCGCACGCCGCGCGGGAGCGCCGGGTTCCCCTCGGGGCGGGCGTCGGGGGATTGAGCGTCGGTGAGAGTCACGGGCGGGCCCCGTCGGGCAGTCGTTCGACGATCGTTCCCGTTCCGAGCCCGCCGCCACAGCACATCGTGATCAGTCCGTAGCGACCGCCGGTGCGCTCGAGTTCGTAGAGCGCCTTGGTGATCAGGATGGTCCCGGTCGCGCCGAGCGGGTGGCCGAGGGCGATCGCGCCGCCGTTGACGTTCACCCGGTCCATATCCGCGCCGTACTCCTTCGCCCACGCGCAGGCGACCGAGGAGAACGCCTCGTTGATCTCGATGACGTCGATGTCGGACAGCGAGAGCCCGGTCCGGGCCAGGATCTTCGCGGTCGCCGGAATCGGCCCGGTGAGCATGAGGACGGGATCGGAGCCGACCAGGACCGAGTCGAGGACGCGCGCCCGCGGGCGGAGCCCGAGAAGGTCGGCCTTCTCTCTGCTCATCAGCAGCACCGCACTGGCCCCGTCGGAGACCTGCGACGAGTTGCCGGCGGTGTGGAAGCTCGGCGGCACCCGGTCGGGCTGGTTGAGCCTCAGCCCGGCGAGGCCCTCGAGCGTCGTCGGCCGAAGGCCCTCGTCGCGCGTGATCGTCTTCGTTCCGACGATCACGCCGTTCTCGTCGACAACCGGAGCGTCGACAGGGACGATCTGGCTGCCGAAGCGGTCCTGGTCCCAGGCGAGCGCGGCCCGGTCCTGGGAGTTCTTCGCGAACTCGTCGAGCGCCCCGCGGCTCAACCGCCACTGCTCGGCGATACGGTCGGCCGCCTCGAACTGGATCGTCGGTTCGTAGACCTCGGCGTACCTACCGCCCCGAGGGTTGCCGTACGGCCCGCCCGGCGGCATGGTGCTGCCCAGCGGGATCTGGCTCATCGCCTCGACACCGCAGGCGATCGCGACATCTGCGAGGCCGCCCGCGATCATGGCCTGCGCCACCAGGTGGGCCTCCTGCGAGGAACCGCACTGGGCGTTCACCGTCACCGCCGGCACCTCCAGCGGAAGGCCGGCGGTGAGCCACGCGTTGCGCGTGACGTTGGCGGCCTGCATGCCGAGTTGCAGGACACATCCTCCGACGACGTGGTCGACCTCGGCGCCGGTGAGGCCGCATCGCTCAAGAAGCCCGGCGAGGACGTCGCCGAGCAGTTCGTTCGAGTGCTTGGGGGCCAGGCCGCCGTTGCGCTTGCCGACAGGAGATCGGACCGCATCGACGATGACGACTTCGCGCATGTGAACTCATTTCTCCGTAATCCGCGAGCATACTACCACGTAGGTTGTTTTCGTCACCGTCGGTGGGCCGACCACCCGCCGGTCGCAGCACCAAGATCTCGGCGTCCTTGTCCCGATCGCCTTCTTCCGGCCGTTCCGCACCGATAGATTCCGATCATGAGCTGGGACGGTGACGGGGTACTGGCGGGCCGGTACCGGAATATCGGTCAGATCGGTCAGGGCGGCATGGGTTCGGTGTGGCGCGCCCATGACATCGAGCTCGACCGCGAGGTCGCCGTCAAGGAGCTCCGGGTGCCCGAACAGGCCACCGACCAGGAGCGGCGCGTCTGGTACGCCCGGATGGAACGCGAGGCCCGCGCCGCCGCCCGCTTGAGGCACACCGGCATCGTCACCGTCTATGACCGGGTGATGGGCGACGACGGCCGTCCCTGGATCGTCATGGAGCTGGTCCGCGGCCGTTCCCTCGAACAACTACTGGCCGAGCAGAAGGCACTTCCCCAGAGCCAGGTCGCCGCGATCGGGCTCGCGATGCTGGACGCCCTCTCGGCCGCCCACGCGCAGGGCGTCGTCCACCGCGACGTCAAACCCGCCAACGTGCTCCTCGAAGGCGACCGGGTCCTCCTCACCGACTTCGGCATCGCCGCGCTGGAGGGCGACGTCACCATCACCCGTTCGGGCATGGTGCTGGGCACGCCCGCCTACATGTCCCCCGAACAAGTGGAGGGCAAGGCCGTCACCCCCGCCTCGGATCTGTGGTCCCTGGCCGCCACCCTGTACGGGGCGGTCGAGGGCCGCCGTCCGTTCGACGGGCCCAGCCATGGAGCCGTCTTCGTCGCGATCGCCACCCGGCAGCCGCCCCCGCCCCAGTGCGGCGGCCCGCTGGCGCAGGTCCTGAACGGCCTGCTGCGCAAGGACCCGAACGAACGACTCTCCCCCGCCCAGGTCCGCGACCTGCTCAACGCCGCCCTGGCTCCCACCTCCGAGACCACGGCCGACGTCGGACCGCCCATCCCTCACCGGCCGCCCCGCACCGCGCTCCTCCACCCGCCCATCAGCGACATCCCGCTCCGGCGCCACCGAACAGCCCTCGTCAGAGTCGCCCTCCTGTGCACCGCGCTCGCTGTCCTGACCTTCCTGGCCGGGCCGTGGAGGGGGACCAGCGGGGAGCCTCCCATCGAGCTATATGTGAGCGAAACGATCCTTACGCTGCTGCCTGTGGTCGTGGCGTTCATCCTCATGTGCGGGCTTTGGTTCCTGCCGCACAGGCCGACGCTCGTCCTCGCCCTGGTGTTCGCGATCCTCGGCGGCCTTCACGTGGAAACCCTCATCGTGTACTGGCGGTCCAACGACATCCCGGTCATCGAGCCCAACCTCGGATTCGAGATCTCCTGGGTGCTGAGCACGCTCGCGTTCTTGTTCGCCTTCACCGCGGTGAACTCGTCGCTCGCCGGACGGGTGACGGCCCCGCCCGTCCGCCATGCCCTGCTCGCCATGGCCGTGCCCGTCGAAGGCCTGGTGGCCCTGCTCTGGGTCGTGCCCATCTACGAGATGGCAGGGTCGGGCCTGAACCTGGACTCGGACGACAATGCCCCCCTCCTCGCCCCTCTCATGCTCCTGGGCCTGATCTGGCTCGGCACCCAGCCGTTCATCTGGTCGAGCAAGGTCAGGGCCGAGTTCTCCCGCCGCTGAACAAGGAACCGCCCCTCGGGTTCGGCACATCTCCAGACCTCGTCACCCGGATCGAACGGTCGGCCTGACCAACGCATCACGGTCGGTGTGCCGGGTTGGTGGAGGTCCACTCGCGCGGGTCGCGACTGAGGAACTCGGCGAGGCGGGTCGGGGAGTCCGCTCCGTGGCCGGCCGACACTGCGGCATCGATGACCTCCTTGGCCGCCCGGGTGACGGCCGAGGAGACCTCGGCCTCCTCAAGTGCGTGGACGATGTGATTCAGGCTCGCGGCGACCGAGGTCAGCGAGGACGACCCTTCCCCGGAGAAGCCGCCGGCGTCGATCTCGGTCGCGAGTGCGGGAAGCAGGTCGGCGACGAGCTGTGCCATCTGCTGGGCGTGGGGCGCCAGCGCGGTGGCCGGCACGTGCTGCCGCGCCGCGAGCGCGAAGGAGTGCATCAACCCGGTGATCGAGCTCCAGAACAGGTTGAGCAGGGCGACGTCGAAGCTCGCCGCCCTCCCAGGGTCGGTACCGAGATGGACAGCCGTGCCGCCCAGTGCCGCCAACGTCTGCTGGTGGCGGTCGAAGAGATCGGCCGGTCCGCTGTAGAGGATGCGGGTCGCCTCCGTGCCGATGGCCGCCGCCGGAGTCATGATCGAGCCGTCGAGGTAGGCCACGCCGAGACTCTCAGCGCGGGTGGCCAGCTCGCGGGTGCGCCCCGGGCCTTCGGAGGTGAGGTTGACCAGTGTGGTGGCCGGCAGTTCGTGATGATCTGATTCGGCGAGTGCCCGGTCGAGGATGGCGTCGATGGCGTCGGCGTCGATGACGCATACGATGGCCACTTCACTCGCATCGAGCGCGGCCAGCGGGCCGTCTGCCCAGGTGGCGCCGCTGGCGAGAAGTTCGTCGGCCTTGCCGGGGGTCCGGTTCCACACCGTGGTCGGGTGGCCGGCGGCAAGGAACGCCGCGGCCATGGCGCGTCCCATCGGTCCCAGACCGATCACTGTCACCGGCGGTGCTGTGGTCTGGCCCATGATGGTGTTCTCCCGTCGTTCGGGGACGTCGGCGTCCCGGTCGTGCCCGTTACGCTAGAGGTTGACGTTGACGTGAAGGTCAAGCTCGAAAGGCGATGAGGCATGCAGATCGGTGCGCTCGCAGACCGTGCCGGGGTGAGCACTCGCGCGTTGCGCTACTACGAGGAGAAGGGCCTGCTGCGTCCTGAACGGACGGCCGCCGGATACCGCCTCTACACCGATGAGCACGCCGAGGTGGTCCGCCGCATCCGGATCCTTCTCGCGGCAGGTCTCAACACCGACATGGTCGGAGAGATCCTGCCCTGCATGGTCGATGACGGCGAGTTTCTCGCGCCCGGATGCGACGACCTCATCGCCGAGTTCGTACGGGAGCGACAGCGCATCGACAACCAGATCGCCGAACTCCATGATGTGCGCTCCGCCCTCACGGGAATCATCAGCGCCGGCGAGGCCGCCTCAACGGGCTGTTGACCCTGCTGCGCCGGAGCATCGAGTACGTCGACGGCGAGACGAAGCGTCCGCGACCTTGTCACACTCACGACGCGTCGCATTCTTACGTTCAGGGTCGGCGAACCAGGCGTCAACGCGCTTCACCGTGGCTGCTGGATGTGTCCTGATGCGAGCGAGTGGATCGGGCGACGGTCAGTTCGCATCGCCCGTCCATGCAAGCGCGCCGCAACCGGCCCATGGAGATGGTCTGCATCAGCCCGATCGCCCAGCAGGCCGGACACCCGCGTAGCGCGAGCAGGCCGATCGGTGCGAGCAGGAGGCTGCCGAGTCCGAGCACCGGCAGCAGCGCGAACGAACCGATCAAGGCCCCGAGTCCCACCGCCCCGCGTAGCAGGTGCCGGGGAAGTGACGCGCTCGCATAGCCCTGCTTGTCAGTCATCGGCGTCTCCTGGGACCAAGGGTGTGCCCTGCAGCGTGCGGTTGACCGACGCGCGAGCGCGATGCAGCCGCGATTTCATCGCGGGGAGGCTGAGGCCGAGTGCGTCGGCGACCATCCGCCCGCTGTATCCCTGAATGTCGCGCATGATCAGTACGTGTCGCTGGTCGGCGGGCAGAGTGGCGATCGCCGCCGCGACTCGACCCGCGTCCAGGCGTTGCAGGACCTCGTCCTCGGCCGAGATCACGCCGGCGTCAGGGACCGGTTCATGGTGCAGCGGTCTCAGTCGCGCCCGCCGCAGACACTCGTTGCGGACGATGCGGAACATCCACGATGCCAGCGCACCGGAGGCCCGCAGCGTCCCGATCTTGCGATACAAGATGATCAACGCCTCCTGCGCGGCGTCTTCGGCGTCTTCGGGCGAGGCGCACAGTGAGCGGGCGAATCTGCGCACGTGCGGGTGCGAGCCGGACACCAACGCGGCGATCGACTCGAGGTCACCGCCCTGCGCGGCGGCGATCAGCCGCTCACCGGGCCAGGTCCCCTCAGCCACGCGAGCGACCCCGCCGACGCAGCACGGTGATACTGCACGCGCAGACGAGCACTGTCACACCGATCACGACGGCACCAACGATCATGACAACCTCCTGGTCGTGTCCCGACGCTGTTGTCGGCACACCTATGAGAGGAACGAACCGGTTCAAAGGATTCACCCCACGGGGTGCCGGCTCGGCCACTTCATCGACGGCAGGCCCGTCGAGGATCTCCTCGACGCCGGCTTCGCCTGGCGAGAGGGCTGGGAGTACCGCCTCTCCTGATGTCCGGAAAATGTCGGGCGTCGTCACTACCTTGCTCCGCATGCCCCAGAACGAAGATCTTCTCGTCATTCCCGACGATTGGCGCGCCACCCTCCATCCACGTCGCGGCGGGACGCACGGCCCCCCGCTCGAACTCGTCCCGGACGCCGTCTCCACCGTTCGGCAGTGGGTGAAGGAGAGCCGCGACGAGATCGACCACCTGCTCGAGAGCCGGGAGAGCCGAAGAGACCTGGTCGGATCCGCCCGCGCTCATCTGGGGGGCGAGGCGAACCCGCAGGGCGCGGGTGTGCTCGCGGCCGTCATCGCCGCGGAGTGGCCGCTCCGGGACGACTACGAGCACGACGAGGAACCGTTCGCCGTCATCGCGGACGCGTGGATCGCCGAGCACGGCCTGGTCTTCGCCGCCGCGGCCACGGTCGAGCTCAGCGGCGTCTTCGTCGACGGTTACAAATGGAAGGAGCGGAGGGACTGGCGTCATCTCCGCGTCCGCCGCCTGGACAAACAGGACCCCGGATACAACCATGGCCTGAGGTGCCTCGAACTGGTCGCGGCCCGCGTTCGCGCCTTTCTCGCGGTCGCCGCCGAGCCGGAATACCAGCGGGCCGTCGAGGCGCTGGGCGGGCTCCGCCATGACGGTATGCGACGCTTGGCCGCCGCATACCTGGTGCCGACGCAGACCGCGTGGGTCGACGAACTCTGCGGCACCCTGCCCGACCTTGAGCCGTATACCTGGATGATGGTGCTGCGCACGATAGGGTCGGCCGACCATCTCGCCACGCTGCGCGCCGGTCACAGCGGGTGGTACTGGATCCACGGCCGTCCGGGCGTGCTCCCCACGGTCGTCGAGGGCGTCGGTCCGGCACTGGCCTCGACGCTGGCCACCGTCGCCGATGAGGAGACCGAGACCGGGCGCGACCCGTACGAGTTGCTGCGGGCGCTCGGTGTGCTGGCGACCGATGAGGCGTTCCGGCTTCTGGTGGACCGCCTTGACCGGCCGCAGGCGCAAAGGGCCGTGATCGAGACGGCCCGCCGCTTTCCCGAGCGGGCGCTGCGGCTGCTCGGTGAGGCGGCCGTGTCGGGTCCCGCGCCGATCTCCTCCTACGCCGTCCGGCTGCTGCGCGACCATGTGGCGGCCCGCGCCGACGTTGCCGCCGCCGTTCTGCCGCGCCTGCCCGCCGAGGTCCGCGAGGTCGTCGAGTCGATCGACGAGCTGGCGGCCGGATGGGCGCCGGCGGCCCCGGCGGAGTCCCTGCCGCGGCTGCTGGTCGAGCCGCCGTGGACGCGCGAGCGTCCCAAGTTCAAGCGGATGACCGTCAAGGGGCTCCAACCGCTGACCACCGGGGTGCCGGGAGAGTCGGAGGAACGGGCGGCGGCCCGTGCCCTCATTCCCATCGCGCTGGGGAAGACCGGCCCGCAGCGGTTCAAGGCGGAGGCCGCCCTTCGGCGTATCGTCGCGGCCGAAGGCGACGAGGGAATCCTCGAAGTGGCCGGGGAGTACGGCGCCAAGGCCGCGAAGGCGGCCAGGGCGCTGCTCGCCGCCGATCCCCTGGACGACCTTCCGGCCGTGATGCCCCGGCGGCCGGTCTGGCAGGATCCGCACCTCCTCCCCCAGGTGCTCCTTCGGGAGAGCGGCCTGGCGCTTCCCCTCGAAGCGGTCGACCACATCGTCTCCATGCTCGCCGTCTCCACGCCGGACAAGCCGTACGCGGGCATCGACGTCGTCAAGGAGATCTGCGACCCCGCCTGCCTCGCCCCGCTCGCCTGGCGGCTGTTCGAGTTGTCGGGCCGGCGCGCGCGGGCCTACGCCTGGGAGGGCGACGACTGGGTGCTGACGGCCTTGGGGTTGTTCGGCGACGATGAGACGGTGCGCAAGCTCACGCCGGTGATCCAGGCATGGCCGGGCGACGGCGGGCACCACCGGGCGGTCAAGGGCCTGGACGTCCTGCTCGCGATCGGCACCGATGTAGCGCTGATGCACCTCCACGGCCTGGCCACCAAGGTCAAGTACAAGGGATTGAGGAAGAAGGCGCAGGAGCGGATCGACTCGCTGGCCGAAGACCTCGGGCTGAGCCCCGACCAGCTCGGCGACCGGCTCGTTCCCGACTTCGGGCTCGACGAGAGCGGCGGGATGCTCCTCGACTACGGGCCGCGCGGCTTCACGGCGGGCTTCGACGAGCAGCTCCGGCCGTACGTCATCGACGACACCGGCAGGAGGCGCGCGAGCCTTCCCAAGCCGGGCGTCCGCGACGACCAGGAGCTGGCCCCGGCCGCCCACCGGCGGTTCGCCGCCCTGAAGAAGGACGTCCGGACCGTGGCCGGCGAGCAGCTCCGGCGCTTCGAACGGGCCATGGTCACGCAGCGCCGGTGGACCGCCGAGGAGTTCCGGACTCTGATCGTCGAGCATCCGCTGGTGCGGCACGTCGCCCGGCGGCTGGTGTGGATCACCGAGGACGGCCGCGCGTTCCGCATCGCCGAGGACCGGACGTTCGCCGACCTCCAGGACGACGCGTTGGCGCTGACCGGGCCGGCCCGGGTGGGGGTGGCCCATCCGCTCCAGTTGTCCGGCAGCCTGGAGGCATGGGCCGAGGTGTTCGACGACTACGAGACCACCCAGCCCTTCCCGCAGCTCAGGCGCCCCACGTACGCGCTGACCGAGGAGGAGCGCGCGGGCACCGAGCTGGAACGCTTCCACGGCGTCACCGTGCCGGTCGGCAGGGTGGTCGGCATGGAACGGCGCGGCTGGCAGCGGGGCAGCGCCGAGGACAACGGCATCCAGGTCGAGATTCTCCGGGAACTGCCCGGTGGCCGAGCCGCCGTCATCACCGTCAATCCGGGCATCCCCGCCGGTGACATCAACTACTGGCCCGAACAGCGCATCGACCGTGTCCGGCTCGACCGGGACGCCCGCCTCGGCCGGCGGGCCGAGTCCAGCCCCCTGCCGTTCTCCGAGCTGGACGCGATCACCGCCTCCGAGGTCCTCGCCGACGTCGTCGCGCTGACGACCGCCTGACCATCCCGGAGGCTCTTCCCTGGGAGCCCTGCAATCCAGATGTTCATAACATTTGGATTTTGGGAGTATCCTCATGCCCGAGGTACTAGGAAAGGGGGCGGCGATGGTCCGGCTGACCCGGGCGCAGCAGCAGGTGCGCACTCGGACGTCCGTGCTGGCGGCGGCGAGGGAGGAGTTCACCGAGCACGGCTACGCCTTGGCCAAGGTGGATCGGATCGCCGAGCGGGCCGAGCTGACCCGCGGGGCGGTGTACTCGAACTTCCCGAGCAAGCGCGCACTGTATCTGGCGGTGCTGATCGACATGATCGAGGACGCCGCCACCGGCGGGCCTCCGGAGGCGCCGATGTCGCCGGCCGATGCGCTCGGGGTGTTCGCCCGGTCCTGGCTCGAACGGCTGCCCTTGGTCGGCGACACGGCTTCGGGAGGGCGCCTGCAACTGCGCTCGCTGGTCGGCCTCCTCGATGACGGGCACGGGCGCGCAGTGCTGGCGCAGGTGGCCCGGCTGGAGGCGTTGCTGCTCGCCCTCGCGCTGGAGTCGTGCGCACTGGCTCCCAGGGTGCCGACCCGGCGCGTGCGGCTGGCCGAGCTGGTGCTGACGCTGCTGGACGGTTCGGGGCATCTGGCCGAGACCGCACCGGGATTCGGTGACCCCTTCGACGTGGCGCGCGCATGCGGGCATCTGGCCGCGCTCGACCTCGCCGACACCTGGGCGCCGCCGCACCTGCCCCACGTCGCCCCGGCGCGGCCGTGCGAGGACGTCTGGGATCCGCCGGCGGGACTCGCGGACCGGCTCAGCGGGGATCGGGTCGACCTCGGCGCCGACGGGCTGATCGCGGTGCTGGGGGCCGGCCGTCTCGCCGCCGCCGAGGAGGCCGTCCGTTCCGCCCGGCCCGGCGAGCAGGTGACGGTGGTCGCCGTCACGAGCGATCCCGCCGAGACCGGCCGCCTCGTCCGGCTGAGGATCACCGACCTCACCGGCTGCCTGCGGCGGGTGTTCGCCCCCGAGGTCTGGCGGCGCGTCCGGCTGGTCCTCGATGAGGAGGGTCTGGCGGCGTCGGCGATCGGCCTGACGGACCCGCACGATGAGACGGAGGCCGCTGTGCGCGTCCAGGACGGCCGGATCGTCGCCCGAGCCGACGGGCGAGGCGCCGCCCACGCGGCATCGACCGCCGGCGCTTCGAGCGGCGCGCGGTCGAAAGGCGCACAGGCGAGCGGCGAACAGTCGAGAGGCAGGACATGACCCGGCCCGAGCCTCCCGCGACCGGCACCGACCTGCTGGTGCTCCATGCCCTGCGCTGCGGCGGCCACGCCGGGCCCGCCCGCGTGGCCGCGGCCACGGGTCTCGGTGAGTCCGACGCCGAGTCCGAGCTGATCGATCTCGCGGTCGCCGGTCTCGTCACGCATTCGGGCGGCGGCTTCGGCGGGTGGGGGCTGACGGACGCCGGCCGCGCCGCCGCCGCCGAGCGGATCACCGGCGAGCTGGAATCGGCCGGTGCCCGCGTCGCCCTGAGGGCGGCGTTCGACGGCTTTCTCGTGCTCAACCCGGAACTGCTCGACCTCTGCGCGGCATGGCAGCTCCGATCCGTCGACGGTGTCATGACCGCCAACGACCACGGCGATCCGTCCTACGACGCCCGCGTCCTCGCCCGGTTCGCCGAGTTCGACCAGCGTGCCGCCGTCGTCTGCGCCGAGCTGTCGGCGGCGTTGCCCCGCTTCGGCCGCTACCGGGCCCGCCTCGCTGAAGCCCGCCAGCGCGCCGCCTCCGGCGCGCTGGAGTACGTGACCGACAGCACCGCGTCGTACCACACCGTGTGGGCCGAGCTTCACGAAGACCTGCTCGCCACACTCGGGATCCCCCGGTGAGGTGGATTCGGCCGCTCTCCGCGCAGGTCGACGAGGCGGCGGAGCTGCTGGGCGGCAAGGCGCACGGCCTCGTGGTCCTGCACCGTCTCGGGTTGCGGGTGCCCGCCGGGTTCGTCGTCACCACGGAGGCATGCCGCGCGTTCCTGCGTGACGGGCGGCTTCCGGACGGGCTGGGCGACGAGCTCGCGACGGCCGTCACCGACCTCGAAGCCTCCACCGGACGCCGCTTCGGCGGATCACGGGCGCCGCTGGCGGTGTCCGTCCGCTCCGGGGCCGGCGTCTCGATGCCCGGCATGATGAACACGATCCTCAACCTCGGCCTCACGACCGCGGCCACAGCCGGGCTGGCGGCGGAGACGGGCGACCCGCGCTTCGCGCTGGACTCGCGGCTGCGGCTCCTGTCTGGCTTCGCCGCGGCGATCACGAACCTGGACGCGGACGGCGTGGGAGCCGTCCTCGGCGGAGCCCCCGGGCGGGGAACCGGCGACGAGGAGGCCGACCTCACCGGCGCGATCGGAGCGGTCGAGGACCTCATCCGGCGACGACGCGGCCGGCCGATCCCGGACGACGCGGCCCGGCAACTGGAGCTGGCCGTCAGGACCGTGCTCTCGTCCTGGGACACACCGCGCGCACGCACCTACCGCGACCTGCATGACGTCCCGCACGACCTCGGCACCGCCGCGATCGTGCAGACGATGGTGTTCGGGAACCGCGATGACCGCAGCGGCACCGGAGTCGCGTTCAGCCGCGACCCCAACACCGGCGGGAACGTCCCGTTCGGCGAGGTCATGTTCGGACGCCAGGGCGAGGACGTCGTCTCCGGCAGAGCGCTGACCCGTCCCTTGCGCGAACTCGCCGACCGGGAGCCGGCGGTGTGGACCGGCCTCCTCGATGCCCTGAGCCGGATCGAGGGGCACTACCGCGACGCGTGCTACGTCGAGTTCACCTTCCAGTCCGGCGAGCTGTGGATCCTCCAGGTCCGGCCCGGCCGGTTCGTCGGAGGTGCCGCCGTCCGCGTCGCGGCCGACCTCGCCGACGAGCGCGTGATCGGACGCCGCGAGGCGCTGCTCAGGGTCTCAGCGGGGCATCTCCGGCACGTCCGCACACCCCGGATGGCGACGACCGAGAGGACCGACATCCTGGCCCGGGGGCTGGGCGCCTGTCCCGGTGTTGCGGCCGGCAGGGTGGCGACCACGGCCGACGGGGCCGTGCGCATGGCCGCGGACGGCCCGGTCATCCTGGTACGCCCGGAGACCTCCCCGCACGACCTGCGCGGCCTGGCCGCCGCCGCCGGGATCGTCACCGCCCGCGGCGGGCCGGCCAGCCATGCCGCGGTCGTCGCACGATCGATGGCGAAACCCGCCGTCGTGGGGGTCACCGGCCTCACCGTCGACGTCGCCGGCGGGTCGGTGGGAGCCGGTGGGCGCACCATCGGCGAGGGCACCCTCGTCACCATCGACGGGACCAGCGGCGAAGTCGCCCTCGGCAGCCCCCGTACCGTCACGACCACGGCCGCCGCCCACCTGCACCGGCTGCTCGGATGGGCCGACGACGTATCGGGCGACCACTCCGAACGCGATGAGGTCCAACGCCTCAGCGCCGCCCACGCCGTACTCCGTCACGGCTAGAGCGCGCCGGCGCTCACGGCCGCGCACCTCCCTCCGCCGGGCCCCCGTTCCCGCAGGTCGAATCGCGTGCCGGCGGCCGGGGGCCACTGCGGCGTTCCGGTTGCCTGGCGACTCTCACTCAGACACTATTGTTCTTGATTCGGGAGGTGGCCTTGAGGCCCTTGCAGACGTCTGATCCGTCGTTGATCGGGCAGTATCGGACGCTCGCCGAGCTGGGGCGCGGCGGCATGGGACGGGTGCTGCTGGGCGGCGGTCCGGACGGGCGGCTGGTCGCGGTCAAGCTGGTC
Organism: Actinomadura xylanilytica; assembly: GCF_030283145.1. Taxonomy (GTDB): domain Bacteria; phylum Actinomycetota; class Actinomycetes; order Streptosporangiales; family Streptosporangiaceae; genus Spirillospora; species Spirillospora xylanilytica. Next base: position 104,454 of record NZ_JASNWE010000004.1, read on the forward strand.
GGCGAGGAGTTCGCCGACGACCAGCGGTTCCGGGTGCGGTTCCGCCGGGAGGTGAGTGCCTCGCGGAAGGTCGCCGGCGCCTACACCGCCGCGGTGATCGATGCCGACCCGGACGCGCCGACGCCGTGGCTGGCCTCGGTCTACGTGCCCGGACCGTCGCTGCGCGAGGCGATCGGCGCCGCGGGCGTGCTGGCGGAGGAACCGGCGCTGCGCCTGACGGCCGGACTGGCCTCGGCGCTGGTCGAGGTGCACCGGGCCGGGCTGATCCACCGGGACCTCAAGCCCTCCAACGTGCTGCTCACCGACGACGGCCTCCGGGTGATCGACTTCGGGATCGCGCGGGCGGGCGAGACCGAGGAGGGCACCCAGGTCACCCGGACCGGCGCCCTGGTCGGCACGCCCGGCTTCATGTCGCCGGAACAGGCGCTGGGGCGGCCTCTGACCCCCGCCAGCGACGTCTTCTCGCTGGGCTCGGTGGTCGTGTGCGCCTGCCTCGGGCGCGGCCCCTTCAACGCGGGCAGCACGCCGAAGACCCTGCACAACGTGATCAACGCGGCGCCCGCCCTCGACGCGCTGCCCCGCCGGGTCCGCGACGTCGTGGCGGCCTGCCTCGCCAAGGACCCGGCCGACCGGCCGACGCCCGAGCGGGTGCTGGAGGCCGTCGGCGAGCTGGTCCCGGCGAGCCGTCCCTGGCCGGTCGCGGTGCACGACCTCATCACGGCCCAGCACGCCGAGGTCGACCGGCTCCTGTCCGGCCCGCAGCACGGTGGCCCCGGGCCCGGCGACATGGCGACCGTCGCCAACACGATGACGGACCCGGTCGCACCCCCCGCGCCGTCACGCAGACGCGTCCTCCAGTTGGCGGGCGGCGGTGCCCTCCTCGGGATGGCCGCGATCGGCGGCGCGGTCGCGTGGACGGCGCAGGGCGAAGACCCTCCCGCGAAGAAACGCGGCCGTGCCACGACGGTCAGGAAGCCGGTCGCCGAACTGTCCGGCCACGCGGGCACGGTGGCCACCGTACGGTTCACCCCGATCGGGGACCTGCTGGCCACCACCTGCGACGACGGCAAACTGCGGCTGTGGGACGTGGCGTCCCGCCGGCTCTCCGGCGAACCGATCACCGTGTCCTCCAAATCCTTCCGTTCGGCGGTGTTCGACCGGGTGGGGGACCAGGTGGCGACCGCGTCCGAGGACGGCGTCAAGCTGTGGGACGTCAAGACCCGCCGGCAGGTCGGCAAGACCCTCACCGTCCGTCTCATGGAGGTCATCGACTCCCCCGGCCCGGTGTTCGACGTGGCCTACAGCCCGGACGGGAAGACGCTGGGGGCCATGGGCACGAGCATCATGCAGCTCTGGGAGGCCGACTCCGGCAAGCCGATCGGCCGGCTGAACTTCGGCAGCCCCAGGCTGCTGGCCCCGGTGGCGTTCAGCGGGGACGGGCGGAGCCTGGCCGTCCCGAACGACCAGCATGTCGAGGTCTGGGACGTGGCCTCGCACAAGGCGGTGGGCCAGTCCCTGCTCGGCCACACCGCGGCTCTCGCCTGCGTGGTGTTCAGCCCGGACGGCCGGACGCTGGCCACCGGCGGCTGGGACACGACCGTGCGGCTGTGGGACGTGCCGGAACGCCGTCCCATCGGCCAGCCCCTGCGCGGCCACTCGCACGTGATCCAGGGCCTGGCGTTCAGCTCGGACGGCCGGACGCTGGCCAGCGCCAGCAACGACGGCACCGTGCGACTGTGGGACGTGGCCGCGCAGAAGCCGCTCGGGCAGCCGATCAGCGGCACCGCCAAGAGCTACACCGGCGTGGCGTTCGGCCGGGAGGACCGGATGCTGGCCACCGGGGGCGCGAAGGCCGCGTGGCTGTGGGACATCTCCGACCTCATCCGACGGTGAGGCGCGCCCACCGTCCATCGGGCCTGCGCGGGAAGGGGTGGCCATGCGGCAGTTGACCGGGTCCGATCCAGTCCGGGTCGGGCGCTACCGGATGCTGGCCGAGCTCGGCCGGGGCGGCATGGGCCGGGTGCTGCTGGGGTCCGCGCCCGACGGGCGGCTGGTCGCGGTCAAGCTGGTGCACGCCCGGCTCGTCGACGTCCCCGGGTTCCGGGACCGGTTCCGCGCCGAGGTGACCGCCACCCGCACGGTCTCCGGCGCGTACACGGCCCCGGTGATCGACGCGGACGCGGACGCGCCGACCCCCTGGCTGGCGTCGGTGTGCGTGCCCGGCCCGTCGCTGAGCGAGGCGGTCCGGGCGGCCGGCCCGCTGCCGGAGCAATCGGTGCTGCGCCTGGCGGCGGGGCTGGCCGCCGCGCTGCTGGAGATCCACCGGGCCGGGCTGGTGCACCGCGACCTCAAGCCGTCCAACGTGCTGCTGGCCGCCGACGGCCCGAAGGTCATCGACTTCGGGGTGGCGCGGGCCGTCGAGGGCGACGAGGGCGACCGGCCCCAGGGCGGCCTGCTCGCCGGCACGCCCGGGTTCATGTCGCCCGAGCAGGCCGAGGACCTGCCGCCGACGCAGGCCGGCGACGTCTTCTCGCTGGGGTCGGTGCTGGCCATGGCCGCCACCGGCCGGGGCCTGTTCGACGGCCCCGGGGTGCCGCAGACCCTCTACAACGTCGTGCACCTCGACCCCGACCTGACCGGGGTCCCGGACCGGCTGCGCCCGATCATCCTCGCCTGCCTGGCCAAGGACCCGGGCGAGCGGCCCGCGCCCGGCCGGCTGCTGTCGATGATCGGGCAGGTCGCCCCGGCCGTCCGACCCTGGCCGCCCGCGGTGCACCGGCTGATCGACGAACGGCGGACCGAGATCGCCCGGCTGCTCGGCGCCCCGGCGCCCACGGTCGCCCCGGCGTCCGGGCCCGGCATCGCGAGGTACCGGGGCCGGCTGGTGGCGGGCGGCGGCGCGCTGGCGGGATGCGCGGTGCTGGCCGCCGTCCTGGCCTGGGCGCCGTGGTCGGGTTCGTCCGCACGTACCGCCCCGTCCGCGTCCCGGTCCGCCGCCCCACCGGTGAGCTGGCCGCTGCGCGGGCACACGGCCTCCGTCAAGGACGTGGCTTTCACCCCGGACGGCCGGACGCTGGTCACCGCGAGCGACGACGCGACGGTGCGGCGGTGGGACGTGGCGGGCCGCGCACAGCTCGGGAAGCCCGTCCGCCACCCCGACGGGGTCAACGCGGTGGCGGTCGGCGCCGACGGCACCGTGCTGTACACCGGGGGCGACGACGGCTTCATGCGGATCTGGCGGTTGCCGGGCGGCGGACGGTCGAACGGGTTCGAGACCGGGCTCGGTCCGCTCACCGACATGGCGCTCAGCCCCGACGGCCGCGTCCTGGCCACCAGCAACGGGAACCAGTACGTGCGGCTGTGGGACCTGGACGACGGGAAGGTCGGGCCGGCCCTGGAGACCCGGGCCGGCAACGTGGAGGCCCTGGCGTTCGCCCCGGACAGCCGCACCCTGGCCGTCGGCACGACCGGCACCGAGCGCAACCTCGACACCGGCAACAGCGAGGGCGTCGCGCAACTGTGGAACGTCTACGACAAGCGGAAGCTCGGCGCGGACATGACCGGGTTCGATTCCTGGGTCGAGGGCGTGGCGTTCAGCCCGGACGGGCGGACCCTGGCCGCGGGCGGCGGTGAGCTCACCCGGCTGTGGAACGTGTCCGACCACCGGCGAATCGGCGCGCCCTTCCCGTGCCGCGGCCGGTGCTACACCATGGCGTTCGGCCCGGACGGCCGGACGCTGGCCGCCGGGAGCAGCGGCGGCGAGGCACGGCTGTGGAACCTGGCCGATCGCCGGCAGATCGGCCCGGACCTGACCGGCCATACCGGCGTCATCCTCAGCCTGAAGTTCAGTCCGGACGGCCGCACCCTGGCCACCGGCAGCTCCGACGGCACCACCCGCCTGTGGCCCGTCCCCGCCTCTCGCTAGGGCCTGCGGGCCGTCCGTCCCGGAACGTCGGCGGGCCCGTCCGGGGCATCCGGGTTGGGGCGCCCGGGACGCCCGTCCCCGCGCCCCCACCCGGAGCTCTCACAACTGGGTCGTGACCGCCTTGACCTCGGTGTAGGCGTTGAGGGCCTCGTGGCCCATCTCGCGTCCCCAGCCGGACTGCTTGTAGCCGCCGAACGGCAGGGCCGCGTCGAAGACGTTGTAGCAGTTGATCCAGACCGTGCCGGCGCGGATCTTCTTGGCCAGCGCGTGCGCCTTGGAGATGTCCTTGGTCCAGATGCCCGCGCCCAGGCCGTACTCGGTGGCGTTGGCCGCGGCAGCGATCTCGTCCAGGTCCTGGAAGGGCGCGGCGACCACGACCGGTCCGAAGATCTCTTCACGCACGATCCGCATATCGGCGCCGGCGCCGGTGAGCACGGTCGGCTCGACGAAGTAGCCGCGGTCGCCGTGCCGGCCGCCGCCGACGACGGTGGTCGCGCCGTCCGCGCGCCCCGATTCCAGGTAGCCGGTGACCCGCCGGAGCTGCTCGTCGGAGACCAGCGGCCCCATCTGCGTATCGGCGTCCATGCCCGGACCGAGCTTGATGGACCTGGCGATCTCGGCCACCCCCTCGACGACCTCGTCGAACCTGCTCTGGTGCACGAAGAGGCGCGAGCCCGCCACGCAGCACTGCCCGTGGTTGAAGAAGATGGCGTTCGCCGCGCCCGCGATCGCGCCGGGTTCGGCGTCCTCGAACACGATGTTGGGGCTCTTCCCGCCCAGTTCCAGCGTCAGCTTCTTGAGGTTGCCCGCGGCGGCCTGCACGATCAGGCGGCCGACCTCGGTGGAGCCGGTGAAGGCGACCTTGTCGACCCCCGGATGGGCGGCCAGCCGCGCTCCGGCGGTCTCGCCGTACCCGGGCACGACGTTGACCACCCCTTCCGGCACGCCCGCTTCGGCGATCAGCTCGGCCAGCCGCAGCGCGCTCAGCGGGGTCTGCTCGGCCGGCTTGAGGACGACGCAGTTGCCGGTCGCCAGCGCGGGGCCGAGCTTCCAGGCCGCCATCAGCAGCGGGAAGTTCCACGGGATGATCTGGCCGACCACGCCCACCGGCTCGCGCAGCGTGTAGGAGTGGAAGTTGGCGCCGGGCATGAACGGCACCGAGATGTCGATGGTGTTGCCTTCGATCTTGGTCGCCCAGCCGGCCATGTAGTGGAACAGGTCCGCCGCCAGCGGCACGTCGGCGGCCCTGGCGACCGCGTACGGCTTGCCGTTGTCGAGCGATTCCAGCTGGGCCAGTTCGTCGGCGTGCTGGAGGACCAGGTCGCCGATCCGCCAGATCAGCCGGCCGCGTTCGGAGGGCGTCAGCCGCGACCAGGGCCCCTCCTCGAAGGCTCGGCGGGCCGCGTCGACCGCCCTGTCGATGTCGGTCGCGTCGCCCTCCGCCACCTGTGCGAGCGTCTCGCCCGTCGCCGGGTCCGGCGTGGCGAACGTCTTCCCCGACGCCGCTTCCACCCACTGCCCGTCGATGAACATTCGCCGCGGGTCGGTCACGAAGGCGGTGACCCTGTCGTCCACTGTCGCCGTCGACATAGCGCATCCCCAATCCGGGCCGTCCGGCCGCGACCACGCGGCCCGTCGAACAGGCGTCCGAGATCTCCGGACACCGCTACGGAGCTTGGCAGCCCCAATGAGACGTCCGAATCCCGTTGAGCGCAACCCCCGGTGACCGCCCCGCTCCCGTCCCGAAGCCGCGCCCGCGAGCACCTGCTCGGCGTGACCTACGGTTTCGCCAGCGGGATGATGAGCACGGTCATCCCCAGGGAGGCGCGCGGTCTATTACTCCAAGGGCGGCGCGGACATGAAGGACCGCATCACCAAGACCGCCAAGCTCGGGTACGACATCGGGACGTCGAACGCCCACGAGCCCGATGGCGAGATGATCGTGACCTGCGTCAAGACCCGGCTGGCGCATGCGGGGGTGCGGCACCTGCTGCCGAAGTCCCCGTACTGGTCGAAGGTCGCCGACGAGGAGATCCCGATCAGCCAGCGGGACATGATGGTCACCTGGCACAGCCTGCCCACGACCGTCATGCGGAACCTGGTCGAGTGGAAGGTGCCGATCCCCGCCGCCGAGTCCGAGGGCTTCCTGCACTCGTGGCAGGTGGCCGCGCACATGCTCGGCATCGAGGACGAGTACATCCCCAAGTCGTGGGACGAGGCCGGCGCCCAGGCCGACCAGGTCCTGACCCCGGTGCTGGGCCCGACGCCCGAGGGCGGCAAGCTGGCCGACATCCTCCTCAACCTCGGCTCCGCGTCCCGGGCCCGGAGTCCGGCGGATTCCGGGCCGGGCACCGCCGCACCGCGGGCGCCGCCTTCAGCGGTGTGCCTCCCGGGCGTGGTTCGGCGACAGGGCGGGCTGTGACCGGACGTGGTGGCGGCCGATGGGGAGCATCAGGGGGCGCCCGGAGACGGGGTCTTCGATGATGCGGCTCTCGAGGTCGAAGACGGTGCGGACGCTCTCCTCGGTGAGGACCTCGGCCGGGGTGCCCCAGGTGTGGAGGCCGCCGTCGGCGAGCGCGATGAGGTGGTCGGCGTAGCGGGCGGCGAGGTTGAGGTCGTGCAGGACCATCACGATGGTGGTGCCGCGGGTGCGGTTCAGGTCCGTCAGCAGGTCCAGGACGTCGATCTGGTGGCTGGCGTCGAGGAAGGTGGTCGGCTCGTCGAGAAGGAGCAGGTCGGTCTGCTGGGCCAGCGCCATGGCGATCCAGACCCGCTGGCGCTGTCCCCCCGACAGCTCGTCGACGGCGCGGTCGGCGAGTCCCGTGGTCTGCGTCGCCTCCAGGGCGGCGGCGACCGCGGCGTCGTCCTTGGTGGTCCAGCGGGAGAAGACACCCTGATGGGGGTGGCGTCCGCGGCAGACGAGGTCGAGGACGGTGATGCCCTCGGGCGCGACCGGCGACTGGGGCAGCAGGCCGAGCGTGCGGGCCAGTTCCTTGGCGGGCATGCGGTGCACCTCCCTGCCGTCCAGGACGACACGGCCCTCCCGGGGGGAGAGCAGCCGGGACAGCGAGCGCAGGAGCGTCGACTTCCCGCAGGCGTTCGCGCCGACGATGACCGTGATCTCGCCGGGCGGCACGACCAGGTCGAGGGACTCGATGACGGCGCGGTCGCCGTAGCCGAGCGTGAGGCTCTCGGCCACCAGGGAGTGGGACGTGGTCACAGTGAGCCTCCGGCCCGATGGGTGCGGACGATCAGGAAGACGAGGTACGGCGCTCCGAGAACGCCGGTGACGACGCCGACCGGGTAGCGGACGTCGAACGCGAACTGCCCGGCGAAGTCGGCGACCAGGACCATGAGGGCGCCGACGAGCCCTGACGGCACGAGCAGGGAGCCGCCCACGCCGACGAGCCGGGCCGCGATGGGGCCGGACAGGAACGCCACGAACGCGATCGGCCCGGCCGCCGCCGTGGCGAAGGCGATCAGGCCGACGGCGGCGACGATGACCGCGATGCGGGTGCGTTCGACGCGGACCCCGAGTGCGGCGGCGGTGTCGTCGCCGAGCTGCATCGCCGACAGGTCGCGCGCCAGGGACAGCAGGACGGGGGTGAGGACGGCCACCGCGACGAGGGCGGGCAGCGCCTGCTTCCAGGTCGTGCCGTTGAGGCTGCCGGTCAGCCAGCGCGTGGCCTCCTGGAGATCCCACTCAGCGGCCTGGGACAGGACGTAGGAGGTGACGCTGTCGAGGATCGCGGAGATCCCGATGCCGATCAGGATGAGCCGCGTGCCGGCGACGCCGTCCCGGAACGCCAGGGTGTACATCAGCAGGGCGACGCCGAGGGCGGAGACGATCGCGAAGACCGACACCGCGGTCCCGCCGAGCGAGAGCGACACGATCGCGATGGCCGCCGCGGCGCTCGCACCCGAGCTGATGCCGATGATGTCGGGGCTGGCCAGCGGGTTGCGGAGCATCGTCTGGAAGGTGACGCCGGCCAGGCCGAAGGCGAATCCCGCGGTCACGGCGAGGACCGCCCGCGGCAGCCGGAGCCCCCCGACCGTGAAGGAGGCTCCCGGCACCTGCTCGCCGAGGACGACGCGGACCACGTCGCGCGGCGGGTAGAACGTCTGCCCGACCATCAGCGTCACGGCGAACCCGGCGACGACGAGCACCGCCAGCGTCGCGACCACGGCACGGCGCCGGTGGGCGCGCCGGCGGCGACCGCGGGCGACGGCCTGGACGAGGGACGCCCGGGCGGGGGCGGGGGCGTTCACAGCTCACGCACCTTCTGGCGGCGGACGATGTGGATGAAGAACGGGGCGCCGATCAGTGCCGTCACGATGCCCACCTCGATGTCGGCGGGCCGGGCCACCACGCGGCCGACGACGTCCGCGGCGGTGAGCAGCGACGCGCCGACCAGGGCGGAGAACGGCAGCATCCAGCGGTGGTCCACGCCGACGAGCAGGCGGCACGCGTGCGGGACGACGAGTCCGACGAAGCCGATCGGCCCGGCGACGGCCGTCGACGCACCGCACAGCACGACGGCGCCGAGGGCGGCCGTGCCGCGGATGAGGGCGACGCGCTCCCCGAGTCCGGCGGCGAGCTCGTCGCCGAGGGCCAGCGAGTTCAGCGCGCGGGCGCACAGCAGGCACACGGCGAACCCTGCGGCGAGGAACGGCAGGACCTGACCGATGCGCTCGTAGGACGCGCCGCCGACCCCGCCGATCTGCCAGAGCCGGAAGCTCCCGGCGATGTCGTTGCGGGGCAGGACGACGGCGCTGACAAGGGACGCGGAGGCCGCCGACGTGGCGGCACCGGCGAGCGCGACCTTGAGGGGGGTGGCTCCGCCGCGCCCGAGGGATCCGACGGTGTACACGAACACGGCCGAGAGGGCGGCCCCCGCCATCGCGATCCAGATGTACCCGGTGGGCGAGGTGAGCCCGAAGAACGCGACGGCGGTGACGACGGAGAGCGAGGCGCCCATGTTGACGCCCAGGATTCCCGGATCGGCCAGCGGGTTGCGGGTCACGCCCTGCATGACGCCGCCGGAGAGGCCGAGCGCGGCGCCGATGAGCACCGCGAGCAGGGTGCGGGGGATCCGCTTGGCGACCGCGGCCTGCTCGATGGAGTCGTCCGCGCCGCCGAGCGCCGCCCAGACGTCGGACCAGGCGACGTCCCGCGAGCCCAGGGCGACGGAGGCCGCCATCAGCACGGCCAGGGCCAGGACGGCGACGAGCAGCCACAGGATCCGGATGCGCGCCGGACGCCGCACGAGGGCGGCGTCCGACGGGCGGTCGGTGTCGGCCGTCGTCACTTGACCTTGTCCGCGGCCTCGGCGAGCGCCTTGACGTAGTCCTCCAGCACCCAGGAGATCGACAGGGGCGTCGGGTTCGCGGCCGTGCTCAGCGGCTTGCCGTCGGGCAGCAGGTACACCGAGCCGCGCTTGACCGCGGGGATCTTCGACAGCAGCGGGTCGGTGCCGAGCTTGCCGAGCAGCTCGCCCTTCCCGTCGCCGTATCCGGTGATGATGTCGACGTCGGAGAACATGTCGACCTGCTCCGCGCTCCGGCTCAGGAGGAACTTGTCGGTGCCCCTGGACGCCTCGGCGATGCTGCCCGGGATCGTCAGCCCGAGGTCCTCGAAGAAGAGGGTGCGGGTGTCGTGCGTGGTGTAAAAGCCGATCTGGCTCACGTCGTTGGGGTCGACGTGCGTCATGAACATCGCCGACTTGCCCTTGAGCTGCGGGTACTTCGCGACGACCTGCTTGATGTCGCCCTCGATCCCGCCGATGAGCCGGTTCCCCTCGGCGGCCAGCCCGATGGCCTTGCTGTTCATCCAGATGATCTCGCGCCACGGGGTGGCCCAGGGGGCGTCCGGGTAGACCACCACGGGGGCGATCTTGCTCAGCGTCTCGTAGTCCTGCTCGGTCAGGCCCGAGTAGGTGGCCAGGATCACGTCCGGCCTGGTGTCGGCGACGGCCTCGAAGTCGACGCCGTCGGTCTCGTCGAACAGGACGGGCGTCTTGGCGTTGAGCTCCTTCAGGCGCTTCTCCACCCAGGGCAGGACCCCGTCGCCGTTGTCGTCGCCGAAGTTCGCGGCGGCCATGCCGACCGGGACGACGCCGAGGGCGAGCGGCACTTCGTGGTTGGCCCAGTTGACCGTGGCCACCCGCTTCGGCTTCGCCCGGATGGTGGTCGTCCCCAGCGCGTGCTTGATCGTCATGGGGAAGGCGGCCGAGCCGCCGCCCGTGCTCACCCGCTCGCTCTCCGGCGAGCTGCCGCAGGCCACGACGCTGCCCAGCAGGACGGCCAGGACGGCCAGGACGCGAAGGCTGTGTGGACGTTTCAATCCGTGCTCCACTTTCAGGAATCCGCCGGTGCCGGCCCTCGCACGTCCGGATCGCGGTGGGCGTCCGTAGAGCGGTACGCCGTACGGCCGCAACGCAAAATTAGTTAGGTAAGGCTTGCCTTGGCCAGCACTTTAGGAGGTAGGTCCGAGTTGTGGCAATCAAGCCTTCGGGACACCCGATATCGAGATCGGGACACCGAGGCCGGGCGCCGCCCGCGGACTCAGCGCGCCCGGAACGCCCCCGGGGTCAGCCCGGTCGTCCGCCGGAAGGCCGCGCTGAACGCGCTCGCCGACCGGTAGCCGACCTCCTCGGCCACGACCTCGATCCCCCGGCCCCGACCGAGCAGCTCGATCGCATGCTGGGCGCGCACCGCCGCGACCCACCGCCCGAAGCTGGTGCCCGTCTCCGCGTTGAAGGCACGGGTGATCGTGCGGTCGCTCACGGCCAGCCGGGACGCCCAGTCCACCAGCGTCCGCTGATCGCCGGGATCGCTCCGGACCGCGTCGACGATCGGGCGCAGCAGGTCGGAGACGGGCAGGTGCACGAGCAGTTCGCGCGCGGAGGGCGTGAGCACGTCGAGCACCATCGCCCCGGTCACCGCCCGCGAGCCGGCGGACAGCCCGGTGTCGGCGAGCCGCTCGAGCAGCAGCCGGAGCAGCGGGGTGATCTCGACCGCGACGGGCGCCTGGAGGATCGAGGGCATACCGCCGAATCCGAGGTAGTCGGCGTGGCACCGGGTACCGGCGATCGCCGAGCCGGAGTGCGGCGTGCCCGCGGGCATCCACAGGCCCAGGACGGGGGTGACCGTCCAGACCCGCCGCCCCACCACGGCCGTGGACACGCCCCGCTCGTTCCAGAGCAGTTCATGGAAGGGGTGGGAGTGCTCGTTCCAGACGGTGTCGCGGGAGATGGCCCCGCTCCAGCCCGCGATCGCGAACGGCGTCTCGACCGGCATCCGGGCCGTCCCCGCCGCGGAGGCGGGCGGCGTGCGGGTCTCCCCGGTCATGGGAGCACGCGGTCGGGCACGAGCGGCATGGCTCCTCATCCCGGTACTGCGGAGGCGGGCCGGACACCTCCAAGGTTAGGCTTACCTTATCTTCGGACGGTGCATCCTTCCGAGATCGGCTGTTCATCGCGCCGGGGATGAACGATGATCATTTCCAGATCATCCGAAGGTGATCGTTCGATTCGACGAGAGGCCCTTCGATGGCGATTCTCAGATCGGCGCACCGGCTTCCGCTGGCGATCGCCGCGGTCGGCGCCGTGGCACTCGGGCTGCTCACGCCCGCCGCCGCCACCGCCGACATCCGGTACGAACCCGGCGCGCCCGGACTCGGCGACCCCTACTTCCCCGACCTCGGCAACGGCGGATACGACGTCGGGCACTACTACCTGAAGACCGCCTACGACCCCGGTACCGACCGGCTCACCGGCACGACCACCATCACCGCCACGGCCACCCAGAACCTGTCCCGGTTCAACCTCGACCTGTACAAGATGAACGTGCGGTCGGTCCGCGTGAACGGTCACCCCGCCCCGTTCGCCCGCACCGGCGAGCGCGAGCTGGAGATCACGCCGCGCGGCGGCCTGCGCAGGCAGAGCTCGTTCACGGTGGTCGTCCGGTACGACGGCGTGCCCGAGACGCTGGGCGGCCCGATCATCTTCGACCTGCCGTACGGGTTCCTGCACACCAGGGACGGCGCCACCATCTCCTCCGAGCCCAACGGCGCCTCCACCTGGTTCCCGGCCAACGACAACCCGCGCGACAAGGCGCTGTTCACGATCGAGACGACCGTGCCGCAGGGCCTCAAGGCGATCTCCAACGGCCGTCTGGTCGAGCAGTGGAACTCCGGCGGCAAGGACACCTTCCTGTGGCGGGAGGACCGGCCGATGGCCACCTACCTGGCGACCGCCTCGATCGGACGGTTCAACGTCTCCACGACCACGACCCGCACCGGCATCCAGCAGCTCGACGCGGTCGACCCGGAGGTGGCGTCGGACCCCGACTCCCTCTCCACTCCGGGCTGGACCACGCGGGCGACCGACGAACTGGCCGGCTACTTCGGGCCCTACCCGTTCACCTCCACCGGCTCCATCATCGAGAACAACTTCGTCCCGCCGCTGAACCTCGACAACGCGATCGAGACCCAGACCCGTCCCACGTACCAGAAGCAGCCCATCGAAAAGGGCGTGGTCCATGAGATGAGCCACCAGTGGTTCGGCAACAGCGTCACCCCCGCGCGCTGGAAGGACGTCTGGCTGAACGAGGGCTACGCGCTCTGGACGGAGAAGTTCTGGGCCGAGAAGCACGGCGGCCAGTCCGCGCAGGACGCGTTCGGGGCGCTGTACGACAGCCCGCCGCCTATCCCGCCGGGACGGCCCGGCTTCTGGGACGTCCCGACCGCCGATCCGACCCGCGACCAGATGTTCCACCGCTCGGTCTACTTCCGCGGCGGGATGGCGCTCCAGCAGCTCCGGCACAAGATCGGTGACGAGCGGTTCCTGCGGCTCACCCGCACCTGGCTCGCGGAGAACGAGTACGGCAACGGCACCACCGAGGAGTACGAGGCGCTCGCGGAGAAGATCTCCGGGCAGGACCTCGGCCGATTCTTCACCACGTGGATCCACTCGGCGGGCAAGCCCCCCGCCTGGTGATCACAGGCCGCCCGGCCGCCCGCTCCTGATCCGGCCGCTCGGCCTGGGCCGTGAACGCGACTACGCGCAGCAGCCTTCTCCGGGCGGCCGTCCTCACGGAGAGTTGTCCCTGGCCAGGTCATTGGCATAGCGTCGAATCAGGGCCGGTCATCGACGGCCGTGCCTCCAGACAGTGATCTCAACGGGGGAGGAGACCATGTTCGTACAGATCATCCAAGGCGGGCTCGCCGCAGACCGTGCCGAACTGAAGGAGGCCCTGGACCGCTGGGAGCGCGAACTGGAGTCCTCGGCCGAGGGGTGGCTCGGCACCACTGCGGGGGTGACGGACGACGGGACCTTCATCGGCATCGTCCGGTTCGCGTCCGTCGAGGCCGCGCGCCGCAACAGCGAGCGTCCAGAGCAGCACCGGTGGTGGACCGAGACCTCCAAGCTGTTCCGCGGCGACGTCACCTTCCACGACTGCACCGACGTCGACCTCATGATGGACGGCGGCTCCGACGACGCCGGCTTCGTCCAGGTCATCCAGGGCCGCATCCGCGACCTCGAAGGGCTGCGCGCCTACCTGCGGGACATGGACGAACAGGCGCTGCGCGGGTTCCGGCCCGACATCATCGGCAGCATCACCGCCTACCACGCGGACGGCGGCTTCACCGAAGCCGCCTACTTCACCTCCGAGGCCGAGGCCAGGGAGGGCGAACGCAGCCAACCGCCGCAGGAGATGCGGGACGAGATGGACAAGATGATGGCCTTCTACGAGGGCGAGTGGACCTATCTCGACCTGCGCGAGCCCTGGCTGTCCTCGCCCTGAGCCGATTCCGGGCGGCGCGTCCGGTCTGATCGGCGGTACGCTCACGCCGGCTTGGTTACGCTGCGCCTTATGTCTGGTCCCGCCGGTTCTGCCCTGACCGATTGCGCGTTCCTGGTGAACGCCGATCCCGACCGGGTGCTGCCGCTGCTCGCCCACGCGACGACCCCGGACGAGCGGCTGGCCTCGGCCGTCTACCGGACCTCGCTGCGCCTGGTCCGCGCGGCCGATCCGGCCGGCCGCCGCCAGCTCCTCGCCTGCAACGCCGTGCGGTGGGGCGCCGGTGAGCTGGGCGAACGCTTCGCCGCCGTGGCCGTCCCCGGGGCGCCCGCTCCGGAGTGGCGGGTCGACTGGGCGACCGGGCCGGGGATCGACCAGCGGCTGCTACTGGAGTTCAACGGCCACCCCAGCGGGGTGCACGCGCTGGGGATCGCCGACGTCGGCGGGCGCCCGCTCGCCGTCACCGCGGACCGAGACGGCTTGGTCCGCCTCTGGGAACTGGTCAGCGGCGACCTGGTCGGCGACCCGATGGCCGGCCACACCGGCGGCGTCCTCGCGGTCGCGTGCGGGGAGCTCGGAGGCCGCCCGGTCGCCGTCACCGGGGGCCAGGACGGCACCGTCCGGGTGTGGGACCTGGACGGCGGCGTCGAGGTGGGCGCCCCGTTCACCGGGCACGGCGACGCGGTCCGCGCGGTGGCAATCGCCGAGTTGGGCGGACGTCCCGTCGCGGTGTCCGGCGGCTGGCGGGAGGCGCGGGTGTGGGACCTCTCCACCCGCGCGGAGATCCACCCGCCCCTGACCGGCCCCGAGAACTGGGTGTTCGCGCTGGCGTGCACCGAGGTCGGCGGCCGTCCGGTCGCGGTCGCGGCCGGCGCCGACGGCTCCCGTTGGCGATGGGACCTGAGCACCGGAGCGTGCGTCGGCCGGCCGTTCGACGACGACATCAACGGGGCCGCCGCGCTGGCCGTCACCAGGCTCCGCGGGCGCCCGATCGCGGTGACCAACGGGTCCTACATCGACCATCCGGTGCACCTGTGGGATCTGGAGACCGGGGAGCGCCTCCTCTCCCCTCTCACCGGGCACGGCAGCGGCGTCCAGGCGGCGGCGTGCGCCGACGTCGACGGCCGGCCGGTCGCCGTCACCGGAGACGGCGACGGCGTTGTCCGGGTGTGGGACCTGGACAGTGGCACGCAGCTCGGAGAGCCGCTCGACGCGGGCCATGGCGTGATCGCCACGGCGGTCGCCGACCTCGGCGGGCATCCCGTCGCGGTGACCTGCGACCACCTCGGCAGGATCCAGGTCTGGTCCCTCGTCCGCACCGGACCGGCAGGGAACCCGCTTCCCGGCGCCGGCGGCGTCCAATCCGCGGCCCACGCGGAGATCGACGGCCGGCCGGTCGTGGTGACGGCGGGCGGCGACGGGGCCGTGCGTGCGTGGGATCTGGCCACCGGAACGCCGGCCCGCCCGCCGGTCACCGGGCATCGCGGCGGCGTCCCGGCCGTGGCGACCGCCCGGCTCGGCGGCCGTTCGGTGGCGGTGACCAGCGGCTACGACAGGACGCTGCGGGTGCTGGATCTTGAGAAGGGCACCGATCGGCCGCTGTCGAATCCGCCCGCGACGGCGGGGGCGGTGGCGAGCGCCGAGGTCGACGGCCGTCCGGTCGCGGTCACGGGCGACTGGGACGGCGACGTGCGGCTCTGGGATCTCACCACCGGCGCGGCGATCGGCCCGGCACTGGCCGGGGGAAGGGTGCCGGCGGTGGCCGCCGCCGAGACCGACGGCGGACCGGTCGCGGTCACCGGGGGCGACGACGGCCTGGTCCGCGTCTGGGACCTGAAGAGCGGCGACGCGATCGGCGACCCCGTCACCGCCCACACCGCCGGGATCAGCACGGTGACCTGCCTTCAGGTGGACGGGCGCGTCGTGGTGCTGTCCGCCGACCGCACCGGGGACGTCCGGGCACGGGACCTGGCGAGCCGCGAGCCGGTCGACCCCGCCCTGTGCGAAACGGCCACGGGCGAGCGCGTCGAACCGCCGCTCACCGGTCACGCTGGCACGGTGAGCGCGGTCGCGTGCGGTCACCTCGACGACGGCGACTCGGTCGCCGTCACCGCGGACGCCGATGGCGTGGTGTGCCTGTGGGACCTCTCCTCCCGAACGCGGATCGGAAGGCTGCCCACCAAGGCGGGCTCGAAGGTCACCGCTCTGGCGGTCGCCGAGATCGGCGGCGAATCGGTCGCGGTGGGCTGCGGGTCCACCGGCGAGTTGTGGACCTGGAGTCTGCTGACCCTCGAAGAGCTGCACTCGGCGCGGACGAGCCTGGCCGCCCAGGTCCACGCCATCGCGACGATGCGGGTGGACGATCGGCCGGTCGCGGTCACCGCCGACGTCGTCGGCACCGTCCGGACCTGGGACCTGGCCGATCAGACCCTCCTGACCACTCATCTCGGCGCCACCACCGGTGTGGCGTGCGGCGCGGTCGACGGTCGCCCGGTCGTGGCGGGCTACGGATGCGACGACGCGCTGCGGGTGTGGGACCCCGTCACAGGGGACCTTCTCCTTGGCCCGATCGCCGGTCACACCGGTCAGATCTCCTCTGTGGCCTGCACGGAGACCGGCGGCCGTCCCGTCGCCGTCGTCGGCGGCACGGCCGGCGCGGTCCGGTGGGTCCGGCCGACCCTGGGCGAAGTCCGGTTCTGGGACCTGGCCACAGGCGCCCAGGCCGGACCCCGCCTACTGTTCCCCGACCGGGTGTCGACGGTACTGGCGGCACCGGACGGCCGGCTGGTCGTGCACTTCGGCCCCGACATCGCGGTGCTGAGCAGGAGGCCCGCCCGCTGACACGGCCGGTGGGCGCTCGTCCGGGCGGTTACGATGCCAGGCATGAGCCTCACGTCGGGTCGGTCCTGCCTGCGGGCGGACGCGGGGTACTGCGGAATCGCGGCGGTCTGCACCATGGCGTTCGCCAAGCCCCTCGGGTCCGCGTTCGGGATGCCGGCCGTCCTCCTGCTGGGCGTCGCCCTGGTCACCGCTCTCTGGGCGGGACTGCTGCTGTTCGCCGCGACCGGCTCGCGTCTGCGTCTCTCCCTGGCGGGGGTCATGGGCGCCAACGTCATCGCCGCGTCGCTCATCGCGGCGCTCGGCCTCACCCGCCCCGCCGACGCCCTCTCCCTGCTTCTCCTGGCCGTCGCCGTCGAAGTCGGCGCATTCGCCGCATGGCAGGCGTTCTTGCTGAGCAGGGGTCCCTCAGGAAAGGCCGGGGGCTCGCGCTAGGAAGCGGCACGGTCCCGGGACTCACCTGATCGGGTTCGCTCCATGACGGGACGGACCTCCACCATCCCGTGCTTCGACACCCTCCGAGAGATCGGCACGAACACATCCGAGGAGTGCACATGCGAAAGCTCACAGCGGGCCTGTTCATGACCCTGGACGGCGTGGTGGAGACACCCGACGCCTGGCAGGGGCCCTATTTCAACGACGAGGTGGGCCGGCGCATCACCGCCGGGATCGCCGAGGCCGACGCGCTGCTCATGGGCACCAGCACGTACCGGCAGTTCGCCGGGCTCTGGACGTCCCAGGAGAGCAACCCGATGGCCGACCTCATGAACTCGCTCACCAAGTACGTGGTCTCCAGTAGCCTGACCAGCTTCGAGTGGGCGAACTCGGTCCCGCTCACCGGGGACTTCGCCGCGTCGATCGACCGGCTGAAGCGGCAGGAGGGCAAGACCATCCAGGTGCCGGGCAGCCCGCGGCTGGTCCGCTCGCTGCTCGGGCACGGGCTGCTCGACGAGCTCAACCTCATGATCCACCCGATCGTCCTGGGCACCGGCATGCGCCTGTTCGAGGACACGCCCGAGCTCGCCTTCGAGGTCACCGACTCCACGACGCTGTCCACCGGCGTAGTGGCCGTGACCTACCGCCCGGTCCCCGGCTGACCGGCCGGCGGCGGCGCCGTCGGTGGCCGGCACACCGACGTCGGGAGAATGAGGCCGGTGGCTGACCGCATTGGTTCGTAGGGTCCCGGAACGAGCACGAAGACCTCGAAGGGACACCGCCATGACCATTGTCGTCACCACTCCCACCGGGCACGTCGGATCGCGCGTCGTGCGGCTGCTGCTGCAAGCGGGCGTCCGGCCACGCGTCCTCGTCCGCGACCCCGGCCGCCTCGACGCCGGGGTCCGCGACCGCCTCGACGTGCGCCGCGGCGACCTGACCGACGCAGCCTTCGTCCGCGACGCGACGAAGGGGGCGCGCACGGTCTTCTGGGTCGATCCGACCCCGCACACGGACGCGGACCCGATCGGGACCTCGCAGCGGACCGCCGCCCCCCTCGCGGACGCGGCACGGGCGGGCGACGTCGCGCGGGTCGTGCTGCTGAGCAGCATCGGCGCCGAGAAGCGGGACGGGGCCGGGCACATCGACGGCCTCGGCCGGATCGAGGAGATGCTCGACGCCACCGGCGCCGACGTGCTCCACCTGCGCTGCGGCTACTTCTTCACCAACCTCCTCCTCGACGTCGACGCGCTGGCGCGGGGCGTGCTGACCACCGCGGCGGGCCCCCACGCCCCGATGCCGTGGGTCTCCCCGCGCGACATCGGGGACGTCGTCGCGGCCCGGCTCCTCGGCGAGTCGTGGAAGGGCCGCGTGGTGCAGGGCGTCTACGGCCCCGAGGACCTCACCTACACGCAGGTCGCCGCCATCCTGACCGGAGCACTCGGCCGTCCGATCGGGCTCGAGGTCATCAGCGAGGACGACATCCGCGAGGGGCTGCGCTCGGCGGGCCTGCCGCCCGGCGCCGTGGAGGGCATCGTCGGCATGACCGCCGGCACCCGCGGCCTCAAGCCCGACCCCCCGCGCGACGCGGTCACCACCACCCCCACCCACCTCGCCGGCTGGGCCCACACCCACCTGCGCCCGCTGCTGGGCCCCGCCACCCCGGCGTGACCGTGGTCCGGCGGCACCGTTCCCGGTAGCCTCGCTGGATGGGTTCCCGCAGTTCAGCGAGGTCATCGCACTACCAGTACGTGGCGTCCCTGCCGCGCAAGCGGATTGGAGCCGGCGCCCTTTTCTGGGACGCCGCGGGGCGGGTGCTGCTGGTGGAGCCGACCTACAAGCCGGACTGGGAGATCCCCGGCGGCACCGTCGAAGCGGACGAGTCCCCCGCCGCGGCCTGCCGCCGGGAGGTGCTGGAGGAACTCGGCCTGGACCGGCCGGTCGGACGGATCCTGGCGGTCGACTGGATCTCGCCGCAGTCCGAGTACCCCGAGGGGCTGATGCTCCTCTACGACGGGGGCGTCCTGCCGGACGACGACGCGGCGCGGATCCGGTTGCCGGCCGACGAACTCGTCTCCCACGCGTTCGTCACCGCCGACCGGATCCCCGACCTGGCCGGTCCGCTGCTGGCCCGCCGGATCGCCGCGTGCCTGAACTCCGTCGCCACCGGCACGACGCTCTCCCTGGAGGACGGCCGCCCGGTCGCCTGACCGCGCCTCCGCCCCCGGCCGCTCTCAAGCCCCGGCATTCTGCGTGATGCCGGTGAGGTCGGCGAGGATCTCGGAGGCGGTCACCGGGTCCAGCCGGGCGAACGGGAAGGCGTCCGGGGGGTCGGCGTCGTCGGCGTCGTCGGGCCAGGCGCCGAGCCAGATCGAGCTGAGGCACTGCTCGGCGGAGTCGTCGGCGAAGCCCGCCATGATGCCGGGGTCGAGGTTGACGACGAGGTGGAGGCCGCCCGGGACGGGACGGGAGATCCAGTGTTCGACACCGCTGTCGAGGATCGCGCCGCGCTCCCAGCCGCGGCGGGTCAGCGCGAGGACCCTGCCGAACGGCACCTTCACCCCCTCGAAGCGGGACAGCCGCACGGCCTCGCGCTCCTCGCCCGCCAGCTCGTGGGTCTCCCGTCCGAGCTGCGGGAACGGCTGGATCAGCTCGTAGTCGGCGAACAGCTCCGACCAGGCCGTGCGGGTCTCCCCCAGGTTCAGCGGATGCGGCAGGGCGATCACCGCGGCGGCGGCCGGGGTCAGGGTCTCGTCGCCGACGTCCGCGAACGTGCGGTCCTCGGCCAGGCGGAACGGCACGCCGTCGCACGTCCACACCAGGCTCCGCGCGATGTGCCAGATCAGCGGGTGCCGGACGAACAGGTCGCCGAACTCCTCCAGTGTCCAGGTGCGGCCCGTGAGCATGGCCTGTTCGAGGCGCGCGATCTGGTCGGCCGCGACCGTCCGCACGTTCTTCTTCAGCTCGCCGAACGCCCGGTGGGCGGCGGGGGCGAGCTCGGGGTCGTCCTTCGCACCCGGTTCGGGGAGGGCCTTGCGCTGCGTGCCGTCCTCGTCGGACACCTGCGGCCTGAGCGCCTCGTCGAAACCCACCCGGAACCGGCGCGGCCCGTAGTCGAGCGTCATCCCCCCGTCGGGGCCCAGGCCGAAGGTCGGCACGAGACGGTCGGCGAGCTGCTCACTGCTGAGCCCGAGAGCGTCCGCGACCCGGCGTATCGTGCGCTGCGCGTACTCCTTGAGGGCGGTGAACCTCGCCTTCCGCGCGATGGAGTCGAGCATAATCAGCGCGGTCTCGGAGCCGATCAGCGCGAGGATGTCGACACCCTTGACCGCCTTGGTGTGGCCGTTCTCGCCCGGCCAGGCGTGGACGATCGGAGCGAGCCGGCGCGCGACCTCGTCGTCGCCGAGCAGGCCCAGCGCGGTGAGCGTCCACGCGTCGGCGAAGTCTTCGCCGTGCTCCCGCCAGCGTTCGAACAGATCCCAACTGAAGGCGGTCAGCGACGCGGCGTCGCAGCTCTCCCGGAGAACGTCCACACCGGAGTGCGGCTCACCGGGCGTGGACATCGCCAGCACCGCCAGGACGTGCCGCACCGCCGTGCCCGGCAGGGCCCGCCGCCGGCCGTTCAGCAGGATCTGCGGCAGCACCGCCGGGTCGGCCCAGCGCGCGAGCTGCGGGATCTTGACCACAGCCTCCGGGGCGGCGGCCAGCAGCGCCTCGACCGCCTGGACGGCCTCGTCGCCGTGGATCCGCGCCTCGGCGACGACGGCCGGGCGTCCGAGCCGGTCCGCCAGGTGCCGGAGGGCGGCCTCGGCCGCGCGCCGTCGCGGTCCGGGCCTGCCGAGCGCGTCCGGCACCAGCAGCGGCACCGCGTCCGCCCCGTGGCGGGCCAGCCATGCCTCCGCGTGCCGGCGTCCCTTCTTGATCCGCACCAGCCAGTCGGCCATCAGCGCCGCCACCTCGGCGGTCAGGAAGGGGACGAGCAGCGGGCCGCAGCCCCGCGGATCGCTCTTGGCGTGCCCGTACAGGACCGGCAGCGCGTCGAGCTCGAACCGGGCCGCGAAGATCCTGCCCCAGCCCGCGGGCTCGTCGGTGCTGTTCCTGGGGTCGTTCAGGGACGAGCCCGCAAGCAGGGGCCTGACCAGCTCGTCCGGCCCCATCGCCAGCACACCGAGCTTGCGCCTGCCGGACAGCCGCCCGGCCGCGAAGTCGTCGGCGTGCCGCTCCCACTCCGGGCTCCGCTCGCACACTGGAGGACTCCCCCATCTGCTGCCGCCCTCCTCCCCCAGCAGCCTGGACGGATACAACACCTTCTCCGCCGCCCAGCGGCCCTGCTCGCCCGCGTCCCAGCGGACGGCACGCCCGTCCGGGACGGTCAGGCCCTTGACGACGACGGGTGCGGCCTTCTTCGAAGCCCGCGCCCACGGCGGTTCGACCAGCAGGGCGGGCAGCTCGTCCGGGGCCGCCTCCGCCACCCGGGTCGAGCTTCCGATGATCTGCTCGACGGCCTCGCGGGCAGCGTCCGGGAGCGTCGGCAGCGCCGCGTCGACCAGCGCCCGGTTGCCGTGCACGTGCTCTTCCAGCAGGTCGGACGCCCCGGCCGCGGCCAGCTCCCGCAGCGCCCGGACCGGGAACCGCCGCATCGCCTTCATCAGCTCGGCGCTGACGTGCCTGTTGGAGCGCCTCTCGACCAGCGCACGGAACGCCTCGTCGGACGGCAGGACGCCCAGCACTTCCAGCAGCGCCTTGCGCCGCACCGCGCGGACCAGCATCCGGTCCCGGTCGAGCGCGTCGGCCATCAGCGGCGCCACTGCCGGGCCGACGCCCTCCGCGAACGCGCGGAGGACCTCGGGGGAGTGGCAGTCGGCACGGGTCAGGCTCGCCCAGTCTCCGAGCAGGTGAAGCTGTTCGGGAGAGCCGAGCGAGCTGAGCAGCAGGCTCCGCGGTGCGCGGTCAGGGTGCGCACAGAGCTCGGTCACCCAGTCCTGCCGCGTCGGGACCAGGTAGGCCGTCACGACCTGCCAGGGGCGCAGGGCCCGGAGCCCGGCGAGCCGTTCGACGGCCTCGGCGTACTCCTGGTCGGACGCGGCGGCCAGCAGCGAGCGGACGCGCAGAGCGGCGTCGGGAATCAGCGTGCCCTGCGCGCCCGGCTCGACGGGCACCACCGCCGTGTCGCTCCGTTCACCGCCCCCCGGACCGACCGACTGGTCCAGGCCGCACATCTCGACGAGGGCACACGCCGCGAACACCACGCCGTGCGCGGACGCCCACGCGTCCACGTAGCCCGCATCGAACAGGGGTGCGTCCCAATGCTGCATCGTGAGCACCGCCAGGACCGCCGCCCCGCGCGGATCGGGGTCGCCGCCGAGATGGGCGCGAGCCGCGGCGACCAGGCCCGGGTCGGTGCCCGAACCGTCCAGGACGCGCTCGATGTCGTCCCGCGCCGCGTCCAGGAAGCGCGCAAGGCCCTTCTCCGCACCCGCGTCCAGCATGATCTTGGGGCCGGGCGCCCCGCCCCGCCGCGGATGCGTGCGGCGCCGCCATCCCGTCGGGATGACCAGGGTGTCCTCATCGGGAAGCGGCGGGAGGTGTTCGCTCATGACCCACCACAGTAGAGGCGGCCTCCGACAACGCCAGTTCCCGTACTTCGCTTGTCACCGCCGACCGAAGACGAGGAGCAGGCAGAACGCGAGGCTGAGTATCCTGGCCGGACCGCGGCTGGAGCAAACTGAAGCCATTGATGAAAGGTAGCTCAAACGGCGGGGGCCGGCAGCGGCAAGACCTCTCTGTCGAAATAGGACAGGAACGGCTCACCGCGTTCGTACAGCCTCTCGATCTCGGACGCGGCGGCACCGATCACGTCCGGCGCGGTGATGCGGCGGGCCCCGCAAGGCGTCCAGTCGGGCAGATACTGGACCTCGTAAAGGACCTGGTCTCCGACGACGACCACCTCAGGAAGCCGGGCACGGACCTCGAGTGCGGCGACCTGCTCGGCGGGGAGCACGCTCAGCCCGAACCCTTCGCAGGCGAGCAGGCTGAGCGCGTGCAGCTCCCATTGAAGGTAGGGGCCCACGGGATGCTCCACCACGCGCACACGCCGGATCTCCAGTCCCTGGGCGGCGTTCCGGCGAGCCTCGGCCCGTACGTCCTCCCTGTCCTTCTCAAGGAGGTCGAGGGCGCTCTTCCAGTCCCCCGACATGAACGCCTGCCAGCTGGTGTCGTTCGGCTCGCGGAAGACCTGGGAGCGTTCGAGCTTCCAGAAGACCCCGCGCAGGCGCCCCATTTCGAGGGCGAGGCGGGCGTGGTACGCCGCGTGATCGAGGAACTCCCCGGGGACGTCGCCGATCCGGTCAAGCATCGCGGATGTCCGGCTTGGCGGCGGAGAGCATGCGGCCATCCCCTACCTCGGCGGCGCTTTTATCGAGCCTTCTCTGAAACTCCGCACCATGATCGATCTCCCACGGTCTCGACATGGGGATCTCCACTTCCGCTCGGTGGCAGTATGGAGAATTTTCCCACCGGAGACTGAGCGCGGCAAGCATTCCACACAGGGGAACACTGCCCCCATTTCCCCCTATTCATGGTCGCTATGCCACATCAGGCTCAGACTCGCCGCAATTATCAAAGGTCACACTGGCACGGAGGACGCCCGCACGGCTGCACGCAGCGCCGCACGGGTCACCAGCAACTTCGGACCGTCAGGATCCTTACTGTCACGCACCGCCACCACACCAGAAAGCCCAGCAAGCTCGACACAGTTGCCGCCGTTTTCACCACTCCGACTCGCCTTGCGCCAGGTGGCATCACTTAGGTCCACTTCTCCAACGCCTTCCTCATTACGTCCCGTGACATGTCCTCTGGGAACGCCCTCGCCCGCAGTTCTCTCAGCACCTCGGAAAGCTTCGCAAGATCCGACGGATCGTCGGTCGTGATGCCGCGCACGACCATCTCCAGGTATGCCACCTCGCTCCGATCCTCCATGGTAGCCACCACGAAGGCACCGCCCGTTCCGGCCGGACGCCCGTTGTTCCGCACCATCTGGATGGTGACGTTGGGGAGTTCACTGAGAGCGACCAGGTGCGTCAACTGCTCATGCATGACCTCAGGGGAACCCACCAGGTGGTAAAGCACAGCCTCACTCAGAAGCGCGGTCAGTGCCACAGGTGGTGGATCGTCACGTGTCAGAACGCTCTGACGTGCAATGCGAGCCTCGATCGCCTCATCGACACCGAGGAACGCACGAGCGTAGGCCTCATTCTGGAGCAACCCAGGGACAATCGTGTGCTCCCAGGTGATCAGCTCCGTGGCATCTTCTTCGATCTTGGGCCAGTCGAACCAGAGCGGTACCGGGTGGCCGTCCTTGTTCAGGTCCTCCCACAGACTGATGAGCGAGCCGCCCGCGTCCAGGTGATCGTCCACGATCTCCACGAATGGTCGCGTGGCTCGCTTCTTTCCGGCCTCGATCCGGCTCACCTGCGGGCCGCTCACCGTCGTCAGGTGCCCGATGGTCTCCTGCTTGATCCCTTTGGCTTCACGCAGCCGCCGCATCTGCCGACCGAACGCGACGAGTGCGGGCGATTCCCGGGGACGTTGACGCCGTGGGGGCATGGGTTCTACCTCTCGACTGGAACCTACCAAGGCGAATACCACTCTGCCGCCATCTACCACCTTGGCTCTGCAATCAGATCCTAGTCCCGAAAGTGGCTCAATGTGATCTGAACAACACAGTGAGCAAGGAGGGTGCGCGATGGAGGCGACACACGGCGAGATGGTGGTCAAGCGGCATCCTGGGGCCGTGGCTGAGGTGCGCGGGTTCGTACGGCTCACGCTGGGCGGCTGGGGGATGGACGACTACGTGCCGTGCCTGGTGGCAACTGAACTCGTGACCAACGCCATCCGGTACGGCGGCACCGCGGACGACGACGTGACGCTACGCCTGGTCCTGGCCGAGGGCGGGGCGCTGTGGCTGGAGGTTCAGGACACCACGTGCGACCTGCCGCACATCCCGGAGCTCGACCTGACCAGCGAGTCCGGACGTGGCCTGCTCATCGTGGAGCGGTTCACCCGGCGGTGGGGCGTCCGGCCGCTCGCCGGAGACAGGGGCAAGGTGGTCTTCGCGGTGGTCGAGCCGTGAGGTCGCCGTTCCGGCTGCGTGGACGGCTCGGTTCTGCGTGGTCCGGATGAGGACGGCCACGAGACGGGCGAACTCCAGGGCTCCCGTGGCCCCGCGGCTGATCTGGATGGGCCCGACCTGGTCGAGTACGACACCGCCCCGGGCCAGGACGAAGGTGAGGGCCAGCAGTGCCGCGCGGGCGTTGCCGTCGTCGAACGGGTGGAAGAAGCACACGTCCAGATGGGCGCGTGCCGCGCGGGCGGGCAGCGGGACGGCGGGGTCGTCGGCCTGCTGGAGGCATGCGTCGAAGCGCCGCCGAGTGTCCGCGTCCAGGCCGTAGCGCTCGCGGCCTCCCTTGGCGAAGGCGGGTCCGGTACGGAAGTCTGGCCGTTCGGTGCCCAGGACGTGGCCTTGCCAGCGGCGCATGGTGGAGAAGTCGAGGGCACGGCCGGCGGAGACGTCCGATCGCAGGGCGGTCAGGGCCGCGAGCAGGCGCAGGGCGCGTTCTGGGGAACGGCCGTGTGCGTCCGTCTGGATGAAGTGCGCCATGCCGTCGCGGATTCCGACGACCTGACCGGCGGCGCCTGGACGGGGGTCTTGAACATCCGTCCAGGGCACCTGGTCTCGCATCCGGCACCACAGGTCGAGATGGTCGGGGACGGAGGGCACGCCTCACGCCTCACTGGGCAGGGACTCGGCCAGCCGCGCCGCTACCTTCTCGACCGTCTCCGATGACGGTGCGACCCAGCTCTCGAACCGTCCGGCGACGGCCTCGTGTACGAGCTCGTCCGCCTGGTCCTCGGGGATGTCCCAGCGGGCCAGGAACCAGGCCAGGACCTGCCGGCAGTGGCCGTACCAGGCGTCGCCCGCACCGGTTTGCTCGACCACCGCCGTCACCAGGTGCGCGGCGCCCTCCTCCCAGGTCCGCCGGCGCTCCGGCCCGGTCCGGTCGTCGAGCGGGAACCGCTCGAACCGCTGCGCCAGGTCCTCCAGCCACCCGCGCCATTCCACCAGGCCATCGGTCACCCGGCGCAGTGTCTGAACCGGTTTGGTCATCGAGTCGCGGGGACAGCACCACGCGCCCACCGGGCCGCCGCCGACGTCGCCCTCAGCGCGCGCCCATCGCCAGCCCAGCGTCCACCGGCCGTACCGCTCGACCAGCGCGTAGGTCATCTCGTCCGTCCACGCCTGCCCGGTGCCGTAGCTCCACTCGATGAGCGCCCGATCCGCGAACGACTTGGCCTTCGGCGGAACGGGCACCGACATCGCGGGACGCAGTTGCGACACCACCGCCCAGGCCCCGGCCGCGTCGAACGGAATCCGCCCCGGATCGACCTCGTCCCATCTCAGCGCCCACGGCGCCAGTTTGACCTTCACCCGATGGACGATGGCACACGGCACGAGTCGATCTCCAGCGAATTCGCCGGATGATCGCGGTCAGCCGGCGAGGAATTCGGTGAGGGTGGGGGCGATCTTCTTGGGGGCCATGACCACGGCGCCGTGGTTGAGGCCGGGCAGGGTGCGGTGGGTGGCGTCGGGCAGGACCTCGACCAGCGCCCGCGCGGCGTTGTGGAAGCCCGCCGGGCTCTTGCCGCCGGTCATGACCAGGGTCGGAAGGGTCGCGGCCGACCAGTGGGCGGCGTCCAGCGGGTCGCCCTGCTGGGTGTCGCCCATCACGGCGATGTCGTAGGGCAGCGTGGACGCGAGAGCCTTGAGCTTCGACCAGGGGCCGGGGATGAGCCGCATCGCGTTGACCATGAACGCGGGCATGCCCTGGGCCTTGGTCATGAAGGACTTGACCGCGTCACCGCGCCGTCCTTCGGCGAGCAGCGCGTCGATGTGCCGGGCGAAGTCCTTCGGGGGGCCGAAGTCGTCGCCGCCGACCGCGAAGGGGGGCTCGTACAGCGCGAGCCGCTCGATGCGCAGTCCGGCGACGGCTGCGCGCAGGGCCAGTACCGCCCCGGACGAGCTTCCGAAGACCGATGCCGAGCCGCCGGCGACGCCGATCAGGGACGCGATGTCCTCGACCTCGCGGTCGACCGCGTAGCGCTCGGCGTCCCCGCTCGCCCCCCGGCCGCGCCGGTCGTAGTTGATCACGGTGAGGTTCCGCGCGAGCAGCTTGGCGAGCTTGGCGGCGTCGGAGCGGTCGGCCAGCGCCGAGGCCACCAGGATCACCGCGGGCCCGGTACCGGACACCTCGAACGCGATCTCCGTCCCGTCCGGGGAGGTGACCGTCGAACGCTCGGGGGAGGTCTTCTCACTGGTCGTGGGCATGATGGTGACTCCGTTTCGGGCATGCTGCCATGGTCTCGACCATAAGACGGCGTCCCGTCCGAAAAGGAATCGGTCGCGCGGCGTGCCGAGTCGTCAGGAGGCGGCCGGGGTCTCCAGGGCCCGTGCCTGCTGGAGCCAGGTGGTGAACAGGTCGGCGTCGATGTCAGCGGGGGCGCGGAGCTTCACGCCGGCCATGGTCCGCGCGCTGGGCTCGAGCCGGCCGGACGCGTCGGTGATCTCCTGGCCGCGCCAGAAGCCGAAGGTCACGTAGGCGGAGTACGCCTTGAGGTAGCAGACCGGGGACTTGCCCGGGGCGGGGCCCAGGCTCCACACGGGGTGGCCGTGATAGAGCGCGCCGGCACCCGGCAGCACCTTCTCGATGAGCGCGAGGACCTCGCCGGCGGTCTGGTGCTGGGCTTCGGGGAGGGAGGCGATGTACTCCTGCACGGTGGCGAACTTGGCCATGTCGGTTCCTTCGTGTCGTAGCGGCGGCTGCTGGTTCTCGTTCACACGTCGATCCGGCGATGTGACAGGGAACGCCATCGCGGGGGCCTCGCCATGAGGTGGCGGGTCGTTCCGCGGGGTCGCCGGAGCGGGCCGGAAGTGGCACGGGGCTGTACAAATGAACCAAGCGCTTGCTAGCGTCCGCCGCATGATCTCCACGGTCGTCTGGGGCACCGGCAACGTCGGTCGACTGGCCATCCGCGCCGTCGACGCCCATCCGGAGCTGGACCTCGCGGCCGTGCTCGTCCACGACCCCGCGAAGGTCGGCCGGGACGCGGGCGACCTCGGCGGGCTGGACGCCGGGCTGGGCGTCGCGGCGACCGACGACGTCGGCGCGGTGCTGGCCGCCCGTCCGCAGGCCGTGGTGTACGCGGCGTCCGGCGACATCCGTCCGGACGAGGCGCTCGCCGACATCGTGCGGGCGGTCCGGGCCGGGGCCGTGGTCGTCTCCCCCGCGCTGTACGCACTCTACGACCAGCGCAACGCCCCGCCCGAGATGCGGGAGGCGGTGCTGGCCGCCATCGCGGACGGCGGCGGCTCGCTGTTCGTCTCCGGCGTCGACCCCGGCTGGGGCAACGACGTGCTGCCGCTGCTGATCAGCGGGCTCGGCGCGACGGTGGACGTGATCCGCTGCCAGGAGATCTTCGACTACTCCACCTACGACCAGGAGGACTCGGTCCGCTACCTGGTCGGCATGGGCCAGCCCATGGACTACGAGCCGCCGATGCTCGCGCCGACCGTCCCGACCATGGTGTGGGGCGGGCAGGTGCGGCTGATGGCCAGGGCCCTCGGCGTCGAGCTGGACGAGGTCCGCGAGACCCTGGACCGGCGCCCGCTGGACGCCACCGTGGACACCAGGACGATGGGCGAGTTCGAGGCCGGCACCCAGGGCGCGGTGCGGTTCGAGGTGCAGGGCGTCGTCGAGGGCGAGCCGCGCATCGTCATCGAGCACGTCACCCGCATCCACCCGTCCTGCGCGCCGGACTGGCCGGTGCCGCCGGACGGCGACGGGGCGCACCGGGTGGTCATCGAGGGCGACCCGCGCATCGAGGTCACGGTCGAGGCCACGGACCGGGACGGCAACCGGGCCGCGGGCGGGAACGCCACCGCGGTCGGCCGGCTCGTGGGCGCCATCGACTGGCTCGTGGACGCCGCCCCCGGACTCTACGACGCGCTCGACGTCCCGCTGCGTCCCGCGACGGGCAGGCTCGGAAGGAAGCGGCCATGAACATCGACATCCCCGAGGGCAAGGACGCGATCGAGTACGTGTGGGGCGAGATGGTGCCCGGCATCGGGCCCGCCGCCGCGAACTTCTCGCTGTCGGTGTACGCCCACACGACCCTCGGGCTCCGCGAGTTCGAGGCGGCGCGGCTGCGGATCGCGCAGATCAACGGGTGCCTCTTCTGCCTCGACTGGCGGACCGACCGGGACGGGGAGAAGGTGGAGGAGGGGTTCGCGGACGCGGTGACCGGCTGGCGCACCACCGACGCCTTCGACGACCGGACCCGGCTGGCCGCGGAGTACGCCGAGCGGTACGCCCTGGACCCCCATGGCCTGGACGACGAGTTCTGGACGCGGATGACCGCGCACTACAGCCAGCTCGAGATCGTGGAGCTGAGCATGAGCATCGGGTCCTGGCTGGCGTTCGGCCGCCTCAACCATGTGCTGGGCCTCGACACCGTGTGCGCGCTGCCCGACCGCTGAGGCGGCGGCCGTCCGGCCGGCCACACGCGCCCGTGGCCGGCGGTCGCATCAGGCCATCGTCACAGGTCGGTGGCGATGATCTTCTCGATGTTCCGTTCGGCGAGCGCCGTGATGGACACGAACGGATTGACGCTGGTGTTGCCGGGGATCAGCGCGCCGTCGATGACGTACAGCCCGGGGTGGCCGTGCAGCCGGCCGTAGTTGTCGGTGGCCTTGTTCAGCACCGCGCCGCCGAGCGGGTGGTAGGTGAGGTGGTCGCCCCAGATCTTGCTGACACCGAAGAGGTCGGTCCGGTAGATCGTCCCCTCCTTTCTGTTGATCTTGTCGAAGATCGACTTGGCCATCTCGATGGACGGCTGCTTCCAGGAGGCCTGCCAGTTCAGGTCGACCCTGTTCGCGGCGGCGTTCCAGGAGAACTGGGCGCGGTTCGGGTTCTTGGTGATCGACAGGTAGAACGAGGCGTAGGTCTCGATGCCGGTGGGCAGCGGCGCGACCTCGGCGAACGCGCCGCCGGCCGTCCAGTTGTCGATGCCGCCCGTCGGGATGGATGCCTGGAGGCTGCCGGTCGGGTCCCACAGGTGGTTGGCCCGGCCGCACATGACGTTGCCGTTGTCGCCCCAGCCCTGGCCGACCTCGCCGTTCAGGTTGGGCAGCGCGCCGTTCGCCTTCAGCTTGACCAGCAGCTTGCTGGTGCCGACGCTGCCCGCCGCGAAGAACACCCGGTCGGCGGTCACGGTCTTGGTGGCGACCGTGTCCCCGCTGGTGCTCAGCTGCTCCATGACGACCGTGTAGCCGCCGCCCGCCGCCGGGGCCACCGAGGTGACCCGGTGCAGCGGCGAGATGGTGACCTTGCCGGTCGCCTTGATCTGGGCGAGGTAGGTCTTCTGGAGCGACCTCTTGCCGTAGTTGTTGCCGTAGAGGATCTCGCCGGCCAGCGCCGACTTGGGAACGGCCCCGGCCGCCTCCTGCTTCATGTAGTCCCAGTCGTACACGGTGGGGACGAACACGAACGGGAAGCCGGAGCGCTGGGCGTGCTTGCGTCCGACCCTGGCGTACTGGTAGCACTCGGCACTCTCGAACCAGGCCGGGTCGATGGTGGCGGAGCCGAGTCCGGCGTTGGCGCGCGGATAGTAGGTGTTGTACATCTCGTCGACGTCCACCGATGGGAGGATGGCGCCGAAGTTCTCCCGCTTGGGCGTGACCGCCATCCCGCCGTTGACCAGCGAGCCGCCGCCGACGCCGCGCCCCTGGTAGACGGTGATCCCGCTGAAGTCCTCGGCGTCCAGGATCCCGGTGTAGCGGGGGATCTTGCGGTCGATCGGGAAGCCGAGGAAGTTGCTGAGCGGCTGCTTGGTCTTGGTGCGGAGCCAGTAGGACCGGCCGTCCGGGTTGGTGGTGTTGGCGAAGATCTTGCCGTCCGAGCCGGGGGTGTCCCAGGCCATGCCCATCTCGATCATGTGCACGTCCACGCCCGCCTGAGCGAGCCGCAGGGCGGCGACGGAGCCGCCGTACCCGGTGCCGATCACCAGCGCCTGGACGTTGGCCCCGGCGGCGATCGGAGCCGCCGCCGGTCCGGACGGCTGCGTCGCGAGAGCCCGTCCCCCGAGCGCCGCCGCACCCAGAATAGAACCTGTTCCAGCGATGAATCCGCGACGGGATACGCCTCGATACCCCGCTCCATGCCCGTCTCTTTCGTGCATGTGATGCACCTCACTCCTGTCGAGTGAGAACATGTTCTATATTCTGTCCGAAATAGTCACTACCTACCCATTAGTAACTTTTGCCCGACTATCCGGCAGGGACACCGGGTGACGCCCGGTCACGGCGGGTCCCGCACCCGTCCCGCCGCCCCGCGCCGTCCCGCCACCGCGCCGCCGTGACGCGCGTCTCACCGGGCCTCGCCGCGTAGGCTCGGTTGCTCCCGGCGGGCACGTGAGAGGGATCAACTGGTGATCATTGGTCTGGTGACGGCAGTCGCGGCATCGGCTTGCTACGGCACCGGGTCGGTGCTCCAGGCGGTCGGGTCCCGCCGGTCGGCCCGCCAGCACTCCGGCCCCGCCTCCGGCAACACCACCGAGCACGGGGGCCCCAGCCTCTCGTCGACCGCCAGGGCGATCGTGACCTGGGAGTTCCTGCTGGGGAGCGTGCTGGACTTCGTCGGCTTCGGGCTCGGCGCGCTCGCCGCCCGGCTGCTGCCGCTCTTCCTGTCGCAGACCGTGATCAGCGCCAACCTCGTGATCACGGCGGTGCTGAGCACCAAGATGCTGGGCATCAGGCTGACCCGGCCCGAATGGGCGTCCATCGGGGTGGTCTGCTCGGCGCTGGTGCTGCTGGCCGGCGCGGCCGGCCACGAGGGGCATCCCCAGACCCCGATCACCACCCACTGGTGGCTGCTGGGGCTCTCGGCGCTGCTGATGGGCGGCGGGATCCTGCTCGTCCGGCGGATCGGGGCGCGCGCCGCCATCCTCGCCGGACTGCTGTCGGGCCTCGGCTTCGGCGCGGTCGGCGTCGCGGTCCGGATCCTCAACGGCGCGGCCCCGTTCGACTTCCCCCGCATGCTGGCCGACCCGGCGCTGTACACGCTCGCCGTCGCGGGGATCGGCGGCATGTACCTGCACACCATCGCCTTGCAGATCGGTTCGGTCAACGGCGCCACCGCGGCGCTGGTGGTGGGCGAGACGGTCGTCCCCGGAGCGCTCGGCGTGCTCTGGCTGGGCGACGCCTCCCGTCCCGGCCTGGGCTGGTTGGCGGTCTTCGGCTTCGTCCTGGCCGTGGCGGGCGCCGTCGCGGTCGCCTGGTTCGGCGAACCCGAACCCCACGAGCGCGAAGAAGCCGAAGGGGCGATATGACGGCGCGTGCGTCGTTCACGAGGTAGCTGTGGTTGTTGTGGTGAATGTTCTCATCGAGGGTGGTGGTCCGGCTACGCTGGCCGGAACTGGACGATCTTGACTGGAGGCCACGGCGTGCAGGAACCGAGGCGTGACGCCCGACCGGGAATCGACCCCACGACGGCGAGCGTCGCCCGGATGTACGACTACTACCTGCACGGGAAGGACAACTTCCAGATCGACCGGGACGCCGCCGACCGCGTCGCGCAGGCCATGCCCGAGATCGGCCTGCTGGCCCAGGAGAACCGGTCCTTCCTCCGCCGCTCGGTGCGCTACATGGCGCGCCAGGGGATCCGGCAGTTCCTCGACATCGGCTCCGGCCTCCCCACCGCGGGCAACACCCACGAGATCGCCGAAGAGATCACCCCCGACGCCCGCGTCGTCTACGTCGACAGCGACCCGGTGGTACTCGCCCACGGCCGCGCGCTGCTGGCGACCAACGACCGCACCACGGTGGCCCAGGCCGACATGCACCGTCCCCGCGAGGTGCTCGACCACCCCGAGACGGCCAAGCTGATCAACTTCGACGAGCCCGTCGGGGTACTGATGATCGCCATGATCCACTTCCTCACCCTGGACGAGCGGGCCCCCGTCATCAGCACCCTGCGGGACGCGCTGGCGCCGGGCAGCTTCCTGTCCGCGACCCACGTCACCAGGGAGGACCATGCGGCGCATGCGGTCGACCAGATCGAGGCCGTCTACGCGACCACGCCGACGCCCATCTACTTCCGCAGCAGGAACGAGATCGCGCCCTTCTTCGAGGGCTTCACCCCGGTCGACCCCGGCCTGGTCACCATCGACCAGTGGAACCCCGAGTCGGACCAAGGTGACGCGCCCGCGGAGAAGGTCGGCACGTGGCTCTACGGAGCCGTCGGCCGCAAGGACTGAAAGCCGGCCGGGGCACTAGGTTGTCCGCGAGGGGCCGGACGGCCCGACGGAGCCGAGCAGGAGACGCTTTCGTGGCCGATGACGCATCGAACCCGCCCGGGATGACCCCTGAGCTCGACACCACCGTCCCGCATTCGGCCAGGGTCTGGAACCACCTGCTGGGCGGCAAGGACAACTACGAGGCCGACCAGCGGGCGGCCGAGCAGTTCCGCGCCGTGTTCCCGCAGATCGTCGACATCGCCCTGGCCGACCGCGCCTTTCTCGGACGGTCCGTCCGGTACCTGGCGGGCGAGGCGGGCGTCCGGCAGTTCCTCGACATCGGCACCGGCCTGCCGACCATGGACAACACCCACGAGGTCGCCCAGCGGACCGCCCCGGACTCGCGGATCGTCTACGTCGACAACGACCCGCTGGTGCTCGTCCACGCCAGAGCCCTGCTCACCGGGACTCCCGAGGGGGCGTGCGACTACATCCACGCCGACCTGCGCGACCCCGGCGAGATCCTGGAGAAGGCGGCGGCGACGCTGGACCTCGCCCGGCCCGTCGCGATCATGCTGCTGGGCGTCGTGCACTTCGTCCAGGACGACGGTGAGGCGCGGCGCCTGCTGGCCCGGCTGCTGGACGCGGTGCCGTCCGGCAGCCACCTGGTGATCACGCACGCCACCCTGGACTTCGACGAGGGGCGGACCGCCCAGGCGCAGGCCCAGGCGGACTGGAACGAGAAGTCGGCCAACCCGATGGTGCCCCGCACGCGCGAGCAGTTCACCCGGTTCTTCGACGGCCTGGAACTGCTCCCGCCCGGCGTGGTCTCGATGTCGCGCTGGCGTCCCGAGCACACCCCGTGGGGCTCCCCCGACGAAGTGGCCGGCTACGCCGCCGTCGCCCGCAAACCTTGACCCCCGGCCCCTTCGGGTCCTCCTAGTGATCTCCCCCGACGACGTTCGTCGGCTGGTCAAGCCACAGGAGCTCGCCGCCCTCGGTGACCGTGAGGCCGTACCGGTCTTCGCCGGGGGCGCCTTGCTCGACCCACCAGGCGAACGCGTTCTCGGTCTCGTCCCACAGCCGCCGGTCGCCGTACTGGGTGACCTCGTAGTCGGTGCTGTCCGGCTCCCAGTCGCACGAAGCCCACGCACCTTCCGCGTTGCCGATCTCGAATTGCAGCAGCGAGAACGAGCCGTCGTCGTTGTCCATGGGGATCATGCCCATGCCGGGGCATCCTGCGAAAACCGCCAGTGCGAGTCCTGTCCCGGACTGCGCTACGGTGCGTGGGTCCAGGCGGGTGCGAGTGGACATGGCCTCGTCGGCGTGACGCGGGTTCCACCGTGCGGCGGTGCGCTGCTCGCGCAACATCATGAACCCGGCCGTCCCGTGGAACCGGCCCACGGCCTGGGAGCCGGACGCGATCAGCCGCAGCTTCCACCCGTATCCCGTCATCGGCTGCCAGGGGGTCACGATCATGCCGCCGGGCCGGGTCTGCTCGACCCACGCGAACGGCACCCGCGCCACGGCGCATGTCGCGTGAACGCGGTCGTAGGGCGCGCCCTCGGGCCAGCCCTCGGCGCCGTCGCCCACGAGCAGGCGCGGGGCGCGGTCGGCCGTCTTGAGGTTGGCGACGGCCTGCTCAGCGACGTGCGGGTCAACCTCGATGCTCGTCACGTCGGTGTCCATCTGAGCCAGTAGCGCGGCCGTCCACCCTGTTCCGGTTCCGATCTCCAGCACGCGGTCACGTGGCCGTATGGCCAGCAGCTCCAGGAACTCAGCGACCACGCCCGGCGCCGACAGGGAACTCGTTGGGGCGCCGTTCGCGGAGTCGGCAACCCCGGCGCCGTCGTCGCGCTGGGTAATGATCGAGCCATCGCTGTAGACGGCCGACCACCATCCGTCGGGGTCGGCCTGGCGGTGGATGGTCCGGCCCGGTCCGGCTCCGTGGTCGGGACTGAGCCATCCGGAGTCGCGGGCGAACAAGTGGCGGGGCGTAGCGTGCATGGCGGCCTCCACCCGGGCCTGGGTGAGCGATCCCGCCGCCCGCAAGGCGTCGGTCATGGCGCGGTTGCGGGCGGCGGCGGTCGCGTCGGTCACTCTGATCCCCTGGTCAGCTCGTCAGCGATTGCGGCGGCGATCGGCGAGCCGGTCTCCTGGGTGAGCCATCCCCACTCACCCCCCTGGTTGGTCTCCAGGAACACCCAGCGGCCATCCGGATCACAGATCAGGTCTACGGCCCCGCACACCAGGCCGAGCCGCTGGTGTAGTTCCACCAGCTTCCCGCATGTCTCCGCGGGGAGGTGGAGTTCGCCGTAGGTCAGTGAGTCGTAGTCGCTGCGCCAGTCAATCGCAGCGCGTTCACTGCCCGCCTCGATCCGCATGGCGAACACCCGATTCCCGACCACGACCGCGCGGGCCTCGAACGCCTTGGGAACCTCTTCCTGGAACAGGTTGGCCGTCCGGGAGATCGCCGGGTCGAGCAACGATTCCGGTTCCTCAACGCGGGTCGTGTACAGCACGCGGACTTTGCCCTCGTCGCCGTGCCAGATCCCACCCATGGGCTTGTAGATGATCGGGCCGCCGCGCGCCGTGGCCCAGTCATGCGCGGCCTGTGAGTCGGAGGTGATGAGCGTGGCAGGCACCGCTAAGCCGACCTGCGCCGCCATAGCGAGCTGGACCGGTTTGTACTCGGTGCGGGCCGCCGCGACCGGATCGTTCACCCACCGCGCGCCGGCAAGGGCTTGAACCACCCCGCCGAACCCGACGCGGGCCTCCCCGTAGGCGAACACCCGTTCCGGCGCGGACATCCGCTCATCCAGCACGAATTGCTCGGGGCGGCGGTAGTACACCCCTCCCACGTCCGCCAGATCGAGAACGTCATGCCCTCGACCGACCGAACGAAGTCGCCCGCGCCAGCGGTCCCCGCTGGAGATGGTGGCCGTCATGGAGATCTCGATGGGGAACTGCGCGGTGTCCAGCCGGGCGACCGGGACACCGCGCACCGCGAGCTCCGCCGCTACCCGGTCAGCCGTAGGGTCCTCCGGAGAGGTGAGCACCAGAACCGACCGACCGTGCGCCGAGGCGGTCAATCCTTGCTTCTCTCTTCGCCCGGCTTGTTGCCGTCCGGGTCGCCGGAAGTCTCGTTGGTGCCGCCCTCGTGTTTCCCTGCGCGCGGCTGAGGGACGCTCAGGAAGCGAAGGCCCCAGGGGCGGGCCGGGGAGGCGGACGCGTCGGTCCGGGACAGGACGTTGCCGATGGGGTTCAGCGGGAACAGGTCTCCGACCCGGGCCATCAGGCCCCGTGATTCGCCGTCTGGCGAGCGGGTCACCAGGTCATCGGCTCTCTGGGGGGCATCGATGTTGCCGGGGTGGCTGGCCATGGCATCACCTTTCGCTTCACGCTCTGGTTCCCATGAACATAACCACCGGGCCAGTCGCACGGAGGTGACGTAGCCACCTCCGGCCATGGGCCCCGGCTCCGTGAGCAGGTCACGGGCCCGGGTCCAAGCCGGTCAGAGGTCGAGGTCGCCCGCCTTCACCCGCGCCAGCAACCCACCGAACGCGGTGCGGTCGAGCGAGAGGCGGCCACCCTCAGGGTCCTTGCTATCCCGAACACCGACAACCACGTCGAGGTTCGCGACCTCCACGCAGTCGCCCTCTGTCCCGCTGTAGTTGCTCTTGCGCCACGTGGGGGGTGTCACTTGAAATCCTCCATCACGGATCGGATCAGTTCCCGGGAGGGGCCCTCCGGCATCGCCTTGGCGCTGATCTGGTCGTACCTTACGACATACCGTTCCACCTCGGCGGGAGAGGAGACCAGCCGTCCCGTTCCGGGGGACTGCGTGTAGGCGACGTCGGCGAAGTCTCGTCCTTTGAGGAGCTTGAACGATCCATCAAGCCCAGGGCAGCCGCCGGTGTCCCAGGTCCTCGGCACCACCCGGACGATCACGTTCGGCCACTCGGACATGTCGAGAAGGCGCTGAAGCTGCTCCCACATGATCTCCAGACTGCCGACTTCGGCAATCTTCGCCACGGTCATGCCCTGCGCGGACAGCAGCACATCTGCGCCCACCGCCAGGTCACCACCGAACCGGTACCGCGGCGGATGATCCGCAGCAGCCGCCTGCCTTCGTCATCATCGATCTCACGGACACGTACTCGTTCTGCCACCAGCGCAGTTTCTCTGCCTCGCACTACCGGCAGTGCTTATTCCGCAGGAGTGCCCACCCGTAGGCGGTTGCCGTCGGGATCACGCAGCTCAATCTCGCGTGCCCATGGAGCGTCCTTCGCTCGGACACCGAACTCCTCCGCGATGGCATCGACTTCACGGACGCGGAGGTAGATCAATGTGTCGGGACGGGCGTCGCCTTTGTGCTCTGACAAGAACAACCTGACCCTGCCACGGGCCACCTCCACGAACGCGGGAAGCCCCGGCTCAAAGCGATGTTCCCACTGCTGGGTGAAACCCAGACGGCCGTACCACGCGACCGCCGCAGCAGCGTCCTCGACGTGAAGAATTGGAATGACTTCCTCGTCCATGCGGCCTATCGTCCCAGACAACGGACAGGGCGAACGTTGCCTGATGCGGCACTAGCAGCCCGTCGTCGCGATGGGCTGTGCAGAACACCTCAGGAGGACGACGATGACCGTGCAAATCCACGCCTCGACCACCCTGCGCCCTCCCCACGCCCGTCAGCCGAACCAACCGGGAACACCGGATTCATCGAGCACTACTGGGGGCTGATTTCTTGGGGGATGCGGGGGCTCTCGGGGACCTTTTCGGGGGTGGGGCGGGGACGGCGGCGGGCGGGCAGGAGCACGGCGACGATGATGGTGCCGGCCCCCAGGACGAGGGCGCCGATCAGGCTGGTGTGCGCGACGCCGTTGGCGAACGCCTCGTGGGCGGCGCGGACGAGCAGGGCGGCCTGGTCCGCGTGGCCGGACGCCGCGACGCGTCCGGCGACCGCGAGCGCGCCGCCGACGGAGTCCTGGGCCGTGCTCGCGGCGTCCGCCGGGAGCCTGCCCGCGATCGCGCCGGTGATCTCGGACTCGTAGGACGCCGCCAGGATCGAGCCCAGGATCGCGATGCCGAGCGAGCCGCCGAGCTCCAGCGAGGTGTCGTTGACGGCGCCGCCGATGCCGAGCCGCCGTTCCTCGAAGGCGCCCATGATGGCGTCGGTGCACGGTGAGACGCTCAGCCCGATCGCCGCGCCCAGCAGGAGCAGCGGGGCCAGGAAGGCGCCGTAGCCGGACGCGGCGGTCACGCCCGTCATGAGGGAGATGCCGAGGGTGCCGAGCGCCATCCCGAGGACGACGCTGACCCTCATCCCCACCCTCGGGGTCAGCACGTTGGTGACCGCCGCCCCGGCGAACACGGCTCCGGCCAGGGGCAGCAGGCGCAGGCCCGTCGCGAGCGGGCCGTAGCCGAGCACGAACTGAAGGTGCTGGGTCAGGTAGTAGATGGACCCGAACGCGGCGAGGAAGAACAGCACGACCGCGAGGTTGGCGCCGGCGAACGTCCGGTCGCGGAACGTGCGGACGTCCAGGAGGGGCCTCGGGTGGCGCAGCTCCCACAGGACGAAGGCCACGGCCCCCGCCACCGCGACGACCGCCGCCGTGACCGCCGCGGCGCCCCAGCCGAAGTGCGGGCCCTCGATGATCGCGTAGACGAGCGCGGCGAGGAAGACGACCGAGAGCGCCCCGCCCACCAGGTCCAGGCGTCCCCGCCCGGACGCCTTCGACGGCGGGACCAGGAACAGCGCCGCGGCCATCGCGAGCACCGCGACCGGGACGTTGATCAGGAACGTCGAGCCCCAGGAGTGGTCCTCCAGCAGCCAGCCGGCCAGCAGCGGACCGGCCGCGATGGCCAGCCCGGAGGTGGCCGTCCAGGCGGTGATGGCGCGGGCCCGCTCGGCACGCGGGAAGGTGGCCACCAGCAGCGACAGGGTGGCGGGCATGATCATGGCGGCGCCGATCCCCATCACGCCGCGCGCGGCGATCACCCAGGCCACCGAGCCCGCCAGGCTGCCCGCGACCGAGCCCGCGACGAAGACCGCCAGCCCGCCGAGCAGCGCCCCGCGGCGCCCGTACTTGTCCCCGGCCGCGCCCATCATCAGCATCAGCGCCGCGTACGGGACGGTGTAGGCGTCGATCACCCATTGCAGGTCACTGCCGCTCAGCCCGAGGTCCGCGGTCATGGCCGGCGCCGCGACGATCAGTGAGGTGTTCGCCATCACGATGATCAGCAGGCTCAGGCACAGCACCCCCAGCGCGGCCCGCCGCCGGCCGTAGGGCCGGCCCGTTGGGTCCACCGGAGTTCTGACGATCAGTGACATGTCGCTCCTCGCACGCATTTGCACAGCACTGTGCAAGTTACTCGAATTGCACAGTGCCGTGCAAATACATGCGGGCGGACGTGAAGAGACTCACATGGGGGCGGTCAGTCCAGTTCGGCCACCGGTTCCGCGAACTGGGCCGCGTACAGGCGGGCGTAGGGGCCCTCCGCGGCGAGGAGCTCGGTGTGGGCGCCCTGTTCGACGATGGAGCCGGCCTCCATGACCAGGATGACGTCGGCGTCCCGGATGGTGGAGAGGCGGTGCGCGATGACGAAGCTCGTCCGGCCGCTGCTCAGGGTGGCCATGGCGCGCTGGATCAGCACCTCGGTCCGGGTGTCGACGGAGCTGGTGGCCTCGTCCAGCACCAGGATCACGGGATCGGACAGGAACGCGCGGGCGATGGTGATCAACTGCTTCTCGCCCGCGCTGACGCCCGCGCCCTCGTCGTCGATGACGGTGTCGTAGCCCTTCGGCAGGGTGCGGATGAAGCGGTCGGCGTGCGCCGCCCGCGCGGCCTCCTCGACCTCTTCGCGGGTGGCGCCCCGGCGGCCGTAGGCGATGTTGTCGGCGATGGTGCCGCCGAACAGCCAGGTGTCCTGGAGCACCATGCCGATCCCGGACCGCAGTTCCTCGCGGGACATCGCCGCGATGTCGGTCCCGTCCAGGACGATCCGGCCGCCGGTCACCTCGTAGAACCGCATCAGCAGGTTCACCAGGGTCGTCTTGCCCGCGCCGGTGGGCCCCACAATGGCCACCGTGCTGCCCGGCTCGACCTTCAGCGACAGGTCCTCGATCAGCGGCTTGTCGGGCTCGTAGCGGAACGACACGTTCTCCAGCGAGACCCATCCGCGGGCCTCGGCGGGACGCTCCGGGGTGATCGGGTCGGGCTCCTGCTCGCGCGCGTCCAGCAGCTCGAAGACCCGCTCGGCGGAGGCGACCCCGGACTGCACCAGGTTGGCCATGCTCGCGACCTGGGTGAGCGGCTGGGTGAACTGCCGCGAGTACTGGATGAAGGCCTGCACGTCGCCGATCGACAGGGAGCCCGAGGCGACCCGCAGCCCGCCGACGACCGCGACCAGGACGTAGTTGAGGTTGCCGATGAACATCATCGCGGGCTGGATGATCCCGGAGATGAACTGCGCCTTGAACCCGGAGCGGAAGAGCGCCTCGTTCTGCTCGTGGAACGCCTCGGCCGACTCGGCCTCCCGCCCGAACACCTTGACCACCGAGTGGCCGGTGTACATCTCCTCGATGTGGGCGTTGAGCTTGCCGGTCGTCTTCCACTGCTGGACGAACTGCGGCTGCGCCCGCTTGCCGACCTTCGCCGCGACCAGCACCGACACCGGCACCGTGAGCAGCGCGATCAGCGCCAGCAGCGGCGAGATCCAGAACATCATCACCAGCACGCCGACGATCGTGAGCAGCGAGTTCACGATCTGGCCCATGGTCTGCTGGAGCGTCTGGCCGATGTTGTCGATGTCGTTGGTGGCGCGGCTGAGGACCTCGCCGCGCGGCTGCCGGTCGAAGTAGGACAGCGGGAGCCGCGCCAGCTTCGCCTCGACGTCGGCGCGCAGGCGGGACACGGTCCGCTGGATGACGCGGGTGGCCAGCCGCCCCTGGACGATGCCGAACGCGCCCGCCACCAGGTACACGCCGAGCACGGTGAGCAGGACGGCGCCGACCGCGCCGAAGTCGATGCCCTGGCCCGGGGTGAAGTCCATCCCCGACAGCACGTCGGCGAGGCCGCCGTCGCCGTGCTGCCGCAGGTACTCGATCGCCTCGGCCTTGGTCGACCCGGCGGGCAGGTTCCGGCCGGCCACCCCGGCGAAGACCAGGTCGGTGGCGTGGCCGAGGATCTTCGGCCCGAGGACGGTCAGCGCGACGCTCGCGGTGGTGAGGCCCAGTACCGCGTACAGCCCGACCCGCTCCGGCCGCATCAGGCCGAGCAGCCTGCGGCCGGACCCGCGGAAGTCCATCGACTTCTCGACGGGACCGCCGGTCATGAACCGGGCGGGCCCGGAGGCCGGCGCGGGCCCGCGCCGCGGCGCGGGCACCGCGGCGCCCTTGCCGTCGCCCTGGTCGCCCGTCTTGTCCGGGGTGCTCATGCCGCCTCCTGCTCGGTGAGCTGGGAGAGCACGATCTCCCGGTACGTGGCGTTGTCCGCCATCAGCTCGTGGTGCGTTCCGACGCCCACCACCTGCCCCTCGTCCAGGACGATGATGCGGTGCGCGTCACGGATGGTGCTGACCCGCTGCGCGACGATCACCACGGTCGCCTCGGTGATCTCGCGGGACAGGGCGACCCGGAGCGCCGCGTCAGTGGCGTAGTCCAGGGCCGAGAAGGAGTCGTCGAAGAGGTAGACCGCGGGGCGGTGCACCAGGACGCGGGCGATCGCGATCCGCTGCCGCTGCCCGCCGGACACGTTGGTGCCGCCCTGCGAGATCGGCGCGTCCAGTCCCTCCGGCAGGGCGCGCACGAAGCCCGCGGCCTGCGCGACCTCCAGGGCCCGCCACAGCTCCTCGTCGGTGGCGTCCGGCCGGCCGTAGCGCAGATTGGTGGCGACCGTCCCGGAGAACAGGTACGGCTTCTGCGGGACGAGGCCGACCGTCCTGGCCAGCAGCGCCGGGTCCAGCTCCCGCACGTCCACCCCGTCGATCAGCACCTGGCCGCCGGTGGTGTCGAACAGGCGGGGCACCAGCCCCAGCAGGGTGCTCTTGCCGCTGCCGGTCGAGCCGATCACCGCGGTGGTCTCGCCGGGACGGGCCAGCAGGTCCACCTCGTGCAGCACCATCGCCTCGGCGCCGGGGTAGCGGAACCCGGCGCCGCGCAGTTCCAGCAGCCCCTCGCCGCTCAGCGAGGTCACCGGCGAGGCGGGCGGCACGACGCTCGACTCGGTGCCGAGCACCTCCTCGATGCGCTCCGCGCACACCTCGGCGCGCGGCACCATCATGAACATGAAGGTGGCCATCATCACCGACATCAGGATCTGCATCAGATAGCTGAGGAAGGCGGTGAGCGCCCCGATCTCCATGCCGCCGTCGTCGATGCGGTGCCCGCCGAACCACAGCACCGCCACGCTGGAGATGTTCACCACCACCATCACGGTGGGGAACATCAGCGCCATCAGCCGGCCCGCCCGCAGCGACACGTCGGTCAGGTCGGCGTTGGCCGCGCCGAACCGCTCGCGCTCGTGGTCGTCGCGGACGAACGCCCGGATCACCCGGATGCCGGTGATCTGCTCGCGCAGCACCCGGTTCACCGTGTCGAGCCGTTCCTGCATGGTGCGGAACAGCGGCCGCATCCGCCGGATGATCAGGCCGATCAGGACGCCCAGCACCGGGACCACCGCGAGCAGCAGCGAGGACAGCGGCACGTCCTGGCCGAGCGCCATCACGATGCCGCCCACGCACATGATCGGCGCCATCACCATCATGGTGAAGGTCATCAGCACCAGCATCTGCACCTGCTGGACGTCGTTGGTGGTCCGGGTGACCAGCGACGGCGCGCCGAACCGCCCCACCTCGCGGGCGGAGAAGCTCTGCACCCGGGTGAAGATCGAGGACCGGATGTCCCGTCCCACCGCGCTCGCCGTGCGCGCGCCGAAGTAGATCGCGCCGATCGAGCCGGCCGCCTGGACC
The DNA here is from genome assembly GCF_030283145.1 of Actinomadura xylanilytica. GTDB lineage: Bacteria > Actinomycetota > Actinomycetes > Streptosporangiales > Streptosporangiaceae > Spirillospora > Spirillospora xylanilytica. The sequence continues at coordinate 147,778 of NZ_JASNWE010000004.1, forward strand.
AGGGTGATGGCGATCATGATGGCGCCGAGCCACATGATGCGGCCGGTGTCGCCCTTGACCACGCCGTCGTCGATGATGTCGGCGTTCAGGGTCGGCAGGTAGAGGTTGGCGATGGTCGCCACGAGCTGGAGCAGCGCCAGCAGGGCGATGGGGCGTTTGTAGGGTCCGAGATGGGACCTCAGAAGTCGGATCAGCACGCGGGTTCTTCCGGGAGGAGGCATGGTCCGGTCACGGTCGGCCGGACGCCCTCTTATCCTCCCAATCTCCGCAACCGGTTTAGACGGCGAACGCCCGCCCGGGGGGACACTCCCAGCCCCGGCCGCCGCGGACGGACGCCCCCGGCCGATGGTGGCCACCCGGGCTTCCCACCGGAGTCATCGGCATCTCGCGGCGGGCAGCTCCCCGGCAACGAGTCGATGTTGGCAGAGGCCGGGGACGGCATCGGGACGCTCCAGGCCGGCCCGCACCAGGGAGGGATTGTGTCAGCGATTACTGGCGTGGTTGGATCGGGGCCGTGCGTCCTCCTCCGCCACCGGGAGACATCCGATGAGATCAGCCCTGTCCGCACGGATCGCCGCGTCCTCCCTGTCCGTCCTCACCGTCGCGGGCCTGCTCGCCGGGCCGCCCGCCGTGGCCGCCGACCCGCTCCCGCTCCACACCGCGCCCACGCCGCTGCTCTGGCCGCGCAGCGGGCTGGAGGCCGTCTCGGCCACCGGGCCGGACGACGTCTGGGCGGTCGGGTACCAGGGGTACCAGGGCATCGACTGGTCGGTTCCGGGATGGGGCGCGGGCACCATCCACGTCCTGCCGCCCAAGGGCGCCGTGGTCCACTGGAACGGCACGTCCTGGCAGACCTACGACCCTCCGGGCGCGGGCGGCGACGTGGTGATCCAGGAGGTCGACGCCGAGGCTCGGGACAACGTGTGGATCACCGGCACGATCCGTCCTCATGACGGCGGTAACACCGGGCGCTACCTGGCCCACTGGGACGGGACGCGGTGGAAGCAGGTCGCGACGCCGGACGACGGCTGCGGGCCCCTGCATCCGGCGGCCGACTCCACCGGCGCGTGGTTCGCCTGTAGCGTCGGCCTCGTCCGCTGGGAGGACGGGCGGTGGACCGACCAGGACACCGGCGCCCCCGACAACTGCTGCATCGCCGTCAACGAGATCTCGGTGGTCTCGGACGAGTCCGCCTGGGCCGCCGCCACCTGGGGGCTCCTGCACTGGGACGGGCGGAGCTGGAGCAAGGTCCCCGGCTACGACGACGTCCAGTGGGGCCGCGTCCTGGCGGTCTCCGACACCGAAGTGTGGGCCACCGGTTCCCAGCGGGTGGACGGCTCCATGAAGCGGATCGCCGTCCGCTGGGACGGCGCGAGCTGGCAGGACTTCCCCTCGCCGCCGACCGGTGAGCGGCTGATCCGCACCGGTGACGGGGCCATGTGGGCCTTGCAGCCCACCTGGGGCGAGCTCTACCGGCTGGAGAACGGGGCCTGGACGAAGCAGGCCCCGCCCGTCCCGGGCGACGGGCAGGTCACGGGCGGCACCGCCGTTCCCGGCGATCCGGGCCTGTGGCTCGTCGGCAAGACCAAGAACGTCCCCGTCGTGATCCACAACCGATGACCGACGCGGGGGGCTCGACCGGCCCGTCCCCCGGGCCGGGCCGGTCAGCGGGTCAGCGAGTCAGGACCATCAGCGTGAAGAACCCCGTGTACTCGCAGTAGTACGACAGGTAGGCCCCGCTCTTCCGCAGCGCCTCGCCCTTCGCCCTGCACTTGGCGTCGGAGGAGTAGTCGCCGTACTTGATCCAGCTCGAAGCGATGGTGGCGCCGGAGCCGGCGGTCGCGGCGCCGGCGGGGGCGGCCAGCGCGGTCCCGGCCGTCGCGAGGGCGACCGCGGCGACCGACGTTGCGGCCAGTTTCGAGAGCTTGGTGGACATGTCCCGTCCTTCGGGGTGGGGGGTCGGGCCATGATCATAATCACACCGGCCGCGGCGGAGGCAGGGCCCAAAACGGCTGGGCCCCCTACGCTCCGAGCATGCAGATTCCGACGCTCGAAGAGATCCGCGCGCTGCACCGGGAACACGCGCCCACGCGGGAGGCGCTCGACCTCGTGTACACGCACTGCGAGATCGTCTGCGGGATCGCCGAGCAGCTTCTGGCCCGCACCGGCCTCGATCTCGACCCGGACCTGCTCCGGGCGGGCAGCCTGCTGCACGACATCGGGGTGTACCGCCTGTACGGCGCCGACGGGAGGCTCGACCGCCCGGATTACGTGCGCCATGGGGTGCTCGGCCATGAACTGCTCCGGGACGAGGGGTTCCCCGAGGCCCTCTGCCGCTTCTGCTCGCGCCATACGGGCATGGGCATCAGCCGCGACGACGTGCGGAGGCAGAACCTCCCGCTGCCGGTCGCCGACTATGTGGCCGAGTCCGGTGAGGAGCGGCTCGTGATGTACGCGGACAAGTTCCACAGCAAGACCGAGCCGCCGACCTTCGTCACCGCCGCGTCCTACGCCGCCCGCGTCCGGCGGTTCGGCGACGACAAGGTCGCGGCCTTCGCGCTGATGGGCGAGCGGTTCGGGGCCCCCGACCTCGACCCGTTCGTCACCGCGTACGGGCACGCCGTGGTGTGACCCGTCCGCGCACACGTGATCTTCGGGTGCGGGAGCGGGTAGGGAGGGGGGACGGGGACGCACGGACGGCGCGGCCGAGGGCCGGCAACGGGGGGGACATGACCGAGATCGATGTGGGGCGCTTCGGGATCTGGCGGCGCGACGCCGAGCTCGACGGGGAGGTGGCCCGGAAGGTCGAGGGGCTCGGCTACGGGACCGTCTGGATCGGCGGATCGCCGGACGGCGAGCTGGACATCGCCGAGCGGCTGCTGGCGGCGACGGACCACATCGTGGTCGCGACCGGCATCGTCAACATGTGGGCGACGCCGGCCGAGCAGGTCGCGGCGTCCTACCACCGGCTGAACGACCGGCACGGCGGGCGGTTCCTGCTGGGCGTCGGGATCGGGCATCCGGAGGCGTCGCGGGAGTACCGCAGCCCCTACGGGACGATCGTCGACTACCTCGACCGGCTGGACGCCGAGGGCGTCCCGGTCAGCGGCCGGGTGCTGGCGGCGCTCGGCCCGAAGGTGCTGCGCCTGGCCGCCGGACGCGCCGCCGGCGCGCACCCGTACCTGGTCACGCCCGAGCACACCCGCCGGGCCCGCGCGGAACTCGGCGACGGGCGGCTGCTGGCCCCCGAGCAGAAGGTCGTGCTGGACGCCGATCCCGCGCGGGGGCGCGCGCTCGGCCGGTCGAGCGTCGCCGGCACCTATCTCAAGCTGCGCAACTACACCGCCAACCTGAAGCGGCTCGGCTGGACCAGCGACGACATCGCGGACGGCGGCAGCGACGCGCTGATCGACGCGCTCGTCGCGCACGGGGGGCCGGCCACCGCCGCGGCCCGGCTGACCGAGCACCTCGACGCGGGCGCCGACCACGTCGCCGTCCAGCTCCTCACCGCGCCGGGCGAGGACGTCCTGCCCGGGCTGCGCACGCTCGCGGAGACCCTCGGCCTTCGCTGACCGGAGTCCGGCTGGCCGCATCGGGCCAGCCGGCCCGCGCGGGCCCCGCCGGGGCCGGAACCTGCGCCGATCCGTCCGGCCGGACGGTTTCTGCTGAATCATTTTCATATTTAGGCCCGGTCAAGACCGGGCGTCATCCTTCCCCCGGTCCCGTGGTGCTCGTGATACTGCCGTGCGGCCACCACGCGGGAGGAGAGCCATGGGCATCGAGGAACTGACGCGGCGCGGGTTTCTGGCGGGCACGGCGGGCGCGGCGATCATCGCGGCGGGCGGCCCGGCGGCCGGGGCCGCCGCCACCCGGACGGCACCGGCGGCGGAGCTTCCCGAACCGGACGAGTCGGGCATCGACCACATCGTCGTGGTGATGATGGAGAACCGGTCGTTCGACCACTACCTCGGCTGGCTGCCCGGCGCCGACGGCAGGCAGGAGGGGCTGGCGTTCACCGACGCGCAGGGCGTGGAGCACGCCACCCACCACCTGACCGTCCCGCACGGGTGCGGGTTCCGCGACCCCGACCACTCCTACGCGGGCGGACGGGTCGAGTACAACGACGGCAAGTGCGACGGCTGGCTGCGCGCCGGGGACAACGACGTGTTCTCCATCGGCTACTTCACGGGCGCCGACCTGGGCTTCCACGGGCGCGCGGCGCGGGACTGGACGGTCTGCGACCGCTACTTCCCCGCCGTCATGTCCTCGACCTTCCCCAACCGGATCTTCCAGCACGCCGGGCAGACCGACCGCGTCTCCAACACGTTCGCGATCTCGGAGATCCCCACCATCTGGGACCGGCTGAAGGAGGCGGAGGTCCCGGCCCGGTACTACTTCAGCGACGTGCCGTTCACCGCGCTGTGGGGGCTGCGGCACGTCGACGTCAGCCGGACCATCCGGGACTTCTACAAGGACGCCGCGCGGGGCGACCTGCCCGCGGTGAGCTTCGTCGAGCCGGGGTTTCTGGGCGAGAAGTTCCCCGGCCTGTCGGAGGACGAGCATCCGCTGGCCGACATCCGGTTCGGCCAGGCGTTCCTGAACCGGGTGTACAGCGCGGTCGTGAGCTCGCCCGCCTGGGCCCGCACCCTGCTGGTGATCAACTACGACGAGTGGGGCGGGTTCTTCGACCACGTCCCGCCGCCGACCGGGCCCGACCCGCGCCCCGACCTCGGCACCGGCCTGCGCGGCTTCCGGGTGCCGTGCCTGCTGATCTCGCCCCGGGCGCGGCGCGGCGCCGTCGCGCACGAGGTGTACGACCACACCTCGGTGCTCAAGGCGATCGAGTGGCGGTGGGAGCTCGAGCCGCTGACCGTCCGGGACGCGGCGGCGCGCAACCTCGCCGAGGCACTGGACTTCGAGAGCGAGCCCGACCTGACCGCGCCCCGCTACTCCGTCCCGCGGCCGAGCACGGGCGGCTGCACCGAGACCGCGCACAGCCACGCCGGCGACGACTGGGCCGAGCTCCACGCCTATGCCCAGAAGCACGACTTCGCCGACCGCCACTGATCACCCGCCCGACCGCCCGGCCGCGCGCGCCTCCCGGCGGTCCAGCGGTTCGGGTTCGGCCCTGCTGTGGATCAGGTCCAGCAGCGGCCCGGTCATCAGGGTGGTGACCAGCGCCATGATCACCATGGCGGTGAACAGCCGGGAGTCCAGCACGCCCAGGCCGAGGCCCACGTTCAGGATGACCAGTTCGGTCAGCCCCCGGGTGTTGAGCAGGACGCCGAGGGTGAGCGAGGCGCCGGCGGTCTCCCCGGTGAGCCTGGCCATGCCCGCGCCGCCCGCGAACTTGCCCGCGCAGGCCACCGCGATCACGGCCGCCACCATCACCGCGCCCCGGCCGCCGAGCCGGCCGAAGTCCACCGACAGCCCGGTCACGGTGAAGAACACCGGGAGCAGCAGCAGGCTGGTCTGCTCGATCCGCTCGGGGACGGCCGGCGTGTGCGCCTCGACGTGCTCGCGCGGCACGACGGCGCCGAACAGGAACGCGCCGAAGACCGCGTGCAGGCCGATCTCGTGCGTGGCCCATGCCGAGGCGAGCAGTCCGCAGCCGAGCACGGTGGCGGCGACCGGGTCGCCGCCCGCCCAGGGGCGCGCCGGGGACAGCAGCCAGGCCAGGCCGGGGCGCACCCCCCAGAGCAGGACGAGGATGAACGCGGCGCCGCCGAGCAGGGTGCGGGCCAGCGACCAGGACCCGCCCGCCGACACGATCGCGACGACCCCGGCGAGGACACACCAGGCCAGGAAGTCCTGGAACGCGGCGCTCGCCAGCGCCATCGACCCCAGCCGGTCGCGCTGCATGCCGCGCTCGGTGATGATCCGGGCCAGCACCGGGAACGCGGTGATCGACATCGCCGCGCCGAGGAACAGCGTGGGCGCCAGCAGGTCGTCGACCCGCATCTCGGACCGGTCGAACCAGGGGTTCAGGAGCACCGCCAGCCCCGCGCCCAGCGCGAACGGCAGGGCGACCGAGCTCAGCGACACCAGCATCACCCGGCCGCCCGCCCCGCTCAGATGCGAGGGGCTGAACCCGTAGCCGACGCCGAACATGAACAGGACCAGGCCCACCTGGGCCAGGACCTGGAGATAGGGACGGGCGGACGGCGGGAACAGCAGCCCGGTGAGGTCGCCCGGGAGCAGCCCGAGGACGCTCGGGCCGAGCGCGATACCCGCCACGATCTCGCCCATCACCGCCGGCTGCCGCACCCGCTTGGCGAGCGCGGCGAACACCGCCGCGGCGAGCAGGATCAGCGCCAGGTCACCGAGGACGATCCCGGCGATACTCTCCGGACTCTGGGCCGATCCGGCGGCTAAAGCAGTCTGGATCATCATGCGACCACCAATCTCACGGTTCTGGAAGGGGTTCGTCGGCGGCGGGCCGGTTCAGCCCGCTCGGAGCGCCGACCATGCGGTGTAGAGGGCGAAGGCCGCCAGGCATCCGCCCGCGAGGAGTTCCACGGCCGCGCTCGCGCGGCGCCCGGCGAGGTAGCGCCGGGCCCGGCCGGACAGGACGGCGACGAGGCCCAGGAACACGATGCCCATCGATGCCTGGATCAGGCCGAGCGAGCCCCCGACCCACAGGTCGGGCGTCCCGTGGAAGAGCCCCGGCATGATGGACAGGTAGAAGACGCCGATCTTCGGGTTGAGCAGGTTGGTCAGCAGACCGGTGACGTAGGCGTTCCGTGGCGTGCCGCCCGGGACGGCCGCGTCCGCTTCGTTCGCTTCGTTCGGTTCGTTCGGTTCGTTCGGTTCGCCGTCGAGTGGCGGCACCGTGCCGGTCGCCGCCGCGCGGAGGCAGCCGGCCGCGAGGTACAGCAGGTACAGCGCCCCGAACAGGGCCAGCGCCCGGTAGACGGTGGCGTTGCGCGCGACGATCAGGGCCACCCCGACGCCGGAGAGCATGCCCCAGATGACGGGCCCGGTCACCACGCCGGCCGCGGTCGTCAGGCCGAGCCGGGTGCCGTGCGCCCGGCTCGTCCGGAAGACCAGGATGGTGTCGGCGCCCGGCATCAGCACGACGGTGAGGGCCAGCCCCGCGAAGACCAGGTACGGGTTCCCGCTCGACATCGTCCTCCCCCGGTGCGGGCCGCGGCGGCCGGTGCGCCGGTGCCATGGTCAGCGCCCGCCGCGTTCCGGCGCGACGGCCTCGCAGTACTCGCGCACCCGGTCGCACACCCGCTGGGTGTCGGCCATCATCGCGTGGTGGCCCCCCTCGACCAGCTCGAACGAGGAGGCCGACAGCTCCGCGGCGCGCCGTGCGATGGCGGGCGCCTGGACGGCGTCCTCGGATCCGGACAGGTACAGGCCGGTGCGCTGGGAGTCGACGAATCCCGCGAGGGTGCGCGACCGCTTCATCTCCAGGCACTGGGCGGCGTATCCGGAGATCCGCTCGGGTGTGGAGTAGGGGAATCCGAGGGCCGGGTCGCCGCCCTCGGTGGCGGCGTCCGCCGCCGAGTTCAGCAGGGCCGACACGCCTGGCAGGGCGTCCGGGCGCGCGCCGATGAGCCGGAACAGCGGCTCCACGGTGTTCTCCCAGTCGGACGACGGGCCGTCCGGGCCGAGGTTGAAGGCCCCGTTGATGCAGCAGTGCCCGACGACGCGGAACTTGCCGCTCCGCGAGAGCCGGTGCAGGATCTCGGTTCCGGAGCACCACGAGACGCCGGTGAACTCGACCACGCCGAGTCCGTGCAGGAACTCCGTCACGGCGGTGACGAGGTCCCCGGTCGCCAGGCCGACCGGACGCCCGTGCGGTTCGTCGTTCTCGGTCAGGGACGTGGACCAGGTCAGGACGGAGTGGGAATCGGCGAGGGTCGCCACCAGCCGGTCGAAGACCGTGTCGGGAACGCCCACCGTGTTGCACACCACGACCCACGGACGGTGCTCCGGCGCCGCGACCCGCATGGTCAGGAACGCGCTATCCAATCGTCACCGCTCCTCGTGCCGGTTCGGGCCGGCGGGCCGGCCGGCCCGGCTGGCGGAAGACGCTGGTGGTCCGGCGGCGCGAGGGCGGTTCGGTGCGGTCGGGATCGTCGTAGTCGGTCACCCGCACGTACCCGGCCGCCCTCATCATGGCCACCGAGGCGCCATTGGCCGCGTCGCAGTCGATGTAGATGTCGGGCCTGGCCCCCTCGATCTCCCTGAGCCGGGCCAGCAGCCTCCGGGACCAGCCGCTGCGCCTCCAGTCGCCCGTCACCACGACCTCCTCCACGTACAGCCCGGCGAGGCGGAGGAAGGACCCGGGGACCGGGTGGACGGGTCCGAAGCGCGAGTAGAGCAGGGCGGCGCCCAGCGTGCCCCCGTCCACCGCCGCGAGGCACTCCACCTCGCCGTGCGCGAGGCGGGAGAGGTAGCCCGCGACCCGTTCCTCGGGCAGGTAGTCGTGCTCGGCGCGCCCGGCCTCGCGCAGGAGCCGGGCCAGCCGGCCCGCGTCCGGGCCGGGGCCGTGAACGATGGCGGCCACGGCGGCTAGTCGGCGGCCGGCCGGATCCTGCCGGCCAGGTCCCGGACGGTCGACAGCCTGGTGACGCCGAGGCCGAACACGTCCGGGTAGAGGGACTCCGAGATCTTCACCAGGACGTCGATCATCTTCAGCGAGTCCCCGCCGACGAGCGCGAACTCGTCCAGCGCCCCGATCGGCGCCACCCCGAGGACGGCCTCCCAGATCCCGGCGAGCTCCTGCTCGTCCGGGCCCGCCGGGGGTTCGAAGTCCGCGGCGGTGACCGTCGGCAGGCCGCGCGGGTAGACGAGCGCGGAGGTGTCCTTCTTGCCGCTCGGCAGCTTCTTGAACTCGGTCAGGAACACGTACGCGGGCGGCACCATGACGGGCGGCAGCAGCCCGCGCAGGTAGTTGATGTACTCGCTCTCGGGCGCCGCGTCGCCGTCGGCCTGGATGAAGGCGACCAGGACCGGGACCTCGCCGGAGCGGGTCACCTGCACCGTGCAGTCGGCGACGGTGCGGTGCCGCGAGAGGCACGCCTCGATCTCCGCGGTCTCCACCCGGACACCGTTGATCTTGACTTGAGCGTCCACTCTTCCTCCGATGTAGAAGTTCTCGTCCGGACCCAGGTAGGCGAGGTCGCCGGTGGCGTAGGAGCGCTCGCCGCCGGTGCCGGTGCCGAACCGGGCCGCCGTCGCCGCCGTGTCCCCCGCGTACCCGAGGCCGACGTGGACTCCGGTGACGACGAGCTCGCCCGTGCCGCCGGTGCGGGTGATGTCGCGGCCCGCCGCGTCCCGCACCGTCAGCCGGTTGCCCGGGATCGGGCGGCCGATCGGCAGCGGATCGGCGACCCGCGGGCCCTCGACGGGGTGGTAGGCCACGTCGATCGCGGCCTCGGCCGGGCCGTAGAGGTTGAACAGCCGCGCGCCGGTCGCCGTCAGGACCTCGGCGGCCAGATCGGCCTTTAGCGCCTCGCCCGCGGAGATCACGGTGTGCAGCTCCGTCCCGGCCCCGGTGCGCCGGAGCATCGCGAGCACCCGGCGCAGCAGGGACGGCACGCAGACGAACCCGTGGATCGACCGGCCGGCCAGCTCGGCGGCCAGGTACCGGGCGTCGGTGGCGCGCTCCTCGTCGGCCAGGACCAGCGTGTGCCCCTGGGTGAAGGCCCAGAAGAACTCCAGGATCCAGGCGTCGAAGGAGCGCGCCGACTTCAGCAGGACGCGGCTCCCGTCCGGCAGCGGGCAGACGTCCCGTATGAACAGCATGTGGTTGAGCAGGCCCGCGTGGGTGTTGAGGGTCGCCTTGGGGGTGCCGGTGGTTCCCGAGGTGAAGATGACGTACGCGGGCGCGCCGGGGTCCGCCGGGCCCCGCGCCAGGTCCCCGTGCGCGGGGTCCCCGTGCGTGGGGTCCTCGCGCGCGGGGTCTTCGCGCGCGGGTGAGAGGTCCACGATCGCGGGGGAGCCGGGCGCCGCGGCCACGGCGGGTCCGCCCGGACGGTCGGTGATCACGACCTCGGGCGCGGCGGCCCCCAGCATCGCGGCGGCGCGCGGCGGCGGCTGCGTCCTGTCGACGGCGACCACGACGGCCCCGCTGCCGAGGACCGCGAGGACGGCGGCGCAGAAGTCCAGGCCGTTCGGGAGGTCGACGGCGACCCGGGCGCCCGGCGCGGACAGCCGCGGCCGGACCGCCGAGGCGATCCGGGCGACCCGGCGGCGCAGGTCGGCGTACGTCCTGGTGCCGCCGCCGGGCAGCTCGACCGCGACGGCCTCCGGGCGGTCCTCGCACTGGCGCTCCACCAGTGCCAGGACCGTGCCGGGCTCACGCCCCATCGGCCGGTTCCATCGGGTCGAGGGAGGCGTCGCCGTACTTGGCGAACTGCGGCGCGTAGTCGGTGTGCAGCTCGGCGAACGCGACCGAGATGAGGCGCTGGGTGCCCTCGAAGGTCTTCCGGGCGTGGGAGGTGAGGAGGTTGTCGAGCATCAGGTAGTCGCCGGCCTCCCAGTCGAAGCTGAGCTCGGCCTCCTCGTAGGCCGCGAAGATCTCGTGCACGGTCTCGTCCGGGATCGGGGTCCCGTCGCCGAAGAAGGCGTTGCGCGGGAGCCGCCAGTCGTCGAACTGGCGCAGCAGCGGCTTGAGACGCTCGTCCAGGGACGCCTTGTGGAACAGGTGGGCCTGGTTGAACCAGACCTTGTCGCCGGTCTTGGGGTGGTCGAGGATCGCGTGCCTGACCTGCCGGGTCTCCAGGATGCGGGACCCGCCGGTGTGCCAGCGGAAGGCGATGTGGCCGTCCCGCATGAACTGCTCGGCCTCCTCCCGCGACTCGGTGGCGAACGTCTCCTCCCAGGGGACGCCCATCCCGTCGTAGTAGTTGCGGACGTACAGGATGCCCTTGTCCTCGAACTTCGAGCGGGTCTCGTCGCTCAGGTTCGCCAGCACCCGGCGGGTGTCGCAGACCGGCGTCCGGCCGCCCTTGGTGGCGGTCCTGATGCACGCGAACCAGATGTTGAGCGGGAACTCGTGCCCGAAGGAGTTCGCGTTGTGGAACGGGATGACCTGGTCCGCCGGATAGGTGGTGGAGGAGTAGACCTTGTCGCCCAGCTTGTCCCGCGGGGACGACTGCTCGGTGTAGTCCAGCAGCGGGTCGGGGAAGCTGGCGCAGTACTTCTGGAAGACCTCGACGTCCGCGGTCCCCGGGAAGCCGCGGAACAGGATCCCGCCCGTCTCCAGCGCGAGTTCCCGCACCGCCACGGCGTGCTCTCCCACCCAGGACAGCAGGTCGGCGCCCGGATCCTTCGGGCTGATGACGACGGGCAGACGCGACTCTTCGAAGAACTGTGCGACATTAACGCCTGGCAGCTCGGCCTTCATGGATTTCCCTTCCTCAACGGAACACGAGGACCACCGAACTCAATTACTCCCACACTGTGATCTACATCGAAATTCATCGTGAACGTACGACGGCCGCAAGCCACTGTCAATACCCGATTTTCGACCTCCTGGCCCAGGTGAGCACGCGGCAAACCGTCGGACGAGGTTCCCCGCCGCACCCTCGCATGTTAGATTCCAGTCGTGCCCACAGGACCTTAAGTCGCCGTGGCGACGTCATTCCCAGGTCGCGGTCCAGAGCTTTCGACATGCCAAGGAAAGGACCAGAGGTGTCCGATGAGCCGCCGCGCGAGCTACCACTCCTGCTAGTTATCGGGCATGGCTCACATGCCTTTCGCGGGCATCTTCTGGAGTCGGTCTCGGCCGATTACCGGGTCCATCTGTTCTGCCGCGAGGAACCGTCCTGGGAGCTCCCCCACATCACCGGCTGGACCAGGTTCGAGAACATCTTCGACACCGCCGCGCTCGCGGTGCGGGCCGTGGAGATCGCCGCCGCCGAGCCGGTGCGCGGCGTGCTGAGCTGGTCCGACGACCTGGCGGTGCCGGCCGCGTACGTCGCCGAGATCCTCGACCTGCCCGGCGGGAAGCCGGAGATGGTGGTCAAGTGCAGCGACAAGCACCTGACCCGCAAGGAGCTGGACGCCGCCGGGGTCCCGCAGCCCCGCTCGATCGCGGTGAGTACCACGGCCGAGGCGCTGCGGGCCGCGGAGACGGTCGGCTACCCGGTCGTGCTCAAGCCGCGCGGGCTCGCGGGCAGCATCGGGATCGTCCGGGTGGACGATCCCGCCGGGCTGTCCGCCCGGTTCCCCTGGACGCGGCGCGCCGCCGCGCCCGGCGCGCCCCGGTACGACGTCCCGGTGCTGGTCGAGGAGTACCTGGACGGGCCGGAGATCAGCATCGACGCCGTCATCCACCGGGGCCGGGTGCAGCCGATCTACCTGGCCCGCAAGGTGGTCGGCTACGAGCCGTTCTTCGCCGAGCTCGGGCACGTCGTCAACGCCGCCGACCCGCTGCTGGCCGACCAGCGCGTGATCCAGACCTTGCAGGCCGCGCACGCCGCGCTCGGCTTCAGCGACGGCGCCACCTTCACCGAGATGCGGCTGACCGCGCGCGGCCCCAAGGTCATCGAGCTGAACGGGCGGCTCGGCGGCGACCTGCTCACGCTGCTCGGCCGGTACGCGACGGGGGTCGACGCCGGGCTGGTCGCCGCCGCGGTGGCCTGCGGCCGGCGGCCGATCCTGGCGCCGGACCGGCGGCGGGTGGCCGGCATCCGCTTCTTCCACCCGGAGCGGGACGACACCACCATCGCCTCGATCGGGTTCGACCGCGACCGGCTCCCGCCGTCGGTGGTCCGGGCGGTCACGCTCGCCGACCCCGGCGAGACCGTGTCGCCGCCGTCCCGGGACATCCGCTTCGGGCGCATCGCCTACGCCATCGCGGTCACCGGGACGCCCGGGGAGTGCGAGGAGGCGCTGGACGCCGCCGAGGCCGCGCTGCGCGTCGAGACCAACTGATCGGAGCCTGCCGTGCGACCGTCCGCCGTCCCCACCTTCGGGCTCTACCTGCCGCAGGTCCACCGCCGGTTCGAGGAGCTGGCCGCGCTCGCCCGGGGCGCTGAGGACCACGGGTTCGACGCGGTCTGGTTCATGGACCATCTCGCCCTGCCCGGAGTGCCGGGCGGGGCGCTCGAGGGGTGGACGGTCGCCGCGGCGGTGGCCGCCCGCACGTCCACGATCCGGGTCGGGCACCTGGTGCTGTGCGAGGCGTTCCGGCATCCGCTGCTCCTGTCCCGGATGGCGGTCACCCTCGACCAGGTCAGCGGCGGGCGGCTGAACCTCGGCCTCGGCTGGGGCTCCTCGCCGTCCGAGCTGGACTCGCTCGACTTCGCCGCCGGGCCGCCCGCGACCCGCCGGGCCCGGCTCGCCGAGACCCTCGACATCCTGGACGCGGTGCAGACCGGGAAGCCGGTCGACCACCGGGGCCGCTTCTTCACGGTGCGCGACCCGATGGGCGGCCCGCCGGCCGTGCAGGGTCCCATCCCGCTCACCATCGGCGGTGTCGGCGCGGGGACGCTCGAGCTGGTGCGGGCCCGCGCCGACTGGTGGAACTGCTGGGCGCCCGACCGGCACCGGCTCGCCGAGCTCGTCCCGCAGACGGGGAACGCGCGCGTGTCGGCGAACTACTCGCTGGCGTTCTCGCATCGCGCCGACGTCCCGGAGTACGTCCTGACGGGCCCGCCGGACGAGCTGGCCCGGCGGCTCGTCGCCGACCGCGAGCTCGGCGTCGAGCACTTCGTCGTCCAGCTGGTCGATCCCGCCGGAGGCGTCCGCGACCTGCGCCGCTTCATGGACGAGGTCGCGCCCGCCGTCATCGGCGGCTGAGCCCCGCCCCCTCCCCAGGCCCCGCTCCCGCCCGCGCCTCCGCTCCCGGCCACGCCTCCAGGGCATGGCGGGTCACGCTTTGCGGTTGTCGACCCACCGGGTCCGGCTGGATCCGGGGGTGACGCCCGCGAAGGCCGGGCACTTGGCGACCTCGGCGGGCAGGGTGGCGGGGTCGACGCCCGCGCTGACGGCGGCGCGCTCGGGGCCGATCCGGCTCGCGTCCCGGGCGAGCCGGGCGAGGTCGAACCCGAACAGCCGGGCCGCGGTCCCGCCGAGCATCAGCTCGACCTCGTCCTCCGGGACCCCGGCGTAGGCGAACCGGATGGCCGCGTCAGAGAACGGATAGCTCGACTCGGTGTGCGGGTAGTCGCTCCCCCACATGATCGTCTCGACCCCGAGGGAGTCCCGGACGGCGCTCTCGGAGGGGTGCATGAAGCTGGCGCCGGCGTAGCACTGCCGCGTCCAGTACTCGCTCGGCCGCAGCGACAGGTTCCGCGCGACCTGCGCGCCGTAGGCGAGCTCGCCGCCGCCGGCGGAGGCGTTCATCGAGTCGACGAAGCCGTCCATCGCGCGCAGCCGTCCGGGGATCCAGCCGAGGCCCTCCTCGGTGAAGACCACCTTGAGGTCGGGGTGCCGCTCCAGCACCCCGCCGAGGATGAGCTGCCGCAGCGTCCGCTGGTCCCACCAGCGCAGTTCGAGCATGAACAGGACGTGGTCCTCCGGCCGGTCACCCCAGCGGGGGGCCGCGCTGCCGCTGTGCACGTTGACCGGGACGCCCAGTTCCGTGCAGGCCCGCCAGAGCGGGTCGTAGTAGTCGTGGTAGTAGATCGGCGGCAGCCCGGACCCGGGCGGCGTCCCGGGCAGCAGCAGGCCGCCGCGCAGACCGGCGGCGACCGAGCGACGCACCTCGGCGACGGCCGCGTCGATGTCGTGCAGCATGACCTGGAAGACGCCCGCCCGGCGTCCCGGGGCGGCGGCGCAGAAGCCGGCCAGCCACCGGTTGTGCGCCCGCAGCCCGGCCCAGCGCCGGTCCAGGTCCGCGGCCGACACCGCCGCCGCCTGGCTGCCGAGGGACGAGGCGGAGAAGAACGGGGGGATGGTGTTGGGGAACAGCACCTCCGCGACGATCCCGTCGGCCTCCAGCTCGCGCAGCCTGCGGTCGGAATCCCAGTTGCGGGTGCCGTCCTCGCCCTTGAGGTCCTCGTAGGGCACCTCGTAGCCCGCGGCCCACGCGTCGAACTCGTCGCGGCGGGACCGGTCGAGGTGGTCGCGGTACTCCAGCAGGTCCGCCCCGCCGTGACAGTCCGCCGAAATCACCGTGTAGCGCATGTTCTCCACCCTGAAGACGTCGGGGGTGCGGCGAAGGGGTGACGGCCGCGGCGGACCGGGCCGTCACCCCTCCGTGCGGCCCGCCTGGCGGCGCCGCCCTCTTCGGTCAGATCCTCGCGTAGCCGTAGCTGAGCGAGGCGGCCTCGACCGGGTCCGTGGACTCCAGCCGCTCCTCGTCGCCGACCAGGTTCTCCTCGTCGTCGATCGACCACGACTGGTCGTTGATGGTGAGCTCGCGCATTTTTTCGCCTCCTTTCTCACACCGGTTGGGCATGACTTTGCTGCACCACACCGTCGCCCTCGAACCGGTGCTCACATTCGGCGACAATGAAGTCCATGTGAGCGCCCGTGATGCCTTCTCCGAATCCCAGGTGTACCGGGCCGGCCCCCTCGTTCAGCTGAGAGTTGAACGTCCAGTCCACCCGCGGGAGCAGGCTCATGTTGGTTCCGATTCCCAGTTCCAGCGTGTGCAGCTCATAATCGGGATTGGTCACCTCGCTCAGGGCGTCGGTGAAATCCACTCCCCCGGCCTCGACGGAGGCGAGCACGCCCTCGCGCAGGCGCAGCGTCATGGGCCCGCGCGCGACCATCTCGGCGCGCAGCCGCCGGGCCCGGCGGACCCGCGCGGCGCCCGGCTCGCGGGCCCGCGCGTCCTGCGCGACCAGCAGCCCGGACGCGACGACCGTGCCGTTGAGGTCGAATGTCCCGCGCCAGTCGCGGGTGGACGGCGCGGTGAGGGAGAACTCGCAGTAGCTCGCGACGCTGATCCATTTGCCCACGTCGATGCGGGTGTTCATCCAGGCGTCGGCGCTGATGTCGTCGCCGAACGCGCACTCCAGGCCGGTGCCGTGACCGGTGAAGACGAGCGGTCCGGGCTGGCCGGCGATGTTCCTCGCCCAGTAGCGGTTCCACTCGCAGGCCCGCTCGTAGTCGGTGTGCCGGACCAGGTCGAAGGTGTACCGGGCGACGTCGAGCGCGGGGTCGAAACTGGCGATGGGGACCAGCAGCACCCCGAACCGCCGGAACATGCGCCGGATGTCGCGGCTCACCAGGCTGTTGCGCAGGAGCAGGACGACGCTCGCCCCGTCCGGCAGCTCCGCCACCTCGCCGAGAAGGGCCGTCGCCAGCCCGAGCCCGGCCGTGTGTGCTCCCAATTCGGCGTCGTCGGTGACGACGAAGATCTCAC
This sequence comes from Actinomadura xylanilytica, assembly GCF_030283145.1. GTDB lineage: Bacteria > Actinomycetota > Actinomycetes > Streptosporangiales > Streptosporangiaceae > Spirillospora > Spirillospora xylanilytica. The sequence goes on from NZ_JASNWE010000004.1 coordinate 164,057, forward strand.
CCTCGGGAAATATCTGGCGAAGCCCGCCCCAGGGGTCCGGGGAATTTCCGGGCGGATTCATTTCGCGCGGCACCGGCATGATCGGATCCTAACCATCGGCCCGGAATATCGACATTCTTCGAAGCGATGACCCAGGAGGGGGGACACATTAAGCAGACGGCGGTCAATGCTGGGCCACCGTCCCCTCCAGCCGCACCTTCCGCTCCACCCGGGCGAACAGCCGCCGGCCCGCCCACAGGTACCCGGCCGAGGTGAGGACGAGCGCGCCGGCCTCGGCGCCCGGCGGCACGAACGGGGTCGTGCCGAGCGCGAGGTACCGGGCCAGGTCGATCGCCCAGGTGGTCGGGATGAGGTACGACACCGGCTGGAGCGCGCTGGAGATCACCGCGACCGGGAAGGTGACGCCGGACATGACCGTGACGACGTAGCCCAGGTTCTCGGTCACGCCGAGGGCCTGCCGCCAGAGCAGGACGAGCGAGGCGCTGAGGAAGCCCATGCCGACCAGCCCGGGGAGCAGCGCCGCCAGCACCGCGAAGGACAGCACGGCGGTCCACTGGTAGTGGACGCCGAACAGCAGCGCGATGGCGCCGACCATCGTCAGCGCGCTGAGCAGGCTCAGCGCCATCATGCCGCCCATGTAGCCGAGCACCAGGGCGCTGCGGCTCACCGGCATCGTCCACGCCTGCTCGAGCGTGCCGAGGTTGCGCTCCCCCGCCATCGCCTGCGCCGGGCCGGACAGGACGGTGCCGGTGAGGATCGCGCCCACCAGCCCGATCGCGAGCCAGCCGCCGAAGTCCGTCGTGCCGGTGAGCGCGCTCATCCCGAGCGCCCGCCCGTGGACCAGGAACGCCGCGCCGAGCAGCACGGCCGGCAGGACGAGCTGGTAGAGCGGCGTGAGCAGCAGCGAGTTCAGCAGGCTCAGCGGGTAGCGCCGCAGGACGCGCAACTCCTTGCGCGTCACCGCCAGCAGCGCGCGCAGCCCGGGGCCCATCCCGCCCGGGGCGTCGCCCGGCCCGCCGCCCGACGCGTCCCGCAGCCCGGGGGTCATGCCGCCGCCACGCTCTCCAGACGGGTGCGGATCACCTTCAGCACGACGTCCCGCGCGGATTCGAGGAAGAAGTGGGGCCCGCCGACCAGGCGGACCTCGGTGCCGCCGCTGGTGTAGTCGGCCCAGGCGGGGAGCACGTTCGGGGGGACGGCGCCGTCGTCCAGGCCGCCGAGGACGGTGAACGGGCAGGCCAGGGGCGGCTCGGACCGGTACCGGTGCCTCTCCACGAGCGCGAAGTCGGCCCGCAGCTTGGGCAGGAACACCTCGAGCAGGTCCGGCCGGTCGAGCAGGACCGAGGTCGCGTCGTACTTGCGGAGCTGCTCGACGAACCGGTCCCTCGGCAGGTCGTACCGCGGCGCGTCGGGGTCGGGACGGTTCGGGGGCCGGGACGCGGACAGGAACATCCGGACCGGCTCCGGCATCCCCCGCCGCCGGGCCTCCCGGGCGAGCTCGAGCGCGATCCCGCCGCCCATGCTGTGACCGAACAGGGCGTAGGGCCGGCCGTCCAGGCGGGGCCCGAACTCGGCGAGCAGGGTGGAGACCAGCGCCGGCAGATCCTCGTACGCGTCCTCCTCGAAGCGGTCCTCGCGGCCGGGGAGCTGCACCGGCCACACCGCGACGCCGTCCGGTCCGAGCGCGCGGGCCCACGTGCGGTAGGCCAGCGCGCCGCCGCCCGCGAAGGGCAGGCACAGCAGCACGACACGGGGATCGGCGGCCCCGCCGGCGAACCTGGTCCACAGCGGCGGCGGCGCGACCGGGTCAGCCAACGCACACGGCCTTGGCGAACCGGGCGAACGCCTCGGCGCCGTCGAGCTGGAGGGGGGCGGCGCCGACCGCGGCGGCGGGCAGCGGGACGCAGCCGATCGCCCGGTACTCCTCCAGCCGCGCGGCCACCTCGTCCGGGTCGCCGACGATCGCCAGGTCGTCGATCATCTCCCGGCCCAGCTCGCCGCCGGCGAGCCGGTCCGCGTGGCCGGACGCCTCCATCACGTGCCGGTAGGACGGCATCATCGCGTACTGCGTGAGCATGCCCTCCAGGTCGGCGTACAGGTTCGGGTGGTCGTCGGGCAGATAGACCGGGACCCCGGCGAGGATGGGGAACGCCGCCGGGTCGCGTCCGATCTCGGCGCACGTCTCCCGCACCACGGGCAGGACGTGCTCCTCGATGTAGCGGGGCGGGGTGAGCCAGAGCAGCAGCCCCTCCGCCTGCCGCACCGCGACCTGGATCATCTTGGGCCGCATCGCGCCCAGGTAGACCGGGACCCGCGGCCCGTACGCGCCGGCGTTGGAGGCGTGCGCGCCGTAGTGGGCGCCGGCGAAGTCGACCCGGCCCTCCTGGAGGTAGGTCCGCAGGATGGTGAGGTACTCGCGCATGCCCGCCACCGGCGGGACCGGCGGCAGGCCGAGCACGAACTCGTTGATGAACGGGTGGCCGGCGCCGAGGCCGAGCAGGAAGCGGTCGCCGGACAGGTCGGCCAGGCCGGTGGCGAGTTGCCCCATGGCCACCGGGTGCCGGCTCGGGATCGGCGCCACGGCGGTGCCGACGCGCAGGGACGTGGTCGCCGCGAGGCAGCCGGCGGCCATGACGCCCACGTCGTGGTCGTCGGGGTTCTGGCCCAGCCAGAGCTGGTCGACCCCGGCCTCCTCGGCGAGCCGGACCCGGTCGACGGTCGTCCTCAGGCCGTGCGAGCCCGGCCCGAGCAGCATCGGGCTCCAGGCCCGCTCCTGCCCGTCCACCACGAAGGAACTCGTCATTGTCGCGAACCTCTCTCTAAACGGATCCGGATCCGGCCAGTTCCTCTTCCACCAGGCCGGCGAGGGTGCGCACGGTCGGCCGCCGGAACAGCCGGGCGACCGTGACCTCCACGTCGAAGTGCTGGCGGATGCGCCACGCGAGCTGGACGGCCATCAGGGAGTTGCCGCCCAGCTCGGCGAAGTCGTCGTCCAGGCCGACCCGCTGGACCCCGAAGGCCGCCGCCCAGTAGTCCGCGATCTGCTGCTGCAACGCGGTCTCCGGTTCGGCGTAGGGCGTGTCGAGCATCCGCTCGGCGCCCTGCGCGGTGTTGAGGAGCGTCTCGGCCTCGCCGAGCTCCTTTTCGATCACGTCGCCGGTGAGGGACCGCACCCGGCGCAGGTTGGCCGTCAGGCCCTCCGGGCACACCACCAGGTGCGGCGCCGCCCAGGTGTGCAGCAGGGCGCGGAGCGCGCTCATGCCGGCCGCCGGGGTGATCAGCCAATCGGTGGTGTCGCTCGGCGCGGGCGGCGCGTCCTCCCGTCCCGGCGCGGTGTCCCGCGCGCGGGCGACGCCGGGGTCCGCCGCGGTGTCGGCCTCGACGGCGTCCGGGTCCACCCGGCGGAGCGAGTACTCCTCGATCGCGATCAGCTCCGTGCCGTCCTCGGCGAGGACGGAGATGTCGGCGACGACGACCTCCCCCTCCCCGTCGTCGAGCTCCCGCAGGTCCACGTGGAAGCGCGGCGGCAGGGGCGCGCGGACGAGGATCCGGCGGTAGCCGAAGGGGAGGTACTTGTGCCCCTTCCTGATGCCCTTGATGATGCGGGCGTTGGACACGGCGTCGTCGAACAGCGCCGGGTGCAGCGTGTACTGGTCGCACTCGCCGTGGAACTCGGCGGGCAGGTCGACGGTCCCGAACTGCCTGCGCGGGCCCACGTCGATGCGCTCGATGCTGTACCAGTGCGGCCCGAACGAGACGATGCCGCGCGACTCGAAGCCCGGCTCCGGCTCGAAACTGAAGTCGGTGCACCCGGCGCGCGCGGCCTCCGGGTCGTGCACCGGCGCGGGCTCGGCGGGCACCGTGCGGACGTGCGCCCGGACCCGCTCCACCCAGTCGGCCTCCGTGCTCTCCGCGGGCGCGACGCTGATGGTGACGTCGTGGCCGTCGGCGGCGGGCCTGAGCACCATCCTCAGTTCCTGCTCGGTCCGCACCGCCACCGGCCCGAGGAACACCACGTCGGTGAGCTCGACGTCGCCGGCCGGGCCGCCGTCCACGATCTCGACCGCCGCCCGGATCATCTCCAGGCAGGCCGAGCCGGGCAGGATGGGCACGCCGCCGATGCGGTGGTCGGTGAGGGCGAAGTGCGACTCGGGGCCGAGCACGGTGGAGAAGACCGCGTCGCCCGTCAGGTCGTGCAGCCGGCGTCCGAGCAGGGGGTGGTCCACCGGCTCGGACCACTTGCCGCCGCGCAGCTCCCGGAACACGTTGGGGGTGATGCGGGCGGAGTCGACCGCCATCCCGACGTCGCGCCACGCGGCCCAGCTGATCGACAGGACCGCCTCGCCGAGCCCGGACCGCTGGCGGGCGAACGCGTCGAGGAAGCAGTTGGCCGCGCAGTAGTCGACCTGCCCGAAGTCGCCGACCACCGAGGTGATCGACGAGAACAGGACCATGAAGCCGGTCCGGCCGCCGAGGACGCGGTGCAGCGCGAGCGTGCCGGCCACCTTCGGCGCGAGCACCCGGCGCGCGTCCTCCCGGTCCCGCACCGCGAGCATCCCGCCGCCGGCGACGCCGGCGGCGTGGAACACCCCGTCGATTTCGCCGAACCGGTCGGCGGCCTCCGCGACGACGGCGCCGAGCGCGGCCTCGTCGGTCACGTCGCAGGCGCGCACCATGACCTCGGCGCCCGCCTCCTCCAGTGCGGTCAGGCTCTGGAGCCGGCGGCGCAGCATCTCGTCGCCGCCCTCGTCGGCGATCAGGTCCGGCCAGCCGGCCCGGTCGGGCAGCGGCGACCGGCCCACCAGGACCAGGTTGGCCCGGCAGGCGCCGGCCAGCTCCGCGGCCGTGGTGAGGCCGATGCCGCCGAGCCCGCCGGTGATGAGGTAGGTCCCGCCCTCGCGCAGGACGGCCGGGCGCTCCGCCGGGATCTCGACCGGGACGCCGGTGTAGGACCAGGCCCAGCGCTTCAGGCCGCGCCACGCCACCTGCTGGTCGTCGGTCCCGGCCAGCGCCTCCCGGAGGAGCTGCCCCGCCAGCGTCCGCGCGGGGAGCCGGGCGGGCGCGGCGAGGTCGACGCTGCGGCAGGCGATCCCGCCGAGCTCGCTGTTCATCAGGATGGTCGGGCCGAGCAGCAGCGCCTTGCCGGGCTCCACCCGGTCCCCGCCCGACACCTCCTGGAGGTTGGTGCTGACGGCCAGCACCTGGATCGGATGGTCGGCGACCTGCACCTCCAGCGCCTGCGCGAGATGCATGAGCGAGTAGAAGCCCCGCTCGGACACCTCGTCCACGACCGCGGGGCTCAGGCACCGGTCCTCGGGCCCGGTCGCCGTCCAGCCGTGCACGACGTGGGTCGGCAGGGCGTCGCCGCCGAGCCGGTCGAGCAGCGACTCGAAGTCGGCGCGCTCGGCCGCGCGGACGGTGAACCGGCCCGGCTCCGTCTCGGCGAACTCCGGGCCCGCCGACACCGTGGTGACGGCCGCGCCGGCCTCGGCCAGCAGGACGGCCAGCTCGTCGACGGGTCCGGCGCCCGGCGTCAGCACCAGCCACCTGGAGTCCGGCGGGACGTCCGGGACCGCCGGCGGCAGCGGGCGCTCGACCCAGATCGGGGTGTAGACGGCCTCGTCGATCGGCAGGACGCGGCCGTCGTCCTCCTCGGCGTCCCGCGAGCCGGTGCCGGTGCCGGAGTCCGAGGGGTCGGGGTCCAGCCAGAACCGCTGCCGCTCGAAGGGGTAGGTGGGCAGCGGGGTGCGGCGGCCCGTCCGGCCCCCGGCCTCCTGCCCGTCCCCGTCCCCGTCCGCGTCCGCGTCCGAGGTGCGGCCTCGGGTGATCGCGTCCCAGTCGAGGTCCACACCGGAGCTCCAGAGGCGTCCGGCGGCCTCCAGCGCCAGGGTCTCGTCGTCGCTCTCGGTCAGGGGGTGCCGCATCGAGCCCGCCATCGGGACGCGGGCGCCGAGGACGCCGCGGGCGAGGGTGGTCAGCGTCCGTCCGGGCCCGACCTCCAGCAGCACCCGGTCCGCGGACGCGCCGAGCGTCTCCACGCAGTCCGCGAAGCGGACGGTGCCGCGCAGGTGGTCCGCCCAGTAGCCGGGATCGGTCGCCTGCCCCGGAGTGATCCAGGTGCCCGTGAGGTTGGACAGGAAGGGCAGCTCCGGCTCGTTCAGGGTGACGGCCGCGACCCGCTCGCGGAACGGTTCGAGGATCGGGGTCATCATCCCGGTGTGGAAGGCGTGCGAGGTCGTCAGCCGCCGGCCCCGCGCCCCCCACCCGGCCAGCCGCCGCTCCAGCGCGCCGATCGCCGTCTCCGGGCCGGCCACCACCGTGACCTCGGGGCCGTTGACCGCGGCGACCTCCGCGCCGCCGAGGAGCATGGGCGCGATCAGCCGTTCGGGGAGCGGGACGGCCAGCATGGCGCCGGGCGGCATGCTCTGCATGAGCTCGCCGCGCGCGGCCACCAGCGACAGCGCGTCCTCCACGGAGAAGACGCCGGCGAGGCACGCCGCGGTGTACTCCCCGATGCTGTGGCCGAGCATCGCCTCGGGGACGATCCCCCAGGACTCGAACAGGGCGGCCATCGCGTACTCGACGACGAACAGCGCCGGCTGCGCGAACCGCGTCCGGCCGAGCCTCTCGGCCGCCGCCGCGTCGTCGCCCGTGTACATGAGGTCGCGGAGGTCGGCGCCGTCCAGGAACGGGGTCAGCGCCTCCGCGCAGCGGTCCACCTCCCGGCGGAAGACCTCCTCGGCGCGGTAGAGGCCGCGTCCCATGTCGGGGTACTGCGCCCCCTGCCCGGGGAACAGGAACGCGACGCCGCGCCCGTTGCCCGCGGCCTTCGAGGCTCCGCCGGAGCCGCGGGCCTCGTCGAGCGCGGCGGCGGCCTCGCCCGCGGTGGCCGCCACGACCGTCCGGCGGTGCGGGAACTGCCGGCGGCCGTGCTGGAGAGTCCAGGCGACATCGGCCAGCGGGGCGTCGCCCGCGGACTTCAGATGCTCGGCGAGCAGCCCGGCCGCCGCGTCGAGCGCGGTCGCCGTCCGCGCGGACAGCGGCAGGATGTACGGCCCGGCCGCCCGCCGCCCGGCGTGCCTCGCGACGGCGTCCGGCGGCTGCTCCAGCACGACGTGGGCGTTGGTGCCGCCGATGCCGAACGAGCTCACCCCGGCCCGCCGCAGCCCCGTCCAGGGTTCGAGCGCGGTGTTGACGTAGAAGGGGCTCGCCGCGAAGTCGATGCCGGGGTTGGGCTCCTCGAAGTGCAGCGTCGGCGGGATCTCGCCCTTCTCGATCGCCAGGCACGCCTTGATGATCCCGGCGACGCCCGCCGCGGCGCCGAGGTGGCCGACGTTCGGCTTGACCGACCCGAGCACGCAGTACTGGTCGGCCACCGCGCCCGCCGCGCGGAACGCGTTGGTCAGCGCGGTCACCTCGATGGGGTCCCCGACCAGGGTGCCGGTCCCGTGCGCCTCGACGTACCCGATCGACTCGGGGCCGACCTCGGCGACCGCCAGCGCCTCCATCACCAGCTTGGTCTGCCCCTCGACGCCGGGCGCGGTGAAGCCCGCGCGGGCGGCCCCGTCGTTGTTGATCGCCGAGCCCCGGATCACCGCGTACACGTGGTCGCCGTCGGCCCTGGCCTCCTCCAGCCGCTTCAGGGTCAGCACCCCGGCGCCGGTCCCGAACACGGTGCCGGACGCCTTGGCGTCGAAGGCGCGGACGTGGCCGTCCGCCGAGCCGATGCCCCCGTCCACCCGCCGGTGGCCCCGGCCGTAGGGCAGCCGGACGTCCACGGCGCCCGCGAGCGCCATGTCGCACTCGCCCATCCGCAGCGCCTGGCAGGCGAGGTGGATGGCCACCAGCGCGGTCGAGCACGCGGTCTGGACGGTGAAGCTCGGCCCCTGCAACCCGAGCCGGTACGACACCGTGGTGGTGAGGTAGTCGGGGTCGGTGGCGGTCGCGATGCTCATCCCGCCGGCGGCGCTGTACGCGGCGCTGTTGCGGTAGGCGTTGGTGTAGCCGTAGGTGTACTGGCCGCCGCCGCCGAACACGCCCACCGTGCCGTCGTACCGCCCGACGTCGTACCCGGCGTCCTCCAGGGCGGTGTGGCAGGTCTCCAGGAACAGCCGGCCCTGGGGGTCCCTGATCTGCGCGTCCCGGGCGGTGTAGCCGAAGAACGCGGCGTCGAAGCCGTCCATGTCGTCGATCAGGGGGCACGCCTTGACGTAGTCCGGATCGTTGATGTCGGACTCGGACACCCCGTTCGCGCGGAGCTCGTCGTCGGTCAGGAACGTGATCGACTCGACGCCCTTCGCCAGGTTGTTCCAGTATTCGCGGGCGTTGTTCGCGCCCGGGAACCGGCACGCCAGACCGGTGATCGCGATATCGTTCTCGCGGAGGTCGGTGTCCATCGCCATTCAGCCTTCCGTCCGACCGGCTCTGGCCGCGGCGCGCAACGCCCGCTGCCTCTGGTTGACCATCGCGCGGCGCACCCGTTCGGGAAGCCCCTGGGGCGCCGTCTCACCATGGACCAGAAAATGCGCCAGAGCGCGAATGTTCTGATTCTCATAGAACGCCACGAGCGGTATCTCGCGGTCCAGCGCGACCGCCAGGTCGGCGCAGACCGCGGCGACCATGCGAGACGTCCCGCCGAACTCGAAGAAATTGTCGTCGGTGCCGAAGTCTCCGGTGCCGAGCCGGGCGGCCCAGGCTTTCCGGACGGTCTCGACCACCGATCGTTCCAGATCGTCCACGGCCTCAATACCACCATTTCCAGCGCGACCCGGGCCAGTCTTACTTTGCGTGTCCTACTTGGCGCCGGCGGCGCGCTCCGGGGCCCGTTCCCGGTCCTGCCCGGTGTCGTGGTGGACCGGGCCGGCGGGCCGCGGGCGGGCCACCAGGTCGGCCGGCCGGCCGCCGGGGATCTTCGCCAGCAGGTCCCCGATCAGGGCGCGGGCCTCCTCCTTCTCCCGCCGCGGGATCGAGTCGAGCATGTCCGACAGGCCCGCCGCCGCGATGCCCCGGTAGAACTCGTCGCGCAGGATCGAGCACAGCACCGCGTCGTGGTACTCGCCGTCCAGGAAGAAGTAATCGCGGAGCACGCCCTCCACCGTCACGCCCCACTGGGCCAGGATCGGGACCACGTTCTTGTTGTACAGGCCGTAGAGGAGTTCCACTCGGTGCGCGTTCATCGCGTGGAACAGGTAGACGAGCAGCAGCAGCCCGCCCTCGGCCGCGTAGCCGTGATTGAACTGGTCCTTCTCACCCACTCCGGTTCCGATCGAGTAGCTGCCCTCGTACTCTTCCTTGCGGGTCCAGGTGACGACCCCGACGCGCCGCTTGCTGCTGTTCTCCACCACCATCATGAAATGGGTGTCGCCGTGCTGGTTCTCGTTCCTGAGATCCTCGGCGGAGATCAGTTTCGGACGGCCCGACGCGTACCAGCTCGATTCCGCGGCCAGCCATTTCGCGAGCCGCTCGTAGTCGGCGGGCGAGCACTGATCGAGTGAGACCAGGGTGCCTTTCATGGGTGTGCCTCTCGTCCGTCCGGGGGTTGTTCCAGCTCGGCCGCCAGCCGGCCGCGGTCCACCTTCCCGTTGCCGTTCACCGGGAGCGTCCGCCGATACCGGAAACGCGTTGGCAGCATGTAGGCGGGCAGCGCGCCGCGCACCAGCTCGACCAGGTCGCGGGCGGGCACCGGACGGCCCGTGTAGGCCGCCGCCAACCCCTGGTCCGCGGTGCCGAGCACCACCGCGTCGCGCACCTGCGGATGCCGCCGCAGGACCGCCTCGATCTCGCCCGGCTCGACCCGGTACCCCCGGACCTTCAGTTGATCGTCGGTGCGCCCGAGGTGGACGATCCGGCCGTCCTCCAACCGGACCCGGTCCCCGGTGCGGTACCAGCACTCCGGGTCGGACGGCGCGGGCGCCCGGGACGGGCGGGGGCCCGCCTCGCGGCGGAGGAACCGGCCGGGGTCGTCCCCGGGGTCCAGGTAGCCGGGGAACCGCTGCGGGCCGCGCAGGATCAGCTCCCCCTCATCCGCCGGGCGGCCCGCCGCGTCGAGGACCAGGTGCTCCACCGTCGGCAGCGGCGACCCGATGGGCACCGTCCCGTTGGACGTCCGGGGCCAGAGCCGCCGGTCGTCCGGCAGCCGGTAGGTCATGCAGAAGACGGTGGCCTCGGTGGGGCCGTAGGTGTTCTCGATGACGCTGCCGGGCGCCGCGTCCGCCCAGGCCGCCGCCTGCTCCGCGGTCAGCCGGTCGCCTCCGAACAGGGTCCGGCGCAGGCCGGGCATGCTGCCGGGGCGCAGGTCGCGGGCACGCAGGGCGAACGTCACCGCCGAGGGGACCGAGAACCAGTGCGTGATGCGGCGGCGGTTGACGTGGACCGACGGCCGGAGCGCCTCGTTCCCGGCCGGGACGACCACGGTCGCGCCGCTCCCCCACCCGTGGAAGAGGACGAACACCGAGGGGTCGAAGGTCAGGTCGAAGGTGAGCGAGAGCCGGTCGCCCGGTCCGATCGGCCAGCACGCGGCGGACGAGTCCAGGAACGCGTCCACGTTGGCGTGCGTCACCGGCACGCCCTTGGGCCTGCCGGTCGAGCCCGAGGTGAAGAGCGTGTAGACGACGTCCGCGCGCGCGGCCGGCGACGGCGGCGGCCCCTCGTCCCCGGTCGGCGGGACGCCGGGCAGCGCCACCACCGTCGCGCCGGTCGCCGACGCCACGGCGCCGAGGTGCCCGGTCCGCGCCCCGCCGCAGCTCGAGCCGTCCGCCAGGATCAGGTCGAGCCCGGTCGCCTCGGCCACCAGCCGGTTGCGCTCGGCGGGGACCGCCGGGTTCAGCGGGACGATCGTCGCGCCCAGCCGGAGTCCCGCGAGGTATCCGGCGTAGGCGAGGAACGTGCGCCCGCAGAGCACGCCCATCCGCCGCGGCGGCGTCCCCCCGTGCCGTTCGACGAGCAGCCCGGCGAGGCGCGCGGCGGCCCGGTCGAGGTCCCGGTAGCTCCACGCCTCACCGCCGATCTCCAGGGCGGACGCGTCGGCATGCCGCTCCGCCGCCGCGGCGAACCGCCCGAACAGCGACCAGGGCGCGGTCATCGGGCGCCTCCCGCCCGGTGCGCGGTCACGTAGGCGACCAGCCGCGGATCGCCCGGAACGTCCTCGCGCAGGACGACGGCGGCGTCGCGGACGTCGCCGTGCTCCCGGAGCACCGCCTCGATCTCCGCGGGCTCGATCCGGTGCCCGTGCAGCTTGACCTGCCGGTCGAGCCGCCCCAGGAACTCCAGGCCGCCGTCCGCCCGGCGGCGGACCAGGTCGCCGGTGCGGTACAGCACGGCCCCGGGCCCGCCGGACGGGTCGGGGACGAACCGGTCGGCGGTCAGGTCCGGCCGGCCGCGGTAGCCGGTGGCCACCCCGGCGTTCCCGATGCACAGCTCGCCGGGCACTCCGGGCGGCGCGGGCTCGTTCCAGCGGTCCAGGACCAGCACCGAGGTGTCCCCGATCGGCGTGCCGATCGGGACGTGGTCGCGCCCCGGCCGGACCCGCTCGGCGAGCGACCACACGGTCGTCTCGGTGGGGCCGTAGAGGTTCCACACCTCCGGGGCGAGGCCCGCGAGCCGGTCCGCCAGCGCCGCGTCCAGCGCCTCGCCGCCGCACCACACGCGGCGCAGCCCCCAGCGGGCCGGATCAGCGAGCAGGAGCTGCCGCCAGCCCGTCGGCGTCGCCTGGACGAGGGTCACGCCGTGGTCGCGCACCAGCCGTCCGGCCGCCTCCGGGTCGTGCCGCGCGGCCGGGGGCGCCACCACGACGCGGGCCCCGACGGTGAGCGGGAGCACCAGTTCCACCAGGGAGATGTCGAAGGCCGGGCTGGTCAGGGCGAGCACGACGTCCCGCGCGTCCAGCCCGGGGCGCCGCGCCATCGCCCGCAGGAGATGGCCGACGGCGCGGTGCGGGACCTCGACCCCCTTGGGACGGCCGCTCGACCCCGAGGTGTACATGACGTACGCCAGGTCGCGGGCCCCGCTCCTCGGCCCGCCGCCGCCCGCCCCGTGCGGCTGCGCGCGTCCCGTCCCGGCCATGACCTCGCCGACCGTCATCACCGTGACCCGCGGCGCCGCGGGCCCGTCCGGACGCGGCTCGGACGTGATGACCGCGGCGGCGCCGGAGCCGGTCACCAGGGACTCGATCCGTCCGGGCGGGTGGCCTGGGTCGAGCGGCAGGTAGGCGGCACCGGCCCGCCAGACGCCGAGCATGACGGCGACCAGGTCGGCGCTCCGGTCCAGGTGCAGCGCCACCACGTCCCCGGCGCCGAGGCCCGCCGAGCGGAGCCGGGCGGCGCAGGCCGCCGCGCGTTCGTCCAGGTCCCGGTAGGTGAGGACGGTGTTCCCGTCGATCACCGCGGGCGCGTCCGGCCGGTCCGCCATGACCCGTTCCACGAGGCCCAGCGCCGTGGGCGCCTCACCCTCCGCAGAGGCGGCCGGGGCGGGGGGCGGTTCCTGGCCGCCGGTCATCCTGAGGTCGCCGAGCGGGACGTCGGGGCGGCGCAGCGCGTCCGCGAGGAAGTGCTCGTAGTGGCCGAGCAGCCCCTCCGCCGTTCCCGCGTCGTACAGGTCGGTGCTGTAGTGCAGTTGCAGCCGCAGCCCGCCCGAGTTGGGGGTGGTCGCCGTGAGCGAGAGGTCGGTCTGGACGGCGCCGACGAAGCCCGACATGTAGCGGCAGCTCGTGCCGTCGGGCGCGAACGGCGCGTGCCCCGTGCGGACGACGTTGAAGAGCACCTGGTAGACCGGCGTCGCCGACAGCTCGCGCGGGCCGCCGGTCTCGGCGACCAGCTCGACCGGCGACACGTCTCGGTGCTCCAGGCAATCGAACAGCTCGCGGCGCACCTTCATGACCAGGTCCTGGAACGGCTCCGCCAGGCCGACGGCGACGCGCAGCGGGATCGCTCCGGAGAACAGGCCGACCAGCGGCTCGACGTCGGAGTCGTCCCGTCCGGACGTCGGCACGCCGATCACGACGTCCGCGCGGCCCGCGTAGCGCGACAGCACGGCGGTCCAGGCGGCGGCCAGCACGATGAACAGCGACGCGCGGCGCTGGTGGGAGAGCCTCGTGGCCGCGTCGAGCAGGTCGGGGCCGAGGGTCCGCTCCAGGGTCGCGCCGCCGTGCGTGGGTTCGGCGGGACGCGGCCGGTCCGAGGGGACGGTGGAGAAGGCGGGCGCGGCGGCGAGCCTCTCCCGCCAGAAGGACCGGAGCTCACCGCGGTCCCGCCCGGCGCCACCGGTGAGGCGCCGCCGCACGTGGTCGCGGTAGGTGACGGGGAGCGGTTCCGGCTCCCAGGCCCGGCCGTGCAGGAAGGCCCGGTAGGCGGCGTCGAGCTCCTCCCACACCAGGCCGAGCGACCAGGCGTCGGCGGCGAGGTGGTGGACGACCAGCAGGAGCACGGCCAGGCGCTCCGAACGCCGGATCAGCAGGGCGCGCATCAGCGGCGCGGCGGACAGGTCGAACGGCCGGCCCGCCTCGTCCTCCGCCAGCGCACGCCAGTCGGTCCCTGCTCCGGTCGCGTCGACGGTCACCAGTTCCAGCTCCGCGCCGTCGTGGACCTGGGCCACCGGCAGGCCGCCCGCCTCCCGGAACGAGGTGCGCAGCGGCTCGTGGCGGGCGGCCAGCGCCCGCAGTGCCCTGGTGAGGACGGCGACGTCGAGCGGCCCCTCGATCTCGTGCGCCGCGGCCAGGTTGTGCATCGCGGTGCCCGGGATGAGCCGCTCCCGGAGCCACATCGCCTGCTGCTCGCGCGACAGCGGCCCCCCGGCCGCGTCCTGCGCGGTCACGGCGTCCTGCGCGGTCACGGCGTTCTGCGCGGTCACGGCGTCCTCCCTTCGCGCACGGCGGCGGCGATCCCGTGGACACTCGGTGCCTGGAAGAACCGCAGTGCGGGCACGCGGGCGTCCAGCCGTTCGGCGATGCGGGCGATGGCCTGGACGGCGTGCACCGACGTCCCGCCGAGCAGGAAGAAGTTGTCGTCGGCGCCGACCCGCGCGAGTCCGAGGACCTCCGCCAGGACGGCGGAGATCCGCGCCTCGATCTCGTCTTCCGGGGCGGCGGGCCGGCCTGGCGCCGTTCCCGGAGCCGTCCCCGGAGCGGTCCCCCGGGCCGTCTCCGGACGTGTCTCCGGGATCGGCAGGGCGGCGCGATCGAGCTTGCCGCCCGCGGTCCGGGGCATCTCGTCCAGCTCCACGATCACGCTGGGCGCCATGTAGGCGGGGAGGCGGCGGGCCAGCAGGTCGCGCAGCTCCCCGGCCAGGTCGTCAGTCATCGTCCGCGGCGATCCTGGCCGCCAGCTCCGCGATGGTCGCCAGCTCGAACAGGTCCGCCAGGGACACCGCGGGCCCGGCCTCCCCCGCCAGCTCGGCCATGATGACGGCGGCGGCGCGCGAGTCGCCGCCGGCCTCGATGAAGTCGTCGTGCACGCCGATCCACGGGCGCTCCAGCACCCGGCACCAGACCTCCGCCAGCCGCCGTTCGGCCGCCGTGCGCGGGAGCGCGAAGCGGTACACGCTCGGCCAGGACTCCAGCTTGGCGCGCAGCTCCCCGACGTGCACCGTCCCGTCCGCCGCCCTGGGGATTCGCGGGAGCAGGACGATGGTGGGCGGCACCGCGTCCAGGCCGAGCACCGCGGCCACGTGGCCCGCCAGCTCGGGCCCGCTGGCGTAGCCGTCCGGCACCACCACGGCCACCTCGCCGTCCTCCAGCGCGCCGGGGGCGAGCACCGCGGCGTCCAGCACCTCCGGGTGCGCGCCCAGCAGCGTCGCGAGCGGGTGGGCGCGGGCCGCCGGGGCCATCGAGTCAGACACCTGATCCCTCCGTCTCCATGAGCCTGCGGCGGTGCAGCTTGCCCGCCTCCGTGCGCGGCAGCCGCGTGACGAACCGGACGTCCCACGGCACCTTGTGCGGCGCGAGCCGCGCCTCGGCGTGCGCGGACACCGCCTCGGCGGTGAGCCCGGCGCCCGGCCGCGCGATCACCAGGGCGAGCAGCCGCGCGCCGAGCGCCTCGTCCGGCCGGCCGATCACCGCGGCGTCGAGCACGTCCGGATGCTCGGCGATCGCCGCCTCGACCTCCGCGGGGTAGACGTTGCCGCCGCCCACGATCACCAGGTCGTGCCGGCGGGCGCCGAGGTGGAGGTAGCCGTCCCGGTCGACCCGGCCGTGGTCGCCGACGCTGAAGAAGCCGTCCACGGTCCGCTTGAGGCCGGACGGCCCGCCGCCGGACGGGGCGACGTCCCGTCCGACCGGGGCGTGCCGGGCGGTGCGCCGCATGTACACCTCGCCCTCCGCGCCGGGCGGCACCGATCCGCCGTCCTCGTCGAGGACGCGCACCTGCGTGCAGAAGCCGCGGCCCACCGAGCCGGGATGGGCGAGCCACTCGTCGCCGCGCAGGAGGGTGGTGCCGATCGCCTCGGTCGCCCCGTAGATCTCGAAGAGGCGCTCCGGGCCGAGCAGGTCGATCCAGGCCCGCTTCAGCTCGGCGGGACACGGCGCCGCCGTGTGCACCACCGCGTTCAGCGAGCCGAGGTCGGCGTCCTGGGTGCGCAGGGCCGTCAGCGCCCACCTCAGGTGGACGGGGGTGAGCTGGGCCCACTGGACCCGGTGGCGCTCGATCGCCCGCAGCATCTCCCGCGCGTCGAACCGCGGCAGCAGGACGAGCGTGTTCGCGTCGAGCAGCCCCTCCCAGCAGCACATGAACGGCGCCGCGTGGTGCAGGGGCCCCGCGATGAGCTGCCGCTGCGCGTGCCGCCATCCCACCGCCCGCAGCATCATGCTGGGCACCCGGACCGGATCGTGGTCGAGCGGCGCGGGATGCGCGATCACGCGCGGCCGTCCCGACGAACCGCCGGTGGCGAGCAGGTACCCGGCCTCCTCACCGGGCCGTGGCCGCACGGACGGGCCCTGCGGGGCGGACGGTCGCGGCGCGGCGGACGGTTCAGGCGGGGCGGACGGTTCAGGCGCGGCGGGCGGTTCAGGCGGGGCAGGCGGTTCAGGCGGGGTGACGCCGTCCCGTGCGTCCGCCAGGCGCACCGGCCAGTGCGCCGGGGCGAGCGCCGCCATCACCTGCCCGGCCTCGGCGGCGGGCGCCAGGGGGTCCAGCGGCAGGAACGGGATCCGGGCGCGCATGCACGCGGCGAAACCGATCACGGTGTCCGCCGAGTTGGTCGCGTCGATCACGACGACCGGCCGCCGCACGGCCCCGGCGGCCAGCGCCCCGAGCCGGGCCGCGAGTTCGGCGGACGCCCGGTCCAGCTCGTCCCAGGTGAGGACGGCGTCCTCGCGCACACGGCTTCCGGCGGCGCCGCCGGCGCGGCCTCCGGCGACGACGATGACGGCCGGGTCGTCCGGGCGGGCGCGGGCGATGTCGCGGACGCGGTCGTCGGCCGACGTCGGGGTGTCGTCGCGCATCGTCATCTCCGCTCCGGGGCCGGGGGAAGGTCCGGGTTCCGTTCCTGGGCCGGGCGCAGCTCGGCGGCGACCGCGCGCAGGCTCATGGGGGTCTCGACGTGCTCGGCCCGCAGCCCGTGGTGGCCCCGCCGGGCCAGCTCGTGGACGACCTGCGGCACCAGGCGCAGGCGCCCGCCCGCTCCGACGTAGTCCCGCGCCAGTTCCACCCGTTCCAGCGGGTGGGTCGCGAGGATGGCCGCCGTCACCGCGGCCTCGGCCGACGTCCCCGGCGCCCCCGGCGTCCCGCCGGATTCGGAGCTGGGCGCGGGCTCGGGCGGTGCGCCGGGCGCGGACTCGGCGGCGGTCCGTCCGTTCACCCGGGGCGCGATGTTGAGCAGCCGGCCGAGGTCGCACAGGCGGACCTCCGGCTCGGCCGCGAGCCGCCGCATGGCGAGCGCGGTCCAGGACAGCAGCCGGTCGATCTCCGGGGCGGGGAGCATGGCGGTGTCGGCGTCCAGGGTCAGCGCCATCTCCTCCCCGACGGCCTGGGCCTGGAACAGGGAGTAGCCGGCGCGCCCCTGCTCGCTTCCGCGATGCTCGATCGGTACGGAGACCCCGGCCCCGGGACGGGCGCCGAGCGGCCCGGGGCCGTGCCCGCGCCGTACCGGCGGCCCGCCCGGCACGTAGTCGAAGTCGAGCTGGAAGGCGGGCGCGAAGCCGCGTTCGCGGGCGTGCCGGACGAGGAGCTCGCGGAACTCGTCGGGCGGGTACTCGGTGTGCCGGTACGCGCTGACGCTCTCGCGCCAGACCTGGCCCAGCAGGTCCGGCATCATCACGTCCGCGGGGATGTCCAGGACGAGGTGGGCGGGCTGGTAGAGCCCGAGGAGGCTCGCGCGTTCGGCGGCGGACGTGCGGTTGGCGCTGATGCTGCGGACGGGGAGGGCCCGCCGCCCGGTGCGCAGCCGGAGCACCGCGGCCAGGACGGCCAGGATCGCGCTCGGCCTGGTCGTCCGGTGCCTGCGGCAGACGTCGTCGGTGTCGGCGAGGAGCCCGGCGGACCGGAGCACGGCCGCGGTGAAGCGGGGCCGCCCCGCCGGTCCGTCCGGGCCGGGGAACAGCGCCGGGGGGCAGCGGGAGAGGACCCGCTCCATCCAGAGCAGCGCCGCGCCGGCCTTGGCCCTGCCCTCGTCCGACCGCTGCCAGGCCGCCCGGTCCAGGGGATTCAGCGGCTCCGCGTCCGGCCCCGCCGGTGACGGCGGCCCCGCGGGCGACGGCGGCCCCTGGAGTGCCTCGAGGAACCGGCGCCGGAGCTCGATCACGCTCCAGGCGTCCATCAGGAACCGGTCGCCCGCGAAGCCCACCGCCAGGACGCGGCCGTCCTTGACGCCCAGCACCGCGCGCCAGCGGGGCCGCCCGAGCGACCTGCGGTCAGGGCGGCGGAACGTCCCGAGGCATCCCGGCACGTCCTCGCGGAGCCGGGCCAGGGTGGACGCCCACACCGGCGGGATCACGGTCCCGGGGGCGCCGACCTGCTGGAACACCGTGCCGGCGGCGTCCTGGGCGATGGCCGTCCGCAGCACCTCGTGCCGGTCCATCAGGACGCCGAACGCCGCGCGGACGTCCTGCTCGGACGGCCCGCCGGGCAGATACCAGACGTCGCCCATCGGCGGGTACTCCTCGCCCGGCGGGTTCCAGTACTGGTTCCACCAGACCATCTCCTGGTACCAGGTCAGCGGGCCGGTCCTCCCCATCAGAACAGCCCCAGCCGGCCGGTCTTGCGGGCGTACCGGACGCTGAGCCAGAGCAGCGCCATCGCGACCGCCCCGATCGGGACGGCCTCGGCGAGCAGGAGCAGCAGCCGCGGGAGCTCGCCCGTGAGCGATCCCGATCCGACCGTGACCGCGCGCAGCGCGTCAAGCAGATGCGTCGGCGGCAGGGACTCCCCCACCGCCCGGAGCGCGCCCGGCAGGACCGCCAGCGGGTAGGTGACGCCGCACAGGAGCGTGAACACGCCCCGGGTGATCTGCAACGCCCCGGCCGCGTCCTGGAGCGACAGGGATGCGGTGGCGAACACCGCGCCGAGGGCCATCAGCGCCGGGAACGCGACCAGCAGGACGGCGAGCCAGCACGCGAGGTCGCCCCAGCCGAGCGGCACGCCGAACACCAGCCGCATCGACACCGCCGCGCTCGCGAACACCACCAGCGCCGGGACGAGCTGCGCCGGGGCGCCGCCGAACAGGAGCGTGAACCGGGAGACCGGGCTGGCGAACACGATCTCGAAGGAGCCGCGGGCGCGTTCCTGCCTGAGCGCGAGACCCGGCCCCCACAGGACCGCGGTGAGCCAGAGGTACACCGACCAGCCCAGGTAGAGGAACGCGACGAAGTCGCCCGTCCCGGCCCGTTCGGCGAACGCGTCCACCGACGCGGGCGCGTCCGACGAGAGGGCCGTGGCCTGCGCGATGTAGGCCAGCGGGAGCAGCAGCATCCACAGGGCGAGGGAGACGATCTCGGCCGGGTAGCGGCGCATCAGCCGCAGTTCCTTGCGGGTCGTGGCCACGACGGCGCGGACCTCGCCCTCCAGCCGGTTCATCCGGCGCGCTCCGCCCCGGGACCGGTGACGGACAGGAACACGTCCTGGAGCGTCACGGGCTCGATGTCGACCTTGTGGACGACCGCGTCGTGCCGCTGCGCGACCTCGACCAGGCGGGGCAGCAGGTCGGTGCCCGGCGGCAGGTGCAGGACGAGGTCGACGTCGGCGCCGTCGGCGCGCTTGTCGGCCACCGTCGCGAACGCGCCGACCGCCGAGACCAGCTCGCCGTCCGCCGTGGAGCGCCCCACCCGGAGCCGGACCCGGGCGACCTGGTCGGCCTCGACCAGGCGCTTGAGCTCGGCCGGGGCGCCGAGCCGCACCACCCGGCCGCGGTCGATGACGGCGATCCGGTCGCAGAGCCGGTCGGCCTCCTCCATGTTGTGCGTGGTGATCAGGACGCTGCGCCCGTCCTCGCGCAGCCGGGCAATCCGCTCCCGGAGCTGCGCGGCCGACCGGGGGTCCAGGCCCGAGGTGGGCTCGTCCAGCAGCAGCACGGCCGGTTCCTGGAGCAGGGCCCGCGCCAGCGACAGCCGCTGCCGCATCCCCGTCGAGTAGCGTTCGGCGTAGTCGCCGGCGCGGTCGAGCAGGTCGGTGTCGCGCAGCACCTGGTCGATGCGGGCCCCGATCACGCGGGGCGGCAGGTGGTAGAGCGCGGCGAAGTACTCGAGGTTCTCCCGGCCGGTGAGCTTCCAGTAGACGCTGCGCTCGCCGCCGATCACCACCCCCAGGTGCCGGCGGGCCCGGCCTGGCTCGGCGACGGCGTCGACGCCGCAGACCTCGACGGTGCCGCGGGTCGGTTCGAGCAGGGTCGCCATCATCCGCACGGTGGTCGACTTGCCGGCGCCGTTGGGCCCGACGAGCCCGAGGATCTCCCCGGCCCCGACCCGGAGGTCGACGCCGTCGACCGCGCACACCTCGCGCCGGTCGTCGGGGGCGCGCCGGACCCGCTGCGCGAGGGTGCGGCGTCCCTGCCGGAAGGTCTTGGACACCCCGGAGAGCGCCAGCACGGCGCCGTCCCCCGTCATCGGCCGCCTCCGGGAACCGGCCCGTCCGCGGAGACCGGCCCGTCCGTGGAGACCGGCCCGTCCGCGGGAACGTCCGCCGATCGGGCGATCCACTCCAGGCAGGCGGCCTTCGGGCCGGTGAACCCGGCCGGCCGCCAGCCGCGCGGCAGCGGTCTGGCCGCGGGCCAGATCGAACGGCGTCCCTCATGATTACGCACCGTGATGAACGTCCCCGTCTCATCGTCGAAGATCGATACCCGGCTCACGAGGGGAGTCGACCAACCGGACATCACGCCCGACAAGTCGCTCTTCGGACGTCTCTGACCGATCCCCCTAACCCACGTCCCAGAAAGGAGACCCGCAAAGAAAGACTGGGCACCCTGATCAAGATCACGCAAACTTTCGGATCATCTCCGATGAGAGGGTGCCTGGAGAGATGACGAACCCCGCGGCATCACCGGACGACCTGAACTCACGGATGCGGCAGATCTGGGAGGAGGTTCTGAAGGCTCCGATCGGAGCCGACGAGACCTTCTTCGCCCTCGGCGGCGATTCCCTCAGCGCGACCCGCATCGTGACCCGCGTCCGCGAGCGGCTCGGAATCTCACTCTCCGTGCTCGACGTCTTCGACGCACCCACACTTTCCGAATTCAGCGCGCTCGCCCGCAGCGTGCCGATCCCGGTCGACTGACCACCGGAAGGGGCGCGGATGACGTTGGACGCGAAGGCATGGCTGGTCCGCCTCCCCGGCCCGGACGAGCCCATTCGGAACGGTCCGGCCGTGCGCCTGTTCGGCTTTCCCAACGTCGGCGCCGGGCCGACCGCCTTCGCCGGGCTGGCCCGCCGGCTCCCGGCCCGCGTCGAGATGTGGGGCGTGGCACTGCCTGGCCGCGAGGCCAGGTTCACCGAACCGCCGCGCACCGAACTCGCGCCGCTCGTGGCGGAACTGGCCGCCGCGCTGCTGCCCCACACTGATCACCCGTACGCGTTGTTCGGGTACTGCTCCGGCGCGCTGCTCGCCTATCTGGTGGCGCGCCGGCTGGCGGACCTCGGAGCACCCGATCCGGTCAGGCTCGTCGTGGCGGACTATCCGCCGCCGCACCTCCGGAACCGCACTCCGGACGCGTTACTGCCACTGGAGTCCGGCGCCTTCTGGGACCGGCTCATCGAGAATGGGGGAATTCCCGAACAGATCGTCCAGCTCAAGGATCTCCGCGAGGTCTTCGAACCGGCGTTCCGCGCCGATTACCGCCTCCTCGCACAGTACGAGCATCGGCCGGGACCACCGGTCCGATCCCCCATCACGTCGCTGACCGGCGGGCGAGACCCGCGCGCCGGCCACGACGCCGCCGGCTGGGGACGGCACAGCGACGGGGGCGTTGACCAAGAGAGAATCGGGCACCATAAGTGGATCCTGACCGAGTCGGTCGACGAACTGGCCGACCGGCTCGGCTGGATACTGGGACGATCCACTCCCATGGAGGGCAGATGACCGTGAACCGGACATCGCACAGCTTTCAGGTCTATCCAGTTGCCAACAGCGACGCTTCCACACCTGAGGACCCCCACAACATCGTCCTCCTTCACGATGGGTCCCTGCTGATGCGCGGCACCCAGAGCGCGCTGGAGTCGGTCGAGAACCTGTTCTCGGTCACCGCCGTCCAGTCCGTGTCGGCGGTGCAGGACCGCCTGGCGCGGGACCCCTCCGACATCCAGGTCCTGCTCATCGGCCTTCCGTCGGCCGTCGACGGGCCCTTCCTCGACCACGTGCACCAGTGGTCGCAGCGGGTGCTGATCCTGGGGATCTCCCGGATGATCGACCGCCGCCAGCTGTCCTCGCTGATCGCCGCCGGGGTGCACGGCTACCTGGACATGGACGCCGAACCCGAGACGCTCTTCGCGGCCTTGCAGATCGTGGCGAGGGGCCGCTTCTTCTTCTCCGGCTCGACCGTGGGCGAACTGTTCAGCCTGCCCGATTCCGACCCCGCGCCCGGTCCCGGGCCCTCGGCCGCGCCGGGCCGCCCGTCCGCGATCAACCTCCCGGCCGGCCTCACCGACCGGGAGGGACAGGTCCTCGCGCTCGTGGCGGAGGGCTGGACGCACAAGCAGATCAGCTCCAAGCTGGGCCTGTCCAAGGCGACCGTCGACACCTACGTCCAGCGCATCCGCCAGAAGCTGAGGCTCCGCAACAAGGCCGACCTCACCCGCGCCGCGGTCCAGTTCGGGATCGGCACCCCGCTCTCCGACGCGGGCCCGCCCCCGTCCCCGCTGCACTCCACCATCACCCAGATCCGCAACACCAACGCGGTCATCTGACCCGTCCGCCGCCCGCGGCCGGCCCGGGGCGCGGCGGGTTCCGCAGGGGTCAGTCCGGTCGAGGCGCGCGGGTGAGGCTCGTCCGGACCGCTCCGGCCGACGCGGCGACCACCAGGGCGATGCCCGCGAGCTGGACCCCGCGCGGCGCCTGGGCCAGCGCCACATAGCCGACGGCGAGGCTGATCACCGGGCTGAGGCTGAGCAGGACGCCGAACGTGTGGGGCGTGACGTACCGGAGGCAGAGCAGGTCGAGGCTGTAGGGGAGCGCGGAGGAGAACAGGCCGACCGCCAGCGCCAGGAGCAGGACCCGCCCGTCCAGCCGGGCGCCGACCTGGGTGACGGCGACCGGCGACCAGACGAGGGCGCTGAGGATCATGGCCGCCACCAGGCCGGTGCGGTCGGGAAAGTCGTCGCCGAGCCGGCGGGTGAGCAGGACGTAGGCGCCGCGGAGCACGGCGGCGGCGCCCGCGAAGGCCAGGCCCGCCGCCGACAGGCCGCCCGGGGCGGTGAGCAGGACGAGCCCGCCGGCGGCCAGCAGCGCCCACCCCGCGTCGGACCGGCTGCGGGCGGCGGCCAGCGCCACCGTGAGCGGGCCGAGGAGCTCGATGGTGGTGGCGACGCTGAGCGGCAGGTGGTCGATGGCGGCGAAGAACGCGAAGTTCATCCCGGAGATCACGGCGGCGTAGGCGCAGACGACGGGCAGGTGCCGCCGGGTGATCCGGCCGAGGCGCCGTCCCGGCAGCAGCGCGAGGACGAGGGCGGCCAGGATCACCCGCAGGGAGACCGTGCCCCAGGTCCCGATCCGGTCGAACAGGTGGGTGGCCGCGGCGGCGCCCACCTGGAGGCTGGTGATCTGGATCGGGACCAGGGCGGGCGCCAGCGCGGCCCGGCGCCCGGCACCGGCACCGGCACCGGCACCGGCACCGGCGGTCGCGGTCACGAGGCGCCCGGCCGGACGGCGGGTGCCGTCACCGCGCGGCGAGCATCGCTTCGTGGACGCCGGTCCAGTAGTCGGCGGTCAGGCCGAGGAAGCCGTCGAAGCCCTCGCGGACCCGGTCGAGGTCGTCATCTCCATGGCAGACGGCGGCGGCCGAGACGATGGCCTCGGCCTTGTGCTCCTTTTCCGCCTCGCCGATGTGGACGTAGAAGTACTCGCACTCCTCATGGAACTCGTCCTCGCCGTAGAGGTGCTTGTAATTGCGCACCCCTTCGTAGAGCCGGACGAGCATCGAGTAGGCGAGGTGCTCCTGCCCGAGCAGGGCGCCCTGGACGACCCGCTGGTCGGAATCGGTGAACAGGGCGCGCTGGCCCTTTCCGAAAGCGCGCGTGGAGGCCAGCGGCTCGGCTGCACGCAGTTCGTCCACCGTGAAGGGAGCGCCGCGCAGGCGGGTGAGCAGGTCGGTGAGGAACCGCTCGAGCAGGAGCAGGTGCGCTTTGGCGGGATCGCCGTTTCCGTACTCGGAGTACAGGTTCTTGACGCATTCCACGCGGGCCGCGAGGTCGTCGGTGTGCAGCACCGAAAGGGCCACCATGACCGAGGTGTTCACCGTCCGGGCGTAGAACTCGCGCGCGAACGTCTCGACCTGGGGATAAGGGAGCGGGGCGGACGCCCAGAGCCGGTAGAAGTCGTTGTCGAGCGCGGGACTGCGGTGGACGGCGGCGGCGAGTTCCCGTACGGGTCCGAGGTACGACGTGGCCAGGGTCTGCTGGGCGGACATGGTCCTCCTTGACAGCGGATGATCATTTCGTGCCCTGATGTCGCTTCTGCAAGCATCCTGCATTAAAGGGCACTCCGGGAAAACCCCCTATTTGCCAGGTTTCACATCAGCCCAGGCCGAACCGTCTCCGCCCATCGGAGATCGGCTCCGGCCGCCCCTCAGTGCGTCGCTCGACGAGCACCACGCCCCTCCCCGGCGAGCGCCCCGGCGGCCCGGGAGCCCGGGATCCGGGCCGAAATCCGCCCAAAGAGGGTCGAAGCAGGATCATGAACTCAAAGTCCTGGGCGGTATCCATCCAATAAGGTGCCTAGCGACCCGCTCCCACGCACCAGGAGTCACTTCCGATGCCGGAATCCGAGCCCCTCGGCCCCGACGACCCGTCCGTCCTGGGGCCCTACCGGCTGTCCGGCCGGCTCGGCATGGGCGGCCAGGGGGTGGTCTACCTGGGGCACGGCGCCGACGGCACACCCGTCGCGGTGAAGGTACTCCGCGAGGACATCGCCGCCGACGCGCGCGTGCGCGAGCGCTTCACCAAGGAGATCGCCGCCGCCCGCCGCGTCGACCCGTTCTGCATCGCGCAGGTCCTCGACGCGTCCCTGGAGGGCCGGCGCCCCTACATCGTCACCGAGTACATCGAGGGCCCGTCGCTCCAGCAGGCCGGGCCGCGCGCCGGGTCGGCGCTGCAACGGCTCGCCGTCGCGACCGCGACGGCGCTGGCGGCGATCCACGAGGCCGGCGTCGTCCACCGCGACTTCAAGCCCTCGAACGTCCTGCTCGGGCCGGACGGCCCCCGAGTGATCGACTTCGGCATCGCGCGCGACACCGAGTCGCCCCTCACCCTCACGAGCAGCATCATCGGTACCCCGGCCTACATGGCGCCGGAGCAGTTCGCCGGGGAGACCGTCGGCCCCCCGGCGGACGTCTTCGCCTGGGGCGCGGTCATCGCGTTCGCCGCCACCGGCGGGCCCCCGTTCGGCGCGGACACCTTCCCGGCCATCATGCACCGCGTCCTCCAGGCCGAGCCCGACCTCGACAAGCTCCCGGAGCCGCTGCGGTCCACCATCGCCGCGTGCCTGGTCAAGGACCCCGCCCAGCGGCCTCCCATGCAGACCGTGCTGCTCCGCCTCCTCGGCGCCCAGTCACGACAGACCGCGCCGCAGACACAGCCCACCGCGCCGCCGCCCGTCCCCGTGCAGCCGCCCGGTCCGCCGGCGGCGCACACCAACCCCCTGCCGCCCCCACCCGGCCCCGCGCCCACGCAGTCCGGTCCCCTGCCGCCCCAAGACGTCCCGCCTGCTGCTCTGAACAGCCCTCCCCCGATGCCGATGCCGGTGTCCCCGCAGACCGTGTTGGACGGCGGCAGGGCGGGCGGACGCACAAAGCAGGCGTCCTCCGGCCGGCGTCCCGCCGTCCTGCTGGGAGCGGGAGCGGCGGGTCTCGTGGCGGTGGCCGTCCTTGCGGGCGTGGTCGCCTGGTCCTGGCCGGACGGGTCCGCCGGCAGCGGGGGACGCGACGAGTCCGGGCAGCTCGGGAGCGGCTCCCAGGAGCTGGCCGGGGCGGGGAACCAGCCCGATTCCGGGGCCAGGGCGAACGGCGGGGCTTCGGCGAAGCCCTCCGCCTCCCCGACGACCACGAACGGGAGCCACGGCCCGTCCGGCTCGCCCAGTCCTGGCAAGAGCCCGGGCAAGGGCTCCGGCTCCGGCTCCGGCTCGGGATCAGGCTCGGGCACCGGTTCCGATGGCGGGGGCGGAGGCGGCGGGAGCACCGGTGGAGGTGGGGGCGGCACCGGGACCACCCCCGGCAGGCCGAGCGGAGGGGGCGCGCGGATCGCCTATTTCACGGTCGGCTCGGGAGGCAAGTGCTTCGCCAAGGGCGAATTCTTCCCCTTCAAGTACAGCATCGCGACGGACAAGAACCCGACGCCCATCAAGTTCAGCATCTACTTCGACGGCCGGCTGGGCAGAGGTCACCCGATCAGCACCGTCGGGGAACCGAACTTCAGCAATTCCAATTCCCAGTCCGAGGACACGGCCGGCACGCACACCTACAGGATCGTTCTGCACAGCCCGGTTCAGCAGGAGCGGACCGCCTCGGTCAAGGTCTGCTGACCCCTGGGTGGGGCGCGGACAGCACGAGGGGCAGGAAGATCTCGTCGACGATCTCCATGATGGCGCCGTCCGGGACCGGGGCCCCGTGCAGCAGGAACTCGCTGCGCAGCAGGTCGGTCGCCACCGTCGCCCGGCGGGAGTCCAGCACCGACGCGGCCACCTCGCCGCGCGCGACGGCGCGCTGGAGGACCGCGATCACGGCGGACGGTCCGGTGCTGAACGCCTGCTCCCGGACGGCGCGGGCCAGTTCCGGGTCGCTGACCATCTCGGCCAGCAGGCCGCGCAGCATCAGCCCGACAGGGGACGCCAGCCGGTCCGACAGCAGCCGTAGCAGCACGATCATGTCGGTGCGGAGCAGTCCGGTGTCGGGCACCTCGGCGCCGGTGATCGCGAACCGCCGCCAGACGTCCACCAGCAGTTCGGCGCGGCTGGACCAGCGCCGGTAGACGGTCGACTTGCTGGTGCGCGCGCGGGCGGCGACGCGGTCCATGGTCAGCCCGGCGTAGCCGGTCTCGGCCAGCTCCTCCAGCGCCGCGGTGAGGATCGCGTGCTCCAGCACCTCGCCCCGGCGGCGCGGACCCTTGCGATGGTCGGCGCGGCTCGTGGTGTCGGGTGACAGGACGGCTCCCAAGGTCGTGAAAGGACCCGTTGCCTTCCTTGGCAGGGGAGCTTACCCTCCAATACATAGAGGACAGGTCGTCCTCTATTTGACAGGTGTAAGGGGCCCCATGACCGACACCTTCTCCCCGTCCCCCGCCGTCCCCGCCTACCCCCAAGCCCGGACGTGTCCCTACCGGCTCCCCTCCGGCTACGACCACCTGCGCGACGACGAGGCGCCGTTGACGCGCGTCCGGCTGTACGACGGCCGCACCGCGTGGGTCGTCACCCACCACGAAACCGCGCGCACCCTGCTGGCCGACCCCAGGCTCTCGTCCGACCGGCTCCGCGACGGGTTCCCGGTCATCTCGCCGCGCTTCCTCGCCCTGACCCGGCGCAACATCCGTCCCGGCCTCATCGGGATGGATCGGCCCGAGCACGGCGCCCAGCGCAGGCTGCTGATCGCCGACTTCACGGTGCGGCGGATCAAGTCCATGCGCGGCGACATCGAGCGGATCGTGGCCGGGTTCCTCGACGAGATGCTCGCCGCCGGGCCGCCCGCCGACCTGGTCACCGCGTTCGCGCTGCCGGTGCCCTCGATGGTCATCTGCAAACTGCTCGGCGTCCCCTACGAGGACCACGCGTTCTTCCAGGGCGCCAGCCGCCGGCTGCTCCAGTCCGAGACCGCTGACGGCACCGCCGCCGCCCGCGACGACCTGGCCGACTACCTCAGGGACCTCATCGCCGAGCGGGAGCGCAGTCCCGGCCCCGGGCTGCTGGGCCGGCTGGTGATGGGCCTGGCGTCCGGCGAGGGGCCGGACCGCGAGGACCTGGTCTCGCTGGCCATCCTGCTCCTGGTCGCCGGGCACGAGACCACCGCGTCGATGATCTCGCTGAGCGTCATCACGCTGCTGGAGCACCCCGACCAGTTCGCCGCACTGCGCGCCGACCCGGAGGTGATGCCCGAGGCGGTGGAGGAACTGCTCCGCTACCTGTCCATCGCCGACCTGGCGGGCGTGCGCATGGCCACCGGCGACATCGAGGTCGGCGGCATCACCATCCGCGCCGGCGAGGGCGTCATCGTGTCCAACGCCATCACCAACCGGGACGGCGCCGCGTTCGAGGCCCCCGACGTCTTCGACGTGCACCGCTCGGCCCGCCACCACCTCGCGTTCGGCTACGGCGTGCACCAGTGCCTGGGGCAGAACCTGGCCAGGATGGAGCTCCAGATCGCCCTGACCGCCCTGTTCGACCGCGTCCCCACGCTGCGGCTCGCGGTGCCGGCCGACACGCTGACCCTGCGGCCCGCGTCCACGATCCAGGGCATCAACGAGCTCCCGGTCACCTGGTGAGGGGAACGGAGGAGGGTTCCATGCGCGTCACCGCCGACAGGGAGATCTGCGTGGGCGCCGGCATGTGCGCGCTCACCGCCCCCGGGGTCTTCGACCAGGACGAGGACGGCCTGGTCACCGTCCTGCGCCCGGCCCCCGGCGACGCCGACCGCCCCGACGCGCGCCAGGCCGCCGACCTGTGCCCGTCCGGCGCCGTCCAGATCACCGAGTGACGCCGTCCCGGACGCCCCGCCCGGCGGGGCGTCCGGGCGGTGCGCGTCCGGTCACCTGAGGGCGGCGGGCTCGGCGGTCACCGCAAAAGGGTCAGCACCCAGCCGTACACCAGCGGGAACGCGGTCAATGCGAGAGCGGCCCACCAGAGCCATGCCCGAGTTCGCGGGCTCCGGCTCGTCCCCAGCGACATTCAGCAACCTTTCAGTCAAGGGTGAACCGCACACCCTAGACCCGGCCTGTGTCAGGAATTCGCCCTCCGCTCGGGCGCGGCCCGATCGGCGAACACCGCGCACACGCCGCCCGCTGTCGAGCGGCTCGGGGATAGCGCGGATTTCCCCCTCCGCACTGTTACGGACGATGCGTAGTCCGGCGCAGATCCGGTCGATTCGGCGCCAATGTGGTGAGCACCGAGAACCGGCTGGACGGCCAGGCCCTTACGAGACGGGTACGGTGACCGGCGCGGGCTCGCCGACGCGGGTGGGACGGGCGATGCGGCGGCCGAGGCGCTGGGCCGGGGCCTCGATCAAGCGCTGGGCCGCCCAGCTCACCGCCAGCAGGACCACGACGAACGCGACCAGCTTCGGCACCTCCTCGCGGCCGGTGGTGCCGAAGAACTGGTTCGACAGCATCAGCATCAGCGGGTGCAGCAGATATACCGAGAAGCTCGCGGTGCCGAGCGCCGTCGCCCAGCGCGGGAACCGCCGGCGCCGGAGCAGCCACGCGGCGCCGAACGTCACGGCCGCCGCCACGATCGAGCCGGACCAGACGATCTGGACGTGCCACGCGTACGTCCCGTACCCGGCCGTGTTCCACACCCCGGTGCCGACCACGGCCAGCAGGACGAAACCCGCCGTCACCGCGGCGGTCCGGCGGCCGACCTGGCCGTGTTCGGCGCGGTAGAGGACGGTGCCGGTGAACATGACCGCCAGCATCGACATCCCCTCCCAGGCGGCGATCCGGCCGTTCAGCGTCACCAGCACGAGGGCCAGCAGCCCGCCGAGCAGCCCCCCGGCGGTGCGGACGGCGGGACGGCCCGACATCGCCGCCGCGATCGCCGCCAGGAACACCGCGGCGGTCACGCCGGCGACGGTGCCGGTGCCGGCGACCCGCGACAGCAGCGTCATCGGCAGCAGCCCGCCCACGAGCAGCGCCGCCGCCGCGACCCCGGCGGCGGCCGGCACCGAGCGGCGGTGCGCGCCCACCACGAACAGCGCGACGATCAGCAGGTAGAAGACCATCTCGTACGACAGCGTCCACAGCACGTTCATCGCGTTCGGCACGGCCAGCAGGTCCTGCAACATCGTCAGGTGCGCCAGCACCGCGGTCACCGGGTCGTACCGCTCCAGCCCGGCCCGCAGCCCGGTCAGCCCGAGCAGGAACGGCAGCACCGCCACCGCGCACGCCGCCGCCAGCAGCGGGTAGATGCGGAAGACCCGGCCGATCCAGAACTCGCGCACGCTCCCGCGCCGCTCCAGCGACGCCGGCACGATGTACCCGCTGACGAGGAAGAACACCAGCACCCCGTACCGCCCGGGGTCGAACCAGCCGGCCATCCGCACCTGAAGCCCCGGCACGTACAGGTAGCTCGCGTGATGCAGCGCCACCAGCAGCGCCGCCCACCCCCGCAGCACGTCCAGCCATCCCAGCCGGGCCACGGACGAAAGATCCGATTGGTGATCCACAACGACAGACTAGGCGGATATTCACATGTCGCCCATATTTCCCAGAGATATCCGTCTCTCCCACCGCCCCGAGCGGCCGGGGCCGCCGCCCGGCGGCCCCGCCGCGCGAGCCGGCGCACCTCCCCGCCGCCACATCCGCGTACGGGACGGGCACGGCCACCCGCACTCCGTCGACAAGTACCGCCGTTTCCTCTTGTCTTCGGAAGAGGAAACGGGAAACACCGGAACCCGCCTTGTCCGTCCGGCCCGGGTGACGCAGTCTTACAGGCGGTGACCCCCGGCTGTTCGGATGGACTGTTACGGAGGCTCATGTGCGGCAACAGCCCATCCACTTCGGAGAAGAACTCCGGAGAAGGCGTCCGCACCACAAGCGGAAGTATGGGGTGAACAGGCGGGAGCATCTATGCAGAGAGGGAGTGAGACGGTGCCGGGCATTGGCCTTTGACGACGGGCCGTCGTCGTCGGGGGATGGGGGTGTGAGCGGGCGCGAGTAGGTTTCAGGGGTGGAAGCACAGCAGAGGTCGGGACGGTTCGGCGCGATCGCCTTCGCGGGGGTGGCGGGGGCGGTCGCGGGGGCCGCGGTCGCCGCGCGGCGGGGGCGGCGGGCGGCCGGTGCCTGTGCGGTCGCGGGCGGGGTGGCGCTGGGCGCGTCGGAGGCGGTGGCGCGGGCGCGGCAGCGGCCCGGTGAGATCCCGGCGCTGTGGCAGCGCATCGCCGTCAGCGGGGCGCTGGCGGCGCCGCTGGGGTGGGCGGCCGGGCGCCTCACGGGCGCCGGTCCCCTGCCGGTCGGGACGGCCGCGGGGGCGGTGGCGGGCGCGCTGGCGCTCCGTCCGCACAAGGTGGCGCTCGGTCCGGTGGTCGGTGCCGGGGTCGGCGGTGCGCTGGCGGCCCGGAAGGGGTCCCCGGCGGTCGCCGCGGCGGCCTCGGTGGTGTCGTTCCGGGTGCTGTCGGCGCTACTGTTCCGGGACGCCCAGGTCAGTCTGCTGGCCGAGCGGGTCAGCGCCGACCGGCTCCCGTTCGTGGTGCCGCTGGAGGCGACGTCGCGGTACGTGGGCACCGGCTACGTCAAGGACCTCGCGGCGGTGCTCGGCGGCGTCTACACCGCCGCCGCCCCTGACGTCGGCATCGTCGCCTCGCTGGAGGAGCTGGCCGGGCCCGGGTTCGACCCGGCGGGCGTCGACCCGCTGGTGCGGGAGTTCTACGAGCACACGGCCCGGTTCACGCTCGACATCGTCCCCGAGTGGCGGTTGTGGGTGCGGCCCGGCTACCTGCTTTACCGAACGCTCCTCGCGCGCCCGCTCGGCCAGGCCAACGTCCCGATGAACCAGCGGGAGGCCCAGCGCGGGGTCGACGGCCGCATCGACACCATCGTCCCCGACGCGGCGGGCACCCCGACCCTGCGCGGCTGGATCCGTTCGTACGCCGACGACGACGAACCCATCTACGTGGGGATCTACACCACCTACCGGCACGGCGGCCGGGGCTACGTCAGCGTGGGCTTCCCGCTGCCGCAGGCGAGCTTCACCGCGACGCTGCTGCCGCGCGCGCGTCCCGGCGGGGGGCTGGTCCTCACCAGCGAGAGCGGGCTCGACCAGCCGGGCCACTACCTGACCTACATCGACCCCGACACCCGCGACCTCACCACGCTGGGCGTGCACGGCTTCGCCGAGACCCTGGACGTCCACGTCGAGGACGGCGCGCTGCGCGCCGAGCACGCGTTCTCGGTCTTCGGGCTGCCCTTCCTCGTCCTGCACTACCGGATGACCCGCAAGCCACTGCCCGCGTAGCGGGCGGGAAGGCCGGGACGAGCGTTCGAGCCGAAGCCAGGAGACTCACGCGGTCGCCTCCTCGATATAACCGGGCGCGGTCGTCCTCGGCGAGACCGGCGCCTGACCGGACGGCCCGCCGCCGCTCCGTGACCGCCGATCGAAATCACGCAATGCGTCGCAATGCACATTCCCATTGGCGATCTTCTGGAAGCATCGCCTTCGCCCGGCCGATCCACCCATAAAGATCATCTGTCGGGTGATCTTTCCTTTCCAGTGGACAATCCGTTCACCTCGGACATATGCCAGAACCCCCGAATCTGATATGTCCATGACCGGGGCGAAGGGATCTTTTGGCAGTGATCGAACGCAGCGACCATGACACCGGCGGGCCCGCCTCCGCCCCGCGCCTGCTCGCGGCCGTCGCCCACGCTCGGGAGCTCTTCGGGCGGGGGGACGTGGCGGACGGCGACGACGCCTACCGGCGGGCCGTGGCACTCGCCGAGGGCGACCTCCGGCTCAGGCTGGAGCTGGCCGCCGACCATCTCGGGCACCTCATGCGGCTCGGCGCCCTCGGACCGGCTCTGGAACGGTGCGATGAGTACCTGGCCCGGATCGGGCTCGGCCACCTCCCCCTCCGCGTCCTGCGGATGGAGATCCGCTTCGCCGCCGGAGGGCACGCCGGCGCCGCCGCCGAGGCCGCCGCGATCCGCACCGAGTTCCCGCCGGACGGACTCGGCCGCGACGGCAACGGCCGGATCCACCGGGTGCAGGGGCTGGCCGCCGCCGACCGGGGCGACCTCGACCTGGCCAGAGGCCATCTGGACAAGGCGCGCGCCCTGTTCTCCGGCGCCCGCGACCCGCGCGGCGTGGCCGTCATCGACCGCGACCTCCTGCTGCTCGACGTGCTGGACGGCAGGGACCCCGGTCCGGGCGGCGCGCTCCCCGCCGAGCCGCGGGCGGTGCAGGACCACCTTCTTCTCGTCCTCGCGCTCAGACGCCGGCTGGACTACGACGACGCCCTGCTCGCGGTGCTCCGGTGCACGATGCGCGCCGACCTCAGCCCGGTGCTGCGGTGGCCCGTCCTGCGCGAGCTGACCGTGCTGCTGGGCGCGGTATGCCGGCCCGAGGCGGCCGAGCGGCTCCTCCCGCTGCTCCGGGAGGCCGCGGCCGAGTCGTCCGACCCGGCCGGGGCCGCCGCGGAACTGGGCGCCCTGCTCAGCGCCGGCAGGACCGACGGGCCGGTCTCCGCCCGGTGCGTCGCGCGGATCCGGCACGCGCGCCGATTGATCGACGCGACCCGGCTCGACGAGGCCGAGCGCCTCCTGCTCGGCCTGCGCCCCCAGGTCCGCGCCGACCGCGAGGTCTCGCTGTGGCACCTGGCCGCCGGCGAGCTGGAGTTCGCCCGGAGCCGGTTCCCGCTCGGCCGGGCGCCGACCGTCGCGGGCCACCTCCAGGAGGCCGCCGGCCACCTTCACCAGGCCGCGGTCCACGCCCCGGCGAGCGGACCGGCCGAGGTCCGGGTCCGCGCCCTGCGGCTGCTCGGCCACACCTACACCCGGCTCGGCACGCCCGAGGCCGACGGCCGGGCGGTGGAGTGCTGGGCCGAGGCGCACCGGTTGGAGGAGCGCGCCGCCGGGCTCCAGCCCACGGGCGGCCTGCGCGCCGAGGTCCTGCAAGCCGTCCCGGACGAGCACGACGAGCGGCTGCGGGCCGCCGCGCGGACGGAGGAGACGCACGGCACCAAGGGGGTTCCGGCGGTCGTCGCCGCGATGGAGGCCGCGCGCGGCACGGCGGTCCTGGGCCGGATCCCCCTCGGCGGGGCGGGCCTCGTCCGCGACCTCCCGGGGCCGAGCGACCTGGGCGGCGCGTGGCGGTGGGCGAGGCGCCTCGCCGACTCCATGCCCCGCGACCAGCTCGCCTGGCTCGTCCACTCGGCGCCCGGCCACATCCACCACGCCTTCCTCGGGCGCGGGCTGCTCCAGCACACGAGCGTCCCGTGCGACAGGGGGGAGCTGACCAGGGCGATCGACCTGCTCGGCTGCTGCTGGAGCACCCCGTCCGCGCTGGAGGAGTGCATCGGGAACGGCCGGTTCGACGAACGCCTCGAACAGGTCGCCGAGCAGATCGGGCTGGACGTGGTGATCCCGCGGCTCCCGGCCGGCGTCCGGCGCATCGCCGTGGTCGCGGGGGGCGCGCTGTCGGACGTCCCGTTCGCGGCCATGACGGTGTCGGGAAGGGCGGAGCCGCTCGGGCTCCGGTTCGCGCTGTCCGACCTGCCGTGCCTGTCCGCCCGGCTCCCGCTCCATCTGCGGTCGCTCCAGGCGCGGGGCGACAGCCGGCTGCTGGTCCGGCCGGGCGGCGGCGGGCCCGGTCCGGCCACGATCGCCGCCGGCCGGGACGTGCTGGCCGGGGACGGGGCGACGCCGGAGGCGCTGCGGGAGGCCCTCGGGCTGGGCCGCCACCGCCAGGTGCGCATCGACGGGCACGACGGCCCCCAGGAGCACGGTGGCCATGAGGATCACGACGGGCTCGCCTCGGCGGACCCGGTGCTGGAGCTGGCGCCCCAGGGCTCCGAGGGCCACCTCCGTCCGGACGAGTTGCAGCGGATGGACCTGAACGGCTGCGGCACCCTCGTCCTCGGCGCCTGTGAGACGGGCATGGCCCGGCGCATCGGACGGGACGAGCGGCCGGGCTTCGTCCGGGCCGCGCTCAGCGCGGGCGCCGCGTCGGTGATCGCGGCCAGATGGGCGGCGCCCGGCGCCGTCACCGCGCCGCTGCTCGACCGCTTCGAGCGGTACGCGCGCTATCTGCCGCGCGACGTGGCGTTACAGCGGGCCCAGCGCGACGTCTACGAACGCGTGCTCGACGTCCCGGACGAGCCGCCCGCCTTGGAGCATCCGGCCCGCTGGGCCTGCTGGACGCTGTACGGCGATTCGGGCCGGCAGACCGACGCCGGCCCGGTGAGCCGCCGACTGCGCGCCCGCGCCATGAGGGGACGCGACGCGGACCGCCCCTGAAACCCGGCCGGCCCTCCGTGGCCGTTCCCGGCCGTCTATGCCGGTGTTCGGTGGCACGATTGGGCCCGGGGACCCTGGGAGCGGACCACTCCGCTCGATCACGATGTTTCCATGGGACATCGCGACCGAGGGGCCGGATCGGCCGAATACATCGCCATCCTCCTGCTCGTCGCCGCGATCTTCGCCGGGCTCAGCGGCCCCGTCTCCGGGAAGATCGCCCAAGCCTGCAACGACATGGTCTGCCGGCTTGTCGGCGGGCAATGCGAGCACCAGGGAACGTCCCCGCAGGGATCGGCCGCCGGGCCCGCGAATTCGCCCGGCCCCGCGAATGCACCCGGCTCGGAGAATTCACCCGGCCCCGCAAATTCACCCGGCACAGCAAGTTCGCCCGGCCCCGCGAATTCACCCGGCACCGCGAATTCACCCGGCACCGCGAGTTCGCCTGGTCCGGCGAATTCGCCTGGCCCCGCGAGTTCGCCGATCCCCACGAAACCGCCGGTCGAGAAGCAGGTCTGCTCCCCGAACCCGGACGCGAAGACGTTCGAGCGGCTCAACGCGCACAACGACTACCAGAACAAGACGCCCCTCCAGAGCGCGCTCAGCAACGGGACGACGAGCGTCGAGGCGGACGTCCGGATGAACGACAAGGGCGAGCTGCGCCTCATGCACGACAAGGGCAGCGACGTCGGCACGCTCAAGGAGAAGTACTTCGATCCGCTGACCGCACTGGCCCACTACAACGGCGGCACCGTCTACCCGGGACGCAATGAGAAGTTCCAAGTGTTCGTCGAGGTCAAGGAAGGCGGACCGGCCGCCTATGACCGGATCGTCGAGCAGATGAAGGGCCTGCCCGACAATGTGGAGGTCGTGCTGCCGGTCAGCCTGGCGAACCCGGAGCAGATCCGTCACCCGCCGCCGGGTGTCATCTACTCCACCAGCTCCGAGAACTGCCAGGTCCCGGCCATCCTGGATCCCACCAACAAGGCGCCCAACAATGCGAGGAAGCCGGCCTACGACGAAGAGTACGCCCTGCATGTGAGAGTGCTGAACGACGACTTCAAAAAATGCGTGTCCAAGGACAACTGGTCGCTTTCCCAAGAGGAGCGGGACGCCTACGCCGCCTTTGTCCAGCGGGCCCATGACGCCCGCCTCAAGGTCCGCATCTGGGGCGGCCCGGACGGCGCCCTCCGGGCTGACAAGGTGGCCAGCTACAACCCCTTCGGCGGGGACAACGACTTCAACGGCCACTTCATCTGGTGCCCCCCGGGCGTCGACCAGTGCGTCCTGCCCAACCAGACGGCCTGGTGGGACCTCCAGCTCGCGGCGGGCGGCGACTACCTGGTCACCAACCACCTCGGCGCCGGGGCCGAATGGCTGAAGTACTGCGGGCCGCGACCGCGCACGGGCCCCGGCCCGACCTCGACATGGTCCCCGCCCTCCTCCCAGCCGGCCCCGACACAGCTTCCGAGCGCCGCCCCCGGACCGGCGCCGCCCAAGAACCCCTGATCGGGGCGAGGGCGCCGTCCCGGGCCCGGCCGGTGCGGCGGACGGTTCTCGCATCACGACCGGATCGCCCCCTTCCTGGCGATTACCATGGCCGGACAACGGGATCGACCGGTCGCTTGGAGGGC
Source organism: Actinomadura xylanilytica (assembly GCF_030283145.1). Taxonomy (GTDB): domain Bacteria; phylum Actinomycetota; class Actinomycetes; order Streptosporangiales; family Streptosporangiaceae; genus Spirillospora; species Spirillospora xylanilytica. The sequence goes on from NZ_JASNWE010000004.1 coordinate 200,462, forward strand.
AGGGCATGCCGGTGCGGGGGTGGGGTTCGGATCGGCGGCTGCGCCGGTTGGAGGCGGCCTTCGCCGGGGATCCGCCGGCCGGGCGGCAGCTCGAGAAGGCGGCGCGCGACTACGTCCGCGCCCTGGAGCGGGCGCTCGGCCAGGACCCCGCGCTGGCGCTGCGGCTGTTCCGCGCGTACGACTCCCGCGTGCCCGGCCACGTCTACGCGGCGGAGCTTCCCGCCGGGCACGCCGAGCTGCTCGCGGGCCTGGCCGCGGGGACCGACGCCGACGCGCTGACCGTGACGTTCGAGCTGGCCACCAGGCTCGGCTCCGCCCCGCTCCAGCGCGCGGCCCGCGACCGGCTGGCCGACGTGCTGGGCGGCACCGGCGACGCCGACCGCCTGGTCGCGCAGCTCGACCGGTGGCGCGGGCTCGGCCTGCTCGACCGCGACACCGTCGCCCGGTCGCTGCGCGGGCACCTGCCGACGTCGCCGCTCGCCCGGGACGAGCAGCTGTGGACCGGGTTCCTGTCCCGGCTGCCCGGGTCCGCGCTGCCGGAGCTGTTCGAGGTGCACGCCTTCCTCGGGAACGGCGCCGAGGCCGTACGGCTCGCCGACACCGCCGTCCGGCGCGAGGAGGCGATGCGCTGCTGCCTGCGGTCGCCGCGCCTCGACGATGTGCGGGCCGGCCTCGAGCTGGCGAGCCGGGAGGGCGCCGGCATCCTGGCCGACCTGGCCGGACGCGCGGCCGACCTGCACTTCGGCCGCGGCGAGTACGCCGAGGCGCTCCCCCACTACCGGGCCGCCGGGAGGCCCGACCGGCTGAGCGAGTGCCATGAGCGGCTCGGCCGGTTCGGCGACGCGCTGGCCGCCTGCCCCGACGACCGGCCGGACCGGCTGGAACGGCTGGCGGGGGCCTGCTGGCCCGAGGTCGACGCGCTGGTCGAACGGCGGGAGTACGCGGAGGCCGCGGTTCTCGCCGAGACCGTCGTCCGCCGCCTCGCCCTGATCACCGGCGCCACCGGGGCGCTCGCCGCGCGCCGCGCCGAGCTGACCGCCCGCCGCGCGGCGGTCGTCCAGGCGGGGCGCCGGCACTACGCGGCGCTGGCCGAGCCCGCGGGCCCGTCCGACGACGACGTGGGGCCGGCGGTCCACCTGGAGTGGAGCCGGTTCGAGGAGGGCGCCGGGGAGACGTCCGCCGCCGCCGAGCAGGCCGAGCACGGCGGCGACCTCTACCGGGCGCACGGGCTCTACCTCAAGGCCGGACGGCACGGTGACGCCGAACGGGTGCTCCGCGGCGACCCGGACGGCTGGGACGCCCGCGCGGGCGCCCGGGAGGCGGGCGGCGACCTCGTCGGGGCGGCCGAGCTGTACGCCGCGGCGGGCCGTCCGGAGGAGGCGGCCGGGCTGTACCTGCAGGCCGGGCGGCCCGCCGAGGCCGCCCGCAGCCTGATCGCCTGGCGCGGCGACGACGCGATCGAGGACCCGCGGCTGGCCGACTGCCTGCGCCGGTCCGGCGACACCGGGCGGCTCGCCGCGCTGTGCCTGGCGGCGGTCGAGCGGCACGGCCGCGACACCGCCGGGTTCGCCGAGCTGCGGCGGCTGCGCGACGAGGCGATGCTCCCCCCGGACCTGGAACCCGACGTGCGGCGCTGCCTGGAGGCGCTCGGCACGCGGGGCCGGGAGCCGTTCGAGGCGCGCGCCGCGGCCTGGACGGCCCAGGCGATACGGGACGTCGACCGCCGGTACGCGGGCATCTGGGCGCTCGACCTCGGCACCACCACCTGCGCGGTCTCCATCTACGACGGCGCGACGAAGGAGCCGGTGCTCTGCCCGTGGAAGGGGCACCCCTACTTCGCCTCCACCCTCACCCTCGACGAGGCGGGCAACGAGCGGGTCGGGATCGCCGGCGAGGAGGTCCTCGCGAGCTGGGTGAAGGGGCACATCAGCGCTGCCAAGCGCCGCATCGGCGGGCTGACCCGGTACCGCGTCCGCGGCCGGGTCTACCGCACCGAGGAGGTCGCCGCCCGGCTGATCGGGCACGCCCGGGGCATGGTGGAGGACTTCCTCGCCGAACGGGTGCTGGAGGCGGTGGCCGACCTGGCCCGCGCCGAGCTGGGCGAGGTCAGGGACGAGTGGCTGGGCCGGCTCGCGGAGGGGCACGACCTGCGGGTGGAGCGGCCCCGCGCGGTGCTGACCATTCCGGCGTTCTTCCGCAACAACCAGAAGCAGGCGACCCGCAACGCCTGCGCGATCGCCGGGGTGGAACTCGCCCGGCTGATCCACGAGCCGACCGCGGCCTGCATCACCGCCGCGCGGCAGCGCCGGCTGAGCGGCGAGGTGGTGGTCGTCGACCTCGGCGCCGGCACCCTCGACATCAGCGCCCTGTGGGTCGACGGCCGGATGTACGACGTGCACCAGGTGGGCGGCGACACCGGGTTCGGCGGCGCCGACTTCGACGCGATCATCGTCCGGGCGCTGGAGGAGCGGCTGGCGCGGACGGGCGTCACCGTGCCCGCGAAGGGCAGGGAGCGGCGCCGCTTCGAGATCGCCGCCGAGTACCTGAAGATCGGCCTCTCCGGGCAGCACGAGGTCGACTACCCGCTGCCGGGGTTCAACGGCGATCCGGGCTTCCGGCTGTCGCTGAGCAGGGACGAGCTGACCGGGATCCTCGCCGGGCCGCTGGACACGCTGCGCACGACCTGCCGGCGGCTCCGGGACTCGCTGAAGGAGCGGCCCGAGCATCTGGTGCTGGTCGGCGGCCCGATGCTCGCGCCGTACGTCCGGGAGGCGGTCGAGGAGGTGTTCGGGCTGCGCCGCACCGTGCTGTCCGATCCGCGCACCGCGGTGGCGCGCGGCGCCGCGACGCAGGCCGCGGTGCTCAGCGGCGCGCTGCGCGAGCAGGTGCTGATGGACGTCACACCGCTGGCGCTCGGCCTGCTGGTCGCGCCGTCCCCGGGCGCGGAGGAGTTCTCCCCGCTCATCGCGGCCAACACCCACATCCCGGCCGAGCGGCACGGCACCTACAGCACCACCCGGGACGACCAGGACGCGGTGCTCGTCCAGATCTACAACGGCGACCTGCGCCCCGAGTCCAAGATCGGGGAGTTCCGGCTCGGTGGCATCCCGCCCGCCCCGGCGGGCGAGCCCGAGATCGAGGTGACCTTCGCCATCGACCAGAGCTGCGTGCTGGAGGTGACGGCCCGTGACAGGAAGACCGGCAACCTCAGCTCGATCACGGTGAGCGACACGACGCTGCTGTCCCCCGGCGAGGTCAGCGAGATGGCGCTGCGGCACCGGCTGGAGCGGGAGCGGGAGACGCTGCGGACCGAGACCGCCGCGCTGCGCGAGCGGCTGGCGGGGCTCGCGGACGAGGCCGGGCACGCGGACGCCGAGGCGCTGCTGAAGGAGTTCCGCACGCGCCTGGCGGCGCACCGTCCGGGCGGCGTCCGGCAGGACCCGCGCACCGAGCGGGTGCTCACGGAGATCTACGGCCCGGCCGCCGCCGAGCTGGAGACCGAGCTGGCCTCGATGCGCGGCCCGCTCCTCGACCTGACCACCAAGGCCCGCGAATACCTCGGCACCCAGGGACCGGACCTGTCGGGCGACCTGGCGGAGGGACGGCTCCTGCTGGACCTGCTCGGGGCTCTGCTGGCCCGGCTCCGTCCGGCGCTGGCGCAGGTGACGCTGTGGAACGCGGTGCTCGGCCGGATCACCGCCGGGCAGGCCGACCCGCTGCGCAGGTTCCGGGGCCTCCACGCCACCGGCGACTACGCCCACGCCCTCGCGGCGCGGGCCGAACTGGGCGGGCCCTTGGACGATCCCGAGGACGTGCGCCGCGAGCTGCGGTGCCTCGCCGAGACCGGGGCGGCCGACGCGTACCGCCGCACGCTGATCGCGAACGCGGACCGGCTCGGTGCCGCCGTCCTGGACCCGGCCGGCCCCGGGGCGTTCCTCCGGCGCGTCCGCCCCGCGCTGGTGCGGACGGCGTCGGGCGGCGGCTTCCTGATCTCCGACCGCCTGGTCGTGACCGGACGCGACCCCGGCACCGAGGTCGAGACCTCGGCGGGACGGCGGCGCGTCGGGCACGTCTTCGCCCCGGAGTCGCCGCACCTCGGCGTGGTCCTGCTGCAACTGGCCGAACCCGTCCCGGCGGCGCCGCTGCGGCTGGGCCACGCGGGGCTGGTGCGCGTCGGCGACCCGGTGCACGCCGTCGGCGCCTCGGACGAGCTGCTGCTCTCGGGGGTGGTCGACTCCTTCGAGGCGTTCCCCGAGCAGGGCCTGCGCCTCTACCGGACGGGCCTGCCGGCGCCTCCGGACGGGGCGGGCGGCCCGCTGCTGAACGGGCTCGGCGAGGTCGTCGGCGTGCTGACCGGCGGCGCGCACACCGGCGGGGCGACGTTCGCGGTCACGGTCGACGACCTGGCCACGCTGCTGGCCGGCGCCGGCTTCGGCGCCACCGGCCCCTGACCTGCGACCTGCGCGGGCGCCACCGGTCCCTGATCGGCGACGTGCGGGGGCGCCACCGGCCTCTGACCGGCATGCCCCACAGGTCTACCGCGCCTCGTCGACCCAGCGGCGGAGGAGGTCCTCGGTCACGCCGTAGACCTCCGCGGTCTGCGCGAGCGGCCGGACCCCTTCGACGACGTCGCGGACGGCCTTCGGCGCGAACCGGGCGTCCCAGCTCCGAAGGATCTCCTCGGTCCGCGGGCGGAACCGCGGGAACCGGCCGGCGAGGCCCGCGAAGGCCGCGCGCATCTCCTCCCGGGTGGGGAAGAGGAACCCGTTGTTGATCGCGAGGGCGGCCTGGACGCGGGCCGGGTCGTCCCCCCGCAGCCAGGACCGGCAGACCTCCATGAGCTCCGTCCCGTTGTCCTCGACCTTCCAGACGAGGGTGTCGCAGACCTCGGCGAGGTCCTCGTCGTCCATCCTCTCGAGCAGGCCGGACAGGACCGTCTCCATGGGTATCTTCGGCACCGGGCATCAGATCCTTCGGTATCTGCGGGTGATGTGGTTGTCGGTGGTCGAGAGCGGGCTCCCGTTCGTCAGGCGCTGGGTCCCGAAACCGTGTTCGGGGATCATCGGTCCCTCGTGCTCCAGCCTGAAGCCCATGCCCTCGAGGTCGGCGGGCGGCTTGATGAACTTGTTCTTCGGGCTGCCGGTGACCGACAGCGTCCCACCCGGTTCGAGCACGCGCGCGGTCTCCGGGTTGACCGGGTTGTAACCGTAGGGGTTGACGGCGTGCACTTCGTTGAACGCGCCGTTCCTGAACGGAAGGTGGTTGGCGTCGCCGACGACGTCGACCCCCGGCCCCGGCGTCCTGTCCATGTTGACCGCGCCGGGCATGGGGTTCTGCCCGGCGCCCATGTTGAGCTTGCAGGGCGCGAGTCCGAGCGGGTCGATGGCCTCCATCGGGTTGGACACGTACGCGTGCGGGTCGGTGCCTCCCCGGAGGCCGAGCGGGTCGCCGCTCTGGTAGCGGGACGTCGCCGAGTCGTAGTAGCGGTGGTGGTTGTAGTCGAGACCGGTCTCCCGGTCGCGGTACTGCCCGGGGAACTGGAGCGGGCAGTCGGTGCCGGCGGGTTCCGTCCGGCCGCCCCACAGGTTCCGGCGCGGGTGCCATACGACCTGGCCCGAGGCGTCCACCATCTCGGCGGGCGTGCCGACCAGGTCCGCGACGATGGCGTAGAACCGCTCGTCGATCCCCTGTCCGGCGTCCGGGGCCCGTTCGAGCTGGGCGAGCGGGCGGATGCCGCCGGGCTCGTACTCCCAGACCGTGCTCGACCCGGTGTAGGCGCCCCGCTCGGGCGACCAGACGCGCTCGACCCGCTCCGCGAGGACGGGGCCGTCCCAGGCGAAGTCCACCTGCTCCAGCACGCCCTCGCCGTCCGGGGCGAGCCGCGTCTTGGCGATGCGGCGTCCGAGCGGGTCGTAGTGGTAGCGCCACTGCCGGCCGTCGGGGGTCTCGACGCCGGTGAGGCGGTCTTCGGCGCTCCAGCGGTACCGCCACGTGTCGGGCTTGGAGGACAGGCGGGACCGCTGGCGCAGCAGGACGCGTCCGGCGGCGTCGTGCTCGAAGCGCACCGAACCCGCGCGCCTCAGCATCGTCCCGGTGTACTCGCGGTCCCCCTGCGCCTCGGGGTCGGCGGTGGGCCCGGCGGCCTGGGCGATGTTCCCCGCGGTGTCGTAGGCGTACCGCTCGGTCCAGCCCTGGGCGTGGACGGCGGTGACGCGTCCGACGCCGTCGAACTCCAACGTCCGGTCGCCGCCGAGCCGGTCGCCGATCGCCGCGACGGCGCCGTCCGCCCGGTAGGCGTAGCCCCGGTGCTGGAGCAGCCGGGCCCGGCGCTCGGACGGGGCGGGCGCGCCCCAGACGGTCTGCGAGGTCAGCCGGTGCGCGGCGTCCCAGACCTGGCTGAGGACGGCGCCGGCGCCGATCCGGCGCTGCACCTCGCGGCCCGCCGCGTCGTGCTCGAAGTGGATCGACTGCCCGCCGGCCGCGAGGGAGCGCGGCAGCCCGACGGCGTCGTACTCCCACCTGCTCTCCGAGCCCGTGGGCGTGCGCCGGCGCACCCGCCGCCCGCGGGCGTCGTAGGACGACAGGAGCGGGCGCCCGTTGCAGTGCTCGGCGGTCACCCGGCCGAGCGCGTCGCGTTCGAACCGCAGTTCCGCGTGCGCGTTGGCCGCGCTCTCCAGCCAACCGTTCGCGGTGTAGGAGAAGCTGGTGACGCCGTCGTCCGACCGCTTCTCCACGACCAGGCCGCGCGCGTCGCGGGTGAACGCGATGGTCTGGCCGAGGCCGTTCGTGCGGGACGCCAGCCGGCCGGTCCCGTCGTAGGCGTACTCCAGGACCCGGCCGTTGAAGTCGCTCTCGCGGACGAGGTTGCCCGCGGCGTCGTACTCGTAGCGCCAGACCAGGCCCTGGGGGTTGGTGACGGCGGTCAGGCGCAGCGCGCTGTCGTGGGTGAACTCCAGGCGCGCCCCGTCCGCCCCGATCTGGGCGACCGGGAGGTCGAACGCGCCGTACTCGGTGCGGACGACCCGGCCGAGGGCGTCGACGTACTCGGTCCGGTTGCCCTCGGGGTCGTGGCTCCAGCGTTCGGTCGTGCCGTCGGGGAGGGTCCGCCAGGCGAGCCGTCCTTCGGGGGTCCGCCCGTAGCGGAAGGTCCCGCCGACCGGGTCGACGAGGCCGGTCAGCCTGCCCGCCGCGTCATAGGAGTACCGGGTGACCCCGCCGAGCGGATCGATGGTCGCGGTGTGCAGCCCGGCGGGGTCGGTCTCGACGCGGGTCACGTTGCCCAGCGGGTCGGTGATCGAGGTGAGCCGGCCGCGCTCGTCGCGGGCGTAGCGCTGCACCGAGCCCGCCGGGTCGGTCGCCTCGACCAGGTTCCCGGCGGCGTCGAAGGACTGCCGCCACACGGCCCCGCCGACGTCGGTGATCTCGATCGGACGGTGCGAGGCGTCGTACACGGCGGTGGCGCGCGTGCCGTCGGGGTGGGCGACCGCGGTGAGGTCGCCGTGCTCGTCGTAGGTGTAGCGGGTGGTGCGGCCGAGGGCGTCGGTGCGGGCGAGCGGGCGGTCGTGCCGGTCCCATTCGGTGCGGGTCGTCGCGCCGAGCGGGTCGGTCTCGGACACGACCTGGAAGAGCTCGTTGTACCGGTAGGTGGTGGTGTGGCCGAGCGCGTCGGTGACGACCGTGGTGCGGTTCCCGGGGTCGTGGGACAGGGTGGCGCTGAGGTAGCCGTCCTTGCCGGTGGCGCGGACGGCCCGCCCCTCGCCGTCGTACTCGTAGCGGTACCAGAACCCGTTCCGGTCGACCCAGCCGGTCAGGCGGCCCTCGTCGTCGTAGGTGAACCGCAGCGGCCGGCCGGAGGAGTCGGTCACCTCGGCCAGGTGGCCGCGCTCGTCGTACCCGTAGCGGACGAGGGTGACACCGCCCGGCGGGTCGTCCGCCTCCCCGGTGAGCAGCCGCAGCGCGGTGATCCGGTGTTCTGCGGGCCCGCCGGATCCGCCGGGCGGGCCCGCTGAATCCGGGCCCGCCGGGTGTCGCGCGGCCGGGTCCAGGGCCGCGCTGTCGACCGCGATGCGGTACCCGCCCGAGTGCCGGACCTCGACCAGGACCTGGTCCTCGTACAGCAGCTCGACGCGGTCGCCGTTCCGGTCGCTGATCGCGACCAGCGGCAGCCGTGACCAGCCGTGCTCCTCTCCGGGAGCGGCGAAGTGCAGGGTGCGGCCCGAGTGCGGGTCGGTGAGCTCGTACCCGCCTCCGGACGTCAGGACGAGCGGGCGCTGCGGCCCCTCGACCGGGCGGAACTCGATGTTGGGCAGCACCGCCTGCGGATACTTCAGCACCGTGGCGTCGTCCGGCAGGACATGGACCCCTTCGGAGTCCGGCTCCAGGTGCTGGTCCAGCGTCGACGCCCACGACGTGCCGAACAGCCGGCCGGCGCGGTAGGTGGAGATGTGGGTGCGCTGTAACAGCAGCGGGAGCGCTCCCGGTAACTCCACGTCGGTCTGGGTCAGCAGCACCTCGCCGGTGACGACGTCGATCGGGTCGTCGGTCGTGGACTTGGTGTCGTTCGGCCTGGCGCCCGCGCGGTCGTTCCCGCTGCGCCGCGGCGGGGGGTTCTCGCCGCGCCGGCCCGGGGTCCGGGGTGACCCGCCGTGCCCGCCGCCGCGCGAACGGCCCGGAGGCGACCGGAACGCCTCCCCCGCGGCCCGGCCGAACACTCCCCCGGCCGCTCCGTGCCCGCCCCGGCCTCGTCCGCCCCGGCCGCCGCCCCCGCCCCGGCCGCCACCTCCGCGTCTACCCAAGACGGGCTCCGGGCGTCTGGTCGATCGAAGGTCCGGTGCTCATCACTGGCTCTCCTCGGAAGCGGCGGGCGCCGAAATTTCCCGGGAGTATAACGACGCCGGACCGCTCAGCGGATACGCGCCGCGTGGGGGGACTACACCAGGCCCTGGGCGAGCATCGCGCCGGCGACCCGCTCGAAACCGGCGATGTTGGCGCCGATGACGTAGTCGCCGGGGGCGCCGTAGCGTTCGGCGGTCTCGTAGCAGGTGTCGTGGATGTCGCGCATGATCTGCGCCAGTTCCGTCTCGACCTGGTCGAACGACCAGGACTCGCGGCCCGCGTTCTGCCGCATCTCCAGCGCGCTGACCGCGACGCCGCCAGCGTTGGCGGCCTTGCCGGGGCCGAACGCGACGCCCGCGTCCTGGAAGACCCGGACCGCGTCGTGCGTGGTCGGCATGTTCGCGCCCTCGGAGACCGCCTTGACGCCGTTGCGGACCAGGATCAGCGCGGCGTCGACGTCCAGCTCGTTCTGCGTGGCGGACGGGAGGGCGATGTCGGCGGGAACGTCCCACACGCTGCCGCCCTGCACGTACCGGGCCGAGGCGCCGCGCAGGTCGGCGTAGTCGGCGACGCGTCCCCGCTGGCCCTCCTTGACCCGCTTGAGCAGGTCGAGGTCGATGCCCTTCTCGTCGACCACGTAGCCGTCGGAGTCGGACACGGTGATCACGTTCGCGCCGAACGCCTGCGCCTTCTCGGCCGTGTAGATCGCGACGTTGCCGGAGCCGGAGACGACGACCTGCTGCCCGTCCAGGTCCTCGCCGCGGCGCCGGAGCATCTCGGCGGTGAACAGCACGTTGCCGTAGCCGGTGGCCTCGGTGCGGCCCGCCGAACCGCCCCATTCCTGGCCCTTGCCGGTGAGGAAGCCCGCCTCCCAGCGGTTGGTGACCCGCCGGTACTGGCCGAACATGTAGCCGATCTCGCGGGTGCCGACGCCGATGTCGCCGGCCGGCACGTCGGTGTGCTCGCCCACGTGGCGGTACAGCTCGGTCATGAACGACTGGCAGAAGCGCATCACCTCGTCGTCGGAGCGCCCGCGCGGGTCGAAGTCGCTGCCGCCCTTGCCGCCGCCGATGCCGAGACCGGTCAGCGCGTTCTTGAAGATCTGCTCGAAGCCGAGGAACTTCACGATGCCGAGGTTGACGGTGGGGTGGAAGCGCAGGCCGCCCTTGTACGGGCCGAGTGCGCTGTTGAACTCGACCCGGAAGCCGCGGTTGACGTGGATCTCGCCGGAGTCGTCCTGCCAGGGCACCCGGAAGATGATCTGGCGCTCGGGCTCGGTGACCCGCTCCACCAGCTTGGCGGCGGCGACCTCGGGGCGTTCGTCCAGCACCGGCGCGAGGGACTCCAGCACCTCGGCGACGGCCTGGTGGAACTCGGGCTCGCCGGGGTCGCGGCGCAGCACCCGGTTGTAGGACTCCTCCAGTGCCGACAGCGTCGGAGGGGCGGCGGGCAGCCGAGGGGACAGGGGCATGGTGCGTTCCTTTCGCCAGACAACGATCTTGTACGTACCCGGCGATGGGAGGCGTTCAATCCCCGCGGGCCGTCCACCTCGCCGGGACGGGCCTGATGACGTCTGTCGCCAGAGTGACCGGTAACGGAGTATAGAAGCGGCCCGGAATCGCCGAACGGCCAGGTCACCGGCAGGGCGCGGGGGGGCCAATGTTAAGGGCGGATTAGATATCGGCCGCCGCCCTTCGCCCCGGCGGCCGTCCGGGGGACGCTCGCCTTCCACGGCTCCTCGCGGGAGGTCCTCGATGACGGCACGATCCGGGTCCGGGCGCACGCCTTGGAAGGCGGTGCTCGGCGGTTCGGTGGGCAATCTGGTCGAGTGGTACGACTGGTTCGTCTACGCCAGTTTCGCCACCTACTTCGCCGCCGCGTTCTTCCCCAAGGGGAACGCGACGGCGCAACTGCTCAACACCGCCGGGATCTTCGCGGTGGGGTTCTTCATGCGGCCGATCGGCGGGTGGCTGCTCGGCCGGTTCGCCGACCGGCGCGGGCGCAAGGCGGCGCTCACCCTGACGGTGTCGCTGATGTCGGGCAGCGCGCTGCTGATCGCGGTCGCCCCGACCTACGACTCCGTCGGCTACTTCGGCGCGGTGGTGCTGCTGGTCGCGCGGCTGATGCAGGGGCTCTCGGTGGGCGGCGAGTACGCGGCCAGCGCCACCTACCTGACCGAGGCGACGCCGCCGGGCAGGCGCGGGTTCGCCTCCAGCTTCCAGTACGTGTCGATGACGGCCGGGCAGCTCATCGGCCTGGGTCTCCAGATCGTCCTCCAGCGGACCCTGTCGGACGCGGCGCTGCACTCCTACGGATGGCGGATCCCGTTCGTCATCGGCGCGCTGGGCGCCGCGGTCGTGCTGTACCTGCGGCGCAGCCTGCTGGAGACGGCGGCCTACGACCAGGACGCCTCCGAGCATTCCGGCGAGCGCGGGACGATCCGCGCGCTGCGCCGGCACCGCAGGGAGTTCCTACTGGTCATCGCACTCACCATGGGCGGGACGCTGGCCTATTACACCTTCACCACCTACCTGACCAAGTACCTGTCCAACACCGCCGGGCTGCCCAAGCCCACCGCGGCGCTGGTGAGCTTCTGCGTGCTGCTGGTGTTCATGCTGCTCCAGCCCGCGGCGGGCGCCCTGTCGGACCGGGTCGGCCGCCGCCCGCTGCTGATCGCGTTCGGCGTCGGGGCGACGGTCGGCACCGTGCCGCTGATGACGGCGCTGGCGCACGCGGGCGGCTTCTGGCCGGCGTTCGGGCTGTCGCTGATCGGGCTGGTCGTCGTGACCGGGTACACCTCGATCAACGCGGTGGTGAAGGTGGAGCTGTTCCCCACCCACGTGCGGGCGCTGGGCGTCGCGCTGCCGTACGCGATCGCGAACGCGCTGTTCGGCGGCACCGCCGAGTACGTCGCGCTGTGGTTCAAGAAGGCCGGGATCGAGACGGGCTTCTACTGGTACGTCGCGGGCTGCGCCGCGGTGTCGCTGGTGGTGTACGCGCTGATGCGCGAGACCCGCGACGCCGCGCTGACCCGTGGCGAGGACGCCCCTGACGCCGTGCCGGTACGAGCTTAGGCTGGACGCATGCGCGTTCTCGTGGTCGAAGACGACGACCGGTTCGCGGACGCCCTCGTCACCACCCTCACCAGGCACCGCCATCAGGTCGCGCGGGCGGGACGGGCCGACGACGCGATCCGGCTGGCCGCCGGCGCCGACATCGTGCTGCTCGATCTCGGGCTGCCCGACATGGACGGGATGCGGGCGCTGGCCGAGATCCGGCGGGTGTCGTTCGTCCCGCTGATCGTGGTGACGGCGCGCGGCGACGAGCGCGCCGTCCTGAGCGGCCTGCGTTCCGGCGCCGACGACTACCTGGTCAAGCCGTTCCGCACCGACGTGCTGATGGCGCGGATGGACGCGGTGATGCGGCGCGGGCACCGGCCGCTGCCGAGCCGCGACCGGGTGGTGACGGTCGGCGATGTCCGCGTCGACGTGGCCGGGCGGCGGGTCACCGTGGCGGGCGAGCCGGTCGCACTGACCGGCCGGGAGTTCGACGTGCTCGCGCTGCTGGCCGGGGAGCCGGGCGTGGTGTGCACCCGGGAGAAGATCCTCGACACGGTGTGGGGCGACACGATGCCGTCGACGTCGTGCTCGCTGACCGTCCACGTGGCGAATCTACGCGCCAAGACCGGGCGGCCCGGCCTGGTCGAGACCCTGCGCGGCACGGGCTACCGGCTGGGCCGGTGAGGTCGCGCCTGGTCGCGACGTTCGCGGTGCTGATGATGCTGGTGATCGCGGCGCTGGCCGTCCCGCTGGCGCGGGCGTACTCCTCGCACCGGACCGGGCGGCTGCTGCTCGACCGGCGGGCCGACGCGACCCGGTTCGCCGAGCTGGCCGACCAGGCGGCGCGGGAGGGCGACCGGGCGACGCTGAATGGTGAGATCGCCCGCTACGCGGGCCTGTACGGCGCGGCGGTGCGGATCCGCGACCGCGACGGCGCCGTGGTCGCCGAGGCGGGGGCGATGCGCGGCCCCGACCGGGCCGCGACGCTGCTGGCGCTGTCGGGCCGGACGACCGAGGACCTGCCGGCGGTCACCCCGTTCGGGCCGCGCACGGTGCTGGTCGCCGAGCCCGCCGGACGCGACGCGCAGGTGTCGGGCGCGGTGCTGGTGCGGGCGCCGACCGGGCGGGCCCGCCGCGACGTCGCGGTCGTGTGGGGCGTCCTCGCGCTGGGCGCGCTGGTGACGCTCGGCTGCGCGGTGCTGGCCGCGCGGGGGCTCGCCCGGTGGATCCTGCGTCCGGTCACCGAGCTCGACCTGCTGACGCGGGCGCTGGCCGAGGGGCGCCGCGACGTGCGGGCCGTGCCCGGCACCGGCCCCGGCGAGCTGCGCCGGCTGGAGGAGCGGTTCAACGCGATGGCGGACGCGGTGTCCGGCTCGTTCGAGCGGCAGCAGATGTTCGTGAACGCCGCCTCGCACGAGCTGCGCACGCCGCTCAGCACGGTGATGATCCAGGTGGAGAACCGCCGGCACGAGGAGGCGCTGGACGAGCTGGACCGGCTCGTCACGCTGGTGGACGGCCTGCTGGAACTGGCCCGGGTGGAGCACGCCCCGGTCGTCGAGGACGTCGACGTGGCGGCCGAGCTGCGCGCGCGGCTGGCGGGCTGGCGCGAGCCGTTCGAGGCCATGGGCCTGGTGCTCGCCGTGGAGCTGCCCGGGACGCTGCGGGCACGGGCGGTGCCGGGCGCCGTCGCGCGGATCGCCGACATCGCGCTGGAGAACGCCGCGAAGTTCGTCCCCCCGGGCCGGACGGTCTCCGTCGGCTGGACCGGAGCGGAGCGAGGACCACCCGACGGCTCAGCGGGGGTCCGGGGGTCGCCCCCCGGAAAACCCGTCGGCTGGACCGGAGCGGAGCGAGGACCACCCGACGGCTCAGCGGGGGTCCGGGGGTCGCCCCCCGGAAAACCCGCCGGCTGGACCGGAGCGGAACGAGGACCACCCGACGACCCGACGGGGATCCGGGGGTCGCCCCCCGCTGGGGAAGTGGTGCTGCGGATCGCCGACGACGGGCCGGGGCTGCCGGCGGGCGACGCCGCGAAGGCGTCCGGCCGGTTCTGGCGGTCGGGGGCGCACACCAACGTCCCGGGCAGCGGGCTCGGCCTGGCCATCGCCGCCGAGCTGGCGCGCGCCTGCGGCGGCACGCTCACCGTCCGCGCGAACGAGCCGCGCGGCCTCGTCGTGGAGCTGCGGCTCGCGGATCAGCCGTAGACCGACCGGTAGTAGCGGACGGCGCCGGGATGCAGCGGCACCCCGCCCGTGCTCACCGCGTAGCGGCGGTCGAGCCGCGCGCCGGGGGCGTCGGGCGCCTGGAGCCGGTCGCGGCTGGCGAACAGCACCGCCGTCACGGTCTGGGCGACGCGGCCGGGCAGGCTGCCGCGGCACACGAGGTAGCTGGCCGTTCCCACGGTGGGCACGGGCACCGGCGTGCCGTACATGCCGGCCGACACCGTGACGGTGTCGTACATCGGCCCGTGCACCCGGCGCAGGCTCCGCACCAGGCCGCCGAGCGGGATGAGGCGGATCGGCGTCGCGCGGCCGAGCGCCACCAGCGCGGGGGTGGGCACGCCGCCCGACCAGAAGAAGGCCGCGATCCGGCGGGCGCGCAGGTCCGTGGCGGACGCTTCCAGCCCGAGCCGGACGGGCCGGACGGGCCGGGCGAGGTGGGCCGCCGCCAGGATCCGCTCCGCCGTGACCGCGGTGCCCGAACCGTCCGCCCCGATCGACACCGCGCGGCCCGCGAGGTCGCCGGGGGCCCGCACCGGGGAGTCCGCGGGGACGACGAGGTGCACGTAGTTCATGTACATGCGGGCCAGCGCGGCGACGGGCCGGTGCCGGACCCGCACCGCGTCCTCGGCGCTGTCGGCCAGCGCGAAGCCGAGGTCAGCGCGGCCCGCGGCGAGCAGCCCGAGGTTCTCCACGCTGGCGGCGGTCTTGAACACCCGGACCGGGCCGCCGCGGCGCCGCAGCTCGGCGGCGAGACGGTCGCCGAGCACGCCGTAGGGCCCGCCGATCGGGCCGGTGGCGAGCCGCAGCGCGGGGAGCCGCTCGCCGTCGGCCGAGCAGCCGGCCGCGGCGGCGGTGAGCGAGAGGAGAGCACGACGGCTCAGGGGCACGGGGGCAGGATAACTCCGGGGCGGCGCGGTGGACCGCCGGTCACGTCCCCTGGACCGAGGTCACGGTGAAGGTGTCGCCGCAGACGTGCGGCGAGGTGGTGCGCAGGGTCATCGCGGCCTTGGAACCGGGCGGGTACACCTTGAGCAGGCCCGGCTCCTCCCAGCAGCCGTCGCCCTTCACGCCTTTGTTGAGGGTGTGCAGGGTGACGTGGGCACCGCCGCCGGGCGCGATCCTCACCAGGCCGCCCGCCGGGCCTTCATGGGTCGCGGGCCGGCCGATGGTGCTGCCGTCGCCCCTCAGCAGCGACACCCCGGGGTACCCCTGGAGCGTGCAGCTGTGCGAGCCCTTGTTGGTGAGCCGCAGCTCGTAGCGCAGGTTGCCCGCGCCCACGTCCGACATGCCGAGGTGAATCCCGAGCTGGACGGACGTGCACCGCGATGAGGCGGCCCCGCCACCACCGGCACCGCCCGCGGACG
This sequence comes from Actinomadura xylanilytica, assembly GCF_030283145.1. GTDB lineage: Bacteria > Actinomycetota > Actinomycetes > Streptosporangiales > Streptosporangiaceae > Spirillospora > Spirillospora xylanilytica. Next base: position 215,942 of record NZ_JASNWE010000004.1, read on the forward strand.
CGGAGTGGGGCGCGGAGTGGGGCGAGGAGGTCGACGCGGAGGCGGTGCCGCCGGTGGTGCCGCCGGCACCGCCGGCGCTGTCGTCGTTGCAGGCGGACGCGCCGAAGGCGAGCACGGTGCAGGCGGCGAGGGTCACGCCGGAGCGCCAGCGGCCGCGGGCGGTTCCGTGGAGGCGGGGGGCGAAGAAGGAGGGCGCCGGGGGCGTCTGAGTGTGTTCAAGCACCCTCCTCCACTGCTCACTCGCGACCTGAAGGGAACACCCCGCCACTTATCGTGACTGATTCGTTATTGCCGGTCTCCCAGCTCCTCGATCAGCCGCCGGTAGGCCTCGAAGGCCGGCTTGGGCGTGTAGTCGTCCCGCAGGAGCCCGAACCGGTCGAAGATCCCGGTGCCCGCGCTGTCGGCGTCGCGCAGGCTGAAGAACGAGTACGCGGTGAGGTTGAGCTCGTCGCGGAGTCCGGCCAGCGTCCGGACGACCTCCTCGACGACCTCGGCCTGCCGCGCCTCGCTCCGGTCCGGTCCGGTGGGCCAGCCGTTCTCGCAGACGCGGAGGGGCACGGACGGGTCGATGCCGGCCTCCCGCAGGCCGCCGTCCCGGAACGCCGTGACCACCCAGGCGGTCGCGTCCGCGAGCCGCTCGGGCGGGACCGGCCGGAAGACGTCGGGGAAGAAGTCCAGGCCGACGTAGTCGAGCGACCGGTGGAAGCGCTCGTCCGCGAGCGCGCCGAGGTCCTTCCAGAACGTGTCGGCGGGGTCGAACGTCGGCACCGCGTTGAAGCCGACGCCGAGGTCGTGCCCACTGGCGAGCGCCTCCTCCTTGGCCGCGATCACGCCGTGCACGAGGGCCTCGCGCACGTTCGGCGTGCTGCCGTCCAGGACGGGGAGCACCGCGTTGGGCTCCTCGCAGATCTGGACCGTCGCCAGCCGCGGCCCTTCGTCCCGCACGGTGGCCCGGACGAAGTCGAGCCAGCCGTCCAGCGCGCCGGTCGGCTCGCGGAACGTCAGCACCAGGTCGAGCCTGCGCCCGTCCTCCAGGTAGCGCTCGGGCTCGGCCGGGGTGGGCGGGGCGTCCGGCACGACGGTGGCCGTGAACGGGCGGTACGCGCGGACCGTCAGGGTCCGCCCGTCCCCCTGGAGGCGGCGCAGCGCGTCGTTGATCAGGTCGGGGTCGTCGGGGCGGACGGGCTCCACGGCTCCCGTGTCGCTGCCGAGGAGTGCGCCGGGGTAGATGCCGAAGGCGAAGGTCATGCACCCACCCTAGGACAAATCTTGGAGTCACTGCAATTTTGATGTGACGCTAAATATTACCCCTGCTCCAGACCCTCCGCCGGAGCCGGATCGGGTTGCCTCACGGCCCCCGGCATGATGTCCGGGGGGCGCCCTACGGTGGGCGGTATGAATGATCCACTCCCCCGGGCCGACGCCGTCCTGCCGGATGAGGACACCCTGCGGATCCCCGACGCGTGGCGGGAGGTGCTGCACCCCCGGCGCGGCGGCGCGGCGCCGTCGCCCGCGGTCGAGCTCGACCCCGCCGCGCCCGGCGAACTGCGCGCCCGGACCGCAGAGGCCCGGCCGCTGCTGGAGCGGGTGCTCGGCCACGAGCGGAGCGCCCCCGATCTCGTCGAGGCGGCGCGCGCGTACCTGGCCGGCAAGGCCGATCCCGTCGGCGCGGCGGTCGTCACGCTCATCGTGCGGTCGCGGCGCGTCGACGGCCGCCATCCCGCGATCACGACGTGCGTCGACGCCTGGACCGCCGAGCACGGGCTCGCCTTCGCCGCGTGCGCGTGCGCCGAGCTCGACCAGGTGTACCCCCGGTTCTACGACGTGGAGGGGGGCGCGCCGGTCACCGCCAACACGTGGGCGTCGATCCATTGGGCCGAGGGCGAGACCGGCAGGCGGATGCGGGCCCTGCTGGCCGCCGCCGGCGACGCCGACTACGCCGAGGCCGTGGAGCGGCTGGCCGACCACCGCCGGACGCCCATGCAGCGGGCCGCCGTGTCCTTCCTCGTGCCGACCCGGCAGGACTGGGTGGACGAATGCTGCGCCGCGCCGCCCGTGCACGGGACCTACCGCACTTACGGCACCTCCGGCGCCCTGGCGCTCTGGTGCTCGCTCGGGTCCGCTGAGCAGATCGCGCGGCTCGGCGACCAGGCGGAGCTGGGGAATCTCGAGCGCTCCCTCGGCGTGCTCGCGACGGTCGCCGAAGGCGTCGGCCCCGCGATCGCCCCGCTGCTGGCGAGGACGCTCGACGAGGAGTCCGAGGCGAGCAACCGCGGGGCGCTCCTCGACGTGCTCGGCGCGCTCCCCACCGACGAGGCGTTCCGGCTGGTGGGCGAGCGCCTCAACCAGCAGATGGTGCTGGTTGAGGCGGAGGCGATGATCGAGCGGTTCCCAGTACGGGCGCTGCGCCTTCTCCCGCCACTCACCACGGACACCTCAAGGCGGGCGCGGCTGGCGTCCGGCCTCCTGAACGCCCACCTGGCGGCCCGGCCCGAACTGCTCGCCGCGGCGCTGCCCGGCCTCCCGGACGAGGCCCGCTCGATCGTCGAGGACGCCTGGCGGGCCAGGGCCGACGAGGCCCCCGAGCGGGACGTCCCGAAGGCGCTGGTCGCGGCGAAGCGGAAGGCCCCGCCCGCGTGGGCGGCCCCCGGCGCGCTCCCGCAGGTGCTGCTCCGCGGGCGCGAGCGGGCCCTGCCCGCCGAGGCGATCGGGCATCTGGTCACCGCGCTGGCGAAGGCGGGCCCGCGCCGCGCGCCGGCCGCCCCTGTCGCGGCGGCGCTGGAGGCGTGCGATCCGCGATCGCTGGCCGAGTTCGGCTGGGCGCTCTTCGAGCGCTGGCGGCTCTCCGGCGAGCAGCCCACGATCGGCTGGCCGGTGGGCCAGCTCCGCTGGACCGGCGACGACGAGACGGCGCGGCGGCTCGGCTCGATGGTGCGGTCCTGGCCCGGCCAGGGCGCGATCAAGGTGGCGCTGGGCGGGGTGGACGCGCTCACCGCGATCGGCTCCGACCTCGCCCTCGTGCAGCTCCACGGGATCTCCGAGAAGGCGCGGCCCAAGCGGCTGAAGGATCGGGCGCGGCAGGCGCTGGGCGAGGCCGCCGCGGAGCGTGGACTCTCCCGGAAGCAGCTCGCCGACCGGCTGGTGCCGGGCTTCGGGCCGGCCCCCGGGGGAGCATGACCACCCCCAGCGGTCAGCCGGGCGGCGGCTCGATGGACTGGCGGTTCCGGAACACGTTGAGCGGGTCCCAGCGCTTCTTGACCTTCTGGAGCCTTGGGTAGGCGTCCTTGTAGTACAGCGTCGACCACGGCTGGTCCGAGCCGTTCCACTCCGGGAGGTTCAGATCGGTGTCGGGGTAGTTGATGTAGCACCCGTCGCTGGGGCCGCCGACGGTGGGCACGCCCCCGGTCGCCGCGAACGTCGCCTTGTAGGTGTCGCGGATCCAGGCCATGTGCTCGGGCTCGTGGACGTCGTGCTCGGTCCAGTAGACCTGGTATTGCAGCTTCAGGATCGAGTCGCGCTGCCGCGCGGCGGTGTCGCGCGGCGGCCGGTTGACGGCGCCGCCGTAGGAGTCGACCTGGATGATGGCCTGGTCGTTCTTGTAGTCCTTGTACCTCTCCTTGCCCAGGTAGGCCCACATCGCGTCGATCTGCTCGGGGGCGAACGGCTCGCGCAGGTACGCCGACTTGTACTTCCCGCAGCGGTTCTGGCCACTGCCGTTCAGCGCCTGGGTCGCCGTCAGCCAGGGCATCACCCGGGGGATGTCCATGTGGACGACGGCCGGATGCTCGCCCATCGCGCCCTCCATCGCCCGGGACCTGGGCGCGATCCGGTCGTCGACGGCGGCCAGGAACTCGCGCATGGCGGCCGGCCCGGTGCCGTCGTCGACGTCCACCTGCGCGAGGAGCCCGATCTGGCCGTTGCTGACGTGGGTGAGCTTCAGAATCGCGAACAGCCGGCCGGCCGCCGTCCCGGGGTCCTGATGGTCGCGGAAGTACTCGCCGAAGGCGGTGACCAGGGTGGCGAACTCGTCCTTGGTGAAGTCCTTCCAGTCCCAGGCGAGGCCGGTCAGCAGCACCTGGGCGGGCGGTTCGGGCAGATCGCGGAACCAGAACCGGGTGACCACCCCGAAGTTCCCGCCGCCGCCCCCGGTGTGCGCCCACAGCAGCTCGCGGAGATCGCGGTCGGTGTCGTCGCGGGTCGCCAGGACCAGCTCGACGGAGCGGTCGGCCCGGACCACCGCCACCTCCACCGCGTACAGGTAGTCGACGGTGAGCCCGTACTGCCGGGACAGCAGCCCGTAGCCGCCGCCGGGGATGTGGCCGCCGAGCCCCACCGAGTAGCACGAGCCGCCCGGCAGGGCCGTGCCGCTGAGCGGGTAGAGGTGGCTGTAGACGTGCCAGTTCGTGGCGCCGGCCTCCACGCAGTACGCCCGCATGCCCGGGTCGTAGGCCACCGCGCACATCTGGCCGATGTCGAGGATCACCCGGACGTCGTCGCCGCAGACGAAGTCCTCGTAGCAGTGCCCCCCGGAGCGGACGGTGATCCGCGTGCGCCCCGGGTCCGCGGGCCTCTCCTTCACCGCCGCGGCCAGCGCCGCGCGGACCTCCTCGGCGGAGCGCACCACCCGGACGTACTCCGGATCGGCGATCCAGCGCTGGTTGAAGCCGCGGCTGAGCGCGGGGTAGCGCTTGTCGTCCGGCCGGACGGTCGGCTGCGGCTGGGCCGGGCTGTCGGTCATGGAGTCGCCTCGCGTGTCGGGGACGGGATGTCGCGGGCCCCCTTCCCGTGTGCGACTCTGGGCAATCGATCAGTGACAAGGTGTTGACCGTCCGGGAAGGGGCGGGGCTCCGGACGGCGCCGCCGCCGGTCCGCCGGGCTCGTCCCGGAAGGCCGATGGGGTAGTCTTCCGAGCGTTTGTGAAGGGGAGTAGCCCTGCGAACCGGTCGTCGACATGCTGGAGCCCTCGCGGCTCCCGGTGGCCGGGCCCGGTCTGACGACGGGCGGGCGAGACCTTCGGTCCCTTGTCGACGTGAGTGTGCGGCGTCGCCGGAGGGGTCGAGGTCGCGGGCTCCCCGGATGCGCCCCTGAATTCTCGCCCCCGGCGGTGACCGCCGGGAAGGCTTGAGGTGGCGGGCGTGGTGCATTTCGTCCTGCTGGTCGCGTGCGCGGTCGTGATCTACCTGTCGTGCGAGTGGTTCGTCAACGCGGTGGAGTGGCTGGGGCAGCGGCTGAACGTCGGCAAGATGGCGGTCGGCACGATCCTGGCGGCATTCGGCACGGCGCTGCCGGAGTCGGTGGTGACGCTGGTCGCGGTGACCACCGGCGGGAGCGACGAGGCCAAGGACATCGGGGTCGGCGCCGCGATGGGCGGCCCGCTGGCGCTGGCCACGGTCGCGTACGCGGTGACGGGCGTGGCGCTGCTGATGCGCCGCCGCAAGCTGGCCGCCTCCGTCCCCGCCTCGGGCGGGCCGTCCGGGCAGGGCGACACCGGGCGGGGCCAGAGCGAGGTGCTGACCGACCCGGTGCACGCGGCGCGGCTGGTCAAGGACCAGCGGTGGTTCCTGGCGGTGTTCGTGTTCAAGGTCGCGCTCGGGCTGGTGGCGTTCGCGTTCAAGCCCTGGCTCGGGCTGGTGTTCTTCGCCACCTACGCCGTGTACTTCTGGCGCGAGATGCGCGGCGGCGACGAGGCCGCCGCCGCCCTCGAGGGCGAGCACGAGGAGGACGACGCGCTGGAGCCGCTGAAGATGCAGCCGCGCCGGGCCGCCCCGGCGACGTGGGCCGTGGCCGTCCAGACGCTGGTCACCCTGGTGGTGATCTTCTTCGCCTCGCAGCTGTTCGTGCACCAGCTCGACGCGATCGGGCCGATGATCGGGCTGCCCGCGGCGGTGACCGCGCTGCTGCTGTCGCCGATCGCCACCGAGCTGCCCGAGATCATGAACGCGATCATCTGGGTCCGGCAGGGCAAGCTCAAGCTGGCCCTGGCCAACATCTCCGGCGCGATGATGATCCAGGCGACCGTCCCCTCGGGCCTCGGGCTGCTGTTCACCGCCTGGAAGTTCGACGGCGCGCTGGCCTGGGCCGGCCTGATGACCATGGTCGCGATCGTGTACCTGCTGGCGACCATGCGGGCCCACCGGCTGACCCCCGCCCGGCTGGCCTTCGCCGGCGTCTTCTACCTGGTGTTCGCGGCCGGGCTCGTCCCGATCCTGAACTAGCCGTGTTTCAAAGCCCGGCCCGGCGTCCTCGCCTGGCGGCTCGGACGCCGACCTGGCTTGGGCGAGCGCGACATCGCTCCGCGATCTGGCCGATGGGGCTCGCCTCCGGCTTCGCCCCACCGGCCAGGTAACGCGCTCGCGCGACGGCCGAGGCACTTTGAGACAGGCCCTAGCCGGCCGGGACGAGCCCGTCTCGCCGCGGCAGCCCGGCGCTACGCGGTCTTGACGGTGATGGCCCCGTTGCTGGTGGTCAGGTCGAGCCGGTGGGCGCCGGCCGGGTCGTCGGCCACCCCGATGTGCTTGCCGCCGTGGCTGGTCTTGGCCGACACCCGGTAGCGGCCGGCCGGCACGGTGACCTTGATGGCGCCGTTGGACGTCTGCGCGCGGACGTCCGACGGCGTGGCCGGGGCCAGGTCGATCGCGCCGTTGGACGTCCGGGCCTCGATCTTCCCGCCCCGCAGCCCCGTCCCCCTGATCCGGCCGCTGCTGGTGCGGACGCTGACCGGGCCGCCGGTCCCGTCCAAGGTGATCCGCCCCGACGAGGCGGTCACCCGCACCCCGCCCACGGCGGACAGGGTGATCGCGCCGGACGACACCCCGCCCGTCACCGGGATGCCCGCCGGGATGTCGGCGGTGTAGCCCACCGAGCACCGGTCGCCGCAGCCGCCGAGCACCAGGACGCCGCCCTCGACCCGGTGCGTCGGGCCGTCCGGCCGGTGGTCCCGGTAGCTGACCGAGCGGTGCAGGGTCACCTTGGCCAGGCCCTGCCTCCCGTGCAGCGCGATGCCGCCGGACCGGTTCTCCAGCCGCACCGACGTGATCTTCCCCGGCACCGCGGCGTCGTCCTCGAACGTCGTCCGCTTCCACGGCCCGTCGCACGCGCCGACCGTCCCCGCGCCGAGCGCGACCACCGTGACGGCCCCGAGTACGCGGAGCTTCTGGCGCATGGATCTTCCCCTCTTCGTGCCGCCCGGGCCGGGCGCGTCCACCTGAACGTTAGGGAAGCGGGGCCCGGACGGGCACCACGCCGCGGAGCCATCCCCCTCTGGCTCGCAAGTCTCACCACCGGGGCATCCGGGTCATCCCGGCGGTGGACCGGCCGGGAATCGGCGCCGGACGGTAGCCCTGGTGATCATGTGCGTGGAATCATGAACGCGCAGCACACCCCCCGCCCCTGCCCGCGAAGGCTGGTCATGCGCCCCAACGCACAGCAACCGCCACCGCTCGACAGCAGCCGCCCGTCCCCCGCTCGCATGTACGACTTCTTCTTGGGCGGCAAGGACAACTACGAGGTCGACCGGCAGGCCGGCGCCCAGGTCAAGGCGGCGCTCGGCGAGGTGATGTCGCACGACATCGTCTGGGAGAACCGCCGCTTCCTCCAGCGCGCCGTCCACTTCATGGCCGAGGCCGGGATCGACCAGTTCGTCGACCTCGGCACCGGTCTGCCGACCCAGGGCAACGTGCACGAGATCGCCCAGGAGGTCCACCCGGACGCGCGGGTCGTCTACGTCGACAACGACCCGATCGTGCTCGCGCACGGCCGCGCGCTCCTGGCCACCAACGACACCACCACGGTCATCACCGCCGACGTCCGCGAGCCCGGCACCATCCTGGAGCATCCGGACCTGCGGAACCTGATCGACTTCTCCCGGCCGGTCGCGGTGCTCTCCGTCGCGCTCTTCCATTTCATCGGCGACGCCGCGGACCCCGCCGGGATCGTCCGCGCGTTCCGCGACCGCATGCACCCGGGGTCCCACCTCGCCCTCTCGCACCTCACCGTGGACGGCCCGCCCGCCGACGAGGTCGCCCAGGTCGTCGACGCCTACAAGGACGCCACCAGCCCGATCGTGTTCCGCCCCCGCGACCGGATCGAGCCGCTCTTCGACGGCTTCGACCTCGTCGACCCCGGTCTCGTCCGACCCTGGCAGTGGCGCCCCGGCTACGGCCCCGCCGGCCCCCGGACCGAATGGCTCTACGCCGGAGTCGGCCGCCTGACCTCCGGCGGCGTGCCCGGCTGACGGTCCCACGCCGCGCCCATCGGCGGCCCTGAAACGGTCACCGACATCGACCGGTTCGAGGCGCGAAGCGCCCCGGCACTCACTCAAGTCAAAGCCCTGCACGACGGTTATGGAACACCGACAATGACGTCACTGTGGGGATGCACCATTGTGTCCCCCGCGTGCCGGAGGGTGCCGATGCCATGACCGAACAGCAGCGCCCTGCCTGGGCCGCCCGGCTCGGAGCCGAACGCGAAGCGCGCGGATGGGGCAAGTTCGCCATGGCCCGCCACCTACTGGCGGCCGTGGGGATCGCTCCCAGCCCCCAGAAGGTCAAGACCCTCACCCGGCAGATCCTCGGATGGGAGAAAGGCAGCCACTTCCCCCGCGACTGGGCCGCCGCCTACTCCGCCGCGTTCGACATCCCCGAAGACGAGTTGTTCCCCGCCCCGCCCCATGGCCGTCCCGCGACCCCCGTGGGTACCGTGGATCAAAGTCCCACTCCCGACCAGGGGGACGACGACGTGAAACGCCGCGCGGCACTCCAGCTCATCACCGCACTCGGCGCCGGAGCCGCCGTCCCGCCCGGCGTCCTGGAAACCATCTTCGCTGGGATCGAGGATGCGCTGGGCGACCCGATTGACCTCGCCGAATGGGAAGCAACCGTTCACGAGTACGGCCAACTGCTCATCACGCAACCGAACGGCACACTGATCAGCGCTCTGACAGCCGACATCATCGCCGTGGGAGAGCTCCTCAGACGTCACCGCGGCAGCCCGGACGCGTCCGGGCTGCTGCGGATCAGCGCCGGACTGTCCGGCCTCCTGGCGATCGACCTCGGCGACGTGGGCGACAAGCGCGCCGCGCGCGCCTCCTGGAGCATCGCCAAACGCGCGGCGGACGCGTCCGGTGACCGTGACCTTCGGGTCTGGGTTCGCGGCCGGGCCGCGCAGGACGCGGTGTGGGCCGGAAGACCCAGCGCGGTCGTTACCGACCTGACGAACGCGGCCATCGGGATCGCAGCCGGGGCGCCTTCGGCCGGACTGGCACGCGCGCATGCCGCGCACGCCTACCTCGCGGCCGACCAGGGCGACGCCGGCCGAGCGCACGAGTCGCTCGGCGCGCTCAAGCGAGCCTTCGACCGACTGCCCGACGCCCCGGACGACCAGTCCGTCCTGGCCTACCGGGAGAGTCAGCTCCGCTGGGCGGAGTCCTACGTCCACACCAGGGCGGGGGATCGCAGAGCGGCCACGACGCTGACCCAGGCCGGTGCCCTGTACCCGTCCGATGCGCTGGGCCCCGTGGTCAACCTGTCGCTCATGCGGGCCATCTTGATGATCAAAGCTCGCGAGATCGACTCCGGACTCGAAACGGCCTTGGCCCCGCTCCGCAGTCGGCCGGTCACGGTGGCCGGTGGGACGAGCCAACTGGTGAGGCAGATCTTGCGGGCACTGCCCGACCAGGCCCGGGCGCTTCCGGCCGCGCGCGAATTGCAAGCGCTGACTGCCAGGGCGAGACCCCAGAGTACGACGACGTGAAACGCCGCGCGGCACTCCAGCTCATCACCGCACTCGGCGCCGGAGCCGCCGTCCCGCCCGGCGTCCTGGAGGAACTGCTCTCCGGTATCGACCGCGTCCTCAGTCTCGACACCGATATCGAGGAGTGGGAACGGGTCGTCCATGACTACGGCCACCAGATCTACCGGCGGCCATTCGAAGCGCTGGCTCCGGCATTGACCGCGGATATCGTCGCTGTGGGCGAACTTCTCAAGCAGGGCCGTCCGCCCCGCCAGCAGGTCGGGCTGTTGCGGGTGAGTGCCGGGCTCTCGGGCGTCCTGGCCGAAACGCTCAGCAATCTCGGGGACGACCGCGCGGCGCGCCGGACCTGGCACACGGCGCGCCGAGCCGCCGACGCATCGGGCGACCGGACGCTACGGGTCTGGGTGCGCGGCCGAGCCGCCCAGAACGCGACGTGGACCGGCATCTCGCACCAAGCCGTGATGACCATGGTCGGCGACGCCGCCCGTATCGCGAACGGCACACCCTCATCAGGGCTCGCGCGTGCTCATGCCGCCGGTGCCTACACGGCCGCGTTCCACGGCGACCACGCCACCGCGCACGAGAGTCTCGACATGCTGAAGCGCACGTTCGACCGGCTACCCCACAGTTCCAGCGAACCGACCGTGCTGGAGTTCCGAGAAAGCCAATTGCAGTGGAACGAGGCGTACGTCCGCACCGTCACCGGCGACAAGAGCGCACTGAAGGCGGTGGACGACGCCCACACCCTCTACCCTCCGACCGCGGTAGCGCCGATCACCAATCTCCATCTGATGCGCGCCATCGACCTGGTCAAGTGCGGCGGAGTGCGGGAGGGGCTCGAACTGGCCGTCACGTCGCTCAGCGACCGTCCCCGCCCGGTCATGGCCACGCGCCAACTGGTCGGCCAGATGCTGGGCGCCCTCCCCCACCCCGCCCGAGCGCTTCCGGCCGCGCGGGAACTGCGAGCGCTGGGCGGCGTCCAGGTGTGACGTCAGGGTGCGGCGGGTCGGCGGGTCTCCGCGGACCCCGGCGCCCGCGTCCACCCGGTCATCGGGCCTCAGCGCGGGACGGCGGGCGGTCGTCGTACCAGGTGCGGTAGGACGCGTCGAGCGAGTCGACGAGGCGGTCGAAGGCGAAGCCGAGCGGGCGGGCCAGGCCGAACCCGCCGGCCGCCTCGAGCGCGACGAACCCGTGCAGCGCCGCGCGCAGCATCCGGATCGCGTCGGTCGCGTCGTCGCCGGTGATGCCGTAGCCCTTGAGCGCGGCGGCGATGACGCCGACGGCCGCCGCACCGGCGGCGAGATGGTCCTCGTCGCCGGGGCGCGGGGCCCACACGGTGGTGGCGTAGCGGCCGGGGTGGGCGGCGGCGTACCCGCGGTAGGCGGCGGCGATGGCGTGCAGCGCGTCCCGTCCGGACAGCCCGACCGCGGCGCGGGAGAGGACATCGGTGAGTTCGCCGACCGCGAGGACCGCGATGCCCCAGCGGACCGCGTCGAGGCTGTCGACATGCTTGTACAGGCCGGGCAGCGACACCCCGCAGCGCTTGGCGACGGCGGCGAGGGTGAGCCGCTCGAGCCCGGTCTCGTCGGCGGTCGCGGCGGCCTCGGCCACGATGCGGCCGGGGGTCAGTCCAGCGCGGGGCATGTCGTTCTCCTCGCCGTCTCCGCGGAGGGTCGGGTGCCTGGACGATCTCGCACCCGGCCCGCCGTCCGCACGGCGGTCACGCGGCGGGACGGGCGGCACGGGCCACCGCGAGGGCGCTTCCGGTCATCCACACCAGCAGCAGGGGGCCGGAGACGTAGGCCACGGGCGCCAGTGCGGGGACGAGCAGAAGGTACCCCAGACCCGAGACGGCGATCGACACGGCCAGCGCGAGCCCCGTCCAGCGGAGCCGGCGGGTCAGAACGGGCAGCGCGGTGAGGGCCAGGGCCGCGAGGAGGAACATCTTGGCGCCGTCGCCCCGGTTGGAGACCTCCAGGAGCGTGCCGGCCAGGCCGGTGTCGCCGTTCGGCACCGCCGACGCCGACAGCCACGCCCCGCACGTGAACTGGACGAGCGAGAGGAGCGCGGCGGCGAGGCCGAGCGCGCGGAGGGCCGTGGCGGTGCGGACCGTGGCGGCGGCGCGGGCGAGGGCGAAGGAGATGACCGCGATGCCGATGGCGGGCAGTCCCTCGGAGAACAGGTACTGGGCGAAGAGGGCGCCCTCGCGGCCGGTGACGGTGTCGACGATGGCGGTGCCGGTGGCGTCCACGTCCAGCATCGGGGCGCCGACGAGCATGCTCGTGATCCACGAGGCGGAGAAGGCGACGCCGACGGCGCCGGTGAGGGTCCCGAGCGCGCGGAACCGCCCGCCGGTGCCGGTGCCCGTGGTGGCGGTGCCCGTGGTGGCGGTGCCCGTGGTGGCGGTGCCCGTGGTGGCGGTGCCCGTGGTGGCGGTGCCCGTGGTGGCGGTGCCCGTGGTGGCGGTGCCCGTGGTGGCGGTGGCCATGGTCTCTCCCTGGAGCCGTTGGTTAATGCGATTAACCTCAAGTTAATCGCACTAACCAAGATGCGCAAGGGGGCCGGCGCGGACAGCCCGCCCACCGCTCGGCAGGGGACGGCCACCCCGGGGCTCGGGCGGCTCCGGGCACCCCCTTCTCCCCAGCCGCAACTCCGGCGCGTTCCCTGGGCCATTCGCACCTCGGCGACACCGAGGGCACTTGCCTATATCTTGCCGGCGCCCGCGCATATCCATGACCTTTTTCCTTCGGATTGAACTCGCCCATAATTGGGAATATCCGATAGCAAAGGATCGGACGGCGCAAGACGGCACGGCAGCCGCGAAGATGGGCGCGACCAGGGCTTTCCGGTTCATGATGCCTGCGCACTCCGGCCGGGGGCTCATCACGAGCGGGCGGCCCGGCCGAGGAGCAATTCAGCCGCCGGGCTCGACGGAGCCGCTGACGGCGCTCCCCCTTCTGAGGGCCGGACCCACCTAACCGGCCGTTCGCGAAAGGTCCCGCATTGGGCCGTCATTCCACCCCGGCCGCGCTGTTCGGGGTTCTCATCCTGCTCATCCCGCTCGTCATCACTGGCCCTGCGGCCGCGCCCGCGTCCGCCCGTCCGAGGGTGGCCGCGGACGGGGCCGCGGTCGTCGCCGAGACGGCCGCCGGGCCGCGCGCGCTGGACCTGACGGTCCAGTCGCCGGCCATGGGCGGGCGGCAGAAGGTGCGGCTGCTGCTCCCGCCCGGCTGGGCGCGGGACGCCGCCCGCACCTGGCCCGTGCTGTGGCTGCTGCACGGCGGCGTCGACGACTACACCGCCTGGACGCGCGACACCGACGTCGAACGGCTCACCGCCCGCTCGGGCGTCCTGGTCGTCATGCCGAACGGCGGCTCGTGCGGCAACTACTCCGACTGGTGGAACTACGGGCGGGGCGGGCCGCCCGGCTGGGAGAGCTTCCACATGACCGAGCTGCGGCAGATCCTGGAGCGCGGCTACCGAGCTGGGACGGAGCAGGTGATCGCCGGCAACTCCATGGGCGGCCTCGGCGCGATGCTGTACGCGGCGCGGTTCCCCGGGGCGTTCCGGGCCGCGGCGTCGTTCAGCGGCTACCTGCACACCCTGGACGGCCACCGGCCGGGGGACGATTCGACGGGCTGGGGGCCGTCGTTCTCGTGCCCCGGCACCGACTGGCGGCGGGTCTGGGGCGACCCCGACGACCAGGCCGCGGTCTGGCACGCGCACAACCCGTACGACCTGGCCGGACGGCTGCGCGGCGTGCGGCTGTGGGTGGCCGCCGGCAACGGCGAGCGCGGGCCGCTCGGCCGGCTGCCCTTCACCGACCCGGTGGAGGCCGCCGCCGGCGGCCAGGCCCGCGCGTTCGCCGGGCGGCTGGAGGCGCTGGGCATCCCGGTGACCACGGACTTCTACGACGGGCAGCACGACTGGCCGTACTGGCAGCGCGAGCTGCACCGCGCCTACCCGGCGCTGCTCCAGGCCCTCGGCGCCTGACGCCTGTGCAGTGCCCCGGAAAGAGAGCGGCGGTCAGGCCGGCTTCTTCTCGAGCCGGGGGAACTCGCCGTTCAGCCGTCCGTCGATGAACTCCTCGAACTCGGGGAGGTCGTCGCGGCGGCGGCGCAGGATCTCCAGGGAGCCCGTCCACAGGCTGTTCACGAGGCCGTCCACGCCCGCCCGGCGCACGCCGCGCGCCGGGTCGTCGAGGGCGCGTTCGAACACCTCCAGCAGGCGGACGTCGTCGGCCAGCAGCGCGCAACCGGGGTGGTCAGGGTCTTCGGGCGCCCCCACGGCGGCTTTCCGGGCCAGGCCGAACTGCCGGAACGCCAGCGCCTGCACGGCGCGCATCCGGTCCAGTGCGGCGGACGCGGTGCGGGCCCGCTCGAGGAGGGCCTCCAGGGTCTCCAGGCCCAGCTCGCCGGCGAGCCGTTCGGCGAACGCCTCCGGTTCGGCCTCCACGAGGCGGAGGCCGGTGCGGTGGTCCTCGATCAACGTCACGTACCCGTCCCCGTCCCCCTCTCCGACCTGCCAGCTCCAGTAGCGGGGGCCGCCGACGGTGCGCGGCACGTCCGCCGCGAGGGTCCAGCCCTCGGCGGCGGCGTGCTCGTGCACGCGCGCGGAGGGGGTACCGGCGGGCAGCGTCCCTTCCCTCGGCTCACTCATCGTCGCCGTCCTCGTCCTCGTCCTCGTCGCCCCAGTCCGCGCCTTCCTCGAAGAGGTCGCGGTGCGCGTCGCCGGTCCCTCTGTCGAGGATCCGGTGGACCTGCTCGGCCATCTGCTCGTCGGGCTCGGTGAGCAGGAGCTCCTCCAGGAGGAACTCCAGGTTGTAGTTCAGCGCGAACGTCATCAGCGGCGCCCGGACGCCCGGGTCGCGGTGCGCGAAGTGCGGCCGGAGCCGTTCGGCGGCGTCGAGGTCGCCGTGCGCGAGGGCGACCGCGATCTCCATCTTCCCGAGCACGTGCCCGGGGTCCTCCTCCACCGCCAGCTCCCGCTCCCAGACCTCCAGGGTCTGGAAGTCGAAGCCGATGAGCGCGCCCACCACGTCCACCGGGAGGTCGGTGGGGAACGCCGAGCCGAACTCGGCGTTCATCCGCTCGATCACCTCCGGGTTGGGATTGGGCCGGTAGCGCGCCTCGGCCACGAAGATCCGGCCCATGTGCGCCTCGATGCTCACGTACGACCCGGACGCCGAAGTGCGCCACGTCATCGACGGCACTCCGGGGCTCTGCTCGCGGCACTCCCTGAACCGCGCCATCGCCTGGAGCGGCGAAAGCGCCTCGTCGGGGGACGGGTCGTCGAGGATCGCGCTCCCCCACGACTGCACCTCGGTGAAGGTGTTCATCGTGTAGTAGCGGTCGAGCTCGAGGCCGTCGATGGGGCCGAACGTGCCGTCGTAGACGTTGGGCACGCCGATCTGGTGGGCGTATCCCAGGAATCCGCGGGCGGTCTTCGGGAGGGTGACCCGGGTGGGCCTCGGCGTGGGGAACAGGCCGCCGAGGGCGCCGCGCATCCCGTCGACCGTGGTGCCCGCCGGGATCCACAGGAACGTCGGGTAGGAGGCCGATGGGGCCAGGAGCAGCCCGTCCGGTTCGCGGGTGTCGACGAACCAGGCCGCCTCGTACTCGAAGCCGTTCGTGCCCGCGTACCCGGGGCCGGACGCGACGCGCAGCATGTGCGGGCGGTGCTCCCGGACGTGCCCGATCGTCGCATCGGTGTGCATGATGCCGTCGCTGACGTGCTCTTCCTCGCGCTCGGCCTCCTCGCGCAGGGCGGACTCGTCCGGCCAGGCGATCCCGAGCGCCGCCGCGCCCGGATCGGCCCGGAGCCGGACGAGCCAGTCCGGCGGGTCGCCCGCCAGGCGCGCCGCCGCGCGCCCGGCCCTCTTGATCGTCGTCATGGATGAACCGGCCGATCCTCGTTGATCATGGATTCCGACCCGGAAGGACTATCACGCGGTACGGACGGTTTCCGGGGGAATCGCGATCTCAGCCGGTGCTGCTGTAGTGCTGGAGGTACAGGAAGATCTTCTTCCAGCCGGACCCCACGTTCAGGACGTGCAGCCGCCCGCCGGCCGGCCCGAGGTCGACGGCCGCGATGCCCTCGACCTCGTCGTCCGGCTCGACGTCCTGGTGGAACTGCCAGGAGACCGCGCCGGACGCCGGGTCGATCGAGTACACCGACTTGTCGCCGGTGATGTCGACCGAGGCCCACAGCAGGCCCCCCGACATCGCCGCGCCCTGGATCCGGCTGAGCGGCCGGGACAGCTTCACCGTCTTCACCACCGGCAGCTCGGTCCCGGCGGGCGCGGTGAGCAGCGCGTCCAGGCTGAACGCCACCAGCCGGTCGGTGCCCTGCGCGGCGTCCTGGTCCCAGGCGGCGGTGTAGACGAGCCCGGCGGAGGCGTCCACCGCCACCCAGGGCACACCGCCGGGCAGCGGCGCGAGCGGCAGCCGCACGTACCGGCCCGTGTAGGACAGGTCGTCCGCGCTGTAGAGCGCGATCAGCGGATTCTTGTAGTCGTTGCCGCCGTCTTCGAGCGGGGCGACGACCAGGCCGTCGTGGTAGTCGATGTCGCCGATGTGGTCGGACTTGTAGGTGCCGCTGAGGGCGCCGGGGATCGCGGCGGCGCTCGACGTGAGCTGGCGGTCGCCGTCGATGGTGGTCTTCGCCAGGCTCCACGTGCCCGAGTAGTAGAAGCTGGCGCCGTCGGTCGCGATGCCCTGCCCGCGCTCGAGGGCGGTGACGCCCGTCCACCGCGAGTAGTCGGACGTGCGGGTCCAGGTGGCCGCGAACGCCGCCGGCGCCGCGGACGGCACCGCGACGCCGACCGCCAGGGCGGCGGCGGCCACCGCTCCCGTCCGGGAGTGCGGAAGTCTCATCTCAGGCCCCGATGCGGTCGCCGATGATGCGGGCGTAGTTCTCCTCGCCGCTCCGGTTCGGGTGGAGGGGCGCGGCGAGGTTGGTCGGCACGTAGCCCTCGATCCAGCGCTTCGAGGACGACTGGCACGTGTCGTGGCCCTGGCTGGGCCCGACGAGGTCGACGTAGGTGGCGCCGTGCGCGGCAGCCTGCCGCTCGATGACGCCGTTCATCAGGTTGACGCTCGCCTGGAGGTAGTCGGCGTCGACCGGGAGGACGGGCTGGGTGGGCCAGCAGCCGCCCGGCTTGATGTACAGGCCGTAGCCGGTGAGCACCACGCGCGCGTTGGGCGAGCGCTGGCGGATGCCGTCCAGGACGGCCGACAGCTTGGGCTCGAACTCCTTGACCCGCTCGGCGACCTTGTCGACGCCGCCCTCGGTGTAGTCGTCCTTGCAGGGCTTGGCGGTGGGGTCGACGCGGACGCAGTCCTGCGCGACGCCGACGAGGCCGGTGTCGTTGCCGCCGATGGTCATGGTGACCAGCGTGGTGTCGGCGCTGAGCGCGTCGAACTGCGGCGGTACGATGCCGGTCGACTGGCCGAGGACGCTGGTGTCCTGCGACTCGGTCATGTGCTTGGTCGACGCCCCGCTACAGGTGACGTCGCGGAAGGCGGCGGGGTCGATGCGGGCCTTCAGCTCGTGCGCGTAGTTGTGCGTGGAGCGCCCGCAGCCGATCGGGCCGGTGATGTCGGGGATCAGCGGGCCCGAGGCCATCGAGTCGCCGAGCGCGACGTACACGCCCGCCTGCCCGGTGTTCCCGGACGGCGCCGCCGCGACCGCGGGGGCGGCCGTCGCGACGGTCAGGCCGGCGAGGGCGAACGTGCTCAGGGCGCCTTTGATCAGGCGGCGCTTCGTCGGGGTGTACGAAGGGATCACGGTGCCTCTCCCGGCTGTCGTGGACGACGTCGCCGCGATCATGCAATCTTGGGAGAAAACGTGCAATTGGCCTGAAAAGCAGACTTTCCCGGGAGCCGTTGTGTCGGACGACAAAGGCGGGGAACCGGCGGCGGCACCCCCGCTGCGCGTGGCCGGACGGCCCATCGCGGGCCACCTGCGCGCCCGTGCCCCGGACCTCACCCGCCGCGTGGTCGAGCGGCTGCTGGCCGAGCTGCCGGTCTACGCCGAGCTCCCCCCGGAGGAGGTCGTCGGCGACATCGCCGGGGTCGTCCAGCACAGCCTGCGGCAGTTCGCCGACATCCTGGAGCGGCGCCGCCCCGCCGGGGACGGCGAGCTCGCCCGGCAGCGCGACTCCGCGGCCCAGCGTGCGGAGGAGGGCGTCCCGCTGGACGCGATCCTCACCGCATACCAGATCGGCGTGGCGATGGGCTGGGACGAGGTCGCCACCGGCGCCGAGCCCGGCGACCTGGCCGACTTCCAGGAGGCGCTGGGGTACCTGATGGACTTCCAGCGGAAGCTGACCACGGCCGTCAGCGGCGCCTACCTGGAGGTGCGGCAGATCCTCGACCAGCAGGAGCACGGCGGCCGGCAGGCGCTGATGACGGCGCTGCTCGCCGGTGAGCCGGTCGACTCGGTCGCGCCGCGCACCGGCCTGCGCGTCGCGGACCGGTACGTCGTGATGACGCTGGCGTTCACCCCGCACCCGGACGAGAAGGGCCCCGGGCCGCGGGCCAGGGTCGCGGCCCGCCGCAAGGTCCGCCGCGTCCGGACGGTGCTGGACCGCTTCGCGGGCGGGCCCGCGCTGACCGCGCTGGACAGCTCGGGCGGCACCGCCCTGCTGCCCGTCCCCGCGTCCCCTTCGTGGGCGGCGCTGCGCGAGCTGATCGCGCGGGCCGGCGAGGCCGCCGACACGGTCGTCACCGCGGCGGCGGAGATCGCGGCGCCCGCCGGGATCCCCGCCGCCGTCACCCAGTGCGCCGAGGTCATGGACCTGGTGCACCGCACCGGCCGGGCGCCCGGCCTGCACCGGCTCGCCGACGTCCTGCTCGACTACCAGCTCAGCCGCCCGAGCGAGGCGCTCGCGGGCCTGGCCGGGCTGCTCGCGCCGCTGGACTGCAAGCCCGAGCTCCGGCACACGCTGGAGTGCTACCTGGCCTGCGAGCTGGACCGCCGCGAGACCGCGGCGGCCCTGCACGTCCATCCGAACACGGTGGCCTACCGCGTCCGCCGCATCGGCGAGCTGACCGGCCTGGATCCCGCCCGTCCCACCGACGTGCAGCTCATCAACGCCGCCCTCGTGGCGCGCCGCTCGCTCGGCGAGTGACGCACCAGGGGCCTCAGGAGGCGGGGGCTCAGCCGGTCGCGGCCTCCTCCAGGTCGGCGAGGTCGGCGAGGACCTCCGAGGCCGTCATCGGGTCGAGCCGGTCCAGCGTGTACGGATTCTCCCGCCACTGGTGGAAGTCGCTCGGCCGGTCGGCGATCCACACGTTCTCGAGGTTCTGCTCGAGGTCCATGTCGACGTAGCCGACCTGGATGCCCGGCCTCAGGGCGATCACGACGTACAGGCCGCCGGGGACCTCGCGGGAGATCCAGCGCTCGGTGCCGTTGTCCATCGGCGCGCCGCGCCGCCAGCCGCGCTTCTCCAGGCCCAGCACCTTGCCGAACGGCACGTTCAGCCCCTCGAACCGTTCGAGGCGGGCGCCGGCCCGTTCGGTGCCGGTGAGCGCGTGCACCTCCCGTCCGAGCTGCGGGAACGGCTGCGTGAGCTCGTAGTCGGCGAACAGCTCCGCCCACGCCTTCAGCTCATCGCCGAGGTGCAGCGGATGCGCGACGCCGATCCGCGCCGACTCCGGCAGGGCGAACGCCCGGTCGTCCACGTCGGCGAACGTGCGGTCCTCGGCCGGACGGAACGCGGTCGCCGTCCCGTCCTCGTGCTCGGCCACCCACACCAGCCGCCGGACCAGGTGCCACGCCAGCGGGTGCCCGACGAGGTACTCGGTGAACTCCCCGGGCGACCAGCGGCGACCGGTGACCATCGCCAGCTCCATCCGGCGGACCTGGGCCGAGGCGATCGCGCGGACGTCCTTCTTTAGCTCGGTGAACCGCCGGTACGCCGCGGGCGCCAGCTCGGCGTCGTCCTTGGCGCCCGGCTTCGGCAGGCTCTTGCGGCGCGTCCCGTCCTCGTCGGCGACGAACGGCCTGAGCTGCTCGTCGAACCCGACCAGGAACCGGCGCGGGCCGTAGTCCAGGACCATGCCGCCGCGCTCGTCCAGCCCGAAGCCGGGCAGCAGCCGGTCGCCGAGCTGGTCACCGGTCAGGCCGAGCCCCTCGGCGACCTGCTCGATCTTCTCCTGGGCGCGCGTCTTGAGCGCCTTGAACCTGACCTTCTGCGCGATGCCGTGGAGCTGCGTCAGCGCCGTGTCGGTGCCGATCAGCGCGAGCGTGTCGAGGCCCTTGACCGCCTTGTGGTGGCCGTTCTCGCCGGGCCAGGCCCGGATGACCGGCGCCAGCGCGCGCGCCTCGGCGTCGCCGCCGAGGCGGCCGAGCGCGACCATGACCCACGCGTCGCCGGACGGCTCGCCGTGCCGCCGCCACCGCTCGAACAGCGCCCAGCCGAACGCGGCGAGCGAATCCGGGTCGCACACCTCCACGACCGGCGCGAGCCCCGGGTCGGCGGCGTCCGGGCCCGACATCGCGAGCAGGGTCACCAGGTGCCGGACCGCGCCGTCCGGGAGCGCCCGCCCGCCGTCGCGCAGCAGCACCTGCGGGAGCACGGCCGGGTTGGCGAACTCCCCGACCTCGGGCACCTTGCGCGGGACGAGGTCCTGCGGGTCGGACGCCAGCAGCGCCGCGACGGCCTCCGCCGCCTCGTCGCCGTGCGCCTCCCGGACCGCCGCGACGACCTCGGCGGCGCCGATCCCCGCGGCCAGGTGGTGCAGCGCCCCCAGTGCGGCCGACCGGCGCGCGGCGCCCTTGCCGAACGCGTCCGGGACGAGCATCGCCGCGGCGCGCACCGCGTGCCGGGTCAGCCAGGCGGAGGCCGCCTCCCGTGCGGACCCGACCCGCAGGAGCCGGTCGGCCATCAGCCTGGCCGCCTCGGCGTCGCAGTACGGGGACAGCACCTCGCCCGCTCGCGCCACGTCCGACCGGGCGATGCGCAGCAGGGCGGGCCACGCGTCGAGCTCGTGGCGGGCGGCGAGGAACTTCAGCGACTTGAGGACGTGGTCAGCGTGGTACGAGTAACCGGCGAGCTCTCCGAACTCGGCCTTCCAGTCCGCCAGCCAGGGCCGGACCCTGTCCTCGGGGGCGCCGACGAAGAGTTTGAGCCGCTCGCCCTCATCGAGTGAACCGGACCGGTGGGCGGCGATCAGGTCGGACAGTACGTAGCTCCTCTCCCGGCCGTCGCCGCCCTTCCACACCCGCTGGTCGAAGCGGAGCCGCTCGTCCAGCCATTCCTCCCGCTCCCCCGGCCGCCACGCCATGACCGTCCCGGCGGGCGGGACCAGCCCCTTGATGACGACCGGCTCCGGCTGCTCGCGGGTCCACGGCGGGTCGACCAGCACGCGGGGCAGCGCCTCCGGCGGCGCCTCGGCGACCCGTCCGGACGCGTCCGCGACGCGGGCGATCACCTCCCGCACGTCCGCCGGAAGGTCGGCGAGGACGGCCGCGACGAGCTCCGCGGAGACGGCCAGGTGCTCCTTCAGGAGCTCGGCGGCGGTGTCGCCCTCGGCCCGCGCGAGGACGCGGAGCGCCCGCACCGGGTAGCGCTCCATCGCCTCCAGCACGGCGGCCCGGATGGCCGGCTGGTCCGCGCGTTCCAGCAGCAGCCCGAACGCCTCGTCGGTGGGCAGCGCGACGAGCACTTCGAGGAGCGCCGCCCGCAGCCGGCTCTCGAGGTAGGGGAGGTCGAGCGACGCCGCCACGGACGGCGCGATGGCCGGGCCGACGCCCTCGAGCAGGGTGGCGAGGAGATCGGGGGCATAGCCGAGACCCGTCATCGGGACGACCTCGGCGAACTGCTCGGCCGACCCGAGCGCGCACAGCAGCAGCGACCCCTCGTGGCCGTAGTCCTTGAGCGGCGTTCCAGCGCGGTACTCGTCCACCCAGTCGGTCCTGGTCGGTACCAGGTACGCGGTGAGGAGCCGCTTGGTCGCCGTCCCCCGGTGCCCGGCGAGCGCCTGGACGGCCGCCTGGAACTCGTCCTCGGGCGCGGCCGACAGGATCGTCCTGAGACGGCGGGCGGCGTCCGGCACCCGGTACGGGTCCACCTGCGCCTCGTCCGGCGGTCGGGGCTTCGTGCCGTCCAGGTCGCAGAGCTCGGTGAACGCGCACGCGGCGAACGCCAGGCCGTGGACGGCGGTCCAGCCGTCCACGAACCGGATGTGGCAGTCGGCGGTGTGGCTCCGGGCGCGTTTGACCGCCAGGGCCGCGACCACCGCCGCGCCCCGCGCGTCGGCGTCGCCGCCGAGGTGGGCGCGGGTGCCCTCGGCCAGCCCGGGGTCGCTGCCGGGGTGCGCGGCGAAGCGGACGGCGTCGTCGCGGACCTCTTCCGACAGTGCGCGCAGCGTCTCGCCCGCCCCGGCGGCGAGCCTGACCTTCGGCACGAAAACCCCGCCGCGCCGCGGGTGCAGGCGCCGCCGCCACACCGACGGGATCACCAGGGTGTCCTCGTCCGGCAGCACGGGAGGGGAAAGTTGATCGCTCATGCGGCCACACCGTACTGAAGCGCCCCGACAAACCCGCCCTCACCCGGGCGACGGGCGGTCAGTCCGCGGTCAGCGTGACGGGGAGCGCCTGGTGCCCGTTGGAGATGAACGATCCGACCGGCCGGAGCCCGGCCGGGTCGACGTCGAGGGCGGCCGTGGGGAAGCGGTCGAAGAGGGCCGGGAGGGCGACCTCGGCCTCCAGCCGCGCGAGGGGGGCGCCCAGGCAGAAGTGCACCCCGTGGCCGAACGCCAAGTGGTCCTTGCCGGGCCGGGTGATGTCGAAGCTGTCGGCGTCCTCGTGCACGGACGCGTCGCGTCCGGCGGCGGCGTAGGCGGCCAGGATCGCCTCGCCCTTGGCGATGGTCACGCCGTCGACGTCGATGTCCTCCACCGCGTACCGCAGCGGCAGGTTGGCGACCGGCGCCTGCCAGCGGAGCGTCTCCTCGATCACGTCGTTCCAGGACGCCCCTCCCGAGCGGACGAGATCGAGCTGCTCGGGGTGGGTGAGCATGGCCGTCACGGCGTGGTCGAGGAGGTTGACGGTCGTCTCGTGGCCCGCCGAGATCATCAGGAGCAGCGTGTCGACCAGCTCGGCCTCGTCGAGCCGCGAGCCGTCGTCGCCGCGGGCGGACACGAGCGCGCTGGCCAGGTCGTCGCCGGGAGCCTCGCGCTTGGCCGCGACGAGCTCGGTCAGGATCGTGTAGATCTCGACCTGGGTGGCCTGCACCTCCTCCGGGGTCTGGTCGGTGCTGAAGATGCCGTCGACGGCCCGGCGCAGCCTCGGGCGGGTCTCGTCCAGCACGCCGAGCAGGCGGCAGATCACCTCGATCGGCAGCGGGTAGGCGAACCCCTCGCGCAGGTCGGCCCGGCCCCCGGGCGCCTCGGCCAGCGCGTCGAGCAGCTCGGTGGTGATCTCCTCGATCTGCGGGCGCATCTCGGCGACGCGGCGCGGCGTGAACGCCTGGGACACCAGCGAGCGCAGCCGCCGGTGGTCGGAGCCGTAGGCGGTGAACATGTTCTTCACCGCCACCCAGAGGTACAGCGACCAGCCCTCGGAGATCTTCCCGTTGACGAACTCGGGCCAGTGCCGCGGATCCTTGGACACCCGGGGATCGGTCAGCAGCCGGCGCAGCGCCTGCTGGCTCGTCACCGCCCACGCCGCCACGCCGTCGGGCAGCTCCACCCGGGTCAGGGTCCCCCGCGCCTTGAGGGTCGCGGCCTCGGCGTGGATGTCGCCACCGGCCGGGTCGAGGACGATCGGGCGGAATGCTTGCTCCATCGGCTCTCCAGATATCGCGTCGGACTGCGCGGGCACGGGCGCAAGAGTGAACCGAACCGGCCCCTTCGGTCAAGGCACAGAAATCGGTCCGGAGTGAAAAGCCCACGCCGCCGTTCGGCTTCGCGCTCATCGCGCCGCCATCGACACATCCGGTCCGGCCGACAGGGCGCCGAGTCGATGGTCGACGATGCGCAGGGCCCGTTCGGACGAGAGGTGGCCGAAGAGCAGGTCGGGGACGAGCCCGCCCACGACGGCGAGGAGGGCGTGCGCCTCCAGCTCGGTGTCGAGGTCCTCGCGGGCCTCTCCCGCGGCGACCGCGGCGTCGAGCCGCTCGGTCACTGCCGCGACGATCCGCTCGCGCCCGTACCGGTAGCGGCCCGCGAGCCCGGGATCGTTCAGGGCGCGGATGAAGACCGCCATGCCCGACAGCGCCTCGAGGCGTCCCGCCCCGTCGAGCGGCAGGAACGCGAGCAGGACGGCGCGGATCCCGTCGAACTGCGTGGACGGTGCCGCGGCGCTCGCGACCCGGCGTTCGAACCGTTCGCGCAGCAGTCCGGTGGCGAACAGCACCAGTGCGTCCTTGCTCGCAAAATAATGTTGGACGAGACCGACCGAAACCCCCGCCTCGGTGGCGACCTCGCGCATGCTCGCCGCCTCGAGGCCGCGCTCCGCGGCGACCCGCAGCACGGCCTCGCCGATCAGCCGGCGCCGTTCGTCATGGTCGACCTGTCTCGGCATTCCTCCTCCTACCTGCGAAACAATACCGGTATATGACAAACATCCCGTCCGAACTACGAGGTCCGCATATGAACCACGGCTCCCCTCCCTCTCCCCCGCGGAAGCCGCCCCCGATACCGGGCGGGCGGCGGCTCGTCGCGCTCGACGTGGGCGGGACGTCGATGAAGGGCGCCGTCCTCACCGAGGACCTCCGGTACCTGTCCTCGCTGCGCCGCCCCACCCCGAAGGGCGAGGACGCGGTCGAGGCCGTGCACGCGGCCGTCGACGCGCTGCTCGCCGAGGCCGGCGGGGACGGCGCGGCGGCGATCGGGGTCGCGGTGCCCGGC
Source organism: Actinomadura xylanilytica (assembly GCF_030283145.1). Taxonomy (GTDB): domain Bacteria; phylum Actinomycetota; class Actinomycetes; order Streptosporangiales; family Streptosporangiaceae; genus Spirillospora; species Spirillospora xylanilytica. Next base: position 240,550 of record NZ_JASNWE010000004.1, read on the forward strand.
ATCGTCGACGACGACACCGGCACCGCGATCTGGTCGGAGAACATCGGCTGGCGCGACGTCCCGTTCCGCGAGCGGCTCGCCGCCCGGACCGGGCTCCCGGTCCGGGTGGGGCACGACGTCCGCGCCGGCGGGACGGCCGAGCTCGTGCTCGGCGCCGCCCGGGGGGCCCGCGACGCGCTCATCGTCCCCATCGGCACCGGGCTCTCCGCGGCCGTAGTGATCGACGGGCGGCTCTGCGTCGCCGGCGGCTACGCGGGCGAACTCGGCCACATCCCCGTCGGCGGCGCGGCCGGCGGCGCCGACGAGCCCTGCGTGTGCGGCGCGACGGGGTGCCTGGAGGCGGTGGCGTCGGCGGCGGCGATCGGGCGCAGGTTCACCCGCCGGACCGGACGGGAGGCGACCGCGGCGACGGTCGCGGCGCTGGCCGCCGAGGGCGACCCGGACGCCGCCGCCGTCTGGGCCGACGCGGTCGAGCACCTGGCCGCCGCGCTCGTCGCGGCGACCGCGCTGCTCGGCCCCGAGGTGATCGTCATCGCCGGGGGGCTGTCCGAGGCGGGCGCGCTGCTGATGGACCCGCTGCGGGACAGCGTGCGGCGGCGGCTGACCTTCCACCGGCCGCCCCGGCTGGTCCGCGCCCGGCACGGCCAGGACGCGGGCCGCCTCGGCGCCGCGCTGTGGGCCCGGGACCTGCTCCCGGGCTGACCGAACGGCGTCGATTTAGGGTCCTGACCGGAAGAAGAATGATCGCTACGCTGCGGGGGCGATCACTTCCGGTCTCGACCGAAAGGCACCCCTCATGATCCAGCGCCGCCGATTCCTCCAGACCGCCGCCGCGGCGAGCGGGCTCCCCCTCCTGTCCGCCGTCCCCGCCCGTGCCTCCTCCCCCGCGTCCACGACCGGGGCCGGGACCGGCGCCGGGGAGCGCGAGGGCGCGATCACCGACCTCGGTCCCGCCAGCGTCTCCACCCCGCTCGGCAACGGGGAGTTCGTGGGCGGCGTCCTCTACACCGGGACGCGCGGCCTCTCGCCCAACGTCGTCGGCGCCTACGACCTGGCCAAGGACACCGTGACCGGCCATGTCGACATCCCCACCGGCATCGGCGTGTGGGCGATGTGCAAGGTCGGCACCGACGTGTACGTGGGCACCCACGGCACGTCCGACCTGTACCGGCTCGACACGCTCACCGGCACCGCGACCAAGGTGGGCGACTACCCCTACCCCTACATCTGGAACGTCGCGGCGTCCCCCGACGGCAAGGTCCTCCTCGCGATCTCCGAGCCGGGCCGGGTGGTCGAGCACGACCCGGCGACCGGCACGGACCGCGACCTCGGCGTGATCGTCGAGGGCGAGGCCTACGTCCGCAGCATCGCCGCGGACGAGACCACGGTGTACGCGGGGATCGGCGCGAAGGCCCACCTCATCGCGATCGACCGGGCGACCGGCGCCAAGCGCGACCTGCTGCCCGCCTCGCTCGCGGGCCGCGACTTCGTGGCGAGCCTGAGCGTGTCCGGCACGCACCTGGCGGGCGGGATCTCCTCCAGCGGCGAGGTGCTCCTGCTCGACACGTCCGCCCCGGCCGGGGCCCGGGTGCTCACGACGGGCGAGAAGTACGTGCCGACCGTGCTCGTCCACGACGGGTACGTCTACTTCACCGGCCGCCCGTCCGGCGCGCTGTACCGGTGCGCGCTCGACGGCGGGACGGTCGAGAAGCTCGGCGTGCCCTACCCCGAGGCGGCCTCGCACCGGCTGCTCGCCCACGAGGGGCGCGTGTACGGCGTCCAGGACGGCGCGGTCTTCCGCTACGACCCGGCGGACGGCTCCCTCACCTACACCGACCTGGTGAAGCGCGGCTACAAGGCCGCCGCCGAGCAGCCGATGTCGGTGCACTCCGACGGCGCCCGCGTCTACGTCGGCGGCAAGGGCGGCGCGGACGTCCACGACCTGGCGGCGGGCACCCGCACCCGGCTGAGCGTCCCCGGCGAGCCCAAGGCCGCGCTGACCGTGCGGGACACCACCTACCTGGGCGTCTACACCCAGGCGCTGCTGTACGCGCACCACGCGGGCGGCACCGGGGCCGAGTTGCTCGCCCGCACCGGGAACCAGCAGGACCGCCCGCGCGACCTCGACCACGACCGGACGACCGGCTACATCGTGATGTCCACGCAGCCCGAGCCGGGCCAGACCAACGGCGCGCTCTCCCTGTACGACCCGCGCACCAAGGCGTACGAGACGCACCGGCCGGTGGTCGACCGGCAGAGCCTGTACGGGGTGACCTGCCGCGGCGGCGTCGCCTACCTCGGCACCAACGTCCAGGAGGGCCTCGGTCTGCCGCCGGTCACCACCACCGCGCGGCTGGCCGCCTACGACCTGCGCCGGCGCAGGCTGCTGTGGCAGGTGGAGCCGGTACCGGGCGCGAAGGTCGTCCCGGGTCTCGCGCACACCGAGCACGCCGTGTACGGGGTGACCGACAACGGGATGCTGTTCGAGTACGACCTGTCCAAGCGCGAGGTCACCCGGACCGTGAAGGTGGCGGCCCGCTGCGGCGACCTGCACATCGCCGGGCGGGCCGCCTACACCACCGACGGGAAGGCCGTGTACAAGATCGAGCTGAGGACGCTGCGGGTCACCGCGATCGCCGAGGGGCTGGCCGGCGAGTGGTTCGGCGGCGAGCCCAAGCTCGCGCTCGACCCGTCCCACCGGGCGCTGTACGGGGTGCGGGCGCGCAACCTGGTGCGCATCGCGATCTCCGGCTGACGCGCGCCGCCGCGGCGCACCGCTCCCCGCGGGGACGGCGCGCCGCGGCGGGCCTCACGCGGCGGGCCTCACGCAGCGGGCCTCACGCGGACGGGATGGTCAGGGTGGGGCAGCGCGGGTCCAGCCTGATCTTCGCCAGCTCGCGGCCCACCAGCGCCCACGCGTCCCAGGAGCCGGGCTCGAAGGCGAGCTGCGGGTCGGTGTACCACTCGTCGCCGAGCCCGGTCGCGACCGGCTCGGCCTCGGTGCCGAGCACATGGACGTTCCCGCCGCCGAAGAAGGTGGAGGCGAACACCCTGCCGCGGTGGACGGTCAGCTCGCCGTACCCGGTCAGCGGCCCCTGGTGGGTGATCCGGCGGGTGGCCAGGTCCATCGCGAACCAGCTCGCGTCCCGCTTGTAGACGCCGTACAGCACACCGCCGTGCGCCTTGACGTCCTGGAAGGTGCGGTGGCCGGGGACCGGGTCGACGGTCCACCGGACCGTGCGCGTCCCGAGGTCGAACGCGGCGACGGACGCGGAGGTCTTCGTCGGCGGGGTGCCGCCGCCCCCCAGCACGTCCCCGCCGAGGTAGACCACGCCCGCCGCGGAGTCGAGCGACAGGCTCATCAGGCTCTGCTCGGGGATGACGCCCTCGTACACCTGCGTGTCGCCGGTGTCGGGATCGACCACCGACAGCGCGCCCTCCAGGTGCGCGCCGAGCGGCGCCGAGGCGACCAGCAGCTTGTCGGTCCGCGGGTCGTACTCCAGGTCCCAGGGCCGCTGCTGGCCGTGCCCGAGGTAGCCGAGGCTGCGGATCGCGTCCGTCCTCGGGTCGATCTCGATGATCTGCCCGCTCGGGTAGATCGCCGCGTACAGCTTGCCGCCGCGCGCCACCATGGCCTTGGGCTCGCCCGGCACCCAGAACCGGTGCCGGGCGCCGGTGGCCGGATCATGCCTGGTCACCGAGTAGTGGCCGCCGACGTACACCCGGCCCTTCTGGTCGCGCAGGATCGACTGCGGCCGTTCGGAGCCGGGCTTCAGGCCCGCCTCGATCAGGTCGGTGTAGACGCTCTCGCGGGACGCCAGGTCCATCGTCCACATGCCCCCGCTGCCGGAGTAGCCGCGCAGCGTGCCGCCGTCCAAGACGAGGGCGCGCGTCTCCTCGCCGGTCCGCGGGGTGCCGACCTCGGTCAGCGCGGTGTCGCCGGTCCGGTAGCGGTAGACGGTGCCCTTCGGCCTGGACGACAGGTACGCGGTGCCGTCGGCGGCGAAGGCGATGGCGTCCAGGCTGATCTCGCCGAGGTCGACGGTGCGCAGGTCGCCGCCGTCCTTGCGGGCGTCGTAGAGCGTGGACCCGCTGGCGCCGAGCACCCGGTCGCCGTGCTCGGCCACGGTGCCGAACCCGGCGCCGCCGGCCGCCAACTCGCGGACGGTCCCGTCCGCCCGACTGATCGCGACCAGCTTGGCCTTGTCGAGCAGCCCGGCGTACACGGTGGTCGCGTCCGCGGCGACGGCGTGCACGTACCGCTCGCCCGCCGCCAGGACCCCGAAGTCGCGCACCGCGCCGGTCGACGGGACATACTCGTGCACCTTGCCGTCCGGGTAGGTGCCGGCGTAGACCGTGCCGTCCGGCGCGGTGGCGAGGCTCCAGATGAAACCGCCCTCGCGGCCGAACGACGCCAGGTGCTCGGCCTCGCCCGTCGCCGGGTCGAACCGGTAGAGGTCGGGCACCGGGTAGGTGCCGACGTAGATCTTGCCGGCGGCGACGGTGGTGGCCCACCCGCCCTCCGCCGCGCCCGCCGCCGGGGCGTCCGGGAGCGGCACCTGGCGGACGACCTTCCGGGTGGCCAGGTCGATCTCGGCCAGCACCGGCGGCTTCAGCCCCCGGGTGACGACGTAGGCGTGGCCGTCGTACTCGGTGGCGCCCACGATCGCTCCGGTCTCGGACGCCGTCCCGAAGGTCCGGTAGCCGGGCGCCGCGCACGGTCCCGTCCCCGCTGCCCCCTTTGCGTCCCCGGGCGCGCCGGGCACGGGGGCCGCGCCCGCCGGTGCGGGCGGGACCAGGGCCAGGGCCAGGACGGCGGCGACGAGGGCGGCGCGCACGGGTCGGCTGGGGGGCATGCCGGACCTCCTAAGTATCGACTTTAGGGCTGGACCGTAATGAGGAATGACGGGCCAGTCAATGCCTAAAGCGCCTTGATATATGGGGAACGGCCGATTATGGTCACGACCGATATTCCAGACGGAGGCGGTTCGGTGACGGCATTCGATGCGGAACAAAGGCTGGGCGATCTCGAGGTGACCCTCGACCTCGACGTCCTGATCGGCACATTCCCGGACCGGGACGGTCCGGACGGCACCCCGGGCGCGGTGCTCGCCGCCCTGGCCGGGCACCGGATCGCGACCGGCGCGGTGGCGAGCCTGCGCGGCGCGCTCTATGACATGACCTCGGGAAACGACGAGGTGCTCGCACAGGCGAAGGAACCGGAAGGCGGGAACGGCGGAGGCGGGGGCGGGGGCGCGAACGGCGGGGACGGCGGAGGCGGCGCGGCCTCGATGCTGCCGGTCGGCGCGCTCGACCTGCGCGACCCGATCGGCGCCGCCGCGGAGATGGAGCGGCTGGCGGCGGCCTCGGTGCGGGCGGTCCGGCTGTTCCCGGACGAGCAGAAGGTCGAGGCCGGGTTCCCCGCGGTCAGGCATGTCGCCAGGCGGGCCGCCGCGCTCGGGCTGACCGTCCTCACCGGCGGCGACGTGCGCCGGTTCTGGGCGCCGTTCAGCGGCCTCGGCGCCCGGGTGGTCTTCCTGGACACGCACTTCTACCACCTCGGCGACTTCCTGGTCGCGGCGGCGGGCGAACCGGGGTTCCACACCTCCACCCGGCTGCTCAACTCGCCCGACGCGCTGGAGACCGCCGCGTCCGCGATCGGCGCGGACCGGCTGGTGTTCGGCTCGCGGACGCCGCACGCCGAGCCCCTCGTCCCGCTGCTCCGCCTGGCCACCAGCGGGCTCGGCCCCGCCGACCGGGCCGCCGTCGCCGGCGGCAACGCGCGCCGTCTCCTGGAGGCATCGTGATCATCGACGTGCACGCCCACCTGGGCCCCTGGTTCTTCACCATGGACGTGGCCGGGGCCAACCTGGCGGTCATGGACCGGTACGGCATCGACCTGGCCGTGGTGTCCTCGTCCGAGGCGGTCATCTACGACGCGCCGCGCGGCAACCGGGCGCTCGCGGCGGCGCTGGAGGGGAACGACCGGCTGTACGGGTACGTGACGGTGAACCCGCGCAGGCTCGCCGAGGCCGAGCGCGACCTGGCCGAGTACCTGCCCACCGGACGGTTCGTGGGCGTGAAGCTCCACACCGACTACACCGGCTCGCCGGTGACCTCGCCGCAGACCCGGGACGCGCTCGCGATGGTGGCCTCGTTCGGGTGCCCGGCGCTGGTGCACACCTGGGGGACCTCGGTGCTCGACCTCGCCGCGCTGTGCGCGGACCTGCCCGGCCTGCGGGTGATCGCCGGGCACATGGGGGCGGACGGGCACCAGCACGCGATCGAGGCCGCCCGCGGCTGCGACCGGCTGTACCTGGAGCCCTGCTGGTCGCACGCGCCGGCGGGCCGGTTCGCCGAGGTGGCCGCCGCGGTCGATCCGGCCCGGCTGCTGTTCGGGACCGACGCGACGCTCATCGACCCCGCGTCGGCGTTCGGCGCGGTCGCGGCGGCGGGCCTGACCGGCGCGGCGGCCGAGCGCGTGGCCTGGCGCAACGCGGCCGAGCTCTTCGACCTCCGGCTCTGACACCGATCCGTGCCGAAAGGCAGCGTTGACAGTCAATTTCCCCCGAAGCTACTTTCGGCCTAGACCGTTATGGGCGCCCACCTTTCACCCCCCTGTCACTCCCATTTAAGGGGCCCGATGAAGATCCGTGCCAGCAGGTTCACCACGTCGATCTCGCTCCTCGCGGCGGCCACCGCGCTCACCGCCTCCGCCTGCGGGGGCGGTGGGGACTCCGGCAAGGGCCTCACCGTCTGGATGTACCCGGTGATCCCCGACCAGCAGGCCAGCAGTGCCTACTGGAAGCAGATCGAGAAGGACTTCGAGGCCGCCGAGGCCGGCGTCGACCTCAAGATCGAACTCCAGCCGTGGGACGGCCGGGACCAGAAGGTCGCCACCGCGCTGACCGGGGGCAAGGGACCGGACGTCGTGCTGCTCCAGCCCGACCAGATCCCCTCGTACGCCGCGAACCGGACGCTCGCCCCGGTCGACGGAGGGCTGGGCGGCGACAAGAGCGCCTTCCTGCCCACCGCGCTCGCCGCGCTGAGCAGCGACGGCAAGCTCTACGGGGTGCCGATCTACCACACCGTGACCAGCATGATGTTCAACAAGAAGCTGCTGGACAAGGCCGGTGTCAAGGACCCGCCGCAGACTTGGGACGAGATCAAGGCCGCCGCGCCCAAGCTGAAGAAGGCCGGCTACGCCACGCTCGACTACTCGGCCTCGCCCGAGGCGTCCCTCAACATGAACTTCTACCCGCTGCTGTGGCAGGCCGGCGGGACGGTGTTCTCCCCCGACGGCAAGAAGGTCGCCTTCAACGGCCCCGAGGGGCTGGAGGCGCTGACCTTCCTGACCGACCTCTACAAGCAGGGCGCGGTCCCCCGGAGCGCGCTCACCAACAAGAACGTGATCACCGACCAGGCGCTCGGGAAGCAGGAGGTCGCGGCGGCGTTCACCAGCGTCCCCGCCGACGCGGCGCTGGCCGCCAAGACCTGGGGCAAGGAGAACGTCATCGTCGGCGCGCCGCTCAAGGGCCCGCGCAAGCAGGTCGCGTTCGGCATGCCGGGCGGGCTGGCCGTCAACGCCCGCGCCAAGAACGGCAAGGCCGCCGAGAAGTTCCTCCGGTTCATGACCAGCCCCAAGCAGATCACCGGCCTGAGCACCGCGACGGGGTTCATGTCACCGCGCACCGACGTGAAGACCTCGGCGACCGACCCGGCCGCGCAGCAGTTCGCGGACGCGCTCCAGTACACCTACCCGGGCGACACCAACGCGTCCGCCCGGCAGGTGATGGCGCTGCTGCGCACCGAGATCCAGGCGGCGCTGACCGGTAAGAAGACGCCCAAGGAGGCGCTCGACGAGGCGGCCGAGCAGTCCGCCGACCTGCTGGCCAGGCAGCGCTGACCGGCGTGGACGGCCGACTCGCCAGGCCCGCGAAGGCCGCGCCCGGCCCGGCTCCGGAGACCGCGGCGCCCCCCGCGCCCGCCCCGGCTCCGGAGGCCGCGGCGCCCCCCGTGCCCGGCCGGGCGTCCGGGACGCACCCGCGCTCCCGGCGGCGGATGGGCAGGCAGGCGCGCGCGGGGCTGCTCTTCGCCGCCCCCATGATCATCCTGTTCGTCCTCTTCCGGTTCGGGCCGACGCTCGGCGCGTTCTTCCTGTCCCTGACCGACTACCGGCTGAACGGCGACTGGACGTTCGTCGGGATCGACAACTACACCCGGCTCGCCGGGGACGACCTCTTCCTCGACAGCCTGACCGTGACGCTGCTCTACGTCGTGCTGTACGTGCCGCTGACAGTGCTGCTGTCGCTCGGCACCGCGATGGTGCTGCACCGGGTGGTGTGGGGACGGGGCTTCTTCCGCGGCGTGTTCTTCCTCCCCTACGTGACCAGCATCGTGCTGGCCGCGGTGATCTGGAAGTGGATCTACGACGCGGAGGACGGCCTGGCCAACGGGCTGCTCGGGCTGGTCTCGGTCGGCCCGACCGACTTCCTCGGCCGGGCCGGGCTGGTGCTGCCCTCGATCGCGGTGACCGCGGCGTGGAAAGGGTTCGGCTACTCGATGCTGATCCTGCTCGCCGGGCTCCAGAACATCCCGCGCTCCTACACCGAGGCGGCGATGATCGACGGCGCCGGGGCCTGGCAGCGGTTCCGGCACATCACGCTGCCGATGCTGCGGCCGGTGCTGTTCTTCGTGCTGGTGATCGAGACCATCCAGTCGTTCCAGGTCTTCGACGCGATGTACGTGATGACCGGCGGCGGGCCGGTGCGGGCCAGCTACTCGCTCGTCTACATGCTCTACGACTCGGGCTTCAAGTTCTTCGACTTCGGCTACGCCAGCGCGATCGGGCTGGTGCTGTTCGCGATCGTCCTGGTCGTGTCGCTGATCCAACGTCGATTCGTCGGAAGGGAGGACTGACCCGTGGCCTCCCTCACCGGAAAGTCCGCCGCGCGCAGGCCCCCCGCGAAACCCGCGAGATCCGCGAAGGCCCCGGGCGGGGCGCGGGCGCGGCGGCCCCGGGCGGGCCGGCTCACCCTGCCGGTCCTGCTGGTGCTCACCGCGCTGGTGACCGTCGTCCCGTTCGCGGCGATGGTGCTGGTCGCGTTCGCCCCGGCGGGCGGGCGCACCTTCCCGGACGCGTTCACGCCGACCCGGTTCACGCTGGAGAACTTCCAGCACGTGCTGTCCAGCTCGGACCTGCCGCGGTGGACGCTGAACTCGCTGGTCTTCTCGCTCCTCTCGGTGGTGCTGATCCTGCTGTTCGCCTCGATGGCGGGCTACGCCTTCGCCAAGAAGCGCTTCCCGGGCCGCGACGCGCTGTTCTGGGCCCTGCTGGCGACGCTGATGGTGCCGTTCCAGGCGACGCTGATCCCGTCCTACATCCTGGTGTCCAAGCTCGGCGGGGTGGACACCTACTGGGGGATGATCGTCCCGACCCTCGCCAACGCACAGGCGATCTTCCTGATGCGGCAGTTCATCGTGCAGCTCCCGGACGAGCTGTTCGAGGCGGCGGAGCTGGACGGCGCGTCCGAGTGGCGGATCTTCGTCACGATCGTGCTGCCGCTGATCCGGCCCGCGCTCGCCACGCTGGGCGTGTTCGTCTTCCTGTGGCACTGGAACGACTTCCTGTGGCCGCTGGTGATCGGCCAGTCCGGCGAGATGCAGACGCTGACGGTCGGGCTCGCCACGCTCCAGAGCGAGAACGTCCCGATCAACCAGATCATGGCCGGCGCGTCCATCACCGTGCTGCCCAGCCTGCTGATCTTCGGGCTGCTCCAGCGGTACCTCACCGACAGCATCGCGATGACCGGGCTCAAGGGCTGACCGGCGTGCGGACCGTCATCGACGTCAACCGGATCCTCGGACCGATCCCGACCGGCGAGGTGCCGAGCGCGGACGCGCCCGGTCTGATCGCCGAGCTGGACCGGCTGCGGATCGACCGGGCGTGCGCCGTCCACGCGCTCGCGCTGTACTACGACCCCGTCTCCGCGCACGGCGCTTCCGAACACGGTGCCTCCCAACACGGCACCTCCCAACACGGCGCCTCCTCACACGGGGATGCCCAACCGGCCGGGACGGCGGACGCCGGACGCCTCGTCCACGTGCCGGTGCTGGTGCCGGGGCCGCTCGGCACCGGCGCCGGCACCGGCCGGCTGGTCCGGCTGTGCCCGGCCGAGCACCGCTTCGCGCTGGCCGGCCCGCACGGGCTGGCCCTCGCGGGCGAGGTCGCCGACCGGGGCGGCGGCGTGCTGCTCGGCTGGGAGTCGGCGCCGGCCGCGGACGTCCACCGGCTCGCGGCGCGGCTGCCCCGGCTCCCCATCGTGCTGATCAACACCGGCTACCGGAGCCTGCGCGAGCTGGCCGACCTGATGGACGCCCATCCCCGGATCGGCGTCGACACCGCCACCCTGAGCGGTCACCTGTCCGTCGAGTGGCTGGCCCGCCGGTACGGGCCGCACCGGGTGCTGTTCGGGACGGGCGCACCGGTGAGCGATGACGCGGGCCCGCGGTTCCAGCTCGACCTGCTGGACCTGCCCGAGGCCGACGTCGACCTGATCGCGGGCGGCAACGCCCGCGCCCTGCTCGGCCTCGCGGACGAGGAGTGGACGGCATGACGGACGGCGACACGACGGAAGGCGGCGCGGTGGAAGGCGGCGCAGTGGACGGCGGCGACGCGTGGCGGGGGCGCGTCATCGACGCGCACGGCCATCTCGGCTCCTGGTTCAACTTCGCCATCCCCGACCCGTCCACCGCGGGACTGCTGTCGGTGATGGACCGCGCCGGGGTCGCCACGATGTGCGTCTCGCACCTGCTGGGCGTCGGCCCGGACGCCCGCGCCGGCAACGCCCTGCTGCTCGCCGAGCTCGCGCGCCGTCCCGGCAGGCTGCTCGGCTACGCCGTCTACGATCCGCACGACCGGCAGGCCCCGGCACGGCTGGCCGAGCTGCTGGACGAGCCCGCGGTGATCGGGGTGAAGCTCCACCCCGACACGCACCAGTACCCGCTGGACGGCCCGGCCTACGCGCCGGCCTTCGCGCTCGCCGCGGACCGCGGCCGGCTCGTGCTCTCCCACGGCGAGCACGGGTCGGCGTGGTCGGACCCGGAGCGGTTCGCGACGGTCGCGGCACGGCACCCCGGCGTCCCGCTGCTGATGGGACACGCCGGGCTGTGGCCGGCCGGCTTCGACGCGGCGGCGCGGGTGGCGGACCGGTGCCCGAACGTGGTGCTGGAGATCTGCGGATCGCGGATGACCGCCCGGCACCTCGCCCGGCTGGTCGCGACCGCGGGCGCGGACCGCATGGTGTTCGGCTCGGACGCGCTCTTCCTGGACCTGCGGGTCGGGCTCGGCCGGGTCGTGCTCGCGCCGATCGCCCCCGCCGACCGCGACCTGCTCCTGTTCGGCACCATGACCCGGCTTCTGAAGGGAACCCGATGACGCTCGCGCTCGATGGCGGCACCCCGGTCCGGACCGCGGGCTGGCCCGCCTGGCCGCCGCCCGCGACACCCGCGCAGCGCGCGGCGCTGCTGGAGGTGCTGGACGGCGGGGAGTGGGGCGCCACCGGCGGCACCCGGGTCGGCGCGTTCGCGGCGGCGTTCGCCGCGTCCACCGGCGCCCGGCACGGGGTCTGCACGGTGAACGGGACCGTCGCGCTGTTCCTCGCGCTGCGCGCGCTCGGCACCGGGCCCGGCGACGAGGTGATCATCCCCGCGTACACGTTCGTGGCGAGCGCGACGGCGGTGGTGCTCGCGGGCGCGCGGCCGGTGCTCGCCGACGTGACCCCCGGCACCCTGCACCTGGACCCGGACGCGGTCGCCCGGCTGATCGGCCCCCGCACCAAGGCGGTCATGCCGGTGCACCTGGCCGGGGCGCCGGTGCCGCCCGAGCCGCTGGAGGAGCTGGCGCGGGCGCACGGCGTCGCGATCGTCGAGGACGCCGCGCAGGCGCACGGCGCGTCCTGGCGCGGCCGGCCCGCCGGGACGCTCGGCGACGCCGCCTGCTTCAGCTTCCAGTCGAGCAAGGCGATGACGGCGGGCGAGGGCGGGATCGTGGTGACCTCCGATCCGGCGGCGTACGAGCGGCTGTGGTCGCTGCACAACGTGGGGCGGCGGCTGGCGGGCGGCTGGTACGAGCATCCGGAGATCGGCTGGAACCTGCGGATGACCGAGTTCCAGGCGGCGCTGCTGCTGCCGCAGCTCGACCTGCTGGACGCGCAGATCGCCGCGCGCGAGCGCGCCGCCGGGCTGCTGGCCGGGGAGCTCGCGGGCGTCGGCGGGCTGACCCTGCTGCCCGGTCCGGACGGCACCACCCGGCACACCCGGCACCTCGGCCTGGTGCGGTACGACGCGCGGGAGTTCGGCGGCCGGCCCAAGGCCGACTTCCTGGCCGCGATGGAGGCGGAGGGCGTCCCGCTGGACGCCGGGTACCGGTCGCTGTCGCGTGAGACCGCCCTGCGCCCGCACACCGGCGCGGTGTCCTGCCCGGTGGCCGAGGCGGCGGAGGACTCGGTGGTCTGGCTGCGGCAGAACCTGCTGATGGCCGATGACGGCGCGCTCGCCGACATCGCGACCGCCGCGGCCAAGGTCCGGCGGGCGTTCCGCGCGTCCCGCGCGGCCTGAGCGGCGGGGGACGCGCGGTGCCCGGCGCCGGCGGGTCAGCCGGAGTTCAGCTCGCCGAACGCCTCGATCGCGCGGAGCGCGTCGGCCTGCGGCATCCCGGGCGGCTGGACCCGCAGGACGACGCCGTCGGCGCCCATCGCCTCATACCGGGCGAGGCGGTCGGCGCACTGCGCGGGCGAGCCGATGACGCCGCGCGCGACGATCTCGTCCCAGCCCTGCGCGTACCGGCCGGCGTCGGCGGAGGTGCGCTTCCAGCCGCCGTAGGCGTCGTAGAGCCCGCGCAGCGGGGCCTCCAGCGCGGTCCGGGCCCGCTGCGAGGACGGTGCGGCGTAGCCCTCGCGGCACACGATGACCTCGGCGCCGAGCGTGCCCGCGCCGCGCGGGAAGCCGCGGTAGGCGGCGATCTTGCCGGGCAGGTCGGCGTCGAGCTCGTTGAACGAGGTCGTCCACCCGTCGCACATCCGCGCCGTCCGCTCCAGCGCGGCCGGCACCCGGCAGCCGTTCCAGAGCCGGGGCCTCGGGTCCTGGACGGGACGGGGCGACAGGAACGCCTCCCGCACCTGGGTGAAGCGGCCGTCGAAGGTGACCTCGTCCTCCGTCCACAGCCGGGAGAGCAGGGTCAGGCACTCCTCGAACCGGGCCACCCGCTCGGCCGGCCCGACACCGTAGAGCGCGAACTCCTCGGGCCGGTAGCCGAGCACGAACCCGGCGGTCAGCCGCCCGCCGGACAGCACGTCGAGGTGCGCGAGCGTCTCGGCGAGCACGACCGGCTGGTAGAGCGGCGCGACGATCCCGGCGGTGGCGAGGCCGATCCGCTCGGTGTGCGCGGCCAGCCAGGTCAGCGAGGTGAGGATCTCGTGGTAGCCGGGCCGGTGCAGGTGCCGTTCGCCGAGGACGACCCAGGAGAATCCGGCCTGCTCGGCCAGCCGCGCCTGCTCGACGGCGTCTTTGAGTGAGGAGCGCTCCGTCGTGTCGCCGTAGAGGTTGAGATAAAGGCCAAGGCGCATGCGTGTCGCCCTCCAGTACGTCCGGACCGTAATCATTTCGGTCCGCGTTTCCGGCCCACCCTAGGAGCTCCCCCGTGAACGTCCCAGTCCCCCCACCCGGCGAGCGCCCGGCGCCCGGCCGCGACCGGATCGTCCGGATCGGCACCCGCGTCGTCCGGGCGCCCTACCGCCGCCCCTTCCAGATCAGCAGCGGCGTCAGCACCGAGCTGATCAGCCTGGTCGCCGAGGTGGAGACCGCGGACGGCGCGATCGGGGTGGGCGAGACCTCGCCGATGACCGCCTACACCGGGGAGACCCTCGCCGGGGTCGCCGCCGCGGTCGAGGGGCACCTGGCGCCCGCGCTGATCGGCCGCGACCCGCTCGACCTCGCCGGCGCCCACCTGGCGATGGACGCGGCGCTGCGCGGCCAGCGGGTCGCCAAGGCGGCCCTGGACATCGCGCTGTACGACCTGGCCGGACGGGTCGCGGGGTGGCCCGTGCACGTGCTGCTCGGCGGGCGGGTCCGGGACCGGGTGCCGATCGCCTGGGTGGTGGGCCTCGGCACGCTCGACGAGATGGCCGAGGAGGCGGCCCGGTACGCCGGGCTCGGCTTCCGGCACATCAAGGTCAAGGGCGGCGAGGACCCCGCCCGCGACCTGGAGACAGTGCGCGCCGTCCGGGCCGCGCTGCCGCCGGACGCCGAGCTGGCCCTGGACGCCAACGAGGGCTATGACGCCTCCACCGCGCTGCCCGCGCTGATCCGGATGGCGGACGCCGGGCTGTCGCTGCTGGAGCAGCCGGTGCCGCACTGGGACCTGGCCGGGATGGCGCGGCTGCGCGAGCGGGTCGGGATCCGGGTGATGGCCGACGAGAGCGTCCAGTCGGCGCAGGACGCCATGGAGATCGTCCGGCGCGGCGCCGCCGACGTGCTGAACATCAAGGTCCTGAAGGTGGGCGGGCTGTACCGGGCGCTGCGGGTCGCGGCGGTCGCGGAGGCGGCCGGGCTGGCGGTCAAGATCGGCTCGATGCCGGAGCTCGGCGTGGCGACCCTCGCCGCGCTGCACCTGGCCGCCGCGCTGCCCGGCGCGACGGTGCCCGCCGACCTCGTGGGGCCGCTCATGGTCCGGGACGAGCCGCTGGCCCCGGCCGCGTTCGCGCGGGCCGACGGGTGGGTCGCCGTGCCGGACGCCCCCGGGCTCGGCCATGCTGTCTGAGCCGGACCCCCGCACGAAAGGCGCTCCACCCATGCAAGGCGCTCCACCGATGCACGACACTCCACCGGCGCACCACCTCGTCGAACGGCTCCGCGGCACGCTGCTGCCCGCCGTGCTCACCCCGATGGACCCGCACGGCGCCGTGGACCACGGCGCGCTCGCCGGGTACGCCCGGCGGATCGCCGCCGCGCCGATCGGCGGCGTCGCGGTCTGGGCGCACACCGGCCGCGGCCTCTACCTCTCGGACGCCGACCGGGCGCGGGTGCTGCGCGCCTGGCGGGAGGCGACCCCGCTGCCGATCGTGGCGGGGGCGGGCACGCCGCGCTCGCTGACCGGCCCGTCCCTGGCGGAGGCCGCCGACGCCACGGTGGCGATGGCGGTGCGGGCGGCGGAGCTGGGTGCGGACGCGGTGATGGTCTACCCGGTGACCGCGTTCGGCGGCCTGGACGACGGGCCCGCCCGGACGGTGCGGCTGCACGAGCGCGTCGCCGCCGAGACCGGGCTCCCGCTCGTCGGGTTCTACCTGCACGGGGAGGCGGGCGGGTTCCCCTACCCGCCGGACCTCGTCCGCGAGCTGCTCGCCCTGCCCTCGATGCTCGGCATCAAGACCGCGACGCTGGACCGGGCGATCGGCTGCCAGGACGCGCTGTGGGCGGGACGGGGCACCGGCCGGCTCGGCATCACCGGCGAGGACCGGATGTTCGGGCCGTCCCTGATGTGGGGGGCCGACACGGCGCTGGTCGGCATCGCCGCGGCGCGGCCCGAGCTCAGCGCGCGGGTCCTGCGGGCCTGGACCGGCGGCGACCACGCCGCGTTCGTGCGCGCCTCCGAACGGCTCGACCGGTTCGCCGCCGCGACCTTCTACGCGCCGATCGAGGGCTACGTCCAGCGGATGCACTGGGCCGCCGTCCATGACGGCCTGCTGCCGGAGGGCGCCGCGCACGACCCGTACGGTCCCCCGCCGCCCGCGCCGGAGCGCGACCGCGTCATCGCCTGCCTGGAGGAGCTGGACGCCGAGGCCCCGGGCTGATCACCCGCCGGCGAGGGAGCGCGCCGTGACGAGCGCGGCGAGCACCTCGCGGGTCGTCGCCCACGGCACGGCGGGACGTCCGGCGGCGACCCCGGCGAGGAACGCCTCGACCGTCCCGGCGTAGCCGAACGGGTCCGGGCCGGGGGCCGCGCCGTCGAGCCGCACGGCATGGGTGCCCTCGGAGGTGTGCACGGCCGCCTCGTACCACTCCCGCTCGGTGGCGCCGAGGACCTCCACCACGCCGTGGCGGCCGTCCGGCCAGCCGAGCCCGATGACGCCGGTGTCCTCGGAGAGGGAACCGGCGTGCACGCGCGACGCCCGCGCCGCCCAGCGCGCCGTCAGGCCCGTCCCGAGCAGCGCGGAGGCGAGCTCGACACCATGCAGGCCCATGGTGGCCAGGGTGCCGCCGCCGCGCGCCGGATCGTCCAGCCAGCGGCGCTCCGGCGCCAGGTAGGCGTCGATCGCGTGCCGGACCGTCACCCGGACGCCGAGCACGGGCGCGTCCCCGAGCCGCGCGCGGAGCCGGGCGGTCTCCGGCGCGAAGCGCAGCACCGAGGCCGTCGACACCGGGGCCCGCGCGGCCGTGACGACCTCGTCCAGGCGGGCCAGGTCCGCCGCGGTGCCGACGGCGGGCTTGGTGATGAACGCCGGGATCCCCGCTGCGGCGAGCCGCCGGACCACGTCCGGCACGCTAGCCGGGCGGCAGGTGACGATGGCCGCGTCCGGGCGGGCCGCGATGAGCGCGTCCAGGGTCCCGGCCGGACGGGCCCCGGACTCGGCGGCGAACCGGGCGGCGTCCTCGGCCCACACCACCAGGTCGTGGACGCCGCGCTCGCGCAGGAGGCGCGCGTCCATGGCCGGGTGGTAGTCGGTGGCGAGGCCCGCGAACGCCACCCTCATGCCGCGCCGCCCCACCCACGGGCGTGCACCGCGCGCACCGCCTGCGCGATCACGTCGACGTCGTCGGCGGTGTAGCCCTCGTTCCAGTTCAGCACGACCAGCGTCCGGCCGATCAGCCGTTCGGCGTTCGGGCACAGCCCGGCGGGGTACTCGCGGCCCTCCAGAGGGAACCGCGAGGTTCCGTAGACGGGCCCGTCCGCCATCACCGGGTTGGCGTACAGCGGACGGTCCAGGTACCCGGCGATGGCGGGGACGCCCTCGGCGGCGAGCTCCCGCACCCACGCGAGGTTGCCCGGCTCGTCCGGGACGGTGAACGGGAACAGCCACCAGGCGTGGCCCGCCGGGTCGGGCAGGCCGAGGCCGGGCAGGTCCGCCAGCGCGGCCAGGAGCCGCGCCGCCAGGTCCCGCCGCCGTCCGACGACCCCGGCGACCCGGCCGAGCTGGACCCGCGCCACGGCGGCGGCCAGCTCGGTCATCCGGTAGTTCAGCCCGAGCGACAGGTGGACCCGGCCGTGCTCGCGGTCCCAGCCCTTGTCGGCGAACAGCCGCATCCGGGCGGCCAGCTCCGCGTCGGCGGTGATCGCCAGCCCGCCGTCCCCGGAGGTGATGTGCTTGTACTGCTGGAGGCTGAAGCAGGCGATGTGGCCGAGCGTGCCGAGCGGCTCGCCGTCCGGGGTGGCGCCGAGCCACGCCTGCGCGCAGTCCTCGATCAGGAGCAGGCCGTGCCGGTCGGCGAGCGCGCGCAGCGCGGCGGCGTCCGCGGGGGCGCCGAACAGGTGCACCGCGAGGATCGCGCGGGTGCGCGGGGTGATCGCGGCCTCGACCGCGGCCGGGTCGAGATTTCCGGTGGCCGGATCCACGTCCGCGAAGACGGGGACCCCGTTCTGCGCGATGATCGGGGCGATGGAGCCGAAGTCGGAGATCGGGGTGGTGATGACCTCGTCGCCCGGGTCGAGCCGCACGGCGGCGACGGCCAGGTGCAGCGCGGCGGTGCCCGAGCTACAGGCGACCGCGGACCGGCCGTACAGGTCGGCCATGTCCGCTTCGAGGGCGCGGGTCTCGGTGCCGAAGGTGCTGCACAGCACGGCCGAGTCGAGCACCCGCAGGACGGCGGCGCGCTCCTCCGCGCCGATCGTCCGGCCGCGCGGTTCGAGGACGCCGGGGAACCGCCCGCCGGCCGAGGCTCCGGTCATGTCAACCTCCCGGTTGGTGATGGCCAATTACGGCCCTGGCCGGAACTTAGGACACCGGCGTCAGCCGGTCAAGGGGCGACGGCCACCGCGAAAACCGCACGGCTAGCGGTGCGCTACCCTCCCTTTGAGGACTGGACCTAAAACCAAGGAGCTCAGCATGACCGGTCTCACCCGTCCCGCCCCCGGAGACCTGGGCTGATGCCGGTCACCATCGGGGTCGTCGGCCCGGAGGACCTGGTCCAGCGCGTCACCGCCGTGGGCACCGAGATGAGCGGCGCCACGCTGACCGCCCTGCCGTACCGGCACGAGAGCGAGACGGTCGAGCTGGTCGAGTCGGTCCAGGCCGACGTGACCGCGTTCCTGTTCACCGGCATCGTCCCCTACACCACCGCGACCGGCGCGGGCGTCGTCGACCGCCCGGCGATGTACCTGTCCTACGACGGCGCCACCCTGCTGCGGGTGCTGGTCGAGCTGCTGCGGCTCGGCCACGACGTGACCCGCATCTCGGTCGACACGCTCCAGCGCAGCGAGCTGATGGAGACCCTCACCGAGGCCAAGCTCCCCACCGACCACGTGCACGTGCTGCCGTACCGGCCCGGCCTCGGCTCCGACGACATCGTGGCGTTCCACCGCGCCGCCCGCGACCGGCACGGCGCCCGCGTCGCGATCACCTGCCTGGGCTCGGCGTACCACGTGCTGGAACGCGAGACGCACACCGTCCGGCTCGCGCCGTCCCGGTTCTCGATCCGGTCCACCCTCCAGGCCCTGGTGCTGACCACCATCGGCCGCGAGGTCGGCGACGCCCAGGTCGTGCTCGGCCTGATCGAGCTGCCCGGCGCCGACGAGGGGCTGGCCGCCGACGTGGTCTCCTTCGGCGCCAGCCTGACCCCGCTGCCCGGCGACCGGCACCTGATGGTCACCACCCGCGGCCTGCTCGACCAGGCCACCGCGCAGTTCACCCGGCTGCCCCTGCTCGACCGGCTCGCGGCCCGGCACCCCACCGCACGGATCGGCTTCGGGGTCGGCCGCACCGCCGCCGAGGCCGAGTCGCTCGCCCGCCGCGCGCTCAACCGCGCCGCGTCGGTCGGCGCCGCCGCCGGGGTGGTGGCGATGGCCGACGACGTCGACATCGTGATCGAGCCGAGCGGCGCCGCGGGCCCGCCGGCCGAGCCCGGCGCCGAGAGCGTCCCGCTGCTGGCCCGCCGCGCGGGGCTCAACACCCAGACCCTCACCCGGCTGCGCGACCTGGTCAGGGAGCGCCCGGACGGGCTGACCGCGCACGACGTCGCCGTCCACCTCGCCGTCCAGCAGCGGACCGCGCGGCGCATCCTCAAGCGGCTCGAGCGGGCCGGGGGCGCCACCCCGCTCGGCAGCCGGCAGCACGGCGGCACCGGCCGCCCGCCCACGGTCTACCGCGTCCACCTGTGAGCCCGACGCCCCCGGAGGGGTGTTTCCGCAGCGTGCCGTAGGGCCATTGCACGCATGCAAGCGACAGTGACTCGACCCCGCGGGCTGCGTAAGAGTGGGAGTTGTGCGAGCAGAAGATCGACGGGCTCCCCTGTCCGCCGTAACTCCCAAGCCCGGCAGGCCATAGCGCTCATGTTCGGATACAGCCCCCCACGGCCACGTGAGACCGCCACCCACGTACGGGACGCGCGCCCCGGACCTCCGGTCCTGACCGCCGTACCCTCCCTCGAACTCTGTAGCCCGGCCGACTGGGACGGCGACGCGGACGGGAACCTCCTTCTGGGGGAGATCGACCTCGCCTCCACCCCGGCCGCCGTCCGCCCGGCCCGCACCTACGTCCGGGAACTCGTCGGCTACCACTTCGCCACGGGCCCGTCCGGGCTCGGCGACCTCCAGCTCCTCACCAGCGAGGCGGTGACCAACTCGGTCCTGCACGCCCGGCCGCTCCGGGACGGGACGATCACGCTCGCGGTGCTGCGCGCCGGCGACCGGGTGCGGGTCGAGGTGATCGACGCCGGGCCGGCCCGGTCCGTGCCGCCCATGCCCGAGGACCCCCTCGCCGTCAGCGGCCGGGGGCTGCACCTGATCGCCGCGATCGCCAGCGGCCACGGCAGCCGCCGCAACGGCGACGGAACGATCACGTTCTGGTTCGAGGCCGACGTCAGCAATGGAAGGTGCGTGCGGTGACCTCGGGATCGGTGCTGAGCAGGAGCCGCCGGGCCGTGCCGGCCCACGCGGGCCGCCGCGCGTCGGCGGGACGTGAGAACCCCGGCGGCGCCGTCGACGCCGCGACGCCCAGCGCCGCCCGGATGTACGACTACATGCTCGGTGGCAAGGACAACTACGCGCCCGACCGCGACCTCGCCGACCGGGCGCTGCTGGCGGCGCCGGTGCTGTCCCGGCTCGTCCGGGTCAACCGGGCCTTCCTGCGCCAGGCCACCCGCCACCTCGCCGGGCAGGCCGGGATCCGGCAGTTCCTGGACATCGGCTGCGGCCTGCCCGCCGGCGACGACGTGGGCCAGACCGTCCGGACGGCCGCCCCGGGCAGCCGGGTCGTCTACGTCGACAACGACCCGATGGTGCTCAGCCACGCGCGGGCGCTGCTGGCCGTCGACGGCGACACCGACGCCGTCGCGGCCGACCTCCGCGACCCCGCCGGGATCGTGCGGCACCCCGAGGTGACCGCGCTGATCGACTTCTCCGAGCCGGTCGGGGTGCTGCTGCTGAGCGTGCTGCACTCCCTCACCGACGCCGAGGACCCGCGCGGCATCGTCGCCCGGCTGCTGGCCGGGCTGCCGCCCGGCAGCCACGTGGTGGTCTCCCACGCCGAGCGGACGCCGGGGCTGGACGCGGTCGCCGAGCTCTACCAGGAGGCCGACGTCCCGTTCGCGCCGCGCACCCGGGAGGAGATCGCCGTCCTCTCCGCCGGCCTCGAACCGGTCGGCGCCGACCCGGCGCTCCCGCTCCCCGGCCACGGCCGGCGGATCAACGCGGAGGTCCCCCTGATCGGCTCCATCGGCCGCAAGCCCGCGTGAGGCGGCGGCCCCACATGACGCGCGCGGGACGGCAGGCCGTCCGCACCCTCCCGAACCACCAGGTCGCGGACGCCCCGGCGCCGCCACATGGGCAGATTGCCCTAATTCGCCGTGCTCCGTCCGGCCGTCCCGATATGATCGGTACGCCAACACGTGCCGGTCTTAAGGCGAGCCATGACAGCGGACAGCGAGCCGAAGTCTCTCTCCGAAATCACCAGGGACCTCGGACTCAACATGTCCGATGTGGCGATCTTCTCTGGGCTGGACGAGAGCACCGTGTTCCGGCTGTGGGACAACACCGCGTGGTTGGACCGCATCAGCGGCCGGTCCTTGCAGAGCCTCATGTCGTCGGTGCCGGGAATCGCCGAGTACGCGATGGCGCACTCCCTGCTGAAACGGCGGAACACCCTCGTCGCCGACCTCCAGTCCGAGGGATTGGCCGTCGACCTGCGCACGCTCGCCGATTCGTCCATTCCCCAGCAGCATCTGCTGAACGCGCTGGAAGCCGGGCTGCACATCATGCGGGGCGACGCGACGCAGAAGGTGTCGTCCTATCTCGCGCGTTTCTGGGGACGCGAGCAGGACCGCGCGCTGGAGGCGCTCTATTCCACCGAGCCGGGCGAGGGGCTGCTGGCCGATCCGCGGAAGCTCTTCGACTCCTCGATCGAGCTGGCGCCCCGGCTGAACCGCAAGACCTACTCGTTCCATTCCATCCTGGCACTCAACATCATCACCCACCAGGTGAGCAAGGTGACCGACGCGCTGGACACCGACCTGGCCTTCCAGGTCCCCGGCCGGCAGACCGCGTTCATGATGCGGGGCGTGGTGATGGGATCGCTGATCAGCTCCAACGACCTGGAACTGGCCGAGCGCTACCGCCGGGAACTGGAGACCACCCCGGTGTACGCGGCGCTGGAGGAATGGTCGTTCCCGACCTATGCCAGGGACGGCCGGATCAGTTCCGACTTCGCGCTCCCGAACTCGCTCCCGCTGAACAACACCGCGCGCGAAGTGATCCGCGAGATCACCAGTTACAATGACGCCTACCTGTACTATCTGACCTCGACGTACATTCCCCTCGCACTGCAACGCGATCCCACGTTCGGGTCGCGGATCACCGAGCTGATAACGACGCTCGAACGGCGCGGGGCCGAATGTCTCGACCGAAGAGTCCGAGAAACCTGCGACCAGCTGGTGACAAAACTCAAAGGCATGGTGTGAGCCGTGCCGTGAACAAGAGGGGGGCCGGTGGACGACGCTAGCCGAGCGGTCGCGAAGCTCACGCGCGAGCGCTGGGAGGCCAATGCGGAGTACTGGGTCAAGGTCATCCGGGAGCGGCGCGACCGGTACCGCACCGAGCTGACCGACCAGGCCGTCCTCGACGCGATCGGCCCGTGCAAGGGCCTGCGGATCCTGGACGCGGGGTGCGGCGAGGGCTACCTGGCCCGGGCGCTCGCGGCGCAGGGCGCCGACGTCGTTGGCATCGACGCCTCGCAGGGCCTGATCGACGCGGCCCAGGACGGGCCCGCGGACGAGGAGCCCCCCGGCGGCCCGGCCGGCTCGGTCTCGTTCGCCCGCGCGAGCGTCGACGCGATGCCGGTCGCCGACCAGGACTTCGACCTGGTGGTCTGCAACCACCTGTTCAGCCACCTGCACGACCCCTCGGGTGCGATCCACGAGTTCGGCCGGGTGCTGCGGAGCGGCGGCCGGCTGGTCATCCTCACCCTGCACCCGTGCTTCTACATCGAGGACACCGAGCACGGCGCGACGGGCAGCGTGCCGGCCGCGCAGTACTTCGCCGCGCGCGGCGTCGACCAGCGCTTCCAGGTCGACGGGCTGGAGTCCCCATCGATGATCACCTCCTGGCTGCGGCCACTGGAGTTCTACTCTGGAACGCTCCGAGACGCCGGGTTCGTCATCGCCGACCTGCGCGAGCCGCACCCCACCGCCGAGCAGGTGGAGAACGACCCCTGGTGGCGCGAGGGCTTCCCGACCGCCATGTTCATGCTCCTGGTCGCCGAGCGCCGCTGACCCGGCCCGGCCGGCCCGAGCCGGCGCGGCGTGACGCCCGGCCCGAGTCGGACCGGGCGTCACGCCGCACCCCACACGCCGCACACCACACGCCGCACCGCACCCCGCGCGCCGCATCCCGCTCGTCCGGCCGCGGGCGCCGCCGCTACCAGCTCACCGGGAGCGCGGCGACGCCCTGCAACCCGCCGGGCCCCTTGAGCGGGAGCCGCGCGGCCGGGGCCGTCAGGCGCAGACCGGGGATCCGGCGGAACAGCGCGGAGAGGGCGACCTCCAGTTCCAGCCGCGCGAGGTTCTGCCCGAGGCACTGGTGGACGCCGTGGCCGAACGCGAGGTGGTGCCGGGCCGCGCGGCCCGCGTTCAGCACGTCGGGGTCGGGGAACGCGGCGCGGTCGCGGTTGGCCGCGGCGGGCAGCAGCAGCACGCCGTCACCCGCCCGGATGACCCGTCCGCCGATCACGATGTCGGCGAGGGCGGACCGCAGGATCGTCTCGGGGACGGTCAGGAACCGCAGCAGCTCCTCGACCACCGCGGGCGCCGCGCCCGGCCCGGACCGCATCAGCGCGAGCTGGTCGGGGTGCCCGAGCAGGGCCGGGACCGACAGCGCGATCGTGTTCGCGGTCGTCTCGTGCCCGGCGACCACGATCATCACGCACATCGCGGCCAGCTCGGCCCGCGTCACCCGGCCGCGGCCGTCGCCCATGACCAGGTGGCCGAGCAGCCCGCCGCCGGGACGGGTCGCGAGCAGCCGGTCGAAGTAGCCACGCAGCTCGGTCAGCGCCGGGCCCGCCTGCCCCTTGTCGAGGACGGCGGCGTCGGCGCGCTCGCGGAAGTAGGCGTGGTCGGCCCACGGCAGCCCGAACAGGTGGCCGAGCGCCATCGAGGGCAGCGGGACGGCGAAGCCGGGCACCAGGTCGGCGGGCGGGCCCGTCTCGAGCAGCCGGTCGAGGAGGTGGTCGGCGTCCTTCTCGATCAGCGGGCGCAGCGCGCGGATCCTGCGGACGCTGAACGCGGGGATCGCGATCCGCCGGTGGACGGCGTGCACGGGCTCGTCCATCTCGACGAACGTGCGCACCGGCCGCTCGGCCCCGGGCTCGGGCTCCCGGCGGGCGGGCCGCCCGTCCGGGACCGGGCGGAGGCGGGGGAAGCCCGGCTTGGCGGGGTCCGACGAGACGCGCGAGTCGGCGAGCAGCGAGCGGATCTCGGCGTGGCCGGTCACCGCCCACACCGCGGTGCCGTCCGGCAGCATGACCCGCGCGACGGGCCCGATGCGGCCGAGCCGGGCGAACCCGTCGGGCGGCCGGTCCGGGCGCGTCCTCGCCATCGGGTACGCGACCGGCCGGCCGGTATGGACGTCCGCCCGAGGCACGGGCACCTCGCGCGGGGGCGGCGGCACCTCCTTCCGCGGCACGGGGTCCTCCTCGCTGGGGGTGGCGGGCGGGACGGTCATGGGCGGGCCGGACCGGTCGCGCCGCGGCCGGCCGGGGTCGCTGGGACGTCAGGGGTCGGTGCGCGCACGCGGTTCCTCACTCTGCTCGCGGAGCCATATCTCGGATCCGATGGTGGGCTCGATCCGGCGGCGCGGCGTCCGGACATCGACCGGCCCGTGCACGGCCGCGCGCAGGGCGGACCGGTCGACCAGGCCGAGCTCGGCCAGCCGGGAGCCGTCGGCCAGCCCGGCGAGCTGGCCGCGGTGCCTCCGGCCGCCCAGCACGGCGGCGGCGGTGCCGGACGACCGGGTCACCCGGCCGAGCACGGCCGCGGGGACGACGCCGCGCATCGCCTCGACCAGCACCGGCTTGTGGCGGACGGGGTCGTTGCGGACGGCCGGGCGGACGGCCAGCGCAGCGGCCAGCACCCGGTCGTCGAAGAACGGCATGCCGAGCCGGACGCCCTGCCGGTCGGCGAGCTGCTCGAAGCCGCGTTTGGCCTGCGCGCCCGCGCACGCGCCCGCGAGCAAAAGGTGCAGCCCGGGGTCGTCGGCGAGCAGCCGGGGCTCGCCCGCGGCGGCGAGGAGCAGGTCGCGCACCGCGGCCACCGCGTCGGGCGCCACCCAGGCCGGCAGCACCGCGCGGCTCCCCCAGCCGGTGACGGCGGACGGGTCGGCGGCGGCGTCCAGCCCGGCGGCCGTGGCCCGCAGCCACGCCGAGTACGACCGCTCGCCCAGCAGCCGCAGGCCGACCCGTGCTGGCGACCACCCGTCCCTGGCGGCGGCCCTCAGGTGCCGGAACCCCTCCACGGGACGGCGCCGGAGCAGCGTGCGCTGCCAGGGCGGGGCGGGCACGCACATCTCGTCGCCGCCGAGGCCGGTGAGGTGGGCCTGCGGGAGGTGCTCGGCACCCCGCCCGAGCAGGTAGGCGAAGCGCCGCTGGTGGTGCACGAAGGCGAACGGCTCGTCGAAGCCGCCGCGGGCCGAGAGGATGCCGTCGTACACCAGCGGGCTGTCGCCGGCGGGTACGATCTCGTGCCCGATCCGGTGACCGGCGCGGCGCAGCCCGGCGATCGTCTCCTCGGCCCACGGCACATCGTCGTCGACCGGGACGGGCTGGGCCGCGGTCAGCGCGACGACGTCGGCCCCGGCTCGCGCCGCGAGCGAGCAGACGGCGCTGGAGTCGAACCCGCTCAGGTCGGCGACGACGGTGCGGCCCGGCGTGACCCGCGCGGCCACCGCGCCGCCGAGCGCCGTCCTCAGCCGCCCGGCGGCCTCGGTGACCGGCAGGTCTGGCACGGGCGGGCTCCACCACCGGGCCTCGCGCGGCGCGTCCCGTCCGGACAGCAGCAGGTAGTGGCCGGGCAGGACGGGCTGGACGCCCGTCCACACCGAGTCCCAGACGAGCGGCCACGGCGGGCCGGGGAACAGCAGCCGGACCGCGACGCGCGCCGGGTCGACGGCCGCGCCCGCGAGCGCGGCCAGCACGGCCGCCCGGTCCCCGGCCACCGGCACGCCGTTCACCGCGCACCGGTAGACGCGCCGCAGCCCCGACGCGGTGCCCTGGACGCGGACCTTGCCGCCGGCCGTCGCCACCACGTGCGCGCTGCCGTCCAGCCGCTCCTGGACCTCGCCCAGGCCGTGCACGGTGCTGAGGCGCGCCGCGTGCGCCGACAGCGCCTCGGCGGTCATCGAGAAGGTGCCCATGAGCGCAATCGCGGAGTCGGCCCCGCGCCCCACCAGGGGACGGCGGCCCCGCCAGTCGCCGAGCAGCCAGGGCCGGCCGGAGGGGTGCCGGATCTCCTCGGCCCGCGGGTGCGCGGCGCGCAGGGCCCGCACCACCGGCAGCGCGTCGCCGGTGTCCGGCAGGACGACGAACCATGGGGCGGCCGGTCGGGACACGGTGCTGCCCTCCTCATCTCCAGCGCCGGACGTTCACGAGAACGCGCCGGAATTCGCCTCCCCGTCCCGCTATTCCCTCGGCCATCGTAGAAGGGCGCCGATGAATCCGATGACGGTCATTCGCCCCACATCTGAGCGGTAATGGGTGCGCCGCGCGGGTCAGAGATCGTCGAGCCGGAGCAGGCCGTCCTGAAGGGCGCGCACCATCAGGGACGCTTTCGTCGACGCCGGGCGGCCGACGTCGGCGTACTTGATCCGGGCGCGGTCGATATAGGTGCTCACCGAGCGCGGGGTGAGATTCAGCCTGCCCGCGGCGACCGTCTTGGATTCGCAGCGGAGCCATTCGACGAGCACATCCGACTCCCGGGGCGACAGGCGCGGGCGGCGGTGCCGCTCCGTGCCCCCCGCCCTCTGGAGGCCATCGGCGGCGGGCTGCGCGGGAGGTGAGGGCGCGGCGCGCGGACGGGGCACGAGCGGCTTCCGGGGACGCGCCCTGGCCGCCGCGCGGATGGCCCCGACCAGGCTGTCGGAGCCCGCGGCCTTGTCCAGGACGGCGGACGCCCCGAGGTCCAGGCAGGTCCGCGCGGTCCCCGGGGCCGTGCACGTGGTGTAGACGACGACGCGGCGCCCGCTCTCGGCGAGGCGCCGCACGTCGGCGAGGGCGGGGACGGCCAGGCACGGGTCCAGGACCACGACGTCGGCCCGCTCGCCCCGGCCGGTCCAGGCGACCCCGGTGTGCGAGCCGGCGGCGACGACCCGGACCGGCGGGTCGGCCGACGCGCACCACGCGCTGACGCCGGCGACGACGGCGGGGTGACGGTCGATGACCACCACCGAGACATATACCCGGTAATTCGACATTGAGCACCTATACGATCGATGATTACCTCGCGAATTCAATGAATCCCCATCATCATCATCGAAACGAGTGGCCGCGCGGAATTCCTCGAAATCGAGGATCTCCGAAAGAAAGGATCGTCTTCCTCAAGGGCCACCCTGATATATGCCGGTTCCCTCGGGAACGGCGCCGCCGCCCGCACCGCCGGGACCGGTCCGGCGAGATCATCGCTTCGGGCGCGGGCCGTCGTTGGTGATCGCTAGCCTGGTGCAGGCAAGGTCGTAGCGCAGAGGTCGTCGCGCCTTACAGCGGGTTGGAGGACGCCGGTTCGAATCCGGCCGGCCTTGCCACCTTCTTCTTCCCCGAAGCCCCGAGGAGCGCGGTGTCCAAGTCCCGTCCGCCGCACGAGATGTCGCGGTTGCAGCGCATCCGGCGATACGCCGTGCCGCGGTGGATGATCGAGCAGGCCACCGAACGCCGCCTCGCCGGCGACTGGCAGGGCGCCTGCGCGACGGCCCGCGTCAAGGTGAACTTCGACCTCGCCGACATCACCGCCCTGCATGGCAAGGAGGTCGCCGCCGAGCTGGAGGACGATCTCCGCCACCTCGCGCCGGACCTGCTGCGCTGGCACCTGCCCCGGGTGGGGGCGGGGCGCACGACGATCACGCCCACCCAGACCTTCGTCCTGCGCAAGCCGGGCGAGGACGGCTTCCCGCAGCTGTACGTCACGACGCCGCCCTGGAGCGTGCACGGACCGCAGCGGCTGACGCTGCACTTCGGCACCGCCACCCCGGCGGGCCGCTACAGCTATGAGACCGACTGGCGCTACTGCGCGTTCTGGCGCGGCCTTATGCATGACTGGACGACCTCCCGATACCTCTGGGACGTGCGACACGCATCCGAACTGCGCGACCGGTCCGGCGGCGACCACGAGCGCGCGCCCTTCTTCGACCCGGACGGCACGCCACGCGCCTCACGCACCCCCCGACCTCTGGACGACCGTCCCTGGACCGCGCCCGAGCGCACCGAGCGGATCATCGAGCTGCACGAGCGGGGCGAGGTCGAGGCGGCTTTCAGCGCGGCGGGCATCGAGCTCGACACCACGCCGCTCAAGCTGAAATGGGCCAGGGTCGATGAGCTCGATCCGCTCGACGCCTTGGTGCGGATGCCGCTGGCGCTGACCCGGCTCGAACCGGAGATGCGGCGTCAAGCCGAAGCCGAGGCCGGCACCGTGGACGACATCAAACGCTTCCAGATCCCGCACAACCAGTACTCCGCGATCCTGCTCGAACCAGGGGGGCCGAGCGGCCCGCGGGTCCGGCTGACCGGTATCACGCCCAGCTTCGGCATCGCGGTCCTGCCGGAGGCGTGCTGGCGGCGGCTGCCGGATCTCGACCTGATGCGGGGCGGCGACACACCCGCCGAGCACCTGCACCCACTCGTCCGGGACGCACTGTTCCCCGACCACCCGTCCGCCGGCGGGCCGGGCGGCCCGCCGGGGCCCGAACTCCCCTCCCCCGTCCGCGTCCGCTGCCACGGCGAATGGCACGAAGTGACCTCCCGCGACGGCATCCTCGAGATTCCCCACAGCCAGGACGAGAAGCAGCGTGAGCAGGCACTACGCGCGTTCGGCGGCGCCAACGCCGGATGCTTCGCCGTCCATGAAGCATGGAGAACCGGCAAGGGGCGCCTGCCACGAGCGCTGAACGACCAACGACGCGAACTGTTCACCCGCGCCCTGCACGGCGACACCCCCGGAGTACTCCAACTCCTCGATGCAGGCGTCGAACCGCACGCACGCAACAGGCGACAACGCACCCTCCTCCACATGCTGCACCTCCTCGACCACAAGGAGCTGCTGCCCCGCCTCCTCGCCGCCGGACTCGACATCAACGCCAGAGACGAAGAACAACGCACACCACTGTTCGTCGCAGTCGGCGACGGCGGCTCGGCGACGCTCATCCAAGACCTCCTCACCGCAGGCGCCCGCATCGACGTGCTCTGCGAGATCCACAAAGAGGAGTTGTCACTACTGCGACTACTCAAAATCCACTATCGCGAGGAGGAGCTGGCGTTCCTGCACAACCGGATTCTCACCGAGCACCCGGAACTCGCCGAGGAGGAGTGACCCCGTCCCGGAAGTTCCCCGGGACGACAAGATCACCATTTCGGGCGCGGGCCGTCGTCGGTGATCGCTAGACTGGGTGCAGGCAAGGCTGTAGCGCAGAGGTCGTCGCGCCTTACAGCGGGTTGGAGGACGCCGGTTCGAATCCGGCCGGCCTTGCCGCCTTCTCTTCCCCCGGCAGTCTTCGAGGAGTGCGGTGCCGACTCCGGTGTCCAAGTCCCGTCCACCGGACGAGATGTCGCGGTTGCGGCGCATCCGGCGATACGCCGTGCCGCGGTGGATGATCGAGCAGGCCACCGAACGCCGCCTGGCCGGTGACTGGCAGGGCGCCTGCGCCGCCGCCCGGGTCAACGTGGACTTCGACCTGGCCGACGTGGCGGCACAGCACGGCCAGGACATCGCCGCCGAACTAGAGGACGACCTTCACCACCTCGCGCCGGACCTGCTGCGCTGGCACCTACCCCGAGTAGAGCGGGGCCGCACAACGATCACCCCCACCCAGACCATCGTCCTGCGCAAGCCGGGCGAGAACGGCCTGCCGCAGCTGTATCTCACCACGCCGCCCTGGAGCGTGCACGGACCGCAGCGGCTGACGCTGCACTTCGGCAGCGTCCAGGCGTCTGACATGTGGCTTGAGACCGATTGGCGCTACTGCGCGTTCTGGCGTGACGTCGTGCAGGACTGGACCACGTCCCGGCACCTGTGGGACGTCCGGCATACATCCGAGCTGCGCGAACGGTCGGGCGGCGACGCCGAGCGCACGCCGTTCTTCAACCCGGACGGAACAGCACGCCCCCCGCACACCCCGGACGACCGTCCCCTGACCACGCCCGAGCGCACCGAGCGGATCACCGAGCTCCACGAGCGGGGCGAGGTCGAGGCGGCCTTCGCCGCGGCGGGCATCGAACTCGACACCGCACCACTCGAACTGGCTTCGTGGGCCAGCGTCCCCAAGCTCGATCCGCTCGACGTCTTCGGGCGGATGCCGCTGGCGCTGACCCGGCTCGAACCGGAGATGCGGCGCCTCGCCGAAGCCCGGGCCGGCACCGCGAACGTCAAACGCTTCTGGATTCCGCACACCCAGCACTCCACGATCCTGCTCGAACCGGGAGAATCAAGCGGCCTGCGGGTCGAGCTGATCGACTACGAGGGTGACGAACCGGACGACTCCACCATGCTGCTTCCCGAGGCGCACTGGCGGCGGCTGCCGGATCTCGACCTGATGCGGGGCGGCGACACACCCGCCGAGCACCTGCACCCACTCGTCCGGGACGCACTGTTCCCCGACCACCCGTCCGCCGGCGGGCCGGGCGGCCCGCCGGGACCCGAGCTCCCCTCCCCCGTCCGCGTCCGCTGCGGCCGTGAATGGCACGAAGTGGCATCCCGCGACGGCATCCTCGAGATTCCGCACAGCCAGGACGAGAAGCAGCGTGAGCAGGCACTGCGCGCGTTCGGCGGCGATCACGCCGGATGCTTCGCCGTCCAGGAAGCATGGACGTCCGGTAGGGGCCGCCTGCCGCGAGCCCTCAACGACCAGCGGCGGGAGCTGTTCAGCCGCGCCCTGCACGGCGACACTCCCGGAGTACTCCAACTCCTCGACGCGGGCGTTGATCCACACGCCCGCAACGGACGGCAACGCACCCTCCTTCACATGCTGCACCTTCTCGACCACGAGGAGCTACTGCCCCTCCTCTTGGCCGCCGGACTCGACATCAACGCCAGGGACGAGGAGGAACGCACACCACTGTTCGTGGCGGTCGGCGACGGCGGCTCGGCGGAACTCGTCCAAGACCTGATGACCGCAGGCGCCCGCATCGACGTGCTCTGCGAGATCCACGGCGAGGAGTTGTCGCTACTGCGACTACTCGAAATCCAGATGCGTGAGGACGAGCTGGAGTTCCTGAACGAACGGATCCTCACCGAGCACCCGGAACTCGCCGAAGAGGAATGACCCCGTCCCGGGAGTCCCCCGGGCCGGCAAGATCATCGTTTCGGGCGCAGAGCGTCGTTGGTGATCGTTAGACTGGGTGCAGGCAAGGCTGTAGCGCAGAGGTCGTCGCGCCTTACAGCGGGTTGGAGGACGCCGGTTCGAATCCGGCCGGCCTTGCCGCCTTCTCTTCCCCCGGCAGTCTTCGAGGAGTGCGGTGCCGACTCCGGTGTCCAAGTCCCGTCCACCGGACGAGATGTCGCGGTTGCGGCGCATCCGGCGGTACGCGGTGCCGCGGTGGATGATCGAGCAGGCCACCGAACGCCGCCTGGCCGGTGACTGGCAGGGCGCCTGCGCCGCCGCCCGGGTCAACGTGAACTTCGACCTGGCCGACGTGGCGGCACAGCACGGCCAGGACGTCGCCGCCGAACTGGAGGACGACCTCCGCCACCTCGCGCCGGACCTGCTGCGCTGGCACCTGCCCCGAGTGGAGCGGGGACGCACAACGATCACACCCACCCAGACCATCGTCCTGCGCAAGCCGGGCGAAAACGGCCTCCCACAGCTATATCTCAGAACACCGCCCTGGAGCGTGCACGGCCCGCAGCGGCTGACGCTGCACTTCGGCACCGTCCCGAGGCACTACGTCTGGCTCGAGACCGACTGGCGCTACTGCGCGTTCTGGCGCGGCATTGTGCAGGACTGGACGACTTCCCGTTATCTCTGGGACGTGCGACACGCATCCGAGCTGAGCGAACGGTCCGGCGGCGACCACAAGCGCGCGCCGTTCTTCAACCCGGACGGCACCCCACGCAACCTGGGCGACCAACCTCTGACCGCGCCCGAGCGCACCGAGCGGATCACCGAGCTGCACGAGCGGGGTGAGGTCGAGGCCGCCTTCGCCGCGGCGGGCATCGAACTCGACACCACGCCGCTCAAACTGAAATGGGCCAGGGTCGATGAGCTCGATCCGCTCGAGATCTTGGTGCGGATGCCGCTGGCGCTGACCCGGCTCGAACCGGAGATGCGGCGTCTCGCCGAAGCCGGGGCAGGCACCGCCAGCCATGGGCGGTTCCGAATCCCGCACACCCAGCACTCCGCGATCCTGCTCGAACTCGGAGAATCAGCCGGCCTGCGGGTCCGGCTGGTCGACGACGGGACCGGCTACGGCATCATGGTCCTGCCGGAGGCGTGCTGGCGGCGGCTACCGGATCTCGACCTGATGCGGGGCGGCGACACGTCCGCCGAGCACCTGCACCCACTCGTCCGGGACGCGCTGTTCCCCGACCACCCGTCCGCCGGCGGGCCGGGCGGACCACCCGGACCCGCACTCCCCTCCCCCGTCCGAGTCCGCTGCCACGGCGAATGGCACGAAGTGGCATCCCGCGACGGCATCCTCGAGATTCCCCACAGCCAGGACGAGAAGCAGCGTGAGCAGGCACTACGCGCGTTCGGCGGCGATCACGCCGGATGCTTCGCCGTCCTGGAGGCGTGGACGTCCGGCAAAGGGCGCCTGCCACGAGCGCTGAACGACCAACGGCGCGAACTGTTCACCCGCGCCCTGCACGGCGACACCCCCGGAGTACTCCAACTCCTCGACGCGGGCGTCGACCCGCACGCACGAAACGGACGCCAACGCACCCTCCTCCACATGCTGCACCTCCTCGACCACGAGGAACTACTGCCCCGCCTCCTCGCGGCTGGACTCGACATCAACGCCAGAGACGAAGAACAACGCACACCACTGTTCGTCGCAGTCGGCGACGGCGGCTCGGCAACGCTCATCCGGGACCTCCTCACCGCAGGCGCCCGCATCGACGTGCTCTGCGAGATCCACGACGAAGAGTTGTCACTACTGCGACTACTCGAACTCCTGAGGCGCGAGGACGAGCTGGAGTTCCTGCACAACCGGATTCTCACCGAGCACCCGGAGCTCACCGAGCACCCGGAGCTCGCCGAGGAGGAGTGACCCCGTCCCGACGGACGGGCACG
The DNA here is from genome assembly GCF_030283145.1 of Actinomadura xylanilytica. Classification (GTDB taxonomy): domain Bacteria; phylum Actinomycetota; class Actinomycetes; order Streptosporangiales; family Streptosporangiaceae; genus Spirillospora; species Spirillospora xylanilytica. The sequence goes on from NZ_JASNWE010000004.1 coordinate 273,734, forward strand.
ATCCGCTCCATCTGCGGCAGCTTGCCGTTCTTCGGCATCGGGCCGCCGTTGCCGTACTCGACGCCGTGCACGAACGGCCGGTTGTCCAGGTGCTCCTCCACATCGAAGTAGCCGGCCCGTTCGACCTGTTTCCGGGCAGGTCGTGAACGGTTCAGAACGTCTTCTCACCGTCGCTTGAAAACCAACGACGCGGCTCGCGCATCCCTCTTCGTAACGGGTCCCGCCACCCACGTATCGAGCCCATGAGGGACAGGAGCAGCACACGTGAGACTCACTCGCACCCGCCTGATCGCGCTGACCGGCGGCCTTGCCGCCATCGCGGCGGTCGGGGGCACCGCGGCGCTCGCGGACGGCCCGGCCGCCAACATCGTCGTCCGGCCCGCCGCCGCGGCGGCGCCGGGGACCGGGTCCGCCGTCAAGCCGGACCTGCGCAGGGTGTCCGCGCAGGGCCAGGCCGGCACGCAGGGGACCAAGCATCTGGAGGTGAAGTGCCCGAGCGGATTCCGCGCCATCAGCGGGAGCGCCGCCGCGACGGGCCAGCCCGCCGGATCGGTGGTCCGGACCGAGAACCGGCCGTTCCACACCTCGTCCGGCGACGGCTACGCGACGACCTGGCAGGCGCTTCCCGACGCGGAGGGCGCGACGTGGTCGATCCGCGCCACCGCCACCTGCGTGCAGGGCCTGGCGGGCGTGCAGCTCGTCACCGGGGAGGAGAGCGACCCGTCGAACAGCCTCCCGTCGACCGCCGTGTGCCCGGCGGGAAGCGTCGTGATGGGCATCGGCAGCAAGGTCACCACCACCGGCAACCCCTGGGACTTCCACTACTTCATCAGGGGCGAGGGGCTCAAGGAGGGCAACAGGACCGTCTACACCAGGGCCGGCCTGAGCAACGAGTCGCCCGTCGCGGGATCGATGACGTCCACCGCCGTCTGCGCGGAGGCCACGGAGTACTGGAGCGCCAACTTCGGGTCCAGCGACATGTCCAAGACCCTCACCAAGTCGGTCACCGCCCGCTGCGTCGAGGGGACGCGGGCGTACTCGGCCGCCGCGGACACCGAGTCCGAAACCTGGCCGAACACGGCGCGCCTGGAGGACGTCACGGCCGCTGACGGCGGCGGCCGTGCCCTCGCGAAGGTGGGCATGGAGGGCAACGAGCGGCCGGACTACCCCTGGCAGCTGAACGTCACCGCCATCTGCGCCCGCTGATCCCCGGGCGGACGTGAGGCCGGCGTCCCGTACCTCCTGGCGGTACGGGACGCCCCCGCCCGCCCACGCCGCCGCAAAGGACGCCCGGCACATCGAAACGGCGACCCGGCTCACCGTCATCGACGAGCACCGCATCCCCGGCTGACGGGCGGAGGTCGGAGCTGACCCGCCCCCTCAGCGCGGGGTCCCGGCGCGCGGTGGCGCGCGAAAGAGCCCAGACGCGCGAGACCGCCGGATGGTTTACCTGTTAGAGACACTTTTGGGTTACTGCTAGGTGATTGTTGGGTATGTTGCCCCGTCTGTAATGACTTTCCAGGGCGGAGGCAACGACGAAGTATGGGTGTTGAAGAGGTCACCACGGCGGAGGAAGACATCCGGGGCGACGACGGCCCGGACAAGGCGACGGTGCGGAAGGCCGTCGCGGCCTCGGCCATCGGCAACTGCATCGAGTGGTTCGACTTCGGGGTGTTCAGCGCGGGCGTCATGACCACCATCGTCGGGACAGTGTTCTTCCCGCCCGACGACGGCGGCTCGGCGGTGCTGCGCTCGTTCGCCATGATCGCGGCGGCCTTCGTGGCGCGGCCGTTCGGCGGGATGTTCTTCGGCCCGCTCGGCGACAAGGTCGGCCGCAAGACGGTCCTGGCCGTGACGATCATCCTGATGTCGGGCTCGACCGCGCTCATCGGGCTCCTGCCGGGCTACGACACGATCGGGATCGCCGCGCCGATCCTGCTGCTGGCCGTCCGGCTCGTGCAGGGGTTCTCCACCGGCGGCGAGTACGGGGGCGCCGCGACGGTCATCGCCGAGTACGCGCCCACCCGCAGACGCGGGTTCTTCGGCAGCTTCCTGGAGCTGGGCACGCTGTCGGGCTACGTGCTGGGCGCCGGTCTGGTGCTCGGCGTCGACCTGATGCTCAGCACCGAGGCCATGCACGCGTGGGGCTGGCGGGTGCCGTTCCTGATCGCGCTGCCGCTCGGCCTGGTCGGGCTCTACATCCGGTCCAAGCTGGAGGACACCCCCGAGTTCCAGAAGATGGAGCAGGCCGGCGAGGTGGCCCGCTCGCCGCTGCGCGACACGCTGGTGCACAACTGGCGGATGATCCTCAACCTCATCGGCATCGTCGTCCTGCTGAACGTCGCCAACTACACGCTGCTGACGTTCATGCCGTCCTACCTGGTCAAGAACCTCGACATCGGGGACACCACCGCCTCGCTGATCACCATCGGGGTCGAGCTGGTGATGATCGCGCTCATCCTCCCGCTGGGCTCGCTGTCGGACCGGGTCGGGCGCAGGCCGCTGCTGCTGACCGCGGCGGTCGGGTTCATCGTGGTGAGCTATCCGGCGATCGCCCTGATGCAGACCGAGAATACGGCGGCGGTCATCCTCGGCTTCGCCATGATGGGGGCGCTGCTGCTGCTGATGCTCGCGGTGATCGGCTCGACGTTCCCCGCGATGTTCCCGACGCAGGTGCGCTACGGCGCCTTCGCGATCGGCTACAACATCTCCACCTCGCTCTTCGGCGGGACCGCGGCGCTGGTCATCGAGAGGCTGATCAAGGCGACCGGGACCAACTACATCCCGGCCTACTACCTGATGATCGCCGGGGTGGTCGCGCTGGTGCCGATCCTGCTGCTGCCCGAGACGGCCCGGGTGCCGATCGGCAAGTGCGGCGGCCCCCGCGACGCGAAGGCGACCCCCGTGCCCGTCTGATCGCACGCCGCGCCGGACGCCCCGCGTCCGACCGTCCGCACGACCGCCGCGCCCCCGCCCGTCCCCTGGACGGGCGGGGGCGCGGCGCGTTCAGGCGGGCACCGTCGCGGCGTCCGCGTCCGACCGTCCGGGCGCGGCGCGGTCGCGGGTGGCCAGCGAGACCACGACCGTGAGGACGGCGGCGGCGGCGAAGCCGACGTACAGACCGGCGACCTGCCCGGTCACCGCGCCCACCACGAGGCCCGTGCGGGCGCCCCACGGGGTGATGCGGCAGTTGTGCTCGCCCGCGGTGAAGGGCCGGGAGCGGTCCCGCCGCCAGAGCAGCCCGACCGCGAGCACCGGCACCACGCTGCACGCCAGCAGCGTGTACGCCTGGGCGAACAGCCCGATGATGGACGAGGCGTACATCGCGGTCAGCGCGCCGCCGATGCCGATGACGACGGTCAGCCCGCGGCCGGCGCGCACCATCGCGCGGTCGCTCATCTGCCGCCCGCCGGCGGTCAGCACGTCGTTCACCATGATCACGGTGGCCGCGTTCAGGTTGGCCGCGGCGGCGCCGTTGGCGGCGACCAGCACCAGCCCGAACACCGCGATGGTGATCACCGCGGGCACCTGGTTGAGCATCACCCACGGCATCGCCTCGCCGCCCGGCCCGCCCGGGTTGAGCGCCCGCGAGATCATCCCGACCAGCACGGTGCCGCAGATGAACACGGTCGCGATGACGCCGGCGACGAGCATGCCGGTGCGGGCCGACCGGCCGCTCTCGGCGGCGAAGCAGCGCTGCCAGTAGCTCTGCGCGCCGAGCACGCCCAGCAGGCCGGTCAGGAACAGGGTGACGGTCTCCCAGCCGAGGTGGAACGAGGTCAGCTCGTGCAGCCCCGCCGCGTCCAGCCGGGTGTTGAGCTGCCGCGGGTCGAAGTCGACGAGGCTGAACGCCGACAGGTAGTAGACGAGCCCGACCACGACGATGAGGATCCCGAGGACGAACTCGACCTTCGCCACCGCGTGCATGCCGCCGAGCGCCGCGTAGGCGATGAAGATCGCGGTAAACAGCAGAATGATCAGGGTCGGGTCGGTGCCGGTGAACACCTCGAACAGCAGACCCATGCCGAGGCCCTGGCCGCCGATCCAGGACATCATCAGCGCCAGCGTGAGCAGCGCGACGATCAGCCGCGCGATCGGATCGCGCAGCAGCAGGTCGTGCATCATCTCGGCGAGCGTGCGGTAGGCGAACCGGCCGGCGAACCCGGCGAACAGCAGCGCGAAGGCGATCTTGGCGCCCTGCTCGCCGAGCACGAAGGCTAGCTGGCTGTAGCCGACCTGGTGGCCCTCCTCCGCCTCGCCGACGAAGTTCCCCGCGCCCATGATCGTGGACAGGTCGGTGAACGCGATCACCACCAGCGGCAGTCCGGTGCCGGCGATGGCGAAGTGCGAGAAGCTGCGGCCGGCCGCGCCCCGGTTGACCCACCCGATCCCGACGGCGAACACGGCGAACACCGCGGTGATCACCCACGCGGCGACCTCGATCATTGCGCCGGTCCCGTCGTGAGCAGGGCGTCCAGGCCGACGGTCAGGCCGGGACGGGCCGCGACGCCGCGCACGGCGAGCAGCACGCCGGGCAGGAACGCGGCGCGGTCGAGCGTCTCGAAACCGATGCTCAGCAGCTCGTGATCGCGCCCGAACCGGACGTCCTGCCGGGACAGCACCCCGCCCGTCCGGACCGAGTGGACCGGGACGCCGTGCACGGGCCGCCCACGTGTGGTCGCCTCCCCCGGCGGCGGCTCGGGCGGCTCTCCGCCGGTGCCGCCGCGTGCCGCCGCGATCACCCGGGCGGTCTGCTCGGCGGTGCCCGCGGGCGCGTCGAGCTTGCGGCGGTGCGCGTACTCCACGATCTCCACGTCGTCGAAGAAGCCGGCGACCTCGGCGGTGAGCCGGGTCGCCAGCACCGCGGCGACGCTGAAGTTCGGCACCACGTGCACGCCGACGCCGGGCGCCGCCGCGCACAGCTCCGCGATCCGCTCCTGCGGGCCGGCGCCGACGCCGCTGGTGCCGACGACGGTGTGCACGCCGCGGGCGACCGTCCACTCGAGGTGTTCCATGACGCAGTCCGGGATGGAGAAGTCCACCGCGACGTCGGCGTCCCGCAGCGGGTCCAGCGGCTCGCCGCGGTGCACCGCGGCGACCAGTTCCAGATCGGCCGCGTCCCGCACCGCGGCGCAGACCGCGCGGCCCATCCGGCCGCCGGCGCCGATCACGCCGACCCGCGTCGGGGTCCCGCTCATGCGCGCGCTCCGTCCGTGAGGGCGCCGGTCGCGGCGAGTTCGGCGAGGATACCGTCGCGTTCGCTCGGGATCAGCTCGATGAGCGGCGGCCGCACCGGGCCGGAGGGGCGGCCGAGCGAACCGAGCGCGGCCTTGACGGTAACAGCCGCCTGCGCCCGGAACACCGCGCGGGCCACCGGAAGCAGCGCGCGGTGCTCGGCGAGCGCGGTCGCCGGGTCGCCGTCGCGGTGCGCGTCGAGCATCCGGCGCAGCCGGTCCGCGGCGAAGTGCCCGATCACGCTGACCGCGCCGACGGCGCCGACGGTGGCGAGCGGCAGATTCATCGCGTCCTCACCGGAGTAGTAGGCCAGATCCGACTCGCGCATCACCCACGAGCTGGCCTCCAGGTCGGACTTGGCGTCCTTGATCGCGGTGATCCGGTCGTGCGCGGCGAGCCGGACGAGCGTGCCCGGCTCCAGCGCGACGCTGGTGCGGCCCGGGATGTCGTACAGCATCACCGGCAGCGGGGTGGCGTCGGCGATGGCGCGGAAGTGCGCGGCGATGCCGTCCTGGGACGGCTTGGAGTAGTAGGGCGTGACGACGAGCAGGCCGTGCGCGCCGGCCGCGGCGGCGGCGCGGGCCAGCGCGACGCTGTGCGCGGTGTCGTTGGTGCCGACCCCGGCGATCACCCGGACGCCGGGCGGCACCGCCGCGCCGACCGCGCGCAGCAGGTCGGACTTCTCCTGGTCGGTCGTGGTGGCGGACTCGCCGGTGGTGCCGTTCACCACCAGCCCGTCGTTGTGCCCGGGGCGGGTCAGCCAGGCCGCGAGCCGCGCCGCGCCGTCGAGGTCGACCCCGCCTTCGGGGGTGAACGGCGTCACCATCGCGGTGATGACGCGGCCGAACTGCCGTGTCGCTGTCGTGCAGGCTGTCATGCAGGCTCCCTTGCGGTGGTCGCGCGCCGGCGGCGCCGGCGCGGTCAGCTCGCGGAAATGCAGATGTTCTTCACCTGGGTGTAGGTGCGCAGCGCTTCGAAGCCCTTCTCGCGGCCGTAGCCGCTCAGCCCGGTGCCGCCGAACGGGGTCAGCACCGAGTCGCCCGAGCCGAAGCAGTTGACGTAGACCTGGCCGGCCGCGACGCGGCGGGTCAGCCGGACGCCGCGGCCGAGGTCGCGGGTCCACACGTAGGCGGCGAGCCCGTGCCCGGTGCCGTTGGCGATGGCGACGGCCTCGTCCTCGCCGGTGAACGGGACGACGGTGAGCACCGGCCCGAAGATCTCCTCGCGGGCCGCCGCGGCGTCCGGGCCGAGCCCGGTCAGCACGGTCGGCTCGACGAACCAGCCGGCGGACGTGCCGGGCGCGGCGGGACGGCCGCCGCCGAGCGCGACGGTGGCGCCGGCCCGGACCGCGGTCGCGACGTGCCGCTCCACCCGGTCCCGCTGCCCCTGACTGATCAGCGGGCCGACGTCGGGGTCGGCCGCGCCGGGTCCGACGCTGAACGCGGCGGCCCGCGCCGCCACCCGGGCCACGAACGCGTCGTGCACGTCGGCGTGCACGACGGCGAGGGACGGAAGATCGCAGCTCTGCCCGGTGGCCTCGACGAACCCGCGGGCGAGCTGGTCCGCGGCCACGTCCAGGTCGGCATCGGGGAACACCAGCGTCGGGGACTTGCCGCCCAGTTCCAGCACGCACGGGGTGACGGCCGCAGCCGCAGCCGCCGCGACCGCGCGGCCGGTGCCGACGGAGCCGGTGAAGGTCAGCAGCCCGAGGCCGGGGTGCCGGCTGAGCGCCGCGCCCGCCTCGGCGCCGTCTCCGTGCACCAGGTTCACCACCCCGGGCGGGAAGCCCGCGGCGGTGACGATCCGGCCGAGCAGCGCCGTGGTGTGCGGGGCCAGCTCGGGCGTCTTCAGCACCGCGGTGTTCCCGGCCGCGAGCGCGGCGGCCAGGCTCCGCGACGCCATGTTCAGCGGGAAGTTCCAGGCGTTGATCTGCCCGCAGACGCCGTGCGGCTCGCGGACGGTGAAGTCGACCACGCCCGGCCCGACGGGCAGCTGCTCGCCGTGCAGCGCGGGGGCGGCGCCGCCGAAGAACTCGAAGTAGCGGGCGGCGAGTTCCACGTCCGCGCGGGCCTGGGCGAGCGGCTTGCCGCAGTCGCGGGTCTCGGCGGCGGCCAGCGCGGTGGCGTCCGCGCGCAGCCGGCGGGCGACGTCGAGCAGCAGCCGGCCCCGTGCGGTCGGGGTGGTGTCCCGCCACTCCCGGTCGTAGGCGCGGCGGGCCGCGGCGACGGCGGCGTCCACGTCGGCCGCGCCGCCGCGGGCGAAGTCGGCGACGGGCTCGCCGGTCGCCGGGTCGAAGCTGGTGAAGGTGCGGCCGTCGGCGGCGGCGGTCTCGGCGCCGTCGATCAGCAGCCCGTACGCGGGGCGGGTCATCGTTTCTCCTCGGGGTCGGTGGCGGCGCGCACGGCGCCCATCGGCAGTGGGCGGACCGGGAACCGGACGGACGGCGGCGCGGTCCGCGCCGGGCCGTGGCCGCGCCGGGCGAGCAGCCCGCTGAGGGCGGGCGCGCAGATCCGGGACTGGCAGGCGCCCATGCCCGCGCGCGTCCACAGCTTCAGCGCGTGCAGGTCGGCGACGCCGCCGTCCAGGGCGGCGTCGACCTCCCGCCGGGTCACCTCCTGGCAGCGGCACACCTCGGTGTCCGGGCCGGGCCAGGACGCGGCGCCGGGCCCGGGACGGAACATCCGGTCCATCCCGATCCGGAACGCCTCCAGTCGGGCGAGGCGGCGGCGCAGCCGGCGGACCCGGCCAGGGTCGGCGGCGCGGCCGGTGAGCTCCGCGGCGAGCAGCGCGCCCGCGAGCCGTCCCTCCAGCTCGGCGCGCTGCGAGCCGCCGACCCCGGCGCAGTCGCCGACGGCGCGGACGCCGGGCGCGGTGGTGCGGAACTCGGCGTCCCGCACCGGCCGCCAGGTGAGCCGCTGCGCGTCCCACTCGATCTCGGCGCCGCACTGCGCGGCCAGGTCGGACGACGAGGAAAACCCGTGGCTGAGCAGCACCGCGTCGCACTCGATCAGTTCGCCGGGCGCCTCGGTGAACGACCAGTCGGGGTGCAGCCGGCCGAGCCGGACACCGGTGACCCGGCCGTCGCCCTCGATCGCACGGACGCCGGTGCCGGTCCGCACCCGGACGCCGGCGAGCGCGAGCCGCGCCCCGTAGCCGGCGCCCTGCGCGAGCAGCGCCGGTTCGGCGAGTGCCCGCGCCGCGTCCCGCCAGTGCCGGGCGCCCGGCCGGGCCGCCTCGGCGACGGCCGCGACGCGGACGCCCGCCGCGGCGAGCTGGCTCGCCACGGCGAGCAGCAGCGGCCCGGTCCCGGCGACGACAGGGCGGCGGAACGGGAACACCCCGCTGCCCTTGAGGAATGTCTGTGCGGCGCCGGCCGTCATGACGCCGGGCAGCGTCCAGCCGGGCACCGGCAGCACCTTCTCCGCGGCGCCGGTCGCCAGCACGACCGCGCGGGCCCGCGCCGTCCACAGCTCGCCGTCGCTGGTCAGCACGGCCTCCCGGCCGTGGAACCCGTGGCACACCACGCCGGGCCGGAACGTCACCGGGCCGTCCGCCTGGGGCCCCGGGGCGGGGTCGGCGAACCGGCGCCGCCCGATCTGCCCGCCGGGCCGCTGGTTCTCGTCCACGACCAGCACGGTCAGCCCGCGCCTGGCGGACTCCGCCGCCGCGGCGAGCCCGGCCGGGCCCGCCCCGACGACGAGCACGTCCGGCTCCGCCGGCTCCGCCGTTCCGCCGTTCATCTCGGTTCCTCCCCTTCGGTGTCGATGCGCATCCCGGCGGCGACGGGCGTGATGCAGGCGCGCGTCCCGGCGACGCCGTCGACCGTCACCGCGCACTCGTGGCACGCGCCCATGCCGCAGAAGACCGCGCGGGGCGCGCCGCTCGGGCGGCTCGTCCGCAGGACGATCCGGCCGCGCAGCGCCAGCGCCGCGGCGACCGACACCGCGGCCGGCACCTGCACCGGGACGCCGTCCAGGACGACCTGGACCGTCCGCGTCTCCCGCGTCTCCCGCGCCGTCACGAGACCTCCCCGGCGGCCTCGGAGTGCCCGGCGAACCGGTCGGGCGCGAACGCGTCGAGCGCCGCATCCAGCACCTCGCCCGGCGCGGGTCGGCCGAGTACGGCCGCCGTGACCAGCTCGGCGGTCACCGGCGCCAGGCCGACGCCCTCCCCCTCGTGCCCGGTCGCGAGCACGTAGCCGGGGATCGCGCCGGACTCGCCCACGATCGGGCGGTTGTCGGGCGTCCAGGGCCGCAGCCCGGCGAACGACCTGATCGCCCGCACCCGCGCCAGCCCCGGCAGGAACCCGACGGCGCGGGCGACGATCGCGGTGAACAGGTCCGGGTCGACGTCGGTGCGGGCGCCGCAGAACCGGCGGCTGCTGCCGAGCAGCAGGTTGCCGCGGCCGGTCGGCTCGGCCACGAACGCGACCGCGGGGCGCGTCCCGTCCCCCGCCGCGGCGCGGTCGGCCATGTAGCCCGCCTCGGTGACGGTGCGCCGGATGAGGCCGGGCGCCTCCTCGGTCACCACCAGCACGCCCTGCCGGGGCCGGATCGGCAGCGGGACGAGCCCGCCGGCGTCCAGACCGGGCGACCACACGCCCATCGCGTTGACGACGTGCGGCGCGGCGAAGTCGCCGCGGTCGGTCCGGACGCCGCGGACCCGCCCGTCCCGGCCGGTGAGCAGCCGGAGCGCGCGGACGCCCCAGTGCGTCCGGCAGCCGTGCCGGACCGCGTCGCGGAGCAGCGCGGCGACGGCGCCCGGCGGGTACACCGACGCGTCGTCGTGGCAGTCGACCGCGCCGGCGAGGCCGGGCCGCAGCGCCGGTTCGCGCCGCCGAAGCTCGTCGCCGTCGACGTGCTCGGCGCGCACCCCGGCCGCGTGGAGCCGGGCGACCCGGCGCGGCGCGCCGGCGTCCTGCTCGGGGTCGGCGAAGAACACGAGGCTGCCCCGCTGGTGGAAGCCGAGTCCGCCGTCCAGCTCGCCGTCCCACCGCCGGTACGCCTCGATGCTGCGCAGGGTCAGCCGGACGCCGAGGTCGTCGTGCTTGGTCTGCACCAGCACGTTGCCGTCGCAGCGGCCCGAGCTGCCGGCCGCCGGGCCGGCCGCCTCGACGAGCGCGACGTCGGCGCCGGCCCGACTCAGCTCGCGCGCCACGGCGGCGCCGACGATCCCGCCGCCGAGCACCAGTACGTCGGCACTGATTCGTGCGCCTGGTTCGGTGACTTGGTGGAAAACGCTCGTCATCGCCCCTTCTCCGGTTCGGTGTTGGCGATGAAGCTAGTGACAGGACGCACGGCCCGGCTCTACGCTTCGGCCATGAGTGATTCAGAAGCCGAATCACTGGCCGGCTGGCGGGAGGACGGCGCCGACCTGCCGCAGCTCGACGATCTGCGGATGTTCGTCGCGATCGCGCGGGCGGGCAGCCTGCGCGCGGCGGCCGGAGCGCTGTTCACCTCGCAGCCGACGCTGTCGCGCTCGGTGGCGCGGCTGGAGGCGCGGCTCGGCGTGCGGCTGCTGCGCCGCGGCGCCCGCGGCGTCGAGCCGACCCGGCACGGCGAGGCGCTGCTGGTGCAGGCGCAGCGGGTGCTGGCCGCCGCCGCCGACCTGCGCCGCAACGTGACGGCGCTGGCGTCCGGGACGCTGCGGCTCGGCGCCACCGCCACCTCGGCGCGGCGGCTGCTCGCGCCGTTCCTGTCCGAGTGGATGCCCGCGCATCCGGGCGTCCAGGTCACCGCGATCGAGGACAGCGAGCGGCGGCTGCACGCGCACCTGGAGACGGGGCGCTGCGACATCGCGATCGTGTCGGGGCCGCTGTCCGCGCAGACCGCGTCGGTGCACCTGATGACCGCGCAGGTCATCGCGCTGTTCCCGCCGGGCCATCCGGCGTCGCGACACGACCGCCCGGTGCGGGTGCCCGACCTGGCGGGCGAGCCGCTGCTGGTGAACGGGACGGCGTTCCCGTCCACCGCGCTGCTGCTGCGCGCGATGGACGCGGCGGCGGCGCGGCCGGACGTCGTCTACGAGTGCACGGCGGGCCAGACGCTCGCCGCGATGGCCGAGGCGGGGCTCGGCGTGGCGGTCTTCGCCGACACCGCCGACCTGCGCGGGTTCAGCCTCCCGCGGCACGACGTGCTGGACGCGGCGGGGACACCGCTGCGCTTCGACCTGTACGCGGCGTGGCCGCGGGACACGGCGCCGGGGTGGGTGCGCGAGTTCGCGATCGAGCTGTCCACATTCCACCGATCGGTCGTGATCTAGCCCACACGGGCCGCCACCGCCCGCCCGGGGCGCCAGTCAAACCCACAGGTCAAGGGCAAAAGCTAGACAATCCACAAAACTTCGCCACACTTTACTAGCAGGGAATTGACAACAATGAATGTGCTAAAACCCCTGAGAGGTCGGTGAGCCTGAGGTCGGCGAGCGACCGGCTCGCATGGAGAGGATCTTCATGAGCACATCGGAGGCCGTCGCGATCGGGCAGGTGGTCGACACCGCGCGCTATCCCCTCGCGGACCCGGCGAGCGGCGATTGGCGTTCGGTGGTCGCCCGCACCCGGCGGGAACTCCGCGAGGCCGGATGCAGCGTGCTGCCGGATTTCATCAGACCGGCACTGGCGGACGTGCTGCGCCGGGAATGCGCGGCCCTCGCCGACCTGGCGCATGACGACGTCGAAACGGTCAACGCCTACAACATCGACGTGACCGCTCCGCTACCGGAAGGCCACCCGGGCCGCATCACCGCCGAACGCGGCAACGCCTTCGTGGCCCGCGACCAGATCCCCGCCGACCTGCTGATCCACCGGCTCTACACCAGCGAGCCGTTCCGCCATTTCGTGGCGAGCTGCTTCGGGCTGCCACGCGTCCACGAGCTCGCCGACCCCCTGGCCGGCCTGTGCCTCAACGTCGTCAACCCGGGCATGGAGCACCCGTGGCACTTCGACACCAACGAGTTCACCGTCAGCATGCTCACCCAGGAGCCGCAGGCCGGCGGCGTCTTCGAGTACTGCCCCAACATCAGGTCCGCGCACGCCGAGAACCTCGCGGACGTCCGGGACGTCCTCACCGGACGCGGCGGCCGGACGGTCCGCCGCCTCACCCTGCGGCCGGGCGACCTCCAGCTCTTCAAGGGCCGCTACTCACTGCACCGGGTGAGTTCCGTGCAAGGCCGCACCGCCCGCCATTCCGCGATCTTCGCCTACAGCGAGCGCCCCGGGGTCATCGGCAGCGTGGCCCGCACCGAACAGCTTTTCGGCCGTGTTCTCCCCGAACATCTGGCCGCCGCCAAAAGCGCCGTACGGGTCGACCAACTGCTGGATTGAGCAGCCGGCCGGCGGTTCGCACCGCCGTTTGCTCCATCGCCTGCTCTGTCCCGCCAGAGAGGAATGCGACCGTGCCTGCCGACTCCACCGGAAAAGTCTCCCTCGACCACATCTACACGCAGCCCGATCCGCGCGCCTACTTCGGTACGCTGCGCGAACTCGGCTACTGCATCCCGCAGGGCGCAAAACCCCATTTCGCCGCGCTCATCAGCGAATACCGGGAAGTCCGGAAGGTGCCCGCGCCGACCGTCCTGGACATCGGCTGCTCCTACGGCATCAACGCAGCGCTGTTGAAATGCGACGCAACCATGGACGAACTGTACGAGCGCTACGCGGGCGGCGACGCGGCCACGCTGCCCCGCGCCGCGCTGCTGGCCCGTGACCGGGAACTGGTCCGTTCCCGCGGCCGCTCCGGGCGGGCCCGGTTCATCGGCCTGGACACCTCGGACCGGGCCCTGTCGTACGCGCTCGCGGCCGGGTTCCTGGACGGCGCGGTCAACGCCGACCTGGAGCGGAACGAGCCGACCGGACGGCAGCGCGCCCAGCTCGCCGGCGCCGACCTGGTCGTCTCCACCGGCTGCCTCGGCTACGTCACCGAGCGCACCATCTCCCGGGTCGTCGCCGCGAACGGCGACCGCAGGCCGTGGATGGCGCACTTCGTGCTGCGGATGTTCCCGTTCGACCCCATCGCCGCGTGCCTGGCGGACGCCGGGTACGAGACCGTCCGCTCCGAGGGCCTCTTCAAGCAGCGCCGGTTCGCCACCCCGCAGGAGCAGTCGCAGGTCCTCGACACGCTGTCGGGGATCGGCGTCGACCCGCGCGGGCTGGAGACCGAGGGCTGGTTCTACGCCGGGCTCCACCTGTCCAGGCCGCGCCGCAAGGCCGCCCGCACCATCGTCGACCTCGCGTCCGCCCGCCCTGCGCCCGGCCTCCGCCCGGCCGGAGCCCGGGCACCCCTGCACCGTCCAGACAGAGGATTGAATTGAACAGCCGCCATGAGGAACCCACCCCGACCTTCGGCCACGAGGCCGGCCTGCCGAGGGTCCCGCTGCCCGCGCTGGAGGAGAGCTGCGAGCGGTTCGTCGCGTGGTGCGAGCCGCTGCTGACCCCGGACGAGCTCGCCGCGACCAAGGCCGGGGTCGCCTCGTTCCTGCGCCCGGACGGCCCCGGCCGCAGGCTCCAGGCGGCGCTCCGGGACTACGACGCGACCGAGGGCGTGCAGAGCTGGCTCGACACGTTCTGGCCCTACCGCTACCTGGGCCGGCGCGACCGCATCGCGGTGAACGCGAACTTCTTCTTCCTGTTCCGGGACGCGTGCCTCCAGCAGGCCGAGCGCGCCGCGTCGCTGATCAGCGCGGCCGTCGGCTACAAGCTGCGGCTCGACGAGGAGCGCGTCCCGCCGGTCGTCCAGCGGGGGCGGCCCCTGTCGATGGAGCAGAACAAGGCGCTGTTCTCCTCGACGCGCATCCCGGGCGCCGTCCAGGACACCGTCCGCGGCCCGTACAGCCGGGAGTGGCCGGGCCCGTCCGGCGAGCGGCACATCGTGGTGTTCTTCCGCGGCACCATGTTCCGCTTCGAGGTGCTCGGCCCGGACGGCCGGCCGCACACTCCGGACGAGCTGGTCGCGGGCCTGCGCGCGGTCATGAAGGACGGCGCGACGCGGGCCCCGACCGACACCTCCGTCGGGCACCTCACCACCAAGGCGCGGGCCGAGTGGGCGGCCGACCGGGAGGCGCTGCTCGCCGCCCACCCCGGCAACGCCGCCGCGCTCGACACCGTGCAGCGGGCGCTGTTCTGCGTCTGCCTGGAGGACCTCGCGCCCCGCGACACCCTGGAGGCGAGCGACCACCTGCTGCACGGCGACAGCGGCAACCGGTGGTTCGACAAGGCCGTGTCCCTGATCGTGTTCGCGGACGGCTCGGCGGGCGTCAACATCGAGCACTGCGGCCTGGACGGCACCACGGTCCTCAGCTTCGTCGACGCGGTGCTGGGCGAGGCGCCCGCCGCCGTGTCCGCCGCGTCCGGCGCACCCGGCTGGCCCGGCGGGACCGTCCCGGCCGTAGCGCCCATCAGGTTCGGGCTCGACGACGACCTGCGCGACAGCGTGCGCGGCGCCGCCGAAGCGTTCGCCGACTACGCGGCCGGCACCGCCACCACCACCGTGTCGTTCGACGACTTCGGCGGCGACCGGGCCAAGGAGCTGCGCACCTCACCGGACGCGTTCGCGCAGATGGCCTACCAGCTCGCCCACCAGCGCGCGAAGGGCCGCATCGGCGCCACCTACGAGTCGATCGCGACGCGGCAGTACCGGAACGGACGCACCGAGGCGATGCGCGTCGTCACCCCCGAGGTGCTGAGGTTCGTCGCCGCGATGGACGACCCCGGGGCGGACGCCGCGACCCGCACGGCCGCGTTCCGCGCCGCCGCCGCCGCGCACGTCGAGCGCGCCAGGGACTGCCAGTCCGGCCGCGCGCCCGAGCAGCACCTGTGGGAGCTCCAGCTCATCCAGAAGCGGCGCGGCGAGGAGCTCGGCGTGACCGCGGAGCCCGCGCTGTACCGGTCGCCCGGCTGGCTGGTCATGCGGGACGACTACCTGAGCACCAGCTCCGCCCCGTCCGCCGGCATCCAGTACTTCGGGTTCGGGGCGACCAGCGAGCGGTGCATCGGCGTCGCCTACGTCCTGCTCCCCGACCGCCTCAACGTCTACCTGAGCACGCCGCTGCCCGTGGCGGACGCGATGCACGCGTTCGCCGACCGGCTCCGCGAGGCGGTCCGCGAGCTGCACGACCTCCTCGCGGCCGACGTGCGGGAGGGCTGACCGCGCCCGCGGGCGGCGGGCCGCACCGTGCCGGGCATGGTGCGGCCCGCCGCCCGCGACGCGTCCCGGCGGACGGATCTCTCCGCCGCGACGCGTCCGGGCAAGCGGGCGGATCACTCCTTGGCGGCCTCGCGCAGGATGCGGCGGGCCGTGCTCTGGATGTGGACCTCGTCCGGGCCGTCGTAGAGGCGGGCCTCCCGGGCGTGCCGGTACATCCGGGACAGGGGGGTGTCGTCGGTGAGGCCCGCGGCGCCGTGCACCTGGACGGCGCGGTCGATCACGTCGTGCAGCATGCGGGCGCCGACCACCTTGATCGCGCCGATCTCCACCCGCGCCTGGTCGCCCTCGTCGATCCGGCCGGCGGCCTGGAGGGTGAGCAGCCGGGCCGACTGGATGTCGGTGTAGGAGTCGAAGACGTGCTGCTGCATGAGCTGCTTGGCGGCCAGCGGCTCACCGAAGGCGGTCCGGGACTCCAGCCGCGCGCACATCAGCTCGAACGCCCGCCGGGCCTGGCCGAGCCAGCGCATGCAGTGGAAGATCCGGCCGGGGCCGAGCCGCTCCTGGGCGATCACGAAGCCGTGCCCGCGCGGCCCGAGCAGGTTGCCGGCCGGCACCCGCACGTCCTCGTAGGCGACCTCGTAGTGCCCGCCGTTCAGGCCGAGCACCGGGGTCTCGCGGACGATCCGGTAGCCGGGGGTACCGGTCGGCACCACGATCATGCTGAAGGCGCGGTGCGGGGCCGTGCCGTCCGGCTCGGTGCGGCACATCACCGTGGTGTAGTCGGCGTCCGCGGCGCCGGTGGTGAACCACTTGCGGCCCCGGATCACCCAGTGGTCGCCGTCCAGCTCGGCGGTGGTGCGCAGCCCGGTCGGGTCGGACCCGGCCACGTCCGGCTCGGTCATCGCGAAGCTCGGCGAGACCTCCCCGGCCACCATCGGCAGCAGGTACCGGTCGCGCCACTCCGCGCTCGCGTGCCGATGCAGCATCAGCGAGTCCTGGAGGGTGAAGGTGCCGAGCGCGAGCTGGCCCCACTCGCTGCGGCCCTGCACCTCGTTGACGTACACGTAGTCGAGGAACGGCAGCCCGCCGCCGCCGAGCTCGGCGGGGTGGCCGAGCGCCCACAGCCCGGCGTCCTTGGCCTCGCGGCGCAGCCCGGCCAGCGCGTCGCGGGACGCCGGCCCGCCCGCGTTCAGCACCGGCTCGGCGGGCTCCACCCGCTCGGTCATGAACGCGTGCACCGCGTCCCGGACGGGCCGCACCCGGTCCGGCACCGAGAAGAGCATCAGCCCTCCCCGGACAGGTCGGAGGCGATGTCGCGGGCGTCGTAGCCCTCGGGGGCGGCGACCTCCTCGACCGGCTCGGGCCGGTCGTCGAACTCCAGCCGCAGCGCGCGGGACATCGTGGCGTGCATGTCGTACATGCAGGTGATGTAGGTGAACAGCAGCACCTGCTCGTCGGTGAGGTGCCGCTTCAGCACGGCGAAGACCTCCTCGTGCACCCGGCCGCCGTCCAGGACGAGCCCGTCGGTGTAGGCGAGCAGGGCCCGCTCCAGCTCGGAGTAGCAGTCGGCGGTCTGCCAGTGCGGGACGGCCTGGATCTTCTCCTCCGGCATCCCGAGCGCGCGCATCTGCTTGCAGTGCTGCGAGAAGACGAACTGGCTGCCGCGCGCCCAGCCCGCCCGGCACTGCCCGAGCTCGCGCAGCGCGGGCTCCAGGTCGGCGTTGCGGTACAGCGCGAACCCGCGGACCGCGTGCCGGAACACCTCCGGGGAGTTGGCGAAGACCGTCCACCAGTCGCCGGGGGTGCCGGTCGCGGTGCCGTGGTCGACGGCGGGGTCGCGGTCCGGGGCGAACAGGCGGTCGTAGAAGAACAGGATCCGTTCGTCGGTGACCTCGGCGCGGGGCACCTCACGAAGTCGCGGCATGGCTCTCCTTGTTGACGGTGCGGTCGGCCGCCGTGCGCGGCCGGTGGGCGATGTCGGCATCGGTGAACGTCCGGGTCCAGCAGGCGAACTCCAGCAGGATCCCGTCGGGGTCCTGGAAGTAGAAGGACCGGACGAACACCCCGTCGTGCATGCGGCGGGCGACACCGGACGGGCTGTCGTCGTGGTTGAGCACGGGGCTGACGGCGACGCCCTTCTCCTTCAGTCGCGTCCGGTAGGTGTCGAACCGGTCGGCCGGCACGTGGAAGGCGACGTGGTTCATCGAGCCGACGGCGCTGAGCAGCCCGCCCTGCTCGGGACGGGTCGCGGGCGCCGAGATCCCGGGGACGCCGTCCGGCGCGTCCGGGAACCAGAAGAACGCCACGCAGTCGCCGCCGCCGCAGTCGAAGAAGAAGTGCTGGCCGAGGCCGCCGGGCAGGTCCAGCGTCTTGATCAGCGGCATCCCGAGCACGCCGGAGTAGAAGTCGATGGTGCGGCTCATGTCCGAGGACACCAGCGCGAGATGGTTGATCCCGCCGAGCTCGAACTCGGTGTTGCGGGCGGTCATGTCGCCTCCTTCGGGGTGGTGTGGCGGGCGCGCAGGTCGCGTTTGAGAACCTTGCCGGCGACGTTGCGCGGCAGCTCGGCGGCGAACTCGATCCCGCGCGGGGCCTTGTAGCCGCCCAGCCGTTCCCGGCAAACGGCGATGATCTCCTCGGCGGTGGCGGACGCGTCCGGCCGGAGCACCACGACCGCGTGCACCGCCTCGCCCCACTCGGGGTGCGGGACGCCGAAGACGGCGGCCTCGGCCACCGCGGGGTGGCCGAGCACGGCCTCCTCGACCTCGCGGGAGGCGACGTTCTCACCGCCGGTGATGATCATGTCCTTCATCCGGTCCACGATGTAGACCATGCCCTCGGCGTCCTGCCGGGCCACGTCGCCGGTGCGGAACCAGCCGTCCTGGAACGCGGCGGCGGTCAGCCCCGGCTCGCGCCAGTAGCCGCGCATCACCTGGTCGCCGCGGACGATCATCTCGCCGGGCTCGCCGGCCGGCACGTCGGCGAAGTCCGCGTCCACGATCCGGATATCGGCCAGGTCCATCGGACGGCCCGCGGCGGCCAGCAGGTGGGTCTCCCCGGCCGCGGCCCGCCGGTGCTCGGCGCGCCCGAAGTGCAGGACGTTGCCGCCCAGCTCGGACATGCCCATGCCCTGGTAGAAGTCGCAGCCGAGCACCTCCATCCCGCGGCGCAGCACCGGCGCGGGGATCGCGGACGCGCCGTACCCGATCGCCTCCAGGGTGCCGAGGTCGCGGTCCTCGATGCCGGGATGGCGGAGCAGGAACGCGATCATCGTGGGGGCCAGCCCGGTCTGGGTGACCCGCCACTCCTCGACCAGCCGGAGGAAGGTCTCGTTGTCGTAGCCGCGCAGGATGCCGACCGTGCAGGCGCGCAGGTGGTTGACCAGCACGACGTAGCCGCCGACGTGGCACAGGGGGAAGCAGAACAGGAACACGGTGTCGTCCGGCAGGTCCCAGTGCGACACCGAGCCGATCACGCCGGTGACCAGGTTGCGGTGGGTCAGCATCACCCCCTTGGGACGCCCGGTGGTGCCGCTGGTGTAGACGAGCCAGGCGACGGAGTCCTCGTCCGGGCGCGGCGGCTCGGTGGCCGGCGCCGCCGCGACCAGGTCGGCGAGAAGGCGGTCGGCGCCGGGGCCCTCGTCGAGCGCCAGGACGGCCTTGACCGTGGGCATCGCCGCGCGGTGCTCGCGCATCGCCTCCAGGTGCTCGCCGCTGACGATCAGCACCGACGCCTGCGCGTGGTCGACCAGGGCGGCGATCTCGGCCGGGTGCAGCCGGTGGTTGAGGAAGGTCAGCGCCATGCCCGCCGCCGGGACCGCGTAGTACAGGTCGACGTACTCCGGCCGGTTCCCCGACAGCACCGCCACCCGGTCGCCGGGCGCGGCGAGGGCAAGCAGCGCGTTGGCGGTCCGCCTGACCCGGTCGCGCAGCCCGGCGAAGGTGACCGTCTCGTCCTCGAACCTCAGCGCGGGGCGGTCCGGCCGCTTGCGCGCCGCGTACTCGACGATGTCGTTGATCAGCACCGGTCCTCCTCCGGAGTTGACTTGACAGTCATGTCAACTCTGTTCGATGCTCGGATCCTGTTCCTGCGAACATCGGCTTGTCAACCCCCGAAGGAGGAACCACGGCCATGCGAAGCGGGGCGGAGAACGAGCCGGAACCGGCGGAGGAGGCCCCGGCGCCGCTCACCGAGCGCGGCGCCCGGACCAGGGAGCGGCTCGTCTCAGCGGCGCGGGAGGTGTTCGAGGAGCGCGGCTTCCTCGACACCCGGGTCGCGCACATCGCCCGGCACGCCAAGGTCGCCTACGGGTCCTTCTACACCTACTTCCCCTCCAAGGAGGCGGTCTTCCTGGAGGTCGCCGACCGGCTGTTCACGGAGATGACCGGGCTCGACCTGGTGCCGCCCGCGGGCCCGTCGCCCGCCGCCCGGATACGGCGCGCCAACCGCTCCTACTACCGGGCCTACCTGCGCAACGCGAAGATGATGGCGATCGTCGAGCAGGTCGCGACGTTCAACGACGAGTTCCAGGAGCTGCGGCGCAGGCACCGCGCCGCGTCCGTCGGCCGGACCGCCAAGGCGATCGAGCGCTGGCAGCGGGAGGGGCTGGTGGCCGCCGACCTCGATCCGGAGATGACCGCCCGCGCCCTGGCCGCGATGGTCGACCACTCGCTGTACCTGTGGCTGGTCCAGGGCGAGGGCACCCCGGAGACCGAACGGCTCCTGGACACCCTGGACACCCTCAACATCCGGGCCCTCGGCCTGCCCCCCGCCCCCTAAGCGACGTCCCCGAAGAAGGAGAGACCTCCATGCACCAGGCACTCGCCGACCGCTTCTTCGCCGCCATCACCGGCGGCGACCTGGACGCCCTGCGCTCCGTGTACGCCCCCGGCGCCGTGATCTGGCACAACGGGCCGGGCGAGGGCGGCGGCTCCGAGCAGGGTGTCGAGGACAACCTCCGGACGCTGCGGTGGCTGTCGGCCAACCTGCGCGACTTCCGGTACGAGGAGATCCGGCGCGACCCGATGCCGGACGGGTTCGTCCAGCGGCACGTCCTGCGCGGGAACCTCCCGGGCGAGGGCGGCGGCGCGGCCGTCGCGATCGAGGTGGCGACCTGCCTGTTCGCGACCGTCGACGCCGACGGGCGGATCGCCCGCATCGAGGAGTACGCCGACACCAGGGGCAGCGACGCGCTCCGGGCCCACGCCGCCGCGCAGCGCGCGGCCCGCGGATGACCTCCCTGGAGGACGCGCTCTCCGCCGTCCTGACCGGGCCGGGCGGGGAGCGCGTCGCGGTGACCGGGCTGCGCAGGCTGTCGGGCGGCGCCAGCCGGGAGACCTGGGCGTTCGACGCCGGCGGCCGTCCGCTCATCCTGCGGCGGGACCCGCCCGCCGACCCCGATCCCGCCGCGATGGCGCGCGAGGCCGCGCTGCTCACGGCGGCGGCGGGCGCCGGGGTGCCGGTGCCGCGGCCGGCCGGGTCCGGCGACGGCGCCGGGACGCTCGGCACCCCCTACCTGATCATGGAGCGGCTGGACGGGGAGACCATCCCGCGCCGGCTGCTGCGGGACGAGCGGTTCGCCGGGGCCAGGCCGCGCCTGGCCGGGGAGCTCGGCCGGATCCTCGCCCGCGTCCACACGCTGCCGCCGGACGCCGTCCCCGGACTGCCGGACGGCGACCCGCTCGCCGACCTGACCGCGCTGTACGAGGGCTTCGCCGAGCCGCGTCCCGCCGTGGAGCTGGCCCTGCGCTGGCTGGACCGCAACCGTCCGCCCGCGACCGGCCGCACCGTGGTGCACGGCGACTTCCGCAACGGCAACCTGATGATCGGCCCGGACGGCGTGCGCGGCGTCCTGGACTGGGAGCTGTCGCACGCGGGCGACCCGGCCGAGGACCTCGGCTGGCTGTGCGTGAAGGCGTGGCGGTTCGGCTCGCCCGCCCCGGTCGGGGGCTTCGGCGGCCGGGAGGCGCTGCTGGAGGGCTACGCCGCGGCGGGCGGCACGCCGCCCGAGCCCGACGTGCTGCACTGGTGGGAGGTCTACGGCACGCTCCGCTGGACGGTGCTCTGCCGCAAGCAGGCCGAACGGTACCTCGAAGGCTCCGATCCCTCGATCGAGCTGGCCGTGCTCGGCCGGAAGGTCTGCGAGCAGGAGCACGACCTGCTGCTCGCGCTCGGCCTGACCGCGCCCGTGACCGTCGCCGACCCCCTCGGCGGCGGACCCGGCGGACCCGGCGGGTCCGGCGCGGACGGGGCGTCGCCGCCGCACGACCGTCCGGGCGCGGCCGGGCTCATCGAGGCCGTGGGCGCGTTCCTCGACACGGCCGGGCACACCGACGAGCGGACCCGCTTCCACGCCCGCGTGGCCGCGTCCGCACTGCGCATCGCGCGGCGCGAGCTGCTGCTCGGCGAGGCGCACCGGGCCGCGCAGGGCGAGCGGCTCGCGCGGCTCGGCTACGCCGACGACGCCGCGCTCGCCACCGGCATCCGCGCGGGCGAGGCCGACGGGCGCATGGACGAGGTCGTCGCGGCCGTGCGCGCCGGCATCGTGGACAAACTGACCGTGGCCAACCCCCGCCACCTGTCCCTGCCCGCCTGACCTGCCCGCCTGACGCGGCCACCTGACGCGTCCGCCTGACGCCCCGCCGGGCCCGGCGGGGCGTCAGGCCGGGCGGGGTCCCGGTGGCGTCCGAAGGCCGTCCGGGGTCAGAATCCGCCGGCGCGGCCGAGCAGGGCGGGGGCGGGCTTGCCGAGCAGCCCGCCGAGCCAGGTTCCGGTCTCGGCGACGGCCGCCATGTCGATCCCGGTGCTCACGCCGCTGCGGTGCAGCGCGTACAGCAGGTCCTCGGTGGCGATGTTGCCGGTGGCGGCGGGCGCGAACGGGCAGCCGCCGAACCCGCCGGTGCTGGCGTCCAGCACGGCGACGCCCTCGTCCACGGCGGTGAGGGCGTTGGCGTAGCCGGTGTTGCGGGTGTTGTGGAAGTGGCAGCGCAGCGGCGTCCCGGGGGCGGCCTCGCGGGTCCGCCGGGCCAGGTCGCGGACCTGCGCCGGGACGCCCACGCCGATGGTGTCGGCGAGCGCGATCTCGAACGCGCCCGCGGCGTGCGCGCGGCGGGCGATCTCGGCGACCCGTGCGGGCGGCGTCTCGCCCTCGAACGGGCAGCCGAACGCCACCGCGACGGTCATCCCGGCGGGCACGCCCGCGTCCCGGGCCGCCGCGGCGATGCCGTCCCACTCGTCCAGCATCTCCGCCATCGTGCGACCCTGGTTGCGGACGCTGAAGGTGTCGGAGGCGACCACGACGACGTTCACCTCGTCCACCCCGGCGGCGAGCGCCCGGTCGAGACCGCGGCGGTTGAGCACCAGCCCGCTGTAGGAGACGCCGTCGCGGCGCGGCACGCCGGCCATCACCTCCTCGGCGCCGGCCATCTGCGGGACCCGGCCGGGGTGGACGAACGCGACCGCCTCGATCCGGCGGGCACCGGCCGACACGCTGCGCGCGATCAGCTCGATCCGGTCGTCGGGGGACAGCACCCGGTCCTCGTTCTGGAGCCCGTCCCGGGGGCCGACCTCCAGCACTGTTGTATGCAATCTTCCCTCACCTCCGCCTTAATTCTGGCATATGGCACCTATTGTCGCTATATTGCATGCAATCAACGGAGGAGGGGCCGTGCCGCGCGCCACCGACACCGCCTACGAGGCGGTCCGCCAGATGATCCTCTCCGGCGAGGCCGGGGCGGGCAGCCGGCTCGGCGAGTCCGAGCTGGCCGAGACGCTCGGGCTGTCCCGCACCCCCGTGCGCGAGGCGCTCCAGCGGCTCGGCTCGGACGGGCTGGTGGAGGTCCTCCCGCACCGCGGCGCCCGGGTCGTCCGGTGGACCCCGGCCGACCTCGACGAGATCTTCGAGCTGCGCGCGCTGCTGGAGCCGTACGCGGCGGCCCGCGCGGCCCGGCAGGCGCCGGACGAGACCGTCCTGGCCGATCTGCGGGCCCAGTGCGCGGCGATGGAGCGGGCCGCGGCGGACGGCGACCTCGGCCTGGTCGCCGACCTGAACGCCCGGTTCCACGCCGCCGTCATCGACCTGTCGGGCAACCGCCGGCTGCCCGCGATGCTGACCTCGGTGATCCACGCGCCGCTGATCCTCGGCACCTTCCACCGCTACGACGCCGAGTCGATGGCGCGCAGCATGAACCACCACCGCGAGCTGGTCGCCGCCCTGGAGGCCCGCGACCCCGCGTGGGCCGAGGCGGTGATGCGCGCGCACGTGCGCGCCGCCGCGGCCCGCCTCACCGGCCAAGCCGAAGGAGACCCACGATGACCGGCACCGACGACCTCCCCGCCCTCGGCGACCTGCGGGTGGTGGAGATGGGCCAGCTCCTGGCCGGGCCGTTCTGCGGCCAGCTCCTCGGCGACTTCGGCGCCGAGATCGTCAAGATCGAGCCGCCGGGCGCCGGCGACCCGATGCGCGAGTGGGGCCGGGAGAAGCCGCACGGCAAGTCGCTGTGGTGGCCGATCCTCGCCCGCAACAAGAAGTCGGCCACGCTGAACCTGCGGACCCCGGAGGGGCAGGAGCTGGCCCGGCGGATCATCGCGCGGGCGGACGTGCTGGTGGAGAACTTCCGTCCCGGGACGCTGGAGCGCTGGGGCCTGTCCCCCGCGACCCTGCACGCCGAGAACCCGCGGCTGATCATCACACGGGTCACCGGCTACGGGCAGGACGGCCCGTACTCGCCCCGCGCCGGGTTCGGCTCGGTCGGCGAGGCGATGGGCGGCATCCGGTACGTCACCGGCGATCCCGACAAGCCGCCGTCCCGCGCGGGCATCTCGCTCGGGGACGAGCTGGCCGGCACCTTCGCCGCGCTCGGCACCCTGGTCGCGCTGCACGCGCGGCACCGCACCGGGCGCGGGCAGGTGGTCGACTCGGCGCTGTACGAGGCCGTCCTGGCGATGATGGAGTCGCTGATCCCGGAGTGGGACATCGCCGGCTACCAGCGCGAGCGCACCGGGTCGGTGCTGCCGAACGTCGCGCCCAGCAACGTCTACCCCACCCAGGACGGGCCGATCCTGATCGCCGCCAACCGCGACACCATCTGGCGGCGGCTGGCCGAGCTGATGGGCCGGCCCGAACTCGGCGACGACGAGCGCTACTCCAGCCACGGCGCGCGCGGCGCCCACGCGGCCGAGCTGGACGACCTCATCGGCGCGTGGACCGCCGGGCAGGAGTCGGGGCCGCTGCTGGAGCTGCTGCACGAGAACGGGATCCCCGCCGGGCTCACCTACCGCGCCAAGGACATGCTCGCCGACCCGCACTACCGGGCCCGCGAGGCGATCATCCGGCTGGCCCACCCCGAGTTCGGCGACTTCCCGATGCACAACGTCTTCCCGAAGCTGTCGGGGACGCCCGGGGAGGTCCGCTCCCTCGGCCCCGAGCTCGGCGAGCACAACCACGAGGTCTACGGGACGCTCCTCGGCCTCGCCGCCGAGGAGATCACCCGCCTCACCGCGGCCGGCACCATCTGACCGGCACCATCTGACCGGCACCGGCCGAGTGGCACCTACTCGGGCCAGGCCGACTCCTGGATCACCTCGACGAAGTCGCCGCGGCGGAAGCCCGGCACGAAGTGCTCCAGGACGTCGGCCTTGACGTTCCCGAACGTGGTGTCCGGCCGGTCCTTGATCCCGTCGGTGAACGCGGCGAGAATCTGCCGCTTGAAGTCGGGGCGCGGGTGCGCGGCGACGACGGCGGCCCGCTGCCCGTCGGTGACGGTGTCGTAGCCGATGCCGAGCACGTCGAGTTCGACGCCCCGGGTGACCAGCGCGATCTCAGGCGCCATGTGCAGCGGGATCTCCGGGGTGGTGTGCAGCGCGATCCCGGTCCAGGCCAGCTCGGCCGCGGCGGCGTCGGCGCCGTGCGCGAGCAGGAAGCGGCGGGCCTCGTCGGCGCCGTCGATCTCGAACCGCTGATCGGTGCGCCGGTACCCGGCGGTGAGCCCGAGGTCGTGGAACATCGCGGCGACGTAGAGCAGCTCGGGGTCGTACCGCAGCCCGTCCCGTGCGCCGCGCAGCGCGCCGAACAGGTAGACGCGCCGCGAATGGTGGTAGATCAGCGGCGGGGCGGCCTCGCGGACGAGCTCGGTGGCCTCGGCCACCAGCGCGGTGTCGGGGACTTCGGGAAGTGCGGTGCTTCCTGCCATGGTGACCTCTCCTCGCGCAGGGCCCGGCACGCCGGCCCATCTGTCCGTCCTGCCGTCTCCCCTCTTCCCGCTACCTGCCCGCGCGGACCGCGGACCGCACCTCCCGCGGTCCGGCGCCGTCCCGCTTCCGCCGGACCGAACCGGCCGCCCACCGCTGGGGATCGGCCTGCTGGGCCGACCTGAATAGTTGCTCACCTTATGGGACGAGCGGCGGAACGGGCCAGGGTGCCGGTCTTTTTTCTCCGACCGGGCGACCACACGAACGCCCTTACGCAGCCTGGGGTTTAGGGCTCCAAGGGGTGGCCCCGGTCACAAATTCGGGCCTTGACGGCCGCGCGGACGCCTGTCTAGCTTCACCTGAAGATTGATTCACTCCAACGGCGCCGGCCTGCCCGTGAGGGCGGGCGCCGCCGTCAACGGGAGGTCGCTGATGGACGCGCGTTCGCTGTACTCCACCCTCGCCCTGGACGGGCCGCCGCTGTTCTTCCCGGACCCGCCGGCCCAGATCACCTTCAACTTCGACCAGGGCATCGCGGCGCAGGAGAGCTTCCCGATCGAGGAGCTGAAGGAGCTGGCCGGACGCGTCCTGGACCGCGACGGGGCCAGGGCGCTGGAGTACATCTCCTTCGGGCACGACGACGCGACCGGCGACATCATCTACCTGCCGAGCTACGTCGAGCTGGTGCTCGGCAACACCGGGCTGCGCGAGGAGCTGGCCCGCTGGCTCGGCCGCCGGCAGGGCGTGGCCGGCCTCGGCCCGGACAACTTCATCGTCACCTCGGGCTCGGTCCAGGCGATCGCGCTGGCCACGATGGCGTTCGTCAACCCGGGCGAGGGGGTGCTGGCCGAGTCGGCGTCCTTCCCCTACGCCACCCGGTTCCTCCAGATGCGCGGCGCCGACCTGCGGACCGTCGACATCGACGACCAGGGCCTGGTGATCGAGTCGCTGGAGCGGCGGCTGGAGGAGTTCCGGCGGGACGGGATCCGGCCCAAGCTGCTCTACCTCATCCCGACCTTCCAGCTCCCCACCGGCGCGGTGCTGCCCGAGGACCGGCGGCGCCGGCTGCTGGAGATCGCCGAGGAGTGGGACCTGGTGGTCCTGGAGGACTCCATCTACGCCGACCTGCGCTACGACGGCGAGCCGGTGCCCTCGCTGCTCAGCCTGGACACCTCGGGCCGGGTGATCCAGTCGCACGCCTTCTCCAAGGTGATGGCGCCCGCGCTCCGGCTCGGCTGGATGGCCGGGCGGCCCGACATGATCGAGGCGCTGGCCGCGGTCCGCCAGGACCTCGGCGTCAGCCAGTGGCTGTGCCGGCTGATGGCCGCCTACCTCGCCGAGGACCGGATGGACGCGCACCTCGAGTCCGCCAACGCGATCTACCGCCGCAAGCGCGACATCGCCGTGGCGGGGGTGCTCGAACACTGCGGCGAGTGGGTCGACTTCACCGTCCCGCAGGGCGGCTTCTACCTCTGGCTGCGGATGCGCGACGGCGTCGACTGGGAGAAGGCGCAGCACGAGGCGGTGATGGGCGGGGTGTTCTGCCGTCCGGGCGAGCGGTTCACCGACTCCGCCGACAGCGGCCGGTACCTGCGGCTGGCCTTCAGCCACGCGCCCGAGCACGAGCTCCGCCGCGGCATCGAGGTCCTCGGCGCCGCCATCACCAACGCCGCCAAGGGCTGAGCGTGGACGACGCCGGCCTCGCCTCGTCCGGGCTCCGGATCCGCCCCCGCCCGTCGGTCACCCCCGACACCGCCTTCTGGTGGGACGGGCTCACCGCGGGCGAGCTCCGCATCCAGCGCTGCACGGACTGCACGACGCTGCGGCACCCGCCGGAGCCCGGCTGCGCGAGCTGCGGCTCCCTGTCCTCGGACTGGATCGTCGCCACCGGCGCCGGGACGGTGCACAGCCACGTCCTCGTGCACGAGCCGCGCTTCGAGGCGTTCCCCGGCCCGTACACGGTCGCGCTCATCGATCTCGACGAGGGCGTCCGGCTGGTCGCGGGCGTCGAGGGCGGCGACGTCTCATCCGGGGACGTCGCGATCGGGATGCGGGTGCGGTGCGAGATCCGCGACTTCGACGGCCTCGCGCTCCCGGTCTTCGTCCCGCCGCGACCGGCCGGCGCGCGTCCCGCCGAGCCGGAGACCGCTCAGCGGACCGGCCCAAAGGTCGCGCCAGCGAGGCATCCCGCCCGGCGCGAGGACGGTGGCTCGACCGGGACGGCCATCGCCGGCATCGGCGCCACGGAGTTCTCCGCCCGCTCGGGCCGCAGCGAGCTGCGGCTGGCGGTCGAGGCCGTCCGGGCGGCGCTGGACGACGCCGGGATCGCGCCGTCCGAGGTGGACGGGCTGGTGACGTTCGCGCACGACAGCAGCCCCGAGGTCGCCGTCGCACGCAGCCTCGGGATCGGCGGGCTGAGCTTCACCGATCGCGTCCAGTACGGCGGCGGCGACTACTGCGCGACCGTCGCGCACGCCGCGATGGCGGTGCGGACCGGGATGGCGGACGTGGTCGTCTGCTACCGCGCGTTCAACGAGCGGTCCGGGCAGCGCTACGGCCTCGGGTTCGGCGACAAGCGCCCGCTGTACGACAGCGCCGACGAGGCGCAGTACGGCTGGTCGCTGCCGTTCGGGCTGCTGAACGCGGCGGGCTGGATCGGGATGTGGGCCCGCCGCTACATGCACGAGACGGGCGCGACCAGCGCGGACTTCGGGCGGGTGACGGTGGCGGCGCGGCGGCACGCGGCCACCAACCCGGCGGCCCGCTTCCACGGGCGGCCGATCACGCTGGAGGACCACGCGGCCTCCCGATGGATCACCGAGCCGCTGCGGCTGCTCGACTGCTGCATGGAGAGCGACGGCGCGGTCGCGGTCGTCGTCACGTCCGTGGAGCGGGCCCGTGACCTGCGGCAGCGTCCGGCGGTCATCGCCACCGCGACGCAGGCGGCCGGGCCGTCCCAGCACGTGATGGCCGACTACTACCGCGACTCGGTGACCGACACCGCCGCGCTGGACCTGGCCGCGCGCCGGATCTGGGAGCGGTCCGGGCTCGGCCCGGACGACGTCCAGGCGGCGATCCTCTACGACCACTTCTCCCCCGCCGTACTCGCCCAACTGGAGTCGTTCGGCTTCTGCGGGCGCGGCGAGGCGGCGGCCTACGTCGCCGACGTCGGGATCGGCGTCGGCGACCGGATGGCCGTCAACCCGCACGGCGGCCTGCTCGGCGAGGCCTACATCCACGGGATGAACGGGCTCGCCGAGGCCGTCCGGCAGATCCGCGGGACGAGCGTCAACCAGGTCCCCGGCGCCCGGCACGTGCTGTGCTCGTCGCCGCCCGGCCTCCCGGCCAGCGCCGTCCTGCTGGCGTCCGACGGCTGACACCGGCGCCCCCTGACCACCCCCCATCACGAGGAGGACCCGTGCCGAACGACCCCGCACAGCTTTTCGACCAGGAGGACCCGGGCCGGGCGCTCTGGAACCCGGCCGCGCAGACGGCGGACGAGGAGACCCTCGGCCGGCTCCGCGCGGACGGCCTCGCCGGGCAGTGGGCGCGCGTGTGGGACCGTCCCATCGCCTACTACCGCGACAAGTACGCCGCCGCCGGGTTCGGCCCCGGGACGGTGCCGGACCTGGACGACATCCCGGTCACCACCAAGGCCGACCTGCGCGCCGACGAGGCGCTGCACCCGCCGTTCGGCACGCACCGCACCGTCGGCGTGGACGACGCCGTCCGGATCGGGCGGTCGACCGGGACGACCGGCGGCCGGCCGGTGTACGTGATGATGGGCCGCCGCGACCTCCAGGCGGCGATCGAGCTCCAGTCCAGGGCCGTGTGGGCGTGCGGGGTGCGGCCCGGTGACCGGTTCGCGCACAGCTGGCCGCACGGGCTGTACGTCTCGTCCGGCACGAGCGCGTTCTGGTACGTCAAGACCGGCGCGCTGGAGCTGCCGCTCGGCCCGCCCGACTCGCCCGAGACCGCCGAGGACCACGTCCGGCTGTGGGAGGAGTTCAGGCCGCGCGGGCTGATGGTCACCGGCTCGCAGCTGGAGACCTATGTGGAGGCGGCCGGGCGGATCGGCGTCGACCTCGCCGAGGTGCTCGGCGGCGCCACGGTCGTGCTGTTCGACCTCGTCTACCAGTTCGAGGGGCCGCGCCGGCGGGTCGAGGAGCGGTTCGGGTTCCGGATCCGCAACATGTCCGGCGCCGCCGACATCCCGGGCTTCGGCTGCGCCGACTGCGACCACCACCGGGGCGTGCACGCGCCCGCCGACCACGCGGTGATCCAGGTGTGCGACCCCGGGACCGGCCGGAGCCTCCCGGCCGGCGAGCGCGGGCACCTGGTGGTCAGCACGTTCGGGATGGACGCGTTCTTCCTGCGCTACGACCTGGAGGACATCGCCGTCCTGGAGAGCGGGCCGTGCCCGTGCGGGCAGACCGGCCAGCGGTTCCGGGTGCTCGGCCGGGCCGCCGACCAGGTCCGCGTCGCCGGGCGGTCGGTCCTGCCGGTGGACGTCCAGCTCGCGCTGGACCCGCACGGCGCCCCCGAGTTCCGGCTCCTCGGCGCCGGCGACCCCGGCCGCGACCGGCTCGAGCTGCGCCTCGAATGCGCGGACGCGGGGGACGCGGCGCGCTTCACCGAGATCCTCGCCGCCGATCTGGGCGTGCCAGTCACCGTCGAGCCGGTCGAGCCCGGCACATTCCCGAGGTCCAGCTTCAAGCCACGCCGCGTGGGCTAGCCGGCCAGGCGGTCCGAGAAAGGAGTCGGGTCATGCCCGACAGCTGGGAACCCTACATATCGGCGCTGGTCGCCGGCCTGGGCGTCGGCGGCGTGTACGCGCTGGTCGCGATGGGCTACAACTTGGTCTTCCGGGCCACCGGAGTGTTCAACCTCGCCCAGGGGCAGCTCCTGTCCTACGGGGCGCTGATCGGCTTCACCCTCTGGGTCACGCACGGCACGCCGCTGCTGCTGGCCCTGCTCGCGGTCACCGCCGCGGTCGCCGCGATCGGGTTCCTCCAGGAGCGGATCACCGTCGCGCCGCTGTCCCGGGCCGGGAGCAACTCGATGGCCTGGGTGATCACCACGCTGGGCGCGTCGGTCGCGCTGGAGAACGTGGCGCAGCTCGTCTGGGGCGGCGACCAGCATCCGGTCCCGTCCCTGATCGAGCTGGACGCCTGGAGCATCGGCGGCGCCACCGTGCAGCCGGCGAACATGCTGATCCTGCTCACCGCGCTCGCCGTCGCCGCCGCGCTCACCGCCGTCACCCGGTACACCCGGGCGGGCAAGACGTGGAGCGCCACCGCCGAGGACGCCGAGGCGGCCCGGGTCCGCGGGATCAACACCCGGCGGGTCGGCGCGGTCTCGTTCGCCGTCGCCGCCGCGATCTCCGGGTTCGCCGGGTTCGTGGTGGCGCCGGTGACCGGCGCCTCGTTCGACATGGGCTCCTCGCTCACGCTGGCCGGGTTCGTCGCGATCGCCGTCGGCGGCTTCGGCTCGGCGGGCGGGGCGCTGGCCGGCGGGCTGATCCTCGGGGTGATCAATTCCGAGGCGGTGCTGGTGCTGTCGGCGGCCTGGCAGGACGTGGTGACGCTGCTGGTGCTGCTGGCCATCCTCGCGGTCCGCCCGAACGGCCTGTTCGGCACCTACCGGGAACGGGTGATCTGAGTGACCGCCGTCCTCAAGACGATCGCGGGCGTCCCCGGCGGGACCGCCGGGCGGCGTCCCGGCACCGCGCGGGAGATCGCGCTCGTGGCCGTGTTCGCCGTCGTCGCGGTGCTGCCGCTGATCGCCGGCGACAAGTTCTGGACCCGCAAGCTGTTCGTCATCGCGGTGATGTCGATCGTCGCGGTGGGCCTCAACCTGGTGCTCGGCTACGCGGGCGAGTACGCGCTCGGGCAGGTCGGCATCTTCGCCGCCGGCGCCTACGTCACCGGCGTGCTGACCGCCACCTACGGCTGGAACGCGTGGGCGGCGATGCTCGCGGGAGTGCTCGCCGCCGCGCTGATCGGGCTGGTCGCGAGCGTCCCCGGGCTCCGGGTCGGCGGCTGGTACTTCGCGCTGACCAGCCTGTTCATCGCCACCGTCATCCCGCAGACCGTCAAGATCATCCCCAAGCCGACCGGCGGGGAGTTCGGGCTGGCCGGGATCGACCGGCCCACCGTCCTCGGCCACGCGCTGTCGACCCCCGCGCTGTACGCGCTGTCGCTGGTGCTGCTCGGGCTGTCGCTGCTCGGGCTGCGCAACCTCACCCGCTCGACCTGGGGACTGGCGTTCGCGTGCCTGCGGCGCGGCGACATCTGCCTGCGCTCGGTCGGGGTGTCGCCGACCCGGGTCCGGCTGACCATCTACCTGCTCGCCGCGGTGCTGGCCGGGGTCGGCGGCGCGGTCTACCCGTTCCTGGACGGGTTCATCAGCCCCGACGCGTTCCCGCTGTCGCTGTCCATCCTGATCATCGGCGCGACCATCATCGGCGGCAGCGACGCGGTCTGGGCGCCGGTGATCGGCGTGGCGATCCTCCAGTTCGTCCCGGAGGTCTCGGACCGCTTCGACAAGTACGCGCTGCTGATCTACGGCCTCGCGCTGGTGCTCGGCTCGCTGCTGCTGCCGCGCGGCCTCGTCGTCCCGCTGCGCCGGGGCGCGTCCGCGCTGCTCGCCGCCGCGGCCAGGCCCGGCGCGGGCACCGGCGGGGGCACCGGCACCGGCGGCGTACCGGCCGGGGGCACCGGCTCGGCGGACGCGGCGGTGGCCCGGCTGACCGGGGCCGCCGACCCCGGCGCCGTGCTGGAGGTCGCCGGGCTCGGCAAGGCGTTCGGCGGCAACCAGGCGGTGGCGGACGTGTCGTTCACCGCCCGCCCGGGGCAGATCACCGCCGTCATCGGCGCGAACGGCTGCGGGAAGACGACCACGCTGAACCTCATCTCCGGCTTCTACCGCGCCGACCGCGGGCGAGTCGGGGTCGGCGGGACGCCGCTCGAGGGCCGCGCCCCGCACCGCGTCGTCCGCGAACGCGTGTCCCGCACGTTCCAGACGCCGCTGCTGCTGCCGGACCGCACCGTCCTGGAGAACGTGATGGCCGGGATGCTGACCCGCACCCCGGTCGGGGCGGCCACCGCGATCCTCGGCCTCCCCGCCGCCCGCCGCGCCCGCGCCGGGTTCGCGGCGGACGCCGCCGACCTGCTCGCGTTCGCCGGCCTCGCGCACCTCGCCGGGCAGGAGGCCGACACCCTCAGCCCAGGACGGCAGCGGCTGCTGGAGGTCGCCCGCGCGCTGGCCGGCTCGCCCGCCGTCCTGCTGCTGGACGAGCCCGCCGCCGGGCTGGTCGGCGCCGAGGTCGACGAGCTGGCCGCGCTGCTCCGCGCCGTGCGCGGCGCGGGCGTCGCGATCGTGCTGGTCGAGCACAACATGCGGCTGGTCATGGGCCTCGCCGACCACGTCGTCGTCCTCGACACCGGCACCGTCATCGCCACCGGGACCCCGGACGAGGTCCGGGCGGACGCCGCGGTGGCGCGCTCCTACCTGGGCCGATCACGCACCGAGAAGGGAGAGGGACTGTGACGCTCGTACTGGATTCGCTCGCGGTGAGCCGCGGCCGGACGGCGGTGCTGCACGACATCTCCCTGACGGTGTCGGCCGGCGAGTTCGTGTGCCTGCTCGGCCCGAACGGCGCCGGGAAGACCACCGTGCTCGACACCGTCGCGGGCCTGCTGCGGCCCCGGGGCGGCACGCTGACCTGGGAGGGCGCCGACCTCGGCCGGACGCCGACGCACCGGCTGATCTCGCTCGGCGTCTCGTACGCGATGGAGGGCCGCCGGCTGTTCAAGCGGCTCAGCGTCGCCGACAACCTGATGCTGGGCGCGCCGCCCCGGATGGGCCGGGCCGCCGCGGCGGCCGAGCTCGACCGGATGCACGAGCTGTTCCCGCCGCTGGCCGGGCGTCCCGGCGAACCGGCGGGCGCGCTGTCGGGCGGCCAGCAGCAGATGCTGGTCATCGCGCAGGCGCTGATGTGCCGGCCGAGGCTGCTCCTGCTGGACGAGCCGTCCGCCGGGCTCGCGCCGCGCCTGGTCGAAGAGGTCTTCGACGGGCTGCGCAGGCTGCGCGGCGAGGGCGGCCCGGCTGTGCTCCTCGTCGAGCAGGACACCGCCGACGCGCTCGCGCTGTGCGATCGCGGCTACGTCGTCGACGACGGCCGGGTGGCCTTCGGCGGCGCCTGCTCCGACCTGGCCGAGGACCCCCGCGTCCAGGCCGTCTACCTGGGCGGCGCCGCCGCCGTTCCGGAAGGGGATGCCACGTGACCACCACACGCCCGGGAGCACGGGCGCGCGCGAGAGCACGGGCGCGCGCGGCGGCGGCGGTGGCCGCGGGCGCGGTCCTCGCGGCGGCGCTCGCCGGCTGCGGCGGGACGGGACCGGCCGGCGGCGGTGCGGCGTTCCGGATCGTCTCCCCCTACGACGGCTCCGGCAAGCAGGCGATCATCGGGCAGACCTACCGGCCCGGCCTGGACGCCGCGGTCGCCGAGATCAACAAGGCCGGCGGGATCCTCGGCCGTCCGGTCCGGGTCGACTACGTCGACGTCCAGTCCGATCCGCAGCGCGCCTCAGACAAGCTGAACGACGCGCTCGCCCGGCACGACTACGGCGCGGTCGTCGCCGCGTCGGCCGGCACCACCACGCTGGCGATGCTCCAGGCCGTCAAGGTCAACGGCGTCCTCGGCGTCTTCACCGGCGGGGTGCCCGACGCCGCCGACCCCGGCAGGTACCCGACCCAGTTCGACCTGAAGTACCCGACCGCGGCGCAGGCCAAGGCCGTCGGCTGCCTCACCCTCGGGCAGCGGCCGAAGACCGTCGGGCTGCTGCACCTCGACGGCCAGCTCCAGAACGCCGAGGCCGACATCTGGAAGCAGCAGTTCCGCGCGGCGGGCGTCCGGGTGACCGGCGACGAGAAGTTCCCCGCCGACCAGCTCGACCTGACCGCCCAGGTGCAGCGCCTCGCCGCCGCCAAGCCGGACGCCGTCGTCCTGGAGACCTACGGGCCGACGCTCAAGACCGCGTTCCGCGCGATGAAGGACGTGGGTCTCAAGGCGCGCGTCGTCGGCGGCGGCAACGTCACCGCGACGCCGCCCGAGGTCGTCCTCGGCGGGCTGGACCTGGTCCCGCCCGGCACGGTCGCGATGGCCTGGCCCGGCGCGGTGCGGGTGGACGGCGAACTGACCGCCGCGCAGCGCCGCGCGCTGGCCGCGATCGAGCCGCGCACCAAGGGGGTGTGGCGCGGGTCCCTCTCGCAGT
The DNA here is from genome assembly GCF_030283145.1 of Actinomadura xylanilytica. Lineage (GTDB taxonomy): Bacteria > Actinomycetota > Actinomycetes > Streptosporangiales > Streptosporangiaceae > Spirillospora > Spirillospora xylanilytica. The sequence goes on from NZ_JASNWE010000004.1 coordinate 308,574, forward strand.
ACCTCTACAACTACGACGCCGTCCACCTGGTGAAGTGGGCCGCCGAACGGGCCGGTTCGGCCGATCCCGGGGCGATGCGGCGGGCGCTGGAGTCGCTCGGCGGGACGCCCGCGGAGACCGGCGCGGTGACCGCCCCCGGCTACACCCCGCGCGACCACAGCTACCCCGCCGACGCGACCTTCCACGCCGCCGACCTCACCGTCCCCGCCCAGCAGGGCACCTACACCAGCCGGGGGCCGATCCGATGCCCCGCCTGATCCTCGACACCGGTTCGGAGCCGCCCCGATGACCGACCGACTGCACGCCTTCACGCTGGCCGACATGGTGCGCGAGCAGGCCCGCACGCTGGGTCCGGCGACCGCGGTCGTCGACGGCGCGGACCGGCTCTCGTTCGCCGCCATGGACCGCGCCTCGAACCGGTGGGCGCACCGCCTGGCGGACCGGGGGGTGGGGGCGGGCGACCGAGTCGCCTGGCTCGGCCCCGGCGACGCCCGGACCCTGCACGCGCTGTTCGCCGCGGCCAAGCTCGGCGCCGTCCTCGTCCCGCTGAACCTGCGCAACACCGCGGCGGAGACGGCGTGGGCCCTGCGCGCCGCCGGCCCCGCGGTGGTCCTGACCACGACCGCGCACCTCCCCCTGACCGCGGGGGTGGACGGGCTGACGGTCGTCGACGTCGAGGCCCCGGACGAGGCCCGCGCGCTGGAGGCGGCCCCGGACGGCGACGTCGGCCCCGGCGCCGACTCCGACGGCGGCCACGACGACGAGCGTCCCGTCCTCGGCGTCTTCACCGGCGCCTTCTCCGGACGGCCCCGGCTCGCGCTGGTCACGCACCGCGCGATCGTCACGCAGAGCCTGGTGATCGCCGCGTACCGGCTGATCGAGCCCGGGGCGACCCGCTACCTGGCGTCCGGCCCGATGTTCCACGTCGGGGTGCACCTCAAGCTGCTGGCCACCTACCTGTTCGGCGGGCGGGCCGTGCTGGCGCCCGCCGCCGACGCCGAGACGCTCTGCCGGCTCGTCCAGGACGAGCGCGTCACCAGCGCGCTGCTGTTCACCCCGACCATCGACCGGATGGCCGAGGTGAACGCGGGCGGGCGGTTCGACCTGAGCAGCCTGCGCGACGTGCCCGCGCAGCCGTCCGGGGACGGCGCCGCCTGGTACGCGATGACCGGCTGCCCCCGTCCGGACGGGCCCGGCACCACCGGGTACGGGCAGACCGAGACGTACGCGATGGCGACCTTCGAGGCGCGCGGGCCTGCCGGGGACGGCGCGTTCGGCCGTCCCTCCCCCGTCGCCGTCGTCCGGATCGAGGGCCCGGGCGGCGCCGAGGCGGCGGCCGGCGAGGCGGGCGAGATCACCGTCCGGGGGCCGCAGGTCATGGCCGGCTACGCGGACGCGCCGCCGCCCGCCGGGCGGCACCGCACCGGGGACCTGGGGATCCGGCATCCGGACGGCACGCTGGACTTTCTCGGCCCCATCCAGGAAGTGATCAAGACGGGCATGGAGAACGTCTACCCGGCCGAAGTGGAAATCGCGCTGAAAAGGCACCCCGCCGTCGCCGACGCGTGCGTCTTCGGCGTGCCGGACCCGCGCTGGGGCCAATCCGTGCGCGCCGCCGTCGAACTCACCGGCGGCGCGGAATGCGATCCCGCCGACCTCATAGAACACACCAGACGGCACATAGCGAGCTACAAGAAACCACGCTCGGTCGCCATCGCGGCCCGGCTTCCCCGGACGGCCGGGGGCGGCCTTGACCGTGCCGCCATCCGGGAGAAATGGGGACAGTGAATCCGCTAGCATGACCCTTTCGCAGTTGTCGCCGTCGTCGGTGAACGCGGCCTTCGAGTGCGCTCGACGACCCTCCCCACGCCATTTTGGAGTCATCGTGCCCGCCCACGACGATGGACCCTCGGACAGCCTCACCTCGCAGGGCCGCCGCACCCGCGCGGCGCTGGTCGAGGCCGCCGAGACCGTCTTCGCCCGCCGCGGCTACGCGCGGGCCCGCATCGGTGACGTCACCGACGAGGCCGGCGTGTCGGTGGGAACGTTCTACAGCTACTTCACCTCCAAAGAGGCGATCTTCGCCGACGTCGCCGCCGCGTACCGGCACCGGCTGCGGACCGGCCTCGCGGACGCCCCCGGCGGCGGGGGCGCGCCCGCGATCCGCGACCTCAACCTGCGCTACCTCGACGTCTTCGCCGAGAACCCGCGGCTGTGGCGGGTCATGGAGGAGGCCGCACTGTCGATGCCGGAGCTGCGGCCCGCCGTCGCGGGGTGCCGCCGCGAGTTCACCGACGCCGCGCTCGCGGTCGTGGCCCGCGCGTCCGGCGCCGTGCCCGACGCGGCGCTGACCGCGCTGGCCCTGACCGCGATGAGCGAGCAGTGCGCCGTCCAGTGGTTCACCGGCGATCCGCCCCCGCCCGGCGCGCGCGCCGACGCGGCCGGGCGGCTCACCGAGATGTGGGCGCGCATGCTCGGCATCGGGGAGCCGGCGTGACGGCACCGCGCGGCAGGCAGGCGATGCAGACGCGCGGCGCCCTGCTCCGCTCCGGCCGGAAGGTGTTCGAGCAGCGCGGCTACCACCGCGCCCGCATCGCCGACATCGCGTCCGGCGCCGGTGTCTCGGTGGGCGCCTTCTACAAGCATTTCGGTTCCAAGGCCGACCTGTTCCGGCACCTGCTGATTACGGTGGAGGACGAGGTCTACGGCGAACTCGCCGTCCACCGCGAGAGCCCCGGCTCACCGCGCGAGCGCATCCACCAGACCAACACGCTCTACATGCAGGCATTCAGCCGGAACGCGGAGTTCTGGGCGGCGATCGAGGAGGCCGGGCTCACCGACAAGGAATCCCGCGCCGTCCTCGATGAGCGCAGAAAGTACTATCTGGGCCGGACCCGGCGGGCCATTTCCCGATGGCAGGACCAGGAGCTGGTCGATCCGCGCATCGACGGCCACGACGCCGCGATGTTCCTGGGCGCGATGACCGAGCGCTGCGCCTATCTCGTCTTCGTCTTCGGCGAGCCCGTCGACCCCGACCGGATGACCGAGACCCTCACCCGCCTGTGGACCCGGGCCCTCGGCCTCTGACCCCGCGGCCGGCCGCCGGCCCCCGACCGGCCACGGCCCCGCGGAGCGCCTTCCGCGAGGCCGTGGTCGGCGTGCGGGTCAGCGGCGGGCGGCGGCGGGCTCCTCGGTGAGGAGCGCACCCGCGGCGACGCGCGCGACGCCGTTCTGGAAGTTGGCCTCGACCTCGGCGATCTCGGCCGGGTTGGGGTTGGGGTTGCGGCAGCCCGTGCCGGCGCTGGCGCCCGACATCAGGTCCTCGCACAGCCCGGTGCGATCGTCGGGAAGCCCGAGGATATGGCCGAGTTCGTGCGCGGCGATCCGGGGCGGGTAGTGCCCCTCCTGGACGGCCTGGCGGCCCATCCACACCGTGCCGCGGCCGAGGCCGGCGGGCTGCGTGCGGGGCCAGCCGTCGTCGGCGTAGACGACGACGTCGGCCGGCGTCCCGGGAGTGAACTGGACGCTCTGCACGCGCTCGTTCCAGATCCGCGCGCCCTCGTCGACGTCGGCCTGGAACTCGGCGGAGCCGCTCGCGTCGTACCTGATCGTGCGGACGGCCCGCACGGCGGCGGCGGACGCGGACGCGGCGGACGCGGAGGCGGCGGGAGCGGACGCCGACGCGGACGCCGGGGAGACGGCGCCGGTCAGGAGGACCAGACCGAGGAGCGCGCCGGCGAGGGACAGGAGCTTGGACAGGGTGACGGCGCCCGGTGGGCGGCGCTTGTTCATGAACGGTTCCCTTCACGGGACGGCGGGGGGCGTACTGACCGCAGGGCCCTGCGGGTCGCCGGCTCCGGGTGTTACAGCGGTCACGCCCGGGCCCGGCTCCCCCGACTATCGACCAGCGGCCCCGCCCGCGGCCAGCACCGAACCGCCCGCGCCGCCGGATTCGATGACCGGATCGAAGCGCACGCCCCGGCGGAACCTCGTCGACCTGCGAGAACGCGGCGGGTCTCATTCCGGTCTGAACGGGCGGGCAGTTTTTGACCATCGGCGCGGGCCACCCTGAAATAACTGAATGGCCCGCGCGTGGACGCGACCGGCGGCGGCACCGGGCCTAGGATGCCGCGACAAAGGCCACTTCTCGCGCGGCCGTCAACGAACCACCCCGTCATGACAGAAAGCGTGCGATGCCCGATTCCCTCAAGCTCGACACCAGCGTTCCGCACTCGGCCCGGATGTGGAACTACCTGCTGGGCGGCAAGGACCACTACCCCGTCGACCAGGCCGCCGCCGACCGGATCACCGCCGTCTTCCCCGGCATGGTCGACATCACCCGGCACTCCCGCGCCTTCATCGGCCGCACCGTGCGGCTCCTGGCGGGCGAGCGGGGGATCCGCCAGTTCCTGGACATCGGCACCGGCCTGCCGACCGCCGACAACACCCACGAGATCGCCCAGCGGGCGGACCCGTCCTGCCGGATCGTCTACGTCGACAACGACCCGCTGGTCCTGGTGCACGCCAAGGCGCTGCTCACCAGCACGCCGGAGGGCGCCTGCGACTACATCGACGCCGACGTCCGCGACCCGGACCGCATCCTCCGCGAGGCCGCCCGGACGCTGGACCTCAGCCGGCCCGTCGGGCTGATGCTGATGGGCATCCTCGGCCTGGTCGCCGACTACGACGAGGCGCGGGCGATCGTCCGGCGGCTGATGGACGCGCTGCCGCCCGGCAGCTACCTGGGCCTGAACGACGGCACCGACACCGATCCCGCGTACGTCCGGGCCCTGCGCCCGCACAACGCCAGCAGCGGCGCGGTCCCGTACACGCCGCGCAGCCCGCAGCAGATCGAGGGGCTCTTCGAGGGGCTGGAACTGCTGGAGCCGGGTGTGGAGTCGTGCTCCCGCTGGCGGCTGGAGGCTTCTCCGTTCGCCACGCCCCCGGAGGTCGCGGTGTTCGGCGGCGTCGCCTACAAGCGGGGGTGACCGGGCGCCGCCGTCCCCTTTCGCCGCCGGGCCTCACAACCTAGTGCGCGGACGGTGCGCCGGGAGCCGCACCGTCCGCGCCGTTGGGCCGGACGTCCTCAGGAGACGTCCTGGCGGGACGTCCTTAGGGGATGAGGACGTTCTTGTAGAAGAGGTTGGACCGGCGGTCCCCCTCCGCCCCGGAGGCGAATCCGAGGAAGAGCCGGACCTCACCGGAGCCCGTCCGGAAGATCCCCAGGCCCTCCGGCTCACGGTAGGTCAGCGTCGCGCCGGCCTTGCTGAAGGTGGGCCCGGCGACCCGCTTGCCGGTGCTGAGGTCGATGGTCGACAGCTTGGTGTTGCCCGGCGACGGGTTGGTCTTGCCGTAGGCGTTCCCGTACGCGGTGTACAGGTACCTGCCGTACACCGCGTACCCCTGGAACGTCTCGCCGTTCTGCGAGGGCTGGGCGATGTCGGCGACCGGGTTGCCGTACTTCTTGGCCTTCACGTCGGCCAGGTTGAAGACCGTGACCCGCCAACTCCCCTTCTTGTACCGCATGGCGAGCCGGTTGTTGACCGGGTCGATCGACGCCGTGACGCCCTCGCTGCCCGCGACCGGCTTGTACTTGGTGAGCGCGGACGACTTGTTGGTCAGCGTCTTGCCGCTGGTGAACTTGAACCGGGCGAGCTGGGTGCCGCGCGCGCTGGCGCCCGTCGGGTCCACCTCGGCCCACAGGTAGGTGGAGGTGCCGGACGGCTCCACCCCGATCGAGACGCCGTGCCCGAAGCCCTTGAGGTACATGTACCCCTTGAGGTTCCCGGCGAAGTCGAGCTGGCTGATCGCCAGGTCGCCGTTCTTGTCGGACGCCGAGCCGTTCTTGAGCTGCGCGACGAAGAGCCTCTTGTTCCGGGCGTCGAACCCGAGGCTCTGCATGACCGTCTTGTCCTTGAGCTTCTTGTGCCTGAACAAGTCGTAGGACGGCTTGGGCAGGTCGAAGCGCTTGGAGGCCGGCAGGGCGGCGGCGCGGGCCGCCTTCAGCCCGGCGTCGGAGTCCGCCCCGCCCGCCGAGCACCCGCTGAGGGCCAGCGCCAGCGCGACCATGGCCGCGGTGCCGCCGACCATGGCCCGGCCCGCCGGGCCGGAACTGCGTTGTGTCACTACTGCCACCTCCTGTCCGTCAGGTCGTGAAGATCACGATTCCGACGGAACAGTAGCGGCTTGCTGGGAGAACGTCCCAATTTCTCCCAGCAACGGACACCCCGTCCGGGGTGACGACCGGACGGGGTGTCCGTCCACCGGCTCAGGAGGCGGCGCGGGTACCGGCGTCGCCCACCGCCACCGGGGCGGCCCGTTCGGCCGAAAGCGCGTCCGGGTGGACGACCGCCACCGGGGTCCCGGTCCGGATCAGGCGGTGCGCCCCGGCCAGCCGGACGCCGCGTTCGGGCCCCCATCCGAATGAGCCGAGGCCGTTCGACGGCCGCCGCTTCAGCGTCGCGTGCACCTGGCCGGCCAGGCCCCCGCGCTCGCCCGCGCCCGGGGCCTGGGCCGCGGCCTCGGCCTCCGCGCGACGGAGCAGGTCCCAGCAGAGGGGTTCGAGCCTGATACGGACGACGGCGTGGATCGCCTCGACGGTGCTGAGCGCCCGTTCCATCCGGCGCTGAGGCCGCCCCCGGTAGGCGACGAGGAGGGCGTCCCCCTGCCAGGAGCAGACGTTCACGATCCGGCGCGTACAGCTCGGCCCGGGCCATCCGGCCGCCGGCGGCGCCGTTCCGAGGCGGGGCGCCCACCAAACCGCCACCCCCAAAACTGCGGGAACGCATTTCCCCATGTGCGCCTAAAAACCCGCCGGACCCTTTCTCTGCGAGAGGGTCTCCCCTCGCCCCCACCAGCGTCGTCGTCGCCCCATCCGGTGCTCAGATCGCGGCCGGGAGGGCATGTTTGCCGGGTCGGCCAACGGAAAAGCCCCCAGTAACTCCGACAAGTCACGCCAATTAGACCATTCACGGGTAGCGGGGAGCCCGCCCCCCGAGGATCGTTCAAGAGCGAGGTGTTCCGCGTGCAGACACAGATGAGGGTCCAGGACCTGATGGGCTCCGCCGTGACCGACAGCAACGGCAGCAGGGTGGGGACCATCAAGCAGGTCTACCTGAACGACGCCTCCGGCGCCCCCGAGTGGGTGACGGTGCACACCGGCTGGTTCGGGATGCGGGAGAGCTTCCTCCCGCTCTCCGGATCCAACAAGTCCGGTGAGACGCTCCAGGTGCCCTACGACAAGGACACCATCAAGGACGCGCCGAACGTCGACGCGGACGAGCATCTGTCGCACGACCAGATCGTCGACCTCTACCGCCACTACGGCGTCCGCCCGCCGTCGGGCAGCGCCCCCGACACCGGCCGCTCCGACTCCGCGGGCGAGGCCGCCGCCGGCGGGGCGGCGGGCGGGGCCGCCGGCAGGACCGGCATGGGCGCCCCGTCCGACAAGGCCGCCACAGGGTCGGCCGCCACGGGCGGGACCGGGACGGCGGGCACCGGCAAGACCGCGACGGGGAAGGCGTCCAGCCGCGGGCAGGAGGCGCGGAGCCAGACCATGGGCCGCATGGACGAGGGCATGTCCACCACCGAGATGACACGGTCCGAGGAGCAGATGCGCGTCGGCACCGAGCAGCACGAGACGGGCCGCGCCCACATCCGCAAGTGGGTGGAGACCGAGCAGGTCGAGCGGACCGTCCCGGTCGCACACGAGGAGCTCAGGATCGAACGGGAGCCGGTCACCGGCGACGCCGCCCGGGGCAAGGTGAGCATCTCCGAGGACGACCTGGAGGTCGTCCTGCACGAGGAGCGCCCGGTGATCGCCAAGGAGACCGTGGCGGTCGAGCGGATCCGGGTGAGCACCGACCGGGTCGAGGAGCAGGAGACCGTCCGCGGCGAGGTCCGCAAGGAGCACGTGGAGGTCACCCAAGACGAGGACACCCCCGGGAAGGGCGGCGGCAAGCCCTCCCCCGGCGGGAGCTGACCGCCGGACGTTCTTCAAAAGCCCGGCCCAGCGTCCTCGCCTGGCGGCGAGGACGCTGACCGCGCTCGGGCCACACCGAAAGGCGCGCCCCGCTCCCCAGGCTCAGGGCGCGCAGGTCACCCCGGTGTCGCTGGCCCACGTCGTCGTGTAGACGTTGTCGCCGATCTTCACGTACGCCGTGGCGGGCACGCAGATCGTGTGGTCGCCCACCGCCGTGTCCCGGACGCGGACCTCCCGCGGCTCGTCCTTACAGTTGAGGTAGTAGGGGACGTAGTTGAGGTCGTTGTACCCGCAGGTCGGCGGACTCGCCGGCGCCCCGCCGACCTCGGCACCGGCCGGCGCCGCCATCCCCAGCCCCAGCACCGCCGCCGCACCCAGTCCGGCCGTCAACACGCGTCGCTTCATCGACGTTCCTCCAGAATCGCGGATAAAGATCTTGTCCGGACACTAAGCGACCATTGTCAGTTGATCAAGACCGGACCGGAAGACCGTGATCGCGGACCGTGCTGCGGCCCGGCCGAAACACCCGATCAACGCCGCTCCACCGCGGCACGGTGCCGCCCGGCGCCTCAGTTGATGGAGGCGCTTTCCAGGACCGCGTCGACCCGTTTGCGCCCGGCGTCTCCGACCCGGACGGCCAAGCCGATCAGGAAGGCCGAGCGGGTGCCGTCCACCGCGATGAGGGTCAGCCGAAGATGGCCCGTACCGCCCTCGTCGTCCTTGAACTTCAGCACCACGGTGTGCGCGGGACGGCCGCTCACCTTCGTCGGCCGGGAATCCCCCATGGTCGAGTTCCCATACGGGTTGAAGAACTCCGCGTTCGACGCGGCCATGCTCTCCGCCGCCTGCTTGAGAGCGGACGACGGCAGGCCATCGCCCCGGCCGGCGAAGACGGCGGAAGCTTCCTTCCCTTCGGCTCCCCCTTCGCTGATGGACGAGGTGAATGCGTCGATCAGGTCGCCATTGTCTTCTTCCTTCCACCCCTCGGGGAGCTCGTAGGAGAGACCCGCCGACTTGTCCGTCACCCTGGGGCCGGTGTTGTTCGGAGTCGCGGACTCGTCCGTCACCCGAGGCACAGCGGTGTTCATGGTGGCCGCACCCGTCTGGAGATGACCGGCCGGTCTCAGGAACCATGCGACGGTGATTCCGGCTATCAGCACGAGAATCGTCGCCGATGCGACGATGGCCATTCGCGCCGATCGTGCGGACGAGTGCCGGGGCCTTCCCTCGAGCGGTGGCTTTGTCATGGCACCAGCCTTCCGCCGTGGCGCGGATTCGCCCTGAGCGCCTCTACTCAGTTCCGCTACTCAGGTCCGGCGGCGGCACCCGCCACCTGCATCGCAGGACTCGGCGACGGCCGCGTCCGGACAGAGACCGTACGGTGGGACGCGTGAGCCAAGTCGTCACGGAGGCCGCCCCCACCGGAGTGGGGGCGATCGTCGTCGGGCATTTCCCGCTGTCGTCGGGGAAGTGGATCGGCGCGCACCGCCACCCTCAGCACCAATTGGCCTGGACCCGGCGGGGAGTGCTCGGCGTCGCCGTCGGCGACGCCTACTGGGTCCTGCCGCCCACCAGGGCGCTCTTCCTGCCTGCGGGGGTCGTCCACCGGACCGGCGCGACCCGCGACGCGGTGCTGTGCAGCCTCTACCTCGAACCGGACCGGTGCGCGCTGGACTGGGCCGAACCGACGCCGGTCGCCGTCGACGGGCTGCTGGCCCACCTGATCGATCACCTCGGCCGCCGCGGCCTAGCCGACGACGCGCGGCTGCGAGCCGAGGCGGTCGTGCTGGACCTGCTGCGCCCCCTTCCGGCCACCCCGATCGAGGTGCCGTATCCCGCCGACGAACGCGTTCGCGCCGTGGCCGACGCACTGCTCGGCGATCCTGCGGACTCCCGGAGCCTGGAAGCGCACGCACGGGCCATCGGGGTGAGCCGGCGGACCCTGACCCGGCTGTTCGTCCGCGACACGGGCATGAGCTTCGACCGCTGGCGCACCCACATGCGGCTGCGGGCCGCCCTGCCGCTGCTGGCCGAAGGCCGGCCGGTCTCGCACACCGCGCACGCCGTCGGCTACGCGACCCCGAGCGCCTTCCTCGCGGCGTTCCGCCGAACGATCGGCACCTCTCCAGGGCGCTACCTCAACGGAGACGCTCTGCACGACGTCCCCTCCGGGCCGTCGTGATCGAATCGAGCCGCACGCACGCGGTCATCCAAAACTCGGGCCCGGATTCTTCCGCTTGACCGGCGCCGTTTCCGGCGATAGGGGGCTCGTGATCACAACGCTCGGCTCACCTCCACAAGGCGTTCACGGAGAGTGAGACCATCGCTGGCCTTGAGCAACAGCCGGTCGCCCCAGACCGCCATCCAGATGGGACGGCGGAAGTCCGCCACAATGCCGAACTCGGGGAACTCCTTCCTCAGCCCGGCCAGATAGGCGGCCTGGTCGGACGTCTGGCCGTCCGCGCAGGAATCGCTCACGTGGGCGCCCCGAGATATGCCTTGATCGCCATGAGCGCGTCGGTGATCCGATCGGCCTCGGCGATGGGCTGCCGCCAGGACGTGAAGTACCAGTACCGACCGCTGTCACTCTTGCGTGGAGCGCACGTGATCGTGTCCTGGGCGATCCGCCGGCTCACGCGCCACCCGGGCGCGGACGGGTTGCGGACGGTGATTCCCCCCGCGACGGGATCGACCGTGAATCCGTGGGCTTTGAGGTGTACGCCCAGCGCGCTCAGGTGCACGTGGGCTTCCGCGGCCGGGTTACCGTCTTGATCCGAGGTGCTCACAGCCGGTTCCTCACTGCTTCCGCGACCGTGAGCCGCTCAGCCAGGCGGGTTTGGGCGTCACAGAGGAGCCACAGTTCTCCCTCGTCCCCGGCGGTGATCTCCTCCAGGCACCCGTTCAGCATCTGGTAGTCGGACAAGCTGTGGACCCGGCGCGCCACGAGCGCATTGTCGAGCACGTCATTTCGCCACCCGAACACAGGTGGCATATGCCCAGTCTTCTGGAGTTTGCCTGGACTCGTCCTTATGGTCATGGCGGGGAACCTCTCATCTGCGTCTCTGTCGAAATACTGAGACCAGGCTCACAGGCCAGGACTAGGCTCGGAAAGTGACCGATCACCAGCGGCGGTCCACCCGGCTATAGATCAACTCAACCCACCCCCCTGGTTAAGCGCTCCCCGGGAGACTCTCATGGCAGAAATCGACAACCCTGCCCGTGTGTTCTTCGGCACCGAACTTCGCCGCAAGCGCGACGAAAGCAGGCTGACCGGCAAGGAACTCGCCGACACACTCGGCTGCACCCCGCAGTGGATCAGCACCATGGAGAGCGGTCGCAAGATCTCCGAGCAGAGCGCCCACGACCTGGACACCTTCTTCAAGCTCGACGGCCACTTCCACCGCCTCTGGAAACTCGCCAAGGACATCGAACTTCAGACCGTGCTCCCGCCTGGATTCTCCGAGTACGAGGCTCAGGAGAAGCGAGCAACGTCATATAGAATCTTCTGCGCCCTTCTAGTGAACGGGCTCTTCCAGACCAAGGACTATGCGCGTTCCGTGCTCGGCGCACTCGAAGGCAGCAGTACCTCTGATCTGATTGAAAAACGCATTGAGCGGCAGGCGATCCTGACCCGTGATGCCCCGCCCCGCACGTGGCTAGCGCTGGACGAAGGAGTCCTGCACCGCATCGTCGGCAGCCCGGAGATCATGCGAGAGCAACTTCAATCGCTTATTGATACTTCGGAACGTCCAAACACGATGTTGCAGGTCGTGCCGAATCGCGTGGGCTATCATGCCGGGCTCGGCGGGAGCTTCACCATCCTTGGTTTCGATGATGACCCAGACATCGCCTACACAGAGTCCGCAGGGGAGGGGCTACTTATCGAGCGACCCGCCAGAGTCAAGGACAAGGTCGTACGCTGGGACTTGCTCCGAGGCTACGCACTCCCGGTTGAGGAGTCGCGAGCCATGATTAGGACGGTGATGGAGAGCCTATGAAGGACATGCCCACCACCCTGTGGCGGAAGAGCAGCCACAGTGATCACGCTGGTGGCGACTGTGTTGAGGTGGCGGACCTTGCTCCGGTGATCGGCGTCCGGGACTCCAAGGACCCAGACGGCCCCCGGCTGGCCTTCAGCGCCGCGGACTGGCGCGCGTTCACACGACAGATCAAGAGCAGCTCGCCCGACTCGGCCTGACCGCGCTCCCCCAGCGAGCCCCCGGCCTCCAAGTCCGCTCGGACGGGGGCTCGTCCTCGGTCCAACCACTCAGAGGCCACGCACTCCCCGGCACAGAGTCGCGAGCCATGGTTAGAGCAGCGAGTGAGGAACTATGAAGGACTTGTCGCCCGTTCAGTGGCGGAAGAGCAGCCGCAGCGACCATCAGGGCGGCGCCTGTGTTGAGGTGGCAAGTCTTACCGCGGTGATCGGCGTCCGGGACTCCAAAGACCCGGACGGCCCCCGGCTGGCCTTCAGCACCGCGGACTGGCGCGCGTTCACACGACAGATCAAGAGCAGCTCGCCCGACCTGGCCTGACCAGACCGCCAACGAGTCCCCGGCCCCTGATTCACTCGGGCGGGGGCTCATCAGGCGGGGTCGGCGGGATGTGCCGTTCGGTGATGCCGAGCGCGCGGGCGAGTTGCGCCCACTCCTCGTGCAGCGCTTCCTCACGGCCCGCGTCGAGGTCGTCCATCGGATCACCCCGTACTGAGATGTTGAGACTCAAGGGCGGTCCCGGACCGATTCGTTTCGGCGCTTCCCCGGGTCAGTATCCGGAGACGACCGCACGACGACCCCCTGAGGAGCGCGGATGACATCGCCGACACGCCCGCGTCCGGCCACCGGACATGACGACTTCGCCGACCGTGCCCGTCCCCACCGCCCCGAGCTGCTGGCGTACTGCTACCGGATGCTCGGCTCCGTGCACGACGCGGAGGACCTCGTCCAGGAGACCTACCTGCGGGCCGGGCGCAAGTACGACTCCTTCGAGGAACGCTGCTCGATCCGCACCTGGCTGTACCGCATCGCGACCAACGCGTGCCTGACCACGTTGGAGAACCGCGAGCGGCGGCCCCTGCCGGCCGGGGTCTGCGCCCCGTCCGGCGACCCCGGGGGGCCGTTCGCGGCGGCGTGGACGGACGTGGCCTGGCTGCAACCCGCGCCCGACGCGCTGCTGATCCCTCCAGTCGAGGACCCGGCGGTGGTCGCCGTCCGGCGCGGGACGCTGCGGCTCGCGCTGATCGCGGCGCTCCAGCTCCTGCCGCCGCGGCAGCGCGCCGTGCTGATCCTGCGGGACGTGCTGGCGATGCGGGCCGCCGAGGTCGCCGGACTCCTCGGCACGTCCGTCCCCGCGGTCAAGAGCCTCCTGCAACGGGCCCGGGCCCGGCTCGACGAGGTGGCGCCGAGCGAGGACGACGCCGCCGAGCTCCCGGACGCGGAGCGGCGGGAGCTGCTCGACCGCTACCTGGCGGCGTTCGAGAACGCCGACGTCGCGGCGCTGCTCGGCCTACTCACCCGCGACGCCGTCCTGGAGATGCCGCCGTACCCGGCCTGGTTCGCCGGACGCGACGCCGTCGGCGCCTTCCTCGCCGCCCATGTGCTGACCCGTCCGGGCCTGAACCGGGTGGTCCGGACGGCGGCCAACGGGCAGCCCGCGATGGCGGTGTACCGGCAGGGGCCGGACGGCGTCCACCGCGGGCACTGGATCATGGTGCTGGACGTCTCCGCCGCGGGCGTCGGGCGGATCACCGCGTTCCGCGAGGACCTCCGCCTGTTCGACCTGTTCGGCCTGCCGCGGGCCCTGCCACTGGAGCAGGAGGCGGTGCGGGGGCGGTGAACGGCGGTGGGCCCCGGGGAGCTACCCAGCCCCGGGGCCCGTGCAGGCCGCTGTCTGCGCACATCGGCGACGTTTAAAGGCGGCGGATCATTCTCACATCACCGTGCTCTGCCGTTGAGCTACCGCCGCACGAGAGCAGCGAGCCAGATTCGAACTGGCATCCCGGTGATTATCTGTCCGCCTCCGGTCGATCCAATGATGAACGGCGAATACTGATTCTGGAGCGAGAGCCTGAGTTTGACACGGCCGCCTCTTCCGGATTGGGCCATCCGGGCGCGAAGTGCCCGGAGGGGGATTCGAACCCCCGCTGCCACCGCGATATCAGACTGAGCCTCATCCTCAGTTTCCGCGCCCGGTTCCGGGCGCACCCCCCGCGCTCCAGCGGGGGGAGTCTTCGGTGTGTCAGGCGAACAGGTACCCGAACACGGCGTCGCCGACCTGCCGGTCGACGGTCTCGGCCGCGTTGGCCTCCTCGCGGGCGAACTTCACCGCGCCCTGGAGCCGCTCGACGCGGTCGCGCAGCTCGTTCACCCGCCGCGCCGGCATCGCGCCGGAGAACGCCACCTTGCTCCACGTCCCGACGATGACGTCCTCGGTGAACGTCTCGACCTGCGCGGGGTGCTTGTCGGTCGCCTCGTACAGCACGTGCGCGCGCGGGACCTTCTTGGTGCGCGAGGTCTCGACCGCGTCGGCGCGCCACACGTCCTGGCCCTCGTCGTAGGTCCACGACTCGGCGGCGTCCAGGACGGGGAGCCGGTCGATCAGCGCGCGCAGGTCGGTGAGCTGCTTCTCCAGGAAGAGCAGGTAGGTGACCGGCACCCGCGCCACGATCGTCTGCCCGTCGACCACGACGTCGGCGCTCGCCTCGCGGTTCGCCCAGTCCTTGGTGGCGACCACGTCGAAGAGCCGGGTCAGCGTCTTGGCCGCGTCGCGCAGCGCGTCCTCGGACCGCACCTGCACCTTGGTGGACTCGGGCGGGAGGGTCTCGCCCTCCTCGTCCCTGGGCCGGTAGACCCGGGAGATCCCCGACAGCAGCGCGGGCTTCTGGAGAACGTGGTAGACGTCGGCCAGCTCGCGCTGAGTGCGGCTCTTCACGCCCTTCTCCACGGCGATGATCTGATTGAGCTTTGCCACGTTCGGTTCACCTTCTCTGCTCTCGAACGGGGCTTACGCTACTGACCGCGAGCGGGAATTCCCATCGGTTTTCTTCCCTCTGGACACTTCATTCCAGCCGGCCCGCCGCGCGCGCGGTCAGCGTGAATTCCAGGCGTTGGCGAACAGCTCGTGCAGCGGGACGGGCGGGAACCATCCATCGAACGGACCGCCGCCGGTCCAGCCGGAGTGGACACGATGGGTGGCGAGCTTGGCGGTTTCGAGTGGGAGCAGCGGCGCCTTCATCCTGGTCCAAGGGCCGGGGATGAAGACCTTCCGGCCCGCCCGCGGGCGCTTGTCGGTCTCGACCAGGCCGTGCTCCAGCAGCCGGGCCTGGGCGGCCTTGTGCCGGGGCGCCGTCCAGCCGTTCCACTTGCGGACGTTGCGGTCGGTCGGGCGGACGAGGGCGAGAAGCTGGAGGTAGAGGGCAGCGGAGTCCCGGCCGAGGCCGAGCTTCCCGGCGACCTCGTCGACCAGCTCGGGGACGCTCAGCAGGGGGTTCGCCTCGTAGCCGCCGGACGGGACGATGGTGTTCTTCGAGCGTTCGACCATACGGGCCAGGCCGCCGCTGTGCAGGGTCTCGAGGTTGCCGAGACCCTGCAGCGTCCTGAGCAGCCCGCGGGTCTCGCAGAAACGCACCGCCTCGGCGTACAGGTCCGACCGGCCCAGGGCGGACGGCCGCAGGAAGAGGCACCAGCGCTGGGGCTCGACCAGCAGCAGGCCGTTGCCGAACACCGCGGGCGGCGGGACGCGGCTCTCCCCCTGCTCCACTCGGACGGAGACAGGGCTGAACGGCACCGAGCACCGGTCCGGGGGCGGGTACTCCTGGCCGAGCTCCAACAGCAGTTCGGGGGCGTCCAGCCAGGCGCGGACTCTGGACCACAGCTCCGCCGCCCCGGACGTGGCCGGATCGCCGACGGGACGTTCGGTCAGGGCCCAGGCGACGAGGGACGCCACCCTGGTGTGCTCGCCGGACGGCTCGTGCGGCCAGGGGTGCAGGTCGCCGTCCTCGGCGATGAAACAGGCCCGGAGATAGCCGTGCTCTTCGACGGTGAGCACGCTTCTCGGGACGGCCATCAGCTCGGCGCAACCGGACGGGTCGGCCAGCAGGGACGCGGCGTCCTCGCCGTTCCGCCGCTCCAGGAAGTCGGCGACCTCCTCGTCGACGCCGGGCCGGACACCGACGAGCTCGACCCAGACCTCGGCCATCCGCCCGGCCGCCGCGACGGCACCGCCCCGCGCCCACAGCCCGGCCGGGTCGTCGGGGATCGCGGCGGCGAGCACCCGCAGGTGGCCGTCGGGGTCGAGGCCGGTCAGCAGCTCCCGGTCGGCGTCGGTGTAGCGGTTGACCGATCCGGACGGCAGCCCGGACAGGACGAGTTCGGCGAGGGCCTTGCGGACGCCGGTGCGGTTCATGAACGCCGCGGTCGCGGCCGGGCCGAGCCGCAGCGGACCGCGTTCGGCCAGCAGGTCGAGCAGCCGGGGCAGCCTGACCGCTTCGTCGTGGGTGACGGTGACGGTCTCGATGGCGGTCGCCCCCTCGGGCACCGGGGCGCCGTCCGGCTGGACGAACCGGTACGCGGTGCCGGGGTCGAGCGGCCGGTACGGCTCGGGACCGGTCCCGGACCCGCCGACGCCGGTGACGACCGTCCGGCCGGCCGCGCAGAGCGGTGCCAGCGCGGCACCGGACGCGGTGCCGCGCCGCCACCGGCCCGGCGCCGCGAACGGCTGCCCGGACCAGACGCGCAGCAGTCCGGTGAGCGCGGTGCGGTCATGGTCGCGGGTCGGCTCGACCACCAGCCGCCACGCGGCGGCGGCGATGTTCCCCAGCAGAGGGGCCCAGTCGAGCGGCGCGGCGGGCACGCCGCACCCGCGGACCTCGTCGTCGAACTCGCCGCGCAGAAGGCCGCCTGCCGCTGTGATCGCGGTGACCGCGGCAGGGTGCCCGGACGGCGCCGGTGCGATGCGCGGCCGGAACGTCGGCGACTGGGGCAGCGCGCCGTGCAGGTGGCGGTCGGAGACCTCGGCGGCGGGCGCGGCCGGGCTGCCGGAACGCATGACCGCGACCCGGCGGGACAGCGCCTCGCGGAGCCGCAGCAGCCCCGCCGCCCGCCGAACCTCGGCCACCACGCCGTCGGCGATCTGGGGTTCGGTGACGTCCGGCAGCGCCGTGCCGAGCGCCTCGCGGGCCGCGTCGCCGGTGACGGCGGTCGGCGCGCTCAGCGCGGTCAGCAGCGCCCGCACGGTGCCGGAGGCGATCGTGCGCAGAGCGCGTGAGGACGGGAGGTCGCGGGGGGTGAGGAAGTGCCAGAACGCGGGCGGCGGAAGCGCCGGCCGCTCTTCGGTGCAGTCCCGGCCCCAGCCGGGGAAGGCCAGTGCCTCCCATAGCCGCGAGCCGTCGTCGGCGGCGTAAGCGTCCATCAGCCTGGCGGCGCCTTCGGCGCGGTCGAAAGTGACGATCAGGTCGGGGCCGCCCTCCGGCATGCGGACGACGCCCCATGGCCACCCCGCTCCCCCAGGACGGCGGAACTCGGCGCGGCGCCCGTCGACCCCCTCCAGGACGAAGCGTTCGCCGTCGTTCATCACGCGGAATCCGGACAGACCGTCGGCCTGGCCCAGCGGGGAGCCGGTGACTTCCGCGGGCAGCCGGACGAGGCTCAGCAGGTTCGGGTTCAGCGGCATGCCCTCCGCGGCCTCCTGGGCCTCCGCCGTCCCGAAGAATCCGGGGAGCGACGGTTCGGGGGCGCGCTCGCCGGTGGCCGGATCGACCTCGGCCCAGCCGTCCGCCGGATCCCGGGGGAAGCTTCTGGCGCTCCAGGTTCCGGTGCCGTCGCTCATCCACAGGTCGAACGGGCCGCCGCCGGACGGGCCGCCGCCGTGTTCGGAGCGGTATCCGAGCCCTCCGGAGGCGAGGCCGCGAAGCGGGGGCAGGCCGGTCGTCCCGGCGGGCAGGGCGCGGCGGCCCCGGTGGTCGATCGCGATCGCGTGGCCGCGTCCGTGGACGGTCAGCACGGGCCAGGCCGACGTCACCCCCTCCACCGCGCCGATCTCGGCGACCGCCGCGTCGAGCGCGGGCCAGCCGAGCTCGGCGGGGATCCCGGCGCGCAGCGTGCGCAGCAGCGGCTGGACGAGGTCGAGCCCGGCCAGGGCTTCGCCCAGGCCGTCCACCGCCGTGGCGGCCGGACGGTCGAGCAGCGCGTCGAGCGCCGTCAGCGCGTCGGCCGCCGCGCCGAGACCGCCCCCGGCGACCTCGTCGATCAGCGCGCGGATCCGCGTGGCCGGGTCGTCCCCGACGGCGGGCCCCTCGTCGGGTTCGATCGGGACGCCCGCCGCGTGGCACACGCGGACGAGGCCGGCGTCACGGCCCCGGTCCCAGGCGGGGCCGTGGAGCCGCACCGGCGTGCCGGCCGTCCTGATCAGCGGGGCCAGCCGGGGGACCACATCAAGGAGCTCACCCGGAACGGCCCCGGGTCGCTTGCCACCGCCGGTCTTCCTGACGGAGTTGTACTTGCGGGCGAACACGTGCAACCAGCCGCCCAGGCCGGAGGCCCCTCGGAGCCGGAGACCGGACGGCACGACCCGTCCGCTCTCCAGGGACTCGATGGCACCCGCTGCACGCAGCATCCGCAGCCACGCCGCGCCGTCCTCCGGGAACAGCACCGCCAGCCCGGCGTGCGCCTCACGGCGGGGCGGGGCCTGTTCGAAGATCCGCGTGACCGCGTCCAGCATTCCCCGGTCGAGAGTGTCCCTGAGCCAACCGGCCTCGCCCATGGCGGCGAGCACGTCGCCGAGCACCCTGGCGTCCTCGGCCACGTCCAGGCCGGCCGCCCCGGCCGAGGCCCGCACCCGTTGGGGCAGGTCGCCGGGCGACAGGTCACCGCCCGTTCCGCGCGCGAGGACGAACCGCACGAACTCCTCGTGCGCCTCGGCGGGCGGCAGGGTCGCCGCCAGCCATCGCTCATGGGCGTCGGCGACGCCTTCCGGAAGCGCGCCGAAGCGGGCGAGCAGCAGGGTGTTCTCGCGGTGGTAGTGCTCGTCGATCGGCAGCCCGTGCGCCCGTTCGGCCATCCGCGCGTACGCGTACGCCACGGACTTGTGCCCGTTGCGGCCGACCAGCCGGTGGGCGACGGTGTCGAGGAACCACGGACGGTGCTCGGGCGGCAGCGAGCGGGAGCGCCACCGCAGGTCGGCGGCGATCCGATTGCGCCGGCGGCCCGTCAGCGCGGCCTCGATCGCCGCCATCTCCCTCTCGGCCTCGTCCCGCCGCTCGGGCGCGTTGATCAGTACCCAGTCGAGGTAGAGGTTCGAGGACGACGGGTCGGCGGGGGGCGTCAGCGGCATGCGGACGAGGATGGCATCCCCCGCCGACATTCCGGAGCCCGCGCGAGCCCGTGCGCCGTCCGCGGTCACGGGCGGCGCACGGGCCTCGGTGAAATCACCGGCCATGGAACCCGAACCCCCCTAACGGCGAAGAAGAGACAGGACATCCGCGCAGTGGCGGTGACGGGTCACAACCGGTAGGGGGCCCAGTGGGCGAGACGTTGCAGGGCGTGCTTCAGACGGCGGGGGCGGTCGTGATCGTCGCCGTGGCGGTCGCGGCCATCGTCATGATCGAGGGCCGTGTGCGCGGACGGTCCCGGACGAGGCCCGCGACCTGCCGGGCCCGCGGCCGGAGCGTCCGCGGGCGGAGCGGCCCCCGGTCGTCCTACCTGGCCGCCGGGGGCCGCTGCCACGCCGCCGACCGCCGCGACGACGTCCCCGGCCCCGCCTAAGCCGGCGCGGCGTCGGTCCGGCAGGCCGTGGGGCCGTGGGGCCGTGGGGCCGGCGGCGGCGCCCGGAACACGGCCGGAGGTCACAGCGCGGTCAGCATCCGTGCCGGAGTGATCGGCAGGTCGCGGATGCGGAGCCCGGTGGCGTGGTGCACGGCGTTGGCGACCGCCGCGGCGGCGCCGACGATGCCGATCTCGCCGATGCCCTTGCTGCCCATCGGATTGAGGTGCGGGTCGTGCTCGTCCACCCAGAACGCGTCGATGTCGCGGACGTCGGCGCAGGCCGGGAGGTGGTACTGGGCGAGGTCGCGGGTGAGGTAGTCGCCGAACTCCTCGTCCATGACGCTCTCCTCCATCAGCGCCATGCCGAGGCCCATCGTCATGCCGCCGATGAACTGCGACCGGGCGGTGACGGCGTTGATGACGCGTCCGACGGCGAAGACGCCGAGCATCCGCGGGACCCGGATCTCGCCGGTGTCGACGTCGACCTCGACCTCGGCGAACTGCGCCCCGAAGGCGTGCCGGGCGAGCTCCTCCTGCGCCTCGATCTCCGCGGTGGTGTCGGCGGACGCCTCGACCGGCCGCCGGTCCTCCTCCAGCATGGGGAGCAGCGCCTCGCAGGCCCGCACCACCGCGGTGCCCCATCCGGCGGTGCCGCCCGAGCCGCCGGCGACCGACGCCCTCGGCAGGTCGCTGTCGCCGAGCTCGACCGTCACCCGCTCGGGCTCGGCCTTGAGCGCCTCGGCGGCGATGAGGGTCAGCGCGGTGCGGGCGCCGGTGCCGATGTCGACGGCGGCGATCCGAACGGTGAAGGTCCCGTCGACCTCGGCCCGCGCGGTCGCCCGGTTGGGCAGCCGGTAGGCGGGATAGGTGGCGGACGCGACGCCCATGCCGATCAGCTTGCGGCCCTCGCGGCGCGCGGCGGGCGCCGGGTCGCGGCCGGCCCAGCCGAACCGGTCGGCGCCCTGGCGCAGGCACGTCACCAGGTTCCGAGAGCTGAACGCCAGCCCGCTCTCGGGGGCGGCGTCCGGCTCGTTGCGGATCCGCAGCTCGATCGGGTCGATCCCGGCGGCGACCGCCAGCTCGTCCATCGCCGACTCCAGCGCGAACATGCCGGGGGTCTCCCCGGGCGCCCGCATCCACGACGGAGTGGGGACGTCGAGCCGGGCCAGCCGGTGCGCGGTCCGGCGGTGCGGCGCCTGGTACATCACCCGCGTCGGCGTGGTGGTCTGCTCGGCGAACTCGCGGACGGTGGAGCTCTGCTCCAGCGCCTCGTGCACGATCGCGGTGAGCCGCCCGTCGGCGTCCGCGCCGAGCCGGACGCGCTGGATCGTCGGGGTCCGGTAGCCGGTGGCGGAGTACATCTGCTGCCGGGTCTGCGCGAACTTGACCGGACGGCCCGCCGCGCGGGCCGCCATCGCCGCCAGGACGAGGTTGGGCCGGGGCGTCCCCTTGGAACCGAAGCCGCCGCCCACGTGCGGCGAGACGATCCGGACCCGGTCGGGGCCCAGACCGAAGATCTCGGCGGCGGTGTCGCGGACGAGCGACGGGCCCTGGTTGGAGTCGTACAGCGTGAGGCCCCCGTCGCCGTCCCAGACGGCCAGCGTCGCGTGCGGCTCCATCGGGTTGTTGTGCTCGGCCGGGGTCGTGTACGTCGCGTCGACCCGGACGGCGGACGCGGCGAACGCGCCCTCGGGGTCGCCCCGCTCGGTGTCGGCCGGGAAGACGGGATTGACCCTGTCGGGCTTGTAGATCCCCGGATGGCCGGGGTGCAGCCGCACGTCCGGGGGCTCGGAGACGTAGTCGACGCGGACGAGGCGGGCCGCCTCCCGCGCCGTCTCCAGGGTCTCGGCGACCACGGCGGCGACGAACTGGCCCCGATAGGAGACCCGGCGGGACTGGAAGAGCGCGAGCTCCCCGTCGTCGACGGCGTTCACCTCCGGCGCGTTCTCGCACGACAGCACCGCCAGCACGCCGGGCAGCGCCAGCGCCGCCGCGGTGCCCACCGCGACGATCTCGCCGCGTCCGACCGTCGCCTGGACGGCCGCCGCGTACGCGACCCCCTCGACCGGGTACTCGACCGCGTACCGCGCCCGGCCGGTGACCTTCTCGCGTCCCTCGATCCGTTCCAGTGGCCTCATCGTTCGGTCAGCTCCGTCAGCGTGCGGGCGATCAGGTTGGTGGCGAGCGGCACCTTGTAGCGGTTGTCGCGGAGCGGCTCGGCGGCCTCCAGCTCGGCCTCGGCGGCGCGCAGGAAGCTCTCGGCGGTGGCCGGGGCGCCGCGCAGGACCGCCTCGGCGCGGTGCGCCCGCCACGGCAGGTGGGCCACGCCGCCGAGCGCGATCCGGCAGTCCCGGACCGTCCCGCCGCCGGCGGCGCCGCCCTCGACGTCCAGCGCGACGGCGACCGAGACGAGCGCGAACGCGAACGACGCCCGCTCGCGGACCTTGCGGTACCGGGACGGCAGGCCGAGCGGCGGCACCTCCACGGCCGTGATGAGGTCGCCCGGCTCCAGCGCGGTGTCGCGCGAGGGGTCCTCCCCCGGACGCCGGTACAGCTCGCCCAGCGGGACGGCGCGTTCGCCGCCACCGCGGCCCCGCACCCGGACGGACGCGTCGAGCGCGGCGAGCGCCACCGCCATGTCGGACGGGTGCGTCGCCACGCACGCCGCCGAGTGCCCGAAGATCGCGTGGTTGTGGTGCTCGCCCTCGCGGGCCGGGCAGCCGCTGCCGGGCTCGCGCTTGTTGCACGGCTTGGTGATGTCCTGGAAGTAGGAGCAGCGGGTGCGCTGGAGCAGGTTGCCGCCGACGGTCGCCTGGTTGCGGATCTGGCCGGACGCGCCCGTCAGCACCGCCTCGACGAGCAGCGGGTGGCTCCGCCGCGCCGCGGGGTCGGCGGCCAGATCGCTGTTGCGGACCGCCGCGCCGATCACCAGCCCGCCGTCCGCGCCGCGCTCGATCCGGTCGCAGGGCAGGTGCGCGACGTCGACGAGCCGCGCGGGCGTGGCGACGCCCAGCCGCATCAGGTCGACGAGGTTGGTGCCGCCCCCGAGGTAGAGGGCATCGTCGTCGTGCTTGGCGAGCGCCTCCTCGGCGGTGCCGGCGCGCTCGTACGCGAAGGGCCTCACGGCAGGATCCCCGGCTCCGTGCCCGCCGCCTCGCGGACCGCGGCGCCGCGCACCGCCGCGCCGCGGACGGCGGCGACGATGTTGACGTACGCGCCGCACCGGCACAGGTTCCCGCTCATCCGCTCGCGGATCTCGGCGTCGTCCAGCCGCGGCTCGTCCGCGACGTCGGGGGTGGCCGCGCTCGGCCAGCCGCGCGCGGCCTCGCCGAGCACGGCGGTCGCCGAGCAGAGCTGGCCCGGCGTGCAGTAGCCGCACTGGAACGCGTCGCATTCCAGGAACGCCTCCTGGACCGGGCTCAGCCCGCCGTCCCCGCCGCCCAGGCCCTCCACGGTGACGACGTCGGCGCCGTCGTGGGCGACCGCGAGCGCGAGGCAGGCGTTCACGCGCCGGCCGTCCAGCAGGACCGTGCAGGCGCCGCACTGCCCGTGGTCGCAGCCCTTCTTCGACCCGGTGAGCCCGAGTTCCTCGCGCAGCACGTCCAGCAGCGAGGTGCGGGTGTCGACGCCGAGCCGGTGCCCGGTCCCGTTCACGGTCAAGGTGATCTCGGCGCGCACCGGCGGTGGTGCGGCGCCGGCAGTGTCGGCGGAGTCCATGCCGGGGTCCTACCCCGGATCCCGGGTGTGAGTCCCGTCACCCCGTTCACTCGTGTCCCGGCGGCCCTCCGGGAGCTCGGCGGGGGCACGCGGAAGCTCAGCGGCGGCGGGGGCGCAGCCGGTTCAGCCGCCACCAGGCCGCGGCCACGAAGACGACGGCCAGTCCCGCCGCGATCCCCATGTCCGCCAGCCAGACCCCCGGATCGTGCCGCCACAGCGGATCGGGGTCGGCGGGCGGCGGCCCGATCGTGTCGAGGTCGATCGTCGCGGCGGCGGCGCCCATCCCCCAGCGGGACGGCGACAGCCAGGCGAGCTGCTCCAGGCCGGGCAGCCCCACCAGCCGGACCAGCGCCCCGCACAGCACGAGCTGCCCCATCGACAGCACGATCAACAGCGGCAGCGTCTTCTCCGAGCTGCCCACCGACGCCGACACCAGCAGGCCGAGCGTCATCGACACGACGCCGAGCAGCCCCATCGACAGCATCAGCTCCGGCAGCACCGCGGTGAACGTCCCGGCCGCGGGCCGGTCGACCAGGACGAGCCCGATCAGCACCAGCGCCACGGCCTGGAGCCCGGTGATCAGGCCGAGCACCAGCAGCTTGGACATCAGGTAGACGCCGGCCGACAGCCCCGCCGCCCGCTCCCGCCGGTAGATCGTGCGCTCCTTGACCAGTTCCCGGACCGCGTTCCCGGTCCCGGCGAAGCAGGCCGCGAAGACCAGCACCATCATCTTGGCGGCGGCGTCCTGGTTGGTCCCCGGCGGCCCGGCCAGCCCCCGCGGCGCCGGGATCGCCGCGATCAGCCCGCCGAGGATCAGCGGCATCACTCCGAGCAGCACCAGGTAGCTGCGGTCGGACGCGATCACCGCGAGGTAGCGCCGGCACAGCGTGCTGAGCTGGCCCAGCCGCGACTGCTGCGCGGGCGGCGGCACCGGCGTCCGCGCGTCGGTCACCCCGCCCTGCCCGTTCAGCGCGTACGCCACGTACCGCGCGTGCCGCGGCGAGGCGCGGAACTCCGCCGCCCAGTCGCGGTCCGGCTCCCGGTCGAACGCCTGGAACACCTCGGCCCAGCTCTCCTTGCCGAAGTGCTCCAGCCCCTCGCCGGGCGGGCCGTAGTAGGCCAGCCGCCCGCCCGGCACCAGCACCAGCAGCCGGTCGCAGGCGTCCAGGTTGGCGACGCTGTGCGTGACGACGATGACCGTCCGGCCGTCGTGCGCCAGCTCGCCCAGCATCTCCATCACGGTCTTGTCCAGGCCCGGGTCGAGCCCGGACGTCGGCTCGTCCAGGAACAGCAGCGACGGCTTGGTCAGCAGCTCCAGCGCGACGCTGACCCGCTTGCGCTGCCCGCCCGAGAGCCGGTCGATGCGGGTCCCGGCGTGCGCGGTCAGGCCCAGCTCCGCCAGCACCTCGTCGACCCGCCCCCGCCGCTCCTCCTTGCGGGTGTCGCCAGGGAACCGCAGCTCGGCCGCGAACAGCAGCGCCTGCCGGGTGGCGAGCCGGGTGTGCAGGATGTCCTCCTGCGGGACGAGCCCGATCCGGTGCCGCAGCTCGTCGTAGTCGGCGTACAGGTCGCGGCCGTCGTACCGCACCGTCCCCTCGGACGCCGGCCGCATCCCGGTCACCGCGCCCAGGAGCGTCGACTTCCCCGCCCCGCTCGGCCCGATCACCGCCACCAGCGACCGTTCGGGGATCGGGAAGCCCACCCTGTCCAGGATCACCTTGCCCTCGGGCGTCCGCACCGTGAGGTCCTGCACCGACACCGACACGTCCCCGGTGTCGACGAACTCCCGCAGCTCCTCCCCGACCAGCCGGAACGTGGCGTGCCCGATGCCCAGCAGGTCGCTCTCGGAGAACGGCGCCGACTCGACCCGGACCCCGTTGACGTAGGTGCCGTTGTGGCTGCCGAGGTCGACGATCTCGCGCCGTCCCGGGCCGAGCGTGCGCAGCTCGGCGTGGTACCGCGACACCACCAGGTCGGGCAGCACCACGTCGTTGCCCGGTGCCCGCCCGATGCGCAGCGCCAGCGGCGCCACCCGGATCACCGAGCTCGGCTCCCGGCCGCCCCCCGGTCCCCGAACCGGCCGGGGCCGCGGCTGCGGCTGCGGCTGCGGCTGGGCGCGCGAATGGCTCTGCGGGGGCGACTGGGGCTGCGGGGGCGGCTGCTGGGGGCGGACGTCGGCGACGCAGACCACCCGGACGCCGTCGGTCGCGTTCCCGAGGCGGAACGAGCACTCGCCGTCGATCTCCATCCGCTGGATCCGGCGGCCCTCGAAGAAGGTCCCGTTGCTGCTGCCGCCGTCCTCGATCATCCAGCCGCCGGGACCGGCGCGCAGCAAGGCGTGGTGCCACGAGGCGCGCGGGTCGTCCACCCTGATCTCGGCGGCGGGGTCGCGGCCGACCCGGTACGCGCCGCCGGGGCGCAGCCGCCGCACCCGGTCGCCGGTGCGCACGACGAGGACCGGCGTGGCGAGGGAATCGGCGGACGCTCCGGCCGTCATGTCCGGAGTGTAAATCCTTCCCCCTGATATGTGGAGGAATATTGACACGAGCTCTTTCCGGGAATTGAGTGAGAATCATGGCGAATCACCCGATCCGGTGAACGACACCGGCGACGTCCGGCGGCCACGGCCCGCGAGGCGCCGCCGGCCGATCGTGGCCGCCTGCGCCGTGCTCCTGCTGATCATCCTGCTGGTCGTCGCGGACCGCGCCGCGGCGGCCTACGCCGAGCACCGGATGGCGCAGGAGATCAGGAAAGAGGGATTTCCGGCCGCCCCGGACGTGACGATCAAAGGCGTTCCGTTCCTCACCCAGGTCGCCTCGCGCGATTTCCCCGACGTCCGGCTTAAGGCGCGCGACATCGCCGAGGGTCCCCTGAACATCACCCGGCTCGACGTGCGCGCCCGCGATGTCCACCTCGACTCGGGATTCCGCAGCGGCACGCTCGGCACGGTGGACGGCACGGCGTTCGTCAGCTTCGGCGACCTCGCCAAGGCGGGCGGCGACCCGGACCTGGAGCTGTCGGCGGACGGCCCGGACAAGGTCCGCGCGAAGGTCGACCTCGCCATCACCGAGGTCACCGCGACCGCGCGCGTGACCAAGGAGGGCGACGCGATCCGCGTCCAAGCCCTCGCGGTCGAGGGCCTCCCGCTGGACGACCTCGGCGACGCGCTCGACTTCACGGTGCCGGTCCGCGGGCTGCCGCTCGGCCTGGCGTTCCAGAGCCTGACCGTCTCCGAGCACGGCATCGGCCTCCGCGTCACCGGCAGGAACGTCGCCTTCACCGACCGTTGACCGCGGCCCCCGGCCGGGCGCCGACCCGCGACCCAAACATGAATGTGACCATTCGTAACCGACCCATTGCTGTAGGTTTCCCGACGAGCAATGACCCGACCGCCCCGAGAGGAACCTGGTCCCCTCATGCAACCTTTCGAGCTGCCGGAGTTCTACGTCCCGTACCCCGCGCGCCTCAACCCCCATCTGGAGGGGGCGCGGATCCACAGCACCCTGTGGGCGCGCGAGATGGGCATGCTGGATGACACCCGCGACCCGGGCACCCCCGAGATCTGGGACGAGGCCGAGCTGGACGCGATGGACTACGCGCTGCTGTGCGCCTACACCCATCCCGACTGCGCGGCCCCCGAGCTCGACCTGATCACCGACTGGTACGTGTGGGTGTTCTACTTCGACGACCACTTCCTGGAGGTCTTCAAGCGCTCCCGCGACCAGGAGGGCGCCCGCGCCTACCTCGACCGGCTCAGCGCGTTCATGGACGAGGGCGAGCCGCTCGAGCCCACCAACGCGTGCGAACGGGGGCTGCGGGACCTGTGGGCGCGCACCGTCCCGGCGCGTTCGGCCGGGTGGCGGCGCCGGTTCGCCGAGAGCACCGACAACCTGCTGCGCGAGTCGCTGTGGGAGCTGTCCAACATCAGCGACGCCCGGATCCCCAACCCGGTCGAGTACATCGAGATGCGCCGCAAGGTCGGCGGGGCGCCATGGTCGGCCGGCCTGGTCGAGCACGCCGTCGGCGCCGAGGTCCCCGACCGGGTCGCCGGCACCCGCCCGCTCCGCGTCCTGAAGGACACCTTCTCCGACGGGGTGCACCTGCGCAACGACCTGTTCTCCTACCAGCGCGAGACCGAGACCGAGGGCGAGATCAACAACTGCGTCCTGGTGATCGGGCACTTCCTCGGCACCGGCCCGCAGCAGGCGGCCGACACCGTCAACGACCTGCTCACCTCCCGGCTGCGCCAGTTCGAGAACACCGCGCTGACCGAGCTGCCGCCGCTGTTCGAGGAGTACGCGCTCGACCCGTTCGAGCGGGCGAGCGTGCTGGCCTACGTCAAGGGCCTCCAGGACTGGCAGTCGGGCGGCCACGAGTGGCACCTGCGCTCCAGCCGCTACATGAACGAGTCGGCGCCGAAGCGGGGCATGGCCGCGGCCCGGCTCCCCGGGCTACTGAAGGCCGCCGTGCAGAGCCGCCCGCACCTGACCCACAAGCGGCCGGTCGGGCCGACGCCGCTGCCCGAGTTCGTCATGCCGTACCAGCTCAGGCTCAGCCCGCACCTCGGCCGGGCCCGCCTCGCCTGCGTCGAGTGGTGCGGGAAGGTCGGCATGTACGATCCGGTGCCGCGGCACGCCGAGCCGATCTGGACCGCCGAGCGGCTCGCCGGGTTCGACTTCCCGCTGTGCTCGGCCGGGCTCGACCCCGACGCCACGCCCGAGGCGCTCGACCAGTCGGGGCAGTGGCTGGCGTGGGGCACCTACGGCGACGACTACTTTCCGGCGATCTTCTTCCGCGACCGCGACATGGCGGGCGCGAAGCGGTTCAACGCCCGGCTCTCCGACTTCATGCCGCTCGACCTCGGCCCGACCCCGCCGGCCGAGAACCCGGTGGAGACCGGGCTCGCCGACCTGTGGCGCCGCACCGCGGGCCCGATGGAGCCCGCCGACCGCGCCCGGTTCCGCGAGGCGGTCGAGACGATGACCGCGAGCTGGCTGTGGGAGCTGGCCAACCACGTCCAGAGCCGGATCCCCGACCCGGTCGACTACGTCGAGATGCGGCGGCACACCTTCGGCTCGGAGCTGACGCTGAGCCTGGCCCGCATCGAGCACGGCCGCGACATCCCCGACGCGATCTACGAGACCCGCACGATGCGCGAGGTCGAGTGCTCGGTGATGGACTACTGCTGCCTGCTCAACGACGTGTTCTCCTACCAGAAGGAGATCGAGTTCGAGGGCGAGCTCAACAACGGGGTGCTGGCCGTCCAGCGGTTCTTCAACTGCGGGCGGGACGAGGCGGTCGCGATCGTCAACGACCTGATGACCTCGCGGCTGCGCCAGTTCGACCACCTCACCGCGACCGAGGTCCCGGCGCTGGTCGCCGATTTCGACCTCGACGACCGGGGCCGGATCGCCCTGGAGGCCCGGATGGAGGAGCTGCGCGACTGGGTCGCCGGCATCCTCCACTGGCACCGCGAGACCGACCGCTACCACGAGGACGTCCTCCTCGCGCAGGCCGCCGCCTCGTCCGCGCTGCCGCTGCGCGGCCCCACCGGGCTCGGCACCTCGGCCGCCTACCTGCGCCCGCTCCTCTCCCGGGGGGCCGGCTGAGGCCCGGGCGCCAACGGATATGCCAGATCAGCACGCACAACGTCGAAGGGGTATGCCGTGTACGCCAACACCCGTCGTGAGGTCCCCGCCGACCCCGGCTCCACCCCGCCGCGCCGGACCACGCCGCGAGAGGGCGCATTCCGGGACGGCGCGTTCCGGGACGGCGCGCTGCGCAACGTGGCCTTCCGGGACGGCAGGTCGCGGAGGGGGATGACCTGGATGGACCTGGCCGCGGCGGGCCTGCCGTCCGATGCGACGCGGCGGCGGCTGGTGGCCGCGAGCTTCGACATCTTCGACGCCGACGAGGACGACGTCATCGCCCCGCTCGACTTCAAGCTGCTGGCCCGGCGGATCGACGACGCGGTCGTCCGCCCGAGCGGGGGGCGGCCGGGACGGGCCATGGACGAGGGGCTCAGCCTCTGGTGGTACCGGCTGACCAACGGCGAGAACACCCGGGTGACCCGCGCCGAGTACACCGAGGCGATGCTCGGCGGGCTGCTGTCGTCGCCGGGCGACTACCGGCGCTCGGTCCGGGCCGTCCTGGACGAGGTGCTGCGCGCGCTGGCCCCCGGCGGCATGCTGACCGCCGAGCAGGGCGCGCTGGTCTTCGCGGTGTTCAACGCCGGGCCCGAGACCGGGGACCTGTTCGCCGGACGGCGCGGAACCGAGACCGTGACGCACGACGAGTTCCAGCTCTTCTTCGCCGCCTATTTCTTCGGCGGCCACCCCTGACCGGCCCTGCAAAGGGTGGCATATTCGGGCAACTCACGCCATATTCGTCTGACCGGTGATCGCCGCTCACCTGGGCTTTGACCTGGGTGAACGGCCGATCCATCCGCATTTCTCACCCTCTTTCGCCCGGCGGCCGGCCCGCCGAGATCCCCATTTCGGACGACCGGCTTTTATGGCGAATGGCCATCCGTCCACAATCGATGTGGTGCATCCTGCGATAGGTGCCCGGCCGTTCCCCCGGCCGCCGGGCGAGACCGTCAACGAGGATCTGCACCCATGTCAGCACATCTGTCCCCCGACCCCCCGACCGACCGGACGCCGCTGGAACGGGCCCTGCTCGTCTGGCTGGCCTCGGTGGTCCTCATCGGCGGCACGTGGCTGTGGGCGGTGTTCGCCGCCACCCAGCCGGTCAAGCCGCTGGTGGCCTGGGGCGGCGGCCCGGCGGCGCTGGCCGCGTGCGTCCTGGTCACGCTCGCCGCCCACCGCTCGATGGTGGCCCGCCGGCTGGACGTCCGGCTCGCCGAGGCCCGGGACACCGCCGCCCGGCTGGAACGCCAGATCGTGGACCTGTCGGCGGGCACGCTCCCGGAGGTGCTCCGCCAGGTGCGCGCCGGGGTCCCGGCCGAGACCGCGCTCGCCGAGGTGCCGCGCCCCGCCAGCCCCGGGCTCCGGCGCGTCCTGCACTGGGCCGCCCACGAGGTCGCCGCGGGCGAGCGCGCCGCCGCGGCGGCCCGGTCCGAGCTGGCCGAGCTGGAGGGCCAGACCGTCCGGCTGCTGGACGACACGTTCCCCGAGATCGTCCAGCGGATCCGCCTCGACGGCACCTCCTCCGACACGCTGCTGGGCACCCTCCCCCTCCCCGAGCATCCGGTGGCGCGGCGGCTGATGCAGAACGTCACCCGCGACCTGTCCGACTGCGAACGGACCAACGCCATGCTGCTCGGCTTCTGCGCCGAGGGCGCGGCCCGGAACCAGGCCGCGTGCACCCGGATGCTCGCGCAGCTCCGCGAGCTGGAGTTCCAGTTCGCCGAGGACGAGGTCTTCGCCGACCTGCTCGAGCTCGACCACGGCGTGTCCATGATGGGCCGGACGTCCGACACCATCGCGCTGCTCGCCGGCGGGTGCACCGGCCGGCGGTGGACCAAGCCGATCATCATGGAGAGCATCCTGCGCGGCGCGCTGGGGCGCATCGCCGACTACCGGCGGCTGCGGCTGCACTCGGTCAGCGAGGCCGCGATCGTCGGGGTCGCGGCCGAGGGCGTGATGCACGCGCTGGCCGAGCTGATGGACAACGCGGCGGTGTTCTCCACCCGCGACCACGAGGTGCACGTGTACGTCGAGGAGGTCGACTCCGGCATCGTCATCGTCGTCGAGGACGCCGGCATCGGCATGCGCAAGCGCGAGCGGGCCCGCGCCGAGCGGCAGGTGACCTCGCCCGACACCGAGACCAACCTGTCCAAGGAGCGGCTCGGGCTGGCGGTGGTCGGACGGCTCGCCAAGAAGCACGGGCTGCGGATCAGCTTCCGGCCGTCCGCGCGCGGCGGCATCGGCGCGGTGATGTGGATCCCGCGCACCCTGGTGACCGAGCCCCTCGAACTGCCCTACTCCCGGCCCCCGCGAACGCGCCCGCGCGCGCCCGGCCGCTGGGGCGCGCTCAGCGAGGCCGCCCGGTCCACCCCCTTCCCGTCCCCCGTCCCGGCCCCGCCCGGGAGCACCAAGGCGCCGGCCCGGCTGCCGAGGCGTCCCGTCGGGGCGTCCCTCGTCGGCATCCCGGACTTGCTGGACTCGCGGTTCCGGCGGACCGACAGCGTCCCCGCCGACACCGGCGTCCGCGCCCCCGCACCCACACCCGCGCCCGCGCCCCTGCCCGCGGCCACGCCGACACCCGACCCGACGCCCGCGAACGCGAACGGCGACCCGGCCGACCGGCTCGCCGCGTTCCGCCGGTCGTCCGCGCGCGCGCCGGGCGCCGAGGACCCGGCCGGCGGCGCGGGCCCGACCGACACGGCAGGCCACAACGGCACGGCCGCACAGGACGACCGATAGGAGATGGGGCAACGCCCCGCGACCCCGATGAGCACCATGGACCGAGACCTCGGCTGGCTGCTGGACCGCCTGGCGAACAGGACACCCGGCATCCGGCACGTACTGGTGCTGTCCAAGGACGGCCTGAAGATCTGCCACACCCCCGACCTGGACGAGGACCGGGCCGACCAGCTCGCCGCGCTCGCCTCCGGCATCCAGAGCCTGGCGGTCAGCGCGTCCGCCGAGTTCGGGCACACCCCCGGGTCGGGCCAGTCGATGGTGGAGTTCCACGGCGGGATCCTGCTGATCGTCCCGGCCGGCGAGGGCTCGCACCTGGCGGTGATCACCGCCGACGAGTGCGACGTCGGGCTGATCGGGCACACCATGAACCAGCTCGTCGAGCAGATCGGCGGGCGGCTGACCGCGCCGCCGCTGGGCCGCGGCGGCGGCGCCGGGCCGGCATGAACCCGTTCGCCGGCGATGAGGGCCCCGACCGGATCTACGCGGTCACCACGGGCCGCGCGCCCGCGGACGACGAACGGTTCGACGTGGTGTCGCTCATCGTCGGCGAGGTCGACCCCGCGCCCGGCATGCAGTCCGAGCACGCGATGGTGCTGCGGACGTGCCGGCACCACCCGGTGGCCGTGGTGGAGCTGTCGGCCCGGCTCGGGCTGCCGATCAGCGTGCTCCAGCTCGTGCTGCGCGACCTGGTCGGCCTGGGCCGCGTCACCGCACGCCATCCGACCTCGGCGCCCGCCCCGCGGGAGCTCGCCGACCTCGACACCCTGAAGCAGGTGCTCGTTGGACTCCAGAATCTCTGATCCGCAGGCCCGCCACGGCGAGGCCGCCTTCCCGGGCCTGCCGCTGCGCGACACCGCGCGGGACGCGCTGAAGATCGTGCTCGTGGGCGGGTTCGGCGCCGGCAAGACCACCATGGTCGGGTCGGTCAGCGAGATCCGCCCGCTCAGCACCGAGGAGCTGATGACCCGGGCCGGGGTCGGGATCGACGACGCCGGCCGGCTGCCCGACAAGAACAGCACCACGGTCGCGTTCGACTTCGGGCGCATCACGCTGAACGCCTACCAGGTGCTCTACCTGTTCGGGGCGCCCGGGCAGCAGCGGTTCTGGTTCCTGTGGGACCGGCTCTTCTCCGGGACGCTGGGCGCGGTCGTGCTGGTCGACACCCGCCGGCTGGAGGACTCCTGGTTCGCCGTCGACCGGCTGGAGCACGGCGGGATGCCGTTCATCGTCGCGGTGAACCGCTTCGAGGCCCCCGGGGCCGGCCCCGAACCGGACCTCGCCCAGATCCGGGAGGCGCTGTGCCTGTCCGAACGCGTCCCGCTGATCGACTGCGACGCGAGACGGCGCGAGTCGTCCAAGACCGTGCTGATCACGCTCGTCAAGTACCTGGCCCACTGCAAGAAATCCGCCGCCGCACGGGAGACCGCACCGTGACGAACCCCTCGACCGCCCCCGACTCCGAAACCGAGACCGGCACCCTCCCGCCGCCCGGCCAGGACGCCCATCCCGGGCATCCGCGGCCCGTCCGGCTGCACGGGCCCGACATCGCGCGCGACCCGGCCGGGCTTTACCGGACGCTCCAGCAGCGGTACGGCCCGGTCGTCCCGGTCCTGCTCGACGGCGACATCCCCGCCTGGTTCGTGCTCGGATACCGCGAGGTCAGCCAGGTCACCGCCAACCCCCGGCAGTTCGCCCGCGACTGCCGGCGCTGGAACGCGTGGGACCTGATCCCCGGGGACTGGCCGCTGATGCCCTACGTCGGCTGGACGCCGTCGGTGATGTTCGCCGAGGGCCCCGAGCACCAGCGTCGGGCCGGGGCGATCGGCGACTCCCTCGACGCCGTGGACCGCACCGAGCTGGTCCGGATGTGCAGGCGGGTCGCGACCGAGCTGATCGGCGCGTTCTCCCTGGACGGCGAGGCCGACCTGGTCGCCCAGTACTCGCACCGGATCCCGCTGCACGTGATGGCGCGGCTGTATGGGCTCGCCGAGGCCGACATCCCGCTGCTGGTCGCCGACATCGCCGAGTCGCTGGACGTGGGCGACAAGGCCGTCCAGGCGCACCGGCGGATCCACGCGCGGATGCGCGGGCTGGTCGAGGCCAAGCACCGGCGGCCCGGCCCCGACCTGCCGTCCCGGCTGATCGGGCACTCCGCCGCGCTCAGCGACGACGAGATCGTCATCGACCTGCTGGTGGTGATGGCCGCGGCGCAGCAGCCGACCGGCAACTGGATCGGGAACGGGCTGCGGCTGATGCTCGTCGACGACCGGTTCACCGCGACGTTGCAGGGCGGACGCGACAGCGTCGGCCAGGCGCTCAACGAGGCGCTGTGGGAGGACACGCCCACGCAGAACTTCATCGGCCGCTGGGCGGTGCACGACTGCGCGCTCGGCGGCCAGCGGATCCGCCGCGGCGACCTGCTGGTGCTCGGGCTCGCCGCCGCGAACACCGACCTGCGGGTGCGGCCCGAGACCCACCCGGGCCCCGGCGCCAACCGGGCGCACCTGTCCTTCGGCCGCGGCGAGCACGGCTGCCCCTACCCGGCGCCCGACCTCGCCTCGACCATCGCCTCGACCGCCGTCGAGACGCTGCTCGACCGGCTGCCGGACGTCCGCATCTCGGTTCCGGCCGAGGAGCTGACGTGGCGTCCGTCGGTGTGGATGCGCGGCCTGTTCGCGCTGCCGGTCGCCTTCTCCCCCATCGCCGGCGCCGCCACCGAGGGGGACGGAGCCGGCGGGGCGGACGGCGGCGGGCGGGGAGAGCACGCGCGGAGCGCCGGCGGCTGACCGGCGGACCGTCCTCAGGCGGTGAACACCAGCGGCAGCGCCGCCGGGCCTCGGGTGAACAGGCCGCGCTCGACGGGGGTGAAGCCGTCGGCGAACCGCACGTCCGGCATCGCGTCCAGGAGCTGGCCGACGCCGACCTCGACCTCGGTCTTGGCGAGCAGGGCGCCGACGCAGAAGTGCCGGCCGAGCGCGAACGCCAGATGGTCGGCGGCGGCCGAGAACGCGGTGGCGGCGCTCAGCTCGTCCCGGAACAGGTCGAAGGAGTCGGGATCGGCGTACCGGGCGGGGTCGCGGTTGGCGGCGCCGATCAGCCCGATGACCGTGCCCCCGGCGGGGACGACGCCGCCGGCGATCTCGACGTCCTCGGCCGGCTGCCGCATGATCATGTGCACCGGCGGGGTGAAGCGGAGCGTCTCGGCGAGCGCCCGCGCGATCAGCGTCCGGTCGGCGCGGACGGCGGCGAGCTGGTCGGGGTGGCGCAGCAGGTTGACGAACACCGCGGCGATCGCCTTGTCGGTGGTCTCGCCGCCGGCGGCGAGCAGGAGGCTGCAGAACGCCTTGATGTCCTCGTCGCTCATCCGCGTCCCGTCGATCTCGGCGCGGCACAGCGAGGACAGCAGGTCGTCGCCGAGGTCGTCGCGGCGGGCCCGGATGATCGGGATCATGTACGCGGCGAACTCGTCGTGCATGCGGAGCCCGGCGGCGGCGACGTCCGGGGCCTGGGAGAGGTTGCCGAGGAAGGCGATGTTCGCGGTGTACCAGCGGTGGAACCGGGCGTGGTCGGCCTGATCGAGCCCGAGCATGTCGACGATCACGTTGACCGGGAAGTGCGTGCTGTAGTCGCCGACCAGCTCGACCGTCCCGGCGTGGCGGAAGCGGTCGATGAGCCGCCGCGAGTTGCGCTCGATGACGGGCAGGAACCTGCTCTGGAGCTCGGCGCCCCGGAACGCGGGCGCCACCAGGGCGCGCCGCACGGAATGCTCACGGCCGCTGAGCTGGAGGATCGTGCGGCCGTGCACCGGTTCGAGCTGCCAGTCGTAGTTGGCCGTGGTGAAGACGGGGTCGCGGAACGCGCGGGCGACGTCCTCGTACCGCGAGAGGATGTGGCTCCGCGTCGGCTCGTGCCACAGCAGGGGCGCGTCCTCGCGCAGGACGCGGTACGCGGAATAAGGAT
This sequence comes from Actinomadura xylanilytica, assembly GCF_030283145.1. GTDB lineage: Bacteria > Actinomycetota > Actinomycetes > Streptosporangiales > Streptosporangiaceae > Spirillospora > Spirillospora xylanilytica. The sequence goes on from NZ_JASNWE010000004.1 coordinate 344,378, forward strand.
CGGCCGCGAACTCCTTGGACAGGATGTCGGGTATCTCTCGGGCCGTGGTCATGCGGCTCCCTCACGCGGGATCGGGCGGAGACCGGGTGAGTCGAGCGTAGGGAGCCCGGCACGGACGGTCCAGAGCGTGACGGTACGAACACGATTACGGCTTGGGGAGGGGCCTGACCGGAATGCCGGCGGACGGCGCCGGGCCCGCCGGCCGGCGGTCAGGTCTAGACCATTTTGCGGAGCAGGGTGGGGTATCCGGGAAGATCTCTTTGTTCCGGCGGCTCAACAGGAGGCATCAACAGCGATGAACAACCCTCTGGCGAACCCTCGTCGCACGCAGCTCGACGTGTGGCCCGAGTGGCGTCCGGCCGACTACGAGGCCGAGCAGGGCGGCCTGGCCGGCGACGCCGAGGCGTCCAAGTCCGACGAGGAGGTCGCCGTCCGCTGACGGCGACCGGCGACGACGCCGGAACGCCCGGGGATCCCGTCCACGCTTGGACGGGATCCCCGGGCGTTCGTCATGTCCCGGCCTTCGCGCCCTGTTTCCCTGGGCGGGCGTCCAGGACGTCGACGGCCAGCTCGCGCACCACGGCCTCGTCGACCTCGACGCCGAGGCCGGGCCCTTCGGGGACGTGCGCGGTGCCGCCCTCGACCCGCACGGTCGGCCCCGCGTAGGGGGACTCGATGAACTGGCGGCCGTTGAGGTCGACCGGCGTGCCGATGCCGTGCGCGGCGAACAAGTGCAGCGACGCGGCCAGCCCGAGGTCGGAGTCGGTGAGGCCGGAGCCCATGAGCTCGACGCCGGCGTCCTCCGCGAGCGCGCACATCCGCCGCGACAGCGTGAGCCCGCCGGTGCGCTGGACCTTGGCGATCGCGATGTCGACCGCCTCGAGGCGGACGAAGGTGGCCAGGTCGGACGGATGGCGCAGGCTCTCGTCCAGCGCGACCGGGATGGGGCAGGCGTCGCGCAGGCGGCGCAGCCCGGCGACGTCGTTGGCGGGCAGCGGCTGCTCGAACGCGGTGACGCCGAGACCGTCCAGCCGCCGCGCCATCCGCAGCGCGGCGTGCACGCTGTAGCCCTGGTTGGCGTCGACCCACAGCGGCGCGCCGTCCGGCGCGGCCGTGCGGACGGCCTCGACCACCGCCGCGTCGGTCGCCTCGTCGTGCAGCCCGATCTTCACCTTGAACGCGCGGTGGCCGAGGTCGCGGCCCTCCGCGACGCTGCCCGCGGCCTCGGCGGGCGACTGCCCGGACACGATCCAGGCCAGCTCCACCCGTTCGGTGCGGCGCTGCCCCCACAGCACGCCGAGGGGGACGCCCGCGGCGCGGCCGAGCAGGTCGTGCAACGCGACGTCGACCGCGCTCTTGGCGAGCGGCGCGCCGATGCTGAAGCCCCGGTTGATCACCCGCTCGAACACGGCGGCCGTGCCGTCCAGGTCCCAGGCGGGCCGGCCGAGGAGGGCGGGGGCCAGGTAGCGGTCGATGGTGGTGAGGATGGACTCGGCGGTCTCGTACGTCCAGGCGGGGATCGGGGTGGACTCGCCCCAGCCGCTCACGCCGCCGGCGCTCACCTTGACCAGGACGCGGACGCTCGGCCGGCCGGCGACGGCCACCGCCCCGCCGGCGACGCCGAACGACCGCCGGGTCGGCAGGCCGACCGCGAACACCTCAACTCGCTCGATCTTCAGTTCGTCCAGCCGCACGGCTCGTCCTCCAGGGTCGCGGCGCCGCGAGCTGACGCGGCGGGTTTCGGGGGCGGTCAGCCCGGCGGGCCGGTGCTGGCGCGCAGCACCACCTCGCCGGCGACGCGTTCGATGCGGCTGCGGCGCGAGGACTGCTCGCGCAGGGCGAGCCGCATCACCCGCTCGCCCATCTCGTCGAGCGGGAGCCGGACGGTGGTGAGCGGCGGGGTGAGCTCGCGGACGATCGGGATGTCGTCGAAGCCGGCCAGCGACATCTGGTCCGGGACGCGGACGCCGTGGTCGCGCAGCGCGGCCATCGCGCCGATCGCCATCACGTCGGTGACCGCGAACACGCAGGTCGGGCGGACGTCCCGGGCGAGCAGCTCGGCCGCCGCCGCGTAGCCGCCGTCGCGAGTGAAGGCCGCCTCGACGATGTGCGCATCGGGCAGCGGCACGCCCGCCTCGGCGAGCGCCTCCATGAATCCGGCGAGCCGGTCGGCGACGGTGGTGAGCGCGCGCGGCCCGGTCAGCACCGCGAAGCGGCGGTGCCCGAGGGCGAGCAGCGCGCGGGCCAGCTCGGCGGCGCTCTCCTTGTTCTGCGGCAGGACGGTGTCGACGCGCAGGCTGCGGTGCCGGCTGACGACCGCGATCCGGCCGCCGGTGCGCAGGTAGGGCTCCAGTTCGGCGGCCATCGAGCGCTCCCAGTCGCGGTCCTCGAAGCCCGAGCCGATGAGCAGGATCGCGCGGGCCCGCTGCGCGCGCAGCATCGCCACGTACTCAATCTCGCGGGCCGGGTCGCGGAAGGTGCTGGCCAGCATGACCAGCATGCCGCGGTCGGCGGCGGTGCGCATCACGCCGCGGGCGACGCTGGCGAAGTAGGGGTCGCTGACGTCGTGGCAGATCACCCCGATCGCCTTGCTGGAGGAGCTGGCGAGCGCCTGCGCGTGCGCGTTCGGCGTGTAGCTGAGCTCCGCGGCCGTCGCGAGCACCCGTTCGCGCAGGTCGGCCCGTACTTGGGAGGTGCCGTTGAGGACGCGGGACGCGGTGGCGAGCGAGACGCCCGCTTCGCGTGCCACGTCCTGGAGGGTGACGTAGTTCCGTTCGCCGGAGCGGGGATCGTCCGCCGCTTCCGCCATCGCCGCTCCCTCGGTCGTCTGATTCGCAGTTTTCCGGGCCTCGACGCAAGGAGACCGGGCGCTACCCCTTGACCTCGCCGGGCGTCGTTCTTACGGTACATCAGAAAGCGCTTTCTCAATGCTCTTTCCCCGCCCCTCCCGGAGGAGCCACATGGTGAGTCACGACACGACGACGACCGCGAGCACGCCGTCGGACGAGACCGGCGCGTCCGGCGTGGTCGAACGCGACCGCCCCGGCGCCGGCGAACGGATCAGGGACGGCATGGAACGGGTCTGGCGGCCGGCGGCACTGCTGCTGGCCTGCCTGGCCGCATGGTGGGCGATCACCGCGTTCGACCTGGTCGAGGCGTACCTGGTCCCCTCGCCCGGCACCACCCTGAACGTGCTCGGCGACAAGTGGGGGTACATCTGGCACCACGGCTGGGTGACCACCTACGAGACGCTGCTCGGATTCGTGATCGCGGTCCTAGTCGGCGTCGCCGCCGCGGTGCTCATGGTCTACTCGGCCACGGTCGAGCGGACGCTGTACCCGATCCTGCTGTTCGCCCAGGTCATCCCCAAGATCGCCATCGCGCCGCTGTTCGTGGTCTGGCTCGGCTTCGGGCTCGGCCCCAAGGTCGTGGTCGCGGTGCTGATCGCGTTCTTCCCGGTGGTGATCTCCATGGTCGCCGGGCTGAAGGCGGTCGACCCGGAGATGCTGGAGCTGTCGGCCACGATGGGCGCCGGCCCGATGCGGACGTTCGCCAAGATCCGGATGCCCGCCTCGCTGCCGCATCTGTTCTCGGGCCTGAAGGTGGCGGTCACGCTGGCCGTCACCGGGGCCGTGGTCGGCGAGTTCGTCGGCTCCAACGAGGGTCTCGGCTACGTGATCCTCCAGGCCAACGGCAACCTGGACACCCCGATGCTCTTCGCCGGCCTGCTGGTCATGTCGGCGATCGGGGTCGTGCTGTTCGTCGCGGTCGAGCTCGCCGAGATGCTGCTGCTGCCCTGGCACGCCAGCCGCCGCGGCGGCTCCGTCACCACCTCCTTCTGACGGTGCCCGCGCACCGCCCGTCCCCCCGCCGACTCTCGCACCACCCCGCACCATCCCTAGCAACGGAGAGCCGCAGATGAAGCTCCGCACCCTCGCCGCCGGCGTCCTGGTCCCGGCCCTGGCGTTCACCGCCGCCTGCGGCGGTGGCTCCGAAGGGAGCACCAGCGCGTCGGGCAAGAAGCTCACCAAGGTGACGCTGACCCTCAACTGGTACCCGTACGGCGAGCACGCGCCGTTCTACTACGGCAAGAAGAAGGGCATCTACGAGAAGCACGGCATCGACCTCCAGATCAACGCCGGGCAGGGGTCGCAGAAGACCGTCCAGGCGACCGGCGCCGGGCAGACCGACTTCGGCTGGGCCGACACCCCGGCGCTGCTGGCGGCGGTCGACAAGGGCATGCCGATCAAGAGCATCGGGGTGTTCCTCCAGACCACCCCGGCGGCGGTGCAGTCGTTCACCGCGACCGGCATCAAGACGCCCGCCGACCTGAAGGGCAAGAAGATCGCCGGTACCGCCGGCGACGCGCTGACCCGCACCTTTCCGGCGTTCCTGAAGAAGAACGGGCTCAGTGAGAGCGACGTCCAGATCCAGAACACCGACCCGGCCGGGAAGATCGCCGCGGTGATCTCCGGCAAGACCGACGGGCTGCTCGGCTACGCCAGCGACCAGGGCCCGATCATGCAGGACAAGGCCAAGAAGCCGGTCTCGGCGCTGCGCTTCTCCGAGTTCGGGCTGAACTTCTACTCCAACGGGCTGATGGTCGGCGAGCGCAAGCTCAAGAGCGACGCCGACCTGGTCAAGAAGATGGTCACCGCCACCAGCGAGGCGTGGACGGCGGCCGAGGGCGACGCGGCGGGCGCGGTCGCCAGCATGGCCGGGGCGTCCGAGCAGCTCCCGCCGACCAAGGTGATCGACGAGCAGTTCAAGACGACGCTCACGCTGCTGCACACCGCGGCGACCAAGGGCAAGGCGCCCGGCGTCAACACCGAGGCCGACTGGAAGCAGACCATCGACCTCTTCCACCAGGCCGGGCTCATCGAGAAGGCGTCGCCGCCCGCCACGTACTGGCAGGCCGCATCGGCTCCGCAGGGATGACGGGACGAGGCATGAGGATCATGAGCGAACCGAAGACGGACCCGCAGGACGGCGCGGACGCCGAAGCCCCCGGGCCGGGGGCGGTCGAGATCGACGGCGTGGCGGTGCGGTTCCGCTCGCGCCGGCGGGACGTCACGGCGCTGCGCGAGGCGTCGCTCAACGTCAAGAGCGGCGAGTTCGTCGCCATCGTCGGGCCGTCGGGCTGCGGCAAGTCGACACTGCTGAAGCTGGTGGCGGGGCTGCTGAAGCCCTCGTCCGGCACCGTCCGGCTGCACGGCGAGCAGGTCACCGGCCCCCGGGCCGACATCGGGTACGTGTTCCAGCGGGCGGCGCTGCTGGAGTGGCGCAGCGCCCGCCGCAACATCATGCTCCAGGCCGAGATGCGGCGGATGCCGTCCGACCAGGCCCGGAAGCGGACCGCCGAGCTGATCGAGATGACCGGTCTCGGCGGGTTCGAGGACGCCCTCCCGCACGAGCTGTCGGGCGGCATGCAGCAGCGCGTCGCGCTGTGCCGGGCGCTGCTGCACGAGCCGCCGGTGCTGCTGATGGACGAGCCGTTCGGCGCCCTGGACGCGCTCACCCGGGAGCAGCTCAACATCGAGATGAACCGGATCTGGCGGGAGACCCGCACCACCGTCCTGCTGGTCACGCACTCCATCGCGGAGGCCGCCTACCTGGCCGACCGGGTGGTGGTGATGACCGACCGCCCCGGCACCATCGCCGAGATCATCGACGTCGGCCTGCCGGCGGAGCGCGACTACGCCGAGACCATGGCGCGGCCGGAGTTCGCCCGCGTCACCAATCGGGCGCGCACCCTGCTCGGCGCGGGCGTGAACGCCGCCGACTGACGAAGCGAAGCGAGGCAGTTGGCGTTCTTGTGCCGGGGGGTCTGGGGGGTCGTCCCCCCAGGATGACCCGACTGACATAGCGCGAACTCACACTACTGAACCGCGGGCCACCAGGTCCGCGGGCTTACAGGCAAGGAAGGAACGGGATGGCACGCAGGTCCATCGGGATCGTCATGAACGGCGTCACCGGCCGGATGGGGTACCGCCAGCACCTCCTCCGCTCGATTCTCGCGATCCGGGAGCAGGGCGGGGTGCGCGCGTCCGACGGCACCGTGCTCTGGCCGGAGCCGGTGCTGGTGGGACGGAATGAGGCGAGGCTGCGCGACATCGCCGAGCGGCACGGGCTCAGCGAGTGGACGACCGACCTCGCCGCGGCGCTGGACCGGCCTGGGACCGACGTCTACTTCGACGCGCAGATCACCGGCGCGCGGGTCCCGGCGATCCGGGCCGCGGTGGCGGCGGGCAAGCACGTGTACACCGAGAAGCCGCTCGCCGAGGACGTGGAGGGCGCGCTGTCCCTGGCGCGGCTCGCCGACGAGGCGGGCGTCAAGCACGGCGTGGTGCAGGACAAGCTGTTCCTGCCGGGGCTGCTGAAGCTGAAGCGGCTGGTGGACGGCGGGTTCTTCGGGCGGATCCTGTCGGTGCGCGGCGAGTTCGGCTACTGGGTGTTCGAGGGCGACTGGCAGGAGGCGCAGCGGCCGAGCTGGAACTACCGGTCCGAGGACGGCGGCGGGATCATCCTCGACATGCTGTGCCACTGGCGGTACGTGCTGGACGGCGTCATCGCGCCGGTCCGGTCGGTGCAGGTGCTGGGCGCCACGCACATCCCCGAGCGGGTGGGCGAGGACGGCAAGCCGTACGCCGCCACCGCCGACGACGCCGCGTACGGGATCTTCGAGCTGGACGGCGGGATCGTCGCGCAGATCAACTCCTCGTGGGCGACCCGGGTGTTCCGGGACGAGCTGGTGGAGTTCCAGGTGGACGGCACCGAGGGCAGTGCCGTCGCGGGGCTGCGCCGCTGCCGCGTGCAGCACCGGTCGATGACGCCGAAGCCGGTGTGGAATCCCGACCTGCCCGCCACGGAGGACTTCCGCGCGCAGTGGCAGGAGGTCCCCGACAACGCCGACTTCGACAACGGTTTCAAGGCGCAGTGGGAGTTGTTCCTGCGGTACGTGGTGGGCGACGGGGAGTTCCCGTGGGACTTCTACGCGGGCGCGCGCGGGGTGCAGCTCGCCGATCTGGGCATGCGCGCGTGGCGTGAGGGTCGCCGGTTCGAGGTTCCGGAGCTGAAGCCGTGAGGATCGACCTGCCGGACGGCGCCGCGGGCGGGGCGCTCGTCCCGTACACGATGGGCGAGCCGCGCGCGTATCCGCCGCCCGCCGGGCCGAGTTCGTCGCGCGTCGCCTACGCCGCCGCGCATGTGGTGGCCGACCCGTTCGGGGACGGCGCCGCGCTCGACTGGGAGACGACGCTGGCGTTCCGGCGGCACCTGTGGTCCTACGGGCTCGGGGTCGCCGAGGCGATGGACACCGCGCAGCGCGGCATGGGCCTGGACTGGGCCGCGACGCGCGAGCTGATCGCGCGCAGCGGCGCCGAGGCGCGGGCGTGCGGCGGGCGGATCGCGTGCGGCGCGGGCACCGACCAGCTCCCGCCCGGTCCGGCGTCGCTGGAGGGCATCGTGGCCGCGTACGAGGAGCAGCTCGCGGTGGTGGACGCGGCGGGCGCGGTCCCGGTGCTGATGGCGAGCCGCCATCTCGCCGCCGCCGCGCGCGGGCCGGACGACTACGCCGAGGTGTACGGGCGGCTGCTGCCGCAGCTCGGGCGCCCGGCGGTGCTGCACTGGCTCGGCCCGATGTTCGATCCGGCGCTGGAGGGCTACTGGGGGTCGTCCGACCTGGACGCCGCCGCGGACGCCGTGCTCGCGCTGATCAAGGCGAACGCGGACCGGGTGGACGGGGTCAAGGTGTCGCTGCTGGACGCGGACCGCGAGGTCGCGTTGCGGCGCCGGCTGCCCGAGTCCGTGCGTCTCTATACCGGCGACGACTTCAACTACCCCGATCTGATCGAGGGGGACGAGGCGGGGTACAGCGACGCGTTGCTGGGGGTGTTCGACCCGATCGCGCCCGCCGCGGCGCGTGCGCTGCAAGCACTGGACGCGGGAGACCATGCCGCCTATAAGGAGGTCTTCGCCCCGACGGTGCCGCTTGCACGGCACCTCTTCGAGTCGCCCACGTTCTACTACAAGACCGGTGTGGTGTTCCTGGCCTGGCTGACGGGTCACCAGCAGCACTTCCGGATGGTCGCAGGGTTGGAGACCGCCCGTACGGTGCCGCACCTGGTCCGGTTGTTCCGGCTCGCCGACGCGGCCGGCCTCTTTCCCGATCCCGGGCTCGCCGCCGACCGGATGCGCGCCTGGCTGACCGTGCAGGGGGCCGCCGGATGAGGTTCGGGCTCAATCAGTGGACGACGCGGTACTGGCCCGTCCCGGAGATGGTCGCGGGCTGCGTCGCGTCCGGCGTGGGCAACGTGGGGCTGTGGCGCGAGCCGGTCGCCGAGTACGGCCTCGAACGCACGGCGAAGCTGGTCAGGGACAGCGGCGCGACGGTCACGTCGTTGTGCCGGGGCGGGTTCTTCCAGGAGCCGGGCGCGCTGGACGACAACCGCCGCGCGATCGACGAGGCCGCCGCGCTGGGCGCCCCGGAGCTCGTGCTGGTCAGCGGCGGCCTGCCGGCCGGGTCGCGGGACGTCGACGGGGCCCGCGCCAGGGTCGCCGAGTCGCTCGCCGTCCTCGCGCCGTACGCGGGCGAGCGGGGTGTGCGGCTCGCGATCGAGCCGCTGCACCCGATGTACTGCTCGGACCGCTGCGTGGTGTCCACCTTGGAGCAGGCGCTCGATCTGGCGGCTCCGCACCCGTCCGCGCAGGTCGGCGTCGTGGTCGACACCTACCACCTGTGGTGGGACCCGGCCGCGTACGCGGGCGTCGCGCGGGCCGGGGCGGAGGGCCGGCTCGCGCTGTTCCAGGTGGCCGACTGGGTGACGCCGCTGCCGGAGGGCGTGCTCACCGGACGCGGCATGCTCGGCGACGGCTGCGTCGAGCTGCGCCGGTTCCGCGAGGCCGTGGACGCCGCCGGCTACACCGGCCCGATCGAAGTGGAGATCTTCAACGAGGCCGTCTGGGCGATGCCCGGACCCGACGCGCTCGCGCTCTGCCTGGAACGGTACAGGGAGCACATCGAGTGAACCTTCCCGAGAACGTGTCCGTCCCGGCCGCCGCCGTGCCCCACGCGGGCGGGCGGACGTGGCGCGGCGCCGCGGGCGCGTGGCTCGGGATCGGCACCGCGCCGGGCGCGCTGGTGCTCGGCGCGCAGGTCGGCGGGCGGCACGGCGGGGCGCTCCCGGCGGTATTGCTGCTGGTGGGCGGCCTGGTGATGGCCGCGCTCCTGGCGGTCCAGGGGCGGTTCGGGCTGCTCCCGCCGGCCGGGGAGAACGCGGCGATGGCCGAGCTGGCGCCGCGCTACCTGCCGGCGACCGCCGAGCGGGTGTTCACCGGGCTGCTCGCGCTGGCGATGGTCGGCTGGTTCGGTTTCAATGTGGGCCTCGGCGGCGCGGCGCTCGCCGCGCTCGGCGGGGTGCCGGACCCGGTGGGCGTGGCGGTGCTGGCGGTGCCGACGGTCGGGGTGCTGCTGGCGGGCGGCGGGCGGTGGAACGCGGTCGCCGTCGTCACCACCCTGACCGCCGTCGCGCTGGTCGCGGTGGTGGCGGTGCGGCTGCCGCCGCCGGGCTCGCCGGTGACGTTCGCGCGGGACGGCCCGTTCGGCGGGCTGGCCGCCGACCTCGCGGGCTACATCGGCTACGTGTCGGTGTTCGCGGTGCGGGCGCCGGACTTCACCGTCGGGCTGCGCCGCCGCGCGGACCTCGCCTGGTGCGTGGCGCTGCTGGTCGGGCCCGCGCTGGCCGCCTCGGTGGTCGGCGCCGGGGTCGCGGCGGCGAGCGGCTCGACCGATGTGGTCGCGGTGCTCGCGGGTCCGGACGGGCTGCCCGCCGCCAACCTGTTCATGGCCGCCGCGGTGATCGCGCCGACGCTGGCGGCGGTGCACTCGGGGGTCTTCGCGGTGCGCCGGTTCGCGACCGGGCTGCCGTGGCGGGCGGCGGTGCTGGCGATCGCCGTGCCGGGCGCGGTGCTCGCGGCGCTGCGCGTCGACCGGATGCTGTTCGACTGGCTGACGGTGCTGGCGGCGGCGCTGCCCGCGCTGATCCCGCCGATGGCGGCGGAGGCCGCGCGGCGGCGGCGCGGGCGCCCGCCGAAGCCCGTTCCCACCTGGCTGTGGGCGCCCGGTGCGGCGCTGGCCTCGGCGTTCACGGTCGCCGGGTACCCGCAGGCGGCACCGGCGGGGCTGGCCGTCTCGGTGCTGGCGACGGCGGTGCACGCGCTGACGGTGACACGACGGTTTCGGCGGGTCATCGAATGAAAACAGGACGAATTGGTTCTTGACGGACTCGTGGGCTTTTCGTACGTTCGTGAAAGCGCTTACTGAAAGCGCTTTCCACACTCTCGCCTTCCGACAGGCAACTCACCCCCCACCCCTGGACGGCCTGGATGAAGAAACTGAGATGGTCCATCCCCACGATCATCGCGCTGATGGCGACGCTGCTCGCGGCGCTGCTGGCGTCGCCGCCGCCCGCCGGGGCCCGCGCACCGGACCCGGTGCTGGACCCGATCCCCGACGATCCCGCGCCCTCCGGGCTCGGGCTCGTCCTGAAGGAGGTCGCCCAGCTCCCCAAGTCCGAGCCGTCGGCGCCGCCGACCGACCCGCGGCTGATCCGGTACAACCGGGTCAACCACGTCGGCGAGGTGCCCGACGGCTCGGGCCGGCTGTTCGCCCCCGACCTCAACGGCAAGCTGTACTTCCTCGACAAGAAGGACAAGAAGCCCAAGTCCTACCTGGACGTCGGCGCGACCTTCGCCCCCGACTTCTACTCGGCCGCCGGGCTCGGCCAGGGCTTCGGCTTCGTGGCCTTCCACCCCGAGTTCAAGAAGAACGGGAAGTTCTACACCACCCACGTCGAGGCCGGTGACGCGCTCAAGACCAAGACGCCCGACCTGACGCCGCAGCCGAAGACCCTGTACCACGGGGTGATCGACGAGTGGACGGCGAAGGACCCGTCCGCGAGCACCTTCTCCGGCACCCACCGCGAGCTGTTCCGCATCGGGTACGCGGGCCGGGTGCACGGCCTCCAGCAGATCGACTTCAACCCGAACGCCAAGCGCGGCTCCGCCGACTACGGCCTGCTCTACGTCGCGGCGGGCGACGGCGGCAACGGCAACGTCGGCGACAACGGCGGCGACCCGCAGAACCTGGGCGTCCCGCAGGGCAAGATCCTGCGGATCGACCCGGCCGGGCACGACAGTGCCAACGGCAGGTACGGCGTCCCGCGCGCCAACCCGTTCGCCGGCCAGGCCGGCAAGGTCGGCGAGATCTACGCCTACGGGATGCGCGACCCGCACCGCTTCAGCTGGGACACCGGCGGCGAGAAGCGGCTGTTCCTCGCGCACATCGGCGAGCACGAGATCGAGTCCATCCACGAGATCAAGTCGGGCGACAACCTCGGTTGGAGCGAGCGCGAGGGGCCCTTCACCTTCAGCAAGGACGACCGCTGCCACCTGTACCCGCTGCCGGCCGACGACGCCAAGTACGGCTACGACTACCCGGTGGCCGCCTATGACCACGACCCGCCCGCGGACTGGAACTGCGCCTCCGACAGCGGGCACGCCATCTCCGGCGGCTACGTCTACCGCGGCTCCAAGCTGCCCGCGCTGCGCGGCAAGTACCTGTTCACCGACATCGTGGACGGCCGGCTCCTCTACACCGAGGAGCGGGACATGAAGCGCGACCCCGCGGGGAAGAACCGCGCGCAGATCTACCAGCTCGCCGCCTACGACACCAGCGGCAAGCCCGTCACGATGAAGCAGCTCGCCGGGGACGACCGCGTCGACCTGCGGTACGGCTCCGACGGCAAGGGCGAGCCGTACCTGCTCGCCAAGGCCAACGGCAAGATCTGGAAGGTCGTCGGCACGAAGGGCTACGCCGGCTGCAAGGCCGGTCCCGCCAAGGTCGGCAACGTCATGGCGGCCGAGAACTGGGCGCCGGTGACGCCGTCGAAGTGGCGCTTCCCCGGTAAGGAGGTCGTGCTCGCCGAGGCCGGCGAGGCCCGTCCCGGACCGCGCCGCCCGTTCGAGTACGCGGTGCTGAAGTCCGGCCCCGAGTTCACCTCGACGCAGATCGACGCCCAGGTCAGGCTCGACACACCGGTCGCGGAGAGCAACCGCGACGTGATCGTGGTGTTCGGCTACCGGGACGACACGCACTACTACTACACGCACCTGTCCAGCGACAACACCATCTACCCGCACAACGGGATCTTCAAGGTGGACGGCGCCGACCGGTTCCGCATCGACCAGCAGTGGAACGCCAACCGCTCGCACGGCGCCCCGCCCGCCATCGCCGACGAGGCGTGGCACGGCGTCCGGGTCTCGCACTGCGCGGGCACCGGCGAGATCTCGGTGCGGGTGGACGGCGCGGCCAAGCCCGTCATGACCGCGCTCGACACCACGTTCGGCTCCGGCCGGGTGGGCTTCGGCTCGTTCGACAACATCGGCCGGATCCGCGGCCTGACGGTACGCGGAACCCCCGCGTCCTGACCCCTCCGCCCCGGGGGAGCCGGCCGCCGGCCGGCTCCCCCGGGGTCTCCCCTAGGAGACGACGATGATCGTTCGCCGTGCCCCGGCGGCACTGCTGACCCTGCTGCTCGGGGCCACGCTCGCCGCCACTCCCGCCCAGGCCGCCACCCGCGGCGGCGGGCCGGACGTCGCGCCCGGCCTCCGGCACGACCTGATCGCCCACTACGACTTCGAGCACCCCGTCCGCGGCGACGCCGCGGGCGAACGCGACCTCGGCCGCTCCGGCACCGACATCAGGCTCGTCAACGGAGGCGCCGCGATGCGCGTCCGGGACGGCGCGCACCGGGGCAGCCGCGGCTCGATCCAGCTCGAGCAGGTCGCCCCGGAGACCGCGGGCAACGACGACTGGAAGGCCGGCCTGTTCGCCGAGACCGGCGTGCCGTCGCTGCACGCGTTCAACGGCACGCGCGGCGCGTCGGTCATGGGCTGGTTCAAGATGACCGGGACCAACCCGAGCCTCAACTCCAACACCGCCGCCCCGGACGACCGGTACAACGCGATCGGTCTCGCCGGGCTGCTCAGCGGCGACTCGCAGGGCCACGACGTGCGGGCACTCCTGGAGGTCATCGACGTGAAGGGCGAGCTGCGCGTGGTCGCGCTCGGCCGCCGCGTCGACGGCGGCCGGTCCCAGACGTTCGCCGCGGACGGCCCCTGGCAGCAGGTGCTGCCGCAGAACACCTGGGTCTTCCTCGCCGCGACGTTCGACTACGACACCGGCGCGATGGCGCTCTACAAGGACGGCAAGGCGCTGCCCGGCGCCTACACCGTCGCCGGCGACCCGTGGGACCTCGAGGGCGCGCCGGAGCCCGACCGCGCCACCGCCACCGACCCCCGCGGCATCAAGATCGGCGGCAGCTATCCGCAGAACACCCGCGAGGGCAACCCCTGCAACTGCCGCATCGACAGCCTGATGTTCCTCGACCGGCCGGTCACCCCCAAGGAGGTCCGCCAGCAGTACCAGCGGGCCACCCGCTGACCGGTTATCCACCACCCGGACGGGACGCTTCCCGGCGTCCCGTCCGGCGCCGTCTCCCGGGCGGTCCGTCCGGCGGCGCCCCGGCGAGCCGGGTGGCAGGCAGGCCGGGAGGCGGGTCAGGCCGGGAGGCGGGCGGTGTGGAGGCCGGTGCGGGTGGCGGCCAAGAGGGTCCCGTCGGCGGCGAGCGCGAGGTCGGTCGCCGGTGCCGGCAGGTCGATCCGGTGGACGGGACGGGCGCGGGGCGATGTCCCAGGTCAGGAGGCGGTCCCCGGTGCCGGTGACGATCACGGTGCGGCCGGCGACGGTGGCGGCGGCGAGGGTGTCGGGTGCGTCCGGGAGCGCGAGGGCGGCCAGGTGGTCTCCGGTGGCGAGGCGGCGCACGCGCAGCTCGCCGGGCCCCGCCTGGACGAGGACGGGCCCGGCGACGGCGGTCAGCCGTCCCGGACCGGCGAGCCGCGCGACCTCCTCGCCGCGCTCCACGTCCAGCACGCCCACGTAGTGCTCCGCGCCGGTGCCGTCGCCGCGTTCGGCGTCGCAGGCGATCCCGACGAGCCGGCCGGTGGCGTGCAGCGGCTGCCCGTCGATGGCGGACCGGTGCCCGAGCCACACGCCGAACTCCCCTGCGGGCTCGCCCGTGCCGGCGTCCCACAGCACCACCTCGGCGTCGCCGGCCGGGCCGAACACGGCGACCACCACGCCGCGGCCGTGGCGCTCGGCGAGGCCGACGAGGTCGGGCTGGACGGCGCGCTCGTGGTCGAGCTCGCGCTCGGCGCCGGTGAACGGGTCGCAGACGTGGACGCGGTCGCGGTGGCACCAGGCCGCGACCGGCCCCCCGGGGACGAGGGCGAACGCCCAGAGGCCGTCCGGGAGATCAGGGATCGGCGGGCCCGCGGCACCGGTCCGCAGGTTCCACGCCCGCCCGACGCCGCCGTGGCCGTTCGCGCTCCCGGAGGCGAAGGCCAGCGCGTCCCCGGAGGCGGTGGCGGCGACGCCGTCGAACTCCCCGGGCGCGAGCAGGCTGGTGAGCACGCTTTCCGGCACGGGACGGAGGCTAGGGCACCCCGGCGGGATCGTTCCGCCAGGTGGCGAAACCCGGTGGGGCGCCGTCCGATCGCCCGCCGTACGTTGGGCGCGCGCACCCCGGACGAACGTCTCCTGCCCCGCAGGCCGCGGACCGCGGACCGCCGCCCGCTAGTTCTTGTCGGCGCGCTCCGCTAGGTTCGGCCCTCAACGACCGCTGCGAGGAGGAACATATGGGAGCTTGGGGCCACGGACCGTTCGAGAACGACTCGGCGATGGACTTCGTCGGCGACCTGGCCGACGGGCCCGCCGACGCGGTGCCGGGCGGGCTGCGCTCGGCGATGACCGCGATGCTGGACGAGGACGACTACCTCGACGGCTCGATCGTCGAGGACGCGCTCGCCGCCGCGTGCCTGGTCGCCGCCCGCATCGACCCATCGGTGCTCACCGACGCCGGCACCAAGGAGTACCTGGACGGCATGGCATTCGGCACCGAGGACGGGCTGCGCGACCTGGCCCAGCGCACCATCACCCGGGCGCTCGACCCGGCCGACAACGAGTGGTACGACCTGTGGGCCGACGGCGGCGCGTTCACCAAGGTCGAGGCCGCGATCGCCCCCTTCCGCCGCGCCGTCGCCGCCGGCCGCTCCTGAGCGGGCGCGGGCCGGACGGCACCGGCCGGACGGCGCCGCCGGGCGCCGCGGCCGTGGTCAGGCGTCGCGGAGGCGGGCGGCCACCCGCTCGGGCGGGACGTCGTTGATCCAGGCGGCCATGCCCGACTCCGACCCGGCCAGATACTTGATCTTGTCGGCGGCGCGGCGGACCGAGAACAGCTCCAGGTGCAGCCGGAGCAGGTCGCGTCCCTCGGCCGCGGGCGCCTGGCGCCAACCCGCGACGTACGGGAGTGGCGTGCCGTAGAGCGCGTCGCAGCGGCGCAGCAGGTCGCGGTAGAGCACCGCGAGCTCGTCGCGTTCGGCGCCGGTGAGCGCGGCCAGGTCGGGCACGTGCCGGTGCGGCGTCAGGTGCACCTCGACAGGCCAGCGGGCCGCCGCCGGGACGTAGGCGGTCCAGTGCTCGCCCGCCCGGACGACGCGCGGGCCCGCCCGCTCGGCCTCCAGCACGTCGGCGAACAGGTCGCGGCCGGTCCGCGCGGTGTGCGCGGCGGCCGTCGTGAGCATCCGCCGGGTGCGCGGCGTGATGAACGGGTAGCCGTAGATCTGCCCGTGCGGATGGTGCAGGGTCACCCCGATCTCGACCCCGCGGTTCTCGAAGACGAACACCTGCGCGACGCCCGGCAGCGCCGAGAGCGCCTCGGTCCGGTCGGCCCACGCCTCGATGACGGTGCGGATCCGCGGGATCGGCAGGCTCGCCATCGCCGCCCCGTGGTCGTCGGTGAAGCAGACCACCTCGCAGCGCCCGTCGCCCCGCCGCCGCTCGAACAGCTCGCGCCCGTCGACGCCCGGCGGGACGTCCGGGGTGCGCGCGTCGAAGGAGGGGAAGCGGTTCTCGAACGCGACGACGTCGTATCCGGCGTCCGGGACCTCCGACGCCGGGCCTCCCGGGCACAGCGGGCACTGGTCGGGAGGCGGCAGGAAGGTCCGCGCGTTGCGGTGCGCGGTCACGGTCACCCAGTCGCCGGTCAGCGGATCGCGGCGCGTCTCGCAGTGCGGCCGGACCGCCGGCAGGTCGCGCGGGTCGGGCACCGGCACCCGCCCCGCCGCCTCGTCGAAGTAGACGATCTCGCGCCCGTCGGCGAGACGTCCCGCCGTCCGCGTCACCTGCGCTGGCACGCCACCTCGCTCGGCCGAACCCTGTTCCTGACGATCGATCACGCAGGCGAACCCTACCTCCCGCCGCCGGCGCGTCGCCGTGCCGGACCGGCCGTGCCGGACCTGCCGACCCGGCGACCGAATCGCCCTCCCCACGGCCGCAATTCCGTATTCAGTTCGGCAGAGCTCGTGCGCGCGGGAGAGTGCGCCCGCCGCGCCTCCAGATCGTCCGTCCGCTCCGCGATACCGGCGGGCGGCGTTCGGGTCTCGGCGCCATAGCGCGGGCCGTCCAGATCGCGTACGGCGTCGTTCAGGACGGTCGTGGCTGCATCGGTGCGGCCGGTCACGGCCGAGCCTGGCCAGGGTCGCCCGCAGCGTGGTGGACTGGTGCACGCCTGTCTTCACGCACGTCCGGCACCGGGGAGCAACCGATGACTGATCCGATGACCATCGCCATCGCGACCGCCATGGCGGGTAAGGCCGTCGAGGTCGCGGGCGAGCCCGCCCGGGAGGCCGTCGCCGCCCTCGTCCAGAAGGTCAAGGCCCGGTTCCGCGGCCGGGTGAGCGAGGAGCGGGCGCTGGCCCGCGCCACCGAGGACCCCGAGTCGCCCGAGCGGATCGAGGAGCTCGCCGGGGTGATCCGCGGCGTGCTGGACGAGGACCCCGCGTTCGGCGACGAGGTGCGGTCCCTGTGGGGCCAGGTCCAGACCAACGCGACCGCGACCGGCGACGGGGTCAGCAACGTCTTCAACGGCCAGGCCGAGAAGGTCATTCAGCTGCGCGACGTCAACGGCGGACTGACCATCAACTGAGCCCGCCGCGGCCCGTCCGGTGGAGCGGCCGTCCCGCACCACACGCAGGTCGCCCGATATAGATAATTCATCCGGATTTGCCCGGCTATTGCCCGATATACCGCCCTCGGTGCCCACTGCCAAATCGGTATCGATTAACACCGTCCCGACATTGCGCAAGGCTTCAGCCCTGTGCATGCTTGGTTGCCGTTGATCACACTTCGGTAATCGACCGAAGACTCCCCGCACCGAAGAGTCAGGAGAACGGTGAAGTTCAGCTACGCGATGCTCCCCGACTACCCGCTGAACGAGTCCCTCGCCTCGATCAAGCTCGCCGACGAGCTCGGCTTCTATGCCGCGTACGCGGCCGACGAGCCGTGGCACAAGGACCTGTGGCTGCTGTTCGCCGCCGCCGCGGCGCAGACCTCGCAGATCCGGATGGGCCCGAGCGTCTCGGCGGTGACCCTGCGCGAACCCACCCTCATCGCCCAGGCCGCCGCCACGCTCGACGAGCTCACCGGTGGACGCGCCGAGGTCGTGCTGGGCAGCGGGAACTTCGGGGTGCTGGCCCAGTACAAGATCGACTGGACCAAGACCAAGCCGCTCACCCGGGTCAAGGAGGCCGTGGCGGTCGTCCGCACCCTGCTCGATGAGGGCACCATCACCCGCGACGGGGAGTTCTACTCCTACGACGGGCTGTTCACCTTCGCCCGGCCGGTCCAGGAGCACCTGCCGGTGAAGATCGGCGCGATGCGCGGGCCCAAGTCGTTCGAGGCGGCCGGCGAGCTGTCCGACGGCGTGCACCACGCGCTCAGCTACACCCGCGAGGCCTACGAGTACGCGGTCAAGCACACCCGGATCGGCGCCGAGCGGGCCGGCAAGGACTGGACGACCCTGGACATCGGCGCCTGGGTCGTCTTCGCCACCGGCCCCGACTCGGCCGCCGCCAAGGAGGCCGCGCGCAGCATGGTGGGGCTGTACGCCTCCGCCATGCCCGAGGAGCAGCTCCTGCGCAACGGGGTCGACCCCAAGGAGATGGCCCCAATCATCGAGGCCGTCGGCGCCGGGGACCTGCCCAAGGCGATCGAGCTGACCACCCCGGACATCACCGAGAAGTTGTCCATCGCGGGCACCCCGGCCGAGGTCACCGCCAAGATCAAGCGGGAGATCGAGCCGACCGGGGTCAACCACCTCATCGCGGCGATCACCGACGCCACGCTGGTGAAGGGCTTCACCGGCCGCGAGATCGACGGCGTCGCCGACGTGGACACCCAGCTCCGGCTGATCCACGACGAGATCATGCCGGCGTTCGCCTGAGCGGCCGGTAGCGCGACGAGCCCGCCGCGGGCGGGGGACGGGAGCGGCTCCCGTCCCCCGCCTGCGGCGGGCCTTCGCGTTCTGCGGCCCCGGCGGACCCCGGTTCAGGGGCCCGGCTCGGGCCCCGGCCGGACGGTCCTACGAGACCGGCACGCCCGACTCGTACTCCCGCTGGTGGACGGTCAGGACGTGCCGGACGAGCAGCGTCAGCACATCCTTGCCCGACTTGCGGTCGCGCACGTCGCAGAGAACCACGGGGGTGTCCTCGCTCAGGTCGAGGGCGTCGCGGATCTCGTCGGAGGTGTAGGCGTAGCCGTCGTCGAAGCAGTTCACCCCGACCACGAACGGCAGGCCGCGGCTCTCGAAGTAGTCGACGGCCGGGAAGCAGTCGGCGAGGCGCCGGGTGTCGGCGAGCACGACCGCGCCGAGCGCGCCGTAGGACAGCTCGTCCCACATGAACCAGAACCGGTTCTGGCCGGGCGTCCCGAACAGGTACAGGACCAGCCCGTCCCGGATGGTGATGCGGCCGAAGTCCATCGCGACCGTGGTCGTGGTCTTGTGCTCCACGCCCGCGGTGTCGTCGACGTCGACGCCCTTGTCGGTCAGCAGTTCCTCGGTCTGGAGCGGCGTGATCTCGCTGACCGCCGCCACCAGCGTGGTCTTGCCGACCCCGAACCCGCCCGCCACGAGGATCTTGACCGCGACGGGCACCGAGCCACCCGCGGACGGGATCTCGCTCATTGCACCCGAATTCCCGTTAGAGCGCTTGGAGTCCATGGAGCACTTCCCTGAGCAGACGTTCCTTGGAGAGCGCGCTCTCCTCCTGTGGACTGGTGACGGCGATGAGCCGGTGATGCAGAAGGTCGCCGAGCAGCACCCGGACGACGACCAGCGGCAGCCTCAGCCGCGCCGCTATCTCGGCGACGGGCTGCGGCGCCAGGCACATCTCCAGGATGGCCAGATGCTCCGGGCCGATCCCGGGAGTGCCCGACCTCGGCCGCGCCGAGGTCGAGACGATCGTGATCATATCGAAGCTCTCGCGCGTGGCCGGCCGGGCACGGCCCCGCGTCAGCGCGTACGACCGGACCAGGGGCCCGGCCTCCTCATCGATCCACTCGTTCCCGGATCCGGTCATCGGATGTCACGAACCCTCGTCGTCGTTCTCGATGGCCTCGGCGCGACCGCGCCGGGTGCCCTGTTGAATGGCCGACATCATCGTCCGCAGATCCTCCGGGGAGCGTTCGGGGGCAGACGGGCCCGAAGCCTCGGGCGCCGACCCCGCGGCCTCGTCGCGCAGTTGCGCGGCGAGGTTCTCCTGGCGGACCCGCTTGGGAAGCGACGGCCGTCCGCCACGACCGCCCCCACCTCCCCCGCCGGTACCGCCGGACGGCCGCCGCCGGACTTCCCGCGGTGACCGCGGCAGCCGCTGCGGCCCCGTCTGGGTGCCGGAACGCCGCGAGGGCGCCGAGCCCTGGATCGGCTCCTCGAACACGGTACGCGACGCGGCGGCGACATCGCCGGGGCTTGCGTTTTCTCCTTCCGGGGGGCCGCTCGGCGCCTCGCCGAACATCCCTCCGGGAGGCGCACCGCCCTGCGGGGACGCGGCCCCGAAAGGCGTTCCCGGCCGAGATCCCGGCCCGCCGTTGGACGGCCCGGCGTTAGACGGGCCGCCATTGGACGGGCCGCCATTGGACGGGCCGCCGTTGGACGGGCCGCCGCCCTGGGCGTCGGGGACGACCTCGTACGCCCCGGAGCCCGTCGATCCGGCGGCGTGCCGTCCGGTCGGCAGTTGCAGCACCGAACCGCCGGCGCCGTTCGCGTCGTGCCCACCGGGCCCGGCCGGGCCCGAGGCCAGTTCCGCGACCGCGTGCCGCCGTCCGCCGCCCATGACCGAGCCGACCGGGACGAGGGCGTCCTCGGCACGGCGCGTCGCGACCGGAGCGCTCTCCAGCTCCGCGGCGTCCGCGCGCACCACCAGTTCCTCCGGCAGGAGCACGATCGCGGTCATCCCGCCGTACGGCGAGGTGCGCAGGGTCACCTTGATCCCGTGCCGGTGGGCCAGCCGCCCGACGACGAACAGGCCGAGCTGGGCGCTGTCGGACAGGTCGAACTCGGCGGCCGTGGCCAGCCGCTCGTTGGCCGCTCTGAGGCTCACCTCGTCCATGCTGAGGCCGCGGTCCTCGACCTCCAGCGTGAAGCCGTGCGCGACGGCCTGCCCGCTGACCTGGACGGTGGTGTGCGGCGGGGAGAACGAGGCGGCGTTCTCGATCAGCTCGGCGAGCAGGTGGATGACGTCGGCGACGGCCGGGCCGAGCACCGCCGACTGCGGCATCGGCGCCACGTTCACCCGGGTGTAGTCCTCGACCTCCGACGCGGCGGCGCGCGCCACGTCGATGATCCCGACCGGGCTGCGCCAGCCGCGTCCGGGCGCCTGCCCGGACAGGATGATCAGGCCCTCCGCGTGCCGCCGCATGCGGGTGGCCAGGTGGTCGACGCGGAACAGGTCCTCCAGCTCGTCGGGCGCCTCCATCCGGCGCTCCATCGCGTCGAGCAGGTTGAGCTGGCGGTGCAGCAGCGTCTGGCTGCGCCGGGCCAGGTTGACGAAGACGTCGCTGACGTTGCGGCGCAGCGCCGCCTCCTCGACCGCGCCCTGGATCGCGGTCCGGCGGGCGGCGTTGAACGCGTCGCCCACCTGGTCGATCTCGCGGGTCCCGAAGGACAGCGGCGGCGCCTCGGCGGCCACGTCGACCTCCTCGCCGCGGCGCAGCCGGGCGATCACGCCGGGCAGCCGGACATCGGCCAGGTCGAGTGCCTCGCGGCGCAGCCGGGCCAGCTCGCGGATGACCGAGCGGGCCACCCAGACCGCCAGGACGAGCGAGGCGATGACCGCGACCAGCCCGAGCGCGCCGGCCAGCACCACGCGCAGGATGATCGTGTCGGAGATCGGCTTGGCCCGCGCCTCGGCCGCCGCGGCGACCGACAGCTCCAGGCCGCGCAGCCGGGTGAGGTTGGAGTCGGCGGTGGTCTTCCAGGCCACGCCGGCGCTGCCGCCGGCCTTCATCCGGCGCAGGCTGATGAAGTAGTTCTCGGCCTGCCGGAGCCGTACCGCCTCCGGCATCGTGACGACCCGCTGGTAGTAGCTCTGGTCGGCGGGCCGCAGCTCACCGGCGGTGAAGGCGTACAGCGACCGCTGCGTGCCGACGAGCTTGGTGAACTCGGCGCGCTCGCCGGCCGTCATCCGGCCCGCGGCGAGGACGCCGGCGAGCAGCGCGTCCTCCTGGGAGAGGATCTCCCGGGCCCGCGCCAGCGACGCCTGGCTGCGCGCGTCCTTGGCCACCTCGGAGTTGTCCAGGGTGGACAGCGTGCCCTGGAGGGTGCCGACGTCGGCGAGCAGGGCGGTGTAGTCGGCGTAGGCCCGGGTGCGGACGGTCGCGCCCGAGTCGACCGAGCGCCGTCCCGCGGCGAGCGCGTCCAGCCCGGCACCGATCTTGTCGGTGAGGCGGCGTGCCTGCACGGGCGCGGAGTCCCGGGCGCCGGGGTCCTTCACCAGGCCGCGGAACAGGTCGGCCTGCCGGTCGGTGACCAGCCGCGCCGACTCCATCGACGCCTGGTCGCCGACCGCCTTGCTGCCGAGGTAGACCATCGACGCGCGGCGTTCGGCCTGGAGGGCGCTGCCGAGAGCGCCCGCCGGGTAGCCGTAATGCTCCTGGACGGTCTTCACATGGCGCAGGTTGAGTCCCTCGCCGAGCGCGATGCTCGCGGCGAAGGCCCACAGCACGGCAAGCGACACCACCGACACAAGGACCATGAGGATGACCTTGAACCGGATGGATCTGAAGCGCGCGGCCTTGGGACCGTCCCGCCTGTGGCTGACTGCTGATTCCACTCGACGGCCTCGTGTTCGCACTGCGATGGATCTTTCAGGTTGGCGGGGCTTGGGGCGGAACGCAGCAGAGCCTAGAACGGAGACGGGCATGTGTCGACAGTTTCCGAATCATCACCCTTTGTGGCCACGTACCGCCGCCGGACCCCCTACGATCGGCTAGCGTGATCTTCGGAACTCGGCACCCCCGGATGTCCTCGGCCCGCTCCCGGCTCACTCTGGCCGTCACCGCGCTGACGGCCGCCGCCGCGCTGGCCGGCGGTTGCGGCGACGGGAACTCCGGCGAGGCCGCCGCCCTGCCCAACATCCCGATGGCGCAGGACGTCGGCGCGTCGGAGGGCCGGCTCAAGCTGGTCATCTGGGCCGGGTACGCCGAGGACGGCAGCAACGACAAGAAGGTCAACTGGGTGACCCAGTTCACCAAGGCCACCGGCTGCAAGGTCGAGGCCAAGGTCGCCGACACCTCCGACTCGATGGTCGCGCTGATGAAGACCGGGCAGTACGACGGGGTGTCGGCGTCCGGCGACTCCAGCCTGCGGCTCATCTACGGCGGGACGGTCGCGCCGGTCAACACCGGCCTGCTCAGCGGGTACGCCGACGTCGCGCCGTTCCTCAAGAACCAGCCGTACAACTCGGTCAAGGGCCAGATGTACGGGATGCCGCACGGCTACGGCGCCAACATGCTGATGTACCGCACCGACAAGTTGCCGGAGCGGCCCACCTCGTGGGACGTGGTCTGGGACAAGGACTCCCCGGCCGCCGGGCACGTGGTCGCCTACGACTCCCCCATCTACATCGCCGACGCCGCGCTCTACCTCAAGACGCACCGTCCCGACCTGAAGATCAAGGACGTCTACGCGCTGGACGACGAGCAGTTCGAGGCCGCGGTCGACCTGCTCAAGCAGCAGCGGCCCAACGTCAACCAGTACTGGGCGAGCTACACCGACGAGCTCCAGTCGTTCAAGCAGGCCAACAACTACGCGGGCACGGCCTGGCAGGTGACCGCCAACCTGGCCATCGCCGACAAGAGCCCGGTCGCGACCACGCTGCCGTCCGAGGGCGCCACCGGCTGGTCGGACACCTGGATGATCTCGTCCCGCGCGCAGCACCCGAACTGCATGTACAAGTGGATGAACTGGATCATCACCCCGAAGGTGCAGGCGCAGGTCGGCCAGTGGTTCGGCGAGGCGCCCGCCAACCCGAAGGCGTGCCGCTACACCGCCAAGGGCTTCTGCACGACCTACCACGTGGGCGACCCGGGGTTCTATCAGCGGCTCGCGTTCTGGCGGACCCCGACGGCCGACTGCGGCGACGGCCGCGGCTCGACCTGCGCGGACTACAACCGCTGGGCCAAGGCCTGGACGCAGATCAAGGGCTGACCCGGGCCGCCCCCTGGAATAGGAACCGAATCTCTGTATGTTGTACGGAGTAATCGGTTCCGCCAGAGAGAGGCCCTATCCACGTGACGTCCACCGACGCGGGCACGGAGTTCGACCGGCAGGTCCGGACCCTGCTCGACAAGCGCTACCACGAGCACGCGGGACTGAGCGCCGAGGCGTTCACCGAGTTGCTGTCCCCGCTTCGCGCGACCGTGACGAAGGACACGGCCGCGGCGGGGGCCGGAGGCACCGTGGACGCCCCCGAGGAGGGCCGCGTCCCGTTCGTTCTGGTGGTGACCCGGGAACTGGTGCCGATCGAGGACTCCATCCGGCTGACCACCGTGGCCGGACGCACCAAGCCCGGCGTCATCGACCGCCACTACAAGGAGGGCGACATCGGGCGCTTCGTCTCCACGGAGGAGACCGGAGCACCCGACGCGCCCGCCTACGTGCTCTTCGGCGTCGAACGGGGCGAGGAGTTCTGCGGGGCCGTCCCGAACGACGCGATGGCCGCGATCGCCGGCCGCGGCCGGACCCCGCTCACCATCGAGGAGGGCATCGCGCTGGTCACCCAGCACCCGTCCGCGCTGGCCAAGAACAAGTGCTTCTCGCTCGGCGGCTCCCGCTGCGGCGACCGCCGCGTCCCGGCCATCTGGATCAGCCAGAACGCGCCGAAACTCGGCTGGTGCTGGGCCGGCAACCCGCACACCTGGCTCGGCATGGCCTCCGCCGCCGCCCGCGCCTGACCACCGTCCCCGTCCCCGTCCCCGTCTCCGGTCGCGCCGGTCACCCCGTGGCGGGCGCGGCCGGGTCGGACTGCGGTTCGGCGGCCGGACCCACGGGCGCGGCCGGCGGCGAGGGGCGCAGCACGGCGAAGGCGAGCACCGCGGCGGCGATCCCGCCGATCACGCCCGCGATCGACGTGGTCGACATCGCGTCGGTGAAGGCGTCCCGCGCCGCCGCGGCCAGCGCCGCGTCGCCCCGCTCCGCCGCGATGCCCAGCGCGTCCCCGATGGACTCCCGCGCCGGGCCGGTGACCCCGTCCGGCAGATTGCCCGAGTAGGCCGCCGACAGGACGCTCCCCAGCACCGCCACACTGAGCGCCTGGCCCAACTGCTGGACGGTGTCGTTGACCGCCGAGCCGACCCCGGCGCGCTCGGGCGGCAGCGCGCCCAGCAGCGTCCCGTACGCGGCCGGCCCCATCGTCCCGCTGCCCATCCCCATGACCACTAGGGCGACCGCCAGCTTGAGGTAGCCGTCGCCGGCGGACAGCGTGGCGAGCACACCGAACCCGGCCGCGAGCAGCGCGAGCCCGCCGGCCACGGCGATCCGGGCGCCGAACCTCTTGTCGACCAGCACCCCGACGCCGTTGAACACCATCGCGGAGACGATGAGCGGGATGAACGCGGTGCCCGCCTTGAGCGGGCTGTACCCGAGCACGAACTGCAGGTACTGGGTGAGCGCGAGCATCAGCCCGCCCGCCGAGAACGACATCAGCACGACCGACAGGCTGGCCCCGCTGAAGTTGCGGTCGAGGAACAGCCGCATCGGCAGCATCGGCTCCGGGCAGCGCCGCTCCCACAGCACGAACGCGGCCATCGCGGCGACGCTCACCACGAACCCGCCGCCCGTCGCCGGCGAGGACCAGCCGTCCCGCGCGACCTCGATGACCCCCCACACCAGCGCGGTCATCCCGATCGTGGACAGCACCGCGCCCACCAGGTCCGGGCGCACCGCCGGACCGCGCGACTCGGGGATGATCAGCAGGGCGGCGAGCACGCCGAGCGCCGCGATCGGCAGGTTCAGCAGGAACACCGACCCCCACCAGAAGTGCCGCAGCAGCAGCCCGCCGACGACCGGGCCGCCGAGCGCGCCCAGCATGAGCACCGAGCTCCAGATGGCCAGCGCCTTCTTGCGCTCGCCGTCGTCGAAGACCGTGGTCAGGATGGACAGCGTGCCCGGCATGAGGAACGCGCCGCCGACGCCCATCAGCGCCCGCGCGGCGATGAGCTGCCCCGGCGAGTCCGCCAGGGTGGCGAGCGCCGACGCGCCGCCGAACACCACCAGCCCGACGATCAGGCCGCGGCGCCGCCCGTACCGGTCGGACAGGGCGCCCGCGGTGAGCAGCAGGCCGGCGAACACCACCATGTAGGCGTCCAGGATCCACTGGATGTCGGCGTTGCTCGCGTGCAGGTCGCGCATCAGCGACGGGATCGCGACGTTGAGGACGGTGTTGTCGATGATGACGACGAGCAGGCTCAGGCACAGGACGCCGAGGATCAGCCAGCGGCGCGGATGAGGGGGTTGCATGGCTTCCGTTCGTACAGCGGACCTATTTTCGAACACCGTACCAATCCTCGTACAGCGTCTGCCAGACGGTAAAGTGACTCCCCACCCCGTGCACGAAGGACGCTGAATGCCGCCCACTCCCGACCCCATCGCCGGCTCGGTCTGGCTGCGCCCGGCCCGGCCCCGCCGGGGCCGCCCGCAGCTCAGCCGCGAAGAGATCGTCGGCGCCGCGATCGAGATTCTCGACGCCGACGGGCTGGACGGCCTGAGCATGCGCCGCCTCGCCGCCCACCTCAGCGCGGGCGCCACCTCGGCCTACTTCTACGTCGCCACCAAGGACGAGCTCCTCGAACTGGCCGTCGACGAGATCATGGGCGAGATCGACATCCCCGACCCCGCCGGGGTCGGCTGGCGCACCGCCGCCGCCGCCCTCGCGGGCGGCCTGCGCGGGGTGATCCTCCGGCACACCTGGCTGACCGGGCTGCTCGGCGTCCACCCCGCCATCGGCCCGAACGCCCTGCGCATCGGCGAGCGCTCCGCGGCGGTCCTCACCGCGGCCGGCTTCGCGGGCAGGGAACTCGCCTGGGCCAGCTCACTGCTGACCGCGCACGCCGTCGGCGCCGCCACCGCCGAGGCGGCCCTGCAGAGCGCCATGGCGCAGGCCGGCAAGAACGCCGCCGACCTCCTCGGCCAGCTCCACCCCTATATAGAGAGCGTCGCCGGCGAGTACCCCATGCTGGCCGCCTGGTTCGGCCAGAACGAGTCGCTCGACGTCGCCGCGCACCAGGACGCCGCCTTCGCCTTCGGCCTGGAACGCGTCCTGGACGGCCTGGAGTCCTGGCTCAAGAAGTAGCGGCCCGGTCGGCGGGTGCCGCGATGCGGTACTGCGCGGTGTTCTCCTCGGCGTCGGTGGCCGCCCGCTGGAAGCCGGCCTTCTCCAGCACCCGGACGGACGGCGGGTTCGACAGTTCCACGTTGGCGTAGACGGTGCGGACGCCCGCTGCGGTGAAGCGAAGCCGGTCAGGGCGCGGGTTGCCTCCGAGGCGTAGCCGCGGCCCCGCCGGGAGGCCACGACGCCGTACCCGATCTCCAGGCCGCCGGCGCTGTGCGGCAAGAACAGTCCGATCGAGCCGACCACCAAACCGCTGTCGCGCTCGATGATCTGACGGTGGCCGTACTCGCCCAGCCATGCCGGGTAGGCGCCGAACAGGCCGGCGACGACGTGATCGCCTTCGGCGGGGAAGTCCGCGGCCCAGTGCGCCGGCCGGACGCCGCTCGATGATCAGTCGTCCTCACGACGCCACGAGGCTAGCGACCCCTCACGGCCTGGACGAACGGATTTCGGGCGGGGCCCAGCGGAGACCGAACCCCGTCGTTCGACAGCCGAGCGACCGGTCGGCGCATCGCGTGGCAGCAGTTCGACTCGCCCCTGAAACAGTGCCGGGCCCTCGGATCGGAGCATCTCCACCGGTGATGTGGAGGGTCGGCGGGGTCCAGCGGCTGAACGTCCGGCACGCCCTGAACGACGCGTCACGGCCGAACCCCCGGAATCGCGGGGGTCGCGCGGGCGCCGGACGCGCGGTCACGTAACGGCCGGCGCCCGCGCGACGTCAGTGGTCCCTGCGGGTGACCAGGCGGGCGAGGACGCGCAGTTCCTCGCTCGCCGTCGAGGCCGGCGCGGCGGCCTCGAGCTGGGACAGCGCACCCGCCAGCAGCTCGTCGGCGCGCCGGACGGCCCAGGCCCGTCCGCCGGCGGCCTCGGTCAGCGTCGCCGCGCGGGCCGGTTCGTCGCCGGTCAGGGGCCGGTCGCGCAGGTAGAGGGCGGACAGTTCGGCCCCGGCGGGGGTACCGGAGGTGAGCGCCGCGACCACCGGGAGGGACTTCTTCCGGTTGCGCAGGTCGGAATGGACGGGTTTGCCGGTGACGTCCGGGTCGCCCCAGATGCCGAGCAGGTCGTCGATGAGCTGGAAGGCCAGCCCGAGCCGCTCGCCGAAGGCGCGCAGCCGGTCGACCTGCTCGCTGGTGCCGCCGCCGTACACGGCGCCGAGGGCGCACGCGCAGCCGAGGAGCGCACCGGTCTTGCGGCCGGCCATCCGCAGGCACTCGTCGACCGTCACGTCGGAGCGCTCCTCGAACGACATGTCCGAGCTCTGCCCCTCCACCAGCTCCAGCACGGCGGCGCTGAGGACGCGGACCCCCCGGGCCGCGGCGGGGCACCGCTCGTCGGCGACGACCTCGAACGCCGCGGCGAGCAGGGCGTCACCGGCGAGGATCGCCGCGCTCGTGCCGAACACGCTCCACGCGGTCGGACGGTGCCGGCGGGTGAGGTCCTCGTCCATCACGTCGTCGTGCAGCAGCGAGAAGTTGTGCGTCAGCTCGACCCCCAGCGCGGCCGGCAGCGCCGCCGCCGCCGTGCCGCCGACCGCACCGGCCGCCAGCAGCGTCAACGCCGGCCGGATGGCCTTGCCCCCGCCGCCGCCCGACTCGTCCTGCCAGCCGAAGTGGTACTCGGCGATGCGCCGCATCGACTCGGGCAGGGCGTCGACCGCGGAGCGCAGCGCGGGGTCGACCAGCCCGCGGCTCCAGGCCAGCACCTCGGCCGCGGAACGGGCCGTCTCCCGGGTGGACGCCATGTCGGTCCCCCCTCTCACCTGGCGATCTCCACGTTCTCCAGGACGCCGAGGGCGTCGGGGACCAGGATCGCGGCCGAGTAGTAGGCGCTCACCAGGTAGGACAGGATCGCCTTGTCGCTGATCCCGGTGAACCGCACCGACAGGCCCGGCTGCACCTCGTCGGCCATCCCGGTGCGGTGCAGCCCGACCACGCCCTGGTCGGACTCCCCGGTGCGCAACACCAGGATCGAGCTGGTGCCGGACGGGGTGACCGGGATCTTGTCGCACGGGTAGATCGGCACGCCGCGCCACGCCTGGACGGTCCGTCCCTGCGACTGGACCGTGGCCGCGTAGACGCCGCGCCGGGTGCACTCGCGGCCGAACGCGGCGATGGTGCGGGGGTGGGCGAGGAAGAACCGCGACCCGCGACGCCGGGACAGCAGATCGTCCAGGTCGTCGGGGGTGGGCGGGCCGCCGCGGGTCTGGATCCGCTGCCGCAGGTCGGCGTTGTGCAGCAGCCCGAAGTCGCGGTTGTTGATCAGTTCGTGCTCCTGGCGTTCGCGGATCTCCTCGATGGTCAGCCGGAGCTGCTGCTCGAGCTGGTTCATCGGTTGGTTGTAGAGATCGGCGACGCGGGTGTGCACCCGGAGCAGCGTCTGGGTGACCGCCAGCTCGTACTCCCGCGGGGACGCCTCGTAGTCGACGAACGTGCCGGGCAGCGACGGTTCGCCGTCGTGCCCCGCCGCCAGGTCGATCGCCGACTCGCCCTGCTTGTTCTGCGGCCGGACGGGGGCGCGCAGGTACGCGTCCAGGTGCGCGCGGAGCGTCTCGGACCGGCCGGTCAGCTCGCCGATGGCGTCCCGGGAGAGCGTCAGCACCGTGCAGGGGGTGAGCGCGCGGAGCGCGTGCCCCCACTCCTCGGCCGTGCCGAGCAGCGCCCGGTCGCCGAAGAACTCCCCGTCGGCGAGGACGCCCAGCGCGGTCTCGTCGCCGTACTCGCCGGTGCCGACCTGCGCGACCTTGCCGTGCGCGATGAGGAACACCTGGTCGAGGGGCCCGCCGGGCTGCACGATGACCTCGCCGGGCGCGTACTCCCGCTGGACGAACCGCTCGGCGATGCCCTCCAGGACCGCGGGGTCGTCGAGGCCGCGCAGCGGGGGCAGCTCGGCCAGCTCGGGCGGGACGACGCGGACCCGCGCGCCGATGTTCACGAACGTCACCCGGCCGTCGCCGAGCTGGTACGTCAGCCGCCGGTTGACGCGATAGGTGCCGCCCCCGGCCCGCACCCACGGCAGCACCCGCAGCAGCCACCGCGGCGTGATGCCCTGCATCTGCGGTACGGACTTGGTGGTCGTCGCGAGATTGCGCGCCGCCGCCGTACTCAGGCTCAACTGCTGCTCCGTCATGAACCGCGACCTCCCGGCATCGTTGAGTGCTTAGGTGAGTGGAGCGCCCCCTTGAACGCCCCCAGATCCGCCGCCGAGGTACCGAGCCCCACCGGCCCTCCGAGCCCCTTCGGCCCGGCGGACCCGGTCGACCCGCTGAGCACGGTCGGCCCGCCGGGCGCTGTGGGCTTGGTGCGTGCCGGCCGGGTGCCCGGCCCGCCGCCTCCACCGGGGGGCGGAGGGACGCGGGGGCGGCGGGGCGGAGCGTGGGTGGACCGGTGGCGCGCGAGGGCCGGGGACGCGGACCCGGACGCGGACCCGGACGGGGACCCGGACGGGGACCCGGACGGGGCGCGGTAGCGGCCGGTGGTGGCCGCCCATTCCAGGTCGCCGGCCATCCAGCGGCGGAGGCCCTCGATGTGGCCGGTCAGGCGATCGCGGGCGGCGGGGTCGAGGCCGTCGGTCAGCGCGGGCAGTTCGGCCGTGACGATGCGGTCGAACTCGCGGGTGCGCGCGGCGGCCAGGTCGCCGACGATCTCGGCCGCGCGGCGCGGGCCGCAGCCGAGGAAGCCCGCGACGGCGAGCACGGCGTTGTCGAGCTCGTCGCCGTCCTCGACCTCCCTCCGGTACGCCAGCAGGTCGTGGTGCAGGCCGCCGACGTCGGCGAAGGCGTCGACCAGGGCCCGCATCGGGCCGGTGCTCAGCACAGCGGCCGGGACCTCGTCCTGGAGGCAGTGCCGCAGCAGGCCGGTCGAGAATTCGGCTCCGCCGGTGGTGCGGCGCATCTCGATGTGGTCGACGGGGTCGGGGACCCGGCGCTGGGCGTGCCCGGCCAGCTCCCACAGCCGGCTCCCGACGAAGCGGCCCACCACGGCGGCGAACTCACGGCGGTCGGCCACCGTCATCGCCGGGGCGGTACGGGCCCACAGGTCGGCCAGCGCCCGTTCGGCCGGGGCCGCCGGGACGGCCCCGGCGGCCGGGTCGGCCGGCATGAACTCCGCCAGCCGCGCGACGAAGGCCCTGGCACCGACGGCGTCGCAGGCGCGCGTGAACCGTTCGGCGAACAGGTCGTCGACGTAGAAGCCCCACAGGTGCCAGTCGTTGACCAGCTCCAGCCCGGCGCCGGACGCGTCGGGATGGGTCAGCGCGGCGAACAGCCCGTAGTCGGCGGCGTCGAACGCGTCGCGGTCCCAGCCGCCCTGGTCGAGCAGGCCCATCTCGGCCGCCCAGGTCCCGGCGTGCGCCCGGACGGCGTCCACGCGCGGGTTGAGCCGCGCGCCGTACGGGACGGTGAGCCGGGGGGCCTCGAAGGGTTCGGCGGCCGTGCGCGCGGCGGCCGGGGGGCCGCCGCGCGGGGGACGCTCGGGCACGCGGGGCCGGACGGCCGAGGTGCCGAGCCCGAGGGGCCCGGACGGCAGCGGCCGGCCGGCCCCCTCGGCTCCCCGGTCCGTGTAGCGGCCGGACCGCAGATGCCACGCGTGTGCGCCCGACTGCCAGTCTTGGAGGCCCCGGACGTACCTGAGCACGCCGAGCCGCGCCTCGGGCGTCGGCGCGTGCTCGTCGAGCAGCGGGGGCAGCTCGGTGCCGGCGGTGTTCTCGAACTGCCGCAGCCGCGAGGTCAGCAGGTCGTTGACCGTGTCGGCGGCCCGCTGCGGACCGACGTCGAAGAACCTCTGCACGACCAGCACGCCGTTGTTGAGCTCGTCCTCCTCCTCGGTCTCGCGCCGATAGGAGAACAGGTCGTTGCGCAGGTGCACGGCGTCGGCGAACGTGTCCTTGAGCACGCGCAGCGGACGGGTCGCGGCGATCCCGGCCGGCAGCTCGGCGCCGAGGGCGACCTCGACGAGGTCGGCCGACCAGGGCGCGCCGCCGACCTTGCGGCGCATCTGGACGTAGTCGATCGGGTTGGGCACCCGCCCCTCGTCGATGTTGGACAGCTCCCAGAGCGACTCCTGGAGCAGGTTGCGGGTGCTCTCGGCGAACCGTGCGCGCCACTGCCCCGACATGAGCGGGACGGTGCGCGCCCATAGGTCGGCGAGGCCCCGTTCGACCGGGTCGCGTGGCTCGGCCGGGGGCGCCTCGCCCGGGTCCGCCGGCATGAACGAGGGCAGCCGCGCCAGGTACGCGCGGGCGCCCGCCATGTCGCGGGGGCGTTTGTAGTGCTCCAGGAAGTGGTCGTCGAAGTAGAACACCCAGACGTACCAGTCGTTCACCAGGTCGAGAACGGGGGCGGGGGCGTCGGGGTGGGTGTAGGCGGTGAGCAGGGCGTAGTCGTGGGCGGCGTAGTCCTGCTCGGTCCAGATGAGGGGGGCGGCGCCGTCCGTGGGGAGGACGCCCATATCGCGGGCCCACCGCGCGGAGTGCGCGCGGCTGCGTTCCAGGTGCGGGTTCAGCCGCGCCGGATGCGGCAGGTGGAAGTCGGGGAGGTCAAAGGGCGGCACTGGCCGCACCGCCATGCGCGATCTCGACGCTCTCCAGGATGCCGAGCGCGTCCGGCACCAGGACGGCGGCCGAGTAGTAGGCGCTGACGAGGTAGGAGATGAGCGCCTTGTCGTCGATGCCCATGAAGCGGACCGACAGGCCGGGCTGGAACTCGTCCGGGATGCCGGTCTGGTGCAGCCCGACGACGCCCTGGTCGGACTCGCCGGTGCGCATCAGCAGCACCGAGCTGGTCCGGGTCGGGCTGATCGGGATCTTGTTGCTCGGGAAGATCGGGACGCCGCGCCAGGCCGGGACCTTGCTGCCCTGCACGTCGACGCTCTCGGGGTAGACGCCGCGCGCGCTGCACTCGCGGCCGAACGCCGCGATCGTCTTCGGGTGGGCGAGGAAGAACGCCGGGTCCTTCCAGACGAGGGTGAGCAGGTCGTCCATGTCGTCGGGGGTGGGCGGCCCGGTGCGGGTGTGGATGCGCTGGGTGAGGTCGGCGTTGTGCAGCAGCCCGAAGTCGCGGCTGTTGATCAGCTCCTGCTCCTGCCGCTCGCGCAGCGCCTCGATGGTCAGCCTGAGCTGCTGCTCGACCTGGTCCATCGGCTCGTTGTAGAGGTCGGCGACCCGGGAGTGGACCCGCAGCACGGTCTGGGCGACGCTCAGCTCGTACTCGCGCGGCGAGCCCTCGTAGTCGACGAAAGTGCCGGGCAGGGACGGCTCACCGGAGTGCCCGGAGGCCAGCTCGATCGCGGCTTCGCCGTGCTCGTCCTGCGCGCGCTCGGGCCGCTCGCGGAAGTCGGCGATGTGCGCCTGGAGCTCCTCGGAGCGGCCCAGGACCTCCCGGAACTCCCCTTCGGACAGGGTGAGCAGCGTGCAGGCGGTCACCGCCCTGACGGTGTGGTCCCAGTCGGGCTGCTCGCCGAGCAGCGCCCCGTGGCCGAAGAACTCGCCGCCGGCGAGCACGCCCAGCAGGGCGTCGTCGCCGTACTCACCGGTGGCGATCCGGTTGAGCTTGCCGTGCGCGATCAGGAAGACCTGGTCGACCGGCCGGCCCTGCTCGACGATGACGTCGCCGGGCGCGTACTCGCGCTGGACGAAGCGGCCGGCGAGGCCCTCCAGCACCGGCTCGTCCTCGAAGCCGCGCAGGGGCGGCAGCTCGCCGAGCTCGCGCGGGACGACGCGGACGTCGGCGCCGGTGGTCACGAACGTGATCCGCCCGTCGCCGACCATGTAGCTGAGCCGGCGGTTGACCCGGTAGGCGCCGCCGGCCGCCTGCACCCAGGGCAGCAGCTTGAGCAGCCACCGGGAGGAGATGCCCTGCATCTGGGGGACGGACTTGGTCGTCGTCGCGAGATTGCGTGCCGCCGCCGTACCCAGGCTCAACTGCTGTTCCGTCACGATCCACACCACCGATTCCGTTGCTGCCGACAGAAATGGTCGCTCTGAGAGCGAATGGAAGAATCAGCGGAATGGACACTCATGTTCGATGGTGTCCTTTATGTACACATGCATTTCCCGCCGCCAGAGACGCTACCCATGGTAATCACTTGATCGCAATGAGAGAGTTCCCTTACTTTGCCCGCACCGGCCGCCACGCCGGGAGGCCCTTGCGGGAACGGGGACCGGGCCCGCGCCGGGGGGTATGGCGGACGGCTGGCGACCGCCACTCCCCCTAACGTCCCTGACATGCGAGAAGACGAAATCCACCCGTTCCACATAGAGATCCCGCAGGCCGATCTGGACGACCTGCGCGACCGCCTCGCCCGGACCCGCCGGCCCGATGAGATTCCCGGTGTCGGTTGGTCATACGGCACCGCCGGCGACTATGTCCAGGACATGGCCGAGTACTGGCGGACGGAGTACGACTGGCGGCGGCACGAGGCCGAACTGAACGCCTTCCCGCAGTTCACCACCGTGATCTCCGGGCAGAATGTGCACTTCCTCCACGTCCGCTCGCCGGAGCCGGACGCCCTGCCGCTGCTCCTCACGCACGGCTGGCCGGGATCGGCCGCCGACTTCCTGAAGGTGATCGGACCGCTGACCGACCCTCGTGCCCACGGCGGGGACGCCTCGGACGCGTTCCACGTCGTCGCCCCGTCCATCCCGGGGTACGGGTTCTCCGGCCCGACGCGCGAGACGGGCTGGGGCGTCGCGCGCGTGGCGCGGGCGTGGGCGGAGCTGATGCGCCGGCTCGGATACGAGCGGTACGGGGCGCAGGGCGGCGACTTCGGTTCGATCATCTCCCCAGAGCTCGCCCGTGCCGAGCCCGACCGGGTGGCCGGTGTGCACGTCAACGCGCTGGTGACGACGCCGTCCAGGGATCCGGCCGACCTGGAGGGCCTGTCCGAGGCGGAGCTGGCACGGATGGCGGGTATCGAGCGCTGGCACCGTGAACTGTCCGGCTACGCGATGATCCAGGGAACCCGTCCGCAGACGCTGGCGTATGCCCTGGTCGACTCCCCTGTAGGGCAGCTCGCCTGGTACGCCGACTGGTACGCGGGCCATGGCGACAAGATCGGCGCGCTCGACCGGGACACGATCCTCACCGCCGTGACGGTCTCCTGGCTGACCGGCACGGCCGGTTCCTCAGCCCGCCTCTACCGGGAGAGCGCCGCCGCATGGGGACCGGCGCCCGAGCCGTCACCGGTCCCTGTAGGCGTGGCCGTCTTCGCGGGCGACTCGACCGTCCGGCGGTTCGCGGAGCGCGCGCACCGAGTCACACGGTGGACCGAGTTCGACTCCGGAGGCCACTTCGCCGCCCTGGAGGTCCCCGATCTGCTGGTCGCGGACGTGCGCGCGTTCTTCGCCGGCCTGCGCCGCTCCTGACCGTCCAGCCGGACGACCTGCACTTTTACCCTCTTTAAGGTTTATTCCCAGGTCAGGAGGGTCGAAAGTGATACACATCACCGTCCGGAACGGCTCCGGCTCGGAAGGATCGGCCGCACCGCGGGTGTTGGGCGAAGTGAAGATCGGGTCCGCTCTCGGAAGGACCCGCCCCCCGGAAGGAGGCCCACAGTGACCGCCGTTTGGACCGCACTGCTGATCGAGACCGGTGCCGCTCTCGTGATCTCGGCGACGCTGGCGGGCTGGGCCCACCGCCGCTTCGCCGCCTCCCGCTGACCGCGCCGCTCACGCCCCGGCCGCCCCGGAACCCGCGGGTTCCGGGGCGGATCCCGTCCCGGTCCGCTCGATCGGGACGCGCGCGGTCTCAGGGATCATGGTGATCGGGACCAGCGCCACCAGCCCGGCCAGCATCAGGTAGTACGCCGGGACGTAGTTGGTGCCGGTGATCTTGATCAGCGAGCCCACCAGCACGGCGGCGGTGCCGCCGAACAGCGACGTGGAGACGTTGTAGCCGATCGCGAACGCCCCGTACCGCACCTTGGTCGGGAACATCGCCGGGAACGTCGCGCCGACCACCGCCAGCATCAGCACCAGCAGCCCGCCCACGATCGCGTAGCCGGCCGCGACGCCGAGCGCGTTCTCGGTCTGCATCAGCGCGAACGCGGGCCAGGACAGCACCACGTACCCGACCGCCGCGGTCAGCAGCAGCGGCTTGCGGCCGATCCGGTCCGACAGCCCGCCCACCGGGACGATCACCAGGATCATCACGAACTCCACCCCGATGGTGATGAGCTGCGCGGTGACGTCGCCCATCGCCAGGTTCTCGGTGAGGTAGGACGGCATGAACGTCAGCAGCGTGTAGTCGGCCACGTTCAGCAGGAACACGATCCCGATCAGCATCAGGACCATCCGCCAGTTGTTCAGCAGCGTCTCCCGGAGCGGCGACCTGGCCTTCTTGCCGGCCGCCTCCATCCGCTGGAACACCGGCGTGTCCTCGATGCGGGTCCGCACGTACAGGCCGACCAGGCCGAGGGGCAGCGCGATCAGGAACGGGATGCGCCAGCCCCAGGAGTGCATCGTCGCGTCGCCCAGCACGACGTTGACGATCAGGACCAGTCCGGCGCCCATGATGTAGCCGGTCAGCGTGCCCAGCTCCAGGAAGCTGCCGAAGAACCCGCGCCGGTTCGTCGGCGCGTACTCGGCGATCATCGTGGCGGCGCCGCCGTACTCGCCGCCGGTGGAGAACCCCTGCACCAGCCGTACCGCGAGCAGCAGCAGCGGGGCCGCGAGGCCGATCGTGCCGTAGCCGGGCAGGATCCCGATCACGAACGTGGAGCCCGACATCAGGATGATCGTGGTGGCCAGCACCCGCTTGCGGCCGATCCGGTCGCCGAGCGGGCCGAAGAACATGCCGCCGAAGGGACGGGCCAGGAAGGCCGCCGCGATCAGCGCGAACGACCGGAGCGTGGCGCTGCCGCCCTCCCCCGG
This sequence comes from Actinomadura xylanilytica, assembly GCF_030283145.1. Classification (GTDB taxonomy): domain Bacteria; phylum Actinomycetota; class Actinomycetes; order Streptosporangiales; family Streptosporangiaceae; genus Spirillospora; species Spirillospora xylanilytica. The sequence goes on from NZ_JASNWE010000004.1 coordinate 381,083, forward strand.
CGGGAAGAACACCGTGCCGATGATCGAGGTCATCACCCCGGCGCTGAACACGCCGAAGTCGAACCACTCGATGCAGTTGCCCATCGCCGAGGCGAGCACGGCCTTGCGGACCGCCGACTCGTCCGGGCCGCGGGGCCCGGCCGGCGCGCCGGCCGGCGGATCGTCCCCCCGTGAGGCCGATCGTCCATCCGTCATCGGCACCGTCACCCCCCGGCATCGGTCCTGCCCAAGATCAGCAGAACTGACACAGTGTCCCCGGAAGGTGACCGCGAGTCGGGAATGGGGAGGGGAGCGGGGTCAGCGGCGCTTGCGGTTGCGCTTGGTGTCCTCGAGCTCCTCGGGCTCCTCGGCCTTCTCAGGGGCGGTCTGCTGGGGCGCGGTCCGCTCCGAGGCGGCCTGCTCGGGGGCGTCGCCGGCCGCGCCGTCTGGGGCCTCCGTCGGCTTCGGGATCTTCGGCGGCTTCGGCGGCTTCGGGGATTCCGCGGCCTCCGGAAGGCCGGGCAGGTCGCCGAGGTCGGGGAGGGCCACGGTGCGCTGCGGGTCCTCCTCGCCGAGGAGGACGTCCTCGGGGATGGCGAGCAGGGCCTGGGTCACCTGCGCCTCGCGGGTGATCACGCCGCTGGCGAGGACGGTGTTGCGGTGCCGCAGCGCGCCGTTCTCCCGCAGCAGGTCGTCGATCTCGGACCGGGCCCGGGTCACCCGCTTGGCCATCCGCAGGTGGACCAGGAAGCCGCCGGCGGCGAGCCCGAGGATGAACCCGGCGACCGGGAGGCCGGCGAGCGGTGGCGCCAGCGTGGCCGCCAGCGCGGCGATCACCAGAGCGGCGACCGCCGCAAGAGCGCCAAAGTGCTGCTCCGCCCAGTCCAGGACGGTGTTGACGCGCTTGGGAATCCTCACTCGCCTTCTCCTCCACTTCGGCTGGGTACGGGCGACCGCCGGGCTCGAGCCGGGCCGACCGGACGGACCGGACGGACCGGCGGTGTCGCGGACACCGTCTCGGGCGCTCGCGTCCCGTCCCGCCGCGCGGTCGCGCCGGATCCGCCGGCGGACGCCCCGGTCCGACTTGCGACAACGAACGTGATGGGCGGCGGGGTTCCGGCACGCCGGGACCGGCGTCACCGAGGGGCCGCTCGCAGACCGCTCGCGGGTCGCCCGCGCGTCGCTCATCGCCGCCCGCGGGCCGCCCACCTCCCCGAGAGTTCGAACACGGGGAGCCGCACAAAACCCTAACAGCTTGTGACGAAGAACCTCCAACGGTCGCCGGTTCGTCACGTCCGGTAACCGTCGACTCGCCCGGAGGCGGGGCCGCGCCCGACGGAGGGGCGTCACTACCGGCGGGTACGCGCGGCCGGGATGCGAGCACCTACCGGGGGCGAATATCGTCATTAGAATGAGCAATCACTTTGACGTCGTGGTCCTGGGCTCCGGTCCGGGCGGATATGTCGCCGCGATCCGGTCGGCACAGCTGGGGCTGAAGACGGCGATCATCGAGGAGAAGTACTGGGGCGGAGTCTGCCTCAACGTCGGCTGCATCCCCTCCAAGGCGCTGCTGCGCAACGCGGAGCTGGCGCACATCTTCACCCAGGAGGCCGACAAGTACGGCATCAAGGCCGAGGGCCAGGTGACCTTCGACTACGGCACCGCCTTCGAGCGCAGCCGTCAGGTGTCGGACAAGCTGGTCAAGGGCGTCCAGTTCCTGATGAAGAAGAACAAGATCACCACCTTCGACGGGCGCGGCACCTTCACCGACCCGAACACCCTCCAGGTGGCCAAGGCCGACGGGACCGGCGAGACGGTCACCTTCGGGCACTGCATCATCGCGGCGGGCGCGCACACCAAGCTGCTGCCCGGCACCTCGCTGTCGGAGCGGGTGGTGACCTACGAGGAGCAGATCCTCAGCTCCGACCTGCCCGAGAGCATCGTCATCGCGGGCGCGGGCGCCATCGGCGTCGAGTTCGCGTACGTGCTGCACAACTACGGCGTGAAGGTCACCATCGTCGAGTTCCTCGACCGGATGGTGCCCAACGAGGACGCCGACGTGTCCAAGGAGCTGGCCAAGCGCTACCGCAAGCTCGGCGTCGACGTGCTGACCTCCACCCGGGTCGACGCGATCGACGACTCCGGCGCGAAGGTCAAGGTCACCGTGACCGGCAAGGACGGCGCCCAGCAGGTGCTGGAGGCCGACAAGGTGCTCCAGGCGATCGGGTTCCAGCCGAACGTCGAGGGCTACGGCCTCGACAAGACCGGCGTCGCGCTGACGGACCGCGGCGCGATCGACATCGACGGCCGCGGTCGCACCTCGGTGCCGCACATCTTCGCCATCGGCGACGTGACCGCCAAGCTGATGCTGGCGCACGCGGCCGAGGCCATGGGCATCGTCGCGGCCGAGACCATCGCGGACGCCGAGACGATGGAGCTCGACTACGTGATGATCCCGCGCGCCACGTACTGCCAGCCGCAGATCGCCAGCTTCGGCTGGACCGAGGCGCAGGCCAAGGAGCAGGGCTTCGACGTCAAGGTCGCCAAGTTCCCCTTCAGCGCCAACGGCAAGGCGCTCGGCATGGGCGAGGGCGACGGGTTCGTCAAGGTGATCAGCGACGCCCGCTACGGCGAGCTGCTCGGCGCGCACCTGATCGGCCCGGAGGTCACCGAGCTGCTGCCCGAGCTGACCCTGGCGCAGCAGTGGGACCTGACCGTGCACGAGGTGTCCCGCAACGTGCACGCGCACCCCACGCTGGGCGAGGCCATCAAGGAGGCCGTGCACGGCCTGGCCGGACATATGATCAACTTGTAGGTTCCGCACAGGGGGTCCACCCGGGAGGAGCGCATGCCGGACGAGGACGGCCGCTATGTGAACCTGCTCAGGGAACTGCACGTGAGGGCGGCGCGGCCCGACGGCCTCGCCGCCCTGCTGCGCGAGCTGGCGCGGCAGGCGGGCGGGTTCGCGGTGCTGGCCGATCACACCGGGCGCCCACGGCACGCCTTCCCGTCCCCGCCGCCCGGCCTGGACGGGGCGCGGGAGCAGTTCGAGCGGGTCGCCTCCGGGCGGTCCGGCCCCGCGGTCGTCTCGCTGCCCGGCCACACGGTGCGCGTCATCGCGATCGGCGACCGGGAGCCGGCCCCGCTGCTGATCGTGGGCGGGCCGCGGCCGGCCGGCCCGGACGCGGCCCGGCTGATCGACGACGCGGCCGGCCTGGTCTGGCTGCGCTGGCGGCTCGACGAGCACGACGAGCACCGCGCCCGCGTCGACCTCGCCGAGCAGCGCAACCGCCAGGCCGTCCTCACGTGGCTGATGAGCGGCGACCTGCGCGCGGCGAACCTCATCGCGAACGCCATCGGGCCGGAGCTGCCCGAGCGACTGCGGGTGTACATCGTGGAGTGCCCGACCAGGGCCCGTGACTCGACCGTCGAAGACTGCGACCGCGTCGCCCTCGGCCGGGCCTGGATCATCCGCTGCCCGGCCTATATCCGGCACATCATCATCCTGGCGCCGGCCGACGCGGGCCCGGGCGCCGCGCGGGCGCGCGCCGGGGCGGCCGGGCCCATCGGCTACCGGGAGCCCGGTTCGCCCGAACCCGGCCGGGAGCCCGAGCCGCTCGAGGCCACGCTGCGCGGGCTGGCCGCGGCGGGCACCTCGATCCGCGTCGGCGCCGGGCACACCGTGGCGCTCCGCGACGCCGCCACTGGCTACAAGCAGGCGTTCCACGCGCTGGCCGCCGCGCGCGGGAATCCGAACGGCTTCGCCCGCTACAGCGTCCGGGAGGATCTGGCGCCGCTGCTCAGCGGCGGTGGGGCGGCGTGGGCGGCGGCCGTGCTCGGGCCGCTGCTGGCGCACCTGCCGGAGCGGTCGGGCGACCCCGGCGGGGCGGAACTGGCCAAGACGCTGGGGGGCTGGCTGACCCTGTACGGCCGCGCGTGCGTCCAGTTGAAGATCCACCGCAACACCCTGGCGAGCCGGCTGCGGCTGGTCGAGCGGCTGCTCGGCTGCGACCTGGGCCGGCTGCCGACGCAGGCGCGGCTCGACCTGGCGCTGCGGATCCACGGGCAGCCCGGCGACCCGCCGCGGACGAGCGCGCCGCAGCCGCTCGACATCCTGCTCGGCTCCGCCGAGTCGCGCCGGTGGGCGGAGGACCAGCTCGCCCCGCTGAGCGACCGCGACCCGGCGCTGTTCACCGGCACGCTGCGCGCCTGGCTGGAGAGCGGCGCGCGGCTGGACGCGACCGCGTCCGCCCTCGGGGTGTCGGTGCCCGGCGTCCGCAAGCGCCTGGTCCGCATCGAGGAGACCCTCGAACGGTCCCTTCTCAACGGCCCCTCCGCCCGCTACGACCTGTGGCTCGCGCTGCGGGCGCGGGACCGGTACGGCCCCGTCTAGGACGGGGCGCGGCGGCATCGCCCGGCGCCGCGCAACGAATCGCCGCGGTCCGGCCGAAATGAGCAACGAACCGCCAGGTCAGCGCAAGGTCGGCGGATTGGATCCGGAGCCGGGGGTTCCTAGGCTTCGATGGTCGACCGCCGCCCCCTCTCGCGATGACCTGGAGTCCGCATGACCGTCTCGCCGGCGATGGAGCCGAGCACCGCGCACGTCCCGGACGCGCGCCCCCACCGGACCGCGCTGCGGCGCCACTTCCTGATGTGCCGCCCGGACCACTTCGCCGTGACGTACGCCATCAACCCCTGGATGGACCCGGCGGCGGGCGCCGACGCGGGCCGGGCGGTCGGGCAGTGGGAGGCGCTGCGCGGCGCCTATCTCGGCCTGGGGCACCGGGTCAGCCTGATCGAGCCCATCGCGGGACTGCCCGACATGGTGTTCGCGGCGAACGGCGGGCTGGTGGTGGCGGGCAAGGCGTACGGCGCCCGGTTCACCCATCCCGAACGGGCGGCGGAGGGGCCCGCGTACATGGAGTGGCTGCGGCACAACGGGTTCCCCGACGTCCTCGAACCGGCGCACACCAACGAGGGCGAGGGCGACTTCCTCACGCTCGAGGACGTCATCCTGGCGGGCACCGGGTTCCGCACGGACCTGGCCGCGCACCAGGAGGCCCAGGAGTTCCTCGGACGCCCGGTGGTGACGCTGCGGCTGGTCGACCCGCGCTTCTACCACCTGGACACGGCGCTGTTCCCCCTCGGGGACGGGAACGTGGCGTACTACCCGGGCGCGTTCTCCGCGGGCAGCCGCACGGTGCTGGAGCGGATGTTCCCGGACGCCGTCCTGGCCGGGGAGCGGGACGCGGCGGTGCTCGGCCTCAACGCGGTGTGCGACGGCCGGCACGTCGTGCTCAACGCCGAGGCCGGCGACCTGATCGAGACGCTGGCGCGGCACGGGTACGAGCCCGTCCCGGTCGACCTGTCGGAGCTGCGCAAGGCGGGCGGCGGCCCCAAGTGCTGCACCCTCGAACTCCGCCCCGCCTGACCGTCCCGCGAGGGTCCGCACGCGCGGCGGCCATCACCAGCGCACCGCTGGCGATCATCCGGCGCGGCCCGGGCCGGTCGAGCAGCAGCCCCACCGGAATCTGGGCCCCGCAAAACTCTAGGCGACCCGTCCCGACACCCGATCGGCCGGTCCGTTCAGTCGGCGCGGTCAGTCGGCGCGGCCAGGGCGGCCGGGGCGGGCGCGCAGGTGGACGCGCTCGCCCTGCGGGCCGAAGAGGCTGAGCACCTCGGCCGGGCCGCCCTGCCCCCCGAACCAGTGCGGCAGGCGGGTGTCGAACTCCGCGGCCTCGCCGGGCCCCATGACCAGATCGTGCTGGGCCAGGACGAGCCGGACCCGGCCGTTCAGCACGTACACCCACTCGTACCCCTCGTGGGTGCGCGGATCGGGCGGGTCGACGATCTCGGGGACCAGCAGCTTGTACGCCTGGACGCCGCCGGGACGCCGGGTGAGCGGCAGCGCGGTCATCTCCCCGATCCGGCGCGGCTCCGGCCGGATCCGGGGGTCGCCGACCGCGGGAGCGCCGACCATCTCGTCCAGCGGCACCCGGTGGGCCCGCGCGAGCGGCAGCAGCAGTTCCAGGCTGGGCCGCCGCTTGCCCGACTCCAGCCGGGACAGGGTGCTCACCGAGATGCCGGTGGACTCGGCGAGCGCCGCCAGCGTGACGCCCCGTTCCCGGCGGAGCCGGCGCAGCCGCTCGCCGACCCCGGCGAGCACGTCCTCGATGGGTTCGCTCATGACCTCATTGCAGGTTCGGCAACGCGGTTTGTCAATTGGCGTCGCGGGCCGCGAGCACGCACCCGCCGGCCAGCAGCGCCGCCGCCGCGTAGGCGGCGAGCACGCCGAGGCCGGTCCACGGCCCGATCGGGGGGCCCGCGCCGCGGATGGTGGTCTGGATCGCCAGCCCGGCCGTCATCGGCGCGATCCGGTCGAGCCGCTCGTGCCAGTCCGGGTCGGTCACGAACCTGGTGATCACCGGGAAGACGTAGAGCAGGGTCAGCACGACCGTGACCGACGCGGCGGTGTCGCGCAGCACCGCGCCGACGCCGAGCGCGAGGAGCGCGACCAGCACGAGGTAGAGCACGGTCCCGGCCGCCGCCCGCAGCGTCGGACCGTCCGCGAGGGACGGCGGCGGGTACCCGTTGGCGGCGGTGAACCCGTTGCCGGGCAGCAGCGCCCGGCCCGCCGCGAGCGAGCCGAGGACGCCGAGCGTCCCCGCCGCGAGCACGCCCGCCGCGACGACGGCGGCCTTGGCGAGCAGCACGCGGGGGCGGTGCGGGACGGCCGCCAGCGTGATCTGGATCATCCCGGTGCCGTACTCGCCGCCGATCGCGAGCACCGCGAACACGACGGCCGCGGCCTGCCCGAGCCGGACGCCGGTGAGGCTGAGCCGGGTGGTGTCCTCCAGGCACCCGGCCGGGGCCGGGCAGTGCGAGGTGTCGACGGCCCCGGTGGTGGCCGCCCCCACCAGCACGGTGGAGACGGCCAGCGCCAGCAGCAGCCAGCCGGTGGACGGGAGGGTGCGCAGCTTGGTCCACTCCCCGTGGAGGACGTGCCTCACGCGTCCCTCCTGCGGAGCAGCCAGAGGGCCGCGGCCAGCACGGCCGCGGTGTAGGCGGCCAGCACGCCCAGCCCGGCCCACGGGCCGAGCGCGGTGTCGTACCGGGGCACGGTCTGCTGCATCGCGAACCCGGCGGCCGGGGACAGCCGCTCCAACCACGTCGCGGCGGACAGCGGCAGCCCGGTCGCGACGATCTGCGGGACGAGCAGCACCAGCAGCAGCACCGTGATCGACGCGGCGGCGTGCCGCAGGATCACCGCGACGCCCACGCTCAGCACCGCGATGAGCGCCAGCAGCAGCGCGGTGCCGAGCACCGCCCGCAACACCGGCCACTCCGTGACCGGCGGCGGCGCGAGCCCCTTGCCGCGCATGACCGGAAACGAGATCAGCAGCGCGCCCGCGGCGGCGGCCAGCCCGGCGGCGAACGCGGCGGCGCCCAGCACCAGTGCCTTGGCGGCCAGCACCCGGCCGCGCGCCGGGGTCGCGGCGAACGTCGTCCGGATCATGCCGCGCCGGTACTCGGACGTGACCGACAGCACGGCGAGCGCGACGACCGCCATCAGCCCGATCAGCACGCCGGCGAGCGCGGTCTCGGTGATGTCGCGCGCGAACTCGTCCGGCCCGACGTCACCGGATCCGGCCAGCGTGAAGGGGGCACCGGCCCGGGGCGAGTCCGCCGGGTCCAGCGGGGCGTCGGCGCCGGTCTCGCGGTCCCGCCGGACCCACGGCGCCGGCCGCGCGCCCCCGGCGGGCGCGACGTCCACCCGGTCGAACGTGGCCGATCCCTCGGTCGGCACCTCGGAGGTGCTCTCGCCGCCGAACCGCCGCTCGACCTTGATCGCGCTGGGCGAGCCGACGTACGGCCCGGCCTGCGCCGCGCCGGACAGCCCGGCGACCTCGACCGTCCCGACGCGCCTCCAGGCGGCGCCGTCGGACGAGGCGTACCCGGTCACCGACGTGCCGGAACGGGTCAGCCTGAGCCACCGCGGGACGGGGCCGGAGCCGCCCCCCAGATCGGTCCCGACGCCGGACCGGAGCCGGACGCCGCGGCCCGGCGTCACCGCGATCACCGCGTACGGGGCGCCGCGGCGGCCGTCCCGCCTGATCATGAGACCGGCCTTGGCCTCCGGGTGGCTCGCGCGCTGCGCGGTCACCCGCGCGGTGACGGTCCCGTCGCCCGCCAGCGGCTGGTGCACGAAACCGCCGCCGTCGTTGAACGGGTGGACGGTGCCGGGCGGCCTCTTCCCGCCACCGCCACCGCCACCGCCACCGCCGCCGCCCGCCTTCACCGCGCTGCCGCCCGCCGCGGAGAGCAGCGCGACCACGATCGTCAGCAGGATCGCGGTGGGCAGGGCCAGGGTCCACCGGCGCACCGACCAGAGCTTGGTCCACTCGGCGCGCAGCAGCCCGCCGAATCCGGCCCGGCGGGACTCGGGGACCGTGCTCCGGTACGGCGGCGGAGCGGTCGTCGCGGTCGTCACGCGCCCTCCCCCGCTTCCGTCCGGGAGGACCGGTAGTCGACGGCATCCCGGGTGAGTTCCATGAACGCCTCCTCCAGCGTCGCGCGGTGCTCGGTGATCCCGGAGAAGGGCACGCCGTCCCCGGTGAGCAGGGCGACGATCCGTTCGGCCGGGACGCCCGAGACGGTCAGCGCGTCGCAGCCGGTGGTCGCGACGACCGCGCCCGCGCGGGCGAGCACGGTCATCGCCTCCTGCCTGTGGCCGGTGCGGACCAGCACCCGGTCGCCGGACGCGGCGCTGAGCAGCTCGCGCACGCCGCGGTCGGCGATGACCCGGCCCCGCCCGACCACCACGAGGTGGTCGGCGCTGCCTTCCAGCTCGCTCATCAGATGGCTCGACACCAGCACCGCCCGCCCCTCGGCGGCCAGCGACCGCAGCAGCCCGCGGATCCAGGTGATGCCCTCGGGGTCCAGGCCGTTGACGGGCTCGTCGAACATCAGCACCGGCGGGTCGCCGAGGAGGGCGGCGGCGATGCCGAGCCGCTGGCGCATGCCGAGCGAGTAGCCGCCGGCCGGCCGGCCCGCCACGGCGCCGGACAGCCCGACGATGTCGAGCACCTCGTCCACCCGCCGGACGGGCAGCGCGTTGGAGTGCGCCATCCACCGCAGGTGGGCGCGGGCGCGGCGGCCGGGGTGGACCGCCCCCGCGTCCAGCATGGCGCCGACCTCGCGCAGCGGGGACCGCAGCCTCCGATAGGGACGGCCGCCGATCAGCGCGGTCCCCGCGTCGGGGCGGTCCAGCCCGAGGATCATCCGCATGGTGGTGGACTTGCCGGCGCCGTTCGGCCCGACGAAGCCGGTGACCCTCCCGGGGGCGACCGTGAACGACAGGTCGTCCACGGCGACGGTCGGCCCGTACCGCTTGCGCAGCCCGCTCACCTCAATGGTTGCCTTCATGCCCTGGAGCCTAGGAATCGCGGGCGGTCCCGGTCGTCCCGCCAGGGAGCCGACTTCACCGGCCGCGACCGGGGGACGATCCCCGCCGCGTCCCTCACGCGGGGGACGCCGCGGGCCCGGCACCGGGGGACGCGGCGCGGACGCGGGTCGGCCACAATGACGGATGTGAAGCAGCCAGGTGCACTGCGCGGCTGGCCGCCGGCGGCCGGGATCGCGCTCGGCGCCCTCGCGGTCGCCGAGACCGTGCTCCGGACCGGCGGCTCCGAGGTGGTCCTCCCCCTCGCCCTGCTGGTGAGCGTGTGCGGGACGGTGCCGCTGGCCGTGGTGCGTGGCCATCCGGCCGCCGCCGGCGCGCTGATCACGGCGTCGGCGGCGCCCGCCTGCGCGCTGTACCGTGCCCCGGCCTTCGCCGGGCTGGCCGCGCTGGTCGTCGTCTGGTCGCTGCTCGTGCGGCGCCGGGTGCTGCGGGCCCGCGCCGAGGCCGCCGCGCGGAACGCGTCCCGGGAGGCCGCCCAGAGCACCCTGCTGGAGTTCACCGCGCGCGGCGAACGGGCCCGCATCGCGCGCGAGCTGCACGACGTGGTCGCCCACCACATCTCGATGATCTCGGTGCAGGCCGAGACCGCCCGGCTGGCCGTGCCCGGGATGCCGCCGGACGGGGCGCGGCGCCTCCTCGCGATCGGCGACACCGCCAGGACGGCCCTCACCGAGATGCGCCGGCTGCTCGGCGTGCTCCGCGAGGACGCCGGGCCGGACGAGGGTGCCCGGCGGCCCCAGCCGGGGCTGCGCCAGCTCCTCGACCTGATCGACGAGACCCGCGACTCGTGCGGGGTGAGCGCCCGCCTGATCCTCCAGGGCCGGGTCGCGCCGCTCGACCAGGGCGTCGAGCTCACCGCGTACCGGATCGTCCAGGAGGCGCTGACCAACGTGCGCAGGCACGCGCCGGGCGCCGCCGTGGATGTGGAGGTCGAGTACGCGGCGGACGCGCTGCGGCTGCGGGTGCGCGACAACGGCCCCGGCCCGCCGGCCGGCGGGCACGGCGCCGGCGGCGGGCACGGTCTGCTCGGGATGCGCGAACGGGCCGCGGCGGTCGGCGGCGCGCTGCGCACCGGGTCCGCGCCCACCGGCGGCTTCCTCGTCGAGGCCACGCTGCCCGCCGCCGCGACCGCGGACGGGGCGACCACGGAGGCGGCCGGATGAGCGCGCCCCCGGTGCGCGTCGTCGTGGTCGACGACCAGGAGGTGGTGCGGGCCGGGTTCGGCGCGCTCCTGGAGACCCAGCCCGACCTCACCGTGGCCGGCACCGCGGCCGACGGCGCCGAGGCGGTCCGGGTGTGCCGCGAGCTGCGCCCCGACGTCGTGCTGATGGACGTGCGGATGCCGGTCATGGACGGGATCGAGGCGACCCGCCGGATCACCGGCGCCGCCGCGTCCACCGCGTCCATGACGTCCACCGCGTCCGCCCCGGGCGTCGCCGCGCCGCGGATCGTCATGCTGACCACCTTCGACCTCGACCAGCACGTCTACGACGCGCTGGTCGCGGGCGCCAGCGGGTTCCTGCTCAAGGACGCGACGGCCGAGCGGCTCTTCGACGCCGTCCGGGTGGTCGCCGCCGGGGAGGCGCTGCTCGCGCCGAGCGTCACCCGCCGCCTCATCAGCGAGTTCGCTCGGCTCCGGCCCCGTCCGGCCGCGCCGCCGCCCGCCGCGCTGACGCCGCGCGAGACCGACGTGCTGAGGCTGGTCGCCGAGGGCCTGTCGAACCCGGAGATCGCCGCGCGCCTGGTCGTGGGCGAGGAGACGGTCAAGACGCACGTGAGCCGGGTGCTGCGCAAGCTCGGCCTGCGCGACCGGGTCCAGGCCGTCGTGACCGCGTACGAGTCCGGTCTGGTCGTCCCGCGCGGAGGGAAGGAGTGACCGCATGAGCCTCAGCCGAGAGCGGTGGCGCGCGGACCGCGCCCTCCTGAACGGCGACCGCGCCGGTCTCGGCCGGACGGCGGGCGCCCTGTACCCGGGCGTCCCGCGCGTGGCGGGCACCGCGCTGCTGACCCGTCCCGAGTGGATCCCGGACGCGCCGATCCCCCTGGAGAACGTCCGGCTGGAATGGGACGCCGCCCCGGCCCCGCCCGCGGTGGCGGCGCCCGCGGACGGGCTGCCGGACGGGTTCGCGACGTACGCCGAGGCGATGGCGGCGCTCGCGGCCCCGGCCGTGTTCGAGGACCGCCCCTTCTACCGGCTCCTCGCCGCCGACCTGGCACCGTCCGGCCGCGGCGTGCTGCGGCTCGGACCGGCGGGGTACTTCGACGGCGTCGACATCGGCGAGGCCGTCGCGCACGAGCTGGCCGCCGGGGTCCCCGGGCTGCCGCTGCGGCGGCGGATCGGCGACCCCCGCGACCTGTCCCGCCGCCCCGCGCTCTCCGCGATCACGACGCTGACCGTCACGGCGTCCGGATCGTACGTGCTGCACTGGCGCGACCCGGCGAAGGTCGCGCACGCGGGCGGCCTCCACCACGTGATGCCCGTCGGCGGCTTCCAGCCGCTCACGGGCGGGCCCGCCGATCTCGACCTGTGGCGGACCATGGTGCGCGAGTACGCCGAGGAACTGCTCGGCGGCGGCGAGGACTACGGCGAGGCGTTCGACCAGGAGGCGTGGCCGTTCCACCGGGCGCTGACCGGGGCCCGGCGGGACGGCCGGGTGCGGGCGCACTGCCTCGGGCTCGGCGTCGATCCGCTGACGATGGCGCTGGACGTCCTGACGGTGGCGGTCTTCGACGACGCCGCGTTCGGGGAGTTGTTCGGCGGGCTGGTCGAGGTGAACGCGGAGGGACGGGTCTCGGTCGCGCCGTTCGACGGGACGGTCCCCGAGCCGATGCAGCCGGCCGGTGCCGCCGCGCTCGGCCTCGCGTGGCGGCACCGCGCCGTCCTCGGGATCACTCCCGGGTGAGGTCCTTCAGCTCGTCGAGGGCGTCGGCGAGGTGGTCGAGCAGCTCCGACGGGTCGGGCACCAGGTCCCGGCAGGCGACCACGCCGATGTCGATCTTGCCGTCGTAGGAGAACACGGTGATGTTGACGCCGCCGGTGATGTCGCTGACGACCGAGACCGGGTAGTAGCCGAGCACCCGCGCCCCGCACAGGTACAGCGGGAACTGCGGCCCCGGCACGTTCGAGACGATCAGGTTGATCGGGCGGAACGGCGCCCGCATCGCCAGCCGGATCAGCGGCCCGGCGACCACCGCCGGCAGGATCCCGCTCAGCTCCCGCACCCACACTCCGGACGAGGCGGTGAACCGCCGCTTGACCAGGTCCATGTCGCACCGCACGGCGGCGAAGCGCTCGGCCGGGTCGGCGAGGTGGGTGGCGAGCGGCACGCTCATGATCGAGATCTGGTTGCCGGTGTCGCCCGCGTCCCGCCCGGCGCGGCGCAGCGACACCGGGACGCCCGCGACGAGCGGGCCCGGGGGCAGCTCGCCGCGCTTGTCCAGCCAGGTGCGCACGGCGGTCGCGCACAGCGCCATGACCACGTCGTTGACGCTGCCGCCGAGCGCCTCGCGCACCTGCTTGACCTCGGCGAGCGACAGCTCCCCGAACGCCACCGAGCGCCGGCGCCCGACCGGCTGGTTGAACGGGGTGGACGGGGCGGCGGCGCGCGGCGCGGGCGGCACCTCGTCGCGGCGCAGCGCCCCCTGGACGGCCCGCGCCACCAGCCCGGCGCCCGGCAGCGCGCCGACGCCGGGGATCTCGTCGAGGTAGGGGGCGGTGCGCACCACCGACAGCGCCGTCCGGACGGGGTGCAGCGCGGCCTTGAGGAGGCCGGCGCCGACCATGCCGGCCGCGTGCGGGGCCCGCTGCGGCTCGGCGTCGCCCGCCGGCACCTCGCGCGGCTCCGGCGACAGGTCGAGCAGCGCGGCGAGGGTCTCGGCGGCCGTCACGCCGTCGATGGCGGCGTGGTGCACCTTGACGTACACGGCGGTGCGGCCCCCGGCCAGGCCGTGGACGAGGGCCATCTCCCAGAGCGGGCGGGTCCGGTCCAGGGGCGTCTCGTGCAGCATCGCGACGGCGTCGCCGAGCTGCTCGTCGCCGCCCGGCGCGGGCAGCGCGATCTCGCGGATGTGCCGTCCGGGGTCGAAGTCCGGATCGTCCTCCCAGTAGGGGCGGTCGAGGCCGAGCGGCACCGGGGCGAGCCGCCGGCGCAGCGGCCGGGCGGCGAGATGGGCGCGCCGCCGGACCAGGTCCGCCAGGGCGGCGACGGTCAGCGTGCCGCCGGGGCACGAGGCGGTGTCCACGATGCCGAGCCCGGCGATGTGGGGGTGCACGGTGGCGGTCTCCGCGTTGAGGAACGTGGCGTCCACGGTGGTCAACTGGCTCATGCTGGTTCCGTCCGCTGGTTCTGCGCCTGTCCTGCGCCTGCCTTCCTCCTCAAGGAGTTACGCGGCCCCGCACCGCCGGGTCAATGAGTGTGCACGGAAAGTAACACGGACTTAACGGGATGTTTCGCCCCATTCATCCGGACGGCCCGCCGACCCATGGACAACCCTTTGCGTTCCCGCGGCCCGTCGCGGCGGACGAACGCCCGCGCCGCCCCGCCGCGTTCCGACCGCACCGCCGCGATCACGGCATTAGGGTGGTCGACCATGACGGGACGACCACTCGCGGACGTCGTCGAGGCCGGGTGGGCGACCGCGCTGGAACCGGTGTCGGGACGGATCGCCGCCATGGGCGACTTCCTCCGCGCCGAGACCGCCGCCGGACGCCGCTACCTCCCGGCCGGCGGCCACATCCTGCGCGCCTTCACCCAGCCGTTCGACGAGGTGCGGGTGCTGATCATGGGGCAGGACCCCTACCCGACCCCGGGCCATCCGGTCGGGCTCAGCTTCTCGGTCGCGCCGGACGTCCGGCCGCTGCCCGGCAGCCTGATCAACATCTACCGCGAGCTGCACGACGACCTCGGCCTCCCCCAGCCGTCCAACGGCGACCTGACGCCGTGGACCGGGCAGGGCGTGCTGCTGCTCAACCGGTCGCTGACCGTGCTGCCCCGCAAGCCCGCCTCGCACCGCGGCAAGGGCTGGGAAGAGGTCACCGAGCAGGCGATCCGCGCGCTCGTCGCGCGCGGCCGGCCCCTCGTGGCGATCCTGTGGGGCCGCGACGCCCGCAACCTCAAGCCGATGCTCGGCGGCGTCCCCTGCATCGAGAGCGCGCACCCGAGCCCGATGTCGGCCGACCGGGGCTTCTTCGGCTCCCGCCCGTTCAGCCGCGCCAACCAGCTCCTGGAGCAGCAGGGCGCCTCCCCCGTGGACTGGAAGCTCCCCTGATTTCAAGCTCGGCCCAGCTTCCTCGCCTGGCGGCTCGGGGCGCTGACCGTGCTTGGGCACTTTGAGACAGGCCCCCGAGGGCTCCTCTCCTGGAGGGTCAGCCCTCGGGGAGACGGCGCAGGAGGGCGGCGAACTCGCCCGAGCCCTCCAGGTCGGCGCCCCCGGCGAGCGGGGTGAGCCGGCGCTCGCCGTGGCTCCAGTAGACGCCGGGGGCGCACGGGTCCTCGGCGGCGACGTGCATCTCGGCGACCACGTCGGCGAAGACCGGCAGCACCTCGCGGACGGCCGTGGAGGTGATCGGGTAGAGCAGCAGCGTGCTGTGGCAGGGCACCCCGACCAGCGCGCCGCGGGTGTTCGGCCCGGGAAGGAACTGGTCGACCTCGCTGAGCAGCGCCGACACGTAGCGGCTGCCCGGCTTGGTCACCACCCGGACGTTGCGGCCCGGCAGCAGCGGCTGGTCGCGGACCTCGACGTCGGCCAGCTCGCGGTCGTGGGTGTTGGTCATCACATATCCGAGCTTGCGGAGCCCGAGCAGCCCGGCGCGGGCCTTGGTCAGCGGGCCGCCGTAGCGGGGGTGCTCGATCATCACCATCGCGTCGAAGTGGTCTCCGGCCGGGACGACGACCAGGCCCTCGCGGTCGCGCGGCGCGAGCTTGGGCACGATGCGCAGCCGCAGCAGCTCGCGCACGTCGCCGAACAGCTCCATCTCACCGACGGCGAGGAACGCGCGGTCGCAGACCTCGCGGACCCACTCCTCCACCAGGACGGGCCACTGGGGGGCGGGTTCACGGGCGCAGCGCTCCAGCGCCGTCCAGGTGGACGCCCGCGCCTCGGACCGCCCGACGGGCAGCACCACTTCGGAGGTCCCCGAGTCGAGCCAGGCGGTCGGCGCCACCGCGGGAAGCAGGTCGCGGATGAGCGCGTGCACATCCGCGGCCGCGTCCAACGGTTCCATGCTCATCCCCCTTCACCGGATCACGTCACAACCCAACCTTCTCAGAGTTCCGGGCCGTTGTGTGATCCATCGTCCGGTCCGGGTGGATGGGTCGCCTCGCTGATGACCTCCGGCTCAAGTACGGTTCATCCATGTCCGAAATCGTGTACCCGCCGGTGAACAAGACGGCGCTGGCGCTCTTCAAGGCGCTCAACGTGAAGTTCCGTCTCGAAGGGACCGACCGGATCCCCAGCACCGGAGGCGCGGTGCTCGTCAGCAACCACGTCAGCTATCTCGACTTCATCTTCGCCGGGCTGGCCACCCACCCGGCGAAGCGGCTGGTCCGGTTCATGGCGAAGAAGGAGATCTTCGACAATCGGATCGCCGGGCCGCTGATGCGCGGGATGCATCACATCCCGGTCGACCGGGAGGCAGGGGCCGCCTCCTACAAGGCCGCACTGACCGCGCTGAAGGGCGGCGAGATCATCGGCGTCTTCGCCGAGGCGACGATCAGCCGCTCGTTCACGGTCAAGGACATCAAGAGCGGCGCGGTGCGGATGGCCGTCGCCGGCAAGGTGCCGCTGATCCCGATCGCGATCTGGGGCCCGCAGCGGATGTGGACCAAGGGCCACAAGAAGCGGCTGTTCCAGCGGAACGTCCCGGTGACCATCCTCATCGGCGAGCCGATGTACCCCAAGCGCGGCGACGACTACGACAAGGTCACCGAGGAACTGCACCACCGGATGTCGGAGCTGCTCGAGCAGGCGCAGCGCGAGTACCCGGAGGAGCCCAAGCCGGGCGAGACCTGGTGGCAGCCCGCCTACCTGGGCGGATCGGCGCCGACCCCGGAGGAGGCCGAGGCGCTCGACCTCAAGGAGGCCGCCGACCGCAAGGCCGCCCACCAGGCCAGGGAGGTCCGCGAGGCCGAGGCCAAGGCGGCCGTGGAGGCCAAGGCCGCCGCGGCGGCCCGCAAGGCCGCCGACCTGCGCAAGCCCGGGGACACGGTCACGTCCGTCGACACGACCGAGGCCGCGGTCGCGGGCCCGGCCCAGCCCCAGCCCCAGGCCGAGAGCACGGGCAAGGCCGCGGACGAGGGCGCGGCGCCGGCGGCGGACGGCGCCGGGCCGTCCGACGAGACGAAGCAGACAGGCTAAATCGGTGGACGGCACCCGCCGGCGGGGCTGATCATCGAAACCATGACCATGTCACGGGAGAGGCCGCAGGAGATCCTGCATCTCGTCGAGCCCCGGGAATCGGACGCCGACCCCGGGGCGGGCCTGACGCTGCCCGTGGTGCTCAACCTCAACGACGGCAACTCGCCCGCCGACGTGATGGACGTGCTGTCGATGCGGCCGTTCGCGTCCGGCGCGCAGCCGTGGTCGCGGTCGACCCAGCTCGATCACGTCAAGGCCGACGCCCCGCTGCGCCCGGACGGCGCCCGGGTGCTGCGCGTCGCGCACGAGAAGGGCAAGGAGTCGGTGCTCGCCGAGGGCGACGGCTGGACGCTGCTCACCAACCGGTGGAAGCACGGCAGCGCCTACGTGGCGGTCTCGGCGATCAGCGACGAGCTGGCCGAGTCGGTCCTGGCCGACTGCGTCCGCGACGCCACCGAGCCGCCGAAGACCGACGACACCAACGTCGAGATGGGCTTCTGGCACCTGGGCGGGCGCGGCCCGATCCGGACCGAGCGGGCCATCTCCGCCGACACCTGGACCGAGATCCGGCGCAACTACACCGCGCCGGTCGCCGAGGCGTTCGACCGGGTCATGGGCATGACCCGGGAGGAGGTCAACGGGCGGCTGCTGCTGCTGCACGGCCCGCCGGGCACCGGCAAGACCACCGCGCTGCGGGCGCTCGCGCGGTCCTGGGGCACGTGGTGCCAGGCCGACTGCGTGCTCGACCCCGAGGCGCTGTTCGGCACGCCCAGCTACCTGATGGAGGTGGCGGTCGGCGACGATGACGATGAGGAGAACCGGCGCTGGCGGCTGCTGATCCTGGAGGACTGCGACGAGCTGATCCGCGGTGAGGCCAAGGCGTCCACCGGGCAGGGCCTGTCCCGGCTGCTCAACCTCACCGACGGGATGCTCGGGCAGGGCCGCGACGTCCTGGTCGCGATCACCACCAACGAGGACCTGGCGCGGCTGCACCCCGCGGTCGTCCGTCCGGGGCGCTGCCTCGCGCAGATCGAGGTCGGCCCGCTGACCCGCGCCGAGTCGGTCGCGTGGCTGGACGAGGGCACCGAGGGCGGCGACGGGGACGGCGTCGAGGGGGCCGGTCCGGCCGGCCGGCCGGACCGTCACGGCATCGGGCCGGACGGCGCGACGCTGGCCGAGCTGGCCGCGATGCGCAAGGGCGAGAAGCGTCCCGAGGGACGCGACGTCCCCGCGTCCGCGACCGGCTTCTACCTCTAGCGGCCCGCCCTCACGCCCGCTCGGCGGACGCGGCGGCGGGCGCGGCGGCGGTGGCGGCGAGGGCCTGCTCGATGTCGTTCCACAGGTCCTCGGGGTGCTCCAGGCCCACGGCGACCCGGACCGTCCCCGCCCCGATCCCGGCGGCACGCAGCGCGGCGGCGTCGAGCCGCCGGTGGGAGGTGCTCGCCGAGTGCAGGACGAGCGTCGCCGCGGCGCCGAGCGAGGCCGCGAGCGAGGCCAGCCGCACGGACTCGATGAACGCGCGGCCGGCCTCCCGTCCGCCCTCCAGCTCGAACGACAGCACCCCGCCGCCGCCCCCGCTCAGCAGCCGCGACGCCAGCTCGTGCTGCGGATGGCCGGGCAGCCCCGGGTGGTGGACGGCGGCGACGGCCGGGTGCGCGTCGAGCCGCCGGGCCAGCAGGAGGGCGGTCTCGCTCTGCCGCGCGATCCGCATCGGCAGCGTGGCCAGGCCGCGCAGCACCAGCCAGGCCGAGTGCGGCGCGAGGGTGGCGCCAAGTTCGAGCGCGTGCTCCCACACCCGCCGGTGCCGGCCGGAGTCGGCGAACACCGCCACGCCGCCGACGACGTCGGCGTGCCCGCCGAGGTACTTGGTCATCGAGTGCACGACGATGTCGGCGCCGTGCTCGATCGGACGGCACAGCACCGGGGCGAAGGTGTTGTCCACCACGGTCGGCACCCCGGCCTCGCGGGCCGCGGCGGCGAGCGCGGGCAGGTCGCCGACCCGGGTGGACGGATTGGCGATCGTCTCCAGGTACAGCAGCCGGGTCCGGGGCCGGAGCGCCGCGCGCACCTCGGCGGGATCGGCGCCGGAGACGAAGTCCACCTCGACCCCCCACCGCTCGGCGAGGTCGCCCAGCAGCGCGTACGTCCCGCCGTACAGCGAGGACTGCGCGATCACGTGGTCGCCGGAGCGGAGCGTCGCCATGAGCACCGCGTTGATCGCGCCCATGCCGGACGCGGTCGCCATCGCGTCGGCGCCGCCCTCCAGTTCCGCGACGGCCTGTTCGAGGGAGCGGACGGTGGGGTTGCTCATCCGGCCGTAGAAGAACGCGCCGTCCGGATCCTGGAACGCGTCGGCCATCGCGTCGGCGTCGTCGAGGGCGAACACGTGGCCCTGGTAGATGGGGACTCCGAGCGGGCGGCTTCCCTCGGGCATGATCACGGGCGGGTGGACGGCGCGGGTCTCCCGGCGGTGTTCGGTCATGGTTCCAGCCTGGGTGCCACGGCCGCTGCCGGGACAGGTCCAATCGGCGCCGGTGGCCCGGCCGGCGTCCCCGGGGAGAACCGATCCAGCCGGGGGCGACGCCGCGTCCCGTCCGCTCGTCCGCGGATCCGTCACCGTGTCGCCCACCCCGCGAGGGAGAACGATGTACGGGCCGTGGTCGGGCGGGCGGTCCGGGGGCCGCCTCCGGCCGGAAACCCGAGCATGGCCCGGATCGGGTCCCGGCACCATCCGGGAGAACACTGACACTGCGCGGAACCGGGCTACGTGGTGGCGCCGGCGAAGAGCCGGCGGTAGACGCAGCGCAGGCCGTCGAGATCGCGGACCGGCTCGGAGAACGCGAGCCGGAGGTCGAACGGGTCGGGCCCGCCCGGTTCCGGGATAGAGCAGCGCAGCCACATCCCGTGCCGGTCCAGGGCGAGCGGGCGCACGACGGGCATCGGGACGGGCGGGACCTCCCCGGCCGCCATCCCGGGCAGGAGCGTCATCAGCTCCTCGCGGTGGCAGGAGTCGAGGTGGGCGAGGACGGACGCCTCGATCGCGACGAACGGGTCGGGCGTCGCGGCGGCGTACTCCTCCGGCTCGACGATCGCGCTCCCCCAGGCGTCCTCCACCTCGATCTCCGCGGCCTCCAGCGCGAGCACCGTCCACGCGCCGTGGACGGCGGGCGCGGCGCCGAAGTCGAGGAGTTCGGGCCGCGGGTGCAGGTGGGAGAGCCGGAGCGCGGCGGCGCGGCGGTCGGCGGCCGGGACCTCGGTGATCCAGCCGTGCAGCCGGGCCCGGCCGCGCACCCGGTCGGGCAGCGGGACCGGGGCGACGTCGGAGATGTGCAGCGTGGCGGGGAGGTCGGGCTCCCCGGCCAGCGCGGCGACGACGGGCGAGGCCGCGGGCATGAGCAGCAGCGGGCGGCCGTCGCGGTCGGTCGCGTGCGCGGGCACCGGGGCGTACGGGACGCCGGGCACCGCGAGGACACCGTCGGCCACGCCGTAGGCGAGGCTGCGCGCCCGCTCCGCTGCGGTCGGCCGCCGCTCCGGGCTGTCGGTCCGGCTCATTGGATCTCCTGACATTCTAGGTTAGGCTTACCTAAGTAAGGGTTACCTAATCACAGTGAGGTGCACCATGAACAACTCCCGCCCCAAGGTCCGGCTGTCCCGGGCCCTCGGCATCCCGCTCACCCCCAAGAGCGTCAAGTACTTCGAGGCCCGCCCCTACCCGCCCGGAATGCACGGGCGCGCCCGCAAGCAGGAGTCCGACTACAAGGTGCGGCTGCGCGAGAAGCAGCGGCTGCGCGCCCAGTACAACATCCGTGAGGCCCAGCTCCGCAACGCGTTCGCCAAGGCCGCGGGGGCCGGCGGCAAGACCGGCGAGGCGCTGATCGTCGACCTTGAGCGCCGGCTGGACGCGCTGGTGCTGCGCACCGGCTTCGCCCGGACGATCTACCAGGCCCGCCAGTTCGTCGTGCACCGCCACGTGCTGGTGAACGGCCGCCGGGTGGACCGCCCGTCCTACCGGCTACGGCCCGGCGACGTCATCACGATCGCCGAGCGCAGCCGCGCGCTGCCGCCGTTCGCGGTCGCCGCCGCCGGGGGCCACGCCGAGAACGTCCCGCCCTACCTGGAGGTGCGGCACGACGCGCTCGCCGCGCGGCTCGCCCGGCTGCCCGAGCGGCGCGAGGTCCCGGTCATCTGCGACGAGCAGCTCGTGGTCGAGCACTACTCGCGCTGACCGGCGGTCCGGACTGGACGGCCGGTCCGGACTGGACAGCCGTCCACCTCCATCGGCTACCATCAACCTAGCGATTGCTTGGCAAGCTGATCGCCCGGCTCCAGGCTCGCGACGGCACAGCGCACCCCGATGGAGGCCGCAGGACATGATCGAATTCCAGCCCATGACCCGGAACATCGGCGCCGAGGTCACCGGCGTCGAGCTGAGCAAGCCGCTGGACCCCGAGCAGGTCCAGCAGATCCGCGACGGCCTGCTGGAGCACATGGTGCTGTTCTTCCGGGACCAGCAGATCAGCGACGAGGAGCACGTCGCGTTCGCCAAGCAGTTCGGCACCGCCAACCTGCCGCCGATGGACACCTCGGGCAGCGCCGTCCACGTCCTGGACCAGACCGACCCCAAGGGCGAGGGCGGCGACCAGTGGCACAGCGACAACACGTTCATGAGGACCCCGCCGATGGGATCGCTGCTGCGCGCGGTCATCCTGCCCGAGGTCGGCGGCGACACCCTCTGGGCCAACATGTACATGGCCTACGACTCGCTCGCGCCCTGGCTCCAGCGGCTGTGCGACGACCTGTACGCCGAGCACGACCTGACCATGTCGGTCTCCAAGGCCATCGACAAGGGCCACCGGATGGACCTGCGCGCGATGCAGGACGACAACCCGCCGGTCACCCACCCCGTCGTCCGGATCCACCCCGAGACCGGGCGCAAGGCGCTGTACGTCAACCGGTCCTCGGTCACCCGACTGATCGGGCTGTCGCGGCGGGAGAACGAGGCGATCCTCCCGCTGCTGTTCGACGCCGTCCGCGACCCGCAGTTCCAGGTCCGGCTCAAGTGGCGGGTCGGCACGCTCGCGTTCTGGGACAACCGCCCCACGCAGCACTACGCGGTCGCCGACTACACCGAGCGCCGCAAGATGCACCGGGTCACCGTCAACTGCCCCGCCGAGATCGACGACGGCATCCCCAAGGGCCCGGACGGCGTCACCGGTGACGACGCCCCCGCCGAGGCCGCCGCCGCCCGCTACCTCTGACCCCCGCCCCGCCACCTCCGGCCCCCGCGGGTCCGCTCAGCGGAGGTCGCCCAGCTCCTCCCGGGCGTGCGCGTTCAGGGTGCGCAGGGTGCCGACCAGCCGGCGCCGCTCCGCGTCCGGGAGCGGCCCGGCGAAATGCCTCCGCAGGGTCTCGGCGTGCACCACGAGCGCCTCGTCGAGCTTGCTGCGGCCGGCGCCCGTCAGCCCCACGAGCTGACGCCGCCGGTCGCCCTCGGCGGCCAGCCGGCGGACCCAGCCCGACTCCTCCATCCGGTCGATCAGCCGGGTCATCCCGCCACTGGTGAGGATCAGCTCGCCGGCCAGCCGGCCCATCGTGCGCGGACGGTCGCCGCCCGCGTCCGCCAGCCGCATCAGCACCTCGAACGCGACGTGCCGGATCCCGCAGCGCCGCTCCAGTTCGCGCGCGGCGATCCGCTCCAGCATCCCCGCCGCGCCGAGCAGCACGCCGAACTCGCCGATCACCTCGTCCCGCTCCGGCCACCCCCGGGACGCGCCCGCGCCCGCACCCGGGTCCGGTTCGGCGTCCGGTTCGGCCTCCGGTTCGGCGTCCGGGGCCGCGTCGTCGTCCGCCACCATGCCCCGGCCCCCCGTCGTGTCGCCGTCCGCGGTCATCGTCCCGCCCGTCATCCTCGCGCCGCCCCTCGCCGTCCACAGGGTCAACGCGCCGCGCCCCGCACGGCTTCCGCCGGACGGGGCGCGATCGGGCCGGCCCAGGGCCGGCCGGGGTCAGTTCTTCGGCTTGCCGGTCTTGCCGTCCTTGGGCTGGCCGCCCGAGGGGGCGCCGTCGCTCGGGACGGGGAGCTGGCTGCCGCCGGCCTGCTGGTTCTGGTTCTGGTCGTTCACGCCGGACGCGTACTGCTTGGTGACCTTCCAGTCGCCGTCGATCTTGGCCAGCGCGAGCCGGAGCAGCGTGGCGGGCGCCTCGGTGGCCTCCTTGCTCTGCACCTTGATGTCGACCATCACCACGGCGGTCGCGAACCTGCCGTCCACGCTGCCGACGAACGTCTGGCTGGTCTTGGAGGACAGCGCGAGCTCCGGGCTGCTCTTGAAGGTGTCGCCGAGGCTCGGGAGCGTGGTGGCCTTGAAGCTCTCCAGGAGGTCGCCGCCCATGAGCTTCTGGGCCTTGGCCATCTGCGCCTGGTAGTTGGAGGCGTTGTAGTTGAGCGCCACGTCGCCGTACGCGGCGGCGACCTTGCCGACCGCGGCGCGCTCGTCGGCCTTGGACGCCTCGCCGCTCGCGCTCCGCCACTGCCAGACGGCCAGGCTCGCGAGCACCGCGACGAGGACGACCACCACGACGGCCTGCTCGCGGCCGAGGCCGAGGAAGGCGCGGCGGCCCGCGTCCGGCCCGGACGGCTTGGACGGCTTGGACGGCTTGGACGGCTTGGCGGCCGGCTCGTCCACGACCGTCGCCGGCGGCTCGATCCGCTCGACGACCGGCTTCACGGGCCGGGCCGCGGGCTTGGCGGTCGCCGCCGTCTCGGCGGCGGGCTCCGCGGCCCCGGCCTCCTCCTCGGCGTCGATCGCATCCAGGACCTCGTCGATGTCCTCGCCGTCGAGGACCTCGATGACCCGCACCCGCCGCTTGCGCTTGGCCGGACGCGCCGCGGCCCCGGACGCGGCCGGCCCGTCCTCCGGCTCCTCGGCGGCGGGCTCGTCCACGACGGCGTCCGCGGCGTCCCCGGTGACGTCCTTGTCGGTCCTGGCTGTCACTTCAAACTCCTGGGGTTGAGGTCAGTCCTTACGACGCAGGCGGGAGATGCGGGACATCACAGGCACCGAGCCCATCATGACCTTGATCAATACCAGCAGGGCCAGGACCGGAGGAACGTAGACTAGCCAAACCGGCGGTCCCCCTGAAGGTTCTTCGGCGCTGCGGTTGGCCGCGTTCTTGGCGTTCAGCTTCTGCCGGTCGAGCGACGGGTCGTGGGTCGGGATCGTCCCCCCGGGGTTCTTGGCCTGGTAGGGCTTCTGCTTGACCAGCGCCGGCGTCCGGCCGCCCGCGCAGGTCGGCGGCTTGGGCGCGGTGGGCTGCGCCAGCGGGTACTTGTACTCCAGCGTGGCCAGCTTCTTGACGGTCATCAGGAAGACCACGTTCAGCACCGGCTTGCCCTGGTCGCGCCCGATCACGTTGTCGAGCACGACCTTCAGCCTCGGCGCCTGGGCGAGGGTGTCACGCAGGTCGGTCAGGTAGCCCGGGTTGTACCGGCTGAGGCCGAGGCTGCCGATCGAGTCGACGGTGCACTCGAAGTCGGGGCCGGTCTGGTCGAGCAGCCTGTTGACGGTGCCGAGCAGGTCCGGCCCCTTGTCGCGGAGCTCGGTGAGGTCGCCGCGCACCTGACTGAGGGCGCCGGTCAGCGCGGCCAGGTTGTCGATCCCGGCGCCGAGGTCGCCGCGGTTCCGGTTGAGCACCCCGGTGATCTTGCCGAGGTCCTTGGTCAGCCCGTCGAGCAGCTCGGTGTTCTCGGCGAAGGTGGTGGTGAGCTGGTCGCCGCCGTCGATGACCTGCCGGAGCGAGCCCTCGCGGCCGGCCCAGCCCTCGGCCAGCTCGTGCGTGAGCACCTGCGCGTCCTCGGGCCTGATGGCCTTGAGGGTCTGGATGACCGCGCCGAACAGGTCGCCGTACTTGGGCGGCACCTTGGTCTGCGCGACCGGGATCACCGCGTTCGCGGCCAGCGGCGTCGCGCCGGTCCCGCCCGGGCCCGGGGTCAGCTCGACGACGGGCTCGCCGACCGCTGACTTGCGCGCGGCGGCGGCGGTGACGCCCTGCGGGACCTTGACCCCGCGCTCCATGTCGAGCTTGACCTTGACCTTGTCCTTGTCCAGCCAGACCGAGTCGATCTTGCCGACGCGCAGCCCGAGGTAGTCGACCTCGAAGCCCGGGTGCAGGCCCGGCGAGGACTCGAACTCGACGGTGATGTGGTACGGCCGGTCGATGAAGTCGAAGCGCACCACGTTGTTGAACGCCCAGACCACCATGAGCACGGCGAGGGCGGCGAACACCGTCAGGTTGATCGTCAGGCGCCTGGTCATCGCGGCGGCTCCAGGATCTTGTCGAGGCCCGGCAGGGCGCCGCGCAGCTGCTCGGGGAGCTGGAAGCCCGGCTTGGCACCCGGCCGCGCGCCGGTCCCGGCCTTGGACTTCCCCTTGCCCTTGCCCTTGGCGGCGGCGGGCGACCCGCCCTGGGCGGGGAGCACCGGCGTGCCGTCCGGCCACACGATCTTCAGGATCGGGTAGAGCAGGAGCTGACCGTCATAGGTGGCCTTGGGGAGCTTGTCGGAGAACTGCACCAGCCCGTCCACCAGGCTGGTGAGCCGCGTCCGGTTGTCGCCGAGCTGCTGGAGCACCGGGTCGAGGTCGCGCAGCAGGTTCCGGAACCGGGTGACCCGGCCCTCCAGCACCTTGTCGTTGAGCTGGCGGGCCATCCGGGTGAGCCGGTCGACCGTCTTGAGGATCTTGCCCTTGTTGTCGTCGAGCACCTTGGTCATGCGCTCCAGCTGCACCGGGGCCTGGTCCAGCTCGTCGGTGCCCTTGGCCAGCGACCGGCCGAGCTTGGCGAAGTTGTCGACCGCGAGGCCGAGCTCGGCGCGCTGGTCGGCGAAGATCTTCAGCAGGTCGCCGGTCTTGGCGATGGTGGCGTTGAGCTTCTTCCCGTTCCCGTCGAGGGCGGTCGCCCCGGCGTTGACCACGGTGGCCACGTCGTCGCCGGCCAGGGCCTTGAGCAGCGGGCCGGTCTGCCCGATCACCTGCTCGAACGCCGGCTGCACCGAGGTGTCGGCGATCGCGGCCCGGTCCGCCAGGAACGGGCCGCGGTCCATGCTCCCGCCGGGCGGCATCTGGAGGTCGACGTAGTTCTCGCCGAGCAGCGAGGTCACCTTGATCTCGGCCCGGGAGCCCCGCGGGATCCGGTACTCCTTCTTGATCGCCAGGGTGGCCCTGGACCGGTAGCCGGCCAGCTCCACCTTCGTGACGCTGCCGATGGTCAGGTCGGACATCTTCACGCTGTGCCCGGCGACCAGGCCCTGCGCGTCGTCGAACGTCGCGGTGAGGGTGAGGCCGTCGCGCGGCGCGCCCATCGTCTTGTACGAGCAACCGGAGACCGTCAGGACCAGCACGGCCACGAGCAGCAACGCCTTGCGGCCCATCAGTTGCCTCCGTTCTGCTGCCACGGGCAGTTGGAGTTCGGCTTGGGCAGCGGGCAGCCCGTCTCGTCGGTGTCCATCAGGCCCTTGAGCCAGGTCCGCAGGAAGGCGTCGGTGGCGAAGCGGATCTGAAGGGACTTGTTCTCGGGGTTGTAGCCGCCGATGAGGGCGTCGCCGATGCCCGGCAGCGCCTTCAGCAGCCCCGCGAGCGACTGGGCGTTGCCCTTCAGCACCAGCGACACGCGGGTGAGGACCGCCAGGTCGTACGGGAGCCGCCCCTTGTACTTCTGGAGCAGCTTGTCGCCGTTCTTGGACAGTTCCAGGATCCCGCTCACCAGGTCCTGGAGCTGGCCGCGCTCGGAGCTGAGCACCCGGGTGGCCTCGCTGAAGTCGCGGATCATCGAGCCGAGGACCTCCTCGCGCCCGCGCACCACCCCGGCCAGCCGGTTGAGGTTCCGCGCGACCTGGACGAGCTCCTTGTCCTGCCCGGCGACGTTCTCGACCAGGCGGGCGCTCTGCTCCAGCGTCGCGTTGAACTCCTTGCCGTTGCCCTTGACGGTGCCGGCGGCCGTCCCGAGCGCGCTCTGCATCTTGGTCGGGTCGAGCGCGTTGGCGAGGTTGGTGAACGAGCTGAGCGCGTCGTCGACCTCGACCGGCACGTGGGTGCGCTCGATCGGGATGCTGTCGGTGGTCTCCTTCGGCTCGCCCGGCCGCCACGCCGGGTGCAGCACCAGGTTGCGCTCGCCGACCAGGTTGAGCGGGACGATCGAGGCCTGGACGCCGCGCGGCAGCGGGACCTCGCGCTTCAGGTGGAAGGTCACCTTGATCTGGTCGGTCCTGCCGGCGCACAGCTCGGGCGTGCACTTCTGCACCTTGTCGACCAGGCCGACGTCGGCGCCCATCACCTTGACCTTGGACTCCTTGTAGAAGGAGCGGGCCTTGGGCATGTAGACGACCATGGTGCGCTCGCCGCCCGCGGACGCCAGCGAGCAGCCGCCGAGCGCCGCGGCCAGCGCGAGGCACAGCACCGCGCAGACGCCCGCGGCCGGCCGCGGGCGGGCCCTGCCTCCGGTGGGCTTCATCAGTTCCCCCCTCCCTGCGCCGCGGGACGGCGGGTGGAGATCGGTCCGGGCGGCTGGAGCGGCCCGAGCCCGGTGAGCAGCCCCTCGATCCAGGGGCCGTTGCCCTTGAGGTTGGCCACCTGGGTGAACGTCGGGCCGAGCAACGAGAAGTCGGTGTTGAGGGCGTCCATGTTGGGCGCCATCCGGGTGGTGAGCAGGTGCAGGTTGTCCAGGAGCGAGTCGAGCTGCTTCTGGTTGTGCGCGATCACGTTCGACAGCGTGCGGACCGTGCGGCTGCCCTGGCCGATCGTGGCGGCCAGCTCGTTGCGCCGCTCCACCAGTGCCTGGAGCAACACCTGGCTGGAGGTGATGATCTGCTTGAGCTTGTCGTCCTTGGCGGCCAGCGTGCCGGTGATGCTCTTGCTGCTGGCGATCAGCTTCTCGATCTCGGGGGTGGAGTCGTTCAGCGTCCGCGACAGCGACTGGACGTTGACCAGGATCCGCTTGAGCTGCTCGGCGCTCGGCGACTTGATCCGGGTGACCTCGGTGAGCAGCTTGTCGACGCTCTTCTGGTCGAGCTTGCCGACGATGTTCTGCGCGCCCTCCAGCGCCTCGGGGACGGTGAAGGGGACGCTGGTGCGCTGGAGCGGGATCCGCCGCCGGCCCTCGGGCAGGGTCGACACGTAGGGGCGGCTGACCGGGCCGGTCAGCCGCAGGTACCGGCCGCCCAGCAGGGTGGTGGTCTGGATCTCGGCGCGGGTGTCGCGGCCGAGGTCGATGCCGGCGTTGACGTGCCAGGTGACCAGGATCCGGCCGTGCCCGAAGTCGGGCTCAACCCCGGTGATCCGGCCGGCCTTGACCCCGGCGACCCGGACGTCCTGGCCCTTCTTCAGTCCGGCGGTGTCGGCGAACTCGCCACTCATCGTGTAGCCGCTGTCGAACAGGTGGAGCTGCCCGATCGCGAACGCGAAGGCGCAGGCGGCGCCGAGCGCGCCGAGCGAGACGATCGCGACGATCTTGTGGTTGACGTCGCGCAGGGACTTGAGCGCCATCTCTCAGTTCCCTCCCTGCAACATCGACTTCAGCTTGGTGAGGTCGGCCTGGGACGGGTTCTTGGTGCCGGGCGCCCGCGGGAGCTGCATCGGGAACGGGCACGGTCCCTGAACGAGGTTGAGGCACAGCGCGTTGGTGCGCAGGAAGTGCCCGCCGTTGGCGGAGGCGAAGAGCTGCCGCAGGGTGAGCGGGAGCTGCTGCACCATCTTCTCGAGCTGGTCGACGTTCAGCCGGAACGTCTCGGCGAACCGGCCGAGGTTGCCCACGATCCGGGCGAGCTGGGCGTCGTTGCCGCCCAGCACCTGGTTCAGGTTGGTCGTCACGCCCGAGATCTCGACCACCGCGTTCTCCAGCAACGTGCGGTTGCTCGCGAACACCTTCGTCAGCGACTCCAGGTTGTCGACGCTGGCCGCGATCTGGCCGTCCCGCTTGGCCACCGCCCCCGCCACCGTCTCGTAGTTCTTGATCATCCCCTGGATGGTCTGCTTGCGGGCCGCGAAGGTCTGGAGCAGCCCGTCGAAGTTCTGGATCATCACCCCGATGCCCTGCTCGTTCCCGTCGAGCGCCTGCGCGAACGAGAAGAGGATCTTGTTGAGCTGGTTCGGGTCCAGGTTCTGCGTCAGCGGCCCCAGGCTGTCGACCACGGCGCCGAGATCGACCACCGACCGGGTGTGCGGCACCCGGGCCCCGGCGCTCATCTTCCTGGTGCTCTGGCCCGGCTCCAGGTACACCACCCGCTGGCCCATCACGTTCCGCCAGCGGATCGAGGCGGTCGAGTCGTCCGGGATCCTGACCTCCCGGTCGACGGCCATGTCGACCACGGCCTTGCCCTGCTTGACCTCGATGCCCTTGACCTGGCCCACCGGGGTACCGGCGATCTTGACGACGTCGCCCTCCAGCAGGCCCGTCACGTCGTCGAACGTCGCCGTCAGCGGGTAGCGCGACCTGAAGCTCGTGCCGAGGATCTGCTGGCCGATGAAGAACGTCAGCAGGCCCGTCACCACCACGAACACCAGGAACTTCGCCGTCACGCTGTACTGGGGCCCGCGCGCCGATTTGCGGCGCCGCATCCCGCTCATGGCCGCCTCGCCGGGGTGGGCTGGTCGGGATCGAACTTCAGGTCGAAGGCCGTCTTCTTCGGCGCCGGGGAGCAGGCGTCGATGAAGATCTGGCACAGGTCCAGCGGCAGCGCCTCGCGCGCCTGCGCGATCACCGTGCCCTCCGGGCCGGGGATCCGGATGATCTGGGCGAGCAGGGAGAAGAACCCGTTCAGGCTGTCGAGCATGACGGGCACGTTGCGGCGCTGGCCGGCCACCACGGAGGTGATCCGGCCGGCACTGTCGACGATCTCGCCGATGTTGCCGCCCTGCCGTTGCAGCGTCCCGCCGACCCGGTCGGCAAGCTCGGCCGACCGGTCCAGGAGCTGGGAGACCTTGTCCGGCCGGTCGCTGATCACCGGGCCGAGCCGGTTGAGGTCGCGGGCGAGGCCGACCGCGGTGTCACCGCGGCTCGCGAACGTCCCGGACAGGCCGGTGACGTCGTTCAGCAGCGTCTGGATCACCTGCCGGTCGCGGTGCGTCGCGTCGATGACCTTGGTGCCGTTGTCGATCGTCCGGCGCAGCGCCGGGCCCCGCCCCGACAGCCCGGCGGAGAACGTGTGCAGGAGGGTGGTCAGCTCGTCCGGGTTGATCGCCTTGGTCAGCCGGTAGGTGAGCCAGGCGGTGTCGGACAGCTCCGCGGGGTCCCTGGTCTTGGCGACCTTCGCGCCGTCGCGCAGGAACGGGCCGTTCAGCTCGTTCGCGCCGAGGTCCAGCGCGAGGTCCTTGGGACCGAACACCGACACCGGCTCGACCGCGGCGGTGGTCGTGTCGGGGATCCGCACCCCCTTGTCGAGCCGCATCCGAACCGTGACCCGGCCGTCCCGGCCGAGCCGGACGGTGTCGACGGCGCCGACCGTGATGCCGCGGATCTTCACGTCCGACTTGCCGGGGTCCAGGCCCTGCCCGGCCCGGCCGAACGAGGCGTCGATGTAGGTGGATCCCGCGTGCGAGGGCGTCGAGCCGATCGCCACGAAGACCGCGCTGGCCGCGATCACCCCGGCGCCGACGAGCCCGAAGACGGTGCGGGAGCGGGAGGACAGGCTCTCTTCACTCATCCGGTCAACCTCACCGTGCTGCCGTGGCCCCAGAAGATGTACGACAGGACCAGGTTCATCAGGATCATCAGGATGGTGGACTCCCGGATCGCGCGGCCGGCCGCGACGCCGACGCCGACCGGGCCGCCGGCCGCGTAGTAGCCGCGGTAGCAGTGGATGAACATGATGATGAAGGCGAACACCGCGACCTTGATGACGCTGTAGAACACGTCGATCGGCGGCAGGTAGAGGTGGAAGTAGTAGTCGTAGATGCCGGGCGAGAGCCCGAAGTACTGGGTGGAGATGTAGCGGGTGGCGAAGAAGGCCATGAACAGCGACACCAGGTAGAGCGGCACCAGCGCGATCACACCCGCCGCGACCCGGGTGCAGACCAGGTAGGCCAGGGAGTTGATCCCCATGACCTCCAGCGCGTCGATCTCCTCGGAGATCCGCATCGCGCCGATCTCGGCGGTGAAGCCGGTACCGACCTGCGCGACCAGCGCGACCCCCGCAATGATCGGGGTGACCTCGCGGACGTTGGAGTAGCTGGCGACCAGGCCGGTGAACGCCTCGGCGCCGATCCGCTCCAGGCCGGGGTAGCCCTGGAGGCCGACCATCGCGCCGGTGGCCAGCGACATGGTGGCGATCACGAAGATCATGCCGCCGCCGATCACCAGCGCGCCGACCCCGACGCTGATGTCGCTGACCTGCTTGGCGAGCGTCTTGCCGTACTTGCGCCGCAGGATGATGTCGAAGAACAGGTGGTAGAGCACCCGGCCGAGGAAGATCGGCAGGTTGGCCGAGGCGGCGAGCCCCGCCGTCCGGTCCGAGACCGCCCGGCCGATCTTGCGTACGGGGGATATGGCGACCATCAAAACCTCGGGGGGAAGAGGACCTGGTAGATCATGGTGAGCACGTAGTTGGTGGCGAACACCACGATCGAGGTGACCACCACCGCCCGGTTGACCGCACGGCCCACGCCCACCGGTCCGTAGTCGCAGTTCATGCCCATGTAGCAGGCCACCGCGGCGGCGATGAAGCCGAAGATCCACGCCTTGAACAGCGTGATCAGCAGATCCGAGAACTGCAACAGGGTGGTGGCGCCGTCGAAGAACGCGCCGGGGCTGACGCCCTGCTGGATGACGTTGAAGTAGTAGCCGCCGAGCACGCCCGCGAGGATCACCACCGAGCAGAGCAGGACCGAGACGATGCTCGCCGCCCACAGCCTGGGGGTGACCAGGCGGTGGATCGGGTTGATCCCCATGACCTCCATCGCCGCGAGTTCGTCGCGGATGTTGCGCGCCCCCATGTCGGAGGTGATGGCCGAGCCGCCGACGCCGGAGACCAGCAGCGCACCGGCGAGCGGGGCGACCTGCTGGATCATCGCGGCGACCAGCAGCGCGCCGGTGCCCGACTGCGCGCCGAGCTGCCGGGCGATGTCGCCGACCTGGAGGGAGATGGTGGCGCCGAGCGGGACCGCGATGAGCATCACCGGGACGCTCGTCACACGGGCCAGGAACCAGCACTGCTCGATGAACTCGCCCCACCACTGACGCACGTCCCAGGTGCGGCGCAGTCCCTCCAGGAGGGTCACGCAGAGCAGGCCGGTCTCGTCGAGCGCTCGCTCGGCGCGGCGCCGGGCGAGGCCCGGCGCCCTGGTCAGGCTCAGGGCCATCAGCCGGAGACCTCCCCCTCGGGGGTGGGGTGAAGGGTCATTCCAGCCTCCTTCGTTCTCGGACGTCGGCGCTCATCCGATACTCCGGCCGCGGTCGCCCACAGGCGGCGCGGCCTTTCGGGTCGCGCCCCTGTGATCTCAACCGAGACCGGGACCACAGGCGGGGCCAACAGCGTCACACAACACATCGGCCTCTGCTTGTGATCTGGAGCACTCTATAGGGAGGAAAGTCTAAGAAGCGAGTACTTACATGTGGTTTTGTCCGAAGATACGATCGAGCGGTGCGAACTGAGGCGCAACGAGGCGTAGACCCACTGGTCACCGGCATCCACGACCGCTGGGAAGGTCAGGAGATGGCCGGCGGGCCCTGGCCGTTCATGGCGATCGTCTCGATCGGCAGGCTCCACCAGATGCTCAAGAAGGCACTGGACGTGGAGCTGAAACGGCTGGACCTGACCCGCACCGGCTACTTCCTGCTCACCACGCTCGCGCTGACCAGCAACGGCAGGTCGCGGCTGAGCTCGCTCGGGCGGATCCTGATGATGCATCCGACGTCGGTGAAGCTGATCGTGGACCAGCTCGAGGCCGACGGGCTGGTCACCCGGTCGCCGCACCCGAGCGACCGCCGGGCCACGCTGGTGGAGATCACCGCGGCGGGACGGGCGCGGGCGGGCGAGGTCAACGCGGCGCTGGAGTCGCCGGACGGGGCGTTCGCCCCGTTCGAGGGGATGCACCGCGACCTGTTCGAAGCGCTGCAACCCGCCCGGCTCGCGGGGGGCGACGTGGAGCCCGCGAACCGTGTGTGACACTGCCTGCGTACCTGGTCATCGAGGACCACTTCTCACGGGCGATAAGGCAATCTACTCCTATGCCACAGAGTCACGGCACGCGCAGGCGTACCTCCGTCCCCGCCCCCCGCAAGCCCGCTGAGCAGCGGCGGAGGGGCGAACGGGGCCGGGGGTCACGGCACGCACCGGCCCCGATCGAGCCCCGCGACGACGCCCGGGACGAGGCCCGCGACGAGGCCCGCGACGAGCCGTACGACGCGCTGGCGGGCCACGGCCCGGACGACCCCTACGACCCGTACGGCGACCTTCACGGCACCCAGGGGTTCCAGGCGCCCGGCCACCCTCCGCGCCCGTCCGCCGGGCGAAGACTCTGGCGGGCGCTCACGCACAACGTCACCATCACGGTGGCGGCGATCTGCGCCCTCGTCGCGACCGTCGCGTTCGTCGACCTCGGCGGCCTGGCCGGGGGCAACCCGCCGCCGAAGGCCGCGGGGCGGGGTCAGTCGGCCAACGACATGCTCGCGATGCTGACCACGTCCGACATGGACCCGATCGCGGCCGACACGGTCGCGGTGGCCAAGAAGCGGGCCTACGAGAAGCACGTGAAGGAGCTCGAGGAGCTCAAGAAGAAGGCCAAGCGCGACGCCAAGGCCCGCGCGAAGCTCAAGGCCGAGAAGGAGCGCGAGCGCCTGGCCAAGTCCAACCCGAGCGCCGGGCAGAACAAGCAGTACGGCAAGAAGATGAGCGCGCTCAAGGGCTGGGGCCGCTGCTGGTCCTCGCTCGAGACGCTCTGGATGCACGAGAGCGGCTGGAACGAGCGCGCGGTCAACCCGGGCAGCGGCGCGTACGGCATCCCGCAGGCGCTGCCGGGGTCCAAGCTCGCGAGCTCGGGCTCGGACTGGCGCACCAGCTCCCCCACCCAGATCGCGTGGGGACTCGGCTACATCAAGGCCCGCTACAAGGACCCCTGCGGCGCCTGGGCCTGGTGGCAGGCCCACAACTGGTACTGACCCGTCGAGGTGGGCGCTTGGTGCCGCGGCCCCCGCGGAGGCACCATGTGGGGATGCGGACGAGCAGAGCGCGGCAGTCGAACGGCTCCGGTGAGCTGAGCGGCGCGGGCGGTGACGGCGGCGACCCGGGCGGCGGCGGCGAGGGCGGTGGGGGCGAGAGCCCGGCCGGACGCGGTCCAGGCGGCGCAGAAGGCCCGAGCGGCGGCGCAGGCGGTGCCGCGGGTTCGGGCACCGGACGGCAGTGGGCACGGGCCGACGCGACGCGTCAGGCGCTGCTGGCGGCTGCGCAGCGGGTCTTCGCCGACCGCGGGTACGGCGACGCGGGCATCGCCGAGATCGTCGAGCGGTCCGGCATCAGTGTGGGCAGCCTCTACCACCACTACGGCGGCAAGTCCGGGCTGTACCTGGCGCTGTGGGAGGAGCTGACCGCCGAGCAGGAGGCGAGCGCGACGCAGACCGTCTCGGCCGCGCGCGGGGACGGCGAGACCGACCCGATCGCGCTGTTCACCGCCGGGGCCCGCGCCTACCTGCGGGTCTGCTGGGAGCACCGGGAGGCCGCGCGGCTGTTCCACGGCGGCGAGGGCCCGTCGGGGTTCTCGCTGATGCGGCGCAGCCGCGCCCAGAAGTGGATCGGCCAGAACACCAAGCTCCTGCGCGGCGGCGCCGCACCGCCCGTCCCGGCGGAGGGACGCGGCGAGCAGGTGCTGAGCCTGGTCCTGACCACCGTGATCGGCGAGGCGGGCCGCGAGATCGCCACCGCCGAAGACGAGACCGAGGCGAGCGAGATCATCGACGAGGTGTGCCGCATCCTGATCCGGCTGGCGGGCTGACCCGGCCCGCGCCCGCCTTCAGAGGCGGACGGCGCGGGTCGGCTTGAGCGGCGGCCAGGCGATCCGCAGGGAGCGGACGGGCGCGGGCTGGGAGGGCAGGGTCCGCAGCCTCGCCTCCGTGATGCGCTTGCCGGCGAGCTGGAGGTGGAGCCGGCCGGAGCGGCGCAGCGGGGCGCCCGCGCGGCGGGAGAGCTGGAGCCGGAGCAGCAGCAGCGTCACCGACGCGGTCATCGCGGCCAGGAAGCCCGCCTGGATCGACATCAGGTCCTCGACGCTGAGGTCGTCGCCGGCCTCGGGACGCAGGCCGGCGACCGGCACCATCGGCATGGCGCTCGGCGCGATCTGCGGCGAGGTGACCGGCGGCAGCGCCACCTGGGGGGCGGTCACGCCGGGCAGCGCGCTGCTGAACGGGGTGCCGCCGGACCCGGTCAGCGGCGGGACGCCGGAGGGCAGGTCGGTGCCGGGCGGCAGCGCCCCGGAGGCGTCGGTGATCACGAGCTTGTAGGACCGGGTGCGGGTGGCGGCCTTGCTGGCCGACAGCCGCGCGGTCAGCGTGATCGTGCCGGGTTTCGCCGCCGCCGCGGCGCGCACCGTCACCAGCGCGGACGCGCCACCGCCGCCGACGCTGCCGAGGCCCTGGCTGCCGGGGCTGACCGAGGCGCCGCCGGACGCCGACATCCGCAGGACGGCGTTGTGGGCCGTCGCGCGGGCGGACGAGGCCCGCACGGTCGCGGTGATCGAGCCGCCCGGCCGCATCGTGGCCGCCGACACCGAGAGCCCAAGGTCCAGCGACGGGTTCTTCCCGCCGTCGCCCGGCGGATGGGTCGTGGGCGGATCGGTCGGCGGATCGGTCGTCGGCGGGTCCGTCGGCGGGTCCGTCGTCGGCGGGTCGGTCGGGGGGTCGGTCGTCGGCGGGTCCGTGGGCGGATCGGTCGTCGGCGGATCGGTCGGCGGGTCCGTCGTGGGCGGATCGGTCGGGGGGTCGGTCGTCGGCGGGTCCGTGGGCGGATCGGTCGTCGGCGGATCGGCCGTCGGACTTTCGGTCGTGGGCGTGGTATCGGCGATCACCGGCGGCGCGGAGGAAACGGCGATGACCGCCATCACGCCGAGCCCCGCGAGAATCCTTCCGCCGGCCGATCGTGAATCCACCCTGCCTCCACCTCCACCGCGTCACGGCGCTCGCCCCGCCTGTATCGAATTGCATGGAAGCACGCGGTGAATGGGCGGATCAACCCTGGCCGGAAACCTTGGTGCCGATTGCTCATCCAGGCGATGAACGGCAATTGCCGATTATCAACCGGTGCGCGTTCTCAGCCCGCGGCGCCGGTGCGCTCCGGACCGGCGGGCGCCCGCCTCCGCAGCCACATCGCGCGCAGCACCACCTCGATCGCGAACCGCGCGTCCGGTTCGGTGAGCCGGTCGCCGAGGGCGCCCTCGAGCTGCCGCATCCGGTACCGGACGGTCTGCGGGTGGATGTTCAGCTCCTCGGCGATGCCGGCCGCGGTGCCGCGGATCATCAGCCAGGTGCGGAGCGTGTCGAGCAGCCGGTCCCGCTGCCGGGCGCCGAGCCCGGCCATCTCGCCGAGGTGGCGGCGCGCGAGCTGGTCGATCAGCGCCTGGTCCGACAGCAGCCACAGCGTGATCAGGTGGTCCTCGCAGCAGGTCACCGGGCCGTTGCCGAGCAGCCCGGCCTCGACCAGGCCGAGGGCCTGCCGGGCCCAGCGCAGCGAGTCGGCGGCCTGCGCGACCGGCACGGTCAGCCCGACGGCGATCTGGCCCTCGGGCATCGCCTGGGCGAGCATCCGGCGCCGTTCGGCGGTCGGCTCCCCTGGGACGAGCAGCAGCGGTTCGGCGGCGGTGAGGTCGGCGAGCACGTCGGCGTCCAGCGCGGCCCGCACGCAGGGGGCGCCGGACGGCACGGCGATCAGCGTCACCTCGTCCGGGACGGGCCAGCCCGCGCGCCCGGCCAGCTCGTCCAGGACCCGGCTGGACGCGGGCGGGCGGCGGAGCATCAGCTCCAGCAGCCGCCGCCGGTGCCCCTCGGTCTCCTCGTCCGGGCGCGCGTCGACGTAGCCCTCCAGCGCGAGCCCGGCGAGCTCGTCGATGTAGGCGAACAGCGCGTCGGCGAGCTCGGCCATGACGGTGGACGACAGGTGCCGCCGCGGGCCGACCTTCATGATGCGGCGCCAGGCCACCTGCGCGCCGACGCGGAACGCGGCCTGGAGGGTGTCGAGGGTGCGGCCCTCCAGCGCCTCGAAGCGGCCGAGCCTGCGGTAGGTCTCGTCGTGCCGCTCGCGGGAGGCCAGCGGGTTGGCGACCTGGTCCACGAAGTGGGTCAGGGCGCGTTCGACACCGATCCGCAGCGCCTCCACGTACGGGCCCTGCATGGGCCGGCCGTACTCGGGGATGGTCCGGCGCACCTCGTGGATGATCTCGTGCGCGAGGCTGGGCAGCTCCGGCCGCATGAGCACGGCCAGGCGCCTGGGCAGCCGGGGAGACCGCCGGTCGAGGACCCCCGGGTCGAGCGTCTGCGTCATCGGTGACACCTCCGAGAGCACCGCCGTCACGGGCCCTGGCGTGTCATCGGGCGGGGCACCCGGCGTCCCGGACGGTCGGCGTACGGCAAAAGGCGTCGAGAGCGCACCGAGCGGGGGACCCCTGTGCGCCCCCGTACAGGTGAGGTGAAGCACACCGAAGGTAGATCAAGTGAACAGGGATTCAAGGTAAAGAAAACTTAAAATCACCATAGGTGGCCCGCGGGGCACGGACCGTCCGGCGAATCGGACGTTCACCGCAGCGACGGCCTCCGCTCCCGCAGCCGGTGCGCCCGCAGCACCGCGTCGAGCACGAACCGCGAGTCGGGGTCGGCGAGCTGCTCGTCGAACGTCTCGCTGATCTGCCGCATCCGGTACCGGACGGTCTGCGGATGCACCCTCAGCCGGCGCGCCGTCTCGACCGCGTTCCCCTGCGCCTCCAGCCACGCGCCCAGGGTTTCGGTCATGCGCAACCGCTGTCCCCGGCCCATCCGGGCGAGCGCGGACAGCTCCCGCCGCGCGAGCTGATCGAGCAGGGCGCCGTCCGACAGCAGCCACAGCGCCAGCATGTGGTGCTCGCACAGCGTCGGGCCGCCGTCCTCCACGACGCCGGCCTCGACCAGGGCGAGCGTCTCCTTGGCCCAGCGCAGCGAGTCGGCCGCGTCGGCGAGCGGAACGGTCAGCCCCACGACCGACCGCCGCTCCGGCAGCGCGGCGACGAGCATCTCGCGGCGGGACGCGTCGAACGGGCCCGGCAGCAGCAGGTGCGGTTCGGTGTCGCCGAGGTCGGCGAGGACGTCGCCGCCCAGCGCGGCCCGGACGCACCGCGCCCCGACCGGCAGCGCCACCATCGTCACCTCGCCGGGCACGGTCCAGCCCGCCTCGGCGGCGGGCTCCTCCAGCGCGGTGCCCGGCACGCCCGGACGCCGCAGTACCAGGCGCAGCAGCCGCCGCTGGTGGTCGACCAGCTCGTCCGCCGACCGGGACCGCGCCTCCAGGTATCCCTGCACCGACAGCGACGCCAGCTCGTCGATGTAGGCGAACAGCGCGTCGGCGAGCTGGGTCATCACCGCGGGCGACAGCCGCCCGCGCCGTCCGACCTGGGCGACGCGCCGCCACGCGACCTGGACCCCGATCCGGTACGCGGCCTGGAGCGCGTCCAGGCTGCGGCCCTCGTACGCCTCGCTGCGCCCGAGCGCGCGGCACAGCTCGTCGCGCCGCTCGTGCGTCTCGCGCGACCCGGCGACCTGGTCGACGAACGCCTGCATCGCCTGCTCGACGCTCACCCTGATCGGGGGCCGCCCGGACCTGGCCGCCTCGGGCGGACGGGTCGGGCGGGCGTACTCGGCGACGCAGCTGCGGACCTCGCTGATCACTTCTTCGGCCAGCGACGGCAATTCGGCGCTCAGAATGGCGATGACCTGCGGGGGCATTGGGCCGGGACGGTGCGCGCGCCCGGCGCGGGTCTCCGTCATGGCCGTCCCCCTTCTCTCGCCGAGAATGCCTGATCGTCCCGTTAAACGTAACCCAAGCCCGCGTGCAGCGCACCATTCAGCAGAAGGTTCCGCGACGAAATCCACACAGGCCGGGCGGCCCGCTCACCCGGAGACAGAATGGCACTCGCATTTGATCAGCCACTGACAATGCGGCGGCGGATCGCCGATGAATTGTTATCCCGGGGACGGAGGGGGGACGTCAGGCGGTCGCGGGGTCGTTCCCGCGGATCACGGTGTAGAGGCTTCCGGCGAGGAGGACCACGCCTGAGAGGACGCCGCTGATGAGCGGGACCCATTCGACCGCCGAGGTGGCCGCCGTGACGAGGCCCGCAGCACCGAGCACCGTGAGCACCGCGCCCGGGACCGCGATGGTGCGCTCCTTCCAGACGGCCATCAGCACGACGAAGTGGACGCCGACGATCAGGGCGATCCACGCGACGATCGCCTCCTCGGGCGCGTCCAGCCGCCGGATGGAGAAGATGCCGAGGGCGATCAGCGCGAACTCCACCAGCACCACGATCCCGTACCTCCCGCCGAACATGCCGCCGGCGGCGGGCCCCGGCGCCGGCTCGGGGGCGGAGCCGGGGCGCCGGAGCCCGCGCATGCCGAGCATGAGCACCGCGGCGAAGGCGACGACCGCGATCACCCGGAGCGGGATCCCCACTGCCTTGGCGAGCGGGTCGTGCGCGTTCGCGAGGACGAACGCCATCCCGAAGCTCGCACCGATGAGGAGTCCGATCAATCGCTGAGGCATCCGGACAAATTATCAGGACATTTCACCCTCTTCGTGCCGTCCGAATCCCGGGCGGCGAGGGGCCGGGGCTCAGCCGATGAGGGCGGTCAGCAGGGCGTTCAGCTCGGCGGTCCCGGCCCGGCCGAGCCCACCCGCGAGATCGCGCTGGGCGCCGTCCTCGGCGGCGAGCGCCTGGGCGAGGTAGTCGTCGCCGCGCGGGCTCAGTCGGAGGACGTGCTCGCGGCGGTCGGCCGGGTTCCGGTCGCGCAGGATCAGCCCGGCCGAGTGGTAGTCGTCGATCGCCTGGACGATCGTCGGCGCGGTGACGCCCATCCCGGCGGCGAGCCGCTCCTGGGTGCAGGGCTGAGCGGACTCCAGCGTCATCAGCATCCGGACGCAGCGCGGCTCCAGGCCGAGCCCGCGCAGCGACTCCTCGCGCCGGGCGCGCAGCCGCTGGGCGGCGCGGTCGGCGAGATGGCCCGTCCAGCCCGCGAACGCCTCGGGCAGCTCGGCGGTGACGTCCGGGACGATCCGGCCGAGCAGCGCGTTCAGCCGGTCCCGCCCGCCGGCGCCGAGCGGGGCGGCGAGCGCGGTCTCGGCCGCCTCGACGGACGCGCGCATGGAGCTCAGCGCCGCGCGGCCCCCGGTGGTGACGGCCAGGGCGTAGCGGCGGCGGTCGGCGGCGTCGCGCTCCCTGCGGACCAGCTCCGCGCCCTCCAGGCCGTCGATCACCGAGATCATCACCGTCCGGTTGACGTCGAGCAGCTGCCCGAGCGCCGCCTGGGACAGCGGGCGGTCGGCCAGGACGCCGAGGATCGCCAGGTCGCGCGGGCTGCGCCCGGCGGGCAGCGCGGCCAGGTCGGCCTCGTTCAGCCGCAGGAAGGCCAGCCGCGCCAGGTAGCCGGTGTGGGCGGCGAGCCTGGGCTCGATCAGCGCGCCCGCGCTGTCAGTCACCGTCACCCCCGCGACGATAGCAAACCCGGCGGACGGTTAGCCGTGAGGATACTTAGGTGAGTTGACGATTAACGAGAGTGACGGTTACCGTCGGCGCGTCAGAACGCACCTGGGAAGGGACACCGATGGCACCGAAGTGGTGGACGCTGATCGCCGTCGTGACCGGCGTCTTCATGCTGGTCCTGGACATCACGATCGTGAACGTGGCGCTGCCCGACATCGGGCGGGACTTCGACTCGCCCCTGTCGGACCTGCAATGGGTCATCGACGCCTACGCGCTCGCGCTGGCGGCCGGGCTGCTCACCGGCGGCTCGCTCGCCGACCTGTGGGGACGGCGCCGGCTGTACGCGGCGGGCCTGGCGATCTTCACCGCCGGGTCGCTGCTGTGCGGGCTGGCGACCGGGCCGCTGTTCCTGTCGCTGGCCCGCGCGGGGCAGGGCGTCGGCGGCGCGGTCGTGTGGGCCACCTCGCTCGCCCTGCTCGGCGACGCGTTCCGCGGCCGGGACCGCGGCACCGCGTTCGGCATCTACGGCGGCGTCCTCGGCCTGGCCGCCGCGGTCGGGCCGCTGCTCGGGGGGCTGCTCACCAGCGGGCTGAACTGGCGGTGGATCTTCCTGGTGAACGTCCCGGTCGGGATCGCCGTCATCGCGGTGACGCTGACCAGGCTGCGGGAGTCGCGCAATCCGGCGGCGGCCCGCCCGGACTGGGCCGGCTTCGTCACCTTCAGCGCCGCCCTGTCGCTGCTGGTCTACGGGCTGATCTCCGCGGCGGAGGGCTGGTCGGAGCCGAGCGTGCGCTGGAGCCTGGCCGGCGCCGCGGCCTTCCTGGTCGCGTTCCTCGTCCTGGAGATCGTGCAGGAGCACCCGATGCTCGACCTCACGCTGTTCCGCAAGCCCACGTTCACCGGCGGGCTCGTCGCCGCATTCGGGCTGAACGCCTCGATCTACTCGCTGTTCGCCTACCTGGTGCTCTACTTCCAGCAGCAGCTCGGCCACTCCGCGGCCGAGACGGGGCTGCGGTTCCTGTCCCTGACCGCCGCGATGTTCGTCGCCTCCACCCTCGCCGGGCGGCTGACCTCGGTGATCCCGGCCCGGCTGATGATCGGCGGCGGCTTCGTACTGATCGGCGGCGGGATCGCGCTGATGGCCGGGGTGACCGCCGGCTCCGGCTTCGGCCACCTGCTGCCCGGCATGATCATCGCGGGGACGGGCGCGGGCCTGGTCACCGTGCCGCTCGCCTCCACCGCCGTCGGCGTCGTGCCCCCGGCCCAGGCGGGCGCGGCCTCGGGGATCAACGCCACCGCCCGGCAGATCGGCATCGCGACCGGGATCGCCGCGCTCGGCTCGCTGTTCACCGCCGCGCTCCGCGACACCGTCGCCGCCGACCTGCGCGGCACGCCGCTGGCGTCCCGGGCGCGGGAGATCGCGGCCGGGGTGGAGGCGTCCGGCCCCGCCCACGCGAACGCCCTGGTGGAGCGGGCCGCGCAGCACGGCTTCGTCGACGGCCTCAACCAGATCCTGCTCATCGGCTCGGGCGTCGCCTTCAGCGCCGCCGTGCTCAGCCTGATCCTGATCCGGGGCCGCGACTTCGTCCCGCCGCCCGCCGCCGAGACCACCGGCTCCCCCGAACCCGCCGGTACCACCGCGCCTACCAGTACCGCCGCGCCCGCCAGTACCGCCGATGCCGCCGAGCCCTCCCACTCCTGAAAGGCCCCGCCATGCCGCTGTTCGGATACGGCCCGAGCGCCGCCGTCACCGCCGCCCCCCAGGTCCTGCGGGACGCCGTCCAGGCCGACCGCGACGGTCTCGACCTGTTCACGATCCCCGACCATCCCTACTACGGCGAGCGGCTGGACGCCTACGCCACCATGGGCGTCGTCCTCGGCCGCACCACCCGGATCACCGCGGTCAGCACCGTCACCAACCTGCCCGCCCGGCCCGCCCCGATGCTGGCCCGCACGCTCGCGTCCCTGTCGGCCCTGTCGGACGGGCGGGTGGTGCTGGGGATCGGCGCCGGCGGCTTCTGGGACGAGATCGTCCGGCTCGGCGTCCCCCGCCTGACCCCCGGCGCCGCCGTCCGCGCGATGGAGGAGGCGATCACCCTGGTCCGGGCGCTGACCGGCGGTGGCGCCCCGGTCTCCTTCGACGGCGAGTCCTGCCGGGTCACCGGGCTGGACCCCTCGCCCGTCCCGGTCCCGCGGATCTGGACGGGATCGGTCGGCCCGCGGTCCCTCGCGGTCACCGGACGGCTCGCCGACGGCTGGATCCCCGGCCGGGCCTCCGACTGGCTCAGCCCGCTCTACCGCGAGTCGCGCGCCCTCGTCGACGACGCCGCCGCGGCCGCCGGGCGCGACCCCGCCGAGATCGCCAGCGTCTACAACCTGCCCGGCCGCATCACCGCCCGCCCCCTGCCCGCGACCCGGGACCGCTCGGGCCGCTGGATCGGCGGCTCGGCCGGGCAGTGGGCCGAGGAGCTCGCCTCCGCCGTCCTGGACCACGGCGCGTCCGGTTTCGTGTTCTTCGACGCGGGCGGCTCCGACGCCCCGCTCTCGCGCTGGGCCCAGGAGATCGCCCCCGCCGTCCGCGCGGCCGTCCCCGCCCGGAAGGGGTGACCTTCGCCCTCATCCTGATCGGCGGTCAGGCGCGGCCGCCGGTCAGCCGTGCCGCTGGGCGGTGACCAGGACCTCGCCCGCGAGGGTCCGGTAGTAGAGGACGGAGCGTCCGGCACGGCGGCGCTGGACGAGGTTGCCGTCGCGCAGGACCTTGAGGTGGCGGCCGACCGAGCCGAGGCCCTGGCCGGTCAGCGCGACGAGCTGGGTGGTGCTCTTCGGGGCGTCGAGCAGTGTGAGGACGGCCGCGCGTCCCGGCCCGAGCAGCGTGCCCAGCGCCTCGGGGACGGGCGTCCGGCCCGCTTCGGCGAGCGGCCCCGAGCACGGGTACACCACGGCGCTCCGGTGCGCCGCGTCCCACGCCAGCCAGCTCTGGCGCGGCGTGACCGGGACGAACAGCAGCCGCGCCCCGGACAGCTCGCGCGGCGGATGGTCGTGCGCGGTGATCTGCAACCGGCCGCCGCCGAGCCAGCGCATGCCGGGGCGCATGCCGTCGAGCGCGGCGGCCCAGCCGTCCTGGCCCAGCCGCGCGGTGCGGGCGAGGACGTCGGCCTCGATGACCCCGCGGCGGCGCGTCCAGTCGGGCAGCACCGCCCGCGTCCAGACCCACTCCAGCAGGTCGGCGGCGCGTTCGGCCAGGTCAGGACGGTCGAGCACGGCGGGCAGCGGGCCACCGAGCGCCTCGGCCAGATCGGCGTGGACGGTCTCGGGCGGCGTCCGGCGAACGCGCGCCAGCTCACCCGCGAAGGCGCGGCCACCGTCGCCCGCGAAGGCGTCGGCGCCATCGCCGGCGGGCGTGGGGGTGAGGAAGGTCGCGTTCCAGCTCGACCCGAAGGCGGCCTTGATCAGCAGCCCGGTGACCGGGTCGTCCGCCAGCCGGTCGCGGTAGGCGGGCAGGTGGGCGTCGAGCCACGCGCGCTCGGCCGGGTAGGCGGCCGTTCCCCGCTCCAGCGTCTTCAGGCTCGCGGTGGCCTCGGCCAGAGGGGAGACGACGAAGCGGCTCCCCGCGAGCGTGTCCGCGTTGACCTGCCACCATCCCATTGCTTTCGCCCCCTCGCGAAACAATACCGGCGCGCGGCGGATGCCCACGAGAGTCACGGCCATGCGCACCTACCGCGAACTCTTCCGAACGCCGGAGTTCACGCCGCTCTTCCTCACCTCCGCCGGGCAGGTGGCGGGCCAGACGGTGAGCGGCCTGGCCCTCGGCACGATGATCTACAAGGCGACCGGCTCGCCGCTGCTCTCCGGGCTCGCCATGTTCGGC
This sequence comes from Actinomadura xylanilytica, assembly GCF_030283145.1. Lineage (GTDB taxonomy): Bacteria > Actinomycetota > Actinomycetes > Streptosporangiales > Streptosporangiaceae > Spirillospora > Spirillospora xylanilytica. The sequence goes on from NZ_JASNWE010000004.1 coordinate 425,442, forward strand.
CAGTCCCTCCCCCAGGTGCTCGGCGCGGCCACGCTGCTGTCGGCGGCCGACCGGCTGCCGCCGCGCGCCGCGCTCGCGGGCCTGGCGCTGCTGTTCGGCGTCGGCACCGCCGTCCAGGCGGTCCCCGGCCTGCCCGTGTGGGCGGTGTTCGCCGTCCTCCTCGGGCTCGGCGTGACCGCCTCGGTCGGCGGCGGGGTGCGGTACGGGCTGCTGAACGAGATCCTCGCCCGGGACGGCTACCTGCTCGGCCGGTCGGTGCTCAACATGTCGTCCGGCATCATGCAGATCTGCGGGTTCGCGCTCGGCGGCGTGCTCCTGGCCTTCCTGTCGGCGCGCGGCACGCTGCTCGCCGGCGCGGCGCTCTACCTCGCCGCCGCCGCCGTCGCCCGCTTCGGCCTCACCCGCCGCCCGCCGCGCGTTGCCGGGCGCGCGTCCGCCGCCGACACCTGGCGGGACAACGCGCGGCTGTGGTCGTCCAAGCCGCGCCGCTACGTCTTCCTCGCCCTCTGGGTGCCGAACGGGCTGATCGTCGGCTGCGAGTCCCTGTACGTGCCCTACTCGCCGCGGCACGCGGGCCTGCTGTTCGCCTGCGGCGCGGTCGGCATGCTGGCCGGCGACACCCTGACCGGACGGTTCGTCCCGCGGTGGTGGCGGGAGCGGCTCGGCGTCCCGCTGTGCCTGCTGCTGGCCACGCCGTACCTGGTCTTCGCGCTGGACCCGGCGCTGCCCGTCGCGATCGCGGCGGTCGTGCTCGCCACGTTCGGGTACGCGTCCGGCCTGCTGCTCCAGGAGCGGCTGATGTCGCTGACGCCGGACGACATGAGCGGGCACGCGCTCGGGCTGCACTCCTCCGGCATGCTGACCATGCAGGGCGTGGGCGCCCTCCTCGCGGGCGCCGTGGCCGAGCGCACCTCGGCGTCGACGGCGATGGCCGTCATGGCGGCGGCGTCCGTCGCGGTCACGCTGGCGCTGGCGCCTGGGCTGCGTCCGCGCTCGACCGGACGGCCCGCCCAGCCGGCCGCGGCGTCGTAACGTCCGACGGGGTCCGCTCCCGGCCCGCCGGCCATCGAGGACCGGAACGGTCCTATATGACCCCTAGCGTCTGGGCCAGGCCGACGAAGGGAACGACCATGCCCATGCCCGCCGACTCCGTGGTCCTGGTGTTCGAGGACGCGTCCCAGTGGGAGTCCTGGCTCGCCGATCACCACGACCGCGCCGAGATCTGGCTGAAGCTCGCCAAGAAGAACTCGGGGCGGACGACGGTCACCCGCGCGCAGGCGCTCGACGTCGCCCTCTGCTACGGCTGGATCGACAGCCACTCCAGGTCGTGCGACGAGACCTACTCGCTCCAGCGGTACTCGCCGCGCCGGGCGAAGAGCCCCTGGTCGAAGATCAACGTCGACAAGGCCGAGATGCTCATCGCGGCCGGGCGGATGCGGCCGTCCGGCCTGGCGGCCATCACCGCCGCCAAGGCGGACGGGCGGTGGGACGCCGCGTACGCGTCGCAGCGGAACGCGACCGTCCCGCCCGATCTGGTCGCCGCACTCGAACGCGACCCGCGCGCGAAGGACGCCTTCGACCGTCTCAGTGGAACCGACCGGTACGCCGTGCTGCTCCGCCTCATGAAGACGAGAACGCCGGAGACCCGCGCCGCCGTCCTGCGACGGGCAGTCGACGCCCTGACGCAGGACGCGGAGGACGGCTGACCGTTCCCCCGGCCCGGACGAGCCCGGCGCCGTACGCGTACCTACCGCACGCACCTGCCGCGAACCCGTCCGAACTCCCCGCCGCCGTGTCCCGTCTCAGGGGAAACGGAAGAGAGAGTTCGATGCCAATACGGAGAGCGGCGGGAACGGCGGCCCTGGCGGCGGCACTGCTCGTGTGCGGCTGTTCGGAAGACGACGGCGGGAGGACCACCGCCTCGGCGTCCCCCACCGCCTCGTGGCGGCCGAACGAGTTCCGGGGCCCCGTCACGAACCTGTGCACCGCGGTCTCCGTCGGCACGCTGCGGCGGCTCCGCGTCGAGCCCTCCGCGCCCGTCCGGGCGACCGTCCCGCGGTGCGAATGGCAGAACGAGCGGGGCGACGACGTCAACCGTCATCTGAACATGGACCTGAAGGTGTACGAGCCTCCGCAGACCAGGCTGGAGTACAGCGCCACCAAGGAGGCCGCCTACCGGTTCCGGCACCTGCCGGGGTGGGAGGCGCTCGGCCCGGGCACGCCCGTGGGGGGGTTCGGTGACGAGGCGAAGATCGTCCGCGGCTGGTGGCCGTTTCGGAACCTCCAGACGATCCGTCTCGCCATCCGCGTGCGCAACGCCGTCCTCCAGGTGACGTCCCAGCAGTCCGTCAGCCTCAGCAGGCACCGCGACCAGGTTTCGCCGCTCGCCGAACTGGAGGGCGCCGCGGCGGTGGCCGTCCGCGAGGCGCTGACCCGCCTCGGCCCGCCCGAGACGCCCGAGCCGCCCGTCGCCGCCCCGCCCTTCGCGGCCGGCGAGGTGAGCGACACCGGCGAGGTCTGCGAGGGGCTCACCGCGCCCGGACGGCTCGTCCCCGGCATCACCCGGCACGGCGCGGAGACCGCCGACCCGATGACGAGCGGCTGCGCCTGGAGCGAGGACGACGGCGAGCGGCCCGCGCTCACCATCGACGCCAGGGCGTTCTCGCCCAGCCCGCTCACCGGCGAGACCGGCACGCAGATCGCCACCGCGCTGCTGCGCCGCTGGCGCGGCGACGGCTCCCCCGCTCCGAAGCTGGGCGACGAGGCGCGGACGGACCACCTCGAGTTCCGGAAGGGCCTCTCGCGGACTAGCCGCCTCCTCGTCCGCCACCGCAACATGCTGCTCTACGTCGACTACGACCGATGGCACAACGCGTCCAAGAAGGCGATGGACAAGGAGACCATCGGTATCGCCAAGGCCGTCCTGGGGAACCGGACGTGATGTCCAGCGGAACGCGCGCGTTCCTGCGCGGCCGGTGGCTCCTCGTCGGCCTGGGCACCGGAGCGGCCGTCCTGGTGCTGGTGCTCGTGGTGTCGCCGCTGCGGCCCGGCGACGGGGTCGACGGGGTCGGCGCACAGCTCAGGGCCGCCTTCAAACCGCGCGACACCGTCCCGTCCGGGCCCCTCGTCACCTCGATCCCGCCGGGATGCGGGGTGTCGGAGCAGGTGCGCGACAGGCTGGCGCCGCACGGCGAGGAGAACGAGCAGAGCTACGACGCCGACTCCCAGTCGTGCGACTGGGAGTCCAACAAGATCGCCTTCAGTCTGGGCGGCGGCAACCGCACGCTGGAGGTCAAGGTGACCAAGGCGGACGGTGCCGGGCCCGCCGTGGCGGCCTTCACTCGCGACCTGGACACCGAGCGGAAGAGCACCCGCCAGAAGCGGGGAACGGTGCGGAAGGTCGGCGGCCTCGGGGCCGAGGCGGTCGTCCTCGACAGCCGGCGGGCCGACGTCCGAAAGAACTCCGACCTGTACGCCGTGGTCCTGTTCCGGAGTGGCAACGTCGTCGTCCGAGTCGCGTACGGCGGCGCGGACCACTCGGGCGGCGACGGCCTCTCGATCCCCACCGCCCACAAGCCGCTGAGCGCCGAGACGGTCCGGGACGGCGCGTTCGCCGCAGCCGCGGACATCGCCGGGAACATGGGCCTCGGCGCCGACGCCGAGCCCGCGATCGTCACCCCCACGCCGGAACCGCCGGTGCGGAACATCCCCAGGGCCTGCGACCTTCTTCCGGCGAAGGAGACCGGGAGGCTCGGCATCGACGGATCCCCACTGCCCGCCCTATGGCCGGTGCTGATCGACGACAAGACCGAGGGCGCCACGCGGGACGCCTGCTCATGGGGCGCCAACGCCAGGACGGAGATCGTCTCCATCGCCGACACCCCCGCGGGCCCCGGGAGCGAGGTCGCGGCCCGGGAGTTCGAGCGGATCTACCAGACGTCCCGGCACGGCGGCCCGGTCCTCCGCCCACGTGACGTCGTCTTCCGGCCGCTGACCGGACCCGGCGACGAGGCGTTCATCGTCTTCGGCCGGGACCAGGACGGGGGCGGCGGCACGGCCCAGGTGCTCTTCCGCGTCCGCAACGTCCTGGTCCGCACCGACTACCAGGTGGACGAGGGCCCCCGCGTCAAGGCCCTCGACCGCGCCTACGCCGCCGCGAAGGTCGCCGCCGGAGTCCTGGGGGTCCCCCGCTAGGCGGCCATGTTCCGCGCCGCACGAGGCTCAGAACCGCCGTCCTCAGGAAGGCTGCTCCTGGTGCGACTCGTCCAGTTCGGCCAACTCGGCCGGCACCAGTTGCGGTCGGACGAACTCGACGATCGGCGCGAACTCCTCGATCTCCTGCATCCATTCGAGCGCCCGCACCGCGCTCGGCCTGGTCTCGGAGCCGTCTAGGAGATAGGACACCAGCCATCGTGCCGCGTTCAGCTCCTGTTCCCCGAGGACGTGGACACGGTGCAGGAGATCTCTCGCCGTCTCGTCCGGAAAGGGCGAGATCCGCGCCAGCAGCGCGAGATGGAACGCGCTGTAATGAGAGCCGAACCGGAGAACGGCGTCCAGCGACTCCCCCCACACCTGCTCCGGCGTCGGGAGAGGCACGAGGCGCGGGTAGTGGTGCAGCAGCTCGATGAGGTCCACGACGATCTCGTCATCGACCGCATCGAGGTTCTCCAGCCACTCCTGCGAGGGCGGCGGCACCTCCACCGCCCGGCCGGTCTCACCGCGTCCGCGCAGGTCTTTGAGCACCCGGCGCAGATCCGCGCTCCGGCCCGACTCCACCGTCGCCATCACCGACTCCCGTGTGGGCTCGTCGTTCATTTCCCTCCATCATCCGGCCGCCCGAAGCGACGCGTGAACGTGTCCGGCGGATGGGTCAGGGGGTCAGGTGGGAGGCGAGCCAGGGGCTCAGGACCGGCAGGACGTTCGCGGGCTGCATGGCCTGTACGTGGTCGAGACCGTCCAGGATCCGCACATCCCATCCGGAGGCTTCCAGTTCAGCGCGCCGGTTCGTGACCGCGCTCCCGATGCTCACGGTGACGCCGCCCCAGCGCTCGTCGTAGGCGATCTCGTCCGCCGAGCCGACCAGGCACAGGCGGGGGCTGCTGAGCCGGGCCTGCGCGGCCCGGTCGTCGAAGCTCTGGAGCTCCTGGTACAGCGTGACGAACTGGCGGGTCTGCGCTTCGCTCATCGACACCTCCACGGTCGACCAGTCGTGGTCGTCGGCCGGCCGCTGGGCGCTCGGGGTCGATCCCGACATCCCGTGGGCCGCCATGGTGACGCTGAGCATCTCGGCGTAGGGGCCGCCGATGGGCGGGAAGCCGCCCAAGGCGAGCGCCGACAGGCGATCGGTGCGGATCGCCAACTGGAGCCCGCTCAGCGCCAGCCATGAGTAGCCGTAGTAGGCGAACCGGTCGGCGCCGGCGGCGTCCGCGACCGCCAGCAGGTCGGCGGCGACGTTGCCCGGGGTCAGGGTGTCCGGCTTGGGCGTCTCCATGACGTGGCCTTCGTAGTCGAACGCGACCACCCGGAACGTGTCGCTGAGGCCCTCGATCAGGGACCGTCCCAGCGCGGGGTCCATTCCCCACTTGCGCAGCTCGTCGGCCCGGGGCCCCTCGGCCGGCCGCGGGTCGACCGGGAGGAGGACGGTGGGCCCGGTGCCGTGGATCTCCAGTTCGACGGAGCCCCCGTCGTGCAGTCCCGCTTCGGTCATCGCCTCTCCCTGATCCTGGTCTGATTCCTTAGGGCATAAACTAATGACAGGAACGATAGCTTATGACGTAAGGAGTTCGGACCTTGAGCATCATCGCCGGCCGGGGGGACGCGACCGTGTCCATGGCCCTGCTGTGGGCCGAACCCCAGGCCCAGCGGACCGGTCCGGGGCCCAAGCCCGGGCTGAGCCTCGACGCCATCGTGGCGGCGGCGATCGCGGTGGCCGACGCCGACACCATGACCGGGCTGTCCATGCGCACGGTGGCCGACCGCCTCGGGCGCACCTCGATGGCCCTCTACACCTACGTGCCCGGCAAGGCCGAACTCCTCGACCTGATGTACGACCGGGCGCACGCCGAACTGTCCACCGGCCACGACCCGGGCCGGGGCTGGCGGGCGGCCGTGGAGTCGTGGACCGCGGAACTCAGAGCGTTCTACCTGCGGCACCCGTGGGTGCTCCAGGTCTCCTACGCGCGTCCGGTCCTGGGCCCGCACGAGCAGCAGGTCCTGGAGACGCTGGTGGGCATCCTGGACGAGACCGGGTTGCCGGCCAGAACCCTGCGGGGCATCGTGAGCTCGCTGTTCCACTTCGTCCGCGGGTCCGCGCAGACGGCCGCCGAATCCCGGCACGCGGCGACGGCGACCGGCTCGTCCGACCGGGAATGGTGGTCCAGCCGCTCGGCCGCGCTGAACGAGGTCGCGCCCGATTTCGCGGAGCGGTTCCCCTTGTCGGTGCGGCTCGCCAAAGAGGGTGCGTCCACTCGTGAGGGCGAATCCGCTCCTTCGTGGGAACACGAACTCGAGGAGACCTTCGCAGTCGGACTCGCCGTCCTGCTGGACGGAATCGAGGCGGCCGGCAAGCCATAGGCGCGGCACTCCCGCTCCCGCTGCTCGGTCGTCCTCCCGGCGCAGCGGCACGTCCGGCCGGGGATCTTTTTCCGTGCCGGTGTCACCCGTGGGCGGTCTCCAGGGCGTAGTCCCTGTGAACATGCCGACCGAGGAGGCCGAGTGACGGATCGATCCGGCTTCACCGACTACGTCGAGGAGCATTCCGACCGTCTGCTGCGCACCGCCTACCTGCTCACCCGCGACTGGGGGCGCGCCGAGGACCTGCTTCAGACCGCGCTCGCCAAGGCGTGGATCGTCTGGGGGCGGGTGTCGGACGACCCCGCGCCGTACGTCTACCGGATCATGACCAACACCCATGCCTCCTGGTGGCGGCGGCGCTGGCGCGGCGAGGTGCCGACGGCGGCGCTCCCCGAGCACGCGGGCCCCGATCCGGCGGCGGCCTTCGACGACCGGGACTCGATGTGGACGGCGCTGGCCGCGCTCTCGCCCCGGCAGCGCGCGGTCATCGTCCTGCACTACTTCGAGGCGCTGCCGCTCACCCGCGTCGCGGAGATCCTCGGCTGCTCGCACTCGAGCGTGAAGACCCAGCAGCGCCGGGCGCTGGCCCGGCTGCGGATCGACCCCGCCCTCAGGGCGCTCAAGGAAGTGGGATGACCATGGCGCACGGGCCGGACGAACTCACGATCATGCTCCGGGAGCGCACCGCGTCGCCGCCCGCCAACCCCCGCCGGGGCGAGCAGGCGGCGGCGCGCGGACGGCGCGCGCTGCGGCGGCGCCGGGCCTGCGGTGCCGCGCTGAGCGCCGGCGCCGTGGCCGCCGTCGTCGCGCTGCCGGGCCTCACCGGCGACGGCGGGGCGCCGGCGGACGTCACGCCGATGTCGGTACGGCTGCCGCCCGCGGTGCCGCTCCCCGGGACGGCCGGCGACCTCCGCCTGCCGCTCGCCGCGTCCGCGCGGTACACGCACATGGGCGAACCGGTCCGCCTGACGTTCACCGCGTTGAGCGTGGACACCGTCTACAACGTGCGGTGCTCCGTCCCGGACTCGTGGCTCGTGGTCGAGTCCGAGTCCCCCGGCCGCGAGACGAGCATCGGCCGCTGCGGTCCGCAGGATCACCTGGCCCAGTACGACCGCCAGTCGGCCGGGCCCGCGTGGGCCGGACGGGCCCACACCTGGCGGTTGCGGGTGCTGCCTCCCGGCACCCGGGTCGACACCGCGACCTTCACCTTCGGGAAAGTGACCGTCCAGCCCGGAGCCTGGGCCGTCGGGATCTACGACCGGCGCCGGTGAGGCCCCGGGTTGTTCACACTGGCACTTCTGTCCGGCTGAGTGGACGCTCGGCGGTGGTCTCGCGACGGTGCAGGCGGGCATCGGTCACGGCCGCGGCGAGCGAGGCGAGGGCGAAGAGAGCGCCCACCCAGCCCACCGACGCGAGCCCGAGACCGGCACCGATCGCCAGGCCGCCCGCCAGCGGCGCCAGCGTGATGCCGAGCTGGAGCACCGAGATGTTGGTCGCCCCGGCCAGCGTCGGGGCGCCGGTCGCGATCGTGAACACCCGGGCCAGCACCACGGGGTTGGTGAGGAACCCCGACACCCCGAGCAGGAACACCAAGGGGACCGCCGCCGTCGCGTGGCCCGCCAGCAGGGCCAGCACGACGGAGGTGCCGATCACTCCGGCGATGCCCGCGTACAGGGTCGGGAACGGGTACCGGTCGGTCGTCCGCCCGCCGATGGCGAGACCGGCGAACGCGCCCACGCCGAACAGGGCCAGGACGGCGGGCATCCAGGCGACCGGGATTCCGCTGGTGTCGGTGAGCAGCGAGCCGAGGTACCCGTACGTCACCATGTACGCCGCGGTGGTCAGCATGGTGGTGCCGTAGGCGACCCAGAGCCGGGGACGGGCCACGAGGCGCAGCTCTTCCCGCAGGTCGTCGGAGGATCCCCGGACGGGCTCGGTGGCGGGCAGCGTCAGCCGCGCCGCGATCGCGGTCGCGGCGGTCAGCGCGACCACGGCCCAGTATCCGGCCTGCCATCCGGCCCATTCGCCGATCACGGTGCCGGCCGGTCCGCCCACGACCATGGCCAGGCTGAGCCCGGTGACCACCACCCCGAGCGCGCGGGCGGTGCGGTCGGGCGGGACCAGGCTGATCGCGGTCGCCGCCGCGACCGCCCAGAATCCGGCGTAGGCCACCCCGGCGACCGCCCGGGAGATCAGCACCGCCCAGTATCCGGGCACGACCAGTCCGGAGGCGATCGCGGCGGCGAACGCCGCCTGGCAGATCAGCAGCGTCGTGCGCGGCGGCCAGCGCCGGGTCAGTGCGGCCAGCGGCGGGGCGCCCACCAGCACGCCGACCGCGAACGCGGAGATCAGCGTGCCCGCGGTCGGCAGCGACACATCGAGGTCGGCGGCGATGTCCGGCAGCACCCCCGCCATCAGGAACTCCGAGGCGCCCATCGCGAACAGGCTCAGCGCGAGCACGTAGACCGCGACGGGCATGCGCCCTCCCTCGCTCACTCGGTCTCCGTCCGGTGCAGGTGGGCGGTGAGCGTCTGCTCCAGGACGGCCCGTTCGACGTCCTCGTCCAGCAGGTCGTGGTTGAGGGCGATCGCGGCGACCGAGCCCGCCCCGGCGGCGGTGATCACCTGCGCGCGGGGATCGGCGACGTTGCCCGCGGCCCAGACGCCGGGCGCGCTCGTCCGGCCGGACGGGTCGGTGGCCACCCGGCCGCTCTCGTCCCGCTCGCAGCCCAGGCCGTCGAGCAGCGCGTCGTGCGGCACCATGCGGGGGAAGAGGAACACCGCGTCGCGGGGCCACACGCGGCCGTCCGCCAGCTCGACCGCGCGCAGCCGGTCGTCGTGCACCACGAGCTGCTTGACCGGGCCGTCCACGATGCGCACGCCGCGCGCGGTCAGCCGCTCGTGCTCGCCCGCGGTCAGGTCCAGGGTGTGCCGGAAGAGGACGACGTCGTCCGACCACCCTCGCAGCAGCAGCGCTTGATGCACCGCGCCCGGGTGCGTGCCGAGCACGCCGAGCGGCTGATCGCGGACCTCGTACCCATGGCAGTACGGGCAGTGCAGCAGATCGCGGCCCCACCGCTCGCGGACGCCGGGGATGTCGGGCAGCTCGTCGCGCAGCCCGGTGGCCACCAGCACCCGGCGGGCCCGCAGCACCGGGCCGCCGGCGAGGCGCACGGTGAAACCGGGCTCGATGTGGTCGACCCGGCCCTCGATCAGCCGCACGCCGTACCCGGCCACCTCGGCGCGCCCCATCTCCAGCAGGGCCGCCGGGGACGTCCCGTCCCGCGAGAGGAAACCCTGCATGTGCTCCGCCGGGGCGTTGCGCGGGGCCCCGGCGTCCACCACCGTGACCCGGCGGCGCGCCCTTCCGAGCACCAGCGCGGCGCTCAGCCCGGCCGCGCCCGCACCGACCACCACCACGTCGTTCATCGATTCGCTCATGACCGTAGCGTGCGTTCTCCGGCGCGATACCGACAAGCTTTGTTGCCATTTCCGGGACGAGCCTGTGCAATGAGGACATGGAACACGCACCCGCCATCGCCCGCGCCCTCACCGAGGTCGGCCCGCGCCTCAAGCGCCTGCGCACCCAGCGGGGCGTCACCCTGGCCGCGCTCGCCGAGGCCACGGGGATCTCCAAGAGCACCCTGTCCCGGCTGGAATCGGGTCAGCGCCGGCCCAGCCTGGAACTGCTGCTCCCCCTCGCCGCGGCCCACCAGGTGCCGCTGGACGAGCTGGTCGGCGCCCCGACGGTGGGCGACCCGCGCGTCCACCTCACCCCCCGGGTCCGCAACGGCCGGACGGTGATCCCGCTGACCGGCCGGCCCGGCGCGCTGCAAGCCTGGAAGACGGTCATCCCGGCCGCCCAGAACGTCCCTGACCTGTGCACCCACGAGGGCTACGAATGGCTGTACGTCCTGTCCGGACGCATGCGGCTCATCGTGGCCGAGCACGACCTGATCATGGAGCCGGGCGAGGCCGCCGAGTTCGACACCCGCCTGCCCCACTGGTTCGGCGCCGCCGGCGGGCATCCCGTCGAGATCCTGAGCCTGTTCGGCCGCCAGGGCGAGCGCATGCACGTCCGCGCCGCCCCCCGCACCCGCCGCCGCCACCTCGCCCCCGGCTCGGCGGACGACGGCTGAACCGAACGCGCGTTCAGCCGATCGGGTTCCCGGGCGAGTCGAGCCAGACGCGCTGTCCCCCGGGCGTCACGGTGACCCCGTACCGGCGGGCCTCCGGCCGCCCGGACGCCGCCCACCTCTCGTCCGTGTCCCTGATGGTCCTCTGCTTGAGACGCTGACTGCGCAGGGGCATGAACCAGCCGGGACCACCGAACCGTCCCTCCGCCGTGCCGTCCGGGCCCACCTCCAGCCTGGCCAGCGGCTCATCCGGATGGAACGTCGCCACCCACGGGACGAGGATCACCCCGCCGGGACGGGCCTGCTCGACCCACGCGTACGGAACCTCACGGACGGCGGCCGTCACGATGATCCGGTCGTAGGGAGCGTGGTCCGGATGGCCGAGCATCCCGTCGCCCGTCACCACCGTGACCGGGTAACCGGCCCGATCCAGCGCCCGCCGGGCATGGCCGGCCAGCGAGGGATCGACCTCCACCGTCGTGACGTTCTCCGCCCCCGCGAGTTCCGCGAGCAGCGCCGCGTTGTAGCCGCTCCCCGTGCCGATCTCCAGGACCCGCATCCCGGCGTGGAGGTCGAGCGCGTCGAGCATGTCGGCCATCACGTGCGGGGCACTGCTGGAACTGGTGGGCCAGACGCCCTTCCCGACCGCCCCGTCGTCCACCTGTATGACGACCGAGCGATCGGCCCTGACCTGCTCCGTCCAGCCGTCCGGCTCGTCCTCGCGATGGAGCGGCCTCATCCAGCCGCTCCCCTCCACGGGGACCCAGATCGTGTCGGGGACGAACGACTCCCGGGGCACCAACCCGAGGACGTCCCGCGCCGACATCACACCTTCCCCGAGCCCTTGCACATCGTGCACGGAACCTCTCGCCGGTTACCGTCGTCGCTCTTCAACTCTTTCCCCGAGCCGTTGCACCCGCTGCACGTTTGCTGCTCACTGTGCTTCCCCATATCGACTCCCCTCAGCCCTCACAGTGTCGCCACCCTGGCATGGCCGCTCACCGTCAGGCAGGCGAAGAGGCACACCTGAGGGGTGAGAAGGTGATGGCGTCAGGACGCGGCCGGCAGGTCGGGAACGGGCGGGCGGAGAGGACATTTGTCCGGATCAGCGCGCGGCGGCGCCGGGGGTCCGGGTGAGGAGGATCCGGCCGGTCTGGACGACGTCGACCGCCCATTCCGTCCCGCCGTCCTGGACGGCACGGGGCAGCAGGCGTCCTCGGGGGACGTGGCCGGCGGGGAGCTTCTCGACGACGCCGACCACCACGGCGGGCTCGTCCGTCCGCTCACCGCCCCGGGTCCGGAACCCGATGCCGACGCCGGTCACGTTGGGGTCGGTGCCGAGGTACCGGTCGATCAGCCGGTCGCGGACGCGTTCGAGCGCCGCCGCGGTCTCCGGGTCGATGCTCGGGCTCATGCCCGACCCCTACCCGGAGCGCGAAGCCTTACGGGGTGATGGCGAGCTGGACGGGGACGAACAGGGAGCCGCAACCCGAGGCCGTGGTGCCGAACGTCGCGCCGGTGATGGTGGGGCGGAGGACGTCGCGATGCCGTTCAGGACCGACGATCGGGGGCCGGGGGCCGTGCCCGGGGGGTGGAGTCACGCGGGCACGGCCCGGCTCTCGCCGCCGGTCAGAGCTTGTCGTACGCCTGCGTCGACATGTACTCGTTGAACACCATGGTGTTCTTGCCGCCCGCGGACGGCATCCCGCCCACCTGGTTGACCAGCCAGTCGGCGACACCGCCGCCGAACAGGCAGCCCTTGGCGCCGGGCACCGAGAACGCGTTGTCGACGTGCTTGGCCGACCGCACGGTGGGCGGCGGGGTGGTCCGCACGACCGTGGCCTTCTCGCCGGTGATCGGGGTGTTGGGCGCCGGCGGCGCCGTCGTCCCGGTGGTCAGGTCCAGCAGGATCGGGTTGCTGTCGCTGCCGATCAGGCAGTTCGAGCCGAGGATCGGGTTGACCAGCCGCACCTTCAGCCCCATCTTGATCTTGAAATCGGCGCTGGTCGGCTGGTCGAACACGCCCGCGAACTCCGGCTGCGCGTACACCGCGGACAGCAGCGGGTCGCCGAACAGTCCCGGCTGCACGAGCATCTTCTCCGCGTGCATCTTCCCGAAGACCGACGTGAACTGGAACGTCTCAGGGTTGTAGGCGTTCGCGAACGTCATCTTGATCGGCTTCTCGATCGCCTGGTCGAACTTGCCCAGGTGGAACGTGCCGCTGGTGACCACGACCGACACGCAGGTGGACGCGTGCAGGTCGGAGCCCGCGGGCAGCGTCGGGCAGTCGGAGAAGTCGAACGTCGCCGGGATCGGGTCGGGGTTCACGGCGGGCGCGGCCTGCGCCGCGGACCCCGCCATCGCCAGTGCCGCCGCGGCCCCGGCCAGGGGCAGCGCGAAGCGGGTTGCACGTCTGGACGGTCGGGTGAATTTCACAGGTCGGTCCTTTCGATCTACCGGGTGGGTGGAGTGGCATAAACTGGCGGATCTGGATTCCTACCGGGAGGGTATGGCCACTATCACGGCAATTCAATATGCGATCGAACCGACTCGCGATGAACTTTTAGATCTTGTTAGCCACTGCCAGTCCGACCGCCTTTACCGGTCCCGGCGTTATCAGCGGCAACGAAAGCACGGGATACCGTCGAGCAGTTGTCACCGGATGATGAATGAGGTCCGCGATAAAGGGGGTCACGGGCTGGTGATGGTCTGCTCCGGAGTGGCGTGCAGCTCCGCGGAAAGCACCACGGCGTCCCCGCCCGCGACAAAGCCCGCGGCGCACGCGAAGTTCACGAACGTGACGCCCATGTCGCCGCCGCCCAGGCCGAGGACGCTGCCCGCGTTGGTGAACGTGGCGTCCGCCGTCCCGAGGTCGCCGGAGCCTGCCACGTCGAACTGGCACCGGTCGGTCCGCACGATGTTGACCTGGAACCCGAAGAGGCCGCCGGACGTCCGGCCGGCGGCGGCGTCGTACCCCGTCGCGCCCATCTCCATCAGGGCGCTCTCCGAGGTGACGGTGTAGGCGAGGCCGTCCGACCCGGTGCAGCCGCCGAAGGAGGCCGTGTCGACCGCGAGGATCTGCTCGCCGGTGTTGCCCGCGCCGCTCTTGGCGGTACCGGTCAGCCGGGTGTCCGCGCAGGTGATCGTCCACCCGCGGGCGGCGTTCTCGATCCGCGCCGGCCCGGCGGCCGTCAGTGCCCCGCCCGGGGTGACCGTCCAGGTGGCGGCGGGCTGCGCGGCTGCCGCGGTCACCGGGACCGCGGCCAGCGCGATGGCGGTGGCGAGCGCGCAGCGGCGCGCACGGAATGGGGAGCGTTTCACGTGCCGACCTTTCGACCTGCGGGTACCGTCCGGTTCCGGCGCCACCGCGGACCCGGGCCCGGCGCACGCCTGCGGAACCGCGGCCGGCGTGGAGACCGCGTCCGGCCGGGGTGGCAGCGGCCGGACGCGGTCGACTGTGGCCTACGGCAGCTTGGAGTAGGAGATCGCGGCGCCGTACTCGTGGAAGATCACTGTGTTCCGTCCGGCCGCGGACGGCAGGCCCACGGCGGCGTTCACCGCGGCGTCGGCGGACTGCCCGCCGGTCCCGCAGCCGGTGGCCCCCGGAAGGGCGAAGGCATTGTCGACCTGCGTCCCCTTCCGGAGCGCCGCGTTCGGGATCGATCCGATGATGGTGAACGGCTCGCCGCTGATCGGCTGGTTCGGGGGCGGCGGAGCGGTCGTCCCGGTGGTGAGGTTCAGCAGGATCGGAGCGGCGTCGGAGCCGATGGTGCACTGGTCCCCGAGCCCCGCGCCGCTCAGCTTGACCTTCAGCCCGATGGTGGTGTCGAAGCCGCGCAGGACGAGGCCGCCGGCGTACTGGAGCGACACACTGGCCGTCCCGATGCCGGGCCCGAGGTCCACGGTGAAGTCCTCACTCCGCACCGCCCCGAAAAGGTCCTGGAACCCCTCACCGAGGAAGGATGCGCTGCCCGCCGTGACCGTGATCGGCTTGGTGATCGCGTGCTCCACACCGCCCAGCGTGAAACTGCCACTCGTCGCCGTGGTCTGCAGGCAGATCGATCCCGGGACGTTCGCACCGGGCGGAAGCTCCGGGCAGTCGGACCAGTCGAAATCCGGCACCGGGTCGTCGGCACGTGCGGCCTGGGCCGCCGGGGCGGCGGAGAGGGCCGCGGCCCCCACCGCCGTCCCGAGGGCGACGGCGGCGGCGAACGAGCGCCGGCACGTGCGGAAACGAGAGCGGATCATGTGCTCACCTTTCGACTGGTGAAGCCGCTGATTCAGGACTGCCCGTTGTTCTGGATTCCTTCGTCGGCCGCTACACGACCGCTCCGGTGGTGCCGGACCGAACGTCAGGGCTTGGTGAACTTCTGCGCAGGACTGAAGACGAAGTTCGTGGTCGGGATCTCCGCCGTCCCATAGCTGGTGAACCCGGGCACGTCGGTGCACGTCGAGGCAGGGGTCACATACGTACTGGCGGCGGGGCTCCCGACGGCGAGGGTGTGACTGGCGTTGTCGTACCCTCCGCGCAGGCCGGTCGCCATCTCGGTCACGCCATCACCGTAGTAATAGGACCCGATTCGTATCGAGCAGCGCCCGCTCGGGGCGTTCACCGCCGCATTGATAAGAACGCCGTTGACCTCCATCTGGATGCCCCCGTCCGCGGCCATCGGCAGGCCGTTCATATACAGCGGGGATGCGGTCATTTCGACCGGAATACTTCCCGCAGCCGAGACGGCCTTGCAGTTCGAGAACCGCGGCGTCATCTTGCTCAGCATGAAGCGTTCCTTCCACCGCCGCGCGTCCAGATGGAACTTCAGGGCCGCCGAGTCGCACCGCAGCTCGTTTCCCTCCTCGCCGCTCTTGACCACGAACGGCTTGGCGGTGGCGGTGACATCCCCACCGGGCGAGACCGACCACGTCTCCGGCTCACGGCTGACCGTGTCGCAGTCCAGGCTGTTCGTGTTGCACCACTTTCCCGACTCGACCTTGACATAGTTCCCCGGGCCGGAAATGCTCGCATTGAGCAGTGGACTCAGATCCTCGTCGACGCCACAGTTCGCAAACTTCGGAATGGTCAGCTTCCCGGAGAGGGTCTGTCCGTTATCGGGTCTGATCGCGCCGGTGTTCGCATTCCCCATGAACGAGTACAGCGACAGGAGCGTACGCTCGCTACTGCATTTTTCACCGAGCTTCAGTGAGACCCCGTTGACGGAGACGTTGCCGACCTTCATGGCGACATAGGTCCTGATCCACGCCTCAACGTCTGGAGCCAGCGGAGGCGTGACGGTGTTCGGGAAGAAATCCAGCCTGAAGTTTCCGGTGCGCCGTTTGATGGTCTCCCCCGGGCCACTCGCCGGCGCACGCACCTGCTCCGTCACCGCCGTGGCGGTCGTCGGCATGAAACCGAAGCCCAGCACGGTCGCGGTGGAGGCGGCGGGCTTCGCCTCCACATACCCCCACTGTTGGAAATAGTTGAGCGGAATCGAGCTGTAGCCACCCGTGGACCGCCTCAGCAGCGTCTCCGCCGCGACCGGCACCGCATTTCCGGCCTTTTTGATGTTAGCGAAGCCGGCATTGCGAATACACAAGGGAAGCCCCGCCGACTTGGGGAGTGCGGGGATCTGCCCCGGCTCTCCGGGAAGGGGCGGATCCTGATAGATCTTGTACAGCTCAGGGTCTTTATTGATGTCGTATTCAGGGTCTTCGTCCGAGGACGGGATCTTCGTGCAGCGGGTATCGGGCGCCGCCGCCCTCGGCTGACCGCCCGCAGTCCCGGCCGGCGCGGTACCCGTGCCGGGCGTGATCGCGCGCGGTGGCCGCCGCACTGCGACCGTCCCCAAGGTCGCCGTCTTCTCCGGGGCGCACCGCAGCGGTCGCCTGGCGGCCCCCTGCCCCTCGGCGACGTCGGCCAGGTTGAGAACCAGTCCGCCGCTCACCCACTTCAGCCGGCCCTCCGTCTGGGGAACCAAGGGTGGAGCGATCCCGGTGCCGACGAGTCTCGTCACACCCGCACCATCGGACCGCGCAGACTGCGCTGCCAGCGCGAAGGTCGGCCAACCGGCCCGCAGGGTACGGCCGCCCTGCTCGACCCGAACGTCGAGCTGTGCGCTTCCACCGATCTCACCGACCGCGGCGTCCTGGTCGATCGGCGTACTGGACGAGCCCCTGGACGGCGATCCCAGCACAGCGGACAGCAGACTCGCGGGCACATCCAGGCTGAGCGAGACCGTGCCGACCTGAAGCGGCTCGCCGGCGGTCCCGGCGGCCGGTGCGATCGCCCCGACGTGCAGCGTCACGTCCTGCGTGCCCGACGACGTGGTGCAGGAGAACCGCATCTCGGCCCCGATGTCCGCTGCCGCCGGGCGAGTACCCGCGACCAGGCAGGCGGTGACGGCGAAGGCCGCGGCACCGGCGACGGACGTGACGATCCGGGGCTTCCAGAGCATTGCGATTCCTCACGAGGGGAAGGGCCGCGCCCGGCCGGAGGACGGGCGCGGCCCGAAGGTCAGGGCGTGGAGCCCTTGGAGCTACGGGTGGGTGATGGTGAGCGCGGGGTTGACCTTGTAGGCGCCGGTGAGCGTGATCTTGTCGCCGACGTTGATCAGTGCCGGGTCGCAGTCGGCGTCCGCGGTCTTGACTTCGAGGTTTCCACCGCTGACGGCGAGCGTGGCGGTGCTGTTGGTGTACGTGCCGCTGATCGTGCCGGCGGAGGTGCCCGGTCCGGCCACGGTCGCATCGCACTCGTCGCTGCCGTGGATGGTGGACTTCACACCGGTCAGGGTCCCGGTCGTGACGCCGCCGGCGTAGGTGGCGGCGTTGAAGCTCCAGGGGAGTCCGGTCGCGGTCACCTTGACGACGATCCCCACCGGGCCGGTGCACCAGCTGCTGGGGTTGCCCGGGGTCGAGAACGCCACACTGCTCAGCTGGGCGATGCCCGCGCCGGGCAGGCCCGAGCCGCTCGCCGCGGTGCCCGATGCCGTGGAGACGGTGCAGACGATGTTGGCACCGGTGGTGGTGTCGGTGGCGACCAGCGGACGGGCCTGGGTGCCGGTGATGGCGCCGCCGGGGGTGACGGTCCAGGGGTCGACCGCGTGGGCCGGCAAGGCGGTGAGGCCGAGCCCGGCGGTGATCACGGCGGTGGCGGTCAGGGTGTTCCGGGTGATCTTTCGCATGTCAGTTCTGCTTCCCTTCAGGGGGTGGCATGTCTTATCGCAGGGACAGCTGACTGCGCGCAGGCGCCAGAATGGCAGGGGCGACTCCTAGGGCCAACGAGGAACCAACGGGACTCACCGTGGAACAGACGGACTCCGTCCGCCGGCACCACGTCGGAACCACCCTGTCCCGCCGTACTGCTTTTCTGAAGATAAGTGGCCACCGACCACCAATCAAGACTAACCGGACAACTGCCGCGAGAAATTCTCTGGATTATCTACCACTGCCAATGGCACCCTCTTCCGAGTGAGTCTCGCTTAGCAGCGGCTGCTAGTCGTCAAGCCCTTTCACGACAGTACCGAGCAGGCACGGAAAGTTACCTTCAAGTGGCATCGCCGTTCCGTCGCCGACACCCATTATCAAATGATCGTAATTGGCGTCAGGCTCCGAGGGTGTCGATGTCGTCGATCTTCCATTTCCCGTTGACGTACAGGGCGCCCACGGCGAAGACGGCCGCCGAGTAACTCGTCTGGCCCTTGTCGGTGCGGGTGTTGCGCTGGTCGGCGAAGATGAGGAGGCGGGCCCGGCCGGAGGTGAGGCTCTTGACCGCCGAGTCGGTGACGGTGGTGGTCAGGATCTGCTTCTGCGCCGGGGCCTGCTTCTGGACGAGCGCGAAAAGCTGGTTGTACTGCTGGACGGCCTTTCCGGTCAGCAGTTCCTGCGCCGCCTTCTCGGTCTTTCCGACGTCGGCGTAGTTGTACGAGAACGCCGTGTTGACCGCGGTGGTGATCTGGCCCTTGACCTCGCTGGTGCGGCCGTTGTCGCTGAGTGCGTCGTTCTGCGCGGACGCGGCGCCGGTGAGGGCGTCGGCCTGCTGCGCCGACCAGGCGGCGGTGCCGCCCAGGGCGACGGTGAGGACGCCGAGGAGCACGACGGCGCGGAGGCGGGCGCCGCCCGGCAGTTTGATCGTGAACGCCATGGGTTCCTCCCGGTCAGGAGCCTGAGGTGCCGGTGGGCGCCAGGCCGAGGGCGGACAGTTTCCAGCCGGTCGGGGTCTTGGTGAGCTGGCCGAGCAGCCGGCTGGTGCGGGCGGCGGGCTTGCCGTCCGGCCCGGTGACGGTGACCCGGATGGCGGCGGCCACCGCGGCCTTCCCGGCGCGGGTGTCCAGCTCGGTCAGGCCGGATTCGAGGATCTTGGCGCTGGACGTCGTCTTCGCCTTCGCGACGTCCTTCTCGAGCTGCGCGCGGCCCTGCACGATGCTGTCGTAGAGCTGCGCCGTCGCCGAGTCCTGCCAGACCTTCAGCCCGCCCGCGACGTTCCGGTGGTCGAGGGTGTTCAGGTTGACGATCGCCTGGTCCGCGGCGGCGAGGACGCGGTCGCGCTCGGACGCGTAGGCGATCGAGTCGTCCCCGGACGCCGCGTAGTACGACCAGCCGAACCACGCCGCCACGACGGCCGCCGCGACCGCGACCGCGAGAGCGACCCTGACCAGGGGGTCTCTGGTGAGGCGCCGCGCTTCGGGGGCCGCCTCCCGCGACACCTCCGCCGGCTCCGCCTCCTCAGCGGGCTCCGCCGGGGACTCGGCCGCGGGCTCCGCCTTTTCGGCGGGCTCCGCCTTCCCGGCGGGCTCCGCCGAGGACTCGGCCTCCTCCGTCGCCGGCTCCATCGCCGCCGCCTGGTCTGCGGTCTTCGTGTCGGTCACCTGGATTCCACCCTTCTCCGTTCAGGCGGCCCGGAGGTCGCTGATGCGCCAGCCGTGGTCGTCGTGCCGCGCGGTGACGACGAGCTGCGCGGCGATCGGCGGCCCGGCCGCCTTGCCCTTGCGGGTGGCGGTCTGGTCGAGGAACACCACGAGCACGGCGGTGCGGCCGTCGCGGGTGAGTCTGCTGAGCCCGGCGCGGGACACCTTGGTGGTCAGCGCGAGCTGCTGCACCGGCGCCTGCGCCTTGACCTGGCCGAACAGCGACGCGTACTGGCTCGCGGCGCGTCCGGTGAGGACGGTGGCGGCGGCGCGCTCGGTGGCGGCCGGGTCGGTGTAGGCGTAGGTGAAGACGCGGGCGACGGCGCCGGACACGTCCGCGATCACCTTGGCCGTGTCGCCCTTGTCGAGCAGGGCGCGGTTGCTGGACGGCGCCGCCGCGCTCCGCCGGTCGGCCCAGTCCGCCGTGGCGAGGCCCGCCAGGAGTAGGGCGAGGGCGACGGCAAGCGGCCAGCCGAGCGCGGCGATCCGCTTGAGCGCGGGCAGCATCGAGCGGCGGGCGGGCTTCTTCTTGCGCGGGATCGGCGGACGGCGCGGCGTGGTGCTCTGGTCGACGCTCACGAGCGCCCCCCGGGGGCGAGCGCGGTGAGCGTCTTGACCTTCCACCCGCCGCCCGCGCGTTCCATCCCGACCTGGTAGCGCTTGCGCTGCTCGGTCCCGGCGCCCGGCGTCGACAGGAACACCCGGACGGACGCGATGACGGTCGCCTCGCCCGCGTCCGCGTCCAGCGCGGTGACGGCGAGCGCGGTGACCCGCCCCCGGGCGGGCGCGTTCTGCTTGGCGAAGGTGGCGCGGGCGGCGGCCATGTCCTGCTTCAGCGCGTCGTGGAACGGACCGGTGGAGATCTCCAGCCAGTGCGCCAGATCCAGATCGGCCCGCTGGGGGTCGACGGTGTTGAGCTGGGTGATCTGCCGGACGGCGGTGCGGGTCAGCTCGTCCCGCCGCCCGGCCAGGTCGTCGCCCGCGCCGGCGTCCGCCCGGATCACCGCCCAGAGCGAGACCACGAGGTACACCGCCGCGGCGGCGATCAGGACGTACCCGGCGGGACGGAGCCACCGGGTCGTCCGGACGGTCCCGGCGAGCGCGGTCACCTGGCGCCGCCCAGGCCGAGGAGACCGGTCAGGGCGGACGTGGGCTCGGGGTCGGTCAGCGTGGGCGGCAGGCCGAGCGCGCCGAGCGCCGACCGGACGTCCGCGCGGGCGGCCGAGCCGGGCCTGGCGGGCGTGGGGACGCCCCGGTGCGGCGCGTTCGCGGAGCCGCGGACGCCGATCCCGCTGGACGGGCTCTCGGTGCACCGCGCCTTGGTGTTGAACGCGGGCGCCTTGGACTCGTCCTCCCCGTCCCGGTAGGTGGTGCCGCCGTAGCCGCGGGTGCAGGGCTGCGGGTTGAAGAAGGTGTTGACCAGGCCGAAGTTGAGCTGCCCGCCCGCGACGACGGTGGCGCCCATCCCGGCGACGTCCGGGAGCTTGGCGAGCAGCTCCTCCAGGCCGTCCTGGCGGGGCTCGAACAGCCGGGCGGTGGTGGTGAGGTTGGCCAGCAGCAGCCCGAATCCGGGGTCGAAGTCGTTGAGCAGCCCCGATACCTCGCGGGACGCGCCCGGCCCGGCCGCGATGATCTTGCGGAGGTCGGTGTCGGAGGCGCGGAGCTGCCCGGCGAGCAGCCGCGAGTCGCGGGCGAACCCGCGGAACGAGGCCGCCTCCTCGTTCTGCGTGCGGAGTACGACCCTCCCGTTGCGGATCAGGCCCTGGGTGGCGGGGAACGCGGCGTCGGAGGCGGCGATGAACCGGCCGCTGGTGTCCAGGAGCTGCTGGAGGTGCGGGCCCTGCCCGGCGAACGCGAGGCCGAGCTCGTCGATGACCGTCTTCAGGTCGTCCAGCGGCAGCGACGCGGTGAGGTCGTTGACGCTCTTCAGCGTCTCGTGCACCGGCGCCGGGGTGGTGGTGACGCTGCGCGGGATCGTGTCGCCCTGCGCGAGGAACGGGCCGGCCATCGCGGCCGGCCGCAGGTCGACGTACTGCTCACCGACCGCGGACCGGTTCGCCACGACCGCCTGGAGGCTCCGCGGGATGTCGGGGGCGCCGTCGTCGACGTACAGGTCGGCCAGGACGCCGTCCCGGGTGAGGTGGATCTGGCCGACCTTGCCGACCGTCACCCCCCGGTAGGACACGCCCGAGCCCTCGAACAGGCCGCCGGTGGTCGCCAGGTCGAGCTTGACGACGTAGTAGCCGCGCATCCCGACCAGGCGGCCGAGGTCGGCGTACTTGAGCCCGAGGTAGGACAGCACGGACACGGCGATCACGATGAAGGCGACGATCCGGACGCGGGTCGCGACGGTCAGCATCTCAGCCCCCCTCTCCGAGCGTGGGCAGCGGCAGCGCCGGCTGCTGCCCGTCCTGCGGGACCTGCGGCCCGGCTGGCGCCTGCGGCCCGGCGGGCGCTGGCGCGGGCGGCGCGGAGGTCGCGGGCGCCGGGGTGCCGGACGCGCCGTCCGTGCCCTGCCCCGGGCACGGCACCGGCAGCGGTCCGGCCGGTCCGCCGGCGAGCGCCCGCATCCGGGCCATGTCCGGTTTCGGAGCGACCTCCTTCACCGGCGGGATGACGCAGTCGTTCGCGCCGGTGGCGGTGACGCTGAGGTAGGTGTTCATGTAGTCGCCCTTGACGGCCTTCAGCGCCTCGTCGGTGTAGGGGTAGGTGAGCAGCACCTCCAGCGAGCGCGGCAGGTCGCGGCCCGAGTCGGCGAGCTTGCGCAGCACCACCGACAGGGCCTTCAGGTCGGCGACCGTGTCGTCCTTGCTCGCCTTGATCGTCCGGACCGCGATGGCGGACAGCTCGTCCAGCTTGCGGAGCATCTCGACGAGCTGGCCGCGCTGGTCCTCCAGCACCTTCAGGCCCGGCGACAGGTCGGTGAGGACGGTCGCCACCTGCCCGCGGCGGGCCGCGACGGTGGACGACAGCCGGTTCAGCCCGTCCAGCGCGCCGGTGATCGCACCCCGGTTCCGGTTGAGGGTGCTGGTCAGCGTGTTGACGCTGTTCAGCGCCGAGCGGATCTTGTCCTCCCGGCCGCCGAGCGCCTTGTTCAGCTCCTGGTTGATCGTCCGGATCTGCGGCAGCCCGCCGCCGGACAGCAGCATCGACAGCGCGCCGAACACCTCCTCGGTGTCGGCGTTGCGGGTGGTGCGCGACAGCGGGATCGTCGCGCCGTCCGCGAGCCGCCGCGCGGACGGCGCGGACGCGGGCGCGGCGAGCTTGACGTACTTCTCCCCCAGCAGGCTCGACTGCTCCAGGTTCGCGGTCGCGTTCGCGGGGAGGTGCACCGAGCCGTTCACCAGCAGCGTCACCTCCGCGTTCCACGACCCGTTCGGCAGCGACACCTTCGACACGCGGCCGACGGGGACGTCGTTCACGCGAACCGCCGCCTGCGGGACGAGGTTCAGCGCGTCCTCGAACTGCGCCCTGACCGTGTACGGGTGATCGCCGAGGCTCGCGCCGCCCGGCAGCGGGATCTCCTCGATCGACACCGAGCAGCCCGCGGCCAGCACGCACGCGCCGGTGAGCGCCGCGGCGACGGCCCTGGGTGCGCGCATCAGCGTCCTCCCTTGCTCGCGGTGCCGGACGGGCCCGCGTAGGTCTGGCCGGCGGCCGGGAGCGGCAGCGGCGGCAGCCCGCCCGCCGCGGACGGCGGCACCGCCGTCAGCCCGGACCGGCTGAGCCGCTCGCACTGGGCGCGCAGCGTCGGGGTCGCGGCGGCGGCGACCGCGCACACCGGGCGGGCGTCGGACGGCTGCGGGTCCACGCCCGGCTGCCTGGTGCTGCCGAACGCCCGGGTGATCTCCAGCAGGTTGCCGCGGCTCATCAGCGTCCGCGACTGCGGGTCGTAGGCCTTGAGGACGTTGCCGATGGCCAGCGGCGCGGTGTCGAGCGTCTCGGCGAGTGAGGCGCGCTGGTCGACGAGCACCTGGGTGACATCGGCGAGCGCGTCGACGTTCTTCTTGAGTTGCGCCCGGTTGTCGGAGATGAACCCCTTCACCTCGCCGAGCGCCTTGGCGAGGTTGGCCAGCGCCGCGCCGAGCTCCTCGCGGTCGGCGGCGAGGAACCCGCTGACGTCGGCGAGCTGCCGCTCCGCCAGCCGGATCTGCCCGTCGTTCTCGCGCAGCATCACGCTGAACTTGTTCAGGTTGGCGATGGTGGCGTACATGTCGCCGCTGGAGTCGGCCAGCGTCTGCGACGCCTTCCCGAGATCGGCGATCGTGGTGTTGAGGGCCCGGCCGTTGCCGCCGAGGTTGGCCGCGCCGACCCGGATCACGTTCGACAGCGCGCCCTTGGCGTTCAGCCCCTGCGGGCCGAGGTCGCCGGAGAAGCGGCGCACACTGTCGTAGAGCTGGTCGAGCTCCAGCGGCGTCGCGGTCCGGCTCACGTCGATGGACGCGCCGTCCGGCATCCGGGGGCCGCCGCCATAAGCAGGGGCGAGCTGGATGTACCGGTCCGACACCAGGTTCGGCGCGATGACCACGGCCTTGGCGTCGGCGGGCACCTTGATCTTCCGGTCCACCGTCAGCACCGCGCGCACCTGCCCGCCGAGCGGCTCGACGGTGTCGATCGAGCCGACCTTGACGCCGAGGACCCGGACGTCCGAGCCCGGGTAGACCCCGATCGCGGTGCCGAAGTAGGCGGTGATCCTCCGGCCGGACGGGCCGGCCAGCACCGGGTACAGCGCCGCCGCGACCAGCAGCACGAAGATCACGATGAGCGCTTCCAGCACCCGGGTCCGGTGGTCCCGGATCGGCGAGGCCAGCCTGGGGAGCCGCGTCGTGCGGGTCGTCGCGGCCATCTCAGCGCCCTCCGGTCAGATGCGGCGGCTCGCAGGCGGGCCCGGACGGCTTCCAGGAGCCGCCCTCCAGGTACTCCAGCGGGACGGTTCCGCACAGGTAGCCGTCCACCCAGCGGCCACTGCCGACCGCGTTCCCGGTCATCCGGATGTACGGGCCGGCCAGCGAGAGCGCCTTGTCGAGGCTCTTCTGGTTGCGCTGGAGCACCGCGGTCACCTTGCTCAGCGAGTCCAGCGTCGGCTGGAGCCGCGGCTGGAGGTCCCGCACCAGGCCGACCAGCTCCCTGGCGAGCCGCTCGGTGCCGACCAGCAGCGTGTGGATCGCCTCGCGGCGCCGCCGCAGCTCGCCGAGCAGCAGGTTGCCGTCCTTGAACAGCACCTCGAACTGCTCGTTCTGGTCGGCGAGCGTGCCCGAGAGCCGCTTGGTGCCGGCCAGGAGCTGGGCCAGCTCGGCGTCCCTGGACGCGATCGTGTGCGACAGCGACGACAGCCCGTCCAGCGCGAGCCGGACGCTCGCCGGGGTGTGCTCGAACGAGGCCGAGATCGTCTGGAGGCTGGCGGCGAGCTTGCCGGTGTCGACCTGCTGGAAGGTGCGGCCGAGGTCCTGGAACGCCGTGGTCACGTCGTACGGCGAGACCGTCCGGTCCAGCGGGATCACGGTGCCGGGGTCCTGCTCGCGCGCGCCGAGCGGGTCGAGCGCGAGGTACTTCGACCCGAGCAGCGTCTTGATCATGATGGTGGCGCGGCTGGCGTCGCCGACCCAGGTGCGGCGCACCCGGAAGGACACCCGCACCTTGTTCCCGGCCAGCTCGACGCCGGTGACCTTGCCGACCTTCACCCCGGCGACCCGGACCTCCTGCCCGCCCTTCAGCCCGGCGGCCTCGGAGAAGTACGCCTGGTACGTCGTCCCGCCGCCGATGATCGGCAGCTCGTCGGCGCGGAGCGCGACCAGCAGGCCAAGGACCAGCACCGCGACGCCGAGCAGCGCGATCGGGATCGGGTTGCGCTCCCGCAGCGGCTTCAGCCGCGGCCGTCCCCGCCGTGCCTTCGGCTTCGGCGGCGGCGCGGGCGCCGAGGACCCCGGCGGCGGGCCGGAGGGCGGGACCGCGGGCGGGCCGGGGGGCGTCGGCGGCGTCATCCCTTGCACCTGTCGGCCGTGATGGGGATGCCGGTCGGCGGCGGCTGGTTCGAGATGTCCGAGCCGGCATAGGTGACGCCGATCAACGTGACCTCGCACTGGTAGAAGTTCAGCCACGACCCGTAGGAGCCGATCCGGCCGAACGTTTCGAGCTTGGTGGGCAGCCGGGTCAGGAACCGGTCGACCACCGGCTCGTCCCGGTTGAGGTTGTCGGAGAGCCGGCCGAGCTGGACGATGCCGTCCTTCAGCGGTTTGCGGCCGACCTGGAGCAGGTCCGCGGTGGCGGTGCCGAGCTCGCCGATCGCGCCGACCGCCTCGCCGATCGGGACCCGGTCGGCGGCGAGGCCGGAGGTGAACCGGCGCAGCGTGGTGACCAGGTCGACGAGCTGCCGGTCCCGGGAGTTGACGGTCTGCACGACCGAGTTCAGGTTGGTGATCACCTGCCCGATCACCTGGTCCTTGGCGGCCAGCGTGGAGGTCAGCTCGCCGACGGTGCGCAGCAGGCTCTCGATCGTGCCGCTCTCGCCCTGGAGCACCTTGACGATCGACTCCGAGAGCCGGTTGGCGTCGCCCGGCGACAGCGCCTGCATCAGCGGCTGGAACCCCTGGAAGAGCTGGGTCAGGTTGAGCGGCCCGGTGGTCTGCCGGGCCGGGATCGTCCCGCCGTGCGGCAGCGTCCGGCCGGGCGCGCCCGTGCCCTGCCCGAGCGCGATGTACCGGCCGCCGACGAGGTTGAGGTACCTGACCGCGGCGGTCGCCGACGTCGGGACCGCCCGGTCGCGGTCGACGGAGAACCGCACCAGCGCGAGCCGCCGGTCCGTCACCTTGATCGTCTCGACCTGGCCGACCTTGACGCCCGCGATGCGCACCCCGTCGCCCGGGTGCAGCCCGGCGACGTCGGTGAACTTGGCCCGGTAGGAGACCCGGTCGCCGCTGGTGGTGCTGGTGATGCTGGCCGCCAGCAGCGCGGTGGCCAGCACCGTCACCAGGATGAAGATCAGCGAGCTGACCAGCGGCACGCCGAGGCCCTTCAGGCCCTGTCCGGTGAGCTTCACTTGACCGTCACCTCCGTGCCCCGGAAGATCGGGCCGACCAGCACACTGGACCAGTCCGGCAGCGCGTCGGGCACCTCGTCGAGCGACGGCCCGACCAGCTCGTTCACCATGTCGTTCTCCGAAGCCGAGTTGGCCGGGCCGAGGCCGCTGCCCGTGACGCCGGCCGTCCCGCCGGCCTTGCCGCCCGCCGGGGCGCCCGCCGGGAGGCCGCCCTGCGCGGGGACGCCGCCGGCCGGGACCACCCGCGGCGACCTCCCCTCGCCGGGCAGGTACGGGACGCTCGGGCAGTGCGGCCCGCCGCCCGCGCCGTACCGGGGGCTGTCCTTGCCGGGCAGGTAGCGGCCCTTGTGCTGCACCGAGGAGATGTTGACGTGCGGGCCGTGCTCCTTGGTGCCCTTGCCGAGCACCCGGTCCATCATCGGCACGAAGTCGGCGAGCGTCCGGAACGTACACGGGGCGGCCGGCGCGTACCGGCGGCCGAGCTCCAGGCTGCCCCGGCCCTTGGCGGCCAGCTCGATGATGTTGCCGGAGTTGACCCGCATGAAGTCGGTCAGGTCCACCGCCGTCACCGACATCGCCGCGTACAGCTCGGCGAGGTGCACCCGCTGCTCGGCGACGGTGCGGCTGGTGACGGTGAAGTCGGTCAGCGCGTCCAGCAGGTCCGGCGCCGAGTCGCTCGCGTGCTGGGAGAACTCGGCCAGCTCCGACAGGTTGCCGGCGAGCGCCGGCAGCTCGGGGTTCAGCTTGCGCAGGTAGGCGTCGAGCTGGACGAAGTTGGCGCCGAGCTGGTCGCCGCGCCCCTGGAGCGCGGTCGACATCGCGTTCAGCGTCGCTGCCAGCTTGGCGGGCTGGATGGTGTTGAGCAGGTCCATCGTGTGGTTGAGGACCTCCGACAGCTCCACCGCGTTGCTGCTGCGGTCCTCGGAGATCACGTCGCCGTCCGCGATCGGCTTCCCGGCCTGCCCCTGCGGCGGGACGAGCGAGACGAACCGGGCGCCGAACACCGTCGTCGGGAGGAGCTGCGCGTTCACGTCCGACGGGACGAGCTCGGCCAGGTCCGGCTTCAGCGCCAGCGTCAGCTTCGCGCCCGCGCCGTCCGCGCTGATCGAGCGGACCTCGCCGACCACCACGCCGCGGACCTTCACGTCCGCCTGCGGGTGCATCTCGTGCCCGGCCGTGCCGGTGCGCAGCGTCACCATCGTCGCGGCGGTGAACTGCTTGTCGTAGATCGCGATGGACAGCCAGATCAGCAGCGCCGGGACCAGCAGGAACGCCACCCCGGTGAGCCGCTGCCCGGCCACGCTCGCCTTGCTCCGCCGCGCCATCAGCCCGTCACCTTCACCGTCGTGGTCGCGCCCCAGATCGCCAGGCTGACGAAGAAGTCCGTCACGCTGATCAGCACGATCGCGGTCCGCACCGCGCGGCCGACGGCGATCCCGACGCCCGCGGGGCCGCCCACCGCGCGGTAGCCGTAGTAGCAGTGCGCCAGGATCACCATCACGCTGAAGATCAGCACCTTGGCGAACGACAGCACCACGTCCTGCGGGGCCAGGAAGATGTTGAAGTAGTGGTCGTAGGTGCCGCCCGACTGCCCGTTGAGCCAGAGCGTCACCTGCCTGGACGCCAGGTAGGAGCTGAGCAGCCCGATCCCGTACAGCGGGACGATCGCCACCGTGCCCGCGATGATGCGGGTGGTCACCAGGTAGGGCATGGACGGGATGCCCATCCCCTCCAGCGCGTCGATCTCCTCGTTGATCCGCATCGCGCCGAGCTGCGCGGTGAACCCGGCGCCGACCGTCGCCGACAGCGCCAGCCCCGACACCAGCGGCGCGATCTCCCGGGTGTTGAAGTAGGCCGAGACGAACCCGGTGAACGCGGCCGACCCGATCTGGTCGAGCGCCGCGTACCCCTGGAGGCCGACGACGACGCCGGTGAACAGCGTCATGCCGAACATCACGCCGACCGTGCCGCCGATGACCGCGAGGGCGCCGCTGCCGAACGCGACCTCGCCCAGCAGCCGCAGCGACTCCTTCAGGTAGCGGCGGACCGCCCGCGGCGTCCACAGCAGCGCCCGTACGTAGAAGCCGAGCTGGTCGCCGGGCTGGTCCAGCCACGACACCAGCTTCACCGGCCGGAACCGGCGTGCACCGGGAAGAGCCATCGGACGCCTCACGCTCCCTTCGCCGGGACGACCTTGAGGTAGACCACCGTGAGCACGAGGTTGACGAAGAACAGCAGCAGGAAGGTGACGACGACCGACTGGTTGACCGCGTCGCCGACCCCCTTCGGGCCAGGGCTCGGGTTCAGTCCCCGGTAGGCGGCCACGACCCCGGCGATGAATCCGAACAGCAGCGCCTTGAGCTCGCCGACGTACAGGTCGGGAAGCTGCGCGAGCGCCGAGAACGAGGCCAGGTAGGCGCCCGGCGTGCCGTCCTGCATCAGCACGTTGAAGAAGTAGCCGCCGGCGACGCCGACGACCGACACCAGACCGTTCAGCAGCACCGCGACCGCGATGCAGGCCAGCACCCGCGGGACGACCAGGCGCTGGATGGGCGAGACGCCCATCACCTCCATCGCGTCCATCTCCTCGCGGATCGTCCGCGAGCCGAGGTCGGCGCAGATCGCCGAGCCCGCCGCGCCGGAGATCAGCAGCGCCACGATCAGCGGGCTGGCCTGCTGGACGACGGCCAGCACGCTCGCGCCGCCGGTGAGCGACTGCGCGCCGAGCTGCTTGGCGAGCGACCCGACCTGCAACGCGATCACCGCGCCGAACGGGATCGACACCAGCGCGGTCGGCAGGATCGCGACGGAGGCGATGAACCAGAACTGCTGGATCAGCTCGCGGACCTGGAAGGGCCGGCGGAACGTCATCGCCACCACGGTCGCGGCGAGCACGAACAGCCGTCCGACCTGGCGCAGCGCCCCGGCGCCCGGCGCCGCGGCCTCAGGGGCGGCCATGGCCGTCCACCTCCATCACGGGACCGGCGGGCACGGCACTAGGAACGGCCATCGGCGCCGCCTCCCATTGGGTGGTTGCGGTGGGCGAGGATGGCCTGCTGCGCGGCGTACGGCAGCCGCGGCATGAGCTGGTCGACGCGCGCGGCGTGCCGCTGCTCGGCCTGCCGGACCGGCATCCCCTCGGTCGGGCGGAGCTGCGGCGGGATCTCGAACCCGCGCTTGCGGGTGCGGTCGCGCGCCTCGGCCTCCGCCTCGGCGGCGAGGGTGGCGGCGTCCTTCTCCTCCGACATCCCGATCGGGCCGTGCCGGTTGCCGTGCAGGAACTGCGCGACGACCGGCTCCTCGCTGGTGAGCAGCAGCTCGCGCGGGCCGAAGGCGACCAGGTCGCGGCGGAACAGCATGCCGATGTTGTCGGGGACGGTCGCGGCGATCTCGATGTTGTGCGTGACGATCAGCATGGTCGCGTCGATCCGCGCGTTCACGTCGATGAGGAGCTGGGACAGGTAGGCGGTGCGGACGGGGTCCAGCCCGGAGTCCGGCTCGTCGCACAGGATGATCTTCGGGTCGAGCACCAGCGCGCGGGCCAGCCCGGCCCGCTTGCGCATGCCGCCGGAGATCTGGCCGGGCAGCTTGCGCTCGGCGCCGCCGAGGCCGACCATCTCCATCCGCTCCATCACGATGCGGCGGATCTCCGGCTCCTTCTTGCGGGTGTGCTCGCGGAGCGGGAAGGCGATGTTGTCGAACAGGTTCATCGATCCGAACAGCGCGCCGTCCTGGAACATCAGGCCGAACTTCTTGCGCGCCTCGTAGACCTTGCGGTCGGGGTCGTTCACCATGTCGACGCCGTCGATCATGACCCGGCCCGTCTCGGGCTTGAGCAGGCCGATCAGCGACTTCAGGAAGACCGTCTTGCCGGTGCCGGACGGGCCGAGCAGCACGCTCACCTCGCCGGGCGGCAGCGTGAGGGTGACATCGCGCCAAATGGTCTGCGGGCCGAAGGCTTTTGTCAGTCCTTCGACCACGACTTCAATTCCCAACGAACACCACCACTCGCGATATCCCCTTGATTCGGCCAACGGTCGGGAATCGCATGACCCGTGTACCGCGAGCCGGCGAACGGCTCGCCGGGCGGTGACCGCCCTGTCCCGCCGGGCTGTACGCGAGGACGTTACGGGCGAGTAGCCCCGCAACTCAATAGGGCTCCGCGAGAATCTGGCCGCAATTCGGGAAATGGCCCGCTGAATTGTCACCGGCTTAGTGTTTGATCTTCGCCGAACCGGCCCAAGTGATTACCGGCCGGTAGCTTGGCGGTGCCGGACGCCCGGCGCCGCACCGCGTCCCGCCGGCTTTGTCACCTCGCCAACACCCCGGCCGCGGTTTTGTCACAACACGAGCAAACGAAGATCACCATCGACCGGATCCGGCGGTCCGGACTTGCCACCGTCCACCGGCGACTTTATGTTCGCGGTGTTCCCGATACCGCCAATGGGTGTGAGCTCCCCCGCTCGGCACACCCCCCATCGGCGTCGCCGACCCGGTCCCCGTGGGCCGGGCCGAACCTGCCCCGCGACGCCGATGTCAGCCGGCCCGACGCGGAGGTGTCCGATTCCCATGTCGCAGGCACTGGAGTTGTTCGAACCCGACCGGAGCCAGATGGACCCCGCCCGGTTCGCCGGCCTGCTCCGGGCCCAGCTCGCCGAGGTGACCCACGAGGTCATCACCCAGATCCGCCGGGTGATCCCCGAGTACAACCGGCCCGAGGACTCCGCCTACGACCAGGTGCTGCGGCTCAGCGCCGAGATGCTGTTCACCGGCTTCCTGGAGGCGCTCACCGACCCCGGCGCCGCGCCCACCCGGCGGGACGAGACCTGCCGCGCCCTCGGGCACTTCGAGGCGGTCGAGGGCCGCAGCCTGGACCACCTCCAGGCCGCGTTCCGGATCGCCTTCCACATCGCCTGGCGGCGGACGGTGATCACCGCCGAGCGCGAGTCGGTGCCCACCTCGGTGGTCTCCACCACCGTCGAGGCCATGCTGGTCTACCTGGACGAGGCCGTCGCGCAGACCCGGCTCGGCCACCAGCAGGCCACCGGCCACGCCGACCTGCGCCGCCGCGAGGAGCGCCGGCAGTTACTGCACCTGATCCTCCAGCAGCCCGCCGTCGTCCCCGAGGCCATCGAGGAGCTGGCCAGGACCGCCTGCTGGTGGCCGCTGCCGGCCGAGGCCACCCTGGTCGCCGTCCACCCCGAGGCGCACTGCACCCGCGCCGCCCTCGACTCCGACGTGCTGTGCGACCTCGACTCCGGCGGCCCCTGCCTGCTCGTCCCCGGACCGATGACCGCCGCCCGCGCGAGCATGCTCCGCGCCGCCCTCTCCGACGCCAGCAGCGTCCTCGGCCTCACTCTCCCGCTGGAGAAGGCCACCCACTCCCTGCGCTGGGCCCGCCGCGTGCTCGACCTCGCCGAAGAGGGCATCATCCGGGACGGGTCGCTGATCCCCTGCCAGGACCACCTGATGACCATGTGGCTGCTGTCCGACCCGGCCCTCATCGAGGAGCTCACCCGGCGGCACCTCGACCCCCTGCGCGACATGTCCGACGGCCACCGCCGGCGGCTGATCGAGACCCTCGCCGAGACCGTCACCACGCGGTCCACCGCCGTCGAGATCGGCGAACGCCTCAAGGTGCACCCGCAGACCGTCCGCTACCGCCTCCGCCAACTGGAGGGCTACCTCGGCGACGGGCTCGACGACCCCGACACCCGGTTCTCGCTGGACGTCACGCTGCGGGCCGCCGGCCTGCGACGACGCCGCCACCTGGGCCGCCGGGGCACCCCCGGCGGCTGACCCGCGGGCGCCCCGCAAAGCCGAACAATCACACCACGGCACGGCACGGGCCGTTATCCTGACCTCCGGATTATCGATTCCTGACCGGAAAGTCGAAGGGGTCCATGCCAACGTCCACGTGGTTCCGGCTCAATGTCGCCAAGCGCGAGCGGGTGCTCCAGGTGGCGATGCGCGAGTTCGGAGAACACGGGTATTCGACCGGCAGCCTGAACACCATCGCCCGCGAGGCCGGCATCGCCAAGGGCTCGCTGTTCCAGTACTTCAGCGACAAGCTGGAGTTCTTCGCCTTCGTCTGCGACGAGGCGTCCCGCCGCATCCGCGAGGAGATGGAACGCCGCATCGCCCGGATCGCCGTCGACCAGCCCTTCGACGGCTGGCTCTTCGACGTGCTGTGCGACTGGAGCGAGTACATGGACGCGCACCCGCTCGAGCGCGCCGTCACCGCCGCCACCAACTTCGAGCTCGACAACAGCGTCCGCTCGGTCGTGCGCGACACCGCCAACCAGCACTACCTCCAGGTCCTGCACCCGTCGCTGAAACTGTGGCAGGAACGCGGCGACATCCGCGCGGACGCCGATCTCGACATCCTCGCCACACTGATGCTGATGACGCTGCCGTTCCTCGCGCTCGCGCCCTACTACGACGGCCTCGACCCGGTCCTGGACCTGCGCGGCCGGGCACCCGCCGCGCAGCGCCCGGTCATCCGGCAGATCATCGACGGCATCCGCCCGATGTTCGCGCCGTATCCCTAACCTGTGTTCGCCCGGCCCGGCATCCTCGCCGTGCCCCTCGGTACCTCTTCGATGTCGGCGACCAGCACGTCCATATGGCGGACGATCCGGCGCGCGAGGCCGGGCAGCCCGGCACCGGACGCATCGGTGCCCTCCGTCACCACGCGGGGTTCCGTGAGCCTGCCGGCCCGTCCGAGCCGCTCCACCCCGCCGCGCTCCTCGGCCAGCAGATTCCGCACCCAGTCGGTGTCGGACCCGTACGGCAGCGCCACGTAGAGCCGCCGCCCGTCCCGGAACGCCAGAACCGGCGTCCGGTACTCGCGCCCCGTCCTGCGCCCCCTATGGACGATCACCGCCAAGGGCGGCGCGAAGGGCGCCCAGACCCCTTGGATCCGGTTCGTGACGACCCGGTTGAAACGGGCGAGCGACTTCGGCAGCGGCGTTCGGCTCATCCCCCTCCCTAACACGCGGACCGCCCTTCCCGCGCCCGAACACGGGCGGACGTGGCTCCGCGGGCCGAAAGGGGAACGTAGGTGATCCGTAAGCGGGCTTCCGCATGCTGGGGACAGATGAGCGGCAGATCCGCCGCACCATGACCCGGCGAGGAGAAATCATGCGCAAGTTCAAGCTTCAGGTCCAGGTCAGCGTCGACGGCTACATGGCGGGCCCGAACGGCGAGATGGACTGGCTGACGTTCCCGTGGACCGACGACATCAGCGCCTACATCGACGCGTTCACCGCGCCGGTCGACTGCATCGTGCTGGGCCGCCGGCTCGCCGAGGGCTTCATCCCGACCTGGGCGGCCGGGCCCGAGGGCGAGTCGCAGGCGGGCATCGACAAGATGAACAACACCCCTAAGGTGGTCATCTCCGACTCCCTCACCGAGTCGCCCTGGGACAACGCCGTCGTCGCCGGCGGCGACCTGACCGAGACCATCAACGAGCTCAAGGCCCGGCCGGGCGGGGACATCATCACCTACGGCGGCGGCACGCTGGTGTCCGACCTGATCGCCAGGGGCCTGCTCGACGAGCTCCACCTGTTCGTCAACCCCACCGCGATCGGCGCCGGGATGCCCGTGTTCGGCCACCCCGACGTCCACCAGCGGTTCCAGCTCGTCACCGCCCACCCCTTCGCCTGCGGCATCACCGCGCTGCACCTGGAGCCCAAGCGCTCCTGACTGTGTTAATACAAGCCCGGCCCGGCGTCCTCGCCTGGCGGCTGTGTTTCCAAACGCCCGGCCCGGTGTCCTCGCCTGGCGGCTCGGACGCCGACCGTGCTTGGGCGAGCGCGGCATCGCTTCGCGATCCGGCCGGTTCGGCTCGCCTCCGGCTTCGCCTCACCGGCCAGGTAGCGCGCTCGCGCGACGGCTGAGGCAGTTTGAAACAGACCCTAGGCGCGGTCGCGATCCGCCCCTCGGGCGGCGGGGCGGGAGCGCCGCGCTCCGCGGGCGAACAGGAGCGCGGCGGCGGCGCAGACGAGCGCGGACAGGAGCAGGGCGCCGGACGTTCCGTTCGCGGTCTGTGCGGTGACGAAGGCGCCCATGGCGGTGACGCCGAGGGTGGCGCCGGTCTGGCGGACCGCGTTCAGGAGTCCGCCGACCGCGCCCGCCGTCCCCTCGGGGGCCGCGCTGATGATCGCGCCGACCAGCGCCGGCAGCGCGAAGGAGACGCCGAACCCGCAGAGCAGCAGGCCGGGTTCGAGCCAGAGGCGGCCGGTCCCCGGCAGCGCGGCGCGGCTGAGGATCGCCCCGCCCGCGGTGAGCAGGACGAGCCCGGCCAGGATGGGCGGGCGGGGCCCGACCCGGGCGACGATGCGTCCGGTGATGAGCGGGTTGAGGGCGAACGGGACCGTGAGCGGCAGGAACGCCAGCCCCGTGGCGACCGGGCTGAGGTGGTGCTCGCGCTGAAGGAGTAGCGGCAGGACGAACAGCCCGCCGCTGAGGGCGAAGTTGACCGCGGCCCCGGCGACGAGGCCCGCCCGCACCTGCGCGGTCCTGAGCAGGCCGCGGTTCAGCACCGGGGCGTCGCTGCGGCGTTCCAGCGCCACGAACACGGCGACGATGGCCAGCATGGCGGCGGTGGACGAGGCGGCGTGCGCCGGAGCGCGGGAACCGGCGGCGATGAGCGCATCGGTCAGCAGGGCCAGGACGGCGCAGGCGGCGAGCTGGGCCGTCCAGTCGATCCTGCGGTCGCTGAGCGGGCACCGCACCGCGCGTCCGGCGGTCAGGGCCAGCGCGACCACGGCGATGGGGACGTTGACGAGGAAGATCGACCGCCAGCCTGCCGCGTCCACCAGGAGGCCGCCGGCGATCGGGCCGACGGCCATCGCGGCGCCGCTGACGGCGGCCCAAGCGGACACGGCCCGCGCGCGCGGCGCCGGTTCGGGGTACAGCCGGGCGATGATCGCCATCGAGGCGGGCACGCAGGCCGCCGCCGCGACGCCGAGCAGCGCGCGCAGGAGCACCAGGGCCCACAGCGTCGGGGCGGCGGCGCTGAGCAGCGAGCCGGCGCCGAACACGGCGACGCCGATCCGGAAGATCCGGTGGGCGCCGTACCGGTCGGCGACCGCGCCGGCCGACAGCAGCAGCGCGCCGAAGGTCACGGTGTACCCGGTGGTGGCCCATTGCAGGCCGGCGACGGAGGTCTTCAGCGAGGCGGCGAGGTCGGGCTCGGCCACCGAGAGGACGGTCATGTCCAGCAGCACCATGAAGTAGCCGAGGGAGATCCCCAGCAGCGGGGCCGTCCGTCCTCCGGCGGCGCGGCGCCCGAGGACGGGGATGGGGGGTGCGGTCATGCGTTCTCCCGAGCAGGCGGTGAATGGGTGGTCACACCCTCTGCTCCCGGGCGTCCCGGCTCCACCGGCCCGGCCGCACGCTCCGTTCGGAATTTCCGAACGCACCCGGCGGTTCTCCGTTCGGCGAGAGGAGTGCGGCGTGGAGCTGCGGCAGTT
Source organism: Actinomadura xylanilytica (assembly GCF_030283145.1). GTDB lineage: Bacteria > Actinomycetota > Actinomycetes > Streptosporangiales > Streptosporangiaceae > Spirillospora > Spirillospora xylanilytica. Next base: position 461,562 of record NZ_JASNWE010000004.1, read on the forward strand.
GCGGACCTTCGAGGCGGTGGTGCGGCACGGGACGGTCACCGACGCCGCGCACGCCCTGGGGATGGCGCCGTCCTCGGTGTCGGAGCAGATCCGGACCCTGGAGAAGTCCCTGACCGTGGCGCTGTTCGAGCGCGGTCCGCGGGGCATGCGGCTCACCGGGGCGGGCGAGCGCATGCTGGCCTGGGCGCACCGGCTGCTGGACCAGGCCGAGCAGGCCCGCCGCGAGGTGACCGGGCAGCGGCGGACGCTGCGCCTGGGCGCGCTGGAGACGATCGCCGCGACCTACGTGCCCACGGTGCTGGCCAGGCTGTCCGAGCGCCGTCCCGACGTGGCCGTCCAGGTCCGGGCCGAGCGCAACCGCGACGGCCTGCTCGGCGACGTGGCCGCCGGACGGCTGGAGGCCGCGCTACTGCTGGACACCGGCGACGTCCTCGGCGAGCTGGGCTTCGCCCCTCCCCCGCCGCTGGCCTTCCTCGACATCGCCCCCGTGCCGCTGGCCCTCGTCGCGGCCCCCGGCCACCCGCTCGGCGGCAGGCCCGGCCTGCGGGTGGACGACCTCGAGGGCGAGCGGCTGCTGGTCAACGTGCCCGCGTGCTCGTTCTGGATGGCGGCCGACCAGATCCTCGGGCCCGGCCTGGAGCGGGTCCGCGCCGGCGGGGTCGACGTCATGCGCGCCTGGGCCCGGCAGGGGCTCGGCATCTCCCTGCTCCCCGAGTTCGCCGTCACCGCCGAGCTGGCCTCCGGCGAGCTGGTCCGGCTCGGGCTCCCCATCCCCGACCTCAGCCTGCGGCTGGTCTGGCGCGCAGACAGAGAAGCCCTACCCGGCCTGCGCGACGTCCTCTACGCGGCCAGCGCCTGACGGCCCCCGGCCCGGAGGCAGTCAGACCAGATCGGTGGCAGGGTCGATGGTCCAGTGATTGCTGTGCAGGACCTGGCCGGCGAAGGGGACGTCCCGTTCCCCGACAAGACTGAACCCGAGCGAGCGGCAGATGCCGTTGGACGGGGCGTTCGTCGTTGCCGGGAACGCGTGGACCAGGCCCCAGCGGCCGTCTTCGGCGGCCTCGCGGAGCAGTGTCCGGACGGCCTGTTTGCCCACCCCCTGTCCCTGGAACTCCGGCAGCACCATCCAGCCGATCTCGGACAGCGGTTCACCGTCCATCTCGTGCGCCCACAGGAGCACGGTTCCGGCCACGACACCGGGCCCGGCGCCGTCGGGGACGATCATTTTGATCCAGGAGACGTCCGACGCCGCGTCCCGGACGTCGCGGCGGACCTTCTCCTCGACACTCTCTCGGGAGTGCGGGCCGCCGAGCTCGGCCATCATGACCGGGTCGCAGCGCATCCTGACGTAGGCGTCGGCATCTCCTGGTCCGACATCGCGCAGGTGCATCGGTCTCCTTCCATGGTGTCCCACGGCCCACCGGGCCCCGCCACGCGGGCGCGGGTGTCCAGAAGGATCTCGTCGGTCAAAGAAGAACGCTACCCGGCTGCCTGACCGGCGGTCGGCCGACCACGTCCGCCCGGCCGTCCCGGCGGATCAGGGGGTGAGGATGAACTCCTCTTCCCTGGCCTTGCGGGAGCCGGCCCAGAACTCGAAGGTGTGCCCCGGCCACAGCGTGCGGTTGACGCCGCCGGCGTCGAGATACCAGCTCTGGCAGCCGCCCTCGTTCCAGACGGCGCGGCGCAGGCGGCGCTGCAAGCGGTCGTTGAAGCGGCGGGACGCCTCGGGCCTCGGCTCGATGGCGTCGGCGCCGCGCTCCTGGAGCAGGCGCAGGCAGCTCAGCACGTGCTGGATCTGCACCTCGACCATGAAGACGACCGAGTTGTGGCCGAGGCCGGTGTTCGGGCCCAGCAGGAAGAACAGGTTGGGGAAGCCGGGGACGGTAGTGCCGCGGTGCGCCTCGATACCGTCCGCCCAGGCGTCCTGGATCTTCACTCCGCCGCGGCCGACGACGCGCATCTCGGCGAGGGCGTCGGTCACCTTGAAGCCGGTGCCGTAGATGATGCAGTCGACCTCGTGCTCGCGGCCGTCGGCGGTGACGACGGAGTGCTCGCGGACCTCGGCGATCGCGGCGGTCTCGACGTGCACGTCCGGCCGGGTCAGCGCCGGGTAGTAGTCGTTGGACAGCAGGACGCGCTTGCAGCCGATGGTGTAGTCGGGCGTCACCTTGGCGCGCAGCCCGGGGTCGGGGATCTGCCGCTGGAGGTGCCAGCGCGCGAGCCGCTCCATCGGGCCCGACAGCCGCGGGTCGATGGTGAAGCCGACCGCGCGGGCCTCCAGCGTCCAGTAGATGCCGTGCCGGAACGCGCGGGCGGCGCCGGGGACCCTGCCCAGCGCGGCGCGGACGGGAGCCGGGATCGGCCGGTCCGGCTTGGGCTGGATCCACGGCGGGGTGCGCTGGAACAGCACCAGGTCCGCGGTCCGCTCGGCGATCTGCGGGACGAACTGGATCGCGGACGCGCCGGTGCCGATGACCGCGACGCGCTTGCCGGCCAGGTCGTAGGAGTGGTCCCACTCGGCGGAGTGGAACGCGGTGCCCCGGAACCGCTCGATGCCGGGCAGGTTCGGGTACGCGGGGACGTGCAGCGCGCCGACCCCGGAGACGATCGCCTTGGGCGTCAGCACGGTGCCGTCCGCGAGCGTGACGTTCCAGCGCCGGGCGTCGTCGTCGTACTCCATCGCGTCGACGGCGCAGCCGAAGCGGATGTGGTCGCGGACGCCGTACTTGTCGGCGGTGCGCTCCAGGTAGGAGCGAATCTCCGGCTGCGGGGCGAACATCCGGGTCCAGCCGGTGTTGAGCTCGAAGGAGAAGGAGTACATGTGCGACGGGACGTCGCAGGCGCATCCGGGGTAGGTGTTGTCGTGCCACGTGCCGCCGAGCGCCCGGCTCTTCTCGAGGATCACGAAGTCGCGAAAGCCGGATCTGCGCAGCCGGATGGCCATCCCCAGCCCGGCGAAGCCGGAGCCGATGATGACGATCGCCGGAGCGCGCCCGCTGCTGTCCCACTCGACCATGACCTGTTCCTCTCAGGTAACCTACTCTCGGTAAGTTACTAGGAGTAGCTTACTGACGATAGGTCCAACAGTTAGGGTTCTCCTGTGAGTAGCGCCACACCGGGTCCTCCGGGCGCCCCGCCCGCGCCGCGCCGCCGCCGGATGTCCCGCGCCGAGCGCGAGCGCCAGATGTTGGACGTGGCCGAGGAGGTCTTCGGCGAGCACGGCTACCGGGGCACCTCGATGGACGAGATCGCCGACCGCTGCGGCGTGTCCAAGCCGATGCTCTACGACCACTTCGGCTCCAAGGACGGGCTGCTGCTGGCCTGCATGACCCGGTCCAAAGCCGAGCTGTACGAGGCCACCCAGAAGGCGATGGCCGGCGCGACCGCGCCCGAGGACGTCCTGTGGCGCGGGATGGTCGCCTACTTCGCCTTCATCGACGCGCACGGACGGTCGTTCGTCATGCTCCGCGACGAGCTGATGGCGACGCCCCCCGAGACCGCCGACGCGATGGAGGCGACCCGGCGGCAGCAGAGCACGCTGATCGCCGGGGTGCTGGCCGCGTTCGCGCCGGCCGCGCCCGCGGACGCCGTCGACGCCTTCACCGAGATCATCGTCGGCGGCTGCGAGCGCCTGTCGCTGTGGCGGACCCGCCGGCCCGAGGTCTCGGTCGAGGACGCCGCCCGCTACATGACCGACTTCTGCCTGCGCGGCCTCAGCCCCTACCTCGACGCCCGCACCGCGGGGTAGGGCCGCTCACCGCTCACCGGGACCGCGGCAGGCTCTCCAGGGCGTTGACGAGCAGGTCAAGGCCGAACTCGAAGTCGGTCTCGGGGTCGTGCCGGGCGAGCTGCGGGGCGAGCGCGATCACGTGCGGGAACTCGTCCGGGTCGAGCCGGGCGAACTCCTCGGCGCCGTCGCCCGGCAGGCGGTCGAACTTGCGCACGGCACCGATCTCGCGTAGCTGCGCGCCGAGCGCGTACGCCAGCAGCGCGCGCATGATGCGCACCGAGGTCTCGCCGTCGAACCCGGCCGACTCGGCCAGCGCGAGCGCGCGCTCGGCGGGGCGCAGCCCGGCCGAAGTGCCGATCCGGTGGGTGAAGACGACGTTCATGCAGCGCGGGTGGTCGTGCGCGACCTTGCGGAACGCGCGGACGAGCGCGCGGGCGCGTCCGGTCCACGGCTCGTCCGGGCTGCAGTCGAGGTCCATCCCGGCCACGATGTGCTCGGCCACGCCCTGGAGGAGCGCGTCCTTGTTGGGCACGTGGTTGTAGAGCGACATCACCGCGACGCCGAGCTCGCCCGCGACCCGGCGCATCGAGAGCGCGTCGGCGCCCTCCCGCTCGATCAGCCCGATCGCGGCGTGCACGATGCGCGCGCGGGTCAGCGCGGGACGCCGCCCGGCCCGCCCGGAGTCCGCGGTCCTCGTCATCGCCCGTCCTTCCCCCGTCGGCGCCGGCCACCCGGCACCGGCCACCGTTGACATCGGCAGGTGGCGGTGACACCGTACGTACATCGTACGCATGACGTACATCGTACGTACGTCAGTGCCCTCCGAGAGGAGCGCCCATGTCGACCCATGACCTCTACACCGCCCCCGTCGACACGTCCACCTGGAACGTCCCGCTGGCCGGCGACGCCCGCTTCACCTGGGAGTACGGCGACGGGCGCGACCGGCTGCTGGCCCTCTACCAGAAGGGCAAGGACAAGCAGTGGGACTCGGTCAAGCGGATCGACTGGGACCTGGAGGTCGACCCGCACGACGTGCTCGGCGTCCCGGACCAGTCGCTGGCCATCTACGGCACCCGGTACTGGGACGCGATGAGCGACCGGGAGCGCGGCGAGCTGCGGCTGCACTCCTCGTCCTGGCAGTTCTCCCAGTTCATGCACGGCGAGCAGGGCGCGCTGATCACCGCGGCCCGGATCGTGGAATCGGTGCCGGACCTGGACGCCAAGCTCTACTCGGCCACCCAGGCCATGGACGAGGCCCGGCACGTCGAGATCTTCAGCCGGTTCCTCCAGGACAAGGTCGGGCTGGTCTACCCGATCAACACCAAGCTCCAGGACCTGCTCGCCGAGACGCTGGACGACTCCCGCTGGGACATGCCCTACCTCGGCATGCAGGTGCTGATCGAGGGCCTCGCGCTGGCCGCCTTCGGCGTCATCCGCGACATCGCCGCCCGGCCGCTGCCGAAGCAGATCCTCGCCTACGTGATGCAGGACGAGGCGCGGCACGTCGCGTTCGGCCGGATGGCGCTGCGCGACCACTACCGGGAGCTGACCGCGCCGGAGCTGAAGGAGCGCGAGGAGTTCGTCATCGACGGCTGCCACCTGATGCGCGACCGCATCCGCGGCCGGGAGGTCTGGACGAACTTCGGGATCCCGCCGGCCGAGGTCGACGCGCTGGTGGCGGACTCCCCGTACACGCGGATGTTCCAGAGCCTGCTGTTCAGCCGGATCGTCCCGTGCGTCCGCGACATCGGGCTGTGGAGCCCGCGCATCCGGGCCACGTTCGAGGAGATGGGCGTGCTGGAGGCCTCCAAGGCCGACCTCGACGCGCTGATGGGCGCGGACGAGGAGATCGCCGAACGGCTCGACTCCGAGCGGTTCGCCGCCGAGGAAGCGGCCCGCAGGGCCGAGGTGGACGCGGTCATCGCCGCCGCGGAGGCCGGTTCCTGAGTACGGTTGGATCTCCCCACCCCCTCGGAGGTGTCCATGCCACTCGCGCACTTCGACGGCGCGCTCGCCGTCGTCACCGGAGCCGGCGCCGGTATCGGCCGGGCCACCGCGCTGGCGCTGGCCGAACGCGGCGCCACCGTGATCGCCGCGGACGTCGACCTGGCCGCCGCGGAACGCACCGTCACGCTGGCCAAGACGCTCGGCACGGGCGGCGCCGCCCACCGGGTGGACGTCTCCGACGCCGCCGCGATGGAGGCGTTCGCGGCGGAGGTGCGGGAGGCCCACCGGGTCCCCGACATCGTCGTCAACAACGCGGGCATCGCCGTCACCGGCTCGTTCCTCGACACCGGCACCGCCGAGTGGGACCGCATCCTCGGCGTCAACCTGTGGGGCGTCGTGCACGGGTCGCGGCTGTTCGGCAAGCAGATGGCCGAGCGGGTGAACGCGCTGCCCAACAAGCCGGAGAAGCCCAACTACGGCGGCCACATCGTCAACATCGCCTCCGCCGCCGCGTACGCGCCGTCCCGGGCGCTGCCCGCGTACTGCACGACCAAGGCCGCGGTGCTGATGCTGAGCGAGTGCATGCGCGCGGAACTGGCCGGCTCGCGGATCGGCGTCACCGCGGTGTGCCCCGGGTTCACCAGCACCGGCATCGCCCGCAACGCGACCTTCGCGGGCCTCGACTCCGCCGGCGCCGGCGCCCTGCGCAAGCGCGGCGAGAAGGCGCTGCGGATGCGCGGCTACCCGCCGGAGAAGGTGGCCGAGCGGATCGTCCAGGCCATCATCAAGAACAAGCCGCTCGTCCCGGTCAACTTCGAGGGGCACGTGCTGCGCGCGCTGTCGCGCGTCTCGCCCGCCTCGCTCCGGCTGCTGGCCCGCGTCCCCGCCCCGCAGGGCTGAGCCCGGCGGGCGGCCCCGGCCCCGGCCCCGTCGCGGCGCCGCCGGTCAGCCGTGTTCGGGGCGGGGCAGCCGGACGCCGTGCTTCCTGGCGAGCCCGCGGTACATCGGCACCACGTACTCGCGGGCGTAGCGGCGCGCGTCCTCCAGCGTCTCCAGCGGGACGACGCTCTGCCGGGTCAGCACGAACGACAGCGTGACGCGGGCGCCCAGCTCGGCGATCATCGCGATGTCCCGGGCGGCCTCCGGGGTGATCTCCGCGTCGCCGAACATGGCGCGCCGGATCAGCGCGGCACCGTGGTCGCGGGCGGCCTCCACCACCGGGCCGCCCTGGACGGTGAGGTAGGGGACGATCGCCTCGGGCTCGGTCTGGAGCAGCCGGTTGAGCAGCACGTGGCCGCGCAGCCAGCTCAGCGAGAACGACACCGATTCGACGATCTGGTCTTCGACGTCCGCCCGCGCGGCGATGGCCGCGTCCTGCTCGGCCTGGAACCGGCGCAGCTCGCGCAGCAGCACCGCGGCGACCAGGTGCTCCTTCTTCGGGAAGCGCCGGTAGATAGTGATCCGGGACAGCCCGCCGCGGCGGGCCACGTCCTCGACCGTCGAGCGCCGCAGCCCGAAGTCCTGGAACTGGGCGAGCGCCGCGTCCAGGATGCGCCGCGCGGTCTCGTCATGCCCGCCGGGCCCGTCACCGGTCGGCGGCTCGCCTTCGAGCGCCTTGCGCAGCAGGTCCAGGACCACGCCCGCACCCCTCTCCCGAATGTGATGTGGGTCTCCCCCGGAATGCCCCGGCCACACCTAGATACAAACTTACAGAGAATGTATCTTCTGTTTCAGATCGGCCCGGAGCTCGCAGCATATCCGTGCGCCCCGCCGGCGAGAGGAGTCGGACCATGACCGCCCCCGCCCCGTCCAGCGACCACCGCAGGCCCGCGACCCGCACCGCCGAGATCAGGTGCCGGGACGGGAACCACACACTGGAGCTGACCGACCGCGAGGTGGTCGCCGAGCGGCTGCTCCGCAGCTCGCGCCGGCACTCCTTCGACCCCGACACCGACGTCGGCTGGGACGCCGCGCAGGACCCCGACCGCTTCTACCTCCCGCCGCGACTGGTGTCGATCTACGAGACCCCACTGTGGGACGGGCTCTCCCACCGGCGGCGGGTCGAGCTCAGCAAGCGCGAGATGTGCAGCATCGCCTCGTTCGGCATCTGGTCGGAGATGCTGCTCATGAAGGCCCTGCTCACGCACGTCTACCGGCACCGCTACGACAGCGACCACGTCGGGTACGCGCTGACCGAGATCGCCGACGAGTGCCGGCACTCCCGGATGTTCGGGCGGATGGTGCGGACGTGCGGGCTGCGCACGCACCGGCCGCGCGCCCTGGAGTACCAGGCCGCCAAGCTGACCGGCATGGTGTACGACCCGATGCCGATGTTCGGCGGGACGCTGGCGGTGGAGGAGTTCACCGACGCCTTCCAGCGGCTGACCTTCCCGGACGAGACGATCCAGCCGATGATCCGCCAGGTCACCCGGATCCACGTGATCGAGGAGGCCCGGCACATCCGGTACGCGCGCGAGGAGCTCAAGCGGCTGGTCGCGGAGGCGCCGCCGATGCGGCGGCGGATGGCCGGGTACGCGCTGGCGCGGATGACCCGGATGACGGTCGCGCAGGTCGTCCACCCGTCCTGCTACACCGCCGTCGGGCTCGATCCGGGGCTGGCCCGCCGGGTGGCCGCGCGCAGCCCGCACCGCCGGGCCACGATGGCGTGGGCGTTCCGCAAGTGCACCGGGTTCTTCGACGAGATCGGGTTCCTGGACGGCCGGGCCAGGGACGTGTGGGCGCGCGCCGGGCTACTCGAATGAAACTGCAACCGGTTCCATTCATTGTCGGCCGAACGTCACATTAATCGATGGCACGATCGGTCATTTACCGCCGCGTCGCGCAATCGCCGTTCGGTCGGGGCCGCTTTTACCACCGCAAGGGCCGCGGAGCGATGTTCGCTCCGCGGCCCGTCGACGCCAACCTCATTGCTCACCTGGATCCGCTAGACCCAGGACACGCCAACCGGTGGTGCGCTCACTTCGTCGACCTCCTCCTCCCCAGGCTTACCTGGCGCCGATCCCCCGCCTTCGCACGGGTACCCGACCGGCGCCTCCCTCCCCTTTACAGAAACACCTTAGGAGCTATTGACAACGCATATGCCATGATCGGCCGATTCAGGTCAGAAATGTGTTAAGCAAGCGCGGCCAGCACTTCTCTGGCGGCACCGGTCGCGTTGCCCAGGCAGGTCCGTTCGCGGTCTTCGGCCTTCGCCTTGCCGGTCACCTGCTCGCTGTAACTTACCGTTATCACCACATTGCCGACACGCGCGGTGATCTGCCCGACGGCCGTCGGCTGCCCGCGGTCGACCTTGAACCACGCGTACGCCTCGTCGCCGATCCCGGACCGGCGCTCCAGCCGCACCGTGCGCTCCAGGGTGGCGTCGTGCGCGGCCTTCCAATGGGCGGCGACATCGTCCCCCGCGGCCCGCTCCGGCGCGCCCGCGCCGCCCGCCTTGTACAGGCGCCCCTCCACCCGCAGCCACTGGGATCGGAATCCGTCGCTGGAGGAGGCGGAGGTGTAGGTGCACGTGCCGTAGGTCGAGTCGCCGCTCGCCTGCTGCTGCGCCTTCGGCACGAGCCGCTCGACGGTGCCCTTCCGCACCATGCCGCACGGCTTCGGAAGCACCTTGTAGAGCGGCGCCGCCTGTTCTGGAGGGGCCGCCGTCCGGGACGGCGACGCCGAGGAGGACGACGGCGCGGGCGACGGGGCCGGCCCGCCGCCGGACGGGCCCGGCCCGGACCCGCCCGCGGACGGCTCCGGCGGACGCGCCACCTGCCGCTCCCCACCGCCCGGGGCCAGCACGAACACCGCCACCGCGGCGGCCACGAACGACACCAGCGCGATCAGCAGCGCCAGCAGCTTCGGCCGCCGGGCCCGCTTCGGCGGCTCCGGGGCCGAGTAGGGTCGCTGGAACGACTCCTCCTGCCGCGAAAGGCCCACTCCCCGGCTCCTCACTCCGCGCGCTGGCTGGACCGGTCCCCACCCTCGAAAGGTAATCAGCCCGGCGCCGGCTGACCAGGCCCCCGGCCGAGCCGGATGTCGGACCCCCTGGCCACAATGGGAAGGTGCTGCTCGCCGAGATCGCCCGGACCTCACAGGCCACGGCCGGCACCTCCGGCCGCAAGGCCAAGGTGCAGGCGCTGGCCGCGTGCCTGCGCGCCGCCGATCCCGCGGAGGCCGCCATCGTGGTCGCCTACCTGTCCGGCGAGCTGCCGCAGCGCCAGATCGGCGTCGGGTACGCGGCGCTGCGCGACGCACCACCGCCCGCTGCCGAGCCGTCCCTGACGGTACCGGAGGTCGACGCCGCGTTCACCGCAATCGGCGCCGTCGCCGGCAAGGGCGCGGTCGCGCGGCGGCGCGAGCTGGTGTCCGCCCTGTTCGGCCGGGCGACCCGCGCCGAGCAGGGGTTCCTGGTCCGCCTGCTCTCCGGCGAACTGCGCCAGGGCGCGCTCGACGGCGTGATGGCCGAGGCGATCGCGTCGGCCGCCGCGGTTCCCGCCGCGCGGGTGCGCCGTGCGGCGATGCTGCGCGGCGCCCTCGGCCCGGTCGCCACCGCCGCGCTCGCCGGCGGCGCCGCGGCCCTCGACGCGTTCACCCTCGAGGTGGGCCGCCCGGTCAAGCCGATGCTCGCCGCCTCCGCGCCATCGGTCGGCGAGGCGTTCGCCAAGCTCGGCGACGGAGACGGGGGCGAGGACGGGGGCGAGGTCGCGGTCGAGTGGAAGCTCGACGGCGTCCGCGCGCAGATCCATGTCCGGCGGGGTGAGGGCGGTCCCGGTGAGGGCACGGTCCAGATCTTCACCCGCACGCTCGACGACATCACCGGCCGGCTGCCCGAGGTGGTCGAGGTGCTGCGCGGGCTGCCGGTCCGCGACGCGGTCTTCGACGGCGAGCTGATCGCGCTCCGTCCGGACGGCCGCCCGCAGCCGTTCCAGGTGACCTCGGCCCGCACCGCGACCCGCACCGGCACGCGCGCCGAAGAGGGCGCGGCGGGCAAGGGGAGCGCGGCGGGCGGCGCCGGGGGCGCGCGGGCGGTGCCGCTGGCGGTGTTCCTGTTCGACGTCCTGCACCTCGACGGCACCGACCTGCTCGACGCGCCCGGCGCCGAACGGCATGCGGCGCTGGCCCGGGCCGTCCCCGAGCGGCTGCGGATGCCGCGGATCGTCACCGCGGGCGCCGAGCGGGCCGCCGGATTCTTCGCCGACGCGATCGAGCGGGGCCACGAGGGCGTGCTGGTCAAGTCGCTCCGCTCCCCCTACACCGCCGGACGGCGCGGCGCCGGCTGGATCAAGGTCAAGCCCCGGCACACCCTCGATCTGGTGGTGCTCGCCGCCGAGTGGGGGCACGGCCGCCGCGAGGGGCTGCTGTCCAACCTGCACCTGGGCGCCCGCGACCCCGCGACCGGCGGGTTCGTGATGCTCGGCAAGACGTTCAAGGGGCTCACCGACGCGCTGCTGGCCTGGCAGACCGAGCGGCTGCGCGAGCTCGCCGTCCGCGAGGACGACTGGACCGTCCACGTGCGGCCCGAGCTCGTCGTCGAGATCGCGTTCGACGGCGTCCAGCACAGCACCCGCTACCCCGGCGGCATCGCGCTGCGCTTCGCCCGCGTGCTGCGCTACCGCCCCGACAAGACGGCCGCCGAGGCCGACACCATCGACACCGTCCGCGCGGTCGCGCCCGTGATGGACTGACGCGGGACGGATCGGCGCAGAACGAGCCGGCGCGGGACGCAGGGCGCATGACGACGCAGCACGGCCGGGTGGCCGGGATGGGACGGGAATGAACGATGGGGACGCGGGCATGAGCCGGATGGTGGACCGCTGCGACCCGGGATGCCGGGCGTGGATCTCCGAGGCCATCCGCAAGGTCGAGGCCGACGCCAACCGCAGCGCCGACACGCATCTGCACGTGTTCCCGCTGCCGCCCGAGTGGGGCATCGACCTCTACCTCAAGGACGAGTCGGTGCACCCGACCGGGTCGCTCAAGCACCGGCTGGCGCGGTCGCTGTTCCTGTACGGGCTGGCCAACGGCTGGATCCGCGAGGGCACCACGATCATCGAGGCGTCCAGCGGGTCGACCGCGGTGTCGGAGGCGTACTTCGCGCGGCTGCTCGGGCTGCCGTTCGTGGCGGTGATGCCGGCCTCGACCAGCCCGGAGAAGATCGGGCTGATCGAGTTCCACGGCGGCCGGTCGTACCTGGTCGACGACCCGTCCACGATCTACGACGAGTCGCGCCGGCTGGCTCGCGAGTGCGGCGGGCACTTCATGGACCAGTTCACCTACGCTGAGCGGGCCACCGACTGGCGCGGCAACAACAACATCGCCGAGTCGATCTTCGAGCAGCTCCGGCTGGAGCGCTTCCCCGAGCCGGCCTGGGTGGTCGTCGGCGCCGGCACCGGCGGCACCTCGGCGACGATCGGCCGCTACGTGCGGTACCGCCGGTTCCAGACCCGGCTCGCGGTGGTCGACCCGGAGGGGTCGGCGTTCTTCGGGTCGTTCGCCGACGGCGATCCGGACCGCACCGCCGCCGGGTCGCGCATCGAGGGCATCGGACGGCCCCGGGTCGAGCCGTCGTTCCTGCCCACCGTGATCGACCGGATGGTCCGGGTGCCCGACGCGGCGTCGGTCGCGGCGATGCGGTGGACGAGCGAGGTCAGCGGGCGCAGCGTCGGCGGCTCGACCGGCACCAACATGTGGGGCGCGGCCGAGCTGATCTCCGAGATGCGGGTGCGCGGCGAGCGCGGCAGCGTGGTCACGCTGATCTGCGACGGCGGCGAGCGGTACGCGGGCACCTACGGGTCGGACGCCTGGCTCGCCGAGCAGGGCCTCGACGTCGCCCCCTACCTGGAGACGCTGCGCGGGTTCCTCAAAACCGGCGAGATGCCCACCGCCCGCTGAACGGTCCCGCCCCCGCCTCCGGTGTGGCGGGGGCGGGGTGAGGCTCGGGCGGGCCGGGCTTTTAGAACACGAGCTAGCTGGGGCCTGTCCCAAAGTGCCTCAGCTGTCGCGCGAGCGTGTTACCTGGCCGGTGAGGCGAAGCCGCAGGCGAGCCTCACCGGCCAGATCGCGAAGCGATGTCGCGCTCGCCCAAGCCAGGTCGGCGTCCGAGCCGCCAGGCGAGGACGCCGGGCCGGGATTGCATAGAACTAGCCGTTGAAGCGGATGGGGTTGACCAGGTCGGCGTAGATGAGCAGGCCGCCCATGACGACCAGCACGGCGGCCATCACGTAGGTGACCGGCAGCGCCTTGGCCACGTCGACGTAGCCCGGGTCGGGGCGGCCGAAGAGGCGGGCGAAGAACTTCTTGAGGCCCTCCAGCAGGGCGCCGGCCATGTGCCCGCCGTCGAGCGGCAGCAGCGGGACGAGGTTGAACAGCGCGACCGCCAGGTTGAGCGAGCCGAGCAGCATCACGAAGTAGGAGATCTTCTCGGTGGAGGAGAGCTTGTCGGAGGCGGCCACGTCGCCGCCGATGCGGCTGACGCCGACCACGCCGACCGGGCCGTTGGGGTCGCGCTCGGCGTCGCCGAACGCCGCGTTCCAGATCCCGACCATCTTCTGCGGCATCCGGACCAGCGCGCCCGCGGTGTGCTTGGTCAGGTCGCCCATGGTGGACGCGACGGCGCCCGGCCCCTGCCGTTCGAGCCGCTGGATCGGCGTGATGCCGAGGAAGCCGACGTTGACCACCTTGTCGGTCTTCTTCAGGTCGTACATCTGGTTGCGGGTGATCGGCACGCTGAGCGCGAGCGTCTTGCCGCCGCGCTCGATCGTCAGCGGCACGGTGCGCCCGCCGGAGTCGCGGATCATGCCCTGGAGCTCGGAGTAGGAGTCGATGCGCTTGCCGTCGAAGCGGGTGATCTCGTCGCCGGGCAGCAGCTTGACCTGCGCGGCCGGGGTCGGCGGGGCGCCCGCCGGGCACGTGTCGGCCGCGGTGGCCTGGTCGGCGCGGACCATGCAGGCCGACACCTCTTTGATCACCGGCTGGGGTTGCTGGGTGCCGATGCCCATCAGCAGGACCGCGAAGAAGAGCACCGCGAGCAGCAGGTTCATCGCCGGGCCGCCGAACATGATCAGCAGCTTCTGCCACCACGTCTTGGCGTAGAAGACGCGGTTCTCGTCGCCGGGCCGGACCTCCTCCAGCGCCGCGCCGCGGGCCGACTCGATCAGCCCCTGCCACGGGCCGGTGCTGATCTGCCGCACCTGGCCGGGGGCGTCGCCCTTGCGCGGCGGCAGCATCCCGATCATCCGGATGTAGCCGCCGAGCGGGATCCACTTCACGCCGTACTCGGTCTCGCCCTTGTGCCTCGACCACAGGGTCGGCCCGAAGCCGACCATGAACTGCGTGGTCCGCACGCCGAAGAGCTTGGCGAACGAGAAGTGTCCGAGCTCGTGCAGCGCGATGGACGCCAGCAGGCCGAAGAACAGGATCAGGACCCCAGCGAGCCAGCCCATGCGTTCAGCCCCTCCGGTCATGCACCCCGCATGCCGGGGGGTGATCTCCAACAACCAACTCAGCGTACGTCATACGCCCTGTGCGCGACCGCGTGCGAACCGGCCCCGGCGCCCACCGGGAGGCTAGTCGCATCCCTCGAACTGCGGCACCTCGATGATCGAAGTGTCCAGCCCGGTGCCGCCGAACCACTTGCTCGCCAGCTTGGACGCGGTCTTGTCCTGGTACATCTGCGTGATCGCCCTGTTGAGCGCCTCGCAGCCGTCCAGGTCGCCCTGCCGGATCCCGATCCCGGTGTTCTGCTCGCTGATCTTGACGTTGACCAGCCGGGGCTTGCGCCCGGACTCGCGCTTGATCAGGCCCGCCAGGATCACGTCGTTGGTGCTGATCGCGGCGACGTCCCCGGCGCGGAACTTCTCCATGCACTGGTCGTAGTTCTCGGCCCGGACCAGTTGGACGGTCATCCCCTTGAGGGCGAGCAGCCGCGCCGTCGGGTCGACCCCCTGGAGGGAGCAGAACTTGCGGCCCTTCAGGTCGCGCACCTTGGTGACGCCGGTGTCGCCCGGCTGGACCATGATGTCCTGGTAGGAGTTGTAGTACGGGCCCGCGAACGCGATCTTGTCCTTGCGTTCCGGGGTGACCGACAGGGTCCCCAGGACCAGGTCGGCCTTCTTCTCCGTCTTCCCCGTCTCCTTCGTCAGGACCGAGATCCGCTCGTCCGCCGTCACGGGCAGGAACCGGATGCGGCGTTCGAGCTTGGCCGCGATGTAGTGCGCGACGTCGATGTCGAACCCCTCGAGTTTCCCGTCCGGGCGCTTGTAGCCGAGCGAGGGCAGGTCGGTCCGGACCCCCACGACGAGGGTGTCCTTGTCGAGGATCGAGTCGCCGCCCGCTGATCCGCAGCCCGCGGTCAGCAGTCCGGCCACCAGGACGATCGCCGCGAAGAGCCGCATCCCCACCCCCAGGGCACTCAGGTCGGTCCGACACCTGGTTCCATGCGGATCCGGGCAGTGGCCCGAAATTATGCTGAACCCCCGCACGCCACCACAAGTGCCGGTGCCCCGGTCCGCGCCCTGTGCCCGCCGATGCCAAAAAATCGCCGGACAGTACTCATCCTCGGCAGTATCGGGGCGGGTCCCGCGCCCGGATCATGACGCTTCGGCCCGTGTATCCGCGCGGGCCCGGCCGACCCGCCCGGTCGGCCGACGCCCGGTGACCCCGCCCCGAGAGGACAGCACCCTGTGAAGTTCCCCCTGAGCAGAAGGCACCTGGCACTGCTGGCACTGGTCCCGGCCCTGGCCCTGACCGGCTGCGGCGGCGGCGACGGGGACGGCGACGGGGGGAAGGCCGCGCCGCAGCCCTCCACCTCCGCGGCGCTCTCCCTCGTGTCGCCGCCTCCGGCCACCACCCCGTCCGGTGGCGGCGCCGGTGCCGGGACCGGCGCCGCGGCGCCGCCGCAGCCCTCGGCCTCCGGCGACCCGCGCCAGGCCCCGGCCGTCCAGTTCAACGACTGCGTCCGCAGGCAGGGCGCCGGCCTGCCCACTCCCGGGCAGACCCGGCGGCCGACGCCGGAGGAGATCAAGAAGGTGCAGGAGGCCCTGCGGACGTGCGTGCGGACGATGTCCAGCCCGCCCTCCGCGCCCGGGAACTGACCCGGCCCGGCCGCCGCCGCCGCACGTTCCCGCTGGCAGCGGCGGCTGGTACCCGGTCGTGGGCGCTGCTAGCCTGGCTGGCAGCCGACGATCCCGTGCGGGAGAGTCCCCGGCCGCCAGCGCGGGGACGCCGAAGGAGCAAATCCTCCCCGGAACCTCTCAGGCCCACGGACCGCACGGAGCAGGCGACCTCTGGAAAGCGGGGACCCGGTCCCCCGCCGAAGGTGCAAACCCCGCGGGGTGAAGCTCTCAGGCGCCGATGACAGAGGGGGAGGCCCGACAACGCCCGGTGCGCGGGTGGGACGATAGTGATCACGCGCGCCCGCGACGAAGGAGCCGACCCCGCATGTCCGCCGAACCATCCCCGAAGAAGACGCCGCTGTACGACGTCCACCAGGAGCTCGGCGCGCACCTCGTCGACTTCGCCGGCCACCTGATGCCGCTGCGGTACGCGAGCGAGACCGCCGAGCACCGCGCCGTCCGCACCGGGGCCGGGCTGTTCGACCTCTCCCACATGGGCGAGATCCTGCTCACAGGGCCGCAGTCGTCGGCCGCGCTCGACCACGCGCTGGTCGGGAACCTGACCCCGATGGCGGTGGGCAAGGCCCGCTACACCATGATCGTCGCGCATGACGGCGGGGTGCTGGACGACCTGATCGTGTACCGGCTCGCCGACCAGACCTTCATGGTGGTGGCGAACGCGTCCAACATCGCGGTGGTCCGCGCCGCGCTGGCCGAGCGGTCGGCCGGGTTCGAGACGCGGGTCGACGACCGGTCCGACGAGTACGCGCTGATCGCCCTCCAGGGCCCAGCCGCGGAGGGCATCCTGGCGGCCCGCACGGACGCGCCGCTCGCCGACCTCAAGTACTACGCGATCCTGGCCGGCACGGTCGCGGGCGTCGACGCGCTGATCGCCCGCACCGGCTACACCGGCGAGGACGGCTTCGAGCTGTTCGTGTCGTCCGGCGACGCCGTCGCGCTGTGGCGCGAGCTCGCCGCCGCCGACGGGGTCGTCCCCGCCGGGCTGTCGGCGCGCGACACGCTCCGGCTGGAGGCCGGCATGCCGCTGTACGGCAACGAGCTGAACGCCGAGACCAACCCCTTCGAGGCGGGCCTCGGCCGGGTCGTCAAGCTCGACAAGCCGGCCGACTTCGTGGGGCGGACGGCGCTGGCGGCGCAGGCGGCGACCCCGGCAGGCCGTAGGCTCGTGGGGCTGGTCGCCCGCGGACGCCGGGCGCCCCGCCAGGGGTACCGGGTCGTCACGTCCGACGGCACGCCGTGCGGGATCGTGACCAGCGGCGCTCCGTCGCCCACACTGGGCACGCCGATCGCCATGGCCTACCTCGACAGCGGTGCCCCGGAGACCGGCCTCGCCGTGGACGTCCGCGGCCGGCGGGAACCCGTCGACCTGGTCGCCCTGCCGTTCTACAAGCGTTCCTGAGACCTGGAGAGAGAAACGATCGTGAGCGTTCCCGAGCAGCTGCGTTACAGCGAAGAGCACGAGTGGGTGGCCGGTCTCGGCGGCGATGACGGCATCGTCACGGTCGGCATCACCGCGCACGCCGCCGACGCCCTGGGCGAGATCGTCTTCCTCGAGCTTCAGCCCGGCGAGGGCGACGCCGTCGAGGCCGGCGAGCCGTGTGGCGAGGTGGAGTCGACCAAGTCGGTCAGCGACGTGTACTCCCCGGTCAGCGGCGAGATCACCGCGATCAACGCCGCGGTGGTGGACGAGCCCAAGGTGATCAACGACGACCCGTACGGCGAGGGCTGGCTGTTCAAGGTGCGGATCACCGAGGAGCCGGGCGACCTGCTCGACAGCACCGCCTACGACAAGCTGATCGAGGGGGCCTGACCATGAGCCTGTACGACTCCCTGGCCACCGCCGACCCCGAGGTCGCCGCCGCCGTCGCCGCCGAGCTGAACCGGCAGCAGAGCACCCTGGAGATGATCGCCTCCGAGAACTTCGCGCCGGTCTCGGTGCTGGAGGCGCAGGGCTCGGTGCTGACCAACAAGTACGCCGAGGGCTACCCCGGCCGGCGCTACTACGGCGGCTGCGAGTTCGTCGACGTCACCGAGCAGCTCGCGATCGACCGGGCCAAGGACCTGTTCGGCGCCGAGCACGCCAACGTCCAGCCGCACTCGGGCGCGCAGGCCAACACCGCGGTCTACTTCGCGCTGCTCCAGCACGGCGACACGATCCTCGGGCTCGACCTCGCGCACGGCGGGCACCTGACGCACGGCATGCGGCTCAACTACTCGGGCAAGACGCTGAACGTGGTGCCCTACCACGTGCGCGCCGAGGACGGCCTGGTCGACATGGACGAGGTGGCCGCGCTGGCCGCCGAGCACCGGCCGAAGATGATCGTGGCGGGCTGGTCGGCCTACCCGCGGCAGCTCGACTTCGCCGCGTTCCGCGAGATCGCCGACTCGGTCGGCGCGCTGCTCATGGTCGACATGGCGCACTTCGCCGGGCTGGTCGCGGCGGGCCTGCACCCCTCGCCCGTCCCGCACGCCGACATCGTCACCACCACCACGCACAAGACCCTCGGCGGTCCGCGCGGCGGGCTGATCCTGGCCCGCGAGGAGTACGGCAAGAAGATCAACTCGGCGGTCTTCCCCGGCCTCCAGGGCGGCCCGCTGGAGCACGTGATCGCGGCCAAGGCGGTGGCGCTCAAGATCGCCGCCTCGGACGAGTTCAAGGCCCGCCAGCAGGTCACCGTCGAGGGCGCCCGGATCCTCGCCGACCGGCTGCTGGCCGAGGACGCGGCCAAGGCCGGCGTGAAGGTCCTCACCGGCGGCACCGACGTCCACCTGGTCCTGGTCGACCTGGTCGACTCGGAGCTGACCGGCCGCGACGCCGAGGACCGGCTGCACGACCTCGGCATCACCGTCAACCGCAACGCGGTGCCGAACGACCCGCGTCCTCCGATGGTCACCTCCGGCCTGCGGATCGGCACGCCCGCGCTCGCCACCCGCGGCTTCACCGCCGCCGACTTCACCGAGGTCGCCGACGTGATCGCGCTGGCCCTCCAGCCGTCCTTCGACCGGGACGCGCTGGCCGCGCGGGTCGCCGCCCTGGCGGACGCGCACCCCCTGTACCCCACCCTGTAGTTCTCACCCGCCTCCTCCGTGCGCACCGCGCGCGGAGGAGGCATCGAGGTAGCCCATGGCGATCAGCGTTTTCGACCTTTTCAAGATCGGTATCGGCCCCTCCTCCTCGCACACCGGCGGGCCGATGGCCGCCGCGCACCGTTTCGCGCGCGGCCTGCACCGTGACGGCCTGCTGGAGAAGACGGCCTCCGTCCAGGCGGTGCTGTACGGCTCGCTCGGGCTGACCGGCAAGGGCCACGGCAGCGACAAGGCCGTCATCCTCGGGCTGGAGGGCGACAAGCCCGAGACCGTCGACGTCGACACCGTCGCCGGGCGGATGGCCGCGATCCGCGAACGGGGGGCCATCTCCCTCTTCGGCGATCACGACATCCCCTTCGTCGTCGGCGAGCACCTGGTCTTCGAGCGCAAGGTGTCGCTGCCCGGCCACCCGAACGGGATGCGCTTCACCGCCGCCGGCGCGGACGGCGAGGAGCTGCGCAGCAAGGTCTACTACTCGGTCGGCGGCGGCTTCATCCTGGACGAGAACGCCACCGGGGCCGACCGGATCAAGCCCGACGACACCGTCCTGCCGCACCGTTTCGACACCGCCGCCGAGCTGCTGGAGCGCTGCCACGAGACCGGCCTGTCGATCTCCGCGCTGATGCTGGAGAACGAGCGCGCCTTCGGCCGTACCGAGCAGGAGATCCGCGCCGGCCTGGTCGAGCTCTGGGGGGTCATGCGGGCCTGCGTCAGCCGCGGCTGCTCGAGCGAGGGGCTGCTCCCCGGCGGCCTCAAGGTGCGCCGCCGTGCGCCCCAACTGCACCGCCAGCTCAACTCCGAGGAGCCGACCGACCCGCTGGCCGCGATGGACTGGGTGACCCTGTTCGCCCTCGCCGTCAACGAGGAGAACGCGGCGGGGGGCCGGATCGTCACCGCCCCGACCAACGGCGCCGCCGGGATCATCCCCGCCGTCCTGCACTACTACGACCGGTTCGTTCCCGGCTGCGACGACGAGGGCGTCGTCCGCTTCCTGCTCACCGCCGCCGCGATCGGCGTGCTGTTCAAGCAGAACG
Organism: Actinomadura xylanilytica; assembly: GCF_030283145.1. GTDB lineage: Bacteria > Actinomycetota > Actinomycetes > Streptosporangiales > Streptosporangiaceae > Spirillospora > Spirillospora xylanilytica. The sequence continues at coordinate 481,499 of NZ_JASNWE010000004.1, forward strand.
CGAGCATCTCCGGCGCCGAGGTCGGCTGCCAGGGCGAGGTCGGTTCGGCCTGCTCGATGGCCGCCGCCGGCCTCACCGAGGTGCTCGGCGGCACCCCCGAGCAGGTGGAGAACGCCGCCGAGATCGGCATCGAGCACAACCTCGGCCTCACCTGCGACCCCGTCGGCGGCCTCGTCCAGGTCCCCTGCATCGAGCGGAACGCCGTCGGCGCCATCAAGGCGATCAGCGCGGCCCGGATCTCGCTGCGCGGCGACGGCCGGCACTTCGTCTCGCTCGACAAGGCGATCAAGACGATGCGCGACACCGGCCGCGACATGCTCGACAAGTACAAGGAGACCAGCCGCGGCGGCCTCGCCGTCAACGTCATCGAGTGCTGACGACCTCAAGCGGCGCCTCCCGAACCGGTCTTGAGGTGGACGTCCGAGGACGTCCACCTCAAGACCGGCGGTCATCGACCGTCAGGGCAGGTCGAGCACCCCACGCTTGATCCGCCCCACCAACCCGGCGAACCCAGCACCCGACACCGCGAGCCGCCCACCATCCGGGTCCTTGGAATCCCGAACCCCAACACCACCGACCAGTCCAGCCAACTCAACACACGCCTCGTCGTTGGCGCCCCCGCTGTAGGAGCTCTTGCGCCACTTCTCAGTCATGTGTACCTCTCCTGGTACCGCTCGATCAGGGTGCGCGACTCGTCCTCAGATGCGGCATTCGCGCCTATAAGTTCAAACAAAGGCGCCTCCCGGACCGGTCTTGAGGCGGACGCCCAAGGACGCCCACCCCAAGACCAGCGATCATCGACCGTCAGGGCAGGTCGAGCACCCCACGCTTGATCCGCCCCACCAACCCGGCGAACCCAGCACCCGACACCGCGAGCCGCCCACCATCCGGGTCCTTGGAATCCCGAACCCCAACACCTTCGACCAGTCCAGCCAACTCAACACACGCCTCGTCGGTCGTACTGCCGCTGTGGGAGCTCTTGCGCCATGCAGTGATCATGTGTACTCCTCCATCAGCTTCGCGATCAGAGCCCGAGAGGCGACCTCGTCCAACGCCTTCGCTCCGATCCGTTCGAAGTCCATGCTCAACTCCTGGACTTCGGAAGTCACCTCTACCAGGCGTCCACCGTGGAACGCACCAATGTAGGCAATATCCCTTCGTTCCAGGCTCATGACCTGGAACGGCCCGTTCAGGCCGATGTGGACTCCTGCGTCTCTGGGGATCACGCGAAGGATGACGTTCGGTTCGTTCTCCAGATCAAGCAGCCTCTGAAACTGATTCTTCATGACCACCGGGCCGCCGATCATGCGATGGAGCGCGTCCTCATCCAGAAGAATGATCAGGAGGGGCCCCCTGCTCCTGCTCAGCAAGCCCTTCTGACGTGTCATACGAGCTGCGACAGCCGCTTCGATGTCTTCGGCATCACCGAGCGAGATGAAGGAGCGCGCGTACTCCTCGATCTGCAACGGCACCGGAATCACTTGCCCTTGATAGATTCTGATGACGCGCGCATTTGCCTCATATTGCGTGTATTGCCGAAACCAGTCGGGATCATGACCGGTTTGGGCAAACCAGATCAGAAGCTCAAACAGTCGGGGAGTGTTGTACTTCGCATCCAGAAGCCTGGCCTGATCTTCATGCAGCTTGAGCCGCCCTGCCTCCATGTTCGAAACAGTCGAGCGAGCGGCATTGATGATCTGTCCACACTGAGCCAGTGATTGATCATGATGCTCGCGCTCAAAACGTAGAGCGTAGGCCAGAAAGTGCCAGATCGAGATCTTGGGATCGAGCGGGTCTCGTTTGCGGATCATGACACCTCCCGTGTTTCCTGTTCTCACATATACGCGCAAGATTAGCCACTGAGCTGGATTCTTGGGCGAGGAATCGAGAAACACCCCAAGGAGGGCACGGCGATGACGACAATGCCTGACTGCCTGCTCATATCCATGCTGGCGTCGAGGGCGGCACCGGGTCTGGCACGCACCCTGGCGAAAGCCCATCTCTACAATTGGGGCTACATGCACATTTCGGACGATGCGTCTCTGGTCATCTCGGAATTGATCACGAACGCGGCGGCCGTGGCACCGCACAGAGAGATCCGCTTCCAGATCAGCCGGGACGTCGCCGGCGTCCTCATCGCCGTATGGGACCCCAGCCCGCACAAGCCCGAGCCCCTACCGGTCGTCGAACTGACGCTCGACACCCTGGACCTGACCGAAGAGAACTGGGACGACAACGGCGGACGGGGCCTGCCGATCATCGCCGCCATCGCCACCGAATGCGGACACAGCCCCGACCCGGACGGCGGAAAATGGATATGGGCCCGCCTCAAACCCTGACTCCCCCGCATAAACTTTGCGGTGTGAGAGCACCTGATCGAGAGGCCATGCCGGAAATGGCGCCTCGGCACCTGTTCCTCCCTGATCTGATCTGGCCGCTGGACCCGGACACCGGCCGCTACCCGGTCGTCGACAGGGTCGACGATCCCGTGCGGTGGAGGGCCTGGGCGGACGCGGACACCCCGATCGTGACCCAGTGGGACGACGGGCGGCACGCCGGTCCCGCTCCGGGGCGGACGGCGACCTCCTCGTCGTCCGAACCGTCACTGGTGGCGGGGATGCTCACCGATCTCGACGTGCGTCCCGGTCAGCGTGTGCTCGATGTCGGCGCCGGCACCGGGTGGACGACCGCGTTGCTCACGGCGTGCGCCGGGGGGCGCGGCGTGGTCGGCGTCGAACTCGATCCGGAGGTCGCCGGGGCGGCGCGGGCGCGGCTCCGGGCCGCCGGCGTGGACGCGCCGGTCGTCACCGGCGACGGTGCCGACGGGTGGGCGGACGCGGCCCCCTATGACCGGGTCCAATGCACCTACGGGGTGCTGCGCGTCCCGCCCGCCTGGATCGTCCAGACGCGGCCCGGCGGGGTGATCGTCGCGCCGTGGCGGACCCGGTTCGCCCATCGCGGCGCCGTGGTCCGTCTGACGGTGGGGGCGGACGGCACCGCGTCCGGGCGCTTCACCCGCGTGGCCGAGTTCATGCAGTCGCGCCCGGAACGTCAGGAGTGGTTGGAGCACACCGACTACGTTCCCCCGGGAGGAGCCTGGCCGGTGGGGACCGTCAAGTCGACCAGCACGCTCGGCCCCGAGGAGCTGGGCGGGTTTGCGGTGGGAATCCTGGTTCCCGGCGTGGTGCACACCGTGAACGAGGCCGCCAACGGGACGATCACCGCGTGGTTGTACGCGCTGCGCGACCGGTCTTGGGCGGCGGTGTTCTTCGACGGCGATCCCGAGGCGGAGGTGTACCAGGGCGGCGAACGCCGGTTGTGGGACGAGGTCGAGGCAGCTCACCGGTGGTGGATCGGCCACGGGCGGCCCGGTCAGGAACGCTTCGGCCTCACCACGGGCCCGGAGGGCGAGACGGCGTGGCTGGACCGGCCGGATCGGCCACTGCGGTGAGCTACTGAGGATGAAAGAACACCGTCAGCCAGTCGTGGTCATCGATGAATTCACGCACGGCCGGGCCGATGTGGGCGTTCAAGTTGTCCCAGCAGAGCACGATCTTGCCGCCGGGCAGCTGCTGGTGAGCGACGGCCAGCAGTGCCTGCAGCTCGGCGACGCCGAAGCCCTTCTTCTCCTTGCGCCCGCCGTGGAAGGTGATCGTCCGGTAGATGAGCCTGGTTCGCTGGCCAGGCTTGACGCATACCAGCCCGGCGACCGACACCCGGCCGCTTCCCTTGCCGGTCACCTTCACGATCGGGGTCTGCCCGACCGGCGCCCAGGTCCGGCCCTTGTGCGGCCTCAGGCTCTGGCCGGACTCGTCCTGGAAGCAGATCCACGCGCCCTGCTCGGCCGCCGCGCTTTTACACGCGGCCAGGTCTCCTCGCGCCAGGCGGCGATCTTCTCCTCGTCGCGTTCGGCCGCGCGGTGGATGGGAACCTGCGGCGACCACCCGACCCGGTGCATCAGGTACGACACCCCGCGCAGGGTGTAGCCAACTGCGAACAGTTCGTTGATCAGCGTGGCGATCCGGGCCAGCGTCCACCGCTGGTCTTCGTCCCACCTGTGCGCTGCCGGGCTCCGCTTCAGCTCGGTCTTCAGCAACTCGATGATCAGCCGAACGTGAACATTCTGGTGGGCTGGTGGCGCCGGCTGGGAGGGTGGGTCTCATGGAGGATTTGCGAAACGCCGAGCGTCGACTCCAAGCCGCACAGCTGGCCGGAGACGTCGAAGCGCTCGATCGACTGCTGGACGATCGGCTGATCTTCACCTTCGGTGCCAATGTTCAGACCAAGGCCAACGATCTGGAACTGCACCGCACCCGGACACAGGTGGTGAGAAGGTTGGTCGAGGAGGACCTGACGGTTCTCACCGACGGACGCACTGGTGTCACCTGGTTTCTCGGCACGGTGGAAGGGAGTGTCTCCGGCACGCCGTTCACGGCCAGGATGCGTTACACCCGTACGTGGCTCCACGACGACGAGCATGGTTGGCGGATCATCGCCGCACACGCAGGCATGGTTGAGTGACACACTCCGGCAGCCTCTGAACGCCGCGACGTCGCCGCGGGGCACACCCTGGACATCGGGCGTTCTGGGCCCTCAAAGGCGGAGAGGACGGCGCTACTGTAGCGGGAGGTCCCAGGTCAAGGACCTGGTCGTGCGTGGTCCTGCGCCGGGACCGGCGCGGTCATCGCGTCGCGAGGGTCCGGTCTGGCCCCCTCACCGGCCACAACGACCCCGTCGAGTCGGTGACGTTTAGCCCCAACGGCAAAATCCTGGCCACCGGCAGCAATGACGACACCGTGCGGTTGTGGCGACGGTGAAGCGGCCCTGCCCGGGTAGCTGTCACCAGGGGCAAGGCAGCTCTGCGTGATCGGGAGGTAGACGTCATGTCTGGACCCGACCACCGTCCCGGCGCCCGCCCGGCCGCACGAAATGGTTCCTGACCAGCGACTGTGCCGTTCTTCCTCACGGTGCCGCCGCGATTATCAGAGCGCGCCGGCGCGTGCCGCACCCGCCTTATCCCGCTGTGCCCGGACCGGAACCCATTCGTCGGGCGAACGCCGTGTACCGCCCGTGACCTGCGACGATCAATCCACTTTTCCTCCGGTCGCACCGAGTCCCGGCCTGTGACGGCGGTCTCCGGCTACGCGGTCGCGGCGACCAGGTCGAGGTCTTCTACGCGGTGGATGAGTGGTGAGGAGGGGGGCGCCATCCATTATGCGTATGGGGACGGAATGGAAAACCGGAGCCGACAAGGACGGCGAGGTACTTCAGTCGGCTGTGTGTCAGCCCGCTTCAGTCAGCGGCCTTGATCGATGACGTCGTGGAGGTACTGCATGGCGAGCTTCTCGGCGTGGTGGCACCGTTCAACGATCGCTCCATCGGCATCGGACCATCGGCGGTAGAGATCGACGGTGGCGAGGAGCGCCCGTCCGGCTTCGTGGCGGTCGTAGCCGCACAGCGTTGTCTGAAGGTTGCGCGCCTCTTCGGGCGCGATGGTCTCCAGGTGGCGTACACCGCGGGGGATCGCGCCCACCCGGCGGGCGGCCAGGGGGCCGAGCACGGTCTCGCGCAGGTAGGAGAGGAAGCTGATGGTCTCGAACAGTTCCCCGCGGCCGAGCTTCGTCGCGCCGTAGTGCACCCAGATCCAAAACCGGTCCTCGATCCACTGGAGGTCGAACGCCGGAGTGACCGGCGGCTGCTGGGCGAGGGCGCCGGACAGGAGGCCGTCCCGGTCCCACAGGATCTCCGGGTCCTCGGTCCGCTCGGCGAACTCGGAGGCCCGGACGAACTTGAAGTCGACGTGCAGGAGGGGCGGCCCGACGAGTGTGATGATCAGACGCGGCTCGCCGACATGCTCCCCGGTGAATCCGGCGACCAGGGAGGCCCAGGAGCCGATCAGCACGAGCCGCTCCCGCATGACCGCGTCGTACGCCGCGTCATCGATGACGAGGATCAGGTCCACGTCCGAGTAGACATCGGGGCGGCCTCCCACCATCGACCCGGTGATCGCCACGCCGACCACGCGCGCATCCTGCCGGATCCGAGGAAGTGCGTCGCTAAGGAACCGGCTGTGCAAGGAGGGGACGTCCATCTGCTTTCCTTCCGACCGGAGCAAAGCAGATCAGTTTAACACTTTGCCGGGCGAGAATCGCAACCCGATTTTCTCACAAACGACCCTTTCCCGGAGCTAGTGTCTCGTGATTCCGCTGACGGAATCACGAGACACTAGCGGAGCCGTTCGCCCAGACGTTCCCTCAGGGGTGCGTAGTCATACTCAGGAAACAGTTCTGAGAACACGGTAAGCATGTCTTCGAGATTTCCGCCAATGTGCCCGAATTCACGGTCACCGAGTGAAACATCACAGAAAAGGTAGTGCCAGCCGGAGGTTCCCTTGGTGATGGCCAGCGCGGCCAGGTAATCGCAGTAATCGATATCCATTTTGAACGCCCCAATGCGGAAGTCGTGAAACCAGACCTCCGGTAGTGGCATATCGGGTTTTATGCGTAGCGCTGCAAATGTTCCCGTCCCGCTCCCGGGGCGGTGATCGATGACGCGGGGCTCGGAATAGAGTTGCCGCTCAAGCGGGGTTTCCCCCCAATCGATGTCCGGCGCGTTGACGTTCATGGATGTGAGGAGATGGCGAATGGTGAACTCGCCTGTCAACCGGATCCCTGGGCGCTCGATCCGCCAATGACTGGAGAACCAATTAAATCGGACGAAGCATCGCTGGAGAGAACGATCCAGGGAGATTCCATGCCATATGGAGATCTTTTCAAAGACCTCCCGGGCGTCGCCATATTCTTCGATAATCTGACCCGGCTTGGCAGAGAAAATCTGCACGTGCGGATTTTCCATCAGCTGTCCATGCATCGCCAGCAGGTGGGTCTCGCACTCGGTGAGAACGGCCATCGACGCACCTCGCTTTCCTGAATTTGATCGAGCTAAACCAATGTGGTCGCGGTCCAGGTGAACGGTTTCGCGTTCTCGTTCCAGGGGTTGATGTAGTCGCTGATCTGCTTGATCAGGACGTTGACACTGGAGGACGTGCCGCGGCGGATCGACTGCCGGGTGAGGATTCCGAACCAGATCTCGATCTGGTTCAGCCCCGACGAGCCGATGGGAGTGAAGTGGAAGTGGACGTGCGCGTTCTTGACCAGCCACTCCTTGACCTCCGGAGTGGTGTGTGTCGAGAGGTTGTCCAGGACGACATGGGTCTCCTTCCCAACGTGCGGTTTCACTGCCTTCTTGAGGAAGGCCAGGAAGTCCTTGCCGTTCCGGGTCGACTTGCACTCGCCAAGCACTTCGCCGGTGGCCATGTTCAGGACGGCGAACAGGTTTGGGGTGCCGTGCCGGACGTAGTCGGCGGTGCGTTTCTCGCTCGCCGCGAAGGCGACCGGCAGCACCGGCTGGGTGCGGTCCAGTGCCTGGATCTGCGTCTTCTCGTCGATGGAGAGGACCACCGCGCCGCCCGGCGGGGCCAGATACAGGCCGATCACATCGGCCACCTTCGCCGCGATCGCGGGGTCTTTGGAAATCTTGAAGGTGCCGGACCGGTGCGGCTTCAGGCTCTCCTCCCGCCAAATGCGCGCGATGTAGTGCCAGGACACCGAGATGTTCTCGGTCCGCTTCAGATACTTCGCCGACTCCCGCGGCTCGGCGGCCTGTTCCACAGAGAGCTCCATGCCGATAGATCGAACCACACGAGATCAAGTAAGGCTGACGGAATCACGAGACGCTAGATCAAAAGAGGGGCGCCGGAACCCTGTTGCTCTGGATCGGTTCTCAGAACTCGTTCTCACGCAAAAGTGGGCCGGACCTCCTTCTGAGACTTGCATTGTGCGAGGATGCGGGGCCGTGACGGACACTCAGGCCCCCTCGCCGAACGGCGAGAGCCGGACGACGTCCTCCTCGGCCTGGGGGTAGCCGTCGGCGCGCAGGTGATGGGGGGCGGTATGGCTCGTGTCACCAGGTACCAACGAGGGGTGTTGCCACAGGTGGGGGCATGTGGCCGGACCGTCCAAGGGCCTGACGACACCTCCGGCTGACGGCGCCGTACGTTCACCCTGATGTCACGAAAGCCGTCACGGTGGTCATGGCCCGCCTGGTGGAGAAGCTTCGCGCGCAGGCCAAGAAGTTGCCCGCCGGGAGCGCGCCCGTCGGCTTTCAGGCCCGGGGCCGCGCCATCCCACGGTGTCGTCCCAGCTGCCGGTGGCCAGGATTTGGACGGGGGTGCGGAGGCCCGGGGTGAGGGCGAGGGTGACGGCCAGCGAGACCACGGCCATCGCGGTGATGGTGGCCGCCACCGGAAGGTGGTCGGCCAGGGCGCCGGCGACGGTGGCACCGATGGCCTGCATGGTCAGCATGCCGGCGCTGTTGAGGCCGAGCGCCTGGCCGTGCATCTCCGGCGGGGTGGCGGCGATGAGGCGTTCCTGGAGCAGCAGCCCGGCGCCGAAGCCGAACGAGGCGAGGGCCACCGCGAGCACCGCGACGGGGAGCGGGGGCAGGAGCGCGAAGGCGAGGTAGGGGGCGGCGAGCAGCATCCGCAACGGGGTGATGAGCCGTCCGCGCGACCCCGGCGGGACGAACCGGCCCATCGTCATGTCGCCGAGCAGCATGCCGAGCGCGCCCGCCGTGAACAGGACGCTCGCCGAGCCCGGCGCGTACGGGACGAACAGGGCCTCGCAGCCGACGACCAGCCCGTTCGGCACCCAGAGCGCGAAGAAGGCGTTGCGCCGTACCGGGTCCGACCACAGCCGCGCGTTGACCCGCCACGTCTCGCCGATCGAGGCGCGGCCGGACGCGCGGGCGGGACGCGGGGTGAGGCCGAACCGGGCGGCGAGCGCGGCGGCCAGGTAGAGGGCGGCGGAGACCAGCAGGACCCGGCCGGGGGACGCGACGGCGAGCAGCACCCCGCCGAGCGCGTACCCGCCGATCTGCATGAGGCCGACGGCCATGTTGAACACCGAGCGCCCGAGGACGTAGCCGTCCGCGGGGAGGATCTCGTTCAGCAGGCCCCAGCGGACGCCGCCGCCCACCGAGCCGGCCAGGCCCAGCACCGCGATGACCGCCATGATCACGGCCACCGGCAGGCCGGGCAGCGCGAGCAGCAGGGTGCCGCCGGCGAAGATCAGCGCGAGCCCGGTCATCGCGGCGCGGGGCGGCACCCGGTCGGCCACCGAGAGCAGCGTCAGCGCGCCGACCACCTGGGCGAACGAGGAGCCGAACATGCTCAGCGCGGCCAGCAGCGACGATCCGGTGGCGCCGAAGACCAGGGTGGCGAGCGCGATCTGGCCGATGGTCAGGGCGGCGAGCTGGACCGTCGCCGCAGCGAAGAGCGGGGTGAACTCGGGCACCCCGAAGATGTCGCGGTAGGTACGCACGGCGGAGACTGTGCGGCCTCGCCGGGGCCCGGCGCTACTGTTTCGGACGGAGGCGAAAGATGGGGCTGTGGCAGGTCGGCCCGGACGTGCTCGCGCGGAGCCGCTTCGCGGTGTCGCCGCTGGCCGAGACCGTCGGGGCGCTCGCCGTCCTGGGCGGGCGCAAGGAGGCCGGCGACGGTATGGCCGCGTGGGCCCGCGAGCACCGGCCGGTGTTCCGCGCCCGGTTCGGCGGCGACCCGTTCGCCGCGGCGTTCGTCGAGGCGGCGTTCCGGCCACGGTGGATCGCCGACTTCCTGAGCCGTCCGCCGCTGGAGGGCCCGCCGTCATTCGAGCGGGAGATCGACCGGGTCCGCCGCACGCCGGGCGAGGCGGCCCTGGCCGACCTCGCCACCGCGCTCGGCGCGCCGCCGCCCACGCCGCTGGCCGTCCCGGACGTGGCGGAGCGGGCCGCCGCGCTACTCATCTGGGTGTGGACCCGCACCGTCGAGCCGGACTGGCCGAGGAGGCGCCGCGTCTTCGAGGCCGACATCGCCGCGCGCACGCACCGGCTCGGCTCGCACGGCTGGGCCGCGGTGATCGGTGAGCTGCGGGTGGAGACGAGCTGGCTGGGCGACGGGCGGCTGCGGATCAACGCGCAGGACCGGCCGACCCGCGAGATCGGCGACGCCGACCTGCTGTTCGTGCCGACCACCTCGCGGCGCGGCTGGGTGAGCTGGGACCTCCCCGACCGGTACGCGCTGGTCTACTCGTGCACGGGCCTGCTGGCGGGCCCGGACGGTGCCGCGGTGCCGGGTCCGCTGGGCCGGCTGCTCGGCCCGACGCGGGCGGGTGTGCTGGTCCGGCTGGACACGCCCAAGAGCACGAGCCAACTCGTCGCGCTGACCGGCTGCGGGCTCGGCACGGTGGGCGGCCATCTGAGAGTCCTGCTGGACGCGGGGCTGCTGGTGCGGCACCGGTCGGGGCGGTCGGTGCTGTACAGCCGGACGCCCGACGGCGACCGGCTGGTGCGCGCCGCCGGGGAGTGAGGGCCGCTCAGGATGGCAGGACGCCGCGTCCGGACGGGGAGTGCGCGCCCTCGCGGGCCGGCCGGCCGCAGTGCCGGCAGACGACCGCGGGGTCGAGGGTCTCGCCGCAGGCGTGCTGCCAGCGCACCGGCGGATCGTCGGGGTTGAGGTGCCGGTCGCCCCAGCTCATCAGAGTGACGAGCACATCGCTCAGCTCCCGGCCCGCGGGCGTGAGGTGGTACTCGAAGCGCGGCGGGTGCTCGCTGTAGAGCTCGCGGCGGACGATCCCGCCCGCCTCCAGCTTGCGGAGGCGGGCGGTGAGGATGTCGCGGGACGCGCCGGTGTTGCGGACGATGCCGTCGAACCTCCGCACCCCGTGCACGATCTCGCGGATCGCGAGCAGCGACCAGCGCTCGCCGACCAGGTCGAGCGTGTCGGCGATGGAGCAGGCGCGGGGTTCGGCGTCCTTCGGCATGCCCCTCATCCTAGGAAGTCCCGGGCGCGGCGCCGGTCACAGCCGCTCGATGACGGTGGCGTTGGCGAGGCCGCCCCCCTCGCACATGGTCTGGAGGCCGAACCGGGCGCCCCGGTCCTCCATCGCGTGCAGCAGTGTGGTCATGATGCGGGCCCCGCTGCCGCCGAGGGGGTGGCCGACGGCGATCGCGCCGCCGCGGACGTTGACCTTGGCGAGGTCGGCGCCGGTCTCCCGCTGCCAGGCCAGCACGACGGACGCGAACGCCTCGTTGACCTCGAACACATCGATGTCGGCGAGCGTGAGACCGCCGCGCGCGAGGACCTTCTCGGTGGCGGGGACGATCGCGGTGAGCATCAGCAGCGGATCGGCTCCCGCGACGGCGAAGGCGTGGAAGCGGGCGCGGGGACGCAGCCCGAGCCGTCCGGCGACGTCCGCGCCCATGATCAGCACGGCGGCGGCACCGTCGTTGATCGGCGAGCTGTTGCCCGCGGTGACCCGCCAGCCGATCTCGGGGAACCGCTCCGCAATGCCGGCGTCGTAGTAGGCGGGCCTGAGCCCGGCGAGGATCTCGGGCGTGGTCCCGGGCCGGACGGTCTCGTCGCGCTGCCCCGTCCAGGCGACCTCGCGGTCGAACTCGCCGTTCTTCCACGCCTCGGCGGCGCGGCGGTGCGACTCGGCGGCGTAGGCGTCCAGGTCCTCGCGGGCGAGGTTCCAGCGGGCGGCGATCAGCTCGGCGCTGATGCCCTGCCCGACCAGGCCGCCGGGGTAGCGCGCGGCGAGCATCGGGCCGAACGGGTCGCTGCCCGGGAGCACCGACGATCCCATCGGAACCCGCGACATCGACTCGACGCCGCAGGCGATGGCGATGTCGTACGCGCCGCTCTGCACGCCCTGCGCGGCGAGGTGCGCGGCCTGCTGTGACGAGCCGCACTGCCGGTCGACGGTCATCGCGGGCACGCTCTCGGGGAACCCGGCGGCCAGCACCGCCGTCCGGGTGAGGTTGAGGGCCTGGTCCCCTGCCTGGGTGACCACGCCGCCGATCACGTCGTCGACGAGCGCAGGGTCGATTCCGGCCCGTTCGACCAGGGTCTGGAGCGTCCGGGCGAGTAGGTCGGCCGGATGCTCATCGTGCAGGGCCCCGCCGGGTCTGCCCTTGCCGACCGGGGTCCGGACCGCCTCCACGATCACCGCGTCGCGCATGACCGCCACCTCCATTGGATTTTCCAACTCACTGGACCTCGAGTCTGCGCCTGTGCGTTGGAGAACACAACCCAGGAGGTCGAGTGGCCTTCGTCACGTCGGCACGGCGCCGGACATGACCCGAGGACCACGGCGCTCACCGCCGCGGCCCCCGGGTTCGGGCCGCTCAGTGGAAGGGGCCCGCGCTGTCGTTCTGGCTATCACCTCGGTACTTCGAAGGGCTCCGCAGCGGAGCCGGCACGTCCGTGAATATCGGGCAAGCGATCGCCTCCATTCCTCTCGACGTGATGCCTTCAATATGGAGGCTAGTCCGCTGACCTGCACTATCACGGATGGAAGCCGCCAATGTCCGCTAAAACCCGTCAGGGGGTGAGCGCCATGTTCGCCAGGATGCGGCCGGCCAGCGCGGTGTCGCCCGCGGTCTCCACCACGACGTCGCCGGGCCCGCAGCGGCCGGTGCCGAGGCGCATGTAGGCCTCCCAGTCCATCCGCAGCAGGGTGTCCGGCGCGGCCACGTGGTCGACGAAGGCCGCCTTGCCCGCCCCGTCCACCTCGAGGTACAGGGTGAACGGGAGGTCGCCGCCGACCTCGAACGCCACCGTCTGGCCGGGCTCGGCGCCGGCGCGCTTGCCGACGACCATCGGCAGGCCGCGCGTCATGATCCGCCGGGCCCGCTCGGCGCCCGGCGCGCCCAGGTTGCCGGGACGCCCGACCGCGCGCCGGACGTCCTGCTCGTGGACCCAGCAGTCGAACGTGCGGAACACCATCAGCTCGGCGTACGGCACCGTGTTGCCGGTCGGGGCGAGGGCGGGCTCCTCGGGGTCGATGCCGGGGAGGACGGCGAGCCGGCGCTCCAGCACCTCGCGGAGCTCGGCGAGGACCTCGGGCCCGGTCCGGCCGCGGCGCGCGTCGACTCCGATCTCGACGATGCGGCCGAGCGCATTGCGCACGTGCGCCGGGTCCCCGGCCAGGACGTGGCCGGGGGCGGCGTCCTCGCCGAGCATCCCGATCTCCACGCTGGCCAGATGGGCGACGACGTCCTGGACGCTCCAGCCGGGGCAGTCGGTGGGACGCGCCCAGTCGGCCTCGTCGAAGGTCTCCGCGAGCGCGAGAGTGGACCGGATCGTCTGCTCGAAGGCGGCCACGTTCGCCGACATCTCAGATCTCATGCCCCGAAAGCTGGCACGTCCACGCGGCCCGGCGCAAGCGTCAGACCACCGTCCTGCTCTCCTTGGCGGGCACCAGCCGCAGCCGCACGACCGTCGGCAGCGAGTCGTGTTCGAGCGCGGCGCACAGCCTCGGCACGGCCTCCTCGCCGATGCGGGTCCGCAGCGCGGCCAGGTCGGCCCGGTGGCTGTAGGACACGTTCAGCCGCAGCCTCGGGCGGTCGGCGGTGCCCATCAGCCGGGCCCGCGCGCCGTTCACGCCCGGGTACTCCTCGATCTCGTCCTGCACCACGTTCGTGATCGCGCCCGCCGACAGCCGGGTCTTGCCGTCCGCGTCGTCGGGCGCCAGGTTGAGTCCCGGGAGCCGGTGCGAACGGCCCTGCGCGACCAGCCAGTACAGCCCGAACAGCGTCAGGACGACCGCGATCGCGGCGAGGAGGGGCCAGAACCAGCCCTGGTCGGCCGCGAACCGGCGCACCTGGCCGGTCAGCAGCGGTTCGGACGCCCGGCCGCCGCCCCACGCGCCCAGTGCCCGCGCCAGCGCGGCGCCCCCGGCGCCGAGCAGCACGAGTCCCAGCACGGTCAGGGCGATGCGGTTGAGGCGCGCGGCTCGTCGGTCCATCGGTCAGCCCTCCCGGTGCGCGATCCGTACCTTGACGTCGCGGTCGGGCAGCGGCCCGAGCCGCTCCAGGCTGCGCTCGACGGCCTCGCGGACCCGCTCCTCCAGGTCGCCCGGCGAGCGCATCCCGGTCTCGGCGCGGACGACGACCTTGTGCCGGCGCAGCTTGACCTTGCGGACGCCGGTCACCCCGTCGGTCTCCATGGCCGCGGCGGAGACGGCGCCCGTGAAGCCGCGCCGGGTGACGCCGAGGACCAGGTCGCGGCTGTCGCCGCGGAGCGGGACGAGCCGGCTGCGGCCGGGCACCAGCCCGGCGAACAGGAAGATCAGCCCGAGCAGCGCCAGGGCCGAGGCGATCGCCAGCGGCCCCCAGGCGTTCCAGGCGCCGCCGCCGCCGGCGGCCCAGCGCGTGACGCGCGGGTAGTCGATCAGCTTCATCGGGCTGCCGACGAGCGCGGAGATGACCTCGATGGCCGTCAGCGCCCCGGCCACGACGAGCAGCACCGCCGCGACCAGCGCCGGCCAGACCCGGCGGGAACGGAACGCGCGGAGCGCGGCGCGGTCGGCGGCACGGCCCCCGGCGGCCGGCTTGGCCGGCGCGGTGCGGGCCGAGGACCTGCGCAGATGTCCGGCGTGGGTGGTCATGACATCGCCCCCGTGGACGAGGCGCCGCTGAGCGCCGGGGTCCTGGTGCGCGCGCCCGCGACGGGCCGCTGGGCCGTCCCCACCTTGGCCTCGCGTTCCAGCACGGACACGTCGACGTCGACCTGCCGCACGGTGAGGCCGGTCAGCGCCTCGATCCGCTCGCGCACGCGCTCGCGCACCTGGTGCGCGACCTCCCGCACGGGCGACGGATAGGCCACCGACATCTCGACCCGGGCGGTGACGATCTTGCCGTGCACCGACACGTCCGCGCGCGGCGCTCGGCCGCGGCCCACGCTCATCCCGAGGACGGTGCGGCTGACACCGCCGGCGTCGCCCGGCTCCGCCGCCGCCCGGGTCGCGATGCGCTGCACCACCCGGTCGGCGATCTTCGTGGTGCCCCGGTCGCCGGCGGTCATGACGGCCTCTTCCCGGTCTTGCCGCCGCCGATCGAGGAGAACAGCTCACCCATGTCGAGCTCGCCGTCGATCACCCGGCCGCCGAGGAACCCCAGCACGCCGAGGACCAGCACGATGAGGAACGCGCCGAATCCGCCGAACGCGCCGGCGAACCCGCAGGCGCTCCCGAAGGCCAGGCCCATCACGGTCCAGGTCGTCTTCCCGTTCATCTCAACTCTCCCCCTCAGCGCAGGTCGCGCGCCCGCAGGCGCCGTTCCCGCCATCGGTACAGCAGGCTGATCGGCCATCGCCGGCGCTTCACCACCACCACGGCGGACCCGGCCCGGCGCCGCCGGGCCGCCCGGTATCGGCGGAGCCCGGCGGCGAACTCGTCCGGGTCGCCGCCCGCGTCCGGATGGTGGCGGCGGACCCAGGCCCTGAACTCCGCCCGTTGGGCGGCCGTGCGCGATCGGGCCTCAGCCATCGTCCCCGTCGTCGATGTCGCCGATGAGGACGTGCACCGGCCGTCCGCCGGCCAGCGGCGTCACCGCCGTCCGGACCGCGTCCGCCACACCGGTCACCGGTGTACCGACCCGGACGACCACGCCCACCTCGACCTCGTCGTCGCGGACGGCCACGCCGGTCACCGGCATCCCGACGCGGTAGGTGACCACGCGGACGTGCGGCCCGGCGGTCAGCCCGGCCACGTCCGGCAGGTCCTCGACCGTCCCGGCGATCCGCTCGGCCAGCTCGGCGGCCTCGTGCAGGGGCATCGACCGCGACTCCTCGGCCGCGTGCGCCTCGCCGGTGCCGCCGGCTTCGGCCGTGCCGGTGCCGCCGGCGCTCCCGCCGTCGTCCCCCTGGCCGGCGGACTCGGTCCCGGACGTCATTGCACCCGCGGCGCCGGCTTGTCGCCGTTCTGGTCCTGGTCCTCCTCGCCGGGGAGCTGGATGTCGTCCACGGCGACGTTGACCTCGACCACCTCCAGGCCGCACATGTGCTCGACCTGGTCGATGACGTTGTCCCGGACCGCGTTGGCCAGATCGGGGATGGAGACCCCGTACTCGACCACCAGGTCGATGTCGATGGCGGCCTGGCGCTCGCCGACCTGGACGGCCACCCCCTGGCTCACGTTGGAGTTCATGCCGGGCATCCGCTCCTTGACCGAGCCGAGCGTCCGGGCCATCCCGGCGCCCATCTTGTGGACGCCGCCGATCTCCCGGGCCGCCATGCCGGCGATCTTGGACACCACGGCGTCCGCGATGCTGGTGCGGCCCCCGTTGGTGACCAGCTCGCCACCGCCCTGGTTCGGTGCCTTCCGCATGCCCTTGCCCGGCTGCGGCGGTGCGTTCTTGGCCGGTTTGTCCGACCCGAGGCCGGGCGCCTGGTTCGGCAGCCCCCCGACCGGACGTTCCTTGGTCGTCTGTCCGTTCTCCTGGCTCACGACGTTCCCCCTGCTCGTCGGTGGTGTCCAGTAGATGCTCACCCAGCGTCAGACCAAAACCACCTATCGGCACAATATGCAGGTCAACCCCGCTTTGCGCGCACAAAAGGAGGCCGGTGGCGCGATCGCGCCACCGGCCCCGAGGGAGGTCCTTCCGGGCCTCCGGCCCCGTTCCGGGCCGCCAGCGGGCCCGGAAGCGGGACTACTGCTTGGACCCGCCCTTGAACATGCCCCGCATCTTCTCCTTGGCGTCCGACACCTTGTGCTTGGCCTCGTCGACGGTCTGCTTGGCCTGCGACTTGGCCTGGTCCGCCTTGCCCTCGCCCTCGAGCTCGTCCTTGCCGGTGGCCTTGCCCGTGGCCTCCTTGGCCTTCCCGGCCAGCTCGTCCTTCTTGTCGCCCAGGTCACTCACGGCAGTTCCCCCGATGTCCCTCACTGGTGGCTCATTCGCCTCTCTACTTACCCGTCCCGGCGCGCTCTATCCGGCGGGACCGTCTCCGGCGGGGTGAAAGCGCACTTCAGGACGCCCTACCTGGCCGTAGTGGGGGCGGCGGCGGGCCAGCCCGCTCTCGGCGAGATACTCCAGATAGCGGCGCGCGGTCACCCGGGAGACGCCGGTGAGATCGGCCGCCGCGGCGGCCGACAGCCCCCCGGCCGCGGCCCCCGACAGCGCCTCGGTGACGGCCTGGAGCGTCTCGCCGCTCATCCCCTTGGGCAGCGGGCCGTGCCCGGGGGTGCGCAGCGCGGCCAGCATCCCGTCCACCTCGGCCTGCCCGCTCACCTCGCCCGGACGCGCGGCGCGCGCGCGGAACTCGGCGTACTGGTCGAGCTTGTCGCGCAGCGACGCGAACGTGAACGGCTTCAGCAGGTACTGCACCACCCCCACCGACACCGCGGCGCGGACCACCGCCAGGTCCCGCGCCGAGGTCACCGCGATCACGTCCACGTCGCGTCCGGCGGCGCGCAGCGCGCGGCACACCGCGAGCCCGTGCACGTCGGGCAGGTAGAGGTCGAGCAGGACGACGTCGACGGCGCCGCGCCCGACGGCCCGCAGCGCCTCGGCGCCGGAGTGCACCACCCCTGCCACCGCGAACCCGGCGACCCGCTCGACGTAGACGCGGTGCGCCTCCGCGGCCACCGGGTCGTCCTCCACCACCAGCACCCTGATCATCGCGGCCCGGTCCGCTCCAGCGGCAGCCGAACGGTGAACACCGCGCCGCTCCCGCCGCCCACCTCGATCCGCCCCCCGTGCCGGCGTACCGCCCGCCCGACCAGCGCCAGGCCGAGACCGTGCCCGGCCGGGCCGTCCGAGGTCTTGGTGGTCCAGCCGCGCCGGAACATCTCCGGCACCGTCCCGGGGTCGACGCCCGGTCCGGTGTCGGCGACCTCCATGAGCAGCTCGCCCGGGTCCGCGCGGACCGTCACCGACACCCGGGGCGGACGCTCGGCCGCGCTCTCCAGCGCCGCGTCGACGGCGTTGTCGATCAGGTTGCCGAGGATGGTGACCAGGTCCCGCGATCCGACCCCGCCGGACGCGGACGGGGGGCCCTGCGGTCCGGGGGCTCCGTCGAAGGCGGTGTCCTCGGTGACGACGAGCTCGACGCCGCGCTCGCCCGCCTCGGTCGACTTGCCGAGCAGCAGCGCGGCCAGCACCGGCTCGGACACCGCGCCCACCACCCGGTCGGTGAGCCGCTGCGCGGTCGCCAGCTCGGCGGTGGCGAACTCGACGGCCTGCCCGGGACGGCCCAGCTCGACCAGCGACACCACCGTGTGCAGCCGGTTGGCCGCCTCGTGCGCCTGCGCCCGCAGCGACTCGGCGAACCCGCGCACCGTGTCGAGCTCGCCGGTCAGCCCTTGCAGCTCGGTGTGGTCGCGCAGCGTCACCACGTTGCCCATCGCGCGGTCCCGCGACCGCACCGGCGCGGTGTTGACCACCAGGACCCGGGTGTCGCCCACGTGGATCTCGTCCGCCCTCGGCTCCGCCGACACCAGCGCGGCGGCCAGCGCGTCCGGCAGGCCGAGCGCGCCCGCCGCCCGCCCGCCCGGGTCGGCGCCGAGGCCGAGCAGGTCGCGGGCGGCGTCGTTGCACAGCACCACCCGGCCCGCGTGGTCGAGCAGGAGCAGGCCCTCCCGGACGGCGTGCAGGATCGCCTCGTAGTACTCGAACATCTCGCGCAGCTCGCCGGGCGCGACGCCCCGCGTCTGCCGGCGCAGCCGCGCGCTGACCAGGTAGCTGCCCGCCATCCCGGCGGCGAGGGCCGCCGCCGCGACCACGAGCAGCGACAGCAGCCGCTCGCGCAGCTCGGCCGAGATCGCCCGGACCGTGATGCCGACCGCGACCAGCGCGACCACCCGGCGCCGGTCGTCCAGGACCGGGGCGACGGTGCGGACGGACGGGCCGAGCGTGCCGGTGTAGGTCTCGGTGAACGGCCGCCCGGCCAGCGCCGGCGCGGTGTTGCCGATGAACCGCTCCCCGATCCGCGCCGGGGCCGGGTGGGTGTACCGGATCCCGTCCGTGCTCATGATCGTGATGAAGTCGACCCCGGTGTCCCGGCGCACTCGCTCGGCGAACGGCTGGAGCGCCCTGCTCCGCTCCCCTGCGGGGCCGGCGGCGATCGCCGTGCGGACGTCCGGGGTGTCCGCGATCGCCGCCGCGACCGCCGTGACGGTCTGCCGGGCCCGGTCGTTGGCGGCGCGGCCGGCGTCCAGGTAGGCCGCCGTCGCGCCCGCCGCCACCAGCAGCCCGACGACGACCGCCTGCAACGCCAGGAGCTGCCGGGCCACGCTCCAGCGCCGCACCGCGCGCCATCCGCGGGAGGCGCCCGCGTCCGCGTCCTGGCCGCGTTCCACGTTCCTGCCGCGCATCGTCGTTCCGTCTCGGGAGGATCTCGCCGCCCCGCCGTCGCGGGGCCGTGAACGCAATGTACACAAACGTGACCGGCGTCACATCGGCGCGCATAGTCACGGGTGCGCACGCGCCCGGACGGCGCGTCGAGCAGACAAGGAGACCACCGTGCCCGTCACACCGGCCGCCGGCGAGACCAGCCCGGCGCGGCCCCGCCAGGATCGCGTGCACTACCTCTACCTCGCGGTCGTCGCCGCGGTGGCGCTCGGCATCGCCGTCGGGCTCGCCGCCCCGGACGCCGCCGTCGAGCTCAAGCCGCTCGGCACCGCGTTCGTCAACCTGATCAAGATGATGATCTCGCCGGTCATCTTCGTCACCATCGTGCTCGGCATCGGCTCGGTCGCACGGGCCGCCAAGGTCGGCCGGGTCGGCCTGATCACGATCGGCTACTTCATGGTGATGTCCACGTTCGCGCTGGCGATCGGGCTCGCCGTCGGCAACCTGCTGCATCCGGGCGCGGGCCTGCACCTGGACCCGTCCTCCACCGCCACCGCGCACAAGCAGGCCGAGGGCGCGGAGGGCACCACCGACTTCCTGCTCGGCATCGTCCCGGACACGCTGCTGTCGGCGCTGACCGGCGGCGAGGTCCTCCAGACGCTGCTGGTCGCGCTGCTCACCGGGTTCGGCCTCCAGCAGCTCGGCGCGGCGGGCGCGCCGATCCTGCGCGGGATCGAGCACGTCCAGCGGCTGGTGTTCCGGATCCTGGCGATGATCATGTGGGCGGCGCCGGTCGGCGCGTTCGGCGCGATCGCCGCGGTGGTCGGCGAGACCGGCTGGTCGGCGCTGCGCAGCCTCGGAGTGATCATGCTGGGCTTCTACCTGACCTGCGCGCTGTTCGTGTTCGTGGTGCTCGGCGCGGTGCTGTGGTTCGGCGCCCGGATGAACATCCTGCGGCTGCTGCGCTACCTCGCCCGCGAGTTCCTGCTGATCCTGTCCACCTCCTCGTCCGAGACGGCGCTGCCGCGGCTGATCGCCAAGATGGAGCATCTCGGGGTGAGCCGCCCGGTGGTCGGCATCACCGTCCCGACCGGGTACTCCTTCAACCTGGACGGCACCTCGATCTACCTGACCATGGCGACCCTGTTCATCGCCTCCGCACAGGACAGCCCGCTGCCCGTCTCCGCGCAGATCCCGCTGCTGCTGTTCATGATCGTCGCGTCCAAGGGCGCGGCGGGCGTCAGCGGCGCCGGGCTGGCCACGCTGGCCGGCGGGCTCCAGTCGCACCGCCCGGAGCTGGTCGACGGGGTCGGGTTCATCGTCGGCATCGACCGGTTCATGTCCGAGGCCCGCGCGCTGACCAACTTCGCGGGCAACGCCGTCGCCACCGTGCTGATCGGCCACTGGACCGGCGAGTTCGACGCCGACCGGTCGCGCCGGGTGCTCTCCGGCGCGGACCCGTTCAACGAGGCCACCCTGCTGGACGTCCCGCAGCCCGGCGACGCCGGAACTGCCGGCACCGACCCGACCCGCACGGCCCCGGACGGGCCTGCCACCGCCCCGGACGGGCCCGCCTCGGACGGACGGGCCCCGGACAAGGCGAGCGCATGACGGCGCGTCCGGACGGGGCGCGTCCGGCTAGACGGGCGCGGGTTCGCCGAACACCATCCGGAACCGGATGACCACCACCAGGTCCGGCATCCCGGTCGCGGCGCGGTAGCGCTCCGCCGCCCCGGCCCCGAGCTCCCCGTACACCTCGCCCAGGACGGCGTCCCCGGTGCAGGTGAGGTTCAGCAGGAGCCGGGGCCGGACCGCCGTGCCGGTGAGGCGGAGCCGCGCGTCCCGGACGCCCGGCAGCCGCAGCGCATCGCGCAGCAGGTCGCGTTCCGCCGCCCGCGCGCGCATCCGGGTGGGACCGTCCAGCGCGGCCCGGCGCCGCCGCATCATCGCGCGGCCGTGCGCGGCCAGCCACAGCAGGCCGCAGGCCGCGACGGCCACCGCGGCGGCCGCCGCGACCGGCCAGAACCACGCGGTGCCGTCGGCGTACCGGGACACCGCGGGGTCGAGCAGCGGACGCGCCGCGAGGTCGCCGCCGGCCAGGCCGAGGCAGAGCCCGGCGCCGCCCGCGGCGGCCAGCGCGGTGCCGGTGAGCGCGATCCCGACCCTCATGTCAGCCCCCCAGCCGGTTCAGCCGGATGTCGACCCGCCGCCACTGCATCAGCTCCACCTCGGCGAGTCGGGCGTGCACGGCCGCGCGGACCAGGTCGGAGATGTCCGGCCGGTTGCGGTAGCCGGTGGCGGCCCGGACGACGATCCGCTTACGGAACCGTCCCCGCAGCCGCACCCGGGCCCGGACGACGCCCGGGACCCCCACCGCCGCGTCCGCCAGCGTCCGCCGCAGGGCCGCGCGGCCCACCGCCCCCGCCATCAGGGGGTCCTCCCCGGCCAGCGGCAGCGTGCGCGCCCGGCCGGGCAGCGCCGCCAGCAGCAGCGCCGGACCGGCCGCCGCCATCGTCCCCGCGACGCCCAGCGTCCAGGGATCAGCCCAGGTCAGCCCGCGCAGGACGGCCATCGACCGGGCCATCGGCGACCAGCCGTCCGGGAGCACGTCCAGCACCGTCAGCAGCTCGGCCGACACCGCGCCCCCGGCCGCGGTGACCAGCAGCGCGGCGCCGACCCCCACGGCGGTCCGCCGCGGCCGGAACTCCTGTTCGGCCAGCCGGCGCGCCTGCTGCCGCGCCTGCGCGCCCCCGAGCAGCTCCGCGGCGAGCGTCTCGCCCATCCTCACACCCCCGTGCGACGTGCCACCGCCCCCCGGTAGCGACATCACCCATGGTGCTGCAATGTAACGCAGAGTGAAGGACGCCATGCCGTTCCGGCGCCGTCCGCCGGGAAACGCCGGTCAGCGGAAGACGACGGTGCGGTCGCCGTTCAGCAGGACGCGGTGCTCGGCGTGCCAGCGGACCGCGCGGGCCAGGGCCAGGCACTCCACGTCGCGGCCGACCGCCACCAGCGCCTCGGGGCTGTGCGTGTGGTCGACGCGGGCGACCTCCTGCTCGATGATCGGCCCCTCGTCCAGGTCGGCGGTCACGTAGTGCGCGGTCGCGCCGATCAGCTTCACTCCGCGGTCGTGCGCCTGGTGGTAGGGCCGCGCGCCCTTGAAGCTCGGCAGGAACGAGTGGTGGATGTTGATCACCTGGCCGGGCAGCTTGGCGCAGAAGTCGTCCGAGAGGATCTGCATGTACCGGGCGAGCACCACCAGGTCGGCGTTGTAGTGCTCGACCAGCGTGAGCACCTCGGCCTCCTGCGCGGCCCGGCCGCCGGGCGGGACCGGCAGGTGGTGGTAGTCGATCCCGTACGACTGGGTGAGGGGACGCAGGTCGGGGTGGTTGGACACGACCGCGGCCACCTCGACGTCGAGCAGCCCGGACCGCTGCCGGTAGAGCAGGTCGTTCAGGCAGTGGCCGCCCTTCGACACCATGATCAGCATCCGCGGCCGGACGGCGGTGTCGTGCAGCCGCCACTCCAGCCCGAGCTCGGGCCCCAGCCGGGCGAACGCGCCGCGCAGCTCCCCGTCGTCCCGCACGCCGGGGCCGGCGGCGAACTGCACCCGCATGAAGAAGGTGCCGGTGTCGCTGAACTGCTGGCTCTCCAGGATGTTGCAGCCGCGCTCGGCCAGCACCCCGGAGACGGCGGCGACGATGCCGGGACGGTCCGGACAGGAGAGCGTCAGCACGTATTCGGTCACAGGACTTCACTTCCACTGCGGGTCGCGGACGGACGGCAACGCTGCTCGCACAGGCCGTCCAGGCTGGGGAAACGAGCTTACGCCGCGCTCCCCGCTCCGGCGGCCACACCACCCGTCACCTTCGCAACCAGCCGCCGCCCGGCCGGGCCGCCTGTCACGCGGGCTGGACGCCGGGACGGCGGTCCTCGACCACGAAGCTCGCCCGGGTGGAGACCGGAGCGCCCGGCCTGGTGACGTAGGGCATGACGCGGAAGTCGCTGCGCCAGCGCTCGCGGTTCACGTTGACCCTGATGTAGCCGCGCTGGGCGTTGAAGAACTTCAAGTGCGGGTTGGCGGCCAGGAACCGTCGGCCGAGGTCGTCGACGTCGGCGCCGTCGCCGCCGCTGGTGACCGACGTCGCGACGAACTCACTCGCGGTGGTCGGGGATCCCGGGTCGGCGTGGTCGCGCTTGAGGTCGGTCGCGTAGTTCTGGTGCCGGTCGGCCGACAGCACCACCAGGTTCCGGACGCCCTGGTCGCGGGCGGCGGCGAGGACGCGGTCGCGGTCGGCCGCGTAGCCGTCCCACGGGTCGACCCACACGTCGTGGCCGGGCCCGGCGTCCCAGTCGGTCTCGGCCATCGGCACCTGGTTGCCGAGGATCTGCCAGCGCGCCTTCGACTTCCCGAAGCCGTCCAGCAGCCAGCGCCGCTGGTCCGCGCCGAGGATCGTGCGGGAGGCGTCGAAGCGCTCGTCGCAGTCGGCGGTCCGGCCGGTGCCGTTCCCGTAGGAGCAGGCCTGGATGTCGCGGTGCTGCCGGGTGTCGATCATCGTGAGATCGGCCAGCCGCCCGTACGCCAGCCTGCGGTGCAGCCGGATGCTCGGGCCGGACGGAAGCTGCGAGCGGCGCAGCGGCAGGTTCTCGTAGAACGCCTGGAACGCCGCCGCGCGGCGGCGCGCGAACTCGGCCGGGTCGGGATCGGGGTTCCGGCCGGCGATGACCCTCGGACCGGCCCAGTCGTTGACCACCTCGTGGTCGTCCAGCGTGTGCACGAACGGGAACAGGGCGTGCGCCCGCTGGAGCGGCGCCTCGGCCTTGTACAGCGAGTACTGGAGCCGGTAGCGGGCCAGGTCGAAGGCCTCGGTGCCGAACTGCGGCGGCACGGCCACGCCCCGCTTGTTGTCGGCGGTGATCTCGTACTCGTAGATGTAGTCGCCGAGGTGCACGATCAGGTCGAGGTCCTCGGCGGCCATGTGGTCGTAGGCGGTGAAGTAGCCGTCCTGCCATGCCTGGCAGGAGGCGAACGCGACGTTCAGCTCGCGCGGGTCCGACATCGCCGCGGGCATCGTCCGGGTGCGTCCGATGGGCGAGATGTCGTCCGCGCGGAACCGGTAGAAGTACTCGCGCCCCGGCTCCAGGCCGCGGATCTCCGGGTGCACCGAGTGGCCGAGCTCGGGCGTCGCCACCGCGGCACCGCGCCGGACGACGCGGCGGAACCGTTCGTCGAGCGCCACCTCGTACTCGACCTTGACCCGCTTGGCGGGCATGCCGCCGTGCCCGTCGGGGGCGAACGGGTCGGGCGCGAGCCGGGTCCACAGGACGAAGCCGTCCGGCAGCGGGTCGCCGGAGGCCACTCCGAGGGTGAACGGGTCGCCCTTGCGGCGGGCGAACGCGTTCGCGCCCTCCCCGCCGAGGACCCCGGTGCCGAGCACGACGGCCGCCGCGCCCGCCCCGCCGAGGCCGAGCAGCCGGCGTCGTGACATTGAACCCGCATGCGATGACATCGGCTCTCCCGCCTCAAGGTTGATCGGGGATCAGCCAACCCCACACCCGGCGTGCCCGTCGATAGCGTCTCGGTGAACATCACGGATCACAGGGTGAACATCACAGGTCTGAACGTTAAAATGCGCCCAATAATGAGTTAAGTTCACTAATCATCACAAGAACTTCACATTCTCATCCGCCCGCCTACCCGTCAGTAGTTTGGCTTGGGCGTCACCGGTTAGATTCGCCGGCATGCGGCGAACGCGGCGAATCCCCCACCTGTCACCGGCACTCGTCCTCTCCCTCGTCCTCTGCCTCGCCCTCGCGCTGTCGGCCTGCGACGGCACCAGGAACGACGCCGGTACGCCCGGCAAGGGCAAGAGCGACGACCGGCGGCCCGCGACCGTGCAGGGCATCCCCACGGACGCCGGCACGCACAAGCAGAAGATGGGCGTCGGCACCGTCGGCCACCGCGAGTTCCTGCTGCACGTCCCGTCCAAGGTCGCCGGGGGGAAGTGGCGGGGCGGCAGACCCGCCGCCCCGCCCCCGCTGGTCATCGCGCTGCACGGCGGCCTCGCCACGATGGGCCAGATGCGGTCGCTGACCGGCTTCGACGGCCTGTCCGACGAGCAGGGGTTCCTGGTCGCCTACCCCGACGGGTTCATGACCACGTGGAACGCGGGCGACTGCTGCGGCGCGGCGAAGGTCGCGGGCACCGACGACGTCGGCTTCCTGACCAAGCTGATCGACAAGCTGACCGGCGCCGGGCTGGCCGACCCGGACCGGGTCTACGTCACCGGATTCTCCAACGGCGCCGGGATGGCCTACCGGCTGGCCTGCGAGAAGCCCGGCAAGGTCGCCGCGATCGGGGTGGTCGAGGGCGCGCTGGTCACCAGGTGCGACCCGGGCCGGCCGGTCTCTGCGATGATCTTCCACGGGACGGCGGACCGCAACGTCCCGTTCAACGGCGGCGGGCGGCGCGACTTCAACGACGGCAGCCCGTTCCCGCCGGTCTCGCAGGCGGTGGAGTTCTGGCGCCGGCTCGCGCACCTGCCCGAGCCCACCCGGAGGGTGAAGGCCCTGGGCGGCGACACCGACTGCAACGCGACCGGGAAGGGCGCGGGCGGCGCCGAGGTGACGTTCTGCAAGATCGAGGGCGGGACGCACCGCTGGCCGTCCGGTGCCGGCGCCCTGCTCTGGGACTTCTTCTCGGCGCACCCCCGCACCCGCTAGGGATGTGAAGTCTTTTCACGTTCGCGGTTATTGTGGCACTGTGACTGACATGAACCTCCGGGACCGCTACGACGCCGCGACCGCCGAGCTCGAAGCTCCGTTCGCGGTCGTCGACCTGCGGGCCTTCCGGGCCAACGCCGCCGACCTCGTCCGCCGCGCCGCGGGCAAGCCGATCCGGGTGGCGAGCAAGTCGGTGCGGTGCCGCGCGCTCCTGGACGAGGTCCTGGCGATGGACGGGTTCGCCGGGATCATGGCGTTCACCCTCGGCGAGGCCCTCTGGCTCGCCCAGGAACGGGCCGGCGAGGACATCCTGGTCGCCTACCCGACCACCGACCGCACCGCCATCGCCGAGCTCGCCGCCGACGAGCACGCCGCCCGCACCATCACCCTCATGGTCGACTCCCCCGAGCACCTCGACCTGATCGAGCGGGCCGCCGGCGACGCCCGGATCCGCGTCTGCATCGACATCGACGCCTCCTACCGGATGCTCGGCGCCCGGGTCCGGCTCGGCGCACTGCGCTCCCCGCTGCGCACCCCGGCCGAGGTCGGCGCGCTGGCCGAGCTGATCCTCAAGCGCCCCGGCCTCGCCCTGGTCGGCCTGATGGCCTACGAGTCGCAGATCGCCGGCGTCGGCGACACCCCGCCCGGCAACGCCACGATGGGCCGCGTCATCCGCACCATGCAGCAGCGGTCCCGGCTCGAACTGGCCCGCCGCCGCGCCGCCATCGTCCGGGCCGTCCGCGAGCTGACCGACCTGGAGTTCGTCAACGGCGGCGGTACCGGCAGCGTGGAGAAGACCGCCGCCGAACGCGCCGTCACCGAGGTCGCCGCCGGTTCCGGCCTCTACCAGCCGCACCTGTTCGACTACTACTCCAACTTCCGCGGCCGTCCCGCCGCGCTGTTCGCCCTGCCGGTCGTCCGGCGGCCGGGATCCGGCGTCGTCACCTGCCTCGGCGGCGGCTACCTCGGGTCCGGTCCCGCCGACCGGATCCGGCTCCCCCAGCCCTACCTGCCGACCGGCCTCGCCTACGACCCGCGGGAGGGCGCCGGCGAGGTCCAGACCCCGCTGCTCGGCGCCGCCGCCGACCTCCTCCAGGTCGGCGACCGCGTCTGGTTCCGGCACACCAAGGCCGGTGAGCTGTGCGAGCGCTTCGCCGCCCTCCACCTCATCGACGGCGACCGGCACGTCCGCACCGTCCCCACCTACCGGGGCGAGGGCCGGACGTTCCTGTGACCGCGGGCCGGCGGCCCGGCCGGTCCCCCGCGGGTCGGCGGAGGCGACGGGCAGGACGGGTCCGGCCGATCTTGGGGTGACCGGTCCCGGCCGGCACCGGCTAGGTTGGCCGGTATGAGCGACGCCCCTGTGATCAGCGTCCGCGGCGAGGCCGTCGTGATGGCCGAACCCGAGATCGCCCTGCTCTCGGTGCACGTCCAGTCGCACGAGAGCGAGCGCCGCCCCGCGCTGGACCGCCTGGTCGAACGGAACCAGCGCTGCCTCGACCTGGTCAGGTCCTACGGTGAGGCGATCGAGAAGCTGGAGACCGGCGAGCTGTCGATCACCCCGCTGATCAAGTACCGCCGCCGCGAGGGCGACATCCGCGCCTACCAGGGCACCGTCCAGATCAAGGTCACCATCAGCGACTTCACCGTGCTCGGCGAGCTGGTCACCCGGCTCGGCGACCTGGAGCGCACCTCCGTCGACGGCCCCGCCTGGGCGCTGCGGCGCGACAGCGAGGTGCACGGCCGGGCCGCGCGGCAGGCGGCGCACGAGGCGGTCGCCCGCGCCCGCAGCTACGCCGAGGCGCTCGGCTGCCGGCTCACCGGCCTGGTCGAGCTCTCCGACGAGGGCCTCGGCGACCGGCCGGGCCCGGTCATGCCGATGGCCCTCGGCATGGCCGCGGCGGCGGGCCCGGGCGGCGACGAGCCCGAGGCGATCGACCTCGAACCCGCCGCCCAGACCGTCCGGGCCGCCGTCGAGGCCCGGTTCACCGCCACCGCCCCTGACCTGGGCTGACGGCCGGACACGAGCGGGGACCGATGACCGAGCCGCACACGCCACCGCCTTCCGGCGCCCCTTCCCCGCCCATGCCCCCGGCGCCCGGGGACGTGCTGGCGCCGCCGGCGCTCCGCGACCCCTGCACCGAGCGCGGCCCCGCCGGCGCGCTGCTGCGCGCGGGCGGCCGGGCCGGCTCCGCGGCCGGACGCGAGGCCGGCGCCCACGAGCTGGACGTCTTCCTGACCGGCCAGGTCTTCATGGACATGATCTTCACCGGGCTGCCCGGCCTGCCCCCGCCCGGCACCGAGCTGGTCACCGACGGCCTCGGCTCGGCCCCCGGCGGCGTCGCCAACATCGCCGTGGCGATGAGCCGGCTCGGGCTGCGCACCGGCCTCGCCGCCGCGTTCGGCGACGACCTGTTCGGCGCCTACCTCTGGCGCACCCTCGCCGAGCAGGAGGACGTCGCGCTGCACTGGTCCCGGCGCATCGGCGGCTGGTCCACCCCGGTGACGGTGTCGCTCGCGTACGCGTCCGACCGCAGCATGGTCACCTACAGCCCCCCGCTGCCCGGCACCGTCCGCGCCGCGGGCGGAGCGGGCGGGACGGCCGGGGCCGGCGGCGCGGCGGGCCTGGCCGACGACCTGCGGACCGCGCCGCCCAGCGCCGCGACCTGCTTCGTCGACATCGACCGGCCCGTCCCCGACTGGGCCCTGGCGATGCGGCGCACCGGCGCGCTGGTCTTCGCCGACCTCGGCTGGGACCCCACCGAGACCTGGTCCACCGACGTGCTCGACCGCCTCGCGCACGTCGACGTGTTCCTGCCCAACGCGGTCGAGGCGATGGCCTACACCCGGACCGGCACACCCGAGGAGGCGCTCACCGCGCTCGCCGGGCGGGTCCCGGTCGTCGTGGTCAAGCAGGGCGCGCGCGGCGCCATCGCGATCGACTCCGCCACCGGCGAACGGGCCGCCGCCCCCGCCCTGCCCGTCGAGGCGCTCGACCCGACCGGCGCGGGCGACGTGTTCGCCGCCGGGTTCGTGTTCGGCACCCTGGCCGGATGGCCGCTCGACCGGCGGCTGCGCTTCGCCAACCTGTGCGCCGGACTGTCGGTGCGGCACCACAGCGGCTCGCTCGGCGCCCCCTGCTGGGGCGAGATCGCCGCGTTCGGCGAGGACGGCGAGGTGCCGCCCGAGGTGCTGGAGCAGTACGCCTTCGTCATCCCCTACATCCCCGAGACCGAGCTCGACCGCGGCGCCGACTCCGTCGCCCGCGCCGCGCCGACGCTCCGCTAGAGGCACGAGGCCAGACGCTAGGAGGACTGTGAAGATCGCGATCATCGGAGCGGGCAGCGGCTACCTGCCCGGAGTACTCCGGGGCCTGCTGCACCGCGCCGGCGACCTGGCCGGCACCGAGCTGGCCTTCCACGACGTCGACGAACCCCATCTGGCGATGATGGCCCGGCTGGGGCGGAACATGTTCGCCGCGCGCGGCGCCGCCCTCACCGTCACCGCGCACACCTCCCTCAAGCCCGCCCTCGACGGCGCCGCCTACGTGTTCACCACGTTCCGTCCCGGCGGGATGGCAGGCCGGCACCTCGACGAGTCGATCCCGCTGAAGCACGGCGTCGTCGGCCAGGAGACCGCGGGCCCCGGCGGCTTCCTGATGGCGTGCCGCTCGGTCCCCGTCCTGCTGGAGATCGCCGCCGCCGCGGACCCCGGCGCCTGGATCGTCAACTACACCAACCCCACCAACGTCGTCACCGACGCCGTCCTCCGGCACACCGACGCCAAGATCATCGGCCTCTGCGACCAGCACGTCGGCGACACCGAGATGTGGGCCGAGCTGCTCGGGCTCCCCTTCGACCGGCTGGAGGCCGACTGGATCGGCCTCAACCACGCCACCTGGGCGACCCGGCTCCGGCTCGACGGCGCCGAGGTCGACCTCCCCGCCCTGCTGGAGGGTCTCGACGTGCCCGGCGGCGGCGCGACGCCCTGGCGCGATCCGTCCCGCATGGCCGAACTCGCCAGGGCGCTCGGGTTCCTGCCCAACTCCTACTCCAAGTACTACTTCTTCCACGACGAGGTCGTCCGCGAGCTGCGCGAGAAGGGCACCACCCGGGCCGAGGACATCCAGGCGATGCTGCCCGCCTACTACGCGCAGGTCGCCGCCGAGTCCGGCCGCTCCGACCCCGACCCGAGCCGCGAGCGCGGCGGCGGCGAGCACGGCGAGTTCGCGGTCGACACCATCTGCGCCCTGCACCGCGACGAGAACCGCCGCATGATCGTCAACACCCGCAACAACGGAGCGATCGCCTCCCTCGAGGCGGACGCCGTGGTGGAGGTGCCCGCCCTCGTCGGACGCGCCGGTCCCGTCCCGCTCACCATGGGCGCGCTGCCCCGTCCCGTCCGCGGCCTCACCCAGGCGATCCACGAGTACGAGCGGCTCGCCGCCGACGCCGCCGTCACCGGTGACCGGCGCACCGCGCTCCAGGCCCTGATGGCGCACCCGTTCGTCCGCAGCAAGCACACCGCCGAGAAGATCCTCGACGAGGGCCTGGCCGCGCACCGCGCCCATCTCCCCCAGTTCGCCTGAGCGCCTCCCCCGGACGCGAAGAGGCGCCGCCCGCGGAACGCGGACGGCGCCTCCAGGGGGCCGGGATCAGCGGCGGCGCTTGCGCCGCCACAGGAGCAGGACGGTGAGCCCCGCGGCCACGCCGACGCCCGCGAGCACCACCCGGCGGTCGATCGCGCCCGGCTCGCCGTCCCCGGACTCGGCCGGCGCCACCATCGACTGGACGGTCTTGACGACCTGACCGGCCTCTTCCTTCAGGCGCTCGGCTCCGCGATGCGCGACGTTCCTCGGGTTGACCCGCTCCGCCAGCTCGTCGATGTTGCGGGCGAGCTCCAAGCGGGTGCGTTCGATCTCCCGCTCCAGCGCCTCCGGGTCGCGGGCCCTGTCAGCCATGCCGTGTCCTTATCGTTCGAGCATCAGCGACGCATGATCCGAATAGTGTCGCAGGTCTTCCCGGGAAACGCCCGCCCCACCCCAGCCGGTACGGTGGACCCGACCATCCCAGCGAAAGGCGGAACTGGTGTCCGAGCGGCTGCAACCGGGCGAGGTCGCCCCCGAGTTCGAGCTTCCCGACGCCGACGGCGCACCGGTGTCCCTGTCCTCGCTGCGCGGGAGGCGGGTGATCCTCTACTTCTACCCCGCGGCGATGACCCCCGGCTGCACCAAGGAGTCGGTCGACTTCCAGGGCAGCCTGCCCGAGCTGGAGGCGGCCGGCGTCGCCGTCGTGGGGGTCTCCCCCGACGCGCCGGCCAAGCTCGCCAAGTTCCGGCAGAAGGAGGGGCTGACCTTCCCGCTCCTGTCCGACCCTGACACCAAGGTGCTCCAGGCGTACGCCGCCTACGGCGAGAAGAAGCTGTACGGCAAGGTCGTCGTCGGCGTGATCCGCTCCACCTTCATCATCGACGCCGAGGGCAGGATCGAGAAGGCGTACTACAACGTGAAGGCCACCGGCCACGTCGAGCGCCTCCGCCGCGACCTGGCCCTGTGACACCACCGGGACGATGGTGCGGACGGGGGGACTCGAACCCCCACGGTGTCTCCACCAACAGGACCTAAACCTGCCGCGTATGCCGATTTCGCCACGTCCGCCCGGGTAAAGCCGTTCCCTCGCGCGGAAGGACTCGCGCGGAAGGTGAATCCAGCTTAGCGTTCTGGTCACCGGCTCACACCCGCATATCGAGGCCCGCGGGGGCCCGCCGGGGGGACGGCTCGGGCCGCCGCCCTCCACCCCCGGCCCCCGGCGGTCCCCGCAGGTCGCGCACCTCGGATCAACGCAGCGTGAGTGACTCCGTGCATTGGGCTTCCAAATCGGGCGGGGCGGCGTAGGCTGAACCAATCCGCAGCGACCGCGATGGGCAGGCCATGGAGACCAGCTGGTTCGCCAAACGACCCGTCAGCGACATCCGCCCGGGTGACCACGGCTGGCTGGCCCACACCGGCCTCGAAGAGCGCGACCGTGTCATCGGGATCTTCGTCGGCGAGGGGCTGGAGACCGGTGAGAAGGTCGTCTACGTCAGCGACAGGCCGGCCGGGCGGCTGCCCGGGCTCGGCGGACGGCCCCCGGACGAACTCGACGAGCTGGCCCGGTCGGGCCGGCTGCGGGTGATCCCGCGCCGCGCCGCGTGCCTCGACCGGAGCGGCGGGTTCGAACCGGCGAAGATGCTCGACACCCTGGCCCGCGAGGTCGGCGAGGCGTTCGGGCAGGGTCTGCGCGCGGTGCGCCTGACCACCGACCACAGCCGGCTGCTGAACGAGCCGGGCCGTCCCGGCCTGGCCCGGATGCTGGGCTGCGAGCACCGGCTCGGCGAGGCCGTCTCGCCGAGCACGATGGTGAAGGCGATCTGCCAGGTGGACCGGCAGGCCTGCCGGCCCGATGAGCTGACCGCGCTCCGCGACACCCACGAGGTCCTGGTCGAGGTGAATCCCGAGTTCGACGACGGCGTTCTCAAGATCGTGCGCACCTTCGATCCGGTGGGGCTGCGGGTGGAGGGCGAGCTCGACGCCGCGCGGCACGCGGTGTTCTCCGACCGGCTCGCCCAGGTGAGCGCGGGCCGCGGCGGCGTCCATCTCGACTTCTCCCGGCTGGGCTTCATCGACCTCGGCTGCCTGAACCTGCTGGCGCACCACGCGATCGCGCTCCCGCGCGGCCAGGCGCTGGTGCTCGACAACCTCCCGCCCGATGTCGAGACCGTCATCGAGCTGGTCGGCTGGCACCGGCTGCCGGGGCTGGCCCGCGGGCGCGACCGCGTCCCGGCCGAGGAGGGCGCGGCCCGATGAAGCTGGAGCACAGGGCCTTCGAGTACGCGGGCACCGGCGCCTTCCTCGCCTCCGTCGAGCCGTTCCTGCGCTCAGGGCTGGAGGCCGGCGAGGCCGTGGTCGCCGTCGTCCGCGAGCCCAACCTGGGAGCGCTCCGCGACCACCTCGGATCCGACGGCGCGTCGATCGAGTTCTGGCCGGCCGAGGAGTTCTACCTGCATCCGGTGCGCACGCTGAAGGACTACCAGCGGATCGTGGCCTCCCACGCGCCGCGCCGCGTGTGCGCGCTGGCCGAGCCCGTCTGGCAGGGCTGGACCCCGCGGCAGCTCCTGGAGTGGAACCGCTACGAGTCGCTGATCAACGTGGTGTTCGAGGGGTCCGGGGCGCGCGCCCTGTGCCCCTACGACCGCCGGGCCGCGCCGGCGCACGTCCTCGACCAGGCCCGCCGCACGCATCCGCTGTTCCTGCGCGACGGCGACACCCGCTGGAACGCCGACTTCGTCGACCCGGTGACGTTCGGCACCGGCTGCGACCGGCAGCGCCGGTTCCCGCCGCCGCGCGACGCCGACTACTTCGCGATCGAGGACGCCGACCTGCACCGGCTGCGGGCGTTCGTCGCCGGGCGGGCCGCCGCGCACGGGCTCGACCGCCGGGCCGCGCAGAACCTGGTGACCGCCGCGAACGAGGTGGCCGCGAACGCGCTCCGGCACGGCACCCCGCCGATGGGGCTGTGGACGTGGCCGGACGGCCCCGACCTGATCTGCGAGATCGGCGACCACGGCCTGTGGCGGCCGAGCCCGCTCACCGGGTTCATCCCGCCCGAGTCGGCGCTCGACCGGGGCTTCGGGCTGTGGACGGTGCGGCTGCTGGTCGACCTGATGGAGGTGCGGGCCGGTTGGAACGGCACCTTCGTCCGGATGCACATGCGGAAGTAACTCCCCGAGGGTCCGCCCGCTCCGCGCGGCGGACTCGTGGAAGGCGCCATGGACACCCACTGGCCGATCCGGAGGCCGGTCCGCGAGCTCAGGCCGGGTGATCACGCCTGGCTGGCGTACGGCGGCGAGGAGGAGCGGCGCCATGTCGTCGGCGCGTTCATCGGCGACGGGCTGGCCGCGGGCGCGAAGGTCGTCTACCTGGCCGGTCCGGCGGGCGCGGCGGACCGGCCGCGCATGGCGGGCATGGCGGGGTCACACGATGCGCGGCTGCTGACGGTCGTCCCCCTCGTGCCCTCGGGCGAGCACGCGGGCGCGGACGAGGGCGCCGACCCGCGGGCCGCCCTGGACGCGCTCACCAGGGAGGTCGCCCGAGCCACGGCCGACGGCCACCACGCAATCCGGATCACGGCCGACCTGACCTGGGCCGTGTCCGGCCCGGACGCCCCCGTCCCGCTGCGCGAGTGGGAACGGCGGCTCGGGCGGGCGATCGGACCGTCCGCCATCGCGGTGTTCCAGGTCGACCGGCGCCGCCGCGCCGCCGCGGTGCTCGACGAGCTGCGCGCCGCGCACGCCGTGGTGGTGACGCCCGACCCCGAGTTCGAGGACGCGATGCTGCGGATCGAGCGGACCTTCCAGCCGGTCGGCCTGTCGCTGTGCGGCGAGCTGGACGCGTCCCGGCACACCGTGCTGGACGCGGCGCTCGCCACCGTGCTGTCGGGCTCCGACCGCCGCGAGATCCACCTCGACCTGGCCGGGCTCGGTTTCATCGACCTCGGCGCGATCAACATCCTGGCCGACGTGGCCGGGCGCCGCGCGGACCGCGGCCCGCTGGTGCTCGACCGCATGTCGCCGCAGCTCCGCACGCTCATGGAGACGGTGGGCTGGGGCATGCTGCCCGGCCTGCGCCTCGGCGCCGGCGCCTGAGACCGGCCGCCGGTCAGTCGAGCGCGGCGACGAACCGTTCGGCCTCGGCGCGGGTCAGGCCGGTCTCGGCGCGGACGATGGCGATGGCCGATTCCACGTCCTCCTCCCGCAGAAACGCGTGGACCCGATCGGACAGCATCTCCCCGCCGGGCCCGCCCTGCCCCGGGACCAGTCCGTCCCGGAGCGCCTCGACGTAGTCCTTGGCGTCCCTGAGCGACAGCCGGGTGTCCGTGCGCACTTCCTTGATCGCGTGGATCATTCTGTCCTGGCGGATCAGCCTGAGGGCCCGGTCGCGCGTCGCCGCCGGGACCCCGGCCGCCTCGAAGCTCAGGGTGTCGACCTCGAGGGGCTGAGCGCGTTTGCGGAACATCCTCGTCTCCTCTCCGGCCGCCACCACCGGCGACGGCGGTATGCGGACCGGCCCGGGGGCGGCAGCAGGTCCGCCCACTGTAACCGCCCCCATGGCCGGCACGCTCAGCCCGAGGCCGCCCCCGCCGCGGTCTTCCGGGCCCGCGGCAGGCCCGTGTCGGACGGGGTGGGCGGCCTTGGCGTCGATGGCCCGGACGAGGCGGGGGGCCGGGATGCCGAGGGCGCGGACGGCTTGGCGGTCGGGCTGGGAATCGGCGGCTGCGGGCTGGACCACGTCGGCGACGGAGTGACCGACGGCGTGCCCGAGGGCGAGGGGGGCGCGGACGACCGGGCCTCGTCCGCCGGGACGGACGGGCTCGGCGCGGGCGTGCCCGTCGCGGGTGTGCCGGTCGCCGGCGGTCCCATCGGCCGCGGGGCCTCGTGCCTCCCGGGCATCCCCGGCCACAGCAGCAGCGCGACGGCGACGAGGACCGCCGCCGTGAGCACGCCCGCGAAGACCGGGAACGTCCATGCGCGGAACCGCGAGACGGGCGCGACGGTGGCCTCGCGTCCCGCCGTCTGAAGCCGGTGCACGAGGTCCGGGCCCGCCTGGATCTCGTCGGCGCCCCGCCGGTAGTGGTCCCGCAGCAGGGTCTCGAGCTCATCGTCCATCGGCCCGGCCCTCCCTCAGGTGCTCCCGCAGGGCCGTCATGGCCCGCGCGGTGTGACTCTTCACGGTGCCCCGGGAGATCCCGAGGGTCTCGGCGATCTCGTGCTCGCCGAGATCGCACCAGTAGCGCAGCACGACCACGGCGCGCTGCTTGGGCGGCAGGCCGCGGAGCACCTCGTCCAGGTCGCCTCCGGCCGCCCCCGCCACCGGAGGCGCCCCGGCGAGGCGCTCCACGTCCGCCACCGAACCGGCCGGGAAGTCCCGCCGCCGTGCCCGCCGCTTGTTCTCGTCGATCGCCAGATTGACCAGCACCCGGCGGGCGTACGCCTCGGGATTCCCCGCCGCGATCCGCTTCCAGCGCCGCGCGACGCGCTCGTAGGCGGTCTGGAGGAGGTCCTCGGCGAGGTGCCGGTCATAGACCAGGAACACGGCGGTGCGCAGCAGGCGACCCGCGGTGGCGGTCACGAACTCGTCGAACGTGATCTCCGCCCCGCGGACCTCCTGGGCGCTCAAGGTGGACAGACCGCACCTACCCCCGGCCGCCGGGCGCGGTCCGGCAGCCACCGGGCCACGACGGCTTCGCGGTCGCGGACGGCTTCGGCGCCTTCGCGCTCGGCGCGAGCACCGGCGTCCTGGACGGAACGGCGGTCACCGACGGCACGGGCGCCGGCCTGGACGGCTTGCCGGTCGGCGTCGGCACCGGGTTCGACGGCTTGTGAGTCGGCGTCGGCACCGGGTTCGACGGCTTGTCAGTCGGCCTCGGCACCGGGTTCGACGGCTTGTCAGTCGGCCTCGGCACCGGGTTCGACGGCTTAGGCGCCCCCGAAGCCGTCGGCTTGGGCGCTGTCGAAGTCGTCGGCCTGGGCGCCGGCCTGGACGGCTTCGGGACGGCCGAGACCGAGGGCACCGGGCGGGCCGATGGCGTGCACGTAGGGCTGGGCGACGGCACTGGGGCCTTCGAGGGCACCGGGGCCTTCGACGGCACCGGTGCCTTCGTCACGGCGCCGCGCGCGGCCATCGGCTCGACCTTGGGCGAGGTGGCGGCCGAGGCGGACATCCAGATCCCGGCGGCCAGGACTCCGGTCCCGCCGACACCGGCCAGCGCCAGGACGAGTCCGCGGCGCGGGCGACCCTTGTCGATCATGTTGCTCCTCGGGGGGAGGTGAACGGTTCACCCTCTAAACCCCCCGCACCCGCCGCGGGGTTGTCATGCCGCCCGAAAACTTTCGCGGTGCCCGCCCGGAACCTCTCCGCGCCCCCGGCCCCGCTGCGGCGGGCGGCGGCGGTACGGCGGCCGGCGGCGGTACGGCGGCCGGGCGTCAGGTCAGGCCGGCGGCGGCGAGCGCGTCGGGCAGGATCTCGGCGAGCGCGCGGAAGGCCCGGCCGCGGTGGCTGATCGCGTCCTTCTCCTCGGGCGAGAGCTCGGCGGCGGTGCGGGTCTCGCCGTCCGGCAGGAAGACCGGGTCGTAGCCGAAGCCGCCCGAGCCGCGCGGCGCGGCGGTGATCCGGCCGTGCATCCGGCCCTCGACGCAGTGCTCGACACCGCCGGGGACCACCAGGGCCGCCGCGCAGACGAAGTGCGCGCCGCGTCCGCCCTCGGCGACGTCGGCGAGCTGGTCGAGGACCAGGTCGAGGTTGGCGCGGTCCTTGTCGCCGGTCGCGGCACCGAACCGGCCCGACCAGCGGGCCGACAGCACGCCGGGCATGCCGCTCAGCGCGTCCACGCAGAGCCCGGAGTCGTCGGCCACCGCGGGCAGCCCGGTGTGCAGGGCGATCATGCGGGCCTTGAGCAGCGCGTTGCCCTCGAAGGTCAGCTCGGTCTCGGGGACCTCGGGCGCCTTCGGGAAGTTCTCCAGCCCGGACACCTCGACGCCCCGGCCGGTCAGCGGCACGGGGCCCGCGGCCAGGATCCGGCACAACTCGGAGATCTTCCCCGCGTTCCGGGTGGCTAGCACGATCCTGGTCACCGGCCGAGCGCCTCCGTCTGGAGGCGGGTGAGCTCGGCGCAGCCGCCGGCGGCCAGGTCGAGCAGCGCGTCCAGCTCGGCGCGGTCGAACGGGGCGCCCTCGGCGGTGCCCTGCACCTCGACGAAGCGGCCGTCGCCGGTGCAGACCACGTTCATGTCGGTGTCGGCGGCGCCGTCCTCCTCGTAGCACAGGTCGAGGCGGGGCTGGCCGCCGACGACGCCGACGCTGACCGCGGCGACCGAGGTGAGGAAGGGGTCGCGCTTGACCAGGCCGCGCTCGCGCATCCAGCTCACCGCGTCGGCCAGCGCGACGTACGCGCCGGTGATCGCCGCGGTGCGGGTGCCGCCGTCGGCCTGGAGCACGTCGCAGTCGAGCTGGACGGTGTTCTCGCCGAGCGCCTTGAAGTCGACGCAGGCGCGGATGGACCGGCCGATCAGCCGGGAGATCTCGTGGGTGCGCCCGCCGATCCGCCCCTTGACCGCCTCGCGGTCGTTGCGGGTGTTGGTCGCGCGCGGCAGCATCGCGTACTCGGCGGTGACCCAGCCGAGCCCGCTCTCGCGCCGCCAGCGGGGCACCGAGTCCTGCACCGACGCGGCGCAGAGCACCCGGGTGCCGCCGAACTCGATCAGCACCGACCCCTCGGCGTGGTCGAGCCAGCCGCGCTGGATGCGGACGGGACGGAGCTGGTCGATCGCGCGATCATCGGGGCGTGCCATGGCATCCACCCTAATGCCCGCCCTCACAGGTCGTAGACGGTTCCCACCTCGGCGAGCTCGATCGGCCCCCCGAAGCCGCTGGCCTTGGCCTCGGCGAGGGTCTGCGCCGGGTCGTTCCACGGCAGCAGATGGGTGAGGACCAGGGTGCCGGCGCCGGCCCGCGCCGCGTGCTCGCCCGCCTCGCGCCCGGTCAGGTGCATGTCGGGCGGCAGGTCGTCGCGCTGCTCGAACCCCGCCTCGCACAGGAACAGGTCGCAGTCGCGGGCGAGCTCGACCAGGGCCTCGCAGACTCCGGTGTCGCCCGAGTAGGTCAGCACCTTGCCGCCGTGCTCGACCCGCAGCCCGTACGCCTCGACCGGGTGGTTGACCAGCGCGGTGGAGACGGTGAACGGGCCGATGCGGATCGGGCCGGGCTCCAGCGTGCGGAACTCGAAGGTGCTGGCCATCGCCGGGTTGGGTTCGAGCTGGTACGCCTTGATCATGTGCTCGGCGGTGCCGGACGGCCCGTACACCGGGATCCGCGGCGCGGGCCCGTCCGGGCAGTACGTCCGGGCTATCCAGTAGACGGTGAGGTCGAGGCAGTGGTCCGGATGCAGGTGCGAGAAGCAGATCGCGTCGATGTCGAGGACATCGTGGAACCGCTGTAACGACCCGACCGCGCCGTTGCCCATGTCGAGCAGCAGGGAGAACCCGTCCGCCTCGACCAGGTAGCTGGACGCCGGGCTGTCCGGTCCCGGGAAGCTGCCGGAGCAACCGATCACAGTGACCCGCACGCTCACTCCTCCTCTTGTGTCCCGGGGAATCAGGTGGTCAGAGCCTTGCTCAGGGTGTCAGGGCCTCGCTCAGGGCGGACTCCACCGAACCGATCTCAGGCCCCAGGAAGCGGCGCCCGAGCGCGGCGAACACGGCGGGGTCGCCGGTGGCGCGGAACCGGTGTTGCGGCGCGGGCAGGGGCTCCGCGCGGGAGAGCCCCTGATCCTGCAACACCCGGAACACGTCCTTGGCGGTCTCGTCGGCGCTCGAGACCAGTGTCACCCCGTCGCCGACGACATACGAGATGGCGCCGGTCAGCAACGGATAATGCGTGCATCCGAGGATGAGCGTGTCACAGCCGGCGTCGGTGATCGGGCGCAGGTAGCCGCGGGCGACCTCCAGCACCTCCTCGCCCACGGTCTGGCCGGCCTCGACGAAGTCGACCAGCCTCGGGCAGGCGGCGCTGGTCAGCTGGATGTGCGGGGCCGCGGCGAACGCGTCCTCGTAGGCCCGGCTGTTCACCGTGGCCGCGGTGGCGATCAGCCCGATCCGGCCGTTGGCGGTGGCCCGGGCGGCCCGCCGGGTGGCCGGGTTGATCACTTCCACGACCGGGACGTCGTAGCGCTCGCGGGCGTCCCGCAGCATCGCCGAGCTGGCGCTGTTGCAGGCGATCACCAGCATCTTCACACCCTCGTCGACCAGCGCGTCGAGCATCTCCAGAGCGAACGCGCGGACCTGCGCGATCGGGCGCGGTCCGTAGGGCTGGCGGGCCGAGTCGCCGAGGTAGACGATCGACTCGTCGGGCAACTGGTCGAGGATCGCGCGGGCCACGGTGAGTCCGCCGAAACCGCTGTCGAAGATCCCGATAGGCGCGTTTGACATGGTGCTCAAGGCTAGGCGACTAATCCCGGCGGCAGCGCGTCATGCGTCGTACATCACACGGTCACATACCGGAAATCGAACCTCACCTGACCTTGCGGTCAGACCCCGATGACCGAACCCGCCCGAACAGTGCCGTTCAGGCCGGGCCGCCGCGTCCGAGGCGGGCGAGCTGGCGGCTCTGCGCGACCAGGGTCCCGGACGAGTCCCAGATCTCCACGCCCTCGTCGAACCAGCCGCCGGAGACCAGCCGCCCGCCGCCGTGCACGGCCAGCCAGCCGGGCGCCGGGACGGCGCGCATGTGCCAGGTCAGCTCGACCGTCGGGGCCCAGCCGCGGGCGCCCATGCTGAGCACGACCGGGGGCAGCGCGTCGACGGCGAGCGCCAGCGCGAACCCGTCGGGCTCGTGCGGGTCGCGGAGCCGGAACCAGGCCCGGATCTCCGGGCGCCCGCTCGGGTTCCCGTCCAGCCAGCCCATCGTGGCCGGGTCGAACCGCATGTCGACCTGCCCGGCGAACCCCGCCTCGTCCCCGGCCGGCTCGGTGCCGGAGCAGGCGTCGATCGGGGGCAGCGCCGGCTCGGGCGGCTCGCCGGTCCAGTCGGCGGCGGCGGCCCTGTCGAGAGTGCCGGTGGTGACCAGCGCGTCCACAACCGGCCGCCCGCCCTGGACGAGCGTGACGCGAGAGGTGGCGACGGTGCGGCCGGTCTTGCGCGGCTCGACGTGCACCTCGGCGGGCCCGGGCTCGGCGACGCGCAGGAAACTCGTCGCGGTCGACAGCGGATGCTCGTGCGGCGAGGCGTCGACGGCGGCGCGGTCCAGCACGGCCATCAGGTAGCCGCCGTTGATCGCCTCGGCGAACCCGAACGCGGGGTCGAGGCTCGCCGCGTACCGGCGCGGCGTCCCGTCGTCGTCCCGGCCGGGGGCCCCGGCCCCTCCCAGCCGCGTCACCGCGGTGGCGTCGCCGAACCTGCTCATCCGCACTCTCCCGGTCGCCCGCGCGGCGCCGGACGACGGCCTCGGCGGCACGCTTCTAGAACAACGTTCGGGAAAGCACCCTACCCCCGGCCCGCCGCCCCTGCTCCCCCACCCTGGGAGCCTGCCCCGGCGCCGCACGCCGGACCGGGGGCCTCAGCCGTCGCGCGAGCGCGTTACCTGCCCGGTGAGGGGATGCCGGAGGCGAGCCTCACCGGGCGGATCGCGAAGCGATGTCGCGCTCGTCCAAGCCAGGTCGGCGTCCGAGCCGCCAGGCGAGGACGCCGGGCCGGGCTGAAACACAGCTCAGGCCCAGAGCTGGCCCTCCAGGCGCGCCTCGGCCTGCTCCAGGGTCCCCGAGTAGGCGCCGGTGGACAGGTACTTCCAGCCGCCGTCGGCCACGACGAACGCGATGTCGGCCCGCTCGCCCGCCTGGACGGCCTTGCGGGCCATGCCGAGCGCCGCGTGCAGCGCGCCGCCGGTGGAGATGCCCGCGAAGATGCCCTCCTGCTCCAGCAGCTCGCGGGTGCGGCGCAGCGCGTCGGCCGACCCGACCGAGAACCGGGTGGTCAGCACCGAGTCGTCGTACAGCTCGGGGATGAAGCCCTCGTCGATGTTGCGCAGCCCGTACACCAGCTCGCCGTACCGCGGCTCGGCCGCGACGATCTTGACGTCCGGCACCTGCTCGCGCAGGTAGCGGCCGACGCCCATCAGGGTGCCGGTGGTGCCGAGACCGGCCACGAAGTGCGTCACGGTCGGCAGGTCGGCGAGGATCTCCGGGCCGGTCGTCTCGTAGTGCGCGCGCGCGTTGGCCTCGTTGCCGTACTGGTAGAGCATCACCCAGTCGGGGTTCTCGGCGGCCAGCCCCTTGGCCACCCGCACCGCCTCGTTGGAGCCGCCCGCGGCCGGGGAGGGGATGATCCGCGCCCCCCACATCTCCAGTAGCTGGCGGCGTTCGGCGGAGGTGTTTTCGGGCATCACGCAGACCATCTCGTAGCCGCGCAGCTTGGCGACCATGGCCAGCGAGATGCCGGTGTTGCCGGAGGTCGGCTCGAGGATCGTGCAGCCGGGGCTGAGCAGCCCCTCCTTCTCGGCCTTCTCGATCATGTAGAAGGCGGGCCGGTCCTTCACCGAACCGGTGGGGTTGTGGTCTTCCAGCTTGGCCCACAGCCGCACGCCGCCACCGGGGGACAGCCTGGGCAGTCCCACCAGCGGCGTGCGGCCGAGCGAGTCGAGCAGCGAGTCGAAGCGCATGTCGGAGCCGGTCACCCTCCGGCGACGGCCGGCAGGATGGTGACGCTGTCACCGTCGGAGACCGGGGTCTCCAGGGCGCTCAGGAAGCGGACGTCCTCGTCGTTCAGGTAGACGTTGACGA
Organism: Actinomadura xylanilytica; assembly: GCF_030283145.1. Classification (GTDB taxonomy): domain Bacteria; phylum Actinomycetota; class Actinomycetes; order Streptosporangiales; family Streptosporangiaceae; genus Spirillospora; species Spirillospora xylanilytica. Next base: position 523,755 of record NZ_JASNWE010000004.1, read on the forward strand.
ACCTGCGCAGCCCCTTGTCGTCCACCAGCCGGCCGCGCAGGCCGGGGTGCCGGACGTCCAGGTCCGAGATGAGCTCGTCGAGCGTGCCGCCCTTGCCCTCGACGGCCTTGGCGCCGTCGGTGAGGTTACGCAGGATCGTCGGGATCCGGACCTCGATCGCCATCGCGAAGATCTCCTTCAGGTCGTACGGGCTCCCCGCCCACGGCATCACAACAGGGCGGGGCGCGGGGGAATTCCAGCCGTGGTCAGCGCGTCAGCGACAGTCGTAGACGACCTCGGCGCGCGAATGCCCGAACAGGAAGCTCTGCACGGGCGAGAAGGCTCGCGTGAGGCGGTCCGGACGCGGCCGAACGCCGGCCGGGATACCGCATCGGGCACCCGTCCGCAGCTCGTTCGTCCACATGACCATCAGTTTACCGGCCGGAACCGCGCCGTCCCCCGGCGGCTCAGCCGTAGGACTCGACGATCTTGACCTCTTCCTCGGTCACCGCGCCGTCCACGATCCGGTACGAGCGGAACTCCGCCTCGCCCTCCTCGCGGGTCGACACCAGCACGTAGTGCGCGTTGGGCTCGGCCGCGTAGGAGACGTCGGTCCGGGACGGGTAGGCCTCGGTCGCGGTGTGCGAGTGGTAGATCACCACCGGCTCCTCGTCGCGGTCGTCCATCCCCCGCCACACCTTGAGCTGCTCGAGCGAGTCGAACCGGTAGAACGTCGGGGACCGCTCGGCGTTGGCCATCGCGATGTACCGGACGGGCCGGTCGGATCCGATCGGCCCCGCGATCACGCCACACGCCTCATCGGGATGATCGGCGCGCGCATGCGCGACGATCCGGTCGACGAGTTCTCGCTCGATCGTCAGCATGCCCGCAGATTACCGCCCCCGCGGGACGCCCGATCCCCCCGGTCAGCGCCGCGCACGCGCCCATGGCCGCGTCCGCGCGCCCCGCCGCGCCTGGAGGGTGACCGCCCGGCCGCCGGCGGGCGGGCGGTCAGCCGTCGTCGCCCAGCCGCTGGTGCAGGCGGATGCTGGAGCCGCCCGCGCCCGAGCGGATCTCGACGATGTGGCACAGCCGCCGGACCGCCCACATGGCGCCGTCGCCGCTCCGGTCGCTGCGCGGCGGGGCGTAGCCGAGGAAGCGGTCCTCCAGCTCGCCCTTGGGGTCGTCGACGTCGCAGACCAGCTCGCCGTCCTCGGCCCACACCCACAGGACGCCCTCGCCGCCCCCGTGGCGGATGACGTGGGTGGCGACCTCGTTGGCCGCGAGCACGAACGGGAGCGTCCGGTCGCGCGCCAGCCCGTGCCGGGCCGCCTCGACCATCAGAAACGACCGCAGGCCGGGCAGCTCGCCGCCGGCGAAGCCCCGGCGGGCCGCGGTGTCGGGGGGACGCGGCAGCGGCCGGCCGTTGCACTCGGCGTAGAAGGCGGCCGGGTCGGTGAAGCTCCCGCTCTGCCGGACGCCGTCGCCGTCGACCAGCTCGGGATGGGTGCGCGCGGCGTCGAACAGCACGTGGCCGGGCAGCGCCGTGGCGTCGTAGGCGCACATCAGCGCCGTCGGGGTGCCCGCGAAGACCACGTTGAGGACGGCCTCGTGCCGCTTCCACTCGCAGGTCTCCAGCGGCGTGCGGCCCGTCCAGACCGGCTCGGCGAGCAGGCGCAGCCGGCCCCGCGGCCACCAGTCGCCGCGGGCCCGGTCGTGGTAGGACGCCAGGGCCTGCATCGGGCCGCGGAACCACTCCGCCCGGTCGATGAACTCGATCCGGGCCGCGTCGGCGGCGCCGAGCTGCTCGCGCAGCAGGCAGCGGGCCGCGGCCGAGGCGATCACCACCAGGACGTCGCCCGCCAGCCGCCCGTCCCGCAGGAACGGGACCGCGGCGGCGGCGAAGTCGCGGTCGGACCGGTAGAGCAGGGCCTGGTGCGTCAGGCCGCCGCGATCGGTCGCCGCCCGCGCCGGGTCCGCTGGCGCGGCCGGTATGCCCGTTCCCGTAAAGGCGTTCACCGGTGGGCCCCCTCCAGGTAGACGCCGGGCGCCGAGTCCCAGCCGGCGATCTTCATCATCAGCTCCAGGAAGGCGGGCACGCCCCGCAGGATCACCTGCCGCTCCAGGCCGGCGCCCTGCCCGCCCGCGCCGATCAGGGCCCGCAGCCCCTCCAGGTCGCAGAACTCCAGCCCGGACAGGTCGAGGCAGTAGTGCCCGGCGCGGGTCGCCTCGGCGCGCAGCACGTCCAGCAGGCCCGGCAGCGTGGACTCGTCGACCGCGCCGGTCAGCCGCAGGCCGGGCGGGCCGAAGATGGGCGTGATGGTCAGCACCCCGTCGGCGTAGAGGTCGTCGGGCCGGACCCGCCCGTCATGGCACGCCTCCAGGATCCTGAGCTGCTCTGGGCCGAACCAGCGCCGGTCGTACTGGCAGAGCGCCATCGCGCGGCTGCCCGGCGCCTGGAACGCCCGCTGGCAGCTCTGCTCGAACTCGGCGAACCGGTCGGTGCCGGGCCAGCCGCGCACCGAGAACGAGGCCTCGCCGGCGAACCGCACCCCGGCGTAGTCCTGGAGCAGGGCGACCTCCATCTCGGTGCCGAGCAGCGCCACGGTGTCGTCGGGGTCGAACCGGCCGGACGCCATGAACGCCTCCGCGATGGGCCGGATGACCAGGTGCCCGGCCTCCGCGCCGGCCCTCAGCTCGGGCCCGTCCCGGCCCGCCGCCCCGGCCAGCCGGTCGAGCACCGCCTCGGAGCTCTCCCCGTCGGCCAGGTAGACGACCTTGTGACCGGCGCGGAGGCCGTCCCGGACGTAGGCGGTGAGGACGGCGTGCCGCTCCTCCTCGCTGTCGTAGGTGAGGCAGAGATGGTGGCCGAACCTCATCTCGCCGACGGGGGTCAGCGCGATCCGTTCAGGTGTCACCCGGCACCCTCTTCCACTGATAGGCAGGCCCGCCGGGGGGACGGGGCCACGGCTACCTCTGGAGAGAACTCTCTCGCCCGCCAAAATAGCAATACACACCGCTACTTCGTCCGAACATCGAGTAACGATCGGACGATTCGGCGATCAGCCGTCCGGACGCGGCCGGGCGCCCCGCGCCTCGCGCTACCAGACGGCGCGGACCATGCTCTCCTGGAGCATCGTGAGCCAGTCGTAGGCCGCGAACATCGCCGTCCGGGGGTCGTGCGGGTCGAGCCGGCCGGCCTCCTCGTACCACTCCTCGCTGATGTCCAGCCGGGTGCCGAGCGCCAGCCGCACGTCGTTCAGCGCCCGCAGCCACGCCTGCGCCTCGTCCTTGTCGAGGACCGTGTCGACGCCCGAGTCGTGCGCGTCCCCGATGGTGCGCAGCACCGTGCTCGCCGCCTCGCGCTTGCCGTCGCGCAGCCCCATCTCGGTGTAGCGGCGGAACTCGCCCGCCGCCTCGCCGTCCTCGCGGTAGGCGTCGGGGAACAGCCGCGCCAGCACCGGGTCGTCCGGCTTGACCGCGTGCTCGGCGATGCCCATCGAGGCCAGCTCGTCGTCGGCGTCCGGCGCGTCGCCGAGCAGCGTGACGAGCTGCCGCATCAGCGCGTGCACGAGCGCCGCCTCCTCGGCCTCCAGCCGCAGGACGACGCCCTTCCTGTTCTTCTTCACCGTGCTCATCGGCTCGCTCCAGCTCCCCGTCCGCCCGTCCGCCCGTTCACCGGTCCACCCGTTCGCCGGCCTACCGTTCGCCGGCTCAGTCGTCCCGCTTCACGGTGGCCCACAGCCCATAGGAGTGGAGGATCTCCACGTCGCGCTCCATCTCCTCGCGGGTGCCGCTGGCCACGACGGCCCGGCCCTTGTGGTGCACGTCCATCATCAGCTTCTCGGCCTTGGACTTGGAGTAGCCGAAGACGGCCTGGAAGACGTAGGTGACATAGGACATCAGGTTGATCGGGTCGTTCCAGACGATCGCCAGCCACGGCAGGTCCGGGCGCTGCTCCTCCTTGGCGTCCGGCCGTTCCAGCTCGACCGGCGCGGGTGCTGTGCTCACGGGCTCACTCCGCTCCTCGGACCGGCCACCCTGCTCACGGCCGCGTTCATATCGCCGTTTCGCCCCCTCTTCCCGTCAGGTCGGTCCGCCCATAGCGTCCGATGCTATGCGCCCAGCGCGCCCCGGGGTGTGATGGCCTGCACGTCAATGGTGCACGCACGGGGTCGTAGGGTTCCAGATGTGGACCTTGGTGACGGCACGGCGCTGCTGACCGACCAGTACGAGCTGACGATGCTCCAGGCCGCGCTGCGCAGCGGCACGGCCGACCGGCGCGCGGTGTTCGAGGTGTTCGCCCGGCAGCTCCCCGCCGGGCGGCGCTACGGCGTGGTCGCGGGCACCGGGCGGCTGCTGGACGCGATCGAGGCGTTCACCTTCGGCGCGGCGGAGCTGGACTTCCTGACCGGACGCGGGATCGTGGACGAGCCGACCGCGCGATGGCTGGAGAAGTACCGCTTCTCCGGGAACGTCTGGGGATACGGCGAGGGCGACTGCTATTTCCCGGACTCGCCGATCTTGGTGGTGGAGGGCACGTTCGCCGAGGCGGTCCTGCTGGAGACCCTCGCCCTGTCGATCCTCAACCACGACAGCGCCATCGCCTCGGCCGCGTCCCGGATGGTGCAGGCGGCCAACGACCGGCCGCTGATCGAGATGGGGTCCCGGCGCACCCACGAGCGGTCCGCCGTCGCCGCCGCCCGCGCCGCCTACATCGCCGGGTTCACCACCACGTCCAACCTGGAGGCGGGCCGCCGCCACGGCGTGCCGACCGCCGGGACGAGCGCGCACTCGTTCACGCTGCTGCACGACAGCGAGCGGCACGCGTTCGAGGCCCAGCTCGCCTCGCTCGGCGACGGCACCACGCTGCTGATCGACACCTACGACGTCGAACGGGCCGTGCGGACGGCGGTCGAGCTGGCCGGTCCGGCGCTCGGCGCGGTCCGGATCGACAGCGGCGACCTCGGCGTGATGGCGCGGCGGGTCCGCGCGCAGCTCGACTCGCTCGGCGCGCACGACACCCGGATCGTGGTCACCGGCGACCTCGACGAGTACGGGATCGCCGCCCTCGGCGCGGCCCCGGTGAACGGGTACGGCGTCGGCACCTCGCTGGTCACCGGGTCGGGCGCGCCCACCGCGTCGCTGGTCTACAAGCTCGTCGCCCGCGCGGACGGCCCCGAGCCGGGCGCGCCGATGCGCCCGGTGGCCAAGCGCTCGGTGGGCAAGCCCAGCCGGGGCGGCCGCAAGTCGGCGGTGCGGCGCGTCGACGCGCGCGGCACGGCGTACGCCGAGGTCGTGAGCACCGGCGAGCCGGCCCCGGGGCCGCGCGACCGGTCGCTGCACGTCCCGCTCGTGCGCGATGGCGTGGTGGTCGGACGGGAGGGCCTGGAGGCCGCCCGCGACCGCCTTGTGAAGGCGCTGCGCGAGCTGCCGCCGACCGCCATGCAGCTCTCCCGCGGCGAACCGGCCGTCCCCACGGAGTTCATCGACGGCGGCCCGCGCCGCTGAGCGGGCCTAAGAGGAGCCGGGCCGCAGCGGCAGCGGCGGGGCGGCCGGCGGCACCGGCGGAGTGTCCCAGGTGGCGGCTGGGGTAGCGTCCCGTTATGTCCGGGGGACATCCGGGGCGACCGGCTCAAGGAGCATCATGGGCAAGGCTCTGATCATCGTGGACGTGCAGAACGACTTCTGCGAGGGCGGCGCGCTCGGCGTGCCCGGCGGCGCCGCCGTGGCCACCGCCATCTCCGAGTACGTGGCCGCGCACCGCGGCGAGTACGCGCACGTCGTGGCCTCCCGCGACTTCCACCTCGACCCCGGCGCGCACTTCTCCGGAACGCCCGACTTCACCGACACCTGGCCCCCGCACTGCGTGATCGGCACCCCGGGCGCCGACTTCCACCCCAACCTGGCGCTGGCCCCCATCGAGGCGGTGTTCAGCAAGGGCAGGGACACCGCCGCCTACAGCGGCTTCGAGGGGGTCTCCGACGACGAGGTGCCGCTGGGCGAGTGGCTCGGCGTCCGCGGCGTCGACACCGTGGACGTGGTGGGCATCGCGACCGACCACTGCGTCCGCGCCACCGCTGTCGACGCCGTCCGCGCCGGGCTGGCCACCCGGGTGCTGCTCGACCTCACCGCGGGCGTGGCCGAGCCCACGGTCGAGCGGGCCCTGGACGAGCTGCGGAGCGAGGGCGTCACGCTCAGCGGCGCCCCCGTCCAGGGGTCCTGACCGCCATGGGCGCTCCCCCGGGATCCCCTGCCCCGCCGCCCTCGGTCCTGCTGGTCATGGGCGTGTCCGGCAGCGGCAAGACGACCGTCGGACGGCTGCTCGCCGAGCGGCTCGGCTGGGAATACGCCGAGGCCGACGCGTTCCACCCCGCGGCCAACATCGCCAAGATGGCCGCCGGCACGCCGCTCACCGACGCCGACCGGGACCCCTGGCTCGACGCGATCGCCGCCTGGATCGACGGCCGGCTCGGCGCCGGGCGTCCGGGCGTGGTCACCTGCTCGGCGCTCAAGCGCGCCTACCGCGACCGGCTGACCGGCGGCCGTCCCGGCGTCCGCGCGGTCCACCTCGACGGCGACCGCGACGTGATCGCCGCGCGGATGCGGGACCGCACCGGGCACTTCTTCAAGCCCGGCCTGCTCGACAGCCAGTTCGGCGACCTGGAGCCGCCCGCCCCGGACGAGGGCGTCCTGAGCGTCCCGATCACCGGCACCCCGGAGCAGATCACCGGGCGCGTCCTCACCGCCCTGCCGCTCGGCACGACCGGAGGCTGATCCAGCCCCGGCCCCGGGTGCCGGGCGGGTCAGCTTCGGCGTTTGGTCGCCCATTCGCGGATCTTCGCGATCCGCTTGCTGATGTCGTCGGAGCTGGCCTGCGCGATGGCCGGGCCGCCGCAGGACCGGCGCAGGTCGTTGTGGATGACGCCGTGCGGCTGGCCGGTGCGGTGGTTCCAGGCGCCGACCAGGCCCTGAAGCTCCTTGCGCAGGACGGCCAGGTCCTCGGCGGTGGTGCGGTCGACCCGGGGGTCGCCGGTCTTGCGTCGGCGCTCGTTGGCGAGCTGCTCGGCCTGCCGCTTGCGGAGCAGCGCGCCCACCTGCTCGGGCTCCAGCAGCCCGGGGATGCCGAGGTACTCCTCCTCCTCGGCCGAGCCCGGCTCGGCGTGCATGCCGAACTCGCCGCCGTCGTACAGCACCCGGTCGAACGTGGCGGACGCCTCGACCGTCTCGAACGCCAGCTCCTCGCCCGCGACGTCGTCGGGGCCGTCGTTCTGCCGGTTGGCCTCGGCGAGCAGGTCGTCGTCGAGCCCATCCTCGCGGACCGGGCGATCGAGCACGTGGTCGCGCTCGATCTCCATCTCGGCGGCGTGGCCCATCAGCGTCGGCACCGACGGCAGGAACACCGACGCGGTCTCGCCGCGCCGCCGGGCCCGGACGAAACGCCCGATGGCCTGCGCGAAGAACAGCGGCGTGCTGGTCGAGGTGGCGTACACCCCGACCGCGAGCCGCGGGATGTCGACCCCCTCGGACACCATCCGGACCGCCACCATCCAGCGGTCCTCGCCCTCGCCGAACTGCTTGATCTTCTTGGACGCGGTGGGATCGTCCGACAGCACGATGGTGGCGCCCTGCCCGCTGACCGCGCGCAGCTTCTTGGCGTAGGCGCGGGCCGCCTCGTGGTCGGTCGCGATGACCAGCCCGGCGGCGTCCGGGATGGCGCGGCGCAGCTCGGTGAGCCGCCGATCGGCGGCGGCCAGCACCTGGGTCATCCAGTCGCCCTTGGGATCGAGCGCGGCCCGCCACGCCTGCGACATCTGGTCCTGGGTGAGCGGCTCGCCGAGGGTCGCGGTGATCTCGTCGCCGGCCCGGGTGCGCCAGCGCATCTCGCCCGCGTACGCCAGGAAGATCACCGGCCGGACCACGCCGTCGGCCAGCGCCGGGCCGTACCCGTAGGTGTAGTCGGCGCGGCTGCGCCGGACCCCGTCGGGGCCCTCCTCGTACTGGACGAACGGGATCGGGTTGATGTCGGTGCGGAACGGCGTGCCCGACAGCGACAGCCGCCGCGCGGCGGGCTCGAACGCCTCGCGCACCGCGTCGCCCCACGACAGCCCGTCGCCGGCGTGGTGCACCTCGTCGAAGATGATCAGCGTCTTCCGGGCCTCGGTGCGGTTGCGGTGCAGCGCGGGCCGCGCGGCGACGGTGGCGTAGGTCACCGCGATGCCGTGGAAGTCCTTGCCGACCGAGCCCTGCGCGTTCTGGAACTCAGGGTCGATCTTGATGCCGACGCGCGCCGCCGACTCGGCCCACTGCCGCTTGAGGTGCTCGGTGGGGCAGATGATCGTCACCGCCACGATGATGCGGCGCTCCAGCAGCTCGCGGGCCAGCCGCAGCGCGAACGTCGTCTTGCCCGCGCCGGGCGTCGCGACGGTCAGGAAGTCACGCGGACCGGGTTGCCTCCCGTCCGTTCCGAAGTAGGCCCGCAGCGCCTGTTCCTGCCAGGCGCGCAGGGACTGGGCGGTCCCCCACGCGGCCCGCTCGGGGAAGGCTGGGGGCATGCTCGATGCGGCGAAGGTGCTCACGGTCATTGAAGGCTACCGAGCCCCACCGACACTTCGAGCCGCGGCGTTCCCCCCGGCCCCGGATCCGGACCGGTGCCGGGACCCCCGATAGGCCGCCCAAGCTGCGCGGATCCGCCGTCCCTGCCCGGCGGTGAACTCGTGCATGCACGCGTCCCAGCCGTAATTCATGAAATTGCGCACAGGGTCCCTGCCCGGCTGCGGGCAGGTGTCCTTGGACTTCGGGCACCCCTCGGCGGGCACCGCCTCGTAGGGAGTGTCGGCGACGCCGTCGCCGGGCGCGTCGCAGCCGTTCTCGAAGGTGTGGAACAGCCCCAGCCAGTGCCCGATCTCGTGCACCGCCGTGTAGCCGCGGTCGAAGTGGGCGTACGAGCCGCCCGGCACGCTGCGGTGGTCGATCACGACGCCGTCCAGCGCGCGCTTCTTGCGGTACCACTGCGGGAACGTGGAGTACCCGAGGCCGTCGGCGCTGAACTGCGCACTGTAGAGGTTGAGCGTGCCCGCGCCACCCCTGTGCAGGGCCGTCTTCATCTCCCGCTCGGAACGCTGCGGCTGCCGGAACCAGCGCGCGTTGGAGGTGACGTCGTAGGCGGCCAGCCGGAACGAGACGCCGGTGTTGACCCCGCCCTTGCGGCCACCGTACGCCGCGTTGAGCGTGGCGACCTGCTTCTGCGCGGACGAACGGCTCAGCCGCCCCGTCCGCCCGTCGGCGACGACGTGGAAGCGCACCGGGACGCTGATACGGGCGGCCCGCATGCGCGAGGCGTCGTCGACCGCGGTCTCGTCCTCGGTGCCGTACAGCCCGCCCAGCGTCTGCCGCAGGTCCGCGAGCATGCCGTTCACCTGCTCGCGCCCCAGGTCGTGCCGGTCTCGGGCGCCCGGCCCGGACGCCTGGCGGAGCCGCGCGTCGCCGGCCTCGCCTCCCGTGCACGGACCGGCCTCCGCCGCGCGCGTCCCGGCCCCGTCCCGCAGCGCCGTCGTCCCGCCTTGCGCCGCCGCCTTGCTCAGGCCCGCCGGCTCCGGCCCGCGGGCGCTACCCGCGGCCACCGACATCGCACACAGTGTGACCGACAGTGCGCATAGCGAAACCCCGATACCCCGCCCCATGTCTCCCCCGTATCAGAACGTCATGATCCCGCGGCCGATCGTTCCCCGCCGACCGCGGGATCATCGCACAGCGCGCCTACGGGCGCGGTGCTATCGGCGCGTCGCGCGCCGTCACTCGTCGCCCTTGCCGCCGCCCGCCTTCATGGTCTCGTAGATCTCCTTGCACTCCGGGCAGACGGGGTATTTCTTGGGATCCCGATTCGGCACCCAGACCTTGCCGCACAGCGCGATCACCGGCGATCCGGTCACCGCGCTCTCGGTGATCTTCTGCTTCTTCACATAGTGGGCGAACCGCTCATGGTCGCCGTCACCGTGCGACAGGTCCGGCCGCGTATCGCGCTCGGTGTCGCTCTCGGGAAGGATCTTCGTGCTCACTTGGCCTCCTCAGGCCATCACCTTAGTTCAGCGTCGGGTCCTCCGGAAAAGTGGAGACGAACGCCAGGTCGCCGTCCTGCCGGCGAAGCACCTCCTGCCACAGCCGGTCGGGGTCCCCCGCGAAGACGTCGCCGGCCTCGGCGGGCACCAGGTACCAGGCGCCCTCCTCGACCTCCGAGCGGAGCTGCCCGGACGACCAGCCCGCGTAACCGGCGAACACGCGGAACTGGAGCAGTTCGGGGGCCAGCAGCCCCGGCGGCGCGTCCAGGTCGACCAGGCCGACCCTGGACACCTCGGAGCCGCCGTCCAGCGCCCGCCAGCCGAGCGGCTCGTCCTCGCCCGGCAGCCGCGCCAGCGCGAGCGCGTTGTCGAGCGCCACCGGACCGCCCTGGAAGACCACCGAGGGACCGGTCACCAGTTCCGCCCATGGCGGGAGCACCCGGTCGACGGGAACCTCGGTCGGCCGATTGAGGACAACCCCCAGAGTTCCCCCGTCCCTGTCGTGCTCCACCACGAGGACGACACTGCGCTTGAAGTTGGGATCGTCCAGCTGGGGGGTCGCGACCAGCAGGAGCCCCACCCTGATGCCGTCTTCCATGGTCTCCATCATGCTTTGCCGGGACACCGGGCGGCACACTCCCCCAGTCGTTAGCCTGTTACGCAGACCTAACGCCAGGGGTATCGGCACAGCACGGTCCAGGGTTAAGAATGATCTAGAATCATCGGCCGCCCGCCCGGTCCCGTCCGGCGGGCCGGGGAGGACGCGCGATGCAGTTGCCCAGGGTCGTCATCGCAGCCGTGTTCTTCATCATCGGGGCACTGATCGCCGTCCCCGCACTGATGAAGGCGACGTCGTCGCAATCGAGGGCGTCCGGCGCCCCCGCATCGACCTCCGCCTCACCGAGCCCCTCCGGCTCCGGCTCCTCCGCGAGCCCGTCGCCGACCGCGGACAAGAGCAAGACTCCGCCGGCCAAGCCCGTCAAGCTGCTCAGCGCCACGATCGCCGCGGTCGACTGCCCGGCCCGCACGGTCTCGGTGTCGGTGCACAACACCGGATCCCGGACCGAGGACTACGGCATCCACCGCGACGACGGCTCGGCGGACGTGGCCGGCCGGATCAGCCCCGGCGCGACCCGGACCACCACGATCAAGCTCCGCGAGGACCGCCGCACCCAGGTCGGGGTCACCTGGAAGAACGAGAAGATCACCACCAAGACGCGCACCGCCGACTGCAAGAAGGCCGGTGCGGCGCCGGAGAAGACGCCGCCGACCAGGCTGCCGCACACCGGCGCCGACAGCTCGGTGCTGTGGGCGCGGGGCGCGACCGGCGCCGCCGCGATGGTCACCGGCCTGATCATCTTCTGGTACGGCGGCATCTGGCCCCGCCGCCGCGAGCAGGTCTTCGGCAAGAAGAACGGCGCCTGACACCGGGCGGCCGGTCGCCCCGGGGGCATCGCCACTGGAGCGGCCGGTCCGTGAACGTCACGCCTCGGTGCGGGGACGGCCTCCGGCGGCCTCGCGCACGGCGCCCGCGACACGGGGGCTCACGTCCGCGTGGAAGACGCTCGGCACGATGTAGTTGGGGCCGAGCTCGCCCGGGGTGACCACCTCGGCGAGCGCCTTGGCCGCCGCCGCCAGCATCTCCTGGGTGACCACGCCCGCCTGGGCGTCCAGCAGGCCGCGGAAGACGCCGGGGAAGGCCAGCACGTTGTTGATCTGGTTGGGGTAGTCGCTGCGCCCGGTGGCGACCACCGCGGCGTGCTCGCGGGCCTCGTCCGGCGACACCTCGGGCTCGGGGTTGGCCAGCGCGAACACGATCGCGTCCTCGTTCATGGTCGCGATGTCGTCGCCGTTCAGGATGCCGGGGGCCGACACCCCGATGAAGACGTCGGCGTCCTTGACCGCGCCGCGCAGGTCGCCCGCGTAGCCGGCGGCGTTGGTGTGGTCGGCGATCCAGCGGAGCGAGTCGTCGAGGTCGTCGCGGCCCTTGTGCACCGCGCCCAGGTAGTCGCACACCACCAGGTTCCGGGCGCCCGCGTGCATCAGCAGCTTGAGGATCGCGCTGCCCGCCGCGCCCGCGCCGGCCATCGTGATCCGGACGTCTCCGATCCGCTTGCCGACGACGCGCAGCGCGTTGGTCAGCGCGGCCAGCACGCAGATCGCGGTGCCGTGCTGGTCGTCGTGGAAGACCGGGATGTCGAGCAGCTCGCGCAGCCGGGCCTCGACCTCGAAGCAGCGCGGCGCGGAGATGTCCTCCAGGTTGATGCCACCGAACGCGGGGGCGATGATCTGCACCGTCCGGACGATCTCGTCGGTGTCCTGGGTGTCGAGGCAGATCGGCCAGGCGTCGATCCCGGCGAACCGCTTGAACAGCGCCGCCTTGCCCTCCATCACCGGGAGCGCGGCCTCCGGGCCGATGTTGCCGAGGCCGAGCACCGCCGAGCCGTCGGTGACGACCGCGACGCTGTTGCGCTTGATGGTCAGCCGGCGGACGTCCTCGGGGTTGCGGGCGATGGCCAGCGAGACCCGGGCGACGCCGGGCGTGTAGGCCATCGACAGCTCGTCGCGGGTGCGCAGCGGCACCTTCGACTGCATCTCGATCTTGCCGCCGAGGTGCATCAGGAAGGTCCGGTCGCTGACCTTGTGGATGCTGATGTCGTCGATCTGCTCCAGCGCGCCGGCGATCGCCTCGGCGTGCTCGGTGTCGCGGGTGGCGATCGTCACGTCGATGCGCAGCGTCTCGTGGCCGGCGGTGTTGACGTCGAGCGCGGTGACGATGCCGCCCGCGTTCTCGACGACGTGGGTGATCTGGCTGACGGCCTTGCCGCCGGCCGGGACCTCCAGCCGGACGGTGATGGAGTACGACACGCTTGGCACGCTCGCCACGACACTGCTCCCTCTGCTACCGGGTACGTCATTGTCCCGCGCCGCATCGTCCCACGCGGGACGGTGCGTCCGGAGGCCGTCGCCCGCCGAGCGGTTGGGCGCCGCGAGCTCAGACCGCCCGCGCCGCGGCGACGATGAGGTCGACGGCGGCGGACTCGGGCAGCCTCGTGGTGTCGATCACCAGGTGGTAGAGCCGCGGATCGGCGGGGTCGGCCCCGTAAAAATGCTTCACGTAGGCCGCACGGGCGCGGTCATCGTCGTCGAGCATACGCTCACCGGCACGCTGGGACGTCCCGCCGACCGCGTGCGCACCCGCCGGCTCCGTCCCGGCGGCGGCCGGTCCCGCGGCGGACGCGCCGCTGCGGGCCTCGTCCGCCACCCGGGCGAGACGTGCCTCACGATCGCCGTCGAGCCGCACGTGCAGGGCGCCCGCGCGTCCGGCCAGCACCACCGCGGCGGCCCGGCCGAGGATCACGCCGCCGTCGCCGTCCGCCACCCGGCGCAGGACCTGCTCGGTGCGCCCGACGAACTCCTCGTCGGGGATCACGCTCCGGTCGGGCAGGTAGACCTCGATGCCGGCCGTCGGGATGCTCGGCAGCCGGGCCGCGCCCGCCAGGACGCGCCCGATGCCGGTCTCGGCCTGGCCGTCGTGCGCGCGGGCTTCGGCCGGCGTGCAGCCGATCTCGGCGGCGACGGCCTCGGGGATCGCGCGGTCCACCAACGGCAGGCCGAGCCGCGCGGCGACGGCGCTCGCGACGGCGGGCCCGCCCGAGCCGAACGTCGCGGAGACCGTCACGACGCGTGCGCCCATCCCCCTTTCATGCCCGCTCCCCCGGAGTCCCATGCTCCGCCGGGGCAGGCCGGGGACGGTCCGGAGCAGCGGACGTGACGAGCGGGACGAGCGGGGTTCCCGGGACGGGCGGGACGCGTGTGCGCGTGCTCCAGCGGTCTAGAAGAGGGCCGCCTGGAGGGACCGGCGGGCCTTGCCGACCCGGGGGTCGTCCGGCGGCATGATCTCGAACAGCGACAGCAGGTGCCGGCGCGCGGTGTCGCGGTCGTCGCCGGCGGCGCGTCGCACGACGCCGATCAGCCGCGCGAACGCGTCCTCGATCCGGCCGGAGACCATCTCGACGTCGGCGGCCTCGACCTGGGTGCGGACGTCCGCGCCCGGGCTCCCGGCGCTCTGGAGCACCTGCTCGGCGTCGAGCCCCTGCACGCGGAGGCTCAGCTCGACGAGCGCCAGCCCGCGCTGGGCCTCGTCGTCGTGGGGGTTCTTCGCCAGGATCCGCTGGAACGCGGCCTTGGCCCCGTCGAGGTCGCCGTCCTGGAGCGCCGTCTCGGCCTCCTGGTAGATCGACTCGGCGGCGGGCGGCTCGGCGTCGTCCGGCGCGGGCTCGGCGGCGGGGGCGTCCGGGAGGATGCCCTCCTTGCGGAGCGCCTCGAAGAGCTGGTCGATCGCCTGCCGCACCTGGGGCTCGGGGGCCGCGCCGTTGAGGAACGGCAGGAGCTGCCCGCCGACGACGGCCGCCACGAACGGGATGCCGCGCACGCCCATCTGCTGCATGTAGGCGCCGAGCTGCGGGTTGGCGTCGATGTCGACCTTGGCCAGGACCCAGGTGCCGGCCGCCTCGTTGGCCAGCTTCTCCAGGATCGGCCCGAGCTGCTTGCAGGGCCCGCACCACTCGGCCCAGAAGTCCACCAGCACGGGGACGGTCTGCGACCGTTCGACCACGTCGGTGTTGAAGGTGTCGTCCGTGACGTCCATGACGTACGGCCCGCCGGCCGCGGACGCGGGCGCCGCGCCCCCCTGGGCCGCGCGTTCCTGCTGCTTCTTGGCAGCCGCCTGGAGCGCCCCCAGATCAACGGCCCCGTGCAACGAAAAGTCCCGAGAAGGCATGGGTCCATCCTGCCCCATGACCACCCCTCATCGTGCGCCCGTCCGCTCCCAGCGGAGCGCACGGCCTCGTGGGAGACGCCCCCGCCGGGCCGGCCGATGGGTCGCCCGCCCCGCTTTGGTGCGCCTTTCCCGCACTTCGGCGGTCCCGGAATGAACGTCGCGAAGCCACTGTCCGGACAGAGCGGACAAATTTGCCAGGCTTCATGAATTCGTACCTTCGCTCGGAAGGCAAAGAATCCCGACGCCCCGCTGTAACAGGAGAAAGACTGCTGACAGCGATCACCAAGCGTGGTTATAGTCACGATGTCGATGCATGGTGCGACGGCAAAAGAGGCCCGGTGCCGGGACCCGTTTCACGGGCCCGGCCAGACCGGTTGGGCACCGTGTGGCGGGGGGAAAGCCACCGGGGCACCTCAGGGGCCCGTCGCGATCGCATGACACAACAACGGGGGGAAACAAGTGATCGCGGAGCGTTCCGCGATCGTGGCCCGGGGAATGGGTGTCCGCCGCGGGGGGCGGTGGCTCCTTCGCCCGGTGGCTTTCGGCATCACCGAGGGCGTGGTCGGCTTGGCCGGTCCACCTGGTGTCGGTAAATCCACTCTGCTGGCCACGTTCGCGACCTTGCGCCGGCCTCACGCCGGCGCGCTGGAGATTCTCGGGTACAACACCGGGAACGCGTCCGACCTGCGCGCGGCGCGGGCTCGGATCGGATATCTGCCGGGCAGGTTCTCCTGGGCGGAGAACATGACGGCGGCCGAGTTCGTCGCCTACGCGGCGTACTACAAACGCACGCGGGCGTCCGCCGTGCGGTCGATTTTGAAACGGCTCGACCTTGTCGAGGCCGCGGGCATCGAGCTCGCGCTGCTCCCGCCGGACGCCCGGCTGCGGGCCGGGCTCGCCGCGACCTGCGTCCACGAACCCGACCTGGTGCTGCTCGACGACCCGCTCAGCGAGCTGTGCGGCCCGCCCGAGCCGGACGCGTCCGCGGGCGCCCGGGGGGACGCGGCGGCGATGGCCGAGCTGATCCCGCTGATCCGCTCGCTGGCCCCGACGGTGGTGGTCACGGCGAGCACCACCGACACGCTGACCGGGTGGTCCGACCGCCTGCTCACGCTCGCCCGGGGCAGGCTGACCGAACTCCCGACGCAGCCGATCGCGCCAAGGCCCGTCCGGGCCGCCCGGGCCGCCCGGACGGTCCCGGCCGCCCCGCCGCGGCCGAAGTCCGGGGCCCCGCCGGAGATCCCGGCCCCGGCCCGGCCGGACCAGCAGGGCCTCGGCCGGCCGGGACCGGGACCGGGAGGCCAGGGCGCCGAGCATCCGGGGCCGGAACGCCAAGGACCAGAACGCCAGGGGCCGGGCCGGCGGGGGCCGGCGCGGCCCCTGCCCGGCCGGGCGTCGCTGGCCCGGCTCCCCGCGCAGTTCCCCCGGCTCCGAGCACGGCGGCTCGCCGCCGGGAACGGCGCCGGTGTCTGAGCTGGGACGGGTGTCCGAGCTGGGGCGGGTGCTCCGGCTCGACGCCCGACGCACGGCACTGCTCGTCGCGGTGCCGCTGCTGGCCGGGATCGGGACCGTCACCGCGTGGCTGGCCCTGACGCCCGGCATCTCCTACTGGGACGCGTCCATCGCCGCGCTGGTCGACTCGGTGCGAACACTCGGGCCGGTGGCCGCGGGGCTCGCCGCCTGGACGGCGGTGCGCGAGCGCCGTCTCGACTACCTGCGCGACCTCACGGCGCGCTCCCCCGCCACCGGCGTCCTGCTCGACCTGCTGCTGCTGTCCCTCGCCGCCCTGCTGGCCTACGCCGCTGCCGCGTCCGTGATCGTGGCGCTGACGATGCTGCCGCCTGAGGCGGGGCACCCGCATCCGCTGGGCCTGCTCGCGGGCGGGGCGGCGCTCGTCCTGCACGTGGTGGCCGGCTACCTGGCCGGACGGATCGTCCCGCACCGGGCCACCCCCGCGGTGGTGCTGGCCGCGACCGGGGCGTGGGCGCTGCTGCGGGTGCCGGGCGCGTCCTGGTGGAGCCTGCTGCCCCCGGCGGCGCTCGGCCACGTTGACCTGTTCACCGTCCTACGCACGCGCGTCCAGGCCGATCAGACGCTGCTCGCCGCCGGGCTGTCGGCCGCACTGATCCTCACGTACGTGTCCTGGGTCACCCGCAGGGCGGTGCTGATCGTCCCGCTGGCGCTGGCGCTGACGGTGGCCGCCATGACCACGGTGCGGTTGCAGCTCACCCAGGGGCAGAGCGCGGCGCCCGACGCGATCGCCCCCGTATGCAGCGCCTGGCCGCTGACGATCTGCGTGCATCCGGCGCTGCGCGAGGCGCTGCCGACGCTCATGACGGCGACGACCCCGCTGGCCGCGCGGCTGAGCCAGACACCGGGCCGGATCACCCGGGTGGAGCAGCGGCCCGGTTCTAAGCCCGTCCCGGTGGCGAACGGCGTGGCGGTCATCCATCTCGGCGACGAGCTGACCTCCGGCTTCGCGGTACGGGCCGTGCGGCAGATCCGCGACGGGCTGGTCAGCGCGGGCGCCTGCGCGGCCCCGCCGCGGCCCGGAGCCGCCGACTACCGGGCGCTCATCGACGCCTGGCTGCTGGGCGAGGGGTCGCCGGTCATCTCCGACGTGCGGGCGACCCGGCGGTTCGGGTCCTGGACCGAGCAGCGGCGGCGCGGCTGGCTGCGCGACCACTTCACCGACTACCGGAACTGCGCGCTCGGAGCGCGCGACTTCCGCCCGCTGATGGCCCCGGTCACTCCGCGGCCGGCGAAACCACGCGTGCTGACCCCGCGTGCCATCCCGCCGCGTCCGATGCCGTCGCGGCCGAAGCCGCGCACCACGCGCCCGCTGCCGGGCCGCGCACCGAAACCGGACAAGCACGGACCGGGCGTACATGAACCAGGCGTACGCACACCGGCCGTACGCGGACCGGACGTGCACGACCCGCGCGCTGCGGCGATCGGCGCGCACGGGAACGGGAACGGATCCTGAAACGGATCCTCTGCATGGCCACGACAGGACCCCCCAGGCCAGCCGCGGCCATGCAGAAGTTCGAGTGGACGGCGCTCAGGCCGCCCGGTTCTCCGCCGGCTCGACGACCGACCGTTCGGCGGGCTTGGCCCAGTAGTGCTCCACCAGGAAGGGCGCGACGGGGAGCACCGAGGCGATGAGGGCGACCACCGTGCGCTTGATGTCCCAGCGGAGCTGCTCACGGGCCACGAACACCATGCCGACGTACGCGAGGAACAGGATCCCGTGGATGGGCCCCATCACCTGGACTCCCAGCGGCGCGTCACCCGCGTACTTCAGCGGCATGGCGACGAGGAGCAGCACCAGGAATGAGGTCGCCTCGGCGATCGAGACGATCCGGAACGCACGCACAATGTCCACGACCGGTCAACGCCCGGCACCCACCTGGGGTTTCCGTCCTGGCTATGGCCCTGCTCACACCTGCGCCGAAGGGCGGAGAGGACCGGCCTCTACCCTGACGAGGTGGACTGGAGCCTGCTGACATGCGCGCGCAAGGGGCACATCACCTACGCACCGGACGAGCCGCCGCTGCGCCGGCACCTGCACGTCCAGACGCCCGTGGGCGAGGCGTGGCGATGCCTGCGCTGCGGCACGTACGTGCACGGCGAGCCGCACGAGACGGGCCCGGCCGAGCGGGCGCCCCTGGTGAAGCGGGGCAAGGAGCTGCGCGACGCGTTCATCATGCGGTTCTTCGCGTTCGAGCGCGCGGTCCGCGGCCTGATCATCCTGCTGGCCGCGTACGGGGTGTGGCGGTTCGCCGCGAGCCGCGGCTCGATCGAGCGGATCTTCGAGAAGGAGATCCCGCTGCTCCGGCCCATCGCCGGCCAGGCCGGCTGGGACCTGGACCACTCCAAGATCGTGGAGTCGGTGCAGCACGTCTTCGACCTGCGCCCGGCCACGCTGCGCTGGCTGGCCCTCGCGCTGGCCGTGTACGCGCTGGTGGAGCTGATCGAGGCGGTCGGGCTGTGGCTGCTCAAGCGCTGGGGCGAGTACTTCGCGGTGGTCGCCACCTCGTTCGGGCTGCCGGTGGAGATCTACGAGCTGTCCGAGCGGATCACCGCGGTGCGGATCGGCGCACTGATCATCAATGTCGGCCTGATCCTCTACATCGTCCTCACCAAACGGCTGTTCGGGGTACGGGGCGGCCGGGCGGCGCACGAGGCGCACCTGCGGAGCGGGTCGCTGCTGGAAATCGAGCAGGCCGGGCACGACACCGACCTGCGGCGGCCCGACGGCGTGCGGACCGACACCGCCCAGTGAGGTGATCCGGCGGCTTTGCCGGGAATGCACCTGTGCATGGCATCCGAGCGATCGAAGGACGAGGCGGCCCCCGCCGCCCCCGCCGCCGCCCCCGCCGCTCCGGCGGCCCCCGCCGGTTCCGGCCGGCGCGGCGTGCGCGCGTCCCTGCTGCTGATCGTGATCACCGTCGCGGTGGTGCTGGTCGCGCTCCAGGCGCTGCGCGCCCTGCCCAAGTGGATCAACCCGTTCGCCGAAGAGACCAAGGACCGCAGCGGCCCGGTGCTGCTCCAGTCCATCCGCGACCTGCACCGCTACGAGGCCGCCAGCGGCAACTTCCAGGTCATCGTGGACCTGGAGAAGGACGCCAGGTTCCTGCCGAGCTCGCTGCGCGGCTCGCGCACCCTGTTCGTCGGGCACGGCTCCGTCGACGCCTACGTGGACTTCGCCAAGCTGGCCAACGGCGCGATCACGGTGAACGCCGACCGCACCGCGGCGACGGTCCGGCTGCCGCGCGCCCAGCTCGAACCGACCACCCTGGACGCCGAGAACAGCCACGTCTACGCGACCGAGCGCGGCCTGCTGAACCGCTTCGGCGACTTCTTCAGCGGCAACCCCAACGACCAGCGGCAGCTCTACGTGCTGGCCGGTCAGAAGATCCAGACGGCCGCGGCGGACGGCGGCCTGCGCGAACGCGCGGACGCCAACACCAAGGTCATGCTGGAGGGCATGCTCAAGGCGCTCGGCTTCAAGACCGTCACCGTCGAGCCCGCCGCGCAGTGAGCGGCGGCGGGCCCCATGCCCGGACGCCCGGACCGGGCGGACCTGCCAGACCTGCCGGACCTGCCGGACCGCCCGGACCGGCCGGGCCGGGATCGGCAGGTCAGGCCGACGGGACGCGGAGGATCAGGGCATCGCCCTGGCCGCCGCCGCCGCAGAGGCCCGCGGCGCCGACGCCGCCGCCCCGCCGCTTGAGCTCGTAGGCCAGGTGCAGGGCGATCCGCGCGCCGGACATGCCGACCGGGTGGCCGAGGGCGATGGCACCGCCGTTGACGTTGACCTTGTCGGGGCCGACGCCGAGGTCGCGCATCGACTGGACGCCGACCGCGGCGAACGCCTCGTTGATCTCGATCAGGTCCAGGTCGCCGACCGCCAGGCCCTCCTTGCCGAGGGCGTGCTTGATCGCGTTGGCCGGCTGGGACTGGAGCGAGTTGTCCGGGCCGGCGACGTTGCCGTGCGCGCCGATCTCGGCCAGCCAGGTGAGGTCGAGCTCCTCGGCCTTGGCCTTGGACATCACCACGACGGCGGCGGCGCCGTCGGAGATCTGCGAGGACGAACCGGCGGTGATCGTGCCGTCCTTGCTGAACGCGGGGCGCAGCCGGCCGAGGGACTCGGCGGTGGTGTCGCCGCGGACGCCCTCGTCGGCGGCGAAGACGACCGGCTCGCCGCGGCGCTGCGGGATCTCGACCGGGGCGATCTCGTCGTCGAGCACCCCGTTCTTGATCGCCTCCGCGGCGCGCTGGTGCGAACGGGCGGAGAACTCGTCCTGCTCGGCGCGGGAGATGTCGAGCCGGGTGTTGTGCCGCTCGGTGGACTCGCCCATGGAGACACCGTCGAACGCGTCGGTGAGCGCGTCGTGGGCCATGTGGTCGAGCACCTCGACCGAGCCGTACTTGTAGCCGCCGCGCGACTTCGGCAGCAGGTGCGGGGCCTGGGTCATCGACTCCATCCCGCCCGCGACCACGATGTCGAACTCGCCGGCCCGGATGAGTTGGTCGGCCAGCGCGATGGCGTCCAGCCCGGACAGGCAGACCTTGTTGATCGTGATCGACGGGACGGTCATCGGGATGCCCGCCTTGACCGCGGCCTGCCGGGACGGGATCTGCCCCGCGCCGGCCTGGAGCACCTGCCCGAGGATCACGTACTCGACCTGGTCGCCGGAGACACCCGCGCGCTCCAGCGCCGCCTTGACGGCGTGCGCTCCGAGATCGGCGGCCGAGAAGTCCTTCAGGGAGCCCAGCAACCGCCCGATGGGGGTACGCGCTCCGGCGACGATCACTGACTTGGCGGTCATAAGGGGGCCTCCACGAGGGTCCGGCGGCGACGTTTGCCACCATACCCAGCAGAAGCTCGCGTCCGTCCCGCCGCGCCGGCGCCGGCGTCCGGCAGCATCACCACGAGGAGAATCGCCCATGCTGACCCGTATCGACCACATTGGCATCGCCTGCCACGACCTGGACGCGACCGTGGAGTTCTACCGGGAGACCTACGGGTTCACCGACGTGCACTTCGAGGTGAACGAGGAGCAGGGCGTGCGGGAGGCGATGCTCAAGATCAACGAGACCGGGGACGGCGCGGCCAGCTACCTCCAGCTGATCGAGCCGATCCGGGACGACTCGACCGTCGCCAAGTGGCTGGCGAAGAACGGCGAGGGCGTGCACCACATCGCGTTCGGCACCGACGGGGACGTGCAGGAGGAGGCCGACGGGATCGCGGAGAAGGGCGTGCGGGTGCTGTACGACAGCCCGCGGCGCGGCTCGCTCGGGTCGCGGATCACGTTCCTGCACCCCAAGGACGCGCACGGGGTGCTCACCGAACTCGTCGAGAAGGCATGACGAAGCACGGCCGGACATGATCGAAACGACGGTGCTCACCGTACCGGCGTTCACCCCATCGTGCTCCGAGGAACACATAAGGTGATCTGACCGAGACCTTTGAGGACCTGCGGCGACACGCAGAAACCTAACAAAAGAGACAAAGTACGCAGCGCGTCAAGATGAGCCCCCAACACGGCAGCCGCCGGAGTACGCTTCTTTCGCCGGAAGAGGTCTGGGGCCCTGCGCCCGTACAAGCACAGGCGATCAACCGGTCCCCGGAACCACCCGTAGCCCCGTCACATCAGGATTGAGCCACATGCAGTCCGACATCGACGCCCAGCTCAGCAACTTCTTTGAAGACACGCCCCCGCGCGAGTTCGACGTGGTGCTTCGCGGCTACGACCGGCACCAGGTCGACGAGCACATCAAACAGCTCGACAACGAGGTCCGGCAGACCCGCGAGCAGACGCAGGCTCTGCAACGCGAGCTCTCCGACGCGCACAGGCAGCTACAGGAACAGGAGCGCCCGACCTATTCGGGACTGGGCGCCCGGATCGAGCAGCTGCTGCGTCTCGCCGAGGAGCAGGCCACCGAGCTCGTCCAGGCCGCCCGGTCGGAGGCCAACGAGATCAAGGCCGCGGCCAAGGTCGACGCGGCCGAGCTGCGCGCCACCGCCGAGAACGAGGCCGCCGAACTGCGCGCGACCGCCCAGCGCGAGGGCGACGACATGCGCAACGCGGCCGAGCGCGAGGCCGAGGAGGTGCGCACCTCGGCCCGCCGCGAGGCCGACGAGCTGACCTCCACCACCGAGCGCGAGGTCGCCAAGCTCCGCGCCACCGCCGACCACGAGGTCGCCGAGAAGCGCGCCGCCGCCGAGCGGGAGATCGCCAAGCTCCGCACCACCACCGAGCGCGAGGTCGCGCAGCTGCGCGCCTCGACCAAGCGCGAGCGCGACGAGATCCTCACCACCGCCAAGCGGCAGGCCGACGAGATGCGCGCGCAGGCCCAGCGCATCCTGGAGGAGAGCGAGGCCCAGCGCGCCCAGGCCGAGGCCGAGTTCGAGATCCAGCTCGCCGCCCGCCGCGAGGAGGCCGACCGGCAGGACGCCGAGCGGCACGCCAACGCCCAGGCGGCCACGCAGAAGCTGGTGGCCGAGGCCGAGCAGCGGGCCGCGTCCGCCGAGCAGCGGGCCGCCAAGGCGACCCAGCAGGCCGAGCAGACCCGGCGCGAGGCCGACTCGCACGCCAAGCAGCTCATGGCCAACGCGCGCAAGAACTCCGACCAGGTCATCGCCGAGGCCAAGTCGCAGGCCGAGCAGCTGCTCGCCGAGACCAAGGCCGAGGCCGACCGGGTCCGGACCGCCGCGCAGCGCCAGGTCGACGAGCTCACCCGCCAGCGCGACAGCATCACCAGCCACCTGAACCAGCTACGTCAGCTGATCGGTGGCGTCGCGCCGGCGATGGGCGGCGGCGCGGCCGAGGCCGAGCTGCCCGCTCCCCCGGAGAAGCCCGCGATCTCGGCCGCCGAGGCCAAGCCCGCGCCCGCTCCGGCGCAGCAGCCGCAGGCCAAGCAGCAGCCCGCCGCGAAGGCCGCCGCCCCCGCCAAGGGCGCCAAGAAGTCCGACGAGGACGACGAGGACTGGTGGCAGGAATAGGCGCGTTCAGGCGGTAGAGACCGCCACCCGGGGCACCGTACGGAACCGAAAAGCCTAGAGGCGATGATCGCCTCTAGGCTTTTCGGCATCTCGACCCCTTAACGTGTGGTGTCGTGATAGCGGTCCGCGGTCCGTGGACGGCAGGACGAAGAGGAGAACGGCGTGCCCGACGAGACCCCCCGTAAGGACCGGTCGGCGGCGCCCGGAGAGGAGACCTCCGACTCGCCCTCCGAGGACCGTCCAGGCGGCCAGGTGCCCGCCCCCGCGCCACCCGCGGACGACCTGCCGGGGGAAGACCGCCCTGGCGACGGCCCGTCCGGCGCGTCGAGCGCGGCCGGCGCGTCGAGCGCGGCCGGCGAGAGCGGCGGGGCCGGCGAGAGCGGCGGGGCCGGCGACTCCTCCACCGGTCATCTGGGGGGCGGCGGCCGTCCCGGCGACATCGCCGGGCCGCCGGAGGACGAGCCCGTCCCGGCGCCGCCCGGTCAGCCGCAGGCCGGCTCGGAGCCGTCCGGTCCACCACCGTCAGGCGGGGCGTCGGAGCGCGGCGCGGCGCCCGTGCCCGCCGCCGTGGGCGAGCAGGCGGCCGTCGGGACGCCGGCCACGGGCGGCAGGACCGTCCCCGACCCCGCGCACGACATCGAGCAGCGCAAGCGCGAGGCCGGCGCCGACCAGCGGTTCCCGTTCGGCCGCCCCGGGCTGCCGCTCGGCCGCGCGCACCCGTTCGTCTTCGGGTTCACCGCCGCGCTCGGCGTGATCACCGCCTGGCTGCTGGTGCAGGCCGCCACCAACGCCAAATCGGTGATCGTGATGATCGTGGTGGCGATGTTCCTCGCGGTCGGCCTCAACCCGGCGGTGGAACGGCTGAAGCGGCTCGGCCTGTCCCGGGGCTGGGCGGTCGGCGTGGTGTTCTTCTGCGTGCTGCTGTTCTTCGCCGGCTTCGTCGCGTCCCTGGTGCCGCCGCTGACCGAGCAGGTCACCGAGCTGACCAAGAGCCTGCCCGACTACATCCAGCAGTTGCGCGGCAACCGGCGGATCGCCGACTGGGACAAGCGCTACCACCTGCTCCAGCAGGCCCAGGACAAGATCAACGAGCCGAAGTTCCAGCAGAAGCTGGCCACCGAGGCGCTGAACGTGGGCAAGGTCGCGCTGATCGGGACCTTCCAGGGCGTGACGATCCTCATCCTCACCCTGTACTTCCTCGGCTCGCTGCCGCAGATCAAGGCGTTCGCCTACCAACTCGCCCCGCGCACCCGCCGGGCCCGGGTGGCGCTGCTCGGCGACGAGATCCTGGACCGGATCGGCGGGTACGTCGCCGGGCAGTTCACCATCGCGTTCATAGCGGGGCTGACCTCCTACATCTTCCTGGAGATCCTCGACGTCCCGTACGCGCTGGCGCTGGCGCTGATCGTGGCGGTGACCGACCTGGTCCCGCTGGTCGGCGCGACGGTCGGCGCGGTGATCGTGTGCCTGGTCGCGTTCCTGACCGGCACCTTCGAGGGCATCGCCGCGGTGGTCTTCTACGTGATCTACCAGCAGGTGGAGAACTATCTGGTCTACCCGCGGGTGATGAAGCGGACGGTCGACGTGCAGCCGGCGGTGACGGTGGTGGCGGCGCTGATCGGCGGGACGCTGCTCGGCGTGCCCGGCGCCCTGCTGGCCATCCCGACGGCCGCGGCGATCTCGCTGCTCATCCGCGAGGTCGTCATCCCCCGCCAGGAGACGCTCTAGCCCGAGTTTCAAAGCCCGGCCCGGCGTCCTCGCCTGGCGGCTGTGTTTCCAACGCCCGGCCCGGCGTCCTCGCCTGGCGGCTCGGACGCCGACCGTGCTTGGGCGAGCGCGACATCGCTTCGCGATCTGGCCGGTGGGGCTCGCCTCCGGCTTCGCCCCACCGGCCAGGTAACGCGCTCGCGCGACGGCGAGGCACTTTGAGACAGGCCCTAACCCGCGGTGCGGGCCAGGGCGGCGGTGAACTCGGCGACGGCCCGGTCGAACAGGTCGGGCTGCTCGACCGGGCTCAGGTGGCCGGCCCGCGGGATGACGGTCAGCTCGGCGTCGGGCAGCGCGTCCGCCATGGCGCGCGCCTCGTCCTCGGTGGCCAGGGCGTCCTCGGCGCCCGCCAGGACGAGCGCGGGCACCTTGAGGCCGCGCAGCGTGTCGAAGGAGTCCGGCCGCGCCGCCATGGCCCGCTGCGCCCAGGCGGCGGCCGGCGCCGGGGCCGACTGCACCAGCCCGCGCACCCGGCCGTAGATCAGCGCCCGCTGCCGCAGCGTGGTCGGGCCGATCAGGCCGGGCAGCACCTCGTCGACCAGCACGCTCACATCGCCGTCGCGGCCGAGTCGTTCGGCCTGGCGCAGCCGGGCCTCGCGCACGGCGCCGGTGTCGGCGGCGGCGCGGGTGCCGGCCAGGACCACGCCGAGGACCAGGCCCGGATGGCGGCGGACCAGCGCCATCGTCACGTACCCGCCCATGGACAGGCCGCAGACGACCGCGCGGGCCACCCCGAGGCGGCGGAACAGGCCGGCCACGTCGTCGGCCATCGCGTCGACCGACGGCTCGTCCGCGCCGAGCACCGATCCGCCGAAGCCGCGCAGGTCCGGGGTGATCACCCGGAACCGGCCGGCGAGGGCCTCCCGCTGCCCGAGCCACATCGCCGACGACAGCGGGAAGGCGTGCAGCAGGACGAGCGGCGTTCCGGTGCCGACGTCCCTCGCGTAGAGCTGCACGGTCATGGTGGCACCGTCCTCCCCGTACCCGTCCCCGGCGTCCGCCGCGCACATGGCGGTCAGGCCATGGTCGCTCTTCCCGGGGCCCGGCGCGGAGGGGTGGCCGTGATCGGTCGCGCGCGTTTAGCTGTCCCGTTCGTCCCATTCGGTGGGAAGCGGGAACGCGCCGGGCGCCACCCGCCGGACGATCTCGTTCAGCACGATGCGCACGTACGGCTCGCCCACCCACAGGTGCTTCGCGCCGTCCACGGCGACGACCTCGGCCTGCGGGACGCGCTTGAACCGCTCGCGCGCCTCGGCCGGACGCAGGTAGTCGTCGAACTCGGGGACGAGCGCCACCACCGGGCGCCCGTCGGCGGCCCAGCCGTCCAGGTCGGCGTCGCCGGCCCGGTGCAGCGGCGGGGAGAGCAGGATCGCGCCCTCCACCGACGGGTCGCGTCCCCACTTGAGGGCCAGCTCGGTGCCGAACGACCAGCCGAGCAGCCAGGGATGGGGCAGGTCGTGGTACTCGGCGTACTCCACCGCCGCCGCCACGTCGTGGCGTTCGGTCTCGCCGCCGCCGAACTCGCCCTGGCTGGTGCCGCGCGCCGAGGAGGTGCCCCGCGTGTTGAAGCGCAGCACCGCCACATCGGCGAGGGCCGGCAGCCGGTAGGACGCCTTGCGCAGCACGTGGCTGTCCATCATGCCCTCGGCCGTGGGCAGCGGATGCAGGCACACCAGCGTCGCCACCGGCGGCCGTGCGGGCGGAAGCGCCAGCTCGCCGACGAGCTCCAGGCCGTCGGCGGTGTGCAGGGTGATCTCCTCGCGCCGGGCCGGCAGCACGGTCGCCGCCCTGATCTCGCCCATCGGTCTCCTCTCCTCGCCGCCGTGACCGGGTCATGATCGCCCGGACGGCGGGTCGCGCCTGGTCAGAGCCCGGCGCCCCGGCTCGGCGGCACGGGCCGCCCGGTCAGTGGCGGGGGGCGCCGCGGGACCGCTGGACGCGGGGAGCGCGGCGGGTGCGGGCCTGCCAGCACGGGCGGTGCCAGTGCCTGCGGTCGTCGGCGTCGCCGCGCCCGTCCGCGGGCCACGCGACGACGTGGCCGACCCCGGCCGCGATCTCCTGGTCGCAGCCGGGGCAGCGGTAGGGCTTGGTCGCGTTGGCGCCGGCGATCGACCGGACGATCCATGCGCCGTCCGGGCCGTCCTCGGTCTCCTGGCTCCAGTACGAGCCGCCGCCGGCCGGCCCCCCGCCGCCGTCCTGCGAACGGCGGCCCGGGGGGTTTCGGCGGTTTTTGCGGGGGCTCATGGAACCAGGATATGAGGAGGGATCAGCGCAGGGCGCGGCCCGCGGTGACGTGCTCGGTCAGCAGCGGGGCGGGCGCGAGCGCCGGTTCGCGGCTCTCCCCGTAGAGGGCGCGCAGCACCGCGACCACGCGGGCCGGGCCGATCCGGTCGAGCTCGGCGATCGGGCCCGCCGGGTAGCCGCAGCCCAGCGTCATCGCGGCGTCGATCGCGTCGGCGTCGGCGTAGCCCGCGCCGAGCATCGCGGCGGCGTCGTTGAGGTAGGGGAAGCGCAGGGCGTCCACGATGAAGCCG
Organism: Actinomadura xylanilytica; assembly: GCF_030283145.1. GTDB lineage: Bacteria > Actinomycetota > Actinomycetes > Streptosporangiales > Streptosporangiaceae > Spirillospora > Spirillospora xylanilytica. The sequence goes on from NZ_JASNWE010000004.1 coordinate 551,388, forward strand.
GCGCGGTCGCGGCCGTGCACCGGGGTCAGGCCGAGCCGCTCGGCGAGTGCCGCCGCGCGGTCCGCGAGGCCGGGCGCGCCGGCCACGGTGGTGGCGATCTCGACCAGCGTGCCGTCCGCCTCGGGGAAGTGCAGGCCGACCACGGCGCCGGGCCGGCCGGTGGCGACCGCCGCCTCGATCACCGGGACCGTGGCGGACGTGGTGGCCAGCACCGCGTCGGGCCTGGCCACGCGGCCGAGCGAGGCCAGCGGCGACCGGTCCGCCGCGGCGTCGCCGTCGGCCCCGGCGTGGATGATCAGATCGCAGTCGGCGAGGGCGCCGAGGTCGGTGCCGCCGCCGAGCCGGGACCGGGCGGCGGGGTCGTCGGCGAGGGCCTGGCCGAGCGCGGCGCGGAGGCCGTCGGCGGCGCTCTGGTCACCGGCCGCGTACCGGACGGTGCCGCCGGCGCGCGCGAGGGTCGCGATGATCCCGGCGGCGGGGGACGCGGCGGACGAACCGGCCACGACGCCGACGGTGGGGGGTTCGGCGGCGGTGGTCTCCTCCGCCTGCGCGCTCACCGCGTCGCCGGCCTGCTGGTCGTAGCGGTGGAAGCCCTGGCCGGTCTTGCGTCCGAGGAGCCCGGCGGTGACCAGCTCGCGCAGCACCGGCGCGGGCGCGTGCCGCCGGTCGCGGGACTCGGCGTAGACGGCCTCCAGTACTTCGAGGCAGGTGTCCAGGCCGATCAGGTCCATCAGGGCGAACGGGCCCATCGGCAGCCCGGCCCCCGCCTTCATCGCGGTGTCGATGTCGTCGCGGGTGGCGTGCCCGGAGTCCAGCATCCGGGCGGCCTGGTTGAGGTAGCCGAACAGCAGCCGGTTGGCGACGAACCCGGCGCGGTCGCCGATGCTCACCGGGGTCTTGCCGAGGCCGCGCACCAGCTCGGCCACGCGGGCCGCCGCGGCCGGCTCGGTGAGCACCGTGCCGATCACCTCGACCAGCTTCATCACCGGGGCCGGGTTGAAGAAGTGCACCCCGACGATCTTGGTGGGCCGGCCGGTGGTGACCGCGATGTCGGTGACCGACAGCGACGAGGTGTTGGTGGCCAGCACCGCGTCGGCGCGGCAGACCTTGTCGAGCTCGGCGAACACGCGCCGCTTGAGGTCCAGCCGTTCCGGCACGGCCTCGATCACCAGGTCGCACTCGCCGAGGTCGGCGAAGTCGGTGGACAGCGCGATCCGGTCGAGGATCCCGTGCCGCGCCTCCTCGGTCAGCCGGCCGCGCTTGACGGCGCGTCCGGTCGAGCCCTCCAGGTGCCCGCGCCCGCGCTCCAGGGCGCCCTGGTCGACCTCGATCCCGACCACCGCCAGGCCGCCCCTGGCCAGCACCTCGGCGATGCCCGCGCCCATGGTGCCCAGTCCGACGACCCCGACCTTGCTGAACGAAGCACTGCTCATGGGACCGCAGTCTCGCAGAACCGCGCGCCGCCGGGTCGTTCAGGGGCCGTGACGGTGCGCCCGGTCCCGGTCCCGGCCGCGGGACTGCGGCGCGGGCGCCGGGTGACGACCGGCAGCGCCCGCTCCTCCCAGAACCTCCGGGCCCGCCGCATCTCCCGGACGTCCCGGGCAGCCTCGGCCGCGGCCCGCAGGTCCCGGGCGCGCTCCGTCATGATCGAGTAGGTGATGTCGCTGTGGAACACGGCCACTCCTCCGTCCGCGGGCCGCCTCGTCCGGCCCTGTAGTGACGAGGTTCGCCCTAAGGCGCGCACCCCGGCATCGGGACGACGCCCTAGATCCGGCACCGGGGACGTCTTAGCCGCCCCGTCGGGCTCACCTGCGGGGCCGGAGTTGGTCACGAGCGGGCCGCCACGTCACTAAGGTGGGGCACCGTGCGTCTCGTAATCGCCCGGTGCAGCGTCGACTACGCCGGCAAGCTCACCGCCCACCTGCCGATGGCCCCCAGGCTCGTCCTGATCAAGGCCGACGGGAGCGTGAGCGTCCATGCCGACGATCGCGCCTACAAGCCGCTGAACTGGATGAACCCGCCCTGCTCGCTGCGCGAGGAGCCGTTCGAGGAGAACGGCGCCGTCGCCCGCTGGACGGTGACCCACGGCAAGTCGGGCGAGCGGCTCATCCTCACCATCGAGGAGATCCTGCACGACACCAGCCACGAGCTGGGCCTGGACCCCGGACTCCAGAAGGACGGCGTCGAGGCGCACCTCCAGGAGCTGCTCGCCGAGCACATCACCACGCTCGGCGACGGGTGGACGCTGGTCCGCCGCGAGTTCCCGACCGCGATCGGGCCGGTCGACATCCTGTGCCGCGACGCGGGCAGCGCGACGGTCGCGGTCGAGATCAAGCGGCGCGGCGAGATCGACGGCGTCGAGCAGCTCACCCGCTATCTCGACCTGCTCAACCGCGACCCGCACCTGGCCCCGGTCCGCGGGATCTTCGCGGCGCAGGAGATCAAGCCCCAGGCGCGGGTGCTGGCCCTCGACCGCGGCATCGACTGCGTGACGCTCGACTACGACGCGCTCCGCGGCATCGAGCACGAGGGCACCCTCTTCTGACTCCGCCGCCGCGGACGGCTCCCGCTCCCGGACGCCGGCGTACTCGCTGGACCGGCCGGGGCGCCGGTAATCTTCAGGCATGCCCCCGGCGACCACCGACACCACGCGCGAGCGCATCATCGACGCGGCCGAGGAGTGCTTCGCGCGCTTCGGAGTGGCCAAGACCACCGTCGAGGACATCGCGGCGTCCGCCGGACTGTCCAGGGCGACGGTCTACCGGAGTATCACCGGCGGCCGGGACGAGCTGATCCTCGCCGTCGTCCTGCGCGACCTGCACCGCTTCCTCGACCGGCTGGCCACCCGGCTGCGGCAGGAGCGCTCGGTGCCGGAGGCGATCGTCGAGGGCACCCTGGACGCGGTCCGGTTCGTCCGGGCCGAGCCCGCGATCGCGCGGTTCCTGGTGCCCGAGGCCGCGGGCCACATGCAGGCGGCGGTGGCCGGGGCCGCCGAGCACGTGCTGGACCAGTGCTGCGACTACGTCCGGCCGTACTTCGAGCAGGCGCAGCGGCAGCACCGGCTCCGGCCCGACATCGAGGTCGAGGGCACGGTCGAGTTCCTCTTCCGGATCATCACCTCGCTCATCGTGATGGACCGCGACCGGGACGCCGACGGACTGCGCCGCTTCCTGCGCACCTACGTCGTGCCGGTGATCGCCGCTCCTTGACGCGGGCGCTACAGGCGAGGCGGTAGCTTCGGGGAGCAGGCGGCCGGACGTCCGGAACGCCACGGACGAGAGGGGCCGTGATGGGGACGGTACGCGGGAACGGGGGAGGCTCGGCGGCGGTCCGGCCGAGCCCGGTGTTCCTGGCGATCGTGGCGGTGACCGTCCTGTGCGGCCTGATCGCGTGGCGGTACGGGCTGCTGCGCGACACCCCGGCCCGGGTAGCGGTGTTCGGCTTCGTCATCGCGGCCTGGGTGCTGTCGCTGTGCGTGCACGAGTTCGGGCACGCCTACACCGCGTTCCGGTCCGGCGACCACAGCGTCGCCACCCGCGGCTACCTCACCCTGAACCCGGCCCGGTACGCCGACGTGACGCTGAGCTTCGCGATCCCGGTGCTGTTCATCCTGATCGGCGGGATCGGGCTGCCCGGCGGCGCGGTCTGGATCGACCGCGGCGCGATCAGGGGCCGGGTCCGGCACAGCCTGATCTCGGCGGCGGGGCCGCTGTCGAACGCGGTATTCGCGGTGATGCTCGCGGTCATCTACAAGAACTTCTTCTCGCTGACGCACGCCACGTTCTGGGCCGCGCTCGCGTTCCTGGTGTTCCTCCAGGTGACCGCCGCGCTGCTCAACCTGCTGCCGATCCCTGGCCTGGACGGATTCGGCATCATCGAGCCGTACCTGCCGCGGCGCTGGGTCGAGCAGGCCAACGCGGTCGGCGGCTACGTCTTCCTGCTGCTGATCGCGCTGCTCTGGCTGGGCCCAATCAACGAGGCGTTCTTCGGCCTCATCTACCACCTCACCGACGCGATCGGCGTCGACGAGAGCGGCATCCGGTACGGGCTCGGCCTGTTCCGGTTCTGGAGCGACTGAGCCACGGCCGCCAGTCCGGGGGCGTCCGGCCGGGCGGTCCGGCCAGGTGGCCGACGATGCGGCGCAGCTGCTCGGCGTACCGCTCCTGGAACTCCGGCGAGTCGGGCCGACTCCGAGGATGCGGCGCACCGCCAGCGGCGTCGCGGCGGTGATGGAGACGGCGGCGGTCAGCACCAGCATGGCGTGGATGGCGCACGCGGAGGGGCCGAAGGCTCTGTTCGATCACGCGGTGGGCCGGCTGCGATCCATTCCCGCTTGACAAGACTCTACATATCGCGAAAACTAGATACCGGAAGAGAGTGGAGAGGTGACCTGGTGGACCCCCTGACCGTACACAAGGCGCTCGCCAACCCCGCGCGCCTGCAGTTCATGCAGTGGCTCAAGGATCCGGCGAAGTACTTCGACGAGGACTCCTACCAGCAGCAGGGGCTCGGCTTCCACATCGGCGTGTGCGTCGGCGACATCCAGAAGCGTGCCGGACTGGCCCAGTCGGTGGTGTCCGGCTATTTGCAGGCCCTGAAGGACGCGGGGCTGCTCACCTCGGAACGCATCGGCAAGTGGACCTACTACCGACGCAACGAAACAGTGATCGCCGAGTTCGCCACGCACGTCCGCGACGAGCTGTAGCCCGCCCGATTCCACGCATGCACCCCCCACAGCGAAACATATCTACTTTTCTAGATTTGATGAAAGGTCGCGATGAGAAAGACCTCCCTCACCGTCCTGGTGCTCGCCCTGGGCGTGTTCGGGATCATCACCACCGAGATGGGCATGGTCGGCGTGCTCCCCCAGGTCTCGGCCGAGCTCGGTGTCACGCCGTCCGCCGCGGGGTGGCTTGTCGGGGCCTTTGCCCTGGTCATCGCCGTGTCCGGGCCGTTCACAACACTGCTCGCCTCCGGCATCGACCGTAAGAAGGTGCTCGCCGCCGCAATCGCGGTGTTCGCCGTCTCCAACGTCGTCTACGCGCTCACCACGCAGTACGAGGTGATGCTGGCCTTCCGCGTCGTGCCCGCCCTCTTCCATCCGGTGTTCTTCGCGGTCGCGCTCGCGACCGCCGCACGGCTGGTGCCCGCCGAGGACGCGACCCGGGCCACGACGACCGTGTTCGGCGGTGTCACCGTCGGCTTCGCCTTCGGTGTGCCGCTGACCTCGTACCTCGCCGAGCATGTGTCCCTGGCGTCGGCGTTCTGGCTCGGTGCGCTCGTCAACCTGATCGCCTTCCTCGGCATTCTGCGGTTCGTACCGCCGATGCCCGTCGGGCAACGTGTTTCCCACGGTGCCCAGTTGAGCGTTCTCAAGCGGCCCCGGATGTGGCTGACCATTGCGTCCGTCGTCTTCGTCTTCGCCGCGATGTTCTCGGTCTACGGCTACTTCGCCGAGTACCTGGGCCAGGTCACGCACATGGACGGCACCTGGGTCAGCGCCATGCTGATGGCGTTCGGCATCGTGATGATCCTTGGGAACTTCGCCTTCGGCGGTCTGCTGCGGCGCGACCTGATCCGTACCGTGGTCGCCTACCCGGTCCTGTGCCTGCTCGTCTACGTGCTCCTGTACGCCGTCGGCCACATGTTCGCGCCGATGGTCCTGGCCGTACTGGTCTGGGGGGCCGTGCACTCCGGCGGGCTCGTCGTGAGCCAGAGCTGGCTGGGGAGGGACGCCGTCGACGCGCCCGAGTTCGGCAACAGCCTCTTCATCTCGTTCTCGAACCTCGGCATCACCGTCGGAACCGCGGTCGGAGGCTGGGTCCTGGCCGAGTACGGTGCCCGCCAACTCGCCTGGGCAGGCATGGGTTTCGCGGTCGCCGCCCTGATCACCATGGCGCTGCGACTGGGCCTGGAACGCACCGGCGGCAAGCGACAGAAGCCGCTGCCCGCTCCGAAGGCTCGGACACTCGGAGGGGCTCGGACCTGAGGCGATCGAGCCGGGGCGATGCCATGACATGACCCCGGTGGGCGTGGCACGTTTTGCCGCAGATCCAGCAGAGTGCCGCCGTGCGAGAGGTCGGCATGGGTGCGCCCCAGTGCGCCCTACCAATCCCCGCCTGCCCGGACCGGAACCCGGTCGGCGGCCGGGCGGCGCGCACCGCACGTGACCGCGATACGGGGGCGATCCCGCGACCTCACCGTGACCGAGACCGGCGCTGTAGTTCGGATTCTCGTTCCTCGGTTCGCCACCCCCGTCACGCGACCGGGGACTCCGCGGAGGGCTGGCGGGCCCCAGTCTCTGCGGTACTGACCGGGACAGCCCGTCGGCGCGGGTGGAACACCCGGCCGCCCAGCAGCACGAAGCGAACCACGGTCGCCAGGGCGTAGGAGGCCAGCATCGCCGCGACCTCGAAGGCCCGCGGGGCGGTCGGCGCGAGCAGGTGCACCAGGCCGAGCCCGCCGCTGCTGAGCGCCAGGCCGATCAAGAAGACGACACCGCCCTCCACCTGATGCCGCAGTGCCCCCTGTGATCCGACCACCCGAACGTGAAGCGGCGGTTCGCCGCCGTGTTCGCGCCACGGACGAGAGGGGCCGTGATGGGGACGGTAGGCGGGGACCGGGGACGATCGGCGGTCCGGCCGAGCCCGGTGTTCCTGGCGATCGTGGCGGTGACCGTCCTGTGCGGCCTGATCGCGTGGCGGTACGGGCTGCTGCGCGACACCCCGGCCCGGGTAGCGGTGTTCGGCTTCGTCATCGCCGCCTGGGTGCTGTCGCTGTGCGTGCACGAGTTCGGGCACGCCTACACCGCGTTCCGGTCCGGCGACCACAGCGTCGCCACCCGCGGCTACCTCACCCTGAACCCGGCCCGGTACGCCGACGTGACGCTGAGCTTCGCGATCCCGGTGCTGTTCATCCTGATCGGCGGGATCGGGCTGCCCGGCGGGGCGGTCTGGATCGACCGCGGCGCGATCAGGGGCCGGGTCCGGCACAGCCTGATCTCGGCGGCGGGGCCGCTGTCGAACGCGGTATTCGCGGTGATGCTCGCGGTCATCTACAAGAACTTCTTCTCGATCGGCCACGCCACGTTCTGGGCCGCGCTGGCGTTCCTGGTGTTCCTCCAGGTGACCGCGGCGCTGCTCAACCTGCTGCCGATCCCGGGCCTGGACGGCTTCGGCATCATCGAGCCGTACCTGCCGCGGCGCTGGGTCGAGCAGGCCAACGCGGTCGGCGGCTACGTCTTCCTGGTGCTGATCGCGCTGCTGTGGCTGGGCCCAATCAACGAGGCGTTCTTCGGCCTCGTCTACCACCTCACCGACGCGATCGGCGTCGACGAGAGCGGCATCCGGTACGGGCTCGAGCTCTTCCGCTTCTGGAACCACCGACCCCCGCGCCGGATGCCCGGCGGGTCAGGCGGTGGGGGCGTCCGGCGTGGTCTGGCCGGACGGTCCGGCCAGGTGGCGGACGATCCGGCTCAGCTGTTCGGCATACCGCTCCTGGAACTCCGGTGAGTCGGGGGAGAGGCCGAAGATGCGGCGCACCGCCAGGGGCATCGCCGCGGTGATGGAGACGGCGGCGGTCAGCACCAGCATGACGGCGGCCGGGTCGAGGTCGGCGGCCAGCTCGCCGGCGGCCTGGCGGCGTTCCAGGTCGGACAGGTCCTCGGGCGGGCCCGGCTCGATCTGCTCGAGGTCCTCGGTCAGGCCACGCCAGAGGTTCAGCCGGGTGCCGCGCGGGTCGTCCAGCGTGTGCCGCAGATAGCGGACCATCACCTCGTCGAGCGGGAGCGCGGAGTCGTTGAACTCGTCCTCGCGCACCAGCCAGAGGCGGCCGAGCTCGCAGTAGAGCCCCTCCTTGCCGCCGAAGTAATAGTTGATGAGCTGCTTGTTGACGCCCGCGCGGTCGGCGATGTCCTGGACCCGGGCGCCGGCGTAGCCCTTGGCGGAGAACACGTCCATGGCCGCCTCGATCAACGCGCGTCGGGAGCGCTCGGCGTCGACCTTGCGCTCGTCCGGGGTCGGGGACCGCCGCGGTCCCCTCGTCGTGTCCGTCACGGGCGTCATCGTAGCCGCATGCCCGAACCCATCATCCATCCGGCTGTTTGACAAGTTCATCCAATTGGTTGAATCTAATCCCGGCACTCGCCCCCCTGAGGAGACAACCGATGATTCTTGTGACAGGCGCCACCGGGAACGTGGGCCGCCACGTCGTCGACGAGGTGCTCGACGCGGGCCGGAAGGTCCGCGCACTGACCCGCGACCCCGCCACCGCCGCACTGCCCGTGGACGTCGAGGTGGCCAGGACCGACGCGATGCCGTTGGACGGCGTCGAGTCGATCTTCCTGAACCTCTCGGTCTTCTGGACCGGCCTCGGCGACCTGCTCCCGCGCGCCAGCGCGGCCGGGGTCCGGCGCGTGGTCATGCTGTCGTCCGCCGCGGCGCTCGACGAGGACCCGGACAACGAACTGGCCGCGCACCACCGCGGAGCGGAGCGGGCGATCGAGGACTCCGGGCTGGAGTGGACCTTCGTCCGTCCCGGCGAGTTCTGCACGAACGCCCTCGGCTGGCGCGACGAGATCAGGTCCGGCGAGCCGGTCCGCAACGCGTTCGCCGGGGCGGCCATGGCGCCGATCCACGAGCGCGACATCGCCGCGGTCGCGGCCCGCGCTCTGGTGACCGACGACCTGGTCGGCGCCGCGCCGCTGCTCAGCGGGCCCGAGTCGCTCACCCACCCGGACATGGTGGCGATCATCGGCGCGGCCGTCGGCCGTCCGGCCCGGTTCGAGGAGATCACCGAGGCGGAGGCGCGCGAGGCGATGCTGAGCCGTCCGTACATGCGACCCGGCCTGGTGGACGTCCTGATGCGGCTCCGCGCCACGTCGGTGGGCCGTCCGGCCGAGATCTCGCCCGAGGTCGAGCGGATCACCGGCCGCCCCGGCCGCTCGTTCGCCGAGTGGGCCGCCGACCACGCCGCCGACTTCCGGTGACCGGCCCGCCGGCGGACCGCGCGACCGCACGGTCCGCCGGCGGCAGGACGAGCCCCGCTGACAAGCCCCACTGACCTCCCCTGGATCCTGCTCGCCGCGGCGATCGTGCTCGTCGTCCTGGACCGCAGGGCGGGCCACCCGTGGAACTCCTGATGCCGGAGAGCGCCACCACCGTCTTCATGGCGCTGCTGACCACGCTCGCGTTCACCGTCCCTGACTCCCCGGTGATGAAGTACGGCGCGGCGCTCGCCAATCACCGCCACCGGCCTGTTCCGCGACATCAACCGGATACTCACACTCGTGTGGGCGGTGAGTTTCACCGCGACCGCCGCCGTTCTAGGCTGTGTGCAGGCGCCGGACCCGCACCCGGAAGCGCCGTTCCTCGAAGCTCGAAGCCCAGCCGACCCCCCGCTGAACGCCCCGCCGGTGAACGCCCCGTCCGCTGAACGGCCCGTCCGCACCGCTCCCTCAGCGGCCCGCCACCGTCGCCGGCACCGTCCAGCATCGAAGGGAAGCCCGAGATGAGCGAAGACAGCACCGCCCGGCCCGCGCCCTGGCTCGACGGACACCTCGCGCCCGTGCCCGATGAGATCGACGCCGTCGACCTCCCGGTCATCGGGAGCCTCCCGGCCGAGCTGACCGGCCGCTACTTCCGCAACGGCCCGAACCCGCTGCCCGGCGAGCCGAGCCGGCACTGGTTCCTCGGCCACGGGATGCTGCACGGCCTGCGGCTGCGCGACGGGCGCGCCGAGTGGTACCGCAACCGCTGGGTGCGCACCAGCGCGTTCACCGACGACGCCGAGTTCCTGCGGGACGACCTCACCTTCGACCGCGCGGCGGTGGCGGCCAACACCCACGTCGTCCCGCACGACGGCAAGATCCTCGCGCTGGTCGAGGTCGGGCTCCCCCATGCGGTGACGCCCGAGCTCGACACCGTCGGCCCCTGCGACTTCGACGGCCGGCTCACCACCGCGATGACGGCGCATCCGAAGCAGGACCCGGTCACCGGCGAGCTGCTGTTCTTCGGGTACGGGATGCTCCCGCCGTACCTGACCTACCACCGCCTGTCCCCGGCCGGTGAGCTGGTCGAGAGCCGCGAGGTCGAGGTGCCCGGCCCGACGATGATGCACGACTTCGCGATCACCGAGAACCATGTGGTCTGGCTCGACCTGCCCGTGGTGTTCGACCTCGACCTGGCCATGGCCGAGGACCGCGGCATGCCGTTCCGCTGGGACGACGCGTACGGCGCGCGGCTCGGCGTGATGCCGCGCTCGGGCGACGGTCCCGTGCGGTGGTTCGACGTCGACCCCTGCTATGTGTTCCACGTGGGCAACGCGCACGAGGACGCGGCCGGACGGATCGTGCTGGACGGGGCGCGCTACCTGCCGGAGGAGTTCACCGCCCTGTGGGGGGTGACGGGCGGCGCGGCCGACCCGGTCGGGACCACCCTGAACGTCGAGAACGCGAGGCTGCACCGCTGGATCCTCGACCCGTCCACCGGGAAGGCCGTCGAGCACCGGGTCGACGACCGCCGGACGGAGTTCCCGACGCACAACGCGTCCCGTACCGGGCGCGAGCACCGCTACCTCTACACGGTGGCCGGCGGCGCGATCGTGAAGTACGACCTGCGCGCCGGGTCCTCGTCGGCGCTGGAGCTGGGCACCGGCATGGCGGCGGGCGAGGCGGTGTTCGTCCCCGCCGAGGCCGCGCGCGCCGAGGACGACGGCTGGCTGCTGTCGATCGTGTCCGACCGCGCGGGCGCCGGATCGGAGCTGCTGGTGCTGAACGCGGCCGACCTGTCGCGGGCGGCGTGCGTCCGCCTGCCGCGGCGCGTCCCGGCGGGATTCCACGGGAGCTGGATCCCGGACGCCTGACCATCCCCCACACCGCTTCCCGACGCCCCCTTCCGGGCTCCGGCGGGCACCGGCATAAAGTGATTTACTACTCAGTACTCGCGTGCAAGCAATCACTTACACGGTCCTCCCGGGAGGTTCCTCATGTCCGTGGCCACGGAGAGCACCGAGACGTTCGCGTCCCTGAACCCGGCCAACGGCGAGGTCGTCGCCGAGCACCCCGTCCACGACGCCGCCGCGGTGGCCGGGGCGGTCGAGCGCGCCCGCGAGGCCGCCGAGTGGTGGCGCGCGCTCGGCTGGAGGGAGCGCCGGCTCCGGCTGCTCAACATCAAGGGCTCGCTGGCCCGCAACCTGAACCGGATGGCCGAGCTCATCCACCAGGAGACCGGCAAGCCCGTGCAGGACGCCCAGCTCGAAACGATCATGGCGATCTCGCACCTGGACTGGGCCGCCCGCAACGCGCAGAAGGTGCTCGGGCCGCGCACCGTGTTCCCCGGGATGATGTCGATCAACCAGAAGTGCGTGCTGGAGTACCAGCCGCTCGGCGTGGTCGGCGTGATCGGCCCGTGGAACTACCCCATCTTCACCCCGATGGGCTCGATCGCCTACGCGCTCGCCGCCGGGAACACCGTGGTCTTCAAGCCCTCGGAGTTCACCCCCGGCGTCGGCGTCCTGCTCGCCGAGCTGGTCGCGACGGTGGTCCCCGAGCACCCCGTCCTCCAGACCGTCACCGGCCTCGGCGGCACCGGCGCCGCGCTCGCGTCCTCCCCCGGCCTCGGCAAGGTCGCCTTCACCGGCTCCACCCGGACGGCCAAGAAGGTCATGGCCGCCTGCGCCGGGAACCTCACCCCGATCGTGGTCGAGTGCGGCGGCAAGGACGCCTGCATCGTCGACGCCGACGCCGACCTCGACGCCGCCGCCGACGCCGCGCTGTGGGGCGCGATGTCCAACGCCGGCCAGACCTGCATCGGGGTCGAGCGGATCTACGTCGTCGACGACGCCTACGAGGACTTCCTCGGTCGGCTCACCGACAAGGCCCGCGACCTGCGCCCCGGCTTCGACCGCGAGGCCGCCTACGGCCCGATCACCATGCCGTCCCAGCTCGACGTCATCGAGCGGCACATCAAGGACGCCCTCGACAAGGGCGGCCGGGCCGTCGTCGGCGGCCCCGAGTCGGTCCGCAAGCCCTACGTCGAGCCGGTCGTCCTCACCGGCGTCCCGGACGACGCGTCGGCCGTCCGCGAGGAGACCTTCGGCCCCACCATCACCGTGCACCGCGTCAAGGACCTGGACGAGGCGGTCGAGAAGGCCAACGCCACCAGCTACGGCCTGGCCGGGACGATCTTCTCCGGCAGCAGGTCGCGGGCCATGGACGCCGCCCGCCGGATGCGCTCCGGGATGACCTCGATCAACGCCTTCGCCGCGTTCGCCATGGTCGCCGCCCTCCCGTTCGGCGGCGTCGGCGAGTCGGGCTTCGGCCGCATCCACGGCGCCGACGGCCTGCGCGAGTTCACCCGCCCGAAGGCCATCACCCGCCAGCGCTTCGCCATCCCGATGAACCTCAGCTCCTTCGAGCGCACCGAGAAGGAGATGACCCGCGTCCTGGGCCTGATCAACATGATCCACGGCCGCCGCTACAAGCGCTGACCGCGCCCGTCCCCGAGCCCTCGGCCCCCTGCCCGTAAGCCGTCCCGGTGGGGCCGGGCCCGGCCTAAGGCGTCCTAGGACGCCCAGATAAGGCATCGTCCCGATGCCGGGGGCGGTGTCTTAGGACGAACCTTGAACATGTCGGACCGGGAAGGCCGGTCCGCGACTCAAGGAGAACGACATGATCCGCCCCGAGTTCGCCAAGGTCCTGGTCGACGACCGTGTGCAGGCGCTCCGCGCCGAGGCCAAGCACGCCCGGCGCGTCCGCCTCGTCAAGGCCCTCAAGCGGTGACGGCTCCGGCCTGTCCCCCTCGATCGACGCCCCCGTCTCACGACGGGGGCGTTTTCCTTTTGCGGTCCGGCATTTCGGTGATTTCGTGCGTCGTACCGGGGAGGCCCGGCTTAGAGTGAGCGGCCCTGGCGAGTACGGGAGTGTGCATGGGGCCGTTGGAATCGGACGACCCGCGGGAGATCGGCGGCTACCGGCTGCTCGGACGTTCGCGGGCACGACGCTCTACGTGGGGGCCGGGCAGCGGCTCGACGCGTACCGGATGAACCGCGACCGGCCGCTGTGGTCCGCGACCCTGCCCGACCGGATCGTCGGCACTCCGGTGGCGGGACGCAGCGCCGTCTACGTGTCCACCGAGCGGGGCCTGACCGCGTTCGGACCGGCGGACGGCAGGCGGCTCTGGGCCGCCGCGAATCCCGCCCGCAAGGACCCGACCGGCGGCTGGCTCCCGAAGGCGGTCGGCCCGTTCGTGTACGTGACCGGCCTCCAGGACACCCTGCACGCCTTCGAGGGCAGGAGCGGCAGGCCGATGTGGACGTTCCAGGCGGGCGGCGGGCTGACCGCCGACCCGTCCTCCGATCCGCGCGTGCTGACCCCGCTCATGGAGGGGTCCGGGCCGATCGTCTTCAACGGCGCCGACCAGCTCTCGGCGGTGGGGGCCGGCGACGGGCGGGCGACCTGGCAGAAGCCGATCGAGGACCCGTCCGACCTGTTCGCCGCGTCCGCCGGCGCCCGCGTCCACCTGGCCACCAAGGGCGGCGTGCTGAGCTTCCACCCGGCCTCCGGCGAGATCGTCCAGCACGTCGACGACCTCAGGGCCGAAAGCCTGTCCACGGCGGACGACGTCGTCTACTTCGCCGGCGGCCCGAGGGACGCCGACCGTCCGACCACCGTCTACGCGATGAACCCGCCGCCCCTCTGAACGGCCGGCCGCCACTCCAGGCGGCGGCTCCAGGCGGCGGCTCCGGGCGGCGGCTCCGGGCGGTCAGCCCGCCGCCGGGGCGAGCGGGGTGTCGCCGCGGATCAGGTCGGCGGCGCGTTCGGCGATGGCGATCGTCGGCGCGTTGGTGTTGCCGCGCGGGACGGCCGGCATGACCGAGGCGTCCACCACGCGGAGCCCCTCGACGCCGCGCACCCGCAGCTCGGGGTCGCAGACGGCGGTGTCGGCGCCGCCCATCGCGCAGGTGCTGGTCGGGTGGAACAGCGTCGCGCACTCCCGCCGGACGAACTCGATCACCGCCGCGTCGCTCTCGACCTGCTCGCCGGGCGCCCACTCGCCGCCGACGAGCCGGGCCAGCGGACCGGTGGCGGCGATCTCGCGGGCCTGCCGCACCCCGGCGACCAGGATGTCCAGATCGGCCTTGTCGGCGAGGTAGGCGGGATCGATCAGGGGCTTGGCGTAAGGGCTGGCGGAGCGGAGCGTGAGCGTCCCGCGGCTGGCGACCGCGACCGCGGTGACCATGACCGACAGCAGCCGCTGCGTCGGATCGACCAGGCCCTGGTCGATGAACGGCGAGGGCAGCACGTGGTACTGGAGGTCGGGGGCGGGCAGCCCGTCGACCGTCCGGGTGAAGCCGCCCGCCTCGGCCACGTTGGACGCGTACGGGCCCCGTCCGAGCGTCTGGTAGAGGGCGAACGCGCGGGCGGTGGCCAGTTCCCACAGCCCCTTGGTCCGGGGCGTGGCGAACATGACGTTGACGAACGGATGGTCCTGGAGGCCCTCCCCCACGGGGGCGTCCGCGACGACGTCGATGCCGTGCCCGCGCAGGTGCGCGGCGGGGCCAACACCCGACAGCATGAGCAGCTGCGGGCTGTTGATCGAGCCGCCCGACAGCAGCACCTCGGCGCCCGCGCGGGCCTCGGCCGTCTCGCCGCGCGCCTCGTAGCGGACGCCGACGGCCCGTCCGTCCTCGATCAGCACCCGGGTCGCGAGGGCGTCGGTGACCACGGTGAGGTTCGGCCGGTCCAGGGCCGGGCGCAGGTAGCCCGACGCCGTCGACCAGCGCTTCCCGCGCTTGTGCGTGACCTGGTAGAAGCCGACGCCGTCCTGCTCGCCCTCGTTGAAGTCGCCGTTGGCGGCCAGGCCGTAGGCCTTGGCCGACCCGACCCAGGCCCGGGTGAGCGGGTGCTTGTACCGCAGGTCCTCCACCCGCAGCGGGCCCCCGGCGCCGTGGGCCGCGGACTCGCCGCGCTGCTGGTCCTCGGCGCGCCGGAAGTAGGGCAGCAGGTCGGCGTACCCCCAGCCCGCGCAGCCGTGCACGTCCCGCCAGGTGTCGTAGTCGTACCGGTGCCCGCGGATGTAGATCATCGCGTTGGTGGACGAGCTGCCGCCGAGGGTCCGGCCGCGCGGCCAGTAGACGCTGCGGCCCGCGGCGTTCTCCTGCGGCGTGGTCGAGTAGTCCCAGTCGTACGGGCCCTTGATCAGCGAGGCGGCCGCGGCCGGGATGTGAATCTCCGGGGCGTCGTCCGGCGGGCCCGCCTCCAGGAGCAGGACGCTGGTGCCGGGGTCCTCGGTGAGCCGGGCCGCGAGCACGCAGCCCGCACTGCCGGCACCCACGATGATGTAGTCGTACAAGGCAGCCTCCGGGGTTCAGCGCCGCAAACCAGACGAGCTAGGCGAAACACTACCGAACCGAATTCCAACCCCGTCGGCCCTCGGTCGGTCCCTCCCCCCGCCGCGGCCTCGGACGACGCCCGCCGGGCGGTTAGGGTGACGGGCATGGCGAAGAACAGGGAGACCCCGGTCGTACTGTCCCGGATCTATACCCGCACCGGCGACGATGGCACCACGGCGCTCGGCGACGCGTCCCGGACCAGCAAGACCGACCCCCGGCTGGCCGCGTACGCCGACGTCGAGGAGGCCAACGCCGCCATCGGCACCGCGATCGCCTTCGGGTCCCTGCCCGAGCCGCTCGTCCGGCTCCTGACCCGCGTGCAGAACGAGATGTTCGACGTCGGCGCCGACCTGTGCGCCCCGGTGGTGCCCGACCCCGAGTACCCGCCGCTGCGGGTCGACCCGGCCTACATCGACCGTCTGGAGGCCGAGTGCGACGAGCACAACGCCGACCTGGGGAAGCTGCGCAGCTTCATCCTGCCCGGCGGCTCGCCCGGCGCGGCGCTCCTGCACGTCGCCCGCACGGTGACCCGCCGCGCCGAGCGGTCCGCCTGGGCCGCGATCGAGGCCCACGGCGACGCGGTCAACGCGCTCACCGCCCGCTACCTCAACCGGCTGTCCGACCTGATGTTCATCCTCTGCCGGGTCGCCAACGCCGAGCACGGCGACACCCTCTGGAAGCCCGGCGGCGAGCGCTGAACGCGCCCTGACGGGACCCCGACGGGCGCCGCGCGGCACGGGGGTGGGGCTATCCCCACCCCCGTTGCACGGGGCCGCCTCCTGGCGCCCGCCCCGCCGCCACGGCCAGGCTGGGTTGCCTACGGGGATGCCGGCCGAGGGCGGGAGAGACGACGTGCGGAAGCTGAAGGGGACGGCTGTCCCGGCCGGGGCGGTGGCCGTCTCGGCGGTGGCCGCCGCGGCGCTGCTGGCCGGGTGCGGGCTGAACGTCGGAACGCGCCATGAGGACCGGTCCTACAACGCGCCCGCGGGCATCACCGCCCTCAAGGTCGGCTCCGGCACCGGACGGATCGAGATCGTGGCCTCCGACTCCCCCGCCATCAAGGTCCGCGAACGGCTGAGCTGGTCCAACGACGGCAACAAGCCCGTCCCGCAGCACGTCACCCGGGGCGACGCCCTGTCCCTGTCGGCCACGTGCGCCCGCACGGTGCTCGGCGACGCCCGCTGCGGGATCTCCTACCGCGTCCAGGTGCCGCGCGCCACGTCCGTCCAGGTCGAGGGCCATGACGGCCCGGTCTCGGTCGCCGGGCTCACCGGCACCGTGCGGATCTCCACCGACGACGGGCCGATCACCGCCGGCGACCTGCGCACCACGTCCCTGATCGCCAGCTCGGGCGATGGCGCGATCGAGATCAGCGGCCGGGCCGGCACCGCCGACGTGCGCACCGACGCCGGCCCGATCACCGCGACCGGCCTGACCGCCGACCGGCTCACCGCCCGGACGGGCGACGGGGCGATCCGGCTCACGGGCCGCGCGACCACCGCCGACCTGCACACCGACACCGGGCCGATCACCGCGAGCGGCCTCACCGCCGACCGGCTCACCGCCCGGACGGGCGACGGGGCCGTCCGGCTCGGCCTGGCCTCGGCACCGGGCACGGTCGACGTCAAGACCGACATCGGCAGGGTGCGGCTGTTCCTGCCCGGCGGGCAGGGCTACCTGATCGATCTGACCAGCGACACCGGGGCCAAGCGCGTCGACCCCGCCGTGCACCAGGACTCGCGGTCCCCGCGGCACGTCACGGTCACCACCGGCGACGGGGCGATCACCGTCTCCCCCGCGTAGCCGACCCCCTCACCAACCACACGGAGCAGAGCATGAAGAGGCTGGCAGGGACGATCGCGCTGACGATCGGGGCGGCGGTCGCGCTGAGCGGCTGCGAGCTGGGGTTCGGCGGCAGCACCCGCGACGTGGACCACTCCTACCAGGTCACCGGCCAGGTCAACCGGGTGAAGGTGGCCAGCCGCGGCGGTGACGTGGAGATCGTGGGCGCCGACGTCACGGCGGTCGAGGTGCGCGAACGGCTCAACTACAGCACGCACCGCCGCCCCGCCACCACGCACGCGCTGGCCCGCGGCGAACTGTCCCTCGGCTACACCTGCCCCGAGGCGCACGGCATCGGCACCAGCAACTGCAACGTGGGCTACCTGGTGCGGGTCCCGCGCGCCACCGCGGTCGAGCTGCGCGTCCACGCCGGCGACATCCGGCTCAAGGACCTGCGCTCATCGGTGAGCGCGCTGGCCGACCTCGGCGACGTGACCGGCACCGGCCTGCGCGGCACGCCGGACGGCTCGGTGTCGGCCACCGCCGACGCGGGCGACGTCCGGCTGACCTTCGCCTCCCCGCCCGGCTCGATCGTGACGCGCGCCGACAGCGGCGCCACCGAGATCAAAGTCCCGCGCGCCGGCCGCTACGCGGTCGACGCGAAGAGCACCTACGGGCACCGGACGGTCGGGACGTCCGGCGACCCCACCGCCAAGATCACGATCAATGCCCGGTCCGACAGCGGCGACATCAGCGTCGTCCCCTACTGACCGGCCGGCTACCGGACGAGCAGGCCGCCGCGCCACTCGGCCCCCGCACCCGCCCCCGCACCGGCGCGGACCCCCGCGCGCCGCGCCGCCTCGTTCGCCCCCGCGCCGTTCACCACCAGCGTGCTCCCGGCGAGCCGCTGGACGGCGTGCGCGACACCGTCGGCACCGGTGTCCAGCAGCCTGAAGTCGACGTTCTTCAAGGTGTCGCACCTGCTGTGGTAGCAGGGGTCGAACGCCTTGCCCGCGGTGCCGCCGAACCGCTTGGCCAGCGCGGCGGTCTTGATCCCGTCGGCACCGGTGTCCATCCCGCCGGCCGGGATCCCGTGCTCGATGAACGGCCCGTAGTCGGAGCGGCCGTTGAACTCGCTGTCGACGGTCGGCAGCCCGCGCCGGGCGTAGTAGTCGCGGAAGATCTTCTCGATCGCCCCCGACCCGGGCGGCGGCGTGCTGCCGCCCTTGACCGAGTGGTCGCCGTCGTACACGCCGCGGACCCCGTTCACCGAGCCGAGCATGTCGAAGTTGAGGTTCAGCGCGATCCTGGCGCGGTCCGCCGCGCTCAGCGCCCCGACGTAGTGGGACGAGCCGCGCAGCCCCTCCTCCTCGGCGCCCCACCAGGCGAACCGCACCTTGTTGCGCAGGCCGGCCCGACCCAGCGCGGCGATCTTCCCCGCGACGGCGAGCAGGGCCGCCGCGCCGGTGCCGTTGTCGTTGATCCCCGGCCCCGCGGGCACGCTGTCCAGGTGCGCGCCGGCCAGCACCACGTTGTCGGCCCGCCCCGCCCCGGTCTCGGCGATCACGTTGGCCGTGCGCTTGCGGGACGTCCTGGTGTCGGTCCTGACCCGCAGCCGCAGGCCGCCGCGCCGCGCCGCCGCGACCAGCGCGAGTCCGAGCCTGTGCGTGGGCGCGACCGCGGGCAGCTCGAACGGGGTGTTCAGCGTGCCCGCCACCGGGCCCTTCTCGCCCGGCCTGTTGTAGATCACCACGGCCCGCGCGCCGGCCGCCTTCGCCCGGTCGGCCTTGGCCTCGAACGTGCAGGTGCCGCGCTGCATCAGCGCGACGGCGCCCTTGGGGAAGCGGGCGAAGTCGGACGCCTCGCAGCCGCTGGTGCCCGCACCGCGCGCCGGGACGTCCACCGCGACCGCGCGGGCGGTCACGTCGCCCGCGGCGGAGAACGTCAGCGTGCTGAAGTCCTTGCTCGCCCGGTAGGCCCTCCGGCCGGGCGCCGTCCGCGCGAGGACGGGCTTGGACCGCTCCGTCCAGGCGTCGAACGCGAACCGCTGCACGCGCGGCGTGAACCCGGCGGCCTTGAGCCGCGCGACCACGTACTTCACCGTCACCGCGTCGCCCGGCTCCCCCGCGGCCCGGTCGCCGCCGTTGTAGCGGGCGATCTCCTCGAACGCGGCCAGGTGCGCGCGGATGTCCTTGAGCGTCACCAGCCGCGGCAGGTCGACCGGCGCCGGCCGGGACGGGCCGGGGACCGCGAACGCGGTCCCCGTGATCGGCCAGGCACTCACGGTGACGGCGGCGACGATGGCGAGGCTGCGCACATGCACTCCAGGGAAGGGGCCCTACTCCGGCTGATGCAGGTCTACCGGAAAACCGGGCGGCGCCGCCTCAAGCCACGCCAGGAACCCGGTGAGCGCGGACGCGCCCATCGCCAGCTCGACGGTGCGGTCGCCGTCGCGGACCTCGATGACGCCGACGCCGGGGAGCAGTCCTTCGGCCTCGTCCGGGCCGGGACGGCGGCGGTTGGACACGACGAGGCCCCGGCGGTGAATCACCTGCCGGGGCCTGCTGCGAAAACCGAACACGCGATGCCAGTGCAGCTCATCGCCTTTGTAGCGGCCGATGCCGAGGCGCCACGCCCCGGGAGAGCCGTTCCCGGCGATCAGGCGCAGGCTGCACTCCACCGTTCCGCCGCGCCGGACGAACAGCCAGCGGCGCGCGGACAGCAGCACGAAGACCAGCGCCACCAGCAGGACGAGGGCGGCGAGCAGCGCGCCCGCGTCCACTGCCAGCTGACCGCCCAAGTCCCCCGCCCGCCGTTCCGACTCCCGATCGCCGAGTCTAGGCGTCCACGCCCGCCGCGCGCAGCCGAGCGCGCGCACGCCGTTCCGCCGTCGCGATCTCCTCCGGGTTGTCGCCGCTCTCGGAGAGCGCGTCCTGGAGCCGCTGCCGGGCCTCGGACACGTCGATCTCGGTGCCCAGCTCGGCCTGCTCGGCCAGCACCGACACCTCGTCGGCCGCGATCGAGAAGAAGCCGCTGCCGACCATGGCCGAGATCGCCTCGCCGCCGTCGGCCGGCTCGATCTTCACCACGCTGCCGTCGAGGAGGACGCCCAGCACCGGGGCGTGCCCCGGCAGGATGCCGAGCTGGCCCTCGATGGTCTGCGCGACCACCATCTTGGCCTCGCCGGACCAGATCTCGCGCTCCGGCGAGACCAGCCCGACCTTCAGGGTTGCCACGTGTCTGTCCTCCGAATAGCAGAGCTGTCGCGGCGGGGCCGGGACCGGGACCGGTGAACGGGCCGGTCCCGGCCCCGCCGCGGCGGGCTACTTCTCCAGCTCCCTGGCCTTCTTCTCGACATCCTCGATGCCGCCGCACATGAAGAACGCCTGCTCGGGCAGGTGGTCGTACTTGCCCTGGGCGATGGCCTTGAACGAGGCGACCGTCTCGTCCTTGGGCACCGTGACACCGGGCTGGCCGGTGAACTGCTCGGCCACGTACATCGGGTGCGACAGGAAGCGCTCGATGCGCCGCGCCCGCTGGACGGTGACCTTGTCCTCCTCCGACAGCTCGTCGATGCCGAGGATGGCGATGATGTCCTGGAGCTCCTTGTACTTCTGGAGGATCCGCACCACCTCCTGCGCGACGTCGTAGTGCTCGCGCCCGAGCACCTGCGGGTCCATGATCCGCGAGCTGGAGTCGAGCGGGTCCACCGCCGGGAAGATGCCCTTCGCCGAGATGTCCCGGGAGAGGTTGGTGGTCGCGTCGAGGTGCGCGAACACCGTGTGCGGCGCCGGGTCGGTGATGTCGTCCGCGGGCACGTAGATCGCCTGCATCGAGGTGATCGAGTGGCCGCGGGTCGAGGTGATCCGCTCCTGGAGCACGCCCATCTCGTCGGCCAGGGTGGGCTGGTAGCCCACCGCGGACGGCATCCGGCCGAGCAGGGTGGAGACCTCCGAGCCGGCCTGGGTGAACCGGAAGATGTTGTCGATGAACAACATCACGTCCTGGCCCTGCTCGTCGCGGAAGTACTCCGCCATCGTCAGGCCCGACAGCGCGACCCGGAGCCGGGTGCCCGGGGGCTCGTCCATCTGGCCGAAGACCAGGGCGGTGTCCTTGAGGACGTCCGCCTCGTCCATCTCGACCCACAGGTCGTTGCCCTCACGGGTGCGCTCGCCGACGCCGGCGAACACCGAGGTGCCGCCGAAGTTGCGCGCGACACGCCGGATCATCTCCTGGATGAGCACGGTCTTGCCCACGCCCGCGCCGCCGAACAGGCCGATCTTGCCGCCCTTGACGTACGGGCTGAGCAGGTCGATGACCTTGATGCCGGTCTCCAGCATCTCGGTGCGCGACTCGAGCTGGTCGAACGCCGGAGCGGTGCGGTGGATGCCCCAGCGCTCGGTGATCTTGAGCGAGGCCTCCGGCACGTCCAGTGGCTTCCCGAGGGCGTTCCACACGTGGCCCTTGGTGACGTCGCCGACGGGCACCGAGATCTGCTCGCCCGTGTCGACCACCGGAGCGCCGCGCACCATGCCGTCGGTCGGCTGCATGGAGATCGCCCGGACCATGTTGTCACCGAGGTCCTGCGCGACCTCGAGCGTGAGCTCCTTGGTCTCGCCGGCCAGTTCCACGTCCACGTGCAGGGCGTTGTAGATGCCCGGGATCGCGTCGGCGGGGAACTCCACGTCGACGACCGGGCCGATGACCCGGACGACCCGCCCGGTGGCGGTCGCCGTTTCTACCTGAGCAGTCATTCTCACTCCCCGCCAGAATCGGCGAGCGCGTCAGCGCCACCGACGATCTCGCTGATTTCCTGGGTGATCGCGGCCTGCCGCGCCTGGTTCATCTGGCGCGTGTAGACCCCGAGCAGTTCGTTGGCATTGTCGGTGGCCGACTTCATGGCCCGCCGGACCGACGCCTGGAAGGACGCGGCCGACTGAAGCAGCATGTGGAAGATGCGGCTCTCGACATAGTTGGGCAAAAGCAGGTCGAGCGCGGCCTCCGCGGACGGCTCGAACTCGTACGCGGGCAGCGCCCGCGATCCGCCGTCCCCCTCGGTCCGCTCCTCGATCTCCAGCGGCATCAGCCGCCGGACCTGAACCTGCTGGGTCAGCATCGAGACGAACTCGGTGTAGACGACGTGGATCTCCCCGACCCCGCCCTCGGCGTCGGTCTTGAGGAAGTCCGCGGCCAGCCTGCGGCCGATCGTCTCGGCGTCGGCGAACGCGGGGCGGTCGCTGAACCCGTTCCAGGTCTGCTCGACCTCGCGGTCGCGGAACCGGTACCAGGTGATGCCCTTGTTGCCGACCACGTACGGGACGGGATCGCGGCCCTGCTCGCGCAGCGCCTTGATGAGGGACTCGGCCTCGCGGATCACGTTGGCGTTGTAGGCGCCGCAGAAGCCGCGGTCGCTGGTGATGATCAGCACCGCGCTGCGGGTGTCCGCCGGCTGCTCCTGGAGCAGCGGGTGGGCGATCCCGACGTGGTGGCTGACCAGCGCGCTCAGCGCCTGGGTGATCTGGTCGGCGTACGGCTTGGAGGCCGCCACCGCCTGCTGGGCCTTGACGATCCGGGAGGTGGCGATCATCTCCTGGGCGCGCGTGATCTTGGCGGTCGACTTGACCGACTTGATCTGCTGCCGGAGTTCACGTACCTGGGCCATCCCCGATCAGTCCTTCTTGACGCGGGTGATCGTCTCCTGCTCGACCGACTCCTCGTCGATCGCCTCGATCGACGCGTCCTCGCCGAGCAGCGCGCCGGCGCTGGTCTCGAAGCCCTGCTTGAACTCCGTGATGGCGTTCTTGAGGCTGGTGAGACCGTCGTCGGACAGCTGGCCGGTCTCGCGGATGCCGGTCAGCAGACCGGTCTCCTCGCGGCCGAGGTGGTCGAGGAACTCCCGCTCGAAGCGGCGGATGTCCTCGACCGGGACGTCGTCGAGCTCGCCGGAGGTGCCGGCCCACACCGACACGACCTCCTGCTCCACCGGGAACGGGCTGCCCTGCGGCTGCTTGAGCAGCTCGACCAGGCGGGCGCCGCGCTCGAGCTGGGCGCGCGAGGCGGCGTCGAGGTCGGACGCGAAGGCGGCGAACGCCTCCAGGTCGCGGAACTGCGACAGCGCCAGCCGCAGCGTGCCGGCGACCTTCCGCATCGCCTTGACCTGCGCCGAGCCGCCGACCCGGGAGACCGAGATACCGACGTTGATCGCCGGCCGGACGCCCTGGTTGAACAGGTCGGTCTCCAAGAAGCACTGGCCGTCGGTGATGGAGATGACGTTGGTCGGGATGTAGGCCGAGACGTCGTTGCCCTTGGTCTCGATGATCGGCAGGCCCGTCATCGAACCGGCGCCGAGGTCGTCGGACAGCTTCGCGCAGCGCTCCAGCAGCCGGGAGTGCAGGTAGAAGACGTCACCCGGGTAGGCCTCGCGGCCCGGCGGGCGGCGCAGCAGCAGCGACACCGCGCGGTAGGCCTCGGCCTGCTTGGACAGGTCGTCGAAGACGATCAGGACGTGCTTGCCCTGGTACATCCAGTGCTGGCCGATCGCCGACCCGGTGTAGGGGGCGATGTACTTGTAGCCCGCGGGCTCGGAGGCCGGCGCCGCCACGATCGTGGTGTACTCCAGCGCGCCCGACTCCTCGAGCTGCCGGCGCACGTTGGCGATCGTGGAGCCCTTCTGGCCCACCGCGACGTAGATGCAGCGGACCTGCCGCTTCTCGTCGCCGGAGTCCCAGGCCTCCTTCTGGTTGATGATCGTGTCGACCGCGACCGTGGTCTTACCGGTCTGCCGGTCGCCGATGATCAGCTGCCGCTGGCCGCGGCCGATCGGCGTCATCGCGTCGATCGCCTTGATGCCGGTCTGGAGCGGCTCGCTCACAGACTGGCGCTGCACGACCGTGGGGGCCTGCAACTCGAGCACGCGACGCTCGTCGGACTCGATGGCGCCCTTGCCGTCCAGCGGGTTGCCCAGCGAGTCGACGACGCGGCCGAGGAAGCCGTCACCGACCGGGACCGAGAGGACCTCGCCGGTCCGGCGGACCTTCTGACCCTCCTCGATCTTGCTGAAGTCACCCAGGACAACGGCGCCGATCTCACGCACGTCCAGGTTCAGAGCCAGGCCACGGGTGCCGTCCTCGAACTCCAGGAGTTCGTTCGCCATCGCGGAGGGCAGGCCCTCGACGTGGGCGATGCCGTCGCCGGAATCGACAACGGTGCCGACCTCTTCGCGCGCGGCGGCCTCAGGCTCGTACGACTGGACGAAGCGCTCCAGCGCGTTCCGGATCTCATCCGGACGGATCGTCAGCTCCGCCATGATTCCTCTCTTGCTCCCTATGGGGTCAGCTCAGCCAAACATCTGGGGGAGTCCCCCAGACCCCGCGGCGGCCGGCGGAGCTCCTCGCTCCGCCCCGCCCCGCCGCGGGTCCCGCCGGCCTCAGCCGGCGAGCCGCCGGCGGACCTCGTCCAGCCGCCCGGCGATCGTGCCGTCGATGATCTCGTCCCCGAGCTGGACGGACAGGCCGCCCACCGCACCCGGGTCGAGCTCGATGTTCAGGTGTACCTCGTGGCCGTAGGCCGCTGCCAGCACCGCGGCGAGCCGCGTGCGCTGGGCCTCGGACAGCTCGACCGGGGTGCGCACCAGCGCGACCAGCCGCTCCCGCCGCTGGGCGACGAGCTTGCCGTACTCGGCGAGACCGCCCTCCAGGCTACGTCCCCGGGGCCGCAGCACCAGTTCGGTGACCAGGACCAGGGTGGACGGCGTGACCTTGTCCTCCAGCAGCGCGTTCAGCACGCCCTGCTTGCGGTCGGCCGGCAGTCCCGCCCCGCCGAGCGCGCCGCGCAGCGCGGGCTCGCCCTCGACGACCCGGGAGAACCGGAACAGCTCGTCCTCCAGGTCGTCGATCCGGCCGTCGGCCTCGGCGCGGGCGGCCTCGGCGGTGACCGCGAGGGTCTCCACCCCGTCCGACAGCTCCGAGGGCTTGGACCAGCGCATCCGGACCACGTCGGCGACCAGCTCGAGAGCGGCCTGCGAGACCTTGCCCTCGAGCAGCCCCTGGAACAGGCGCGCCTTGTCGGCGCCGTCCCGCGCCGGGTCGGACACCGCCCGGCGCAGGCCGTGCTCGCGGTCGACCAGGTTGAGCACCGCGAACAGCTCGGTGCCCAGCGAGGCCAGGCCGGCGGGCTCGCCCGGACGGTCGAGCACCGCCTCCAGCCGCTCTTTCGACTCGGCCAGCGATGCCCTGCTGACCGCTCCCGTGATGGTCATGATGTGATCTGCTCCTGGCTACGCGCGCGGCCTTCGAGCTCCTCAAGGAAGCGGTCGACCACGCGGCTCTGCCGGGCGCTGTCCTCCAGGGACTCGCCCACCACGCGACCGGCCAGCTCGACCGACAGGGTGCCGATCTCGCTGCGCAGCGAGGCCAGGGCCTGCTGACGCTCCGCCTCGATCTGGGCCTGTGCGGCCTCGACGATGCGGCGCGCCTCGGCCTGGGCCTGCTCGCGCATCTCCGCGATGATCGCGGCGCCCTGGTCCTCGGCCTTCTTGCGAAGCTTGGACGCTTCGAGCTGGCCCGCCTTGAGCTGGGCCTGGTAGCGCTCGAGCGCCTCCTTGGCCTCTTCCTGTACCGTCTCGGCCCGCTTGAGCCCGCCCTCGATCGCGTCGGTGCGCTCGTTGAGGGTCTGCTGGATCCGCGGAACGAGGATCCGGCCGACCACCAGGAGCACGACCGCGAACGAGAAGATTCCGACGATCAGCTCATACGGGTGCGGAATGAGAGGGTTGTTCTCTTCCGCCGCCAGAACGGAAGCTGCTGTGATCATGATGCAGCCCTTCCTTCGGTCTACCCGTTACTTGAGGCTCTGGAAGAGGAACGGCGCGACAAGCCCGATCAGGGCGAGGGCCTCGGTGAGCACGAAGCCCAGCATCATGTTGGTACGGATCACACCGGTCAGCTCCGGCTGGCGGGCGATCGCGTTGACACCCTGGCCGAAGATGATGCCGACGCCGATGCCCGGACCGATCGCGGCAAGGCCGTAGCCGATCGCCGTCACGTTGCCGCTGACCGCAGCGAGGACTTCTCCCGTCATGGGTCTTTCCTTTTCTGTCGGCCGGTGGAGGTTTCCACCGGTCTGGCTTTATCGGGGTGGTCGGTAGTAGAGCCGCAGACCTGGGACGTCGCGCCTAGTGGTCCGCGTGCAGCCCGCTGTTGATGTACATGGCAGCGAGCATCGTGAACAGGAACGCCTGTAGGAACTGGATGAACATCTCGAAGGCGGTCATCAGGATGGTCATCACCACACCGATGATCCCCACCCCGAACCCGAGCGCGGTCGGCTTCTCGAAGAGGAACCAGAAGCCCACGAGGCTGAAGAACGCCAGGATCATGTGCCCCGCGAACATGTTCGCGAAGAGCCGCACCGCGTGCGTGAACGGGGCCAGGATGAAGGTGGAGAGATACTCGATCGGGACGAGCAGGATGTAGATCGGCTTGGGCAGGCCCTTGGGGATCAGGTTCGTGAAGTACTTGACCGGACCCTGGTTCTTGATGCCCAGGTAGACCTTGATGAAGTAGACGGCCACGGCCAGCACGATCGGGAAGGCGATGTGCGAGGCGATGGGGAACTGGATGACCGGGATCACCGCGAAGATGTTCCAGACCCAGATCAGGAAGAACAGCGACATCAGCAGCGGCATCCAGCGCTCGGTGTCGCGCCCGAGGAACGGCTTGCCGATCTGGTCGCGGACGAACACGTAGCCCATCTCGCCGATGTTCTGGATGCCGCGCGGTACCAGCTTCGGCTTGGCGAACGCGCTCCAGCAGAAGACGCACACGACCAGCGCGCCGAAGACCGCGAAGACGGTCGGCTTGGTCAGCCAGGCCGGACCGCCGTCGAAGAGGGGCCGAAAGTTGAAGAGTTCCGGCCCCGGGGCCTGGAACTCCTCTCCGCCGGAGGAGGCGAGGACCGTCAGCGCGTTCACGCGGCGTTCCCTTCTTCAATGTGGTGGTGGATCACGAAGGCTTCCTCGGCGGCGGGGCCGCTCAGAGGGGGTGGCGACCGTACTTCACGTAGATCAGGTAGATGGAGAGCACGACACCGATGATCAGGCCGATCGGGATAAACCCGCTCCAACCAGTCCATTTGGCGAGCAACCAGCCCGACCCGCCCCAGATCGCCATCCCGGACAGGAGATAGCTGGGGGCCGACCAAGCGGCGTCGGCGAACTCGCGCTGGCCGTCTTCCGGCCGACGTCCCTGCTCGCTCATCGCGCTCCGGACGATAGCAGGCCACCCCGCGGGTGGTCATATTGGAGTAGTCCAAACGTGCCAGAACTACTCCGGGCCGCGACATCAGGGACTCCGGTCCGCGGCGGTCTCGGGCTCGTCAATGTAGGGCCTTCCCGACTGAAGGGCGACGCGGAACTCGGCCGCGATCCAGGTCAGCGCCATGGCGACGACGCTCCAGCCGAACACCTTGGTGTTCCACAGGGAGACCCCGTCCATGGCGGTCACCAGCACCATCACCGCGAGGATCTTGACCGCGTAGCTGGCCAGCGCGGCGAGCATCATCGTCTGAGACGAGAACTTCGCCGCCCAGGCCACGGCCAGCGCGCTGACCGAGAAGAATGCGATCACCACGACCGCCGCCAGCGCGGCGGCGAGGCCGCCCTTGGGACCCGCGATCAGCAGGCCGATCACCACCGCGACCAGCCCCACCAGGGAGGTCGGTATCGCGGCACCCCGGACTGGATGGCCGTCGGAAGACTGCATGAGGGCTCCGGCTGGTCACGGTCAGTGGTCGTATCTGGTTCGTGAAAGGTATCACAAGCGTCCGATATGTCCACAATTACCCCGGTGGTAAAGACCGGGGGACGCCATCGGCACGCGCGACTTCCACGGACTTTAGCCCAGCTCAGCACCTTGGCCGCCGCAACGGCGCCGGTTTCGCCGATCTTCCGGGACGGGCCGGCGGCCGGGCGCCGCCGGGCACCGCACCACCTCCCGCAAGGCGAGACGGCGATCTCACTCTGTGGATGCACCGGCCGGCCCGCCGAGCACCCGACGAAGCGGCCGGACGGACTAGTCATTCCGCCGGGGCGATCGACCGGAAAGGTCCTCCCATTACTCGCGCGCGATCATCTTGTTCCGCCCGCCGGGAGGAATACGATTCCGGCGATCGTGACCCGCCGCCGCCGAATGGTCGCGCTTCGAGAACAGCGCGGCAGGCGGGCGCGGGAATCGCCCCGACCCGCCCGCCACATCGTCCGGGCGGGCGCGCGAGGGCGCGACCCGACGAACCGTGCCCAGGCCACGGCGCACCGGCGCAGCCGGGCGCACCCGTCCCGCGCGTCCCGCCGGGACCGTCTCGCCGAAGGAAGAGGCGGCGTTCACGCCGATCACCGAGAGCGACGCCCCGGGTGGAATGCGCACACTTCCCGGCCACCGGGAATAGCCGGACGGTGACGTCTCACCACGTTCCGGGAAGGTCTCCCTCACCCGGCGGCATTCCGCGAATTCGGGTCCCTATACGGGTTCGTGCGGGCGCGCGGCCGGCTGATCGTCGGGCCGGCCGCCGGCCAGGCCGGCCGCCTCCCGCCGGGCGTCGCGGCGGCGGCGGCGCCGCGGCCCGGCGATCATCAGCACCACGCCGGCGACCGCGATCAGTGCGGTCGCGCCGGCCACCATCAGCGTCGAGTCGCTCAGCGCGAGCCCCACCACGCCCGAGGCCATCAGCCCGACCCAGAAGTACATGATCAGCACCGCGCGGCGGGTCGAGTGACCGAGCTCCAGGAGCCGGTGGTGCAGGTGCTGCTTGTCCGGCGCGAACGGCGAACGGCCCTGGTTGGTGCGCCGCCAGACCGCCAGCAGCATGTCGATGAACGGCACCGCGGCCACCGCCGGGAGCAGCAGGATCGGCACATAGAAGGGGAACAGCCCGTAGGTGCCCAGGACCGCGGTGTCGAACTGCCCGGTCAGCATGATCGTGCCTGCGCTGAGCAGCAGCCCGATCAGCATCGAACCGGTGTCGCCCATGAAGATCCGGGCCGGGTTGAAGTTGTGCGGCAGGAAGCCCGCGCAGATCCCGACCAGCACCGCCGCGGTCAGCGTCGCCCCGCTCAGCGTGGTGACCCCGACCGACTTCGACAGCAGGTAGGCATAGGAGAACAGCGCCGTCGCGGCGATCCCGACCACTCCGGCCGCCAGCCCGTCGAGGCCGTCGATGAAGTTCACCGCGTTGATGGTGGCGACCACCATCAGCACGGTCAGCGGCACCCCGTAGGTGGGCGGCAGCGACAGCGTCTCGCCCGTGGGCAGCGGGATCACGTAGACCTGGATGCCCTGCATGATGAAGATGCCGGCCGCCGCGACCTGCCCGGCGAACTTGGTCAGCGCGTCGACGCCCCAGCGGTCGTCGGCGATCCCGACCAGCACGATCAGCCCGCCCGACAGCAGCAGCGCCCTGGCCACGCTGACGTCGCCGTTCTCCAGGACCTTGCGCATCTCGGGCAGCCCGGTCGCCACCACCAGCGCCGCGACCATGCCGCCGAACATCGCCAGACCGCCCAGCCGGGGCGTCGGGATGACGTGCACGTCGCGGTCGCGGGGCGCGGCCATGGCGCCGAACCAGACGGCGAACCGGCGCACGGCGGGAGTCACCAGGTACACGACGAGGGCGGCGACCAGAATGATGAGCAGGTACTCCCGCACTCGGCCGCGCCTCCCCTCGCTGATCGCCGCTGATCGCCCACTGATCATCCGGCGGCTGGACGGCACCCGCCGGGGAACGATGCGTTCGGCCGGGCGGCGTGCCCGGACAACTCTATTCCTCCCACCGCGCGCCCGCTCCGTCTTGGGGCGTCCGAAAGCTCCGGTCGTGGTCCGGCCCGTGGCGGTGCGCGGCGAGCACGCCCGCCCCCGCGATGATCAATGCGAGCCCGGCGAGCACGAGATCGCCGAGCGCGAAGTCCCACAGCCCCCGCGCCAGCACGTCATCGGCCGCGTCGGCCGCCAGCAGCAGCGTGCCCGCCCCGACCAGCCGGACTCCCGCGCTCCGCCGCGCCGGACGGCGCGCGGTCAGCGCCAGCGACCCGAGCGCCAGCGCGAGCACCGCCGTGCCCGGCCAGGTCCCCGCCCAGCGCGGCGGCGCGTAGCGGGGCCGCTGCACAGTGATCGCCCCCTTGGGCAGCCTGACCCGCACCGTCATGCCCTCGCGGGGACGCAGCCCCCGCTGGGTGAAATCGACGGCGTACGGCCCGTCCCGATCCCGCAGGCACGGGGTCGTCTCGTGCCGGCGCCCGGCGCGGCAGCTCACCTTCCGCAGCGGCACCGGCGCCTCGACCCGTACCGCGGCCTCGCCGATCGGCACCTCCCAGCCGGTGCCGACGGCGTCCCAGACCAGCTCGTCGCGCCCTTGCAGCGGGGTGAACGCGCCGCCCACGTCGTACTCGATCACATAGGCCTGCCGGCCGTGCACCGCCCGGTTCCGGTCGCCCACGCTGATCTGCACCTCGTGCAGCAGCTTCAACGTCCTCGCGCGCGCGGGCGCGCCCGTGGACGAACTCGTCCGGATGTCGCTGATCCCGTACAGCCGGTCCCCGTGCCGGTACCGCACCCGCCGGACGAGGCCGTGCCCGCCGCCGGGGGCGAAGTCGTAGGTGATCGTCTCGCGGACCCGCAGCGTCCCGTCCGGGCTGATCGTCAGCACCACGTCCAGGGCCGGGACGCGCTCCTCGGAGGCGGCGGCCGACGGGCCCGGCAGCCCGAGGACGGCGATCAGCGCGAGCGCTGCGACCATCCGCCCGCGGGCCCATGCATGCACGTCAGGCATGGTTTCACCGTTGATGCCCGTCTGTCGGCGTAACGAAGCGACTACCCTGTGGCGTTCCCTGTCTCTCCCGCTCAGGTTAGGTGCCGTGCCGGCGTGCGCCGGGTGCGGCCCGGCCCGGCGTGATCCGCCCTCGGCACTGCCGATCCCCCGGACCGGCCATACTGTCGTTCCGTGTGAGGGGATCGGGGGCGGAGCACGGAAATGAGCGGGGGCTCGCGGGCCGGGGGGCCTGACAGGACGCCGGGAACCGGTGCGGCGGCGGATCGGACGGGCGGGGCGCGCTGGCCGAGCGTGGCGGACTTCGCCGTGCCGGGAGCGCTGGCCTGCGCGCAGCTCTTCGGTACCTGGCTGCTGACCACGGGCGTGGACCGTCCGCTCGGGCACGGCCAGTGGACGGCGGTCGCGGTCTCGGTGATCGGGTCCTGCCTCGCGCTGATCTGGCGGCGGGTCGCGCCCGTGCCGGTGCTGGCGGCGGCGGTGCTGCTCAACGGCGCGGGCCTGCTCGCGGTGCAGAGCACCGAGACCCTGGTGGCCGGGCTGAGCGACGGCGTCGCGCTGTACTCCGTGGCAGTGCAGCGCGGACGGCGGGTCGCGATGGCCGGATGCCTGGCCACGTTCACGGTGGCGTTCGCGGTCGCGCTGCCGGTCGAGCAGACGGCGTCTGACCTGGCGTTGAACGAGGCGCTCAACGTCCTCTACTACATCGTGGTCACCGCGCTCGGCCAGCTCCGCCGCGAGCACCGGGAGCGGCGGGACCGGCTGGCGGAGCGGCTCGCCGGGGCCGATCGGGAGCGGAGCGCCGCGGCCGGCTCCGAACGCGAACGGCTCGCCCGCGACCTGCACGACGTCGCCGGCCACCATCTCAGCGCGGTCGTGGTGCACAGCGGCGCCGTCGCCCGCCGGTCCGACCCCGAGCTGACCGCGGCGGCGCTGTCGGCCGCGGCCGAGACCGGCCGTGACGTCCTCAAGGCGCTCAGCCGGCTGGTCGACGTCATGGGCACCGAGTCCGAGGACGGCGAGCTGGACGCCATGCTCCCCGCGCTGTGCCAGGGGCTGATCCGGGTGGGCGTCCCGGTGTCGCTCGTCGTCGAGGGCGCGCCCTCGGCCTCGCGAGGCCCGCTCCTCGCCACCCTGCGGCGGGCGCGCGCCCTGCGGGGCGCCGCCGAGGAGCCGCGCGCGAGCGGCCTGCGGCCGGAGGTCGGCACCGCCGCGTACCGGATCGTCCAGGAGTCGCTCACCAACGCCCTGCGGTACGCGCCGGGCGCGTCTGTGGCCGTCGAGGTCCGCCACCTGCCGGACGCGGTGGAGGTGGCGGTCGTCAACGAGGCTCCCAGCGAGGGCGGGTCCGTCCCCGCGCTCGGCACGGGACGCGGGATCGCCGGGATGCGCGGCCGGGCCAAGGCGCTCGGCGGCACGCTCGCCGCGGGCCCGGACGAGTCCGGCGGGTGGTCGGTGCGCGCCGTGCTCCCCACCTCGCCCGCCGCGCCCGCCGGGACGCGGCGCGGGCCCGGCTGGCCCGAGGTGCTGGACGCGGCCGTGGTGGTGTTCTGCGCGATCCTGCCGCCCCTCCTGGCGTTCCTGCCCCCGGACCCGGCCCTCGGCGGATGGTCCGCGGACGGGTCGGTGCTCGTGGTGATCGCGCTGGTGGCCCGTGCCGTGCCACTGTGGTGGCGGCGCCGCGCTCCGTACCTCACGCTGGGCGCGCTGATCCTGATCGATGTGGGGTGGGCGCTGACGGCGGGCGCGCGGTCGGTCGGCCTGCTCGGCGTGCTGGTGCTGGGCTGCACGGCGGAGATGATCGCGGTGTACTCGGTCGCCGGCCACGCGCGTCCGGGCCGTCCGACCTGGCCCGCGCCGTTCGCGGCCACGCTCCCCTGGGCCGTCGCCTGGACGGTCCTGCTGGTGACCGCGCCGGACGCGCGTCCCGGACCCTGGACGATCCCGTTCGGGCTGGCCGGCGGCGTGCTGTTCGGGGCGCTGGTGCTGCTCCCGTTCTGGGCCTGGGGCCGGACGGTCACCGGGCGCGGCCAGCGCTGGGAGACGACCGCGCGGGAGACCGTGGCGACCCGGACCGGCGAGGCCGTGCAGGCCGAACGGCACCGGGTCGCGCTCGGGCTGAGCGGCACCGTGCTGGAGCACACCGCCCGCCTGGTCCGCATCGCCGAGGCCGGGGCGGCCGGGACACCGCAGGACGCGCGCGAGGCGCTGGACGGGGTGGTCGAGCAGGCGCGCGCCGCACTGATCGACATGCGGGCACTGCTGGACGCTTTGGATGAGGAATGACCAGTTTGTGATCTTTGTCATACCATCACCCTGGACCCCGGTGCAGGCCCGGCGGGTTGCGGACGCCAACGCCGTGTATTTCGGTCCTTCAGTCTGCCCCTGTGACGTCGGGACAGCCGCCTCCCTGACCCTTGGACGGTGAAGGCACGGAAAAGGTTCGCCCCCCGCCCGACCTCGGCCGCACCAGGTCACGATCTAAGCTCGCCATAAAAACGATCTTGGGGACACTGCTAGGTTTGCGGAGCTATTTCGCGAAACCTGAATTGTGGAGGGACTTATGCGGCGTATCGCTGCCGTTGCCCTGGCCGCCGGAACCCTGATGGCCGGCATGGCCGCCGTGGGCGCTCCCGCCGAGGCCGCCGTCACCAAGAAGTGGGCCCCGTACAACAAGTACAGCAACCTGGCCTCGTGGGGGACCTACACCCGCTCGGGCGGCAGCGTCTACGTGAGCGGCTACCTCCAGGACAGCAAGAAGAACGGCTGGACCGCGTGCGTGCGCTTCAAGTTCACGGAAGGCGGCAAGGCGTACTGGTCGCGTCACAAGATCGTCACCAGCTCCGGCGCCAACTTCGACAACAAGGGCACCGTCTCGATCAAGGTCAGCTCGTCGTACAGCAGCCACCTGTACGTCCAGGAGTGCGGTCGCAGCAAGAAGAGCGGCCAGTACGTCTACGGCCCGGGCAAGACCCTTTTCTGAGCCGAACCGTGACCGGCTCTCTGAGCCGGTGACACCGAGGGCCCCGTCGCGCGCGCGGCGGGGCCTTTCGCATGCCTGACCCGGATCCTCGCGCGCCGCGAGGCGCACCGGCCGCCAAGGGCACCGGCGGGCCCCGGCGGGGCTCTGGCGAGCTCTGGCCGGACGGCTCAGCCGGCCGTGGGCTCGTCCTTGCTGAGGGACGGCTTGTCGGCCGACGCGGCCCCCTTCACCAGCGAGGGCTTCACGGCGTCCTGCCCCTCGCCCTCGCTCTCACCCTCCGCCTCGGCCTGCGGCTCCGCCTTGACGGGCTCAGCGGGCTCGACGGGGGGCGTGGCGGGCGTGGCCGCGAGCTCCCCGGCACCGTCCTCGTCCCCGGCCTTGTCCTCGGCCTCGATCTCGTCCTCGTCGGTGAGCAGCACCCCGACGACGGAGCGGATCTTGTCCTCCGGGATGGCGCCCGCGCGCAGCAGCCGCGGGACGGCGCCGGTCAGGTCGACGATCGTGGACGGGTCGCCGTGCGCCGACCGCCCGCCGTTCAGGTACACCGAGACCGAGTCGCCCAGCATCGACTCGGCGTCCGCCGCCGAGCGCGCGGCGGGCCGGCCGCTGAGGTTGGCGCTGCTGACCGCGAGGGGCCCGGTCTCCTTGAGCAGCTCGACCGTCAGCTCGTGCATCGGCATCCGGATCGCCACGGTGCCCTTGGTCTCGCCCAGGTCCCATAGCAGGCTCTGGTTGGCCCGGCACACCAGCGTCAGCGCGCCCGGCCAGAACTCGTCGATCAGGTCCTGCCCGTAGGTGCCGAGGTCCTCGACCAGCGCGGTCGCGGCCCGCACCGAGCCGACCAGCACCGGCGGAGGCATCTCGCGGCCCCGCCCCTTGGCGTCCAGCAGCGCGGTCACCGCGGGCGGGGTGAACGCGTCCGCGCCGACTCCGTACACCGTGTCGGTCGGCAGCACGATGAGCTCACCGCGCCTTACGGCGGAGACCGCGTCCGCGATCCCCCGGGTACGCTCCATCGGCTCGGAGCAGTCATAACGTCGGCTCACGGTCGCCCGTCTTCCCATCTGCGCGGAGCTGGTGCTCCCTGGCACGCCCCAGGATATCCACGCTCCGGCGGGGCCGAGGCGTCAGTCGGTGCCGTACCGCGCTGTGACGAAGCGGTCGCGGTTGGTCAGATCGCGGCGGTTGCGGACGTCGCGCCAGCCGTTCTCCTCGGCGAAGATCCAGTAGACCCCGTTGCCCTGGAGATCGCTGTGCTCGACCGCCACGTGGCCGCCCGGCCGCAGCAGCCGGCGCGCCGCCGACTCCACCCGGCGGATCGCGTCGAGCCCGTCGTCGCCCCCGCCCCACAGCGCGTCGGCGGGGTCGTGGTCGCGGACGTCGCGCGGCACGTACTCCCACTCGCTCATCGGGATGTACGGCGGGTTGCTGACGACCAGGTCGACGGTGCCGTTCAGCTCGGTGAGGGCGGTCGCGAAGTCGTCCAGGTGCAGCCGCACCCGGCCCCGCTCGTCCAGCTCCTCGACGTTGCGGGTGGCGTGCACGAACGCCGTGGGGTCCTTCTCGACCGCGTGGACCCGGGCGCGCGGCGCCTCCAGCGCGATGGACAGCGCGATCGCGCCGGAACCGGTGCCGAGGTCGACCACCAGGGGGTCGCGCACGTCCATGTCGCGCAGCGTCTCCAGCACCCAGCCGGCCATCACCTCGGTCTCGGGCCGGGGCACGAACACCCCCGGGCCGACCTTCAGCTCCAGGTAGCGGAAGTACGCGCGGCCGGTGATGTGCTGCAACGGCTCGCCCGCCTCGCGGCGCGCCACGTACTCCCAGAACAGGGCGTCGAACGCGTTGTCCGGCACGCTGTGCAGCTCGGAGCGGTTGACCCGGTGCACGGCCGCGGCGAGCTCCTCGGCGTCGGCACGGGGCGAGGCGGCCCCGGCGTCGGCCAGCCGCGCGGTCGCCCTGGCGATCTCGTCGAGCAGCAGGTTCATGATCCTTGGGCTTCGGCCAGGCGTCGTTCCATGTCGGCGTCGACCAGCGCCTGCGTCACATTGTGCAGATCGCCGTCGAGCACCTGGTCGAGGTTGTAGGCCTTGTAGCCGACGCGGTGGTCGGAGATCCGGTTCTCCGGATAGTTGTAGGTGCGCACCCGCTCGGACCGGTCGACGGTGCGGACCTGGCTCTTGCGCTCGGCCGAGGCCGCGGCGTCGGCCTGCTCCTGCGCGATCGCCAGCATCCGGGACCGCAGGATGCGCAGCGCCTGCTCCTTGTTCTGGAGCTGGCTCTTCTCGTTCTGGCAGGACACCACGACGCCCGTCGGGAGGTGCGTGATGCGGACCGCCGAGTCGGTGGTGTTGACGCTCTGCCCGCCCGGCCCGGACGACCGGTACACGTCGATCCGCAGGTCGTTGGCGTCGATCTGGACGTCGACGTCCTCGGCCTCGGGGCTGACCAGCACGCCCGCCGCGCTGGTGTGGATGCGGCCCTGCGACTCGGTGACCGGCACCCGCTGCACCCGGTGCACGCCGCCCTCGTACTTCAGCCGCGTCCAGGCGCCGCCGTCCTGCCCGCGCGCCTTCACCGCGACCGTGACGTCCTTGTAGCCGCCCAGGTCGGACGGGTGCGCGTCGAGGACCTCGGTCTTCCAGCCGACCCGCTCGGCGTACCGCAGGTACATCCGCAGCAGGTCGCCGGCGAACAGCGCCGACTCCTCGCCGCCCTCACCGGCCTTGACCTCCAGAATGACGTCCTTGTCGTCATTGGGGTCGCGGGGCACCAGCAGCCGGCGCAGCCGCTCCTCCAGCTCCTCGCGGCGCTTGTCGAGCTCGACGGCCTCGGCGGCGAACGTCTCGTCCTCGCCGGCCAGCTCGCGCGCGGCGGCCAGATCGTCCTCGGTGGCGGTCAGCTCGCGGTAGGTCTCGACGATCGGGCGCAGCTCCGCGTAGCGCTTGCCCAGCCGCCGTGCGAGGTTCTGCTCCGCGTGCACCGAGGGGTCGGCGAGCCGCCCCTCGATGTCGGTGTACTCGCTGATGAGATCGTCGAGATTCACGGTATGTCCTGGCCCGTTCCGGCCGCGTGGCCTCCGAGTGCCCACTTCGAACGGCCCGGGGACCTGGAGAGTCCCCGGGCCGCCCCTGGTCGCCGCCGTGCGGCGATGGTCGCTCTACTTGTCGGCCTTCTTGCCCTTGCCGAAGCGCTGCTCGAAGCGCGCCACCCGGCCGCCGGTGTCGAGGATCTTCTGCTTGCCCGTGTAGAACGGGTGGCAGTCGGAGCAGATGTCGGCGCGCATCTCACCGCTCGCGGCGGTGCTGCGGGTCTCGAAGGTGTTCCCGCACGTACACGTCACGGTCGTGACGACGTAGTTCGGGTGGATGTCGGGCTTCATGAGATCTCCTCGCCTGGAGCGGTCGCCGGGCGCCCCCGGCCCGCACGGCGATGCCGTGGGAGATGTGGGAAGCGTGAACCGGTACCGCAGCGGTTGCACTCCAAGTGTGCCAGATACCCGAACGTGCCGAGGTCATCGGGCATTCCCGATCTTGCCCGGACGCTCCCTTGGTGCGGCCCGGACGTCCTGGCGCGGCTCTGACCTCCTGGTTCGGCCTCCCGGCCCGGCCCCAGCCCGGCCCCCAGTCCGGCTCAGACCTCGGAGCGGCCCAGGTAGGCCAGCACCGCCATGACGCGGCGGTGCCCGCCCTGCGCGGGTTGCAGGTCCAGCTTCATGAAGATGTTGGAGATGTGCTTCTCCACCGCGCCCTCGGTGACGACCAGGTCCCGCGCGATCGCCCCGTTGGCCTTGCCCTGGGCCATCTGCCCGAGCACCTCCTGCTCGCGCGGGGTGAGCGTCTGGAGCGGGTCGCCGGTGCGCCGCCGGCCGAGGAGCTGGCCGATCACCTCCGGGTCGATCACGGTGCCCCCGGCGGCGATGCGGCGGACCGCGTCGATGAACTCGGCGATGTCGGAGACCCGCTCCTTGAGCAGGTAGCCGACGCCCTCGGCCCCGCCGCCGATCAGATCGGTGGCGTACCGCTCCTCCACGTACTGCGACAGCACCAGGATCGGCGTGCCCGGCCGCCGCGCCCGCACCTCCAGCGCGGCCCGCAGGCCCTCGTCGGTGAACGAGGGCGGCATCCGCACGTCCACGATGGCCAGGTCGGGCTCGTGCCGCTCGACGATGCCGAGCAGCCCCGGCCCGTCCCCGACCGTCGCCGCGGTCTCGATCCCGGCGTCGCCGAGCAGCCGGACGAGCCCTTCGCGCAACAGCACCGAGTCCTCGGCGATCACAACCCGCATCCCCCCATTATCGGGCCTGCCGGCCGCCCCCGGACCTCTCCCACCGCCCGGGCCGGGACGATCACCAGGTGCAGGGCAGGTCCGCGCGGACGACCGTGGGCCCCCCGGGCGGGCTGTCGACGGTCAGTATCCCGTCGATGGTCGCGGCCCGGTCGGCCAGGCCCGCGAGCCCGCCGCCGGCCCCGGCCACCGCGCCGCCGACCCCGTTGTCGGCGATCTCGACGACCACCCAGGAGTCCTCCCGGGCGACGCGGACCGTCGCCCGGGTCGCGCGGGCGTACTTGGCGATGTTGGTCAGCGCCTCGGCGACGACGAAGTACGCGATGCTCTCGACCGCCGCGGGGGGACGCTCGGGCAGGTCGACCGCCACCTCGACCGGCACCGGCGCCCGCCCGGCCAGCCCGGACAGCGCCGGGTCCAGGCCGCGGTCGGTGAGGATCGCCGGGTAGATCCCGCGGGCCAGGTCGCGCAGCTCGGTGATCGCCTCCCTGGTGCCCGCGTGGGCCTGCTCGATCAGCGCCCGCGCGCCCTCGGGGTCGTCGTCGAGCTTGGCGCGGGCCCGGCCGATGTCCATCGCCACCGCCAGCAGCCGCTGCTGCGCCCCGTCGTGCAGGTCGCGCTCGATGCGGCGCCGCTCGAACTCGGCGGCGTCCAC
Organism: Actinomadura xylanilytica; assembly: GCF_030283145.1. Classification (GTDB taxonomy): domain Bacteria; phylum Actinomycetota; class Actinomycetes; order Streptosporangiales; family Streptosporangiaceae; genus Spirillospora; species Spirillospora xylanilytica. The sequence continues at coordinate 590,300 of NZ_JASNWE010000004.1, forward strand.
CCCGCGGGCGCGGCTGGCCCGCAGGTGCGCGGTGCGCCGCCGCAGCTCCAGGTTCTCCCGCTGCGAGCCGCTCGGGCCGAGGAGCAGCCGGGCGTACAGGACGTGCCCGATCGCCATCACCCGCGTCGCGTACATCGCCACGAGCAGCACCGCCAGCCCCACCACCGACACGGGCAGGGCCTCCACCGGGTTGCCCGCCCAGTACGAGACGTCGGCGACGTTGACCTCCATGCCGCCGCCCAGCGCCACGGCCACCGGCAGGAACACCAGGGTCGCGGCCGACCCCCACAGGAGCACCGCCACGATGAGCTCGGCGCACGCGACCGGAAGGTGCAGCCCGAGGTAGACCAGGTCCTTCCAGGTGGCCGGGTCGGACGCCATGTGCTTCAGCCTCACCACCGGGTTGCGGCCCTGCTGCGGAGTCCGGTACGGATTGGGGATCCGGACACCGAACGCCGCCAGGATCAGCCGCCGCTCCAGCATCGCGCCGAGCCGCCACGCGATCATCAGCATGGCCAGCAGCAGCACCCCGACCCAGATGATCGCGGTGGCCAGCGAGAACAGCAGCCCGACGGCCAGGACCATGAACCAGGCCAGCGCGGGCGCCACGCTCACCGCGAAGTACAGGGCCGACCGCCAGGTCACCGAGGATCTGGCCATGGCCAGCGGGGTCCACGGCCCGTAGGCGAGCGAGCCCGCGCGCCCGGCCGCCCGCGCGGCGCTCGCGCCCCCGGCCGGCTCCGCCGCGGCCCCGTCCGCCCCTCTGCTCAGCTCGCCCACATCGTCCCTCCGTGCCCGTTCCAGCGTACGGTCCCAGCCTGCGGCCCGGACCACGCCCGGACCATGCGGCACCCCGCCGGATCCGTGGTGGGGCTAACCCCACCACCGGGCCCGGGGCACGCGGACGCGACGGCGCCCCCGTCCGGATCAGGGCGGGGGCGCCGTCGCGCTACGGGAACCGTGCGCCTCGGGCGCGCGGCCGGTCGTCAGCGGTCGTCGGAGACCGTGGTCTTCTGGACCTGGAGCAGGAATTCGGCGTTGGACTTGGTCTCCCGCATCTTCTCCAGGAGGAGTTCCAGCGCCTGCTGGGTGTCGAGCGCGTGCAGCACGCGGCGGAGCTGCCAGACGACCCGCAGCTCCTCCGGCGCCATGAGGATCTCCTCCTTGCGGGTGCTGGACGCGTCGACGTCCACCGCGGGGAAGATGCGCTTGTCGGCCAGGCTCCGGTTGAGCTTGAGCTCCATGTTGCCGGTGCCCTTGAACTCCTCGAAGATGACCTCGTCCATCCGGGACCCGGTCTCCACCAGCGCGGTGGCGAGGATGGTCAGCGAGCCGCCGTTCTCGATGTTGCGGGCCGCGCCGAAGAACCGCTTGGGCGGGTACAGCGCGGTCGAGTCGACACCACCGGACAGGATGCGCCCGGACGCCGGGGCGGCCAGGTTGTACGCGCGGCCGAGCCGGGTGATCGAGTCGAGCAGTACGACCACGTCGTGGCCCAGCTCGACCAGCCGCTTGGCGCGCTCGATGGCCAGCTCGGCGACCGTGGTGTGGTCCTCGGCCGGACGGTCGAAGGTCGAGTGGATGACCTCGCCCTTCACCGTCCGCTGCATGTCGGTGACCTCTTCGGGACGCTCGTCGACCAGGACGACCATCAGGTGGCACTCGGGGTTGTTCTTGGTGATCGCGTTGGCGATCGACTGGAGCACCATCGTCTTGCCGGCCTTGGGCGGCGACACGATCAACCCGCGCTGGCCCTTGCCGATCGGCGAGACCAGGTCGATGATCCGGGTGGTCAGGATCCCCGGGTCCGACTCCAGCCGCAGCCGGTCCTGCGGGTACAGCGGGGTCAGCTTGCTGAAGTCGACCCGGCCCTTGGCCTGGTCGGGCTCCATCCCGTTGACGGTGTCGAGGCGGACCAGCGCGTTGAACTTCTCGCGCCGCTCGCCGTCGCGCGCCTGCCGGACCGCGCCGGTGATGACGTCGCCCTTGCGCAGGCCGTTCTTGCGGACCTGGGCCAGCGACACGTACACGTCGTTCGGGCCGGGCAGGTAGCCGGTGGTCCGCACGAACGCGTAGTTGTCGAGGATGTCGAGGATCCCGGCGACCGGGATCAGGACGTCGTCGTCGCTGAGCACCGGCTCCTCGTAGCGCTCGCCGCGACCGCCGCGACCGCGGTTGCGCTCACGGAACCGGCGCCCGCGCCGGCCCCTGCCGCTGCCGTCGTCATCGTCGTGCTGGCCGCCGCCGGAGTTCTGGCCGCCGCGCTGACGGCCGCCCTGCTCGCCCCGCTCACCACGCTCACCGCGGTCGCCCCGCTCACCACGGTCACCGCGGTCGTTGCGGTCGCCCCGGTCTCCACGCTCGCCGCGGTCGCCCCGCTCGCCGCGTTCCCGGCCCTCACCGCGCTCACCGCGCTCGCGGCCCTCGCCACGCTCACGGCCACCGCGTCCGCGCTGCCGGCCGCCCTCGCGTCCGTCGCGGTTCTCACGTCCGTCACGGCCGCCGCCGTCCCGTCCGCCCTGCTGCTGCTCGCCGTCGTCGGAGCCGCTCTCGGAGCGGGTCCGCTCGCCGGACTCGCGGTTCTGCCGGCCCTCGGAGCCGCCCTTGTCGGACTGCTTCTCGGCGGACCGGCCGCCCTGCCGGCCGGCCTTCTCGGGCCGCTCGCTCCGCTCCGTCTTCTCCGTCTTCTCCGCCTTCTCGGCCTTCTCGGCCTTCTTCTCGGCCGGAGCCTGCTGCTCGTCGGCGACCGCGGGTGCCGCCTCGGCGATGGCGGTCTGCTCGGCCGGCGCCTCGCGCTTGGCGGCGGTACGGCTACGGCGCGGGCGCTCGGTCTTCTCCGTCGCAGCGGCTCCCTGCTCGCCTCCCGCCGAGCCCTGCCCCTGGCCGCCCTGCTTCTCCTGGATGGCGGCGATGAGCTGGCTCTTGCGCATCCCGGTGGTACCGGTGATGCCGAGGCTGGACGCGAGCGCCTTGAGTTCGGGCAGCACCATGGCCGACAGCCCGGTGCCGGTCCGGCGGCGCCGGGGGGTGGCACGCTCGGCGCCGGCCTCTTCGGCCGGGGCGGCGGGTGCCGTGCTCGATGCGTCCGTAAGGAGTTCGCTGGATTCGCTCACTAAGGGTCCTTCCCAGGGAGCGGGCGTTGGCCGGCGTTCGGCCAGTCAACCCGGTGGTGCGGCCCGGCGGGGGCGCCGAGTCGGGCTCCGCTGATCACGATGGGGCCGCGATCTGCGATTTCTGGGCACAGCCAGATGGTGGACGGGACGGATGGCTCGTGCGTGTCCCCTGTTCCGCGCCGTCCGAAGTTTCGCTGGAATGCCTGACAACGGGATGTCACGGTGTCGGGGAGCCTAGTACGCGCGACCGACACGGCCGAAAGGCCGGACAGCTGACGCGCGGCAGACGAGCACACGGGCCCGAACGGGGCATCTGGTGCGGCATTCAGCCTAACATCACCAGGGCGCACTGCTATTCCCCAGAGGTCGATGTCTCGCATTTTACCTGGCTGGATCACGGCACCTGGCTGGAGCGGATCCCGGCGCCTGGCCGGAGCGCTGCACCATCCCCGCCCCAGCGCGAACGTCAGGGCCGGATCGACGGACGACCGGCCCGGACGTGGGCACCGCGGGGGGCAACGTCCAACGGGCGTATGTGCCACCCATTACCCAGTTCTGAAGCTATCGAATCAACTTGTGATGCGGTGGTGAAGGCCAGGACAGTGGGACCCGCCCCGGAAATCACGGCGGGCACACCCGCCCCGCGCAGCCGCGCGACAAGCCCGGCCGATTCCGGCATGGCGGGGGCACGGAAATCCTGATGCAACCGGTCTTCGGTCGCGTCCAGCAGCACGCCCGGGTCGAGCCCGGCGGTGAGCGCCGCGACGAGCAGCGCGGCGCGCCCCGCGTTGGCCGCCGCGTCGCCGTGCGGGACGGTCTCGGGGAGCAGCCCGCGGGCCCGCTCGGTGGCCAGGCGCTGCTCCGGGACGAACGCGACGACCCGTTCGACCGCCGGATCGAGCCGGACCAGCCTGGGCCCGTCCGGCGTCGTCCAGGCGACCGTCAGGCCGCCGGCCAGGCACGGCGCGACGTTGTCGGGGTGCCCCTCGATCTCGGTGGCCAGGCGCAGCGCCGCCTCGTCGTCCAGCAGCCGCCCGCGCGGATGCAGGTGCCGCGCCGCGACGAGCCCGGCGACGGTCGCCGCCGACGACGAGCCGAGCCCGCGGCTGTGCGGGATCCGGTTCACGCAGCGCAGCCGCAGCCCGGCGGGCTGGCCGAGCGCGGTCGCGCCGCCCGCTTCCGCCAGCTCATCGATCAGGTCGAACGCGCGGCGCAGCACCCTGACGATGAGATGCCGCTCGCCGCGGCCCTCGACCTCGCCGCCCTCGCCGGCCACCTCGATGACCAGGCCGCCGCCGGTCACCTCGACCTCGACGTCGTCGTGCAGCTCCAGCGCCAGGCCCAGCGAGTCGAACCCCGGGCCGAGATTGGCGCTGGTCGCCGGCGTCCGGACCAGCACGGACTCGTTCGGCCAGCTCATCGCCCGCCCCCTCGGTACAGGTACATCGGTGGAAGTCGCAGGCCCGCCGGGCGCCGCGCGCGGCGCCCGGCGGGGCCGGTGGCGGGAGGTCAGGCGAGGCCGAGCGCGGACGCCGCGGCGTGCGCGTCCACCTTGACGGTCGTCGGCGCGGGCGCCCCGGAGATCGCCCAGTCGGGGTCCTTGAGGCCGTTGCCGGTCACCGTGCAGACGACCTTGGTGCCGGGCCGCACGACGCCCTGCTCGCACGCCTGGAGCAGCCCGGCGACGCTCGCCGCGGAGGCGGGCTCGACGAACACGCCCTCCTCGCTGGCCAGCAGCCGGTAGGCGGCCAGGATCTGCCGGTCGGTGACCGAGTCGATCGCGCCGCCGGAGTCGTCGCGGGCGGCGATGGCCAGATCCCAGGAGGCGGGGTTGCCGATCCGGATCGCGGTGGCGATGGTCTGCGGCTTGAGCACCGGCTCGCCCTTGACGAACGGCGCGGCGCCGCTGGCCTGGAAGCCGAGCATCCGGGGGGTGCGGGACGCGGGCCCGTCGGCCGCGTACTCCTGGTAGCCCATCCAGTAGGCGGAGATGTTCCCGGCGTTCCCGACCGGCAGGCAGTGCACCTCGGGGGCGTCGCCGAGCGCGTCGACGATCTCGAACGCGGCGGTCTTCTGCCCCTGGAGGCGGTACTTGTTGACCGAGTTGACCAGGGCCACCGGGTAGTCGACCGACAGCTTGCGGGCCAGCTCCAGGCAGTCGTCGAAATTGCCGTCGACCTGGAGCAGCCGGGCGCCGTGCACCAGCGCCTGCGCCAGCTTGCCCATCGCGATCTTGCCCTGCGGGACGAGCACCGCGCAGGTCATCCCGGCCCGCACCGCGTAGGCGGCGGCCGACGCCGAGGTGTTGCCGGTGGACGCGCAGATCACGGCCTTGGCGCCGTCCTCGGCCGCCTTGCTGATCGCCATCGTCATCCCGCGGTCCTTGAACGAACCGGTCGGGTTGGCGCCCTCGACCTTGAGATGGACCTCGCAGCCGGTGAGCTGGGAGACCCGGACCGCCGGGAGCAGCGGCGTACCGCCCTCCAGCAGCGTGACGACCGGCGTTCTCTCCGTCACCGGGAGCCGGTCTCGGTACTCCTGGATAAGGCCACGCCACACGCGAGCGGTCGCGTTCACGTCGATCTCCTCAGCTGACCAGTTCTCTGGGGAACGCCCCAGACCCCGCCGCGCGGCCGGGGCGATCACCGCCCTGACCGGCACTGTTGTGCGAATTGTAAGGCCCGGAACGGCGGTTTCGGGCTATTCCTCGCCCTCGACCCGCATGACGCTCGCCACCTCGCGGACGATGTCGAGCCGCTGCAGCCCCTGCACGGTCGCGCTCAGCGCCGCGTCCGGGGCCCGGTGCGTCACCACGACGAGCTGCGCGTCCTCGCTCAGCCCCTCCTGCCGCACCGCCTGGATCGACACCCCGTTCCGGGCGAACTCCTCGGCGACCGTGGCGAGCACGCCGGAGCGGTCGGCCACGTCGAGCTGGACGTAGTACCGCGTGATCGTCTCGCCCATCGGCAGCACCGGCAGCCTGGCGTAGGTGACCTCCACCGGTCCCGGCGTGCCGCGCGCGAGGTTGCGGGCCACCGCGACCAGGTCGCCGAGGACGGCCGACGCGGTCGGGGCGCCGCCCGCTCCGGCGCCGTAGAACATCAGCGACCCGGCCGACTCGGCCTCGACGAACACCGCGTTGTAGGCCTCGCGCACGCTGGCCAGCGGATGCGTCCTGGGGATCATCGCCGGGTAGACGCGGACCGAGACGCCGCGGCCGTTGCGCCCGCCGGCCTCCGGCACCCGCTCGCAGATGGCCAGCAGCTTGACGACGCAGTCCATCTCCTTGGCGCCGGCCACGTCGGCGGGGCTGACCTCGGTGATGCCCTCGCGGTGCACGTCCGCCGCGGTCACCGGCGTGTGGAACGCGAGCTGCGCGAGGATCGCGGCCTTGGCGGCGGCGTCGAAGCCCTCCACGTCCGCGGTCGGGTCGGCCTCGGCGTAGCCGAGGGCCTGCGCCCCCTCCAGCGCCTCGTTGAACCCGGCGCCGTGCGCGTCCATCTGGTCGAGGATGTAGTTGGTCGTGCCGTTGACGATGCCCAGCACGCGCTGCACGTGGTCGCCGACCAGCGACTCGCGCAACGGCCGCAGCAGCGGGATCGCGCCCGCCACCGACGCCTCGTAGTAGAGGTCGGTGCCGTACTCGCGGGCCGCCGCGAACAGCGTCGCGCCGTCCTCGGCCAGCAGCGCCTTGTTGGCGGAGATGACCGACTTCCCGGACTTCATCGCCTCCAGCATCAGCGTGCGGGCCGGCTCGATGCCGCCGATCACCTCGATGACGATGTCGACGTCATCGCGCGTGACCAGGGCCCGCGCGTCGGTGGTCAGCAGTGCGCGGTCGACGCCCGCGCGGACCCGGTCGGGACGCCGCACGGCGACCCCGGCCAGCTCCAGCGGGACACCGACGCGCGCGGCCAGGTCGTCGGCCTGCTCGCGCAGCAGCCGGACGACCTCGGTGCCGACGACGCCGCACCCCAGCAGCGCCACCCGCAAAGGTTTCACGCTTTGACCTCCGCATCGAGCCGCAGCAGGTCGTCGCCGGTCTCCCGGCGGACGATGACCCGCGACCTGCCGTCCCGGACCGCCACCACGGCGGGCTTGGGGACGAAGTTGTAGTTACTGGCCATTGATCGACAGTACGCACCGGTCGCAGCGACCGCCACCAGGTCACCCGCCGCAAGATCTGCGGGCAACCACACGTCACGGACGACGATATCCCCGCTCTCGCAGTGCTTGCCGACAAGCCTCCCGAGCATCGGCTCGGCGTCGGACCCGCGGCTGGCCAGCACGCACGTGTACTCGGCGCCGTACAGCGCGGTCCGCAGGTTGTCGCTCATGCCGCCGTCGACCGACACGTACGTGCGCAGCCCCTCGACGTCCTTGACGGTGCCGACCTCGTACAGCGTGACCCCGCCGGACCCGACGATCGCCCGGCCCGGCTCCACCGTCAGCCGCGGCATCTGCAGCTCGTACGACCGGCACTCGCGCCCGACGATGTCGCGCAGGCTGTCGGCCATCGCCTTGGGGTCGATCGGCTCGTCCCCCGACGTGTAGGCGATGCCGTAGCCGCCGCCGAGGTCGAGCTCGGGCAGCTCCAGCCCGTGCTCGTCCCGGATCGCGACCAGCAGCTCGGCCAGCCGGTGCGCCGCGACCTCGAACCCGTCCGCGTCGAAGATCTGCGACCCGATGTGCGAGTGCAGCCCGACCAGCTCCAACTGCTTGAGCTCCAGCACCCGCCGGACCGCCTCCAGCGCCGCCCCGGAGTTGCGCGAGAACCCGAACTTCTGGTCGTCGTGCGCGGTCGCGATGAACTCGTGCGTGTGCGCCTCGACCCCGGTCGTCACCCGCACCATGACCTTGGGCCGGACGCCCGCCCGGTCGGCCAGGTAGCCGAGCCGCGCGATCTCCTCGTACGAGTCGAGCACGATCCGCCCGACCCCGACCTCCAGGGCCCGCTCCAGCTCGGCGACCGACTTGTTGTTCCCGTGCAGGGTGATGCGCTCGGTGGGGAACCCCGCGGCCAGCGCCACGGCCAGCTCTCCCCCGCTGCACACGTCCAGCCCCAGGCCCTCCTCGTGCACCCACCGCGCCACGGCGACGCACAGGAACGCCTTGCCCGCGTAATGCACGTCCCCGTCATGGAACGCCGCCGCGTACTCCCGCGCGCGCGCCCGGACGTCGTCCTCGTCGTACACGTACAGCGGCGTGCCGTACTCCTCGGCCAGATCCCGCACGTCGACGCCGGCGATGCTCAACACGCCGTCGCGCCTGGCGCCCCGGGGCCACACCAGCGGTTCCAGGGCGTTCAGGTCCTCGGCCGGCGGCAGCGGGTGGTCTTCGGGCAGGACGTCGGCGTGCCGGGGTCCTGCCGGGTGAACGCGGCTCATACTCGCTCTCTAGGGGTCTCACCGATCATCTTCAGGCCGTTTCCCAAGGCGGTGCGCGCGGCCCCGGCCAGACCGACCCTCGCCGCGTGCACCGCCCCGGGTTTCTCATCGCCCTTGGGCAGCGCCGGACACCGCTCGTGCACGTCGTGATAGGCGCCCGCCAGCCGTTCCAGATGCCCCGCCAGCGGCCTGGCGTCGCACTCCCGCTCGGCCTGCGCCGCCCTGCCGGGCAGTTCGCCCAGCGCCTTCAGCAACTCCAGCTCCTCGCCCAGGTATCCCACCGGGGCCCCGGCCCGCACGCCCAGGCCCTCGGCCCACCGCCCGACCCATCCGGCCCGCGCATAGGCATAACGCACGGCGAATCCCGGATTGTCGAACGTCCGAGGCCATTCGGCCCAGCCGCCCGGGGGCACCGCGGCCATCCCGTACGCGTCATCGACGCGCCCGACCAGCGCCCCGGGCTCGACCCTCACCCGGACGAACCCGCGCGAGGTCACCTCACCGCCCACCCGCCCGGCGATCATCCGCGGATCGATCCCCAGCCGCAGCGCGACCGGACTCTCGTAGACCCCCGCGCCGGTACAGCTCACCGCCACGTCCGCGGGCACCGGCACGTCGGCCTCGCCGCGCGCCACGGCGTCCCGCACCGCGGCCACGAGAGCGGCGCCCACCTCGGCTGGAGTCACCCTCGCGAGACTAGCTGACCACTATCTGGACACCGTCGCGAGCTTGCGCACCGTCTGGATCAGCTGGTTCGGATCGAACGGCTTGGTCACATAGGCGTCGACGCCGATCTCATGCCCCCGCCGCACATCGTGCTCCTGGGCCCGCGCCGTGATCATGACCACCCGGATGTGCCGCGTCCCCGGATCCTCCCGGAGCCGGCTCGCGGTCACCCACCCGTCCAGCCGCGGCATCATCACGTCCAGCGTGATCACGTCCGGCCCCACCTCGCCCACCCGGTCCAGGCAGTCCCGCCCGTCCACCGCGGTGAACACCTCGAACCCCTCAAGCTGGAGGTTCACGGCGATGAGCTGCCGGATCACCTCGTCATCATCGACGACCAGCACGCGTCCCAGTGGCTCGGTCACGGCCACGAAGTTAGCCGACTCCCCCCACCCGCGCACGCGGAACGCCCAGGTGCACGCAACCCCCGCAACCCTGGTAACCTTCATCTCGCGCCGAAACACCGGCGCGGGCCCCCTTAGCTCAGGGGATAGAGCAACGGCCTCCGGAGCCGTGTGCGCAGGTTCGAATCCTGCAGGGGGCACCACACAGACCCGCGCATGATCCCCATCATGTGCGGGTTTTTCGTTTGTCAGGGTGCCCGCAGCCGCCTTTCGTTGCGCCGTTAGGACATCCGGCGTAATGGTCACCTGGCAATGGACCTTATTGGCCTCACGGTCGTAACGCATTTCCAGGCGGAACGCGTCGAACAACCGGCGGAGCGCGGCCTCGGGCACCTGCGCAAAGTCGATGCTCCCGGTGGGCAACCGGTCGAGAAGGTCAGGGCACTGCCGGGCCGGACGAGTCCGCTCCAACTCGACGAGGCGGGTCTTCTTCTCCTCGCGCTCGGCGCTGAGCTTGGCCGCTCGGATGTTGACGTCGCGGGTGAACTCTGGGTCCGGCGTTTCGAGATGCTCCAGGCTGCTGATCAAGCGCTCCCGCCGCGCGGCGATGTCGTCGATGGACTTGCGGACCGCTTCCACGGCCGCCCGATGCTCGATGACGGCGTGTTCGTCGGAGTCCGCGAGCAGGGTGGACAGACGGGAGCGGCGAGCCCGTCCGAACACCTCACTGTTGAAGAACTCCGACAACCCCTTGAGCAACAGGTCCTCGCGAACCCAGTAGCTGCGCGGATGGCCCTCGGGGACGTACCCCTTGGGCGGACGGCAGATGTAGTACTCGGTGCCCACCCGATTGTTGCGGCCGAAAAGGCGACGACCGCAGCCCACGCATACGAGGTAGGAGCGCAGAACGTACGAACGCCGAGTGCCCGGACACACGTTGCGCCCCGGCGCGCTTCGCGAGCGTTCGCGGCGGCGGGCGACCTGCTGTGCGGCGGTGAAGACCTCCACCGGCACCAGAGGCTCGTGGGTGGGCACCGGCGACCAGACCCACGCCTCGGGCGGATTGTGCTTGCCGCCGTCTCTCTTGGTAGCTCTGCGGTTCCACACCATGTAGCCGGTGTGCTTCGGATTGACCAGAATCTCGCGGACCGCAGAATGCGTCCACCGGCCGACCGCCCGTTCAGGGTCGACCGGCTGCGGCGGCGGGTAGCGGTCCAGGTCGGTGTTGAGACGGTCGGCGATCGCCTGATAGCCCAGGCACTCGCCGACCCGCCATCCGTAGATCGTCGTGACGACCGGCCCGCGCACCGGGTCAGGAGTCAGGGTGTGCTTGGACGCCCCCTCGGCCCGCCTGGCCGGAACCGGATGAGGGATCTTCTTGGCGAGATGGCCGTACGGCGGTTTTCCGATGTTGTAGCCCTGCTCGGTGTGGGTCTCGAACCCACCCCAGGACTTCTCCAGCAACTCCAGCACGTACCACTCGGCGACGCCCTGCTTGACCCGCCGCGTGAGGATCTGCGAGGCGCGCTTGCCATCCAGGACGATGGGCTCGTCCGCTGCCAGAAGCAGCACGCCCGCCTCTTCGAGTTTGTTCTCGATGAGAGTGCCGATGTAGGTACGGCGGGCGATGCGGTCGATCGATTCGCAGATCACCGCATCGAAGCGCCGGTCTGATCGCTCGGCCTCTTCCAGCAGGTCGGTGATGCCGCCCTCGCGGGGAACGGGAATCGCGAATCGCTCATGTCCCCGCCCTCGGCCGCGTGCGGCCAGGTCTTTGCGGCCGGACTCGATGTCGTAGAAATGCGCGACGATCACGGCCTGGTCCGGCAGGACCGCCCGGCAACTGCTGAGTTGCCGGGGAATGGACAACGTCGGGTCCTGCTGGTCCTCGGTGGAGGTTCGTCCCACGAACGCCAGCCGCAACGGCCCCGGCGCGCGACGACCGCCGCCCGGACCGGTCAGTCTTCCCCGGCGGGTTCCCCGAGATCCTGTCCCGAGGAGTTCGAGCGGTATGGGTGCTCCTGATCCGTGGCCCACAGCAGTACCTCCCTGATCGCGCGTGCCTGCGCACGTCGCAGATGTTCGGCCGACGCGTCGTCGGCGGTGATGACCGTCCACTCGAACCGTGGACCGGAACCGCTGACCGGACGCACGTCCGCCGCCCCCGTCCCTGGCACGGCGGGCGCGCAACATGCACGCTCGGCTCCGTCGCCGCAGTCAAGGTCCGTACTCGCGCTGGCACTCATGGCCCTTCTCTTGCAGGGCCGGCGGACGGCATGCCTGGTGGGGCCTTCACAGGCCGGTTCGTCCGCGGGCGCGTTCACCAGGCGTCCTCCATGCCAACCCTCGGCTCGTTGACCACCGGGGCGGGTGGATGGACGGCCGGAAGTTGCGCGAGCCGTAGTCGCTTGTTGTAGGCCCAGCCAGAGGACTCGCCTGCGGACAAGTGGGCGAAGGTCTCCAGGGGAAGCCACAGGGGACCGGCGGGGTCACCGTTCCTCTCCCTGTCTCCTGCCTCATCGCCGGGGAACACACCTGTGGCGATCGGAAGCTGGATCTGCCCGTAACGGGCGGAGACGCTCGCGGTCTCGTTCAGCGCGCGCCGTGCTCCTGGTTCACGGCCATGCCGTGTGAACACGAACACCAACCAGGGCAGCCTGTCGTCCTGATCGAGGGCGAACCATTCAGCGGCCTTCTGGTATCCGGTGAGCTTGGACGCAAGCTGGTTCAGGTTCTCGGTCCCGGTGTCGTACTCCACGAAGAAGTCGACCGCTCCGCCCGCGTGACTGCCCCAGACTTCTTGTGCCTGTTCGATCTGGGACTCGTCTTCGAGGCGCTCTTCGCGCCAGCGGCCGTAACCGTCCGGACGGACCAGGTCACCGATCTTCCTCGCGACCTGCTGCGCCGACCACCACCGTTCCAGATGGCCTTGCCACAGCGCTCCCCTCGTCCCCGCCGTGACCGCGCTCTGCGTCGTACGGGCGGACAGCGTCAGGGCGGTGAAGAAGCCGTTGCAGCCGACCAAGTGCGCCAGGCGAGGACTGGACGCGATCGCCAGCGATTTGTCTCGACGGACCCGTACGCGGTCCAGGTCGGTGTCGTCTTCAGCAGCCAGCACTGCCGCCCCCAACACGTCCAGGACGTAGTGCCACGGCGCCGAGCCCCGGTCCAGACGTGGACGGAACCTTGCCAGCACACCCAGACCGGCCAGCACCGCCAGCCGGTGCCGCGTGCTGACCTCACTGGTGAACGCCAGATCGCAGATCTGCCCGGTTGTCAGCACGCGATGATCGGCCACCGCGCGGATCACCTCCCGGTCCCGGTCAGTCAGCCGACCCGCAAGTTCCAGCAGGGCCAACTCCATCCGCCGAGAGCGCAGTGCCGAGTTTCCCCTCGTCTTCCCGTTCGCCGACTGTGCCCGACGAGACGGAGCCCGATCTCCATCCCAGATCACCTATAACGCCCCCCTTGAACGGTCGCTGCTCCATCACCCGGCTCCGCCTCCCCACGAGGCTCCGAGTTTCCCCCTCACCTCTAAAGGACCGCTCAGAGGCCCAAATTGGATTTCGAGCTTTCAGTTTTTGCCAACTTTTGGCGGCCCAGGACCCGGCCTGGCGAGCTCTGTTCGTGGCGGGGAAACATCGGTGGCGGCGGCGCGATCGCGGCTCAGCCTGAAGGTTCTGCCTGGTCACAGCGGATTCTGACACCGTGGACGCTGGCTATGTCCCAGCCTCCGAGGTCCTCTGGGCCTCATGAACGACAGGCGCCAGGACTGGCCGTCCATGACTTGGGGTCAGTACCGCCCATCCCGCCTCGGCGAGGACGGCCAGCTCGTCAACGGCAACCTTGCCGGGCAGCCCAGCCGCGTCCACGGTCACCACGACCCGGGATTGGCCGCTAACGCGCCCCACATGGCCACTGTCGCCGCGTTCGGGTGTTCCCCGCCCCGCAGCATCGTCCATGCGGACGGGGCCGTCAGCGAACGTGTCAGCGGCGAACGCCGTCGTTGAGACAGAGATGGATCGCAACTTCGAAACGACTATGCGAAATATTCATACTATGACGCCTTTTCGAGCAGCTTTCAGCCTCACCGCCTTCACTCCGGTATGCCCTCTAATGCGCCATCCGCTCGCACTCGCAGCCTCGTTCGTGGTCACCAGTCGATCTGGCGGAAAGCGAGCCCGTTCGTTCATGACTCTCGAATGGGTCATCAGAAGAATAGAGATGGAGCGACCTGAGCACTGACGTCTACACATCAACACACACGCATCATCTGTGTCCTCTCAAGGGCAACCTGGGCCATCAACACCCGACCCAAAAGGGCGCCTACCTGCGAGAACGGGGAGCTCAGGGGCGGCAACTCAAGTCGTCCGCCGCATTGGCCGCCCGATCTGCCGCCCGATCCGCACACCTGAAGATTCTCAGGAGGTCACCCGCTGACCGCCACACCCGCACCCGCTCCCGTCAAGCCGGAAGGCCCTGCCCGCCGCCCCGTGGGGGCTCGCGGGCAGGGCCGACGCGCCAGGCCTCATCTATCCTGGCCTCGGGACCAGCCTGCTAACTCCAGGCTGGTCCCTTCTACATTCCCAGGACTATCGCCAGGTCGGGCCGGGCCTCGGGTCGGGCCTTGAGGTCCAGATCGGCCCAGACCGTATGACCAACGTCGCGATTCCCGTGGGTGCCCACTGCGACAGCGAGTTCGGAGACCGTGAGCAAGCCCCGGCCGTGCTCGCACCGTTCGCCTCCGGGCTGCTCGACCACGACGGTGGGGAATCCTCGGCCGCCCTGGTCCGTGACCGCGAGATAGGCGAGATCCGCCAGTGTCAGTTCCAGGCCGAACCAACCGCCGTGCTCCCCAGACCGGGTGTGCCGGACGGCGTTACTCGTCAACTCGGTCACGATGAACGCGACCTCGTCCTCGTATCCGGTGCCCGCGAACAACGCCACAGCGAACTGCCGCGCCACCGGAATCTGGTCAAGCCTTCCGGCATAGGTGCGCCGCCAGGCCATCGGCTCCGAAAGCCGCAGCCAGTCGGCCGGGGAGCTGCAGCCCCATTTCCTCTTGGACATCTCTTCGATCACCTCTCTGCATCGCCGCCCACCGCCGCAATTGCAGCCGGAAATGACGTGGGCGGCCGGAATGCAATGAGGCAACAACTCGGCAGAGGTGGTCAAGCCTTTCACGCCGATACACGACTCCAGACCCAGACCTCTACCGCCTCAGGAAGCCCGACCTCGAAAGCGCGATTCCATCGATGCCCATAAGGATCACCCTCATCCGCCACCGGAATCTCGTCAGTACTTCGCCTCCGCCCGATACTTCTCTTTGATGAGCGCATCCCGTAGCTTCTCCGCGGTGGAGCGGATCACCGTGGGGTCCATACCGGCTGCGGGGTCGTGCAACGTCGCACACCAGTCCCCCAGCAAGCCGTTCCCCCTGACCGACCGCCAGATCCGATGCCCTGGGTAGTCGGCGCGGAGTCGTGCGAGCGCCTGATCGTCTTGGTGAACCGAGCCTTGAGCTTCCGGCACAGACGGAAAGCCCGAGATGTCCGCTGCACGGAACTGCTTGGACGCCACAACGCCTCCATTGGGTAGCGAGAAAACTGCGCCGAGTGACACAGTTGGAGCTTCAAGGAACACCGTCGGCACCCGTATCCGGAGGAGCCAGCACACGGCCAACCCGTGGGCCAGCAGATGGCCCACCCGCCCAACAGGGAACGGCTCTGACCATGAACCCCCATCGCCGCGAGCAGATCGGGCCGATGCTGCGTCGTCTTCGCCAGGCCGCCGGGTGGTCCCAGGCGAAGGCAGCCGATGAACTGTGCCGGGTCAGCGGCCGTGCGACCATCACCAAGCACGAATGGTCACGCTGGGAGACCGGTCGCCGTTCTCCGACCGAGTACCTGGCGGATCTCGCGGACCTGTTCGACACTCCGCTCGCCGGCCTCCGAGCGGCCATCGAAACCACCGAGATCGCCCGGCGGTTCCCCAACCTCGCAGCGGACGCACCCGATCACACCGAAGACCTCCGGCGACGGTTCACCGCGGCGTTCACCGCCGGGGTTGCCACGGCAGCCCTCGACGACTGGGAGGCCACCGTCCAACGCTACGGAAGGGCCACCCGCGACCGGCCCGCCGCTCTGCTCGCCGCGGACCTCACCGCCGACCTCTCCGACCTGCACGCGACCCTCGACATATGCCGCTCAGCGACCGCACTGCGCAGCCTGTCGAGGATCACCGCCCACATGTCCGGGCTGATGTGCCTCACATTGATCAAACTCGGCGACCGGCAGGCCTTCCGGGGATGGGCGCGCACCGCCCGCATCGCGGCAGCCGAATCCGGTGACTCCGCCACCCTGTCCTGGGTTCTGGCCGAAGAGGCGTACGGCCACTACTACGCCGGAGACATGGCAGAGGCCGTCCATGTGGCGACAGCCGCGCAGGACACAGCCGGTGTCGGCGCGGTACTCGCCGCAGCGCTCGCCGCGCGAGCACACGCCGCCATCGGCGACCAGGCCGCCACGACCGAAGCGATCGGAGCAGCCGAGTCCCTGCTGGAAAGGCTGGACGGCTCATCCGTCGCCGAGTCCGCCTTCGGCTACAACGAAGCACAACTCAGGTTCCACGAAGGCAACGCGTTCACCCACCTGGCAACCCACCACCTCGCCGACACCGCTCCCGCGCTCACCGCGCAAGACCGTGCACTGGAGCTATATCCCGCCGCCAACTTCCTCGACCGCGCGTTGGTACACCTCGACCGCGCCGCATGCCTCACAACTGCGGGCGACAGCGCGTCCGGAACCGAGTACGCCCTCTCCACGCTGCAAGACCTGACAGACCAACAACGGCAAGGGATCATCACGGCACGAGGTCACGAAATTCTGGACGCCCTCCCCACCCCACAGCAGGCACTACCGTCCGCCCGTGACCTGAGAGACCTGCTGATGACCACGACCAACGACCAGGAGAGTCCACAACCATGACCGTGACGATCCGCCCTGCCGCCGTCGAGGACACAGCAGCCATCACCGAACTCATAGCCGAACTCAACGCCTTCTACGGCGACGCCCCCCAAGACTCGTCCGCCGTGCAGTCACAGCAAGTTCGGCTAGCTCTCTTCGGCGAGTCGCCAGCCGCATCGGTACTCCTCGCCATCAGCGACGGCCGCCCCGTCGCCCTGGCCAGCTACTCGATCCTGTGGCCAGCCGTCGGATTCACCACCTCGCTGTACCTCAAGGAACTGTACGTAGCGGAGGCATACCGACGGCAAGGCATAGGCAAGGCCCTCATGACCGCCCTCCGCAAGGAAGCACTCCAACGCGGATGCAGCCGCGTCGAGTGGACCGCCGACGAAGACAACCCCGGCGCCATCAGGTTCTACGAGACTATCGGCACAAAATCGCGAACTGCGAAGATCTTTTACCGCGAGAATCTGGCACACCAAACTGATCAGGCAGGATAGCGGTGCGGGCGCTCCAACTACTTCTGGCAATCCGGGTCTCAGTTTCCCACGTCAACAGCAGCTTTGTCGACGTCCTCGACTCCAAAGAACTTGAGCACCGGATAGCGCATTATCGATACCGCAATCGGTGCGTAAGACTTCACACTAATGATCAAGCACGGTAGGGTCTTGCTTGCGTCTTGACAGGCAGTCACCCCGAAAGGCCACCATGCCCCCGAAGAGCTATGCCGCCGTCCCCTTGCTGGCCATCACCCTGTTCGCGGCCGCATGCACCGGCGCCCCTTCCACCCCGCAAGCCGCAGGGAAGGAAGGTAAGGCGGATCTGCCCTACGGTGGACCTGCTCTGCCCGGGCTGGGGAGCAAGCCCGTATGGGGTATCAGGAGCCCTGGAGTGTCAGCGGTCCTTGCCTACGGCAACGTGGTTGCGATGTTGACAGGGCGTCAGGGGTATCAGGTGAGCGTTCTGGACGCGGCCACCGGCAAGCCCCTTCAACGGCATCAACTCACGGTGGCCGGCAACTCTACAGCGCTAGGCAGCGAACCGGTGCGTCTCTTGCGGGACACCTTCCAAGGCCGCCCGGTAGCGGTGGTGCGTTTCAAAGAGCAGGTCCCGGCCTCCGGTACACAGGGGGAACACGATCAACTCACCGACTTGGTCCTCGACTCCGAGGGCAAGCAAGTCTGGCGCACTCCCACAACAGGCGGCCGGAGCACCGACACCAGGCGCAAAGAAGGAGGGTCGTTCAACAGCGGATACGCCATCTCGCACGCAACCACGCAAGGCACCCTGGACAAGAGCCCGGAGGGCATCACCAGCTTCCAGTCGATCACGGGAGGCGGCCCGGTTCGGGTTAACTCCAGCTACGGCAATGACGACGTACACGATGTCGTCACGGACAAGGCTGTGATGACCGATGACAAAGGGTTGCTTGACGAAGGTCTCAGAGGCGTCGACCTCTCTCAGGGCGGAAAGACGATCTGGCGCAAGCCGAAGGCCGAATACGTGGGTGCATTCGGCCCCAATCTGATGATTGAAAACGGTGATCGGATCCAGCAGATCGACCCCGCTACCGGACAACGCCGCAGCGACGTCGCAGCGTCCGAGATCAGTGGTGGCTCATCTGGACTCAGTCTCGATCAGGTCGAGTCGTGGACATACGACCCCGATACGCACGCCATTAGCGCAGGCGGCCAGCGCACCCTCATCATCGATGGCGACACCGGGAAACTTCGTTCGCGCCAGGATGGACCCAACCCTCGCGAACTGACCGCGACTGCCGCCGGCGGAGGCGTTACCTTTATGGCGATCGAGCCGAAACCGGCAATGCCCACCATCGACGGTCCGGCCGAAAAGCGACCCACCAGTTTCCTCGCGCTCGACAATCGAACCGGCAAGATACTGGCAGACAATCTGCCCTTGACGGCCATCTCCATCACCGATAACAAGTACGCCCTGGTCGAGAACGACGGAAACTTCTACAGCTTCCACCTCAAGACAGAAGAATAGCCGCTTGTCCGCGTAAGCACCGGTCAGCCCGTCTCGAAGGCGCTGGCGATCAGCGCCATGCACCCGGACGGGTGATCTTCGACGGTGCAGCCGTCTGTCTGGCTCTCATCAGGGGGCACCCCGAAACGATCAGCCGGTTTCCGCTATTGACCTGCGGAAACCGGCTGTTCTCGTTCATGCGCCATGTGACATCAGGTGCCACCACGAGACGCCTTATGCCACCGTGCGCGTTCCATTTGTGTTCCAGGCTCCAGCCGCCGAGAACGTCGTCAATGCGCCCTTCCCAAACGTGGTATTGGCCAGCGATGACCTTGGCGTAGATCTTGAGCAGCACCTCCACGCTGTGGCCGGACCACTCGGCGACCTGGGTCGGCGGGACGCGGCGTCGAGCCGCAGCGAGACACCGGCGTGCCGCAGGTCGTACGGGCGTCGGGCGAGGTCCGACGCTTCCTCGGCGGGACTGAGGGTCAGCGTGCGTGCCCTGTGCCAGGTGCGCCCGTAACCGGACGGGAGCAACACTCCCCCGCGCTCGGTACGGAACAGCCGGCCGTCCGGGGCGACGCCGTACCGGTCGATGTGATCACGCAGGATCCGGACGAGTTCCGGCGGGATCGCGAAGGAACCACCGCCGGGTCTACTTCCTCCCACACCTCATCGTCTTCGGTCGGCTTCCAATCAAGACCATCGATGGGGTTGACGGCGAGACGCTTCCGTTGAACGGCATACTTGAGCACGTTGTAGAGAACGCGACGCCGCCGCGTGTAGTAGCTCGACGCAGCGGGCGTGTCGTCCAGCTTTCGAGCGCACGCGCCGAGGGCCAGCGTGATGCCCTCGAATTCGGTGAGGTCGGCGAGCGGCACAGATGCCTTACGAACCCAATTGAGAGCGGCGGCCACCTCGGCGGGGCGGTCGACCTCCCACCGATTCTTGTTGTACTCCCATCGGCGAAGTGCGCTTGGTGGCGGTGGCGATCGCCGGGACCGTGGTATTGATGTTCGCGGCCATTTCATGGCTCCCATTCATGGTCACCGGCGGCCATTCACACCGCCGATTTGTTGTTGTGATGTCGCCACCATTTCTCGATAGGGGATGGATCTCAAGTCCATCACCACACATTTTCGGTTACCCAAACGACTGGAGAGGCTTGCCTCACAAGCCCCCGGAATGAATATTCCGCCATCACCCATCGAAATGGGCTTTGACTTTTGCCGAGCCGCACCAAATTCGCACACACCGAAACGGGAGGTGGTAAACGCCCACGCCACCTCGTGACGTGCCTCCTCATCGCGGGAACCTTCACGGCGATGAGATCCCGCCCACGCCTGACACCCTCACCGAACGTGTCACCCACGGGCTGGCATAAAGAATCCGAACTACTGGCGAACACAACACCCGGGGACAGCATCTCGAAGGCAACAGCGGAAGGGTGATCAGGTCCTCAAACGGGCCATCCATGCACTAGGTATCCTCCATATAGACGAGTCGGAGTCGCCACGACCGCAAGAAGTGCACTGACCTGCACACCCAATACCCGGGCAGGGGTATCACACTAAGCGTCGCCCCCAACACCGGGCCACCCATCGGCCATGAGCCGACCTATCCCCCGCATACCCTCGCCCACCCTGTCCGCCGAGCTGAACCAGTCCAGCTCCCCAGAGACTCACCAGGTATTTCACTTCACGAGTAATCCCCGAGCGGCCCCGACGCCGGCCAATTGGCCGGGGAGCGAGCTACTGTCAACGTTCACGTGGGAGTGCACCACCCGGTACACGCGAACGCGCACCAGATGCGGGACTCCACAGCGCCGAAGCCACCCGATAGCCAGCCAGCTCCTGCCTCGCACCCTGAGACCGCGAGTGGCCCCGGCCCCCTCAACCCGCGAGGCGCAGAGCTCCGTGGGTTCTGGCGCAATCACTGATCGCTGGGGACCGACAGCGCGCCGTGACGAAGGTGCCGGATCACGGGCGGCGCTGGCGGGCGGCGCCGACAGAAGGGGCGGTGCGGTGGGCCGAGACCCCACCGCACCGCACCGCACCGCCTCATGCCGTCGGCCGTCAGGCGGCCGGGGCCAGTTCGGCGGCGTGGTCGGCCGCCCACTGCGCGAGCGTACGGCCCTTTCTGCCGGTGACCTGCTCGAACGTGGGTGAGACCGCCGGTGGCTCCTCGGCGTACTCGGCCTGGTAGCCCAGAACGAACTCGGCGATCTCCATCGGGAGCCCGGCCTCGATGTAGGCCCGGCGGGCCTGCCCGTACGTCAGTCCCTCGAACGCGATCGGGCGGCCGAGCCCGGTGCCGATCGCCTCCGCCTGCTGCCGGTGGGTGAGCGCCTCCGGCCCGGTCAGGTCGTACGCCCGGCCCGCGTGGCCGTCCCCCAGCAGGGCGATCGTGGCGATCTCGGCGATGTCGGCCTCGTGGATCGGCACGCCGACGCCGTCGGGGTAGGCGTTGCGGACCACGCCCTCCGTCCGGATGGACTCGCCCCAGAAGTCGAGCTTGTTGACGGCGAACTCGCCGGGCCGCACGTGGGTCCAGGCCACCCCGGACTTCTCGACGACCTGTTCCACCGCGTGCAGCATCTCGTAGAAGCCGGCCCGCCGGGTCGTGACGCCAGAGCTGGTCAGGGACACGATCCGGGCGACCCCGGCCGCCACGGCGCGGCTGACGAAGGCTCCCCCGAGGCCGGTCGCGTGCTCTGGATCGAAGATGCCGGGGATGAGGAACACGCCCTGTACCCCGTCGAACGACAGGTCGCCCGGTCGGTTCAGGTCACCCTGCACGACGTCGACGCCGACGGGCAGCCCGGCGGTCTCCGGGTTGCGGGTGAGCGCCCGGACGGGCCGCCCAGCCGAGAGGAGCCGATCGACTACGTGCCTGCCCACGGTGCCGGTCGCTCCGGTCACGAGGATGGTCATGGAGAACCTCTTTGTGTGGAAACCAACGATGGGTGCGGGCCCGCTGCCGAAGACGGTAGGACAGGTCCGGCAGACCTCGCACATGGAACGTTCCCACCTGGGCGTTTTGC
The DNA here is from genome assembly GCF_030283145.1 of Actinomadura xylanilytica. GTDB lineage: Bacteria > Actinomycetota > Actinomycetes > Streptosporangiales > Streptosporangiaceae > Spirillospora > Spirillospora xylanilytica. The sequence continues at coordinate 611,864 of NZ_JASNWE010000004.1, forward strand.
GGCCGTTTGATCAGAGGCTCAACCGATGAGAGACACCGCCTCGTTGTCGATGGGCAGGCCGGAGTCGACCGGCGGGCCGTCGGCGACCACGCCGTACGCAACAACAGCGGGCCGAGACTGACGCGCGGGACACCGAGCGCCGACCCGGCTGTGACGCGCGGGGCTATCTTGGGCCGGCGCACTTGATGGGGGCCACACAGCTCAGTCGCACGCCCCGTCGGTGTGAATTGCGCCGATCCGGTGCCTGACCTGCACGTCCGGCCAGCGGATACAGCAACGGATCCAGTCCCTGCGGGGCGGCATAGCTAGTGCTGTGACCGAACAGGTTCGTAGTTGGAGCGGTTGGATGGGCGGTGACGTCCGTTCCGATCGCTGGAGGTGTGGTGGCCGAGCCTGTGCGGTGCGCAGACTGACCGACCAAGAAGGGCAGAAGCTGCAGCAGATCATGCGCCGGGGCAGTACCAGCGCGGTGCGCTATCGCCGGACGATGATGCTGCTGGCGTCCGCCGGCGGAAACCGCGTACCGGTGATCGCCCAGCTGGTCCAGGCCGACGAGGGCACGGGGCGGGAGGTGATCCACCGGTTCGACGAGATCGGCCTGGCCTGCCTGGACCCTCAGTGCGCGGGAGGCCGTCCTCGCCTGCTCACCCCCTGACGACGAGGACTTCGTCATCCAGGCGGCCACCACCCGCCCGACCAAACTCGGCCAGCCCTTCACCCGCTGGTCGATCCGCAAACCCGCCGCCTACCTGCGGAAAGTACACGGACGCGTCATCCGCATCGGCCGTGAAGCCTTACGATGCCTGCTGCTGCGCCGCCGCATCACCTTCCAGCGCACCAAGACATGGAAGGAATCACCCGACCCTGAACGTGACGCCAAGGTCGACCGGATCGAGCAGGTGCTGGAACGCTTCCCGGACCGGGTCTTCGCCTTCGACGAGTTCGGGCCGCTGGAGATCCGGCCCACCGCGGGCTCCTGCTGGGCCAAGCAGGGCAACCCCGACCGCCTTCCGGCGACCTACCACCGCACCCATGGCGTCACCTACTTCCACGGCTGCTACTCCGTGGGCGACGACCGTCTGTGGGGCGTCAACCGGCGCCGCAAGGGCACCGCCATCAGCCTGGCCGCGCTGAAGTCGATCCGCGCCGCCCGGCCCGACGGCGGCCCCGATCTACATCGGCCTGGACAACCTCTCGCTCATACCGGCGCGGACATCCGCCGCTGGGCGAAGAAGAACAAGGTCGAGCTGTGCTTCACCCCGACCTACGCCTCCTGGGCCAACCCGATCGAGGCGCACTTCGGTCCGCTGCGGCAGTTCACCCTGGCCAACTCGCATCATCGCAGCCATCCCGCGCAGACCCGTGCCCTGTACCGCTACCTGCGCTGGCGCAACGCCAACGCCCGTCATCCCGACATTCTGGCCGCTCAACGCCGAGAACGGGCCCGTATCCGCAGCGAGAAGGGCATTCGCTGGGGGGCGGACGCCCGCTCGACAGCGCGGCCTGACAGCACTTTGTGCACATCGCCTCCTACTCATTGAAGGATCCAGAGGTCACACTCGTGAGCATCCGTACGACGCATCGCGCTCTGCTGAGCCGTCTGCTGCCCAACGACAAACCGGACGACCTTGCAGTACGTCAGGGGCAATTCCACATCGTGGTCATTGGCTCGGACCGCGTCGTGTGCCTGCCTCGCACCCGGGCAGCGGCCGTCCGGTTGCCCGAGCGGGTGGCCGCCCTACACGCACTCGCCGGCCTCGACCTCGGCTTCCGCACACCTGAGCCGCTGTTCCAGGGCAGCGCCCACGGCGCCGACGAGGTGCCGTTCCTGGTACTCAGTCGCATTCCCGGGGAACCGCTGAAGTCCGACACACTCAACGATGCCCAAGTGGTCGACACCGTGGCGGCCCAGTACGCCACACTGCTGTCCGCTCTGGCCCGCGCCGGCACCGACGAGACGGTACGAGCGGTTCTCCCTCAGGCAGCAGAAAGCCGGTGGCGGCGGTTCGCGGAGAACGTGCGCGCGGAGCTGTTCCAGCTCATGTCCGACAGCGGGCGTCTACGGGCCGAGCGGGAACTCGCAGCACTCGATAGCCTTCCCCATGTCACTCGAGCAGTGGTGCATGGCGACCTCGGTGCCGAAAACGTCCTGTGGGAGTGGACGCACGGCCTGCCGCACCTCTCCGGCGTACTCGACTGGGACGATGTCACACTCAGTGACCCGGCCGAGGACCTCGCAGCCATCGGTGCCAGCTACGGCCGTGAACTCCTGGAACGGGTGCTCGCTCTGGGCAGCTGGTCAAACCACGGGCTCCTCAGCCGCATCGCCGCGATCCGCGGCACGTTCGCTCTGCAGCAAGCCCTCTACGCCATCCGCGACGGCGACGAAGAAGAACTCGCGGACGGCCTGGCCGACTACCGCTGAAGCACACGAGCACATCCGCTTCATCGAGCACTTCACATCATCAGCAACCGGGCGAACCTATTCGGTCACAGCACAAGGGCGTGTTTCAGAAAAGCGTTTGGCCAGTTGCGGGGCTGCGCATACCTTTCGATCATGGATGAGCTAGACCTCCTCAAGCGCTCCGATGGTCCGGTCACCCGCAGCAGGCTCGTCCGCGATCTGGGCGAGTTGGGCCTGGCCGAGGGCGACATCGTGATGTTCCACACCCGGATGTCGGCGCTGGGGTACATCGCCGGTGGCCCCCAAACGATCATCAATGCGCTGCGGGACACAGTCGGCGCCGAGGGCACGTTGATGGTCACCTGCGGCTGGAACGACGCCCCGCCCTACGACTTCACCGACTGGCCCGAGGACTGGCAGGCCGTCCTGCGTGCCGAGCACCCCGCCTACGACCTGCGGTTCAGTGAGGCCGACCACAACAACGGCCGGTTGCCCGAGGCCCTGCGCCGCTGGCCGGGCGCGGTACGCAGTCGTCACCCCGACGCCAGCTTCGCCGCTCTCGGCCCCGCGGCCCACTTCCTGATGGATGATCACCCGTGGGATGACCCTCACGGTCCCGACAGTCCCCTGGCTCGTCTGGCCGCCACGGGCGGCCGGGTGCTGTTGCTGGGCGCACCGCTCGACACCCTGACGCTCCTGCACCACGCGGAGGCCCTCGCCAAGGCGCCGGGGAAGCGGTTCGTCGACTACCAACAGCCCATCACCGTGGACGGCGAGCGCGTCTGGCGGCGCTTCCACGACATCGACTCCGAGAACGGCGCCTTCGACTACACCACGGTCGTGCCGCAAGAGCAGGAACCCTTCGCGGTCATCGCCCGCGACATGCTCACTGCCCGGCACGGACGACAAGGACAGGTCGGCACCGGAACGAGCTACCTCTTCGAGGCGGCCGACGTCGTGAACTTCGGCGTCAACTGGATCGAGAGCAAACTCGCACGATCGGCCAGCCACAGCTAGCGCCTTGGGGCATCTGGTCATAGCCACTCGCTGATCACGGCGATATGCACGGTCGCCTCATAGCTGGTTCTACCGCCGCTCCCACCTCGGCGAAGGCCGGTCACCCGATCGTGACCACCAACCCCTGATCAGAACAACGAACAGGCCCCAACTTGGAGTATCCCGCTGGACACTCCGCCCCGCCCTTCAGGCTGATCCCCGGGAACCACTCACTCAATGATCAGCCCTGAGGGTCAGACGAAGATCGTTCTCATCGATAACGGCTGTTCCGCTGCTGCTCATGCCCGAGATCGCCGCCAGCCTCGACGGGAACTGCCGGCCGTGAGCCCGCTTGAACAGCGGCGGTGAATTCCGCCCAGGCCCCTACTCGGTGATCGAACTGTCGGCGCAGCCGATCTTAATGCCCTTTTTCCAGGCGCAGCCCGTTAGCCAGACCTTATAGCCATTCCCAATGTTGCCGACGTCGATCTTTTCCATTCTCCCGTAGCTGGCGCGCTTGGTTTTACAGGTGTGGCTATAGCATACCCGGAGCGTTACGGATGCGCCGTCGCCGGGGCTATCATAAACATAGAAGAGGTCGCGGTCTTTGTTGCCGACATAGTCGTCGAAGTAGACAATTCCGTACGACTTGCCTTTTATGTATATGTCCCCGCCATACTCCATCCCTGGCTCTCGGATAGTGCCGCCGAGCAGAATATTGGAAGGCGTGCTGCTTGTGTGGGTCGAGGTGAGCGTTGCGTCGGGTGTGATATTTGTCGGCGCGGCGGAGGCTGTAGCGGGGATGAGGGTAACGAGCCCCGTGACAACGGGTGCGGCGGCAATGAGGCTGCGGGTGCGCATACTAGGCACGCTCCTTGGGGTGTTCTAGTGTGAATGCTGACCACTGGGATCTTCGAGGGCGTCTTCGCTGGGCGCCCCCCTTTCACGCCTGACTTTTCCTTGATAAAGTCCTCACGCACTGGACGCTAAGGGCTGTCCCGTAACTGATCTTGGGCATTCGGTTACGCACCAGGGTTCGGCAGGGTTGGGCTCGACGGCATGGGGATCCACCTTGGGGAAATGGGCAGCAGAGCCCCCTTGGTAGGGTGCGCCGATGTCATCGATCAAGCACTTCCAAGTCACCTTCGACTGCGCGGAACCCGAGCGGCTGGCCCGCTTCTGGTGCGAGGTGCTGGGTTATGTCGTTCCGCCCCCGCCTGAGGGGTTTGCTACTTGGGACGAGTTCAAGGGTGCGCAGCCTCCTGAGGAGCAGGACGCGTGGTTCGCCTGCGTCGACCCTTCGGGCGTCGGCCCTCGGCTGTACTTCCAGCGCGTCCCCGAAGGGAAGGCCGCCAAGAACCGGGTGCATCTCGACGTGCGGGTCGGCACCGGACTCGTAGGGAAAGAGCGCCTCGCCGCGCTGGAGGCCGAGTGCGCACGGCTGGTCCCGCTCGGGGCGGTACACGTTCAAACGCTGTACGACGGCAATGACTCGTGCATCCCGATGCAGGACATCGAGGGCAACGAGTTCTGTATCGACTGAGCATCCTTCGAGCCGGCGAGCCCCCCCATTGGACCTCTCTGGTCCAGTGAGGGGCGGGAGTTACCCCGTGAGGGCGAGGTTGTGCAGCCGGGCGATGCCGAGCATGGCGGTGTGGACGCCATCGCCCTTCAGGCGGCAGTCACGAAGGATCTTCCAGGTCTTCATCCGGGCAAAGACGTGCTCGACGCGGGCGCGAACCTGCTTGTGGGACTTGTTGTGGGCCTGTTTCCAGTCGGGTAGATCCTCATCTTTGCGGCGGCGGTGCGGCATCACGAGCCCGGTACCCGGGTAGCCGCCGTCAGCGATGGTCATCGTGTTGCCGACGGCAGCTTTCGCACCGGACTCCGCCCAGGCCCGGCAGTCGTTGCGATTGCCCGGCAGCGGCTGTCCGACCACCACGACCTGGCGGGTGTCGGCGTCGATGACCACCTGATGGTTGGTGGAATAGCGATAGTTCTTCGACTGCTCGGCGACGTTGTGATCCCGGGTGGGCACCAGGGTGCCGTCCACAATCAGCACCGCATCCTTGGCGAACCGCTGGCGGGGATGCAGCGCAAGCCTCGGGCCGAAGTCGGCGATCACCCGGTCCGCGGCCGACTTCGACACCCCGAATAGTGGGGCCAGTTGCCGCATCGTCAAGTTCGTCCGCCAGTACGCGGCGACCAGCAGCACCCGGTCCTCCAACGACAGCTTCCACGGCCGCCCCCGGCCCGGGGAGTCGGCATCTTCACGGCGCAGCGCGGTCACCAACTTGCCGAAGGCGCGCGGGCTCAGCCCTGTAACGGGGCTATCCAGAACGGCTCGGACGCCGTGATCACACCTGACACGGGCAAGATCATTGCAGAGCAAGATCACTTACGGGACAGCCTTTAGGGCATCTGGTTATCGCTTCGTTAAACCTCGCCGACGCCCCCTCCGCGTACAACCTGAGAGGACCATCAGAGCTCAGCGTGATCACGCTTCCTGCGCCCGGAACCGAGCCCGGACAGCACCGCGGGCAGCGGTGCCGCGTCGGCCCCAATGCCACCGGCAAGTGGTTGACCGCCTCCTTGGAGCACTCCGGGGAACAGGTCATCGCCGCGGCGTTCGACCAAGCCGTCGCCCGCGATCCCGAGCACCGAAGATGCTGGATAGTCCTGGTCGACGGTGACCGCCACCAGCTCGACCTGGTTCACCGGCAGGCCGAGCGGCACAGGTGGACGTCCACATCGTGGTGGATTTCATCCACCTCGCCGAGTACGTCTGGAGGGCGGCGTGGTCGCTGCACACCCCGGCGACCCGGCCGCCGAACGGTGGGTCGCGGTCCAGCTGGCGCACCGCCGCGCACCTGCGCGACCTGCCGATGGACGCCCGCGTGCTCCCCAAAATCGACCGGCAGATCCTGCTGTTCGAGCGCTGGTCTCGCCACCGCCTCGCCCAGATCGACGACCCCGAGCATGCCCGGCTACTCCGCCAGTTCACGACCTGGCGTCTGCTCCCCGAGCTCCACGGTCAAGCGGCGCGCGGCCCGCTCACCAACGGATCACGCAACACCGCCGCCGGACGCTTCAACATCGCCGAGACCTTCCTGAACTGGCTCGGCGGCCGCGTCCGCCGACTCGACCAAGCGGCCCAGACCGACATCGACGCATGGCACGTCGAGCGTCCCGATCCCGGGCGGCTCCATGCCTTCCTGAAATAGGCGATAGCCGGTGGACACATGCCGCGCCTGCAACTCCCCACCGCCACCCGAAACGACCGGCCCCCGATGAGCCAGGACCGCCGCCTGGCCCTATTCCGCCAGTTCCTCACCGACACACAGATCCCGCTCCGCACCCGGGTCGCCGCCTGCCTCGTCCTGCTCTACGCCCAGCCGGTCAGCCGCCTGGTTCGGCTCGCCGTTCACGACGTCGTCCAGGACGACGGACAGGTATCCGTACGCCTCGGCGACCCGCCCACTCCGGTACCCGAACTGTTCGCCGCGATGCTCGTCGACCTGACGGCCAACCGCGCCAACATGAACACCGCCACCAACCCCGACAGCGACTGGCTGTTCCCCGGTGGCCGCGCCGGCCAACCCCTCTCGCCCGGCGCGCTCCTGCAGCAGCTGCGCGCGCTCGGAGTCCCGATCACACAAACCCGCACCGCGGCCTTCCGACAACTCGTCCTCCAAGCCCCGCGCCCGTCGTCGCCCAAGCCCTCGGCTTCCACCACAGCACCGCCACCAAGCACCTCGCCGCCGGCGGCGGAACCTGGCACCACTACCCGGCCACCCGCCCCTCACGCTGACTAGGGGTTGAGGAACCGGCGGACAGCCGTTGGCGCTGAGAACGATCTTGACCGGCGTTCCGGCCCAGCGTGGCTCACGCAAGTGGCGGACCGCCGCGCTCAGCAGGATGGGCCGTCGGACGTCTTTCCTTGTAGAGGCTTTCAACGGAGGGCGGCTTAGCGCGTGCTGAAAGTGGATTTCTTGTCTCCTCCCCTGAAAAGGGGCGGGGCGGATGGGGGCAGCCAGGCGGCCCTGTCCGCGTTGTTCCAGATGCATGGGGGCCAGCTGGTCCGTACGGCCGTCCTGCTCACCCGGGACGACGGTCTTGCCGAAGAGGTGGTGCAGGAGGCGTTCCTCGGTCTGCAACGCCGCTGGCTGCGCAAGGGCCCGCCGGAGAGCCCCGAGGCGTACCTGCGAACGTCGGTGGTCAACGGCTGCCGGTCCGCGCTGCGCCGCCGCACGGTTGCGGCGCGGGCCAAGGTCGTGCACCCCGTGCCCGAGGCGTCGGCGCTGCTGCGCGAGGAGCAGGCGCAGGTGCTCGGCGCGCTGGACGGGCTCCCCCGGCGGCAGCGCGAGGTCGTTGTGCTCCGCTTCTACCTGGGACTGGACGACCAGGAGATTGCCGCCGCCCTCGGTGTGAGCCGCGGCACCGTTTCCTCGACCATCTCCCGCGCACTGCGCAGCCTTGCCGAACTGCTGAGAGGACAGGAATGAACACCGATCTGGAGAACCGGCTGCGGGAGGCGTTCGATGCCCGTACTGCCGGGGTGCCACACCCGGCCGAACCCGCGTGGGCGGCCGCAGGGCGGCCGCGCCGCCGGTTGTGGACACTCGTCCCGGCCGCGGCGGTCACGCTCGTCCTACTGCTCACCGGCACGTTCGTACGGGTGACGCTGGACGACGTGGGCGAGGAGTTCGACCCCGCCATCGGCATGGGGCCCGTCAGGCCCGCCACATCGCCGCGGTTCGCGGCCTGGACCGACACCGAAGCGCACAAGGTCGAGATCGTGGACGTCCCGTCCGGGAAGGTTCGGGGGACGCTGACGCCACCTGCGGGCTACGACCGTTTCTGGACACCGATCACGGCGGCGGCCGACAACCGGACGTTCTTCTTCACGGTCGTGCAGGGCGAGCAGGGCCGGATGCGCGTCGCCCAGGTCCACCTCGACGACCAGGGCCGTCCCGGACGGCCCGTGCTGGTCGCGCAGGCCCCGTCGGCCGCCGACCTGCGGGTCGTCGCGACGCCGTCCGCCGCCCCGACGGGCCGGCCGTCGCCCTGGGCCGGCATCGACATGATCGCGGCCTCACCGGACGCCACCAGGCTGGCGATGGTGACCAGCAGCAAGGACGGCGAAGCGCTCGCGGTTTGGGACCTGCGGACCGGGAGCCATCGGCGGTGGAACGTCCCGACCCCCGTCCAGTCGATCGCATGGGACGCCGGCCGCCTGCGCTGGGCCGGCGCGTCCTCCGCCGGGATCCTGGACCCGGAAGATCCGGCGCGCACGGTGCGGGCGGATCGGACGTTCCCCGAACGCAACGACTCCGACATGCCCCTGCTACTGCCCAGTGGCGACCGGATCGTCCTCCTCACCGCGGGCGACGAGGCACGGCTCACGCTCCTGCCGGCCCGCTCAGGCAAGGCACCCGTCGTCCTCGACCGATGGCGGTCGGACAGCTATGACCAGCTAGTGGCCGACTCCACCGGACGGCACCTGCTCTACACGCGAGGCCACCGGATCGAACGAATGGACCTCAGGACCCGCAAGCACTCCCCGACTTCCAGCAAGGTCACCAAGATGGACCCGACGCTCAGCTGGTGACCCGCTGCAAGCCGGGGCGCACAAGAAGGCGCCCGTCCGCCCGACTCGTGACGATCACGAACCACCGAACGAAAAGTCACGCCAACGTCAGCCGCGACGCCCCCACTGGCCGTGGATTCTCGTTCCGATGCTCGTCCAACCCCGCATGCCCCGCAAGGAGGACCAACCCACCAGCGAAGACCCAAAGTGATCAATGCATTACGAAGCGAACGTTGCAACCGGTCATTAACTCAAGATCATTCTCAGCGCCGACCGCTGTCCGCCGGTCCCTCAACCCCGGAATACGACACGGTCGAATACGGCAGGGTGCCGGTCCAGCCCCGCGCGAGCGGGGGTGGACCGACCTGCAGCCACAGCGGGAGCCCTTGGCCTGGGTTCTCCCCGCGCGGAGACGGTCCGCCGCCGCGAACTTGTGGGCCGTCCCGGGCGATCTCAGGGAGAACCGTGTCCCCTGGAGGTTTGTGCATGAGGGTTCGTTGCGCGGCCGTCGCCGTTCTCGCCGGTGTCGTGGTCGCCGGGGCGGGGTGCTCCGGTTCCGGTGTTGAAGACTCGCCCGGGATCGAGCTGGATCGGACGACGAGCGCGTCCGGGACGAAGCCGATCGGGGACGTCGGGTTGCCCGCTGGGACGTTGCGCGAGCTTTGGCGGGCCGATGTGCCCAGGGTGCCGTCGCCGGATCCGGCGCGTACCGAGTTCGTCGCCGGGCAGGTCGTGGTCGTCTCCAACCGGGGGCTGGACGTCCTGGACGCCAACACCGGCGAACCGCGCTGGCATTACTACGAGAAGGCACGACTGGTCGCCGACTACGCGGTCACGGCCGGCGCCATGGTGGTCACCACGGTTGCCGCTGACCAGCGCGGTGAGGCGGACCTCGCGGATGATCAGAGCATGCGCACCACCGGCTTGGACGCCCTCAGCGGACGCACGCTGTGGAACAACGACGGCCTCCAGCCCGTGACGAACGGCCAGAAGAAGGGGTACGAGCCGCTCGCGTCCGCCAAGGCCGGTGTGGCCCTGTTCGTAGGCCGGGACGCGAAGAAACCGGGGCTTGTCGCGGTGGACGCACGTACGGGGAAGGATCGCTGGGCCTGGGCTACCGGGTCCGTCCGCTATTGCACGTTCCAGCCGCACGACACCGACGGGAGCCTGCTGCTGGTTGCAGCGTCCTGCGGAGGCGAGGAATCGCTGTATGCGCTGGACCCCTCCTCCGGTGCTGTCCGGTGGAAGAAGTCCACGGGTGGGAGCAGGTGGGCTGCGCTCACCCGGAATGGTGTCACGCTCGTCAACCGCCTGGGCAAGAACACGATGTCCACGCTTGTCACCGCGAATGGCAAGGAGATCTGGAAGCTGGCGGATGAGGACCTCGTGGCCACCGAGTTCGCCGTGGCCCAGGGTCGCGCTGTTCTGGCCGTGAGCCGTGACGCCTCGGGAATGGGCCAGCGGCTCGAATTCGTGAACGTACGCACCGGAAAGGTGGACAAGCACGTCAACGCCCGGGAACACGCCGGTCTTGTGACTGCGGGCGGCCACGTGTACGGGGTGCGTAAGTGGCCCGGCGAGCGCGATGGGGACGCGTCACCTCGCCACATGCCGGATGCACTCGACGTGATTGATCCCGCGAAAGGCAAGGTCACCACGGTCAGGCTGCCGTTCACCGCGAGCGGCCATCAGTTCAACCCCGGCCTGAAGCCTACGCTGATCCATGGCGACCGCCTCCTCCGTGCCGAGCAGGTCGGGGACGGTTTGCGGCTGAGCTTGTACGGACCCGGCGAATGACGCGGCGAAACAGTGGACCCGTCCTGGCGGTCGCCGTTCCGGGGCTCGGCCGATCACCATCGGCGACGGCGACGGCGACGGCGGGATTCAGATGATGGGCGGGCGGCCGAGGCGGGTCATCGTCCACACCGTCCGCCATTTCATCGGCGTACGCGGCCCGCAGCCCTTCCGGCATCCCTCGAAGAACCCGCCCCACCATGCCCGCGCCCCGGCCAGTGGAGGGCGCCTGACCATGGTGACCATGATCCACATCCCCAGGTAGACCGGGATCAGCACGGCGGGCAGGTGGCGGCGGGCCAGCCACACCCTGTTGCGGGCCGTGGTCCGGTAATACACCGCGTGCCGGGCCGGGGACGTCCGGGGATGCTGAAGAACCAGGTCGGGCCGGTAGTCGATCCGCCAGCCCGCGTCCAACGCGCGCCAGGCCACATCGGTCTCCTCGTGCGAGAAGAAGAACTCGTCAGGCCAGTCACCGGTCTGCTCCACCACCGTCATCCGCACGGCGTTGCCGCCGCCGAGGAACGTGGTCACCGGCCCGGCCGTCATCGGCCCGGTCGCCCGCAACCTGGGAACGTGCCGGCGCTGGGTCTCGCCGGTCTCGTCGGCGATGCGGAACCCGACGATCCCCAGCTCCGGATCGGTGAACGCCTCACGGACCCGTCCGGCGGTCTGCGGGTCGGGCAGCAATCCGTCATCGTCCAGGTACATCACCACGTCGATGTCGCCACGGGCCGCCAGCGCCTCCAGCGCCTTGTTCCGGCCGCCGGACACCCCGAGGTTGGTTTCGAGTTCGATCCCCTGCACCCCGTCGGGGAGAGGCGGCAGCGCGCACCCATTGCCCACCACGACCACCGGCACCGGCGGACCGTCCTGGACGCGGACCGACTCCAGCAGCGCAGCGAGCTCGACGGGCCGTGTCCCCATCGTCAGCACCGCCGCCCCCACCCGCACGGGCGACCCGCCGGACCGGACCGGCAGGGTGTCTGTAGATGGCATCGGTGACGTCTGCACGAGCGACTCCTGGCAGTACGCGAGATGGAGTGGCGGTGAACTCCGCGTCTCTGGATGGTAGCCAGCGCGGGGCCGGTGTGCAGGTGGTCAGGGGTTGGGCCGCGTGGTGGTGGGGGCGGGATCCTCAGAGGAGGGCGGTGTTCGGTCGGTGTCCGGGGTGAGTGCGGCGTGCAGGCGGGCAAGGCGTGTCGCCAGGTCCCGGTGACCGAGTCCGGCGGTTCTCCGGTCGAACTGGTCGGTGCAGTGCCGGTAGAGGGGCAGGAGTTCTCGCTGGAGCAGTTCGGCGGCTGCCGGGTCGTCGAGGCCGTTGGCCCGCCATCGCGCGGCTGAGGCCACCAGGGTGCTGGAGATGTTCGGTGTGGCGGTGTACCAGCGGGCGGCGTCGTTGTTGCGGGCGAGTCGGCCGGTGGCGACCTGTAGAGCAGGCGCACGGGGAACAGGACGGCCTTGGTGACGGCGCGGGCGCCTTGCCCGGCCAGTGCCGTGGGGGCGTTGAGCATGCGCAGGTAGGCGGGGTCGCCGAACTTGGTCGCCGCGAAGGTGGCGCTGTCCAGGACGAGGTCTGTTGTGGTGGGCCGGGCGCAGTGGGCACGCCGGTCGGTGCCGTGCAGCAGCACGCCGGAATCGAGCAGGTCGAGCCGGTCGGTTGCGGGGAAGCGGCCGGCCTCGGTGCCGTGGGCCAGGTGTTCCTAGTCGCTCCAGAAGACGGAGAGACGGTCGGCCAGGGCGTGGTGGGCCGAGCCCGCGTACTGCCGGACGGTGTCGCGGCGCACCATGTCGATGGTCGAGGCCACGGTCTCGTCGGCGCGGTCGACGACCAGAGCCAGGTCCACGTCGCTGACACTGGGGACGAAACCGCCGTGAGCCAGGCTGCCGATCGCGAACGCCGCGGCCAACCGGCCGTCCAGCCTCGATTCGGCCTGGCCGACCGCGGCCCGCAGGATGTCCTGCCCCACCGGATGGGACACGTGCTCATCGGATGAGCTGGGGATCACGCTCGACTCCTGTCTTCAGACCGGGATGTGTCAGTCTTTCTGCTGTGGCTCGGTGCCCTCCTCCCCCGTGCCGTGCCGTGCCGTGCCAGGGCATCGAACCGGCAAGCCTCCTCTGTGGTCACGATCGCGGGCGTCTCCATCGTTCCCCCCTTTCCGGTGCGGTCGTGGGTCGGGGCCGTCCCGATCCGGCCACATCGCGGTGCGATCACCGTGTCGCTGCGTGAGTCGTCCACCCCCGGCAGAATGTAGGCACAAAACCCTGTTGGCGGACCACGGCGGCCACTGCTAGCTTTTCGGAAGCCGTGCCAGAGAACGAGGAGGTGGTACCCGTGAACGTATCGACATGGGTGCTCCTCTCCGGGGTCACGGTCGGGCGATAGGTCGTCCGGGAGCGCCGTTCAAGAGCACTCCCGAAAGGCACGACCATGCGATTCACTTCTGAGCAGCGCCTCGACGACGGCGTCCTCGAACGCGAATTCACCCTCGGCGAGATCCCCGGCATCCTGTGGACGCCCGCATCCGCGTCCGCACCGGCCCCGCTGATCCTGATCGGCCACCCCGGCGGACTGCACAAGATGCGCCCCCGACTGGTGGCCCGGGCCCGGCACTCCGTGGCGGACGGCTTCGCCGCGGCCACCATCGAGCTCCCCGGAAGCGGTGACCGGCCCCGTTCCGCCGCCGCCGAGCAGGCCCGCGCCGACCTGCAGCGGGCGCTCGAGGCCGGCGGGCCGGTCGACGAGGAGATCGTCGACCGGCTCGTCCTCCCGCTGGTCGAAAAGGCGGTCCCGGAATGGCAGGCCGCCCTGGACGCCCTCCTTTCGCTGCCCGAGATCGGCGGCCCGGTCGGGTACTCAGGGGGAGTGATCGCCATCGGCATCCGGCTGGCGGTGGTCGAGCCGCGCATCTCGGCCGCCGTTCTGTTCGCCGGGAGTTTCGTGCCTCGCGTCCTGTTCGAGGAGGCCCGGCAGGTCACCATTCCACTGCACGTCCTGCTGCAGTGGGACGACGAAGGAAACGACCGGCAGATGGCCCTGGACCTGTTCGACGCCTTCGGCTCCAAGGAGAAGGCGCTGCATGCCAATCTGGGCGGGCACACCGGCGTCCCGCGGTTCGCGGGGGACGCCGCGGCCCAGTTCTTCACCCGGCATCTGAGCTAGCCGCCGACCACCCCCGCCGTCAGGCCAGCAGATGCACAACCGCCCCGATCGCGGCGGTACCAGCCATCGGCGGTACCGACCCGGTCGGGGCGGCACTCGGCCACCAGCTCCGTCAGTTGGGCCCACACCCCGTCACGATCCGTCCGGCCGCCTCGTCCGCCCCGAATCCCTCCGCGTGGGTCCAGCCCCACCCACCCGTGGGTCCAGACCGATACCGCGCCGACCAGGCGCTTTCTAGCGTTGGCGGCATGAAAGCCAACACGCCCACCGCGCTCGACGCCGCACTCCGCACCGACGCCCGCGCCGAAGGTGCCTTCGGCGCGGCGAAGAACAGCATCAGGATCTACGGGGCGCTCAGCGCCGCCGCCCTCCTGGCGGTCGTCGTGGTGTCGAGCAGCGGTCACATGGTGAACACGTTCATGTGGGTCCGCGCGGCCCTGCTGCCCGTGGCCGCCGTGCTGATCCACCGGTTGACCCTCTCGGCCGCCCTGGGATCCCGCCGGGCCTTCGATCGCGTGAGCGCCCTCGCCGTCATCATGCCGATCGCGATCATCGGCGTCGACCTGATCCCCGGCATCTGCCCGCTCTGGTACGCGGTGATGCAGGTCGTCTGCATGCTGCCCGTCATCCGCGTCGCGTTCATCATCCGCGGCTCTGCGCCGCGCGCCGTCTTCCCCAAGACGCGCTGATCCGGGACCGCCGTAGCGGGCCGGGAAGGTGTTCCCGATCAGCACGCCGCCCGGTAGCCCGGCCCGGCCGGGACGTGCTCGGACCACCAGCGGCGGGTGAAGGACGCCCCCACCTGGTCGCAGAGGTCGGCATGGACGTCGGGCAGGTGACCGGCATCGCGTACGGTCAACTCGTCGGTGAGCCCGGTCCACGTGAGCAGCGAGCGTCCGTCCGGGCTGAACGCGACCGATGTGATCCCTCCGTTGGACTTCTCCACGATGTCCGTGCCGATCTGCCGGCGGGTCGCCAGGTCCCACAGTCGCAGACGGCCGCCGCCGATGGTGGCCAGCACCCGTCCGTCCGGGTGGAAGGCCAGGCGCGACACGAGCTCACCGGTCGGGACGGTGATCCGGTTCCCGGCGCCGCCGGAAATCCCCCTCAGATCGACGACCACGTGCCCGTCCTGGACGGTGGCGAGGGAGCCGGTTCGCGCCGCGATCGCGGCCACGCTGGGACTGCCGGGAGTTCGGGCGAATCCTGGTGGCGGTCGGGTGGGCCGAAGCGTGTCGGAGCTCAGGAAACGCACAGTGGTGGGAACGCTGCCCCGACGTTCGTCGGAGTCATCGGACCGACGCGCGACGGCGATGATCGAGGTTCCGTCGGCGGTGAACGTCAGTCTTCCGAACCCGGCCCCTTTGCCGGACTCTTTGAGCAGTCTGTAGGTGCCGGGGTCCCACAGTCGCACCACGCCGTCCTCATCCGAGGTGGCCAGCGCACCGGTGCGGGGGTTGAAGGCCGATGCTGTCAGGGCGGTCTTGGCCGGCCACGCGGTGAGCAGGACCTCGTGGCTGATCGCCACGCTGTCCGCGCCGAGCGTGATGAGCCGTTCGCGGGCGAAGACCTCCAGTACGACTCCGAGGTCATCCGCGTCCACTCCCGAGCGGGCGAGCTCGCTCCGGGAGACCCGATCCGCCGTCGGGACGCCGTCGTCACCGATCGCGGTCAGGCGGAGGAAGACGCGACGGCTGAGCTCCTGCTGCGCCGGGCCCAGCCGGGCGTAGGCACGCTCCGCGCTGGTGGCGACCGCGTCCTCGATCCCTCCCGCGGCCTCGTAGTCCCGGAGCGTCAAGCCCTCATCGGCGGCGGAACGGTCCCGGGTGCGCCAGGCCTGGTCGAGTGCGTACGACAGCAGCGGGAGCATCCCGGCCCGCGTTCCCGGCTCGCCGGCCGTCCCGTCCGGCACCCGTCCCGGCACCGACGCGGCGGCGACGAGCCGGTCCACCAGCCGTCCCTCGACGCGCGCGCCCACCGCCCGCGCGGGCTCGGTGATCGCGATCTCCAGCTGGCGGGCCGTCATCGCCGGGAGCAGGTAGCGATCCTGAACCGCCGCCGCCAGTTCCTCGTACTCGACGCACCGTGCCTCGAAGTCCGAGCGCATCGCGATGACGACCATCGCCGCGGGCGTCCGATCCCGGCCGACCGGATGGGTGGCGGCCGCGTGCAGCGCACTGACGAACCTTCGCCGCTCGTCCTCGTCCGGGCAGAGCGTGAAGAGCTGCTCGAACTGATCGATGATCAGCAGCAGCCGCTGCCGCTGCCGGCGATCGGTCACCGTGATCGGCGGGCCACCGTTCCGGTGCGCGGTCGCCGCCTGCCGTGCCGCCTGCGCGAGACGCGGGGGCGAGCCGTGCAGTTCCTCGGCAAATGCGCCGGAGGAGCCACCGATGATCTGACTCAGCCCTGCGGCGAGTTCCTCGAAAGGGGCGGCACCGGGAGTGGTGATCAGACACGGCCATTGAGCGGTCTGGGGGTGCTCGGGAATACCGTTCTCGCGGAACTCGGAAAGCACTCCCGCGTACAGGAGCGAAGACTTTCCAACGCCGGACGTACCAGAGAGGATCGTTATCCCCGGCCGCTCCATCTGCTTCATCAGGAGCGAGCGGACCTTTCCGGTCTCCCGCGCCCGACCGAAGACAGGCCGGCGTCCTGCTCGGTGAAGGCGTCCAGTCCGCGATAGGGGGAGGCCACGGCGCCGGCCGCGTCGAACAGCGCCGGGCGGTCCCGCTGTTCCATCCAGGTGGACGCGCCCTGATAGACGACGGACACGTACTGGTCCCGCCCTGCCTGGAAGACCTGCCCGTGCCCCGAAGCGGCCCCTTCCTGCCGCACCGGCGGCATCGAGGCATCGTCCTCGGACGGTGGGGGCATGGCCGTTCCCTCGTCAGTCGGCCGGCTTCTCGCCGATCGTCATGTCGCGTCCTGCCTGGTAGACCCGTCCGTGCCCGCTGGCCTCACCGCGCTGGAGCGCCTGTGTCCGGGCCTGCTGCGAGTCGGGCAGCAGCGGCCTCCAGACCTGGTCGAGGACGCGGCTCACCTCGACCTCGATGCTCGGATCGTCAGCGAGCAGCCGGGCCAGCCGCAACCGCCACTCGGCCAGGAGTTCGGCCTCGGCGTCGCGGTCGTTCGCGCGACGGGCGAGCAGCAGCCGTTCATGGAGGTCGTCCAGTTCCTCCTCGATCGCCTGGGCCCGACCGGGGTGCACTCGCTGCCAGAGGGCCACGGCCCCGTTTCGGGCCTGCTCCCAGCCGTCGGTGGCGATGGCGGTCACCAGTGCCGTTCCCGCCGCAATGGCCAGCGGATCCATTGCCACACCTCCAGGTTCACCCGTGGTTAAAAGTTGATCACGCTCTCCTTGCGGCCGGCCAGTGAAATGGCGGGGAAAACCTGACCGGAGGCGGTCAGTGTCATCGTGCCCAATGGCGAAAAAGGGGGGCGCGGTCCGACGGACGCCGTCCGGTCTGATCGCTGTTGAGGGCATCGCGTGACGACCGGGGTGGTAGAAGATCAGCAGTCGTCCGGGGGCCTCGATGCGTTCAGCCCACGGCCACGCCGATCGCACAACCCCGTGACCTGCGCCGACCTCAGCAGAGATCGATGTGAAACAGCCGTGCCGGACGGGTGGTCGACCGTGCGCGGTAACGCTTCGCGGCCGTCGGTCCAAGAGCGGGTGAACTTCCGAAAGGAGACAGCGCATGGCTGAACCTGAGAACGGCCTCTCCCGCATCAGACACGATCCCGAAGCGTTCGAGGCGTTCTACCGGCGCCACGTCGAGACGGTGAACAGGTTCGTGGCCCGGAGAGTGGACGACCCGCACACCGCTGCGGACATGACCGCCGACGTCTTCATCGCCGTGATCGACTCCGCGCACACCTACAGGCCGAGCTGCGGCAATGAGATCGGCTGGCTCTTCGGTGTCGCGCGGAACGTCCTGGCCGCCAACCGGCGCCGGGCGGGCCGGGAACTGCGCGCGAACCAGCGGATCGCGGGGCGGCGGTTGCTCGACCCCGACGACATCGACCGGCTGGTGGAGCGCATCGACGCCGAGAGCACCGGCCGGCGTACCTACCAGGCCCTCGCCGACCTGCCCGCGGGGGTGCGGGCACTGCTGGAACTGATCGTCGTCGACGGGCTGACGGTCACCGAGGCGGCCGCCGCGCTCGACATCCGCCCGGTCACCGCCCGGGTCCGGTTGCACCGTGCCCGCAGAGTCCTGAGGGACGTCGTCTCCGCCCAAACCCCCGCGATGGCGTACGCAAAGGAGTGATCCCCATGCAGACCTTCGAAGACCGGCTCCTCGCGGAGCTCAAGCACGTCGTGGCGACCAACCGGCCGGCCGCAGAGTCCCGGCGCCGACCGCGGCGGTGGACGGGACGCATCGTCCTAACCGCCGGAGTCGTCGCGGCCGCGGTCGGAACGGTGATCGCGGTACCCGCCCTCACCCAGGACAAGAGCGCGCGGGCGAACGCCATCGAGCGTGCCCCGGACGGCTCCATCGCGGTCCATCTGGTGGAGTTCACCCATCCCGAACGGGTCGAACAGAAGCTGCGCGCCTTGGGAGTGCCGGCGAAAGTGGACTTCCTGCCGTTCGGCACACAGTGCAAGGGACGTGAGTACGACAGCGACTTCTGGATGTACGAGAAGCCGGACGCCGGGGTCTTCGGGGACGACCCCGGATCCGACCCGCAGGCCGACGAGGACATGAGGGGAGAGGTGGGCGCGCGCATCCATCCGGACAAGCTGAAGCCCGGGGAGATGGTGGTCCTCGACGTCTGGTTCGAGGACGCGGCGACCGTCCTCAGCCCCATGGTGAAGAGGGTCGGGACGGTACCCGCCTGTGTCCGGGTGCCGGGTGGCCCTCAGTCGGGCGCCGACGGCGTCGGGGGCTGATCTCGGAAACGGGATCGGGCGCACTTGCCGATCCCCCTCCAGGCGGAGGCCCGGCTCCCGAGCAGACCGGAGCCGGGCCTTGGTCTTTCGAAGATCGGCCGATCGGAACTGATGACATCGACGGGGAAGTCGAGTTCCTGCAACAGCTCACCGATCCTGTCCCAGGACTTGTCACACCCACGGGTGGACTTTGGCGCCCCTGGCCTGCCGGGGGCTCGATGGCGATGACCGGCCTGCGCGATGCCGGCCGTCGTGGCCGCATCGGTGGCCGGACGGCTCAGCGAAGCTCCTGGATGCGGATCAGGTTGCCCGCGGGATCGCGGAAGGCGCAGTCGCGGATGCCGTACGGCTGCTCGGTCGGCTCCTGGACGACCTCGGCGTCGGCGGCCCGCACCTTCTCGAAGGTGCCGTCGAGGTCCCGGGTGGCCAGCAGGATCCAGCCGTAGGTGCCCTTGGCCATCATCTCGGCGATGGTGCGGCGCTCGTCCTCGGTGACCCCGGGGTCTGCGGCCGGCGGCGCCAGGAGGATGGACGTGGAGGGCCGGCCGACCGGGCCGACCGTGATCCAGCGCATCCTGCCCTGTCCGACGTCGCTGCGGACCTCGAAGCCGAGGGCGTCGCGGTAGAAGGCCAGGGACGCGTCCGGATCGTCATGCGGGAGAAAGCTCGTGTGGATGGTGATGTCCATGACGATCAGGCTACGTTGACCTGCGCTTCTCGATTCCTGACCGACCTGGCCGGCCGGTCCGCCGCGTCCCGGAGGCCGCGCGCACCGGGCCCGGCCGTGTTCCCGGCGCGAGGCCCGGCGAGGGTAGTCGCCGATCTTGGTCTCGGGGCCCGCCGGGCGTCAATAGGATCCTCTGATGATCACCAGACGATGGTTGGCGGGCGGCTGTCTGCTCGGCGTGTCGGCCGCCCTGACCTTGTTCGGCACGCCGGCCGTCTCCGCCGATGACGGTGGTGCCGCGGAGCCGCCCAAGGTCGAGCTGGTGCTCGACGTCAGCGGCTCGATGCGCGCCCGGGACATCGACGGGCGCAGCCGGATGTCGGTCGCCCAGCAGTCCATGGGCGAAGTGGTGGACGCCCTGCCGGCGGAGACGCAGCTGGGCTTCCGGGTGCTCGGGTCGCGGTACCGGTTCCCTGGCAGTTCCAAGGCCGTCGGCTGCAAGGACACCCAGCAGATCGCCCCGGTCGGCCCGATGGACAAGGTGGAGACGAAGGCGGCGATCGCGACGCTGCGTCCGACCGGCTGGACCCCGATCGGGCTCGCGCTCCGCGCCGCCGCCAAGGACCTCGGCACCGGTGAGACGACGCGGCGGATCGTCCTCATCACCGACGGCGAGGACACCTGCTCGCCGCCCGACCCCTGCGACGTGGCCCGCGAGCTGGCCGCCCAGGGGACGCACCTGGTCGTGGACACCCTCGGGCTCACCCTGGACGACAAGGTCCGCCGGCAGCTCACCTGCATCGCCGACGCGACCGGGGGGACGTACACGGCCGTCCAGCACCAGCAGGAGCTGACCGGCCGCCTCAACCAGCTCGTCCAGCGGGCCAGGACGACCTACAAGCAGACCCCGCACAAGGTGGCCGGGGGCGCGCAGTGCGCCAACGCGCCGGTGCTCGCCCCCGGCGTGTACACCGACCGGGAGCGGTTCGGCGAGCACCGCTGGTACCGGGTGTCGGTGGCTCCGGGGCAGGAGCTGCGCACCTCCGTCAGCGTCGCGCTCGACCGGAAGCTGAACCCCGACTACGGGGTACTGCTGCGCGCGGTGTCCCAGGGCGGCCAGGAACTCGTCCGCGGCACCGGCGCGGGCAGCGGGCGCACCGACGTGCAGTCCACCGGCCTGCGCTGGTCGGACCAGCGGCCCGAGACGGACGTGTCCGCGTCGCCCACGCCGGGCGGCGGGTCCGGCGAAGGGACGGTCTGCCTGGTGGTCAGCAACTCCTTCTCCGCCCCCGCCTCCGTGCGGACGGCGCCCGGCATGCCGCTGGAGCTGACCGTCGACCTGGTGCGCTCCTCGGACGCGCCGGGCGGGCCCGACCTGGGCCGCGGCTGGCTGCTGCTGGCCGTGCTCGCCGGGACCGGCCTGGTCGCCGGTCTCATCACCGGATGGCTCGCCCGCTGGCGGGTCGCCATCTGGAAGGAGAACTGACCATGCGCGCCGCCCCCCTCCTCCTCCCCCCGGCCGCCGGCGCCGTCCTGCTGCTGGCCGCCGCCGGACCGGCCGCCGCGGACGGCTCCTCCCCGAGCCCCCGTCCGGCCATCGGCACCGCCGGGACGTCCTTCCTGACGGCGACCACCGTGGAACCGGGGCAGCCGGTCCGCGTGTCCGCCTCGACCGGCGACCATCTGTACTGGTCGTTCGCCGCCGCCGCCGGGCAGACCGACCGGATCACGGTGACCGTCGCGCTGCCCCCGGCGGCGAGCCGCCACGGCGCCGCGACGTACACGGCCGATGTCTTCGACGGGCTGCGCCGCCGCCAGGCGTGCACGGCCGGTCCGCAGAACGCGACAGCGGCGGCGAGCGCGACGAGCGTCAGGCTGCACTGCACGCTGCGTCAGGTCCGCGCCTGGGCCGAGCCGTGGTCGGACGACCCTCTGCCGGGCACCTACTACCTGCGGCTGTCGGCGAGCGACCTGCCCGAGCCGGACCTCGGCCTGCCGATCCGCGCGGACGTGCAGATCACCGCGAAGGACGGCGACGCGCAGCCGGCGGGCGCGAAGCTGGAGGCGCCGCTGTCCCCCGCCGTCAACCCGGGGACCACCCTGGCTCCGGACGCCGCGCCGGCGGCGTCGCCGTCCGCCGTCAGTTCGGCGCCGAAGCCGGCCGAGCGCGTCAAGGGCTGGTTCTCCTGGCCGTCCGGCCGGTGGTGGTGGACGCTCGGCGGCGGTGTCCTCGCCGCCATCGCGGCCGTGGCGGGGTTCAGCCTGACCCGCCATCCGCGCCGCTGGTTCTCCGCTCCCCGCTGAACCACCGCGCCCGCGGCCGGGCACCGCACCGGTGCCCGGCCGCCTCGCGAATCGCGCCGGAACCGGCCGCGGACCTGGAAAGGGACGAGCATGAGCTTTATGGCGCTGTACTCCAGGGCGCTCCTGGCCGCCCTGTTCGGCAGGCGGCCTCCGGCCGGACAAGGGCCGCCGCGCAAGCCGTCCGATGACCGCACAAGCCCGGAATGCGGCGAGGACGAAACAGCCGTCCCCCGCCGTCCCGAGGACCCCGGACAACACCGGCCGTGACCGGCCACAGATCGTCCGGCCGGAGTGCCCGTCCACGCCGCCGACGCTCGTGCCGTTCGCCAGCGATCGCCGAGGCGCTGGACGCCGCGGAACTGTCTGCGATCGATGATGAGAGCATCGCCGGGTCCGTCGAGGAGCTACGGAGGGGGAACACCGGCGAGCCCGGTGCCGCCCCTCGGAAGCGGCACCGGCGGCGAGCGTCGACTCGCCCGATCCGAACGCCCCGTTGATCCAGTTCACCTGACCGCCGAGTTCTCCACCCATGACGCTTCACCGTGGTCAGCGGTGTCGGCGTCGCAGTTGTGGGCATGGGAACAGATGGGGTGAATGTCTCATGCGTGTAGTTGCGGTACGAACCGTGCTTCCGGAACATCGCTATGAGCAGCATCAGATCACCAAGGCCGTCAAGCGGTGGACGGCGGGCGACCAGAGGCTGCTCGAGCGGTTCCACGCGGCCACCCAGGTGACAGGGCGGAACCTGGCGCTGCCGCTGGAGGAGTACGAGAATCTGACCGGGTTCACCGCGGCCAACGACCTCTATATCGAGACCGCCATCGACCTGGGGACGAAGGCGGTCCGGGAGGTGCTGGAGGCGGCCTCGATCGATCCGCGGCAGGTCGACCACCTGGTCTTCTGCTCCTCGACCGGAGTGGCGACGCCCTCTGTGGACGCCGCGTTGGCGCAGCGGGCGGGCCTGCGTGAGGACGTCAAGCGGCTGCCGGTCTTCGGGCTGGGCTGCGCGGGCGGGGCGGCGGGGCTGTCGCGGCTGCACGACTACCTGCGCGCCTGGCCGGACCAGGTCGCGGTACTGGTCTGCGTCGAGTTGTGCTCGCTGACCGTCCAGCACGACGACGCTTCGATGGCGAACCTGGTGGGCAGCGGCCTCTTCGGCGACGGCGCGGCGGCGGTCGCGGCGATCGGCGACCGGCGGGAGGCGGACGAGCCGCCGGCGGCCCTGGCGAACGGCTCCGGGCCGGAGCGGGGCCCCGTCGGGCCCCGTGTCGTCGCGACCCGCAGCAGGCTCTATCCCGACACGGCGCGGCTGATGGGCTGGAACGTGGGCGAGCACGGCTTCCGCATCGTCCTGGCCGCCGACCTGGTGGACATCGTCGAGTCCAGCCTGGGCGACGACGTCACCGCGTTCCTCGCCGACCACGGCCTGTCCCCCGGCGAGGTCTCCTCCTGGGTCTGCCATCCCGGCGGCCCCAAGGTGATCGACAAGATCGCCGAGGTCCTCGCGCTGGACGACGGGGAGCTCGACCTCACCTGGCACTCGCTCCAGCGGCTCGGCAACCTCTCGTCGGTTTCGGTGCTGAACGTACTGGAGGAGACGATCGCGCGGCGGCACCGGCCCGAGGACGAGCCCGGCCTGCTCATGGCCCTCGGACCCGGGTTCTCCGCCGAACTGCTGCTGCTGCGGTGGTGATCCCCTGCTCGCCTACACGCTGCTGATCCTGCTCGTCGCCGCCGAGCGGCTCGCCGAGCTCGTCGTGTCCCGCCGCAATCTGGCGTGGGCCAGGCGGCGCGGCGGCATCGAGTACGGCCGGCGGCACTACCCCGGATTCTTCGTCCTCCAGACGCTCCTGCTGGCCGGGGCGCCCCTGGAGGCATGGCTGCTCGACCGGCCCTTCATCCCCGCCCTGGGATGGCCGATGCTGGCGGTGTGCGTCCTCGCCCAGGGACTGCGCTGGTGGTGCATCACCACCCTGCGCGAGCAGTGGAACACCCGGGTGATCATCGTCCCCGGCCTCCGGCTCATCGACAAGGGCCCCTACCGCTACCTGCGCCATCCCAACTACCTGGCGGTGGTCGTCGAAGGCGTCGCGGTGCCGCTCGTCCACACCGCCTGGCTGACGGCCCTGATCTTCACGGTCGCCAATCTGGGCCTGCTGAGGATCCGGATCGGTGTCGAGGATGACGCACTCCACCAGGCCGCGGCCATGACGAGCGCTCCGCCCGGCTCCCCGCAGGCCCCGCCCGTGCTCTAGGTGTACTGCCCAGGGACGTTGGTCAATCTGGGCCGTGTTTCAAAGCCCGGCCCGGCGTCCTCGCCTGGCGGCTCGGACACCGACCTGGCTTGGGCGAACGCGACATCGCTCCGCGATCCGGCCGGTGGGGCTCGCCTCCGGCATCGCCCCACCGGCCAGATAACGCGCTCGCCGACGGCCGAGGCACTTTGAGACAGGCCCTAGGCCCGGTAGGGGGCGGCGATCAGGGCGGCGAGCAGGGCCGCGCGTTCGGGCAGGGCGGCCAGGACGATGTGCTCGTCGGGGGCGTGCGCGCCCCGGCCGCGGGGGCCCAGGCCGTCGAGGGTGGGCAGGCCGCGGGAGCCGGGCAGGTTGGTGTCGCCGGCGCCCGCCGCCGGGCGGCCCTCGATCGTCTGGCCGAGCGCGGCGCCCACCGCCGCCAGGTGGGCCAAGAGCGGATTCGCGGGGTCGTCCTGCCAGGTGGGACGGGACGTCAGCACCTCGGCCTCGACCGTCGCGCCGGCGCGGATCGGGCGGGCGTTCTCGAGGACGTCGAGCATCCGGCGCTCAGCGTCGGCGTCGGTGAAGCGGAGGCCGATCTCCGCCCAGGCGTCGGCGGCGATCACGTTGGCGCGGGTGCCGCCCTCGACGCGGCCGATGTTGCACAGCGTGGTGCCGTCGCCGGGGACCGCGGCGCGGACGGCGGCGAGCTGGTCGAGCAGCTCGTCGATCGCGGACACGCCGCGGTCGGGGTCGAGGGCGGCGTGCGCCTCCTTGCCGCGCACCCGCAGCGCGATCCGGGTGCTGCCGCGCCGGGCGCTCTTGCAGGCACCGTCGGGGTGCGGCGACTCCAGCCCGATCACCGCGGCGGCGCCGGGGAGGGCGGCCTCGACGACCGCGCGGCCGGTCGGGCTGCCGACCTCCTCGTCGGCCACCACGACCGCGCGGACCGGCGCGGGCACCGCGATCCCGGCGTCCGCCAGCGCGCGCAGGGCCATCTCGAGGGCGACCAGGCCGCTCTTCATGTCGAGCACGCCCGGCCCGGTGACGGTCGTCCCGTCGTCGGTGTAGGGCATCTCGGCGAGGCGGCCCACCGGCCAGACGGTGTCGTAGTGGCCGACGACCAGCAGGTGGCCGCCGCCGTCCGGGCCCCATGAGGTGACCAGGTGGTCGCCGTGCGGGGACGGGACCCGGCTCACCCGCCCGCCGCTGGCCGCCTGCCCCGCCGCGACCAGGTCCGCACAGCGGGCGAGGGCCTCGGCGTCGCCGCTGGGCGACTCGGCCAGCGCGTACTCGCGGAGGCGGGCGCGGCCGTAGTCGAGCTGCGCGGCGACGGCCGCGGTGATGGCGGCGGCGGTCTCGGGGGCGATCGCGGTCATGTCTCTCCTGTGCGGTCGGTGGACGAGCACTGATCTTCGTGCGCGAACATACGGATCGTAAGCCCGCACGATGCGGCCACCATTCTTGACGCTGACGTGGAGCGATGCTACAACCAGGACATAGATCCACAACATATCTAGGTCAGGACATGTGCTGACAGTAAGTGATGCGATGCCGTCGAACCCATCGGCCGTCCAGGTGCGGCCACTGTCCGAGCCCGCCGAGATGCGCGCCGCCGTCGAGCTGTACCGCGAGGTCTTCGGGCTCGGCGCCACCGACCCGGCGGTGAGCCCGCGCCTGCTGATTTCCCTGATCCACAACGGCGGCTCGGTCGTCGGGGCGTTCGACGGCGCCGAGATGGTGGGCTTCGCCTACGGTTTCGGGGGCGTGGACCCGTCCGGCGCCGTCTACCACTACTCGCAGATGGCGGCCGTCCGCGCCGACCAGCAGGGACGCGGCGTCGGCCGGGCGCTCAAGCTCGGCCAGCGCGCGCACGTGCTGACCACGGGGGTGACCGCCATGCGCTGGGCGTTCGACCCCGTCCGCACCCGCAACGCGCACTTCAACCTCGACGTGCTCGGCGCGGTGGCCCGGTGGTTCGAGCCCAACCTGATGGGCGTCGAGGAGGTCGGCCGCGACCGGGGCATGCGCACCGATCGGCTCATCGCCGAGTGGGACCTGACCGCCGAGATCCCCGCGCGGGCGGCGCGGCCGGCGCCGCCGCCGCGGGTCGGCTGGGGCGAGCGGGCGCGCGACGGCGAGGCCGAGCTGGTCGGCCTGCCGAGCGACTGGGAGGCATTCCTGGCCGCCGGCCGGGACGCCGCGGTCGCGCTGCGCGAACGGGTCGCGGACGCGATGGGCGCGCTGGTCGCCGACGGGTACGCGGCCGTCTCCTGCCAGGTCGTGGACCGCGACACCGCCGTCTACCGGTTCGTCCGGGACGCATGAACGACCGCCCCGGCCGACCCGGCCACCCCGGCCCGCACCGCACGCCGGCCGGCGCGCCCGCCCTCTACCTGGAGACCTGATGCCGACTGATCCCCGTCCGGGGGACGGCCCCCGGACCGCCGCCGCGCGGCCGGGCGGTCCCCGCCCCGCCGCGGCCCGTCCGACCGTGGCCGCCGTGGAGGCGTTCCGGCTGAGCCTGCCGCTCGTCCACTCCTTCCAGACCAGCTCGCACCGCAAGTCCCACCTGGAGCACATCGTGGTCCGGGTGGCCGGCGCGGACGGGACGGTCGGCTGGGGCGAGATCGCCTCGCCGAGCGACCCGTACTACTGCCCCGAGACCGTCGACACCTGCTGGATGATCCTCCAGCGGTACCTGGCGCCCGCGCTGGTGGGCTCCGAGTGGGACCATCCGGCGGACGCGGGCCGCGCGTGGGCGAAGATCCGCGGCCACCACTTCGCCAAGGCGGGCCTGGACATCGCCTGCTGGGACCTGTGGACGCGGGCGTCCGGGACGCGGCTGGCGGACGCGCTCGGCGGCACCCGGGACCGCGTCGCCGCCGGAGTCAGCCTGGGCATCGAGCCCACCGTCGAGGAGCTGCTCGCCCAGGTCGGACGGCACGTCGCGGACGGCTACCGGCGGATCAAGCTGAAGATCGCGCCGGGCTGGGACGTCGCGCCCGTGCGCGCCGTCCGCGCGGCGCATCCGGACCTGGCGGTGCAGGTGGACGCCAACGGCGTGTACCCCGAGACGGGCGAGGCGCTGGCCACCCTGCGCGAGCTGGACGCCCTCGGGCTGCTGCTGATCGAGCAGCCGTTCGCCCCCGGTGCGCTGGCCGCGCACGCCCGCCTGGCCGAGCGGATCGGCACCCCGGTCTGCCTGGACGAGTCCGTCGACGACCTCGACCAGCTCGACTCGGCGATCGCGCTCCGCGCCGGCACCGTGCTCAACATCAAGGTGTCGCGGATGGGCGGGCTGACCGCCGCGCGGGCGGCGCACGAGCGGGCGGTCGCGGCCGGCTGGCGGGTGTGGTGCGGCGGCATGCACGAGTTCGGCGTGGGACGCGCCGCCAACGTGGCCATCGCGTCGCTGTCCGGCTTCGACCTGCCCAGCGACGTGTCCGGCTCCGACAAGTACTACGCGCACGACATCGTGGCGCCGCCCATCCGCGCGGTGGACGGGATGGTCGAGGTCCCCTCCGGTCCCGGCCTCGGCCACGAGGTCGACGAGGAGTTCGTCCGGGCCCAGGCCGCCGACGCCTTCCGCGTCTGACCCGGACAGGAGTAGGCCCCCGAGCCTTCGCTCGGGGGCCTACTCCTGTCCGGGTCAGATGAGGCCGGTGGCGGTGTAGACGACGCGGCCGACCTCCGCGATGAGGTCGGCCGCGCGCTCCTCCACCTCGGCGGACGCCGGCCCGCCTGCCCCGGCGTCCGCGGCGGCCCCGGCCGGCCCGGCGGCCTCGGTCAGCGCGACGACGACGAGCGGCGCACGGCCTTCGGCCAGGACGATGCCCACGTCGTGGCGCACACCCACCAGCTCGCCGGTCTTGTGCGCCAGCCGGGCCCCCGCGGGCAGGTGCCGCGGGAGGCGGTCGTTGGTCTGCTGGCGGGCCAGCACGTCGAGGGCCAGGGCGGTGGACGGCCCGTCCAGCAGCTCGCCGCGCGCCAGCCCGGCCAGCAGCGCGGCGACGTCGTCCGGCGTGGTGAGGTTCTCCTCGCCGCGCGCCCGCGCCGCCGCGTCCAGCATCCGGCGGGCCGGGACGGTGCCGCGCAGCCCGTTGCGGGCGCACCACGCGGCCACCCCATCGAGGCCGACCAGGTCGATCAGCAGGTTGGTGGCCGTGTTGTCGCTGAGCACGATCATCAGCGTGAGCAGGTCCCGCACGCTGAGGTCGGGCACGTCCACCAGGTCCTTGACGATCCCGCTGCCGCCCACCGAGGCCTCCGGGCCGAGCGGCAGCCGGTCGTCCAGCGACCAGCGGCCCGCCTCGGCGCCGGAGAGCAGCGTCATCATGATCGGCAGCTTGATCACCGACGCGGCGGTGAAGGCGCGGCCGGCACCGACCGCGACCCGTTCGCCCGAGCCGAGGTCGTGCGCGACGACGCCGAGCGCGCCGCCCCACCCGGCCGCGCGCCGGGCCAGTTCGTCCAGTTCGTCGCGCATGAACCCCCCGATCGACGTTTAGAGCAGGACCGCGAACAGGACCATGAACCCGACCGTGTTGACCGCCATGATGGCCCAGCCGTTGAACAGCATCATCCGCAGGTCGCTGGACCGGGCCAGGCCCATCTGGCCCATCATGTCGGCGGTCGGGTACGGGCCGAGCTGGTCGATCTGCGCGGTGCCGAGCAGCGCCACCGACCACGCGGCCGGCGGGATGCCGAGCGAGGCGACCAGCGGGCTGAACAGCTTGTTGATCAGCACCACCTGGGCGACGGCGGCGCCGGGCACCGCGTGCACGTAGCCGATCCCCACCACCAGCAGCAGGAACACGAACGGCCCGACCTCCGGCATGACCGGCTTCAGCGCGTCGAAGATGGTCGCGAACGCGCCGGTCTTCTCCACCAGCGTCAGCAGCGGGTCGAGCAGCCAGAACAGCATGAACAGCCAGATCAGCCGGGACGCCCCGGCGTAGACGGCCTCGGTCGTCGCCTTCGGCCCGAGCCGTCCGGCCAGTCCCGTCGCGGCGGCCGTGACGACCATGACCACCAGCGCGTACGAGTACCCGGCCTTCATCCACACGCCGTACACCGCGAGCGCCACCAGCACGCCCACGAACGTCATGGCGGCGCGCCGTCCGGCGGCGCTCGGCGCGGCGTCGGCGGCGCCCTCGGCGGCGTCCGCCGCGGTGTACTCCTGGTCGGTGTGCTTCTGGATCCAGCGGGCCATGAAGAACCCGGTGATGATGGTGACCGCGCCGACCGGGAGCCCGGCCTTGAGGAAGTACTCCCCATAGGAGAGCTTGGCCGCGGCCGTGATCGTCACGACCGGCGGGGTGAACGGGCCCATCATCAGCCCGGCCGCGCCCGCGGCGTGGAACATCGCCGCCACGGCGGGCGGGCGCCAGCCCATCCGCGCCGCGATCGGGATGACGATCGGCGCGATGATCGCGTTGCCGCCCGCCAGCGTGCCGAGCGCGCCCACGATGACCAGCGAGGACGCCATCACCCCGAACTGGACCCGGGTCGGCGTGCTCAGCCCGATCCGGCCCATCACGGTGCGCACCAGCGCCTGCGCGGCGCCGGTCTGCTGGGCCACCTGGCCGAGCCCGGCGCCGAGCAGGATGATCAGGCCGATCACCGCGACCAGCGAGCCCATCGAGGTGGCGAGCTGTTGGCCGAGCGGCACCGGCGCGGTCCGCGTCATGATCGCCGCGACCAGCACGGCGCCGATGGTGGCCAGCACCACGTCGACGCCGAGCAGCGCGAGCACCGCGTACAGGACGATCGGGATCAGGCCCCACAGCCCGGCCTCGCCGCCGGCCACCGCGAGCACGACGCTCGCCAGGACGCAGACCGCGAAGCACACCACCGCGGTGATCTGCTTGCGCTCCCAACGTCCGCCGAGCGTAATAGCGCTACTCACAGGCGCTCCTCTTCAAGCAGGGATCCCGCGTACGGGATCCGGTCGAGATCGCTCATCCGGCACGGCGCAGGACGCGTCCGGGACGCGCCCCCGTGGCCGTGCCGTCGCGCAGGACGGGGACGCCGCGCACGAGCACATGCCGCACCCCCGTGGCGAGCCGCCACGGGTGCGCGAAGTCGGAGGTGTCCAGGACCGTGCCGGGGTCGAAGACGGCCAGGTCGGCCGTCAGCCCGGCGCGGACCTCGCCACGGTCGGTCAGGCCGAGCCGGGAGGCGGGCAGCGAGGTCATCTTCCGCACCGCCTCGGGCAGCGTGAGCAGCCCGTCCTCCCGGACGTACCGGCCGAGCACCCGCGCGAAGGTGCCGAAGCTGCGCGGGTGCGGACGGCCCGGCCCGGACGGCCGCAGCGTCCAGCCGTCGCTGGCCACGCTCACCAGCGGGTGCGCGAGCACGTCCGCGACGTCGCCGGGGTCCATCGCGTGGTTGACGATCGCGACGGTGGCTTGGTGCGCGGCCAGCAGCTCCATCGCCGCGTCCGCGGGGTCGGTGCCGAGCTCGGCGCCGATGTCGGTGAGGCTGCGTCCGGTGAACCGGGTGTAGGGGCCGTCCGGCAGCTCGGCGACGACCACGCCCTCGGGCGCGATGTCGCGGCCGAAGCGGGCGCGCAGCGCGGCGGCGATCCGGGCCCGGGTGGAACGATCCATCAGGCGCTCGAGCAGCCGCTCGGGGCCGCCGTCCATCGCCCAGGCGGGCAGCCGGGACGTCAGCGTGGTGGACGAGGCGGTGTAGGGGTAGACGTCGGCGGTGACGTCCACGCCCCCGGCCCGCGCGTCCTCGATCATGGCGAGCGCCGCGTGCACCGCGCCGTGGTTGGCCGGGCCCATCACCTTCAGGTGGGAGATCTCCAGCCGGGCCCCGGAGGCGCGGGCCGCGTCCAGCGCCTCGGCGACGGCCGCGAGGAGCCCGCCGGTCTCGTCCCGCATGTGGGTGGAGTACAGCAGCCCGTGCTCGGCGGCGGTGGTGGCGAGCGCGGCGACCTCATCGGAGGAGGCATAGGAGCCGGGCGCGTAGATGAGGCCGGTGGAGAACCCGAACGCGCCCTGCTCGGCGGACTCGGCCAGCAGCGCCCGCATCCGCGCCAGCTCCGCGCCGGTGGCGGCGCGCTCACCGGCGCCGACGACGGCCATCCGCAGCGCCTGGTGGCCCACCTGGGCGGCCATGTTGATCGCGGGCGGGTCGGCCTCGACGGCCGCCGCGTACCCGTCCAGGTCGGTCCAGCTCCAGTCGAGCTCGGAGCCGAGGAACCCGACCGCGCCGGCGAGCGCCGCGGCGTCGGCGACCGGGAACGGCGAGAACCCGCAGTTGCCGCCGAGCAGCGTGGTGACGCCCTGGTACACCGCGGTGTCGGCGGCCGGGTGCGCCTGCACGCTGAAGTCGGCGTGCGAGTGCAGGTCGATGAACCCGGGGGCGACCACCAGCCCGGACGCGTCCAGCACCTCGCCCGCCCCGGCGCGCGCGGCACCGGGCGGGACGATCTCGGCGATCTGCCCGCCGCGCACGACGACGTCGGCCCGGCGGGGCGCGGCGCCCGTGCCGTCCAGCACGTCGCCGCCGGTGATCACCACCTCGGGGTCGTTCATGCCGCCCCTCATTCGTCGGAGTAGATGGTCAGGGCGTGCGCGAGGTCCTCGCGCCGGGCGAGCCGCCGCCGGGCGCCCTTCGCGCTGGCGGCGGTGAGCGTGGCCAGCGCGTGCACGACGGCGGAGATGGCCGTCGGCGAGTCGCTGTAGGACGCGCTTCCGGTGCCGACCAGCACCGTGGTGTCGCCCGCCTCGGCCAGCGGGCTGCCCGCGTCGTCGGTGATGGCCACGACGTGCCCGCCCGCGGCGGCGAACTCGCGCGCGACCGTGATCGTCGGCCGGGCGTAGCGGCGGAAGGAGAACGCGACCAGCACGTCGGTCGGCCGCACGTCGCTGAGCACGTCGATGGCCCGCACCGCGGCCTCGTCGATCAGGGTGACGCCGGCGAGGCTGGCCGACAGCTCCAGGTGCAGCAGCGTGGCGTGCGCGCGGCTCTTGGCGCTGCCGAGGATGAACCGCCGCCGCGCCGCGACGATCCGGGCGGACGCCAGCTCCAGGGCGCCGTCGGCCTGGAGCCCGGCCATGGTGGTCTCCAGGTTCGCGCGCTCGGCCTCGATCACCGCGCTGAGCAGCGCCGACGCCGACGATGGCCGCCGCAGCCGGGCCCCGTACCGGGCGTCCGGGCTGCTCAGCCGCCGGTTCTCGGCCGCCGCCGCGTCCCGCCGGTCCTCGGCCGCCACCGGCCCGGACCGTCCGGGGGACTCATCGCTCAACGCTCGCTCCCGCTCGTGGATATGTACCTTATGTTGAAGCCCCCTTGTTGTAGCAACGCCGCCCGACATACGTCAATGACCTCATACGTTCCAATTTGAACCCATCCGCTCGCCCCGGCCGTCCCGCCCGCCAATGTTGCCGATATGTAACGTATCTTCGGCCCCGCTCCGCCCGGCCGCCCGCGCGGTCACATCACCCAGCGCCGGAAGCCGCCCTCGGAGTCGATGATCTGCCCCGTGATCCAGGCGCTGTCGTCACCGGCCAGCCAGCGGACGAGCCGGGCCACGTCGTCCGGACGGCCCCAGCGCCCGGCGGGAAGCGCCCGCCCCACCGGGGTCAGGGGCGGCGGCCCGGGAGCCTGGCGGCGACCGTCCGGCCCAGGGCGGTGATCTCGTCGATGCGCAGGAGGCGGGCGAGCAGGAGGAAGAGCGCGCCGCCCAGCAGGCCGCCGGTCGCCAGGCCGGTCAGCGCGGGGACGAGGCCCTGGCCGAACCGGCGGACGATGAACGCGTGGATCACCAGCGTGAGGACGAGCGCGGGGAGGCCCGCGAGCACGGCCTTGACGATGGGCGCGGCGATGGCGCGTCCGTGCAGGGTGCCGAGGCGGCGGTGCAGGAGGACGGCCATGACGGCGCAGCCGAGGGTCCAGGCCACGCCCTGCGCGAACGCGATGCCCATGACGATGCGGTCGGTCGGCAGGAGCCGGTACCCGGCGAGGGCGAGGGCGATGCTGACGACCGTGGTGAAGATGCCGACCAGCGCCGGGGTGCGGGTGTCGGTGATGGCGTAGAAGCCGCGCTGGAGCAGTTGCAGCGCGGCATAGGGGATCAGCGCGACGGCGAACACCCGCAGCACGTCGGCGATCACCAGCGCGTCGGCGATCCCGGTGGCGCCGTGCGCGAAGAACACCACGCAGATCTCGGCGCTGAGGCCGAAGAGCAGCAGTGCCGACGGGATGATGATGATCAGTGACAGCCGCAGCCCGCTGGACAGGTCGTCCGCGACCCGGTCGAGCCGTCCCTCGGCGGCGCTGCGGCTCATCCGGGGGAACAGCGCGGTGATGACGGAGACGGCCGCGATCGCGAACGGGAGCTGGAAGAACTGGTAGGCGTTCACCCACGGCGTGAGCCCGACGCCGTACCGGATGCCCTCCTCCACCCCGCGAGCCCCCGCGCTGTTGGCGATGTTGGTGTAGACGAACAGGCCGAGCTGCTGCGCGGCCACGAAGACCAGCGTCCAGCCGGCCATGGTGCCCATCGACCTCAGCTCGCCGGGCCGGAAGTCGACCCGCGGCCTCCAGCGGAACCCCATCCGGTAGAGCGAGGGGATCAGGCCGAGCGCTTGCAGGACGACGCCGACGGTCGTGCCGACCGCGATGAGGGTGACCTCGCCGCCGGTGATGGTGTCCGGGTCCACCGGCCCGCCGGCCACGAAGATGAACGTGAGGCCGACGGCGCAGACGACGACGTTGTTGAGGACGGGGCACCACATGGGCGCGGCGAACCGTCCCTGCGCGTTCAGCGACGCGCCGGCCACCGCGCTGAATCCGTAGAAGAAGATCTGCGGGAGGAAGAACAGCAGGAAGACGGTGGCCAGGTCGCGCTGGGCGGGCGGGAAGCCGCCCGTATACATCCGGATCAGCAGCGGCGCGAGGGCCATCGCGGCGGCCGTGAACAGCGCGAGGGTGCCGAGGAGCAGGGTGAACAGGCGCTGCTCGAACTCCTCGCCGTACTTGGCCGAACGCTGCCGCGCGCGGACCAGCAGCGGGACGTGCGCGGCCGTCAGCACCCCGCCGAGCAGGGTCTCGTAGATGATGTTCGGGATGGTGTTGGCGGTGTTGAAGGTGTCGCCCAGCGCCTGGGTCCCGAGGGCCGCGACGAGCACCATCGTGCGGACGACCCCGGTGATCCTGGACGCGAACGTGCCCGCGGCCATGATCGCGCTGGACCGGAACAGCCCGCCGCCCGATCCGGCCGGGGGCGCCTCCCCCTGGTCGAGCGCCTCCGATTCGGCGTCCGCGGGCACATAGGGGACGGGGTCCGGCTCCGCCGCCGGTTGCGAGTCATGCGTCACCGAATTCTCCCCCGAAGTGCCCGGACTCCCCTTCGACGCCGCCCAAGGTCCTGATCATGGAGCCGCCGAACATCAAATCACAGGGGTCGCGTCCCCTGGGACGAGGTCACCGCCGCACCCACGGCGTCCCCGTCGCCGCCGGCACTCTGCCAGGCGCACTGGGGATTTTTTACCGGAACTGTCGGAAAGTTCGCATGACGGCTTGACTCTCTTGAGAAATGTGCAAGAAAAGACCCGTGAATGTCTCGGCGGAAGGGTGGGAACGGCTCGCGACGGCGGGCGCGGCGCGGTCCTTCGACGCGGGGGACGTACTGCTGCGGCAGGGCGATCCGGCGGCGTACGTGCTGGTCCTGCTCGCGGGGCGGGTGAAGGTTCTACGCACGGCCCCGAACGGCGCGGTGCTGATCCTGGCGATCCGCGGGCCCGGCGAGATCCTCGGCGACATCTCGGTGCTGGGCGGCGGCGACCGGTCGGCGACCGTGGTGGCCATCGACTCCTGCGAGACGCGGGCCATTCCGGCCGACCGCTTCCTCCACCTGGCGCGGTCGGCCGGGTGGGAGACCCAGTTGCTGATTCGCGCGATGGGACGCATCCGCGAGGGTGAGGCGTGGCGGGCCGAGATCGCGGGCCTCCCCGCCGGTCCCCGCCTGATCCAGGCCCTGCTCCGCTTCGCCGCGTCCGACCCCGACGCGTCCGGCCCCGCCGCGTCCGGCCCCGCCGCGTCCGCCGTGGTCACGCTCGGGCAGGCGGAGCTGGGGCAGGCCACCGGTCTCGCGCGCAGCACCGTCGCGGCCGAGCTGGCCCGCCTGCGGCGCCTCGGGCTGGTCGCCACGTCCCACCACGGGATCGTCATCACCGACCTGCGCGGGCTGACCGCGATGGCCGGTCCGGGACACGAGGGTGTCTGAATTCAGACAGCGGGCCCGCGCGACCGCGTGAATCGTTGGTACCCCCCAGTCGAAAGGACCATGACCATGCCCCCGTTCCGGAGCCTGCTCGTCGTCGATGCCGAGAAGTTCAGCCACCACCCCGACGCT
Source organism: Actinomadura xylanilytica (assembly GCF_030283145.1). Lineage (GTDB taxonomy): Bacteria > Actinomycetota > Actinomycetes > Streptosporangiales > Streptosporangiaceae > Spirillospora > Spirillospora xylanilytica. Next base: position 647,290 of record NZ_JASNWE010000004.1, read on the forward strand.
CATCTGCCCGACCTGCACTTGGAGATCCGCGAGGCCCTCGATCAGGCGTGCGGCCTCAGCGGGCTCGGCAGGGAATGGGCCGCGGCGCACTTCCAGCAGAGCACCGGCGACGGGGTCCTGGCCGTCCTGCCGCTCGACGCGATGGTCCCGCTGATCGGCGAGTTCGGCGACCGGCTCCAGGACGTCCTCGAAGCCGCGGCGCCGAAGCTGCGCGCCCGCGACCTGCGGCTGCGCCTGCGGGTGGCGCTGCACGTCGGGATGGTCGACGACCAGACCCCGGTGACGGCCGGCATCTCCACCGCCACCATCAACGTGTGCAGGCTGCTCGACTCGACCCCGCTCCGGGACGCGCTGAAGCAGAGCGATCCCGGCGTCACGTTCGCCGCGGTGGCCGTCTCGTCGGAGGCGTTCGAGATGTTCGTGAGCGGCGGCTACACCAGCCTGAAGCCGAGCCGGCTCACGCCGGTGCAGGTCACGGTGAAGCAGTACGACCGTCCCGCCTACCTGTACGTGCCCAAGCCGTCCCGCGCGCAGGCCCCCGAGGACGGACGGCCGTCCGGCGATCCCGAGCCGACGCCGCCCGCGCCCGCGCCCGGCGGGCAGACGTTCTCGAACATGCAGTTCAACGGCGACGGATCGCAGAACGTCATCGGGAACCAGATCGGCGGGAGCTTCCGGCAGGAGCGCTCGTGACCGCGCCGTGGCAGCAGTCGTTCAAGGACCTCGACTTCTCCGGGGACGACGCGCAGAACGTCGTCGGCAACGTGGTCGGCGGCGACGTCATCCAGCACGTGCAGAAGTTCATGCGCGGACGGCCCGCGCTGTTCCTCGGCCCGAGCGAGGTCGTCGACCGGGTGAACTGCCACGTCCCCGCGCCCAACCACGACCTGGTGGTCAAGGCACTGGAGGCGGACCGGGCCGCACTGCTGGGCGGCCCGCCCGGGAGCGGTCGCGAGACGGCCGCCATCGCCGCGATGAGCGAGCTGCGTCCCGACATCCCAATCCGCCGGTTCGCGAGCGACATGGAGGACAGCGAGGAGATCCGCGCCGCCGGCCCGTGCGGGTACCTCGTGCGCGCCGCCGACGAGAAGTCGGAGGGGCTGGTCCGGTGCCTGGACGCCGCGCACGCCGCGGGCGGCTACGTCGCGATCATCGGGGACGAGGACCAGCGGCTGCGGCTCAACCTGCCCGTCCCCTTCATCGAGGTCGAGCCGCCGGACGCGGTGGACGTCTACCGGCACCGGCTGACCGTCCGCGGCTACGCCGGGCCCGGGTGGGCGCGCTGGACGCAGGCCCGGGCGCTTCTGGAGCGGGCGCGTCCCGCCGGTGCCCGCAGGCTCGCCGACATCGTCGAGGACGTCACGTCCAGGGGCGGCGACCTCACCGCGATGCAGGCCGAGGTGGTGCAGGCGTACCGGGGATGGGGACAGGAGCTGCGGCAGTGGTTCCGCACCAATCCCGAACCGCAGGACCGCGCCCTGATGATCTCGGCGGCGACGCTTCAGCCCGCCACCGACATCGACGTCTACGCCGCCGCCCTCGCGCTGGCGCGGCAGCTCCGGACCGAGGTGAACGGCTCCGGGCTCGCCTGGTCCCCCGCCGCGGGCCTGCGCGACCTGCTGGAGGCCGACTCCGAGGACGGCCGGATCGTGTTCCGCCGGCACGGCTTCGCACGCTCGGTCCTGCGGCACGTCTGGGACGACTACCCGCTGACCCGTCCCGACCTGATGTCGTGGCTGTCGGACCTGGTCCTGGACGCCAACATGGCGCCCGCGCAGCGCACGTTGATCGCGGAGGTCTTCGCCGACCTGGCCGCCGCGGACGGCCTGCACGACCGGATCCTCACCTCGGCGCAGTCGTGGGCCGAGGCCGAGCTCTCCGGCCCGGCGTACATCCTGCTGTCCCAGACCTGCCTGCACAGCCGCGTCGGCGGCAAGATCAGGCGGGGCCTGTACGACTGGGCGTACAAGGCCCGGACGGATCAGACCCTGAAGCTGACCATCGCGCGGGTCTGCGAACCCCTCGGCCAGGCGTACCCGTCGATCGCGCTGACCCGGCTCAAGCACCTGGCGACGCACGGCAACGGGCAGGTGCGGCAGGAGGTGGTCGGCGCGGCGCGGAGCCTCGCCCAGGCCGGGCAGCGCCGTGCGGTGATCGACGCTGCGCTCGATTGGAGCGGCGAGCATGGCCGCGTGTCGGTCGCCGCGCGCCGCCGCCGGATGCGCACCGGCGCGATCATCTTCCTGGATCTTGCGGCGGACGTCACCCAGGCCGGCGTCCCGGAGATCCTGGTCCACCGGCCGGTCCACGAGTTCGCACCGGCATGGGGTGCGGCACTGTCGGCGGACCCCGTCCTGGACGTCGGGGGGGTCTTCGGCCTCTGGCTGGACACCGCCCTGCACCACGCCCACGTCCGGAGCGAGATCGTGCGGGTCCTCATCGACGCCGGACGTCCCGTCCCGGACCGGGTGATCGACCTCGCCCGCCACTGGGCCGCCGCCGACCCCGGCGACCGGACCAGGCGGCGGATCCGGGACGAGATCGTCGTCGCGCTCACCCAGACCTGGTGGCTCCGGCTGCTCCGGATCCTGATGATCTGGGCCCGCGACCGGGTCACCGCACCCCGCCGAGCCTCTTAGGCCGCGTTTGGCACGCCCGGCTGCCGACCGATGTCACACATCGGGTCACCGACTCGTCGTCCAGGAGAACGACATCACGCGACGGAGTGCGCAGCGACACCACTCCCCCCACAGAAACGGAGAATCATGTTCGCCGCCTACGTCACGGTCACCATCCTCGGCGCGGTCATCAACGGTGCCGCCGCCGTCTTCTACCTGATCGGCCACGAATACCCCAAGACCCAGGCGGACATGAAGGGCGTGCCCCGGACGTGGGTACCGGTGCTGGGAACGCTGCTGGCGGCGGGCGCCGTGGGGCTGCCGGCCGGACTCGCCATGCCGCTCCTGGGAACCCTCGCCGCCTCCGGCCTCGTGCTGTACTTCATCGGCGCGATCACCGCCCACCTGCGGGTGGGCTCCCGCGACATCGTGGGCGGGATCGTGTTCCTCTCCACCGCGGCGGCCTCCCTGGCCCTGGGCCTGCTCCACCACGGCCCCTGGTGACCCGCGGGAAGATGGGGAAGTCTCAGAGGCAGATCAATTCTCACTTGGAGTCGTCGATGGCCGTTCGCCGTGTCGTGCCCAACGTCCAGTCGGAGGCCGTGCCGGAGAGCCGGGAGTTCTACGGGCTGCTGGGCTTCGAGGAGGTCATGAACCTCGGCTGGATCATGACGCTCGCCTCCCCCTCCAGCCCGGCGGCGCAGGTCAGCTTCATGGCCGGCGACAGGACCGCACCGGTCACCGCCGACATGAGCGTCGAGGTGGACGATGTGGACGCGGTCTACGCGGCCGTGCGGGAGAGCGGCGCGGAGATCGTGCATCCCTTGCGGGACGAGGAGTGGGGCGTGCGCCGGTTCTTCGTCCGCGATCCCAACGGCCGAGTGGTCAACGTGCTGGGCCACCGCTGAAGGTGATCGCCACCGTGGCGGCCGAGGCCACGCCGGGCACGGTTGTCCGCCGTTCCGGTCCGGGGCTACCGTGCCGCAGTGGATCTCTTCTCACGCGCGTGGACGGCGCTCCGCACGGCGGTCGCCGACGTCCCGGACGAGCACTTCGAGCGGCCGTCCGGCTGCACCGGCTGGCTCGTCCGGGACCTGGCGTGCCACCTGGTCATCGACGCGCAGGACGTCCTGATCACCCTGGTCACGCCCGCCGAAACCGAACCGACCGCGGACGCGGCCACCTACTGGGACCTCGTCCAACCCCCGACCGGCGAGGACCCGCTCGACGCGCTGGTCCCCCGGCTGGCCGCCGCGTACGGCGAGCCGCGGTGGCTCAAGTTCCACCTCGACGACGTCGGTTCCGCGGCGGGCCGCGCCGCCGTTCTCGCCGATCCCGCCGCCCGCGTCAGCACCCGCGACAAGGTGCTGACCGTCGGCGACTACCTGTCGGTGTACGTGCTCGAATGGACGCTGCACCACCTCGACCTGATCGCGCACCTGCCGTCCGCCGCCGAACCGCCCGCCGAGACCCTCGCGGCGGCCCGCGCGTCGCTGGAGACGATCGCCGAAGCCCCGTTCCCCGCCTCGCTCTCCGACACGAACGCGCTGCTGATCGGCACCGGACGCCGCACACCGACCGGCGCGGAGGAGGCCGCGCTGGGCGAGCTCGCAGCACGACTCCCGCTCATCCTCGGTTAGGGCCTGTTCCTGGGACGCTCCCGCGCCAGCCGTGCTCAGGCCCTAACCGAGGTGCTCGCTGGAGGACTCCACCGTCTGCTTGAAGATGCTCAAGCCGTGGTCCATTGCGCCGCCCATCGGGATGGCGAGGTGGTCCGGTTGCACGTCGTGAATCCACACGAACCGGCTGCGGTCGTCCCCGTGGGGGAAGACCTGCATTGACGCGTTGTCGTGTGTCGGCTGCATGGTGTCGCCGATGATGGAGAAGACGAGTCGGCGTGTCTCGTCGTCGAGCGCGATGAGCCGCTCACGCGCCACGGTTCCGTCGGTGAACGTGACGACCCTGACGTCCGGCTCGTCGAGCCGGCTGTCGGTGACGAAGCCCGGTGCCATCCGGACGGGCCCGTTGGTGAAGTCGCCGATGATCGCCCACACGTCCGCGGGGTCGGCATCGATGATGATCTCTTTTTGCACGGAGGCCATGTCTGTTCTCTTCTGTAGTGGCTGGAAACCGATCGCGAGCCCTGGGCGCGTCCAGGTGGCGACGACGCGGAATCGGTTGATGCTGACGCTCGACCGCGAGCCTTCCTGATCTAACCGATGTATCCGTTACGCCGGTTAGGCACCTTACCATCGCCTATGGCTGGTTAGGCTGTGAGACATGGCTAATGAGCGTGCTGCCGAGCCTGGGCCGGACAACCTCACGGCCGGGACGGCGCCGATGCCGCTGCGCGTGATCGAGGAGTTCATCAACACTCGCCGCAGGGACGGCGACGAGATAGGAACTCCGCGACAGCTGGCGGAGTGGTTGCACGCCCGCGGCCTGATACCGGTCGACACGGTGCTGAACGCCGAGCAGCGCGACCGTGCCGAACGGATCCGCGAGGGACTGCGCGCGCTGATCGCCGAGAACAACACCGAGCCGGTCTCGAGCCCACGCCCGGACGGCCTCAACCCCACTGCCCGCGTCGAACTCGCCGAACTCACCCGCGACTTCCCGCTGATGCTCGACGTGACCGTTTCCCCGCCCCGACTGGTCGCCTGTGCCCGGGTGCCGGTGGAGGCGGCGCTGGCCAGGCTGCTCGCCGTCGTGGCCGAGGCCGTGGTGGAAGGCACGTGGACGCGACTGAAGGCCTGCCGGGAGCCGAGCTGCCGATGGGCCTACTACGACCACTCCCGCAATCGGCGCCGGACCTGGTGCTCCATGGACCTATGCGGGAACCGCGCCAAGGCCCGCGCCTCTCACCACCGCAAGTCCACCGCGCCCTGACGGGGTCCCCGTAGCCATCGCCAGCAGTAGGGAATCCACACCGGTCGCGACGTCATCCAGCCGTCCCCATTTCTACGCAATCCCGCCGCTGGACGGCCTCAGGCGAGCAGGCAGCGGAACAGCCGCCGCAGGCACCCGCCCCAAGGACGCCTCTTCGTGGACGCGGCGATGCGGGATCTCTGCGGGGAAGGAATCGACCGCATCGCCGCGCCGTTCTGCACACCGCGCTGAGGACGGGGTGTGAATCCGTGGGCGCCGAGCTCTTCGAGGCATCGTCCGAGGGCGACGGGGTTGGCGGCCTCCACCAGGCAGTCACGTCCCGACCGGGCCCGGGCGATCGCCCACCAGTGGCCGGTGACGCTGCCGCGCCACACCGACACTCCGGGGAACCGCCGCCGCAGCTCGGCCGCCGCCCGTCCCGTATCGAGATCCAGCGCGACGGTCACCGTCCCGACCCCGCCGTCCCGGGACGCCTGCTCAGGTAGCCGTGGATGAAGACGGCCGCGTTGATGATCTCGTCCGCCGGCGCGATCGGCTCCCGCCACGACGTGAAGAACCACAAACGCCCGCCGTCGCTGCCGCGCCGCGAACAAGTGATCATGTCGCCCGCCATCACCACCGATTCACAGCATCCGGGCTCCCGGGGATTGGTCACCTGAAGCCCGCGGGCGGTCAACTCCACCTCGAAGCGCCGCGCGGCCAAATGGGCGCCAAGCGCCGCGAGCCACGCTTCTCGCCCCGTACGATCGTCCATGGGTCCGAGTTCCCTTCGGGCCAAGGCCCCGGGTCCCGGTGTTCACCGCACCGGCCGGGGCCGCCTTTTTCTCAGCAACCAGACAAACCCGCTCATTGGGCTTGAGCTGCTGAATGACGCGCCCAGCTTCACCCAGCGGGGATACGCTCGGAAAGCGACCAGGCACGACCACGGCCGCACCGCAGGCAAGATCGACTGAACCTCTGACCAGGTTTGACGCCGGGAGCCCCCATGCCCGCACGTTCTGAGCCTTACGACACCCCCGCCATCGTCACGTTCGCCAAAGAGCTCGAAGCGTGGCGAAAAGAAGGCGGACTCAACAAGAAGCAACTCGCCGACGCACTCGGCTACACGGACTCCTACATAGGCCAGGTCGAACTCTGCAAGAACACCCCATCAGTGGACTTCGCCGACGTACTCGACACCTACTTCAAGACCAACGGGGTGTTCCACCGCCTCTGGGACCGCATCGAAGACACCAAGAACGCCGTCACACTGCCACCCGGCTTCGCCGAGTACACCGAGCGCGAGAAGGACGCCGCACATGCGAGGATCTTCTCCGTGCTGCTGGTGAACGGACTGTTCCAGACAGAGGAATACGCTCGCGCCGTCATGGATGACGTGGATACGAACATCGCCGAAGAGTTCCTCGCTAAGCGAATGGAACGGCAGTCGATCCTGACGTCCGATGCCCCACCGCACGTGTTCCTCACTTTGGACGAGACCGCCCTCCGATGCGTGATCGGGAGCAGGGAGATCCAGCGGAAGCAGATCGGCTCTCTGATCGAGGCAAGCGAGCGGCCGAACGTCACGGTGGATGTCGTCCCCCAGGGCCGGGGCTATTACCCAGGACTCACAGGGAACTTCACCATTCTCGGGTTCGACGACGGTTCACAGGCGGCCTACACCGAGTCCGCAGGCACGGGGATGTTCATCGAGCAGCCTGCCCGTGTCGCGAGTTACGTCGTACGGTATGACTTGATCCGAGGTCACGCTCATCACATCGAGGAGTCGCGGACCTTGCTCAAGACCGTGATGGAGGAACTATGAGCACGTTGGACCTGTCGGCCGCTCAGTGGCGTAAGAGCAGCCACAGCGGCCACGAAGGCGGCGACTGCGTGGAGGTCGCCGACCTCGCCACCGTGGTGGCGGTGCGAGACTCCAAGAACCCCGACGGCCCCACCCTCATCCTCAACCGCGCGGCCTTCACGGCGTTCACCGGAACCATCCGCAGCGGAGCACACGACCTGTAAAAGCCCCCTCACGCCTGATCCCTTCACGCGTGGGGATCCGGCCACCCTCGCTGCGATGCCCCGTCGGCCGCCACGGCCTGCGGGGCATCGCGCATCCTGCCACGCGGAGACCAATATTCCACTGACTCGCATCAAACCCCCTCCCCTGCGGTACGACTCGTTTCGGGACCGTGATGGAGGAACTATGAGCACCTTCGACCTGTCGACCGCTCACTGGCGCAAGAGCAGCCACAGCGGTCACGAGGGCGGCAACTGCGTGGAGGTCGCCGACCTCGCCACCGCGGTGGCGGTGCGAGACTCCAAGAACCCCGACGGCCCCACCCTCATCCTCAACCGCGCGGCATTCACTGCGCTCGCCGCCACCGTCCGAGCGGGAGCACACGACCTTTAGGCGCTCAGTGACGTTTTCTCAGGGAAACGGTCAGTAGTGGGGGCGGCAGGGACGACCTGCTTGTCGGACCGCGGATGCACCAAGACGTGAAGCCTCTGGTAGGACAGGTCACCACGAGATCATGTCCGTAGCTACCAGAGGCTTCACGTTGGTCACCTATGTTGCCACGCTCGACGTCCCGCGCCACATCGTGGAGTACCTTGCGCGACTGCTCGCCGCGCATCGCCGCCGGATCGGCACCCCGGCGCCGCAGCCGGGCGTTGGGGCCGTTCCGCCAGGCCGTGCTGGTGCTGCGCTGGAACAAACGTTGCCGCTTCTCGCGGTCGCTAAGGAGTGAGCGCGGTCTGCTGGTAGACCGCCAGCCGGGGCTGCCCGTCAACGCGGTAGTACACGCTCGACATGAGCGCGGTGAACGGCTCGGTTAGGTCGGGTCGAGACGACGACGCACGGTAGACCAACGCGGCAGCATCTTCGCCGACTTCCACGAGGCGCGCGTCGGTGATTTCGTAGGACTCCCACCCCAGAGCGCCGTCGAGCGATGCGGTGATCTCGTCGCGCGTCATCACTGCACCGTTGACCAGAACGAACACGGCATCTGGCGTCATCAGCTCACCGTAGAACGTGCCTCCCGTGGACTCACAGAGCGACTTCCAGCCCGCGTGTTCGAGGGCGAGTAGTTCATCGAGGGTGAAGGCGCTCATGGCTGCCACGATAACAACAGCTAGTCGATGGTGCTCTGTCTGGCGTTGAGCTTCCCCCCGTTTCACGGCCACGTGACCTGAGTTGGCCGTGGGCCAACGGGGAAGGAAGTGTCTCGTGCCGCCACCTCATCCGCCGGAGTTCCGGCGACGCGCTGTCGAGCTGGCCCGGGCCGGCGACAAACCGGTCACGGCGTTGGCCAAGAGCCTGGGCATCAGCCAGTCGTGTCTGAGTAGTTGGATACGGCAGGCAGAGGCCGACGAGGGCCGCACAGACGGCCTGACGAGCGCGGAGAAGAAGGAATTGGTCGAGCTGCGACGTAAGGCCAGGCAGCTGGAACCAGCGGCCAGTGCCATACATCCGGGTTGATGGCAGTCACCCGCAGTCGTATGCGGCGGCGCGGCGGATCGACCGCCAGCACCCGCACTGCGTAGAGATCAGTCATGGCGCCATTGTCCACGCTGACACTTCGCGTCTTCAACGGCCGCATTTACAGCCTCCGCCTCTGAGACGAGCACACCGCCGCGGAGCTCAAATCAAGCAATCCTGGCGAGCCCTGCAGCGCATCACCATCACCCCAGCCGCAGCCGCGAGTGCGCCCCGCCCCGCTCTGGACCTCAACGCAATCTGGAAATGATCAGCGTTGAGAAAACCTCAGTGACGTCTTCTCAATGCTGATCATCCAGGGGGACCGCGCTGGGGCAGGTGGTCGGCTCGGGCGGTCTACGCTCACGGCATGATGATCACGTACGAGTGGCGAGGCGACTTCGAGGACACGGCCGTCAATGCGCTGCACGCGGAGGGCTTCGGCCACCGGATCGTGGACATCGGCTGGCAGGCGCAGGTCCACCGCCACAGCCTCGGCTGGGTCTGTGCACGGCGCGACGGCGAACTCATCGGCTTCGTCAATGTCGCATGGGACGGCGGCGTCCATGCCTTCATCCTGGACACCATGGTCAGCGCCGAGCTTCGCCGCTCCGGGATCGGAGCCGAACTCGTCGCCGAGGCAGCCAGAGGAGCCCGCGCGGCGAAGTGCGAATGGCTGCACGTCGACTTCGAGGACGACCTGCGGGCGTTCTACTTCGACGCCTGCGGGTTCAAGCCGACGCAGGCAGGCCTGATCGCACTCTGAGCGTGATCGCGGCCTGCGCCGCGCGGCCTTCACCGCGCTCACCGAAACCATCCGACCAGGAGCACACGACCCCTGACTGTGCAGCCTCATGAGGTTGGTGCGGGCGACGAACTCGCGGCCCGCGTCGAGCGCAGGCGGAACGCGCGTCAATCAAGGGTTGACGATCGAGGGTCGTCAACCTACGGTTGACGCATGAGCCCACTCAACATCAGCCTGGCCGACCTGATCGCCCGTCTCGACGAGGAACTCCCCGACGCCGATGACCTGGCCCGTATCAGTGAGGCGCAGCTACGCAACCAGACCCTGGCCGATCTTGGTGACCAGCTCGTCGACCACTATGTCGGCAAGGCCAAGCGGGCCGGCGCGTCGTGGAGTGAGGTCGGCGAGGCCATCGGGGTCTCCAAGCAGGCCGCCCAGCAGCGCCACGCGCCCGGCCCGTTCGAGCGGTTCACCGATCTGAACCGGCACAGCATCGTGCTGGCGCAGGAGGCCGCCCGAACGCACAAGCACGACTTCATCGGCACCGAACACATCCTGCTCGGCCTGCTCGGCGAACCGCGGGGCCTGGCGTATGAGGTGCTGATGGCGAAGACCGAGTCAGAGCAGCGCATCCGCGACGCGATCGTGGAAGCGATGCCGCCGGCCGGGCAGAAGGCGCTGCGGGGTCACATCGCGTTCCGGCCGGAGAGCAAGGAGGCCCTCGATCAGGCATCCCGCGCGTCGGCCGACCTCGGCCACGACTGGGTCGGCACGGAACATTCGCTGCTGGGCCTGATCCGCATCGAGGAGAGCCCGGCCGCGCAGATCCTGCGCAACCTCGGCTTCACCTCGGACGAGCTGCACGAGACGGTCAGGACCGAGATCACCCGACGCTCCGCCGCGCGCGACACGTAGAAGCGAACGAGCCGCCGCTGCTCGACATCGCATGAACGACGCGGACGGGGGGACGCACGGGGCAGATCACTGGCCGCGTGGTCCTCCCGTCTTCGTCATGCCAGTGTCCTGCGCGGCGCCCGCCACGCCGACGGACCAGCACCTCAGGGCCGCGCTCGGGCCCGCGTCCGAAGTCGACGCCCCCGCCCCAGGCCGCGTGATCGAACCCGGCGGACGTCGATGGTCGGCGCACTGGGCAGACCGCTCGTCCCCCGTGCGAGCTACCCGCGAATGTCCTCCGCACGGTGATGATCGCGGCACCGTCGAGTACCTAGCGTTCTCCGTGTGAGCGCGGCGTTCGGGCGCGAGATCCCGAGCCGTGCGTTTCCGTACCACCGCCGGTTCTTTCGCTGGAGGACATGATGACTCGCAAGATCCGGAAGCTCGCCGTGACCGCGATGTGCTGCGCCGTCGCCGCTGCCGGCCTCTCCGGCTGCGAGGACGACGACATGAACTCGTTCCCGTTCGACGAGAAGCAGAAGGCCGCTGATTTTGTCGGGGCGAAGAAGTTCGACCTCGACGGAAAGTCGGTGAGCGTGTCCTGCTCGGGCAAGCTGGCAGCGGGCACGGTCGTCGTCCTGCTGCACGGCGGGGGTGACGGGCTGAGCAAGATGGCCGCCTTCCAGAAGACCCTCAGCGGAAAGAACCGGGTCTGCTCCTATGACCGGCTCGGTGCGGGCACGAGCGACAAGCCAGACGGTCCGCAGAGCTTCACCAGCACCGGGAAGGTCCTCACCGGGGTGCTCGACGAGATCGCCGGCGACGCCCCGGTCGTCCTGGCCGGGCACTCGATGGGCGGACTGATCGCCGCCAGGTACGCCCCCGACCACCAGAAGCGGGTCAAGGGGCTGGTCCTGATGGACGCGACGCCGTCGACCATGCTCGCCGACATGGAGCAGGCGATCCCCGCTTCGGCCAAGGGGCCGGCGGCCCAGGTGCGCGAGCAGAACCTCGCGATCTTCCAGGGCCAGAACCCGGAGAAGCTCGCCATGCCCGACGGGAAGGTCCGCTCCGCGGGGAACACCGCGGTGGAGGTGATCAAGCACGGGAAGCCGTACCTCGCGGCCATCCCGGAGTCCGGCCCGCGCCTGGAGCAGGCGTGGACCGCCGGGCAGCGCAAGTGGCTCGCGCTGTCCGGCCGCAGCAAGCTGACGACGGCGGAGAAGAGCGGCCACTACATCTACCTGGAGCAGCCCGATGTCGCCGTTCAGGCCGTTGCGCGCGTTTCCACGCAGGCCGCCGGCTGAAGGGCACGCGGAGCGGCTGATGGGTCGCGACGCGTCCGCACCAGGCATCCCCCGCCTGCCCACGACATGTGGAGCACGCGGGGGATGCTCCATTACAGCGGTCATTACGGGGGCGTGTTCGCGCCGAGAATGCGGCGCAGGCTGATGTGAAGCGCGTCCGTCGCTTCCTGGCCGGTCATGCGGTCGGCGTCGGTCTCGGCGGCGGCGGTGTGGCCGAGATCGATGACGACCGCCACCAGCCAGTCGGGGGAGAGCCGGTCGTCGAACTCTCCGGACCGCTGGCCGCGCCGGATCACGCGCTCGAGGCGGTCGGCGACCGGCGCGTGGCGTTCGTGGTCGGCCTGCGGGACCTCCGGCAGCGCGCGGATCCTCTGGAGGAGGACGGGGTATCGCGCGGTCGTCCGGGCGCTGGCGTCGATCAGCCGCAGGAGGGCGTCGACCGCCGGTCCGGTGTCGAGGTCGAGGGCGTCCATCGCGGCGACGGCCTCCTCGGTGACCTGGTCCAGGACCGCCGCCAGCAACTGCGGGCGCGAGGGAAAGTGGGCGTAGACCGTCTGGCGGGTCACGCCCGCGTCCGCGGCGATGGCCCCGACGCTGGCGTCCGGGGCGGAGTTCAGGAGCCGGGCCGCCGCTTCCAGGATGGACGCCCTGCTGCGGCGGGCGTCGGCGCGGCGCTGCGGAGCCCGAGAGGAGGTCATTTCTTACACCTTGCCAAAGTTGCCGGACGATGCATATCTTACAGTCTGTAAGAGATCGTATCTGAGGCCCACGGCGCGACGGGAGCACCATGACCCCTTTCCACGGCACCGACCCCAAGAAGTTCATCGCCGACTTCCACACGTCCTTCCACGACGAGCTGGTGGACGGCGATGAGGACACGGGGGTGATCGTCGACCGCTACCACACGCCGGACATCGTGCAGATCGCCGACGGGCACCGGATGGACCGGGAGAAACTCATCGCGCACGCCCGTCCGGTGCGCAAGAACCGGCCCAGCGGCGTATGGGAGGTGCACGAAGCCGTGGCGAACGGGGATCGAATCGCCGCCCGGAGCACCCTGCACGTGACCAACCGCAACAGAAAACTCACCCTGGAGGTGTACTTCTTCGGGCAGTTCACTCCCGACGGACGGATGCGCCGAGGGCACTCGCTCACCCGCACCGTCCCCCTCGACGCCGCACCGGAACAGGCACCCGGAACGCCCGGCCGGCAGGAGGCGTCGGCATGACCGAGAGCACCTACGCCGTGAGCGGCATGATCTGCGGACACTGCGCGGACTTCGTCACCGAGGAACTCCAACGCCTCGACGGCGTCACTGCCATATCCGTGGACGTCGACAACGGCACGGTCACGCTGACCAGCGAGAACGAACTCGACATCGCCCACGTGCGCGCCGCGGTCGACGAGGCCGGCTATGAACTGACCGCCGCGCGCGACTGACTTCCCGCCGGCCCGCGAGCCGACAACGCCACAGGCGCACACGCCGGGACCGAGAACCAGATCGAACTGAACCGGTAACACCGCTCCGTTCAGAACACACGAACCGGGGTGCCACGCTCCCTACGCCGCACCGCCATCCAGTAATGCAGCGTTCAGTACCGTCCGGACAGCCTCATCCTTGAATACGGACCCTTACGCCACGCCAACTGCTACTTTCGGTCACCCTGCTGCGGATACTTTCCGCCACAATCGAGTTTCTTCCCTGGAGTGTCTGTCCATGACCGAGGACTCTGCTCACTTCGAACTGCCGCCGCAGATCGACTATCTGGACTTTGTCAGCGCGGACGGGCAGACCGATTGGGATCGACTCGATCGGGTGTCCCCTGGCTTGGCGGGCGATGTGCCCGCCTGGTTGGAGCAGATGGGCGATGCCGATCCCACCGTCGCGGGCAAGGCTTCGGAGGAGCTGTGGAATCGGCTTCAGCACCAAGGTTCCATGAATGATCCCGCACCGGCCACGGTCCCGGCCCTGGTTCGACTGGCCGCCGACCCGAACGTCCATGACCGTCCCGGCCTGCTGTATCTTCTGGGACGCATTGGTCGATCTTATCCCTTTCAATGCCACAGCCGCAAAGAACTCATGGACGCCATGGTAAGTGACGAGGAGCGCTATACCGCATACGGCCAACTGGACAGTTCGCTATTGCGGGCGAATATCGAACTGATCACCCGGGCTGCGCATGTCCTGACCGGACTGCTCAGCGATCCTGATCCCAAGGTGCGGGTCAGCGCGGCGTACGCCGTTGCGGTGGCGACTCGGGACACGGCGCTGGTCACCGCCGCCCTGCGCGCCCAGTACGAGGTCGAGAACGATCCGCTGGTGCAGGCGTACCTGGTGTTGGCCGTCGCTCAACTGGCCATTGCCGATGGCGACACCATCCCGGCCCTGGCCTGGGCGGAGAACGTGATCAGAGATGACCGGGCGGCGGCCATTGTCCGACTCGGAGCCGCCATCGCCCTTCTGTGCCTGACGGACGATACGCCAGATGACAGGCTGCTGGCCGTGCTCGCTGAAACGATCACCCCGGAGACAACCCGACTGTTCCTCGAATCACCATGGGGTGACACCTTTAACCACGATGGCGGTCTGCCTCAATGGGTGATCTCCTTGTTGGACGCCGATGCGGCGGCCCAGGTCGATCTGGCCACGCGACTGTTCGACTCGCCACATGTCACCATCCGAATTGCAGCGTGCTATATGTGCGCAAACCGCTGTATGCGGTGCTGCGGGCACACCCTCACCCCGAGTCTCACTGAGCAGCTCACCGCATTGCTGACCGAACGCCTCCACGACGACGACCCCGCCGTACATGAGGCTGCGGCCGACGCATTGACTCGCCTGAGAGAACCCTGGGGCCTCGCCGGCCGGATGTAGTCGGTACTGGTTGTCGAAGATCTCGAACTCGCGGAGCACGTGCAGCAGGTGCCGCTGGTTCCAGATCAGCGTCGAGAGTCCACGACGACAGGTCTGCACCCACCACACTGGGCGTAATCCGGCCCACGGCCGTCCCGTCCTGGACGGTGAGCCTGAGCACACGCCCCGCGTCCGCCCAGCCTGGCATCCACGGGCGGACCACCACCCCGCCGAGATCACTTCATTTCTGTCTGGGTATTTTCTGGGCACTAGAGTGGGCATTTCTTGGGCGTCTTGTGTAAGACTACAGCCATGCCCACTTTCGGAACGCCCTTGAACGATCAGGCGGCCGACGCGCTCGCCGACGAGGTGCGGGCCATCGTGCGGTTCGGACTGCCGGTACGTGCCGACCGCGCCGGTGCCCGGCTGCTGGGACTGGCCGGGGTACGGGCGCGGGCCATTGACCTCGATGATCCGGCGAGCCGGGCCCATGCGCTGGACGCCGCGCTGCGCGAAGAGCTGGGCCGCCTAGAGAACGCCGGGCTCGCTGAGGCGGCGCGGCTGCTGTTCGGCTTCGAGTCCGAGACCTCGGGCGCGAAGCTGACCGCACGGCGGGCGGCGGCGGCCACGGCTGCCGGGTACGAAGTGCATCACTTCCGGAAGCGGATCGAGCCGAAGATCTGTGGCCTGGTCGCCTGGCAACTGCGCCGCGCCAGCGAGGCGTCCGTCGCCGAAGCGGACCCGTCCGCACCTGTCCTGCACGCCTCGGGGCAGCCGCTGGTGCTGCCAGCGGACGTGTTCGCGTGGGAAGCCATCGAGCACCAACACACCCTCGCCGCCCTGTGGGGCGCGGTCTACCTGCTGCGCGCCGAACTGCTGACCGTGGCCCGCCTGGTCAGCATGGACGCACCGGCCGTCGAGAGCAACGGCGCCGCCACCGCGGCGTTGTGGCGGCACGCCCAGGTCCTGGCCGCGACCGCCTCCTACCGCGCGTCCTACGGCGCGGTCCTGCTGCACACCGCGACTGAGCTGGCGCCTGAACAGATCGGCGCTTCCGCCGGCTGGACTCCTGCCCTGGCCCCGGCCCAGGAACTGCTCCTGGCCGAGCTCGGCGAGCCTGAGCAGGGCCTCGTCGACTTCACCGCCCGGCTGGATGAGGCGGCTGGTGGTCCTGAACTCGCTGCCACCTGGCGGCGTGCACTGACCGGCCTCTCCGGCCCCGACCAGGAAGAACGCAGATGAGTCTCGACCAGCTCCTCAATCCGCACACCCCACCGCGCCGGTATGTGATCACCGGCGGTCCGTCTGCCGGGAAGGAGGCCGTCTTCACCCGCCTGCTGGCGTTGGAGATCCCCTGCACCGAGGGCGAACCCGCCCGGGAGATCTACCGCAGGCACCGCAACCGGCTCGGCCGCCACCTACAGGTCGCCGACCGGCAGGAGTACTCCCGCGACGTGCTGGCGGCGTTCGTCTCCGAGTTCTGCGACCACAAGGCCGGTCTTCGCTTCTACAACCGGGGCATCCCGGACGGGTACGGGTGGGACGCCTTCTTCGGCCTCCGCGCCTACCCCGAACTGGAGGAAGCCACTCGCATCTACCGGTACGACGCGGTGTTCGTCCTTGACTCCCTCGACGACTTCGATTCCGAGGACGACCTGGTATGGGCCAAGGAACGCGAGATCCGCCGCGTCCACGAGCTGATCGTCCAGGGGTACTACGACGCCGGCTATAAGCCGATCTTCGTCCCGGCCGACGAGCCGGGCCGCCGGATCGACTTCATTCTCGCCCAGCTCCCCGTTCCCGCCGTCTGATCAGAAGGGCGCCGATCCCGTGAACGGACGTACCGACAGCGTGGAGATCATTAGCCCGAACAACGTCCTGGCCAACGCGATGCTGCGCAGCGTCGACATGGTCCGGCCCCGCCTTCAAGCCGCCAACCCCGACCGGGTCGCGTTCTGCGTCGGCACCCAGATCAACGGCGCACCGCACCTGGGAACCTGCCTGGTGCAGACGGCGGCGTTCCTCCTGGCCAAGCAGACCAAGCGGGCCTTCGGTGTCGACACCATCGTCCGGTTCGGGGCACTCGACAATGCCCCCTACGACATCCGGCTCGACCCCGAAACCCACCATGCCTACCAGACCACCTACGCCTACGCACTCGGCGTCGACGGTGTAGAGGACCTACTCGGCAGGTACTACCGGGCCATGTTCGACTCCCTGGCTGATGCCACCGGCGTCGACTACGAGATCGAGACCTACACCGCCCAGCAGGCCGACCCCGCATTCCGGCACGAGTTCCTCGCCACCCTCGGCCGGCTGGCCCAGATCCGCTGGCCGCTCGCCCCCTCACACGGCCAGGTCCATATCCGGCTGCCGTGCCGGCAGTGCGGATGGGCGGAGAAGCGCGCCGAGCGTACCCGTCTGCTGCGCACCGGGTCCGGGGGCGCCGACTTCGCCGCGGTCTGCACCGACCACGGTGACTACGAGGTCGCGGTCACCGCCGACACCGGCGCCTACCTCGATCTGGCGACGCTCTACCGGAACCTGGTCAAGGAGCGCCTGGCGGTCCGCGACCACGTCACCCTGTCGGTGATGGTCAAGGGCGGCGACTGGGCATACGGCTGCCAGCTTGTCGACGAAGCCTTCGCCCAACTCCCCGGCCTCGTCCCGCCGCCGCGCGTGTTCACACCGATGGTGCTCACCGACACCGGCGCCAAGCTGTCGAAATCCCTGATCCGCGAGAACCGTGTGGCACCGCCGTCCGGCGCCCGGCCCTGGATGCTCGACGTCACCGACTGGGACGGCGACACCGACTCTTTCATCGACGCCATGGTCTGGCTCGTCTCACGGATGCTCGCCGACCCCAAACACTTCTACCGCTCCTACACGACCGCCGAACTGGACAGGATCATGACCGCACGCCCCGCCCCCACCACCGCGCCGCGCGCCCGCGAGATGAACCTCTATCGCCGCTACTTCGATCTGGTCGCCGCGGGAAGCAAGACGATCGAGGTCCGGGTCCAGTACCCCAACCTCCGCAACCTGGCCGCCGGTGACCACGTTCGGTTCGTGTGCGGCGGTGACGACGCCCTCACCCGCGTCAAGCGCGTCGCCCACTACAGCTCGTTCGAGGAGATGCTCGACACCGAGGACCCCGAGCGGGTGAACCCGACCAGCCCCCGCGACCAGCAGCTCGCCAACATCCGCCGCATCTACGGCCCTGAGAAAGAGGCCCTGGGCGTACTAGCGATCGAGATCGAGCTCATCAGCGAACCGACCGCTTGACCGATCGTCGTCAGTCCACGACCGGTACTTCCGCGTGGTCCAGCCATAGGTGCGTGCCGTCGTGCGACACCGTTGCGCCGAACCGTCCCAGCGCCTGCGGCGCGGCCGGTATAACCGGTTCGTCCCGCCCGAGTCCAGCTCCTAGGATCGGCGGCATGGCGACGCGGCTTGTTCAGATTCATGTGAAGGCTCGGGATGACTCGGCGCTCGGCCGGTTCTGGGCGGAGGCGCTCGCCTGGGACGCTTCCAGCGAGGGACCCGGCGTGACCAACCTCGAGCCCGAGGGCCTCGTCTACCCCGACCCCGCCGCCGTCTGCATCGACATCGTCGCCGACCCGCAAACCAAAACAACGAAGAACCGCGTGCACATCGATCTCGCCACGACCTCCGCCGCCCATCAGGCGGACCTGGTGGCGCGCCTTCAGGAACTCGGCGCAACGCCCGCAGACGTGGGCCAGAACGACGTCCCGTGGACGGTCCTCGCCGACCCCGAGGGCAACGAGTTCTGCGTCCTCACTCCGGCCTGACGCGAGCCGTGCCCGCGGGCGGCTTCGTGGTCCGGGCGTGCACACCGTGAAGGCCGCGGACGGGCCCGGGTCGTGATCGGGTGGCGGCCTGGTCAGGGCCGCCACAGCAGCACCATCCCGTCCCGGCCGCCCGCGCCTCCCGTTCCATGCGCGCCACCATCTGATCGTGACCGGTTTGAGGCATCCGGGACCGGCGCGGCGGTGCCCTGGCGCCGTGGGAGAGTGGGCGTGTGACCTTGGAGGACCTCGTCCGGCTGCGTCGGGCCCGTGACCGGATGGACCGCGACTACGCCGAGCCGCTCGATGTTCCGGCGCTGGCGCGCGGCGCCCTCATGTCGCCGGGCCACTTCTCCCGCAGCTTTCGCGCCGCCTTCGGGGAGACGCCGTACAGCTACCTGATGACGCGCCGGATCGAGCGGGCCAAGGCGCTGCTGCGGCGGGGCGACCTGACGGTGACCGACGTCTGCTTCGCGGTCGGCTGCACCTCGCTGGGGTCGTTCAGCTCGCGGTTCACCGAGCTGGTCGGCGAGAGCCCGAGCTCGTACCGGACCCGCCGCCATGACGAGGGCTCCGCCGTCCCGGCCTGCGTCGCCAAGATCCACACGCGGCCGATCAGGAACGGAGAAGCGGGCCCGTCCCCCGGCCCCTAGCGTGAAGCGCATGGACATCGAGCTTTCGCAGTGCTTCATCGCCGTAGACGACCACGACGCGGCGCTCGTCTTCTACCGGGACGTCCTCGGCCTGGAGATGCGCAACGACGTCGGGTTCGAGGGGATGCGCTGGGTGACCGTCGGCTCGCCGTCGCAGCCCGGTGTGGAGATCGTCCTCGAACCGCCCGTCTGCGACCCGAACGCCTCACCCACCGACAGGCGGGCCATGGCGGAACTGCTGGCGAAGGGCCTGCTGCGTGGTGTGATCTTCAGGACCGACGACTGCGACGCCGTCTTCGAGCGCGTCAGCGGCGCGGGCGGTGAGGTGCTCCAGGAGCCGATGGACCAGCCGTACGGCGTCCGCGACTGCGCCTTCCGCGATCCCTCCGGCAACATGCTGCGCTTCACCCAGCCTCGCGGGCAGTAGGCGCTACCCGGAGGGACGACGGCCGGTCCCAGACGGTGTCGGACCGGCTGATGATCCGGCGGAGTTCGCGTGCGCTTCGAGGTGAAACGGCCCGCATCACGATGTCGAGGAGCGCGCGGGCTTCGAGCGGGTCGCCGCAGCAGTACCAGTGCACGTCGCCCCACTCGTAGTCGTCCCATAGCCGACGCTCGGAACGATGGACGTAGTCCTTCCACAGGCGCACGGCGGCGCTGACGTCTCCCGGCTCCAGATAATTTCGGGTGTGCTCAAGGTGTTGGATCTCGGACAGCGCGCGCGAGGACAGACCGTCGATGACCGGACCCGCGTCTCGTGCCCGGTGAAGCGGGGCGCCCACTCACGCCTCCTCGACCACGCGGATCCGGGGTGGCCGCAGACTCCTCGGGTCGGTGCGCAGCGCGGCGCGCCCGCCGTTCCGGACGTCGATGAGGTCCGCTTCCCATCCCCCTTCACACAGTTCGGCGTCCGTCATGACCAGGTCTTCGCCGTCCCGGCCGGTGGCGGCCAGGTGCCCGATGAACCCGAAGGGCAACCGTTCGACGACCCAGCCCGGCCAGCGGGCGGCCGACTTCGCCATGAGTTGGGGTGGGACGCTGTCCGCCGTCCAGTAGCGGAGCCGACGTGCCGCGAGATCGATGACCGCGCCGGAGTCGGCGGTCTCCTCGGCCGGCATGGGATAGGGCGCATGGGCCAGTAGTTTTGCCGGGAGAGGTTCGCCGTGCTGCGCCAGAAATGGCACGATGCCGTTAACGGCGAGCTGGTAATCCATGACAATACCGTCGGGTGCGATAATGCTCACCACCGCATTGGCCGGGGCGAACCAGTCTGCGATCGTCTCATGGTAGAGAACTGAAATCTCTCGGTGGACGGGATTCCAGCCGACGAACCAGCCGTCCCGAGAGGTCAGGGCCGCGTCCAGCGGGGTCGCCTCCGTATCGGCCGGCGCGACGACCACCGGTCTGACCTCTGGCGCCACCGCGGCGAGATCCTCGCGTCCGGCCCAGGCGTAGCCGACATCCCAGCCGGCCCATCCAGGCGCCGACGCCAGCCGCAGTGCCGCACTTTCGAGGTAGGCGGCGCCGGACTTCAACAGGCCGCAGCCGAAGTAGCGGTATCGGCGCGTGACGAGGTCGAGCGCGACCCCCCGGCAGAACCACGAGTCCACGAGATCGCGTGCACGCTCGTCGCCCACCGCCACGCCACCGCGCAAGACCGCCTCGACGGTCCGAGCACGATCGCCTTCCCTGGCGAGGTACCAGTCCCCCCATTTCTGGCCCATCGCCCAGCACGACCCGTCTTCGGCCCGCAGCACGTAGGCGGTCCAGCATCCCATTTCAGATCCTCCGGGGTGGCGGCGGCGTTGCCGAGGACGCCGGTGATCGCCACCGAGGTCGCAGGGCTCGAGTCTGCTGGACGGGCCGGTTCCTGTCGACGCACGTGCCGTGGAGGCGGGTCCGGGGTCTTGGGCCCGTCTCAGAGTGCCTCGGCCGTCGCGCGAGCGCGTTATCTGGCCGGTGGGGCGAAGCCGGAGGCGAGCCCCACCGGCCAGATCGCGAAGCGATGTCGCGCTCGCCCAAGCACGGTCGGCGTCCGAGCCCTAGGCGAGGATGCCGGGCCGGGCGTTGGAAACACGGTCTAGGTCCACCACTGCGGTGGAGATCGGTGCACACCTGCCGGGTGTGTGGGCCCATCGATGAAATTGCCCGGTCTCGCCAGAATATTAATTGTTCGAGTACGCGAATCGGGCACGCCGGACGGCGGCCTGACCCCACTTTCAGGAGTTGCGTCCAGATGGTTGATACCGCACGGAAGAAGCGTCGTCTCCGGCCGGCCTTCGTGGCCATTTCTCTGGCCACCGCACTGACCGGGATCACCGCCTGTACGGACGCGAATCCACCCGCCGCTGGGAAGCCCGCCGGTGCCGCTCGGCCGACTGCCTCCAGCCGGCCTTCGGCGCCGTCCGTCCACATGATCGCGAACGGTGACCACAACCTGGCCTTCAACGTCGTGCCCGGCCGTCTCCCGGCCGTCGTCCTGGACGCCGGCGGGGGCGAGGACTCGTCCTACTGGACGAAGCTGGCACCCGTCCTGGCCCAGAAGACCGGCTCCATGGTCGTCACCTATGACCGGGCCGGCCTGGGGAAGAGCGACGAGGTCCCCGGGCCGTGGAAGGTCGAGAACGCCGTGTCCGACCTGGAGGCCGGGCTCACGAAACTGGGCATCACCCGCGACGTGGTCCTGGTGTCGCACTCCCAGGCGGGCGAGGTCGCCACCTACTTCGCCAAGAAGAACCCCGAATGGGCGGCGGGCGCCGTCCTCGTGGACGCCAGCCTGCCGGATTTCTACACCGACGCCGAGACGGCGAGGATCGAAGCCGCGAACAAGGCCCAGATAGCGGCTCTCAAGGACCAGCCCTCGACAAAACAGACCCGCCAGCTTCAGGCCACCGCGGCCGAATACGGTCCGATGCACCGCGCTTACCACAAGGTCTCCTGGCCGCAGAGCATTCCGGCGACCGCCATCGTCTCGGCGAAGACCCCCTTCGAGACGCCCGAGGACGCGCGACTCTGGCGAGACGCCCAGCAGCGGTTCGTGAACGCCGCACCGAATCGCGATCTCGTCACCGCCGAAAGAAGTTCGCATGACATCGCGGGAGATCGTCCTGATGTCATCATCGAGGCGGTCGCCAAGATGCTCACGATGTCTCCCAGGGGGCAGGCCGGTTGAGGGAACGGGCTCTACGATGCCGGGCATGTCCGTCTCTGCCTCCATCCTGACCAGCTCGTGCCCCTTCGGGGACATCTGGGACTTCGACCTCGTCGTCCTCGACGGCCGGCCTCTTCTCGTCGGAACCCAGGACCGCCACCACCGCGCCTGTACCTGGGACCCGGCCCGCGACCTATGGACGGAGCACTCGCTCGACGACCCGTGGTTCGAGGAGAAGGGCGGCTACACCGAGATCACCGCACTCGGCGCCGCGGTCGTGGACGGCCGGATCCTGATCGGCGGCGGCGGTGACCACCAGGGCTTCGCGCAATGGGACCTGGAGACCGGCAAGGTCAGGTTGTTCGCCCAGGACGGCGGCGTGGCCTCGGCGACCGCTGCCGACTTCGGCGGACGCGCGCTGTTCGTCTTCGGCGGCACCTCTCAGACGGCCGTACACGTGTGGGAGCCGACGGTGGCCGGACCCGGGGAGCCGGACGACCCTGCCGATCAGCCCTTCCCCCGCATCTTCCGGGCCGAGATCTGGGAACTGTGCGCCCGGTCGCTCACCGGCAGCGCCGTCGCGGCGGGCATGGTGGAGGACCGGCGGGTCGTGGTGGCCGGCGACCGTCGCGGCGCGGTGCTCGTGTGGGACATCGACGACGCCCGCCCCCTCGCCCGCTTCGACCGTGCCGGCGAGGGGCCGAGCGACTTTGCCCTGGCCACCGTGGACGGCCGCCCGCGCGTGGTGGCCGCTGGAGGGAGCGGTCTCATGCTGGGCGATCCTGACACCGGCGAGTGGGACGAGCCCCTCGCCGTGCCCGGCGGCAGGATCACCTGCCTGGCCGCGGGCCGCGCGAACGGCCGTCCGGTCGCCGTGACGGGCGCTGAGGACGGCACCGTGTGCGTCTGGGATCTGGCGGAACGACGCCTGGTGGACCGGCCGATCAGCGGACATCCCTACGAGGTGAACGGCGTTGGAGTGACCGAGCTGGAAGGCCGTCCAGTGATCATCAGCAACTGCCGTGTGGATGCCGTACGCGTGTGGCCACTGGACCTCTAGCTGTGGGAGGCCAGGACGTTGCCGCTCGCGGCGGGCTCAGGGTCGGACGAGTCCGTCCGTTTGGGCAGCAGGAGCGGGGTGGCGAGCAGGAGGACGCCGGACATGGTGATCGCGGCGAGCGGGCTGGTGAGGGTGGCGAGGACGCCCCAGATCACCATCAGGGCGGCCTGGAGGAGTTTGCTGCTGACACTCCAGGCGGTGAGGACCCGGGCGGCATGGTCCGCGGGAGTCCGTTGCAGGCGTTCCGTCGCGTAGATCGGATTGAAGACGCCCATGCAGGTGATCAGCAGGCCCTCGACGAGGATCACAGTGAGCAGTCCGGGGATACCGGGCTGGACGAACGCGAGACCGAGCGGGAAGAGCGATCGCAGCCAGCCGGAGACGGTCATGACCCGGCGCCGGCCGTAGCGGGTCACCAGGCGGGCGGAGAGGCGGGCGCCCACGAAGCCGCCGAGTGCCGGGACGCCGAAGGCGAGACCGTACTGCCAGGCCGGGAAGTGGTACTGGCCCAGCAGGAGGACGGACAGGAGCGGGAGGGCGGCCATGATGAGGCCGCTGACCAGGATCGAGTTGAGGAACAGGCGCCGTAGTACGCGGTCGCGGAGGATGAACCGCCAGCCCGCGAGAAGGTCGGATCCGCGCAACCTGGTGGCCCGCTCGCGGGGTGCCGCGACGTCGCCTCCGCGGATGCGGAGGACTCCGAGCGCGGACAGCAGGTAGCTGAGGGCGTCGGCCATGACGGTGACGACCGGGCCGACCAACCCGATGAGCGCACCGCCGAGGGGCGGACCCACCGCGGTAGCCGCCCAGCTCGTGCCCTCGAACCTCCCGTTCGCCACAAGGAGGTGATCGCCACGGACGAGGTATTTCAGATACGCGCCCGATGCGGCGCCGAAGGCGATGTTCGCGGTCCCGGAGACGACCGAGACGACCAGCAACTGGCCGTAGGACAGCAGGTCGAGGACGTACGCGATCGGAACGCTCGCCATCGCGACGAACCGGATCAGGTCCATCGCGATCATCACCGGACGCTTGGCCCGGTGCTCGACCCACGGCCCGAGCGAGAGCGCGACGGCCGCCGCGACGGCGAGCCCGGCCGCCTCCAGAAGCGAAACGGCGAATGCCGACGAGTGCAGCACTCGAACCGCGATCAGCGGGAACGCTCCGAAGGCGATCCACGTGCCGTATGTACTGACGGCGTAGGCCGACCACAGCCAACCGAAGCTGCGTCCCAACTGCACGCGCATGCGACTCCCTTGTGACAACCGATGTTCGGGTCTCTGTATCGCATCAGCCGCACTGTCACGGGATCAAACAACCGGCGACCGGCGAGCCACAACGATCGGTTGGGCACCCATAGGCTGGGTCCATGGATACCGAAGCGGTGCGATCGTTCGTCCGCGCGGCCGAGCTCGGGCAGTTGCAACACGCGGCCGACGAACTCGGCGTGACACAGCAGGCCGTGTCGAAGCGGATCGCGACCCTCGAGCGCGAACTCGACGTCCGGTTGTTCACCCGCACCGCCCGCGGGGTCGAGCTGACACTCGACGGCCAGGCCTTCCTCCCGCACGCCCGGAACGCCGTCACGGGCATCGATCGCGCCATCACCGCGATCAGACCGGGCTCGCGGGCCCTCCGGATCGACGTTCTCGGCCTGCGGTCCGCGCAGG
The DNA here is from genome assembly GCF_030283145.1 of Actinomadura xylanilytica. GTDB lineage: Bacteria > Actinomycetota > Actinomycetes > Streptosporangiales > Streptosporangiaceae > Spirillospora > Spirillospora xylanilytica. The sequence goes on from NZ_JASNWE010000004.1 coordinate 672,403, forward strand.
CCGTCGTCCTGCACGACTACTGGCGGTCGCATCCCGGCACCGACCTCGACGTGGTGGTCCTCAGGGTCAACGACCCGCGCGTGGCGGTCGCCGCCGTCCAGGCAGGCGATATCGACGCCTCGTTCCGCACGATCACCGACCCGGCCGCGCTGCCGCGCGACGTGCGAATGATCCGCGCGTTCGACTCCCCGTTGGAACTCCTCGTCGGCCCGAGACATCCGCTCGCCTCCGCACGCACGCTGACACCGCCCCAGTTGCGCCGGCACCGGATCTGGGTGCCGGGTATCGCGCCGCGAAGCGAATGGGCGGAGTTCTACGATCAGCTCACCACCGACTTCGACCTCCGCGTCGACGCGGCGGGCCCGAACTTCGGCAACGAGGTTCTCCTCGACACCCTCGCGGACTCCGCGGACGTGGCCACCCTCGTGGGCGCGCGCGACCGGTACATCTGGCCGACCAACCACGACCTGCGCCGCATCCCGATCGTGAATCCGACGCTCGCGTACCCGCTCTCACTCATCCTCCCCAGAACGAATCCGCACCCGGGACTCCGGGCGATCATCGACCACCTCGGAAGCCTGACACCGCTCCCCGGGACGGTCTGGCTCCCCTCCTGGGCACGCAACCACGCCGCGGCGACGGAGACACCGGACATGGAACGGTCGAGGGCGGCCAGGGCGGCAGAATTTCGTGGGTGACGAACCTGACCGACATGAGTGAGCGCGAGTACTTCAGGCTCGTGCGGATCCATCGTCGAGGAACGCCGGTGAGTTCGGATACAGCAAGGCTGCGGCGCACTGGTCGAAGAGCCATTGCTCGGCCTTGGAGAAGGACCATCCGGTGTCGTCGAGCAGCGTGAAGTATCCGCTGTAGCCGAAGTAGAACCACAGGACGTCGGCGGCGCGCCGCGCGTCGATGCCCGGGGCGAGGCCGCCGAGCTCGTCGAGGCGTCCCGCTACCGTGGCCAGCGTCCCGCGGTACCGGTGCGTGGAGAGCCTGAGCTTCTCCGCTGCCACGCTGTCGTGCGGGCCGGTCGCGAGCATCACCCGCATGATGTCGCCGTACTTCTCGCGTACCTGCCGGCTCGCGCTGGCGACCAGCCGCAGGATCTGCGCTGGGTCGTCGAGTCCGGCCAGCCGGTCGAGGCTGCTGCGCAGGATCGGGTCGGCGCCCCAGATATCGCTCAATATCACGATGAGCCCCTTTTTCCCTCCCGTCACCGCGTAGACGGTCGCGGGGGCGACGCGCGCCTGCTTCGCGATCTGTTCGACCGTGGTGGCGAAGTAGCCCTGCTGGGCGAACAGCGCGCGGGCGGCCTGGACGATCGCCGCGCACGTCGCCTCGGCGTACTCGGCCCGACGGCCCGTGGCCTGGCTGCCGTCCATCTCCGCCTCCGGACCCCTTGCTCTGACAGGTGAGGCGCAGAGTCTACCGACCGGCCCACGGCGGGAGCGGTCGCCGGGCTGTTGATCAGAGTGTTACTCTGATCAACAGAGGCACACTTTACCGAGTCGGTGGCATGCCGCGGCCGGGACGACGGGTGACGGCACCTCGCTCCAGGCAGGAGTTCGATATATGAGCGACAACAAGGTCGCGCTCGTCACGGGGACGTCCAGCGGGATCGGTCTGCACACCGCCGTGGGATTGGCGCGCACGGGAGCCCGAGTCGTCGCGACGATGCGGGACACCGGCCGGGCGGACCCGCTGCTGGCCGAGGCCGCCGACCAGGGGGTCGACCTGACGGTGCGGAGGCTCGACGTCACCGACCACGACGGTGCCCGTGCGTGCCTCGACGAGGTGGCGGCCGAGTTCGGGCCCGTCGAGATCCTCGTCAACAACGCCGGCCAGTCCGTCGCGGGGACCCTGGAGCAGCTCGATGACGCCGTCCTGCGCAGGCAGCTCGATGTCAATCTCCTGGGCGCCGCCGCGCTCACCCGGCATGTGCTGCCGTCGATGCGGGAATCCGGTGCCGGCCGAATCGTCAGCGTCACCAGCGACAGTGCGGTCGTCGGCCAGCCGTTCCTCGACGCCTACTGCGCATCGAAGTTCGCCCTTGAAGGGCTGATGCAGTCCCTGGCGCCGGTCGCGGCCCGTTTCGGTGTCGTGGTCAGCGTGGTCGAGCCCGCGCACGTCTCCACGAACATGGCCGAGAACGTCGACCTCCAAGCGCTGTCCGACCCCGACGACCCCTACCGCGGTCTGACCGAGAAGTTCCTCCGGAGTTCCTACGCGGCCATGGCACGGGCGCAGGCCGTTCAGGATGCGGCGGCGGTCGTGATCGAGGCGGCGACGACCGGCACGCCCCGCTTCCGCTGGCAGACGTCCGAGGCCGCCGTCGCTTCGGCCCGGCTCTCCCTCGCGGACCTGGACGGCGGTGCCGTCCTCAAGGCCATGTCCGGATGGCTGGACTGAGGCGGTCGCTCTCTGCGCCGAGAGCCGTACCCCGCGGGCTTCAGACAGCGTCTCCCCGTCGTGCCCGACCGGCGGAGCCTCCCCCAGAACCAGCGAAGGAGTAAAGATGTCCGACCAGCATCCGACCCCGACTCCCGTCCTCGAGCCCGCCGCCGCCGCGTTCGCCGAGGCCACCGCCAACCCGCCGTTCCTGTTCCAGTTGCCGGTGGACGAGGCGCGTGCCGCGGTGGACGAGGTCCAGTCCGGCGAGATCTCCGCGCCCGAGATCGACGAGGAATGGGTCACCGTCGAGGGCGGCCCGACCGGATCGGTCCAGGCGCGCGTCGTCCGGCCGAAGGGGGCCGCCGGCCCCCTGCCCGTCGTCATCTACATCCACGGCGCCGGATGGGTCTTCGGCAACGCCCGCACCCACGACCGCCTGGTCCGGGAGCTGGCCGTCGGCGCCGGCGCCGCCGTGGTCTTCCCCGAGTACGACCGCTCGCCCGAGCACCGGTACCCGGTCGCCATCGAGCAGAACTACGCGGTCGCCCGCTGGGTGGTCGCCAAAGGCGCCGGCAAGGGCCTGGACGCGTCCCGCATCGCCGTGGCCGGAGACTCCGTCGGCGGCAACATGGCCATCGCCCTCACCCTGATGGCCAAGGAGCACGGGGACGTGCCGCTGGTCCAGCAGGTGCTGTTCTACCCGGTCACCGACGCCGCCTTCGACACCGGCTCGTACCACCAGTTCGCCCAGGGCTACTTCCTGCGCCGCGACGGTATGCACTGGTTCTGGGACCAGTACACCACCGACGAGAACGAGCGCGCGCAGATCACCGCGTCGCCGCTGCGGGCCACCACCGAGCAGCTCGCCGGGCTGCCGCCGGCCCTGGTCATCACCGCCGAGGCCGACGTCCTGCGCGACGAGGGCGAGGCCTACGCCGCCAAGCTGCGCGCCGCGGGCGTCCCGGTCACCGCCATCCGCCAGCTCGGCGTCATCCACGACTTCGTGATGCTCAACGCCCTGCGCGAGACGCACGGCGCCCAGGCCGCCATCGACCAGGCCGTCCACACGCTGCACACCGTCCTGCACCGGGGCTGACCCGCACGGGTGCCTCTGGGGATCAGCGACCGCCGAGTCGCCACCGGGAAGGGCCGGTGGCGACTCGGCGGCGTTGTGACCGGCCGGGCAGGCCGGTCCGCGAGCCGGTCAGGATCGGTGCGCCCAGGGAATGCCCTCGAGCAGGCGCTCGAGCCGCAGCTCACCGTCACGCGTCTGCCCGCCATGCTCCATGACCACCCGAAGCCGGTCGACGACGTCGTCCGGGGACGGGTAGACCTTCGCGTGGGCGGTCGCCTCCTCGGTGAGGTTCGGGACGGGGCCGCTCGCCTCGGCCGCGTCCAGCGCCTCCTTCGCCGCGGCGGCGACGCCCTCGGGCAGGACCGCGACGCGCCGCGCGAGGGTGTCGACGAAGGCGTCGAGGTGCTCGTCCGGCACCGCGCGGTTGATCCATCCGTAGCGTTCGGCGAGCTCGGTCCCGAACGGCTCCGCGCCGAGCACGATCTCCAGGGCGCGGGCGCGGCCGACCAGCCGGTTGAGGTACTGGGTGCCGCCCCCGCCGGGGAAGATGCCCATCAGCGACTCCGGCTGCGACAGCCAGGTGCGGTCCGCGGCGGCGAACCGCATGTCCGCGGCCATCGCCAGTTCGACACCGCCCGCCCGCGCGTACCCGCGCAGCTTCGCGATCGTCACCTGCGGCAGGGTGCGCAGCAGCTCGTTGAGCTGCTGGAGAGGGTTGAGGGACGGGTCGGCGTCGGGATCGGCCAGCGCCATGAGCGTGCTGGGGTCGAAGGACCACTCGAAGTCCGCGTGGGCGGAGAAGAAGTCGGGGTTGGCGGACTGGAAGACGATCACGGCGATGCCGGGGTCGGAGCGCACCTCGGTCGCGAACGCCTTGAGGTCGCCGGCCAGCGTGGCGTCGAGGGTGTTGACCGGCGGGTTGTCGATCGTGACCCAGGCGACCCGGTCCTCGGCGCGGACCACGAGGGACTGGTAGCCGTTGTAGCTCATCACTGCGCTCCCTTCGGCCGGACCGCCTGGCGGCGCCCGGCCGAGCATTATTTAGTGGGCGTTACAGAAGTAACGTAGCAGATTCTTTAGCGTGCGGTAAAGTATTGGCATGGCTGGTAGACCGAGGACGTTCGACCGGGACGCGGTACTGCGGATGGCGATGCGCGCGTTCTGGGAGCGCGGGTACGACGGAGTGAGCGTCGCGCAGCTCTGCGCGGAGGCCGGGCTGGCCGCGCCGAGCCTCTACGCGGCCTTCGGCGACAAGCAGGCCCTGTTCGAGGAGGCGTCCGCGCTGTACACCGAGCATCTCGACGACGACCTGGAGCGGGACCTGTCGGCGGCCTCCGCGCGCGAGGCGATCGAGCGCCTGCTGCGGTCCTCGGCGGAGCACTTCACCGCGCCCGGGTCGCCGCCCGGCTGCCTCGTCATGGGCGAGCCGCGGCTCGCCGAGCGGCGCCGGAAGACGCGCTCGGCGATCCGCGCGCGGCTGCGCCGGGCCGCCGCGGAGGGAGAGCTCTCCTCGGACGACGAGGCCGACGAGATCGCGGTGTTCGTCGACACCGTGCTGACCGGCATGGCCGCCCAGGCCCGCGACGGCGTCGGCCGCGCGGAGCTGCTCGGCGCGGCGCGGAGCGCGGCGCGCGCCTGGCCTGCCGGGACGGATGCGTAGACCACGGTCCCACGGACGCGGGGCGACGGTTCAGCGACGCAAGCCGCCCCCGCCGCTGCCTGCTTCCGGCGCGGCGGGGGCGTGGTCCCGCGTGGTCAGACCTGCGTTGAGTCCATCGCGTGCGGCACCCTGGCCACCGAACCCGGCGCGGGCGCGGGGCCGCTTTCACTGAGCCCGAATCGTCCGTGGAACCTGCGCATCAACCCGGGCGCGTACCAGGCCGAGCGGCCGAGCAGCCGCATGGCGGCGGGCACGAGGATGCCGCGCACGGCGACCGCGTCGATGAGGATGGCCAGCGCGCTGCCGAGGCCGAACATCTGCATGAAGCTGACCTTGGCCGTCCCGAACGCGAAGAAGCTCACCGCCAGCAGGCAGGCCGCGGCGCTGACGATGCGTCCCGTGTGCCCGAGGCCGTTGACCACGGCGGACTCGGTCCCCTCGCCCTGGTCGTGGAGTTCCTTGATCCGGCTGAGGACGAACACCTCGTAGTCCATCGAGAGGCCGAAGGCGATGCAGAACATCAGCACGGTCATCGACGTGTCCATCGGCTGCGGGGTGAAGCCGAGCAGGGAGGCGAGGTGGCCGTCCTGGAAGATCCAGGTCATGACGCCGACGGCCGCTCCCAGGCTGACCATGTTGAGGACCAGCGCGCGCAGCGGCTGCACGACGCTGCCGGTGAACAGGAAGAGCAGGAGGAAGGTGGTGAGGGCGACCAGCCCCACGGCGAGCGGGAGCCGGCTGGCGATGGAGTCCTTGGAGTCCACCAGTTCGGCGTCGCGTCCGCCCACCAGGCGGTGCGACTCGGCGGCCGGCGCCGTGACCGACCGCACCTGCTCGACCAGCGCCTGGGCCTCGTCCGACTTCGGCGCCAGCGAGCTCACCACGTTGATCCGCTGAGCGTCGGGACGGCCGAGGGCGGCGTTGCCGGAACCTGCCGCCGCGGGCCGTCCGCCGACGTAGTCCCCGGTGGACGCGGCCACGCGGACGACGCCCTTGAGCCCGGACAGTTCGGACGCGTACGAGCCCAGCGGGCCCGCGGCCACGGGCCGGTCGATCACGATGTTGATGGCCGCGGCGTCGTTGCCGCCGAAGTTCTCCCGCAGCGCGGTCGCGACCTGGCGGCTCTCGGCGTCCTCGGGCAGCACCCGCTCGTCCGACGTGCCGAAGCTGACGCCCAGCAGCGGGCTCGCGGCCAGCAGCAGCACCAGGAGAACCGGCAGCGCGGTCAGCGCGGGACGTCGCATGGCGGTGCCGGCCAGCCGTCCCCACATGGACCCCCGGGCGTCCGGCCGCTCGGACTTGGCCCACGACAGCCGGCCGCTGTTGACCCGGTGACCGAGGACGCCGAGCAGCGCGGGCATCACGATCAGGGCGCTGACCGCGGCGACGACGAGCACACCGACCCCGGCGAACGCGAACGAGCGCAGGAAGAACTGCGGGAACACCAGCAGCGCCGCCAGCGCGGCGGCCACCGTCGCGGCGGAGAACGCGACCGTCCGGCCCGCGGTGTGCACGGTGTGCCGGACGGCGTCGTTCACCTCCGCCCGGCCGCGAGCTGCTCCCGGAACCGGTTGATCATCAGCAGCGCGTAGTCGATGCCGAGGCCGAGGCCGAGGGCCGTGGTCAGGTTGGTCGCGAAGACCGAGACGTCGGTGAACCCGCCGAGCAGGGCGAGTTCGGCGAACGTCCCGACGATCGCGATGGTGCCGATGATCAGCGGCAGCACGGCCGCGACCACGCTGCCGAAGACGACCAGGAGCAGCACCAGCGTCAGCGGGACGGCGATGCTCTCGGCCAGGACGAGGTCGCTCACCACCTGCGTCGACAGTTCGCCGGCCACCGCGGTGGCCCCTCCGGCCTGGACGGAGAGCCCGCCCTTGTCGGGTCCGGTGTAGGCGTCGAGGATGCCCTGGAGGTTCTCCTCCTGCTCCTTGTCCTCCCCCTTCATCGTGGCGAGCACCATGGCCTGGCGGCCGTCCTTGGAACGGAGATCAGGGCTGCCCGTGTCCCAATAGGAGATCACGTTCTCAAGGTCGTGTTCCTTCTTGAGGTCGGCCGCCAAGGCCTGGCCGCTCTGCTTGGCGGCAGCGGCGTCGACGCCCCCTTCGGGCGCGCGGACCAGCAGGACCAGGTTCGTCTCCCCGCCGAACTTCTCGTCGATGACCCGCCCGGCACGGGTGGACTCGGAGGCCGGGTCGTCGAAGCCTCCCCCCACCAGCTTGGCGAACGCCCCGGCGCCCACGACGCCCATCAGGGCCACGGCCAGGGTGGCGACCACCAGGACCAGCCGGGACCGGCGAATCGCCAGCTCGGCTATGCGGTCAAACATGCACGATCTCCTTGCGTCCTACGGTGAAAACGACGTGCGGCAGCCACGGTCGGCCTGAAGGAATGGGAACCACGCGCCCGTGGCGACGGTTCCCCTGCCCGACGAGGAGCCGGCGCCGCGCCGCGGCTGCCCTTCGCCCGTCAGGGGCGTGCGGGCTCGGACTCGGGACGGGACGCGAAAACGCACTCCTCGTCGCCGTTGACGACGTTAGTGACGCAGAAGAAGATTTGGCAGTGTTAGATTTTTCTGACAGCCCGCGTATACGCCGGTGGAAGGCGGGCAGGCGCCCCAGAGCCTGCGGTCCGGGACCCCGTCGCAGGACCCTCCCGACCAGGCGCCACCCGCACATCTCGGCGGCGCGCTGAGGCGTCAGGGCGACCGGTGGGGCGGCCACGGAGGGCCGCCCCGGTTCACGGCGCTCAGCCGATCAGGAACTTGCCTCCCCTGCTGATGGACGACCAGGACTTCGACAACGACGCCTTGTGGCGCGAGTTGTCGATCGGGTCCCACCAGTAGATGTACTTACCGCCGGTCGTCGAGTAGCCGTAGGCGACGATGTAGTGGCCGGCCTTGTCGCTGTTCGTGGGGCCGTAGGGACGGTGGCCGAACTCGACCCGGCCCGTCATCGTCCAGCCCTTGTTGGTGGCGTTGGTGACGTACGTCCACAGCTTCCCGGAATTGGCCGGCTGGGTGTTGATGAACTCGTGCTTATTGCGGATGCCCGTGTTGTTCAGGCCCTTGATGAGGTTGCTGTTGCTGGTGCCGGACTTCTTCGTCGACATCTTGCCCGCGAGATACTTCTGCGAGGGAAGCTTCGACTTGCTGAAGAACCGGGACAACATCACCCGGCCGCTGGCGGGCCCGCAGTAGTAGTTGTTCGGCTGCGTCTGCGTGACGATCGAGAGCGTCTTGGTGGCCTGGATCGAGATGCCGCCGGACGCGGGCGCGACCGGGGCGGTGACGGGCGCGCGCACGGGCGCCGCGGGTGCCGCGGCGTGCGCGGCCGTCGGGCTTGAGACGAGCAGGACGGCAGGGGTGAGGGCAAGCGCGCCGACAAATGCGCGCATGCCCGGAGGCTTGGCCATGGCGGGAATTCTGCTCGAATCGATCACCTGAGAAATAGGGCCCCTGGGCCCTAAGGTCTACGCCTGGAAAAGGACCCCGTTTACGCACGGTCGCAGAATGTGAGCGCCGCCAAGGGCTCGTCGGCCGTTGAGAACGAGGCCGGCGAAGGCGCTCTCCTCCTCGGGCGGGCGCGGGGCCTGTCTCAAAGTGCCCAGCCGTTGCGCGAGCGCGCTACCTGGCCGGTGGGGCGAAGCCGGAGGCGAGCCTCACCGGCCAGATCGCGAAGCGATGTCGCGCTCGCCCGAGCACGGTCGGCGTCCGAGCCGCCAGGCGAGGACGCCGGGCCGGGCGAGCAAGAAACTACGCATCGCCGAACACGCGGGTGTAGAGGTCGCGGGCGTGGGCGGTGGGCGAGGGCTCGCCGGGGACGATCCGGAAGGTGGGCTCGCCTCCGGCGTCCCGCTCGGTGGTGAGGAACAGCCGGCCGGGGTCCGCGTCGGCGTGCATGCGGCGAGCCAGGTCGTACAGGTGCGTCACGAACACCACGCGCACGCCGAGGCCGGTCAGCGCACGGATGATCTCGGCCGCGATGTCGGAGCCCTCGCGCTCGTTGGTGGAGGCGAACGACTCGTTGCACAGCAGCAGCGCGCCGGGGCTCAGCCGGTCGACGACCGCGCTCATCCTGGCCAGCTCCTCGTCCAGCTTGCCGCTGGACATCGAGCGGTCCTCCTCGCGCCTGAAGTGGGTGAAGATCCCGTGGGCGACGGGGGCCGCGAAGCGCCGCGCGGGGACGAACATCCCGCACTGCATCATGAGCTGCGCCGTCCCGACGCTGCGCAGGAAGGTCGACTTCCCGCCCCGGTTCGTGCCGGTGACCATGATCAGCGCGGCCCCGGCCGCGTCGAGGTCGTTGCCGACCGCCCCGCCGCGCAGCAGCGCCAGGCACGGCTCGTAGAGGTTCCGCGCGGACGGGGCCGGGTCCCCCACCTGCGGCATGCAGATCGGGAGGCCCAGGCCGGTGAGGGACTCGGCGAGGTTGAGGCAGCCGACGTAGAAGCCCAGCTCGTCGCGCAGGGCGAGGAAGAAGTCGCGGACGTGCGCGGCCGAGTCGGCCGCCGCCCGCGAGACGTCGGCCAGGACGTGGTTGCGGAAGGCGGGCAGCGCGCGCCAGCTCTCCTCGTTGTCGGCCGGGGCGGTGAAGGTCAGCCCGGACTTGCGGAACCGCCGGACGGACGGGTCGCGCCCCTTGCCTGGCGGCTCGTGCAGGCGGAAGCCGGTACTGCTGTTGCCCGGTCCGAGGCGCGCCTCGGCGAGGATGCCGTGCTCGAACTGGAGCTGGTCGAGCAGTGCCTCCGCGCCGCGGAGGTAGTCCTCGTCCAGCTCGGTCCGCAGGGAGGCGAACAGCCGGGTGAAGCCGGGCGAGCGGAAGGCGCGCGCGTGTCCGGACGCGAGGTCGCGGAGCCGCCGGAGCTGCCCGCAGGACTGCTCCAGCATCCGCAGCGACCGGCTGAAGGTCGCGCCGTGGAAGATCCGCTGCTGCTCGGTGACCGCCTCGGTGGCCAGCGCGTGCAGGGACCGGACGGCGGACGGGTTCTCCAGGCAGTCGCCGAGCACCCGCTGCCGGTGGGCGATGGCCGCCGGGTCGGTGAGCGGGGCGAGGGTCACCGTCCGGGACGCGGCGTACAGGCCCTCGTCCCCGCGCGCCATGGCCGCCCACAGGCCGTCGAGCTGAAGGTCGTCGGCGTCGGCGTCGGCGGGCGGCGCAGCGCCGTCGCCCGCGAACAGCAGTCCGGGCCTCATCGGCGCACCCTTCCGATGATCTGCGCGTGGGTGAGGCCGTGCCGCTCGGCGATGGCGAGCGCGTGGGCGCGGCCGTCGGCGGGCCGCCGGACCACCTTGTAGGTGCGGGTCGTGCTGTCTCCGGCCACGGTGCCGACCATGCTCACCGCCGTGGGGCTCATCAGGGACAGCTCGTCGACGAAGCTCACCCACAGGCAGGGCGCGTCCAGTCGGACGATCGAGGCGAGCAGGGCTTCGCTGAGCAGGCGCGCGTCGTCCGGGGTCGTCGAGCTGAGGATCTCGTTGAGGACGATGACGCTCCGCGGGGTCGCGTGCTCAAGGATCGTGCGCATCCGCAGCAGCTCCTCCTCCAGCTTGCTGGCCAGCCCGCCGAAGGTCTCCCTGCGCTCGAAGTGGGTGAAGACGCGGTCCGGCAGGAAGATCCGCACCTCTTGTCCCGGGACGGGGCAGCCCAGCGCGGCGAGGTGGTGCAACTGGCCGAACGCGCGCGCCAGGGTGGTCTTGCCGCCCTGGTTCGGCCCGGAGACGACCAGGACGCGCTCGGCACCGTCCAGGCGCAGGTCGTTGGTCACCGCGCGTCCGCCGTCGGCGGCCAGCTTGGCGGCCAGCGCCAGATCGTAGACGTCGCGGGCGAGCAGCTCCCCGCCGGTGGCCGAGACCGCCGGGTAGCAGGTCGGCATGCCCGCCTCGCGCACGGGCGCGAGGAAGGCCAGGTAGCCGAGGTAGAACCGCAGTTCGCGGTCGGCGCGGACGATCTCCGCGGACACGAAGTCCCGGTGCGCACCGTGGAACGCGGCCAGGTCGCCGAACAAGGCGGGGAACAGCTCGGCGACCAGGTCCAGGATGCCCGCCTCGACGACGTCCAGGCCGAGCGCGGGCGCCGTGTCCTCGTGCTCCTCGGGCGGCGGCTCCTGCCGGAACCGCTCGAACGTCGCCAGGACGCGTTCGGTGTAGTCGAACCGTCCGTCCTCGTCGTGCGGGGCGACGCCGGCCTGGTCGCCGCGCAGGAGGATGTCGTAGCGGACCTCGCCGAGCCGGTCGCGCAACCGCCGCGCCCCCTCGCGCAGAGCGCCGAAGGGCGCGGCCCGGACGTGCTCGGCCACGTCGTCGCGGAGCGCCCGCAGGCCGGGCGAGGTCGCGGCGGACGTGTCGAGTCCTTCGGCGAGCCCGCTCACCGCCGCGGTGTAGTCGAGCACGATCTCCAGGAACCAGCGGTGCGCCTGCGGCGGGTGCTTCCTGCGCGCCAGCGCCTCCAGCCGGGTGCGCGTCCGGGCGACCGACGCGGTGAAGCGCTCGGCGACGCGGCGCACCGCCGGGTCCTCCAGGTCGCGGAAGATGTGCTGGCGGAAGGCGACCAGACCGGGGTCGCGCAGCGGGCGGCGGAAGTACGGGGCGACCGCCTCCGCGCCGGCCGCCTCCGTGGCCGCGCGCACGATCTGGTCGAGGTTCAGGTCGCGGAAGTGCCCGGGTTCCGCGACGCCCGGTTCCCCGGCGTGCTCGAGCGTTTCGAACAGGATGCTGCGAACGCCCATCCGGCCCCCGGTCTCTCGCCTGTACCGAAGATTCCAGCGAACGCCCAAAGTACAACGGAACGTCGACAGCGTGGGTGGGAATGTGGGCGCGTGATCCTCTGCCGGGTCCCGGGAGCGTCGGTGAGTGGGGCAGCCACAGGGGCTGCCCCGGTTCACGGCGCTCAGCCGATCAGGAACTTGCCTCCCCTGCTGATGGACGACCAGGACTTCGACAACGACGCCTTGTGGCGCGAGTTGTCGATCGGGTCCCACCAGTAGATGTACTTACCGCCGGTCGTCGAGTAGCCGTAGGCGACGATGATGTGACCGGTCTTGTCGCTGGTCGTGCGGCCGTAGGGACGGTGGCCGTACTGGACACCCCCCGCCATCACCCAGCCCTTCTTGGTGGAGTTGATGACGAACGTCCACAGGTTCCCGGCGTTGCTCGGGTGGGTGTTGATGAACTCGTGCTTGTTGCGGATGCCCGTGTTGTTCAGGCCCTTGATGTTATTGCTTCTGGTGGTACCTGACGTCTTCGTCGACATCTTGCCCGCGATGTACTTCTGCGAGGGCAGCTTCGACTTGCTGAGGAACCGGGACAGCAGCACCCGTCCAGCGGCGGGCGCGCAGTAGTAGCCGGTCGACTGCGTCTGCGTGACGATCGAGAGCGTCTTGGTGGTCTGGATCGAGATGCCGCCGGACGCGGGCGCGACCGGGGCGGTGACGGGCGCGCGCATGGGCGCGGTGGGCGCGGCGGGCGCCGCGGCGTGCGCGGCCGTCGGAATCGAGACGAGCAGAACGGTGGGGGCGAGGGCGAGCGCGCCGACGAATGCGCGCATGCCCGGAGGCTTGGCCATGGCGGGAATTCTGCTCGAATCGATCACCTGGGAAATAGAGTCCTCGGGCCCTAGATCACGCGCGCGGCGGCCGGTCCGGGATCCCGGAATCGCGTCCAAGCGTGCCGGACTGAGGCTTGTCGCCCGGACGCGCCCTGATCATCACCTCCCGGCCCCGGAGGGAGATTCGATCTACATGTAGATCATGATCAGAACATCCGCCCGGCGGATCGCCGCCGGTCTCGCCGCGTCCCTGTCCGTGACCGCGTGGACGGCCACCGCCGCGTCCGCGCGCGAGCTGCCCGAGCCCTCGTCCGCCGCCAAGGCGCGCACCGAGCTGAGCGGACTCACCGTGGCCGCGCCGCATTCGATGACCGGCTACAGCCGTGCCAAGTTCCCGCACTGGGCCCAGCAGGGCGCCGACTGCGACACCCGCGAGGTCGTGCTGAAGCGCGACGGCAGGAACGTCGCCCAGGACGCCAAGTGCCGCGCGGTGTCGGGCACCTGGCTCAGCGTCTACGACGGGAAGACCTTCACCTCCGCGTCCCAGCTCGACATCGACCATGTCGTCCCGCTCGCCAACGCCTGGAGGTCGGGCGCCGACACCTGGACCACCCCGCACCGCAAGGAGTTCGCCAACGACCTCGTCCACCCGCAGCTCGTCGCGGTCTCCGCCGCGTCCAACCGCTCGAAGGGCGATCAGAGCCCCGACCAGTGGAAGCCGCCGCTACGGTCCTTCTGGTGCACATACAGCCGAGCGTGGATCGACATCAAACACCTCTATCGCCTGAACGTCACCGCGGCGGAGCGGAGCAGCCTGACCGAGATGCTCGACACCTGCCGATGACCCATGAGGATCAGGTGACCGCGGGGCCCGGCGGGGTCATGACCGTCGAAGTCGGAGTGGTCACCGGGGACCTGACCGTCGTGACCACCGTCCGGGACGACAAGGCGCACATCGCCGTCCAGTACACCGGCGCGGACGAGTGGTACACGCTGCAAGGCAGCCCCGTTCCGCTCAGAGGACGCACTGGTGCGGACGTGCACCGGGAGGTCCTGGAGCGCGTCCGGGCCGGTGGCGAGGCCACGGCGCCGGACTGAAGGGCCGGGGTGGAGGGGCCGGGAATTGCTCGGCCCCTCCATCCGAAGCGTTCACGTTCGCGGCGGGTCCCGCTGCCCGCGGACGCTAGGCGAGCCGGAGGACCTCCGGGTTCGCGCAGTGCACCGGGGCGGCGCCGTCCAGGTAGCGGCGGACGTCGGCGGCGATGATGTCGGCGGCGTTCGCCGCGGTCTGCTTGCTCGCCCCGGCCAGGTGCGGCGTCATCACGATGCCGGGAGTGGTGAGCAGGCGCGATCCGGCCGGGATGGGCTCCTCGGGGAACACGTCGAACGCCGCCGCGAACAGGTGGCCGGAGTCGAGCGCGTCGCAGACGGCGGAGTAGTCGAGCAGCGCGCCGCGGGCGCAGTTGACGATGACCGACCCCTCGGGCATCGCGGCGAGCTGCGCGGCGCCGATCAGGCCGGTCGTCTCGGGCGTGACGCGGGCGTGCAGGGTGACGATGCGCGAGCGGCCCAGCGTCTCGTCGAGCGAGGCGAGGCGGGCGGAGCCGGCGAGCGCGTCCTGGGTGACATAGGGGTCGTACACCAGGACCTCGGCGCCGAGGGCCTCCAGCATCCGGGTGACGCGGCGTCCGATCGCGCCGTGGCCGACGAGGCCGACGGTGCTGCCCTCGATCTCGGGGCCGACCTCCTTGTACTGGTAGTAGTCGCTGCGCCAGCGCCCGGCGGCGAGCTCGGCGTGGGTGGCGGGGATCCGCCGCACCGCGGCGAGGATCATCGCCAGGGTGTGCTCGGCGGTGGCGGTCGCGTTGCGGCCCGGCGCGAACGACACCAGGACGCCGTGCTCGGTCGCGGCCTCGACGTTGGCGTTGACCGGCCCGCCGCGGCCGATGCCGAACAGCTTCAGGTCGGGGGACGCCGCCAGGATGCCGCGGGTGAGCGGCGCCATCTGGGTGAGGCAGATCTCGGCGCCCTGGAGGGCCTCGATCAGCTGGGCCTCGGTGCCGGACGCCTCGTCCACCTCGCCGACCCGGCCGAACGGCTCCAGCGGCCACGGCAGGGTCAGCTCGGCGATCTCCAGCCCGCCGTCCGGGACCTCGCGGCGCAGGGCCTCGATGAGCAGGCGGTTCTGGACGAAGTGGTCGCCTGCGGTCAGCACGCGGACGGTCATGAGGTCTCCAGGGCGGAAGCGGCGTGGTCGAGGGGGGTGTTGAACTCCAGCACCGACACCTGGCCGGGCCGGAGCGCGATCTCGCTGATGGCGCAGTTGCCGAGGCTGGGGAACAGCCGGCGGTACTCGCTCAGCGGCACCCCCATCAGGTGGCACAGCGACAGGCGGATCACGGTGGTGTGCGCGACGACCAGCACGCGGCCGTCGCGGTGCGCGGCGGCGATGTCGTCCAGGCAGGCGGTGAAGCGCTTGACGGCGGCGGCCGGGTCCTCGCCGCCCGGGAAGTGGTCGCGGACCGGGTCGCGGCGGAACGCCTCCAGCACCCCGGGGTCCATCTCGCCCACGGTCAGCCCCTCGCCCACGCCGAAGTCGAGCTCGCGCAGCCGCTCGTCGGACCGCAGCTCCAGGCCGGTGGCGTCCGCGCAGGCCCGGCCGGTCACCCGGGCGCGGCCGAGGGTGGAGGACCAGACGGCGTCCAGCCCGGCGGCGGCGGCCCAGACGGCGAGCCGCCCGGCCTGCGCCACGCCGCGCGCCGTGAGGCCGACGTCGCTGACTCCGGCATAGCGGTTCTCCCGGTGCCACTCGGATTCACCGTGGCGGACCAGTACGAGGCGGGTCATTCAGGGTTCCTTTTCCGGACGTGTGCGGCGGACGCGGGCGGGAGCCATCCACGGCGCTCCAGCTCGCCGACCAGCCGCAGGTACGAGTGTGCGTGGCGGGCCGCGGCGCCCGGCCGGGGGTCGATCGTCTCCTTCACCCGGACCATCCGGGCGGCGACCTCGGCCGGGTCCCGCCCCGCAGACGCCGCGAGGACGGCCATGCCGAGGGCGGGCTCCGCGTTCTGCGGGATGGTCAGGGAACGGCCGAGGACGTCGGCCCGGAGCCGGCACCAGTAGGCGCTCTTGGTCGCGCCGCCGGTGAGGACGATCCGGCCGTCCAGGGGCGCGCCGAGGGAGTCCAGGTGGTCGTAGGCGAGCCGCTCGACGTACGCGACGCCCCTCAGGACGGCCGCGTAGCGTTCGCCGTCGTCCGCGGGGGCGCCGAGGACGAACGGGCGGGCGTCGGGGGCGACGAACGGGAACCGCTCACCGTCGGCGCCGAGCGGGTAGGCGACCACATCGGTGTCCTCGTACGCGCGCGCGTCGGCTTCGAGCCGGTCCAGGTCGCGTCCGGCGAAGTCGCGCGCGATGACGCCGGCGCCCGTGCTGGACGCGCCGCCGGGCAGCCAGGTGCCGTTGGGCGCCTTGTGCGAGTAGACGGCGCCCGCCGGGTCGTGCAGCAGGTCGCGGGTCACGCCCTTCAGGACCAGGGTGGTGCCGAGGACGGAGTTCCAGCTCCCCGGCTCGACCACCCCGGCGCCGAGCTGCGCGGCGCAGCCGTCGGTCGCGCCGCCGAACACCGGAGTCCCGGCGGGGATGCCGGTGGCGTCCGCCGCGTCCGCGCCGACGGTGCCGAGCCGCGCGCCGGACCGGACCAGGGGCGGCAGCAGGCCGTCCGGCACGCCGAGGGCGGCCATCACCTCGTGCGGCCAGTCCTCCTCGATGAGGTCGGCGCCGGTCTTGAGGGAGCTGCTGAGGTCGGCCGCGACATCGCGGCCCACCAGGCACCGGTTGACGAAGTCGGTCTGCGACGCCAGCCGCGCGCCCGGGACCAGGGACGGCTCGTTCCGCAGCAGCCACATCAGCTTGGGCAGGCCCCACACGTCCTGCATGCGGCCGTAGCCGAGCCTGGCCCAGACGGCGCGTCCGGCCTCGTTGACGCGGGCGGTCTCGGCGGAGGCGCGCCGGTCGTCGTACATGAGGGCGGGCGTCAGCGGATTTCCGGAACGGTCCATCAGCAGCACCGTGCCGGACGTGCCGTCCACGGCGACGCCGCGCACGGCGCCCGCCGGGACGGTGCTCAGCGCCTGCCGGCAGGCCGTCCGGACCGCCGCCCACCAGGATGCGGGGTCCTGCTCGTGGCGGGGGCCGTCGCGCACACTGGTCAGCGGCTCGGCGCCGCTGCCCGCGATGCGGCCGTCACCGGTCACCGCGAGCGCGCGCACGCTCTGGGTGCCGAGGTCGATCCCCAGCCACACCTCGTCGTCTCCGGGAGTGGTCACGCCACCCCCTTGGCGCGGTCCCGCAGCCCCGCGAGACGGGAGCCGTGGGCGCGGACGTCGTCGCGCAGCACCAGCACGTCGCGGTACAGCTCGCGGTAGAAGCCGGTGTGCGCGGGGTCGGGCTCGAACGCGTCCCGCAGGGTCACGTACCGGTCGACGGCGTCCTCGATCCGGGAGACCCGGCCGGTGGCGGCCAGGCCCATCAGGAACGCGCCGCGGGCGCCCGGCTCGGCGTCCGCCGAGCGCAGCACCCGCAGGCCCGTCACGTCGGCGATGAGCTGCGCCCAGACCGCGCTGGACGCGCCGCCGCCGCAGATCCGCAGTTCGGTCGGCTGGGCGAGCGTCGCTGCCAGGCAGTCCTGGACGACCAGGCTCAGCCCCTCCAGGACGGCCAGCGCGATGTCCTCGCGCCGGTGCTCGAACGACAGGCCGAGGAACCCGCCCCGCACCAGCGGGTCGAGGAACGGCGAGCGCTCCCCGGCGGGCGACAGGTGCGGCAGGAAGACCAGGCCGCCCGCGCCCGGCCGCGCGCGGCTGGCGAGCTCGCCGAGCTCCGCCGGATGCGACAGCCCGAGCAGGTCGCAGGCCCACTGGACGACGTCGCCGCCCGAGAGCGTCGGGAACGCGCGCAGGTAGCGGCCGGGCAGGCCGAGCGCGATGGTGAACCCGGCCGGCTCGGCGTCCGGCGCCACCCCGCCCGCGACCGCCTGCGTGCACAGCGTCGTGCCGAGCACGCTGCACGCCTGCCCCGCCGAGACGGTGCCGCAGCCGATCGAGGTGGCGGCGATGTCGTAGGGCGCCATCACGACCGGCGTCCCGGCGGGCACCCCGAGCCGGTCCGCGGCGGCGCCGGTCAGCTCGCCGGTCCGGCCGTCGTCGGCCGCGATCGGGGGGAGCAGCCGCCGCGCCCACGGCATGCCGTAGAGGGCGAGCAGCTCGTCGGAGTAGGCGCCCCGGCGGATGTCGGTGAAGGGGGCGGAGGCGTCGGAGGTGTCGACGGCGACCCGTCCGGTCATCCGCGCGAAGAGCCAGCCGCCGCAGGTCAGCGCCGCCGCCGACCGCTCCAGCCGGGCCGGCTCGTGTTCGGCGAGCCAGGCCAGGATCGCGCTGGTGACGCCGGGGAACGGCAGCGAGCCGTTCAGCCGGAACGCCTCGCCCGGGACGCCCGCCTCATGCCAGGCGCGCACCACGTCGGCGGCGCGCCCGTCGTTCCACAGGATCGCGGGGCCGGTCGGCTCGGCGGCGCCGTCGACCAGCCAGACGCCGTCGCCCTGCGCGGTCACCGAGATCACCTCGACCGGCGCGTCCAGCCCGCCGGCCACCTGCCGGACGGCGGACGCGACGGTCTCCCAGACCAGGCCCATGTCCTGCTCGGCCCAGCCGGGCCGCGGCCGGTCCAGGTGCAGCGGCCGGCGGGCGACGACCGCCTCCCGGCCGGCGTCGTCGTACCCGACCGCCTTGATCACGGTGGTGCCCGCGTCCACGCACACCATGGCCATGGTTCCCCCTCTGTGCTGCTCGGACGGTGCTGCTCGGACGGTGCTGCTCGGACGGTGCTGCTGGAACGGTGCCGGCCGGTCAGGCGCGGCCGTGCGAGGCCCGCGACTTCCTGGCCACCGAGTCGAGCATGACCGCGAGCAGGAGCACCACGCCGGTCACCGTGAACCGGTAGGCCGAGTCGAGGTTCAGCAGCGTCAGGCCGCTGGAGATCGACTGGATGACCAGGATGCCGAGCAGCGCCGAGAACGCGCTGCCGCGCCCGCCGAACAGGCTCGTCCCGCCGATGACGACCGCGGCGATCGCGTTGAGGTTGACGTCGCCGCCGCCGCTGCTCTGGTTGGCCGCGGCGAGCCGCGCCGCAGCCAGCACGCCGCCGGCCGCCGCGAGCGAGGTGCCGAGCACGAACACCGAGGTGTAGATGGCGTTGACATTGATGCCGGCGCGGCGCGCGGCCTCGACGTTGCCGCCGACCGCGTACACCGACTTGCCCCACCCGGTCCGGGTGAGCGCGTAGTTCAGCAGCAGCGCCAGCACCACGAACAGCACGAACATCCAGCCGATGCCGCGCCCGCGGTCCAGGTACCAGACGACCGCGCCGAACCCGATCAGCACCGCGACGCTGCGCGCCGCGAGCACCGCCGTGGACGTGGCCGACAGCTTGGCCAGCCGCCGCTCGCGGGCGCCGAGCCAGCCGGTGCCGAACAGCCCCGCGGCGATGGCCACCACGAACACATACGACAGCCAGCCGGGCACGAAGTCGAGCTGCGCGAACCTCACCAGCCCCGAGTCGAACGGCAGGTTGATCGAGCCGTCCTTGCCGAGCACCTTGAGCTGGACGCCCATGAACGCCAGCAGCCCGGCGAGGGTGATGACGAAGCTCGGCACCCCGAAGCGGATGAACACCTGGGAGTAGACCAGCCCGATGATCGCGCCGCCCGCGACCGCGGCGGCCACCGCCAGCCACGGCGACATGCCCTGGTTGACGAAGAGCACCGCGGTGATCGCCGAGGACAGCCCGCTGACCGATCCGACCGACAGGTCGATCTGCCCGGTGAGCAGCACGCACACCAGGCCGAGGGAGATCATCCCGACCGGGACGCTCTCCATCAGCAGGTTGCCCAGGTTGGCGCTGGACAGGAAGTTCTGGTTGAGCGACTGGAACACGATCGCGATGACGACCAGGCCCAGGATCACCGGGACGAGCCCGAGGTCGCCGCCGCGGATCCGGTCGAGGCCGCCCGCGAGCGCGCCCTTCACGCCGGTCCTCCGGCGCAGCCGCTCGTCCTGGAGGTCGGTGGCCACCGCGGCGGCGGTGGTGCCGGTGTCGGTATCGGTGTCGGTCATGACGGGTCGTCCTCTCCCGGCGGGGTGTCCCCGCCCGGCACGGTGTCGCTCTTCGTCCCGGGCGCGGCGCCGCCCGAACGCTCCGCGCGGCGCGTCACCACGTTGTCGGTGGCGCCGGTGATGGCGGCGATGATGTCCTCGTTGGACACGTCCCGGACGGGGAAGACCCCGTTGTTGCGGCCGAGCCGCAGCACCGCGACGGTGTCGGCCACGGCGCGCACGTCCGGCATGCTGTGGCTGATCATGATGACGGCGTGCCCGTTGTCGCGGAGCCGCTCGACCAGGTTGAGCACCTCGGCGGTCTGCGCGACGCCGAGCGCGGCGGTCGGCTCGTCCAGCACGACGACCTTGGGGTCGCCCAGCAGCGACCGCGCGATCGCGACCGTCTGCCGCTGCCCGCCCGACAGCGAGGCGATCGGGATCCGCAGGGTCGGCAGCTTGGCCGAGAGCTGCCGCAGCAGCTCCCAGGAGCGGACCTCCATCGCCACCGAGTTCAGCCGGGTCGGGCGGATCTCCTGGCCGAGGAACAGGTTCTCGATGACGTTGAGGTTCTCGCAGAGCGCGAGGTCCTGGTAGACGGTCGCGATGCCGAGGCGCTGCGCCACCGCGGGGCTGGAGATGGTGACCTGCTCGTCCTGGAAGGTGATCGTCCCGGCGGTCGGGGCGTGCACCCCGGACAGGACCTTCACCAGCGTCGACTTGCCGGCGCCGTTGTCGCCGACCAGGGCCAGGACCTCGCCGGCCGAGACGTCCAGGTCGATGTCGGCGAGCGCCGCGACCGCGCCGAACGTCTTGGAGATCCCCCGGAGGCTGAGGACGCCGCGCGTCCCGGCCTCCGGGGCCTCTGCTGCTGGTTGCCGCACGCGCGGTACCTCCTCGGTCAGGGGGGGGACGGGGCGGCGGCGCCGGACCGGCGCCGCCGTCTCGGATGGATCGTCCGGCTACTTGAGGCCGAGCTCGTCGCAGCCGGCCTTGTAGTCGCCGGTGCAGATGTCGGCGACCTTCAGCGCGAAGCCCGGCTCGGTGACGACCTTGGTGAGGTTCTCGCGGCTGACCACCGTCGGGACGAACAGCTGCGACGGGGTGTCGAACAGCGTCGCCTTGGCCTCGGGCTTCTTGCCCTGGGCGAAGGTGGTGGCGACCTCGGCCGCCGCCTCCGCGACGATCTTGATCGGCTTGGAGATGGTGTTGTACTGGTCGCCCTTGACGATCCGCTGGATCGCGGCCAGCTCGGCGTCGTTGCCGGTCACCGGGGGCACCTTGGCCCCGGCGGCCTTGAACGCGGCGATGGTGGCGCCGCCGGTGCCGTCGTTGGCGGCGACCACGCCGGCGATCTGCCCCTTGAACTGGGTGACCTGGCCGGCGACCCAGTTCTGCGCCTTGGCCGGCTCCCAGCCGGGGGTGTCGAACTCGGCCAGCAGCTTGAAGCCGCTGCTGTCCACCGAGGTGTGGATGCCCTTCTTGATCAGCCCGGCGGCGGCGTCGGTCGGCGAGCCGTTGACCTCCAGGATCCCGCCCTCGGCCTTGGTCGACTTGAGCTGGTCGACCAGCGACTGGCCGATCATGGCGCCGATCTTCTCGTTGTCGAAGGAGACGTAGTAGTCGGCCTTGGCCTTGGGGATCGGCCGGTCGTAGGCGATGATCGGCACGTTCTTGGTCCGGGCCGAGTTGACGATGGTCGCCGCCGCGGCGGAGTCGACCGGGTCGATCACGATCGCCTTGACGCCCTGCGCGAGCATCGAGTCGGCCTGCTGCTGCTGCTTGGCCGCGTCGGCGCCGGCGTTCTGGTAGAGCACCTCGCACTTGGCGCAGAGCTGCTTGACCTTCGCCTTGAACAGCGGCGCGTCGAACAGCTCGTAGCGGGTGGAGGCGATGTCGGGCATCAGGAACGCGATCTTCGTGGCGCCATCGTCCGACGATCCGCATGCGCTGACCGTGGTGAGGGCGACGACCGAGGCGGCCAGCACGGCCGACAGGCGACGAGCCTTCATGGGAACACTCCTAGGGGGCACGGGGGAACCTCCCGGTTTCACATGCGGATCACTCATCCGCCCGAACCCGGACGCTTCCAAAGTGTTAAGGAGTTAACATTTGGGACCGTGACAACGTCAAGTTTGCAACATAGATCAACTCATGGATGTGACGAAAACGTGATGAAAACCGGCCATCTTGGCGCTGAGCTGGAGCTTTGATCTCACATCCCAGGTGTTAACTTCTGGTGGGCGCGTGACGCTCCGGCCGGCCGCCGGCGCGATGAGCGGAACCCACCTCAGAGGAACCCGCCTCCGAAGGGAGCACGTTGTCGACCAAGGACGATCCCGGGACCCCGCCGCCCTCCTCCCCCGACGGCCTGGCACTGCGGGTGCGGAGCCGGCGCCAGCGGATCCGGCAGCGGGTCAACCAGGAGGGCTTCGTCAGGATCGACTCCCTCGCCGAGTCGCTCGACGTCAGCATCATGACCATCCACCGCGACCTGGACGCGCTGGAGAGCGAGGGCTGGCTCCGCAAGGTGCGGGGCGGCGCCACCGCCCAGCCCTCCGCGTTCCACCACGGCGACGTCGCCTACCGCGCCGACGTGATGACCGACGCCAAGGGCCGGCTCGCGCAGGCCGCCCTCGAGCTGGTCCGGCCCGGCTCCTCGATCATGATCGACGAGAGCACGACCTGCCTCGCCCTCGCCGCGCGGCTGCCCGAGCGCGAGCCGCTCACCGTCATCACCAACTTCATGGCGATCATGAAGCTGCTGGCCCCCGAGCCGGGCATCGACCTCATCGGCCTCGGCGGCGCCTACTACCCGGCCTACGACGCCTTCCTCGGCATGCGCACCTGCGAGGCCGTCCAGTCGCTGCGCGCCGACGTGCTGTTCATGTCGACCACGGCGGTCACCGAGGGGTTCTGCTACCACCAGTCGCAGGAGACCGTGGCGGTCAAACGGGCCCTGATGCAGGCCGCGACCCTGCGGGTACTGCTCATCGACCACACCAAGTTCGGCAAGCACGGGCTGCACCAGCTCGCGCCGCTGTCGGACTTCGAGGCGGTGATCGTCGACGCGGGCGCGGCCGAGCGCGACCTCGCCCCGCTGCGCGCCCAGGGCGTCCGCCTGCACGTCCTCGGCCGGGACGAGGGTGCGGATCAGTCGCCGGACGTGCCCGCCTCGAGGATCGAGACGATCGAGTAGAGGGTGAAGCAGACCGCGCCGAGCCCGGCCGTCACCCGCGCCGGCACGAAGAAGGCGGGGTCGCCGGACGCCGCCTCGGACAGGAACGCCGAGAAGAACAGGCAGGCGAGCGCGGTCACCACCGGGATGATCGGGATCTGGCCGGCCAGCGCGGACGAGCGCCGCCACACCAGCCCGAGCAGCAGCACCTTGGACAGGATGCTGAAGCAGATCAGCCCGAGCGCGATCAGCACGCAGCCCGGCGCGATCCGGGCCGGGGAGTCCGAGCCCCACAGCACCAGCAGCCCGACCACGACCGCGATCGTCCCCATCGCGACGACGACCCAGCTCCACCGGTAGCGCTCGGCCTCGCCGTACTCGTTGCGGATCTGCCGGACGATGCTCGCCACCAGCGCGATCAGGCTGGTGCACACCAGCGCCAGCCCGAACACCACGTGCGCGGCGACGACGCGGAAGGTGCCGCCGGCGATGTAGAGCCCGATCGCCATCAGGAAGCCGACGACCGCGCAGGCCGCCGGGATGATGATCAGCACGGTGCCGGTCATGGCCGGGTAGGCGCCCTCGGGCGCGCCGGCCCCCGGCCGGGACGCGGCGCTCACCTTGATCAGATCGAACGCCGACGACGCCGTCGCCACCGTGCTCACGCAGGCGGCGACCAGCCCGACGCCGATGACCACGAAGCCCGCCACCTCGTGCGCGGGCGCGTCCCCCCACACCACCATCGTGATGCCCCAGATCACGGTGGCGAGCACCATCAGGTAGCCCGACACCGGCAGCGCCACCCGCCAGCGCGGCCCGTACCGGCCGATGATCTGCCGGATGATCGTCGCGGCGGTGGTGAAGAGCGCGTAGCAGATCGCGGTCAGCGCCACGCAGACCTGCCCGGCGGTGTAATGCGCGGACGTGTCGCCGCCGGTCCTGATGTAAATGCCGAAGGCCAGGCAGATCGCCGCCATCACCAAGGGAACGGCGCGATAGAAGATACTCATCCCGATGTTCACAATTCCTCCTCACGGTCGGGTGGCACGGTCATTCCTCGACGAATTTCGCGTCCGCCCCGACCCTTTGCTCCTCCTCGGTCTCGCGCATCCGAAAAACCTTGTCGATGACCTTTCCGATGATGAAGGTGACGACGAAGGTGTAGAGCGCGACGACCACGATCGCGACCGCCTGCTTGCCGAGCAGCGCCGCCGAGCCGCCGTGGAAGAGGCCCGCCGTCCCGGTCAGCTCGCCGGTGGACAGGAATCCGATCAGCAGGATCCCGACCATTCCGCCGGCGCCGTGGATCCCGGTCACGTCCAGGGTGTCGTCGTAGCCGAGCACCAGTTTGAGCTCCACCGCGAAGGTGCACACGATGGCGGCGACGATCCCGATGATGAAGGCGCCCTCGACGTTCACGTAGGCGCAGGACGGGGTGATCGCGACCAGCCCGGCGAGCGCGCCGCTGGTCGAGCCGAGCTTGGTCAGGTGCCGGGAGCGGATCCACTCCAGCAGCCGCCAGGTCAGCATCCCCGCACAGCCGGCGATCATGGTGCTGACGAAGGCGCGGGCGGCCACCGCCCCGTCGGTCAGCGCCGAGCCGGCGTTGAACCCGAACCAGCCGAACCACAGCAGCCCGAGGCCGAGCAGGACGAACGGGATGTTGCCCGGCCGCGGCCCCTCCTTGCGCCGGAAGCTGATCCCCGGGCCGAGCGCCAGGGCCAGCGCCAGCCCGGCGATGCCCGAGTTGATCTCGACTACCAGCCCGCCGGCGAAGTCCTGCACGCCCCACTTGTTGAGCCAGCCGGAGTCGTCGAAGACCCAGTGCGCGACCGGGGCGTAGACCAGCGTGAACCAGACGACGCCGAACAGGATCCACGGCCCGTACCGGGCCCGCCCGGCGATCGACCCGCTGATCAGCGCGACGGTGATGATGGCGAAGGTGAGCTGGAAGCACGCGAAGATGTAGGTGGGGATCTGCTGGTGGAGGTCCTGCGGCGAGATGTGCGCGAAGCGGAAGTCGCTCCAGCCGATGAGCCCGGCCCCGCCCAGGTCCTTCCCGAACGTCAGCCCGTACCCGTAGATGAACCAGACGACGGTGATCAGAGAAATGCAGGTGAAGCTCATATAGAGCGTCGTCAGCAAATTCTTCCCGCGCACCATTCCGCCATAGAAGAAGGCGAGCCCGGGTGTCATCAGCAACACCATCGCGGTACTCACCAGCATCCAGGCCGAATCGCCGGTGTTGATGCCACTGCCCATTCTCAGCCCCCTTTCCTCAATGGTCGATTCATGGTCTGCCACCCACGTCAGGTGATGCCGCGGCCGATGGCGTAGAAGAGCTCGGCGCACAGCAGGCCGATGACCAGGCTGCCGACGGCGTTCACCCCCGCCTTGGCGTACGAGCCGTCCTCCATCAGCGTCACGGTGTCCTTCTCGAAGGTGCTGAAGGTCGTGAGCGCGCCGCACAGGCCGGTGCCGAACAGGTGGTCCACCGAGTCGGGCGCGGCGGTGCCGACGATGAGGCCGAGAATGGACGTGCCGATCAGGTTGGCGGCCAGGGTGCCCCACGGGAACCCGTCCCCCGCCGCCTTCTTGAAGAACTCGGTGAGCAGGTAGCGGGCGGGCGCGCCGACCGCGCCGCCGATGACCACCAGAACGGCCGCGCCCATCAGCGCACCCCCCGCGCGACCGCGTGTCCGGCCCGCTGGCCGAGCCAGACCGCGAACCAGCCGAGCAGGACGCACAGCACCGTGTAGCCGATGCCGAGCGGCCAGTGCCCGTCCCCGAGCATCGTCCGGACCTGCGTCATGAAGTGCGAGAACGTCGTGAATCCGCCAAGGAACCCGGTGACCAGCAGCGCGTTGGCGTACTTCCCGGACGGCCACAGCTCGCTCAGCGACATCGACAGGAACCCGATGAACAGGCATCCGGAGATGTTGACCAGGAAGGTGCCGAGCAGCGCGGTGTGGTCGGGCTCGGAACCGACCGCCTCCGACACCAGGTAGCGGCACAGGCTGCCGGCCGCGCCGCCGACGGCGACGGCCGCGATCGCGGTGAGCTCCTTGGCGGGGATCATGACCGGCGCCGGTCCGGTGCGGGGACGCCGATGAGCAGCCGCCGCACCGCGTCCCACGCGGCGCGCATGGCGGCGGCGACCTCGGGCGACTCGGCGCCGAGGACGCGCGCCCAGGCGCCGCTGTCCTCCGGCAGGACGCTGGCGCCCGCGGGCAGGCCGGTGTCCGCGAGCGCTGTGTGCAGAGCGGCCGCCACCACGTCGGCCGGGGCCTTCCGGGTGACCACGAACAGCGAGGCCATCACGCCGTGCCCGCCGAGCACGGCGGGCCCCGTCACCCCGTCGCGCCCGCCCACCCCGTCGCGCCCGCTCACGGCGTCGCCGTCCGGCAGCAGGCGGAGCGGGTCGGCGAACAGGGTCCGGCCGTCCGGGGCGCGCACCTCCAGATCGGTGCAGAACGCCGCGTAGTCGTTGCGCTCGCCCCGGGCGAGCCGTCCCAGGATGACCGTCTCGCCCAGCACGACGGTGGCGGACGGGTCGGCGGTCAGGACGGTCCGCTGGTAGAAGCGGGAGTCCTTGAACGGGATCGTGGGATCGGGCAGGTACTCCAGGTAGGCACCGGGGCCGGCGGTGAGGTTGACGAGCTGGGAGGCGTAGTCGGCCTCCATCCGGTAGATCTTGCCGGCCGCCTGCGTGGTCAGGTGGACCGCGGTGTCCGGGCCGCACTCGACGTCGATCCGGTACCGGTCGCCCTGGAGGACGCCGCCACCGGACTGCATGATCAGCAGGAACGGCATGTCCGGGCGCTCGGGGTCGTAGTACAGCGGCTGCATGATCTGCAACGGCGTCTTCTGGTAGTGCCCGGTCAGCTCGGTCCGCGTCGCGCGCCGGGAGAACGCCAGCTCCAGCAGCCCGACCTTCCCGGGGCTGCCGACGGGCAGGGTGTCCGGGACCGACGCGTAGCGGGTCACCGGCTCGGGCGTCCGCTCGATCGTGTAGTGGTCGGGGTGGAGCCTCATGCCGGCGCCATCCGGCGGCTGTCCACGAAGTCGGCGACCTCGGCGACGCCGGCGCCGGTCAGGCAGTCGGTGAGGATCACCGGGCCGTCGCCGCGGACCGCGTGCGCGTCCCGCTCCATCACCGCCACGTCGGTCCGCACGTACCGGGCGATGTCGATCTTGTTGATCACCAGCAGGTCGGAGTCGGTGATGCCGGGCCCGCGCTTGCGCGGCATCTTCTCGCCCTCGGCGGTGTCGAGCACGAACACGTACACATCGGCGAGGGCCGGGCTGAAGGTGAGCGTCAGGTTGTCGCCGCCGCTCTCGAACAGCAGGGTGTCCATGTCGCCGAACCGGTCCCGCATCTCCGCGGCGGCGGCCAGGTTCATCGTCGGGTCGTCCCGGACGGCGGTGTGCGGGCACGCGCCCGTCTCCACGCCGACGACCCGCTCGGGGTCCAGCACCCCGGCCAGCTCGCGCCGGACGTGCTGGGCGTCCTCCTGGGTGTAGATGTCGTTGGTGATCACCCCGACGCTGTGCCCGCGCTCGATCAGCAGCGGCACCAGCGCCTCGATCAGCGCGGTCTTGCCGGAGCCGACCGGGCCGCCGATGCCGATCTTGAACACGTCGTCCATGAAGTCCTCCTAGGTGGTGAACAGGCGCGCGGGCGCGCGCTCGTGCACGGCCGACAGGACGTCGGCCAGCGGCACCGTCCCGCCGATGTCGCCGGGCGACTCGCGCGCCAGCGCGGCGCGGGCGGCCTCCTCGATCACCGGCGCCAGCCCTCGCAGCACGGCCTGCGCCTGCCGGAAGTCGATCCGGCCGAGGCGGACCGCGGCGGTGGTGCAGCTCAGCGCGAAGGCGAACAGGTCGCCGACCACCGCGTCGTCCGCGGGCACCTCCTGGCCCGCGTACACGACGCCGACGACGACCGCGTGGTTGCCGAGCGCCGCGCCCTGCCGGACGAGGGCGGCCAGCGTCTCCAGCTCCGGCCCCCCGAACACCACGGCCGCCGTCTCCAGCACCTGCCGCCCGGTCCGGACGGAGGCGCGGCGCAGCTCGCGGTTCAGCTTGACCGCGTGCAGCCGCCGGTCGACCGCGGCGACGGCCGCCCAGTCGTCCCGCCGGACGGCCCGGTGCGCCTGCGCCAGCGCGGTCGCGTCGCCGGGCCCGGCGGAGTGCCGCAGCAGGTCGGCGACGACCGCCGCGATCTCCTCCGGCCCCGACGCCGCGGACGCCTCCAGGCCGTGCGACAGCGTGTAGAGCCCGCTCGGGAAGGCCGAGTCGGTGAGCTGGAGCTGGGCCAGCAGCGGGCCGTGCCCGTCGGCGCGGCCCGGCCCGCTCACCGGCTCGGCTCCGCCCGTGCGGCCTGGCCCGCTCACGCGATGAAGTAGCGCTGGGTCAGCGGCAGCTCCTGGGCCGGCGCGATGGTGGCCCGCTGGCCGTCGACCGTGACCGCGTAGGTCTCCGGATCGACCTCGATCCTCGGTACGGCGCTGTTGCGGATCATGTGCCGCTTGTCGACGGTGCGGCAGTGCGACACGCCCTCGATCTGGCGGCGCAGCCCGAGGGCCTCGGGCACCCCGGCATCGATCCCGGCCTGCGACATGAACGTGACGCAGGTCGACTGGAGCGCGCCGCCGAACGCGCCGAACATCGGCCGGTAGTAGATCGGCTGCGGGGTGGGCAGCGAGGCGTTCGGGTCGCCCATCGGCGCCCAGTTGATCACGCCGCCCTTGATCACCATGGCC
Organism: Actinomadura xylanilytica; assembly: GCF_030283145.1. Taxonomy (GTDB): domain Bacteria; phylum Actinomycetota; class Actinomycetes; order Streptosporangiales; family Streptosporangiaceae; genus Spirillospora; species Spirillospora xylanilytica. The sequence continues at coordinate 701,170 of NZ_JASNWE010000004.1, forward strand.
GGCTTGGCAGCGAAGGCGTTGATCGGCCACAGCACGACGTCGGCGAGCCTGCCGTCCTCCAGCGAGCCGACCGTGTCGGCGATGCCGGTGGTGCGCGCCGGGTTGATGGTGCACTTGGCCAGGTAGCGCAGCACCCGCTCGTTGTCGTTGCGCGCCGAGTCCTCGGGCAGCTTGCCGTGCTGGTCCTTGTTGTGGTGCGCGACCTGGAAGGCCCGGGTGAACGACTCGCCCACCCGGCCCATCGCCTGCGAGTCGGACGAGACCATGCTGATCACGCCGAGGTCGTGCAGGACGGTCTCGGCCGCGATCGTCTCGGCCCGCACCCGGCTGTCGGCGAACGCGACGTCCTCGGGGACGTTGTAGTTCAGGTGGTGGCAGACCATCGTCATGTCGAGCAGCTCGTCGACCGAGTTGACCGTGTACGGCAGCGTCGGGTTGGTCGAGGACGGCAGCACGTTCGGCTCGCCCGCGATCCGCATGATGTCGGGGGCGTGCCCGCCGCCCGCGCCCTCGGAGTGGTAGGTGTGGATCGCGCGGCCGTCGATCGCGCTGATGGTGTCCTCGAGGAACCCGCCCTCGTTGAGGGTGTCGGTGTGGATCGCGACCTGGACGTCGTACTCGTCGGCGACGGTCAGCACGCAGTCGATGACGGCCGGGGTCGCGCCCCAGTCCTCGTGCACCTTGAGCGCGCAGGCGCCGGCCTCGAGCTGCTCGTGCAGCGGTCCGGGCAGGCTGCTGTTGCCCTTGCCCATGAGGCCGATGTTGATCGGCAGGCCCTCGCACGCCTGGAGCATGCGGGCGAGGTTCCACGGTCCGGGCGTGCAGGTCGTGCCGCGGGTGCCGTCGGACGGGCCGGTGCCACCGGCGATCAGCGTGGTGATCCCGTTGGTCAGCGCGGCCTGCACCTGCTGCGGCGAAAGGAAGTGCATGTGCGGGTCGATCGCGCCGGCCGTGGCGATCAGGTGCTCACCGGAGACCACCTCGGTGCCCGGCCCGACGATGAGCCGCCGGTCGACCCCGTTCTGCACGTGCGGGTTGCCGGACTTGCCGATCCCGGCGATCCGGCCGTTCTTGATCCCGATGTCGCCCTTGACCACCCCGATCATCGCGTCGATCACCACCACGTTGGTGATCACCATGTCCAGCGCCAGGGTGTGGTTGCGCGACCCGGGGTCGGCGCCCATGCCGTCGCGGGCGGTCTTGCCGCCGCCGTAGAGGATCTCGTCGCCGTACAGCCCCTCGCTGTGGTCCTTCTCCACCTCGACGACCAGGTTGGTGTCGGCGAGCTGGAACCGGTCCCCCACGGTGGGGCCGTACATGTCGGTGTACTGCTTGCGGGTCAGGGTGGCCATCAGGATTTGCCCTTCTTGGTGGTACGGGTGCGTGACGACCGGCTCGGCGCCTTGGCCGTCACGGCCCCCTTGCTCGTTCTGGCGGCGGCCGTCCGCTTCGGCGCGGCCCTGCCCGCGGTCTTGGCCGCGGCCTTCGGCGCCGCCTTGCCCGCCGCCTTCGGCGCCGCCTTGCCCGCCGGCTTCGGTGCGGCCTTGCCCGCCGGCTTCGGTGCGGCCTTGCCCGCCGGCTTCGGTGCGGCCTTGCCCGCCGGCTTCTTGGCGGCCGGCCGCTTCGCCGCCGCCCGCGCCGCCTTCGGCACTTCAAGCTCGGTCTTCGCGGACTTGGGCTTGCGCACCTTGACCGTGGCGTCCCTGACGTTCTGGAAGCCCTGCTCGGCCATCCGGGCCACCGCGTTGCGGTGCGTCTGCTCCGAGCGGAGGCCGCCGTTGACCAGGCCCGCGAAGCCGACCACCCGCATGCCGCCGCCGTACTCCACCAGGTCCACCCGGTGCGAGTCGCCCGCCTCGATCCGGACCGCGGTGCCCGCCGGGATGTCCAGCCGCCGCCCGTAGGCGCGCTCGCGGTCGAAGCTGAGCGCCCGGTTGGCCTCGAAGAAGTGGTAGTGCGAGCCGATCTGGACGGCCCGGTCGCCGGTGTTGCGGACCGTCATCGTGACGACGGACCGGCCGGCGTTGATCTCGATCGAGCCCTCGCCGTAGATGTAGTCGGGCATGACGTCTCCCTTCGGAGTGGTCAGTGGACGTGGTCGTGGTCGTGGTGGTGTGCGGTCCCGGCCGCGGCGAGCCCGTCGCCGCCGCCAAGGTCCCAGTGGCGCTCGGCGACCGCGACCCGCTCGGCGACCAGGCGCCGCAGCGCGGCCGGGGCGAGCAGCGGGCCGCCGTAGCGGACCGCGGGCGCCCGTCCGCGCGCGCTCGTGTCCAGGCCGAGGGCGCGCCGTCCGACGAACGAGGCCGGCACCACGGTGACGCCGTGCGCGCCGAGCCTGCGGCACCGGTCCACGGCCTCGGGGACGTCCGGGTCGCCGCCGCTCAGCGCCACCTCGGCCCACCGCAGGGCGCTGTACTGGCGGACGAGCCGGGCGATCCGGAACAGCTCGGCGTCCTGCTCGGGCGACGACGCCGGGGCGGTGATCAGCGCCGCGTGGCCCTCGGGCGTGCGTCCGGCCGCGGCGCGCAGCCAGCCGACCAGGTGGGTCGGCGTGCCGAGCGGACGGGTCAGCAGCAGTTCGCCCGGCGCCCGGTGGCCGGCGAGCCGGCCCAGGGTCTGCGCGGCGTGGGCCGCCAGGCCCGGGTCGCGGCCGAGCGTCATCGGCACCACGGCGAGCGGCCCCGGCAGCGCGGCGGCGGCGTACAGCTCGCGGCCGGTGCCGATCACGTCCGGTATCGGCCCGTCGGCGGTGCCGTCCGGGCCGCCCGCACCGCCCTCGCCGCCGGCGGCGAGGGTCTCGTGCCCGCCGACCAGCACGACGCGGCGCGCGGTCACGGTCAGCCGCCGACCGGGTCGTGGCAGGAGACCAGCTTGGAGCCGTCCTTGAAGGTCGCCTCGATCTGGATCAGCGGCGCCATCCCCCGCACCCCGGGCATGACGTCCTTCTCGCCGACGACGTGCTTGCCGAGCTCCATGCAGTCGGCGACCGACTTGCCGTCGCGGGCGCCCTCCAGGATGGCGACGCTGATCAGCGCCACCGCCTCGCTGAAGTTGAGCTTCAGGCCGCGGGCCCGGCGTTTCTCCGCCACGTCCGCGACGACGTAGATCAGCAGCTTGTCCAGCTCTCGCGGTGCGAGATTCATCGTTCACCCTCCTCAGAAGCGAGTCCGCCGGGCGCGCGCCCGGCGGCGGGACGGTCCTGGTCATCCGGTTCGGCGCAGCGCGTGGGCGGTGCCCACCGAGGCGAGGAAGATCCAGGTCACCAGCACGAACGGCCACGTCAGGGTGTGGCCGCCGACCGGCGTGAAGAAGTTGGTCAGGGCGGCGGTGAGCCCGGCCGCCGCGGCGGCGCCGACCAGCGCGAACACCCCCGCCGCCGGGGTCAGCACAACGAAGATCCCGGCCAGCGCCATCGCGGTCAGCACGGCGTTGTAGCCGTACAGCCCCTTGCCGATCGACTCGGTCGGGGCGCCGAGACCCCAGCCGACCAGGATCCCGACGATGCTGGCGAGCACCGCGGCGACGGCCGCGATCCGGCTGGCGACCGCGATGCCGACCAGGAAGATCAGCCCGACGTACCACTTGTCCTGGAAGAAGATCTGGCCGATCCCGTTGAACAGGCCGTGCCAGGCGTCGCTCCAGGTCAGCGTCGTGCTCGTGGAGACCGGCGCGGGCAGGGCGGCCGAGGTGTGGCCCCTCCACACCCGCTCGAAGGTCGGGGCGGCGACCACGATCACGGTGGTGATCACGCAGAACGGCGCGGTGAACGTCGGCAGGTTGTACTGCGTGAGGACGGTGACCATGGCGGCGGTGAGGACGCTGCCGGCGATGCAGCCCGCGATGGTCAGCACGACGGTCATCCAGTTGGTGCCCAGGTAGAGCACCAGCGAGACGCCGATCAGCGCCCCGCAGAACCCCTCGAGCCCGATCAGGACCCGCTTGCGGTCGATCCCGAGCGCGACCGCGGTGAGCGTCGCGACGACCGTGCCGAGCAACCCGAACACGCCGAACTGCCAGCCCCCGACGAACAGGGCGATGATGAACAGCACTCCGGTCCACGGGTTGCTGATGAACTCGACCTGCGCGACCCCCCGCAATATGGCGAGTGGATACTCTCTGGCCGCCACCGGGCCCTGCGCCGAAGCCTCTGAAGTATCCGAGGTCATAGCCCGACTTGTTTCCTGCAGATCAAGACCGAACCTCGCACCGCAGGACATCCCGAATGCGTTGCCCTCGCAATAATGGGACTCATAGAAGATTCCTTTGCCGGGGCGGTGAAAATATGCGCGGTCCGGTGACTTGATCTTGGGATGACGAGGTCACAGGGTGGGCAGCATGGTTCGCATATCTTTGCCAAGATGGCAGTCGACGCACACGTCGAAGGCGCTCACCGGCCGAGAGGGACACCAAGTGCGGGGGGTCAGATTTTACTCTGGACAAGCTTTATCAGAATGGATGGAGGGGATCGTAGAGATGCAAAGCGACGGCAAGGCCCGGGCCGGGCCGCCGCAGGTACGGCCGGTTTTGGCCGCGGCCGGGCCGACCGGACCGGACGCCGGCCGCCGGAAATGCGGGACGCGCTCATGCGCCTGAACGGGAGGGCCGGCACGATGCGGGAACGGAATCCGGACGGCACGTCCGTCACCTCGGTCATCGCGCGGCTGGCGGCCGGGGGCGGGCTGCTGATGGTCGGCATCTCCGGCATCGTCACGGGCATCGACGACCTCGCGGGCCATCAGGTCAGGACGTACCTGGAGGTCGGAGAGGGGGGCGATCCGGCGCAGCTCGTGCTGTACCCGGTGCTGCTCGGGCTCGACACGCTGGCCAGCCTGGCGCTGGTGTGGGCGGGCATCCACGGCGTCTGCGCGCTGCCGGTCAACGAGGGCTGGCGGCGGTGCCGCAAGGGCGTGGTCGTCGGCGCGCTGGTCAAGGTGGCGGCGCTGGTCACGGGCCTGCTGGTCCTGCGCGGGAGCTGGCGCGGCCTCTACCTGGACCCGGGCTGGCCCGCCGCCGACCGGATCGTCCTCGCCGGCGCGGCCGTGCTGCTGGTGCTCGGCGTGCTCAGCCTGCCCCGCCCCTGGCCCCGGACGCCCGGCCCGCTCCAGCCGCCGGCGGCGCCGGACGACGACGACCCGCGGCACCGTCCGGGAGGCCGGATGGACGACGACCCGTTCCCCTACACCGGGCCCTACTCCGGCCCGTACACGCTCAGCGAGGGGGACGACGGCCCGCGCACGACCGCACCCACGCGCACGCTGAGCGGCTAGCGAGCGGACGCTAGGCGGACGGCCGAGCGGCGCCGGGCGGACGGCCCGCCGTCGCCGCCTCGACGACCCAGCCGGACGGCACGAGCAGGAACACCTTGCGGTCGACCCGCTCCATCGTCCCGCAGCGCCCGATCACCAGCCCCGCGGCGAAGTCGACGAGGGGCTTGGCCTCGGCGTCGGTCAGGGCCGAGAGGACCATGACGACCGGCACGTCCTCACGGAAGAGGCGACCGACCACGGCGACCTCGCCGTAGTCCTTGGGACGCACCGTCTTGACCACCGCCTCAGTGTGCCGCACGCCGCCCCCGGTGAGAAGCGCGGATCCGGCCGGCGGGCGGCCGGATCCGCGCCGCTCACCGGCGCACGGCCAGCGCGATCCGGGCGGGCAGGTAGGTCGCCGCGAGGGTGAGGGCCCCGGCCGCGCCGAGCACGGCCAGGAAGGTGAGCGGCGGGATGTGCGGGAGCCCGCCGGTCATGCCCGCGGCGAACGCGGTGAGGGTGGCCAGTGCGATCGCGGCACCGAGCACGGCGGAGATCAGCAGCACCGCCAGGGTCTCCCAGCCGAGCATCCCGAGCACCTGCCGCCGGGTGGTGCCGATCAGGCGCAGCACGGCGAACTCGCGGGCCCGGTCCGAGGTGGCCATGGCGAGGGTGTTGACGGCCGCGATGACGGTGAACGCGATGATCAGGCCCATCGCGACGTAGTTGACCTCGGCGTTGGCGGCGGCCTGGTCCGCGGCGAGCGCGGTGCCGTCCAGCAGGGCGGTGCCGGGGTGGGCCAGCGCGGCGGCGGGGGCCGTCCCGGCGATGAGCAGGGAGCCGCGCGGATCGTCCACATGGGCGGCCAGGACCGCGTGCGCGACGGTGAGGTCGCCGAACCCGAGGCCGCGTGCGTAGACGGCGATGACCTGCGGGGCGAACGGGGTGCCGTCGCCGAGCGTGAGGCGGAGCCGGTCGCCGGGCGCGACGCCGAGCCGGTCCGCGGCGGTCGTGCTGACCGCGACGGTGCGGCCGTCCAGGCGGTCGAGGGAGCCCGACCGGACGTCCAGGTCCATCGTGGCGGAGAGCCCGGCGGGGGTGACGCCTTGGATCCCGTAGTTCTCCAGCCCGACGCGGACGGTGCTGCGCACGACCTCGGTGGCGGTGGTGACGCCGGGAGTGCTCCGGACCTTGGCGGCGACCTGGGCCGGGACCTTCGGGCCGAGCACGTGGGCGGCGCGGATGCCGGCGCCGGCCTGTGCGGTGGCGGCATGGCCCATCGTGGTCTGCACGAACAGGATCGTGGCGGTCAGCCCCATCATCAGGCACAGCGGGGTGATCACCGAGGCGAGCCGGCGGGCGCCCGCGCGCAGGTTCGCCGCGGCGAGGTAGCCGCCGGCCGGCGACAGCCGCAGCGGGACGCTGAGCAGTCCGACGGCGGCGCGGGCGATGAGCGGGCCGAGCAGCGCGACGGCGACCGTCCAGACGAGCGCGGTCAGCATCGTGACCGGGCTGGACGCGGCCTCGGTGTGCAGCATCGACAGCAGCACGGTGAGCGCGACCGCGACCGCCGTGACGGCGAGGCCGGCCACGGTCCGGGCCGTGCCGAGCCCGGCGGGACGGAGCGCGGCGTCGCCGAGCGCCTCCACCGGGCGGATCCGCGCGGTCCGGCGGGCCGAGACGCGGGCGGCGGCCCAGGCGGCGACGGCGGCGGCGAGCAGCGCCGCGGCGAACGGGAACGGGCTGAGCACCAGGTCCAGATTGGGCGGCAGCGCGCCGAGTCCGCGGAACCGGTCGCGCAGCCAGAACGCCAGCGGCAGCCCGGCGGCGGCGCCGGGCACGCCCGCGGCGAGCGCGACCAGCAGCGCCTCGCCGCCGATCATCCGGCGGATCTGCCGGGGCGTGGCGGCGACAGCGCGCAGCAGGGCGATCTCCCGTTCGCGCTGCTGGACCGAGAGCGCGAAGGTGCCGGCGACGACCATGATCGCGACCAGCAGCGCGGTGCCGCCGAGCGCGCCGCCCATGCTGATCAGCTTGATCCGGGAGTTCTCCGCGCCGGGGAACTCGGCGGTGCCCCGGGCGTCGCCGGTGTGCACGGTCGCGGTGGTGCCGCGCACCGCCGCCGCGATGGCCGGTCCGGCGGACGCGGGGGACGCGCCGATCGCGGTCACCATGCCGGGACGTCCGGACAGGGCGGCGGCGCGGGCGGTGGTGAAGAAGATCGCGGCCTGGTACTCGGGCGACTCCCGGGTCACTCCGGCGACCCGGTACGTGCCGGGTACGGCGGAGGCGACCGCGACGCGCGCCCCGACAGCGAGCCGCGCCGACCGGGCCGTCCCGGCGTCGATCACGATCTCGTCGTCGGCGGTGGGCGCGCGCCCGGCCGCGAGGGTGAACGGGGTGAGCGCGGCAGACTCCCAGCCGTGCCCCCACGAGGCGCGGTCTCCGCCGCCCGGGATCTCCGCCGGGAAGCTCACCTCGGTCAGCACCGACCTGACGCCCGGCGCCGACCGGACCCGGCCCGCCACCGAGGCGGGCAGCCACGCCCGCTCGGCGATCACCTTGGCCTTGTGCTTGACCTTGCTCTTCCCCTTCTTCTTCTTGATCGTCGTCTGGTGCACGTACTGGTCACCGGACACCACGACCGGGGCGCCCGCGTAGCGTTCCGGCGCGACCGAGCCGCGCAGTCCGGTGTCGAGCAGGACGCCGCAGGCGCAGACGAGCGCCGCGGCGCACAGGAGCGCGGCGAACGCTCCGGCGAAGGCGGCCTTGCGGTGCCGCAGGGTGCTGAGCACGATCCCGGGCATCAGTTCCACGCTCCCAGCCGCGTCATCCGGGCCGCGACCCGCTCGCTGGACGGCGCGTCCATCGTGTCGACCACGCGGCCGTCCGCGAGGAACAGGACCGTGTCGGCGTAGGACGCGGCGACCGGGTCGTGAGTGACCATCACGACGGTCTGCCCGGTCGCGTCGACCGTCTCGCGCAGCAGGGTGAGCACCTCGCGGGCCGTCATGGTGTCGAGCGCGCCGGTCGGCTCGTCCCCGAACACCACGTCGGGACGGGTGACCAGCGCCCGCGCGATCGCCACCCGCTGCTGCTGCCCGCCGGACAGCTCCGCCGGGCGGTGCCCGGTGCGGCCGGTGAGCCCGACCCGGGCGACCACCTCGTCCACCCAGGCCTGGTCGGCGCGGGTCCGGGCCAGGCGCAGCGGGAGCGTGATGTTCTGCATCACGGTCAGCGAGGACACCAGGTTGAACGCCTGGAACACGAACCCGACGCGGTCGCGGCGCAGCTCGGTCAGCTCGGTCTCGCTCATCGCCGACAGCTCGGTGCCGCCGAGCCGCACCGAGCCGGACGTGGGGGTGTCCAGCCCGGCCGCGCAGTGCAGGAACGTGCTCTTGCCCGAGCCGGACGGCCCCATCACCGCGGTGAACCGCCCGCGCGGAATACCCGTCGTCACCTCACGGAGCGCGGCGACCGCGCCGCTGCCCTTCCCGTACACCTTGCTGACCGTGTCCATCCGTACCGCTTCGTCCATGCCTCAATCCTGCTGACCTGCGGCTTCATCGGCCAGAGACGGCATCACCGGCGACCCGTGATCTCGTCATGCCCGGGCGGTGAACGGTCCATGGCGGACATATCACCTGATAGACATAGGGCGTGATCAAAGTGCTGCTGGCGGACGACCACGTCGTGGTGCGCAGCGCGCTGGCCTCGCTGCTGGGGCTGGAGCCCGACCTGACCGTGGTCGCCGAGGTGTCGCGGGGCGACCAGGTGCTGCCCACCGCCCGGACGCACCACCCCGACGTCGCGGTCCTCGACGTCGACATGCCCGGGCTGGACGGGCTGGAGGCGGCGGCGCTGCTCAACGCCGAGTTGCCCGACACCCGGGCGCTGATCCTCACCGGGCACGGCAAGCCCGGCCACCTGCGCCGCGCGCTCGCCGCGAACGTGCGCGGGTTCCTGCTGAAGACCGCGCCGCCGGACGAGCTGGCCGCCGGGATCCGCGCCGTCGCCGCCGGCGGGCGGGTGCTCGACCCCTCGCTCGCCGTGACCGCGTGGGACCTGGCCGACAACCCGCTCACCCCGCGCGAGACCGACGTGCTGCGGCTCGCCGCCGAGGGCGCCGAGGCCCCCGAGATCGCCGAGCGACTGTTCCTGTCGGCCGGAACGGTGCGCAACTACCTGACCGCCGCCGTCGCCAAGCTGAACGCCCGCAACCGCACCGACGCCGCCCGCATCGCCCGCGAGGCCGGCTGGCTGTAACACTAAGTCCCGGCCTGCGGCACTCGCCTGGCGGCTCGCGCCTAACCGGGCCCTGGCGAGCGCGGCATCGCTTCGCGATCCGCCCGGTGAGACTCGCCTTCGGCCTCGCCTCGCCGGGCAGGTCACGCGCTCAGGCGGGCGCTGAGGTCCTCGGAGCAGGAGCCCCGAAAGCCCCGGCCCACGACACTCGCCTGGCGGCTCGCGCCTAACCGGGCCCTGGCGAGCGCGGCATCGCTTCGCGATCCGCCCGGTGAGACTCGCCTTCGGCTTCGCCTCGCCGGGCAGGTCACGCGCTCAGGCGGACACTGAGATCCTCGGGGCAGGAGCCCCGAAAGCCCCGGCCCACGACATTCGCTTTCGGCCTCGCCTCGCCGGGCAGGTCACGCGCTCAGGCGGACACTGAGATCCTCGCGGCAGGGGCCTCTGGAGAGGCGCCGGCGTCCAGCGTCACGGTGGCCTCCAAGCGGAAGCGGCCGTGCCCGTCGGCGCGGGCGGTGAGCGTGCCGCCGAACGACGCGAGCCGGGTGGTGAGGTTGCCGATCCCCGCCCCGGGCGGAGTGCGCGGCGCGCGCGGGTCGAGGCCGTCGTTCTCCACCGTCAGCAGCACCGTGCCGTCCTCGCGGCGCACGGTGGCGATCGCGCAGTGCCGGGCGGCGCTGTGCCGCAGGATGTTGGTCACCGCCTCGCGCAGCACCGTGCCGAGCACCGCCGACGCCGGGGCGGGCAGGTCGCCGTGCCCGAGGTCGAGGACGACCTCCGCGCCCGCCGCCGCCAGCACCGAGCGGGCCGAACGGGCCTCCTCGTCCAGCGACGTCTCCGGGTCGTCGCCGCCGGTGGCGGTGCGCAGGTCGGCGCGGGCGCGTCCGGCCATCTCCACCACCTCGGCGAGCTCGGCCCGCGCCCGGTCCGGGTCCGGCACCGCGAGCCGCCGGGCCAGCTCGCACTTGAGCAGGATCGCGGCGAGGCTGTGGCCGAGCAGGTCGTGCAGGTCGCGGGCGGCGCGGAGCCGTTCCTCGACGGTGGCCGCGCGGGCCAGCCCGGCGCCGGCGTCCTGGAGGTCGCTCACCAGCCGGGCCAGGCGCACCAGCCCGTACACCACCAGCGCGGTCACCAGCGTGCTGATCACGTAGTTGACCAGCCGCGCCGGGTCGGGCGACAGCGCGCCCCCGGCCACCGCCACGCCCGCCAGGACCGCCGCGACCAGCGGTGTCCCGGCCCGGCCCGGCAGCACCACCAGCAGGGTGCCGGCGAAGAAGCCCGGCACGCCGAGCCATCCGGCGCCGAACCACAGGAGCGGCACGAAGGTCAGCAGCGCCTGGACGGTAAGGATCAGCGTCCAGACGCGGGGCCGGAAGGCGCCGCCCGTCCGGTGCAGCCGGAGCGCGGCGACCAGCGGCAGCACCGCCGTCGCCGCCGCCAGCGCCCCAGGGCCCGGCTCGAGCTGGAGCAGGCCCTTGGCGCAGAACCCGGCGAGCACCGCCGCGAGCACTGTGACCGACAGCCAGTACGCGGCCCGGTCGGGCACGTTCACCGGACGGTCGCCGGCCGCGGCGGCGGCCTCCACCGCGAACCACCCGTCCGGCCCGAGCCCGGTGGCGAAGGCGCCGCCGGCCGCCTCGACCCGCGCGGCGGCCTCGGCCAGCCCGTCCGCGCCGCGCGCCGCGGTCGGCTCGCCGTCGTTGGCCACGCGCAGCCGGACGGTCCCGTCCGCCTCGGCGGTCTCGATCACGCAGCGGGCCGCGGTGCCCTGCCGGACGACGTCGGTCACCGCCTCGCGCAGCACCGTCGCCAGCAGCGCCCCGCCCGGCCCGAGCGGCTCGGCGTGCCCGGTGCGGATCTCGGCCTCGATCCCGGCCGCCGCGAGCAGCGCCCGCGCCGCCGCCGCCTCGGGCGCCAGCGACAGGCCGCGGAAGGCAGCGGCGGCCGTCCGCGCGTCGGCGAGGGAGCGCCGCGCCACCTCCAGCACCGCGCCGATCTCGGCGGGCCGGTCCAGCGCGCGCCGGCTCCCCTCGATGATCGTCTCCAGCCCGCGGCCGAGTCCCTCGTTCAGCTCGGCGGCGATCCGCAGCCGCTCCCGCTCGACGGCCGCCACGGTGAGCGGCAGCCGCGCCGCGGCGGTGTCGGCGGCGCGGTCGGCCAGCCGCACCAGCCCGTACACCAGCAGGCCGGTGAGCACCATGGTGATCGTGGCGTCCACGGTGCCGGCCGCCCCGGCCGAGCGGCCCGCCTCGATCACCGCCGCGGTGCCCGCCACCGCGATCGCCGCCGGCCAGGCCGACACCAGCAGCAGGCTGCCCGCGACGAAGCCGAGCAGCCCGACCGACGTCCCGGACGCCAGCACCGACGCGTACGCGAGACCGCCCTGGAGGGCCACAGCCCACGGGCCGCGGAACCGGGCGAGGCCGGGCACGATCCAGACGAGCTGGACGGCGCACGCCGCCACGATGACCACGACCGCGGCGCCGAGCCGGACGCCCCCCTCGGTGCGGGACGGCGCGGCCAGGAGATAGACGGCGGCGCACGACGCCAGCACGGTCACGACGGTCAGCCGCGCCGTCCTCGTCATGGGATCGGTCCTGTGGAACAACCGGTCTACCTCCGCCTTCCCCCGTCCGGCCCGCCCTCGGCGGACGGGCCGGTCACAGCCTAGGCCGCGCCGTCCGTCCCCCGGGCGGGCGGGCCCGCGACGCCGTCGGCCATGCCTCCTCCTCGCCCAGAGAAATGGGATCTCGATACGAGCGATATAGGTAATTAATTTCGCCCTGATATGATAAAGAAAATGGCGAGTAGCCTCCAGTTCTCCCGGGAGACCGATCCCGGGGGAACGGAGGGTCGAGCGATGATCGATGGACGGCCCAGCCGGACCGCGCTGTTCACGGCGGCGGCACGGGCGGCGCACCCAGAGGTCGACGGCGAGCCACTGCTGTTCCGCGACACCCTCGCCGCGCCGCTGCTCGGGGACCTGGCGGCCGAGATGGTCGGCTACCACCGCGCGCAGGGCGACCACCCCATCCTGTCCGGCACTCGGACGCTGACGGTGACACGGTCGCACTACACCGAGCGCCGGCTCGGCGAGCTGGCCGGGCGGGGCCTCGGCCAGTACGTGATCCTCGGCGCCGGGCTGGACACCTACGCCTACCGGGCGGGCGACGGCGCGGGCGACGGCGCGCGGGGCGGCGGCCCGCGGGTCTTCGAGGCCGACCATCCCGCGACGCAGGAATGGAAGCGCGGCCTGCTGGCGGCGGCCGGGATCCCCGTCCCGGACGGGCTCACGTTCGTCCCGGTCGACTTCGAGTCGGACGAGCCCGTGCGGCGCCTGGCGGACGAGGGCTTCGACCCCGGGCGGCCCGCGCTGGTGAGCTGGCTCGGCGTCAGCGTCTACCTCACGCCGGACGCCCTGCACGCGGCGCTCGCCGAGTTCGGCCGGCTCGCCCCCGGCAGCGAGCTGATCATGGAGTACCTCCTGCCGCCGGCCCTGCGCGACGAGGCCGGCGCCGCCTACGCGGACTTCTCCGGCCGGGCGGTGTCCGATCTCGACGAGCCGCACCGGACCTTCCTCGCCCCGGCGGAGGTCGCCGACGCCATGGCGGCCCACGGCCTGAAGGTGGTCGAGGACGTCGGGACGCGGGAGGCCGTCCCCGCCCCGTCCTGGCGGAGATCTGACGCGCTGTGCCCGTTCGACTTCGCTCGATTGGTCAGGGCGACTATCTAGATAGGACCGTTCAGCGGACGGCCGAAATCTTCACATGAAAGGCCCTCCGACCAGACCAGTCCAGCGTGGCAACCGGACCAGAACAGCCCCGCAAAACCCGTCGGTAACGGTTAAGACTCGTGCGGAATGCAGCCCTTGAACTGGTACGGACCAGTTGCCTATCTTCAGGGCCACGCGCGTTCGTGCTCACTGAGCAATCGCACCGCGCACGTTCTTTCATGTGCGATCGCGGGAGCCCGGACGCGCGGACCGAACACGGCACGGACGCCCGGACGCGCCCGTGCGTGCGAGCCGGAGAAGGCGGGGAACGATGAAACGGCACCTCATGGGCGCCATCGCCGCGGGCCTGACAGTGGCCCTCAGCGTGAGCGGCTGCGGCAAGGGGAGCTCGTCGAAGGGCGACGGCTCCGACGGCAAGACGATCAAGTTCGTCGCGGCGATCTACAGCGACAACACCGAGCCGTACTGGCAGGCTCTGATCAAGGACTTCGAGGCCAAGAACGCCGGCTACAAGGTGCAGCTGGAGATGGTCGACTGGGCCCAGATGGACGCCAAGGTCAAGACCTACGTCCAGACCAAGCAGGTCCCCGACCTGCTCAACTACAACGCCTTCTCCGACTTCGCCCGGGACGGCCTGATCTACAAGGCGTCCGAGGTGGTCTCGCCGCAGGTGCTGAGCGACTTCAGCCCGACCTTCGTCGACCAGGCCAAGTACAGCGGCGAGCAGTACGCGCTGCCGTTCATCTCCAGCGCCCGGCTGCTGTTCTACAACAAGGCCCTGTTCAAGAAGGCCGGCATCGCCGACCCGCCCAAGACCTGGGCGGACGTCAAGACCGACGCCGAGAAGGTCAAGAAGTCCGGCCAGATCGGCTACGGCCTGCCGCTCGGACCCGAGGAGGCCCAGGCCGAGTTCTACTCCTGGGCGATGAACAACGGCGGCGACTGGGTGGACGGCTCCGGCAAGTGGGCCATCAACCAGCCGGCCAACATCGAGACGCTGGCCTTCCTCAAGGACCTCAACAAGTCCGGGCTGACCCAGCCCAACCCGGAGACCACCGACCGCAAGACGGTCTTCAACCAGTTCGCCCAGGGCAAGATCGGGATGTCCATCGGCGGCCCCTTCACCAAGGCCAGCTTCATCGACCCGGCCAAGAAGAACATCGACTTCGGCGTCGCGCCGCTGCCGACCAAGGCCGGCGGCGACCCGAGCACGCTCGGCGTGATGGACGTGCTCGCCTCGTTCAAGAAGGACGGCGGCAAGAACAAGGAGGCCGTCACCAAGTTCCTCGACTTCTTCTACCAGAAGGACAACACCGCCAAGTTCCTCACCAAGGAGGGCTTCCTCCCGGTGACCAAGTCGGCGAACGACCTCCTCAGCGCCGACCCGTACATGAAGCAGTTCGTGGACGCGCTGCCGACCTCCAAGTTCGCCCCGACCGGCAACCCGGCGTGGACCGCCGTGGCGGGCGCGGTCAAGCAGAGCCTCGGCACCTCGGTGGCGGACGGCGACCCGAAGAAGGTTCTGGACGAGATCCAGAAGACGGCCGAGAAGAGCGGCTGAGTGCACGACGTCAAGCCCGGGGTGCGGGATCTCGGGGCCCCGGCCCCGAGGTCCCGCCCCTCCGCCGCGCGGCGGGCCGGCCGCGCGCTGGCCCCCTTGCTGTGGCTCGGCCCGGCCCTCGTCCTCATCGCCGTGGTGGTGCTGTGGCCGGTCGTGGAGATGGTCCGCACCTCGCTGCTGAAGATCAGCTCGTCCGGCGTCACCCTCGGCTCCACCGGCTCGCGCAACTACCTCGACCTCTTTGACGAGACCGACCTGATCCCGGTGGTGCTGCGCACCCTGCTGTGGGTGGCCGGCGTCGTGGCGATCACGATGGTGCTCTCGCTGGCGCTCGGCCAGCTCCTGAACGCCCGCTTCCCCGGCCGCCGGCTGGTGCGCTGGACGGTCATCGTGCCGTGGGCGGCGTCGGTGCTGATGACCGCGCTGGTCTGGAAGTGGATGCTCGACAACTACTCCGGGCTGGTCAACCGGCTGCTGCTGGACCTGCACGTGATCGACCACCCGGTGAACTGGCTGGCCCACCCGGACCAGGCGATGCTGTGGATGATGTGGGTGGCGGTGTTCGTCTCGCTGCCGTTCACCTCGTTCGTCATCCTGGCCGGGCTCCAGACGATCCCCGGCGAGGTGTACGAGGCGGCGCGGGTCGACGGCGCCGGGACGCTGCGCACCTACTTCGGCATCACGCTGCCGCTGCTGCGCCCGTCGGTGCTGATCGCCTCCATCGTCAACGTGATCAACGTGTTCAACTCGTTCCCGATCATCTGGACGATGACCCAGGGCGGTCCCGGGCACGCCACCGACACCACCACCACCTTCATGTACAAGATCGCCTTCTTCGACCAGAACGTCGGCGAGTCCGCCGCCATGGCCGTGGTCAACTTCGTGCTGATCCTGGTGATGGTGCTGCTCTACCTGCGCGCCTCGCGCTGGCGGGAGGAGATCCGATGACCCGGACGCCCGCGGGCCGCCGCCCGCCGCGGCTGCGCACCGTCCTGCTGACCGGCGCCGGCTGGCTGGTCGGCCTGGTGTTCCTGCTGCCGTACCTCCAGATGGGCCTGACCGCCCTCAAGTCCGGGGACGAGCTGAACGAGTCGCCGGGCAGCTACCTTCCGCACAGCTGGCAGTGGTCCAACTTCGTCGACGTGTGGTCGGACGCGCCGATCTGGAAGAACATCCAGGTCTCGCTCCTGGTGGCCGCCGTCGCGACACTGGTGACCCTGCTGTGCGCGCTGCCCGCCGCCTACTACACCGCCCGCAACCGGTTCCGCGGCCGGAACGCGTTCCTGCTGCTGGTGCTGGTCACCCAGATGTTCGCGCCGACCGCGCTGGTGATCGGCATCTACCGGGAGATGGTCGCGCTCAACCTGACCGACACGCTGATGGCGCTGATCCTGGTGAACGCGGCGTTCAACCTGCCGTTCTGCGTCTGGATCCTGCACGGCTACTTCTCCAGCATCCCCAAGGAACTGGAGGAGGCCGCGTTCCTCGACGGCGCGGGCCGGATCGGCGCGCTCACCCGGGTGACGCTCCCCATCTCGATGCCGGGCGTGGTGACGGCGGTCGTCTACACCTTCATCTCGGCATGGAACGAGTACATCGTCGCGCTCACCGTGACGGCCTCGCCCGACCGGCGCCCCCTCACGGTGGCGATCCCGTCCTTCGTGACGCAGTACCAGGAGCACTGGCAGTACCTGTTCGCCACCTCGCTGATCGGGATCGTCCCCGTGGTGATCCTGTTCATCTTCATCGAGCGCTTCCTGATCGGCGGCCTCACCGCCGGCTCCATCAAGTGATCCCGTCGCCGTCCCCCACCGGGGGGCGGCGGCACCCACGACCGCCCGACCCCGACCGTCGGTCACACCACGCGAACGGTCGGCGTCCTAGGCATAGAACTCGGGCGGGTCGGCGGCGGCTCTCGGCTCGACCATCGTGACCGTCCTGTGCGACTTGGAGTCTCTGTTCGGTCACGTCCAGTGAAGTCATGACGGATGCCACAACGACAGGGGAGGATCGGAGGAGGAACAGGGGAGGGTATCTCCTCCCCCCTGCGAGGAGGTGCATCGCAGTGTTCACCGCCGACCGCAAGGCCATAGCCGCGACGTCACCCGCCCGGCTCCCCGCGGCGCCCGCGGGCACGACCGACTAGTCCGCCACAACGCCGACGAGCACGACCTCCAGTCCGCCGTCGGGGAGTCCGGAGAGATCGCCGCGTGGTGCCTCAATAACAGTGACCGGCTGGCCGGGTCCCGTGCCATCACACGAGGCGATGCTGATCTCCCGCCTCGCGCGCTGGCGCAGGGCGAGGAGCGCGAGCGCACGGCCCACAACGACCTGGTGCATCTACTGCTGGACCACCAGGGCGACCCGTAGACCCCTTCGGGCGGGCGGCGTTCCCGAGCGAGTCACAACACCCCGCGCCCTGTCCGCCCGGAGGTTCCAAGCGTGGCATCCGGCCGCGCCGGCATCGTGGAGGAGTACGGCAATGGGCAAGCATGGCGACAAGGACAATCCGAAGGACGACCCCAAGGGCGGCGACGGCAGCAGTCCCCAGGGCGGCAAGCGTGGCAGCGGTGGGGACGACGGCGGCAACAAGGGGGACGGGAAGAGTCCCAAGTGATCGAATCTGTTCCTCGGCATCTGTTCGTCCCTGATCGCGCGTTGGCGATGCCGGACAGCGACGAACCGAACCATCCGATCGATCGGGAGGCGCGGCCGGAGGAGTGGCGGGCAGCGGTGGACTCCAACACCGCGATCATCACCCAGTTCGATGACGGGGCTGAGGGCGGCGCCGGCCTGTTCAGCTCGTCGTGCTCTGCTCCGGCCACCGTGCGGGACTTCCTGTCCGCGCTGGACCTGCGAGATCGTGACCGGGTCCTGGAAATCGGGACCGGGACGGGCTGGACGGCCGCTCTGATCTCGCATCGAGTCGGGTCCGAGAACGTGACCAGCATCGAGATCGATCCGGAGGTACTGGCCCAGGCAGAGAAGAACCTGAAACAGGCCGGCTACCTTCCCCGCCTGGTCCAAGGGGACGGGACGGCCGGCCAACCTGACGGAGCCCCCTACGACCGTGTTCATGTGGCCTGCGGAGTCTCCGAAGTTCCCCATGCATGGGTGGAGCAGGCCCGGCCGGGCGGGGTGATCGTGCTTCCGTGGAATCCCCTGTACGGCAACGGTCACCTGGCACGCCTGACCGTGGCCGGAAACGGCACTGCGCTGGGCCGGTTCCCTGAGTTCGCCAACTACATGATGGCCAGAGGGCAGAGGATCACCGGACGGTCCGTCTCCTCCTACACGGAAGGTACCGAGCCGGCCCGCAGCACGACCGAGCTCGATCCCCGCACCGTCGCGTGGGACTCCTACGGAGCGGACATCGCCATCGGGACTCTTGTCCCCGGTGTGGAGAAGCGGATGTGCGCCGCAGATGACGACTCTGGGGAGTGGACGTTGTGGCTCCTGGAGCCCGGCTCCGGTTCCTGGGCATCAGTGGACTACGAACCGGGCCGCGCAGCGTTCACGGTGGAGCAATGGGGAGACCGCCACCTGTGGCACGAGGCAGCGGCGGCTTACCTTCAATGGGTCGACTGGGGAAGCCCGTCCCAGGACCGCTTCGGCATGACCGTGGCCTCAGAAGGCCAAACGATCTGGCTCGACTCCCCGGACAACCCCATCAACCCCTGAAAGGGTGGGACTCTGGCCCCTGTCGCTTCGTGCGGCAGGGGCTTCGTCACCTGGCCCCGACCAGACCGGACTCACCGTCTGTCCAGACGACGGAGCCGGACGCCCCGTCCCGCCGGGCGACTCCGACGACGCCGAGCGTGACGTAGTCGCCGCTCACCGCGCCGACCTGAACGCGGCGGACGAGCCCAGACGTGTCCGGGGGGGCGTCGGCGAGGACCTCGTTCACGTGGTTGACCGCCCGGCCCCGGTCATCGGTCACACCGCCCGCGCGGTCGGCGTCCCAGGCATAGAACTCGGGCGGGTCGGCGGAGGCTCTCGGCTTGAACATCGTGACCGTCCCGTGTGACGTGGAGTTCTGATCTGGTGACGTCCAGTGAACTTGTGGCGCGCGTCACGCCGCCAGGGGAGCATTGCGGGTGACCGGGACGGAGACTTTCGCGTCTCCGCCCCACGGGCGATCAGCGAATGGTGCACGCCGATGACCGACCATCGACCGCTGTGGGCGAAGAGATTGCAGGCCGAGCGCGAGGCGCGCGGGTCTCAGCCGAACGGATGGAGCAAGAGAGAGATGGCCCGGCAGTTGCTGCGTGCAGCCGGACACGAGCACGGATCTGTGGACAACCTCGCCCGGCAGATCCGAGACTGGGAGCGTGGCCTGCACTTCCCGCGCGACTGGGCCGATGCGTACGCCAGAGCGTTCGGCCTGGCCCGAGGTGACCTGTTCCCCGAAAGGGAGGACGATGAAGTGAAACGCCGTACCATGCTCGGCCTCATCGCAGCCGCTGCGGCGGGGCCGCTCGGCCGCGACGCCGAGCCACTGCGCACCACTCTGGACGACGCCGTCCACGCAGAGGCGACCGAACGGGACGCGGACGCTTGGGAACGCGTGGCGTTCGACTACGCCCACGAGGTCGACTCCGTGTCGAACGCGCTGCTCCTGCCGGAACTCCTCACCGACTTCACGGAGATCAGTGCCCTGATCGGCCGCGCGTCGGGGCTGACCCGACAACGCCTCGTGCACGCGGCCGCTCAGATGGCAGCTCTCACCGCGATCACGCTGATGGGCCTCGGTGAGCAGCGCAGCGCGCGCCGCTGGTGGCGAACCGCCGGTCGCGCAGCGGACGAATCCGGCGACCAAGCCGTCGCGTCCCAGGTCCGTGGACGGCAGGCGGTCTTCTCCCTGTACGGAGACGCCCCTACCCTGTCGACCTTGGACATCGCGGACGAGGCGATTCGTCTCAGCCGGGGAATGGCCTGTGCCGGGGCCGCGAGCGGGCACGCGGCCAGAGCCCAGGCCCTCGCCCAACTCGGCCGTCACCAAGAGGCATCGGGAGCCCTCACCGACCTGGAGGACGTGTTCGTGTGCCTGCCCGACCGGACCCGCGACGACCGCGCGTCGCAATGGGGATGGTCTGAACAGCGGCTCCACCATGTCGCCAGCTACGTCCACACCTTCGCCGGCGACGCCGAGAAGGCGGGCCGCGCACAAGACCTCGCCATCGCGCTCTACCCCGAACGCAGCCACCTGGGCCGCGCCCAGGTCGAGCTACATCGGGCGGGCTGCCTGCTCCGCGCCGGAGACGCCGAAGAGGGCGCGCGGCACGTGGTTCGGGTCTTCCAAGAAATCCCGGCCGAACTCAGCGGGAACGTAGTGGTACGCCGTACCGCGTTCACCTCGCTCGGCCTGGCGCCTCCGGCCGACAGCGGACGCACGGCGGTCCGCGACGCACACGAACTTCTCGCGGCGACGACCTCGGGAGACCTATGACTCCGCGCATCACCTTCACCCGGCACGACTCGGGCTCGGCGGAGCAGAGCCTCATGAGCGTGATCGTGCCGCTGTACGAGGCCAGCCACGCCGACGTCATCGCCGATCCCTTCTACTCCAGCGACCGGTTCGCCGAGCGCGTCCGCGGCTACATGAAGGCACCCGGGTTCGAGATCATCGTCGCGTACGTGGACGACGTTCCCGTGGGGCAGGCGTTCGGGTACGCGCTGCCCGTCGGCGCGCGGTGGTGGGAGGGCCTCACCACGGCCGTGCCGAGCGGCTTCACGGCGGAGACCGGGGACCGGACGTTCGCGTTCAACGAGCTCATGATCGTCCCGGCCTGGCAGCGCCGGGGCGTGGCGCACGCGCTCCACGACAAGCTGCTGAACGGCCGGGACGAGGAGCGTGCCACGCTCCTCGTACGCGAGGACAACGACTCCGCGCAGGCCGCGTACGCCCGGTGGGGGTGGAAGAAGATCGGGAAACTCAGGCCCTTCGCCGATGCCCCGGACTTCGACGCGATGATCTTCGACCTCGCGGCGGCGGCCGGGCCCGGGGCTTAGGGCCTGTCTCAGAGTGCCTCGGCCGTCGCGTGAGCGTGTTACCTGGCCGGTGGGGCGAAGCCGGAGGCGAGCCCCACCGGCCAGATCGCGAAGCGATGTCGCGCTCGCCCAAGCCAGGTCGGCGTCCGAGCCGCCAGGCGAGGATGCCGGGCCGGGCGTTTGGAAACACAGCCGGTCAGCCGACGGGCTCCAGCGGGGTCTCCGACGTGGGCCGCTGGTCGAACTGGGTGCGGTGGAGTTCGGCGTAGCGGCCGTTCAGG
Source organism: Actinomadura xylanilytica (assembly GCF_030283145.1). Taxonomy (GTDB): domain Bacteria; phylum Actinomycetota; class Actinomycetes; order Streptosporangiales; family Streptosporangiaceae; genus Spirillospora; species Spirillospora xylanilytica. The sequence continues at coordinate 722,227 of NZ_JASNWE010000004.1, forward strand.
GCGAGCAGGTCGTCGTGGGTGCCGCGCTCGACGATCCGGCCCGCCTCGATGACCAGGATCAGGTCGGCGGCGCGGACGGTGGACAGCCGGTGCGCGATCACCACGGCGGTGCGGCCTTCGAGGGCCTCGCCGAGGGCCTCCTGGACGGCCGCCTCCGAGGTGGAGTCGAGGTGCGCGGTGGCCTCGTCGAGGATCACCACGCGGGGGCGGTTGAGCAGCAGGCGGGCGATGGTGAGGCGCTGCCGCTCGCCGCCGGACAGCCGGTAACCGCGCTCGCCGACGATGGTCTCCAGGCCGTCCGGCAGGCTCGCGATCAGGGTGTCGAGGCGGGCCCGGCGCAGCACGTCCCACAGGTCGTCCTCGGTGGCCTCGGGACGGGCGAGCAGCAGGTTCTCGCGGATCGACTCGTGGAACAGGTGACCGTCCTGGGTGACCATGCCGAGGGTCTCGCGGATCGACTCGAAGGTCAGGTCGCGCACGTCGACGCCGCCGAGCCGGACGGCGCCCTCGTCGGCGTCGTACAGGCGGGGCAGGAGCTGGGCGATGGTGGACTTGCCCGCGCCGGACGAGCCGACCAGCGCCACCATCTGGCCGGGCTCGGCGCGGAACGAGACCTCGTGCAGTACCTGGACGCCGCCGCGGGTGTCGAGGCTCGCGACCTCTTCGAGCGAGGCCAGCGACACCTTGTCGGCGGACGGGTAGGCGAACGAGACGGCGTCGAACTCGACCGCGGCCGGTCCGTCCGGCACGGTGCCGGCGGTCTCGCGCTCGGCGACCAGCGGCTCGAGGTCGAGCACCTCGAAGACCCGCTCGAAGCTGACCAGCGCGCTCATCACCTCGACGCGGGCGCTGGCGAGCGCGGTGAGCGGCGCGTACAGCCGGGTGAGCAGGAGCGCGAGGGAGACCACCGCGCCCGCGTCGAGCTGGCCGCGCAGGGAGAAGAAGCCGCCCAGGCCGTAGACGAGGGCGAGCGCGAGCGCCGACACGACGGTGAGGGCGGTGACGAAAACGTGCTGCACCATCGCGGCGCGGACGCCGATGTCGCGGACCCGGCCGGCCCGCGCGGCGAACTCGGCGGACTCGCGGGCGGGACGGCCGAACAGCTTGACCAGCGTCGCGCCAGGAGCGGAGAACCGCTCGGTCATCTGGGTGCTCATCGCGGCGTCGTGCGCGGCGGCCTCGCGCTGGAGCCGGGCCAGCTTGCGGCCCATCCGGCGGGCGGGCAGCACGAAGACCGGCAGCAGCACCAGGGCGAGCAGAGTGATCTGCCAGGAGATCCCGACCATCACCGCGAAGGTCAGCAGCAGCGTCACCAGGTTGCTGACCACGCCGGACAGCGTGTCGCTGAACGCGCGCTGCGCGCCGATGACGTCGTTGTTGAGCCGGCTGACCAGGGCCCCGGTGCGGGTGCGGGTGAAGAACGCCACCGGCATCCGCTGCACGTGGTCGAAGACGGTGGTGCGGAGCTGGAGGATCAGGCCCTCGCCGAGCCGGGACGACAGCCAGCGGTTGGCCAGCCCGAGCGCGCCCTCGGCGAGCGCGAGGACCGCGATGACCACGGCGAGCCACACCACCGTGCCGGTGCCGGACCCGTCGACGATCGCGTCGACCACCCGGCCGGCCAGTACCGGGGTCGCGACCGCGAGGACGGCCATCAGCACGCTGAACACCAGGAACGCGGCCAGCATCCGGCGGTGCGGGCGGGCGAACCGGCCGATGCGGCGCAGCGTCGCGCGGGACAAGGGCCTGCGGTCCTGCGCGTTCATCGCGTGGTGCAACGACATCCACGCGGTCACTTCCATGTCCATCGGACCTGCCGCCCCTCGGGTAGGTGTTCCTGCTCTCGTCCGAACATCATCGGACCTCAATGAAGGTTGAGGTCAATCCCCGGTCCAGCCCGAGTGTCCCCCGCGGGTCCGACACTTTTGCCTCCCGGCCGCCCGGCGGCTTGAATGACGGCAGGACCGGCCACCGTCGAAGGGCGTCACGATCACATGGACATCGAGAAGCTGCGCGCGGACACGCCGGGCTGCGCGGGCGTCGCGCACCTCAACAACGCCGGGGCGGCGCTGCCGCCCCAGCCGGTGATCGACGCGGTCGCCGGGCACTTCGCGCTGGAGTCGTCGATCGGCGGCTACGAGGCCGCCGACCGCGGCGCCGCCGCCATCGCGCACTTCTACGACGCGGTGGCCGGGCTGATCGGCGCGCACCGCGACGAGATCGCCTATGTGGAGAACGCGACCCGCGCCTGGGACATGGCCTTCCACTCGATCCCGTTCGCGGCGGGCGACCGCATCGTCACCACCACCAGCGAGTACGCCAGCAACGCCATCGCCTACCGGCAGGTCGCCGGGGCGCGCGGCGTCCGCGTCACCGTGCTCCCCGACGACGAGCACGGCACGCTGTCCCTGGAGGCGCTCGCCGCCGAGCTGGCGCGCGGCGACGTCCGGCTGGTCTCGATCAACCACATCCCGACCTACAACGGCCTGGTCAACCCGGCCGCCGAGGTCGGCCGGCTCTGCCGCGAGACCGGCACCCTCTACCTGCTGGACGCCTGCCAGTCGGTCGGGCAGCTCGGCGTGGACGTCCGCGAGATCGGCTGCGACATGCTGTCGTCCACCGGCCGCAAGTACCTGCGCGGGCCGCGCGGCACCGGGTTCCTCTACGTGCGGCGGCAGATCGTCCAGACACTGGAGCCGCCGTTCCTCGACCTGCACTCGGCCGAGTGGACGGGCCCCGACACCTACGAGATCGCCGCCGGGGCGCGGCGGTTCGAGACCTGGGAGTGGTACGTCGCCGGGCAGATCGGGCTGGGCGTGGCCGCCGAGTACGCGGCCGGCATCGGCGTCGCGGCGATCGAGGAGCGCGTCACCGCGCTCGCCGCGACGCTGCGGGACCGGCTCGCCGAACGCCCCGGCGTACGGCTGCTCGACCGGGGCGCCCGGCGCTCGGGCCTGGTCACGTTCACGGTGGACGGGCACGGGTCCGACGCCGTCAAGGCCGCGCTGCGCGCCGCGGGCGTCAACGTGAGCGTCACCACCGGCTCGCACTCGCGGTTCGACCCGAAGGCCGTCCCCGCCGCCGTGCGCGCGTCCGTGCACTACTACAACACCGGCGACGAACTGGGCCGCCTGCTGGACGCGCTCCCCCGCTGACCCGCCGGCGGCCCCGGCTCAGGAGCAGAGCGCCGGCGCCAGCGAGGACGCGGCGGTCTTGTAGACCTTCTCGCCCTCGTCGAAGGAGAGGTTGCCCGCGACGACGGCCGACTTCGCGCCGTCGCGGGTGCCCGCGACCAGGCTGGAGTAGCCGAACACGATGCCGTCGTGCCCCCAGGCGACGCCGCCGGGCGCGCACGGCGCCTTGATCGGCAGGATGCCGAGGCCGTATCCGAACGCTCCGGTGTCGAGCATCTGGCCCATCGCGCTCGGGGGCAGCAGCCGGCCGGCCATCAGCGCGCGCAGGAACGTCGCCTCGTCCTCGGCGGTCGAGATCACCGCGCCCGCCGTCCAGGCCCAGCTGAAGTTGTAGACCGTGGTGTCGAACCGCGTCGGGTCGGACGAGCCGTCGACCAGCGCGCGCGGCACGTAGCCCGACAGGTGGCGGCCGGCCACGTGCGTGGTGTCGCGCGGGAAGGTGGTGCCGCGCATCCCGAGCGGCCTGAAGATCCGCCGGGTCAGCTCCGCCTCGGCGCTGTGCCGGGTGACCCGCTCGATCAGCATCCCGGCCAGGACGTAGTTGGTGTTGGAGTACTCCCACTTGGTGCCGGGGACGGCGCGCGGCGCGGGGTTGGTGAGCGCCGTGCGCACCACCCGGGCGGGGGTGAACCGCTCGAAGCGGTGGTCCTTGAACGAGGACGTCTCGCGCCAGAGCATCTGGTCCTGGTGCAGTCCGCTGGTCTGCTGGAGCAGGTGCCGGACGGTGATCCGCCCGTCCAGCCCCAGGCCGGGCAGCCGGGCCGCGACCTTGTCGTCCAGGCCGAGCCGCCCCTCGGCGACCAGTTGCAGGACGACGGTCGCGACCATCGTCTTGGTGTTGCTGCCGATGCGGTACCGGTCGCCGGCGCGGGCGGGACGCTTGGTCCGCAGGTCGGCGACGCCCCGCGCGGCCTCCCTCGTCCCCGCGCGCGTCTGCACGGCCACGAGCGCGCCGGGCGCCCCGGCCTTCACGACCTGTTCGGCGAGCGTCCCCGGGGAGACCGGGGCGGGCGCGGGCGCACCGGCGGGCGCGGGGGCCGCGAGCGCGGAGGTGGTGCCGAGGGTGAGCGACGCGGCGGCGAGGGCCGTGGCGATCCACCGTTTCCGCGGGATTCCGGGCAGCACGAAGCACACCTTCCTTCCGAAGGCCGTCGACCTTTTCGCAGGTCGTTGAAAAGGGTTTCGTGAGGGGCGCGGTCAGCCGCGCCGCGACAGGACGATGAGCGCGCCGGCGAAGCTGGCCCCGCCCACGCCGCAGATGACCGCCCAGGGCATCCCGTCGCCGCCCCGGGCGAGGTCGACGACGAAGCCGCCGACGCAGAAGACCGCGAGCACGCTGAACCCGAAGTCGGAGGCGCGCAGCCGCAGCGTCCGCTGGCGCTCGTCGCCCTCGTCGCCGCCCAGCAGGGCGACCGATTCGGACCGCCGGAACAGCAGCAGCACCGCGGCGTACACGACCATGATCCCGAGCAGCAGCGAGCCGAGGACCCAGTCGCCGTTCAGCCCGACGGCCAGGAACATCGCCAGGCCCCCAACCACCGAGGTCACCGGCACCAGCCAGCGACCGCCCTTCCCGTCATTCTTGGTCGACATGGAATACCTCCTCCACCGCACGCTCGAAGAAACGCGCCAAAGTGATCGCCAACGGCAGGGACGGGCTGTACCTGCCCGTCTCGATGGCGTTGACCGTCTGGCGGGAGACGCCGAGCACCTTGCCGAGATCCCCCTGGGAGAGCCCTCTGGTGAGCCGGAGCTCCCTGACGTCGTTCCGCATGTGTCAAGGATGCTTTACATCGGCCGCCCTGTCAAGCGTCCTTTACATAGGCCCGGGCCGCCCGCGCGCTCCCCCGGTGCGCGCGGGCGGCCCCGGCCTGTCCCGCCTGCGGTCAGCCGCCCGCTTCGAACTCCGCGAACAGCCGCGAGGCGGCGGGCTGGTCCCAGGCGAGCAGGAGCGGATCGGCCCGGTCGGGGCGGCTGGGCACCACTCCGATGCGCACGTCGTCGGCGCCCGTACGGCCCAGGCTGTCCGCCAGGGAGCGGAACCCGGCCAGGTCCAGCTTCGGCGACACCTCGATTGCCCCCGCCGCGACCTTGAGGAAGGACGCGAACCGCACCGGGTTCCGGAGCTGCTCCCGCTTCGCCTGCCCGACCAGCGCGGCCATCAGCCGCTGCTGCCGCCCGACCCGGTCCAGGTCGGACCCGTCGCTCCCCGGCAGGTGGCGCGCGCGGGCGTAGGCGAGGGCCTGCGCCCCGCCCAGCAGGAGGTGCCCGGCGTGGACGCGCAGGCCCGAGTTCCGGTCGGCCAGCGCGCGCGGCATCGTGATCTCGACGCCGCCGAGCGCGTCCACCATCCGCCGGAACCCGTCGAACTCGATCACCATCGTCCGATCGACGCGCACCCCCGTCATCGCCTGCACGGTCTTGACCAGGCAAGACGTCCCGCCTGCCGCGTAGACCGCGCCGAGCCGGGCCGTCCCGGCCGCCCTGGGCCCGCCGCCTGCCGGATGGCCGCAGGCGGGGGCCCGCACCTTCGAGTCGCGGGGCAGGCTGACCACGCTCACCTTCGCGCGGTCGGCGGGCAGGTGCGCCAGCACCACGCTGTCCGCCCGCGCGGGCCCCGGACGCCGCGCGTCCGAGCCGACCAGCAGCAGGTTCATCGCCGTGCCCGCGCCCGCCGCGGGGTCCGCGTGCCGGGCCGGGTCCGCACCGCCCCCGGCGCTCAGCAGGACGGAGGGCACCAGGATGAGCGCGGCCGTGCCCGCCGCCACCGCCCCGAACAGGCCCCACCGTCCGGGACGCCGCGCGCCCCGGACGCGCACCGTCCCGGCCGCCGCGTCGGCGAGCCGCCGCCGCTGCCGGGCGAGCGAGGCGGGCGGCTCGTGCTCCAGTTCACCGCCGAGGTCGCGGAGCATTCCAAGGTCGTCCATCGCTACTCCTCCTCGTGCATCGGGTTGGTGTCCCCGAGCGCGGCGCGCACCTTGCGGCGCGCCCGGTTGAGCCGGGACCGGACGGTGCCGACAGGGACGCCGAGCGCCCGCGCGACCTCCTCGTAGGTCAGGTCACCCCACGCCACCAGCAGCAGGACGTCCAGGTCGCGCCGGGGCAGCCGGGCCAGCGCCGCGCTGAGCGCGGGCCGCGACGCCGTCGCGGTCACCCCGTTGGCGACCCGATCGGCCGGGCCCTCCACCGGGCCCTCGACGGGGCTGCGCCGCAGCGCCCGGTACCGCGCGCCCTCGGTGCGGTGGTGCCGGGACACCAGCTTGGTCGCGATCCCGAACAGCCAGGGCCTGGCGTCGCCCTGCGCGACGTCGTAGCGGTCCCTGCGGCTGAACGCGGCGAGGAACGTCTCGCCGACCAGGTCCTCGGCCGCCTCGGGCCCGAGCCTGCGCGAGACGTACCGGTAGAGCATTCCCGAATAGCGGTCGAACAGGGCGCCGAACGCCTCCGGGTCGTCCCGCGACCGTTCGATGAGCTCCGCGTCGCTCCCGGTGGCGGGGGCGTCGATGGAGAGCGCACCGGTGCCGGGCGCGGTCATCGCGGACACCATGGCATGAAGGCTGGCCTTCCCGTGGGGGCATTGTCAGCGGTGTATCTCCACTCGTCCCCGGGAGGGTTCACGCGGATGGGGTTCATGCGGATGGGGTTCACGGGGGTTCGCGGCGCCCGGCCCGTTCGCCGGCACCCCGAATGAGCATTCCCGACATAAACGCTAGATCAACGATTCAGAATGAAGGGACCTTCCCGATAGACTGCGCGTCCTTCAAGGTGCACGGGGGTCACCGGCGAGAGGCCGCACCGTCCACGCGTGGAGGCTGGAGCCGAGGAGGTCGCGCCGTTGAAGGACGCACAGCAGGAACCGGAGACGGCCGACCCGACCGAGCCCGCCGAGGAGCCGGCCGAGAAGTCGGAGAAGGCCGAGGTCCGGGAACCCGCCGAAGCCGGAACCGAGGACGAGGCTGAGGCCGAGGACGGAGCCGAAGCCGAGGACGGAGCTGGAACCGAGGTCGAGGACGAAGCCGAGGACGGAGCCGGAGCTGAGGCCGAGGCCGAGGAGCCGGAGAAGGCCGAGGAGCCGGAGAGGACTCCGGTGCGGACGGCCGCCGGGAAGGGGACGCCCCGCGCGGCCACCGCGGAGTTCCGCGCCGTCACACTCCCGGTCGAGCCTCCTGAAGAGGAGCCGCCTCCCCCCGCGGAAGAGCCGGACCCGTACCTGACACGGCCAGACATCTCCCTCCCCCGCCTTGAGACCCTCCCGCCCGAGCCGGAGGCCGAGCCGGAGCCGGAGGCCGAGCCGGAGCCGGAACCCGAGCCGGAACCTGTACCCGAGCCGGAACCCGCGCCCCAGGTCGACGAGACGGTGACCGAGTTTCCCGCCGAGGCGCTTCCGGAACCGGCGAAGAAGGCCGCCGGGCCGTCGGCGAACTCGTCCGGGCAGTGGACCGTCTCGTGGCAGAACGCCCCCGTACCGAGTGCCAGCCCGACGGTGCAGGAGCCGATCCCGGCCCTGCCCCAGCCCGAGCCGCTCCCCCAGCCTGAGCCGCCCGTCCAACCCGAGCCGCTCCCCCGGCCCCAACCGCTGCCCCAGCCGCAGTCGTACGCTCAGCCCCAGCCGTATGCCCAACCGCAACCGCAACCGCAACCACAGCCGCAGGAGCGGCGGCTTCCTCCGCCGCCGCTGCCGGAGGCTCCACCGGCACCGCCCGTGGTGCCGCCGCAGTATCAGCACCCCATCGCGCCCAAGGCCGCGCCGAAGGGCAGGCGGGGACGGCGGGCGCTGATCACGGTGATCGCCGCGCTCGTGCTCATCGCGGGCCTGGTGACGGGTCAGCTCGTGCGGACGGTGCCCGATCCTGCGCTCGACCTCACGCTGTCCTCGTCCGCCCACACCTTCACGGGGAGCCCTCCGCGGCTGCCGCTGCCGGTGCAGGGCCAGTCCGCGATCTCCGTGGACGGGCTCGGCACGATGGGCTCGTCCGGCGGTTCGTCGCCGACCCCGACGGCCAGCGTCGCCAAGGTGATGACCGCGTACGTGTTCCTGCGCGACCATCCGCTGAAGTCCGGCGAGCCCGGTCCGGTCTTCACCGTTTCGCCCGCGGCGGCGGCCGAGATCCCGGCGCGCAGGCAGCGCGACGAGTCGCTGCTGGGGGTGACCGCGAACCAGCGGCTCACCCAGCGCAAGGCGCTCGAGGCGCTGATGCTCATCTCGGCGAACGACGTCGCGCACGAACTGGCCCGCTGGGACTCGGGCGGCGACCAGGCGTTTGTGCAGAAGATGAACGACGCCGCGCGGTCGCTCGGCATGACCGGCACGACCTACACCGATCCGAGCGGGTACGACTCGGGCACCGTGAGCACCGCGGCCGACCAGGTCAAGCTGCTGAGCGCGGCGATCAAGACCGCCTCGTTCGGCGAGATCGTGAACAACCGCGCCTACGTTCCGAGCGACGGCGGCCCGGCGCGTCCCGGCGGCAACGCCCTGCTCGGCCAGTACGGCGTGATCGGCGGGAAGACCGGCTACACCGACGCGGCGGGCGGCAACTACGTCTTCGCCGCCCGCAAGCGGGTCGCGGGCGTCACGACGCTGGTCGTGGGCGCGGTGATGGGGCAGCGCTCGACCAGCGCCATGGCGGCCATCACGGTGGGGGCGCGTCTGGTCGCCGCCGCCGAGAACGCGCTGACCGCCGCCGAGCTGGCGCCCGCGGGCGCGCGCGTGGCGGTGGTCGACGACGGGCTCGGCGGCCGGACGCCGCTGCGCGCCGCGTCCCCGGTCACCGTGGTCGGCTGGGCGGGGCTCACCGTCCCGGTCGGCGTCACGGACGACCCGCCGCACGAGGCCGGCAAGGGCGAGAAGGTCGGCGCGGTGACCGCCGGAGCGGCCCGTATCCCCCTCACCCTGGACGCCGATCTCGGCGCGCCGTCCCTGCTGCACCGCCTCATCCGCCTCGGCTGAGCCGCCCGCGCCTCCGCCGGGCCGCCCGCGGGCGGCCCGGGGCGGCTACAGGTGGCCGGAGTACAGGACGGACAAGAAGCGGATCAGCAGGGCCTCGCGGAGGTCGGGGGGCAGGGCGTTCAGGACGGCGTTCACCATCGCCATCTCCGGCCCGCCGGCACCGTTCAGGTCGACCCCGACGGTGCCGAGGAGCCCGGCGAACCCGGCGTCGTCGAGGCTGTCGAGATCGAGGCCCGCGAGGGCGTCCACCAGGCCGTCCGGGACACCCGCCGGGCCGGCGGCGCGGGCGGCGGCGGCCGAGTCGGCGAGCGCGGCCAGCAGCGCGTCGACCCCGGCGAGGCTCACCCCGGTCAGGGTGAAGTGCAGGTTGGCCGGGCTGCCCTGGAACGAGAGCTGGGGCTGAAAGAACCAGCCGCGCGATCGGGCCTCGCCCGCGACGACGAAGACGTCCAGCTCGGGATCGGCCGAGGCCACCGCGACCAGCGGGGCGCCCGGCTCGCCGAGGACGCGCAGGCCGGGGATCCGCGCGACGCCGGCGATGAGCCGCTCGGCCGCGCGCATCGCCTCGGCGGCCAGGTCGCGGTAGCCGTTCGCGCCGACGGCGTTCAGCGTCGCCCAGGCGGCGCCGAGCGGGCCCGCGCTCCGGCTGCTCTGCACGGTCGCGTTGATGACGGTGTAGCCGGGCCAGGCGGCCGAGGCGAAGTAGGCGTGCCGGCGGAGCGCCTCGTCGGCGAACAGCACCACCGACGCGCCCTTCGGCGCGTACCCGTACTTGTGCAGGTCGCAGGAGAGCGAGGTCACCCCGGGCACCGACAGGTCGAACGGCGGGACGGGCCGTCCGCCCTCGCGCAGCCAGGGCAGCACCCAGCCGCCGACGCAGGCGTCCACGTGGCACAGGACGCCCGCCTCGGCGGCGAGCGCCGCGATCTCCGCGACCGGGTCGAGGACCCCCTGCGGGTAGGACGGCGCGGACGCCACGACCAGCACCGTCCGGGGGGTCAGCGCCGTGCGGGTCGCGGCGGGGTCGGCGCGGAACGTCGCCGGGTCGACCGGCACCGCGACGACCTCCATCCCCAGGTAGTGCGCGGCCTTGTGGAACGCGGGGTGCGCGGTGGCGGGCAGCACCAGCTGCGGGCGTCCCTCGACGGGACGGGCGTCGCGGGCGGCCTTCACCGCGAGCATGATCGACTCGGTGCCGCCGCTGGTGAAGATCCCGGGCGTGTCCGCGCCGCCGCCGAGCCGCCCGGCGACCGCGCCGACCACCTGCCGCTCCAGCGCGACGATGCTCGGGAACGCGGTCGGGTCCAGGCAGTTGACCTCCAGCATCTCCAGGTAGGCGCGGGCGGCGACGTCGTGCACCTCGGCGCGTCCGGTGTCGTAGACGTAGGCGGTGACCTGCCCGCCGCGCACGGGCAGGTCGGCGGTGCGGTACCGGGCGAGTTCGGCGAGCAGCTCCCCGGCCGGGCGGGAGGTTTCGGGGAGGGACGGTTCAGACGGCATGGCGGTGGGTGTCTCCGGTACGTCGGTGGGCGGCGGCCAGCCGGCGGTAGGCCAGCAGCATCGGGACGCTGAGCGCGAGCAGCAGCGCCGGCAGGAGGGTGAACCCGGCGGTGAGCCCGGTCAGCGCGGACCCGGACTGGTCGGCGGGGGCGTCGAAGCCCGCGGACTTGAACGAGGTCACGGCGAGGATCAGCGCGAACGCGCCGGGGCCGAGGGCGAGCGCACCGGTCTCGGCCGCCGTCCACAGCCCGGTGAACGCGCCCGACTGGGCGTGCCCGGTGCGGCTGGTGTCGGCGTGCACGGTCTCGGGGAGCAGCGTCAGCGGGAACAGTTGCGCCGCGGCGTAGCAGCCGCCCACGAGCACGGTCAGCCCGAGCACGGCGCCGGTGGATCCGGCGGAGACGGCCGGGTAGAGGGCGGCGGCCGTCAGGGCGAACGCGATGAGCGCCGCCGTGTAGCAGGGCACCGGCCCGTACCTGCGGGCCAGCAGCCGCCACAGCGGGACGGCGACGGCGCTCGGCCCGACCATGCAGACGAACATCAGCGAGGTCAGCCCGTAGTCGCCGAGCCGGTAGGTCGCCGCGTACGGGGCGCCCGCCAGCATCACCGCCACCGCGAGCGTCTGCGCGACGTACGCGCCGAGCAGGGCGAAGAACGGCCGGTTGCCACGCGCGGTGCGCAGCGCGTCGACCAGGCGGAGCGGGCGCGGCCCCGGGCTGGACGGGACCCAGCGGGTGGACAGGGCGCTGGCCAGCATCGCGGCGCCCATGAGCAGCCCGATCACCGCGCCCATCAGCGCGTACCCGCCGCGGCCTCCGCCGGCGCCGTCCGCCACCGCGGGCGCGAGGCCGCCGGCGAGCAGGATGCCCGCGGTCAGGCACACCACCCGCCAGGCCATCGCGCGGCCCCGCTGCGCGGGCAGCGGCGAGATCTCGGCGGGCAGCGCCACGTAGGGCACCTGGAAGCAGGCGAACGCGCTGGCCGCCAGCAGGAACGCCAGGCCGACCCAGACGGCGGCGAATCCCGGGGAGTCGACCGGCACGGCGAACATCGCGGCGAACAGCACCGGCAGCGCGACCGCGCCGGTCAGCAGCAGCCGGGTGCGCCGCCCCGTCCGCACGGCCTCGCGGTCGCTCGCGGCGCCGACGACCGGGTTGAGCACCACGTCCCACGCCTTCGGCACCACCAGCACGAACCCGGCGATCACGGCGGACACACCGAGCACGTCGGTCAGGTAGTAGAGCAGCAGCAGTCCGGGGACGGCATTGAACACGCCGGTGCCGACCGACCCGACCCCGTACCCGAGCAGCCGCCCCCGCCCCAGCACACCCCCGTCCACCACGCCGCCTTCCACCGCGCCGCCCGTCCGCACGCCGCCCTCCGCCGCGCCACCCGCCCGCACGCCGTTCCCCCGCGCGTCTTCCTCCGAGGCGGTCATCCCTCGACTCCCGGCAGCCGCAGCGATCCGGCGACCAGCCGGTGCAGATGCGCGCGGAACCGGGCGAGCTCGCGCGGATCGCGCAGCCCGCGGCGCCGTCCGTCGTCGTCGAGGACGCCTCCGCGGCAGAACCCGTGCGTGCACCAGACGACGGTGTAGGCCGTGTACTCCACGTCCACCCCGGGGCCGACGACCGTGCGGACGGCGCCCGCGACCATCTCCATCAGCGGCTTGGCGTAGAGGCCCTCCAAGTGCGCGACGTCGGCGGCGTCCGAGAGCCAGCGGTGCATCCACAGCGCGGGGACCTCGGGGTGCTCGACGCAGAAGTCGAGGTAGCGGTCGAGGATGAGCAGCACCCCGGCCGCGTCCGGGGTGCTCTCGGCGACCGCCGATTCGAGCGCGTCCCGCTCCAGCCGGTGCGCCTGCTCCATCACCGCGAGGTAGAGGTCGCGCTTGCCCCCGACGTGGTAGGCGACGGTGGCGATGTTGAGCCCGGCCGCCTCGGCGATCAGGCGGGTGGACGTGCCGTCGTAGCCGAGCGCGGCGAACAGCCTGGTGGCGGCGCCGAGGATGCGCTCACGGCCGGATTCGCTGGTCATCCGCCCACGGTAGGCACCGACCCGGGCGCCGGTCAATCACTTGATGGAGACTCCTGCGACGTGCCCGGCCAGACCGTCAGCACCATCTCCATCTCCAGCCGGGACTCCGGCCGGCATGTGCTCGGCGCAGCGGATCAGCCGCTCGGACGGGAGGATCCCGCGGCGGGCCAGCGGCAGCGCCTCGCGGGCCCAGCGCAGCGACCGCGCCGTGTCCTCGGTCCGGACCGTCGGGCCCATCGCCGCCCCCCAGTCGCGCAGGGCCGGGTCGAGCAGCCGGCGGCGCCGGTGCTCCAGCTCGCCCGCCTCCTGCGCGCGCCTTGGTGTAGCCCTCGGGGGCCGCGCGGGCGATCTCGTCGAGGAAGGCGAAGATGGCCTCGGCGATGCTGGCCAGGGTACGGCGCGAGACGTTGGTCTGCTCGGACTCGGCGGCCAGCCGGCGCCAGGCGACCCGGGCGCCGAGCCGCAGCAAGGTCTGGAGCACGTCGAGGCTGCGGCCCTCCCAGGCCTCGGCCCGGCCGATCTCCCGGTAGACCCCGGCGACCGCCTCCCAGGACGACTCGGGGGTGCCGATGAGGTCGACGAACTGCTGGAGCGCGCCCTCCACGGCCAGCCGCACCAGCCGCGCGTACTCCCCGTCGTGCGGACGCGAGTACTCGGGGATGCCGGCCAGGATCTCGTCGATCATCTCCTCGGCCAGCGTGTCCAGGTGGGGCCGGAACAGCTCGGACAGTTCGCACGGAACGCCGACCCAGGGCTTCAATGAGAGCCCGCCCTTGTCACCGCATTGACAAAGGGACTCCCCTGACCGCCCGGCCGACCGGGCCCTCCGGAGGACCGCCTCTCGGGTCTCCTCCACGCGTCGCCGGGCGTCCGTCAGACTCCGGCTTGGAGGCGGAGGCCTGCCAGGGTCAGGTCCAGCGCGGCGAGGAACTGCTCCTTGTCGTCGTGCCCGTCGAACTCCTCGACGATCTCGTGCACGAAAGGGAACTCCCCGGCGTCGAGCGCACGCCAGGTCTGGGCGTAGCGGCTGAAGAACTCATCGCGGTCCACGGTGCCGTTGAGCACTTCCGGGGGAGGCTCTTGCCCCATGTCGATGGCGTTGCCGACCACGACGCCGACGATCGCCGACACGGCGTGGAACTGCTGCAGCGGCGTGAGGTCGAGGCGGAGCGTCTGCTGCCCCAACGCCTCGTAGAGCCGCAACGAGTTGCCCTGGACCTCGATGTTGCTCATGAAGTTCCCCCCCAGCCAGGGCCGGTCGACGATCGCGTCGAACAGCGTCACGGCCATCACGCGCAGGTCGTCGATCGCGTCGCTGCTCCCCCTCTGCCTCTCGATGTCGGTCAGCACCCCGCCGAGCACATGATCGATGGCGCGGTCTACAAGATCGTCTTTGCCCGAGACATACCAGTAGATGCTGCCGACGCCGGTGCCGAGCCGGGCCGCGAGGGCCCGGAGCGTCAGCGCCGACTCACCCGCCTCGTCGAGCAGGGCCACGGCCCCGGCCAGCACGGCCTCCATGGAGTGCGAGGCGCGTCGACGTCCCCGTGAAGGACGGTCGGCGGGTCGTGGTCGCGTGCCTGTCATGGCACTCATTCAATCACGATTTGCATCATCATCGAACCGCGTTCTATCATGGAACGTCGTTCGATAGTCGGCGACGTTCTGAGAGGAGGTCGACCGTGACCACCACCGACGATCCAGCTACAGCCTCTGCAACCCGCACCTACCGGTCCCTGCACGCGGCGTGGATTCCCCTGACCGCGCTCTGCCTGGCCTTCTTCGTCGAGATGGTCGACAACACGCTGCTCTCGATCGCGCTGCCCACGATCGGCCGCGACCTGGGCAGCGGCACGACCGCCCTGCAGTGGGTCACCGGCGCGTACTCGCTGACGTTCGGCGGCCTACTGCTGACGGCGGGTTCGATGGCCGACCGTCTTGGGCGCCGGCGTGTGCTCCTGATCGGCCTCGCCGTGTTCGGCCTGCTGAGCCTGTGCGTTGTCGCCGTCACCACCGCAGGGCAGCTCATCGCCTTGCGGGCCGGTCTCGGCATCGCTGCTGCGGCGATGGCGCCCATCACCAACTCGCTGGTCTTCCGGCTGTTCGACGACCAGGCGCTTCGCATGCGCGCGATGACTTTGATGATCGTCGTCGGCATGTCCGGGTTCGTCCTCGGCCCGCTGCTGGGCGGCACCGCCCTGGCCCACGTGCGGTGGGAGTGGCTCCTGGTGGTCAATGCCCCGATCGCCCTGATCGCGGCCATCGGCGTCCGGCTCGGCGTCGCGGCCGACCGGTCCGAGGACCTGACCGACGACAAGCTCGATCTGCCGGGCGCCATCCTGAGCGTCATCGCCATCGGCCTCGCCTGCTACTCGCTGACCAGCGGTGTCGAGCAGGGATGGCTCTCCACGATCACGCTCGGGTCGATCCTCGGCGCCGTGGCCGCGGCCGTCGCGTTCGTGCGACACGAGCGCCGCAGCGCATCGCCCATGCTGGACCTCGGCCTCTTCTCCAACGGCACCGTCCGCGGCGCCGCCATCGCGCAGATCGGGACGTCCATCGCGATGGCCGGCGTGATGTTCGGGCTGATCCTCCACTTCCAGTACGCCTACGGTTGGAGCCCCGTGCGGGCCGGCCTGGCGAACCTGCCGATCATCGTGACCATGATCGCCGCGACCCCGCTGTCCGAATGGCTCGCGAAAAGGTTCGGCCACCGCATCGCCTGCCTGGTCGGCGCGGCCTGCCTGGCCGGATCGCTGGCCGGCCTGGCCTGGGGCGTCGACCATGGGTACACCGCCATCGCGATCTCCATGGTCGTGATGACCATCGGACTGCGCACCGTCATGACGATCTGCGCCATCGCACTCGTCTACGCGATGCCGGACAACCGCACCTCGATCGGCACCGCGCTCAACGACACCGCACAGGAGGTCGGAAGCAGCGTCGGCACCGCCGTGATCGGCACCATGATCGCCGCACTGGTCACCACACAACTGCCCGCAGGCACCTGGAGCAGTGGCCTCGTGGCATCGTTCTTCCGCGGCGAGCGGATCACCTACGCCGTACTGGCGGTGATCGTCGGCCTGATCGCGGCAGGCGGTGCGCTCACCCTCACCGACTCGCACTCCACCGAGGAGCACGGCTGAGCGCGCCGGTCCCGCGTTCGTTCTGATGTGGTCGTCGAGTTGTCGGCTGTTTCTAAGTAGGGTGATCGTCTGAGTCAAATGCTATTTGACTTGCCTCATATCACTACTTTTGCCGGACCTTAATGGGTGATTTCAACTCCCGATGGGAAACGTTCGGCCTAGACTGTTAGCTGTTCAATGATCGGACGACCATTGAACAGCCCGCCGACTGTTGACCTTGGAGGACACGGATGGCCCGAGGGTGGGAGGCCGACCCGACCGCGTCGTTGTCACGACGGCTTGGCCTGTCGGCGAAGGACCTGGACAGTACAGGTGGGCGAGATGGCTGCCCTGACATCTGGGAGCTGGACAACGGCGACATCGCGGTGATCGGGCGCGATCTCACCACCTCCTATCGTGGACGGCTCCCAGCGGATGTGAGTGTTGCCGCTGATGAGCGGCTCGTGGTGATCCCGCGCCGTATGCTGCTGGCCGCCAAGCCGGACATCCCGGATGCCTGATCCCTACGTTCTGGACGACGCCGCGGGGACCCGGCTCCAGCTCCAGGACTACAAGGAGGACTTCAAGGTCAGCCAGTGGGACGTCAAGGGCCAGGCGTCATGGAAGCTCGAACGCGGTCAGCATTTCCGCGAGCCGGGCTTTCCAAGCTGGGAGGCATTCGCCCGCGGCGATTGGGATAAATCCCTCCAACTCATGGACGAGGAAAGAGAGTTCCTTGCCGAGTTCACCGGGAAGGCGAAGGACAAAGGGATAGACCTGTACCGCGTACGCGTGGTGCAGCAGCCCATTGATCCCTACCTGCAATGGGAGCTCCACCTGCTGAGGCTCCGGGCGGAATGCGGCGAGCTGATCCGTGTCGCCAGCATGGAACATGTCACCGAATACGAATCTCAAGGACCACTCCCAGAGCTCGTGACGTTCGGCTCGAAGATCCTCTACCGGGTCGTCTACAACGACCGAGGCGAGCTTGCCGGCGCCGTGAAGTTCTCCTCGCCCGAGACCATCGCCCAGGCCGCGAGTTTGACTCGCGAGCTCTACGAGCACGGCGAGGACCTGGAGTCCTTCTTCCACCGCGAGGTCGCCCCGCTTCCACCACCGCACGGCGAATCGGCCGGAGGTTGATGGACCAGCCCTCGGATGGGAAGACCTCCTCGACATTCTCCGGGAACGCGGGAGAGGTCGTGCAGGCCCGTGACATCAGCGGAGGGGTCCACCTCCACCAGCGGGGGAGCGTACCTCGCACACCGCGGCAACTCCCGGGGAGCGCAGCGGGGTTCGTCAACCGCCGCCAGGAACTCAAGGCGCTCAACACCGCGCTGGCCTCAGGCGGGCATCCACTGACAGTGGTCGTCGGCACGGCCGGAGTCGGCAAGACCTCCCTGGTTCTCCGTTGGGCGCACGACATCCGCGACCGCTTTCCCGACGGGCAGCTGTATGTAAACCTTCGCGGCCACGACCCCGGCCTCCCCATCACACCGAGCAGAGCCCTTGAAAGCTTCCTTTCAGCGCTCGGCATCCCGCGTACCGAGATCCCCAGCGGCACCGACGAACGATCGGCCCTGTACCGCTCGCTTCTGGCCGGACGGCGCATGCTCGTGGTCCTGGACAACGCAGCGACGGTTCCACAGATACGACCGCTGCTCCCCGGCACGCCGGAAAGCCTCGTGCTGGCGACGAGCCGGAACCGGTTGTCAGGCTTGGTCGCCCGGGACGGCGCCCACCGGATCACCCTGGGGCTGCTGAACGAGCCCGACGCGATCGAACTCCTCGGCAAGGTGGCCGGCGGCCACCGCCCGAAGCAGGACGTCACACGGTTCCCCGAACTGGCCCGCCTCTGCGCGCGGCTGCCCCTGGCACTGAGCATCGCCGCCGAGCGCGTCGCAAGCCACCCGTGGATGACACTCGACGATCTCATCAGCGAACTGCACAGCGAGACCGCACGATGGACCGCGCTGACCGCCGAAGAGGGTGAGGAGACCGACGCCGTCCACACCGTGTTCTCGTGGTCCTACCGCGCGCTGCCGACGGCGGCGGCCCGGCTGTTTCGAACCTTGGCGTTGCATCCCGGCCCGGACTTCGGAAGCCGCGCGGCCACCGCGCTGGCCCCGGCCGAGCCGGGAGAGGTCCAGCACTGGCTGGATATCTTGACCGGAGCGCACCTTCTCGAACAACACGCGCGTGACCGATATCAGTTTCACGACCTGCTGTGGAGTTTCGCGATGGACCAGGCCCGGCGGGAGGAGGCTCCAGAGAGCCGGCGGGTGCTCTCTCAGAGGGTCCTCCTCTGGTACCTCCGCACGGCCGATCAGGCACAGAAATGGATCAACCCGAACGAGCCGCGCGTAACTCTCGACCCGCCCGACGACGCCCCTGAGCCGATTGCGTTCGACTCCTACGCCGAGGCTGTCGGCTGGTACGACCTCGAACGCGGAAACCTGGTCACCGCCACCAGATCGGCAGCCGCAGCAGGACTGCTCGACATCGCCTGGAGACTTGCCATCGTGCTACGCGCGATGCACATGCGGTTCAATCAGTTCGACGACTGGATCACCACCGCCGACCTCGGTCTGAAAGCAGCCAGGCGATCCGGGAACCGTCCCGCCGAAGCCGAGCTGCTGGAGAGCCTCGGCATGGCCTACGCGCAAAGCCACGACCTCCCCCGAGGCGCCGAACACCACCAGGCCGCCCTGGAGATCCGCCGCGAGCTCGGCGACCGGACCGGCGAAGCGCTCTCATTGAACGATCTCGGCCTGCTCCACCTGCGCAGCCACCAGCTCAACGAAGCCAAACACATGCTCGAACAGGCCCGCGCCCTCTTCGGCGACCTACAGGACGCCTCCTGGACACCGGTCGTCACAGCCAACCTCGCCGAAGTGCTCGCCGAACTCCAGCAGTACACCACGGCCGAGGACCTGATCCACAGCGCCCTGGCCTCCTTCCGGGCCGCCGCGGACGCCGGCGGAGAAGGCAACGCGCTCCGTCTACTCAGCCTGTCCCGGCGCGGACACGGCGACGCGGCAGGCGCCCTGAACGCCGCCGAGTCAGCGGTGGCGATCTCCCTCCAGCACCGCAACCAGATGTGGGAGGGCTACTGGCTACTCGAACTCGGCCACGCCCAACACCTCGCCGGAAGCCCCGACGATGCGTTGGCCACATACGACCGGGCCGCCCTACTCCAACGACGCATCGGCGACCGAGTCCGCGAAGCACTCGCATGGAAGCACGCCGCCGACGTCCACCACGGCCAAGGCCGGCACGACAGGGCGACCGAGCTCCATACCCGCGCCGCCGAGGTATTCCAGAACCTCGGAACCCACTGGCCGCACGCGACCACACTCGCCTGCCTCGCCGAGGCCCAATACGCCGGCGGCCGTCACGCCTCCGCCCAGGACACCTCAACGGAGGCCCTCCGGCTACTCGCCCCGTTCACCGACCCCACCGCACAAGCCGTGAAAGCGCGCATCCGCGCCCTGGGTTAGCACCCAGGTACGGCATCGCCTCAACCAGCGGTACGACCAGAGTGTGACCCAACTCGGTGAGCGTGTACTCGACCCGTGGCGGCAACTCCGGGTACATCGTCTGGACCCACCACTACCATCGGCCCCACACCGCCTGCGGCGATCAGCCGTCGGCCTCATGACCGACTACCGCTAGCGGCCAGCACTGCCGCGAGGCCTTCTTGTAGATCCTTGACGAAATACTCGGGAATCTCCAGCGACGGGAAATGTCCCCCAGTTTCGGGCGACTTCCATCGGACGATCTGTCGGTACCGCTCCTGTGCCCAGGGGCGCGGACACTTCTCGACGTCGCGCGGATACATACTGATTGCCGACGGGACGTCGACCCGAAGTTCTGGGTCGAGTGAGTTGTGGCTTTCGTAGTAGATGCGGGCCGCCGATGCACCGGTCCTGGTCAGCCAATACAGGGTGACGTTGTCAAGGATGCTGTCCATGGAGATCGTCTCGAACGGGCTGTCTTCGGTGTCTGTCCACTCAGCGAACTTGTCGAGGATCCAGGCGAGAAGACCGACTGGTGAGTCGACGAGCGAGTAGCCGATGGTCTGCGGTCGGGTCGCCTGCTGCTTCGCGTACGCCGCGCGGTGGCGCCAGAAATCGCGGGTTTCCTCGGTCCACTCGCGCTCGACCGCCGTCAGCCCGTCCGTTGTCAACCCGGGTGGCGCCTCCGCGAACGTTGTGTGGATGCCGAGAACGTGCGCCGGGAACCTGCCGCCGAGAACCGTGGTGATATTACCTCCCCAGTCGCCGCCGTGGGCTGCGAACTCGCTGTAGCCGAGCCTTCCCATCAGTTCCACCCATGCGGCCGCGATCTTTTCGGTTCCCCACCCGGTGGTGGCCGGCTTGTCGCTGTAACCAAAGCCTGGTAGCGACGGCAGCACGACGTGGAACGCCGGCGCGTCTGCATCTTTCGGATCTGCCAGCTCGTCTACTACATGGACGAACCGTCCAATGCTGTCTGGCCAGCCGTGTGTCAAGAGCAGAGGAGTGGCATCTGCGCGCGCGGATCGGCGGTGCAGGAAGTGGATTCCCAGATCGTCAATGGTCGTGCGGAACTGGCCGATCCGGTTGAGGCGCTCTTCGAACGACCGCCAGTTGTACCCGGTGCGCCAGTAGTTCACGACGTCCACGAGGTCGGCGAGAGGAACTCCCTGTTCCCATCGGCGCGGGTCGGGTGCGGCGCGGTAGACCGTCTCAGCTTCCGGCAGCCGTGCTGCGGCCAGTCGCGCGCGCAAGTCGTTGAGGTCAGTGTCGGTCGCGTGGGCTTCGAACGCTTGCACGTCGCTGGTTTGACGGTTCACGAGATGCCCCCACCGGGGTGAGCTGACGTGGCGACAACGCCACGACCGATGACGTCCGCGGCGTCGGTGACGCACCGGTGTGTGGACATGAGACCTCCTGGTCATCAGTGGAACCGACTTGGGGCCTACCGGAACCGGCTAAGACGGTTCTAACAGGTCTCGGCGTCGGCGTGCAACCGGCTAAGGTGGTTCCATGAGCGCTCGATTCCCTGACTTCCGTCTCGGTAAGGTGCTGGCGACCAGCTTCACCGGGACCCTGTCGGAGCGTCATGGCGACGCTGTGGAGCGCATCCCCGCGCCGAACCGACTCGTCGACTGGCTGGCGGTGAGCGGCCTGGCCGTGGAGTCCTGCACCACCGTCCAGCTCGAACGCGCCTGGGAGCTGAGGGAGTCAGTTCACGCCGCTGCGACAGCGGCCGCGCGCCGAGACCCTCTCCCCGTAGCTGCCGTCCATGTCATCAATGGCTGCAGCACTCAGGGTCGAGCCGCGGCCATCTTGACGCCCGAGGGCGATCGGCAATGGCGACTTGGCTCGGCTTCCTCCGTGGAGGATGCCCTAGGCGTTATCGCCGCCGACGCGATCAGCATCATCGCAGGCGAACGAGACGGAAAATTGGCCTTGTGCGCATCGCCAACCTGCCAGGCCGCCTTCTTCGACACCAGCCAAAGCCGCACCCGCAAATGGTGCGAGATGAATACGTGCGGGAATCGTCAGAAGAAGGCGCGCTTCAATGCCTACAAGCACGAGAACTCCGAATCAGCAAAGTAGTCGTTGCTCTCGGTGCATCCAGGTGGGCCGCGCCCCGCACCCGACCCACGGAGGATCACCATGCCCCCCGCACTCCCGCTTGTGACGCTCACCGGCGCGCAGGCCAACACCATCGCCCAGCACATGCATTCCGGGATCGCCATCGAACCCCAGCGGGGCGACCCGCGTGGCATCGCGGCCGACTGTCTAGCCATCCAGGAATCCATCGGCTGGCACGATGAGGCCCTGCCACAGGTCCACATAGCACTGACCGCGCGGCAATGGGACATCGCCGTCGCCGAAATCGACCGGGCCACGCTCGCCTGCTTGAGCGCCGGTGAATCCGAAGAAGCCGACGCATGCCTGCACGCCCGCGACACCATCCTTGACCATTTACGGCTACCGGCGCACGACCCGGGACCACCACAGCACGCGGAGCTGCGGTTCGGCCTTGGCGGCGCCGCCGGCTACGTGCTGCGCCAACCCGCATGGCGGGGGAAACACATCGCCATCGACACCATGCCTGCCCACGACGACCCCCGCGCGACACGGATCGGCGGCACCTTTGGCGGAGCGGCCCTCCTCGTCACGACGCGGGTGCGAGAAATTGATCTCGACCTTCACGTCCTGCCGACGGCGCCCGAGCCACCCACCGGGGGAACGGTCGCCGAAACCAGCCAGCAATGGACCAGCTATCCCCACCCGGAACTCGTGTGCGTGGTCCCCGGAGGGCAGCACGAACATGTGGCGACGCTTTCCACCCACATCTGGCCGCATGTCATCTACCGGGTACGACTCACCGTCACCACGACCGCCACCATGGAGAAGCACCTCGTACAGATCTGGCCCGGACACGTCACGACGGGCTGGTAGCGCCGCTGTCCGAGACCCCACCACCTCTCCGGCCATGCCGGCCAGTAGAGCCGAGTAGCCCATCGGGCCGAGCGTGGTCGCTTGCGCAACTCCCTCATGGCTTCGAGCTCCGACGCGAGCCGCCCGAGCATCAGCCGGGCCGTCATGGGGTCGTCCCCACCGTCCGGAGCGCGCTCTTCACCTGAAGCACGGCCACGGTCGGGTTGTCGGCCTCGCACAACCAGACGGGACTGTCGCCCCAGGTGAACCAGCAGCGGTCGCCGTCGCTCGCGCGGCGGCGGCACCCGACCTCCACCCCGCGAGAGCCCGCCCCCGCCGTCACACGCACGAGCCGCTCACCGAGCCTCTCGACCGTGAGCTTGTGCCCTTGCAGCATGACCGCCAACACGGTCGCCAACGCCGCCTCTTCCGATGGGGCCAGCTTGGGGGCATCGTTCTGAGGAGCGTCGGCCGCCGTGTCCTTCGTCATTTTGCGCCGCCCGATCCCTTGCGGCGCTGCACGTAGCGGCGGACGGCGGGTAGGTTCAGCGGCCCGTCCGTCGCCAGCTCGGCGACCGCCTCCATCTCCGGCCTCAGATACTGCCGCGGAGCGTTCTCGACGTTCTGGAAGACCGAGATCACGCACGTCTCCTCCCAGCGCCCCACTGCCTTGGTCGTGATGCCGGTGAGGGCGGACGCCTCACGCCCAGCGATCCATGGGCCCTCAGCGGAGGTCATGCCGTTGGCCTCGGCGACTTGGCCGAGTTGCCTGCGCGGATACTTCGAAATCGTCAAGGTCATGACGCTGCTTCCCCTCCATCTGGGTCCTGATCTGGTGTGCTGCCGCGCTCACGCCGTTCGCCGGCCGGATGGCCTTGCCACTGCGCAGGTAGACGAACCACCACACGCCACGGAAATAGACGAGCCCGATAGTCACCGCCCATTCCGGCGCTTTCACCGGGACCACGTCCAAGGCCACGTAGCTGTTGATCACGGTGAACGCCGTGATCAACCCGGGAGCCCGATCGAGCTCCCGCGCGAGGCCACCGAGGAGCGCGACCCGCTCGCTCTGCGGGATGACCGTCTCGGGCGCGCGCATCCGCACCACTGCGGGCGAAGGCTGCGAGGCGCGGTGTTCTGCCGAACCACGTGTGTGGGTTCCCACGACTCACACTCCCGGCGCGCTGTTGTTGTCTGCGGGCTTGGTGATCGCCGCTATCTCTTCGCCGTGGTCGACGGTGTCGCTGCGGGGCATGTCGGAGTTCATGAAGCGTCCTCTGTTTCGGTGAGGGCACCAAGTGGATCCGGGCGCTCGGGGATGACGGCGTCGTACGGCACCAGTAACAGGCTGTTTGTGAACTTCTAGCGGGCCTGCCGTCGATATGGTTCACTGCTTAAACATTTACTGTGTTGCTCAGCGTCGCCGTCTCTGGACGAACGGTCAACGATCTATACAGAAGGGGTATGAGCTTCAATCAGTTCCTCCACTGAGTGAATGTTTGACCTAACTGATCGGGGAAGCTGCCGTAGTGGAGAAGGGACGCGCATGGCGGGACTGAGCGCCAACGACATCGCGGCGGTTCTGCGAGATCGAATCCTCAGAGCAGACTCGCCGTACCCGCGGGGATCGGACTTCCCGAGCCAGCGGACACTCGCAGCCGAGTTCGGCGTGAGTGACAGCACCATCAACCGCGCGCTACAAGGGCTGCGCAGGCAGGGCTTGATCAGCCTCGGACAAGGACGAAAGACAAGGGTGACGTACATGCCACAGATCACCAGGGACGCACGCGACCGGTACACCGAGCCGAAGCGCGCCGAGGATCGCGGCGGCTTCGCCGCCGAAGCACGCCGTCAGGGGATGACGCCGCGCTCGGAGACCACTGTGCGCCGAGAGGTGCCCCCGCCCAGGGTCGCCGAACTCCTGGGCATCCAGCCGGACAACGAGGTACTCGTCCGCGATCGCGACATGTACGCGGACGACATTCTCGTTCAGAAGGCCCCGTCCTACATCCCGGGCGACATCGCCTTCGGCACGCAACTGGAGGACCTCACCCAGCCCACGGGCGGGATGCTCACCAGGATGAAGGAGCTCGGCTTCGAGGAGATCTACGCGGACGAGTACCTCACGCTGTCCCGGCCCCCCACGGGGAAGGAGCTGGACTACTTCGGCCTCCAGGACGACCAGCCGGTCTTCGAGCTTTACCACGTCGCCTACGACGCCACCGGTCGCGCGGTCGAGGTGTCCTGGCATCGTGGCCCGGTGCACCTCTGGGGCGAGTTCGTCTACCGCGTCCAGATGAAGAAGCCGTAGACCACGCCCACGGCGGGGGACCTGGACCTCTGACCGGCTTGCGGCGGCCCCGGCGGGTACTCCTGCCGGGGCCGCCGTGTGTCCAGGTCGGTCCGCGGGCCGTGAGGACCGGGGCCTGTCCGTGGTGCGGGCCAAGGGCTGCCTGTCACCATCGGGTGACTCACTCTCGCCGGGGCGGGAGCGGGTGGTACAACCGTTGCATGAAACGCAGTGACGCGGCCGATATGCGACAAATGCCGGTCCTGTCGAAACGGCCGAAGAAAATGGCGAAGCACAAGAAAGAAGCGGAATGTTCGCCGTGCAACGGCAAGGGCGGGAAGTGGGAGTCTGACGACGGCAACAAGATCTGGAGGCCGTGTGCTCTGTGCAACGGGACGGGGAAGCAGTGAACGCCCTTGACGTCATCGCAGCCGTTCCCAGGGAACCGTTCATCCCAGATTTGATCTTCGTACGCGACGAGGTGGGCCGGCTGGTGCCGCTGCACCGCTCCGATGATCCGGAGCAGTGGCGGGAGCAGGTAGAGGCGGACGGCCCTATCGTGACTCGGGTCGAGCCTGATCCTTTCCTGCCCGCCGGGGTGTGCGACCCGGCGACCGGGAAGGGGATGATCTCCACCGGTTCCAGCAGCGCCCCGTTCATCATGGCCCGCCTCATCGAGGCCATGGAACTGGAGGCCGGTATGCGGATTTTGGAGATCGGCACTGGCACCGGCTACAACGCCGCCGTCCTCGCCCGGCTCGTCGGGACGGGGAACGTCATCAGCGTCGAGATAGACCCGGTGGCCGCGGCACTGGCCCGGGAGGCTCTGAAGTCTGTGGGCCTCCCGGTGAAGGTGGTCGCCGGGGACGGGGAGGCGGGTTACCCGCCGGGGGCGCCCTATGAACGGATCATCGCCACGGCGTCCGCTCACACCGTGCCTTACGCATGGGTTCGGCAGGTCCGGCCGGGCGGGCTGATCGTTGTTCCGCTGGCGCCGACAGTTCATCCCGACTGGCCCCTTGCGGCACTGCGGGTCCGAGACGACGGCACGGCGCAGGGACGGTGTGTCGGCCCCTCGCCGTTCATGCCGCTCCGTGCCCAGCGCGCGAGCGCGCGGAGCGTCCAGGACGCGGAGGAACGCTGGGAGGCGGCCGGCAGGCCGGAGCCGACCCGGTACGGCATCACCGTGACCCCAGGGGGACAGCACATCTGGCTCGACTCGCCCGGTAACCCGGTCGGCTGAGCCGCTAGGAAGGGGTGGCTGCGGCCAGTGCGCCTGCTAGGACGAGCCGGCCGCCGGTGCGGACCATCGCGGTGACCTCGTCGACCGGGCGGTGCAGCGAGGCCAGGCTGACCAGCGCGGCCAGCAGGATGTGGCCGAGCACGATCTCGACGTCGTCGCGGTCGGGCACCGGGTCGCCGATCGCCGCCGACAGCCGGTCGCGGACGAACAGGAACAGCACCGTGCGGGCGGCGTCGACGCTGGAGTCGTCCGAGGTCACCGCCTGGATGATCGCCGAGGTGAGGGTGCGCTCGGACGCCGCGACCTCGACGATGCGCTCCAGGAGCGCGGTGAGCCGCTCGACCGGGGTCTCGCCGACCGCGAGGGCGTCGATGTCGTGGGTGATGCGGTGCGCCCAGGTCGCGGCGACCTCGGTCAGCAGGTGGTCCTTGGTGGCGAAGTAGCGGTAGACGGTGGCCCGCGCCACACCCGCGCGGTCGGCCACGTCGTGCATGGTGACGGCGGGGTACCCGCCCTCCAGGGCCAGGTCCCTGGCCGCGTCGAGCAGCCGCTCCCTGCGGGCCTGCTGATCCTTGCTCAGCGTCCGCGTGACGGTGATCCGCACATCGCCGCTCAAGGCGTCCTCCTCGTGGTGGCGCTCCCATCCTCTCGCACATTCGATTCTCGCGAGCGAACCTCCATGTTACGGACACACGGCCTATCGCTTGCTTGGGTGCGACGTTAATCTAGACCGGAGTCTCAGACTAGGAGGCCCCCATGACACCCTCCCCTCCCCCCTCTCCCGGCACGGCCCTGCGCGGCACGGGCGCGCTCGTCACCGGCGGCGGCAGCGGCATCGGCCTGGCCTGCGCGCGGCGGCTGGCGGCCGACGGCGCCGACGTCACGCTCTGCGGCCGTACCGAGTCGCGGCTCAAGGAGGCCGCCGCGGAGATCTCCGCCACCACCGGCGCGGCCGGCGTCCGGTACGTCGTCGCCGACGTCACCGACGAGGAGCAGGTCGAGGCGGCGGTACGGGCCGCCGCCGCGCCCGCCCCGCTGCGCGCCGTCGTGCACAGCGCCGGCGGCTCCACCTCGATCGGGCCGCTCCCCCGGCTCGACACCGACGCGTGGCGGGCCACGCTGGAGCTGAACGCGACTGGCACGATGCTGGTGCTCAAGCACGCGTCCCGGCCGATGGCCCGCGCGGGCGGCGGCGCATTCGTCGCGATCTCCTCCATCGCCGCGTCCAACACGCACCGGTGGTTCGGCGCGTACGGGGTGTCGAAGGCGGCGGTCGACCACCTGGTGCGGCTCGGCGCCGACGAGCTCGGCCCCGCCGGGATCCGGGTGAACGGGATCCGCCCCGGCCTGGTCCGCACCGAGCTGGTCGGCGACCTCGCCGAGGCGGGCCCGATCCTGGACGACTACCTGGCCTGCATGCCGCTCGGCCGGATCGGCGAGCCCGACGACGTCGCCGCGGCGGCCCGGTTCCTGGCCGGGCCCGAGTCGTCCTGGATCACCGGGCAGGTGGTGAACGTCGACGGGGGCCACCACCTGCGCCGCGGCCCCGACTACCGGTCGATGTTCGAGCCCATGTTCGGCGCGGACGCGCTGGGCGGGGCCGCCCCCGAGGAGGGATCCACGTGACCGGCCCGGACCTGCCGTCGATCGACCTGCTCGACGGTGAGATGTACGCGACCGACCCGTGGACCGTCTACGCCCGGCTGCGCGCCGACGCCCCCGTCCATCACGACGCGGCGAACGGCCTGTGGGGGATCGCGCGGCACGCCGACGTCTTCGCGATCGAGCGCGACCCGAGGACCTGGACCAACTCGGGCGGCTACCGGCCGCAGCTCCCGTCCGACCCGTCCATGATCGGCCTGGACGATCCCGAGCACATGCGCCGCCGCCGCATGGTCTACCAGCGGTTCACCCCGCGCGGCGTGGCCGGCTACGCCGACCGGATCCGGTCCACCGCGGTCGAGTGCATCGAGACCGCGCTGGAGGCCGGGACGGTCGACGCCGTCCCCGCGCTCGCCGCGCCGCTGCCGGCCCGCGTGATCGGCTGGCTGCTCGGCTTCCCCGAGGAGGCGTGGCCGCAGCTCGTGCACTGGTCGGAGACCGCGGTGTACGCGGGCGGCGGGCGCCGCTACGTCACCGACGAGGCGACCCTGGCGGTCGGCGAGTTCGCGCTCGCGGCGCTGGAGATGGCCAAGGAGCGCCGCGGCTGCCCGGCCGACGACCTGCTGTCGGTGTGGTCGAACGCGGGCGCCGACCCGGCCGGGCCCGGCTACGACAACGAGCAGCTCGCGCACGAGGCGCTACTCCTGCTCGTCGGCGGCGCCGAGACCACCCGCACGGTCATCGCCACCGCGATCGACGCGCTGATCCGGCACCCGGACCAGTGGCGGCTGCTGCGCGAGGACCCCGGCCGCATCCCGGACGCGGTCGAGGAGTTCGTCCGGTGGACGACCCCGATCCTCAACATGTGCCGGGTCGCCGCCCGGGACGCCGAGGTCGCCGGGGTGACGATCCCGGCGGGCGGGCAGGTCCTGCTGATGTACGGCTCGGCCAACCGGGACGGGGCGGTGTTCGACCGGCCGGACGTCTTCGACGTCACCCGCCCGCCCGGCGACCACATCGCGTTCGGGCTCGGCCCGCACTTCTGCCTGGGCGCCTCGCTGGCCCGGCTGGAGCTGCGGATCTTCTTCGAGGAGTTCGTCGCGCGGGTCGGGTCGGCCGAGCGCGCCGACGACGAGGGCCCGCGCATCCTGCGCAACGCGTTCGTGCGCGGGGTCACCGCGTTCCCCGTCGCCCTCACCCCCCGGGGCTGACCCCCGGGCCCCTCCCCCCTTCGCATCGAGGAGGCCGATCGTGCGGTCGTTCAACCTGGCGGACCTGTTCGAGGTGGTCGCCGACGCCTGCCCCGGCCGGACCGCGCTGGTCGCGGCGGGGCCGCCGGGCGCCCCCGCCGCCCGGCTCACCTACGCCGGGCTGGACGCCCGCGCCAACCGGGTGGCGCACCACCTGCGCGGGCAGGGCGTGGGCCCCGGCGACCACGTCGGGATCCTGGCCCGCAACCGGGCCGAGTGGCTGGAGGCGATGATCGGCTGCTTCAAGCTGCGCGCGGCCCCGGTCAACGTCAACCACCGGTACGTGGCCGGGGAGCTCACCCACCTGCTCGGCGACGCGCGGTGCGTCGCGCTGGTCGCCGAGCGGTCCTTCCTGGACGCGGTCGAACGCGACCGGCTGCCGGGGCTGCGGCACGTCCTGGCCATCGACGGCGACTACGAGGACGCGCTCGCGGCGGCGTCGCCGGAACGCGACTTCGGGCCGCGGTCCTCGGACGACCCGTACATCCTCTACACCGGCGGGACGACCGGGCTGCCGAAGGGCGTGCTGTGGCGCTGCGAGGACATCTTCGTGGCGGCGATGGGCGGCGGGAACTTCGGCGGGACGCCGGTCGCCGATCCCGCCGAGCTGGCCGCGTGCGCCGGCCGCGATCCGCTGTGCGCCCAGGTGCACGCGCCGCTGATGCACGGCGGCGGCCAGTGGATCACCTGGATCACGCTCACCACCGGCGGCACCGTGGTGCTGTGGACCGGCCAGCACTTCGACGCGCGCGGCGCGCTGGAACTGGCGGCGCGCGAGCGGTCGCAGATCCTGATGCTGGTCGGCAACGGGATGGCGGCGCCGGTCGCGGCGGAGCTGGCCACCGGCGCGCACCGCGACCTGGCGGTCTTCGCGTTCGGGTCGGGCGGAGCGCCGCTCTCGGCGGCGGTCCGCGACCGGCTCACCGCCGCCGTCCCGGGCGCGTACGTGTCCGACAACCTCGGCGGCTCGGAGACCGGCGCGATGGGCACCGCCGAGGGCGACGGCCGGTTCCGGCTCGGCCCCGAGTTCGCGGTGCTGGACGGCGACCTCGGCCCGGTCGGCCCCGGCGAGGAGGGCGTCGTGGCCAGAACCGGCCACATCCCGTCCGCCTACTGGGGCGATCCGGAGAAGACGGCGGCCACCTTCGTCACCGGCCCGGACGGGCGGCGCTGGGCCCTGCAAGGCGACCACGCCCGCGTCGTCGGCGACGGGACGGTCGTGCTGCTCGGCCGCGGTTCACTGGTCGTCAACACCGGCGGCGAGAAGGTCTTCGCCGAGGAGGTCGAGACCGTGCTCCGCGCCCATCCGGCGGTCGCCGACGCGATCGTGGTGGGCACGCCGGACGACCGGCTCGGCCACCGCGTCACCGCCGTCGTCCAGCGGGACGACGGGCCGGACGCCCCGGCGGCGGACGCCGAGAGGCTCGCCGCGCACTGCCGGGAGACGCTGGCGGGATACAAGGTGCCGCGGACATTCCACTTCGTCGGCGCCGTGCAGCGCACGCCGGTCGGCAAGCCCGACTACGCCTGGGCCCGATCGGTCGCCGAACCGGCCGCCCGGTCCTGACGCCGGCCCCGCGCCCCCGGCCCCGCCCTCGCCGTCGCACCCGTCCGCGTGCCCGCCCTCGCCCTCGGACCGACGGCCCGGCCGCCCGCCCCTGACACGGGCGGCCCGGTCGTCCGGCCCTGGGCGCGGGCCCGCCCGTTCGGTCCTCCCGGACTGGCTGTGCCGGGAGGACCGGACGGGCCCGTGCGGGCGGGTCCTGGGGTGCTCGCCCGCGTCGTCCCGGTCAGACGACGTCGAGCTCGCGGCGGCGGGCCGACCACTGGAGGGAGTGCCGGATCGCGTCCTCGATCGTGTACTCGGGCTTCCACCCGAGCAGCTCGTGCGCCTTGGCCGGGTCGACGTAGGCGCCGACGACGTCGCCCGGCCGGGCGGGCGCCTCCTCCGCCTGGAACCGGTCGCCGACCACGCCGCGGAAGGCGTCGGCCAGCTCGCGGACGGTGGTCCCGTCGCCGGTGCCGAGGTTGATGACCTGGTAGCCGCCGGGCCCCCCGGGCCGCGCCGGCGGCGGGACGATCGCGTCGAAGCGGGCCGCGGCCTCGGCGAAGGCGCGGGCGATGTCCCACACGTGGATGTAGTCGCGGATCGCGGTGCCGTCCCGGGTCGGCCAGTCCACCCCGGTGATCTTGAACGGCACGCCCAGCTCGTACGACTCGATCATCTTGCCGAGCGCGTGCGTGGGCTTGCTGCTCTGGAGCCCGGTGCGCATCCGCGGGTCGGCGCCGATCGGGTTGAGGTAGCGCAGCGACACCACCCGCAGCCCGTAGGCCGCGCACAGGTCGGCCAGCAGCAGCTCGGCCATCATCTTCGAGCGGGTGTAGGGGTTCTGCGGTTCGAGCCCGGACTCCTCGGTGACCGACAGGTCCGGGCCGGGGCGGTACATCCCGGCGGTGGACGCGAAGATCATCCGATCCGCGCCGTTGCGCACCAGGTGCCCGGCCAGCTCCAGCGTCTTGGCCAGGTTGACCTGGTAGTACCGGTGCGGGTCGGTCATCGAGTCGGGCACCACGATGAGCGCGGCGCAGTGCACCGTCACCCCGATGTCGGGATGGTCGCGGAAGATCTGGTCGAGCAGCGCGCCGTCGCCGATGTCCCCCGTGTAGAAGATCTTCCCGGCGGCGAACGCCGCCCTGCCGGTGACCAGGCTGTCGAGCACCACGGGGGTCACCCCCCGCTCGGCGAACGCCGAGGCGATCGTGCTGCCGATGAACCCGGCTCCCCCAGTGATCAGGACTTTCATGTGGCATCCCCTGAGCCGTCGCGTCCCCTGTAGTCGTCCCGCACAGCTTCGGCAGGCCCCGTCGGGCGGTCAACGGCGCGTCCGGCCGCTGACCGGGACCGGACGCGCGACAACCGGGACGGCCCCCCGGGCGTCCGCGCCCGGCTCTTCCGCCGGCCCCGCCCGCGCGGCCATCGGCGCGCCCTGGGGCCGCGACGGGCGGGTCCGGAACCGAAGTACAGCGTTTGCGGGATCCGCCGGGGCCGTCCGGCGGTCATCGTCGGGGGCATGCGGCACATCCGGGTCCTCATCGTGGACGATCACGCACTCTTCGCCGAGGCACTGTCCGCCCGGCTCGCCAGGGAGCCCGACCTCGTGCTCCTGCCGGTGGCCGCCGACGTCCGGCGCGCGCTCGCGCTCACCGCCACCGAGCGGCCGGACGTGCTGGTCCTGGACCTGACGCTCGGCGCCGAGAACGGGCTGGACGTGCTGGACCGGGTCCGCGAGCGGCATCCCGAGGTGCGGGTGGTCGTGCTGACCGCGACGGACGGCGTGGACGCGATGGTGCGGGCGGTGCGGCGCGGCGCGGTCGGCTGGCTGCCCAAGACCGAGAGCGCCGAGCTGGTCGCGCGGGTGATCCGCTCGTCCGCCCGGCGCGGCGGCTGGATCCCCCCGGACCTGCTCGGCGAGGTGCTGCGCCGGCTGCTGGCCGCGGGCCCGGAGCCGAGCGGCGGCGCCCGGCTGCTCGCCGAGCTCACCCCGCGCGAACGCGAGGTGCTCCAGTGCATGGTGGACGGGCTGAACCGCGCGGAGATCGCCGACCGGCTCGGGCTGTCGGCCAACACCGTCCGCACCCACACCCAGAACCTGCTGGCCAAGCTCGACCTGCACTCGGCGCTGGAGGCGATCACCCTGGCGATGCGCGCCGGGATGCGGCCCGGCCGCCAGGACTGATCCCCTCCCGGCCGGGGCGCCGCGCGGGCCGTCCTGATGCAAACGACGTAGCGGGCCATCGTCTCGTTGGGCGATTCGCAGGTGAGTCGCACGTTCTTACGCTCGGCCTGACGAAGCCGGAGGGAAGATCGTGGAGATCGACGAAGTGGCCGCCCGCGTGGTCCGCACCTACTGGGCGCTCCTGCTGATCATGACGGTCCTGCCGCTGCTGGTCGTGGGGTTCGCGCTGAACGGGCAGGATCCGCCCGCGGCGGCCGGGACCCGGATCCAGGCGAGCAGCAAGGCCACCGACGCCGCCCCCGGCGACGCGGGCGTCAGCATCGTGGTGAGCCAGGTGAAGGCGTTCGCCACCAGCCGCAACCTGATGGACCGGGTGCTGTCGGAGCAGCGGCTGACCCGGTCGCCGGCGAAGCTGGCCAAGGCGATCTCGGTCACCGGCCTCGGCACCTCCACGGTGGTGGAGCTGACGGTCAAGGACACCGACCCGGACGCGGCGCGGCGGCTCGCCGACGCGCTCGCCGCCGCGGTGGTCAAGGAGATCAACGACTCCAACCAGGGCTCGATCACCAAGCAGATCGACGCCATCGACAAGCGCGTCCGCGACCTGGAGGGCCGGCTCGGCCCGCTGTCGCGCCGGGCGGGCGCGGTGCCGAACCCCGACATCGCCGCGGGCAACGAGCGGGAGCGGGTGCAGGCCGAGCTGACCGACCTGCGCAGCAGCCGCAGCGAGCTGCGCACCGAGCTGTCGGCGACGGGCACGGCGACGGTCGTGCAGCCCGCGGTGCTGGCGCCCAAGGACGACCCGGTCGTGATGATGGCGGCGATCGCCGGGCTGGTCGGGCTGGTCGCGGGCATCCTCATCGCGGTGGTGCGGGAGGTGTTCCGGCCGACGATCCCCGGGCAGCAGCGGGTCGCCCGGCGGCTCGGCGTGCCGCTGCTCGGCTGGGCCGACCGCGGGCCCGTCGAGATGGCCGCGCTCGGCCGCCGGGTGCGGCTGGCCGCCAAGCGGGAGGGCGTCGCGCAGGTCACGCTGGTTGGCGCGGGCGGCGGCCCGCTGCCCGCCGAGCTGGTCTCGGCGGTCGCGGCGGCCGTGTACGGGGACGAGACCAAGGTCGTCCCGTCCCGTCCCGCCCGGCGCGCGGACCCGTCCGGCGGCGGCGTCCCCGGCGGGAAGTCCGGGACGGGACGGGGCGGTGGCGGCGCGACCGGCGACGGCGCCGCCCCCCGGACCGCCAGGGTCAAGGACGAGGACACGGACGCGGACGCGGGCACGGACGCCGGCGCGGGGGCCGCGTCGGTCAACAGCGACGGGCCGAGCACCGGGAGGAGCACCTCGGTGGTGCGGTCCGGCGCCCGCACCGCGGTGATCCCGAACAAGCCCGGCGGGGTCACCGCTCCCGCCGGGACGGCGCGGGCGGTCCCGTTCCGCACCGCGTGCCACGTGCACGCCTTCGAGGACATCGACCCGGGTGCCGACGACGAGGTCGGCGTGGTCGCGGTGGTCGGGCCGGTGACCACCGTCGCGGGCCTGGAGTCGGTCCGCGACCTGGTCGCCGCGTCCGGCTGGCCGCTGCTCGGGGTCATCGCCACATCGCGACGGATCAAGGGGTAGCCGCATGAGCCAGAACACCGTTCCGTTCACCGTCCCGTCGTTCGCGGGCGAGGTCTCGGACGCCGTGGTCAAGGTGCTGGACTCCGGGTGGGTCACCACCGGGCCGCAGACCGCCGCGTTCGAGCAGGACTTCGCCGACCACCTCGGCGCCGCGCACGTGGTCGCGGTCGCCTCCTGCACCACCGCGCTCGAGCTGTGCCTGCGCGGCATGGCGCTCCCGCCGGGGTCGGCGGTGCTGACGCCGAGCCTGACGTTCTGCGGGGCGATCAACGCGATCCTGCATGCGGGGCACCGGCCGGTGCTGGTCGACATCGACGCCGGCACCCTGGTCCCGAGCCCCGGGACCGTCGCCGCCGCGGCGGCGCGGGTCGCGCCCGCCGCGATGATCGTGCAGAACCAGGGCGGCTACCCGGTGGACGTGCCGGCGCTCGCCGCCGCCGCCGGGCTGCCCGCCGACCGGGTGGTGGAGGACGCGGCGCACGGCCCCGGCGCGGGCCGCGGCGGCGCGCCGGTCGGGTCGGCGTCGTACGCGGCCTGCTTCAGCTTCTACGCCACCAAGAACATGCCGATCGGCGAGGGCGGCGCGGTCGCGACCTGCGACCAGGAGCTGGCCGACCGGATCCGCGCGATGCGGCTGCACGGGATGAGCAAGGACTCCTGGCGCCGCTACCTGCCGGGCGGGAGCTGGCGGTACGACGTCAAGGACATCGGGCTCAAGGCCAACATGACCGACATCCAGGCGTCCATCGGCCGGGCGCAGCTCGCCGCGCTGCCCGGCTGGCAGGTGCGGCGGGCCGAGCTGGTCGCCCGCTACGACGAGGCGCTGCGCGACCTGCCCGGCCTCGTCCTCCCGCAGCGGGAGCTGGACGGGATCCAGCACGCCTGGCACCTCTACCAGGTGCGGGTCCCGGACCGGGACGCGATCATCGGGGAGCTGGACGCGGCGGGGGTGGCGACCTCGGTGCACTTCATCCCGGCCAACCAGATGACCTCCTACCGGGAGATCCTGGGCGCGGCCGAGTGCGCGTCCGTCCCGGTCACCGACCGCGTCGGCGAGGAGCTGCTGTCACTCCCGCTGTACCCCGGGCTGTCGGCGAGCGGGCAGGACCGGGTCGTGGCCGCGCTCACCGAGGCCCTGCGGACCCGGGGCTGACCGTGCGATGGCTCCCGCGGCGCCGCGCCACCCGCGTCCCCGCTCCCACCCCCGCCCAGGCCCCGGCACCGGCCAGCCCGCTGGCCCTGCTGATGGGCCGCGACGAGGTCGCCCTCTCCGGGCAGCGCGGGCGGCGGCTGGTCCGGGGCCGGCGGGTGCTGGTCACCGGCGCCTGCGGGACGATCGGCTCGGCGCTGTGCCACCAGGTCCAGCGGCTCGACCCGGCCGCGCTGTGCCTGGTCGACAAGGACGGCGTCGGGCTGGCCCGGCTCGGGCACGAGCTGGCCGCCCGGATGGACGGCGACCTGGTGAGCTCCGCCGAGGCGGACGTGCGCGACCCCGCCCGGGTCGACCGGGTCGTCCGGGAGGCCCGGCCCGACCTGGTGTTCCACACCGCGGGGCAGAACGAGCTGGCCAAGGTGGAGCAGGACCCGTGCCGGGGCGTGGCCGACAACGTGTTCGGCACCCGGCACGTGGTCGACAGCGCGGTGCGGCACGACGTGCAGCGGCTGGTGCTGGTCTCGTCCGACAAGGCGGCCGACCCGACGTCGGTGCTCGGCGCGACGATGCGGCTCGGCGAGCTGCTGCTCCAGACCGCGACCGGCGGCCCGACCTGCTTCGCGGCGGTCCGGGTCGGCAACGTCATCGGCGGGCCGGGGTCGCTGCTGAGCGTGCTGGCGCACCGGATCTCCTCCGGCGAGGTCGTCGTGATCACCCATCCGGAGGTGACCCGGCACTTCATGACGATGGAGGAGGCGGCCGGGCTGCTGCTGGAGGCGGCCTCGCTCACCGAGGAGGCCGAGACGTTCGTGCTCGACATGGGCAGCCCGGTGCCGGTGATCGAGCTGGTGCACCGGTACGCCGAGCAGCTCCGGCTGCCCGAGGTGACGATCCGGTTCTGCGGCCTCGGGCCCGGCGAGAAGCTGGCCGAGAAGCCGTTCTCCGACTCCGAGCGGCGGATCCGCACCGCCCATCCGAAGATCTGGGCGACCCGCCCGGCGCCGCCGCCCGCGGGGCTGCCGCAGCTCCTGGACGCGCTGTCGGCCGCGGCCGGCTCGGGCGACGCGGGCCGGGTGCGACTGCTGCTGCGCCGGCTGCTGCCCGAGTACCACCCCGTCCGCCGCCCGCCCCCGCAGGGCGACCCGCCCGCCGGGTCGTCCCCGCTGTGCGAGGCGGGCTGCTCCCCCGATCCGCCCGGCCTGTGAGGTGCTCATGACGACAAGCCGCAAGCTGAGAGTGGCCACGGTGATCACCCGCTTCAACGGCGGCGCCGGACAGGTCGCGCTGAACGGCGCCCTGGCCCTGCCGCCGGACGGCTACGAGCGCGCCGTCGTCACCGGCGGCGTCGGCATCGACAGCAAGGCCGCCGCGTCCGGCGCGGACGTGCTGCGCGGCGAGGAGGCGGTCGCCAACGCCGCCGCCGGCGACCTGACGCCCGCCGCGCACGCCGCCGGGATGGAGATCGTCCAGGTGCGGTCGCTGGTCCCGCAGATCTCCCCGCGCGATGACCGCGCCGCGCTGCGCGTCCTCACCCAGGTCCTCGCCGAGGGCCGCTACGACGTCGTGCACACGCACAGCGCCAAGGGCGGCGTGATCGGGCGGATCGCCGCGGCCCGCGCGGGCGTGCCGCGGATCGTGCACACCTGGCACGGCTTCCCGTTCAACGAGTTCCAGTCGTGGGCGCGGCGCCGCGTCTACATCAGGCTGGAACGGGCCGCCGCCAAGCACACCGACGCGTTCCTGGCGATCGGGTCGGAGACGGTCACCACCGCGCTGCGGCTCGGCCTCGCCACGCCCGAGCGGGTCCGACTGTCGTGGCCCGCGGTGGACGTGGCCGCCTACGCCACCGCGCCCGGCTCGCGCGCGCAGGCGCGGCGCCGCCTCGACCTGCCGCTCGGGGTGAAGGTCGTCGGCTCGGTCGGGCGGCTCACCCACCAGAAGGGCCCGGAGGTCTTCGCGCGGGCGCTGGCCCGGCTCCCGGGCGACGTGTTCGGGCTGTGGGTCGGCGGCGGGCCGATGGCGGCCGAGCTGGAGGCGCTGACCGCACGGCTCGGCATCGGCGAGCGGATGCGGTGGCTCGGGCACCGCGACGACGTCGCGAGCGTGCTGCCCGCCTTCGACCTGATGGCGATGGCCAGCCGCTGGGAGGGCCTGCCGTGCGTGCTGGTCGAGGCGATCGGCGCCGGGATTCCGCTGGTGGCGACCGCCGTCCCGTCCAACCAGGACCTGGTGCTGGCGGGCGAGACCGGGCTGCTCGTCCGGCCGGAGGACCCCGAGCAGCTCGCCGGCGCGATCGGCCACCTCCTGGACGACCCGGCCGCCGCCGCCCGGATGGCCCGCCGCGCCCGGGACCGGGTCGGCGACTGGTTCACCCCGGCCCATCTCGGCGAGCAGCTCGACGACGTCTACCGCGGCGACACCGAACGGCCGTACCAGCGATGACCGCCACCAGGGCCGCCCCGCCGAAGCCCGCCACCGGGGCGGCGGACCGGGCCGCCGCCGGACGGGCGTCCGCGCCGCCCGGCCCCGCCGCGCCGCCGCCGCTGCGGCGCCGGCTGCCGGTGACGGTGGTGGCGCTGGTCGCGGGCATCGCCTCGCTGCCGATGCTGATGCCGTTCGGGCTGGCCCCCGGCCCCGGCAACACGGGGCTGCCCGATCTCGCGCTCGTCGGCGTCACCGCGGTCACCCTGCTGTGGGCGGCGACCCACCGGCTGCCGGTGCGGTGGCCGTTCCTGATCCCCACGCTGCTGACCATCATCGCCGGCGGGATCGCCGCGCTGGTCAACGACGCGGGCGCGCTCACCCTGGTCAAGGACCTGTTCGTGCTGCTGTGGGCGGTGAGCGTCGCCAATCTCGGCCGCGACCCGCGGCTGCTGCGCGTCGCGCTGCGCTCCTGGGTGGTCATCGGCACCTGCTACGCGCTGGTGATGATCTTCGGGTTCGTGATCGGGAACGACCTGCTGTCGGGCAAGCAGGTCGACGGCGAGCGCGCGATGTTCACCTTCGGCGACGCCAACTACGCCTCCAACTGGTTCATCTGCGTGTTCTTCATCGCCCGCGCCGCCCGCTTCCCCGCCACGCCCGCCCGGCGGTACGCGGTGTGCGGCGTGCTGCTCGCCGCCGAGGTGCTGACCGGTTCCAACGGCGGCTCGCTCGCGCTCGGCGCCGCGATCCTGCTCGGCTACCTCTTCCGGCTGTTCCGCGAGGGCAAGGCGCACCACGCGATCGCGGTCGGGGCGCTCGCGGCGGTGCTCGGCGGCGGGGGCGTCGCGGCGCTCGGCCAGATCGACGTCCAGCCCTGGCTCGACCGGGCCGGCCAGGCGTCCCCCATCCTGCGCGACTCGATCGGCCGGACCACCGGCGAGAGCACCAACTCGCGCAGCACCGTGCTGGCCACCACGATCAAGATGATCGACCGGCAGACCCATCCGTGGGGCATCGGGCCCGGCCAGACCGAGACCGCGATGCGGGTCGGCCAGGAGACCTACGTCCGCGAGGCGCACAACGACTACATCGCCGCCGTCCTGGAGCGCGGCTTCCTCGGCGGCGTCGCGCTGATCGCACTGCTGTCCACGCTGCTGCTCAGGTGCCTGCGGATCGCCCGCCGGGACGCGCTGACCGGCGAGTACGCGCGGCTGGTGCCCCGGCCCGAGCTGTTCGCCGCGCTGGTCGCGGTGTTCCTGATCTCCGGGCTGTTCTACGAGACCCTGCACTACCGGCACGGCTGGGCGTTCTTCGGCCTGATCGCCGCACTGGACCTCTTCGGACGGCGCGACACCGCCCCCGCGGCGGGCACCGGGGAGGCCGCATGACCGACACGCAGCGTCCCGCCGGACCCATCTCGGGCGGCGTGGGGGACGGCGGGGACACCGCCGAGGCCGGACGGCTCAAGAGGCGGCTGCTCGCGCTCGTCGCGGGCAACATGGCCGGACGGATCGGCGCGCTCGCCTCGCTCGGCGTCGCCACCATCCTGGTGGCGCGGATCGGCGGGCCCGAACTGGTCGGCGCGTTCACCCTGGTGCGGATCCTCCCCGGGCTGCTCTGCCAGCTCTCCAACGCCGGGCTGCCCGCCGCCGCGCCCTACTTCCTCATCCGCGGCGACCACGACCAGGCGCGGGTGCGGCCCACCCTGGCCTGGCTGACCGTCGCCGGCGCCGTCCTCGGCGGCACCGGCTGGCTGGCCCTCAGCCCGCTGCTCCACCCGGTGTTCTTCGAGTCGTTCGGGATCTGGTTCACGCTCGCCGCCGCCGTCCCGTCCTTCACCCAGGGCTTCGTCTCGGTCGGCAAGGGCCTGCTCCAGGGCACCGACGACCAGAACGGCGCCAGCCTCGCGATCGCCGTCGAGGAGTTCGTCTTCCTGCCCATCTACCTGGTCATCCTGATCGGCTGGTACGGGCCGGGCGCGCTGATCACCGGGCTGGTGCTGGCCGACGTCGCCGCCGCCGCGTGGATCGCGCGGCGGCTGGCGCGGCGCGGGTTCTTCGCCGGCTGGGGCCGCCCGGACCGGCTGCTCGGCCGCACCATCGCCGGGTACGGCCTGCGCGGCTACCTCGGCCAGCTCATCGACCTGCTCCAGCTCCGCTTCGACATGGCGCTGCTCGGCGCGCTCGCCGGGCCGAAGGTCCTCGGCGTCTACACCGTCGCGAGCAAGTTCGCCGAGCTGGTGCAGCTCCCGGGCCTGGCCGTCAACTACGTGCTGTACCCCGACTTCGCCAAGGAGGACCGCGGCACCGCGACCCGGCGGACCGCGCGGCTGATCCTGCCCGCGCTGGCGGTGTCGGCCGCCGCCGCGCTGCCGCTCGCGCTGATCGCCGGGACCGCGCTGCCCTGGGTGTTCGGCGACGTCTTCGACGACGCGGTGGTCCCCACCTACATCCGGCTGGCCGGGGTGGTCACCTTCGGCGTCACCGGCCTGGTCATGGCCTACCTGTACGGCGTCGGCCGGCCCGGCGCCGCGTCCGCCGGCCAGGGCATCGGCCTGGTCGTCGTCGTGGTGTGCGGCGTCTTCCTGATCCCCCGGTACGGGGCCGAGGGCGCCGCGATCGCCACCTCCGTCTCCTTCGTCGCCACCACCGCGGCGCTGCTGGTGTGGTTCCGGCACGTCCAGAAGAAGGGGTGACCATGTCCGAGGAGCACACCCGGCTGGAGAGCCGTCCGGTCGACCCGTCCGACGGGGTCCCGCCGTCCGGCGCGCGGCGCGTGCTGGACGTGGCGGGGGCCCTCGCCGGGCTGGTCCTGCTGAGCGTGCCGCTGCTGCTGGTGTACGCGCTGGTGCGGTTGTCGAGCCCGGGGCCGGGGGTGTTCCGGCAGACCCGGGTGGGGCAGGGCGGCCGGCCGTTCACCATGTACAAGTTCCGCACCATGCGGCAGGGCGTCGGCGGCCTCACCGTCACCGCCAACTGCGACCCCCGGCTGACCAGGGTGGGCAAGCTGCTGCGCCAGTGGTCGCTGGACGAGCTGCCGCAGCTCGTGAACGTGCTGCGCGGGCAGATGACCCTGGTCGGGCCGCGTCCGGAGACCTACGATCTGGCCGTGCACTACGACGCGCGGTCCCGCTGGGTCTTCGACCACCGGCCGGGCCTGACCGGCGTCTCCGAGGTCCGCTTCCGCGACTTCGACGTGCTCGGCCCCGGCGAGGAGGTCGACCTGGCCGCCTACATCGAGCGGATCGTCCCGGCCCGGGTCGCGATCGACGCGGTGTACCTGCGCGACCCGTCGATGCGCGCCACGTTCGGCGCGCTCTGGGACACCGTCCGGCACATCCTCGGCTTCACCGTCCCGCCGCTCCGGGACGCGCCGCCCGGCGCCGCCGGCGCGCCGGTCCGCGAGGCCGGGCGGGAGGCCGGTCCCGCCGCCTGACCGACCGCGACCACCCGGGGAGACAGCGATGGGCGTCCGCTTCAAGATCTCGGTGGTGGCCGCCGCGGCCGTGCTGGTGGCCGGCTTCCTGCTCTACCTGGCGCGCGGACCGTCCGGCGACGGCGACACCCCCTACCGCGGCCCGCTCGCGAGCCCGGGGACCCC
Organism: Actinomadura xylanilytica; assembly: GCF_030283145.1. Lineage (GTDB taxonomy): Bacteria > Actinomycetota > Actinomycetes > Streptosporangiales > Streptosporangiaceae > Spirillospora > Spirillospora xylanilytica. The sequence goes on from NZ_JASNWE010000004.1 coordinate 763,381, forward strand.
GGCGGCCGGCTCTGGCGGGACGCGGCACATCGCGCTGAACACCCGGCCCGCCGACTACCCGAGGCTGAAGGCGCTCGGCTACGACCTCGTCGACGTCAAGCCCGACGAGGCGCTGGTGCGCGGCGTCCCGGACGGGATGCGGGCGCTGCTGTGGGTCGGCAACTTCACCTGCGGCGCCTTCGAGCTGCCGTTCGACGCGTTCGCCCGGGCGGTCCAGCGCTACGCGCACGACCCCAAGGTGTTCGGCTGGTACCTGTCGGACGAGCCCAACACCCGCGAGTGCCCGGAGGTCGCCGGCGAGATCCGCCGCCGCGCCGACCACGTCAGGCGGCACGCGCCCGGTCAGGTCACCTTCATCTCGCTCACCGACTGGCCGATGGGGCCGCTCACGCCCGCCCGGACCGGCGTCGACCTGGTCGGGCTCGACCCCTACCCGTGCAAGGGCTCGGCCCGGACCCGCGCGAAGTGCAACATCGACGCGATCGACCGGATGGTGCGGATGGCCGACGAGGCGGGCATCGCACGCCGCGCGGTCGTGCCGGTCTTCCAGACGTTCGGGCAGGACTGCTCAACGGGCGACAAGCAGTACTGGCTGCCCACCCAGGCGCAGCTCCGCGCGATCCTGGCGCGCTGGGACCGGCTGGTGCCGCGCCCGCCGATGGACATCTCCTACTCGTGGGGACACCAGGACCGATGGGCCTGCCCGGCGCTCTCAGACGCGTCCGGCGGTGCGCGTCCCGACCTTCAGAGCATCATGAAGGGGCACAACACCGCCGGACGATCCTGACGAGCTTCTTTCCAGACTTTCGATGGCCGGGCCTGGTGCCTCAGCCGACGCCCTGGTTCTCGGCGACGACCGGCTTCTGCGGCTGATCCGGCAACGGGAAGTCCATCGAGCCGATCTGTAGTGCGAAGATCTCCATCGCCCCTACGACCAGCACGAAGGCGACGACGAACAGGCCGAACTTCTTGCGGTCCACGTACGAACCCCTTCAAACCCCCGGTGATCACAAAAAATTAGCACAGAACGCTAAAGGCCGAGAGGCCGATCGGTGGTCCGGCGCACCCTCCTGCTGCCGAGGTTCGCCGAGCGCGCGTTGACGCACGCCCCTGTGGCCAGATCGAACGCGAAGTTGTGCGCGAGGCAGTGCACCTGCCCGTCCCGGACGATCGCGCCGATCGACAGGTCCTCCCCGGCGTGCGGGCAGTAGCGCGGGATGTCGTAGGAGCACCCGCCCGACTCGACCACGATGCGCTCGGACTCGTCCCGTCCCGTCTCGTACGCCTCGACCGCCCGCAGCGCGGGGGCGTTGGCGTGCTTGAGCAGGCCGACCAGGTGGTCGTTGTAGACGTCGGGGTCGCGGTAGAGGCTGAGCCGGAACGAGATGAGCAGGTCCTCCCAGGCCAGCCGCCCGCCCAGCACGCCGTCGAGCCAGCGGCCCGCGGTGGTGATCCGGTAGTGCGGGCGGGCGCCGGGGGCGGCCTCCCCGGCCTTGAGCCCGTCCGGGGAGAAGTCCACGTCCCACGTCCCGCCGTTCGGCCCGGTGACCTCGAAGCGGACCAGCATGTCGATCTGGGAGAGGAAGTAGTCGCTGAGCCCGCCCAGGTGCTCGAAGTGCGCGACGAAGCGGTGGAACAGCTCGGCGTCCGGCTCGGGGTGGTCCGCCAGCACGCACTCGATCGACGCGGCCCGGTCGGCGGCGTACCGCTCCAGGTAGCCGGGACGGTCGGCGTCGGCGAACGAGAAGCGCGCCGAGACCGGGTCGCGGACGACCTCACCGGTGTCCAGGTCGACGGTGTCACCGGGCCTGAAGTGGTCCCAGCGCTGCCCGGGCAAGTGCTCGCGCAGCCACTCGGTGGCGGCCTCGGGGTCGCAGAACGCGCCCGTGTCCTGGTCGAGCACCCAGTTGAGGTGCGCGACCTCGCCGTCCAGGAAGCAGGGCGGCCCGGCGAACGGGACGGCGAGCTCCGGCGCGGTCTGCCGCACCAGCCGCTGCGCGCCGCGCAGCTTGGCGACCCGCTTGTCCATCGAGACCTTGGCGAGCTCCTCGGGCGGGTACTCGTAGCAGATCGGGTGCCAGGAGGCGCCCGAGGTCTGGAGCGCCATCAGGTCGAGCCGGCCGCCGGCCAGGTGCTTGGCGCGGCGCGCCTGCGCCGCGGTGAGCCGCGCGTCGTTGCAGTGCAGGATCGCGCGACCGTCGGCGACCACGAGAAATGCGGAGTCGTGGCACATCGGCGACAGCTCCGGAATCACCGTGATCCAGGAGCCCCGATTGTCCAGTGGGAATTTCTCCCAGGCCGGTATCTCAATTACCTGCCGGGCACCGGCCACCGCCGCCATGCGTGCACGGAAGGCGGGACCCGGATAGGACGGAATGAGGATTCTGGTCCGTTCGGGAAGTCGCTCGACGACCCAGGGGTCGAAATGATCTAGATGCTCGTGCGAGATCGCGACCCAGTCGGTTTCGAGCAACGCGGGCACATCGAGATGATCGTTTCTCGGGTACTGGTGCCAGGCGCCCAGGAAGGCGCCCGTCGGGGCGAGCCAGGGATCCGCGAGCAGGCGGAACGCGGCGCCACGGACCGCCACTCCGGCGTGTCCGAGAAAGGTGACCGTCGGCATACCGAGACTGTCCCTCCGGCCCTGGGGGGCTACACCCGCCGGAATGCGCAAGGCGGCTACGCCGTAGGTATGAAAGAAATGCCGCGGAGATCGCCCGGCAATCCCGATCGAGACGCATCGACAATGGGGCTGGTTTACCAGAATTTTGCCATGTCCACTATCGGCCAGCGGCCGGACGGTAGCGGCCAATTGTCTGGACACCGATGCCCATCCGGGCGACGGTCGGGACGGTGCTGGTATTTATGGACGGGGGTCCTTCATGAACAACGGGCAGTCACGGTCGTCACCGATGGACACGCCCGCGCACGTCGCGACGCTCACCACCGTGGGCACGCGGGAAACCGGGCCGGAGGACCCGGTGGGAAGGGTCGAGGACGGCCTGTGGCGGCGGCGGCTGCGGCACGACATCAGGCACGAGCTCGGCACGATCATCATGCTGGCCTCGGCGGTCGTCGTCGCCGACGACGTCGGCGACACGAGCCGGGCCCGCGTCGAGCAGCTCCTCGGCGAGACCCGGTGGCTCGACCACCTGCTGCGCCGCCTCGACGGGGACGGCGACGACAACGAGCCGCTGCCCTGCCCGGAACGGATCCGGGTGGACGAGCTGACCGCCGAGGTGGTCACCGGCATGCGGCTGGCCACCTCGCACGAGGTCTGCTTCAGCGGCGGCGAGGCGTGGGCGCACATGGACCCGGTCGCGCTCTGGCGGGCGCTGCGCAACGTGCTCGACAACGCCTGCCGGGTGGCGGCCCGCCGGGTGGACGTCCGGGTCGTGGCCGACCGGGGCTGGGTCGCCGTCCAGGTCGACGACGACGGCCCCGGGTTCGGCGTCCCCCGCGGCGCGTACGGTGCGCCCGAAGCGCCGGGCGACACGGTCCCGGGCGGGGCGGCGCCGCGCGGGCTGGCCTCGCTGGGGCTGGGCATCGTGCACGACCTCATCTCCGGCTACGGCGGCAGCCTGGAGATCCGCACCTGCGAGATGGGAGGCGCCCGGGTCCGCATGCTGCTGCCGTCGGCGCCGCCCATCAGCGCCGACGACTGGCGGCCGCATCCATGAAGGTGATCATCTGCGACGACCACGCGGTGTTCGCCGACTCGTTGTCGCTGGTGCTGGCCGACGCCGGCCACGCGGTGGCGGGGGTGGCCTATTCGCCCGAGGAGGCGCTCCCGGCGCTGCGCGCCGGGAGCGCCGACGTCTGCCTGATCGACCTGCACTTCCCGGGGGCCACCGCGCTCGAATGGATGCCGCGGCTGCGGGCCGCCGCGCCGGGCACCCGGTTCGTGGTGCTGACCGGATTCCTCGAGCAGCCGGTGCTGGAGGCCGGTCTCGCGGCGGGCGTGCGGGGCTTCGCGCACAAGGGCCAGCAGGCCGGCGACATCCTCACCGTGTTGCGCCGGGTCGCGGCCGGCGAGGTCGTCGTCGACCAGGCCACCCGGCGCGGCGCGGGCGTCCGGCCGCGCAGCCAGGCGCAGAAGGTGGCGCAGTTCCTCACCCCGCGCGAGCGCGAGGTGCTCACCCGGCTGGCCCGCGGCGAGTCCACCCAGGCACTGGCCAAGGCGATGGGGGTGACGCGCAGCACGGCGCGCAGCCACGTGCAGAGCGTGCTGAGCAAGCTGGGCGTGCACTCGCAGCGCGAGGCCGTGATCGAGGCCGCCCGCCACGGTCTGGTGAGCGTCGAAACGGGAGAGTGGCTCGCGGGCTGAACCCCGCCTGAACGCGCCGTGCCGGTTGCGGAACGCCGGGAAGGTGACATTGGACGGCCGAAACCGGACATAGAGCGTTCGGCTCGGACACGTTAGCGTCCGCCCTGAAGGAGGTTCCCCCATGCCTCAGCGGCGAGGCGCCCTACCCATCTCCGACACCGAGGTCCTCGGCTGCCCCGACAGCTACGCGCGGGGAGTCCCCTACGAACGGCTGGAGCGGCTCCGCGCCAAGACCCCGGTGGTGTGGCTGGACGGGCGGATGTCCGAGCGGCCCGGCGCCTGGGCGGTGCTGAGCTACGCCGACGTGCGGCACGCCCTCGTCCACCCGGAGCTGTTCGCGTCCGAGCAGGACGGTGCCCTGCACGGCCCCGCCGTGGGGCGTGAGCAGGACGCGGACGAGGCGGCGGGCGGGAGCGGCGGCGGTGACGAGCCGGACCCGTCCCTCATCGACATGGACCCTCCCGCGCGGGCGATGCTGGAGCGGGTGCCCGCGCGGGAGTCGGTCGACTTCGTCCGCGACGTCGCCGGGGACGTGCCCGCAACGTTGCGCAACACTCTGGCCGGCGGCCTGTACGCCCTTCTGCGCCACCCCGGGCAGTACGAGCGCTTACAGGCGGGACGAACCGACGAGGGGCTTCTCGACAGCGCCGTGGAGGAAATGCTGCGCTGGTGGACGCCCGTAATGCAGATCGACCGCGTCGTGCAGCGCGCGACCGAAATGGGCGGCGTGCCGCTGCGGGCGGGGGAACGGATCGTGCTCTGGCTCGCGTCCGCCAACCACGACGAGGACACATTTCCCGAACCCGACCGCTACATCCCCGAACGCTACGTCCCTGCCCCGCGCCCGCAGGAGGACGACCCTGACGCCGGGCACCGCCTCCAGAGCGATCCGGACGCCGAACCCTCTCTCCGGCACGACCGACCCGCGCGCCCGCACCTCTGCTTCGGGTACGGGACGCGCGCGTGCCTGGGCGCGCGGCTGACCCGGGTGCACCTGCGCGCGCTCCTCGTCGCGATCTTGGAACGGCCAGGGCGTGCGCGCCTGGCGGGCGAACCGGTAATGTTGCGGTCAAGCGCCCGTCACGGCTTCGACCGGCTGCCGATCCGCTGGATCGGCTGAGAACGGGCACCGAGCGCAACGCGCCGACACGTATGACTGCGGACGGCATCCCGACGCCGCCCAGGGCACGCCCCGTCAGGCAGCCCGACCGATCCGGTCGGGCGCACGCGGCTGTCAGGTCATCGACCCTTCTGAACGTTCACCGACCCGGCCGTACGCCCGCCGAGTCATTCGTCGTGCCATGCCCAGCGCGTGGCACGTCCTGCCCGGAGGGGGCCGGTATGGAACTGACGAGCTGGGAGCTGCTCACCCTGCTCAGCCTGGCGACGCTCGGGTGCCTGGCGGCGACGGTGCGGCTATGGCCGCGCGTCGCCGCCGCCCGTCCTGGCGCCGTCGCCGCACGCGCCGGACTGCTGATCGGCTGCCAGGTCGTGCTCATCCTGACGCTGATCGTCGGGCTGAACGGCTACTACCTGTTCTACGGGACGTGGCACGACCTGCTCGGCGCCGCCGGCGGGAAGGTCCGGACGGAGCAGGGACGGCGCCCGCCGGCACCACCGAACGCCGCCGTCGCGAGCCAGGTCGTCCGGAAGGTCGCCGCGGAGCTCGACCCGGGCGCCGCCGGGCGCACCGGGCACGCCGACCCCGCCCGCGACGGGCAGGTCGAGCACCTGGCGATCCACGGCGTCCGCACCGGGATCGACGCCGAGTCCTACGTCTACCTCCCGCCGCAGTACTTCCAGCCGGGCTTCGCCGCGCGCCGGTTCCCGGTCGCGCTCTTCATCGCCGGCTACCCCGCCTCCGACCGGCTCACCTGGATCGACAAGGGCCACCTGCCCGAGGAGGCGGCGCGGGCGCAGGCGGCCGGCCGGGCCCAGCCGATGATCTACGTGATGATGCGGCCGACCGTGAAGGACGGCTGGGACACCGAGTGCGCGGACGTGCCCGGCGGTCCCAAGGTCGAGACGTTCTTCGCGCAGGACGTCCCCGAGGCGATCGCGGGGACCTACCGCACGCCCCGCTCCGCCAAGGGCTGGGGCGTGGCGGGCTACTCCACCGGCGGCTACTGCGCGGCCAAGCTGGCGATGCTGCACTCCGACCGGTTCAGCGCCGCGGCCAACATGGCCGGCCACTTCCACGCGCTGCTCGACACCACGACCCGCGACCTCTACAACGGCAGCCCCGCCCTGCGGCGGAGCAGCAACCTGATCTGGCGGCTCCAGAACCTGCCGCAGCCGCCGCTGTCGATCCTGGTGGCGTCCGCCGACGTCGGCGAGAACACCTTCCCGTCGGCCCAGCGGTTCATGCGGGCCGCCCGGCCGCCGCTGGTGGTCGACACGGTGCTGCTGCCGACCGGCGGCCACAACTTCAAGACGTTCCGCAAGTACATCCCGCCGACCGTCCAATGGCTGAGCGCCCAGCTCCGGGGAGAGTGACATGGAGCCCACGAGCGCGATCCTGCTCATCCTGACCGGCCTGCTGGCCACCGCCGCCTTCGCCGCGGCCATGCTGCTGTGGCCGCGGTTCGCAGGGTCCGGCAGAAGGCCGGTGCTGAGGCGCGCCGGACTGCTGCTGGCGAGCCAGGCGACTCTGACGGCACTGATCGTCCTGACCGCCAACAAGTACTTCGTCTTCTACGCGACCTGGAACGACCTGCTCGGCGACGGCACCGCGAAGGTCCAGGTGAAGCAGGTGCAGTCGAGCCATGGCGCGAAGGCCGACCCGTCCGGTCAGGTGCGCCGCTTCAGCACCGGCCTCGGCCCGTCCCGCGCGGGGCACCCGCAGGATCCGGCCAAGGACGGGCGGGTCGACCGGCTGGAGGTGCACGGCCCGCGCAGCGGGCTCGACTCGGTGGTCTACGTCTACCTCCCGCCGCAGTACTTCCAGCCCGAGTACGCGCGCAAGCGGCTCCCCGTCGCGATGCTGCTGTCGGGCGGGCCGTCCGACGGCCCGACCGCGTGGATCAAACAGGCGCACGTCCCGGCCGAGGCCGCCCGCGAGGTCGCGGCGGGCCGCTCCCAGCCGATGGTCTACGCGATGGTCCGCTCAGCGCACGGGCTGTCGCCGGCCCCGCCGGCACCGGCGCCGTCAGGACCGTCCGCGCCGCCCGGCCCCGGTGCGCACCGCAGGGTCGTCAAGGGCATGGCGGCCGGTCTGGGGAAGACAGTGAAGGCTGGTGAGGGGAAGACCCGTGACGGGAAGACCCGTGATGGGAAGACCGGCGTGCGCCCGTCGGTGTGCGTCGATCTGCCCGGACGCGCCGGCGGGCAGGCCGAGACGTTCTACACCCAGGATCTGCCCGTCGCGCTGCTGAGCACCTACCGCCTGCCGCGCGTGCGCCAGGGGTGGGGCGTGGCCGGGTTCGGCACCAGCGGCCAGTGCGGCACGCGGTTCGCGATGCTGCACTCCGACCGCTTCGCCGCGGGTGCGAGCATCGACGGCGCCCTCGGCGCGCCGCCCACCGCGCCCGGGACCGCCCAGCCCGACCCCTACGGCGGCAGCTCCGTGTACCGGCAGGACAACGACCTGCTGTGGCGGCTCGAACACCTCCCGCCCCCGCCGGTGTCGCTCCTGATCGCGACCGGACGGGACGGCGGGGAGGCGGCGACCGCGGCGCGGTTCGCGTCGCTCGCCAAGCCGCCGGCGCGCGCCGAGGTGTCGCTGGTCGACGGCGAGCCCGGCACGCTCGGGCAGTGGCGCGGCCACCTCCCCTCCGTCCTCGGGTGGCTGAGCGCCCGTCTCCGCGGCGAATGACCCGGTACCTCCCGGGGAGTACGGGCGGACGCTCCCGGCGGCCGACGCCGGGCCGGCCGCCGGTGTCCTAACGTGCTGGAATGAGCACTCCGCCGCCGTCCGCACACGTCGGGGCACCGCGCTGGGCCCGTCCCACCGCGTGGCCCGTCTGGGTGCTTCCGGCGCTCATCGCGGTCATCCAGGTGATGGGTTCGATCGGCGCGGAAAGCGGCGGCGGGCCCGGCCGGGGCGGGTGGCGCGATCCGGCCGGCCGGCCGCACCCGTCGCACGACTACGGCTTCACCCCGCTCGACCCGCCGGCCTTTGCGGTGCTGCTCGTCGGCCCGGCGCTGCTCCTGCTGCGCCGCCGGCATCCGAGGTTCACGCTGGTGGCGGTGGGCGCGCTCACCGCGCTGTACTTCCTGCGCGCCTACCCGTACGGGCCGGCTCCGTTCGCCGCGCTCCTGGCGCTGATGTCGGCGGTCAACGCCGGGCACCGGCTGTTCGCCTGGGCCTGCACGAGCGGCGCCCTCGCCGCCTACTTCGCCCTCACCGCGGTGATCGGGGTGCCGTGGGACGAGCGCGGCCGGGGCGGCGGCCCCTTCCCGGTGGACGAGCCGACGGTCGGCGGCACCTCGATCGTGATCGGCTGGGCGCTGGTCGGGCTGGTCACCGCCGAGCTGGTCCGGATGCGCCGGCAGAAGGCCGAGGCGTCGGCCCGGTCCCGGGCCGAGGAGGACCGGCGGCAGGCCAGCGAGGAGCGGCTGCGGATGGCCCGCGAACTGCACGACGTGCTGGCGCACAACATCTCGATGATCAACGTGCAGGCCGGGGTGGCGCTGCACCTCATCGACGACGACCCCGGGCAGGCGCGGACCGCGCTGGCCGCCATCAAGGAGGCCAGCAAGGAGGCGCTCAGCGAGATGCGGTCGGTGATCGGGGCGCTGCGCGCGCAGGGCGAGAGCGCCCCGCGCTCCCCCACCGCCGGGCTGGACCGGCTGGAGGACCTGCTCGCCCGCGCCCGCTCGGCGGGCCTGCGGGTGGACGCCGAGGTCACCGGCGACCGGCGGCCCCTGCACGCCGCGACCGACCTGGCCGCGTTCCGCATCGTCCAGGAGTCGCTCACCAACGTCACCAGGCACTCCGGCGCGGGCCCGGTGACGGCGCGGGTCGTGGTCGCCTACGGCGCCGACGAGATCACCGTGCTGGTCGAGGACGACGGCCGGGGCGTCGCGCTGCTGGACGACCGTCCCGGCGGCAGCGGGATCCGCGGCATGCGCGAGCGCGCCGCGGCGCTCGGCGGCACGTTCGAGGCCGGGCCGCGGCGGGGCGGCGGGTTCCGCGTCACCGCGACGCTGCCCGTGGACGGCGCGCCCGGACCCGGTAGCCTCGCTCCGACCGCGGACCCGTCCGCGCCGCGCCCGGGAGGTGCCGAGTGATCAAGGTGCTGCTCGCCGACGACCAGATCCTGGTCCGCGCCGGGTTCCGCGCGCTGCTGGACGCCCAGGCCGACATCGAGGTGGCCGGCGAGGCGGGCGACGGCGAGGAGGCGGTCGCGCAGGCCCGGCGGCTCCGCCCGGACGTGATCCTGATGGACATCCGGATGCCGGGCACCGACGGCCTGGAGGCCACCCGCCGGATCGCCTCCGACGAGCGCCTGGACGGGGTCCGGATCGTCATCCTGACCACCTTCGAGCTCGACGAGTACGTGTTCGAGGCGCTGCGCGGCGGGGCGAGCGGGTTCCTGGTCAAGGACACCGAGCCGGTGGAGCTGATCCACGCGGTCCGGTCGGTCGCGGCGGGCGACGCGCTGCTGTCGCCGAGCGTGACCCGGCGGCTGATCGCCGAGTTCGCCGCGCGGGCCAAGGCCCCGGCCCCCTCGACCCGGCTGAACGCCCTCACCGATCGCGAGCGCGAGGTGATGGCGCTGGTCGGCGAGGGGCTGAGCAACGAGGAGATCGCCGCCCGGCTGGTGGTCAGCCCGGCGACCGCCAAGACCCACGTCAGCCGCACCATGGTCAAGCTCTCCGCGCGCGACCGCGCCCAACTGGTGGTGTTCGCCTACGAGTCGGGCCTGGTGAAGCCGGGTTGGCTGCCCTAGAAAGCGGCACTCTGCACCGATCGGCTGTCGTCGTCCGCGCGAACGTGACAGGCTGGTGCGAGCACGCCGTCACCGACGGGCGGAGGAGTCCGGTGCCCACCACCACGAGGATCCTGGCCGTCGACGACCGTTCGGAGAACCTGGTCGCGCTCACCGCGGTGCTCGACGCGCTGCCGGTGCAGGTCGTGCCGGTCTCCTCGGGCCGGGACGCGCTGCGCGAGCTGCTGAGCGACGACTTCGCGCTGATCCTGCTCGACGTCGTGATGCCCGAGATGGACGGCTTCGAGACCGCGGAGCACATCAAGAGCCGGCCGCGCACCCGGGACATCCCGATCATCTTCCTCACCGCGGCGGGCGAGGCCGGGCAGGACGCCTACCGCGGGTACGCGGCGGGCGCGGTCGACTACCTGACCAAGCCGTTCGACCCGTGGCTGCTGCGCGCCAAGGTCGCGGTGTTCGTCGAGCTGCACCGGCGCACCGCGCGGCTGAGCCGGCAGGCCGAGCTGCTGCGCCGGACGCTCGGCGAGGAGGGCGACGGGCCCGGCCTCGCCCGGCTGCTGAAGTCGCTCGACGAGCGGGTCGCCCGGGTCGAGCACGACGTCACGCTGCTGGGGTCCGGGTCCGACCCCGAGGATCTCCGCGAGCACGTCGCCGAGCTGCGGCTCGCGCTGAACGCCCTCTCCGCGGGGAGCTGACCCCGGGCGCCCGGGCCGCGTCCCCACCGCGTTCCGTTCGCGCCCCGACAGTGTTCCGCCCGCCTCTTCGCGCCGGGCTCGACGACTCCCTATAGTGACTCTCTGTATCCAATTTTCAACCATCCCAAAATCCGGCCTTCACATGGATTCGCAGGTCAGTGACACAAGATCCGATCCATGGGCCTTTCTATGGGGTTGTTAGAAGTAAGTACTTGGGGGTAACTTGCACTCATCGTCACGTAAGTGAGCGGCGTCACGAGTGTCCGTTTTCGCGCGGACGCGTCCCCCACACCGTCCCCCCAGGGAGTGCACATGACCGACTCCGCCGGCTCCGCCGAGAGCACCGAGGCCGCCGTCGGCCGGGTCCGCTGGAGGCGTTTCGCCGCCATCGCCGCACCCGCCGCGCTCGGTGCCGGCGCGCTGCTGTTCATGACCGCGCAGGGCTCGCTCGCCTCGTCCTTCGCCGTCTCCGGCAGCAGCTTCAAGGTGAGCGCCGACTCGCTCAACGGGCAGGGTTTCGTGCAGTACGGCGGCGTCGACACCGGCAAGGACGGCGCCAAGCACCCGGTGCAGATCTCCGGCATCAAGTCGGCGCAGATCCGCAACATGTGCCAGTCGATGAAGGTGGGCCCGCTCACCCTGCGGCTCACCGCGGGCACCGGCGCCAAGCCCGTCGAGGCGTCCGACCTGGTGCTGGACGTCGAGCAGCTCGACGCCGACGCCACGTTCACCGGCATCGAGATCGGCCGCGACGCCAGCACGCTGAACCGCGGCCCGGACGGCGCGCGCGGACCGGCCGGGATGTTCGGCCAGCAGGCGACCCGGATCGAGCTGACCAAGGTCAGGCAGGTCGCCTGGGCCACCACCGCCGGCACCTTCAAGCTGAACGACCTCAGTATGAAGCTCGGCGCCGAGTGCTTCTGACCATCCCGACCCGGTGAGGCCGATGAACACCCCCGAGACGAACCGATTCCGTCGCTGGCGGCGGACCCGCCCCTTCTGGGGAGGCGTGTTCGCCGTCCTCGGCGGGGTCGAGCTGATCGCGATCCCGCTGGCGCCGATGCCGCTGGTGATCCACCAGGGCATGGCCGGCGTGGCGAGCTGGCTGATCGGCGCGCTGCTCGTCGCGGCCGGCGCGCTGATGTGGTTCCAGCCCGCGCAGCGCGGGTTCTACGGGATCCTCGCCGTGCTGCTGTCGCTGGCGTCCTTCCTCACGTCCAACTTCGGCGGGTTCCTCGCGGGGATGCTGCTCGGCATCCTCGGCGGCGCGCTCGGCTTCGCGTGGTCCCCGGCCACGGTCCGCCGTCCGCGCCCGGGAGCGCCCGGCGGCACCGCTCCGCTGCCCGCAGCGAGCGGGACGGCGCGCGGCGGCACGATGCTCGCCGCCGCGCTTCCGGCGGCCCTGCCCGCCGTCCTCGGCGTGCACCTGTTCACCCCGGCCGCGACCCCGGCTCCGACCCCGGCGCCGTCGGCATCGGCATCGGCGTCGGCGTCGGCGTCGGCGTCGGCGTCGGCGTCGGCGTCGGCGTCGGCGCCCGCCGGCGGGACGCGGATCTTCACCGACGCGGCCACGCTGCGCGCGAGCTCGCTGACGATGTCGGGGCTCAGCTACGACGGCGTCGCCGAGCTGCCCACCGCGCGGGGCACGGTCCGCGCGCTGAAGTTCAGCATGTCCAGGGCCGTGCTGAAGGACGTCGACCAGACGACCCGGCGCGGCGCCGCCACGACCCGGCTCAGGACCGGCAACCTGACGCTGGACGGCGACGTCGTCATGTTCACCACGAAGATGTCGTCGCGGCTGCTCGGCATCCCGCTGACCTTCACGCCCGAGCAGCCACCGCCGCTGACGCTGCCGACCATGGTGATGACCGACGTGGTGTCGGAGCAGCCGTCGGTGCGCGCCGACGGGGCGAGCATCTCGGGCCTGGACATCACCAACAGCTGAGCGTGCCCGCGGCCCCTCCGGCGTCCCCCCGGGCGCAGGCCGGGGCCGGCGGGCCCGCGCCCATCGCGCCGGTGCCGAGCCGGCTGCGCAGGATGAACGCGCCCGCCAGCACCGCGGCCACCACCAGCACCACCGCGACCGTGACGATCACGATCGTCTTGCGGCGCTCGCGGTCGCCGGGACGCGCCGCGCCCTGGTCGGGCCGAACGGGCTGCTGCCACTGGCTGAACTGCTGCGGCTGCTCCCACGGCTGCGGCGTCTGCGGCGGCTGAGGCGGCTGCGGGGGCGGCTGGACGCGCTGAGGTGGCACACGCGGGGGCGGACTGTACGGCGGCGGCTGCGTCTGCGAGGGCCGCTGCTGCGGGGGCGGCTGCGTCTTGGCCAGGGCCGGGGGCGGCTGCGTCTGGGACGGCGCGGGCGGCGGCGGGGACCACTCGGTCTCCACCATGGTCCGTACCTCGGGCTCGCCCGAGGGGCGTCCGGCACCACCGGCGAAACCGCCGGGACCGGGGTCGCGCCGCGTCACCGGATCGAGGTCGGCCGCGTCCATCACGGTCTCGGCCGCCTCGTCCGTCCCCGGGAACTCGTCCATCACCGTGTCCTCGGCGACCGGCGGAGGCACCGGCTGCGGGGGCGCCGGCGGCGGGGGCGGCGGCATCGCGGCGACCCGGGCGAGCAGCGGGCGGGCCTGCGCGCCGGTGATGCGGTACACGGGCTCACGGGCCAGCAGTCCCACCAGCACACGGTTCAGCGGGCCCGCGTTGCGCGGCACCGGGACCGGCTCGGTCAACGCCGCCTGGAGCGAGGACATCGCGTCGGACCGCTCGTATGGCGAGTGGCCCTCCAGCGCCGCGTACAGCGTCGCGCCGAGCGCCCACAGGTCGGAGGCGGGCACGGCGCGCTCGCCCTGCGCCCGCTCCGGCGGGATGTAGGCGGGCGACCCCATGACCAGGCCGGTCTGGGTGAGGGTCGAGTCGCCCTCCACCTGCGCGATGCCGAAGTCGGTCAGCACCACCCGCCCGGCGTCGGTGATCAGCACGTTGCTCGGCTTGACGTCGCGGTGCAGGATGCCCTTCTCGTGCGCGTGCCCGAGCGCGGCGAGCATCTGCATGCCGATCTCGGCGACCTGGCGGTGGCCGAGCGGGCCCTCCTCCAGCAGGTCCTGGAGCGAGCGGGCCAGGACCAGCTCCATCACGATCCAGGGCCGGTCGGACTCCTCCACGACGTCGTGCACCACCACCACGCCTGGATGGCTGAGCCGCGCCGACGCCCGCGCCTCGCGGAAGGTCCGCTCGTAGAGCACGTCGCGTTCGGACACGGTGAGGCCCGGCGGCAGCACGACCTCCTTGACCGCCACCTCGCGGTCGAGCATGACGTCGTAGGCCCGCCACACCGTGCCCATGCCGCCGCGGCCGACCACCTCGTCGAGCCGGTAGCGGTTGGCGAGAAGACGTGCCTCTCCCATGACTAAATGGTCCCCCGTCACACGCGGCGCTGCCTAGAGGCACTCCCCGAGCACACCTCTGCGGCACCTGTCGTCATAGGGACGTCCCAGCGCGTCCCATGGTTCATCGCACGCTCGTGGGCCGGAACGTGTCGAGGACATTCTTCACGGTAGTGGTGTATTGGCTCCACTCGGTCGCCGGGACGGCCACCAGGACCGCGTACGCCCGGCCCTGGTCGATGTAAACGCCCCGGTCGCGGGCGCGGGTGCCGCCGTTGCGGTCCCAGACGAATTCGATGTCGGCGGCCCTGAACCGGCCCGCGGTGCTCCTGGTCACCGACAGCCGCCGGAACCCCTGCATGTTGCCGTCGGCGACCGCGTTCTTCTCCCAGTTGATCCAGTGCTGGAGCGGGTCACTCGGCTCGCCCGTCCAGGGCGTGCGGTCGACCTGCACGTACGCCTTGGTCCTGGGGTCGATCCAGACCGTGCTGCGCGCCTGCTCCGTCCGGGTCCAGCCGTCCGGGACCGCGATGGTGTAGCCCGACGCCTTCACCCGGTGGGATCCCGGCGGCACCGGCGGCAGGACGTCGGCCGAGGGCGCGGTGGTCTTCCGGTCGGCCGGCGCGGCGCTGGAGGTCTTCGTCACAGTGGACCGCACGGGCGGCGACGTCGCTCCCCCCGCACCGTCGCCGGACGCGCCGTCCGGCCACAGGGCGACGGCGATGCCCGCGACGAGGGCGGCGGTCACGAGGACCCCGGCCAGAACCGGCACGAGCGGAAGCCGCTTGGCCGGGCGGACCCCGCCGTCCGGCATCGCCGGGTACGGCGACCCCGGATGCGTGTACGGCATCGGTGACTGCGGTGACTGCGTGTGAGGGGACGACTCGTTGTGGTGCGTCCCGGTCGGCGCGTTCGCTGTGAGATCCGGCACAACGGCCGTGACCGGCTCCGCGGGCGGTGCCGTCCAGGCCGACGACGTGCCCGCCCCCGCGTACGGGTCGGCGGTCGTGGCCCCGGTCGCCAGGCCCGCGGCGTGCCCCGCGGCCAGGCCCGCGAGCGCCTCCTCGGCCCGCGCGGCGCCCATGCGCTGGACGGGGTCCCGGTCCAGCAGCCCCATCAGCACCGGCGCCAGCGGCCCGGCGTTGCGCGGCGGGGGCGGCTCCTGGGTCATCGCCGCGGCGAGCACGGCCATCGGATCGGAGCGGTGGTGCGGCGCCTTGCCCTCGCACGCCGCGTACAGCGTCGCGCCGAGGGCCCACAGGTCGGACGAGGGCGTCGCCTTGTCGCCCCGGACCCGCTCGGGCGACATGTAGGCGGGCGAGCCCACCAGCAGCCCGGCGTGCGTCAGGGTCGCGTCGCCCGCCATCTGCGCGATGCCGAAATCGGTGAGCACCGCGCGGTCGTCGGCGGCGATGAGCACGTTGGCGGGCTTGACGTCGCGGTGCAGGATGCCGATCGCGTGCGCGGCCCGCAGCGCCGCCACGACCTGCCGCCCGATCGTCGCGACCCGTCCGGGCCGCTGCGGCCCGTCCTCGTCGAGGATCTCCTGGAGGGAGCGGGCCTGGACCAGCTCCATCACGATCCACGGCCGATCGTCCTCGTCGACGACGTCGTGCACGGTCACCACGCCCGGATGGTTCAGCCGCGCCGACGCCCGCGCCTCGCGCAGCGTGCGCAGGTGCCGCGTCTCGCGCTCGTCGTCGCTCAGCGCGCGGTGCAGGACGACCTCCTTGACCGCGACCTCGCGATCGAGCATCTCGTCCCGCGCGCGCCACACCGTGCCCATGCCGCCGCTTCCGACCACGGTCAGCAGTCGGTAGCGCCCCGCGAGAAGCCGGCCGTCCCCCTGCCCCGTCTGTTCCCCGTCCGCCATGAGTGGCGACCCTACCGACCGCGTCCAGCGGTTCGCCATACGTCCCCCTCCGCGGTCGTCGTGGGGACGGAGGCCGGCTCGGGCGCGCTCAGGCGCCCGCGGGCTTGAAGAAGCGGTAGACGGGCTGGAGATCGGTGAACGTCTTGTCCCAGCCGCCGTTGGGGGCCGACAGGAGGATGGCGTACCCGTGGCCGTTCGCCACGAAGCCCCGGTTGAGGATGCGCATGCGGCCCCGGGACGTGGTGTGGGTGAACTCCCAGTCGGCCGACTTCGCACCGTCCTTGGTGTCGGGGACGGGCGGCTGGTCGCCGGTCTTGGCCATCTTGACCAGCTTGTAGCCGCGGAAGGCCCGGCCGCCGTTCTCCTGCTGCTCCCAGTCGCGGAGCGCGCTCGCACCGGGCGTGGAGGTCTGCCCGATCTGGATGTAGGAGCTCTCGTCGGGCGAGTAGAAGAAGTCGCCGCCGTCCTTGCGCTTGGGCGCGCTCCACCCGTCCGGGATCGGCACCCAGTAGCCGGTGCGGTCCTTGTGCATGTGGAAGCCGGCGGGCAGCCCGGGGCTCGACGAGACGGTCTGCGTCGGCGTCGCGGGCGGCGACGACGAGGGCGGCGGCGCACTGGACGCCTTCTGTCCGACGGGCGGGTCCTTCTTCTCGGCCCCGCCGCCGCCGGAGTTGGCCCAGGCGACCGCCGCGACGACCACGAGGAGGATCACCACCGCGACGGCGACGAGCAGCGCGTTGCGGTTGCGGGCCAGCGCGGGATGGCCCGCCGGGCCGGTGGCGGGCGGATCCTGGTGGCCCGTGGGCCCGGTGGCCGGGCCGGGACTCCACGACGGCGCGCGGGCGGGGCCGGGTGCGACCGACGCCGTGTCGCCGAGCGTGGGGACGGACCGGGTGCGGCCGTCGGTGGGATCGGGTGCGGGCGCCGGGGCCGCCGGGGGCGGAGGCTCCGGCCGCGACCGTGGCTGCGGCTGCGGCTGCGGCTGCGGCTGCGGCTCGGGCTGCGGCCGTGGCTTGGGCTGCGGCTTGGGCCGCGGCTGCGCGGACGGCGGCGGGTTCTCCTTGGCGTACGCCGCCTCCGCCTCTTCGGCCTCCTCGTCGACCGCGCTGTGCGGTTCGGTCGACTGGGTCGGCTCCTTGGCCGCGGGCGGCGGCCCCTGGGCCCGGGGCTGGTCCTTCGGCCGCTCCCTGCGGGCGGGGCGGAGCCGCTTGGCCGGACGCTCCTGCTCGGCGGGCGGCGCCGCCGCGCCAGGGGACGCCTGGCCCATGAGCTGCTCCAGCGAGACCTCGACCGCCAGCGTGCGCTGGGTGTCGACGCTCTCGTGCCGGACGATCTCGTCGAGCAGCGCCCCGGCCTGGATGGCCTCCATCCGGTGGTCGGGGTTCTTGGCCAGCAGCCCCTCGATGACCGGGGCGAGCCGGCCGGCCTTCTCCGGCGGATCGGGATCCTCGGAGATCACCGCGACCAGCGCGGCCATCGGCTCGGCCCGCTCGAACGGCGACCTGCCGTGCACCATCGCGAACAGCGTGACGCCGAGCGACCACAGGTCGGAGGCGGGCCCGGCGGTGCGCCCGCGGGCCCGCTCGGGGGCGATGTAGGCGGGCGAGCCCATCACCAGTCCGGTCTGGGTCAGCGTCGCGTCGCCGGAGGCGGTGGCGATGCCGAAGTCGGTGAGCACGGCGCGGTCGCCCCGGGTGACCAGCACGTTGCTCGGCTTGACGTCGCGGTGCAGCACGCCGGCGTCGTGCGCGGCGTGCAGCGCGGCGAGCATCTGCCGGCCGATGTCGGCGGCCCGCCGGATCTCCAGCGGGCCCTCCTGCTTGATCACCTGGTCCAGCGACCGGGCCCGGATGAGCTCCATGATGATCCAGGGCCGGCCGTCCTCCTCCACGACGTCGTACACGGTGACGACGCCGGGGTGGCCGAGCCGCGCGGCGGTGCGCGCCTCCCGGAACGTCCGCTTGTACTGGACGGCCCGTTCCTCATCGGTGAGACCATGCGGCAGGATGACCTCTTTCACCGCCACGTCGCGTCCGAGGACCTCATCGTGAGCCTGCCAGACCGTGCCCATGCCACCACGGCCGACCTGGGTCACCAGTCGGTAGCGGCGAGCGAGCAAGCGCTCGCCGGAGGTCTCATTCGGCATATCCGCGACCATATCCATTTTTGCTGACAATCTTGGACCCAGCCTGCAAGCCACATCCCTCTACCCGTACGACGTCCGGTGACGCGCCCTCGTCGGCCACCGGACCGGCAGGGCCGTGACGGAAGCGACATGGACGTGACACCCGGTACAACTAAGAGAGCACCACAGCGCGGCGACGGGGGAACCATGGCGGAGAACGCCCTGTTGGTCGAGTGGCGCCGCCTGATCCAGGCAGCCCCGACCATCTTCTTCTGGTACACCCGCCTCGCCGGCATTCTCTCACTGCTGTCCTGGCTCGCCTATGGTCTCATCGTTGAGATCGCCGACTTCTGGGCGCTCCGCTGGTTCGGCTACCTCGACTGGGTGCCGAGCGTGCCGATCGGGCTGGTGTGGATCCTGCTGTCGATGGGCGTGCGGCGGCGCAAGAAGGCCGCCTGGCGGATGATGGTGCTCATCTTCACGCTGCGCGCCGCGGCGTCCTCGGTGAAGGCACTGGCCTCGCTGCTGGACCCGAGCGAGCCCACCCCGATCGGCTACCTGGTCACCGCGGCCGTCTTCATCGCCGGGCTGGGCCTGCTGACCGCCGCCCGGGGGGAGTTCACCACGCTGCCCGACCGGGCCAACCGGCGGCTGGCCGCGCTGGTGTTCACCGGCACGCTGATCGTGACCAGCGTGATCGGCACGTTCACCATCGCCGCCACCGACCGCGACCCGCGCGGCGGCTTCTGGACCCATCCCGCCTACGCCGCCGCGCAGACCATCCTCGGGCCGCGCGTCACCGGCAAACCGATCGACGTCAGCGTCCCGCTCTGGGTCGACGGCATCCTGTGGGTGCTCGGCACCGGCCTGCTCGTCGCCACGTTCTGGGCGCTGTTCAAGCCCGGCCGCCGCGACCCGGTGCTCAGCCCGGAGGAGGAGCTGGCGGCGCGCGCGCTGCTGGCCGAGTACGGCGACCAGGACTCGCTCGGCTACTTCGCGCTGCGCCGCGACAAGGACGTCATCGTCGCACCGAACGGTAAGGCCGCCATCGCCTACCGGGTCGAGGGTTCTGTCTCGCTCGCCAGCGGCGACCCGCTCGGCGACCCCGAGTCGTGGGACCAGGCGATCGAGGCGTGGCTCGGCGAGTGCCAGGCGCACGCGTGGATCCCCGGCGCGGTCAGCGTCGGCGAGCGCGCCGCGCACATCTACCGGCGGCACGGGTTCGATGCGCTGGAACTCGGCGACGAAGCGATCATCGACCTCACCGACTTCAGCCTGGACGGCCGCGAGATGCGGCAGGTCAGGCAGGCGGTGCGGCGGGTCGAACGGGCCGGCTACACGGTCCGGATCCGGCGGCACTCGCAGATCCCGTCCTGGGAGATGGCCAAGCTGATCCGCAGCGCCGACGCCTGGCGCGGCGAGCAGACCGAGCGCGGCTTCTCGATGGCGCTCGGCCGGCTCGGCGACCCGACCGACGGGCGCTGCGTGATGGTCGAGGCGTTCGACGCCGAGGGCGAGCTGCGCGGGCTGCTGAGCTTCGTCCCGTGGGGGCGCAACGGGCTGTCGCTCGACCTGATGCGGCGCGACCGCGCGGCCGAGAACGGGCTGAACGAGTTCATGGTCGCCAAGCTCGCCGAGAAGGCCGCCGCCGTCGGCGCCCAGCAGCTCTCGCTCAACTTCGCGATGCTGCGCTCGGCGTTCGAGCGCGGCTCGCAGATCGGCGCCGGGCCGGTCGCCCGGCTCTACTACCGGCTGCTGTCGTTCGCGTCGAGGTTCTGGCAGCTCGAATCGCTGTACCTGTCCAACGCCAAGTACCTCCCCGAGTGGCGGCCCCGGTTCATCTGCTACACGCAGAGCCGCGACCTGGTGCGCCTCGGGCTCGCCTACGCCCGCGCCGAGGGGTTCGTGCCGAGCCTCAACCGGCCCAAGCTCGACCGGGCCGCCAACATGGCGCCGTCCATGCAGCTCACCGAGCGGATCAAGGAGATCGAGGAGGCCGCCGACGCGGCCCGCACCCCGCACCGGCGGCTGTCGGAGCAGGAGCGGGTCCGGCACGACAAGCTGGAGCGGATCCGCGCCGCCGGCATGGATCCCTACCCCCTCGGCTTCGCGCGCGAGGACTACGCCGCCGACATCCGCGCGCGCTTCCCGGACCTCGCGCCAGGCTCCGGCACCGGCGTCACCGTCGCCATCGCGGGCCGGGTGGTGCTGGCCCGCCAGCACGGCCGGCTCGTCTTCGTGACGCTGCGCGACGAGACCGCCGACCTCCAGGTGATGCTGACCGCGGACGCGCTCGGCGACGCCTCGCTGGACGCCTGGAAGTCGCTGATCGACCTCGGCGACCAGGTCGGGGTGACCGGCGAGGTGGTCACCTCCAGGCGCGGCGAGCTGTCGGTGCTGGCCGCGACCTGGAAGCTCACCGCCAAGTGCCTGCGCCCGCTGCCCGACAAGCGGTCCGGGCTGGCCGATCCCGAGGCCAGGGTCCGCCAGCGCTACGTCGACTTCATCGTCAACGACGACTCCCGGCGGATGCTGCGGATGCGCGGCGACGCGGTCGCCGCCGTCCGCGACGGGCTGCGCGAGCGCGGCTACCTGGAGGTCGAGACGCCGATGCTCCAGCCGATCCACGGCGGCGCCACGGCGCGCCCGTTCACCACCCGGATCAACGCCTACAACATGCAGCTCTACCTGCGGATCGCACCTGAGCTGTACCTCAAGCGGCTGCTGGTCGGCGGGGTCGGCAAGGTCTTCGAGCTGAACCGCAACTTCCGCAACGAGGGCGTCTCGCAGAAGCACAACCCCGAGTTCACCATGCTGGAGGCCTACGAACCGTACGGCGACTACGACACCATGGCCGTGCTCACCCGCGACCTGGTGATCGACGCGGCGCGGGCCGCGCTCGGCACCACGGTCCTGGTCCGCGACGGCGTGGAGTACGACCTGGCCGAGCCCTGGCGGGAGATCACCGTCTACGGGTCGGTGTCGGAGGCCCTCGGCACCGAAGTCACCCCCGACAGCCCGCTCAAGACCGTCCGGACGCTCTGCGAGCGGGCCGGGCTGAACGTCGCGCCCGAGTGGGGCCAGGGCCGCCTCGTCCAGGAGCTGTTCGAGGCGCTGGTCGAGTCCGGGCTCAAGGCCCCCACCTTCGTCCGCGACTACCCGGCCGAGACCTCCCCGCTCACCCGCCCGCACCGCGCGGACGACCGGCTCGCCGAGAAGTGGGACCTGATCGTCTTCGGAATGGAACTCGGCACCGCCTACTCCGAGCTGATCGACCCCATCCTCCAGCGGAGGCGGCTCACCGAGCAGTCGCTCCAGGCCGCCGGCGGCGACCCCGAGGCGATGGAGCTCGACGAGGACTTCCTCCGCGCGCTGGAGTACGCCATGCCCCCGGCGGGCGGCATGGGCATGGGCGTCGACCGGCTGCTGATCACCCTCACCGGCCGCTCGATCAGGGAGACCATCCCGTTCCCGCTCGTCCGCCCGGGGTCCTGAACGCCGCGCCGGTGCGCCGGTGCGAGCGGGTCAGAGCGTGCGGGGCACCGGACGGCCGCCGTGCTCGGCGAGCCAGCGCCGGGCCCGGCCGCGCCGCCGCTCCTCCCGGGCGAACGTCCCGTCCGCCTCGCCGGGAAACCCGGCGCCGGTGGTCGGGCGCGGCGGGACCACCAGCCAGCGGCCCGGGTCGTACGCGGCGTCCCCGGCGTCGAACGCGGGCTCGCCGTCGAGTTCGCCTGCTTCGAGGACGTCGCCGCGCAGCAGGTCGAGCACGTGGGCGCCGCCGCCCGCGGGCGCGTCCTCCAGCGCCGCCGCCAGCGCGCCCGGATCGACGGGGACATCGGCGAGGTCCGGGCGCGGACGCGGGTCGTACAGCGCCGCCGCGAGCTCGGCGGCCAGCTCGGCGTCACCGGGGAGGCCGCGGCCGTCGAGCTCGGCGAGGCACGCGCTCGCGTGCGGCCCGGCGCCGGGCGCCCCCTGCGCGAGCGCCGCGACCAGCACGTCGCCCGCGTGCTGGAGCACCGGGACGAGCGAACGGCCGCGCAGCACCTCGAGCCCCGCGCGGCCGTCACCGGCGGACGCGGCGGCGCGGAGCACCGCCAGCGCCTCCTCGTCCCAACCGGTCACATGCTCCTTTGTACAGAACGCCCGCGAGGCGGGCCCGGGGTACAGGGAATCGTCCCGTCGAGGACGCCCCTCAGGCGGGACGCTTGTCCTCGACGTGCACGACCTTGAGCTCGTCGCCGTCCTGGCCGCGCTTGCTTCGGCCGAACAGCCCGATGCGCAGGTCGTCGACGCCGGCCTCGCCGTCGACGTCGACCTCGTCCGGCGCCACGTAGGTGAGCACGTCCGGGTGGTGGCCCCACACCGCCCAGCCCGGGGCGGCGTCGAGGTCGATGGTGCCGAAGTCACCGGACGGCGTGCCGCCCGCCACCGGCCCGAACTCGCGCATGATCCCGATCGCCTGCGCGGTCAGGTCGGCCTCCGGCTCCATCAGGATCACGCAGGTGCCGTTCTCGAACAGCACCCAGGACTTGCCCGCACCCTTGATGATCGTCCGCCATACCTCGACCAGCTCGTCAATCGCCATGCCGGGATTGTGCCGTCCGGGTACGACACACACCACCGAATTCTCCGATCACGGCCGCGGCCCGCCGCGACCTACTCGGAGTGGCCCTCCCGGAAGGCGTCCACCGCGTAGCGGAGCCGCGCGCCCACCAGCAGTTCCTCGCTCTCCGGGCAGCCCAGCATCCGCCGCGCGAGCCCGATGATCTGCTCGTCGGTGAGGTCCGGCTCCTTCGCGGCGATCCGCCCCACCAGCTCCACCAGCTCGGGACGCTTGTAGGCGACGATCGACCGTCCCCGGCTCACCGCGAAGACGTGCGGGGCGGACGGCCGCGCGGGCGGCGCGGGGGGTGCGGCGGGCGGCGGGGCCTGCGGTTGCGGGGGTGCTTGCGCTGGGGCGCGCAGGGGCTCCGGGACGACGGGCGGCATGGGCTCAGACACGACGGGCTCCGGCTCTGGCTCTCGGACGGGTGGCCCCACCGGCGGCGGGGCCACGAAACGGGTCAGGAGGGTCTCGAAGAGGGTCGACGTGGCGGTCGCCACATCGCGCAGGGGTCCGGGAAGGGGGGCGGGGGCCGTCCCGCCGGGCGCCGGCAGCTCCGGGCCCGGGGCTCCGGCGAGGATGACGCGGGGCGCCAGCCAGAGCACGAAGAGGGCCTCGGCTCCGGCGCCGTGCTCGCCGTCGACGATGACGACGTCGAACGATCCGGGACGCGGCGGCAGCACGTCGGGGATCCGCCACAGCGGGACGATCCAGGCGGGGACGGCGTCGTGCGGGGACGCGCCGCCGGGGGTCAGGCGGGCCAGGCAGGCGCCCCAGGCGCGAGCCGCCGACAGCTCGGTGCCGATGTCGCGGAGCCGGGTCTCGGCCTCGGCCAGCCCCGCGCGCAGAAGGGCCGCGGCGGGCGCCGCCCCGGCCCCGGCCCCGGCTCCGGCTCCGGAGCGGTGGTCCGGGGTGCGGCGGTCCGCGGCCCGGCGGCCTTCGGCGCGGGCCCAGGCCCACGCCTCGTCCCAGCGTTCCATGCGGCCCGGCCACACCTCGTCGCCGTCGGTGGCGACCAGCAGGTAGGCCAGGTCGGGGTGGACGGCGCGGATCCGGTCGAGGAGCGCCTCGCAGCGGTACTGGTCATCCCGCTCGCGCCGGGCGTCCGCCAGGGCGTCGAGGCACCGGCCGTACCCGGCGGGATCGCGGGCGTCGATCGCGGCGATGGCGGCGGGCAGCTCGGGCGGGTCGTCCCCCTGCGCGACGATCGAGTCGCGCAGGGCGTTCAGGTCGGCGGCGGCCCGGGCGACGCCGAGCGCGAGGAGCACGCTCTCCAGGCCGACGACGTACCCGTGCCACTGCAACGGGTGGGTCAGCGGGACGCCGAGGCCCGACCGGTCGAGCAGCTCGATCGTCTCGTCCAGCGCGGGGAGCGCCTCGCGGATGCGGGCGAGGCGCGCGTGGGCGCGGGCGAAGCGGGCGACCCGGTCGGCGAGCGGCACGTCGGCGGGGAACGACACCCCCGCCGCCTCCCACACGTGCTGGAGCTCCTGGCAGACCATCCGCACCATCAGGTCGGCGAAGACGACGTCGAGCAGCTCGGGGGTGGTGGGCGACTCGCCGTCGACGGTGACGGCGGACAGGAGCGGCTCGGCCTGGCGCTGCGCGGTGGAGCGCAGCGGGCCGCGCTTGAGGCTGCCGCCGTCGCTCAGGTAGTCGCGCAGGTCCTGCGCGGCTCCGGCCAGCTTGCGGAAGTGCAGGTCGCCGGGCGGGAGTCCGACGTGGCGTCCGCTGATGCCCTCCAGCGCGCGGCCCGCCCACTCGGCCTGGGAGGTCATCTCGGCGACCCGCGCCCAGACCAGCGGGCGGCGCCGGGCCAGCGCGTCGGCGAAGGCGCGGGCGGCGAGGTCGGAGAGCTTCCAGCCGCCCGGATGGCCGTCCAGCCCGAGGTCGCGGAGGGCGGCGTTCACGGTGGACGCGCAGCCGTCGAGCCGGGCGAGCAGGGTCAGGTCGCAGTCGCGCAGCCGCCTGGACAGCTCGGTCTCGGCGCGTTCGGCGCGCTCGGCGGCGGCGGTCTCGGCCTCGATCAGGGTGCGGACGTATCCGCCGCTCGGCAGGGAGCCGGGGTCGACGTCGCGCTGGGTCGTGCGGAGCTTGCGTTCGGGCGTCTCCTCGGCCAGGAGCCGGACGAGGTCGGCGGCCTCCGGCGCGGAGACGGGCGGGTCGTCGGGCAGCCCCGGCCTGGGCGGCAACCATCGGACGGAGGCCGCGTCGGAGCCGGGCGGCCCGTCCCCGGGCGGCTCGGCGCTGGGCGGCTCGGCGCTGGGCGGCTCGCGCTCCTCGACCTCCGCCACGTCCTCGGCCGGCTCCTGCGTCCCGGCCCGGTCGAGGCGTTCGCGCAGGCCCGCGACCTCCCGCCGGGCGGCCTCCTCGCGTTCGGCGAGGCCCGCGACCTGGCGGCCGTGGCTCTCGGCGTCGTGCGCGGCGGCGCGGGACAGCAGCGCGGCGGCCACCTCGGCCCCCGAGCCGGGCCGGCCGGAGGCCGGGGCCGGGGCCGCCGAGCCGGTCGCGGTCGCGGTCGCGGTCAGCGCCGCGATCTCGGCGGGCAGCGCCGCGCGCAGTTCGGCGGCGGCCTCGGTGTCGGACGTGGCGACCAGCACCCGCTGACCGCGGACGAGCAGGCCGGTGAGGAGGCCGGGCACGGTGCGCGGGGTGCACTCCTGGACGTGCAGCAGCGGCGTGCGCGTCCCCGGCGAGAGGAACCGGGCGAAGCCGCCGGGCACCGTCGCGCCGGGCGCGGCCAGCCGGTCGATGAGCCCGGCGCAGTAGTCGGCGACGTTGGCGCGGCCCGGCCGGCGGACGACCAGCGCGGGCGCCGGCCCGAGCCGCGGAAGGGGCGCCGCGCCGAGCTCGGACTCAGGCGACGCGTCGACGACGGACGTCCCGGCGGGGTCGGGGGCCCAGTCCTCGTGGAAGGCGACGCCGCCGGGGAAGGCGATGGCGGCCCACTCGTGGAGGACGTCGCCGACGGAGGCGTGCAGCCCGAACCCCTGACCGGACCGCACCGCGTCGCGCATCCACGCGGTGCGGCCGGGCCGGAACCCGGGGACGCCGCCGAGCAGCTCGCGGTCGCGCAGCGAGGTGTCCCCGGCGAGGACAACGTCGATCCGCTCGGTGCGCTCGTCCACCGCGATCCGCACGGGCGTGGCGAGCAGGTGGTCGCGGACGGCGGGCCCGGCGGCGGGCTGCCAGGTGAGCAGGCCGGTGGCCAGCAGGACCTCGTCGCCCTGCGCGGCGGACCGGCCGGCGACGTCGCGGAGCGTCCGGTACCAGTGCCGCAGTCCGAGCCAGCCGTCGAACTCCTCCAGCACGGCGGGCGGCGCCAGCGGGATGACCGGGACGCTGAACAGCACGTCGCCGGGTCCCGCGTCGGTCTCGACGTAGACGTCGCCGGGCAGCTCGGCGAGCCAGTGCACCTGCTCGTAGGCGGCGAGGTCGCCCACCGGCCGCCGCCGGGCGGCGGCGAGGTCGCGCAGGAACCCGAGCAGCTCCGACGCGGCGGCGACGTCGGTGGCGGGCTCGCCGGCGACGTCGGTGACCTCGGTGCCGGCACGGCCGGGCGCCGGGCCCTTCTCAGGCACAGCGGCTCCTTCCCTGCCCTCTGGGAAACGCTGTGCCCCGATCTAACACCCTGGGCGGGCCCGGACCAAGGGCAACCAATGATCTTGCGGGGTCAGTGCGCCCGCGCCCGCTGGTCGCCCTCGTTCGGCAGCATCACCCAGAGCACCAGGTAGACCACGAACTGCGGTCCGGGCAGCAGGCAGGAGAGCAGCGCGAGCAGGCGGACGGTCCAGGGGGTGAGGCCGAACCGGAGCGCGAGCCCGGCGCAGACCCCTCCGATGATCCGACCGTGACGCGGGCGGTAGAGGCCGTTCATGTCGTTTCTCCCCGATTCGTGTGGAGCGGAGTGCGACCGCGAAGCCGTGGCCGCACCACCCACGCTACGAACCGCGCGCCGCCCGCCACATCGGCCGGACGACCTGTTCGGACGCCATACCAGCGGGCTAGGGGATGCCCCCTAAGGGCCGGGGATCCCCGGAGCCCGCGAGCCGTCCCTAGGGGACGGGGGCGTTGAGGCCGGCGACGAGACCGGGGAGGCCGGCCAGGTCGTCGAGCACGAAGAGGGCCTCGCTCAGGGTCCCGTCGTCGCGCTGGATGTGCCCCCAAGGGCCGCGCCGCAGGAACGCCGCCCGCATCCCGTGGTCGAGCGCGGGGCGGACGTCGTTGTCGATGCGGTCGCCCACGTACAGGACGCGGCCCGGCGGCGCGCCGGCGAGCCGCGCGCACCGCTCGAAGAACTCGCGGGACGGCTTCTCGATCCCCCACACGTCGGAGATGCCGACCACGTCGGCCTCCAGCCCGAGCGCGGCGAACTGCGCGGCGGCCTCGACCGGCTGGTTGCCGGCCACCCCCACGAACAGCCCCTGGGCCCGCAGCGCGGCCAGGCAGGCGCGGGCGTCGGGGTAGAGGTCGCCGGGACCGAAGCCGTTCGGCACCCCGGCCTCCGCCCGGCGGCGCTGCTCGGCCTCCAGGTCGAATCCCGGCCGGAAGTACTCGAACAGGTCCATGTGGGTGCCGCCGGTGGCGAGGACCGCGCCCAGCTTGGCGAGGAAGGTGTGCCT
This sequence comes from Actinomadura xylanilytica, assembly GCF_030283145.1. Taxonomy (GTDB): domain Bacteria; phylum Actinomycetota; class Actinomycetes; order Streptosporangiales; family Streptosporangiaceae; genus Spirillospora; species Spirillospora xylanilytica. Next base: position 790,909 of record NZ_JASNWE010000004.1, read on the forward strand.
CGGCACGCCGAGCCAGTCGGCCCAGCGGCCGTAGATCTCGCCCTCGTTGACGAGGGTCTCGCCGATGTCGAAGAAGACGGCCTGGATCGGGGCCGGTGCGGGGAGCGAGGACACGGTCACAGATCGACCGACTCGCCGGGCTTGATGCGGCGGAACTCCTTGCCGAGCTCCTTGCCCGCGGCGCCGACGGCGTTCTCCATGACGGTGAGCCCGATGTCGTTGAGCAGGCCGTCGTGGATGACGAACGCGCGCTCCGGCCGCACGGCCCGCGTGTAGCTGAACATCTCGGGCACCTTCAGCCACGGCGCGTTGCCGGGCAGGCACAGCGTCGGGACGGGCTCGTCCGGAACGGTCAGCGCGTCGCCGGGGTGGAAGACCTCGCCGTCGACCAGGAACCCGGTGTTGGGGATCGGCGGCACGTCGGGGTGCAGGATCTCGTGGTCCTCGCCGTACACGTGCACGTCGAAGCCGGCGACGGTGACGGCGTCGCCGTGCCCGACTTGGTGGACGCGCCCGCCGAGGTCGGCGAGGTTCGCCGCGACGACGCGGGAGGTCCACACCTCCAGCCGCGGATCGGCGGCCATGGCGGCGCGGAGCCCGTCGGCGTCGAAGTGGTCGAAGTGCTCGTGGGTGATCAGGACGGCGTCGGCGCCGTCGAGCGCGGCGCCGGCCTCGCTGAACGAACCCGGGTCGATGACGATGGTCCGGTCGTCCTTCTGGAGCCGTACGCAGGCGTGTCCGAATTTGGTGAGGCGCATGCTCCGAGTTTTCCACGCCGCCGGGGCCGCCCCGGGCGGCGCCCCCGCCGCCCGGATGCATTGACCGGTCCCCGCCGCGTTGATAGAACACGTTTCACTTTGTGTTCTGGAGGCGGCGATGCCCGTTCCCGATCAACGCGACCCCGAGCTCACCCGGCGCAGCCTCGCCCGCTGGCTGGACCGGCACCTGCCCGGCGTCCGGATCCCCCTGCTGGAAACCCCCGAGACCAGTGGCTTCTCCAACGAGACCCTGATGTTCGACGCCGCGTGGACCGACCCGGCGACCGGGGCGGCGCGGCGCGAGCCGTTCGTCGCCAGGGTCGCGCCCGCGCACTACCAGATCTTCCCCGAGGCGCGGTTCACCGAGCAGTACCGCCTGATGCGCGTCCTGGACGAGCGGACCGGCATCCCGGTCCCGCCGATCCGCTGGTACGAGCCGTCCGCCGAACCGCTCGGCGCCCCGTTCTTCGTGATGGGACGGGTCGACGGCCGCGTCCCGACCGACATGCCGCCCTACCACATGGGCGGCTGGGTCACCGAGGTCGCGCCGGACGAGCGGGCCGCGATGTGGTGGTCCACCCTGGAGATCATCGCCGAGCTGCACCGGCTGGACGTGGACGCCCTCGGCCTCGGCTTCCTCGATCAGCCCGAGTGGGGCGCGACCGGCCTGGAGCAGCGGCTCGGCTACTACGAGCACTACCTGCACTGGGCCTACGACGGTCCGCAGGAGACCGCGCTGGACGCGCTCGCCTGGCTGAAGGCGAACCGTCCGGACGAGCCCGGCCCGCCCGTCGCGCTGTGGGGCGACGCCCGCATCGGCAACGTCGTCTTCCAGCGGGGCGCGCCCGCCGCGGTGCTCGACTGGGAGACCGCGGCGCTCGGCGCGCCCGAGGAGGACCTGGCCTGGTTCCTGTTCCTGGATCGCCACCACTCCGAGGGGATCGGCGTGCCCCGGCTGGACGGCTTCCCGACGCCGGACGAGACGGTCGCCCGCTACGAGGGGCTACTCGGCCGCCCGGTCCGCCACATGGCCTACTACCAGGTGCTCTCCGGCTTCAAGTTCGCGGTCATCATGGCCCGGATCGGCCAGGCGATGATCGACTTCGGCTGGATCGGGGCCGGCGACGCCTTCCCCCACGACAACAACTGCACCCGCCTGCTCGCCCGCATCCTGCCCGGAGGACCCGCATGACCCTGTCACCGCTGGACGACTACCCGATCCACCAGGCGCCGGAGGTCATGCGGCACGTCACCACCTCCGACCGCAACTTCTACGACCGCTACTACTTCAACGCGCACCCCTGCTCGGACGACCTGATGCTGATCATCGGGATCGGCCAGTACCCGAACCTCGGCGTGATGGACGCGTTCGCGGTGGTCCGCCGCGGCCCGCTGCACAAGGTCGTCCGGGCCTCGCGCGAACTGGGCGCCGACCGGATGGACACCGCGGTCGGCCCGTTCCGCGTCGAGGTCGTCGAGGGCCTCCGGCGGCTGCGCGTCACACTGGAGGACACCGGCAACGGCCTGTCCTTCGACCTCGCCTGGGAGGGCGCGATCCCCGCCCAGCTCGAACCCGCCCACTACCTGCGCTGGCAGGAGCGCGTCGTGTTCGACTCGCGCCGTGTCGCGCAGACCGGCCGCTGGACCGGCTCGATCACCGTGGACGGCGAGCGGATCGAGGTCACCCCCGATCACTGGTGGGGCTCGCGGGACCGCTCCTGGGGCGTCCGCCCGGTCGGCGAGCCCGAGCCGCCCGGCATCCAGGTCAAGAACGCCGGGACGTTCTACTGGATGTACGCGCCGATCCAGTTCGAGGACCACTCCGTCCTGTGCATCGTCCAGGAGGACGAGAAGGGCCGCCGGGTGCTGGAGGAGGCCACCCGGGTGTGGGCGGACGAGTCGCGCGAACCCGAGTACCTCGGCCGCCCCGAGTACCGCCCCGTCTACGCCGCCGGCACCCGCGATGTCGTCCACGCCGTGCTCGCGTTCGCGCCGCCGGGTGGGGCGCCCTTCGAACTGCGCGCCACCCCGATCCTGCCCGTCCACATGATGGTCGGCACCGGGTACGGGCTGGAGCCCGACTGGAAGCACGGCATGTACCAGGGCCCCGACCTGAAGGTGCAGGGCGTCTCCTACGACACCCGCAAGGACGAGGACGCCGCCCGCATGTGGGGCATGGTCGACGCGGTGGCCCGCTACGAATACCTGGACGGCGCGGCGCCGACGGGTGCCGCGACCGGATACGGCCTCTTCGAGTACTGGGCCCTCGGCCCCCACCCGTCCATCCCGGAGTGACGCGCGGGCCGTCCGGGCCTAGCGGGACGCGGCGAGCACCGCCAGCACGATCGCGACGACCAGCGCGACGGTGGTGAGCACCAGAAAACCGGCCACCACCGCGCAGGCGAGGCCGCGCGGCTGGTCGCGCCAGGTTCCGTAGTGATCGCGCACCTGCCGGTCCAGCTCCTCCCGCGACGGCTCCGCGGGATCCTCACGCGCTGACGTCACGGCGGCCAGTCTGGCAGACCGTCCCGGGGCCGGAGAACGCACCGGGGCCGCCGGTCCGGCCGGACCGGCGGCCCCGGGCCGGCACCGTCCGGGCACTCCTGATCGAGCGGGGAGCATGACCAGGCGCGACCGGACGGAGCGAGAGCGGGCGGTGGTCAGGTCTCGGTCCCCTCGGCGATCGTGAAGGCCACATCGCCCTGCGGGTCCACCTGCGCGTCGAGGGTCTTGCCGTCGAGCATCGTCGCGACGACGGGCTCCATGTAGACCCTGGCGCCCTCCTCCTCGACGACCTGATCGCCCGCCTCCGGCGCCGGCGCGACCGACAGCCGCAGCGCGTCGGAGCCGTCGAGGCCCGACTCGATCCGGATGCCCGTCTCGGGCGGCAGTTCGGGGTTGGCGGTCACGGTACGAATGACCTGGACGGCACCGCTGGTCAGCGTCAGCATGATCAGCTCCTCACGTCTCGGATGTTGCAGATTCAGGATCTGCCCCACCCTCCCCGTTCAGAACGGGGGTAAACATCGGCGCCGCGCCGCCCCCTCGGGCCGGAACGGCCCGAGGTGGCCCGGCATCGCCGCTGGTCAGGGCGATGCCGGGCCCGGCGGTCAGCCCGCGTTGGGGGCCAGGGCGCGTACCGCCTCGGCATGCGAGAGACCACCGCCGGGGACGATCGCGAGCACCGGCGTGGTGAGCCCGGCGGCCACGTACTCGCGGATCCGGGCCCGGCACGCGTCGGGGGTGCCGTGCACGATGAGGTCGTCCACGACCTCGTCCGGGATGACCTCCAGGGCCTTCTTGCGGTCGCCCGCGGCCCACGCCTCGTTCATCGGCCCGAGCGCCTCGCCGCGGCCGAGCCACTGGTGGAACTTCTGGTAGACGGGCACGTTCATGTACGCGGCGATCATCCAGCGGCCGATCGCGCGGGCCTCCTCGGCGTCGCCGGTCGGGCAGACGAACAGCCGGGCGACCAGCTCGGGGCCGTCGCCGAGCTCGCCGCGGACCGTCGCGACGTCCTTGGGCGCCAGCCAGTTGGTGATCGCGCCGTCGGCCTCGCGGGCGGCCAGCCGCAGCATCCCGGGACGCAGCGCCGCGAGCACGATCGGCGGCGGCGTCGCCGGGGCCGACTCCAGCTTGAAGCCCTTGACGGCGAAGGTCTCGTACTCCTCCTTGACCTTCTCCCCCGCGAGCGCCCTGCGCAGGAAGCGGAGCGTGTCGCGGGTCCGCTTGTAGGGCTCCTCGAACGGGATGCCGTTCCAGCGCTCCACGATCGTGTCGGACGAGGTGCCGATGCCGAGCACGAACCGGCCCGGGGCCAGGTCGGCGAGCGTCGCGGCCTGCTGCGCCAGCAGCGCCGGTCCGCGCGTGTAGACCGGCACGATCGCCGGGCCGAGGCGCAGCTCCGGCGCCCACTGCGAGGCCAGCGCCAGCGGGGTGAAGGCGTCAGTGCCGTTGGTCTCCGCCGACCAGGCGTCGGTGTAGCCGAGGCCAGGCAGGCTCTCGACGATCTCCCGGTGCCCGGCCAGGGGCAGCCCGGCCAGCGGAATGGTCAGTCCCCAGCGAGACATGTGCTCGCCTCCTCAGGCGATCGAGGGCCGGATGATGGAGCCGCCGTCCACGACCATGGTCTGGCCGGTCATCCAGGACGCGGCGTCGCCCGCGAGGAACACCGCGGCGTTGGCGATGTCCTCGGGTTCCCCGAGGCGGCCGAGCGGCATGTACTTGTTGATCTGCTCCTCGTTCTCTTCCCACAGTGCGCGGGCGAGCGCGGTGCGGACCAGGCCGGGCGCGATGCAGTTGACCCGGGTGCTCGGCGCCAGCTCCATCGCGAACTGGCGGGTGAGGTGGATGACGGCGGCCTTGGTGGCGTTGTAGTAGCCGATGCCGTGCTCGGTGACCATGCCGCCGACGGAGGCGATGTTGATGACGGCGCCGCCGTTCCGCTCCATCGACCGCTTCCAGGCGAGCTGGGTCCACTGCACGACCGCGAACTGGTTGACCTGGACGGTCTTGGCGGCGGCGGCGGGCTCGATCTCGGTCATCGGGCCGAAGTGCGGGCTGGTGCCGGCGTTGTTGACCAGCACGTCCAGCGTGCCGAACTCGGCCACCGCGGCGTCCACGCAGGCCGCGGCCTGGTCGGCGTCGCCGACGTGCGCGGCCTTGGCCAGCACGCCGACGCCGGGGTGCGCGGCCCGGATCTCCGCGGCCACCGCGTCGAGGGCGTCCTGCTTGCGCGAGGACAGCACGACGTTGGCGCCCTCGGCGGCCAGCGCGAGCGCGATGGCCTTGCCGATGCCCCGGGACGCGCCCGTGATCAGCGCGGTCTTCCCTTCCAGTCCAGTCCGCATGCGCACTCTCCTTCGCTGAGCACCGAGTACTCCGGCGGCGCCCGGCCGCGCGGCCGGCGCGGCCGAATCCGACTCGGTCACTGTACCCAAGTGACTGACGGGTCAGTTAGCTGGCCCCGGGTGCCAGCACGAACCGCCGGAATCCCTCCGCCGCCGGCGGCCGGGTCCGCTCGGCCGCCCACACCAGCCCGATCGTCCGGACCGCCCCCGGGTCGGCCAGCGCCAGGTGGCGCACCCCGTGCGGCGACTCCGGGCCGCCCTCGGGCGCGCCGAGCCCGGCGGCGTCCGGCCGCGGGGCCACGATCGCGACGCCGAGCCCGGCCCCGACCAGGCCCCGCACCGTCCACGACTCCTCCCCCTCGAACGCGATCCGGGGCCGGACGCCGACCCGCTCGGACAGCTCCTCGAAGATCGTGCGCAGCCCGGCGCCGCGCCGGAACGCCACGAACGGCTCGTCCGCCACGTCCGCCAGCCTGGCCCGGCGCCGTCCGGCCAGCCGGTGGCCCGCGGGCACCGCGAGCTGGAGCCGCTCGGTGACCAGCGGTCGCCACACCAGCGCCGGGTCGTCCGGGTCGGGACTGGTGACGGCCAGGTCGGCGCGGCCCTCCCGGACCGCCGCCGCGAGCCGCTCGGCCCGGTCCTGGATGAGCCGGAACGTCACCCCGGGATGCTCGCCCCGGAACCGCCGGATCAGGTCGGGGACGAACAGGGGCCCCTGGGTGTGCAGGAACGCCAGCGACACCTCGCCGCGCTCGGGGTCGGCGGCCTGGACGAGCGCCCGCCGCGCCGCCTCCTCCTCGGCCACCAGCCGCCGGGCGTGCTCGGCGAACACCTCCCCGTACCGGCTGAGCACCACGCCCCGGCCCGCGCGGTCGAACAGCGGCGCGTCCAGCTCGCGCTCCAGCCGGGCGATCGCGCGCGACAGACCGGGCTGCGAGATCCGCAGTTCCGCCGCGGCGTTCGTCACATGCCCGAGGTCGGCGACGGCCAGGAACCAGCGCACCGTGGTGAGATCCATGCATTCATGCTGGCAGAGCATCGTTTTCCGATCGAAGACTCATTGGACGCATGACTCCTGATAGTTGAATCCTGGACGTCATGGCCGCCCCCGTCGTCCCGGTCCCGCTCCAGGAGGCCGAACCGCACCGCCTCGGGTCGCCGGGCCTGCGCCGCATCAACCTCGCGCTGTTCGCGGCCGGGCTCACCACGTTCATGTCGCTGTACTGCACGCAGGCGCTGCTGCCGGAGCTGTCCGGCGGCTTCGGCGTCTCGCCGGCCGAGGCCAGCCTGCTGGTCTCCCTGGCGACCGGCGCGGTGGCGGTGGCGATCATCCCGGTCAGCTCGCTGTCGGAGCGGTACGGGCGGACCCGGGTGATGCTGGTGTCCTCGGTGGCGTCCGCGCTCGTCGGGCTGCTGATCCCGCTGTGCACGACGTTCGCGCTGCTGGCCGCCGCGCGCACCGTGCAGGGGCTGGCGCTGGCGGGCGTCCCGGCGGTCGCGATGGCCTACCTCGCCGAGGAGGTCCACCCCGAGTCGCTCGGCGGCGCGATGGGACGGTACGTGGCCGGGACCGGCATCGGCGGCGTCCTCGGCCGGCTGGTCCCCGGCCTGGTGACCGACGTCGCGGGCTGGCGCTGGGCGCTCGCGGCGACCGGGGTGGTCGCGCTGGGGTTCACCGTGCTGTTCTGGGCGCTGCTCCCGCCGTCCCGCCGGTTCCGCCCCGGCCGGGTCGAGTACCGGACGCTGCTCGCCCACCTCCGCGACCCGGGCCTGCGCCGCCTCTACCTGATCGCACTGGTGGCGATGGCCGGGTTCGTGACCGTCTACAACTTCCTCACCTACCGGCTGCTGGACGCGCCGTTCCACCTCCCGCAGGCGGTGGTCGGGCTGATCGCGGTGACGAACATCGCGGGGTCGGCCGCGTCCGCCCGCGCCGGCGTGCTGGCCGACCGGTCCGGACGGCGCCGGGTCCTGGTGGGGGCGCTGCTGCTGGCCGCGTCCGGGCTCGCGCTCACGCTGCCCGACGCGCTGCCGCTGGTGGCCGTCGGGCTGCTGGTCTTCACGGTCGGGTTCTTCGCCACGCACGCGGTGGCCAGCGGCTGGGTGGGCCTGCGCGCCTCGTCCGCGCGCGCCCAGGCGTCCGCGCTGTACCTGTTCGCCTACTACCTGGGCAGCAGCATCGGCGGGACGGCCGGGGGCGTCGCGTACGAGCGCGGCCAGTGGACCGGCACCGGCCTCTACGTCCTGCTCCTGCTCGCGGTCGGCCTGGTCGCCGCCGCCGGGATGGCCGGAACCTCCCCTGTCTTGAACGGTCGCTTGGTTGGTAAGGTGCGCCGGAAGTGACCTGAGGAGGGCCGCGTGAGCACCACCAAGGAACGGCGCCCGGCTATCGAGGGCTGGTTCACCGGCGGCGACGGGGCCGTCCGGCTGCTCGGCACCCGCTGCGCGTCCTGCGGCACCCCGTACTTCCCGCGCAACGAGCTGGCGTGCCGCAACCCCGGCTGCACCGGCCCGAAGGACGGCTCCGAGCTGGAGGAGCACGCCCTGTCGGGCCGGGGGCGCGTCTGGTCCTACACCGACTCCCGCTACAAGCCCCCGCCCCCGTACATGTCCCCCGACCCGTTCCGCCCCTACACGGTCGCCGCCGTCGAGCTGGAGGCCGAGCGCATGGTCGTCCTCGGCCAGGTCGTCCCCGGCGTCGGCGTCGACGACCTCGCCGTCGGCATGGAGGTCGAGCTCACCGAGGGCGTCCTCTATGAGGACGACGAGGCCGAGTACACGGTGTGGATGTGGAGGCCGGTCAAGTGAGCACGAGGGCAGCCGCAGCGAGCGGAGCGAGCCGATGAGCAGCGGGCCGCCGCGCGGTGGCTGGACTGAGGAACGCGCGCAGCGACGAAGGAGCGAGCACGTGACGAGGGAAGCCGTCGCGCGAAAGCGGCGGCCCGCAGCGAGCGGAGCGAGCAAATGAGCAGCGGGCCGCCGCGCGGTGGCTGGACTGAGGAACGCGCGCAGCGACGAAGGAGCGAGCACGTGACGAGGGAAGCCGTCGCGCGAAAGCGGCGGCCCGCAGCGAGCGGAGCGAGCAAA
>NZ_JASNWE010000004.1:799703-1272172 GCF_030283145.1 Actinomadura xylanilytica
TGAGCACAGATATCGCCGTGCTGGGCGCCGGGATGCACCCGTGGGGGAAGTGGGGGCGCAACTTCGTCGAGTACGGGCTGGCGGCGGCGCGGGCGGCGCTCGCCGACGCGGGCGTGGCCTGGCCGGACGTGCAGTACGTCGCGGGCGCCGACACCATCCGCAACGGGTACCCGGGGTTCATCGCGGGGGCGACGTTCGCGCAGGCGCTCGGCTGGTCGGGCGCCCGGGTGTCGAGCAGCTACGCCGCCTGCGCGTCCGGCGCGCAGGCGATCAACTCCGCCCGCGCGCAGATCCTGGCGGGCCTGTGCGACGTGGCGCTGGTCGTGGGCGCCGACGCCGCGCCGAAGGGGTTCTTCAAGCCGGTCGGCGGCGACCGTCCCGACGATCCCGACTGGCTGCGGTTCCGGCTGCTCGGCGCGACCAACCCGATCTACTTCGCGCTGTACGCGCGGCGCCGGATGGCGATGCACGGCGCGACGCTGGACGACTTCGCCGCCGTCAAGGTGAAGAACGCGCGGCACGGGCTCGCCAACCCCAACGCCCGCTACCGCAAGGAGGTGACGCTGGAGGACGTCCGCGCGTCGGCGGTGGTCGCCGACCCGCTGCGGCTGCTGGACATCTGCGCGACCAGCGACGGCGGCGCGGCGCTGGTGCTGACGTCCATGGACTACGCGCGCCGGCACGGGATCGCGAGCCCGGTGCGCATCCCGGCGCTGTCCACCGTCACTCCGACGTTCCCCAAGACCGTGCTGGACCTGCCCGACTTCGCCACCGACTCGGCGATGACGGCGCCCGAGCCCGAGCGCCCGTTCCGGGCGGCGATGACGCACGCCGCGTACGAGGAGGCGGGGATCGGGCCGGACGAGCTGTCCCTGGCCGAGGTCTACGACCTGTCCACCGCCCTGGAGCTCGACTGGTACGAGGACATCGGCCTGTGCGCGCCGGGCGGCGCGGAGAAGCTGCTGCGGTCGGGCGCGACCGCGCTGGGCGGCCGGATGCCGGTCAACCCGTCCGGCGGGCTGGCCTCGTTCGGCGAGGCGATCCCGGCCCAGGCGATCGCGCAGGTCTGCGAGCTGACCTGGCAGCTCCGCGGGCAGGCCGAGGGCCGCCAGGTGGACGGCGCCCGCGCGGGCATCGCGGTCAACCAGGGCCTGTTCGGCCACGGCTCCGCCGTCGTGGCCGTCCGCTGACGGAGGCGGCGGGCAGAAGCGGCCCCACGCTCGGTGGGCTCCCCGCGGTCAGGCGGACCGGGCGACGCACCGAATACCCGGAATCAGGACACGCATTTAAAGGCTCGCCATAAACGCCGGTGCAACCTTTCGCAATGACACAAAGATGAGCACCGGCGGACCTTTTATGGCCGGGCTAGTACGATGGTCCCTTCGGTAGCCGAGGAGGAGCTATGACCGCAGCCGCGTGGGGGCCCGCCGAGACGGAGGGCGAGGGGCCGTGGGAGGCCCGGTGGCGCTGGTCGACGGGCCTCCGGGGCGCCGATCGCTTTCTGGACGAGAACAAGGTCATCACCTTTTGTGAAGAAATGTTCCGCCGGGCCGATCCCCCCGAACTCGACGTCAGCATCTCGGTGCGGAACCGGGAAACCGGTGAGGGGCTGAGAGATTATCTTCACCGGTGTTACGGCGAGGTCCCCGATTCGGTCCTGGTGCACCTGCCCGAACAGTGGCAGGCTCCGGACACGGCCGCCTGCGGAACCTGCGGCGGAACCGGAAGGATCACGATAATCCAGACCGGCAAGCAGAAGGCGTGCACCAGGTGCAGGGGAACCGGCAAGGAATGACGGGACGGGCCGCGCCGGATACGGAGTACCGGCGGCCGTCTGGACGGCCCCCGAGGGCTCGGCCGTCACTCGCCGAGCCAGCGCAACGCCTCCGCCTGGAAGGGGACGTCGGCCTCGAGCTGGCAGAGCACGCCGATGCCGACGCCGAGCGCGCGCTGAGCGTGCACGAAGTCCGGTGGGAAGGCGAGGCTGAGCCCCACCGACAGCGACGACGTCATCCGCTCCAGGGTCTCGCGCAGGTACGTGCCGTCGAACCTGAACACCTCCGTCCGTGCCGGAGCACCGGACCGGTCGAACAGCTCCAGCAGTCGGCCGCCGTCCGCCCGCACTCCCGGCCGTAGGAACTCCAGCTCGCGCAGCACCCGGACGAGCTCGTCGGGATCCTGCGCCAGATGGATCCGCATCCACTTCCCCAGCGGGCTCTCGGTGCCGGGCGGGTGCCGGTACATCGCGCCGAAGTCCAGGACGCCGAGGCCACCGCCGGCGAGCAGGCGGAAGTTGCCCGGGTGCGGGTCGCCGTGCAGCAGCCCCGAACGCGGGACGGCCGCGAACATCAGCCGGGTCAGCAGCAGCCCGGCGCGGTCGCGCTCCGCCCGGCTCCCGGTGGCGATGACCTCCGCCAGCGGCGTGCCGTCGATCCACTCGGAGATCAGCACCCGGCCGCGTTGCAGGACGACGTCCGGGACACGGAAGTCGGGATCCGCGCGGAACCCGGACCGGAACCGCCGCTGCGCCCCGGCCTCGCGCGCGTAGTCGAGCTCCTCGGCGAGCCGGTCCATGAGCTCGGCGGCCAGCGCCCCGCCGTCCAGCTCGGGCGCCACCACCTTGGTGAGCAGGCGCATCGCCAGGATCACCGCTTCGCGGTCACCGAGCAGGTGGTCCCGTGCGTACGGGTACTGGACCTTGACCGCGACCGGCCGCCCATCGCTCCGGACGGCCCGGTGGACCTGGCCGAGCGACGCCGCTGCCGCCGCGTCGGGTTCGAAGGAGCCGAACAGGCCGCGCCAGTCCGGGCCGAGGTCCTCCTCCAGCACCCGGAACACCACGTCGGCGGTCTCCGGCCGCGCCTGCTCCTGCAACCGGGCCAGCCGTTCCCGGTAGACCGCGGAGATCGACGGCGGCAGCACCGTCTCGTACACCGACAGCACCTGACCGAACTTCATCACCCCGCCCTTGAGGCCCCCGAGCACCTCGAAAAGCTGGTCGGCGGTGCGTTCGTGCAGCTCCAGGGCGGACTCGTCGGTCAGCCGGCCCAGGGCCTTGAGCCCCCCGGCGGTGGCGAGCCGCCGGGTGACGCCCAGCGGGACCCGCGACAGCCGGGCCATCCGGCCCAGGGTGTGCATCTTCATGGTGGCCAGCATCGCCGCGGGACGGCGGCGGCCACATCGGCCGCCGGTCCCGAACCGGCTCCGACCGTGGGCCCGCCGCCTCCGACCGTGGTCGGAGCGGGCCCGGCCCACGGTCGGATGTGGCCGGCCGCCGGCGAGATCTAGGATCTGCACCATGGCACGCGCCCAGGCAGCCCTGCGCGGCGGCGATCCGCCGTGGCCGCTGCTCCGCCTGTCCGCCGCGACAGGGGTCGCCTGGACGGTCCTGGCCGTCGCGCTGTCGCCGGCCCCGCCGGCACGGACCGTGCTCGTCTCCGCCGTCGCGGTGCTGTGGACCTGGCAGCTGGCCGGGCCATGGCGACCGCCTCGTCAGGCCGTCCCGCTGCTGGCGCTCGCGGCCCTGGCGCTGCTGGCCGCGGCACCGACCACGGACGCCGACCTTGCGGGCTTCCGTCCGTTCCCGTCCGCCGAGGGCAGCTTCGCCGACGGGGCGCTGGCGGTGGCCACCGCCCCCGCGTGGACCCACCTGGTCGTCCTCTCCCGGGGCCGCGACCTGGTCTGGTCCGTGCCGCTGGCACTCGCCCTCGCCCCGGCCCGGCACCTGCTCGCCGGAGACTTCCCGCTCTGGCCGGCCTGGCTGATGTGGGGGGTCGGGTTCATGCTGCTCGGCGCGGCCTTCCGGATCCACGGCATGCTGTACGAGGCGCGCCTGCGGCTGGACCGCGAGGCCGTCGCCGAGGAACGCCGGAAGATCGCCCGCGAGGTCCACGACCTGGTCGGCCACGGGCTCGGCGTGACCCTGCTGAACCTCACCGCGGCCCGGCTGGCCGTCCTGCGCGGCGACGCCACGGCCGCGGTCACCGCCCTGGAGGAGGCCGAACGGGTGGGCCGGCAGAGCGTCCGCGACGTGCACCGCGGCCTCGTCCTGCTCCGTGATCCGTCACCGCCGGACCACCGGGCGTCCGTTGCCCCGGCGCCTCCGACCGCCGAGGACGTCCGCGCTCTGGTCGCCCGGTTCCGGGCGGGCGGGCTCGCCGTGGACCTCACCACCCGGGGGGACCTGTCGGCGCTCGACCCCGCGGTCGGCCTGACCGTCTTCCGGATCGTCCAGGAGGCGCTGTCCAACACCGCCCGCCACGCCCCCGGCGCGACCGCCGGCGTCACCATCGACCTGGGCGGCCGGCACGCCGAGGTGACGGTGGACGACGCCGGCGCCGGGACGGGCGGCGGGCGCACCCCGCGGGGCGGCTTCGGCCTGGTCGGCATGCGCGAGCGGGTGGCCGCGCTCGGCGGCACCCTCCGCACCGGGCCGACCCCGGCCGGGTGGCGGGTACGGGCGACCATCCCCACGCCGGGGACGTCCGGATGAGCCCGATCCGGCTCCTGCTCGTCGACGACCAGCAGCTCGTCCGTGCCGGGCTGGCCCGGATCTTCGAAGGCCGGCCCGACCTGCGGATCGTCGGGGAGTGCTCCGACGGTGACGAGGTGGTGGACGCGGTCGTCCGGCACCGGCCCGACCTAGTGCTCATGGACGTGCGGATGAGACGCCTGGACGGGGCCGAGGCCACCCGCCTGCTGACCCGCCTGCCGGACGCGCCCCCGGTGCTCGTCCTCACCCTGTTCGACGATCCGGAGGTCGTCTCGGCCGCCCTCACCGCGGGCGCGGCGGGCTTCGTGCTCAAGGACGCGCCCGGCGAGGAGATCATCCAGGCGGTACGGGCCGTGGCCGCGGGCCGGGGCTGGCTGGACCCCTCCATCGCTCCTGCGGTCCTCGCCGTCTACCGGTCCCTGCGCCCCCGGGCCGGCGGATCCGCGGCGGCCGCCGAGCTGTCGGCACGCGAACGCGAGGTGCTGGCCCTGATGGGCGGCGGCGCCACCAACCAGGAGATCGCCGCCCGCCTGCACATCGCCGAGGGCACCGTCAAAGCGCACATCGGCAACATCTTCGCCAAGCTGGACCTGCGCGACCGGGCGGCGGCCGTCGTCTTCGCGTTCCGCCACGGCCTCGCCGAGTGACGGCGGGCGGGCCGCGTCCGTCGGGTCGTCGGGCCCGGCCGCGACGCGCCGCCGGACGGGGGACCGGTCAGGGGAGCCTGCGGATCTCCTCGATGATCTCCGGCATGGCGTCGTTGTTGTGGCGGAGGTAGTCGAGCAGGAAGCCCACCTGCTCGTCGCTGTAGGAGTCGATCCGATCGCCGAACGCCCGGCCGATGGGGGCGAAGTACTGCCCGAAGCGCTGCACGTTCTCCTCCACCAGCTCGACGATCACGCGGCGGCGGTCGTCGGAGTCGCGGCTGCGGCGGACGTAACCGGCCTTCTCCAGCCGGTCGATCACCGCGGTGATCGCACCGCCGGTGGTGATGCCCATGAGGTGCGCGAGCTGGCCCGGGGTCTGCGGGCCGTCCAGGTAGAGCGCGTTGATGCACTGGGCGTCGGTCACGTTCATGCCGGCCTTGCCCGCGGTGGTGTGATGGAGCAGCACCGTGTACATGGTGCTGCGCCGGACCGCCGCGGTCAGGTCGCGCACCATCCGCTCGCGTTCTGGGGTCGGCACGCGGAACCTCGATTCCTTTGTAGAGAAACTCTCATATCGAGCAACTCTCTACGGGAGACTCTAGTCTCCCCGCGGACGGACCGCCACGGCCGCCGGACCTGTGGCGGACGAGACAGGCCGGCACCCGATGACGGATATCAGTCAAGACGTATCATGGATTTCGGTTAGGGCCGCTGACAGTCGCCCTGGCGTGGCCCGGGTCCCGCGAGGCCCCCGGGCCCACCTTCCCCGGGCACCGCGGCCGAGTATCGCAAACTCGGAGGGCGGCAATTGAGCACCCACTCCCTCTCCGCCACGACGATCGATCTGGACGGCGCGGCGGCCGGCACCACCCGGCTTCACCTGGACGGCCTCACCTCCGGCGAGCGCGGCACCGAATCGGTCACCGCCCACTACCGGGGCGACGCCGACGCCACCGTCGCGCTCTACGTGTGCGCCGCGCACGCCGCCGACGGCGGGGACTTCGCCCAGCGGGTACGGATCGGCGTCTTCGAACGCTCCCGGGACCTGCTCCCCTTCCCCGTCTTCACCGGCACGCTGGCCGATCTCGCCGAGCGCGACCGCTTCGAGCGGGGCGTCGGCCGCTGGACGGGCCGGGGCGACGGCGCCGACCACGAGGTCACCTACGAGATCACCTGGCGGGCGCCCGCCGACGCCACCGGCCTGGACGACCGGGGCGCCGACCTCGGTCTCGTGCTCGAGGCCCGGCCGGAGCCAGCCCCCGGGTCAGGCCCCGGCGACCCCCTCGGCGATCTCCCGGGCCCAGCGGTAGTCGGCCTTCCCGGCGGGTGACCGCTTCATCTCGGGCACGAACGCGTACACGCGCGGGACCTTGTAGCCCGACAGGGCCTTGCGGCAGTGCGCGTCAAGATCGGCCTCGAGCGGCGGCCGGCCGCCCGCGGGCTGGACGACGGCCGCGACCCGGCTGCCCCAGCGCTCGTCCGGGACGCCGGTGACGACCGCGTCGTACACGCCCGGATGCCCCTTGAGGACGGCCTCGACCTCCTCCGGGTAGACCTTCTCGCCGCCGGTGTTGATGGTCTGCGAGCCGCGCCCGAACACCGCGATCGACCCGTCCGCCTCGACCGTGGCGATGTCGCCGGTCAGCAGCCAGCGGCGCCCGTCCACCACGGGGAACGTCCGCGCGGTCTTGTCCGGGTCGTTGTAGTAGCCGCGCGCGATGTGCCCGCTGCGCGCGACCTGGCCGAGCACCCCCGACCCCGGCCGGACGGGCCGCAGCGCGTCGTCCAGCACCGTCACGTCGGCCACGTCCGGCGCGAAGCGCAGGCCCTTCTCGGGCGCGGAGCCGGCGACGGCCTCGGCGGTGGAACCGGACTCGGTGGACCCGAACCGGTCCATGATGATCGTGTTGGGCAGCAGCGCCTGGATCCGGTCCCGGACGGTGCCGGTCAGGATCGCGCCGGTCGACACGTACGCGAGCAGCGAGGACGTGTCGTAGGAGGCGCGGGCCAGCTCCTCGGCCATCGGGATCGCCATCGCGTCGCCGGTGACGGTGAGCGAGTTGACCTTCTCCCGCTCGATCGCCCGCCACACCCCGGCCGCCTCGAACTTGCGCGTGTAGACGACGGTGGCGCCCATCCACCAGGCGATGAACGTGGCCATCTGCGCGGCGCCGTGCATCAGCGGCGCCACCGGCATCATGGTCATCGGGCCGGAGTCGCGGGCCAGCCCGACGACGTCGGCGGGCTTGTCCGGCCGGGGGAAGGTCGGGTTCCAGAACGCGAACAGGAGCTGCTCGGTCGACCACATGACGCCCTTCGGCATCCCGGTCGTCCCGCCCGTGTAGATCACGTAGAGGTCGTCCGCCGACCGGGCCGCGAAGCCCCGCGTCGCCGGGCTGTCGCGGACGGCGTCGGAGTAGGAGACCGCGCCCGGGATGCCGGGCTCGCCGCCCACCGCGATCAGGTGCCGCAGCTCCGGGACCTGCGGGGCGGTGGCCCGCACCCGGTCCTCGAACTCCACGTCGTACAGCAGCGCCACGCTGTCGGAGTCCCGGTAGAGGTAGAGCAGCTCGCTCTCCACGTACCGGTAGTTCACGTTGATCGGCACGGCGCGGATCTTGAGGGCGGCGAGCATCGCCGCCGCGTACTCGACGCCGTTGTAGAGCTGCACCGCGACGTGCTGCCCGGGGCCGACCCCCACCGACTCCAGATGGTGGGCCAGCCGGTTGGCGTGCGCGTCCAGCTCGGCGTAGGTGAGCCGCTCGGCGCCGCAGACCAGGGCGGTGCGGTCCCCGATCGCGTCCGCGACTCCCTCGAACAGGTCAGCGTGGTTGAACTCCATCGGACGTCCTCCGGAGGGGGGTTGGGGATCGTGCCGGGTCCGGGCGGGCGGGGGTCAGGGCTTGTCGTCGCCGACGATCCACATCGCGAAGAACTGGGCGCCGCCGCCGTAGGCCTGGCCGAGGGCCCGGCGCGCGCCGTCCACCTGGTGCTCGCCCGCGAGGCCGCGCACCTGGAGGGCCGCCTCGGCGAACCGGATCATCCCCGAGGCGCCGATCGGGTTGGACGACAGCACGCCGCCGGAAGGGTTCCAGGGGATGTCGCCGTCCAGCGCGGTCGCGCCCTCCTCGGTGAGCTTCCAGCCCTCGCCCTCGCCGCAGAACCCGAGGTTCTCCAGCCACATCGGCTCGTACCAGGAGAACGGGACGTACACCTCGGCGCAGTCCAGCTCGGTGCGCGGGTCGGTGATGCCGGCCTGCCGGTACACGTCGGCCGCCGCGTCCTTGCCGCCCTGCGGGTTCACCGTGTCGCGCCCGGCGAAGAAGATCGGCTCGGACCGCATCGAGGTGCCGTGCACCCACGCGGGCTTGTTCGGCGTGCTCTTGGCGGCGTCCTCCGAGGCCAGCACCATCGCGCACGCGCCGTCCGAGGACGGGCAGGTCTCCAGGTACCGGATCGGCTCCCACAGCATCGGCGTCGCCTCGACCATCTCGCGCGAGATCCCGGGGATCCGCAGGTGCGCGTACGGGTTCTTCAGCGCGTTCTGCCGGTCCTTGACCGCGACGAGCTGGCCGATGTGGTCGGGCGCCCCGGACCGCCGCATGTACGCGCGGATGTGCGGGGCGAAGTAGCCGCCCGCCCCCACCACCAGGGACGTGGTGAACGGGCCGCTGACGGTCAGGCCCCAGGTCGCGTTGGACTCCGACTGCTTCTCCCACGCGATGGTGAGCACCCGGTCGTGCACGCCGCTCTGCACCAGCCCGGCCGCCACGATCGCGGTGGACCCGCCGACCGACCCGGCGGTGTGCACCCGCATGATCGGCTTGCCGGCGGCGCCGAGCGCGTCGGCCAGGTACGCCTCGGGCATCATCACGCCCTCGAACAGGTCGGGCGCCTTCCCGATCACGACGGCGTCGATGTCCTTCCAGGCCAGCCCAGCGTCGTCCAGCGCCCGCCGGGCCGCCTCGCGGAGCAGGCCCGCCATCGAGACGTCCAGCCGCTTGGTCTTGTAGGCCGTCTGACCCACGCCGATGATCGCGCAGGGATTACCCATCACTTCTCTCCCGACAGGACGCAGACGAGGTTCTGCTGGAGGCAGGGGCCGGACGAGGCGTGGCCGAGCGCCCGGACGGCCGTGCCGCCCTGCACCCGGGCCGCGGCCTCGCCGATCCGGATCAGGCCCGCGGCCATCAGCGGGTTCCCCGACAGGGGGCCGCCGGACGGGTTGACCCTCACCGCGTCGCCGAGCCCGAGCGCCTCCCGCAGGATGAGCTCCTCGTGGCTGAACTGGACGTGCAGCTCGGCGACCTCGACGCCCGCCGCCCCGGCCTTCTCGGCGGCGAGCCGGGTGGACTCCGACCGGGTCAGGTCGCGGACGCCCGGCGAGTGCGGCTCGGCCCGGTGGTCAATCCCGGTGATCCACGCGGGCCGCTCGCACAGCTCGCGCGCCTTGTCGCCCGCCGCCAGCACGATCGCGGCGGCGCCGTCGGCGCCCGGCGCGACGTCGTGCGGACGCAGCGGCGCCACGTCGTACCCGTCGCCCGCCGCCGGATCGGGCAGGTGCAGGGCGAACGGGTTGTCGCGGCCGGCGCGGCGCGAGCGGTCCGCCACCGCGCGCAGGTCGTCCTCCTTGGCGCCCGACCGCTCCAGGTAGGCGCGGGCCTGCAACGCCGCCAGCGACACCTGGTCGACGCCGAGCGGCGCCAGGTAGTACGGGTCGAGCTGCTGGGTCGCGATCTCGCGCGGCACGCCCTGGGACGCCTTGCCGAACCCGTACACCAGCGCCGTGTCGATCTCGCCGTGCCGGAGCTTGACCCACGCCTCGTACAGCGCCCAGGCCGCGTCCATCTCGACGTGGCTCTCGGAGATCGGCGGCCAGGCGCCGACCGCGTCCAGCGCCGAGACGAACGAGAACGGCGCGCCGGCCAGGTAGTCGTTGGACCCCGAGCAGGTGAAGCCGAACCTGGTCAGCCCGGTCCGCGCCTTGATCTCGGTGATCACCGGGGCGAGCAGCTCGGTCTCCGAGAGCCCGGTGTCCTCGGCGGTGTGCTCGCTCTGCACGAAGGCGACCACGGCGATGTCGGTGTTGGGCGCGCTGCGCATCAGAGGTAGTCCTTGATCGCGTCGAACGGGACGTCGGGCTCGTCGAGGGGCTCGAACCACTTGATGTTGGCCATCGTCCGGCCCCACTCCTCGCGGGGACGCCACGCGGCGCGCACCCGCATGCCCATCCGGACCTGGTCCGCCGGGAGGCCCGCGACCAGCGCGAGCATGGTCAGCCCGGCGCCGTCCAGCAGGATGTAGGCCGACACGAACGGCACCTCGGGGGCGCGCGGATCGGGCAGGTTGTTGACCGCGTAGGTGGTCACGGTGCCGGTGTCCGGCAGCTCGACCTCCTCGGTCGTCGGCACCCCGTCGCGCGGGCACAGCCCCTTCATCGGCACGATGACCTGGCCGCACACGTCGCAGCGGTGCCCGATGAGGCGGCCCTCGGACACGCCCTCCAGGAACCGGTCCATGGCCCGCCCGCCCTTGAGGCGGTACTCCAGCCGGGACGGCGCCCCGATCATGGTCACCTCGGGCCGGAAGCACTCGATGTCGCCGATCGCCCCGGTGCGCTCGGCCCGCCACTTGGGCCGCACCCGCATCCCGGTCTTGAGGAACCGCGGCGCCTCGGCGCCCACCTCGAAGACGCCGAGGTCGAGCGCGTGCAGCAGCGCGGTGTCGGCGCCGTCCGGCCGGATCAGCGCCCACGCGAACGGGCGGTCCAGCGGGTGGGTCCGGCCCGGCCGCGCCACCCACGACCAGGTCGTGACCGTCCCCGCCGGGCCGACCTCGACGAACTCCGCGGTGACGTCCTCGCCGGTGTCGGGGTCGTACTCGGTGGGCGGGACGAGCACCCGCCCCTCGCGGGTCCGCACGCCGACCAGCCGCCCGTCGCGCAGCTCGCTCAGGAACCGCCCGATGACCGGCCCGACCGACCGGGTGTACCCGCCGGGGAACTCCAGGACGTGGTTGGGCGCGGCGGGCACCGCTGCTTCCGTCACCTCAGATGGCACTCTCGCGGTCCTTCCAGTAAGGGTCGCGGAGCTTGCGCTTGAGGAGCTTGCCGTTGGGCTCGCGCGGCATCGTCTCGATGAAGTCGATGGTCTTGGGCCACTTCATCCGGCCCAGCCGGCCCTCCAGCGCCGCGAGGATCTCGGCGGCCAGCTCGGGGCCGGGCGCGCTGCCCTCGGCGGGCTCCACGACCGCCTTGATCTGCTCGCCCCACTCCTCGTCGGGGATGCCGAAGACCGCCACGTCGGCGACCTTGGGGTGCAGGGTGATCTCGTTCTCGATCTCGGCCGGGTAGATGTTCGCGCCGCCCGAGATGATCAGATCCGACTTGCGGTCGGACAGGAACAGGAAGCCGTCCTCGGTCAGGTGGCCGATGTCGCCGACGGTGAAGAACTCCTTGAGCCGGTTCTCCTCCGTCTTCTCCCGGTCGCCCTTGTACTCGAACTCGGTGCCGGCCATCTTCATGTAGATGGTGCCGTGCGTCCCGGCCGGGACCGGCTCGCCGGCGTCGTCGACGATCAGCAGCTCGCTGATCGGCCACGCGTTGCCGACCGTCCCGGGGTGCGCCCGCCAGTCCTGCGGGCTGGCGATCGTCCCGCCGCCCTCGGTGGCCGCGTAGTACTCCCAGATGCAGTCGCCCCACCAGTCGAGCATCCGCTGCTTGATCGGCACCGGGCACGGGGCCGCCGCGTGGATCGCCCACTGCATCGACGACACGTCGTAGCGCGCCTTGACCTCGTCCGGCAGATTGAGCAGCCGCTTGAAGTGCGTCGGCACCATGTGCGTGTTGGTGATCCTGTGGTCCTGGATCAGCCGCAGCGTGTCCTGCGCGTCCCAGCGGTCCACGTAGACGAGCGTGTGGCCCATCTGGAGGGCGCTGCCGCCGAACTGGGTGACGGCGGTGTGGTAGTTCGGCGAGGTGATCAGGTGCGCCTGCGGCTCGCGCCCGGCGGGCCGTCCCGGCTGCATCCCGAACATCGACAGCAGGAAGGTCATCAGCTCGGCGGCGTCGTCGGGGTCGATGCCCGCGAGCCGCCGCCTGACGCCCTTCGGCCGCCCGGTCGTCCCAGAGGTGTAGTGCATGGTGGCGCCGGCGCTGCGGTCGTCCGGCAGCGTGTCCGGCTGCGCGCCGACCAGCTCGGCGAAGGGGCGAAAGCCCTCGACGTCGCCGAACGCGAAGCGGCGGCGCGGGTCGAGCCCGGCCTCCTCGGCCGCGCGCACACCCTCGGTCGCGTACCGCTCGTGGACGAAGAGCGCCTTGGCCTCGCTGTCGGCCAGGATGTAGCCGAGCTCCGGTCCGGTCAGGTGCCAGTTCAGGGGCGTGTAGTACCAGCCGGCCTGGAGCGCGGCCAGGTACAGGACCAGGCCCTCGACCCCGTTCGGGACGAGCCCGCAGATCCCGTCGCCCTTCTCGAGTCCCAGCTCGCGCAGCCCGTGGACGAGCCGGTTCGCGCGGCCCAGCAGGTCACCCGCCGCGTACTCGGTCCCGTCCGGGTCGACGGCGGCGATCCAGTCCGGATCGGCCTGCGCCAGCCGCCAAAAACCCAACGACCCCATCGGATCTCCCTTGGTGATCACGGTGAGCACCGTCACACGGCGGCGCCCGGCGACCAAAGTAGATCACGTTCTCGTTTTAGAGGGCAAGACCTGTTAGAGGCGCAGCCGCTTCACTAGAATCTGTTCTTGTTTTGCATCGACCGACTGAGCTGGAGGAACCGTGCCGGAACGCCTGCCGATCAGCACCGAGCACTGCACCGTCGAGCGGGACGGGCACGTCGTCACCGTCACGATGAACCGCCCCGAAGCGCGCAACGCGCTCAGCTCGGCCATGCTCGTCGGCCTCGCGAGCGCCTGGGCCTACATGTCGGAGACCCCCGAGGTGCGGGTCGGGATCCTGACCGGCGCGGACGGCCAGTTCTGCGCGGGCGCCGACCTGAAGGCGATGGGCACTCCCCCGTCCGACCCCGCCGTCCAGGAGCGGATGGCGCAGATCCCCGACTTCCACTGGAAGGGCCTGCTCCGCGAGGGGCAGCCCACCAAGCCGCTCATCTGCGCCATCGAGGGCTTCGCCGTCGCCGGCGGCACCGAGCTGCTGGCCGGCACCGACCTGCGGGTGGTCGCCGAGGACGCCACCCTCGGGCTCTACGAGGCCAAGCGCGGCCTGTTCCCGATGGGCGGCTGCGCGATCCGGCTGCCCCGCCAGATCGGCTACGCCGCCGCGATGGACATCCTGCTCACCGCCCGCTCGGTCTCGCCCGAGGAGGCCCTGGCGATGGGCCTGATCAACAAGATCGTCCCGTCCGGACAGGCCCTCGCCGCGGCCCGCGAGCTGGCCGACCAGATCGCCGCCTGCGGCCCGCTCGCCGTCCAGGGCATCCTGCGCACCTACCGCGAGACCCAGCACCTGCCCGAGGCGGAGGCCCTCAAGATCTCCGACGAGATCGGCTGGCCGATCATCGGCTCCGAGGACGCCAAGGAGGGCTCCCGGGCATTCAAGGAGAAGCGCCCCGCCGTCTTCAAGGGCGCCTAGGGATTTATTGCCGGACCGGCAACAACGTTTGTCATCGGGCCGGGTATGAGTCGACCATCTCCAGGAGAGGGAGCGCCGTCGACACGAGGAGGACCCGATGACCGAGAGCAATGCGTCCGGCCAGGAGTACTGGGACGGCCGCTACAGCGAGAGCCACCATCTGTGGAGCGGGAAGCCCAACGCCGCCCTCATCCGCGAGGTCTCCGACCTGAAGCCCGGCACCGCCCTGGACCTCGGGTGCGGTGAGGGGGCCGACGCGATCTGGCTGGCCCGGCGGGGATGGCGCGTCACCGCGACCGACATCTCCGGCGTCGCCCTCGAACGCGCCGCCGGGCACGCGGCCTCGGCGGGCGTCGCCGTCGACTGGCGGCGGCACGACCTCGGCGCGTCCTTCCCCGGCGGGACGTTCGACCTCGTCTCCGCCCACTTCCTGCACTCGCCCGGGGGGCTGATGCCGCGGGAGGCGATCCTGCGGTCCGCCGCGGCGGCCGTCGCCCCGGGCGGCGTGCTCCTGATCGTCGGGCACGCCGGATGGCCCGCGTGGGACCACGACCACGACCACGACATTCACTTCCCCACCCCCGACGAGGTCTTCGCATCACTGGACCTCCCGGCCGGGGCGTGGGAGGTGCTCGTCCGCGATGAGCACGAGCGGATCCAGAACGACCCCGATGGCAACCCGACCACCCGCACCGACAACACCCTCAAGATCCGCCGCCTGGACTGACCCGGCCGCCGCCGCTCCACCGATGAGTTCTGGCCCGGCCCGCCGTCTCATCAGGAGACGATCTCCCAGGGAGGCGAAACCATGGCCACGATGCTCTACTCGGCCACCATGTCGCTGGACGGCTTCATCGCGGGCCCGGACGGCGACATGTCCTGGCTCACCGAACACCTCGGCCCGAACCCGGAGGCGGAGGGCCTCGTCGACCGGATCGGCGCGCTCCTGGTCGGCAACCGCACCTTCCGCGGCGACGACCCGAACAAGGGCGACCCCGAACGGGAGGGGGCGTTCGGCGGCCGATGGACCGGACCGCAGATCGTCCTCACCCACCACATCCCGGACACGGCCGTCCCGGACGTCACCTTCGTCGGCGACCTCGGCGGCGCCGTCGCCGCCGCCAAGGCCGCGGCCGGCGACAAGTACGTCAACGTCCTCGGCGCCGACGTCGCCCGGCAGTGCCTGGAGGCGGGCGAACTCGACGAGATCCTCGTGCTGATCGCCCCGGTCATGCTCGGCGACGGCGTCCGACTGTTCGACCACCCGGGCGGCACCGACGTCAGGCTCGAACGCCTCAGCCTGACCGAGGCCCCGACCGCGACCAACCTCTGGCTGCGCGTCCGCCGGTGAAACGCCGGAACGCCCGGCCGGGACGACCCGGCCGGGCGTTCAGGGTGCCGCGAACTCAGCTGTTGCTGCGCCAGATCGCCGTGGCGGCCATCCCCTTCGCGTCGATGGTGTTGCCCGCGACCCAGATGGTCTTGGTGCCCGCCTGACGGGCCATCCCGTACACCAGGGCGGTCCGGCCCGCCGGGGCGGCGAGGGTCTCGGCGGTCCAGGCGCCGGCCGCGGTGCGGTGCCTCAGGGTCTTGGTGTCGTCCAGGATCCAGATACCACCGGCGCCGTCCGACTCGACCTGGGCGAAGCCCGTGCCCGGCGCGCCGAGGGTGTGCGACCACGCGGCACCGTTCCAGTGCGCGAACAGCGAACGCATCGCGGTCTTGCCCGCGGCGTCCTTCACCGGGACCGCGCCGACCGCCCAGACGTCGTTCGCGGCGACGACCTCGACGTCGTTGAAGGCCGGCGACCGCTGGGACTGGTCGATGCCGCCGATCTTCGGGAATGGCACCCGCGACCACGCCGTCCCGTTCCAGCGCGCCACCGCCGGCTGGGCCTCCTCGCGGACGAAGCCCGCCGCCCACGCGTTCGACGCCGACAGCGCGTCGATCTTCACCGGGTTGATCCCGATGGTGCTGTCACTCCACGCGGTGCCGTTCCACCGCTTGCCGACCGGGCCGTAGCCGGTCATCCAGGCGTTCTTGGCGTTCACCACCGCGAACTGGTCCGGGGTGAACGACGCCGGGAGCGCGGACTTCGCCCACTTCGTGCCGTTCCAGTGCAGCAGCGCGGGCGCGCCCGAGACCGTCGGACGCCCCAGAGCCCACACGTCGCTCGCCGACGAGGCGCCGAGCGTGCCCATGTCGTAAGCGCCCAGGCTCGCCGGCAGCGCGACGTCGCTCCACTTGCCGCCGCTCAGCTTCTTGAGCAGCGACTTGCGCTGGGTGACCAGGCTGCCGCCCGCCCACACGCTGCCGTCCGGCGCGGCGACGATCCCGTTGAGCTGGCTGGTGCCGCTGTAGGCGCCGCTCTGGACGAGCGGCCACACGGTCGCCGCCGACGCCCCGACCGAGGCCGCGGTCTTACTCTCACCCGGATCGGTGACCACCAGTGCGCCGGTCACCGCGAGGCCGCCGGCCAGCACCGCCGAACCCGCCACGGCCAGCTTCTTGCTCGTCTTCACTCGCTGCCTCATCCACTCGTAAAAGATCTTGATGGGGAGGGCGCCAGCACCCGGAACGCCCGGCCGGGCGGACCCGGCCGGGCGCTTCGCGGTGCCATCGGCTCAGCTGTTGCTGCGCCAGATCGCCATGTCGAAGGTCCGGTCCGCGTTCTCGGTCGTCCCGGCGACCCAGATGGTCTTGGTCCCCGGCTGGAGGACCATCCCGGTCGCGCGAGCGCGCTTCCCCGCCGGAGCGGCCAGGGTCTCGGTCGACCACACGCCGGCCGCGGTGCGGTGCTTCATGGTCGCGGAGTCCGACTGGACCCAGATGCCGCCCGCCCCATCCGACTCGACCTGCATCAGGTACGTGCCGTCCGCGCCGACGGTGTGGGTCCACTTGGTGCCGTTCCAGTGCGCGAACAGCGACCGGCTGACCTGCTTGCCGGCAGTGTTCTTCACCCGGACCGAGCCGACGGCCCACACGTCGTTCGCGGAGATGACCTTCAGGTCGCTGAAGGCGGGCGCGATCTCACCCCGGACGATGCCGTCGATCTTGGGGAACGGCACCCGGGTCCACGCCTTCCCGTTCCAGCGCGCCACCGCGGGCTGGGCCTCGTCCGCGGAGAAGCCCGCCGCCCACACGTTGGTCGCCGACGACGCGTCGAACACCCTGGTGTTGATCCCGATGTTGGTGTCGGACCAGGAGGTCCCGTTCCAGCGCTTGCCCACCGGGCTGAAGCCCGCGGTGAACGCCGTCTTCGCGTCCGCCGCCACCATGCTGTCGGGGAAGAAGCTCAGCGGGACCGTGTACTTCCCCCACTTCGAGCCGTTCCAGTGCCCCAGCGGCTGCCTGTCCCCGGACACGTTCAGCTGGCCGGCCCACCACAGGTTGTTCGCCGCGGGGGCGGAGAGCGAGTTCACGTTGGCGTAGCCGAGGCTCGCCGGCAGCGCCACGTCGCTCCACTTGCCGCCGCTCAGCTTCTTGAGCAGCGTCTTGTGCGAGGTGGTCTGGCTGCCGCCCGCCCACACGGTGCCGTCCGGCGCCGCGGCGATCGAGCTGAGGGAGCTGAGCCCCTGGTAGGTGCTGCCCTGGACGAGCGGCCACGCGGTGGCCGCCGCCGACCCGACCGTTCCCGCCGACTTCTTCTCACCGGGGTCGGTGGCCATCACCACGACCGTGGCAGCGAGAGCGCCTACCAGCACCGTGGATCCCGCGACCGTCGTCAGCTTCTTGCTCATCTTCAATCGCTAGCCCTATCCCGCTCGCAATGATCTTGATCGGAAGCCGGACAGTACCAGCACCCACCACCACCCCTCCGATCTTTTCGGGATGTTAGGACCAGTGACTCAATCCGCCGCCCCGGCGACTCAACCGGCGAGGAACGGGCCGTCCCGCCCGACGGCGCGCACACCCCGTGAACGCCGACGTCCCCGGCCGGCACCAGCCGACCGGGGACGTCACCACGCACTATCCGGAGTGCTTCAGCAGCTCGCGAGCGGAGTCCACCGTCACCGCCATCCGGATCCAGGCACCGAGACGATCCACGTCGTCACAGCCGACGATCTCCTTCCGAACATCGTCGGGCACCTCCAGCCCGCGCGCCGACAGAACACTCAGGAGCGCATCGACCTGCCCCTTGACCTCGCCCTGGGCCACGTTGGCGCGGGCCCAGTCGCTGAAATACTCGCGCTTCTCCGTCTGCATGAGGGTCTCCAGGTGGTTCCAGGTGTCTGCGGGCAGCACGCGCTTGGTGTTAGGCACTGATCACACGATCACGTTATGGAGTCCTTCGAACACGCATTGTCCTTTTGCGTCGAACGATCCTTGAACGACCCGTTGGGGTCAGGCAGTGATGGTTACCGCCATTTCTTGGCAGCACGGTGGCACTAACGGTGGCGCTAAGGGACGGGTTGTACTGGCGAAACGAAGTTGTGTCGGGCGGGAGGTACTAGTCATCCGGGGCTAGTGCAGACGGTCAGGAACATTTGGAGGGACGGCATAGATGCGCCGCGTTCGGGTGTCTATGGGGATGACATCCAGGAGGAGGCTCCGTGAACCGAGATTCCCGCGAGAGCTTCACGAGGTTCGTCGCGGCGCGGTCGCGCGGGCTCATGCGGACGGCGTACGTCCTCACGGGCGACCAACACTCCGCCGAGGACCTGTTGCAGACGGCGCTGACGAAGACCGCCGCGCGGTGGCGGCACATCGACGGGAACCCCGAGGCCTACGTGCGCCGGGCCATGTACAACGAGCAGGTCAACCGGTGGCGGCGGCGGAGGCGGGAGGCGTCGATGGCCGTCCTGCCCGAGCGGGCGGGGGACGATCCGGCGGACGCGGTCGATCTGCGGCTGGCGCTGGAGCAGGCGCTGCTGGCGCTGCCGCCGCGCAAGCGGGCCGTGCTGGTGCTGCGGTACTTCGAGGACCTGCCCGAGGCGGAGGTCGCGGCGATCATGGGCTGCTCGGTGGGGACGGTCCGCAGCCAGACGCACCGGGCGATCGCGCGCCTGAGGGAGCTGGTGCCCGACCTGGCCCTTCGACTTGAGAGCGCGGAGATCTGAGATGACCGACGAGACATTGAGGGACGCCCTCGAACGGATCGCGGATCGCGCCCAGCCCACGGACGACCTGGCCGAACGGGTGCTGCGGCGGGTGGCGCGGCGGCGCCGGGCGCAGATGGCGGCCGGGGCGGCGGGAGTGGTGGCGGCGATCGCGGTGCCGACGGTGGCGGTCCAGACGCGTCCGGCGGAGGCACCGCCGGCGGCCACCCGCGTGCAGCAGGGTTCGGCCGAGGAACGGGAGGTCGCGGCGGCCTGCCTGCGCGAGGAAACGCCCGAGGACCGGACGGAAGGGGCCCGGTCCGGCCTCGGGGAGCCGGACGACGTCCGGCTGCTCGCCCGGGTGCGGCTCAAGCGCGGGTACGTCGCCGCGGTGGGAAGCGAGCGCGGGTTCGTGCTGTGCTCCGCCGTCGCCGGGGGCCAGAACGTGGAGGAGCCGAACGTCCACCAGTGGCCGTCCACGACCGGGAAGGGCGGCCTGTGGTCGTTCAACACGGCGCTGCGGGTCGACGCGATCGTCCACCTCGCCGAGGCGGCCGATGCGGCCACCACCAGCCCGTTCGGGATGCACTTCGTCACCATGGGACGGGTGAAGCCCCAGATCAAGCGGGTCAAGGTGACCTGGAACAAGCGCCGGAGCGCCGACGCGGCGGTGCAGCGGGGGTTCTTCCTCGCCCAGTACGCCTCGGGTTCGGACCCCGTGGACGGGCCGGGGCCGCTGTCCGAGGACGCGTCGTCGACCGACGACGACGCGGTGGTCGCGGTGACCGGCTACGACGACGACGGCCGCGTCCAGCAGACCTGGCGTCCCAGCGGGGACGAGGGCGGCCGGTTCACGCCCGACGACTGCGCCGACGGCCCGGGACCGCGCCATCCGGCACTGTGTGAGGGGTGACGTGCGAGGGCCCCGGCCGAGGGGATCGGCCGGGGCCCGCGACAGGACGGCTCAGTCCGATTCGGTGATGGTGTTGAGGCGTTCGATCGCCTCGACGTACTCCTCGATCAGGTCGTAGACGACCTGGCCGGCGGGCTTGACCTGGTTCATCGACCCGACGATCTGGCCGACCGGGAAGGTGACCAGCTCCCCGTCGCCGGACCTGGCGATGCGCGGCAGCGCGTCGGAGACCAGCATGAACTGCATGGGCATCGGCAGGTAGCCCGGGGACTTCTCGCCCTCCCACGCCTCGGTCCAGGCGGTCTTGAGGAAGCGGGCGGGCTTGCCGGTCCAGGCGCGCGACCGGACGGTGTCCCGGGAGGTCGCGTTGATGAGCTTCGGCAGGGCCCGCTCGGGGGTGTCGGCCTCCTCGACGGTGAGCCAGATCGAGCCGGTCCACACGCCCTCGGCGCCGAGGGCGAGGCCCGCGGCCATCTGCCGGCCGCGGCCGATGCCGCCCGCCGCCAGGACGATGGTGTCGGCGCCGACCGCGTCCACCACCTCGGGGATGAGGACCATGGTGGAGACGTCGCCGGTGTGCCCGCCCGCCTCGGTGCCCTGCGCGACGATGATGTCGACGCCGACCTCGACCTGCTTGCGGGCGTGCCGGGCGTTGGAGGCGAGGCCGGCCACCTTCACGCCGTGCTCGTGGGCCAGCTCGACGACGTCGGCGGGGGGCGGGCCGAGCGCGTTGGCCAGCAGCGCGATCGGATGCTTGAGCGCCACCTCGACCTGGGGCCGGGCGGTCTGGTCGGTCCAGCCGAGCAGCGCCCGGCCGGCCGTCTCGGTGGACGGTTCGACGCCGTGCTCGGCGAGCAGGTCCTCCAGGAACCTGCGGTGCTCGGCGGGGATCATGCCCTGGAGCTTGCCGAGCAGTTCCGAGGCGTCGCCGAGGTCGGCCCCCTCGTACTTGGCGGGCATCACCACGTCCACGCCGTAGGGCTTGCCGCCGACGTGGTCGTCGATCCACTTGAGCTCGACCTCGAGCTCCTCGGGGGTGAAGTACAGGGCGCCGAGGACGCCCATGCCGCCGGCGCGGCTCACCGCCGCGACCACGTCGCGGCAGTGACTGAACGCGAAGATCGGGTATTCGATGCCGAATAGTTCGGTGACTCGTGTCCGCACAGCCCCGACCCTAGGTGCCCGTCCAGCAAACTGCAACAGGTTCTAGTTCATAACCTTGGATCCGGGCATGCCAAGGAGCACACACACCTAGAACACGTATCAGCAACAGGCGGGTCAGGAGGTCCGGGGAGCCCGGGAAGCCCGGCCGGCGGGCGGCGGGCCGGCGGCCGGCGCGGCGTTGCCGAACTTGCCGTCCGAACGGCGCGGGGCCGTGGGCGGCGCAGGCGGGCCGGACGGCTCGCCGGCGGACAGCGCGACCATCGCGCCGATCAGCAGCAGGCTCAGCCCGAGGAGCACCGAGCCGAGCGGGACGACGGTCCGCACCATGGCGATCTTCAGCGCCTCGTCGCCGCTCATCTCGGCGAGCCGTTTCTGGTCGGCGTCCACCGTCACCAGGTCGGCCGCCGCGACCGTGAGCCGCCCCTTGCCGTCGGCGGTCTGGACGGTGCTCTTGATGTTCTGCCGGTGCTTGACCGGGATCCCGGTGCGCGGGTCGACCCACTCGGTGATCGTCGCCGAGAAGTACCGGTCGACCTTCTGCGAGGGGGTCTTCTTGCCAAGGCCGAGCATTTCGCCGGGGACCTTGTAGTCGACCGCGGCGGTCTTGGCGAGCGGGATCTCCTGGACGAACCGGTAGGTGGCGACCCCGTGCACGGTCTCCTCGCCACCGAAGCGCATCGGCAGGGTGCGCCGGGTCGTCATGTCGAAGACCGGGTAGGAGCGCTTCTGCACGTTCGCCACCGGCAGCAGCAGCCCGTACCCCGACATCGCCACCGAGGTGTCGCCGTCGACCTGCGAGCCGCAGCAGTTGACCAGCTCGGACGTCCGGCGGTCGAAGGCGATGCGGTAGCCCTGCATGTCGACCTGCTTGCCGGTCGCCCTGTCGGTGATCTCCGTGGACGAGTCCCAGACCGCGACCCGGTCGTCGCCGTTGTTGGCCCGGACGTCCCCGCGCAGCGTGTTGGCGGCCACGAGCGTGGCCCCGGTGACCACCTTGAACGCCGCGGTGTCGAAGTAGCTGGCGTTGGGGGCCTCCAGCTTGGTCTGCTGGTAGCGGTCGAGCGGGGCGAGCACGAATTTGTCGGCCACGTAGAACCGCACCAGCGGAGCCAGCGTGAGGAAGAAGGCGCCCAGCGCGATGAGGATCAGGCCGAGCGATCGCCGCATGTCCATCTCCCCAGACCGCCGTCACCGCGTGACCATCATGGCCGGTGCCGCTATGCCCGGGATACCCTACCTGACCCGCCAGTAGGGTCCCGTACGACGTGTCCGACAGTCCCCTCTCCCCGGAAGGCGGCGACGCGATGAGCCGCCCGCGCGGGCCGGACCGGCGGTGGCTGGCGCTCGGGGCGGTGCTGCTGGCCACGTTCATGGACCTGGTCGATGTGACGATCATGAACGTGGCGCTGCCCCGGATCCAGCGCGACCTCGGCGCCGGGTACGCCGCCGGGCAGTGGACGGTGTCGGCCTATGTCCTGGCCTACGCGCTGCTGCTGATCACCGGCGGACGGCTCGGCGACATCCTCGGCCGCCGCCGGGTGTTCCTGGCCGGCGTCGCCGGGTTCACGCTGGCCTCGCTGGCCGCCGCGGCGGCGGTCTCGCCCGGCATGCTGATCGGCGCCCGGGTCGCGCAGGGCGCGTTCGCCGGGCTGATGGTGCCGCAGGCGCTGTCGGTGATCACGGTGCGGTTCGCGCCCGGACGGGAGCGCGCCCTGGCGTTCAGCCTGTACGGGGGGCTGCTCGGCGTCGCGCAGGTCAGCGGGCCGCTGCTCGGCGGGATGCTGGTCGACCACGGGCTCACCGAGCACGGGCTGCTCGGCCTCGGCTGGCGGGCGATCTTCTACGTCAACCTGCCGGTGGGGCTGGTCGCGCTGGCCGGCGCGGCCCGCTGGATGGACGACTCGCGCGCCGACCCGCCGCCCCGGCTGGACCCGGCCGGGGTGCTGCTGATCGGCGCGGCGTCGCTGCTGGCCACGTTCCCGCTGATCCAGGGGCGCGAGCTCGGCCGGCCGGGCTGGAGCGCGGCGCTGCTGGCGTGCGCGGTGCCCGTCCTGGCGGTGTTCGTCCGCTACGAGCGGCGGCGGGAACGGCTCGGCGCCGACCCGCTCGTCCCGCCCGCGCTGTTCCGGCGGCGCTCGTTCACCGCGGGCCTGCTGCTGGCGCTGGCGCTGTTCGCGGGCGTCTCGGCCTGCTTCATCACGCTGACCTGGGGACTCCAGTTCGGGCTCGGCTGGTCGCCGCTGCGGGTGGCGCTGGTCGGGCTGGCCTGGCCCGCCGGGGTCGCGTGCACCGCGCAGTTCACCCACCGCAGGGGCCTGCGCCGGGCCCGCGCACTGGTCGGCGCGGGCACCGCGGTGATGGCCGCCGGTACGGCCGGGCTGGTCGCGGTCACCGCCGGGGCCGGACGGGGCCTCACCGCCTGGCCGCTGACCCCGTGGCTGTTCGCCTGCGGGCTCGGCATGGGGCTGGCGCTGCCGATCCTGGCGAACGCGGTGATCGCCGACGTGCCCGAGCAGAGCGCCGGGGCCGCGTCGGGGGTCTTCAACTCGGTGACCCAGTTCGCCGGGGTCCTCGGCGTCGCCGCCGCGGGCCTGCTGTTCTTCGGCGCCGGCCCGACGAGCGCCGCGACCACCCCCGGACCGGACGCGGCGCCGCGCGCCCTCGCGTTCTGCGCCGCGGCGTTCCTGCTGGCCGCCGCGCTGTCCCCGCTGCTCCCCCGGCGCCTGCTCCCGGACCGGCCGGACCCGCCGGAGGGAGCCGCCGGGGCACCGGACGGGCGGCGCGTTACCCTCTTCAACACCGGCCAGGCCAGCCCCGGGAGGTCACGCTGACGACGACGCGGATGACCTTCGTGGTGCCGACCCGGAACTCGGCCCGCACCCTCGGCCGCTGCCTGGCCTCGATCCGGGCGCAGACCGTCCCGGTGGAGCTGATCGTGGTCGACAACGGCTCCGCCGACGGCACCCGGGAGATCGCCGCCGGACACGCCGACGCGGTCCTCGCGCAGGGCCCCGAGCGCAGCGCCCAGCGCAACCGCGGCTGGCGTCACGGGCACGGCGACATCGTCGCGTTCGTCGACTCCGACATGGTGCTGGAGCCGACGGTCGCGCAGGAGGCCGCCGCGCTGCTCGCCGCCGACCCCGGGCTCGACGGCCTGGTGATCCCGGAGCTGTCGTTCGGCGAGGGGTTCCTGGCCGCCTGCCGCGCCGTCGAGAAGCGCGCCTACCTCGGCGACGGCACCGTGGAGGCGGCGCGGATCTTCCGGCGCACCGCGCTGGAGAAGGCCGGCGGCTACGCCGAGGACCTCAGCGCGTTCGAGGACTGGGACCTGGCCGACCGGGTCGCGGCGAACGGCGCGCCGCCCGGACGGGTGTCGGCCGCGGTCTGGCATGACGAGGGACGGATCACGCTGCGCGCCGCGTTCGGCAAGCGCCGCTACTACGGCCGCTGGCTGCGCGCCTACCGGTCCCGCGAGACCGCCCGGTCGTTCGGCCGGTCCCGGTCGTTCGGCCGGCTGCTGCGGCTGGGCTCGCCGTGGCACTGCGCCGGCCTGATCCTGCTCAAGGCGGTGGAGGCGGCCGGCCTGCTCGCCGGATCCCGGATACGCTGGCGCGACCCTCCCCCGCAGCCAGGCGATGTGAAGCGATGACCGCACCCGCCCAGCCCGCCCAGCCCGTCCGGCCCGGATTGCCCGTCCGGCCCGTCCGGCCCGTCCGGCCCGGCTTGCCCGCGCAGGCCGCCGCCGCGCGGCTCCCGGCGATCTCCGGGCACCAGGCCGCGCTGGACGGGCTGCGCGCGGTCGCGGCGCTGGCGGTGCTGGTGTTCCACGTCGCGGCGAGCACCGGGTACCTCACCCGTCCGGGGGGCGTGGCGGCGCTGCTGTCGCGCGGCGAGATCGGAGTGCCGATCTTCTTCACGCTGTCCGGGCTGCTGCTGTACCGGCCGTGGGCCGCTGCGGCGCTCGGGCTGCGGCGCCCCCCGGGCACGGGCCCGTACCTCTGGAAGCGGGCGCTGCGGCTGCTGCCCGCGTACTGGCTCCTCGTCGTGGTGAGCACGCTGCTGTACTCGCGCGACCATCTCGCCGACGTGTGGCACTGGGTCCAGATGCTCACCCTCACCTACAACTACGATCCGCACCCCTGGTGGAACGACCACCTGGGGCCCAAGGGCATGGGGCAGATCTGGAGCCTGACGGTCGAGGCCGCGTTCTACGTGACGCTGCCGCCCACCGCGTTCGTCCTGGGCCGCTGGGCGGTCCGGGCCGCCGACCTCGGCGGACGGGCCCGGCGGCTGCTGTACGGCATCGGCGCCTACTCGGCGCTCGCCGCCGTCTACGTGGCGGCGCTCTCGCCGAGCGCCGACCGCGAGTTCCTCGGCAACTGGCTGCCGCGCTACCTCGCCTGGTTCGGCGTCGGCATGGCGCTCGCGGTGCTCTCGGTGTGGGCCAACGCCGAGCCCGGCCCGGACGGTCCGGTCCGCCGGTTCTGCCGGACGGTCGCCGGGTCGTGGGGACTCTGCTGGACGGCCGCCGGGCTGTTCTACTGCGTCGCGGCCACTCCGATCACCGGCCTGTCCCGGCTGTACGAGGTCAACGTCTGGACCTCGGAGCTGCAACTCGTCCTGTACGGGCTGGTCGCGGCGTTCCTGGTCGCGCCGGTCGCGCTGGCCCCGGCCGCCCACCCGGTGACGCGGCTGGTGCTGGGCAACCGCGCGATGGCGTTCCTCGGGAAGATCTCCTACAGCATCTTCCTATGGCAGTTCGTGGTCATATTCGTGTGGTTCGGCGTCACGGGGCATCCGCCGTTCACCGGCACCCTGCTGATCGACCTGCCGGTGTGCGCCGCGCTGACCATCGCCCTCGCGGCGCTGAGCCACCGGCTCGTCGAGGAACCCGCCCGCCGCCTCGGCACCCGCGTCCTGTCCCGTCCCCGGACCCGCGCCTGACCCCTCGCCCGCTGCCGGGGCGCCGCGCGGGGCAGGTGTCGGGGTCGCGGGGCGCGGCCAGCATCGCCGCGAGCCGTCCGACCACGACCAGGCACAGGAGCTGCGGGGCGACGTCGCGCACGGCGGTGAGCACGGTGCCCTCGGCACCGTGCCCGGCCATCCGGTCGCCCGCCGCCAGCAGGACCCCGCCGGCCGTCATCGCCGCCACCACCGGCCACACCGAGCGGAGCCCGCGCGCCGCGTCACCGGAGCGGCGCTGCGCCCAGTCGGTGACCAGCGCCACCGCCGCCGTGACCACCGCGCCCAGCGGCCCGCCGAGCCAGAACCCGAGGGCGGCAGCGGTCGCGAACGCCGCCGCCCGGCGCGCCGTCCCCGGCGCCGGTCCGGCACCCCCGCCGAGCAGGACGTCCGGGCCCCTCCGGACGGCGGCGGCGACGGCGGGACGGGCCCATACCGCCGCGATCAGCAGCACCACGAGCAGGCTGAGCCCGGCCAGCAGCGCGCCCCGGTAGATCCCGTCGGGCCCGTAGGTGAGCCGGACCGTCCCCGTGGTCCCCGCCGGGACGGCCCACGCCTGCCGCCATCCGTCCAGCCGGACGGGCCGCAGCTCGGGGCCGTCGCCGACGCGCGCGCGCCAGCCGGCGTTGAAGTTCTCGTTGACCACCAGGTAGGACGCCTTCGCCGCGTTCACCTCGACCTCGCGCTCGCCCTTGCCCCACGTTCGGACGTCGACCGGGCCGCTCTCCTCCCGGCTCGCCAGGCCGAGGCGGCTGCCGGGGTCGACCACCAGCGAGTCGACCCGGTAGCCGCCCCCGCCCGCGCCGATCGCGTTGCCGCCCTGGGCGACCTGGGGGGCGGCGCCGCAGGTCTCGAAGCGCATCGCGCGTCCGCCGAGGACGTCGCCGGCGGTCCCGGTGATCCGCGTCTCGGCCCGCGTCCCGTTCACCCGGACGGCGGGGCCGAGGCCGCAGCGGGTGGTGAACGGGGTGCCGCCCGGCACGCTGAGCGGCCGGACGCCCGGGACGGCGACCTCGCCGATCTGCACCGGCACCGGCACGGAGCCGAACCGCAGCGTCAGCCGGTCGGTGGTGATCGGCTGGAAGCGCAGCCTCCCGGCCCCGTCGAGCAGCCCCTCCCGCACCTCGCCGTGCGCGCCGGTCACGGTGAGCCGCAGCGCCGTGCCCGTCCCGGATGGCCGCCGGACGGTCAGTTCCCCGATCCGCCGGGCCCTCCCCCACGAGATCGTCAGGTGCGGGTCGCGGTCGTCGCCCGCCGCCGTCCAGGTGGTGGCGGGGTCGCCGTCGAACGCCGAGCGGGGCAGCCCGGCGGGGTGCCGGGTCCAGGTGGAGCTCGCGGTCACCCGCACCGGGGAGCGGCCCCGGGTGACCCGCTCGGCGAGCGCCGGGTCGGTGAGCACCGCCGAGCCGGTGATCCGCGCCG
Source organism: Actinomadura xylanilytica (assembly GCF_030283145.1). Taxonomy (GTDB): domain Bacteria; phylum Actinomycetota; class Actinomycetes; order Streptosporangiales; family Streptosporangiaceae; genus Spirillospora; species Spirillospora xylanilytica. The sequence continues at coordinate 826,930 of NZ_JASNWE010000004.1, forward strand.
CCGCGCCGGACGGGGACGAGAAGCGGCGCTCGAAACCGTCCCCCTCCTCGTCGCCCCGGCCGAGCTCGGGCGAGCAGACCCAGCGCGCCGAGCCCTTCATGCACTCGGGCCGCGGCGGGACGGACCGCGCCATCACCTGCGCGGGCACCGCCCCGTCCGGCCCAGCCCCGTCCGGCCCCGCCGCGGACGCGGGCGGCGCGGCGGGCATGGCCAGGTAGCGGGTCGCGCGCACGCCCTCGATCTTCAGGTCGGAGATCGCCACCCGCGCGGCGGCCGTCGACACCGGCTCGCGCGCGAGCGCCAGCACCCGGATCCGCACCCAGCCGGTGCGCCCGGCGGGGACCTTCAGGCGCTGCGGCCCGGCCACCGCCCGCACGTCCTGTTCGGCCGTCCCCGCCGCGGTCTCCACCGCGATCCGGGACGGCGGCGGGCCGAGGAACGCGTTCTGGCCGAACGACGCCTCGACCGTGCCGGGCTCGCGCTCGCCGTCCAGGTCGACCCGCAGCCACTGGCCGACGGGCCCGCCGAACCCGCCGGTGATCCAGCGGGTCCCGGGGTCGCCGTCCAGCGCGGCGTACGGGAGCGCGCCCGGGTCGTCGAACCCGGGGATCGCCTCGGCGTCGGACGCCGACGACGACGCCACCACGTTCCTGATCCCGTCGTACCCGGCGGTGGTGCGGTACCCGCGCCAGCCCGCCTCCTCCGGGTCGGCGCCGCGCCCCCGGGTGTCCGAGCGCGGACGGTCGCCGGTCATCGTCGGCGAGATCTGGGCGCGGATCTCGCCGAGGGCCCGCTCCCGCCAGCGCAGCGCGTCCGACACGACCGGTTCGGCGGACGCGCCCGGGTCGTCGTCGTCCAGCAGCACCGGGCGGCCGTTCAGCAGCCCGTTGTCGGCGAGGCCGAGCAGCCCCTCGGGGGCGCCGTGGACGCGGAGCGCGCGGCCCGCGTCGAGCAGGCCCACCACGTCGTCGGCGCCCGCCACCTCGAACACCTCGACCGGCGCGTACGGCTGGTCGTACGCGCCGATCGCGTCGCCCGCCCAGCCGCCGGCGTTCTGGTCGCCGAACGACGCCACCCGGGTGATGCCGGGCGAGGTCTCCAGCGCCTCGTGCACCCGCGCGGGCCACGCGCCCCGCAGGTCGGCGCGGGTCAGGTCGTTGCGGACCAGCAGGTACCGCACGCCCATCCGGGCGAGGATCTCGGTGAGGCCGGGCGAGCCGCGTCCGGCCGACACCCGCTGGTCGATGGCGTCCATGACCCGCGCGTAGCCGGGCGACCCCTGCGGGACGAGCTGCCGCGCCCCCCACCGCGCCCGCAGCAGGGGCTGCATGATGTCGTCCATCGGACGGCCCCAGGAGTAGTCGCCGAACCGCGCCCCGGGCAGCGCCACCACCGCCTGCTCGCCCGCCCGGCCGTTCAGCCACTTCGCCGCGTCCTTCCAGTACTTGGGGACGGCCGCGAAGTCGCCGGTGCCGGCCAGTCCGTTGGTGAGCGCCGGGGTCGCGACGGCGCCGAGGGCCGCGACGGCCACCGCCAGCAGACCGAGCCGGGCGCGTGGCCGGCGCAGCGTGCCCGGCAGGTGCGCGAGGCCGAGCGCGAGCGGCAGCCGGATCAGGCCGTCGAACTTGTACAGGTTGCGGAACGGCGCGAGCGGACCGTCGAGCAGGTCGCGCACCGGCCCGGCGGCCGGGCTCTGCACCGGCCCGGAGTGCCCGGCGGCGACGATCGCCACCCCGGCCAGCAGCACCAGCAGCAGGAAGCCGCGTTCGGGCAGGTCGCGGCGGGCCAGTCCGGCCAGGCCGAGCGCGGCGAGCAGCGCGGTCACCACGATCGGCGCGGTCTGCGCCGAGAGCGCGTGCCCGACCGGCAGCGACGAGGCGTCCAGGTAGTTGAGCCAGCGCTCGGCGCCGCGGAACACGTTCACCAGGCTGGTCGGCGCGGTCGTGGTGTCGGCCTTCTCGGTGTAGCCGAGCCACGAGAACCCGTACCTGCCGGTCAGCAGCAGCGGGACGAGCCACCAGGCCACCGCGGCGCCGACCGCGCCCGACCACCACGCCGCCAGCCGCCACCGTCCCGGCGTGCGGCGCGGACGGGTCACCAGGTACAGGGCCGGGACGGCGAGCACCGCGACCGTCGCCGAACCGTTGATCCCCCCGCACAGCGCCACCGCGATCCCGGACTGGGCCGCCGCGCGAATCCGCCCGCCGCGGCCCCCGCCGCCGCGGGCCCCGCCGCCACGGCGCCGGGCGCCGCGCCCGGCGCCGCCACCACCACTCGCGGCGCCGCTTCCGACGTCCATCACGGTGACCAGCGGCAGCACGATCCACGGCAGCATCGCCAGCGGCAGGTACTCCCAGGAGTTCTGGCCGAGCGCGGACAGCCCGTGCGGGCCGAGCGCGTACGCCATCGCGCCGATCAGCCGGGTCACCGGACCGCCCGCGCCGAGCCGCGCCGCCAGCCGCCGGGCCCCGAGGAACGCCGCGCACAGCAGCGCCGCCAGCCACATCCGCTGCGTGATCCACGCCGGGACTCCGGCCAGCTGGCCGAGCGCGTAGAACGGGCCCATCGGGAAGAAGTAGCCGGCCGCCTGGTTCTGGAGTTGCCCGAACTGCTCGGGGTCCCACAGGTGCAGCGCGCGGCCGAGGAACCCGACCGGGTTCACCGCCATGTCGATCTTGGTGTCGGACAGGATCCGGCCCGGCCGGGTGGAGGTGGCCAGCACGGTCAGGGCCAGGCAGCACACCAGCGTCCGGAACCGGTCCCGCAGCCGGTCGTCGACCTCGGCGCGGGGCGGGCGGTCGTCGCGGTCTGCGGCGTCCACCCGGCGCGCCAGCCGCTCGGCGGACCCCGCGAGGTCCCTGCCCGTACCGACCGCCATGACGCTCGCGCTCCTCCCCGACCCCGTCCACCCGGGCGTCCCGGCCCTCGGAAGTACGGTCAGGCCCCGCCGTCCTGGACCCGGCCGAGCAGCCGTTCCAGCGGGCTCGCGGGCCGCGCGCCGAGCGCCGCGCCGTGGTCGCGGAGCAGCTCGTCCCGGAGGGGGCCCTCCACGACCCGTGGATGCCCGTCACCGTACCGTTCGACCACATGTGCGCCGGAATCAGCGGTGGAGCTGGTGCCCATCCGCACCGCCGCCGCGACCAGCTCGCCCAGCCGCGCGGCGCTGCGCGCCCAGTCGAACTCGCCCGCCCAGGCCCGGCAGTCGGCGGCGATCCGGGCGCGGCGGTCCGGGTCGTCCAGTTCCTTGAGCGCCCGTTCGACCGTCCCGGCCAGCTCGTCGCCCTCGGGCACGAGCCACCCGGTCACCCCGTCGCGGACGGCGTCGCGCAGCCCGTCGACGTCGTAGGCGACGGTCGGCACGCCGAACGCGGCGGCCTCGGCCACGCACAGCCCCCAGCCCTCCCCCTGCGAGGCGCTCAGGTGCAGGTCGGCGCGGGCCACCAGGGCCGCCTTCTCCGCCTCGGACACGAACCCGTGCAGGACGACGGCGCCGTCCAGCCCGCGCTCGGTGATCTCGGCGGCCAGCCGGTCGTGCTCGGGCCCGCGCCCGACGACGCCGACCCGCAGGCCGGGCCACCGCTCCCGGAGCCGCTCGGCGAGGTCGAGGATCAGCCCGACCCGCTTGTGCGGGACGAGCCGCGTCACGCACACCAGCTCAGGCCCCCCGGTGGGCGCGCCGGACGGCCCGCCGGACGGAGCGCGGACGGGCTCGGCGGGACGCCCCGCCCGGACCGGGCCGTCCGGGACGGTCACGCCGACCGGCACCAGGTAGACCGGGCCCGTCCAGGCCAGCCGCTCGCGCAGCGCCGCCATCGTGGTGAGCGAGATCGCCGTGCAGGCGTGCCGCCGGTAGGCGCGGCGCGCGACCGGTCCTTCGAGCATCCGGCCCACCCACGCCAGCCACGCCGGGAAGTACAGGCCGAACTGCGCGTCGTGCACGTGGAAGATCGAGCAGAACACCGGCACCCGGCGCGGCAGCGCCCACGGGGTGAAGAACGGGATGCCGTTCTGGCAGTCGATCACCGCGTCGAACCGGCGGCGCCGCGCCAGCATCCAGCACCACACCAGCGGGTACACGGTGAACCGCCCGCCCAGCCGGACGAAGTCGACCCCCTCGACCCGGCCCCAGCGCCGCTGGCCCGCGGCCTGGCAGGTCACGTAGGTCACCCGGGCGCCGCTCGCGGCGAACCGCCGCGCCATCTCCCAGGCGTACCGCTCCGCCCCGCCCGCGGCCGGATGCCAGGGATCGCGCCAGTTGACGATCGCGATGCGCAGGCCGGAGACGTCGGGTGCGCGGCGCACGCCGGAGGGGCGGGTCCGCATCAGGGCCCGGACCCCGAGGTCTCGGTCACCGCGAGCGGCATCGCCCGAGCCCGCCCCTCGCGCGCGCCGTCCGCGCCGTCCGCCGAGGCGGACGCGGTGGAGGTGGGCGCGGCGGACGCGGCGGGTTCGGAGGCGGCCCGCCAGGTGAGCGCGCGGATCCGGGCAAGGTCGCACAGGCAGGCGACCGAGTGCCGCCGGACCGAGAAGGTGCTGCCGGGGACGTCCCGCCACTCGACCGGCACGTCGGTGACCGCCGCGCCGCGCCGCGCGCACTGCATCAGCAGCTCGGCGTCGAACGCGAAGCCCGTGGTGCGCAGATCGGCGGCGGCGGCGCGGGCGAGCGGCCCGGCGAAGAACTTGAAGCCGCACTGGGTGTCGGTGACGCCGCCCGCCAGGTCGCGGATCAGCCGGTTGAAGGTGATCGCGCCGAGCTTGCGCAGCGGGCTGCTGTAGTCCTCGACGCGGGAGTCGGGGTGCCGGCGGGAGCCGACGACCACCGGGTCGCCCGCCCGCAGCAGCTCCAGCACCTGGCCGAGCGCCGCCAGGCCGGTCGCCATGTCGGCGTCGCAGAACCCCACGTACGGGGCGCGGGTGGCCAGCAGCCCCGCGCGCACCGCCGCGCCCTTGCCGCGCCGCGCGCAGCCGAGCAGCCGCACCGGCACCGGCCCCGCCCACTCGCGCGCGATCGCGGGCGTCGCGTCGTCGCTGGCGTTGTCGACGACGATCACTTCGGCGGGCACGTCCAGCCGGCGCAGCGCGGCGCTCAGCTCGGCCAGCCCGCGCGGCAGCCGGGCGGCCTCGTTGTGCGCCGGGACCACGATCTCCAGGAGGACGGGGCCGTCCGCGTTCATCGGAACGTCGGTGCGGTGTGCCCTCGGAGGGCCTCGGTCATCGAGAGCCGTAGTTGTAGAGCGGCTTGATCACGGGGTCGCTCTGCGAGGCGTTGGCCAGGTGGACCACGCCGAACGACGCGAGCGCGGCCAGCAGGACGCCTGTCACGGCCGCGATGGCAATGCGCATCTGGGGGCCCTTCCACGTCAGGGGAGGCGGGGGGACGTGCGAGTGGCCAGGGTAGTCCGTGAGGGGAGAAAGCACCAGGAGATCAGTCCGATCCAGACCGCCCACGCGAGGGCCGCGGGCACCGCCGGGGCCGCCTGGTCGGGCCCGGCCACCGGGTCGGGAATGCGGTAGAGCACCAGGTCGGGGCCGTCCACGACGCGTTCGGCGCCGGCCAGCCGGGCCATCGCCGGATTGCCGGGATCGGTCTCGGCGTCGAAGGCCGCGTACCGGACGCCCGCCGCGGCCAGCGGCCCGGTCAGGGGCCCGGCCGACTTGATCACCGCGTCCAGCCGCCGCGCCTTCGGATCCTCCGCCGGAATGGTGGCCGCCCCGATCACCACCGCGTCGCTGGTGACCACCCGCCGGCCGAGGTAGCGGGGCAGCGCGTCCAGCGAGGTGCGGCGGTGGTTCCACGGGTACGAGCGGTAGGTCGCCCACGGCAGCGCCACCACGTCGCCCGCGACCCGGTCGGCCCGGATCACCTCACGCGCGCGCGCCCAGCCGGCCGGGTACTGGACGGGTTCGAGCCGTCCGGCGGCGCCCCAGGCCAGCGACGGGAGCAGCACGACCGGCACCACGAGGGCGAGCACGCCCAGCGCGGCGCCCGCGGCGCTCATCAGCCGGTCGGCGAGCACACCGAAGCCCACCGCGACGACCACCGCGAGCGGCGCCGTGTACTGCTGCCCGTCCCGCAACACCGCGAACCCCGACCACGCATCGATCATGCCCTTGAGCAGCGGCGCCGCGTAGGCCCCGAACGCCGCGAGCACGAACCCCGTGCCCGCCGCGACCGCCAGGCCGCGCGCCCACGGCGTCCGGACCGCCCGCGCGTACATGACCAGCGAGGCCACGACCACGACCAGCGAGCACACGGCGAGCAGCGGCACGCCGTACCCGGTCGGGACGGCCTCGGCGTTCCACACGCCCCCGAGGAGCAGCAGGCTGCCGAGCGTCCCGAACGGGGTGTCGGCACGGGCCGCGAACGCGTCGACGGCCCCCGGGTCCCCTGGCATTCCGGACGGTCGCAGCCATCCCGTCACCAGCCACGGCAGGCTGAACAGCGCCAGCGTCCCGGCCGCCCACGCGACCGCCCGCCACCGCCCCCCGCCGCGTGCGGGTCCCTCGCCGCGCTCATGCCGTCCGGCGCTCCACCCGGCGACGGCCAGGGCCGCCAGCCCGGACACCGCCATCGCCGCGAACCCGCCGATCGCCGCCGGGACGAGCGCCCGCCCGAGCCGCCGCGCCCCGTGCCGCTCCACCACTCCGGCCGAGGCGGCCACCACCCACGGCAGCGCCGCGTATCCGAGCAGGAAGGCCCAGTGGCCGAGCAGCAGACGCTCGGCGACGAACGGGTTCCACGCGTACAGCACCCCGGCCGCCAGCCGCGGCGCGAGCCGCCGCGCCGGGACGAGCGAGGCCGCGCCCGCGCACGCCATCACGAAGATCGCGAGCAGCACCGCCTTCTGCGCCAGGCCGCCGGGCAGGACGGCGCCGAGCGCGGTCACGAACGCGTCGCTCGGCACGTGCCGCGGGACCGTCCCGGTCAGCCCGAACGTCATCCGGGTGAAGGAGGGGTCGGGCACGAACACCATGTCGAAGGACAGCAGGTAGCCGGGTGCGAGGCCCGGCCCCAGCGCCAGCACCCCCAGCACCAGGCCGGTGAGAGCGGCCACCCCGTGCCGCGTTCGCCCCTTCATCGCGCTTGGACGCTACCCGATCACGCCCCCCACCCCGGTCCCATTCCGGACCACTCGGTACGATTCGCCCGCCGGTGAGCGCGCCGTCCGCGCCGAGCAGCGCAAAGCCGAACTCGGTTACCTGCTGGCCGTGCTCCATCGCCACCAGCGTGCGGACGTTCGCGGTGGCGCCCGGGTCGGTGCCCGAGAGCCGCTCGAGCGTGACGGCCGCGTCCCAGAACCCGGGCCGTCCCGCACCGCCGCCCACGCCCTCCGCCGCACCGGCGCCACCCTGCCTGCGGGCGGCGTCCTGCCCGGCGGCGCCGACGGCCGCCCTGACGTGCTCGGACGTGATGGTCCGCGTGACGAAGCCGCGCACCGACGCCGCCAGTGCCTCGTGCTCCTCGGTCAGGGCGCGTTGGTCACCCTGAGCTGGCCGACGAACTGGTTGAGGTCGGGCCACATCTTGCGATGGGTGTTGGGCAGCGACGCGAACACCACGGCCGGCGTCGGCCGGCCGTTGTCGATCACCGCGGTGACCACCACCTCGCCGGTCGCCTTCACCCCGGCCCGCTTGTAGGTGAGATACGAGGCGATCAGCCAGCCCTTGTGCCCGCTGACCACCAGCGGCGCCGACGCCAGCGGCGCCGACTTGTGCTGGAAGGCGTAGTAGTCGCCCTCGAAGCCCTTGGCCGCCAGCGCCGTGACGTTCTTGACGCTCTGCGGCCCCTTGTAGGAGCCCTGCAACGCCGGGACCAGGCCACCGGTGAGCAGTTGCCCGTACCAGATCCGCCCGCCCTGCTTCTCGGTCACCAGGACCTGCTGTCCGGACCAGCCCGCCGCGCCCAGCTTGTTCTTCTTGGTGGGCGGCTGCCAGGGCGCCGCCAGCCGCGGGAACGACAGTCCCGAGCGCGCGTCGGCGACCCGGCCCAGCACCTTGCTCGGCTTGCCGGGGAAGCGCTTGAACGGCTTGTCGGCGGGCAGCCGGGCCTGGACGTTCTGCGACGGCTCGGGCGGCTGCTGCGCGGCGGCCGTGCGCTTCGCCGTCGGGTCGTTCGCGGCGGGCGCGGCACCGTCCTTGTTGCGCTTCATGAGGTACACGCCGCCGGCCGCCATCAGGGCCAGCACGAGCAGCCCGACCCCGCCGACGAGCATCAGCCGGGACCGGCCGCCCTCGTCGTCCAGGCCCTGCGACTCGCCGAGCATGCCGTCGGCGGCGCCCTCGTCGGCCATCCAGTCGGGCATCTGCCAGTTGCCGCTGCTCGGCTTGCCCGACCGGCCGGACGCCGGTCCCGCGGCACCGCCGGCGTCGGCCGGGACGTACCGCGCGTCGCCCTCGCCGTCGGCGTCCGCGCCGGACCCGTCGAACAGCGAGCCCTCCCAGCCCGGCCCGCTCTCGGCCCGCGGGCCCCTCGGCCCGTCGGCGGACCCGCCCGGCATGGGCGGCTGCGGCTTGAGGGGCTCGGGCGACCCCGCCGGAGCCATCGGCGGACGCGCCCCGTCCTGCGGGCGCGCGTCGTCCTGCGGCCACGCGTCGCCACCCGGCCGGGCCTCGACCACGGGCGCGACCTTGACGTCCTCGGCGTCCGGAAGCCCTCCGGCCGGGCCGCCGCCCGGCGGCGCCACCGGAACCTCATCGCGCACCTCAGGAACCTCCCGCATCTCCTCGCCGGCCTCCGGAACCCCCCACGCGCCGGGCTCGGCGCGCACGCCGGCCGCACCGCCCGCCTCGAACGGCCGGAGCGGCTCAGGCGCCGCGAACGCCTCGGAAGGCGCGTGGGCCTCGGGCGCCGCGAACGCGTCCGGCGGCGCGAAGACCACGGACGGCTCGGCCCTGGGGGACGGCTCGGGCACGGCGAACGGCTCGGGCACGGCGGACGGCTCGGGCACGGCGGACGGCTCGTCGACCGCGGACGGCTCGGGCACCGGGGGCGACTCGACCTTGCCCCAGACGTCGTGCGGGACCTGCCCGCCGAGCGCGGGGCCGGAGAAGTCGGTGCGCCCCGTCGGCGCCGGCATCCGCACCTCGGGCACCTTGGCCTCGGGGAAGACCGCCCGGGCCCCGGGCTCCTCGTCCACCTGCCCGGCGACCTGGGGCAAGGGCCCGGTCGCCGTTCGCCGCTCCTCGCGGTCGCCGGTGCTGCTCTCGCTCATATCGGTCCAGCGCACGCCGCGCTCCCCCTGATCGGACATGCGGCACACGTTACGGCAAGATCATCCATTACGACCGGGCCGGTAATCACGCTCAGGACACATCTTCCTATCGCCTCAGTGATGGCGCTAGGCGCCGATGTCACCCTCGTTGACCAGCATGTTGACCGCCAGACGCTCTCTGGCCAGCAATGTAGCCCCCGCGACGGCGCCCGGCATCGCGAGCACGGCGCCCAGCGGAATGAGGAAGACCACAAATGTGGCCGCTCCGAAACCCACCGCCAGGGCGCGATGCCGCTTCAGCAGCGCGAACCGGTCCCTCCGCAGCAGGCCCCGCCGCTCCAGCGCGATCGCGGTGAGCTCACTGGTGAGAAAGTAGCCCGACACGCACGCGGCGACCACCGGCACCACCGTCTGCCCCACCACCGGCAGGAACCCGCACGCGAAGAAGACCACCGCGAACAGCACCGCGACGGCGCCGAGGATCAGCGCGTCCCGGATCGCCCGCCCGATCTGCGTCAGCAGCGGCACGTCCGGCTCGGGCGGGGCGCCGCCCTGCGAGTCCTCCACCTTCACCGCGATGCTCTCGTAGAACGGGTCGCCCACCAGCAGCGTCAGCGCGGTGAACGTCAGGACCGCCAGGAACGCCGCCGTCCCGAAGACCGCGATCCCGGCGACCACCCGGGTGGTCTTCCGCAGACCCTCCGACCAGTCGTCGGCGAACGGCGTCACCCACCCGGCGACGTCGTCCAGGTTCGCCGCCAGCAGCCCCAGCACCAGCACGTACACCACGAGCACGATGACCGCCGGGATCAGCCCGAACAGCCACTGCAGGGGATGCCGGGCCACCCAGCCGAGGCCGCGGAGGAAATAGCCGACGCCGCTGAACAACTCCTTGACCGCCGACCTGCGCGGCGGCTCGGGCGGCGGCACCGGCGGCCCCCCCGGCTGCGGCTGCGGCTGCTGCGGCCCTGGTCCCGGCCCTGGTCCCGGCCCTGGTCCCGGCTCCGGTCCTGGTCCGGGCGGGGGGACGGGCGGAGGGCCCGGCGTGTAGGGCGTGCGCGGATCGTGAGGTGGGTTCACCTGCCCAAAACTATCGGGCCGGGAAGCCCCACAAGGTGGGATGAACGCTCCCAGACCGCCTTTTGCAGCGCGCGGTCCTTGAGCGTCCGCGCCCCCGGGAGCGCCCGCGCGCCGGGCGTCGAACTGTAGAAGCCGCCGCTGCACCCCTCGAACCGCCGCTCGGTCGCGAGCCGCAGCGCCATCCGCGCGCCCTGCTCGGGCCTGCGCAGCACCGGTGTCCGCGAGAGCCACCCGCCCACCTGTCCCGCGCCCGGGACGTCCCGGGCGAGCGCGGTCGCGACGAGGCCGGGGCACATCGCGTTCACGGTGATGCCCGTCCCCTTCAGCCGCTCGGCCAGCTCCTGCGTGAAGAACAGGTTGAGGAGCTTGGACCGGCCGTACACGCGCAGCGATCCGGCCGGCCCGTAGCGGCCGGGCTCGGCCAGGTCCGCCGGCTCGAACGGGTCGGCGAACCGGTGCGCCTCCGAGGCGACGACCACGATCCGCGCGGTCTCGTCCAGCACCCCGAGCAGCCGGTTGGTGAGCAGGAACGGGCCGAGGTGGTTGGTGGCGACCATGCGGTCGTACCCGTCCGCGCTGACCTTGGCCCGCAGCAGGTGCGCCCCGGCGTTGTCGACCAGCACGTCCACCCGCGGGTACCGCTCGCGCAGCTCGCCCGCGACCCGGCGCACGTCCTGGAGCACCGACAGGTCGGCCAGGAAGATCTCCGCCTCGGCGCCGGGCACGCTGCCCGCCAGCTCCGCGGCCGCGGCCTCGCCGCGGGTCCGGTTGCGGCAGACGATCCCCACCCGGAAGCCCTTCCGCGCCAGCCCGAGGGCGATCGCCTTCCCGATCCCCGACGTCGCCCCGGTCACGATCGCGATCTTGTCCATCCCCCCACCTTCCCGGAGCCGGGGCGCCGTCCGGAAGACCCCGGCGCCGGGCCGTCTTGCCGAGGTCGCTTGATTTGATCTCCGCCACCCAGGAGACTCGAACCGACAATGATTTTCATATCCAAAATGGGGGACTTGTGAAGGTTGCCTTCGTGGGCAAGGGCGGCAGCGGCAAGACGACCGTGTCGTCCCTCTTCATCCGGCATCTGGCCGCCGAGCGGCTCCCGGTCGTCGCGATCGACGCCGACATCAACCAGCACCTCGGCGCCGCCCTCGGACTGAGCGACGACGAGGTGGCGGGCGTCCCGCCGCTGGGCGGCCACCTCGACGTGATCAAGGAGTACCTGCGCGGCGACAACCCCCGCATCGCGTCCGCCGCCGCGATGGTGAAGACCACGCCCCCGGGCCGGGGCTCCAAGCTGCTGCGGGTCGGCGGTGCCGACCCGGTCCACGCGATGTCGCTGAGCGTGCGCGGCGTCCGGTTCATGGCGGCCGGCCAGTTCGACGAGGGCGACCTCGGCGTCTCCTGCTACCACGGCAAGACCGGCGCGGTCGAGATGTACCTCAACCATCTGGTGGACGGCCCCGGCGAATACGTCGTGGTCGACATGACCGCCGGCGCCGACACGTTCGCCTCCGGCCTGTTCACCCGGTTCGACGTGATGTTCCTCGTGGTCGAGCCGACCCGGAAGGGCATCGCCGTCTACCGGCAGTACACCGACTACGCGGCCGACTTCGGCGTCACCATCGCGGTCGTCGGCAACAAGGTCCAGACCGCCGACGACGTGGCGTTCCTGCGCGAGCACGTGGGCGACGCGCTGCTGACCTGCGTCGGGTTCCAGCCCGCCGTCCGCGCGATGGAGCAGGGCCGCCCGTTCGACATCGGCACCCTGGACGGCTCCGCGCGCGAGGTCCTGCGCCTGCTCCAGCGGACGGTCGACGCCCAGCCGAAGGACTGGGAGCGGTTCAGCCGCCAGGCCGCCGAGTTCCACGTCAAGAACGCCGAGAGCTGGGCCAACCAGGCCGCGGGCACCGACGTCACCGAGCAGATCGACCCCGACTTCCGGCTGGGCCCCGACGCGCTGATCCCCGCCTGATCCGGCGGACGCGCCGCGGCGGCGCACCGCACCCGCACGCGCACGCACCCGTGCACCCCACCGCGCAGCACCACCGCACGACGAGAACCGGCCCCGGGGGACATCTCCCGGGGCCTTGGCATACCAAGAAGCGCCGGTTTGGGGGATAGTCGGGGCAGGAGTGCGACACGCCGGGAGAGGCAAGGAGAATCGCGCCATGACGGAGTTCTTGTACGAACGCATAGCGGCCGTCCTGCGGGAGCAGATCCTGAGCGGCGCGCTGAGTCCCGGCGACCGGCTCCCGACCCAGGACGCGCTCAGCACCCGCTACAAGGTCAGCCGGGTGGTGGCCCGCCAGGTCGTCGAACTCCTGGAGACCGAGGGGCTCGTCGACCGGGGCAAGGGCGCGGGCACCTTCGTCCGCGAGTACCGTCCCCTCATCCGCCGCTCGACGCTGCACTACCGGCCCGACCCGGGCACCCCGTACGCCGAGGAGTCCGTCCGGGCCGAGCGGGTTCCGCGGTACACCCACCACTCGCACGAGGACGGGGCCGGGACCGAGATCGCGCGGCGGCTGGACGTCGAGCCCGGCGACGCCGTCATGGTCACCGAGTACGTCTCCTACTCCGACGACGAGCCGACGATGATCGTCACCTCCTACGAGCCCCTGGAGATCACGCGCGGCACGCCGATCGAGCACCCAGAGGAGGGCCCCCTGCACGGCGCCGGGGTGGTCGACCGCTTCACCTCGATCGGACGCCGCCCCGTCCGGGTTGTCGAGCGGCTGCGGTCGCGGATGCCGCGTCCCACCGAGGCCCGGCGGCTGCACCTGCGGCCCGGCGTGCCCGTGATCGTCATCGTCCGCACCACCCGCACCGCGGACGGCCCGGTCGAGACGGCCGACCTCGTCCTGGCCGCCGACCAGTTCGAACTGGAGTACCCGATCCAGGTCGGCGGCCACCCCGCCCCGGACGGGCGCCCCGGCGAGAGCGAGCACGCCGGGGCATAGGCGAACGCCCCCACGGTGCGCGCCGTGAGGGCGTTCTCAGCCGGCCCCGTCAGCAGTTGACGAGAGTCGGGTCCTGGTTGAGGAGCTGCGCCTCCGGCGACACGAACGCCTCGTAGGCGTCCTTGGCGTCCGGCCGGAAGACGCCCGGCTTGCAGCAGTTCTGGAACGCCAGGCGCACGCCGAAGTGCCGCTGGATCGCGTTGCGCATCGAGTCACTGGAGAACATCCGGAACATCTGGCCCCACTGTTCCTCGGTCTCGGGGACCGTGAGGTTCTGGACGCCTTCCTCGCCGCCGTCCTTCAGCTCGCCGACCAGCCGCGTGACCATCCCCCACGCGTAGGGCAGGGACTCGGCGATGCACGCGATGAACTCATCATGCCCGACCTTCCCGTTCTGCGCCTTTTTTAGCAGTTCGGGGGAAACAGTAAGAGACATACCCTCACCTCCGCTTTGGAGGCTAGGCATACCAAGGTCCCCCGTCCACCCCGGGTCCGGAGATCTAACCGAACAGACAGCTTTCGACCTCCCCTGGTCGTCGTGCGGTCACGGCGATCGCCTCTCGCACGACAGCCACCCGCCATTACAATGAGTTGCCAATCGGTCGCTTATCGTCACTGAAGTTGATGGTGAACCGTCTCGCGTGCGTCTCGGCCGCCCTCACTGTTTCCGCTCTCACCGCTGTACCGGTGGGTGCTGCCGTCGCCACCAGCTCTGAGGCCGCTGTGGCCAGGACGCCGAAGAATGCGCACACCGGCCAGTGCCTGAGCCACTACGTCGCTAACGAGCCTGTTGTCGGGCAGGCCTGCAACGGCGGCGCCGGCCAGCGCTGGGCGGTGAGCTAGGGCCTGTCTCAAAGTGCCTCGGGCGTCGCGTGAGCGCGTTATCTGGCCGGTGGGGCGATGCCGGAGGCGAGCCCCACCGGCCAGATCGCGAAGCGATGTCGCGCTCGCCCAAGCACGGTCGGCGTCCGAGCCGCCAGGCGAGGACACCGGGCCGGGCTTGGAAACACGGCCTAGGCGTGAGGCTGTGGGCTCGCCAAGCCGTCGGTGACGCAGGACGTGAACATGGGGCGCAGCGTGGCGTCCGTCCAGGCCGCCGAGGTCCTCCAGAAGGATTCATGGAGTGGGCGTAAGTGGGCGCACACGCAAGAAGCCGCCGACCAGATGTGCTCTGGCCGGCGGCTTCTTCATGGGTGGAGGTGGCGGGAATCGAACCCGCGTCCTTCGGTAATGAGTCAGGGCTTCTCCGGGTGCAGCCTGCTAGGCGTTTTCTCAGTCCCGGCGCTCATGCAGGCAAGTCGCCGACGGGCTCAGTCGCTGTTAGGTGTCCCTACCGACCCCGCGACCGGGTCGGGCGGTGAAGTCTCCTTACGATGCCAGACCCCGGGTCGGAGACTCTCCCGGGCTGACAGAGTTCGCTACTCGCTCAGGCGGCGAGAGCGAACTCGGACTGCTTCTTGTTGGCAGTTTTTGTTTTGCTGTCACAGGATTTACGAGGTCACGACAGCAACCCTCGACCCGCTTCCCCTGGCTCGATCGACCGAAGTCGAAGCCGGTCACCCCCATGTTGAGTTGTCAACGCGGATGCCGGAGCACCCGCAGCAGACGCTACAGGCATAACGCGCGGGACGCCAACGGGATTCCCGGGGCCGGGGGGGTCCGGAGAAAGTGACGCCCCGGTGGGCGACGATCGCGTCGTGCCCACCGGGGCCGACCGGCAGGGTCGGGCCGGTCCGGACGGCAGAGCCTCCCCCGAGACGAGGCTCTGGTCTCATCACGGCGACCGGGGTCCGCAACCCCCCGAAGCGGAGTCCCGATCACCTGTGAAGACGCTCGCGCGGCCCGGGGAGGTTGCGCCCTCCCGGGCAAAGAGATCACAAAACCGCGACGGTGACCATGGAACCTGTGGGAACGGCCCGTCCGGACGGCGATCCTAGCGGGCGGACGCGGCGGTCTTGCCGGCCGTCGCGGTGCCGGTCAGGAACTTGGCCGCGATCTTGGACGCCGAGTACTTGCCCTCGATCGCGACGGCGAACGCCAGGTCGCCGCGCGACCCCACGAACCACGACACGGTCTTGGTACGGCCGCCCTCCTGGTAGTCGACCGAGGCCGCCACGCCCGAGACGCTTCCCCCCGCGGTGTTGGCCTCGTGGGCGGTGCCGACGGTGACCGAGCGCCGCAGGAGCTTCTTGAGGTCGCTCAGCGGCAGCGAGTCGATCGGCTGGATCAGCGAGTTCTTGGGCTCGCCGGTGTCCTTGGTCAGGTACGGGGGCTTCCAGGCGCCGTTCTCGGCGGCGGCGGCGACCAGTGCCATCGACAGCGGGCTCACCTGGACCTTGCCCTGCCCCACCGCGAGGGCGGCCTTCTCGGCGTCGTTGGCGGGCGTGGGCACGCTGCCGGCGAAGTGCGGCACCGACAGCCCCCAGCTCTTGCCGATCCCGAACCGGCCGGCCTCCCCGAGCAGGGTGGCGGCGTCGAGCTTGCCGCTGAGCTGCGCCAGCGTCGTCGCGCACGAGAACGCGAAGTCGTTCTGGAGGCTCGACGCGGGACGCCCCTGCTTGGACGGGTTGGTGATCGTCTGACCGCCCACGTTCGCGGTGGCGGGGCAGTCGAACTTGGTGGCCTGCGAGACGCCGCTGCGCAGCACCGCCTCGGCCGAGATGATCCCGAACGTCATGCCGGGCGGGTAGCTGCCCTCCATGGCCAGGTTCCGGCCGGCCGACCCGTGGTTGGCCACCGCCCACACCTCGCCGGTGCTCGGCCGCAGCGCCACCATGGACGCGGTCACCGGCAGCCCGGCCAGCGCCTGGTCGGCGCGGGCCTGCATCTTCGGGTCGATGGTGGTGCCGAGCCCGGCCGGGGGCTGGCCCGTCCAGGACTTCAGCTCGGCGACGTTGCGGCCGAGCGGGTCCTGGGCGACGACGCGGACCGTGGGCGTCCCGGCCAGCCGGCGCTGCTGGAGCAGTTGCAGCCCGCTGACGCCGATGGTGTCGCCCGGCTGGTACGGCGCGCCGACCTGCTGGAGCCGGTCGGCGGTGGCCGGGCCGAGGCCGCCGACGAGCTCGGGCGCCTGCAATGGCGCGATCGGGGCCTGGACGGCCTCGGCGCGCACGTCGGGGATCTGCTGAAGCCTGGCGATCAGCAGGTTGTGCGTGGGCCGCTGCAAGGTCAGCAGCGGCAGGAACTTCTGCGGAGGGGCGGAGCGGACCCGGCCGAGCAGCCGCTCGGCGTCCAGCTTCCGGCCTCCGTCGATCTTGGTGCCCTTGGCGAGGGCGTCCACGGTGGCCTGCGGGTCCTTGAGCCGGCCCGGGTAGACCCCGATGTTGACGGCGTTGACCTTGCGCAGCAGCGTACGGTCGTTGCGGTCCTTGATCGCACCACGCGGCGCGACCTCGGTCACCACGGCCAGCCGCTGGCCGGGCTTGAGCGCGGGGTTGATGATCGAGGGGTCCCAGACCACCTTCCACTGGCCGCCGATCCGCTTGAGGCTCATCAGGCCGGTGTAGGTCCAGGGCTGGCCGTTCTCGCCGAGGTCGACCTTGACCGAGAAGCGGGCGCGGGCGGTCTCGCCCTTCTTCTCGATCGCCTTGGGGCCCTCGCCGGAGTCGCGGCCCGACTCGGGCGGCACGCCGAGGGCCAGCTTCAGGGACGCGGCGTCGAGCTGCCCGCGGACCTCACCGAGCGCGTTGGCCACCGCGCTCTGCGCGGCCCCGGTCGTCTTGGCGGCGGCGGCCTTGTAGTTGCCCACCTGCCAGGCGATCAGGAAGTCGCGGACGGTGGGCATCGCGGAGGGCTCCGCGAAGCAGCCGGCCGTGGTGCCGGCGACGAGCACGACGCCGGCGGTCGCCGAGATCACCCGCCGTCGCAGCGGATGCGGACCGTGCGGGCCCCGGACGACTCCGCCCGTCGACGCCGCCCTGCGCGGGGCACGCCTCCGGCCTCGGTTGCTCATCGACACCCTTCACCGTCTCCTGAACCGGGCCGACGCCGCCTTCTGCATCTCGCGGTCGGCTTCCCGCTTGGCGAGGGCCTGGCGTTTGTCGTAGGCCTTCTTACCACGGGCCAGGCCGATCTCGACCTTGGCCTTACCGTCCTTGAAGTACAGCGCCAGCGGGATCAGCGTCCATCCCGGTTCGGACGACTTGGCGATGATCTTCTGGATCTCGCGCTTGTTCAGCAGCAGCTTGCGGCGCCGCCGGGGGGCGTGGTTGGTCCAGGTCCCCTGGGTGTACTCGGGGATGTGCACGTGCTCCAGCCACACCTCGCCGTCCATCACGTGGGCGTAGCCGTCGGCGAGCGAGGCGCGGCCGGCGCGCAGCGCCTTGACCTCGGTGCCCATCAGCACCATGCCGGCTTCCCAGGTGTCGTCGATGTGGAAGTCGTAACGGGCACGCTTGTTCTGGGCGATGAGCTTGCGCCCTGTCTCACGTGACACGTAAATCAGCCTCGGTCCTTGTCAGGCAGCGTGACGAACCGCCCGCGCGGCACCCGGTGGGCGCGCCGCCCGGACGCTCTGGGCGGGCGGTCCGCGGAGACCGCCACGCCGGGTTCGGTTCCGACCCCGTCGAGGTTACGGCCGTCGGGGGTGCGGTAGCGACCCGCGGCCCGTCACCCAGGCAGCCGATCCTATGATCATCGGACCGTCGCGGGCGCGCCGGGGGTCCGGCCCCGTCCCGGCGGCGCGGCCGGTGGCCGGCGCGGCGGGACGGGCCGACCGGGCGAGAGCGGCCGGACGGGCGTCAGATCCGCAGGTAGCGGCGCAGCGTGAGGAAGGACGCCGCGGCGCAGAGCAGCACGCCGAAGCAGATCGACACGATGATGACGTAGACCACCGTGCTCCAGCCGAGCTGGCTGACCATCTCCACGTTCCCGGCGAGCCGGTCGATCAGCAGCTTCTTACTGAAGATCAGCAACACCGAGGCGAACAACCCGCCGATCAGGCCGGCGATCGCGCCCTCCAGGATGAAGGGCATCTGGATATAGGTGTTGGACGCGCCGACCAGCCGCATGATCCCGGTCTCCCGGCGCCGGTTGAACGCCGACAGCCGGACGGTGTTGCCGACCAGCAGCACCGCGGCGATCACCTGGATCAGCGCGATCAGCAGCGCGGCGCCCTGCAACCCGTTCAGGATGTTGAAGAACCGCTTCAGGATCTCCCGCTCGTTGATCACCTGATCCACCCCGCCGAGCGAGCGGGCGACCTTGGCCACCTCTTCGTACTGCTCGGGGTTCTTCAGCTTGATTCGGTACGAGTCGGGAATGTCACCCTGCTGGGTGCTCTCCACGAAGCCCGGGGAGCCGGAGAAGCGCTCCTTGAAGCGCTTGAACGCCTGCTCCTTGTTCTCGTACTCGACGCCGGCCACCTGCGGCAGCTTCTTCAGCTGGCCCTCGATGACCTGCTTCTGCTGGTCGGTGACGTCCCGCCTGGAGCACGACGGCGTGGAACTGGTCTTGGCGCACAGGAAGACCGAGACCTCGATCCGGTCGTACCAGTAGCTCTTGGACGAGTCGACCTGGCTCCTGATCAGCAGGCCGGTGCCGAAGAGTGCCATGGCGATGGCGACGGTGATGACGAGGGAGATCGTCATCGTGAGGTTCCGGCGGAGACCGATCCAGATCTCCTGGAAGACGAACTGTGCGCGCATGCCTCGCTGTCCTTGATCGCCGTTGTCCCGCGGGCGGTGTGCCCCGATGCGGGCTGGTTGTCATACGTCCGGTTGTCGGTACGTCCGGGGAGTCGTACGACCGTGCCCGAGCCGCGGGTTCAGTTGGGAGGGGGACGGTACCCGCTCAGTACGCCTGACCGTAAACGCCGCGCGACTGGTCGCGGACGACGCGGCCGTCCTCCAGCTCGACGACGCGCTTGCGGAACGCGTCGACGATCGCGGCGTCGTGGGTGGCCATGACGACGGTGGTGCCGGTCCGGTTGATCCGGTCCAGCACCTTCATGATGCCGATCGAGGTGGCCGGGTCGATGTTCCCGGTCGGCTCGTCGGCGAGCAGGATCATCGGCCGGTTGACGAAGGCCCGCGCGATCGCGACGCGCTGCTGCTCACCGCCGGACAGCTCGTCCGGCATCCGGTGCGCCTTGCCCTCCAGCCCGACCAGGTCGATGACCTCGGGGACCACCTTGCCGATGAAGCGCCGCGGCTTGCCGATCACCTCGAGGGCGAACGCGACGTTCTCGAAGACGTTCTTGTTGGGGAGCAGCCGGAAGTCCTGGAACACGCACCCGATCCTGCGGCGCAGGTGCGGCACCTTCCAGTTGCTCAGCCTGCTCAGGTCCTTGCCCGCCACGTGCACGTGCCCCTGGGAAGGACGCTCCTCTTTCAGCACGAGGCGCAGGAAGGTCGACTTACCGGATCCCGACGGGCCCACCAGGAACAGGAACTCGCCCTTCTCGATGGCGACGTTCACATGTTGCAGGGCTGGCCGGTTCTGGGTCGGGTAGGCCTTGGTGACGTTGTCGAAGTGGATCACGGCTGCATCACGGCGGTTCAGCACCATTCTTGCGAAGGACCCGCGCGGTCACGAACGGGAGGAATCGCGTCTTCTATCTTGTCGTCCCCAGGAGCGGACTGTAGTTTTTCCGTAGCAGTTCGTGAACCTGTGGCCACGAACCGGCCGTCGGCCGGGGATCACGGTCCGGCGGGCGCCGAGACGAGAGGCGCCCGAGTGGTCCGTCACCCTGCTGGGGCGGCATCATACATGCGCCGATCCAGCCGATGCGCGCCTGCGATGGCGGGCACGATCTGCCGGTCCAGGCCTCGAGCCACGGGCGATGGGCTCCAGGGGTGGGCATCCGGTGCCGGTGTCCGGCGGTCAAGCGCCGCGCACCGGCGGGGACTCCCGGGCCGCACGGTCGTCGACCGTTCGGCCCTCGTGCAGTGTAGAGGTGGGACTCGACCACCTCGACCCAGCCGGCCCCGGCTTGCATCAGGACTTTACAGTCGGGGCAGACGGAATACCGCGGAATAGCACCTAAAGTTCTCAGTGACAGGAACTTCCCTATGAGGAGAGGCAGCCCCATGAGCTGCGAACATCTGATCTGCGCTCAGTGCTCGCATCCGGTGGCCGAGGCGCGCTGCCCCACTTGCCGGGCTGCCCGTTCCGAGATGCACCGGCACGGCCCTTCCCTCTCGCCGTACCTGGTTCTGGCCGTGCTCGTCGTGGCGCTGTTCGCGGCCCTGGTGCTCCAGCGGGTGTACTGACGGCACGCCCGGGCCGCTCGTAGCCGCCCGGCAGGGCTCAGGGCTTCTTGATGGGCGGCGTGCTCGCCTTGGTGACCGCTCCGGTGTTGGCGACCACGTCGGCCTTCGGCTGCGACTTGCCGCCCTTGACCGTGCCCGGGACGTAGGTGGCGAACTGGAGCGTCTCCGCCATGTTGATCACGGTGCCCTCGACGGTGCCGTCCAGCAGGTGGGCGGCCTCCGGCGGGATCGGCGGCTTCTCCGTCGAGCCGTCCGGCGTGCCGATGACGCTGCTGCGGAACATCGAGTAGAGCACCATCCCGCCGCCGTGCAGGGTGCGCAGCGGGAAGTACTGGTAAGGCGTCGCCGTGTAGACGAGCTGGAGGACCAGGTCCTTGGCCCTGGCCTTCTTCCTGGCCACGTTCGTCTGCCGGTAGTACCCGGTCGTGACGGGTCCGGACCTCATCACCTTGGCAGCCACGCTGCCGGGGCCCTCCGAGGCGATCGTCGCCTGGATGCCCGGCACGTCGCGGGGCCGGATCAGCACCGAGTCGTCGCCGGTCGCCAGCGGCGTCGCGTACCCGTCGCGGTCGATCAGCACCTTGGGCTCCCTGGCCTTGGGCGCCAGGAGCGTGGTCAGGCTGAGCCGCCAGCGGTCGGACGCGCCGCGCAGCATGAACGCCATCAGCGCGGTGCGGGTGCTCTTCTTCTTGCCCTGGACGGTGCGCGGCACCGACGCCACGAACCACTGGGGATAGGACTCGGGCTTCAGCTTCGGCACGTACAGCTTCGCCTCGCCGTACTCGTACCGCTCGACCGGGTCGCCGTCGAACGCCGCCCTGCGGAAGTCGGCGGCGGTGATCGCCGACTGGCCGTCGGAGGTCCAGGTGAGCGCGAGCCGCTCGTCCCCCGCCGACCGGGCCACGTCCTCGTTGGTCACGTAGGTGCGGAACTGGCGCTCGGCGACCCGCGGGGTGAGGTCCACCGGCACCGGCGGCGAGAGGGTGGGGACGGGGCTCGGGCGCGCCTCGGACTTGCTGTCGGCGCAACCCGCGCCGGCGAGCGGGGCCGCCAGCAGCAACACCGCCGCCGCCACCGCCCGCGTGGTCCTCTGCACCGCCGCTACCCCCGGCCCTTCCGCTTGGCTCGTCCGAGCGGAACCGGTTCCGCGACGATGACCCGTGATGATGAGCGTGATTCTGCCACTCACAGGGTATTGTGCGGACGCTCGGGCACTCCGCGACGACGATAGGCTCGAGAGCGTGGCAGGAATCGAACCCGAAGATCAGCTCAAGGAGCTCGGCTCGACCCTCGCCGGCATCGAGCAGGTGCTGGATCTCGACGGCATGCGGCGCGACATCGCCGAGCTGCGCGAGCAGTCGGCCGACCCGGACCTGTGGAACGACCAGGAGCGCGCCCAGTCGGTGACGCGACGGCTGTCGTACCTCGAGAGCGAGCTGGGCAAGGTCGAGGCCCTGCGCCAGCGCCTCGACGACGCCGGCACGCTCTACGAACTCGCGCGCGAGATGGAGGACGCCGACGCCCGCAAGGAGGCCGACGACGAGCTGGCCGGGCTGCACAAGGCGGTCCAGCAGCTCGAAGTGCGCACCCTGATGTCGGGCGAGTACGACGAGCGGGCCGCGCTGGTGACCATCAACGCCCAGGCGGGCGGGGTGGACGCCGCCGACTGGGCCCAGCAGCTCCAGCGGATGTACCTGCGCTGGGCCGAGCGGCACGGCTACCCGACCGAGATCTACGAGACCTCCTTCGCCGAAGAGGCCGGCATCAAGTCGACCACCTTCACGGTGAGGGCCCCCTACGCCTACGGCACGCTGCGCGGCGAGCACGGCACGCACCGCCTGGTGCGCATCTCGCCGTTCGACAACCAGGGACGGCGGCAGACCTCGTTCGCGGGGCTCGACGTCGTGCCGGTGGTGGAGCAGAGCGACCACGTCGACATCGACGAGAGCGAGCTGCGCATCGACGTCTACCGGTCCTCGGGCCCCGGCGGCCAGGGCGTCAACACCACCGACTCGGCGGTGCGCATCACCCACATCCCGTCCGGGATCGTGGTCTCCTGCCAGAACGAGCGCAGCCAGCTCCAGAACAAGGCCACGGCGATGAACGTGCTCCAGGCCAAGCTGCTGGAGCGCAAGCGGCAGGAGGAGGCCGCCGCGATGTCGCAGCTGCGCGGCGAGGGCACCAGTAGCTGGGGCACGCAGATCCGCAACTACGTTCTGCATCCGTACCAGATCGTCAAGGACCTGCGCACCGGCGTCGAGGTGGGCAACCCGACCGCGGTGCTCGACGGCGAGATCGACGAGTTCATCGAGGCCGAGATCCGCTGGATGCGGCAGCAGGAGGCCGGCTAGACAGGCTTCAGGCCCCCGGAGGGGCGTCCGAAACATAGCGCTCATTTCGAATTCGCTACGTGATCACTCGATCACTCTGCGAGAATTTCGAGTGGATCGGACCGCCTCTCCTTCGGGGGCCTGTATGCCCGCACGCACCGTCGGCACCGCACTGCTGCTGCCGTCGTTCCTGCTCGCCGCCACGGCGGCCTGCGGGAGCGACTCCTCGGCGGGCGCCGAACCTCCCGCGCTCACCAAGGACCAGGCGCGGCGGGTGCTCGACCGGTACACCGCCGCGGTGGCCAGGGCCGGTGCGAACCTCGACGGCGCCGCGCTACCCGCTGTCCAGGCCGATCCCCAGCTCGCGATGGACACCGCCGCGTTCAAGTTCCGGCGGGCCTCCCGGCAGAGGTCGCCCGCCCTGGCGTTCGCCAAGCCCGAGTTCTACATCCCCCGGATGGCCGGCTACCCGCGCTGGTTCGCCGCCGCCGCGGTCACCGGGCAGGGCGGGCGGGCGCTGCGGCACGCGCTGCTGTTCACCCAGGCCCGGCCCGGGGAGCCGTGGCTGCTGACCGCCGACCCGTTCCCCGCCGACGCCGCGCTGAGCCGGGTCGCGCTCGACCCCGGCGGCTACGCCACGCCGGTCAAGCCCGGGGCCGAGGGGCTGGCGGTGCCGCCCGCCGGTCTCGCGGCGGCGCACGCCGCGCTGCTCACCTCCGGCCCGGCGGCGCCCGGTGCGGCCGTGCTGGCCCCCGGTCCCAAGACCGACGAGGCGTACGGCGCGCTCCGGCAGGGCCAGGCCGACCTCAAGCGCGCCGGGGTGGCGCTCGCCTCCCGGTTCAGCGCCGCGCCGTCCCCGGTCTACGCGCTGCGCACCAAGGACCGCGGCGCCCTGGTCTGGTACCTCGTCCGGCAGAACGAGGCGTACACCAGCGCCAGGCGGGGCAGGCTGGCAGTGAGCGGTGACCTGGTCGGGCTCGTCCCGGCCCGGGCCGCCAGGAGGCGGATGGACACCACCGTGCTGGTCCAGTATCTGGCCACCGTTCCACCCGAGGGCCGCGCCACGGTCGCCGGCATGTACCGCAAGGCCATCGCCGTCCGGGGCTCCTGATCTCGTCGGGTGCCGGTGCGATTCCGCTCTTCTTGACCGCTGCAGCGGCCCCGCACCGGCACCCGGCGTCTTTCCTAGAATGCGCAGATTCGCGCTCGTGGTGCCGGGTGGTCCGGTCGCCGGCCGCGGCGGCGCCCGCCGGATGGTCGCAGGACCGTCCGGCGGGCGCGGTGCTCACGCCTCGGTGGTGGGCAGGGCGCTCGCGGTGACCAGGGTGCGGATCGAGCCGAGCGCCACCGACAGGGTGGCCAGGTCGAAGCTGTCGCTCTCCCAGATCTCGCTGAGCGTCTGCTGGGCCCGCGACACCGCGGTCTGGTTCTTGTCGCCCCAGTGCCCCATGCGCTCCTCGGGCAGCGCGCCGGGCAGGCTGCTCAGCAGCACGTCCCTGGTCAGCGCGGCGTGCGCGGCGTACAGGTCGTCGCGGAGCGCCGAGCGGGCCATCGAGCGCCACCGGTCGTCGCGCGGCAGCGCGATGATCCGCTCGCGCAGCCGGGAGAGCTGGAGCCGGTCGGCCAGGTCGAAGTAGACCTCGGCGACCTCCTCCACCGGCCGGCCGCTGTCATGCGCGATCTCCACCAGGTCGAAGGTGGAGTAGGCGGCGACCAGCATCGCGCACTGCTCGGCCAGCTCGTCCGGCACGCCCAGTTCGGCGAAGCCGTCGCGGCGCTGCTCGAACGCGGCCAGGTCGAGGCCGACCAGCAGCTTGGGGAGCTGCGGGCCGAGCGCGACCGCGCCGGGGGCGAAGAAGTCGATCGTCTCGCGGATGTCGAACGGAGGCCGCCGGTTGTGCAGCAGCCAGCGGGCGCCGCGCTCGGTGAGCTTGCGCGCCTCCAGCAGCATCGCGATCTGGGTGGACTCGTCGACCTGGTGCGACAGGCCCTCGACGCTGCGCCAGAACCGCGGCATGTCGAAGACCTCGCGGGCGACCAGGTAGGCGCGGGCGATGTCGGACGACGACGCGCCGGTCTCCTCGTTCATCCGGAACACGAACGTGGTGCCGGAGTTGTTGACCACGTCGTTCACCACCGCGGTGGTGATGATCTCGCGGCGCAGCGGGTGCCGGTCCATGTGGCCCTGGAACCGCTCGCGCAGCGGGGTCGGGAAGTAGTCGACCAGCCACGACTCCAGGTAGGGGTCGTCGGCGAGGTCGGAGGCGACCATCTCCTGGTCCAGCGTGAGCTTGGCGTAGGCCAGCAGGACGGCGAACTCGGGGCTGGTCAGCCCGTCGCCGGTCTGCCGCCGCTCGGCGAGCGCCTTGTCGTCGGGCAGAGACTCCAGCCGGCGCTTGAGGCTGCCGGACCGCTCCAGCCGGCGCAGGTAGCGGGCGTGCACGTGCAGCAGGCCCGCGGCCTGCGCGCGGGCGGCGGCGAGCACCACGTTCTGCGCGTAGTTGTCGCCCAGCACGAGCCCGCCGACCTCGTCGGTCATCTCGTACAGCAGGTGGTCGCGCTGCTTGCGGGTCAGCTCGCCGTCGCGGACCACCTGGTCGAGCAGGATCTTGATGTTGACCTCGTGGTCGGAGGTGTCCACCCCGGCGGAGTTGTCGATGAAGTCGGTGTTGATCAGTCCGCCGGTGCGGGCGAACTCGATCCGGCCGAGCTGGGTGACGCCGAGGTTGCCGCCCTCGCCGACCACCTTGCAGCGCAGCGTGCCGCCGTCGACCCGGACCGGGTCGTTGGCCTTGTCGCCCACGTCGGCGTTGTTCTCGGAGGCGGCCTTGACGTAGGTGCCGATGCCGCCGTTCCAGAGCAGGTCGACCGGCGCGCTCAGCGCCGCGCGGATCAGCTCGAACGGGGTGAGCGCCTTGACCTCCTCGGCGATGCCGAGCGCGGCCCGGATCTGCCCGGTCAGCTTGATCGACTTGGCGGTGCGCGGGAACACCCCGCCGCCCTTGGAGATCAGCGAGGCGTCGTAGTCGGCCCAGGAGCTGCGCGGCAGCTCGAACATCCGCCTGCGCTCCTGGAAGGAGCGGGCGGCGTCGGGGTCGGGGTCGATGAAGATGTGCCGGTGGTCAAACGCGGCGACCAGCCGGGTGTGCTCCGACAGGAGCATGCCGTTGCCGAACACGTCACCGGACATGTCGCCGACGCCGACGACGGTGAACGGCTCGTTCTGAATGTCCTTGCCGAGCGAGCGGAAGTGGTACTTCACCGACTCCCACGCGCCGCGCGCGGTGATGCCCATGCCCTTGTGGTCGTAGCCGACCGAGCCGCCGGAGGCGAACGCGTCGCCGAGCCAGTAGCCGTAGGACGCGGCGACCTCGTTGGCGAGGTCGGAGAACGTGGCGGTGCCCTTGTCCGCGGCGACGACCAGGTAGGTGTCGTCGGCGTCGTGCCGCACCACCTTCTCGGGCGGCACCACCTCGCCGTCGACCAGGTTGTCGGTGAGGTCGAGCAGCCCGGAGATGAAGTCCTTGTAGCAGGCGATCCCGGCCTGGATGTAGGCCTCGCGGTCGGCGGACGGGTCGGGCAGCTGCTTGCCCACGAAGCCGCCCTTGGCACCGGCCGGGACGATCACGGTGTTCTTCACCGCCTGCGCCTTGGCCAGCCCGAGGATCTCGGTGCGGAAGTCCTCGCGCCGGTCCGACCAGCGCAGCCCGCCGCGGGCGACCGAGCCGAAGCGCAGGTGCACGCCCTCGACCGTCGGCGAGTACACGAAGATCTCGAAGTTGGGCCGGGGCAGCGGCAGGTCCGGGATCCGCCCGGGGTCGAACTTCAGCGCCAGGTAGGGCTTGCGCTGGTAGTGGTTGGTGCGCAGGGTCGCCTGGATCATCGCCAGGTAGGCGCGCAGGATGCGGTCCTCGTCGAGGCTGGCGACCTCGTCGAGCTTGCCGTTCAGCTCCTCGGCGATGCCGGCGCTGCGCTCCTCGTGCCCGCCCGCGATGGACGGGTCGAGGCGGCTCTCCCACAGCCGGATCAGCAGCCGGGTGATCTGCGCGTTCCCCAGCAGCACCTGCTCGATGTAGCGCTTGGAGAAGGTGGTGCCGGTCTGCCGCAGGTAGAGGGCGTAGGCGCGCAGGATCATCGCCTGCCGCCAGTTGAGCCCGACGTGCAGGACCAGCGCGTTGAAGCCGTCGTTCTCGATCTCACCGCGCCAGAGCGCGATGAACGCGTCCTGGAACAGCTCCTTGACGGCCTCCTCGGCGGTGCCGGCCGGCGGCTCGTAGCGCAGCCCGAGGTCGTAGACCCAGGCGCGGCGCCGGTCGGCCGGCATGATCTCGTAGGGCCGCTCGTCGATCACCTCGACGCCCATGTTCTGGAGCAGCGGCAGCACCCGGGACAGCGAGATCGGCTCGCCCAGCCGGTAGATCTTCAGCCGGCGCTCGCCGGGCTCGGCGTTGAACGGCTCGTACAGGCTGATCGAGGTGTCGGCGTCCTCGGTGAGCTCGTCGAGCCGGCGCAGGTCGGAGACGGCCGTACGGGCCGGGAAGTCGGCCTTGTAGCCCTCGGGGAACGCGTCGCCGTAGCGGCGACCGAAGACTCCGGAACGTTCCTCTCCGCACTGCTCGACGATCGCGTCGGACAGGTCGTCCTCCCACGACCGGGTCGCGGACGCGAGCCGCGCCTCCAGCTCGTCGACGTCGACGATCGGCAGCGGCCGGCCGCGCTCGCCGCGCACGACCACGTGCAGCCGGGCCAGCATCGACTCGGTCACGTTGGCGCTGTAGTCGACGCTGACGCCGTCGAACGCGCGGCGCAGGAGCTCCTGGATGCGCAGCCGGATCTTGGTGGTGTAGCGGTCCCGCGGCAGGTACACCATGCACGACATGAACCGGCCGTACAGGTCCTTGCGCAGGAACAGCTTGAGCTGGCGGCGCTCGCGCAGCCGCAGCACGCCGAGCGCGATCTTCAGCAGGTCGTCGACGGAGATCTGGAACAGCTCGTCGCGCGGGTAGCTCTCCAGGATCTCGATCAGGTCCTGGCCGTCGTAGCTGTCGGGGCTGAACCCGGCGAGCCGCAGCGCCTCGTCGAGCTTGCCCTTGAGCACCGGGATGTGCGCGATCGACTCGCTGTAGGCGACGTGCGTGAACAGGCCGAGGAACCGGCGCTCGCCGATCACCTCGCCGGCCGCGTCGAACTTCTTCACGCCGATGTAGTCGAGGTAGGCCGAGCGGTGCACGGTGGACCGGGAGTTGGCCTTGGTCAGCACGAGCAGGTGCTTCTCGGTGGCCTTCTCGCGGACCTCGGGCGGCAGCGCGGCGAAGCTGCCGGACTCATGCTTGTCGTTGCGCAGGATGCCGAAGCCGGTGCCCGGCTCGGGGCGCAGCGCGGCGCCGTCCTCGGTGAGGGTGTAGTCGCGGTAGCCGAGGAAGGTGAAGTGCCCGTCGCCGAGCCACTCGAGCAGCTCGACGCCCTCGTCGCGCTCCTTGGCCGGCAGCGGCGGCGGGTTCGTCCCGATCTCGGCGGCGATCTCGGCGGCGCGGGCCCGCATCCGCGGCGCGTCCTCGACCGCGACCCGCACGTCGTTCAGCACCCGCAGCAGGTCGCGTTCGAGCCGGTCGAGCAGGGCCCGGTCGCTGGTGCGGTCGATCTCGATGTGCATCCACGACTCGACGCCGTCGCCGTCGCCGTCGCCGTCGCCGTCGCCGTCGAGCTTGCCGCGGAACGCGCGCAGGTGCCCGGCCACGTCGCGGTCGACGCCGAGCAGCGGGTGGACGATCAGGTGGGTGGCCAGCTGGTGCCGGCTCAGCTCCATCGTCACCGAGTCGACCAGGAACGGCATGTCGTCGGTGACGATCTGCACGATGGTGTGCCCCGGGTCCCAGCCGTTCTCCTCGACCGAGGGGGTGAAGACCCGGGCCTTCGCGCGCCCCTGGGGCCGTTCCTCGCCGAGCCTGCGGTGCGCCATCGCGGGCCCGTAGATGTCGGCCGGGTCGCGGGCGAGCAGATCCTCGGGCGCCACATGGCGGTAGTAGAGCCGGAGGTAGGCGACCGCCTCCTCCAGATCGCCGCCGGACCCGCCCGGCGGCTGGGCGCAGGTCTCCGCCGCCCTCCGGAGCAGATCGTCCTTCGCTTGTTCGAGCTTGCCGCCCATCAACACTCCCCTATGAGACCCTTCGCCACCTCGTTGTGGCGCTGCTCACTGGGTCAGCGTAGTCAGGAATCATCCGAAAGCCGACCTGCTTGAGCGCGAGGTGTACGTGGTCCTCACCACCCTGCCAGCCCGCCGGACCCGACTCACCGTGATCAACGTAATCGGTTGATCACCGCGCGGGTCCGGGGGCCGGCCGGATCAGCCCTGCGGCAGGGCCGCGGCGCCCGTGCCCTGGCCCCGTCCGCCCGGGGTGACGGGGGTTTCGGTGCCGGGCTCGTCCGGGGGCTCGGTCGTCGGGTCAGGGCTCTTGGTCGGCGTGGTCGGGGGGTCGGTCGGCGTGGTCGGCGGGTCGGTCGGGGTCTCCTCGGTCGGCGGGCCCGTCTCGGCCGGGCTCGTCGGCACCTCGGTCGACGGGCCCGGCTCGGTGGGCGTCTCGGTGACCGGCGGTTCGGGGTCCACGGGGACGTAGCTGTGCGTGCGGACCGGGCTCGGCACCGCGGTCTGGCTGGTCGGCAGCGGGCTGTCGCTCGGGTCGCCGACCGTCTGCCCCGCCTTGCCCTTGTCGCCCGAGCCGAGCGCCAGCGCCACCGAGGCGACCACGACCGCGATGATGAGCGCGCCCGCGCCGGCCAGCACGGCGGGACGGTGCCGTCCGGCCAGGGCGGCGCGGAGCGGGTTGCCGCCGCCCGCCGCGCCCCTGGGCAGGGTGTTCTGCGCCGCCCACTCGGCCGGGCTCGGCAGCCGCGCGGGCTCGCCGCCGGCGCCCGGGTCCGCCACGGAGGCGAGGCCATGGTCATAGTCGCGGTCGCGGTCGAAGCCGGTGCCCGGGTCGAAGCCCGGGTCGGAATCCGGGTCGGGCTCGAATCCGGCGGCGATGGGCGCCTGGGCGGCCAGCACGCTGCCGACCTCCAGCATCGCGGTGCCGTCGGTGTCGTCGTCCGCCAGCGCGGCGGCGGCCGGATTCGGGCTCTCGGCGGCCGGGGCCGCCGCCTCGTCGTGGCCGAGCAGCCGCATCAGCACCTGCCGGGCCCCCGGCCGGAGCGCCGCGTCCTTGCTCATGCAGTCCTCGACCAGGTCGCGCAGCGGCCCGCTGAGCCCGCCGAGCTCGGGCTCCTGGTGCAGGATCCGGTTGATGACGGCCGGGATGCTGTCCTGCCCGAACGGCGGCTCGCCGGTCGCCGCGAACGCCAGCGTCGCGGCCCAGCAGAACACGTCGGCGGCGGTGCCGATCTCGTCGCCCTGCAACTGCTCGGGCGCCATGTAGGACGGGGTGCCGATCACCTTGCTGGTGAGCGTGGTGGAACCGCTGATCGCCCGCGCCACGCCGAAGTCGATCACGCGCGGCCCGTCCGGGCCGATCAGCACGTTGTGCGGCTTGAAGTCACGGTGGATGATCTTGGCCTGGTGGATCGCCGCGAGCGCGGTGGCGGTGCCGACCGCCAGCCGGTCGAGGTCTGCCCCGGTGAGCGGGCCCGACTCCAGCACGTGCTCGTTGAGCGAGGGCCCCGGCACATACTCGCTGACGATGTAGGGCCGGTCGCCGGTCGCGTCGGCGTCGATCACCTGGGCGGTGCAGAACGGCGCGACCCGCTTGGCGACCTCCAGCTCGCGCAGGAACCGGGCGCGGGCCCGGTCGTCGGAGGTCAGCTCGGAGTGCAGGAGCTTGAGCGCGACCCGGCGGCCGTCCTCGGCCTCGCCGAGGAACACCGCGCCCTGGCCGCCCTCACCCACCCGTCCGATCAGGGCGTACGGCCCCAGCTGCTCCGGGTCACCGGGCCGCAGTGCCGCAACCTCCATGTGGGGAACCGTCCCTCTCTCGAATCGAACGGGCCGAACGGACCGCGGTCCGGGTCGGCACGGGCCGAAGCTCCGCTTGTGTGACGCCCGAGCCCCGGGGGAGGTTCACCCGTCCCTCCGACCGCACAGCGCGATCCGACCTGGGGCTTCCGCACGGTCACGGCTGGTTCGGATACACCTTAGTGGCGGGCGCCTCCGGTCTCGGCCGCGGTTTTCACCATGAACGACATCTCACCAGGTCGGCCGCCGTTCCGCCGAAGATTTCAGAACGTGCCCCTGCGAGAATGCCGGGATGACCGCGCTCGACGGACGCCGCGCCTACACCCGGGCCGACCTGATGGCCGCGCACGGCCTCGGCCGCAGCACGCTGGAGAAGTGGTACCGGGAACGGGACGCCAACGGGCACCCGGACGCGGCCGGCACGGTCGGGTCGCAGCTCGTCTGGGACGCTGAGGCATGGGACCGCTGGTACGCGTCCCGCGGTGCGGCGCCGGGGGTTCCGCCGGGGCTGGCGACCCGCGACGAGCTGGCCGCCCGGCACGGCCTGAGCCGGCACCGGCTCAAGCAACTCTGGGCCGGACGCGCCGCCAACGGCCACCCCGAGGTCGCCCACCGGTCGGGCAAGGCCCTCTACTGGGACGCGTCCGAATGGGACGCCTGGTACGCCGCCCTCGAAGAGGACGGCGACCGGGACGGCGACGACGGCGGCGATCCCGACGACCTGGTCACGCTCGCCGAGGTGGCCCGCATCCTCGGGCTGGCGCAGACGAGCGTCACCGTCTACCCCCGGCGGCCCCCCGCGGGCTGGCCCGAGCCGGCGCGCGAGGAGCCCCTCGGCGGCGGACGCGTCCGCCGCCTCTACCGGCGCCGCGACATCCTCGCCTACGCCGCCCGCCGCCGCCCCTGACCCCGCTCAGGGGACGAAGTGCTCGAGCACCTCGGGGTTGGCCATCGAGTCGCGGTTGGCGGCCTCGTCGACCGGCGTGCCGAGCAGGATCTTGCGGACCGGGACCTCCAGCTTCTTCCCCGACAGCGTGCGCGGGACGCCCGGCACCCGGTGGATCTCGTCCGGGACGTGCCGGGGCGACAGCGCCGAGCGGATCTCGCGCTTGAGCCGTCCGGTCAGGTCGTCGTCCAGCTCGGCGCCCTCGCCGAGCTGGACGTAGAGGATCAGCCGGCCCTCGCGGCCGAGCCGGCCGGTGTCGATGACCAGGCTGTCGGCGACCTCGTCGAACGCCTCGACCACCCGGTAGAAGTCGGAGGTGCCCATCCGGACGCCGCCGCGGTTGAGGGTGGAGTCGGAGCGGCCGTAGATGACCGCGCCGCCGTCCGGCCTGATCTTGATCCAGTCGCCGTGCCGCCACACGCCTGGGTAGGTGTCGAAGTAGGACTCGCGGTAGCGCTCGCCGCGCGGGTCGTCCCAGAACGACACCGGCATCGAGGGCATCGGCTCGGTGATGACCAGCTCGCCGACCTCGTCCAGCACGGGCTCGCCCGCGTCGTCGTAGGCCTCGACCTTGGCGCCGAGGCCGCGGCACTGGATCACGCCCGCGTACAGCGGCAGCAGCGGCGAGGGGCCGACGAAGCCGGTGCACAGGTCGGTGCCGCCGGAGAACGAGCCGAGCAGCAGGTCCGCGCCGACCGCGTCGTACACCCAGGCGAACCCCTCGGGCGGCAGCGGCGAGCCGGTGGAGCCGATGCCGCGCAGCGCCGACAGGTCGAACTCCGCGCCGGGGCGGCGGCCGTCCTTGACCGACGCCTGGATGTAGGGGGCGCCGACGCCCAGGTAGGTGACGCCGGTGTCGGCGGCCAGCTTCCACAGGTCGAGGGGCGCGCCGTCGTACATCACGACGGTGGAGCCGACCAGCAGGCCGCCGATGAGGTAGTTCCACATCATCCAGCCGGTGGTGGTGTACCAGCAGAACACGTCCTCGGGCCCGAGGTCCTGGTGGAAGGAGAGCGCCTTGAGGTGTTCGAGGACGACGCCGCCGTGGCCGTGCACGATCGGCTTGGGCAGGCCGGTGGTGCCCGAGGAGTACACGACCCACAGCGGGTGGTCGAACGGGACGTCCTCGAACTCCATCGCGTGGCCGGGCCGCGGCAGGTCGGCGTAGGCGACCCCGTGGCGCAGCCCGTCCGGACGCGCCGCCGGGTCGAGGTAGGGCACCAGGACGGTCGCGTTCAGCGTGGGGAGGGCGGCCTCGATCTCGGCGACGGCGGCGCGGCGGTCGAACCGGCGGCCGTTGTAGGCGTACCCGTCGACCGCGATCAGCACCTTGGGCTCGATCTGGGCGAACCGGTCGATCACCGAGGACGAGCCGAAGTCCGGGGAGCACGAGGACCAGATCGCGCCGAGCGAGGCGGCGGCCAGGAAGCAGATCAGCGCCTCGGGGATGTTGGGCAGGTACGCCGCCACCCGGTCGCCCCTCCCGACGCCCAGCGCGGCCAGGCCCGCGCGGACCTCGGCGACGTGCGCGGCCAGCTCGCGGTGCGTCAGCACCCGGTGCCCGCCCGCCTCGGACCGGAACACCACGGCGGCGTCGTCCGGGGTCCGCCCGGCGTGCCGCAGCGCGTTGGCGGCGTAGTTGACCGTCGCGCCCGGGAACCAGCGCAGCCCGTCGACCGGCATCGGCCCGCCCGACCGGACCGGGCCGTCGCCGCGCTCGCCGACCACGCCGAAGTAGCTCCAGATCGCGTCCCAGAACGCGTCGACCTCGGTCACCGACCAGCGCCACAGCTCGTCGTAGGACTCGGTCAGCACGCCCCGGTCCCACAGCCAGTGCGTGAAGTGCGTGACCCGTGCGTTCGCGACGACGTCCGCGGCGGGCTCCCACAGCGGTACGCCCTCGGAGATCTGCTGGTCACCGGACATGTGCACTTCCCTCCCGGAGGCCGCGGCGGGTCGCGCGGCCTCTCCCAATATCGGGCCCGCCCGGCGGCCCGCGCAAGCTCCGCGATCACGATCCGGGTCTCCGCCGAACCTTCCCATGACGGGCCTCCGTCAGACGGTCACGGCCGGGTGCGGAGGCTCGTCCGGGCGGTCACAGCCGGGTGAGGTCGGCGACGGCGGTGACCAGGGCGCGCGTGTCGGCCAGGGTCGCCAGGACGATGTCGGCGCCCGCCGCGCGGAGCTCGGCCTCGGTGGCGCTGCCGGTGGCGACCGCGATGATCGGGGATCCGGCGATGTGCGCGGCCTGGACGTCGCGCGGCGAGTCGGCGATGTAGACGGTCGTCGACTCGGGGAACGGCGTGCCGTGCCGCTCCGCCGCCCGGGTGCGGGCCAGCTCCAGCAGCGCCGCCTTGCTGTAGACGCCGTTCTCGTAGCCGCCGCCGTCGAGGTCGAGGTGCGCGGCCAGGCCCAGCTCGGTCAGTTTCAGCACCGCGTTCGGCCGGACCGACCCGGTCAGCACCGACTGCACCAGGCCCGGCACGCGCGACAGCGCCTCGACGGCCTCGCGGGCCCCGGCCAGCACCCGGCCGTGCGTCCGCAGGTCGCCGCGGCGGGCGGCGAACGCCTCGGCGAGCGCGGTCATGAACGCGGGCAGGTGGTCGTCGGTGGTGACCACGTCGTTGAACGCCAGCGTCTCGAAGATGAGCTCGGACTCGGTCCGGCCCGGGGTCGGCGGCAGCCGCACCAGCGGGCGCCCGGTGGTGCGCTGGAACGCCTCGGCGTAGGACTCCCTGGTGACCCGTCCGACGTCCACCAGCGTGTGATCGATGTTCCACAGCACCAGACGGTTCAGCGTCGACATCCCGTTCCCATGCGCGTCCGAGGGTGCCGTGCGACACCGGCTCCGCCCGCACCACAGCCGGTGCGGGCGAGCTTATCGTCGGCCCTGCCGGGCCCTTCCCGCAACCGTGCCGGGGGTCACGGCCGGGTGCCCATGTGGGGGTAGCGGTGGTCGGTGGCCGGGACGAACGTCTCCTTGATCGACCGGACGTTCACCCAGCGCATCAGGTTGAAGATCGAGCCGGCCTTGTCGTTGGTGCCGCTGGCCCGCGCCCCGCCGAACGGCTGCTGCCCGACGATCGCGCCGGTCGGCTTGTCGTTGACGTAGAAGTTGCCCGCCGCGAACCGCAGCCGCTCGGTCGCGTCCGCGATCACCGCCCGGTCCCGCGCGACGATCGCGCCGGTCAGCCCGTACGGCGCGACGCCCTCCATCTGGGCGAGCATCGCGTCGTAGTCGCCGTCGTCGTACACCAGGACGCCGAGGATCGGCCCGAAGTACTCGGTGGTGAAGATCTCGTCGTCCGGGTCGGAGCACTCCAGGACGGTCGGCCGGACGAAGTAGCCCACCGAGTCGTCCAGGTCGCCGCCGGCCAGGATCCGGACGGTGTCGAGCGCCGCGGCCCGCTCGATCGCGGTCCGGTGCTTGGCGAACGCCCGCTCGTCGATCACCGCGCCCATGAACGCCGACAGGTCGGTGCCGACGTTCCCCATGGTGAGCGCGTCGACCTCGGCGCACAGGTCGTCGCGGATCCGGTTCCAGAGCGAGCGGGGGACGTAGGCGCGGGACGCGGCCGAGCACTTCTGCCCCTGGTACTCGAACGCGCCCCGGATCAGCGCGGTCTTCAGCACCGCCGGGTCGGCGGAGGCGTGCGCGACCACGAAGTCCTTGCCGCCGGTCTCGCCGACCACCCTCGGGTAGCCGTGGTAGCCGCCGATGTTCTCGCCGACCGTCCGCCACAGGTGCTGGAAGGTGCCGGTCGAGCCGGTGAAGTGGATCCCGGCGAGGTCGGGCCGCGGCAGCGCCGCCTCCGACACCGCCCGCCCGTCCCCGGTGACCAGGTTGACCACGCCGGGCGGCAGCCCCGCCTCCTCCAGCACCCGCAGGGTGAAGTGCGCGGCGAGCTGCTGGGTCTGCGCCGGCTTCCACACCACCACGTTGCCCATCAGCGCGGGCGCGGTCGGCAGGTTCCCGGCGATCGCGGAGAAGTTGAACGGGGTGATCGCCAGGACGAAGCCCTCCAGCGGCCGGTACTCCATCCGGTTCCACACCCCGGGCGGGGAGCTGGGCTGCTGGGCGTGGATCCGGCGGGCGAAGTCGACGTTGAACCGCCAGAAGTCGATCAGCTCGCAGGCCGCGTCGATCTCCGCCTGCTGGATCGACTTGGACTGCCCGAGGATGGTGGCGGCGTTCACCGTGGACCGCCACGGTCCCGCCAGCAGGTCGGCCGCCCTGAGCAGGATCGCGGCCCGGTCGTCGAACGGCGTCGCCCGCCAGCCCGGGGCCGCCTCGCGGGCCGCGTCGATCGCGGCGCCCACGTCGGCGGCCGTCGCGTTCCCCATCCGGCCGAGCACGTGCCCGTGGTCGTGCGGCTCGACCAGGTCGATGGGCGCGCCCCCGCCGAGCCGCCGCTCGCCGCCGATCGTCATGGTCAGCTCGGTGTGCCCGCCGGCGAGCTCCCCGATCCGGGTCTCCAGCGCGGCCCGCTCGGCGCTGCCGGGCGCGTATCCCTTGGCCGGTTCGTTGTGCGGTTCGGGGACGGTGGTGACGGCGTCCATACGGTGCTCCCTGAGGTCCGACATCGTCGTCGATGCGCGGGAGGGGCCCGTCCGGCGACGCGGAGGTCACCCCCTCGATGTTCGAGACCTACCCGCGGGTGCGCGGGTGACGCCCTCAGACGGCCAGGTGAGCGAGTTCCTGGGTGGCGTACCAGAGCAGCTCATGGTCCTCGGCGCCGTCGATGAGGACGTGGGCGTCCTCGTCGCCCGCGCCCGCGGCGGCCAGCGCGAGCGCGGCGGCGCGCACGTCGTCGGAAGCGGCCTCGTCGTCCACGTGACCGGCCGCGATCCTCTTCCACGGCACCGCCGCGGTGATCTCGACCAGGGCCGGGGCGTCCTCGTCCCCCGCCGACCGGACGACCTGGTCGGGCATCTCGGCCGCGAGCACCACCCGCCGGGCCGGGGCCTCGCCGAGGGAGGCGGCGAGCAGGCGCAGGGAGGCCCGCGCGGCGGCGGTCATCGCCGCGTACTCCAGCTCCTCCTCGTCACCGCCCGCGTACCACTCGCGCAGGGCGGGGGTCACCGCGTACGCGGCGAGCGGGGCGGGACCGGCCTCGCGGGCGGTGCGGACGCCGGCGAGACCGGCGAGCGTGGACGGCAGGTAGACGCGCATCCCGCCATTGTCTCAGCGCAGCAGGCCGAGGTCGCGGAGCGTCCCGATGGTCGCGGCGGGGTCGGTGTGGTGGATCCCCTGGAGGCCGAAGGCCTCGGCGGCGGTGATGTTGTGCTCGATGTCGTCGATGAACACGCACTCCTCGGGGGCCAGCCCGATCAGCTCGACCGCGTGCCGGAAGATCCGCTCGTCCGGCTTGCGCATCCCGACCTCGCCGGAGATCACCACGGCGTCGAACAGGCCGGCGAACAGGTCGCGGGGGTAGTCGTTGCCCCAGGAGTTGGACAGCAGCGCGGTGCGCGTCCCCGCCGCGCGGGCCGCGCGCAGCGCCTCGTACATCGGCTCGACCGGATCGAACGCGCCGAACATGCGGCGGATCAGCCCCGCCGCGGCCACCGGCCCGCCGTCCACGGTGCGCAGCTCGGCGGCCAGCAGCCGCTCGAACTCGGCGGGTTCGAGCGACCCGTCCTCGAGCCCGTGGACCGGGTTGAGCCCCTCGCCGCTGTACGCCTGCTTCACCCAGGCGCGCATCACCGACCCGTACCGGACCAGGTCGATCCGGTCGGCCTCCAGCCACACGCCGACCGCGTCGTTCAGCGGGGAGGTCAGCACCCCGCCCCAATCGGTGATCACGCCCTTGATCGTCACGGTTCGATGGTAGGCGATCCCGGCACCGCGGACCGAACGGCGTTCTGCCAAACTGGCCGCCATGGACTTCGAACTGAGCCCGAAAGCACGGGACTACCAGGGAAGACTGCAGGAGTTCATGGACGGGCACGTGTACCCGGCCGAGCCGGTCTACACGGCCTGGCGGGCGGAGCACGACCCGCACGCCCTGCCGCCCGTCGTCGAGGACCTCAAGGCCGAGGCGCGGCGGCGCGGCCTGTGGAACCTCTTCCTGCCGGACGTCTCCGGGCTGTCCAACCTGGAGTACGCCACGCTGGCCGAGCTGACGGGCCGCTCCCCCGACCTGGCGCCCGAGGCGGTCA
Organism: Actinomadura xylanilytica; assembly: GCF_030283145.1. GTDB lineage: Bacteria > Actinomycetota > Actinomycetes > Streptosporangiales > Streptosporangiaceae > Spirillospora > Spirillospora xylanilytica. Next base: position 864,770 of record NZ_JASNWE010000004.1, read on the forward strand.
ACTGCGCCGCCCCCGACACCGGGAACATGGAAGTCCTGCACATGTTCGGGACCGGCGCGCAGAAGGACCGCTGGCTCACCCCGCTGCTGAACGGCGAGATCCGCTCCTCGTTCGCGATGACCGAGCCGGAGGTGGCCTCCTCGGACGCCACCAACATCACCACCAGGATCGTCCGCGACGGCGACGAGTACGTGATCAACGGCCGCAAGTGGTGGATCACCGGCGCCGCCGACGAGCGCTGCAAGATCTTCATCGTGATGGGCAAGACCGACCCGGACGCCCCCGCGCACCGCCAGCAGTCCCAGGTCCTGGTCCCCCGCGACACCCCCGGCGTGACGGTGCTGCGCCACCTCCCCGTCTTCGGCTACCAGGACCAGCACGGCCACTCGGAGATCCTTTTCGAGGACGTCCGCGTCCCGGTGACCAACCTGATCGCCGCCGAGGGCGACGGCTTCATGATCGCCCAAGCCCGCCTGGGCCCCGGCCGCATCCACCACTGCATGCGCGCCCTGGGCATGGCCGAACGCGCCCTGGAGCTGATGTGCCGCCGCGCCGCCGACCGGGTCGCCTTCGGCCGCCCCCTGGCCGCCCAGGGCGTCGTCCGCGAGCAGATCGCCGAGTCCCGCATGGCGATCGAGCAGGCCCGCCTCCTCACCCTCAAGACCGCCTGGCTCATCGACCGCGACGGCGCGAGAGGCGCCCGCTCCGAGATCGCCGCCATCAAGGTGGTGGTCCCGAGGATCGCGCACGAGGTCCTGGACCGCGCCATCCAGATCCACGGCGGCGCCGGCGTCTCCGACGACACTCCCCTGGCCGCCATGTACGCCTGGGTCCGGGCCATGCGCATCTTCGACGGCCCGGACGAGGTCCACGTCCGCACCGTGGCCCGCCAGGAACTCCGCAAGTACGAATGACCCCCTCGAACGGAACCCCAACCCGCAGCGGGTTTGGGTGAACCTCAGCCCGCAGAGGGGGGTTAGGGGGGAACCCCCAAGCGGGGGCTTGGGGGGCGCGCCCCCCAACGGGCCGAACGTCCGCAGCGAAGCAAGGACGTTCGGCCCGCCCCGGGGGGTCTGGGGGGTCGCCCCCCCAGGTCAAGCAGAACGGAGTCTTTGGAGGGCTTCTCGGACGCCGCCGTCGGTTTCTTCGAGGACGATGGTCGCGCGGGCGGCGGGGACTTCGCCGAGAAGGGAAACCAGGGCGACCCGGGTGTTCCCTCCGGCTTCGGCGAGGGCGTGTTCGCAGGTGCGGGCGTCCATGCCGGTCGCCTCGGTGAGGATGCGCACCAGCCGGGCGCGCAGCTTGGCGTTGAGGGCGTTGACGCTGACCATCAGGTTGGAGTAGGTGCGGCCCATCCTGATCATCAGGGTGGTGGAGAACGAGTTGAGCACCAGCTTGGTGGCGGTGCCGGCCTTCATCCGGGTGGATCCGCTGATCACTTCGGGTCCGGTGGCGAGCCCGATGTGCACCTCCACCTCGTCCCGGTGCGGTGTGCGCGGGTTGCAGCTGATCAGCGCGGTGCGGGCCCCGGCGGCGGCGGAGGCGCGCAGGGCGCCCAGCACGTAGGGGGTCCGGCCGCTGGCGGCGATGCCGACGGCGATGTCGCCGGGCCGTACTTCGGCGGCGTCGGCGGCGCCGAGGTCGGTGTCGTCCTCGACGTCGGAGACGGCCTGCGAGAGCGCGCCGAAGCCGCCCGCCTGGTGGGCGACGACCCGGCCCCAGATGCCGAACGTGGGTGGCAGTTCGGCGGCGTCGAGCACCGCGAGCCGTCCCGAGGTGCCGGCCCCGAAGTAGTGCACCCGGCCGCCGGCGCGCAGCGAGTCGACGGCTAGGTCGACCAGGCGCGCGATCTCCGGCAGGACGGCCGCCACAACCGTCGGGACGGTGGCGTCCTCGCTGTTGATCCGGCGGAGTACTTCGATGGTGGGCAGCGTGTCGACGTCGAGGGTCCGCGGGTTGCGGCCCTCGGTGGGGAGCTCGCAGTCGATCACCGACGCCTCCGGTCGGGTCGCACGGTCCTGCCGCGGACCGCCTCGAAAGTGGCTTCCAGGGCCTTGCGGGTCGGCGCGTAGGTGCGCTGCGCGACGCCGACGAACACACAGTCGACCACGGTGAGCTGCGCGAGCCGGCTGGCGGTCGCGCCGGATCGGAAGGTGGTCTCCCGTGCCGCGGTGGTCAGGATGAGGTCGGCCACCTCGGCGATGGGCGACTTGGGGAAGTTGGTCAGGGCGACGGTCGTCACGCCGCGGCTCCTGGCCACTTCGAGGGCGTCGATGGTCTCGACGGTCGCGCCGGTGTGGGAGATGCCGATCGCCACGTCACCGTGGCCCAGCACCGCGGCGCTGGTCAGCATGATGTGGGCGTCCGACCAGGCCGAGCAGACCCGGCCGATGCGGTGCAGCTTCTGCTGGAAGTCGGCCGCCACGTGGGCGCTCGCGCCGACCCCGTAGACGTCGACGCGTTCGGCGGCGACGATGGCGTCGACGACCTGCTCCAGCATCTTGATGTCGAGCTGGGCCGCGGTCTCCTCCACGGCCCGCGCGTCGGCGAAGCACACCTTCTCCACGATCTGCTCGAGTGAGTCGTCGGGGCTGATGTCGCTGCCGATGACCCGTCCGCCGCTGGCGCTCTGCGCCCGGCCCGCCTCGGTGGCCAGGGTCAGCCGCAGTTCGGGGTAACCATGGAACCCGATCGCCCGACAGAACCTGATGACGGTGGTCTCGGAGGTGCCGCAGTTCTGGGCGAGTTCGGTGATGGTCGAGTTGGCGACCCCTTCGGGGTCGTCGATGACACGCTGGGCGACACGCCGCTCAGCGGGGGGCAGGGATGGCAGCAGCGAGCGCACCCGTACCACGGTGCTCAGCGGCGTCGGCTCCTTGGGCGCCGCGTCGTCCCTGGGCGCACCGGGCTCCCCTGTGCTCCCCGGATCGGGGCCGGTGGGTTTCCTCATGGAAGAAATTTTCTTACTTCGAGGATGTCACGTCAACGGTAGAAAAGGCTACGGTCGCCATGTGTTGACCCATTTGGCCGGTCCGTACGTGGTCGGTATTGACGCGGGTGGCACGAAGACCCGCTGTGTCGTACTGACGCTCGGGGGAGCCCTGGCCGGCACCGGCACCGGCCCCGGGGCCAACCCCAACTCTGGGGGTGACACCGCCGGGGCGCTGACCACCGCCCTGCGGGAGGCGCTCGGTGACTTGGATCGTTCCCATGTGCTCACCGGCGTGTTCGGGATCGCCGGCGCGGGCTCGGCGGGACGGCCCGCCGCGGTCGCGGGCGCGCGGCGGGCGTGGCACTCCGCCGGGCTGCACGGGGCCCCGGCGGTGGTGACCGACATCGCGGTGGCGTTCGCCGCCGGGACCAGCGAGCCCAAAGGCATCGTGGTGTTCTCCGGCACCGGCGCCGGCGCCGCGGTGATCAGTGACGGCGCCATCGTCCAGCGCGCCGACGGCTACGGCTGGCTGGTCGGCGACGAGGGCTCGGCGGTGTGGCTCGGACGGGAGGCGGTCCGGGCCGCGCTCGCCGCCTACGACGGGCGCGGCTCCCCCACCCTGCTCACCGAGTCGGTCCCCCGCGCGCTGCTCGGCGGCGCGGTCGTCGCCGAGATCGACACCGGACCGCGCCGGCACCGGCACCACCGGGCGCTGGCCTTGGCCGGCGCCCCTTCGCTGGCACCCGGCTCCCCCGTCCTCACGCCCGGCGTCCCGCCCCAGGGCGGCGGGACGGGCACCGCGGTGCTGATCCCGGGGGCGGCCCGCCCGCCCGCCGGGGAGTCACTGGACCGCGCGGCCCAGCACGAGCCGATCTCCGGGCCGCCGCCCAACCCGCAGCTCGCCCAGGCGATCATCAAGGAGGTGTACGGCCGGCCGCCCGCGGCGCTCGGCCGGCTCGGCCCGGTGGTCGCGGCGGCGGCGACCGCCGGCGACCCGGTGGCCCGGCGGATCACCGACGAGGCCGCCGAGTGGCTGCTCCGCGACGTCGACGCCGTCCGCCCGGCCCTCACCGACCCGTCCGCCCCGGTGGTCATGCACGGCTCGGTCCTGCGGGACGGGCCGGTCGCCGAGGCCGTCCGGACCGGGCTCAGCGACCGGTTCGCCACGCCCCCGCGCCGCGCGGGGGACGGCGCCGTGGGCGCGGCCGGACTGGCGCTGCGCCGTCTCGGCTTCCCCCTGCCCGACTGACGCCCCCTCCTCTCGACCGTTCCCCACCTCCCTGCCTCCCCGGCTTCGGCCGTTTCGGCCGTTTCGGTTGCGTTGACCCGGTCCATCGTGACTAAGGTGTGATCACGGTGGATCGAGAACCGTTGGACCGGCCCTCTGGGCCGCGCTCCGCCGGGACCACCGGCCACAGGCGTGGCATGTGCTGTTTCGACTGCGTTTCAACGCAGCATCGTCCGTCCAGCTTGGGCCCCCTCCCCTATCGGCGGGCCGATCAGGCGTCCCCGGGACTCCCATCGCTCCCCCCGGCACGCCCCAGCACACCCGGACGAAGACCGAGTCCGCACTCCACGTCTTCGAGGTCGCATGCACTCCGCCCCAGAGGCGGGCCGTCACAGGCCTGCCCGCTCCCGCCTGCCGCGCTTCGCTCGCGCCTCCCGTCTCATCCCCATGCCGCGCCGCCGGAAAAACCCGGACCGGCGGAAGAACCCGGCCCGGCGGCGGCGCCTCCGGCTCGTCCTCATCATGATCGTCGCAGTCGTCATGGCGGCGAGCGTGTGCGTGGGCGTCGCCTACGTGCGCACGCCGCTGCCGAACGAGCCGCAGGACGGCGTCACCGACCAGGGCTCGGCGGTCTACTACGGCGACGGCCGGACGCCCATCTTCCGGCTCGGCGCCAACCGCGAGATCGTCCGGCACGCGCAGATCCCCGCCCACGTCCGCTGGGCGGTGCTCGCCGCCGAGGACCGGGGCTTCTACGCGGGCCACGGGGTCTCCCCCACCGGAACCGTCCGCGCGCTGCTGAACAACGCCTCGGGCGGCGACGTCCAGGGCGGTTCGACGATCACGCAGCAGCTCGCCCGCAACTACTTCAAGGGGCTCAGCCGGGACCGCTCCGCGGGCCGCAAGTTCAAGGAGATCTTCATCTCGCTGAAGCTGGCCCGGCACCGCGACAAGGACGACATCCTCGACCTGTACCTGAACACCATCTTCTTCGGCCGGCAGACCTCCGGTGTCCAGGCCGCCGCCCGCGCCTACTTCGACAAGGACGTCTGGCAGCTCACCGTCGCGGAGGGCGCGGTGCTCGCCGCGATGATCCAGCAGCCGACCTACTTCAAGACCCGGGGCGGCGACGCGCCCGCCCGCGCGCTGCGGGCGCGCTGGCGGTACGTCCTGGACGGCATGGTGGCCATGGGCCGGCTGTCCCGGGACGAGGCCGCGCGGCAGCGGTTCCCCCGCACCCTGGACGAGTGGCGCGGGGTGGACGTGTCCGGCCAGTCGCTGCTGGTCAGGCAGCGGGTCCAGGAGGAGCTGCGGCAGCTCGGCATCCCGATGGACAGCGCGGTCAACGGCGGCCTGAAGATCTACACCGGGCTGGACCGGCGCTGGATGGGCTACGCCGAGCAGGCCATGCGCAAGGTCCGCGAGCCCGACTGGCCGACCGGCATCCGCGGCGGGCTGATCGCGGTCGACCCTCAGGACGGCGCGGTCAAGGCGTTCTACGGGGGCGACCCGGCGCGCAGCCAGTACGACGCGGTCTTCAACCCGGTGGCGCAGGCGGCGTCCACCTTCAAGCCGTACGTGCTGGCCGCCGCGCTGCGCCGCGGCTACAACGTCAGGTCGAGGGTGAACGGGCGGTCCCCGCAGAAGTTCGCCCCTGACGGCAGCATCACTCCGCAGACCGCGCCGGGCTACGAGGTCGACAACGACGAGGAGATCGGCTCGCTCGGGGTGATCGACCTGGTGAAGGCCACCGCGCTGTCGGTCAACACCGGGTACGTGAAGCTGGCGTTCGAGGCGGGCGTCGCGAACGTGCTGCGGACCGCGCAGGATCTCGGCGTCCCCGAGCCGGCGCTCCGCCCGTTCAAGGGCCAGGTCGGGATCGCGCTCGGCATCGCCAACGTCCCGGCGGTGAACCAGGCGGCCGGGTACGCGGCCTTCGCCAACGGCGGCACGGCCGTCACGCCGCACCTCATCACGAAGATCGTCGACAAACGCGGGCGGACGGTGCCGCTGCCCTGGACGAAGCCGGGCCGCCGGGTGCTCACCCAGGAGCAGGCCGCGCAGACGTCCTACGCGCTTCGTGCCACGGTCCGCGAGGGGACCGGGCGGCGGGCGGCGCTCAGCGATCGCGAGGCGGCCGGCAAGACCGGGACGACCGACCACAACCACGCGGCCTGGTTCGTCGGGTACGTTCCGCAACTCTCGGCCGCCGTGATGATGGCCAACACCGCCCAGAAGCCACTCAAGAACCTGCCCGGGTTCTCCGGCACGGTCGCCGGGGAGAACCTGCCGTCGAGCGTCTGGCACTCGTTCATGGAGAAGGTCACCCGCGACATGCCGCGGAAGGACTTCCCGACGCCCGGATTCAGCGGCGTCGCCGGCGACTGGGGCGCCCTCCCCACGCCTGGCGCGCCCACCCCGGACGGCCCCACGCCGGGTGCGTCCACGCCGGGCGCCCCCACGCCGGGCACGTCCAACCCGGGCGGCCCCGTCCTGGGTGCTCATCCCCCGGGCGAACTCGTCCCGGCTACTCCCAAGCCCCAGACCGGCCCCGGTCGCCAACGCGCGGCCACCTCGGAGCCCGGGTCCGACGGGCGGTGAAGGCGGTGCGGGACACCGCGGGTCGACATGACATCCGCGAACGGATACCGTCGCGAGATCAGATCACGGAGAAGTAACGGCGGCCCTGCCGGGGGACCGGGTCCGCCACGCGCCTCACGTCCGCTCGCGCTCGTCGCGGCGGCGGTCCTCGTCATGCCGCTGGCCGGGTGCGGAGGCGGTACCAAGGGCGGCAAGGGCGAGCCGGGCGCGACCGCCAAGGGCGGGTCGGCCGGCACCGCCGGCTCCCCGAGCCCGGCCGTGCCGAAGGGCGCGTGGATCCCGGGGTTCGTGGCCAAGATGAGCCCGGCGGAGAAGGTCGGCCAGCTGTTCGTCCCGACCTTCTCCAGCCGGGCCGACGCGATCTCGCTGGTCAAGCGGTACCACGTGGGCGGGCTGATCTACTTCCCGCGCAACATGCGCACGCCCGAGCAGACCGCCGCCCAGTCCAACGCGATCCAGAAGAGCTCGAAGGTCCCGCTGCTGCTCGGCGTGGACGAGGAGCAGGGCATCGTCTCGCGCACCCCGTTCATCACCCGCTTCCCCGGCAACATGGCGCTCGGCGCCACCCGCGACCCCGCCGCCGCGCGGGCCGCCGCGAAGGTGACCGGCGCCGAGCTGCGCGCCATCGGGATCAACCAGGACTACGCGCCGGTCGCCGACGTCAACCTCGATCCGGCCAATCCGGTGATCGGCGTGCGGTCGTTCGGCTCCGATCCCGGCCAGGTGTCGCAGCTGCTGCGCGGCGCGATCGCCGGATACCAGGACGCGGGCGTCGCCGCCACCGCCAAGCACTTCCCCGGGCACGGCGACACCGGCACCGACAGCCACACCGGGCTCCCGGTGATCCAGCACTCCCGGCGGACCTGGGAGCGGCTGGACGCGCCCCCGTTCAAGGCCGCGATCGCGGCCGGCGTCGACTCGATCATGTCGGCGCACATCGTGGTGCCCAAGCTGGACCGCTCCGGCGACCCGTCCACCCTGTCCAGAACCGTGCTGACCGGGCTGCTGCGCGGAAGCCTCGGCTACCAGGGCGTGATCATCACCGACTCGCTGGAGATGGCCGGCGCGCGGCGCAAGTACGGCGACGCCGCCACCCCGGTGCGGGCGATCAACGCGGGCGCCGACCAGCTCCTCATGCCGCCGAACCTGCCGCGCGCCCACCAGGCGGTGCTCGCCGCGGTGCGCAGCGGCACGATCCCCCAGAAGCGGCTGGACGAGGCCGTCGGGCGCGTCCTGCGGCTCAAGGAGGCGCGCGGCCTGTTCCGCGGCACCCGCGCCGACCCGGCCCGCGCGGCGGCGTCCGTCGGCACCGCCGCCCACAAGGCCACCGCCCGGATGGTCGCCGAGCGCGCCGTCACGCTCGTCCGCAACGACGGCGGCCTGCTCCCCTTCAAGGGCAGGAAGGTCTACGTCAGCGGCCCCAAGAGCGCGCGCCTGGCGGCCGAGCTCGGCCGCGCGGGCGTCCGCACCACCACCAGCCTGACGGCGGCGGACGCGGCAGTGCTGACCACGCTCGACGCCGGATCGGTGACCGCGGCCCGGGTCCGCGCCCTCGGGGCCAAGCCGGTGGTGGTCGCCGCCCTCGGCAGCCCCTACGACCTCGACGGCGCGGGCGCCGCCAAGGCTGCGCTGGCCACCTACTCTTCGGGCGCCGTCTCGGTCACGGCCCTCGCCGAGGTGCTGGCCGGACGGGTGAAGCCGACCGGGAGGCTGCCGGTGAACGCGGGCGGCGAGCGCGCCGGGCACGGCCTGAACTACGGGTGACCATGGACGGGCCGCCCGGATCCTGAGAAAATCGCGGCGCCTTCGTCCCCCGGGAGGTCCCGTGGTCCGCCCGTCCCTCGCCGTCCTCGCCCTCACCGCGTGCGGCGGCGAGGACAGGGCGACGATGCCGCCGCTCACCCCCGAGCCCGGGGACGCCCGGCCGCTCGCCCCGGCCGGCGCGCCGCCCGAGCAGAGCCGCGCCGCCCGCATGGTGCTCTACCGCTACCTGCGCGGCGTCGCCGCGGGCGACGCCAAGGTCTGCGCCTCGGTCACCCCCGCCTACGAGCGGGCGACCTTCGGGAAGCCCGGCGGCTGCGGCTCCGGCCTCGCCGCCGCCCGCGCCCGGCTCCGCGCCCAGGACCGGGCCGCCCTGCGCACCGTGACCGTTCCCACCGGGCAGGCGGGCCCCGGGCCGGACGACTTCACCGTCCGCTTCGAGGACCTGCGGTGGAAGGGCGAACCCGCCCGGCCCGGCGGCCTCCTCGCGGCCGGGTTCACCCTCCGCAAGACCGGCGCGCGCTGGCTCATCACCGTCTGACCGGCACGGCCGCGAGGCGCTCTACAGCCCGAGCGCGGCCAGGGCCGGCAGGCGGGTACGCGCGGCTTCGCGTGCCTCCTGCGGCGAGCGGGCCGCGCGGGCGGCCAGCGCGGCCTGACGGCAGTCCTCCAAGGTGTGCCGGGCCAGCGCCGCCCGGACGAGCGGCAGCGACGGCGCGCTCATCGACAGCGAGGTGACGCCGAGGCCGACCAGGACGCACGCCAGCGCGGGATCGCCCGCCGACTCCCCGCACACGCCGCAGGGAAGGCCCGCGTCCGCGGCACTGGCGACCAGGTCGAGCACGGCGGGCCGCCACGCGTCCTGGAACCCGGCCAGGCCGCCGAGCTGGCGGTCGGCGGCGCAGGCGTACTGGGTCAGGTCGTTGGTGCCGAGGCTGAAGAACTCCACCTCGGAGGCCAGGTCGCGGGCGCGCAGCGCCGCCGCCGGCACCTCGATCATCACGCCCGGGTGGTCGATGCCCGCCGCGCCGCAGGCCGCCGCGAAGAACGCGGCCTCCTCGGCGTCGGTGACCATCGGCGCCATGACCTGGAGCTTCGCGGTGGTACCGGACGCGGCGCGGGCCAGGGCGCCGAGCTGGGCGTCCAGGACGTCCGGGTGGCGGCGCAGCATCCGCAGCCCCCGCTCGCCGAGCGCCGGGTTGGGCTCCTCGCCGGGAGGCGGCAGGAACGCCAGCGGCTTGTCGGCGCCCGCGTCGAGCGCCCGGACCACCACGCGGCCCCGCGGGAACGCCTCGAGGACCGTGCGGTACGCCTCCTCCTGCTCGGTCTCCGTGGGCGGGGCCGACCGGTCGAGGAAGAGGAACTCGGTGCGGTAGAGCCCCACGCCCTCGGCGCCGTTGGCGAGCGCGGCGTCGAGGTCCTTGGGGCCGCCGATGTTGGCGAGCAGCGGCACCTTGTGGCCGTCGCGGGTGCCGCCCGGTCCGGTCGACTCGGCCAGCGCGGACGCCCGCGCCGCCGCCGCCGCGCGCGCCGCGCGGACCTCGGTGCCGGTCGGGTTCACCACCACCGTCCCGGCCGCCCCGTCGACGAGGACGGGTGTGCCGTCGGCGAGGCCCGTCGCGCCCGGCAGCGCCACCACCGCGGGGACGCCCATGGTGCGGGCGAGGATCGCGGTGTGGCTGGTCGGGCCGCCCTCCTCGGTCACGAACGCGGCCACCAGCGCCGGGTCGAGCACCGCGGTGTCGGCCGGCGCCAGATCGCGGGCGACCAGCACGAACGGCTCGTCCGACTCGGGGACGCCCGGCATCGGCAGCCCGAGCAGCCGCGCGACCGTCCGGTCGCGGATGTCGTCGAGGTCGGTGACGCGCGCCGCGAGGTACTCGCCGGCTCCGGCCAGCATCTCGCGGTAGACGCCGAACGACTCGTGGACCGCGCGGGCCGCCGCGACGCCCGTGTCGATCCGGGCGCCGACGCCGGCCGCGAGCTCGGGGTCGCCGGCCATCAGCGCCTGCGCGTTCAGCACGTCCCGGCCGTCCTCGTTGCCGAGCTCGGCCGCGCGCGCCCCGCGCGCCTCCAGGTCGGCGGCGACGGCGCCGAGCGCGTCCAGTGCGACGCGCCTCTCGGCCTCGGCGTCGCCGCCGTGGCGGGACCCGGCGGGCGGCTCGGGGACGGCGCCGGCGATGCCCCGGACGGGGCCGGCGCCGACCCCGGGGCTGACCCCGGCGCCGTGCAGGACCTCAGGCACTCTCGGGCTCCGTGAGCAGCGCCTCCAGCTCGTCCAGCAGCGCGTCGGCGCCCTCGCCCGCGGCGGAGATGACGATCTGCTCGCCGTGCCGGGCGTCCAGCCCGAGCACCGCCAGGATGCTCTTGGCGTTGACCGGGGCCTTGCCGGACTTGGCGACCGTGACCTCCATCGGGGCCCTGGCCGCGGTCTGCACGAACAGCGCGGCCGGCCGCGCGTGCAACCCCACCTTGGACTCGATCTTGACGTTGCGGTCGGTCACAGAACACTCCCTCGTTCTCGATCTGCTCCGGGCGCCCGCGGCGCGGGGCCGGCAGCACGTGCACTTCCTTCAGATCCGCCACCGGGCGGCCGGCCGCCGCCGGGGGGCGCGGCCTCGGACATCGCCGCCGGGCGGCGTCAGCGCCAGGTGAAGAGCTCGGCCCCCTTGCTCACCGCGCCGGACTCGACCACGTCCGAGAGCACGTCGGAACCCGCGTCCAGCGCCACCACCGCGCAGACCGGCGACCGGCCGCCCGCCTCGATCACCGCGGGGTCCCAGCCGATCAGCGGCTGGCCCGCGATGACCCGGTCGCCGGCGGCGGCGAACACCCGGAAGCCGGCGCCCTTGAGCTGGACGGTGTCGACGCCGAGGTGCACCAACACGCCGTGCTCCTCGGCGTCGACCACGACGAACGCGTGCGGATGCATTTTGACGATCTTGCCGGTGACCGGGGCGATCGCCCGGCCGGGCCCACGCTCGGGGTCGACCGCGGTGCCCGGCCCGACCATGGCCTTGGCGAACACCAGGTCGGGCACGCCGCCCAGGCCCACCGCCCGGCCGGCGACCGGCGACAGCACCCTCGTCACTCCCGTCATGATCCGACTCCCAGCCTCAGTCGAGGAGATCCTCGATGTCGGTGGCGATGGTGTCGGCCTCGGGCCCCACCACCACCTGGACCACCGTGCCGCTGCGCATCACGCCGTACGCCCCGGCGGCCTTGAGACCCGCCTCGTCGACCTTGCCCGGGTCCGCCACCTCGGTGCGCAGCCGCGTCGCGCACGGCTCGATCTCGACGATGTTCGCGGCGCCGCCCAGTGCCGCGACGATGGCCTCGGCCTTGTCCATGTCAGTCTCTTCCGTGTTCGCCGCGCCGACCGTGTCAGCTCGTCTGGGTGACCTTGTTGAGGCCGCGCGGGACGTCGGGGTCGACGCCCAGCCTGCGAGCCAGGTTCTCGACCAGGATCTGGCCGGGGACGATGAGGCCGAGCGGCGCGACCCACTCGGGCAGGTCCGGGCCCGGCAGCGCGGCCGAGCACGCCCCGGCGAGACCGGGGCCGCCGCCGATGCCGAACGCGCGGGCGCCCGCCCCCCGCACCCGCTCCGCCAGCGCCACCGTACCCGGCAGCGTGGGCCCGTCGCCCGCGGCGACCAGCAGCGCGGGGGTCCGCTCGTCCACGACGGCGATCGGGCCGTGCTGGAGGTCGGCGTACGACAGGCCCATGGCGTGCAGGTAGCACGCCTCCTTGATCTTGAGGGCGAGCTCCAGCGCGCTGCCGAACGCGATGCCGCGGCCGGACACGACCGCGCCGGGGACCCCGGCCAGCTCCTCGACCATCTCCGGCAGCGCCCCGGCCGCCTCGGTGACCCCGATCAGCCGCTCCACCTCGTCCGGCGCGCGGCGCAGGTCGTCCCGGTCGACGTCGGTGCCGAGCCCGAGCCCGAGCACCGCGACCGCGGCGAGCTGGGTGGTGTAGGTCTTGGTGGCCGGCACCGCCAGCTCGTCGCCCGCCTCGGTGATCAGCGCCACCTCGGCGGACTCGGCCAGCGGCGACCCGGCGCCGTTGGTGATCGCCACCGTGCGGGCGCCGCAGTCCTTGGCCCAGTCGAGCGTCTCGACGATCTCCTCGGTCTTGCCGGACTGGCTGATCGCGACCGCCAGCACCCCGGACAGGTCGAGCCTGCTCCGGTAGGTCGTGGCGATCGACGGCGCGGCGAGGGTGGCCAGCCGGCCGGCGTGCGACTCCACCAGGTACCGCCCGTACACCGCGGCGTTGTCGGACGACCCGCGCGCGATGAACAGCACCTGGCGGGTGCCGCGGGCGAGGAGCCCGACGTCGGACATGCGCGGCAGCAGTCCCCCGATCGTGCGGCGCAGCGCGTCCGGCTGCTCGCCGATCTCGGCCCGCATCCGCGAGCTCGGTGCCGCGGCCCCGGCCGGTGCCGGTCCTCCGGGCTGCGCCGGATCGTTCAGCGGCGTGGTCATGATCCCCCTCCGAAGACGTTCTGCCCGTTGATCCAGGTCGCATGCGCGCGGTGCCCCGGGCCGAGCCAGACCAGGTCGGCCGCGGCGCCCGGCGCGATCCGGCCGAGGTCGGGCCGGCCGATCAGGTCGGCGGGCACGCGGGTGGCGGCCTCGATCGCGGTCACCTGGTCGACGCCGATCCGGACCGCGTTGCCGACCGCGTCGTCCAGCCGCAGCCCCGACCCGGCGAGGGTGCCGTCGGCGCGCAGCGGCGGCCCCTCCGCCGGCATCGTGATCGGCTCGCCGCCCAGCTCGTAGCCGCCCGGCGGCATCCCCGCGGACGCGGCGGCGTCGGTGACGAGCACGACCCGTCCGGCGGCGGCGCGGAAGACCAGCTCGCAGACCGGCGCCGCGACATGGTGCAGGTCGACGATCAGGCCCGGGCTCAGCCGGGTGTCGACGAGCGCCTGCGCGGCGACCCCGGGGTCGCGGTGGTGCACGCCGGACTGCGCGTTGAAGATGTGGGTGACCTTGCGGGCCCCGGCGTCCGCCGCCGCCGCGACCTGCTCGGCGGTGGCGTCGCTGTGGCCGACGCTGACCAGTACGCCGTTCGCGGTGAGGGTGCGGATCGCGTCGAGCGCGCCGTCCCGCTCGGGGGCGAGGGTGACCAGCTTGACCAGCCCGGTCTCCAGCAGCGCGGCGATCGCGGCGGGCGTCGGGTCGGTCAGGTGCGCGGCGTTGTGCGCGCCCTTGCGCTTCTCCGCCAGGAACGGGCCCTCCAGGTGCACGCCGAGGACGCGCGACCCGGCGGGCAGGCCCGGCAGCAGGTCGCGGGCCCGGCGCAGCGCCTCGGCCTGGATCCGGACGGGAGCGGTGATGAAGGTGGGGAGGAACGAGGTCACGCCAGTCTCGGGCAGCCGGGACACGACCGTGTGCCAGCCGCGCGCGTCGGCGTCCACCATGTCGTGGCCGTAGTAGCCGTTCACCTGGAGGTCGACCAGGCCGGGCGCGAGCACGCCGTCCGGCAGGTCCACGTCCGGCCGCGCACCGGGATGGCCCTCGCCGACCTCGGCGATCAGGCCGTTCTCCACCCGGACGAAGCCCGGGCCCTGGAGCCGGGCGGGACCGCCCCCGGGCGAGGTGATCAGGCTGTTCGCGGTGATCAGCAGTGAGGCCATGGGACGCGCACCCTCCGTGACGCCGTATCCGCAGGTCGCCGGGTCGGCGACTGGTCTAGTCCGGACTAGACCAGTCTGCACCATACTGCACCGAACAGGAAGAGCGAAGACGCGGGCCTTCCCGCCGGGACCCGATCCCGCCCGGACGGCCGCCGGACCCTCGTCCCGACCTGTGGGTCCCCCTGCTCCAGAGGCGGCCCAGCAGGCGATCCGGCGTTACTCACCTGTGCATTGACACGCCTTCGACCCCTGTGGTCTAGTCCGGCCTAGACCAGTACGCGCACGACGATCCGGACACTCCGGCACCGGCCCCGGGCCATCGAGGACATCCACGTGACGACCATCGATCCGAACAGCCCCGTACCGAAGTACTTCCAGCTCCGTGCCATCCTGCTCGAACTGATCGAGAGCGCGGAACTGCCCGTCGACGCCCCGATCCCGTCCGAACGCGAGCTGTGCGCGCGGTACGAGCTGTCCCGCATGACCGTCCGGCAGGGCGTCGACCAGCTCGTCACCGAGGGCCGGCTCTACCGGGTGCCGGGCAAGGGCACCTTCGTCGCCCGCCCCAAGATCGAGATGCCGCTGCGGCTGGTCTCCTTCACCGAGGACATGCTCAGCCGCGGGCTGCGGCCCGGCGCGGTCGACCTCGACCGGCGCACCGTCGCCGCCGACACCCGCCTCGCCCGCGTCTTCGAGGTCGAGCCGGGCACCGCGATCCACCTGGTCGAGCGGCTGCGCACCGCCGACGGCGAGCCGATGGCGCTCGAACGCTCGCACATCCTGGCCTCGCTCGCCCCCGACCTGCTCGACCGGCGGCTCGCCGACCGCTCGCTGTACGGCGTACTGGAGGCCGTCTACGGGCTGGTGTTCGACGCCGGCGACCAGACCATCGACGCCGTCCTCGCCGACGCCGCCGACGCCCGGCACCTCCAGATCCCCCGCGGCAGCGCCGCGCTGCTGCTGCAACGCCGCTCCTACACCAGCGGCATCTGCGCCGAACTGGGCGTGTCGACCTACCGGGCCGACCGCTACCAGATCCACACCGCCCTCGGCGACCCCCCGCCGCACTCCTGACCGCCCGGAGCTCCGGCCGCTCCCGACCCTTCGGAGATCCCTCGACGCGCCCCCGACACCTTCGGTCACCGAGGAGGAACCCCCCACATGAGCTCGACCACCGCGACCGGTCCCGCCGCGCCGCGCCGCGGGTCCGCCGCCCTCGCCGTGCTCCAGCGCATCGGCCGCGCCCTCATGCTGCCGATCGCCGTCCTCCCCGCGGCCGGGCTGCTCCAGCGGCTGGGCCAGCCCGACGTGCTCGGCAACGCCCCCGGCGCGGACCACTGGATCAGCTTCTCCGGCGGCTCCTGGTACCCCAGCGCCGACCAGGTCGCGCAGGTGTTCGGCGGAGCCGGCGGCGCGCTGTTCGACTGGATGCCGCTGCTGTTCGCGGTGGGTGTCGCGGTGGGGTTCGCCAAGAAGTCGGACGGCTCGACCGGGCTCGCCGCGGTGGTCGGCTACATGGTCTTCCACTACGTCAGCATGAACGTGTTCTTCATCCGGTTCGACGACGACCTCAAGGCCAAGATCAGCAAGCGGCTCTTCGACCCGGCCCATCCCGGCACCCCCACCACCGTCCTGGACCTGGCCACGCAGAACCCCACCCGGGTCCTCGGCGGGATCGTGATCGGCATCGTCACCGCCCTGCTCTACCAGCGCTTCTACCGGATCAAGCTGCCCACCTGGCTGGCCTTCTTCGGGGGCCGCCGGTTCGTGCCGATCATCACCGCGGTCGCCTCGCTCGCGCTCGGCGTGGTCTTCGGCTTCGTCTGGCCGTTCCTCGGCACGTTGCTCACCGGCTTCGGCGGCTGGATGGCCGACAACAGCACCGTCGGCGCCGGCGTCTACGGCGTGATCAACCGGCTGCTGCTGCCGCTCGGCCTGCACCACATCCCCAACAACGTGGTCTGGACCCAGATCCCCGAGTGCACCGTGGGCGGCAAGAGCTACGCCGGCGACCTCAACTGCTATGCCAACGGCGCGGACGGCGCCGGCTGGTCGATGACCGGATTCTTCCCGGTCCTGATGTTCGCGCTGCCCGCCGCCGCGCTGGCCATCTGGCAGGCCGCGCCCAAGCACCGCCGTGCGGCCGTCGGCGGCATCATGCTGTCCGCCGCGCTCACCGCGTTCGTCACCGGCATCACCGAGCCGATCGAGTTCGCGTTCATCTTCGTCGCCCCCGTCCTGTTCGGCGTGCACGCGGTGCTGACCGGGATCTCGATGGCGGTCGCCGACGCGCTCGGGATGAAGCTCGGGTTCAGCTTCTCCGCCGGGGCCATCGACATGCTGATCAACGGGTCCCGGAGCAACACCAGGAACCTGGTGCCGCTGATCATCATGGGACTGGTCTACGCGGCGGTCTACTACCTGATGTTCAGCTTCCTGATCCGCAGGCTGAACATCCCCACCCCGGGCCGCGAACCCGATGGCGAGGAGTCGGTCGCCGCCGATCCCGTCACCGACCCGGAACTGGCCGCGGGCACGAAGGCCGGCGCCGAGACGAACGCCGAGACCGGTGCCGAGACGGGCGCCGAATCCCGGAGCATGGCCGGCACCGCGAACAAACGCAACAATTCCACCGATCCGCAGGACACCCCGAGCACCGGTTAGTGCCTGCCGATGACGCGTGAAAAATCGCACGCCGGGCCGGCGCATAGGAATGCGGTGTGACGTCGGGTATGTGTGCGGTGTGACGCCCAATTCGGCGCCGCTAAAGGGCGGGACAACGCAGAGCGCGCGTTACCGCTGCGTCCGCATCCGGTCCCCGGCGTATTTTCCCGGCCCTTCGCGCCTCCTGTTATCGGCGCCGCCGCCCACGGCGGCGCCGCCACGATGACTGGAGGCACCATGCCCAAGCGCACGACGAACCCGGCCGTCCGGATCGTCCCCTACACCGGCCGGTCCCGGGCGTCCGCCCGGACCACGCAGGACCCGGCCCGGAGCCCGTACGCCGCCGCCCACGAGGCGCATGGGACGGACGGGGCGCTGGCGCTCAGCAGACCCACCGTCCCGGCCGCCCGCCGGCCCAACCCCTTGCGCCTCGTCCGGCCCGACGAACGGGCGGAGACCGACCTGCGCGCCGTCGCCGAGGCGACCGTACGGCTCGTCGCCGAGGTGCTCGCCGGGATGCGGACGCCGCACCACCTCGCCCACCAGGCCCTCCCGGAGGTCTGCCGCGGCCTCGCCGGGCACCGGGCTCCGACGGCCCTCGGAGCCCGGATCGCCCCGCCCCAGGTGCTGACCACCTGGCTCCAGGAACCCGCCCCCGGCAGCGCCGAGACGGGCGCGGTACTCGTCCTGGACGGCCGCGTCCAGGCGCTCGCCCTCAGGCTGGAGCACCGGCGCGGCCGATGGCGGTGCACCGCCGTCGAGACCAGCGGTCCCGCACACCGGCGGCGACCGGCGCTCCCCACCGCGAGGCCGTGACGGGAGCCCGGCCGGCGCGAGAGGGCGGCGGCGTGCCCCCGGTCGTCAGGCCGTGAACGCGGAAGCGGCCTCCCGGGAACCGATCCCGGGAGGCCGCTTCGGCCCGGCGTGCGCCCTACTTGCCGCGCGGGTCGCCGTGGCAGCGCTTGAACTTCTTGCCCGAGCCGCAGGGGCACGGGTCGTTGCGGGACACGCCCGCGTACTCGTCCTCGGTCTCCTCACTGTGCAGCTCCACGCCGCCCTCACCGTCGACGGTGGGCGCCGAGTACTCCAGCTTCTTGGGCCGCTTTGGCTCGTCCAGGCCCTTGGCGTGGATCGTGGGGGCCTCGCCGCCGGCCGGGACCTCGTCGGCCTCGGTGTCGGCCTCAGCCTCGACCTCGGTGCCGGTGTCGGCCTCGGCCTCGGCCTCGGCCGTGTCGTCGTCGGAGGCGGTCTTGGAGAGCGCCACCGGGTTGGCCCCGACGGTGGGCGCGGCCTGCTGCTCGTCGACCTCGACCTCGAGGTTGAACAGGTAGCCGACCGACTCCTCCTTGATGCCGTCGAGCATCGCGTTGAACATGTCGTAGCCCTCGCGCTGGTACTCCACCAGCGGGTCGCGCTGCGCCATAGCCCGCAGGCCGATGCCCTCCTGGAGGTAGTCCATCTCGTACAGGTGCTCGCGCCACTTGCGGTCGAGCACCGACAGGACCACGCGCCGCTCCAGCTCGCGCACGACGTCGGCGCCGAGCTCCTCCTCGCGCGCCGCGTAGGCGGCCTTGGCGTCCTCGCGGATCTTCTCCGACAGCGTCTCGGCGTCGAGGCCGGAGATGTCGCCGCCGACCTCCTCGACCAGCTCCTCGACGGTCAGCTTGATCGGGTAGAGCTGCTTGAACGCCTTCCACAGCTTCTCGAGGTCCCACTCCTCGGCGAACCGCTCGGCGGTGGCGCCCGCGACGTAGCCCTGGACGACCTCGTCGATCATCAGGAGGACCTGCTCCTGGAGGTCGGCGCCCTCCAGCACCTGGCGGCGCTCACCGTAGATGACCTTGCGCTGCCGGTTGAGCACCTCGTCGTACTTCAGGACGTTCTTGCGCATCTCGAAGTTCTGCTGCTCGATCTGGCTCTGCGCCGACCGGATCGCCTTGGAGACGATGCCGGACTCGATCGGCACGTCGTCCGGGATGTTCAGCCGCGACATGATCGCCTCGACCCGGGCGGAGTTGAACAGCCGCATCAGGTCGTCCTCGAGGGACAGGTAGAACCGCGACTCGCCCGGGTCGCCCTGCCGGCCGGACCGGCCGCGGAGCTGGTTGTCGATCCGCCGCGACTCGTGCCGCTCGGTCGCCAGCACGTACAGCCCGCCCGCCTCGACGACCTGCTCGTGCTCGCCCTTGACGGCCTCCTTCGCCTTCTCCAGCGCCTCGGGCCAGGCCGCCTCGTACTCCTCGGGCGTCTCCAGCGGCGACAGGCCCCGCTGGTGCAGCTCCAGGTCGGCCCGGAAGTCGGGGTTGCCGCCGAGCATGATGTCGGTGCCGCGGCCGGCCATGTTGGTCGCCACGGTCACGCCGCCCTTGCGGCCGGCCTCGGCGACGATCTCCGACTCCTTCTCGTGCGCCTTGGCGTTCAGCACCTGATGCGGGATGCCGCGCCGCTTGAGCATCCTGGACAGCCGCTCGGACTTCTCCACCGACGTGGTGCCGACCAGGATCGGCTGGCCCTTCTCGTGGCGCTCGGAGATGTCCTCGACGACCGCCTCGAACTTGGCCTGCTCGGTCTTGTAGACGACGTCGGCGACGTCCTCTCGGACCATCGGCTTGTTCGTCGGGATCGGCACGACGCCGATCTTGTAGGTCTTGTTGAACTCGGCGGCCTCGGTGTCGGCGGTGCCGGTCATGCCCGAGAGCTTGTTGTAGAGGCGGAAGAAGTTCTGGAGGGTGATGGTGGCCAGGGTCTGGTTCTCGTCCTTGATCGCCACCTCCTCCTTCGCCTCGATCGCCTGGTGCATGCCCTCGTTGTAGCGGCGCCCGTGCAGGATGCGGCCGGTGAACTCGTCGACGATCAGGACCTCGCCGTTCATCACGACGTAGTCCTTGTCGAGCTTGTAGAGCTCCTTGGCCTTCAGCGCGTTGTTGAGGAAGCTGACCAGCGGCGTGTTGACCGAGTCGTAGAGGTTGTCGATGCCGAGCCAGTCCTCGACCTTCTCCACGCCGGACTCGGTGATGCCGACCGTGCGCTTCTTCTCGTTGACCTCGTAGTCGCCCGGCCCGTACTCGTCGACCTGGCCGGCGGTGCTGACCAGCTCGGCCCGCTTCAGCCGCGGGACGATCTTGGCGAACTCCGAGTACCACTTGGAGTTCTGCTCGGCCGGGCCCGAGATGATCAGCGGCGTCCGGGCCTCGTCGATCAGGATCGAGTCGACCTCGTCGACGATGGCGTAGTTGTGGCCGCGCTGGACGCACTCGTCCAGGCTCCAGGCCATGTTGTCGCGCAGGTAGTCGAACCCGAACTCGTTGTTGGTGCCATAGGTGATGTCGGCGTTGTAAGCGACCCGGCGCTCGTCCGGCGTCATCTGCGGGAGGATGACACCGATCTCGAGCCCGAGGAACTGGTGCACGCGGCCCATCCACTCGGCGTCGCGCTTGGCGAGGTAGTCGTTGACGGTGACGACGTGCACGCCCTCGCCGCTCAGGGCGTTGAGGTAGGCCGGGAGCACACAGGTGAGGGTCTTGCCCTCACCGGTCTTCATCTCGGCGATGTTCCCCAGGTGCAGTGCGGCGCCGCCCATGAGCTGGACGTCGTAGGGCCGCTGCCCGAGCACGCGCTTGGCCGCCTCGCGGACCGTGGCGAACGCCTCGGGCAGCAGGTCGTCCAGGGACTCGCCCTCGGCGATCCGCTCCCGGTACTTGTCGGTCAGCTCACGCAACTCGGCGTCGCTCATCTCGAGGAAGTCCTCCTCGATCGAGTTGACCTGATCCGCGAGCTTGTGGAGCTTGCGCTTGATCTTACCTTCGCCCGCACGAAGGATCTTATCGATGACTGGCGGCACTCTCGGAGGCTCCTTGCAGATCGTGGGTCACCGCTCCCGGCGGTACGCACACCACACGTACGATGCCCATCGTAGGCGAGACCCAGAATGGTCTAGGTCACCCCGCAGCGCAATCCACTGCGCGCCTGTTTGACCGGCCGGATCCAGCGGAAGGTCTCCCAGTGCAGCCGCGAGGAGGCGTCATGACCGAAGAATCGTACGGATCGCACGCCGGACGGCCCGGCTCCTGGCTCGCCGTCCTGATCATCTTCATCGGCTTCCTGCTCGGCGGGATCGCCCTGTGCATCGGCCCCCTGTGGATCGCGTTCTGGGTCGGGATCGCCGTGGTCGCCGTCGGCGTCCTGGTGAGCGGGCTGGTCCACCTCTTCTCCGACATCGTCCTGGACGCGCCCAGGGTCATTCCGGAGATCGTCGACTATTCGCTGTTCGGCAGCCACACCACCAAGCGGCGTGGCGGCCTGACCGGCGAGACCGCGCACAAGCCCATCGCGACCGACACGCAGGAGGCCCCGCACGGCTGAGCCGTCACCCGGCGGCCCGGACCACGGCGGCCACCTGCGCCCCGTCCAGCCCGGGGTCGAGCCGCTCGACGCGCACGTCGTCGCACCCGACCCACCCGGCCGCCCGCCACAGCGCGGCGCCGAGGGCCGCCGCCGACGCCTCGGTCCGCGCCCGCGTCCGCGTCGCCGACGGCTCGAACGACACCTGCCGCGCGACCAGCGTCGTGCCCTCCCGCGCCGGGTCGACCCGGCCGAGCAGCCGCCCGCCCGACAGCAGCGGCATCGCGAAGTAGCCGTGGACCCGCTTGGCCTTGGGCACATACGCCTCGAGCCGGTGATCGAAGCCGAACACCCGCGACGTCCGGGCCCGGTCCCAGACCAGCGAGTCGAACGGTGACAGCAGCGTCGTCACGTGCCGCCCCCGGGCCGGCTCGGCGAGTGCGGCCGGATCGGCCCACGCGGCGTGCCGCCAGCCCTCCACCCGCACCGGGACCAGGCCCGTCGCCCCGATCACGGCGTCGACCTGCTCGGCCTTGACCCGGTAGTAGTCGGCCAGGTCGGCGCGGGTCGCCACCCCCAGCGCCCGCCCCGCCCGCGCCACCAGCGCCTCCAGGCACGCCTCGTCGTCGGGCTCCTGGTCGAGCAGGGGCGCCGGCACCGCACGCTCGGCCAGGTCGTACACCCGCCGCCAGCCGACCCGCCGCGCGCACACGACCTCGCCGACGTCCAGCAGCCACTCGATGCCGATCTTGTGATCGCTCCAGTCCCACCAGTCGGCGCTCGCCTTCGCCCCGCCGAGCTCCTTGGTGGTGAGCGGCCCGTCGGCCCTCAGCCGCGCCAGGATCTCCTGGCAGACCCCCTCGGGCACCTTGTGCCACCGCCACCCGCGCCGCCGGAAGGCCCGCCGCCGGAACGCGAACAGCGGCCACTCGTCCATCGGCAGCACCGACGCCGCGTGCGCCCAGTACTCGAACGCGCCGCTCCCCCAGTAGGCCGCCTCCACCGCGTCGCGCCCGACTGCCCCGAGCCGTGCGTAGGGGACCAGCTCGTGCGAACGCGCCAGCACCGAGATCGTGTCGAGCTGGACGGCCCCCAGCCGCCTCAGCAGCCCCGTCACCCCGCCGGCGCCCCGCGCCCCCAGAAGCCCTTGTGCACGCAGCTGAAGCCGCCGCACCTCGTCCGCACTGAGCTCAGCCTCGATCACGCCGCGATGCTACGACACGACACCGACAAAAGGGGATAGCCGGTAGCGGCGGAGCGGGAGGGGGCTCTCCAGGTGGACGGCGTGCGAGGCGATGAGCGAGGGAGACAAGGGGACGCTAAGGACGCCGGAGGTGCTCGGGCGATGCGCAAGGCAGCAGAGCGCGGGCCGGACGGCCTGGGCGGGCCCTGTGCGGACGGGGACGCCGTGGGCCTGGAGGGCGGCGGTGGGGTGGCTGACGGGGCGGGTCAGGTGATCTCTAGGAGTTTCTCGCGGACCGCATAGACGACCGCCTCCATCCGGGAGTGGAGCTGGAGCTTCTCCAGGATGTTGCGGACGTGGTTCTTGACCGTGTTCTCGGAGATGAAGAGCTCGCGGGCGATCTCGCGGTTGCCGAGGCCGCGGGCGACCAGGCGGAGGACTTCCATCTCGCGTTCGGTGAGGCGGGGCGCGGGGACCTGCTGGGTGCGCTCCTCGCTGCGCTTGGCCAGGGAGGCGAACTCGGTGATGAGCTTGGACGCCATCGAGGGGCTGATCAGCGACTGGCCGCCGTGCACCGCGCGGACCGCCTGCGGGACCTCGTCGATGGAGATCTCCTTGAGCAGGTAGCCGCTGGCCCCGGCCTTGATCGCCTCGAAGAGGTCCTCCTCCTCGTCGCTGATGGTCAGCATCACGATCTTGGCGCTGGGGGCGGCGTCCTTGATGGCGGTGCAGGCCTCGATGCCGCTGCGGCGGGGCATCCGGATGTCCATCAGAACCACGTCGGGCAGCAGGTCGCCGGCCATCTCGACCGCCTCGTGGCCGTCGCCGCCCTCGCCGATGACCTCGATGTCGGTCTCGCCCTGGAGGACCATCTCCAGGCCGCGGCGGAAGAGCGCGTGGTCGTCGACGATCAGTACCCGGATGGGGTCGGCCGCGCCGGCCTCGGTCGCGTCGGCCTGACGGGGTACCGCCGCGGCGCCGCGAGCCTCGGGATTCTCGCTCACCTGAGTCGCGGCGTGGAGGAGACGCCGCTTCCCCCCTTCACTGTCAGTGATCTGGGTCTGCCGGAGGGTCCGGGCCCGGCCCGGAGACAGCCGCCGTGGTCGCGGTGGCCCCTCGGGCCACCGCGACCACGGCCTTGCTGGTAACGCCTTTCTAGATCATGACACGCTCTGGGCGGTGACGTGACGCAAGTACCACATCACTCTTCGACAAGACGGATGACGCCGTAGTCCCAGCCTCGCCGGCGGTAGACGACCGAGGGGTGGCCGTCGGCCTTGTCACGGAAGAGGAAGAAGTCGTGGCCGACCAGTTCCATCTCGAAGAGGGCCTGCTCGATGCCCATCGGCTCGGCCTTGTGGTACTTCTCGCGGACGACGACGGGGCCGTCGCCCTCCATCGGGATCGGGATCAGCTGCTCGTCCGCGGCCGGCATCGGATCGTAACGGCCGGTGCCCGCGGGTTCGGCGGCCCGGCCCGCGTCCGCGGGCACGGTCTCCAGGGGCTCGGGGAGCGGTTCCGCCGCGGCCGGCCTGGCCCGCGATCTGCCGCCATGGTGCGCCTTGCGCCGGTCGCCGTCGCGGCGCAGCCGGGACTCCAGCTTGTCGAGCGCCAGGTCGAGCGCTCCGTAGCGGTCGTCGGCGGCGGCCTCGGCCCGGATCACCGGGCCGCGCGACTGGATGGTCAGCTCGACCCGCTCACGCTGGTCGGCCAGCTTCGGATTGCGTTCCTCAGAGACCTCCACATCGACGCGGATGACCTTCTGGTTGAGCCGTTCGATCTTGGCCAGTTTGGCATCGACGTGCCGTCGGAACCTGTCGTTGACGTCGGTGTGCCGGCCCCTCACGGTGATGTCCACGCGGGACCCCCCTTCTGCCGGTTGCGATTCTCGCCCGGTCCGGGGCTCCTGATGGCCCCGGACGGACGCCACAGCTCGGTGGGTCGCACCCGCCCGGCCGACCTGGTCTTCGTCCCCACATCCGCCTGCTGAGGGGCTCGCGGCGCTTTCGCCACTACTGCCCTTCTCCCGGTCCGGGGAATATCGGATTCCCCGGTGAGGCAGGACTTACTTCTAAGGCGCACCGTGATCGGTCGACGAGAAGTCGCCTTACGTGGGCCGTTTCGCCTGCGCCTGGCATCGGCTAGCCGGATCGCCTGGCGTGCTCCTGACGAGCACGGCGATCCAACGCAACCACGGACCCGGGCGGGTGCCATGTCAGGAACGCTAACCCCTTACGCCGCGAATGTCAGGGGGGTGGAGCGAGGAAAAACTCACGGACCGTCATCGAGAGTGCTCGCAGCGCCGCTCCGGACCCCCTTTCCGGCTCGCCCGCAAGTCGTGCATCCCCGTGTCCGCAGGGCTTTCGCGGCTTTCGCCGGCACCCAGGTCATGCCGAGCGGGCGGAGCGGCATGTTGCAAAGATCTCTTCAACTGCCATGACGCCGCGTGACGGTTGATGAAGCAATCAATCCGACGTGCCACCACAAGTCGGACAGTTCTCAACTACGGATGGTAACCACCTACCGGGTCGGGGGCCGGAACGAAGATTGTCACCCGCTCGTTGCCACGGTGTGGCAGAACCACCGCCCCTCGACGCCGGGGAAGGGCGCCCGCCGGCCGCGCGAAGGCTCACCCGCCCCTGCGCAGCGGTGTGGCGGCCACCGTCGCGGCCCCCACGACCAGGGCCCCGGCCTGCCGCAGCGCCCGGGCGGCCTCGGCCAGCGAGGCCCCCGTAGTGATCACGTCGTCGACCACGATCACCCCGCGTCCGGCCACCGGGACGCGCGGCACGACCTCGAGCGCGCCGGCCAGGTTGGCCGCCCGCTCACCGGCCGTGAGCCCCGCCTGATCGGCCACGGGCCGCCGCTGCCGCAGCGCGCCGAGCCCTGTGGCGCGCAGGCCGCCCGCGCGCAGCACCCGGACCGCGACCGCCGCCATCCGGTGCGTGGGGTCATGCCCGCGCCGCCGTAGCGCCGCCCGCGCCGACGGAACCGGCACCAGCACCGGCCCCGGCGCCTGTTCCGGCGCCTGCTCCGGCGGATCGGGCCCCGGCACCGGTTCGGCCACCGCGGCCACGGTGGCCAGAACGGCCCGGCTGAGGGTGGCGCCCAGCGGGCGGGCGAGAGAGGTACGGCCGCGTTCCTTGTGCGCGGCGATGATCGCCCGAACCGGCCCGCCGTAGTCGGCCACCGTCCAGGTCTGCGGGAGGCCGGGGAGGCCGGGACCGAGGCGGACGGCGCGGGCGGGGACGGTCAGGGGCATGGCGCAGGCCGCGCACAGCAGGCCGGAGGCCAGGGCACAGCCCGCACATCGCTCCGGCAGGACCAGTTGGATCAGGCTCGTCGGCAGGCTCATGCCTCGACGATGCCGGGCGGCGGCGCCGGCCGGAAGGACCGCGGCGAACTGTGGATAACTCCCGGCGGCTCAGCGGGCGTAGGTCGGATCGGTCGCCGGGATGTCGCAGGCCCACTCGCTGAACTGGTCGCGCGGAGAGCGCTGCTTGCAGACCAGGTTGCGGTTCGAGGCGCGCGTGCCGATGAGGACGGGCGAGCCGGGGGCGGCGGTGATCGTGCGCGGCTCGCCCAGCGAGCCCACCCCGAGGGAGGTGATGGCGCTGCCGCTGACCGGCATCAGGTACGGCAGGGCCTGGGTGTCGGAGTCCTTCTGCCCGAGCACCGCCAGCGTGCCGTAGTCGCGCCAGACCAGGTCGCGCGCGCGCAGGAGCTCGGAGCTGACGGGCAGGAAGGACCCCACGTCGACGGCGCCGCGCGCGTCGCGGACGATCCGGCCGATCTGGACCTGCGGCTCCCCGTCGACGTCGACGATGACGGCGGCCCGAACGCCGTCGCGCGCGACGCGGAACGCCATGACCTCCCGTCCGCTCAGCCCCCAGTGCGAGACGCGCGCCGGAGGGCGCCCCCGCTGGCGGACCCACAGCCACGACTTGTCCTTGGCCGTCTCGACCGTCCACAGCAGGCCGTCACGTCCCCAGGAGGGCGGGGTGAAACGGCCGCCGCGACGCGAGGACGCCAAGAGGGGCTTCGGTGTGGGCGAGCCGGTGAGCGGGGCGGCCGTCAGCACCTGGTCGCCCTTGGAGGTGAGCCCCGCGACCTCTTGGTAGTCGGGCGCCACGGCCGGACGCGACAGCCGCCACGCGTTCCCCGTCGTGACGGGCTGCGGGACACGTCCGTCGAGGGTGCTGAGGAAGCCCGAGCCGCCGATGCCGTAAGCGCTCTGGGTGACCTGCTCCTCGTGGCCGTCGGGGGCGTTGACCTCCCACGCGCGGACGTCCTGGGTCACGTTCATGTCCTTCGGCGCGACCGCCTCGCCGCCGATCCGCAGCCTCCACCGCTTGATCTCGGAGAACTGCCGCAGGGTCCAGCTGAGCTGCGCGGACATCCGCTCCACACTGCCGGTGCCGGCCTCCTTGCTGAGATCGACGGTGGCGATGTCCTTGCTGATCTCCACGCCCTCGCCGCTCAGGTGGGTGCCGGGCGGGAAGGCGCTCTTGACCGCCCCGTACAGCCACGAGGTCGGGCCGTTCAGCAGGGCCCGGACGAGCTGGGACGGCAGGTCGCGCCGGTTGACCACCGGGAGGAAGATCCCGTTCGGGACGAGGGTGCGCTGGTCGGGCGCGAAGAAGTACAGGTTGACCGGGCGGAGGGCGCGCTCGACGTCGACCTGAGTGAGCAGCAGCCCGGCGCGCTCGTCGTCGGGCAGGCCGGTGACCCGCCACAGCCCCTGGGGCGTCCGGCCGAGCTGGAAGCTGACCTCGATGTGCTCGGCCGCGGCGCGGTACTGGCCGTCGGACGCGATCGTGCCGAGCTGGTCGCCGACGACCTTCACGACCGCCTGCGTGGCCGTCTGCTTGACGACCCTGGGCGCCTCGCGGTTCCGCATGACGGTGACGGAGGGCCTCAGGCCGGGGCGCCACGAGGTCTGGGCCGCCAGGAACTCCCGCGCCACCTTGTGGTCGTCGTCGAAACTCGCGGAGGCGGCGAGGAATCCGGACACGATCTCTTCCGGACCCCATTCCGGACGGGGCCGTACGGGGATCAGCCGGACGTAGGGGTCGTCGACCTGCTCGGCCCGTTCGACGGGCTTGCCGGACACCACACGGCCGCCGCCGGGCACGTTGGCGCATCCGGCGACGCAGAGGGTGAGGACCGCGAAGACCAGCAGGGCCGGCGGGATCCGGCGCGGCCCGGACGGGCCTCCGGGCCGCGGGGCGGGCGCCCGGCGCGGGGGGCCGAGGGTGTGGTCGGGGGTGCCCGCCGTCACTCGCCCGCCTCCAGCTCGGCGAAGAGGGGACGGGCGTCGCCCGCGCCCGGGGGCACCAGTGGGAGCGGCGAGCCGCGCAACTCGGCGCCCGCCACTCTGGGCAGGGACAGGCGGAACTGCGATCCGGCGCCCGGTTCGCCCCACGCCTGGAGCCAGCCGCCGTGCAGCTGGGCGTCCTCCCTGGAGATCGACAGGCCCAGCCCGGTCCCGCCGGTGGTGCGGGCCCGCGCCGGGTCGGCGCGCCAGAAGCGGTCGAACACCATCTGCCCCTCCCCCGGTTTCAGTCCCACCCCGTGGTCGCGGACCGCGACCGCGACCGCGTCGCGGTCGGCGGCGACCGACACCACGATGTCCTCACCCTCGCCGTGCTCGACGGCGTTGACCAGCAGGTTGCGCAGGATGCGCTCGACGCGGCGGCGGTCGACCTCGGCCATGCACGGCTCGCCGGGGAGCTGGAGCACGACCCTGCTGCCCTTGCGCTCGGCCAGGCCCTGGATGTCGCCGACCGTGCGCAGCACCAGGTCGCGCATGTCGAGCGACTCGGCGTCGAGGGTGGCCGCGCCGGCGTCGTGCCGGCTGATCTCCAGCAGGTCGCCGAGCAGCGACTCGAAGCGTTCGAGCTGGCTCTGGAGCAGCTCCGCCGAGCGGCGCACGGCCGGGTCGTCGAAGGTGTCGCGGTTCTCGTAGAGCATGTCGGCGGCGATCCGGATCGTGGTGAGGGGCGTGCGCAGCTCGTGCGAGACGTCCGACACGAACTGCCGCTGCACCTGCGACAGGTCCTCCAGCTCGCCGATCTTGTCTTGCAGGTTGGCGGCCATGTCGTTGAACGAGCGGGCCAGCCGGGCGAGGTCGTCCTCGCCGCGGACCCGCATGCGCTCCTCCAGCCGTCCGGCGGCGAGCCGCTGCGCGCCCTGCGCGGCGAGCCGGACGGGGATGACGACCTGCCGGGTGACGAGCGAGGCGATCGCCGCCAGCAGCAGCACCAGCACGACGCCGACGCCGGCCAGGGACCGGGCCACGTTCGTCAGCGTGCGCTGCTCCTGCTCCAGCGGGAAGAGGTAGTAGAGCTCGAACTGGGCGGTCTTGCCGCCCACGATGAGCCCGCGTTCGGACCTGCTCTCGCGTCCGACATAGGACAGCTTGCCGAACGTGTAGGAGCGCGATCCCGTCGGCGCGTGCCGCAGCTCCTCGCGCAGCCGCCTCGGGACGCTCTCCTCGCGCAGCTCGTTGGTGGCCCGTCCCCCGGAGAAGCGGTCGCTGGTGTCGCGGATGTAGACCTCGTACAGCCCGGACGGGCCGCTGCGCGCCTTGAGCCGGTTGACCACGGCGTCGAGCCGCCCGCCGCCGTCCTCGGGCGAGTTGCCGAGGTCGCGCTGCACCTGCGCGAGGCCCTCGTCGAGCTGGAGCCGCGCCGCCTTGACCTTGCCGTCCATCAGGGCGGACGACACCTGCTGCATGAGGAACACCCCCAGGATCGCGACCACGATCACCGAGATGCACAGCGTCCAGGTGACGATCCGCACCTGGATCGAGCGGCGCCACCGCTGGTAGCCGCGCCGCGACACCCCCCGGACGGCGCGCCTGAGCGTGCCGAGCCCCCGCCGCGCGAGCCGCTTCACGGCGTTCATCGCGGACGGGGGGCGCGGAGGCGGGGGCGGATGGTCATCGCCGAGCGGCCGGGATCAGGCCGGACCGGCCTTGTAGCCGACGCCGCGGACGGTGACGACGATCTCGGGCCGTTCCGGGTCCTTCTCGATCTTGGCGCGGAGCCGCTGCACGTGCACGTTGACCAGGCGGGTGTCGGCGGCGTGCCGGTACCCCCAGACCTGCTCGAGCAGCACCTCGCGGGTGAACACCTGGCGCGGCTTGCGGGCCAGCGCCACCAGCAGGTCGAACTCCAGCGGGGTGAGCGGGATGTGCTTGTCGCCGCGCTTGACCGAGTGGCCGGCGACGTCGATGGTGATGTCGCCGATCTGGAGGGTCTCGGGGGCGGGCTCGTCGGTGCGGCGGAGCCGGGCGCGGACCCGTGCGACCAGCTCCTTGGGCTTGAACGGCTTGACGATGTAGTCGTCGGCGCCCGACTCCAGGCCGAGCACCACGTCGACGGTGTCGCTCTTGGCCGTCAGCATGACGATCGGGATGCCGGATTCGGCGCGGATCTGCCGGCACACGTCGATGCCGTCGGCGCCCGGGAGCATCAGGTCGAGCAGCACGAGATCGGGCCGCGTCTCCCGGAACGCCTCAAGCGCCTTGTCGCCATCGTGGACGAACGACGGCTCGAAACCCTCGCCCCTCAGCACGATGCCGAGCATCTCGGCGAGCGCGAGGTCGTCGTCGACGACCAGTACACGTCCTCTCATGGCCCTCATCGTCACAAAGTCGGGGTTCGGTGGAGTGGGGTGAGACGGTCCTGCCCCACCTCGCCAGGGAGGGAAATGCCTTGGCGTGCAAGGTTACCCGCGTTTGCCTGGTACATGACTCCTCCCGGTGTCGGGCGAACGGGCGCCGGCCCGCCGCGCCGCTCGTCACGGTCTCGTTCAAATGCCGGATTGTAAACAGGCAACCGCGATTCATCTCCGAGATCGTCCGGCCGGCGGTGGCCGGCGGCGGACGGGGCGGGCCCGGAACGGGACCGGAACGGGACCGGAAACGGCCTTCGGCGCGGCCCCGGCGGCCGAATCGGCGTGCAGATCATCATGGACCGGGCCGGGAAAGGCAATTACGGCACCCCGCCCGTGACAGGATGACCTGACCGGGAATCCGGGGGTGCCCCGGAAAGCAGGCTGACGACTCATCACGCGGGGAGCGGAGAGATGCCGGGACCGGACGGCTGGGACGAGGGCGCGGACGGCGACGTCCCGTTCCGCCCCATGTCCATCTCGGAGATGCTGGACGGCGCGATCGCCGGGATCCGGCGCCGGCCCCGCATCACGCTGGGCCTGTCGGTGGCGGTCAGCACGGTGATCCAGGTGCTGGTCACGGTCGCGACCTACTACTTCATCGGCGACCAGGCCGACGGCGAGGTCACCCCGGGCGCGCTGCTGGAGTCGGTCGGCTCGCAGCTCATCCTCGGGGCGATCGGGCTGGCACTGTCGGCCTACGGGATCCTGCTGCTGTCGGGCCTGCTGGCGCCGCTGCTCGGGCGCGGGCTGCTCGGGACGCCGGTCCCGCCGCGGCAGGCGTGGCGGGACGTGCGCCCGCGGCTGGGCCGGCTGGTCGCGGTCGCCGCCCTGATCATGGTGGTGTCGCTGCTCGCGCTGCTGCTGCCGATCGTCCCGTTCCTGCTGCTCGTCGCGGCCGGGGCGCATCCGGCGCTCGACGTGCTGGCCGCCATCGCGGGCTTCCCGGTCGGCGTCGGGCTGATGGTGTGGCTCTACATGCTGCTGGTGCTGGCCGCGCCCGCCGTGGTGATGGAGCGGGAGACCGTCGGCGGGGCGTTCCGGCGGGCCCGCGCGCTGTCGCGGGGGCGCTGGCTGCGCACCTGCGGGACGCTGCTGCTCACCCTGCTGATCACTCTGTTCATGGGGTTCTTCGCGCTGCGGATCCCGTTCCTGATCGTCCAGCTCGTCTTCTTCGGGGACGCCTCGCACGGCACCGCGATGGTGCTCGGCCTGGCGGTCGACACGGTGGGACGCATCGTGAGCTGGTCGATCATGCTGCCGTTCGACGCCGGCGTGATCGCGCTGCTGTACGTCGACCGGCGGATGCGCCGCGAGGGCTTCGATCTCGAACTGCGCAGCCGCGGCCGGTCGGCCGCCGCGATCATCGCCGCCGCCTCCCCCGCCGCTTCCGCGCCCGCCGATTCCGCCGTGCCCGATTCCGCCCGGGCCACGGCCGGGCGGGGCAGGAGCGGCGACGATGACCCGGACGGCTTCTTCGACCTCTGGCGGCCCTACGCGGCGGCCCCCGGCGCGCTCGCGCCCGCGGCCGTCCCTCCGCCCTCGAACGCGCCGCGGACCGGGGTGACTTCATGATCACTGATCCGATCGGCCGGGACGACGCGCGCGAGCTGGCCCGCCGCGAGCTGGAGAAGTCGATCTACCAGCGGGACCGGCCGTCCTGGCTCGAACGGCAGTGGGACCAGTTCACCGACTGGCTGCGCGACCTGTTCGGCCGGGCGTCCGAGCCGACCGCGCACGGCGGCGGCTCCGGCGGCTGGATCTCGATCGTGATCATCATCGCGCTGCTGCTGGCGGTGATCGGGCTGGTGGTCTGGCTGATGCGGGGCCGCGGCAACCCGAGGTCGCGCGGCGAGGCGCTGCTCGACGAGCGGCCCTCCACCGCGCTCGACCACCGCGAGGCCGCCGAGCGGCACGCCGCCGGCGGGCAGTGGCCCGAGGCGATCCGCGAGCGGCTCCGGGCCATCGCGCGCGACCTCGAGGAGCGCGCCGTCCTGGCGCCGCGGCCCGGCCGGACGGCCGACGAGCTGGCGGCCGAGGCGGGCGCGGCGGTGCCGCAGCTCGCCGACGACCTGCGCGTGGGCGTCGAGATCTTCGACGAGGTCTGGTACGGCGACCGGCCCGGCAGCATGGAGGCCTACGCGCGCCTCAAGCAGCTCGACGAACGGCTCCAGGCCGCCCGGCCCAAGCCGCTGCGCTCCGACGGCGACCCCGCCCTCGCGGGGGCCGGGACGGGCCCGCACGACGGAGAGGACGGTGGCCCGCGTTGGTGATCCAGTCGCCGCCCCAGGGCGGCGCGGACGGCTCCGGTTCTCCCGCCCCGCCGGGACCGACCGCCGGGCAGGTCGCCTCGCGCCGGTTCCGGTCGGCGCGCGGGATCGTCCTGGTCCTGCTCGCCCTGGTGGCGATCGCGGTGATCCTCGCGGCGCTGCGCCCCTCGGTGACCCCGCAGGACCTCGACCCGACCTCGCCGACCGAGGGCGGCAGCCGGGCCCTCGCCGAGATCCTCAAGCAGAACGGGACGCGGCTGGACGTGGCGCGCAGGGCCGGCGACGCGGCCGGGCTGGCCTCGCCCGGCAGCGTCACCGTCGTCACCCGGCCCGAGCGGCTCACCGACGGCGACATCGACCGGCTCCGCGGGGCGCAGGGCGACCTGCTGCTCGTCCAGCCGAACCGGAGCGTCCTGCGAGAGCTGGCCCCCGGCGTGCACCGCGCGGGCACCAGCTTCGAGCGGACCGCCGACCTCGACTGCGCCCTGCCCGCCGCGCGCCTCGCCGGACCGGTCGCCTTCGGCGGCGCCGAGACCTACGCGACGTCCGGCGGCGACGGCGTCGTCACCTGCTACCGCGCGGACGACTACAGCCGGCTGGTCCAGGTGCGGGACGGCTCCCGCACCGTCACCGTGCTCGGCTCCCCCGAGCCGCTCACCAACGCGCACCTCACCGAGGAGGGCAACGCCGCCCTCGGCATGAACCTCGCCGGGGCGCGGTCCTCGGTGGTGTGGCTGATCCCCGACCTGCCCGAGGCCGGCGCGGGCGGCGACGCCACGCTGAGCGACCTGCTGCCGTTCGGGGTCAAGCTGTTCGTCCTCGAAGTGCTGGTCGCGGTGGCGCTGGTGGCGCTGTGGCGGGCCCGGCGGCTCGGGCCGGTGGTGGCCGAGGCGCTCCCCGTCGTCGTCCGCTCGGCTGAGACGGTGGAGGGCCGCGCCCGGCTGTACCGCGCGCACCACGCCAGGGGCCGGGCCGCCGACGCGCTGCGCGCCGGGGCCCGCGAGCGGCTCGTCCCCCTGCTGGGGCTCCCGCGCAGCACCGCGCAGGACTTCGCCTTCGCGCAGGAGATCGTCACCGGAGTCGCCCACCGCACGTCCTACGACGAGGCGGTGGTCGGCACCGCCCTGTACGGTCCTGAACCTGCGGACGACGCGCAACTCCTCGCGCTCACCGACATCCTCGACGTCCTGGAAAGGCAGGTACGGCAGTCGTGAACCACCCTGTTGAGCTCGGCAAGGACGGTGGCGGGTCCGCCGTCGACACCGGGCAGGCCAGCGGGCCGGCCGCCGAGGAGGCGCGGCACCGGGCCGAGACCGCCCGCGCGGCGCTGACCGCCCTGCGCGGCGAGGTCGCCAAGACGGTGGTCGGCCAGGACTCGGTGGTGACCGGCCTGGTCATCGCGCTGCTGTGCCGCGGCCACGTGCTGCTGGAGGGCGTGCCGGGCACCGCCAAGACGCTGCTGATCAAGACGCTGTCGCGCGCGCTGGACCTCGACTTCAAGCGGGTGCAGTTCACCCCCGACCTGATGCCCGGCGACGTCACCGGCTCCCTGGTGTACGACAACCGGACGTCGGAGTTCGAGTACCGCGAGGGCCCGGTCTTCACCAACCTGCTGCTCGCCGACGAGATCAACCGCACCCCGCCCAAGACCCAGGCGTCGCTGCTGGAGGCGATGGAGGAGCGGCAGGTGTCGGTCGAGGGCGACGCCCGCCCGCTGCCCGACCCGTTCATGGTGTGCGCCACCCAGAACCCGATCGAGTACGAGGGCACCTACCCGCTGCCCGAGGCGCAGCTCGACCGGTTCCTGGTGAAGCTGACCGTCCCGGTGCCGTCCCGCGACGAGGAGATCGCGATGCTTCAGCGGCACGCGGGCGGGTTCGACCCGCGCGACCTGTCGGCGGTCCGGCCGGTGGCGGGCCCCGAGGAGCTGGCCGCGGGCCGTGCCGCCGTGCGGGCCGTCCACCTCGACCCGAAGGTCGCCGCGTACGTCGTCGACCTGTGCCGCGCCACCCGGCAGTCGCCCTCGCTCCAGCTCGGGGTGTCGCCGCGCGGCGCCACCGCGCTGCTGGCCACGTCCCGGGCGTGGGCGTGGCTGTCGGGCCGCGACTACGTGACCCCCGACGACGTGAAGGCGCTGGCCCGGCCGACGCTGCGGCACCGCGTCCAGCTCCGGCCCGAGGCCGAACTGGAGGGCGCGACCGCCGACGGCGTGCTGGAGGGCATCCTGGCGCACGTCCCGGCGCCCCGCTGATGACCGCGCACCCGCCGCGGGCCGCCGCCGGGTCCGCCACCGCGCACCGGAGGGCCCGCCGATGGCGCTGACCGGACGGCTCGGGCTGCTGGCGGCGCTCGGCGCGCTCGTCCCGATCTTCCTGCCGAGCTGGTGGGCGCTGGCCGCGCTCTGGGCCGCGCTGGCCGCGGCCGTGGCGGCCGACCTGGCGCTCGCGGGCAACGTGCGGGCGCTGCGCTTCCACCGGTCCGGCGACGCCCGCGTCCGGCTCGGCGAGACCGCGTCGGTCACCCTGATCGTCGAGAACCTGGGGCGGCGCCGGGTCAAGGCCCGGCTGCGCGACGTGTGGCCGCCGAGCGCCGCCGCGACGCCCCGCGCCACCCGGGTGGACGTGCCCGCGGGCGAGCGGCGCCGGGTCGAGATGACGCTGGCCCCCACCCGGCGCGGCGACCGCGCCGCGGTGACGGTCGTGGTGCGGTCGGCCGGACCGCTCGGGCTGGCCGCCCGGCAGCTCTCCCGTCCCGCCCCGTGGACGGTGCGGGTGCTGCCCGCGTTCCCGTCCCGCCGCCATCTGCCCGCCAAGCTGGCCAAGCTGCGCGAGCTGACCGGCAACCACGTGGCGCTGATCCGCGGGCAGGGCACCGAGTTCGACTCGCTGCGCGAGTACGTCGACGGCGACGACGTCCGGTCCATCGACTGGCGGGCCACCGCGCGCCGCGCCGACGTCGTCGTGCGCACCTGGCGGCCCGAGCGCGACCGGCGCATCTACCTGGTGCTCGACACCGGCCGCACCTCGGCCGGACGCGTCGGCGACATCCCCAGGCTCGACTGCTCGATGGACGCCGCGATGCTGCTCGGCGCGCTGGCGTCGCGGGCCGGCGACCGGGTCGACCTGCTCGCCTACGACCGGCGGGTCCGCGCCCGTGTCGAGGGCGCCTCGCGCACCGACCTGCTGCCCTCGATGGTGCACGCGATGGCGCCGCTGGAGCCCGAGCTGATCGAGAGCGACGCGGCCGGGATGGTGTCGGCCCTGATGTCGCGGGTGCGGCAGCGCTGCCTGGTGGTGCTGCTGACCGAGCTCAACACCGCCGCGATCGAGGAGGGGCTGCTGCCGCTGCTGCCGCGGCTCACCGCCCGGCACCTGGTCATGATCGCCGCGGTGTCCGACCCGCGGGTCGGTGAGATGGCGGCCGGACGCGGCGACCTGGCCGCGGTGTACGACGCCGCGGCGGCCGAGCGCGCCCGCGGCGAGCGCCGCCGGCTCACCGCCGAGCTCCGCTCGTACGGCGTCGAGGTCGTGGACGCGCCTCCGGCGGAGATCGCGCCGGCCCTCGCCGACGCCTACCTGGCCCTCAAGGCCGCCGGCCGGCTCTGAGCCCCGCGCCGGGACGGTCAGCCGGCGACGGGGGCCTGGTCGGGACGGAGCTCGGCGTCACCGGTCTCGCCCTGCCGGACGGCGCGGCGGCCGAGCACGATCACGTACGCGAGGAACGCGACCTCCACGACCACGCCGATGCCGATCCGCAGCCAGGTGGTGTGCACCCAGCCGGTCACGAAGCCCTCGACCAGGCCGGAGACCAGCAGCACCCCGACCAGGCCGATGGCGATGCTCACCGCCGCGCGGCCCTCCTCGGCGAGCGCCTGACCGCGGCGGCGCCGTCCGGGGTCGATGACCGTCCAGCCGAGCTTGAGCCCGCCCGCGCAGGCGAGGTAGACGGCGGTCAGCTCCAGCAGCCCGTGCGGCAGGATCAGGCCGAAGAAGACGTCGCCCTTGCCGTAGGCGAACATCAGCCCGCCGGTCACCCCGAGGTTGATCTGGTTGGTCAGCAGCACCAGGACCGTGGGGATGCCGAGCAGGACGCCGAAGATCAGCGCGACGGCCGACACCCAGGCATTGTTGGTCCACACCTGGAACGCGAACGAGGCCGCGGAGTGCTCGGTGTAGTAGTTGGCGAAGTCCTCGTCGACCAGCCTGCGGATGTCGTAGGGGTCGCCCACGGCGGCCTGCGCGGCCGGGCTGTGCACCACCCAGATCGCCAGCGCCACCGCGACCAGGTTGCCGAGCACCACGATGCCGAGCCACCACCACCGCATCCGGTAGGCGGCGGCCGGGAACGACACGGTCGCGAACCTGCCGACGTCGCGCCAGAGCGGCGCCCGCGCGCCCGCCACGGCCGCCCGGCCGCGCGCCACGAGCGACGACAGGCGTCCGACGAGCATCGGGTCGGGCGAGCTGGAGCGCACCACCGACAGATGGGTGGCGGTCCGCTGGTAGAGCTCGACGAGCTCGTCGATCTCGGCGCCGGACAGCGAGCGGCCGGAGTTGATCAGCCCCTCCAGGCGCTGCCAATCGGCGTTGTGCGCGGCCACGTAGGCGTCGACGTCCACCCAGGGAGACTAACGCCTGGGACGGCGGTCCCGCGCGGCGTCGCCGTCCCCGCTTCGCCCCCCGCTACGCCGTCCCCGCGGCGCCGTCCCGCGGCGTCCCATCGGCGGTCCCGCGCGGCGCGGGGAGTGCGGCGGCGGCCGGTTGACTAACGCCTGAGCCCGCCGACCCGGCAAGATGGGGCACGCCCCGGCATAGGAGGATGGGAATGGCCGAACTCGTCACCGGCGAGGCCGTCGCGCTCGACATCCGGGTCGCGCGCCTGGCCAGCCGGGGCTGCGCCCTCCTGCTCGATCTGATGTTCCAGTTCACGTTCCTCAACATCGGGTTCTACGTGGCCGCGATCGCCTCGCTGGGCATCGACCCAGCGTGGGGCGTGGGCCTTTCGCTGCTGCTGGTGGTCGCGGTCGTGGTGGGCTACCCGTGCGCGTTCGAGACGCTGTCGCGCGGCCGGACGTTCGGCAAGATGGCGTTCGGCCTGCGGACGGTCGCCGACGACGGCGGGCCGATCCGGTTCCGCCAGGCGCTGGTCCGGGCGCTGGCCGGGTTCCTGGAGTTCTGGACGCTGTTCGGGGCGCCCGCACTGATCACCTCGCTGTGCAACGGTCGCGGCAAGCGGCTCGGCGACCTGTTCGCGGGCACCGTCGTCATCCAGGAGCGGGTGCCCAGCTCGGCGCTGTTCGGGCCGGTCGCGGTGATGCCGCCGCACCTGGCCGGCTGGGGCGGCGCGCTGGAGCTGTCGATGCTGTCCGACGAGCTGGCGATGACCGCCCGGCAGTACCTGGCGCGGTTCTGGGAGCTGCGGCCGGAGGTGCGCGACGCCCTCGGGCTCCGCATCGCCGGGCAGGTGGCCGCCGTGGTGAGCCCGCCCCCGCCGTACGGGGTGCGGCCCGAGATCGTGCTGTCGGCCGTCCTCGCCGAACGCCGCCGGCGCGAGGAATGGCGGCTCGCGCGGCACCGCGACCGCCGGATGCGGCGCGCGTGGCAGGCGGCCGGACGTCCCGCCGCCGCGCCCGCCCCGGCGATGGCGGTGGCCGGGCCCCCGCCGCCCGGTGCGGGCCGGCCGGGCCCTCCGGTTCCGCCCCCGTTCAGCACGCCGGACCCGGGGCAGCCCGCCTTCCTCCCGCCGCCCAACTACGGGGCGGGCCCGTACCAGCAGGCCCTGTCGCCCGGCCGGCCGGGCTATCCGCCGCCGCCGCCGTATCCCCCTCCGCCGCCCGGTCCGGCCGTCCAGCGGGACGGGCGTCCCTAGCCTGGACGTTCGCGTCCGGTTGTCAAGATCAGCCCGAAGATCGCGCGGTCGTTGTGCAGGTGTGCGCCTTCCGCCGGGCCCGGTCGCCTCCTAAAATCCGAGTAACTTTCACGTTCAGGAGGCGGCATGCGCATCCGTTCTGCCCTCGGCCGGATCACCACCGCCGCCGTCCTGGCCGGTGCCGGCACAGCGGCCGGCACCGCCGCCCCGGCGCTCGCCGAGCCCGCCGCCGCCCCGCGCGCCGCCGCGACGGCCCCGACGATCACCGACGACCGGGGCCGGACGGTGATCCTGCACGGGCTCAACACGGCCAGCAGCGCCAAGGGCCCGAGCGGGCTCCCGTGGATCAAGCGCGAGGACGTCGTCCGCGAGGCCCGCGACCTCGGCTCCAACTCGGTGCGCTACCTGATCCAATGGAAGAACGTCGAGCCCCGGCCCGGCGAGTATGACGAGGGCTACCTCGACGCGGTGGCCGCGCGGCTGGCCTGGTACCGCGAGCAGGGGATGCAGGTCGTCCTCGACATGCACCAGGACGTCTACGGCCCGGCGGCGTGCAAGGACTCGGGCAACGGCGCCCCCGCCTGGGCCACCTTCACCGACGGGCAGCCCTGCGAGCCGCAGGACCCGTGGATACTGACCTACGTCCAGCCCGCGATCCTGCGCGCCTACGACAACTTCTGGAACCACACCGGCAAGCACCCCGAGCTGATGCGGCACTACACCGCGATGTGGAAGCACGTCGCGCAGCGGTTCGCCAAGGACCCGGCGGTGCTCGGGTACGACCTGATGAACGAGCCGTTCGGCGGGACGCGGCAGTTCGGCTTCTTCGAGGGCCCGACGCTGACGCCGTTCTACCAGCGCACCCTGAACGCGATCCGCGAGGTCGACCGCGACAACTGGGTGCTGGTGGAGCCGCAGGCGCTCGGGCCGAACGACGGCACCGAGACCTCCCTCGGCGCGCTCACCGATCCGCGCACCGGCGCCTCCCGCGTCGCGTTCGCGCCGCACTTCTACCCGGCCGGCGTCGACATCGGCGGCTCCTACACCGGCGCGGGGAAGCTGCTGGCCCAGGCGCAGTTCGCGCTGTGGAAGCGGAACATGCCGGCGGCGGCGCGGCGGCTCGGGATGCCGATGTGGGTCGGCGAGGTCGGCGGCATGACCGTGCAGGCGCCGGGCGTGGACGAGTTCACCGGCGACTGGCTGTCGATGGCGGACGGATTGACGACCGGCTGGGCGTACTGGTCGAGCGACCCCGGGTCCGCCGGCCCGACCGACGAGAAGGGCGAGCTGACCTCCATCGGGCGGCTCCTGGCCCGTCCGTATCCGCGCGCGGTCGCGGGGACGCCCACGAAGATCTCCTACGCCTCGAAGACCCTCACGGTCGGCTGGCGGGACCGGGCCGGGGCGTCCGGGCCGACCGAGATCTGGCTTCCGGCCGCGGACTTCCCCGGCGCGCCGAAGGTCGTGTCGACCGACCCCGCCGGGAAGTGGCGCTCGCAGTGGGATGCGGACCGCCGGGTGCTGTCGGTCTGGGCCGCGCCGGGGACGCCCGAGCACACCGTCGAGGTCCGCCCCTGAGGGTCCGTCACGCGAGGGTGGGCGGGGACTCCAGGTCGGCGAGCTCAATGCCGGGGGCGTCGAGTACCACGTCCCCGGCGACGTGCACCGCGACCGCCTCGGCCGTGGCGAGGTCGGCGATCTCGTATCGCTCGACGGGCAGCGGCCCGCTGTCCGTCTCGTGCGCCGTGACGTCCGCCAGCCGCCAGCGCTCGGTCACGGTCAGCGCCGACAGGGCCGTCCCGTTCAGCCGGACGAGCCGGACGTCGGCCCGCTCCCCCTCGGACAGCCCCAGCGTCCGGGCCACCGCGACCAGGAACCCCGGCGACTCCCCCGCGAACGCGACCGCACGCGCACCGTGCTCGGTGGGGGCGTCCGTCCCGGCCCCGCGCACCCAGGCCAGCTCGTGCCCGGTGACGCCGCCGCGGATCCACCAGTGCGGCGCGACCACCTCGACGCGGATCTGCCGCCAGCGGGCGTCCACGACGAGGTCGACGCGGACGCCGTCCGACCGCTGCCCCACGTACCGCCAGCCCCCCGGGCCCGGCGCGCACTGGAAGCGCTCTTCGAGGCCATCACCCAGGTGGACGTACGTTCCGCGCGGCATCCCGCGACCCTAACGGCTCGCCCGCTCAGGAGCCGATCCGCCAGGAGTGCAGGTAGTCCTCCTGGTCACCGGTGAGGGTGTCGATGCCGATCGCCATGGAGGCGAGCTTGAGCCGCGCCACCTCGGTGTCGATGTCCTTCGGCACGTCGTGGACGGCCGGGCCGAGCGTGCCGTGCTCGGCGGCCAGCCAGGCGCAGGTGAGGGCCTGGTCGGCGAACGACATGTCCATCACCGCGGCCGGGTGCCCCTCGGCGGCGGCCAAGTTGACCAGCCGTCCCTCGGCCAGCAGGACCAGCCGGCGGCCGTCGGCGAGCACGTACTCGTCGGCCAGCGGGCGGACCCCCTCGTGCACCTCCACCGCCAGCGCGGCCAGGGCGCGGACGTCGATCTCGACGTCGAAGTGCCCGGAGTTGGCCAGGATCGCGCCGTCCTTCATCACGACCAGGTGCTCGGCGCCGATCACGTCGCGGTTGCCGGTGACGGTGATGAACACGTCGCCGGCGCGGGCGGCCTCGGCCATCGGCTGGACGGCGAAGCCCTGCAACGCCGCGTCCAGCGCCTTGACCGGGTCGATCTCGGTGACGACCACGCGGGCGCCGAGTCCGCGGGCCCGCTCGGCCAGGCCGCGCCCGCAGTAGCCGAAGCCCGCGATGACGATGGTCTTGCCGGCCAGCAGGGTGTTGGTGGCGCGGATGATGCCGTCGAGCGTCGACTGCCCGGTGCCGTACCGGTTGTCGAACATGTGCTTGGTGTCGGTGTCGTTGACCGCGACCACCGGGAACCGCAGCGCCCCCTCGCGCGCCATCTGGTGCAGCCGGATCACGCCGGTGGTGGTCTGCTCGCAGCCGGCCTTGACCGTCCCGATCAGGTCGGGACGGTCGCTGTGCAGCGTGTTGACCAGGTCGCAGCCGTCGTCCAGGACCAGGTCGGGCCCGGTCTCCAGGGCCCGGTGGATGTGCGCGTAGTAGCCCTCGCGGTCGGTGCCGGCGCGGGCGAACACCTCGGCCCCGTACTCCGCGACGAGGGCCGCGGCGGTGTCGTCCTGCGTGGACA
This sequence comes from Actinomadura xylanilytica, assembly GCF_030283145.1. Lineage (GTDB taxonomy): Bacteria > Actinomycetota > Actinomycetes > Streptosporangiales > Streptosporangiaceae > Spirillospora > Spirillospora xylanilytica. Next base: position 906,160 of record NZ_JASNWE010000004.1, read on the forward strand.
GCGGGTTGGACGCGGCGAGCGCGACCCGCGCGCCGCCGGCCTGGAGGGTGCGGATCAGCCCGGCGGTCTCGGTGGTGACGTGCATGCACGCCGCGACCCTGAGCCCCTCCAGCGGACGCTCGGCGGCGAACCGCGCCCGGATCTGCCGCAGCACCGGCATGCTCCGGTCGGCCCACTCGATCCGCTTGACGCCCTCGTACGCCAGCGACGCGTCCGCGATGTCGCTCATCCACACCCTCCCTGACAGGCAAGCCGCCGCACGGCCGGTGATCCGGACGTGCGGCGGCTCGGAGGCTACCGGTGATCAGTAACGGTAGTGGTCCGGCTTGTACGGGCCCTCGACGTGGACGCCGATGTAGTCGGCCTGCTCCTTGGTCAGCTCGGTGAGCCGGACCCCGAGCGCGTCCAGGTGGAGGCGGGCGACCTTCTCGTCGAGGTGCTTCGGCAGCACGTACACGCCGACCGGGTACTCCTCGGTCTTGGTGAACAGCTCGATCTGCGCGATGACCTGGTTGGTGAAGGAGTTGGACATCACGAACGAGGGGTGGCCGGTGGCGCAGCCCAGGTTCATCAGCCGGCCCTCGGCCAGCACCAGGATGGAGTGCCCGTCCGGGAACCTCCACTCGGCGACCTGCGGCTTGATCTCGATCTTCTCGATGCCGTCGATCCTGGCCAGCCCGGCCATGTCGATCTCGTTGTCGAAGTGCCCGATGTTGGACACGATCGCCTGGTGCTTCATCTTCGCCATGTGGGCGGCGCTGATGATGTTGAAGTTGCCGGTGGTGGTGACGAAGATGTCGACGCTGCCGACCACGTCGTCGAGCCTGGCGACCTGGAAGCCGTCCATCGCGGCCTGGAGCGCGCAGATCGGGTCGACCTCGGTGACGATCACCCGGGCGCCCTGACCGCGGAGCGCGTCGGCACAGCCCTTGCCGACGTCGCCGTAGCCGGCGACGAGCGCGACCTTGCCGCCGATCAGCACGTCGGTGGCGCGGTTCAGCCCGTCGATCACGCTGTGCCGGCAGCCGTACTTGTTGTCGAACTTGGACTTGGTGACCGAGTCGTTGACGTTGATCGCCGGGAACGCGAGCGAGCCGCCCTTGAACATCTCGTACAGGCGGTGCACGCCGGTGGTGGTCTCCTCGGTGACGCCCTTGACCGCGGCGGCGACCTCGGTCCAGCGGCCGTTCCGCTCGGCGATCGTGCGGCGCAGGGTGGCCAGGACGACGCCCAGCTCCTCCGGGTCGTCGGCGGACCCGGCCGGGACGGCGCCGGCCTTCTCGTACTCGGCGCCCTTGTGGACCAGCATGGTGGCGTCGCCGCCGTCGTCGAGGATCATGTTGGGCGGGGTGCCGTCCGGCCACGCGAGGGCCTGGTCGGTGCACCACCAGTACTCCTCCAGCGTCTCGCCCTTCCAGGCGAACACCGGGACGCCCTTCGGGTCGGCGGCGGTGCCGTCGCGGCCGACGACGACCGCCGCGGCGGCGTGGTCCTGGGTGGAGAAGATGTTGCAGCTCACCCAGCGGACGTCGGCGCCGAGGTCGACCAGCGTCTCGATCAGCACGGCCGTCTGGATCGTCATGTGCAGCGAGCCCATGATCTTGGCTCCGCGCAGCGGCTGGGCGGCGGCGTACTCCTTGCGCACCGCCATCAGACCGGGCATCTCGTGCTCGGCGAGCCGGATCTCCCGGCGCCCGAAGTCGGCCAGGGAAAGGTCGGCGACCTTGTAGTCCATGCTGTGGGTGCTCCTTGGTCCGCGTGGGATCGTCGCCCTCCTCCCGCTCCCCGACCTCGGCGTCGCGGGAACGCGGTGCGGGTCGTGGGAGGGCGTGGGGCCGGTTCTGGTGGCGAGTCTAGGCCCGCCCCGCGCCACCGGGCACGGTCGGGGGCGACTTTCTGACACAGATTTGTCAGAATCACCTCATGCGCATCACGGAGGCCGCCCGGCGGCTCGGCACCTCGCCCCGCATGCTCCGCTACCGCGAGGCGCTGGGGCTGCTCCCGGCCACCGGCGCGGGTGCGGGCGGGCACCGGCGCTTCGGCGAGCCCGAGCTGCGCGCCGTCGCGCTGGCCCTCGCCCTGGAGAGGCGCTACGACATCGGCCCCGCCGAACTGGCGTTCGGCCTGCGCGTCCTGGCCGAGCCCGAAGTGCAGGCACGCGTCCGCGAGCTGGGCGAACGCATCGGCAGGGTCTCCGCGCCGCGGGCCCGCGCCCTCGACTTCGAGCAGGAGAAGGCCCTGCGCCTCCTGCGCCGCCGCTGACCGATTTCCACGATCGGCCGATCACGTTCAAGATCATTGCTAGCCTGCCGGACTCCGCCCGCCGTCCGCCGCGACGGGGACGGGGTTCCCGATGCCGCACAGTGAGGAGTACAGGTGAACGTGCGCAGGATGGTCGCCGCATTCGTGGTCGGACTGGCGATCATGGCCGGGGGCGGTCTGCTGATCATGCACGGCATGGGCATCGTCAACGGCAGCGAGGCCAAGTGCGGGAGCCGGGTCATGCAGGAGGGCGACGTCTGCCAAACGATTTCCGACAACGGCATCACCGAGCGCCAGTCGACCAACCAGTCGCGGGACCACCAGAAGACCCTGAACGACCGCGAGGGGATATTGTTCGCGGGCTTCGGCGCGGTCGTCTGCCTTCTCGGCCTGGGCTGCTGGAGCCTGCCGCTCTTCGCGGAACGCCGAGAGGCCCGCGCCCGCCGCGCCGCGCAGGCCCGTCCCGGGGCGCAGGCCCACGCGCAGCCGGGGCGCTGAGGCGGGCGGGCCGTGCCGGCTGACGCCGTGTGAGCCGGCTCCGTATCGGTCGACGCCGTATCGGTCGACGCCGCGTCAGCCGACGCCCTCGCCGGGGACGACGACGCCGGACTCGTAGGCGAGCATGACCGCCTGCGCCCGGTCGCGCAGGCCGAGCTTGGTGAACACCCGGGCCACGTGCGTCTTGACCGTGTGCTCGCTGACCACCAGCCGGCGCGCGATCTCGCCGTTGGACAGGCCGCCGGCGATCAGCACCAGCACCTCGTTCTCGCGCGCGGTCAGCGTGCCGAGCGCGGACGGCGCCTGCGGGCGGTTGCGGCGCTGCTTGGTGAACTCGCGGATCAGCCGCCCGGTGACCTGCGGGGCCAGCAGCGAGTCGCCGCGCGCGACCACCCGCACGGCCGAGACCAGCTCCTCGGCGGTGGCGTCCTTGAGCAGGAAACCGCTGGCGCCGACGGAGAGCGCCTCGTAGACGTACTCGTCCACGTCGAAGGTGGTCAGCACCAGGACCCTGACGTCTTCGGCGCCGGGCCTGGCCAGGATGTGCCGGGTCGCCTCGATGCCGTCCATGCCGGGCATCCGGATGTCCATGACGACCACGTCCGGCCGGTTCCGCTCGGCCAGCCGCACCGCCTCGCGGCCGTCGCCGGCCTCACCGACGACGGTGATGTCCTCCTGCGCGGCGAGCAGGGCGGCGAACCCGGCCCGGACGATGGTCTGGTCGTCGACGACCATCACCTTGATCACCGGCCGCCACCGCTCCGGCCGGCGGCGTCGCGGCGCCCTCCGGGGACCCGCGCCGGCGGGCGCGCGAGCCGCCCGCTGCGGTCATCGGCGGCCTGGTGGGGCCTCGGAACCGGGATCACGGGTGGGGTTCTCCTCCCTCGTCAGCGGAAGTTCGGCCTCCACCAGGAACCCGCCCTCGGTGGCCGGGCCGGCGGAGAACCGTCCGCCCAGCATCGTCGCACGTTCCCGCATCCCCACGAGCCCGTGCCCGCCGCCGGATCCGGCCGCGGGCGCGGCCTCCAAGCGGGTTCGGCCCGCCGGATCGGCCGCGCCGCCCCCGGGGTCCATGACCGCGGTGCGGGACGGGGTGCCGTCCCGGTTCATGACCATGGTCTGCGCGTCGGCGGCGCGGTCCCGGACCGTCACCGCCAGCCGGTCGGGCAGGTAGGTCAGGTCGACCCGCACCTCGGAGCCGGGGGCGTGCCGGCGCGCGTTCGTCAGCGCCTCCTGGACGATCCGGTACGCCGACAGCTCCACCGTCGTGGACAGGTCGCGCGGGTCGCCGTGCACCGCGAGGTCGACCCGCCCGCCCGCGCCGCGGTGCTGGTCGATCAGGTCGGGCAGCCGGTCCAGCCGGGGCTGCGGCGCGGTCGCCGACTCCGGCTCGGGCTGCGCGTCGGCGCGCAGCACGCTGAGCAGGCGGCGCATCTCGACCAGCGCCTCGCGGGCCGTCTTGGCGATCTCGGTGTACCCGGCGCGGGCCTCCGGCGAGAGGCTCTCCATCGTGTACGGGGCCGTCTCCGCCTGGACGGCGATCATCGAGACCGAGTGCGCGACCACGTCGTGCAGCTCGCGCGCGATGCGGGCGCGCTCGCGCATCACCGCCTGCTCGCGCTGCACGGCGGTGAGCCGGGTGAGGGTCTCGTTGTTGCGCTCGTGCGCCTCGGCCTGGGTGCGACCGGCGGTCTCCACCACGCGCCGCGCGTCGCCGAGGCCGATCGCGGCCAGCACCGCGACGGCCGTCGCGGGCCAGGGCACGTCGTCCATGGTGGAGGTGGCCAGGTAGACCACCGCGACCGTGGCGGCGGCGCCGACCGCCAGCGCCCCGGCCGACTGCCGCGGTAGCTGCCGGCCGAGCGCGTACAGCGTGTAGAGCGCGGCGAAGCTCGTGGTGAACAGCACCACCTGGCCGGTGAGCAGGCTCGCGGCGAACGCGCCGAGGACCACGGCGGCGACCGGCCGCAGGTACTCGCGGCGCCAGACCAGCGGCAGCGTCGCCGCCACCGCGAAGCCGCCCGCGAGGTTCAGCGGCGTGCCCGTCTGCGGCGCCAGCTCGGCCAGGGCGGCGATGGCCAGCGCCAGGCCGGTCAGCGGCGCGAAGTACCAGGACTCGACGACCTCGCGCCACATGTTGATCCAGCGGGGCAGCGGCGCGGTCGCGTCGGCGGGCGCCGCGCCGGGCGCACCGGCGGCTCCGGGGGGCGCCGGCCCGTCCGGCCCCGGTGCCTGGGGCGGACGGCCCGCACCGTACAGCTTGGCGCCGAGCCGGACCCCGAGCGGGCGCAGCAGCCGCCCGATCCCGGTGAGGATCCACAGGAGGAGCTGGCCGACGCCCGCGACGATCCGTCCGGACAGCCGCCACGCGTGGTGCGCTATCGCGGGGCCGAACCCGGCCGGATCCGGCCGGGACTGGTCGGGGTGGTCATCGCTGGTCACCCTCCCATACTGGCCCCTCCGGGGGGAGGATCACCTCACCGCAGGGAGCGACGCGCCTGACCGGTATCCCCCTGGAGGACGACCCGATTTCCCTCCTTACGGTGGACGCCGGGACAAGTCGGTCACACGTAATGTCTTCATCGTGACCGCTTCGGCAGCGCCGCCGACGTAGGGGGTTCGGCGGGGCTGCCGCGGTCACACCACCACCGCCCGGTTTCAGGGGTCCGGGCGGAGGCAGGGGAAGGCGCCCTTACCGGCCGACCGTGGCAGGTGCCTCTTCGAGGCGCTGCTGGTCTTGCCTGGGCTGGGGTCGACCGGCGTAGCGGCCGGCCGGTGAGGGGAGCCGCCTTCCGGGCCCGAGGCCGCCGCTCAGGCGGGCGTGGCCCCCTCGGAGTCCTCGGCCGGAACGGCCGGACGGTGGTCGGCCTCGTCGAGCGCGGGCTCCAGGTAGATCAGCCGGGCCTCGGGGAACTCGGCCCGGATCCTGGCCTCGGCGGCGTCGATGCCGCGCGCCACCTCGGCGGCGGTGTCGTCGTGGAACACCGCGATCTTGGCGGCGATCAGCATCTCCTCCGGGCCGACGTACTCGGTCCGGATGTGGATCACACGGTCGACCTGGTCGACCGACTCCAGCGCCTCGATGATCCGGGTCTCCTGCTCGGCGTCGGCGCCCTCGCCGATGAGCAGGCTCTTGGTCTCGATCGCCAGGATGACCGCGATGATCCCGAGCAGGGCGCCGATGCAGACCGTGCCGACGCCGTCCCAGACGCCGTCGCCGGTGACCACGGCCATCGTCACGCCGAGCAGCGCCAGGACCAGCCCGACCAGGGCGCCGAGGTCCTCCAGCAGCACGACCGGAAGCTCGGGGGCCTTGGCCCGCCGGACGAACTGCACCCACGACCTGCCGGCGCGGAGCTGGTTGGACTCCTTGATCGCGGTGCGGAAGGAGAAGCCCTCCAGCACGATCGCGATCACCAGCACGCCGAACGCCCACCCGGGCGACTCGACCTCGTGCGGGTCGAGCACCTTGTGGACGCCCTCGTACAGCGAGAAGGCGGAGCCGACGGTGAACAGCACCACCGCGACCACGAACGCGTAGAAGAAGCGCTCGCGGCCGTAGCCGAACGGGTGCCGCGGCGACCGCTCCCGCTCCGAGCGCTTGCGGCCGAGGAGCAGCAGCCCCTGGTTGCCGGAGTCGGCCACCGAGTGGATCGACTCGGCGAGCATCGACGAGGATCCGGTGAACACGAACGCGACGCCCTTGGCGACCGCGATCCCGAGGTTCGCGGCCAGCGCGGCGACGATCGCCTTGGTCCCGCCCTCTGCACTCATACAATCCTCGCTTTGAGCTCTTGGATGGCCGACACGGGCGTGGGGTCGACGCCCAGCGTGATGGCCAAGTAAACCGTGACGAAGTCCGCCATCGCGATCAAGGTGGCGATTCTTTCCAGCGGATGGTCGCCCTCGGCCACGAGCTCGGTGACCGGGACGCCCCGGGTGCGGGCCAGCTCGACCGAGACCTCGCGCCGCTTGCGCACCTGCGGATGCTCGTCGAGATCGCGCAGCACCACCAAATGGAGGCCGTGCTCGGCGTCGGCCTCCCGGTCGCGGAAGAAGTCGTCGGGATCGTCCGCGCCGCCGGACGCGCCGCCCGACGCCCGCGCGAAGTAGCCGTCGAAGGCGACCACCTGGTTGTGGTCGGCCTCGGGCAGCTCGCCGAAGACGCCCGGATACTTGGCGTTCTCGTTGAGCTGGCAGCAGAAGCGGTACGCCGCCGCGCCCGCCAGCGGCGACGAGCCCCACACCAGCGGCACGTCGCCGACCAGGTCGAGGGCCGTCCGCTTGGCCGGGTTGACGAACGGCTCGCTGCTCGGACGGCACCGGTGCGCGACGTCCTCCAGCCGCTCGGCGGTCGACTCCAGCACCGCGCCCGGGACGTCGGCGAGGCCGAGCGCGCGGGCGGCCAGCAGCAGCGGCACCGTCAGGCCCCACAGCGTCGCGCGCGGCTGGCCCGCGGCGCGGACCGGCACGAACAGCCCGCGACTCTGGAGGGCCAGGTCCTCCAGCGGCGAGCCGGCACCGCCCACGAACAGCAGCCGGCAGCCGCGCCGGGCGGCCTCGGCCGCCACCGCGAGGGTCTCCTCGGTTCCGCCCGAGCAGGACACCGCGACGACCAGGTCGGCGGCGCCCACCCAACCGGGCAGCCGGTAGCCGCGCACGGTGGTGATCGGGATCGGGCAGCCGACGCCGCAGATCGCGGCGAGCACGTCGCCGGAGATGGCCGACCCGCCCATGCCGGTGACCACGATCGCGCGCGGCCTGCCGTCCGCGGCGACGGCGTCGACGCCCGCCTCGGCGGCCAGCGCGCCCGCCTCGCGGATCTGCGCGGCGGACGAGGCGACCTGCCGCAGCATCCCGCCGGGGTCGGCGGCCTCGATCGCCGCCGCGTCGTCGAGCCGTGCCCGGTCGAGTCCCTCCGCCATGGGCCCCTCTCTCACGGAGCGGGGGTCCGGGCCTCGTCCACCAGCAGCACCGGGATGTCGTCCCGGACGGGGTAGGCGTAGCCGCAGGTGCCGGTGCAGACGAGCTCGCCCGCCGGGTCGTCGGGGCGCAGTGCGCCACCGCAGTTGGGGCAGGCGAGGATCTCCAGCAGCCAGGCGTCGAGCTTCATCGTCACTTCTCCCTCACGATCGCCAGGACCTCGTCGCGGATCCCCGCCATGGACTTCTCGTCGGCCGCCTCCGCGTTCAGGCGGAGCAGCGGCTCGGTGTTGGACGGCCGCAGGTTGAACCACCAGCCGTCGCCCCGCACGGTCAGCCCGTCGAGCTCGTCGGTGGACACGCCGGGCCGGCCGGCGAACGCGGCGCGGACCCGCGCGGTCGCGGCGGCCTGGTCGGCCACCTCGCTGTTGATCTCGCCCGAGGCCGGGTAGCGGTCGTACTCGGCCAGCAGCTTCGACAGCGGCGCGGCCTGCTCGCCGAGCGCGGCCAGCAGGTGCAGCGCGGCCAGCATCCCCGAGTCGGCGAACCAGAAGTCGCGGAAGTAGAAGTGCGCCGAGTGCTCGCCGCCGAACACCGCGCCCGTCTCGGCCATCGTCTGCTTGATGAACGAGTGCCCGACCCGGGTGCGGACCGGGGTGCCGCCGTGCTCGGCGACGATCTCCGGCACCGCGCGGGAGGTGATCAGGTTGTGCACGATGGACGAGCCGGGATGCTTGGCCAGCTCGCGCACCGCCACCAGCGCGGTGATCGCCGACGGCGAGACGATCTCGCCCCGCTCGTCCACCGCGAAGCACCGGTCGGCGTCGCCGTCGAAGGCCAGCCCGAGGTCGGCGCCGGTCTCGCGCACCTTGGCCTGGAGGTCGCGCAGGTTCGCGGGCTCGATCGGGTTGGCCTCGTGGTTGGGGAAGGTGCCGTCGAGCTCGAAGTAGAGCGGCACCAGCTCGACCGGCAGCCCCGCGAACACCGGCGGGACGGTGTGCCCGCCCATCCCGTTGCCCGCGTCGACCACGACCTTGAGCGGCCGGATCCCCGACAGGTCGACCAGCGTCTTGAGATGGTCGGCGTACCCGTCGAGCAGGTCGCGCCCGGAGACCGTGCCCGGGGCGCCGTCGTGCGCGGGCAGGCCCGCCTCGATCAGCGCGCGGATCTCGGTGAGCCCGGTGTCGCGGCCGACCGGCCGGGCGCCCGCGCGGCACAGCTTCATGCCGTTGTACCGCGCCGGGTTGTGGCTGGCGGTGAACATCGCGCCGGGCAGCCCGAGGCTGCCGCTGGCGTAGTAGAGCAGGTCGGTGGAGCCGAGCCCGGCCTCGATCACGTCCGCGCCCTGGGCCGTCGCGCCGCGTGCGAACGCCTTCGACAGCGGTACCGAGGAGGACCTCATGTCGTGGGCGGTGACGACCGCCGCCGCCCCGGTCACCCGGACGAAGGCGGCGCCCACCGCCTCGGCGGTCGCGGCGTCCAGCTCATCCGGGACGACACCCCGAATGTCGTACGCCTTGAAGATCTTGGCGAGGTCGCCCACTCCTGCTCCCTGTCGAAGTAGCGCTGCGAAACCCAGAGCCTACCGGGACGGGGACGGGGCCCGAGCGGGGCCGCGAGGAGGCGCGATCACTCGTAGCCGGGGGGCGCGCCGGTCGAGTCCGAGCGCAGCACCCGCAGGTGGCCGCGGCGGCCGACCTCGGTGCCCTGGCCGACCGGCTCCTGGCCGCTGCCGGGCGGGGGCTTGGCCGCCTCGCGGACCGCGTCGGCGAGCGCCTCGAGGTCGTCGGCGCTGGGCTCGCCCTCCTCCTCGACCGGGAGGCGGACCAGCTCCCAGCCCATCGGGGCGGTGAGCCGTTCGGAATGCTCGGCGCACAGGTCGTAGCAGTGCGGCTCGGCGTACGTGGCGAGGGGCCCCAGGACCGCGGTCGAGTCACGGTAGACGTACGTGAGCGTGAAAACTGCGGGCGCCTTGCAGGCGGTGCGGGAGCAGGTGCGGACGGGGCTCACGATGGCCGACGGTACCCCCCTCCCGCCGCCTCCGCCACCACCCGTGCGCACGTGTCGCCATTACCGCCGCAACACGCCCGAAATCGGCGGGCCTTTCAGGGCCGTTCCGGCCGCGGCGCGACGGGCCCGCACGCCGGGGGACGGGGCCCGCCGCGCCGGGAGAGGTAGCCTGGAGAGGTGCGTCCCCGTGTGGCAGGCGCGCGACGGCGCGATCGACATGGTCGCGGCGTCCGCGGCCCTCTGACACCCCCGCAGGCACCGGTAACCCGCAGCCGCGCGGAGCGTTTCGACGACCTCGTCCACGATGAGGTCGGGCGCCTCGGGCAGCGCTGGGGCCGGGAGCTCGCGCAGGTCGAGTTCGCCGTCGAGGAGGTCCCCGACGTCGAACCGGATTTCGACGGCCCGGTGCCGCTCGGGCTCACCAGCCCAGGCGCGGGCGGCCGGCCGGTGCGCATCGTGGTGTTCCGCCGTCCCGTCGAGGCCCGCGCCGTCGGCGAGCGCGAGGTCGCCCGGCTCGTCCGCGACCTGCTGGTCGAGGAGGTCGCCGACCTGCTCGGCCTCTCCCCCGAGTCCGTCGACCCCAGCTACGACACTCCCGACGACTGACCGCCCGCCACACGCCTCTCAGACGCCCCTGAGGGCTCTCGCGGCCGTCGGGGGCCCTGATCCAGCGAGAACCTGCCCCAAGCGCCTCAGCCGTCACGCGAGCGCGCTACCTGGCCGGTGAGGCGAAGCCGAAGGCGAGCCGAACCGGCCAGATCGCGAAGCGATGCCGCGCTCGCCCAAGCACGGTCGGCGTCCGAGCCGCCAGGCGAGGACACCGGGCCGGGCTTCAAAAGAGGAGCGCGGTCTGCGAGTCGCCCACCGCCGGGAGCCGCACCGTGCTGACCGCCGGTACGACCGGGACCACCGTGAACAGCGCGCCGTCGCCCTTCCCGGCCGACAGCGTCCGCGCCGCGTGGACGGGCCCCGAGCCCGCCTTCACCGTGATCATCGCGCCGAAGCCCTTCTCGCCGCCGCGCGGTGCGGCGATCTTCGTCTCCACCGTCCGGCCGGCCGGCACCGCCACGTCCTGCGGCGTGCCCGCCCCCTGCCCGCCGATCGCGGTGATCCGCACCGAGGCGGCCCCGGCGGGCGCGGTCAGCGTCAGCGCCGGGGCGAACCGGCCGTCGGCGACGACGGCCTGCTCGAACGGGGCGGTCGCCGTCCCGTAGGCGACGTCAGCGCCGCGCCGCGCCTCGAACCCCGCGACGATCGGTCGGTCCGACACCAGCCGCACCGCGGCGGGCTTGCCGGACAGCGCGTTCTCCAGGTCGACCGCCGACACCGTCTCGGCGGGCGCGTCCAGGATGTCCTGGCCGTGCGGGGCGAACGAGCCGCTCGGCGTGATCACCTGGACCCGGATCCGGGCGTCCTCCGCGCCGGGCACCCCGACCATGAGCCGCCGCGCGCCCTCACCGGACGGCACGCCCGGCACGATCACCGAGGTCGCGGGCACGGGCGAGACCGGCACCCGGTCGATGCCCTTCCCGGCGCCGATCCGCACCCGCAGCGACGCCGCGACCCGTCCGCCCGTGGCGTGCACGCGCAGCGCGAGGTCGCGCGCGGTGCCGACGATGTCGCCGAGTCCCTCGGCGGACTCGCCGAGGAGCACGGTCCGGGTCGTGTGCGGTTCGACGAGGGTGCCGCGCCCGTCCGGGGTGTCGAGCGGGCCCTCCCCCGACAGCGCGGTGACGTCGACGGAGGCGGGCTGCGCGTCGGCGTTGGTGAGCTGGAGTTCGAGCCGCTCGGCCGCGACCGGGCCGGGCCCGACGAACCACAGGTCGGTGCCCGGGGCGGCGCAGCGGGTCGCGGCCAGCCCCCGGTCCCTCCCCTTGGGCCAGTGCGTGGTCTGCTCGGCCTCCAGGCCCGCGGCGAGGGCGCCGTCGGCGCGGACGGCGAAGGAGTCCTTGGCGGTGGCCTGGTCCTTGCTCCACCCCTGCCCGAGCGCGACCAGCGCGCCGAGGGGCTCGCCGCCGCCGGTCGCGGTCACCTCCGCGCGGCCCGGCCCGCCGCGCGGCGCGGTTCCGGCGGGCGTGCCGGGGGTGGACTGGACGCTCAGCCTGCCCCCCTCGTGGCCGGGGCAGACCGCCAGCGCGGACGTCACGGGTACCCGCGCGCCCTGGCCCGTCGCGCCCGCGCGAGGGCCGGGACGGGACAGCGACGCCGCCCCGTACAGCGCCGCCAGCGCGACCAGGACCAGCGCGGCCGTGGCGTAGCGGAGTCCGAACAGCCGCAGGACTCTGTCCATGGTCAGGAACGCTCCTCGGCGGACGCGACCGGCGCCGCCGCCGCTTCCTCGCCGAGCCCCGGGGCGGCGGTCTCAGCGGCTGGGTCGGAGGCGACGGCGGGGTCGGCGGCGGGGTCGGCGGCTGGATCCTCGTGGCGGATCCGGTGCCGCCTCCTGAGCCCGCCGGTCCCGCGGTCGGCCCGGCGCGTCAGCGCCCCCGCGGCGGAACGGGCCCGGTGGCCGCGGCGGCGCCCGCCCGGGGCCGGCGGACCGTCCGCCTGGCCGCCCGGCAGCGCGAGCACGGCGACCAGCAGCACGGCGGCGCCCTGCACGACCAGCCAGGTGTGCCGCAGCCGCATGCCCCGCGTCAGCTCGAAGTCGCCGGCACTCGCGGGGATCTCATAGCCCTGCGCCCAGCCGTCCACCGTCCGGGCCTTGAGGGCGCGGCCGTTGTAGGACGCCCGCCACCCGCCATCGGCCGGTTCGGCCAGCAGCAGGGTGCGCGCGCCGCCGCCGGCCGGGATGCGCACCCGCGCGCCGATCCGTCCGGCGGGCAGCGGTGGACCGGCCGTGCCGTCGCCGTTCAGCAGCATGAGGCGTCCGGCGGGCGCCTGGAGCTGCCACACGCCGAACGATGGCGTGCGGCTGAGGCGGGTCAGTTCCGGAGACGCGTCCAGGACGGACGCGAGCGGATCGCGCGCCGGATGCGGAACCAGCACGTACTGGACGCCCATCCTGGTCAGCGCGGGGCCGTCGTCCTCGGCGCGGCCCCCGGCGAGCCCCGCGACCAGGCCGTCCATTCGGCTCCTGGCGGGCCCGGCCGTCCGGGTACCGGCCTCACCGAGCATCGGGCGGGTGCCGCGCAGCACGCTGTAGGAGACGCGGCCCGCGGGCTCCTGGCGCATCACCAGGGTGCGCGGCCCGGACGGCGCCCGGATGAACGAGGGGACGGCGTCGGCGTCGGCGTGCCCGAGCGGACCGCCCGCCCCCCCGGCGATCCAGGCCGCGGCGGCGAGCGGCGGGGCGGTGAGCGCCGCGAGGACCACCACGGCGCCGCCGGCCTTGTAGATCAGGTGGTTGCCCGCCAGGACCTCGGTCGCGCGCTGCACCGCCGCGGTCGCCGCGAGCAGCGCCCCGGCTCCGGCGAACACCAGCGCCACGCCCGGCCACGCGGGCGCCGCGTCGGCCCCGTCGCGGACGGTGACCGCGCTCATCAGGATCGCGGTGAGCAACCCGAAGATCGCCAGCATCCATCCGGCCAGCACCGCCGTGCGGCGGCTGCGCAGCGGCAGCGCGCACACCGCGACCAGCAGCAGCCCGTACAGCGTCCAGCGGGCGGGCGTGCCCGGCCCGCCCGGGTTCAGGGCGAGCAGCCCGGCGGCGGACGCGGCCGGGTCGGCGGCCCGGTGCAGGCCCGCCTCCAACAGGAACCGCGACGGATGCAGCAGGAGGCCCGGCACCCACGGCAGCAGGAGCAGCGGCGGCACGCCGAGCGCGATGGCCAGGTTCCGCCGGCCGTGACGGCGCGGCCCGTCGAACAGCACCCACGCCAGCGCGCCCGCGGCGAGCGCCAGCACATAGGTCAGCGGCACGAACGCCGTCGCGACCGCCAGCATCAGCGCGACCGCCCACGCGGCCCGTCCGGCCCGCCGGTCGCGCAGCGCCGCGCCCGCTGCGCCCGCCGCCCCGGCGGGCCTCGGCACCCCGTACATCCGGGCCACCTGGAGCGCGATCAGCGGCAGCAGCACGATCACCACGGCGGTGCCGAGCCGTCCGCCCGCGACGGCGCCGGTGGCCGCCGGCATCAGCGCGTAGACGGCCGCGAACCACGCCCGGACGACCGTGACGGGGATCCGCCGGCCGCTCACCTTCGCGCGCCGCCCGGTGCGGGGCGGCGCGAGGACCAGGACGCGGGACGCCCGGTAGGCGGTGAGGCCGGCCAGCGGGACGCTGCCGAGCAGCAGGACCGCCACGGCCAGCCAGGGCTTGCCGAGCAGCACCGTCGACAGCACCGCGAGCACCCCGACGTACGGGGGGCCGCCCTCGGCGGACCCGAGACCGGACGGATGCCAGCCCGACAGGTACTGCGCCCACAGGTCGCTCGCCCCGCCCCACGCCGGGACCAGCGCGCCGCCGCCGAGCCACTCGCCGGTGAGGACCAGCGAGCGCTCGGCAGCGAGCGTGACGGCGGTGAGCGCCAGCACGAGCACGACGCCGGGACGGGCCAGCGCCCGCCGGACCGGCCCGGGTTCGCCGGAGGCCGGTTCCTCGTCGGCCTCGCGCCGATCGCGCTCGTGCGCGGCGAGGAACTCCGACAGGGCCTCGAAGAGCCGGCGCAGCGCCACCCGGCGCGGCTGGAAGCGGCGAACGCTGCGGTAGACGCGCTTGCGCCCGCTCGCCCGCGCGGCCCGCACCCGGCGCAGCCGCCCCGGGTCGCGCAGGACGTCGCCGAGCGCGCCGAGCTCTTCCCGAGCGGCGCCCGGCTGCTTGATCACCAGCAGGTGCAGGGCGCGCAGCAGGGTGGCCCACAGGTTGCGGGCCAGCGCCCGGAGCATCGCCGGAAAGGGCAGGTTGCCCAGCAGTGTGTAGAGCGCGTTGCGGCGGTCGCGGCGGCGCGGATGCTCGGCGGACATGCCGATCTCGCGGACGCCCCGGCGGGACGCCTCGGCGTGGTGGACCACCGCGTCGCTGACCACGACCACCCGGTGCCCGGCGGCGTGCGCCCGCCAGCAGAAGTCGACGTCGTCGCGGAACAGCCCGAACTCGACGTCGAAGCCGCCGAGCCGGTCCCACACGTCGCGGCGCACCAGCATCCCGGCGCTGCCGACGGCGAGCACGTCGCGGACGCCGTCGTGCTGGCCCTGGTCGAGCTCGCGCCGGTCGAGGCCGGTCTCGCGGCGGCCCGCGCCGTCGATCGCCACGCCCAGCTCGCGCAGCATCCGCCGGTCGTCCCAGTCGCGGATCTTGGGGCCGAGCACGGCGGCATCGGGGTCGGTGCCCGCCATCCGCAGCAGCAGCGCGAGCGCGTCGTGCGCGGGGGCGGAGTCGTCGTGCAGCAGCCACACCCATTCGGTGCGGGGGTTGCCCGGGTCGTCGTCGGGGACGGGGGCGGTGGCCGGGGCCTGCCGCAGCGCCTCGGCGACGGCCTCGCCGTAGCCGGTGGTGCGGGGCAGCGTCAGCACGTTGCCGGCGCCGACGACCTCGGCGAGGACGGCGGGGCCGCGGTCCTGGCTCCCGTTGTCCACCGTGACGAGCCGCTGCACCGGGCGGGCCTGCGTCAGCAGGGCCTTCAGCGTGTCCGGCAGCCAGCGCGCGCCGTCGTGCGCGACGAGGACCGCCGTGACGACGTGGCGATCGAGGTTGGGCGACAAGGGTCCGCTCGGTCTGTGGGGAGACAATCAGCAGCCGTGCCGGCCTGGGGCCGACACGGCTGATAACTGTACGCGTGGCCGCCGGGGCCCGTCCTGAATCCCCCTAGATCCAGGACAGCGGCCCTCCGGCGGCACCGTCCCGCGCGGCCGGGGCGCCCGCGAGCGCGGGCACTACGCGCTCAGACGGCCTGACGCTTCAACTTGCGGCGTTCCCGCTCGGACAGTCCCCCCCAAATACCGAAACGCTCATCGTGCTGTAGCGCGTACTCCAAGCACTCCGTCCGTACCTCGCATGCCCGGCACACCTTCTTGGCCTCGCGAGTGGAGCCGCCCTTCTCCGGAAAAAACGCCTCCGGGTCCGTCTGCGCGCACAGCGCGCGCTCCTGCCAGCCCATCTCTTCGCCGTCTGTGCCGTGCGCCAGCGGGATCACTACCTCGCTCATAGCGCACCTCCTAGCCCGTGGAGCCCCCTGGTCAATGCCTTCCCTCGAGCTCCATCCCCCGAGAAGGCATAGAACTACACCCATGAAATTACACGCGTGTAGCGCCCGCCCCGTCAAGCGGAACGAGTTTCCGGGGTAACAAAGAGGGTTTTGTGGGGATCACTGTCATCGGCTTTGGTACGGAGATCAGCCGGAGATCAGATAATCACGGCATCACTGCGGGGGACGGTTGTCCCGGTACCAGTCGCCGCCCTCTTCCGGACGCTGCTCGCCGGACTGCTGCGGCTGCTGCCCGTACTGCTGCTGGCCGGGGTTCTGCGGGCCGGACTGCCCCGCGTCGCCGCCGCTGCCACCGTACGCGCGGGTCCACTCGCCCATCTCTTCGTTCTCTGCGGGCTGCTGCTGGTAGCCGCCGCTCTGCCCGTACTGCTGCTGCTCCTGGCCGTACTGCTGCTGCCCGGTCTGCTGGCCCTGCTGGCCCGCCTGCTGCTGGTACTCCTGCGGCTGAGCCTGCTGCTGGGCCTGCTGCTGGGCCTGCTGGTAGTCCTGGGGCTGCCCGTACTGCGGCTGCTGGCCGTAACCCTGCTGAGGCTGCTGCTCGTAGCCCGGCTGGGGCTGCTGCTCGTAGCCCGGCTGCTGCGCGGGCTGCTGGTACTGCTGGTAGGGCTGCTGCTGGCCGTACTGCGCCTGCTGGCCGCCGAACTGCTGCTGGCCCTGCTGGTAGCCGTAGTCGGGGTACCCCGGCGGCACCTGTCCGGGCTGGCCCTGCGGACGGGCGGGCTGCATGCCCTGGAAGACCGTGAAGACGAACCAGCCGGCCACACCGACGACCGCGAGCTTGGCCGCGCCGTACAGGAAGACGCTCAGCTTGGCCATCGCGCCGAGCTGCTCGGACGGCACCAGCATCGAGGTGAGCCAGCACACCACACCGAACAGCACGATCCCGGCGAGCACCCCGAGCGCGCCCATGGTGATCGTGCGGGCCTGCGGGCTCGGAGGACCGACCCAGGTCACCAGCAGCACCGCGAGGACGAGCAGCCCGACGACGGCGGTCTGGGTGAAGAAGCCGTTCACGGTCTCGGTGTAGGCGCGGAACTTGAACTCGTCGCCCCCGCCGAAGAGCTTGATGATGCCCGCGAACAATTGCAGTCCCGCAGAGGCCAGCAATACCCAGGCGGCCGGTTCGCGCAGGCGCTGGACGGCTTCCTTGTTCACAACGACATCTCCAGACAGTGGCAATCAGATTCCTGCGCAAAGCTTTGCACATCAAGACCCCCGACGTCTCCGCCCCCGCCCGTGATCTCGCCGCGGCCCCGTCGTGATCGGGCTTTGGACGGGTCCTGATCGGCCCCGGCCGGGCTCTGTGCGGCGTTCGTCCGGTCCCGCGCGGGCCCGCTTCCGGTCACGGCCCGCGGGGCCGGAGGGCGCACCGGCGTCGGAGGCGCCCCCTCCGGCGCCCTAGGCTGATCCGCATGAGGATCGTGGCGCTGGCGGGCGGCATCGGCGGGGCCCGCTTCCTGCGGGGGCTCCAGGCCGCCGCACCCGAGGCGGAGATCACCGTGATCGGGAACACCGGGGACGACATCTCCCTGTTCGGGCTGCGGGTCTGTCCCGACCTGGACACCGTGATGTACACGCTCGGCGGGGGCATCAACGAGGAGCAGGGCTGGGGCCGCACCGGCGAGACCTTCGCCGTCAAGGAGGAGCTCGGCGCCTACGGGGTCGGGCCGGACTGGTTCGGGCTCGGCGACCGCGACTTCGCCACCCACATCGTGCGCACCCAGATGCTGGCGGCGGGCTACCCGCTGTCGGCGGTGACCGCGGCGCTGTGCGACCGGTGGAAGCCGGGCGTGCGGCTGATCCCGATGACCGACGACCAGGTCGAGACGCACGTGGTGGTGGACGAGCCCGAGCGGGGCCGCCGCGCGATCCACTTCCAGGAGTGGTGGGTGCGGATGCGCGCCTCGGTCCCGGCCGAGTCGATCTCGGCGGTCGGGGCCGCCGACGCCTCGCCCGCGCCGGGGGTGCTGGCCGCGATCGAGGCCGCCGACGTGGTGCTGCTCCCGCCGTCCAACCCGGTGGTGAGCATCGGCACGATCCTGGCGGTCCCCGGCATCCGCGCGGCGGTCGCGGCCAAGACCGTGGTGGGCGTCTCCCCGATCATCGGCGGCGCGCCGGTCCGCGGGATGGCCGACGCGTGCCTCACCGCGATCGGCGTCGAGACCGACGCCCGCGCGGTGGCCGAGCACTACGGCCCCGGGCTGCTGGACGGCTGGCTGGTCGACGAGGCCGACGCCGGCGTGCGGGCCGAGGGCATCGAGGTGCGCTCCCGGCCGCTGCTGATGAGCGACCCCGACGCCACCGCCGCCATCGCCGCCGCCGCGCTCGACCTGGCCCGCGAGCTGGCCGCGCGCGACCGGCCGGGCGGCACCGCGGGCACAGGCGGCGCAGCGGACACGAGCGGACCGGACGGCACGGGGGACACGGCATGAACATGCAGGTCTTCGGCATCCCGGGGCTGCCCGAGGTGGCCGAGGGCGACGATCTCGCCGCCCTCGTCCCGGCCGATCTGATCGAGGACGGCGACGTGCTCGTCGTCACGTCCAAGATCGTCAGCAAGGCGGAGGGCCGGGTCCTGGTCGCGGACGACCGGGAGAAGGCGATCGAGGCCGAGACCGTGCGGGTCGTCGCGCGCCGTACCCACGCGCGCGGCGAGACCCGGATCGTGGAGACCCGGCAGGGCCTGGTGCTGGCGGCGGCGGGCGTCGACGCGTCCAACACCGCGCCGGGCACCGTGCTGCTGCTCCCCGAGGACTCCGACGCGTCCGCCCGCCGCGTCCGCGCCGGGCTGCGCGCCCGGCTCGGCGTCGACGTGGCCGTGATCGTGTCCGACACGCTCGGCCGGCCGTGGCGCAACGGGCTGACCGACGCGGCGATCGGGGTGGCCGGGCTGGCGCCGCTGAGCGACCTGCGCGGCCGGGACGACGCCTACGGGAACCGGCTGGAGGCGACCGTCACCGCGGTCGCCGACGAGATCGCGTCGGCGGCCGAGCTGGTCAAGGGCAAGCTCGACGGGGTGCCGATCGCGGTCGTGCGCGGCCTCGGCGAGCTGGTCGTCGCCGCGGACGGTCCGGGCGCCCGCGAGCTGATCCGCCCGCCCGACGAGGACATGTTCCGGTGGGGGTCGGCCGAGGTGCTGCACGCGCGGCGCACCATCCGGGAGTTCACCGCCGACCCCGTGGCGCCCGAGGCGGTGCGGCGCGCGGTCGCGGCGGCCATCACCGCGCCGGCGCCGCACCACACCACGCCGTGGCGCTTCGTCCTGGTCGAGTCCGAGGAGGCCCGCACGCGGCTGCTCGACGCGATGCGCGACGCCTGGGAGGCCGACCTGCGCCGCGACGGCTTCTCCGAAGAGTCGATCGCCAAGCGGCTCAAGCGCGGCGACGTGCTGCGCCGCGCCCCGTACCTGGTCGTGCCGTGCCTGGTGATGGACGGCTCGCACGACTACCCCGACGACCGCCGGGCCCGCGCCGAGCGCGAGATGTTCGTGGTGGCGGCGGGCGCCGGCGTCGAGAACCTGCTGGTCGCCCTCGCCGTCGAGGGCCTGGGGTCCTGCTGGGTGTCGAGCACGATGTTCTGCCGCGACGTGGTGCGCGAGGCGCTCGACCTGCCGGCCGGATGGGACCCGATGGGCACCGTCGGCGTCGGCCACCCGGCCGCGCCGCCGCGCGAGCGCCCGCCGCGCACCCCGGACGCGTTCATCGAGGTGCGCTGAGGGCCGCGGGTTCCTGAGCGGAGGACCGGCCGGTGCGCGAGCGCACCGGCCGGTCACGGTTCCGTCGCGGTCAGGTCCCGACGAGCGGCAGGTCGAGACGTCCGCCGTCCGGACGTCCGCCCGCGGCGCCGAAGTGCCCGACCCCGTCGGTGCGCCGGGCGGCCTCGATCCGCTCGGCGGGCACCTCGCCGTACATGGTGGTGCGCTGCCGGGCCGGGCGCCCGGCCCGCGCGGCGATCGCCTCCAGCTCGCTGATCGGCTTGAACGAGCCGTTCTCCGAGCCCGCCATCCGGCTGATGGTCTCCTCCATCAGCGTCCCGCCGAGGTCGTTGACGCCGCCTTGGAGGACCCGGGTGCACAGCTCGTCGCCGAGCTTCACCCAGGAGGTCTGGATGTTGGGGATCGCGCCGTGCAGCAGGATGCGCGACAGCGCGTGCACCGCGATGTTCTCCCGCACCGTCGGCCCCGGGCGGGCGAGCCCGGCCAGGTAGATCGGCGAGCTGTGGTGCACGAACGGCAGCAGCACGAACTCGCTGAACCCGCCGGTCCGCTCCTGGATCGACCGCAGCAGCTTCAGATGCCCGACCCAGTGCGAGGGCGTGTCGACGTGCCCGTACATCATCGTCGAGGTGGTCGGGATGCCGATCTCGTGCGCGGTGGTGACGACCTCGATCCACTGGTCGGTCGGCAGCTTGCCCTTGGTGAGCACCCACCGCACCTCGTCGTCGAGGATCTCGGCGGCGGTGCCGGGCAGCGAGTCGACGCCGGCGGCCTTGGCCTCCTGGAGCCACTCGCGGATCGACAGGTCGGTGCGGCTGGCGCCGTTGACGACCTCCATCGGGCTGTAGGAGTGCAGGTGGATGTCCGGCGCGCGGCGCTTCACCTCGCGGGCGAGGTCGAAGTAGGCGGTGCCGGGCAGGTCCGGGTGGATGCCGCCCTGCATGCAGATCTCGGTCGCGCCCGCCTGCCACGCCTCGTCCACCCGGTCGCCGACCTGCGACAGCGACAGCGTGTACGCGTCGGCGTCGGTGCGGCGCTGGGCGAACGCGCAGAACCGGCAGCCGGTGTAGCAGACGTTGGTGAAGTTGATGTTGCGGGTGACGACGTAGGTGACCTCGTCGCCGTTGGTGTCGCGGCGCAGGTCGTCGGCGAGCCCGGCGAGCGCGTCCAGTTCGGGGCCGTCGGCGTGCAGCAGGGCGAGCGCCTCGTCGTCCGACAGCCCGGCGGGGTCGCGCTCGGCGTGCGCGAGGGCCTCCTTGATGTCGGCGTCGAACCGCTGCGGCGCGCTCATCCGGTCCTTGAGCGCGTCCCAGTCGCCGTAGACCTCGTCGAAGTCCGCGCGCCGGTCGCCGGTGCGGCCGGAGGTGTCGATCTCGGTGTGCAGGTCGGTGCGGCCCGTCCCGCCGAACGCCTCGAAGCCGCCGTCGGGCTCCTGCCAGGGCCGTCCCTCCGGCACCGCGTCCTCGCGGGCGAGGCCGGTCGCCGGGTCGGCGAGCGCCGCGACGTGCCCCAGCACCCGCGGGTCGAGCCACGGCTCGCCGCGCTTGACGTACTCGGGGTAGACCGTCAGCCGCTCGCGCAGCGCGAACCCGAGCTCGGCGGTGCGCGCGGCCAGCTCGTCGATCTGCGGCCACGGGCGCTCGGGGTTGACGTGGTCGGGGGTGAGCGGGGAGACGCCGCCCCAGTCGTCGATGCCGGCGCGGAGCATCAGCGCGTACTGGTCCTCGACCAGGTTGGGCGGCGCCTGGACGCGGGCCTTCGGGCCGAGGACGAGCCGGGTCACCGCGATCGTCGCGGCCAGCTCCGCCAGCTCGGCGTCGGGGGTGTCGCGCATCTTGGTGTCGGGCTTGGCGCGGAAGTTCTGGACGATGACCTCCTGGATCGCCCCGTACTCCCGCATCGTGCCGCGGATCGCGAAGATCGCGTCGGCCCGCTCCGCGATCGTCTCGCCGATGCCGATGAGGATCCCGGTGGTGAACGGGACGTTGGTGCGGCCCGCGTCCTCCAGCACCCGCAGCCGCACGGCCGGGTCCTTGTCGGGCGACCCGAAGTGCGGGCCGCCCTTCTCGCTGAACAGCCGGGTCGCGGTCGTCTCCAGCATCATCCCCATCGACGGCGCGACGGGCTTGAGCCGCTGGAAGTCGCGCCAGTTCAGCACGCCGGGGTTGAGATGCGGGAGCAGCCCGGTCTCCTCCAGCACGCGGATCGCCATCGCGCGCACGTAGGAGAGGGTGTCGTCGTAGCCGTGGGCGTCCAGCCACTCGCGGGCCGGCTTCCAGCGGTCCTCGGGCCGGTCGCCCAGCGTGAACAGGGCCTCCTTGCAGCCCATCGCGGCGCCCTGCCGGGCGATCTCCAGCACCTCGTCCGGGCTGAGATACGGGGAGTCGACCCGGTGCGGCACGGTGGCGAACGTGCAGTAGCCGCAGCGGTCACGGCACAACCGGGTCAGCGGGATGAAGACCTTGCGGCTGTAGGTGATGACCCCGGGCCGCCCCGCGGCCTCCAGGCCGGCGTCCCGGGTGCGGGCCGCGTAGGTGAGCAGATCGTCGAGCTGCGCCCCGCGGGCGTGCAGCAGCGTGGTTGCCTCAGATCGGTCGAGTGTCTTGCCGTCGCGTGCCCGGGCCAAGGCCCTGCGGAGCGCGGACTCCGTCACACCAGCGTCCATGCAGGCACTCTATGCCAATCGTCATATTCGCGAGGCGGCGGCCACCCCCGGGTCGACGCGCATCCAGGGCAGCCCGGCGGGCCGCGCTTCTATTCCCGCGCGGGAACGCCGCCGGGAACGCCGCCGGGGAGGCCGTCCCGTCAGAACGAGCGATAGTCGCGGACCGGCAGACGCGGCCCGCGCCGCGGCGGACGCCTGCCGGTCGATTCCAGCAGCCGGGTGACCCGGTACCGGTGCCCGGCGTACGGCTCCAGGAGCTCCAGCATCCCGGCGTCGTCGACCTTCCGGCCGACCAGCGCCCAGCCCACCAGGCCGGGCAGGTTGTAGTCGCCGACGGAGACCGCGTCGGGATCGCCGGCGGCCCGCTGCCGGATCTCGGCCGCCGTCCACACCCCGATCCCCGGCAGCGTCCGGAGCCGCGCCTCGGCCGGATCGGCCTCCAGCCGCCCGGCGACCCGCGCCGCCCCGATGATCGTGCGGGCCCGGACCGCCTCCGCGCCCGACCGGTGCCACTCCCACGACGGGATCCGGATCCACACCGAGGGCGGCGGGGGCACCCGCATGCCGGGGGCGCCCGGGGCGGGCTCGCCGAACCGCCGCAGCAGGTACGCCCAGGCCCGATGCGCCTCGGTGGCCAGGACCTTCTGCTCCAGCACCGCCGGGACGAGCGCCTCGAAGACCCGCCCGGTGCGCCCGATCCGCAGCCCCGGCGCGCGCCGGGCCGCGTCCCGTACGACGTCGTGCCGGGCCTCCAGCCCCTCGGGGAGGTCGGCGGCACCCAGCAGGTCCGGAACCCCGTCGAGCAGCCACCCGGCGCCCGGTCCCCACGCGGACGCGATGATCGTGTCCCCGCTCGGCCGCACCCTGAGCGTGCCCGGCCCGTCAGGGGTGTGGGACGCACGCCAGACCGCGCCGTCCGCGGTGGTCCGGAACGCGGGATCGTCACGCCCGCGCCTGTGCACTCCCAGCACCCGCACTGGATCGACCGGCCAAGGCGCCCGCCACTCACGTACGCGCTCGGCCTCGATCTCGGCGCGGGCGACCCGCCCCGTGGCCGGCTCCCCCGCACCACCCCTTGAGGTGTCCGGCTCCCGCCACCTGGCCTGCGAACTCATCTCGTGATCTTCATCATGGTCGAGCACCAGTCTGCCATCGCCCAGCGCCTCGACATACGCGACATACGCCGGTCGACCGTCCCGCGAACAGCGCCTCCCCGGACCGCGACGGCTACTCGGGTGAAAAGCGGACCGCCGTCGCGGAGAGTTCGGCGTTGGGCCAGACACGCAGGCCGTTGAGCAACTCGTTCCCCGGGCCGACGGTCGCACCGTCGCCGACGACGCAATCCTCCAGCACCGCGCCCGAGCAGACCCGCGCGCCTTCGCCGACGACCGAGCGGACCACCCGGGCGCCGGGTTCGACCACGGAGCGATCGAAGAGCACGCTCGATTCGACCCGGGCCCCGGCTCCGATGGCGGCGCCCCGCCCGACCGCCGTACCGCCGCCCACCCGGGCCGTCGGCGCGACGGACGCCCCGTCCAGCAGCAGCGCGCCGTGCTCGTGCGGCGACACCACCGGGGACGGCATGGCCCCCAGCACGAGGTCGCAGACGCCCCGGACGAAGGTCGCGGGCGTTCCCACGTCGAGCCAGTAGGCCGCCTCGACGTACCCGCAGATCACCTCGCCCCCGGCCAGGAGTTCCGGAAAGGTCTCGTACTCGGCCGACACCGCCCGGCCGGCGGGGATGTGCTCGATCACCGAACGGCGGAAGACATAGCACCCGGCGTTGACCTGGTTCGTCGGCGGGTTCGGGGACTTCTCCACGAAGTCGACCACTCTGCCGTTCGGGGCCGTCGGCACCGAGCCGTAGCGCCGGGCGTCGTCGACGAGCGTCAGATGCAGGGTGACCGCGGCCTTGTCCTTCTCGTGCGCCGCGATCTGTGCGGAGATGTCGTGCCCGGACAGGATGTCGCCGTTCAGGATGAGAACCGGGCTGTCGCCGTCGCAGGTCAGGGCCGCCGACGCGTTGCGGATCGCACCGGCGGTGCCGAGCGGCTCGTCCTCGGTCACATAGACGATCTCCATGCCGAGCCGGGCGCCGTCGCCGAACGCCTCGGAGAACATCTCGGCGCGATAGGAGGTCGCGAACACGATCCGCGTCACACCCGCGTCGCGCGCCCGCGTGACCTGATGTTCCAGCAGTGGGACACCCGCCGCCGGAAGCAGCGGTTTGGGAGTCGAGATGGTCAGCGGGCGCAGCCGGGTGCCCTGGCCCCCGACCAGCAGGATGGCTTCCACTCGGGCCCCTTCCTCAGTCCAGCCGGACGCGCCCGGCTCTAGCAGTGCGAGCGAGCCTAGCGGGTGCGGAGCACGGCGCCCTCGGCGTGCCGGGCCCTGTCTCACAGTGCCTCGGCCGTCGCGCGAGCGCGTTACCTGGCCGGTGCGGCGAAGCCGAAGGCGAGCCGAACCGGCCAGATCGCGAAGCGATGTCGCGCTCGCCCAAGCACGGTCGGCGTCCGAGCCGCCAGGCGAGAACGCCGGGCCGGGCTTGGAAAAGCACTAGTGAGCGTGCGGCGCGGGCCCGTTCTGGTGGGCCGTGGCGTACTGCCCCACGGCCCTCTCGTAGGACGCCAGGTGCGCCTCGGCCGAGACCGTCCAACTGAACTGCTGCGAACGGACGCAGGCCGCGTCGCCGAGCCGCCGCCGCGCCGCCGGATCGTCGATCAGCGCGGACAGGGCCGCCGCGATGTGCTCGGGCTCGGGCTCGGTGTAGGCGACGGCGTCGCCGCCGACCTCGGGCAGCGGGCCCCGCCGGGTCGTCAGGACGGGTGCCCCGCAGGCCATCGCCTCCAGCACCGGCAGCCCGAAGCCCTCCCCGCGGCTCGGCAGCGCCACCACCAGCGCCCCGCCGAACAGGCCGGGCAGCGACTCCCACGACAGGTAGCCGGGCCGCACCACCCTGAGCTGCACCGGCACGGACGCCAGCGCCGCGTCGACGTCGTCGTCCCAGCCGCCGGCGCCGGCCAGCACCAGCGCGGGCGGATCGGCTCGCTCGGCGCACGCCCGCACCCAGCCGCGGATCAGCGCGGGCACGTTCTTGCGCGGCTCCAGCGCCCCCAGGTAGGCCAGGTACGGGCGGCCGTGCAGGCCGAGCCGGTCGGAGACCCGCTTGATCTCGGGCTCGTCCGGACGGTGGAACGCCTGGTGGTCGACGCCGTGGTAGGCGACGTCGATGTGCTCGGGATCGGCGCCGAGCAGCCGGACCAGCTCGTCACGGGTGGCCCGGGACGGCGCGATCAGGCGGGTGGCGCGGCGCGCGGCGGTGCGCGTCGCCGACTTGACGTAGGTGGTGCGGACCGGGTCGTACAGCTCGGGCTCGGTGAACAGCGTCACGTCGTGGATCGTCACCACCGTCGGCAACCCCGGCGCGACCGGGATCGTGTACGTCGGCAGATGGATCACGTCGGCGCCGACCTGCTCGGCGACGTACGGGAGCCCGGACTGCTCCCAGGACAGCCGGGCGGCGCGGTGCGCGAGCGCCGCCGGGCCGGCGACGATCCGCGCCCCCGGCGCGAGCGTCCCGTACCGCTCCTCGTCGGCGCGCTGGCAGACCACCGCCAGATCGGCGCCGAGCCCGTGCAGGGCCGACAGCAGGCCGTCGACGTACCGTCCCAGCCCGCCCCGGTCGGCGGGCACGGCGGTGGCGTCGAGCAGAATTCGAGGCGCCACGGATCCCCCTTAATCCCGGCTCAGCCGAAGCCGAAGTGGCGTAGATCACTCTTTATTCTCCGAGACTACGCCGCTCGGGCCCCGCGCGAGCATCAGGTCCGCCCGCCCGCGCGTTTCAGCCTGCCCACCGGGGGATTTCAGGTCGCCCGCCCGCGCGTTTCACGGCCGATCGGGAGACCGGCGGCGCGGGCGGATCCCGCGCGCGTCAGGCGCGCTTGCGCGCGTGGATCAGGACGATGCTGCCGCGCTCGTTGGGGGCGCTGCGGTCGGCCAGGGCGACCAGGGGCGTCAGCGGGGCCGCCGCGTTGAAGCCGACCTTGCCCCCGTACGCCGAGAGCGACAGGTAGAGCCGCTCGGTCGTGGCGGTCCTGAACTGGTACGAGTGCCGGACCAGGTCGAGGCCGCGCTCGTCCATCAGCGTGCGCAGCGTCTCGTGCGTGTAGGTGTGCTGCACGTGGTACTTGGCCTTGTGCGCGTCGCGCAGGCCCGGCCAGGCGTCGGCGCGGCTCAGCACGTCGGCGGACATGAA
The DNA here is from genome assembly GCF_030283145.1 of Actinomadura xylanilytica. Taxonomy (GTDB): domain Bacteria; phylum Actinomycetota; class Actinomycetes; order Streptosporangiales; family Streptosporangiaceae; genus Spirillospora; species Spirillospora xylanilytica. The sequence continues at coordinate 932,630 of NZ_JASNWE010000004.1, forward strand.
GATCTCGCCGCCCGGCTTGAGCACCCGCGCCATCTCGTCGAGCGAGGTGCCGCCGTCGTCGAAGTGCTCGATCGCGCAGACCGACAGGATCGCGTCGAACGAGCCGTCGCCGAACGGCAGCCGCAGCGCGTCGCACTCGACCAGCGCGGGCGCGTGCGCGAGCGTCCGGCCGTAGACCATCTTCTTGCGGGCCAGGTCGATCGAGACCGCGTCGGCGCCGCGGCGGTGGGCCCGCCCGGCCCAGTAGCCGTCGCCGCCCGCGACGTCGAGGACCCGCTTGCCGCGCAGGTTCCGGCCCATCCAGTCGAGCAGCGTCCCCGCCTCGCGGTACCGGCACACGTGCACCTGGTGCCCCATGAAGGCGACCACATCCGAGAGTTTCATCGCCGCCAACTCTAGAGGCGCCGGGTGGGTGCGGGCTCGCAAAGCGCGAGGGGGCCCGGCGTTCACCTAGTCTGGGCGGGTGAAATCCAAGGCCGTCGCGCTGCGGGCCGTGCGCATACTGCTGATCCTGCTCGCACTGGCCTTCTGCGCCTACAGCCTGGTGTCCTCGTGGGACGACGCCGTCCAGGCGTTCCAGCAGATGTCGTGGTTCACGCTGGTGGGCGCGTTCGCCGCCGGGTGCGCCGGGCTGTTCGCCTGGATGCTGGGCTGGCGGACCTTCCTGGCCGGGCTCGGCTCGCCGCTGCCACTGAAGGCCGCGTTCCGGATCCAGTACATCTCGCAGCTCGGCAAGTACGTGCCCGGCAAGGTGTGGGCGCTGGTGACCCAGGTCGAGCTGTCCAGCGAGTACAAGGTGTCGCGGGCGCGCAGCATCAGCGCCACGCTGCTCGCGGTGGCGACCTCGACCGCGTGCGGCCTGGCCGTCGCGGCGGTGACGCTGCCGCTGACCTCGGCGGCGGCCCGGGACCGCTACTGGTGGCTGTTCCCGCTGGCGCCGGTGCTGCTCGCGATGCTGCACCCGAAGATCGTGACGTGGTGCCTCGACACCGCGCTGAGGCTCGTCCGGCGGCCCCCGCTGGAGCACCGGGTGAGCCTGGGCGCGACGCTGGTGGCGGTCGGCTGGACGGTGCTCGGCTGGGCGCTGTTCGGCGTGCACCTCTGGCTGCTGTGCGGGGCGGCGGGCGGCAGCGGGGCCGGGCTCCCCTTCCTGGCCACCGGCGCGTACGCACTGGCGTTCGTGGCGGGCTTCCTGGCCTTCATCGCCCCGGGCGGGATCGGCGCGCGCGAGGCGGCGCTGGTGCTGGTGCTGTCCCCGGTGCTCCCGGCGGGCGCCCCCGCCGTGGTCGCGATCGCGTCCCGGGTGGCGCTGACCGTGGCCGACCTCGTGGGCGCGGGCATCGCGTTCCTGCTCGGCCGGACGGGCGGCGGCGGCCCCGGCGGACAAGATCTGCCCGGCGGAGATGTCGCGGGATCGGTTGCGGAGCGCGCCGTCGACCCGCTGCCATGAGGAGCGGATCGAGCCGCCGAGGACGACCCGGATCGAGCGAGTGCCGGGTTCGGCGGAGTCGATGTTCGAGCGGCGGTTCACCGAGAGGACCGTGGCGCGCTTGTCCGTCACCTCGATCGGCAACGCATGTGCCGCCGGATCCTTGAGCGCACCGGCCTGGACCGGCGCATCCACATCACCGCGACCATCGACGTCGCCATCACCCATCTCAGCCGCTGAAACCGTGCGCTGTACCGCCGCACGGTTTCGGGCCGCCGCGTCCCTGGCGCGGTCCGGGCGCAGGCAGCAGAGAACCACCTGAGGCGATCTCCGAAAAACTGCGTTGGTCGAAGTAGATATTCGCGGGAGTGTGGGGTAGTGTTCCTGTCATCGACGAAGAACAAGTCCATCAGACGCGGCAGAGGACGAACTGCCCGGTGAAGTGGATGGCGCAGGCCGGGCGTGCCGGGGTCAACGCAAGGCAAGGGACTCTGGCAGCCGGTCGGGCGCCCGGCGGTCAACGGGCCGCCGACAGCACCAAAGCAAGTGCAGGTGAAGGAAAGAACGCAGGTAGGGAAGACAAGGAAGGGGGTTCTCGGCGCCATCGGGATCGCCCGTCGCAGGCTCCAGTCACGCCGCGCGGGTACCGCAGCTCCACAGATTGGACGGTGGTCTACGGTCACGCATTCGCGATCCCCGCGCCCCCGCCCCAGGCGGTCGGCGCGGAAGACAACCGGCTCCAGCGCCGGATAGATGGTGTTGTACCTCGTGGCCCCGGCGCCCTTCTTGGCGCCGGGGCCTCATCACCGTTTCCCCCTGCCAGAACGTGCCCGGCATGTACGCACACGGCAGTACGGAAGGTTCCGTGACAGCACCCCGGCCGGCCAGGACCGGCACCGATCCGCAGCACCCTGACCCCCAGCACCCTGACCCGCGCCTCGCGCAGCCGGTCTCGGGGCACGACCAGCCCGAGGACACGCTGAACGACAAGCTCGACGACGAGGACTACCCGGCCTACAGCATGGGGCGCGCCGCCGAGATCCTCGGGGTCACCCCAGGGTTCCTGCGCGGCCTGGACGCCGCCAAGCTGTTCGTCCCGCAACGCTCGGCCGGCGGGCACCGCCGCTACTCCCGCTACCAGCTGCGCCTGGCCCAACGAGCCCGCGACATGATCGACCAGGGCACCGCCATGGAAGCGGCCTGCCGCATCATCATCCTCCAAGACCAGCTCGCCGAAGCCGACCGCATCAACACCCAACTCCAACACCGCCTCGACCGGGACCCCGAACAGGACTGATCCGCCATGGCCGGGGGTTCCGTTTGGCGATCCCTCATCGAGACAGCTCGTGGCGTGAACATCGGGACGGCCGACCTGCGGGAACGTCGTCTCCCGGATCCGGCGGACTACTACTGGCCCGGCCGCTCATCCGGCCGAGGCGGCAAGATCCGCTGCCGGCAGTGCAGGGCGCCACTGCGGATGTCCGACGGTGAACAGGTCCGGCGCGTGCTGCTCAAGATCGTCGCACCCCGGCTGTGACGGCGGGGCCGGAATCCGTGCCCGCGAGCAGGGTCTCCAGGTAGGTCGTCCAGACCGGGCCGTGGTCGACGCGGTCGACCGCGGCCCTCAGCCGTTCGGGCTCGCCCGGGGCGTAGAAGCGCGTCAGGGCCCCGGTGAGCGAGGCGACGTCGTCCGGCTCGCAGATCAGGCCGTCGACGCCGTCGCGGACCTGGCCGGCGAACCCGCCGACGCTGGTCGCGATGACGGGGACGCCGTGCTCGTAGGCCATCCAGACGTTCTGCGAGGCGGTGGCGGCGCGGTAGGGCAGGACGAGCGCGTCGGCGGCGGCGAACAGCTCCGGCACCTCGGCGGCGGGCACGTAGCCGGGCCGCAGCTCCACCCGTCCGGCGAGGCCGAGCTCGCCGATCAGCGCGCGGGTCTCGTCGAGCCCGCCCCAGAACTCGCCCGCGACGGTCAGCGAGACGTCCTCGGGGCCCGCCGCGAGAGCGCGCAGCAGCACGTCGAGGCCCTTGTACGGGCGGACCATCCCGAAGAACAGCAGCCGCCGCGCCGTCCCGCCGTCCCGCGCGGGACCAGGCGCGGGGGCGGACGCGGGCGCGGCGAGGCCGTCGGACCCGGCGGACGGGGCGGGACTCGGCAGGTGGGCGGGCATCTCGGCGACGCGCACCGGACGCGCCGTCAGCCCGCGGGCCAGGCCCGCCTGCTCGTCGGAGTGCACGAGGATGCCGTTCACCCGTCCGAGCAGGGCCTTCATCAGCGGCCTGTCGTAGGGCTTGCGCTCGTGCGGCAGCACGTTGTGGCAGAGCGCGACCACCGGGGCGCGGCGGCCGAGCCCGGCGAGGATGCCGAGGTAGGACGGGACCTGCACGGGGCTGAGGACGGCCAGCACGACCAGGTCGTAGGAGCCCAGCCCGCGGCCGGTGCGCCACCAGCCGTCCGGGCGGCGCCAGTCGAGCCGGTGCCGGGTGCCCGCGAACGGCTCGCCCTCCGGATCGGAGATCGTCTGCTGCCCGGGGTAGAGGAACCCGGGGTACTGCGCGCGCCACGACTCGATGACGACGGTGTGCCCGGCGGCGCCCAGCCGGTGCGCCAGCTCGGTGGTGTGGTGCGCGCCGCCCCCCTTGTAGGGGAACGCGGGACCGACGACGGCGATCCTCATGTGTCACCCCGCGAGCGGACGATCAGGTCGGCGAGCAGCGCCAGCGAGGCGATGATCAGCCCGGTGATGAAGAGCATCACGGTGTTGTTGGCGAAGTACCCGAAGCGCACGACCATGTCGAACACGCCCTTGACCAGGGCGATTCCGAGCAGCCACAGCGCCAGCGGCATCAGCACCTTGAGCGGGTTGAAGTACATCACCATCCGCAGCACCTGGAGGATGTACCGGTAGGCGTCCTTGGTGAAGTGGAACTTGGACGTGCCGGCCCGCTTGGCGTACTCGATCGGCTCGTACCGCACCGGGTGCTGGTTCGACAGGAACGCGATCGTGATCGTGGTGACGCAGGAGAACCCGGGCGGCAGCAGCCGCAGGTAGGGCAGCGACACCTCGCGGCGGAACGCGCGCAGCCCGGAGTTCAGGTCGGGGATCTTGGAGTTGGTGAGCCGCTCGGCCACCTTGCGGATGAACCACTTGGCCGGGACGCGCAGCGCCTTGTGCGTGCCCTCCTCGGACGTGCGGGCGCCGACCACCTGGTCGATCGACGGATCGGCGTCGAGGATCTCGACCAGCTCGGGGATCCGCTCGTTCGGATAGGACATGTCGGCGTCGGTCCACACCACAATATCGCCGCGGGCCTGCTGGGAGCCGATCCGCCGGACGGTGCCCGAGCCGCTGTTGTGCTGGAAGGCCATGATCCGCATCTGCGGGAAGCGCGGTTCGGCCTCGCGCAACCGGGCCAGCGTGGCGTCGCTCGAGGAGTCGTCGACGGCGAGCAGCTCGTAGGTCTTGCCGCTGTTGTCCATCGCCTTGCAGATGCGCTCGACCTCGTCGATGACGTGGTCCTGCTCGTTGTAGCAGGGCAGGACGATCGTCACGTGCACGCGTTCGGTAGTGGCCTCGGTACTCACGCAGCGCGAGAATACCCGCCTTGAAGACCCGGGGCGTCCCGTCCGGCCCTCCGGGTGCGCCTTTCGCGGCGCCGCGCGCCGGGCCGGGCGCGGGTCAGGGGCCAGGTCAGGACGCGGGTCAGGGGGCGGTGGGCCGGGAGATCCAGACGTTGACGCTCAGCCCCCAGCTCCCGCCGGGGGGCACGGTCAGCGTGCGGCCGTCCTGCCGGGTCTTCAGCCGTATCACCTGGGCGGCCGGGCCGTACGGGGCCACCTGCCCCGGCTCCGCGCCCATGATCACCGGCTCCCGGCCGGCCTCCTGGATCTTCCCGATCACCCGCAGCACGTCGGCCGGCTGGGCGGTCGCCGCCGTCCGGGCCGCGGGCAGCCCGCACATGCCGCGGATCACCTGGAGGAACCGGTCGGCGGTGGCGCGCTCGACCACCACGACCGACCCCCGGTCGCCCAGCCGCGCGCACATGCCGTCGACCGCCGCGACCTCGCCCTGGTCGACCTTGGAGACCAGGAACCCGCCGGACGTCAGCAGGACGGGCGCCACGAGCAGCACCACCGCGACGCCCACGGCCCAGCGGGTGGGGCGCGGCCCGTACCCGAGGCGGCGGACGCGGCGGAGCACCCAGGCCGTCCCCCACACGGTGAACAGCAGCAGCCCGGGGATGACGAGCCCGATCAGCCGCCGCGACGCCCACGGGTGGTCGGGGGTGATGCCCGGCCGCAGCAGCACCTGCGCCGTCGTCCAGACGACCACGGCGTACGGGAGCAGCCACTCGGGCGACCGGCCGCGCAGCAGCCGCCGCACGAGCAGCGCCGCGCCGAACGTGGCCAGCAGCAGCGCGGGCAGGCCGATGTACCAGATCACCCAGTAGAGGGACAGCTCCGTGTACTGCCGGGTGCCGTCGACCGGCAGGTGGCCGATCCGCTGCACCAGCTCGATGAAGTGCGCGTTGAGCAGGTCGTCGGGGTTGTCGGGGACCCGCCGCACGGTCTGCACCAGCGGCCGGACCGCGAAGCCCGCCATCACCAGCACGGTGAGGACGGCGGCGGCGCCCGGGAGCCGTCCCCTGGAGATCGCGGCACCCGCCCGCCGCAGCCGGGACCCGGTCGCGTCCCACTTCAGCAGCACGACCATGAGCACGGTGGCGGCGGCCAGCGCCGCCGTGATGAGCAGCAGCGGATCGAACGAGGCGTGCAGGTACCTCAGGTACGGCCGGGACAGCGTGAACCCCTCGGTGAGGCCCGCGCCCGCGCCGATCACGAGCCCGGCGGCCAGCGGGTACCCGGTCCGGCGCCCGCGTGCGACGAGCAGCCCGGCGAACACCAGGACCGGCAGGATGTCGCGCAGCCCGTCGACGCGGACCAGCACGATGAGCCCGAGCGCCAGGCCCGCCAGGAACGCCTTGGCCCGCGCCGAAGGGACCCGTCCGGACGCGCCGCCGGGCTCCCCGACGTCGTGCAGCAGGGCCAGGCCGCCGAGCAGCAGCACCAGCGCGGGCAGCTCGCTGAACGTCGAGCGCGACGCCCACAGCATCGGCAGCGTCAGCGCCAGCAGCAGCGCCCCGCCGGGAGCCCAGCGCGGCCCGACCAGCCGCGCGACCAGGCCCCCGAACGCCAGCACGGCGCACGCGCCCAGCAGCGGGGCCATCCACAGCACGCCGTGGGTGCCGCCGATCCAGCCGCCGAGCGCGAGCACCATCGGCAGCCCCGCCATGAACTGCGGGACGATCGCGCCGCCGTCCTGGTAGAAGGCCGGGCTGGCGTACTCCAGGACGCCGTCGCCGCCGCCGAACGCCTCGCGCATCTGCGGGATCGGCAGCGAGCCGTGATCGGCCAGCCAGATCGCGAACTGCGCGTACGAGGCGGGGTCGCGGCGCACGATGATCTGCTCGGAGCACATGACCACCTGGACCACCAGGAACCCGCCGGCGACCGCCAGCGTCCCGCCGGTGGACCACCACGACACGGCGCCGAGCCCGCCGCCGCTCTTCCCGCGGTCCCCGTCGCCGGGCCGATCGCCGGTCCCGGCGCCGCGCGGGGTGCCGCCGGCGCGCGGACGGGTGCGCAGGCCCTGCCACAGGGCCAGGGCCGCCACCGGCACGAACAGCGCGATCGTGGGGGCGGGGCGGAAGACCCCGGCCAGCAGCAGCGGCAGCGAGACCACCAGCCACGCCACGATCAGCAGCGCCGGGGCGACCGTGATCCGGGCGAGCAGCCGGCCCGCGCTCACCGCCTCGCCCCCGGGTCGTCCCTCACTCCGCTCATTCATCGATGCGGAGCGTAGCGGGGATGACGAGGCGGTGGCCTCCGGCCGGCCGGGCGGGCTCTACGCTCACCTCATGACCAAGCCCGATGGACCCGCCGGAACCGGCGGCCGTCCCGCGGCGGACCCCGCCGGCCTGCTGCGCGACCGGCTGGCGGCCGACCCGTCCCGCCCGCTGGTGACCTTCTACGACGACGCGTCCGGCGAACGGGTCGAGCTGTCGGCCAAGACCTTCGACAACTGGGTGGCCAAGACCGCCAACCTGCTGGTGGACGGTCTGGCCGCGGAGCCGGGCGGCCGGGCGGTGCTGGTGCTGCCGCCGCACTGGCAGAGCGCGGTGTGGCTGATGGCGTGCTGGGCGGCCGGTCTCGTGGCCGAGCCGGTCGATCCGGACGCGGTGCGGCCCGGATCCCGGACCGTTCCGGCCGGCCCCCTGGGGGCCTCCGCGCCGTACATCCTGGCGGCCTCGGAGGAGGTGCTGGGAGAGGTGGCCGGCGACCGGGACGCTGAGGAGGTCGTCGGGCTGTCGCTGCACGCGCTCGGCGGGCCGCTGAGCGAGGTCCCCGCCGGCGTCGTCGACTACGCGGTCGAAGTGCGCGCGTACGGCGACCGGTTCGCCGCGGACCCGTCCGTCACGCCTGACGCGCCCGCCCTTACTGTGACAAAGGTCACATCGAGTGCGGCGGAGCTGGTGGCCGCAGCCCGCCGGAGAGCGGAGAAATGGGAGCTTGACGCGCACGACCGAGTGCTGGTTGACATGTCGTACGCCACACTCGACGGGGTTCTGGCGGGCCTGCTCGCACCACTAACCTCGGGTGCTTCGGTCATAATCCAACGAAACTTTGACAAAGCGTCCCTAGATCGACGAGTGACCCTGGAGCATGTGACCGCGGTCGCGGGACTCCCCGGATGGAATGACGCATCCGGGTCCGTACGCCGCCTCGCCTGACCTAATCTCTCTTTGCTCTCGCCTTGACGCCCCGCCCCCTGGAAGTGGGCCAGCCCCCGGACACGGAGCCGATGAACAGCAACCCGATGTACATGGAGTACGTCGACGACGCCGATCCGCAGCCGGCGCCGCGTCGGCGCGGCTGGCGCATCCTCGGCTGGGTCTGCGTCGGGGTGTCCGCCGTCATGGTCGCCGGCTCGCTCACGATGTACGGCGTGTACCGGAGCGCCCTCGGCAACATCAACCACGAGGACACCAACGGCCTGGTCGGCCCCAACCGGCCCAAGAAGCTGAACAGCGCGATGAACATCCTGCTCCTCGGGTCCGACACCCGCGCGGGCGACAACGCCAAGTACGGCAAGTCCATGAAGAACGAACTGCCGCGCTCGGACACCATGATCCTGTTGCACCTGTCGCCGGGCGGGGGCCAGGCGATGGGCATCAGCTTCCCGCGCGACCTGATGGTCTCGATGCCGTCCTGCAAGACCTCACACGGGACGACCACGGCGGCGCAGTCGCGCGCCCAGATCAACTCGGCTTTCACGCTCGGCGGCGCGTCCTGCGTGGTCAAGACCATCGAGCATGTCACCGACATCAAGATCGACCACTTCATGCAGGTCGACTTCAACGGGTTCAAGGCCATCACGAACGCCGTCGGCGGTGTGCCGGTGTGCCTACCCAAGGACGTCAACGACCACAAGGCCAAGCTCAAGCTGAGCAGGGGCACGCACGAGATCAAGGGCGAGACGGCCCTGGCCTACGTCCGCAGCCGGTACGCACTCGGCAACGGCTCCGACACCGACCGGATCAAGCGCCAGCAGAAGTTCATGGGCGCGCTGGCCAACAAGGCGATGAGCGCGGGCGTGCTCACCAACCCCGGCAAGCTGCTGTCGCTGATGAACGCGACCACCAAGTCGCTCACCACCGACGAGGAGCTGACGCCGCCGGTGATGATGAAGATCGCGCAGGGCATGCAGGGGATGACCTCGGGCAAGCTGCGCTTCGTCACGGTGCCGTCCGGCGCCGACCCGCTCGACGTCAACCGGGTGGCGCTCAGCCCGGCCGCCCAGCCCTTCTTCAGCGCGGTCCGCAACGACAAGACCGTCCCGACCGAGCCCAAGGCGGGCGCCTCGAAGATCCCGCCGAGCCAGGTCCGGGTCCGGGTGTTCAACGCCAGCGGGATCGGCGGCCAGGCCGCCCGGGTCGCCGAGGACCTTCAGTCGCAGGGCTTCCACGTCGAGGTCGGCGGCAACGCCCCCACCTCCAAGGTCACTCGGGTGATGTACGGGGCGGGCGCCGACGAGCACTCCCAGACCCTCAACCGGCTCATCCCGAACGCGCCCCAGCCGACCGCGCGCACCGGCGGCAAGCCCGGCGTGGTCGACCTGATCGTGGGCTCCAACGGGATTAACCTCAAGAGTGCCAAGGCGGGGATCCCGACCCAGCAGGGCGAGATCCGGGCCGACGACGACATCTGTAAGGGGACCTGACCCGCGGCAGCCATGACGTACTCCAGCAGGCCCCCAGCGGCTCCCCAGCCCAGGCGACCGTGGTCGCCGGACCCCGGACAGGACCAGGATCCGGCCTCCGGGCCGCCGCCTGCTGGAACGCCCGCACCCGGAACGCCCGCCCTCGGCACGTCCCCCTTCGGGACGCCTGCCCTCGGCACACCGGCCCTAGGAACACCGGACCTCCACATACCGGCCCCCCACGCCCCGGCGCCGCGGGCGCCGGAGCCCCCCGGGGCGCCGCCCGTCGGCCCGCCGGGCGCGGGAGCCCCGGCCCCCGGCCCGCCGGTCGCCGGGACGCCGCCGAAGCCCCGCAAGGAACGCGACCCGTTCTTCGACAACGCCAAGTTCCTGGCGATCCTGCTGGTGGTGATGGGCCACTCGCTGGCCAACCTGCTGAACGTGCCGCTGGCCAGGGGCCTGTACCTGTTCATCTACATGTTCCACATGCCGCTGTTCATCGTGGTCACCGGCTACTTCTCTCGGAACTGGACGTTCTCCGGCGGCAAGGCCCGCAAGCTGATCACCAACGTCGGCGTGCCGTACGTGGTCTTCGAGATCGCCTACTCGCTGTACGACTGGCTGGCCGGCCGCAACGAGCTGGAGATCAGCCTCCTCAACCCCTACTTCCTCACCTGGTTCCTGTGCGCGCTGTTCATGTGGCGGCTGTCCACCCCGGTCTGGCAGCAGATCCGCTGGCCGCTCGCGGTCTCGCTGGTGTTCTCGCTGCTGTCGTACATGAGCGATCTCGGTGGCACCTTCGACGTCCACCGGGTGATCGGGCTGCTGCCGTTCTACGTGCTCGGCCTGATGCTCAAGCCCGACCACTTCGAGCTGCTGAAGAAGCCGGTGGCGCGGGCGCTCGGCGCGCTGGTGCTGCTCGGCGGGTTCGGCGCCGCCTGGGTGGCCAAGGACCGCATGTCGCGCGACTGGATCTACTGGAAGAGCCCGCACGAGGACCTCGGCGTCGGCAACGTCGTCGGGACCGGGATGCGGCTGGCGATGTTCGCGTGCGCGGTCGTGCTGGTCGCGGCGTTCCTGACCCAGGTGCCGAGGCGGCGCACCTGGTTCACCGGGCTCGGCGCGACCACGCTGTACGCCTACCTGCTGCACGGGTTCGTCACCCGGCTGCTCCAGTTCACCGGCTGGTGGGGCTCGGCGTGGATGCACACCGTGCCGGGCGTCCTCATCGTCATGGTGGGCGCGATCGTGGTGGGCACGCTGCTGTGCTCCAAGCCGGTGGTCACGGTGATGGGGTGGGCGCTCGAACCCAAGATGACCTTCGCGTTCACCGGGCTGCGCCGTCCTCAGCGCAACGTGACGGCCAAGCGGCCACCCAAGACGCGTCCCCGCCCGCCCCGCGACGGCGGCGGCGGAGAGGGAGACGGTGCGGAACAGGCGCCCCCCGTGGGGGCGCACAGAGCGTGACCGATCGGCCGGCCGGGTCCCGGACCGTCGGATAACCTGCAATCGACCGCCGTTCCTCCCCCCGAGCCTGCGATCGAGGATCGGCGGCGTCCATCACTGTCAGTGGGAGAAACGTGTCACCGCTCCTCAGCGTCGTTGTGCCGTTCTACAACGTCGAGGGTTATCTGGAAGCCTGTCTCGACTCCTTGCAGCAGCAGACGCTGCGCGACATCGAGATCATCATGGTCGATGACGGCTCCCCCGACGCGAGCGCGGCCATCGCCAAGGAGTTCGCCGACCGCGACGACCGGTTCCACCTGGTCGAGCAGGAGAACCAGGGCCTCGGCCCGGCGCGCAACACCGGCGCGATCCGCGCCACCGGCACCTACCTGGCGTTCGTGGACTCCGACGACGTCCTCCCCCGCTACGCCTACGAGCTGATGGTGGGGACGCTGGAGGAGACCGGCTCCGACCTGGCCTGCGGCGGCGTCCGGCGGCTCACCTCCGCGGGGCCGCGCAGCTCCCCGATGCACACCGAGATGTTCCTGGTCACCGACAAGCGGACGCACGTCTCCAAGCGGCCCGACCTGCTCGGCGACCGCACCGCGTGGAACAAGGTGTTCCGCAAGGCGTTCTTCGACAAGCACGGCTTCGCGTTCCCGCCGGGGCTGTACGAGGACGCGCCGGTGACGATCCCGGCGCACTTCCTGGCCTCCTCGGTGGACGTGCTCAGCGACACCGTCTACTACTGGCGCGAGCGCGAGGGCGAGTCCCAGTCGATCACCCAGCGGCGCACCGAGCCGGGCAACCTCGAGGACCGGGTGCGCACCACCCGGGCCGTCACCGCCTTCCTCAAGACCCGGTCGCCCGAGCTGTGGCGGGCCCAGCTCACCTCGGTGCTGTCGGGCGAGCTGCCCCTCTACATCGACATGGCCGGCGAGGGCGGCTCCCAGTACCAGGAGCGGCTGCGCGCGGAGGTCGGCGGCGTGGTCGCCGAGGCCGACGCCGCGATGCTGGCCGAGCTGACCGCGCTCAAGCGGCTCAAGTACCACTTCATCGGCAACGGGATGATCGACGCGCTGCTGGAGCTGATCACCTTCCAGCAGGCCGCCATCTTCACCGCCGACGTGGTCCGCAAGGGCGACCGCTGGTACGCCGCCTATCCCTACTTCGGCGACCCCGAGCGGTCCGTCCCCGACGACCTGTACGACGTCACCCGCGAGCTGACCATGCAGGGCCGCGCCGACTCGGCGCACTGGGACTACGACGGCATGCTGCACATCTCGGGGCACGCCTACATCACCCGGATCCCGATGACCGACCCGTCCGCGGACCCGGACGCGTGCGACATCCGGGTCTGGCTCCGGCACACCCGCAACGGCACGGTGGTCGAGCTGCCGTCGCGGCGCGCGCACCGGCCCGACGTGTCCGCCGACGCGCGCCGCGCCGCCGCCGACTACGACTGGGCCGGGTTCGAGGTCGTGATCGACCCGGCCGACCTGCGGGTCGGCCGCTACCGGTTCATGCGGTCCGCCAAGTCCCGGATGCTGCGGGCGCTGCGCTCGGCCAACTGGGAGCTGCACGCCGAGGTCACCGCGCCGGGCGGGCTCAAGGCCGCGGCGCCGCTGCGCGGGCCGCGGCGCAGCGACGTGCGCTGGGCCAACGCCTGGGACGCCGCCCCCGACGTGTGGATCCGGCCGGTCACCACCGCGAGCGACCGCTTCGTCATCCAGGTCAAGCAGCTCAACGCCCACATCACCGCCGCCGCCGTCAAGGACGGCACGCTCGTGCTCGACGGGCGGGTCGCCGACACCGCGGTGACCTCCGCCGAGCTGGTGCTGGCCCGGCGGCAGGGCATGGCCGAGACCCGGCACCCGGTCACCTTCTCCGCGGGCGGCCGGTTCAGCGCCGAGCTGCCCGTCGAGGCGCTGGTCTCGCGCGCGAGCGAGACCGCCGCGACCCTGCACACCTGGGTCACCGAGGGCCTCGACTGGGACGGCTCGCTCCAGGTCCCGGGGCAGGGCAAGCCGATCCGGCTGACCATCCACGACGACGTCGAGCTGCGGCACTCGCTCGGCGCCGACGAGATCGTGGTCACCCGTACCAAGTTCGGCAACCTGCGGATCGCCGAGCGGCCCCGCCGGCCCGCGGTGACCAGGGCCGAGTGGACGGACGACGGCCGGCTCGTCCTCAGCGGCGAGATCGCCGGCGACGAGCGCCCGGACCGCCTGCTCGTCCGGCTGCGCAGCGGCGGCGACACCCACGCGTTCCCGATGGCCTGGACCGAGGACGGCTTCACCGCCGAGCTGGCGCCCACCCGGGTGTCCCGCTTCGGCGAGGTGCTGCCGCTCTCGTCCGGCCACTGGGGCTTCTTCGCGCCGATGGCCGAGGGCGACGTCGCGGTCGCGGTGTCCCGCTCCTCGGTCGCCGGCCTGCCCGCGCCGCGGGTCGTCGGCCTGCACGAGTTCAAGCTCGCCACCTACCAGGCCGACGCGCTGCGGCTGGAGGCGCGTCCCGCGCAGGATGACGAGGAGCGCGGCGTCTACGGGCTCAAGCGCACCGCGCAGCGCGACTACCCGGCCTACCTGAACGAGCCGCTGCGCGACATGGCGATGTTCGAGAGCTTCCGCGGCCGGCAGTACTCCGACAGCCCCCGCGCGATCTACGAGGAGCTGGCCCGGCGGCGTCCCGACCTGGAGTGCGTCTGGGTCACCAAGGACGGCCAGTTCCAGCCGCCGGACGGCGTCCGGACCGTGCTGTACGGCGGTCGCGAGCACTTCAGGACGCTCGCGCAGGCCCGCTACCTGGTCGGCAACGACCCGATGCCCGAGTGGCTGGACAAGCGCGAGGGCCAGTTCTACGCGCAGACCTGGCACGGCACCCCGCTCAAGCGCATCGGCTACGACATCGAGCGGCCGAAGTTCAAGAACGCCCAGGACTACATGCGGCGGTTCAGCGCCGACGTCGCGCAGTGGGACGTGCTGGTCTCGCCCAACCCGTTCAGCACCCCGATCATGCGGCGCGCGTTCCGCTACGAGGGCGAGATCCTGGAGTCCGGCTACCCGCGCAACGACCTGCTCGCGCGCGGGAACGCCGCCCGCGCCACCCGGGTCCGGAAACTGCTCGGCATCCCCGAGGGCCGGAAGGTCGTGCTGTACGCGCCGACCTGGCGCGACGACCAGGCCCGGTCCGGCGGCTACCGCATGGAGCTCCAACTCGACCTCGACGCGGCCCGCGCGGCCCTCGGCGGCGACCACGTGCTGCTGGTCCGCGGCCACTTCAACCTGGGCGGCGGGGTGGAGGGCACCGACGGCGAGTTCGCCATCGACGTCAGCCGCTACCCCGACATCGCCGACCTGTACCTGATCTCCGATCTCATGGTCACCGACTACTCGTCGGTGATGTTCGACTACGCGGTGACCGGGCGCCCCCAGCTCTTCTTCACCTACGACCTGGAGCGCTACCGCGACCATCTGCGCGGCTTCTACTTCGACTTCGAGGCCGAGGCGCCCGGCCCGCTGTGCGGCACCTCGGCGGAGCTGATCGAGGCGATCGGCGCGGCCGAGGCCGCCGTGCCCGTCTACGCCGACCGGTACCGCGCGTTCCAGGAGAAGTTCTGCGCCTGGGACGACGGCGGAGCCGCGGCCCGGGTCGTCGACCGGATGCTCCGCGACGGTTAGTCCGGGACCGCCCGGGAAGTCACGACTCGGAGACGGCCGGAGGACCGCATCGCGGCAGCCGCTAGCATCATGGACGGTCTTCGAGTGACCCGGGCATGCGGTTCTGGGGCGAGCGCATGCCTCGTTCCAGTAATTCGATCTTGAGGTTCGCGCGCGGCGCGGCCGGGGAAGCCTCTCTTCACGATGAAAGGACACACCTCCATGGCGAATTTCACGCTCGAGGACGTTCGGCAACGGACGTACAAGGCGCGTGACGCATGGTGGACGGTACTGCTGGTCGATCCGCTCGCCTCCCGGATGGTCCGGTTCACGGCCAACCGGACCAACGTGACGCCGAACCAGCTCACCGTCGGCGCCTTGTTCCTCGGACTGGGCGCCGGCGCCTGCTTCGCGGTGGCCTCCTGGCCCTGGCTGCTGATCGGGGCCCTGCTCTACCACCTGTCGTTCACCCTCGACTGCATGGACGGCAAGATCGCCCGGTTGAAGGGCACCGGTTCGATCTTCGGTGCCTGGCTGGACTACATCTTCGACCGGGTGCGGGTGCTGGCCTGCGCGATCGCGCTGATGGGCGGGCAGTACGCGGCCACCGGCAACGTCGCCTACATCTGGACCACCGTCGCGGTCGTCTTCCTCGACATGCTGCGCTACATGGACGCCCTTGAGATCTACAAGGTGCGTTCGCAGATGCGCAGCAAGCTGACCGCGGCCCGCAACGAGGCCGGCGAGCTGGAACTGGCCGTCCGCGAGACCAGCGGCGGCCTCCACGGCGGCGAGGCGGTCGGCGAGGACCTGCGGTCGGCCGAGGGCGCCCTCGGCCCCGACCCCGAGGCCGACATGGAGGAGCAGGTTCTGGGCGACAACCCCAACCACACGCTCCAGCAGGGCTTCAACCAGCAGTTCCCGTGGTACTCCCGGGTCCGCGACGCGCTGCTGCGCGGCCGGATCCGCCCGCACCTGATCAGCGGCATCGAGTTCCAGATGGGCGTGTTCATCGTCGCGCCGATCGCCGCCGCGATCATCTCCGGCGCGGTCATCCCGGTGGTGGTGCTCTCCGGCATCGGGATGCTGGCCTTCGAATTCGTGATCATCTACAAGTTCTGGCTGTCCAGCCGCGACTACAGCCGCAACCTGGCCAAGCTGGAGGCCAAGATCGGGAGCCTGCGCGAACAGCTTCCCGCCGAGCAGCACGAGGCCACGGTCGGCAGCGCCGGCTGACCGTCCGCCCGCCCGCCTCAGGACCCCCGGAGCTCCCCGCTCCGGGGGTCCTCGCTTGTGCGCGGGCGGTCAGGAGCGACCGCGGCGCAGCAGCCGCATCAGCCGCGAGGTGCCGCCGACGACCTCGACCGAGAGGTTCCCCCGAGCCGTCCGGAAGGGGCGCGGCCCCCGGCCGGCGCCCCCGCCGGGATCGGCCACGGCGGGCGCCCGGAACGTGCCCGTGGCCGATCCGACGGTGACCTCGTAGTGGACGTCCCACTTGCCGCGCCCGGCGCCGCCCAGGTCGATCTCGCCGGAGATCCAGAACCGGCCCGCCTCGCCGGCCGCCCCGGTGCGGCGATCGGCGGCGAGGTCGGCGGTGCGGGTCTCGTCGGACTCGCGGTGCCGCAGCACCGCCCTGACCGCCGGGGCGTCGGCGCCGTCCGGCAGCGCGGTCTCCAGCTCGGCCGAGAGCCGCAGCCTCGCCGGCGCGGTCACGGCGGTCTCCGACTCGGTCACGGGGCCGGCCAGCCCGGCGAGCCCGCCCGCGTGCAGGGCCAGGGCGCCCACGCCCTTGGTGAGGTAGGGCGTGACCACCGGGCTGCCCGCACGCACCCGCGCGACCCGGGCGCCCGGCTCGCCGACGCCCGACCCCGGCGCGGGGACGAGGCGGCCCTCGTGCACCCGGCCCTGCGCGTGCACGACGGCGAAGGTGTCCCAGCGGCCGGGCGGGAGCGGGCCGCCGCCCGCCACCGCGCCGAAGTCGATCTCGGCGAGCAGCGGGGTGCGGCCCCGCCCGTCGGTCTCGCCGGCCTTGCGGAACGGGACGCGGTACTCGCGGCGGCCGTCCCGCTCGCGCAGGACGAGCTCCTCGTCCTGCGCGACGCCGTCGGCCCGCTCGACGAACGCGTGGCCGCGCACCGCCAGCCGGCCGGCCCGCCACTCGACGCCGCTGACCCCGCGCCGCCAGCTCAGCGGCCCGTTCACCTGGTAGACGGCGTCGGGGACGTCCAGCGCCGGGTCGCGGAAACCGGGGTAGGCCATGTAGGCGCGGTCGCCGTCCAGCACGATCGGCGGCGGTTCCTCGGTGTGCACCCGCGCCGCCTCGTCGACCAGGTCGTCGAGGCCGTGCCGCAGGGCGTGGTCGAGCAGCCGCATGTACGGGGACAGCGCCCCCATGATCTCGGGGTTGCCGAAGGCGGCGATCAGGTCGCGCGCCGCCGAGCGGGTCGCGCGCCGCTCGTCCGCGGAGAACCGGGGGTAGCGCGGGTCGAACCGGGAGAACACCTCGATCGCGAAGTGCCGGCGCAGCAGCCGGTCGCGGACCTCGCCGGGCGCGGTGCGCTCGGCGACGAAGGCCATCAGGCCCTTGATCTCGGGGAAGTACGCCGCCGCCGGGGCGCCGCCGGCCTGGAGGGCGCTGCCGCCGTCCTCGCGGTCGACCCAGTAGTAGCAGTCGTAGTCGGCCAGCACCGAGACGCCCTTGGCCTCGAAGTAGGCGCGCACCGCGAAGATCTGGTCCTCGCCGGACAGGACCTTCTCGGGGAAGCGGATCCGGTGGCGGTCGAGCAGCGACCGCCGGTAGAGCTTGAGCGCGGTGATGCTGCCGTAGAGGTTGGGCACCGCGTCGAAGATCGTGGTGAACTCCACCGTCGTCCGGAAGAGGTGCGGGTTGATCTTGCGGCCGATCCCGACGTACTTGGGCACCACCACGTCGGTGCCGTGCTCGTCGGCCAGCGCGCAGCAGCGCTCCAGCGCCTCCGGGCCGAAGTAGTCGTCGGCGTCGAGGAAGAACACGTACTCGCCGGTGGCCCGCTCGATGCCCACGTTGCGGGGCCGCCCGGGGCCGCCGGAGGCCGCCTGGTGGACGACCTCGAACCCCGGGCGCCCGGCGGCCAGGCGGTCGAGCTCCTCGCCGCTGCCGTCGGTGGACCCGTCGTCCACCGCGATGATCTCGATCTGGTCGGCGGGCAGCGTCTGGTCGAAGACGGACTGGAAGGTCCGTCTCAGCGTGCTCCGGCTGTTGTGCACGGGCACGATGACGCTGACCTTCGGGCTCCCCATGCGACTCCACTTCCCACCGATGGCGGCGTTACGCGCCGCTCCCCCGATCCCGCGGACACGGGAACCTGAACGTTCGCTGGAAATGACGCCCCAACCCGAACAGAGGTTGCCCGAGTGACCAGAAATGTTCGGTACGCCGCCATCATTCTATGAATGCGGGCGCCTCACCGGACGGTCTCTCCGGCATCCGCGGGCTCCTCTCCGCTCGCGTCAGCGGGCGATACAGCCCCGTTCTCGGCCATCTCCGGCATCTCGCCGGCCGCCGCCGAGCCGGCGGCCGGGACGGCCGCCTCGGCCCGGGTGCGGGTACGGGCGCCGGGGATGATCGCGAGCGCGGCGGCCAGGCAGGCGAACGGGATCGCCGGCGGGATGTAGCGGTAGTCGAAGTCGGCGGTGGCCGCCGGGATGACCACCAGGGCGGCGCCGAGCGACCAGGGCAGCAGCACCGAGCCGCCCCAGCCCGAGCGGGGCCGGAGCCGGACCAGCACGCCGAGCAGGCCGGCGCCGAGCAGCACGCCGAGCACCGGGCCGGGCGTGTACCGGCGCCCCTGGTAGTCGCGGATCCACTCGGCGTACGGGGCCACGACGCGGACGCGTCCGCCGCCGTACCGCTCGGCCAGCAGCGCCTGCTCGTCCGACCACGCCTCCCCCGCCGGGAAGCGGAGGTTCTCCTCGGTCCACGGGGTCGGGTACGGGTCGCGGCCCGGCTCGAACGCGCGCAGGGTGTCGTGCACGACCACGTTCAGGTAGTCGCCCGGCTGCGCCTTGATCGCCATATCGGCGAACTCGCCCGCCATCGTGTTGGCCTGGTCGCCGTAGATGCCGCCCGGGATCGTCTTGAACGGCGAGTCGGGACCCCACAGCGCGTCGAAGGCGGGCGCCACCCGCAGATCGGTCCGCGGCAGCTTCGGGCACATGACTTGGAGCTCCGGCGGCGGCTTGATCTTGGCGCAGTCGGCGAACCCGACGGTCCGCCCGTACAGCCAGACCTTGTCGGCCTTGCTCAGCGCGAACGCGCCGTGGTGCCGTTCGAACCAGGTCATGTACGCCGCGAACGGCACCGCAAACGTCACCCCCGCCGCGACCAGCGCGGCGAGCGTGCGCTTCCAGCCGGACCAGCGCAGCAGCATCGCCACCGCGATCACCGCGAGGAACGGCAGCCCGGCCAGCCGGGTCAGCGCGGCGCAGGAGATGATCAGCCCGGCCAGTGCACCGGTCCACCAGCTCACCCGCCGCCGCCACAACACCACCGTGACGGCCGCGACCAGCAGGAAGGTGAACAGGCTGTCGGCGAGCAGCATGTGCTCGGCCTGGACCAGGTTGCCGTCGTACAGCACCGGGACGGACGCGGGGGCGGCGAGCAGGCCGGGCAGCCAGATCCGGCGGCTCCAGGCGGCGCGGGCGTGCCGCCAGACCAGGGCGTAGACCATGACCCCGGCGGCGGCGCCGAGCCCGGCCTGGACGGCGGCCACGAGGGTGAGGTCGTGGAACGGTTCGAGCCCCCGGAGGAAGACCGAGTAGCCGCTCGGCCGCCCGATGTGCGGCGAGAAGTCGACCGCCGAGCCCAGGTAGCCGTAGGAGTCGCCGCTCCACAGCGGCATCGGGTAGCCGCGCAGCGCGGTGACCCGGACCGCGATCGCGCCCGCCAGCACGACAGCGAAGAGCAGGTGCGCCACGGCGAACCGTCCGGTGCCGAGCACCGCCCGGCGGAGGGGTCCGCGGCGGGGCACGGGCTCGCGCGCGGAGGGGACGTCGGTTCGGGGTGACTCCGGGCCGCTCACGGCGGCGGCTATCGGCGGCACGTCCGTCCCGTCATTCGATCATCGGACGCGTACGGGAGTGGGTACGGGCTCACGGCCGGAAGCCTATCGAGACCGGCGCCGTCCGCGGACCCGCCGGGCGTCCGGATCCGGCGGCGGGCAGGGCGATCCGGGGCCCCGCCAGGCTCCCCCACCGGGGCCCTGCCGGCGGGTTCGCGGGCCCGGTGCGGGCGCGCCGCGGACCGGGCCCGCGGATTCAGATGATCTCCGCCGGGCGGGCCGGGGCCGCGGCGAGCAGCCCGGTCCACTGGCGGCAGACCTCCTCCAGCCCGTACGCGGCGCGGACCTGCTCGCGGGCGAGCCGGCGCTCGTCCTCCCAGCGTCCGCCCGCGACGGTGGAGGCGATCGAGGCGGCCATCGCCGCCGGGTCCGGGTGGATCCAGCGCGGGTCGTAGATGGTGTCGGCGCCCGGCCAGCCGAGCAGCGCCGGCACCGCGCCGGCGGCCATGCCCTCGGCCGGCGCGAGGTGGAAGCTCTCGTCGTCGCTGGTGGACAGGACGAAGCCGATCCGCCGCAGCCACGACGCCACGTCGCGGCCGTAGGAGTCGAACACCACCCCGCCCGACAGCAGCGGCGAGCGGCGGATCCGGCGGAACACCCGCTCGTAGTGCTCGCGCTCGTCGTCGCGCTGCCAGATCCACCAGTACTCCCACGGGAGCTTGGACTTGACGAACAGGGTGAAGCGCGGGTCGTCGCGGCGCAGCTCCTCCAGCACGTCCAGCGCCAGGTCCAGCCGCTTGCGGGACGGCGCGATGCCGATCATGCCGAGGTGGTGCCGGGCCCCGGCGAGCTTGGGCCGGTCGAGCTGGTCGTCGTCCACCCAGTTGGGCACCACGGTGACCTTGCCGGCCGGCCAGCCGGTGATGTCCCGGGTGAGGCCCGCGTAGTGCGGGCTGACGCAGACGACCTGGTCGACGGCGTCGATGTCGAGGTGCTTCGGCCAGCCCGCGTACAGCTCGAAGCGGTGCAGCCGGACGACGAGGCGCTGCCCGGGGCGCTTGTTGCGGGCGTACCAGAGCGCGTTCGGACCGCACCACTCGCAGACGACCACGTCGGCCCAGTCGGCCAGCTCGCGGCTGCGGTCCGGGTCGTGCACCTTGAGCGCCGCCCAGTGGTCGACGCGCACCTCCATGTCGGGCCGGGACCGCAGGTAGTCGAGCAGCCGGGTGAAGAACTTCAGGTCGTGCCCGGCCACCCCGATCCGCAGCAGGCGCCGCTCGGCGACCGCGAGCGGCGCGAGCGGCGGTTCGGCGGGCGGCGCGGTCGAGAGCACCTCCGGGGCCGTCGCGGCGGCCCGCGCGCGGGCGGCGTAGCGGGCGGTGGCGTCCAGGACGGCGTCCGACGGCTCGGGGAACGCCTGGGCGAGGTGGCGGGTGAGGCGCCCGGCGGCGGCGTCCAGGGTGAAGTCCGCCGCGGCGGTGCGGCACCGGCCGGCCGCGAGGGTGTACACGTCGGGGTTCTTGCCGATGAGGGTCAGCGCGTCCACCACGTCGGACTCGGACGCCGCGAACAGCGGGTAGTCGGCGCCGAGCAGCCGCTCGTGCATCGGCGTCCGGTTGAGCACCACCGGCACGCCGAGCGTCCCGCACTCCAGGACCTTGGTGGACAGCTCCAGGCTGGCGTCCATCTCCGGGTGCCGCCAGGACAGCCCGACGTCGCCCGCCGCGGTCAGCCGCATCGCCCCGGCGCGCGGATGCCCGCCGTGCCAGACCACGCCCTGCCCGGTCTCCAGCGCGGTGCGCATCCGGGCCGCGAACGCCGGGTCGGCCGGGTCGTCGTGGATCTTGTCACCGACCATGTGCAGCTCGGCGTCCACGCCGCGCATCCCGAGCAGGCGGGGCAGCGAGGTCATCTCGTAGGTGTTCCAGCGCGGCGCGAACTTGCCGGTGTAGACCAGCCGCAGCGCCCGCCCGTCCGGCGGGCCGTCGGGGCGCGGTTCGAGACCGTCCGGCAGCACCACCACGGGCGGGAACAGCACGCTCTTGCCCGCCGTCGCCGGGACCGCGCTCTCCAGGAAGCCGCGCAGCTCCTCGGTCTGGCACAGCAGCAGCCGGGACGCGTCGGCGATGCGCCGCAGCTCGCCCTTGGCCGCGCCCTCGAACGCGCCCGCCGCCTGCGGGACGTCGGTCAGGTACGTCCAGAGGCGCCCGGCGAGCGGGGACGCGGCCAGCTTCGCGGCGAGCCGCCGCCCCCGGACGACGACCAGGTCGAAGGGGTCGTCGCCGTCGACCCGCGCGAGGATCTGCGCGGCCGTCCGCGGGGCCATCGCCTGAGCGGCGTCGACCAGCCTCTCGGCGTGCGGGCTGCGGACGGTGACCCCGGGCAGGGCTCGCAGCGGATCGACCAGCCGGCCGGTACGGACCGGGGCCTTGAGGACCAGGGTCACCGCGCAGCCGGCGCGGGCCAGCGCCTGCACCATGCCCTGGACCCAGATCGCCGAGCCGTCGATCAGATTCATGTCGACGTCGCCGTAGACGAGGGCGCGTGGTCGCACAGGATGTCCTTCCGTCAACGGGTCTGGACGAGGTGGGTGAGGTGGGCGGGGGTGGTCGCGGTCGCGTCCCATTCCAGGACGGCCAGGGTCGGCGGCGGCGCCTCGCCCCACAGCACCAGCGGCAGGCCGCGGTCGCGGGCCAGCTCGCGCACGTTGTGCAGGGCGCGGTCGCGGTCGTACATGCCGGGAGTGCCGAGGTAGGCCCACGGGCCGCCGGGCTCGCCCGCCGCCGCGTCGACGACGAGCGCGTCGACGTCGGCGGTGCCGAGCGCGGTCGCCGCGTCGTGCGGGTAGAGCGCGACCACCCTGGCGTGCCCGCCGAGCGCGGCGGCGGTGCCGCGGGCGAGCACCCCGGCGATGACCAGGCCCTCGTAGGGGGCGGCGACCAGGAGCCGGTCCTCGGGCCGGTCGACGGGGTCGAGCCGGATCCGCTCGCCGTCGCCGCCGCCGCTGGACGCGGCCGTCGGGACGTGCCGCTTGCGCCACAGCCGGTACAGCTCGCGCGGGAGCCGCACGCCGCGCCGGCGCGGGCTGCGGGCGGCGCCGGCGACGAGCCGGCCGAACTGGAGCGTGGTCGAGGTCTCCAGGGCGTCGAGCCGGCGTTCCAGCTCCTCCACCCGGGACTCGCGCTCGCGCAGCGCGGCGCGGAGCCGCGCCGCCTGCCGGCCGGCCTTGGCCGTCGAAGATCTATCGTTCACCGAGGAACTCCATGATCACTTCTGCGATCCGCGGGCCGGCCTGGCCGTCCCACAGTGGCGGGCGGAGGTCCGCGCCGGGCGGCGGGGACTTCAGTGCCTTGCGGGCCTCCGGGACGAGCTCCTCGAAGGCGACCAGGCGGTTGGTGCCGTGCGTGATGGTGATGGGCCGCTCGGTGTTGGGCCGGACGGTCAGGCACGGCACCCCGAGGACGGTGGTCTCCTCCTGGAGGCCGCCGGAGTCGGTGACGACGGCCGCGGCGCCCCGGACGGCCGCGATGAAGTCGATGTAGCCGAGCGGGTCCAGCACGTGCACCCGCGGGTGGTCGTCCAGCCCGGCGGCGAGCAGGGTGGCGCGCCCGCGCGGGTGCACCGGGATGACCACGTCGGCGAGGTCGGCGACGCCGTGCAGGTGCCCGACGAGCGCGGCGGCCGTGTCCGGCGCGTCGACGTTCGCGGGCCGGTGCAGGGTGGCCAGCACGTACCGCTCGGGCAGCCCGTGCGCCGCGCGGACCGCGCCGGTGTCGAAGGACCCCAGGTTGCGCAGCAGCGTGTCGATCATCGGGTTGCCGACCAGGTGCGCCCGCGCCACCGGGACGCCCTCGTTCGCCAGATGGCCGACCGCCTCGGGGCTGGTGACCAGGCACAGGTCGGAGAGCTGGTCGGTGAGCCGCCGGTTGACCTCCTCGGGCATGGTCATGTCGAAGCTGCGCAGCCCGGCCTCCACATGGGCGACCGGGATGCGCATCTTGGCCGCGACCAGGGCGGCGGCGATCGTCGAGTTCACGTCGCCGTACACGATGACGAGCTCGGGTGAACGGCTCGTGAACTCGGCCTCCAGCCCGGTGAGCAGCGCGGCCGTCTGCGCGGCGTGGCTGCCCGAACCGACGCCGAGGTTGACGTCGGGCTCGGGCAGCCCCAGCTCGGTGAAGAAGATCTCCGACATCCGCTCGTCGTAGTGCTGGCCGGTGTGGATGACGGCCTGCTCGGCCCCTCGGGCCGCCAGCGCGTCGAGGACCGGCGCGGCCTTGACGAAGTTCGGCCGCGCCCCCAGAACATGCACGATGGGCGCCACGTGTTTTTCCCTTCTGTTCATCGGGGTCGCCTAGGCTTGCCCGCCGTGCTGAAAAGATGCGTCTACCTGCCCGGACTCGCCTGGAGACAGCTCCGCGACGACCCGTCCCGGGCTCCCCGGCTGGCCGTCCGGCTGCTGGCCCGCGCCGCACCCGGACGCGCGGGCGCGCGTCTCGGGCGCTCGCGGCTGGCGGTGCCGAGGCCCCGCGCCGAAGCCCGTGAGACCCGCGACCTGCGCGCCCTCCTCACCCATACCCATCCGTCCCGGCCCGCTCCCCCCGCTCCTTCCGGCACCGGAGTGCTCCAGTTCGTGACGAACGCGCTGCCAGTGACCAACGCGGGCTACACCATCCGGACGCATCGGATCGCACTCGCGCAGCGGGAACTCGGGTTCGACACCCAGGTGGTGACCCGTCTCGGCTACCCGCTCAGCCAGGGCGTCGGCGACGAGCGGCCCCGGGTGGAGGTGGACGGCGTCCCTTACCACCGGCTGCTTCCGTGGTTCCCGGCGAAGGATCCGGTGCGGGCGGTCGAGCGCGGCGCCGACCTGGCCGGGCGCCTCATCGAGGAGCTGCGGCCCTCGGTGCTGCACGCGGTCAGCAACCACCTGAACGCGGCGGTCGCGCTGGAGGCGGGACGCCGGCACGGCCTGCCGGTCGTGTACGAGGTGCGGGGATTCTTGGAGGATTCCTGGCTGTCGCGTGACCCGTCCCATTCGGAGGGCGACCCGTTCTACCGGCTCACCCGCGAGCTGGAGACGCGGCGGATGGCCGAGGCCGACGCGGTGGTCACCCTCGGCGAGGCGATGCGCGCCGAGATCGTCTCGCGCGGCATCGACGGCGCCAAGGTCTTCACCGTCCCGAACGGGGTCGACGAGACGTTCCTGGAGCCGCTGCCGGACGCGGCCGGGCTGCGCGCCCGCCTCGGCATCGCCGCCGACGCGCCGGTGGTCGGTTTGACCTCCTCGTTCTATGGATACGAGGGAATAGACACATTGATCGACGCCGCCGCGCTGCTCCGTGAGCGCGGCACGCCGGTCACGCTGCTGCTGGTCGGCGACGGGCCCGAGCGCGGGGCCCTGGAACGTCGGGCCGCCGCGCACGGCGTGCACGCCGTGTTCACCGGCCGGGTGCCGATGGGGTCGGTTCGTCATTACCACGCGGTCCTCGATATGTTCGCGGTCCCGAGGCGTTCGGACCGGGTCTGCCAATTGGTCACCCCACTCAAACCGATCGAGGCGATGGCCGGGGGAATCCCAGTAATAGCAAGTGATGTCAAAGCTCTGCGGGAAATACTGGAACCGGACGTAACCGGAACGTTAACAGTTCCCGAAGACCCGGAATCTTGGGCGATTTGTCTGGCCGAAATCATTTACAGTCCAGATCAGCGCCGAAAAATCGGACAGGCGGCCCGGGAATGGGTCAGGACGGAACGCACCTGGCGTGCCGTCGCGGCCCGCTACCGGAGGGCGTACGCCATGAGGTGAACTCGCGAGGGGAGCGGGGCGTGGATCTGGATCTTGTGGTCATCGGACTCGGCTACGTCGGGCTGCCGCTGGTGCGGGAGGCGGCCGGGGCGGGGCTGCGGGTCGGCGGGCTCGACCGCGACCCGCGGGTCGTCGCCGGACTGGCGGCCGGGCGCTCGCACATCGGCGACGTCTCGGCCGGCGAGGCCGCGGCCCTGCTGGAGGCCGGCTTCCTCCCGAGCGCGGGCGAGGAGGTGCTGGACGGCGCCCGCACCGTGGTCATCTGCGTGCCGACGCCGCTGTCGGCCGAGGGCGGCCCGGACCTGACCGCCGTCCGCGGCGCCGCCGAGACGGTCGCCCGACACCTGGCGCCCGGCACGCTGGTGGTCCTGGAGTCGACCACCTACCCGGGCACCACCGACGAGGTCGTCCGGCCCATCCTGGAGACCTCCGGGCTGACCGCCGGCGAGGACTTCCACCTGGCCTTCTCGCCGGAGCGGATCGACCCGGGCAACCCCGTCTACGGGGTGCGCAACACCCCGAAGATCGTCGGCGGGCTGACCCCGGCGTGCGCGACGGCCGCGGCGGCCTTCTACGGCAAGTTCGTCGAGCAGGTCGTCCAGGCCCGCGGCACCCGCGAGGCCGAGATGGCCAAGCTCCTGGAGAACACCTACCGGCATGTCAACATCGCGCTGGTCAACGAGATGGCGGTGTTCTGCAACGAACTCGGCATCGACCTGTGGGACGCGATCGACTGCGCCGCGACCAAGCCGTTCGGCTTCCAGGCGTTCCGGCCGGGCCCGGGGGTCGGCGGGCACTGCATCCCGATCGACCCCAACTACCTGTCGTACAAGGTGCGCTCGCTCGGCTACCCGTTCCGGTTCGTCGAGCTGGCCCAGGAGATCAACGACCGGATGCCCCGGTACGTGGTGGAACGCGCCCAGCAACTGCTCAACCGCGAGGGCCGCGCCCTCAAGGACGCCAAGGTGCTGCTGCTCGGGGTGACCTACAAGGCCGACATCGCCGACCAGCGCGAGTCGCCGGCCCGGCCGGTGGCGCGCCGACTCGTCCGGCTGGGCGCCGACCTGGCCTTCCACGACCCGTTCGTGGACGCGTGGCGGGTCGAGGACACCGAGGTGCGCAACGCCGGGGACGACCTGGTGGCGGCGCTGAAGGAGGCCGACCTGGCGATCGTGCTGGCCGGCCACGCCGAGTACGACGCCGACACGCTCGCGCGGCACGCCCGGCTGCTGTTCGACACCCGGGGACGCACCCGCGACGTCCAGCGTCCCACGGTGGAGTTGCTATGAGGTCCGTCCGCCGGACACTCGCCATTCATCGGCAATTTTCCTGGGCCGCCGAGAATCGGTTGTGGACGACTATCGACACACTCTCGGAGTGAGTGGAATGCGTGTCTGCGTTTGCACGGTGGTACACCATCCAGAGGATGCGCGAATCCTGCACCGGCAGATTCGCGCGCTGCTCGACGCGGGCCACGAGGTCACCTATATCGCGCCCTTCAGGGCCTGTAATGTGACGCCCTGGCGGAACATCAGCCCGGTCGACATTCCGCGCGCCACCGGCCGGCGCCGGCTGCGGGCGCTGCGCGCCGCGCACCGGGCGCTGATCGAGCACTCGGCCTACGCCGACCTGGTCCTGCTGCACGATCCCGAACTGCTGGTCGGGCTGCCGCGCCCGGTGCGGCGGCGGACCGTCGTGTGGGACGTGCACGAGGACACCGCCGCCGCGCTCGGCGCCAAGGGCTGGCTGCCGGGCCCCGTCCGGCCCGTCCTCCGGCCCGCCGTGCGGCGGTTGGAGAACCGCAGCGAGCGGCGGCACCGGCTGCTGCTCGCCGAGGAGGGCTACCGGGGCCGGTTCTCCGGGGAGCACCCGGTCGTCCCCAACACCACCTATGTCGCCGACCTGCCGCCGAGCCCGCCGGACGACCGCCGCGCCGTCTACGTCGGGCACCTGTCCGCGGCCCGCGGCGCGTTCGACATGATCGAGACGGCCCGGCTGGTCGCCGCCGAGGGCGTCATGGTCGAGCTGATCGGCGCCGCCGACCCGCAGGTCCGCCCGGCGCTGCGCGATGCGCAGCGCGAGGGGATCCTGCGCTGGTACGGGTTCGTGCCGAACGACCGGGCGCTGCGCATCGCCGAGGGCGCGATGGCCGGGCTGGCGCTGCTGCACGACGTGCCGAACTACCGCCACTCGATGCCGACCAAGGTGGTGGAATACATGGCCCGCGGCATCCCGGTGATCACCACCCCGAACCCGCCCGCGGTGGACATCGTCACCCCGGCCGGCTGCGGGCTGATCGTCCCGTTCGGCGACCCGGCCGCCGCCGCCGAGGCCGTCCGGCGGCTGCGCGCCGACCCCGGGCTGCGCGCCGACTTCGGCAAGCGCGGCTACGAGGCCGCCCGCGAGCAGTTCCACTGGCCGGTGCACGCCGAACGGTTCGTCGCGCACCTGGAGACCTGGGCCGGGCGGTCCACCGCCACCGCCGCCGCCCCCTCCGTCCTCACCACCTGACCCTGAGCCGGCACGCACCCGCGGATCAGGTGGGCGGACGGTGCAGGTGGGTCGCCACCGCGCGGGCCAGCCGCGCCGCCGCGCCCGTCGGACGGCCGGCGTCGACCACCACGATGTAGCGGTCGACCCGCAGCGCGATCGTTCCCGCCGTCGGCCCGATCTCGTACGCCTCGTCGCCGCCGAGGTCGGTGCGCCGCCGCGCCTGCGCCTGGGTGGCCTGGAGCGCGTCCAGCAGCCCGGACGCGGACGCCCCGGCGGGCGCGACCCAGCGGATCGACACCCTCACGCCGCGCGCGGCGGGCTCGGGCTCGGCGTCCGTCGGTTCCCGGTCGCCCTTGATCCCGTCCTGGTCGCCGCGGATCTCCTCGTGGTCGCGCTCGTCCGGGTCGGCGCCCTCCGCACCGGTCTCCCCGGTCGGCGGCTCCCGCTTCTTGGGCTCATAGGCGCAGGTCACCGGGTGCGGCAGCCGCACCCCGCCGATGCTCCCCCGCTCCGGCCGGGTGACGTGGTCGGCCAGCCGCACCGTCGCGAGATCGGCCTTCTTCAGCAGCCCGCAGGCGTCGGGCCAGTCGGCCCCGGCCACCCCGCCGAGCTCGGCCGGCCCGGGACCGGACGGCCCGCCGCGCAGCGCGACCAGCCGCGCCGCCCCGTCCGGACGCGGCGCCGCCTCCGGCACCGCCGCGTACAGCAGCCCGCCCGCGGCGGCCAGCCACGGCCGCACCCCGCCGAGGTCGGGATCGAGCGCGAACGGCGCGGGCGTGGTGCGGACGCCGCCGCCGGACTCGACGATGTCGACCCCGGCGGGCAGCAGCCCCCTGGCGAGCCGGGGCCGCAGCGCGTAGACCCGGTCGCCCGCGCGGGCCAGCGCCGCATACGGCGGCGCCGCGCGCTCCCACACCCGGCGGCCCGAGGACACCCGCACCGCCTCCATCCGGCCCTGGTCGCCGCGCGCGCCTTCCGGGCGGTACGCGACGATCAGCAGGTCCCCCACCAGCACGCCCGGGCACATCGCGTCGCCGCACAGGTCGTCGCCGTTCCACACGGCGAACGGGGAGCCGTCCCGGTCGTAGGCGCGCAGGGCCGTGTCGTCGGACACCAGCGTGACGCCGTCCAGCATCGACACCTCGGGCGACTCCCCGGACCCGAGGGACCGGTCCCAGCGGACCCGGCCCGTCGCCGGATCGACCGCCAGCAGCCTGCTCCGGCCGCCGCAGTCCAGCGCCAGCGCCGACAGGGACTCCAGGCCGTCGGACGGATGCGCGGCGCCCTCGAACAGGCGGCACCCCGCGGGCAGCCGCCTGCTCCACAGCCGCGCCCCGGTCGCGGCCGACCGCCCGTTCAGCTCGTGGCGCGCGTCGTCGGTGGTGAGCGTCACGCCCGCGCCGGCGGGCCATTGCAGTGTGGTCCGGGAGGCAGCGGCGGGATGCTCGCCGGTCCGCCGCCACAGCACCCCGCCCGACAGCGCGTCCAGCCCGACGAACTGCCGGTCGCCGCGGTGCCCGTCGCGTTCGAAGTAGGCGGTCAGCCGGGAGCGGGTGGCGGACCAGCCGAGCATCGTCCACCCGGTGCGGCGGTAGGACCAGCGCGTCCCGCCGGTACGGGCGTCGCGCACCTCCAGGCCCCGGCCGGACGCGGTCACCACCTGCCCCTGCGCGACCGTGTAGGCGACGCTGTCGTACCCGGCGACCGGGCCGTGGTGCGTCCGCGCGGTCCGCTCCCAGCTCACCGCCAGCGGGCCCGGCGGCGGCCCGACCGCGCCCTGCGGCACGACCGGCTGCGCGGTCACCGTGTGCCGGACCTGCCACCACTCCGCGTTCAGCACGAACCGGTCGATCAGCACGGCGCAGAGCGCGACCGTCAGCGCCCCGGAGACGAGGCCGAGCGCGAGTCTGCCCCTGTCGAGCGGTCTCGCTCCGGAACCCGGCCGTTGCAGGCTCCTGACCACGCCCCGCCTCCCTCCGGTACCCCGTCTCGTACTGTTCTGCGAGAAACGACTCCCACCATGCCCTGTGCCGCGCGCCCGCGCGACACGGCCGGGAAGAACGGAGGAACCCGTGGAGGTCTTCACCTCATGGCGCACCTGGGACGACGCCGCCGCCGACCTGGCCGCGCTCCCGGTCGACCTGCCCGAACTCCGCAGGGCCGCGACCGCTGCCCAACGCTGGCACGGCGACCAGCGGCGCCCCACCGGCGTCCCCTACACCGAGCACCTGCTGGAGGCCCTGGAGGTGCTGGTCCGGGGTGCCGGCGTGACGGACCCGGCGGTGCTGGCCGCCGTGCTCCTGCACGACACCGTGGAGGACACCGGCGCGACCGTCCCGGAGGTGGAGGCCGAGTTCGGGCCGGAGGTGGCCGAGCTCGTCGACTGGGTCACCAAGCCCCCGGCGGCGGGCCCGGGACGGCAGGCCAAGCGCGCGGCCACCTCGGCGTACCTGCGGCGGCTCCGCGACGCCCCGCGCGCCGCGGTCCTGGTCAAGCTGGCCGACAGGGTGAGCAACGTGCAACGCCTCGACCAGATGCCGCCCGACTTCCAGCGCCGCTACTACGCCGAGACCGTCACCTACATCCTGCCGCTCGCCGCGGACGAGCCCTGGTTCGCGCAGTGGTACGCGGCATGGCGCGGGCACTTCGCGCACCTGCGCTGACCCCCGCGGGCCGTCCGGCCCCAGGGGGGTGCCCCGGCCGCGGATGAGGCATGATCTGGCCATGGACAGCGTGCGCGAATGGGTGGTCGAGGAGAGCGTCGTCATCGCGGCCGGGCCGAAGGCCGTGTACGAGGCGGTCGCCGACGTGCGCCGGACGCGCGAGTGGAGTCCCGAGGTCTTCGCCGTCTGGGTGCGCGGACGGAGCGTCCGGCCCGGCCTGAAGTTCGTCGGCTTCAACCGGCGCGGCCCGTGGGTGTGGTTCACCGACTGCCGGGTGACGGCGGCGGTGCCCGGCGAGGTGTTCGCGTTCCGGGTGTCGAGCTTCGGGATGGCCGTCGCGCTGTGGGGGTACCGCCTCGAAGGCGTCGGCGACGGCTCCACCCGGCTCACCGAGTACTGGGAGGACCTGCGCCGCGACAACCGCGGCTCCGCGTTCGTCTCGCTGCTCGGCAGGCTCTTCACCGGGGTCCCCGCCGAACGGCGCGCACCCGTCAACCGGGAGGGCATGCGGGTCACGCTGGACCGGATCCGATCGGCACTATCCCGATAAACGAGAACCTGTTCTACTAAGGCGTGTGACTCCTGCCGCCGAAGCCCACCTGATCCAGGGCGAGCGCGTCGTCCTGCCCGTGCGGATCCGCGACGCCGCCGTCGCCTCCGCCATGTACACGGTCCCCGCGGCCTCGGCCCAGGCCGTCATCGCCTACTCCGGGCTCGAGATCGCCGAGACGCTGCCGGGCTGGGCGATCTGCTCGCTGGCCTTCGTCCGCTACGCCGACGGCGACCTCGGCCCGTACCACGAGTTCGCCGTCGCGTTCCTGGTCCGGCCGCCCGGCGCGGCCCGCCCGTCCGGCCTGCTGGACCGGGTGCGCGGCCTGGCGGGCATCGGCGCCTTCATCCACTGGCTGCCGGTCGACCAGAAGTTCACCCTGGAGGCCGGACGGTCGATCTGGGGCTTCCCCAAGGAGCTCGCCGACATCCCGATGGACCTGAGCGGACGGATCAACCGGTGCGCCGTCCGGTTCGGCGGCCGTACCGCGATCGAGCTGGCCGTCCGGCCCGGCGTCCCGATGCCCGGCGGCGCCGGGGCCCCCAAGGTCGACGCCTACTCCTGCATGGACGGGATCACCCGCCGCACGCCCTGGACGGTCGCCCCGTCCGGCGTCCGGCTCCGTCCCGGCGGCGCCCGGCTCCGCCTCGGCGACCATCCGGTGGCCGCCGAGCTGCGCGGGCTCGGCCTCGACCGCGCCCGCGCGCTCAGCTCCAGCACGGTCGGGCACCTCCGGATGACCTTCGAGGGGGCCGAGGAGATGCCCGGATGAAGCGGACGGCCCTGGTGACCGGTGCCGCGGCCGGAGAGGGCGGCCACTCCACGCTGTACCTCGGCGGGACCGCATAAGCTGTCTCATTCGCCCCGTCCCGGGGCGCGGCGGGGTCGCCCCCCGGTGGAGCACAGTCGCGAGGAGCAGCCTGCATGTCGTCCCCGGTCACCGGCCGGCCGTCGAGTCCCGCACGCACGGTCAAGGACAAGGAGATCGCCGCCGAGCAGCGCTACGTCGACGTGGCGTACGCGCGCCTGGAGGAGATGCGCGCGGACGCCCAGGCCATGATCCGCGAGGGCTACCGGCAGTCCCAGGCCGGCACCAAGGCTTCGCTGGTCGACCGCGACGCGATGGTGCACCAGGCGGCGCTGCGCGCCCAGGCGCTGGACGTGGCCGACGACGGCCTGGTGTTCGGCCGGCTCGACCTGGCCCGCCCCGAGTCCCCGGACGGCGACGACGACGCCGGGTACGGAGCCGGGAACGGCACCGGGAGCGGAGCCGAGGAGGGCGGCCGTCCCGGGCATCTGGAGAACGGCCGCGAGGTCCGCTACGTCGGCCGCGTCGGCGTCCGCACCCGCGACCACGACTCCCTGGTGATCGACTGGCGGGCGCCCGCCGCCGAGGACTTCTACCGCGCCACACCCGAGGACCCGCGCGGCGTGATCCGGCGCCGGGTGCTGCACTCGCGCGGGCACGCGGTGGTCGACCTGGAGGACGACCTGCTCGACCCGGGCGCGTCCGACGGGCTGACCGTGATCGGCGACGGCGCGTTCCTGGCCTCGCTGGCGCGCACCCGCGAGGGCGCGATGCGCGACATCGTGGCGACCATCCAGCGCGAGCAGGACGAGGTGATCCGCGCCCCGGCCGACGGCACCGTCCTGGTCCGCGGCGCCCCCGGCACCGGCAAGACGGCGGTGGCGCTGCACCGAGTGGCCTACCTGCTGTTCCGGCACCGGCGCCGGTTCGGCTCGCGCGGCGTGCTGGTCGTCGGGCCCAACCGCCGCTTCACCGCCTACATCGAACGGGTGCTGCCCTCGCTCGGCGAGGGCTCGGCGACGCTGCGGTCCCTCGGCGACCTGGTCGACGGCGCCACCGCCACCACGCACGACCCGCCCGAACTCGCCCGCCTCAAGGGCGCGGACGCCATGACGCGGGTGCTGCGCCGCGCGGTGGCCGATCGTCCGTCCGGCGCGCCGGACGAGCTGCGCGTGGTGTTCCGCGGCGTGGTCGTCCGGCTCGACCGGGCCCGCCTCGACAAGATCGCCGCCGAGGTGCACCGGCGCAGCCGGGGCGCCGTGAACGCGGCGCGCGGCCGAGCCGCCGAGGCCCTGCTCGACGCCCTGTGGGA
This sequence comes from Actinomadura xylanilytica, assembly GCF_030283145.1. GTDB lineage: Bacteria > Actinomycetota > Actinomycetes > Streptosporangiales > Streptosporangiaceae > Spirillospora > Spirillospora xylanilytica. Next base: position 966,099 of record NZ_JASNWE010000004.1, read on the forward strand.
CCGCTTCGGCGACCTCGGCGGCCCCGACGCGGCCGAGTCCGCGGCCGACGGGAACGCCGGCCTGTGGAGCGCCATCCTCGCCGCCGACGGCCTGGCGCCCCTCGACGAGACCGAGCCCCACCGCAGCGGCACCAAGAACGGCGGCGGCGGCCGGAACGGGAGCGGGAACGGCGACGGCAGGCGCGGCCAGTTCGACGCCCGCGTCCGCGAGCAGCGGACGTTCACCGACTTCCTGGTCGCCTGGTGGCCGATCCGCCGCCCGATCGACGTGCTGCGCTCGCTCGGCGACCCCGAGCGGCTGCGCCGCGCGGCGGGCCGCGAGCTCGACCGCGGCGCGACGGCGCTGCTCGCCGCGTCCTGGACGGCCGCGCTCGCCGCCAGCCCCGGCGGCGCCGCGCCCCGCGCCCTGACCTACCAGGACATCGCGCTGCTCGACGAGATCGACGCGCTGCTCGGACCGCCGCCCCGCGCGTCCCGCCGCAGGGCGCCCGCCGACGGCGACCCCTACGTCGTCGACGGCGTCAACATCCTCACCGGCGAGGAGGTGGCCGACGAGTCCTGGGAGCCCGAGATGCAGGAGCTCACCACCTCCATCGAGCGGGTCGAGCGGTCCCGCCGGGTCGACGACGGCGTCGTCGAGGACCGTCCCGAGTACGCGCACATCGTGGTGGACGAGGCGCAGGACCTGTCCCCCATGCAGTGGCGGATGCTCGGCCGCCGCGGCCGGCAGGCGAGCTGGACCGTCGTCGAGGACCCCGCGCAGAGCGCCTGGGAGGACCTGCCCGCCGCCCGCGAGGCGATGGAGGCCGCGCTCGGCGACGCCGGGCAGCCCGCCGGACGGGGCGGCTCGCGGCGCGACCGGTCCCGGCGGCGGAAGGCGCCCGCCCCGCGCCGCGCCCGGCACGAGTACGAGCTGACCACCAACTACCGCAACTCCACCGAGATCGCGGCGGTGTCGGCCCGGGTGCTGGAGCTGGCGCTGCCCGACGCCCGGCCGGCCCGCGCGGTCCGCGACTCCGGCCTCGACCCGGTCGTCGGGGTGGTCCCCGCGACCGGGCTCGCGGCGGCGGCCCGCGACGCCGTCGACGCACTCCTCGACCAGGTCGAGGGCACCATCGGCGTCATCGTCCCGCTGCCCCGCGCGACCGCCGCCGCGCCCACCGGCGCCGCGCCCGCCGAGGACGACGGCCAGACCGCGCTGTCCTTCGGTGCGGACGACGCGGCCGGCCCGGCCCCGTCCGGCCCCGGCTGGACGCCCGCCGACCGCGAGCGGCTCGGCGCCGGGCTGCCCGAGCGGGTGCAGGTGCTGGACGTGCTGGAGGCCAAGGGCCTGGAGTTCGACGCCGCCGTGATCGTGGCGCCCGAGACCGTCGCCGCCCAGTCGCCGCGCGGCCTCCGGGTGCTGTACGTCGCGGTGTCGCGGGCCACCCAGCGGCTCACCGTGCTGACCGCCGACCCCGGCTGGCGCCGCACTCTGCTCGGCGAGACCTGACGAGCGCCCGCCGTCCCGCCGCGCGCGGCCAGGGCCGGGGCGGCGGGGCGGACGGTCAGATGATCGGGGGGCGCCCGGTGCGGGTCATCCGCCAGGCCGTCCGCCACGAGATCGGCCGGCGCGGCCCGGCGGGCTTGCGCCAGCCCTCCACGAAGCCCTTGAACCACGGCTTGAGGGCGCTCGGCCGGCGCTCGCGCAGCAGCGTCATGCCCACCCACACCGCCAGGTACGGCAGCGCGAGCAGCCACGGCAGGTTGCGCCGGGCCAGCCACACGCGGTTGCGCGCGTTGTAGCGGTAGAACATGTCGTGCCGCGTCGGCAGCACCGCCGGGTGGAACATCACGGCGGACGCGTCGTACACGATGCGGTAGCCGGCGTTCAGCACCTGCCAGGCGAGGTCGGTCTCCTCGTGCGCGTAGAAGAAGTCCTCGGGCAGCCCGCCCGCGGCGTCGAACGCGGCGCGGCGGACCGCGCAGGCGCCGCCGAGGAAGGTGGTGACGTCGGACGAGCGCTCGGGGTCGCCCGCGCGCAGCCGCGGCACGTGCCGCCGCTCGCCGCGTCCGCCCTCGGGGTCGCGGACGCGGAACGACACCACGCCGAGCCCGGGGTCGGCGCTGAACCGGTCGCGCAGGTGGATGCCGAGCCGGGTCGAGCGGTACCAGCCGTCGTCGTCCAGGAAGAGGACCACGTCGCCGCAGGACGCCTCGACGCCCCGGTTGCGCCCGGCGGGGATGCCGACGTTCTGCGGGAGCGTGAGGGTCTTGACCCGCTCGTCGTCGAACGGCGCCTGGCCGGCCCGGTCGCCGACCGGGTCGACGCCGTTGCCGACCAGGACGACCTCGACGTCCACGTGCTCCTGCTCCAGGGCGCTGCGCACCGAGCGGGAGAGCTCCTCGGGACGGTTGCCCATCGTGAGCACCACAACGCTGATCTTCACTTCAGTCTCCGGGAGGCCAGGATGCTGACCAGGTGCAGCAGCGTCTGCACGACCGCGACCGCCGCGACCGCGACCGCGAGGACGCGCATCGCCGCCGGGGTCTCGGTGCCGAGCACCACGTCGAGCACCGCCGCCCCCAGGATCAGCAGGGACAGCTCGACCGCGCCGATGATCCGGTGGAAGCGCAGCATGGACGCCGCCTGCCGGGCCAGCGCGATGCCGGTGGAGCGGGGCCGCAGCGCGCGGTCGCCGCCGACCGGGTCGGACGGCAGGCCGGACTTGGCGCGGGCCACCACCACGTTGTCGGTCTCGGCCTTGATCAGCGCGGCGCCGAGCGCGGCGACCAGGCCGAGCTCGGCGTAGCCGCCGTTGGTCCAGCCGCCCTGCGCGGCGAAACCGAGCCCGATGAGCAGCGACACCTCCGACAGGTAGTGGCCGATGCGGTCGAGGAACACGCCCGCCACCGAGGTCTGCCGCAGGTAGCGGGCGACCTCGCCGTCGACGCAGTCGAGCAGCAGGTAGAGCTGGATCAGCACCGCGCCGCCGAGCGCCGTCCACAGCGCGGCGGTGCCCGTCGCGGGCAGCGAGACCACCAGCCCGGCCAGCACGCCGCTGGCCATCATCAGGTAGGTGAGCTGGTTCGGGCTCAGCCCGACGCGCAGGAAGATCCAGTCGAAGTACGGCGACAGGTCGCGCATGTAGAGCCGGCCGGCCCAGTGCTCCTCGTTGCGCCGGTCCTTGAGGCCGGGCGGCTGCCCGTACCGCCGGATGTCGGCGATCGTGGCGGCCGTGCGCGGAGGGCGCGGGTCGTCGCCGGACGGGGCCGCGCCGTGCGCCGAGCCGTCCTCCGGACGGCCGGACCCGGGGAGCTCAGTCTCCATGGGCCTGGACATACTGTTCCACCGCCTTGCGGGTCGCGCCCTGGTCGAGGCCGAGGTGTTCCAAGATCGTATAGCGGCCGGGCCGGGTCTGCGGGGCGAACTGGACGGCCTCGGCGAACTGCTCGACGCTCAGCCCGACGTCGCCGGGGAAGCGCGGCAGGCCGTGCCGGCCGAGGCAGGCGAGGATCTCGGCCAGCCGCTCATCGCCCACCCCGAGGTGGGTGGCGCGCAGGTGGTAGCAGAACGCCGTGCCGATCCCGGCCAGCTCGCCGTGGTTGGCGGTGCCGGGGAAGAGCTGGTCGATCGCGTGCAGGATCTCGTGGTCGCCGCCGCTGGCCGGACGGGAGTCGCCCGCGAACGACATCGCCATCCCCGACAGCACCAGCCCCTCGGCCAGCACGGTCAGGAACCGGTCGGACCCGATCGAGCCGGGCTGGTACAGCAGGGCCTCGGCGGCGGTGCGCGCCACGGTGAGCGCCAGCCGGTCGATCCGCTCGCCGACCGCGTCGGCGGCCAGCAGCCAGTCGTCCACCGCGGAGAAGTTGCTGACCACGTCGCCGATTCCGGCCCGGACGAGCCGTTCGGGGGCGGCCCGCACGTAGTCGAGGTCGACGACCATCGCCAGCGGCATGACCACGCCGAACGAGCCCTTGCCCTTCTCGTGGGTGAGGGAGGCGACCGGGGAGCAGATCCCGTCGTGCGACAGGTTGGTGGCGACCGAGACCATCGGGATGCCCGACAGCGTCGCCGCGTACTTGGTCGCGTCGATCGTCCGGCCGCCGCCGATGCCGATCACCGCCTCGTACGACCCGGCGCGCAGCTTGGACCCGAGGCTGACCGCGGCGTCGACGGTGCCGCCCTCGACGTGGAACACCTCGCAGGCGGCCAGTGAGCCGCGCACGTGCTCGGCGATCTGGTCGCCCTGGCCGGGCCCCACCGCGATGGCCACCCGGCCCTCGGTGGCGATCCGCCGGTCGGCGAGCAGTTCGCCGAGGGCCGCGATCGCCCCGCGCCGCACATCGATGGACAGCGGTGCGGTCAGCATTCGCGTCAGCAGGGGCATGTGCCTCCTCGCTCGGATCTTCGGTCGGCTCGGAACACCCCGGCCACCACGCCGGGGGGCGCCGGGAAGTGGGGGCCCGGCGCCGCGGCCCGCGGGTCAGTAGCCCTTGGCGATCCGGCGGGCCTTCTCCAGGTCCTCGTGGTTGTCGACCTCGACCCAGGAGACCTCGCCGATCGGCGCGACCGCGATCGTGCCGCCGCGGTTGACCAGCTCCTGGTAGCCGTCCTCGTAGTAGAGGTCCGGATCGCGCTCCCACGTCGCCTTGAGCGCGCCCGCCAGCGGCTCGGCCGCGGCGGGCTCGATCAGCGTGGCGCCGATGTACTCGCCGGCCGCGGTGGCCGGGTCCATCAGCTTGGTGATGGTCTGGATGTGCCCCGCGCCGTCGAGGGTGACCTTCATCTCCTCGTCGGCCAGCGTCTTCACGTTGTCCACGGCCAGGAGGATGTCGGCGCCGCGGCCCGCCAAGAGGGTCTTCTCGACGCTCACCGGATGCACCGTGTCGCCGTTGACCATGAGGACGCCCTTGGAGAAGTGCTCGCGCGCCAGCCACATGGAGTAGGCGTTGTTCCACTCCTCGGCCTTGTCGTTGTGCACGAGGGTGAGGGACACGCCGTAGCGGTCCTCCAGGGCGGCCTTGCGCTCCTCGACCGCGCCGGCCTGGTAGCCGACGACGATGACCACGTCCGTCAGCCCGACCTCGGCCAGGTTGCCCAGCGCGATGTCCAGGATCGTGGTCTCCCCGTCGACGGGGACCAGCGCCTTGGGCAACGTGTCGGTGTAGGGCCGCAGCCTCCGGCCCGCGCCCGCCGCCAGCACCATGCCGATCATGCTTCCACTTCCTCCAGGTCGACCATCACGCCGCTGTCGCGACCGGTCCGCGCCCACGTCATGACGCTCTCGCCCGCGAACAACACGCCAAGGTAGACGGCGAGCGCCGCGTACGCGAACGGAAGGAGCCCGGAGAGGCCCGTGAAGGCCACAATGAGCATCCGGCCCTCCCAGCCGAGCCCGGCGCGGAAAATCCACTCGGGCGGCCGGAGTCCCTGGCGGGTGCGGTACACGGTGTCGTAGTGGTGGAACGCCAGAACCGCGACCAGCACGTAGACGAGCGGTGCCGATACTCCCTGCGCGAACCCCAATACGGTGAGGCAACCATACTCGATCCCGCGGATTATGGGCGGTACGAGGCAATCCATCCGGCCGTCGTGCGGATGGGTCGAGGCGGGCCCGGTCAGCAGCAGCACCACCACCGGGGCGAACAGCGCCGGGCCGCGCACGTCGCCCACCCCGGCGGAGAGCAGCACCACGGTGACGACCAGCGCGATCGTCGCGCCGGGCAGCGGCGGGAGCTGTCCCCGCGCCAGCCGGCCCAGCGCCCGGCAGATCGGGCCGTCGTCACGGTAGATCTGCAACCGTTCCGGCGGCGCCAGCGGCGCGGGCCGCGGCCGGGCCGGCCGCGACGGCGCGGAAGGGCGCGGTGCGGGCTCGCGGGTCAGCGACGTCATCGGGCGACCGCCCGCGCGATCCGTCCAACCAGGCTGTACAGCGCGGCGACCGATCCCCACGCCAGCAGCGCGGCGAAGGTCATCCGGGCATTGCCCAGCGCCGCGGTGACCGAGATCAGCGCGAACCGCTCGCCGATCGGCAGCGTCAGGAGCCGCTGCGCCCAGCCCGCCCGGCCGTCCAGCGGCGGCGGCGCGGGCGCGCTCTCCAGGCCGGAGGAGTCGACCATGTACCGGACGGTCTGGAGCGCCATCGCCGCCACCGCCAGCCCCCACACGCTCCCGGCGTGGACGGAGGAGTCCGGCGGGGCAGCGGCCGCCCCGACCGCCAGCCCCGCGTACACCGCGTACTCCTTGGCCCGGTCGCCGATCGCGTCCATCCAGGCGCCGAGCGGGCTGACCATCCGGCGGTAGCGGGCGAGCTGCCCGTCGACGCAGTCGAGGACAAACGCGAGGTAGAACAGCACCGCCCCGACCACCATCCCGGTACGGGTGCCGGCCGCGAACCACAGCGCCGCCAGCAGCCCGACTGCCAGGGAGATCAACGTCACCGTGTTGGGCGTCAGCCCCTCGCGCGCCGCCCAGCGGGTGACGGCCTGCGCGCGGCCGGCCGTGCGGGTGCCGACCGGGCCGCCGCCGGGATTGATCGCGGCGTCCATCCGGATCCGGTCCTCGTCGACGGACCCGGCCTCGGCGAGCGCGGCCAGCGCCGCGTCCTCGGTGCCGGCCCGCACGCACACGAGCCCCTCGCCGGGGCACGGGGCGACCGGCACCCCGTCGCGCGCCAGGCCCAGCCGCAGCAGTTCGGCCGTGTGCTTGGGCACCGCCGCCGGACGGTCGCCGGGCGGGCCGCCGAACAGGTCCACCGCCAGCCGCTCGGCCAGCTCGGCTAGCGTCTCGACGCGGGCCCGGCCGACGCGCAGCAGCCCCGGCGCGGTCCCCGCCACGGGGACGGTCCGCGCGTCGACGAGCAGCCGGCTCAGCAGCTCGCCGTTCGCGACCAGGTCGCCGGGCAGCAGCACGACCGGCGCGGTGGTGCCGCGCGTCAGCCGGGCGATCTCCCGCAGGTCGGCGGCCGTGTCCTCGCACTCGATGACGTCGTGGCCGTCCTTGCGCAGCGCGGGGGCCAGATCGGGACGGGTCACGATCCGCCGTTCCGGTACCTTGAGCGTGGCCAGCTGGTCGCACAGGCGTGTCAGCACCGTCGGCGCCTCGGGGCCGTCCCCGCACGGCAGGACGGCCGTGGGGACCGGATCGGCCCCCGTTCCGGTCCGCCCGGTCGCGATGATCACCGCTATGGTCATCGGCGCCTCCGGCCTCGTCTGGCCGCACCGCGAAGACAGGGAACAAGGGTGCGGGCGGCTACACAGCGTATCCCTCAGATGACACTACGTCACAAGAGACCGTGTTCACCGGCCGGGGCGCCCGGCGCGATACCGGATAGAGGAGACATGACGACGCAGACGGTGGCGGTGGTGCTCGCGGGCGGCACCGGGCAGCGGGTGGGCGGCCCGCTGCCCAAGCAGCTCATCGAGGTCGGCGGACGGCCGATCCTGGCGCACGCGATCGCGGCCTTCGACTCCCATCCCGGCGTCGACGAGGTGCTGGTCGTGATGGCGGCCGGGCACATCCGCGCCGCCGCCGCGCTCGCCGCGCCGTTCCGCGCGGTGATCGCGGTGCTCGAGGGCGGCGACACCCGGACCGCCTCCACCGCCGCCGCGCTCGGCGCGCTGGCCGGGCGGCCGGACGGCACCCGGGTGCTGCTCCACGACGCGGCCCGCCCGTTCGTCGGCCGCGGCGTGATCGACCGGGTGCTGGCCGCGCTGGACGAGCACGACGCGGTCGCGGTGGGCGTCCCGTCCCCCGACACGATCGTGGAGGTGGCCGGCGGGCTGGTCGCCGCGATGCCGCCGCGCGCGTCGATGAGCCGCTTCCAGACCCCGCAGGGCTTCCGGCTCGGCACCCTGCGCGCGGCCTACGAGCTGGCGCTCGCCGATCCGGACCTGCTCGCCACCGACGACTGCGGCGTGGTGCATCGTTATCTCCCGGACGTGCCGATCCGGGTGGTGGAGGGCAGCGAGCGCAACCTCAAGGTCACCCGCCCCCTGGACGTGCTCGTCGCCGAGCATCTCGCCACCGACCCCCCGGAGACCCCGTGATCTTCGAGCACACCCCCACCGTCATCGGCCACCGCGGCGCCGGCAAGGGGAGGACCGAGAACACGCTGCCCGCGATACTCGCCGCCATCGCGGCCGGCCTGTCGTGGGTCGAGATCGACGTCACCCGCACCGCCGACGACGGCCTGGTGCTGCGGCACGACCCCACCACCGCGGACGGCGCGTTCCTGGTCGACGTCCCGGCCGCGGGCAGCGGCCTGCTCCGGCTGGAGGAGCTCTTCGCGGAGCTGCCGCCCGAGGTCGCGGTCGACGTGGACGTCAAGACGGTGCTGGAGGACGCGGTCGACGCCCCGTCCCGGCGCACCGGCGCGCTGCTCCTGCCGCTGCTGCGCCGCGAGGCCCGGCGCCGTCCGCTGCTGGTCACCTCGTTCGACCCGTCGCTGCTGCTGCACCTGCGCGACGAGCTGCCGGAGGTGCCGCTCGGCCTGCTGACCTGGCTGCGGTTCCCGCTCTGGCACGCCGTCCCCGCGGCGGCCGGGCTGGGCCTCCAGGCGGTCGCCGTGCACACCGGCTCCTGCGGCTTGGACCACCCCGACACCCGGCTGCGCCCGCTGGAGCAGTGCGTCGACATGACGCACAAGGCCGGCCTGGAGTTCGTCGCCTGGTGCCCCAGCGCCGAACGGGCCCCCGACTACGCGGCGGCCGGGGTCGACGCGATGGTCGTCGACGACGTCCCCGGCGTGGTCGCCGCGCTGGCCTGACCCCGTCCGGGGTGGCCCGCGTCAGGCAGGCGGGCGGCCCGCGCCGCGCCGGTCGTCGCCCCCGCCGTACATCTGCGTCCACTCGCCCGCCGGCTCGTCCGCCCCGGACTCGCCGGCCGCCGACGGCGCCCCGGACCCGGGGGCGGCCCCGCCGGACCCGCCGTCGTTGGGCGGCAGCGGGACGGCTCCGTGGCCCTGCTGCTGGGGCGGCTGCCACGGCTGGTCCTGCGCATGCCGGCCGATCGCGGGCTGACCCAACTGGGGCGCCGGAGGGGTGTCCATGCGCGCGGGAGGCGGTCCCTGCGGTCCGGGCGGCGGCGGCCCGTAGGGACCGGCGAACGCCGGTGCCCCTGAGACCGGACGGCTCGAACGGGCCGACCAGCGCGACGGTGCCAGGGACGCGACGACGAGGGCGACGCCGATGACCAACAGCAGGCCGAGAGACGCCGCGGTGGTGTAGCCGTAGTCCAGCTCATCGGGCAGCTTGCGCGCCGTGTGGATCATCGCCCAGCGGGGCGCGACGGCCCACAGCAGCCCGAGGGCCGTCAGCACGAACCCGGGGATCAGCGACGCCAGCGGCGACAGGCGCGACCCCATGACGAGCCCGAGCACGACGGCGACGGCCACGAGCACAGCCGCCGAGGTCAACTGCTCGGATCCCGCGTCCCGCATGAGGAACATCCGGACCAAGCGGCTCATCCGGTAGGTCCCGAAGCACAATCCGGCCAGGACCAGGGGCGTGGCGATCAGTCCGATCACCACGCCGAGCCCGTGACGTGCACCGTTGGTCATGGCCACCTCTTCGTGGATCGGGGCGCGATGGCGCCAAACCTAACCCTCAGACGTGCCCGAGACCAGCAAAGTTCAGCCGATTTGTCAGTTTTTCGACGGACTCGGCTGCCCGAGGCCGGGCGGACTGGTAAGGAAGCCCACCCCCCACGAGACGTGCATGGTGGCGAACACCAGCGGCAGCCGGACCCAGGCCGCCACCGGCAGGCCCCGTCCCTCGACCGCGGCGCCGGCCACGACCGCGACCGCGTAGCCGCCGGGCAGGATCCAGCCCGGCCAGAAGCCGAACGCGCCCGCCACCGCGCCCGCCGCCATCGCCAGCACCGCCGCCGGCGGCGCCAGGTAGCGCGGGTTGAGCGTGCCCTGGTGCTCGCGCCCGACGACCCGGCGCCAGCGGCCGGTGTGGAAGTACTGCTTGGCCAGCGCCCGCAGGTTGGGCCGCGGCCGGTAGGTGACCCGCATCCGCGGGGTGAAGAAGATCCGCCCGCCGCTCTGCCGGATCCGGTGGTTCATCTCCCAGTCCTGCGCGCGCACGAACGTCTCGTCGTAGCCGCCGACCCGCTCCAGCGCGCTGCGCCGGAAGGTGCCGAGATAGACGGTCTCGACCTCGCCGGCCTCGCCGCCGGTGTGGAACCGGGCGTTGCCGACGCCGAGCCTGGACGTCATCGCGCGCGCCACGGCCTGCTCGAACCCGGTGACGCCCTCGGCCGCCATGATGCCGCCGACGTTGTCGGCGCCGGTCTCCTCCATCGTCTCGACCGCGGCGCGGACGTAGTCGGCGGGCAGCAGCGAGTGGCCGTCGACGCGGACGATGATCGAGTACTGGGACGACTTGATCGCGATGTTGAGGCCCTGCGGGGTGCGGCCGGTCGGGTTGGCGACCACCACGATGCGCGGGTCCTCGGTGGCCAGGTGCCGGCAGATCTCCTCGGTCCGGTCCCGGGACGGGCCGACCGCGAGGACCAGTTCCAGCTCACCCGGATAGTCCTGGGTGAGGATGCGCCGGACGGCGTCGGTCAGGTGCCGTTCCTCGTTCAGCACCGGCATGACCACCGACACCGCGGGCCACGTGCGGTCACCGGTGCCGGCCTGTGGCTCCGGCTGCTGGCTGTGCTGAGCGCTCTGCGCGCGGGGCGAGGGATTCATCTGGGCTCGCGGGCACACCCCGGCCATGGACCGAGGGACGGCCCCTCTTCCTCTCTCTTGCAAGCGGGTCCGCGACGCACCCGCTCGACCCTGGTGAGCGCGGGCAGCCGGGGTGGAGGTCAAGACGGCGCCACGTTACTGCAAGGACACGAAGGCCCGGTAGCGAACGGACGGGTGTCCCCCACTTTAGAGTGGTGGGCACTCGGGTCAGAACACGCGGATGAGGCATCGGGAGGCGGGCCGCCAGAATGGCAGACGGGCACGACTCGGATCGTGGCGACGCCGATCCCCTTGAGCGCTACTTCCGCCCGCGCCCCGCGGGCGGCGACGCCGCCGGCGACGGCGACGACATCGAAGGCGTGACCGTCGAGGGCGTCCCCGCGCCCCGGGTGGCGGTCGACAGGCCGCGCGGCCCGCGCCGGCCGGGCCCGGGGCTGAGCCCGCGGGCCGCGATGAGCGCCCGGCGGCAGCGCCGCTTCCTGATGGTGACCGGGACGATGTCGGCGTTCGTCCTGCTGACCTCCGGCGGCGCCTGGGCCTTCCAGAACTACGTGAGCGCGGCGATCGACAAGGTCAAGGTCGGCGGGCTCGGCAAGGGCGGCGACACGCCGAAGGGCGCGATGACCATCCTGGTCGCCGGCGTCGACCGCCGCGACGGGCTGACCAAGGAGCAGCAGCGCGCGGCCAAGCTGGGCCACGAGCCGGGCGAGCGGTCCGACACCATGCTGCTGGTGCACGTCTCGCGCGACCACGACCGGATCTCCGTCGTGAGCCTGCCGCGCGACTCCTACGTCACCATCCCCGCGCACAAGTCCAACGGCACCGAGGGCGCCAAGGGCGCGCGGATCGGGGCCCGTCCCGGCAAGCTCACCTGGGCCTACCAGTTCGGCGGCCCCGACCTGACCGTCGACACGATCAAGAAGTCCACCGGCGTGTCGATCGACCACTACGTCGAGGTCAACTTCTACGGCTTCGTTAACATGGTCGACGCGCTCGGCGGCGTGGACGTCTGCACCGAGCAGGCGATCAACGACAGGAAGAGCGGCCTCCAGCTCCCGTCCGGCAAGTCCCACGTCGACGGCCTCAAGGCGCTCGGCTTCGCCCGCGCCCGCTACACCCTGACCGGCGGCAGCGACCTCGGCCGCATCGACCGCCAGCAGCAGTTCATGGCCTCGATGATGAAGCAGGCCCTGTCCACCAAGACCCTGAGCGACCCGGTGAAGTCGACCCGGTTCCTGAACGCGGCGCTCAAGTCGCTGCGGGTCGACCCGAAGCTCGCCAAGAACCTGCCGGGCCTGGCCGACCAGATGAAGGACCTGTCCACCGACAAGCTCACCTTCGGCAAGGTCCCCCTGTCCAACCCGGCCTACGACGTCGTGCTGTGGAACGCCGCGACCCCCCAGTCGACGGTGCAGTGGGACCAGGGCAAGGCCGACGACCTGTTCACCAAGATCCGCCGCGACCAGCCGATGGAGAAGGAGGACAAGCCCGAGCCGAGCCCGTCCCCCACCGCCGCGGACGCCCCCACCGTTCCCCCGGACGAGATCGAGCTGCGCGTCCTCAACGCGATCGGCACCAGGGGCCTGGCCACCCAGGCGGGCGCCAACCTGCACAAGGTCGGCTTCAAGACCACCGTGGTCCCGGGCGTGGCCCGCCGCGGCCTCCAGAAGACGGTGATCCAGTACGGTCCCGGCCGCAAGGACTCGGCCAAGACCGTCGCCGCCGCCATCCCCGGCGCCAAGATCAAGCAGATCGACTCGCTGGGCTCCCGCGTCCAGGTCCTGGTCGGCGCCAACTGGGACGGGGCCGAGAAGGTCAAGACCACCCCCTCGTCGTCGCCCACGTCCGAGAGCCCCGCCGCGGAGACCGGCACCGCCACCCAGAAGCTCTGCAAGTGACCCGCCCGGCGGACGACTCCCACCGTCCGCCGGGCCGTCCCGGGCTCGCCGCGTCATGGGCCGGGCAGATTCCCTGACATCGCCCGTGACATCCGGCTCTGCCCCGACATAAGAGGGCAGACGGCCAGGGACGGGGGAATGCGTGCGCGGTGACGTGGATTTCACGCGGATGTTCGAGGAGCACTACGAAGCGGTGCTGCGCTACGCCTGGCGGCGGGTCGGGGCCACCGACGCGTCCGATGTCGCCGCCGAGACCTTCCGCATCGCGTGGGAGAAGCGCAGCCGCTGCCCGGTGGACAAGCCGCTGCCCTGGCTCTACGCCACCGCGCGCAACGTGACGCAGAACCTGCGCCGCCGCGAACGCCGCCGCGAGGCCCTGCCGCTGCATGAGGACGCCGCGTCCGAGACCGACCACGCCGGCGCCGTGGTGAACCGCGAGGCGGCGATCGCCGCGTTGAACACCCTCAAGCCCGCCGACCGCGAGCTCGTCCTGCTGGTCTCCTGGGAGGGCCTCGATCTGCGCCAGGCGGCGGCGGTGGTCGGCATCACCCGCGCGGCGGCCGGGATGCGCCTGCACCGGGCCCGCGACCACCTGCGCCGCGCGCTCGCGGGCACGCCGGAGCCCGCCGCCTACGAGGAGAGGTTCTCATGAACGACATCGAACAGATCAGAGCCATGATCGGTGAGCACGACCCGGCCCGGGACGTCCGCGCGACGGGAGCGCAGGGCATCCTGGACGAGGTGACCCGGGCCGCGGCACCGCCCGCGCGGCGTCGGCGCCGGCGCCTGGCCTTCGCCCTGCCGGCCACGGCGGCGCTCGCGGCCTCGCTCGTCGCCGTGTCCGCCATCGGCTGGCCCTCCACGCCGATGGGCCCGCGGCCGGCCCAGGCGCTGTCCCTGCACCGGACGGGAGGGAGCATCGAGGTGCGGATCATCGACCCGGACGCGGACCCGGCCCGCTACCGCCGGGAGTTCGCCGCGGCGGGCCTGGACGTGGACCTGCGGATGCTGCCCGCCTCCCCCGGCCTCGTCGGCCGGATGGCCTCCTACAGCGCGCCCGGAACGCGCGTCCCTCCCCCCATCAAGGTGCTCGACGCCGACCGGGCCTGCGGCGACACGTGGTGCCCGTCCGGCGTCAGCCTCCCGAAGGGCCTGAGGCAGCGGATCGAGCTGACGTTCGGCCGGCCGGCCAGGCCCGGCGAGGGCTACGTGCTCACCGGGTCGGCGGGGTCCGGCAAGGGCTACTCGATCACCGGCGATCCGAAGGCGCCCCACGAACCGCTCGCCGGCCTGACGCTCCGCGACCGGACCGTGGCCGACGTCCGCCGCGACCTCGCCGCACGCCGGTTCCCGGTAGGCCGCTACCTGGCCGCCCCGCCCGAGCCGCGCCCGGCGCAGTGGTCCTACGACGAGCACGTCCTCAAGCCCGCGGACGTGTCGGGCACCTGGTACGTGACCGACGCGTGGCTCGGCAGGACCAAGGGCACCGTCGAACTCGCCGTCGCCCCCACCAAGCGCTGAGGCGCTCACGTGGATTCGACCCGTCCGAGCGGGTCGGGGCCGGCCGTCAGCGCGTCACGCGCCGCCTGCCAGGCGGGGTCCCCGGGGTAGAGCTCGCTGCGGAGGTAGGCCCAGGTGAGCCGCTGGACGGCGGCCACTCGCTCGGGGTTCTCGTCCGTGGTCTCGGCGACGTCGTATCCGGAGATCCCGCCGAGCCCGTGCTCGGCGCCGAACAGGGTGAGCAGGGACTTGGGGCCCGGGGAGAGGAAGTACGGGTCGGCGTGCCAGTCCGGCCCCTGGACCGTCAGGTGGGCGGAGGCGTCCTTGTCGCCGGCGACCACGAGCGTGGGGGTCGTCATCGTGGAGAAGTCCGGGGTCAGCATGAAGAGGTAGTTCTCGGCCGCGAACCTGCTGAGGGCGTCGCCGCCTCGGCCGGGCGCGGCGAGCAGGACGCCCGCCTTGATCCGAGGCTCGGCCAGGTTCACTTCGGTTCCGTCGTCCGGGTCGGTGAGCCGGGCGCCCAGCAGCAGGCTCGCGGTGTGCCCGCCCATCGAGTGCCCGGCCACGGCGACCCTGTCGTGGTCCAGGCGCCCGCTGAGCTGCGGGACGGCGGCCTCGATCTCGTCGAGCCGGTCGAGGACGAGCGTCATGTCCTCGGCCCGTGACCGCCAGTACAGGGGCGCCCCGGGGGTGCCGTGGTCCAGGCTCAGCGTCGTGGAGCTCAGATGGGTGGGCTGGATCACGGCGAAGCCGTGCGCCGCCCAGAAGTCGACGAGGGGGGCGTAGCCGTTCAGCGAGGAGAGGTTGTTCGAGTGGCCCTGGCCGTGCGACAGGAGGATGACCGGCAGGTCGCCCCCGGTCACGGGCACGGAGACCCGCATCTCCAGGTCGACGGCCCGGCCGGGTGCCGGCAGCACCACCGGACCGACCGACAGGACCGGAGTGGGCGGGCTGAAGGCATGGGTCGATTCGCTCACGGTGCGTGTTCCCTTCATGGGCCTCTGCCGCCGGTCCCGTTCGGCCGGCGGAGGCGTTCAGGCGCGTCCGGCTTCAGCTAGACTAAAGCGGAGCGTTGTTCCGATTAACATACGGAGCAGTGTTCCGTTTTGTCAACCGGGGCCGGAAGGAGAGCGTGGTGCCCACTACAGGCCAGTCCGGAGAGGTACCGGCCCGGCGCAAGCGCGCCGACGCGGTGCGCAACCAGCAGGCGCTTCTCGCCGCCGCCGCCGCGGTGTTCGTCACCTCCGGCGTGGACGCGCCGATCCGCGAGATCGCGGCCAAGGCGGGCGTCGGGATGGGCACGATCTACCGCCACTTCCCGACCCGGGCGGACCTCGTCGTCGCCGTCTACCGCCACCAGGTCGAGGCATGCGCCGAGGCCGGCCCGAGCCTGCTGGACAGCGCCGGCTCCCCGTTCGCGGCACTCCGCCAGTGGGTCGACCTCTTCGTCGACTTCCTGGTCACCAAGCACGGGCTCGCCAACGCGCTGCAATCGGACGACAGCGGCTTCGAGGCGCTGCACACCTACTTCCTCGACCGCCTGGTGCCCGTCTGCGCGCACCTGCTCGACGCCGCGGCCGACGCCGGCGAGATCAGGCCCGGCACGCACGCGTTCGAGCTGATGCGCGGCATCGGCAACCTCTGCATCGGGCATGACACCGATCCCCGCTACGACCCCCGCCGCCTGGTCGACCTGCTCCTTCGGGGACTACAGGCGGCGACACCTTGATCTCAAGTGCACTTGAGGTCCCACTCTGCGCCCCTGTTACGGACTGTCACGAACCAAGAAGATGGACGATGGTCTTCACAGCAGCAGAGCGCGACTACCTGGAGGGGCAGTTGCTGGGACGGCTGGCCGCGATCGGGCCGGACGGACGCGCCGCCACGCCGCAGCGGAGCGGCCAGGGTTCTAGGCTCGCGGTGTGATCACGTCCGTCGTCTTCGACATCGGCGAGACCCTGGTGGACGACACCCGGGAATGGCACGCGTGGGCCCGCTGGCTCGGCGTTCCATCGCACACGATGTCCGCGCTCGTCGGCGCCGTCACCGCGCTGGGACGCGACAACGCCGACGCCTTGCGCCTCGTCCGCCCTGGTCTGGACCTGTCCGCCGAACGCCGTGCCCGTGCCGCCGCCGGGCAGGGCGAGGACCTTACCGAAGACGACCTCTACCCGGACGTCCGTCCCGCACTGGCCGAGCTTCGCCGACAGGGCCACTGGGTCGGTCTCGCGGGCAACCAGACCGCGCGTGCCGGCATGCTGCTCCGCGCGCTGGGCCTGCCGGCCGACGCGATCGCCGCCTCCGAGGAGTGGGGGGTGGCCAAGCCGGACCCCGCGTTCTTCGAGCGTCTCATCGAGTGGACGCCGGGCGAGCCAGAAGAGATCGTGTACGTGGGCGACCATCCCGCCAACGACATCGGGCCGGCGAACGCCGCCGGGCTACGGACGGCGATGGTACGGCGCGGACCGTGGGGCCACCTGTGGGCCGACGACCCTGCGGGTGGAGGCGCGGCCGACTGGCTCGTCAACTCCCTGACCGATCTTCCGGCCCTGCTGACGACCTCCTGACATCCCGGCCATGTGGCGCCCGTCCGGGTACGGTTCCGATTGAACCGACCCTTCGGAGACGCGAGTGAATGCGGAACGGCGAACCAATGACCGCATCGCGGCCACGCGCACCGCACGACGTCTCACCCAGCGGCAACTCGCGGAGTCGGCCCACATCTCGCTCAGCCTCATTCGCAAGATCGAGCAGGGCCGCCGTCCGGCGAGCGATCAAGCGCTGGAGGCCATCGCCAGTGCCCTCGGCGTCCAGCCCGATGCACTGACAGGCCGCCGCCTCGATACCGATAGCCGGGTACACGCGGCCATCCCGAGCCTCCGTACCGTCATCGACGCCTACGACCTACCCGAAGACGGCCTCATCCGCCCACTGGACCAGCTCCGCAAGGCGGCGGATGAGGCGACGAGGCTGCGCCTGGCATCGCAGTACACACGGCTCGTGGAGACCTTGCCTCCTCTCCTGGCCGAACTGACGCGCGCTGCTCATGGCGCTCATGGCTTCCAACTCCAGGCCACTGCGGGACTCTTGGCCGTCGCGTACCGGGCTGCCGACGCCGTCGCCTACAAGTACGGGTACTACGACCTGTCCGCGCGTCTGGTCGAGCTGATGCGCCGAGCCTCCGATATGGCCGATGACCCCGCTCTACGGGCGACGGCGGCTTACGTCCGCACCGAGGTGTTCTTCGCGAGTTGCAATCTCACGCCCGCCATGCGCGCCCTTGAAAGCGCCATCGATGAGATCCCACAGCAAGGAACCCCGGTGACACGGGCAGCAGCGGGCTCTCTGCACATGCGGGCCGCAGTCGTCGCCGCCCGGTCGACCGATGATCCTGCGGCCGTGGACGAGCACCTTGCACACGCCCAACGTCTCGCGGCATCGGTGCCAGAGGGCATATACAACGGGACCGCCTTTGGTCCGGCGTCCCTTCGCGTACACGAGATCGCCGTCGCGGTGGAACTGGGTGACGCGTCGCGCGCCCTGAACGTAGCCGAGTCATCCGTGGACGAGACAGACCGCACGACACTGGCTGGACTACCCGCGGAGCGGTCTTCGCACTACCTGATCGACCTTGCGCGCGCCCGGCTCTGGCTGGGGCTCCGCGATGAGGCGTTCCAGTCGCTCCAGGCGGCCCGAAAGATCGCACCCCAGCACGTTCGCGAGCATCCACATGTCCGAGATGCTCTCGTAACGCTACTGCGCCTGCATTTCGCCCCACCGCACGCCTTGGTCACCTTCGCGGAGTGGGCGCACGCGATTTAGCCGGCTCACAGCCGGTGACACACGATGTGTCACTCGCATGCCTTGCAGAGCATCAGCATCAGAGAGGTCGGCATCACATGCCGCTTCCCGAAGACACGACGGCCCCGGCCGGTGCTGCGAACACCGGTGCTCCGGGGCCTGACCAGGAACGAGGTCCTGGCTATGAGCAACCCACTGGAACCGCCTGAATTGTTCGCGTGGGACGCCGAGCAAGCGGGCGGCGTGACCGACGACTACGGAAGAGCGATCGGCCACGTCCACCGAGCTCTTGCCGACGCGCCCGCCGGAGCGTCCGGAATCGTCCGTCAGGTCCGGCTGGGCGGAGCCAGCGGTGTCCGCTACATCACGCTCGGCGTGGTCGGGCTGGCCCGGCGGGACGAGGCATCCGGTGCGGTGGAGTGGACGGACGGGACAAGGTGAGCCCCGCCCAAGCCGGGGAGGACCGTCCCGACGCGTTCACGGCCATCCCGGAGTTCACGGTGACGTGGCTCCCCGATGGAACGTGGCGTGGGCGGTATCACGTCGATCCGGCGCTGGTCATCGATAGGAACACCTGGCCGGAACTGCAGGCGGCGTGCCGCGACGCGCGCCTCAAGCGGAGCCGGCCCCGCGCCGCCGAACAGACGACGGAGGCAGGCACATGAGCGTGGCAGATTCCGCGCGCCCCGCCCGGCACGCTAGGAAGAGCAGCCCCCGACGGACGCGCGTCAACATCTTCTGACCGGTCGGCGCTTTCACCGCCGCCGACCGGTCTGGGCGATCGATCATTCTCGACCCGCACGGGGACGCGCTCGTCCTCACCCGATGTCCACACGGCGCGCCGGGGCCTCATGGCTGTGCGATGCGGGGCGTGGCTCTGGTCTCGCATGAAGGGCCGCACCGGCCTGTGGTCGCTCAGTTGCCTTCGAGGAGGAGCAGGCCGAGGGGCGTGACGGCGTGGTTGACACGTTTGCCGAGGCGTTGGGTCGTGATGAGTCCGGCATCGCGGAGCACGGTGGTGTGACGGCTGGCGGTCTGTAGCGGGATGGCGACGCGGGCGGCCAACTGGGTAGTGCTGCAGGCCCCCATGGCCACGGCTTCCAGCACGTTTGCGCGGGTGCGTCCGAGCAGAGCCGTCAAAGCGCATTCCCGGGAGCGGCCTGCGGATGACACCAGACCGGTCCAGTCGAGCAAGTGCGCAATGGGATAGGCGAGCACCGGGGTAAGCGAGGGATCGAGCAGGGCGACCGGCGGGCCCCAGCAGAAGAAACTCGGTTGCAGGACCAGGCCCCGTCCGTCCAGCACGATGTCATGGTCGGCGGGGTAGTCCAGATGCAGGACCGGGAAGCTCCATTGCGCCGAGGGATGCAGCGTTTCCAGGACTTTGGGCCAGCCGCCCTCGGCCAGAGCCTTGCGCCGCTGCGCACGATCACGGTCGATCTGTGCTTGGAGTGCATCCCAGTACGGAGCCATGCAGCGATCGAAGTAGCTGGTGACGGCATGGGCAAGCTGATCGAGCGTGTCAAGGCGCCCCGCTGCCAGCCGACCGATCCACGCGGGGACGGGGCGACCGGGGTGCCTGGTGGAAAGCTCGGTGAGGTCAGTGCGCAACCGGGATCGGGACGTGCTGCGCAGTGCCTCAATGCCGCTGGCCAGTGCACCTGTGCCGGTGGTCGGGGTGAGGAAATCGGCCGCGTAACCCGTCGCGGGGGCCAGGTCGGTCAGCAGGCGGGCGGAGGCCGGGACACTCGGCCGCACTTGGCGTTTCCATCCCGCGAATACCGCTGTGCCCTCGGGGCGGCGCAGCCGATGCAAGCTGAGCAAGATCTCCCACATCGCGTCCGCCCCCGCGGCGAGACGGATTCTCGACAGATCATCGCCGGTAAAGAAGATGCGCAACATCATCTTTCTCCGTGAATCACCTATGCCATCAGATCAGCATCTCTGATGTTAGCGCGAAGGTGAGCACGTCACCTGTCCACAACACGTCAGAAATCGAGTCCTGGCGCGCCTCGCGAACTGCCCACCCGTGCCACAGATCCATGCTTCCCATCGTGCCGGGAAGGACTTGTCGGCGACGTCAGGTCGCCCCAGGATCGACCACATGATCCGAATCGCACTGTGTGCCACGTTGTCGGCCGTGGTGTTCGCCGTCCCGGCGACCTCACAAGCCCAGGAGACCACCACCGGCTCAAGCGCATCGGCAGCCGGGAAGGTGTTCTACGTCAAAGGCTCCAGCGTGTCGCTCAACACCAGCTACGGCAACGGCTGCAAGGCATGGATGAACGGCAGAACCCCCGGTAGACACCGGCAGGGGCTCGTGCAGTCGTGGGGCGACTACTGCACTATGGCCCTATATCACTACAAGAATGGCAAGCCCACCCGACTGTCGGGCTGGCACTCGCTCAACCACGGAAAGAAGCACACCGGCTTCTACAGCGGCTCATCCGGCAAAAAGATCTGGGTGTGCCTGTTCGATCGCCAAGGCAATCCCGACGCCATCTGCAGCAAGGCGAAATGACATACGCGCGGCATGAACCGTAGGGACGGGAAGTCCGGGCGGGGTGTGCAGCCGGAATCGCGGTGCGGCTGATCCGGCCCGCCCGCCATGCCGGACTCCCGCCGCGGCCCCGGAGGCGCATGATCGCCCCCGGGGCCGCGGATCAGGTGAAGACCCGAGAGAAGATCTTCAGCACGTCCAAGCCGACGGGCTGATGAGTACCCAGGTCAGGTGCTACTTCAGGAGCTGGCGGGCCATGACCATGCGCTGGATCTGGTTGGTGCCCTCGTAGATCTGGGTGATCTTGGCGTCGCGCATCATCCGCTCGACCGGGAACTCGCGGGTGTAGCCGTAGCCGCCGAGGAGCTGGACGGCGTCGGTGGTCACGTCCATCGCCACGTCCGAGGCCAGCGTCTTGCAGGCCGACGACACGAAGGTCAGGTCCGGGATCTTCTCGCCGTGGAAGGCGCGCTCGGACTTCATCGCGGCGTGGTAGGTGAGCTGGCGGGCGCCCTCCAGCCGCATCGCCATGTCGGCGATCATGAACTGGACGCCCTGGAAGTCGGCGATGGCCGTCCCGAACTGCTTGCGCTCCTTGACGTACCCGAGCGCGTAGTCGAGCGCGCCCTGGGCGATGCCGAGGGCCTGGGCGGCGATGGTGATGCGGGTGTGGTCCAGGGTGGCCAGCGCGGTCTTGAAGCCGGTGCCCTCGGCGCCGATGATCCGATCGGCGGGGATCCGCACGTCCTCCAGGATGACCTGGCGGGTCGGCGAGCCCTTGATGCCGAGCTTCTTCTCCTTGGCGCCGAACGACACGCCCGGGTCGGACTTCTCCACGACGAACGCCGAGATCCCGCGCGACCCGGCGGACGGGTCGGTGACGGCCATCACGGTGTAGTACTCCGACACGCCCGCGTTGGTGATCCACATCTTGGCGCCGTTCAGCACCCAGTGGTCCCCGTCCCGGACCGCGCGGGTCTTCATCCCCGCGGCGTCGGACCCGGCGTCGGCCTCCGAGAGGGCATAGGAGAACATGGCATCGCCCTTGGCCACCGGGTTCAGGTACTTCCTCTTCAGCTCCTCGGAGCCGGACAGCAGCACCGGCACCGTCCCGAGCTTGTTGACCGCCGGGATCAGCGAGGAGGACGCGCACGCCCGCGCGACCTCCTCGATGACGATCACGGTGGCGAGGGCGTCGCCGCCGGAGCCCCCGTACTCCTCCGGGACGTGCACCGCGTGCAGCTCGTTCTGCACCAGCGCGTCCAGGGCCTCCTGGGGGAAACGGGGCTCCTCGTCCACCGCCGCGGCGTGGGGGGCGATCTTGGCATCGGCGAGCTCGCGCACCGTCTGCCGGAGGAGCTCGTGATCCTCGGAGGGCGCGTACGTGGGAAGGTCGGGACTCATACCACGGATGCTACCGGCCGGTATAGCGAACCGGTCGGCTGCGGGTAGGACTTGGAGAACCAGCGGAGAGAGGGGAGTCGCCTTGGCCCACCGGCTGACGGTGATCGGAACCGGGTACCTCGGCACCACCCATGCCGCCTGCATGGCGGATCTGGGCTTCGAGGTGCTCGGCCTGGACGTCGACACAGAGAAGATCGCCCGGCTGTCGGCCGGAGACCTGCCGTTCTACGAGCCCGGCCTGGAGCCGCTGCTGCGCCGCGGCCTGGACAGCGGACGGCTGCGCTTCACCACGTCCTACGACGAGGTCGCCGGGTTCGGCGACGTGCACTTCCTGTGCGTCGGCACCCCGCAGAAGTCCGGCGAGTACGCGGCCGACATGGCCTACGTGGACGAGGCGGTCACCCGGCTGGCGTCCCGGCTGCGCGATCCGTGCCTGATCGTCGGGAAGTCGACCGTGCCGGTCGGCACCGCCGACCGGCTCTCCCGCCGCATCGCCGCCCTCGCCCCGGCCGGCGCCGACGCCGTGCTGGCCTGGAACCCCGAGTTCCTGCGCGAGGGCTTCGCCGTCAAGGACACCCTGCACCCGGACCGGATCGTCGCCGGGCTGCCGCCCGAGGAGGGCGCCGCCGGGCACGCCGAGAAGATCCTCCGCGAGATCTACGCGCCGATGCTGGCCGAGGGCAGCCCGTTCATCGTCGCCGACTACCCCACCGCCGAGCTGGTCAAGGTCTCGGCCAACGCCTTCCTGGCCACCAAGATCTCCTTCATCAACGCGATGGCGGAGGTCTGCGAGGCCGCGCACGCCGACGTCACCAAGCTGTCGGAGGCGCTGTCGCACGACGACCGGATCGGCGGCAAGTTCCTCGGCCCCGGGCTCGGCTTCGGCGGCGGCTGCCTGCCCAAGGACATCCGCGCGTTCATGGCCCGCGCCGGCGAGCTCGGCGTCGACCAGGCGCTCAGCTTCCTGCGCGAGGTGGACGAGATCAACATCCGCCGCCGGATCCGGATGGTGGAGCTGGCCCGGCTCCAGCTCGGCGGCTCCTTCGCCGGCCGCACCATCGGGGTGCTCGGCGCGGCGTTCAAGCCCGACTCCGACGACGTCCGCGACTCGCCCGCGCTCGACGTCGCCGCGACCATCCGCGCCCAGGGCGGCGACGTCACCGTCTACGACCCGCAGGCCATGGAGAACGCGCGCCGCGCCCAGCCGGACCTCGCCTTCGGCGACTCGGCCCTCGACGCGGCCCGCGGCGCCCACGCCGTCCTGCTGCTCACCGAATGGGCCGAGTTCCGCACCATGGACCCGGCCGAACTCGCCGCCGTGGTCGCCGAGCGCAACATCGTCGACGGCCGCAACGCCCTCGACCCCGAGCGGTGGCGCGCCGCCGGCTGGACCTACCGCGCCCTCGGCCGCCCCTGACGGGAACGAGCGGGGCCGGACGGGCGTTGTCGCCTGCATGACCGATGCCTTCGCCGACCCGGACGTGATCCGGCGGCTCCTGAACGACTCGACGACGTGGGCGTTCGTCGGACTCGGCGACAACCCCGACCGGGAGGTCCACAACCAGGCGCGGCTGCTCCAGCGGCGCGGCAAACGGATCATCCCCGTCCACCCGTCCGGGGCGGAGGTGCTCGGCGAGCCGGGCGTCACCTCGCTCGCCGACCTCCCGGACGGCGTGGACGTCGTCGGCGTCTACCGCCGCGCCGAACACGCCGGCGCCGTCGTGGACGAGGCCGTCGCGGCCGGCGCGAAGGCGGTGTGGCTGCCCCTCGAAGTGATCGACGAGGCCGCCGCCCGGCGCGCCGCGGACGCCGGCCTCGACGTCGTCATGAACCGCTGCCCCGCCGTCGAATGGGCCCTGCGCCGCTAGACTTTTGAAGTCCCGGCCTACGGCCCTCGCCTGGCGGCTCGTGCCTTACCGGGCCTTGGCGAGCGCTGCATCGCTTCGCGATCTGCCCGGCGAGGCTCGCCTCCGGCATCGCCCCACCGGGCAGGTAACGCGCTCGCGCGGCGGCTGAGGCCGCTGGGGGGCAGGTCTAGAGTCCCTCTCGGAGGCGGGCGCCCTTCGCCTTGGCCTGGTCGTACAGCTCACGCTGGAAGTCACGCATTCGGGCCTGGAGCGCCTCGTCGGAGGCCGCCAGGATCCGCACGGCCAGCAGGCCCGCGTTCCGCGCCGCGCCGACGGCCACCGTCGCGACCGGCACCCCGGCCGGCATCTGGACGATCGACAGCAGCGAGTCCATGCCGTCCAGGTACTTCAGCGGCACCGGCACCCCGATCACCGGCAGCGGCGTCACCGCGGCGAGCATCCCCGGCAGGTGCGCGGCGCCCCCGGCCCCGGCGATGATCACCCGCAGCCCCCGCCCGGCCGCCTCCTCGCCATAGGCGATCATGTCGTGCGGCATCCGGTGCGCCGACACCACATCGGCCTCGAACGGCACCCCGAACTCCTCGAGCGCCTCACCCGCCGCCTTCATCACCGGCCAGTCCGAGTCACTCCCCATGACCACACCGACAACAGCGTTCATGCTCTCCCCTTTCCTGGGGGACGACCCCCAGACCCCCGCCACCCCGGAAATCCTCGCTCCGCTGCGGCTTACCGGATCGCCCTGGGGGACGACCCCCAGACCCCCGCCACCCCGGAAATCCTCGCTCCGCTGCGGCTTACCGGGGACCCCACCTCAAGTAGTCCGCCGCGTGGCGGGCGCGTTCTCTCACCTCGGCGAGGTCGTCGCCGCAGGCGGTGACGTGGCCGATCTTGCGGCCGGGACGGACGTCCTTGCCGTAGAAGTGCACCTTGACGGCCGGGTCGTGGGCCATCACGTGGATGTAGCGGGGGTACAGGTCGGGGTCGTCGCCGCCGAGGACGTTGGCCATCACGGTGTGGCGGGCGGTCGGCTCGGTGGAGCCGAGGGGCAGGTCGAGGACGGCGCGCAGGTGCTGTTCGAACTGGGACGTGCGGGAGCCCTCGATCGTCCAGTGGCCGGAGTTGTGCGGGCGCATCGCCAGCTCGTTCACCAGCAGGCCCGTCTCGGTCTCGAACAGCTCGACGGCGAGGAGGCCGGTGACGCCGAGCTTCTCGGCAATGTCGAGGGCCAGGCGCTGGGCCTCGGCGGCGCGGCCGGGGGCGAGACCGGGGGCGGGCGCGAGGACCTCGACGCAGATGCCGTCCTCCTGGACGGTCTCCACGACCGGGTACGCGGCGCCCTGGCCGTATGGGGAGCGGGCGACGACGGCGGCCAGCTCGCGGCGGAACGGGACGTGCTCCTCGACCATCAGGCCGACGCCCTCGGCCGCCAGCCGGGCGATCAGGGCGGACGCGTCGTCGAGGTCGTCCAGCAGCCAGACGCCCTTGCCGTCGTAGCCGCCGCGGGTGGCCTTGAGGACCAGCGGCCGGCCGTGCTCGCGGGCGAACGCCTCCAGGAACTCCAGCGGCTCGGCGGCGGGGACGGGCGCGTGGGCGGGGCAGGGCGCGCCCAGCTCGGTGAGGCGCTCGCGCATCACCAGCTTGTCCTGGGCGTGCAGCAGGGCCGCGGCGCCCGGACGGGCGGGGACTCCGGCCTCCTCCAGGGCCCGGATGTGCGGGCCGGGGACGTGCTCGTGGTCGAAGGTCACCACATCGCAGCCCTTGGCGAAGGTCAGGAGGTCGTCAAGGGAGGCGTCGTCGCCGACGACCACGTCGGCGCAGACGCGGGCCGCGGAGTCGTCCGCCGAACCGGCCAGCACCCGCAGCGACACGCCGAGCGCGATCGCGGCCTGCTGCGTCATCCGGGCCAGCTGACCGCCGCCCGCCATCCCGACGACCGGCATCTGGGCAGGGTTTCTCACGCTGAAAGGTTATCGGCCGGTAAGGAGTGAACGGATCGCGGGCACGCCGCGTCGAACGGGGTATGGCCAACATGGCGGCGGGACGGGACGGCGCGGATACCGTTGTTCGATCCTGTTCCCGCCTCCCGGTGGCAGCCTGCGTCTATCCTCGTGGTGCCTCCGAAAGCAGCCGCGTGCCGATCCGCGGCGCAGTAGCCGAAGTCCGGAAGGACGGTTTCTCTTCGTGAGCCTGGTCGCCACTCTCCACCGGCGGTTCGCGCACCTGGTGCGCGAGCTCGCGAAGTTCGGCAGCGTCGGCGCGATCGCCTTCGTCATCACGCTGGTGCTGGGCAACGCCCTCAACTCCGGCATGGGCGTCGGCCCGCTGACCTCCAACGGCGTCGCCACCGTGGTCGCGACGACGTTCTCCTACCTCGCCAACCGCTACTGGACGTTCCGGCACCGCGACCGCACCGGGCTCGGTCGCGAGTACGTGCTGTTCTTCGCGCTCAACGGCGTCGGCCTGGTGATCACCGAGCTGTTCATCGGGTTCACCCACTACGTGATCGGCGCGACCGGGCCGCTCGCCTACAACATCTCGCTGGTGATCGGCACCGGCGTGGCGACGCTGTTCCGGTTCTGGTCGTACAAGAAGTGGGTCTTCCTGCCGACGTCGGCGCCGCCCGTCGATCCGGCCTCCGGGCTGCCCGAGACCGGTCCCCGGGCGCCGGCCGGCGGGGAGGCCCCCGGGCAGCCCGCCGACGGGCGGGGGCTGCCCGGGCAGGGACTCGGCCGTCCGGCCGGCACGCAGGACGCCGAGTTCACCCGGATCCGCTGACCGGCGGGCCTCAGGTGGGGCCGATGACCACGCGTTCCTCGGCGAGCCGCGCGTCGGCGACCTGGCGGAGGAAGATGCCGAACACCGCCGGGTCGGCCTGGATCAGCTCCAGCCGGCCGCCGTCCACGACCGCGAGCGAGCGGGCCAGGTAGAGGCCGAGGCCGGTGCCCTTGCCGCTGGTGACGCTGCGTTCGAAGATCCGCGGTTCCAGCTCGGGCGGGATACCGCGGCCCTGGTCGCCGACCTCGACGACCACCGAGCTCGCCCCCTGCTTGGTGTTGATCGTGACGGTGCCGGCGCCGTGCACCAGCGAGTTGTCCAGCAGGGTCGCCACGATCTGGGAGAGCCCCTCGGGGTTGGCCAGCCCGACCAGCCCCTGCTCCCCGGTGAGCCGGACGTCGCGGCCGTCCCGCCGGAAGATCGGCCGCCACTCCTCGACCTGCTGGGCGATGACCTCGTCGATCCCGGTCGGGACGGCGCCGCCGGTGCGGTCGTGCCGGGCGCGGGCCAGGAGCTGCTCGACGACCGCGACCAGCCGCTCGGCCTGGGCCACCGCCGCCGCGCCCTCCTCGCGCACCACGTCGGGGTAGTCGGCCGCCTCGATCATCTCCTCCAGCCGCATGGACAGCGCGGTCAGCGGGGTGCGGAGCTGGTGGCTGGCGTCGGAGGCGAACTCGCGGCTGGCGGCCAGCAGGTCGGCGATCCGCACCGCGCTGCGGTCGAGCACCTCGGCGACCCGGTCGACCTCGGCGATGCCGTACCGGCGCCGTCGCGGGCGGGCGTTGCCGCTGCCGAGCCGGTCGGCGGTCTCGGCCAGGTCGATGAGCGGGAGGGTCAGCTTGCGCGCCTGGAACATGGCCAGGCCGACGGTGACCGCGACGCCGAGCGCGGCGAGGCTGCCGATCAGCAGCATCTGCCGCAGCGCCTCGTCCTGGATCTCCGACGCCGCCCGGGACACCTGCACGCGCACGCCGCCGGACGTGCCGGCGGCGGTGAGCAGCTCGGCGCCGCGGGCCGGCTCGGCGCCCGCGGTCACGATGCGGTTGTCGGGCAGGACGATCACGATCCGCCGGCCGGGGTACTCCTGGGCGATCTTCTCGCTGGAGATCGGCTGGCGGGACTCCAGGCTGAATCCGACGCCGCCGAGGATGGAGGAGACCTCGCGTTCCAGTGACTGGCGGGCCTCCTCGTAGATGAGCTTGTGCGTGGCGTAGGCGAGGGGGATGCCGAGCAGCAGGATCGCGACGACCGCCACCGCGAGCGTCGACAGGAGCAGTCGGCGCCTCATCAGGGCTCCTTCGAAGGTGAAGCCACGATCATGCGGATCTGCCCCGGGTCTCTCGGGAAGACCCGTGGCGGAACCGCATGACCATGGCGGGTGGTGCTAGTCGCCGCGCTCGAACCGGAACCCGACGCCCCGCACGGTGGTGATGTAGCGGGGACTGCCGGCGTCGTCGCCGAGCTTGCGGCGCAGCCAGGAAATGTGCATGTCGAGGGTCTTGGTGGAACCCCACCAGTTGGTGTCCCACACCTCGCGCATGATCTGTTCGCGGGTCACGACCTTGCCCGCGTCCCGGACCAGGACGCGGAGCAGGTCGAACTCCTTGGTGGTGAGCTGGAGCTCCTGTTCGCCCATCCAGGCCCGGCGCGACTCGGCGTCGATCCGGACCCCCTGGACGATCGGGGTCTCGGTGCTGCCGCGGCGCAGCAGCGCCCGGACCCGGGCCAGCAGCTCGGCCAGCCGGAACGGCTTGGTCACGTAGTCGTCGGCCCCGGCGTCGAGGCCGACGACCGTGTCGACCTCGTCGGCGCGGGCGGTCAAGATCAGGATGGGCACTCCATGCCCCTCGGCACGGACCCGGCGGGCCACCTCGAGCCCGTCCAGTTCGGGCAGGCCCAGGTCGAGAACGATGAGATCCACGCCGCCCCCGAGCGCCCGTTCCAGGGCCTGCGGCCCGTCCGGACTGACTTCAACGGTGTACCCCTCGCGACGCAGCGCGCGGGCGAGAGGCTCGGAGATGGACGTGTCGTCCTCGGCGAGCAGTACTGAGGTCATGAACCGATCGTATGGCCATTCATGAACGTTTCCCGGCAGCCGCCGCGCTCTTGACCTGCGGTTTGCCACTCGTAGTACATCCTCGAATACGGACACACCACAAGCAATCCGGAGGTAACCGTACGTGCCGCCACTCCGGCAGGATGTCGCCCGGCCGGTGGCGGCAGTCCTCCTCCTCGCTCTGGCCGCGCTGCACTTCCAGGCCGTCCCCGGCGGATTCGGCACCGAGTCCTATTTGGGGGTCTTCCTGATCCTGGCCGTGATCACGGCGCTGGCCGGGGTCGCCGCCTTCCTGCTGGACGATCGCGACCGCGTCTGGTGGTACGCGCTGGCCCAGGGCGCGGCGAACCCGCTCGGCTACCTGTGCAACCGGCTCACCGGGCTGCCGCTGGCCGGGGACGTCCCCGAGCGCTGGTACGGGGCGCGGGCCGGATGGTCGCTGGTCTTCCTCGGCGTGCTGCTGTTCGTGCTGGCGCTGGGGGTGCTCATCGCCCGGCACCGGCGCCGCCGGCTGCCGCAACCCGTGCTGTCGGCGGACGACCGGGACCTGTTGTCGATCCCGCGACCGGGCCGCTCGGGAAGGTGATCCGGGAACGTCTGGACACGCCCGAACGTCGGGACACGCCAGACGAGCCCGCTATGAACGCATCTCCTTGGGTACGAGCAGCGCCACCGGCAGGCGTTCGAGCACGTCGCCGAGGTCGAGGACGGGTCCCCAGAGCAGGGCGCCGGTGAGCACGTCCCGCCAGCCCTGGTAGCCGAGGTCCAGCGTGGTGCCCTTCCAGCCGCCCAGGCGCTCCAGCCCGACGGGCAGCCTCGTCGCCACTGTGAGCGCGTTCCCCCGCCAGAACGCCACGGCGTGCTCGGCGGCGGGCCCGGCGGCGGGGAGCGGCCGGTACGCCGTGGCCGGGTCGTTCACCAGGGGCGGCCCGTGGTCGGGGACCGGCTCGTACTCGGCGGCGGGACTGTGCGCCGCGGCCGGATCCCATTCGACGGGCGGGCCGTACCAGTCGGGATGTTCCCGGCGCTGGCGCAGCGCCCGCGAGGTGACCAGCAGCTTCTCGTCGTCCAGGCCGCGCGGCGGGCGCCCGCTGTCGAGCCGGAGGAGGCGGTCGCGCCGCCACGCGTGGTCGACGGGCCGCAGGTTGTCGGGGCCCGCGACCGCGAACCCGGTCAGCTCGCAGCCCTGGTAGACGTCCGGGACGCCCGGCATGGTGAGCTGGACGATCTTCTGCCCGAGCGTGTTGATCCGCGCGTACGGCTCCAGCAGGTCGACGAACGCGCCCACGTCGGCCATCAGGGCGCGATCGTCGAGCACCTGGCGGGCCCGCGCGGCGATGCCCGCCTCGTACGCGCGGTCCGGGACGGCCGCGGTGGTCCGGGTGCCGGCCGCCCGCGCCGCCCTCACCAGGAACGCCGTCAGCCGGTCGAAGGTGAGCGGCCAGGCGCCGACGAGCGTCTGCCACATCAGGTAGTCGAGATCGGGCTCCAGCGGCGACCCCGTCCCGGCACCGGCACCGCCCGTCCCACCGCCCGTCCCACCGTCCGCGACGGCGCACCGGGCCTGCCAGCGGGTGACGGCGTCGGCCCAGGGGCCGGGCATCTCGGCGAGGACGGCGAACCGGGCCCGGACGTCCTCCTGGTGCTCGGTGTCGTGGTCGGACAGGGCCGTCATCGTGGACGGCCAGTCGCGGACGAGGCGTGCACAGTGCGCGTGGAAGGCGTCCGGGGCGACGGTGAACCGCCCTGGGGCGTGGCCGGCGCCGATGTCGTCGAGCGAGGCCGCGCCGCCGCCGGTGAACGACATCCGGAGGTCGGCGAGCGGCTTCTCCCCCTCGCGGTCGACGAACAGGCCGTTCACCATCGCGAGCGAGTCGTACCCACTGGTGCCCGCGCACGGCCAGTCGCCCGGTACGCGCTCCTCCCCGGCAGCCGCCTTCTCCAGCAGGATCCACTTGCCGGGAAGCCGCTCGGCGAGGCGCTCCAGGTAGCCGCGCGGGTCGCTCAGGCCGTCGGGATCGTCGATCCGCAGCCCGTCCACCAGCCCTTCGGAGACGAGCCCCAGCAACGGCCCGTGCGGCCGTTCGAAGATCTCGGGATCGTCCGCACGCGCTGCCACCCCGGATGGGGGCGTGGACGTGGAGACGGGTGCGGGGAGCACATCGACCAGCACGCCCAGCCCATGCGCGCGGAACCGGGCCGCCATCGCGCGGAACGCCTCCAGGCCCCCGAGCTCCTCCGACAGCCGCACGTGACCGTCCACGGGCACGGTGACGGCGGCGGACGCGGGCCCCCGCGCCACCGCCGCCGGCTGGAGCACGGGCGACAGGTGGACGTGCGACACCCCGAGAGCCATCAGGTACGGGGCGAACGCGGCGGCCTCGGCGAAGCCGAAGCGCTCGTCCGCGGTGCCGCACAGGCGCAGGCGGTAGGACCCGGCGGGCGCCGGGAGCTCCGAGGCGTCATGCACCTTGGACCACATCCCCTCAAATCGTCCCAAACCATGCTTCCCGCTGAGGGGTGGCTCACACCGATCGGGATGGCACTGGTCAGAACGGACATCCGTGGGTTACCTTAGGGGAGCCTTACCTTAATGAGGGGCCCCTAAGCATCCGGCGGCCCCGCCGGCCGCCCACCGCATGAGAGGTCCCCCAGCGCATGTACGTCTGCGTCTGCAACGCCGTCACGGAGGACGACGTGCGCGACTGCCTGGCCCACGGCGGCAGCCGCTCGGCGAAGGACGTCAAGGCCGCCTGCGGCATGCTGCCCGGCTGCGGATCGTGCACCAAGCGGCTGCACGCCATGGTCAGCGAGCACCGCACGGCCAGCGAGCTGGTGGACGCCCTCACCGGCGGCCCCGCCCCCCTCGAACTCGCCCCTGAGCTTCCCCGCGAAGTCCCGGTGGGCGACACCCCGATGATCGAGCTCGAGAGGGGTTCCGCGCCGCAGACCGCCGCCTGAGGCAGCTCCGAAGCCGTCCGCACCGGCCGTCCTCCCCGATGAGGACACGCCCCGTGCGGGGGTCAGTGCTGCCCGAGGAACGGGTCCCATGGAAGCATGGGCGATATGGAAGGCGACAAGGACATCATCGCGCTGCTCAACGAGCAGCTCACCGCGGAGATCACCGCGATCAACCAGTACTTCCTGCACGCGAAGATGCAGGAGAACTGGGGCTTCACCCGCATGGCCGAGCACACCCGGGCCGAGTCCTTCGACGAGATGCGGCACGCCGAACGGCTGACCGACCGCATCCTGTTCCTCGAGGGCCTGCCGAACTACCAGAAGATCGGCACGCTGCGCATCGGGCAGACCGTCTTCGAGCAGCTCGAGGCCGACATGAAGGTCGAGCTGGAGGCCGTGGCCCGGCTGCGGCCCGGCGTCGAGCTGATGCGCTCGCGCGGCGACATCACCTCCGCGCGGATCTTCGAGGAGATCCTCGCCGACGAGGAAGAGCACATCGACTACCTGGAGACCGAGATCGCGCTCGTCGCCGCGCTCGGCGAGCAGAACTACCTCCAGCGCCTCACCGGTGCCCCGGGCGAAGGCACCCCCAAGCCCGTCTGACCTGCCCCCGGCGGCCTCCAGAGACCCCACCGCCTTCGGGGCCGGCGTCTCCGGGGGAACTTCCAGGACGAGCGCTCCCGGCGGTGGACCGGCCTTCTCAGGCCGGTCCGCCGCCGGCGGCGTTCCCGGGGCCGTCCGGCGCGTCCGGCGTGTGCGGAGCGGCCGGAGCGGCCGGAGCGGCCGGGTTTCGGGTGGAGCGGCGCAGGACGGACGGCTGGATGATGCCGAGGCCGCGGACCGGACGCCGGACGATCTTGGTGACCTCCAGCCCCGGCTCCCCCTCCAGCGCCGCGGCCAGCTCGGTGTCGATCACGACCGAGCCGGGCCGGGCCAGCTTGGTCAGCCGCGCGGCCAGGTTCACGGTGGTCCCGAACATGTCGCCCATCAGCGGCAGCACCGGGCCGTAGGCCACGCCGACCCGGACGTCGGGCACCTCGATCTCGTCCTGGATCGTCTCGGCGATCGCGAGCGCGATCTCGCCGCCCACCAGCGGCGAGTCCGCGCAGAACAGCACCTCGTCGCCGAGCGTCTTGACCAGCCGCCCGCCGCACGAGGCGACGATGTCGGAGGCGGTCTCCTCGAACCACTCCACCACCCGGGCCAGCTCCAGCTCCTCCAGGTCGCGGCTCACCTGGGTGAACGACACCATGTCGGCGAAGCCCACGGTCGTCAGCGTGCGTCCCGCCGCGACCGCGCCGGGCTCGCCCTGCGCGGCGGCCTCGCGGGTGGACGCGGCGGCGATGGCGCGGGTCCCGGCGGCGGCGAGCTGGCGCCGCCAGGCGTGCACCACCAGCGGCTCGAACTCGCCGATGTGCTTCTCGGCGATGTCGACGATCGAGCCGACCGCCTCGGCGGTGGGCGGCTCCTGCGGGTCCTGGCTCAGCATCCCGCCGAGCAGGTTGACCTGCCATTCGGCCAGCCGGGTCATGGTCTGCCCGAACGCCCGGACGAGCCGGATCACGCCGTCCTCGTCGAGCACCCCGTCGTCCATGAGCCGCCGGATCCGGCACAGCGCGGCGACGTCGCCCTCGGTGTAGGCGATCACTTCGTCCGGCATCGAGGGGTAGCCGAACGCCCGCCACACCCGGCCGGAGAACTCCCGGGTGACCCCGGACAGCCGCACCGCGTCGACCCGGGTGTAGCACAGCTCGCCACCGAGCAGGAGTTCCTCGATCTCCTTCGGGTCCGGCAAACCTGCTGCCATCGTCTGCCCCTCAGCCCGCCGCCGGGGACGCCCGCGGCATCGTGGTCCAGTTCATCGTCGGGCGGTCTCCCGGTCACGAAACGGCCCGTTGTGTGCCGCTTTCCCACGCCATATCGTCGCAGATCCGGTGCCCAGTCCGAGGTCAGGACGACAATTCCGCTCAATCCGTCGTCCGGCCCCGGGCGGCGGG
Organism: Actinomadura xylanilytica; assembly: GCF_030283145.1. GTDB lineage: Bacteria > Actinomycetota > Actinomycetes > Streptosporangiales > Streptosporangiaceae > Spirillospora > Spirillospora xylanilytica. The sequence goes on from NZ_JASNWE010000004.1 coordinate 999,547, forward strand.
CCCGCGCGGACGGGCGTCCGGGCCGTCCCCCGGGCGCGGCCGTTCACGGGGCCGCCGTCCCGCGCACGTGCACGACGTCACCGGCGCTGACGGGCCGCTCCCCGCGGGGCCCGGCGACCACGAGGCGGCCCGCGGTGTCGATGTCGGACGCCGTCCCTTCCAGGGCCGCGTCGCCGGGCAGCTCGACCCGGACCTCGCGGCCGAGGGTGCGGCACAGCTCCTTGTAGGCGGTGCGCAGCCCGCTGGTCTCGGGGTCGCCCTCCAGCGCGACCCACTCGCGGTACCAGGTCGCGAACTCGCGCAGGATCGCGCGCAGCAGCGGCGCCCGGTCGCTGAGCGGCGCGCCCTCGATCGCCAGGGAGGTCGCGGTGGGCACCGGGAGCTCGTCCTCGCGCAGCCCCACGTTCAGCCCGACGCCGACGACGAGCGCGTCGTCGAACTTCTCGACCAGGATCCCGGCCAGCTTCCGCTCGCCCACCAGCAGGTCGTTCGGCCACTTCAGCCGGACGTCGACGGCGGCGGCGCCGGTCCGCTCCCGGTCGGCGGCGGGGGCGAAGAACCCCTCGCCCTCCTGTGACCACATGGTCATCCTGCGGACGGCGGTGGCCACCGCGACCCCGGTGAGCAACGGCGCCCAGCCGAGCCGCGCCGCCGGGACGGCGGGCCGCAGCAGCAGCGAGAACATCAGCCCGGAGCGCGGCGGGGCGGCCCAGGGGCGCCCCAGCCGGCCCCTGCCCGAGGTCTGGAGCTCGGTCACCAGGACGGTGCCCTCGGGCGCCCCGTCCCTGGCCACGGCCGCGAGGTCGGCGTTGGTGGACCCGGTCTCGGGCACGACGCGGACGTCCCGCCACAGCGAGCCCTCCCCCACGAGCGCGCGCCGGAGCGCCGCCTCGTGCAGGGGCGGCCGGTCGAGGTCGGCATACGGTGAGTCGCTCACCACACCATCCAACCCCACCGGCCCCGGGTGCCCCCGGCCGGGGAAGCGATCTAGAGTGACCGGCGTGGACGGAGTGGCGCTGAGGCGCGAAGGGCAGGGCGGCCACGTCGCCGAGATCGTGCTGGACCGGCCGGAGGCGCTGAACGCCCTCTCGACGGCGATGGCGCGGCGGCTGGCCGCGGTGTGCGCCGAGGTGGCGGCCGACCCGTCCGCGCGGGCCGTGGTGCTGAGCGCGGCGGGCGAGCGGGCGTTCTGCGTGGGCGCCGACCTCAAGGAGCGCAACACGATGAGCGACGCGGAGATCCTGGCGCAGCGCCCGGTCTTCCGCGCCGCGTTCGGCGCGGTGCTCGACCTGCCGCAGCCGGTCGTCGCGGCCGTGCACGGGTACGCGCTCGGCGGCGGCTGCGAGCTCGCGCTGTCGTGCGACGTGATCGTGGCCGACGGGACCGCGGTGTTCGGGCTGCCCGAGGTGGGCGTCGGGCTGGTCCCCGGGGGCGGCGGCACCCAGCTCGCCGTCCGGCGGCTCGGGCCGGGCCGCGCCGCCGACCTGGTGCTGACCGGCCGCCGCCTCGCCGTCGCGGAGGCGCGCGAGTACGGGCTGGTCGACCGGAGCGTCCCCGCCGGGACGGCGCGCGAGGAGGCCCTGGCCGTCGCCGGGACGATCGCCGGGAACTCCCCCGCCGCCGTGCGGGCGGCCAAGCGCGCGATGCGGCTCGGCGCCGAGGGCAGCCTGGCCGCCGGGCTCGACATCGAGGACAACGCCTGGCGCACCCTCGCGCTCTCCGCCGACCGCCGCGAGGGCATCGCCGCCTTCAACGACAAGCGCAGGCCGAACTGGCCGTCGTAGGCCGGGTCAGCCGAGCGGCCCGGCCATCTGCTCGGCCATGTGGACGACGGACCTGCCGCCGATGTCCTCCCGGCCGGCGGGGACGGCCGGCCTGATCACCACCATCAGCCGGTGTTCTGGAGGCCGGCGGCGACGCCGTTGACCGAGAGCAGGAGCAGTTCCTCCAGGTGGCCGCGTTCGGCCTCGTCGGCGACGCCCTCGCGCAGGGCCGACAGCGCCCGGAGCTGAAGGTGGGACAGCGCGTCCACATAGGGGTTGCGCAGCTCCACCGCCCGCGAGAGGACCCTGCGGTTCTCCAGCAGCCGGTCGTGGCCGGTGACGGCCAGGACCAGCGAGCGGGTCCGGTCGTACTCGGCGAGGACGGCGGTCGACAGGTCCGGCCGGTCGCCCAGCGCCAGGTAGCGTTCGGCGATCGCCCGATCGGACTTGGCCAGGCTCATCTCGGCGTTGTCGAGCAGCGCCGCGAACAGCGGCCACGCCTCGTACGCCTCGCGCAGCTCGCCGACGTCGGTCCCGCCGCCCGAGACGGCGCCGAGGCCGCTGCCGATGCCGTACCAGCCGGGCAGGTTGACCCGGGTCTGCGTCCAGGCGAACACCCACGGGATCGCGCGCAGGTCCTCCAGCCCCCGGGCGGCCTTGCGGCGCGCCGGACGCGAGCCGATGCGCAGCTCGGAGATCTCCTCCAGCGGGCTGACCCGGGCGAACCAGGCGGCGAAGCCCTCGGTCCCGATCAGCGACTGGAACGCGTCCCGGGCCGCGTCGCTGATCTTGTCGGCGAGCGGCCGGTACCGCGCCGCGGCCTCCCTGGCCCGGTCCTGGACGGCGTCCGTGGAGGCCAGCAGGACCGCGTTGGCGACCTGCTCGACGTGCCGCCGCGCGATCTCCCGGTGGCCGTACCGGGCGAAGATCACCTCACCCTGCTCGGTGACCTTGAACCGGCCCGCGACCGAGCCGGGCGCCTGGGCCAGGATCGCCCGGTTGGCCGGGCCGCCGCCGCGGCCGAGCGAGCCGCCGCGGCCGTGGAACAGGGTCAGCGTGATCCCGTTGGCCGCCGCCCACGCGGTCAGCGCCTCCTGGGCGTCGTACAGCCGCAGGGTCGCGCTGGCCGGGCCGAGCTGCTTGGCCGAGTCGGAGTAGCCGAGCATGACCTCCAGGCGGCGGCCGGTCTCGTCCAGCCGGCGCCGGACGGCGGGGATCTCCAGCATCCCCTCCAGCACCTCGGGGGCCTGCTCCAGGTCCTCACCGGTCTCGAACAGCGGGACGACGTCCAGGACGGGCGCGTCGTCGCCGAGCGAGGCGGCCAGCTCGTGCACGTTGGCGATGTCGGCGGCGGTGCGGGTGAACGACACGACGTAGCGGGAGCAGGCCCGCACCCCGAACCGGCGCTGGATCCAGCCGACCACGCGCAGCGTGTCGAGGATCTCGTCGGTCATCTCGCTGTGCTCGCCGTCCGCGCGCAGCTCGGCGAGCGCCTTCTCGTGCAGCTCCGAGTGCTGCCGGATCTCCAGCTCGGCCAGGTGGAAGCCGAACGTCTCGACCTGCCAGACCAGATGCTGGATCCGCCCGTACGCCTGCCGTGCCGCGCCCGCCCCGGCCAGCGACTCCTGGACGGTCCGCAGGTCGGCGAGCAGCTCGTCCGGCGAACCGTAGGCCAGGTCGGCGTCGCGTTCGCGGGTGGCCCGGATCCGCGCCGCCGCGAACAGCAGGAACTGCCGGTGCGGCTCGCCCGGGGACCGCTTGGCGATCCCGCCGATGAGCTCGGGCTGCGCGGTCCGCGCGGCGGCCAGCGCATTGCCGAGCTCCTCGGACGGCGGCGTGGTGGACACGTGCGCGGTCAGCTCGCGGCCGACCCGTCCGCAGGTGGCCTCCAGCGCGCGCAGCACGTGCTCGGCCTGGATCACCACCGCGTCGCGGGTGACCTTGGCGGTGACGTGCGGGTTCCCGTCGCGGTCGCCGCCGATCCAGCTCCCGAACCGCAGGAACGGCCGGACCTGCGGGGGCCGGGCGCCGGTTCCGGCGGGGTCCAGGGCCACATCGAGGGCCCGGTAGATCTGCGGCACCACCCGGAAGATCGTCTCGTCGAACGCGGCCATCGCGGTGCGGACCTCGTCGAGCGGGTCCATCTGGGCGTTGCGGCGCAGCGCGGTGCGCCACAGCAGGTCGATCTCCTCGCGCATCCGCCGCTCGACGTCGTCGCGCTCGCGCACGCCCGGCTCGGCGTTCAGCGCGGCGAGCAGGTCGCTGATCCGCTGGATCGCGGTGACGACGGCGCGGCGGCGGGCCTCGGTCGGATGCGCGGTGAAGACCGGCCGGAACTCCAGCCCCTCGACCACCCCGGCCAGCCGGTCGCCGCCGGCCGCGCGGATCTCCTCCACCGCCGCCGCCATCGAGCCGGACACGCTCTCGCCGAGGTCCCGCTCCCGCAGCGTCCGGATGCGGTGGTGCTCCTCGGCCAGGTTGGTGAGGTGGAAGTACACGGTGAACGCCCGCGCGACCTGCCCGGCGCGCTCCAGGGTCCAGCCGTCGACGAGCGCGGCGACCTCGGCGCCGTCGATCTCGCCCTTGCGGGCGGCGATCACGGCGTGCCGCAGCCGCTCGACGTCGTCCAGGAGATCTCTGCCCCGGTACTCGACGAGGCTGTCGCCGAGCATCGCGCCCAGCAGCCGCACATCGCGCCGCAGCGGTTCGGGCATGTCCTGCCGAAGGGTGTCACGCGTGTTCGTAGCCACATGCCAAGCGTACTGAGCAGGGATATCGGCGCCCCGGCCGCACCCGCCGCAGCGGCGTGCGGTTACCCTGGCGGGCATGGCGACGGAAGCTCCTGAACCCGTGGTGGACTTCGACATCCACACGACCGCGGGCAAGATCGCAGATCTGGAAATGCGCCGCTACGAGGCGGTGCACGCGGGCTCCGCACGCGCGGTCGAGAAGCAGCACGCCAAGGGCAAGATGACCGCCCGAGAGCGGATCGACGCGCTGCTGGACCCCGGCTCGTTCGTCGAGTTCGACGAGATGGCGCGGCACCGCTCCACCAACTTCGGGATCGAGAAGAACCGCCCGTACGGCGACGGCGTCGTCACCGGCCACGGCACGGTCGACGGCCGCCACGTGGCGGTGTTCAGCCAGGACTTCACCGTGTCCGGCGGCTCCCTCGGCGAGGTCTTCGGCGAGAAGATCTGCAAGGTGATGGACCACGCGGTGAAGACCGGCTGCCCGGTCATCGGCATCAACGACTCCGGCGGCGCGCGGATCCAGGAGGGCGTGGCGGCCCTCGGCCTCTACGCCGAGATCTTCAAGCGGAACGTGCACGCCTCCGGCGTGATCCCGCAGATCTCCCTGGTCATGGGCCCCTGCGCGGGCGGCGCGGTGTACTCCCCCGCGATCACCGACTTCATCGTGATGGTCGACCAGACCTCGCACATGTTCATCACCGGGCCGGACGTGATCAAGACGGTCACCGGCGAGGAGGTGACCATGGAGGAGCTCGGCGGCGCGCACTCGCACAACTCCAAGTCGGGCGTGGCGCACTACCAGGGCTCCGACGAGGGCGACGCGATCGAGTACGTCAAGGCGCTGCTGTCGTACCTGCCGTCCAACAACCTCTCCGACCCGCCCGAGCTCGGCGGCCCGGTCGACCCCGAGGAGCTGGTCGAGGAGCTCGACACGCTGGTCCCGGACTCGCCGAACCAGCCCTACGACATGCACACCGTCATCGGGCACGTGCTCGACGACGGCGAGTTCCTGGAGGTCCAGGAGCTGTTCGCGCCCAACATCATCTGCGGCTTCGGCCGGGTCGAGGGCCACTCGGTCGGCGTCGTCGCCAACCAGCCGATGCAGTTCGCCGGGACGCTCGACATCGACGCCTCCGAGAAGGCGGCGCGGTTCGTCCGCACCTGCGACGCGTTCAACGTGCCGGTGCTGACCTTCGTGGACGTGCCCGGGTTCCTGCCCGGCACCGACCAGGAGTGGAACGGGATCATCCGGCGCGGCGCCAAGCTGCTCTACGCCTACGCCGAGGCGACCGTCCCGCTGGTCACGGTGATCACCCGCAAGGCGTACGGCGGCGCCTACGACGTGATGGGCTCCAAGCACCTCGGCGCCGACATCAACCTGGCCTGGCCGACCGCGCAGATCGCGGTGATGGGCGCGCAGGGCGCGGTCAACATCCTGTACCGGCGCGAGCTGGCCGCCGCCGAGAGCGCGGCCGACGCCGACGCGCGCCGCGCCGAGCTGATCACCGAGTACGAGGACACCCTCGCCAACCCCTACGTGGCGGCCGAGCGCGGCTACGTCGACAACGTGATCAAGCCGTCCGAGACGCGCGGCCAGATCGTGCGCGCGCTGCGCGCGCTGCGCGAGAAGCGCAAGACTCTCCCGCCGAAGAAGCACGGCAACATCCCGCTTTAGGAGACTCTGGTGACTGCCGAAGACAGGCCGTTCCTTCAGATCGTGCGGGGCGAGCCAACGCCCGAGGAGGTCGCGGCGCTCATCGCGGTGCTCACCGCCCGCGCCCAGGCCGCGGCCACGGCGCGGGCCGGCGGCGACGGGCGCCGCCCGTCCCGCTGGGCCGACCGGTCCCGGCTGGTACGTGGCGCCGCGGGTACGGCGATGAGACCGCGCGGCCCGGGAGCGTGGCGGGCGAGCGCGCTGCCGGGGTAGCCGCGACCCGCCGTGGGACGGGTCCGCCACAGAGCCTCCGAGCTGCGGTGGAACCACGTCGGGGGCGCCGATCCCGGAATGTTCCCCCGAACATGTAACCGTGGTTTCGCGCCCAGCGACGGCCTCCGCACGAATAAGGTGAAAGGCCATGGCCACCTCGGAGTTCGTCCCACAGCCCGCGCGCTACGCCGTTTTCGTCGACGCGGGGTACCTCTACGCGGCCTCAGGTGCGCTGCTCCTCGGCTGCGGTTCGCGGCGGGAGTACCGGGTCGCGGCCGAGAAGCTCATCAAGCTGCTGACGAGCCACGCCGACGACCAGCTGCTGGGCGAGCTGCTCCGGGTGTACTGGTTCGACGCGGCGCCCAAGCGGCAGCCGACGGTCGACCAGCGGGTGATCGCCAACCTGCCGCTGGTGAAGCTGCGGCTGGGCAACCTGAACGCGCAGGGGCAGCAGAAGGGCGTCGACGCACAGCTCCGCGCCGACCTCGAGGCGCTGGCCCGGCACCGCGCGATCACCGACGCGGTGCTGCTGGCCGGCGACGAGGACATGCTGCCCGCGGTCGAGGCGGCGCAGCGGTACGGGGTCCGCGTGCACCTGTGGGGCGTCGAGCCGACGCACGGGTCCAACCAGGCCGAGTGGCTGGTGTGGGAGTCCGACACCGTCGAGGTGCTGTCGGCCGACTTCCTGCGCCCCTACTTCACCAAGGCCAAAGTGCTGCCGGTACCCGCGCCGGGCACCGCCGCCGCGGCCCGCGACGCCGCCGCCGCCAACCACGCCAGCCCCGTCCCGTCGCCCGCGCAGGTGTTCGCGGGCCGCGCGCCCGCGGTGCGGCCCTCGCCGGCCGCCGCGACGGTCCGCGCCACCGTGCCCGCGACCGGGCCCACCGTGACGCCCGCCACCGTGGCGGCCACGCTGAACTCCACGCCCCTCACGCCGGGCACCGAGGGGCGGCTCGGCCCCGACCGGCACCACATGCTGGAGATCGGCGAGCATGTCGCCCAGAAGTGGATCTTCGAGCGGGGCCGGGACAACATCCGCGACCTGCTGCCCGGCCCGATCCTGCCGCCCGTCATCGACAAGGAACTGCTGATCGAGGCCGAGAAGGACCTCGGCAGCTCGCTGCGCCCCTACCAGGAGGCGCGGACCTGGCTGCGGGACGGCTTCTGGGAGCGCGTCTACCGCGAGTTCGGCATCGGCGTCGGCAAGTCCGACTGACGCGCCCCGGGGCGCGGTCAGATCCGGCCGGGGACGGCCAGCCCGGTCTCGTAGGCGGCGATCACCGCCTGCGCCCGGTCGCGCAGCCCAAGCTTGGTGAGCACGTTGCTGACGTGCGTCTTCACGGTGTGCTCGCTGACCACCAGGGCCGCGGCGATCTCCCCGTTGGTCAGCCCCCGGGCGAGCAGCCGCAGCGTCTCGCGCTCGCGGGCGGTCAGCGCGTCCAGCCGTCCGGCCTGCGGGGGGCGCACCGCCGCGCCGGAGGTGAAGGCGGCGATCAGCGTGCGGGTCACCGAGGGCGCCAGCAGCGAGTCGCCGGCCGCGACCATCCGCACCGCGTGCACCAGATCGTCCCGCCGGACGTCCTTGAGCAGGAACCCGCTCGCGCCGGCGCGCAGCGCCTCGAACACGTGGTCGTCCTGACCGAACGTGGTCAGCATGATCACCCGGCAGCCGGTCTCGGCGCAGACGATCCGGGCCGCCTCGATGCCGTCCATCCCGGGCATCCGGATGTCGAGCAGCACCACGTCCGGACCGTGCTCGCGGACCGCGCCGACCGCCTCGAAGCCGTCCCCGGCCTCGGCGACGACCTCGATGTCCGGCTGCGCCGAGAGGATCATGGCGAAGCCGGCCCGGACCAGCTCCTGGTCGTCGGCGACCACGACGCGGATCGTCATGCCATCGCCCCCGCCAGCGGCAGCCGTGCCGACACCTCGAAGCCCGGCCCGTCCGCGCGGGGCCCGGCGGACGCGGTGCCGCCGCACGCGGCGGCGCGCTCGCGGATGCCGATCAGCCCGTTGCCGCTGGAGGGCAGGCCCGTGCCCGTGCCCCGGCCGTCGTCCACGACGCTGATCATCAGGCCGTCCTCCGTCCAGTTCAACCGCACCTCGGCGCTTGCCGCGCCGGCGTGCTTGACCACGTTGGTCAGCGCCTCCTGGGCGATCCGGTACGCGGCGACGCCGGCGGCGGCCGGGAGCGGGCGGGGCTCGCCCTCGGCGGTGCAGCGTACGGTCAGGCCCGCCCCGGCGACCTGGCCGGCCAGCGCGGGCAGGTCGTCGATCGTCGGCTGCGGCGCGCGCGTCCCGTCCTCCTCCTTGAGCACGCTGAGCATGGTCCGGAGCTGGTCCAGGGCGTCGCGGCCGGTCCCGGCGATCGCGTCGAACGCGGCGGCGGCCCGGTCGGGGGCGCTGCCGATCACCACCGGCCCGGCCTCGGCCTGCACCACCATCAGGCTGATGGAGTGGGCCAGCACGTCGTGCATGTCCCGGGCGATCCGGGCCCGCTCGCGTTCGGCGGCCCGTTCGGCGTCCACCCGGCGCTCGCGCTCCAGCCGTCCGGCGCGTTCCTCCAGGACGGCGGCCTGCGCCCGCGCCCCGGCGGCGGCCCGGCCGAGCGCGTAGACGGTCACGTAGAGGATCACGCCGCGGAACGCGGTGTTGGCCGAGCCGACGGTGACCATCCCGCCCGCGGAGAGGACGGCGAACATCGACAGCCGCACCAGGGGACGGGAGCGGGAGGCCACGGTGTAGAGCGCGGCGAGCACGCCATACCAGAGCGGCTGCGACGCGACGTGGTCGACGGCGTCGTAGAGCGTGCCGAAGCCTGCGCAGAGGATCAGGACGGGGGCCGGGGCGCGGCGCCGCCACACCAGCGGCAGCGCCGAACCGGCCGCCGCGACGTACCCCCACCAGTGCCAGGGCTGACCCGCGTCCGGTGTGGTCAGCAGCGGCCAGATCTGGGCGAGCGTCGCGGCGGCGGCGAGCACCGCGTCCGACCAGGACGATGCCGCCAGCCGACGGAGCGGCACAAATGCTGGCATAGCGGACACAGATCGTGATTCTGTCACGCGTGCGCGGGGACCCGGACCGGGCGGACCAGCGGCACGAGTGCGGCGGTCATCAGCAGTCCGGCCAGCGGCAGCAGGTCCAGGTCGACCATCGAGACCACCACGCCGAGCGTCAGCACCACCGGCGCCCACACCGGCACCACACGGACCACCGCGAGATGGATCATCGCGGCGAGCAGGCCGAGGTAGAACAGCGGCGGCCCGGCTTCGTAGACCGCGAGCCCCACCCCGGGGACGCTCTGGACGTCGTGGAACATCCGCTGCATGTGAGCGTCGTCGGTGGCCAGGACGCCGACGATGATGTCGATGCCGATCTGCGCCATGGCGAACCCGATCCCGACGATCCCGACCACCGCGGTCACCGTGGCGAAGCCACCGCGTCCCGCCCGCCTCCGCATCTCCAGCAGGGCGGGGACGAAGAGGACCAGCGCCGCGAGGAAGGCCGCATGCCCGGCCGTCCAGAAGAATCCGGGGCCTCGGCCGCCGATCCCGTCCACGAGGCGGACGAGCCCGTAGACGGTGGCCAAGAGCGGCGCGGCGATGAAGGGAAGGTTTCTGTTCACGCCCTGAATCCTCGTTCGCGCACCCCCCTCCGGACATCGCCGACACCGGCGATCTCTCCCCTCCCTCCCACGACGGAGGCACGTATGCCGCTACGGGCCGATGCGGTGTTCCTCGGTGTCGAGCCAGACATGCTGGCCTTCGGGCATGACCGTCAGGCCCCACCGGTCAGCGGCCGGACGGCCGAGCCCGTCCCACCATCGGTAGGCGGCCTCCACCTCACGCCACAGGTCCCGCTCCCCAGACTCCCGGACCGGAAACCGATCCGCGCCCGGCTCGTACTCCAGGCCGGCCCACGACCCCGACCACGGATCGACCAGCCACACCGTGTACGCCCCGTCGTCGTGGTGGGTAACGATCAGCTTGCAGCGCGGCACCCTGAGCCCGACCGCCAACGACACGTCGTACTCACCCAGCAGGTCGTAGGGGTGCAGATCGGTGACCGACCGGCGCGCCCGGTCCTCGTCGTGCACGTCGCGGTCGAGCGAGGCGCGCCTGCCGCGCTGGTCGCGCAGCCGCATGAACGCCACGTTCCCCACGATCCGACCCCGCATCGCGCCGTCCCGCGACACCTCGAACGACAGCAGCGCGCCGTTGTGGAAGTCGGTCGTCCACGGCACCAGCACCCGCCCACCCGGCCGAGTCTGCGACGCCCACGCATACGGCACCCGGTCGGCCGCCACCGTCGCGATCACCCGATCGAACGGCGCGGACGACGGATACCCCAGCGCACCGTCCCCGGCCGCGACGGTGAGCTTGTAGCCCGCATTCCACAACACGGCGCGGGCGCGGTCGGCCACCTCCAGGTCCACCTCCACCGAGGTCACGTTGTCCGAGCCGAGTCGTTCGGCCAGCAACGCCGCGTTCCACCCCGTTCCCGTACCGATCTCCAGCACACTCATGCCCGGCTCGATCTCCAGCGCCGCCAGCATCAGCGCCACCACGTCCGGACGGCTGGCCGAGCTGGTGATCTCCCGGCCCGTCCGTCCCGGTCCGGCCGGAACACCGTCGTCCACCTGGGTAATGACGAAGTCGTTGGCATAGCAGCGCTCCAGCCACGCCGTTTCGTCGTCGGCACGGTCCACCGGCACCAGCCGGTCCCCGTCCTCGACCCACACCGTGTCCGGCACGAACCGATGCCGGGGCACCGCCTCGAACGCCGTACGCCAGTCGGGTGCCAGATCGCCCGCCTCGACCAGCTCAGTGACCAGCCGCGCGGACAGCTCGGCATGATCGGCCATCGCTACTTGCCGTCCTTCTCGTGCTTGCCGCCATCCCTGGGATCGTCCTTCTCCGGCGGAGGGATCGGCTTGTCCCACTCGCCGTCGCCGCCCTTCTTCTCCTCATGCCTGCCCATCGCGAACTCCCTTCATCCGACCCGGCGCGGCCGTTCGCCGCACGGCAAGCCCTCACCCGTGCAGCACCCGAACCGTGACCTCCTCGCCGCCGTCACCGGATCGGCCGCAGACGCCGGCCCGGGGGAACTCGGCTCGCAGCGACGCAGGAACCCCGCCGCCTCCCGCAGCACCACCGCCGACCGCGTCGCGGCCACTTGCGGCACAGGGCGAGGCTGCCACTCGACCCTCCCACCGGTAACGACGTGCAGTGCATTACCCGACACGCTAGGTTCGCGGCGTCCCCAGGCCCTACTGGTGTGCCCAAGGTTGTCCGGGTTCCAGCCCAGGTCTGGGACGGCTCTGCCGATCAAGGTCCGGGCTCGTCTGCCGAGGCTAGAAGGAGGCGGCGTGGTGCCCCTCGGGGATGAGCTCCTCGACGAGCGCCTCGGTCTCGGGCTGGAGCTGGTCGAGCAGCGGATCGCGGCCGACCCGTCCGCGCAGCTCCTCGACGGCCACCCGCACCTGCGCGTGGTCGCCGGTCGCCTGCGTGGCGCGCAGCAGGTCGCGCCAGAGGCCCTCGTCCTCGGGGGCGAGCCGCAGCCCGGCCCGCGCCGCGCCGATCGCGCCGCGCACGTCGCCCTCGTCCAGCCGCAGCACGACCAGCCGGTGCGCGACGTCGATCACCCGCGCGACCGCCTCGTACTCCAGGTCGTGCGAGGCCAGCCACCCGTACCGGCCGCGCGACCGGCCCGCCAGCACCGGCCCGCGCACCAGGTCGAGCGCGTAGGACATGTAGGCGGGCTCGGACGCGGGCTCGGCCGCCGACCGCCACACCAGCCACCGGAACACCGCCCAGTCGACCCGGACCTCCGAGCCGAGCCGGATCCGTCCCCGGTCGTCGTAGTAGAGGTTGGGCCGGCCGCGCGCGTCCCGTCCGAGCCAGTCGGAGACCCGCGCCACGCAGGCGTCGCGGACGCCCGCGCTGACGCCGCGCGGCCACACCGCGCCGCTCAGCACCGTCGGGTGCACGCCGTTCGGATGCGCGGCCAGGTACACCAGCACCTCGGTGCACAGGCCGCGGCGGCTCTCGTCCATCGGGCCGGGCGCGTCGATCTCGATCGGGCCGAGCAGCCGGATGTCGACCGACGACCGGTCCCCGCTGGGCGGCTCGGCCGCGCCCGCGGGCTCGGGCAGCGGCACCGAGTCGAGCCGCCCGGCCGTGCGGAACAGCTCGAAGACGCCCCGGTAGTGCTCGTCCGGGACGAGCTGCGCGTCGACCTCGAAGCCGAGGACGCCGGCCTTCAGCCGTCCGGCCGGGTCGACCTCCCAGGTCCAGGTCGCGCCCTGCACCTCGCCGGGGACCAGGTAGCCCGCGGCCATCCGGGTGCCGGTGCGGGCCAGCGCGACGAGCCGGTCGGCCTCCCGCTCGGTGGGCTGGTCGGCCATGATCAGGTAGTGCGGCATCCACGCCTCGCCGAACACGCCGCGGCACCGTCCGGTGAGCACCGAGTCGACGCCGGACGCGGCCAGCGCCTGCCGCACCTCCTCGGTGCGGCCCTCCAGCTCGGGCAGCGCGTCGGCCAGCGTCGGGACGGCGCGGACCCGGTCGGGCGCGATCTCGGCCAGCCCCTCGCCGAGCTCGGCGCCGAACCCGACCAGCGTGATCCGCATGTGGTCGGACCAGCGGTTGGTGGCCAGCTCCAGCGCCAGCGCGGCCAGCACCGCGCGCCGCTCGTCCTCGGGTCCGCGCAGCGCGATCAGGCCGTGCGCGGCCTCCAGGTCGACCAGGATCCGGCCGTTGTCGTTGGTGCCGATCGAGACCAGCCCCGGGTACGGCGCCAGCACGTCGGCGAGGTCGGCCGACTCCAGCCCGGCGAGCGAGTCGGCCTTCAGCCGCCACACCTGGCCCTCGTCGAACGCCTGCCAGGGCGCGGGCGGGTTGCGGTCGGCGGGCGCGATCCACAGGTCGAGGCTGCCCGGCCCGAGATGCACCCCGTACACCGTCGGCAGCGCCCGTCCGCCCGCCGCCATGGACTTCGACAGGTGCCGCAGCCCGAGGTCGAGCAGGTGCACCGCGTCGTCGTCGGCGCCGATGCGCAGCGCCCGCTCGGTCTCGGCGGCGGCGCCCTCGGGACGGACGATCGCGTGCCCGAACGCGCGGTGCCACATCTGGGTGCGGCGCCGCCGGCCGAGCGCGCCGAGCAGCCCCGCCGCCAGCAGCGACGCCGCCGCCAGGCCCTGCGGCCATTCGAGGTCGAACGACAGGGACGGACCCTGCCCGGGGACCGACACGCCCCCGCTCCCGGCCTTGCCGCCCATCTCCTCGTGCGGCCGGGGCGCCACAGGCCCCTGCGCCAAACCGTCCGGCACGGGCGTCTCGACGGAGGGCGTCTCGGGTGCCGGGGTCTCGACGGTGGGCTTCTCGACGCTGGGCGTCTCCTGCACCGGCGCGTCCGGCGCGGGGGCCGCCGCCGCGCCCGGCGCCGGCTCTCCCGGCTGCTCTCCCGGCTGCTGGTGCGGGGGCTGGTCGCGGGGCTGCTCGTGCGGGACCGGGTGCCCGTGGCGGTAGTAGTCGTCGAGATCCCGGGCGGGGACGACCTGCGTGCCCTTGGCGTCGGCCGGCATCTCCAGGATCCAACCCGGCCTGATCAGGCTCGAAATGCTGAGCTTGGTGCCGTCGGGCTGCACCCGGCCCTGGTTCAGCCGGTAGATCTCCTTGTACCGGCGGCCCTCGCCGAGGCACTTGTCGGCGATCTCCCACAGGCTCTCGTGGTGCCGTCCCTCCGGAGGCTGGACCCGGTAGATCTTGGTCGTCGCCACCTTCGCGGCCGGGTTCGCGGTGAGGTCGGCGGCCATCCGGTCGGCGGCCCGCTGCGGCTCCGCCGGGACATGCTGGAACTCCTGCGTCTGCGTCTGCGGCTGCGGCTGGAGCTGGGGCCGCGCCAGCTCCTGGGCCTGCGCGGGACGCTGCGCAAGGCCGCCGCCGGAGAACGCCGGCGCGATCACGGTCGCCGCGGTGAACAGCAGCAGCGCCGCCACCACCAGCCGGTGCACCAGCGACTGGGTGCCCCCGGCCAGCGGCACCCGCGCGGGCACGCCGACCCCGCGGACGCCCGCGTACACCTCGACGACCACGCACAGCGCGAGCTGGAGCCAGGCCAGCCAGACCAGCACCACCAGCACGGTGAGCACCGACCCGGGCCCCACCCGGTGGGTGAGGTCGCCGAGCTCGGGCAGCCGCCCGGGGAGCGGCGACCCGAAGAACGTCAGCAGCGCCCACGGCACCCCGCCGAGCAGCGCGGCCAGCGCCGCGACCGCCGCCAGCCCGGCCAGCACGTCGCCGGGGCCGCGCCGGCCCCGAACGGGCGTCCTCTGCCCATGCCGTGTCACCATCGCGCCCCTGCCGATCGCCGGTCTCTGGGTGGTCGAGCGGACGTCGTCCACGCCATCGTAGACGCGTGCGTTCCGGACATCACTGTGGTCCGTTCCCGGTCACCGGCCGCGCGGACGCGGTCGAGGTCATGGTGAACGTCCCGAGCCCCGGGACGATCCCGAGGAGCTGCGGCTCGACCTTGATCTGCACCGTGACCTCGACCTCCTGGTCGTCGGCGTCGCACCGGGAGGCGGCGACCTGGGCGCCGTAGAAGCCGAGCAGGTCGCAGGCCGCGGCCCGCGCCCGGCCCGGGTCGATCGCCGGCCTGCCGGTCGCGCGCAGCGCGTCGGTGTCGATCTCGTTCGCGCCGGCCCGCGCGGCCTGCTCGGCCATGTCGGCGGCGCGCTGCCGGGCGTGGATCGCCAGCCCGCCGTCCACCAGCAGCCCGGCCAGCAGGAACACCGCCGGGGTGAACAGCACCACGTACATCGCGACCGACCCGCGCTCCCGCTCGTCGCCGCGTTCATCACGGCCCCGGAGGGCACGGAGGGCGCGGAGCGGGTGTTCGGCGCGGCGCCTCATCCCGCGCCTCCCGGGTCGTCCTGTTCGGGGTCGGTGCCCCGGTAGGTGTAGGTGTCGATCGGCGCGACGGCCTTGCCCGCCAGGCTCTTGACGCCGGGCAGGCCGATGAACGCCAGGTCGGCAAGGTCGACGTCGCAAATGATGGTCACCGCCACCCGGCCGCCGGGCCGCCAGTCGACGAGGTCGGTGTCGGTGCGCGGGCCGCCCGAGCACCAGCTGTGCCCCTTGAGGTTCGCGGCGGCGGCGTCCCGCGCCATCTGGTCGGCGCCGCCCGCGCTGCGCGCCACCGACGCGGCCCGGACGGCGTCGCGCGCCGCGCCGTCCACCTGGCTCTGCGCGTCGACCATCCGCCCGGCCCCGGCCAGCAGCAGGAGGAACGCGATGAAGACGGGCGTGACCAGCACCATCTCCAGCGACATCGACCCCCGGTCGGCACGGTCGGCAGCATCGCCGCGGCCGGCGCGCGGGCGGGCGAGCGGCGTCATGGCGCGTCCCCCTGGCAGGCGGTGCCGCCGTCGACGTCGGGACGGAAGCACTCGATCGGCCCCTCGGAGCGCTGCTCGACATGGAAGCTCATGAACGGGATCACCTTCACCGCCTCCCCGCTGACCTGGACCCATCGCTGGTCACCCTCCTCGCCCGCCGCCACCCGCAGGCCGCCGAGCAGGTTCGGGCCGATCTTGCGGACGTCGCCGGTGGCCTTGGCGACCGCCTCGTCCCGCCAGCCGCCGCCCTCGGGCTGGGTCCGCGCCACCCGGGCGCCGGACTGCGCCGCCGCGAGCGCCACGTGCCGCGCGTGGTAGACCATCGCGAACTGCACCACGGCCAGCAGCACCAGGATGATGATCGGGGTGAGCAGCGCCCACTCCATCGAGGACGCGCCCTGGTCGCCCCGGCCCCGGGGGGACCAGGCCCCGGGTGCGCCGGCACGGCGGGCCACCGCTACTCCGTCTTGATGCTGTTGGCCTTGCTGACGATCAGGTTCCTGATCGTCGCCCCGATGGTGATCGCGATGATCGCCAGGATCGCGGTGATGATCGCCCACTCGATCGCCGAGGCGCCCGCGCTCCGCTCGGAGCCGTCGCGCAGCCGGTCGATCCGGCTGCCGAGCAGGGCGCGCAGGTAGACCAGCACCGGATCGTTCAAGGGGTTGATCGGACCCATGGGTTCTCCTCAGATGGTTGGGGGCCGCTCATGCGGAGATCACCCGCATCAGCGCCGGGTAGGCCAGGAAGACCAGGAACGCGGCGCAGATGAGGAGCTGTGCGACGAGCATCGACTGGGACCGCTCCCCGGCCTTGCCCTCCAGCTCCGACAGCTCCCTGCTGCGCATCGACGCGGCGCGGGCGGTCAGGGACTTGCGGATCTGCGCGCCGTCGTCGGCGACGAGGGCGAGCGCGCCGGCGAGGTCGCGCAACTCGGCGATGTCGAGCTCGTCGCCGAGGCGGCCGAGCGCCTGCCAGGGGGTGTGGCCGGTGATCCGGGCGTTGGCGAGCGCGTCCCGCAGGCGGGTCATCGCCCAGCCCTCGCCGACGTTGGACGCGGTCATCAGCGCCTCGGGCACGCCCCGTCCGCCGGCCAGGTTCATCGACACCAGGTCCAGGAACGCGCCGACCACGTGCCGGAAGTCCTGCCGCCGCGCCGCCGCCTCCTGCCGGAGCTGGAGGTCGGGGAAGAAGAAGAACAGCACCGCGAAGAACGCGCAGATCCACACCGGGACCTGGAAGGAGATCCCGGCGCCGAGCAGCGCGAAGTAGCCGACGATCACCGGGATGAACACCAGCGCGGCGGCGGGCAGCAGGAACTTGGTGGCCAGGAATCCCTCGAGGGACCGCTCGGTGATCGCCAGGTCGGCGCGGACCGACTGGAGCTTCCAGCCGCGGATCTCGCAGTAGTGCGCCAGCTCGCGGCCGACCCGGGTGCGCAGCCCGCCGACCCGTTCCAGCGTCGGCGACATCCGGCCCGCCTGCGCCTCCTCCAGGTCGCGGCGGCGCGCCGCGTCGAAGGCCGCCATCCGCGCGACCAGCCCCGGCCGCGCCGGGAACAGCGCCCGCGCGAGCAGGAACAGGCCGACACCGACGAGCGCCCCGGCGAGCATCGCCCCGGTCACGGCCCGCCACCTCCCCCGGCGTCCATGGTGTGGCGTCCGCGCAGCGTGCGGCCCCGGGCGCCGGAGTCGGCGGCGGGCGGCGCGCCGCCCTGCCAGCCGGCGACGGTGCTCGGCACCTCGCCGGGCACGCCGGGCACGCCGGGCTGCGCAGCGCGCGGACGGGTGAGGAAGCGGCTCGGCATCTCGTACCTGGCGAGGCGCCGCAGCCAGAGGAACCCGGCGCCGTACAGCGCGATCACCAGGCACAGCACGAGCTGGCCGAGCAGGTCGTCGTACGGTTCGACGTAGGCGTGGTTGAAGACGGCCAGCCCGAGGGCGGTGCCGACCGAGACGCCGACGACGATGCGGACGCTGCGGCGGGTCGCGCGGCGGTCGGCCTCGACGCGGCGGCGCATGTCGAGCTCGGCGCGGGCGGACCCGGCGAGGGCGCCGAGCATGTCGCGCAGCCCGGGGCCGCGCAGCTTGGCGTTGAGGATCAGCGCGGCGATCACCAGATCGGCGGACGGGTCGTCCAGGTCGTCGGCGAAGCGGCGCAGCGCCTCGGGCATCGGCACCCGGGTGTGCAGCCGGTCGACCAGGTCGCGCAGCGGCTGCTGGAGGGCGGGCGCGGCGGCGCGCAGCGAGGCCGGGATGGCCTGTTCGAGGCCGACGGCCCCGGCGATGGTGTCGCGCAGCGACTCCGTCCAGGCGGCGAGGGCCTCCAGTCGCGCCATGCCCTGGCGCTCCTCGCCGGCGCCGCCGGCCAGGCCCTTCCAGCCGAGGACGAGGACGCCGGTGCCGCCCGCGGCGATCGGCCAGCGGGTGACCACCAGCACCACCAGCCCGGTCACCACGGCGAGGGCGCCGCGGGTGCTGAGCGTCTTGACCAGCTCTTCGCGGCTGCGCCCGCGCGGCGGGCCGGAGCGCGGGGGCAGCCCGCGGATCGCGACGATCAGCAGCAGGATCCCGCCGCCGACCAGGGCGCCGGTCAGCACCGACAGCAGCACGTCGGGCGCGTACATCAGCGGCCCCCGGTCCCGGTGGCGCGGCGCCGGTTCACCAGGCGCCCCCGGCGGCGGTGTCGTAGCCGAACTCGGCCAGGTCGTCGGCGCAGGAGATCGACGCGGCCGGGAGGACGTGGCCCTCGGGGCCGAGCGCGAACACCTCCGAGGAGAGCACCCGGCCGTCGACGCCGGTGACCTCGCGGACGCTGGCGACGTAGCGGCGCAGCCGGCCGCCGCTGGCGTAGTCGTTGCGCTTCTCGATGAACACCACGAAGTCGATGGCGCCCGCGATGAGCATGTGGGTGGCCTCGACCGGGAGCCGCTCCTCCGCCTGGATCGCGTAGGTGGCGATGCGGTTGAACACCTCCATCGAGGAGTTGGCGTGGATGGTGGACAGCGAGCCGTCGTTGCCCTGCGTCATCGCGTTGAGCATGGTGACGATCTCGTCGCCGAGCACCTCGCCGACGATCACGCGGGACGGGTTCATCCGCAGCGAGCGGCGGACCAGCTCGGCCATCGAGATCGCGCCCTGCCCCTCGGAGTTGGCCAGCCGCTGCTCGAACGCCACGCAGTTGGGGTGCAGCTCGGGGAAGGCGTCCAGGCCGAGCTCCAGCGCCCGCTCGACGGTGATCAGGCGCTCCTCGATCGGGATCTCGTTGGCGACCGCGCGCAGCAGCGTGGTCTTGCCCGCGTTGGTGGCCCCCGCGATCATGATGTTCTTGCGGGCCCGGACGGCGGCGCGGAAGAACAGCCCCGTCTCGGGGGTGAGCGTGCCGTTGCCCACCAGGTCGGACAGGAAGACCTTGCCGAGCCGGGCGCGCCGGATCGACAGCGACGGCCGGACGGTCACGTCCATCACCGCCGACAGCCGCGACCCGTCGGGCAGCCGCAGGTCGAGCTGCGGGTTGGCGGTGTCGAACGGGCGGGACGACAGCCCGCTGTAGGCGGCCAGGATCTGGATCAGCTCGACCAGTTCCTCGTCGGACTCGGCGACCGGCTCGCCCATCACCTCGTGGCCGTCGGCGTAGCCGATGAAGACCCGGTCGCAGCCGTTGATGTCGATGTTCTCGATCTCGGGGTCCTCCAGCAGCGGCTGGAGCCGTCCCACCCCGAACAGCGCCGCGTGCACGCCCGCGGCGAGCGCCTCCTCCTCCTCGGCGTTGGGCGGGCGGCGGCCGGAGGTGATCTCGCCGCGGGCGAACTCCTCGAGCACCTGCCCGATCAGCGCGCGGGCGAACTGCCGCTCGTCCTCCCCGGTCATCACGGGCAGGCCGTGCGCGGCGTCGAGCCGGCGCTGCTGGCCGAGCCGGTCGCCGACCTCCTGGCGGAGCCGTTTGACGAGGGCGTGGTCCACCTAGCCCCTCCCCTCCGCGGACGCGTGCTCGGCGAGCGGTCCGCCCTGCCCGGGGGCGGGGCCGGGCCCGCCGCCGGTCGCCGGACCGGTGCCCTGCGGTACGGCCCGCGGGACGGGCGGCAGCTCGCCGCGCACCGGGTCGAGGGACGCGCCGCCGAGCCGCCGCACCAGCTCGCCGGCGACCTCGCGGGCCGACCGGATCAGCAGCGACCGGTCGAGCCGCCCGCCCCACTGGCCGGACAGGAGCGCGGCACCCTTGGGGTCGAGCGCCAGCCCGCCGAGCACCGTCACCGGCGGCGCGGCCGGGCCGCCGGCCGGGGCCGGGCCCGCGTCGGCCGGCGGGACGCGCTGCCGGGTGCCGGCGATGATGCGGTCGACCTCGGCGATCGAGGCGCGGAAGTCGCGCGGATCGGCGAGCACGATGATGCCGACGGGCGGCCCGCCGCGCAGCTCCTCGGTCAGCGCGGCGACGCGTTCGCGCAGGTGGGCGACCTGCTCCAGGGTGGCCCTGGTGAACAGCACGACCTGGTCGGCCTCGCGCATCAGGTCGGTCAGCGGGGTGCCGGCGCCGAGCCGGCCGCAGTCGGCGATCACGTCGACCGGGGTGAGCCCGGCGAACGCGCGGCCGAGCGGCCCCCACAGCCAGGTCATCGCCTGCGCCTGCTCGGCGTTGGTGATGCCGACCAGCACGTCGAGCCCGCCGACGAGCCGCTGGCAGTGCTCGGCGACCTGGTCGGGACGGAGCCCGCGGCGGGCGGTGGCGGCCAGGCTGAGTAGGCCGCGCGAGGGGTTGAGCATGCCGCCGTCCCGGCTGCCCGCGCCCTTGCCGCCCTTGGGGTCGGACTCGGCCGCGGCGGGCAGCCGGTAGACCAGGTCGCCGCCCGCCTGGTCGCATTCGGCGACGAGCACCGGCCGGGGCCACACCGCGCCGAGGGCCACAGCGGCGGTGGTGACGCCCGGCGCTCCCTTGTCGGCCGCGAGCGCGATCAGTGCCACGGTCAGTTCCCGCCTGTGCTCGGTGACCTCGGGGCATGCGGGGCGCCGGCGCCCTGGGGGCCTCCCGTCGCGGGGTTCTGCGTCCCGCCCGGTCCCTGCGTCCCGGTGGGCGGCTGCGTTCCGCCGGGGGTCTCGGGCGTGCCGGTGTCGGGGGTCTTCTTGGCGGGCCGGTCCGGCGCCGCCGCCGGCTCCTCGAGCTTAGTGCCCTCGGGGATCAGCGCGACCGCGACCGCGCCCGCCGAGGCCGCCTGGGTGAGCAGCGGCGCCTCGTCCGGCGGGACGGCGACGTCGACGGTGATCGCGTCGCTGCGCAGCCGGTCGCCACCGCCACCGCCCACGCCGATCACGATCGCCTCCTTCGACAGCACGGTGCCGGCCCGGGGGCCGCCGCCGTTGCCGCCGCCGACCGCGTACAGGCTGACCCGCTTGCCGGTCTCCAGGCCGCGGGCGGGGATCTGGCCGGGCTTGAGCGCGAGCCCGACGACGACGCGGCCCTTGGCGGCGTCGTCGGCGCGGCTGACCATCGCGTTGGTGAGCAGCGCGCCCTTCACCAGCGGGACGGCCGAGTAGTAGCGCGCCACGTTCTGCCGCTCGGACCAGTTGATGTACTCGATGCCGGTGTCGCCGACCTGCACCTCCTGGAGGGCGCCCGGCGGGATCCGCTGGCCGGCCGCGACCGGCTGGGCGATCCGGATCGCCGACACCCGCTGCCCGCTGGCCATCACCAGGTAGGCGCTGGCGAGCGCGCCGCCGAGGATGAGGAGCACGGCCAGCGCGGCGAGGGCCGGCTTGCGTTCGCGCGGCGCCGACGGGAGCCGCTGCCCGCCGGAGGTGCCGAGGCCCGAACGGCCGAGCCCCCCGGGACCACCCTGGGCGGTGCCCTGCGGGGTGGCCGCGACGGTCGACTGGTTGGACTTCATCGGCTGGTCCACGACTCCTTCCCGCCTCGGGAGACCCCGCACCACGAGATCTCCGCACCATCAAGCGATCCATGCTCGCGGGATTGACAAGGTCACGTCAATGGATTCGGAGAGGTGAAGCCGTCCCGTGACTCCACGTACCAGGATGACCAGTCAATTCGGTGATCACTTCGATGCTTACCATCAGTCACCGCGGGCACTGACTCCGATCCGCCGGATCCGGGCCGGCCGGGATTACTAAGCTGGCGCGAGCGGCGGCGCCGCCGGCGAGTCCCCGGACCGCGGGCGCCGGCGACCGGGACGCACCCCTGGAGGGCTTGAATGCGGATCTCGTTCACGGCACTGACCGGCCAGGGGCCCCGCGACGTGGTGATCAACATCGATTCCGAAGCGACCGTCGACGGGGTCGCCCAGTCGCTTTTCGCGGCATTGGACGGAAAAGGCTCGGCGAAACGCGCGGCGACCGTTCCGGTTCCGCGCTTTTCGAAGGATTCCCTGCCCCGTGACGGACGTGCCGGAATCGCGCCGCGGCCGGCCCGGCGGGCGCTCTGGCTGGACGGCCGGATGCTCGACCCGCAGGCGCTGGCGGTCAAGGAACTGCGCGACGGCGCGGTCGTCGCCGTCGAGCAGCGGGCCGCCGCGGCGACCGCGCTCGCCGAGCCGACCGGGCTGGTGGAGGTCCGGGTGGTGAGCGGCCCCGCCGCGGGCCCGGTGCACCGGCTCGGCCTCGGCGCGACCACGCTCGGCTCCGGACCCGACGTGGACGTCACGCTCAGTGACCCGGCCGTGCCCGCCCGGTCGCTGCGGATCACCGTGGAACCCGACGGCGTGAAGGTCGAGGCGTCCGCGCTGACGATCGACTCCCCCACCGGCAGGGCGTCCCTGGACGGGGAGCCGCTGACGGCGAAGGCCGACTGGCCTCTCGGGGGGCTGGTGGCGGTCGGCGGCAGCGTCCTGGCCCTGGCGCGCAGCACCGCCCCCGATACCCACCTGGAGCCATTGCCCGAGGGCGGCCTGGCGTTCAACCGGCCGCCGCGGCTGAGCCCGCCGCACCGGTCCCGGCGGCTGGAGGTGCCCAAGCGGCCGGTCCGCGACCCCAAGGAGCGGCTGCGGCTGTTCGGGGCGCTGCTGTTCTCGGCGTTCGGGCTGGTCATGGCGTTCGGGCTGGGCCAGTGGTGGTGGGCGCTGTTCGCGCTGGCGTGGCCGATCATGACGGTCGGCGAGTGGGTCGGCGACCGGATGCACGGCCGCAAGTCGTACAAGAAGGCCCTCAAGGACTACCAGCGCGCGACCGCCGAGTTCGGCGGCCGGCTCGACCGGCTGCGCCGCGAGGACCAGGACGAGCGGCGCGCGCTGCATCCCGACCCGGCCGAGGTGCTGCTCACCGCGACCGGGCCGCGGCGGCGGCTGTGGGAGCGGCGGCTCACCGATCCCGACGTCCTGCACCTGCGGCTCGGCCTCGCCGACCTGCCCGCCCGCATCGAGCTGGCCGGGAACGACGGCGACGGCGCGGCCGGACGGGGCGGCGGCGCCGAGCGCGGCGGCGCCGGGCCGATCGAGATCCCGCGGGCGCGGCAGGTGCCGGTGGCGCTGCCGCTGCCCGAACTCGGGGTGATCGGGCTGACCGGCCCGCGGCCCGCCTCGCGCGGGCTGGCCCGCTGGCTGGTCGCGCAGGCCGCGGCCCTGCACAGCCCGCGCGACCTCGCGATCGTGGTGCTGTCGGCGGACCCGGAGGCCGGGGAGGCGTGGAACTGGGTGCGCTGGCTGCCGCACTGCGCGCCGCGCGAGGGCGAGGAGTGCACGGCGCTGGTCGGCACCGACCCCGAGTCGGTCGCGCACCGCGTCACCGAACTGGCCATCCGCGTCACCGAACGGCGCCGCGCCGCGCAGGCCACGGCGTCGCTGTTCGGGCAGGCCAAGCCCGCCGAGTCCGTCCCGTACAACATCCTGGTCGTGCTCGACGGGGCGCGGGCGCTGCGCCGCGTCCCGGGCATGCCGATGCTGCTCTCGCGCGGCGCCGAGTACGGGCTGTACGCCATCTGCGTGGACGACGAGGAGCGCCTCCTGCCCGAGGAGTGCAGCGCCGTCGCCGCGTGGGACCCCGAGCGTCCCGAGTCGGTGCTGCTGCGCGGCCAGGGCCTCGACGTGGTCGGCCCCGTCCTCGCCGACCAGGTCTCCCCGGCGTGGACCGACCGGGTGGCGCGGTCGCTGGCCCCCGTCCGGGACGTGTCGCGCGAGGACGCCGAGGACGCGATCCCCGCCGACGTGCGGCTGCTCGACCTGCTCGACATGCCCGACCCCACCGCCGAG
The DNA here is from genome assembly GCF_030283145.1 of Actinomadura xylanilytica. Lineage (GTDB taxonomy): Bacteria > Actinomycetota > Actinomycetes > Streptosporangiales > Streptosporangiaceae > Spirillospora > Spirillospora xylanilytica. The sequence goes on from NZ_JASNWE010000004.1 coordinate 1,023,578, forward strand.
CACGTCCTGCGCTCCTGGACGCTGACCGGCGGGCGCACCACCCGCGTCCCCATCGGCCTCGGCACCGGCTCGGCCCAGGCGCGGTCCTCGGGACGCCCGGCCGCCCGGCCGGGCGGCGGTCCGTCGCTCGGCGCGTTCCAGCCGTACGAGGTCGATCTCCGCACGGACGGCCCGCACGGGCTCATCGCGGGCACGACCGGCGCGGGCAAGTCCGAGCTGTTGCAGACCCTCATCGCGTCCCTCGCCGTCGCCAACCGGCCGGACGAGATGACGTTCGTGCTCATCGACTACAAGGGCGGCGCGGCGTTCAAGGACTGCGCGCGGCTCCCGCACACCGTCGGCATGGTCACCGACCTCGACGGGCACGCGACCGAACGCGCGCTGGAGTCCCTGGCGGCCGAGCTGCGGCGGCGCGAGGAGATCCTCCTGGACGCCGGCGCCAAGGACATCGACGACTACGACGACCTCAAGGCGCAGCCCGACCGGGCCCCTGGCGAGCAGGCCCCCGGCGGGCCGGGCGGGCTGCCGCCGATGCCGCGGCTGGTGCTGGTCATCGACGAGTTCGCGGCGATGGTCACCGAGCTGCCCGACTTCGTCACCGGCCTGGTCGACATCGGGCGGCGCGGGCGGTCGCTCGGCGTCCACCTGATCCTGGCCACGCAGCGTCCGGCCGGGGTGGTGACCGGCGACATCCGCGCCAACACCAACCTGCGGATCGCGCTGCGCGTCACCGACCCGGACGAGTCGACCGACGTGCTCGACTCCCCCGAGGCCGCGCAGATCTCCAAGTCGACGCCGGGGCGGTGCTACGTACGGTCCGGGGTGTCGTCGGTGCACGCCGTCCAGTCCGCGCGGATCGGCGGGCGGCGGCCGGGCGGCGGCGCCGCGGGCTCCCCGGCGGCGGCCGTCCGGCCGGTGCCCTGGCAGGGCCTCGGCCGCCCGCTGCCCGTCTCCCGGGACGCGGGCGAGGGGGCCGCCGACGACTCCACCATGGTCACCGACCTGGCCGTGCTGGTGCAGGCGATCGGCGAGGCCGCGCGCCGCGCCGGCATCGCCCGGCAGCCGTCGCCGTGGCTCAACCCGCTGCCCGAGCAGGTCCGGCTGACGCCGCGCGCCGCGGCCGGCGGCTCGGTGGTGGACGTGCCGCCGATCGCGTTCGGCATCACCGACCTCCCGGCCGTCCAGTCGCGCGAGCCGCTCCGGCTCGACCTCGCCAAGGGCGGGCACCTGTACCTCGCCGGGGCGGCCCAGTCGGGCCGCTCCACCGCGCTGCGCACCATCGCCGGATCGGTCGCCGGGGCCTGCTCCCCCTACGACGCGCACCTCTACGCGATCGACTGCGGCGCGAACGCGCTGCTGCCGCTCGTGTCGCTGCCGCACTGCGGCGCGGTCGTCACCCGCGACCAGCTCGACCGCTGCGAGCGGCTACTCACCGCGCTGCTGGCCGAGGTGGCGCGGCGCCAGCAGCTTCTCGCCGAGGCGGGCTTCTCGTCGCTCGCCGAGCAGCGCGCGGCCGTCGCCGCGACCGACCGGCTCCCCTGGATGATCCTCCTGCTCGACCGCTGGGAGGGGTTCCTCGCCGCGTTCGAGAACTACGACTACGGCCGCCTCGTCGACCAGGCCCTCCGGCTGCTCCGCGAGGGCTCCGCCGTGGGGCTGCGCGCGGTGTTCACCGGCGACCGGTCCGGGCTCGGCGGGCAGGTCTCGACCGTGTTCGACCGGCGTCTCATCCTGCGGATGGGCGACCCCAACGACTACGGCTACGCGGGTCTCCAGGAGAAGCAGGTGCCCGCCGCGATGCCGCCGGGACGCGCTCTGGAGGCCGTCGCCCCAGGCGTGCCGCTACGCGAATCGCAGATCGGCCTACTGGGCGACGACCCGTCCGGTACCGCCCAGGTCTCCGCCCTCCAGGAGATCGCGCGCGCCTGCGTCACCCGCTACGGACGGCTCCCGCGCAGGCAGCGTCCCCTGCACGTGGACGAGCTGCCCGTACGCGTCACCTATCGCGAGGCGATGGCGCTCGACCCGGAGTTCCTCCCGCCGTCCGCCCTCTGGACGCTCGTCGGCGTCGGCGGCGACACGCTCGCGCCGGTGGGCGTCGACCTGCTGAACGAAGGGCCGGGCTTCGCCGTGGCGGGGCCGCCGCGCTCGGGCCGCTCCACCACGCTGCGCACGATCGTGCACTCGCTGCTCGATCCGGCGGTCGGCGGCGGGCTGGTCCCCGTCGTGCTGGTCACCCCGCGCCGCTCGCCGCTGCGGCTGCTGTCGGGACGGCCCGGCGTGCTCGGCCTGCTGACCGCCGACTCCGAGCCGGACGACCTGGTGGCGGCGATCGGCGACGAGCACCGGTACGCCGTCGTGGTCGACGACGCCGAACTGCTCGACGAGACCGACCTCGACGACGCCCTCCGCGACGTGCTGCGCACCGCCCGCGACGGCGAGCACGCGCTGGTCATCGGCGGGACGACCGAGGACCTCGGCCGCGGCTACCGCGGGTTCCTGGCCGACACGCGCCGCTCCCGCTCGGGAGTGCTGCTGTCGATCGACTCCCCCGACGACGGCGAGATGTTCGGCCTGCGGCTCCCGCGCAACGCCCCGCTCGGCGGCCCGACCGGCCGCGGGCTCCTGGTCGCGCTGGGCGCCACCACCCAGATCCAGGTCGCGCTCCCCCCGCCCGTCAGCGGCGACCGACCGGAATGATCACGGGACGGGCGGACGGGCGGGGCGGCGCCCGGCCCGTCCGCCCGGTGCCCGCGGGGCCCTGCCAGGCGGTACCCGGTGCCGTCCGGCGCCGTCCGAGACCGTCCGGCAGCTCCGCGCGAATCCGCCGACAATGGCCGGCCGCGGCATTTCCGAGCGCCCGGTTCCGCACCGCCTGGCCATCGCGCATTTATGCTCTCGGCGTCATTTGTGCGCGTCCGGCGGACTCAGATGGGCATCCTCCGATTGGGGTTTCCGACGCTCCGCGCCCTCCAGCCGCCCCCGCTCTGATCAGCACGGACGCCCTTCTTAGATGATCATGCTGGGCCGGGCCGCGCCCATGCCGGCCCGGCCCGAGGGCGCATACCGGGGATTGGCGGGATGCCGCCGGCGGCGGGCCTTCACCCGAACGGCCCGGCCACTTCGAATTGATCGATAGCCTGTTCGTCTTCAACCCGAAGGGCGGGATCGGCTATGGCGGCCTTCTGGCCTCGCACCCGGCGCCTGGTGCTGCGCGACCGGTTCGCCGAGAAGAGGATCGGCGACCTCGGCGCGGAGCTCGGCTGGCCGCGACGCGAGGAGTACCCCGCCGACCCCGAGGAGGGCACCGACCACCAGGTGGTCTGGTCGGTGGCGCCGATGCTGTCGCTGCACTACTTCGAGGACGAGATCTCGCGGCACAGCTACCTGGTGGTCGCCGGGGAGGACGCGGCGGCGGTGCGCGCCACGGCCGGGCTGGTCGAGTCGCGGCTCGACATCTGGCGGCTGGACGAGCTGCTCGCCGAGGTCGACGCCGCACCCGGCCCCGAAGGGCTCGCGGCGGCGGTCGTCCGCGCCGGCCTCGGCTGCCCCGAGGAGTTCGACGAGCGCTTCTTCAGCCGGCTGCACGGCGCCCTGCGCCATGTGAACCCGCGAGTGCGCGAGCGGGCGCTGTGGGCGGTGTCGTACGTGCCGTGGCCGAGCTACCGGCCGCAGCTCTCGTTCATCCGCGAGAACGACGCCGAGGTGGATCTGCGCGGCACCGCGGGGATCCTGCTGGAGGCCCTGGACGAGATGGCCCTCTGACCCTCGCGCCCTTCCGCCCTCCGCGCCCGCCTCGCCGGACCGCCGCCCGCGCCCCCGGAGAGGGTGCGGCGGCGGGCCGGCCGGAGAGAAAGGCGCGGGCCCCGACCTCGGGGGGATGGGCCGGGACCCGCGGTCCGTGGAGGCTCAGCGCGTGGCGGCCTCGATGTTCTGCTGGGAGCGCTTGATGTCCTGCCCGCCCTGCTCCAGGGCGAGGGCCATCTTGTCGAAGGCGGTCTTGGCCTCGGCCCAGGCGCTGCGGAACCGGTCGGCGCCCGGCCCCCACCAGACCTCGGTGCTGCCCACGGTGCGGCCGTTGAGGTCCTTGATCAGGGCATCGAGGTTCCGGGAGTGCTTGTTGAACATCCGGGACATGTCCTCGAGCGCACCGATGCTGGCGCCGCGCTTGTCACCGCTCATTGCTCCGCACCTTTCGTCGCCGAACGTCTTCGGTCCTGCCGCACATCCGGGAATTGGCGACAGCCTACGCCCCACCGATCACAAGAATCCAGCCGAACAACGCGGAGGGTGTGCCGATGGGGGCACATTACCTCCGGCCCGGGCTGGCCGGAACCGGCCAGCACTTCCCGCGCCGATCAGTGCCCGGGCGCTCCCGCCGATCTCTACCGAATCCACTCCATGCTCTCTGACCTGCATCATTACTGAGCGTCAAGGAGACGGCGGAGTACCGTGACCGGATCATCGGACGGTGCCCGGCCGGCGCATTTTCCGCCGACCGAATGACCGTTCCCCATTCGGGAGAAAACACCTCGGCACGCGGACCGGCGCGGCAGGCGACCGGCGGGGGCGGAGCGGGCGGCGCCCGTCAGCGCCCGTCAGCGCCCGTCGGAGGGGCCGTCGAGGTCGTTGAGCGGGTGCGCGGCCGGGTCGAGGACGCGCTCGCCGACCATCGTGATCCGCTCGTCGCGGGTGGTGAACTCGAACCGGCGCCGCACCGACTGGGTGACCTTGCCGGTGTCGTACCGCACCTCGGTGTGCTCGGTCGCCTCCAGCGTGATGCGGTCGCCGGTGCGGACGGCGCGCCCGCCGTCGAGACGGGTGCGGGCGCCGGTGAAGGCGGGGCCGCCCTCGACCGGCGCGCGGCCCCGGAAGCCCAGCTCGTGCACGGCCTGCTCCTGGACGCGTTCGAGCGAGGGCGAGATCAGCACGCCCATGATCTCGGACGGGGCGTCCTGCTCGCGGTGCCGCTTCTGGATCAGCGCCTCCGAGCGGTTCCGCAGCAGCGTCCCGGCGGCCACGGTGAGCTGGTGGGTGGTCTCGGCGTCCAGCGTGGGGGGCGGCTGCCCGATGGCGGACGAGGGCAGCACGGCACAGCAGGTGACGGCGATGATCGCCGTTCCGGCACGCGTCCAGTGGCGAACCATCTGACTCCCGGTCATCCGCAGATCAGTGGCGAAGATACACCGGCCGTCCGCCGGGTGACAGGTCGCGGCGCGGCGGGCTCACCCGAGGGAATGGAAATGGTTATCGTTGTGTTGTGCGGGGCAGCCCCCGAGGACACACCAGACCACACGATCTTCCGGGAGGAACGATGAAGAACGGCACCCACCCCGCCTACCGCCCCGTCGTCTTCCGCGACCGCGGCGCCGACACCGCCTTCCTGACGCGGTCGACGGCCGCCACCGACAGGACGATCACCTGGGAGGACGGGAACACCTACCCCGTCGTGGACGTGGACGTCTCGTCGGCGAGCCACCCGTTCTACACGGGCAAGGCCCGCACCATGGACTCCACCGGAGCCGTCGAGAAGTTCAACCGGCGCTATGCCCGTCCCCAGGACTGAGACAGGCGTCACACGACGAACGAACGCCCGCACCGCGCCACCGGTGCGGGCGTCCTCATGCGCGCACGCGCGGGCGCGCAGAGCGTCGGTTCAGTCCGATTCGACCTCTAGCGTGGCGACGCGCGTCCGCGCCTGCGCCATGGCCTCCTGATAGCGCGCCTCCCACTCCGGGTCGCCGTCCGGGATGGTCGCGACGATCTGGCGGCCGGTCTCGGCCACCTGCTCACCGGCCGCGTTCAGCGTGACGCGCCGCACCACGACGGTGGTCACGCCGCCGTCCGACTCGGTGCGGGTCTCCCAGCGGGACGAGCCCGGCGGCGCGGACGCCGAGGCCCCCGCGCCGCCGATCGCGTACACGATCAGGACGATGACCACGGCGGCGAGCGCGAGCGCCGCCAGGATGATCAGGAATCGCACGGTCCGGCCTCCTCGGTCGCGGCGGTCACTTCTTCGGCAGCAGCGGCCCGTTCGGGTTGCCGGGCGCGTAGACGGTGATGCCCTGCGGCAGCGCCTTCAGCTCCTCGATCCGCGCGCAGGTCGGGCACTTGGTGTAGCCGTCCTGGCGGGCCTTGTTGGCCGCCGCCTCGGCCTTCGCCGTCGCGACCTTGGCCTGGGCCTCGCTCACCTGGGCGAACGCCGCCTGCGCGCGGTCCACGGCCTCCTGCACCCGGGCCGGCAGCGTCACCCGCACCAGGTTGAAGTGGATGTTGGTGACGAAGGTGCCGCCGAGCGTCGACTCCAGATCCGCGGCGAGGCTGGTGTTGATCGCGTTCTGGACCTTGGCGATGTTCCCGTTGTTGCTCTGCGCCGCGGCGCCGGTCGACGTCCTGGCGGGCACCGAGGCGTTCTGCACCAGCGCGCAGGACGAGACCAGTTCGGCGCAGCGGAAGCTGTTGACCTGCCCGCGCAGGTCGTTGTCGATCACCGGCCGGACCACCTGGTCGAGGAACGCCGACCAGCCGGCGTCGCCGTCCCACGGGTGGTAGGTGTCACCGCCCGCGCTGCGGAACTTGCGCGTCCCGTACTTGTCGTCGAACGACCTCAGCGCGGCATGGTCCAGGTTGAGGGTGAAGTAGAGCGTCCCCTCGATCCCCATGTTCACGCCGTCGGCGCTCGGCACGGTGACCACGTCCACGCCGGACTCCTCGCCCTTCCGCGCGTCCGAGGTGATCGTGTAGAAGCGCTGCTGGGCCGGGTACATGTGCACCTTGGAGTACAGCCCGATCCAGATGCGGCCCGATCCGGGGTCGATGACCTGGCGGATCCGGTTGTTGTCGAAGAACCCGCCGTTGCGGACGACCGCGATCTCACCGCCGCCGGTCCGCTCGAATCCGCCGAACAGCGCGCTCAGCGCGGGCCCGCCCACCACGACCAGCGCGACCGCGAGCACGATCGCGGTCCGGCGGCGCGGGACCCTGAGCATCGAGAATCGCGCTGCCCCGCCCCGTCCCGCCGCCGCGGACGACTTCTTCTCGGCCACCTGTGCCTCCTCTCACCCCCCGGCCCGGACGGCCCGCGGGGACGCCGATCTGACGCCGGAGGGCGCCGCCCGGATCCCGGGCACGGCAAGTACCCGGCATCCTGTACACCGCAGGAGGAATCGTCCATAAGGTGGGGCTTACGAAATCGACCACGGGCGATTACCTAGACTGCGCGTGCGAGGTTGAGGGAGGAGAACCCACGTGCGTAAGGTCCTGATCGCCAACCGCGGAGAGATCGCGGTTCGAATTGCCCGCGCTTGTCGCGATGCCGGGTTGACCAGTGTCGCGGTGTACGCCGAGCCGGACCTGGACGCCCTGCACGTTCGGGTCGCGGACGAGGCGTACGCCTTGGGCGGCCAGACGGCCGCCGAGAGCTACCTGAGCATCGACAAGCTGTTGAAGATCGCCGCGGACGCCGGCGCGGACGCCGTGCACCCCGGTTACGGCTTTCTCGCCGAGAACGCCGACTTCGCCGCCGCGGTGCAGGCCGCGGGGCTCACCTGGATCGGTCCGCCGCCCGCCGCGATCACCGCGCTGGGCGACAAGGTGCAGGCGCGGCACATCGCCGACAAGGTCGGCGCGCCGCTGGTGGCCGGCACCAAGGACCCCGTCTCGGGCGCCGACGAGGTCGTCGCGTTCGCGCAGGAGCACGGGCTGCCGATCGCCATCAAGGCCGCCTACGGCGGCGGCGGGCGCGGGCTGAAGGTGGCCCGCACCCTGGAGGAGGTCCCCGAGCTGTACGAGTCGGCGGTGCGCGAGGCCGTCGGCGCCTTCGGCCGCGGCGAGTGCTTCGTCGAGCGCTACCTCGACAAGCCCCGGCACGTCGAGACCCAGTGCCTGGCCGACCGGCACGGGAACGTGGTGGTGGTGTCCACCCGCGACTGCTCGCTCCAGCGCCGGCACCAGAAGCTGGTCGAGGAGGCCCCGGCCCCCTACCTGAGCGAGGAGCAGCTCGACCTGCTGTACACCTCGTCCAAGGCCATCCTGAAGGAGGCCGGGTACGTCGGCGCGGGCACCTGCGAGTTCCTCGTCGGGCAGGACGGGACGATCTCGTTCCTGGAGGTCAACACCCGGCTCCAGGTCGAGCACCCGGTGACCGAGGAGGTCGCGGGCATCGACCTGGTGCGCGAGATGTTCCGCGTCGCCGATGGCGAGGAGCTCGGCTACGGCGACCCCGAGCTGCGCGGCCACTCGATCGAGTTCCGGCTGAACGCCGAGGACGCGGGCCGCGGGTTCCTGCCCGCGGTCGGCACCCTGACCGGCTGGGAGCCCCCCTCGGGCCCCGGCGTGCGGCTCGACTCGGGCTACGTCGCCGGGCAGACCGTCCCCCAGGCGTTCGACTCGCTGATCGCCAAGCTGATCGTCACCGGCGCGACCCGGCGGCAGGCCGTCGAGCGGTCCCGCCGCGCGCTGGCCGAGTTCGTGATCGACGGCATGCCGACCGTGCTGCCCTTCCACCGCGCCGTCCTGGACGACCCGGCGTTCGTCCCCGAGGGCGACGACGAGCCGTTCACCATCCACACCCGGTGGATCGAGACCGAGTTCGACAACCGGATCGAGCCCTACGACACCGCCGCTACGGCGGGCGAGGCCGAGGCGGGCGAGCGCGAGCGGGTCACCGTCGAGGTCGGCGGCCGGCGCATCGAGGTCGTCCTCCCGGCCGGGCTCGGCGCGGCGGCGGCGCCGGCCGGCCAGGCCGGCCCGGCCAAGCGGCGGGCCGGCAAGAAGGGCGGCGCCGCCCAGGCGTCCGGCGACTCCCTGGTCTCCCCGATGCAGGGCACGATCGTCAAGCTGGTCGCCGAGGACGGTGCGACCGTCGCGGCCGGCGACACCATCGTGGTCCTGGAGGCCATGAAGATGGAGCAGCCGCTCACCGCGCACAAGGCCGGGACCATCACCGGCCTCGCCGCCGAGGTCGGCCAGACCGTCTCCAGCGGCGCGGTCATCTGCGAGATCAAGGACAGCTGACCTCGAACCGCAGTCCAGGGGCCCCGCGATCGGTCATCGTGGGGCCCCTGCCGCGTTCCGGCGCCGGCCGAGGGTGCCACCCGGGATCGCCGTCCCGTGGCTGGCACCCCTGACCGGCGGGGCGCTCCAGCGCTCTGAAGCCCGCCTCCTTGGCCGCACCGCTCCTGTCGGCCGAGGTGCGAGGGGCCGTGCCCGCCCGTCGCTCCTAGAGCTTCTCAAGGCCGCGGACGGGGCCCTCCACCCGACCCGCCGCCCCGGCGGGGCCAGATTCGAGAACCACGGCAATGGGGACGGAACGGACTAGGGCGGCGGATCGTCCTACCTGGTGAGGAGGCACACCGTGACCATGAGTTCCGTGCTTCGGTCCACCCGGACGGCACGCCGCGGCGCCCTGGCGGCGATCATCGCCCTGGCGGCCGTGCTGCTGCTCGGATTCGGCGCGCCCGCCCAGGCTGGCGACAACGTGGGCCAGATCGCCAAGGCCCTGACGAGCTCCCGCGTCTACGTCACCTCCGGGGCCGGCCCGGTGCTGTCCGCCTCGGACCAGTCCGAGATCAACGCCGCCCTGGACCGCGACAAGGACGCCGACGTCCGCGCCGTGGTGGTGTCGAACGACGTGACGGGCCCCCAGGTCCAGCAGATGCTCGTCGCGGTGCGGGAACGGGTCGGCAAGGACGGCATCTACGCCGCGGTGACCGCCGACGGCCGGCGGATGGCGGCGACCACGGGGCAGTTCAGCCGGCCGGAGATCAACCAGCTGATCACCCAGACCAGCGGCACACCGCTGAAGGAGCGGCTGATCCGGTTCGGCGAGGTCGCCGAGAAGAAGGCCGAGGCCAAGGCGCACTCGAGCACGGTGGGCATGTTCGTGACGCTGGGCGTGGTGATCGTCCTGGTGGCGGGCGCGGCCGGGACGTTCCTGGTGGTGCGCAAGCGCACCCGGGAGCGGGAGGCCCAGCAGATGGCCCAGCTCAAGCTGGGCGTGGAGGAGGACGTGACGGCGCTGGGCGAGGACATCGCGCGGCTCGACCTGAACGTCATGGACCACGACCTCCACCCCGACACCCGCTCGGACTACGAGCACGCCATGAACTCCTACGACGCGGCGAAGCGCGCGACCGACAAGGCCGCGCGTCCCGAGGACATGCTCGCCGTGACGACGTCGCTGGAGGACGGGCGCTACTACATGACCGCGACGCGCGCCCGGCTCGCCGATGAGCCGGTGCCCGAGCGGCGTGCACCCTGCTTCTTCAACCCGCAGCACGGCCCGTCGGTGAAGGACGTCACGTGGGCGCCTCCAGGCGGCGTGGCACGTTCGGTGCCCGCCTGTGAGGCGGACGCCGAGGCGGTGCTGCACGGGCACGCTCCGGACGTGCGGATGGTGCCATACGGCGACGGGCGCCGTCCTTACTGGGACGCCGGACCCGCGTACGGCCCGTACGCCGGTGGCTACTACTCCTCCTACGGCGGCATGGACCTGATCAGCGGCATGATGATCGGCACCATGCTCGGCTCGATGATGAACGGCGGCTGGGGCGGCGACGGAGGCGGCATGGGCGGCTTCGGCGACGGCGGAGGCGGAGGCGACTTCGGCAGCGGCGACTTCGGCGACTTCGGCGGCGGGGGCGACTTCGGCGGGTTCTGACCCGCCGACCCGGCGGTGGGTGGTGGGGAAGGGTGCCCTCCCCGCCACCGCCTCACACGAGTCCGTCCAGGCCGTCCAGGACCGCCAGGTCGAGCCGCCGCAGGCGCTCCGGGTCGGCGATCAGCTCGTACCCGGCCACCCGGTCGCCCTCCACCGTGACCGCCAGGACGAGCAGCAGCCGGCCGTGCGGCGCGACCACGACGCCGACCGCCCCGTCCACCAGCGCCGGCTCCGCGACACGCGCACGCCGTCCGAACAGCAGCATCTCCCGCGCCACGGACTCCGCGCCGCGGAGCACCGCGTCCCGGCCCGGCCCCAGCGCGGCGCGGTCGGCCCGCCGGACGACGTCGGGGGCCAGCACGGCGAGCATGGCGTCCAGGTCCCCGCTGCGCGTGGCGGCGAGGAAGGCGTCGACGACGCGCCGCTGGTGGGCGAGTTCCGCGCTGGGCACGGAGGTGGCGCCGCGCAGCCGCTGCCGCGCCCGGCTCGCGAGCTTCTTCGCGGCGACGGGCGTGCGGTCGACGATCGGCGCGATCTGATCGAACGGCACGGCGAACAGGTCGTGCAGCACGAACGCGACCCTTTCGGCGGGGGCCAGCGTGCCGAGCACCACGAGCACGGCGCGGCCGACCGCGTCGACGAGCTCCGCCTCCTGCTCGGGATCGCCCTCCCGCGCCCGCGCGGGCGCCTGCCCGTCGAGCGGCTCCTCCCGCCGCGACCTGCGCGTGCGCAGCATGTCGAGGCAGAGCCGCGACACGACCGTGCGAAGCCAGCCGCCCAGGTGGTCGATGCCGGTGAGGTCGGTGCGGCTGAGCCGGAGCCACGCCTCCTGGACGGCGTCGTCCGCCTCGCTCGGCGAGCCCAGCATCCGGAAGGCCACCGCGCGCAACTGCCCGCGATGCTCCTCGAACCGTTCGGCCAGCGCGGCCTGCTCATCCATCGGTCACCTTTCCTCGTCGCCTTCCGTCTGGTTCGTGGGATCGATGCAGACAACGCGACAAGGGGACACTTCGATGATCCGACACCGTCAGGGTAGCGACCCCGACGAGCTCCGGCCCCAGCCGCTGCTGCGGCCGGTGGACCTCGGCGGCCTCCGGCTGCCCAACCGGGTGGTGATGGCGCCGCTGACGCGGTGCCGGGCCGACAACGGCGGCATGCTGCCGACGGAGCTGCACGCCGCCTACTACGCCCAGCGGGCCGGCGCCGGGCTGATCATCGCGGAGGGCAGCTGGGTGAGCCGGCGGGCGGTCGGCGTCCCCGGCGCCCCCGGCATCTTCAGCGAGCGGCAGGTCGAGGCGTGGCGCCGGGTCACCGGCGTCGTGCACGCCCTGGGCGGACGGATCGTGCTCCAGCTCTGGCACGCCGGCGCCAACTCGCACCCCGACCATCTCGGCGGCGCGCTGCCCGCCGGGCCGTCGGCGATCAACCCGGACGAGATCTCGCCCACCCCGTCCGGGCCGAGGGGGACCCGCACGCCCCGTGCGATGACCGTCGCGGAGATCGAGGGCACGGTCGCCGACTACGGCGCCGCGGCCGGGCGGGCGCGCCGCGCCGGGTTCGACGGGGTGGAGATCGCCGCGGGCGGCACGTACCTGATCTCGCAGTTCCTCAACCCGCGGCTCAACCGCCGCACCGACGGCTACGGGACGGACCGGGGCCGCCTGCTGATGGAGATCGTGGACGCGGTGGCCGCCGCCTGGGACCGGCGGCGGGTCGGCGTGCGGCTGGCGCCGTACTGGACCGCCGCCGACCGGTCCGGCGCGGGCCGGCCGCACGAGGGGTACCACTACACCGCCGACGCCCGTACCCTCGCCGACCACGACGGCCTGGTGGCCGAGCTCGGCGAGCGCCGGGTGGGCTACCTGCACCTGCGCGGACGCGCCCCGGACGGCCCGGGAGCCGCCCCCCGCTTCGACGAGGTCGCCCGCTACCGCGCGCTCTTCGGCGGCCCGCTGATCGCCAACCACGGCTTCGACCGGGACACCGGCAACGCGATCATCGAGGCGGGGCTCGCCGACGCGGTGTCCTTCGCCCGGCTCTTCATCGCCAACCCCGATCTCGTCGGCCGGTTCGCGCTGGGGCACGAGCCGGCCGCCGGCGACCGGAGCACCCACTACTCCGGCGGGGCGCGCGGCTACGTCGACTATCCGATCTGGCCGGGGCCCGGGGTGACGTCGGCAGCACCCGCGTCCCCCGGCTAGGGCCTGTCTTAAAGTGCCTCGGCCGTCGCGCGAGCGCGTTACCCGCACGGTGGGGCGAAGCCGGAGGCGAGCCCCACCGGCCAGATCGCGAAGCGATGTCGCGCTCGCCCAAGCCAGGTCGGTGTCCGAGCCGCCAGGCGAGGACGCCGGGCCGGGCTTTGAAACACGCCCTAGTTGTACTGCCCAGGGAGGTTGGTTGAGGTTGTGTGACGACACGGTGTGAATGTGCGCGATGGTGAAGGCCTCCGGTTGTGGAGTGGAGCTGTCTAGGAACCGCTCCGCCAACAGGAGGCCTTCGTGTCCCACGCTAACGCTGCTTTGACTCCTCGCGGGCGTCTTCGGCTGGCGCGTCTGATCGTTGATGACGGCTGGCCGATCGCCAGAGCGGCCGAGCGTTACGAGGTTTCGTGGCCGACCGCCAAACGCTGGGCCGAGCGGTACCGCCGGCACGGCGTGGCCGGGATGGCCGACCAGTCATCGCGGCCGCGCACCAGTCCGTCTCGGACGCCGCAGCCGGTGGTCCGCAAGATCGTGCACCTGCGGTGGAAGCAGCGACTGGGGCCGGTGCAGATCGCCGGACGCCTGGGCATGCCGTCCTCGACCGTTCACGCCGTTCTGACCAGGTGCCGCCTCAACCGGCTGTCGCACATCGACCGCGCCACCGGCGAACCCATCAGACGCTACGAACACGACCACCCGGGCGCGATGCTGCACGTCGACGTCAAGAAACTGGGCAACATCCCCGACGGCGGCGGCTGGCGCTACGTGGGCAGGGTCCAAGGTGAGCGCAACCGCGAGGCCACCGCCCGCCGCACCGGTGCCCGCAACACCCGCTACGAGCCCAGGGTCGGCACCGCGTTCGTGCACACCGTCATCGACGATTATTCCCGCGTCGCCTACGCCGAAATCCACGACGACGAGAAGGCCGCCACCGCGATCGCAGTACTGCGCAACGCCGTCGCCTGGTTCGCCGCCCGCGGCGTCACCATCGAGCGGGTGCTGTCCGACAACGGCTCGGCCTACAAAGCCCACGCCTGGCGCGACACCTGCAACGAGCTGGGCATCCGGCCCAAGAAGACCCGGCCCTACCGACCACAGACCAACGGCAAGGTCGAACGCTTCCACCGGACCCTGGCCGACGGCTGGGCACTGGGCCGCTTCCACAACTCCGAACAAGCCCGCCGCAAAGCCCTGCCCGCCTGGCTACATCACTACAATCACCACCGACCCCACACCGCAACCGGCGGCAAACCACCAATCACCAGATTGACCAACGTCCCTGGGCAGTACACCTAGTCGCCGGTCAGCTCCCGCGTGGCGTCGCGCCCGGCGTCCGCGGTGCGGGCGAGGAAGCCGGCGAGCAGCTCGAGTTCGGCGTCGTCGTAGCCGGCGCAGAGGTCGTCCATCGCGGCGTTCATGCCCGCGTAGAGGTGGAGCAGCTCGGCGTTGCGGTCGCGCAGGACGCGCAGGACGACGGCGCGGCGGTCGGACGGGTCGCGTTCGCGCGCGACCCATCCGCCGCGTTCGAGCCGGTCGAGGATGCCGGTCAGCGTGGCCGGGTGCAGCCCGGCGCGGCGGGCGAGCGCGCTCGGGCTGAGCGGGCCGAACCTGGTGATCAGGTCGAGGCAGTCGATGTCGACGTCCTTGAGCCCGAGGCGCGCGCCGACCTGGTGGGTGAGCAGGGAGAGCTGGACGCTCAGCTCGCGCAGCGACTCCTTGATGCCGATGCCGATGCCGAGCCGGCGCCGCGCGGCGCCGCCGTCGCCGTCCCCGCCGTCCCCAGGTGGTACGGAACTCATCTGTCATGCTCCTCGCACGATCTCGACCGCGGACCTCGCGCCGAGCCCGTCCGCCCTCCCGGCACCGGGCCGGGCGGCCGGCTCAGTAGGCGTGCTCGGACATCAGCCGGCGAGACGCCTCGGTGATGCTGCCCGACAGCGACGGGTAGACGGCGAAGGTGTGCGCGAGCTGGTCGACGGTCAGATGCTGCTGGACCGCGACCGACACCCCGAGGATCAGCTCGCTGGCGCGCGGCGCCACGATCACGCCGCCGAGCACGATGCCGGTGGACGGGCGGCAGAACACCTTGACGAAGCCGTCCTCGAAGCCCTGCATCTTGGCCCGCGCGTTGGTGAACAGCGGCAGCATCACCGTGCGGGCGTTGACGTCGCCCGTGTCGACCATCTGCTGCGTCACGCCGACCGAGGCGACCTCGGGGTCGGTGAAGATGTTGGAGGAGACCCAGCCGAGCTTCAGCGGCTGGACCGCCTCGCCCAGCGCGTGCCACATCGCGATGCGGCCCTGCATGCCCGCGACGGACGCGAGCATCAGGATGCCGGTGCAGTCGCCGGAGGCGTAGATGTGCGGGACGCTGGTGCGCGACACCTTGTCGACCTCGACGAAGCCGCGGGCGCTGAGCCGCACGCCGGCCTTCTCCAGGCCGATGCCGCGGGTGTTGGGCTCCATCCCGACCGTCATCAGGCAGTGCGTGCCGGTGACCTTGCGGCCGTCCTCCAGCGTGACCACCACGCCGTCGCCGGTGCGTTCCACCGCGCCCGCGCGGGAGCGCGACATGACGTTCATGCCGCGGCGCAGGAAGACGTCCTGGAGCACCGCGGCGGCGTCGGCGTCCTCGGTCGGCAGGATGCGGTCGCGGGAGGAGACCAGCGTCACGTGCGAGCCGAGCGACAGGTAGGCCCCGGCCAGCTCGGCGCCGGTGACGCCGGACCCGACCACGATCAGCTCGCGCGGGAGCTCGGGCAGGTCGTAGAGCTGCCGCCAGTTGAGGATGCGCTCGCCGTCGGGCTCGGCGCCGGGCAGCACCCGCGGGGTGGCGCCGGTCGCCACCAGCACGATGTCGGCCTGGAACCGGCGGTCGCCGACCGCGACGACATGCGGCTCGACCAGCCGGGCCTCACCCCGGACGATCTTGACCTCTTCGTAGGCGAGCCGTTCGGCGACGTCGAACGACTGGGCCCGGGCGAGTTCCTTCACCCGCTTGTTGACCGTGGCCATGTCGGCCTCCAGGCCGCCGACGATGCCGTCCGGGCCGCCGCTGAAGCGCAGGCCGAGGGCGGCCGACTCCGACATCACGGCCATGCGGGTGGAGGTGGCGATGAGCGTCTTGGAGGGGACGCAGTCGGTGAGCACGCACGCGCCGCCGGGACCGTCGCGTTCCACCACGGTCACGTCGGCGCCGAGCTGCGCCGCGACGAGCGCGGCCTCGTAGCCGCCCGGTCCTCCTCCGATGATCACAATGCGGGTCACGCTTCCATTGTTTCCTACCCGCGGCAGTGACCCGACCGGCCCCCCGGGGTCGAACGCCCACGTGGCCGGGGGTGCCCCGCGGACCCGCCACCTCGCGTACCCTTGGCGAACGTGGCACTGTACGCGGCGTACGCCTCCAACATGGACCCCGAGCAGATGTCGGCACGGGCTCCGCACTCGCCCATGCGCGGCACCGGCTGGCTGACCGGCTGGCGCCTCACCTTCGGCGGTCAGGACAAGAGTTTCGACGGCGCCCTGGCGACGGTGGTCGAGGACCGCTCCGAACAGGTCTTCGTCGTGATGTACGACGTTCCGTCCTGGGACGAGAAGGAGCTCGACGGCTGGGAGGGCGCGGCCCTCGGCGTCTACCGCAAGACCAGGGTGCGGGTGCAGACCCTCGACGGTGACGCGCTGTGCTGGATGTACGTGCTCGACGACTACGAGGGCGGCCTCCCGTCCGCCCGCTACCTGGGCATCGTCGCCGACGCGGCCGAGTCCGCCGGGGCCCCCGACGACTACGTCAAGGAACTGCGCACCCGCCCCTGCACCTCCATCGGCGGCTGAGCCCCCGCCCCGGGGGTTGATCACGGCGGTAGTGTCGGCGGCGTGAGCAATGACGCCTATGCCGCGGCGCGGGCGGCGGCCACCGAGCTGCGCGCCCGCACCTCCTTCGACTCCTTCGACGTCGCCCTGGTGATGGGCTCGGGCTGGCTCCCGGCCGCCGACGCGCTCGGCGCCCCAGTCGCCGAGCTGGCGGTGACCGACCTGCCGGGGTTCGCGCCACCGGCCGTCGAGGGCCATGCCGGACGGATCCGGGTCGTGGAGGTGGCCGGCCGCCGCGCCCTGGTCTTCCTCGGCCGCACCCACCTGTACGAGGGGCTCGGCGTCGACCCGGTGGTGCACGGCGTCCGCACGGCGCTGGCGGCCGGGGCGGGCACGGTCGTGCTGACCAACGCGGCGGGCGGGCTGCGGCCCGAGCACCAGCGCGTCGGCGACCCGGTGCTGATCTCCGACCACCTCAACCTGACCGGCGCCAACCCGCTGACCGGCGCCACCTTCCTCGACCTCACCGAGGCGTACTCGGCGCGGCTGCGCGCGCTCGCGAGGGCGGCCGACCCGACGCTGGCGGAGGGCGTGTACGCGGCGTTCCGCGGCCCGACCTTCGAGACCCCCGCCGAGATCAGGATGCTGCGCGGCCTCGGCGCCGACCTGATCGGCATGTCCACCGTGCTGGAGACGATCGCGGCGCGGGAGGGCGGCGCGGAGGTGCTCGGCGTCTCGCTGGTGACCAACGTCGCGGCCGGGCTGTCCGACGGGCTCCTCGACCACGAGGAGGTCCTGGCCGCCGGCCGGGCCGCCGCCGCCCGCATGGGCGGGCTGCTCGCCACCGTCCTCGCCGGTCTGTGATGGACGAGCCCGCGCGGGACGTGCCGATGGACGCCGCACCGGACGTGCCCGCGCAGGACGGCCTTCGCGAGGCCGCCGCGGCGTGGCTGGCGCAGGATCCCGATCCGGAGACCCGCGCCGAGTTGCGCGCCCTCCTGGACGCGGACGACGGCCCGGCGCTGGCCGGGCGGTTCGGCGCCCGGCTGGAGTTCGGCACGGCGGGCCTGCGCGGCGAGCTCGGAGCGGGCCCCAACCGGATGAACCGGGTGACGGTCATGCGCGCCGCCGCCGGCCTGGCCGCGCGGATCCGGCAGGACCACCCGGCGGGCGCCGCGGTGGCGATCGGGTACGACGCGCGGCACGGGTCGCGGCGGTTCGCGCTCGACACGGCGGCGGTGCTGACCGGGGCGGGCCTCGCCGCCCGGCTGTTCCCGCGGCCGGTGCCGACGCCCGTGCTGGCCCACTACGTGGGGGCCTCCGGCGCGGTGGTGGCGGGCGTGATGGTGACCGCCAGCCACAACCCGCCGCGCGACAACGGCTACAAGGTCTACTGGGGCGACGGCGCGCAGATCGTCCCGCCGCTCGACGCCGAGATCTCGGCGGCCATCGACGCGGTCGGCCGGGTGGACGGGCTGCCCCTCGGCACCGGCTGGGACCTCCTCGGCGATGCCGAGATCGACCGGTACCTCGACGCGGTGGCCGGGCTGCGGCTCGGCGCCGCCCGGGACGTGTCGGTGGCCTACACGCCGCTGCACGGCGTCGGCCGCGACGTGCTGCTGCGGGCGTTCGGGCGGGCCGGGTTCCGCGCCCCGGCGGTGGTGCCCGAGCAGGCCGAGCCCGACCCCGACTTCCCGACGGTGGCCTTCCCCAACCCCGAGGAGCCCGGGGCGATGGACCTGGTGCTCGGGCTGGCCGAGGCGGCGGGCGCCGACCTGGTGATCGCCAACGACCCGGACGCGGACCGCTGCGCGGTGGCGGTGCCCGGCCCGGACGGGTGGCGGACGCTGACCGGCGACGAGGTCGGCGGGCTGCTGGCCGAGCAGGTGCTGGCGCACACCGCCGGCGACGACCGGCTCATCGCCAGCACCATCGTCTCGTCGTCGCTGCCCGCCGCGATCGCCCGCGCGCACGGCGTGCGGTTCGCCGAGTCGCTGACCGGGTTCAAATGGATCATGAAGGCGGGCCGGCCCGGCGACCGGCTGGTCTTCGGGTACGAGGAGGCGCTCGGCTATAGCGTGGGCGACGACCGGGGCCTGCCGGTGCGCGACAAGGACGGCGTCGGCGCCGCGCTCGCCATCGCCGCGCTCGCCGCCACCGCCGCCCGCGACGGCCGGACGCTCGGGGACCTGCTCGACGACCAGGCCCGCCGGTACGGGCTGCACGCCACCTCGCAGCTCTCGTTCCGGGTCGCCGACCCGGCGCTCATCACCGGTGCGGTCGCCCGGCTGCGCGCGGACCCGCCCGCCGAGATCGCCGGACGCACCGTCGCGTCGTTCGACGACCTCGCCGAGGGCGCGGGCGGCCTGCCACCCACTGACGGGCTCCGGTTCCGGCTCGCCGCCGGGCCGTCCGGCGGGACCGCCCGGGTGGTGATCCGGCCGTCCGGCACCGAGCCCAAGCTCAAGTGCTACCTGGAAGTCGTCCTACCGGTCGGCGACGGTGACGGCGATATCGCGGCCGTGCGGGCGCGGGGGGCCGCCGAGCTGGACGCGCTGCGGACCGCACTGTCGGCCGCGCTCGGCCTCGGCTGACCGTCCCTCCGGGGTGCGCGGGGTGCGCGTGCGGGCTAGGCGAGCAGGCCCGCGATGATCACCGCGAGCAGCAGGAGCAGCGGCACGCCGAGGGCCACCGCCGCCGCGACCGACCAGGTCACCGAGCCCGTGGCCTCGGGCCGGGCCTCCGCGCCGCCGTCCACCGCCCCGGCCTCGGCCGTGGTCGGACCGGCCGCGCCGGACCTGCTCCGGGAGCGGCTGCGCTCCCTGATCTCGTCGAGCTGCCCGGCCGTGAAGTCGGCCGGGGTGCGGCCCTTGATCAGCGCGGCGGCGGACCGGTCGCCGGCGGGCCGCCTGGACTCGTCCCGCCGCGCCCGCGCCTCGGTCTTGGCCTGGGCGCGCGGCGAGGTCTGGAGCACCCAGGCACGGGTCTTCCGCTCGGCGCCGCCGGGGCCGGTGAACCGGACCGTCACCGCGGTGCCGCCCTCGACCTCGCGGACGGCGGGCCAGGGCGCCCGCGTGTCGCGCGCCGGGTTGCGGACGGTCACCCCCGCCTCGTCCGCGACGATCGCCGGGCGCAGCCCGACCACGTACGCGATGCCGCTGCCGAGCAGCAGGAGCGCGGCGATCGAGGCGGAGGTCAGGTTGTAGCGGGCCGAACCGGTGATGCCGATCGCCAGGTCCAGGAGGTTGAACGCGGCGAACGCCAGCCAGACGTACGCGCTGACGTGTGCGGCGGTGGAACGGACCGTGAGCTGCGGGGTCATCCCCCGATCATGCCAGGGGCCGGGTGCCGCGCCACTTGAGCTGTGCGAATCCCGGCTTGATCACGCCGTTGATCAGTTCGAGCCGCTCGGTGAAGCCGACGAACGCCGACTTCATCGCGTTCACCGTGAACCACTGGAGGTCGTCCCAGCCGTAGTCGAAGGCCTCGGTGAGCTCGGCGAACTCGCGCGACAGCGTGGTGCCGCCCATCAGCCGGTTGTCGGTGTTGACGGTGACCCGGAAGCTCAGCCGCCGCAGCAGCCCGATCGGGTGCTCGGCGATCGACTTGGCCGCACCCGTCTGGATGTTGGACGTCGGGCACATCTCCAGCGGGATCCGCTTGTCGCGCACGTAGGCGGCGAGCCGGCCGAGCACCGGGCCGTCGGCGCCGCCCTGGACGATGTCGTCGATGATGCGCACGCCGTGCCCGAGCCGGTCGGCCCCGCACCACTGGATCGCCTGCCAGATCGACGGGAGCCCGTAGCCCTCGCCCGCGTGGATGGTGAAGTGCGCGTTCTCCCGCTGGAGGTACTCGAACGCGTCCAGGTGCCGGGTGGGCGGGTAGCCGGCCTCGGCGCCCGCGATGTCGAACCCGGCCACGCCCGCGTCGCGGTACCGGACGGCCAGCTCGGCGATCTCCCCGCTGCGCGGCTGGTGCCGCATCGCGGTGAGCAGCGCGCCGACCCGGATCCCGTGGTCGCGCCCGCCCTTGGCGAAGCCCTCCAGGACGGCCTCGACGACCTGGTCGAGCGGCAGCCCGGTGCGGGTGTGCTGCTCGGGCGCGTACCGGACCTCGGCGTAGACGACGCCGTCCTCGGCGAGGTCCTCGGCGCACTCGTAGGCGACGCGGGTGAGCGCCTCCTTGGTCTGCATGACCCCGACGGTGTGCGAGAACGTCTCCAGGTAGCGCTCCAGGGAGCCCGAGTTCGCCGCCTCGGCGAACCAGGTCCGCAGGTTGTCGGGGTCGGTGGTGGGCAGCGCGTCGTACCCGCCCTCCCGCGCCAGGTCCACGATCGTGCCGGCCCGGACGCCCCCGTCCAGATGGTCGTGGAGCAGGACCTTCGGGGCGCGGCGGATGTCGTCGAGGGACGGGCGCTCGTTCATCCTCAGAATCTACCCCCGAAACCCGCCCTGTTCTTCGGCAACTTCCGCCAACCGGAGCAGGACGCGGAGCGCCGGTCCGGCGTGCCGGAGCGGTGACGATCACCGCAGGGCCCGCGACCCGAAGTGATCACCGCGATGGGAGATCTCCCGGCCCGAAGACGTTTAATCCCCGGTCGGGGCACTTCGCGACGGCGGCCACTCCATTCAGCCTTCCATTAAGATCGGGACAGTGCCGGCCTTTTCTCTCCCGCACCCGCCGCCAAGAAGCATGCGGGGGACGACCTGGAGCCAATATTTAAGTAACGCGGCGACCGTGGTTGAGTAACCGGAGAAGCGGCTTGAGTCAGAGCCGACTTTCCGCAACCTCAACGCTCTGACCTCACCGAAGGTGATCCGACAACCGCAGCCGGAGATCATCGCAGCTCCCTCCCGGGACGAGGACCGAGACGAACCGTCAGAGTTGATCCAGCTCGCGGATATTCGCACCAAGATCCTACAAACGGTCATGTTGCCATTATTTAGGTCTTGCCGCTTTCCCTGGGACCCGTGTACTACTTGGTCCCGTGCCCGCCAGGGCAGCAATTCCACCGAGGCAAGAAGTGGTGGCGCGGGCCCTAGAGCTTCGCGCCATATCCGGTCGCCGACCACCGATATCCCCCAGCCCTTCTTGCCGAAGACGCCAAAAAGGGAGCGTCATGAACCGTCTGATCGATCGCCTGCTGGACCGGCTCGCCCCCCGGGAGGACGCGTCCGCCTGTAGCACCAACTACTTCTGCGACGCGGCCGGCCACCCGGGCTACTGGTACCGCTTCTGCTGCCTGGACAGCGGCTGCGAGTGGACCAAGATCCGCAACTCCTGCTGATCCGGTCGTAGGAACGCCGCCGGGCGGTGGCGTCACGCCACCGCCCGGCGCGCGCACCGGCGCCGGCCGCGGCACCGCCGCCCCGCATGTCCGCGAGGACCGACTCCCGTTGCCCGCCAATGGCGGCAGTGCGGTAATGAGTAGCGCGATCGTGGTGATTGAGTCATCGACGGCGCCGCTTGAGTCGATGCCGATACACCCCCTCAACTTCAGTGCCCCCACCTGACGCAACGCGTTCTCTTGACTGCATTCAGAGATCATCACCGCGCGATTCCGGGTGCCCGGCCTGCACAAACCAGCGACAAGTGATCTTCCTCACGGGTGTCCGTCAACAAGATCCTACAAACGGTCACGTTGCCATTAATTAGGTCTTGCCGTTTTCCCCGCGTCCCGTGTACTACTTGGTCCCAGCCCGCCACTGCGGCGAATGAGCCGGAGCAAGGAAGGGGTAGCGGCACTCGAACTTCGTGGCATATCCGGTCGCCGACCTGCGATATCGCCCTCGTCCTTCCTGTCGAAGCTGCCAAAAGGGAGAAGTCATGAACCGCCTCATCGACCGAATGATCGACCGGATCGCCCCCCGGGAGACCGCGTCCGCATGCAGCGGCACCTACTTCTGCGACGCGGCCGGCCACAAGGGCTACTGGTACCGCTACTGCTGCCCGGACAGCGGCTGCACCTGGAGCAAGGTCCGCAACTCCTGCTGATCCGGTCGTAGGAACGCCGCCGGGCGGCGGCATCACGCCGCCCGGCGCGCACGGCGCCGGCCGCGCCGCCGCCGATCTGTTCGTGAGGACTGACTCCTGATGCCCTACCTTGTGGCCGCCGTGGTACTACTCGGCGTGCTGTGCCTGCTGAACCTGCTGCTCACGCTCGGGGTCCTGCGCCGGTTGAGGGAGCAGGCGGGGAGCGGTCACGCATCGCTGTTCGCGCTCGGACCGGGCTCGACCATCGGGGACTTCACCGCCCTGACGACCGATGACGAGCCGGTGTCCCGCGACACCCTGATGGGCGTCGTCGCGTTCTTCTCCGCCGCCTGCGACTCCTGCCACGAGTTGCTGCCCCGGTTCGTCGAGCACGCTCGCGGGCAGGGCCGCGAGAACGTGCTGGCGATCGTCGGCGGCGACGACCCCGAGACCGTGCGGGCGCTGACCCCGGTCGCCCGGGTCGTCCAGGCCGAGTTCGACGGCGGGCCGGTGGCGCGCGCGTTCCAGAACACCCTGACCCCGGCGCTGTACCTCGTCGGCGAGGGCGGCCTCGTCGCCGCCACCGGCCACCGGGTCGAGGACATGCCGCAGCCGCCGCCGCGCCGGTCCTCGCGCGAGCCGGTCGCGGGCAAGGGCTGAGCGAGTGAGCCGCACCCCGAAGGGGGAACCGGGCCTCGGCCTGCGGGACATGCGGGCCGCCGGCGCGGCGGCCGTCGCGCTCATCTGGCGGTCGGCCCCCGGCGGCGTGGCCGCGTTCCTGATCATGACGCTGGCGGGGGCCGCCGCGCCGATCGTGACCGCATGGCTGACCAAGCTGGTGATCGACCGCCTGACGACCCCGCACGGGGAGGTCGGCGGGCTGGCGCTCGGGCTGGTCGCCGCGGGGCTGGTCGCCGCGGGGCTGCCGGGCATGGTCCAGTACCTGCGGGCGCAGATGGGCCGGTCCGCCGGCCTGACCGCGACCGAGGGACTGTTCCAGGCCGCCGAGCGCCAGGTGGGCCTGCGCAACTTCGAGGATCCGGGATTCCAGGACCGGCTCCGGCTGGCCCAGGACAGCATCACCCGCATCGCCGAGATCGTGGACGGCATCGGCAGCGGGCTC
The DNA here is from genome assembly GCF_030283145.1 of Actinomadura xylanilytica. GTDB lineage: Bacteria > Actinomycetota > Actinomycetes > Streptosporangiales > Streptosporangiaceae > Spirillospora > Spirillospora xylanilytica. Next base: position 1,047,345 of record NZ_JASNWE010000004.1, read on the forward strand.
GGCGGGATACTGTCCCTGGTCGGGTTCATCGGGTCGCTCCTCGTCCTCAGCCCGGCCATGACCGCCATGGTGCTCGCCGCCGCCGTCCCCGCGCTGGTCGCGGAGATCCTGCTCTCCCGGCGCCGGGCGGCCATGGAGTGGAGCATCGAGCAGTACTACCGCCGCGAGTTCTTCTACGGCCAGCTCCTCACCGGGACGGCGCCCGCCACCGAGATCCGGCTGTTCGGGATCGGCGCGTTCCTGCGCGCCCGGATGATGGCCGAGCGGCGCAGCGTCAACGCGGCCACCCAGCGGATGGACCTCCGGGAGCTGCGCACCCAGGGCGGGCTGACCGTGCTGAGCGCGGCGGTGGCGGGGGCCGGGCTGTGGTGGGCGATCACGGCGGCGCGGCACGGCCGGCTCAGCATCGGCGATGTGTCCATGTTCCTCGCGGCCGTCCTCGGCGTGCAGGCCGCCCTGTCGACGCTCACCACGGCGATCGCCGGCGGGCAGGCGCGGCTGCTGTCCTTCACCCACTACCTCGCCGTCGTCCGCGCCGAACCCGACCTTCCCAGCGCGATCGAGGGCGACGCGCCGCCGCTGCGGGACGCCATCGAGCTGCGGGACGTGTGGTTCCGCTACAGCGACGACCACCCCTGGGTCCTGCGCGGGGTGGACCTGACGATCCCGCGCGGGCACGCGGTCGCGCTCGTCGGCCTGAACGGGGCCGGGAAGAGCACCCTCGTCAAGCTGCTGTGCCGGATGTACGACCCGACCCGCGGACAGATCCGCTGGGACGGCGTCGACCTGCGCGACATCCCGCCGGCACTGCTGCGCGAGCGGATCAGCGCCGTGTTCCAGGACCACATGAACTACGACATGACGGCCGGCGAGAACATCTCCCTCGGCGACCTGGGCGCGATCGGCGACCAGCGGCGGCTCACCGCGGCGGCCGTCCGTGCGGGCATCCACGACAAGCTCACCGGGCTGCCCCGGGGCTACGACACCCCGCTCACCCGCATGTTCGTGATGGGGGACGACAAGGACGACCCGGTGACCGGCGTCGTCCTGTCCGGCGGGCAGTGGCAGCGGCTCGCGCTGGCCCGCGCGTTCGTCCGGGAGGGCCGGGACCTGATGATCCTGGACGAGCCCAGCTCCGGCCTCGACCCCGAGGCCGAGCACGAGATCCACACCCGGATGCGGGAGCACCGCGAGGGCCGCACCAGCCTGCTGATCTCGCACCGGCTCAGCGCCGTCCGCGACGCCGACCACATCGCGGTACTGAAGGAGGGCCGGATCATCGAGCAGGGAACGCACGACTCCCTGCTCGAGACCGGCGGCAGCTACGCCGGGCTGTTCCGGCTCCAGGCATCCGGATACCAGGAGGTCCCGTGACCACCGCCCTGCCGGTCGCCGGAGCGGCGGCGGCGCTCGGCCTGCTGGCACTGTCGATCCGCCTCCGCCTCATCGTCACGACCGTCGACGGCGACAGCATGGAGCCGACGCTGCGGTCCGGCGACCGCGTGCTGGTCCGCCGGACCAAGCGGGTCCGCTCCGGAGACGTCGTCCTCGTCCGGTTCCCCGACCTGCCGAACGAGCGGCGGCCCGTGGCCGACCGCCAGCTCCTCCTCAAGCGGGCGACGGCCGTGCAGGGCGACCGGGTGCCCGCGGGCTGGGCGGACCCGGACGTCGCGGGGCTGGCCGGCATGACGGTGCCGCCCGGTTCCGTGGTGGTGCTGGGCGACAACCGTCCGACGAGCTGGGACTCCCGGCACTACGGCTTCGTGCCCCGCGAGCGGATCGTCGGCGTCATGGTCCGGCACCTGTCCGCCGCGCCGTCCCCCGAACCCGAGCCCGCTCGCTCCCGCTGAGCTCAGGGCGGTCAGGCGATGCGGTCGATGATCAGGGGATGGAGGTCCGGGGTGCCGGATTCGGTGATCTCGAACGCGCCGTCCAGTGACTCCAGGGCCCGGTCGAAGCGGGACGGCTCGTCGGCGTGCAGGGTCAGCAGCGGCTGGCCCTCGGTGACGGTGTCACCGGGCTTGGCGTGGCAGATGATGCCGGCACCGAACGACACCGGGTCCTCCTTGCGGGCGCGGCCGGCACCGAGCCGCCACGCGGCCACGCCGACGCCGTAGGCGTCCAGCCGGGTGAGGACTCCCGAGGACGGCGCGGTCACCTCGTGCGCCTCGTTCGCGACCGGGAGCGCGGCGTCGGGGTCGCCGCCCTGCGCGGAGATCATCCGGCGCCAGACGTCCATCGCCGAACCGTCCTGGAGCGCGTCGGCGGGGTCCTTGCCGTCCGCCAGGCCGGCCGCGGCGAGCATCTCGCGGGCCAGCGCCACGGTCAGCTCGACCACGTCGGACGGGCCCGCGCCGGCCAGCACCTCGACCGACTCGGCCACCTCGACCGCGTTGCCGACCGCGCGGCCGAGGGGACGGTCCATCGCGGTGAGCAGCGCGACGGTGCGCAGCCCGTGGTCGGTGCCGATGCCGACCATCGTCTCGGCCAGCTCGCGCGCGTCCGCGACCGTCTTCATGAACGCGCCGGAGCCGACCTTGACGTCCAGCACCAGCGCCCCGGTGCCCTCGGCGATCTTCTTGGACATGATCGAGGACGCGATCAGCGGGATCGACTCGACCGTCCCGGTCACATCGCGCAGCGCGTACAGCTTGCGGTCGGCCGGGGCCAGGCCGCCGCCCGCCGCGCACACCACCGCGCCGGTGCCGGTCAGCACGTCCAGCATCTCGCCGGTGCTCAGCGACGCCCGCCAGCCCGGGATCGACTCCAGCTTGTCGAGCGTCCCGCCGGTGTGCCCGAGGCCCCGCCCCGACAGCTGCGGGACGGCCGCGCCGCACGCGGCCACCACCGGCGCCAGCGGCAGCGTGATCTTGTCGCCGACGCCGCCGGTGGAGTGCTTGTCGGTGGTCGGGCGGTCCAGCGCCGACCAGTCCATCCGCTCGCCCGAACGGATCATCGCGTCCGTCCAGCGGGACACCTCGGCCCGGGTCATCCCGTTCAGCAGGATCGCCATGGCCAGCGCCGCCATCTGCTCCTCGGCGATCGCCCCCCGGGTGTAGGCGTCGACCGCCCAGTCGATCTGCTCACCGGTCAGCCCGGTCCGGTCGCGCTTGGCGCGGATGACGTCGATGGCGTCCACAGCTCTCCTCACCTCTCAGCGGCGCAGCAGGTCGTCCGGGCCGAACGCGTCCGGCAGGACCTCGGTCATCGGCAGCACGCCGCGCACGGTCTCCAGCAGCAGCGCCGCGCCGCCCTGCTCCCACAGGAGCTGCCGGCAGCGCCCGCACGGCATCAGCGGGTCGCCGTTCCGGTCGACGACCGCGACCGCGACCAGCTGCGGCGCCGCGGTCGCCTTCCCCTCGCCGTGCAGCGCCGACACCAGGCTGCACTCGGCGCACAGGCCGACGCCGTACGAGGCGTTCTCCACGTTGCATCCGGTGATGGTCCGGCCGTCGTCCACCAGCGCCGCGGCGCCGACGGGGAAGCCGGAGTACGGCGCGTACGCCCGCCCCATCGCCGCCCGCGCCGCCGCGCGCAGCGCCGGCCAATCGATCTGTTCGGTCATGTCCCCATGATCTCCCGCGTCCGGCCCGTCCCGGGCCATCGCCCGATCAGCGCGACTCGCCGCGCCGGTACTGGATCCCGTTGGCGGCCGGCATCCGCAGCCGCTGGCTGGCGAGCGCCAGCACCAGCAGCGTGGTCAGGTGCGGGGTGAACGACACCAGCTCGCCGGGCACCACGTCGCTGCTCAGGAACCACGCCAGCAACGCGGCGGCGAACACCACCGACAGCGCGCCGCCGACGAACGCGTTGCGGACCGCGCGGCGCTCCACGTCGGTGGTCACCAGCGGGCGCATCCGGTTGCCCCGGACGAGCTGCCAGATCGCGACGGCGACCAGCAGGACGGTCACGAACAGCAGCAGCGCGTGCACCGCCTGGCCTCCGCCGCGCACGTTCATCGCGTCGGTGTAACCGAACAGCAGCGATCCGGCGGCGAGCCCGCCCGGACGCCAGTTACCGAAGATCATCGCGGCCAGGCCGATGAAGCCGCGTCCGCCGGTCTGCCCGTCCTGGTACAGCGGGGCGGCGACCGTGACCAGGAACGCCCCGGCCAGCCCGGAGAACGCACCGGAGATCGTCACCGCCAGATACTTCATCCGATAGACCGGCACGCCCAGCGACTCGGCCGCGTACGGGTCCTCGCCGCACGACCGGATCCGCAGCCCGAACGCGGTGCGCCACAGCACGAAGAAGGTCAGCGGGACCAGCAGCAGCGCGACCAGCGTCAGCAGCGACATCCCGCTGGTCAGCCCGCGCAGCACGCCCGCCAGGTCCGACGCCAGGAACCAGTGGTGCCGCTCGACCGAGCCGAGCCAGTCCGGGCTCCGCCACCCGAAGATCTCGCCGCCGGACAGCACCGGCAGCGTCAGCGTGCTGATCGGATCGACCGGCGGGGACTGCCGCGGCCCGCCGCCCAGCGCCTTCGCCGCACCGGTGTCGAAGATCAGCCCGGCCAGGAACTGGGTCAGCCCGAGACCGAGGATGTTGATCGCGACACCGGAGACGATGTGGTCGACGCCGAACGACACGGTCGCGACGGCGTGCAGCAGCCCGCCGAGCGCGCCACCGGCGATCCCGGCGGCCACCCCGGCCCACGGGCCCCACTGGTAGCCGGCCCAGGCGCCCGACCAGGTCCCGAGGATCATCATGCCCTCGAGGCCGATGTTGATGACGCCCGACCGCTCCGCCCACAGCCCGCCCAGCCCGGCCAGGAAGATCGGCACCGCGAGCCGCAGCGTCGCGCCGACCGTCCCGCTGGACGTCACGTCGTTCGCGTCATCGATCAGCCGGACCAGCGACAGCAGCACCAGCAGCGCCGCCGCGATCAGCAGGTGGTGCGGCCAGCGGAGCCGGCGGCCCGTGGTCAGCGCCTTGGCCTTGCCCGCGGCCGTGGTGACCGTGCTCATCCCGCCTCCCGTGCCAGGTCGTGTCCGGTGGCCAGCTCGACCGCCACGGCCCGCTGCTGGAGCCGGATCTCCCAGCGCCGCACCAGCTCGTAGACGATGACGACGGTCAGTACGACCACGCCCTGCATCACCCCGACGATCTCCTTGGGCACATCGACCTCCTGGAGCACGTCGGAGGTCTGGTCGAGGAAGGCGAACAGCAGCGCCGCCAGCGCGATGCCCACCGGATGGTTGCGGCCGAGCAGCGCCACCGTGATGCCGGTGAAGCCGAGCCCGGCCGGGAAGTTCAGCGAGTACTCGTGCGAGGCGCCGAGCAGCTCGGGCATCCCGATCAGCCCGGCCACCGCGCCGGACGCCACCATCGTGACGACCACCATCCGGCGCGCGCTGACCCCGCTGGCCTGCGCCGCCGTCGGCGACAGCCCCGACACCCTCATGTCGAACCCGAACCGGGTGTGGTTGATCACCACCCAGAACACCACGCCGACCACGATCGCCAGCGGCAGCAGCCCGTACAGCCGGCCGGGCAGGTCGAGCCCCACCGCCGACAGCACCCCGTTCAGGTCGCCGACCTGGCCGGACTTGGGGATCGGCGGGGTCGCCACGTTGTTGCTGCCCGGCCGCACCTCGGCCAGCCGCTTGTCGTTCAGCAGGTAGGCGATCAGCCCGGTCGCGATCGCGTTCAGCATGATCGTGGACAGCACCTCGCTGACCCCGCGGGTGACCTTCAGTACGCCCGCGATCGCGGCCCACAGCCCGCCGACCAGCATCGCCGCCACGATCACCAGGAGCTGGCCGAACGGGGCGGGCAGCGTCAGCGCGCCGCCGAGCGCCGCCGACAGCATCGCCGCCAGCCGGTACTGCCCGTCCACGCCGATGTTGAGCAGCGCCATCCGGAACCCGATCGCGACCGCGACCGCCGACAGGTAGTACCGCGTCGCCCGGTTGACGATGTCGACCAGGGAGTTCTCGGTGGTGCCGAAGCTGACCATGCTCTGGATCGAGCTGACCGGGTCGGCGCCGGTGACCCGCAGCAGCAGCATCGTGATGGCCAGGGAGATCAGCAGCGCCAGCACCGGCGCGCCGATCTTCAGGCCGAGCCCGCGCGGCCCGAGCCCCTGGAGCACCGCCTTCCACGCCGGCACCTCGGCGGGCCCGGACGGATCGCCGGGCTCGGCCGGGTCGGTCTCGCCGGGCTCCGGCCCGCGCGGCGCGGGCACGCCGGGCCCGGCCTCGCCCAGGTCGGGCACAGCGTCCTTCGCGACACCGGAGTCCTTCGCGACACCGGAGTCCTTCGCGACGCCGGAGTCCTTCGACGCGGCGGGGCCCGCCGTGTCGCCCGGCTCCCGCTCGTCCCTCGGGTCCTTCTCGTCCCGGGGTTCCTTCGGGTCGCTCATGGGGTGTCTCCCGCGCCGGTCATGGCGGAGCCGAGCTGCTCGGGGGTGACCGTCCCCGGGTCGACCTCCGCGACCAGCCGCCCGCGCAGGATCACGTGCAGGGTGTCGGACATACCGATGAGTTCCTCAAGATCGGCGCTGATCAGCAGCACGGCCAGCCCGCTCGCGCGGGCCAGCCGCAGGTACTCCCAGATGGCGGCCTGGGCGCCCACGTCGATGCCGCGGGTGGGATGGGCGGCGATCAGCAGCCGCGGGTCGCCGGACATCTCCCGGCCCACGATGAGCTTCTGCTGGTTGCCGCCCGACAGCGCCGCGGCCGGCACCTCGATCCCGGGGGTGCGCACGTCGTAGTCGCGGACGATCCGGGTGGTGTCGCGCCGCGCGCCGCGCCGGTCGACCCACGGGCCGCGCACGTTCGGCCGCTGGGTCTGGTGGCCCAGCATCCGGTTCTCCCAGAGGCTGCCCTCCAGCACCAGCCCGTGCCGGTGCCGGTCCTCGGGGATGTAGGCGATCCCGGCCTCGCGGCGGCGCCGGGTCGTCCAGCCGGTGATGTCGTGCTCGCCATAGGTGATCGTCCCGGCGTCCGCGCCGCGGATCCCCATGATCGCCTCGATCAGCTCGCTCTGCCCGTTGCCCTCGACCCCGGCCAGACCGACGATCTCGCCGCGCCGGATGCGCAGCGACACCCCGTCCACGACCGGACGGCCCTCGGCGGTCAGCACGCTCAGGCCGCCGATGTCGAGCTGCACGTCGTCGGTCACGGTGGACTCGCGCAGCTCCGGCTTGGGCAGCTCGGAGCCGACCATCAGCTCGGCCAGCCGTCCCGAGGTGATCTGCCCCGGGTCCAGCCGGGTGGCGACGGTGGTGCCGCGCCTGATCACCGAGATGGTGTCGGCGACCGACAGCACCTCGTCGAGCTTGTGCGAGATGAATAGCACGGTGAGGCCTTCGGCGCGCAGCTCCCGCAGGTTGCCGAACAGCTCGTCGACCTCCTGCGGGACGAGCACCGCGGTGGGCTCGTCCAGGATCAGCACCCGGGCGCCGCGGAACAGCACCTTGAGGATCTCGACCCGCTGCCGGTCGCCGACGCCGAGCGTCTCGACCAGCACGTCGGGGTCGACGCGCAGCCCGTACGCCTCCGACATCTCGCGGATCCTCGCGCGGGCGGCGGCGAAGTCGATCCGGAACCCGCGCCGCGGCTCGGCGCCGAGGATCACGTTCTCCAGCACCGTCAGGTTGTCGGCCAGCTTGAAGTGCTGGTGCACCATCCCGATCCCGCGCGCGATCGCGTCGGCGGGGGTGCGGAGCACCGCCTTGGCGCCGTCGATCTCGATGGTGCCCTCGTCCGGCCGCTGCATCCCGTAAAGGATCTTCATCAGGGTGGACTTGCCGGCACCGTTCTCCCCGCACAGCGCGTGCACCTCGCCGCGCTCGATGGTGAGGTCGACGTCGTGGTTGGCCACCACGCCGGGAAACCGCTTGGTGATCGATGTCAGCCGGACGGCCGGCATCTGCTCAGGCACGTGTGGCCCCTCCCGCTTCGGACTACCCGCTGCCCCGCTGTCTCGGAGTACCGCGCTCCCGGCCGACCGGCCGACCGGCCCGCCTCCCGACGGCCGGTCCGGGGCGCCGCCGTCGCCACGGCGGCGCCCCGGTCACGCAGTACGGCGCGAGGTCAGGACCCGGTCGGAACCTCGATCTTGCCGGCCACGATCCCGGCCTTCAGCTCGTCCAGCTTGGCCTTGATGTCGTCGATCTTGCCGCCCGACACCGAGTAGCCGACGCCGTCGTTGGCCAGGTCGTACTTCTTGGTGCCGGCCTTGAAGGTGCCGTTCCCGACGCCCTCGACGAAGTCGAGCACCGACGAGTCGACCCGCTTCACCATGGAGGTGAGGATCTGCTCCTTCACGCCCTGCACGGCCGGCAGGTTGTACTGGTCGGAGTCGACGCCGATGGCCCACTTCTTGGCCCCGCCGACGGTGTTGATGACGCCGATGCCGGCGCCGCCCGCGGCGTGGAAGATCACGTCGGCGCCGCCGTCGAGCTGGCCCTTGGCCGCCTCGGTGCCGAGCGCCGGGTTCTTGAACCCGTCGAAGTTCGGCGGCTGGGTCAGGTACTTGGCCGGCAGGATCTTGATGCCCGGCTTGGCCTTCTTGGCGCCCGCCTCGTACCCGGCCTGGAACCGCTGGATCAGCGGCACGTTCACGCCGCCGATGAAGCCGATCGTGCCGGTCTTGGACTTCAGCGCGGCGGCGGCGCCGACCAGGTAGGAGCCCTGCGCCTCGGCGAAGCACGCGCCGAGCACGTTCGGGCCCTCGACCTTGCACTGGTCGGCGTCCACGACCAGGAACTTGGTGTCCGGGAAGTCCTTGGCGACCTTGATCACCGAGGCGGTGTAGGCGAATCCCACCCCGATGATCATCTTGTAGCCCTCGTTGGCCATCAGGCGCAGCCGCGACTCCTTGTCGGCGTCCGGCTCGTCGGGCTTGGCGGAGATCTCCTTGGTCTGGACGTTCAGGTCCTTCTTGGCCTTGTCGAGCCCGGCCGCCGCCGAGTCGTTGAACGACTGGTCGCCACGACCGCCGATGTCGAAGGCCAGCCCCACCTTGACGGTCTTCTTGCCGTCCGCGCCGCCGCCGTCGTCAGCGGCCTTCTTGCCACCGCAGCCGGAGGCGCTGAGCACCAGCGCTGCGCCCGTCACACCGACGAGCGAGATCTTCAGTCCACGGCGCAAGAGAGCGCTCCTTCCGGTCCCACCTGAACGGGCATAGCGGCCCATGGCGGGCCACTGAAATCGATGGGACGTTATCTCGGGAACGGCAGGAAACACCCCAGGGTGCACCGTTTCGCAACGCGTCCGTTACCAATGCGTACGCTTATCGCCACAGGTCAGCGTGTGAAGCGTCACCGCATGTGATCGATCTCGGGTGGGCGGCCGGCCCCGGCGGGGCGGACGGCGCGGATCAGGCGAGGGCGGCGCCCTCCATCGGCTCGGGCTCGGCCGGACGGCCGCCGTCCCACAGCGCGGTGAGCGCCGTGGCGGTCAGCACCCGGATGCCGACCCCGACGCACCGCTCGTCGACGTCGAAGTCGCCGCGGTGCAGGTCGTACTCGGCGGGCGATCCGGGCGTGCGCACACCGAGCCGGGCCAGCGCCCCCGGGATCGACTCCAGGTACCAGCCGAAGTCCTCACCACCGAGGCTCTGCGGGGTCGGGACCACGCCCTCCTCACCGATGACCTGCGTCGCGGCGTCGCGGAACATCTGCACGCTCGCGGGGTCGTTCACCGTGGGCGGCACCCCCCGGACGTACTCCAGCGTCGCCTCCACGTCGTAGGCGGCGGCGACCGACTGGAGCAGCGACTTCATCATGTCCGGCGCGCGGTGCCACGCCTCGTCGTCGAGGCAGCGCACCGTCCCCTCGGCGATGCCGTCGTCGGGGATGGCGTTGGCGACCGACCCGGCCGACACCCGCCCCCACACCAGCGACAGGCTGGAGCGCGGGTCGACCCGCCGGGACAGCGCCGAGGGCAGCTCGGTGACGATCTTGGCGAGCGCGTAGACCAGGTCGGCGGTCAGGTGCGGCCGGGCGGTGTGCCCGCCGGGCCCGGTCACCTTCACGTACACCTTGTCGCAGGCCGCGGTGATCGGCCCGCTGCGCAGGCCGAGCCGCCCCACCTCGTTGCGCGGGTCGCAGTGCAGCGCGAACGCGCGGTCGACGCCGGCGATGCCGCCGGCCGCGATCACGTCCAGTGCGCCGCCCGGGGTCTCCTCGGCGGGCTGGAACAGCAGCCGCACCCGGCCCGGGAGCAGCCCCGCCGCCGCCTGCTGCGCCAGGAACAGCCCGGCGCCCAGCACCATCACGGTGTGCACGTCGTGCCCGCAGGCGTGCGCCACGCCCGGCACCGTCGAGCGGTACGGGACGTTCTCCTTCTCGTCCTGCAACGGCAGTGCGTCGATGTCGGCACGCAGCGCGATGGTCGGCCCCTCCTCGGGACCGACGTCGCAGAACAGGCCGGTGCCGCGCGGCAGCACCCGCGGCCGGAGGCCGGCCGCGGTGAGCCGCTCGACGACCAGCCGCGTGGTGCGGTGCTCGGCGTACCCCAGCTCCGGATGCCGGTGCAGGTCGCGGCGGAACGCGATCAGCTCGTCCTCGTGCCGGCGCAGGAACGCGTCGAGCTGCGGCTGAAGCGCCGCGCCCCGCTCGTCCCGCCGCGCCGATGCCGGGGCGGCCGGTCGGTCGAGTCCGGGCATCACCCCGGGCCCCTGATATGTCATGTGCGCCCCCTGCGCGATGGCGGGGCCGGACGGCGCCCGCCGGATGGTCTGCCCTCTGGTGTTGTCGCCGGGCGGGCCGGCCGGCTTCTCAGGGTCCGGCATGGGCGACCTCCCCCAGCGTGACGAATCTGTCCTGTGCGAGCTCGGCGACGGCGGCGTCGACCACGTTCTCCAGCGTCCCGCCCTCGGCGCGGATCGCGCGCTGGCGTTCGTACGGCGCCCCGTGCGCGAGCACCTCGCTCGCGACCTTGAGCTCCTCGGCGCAGCCGAGCCGGTCGGCCACCGGCTCCAGCTCCCGGATCAGCTCGTAGAGATCGTCGCGGAGCGGGGCGGTGCTGCCGGTGTCGTCGGTGATGACGGTGGCGTCGAGCCCGTACCTGGTGGCGCGCCACTTGTTGTCGCGGACCACCCAGGCGGCCGGCCGCGGCAGCGTGTAGCCGCGGTCGAGCTGCTGGTCGAACAGCGTGACGAGGCTCTGGCAGAGCGCGGCGGCCATGCCCACCTCGCGCAGCGTGGGAATGCCGTCGAACATCCTGATCTCGATGGTGCCGAAGTCGGGATGCGGGCGGATGTCCCACCAGACCTCCTTGATGGTGCGGATGGTTCCCGCACGCATCAGGGTGGCCATGTAATCCTCGAAGGCCGCCCAGTCGTCCAACGAGTGGGGAGGTCCGGCCGTCGGGAGCTGACCGAAGACGACGGCCCGGCTGGAGGCCAGCCCGGTGTCGGCGCCGCTCCAGAACGGGCTCGACGCGGTCAGCGCGAGGAAGTGCGGGAGGTAGGCCGACAGGGCGTTGACGATCGGGATCGCCTTGGCCACGTCGGTGATGCCCACGTGCACGTGCACGCCGAACGTCTGGATGCGGCGGGCCAGCCACTGCATCTGCTCGATCAGGTCGGCGTAGCGCTGCACCGGCGCCATCACCGCGTCGCGCCAGTCGCTGATGGGGTGGGTGCCCATGCAGGCCAGCGTGATGTCGCGCTCGGCGGCGGCGGTCCGCAGCGCGCCGAGCGTGCCGGCCAGGTCGCGCTTGGCCTCGCCCACGGTGTGACTGATATCGGTCACCACCTCGACCGTCGACTCCATCAGCTCATGCCGGACCTTGGCGAACCCGGCGCCCTCGGTGAGCGCGGGCAGCGACGCGAGCACCTCGCGCGCGTCCTGCCGCAGGTGCCTGGTGCCGGTGTCGACGAGCTGGATCTCCCACTCGACGCCCAGCGTCGCCCCGCGGGATGCGTTGAAGTCAATGGCCACGGCCAACCTCCGTCCACAATCCTTGCAGGTCGTTGCGTGGCACGTGGCGCGATTCGGCCAGCCGGTCACCAAGCCTGGACGAACGCCGATCCAGGGTCACGTAGCCCCCATGATGACTCCCCGCGCAGGCCGCCTGCCGGGCTCCTCTGCCCTTTGCGGATCATTTGACCCGTACGGGCGGGGGACGAACGCGTCCGGCCCCACCTTTCGGTCAGGGTTCACCCCGGCGGCCCCCCTCAAACAGACTAGTCAGTCCGTCCAAAATTCTCCCCAATAACGGAGGGTGAGACCCGCCGTTCACCCCTTACGCACCGTGAGTCCCGTCCGTCCCATGCGTCGCCGTCTTTCGCCGGGGGTACCTGTTCTCCGGATACGTCGCCTAGTCTTCGGAAGGTCATGAGCACCGTTCGCCGCGCCTCCGCCGCGCTCTCCGTGCCGCTGGTCGCGGCTTCCCTGGTCACCCCCGCCGGGACGGCCCATGCCGCCGCATCCCAGGCCGCCGGACCGCGCGCCGCCGGCAGCGGGGCGCAGAACGCGCCGCCCACCGACCCGGTCGGCGGCCCGCAGCTCGGCGGCAGGGGGATGGTCGTCAACCAGGAGCCGGGCGTCCCCGCCCCGCCCAAGATCAAGGCCGCGTCCTACCTCATCTCCGACGGCGACACCGGCCAGGTGCTCGCGGCCAAGGACCCGCACGGCCGCTACCTCTCGGCGAGCACGCTGAAGACCCTCACCGCGCTGACCCTGGTCCCCAAGCTGGACGCCGGGCGGCTCGTCCGGCCCTCCCAGAAGGCGTGCGACGTCGAGGGCACCAAGGTCGGGCTGACCCCCAAGATGCAGTACAAGGTCTCCGACCTGTTCCACGCGCTGATGATGATGTCGGCCAACGACGCGGCGGTGGCGCTGGCCGAGGCCGACGGCGGCATGAAGAAGACCCTGGCCGACATGAACGCCGAGGCCGGGCGGCTGAACGCGCACGACACCCTGGCCGGCTCGCCCGACGGGCTCGACAAGGACCGCGGGCTGAACATCCGCACCCAGCACACCTCGTCCTACGACCTGGCGCTGATCCTGCGGGAGGGCATGAAGAACCCTGAGTACCGCAAGTACGTGCAGGCCATCGACTTCTTCTTCCCGGCGCCGCCGACCAAGAAGCAGCGCAAGAAGGGCAAGAAGACCGGCGGCTACCCGATCCACACCCACAACCGGATGCTGGCCGGGCAGGCGCAGGAGTACGACGGCATGCTCGGCGGCAAGAACGGCTACACGGTCACCGCCGGGCAGACCTACGTGGCCGCCGCCAAACGCGGCGAGCACACGATCATCATCTCGCTGATGCGCGCCGACAAGCCGCCGTCCGCGTACGCCGCCAAGCTGCTCGACTGGGGGTTCGCGGCGCGCGGCAAGGTCAAGCCGGTCGGCACGCTGGTCCCGCCCGGCGACAACGCGAACGGCACCGACACCGGCAAGGCCGGGAACGACCGGTCCAACAGCCTGCTGCCCACCAACCCGCTGACTCCGGACGACTCCATCCGGGGCTGGGCGCTGCTGGGCGGCGGCGCGGTGGGGGCCGTCCTCGGCGTGGGGGCCCTGTTCCTGGTGCTGCGACGGCGCCGGCGCGGCGGCTACGTCGCCCCGGCCGGCGCGGCGGCGGGGCGGGCACCCCGTCCGCCCGCCGACGCCTCGCCCGACAACCCGTACGACCAGTAGAGCTGGAGGAGGGTAGGGCCGGTCAGCCGGTGCGGCCGGCCGGTTCCGTCGGTCCCGTGACCCGCGAGGCCCCGCCCTGACCGCCTTCGCCCGCGACGCCCGCATCGGCAGGGCCGGCGACGATCCCCGGCCCAGACTCGGTATCCGGCTCGGACTCAGCCGCGGGCTCGGTCGCAGGCTCGGTCGCGGCGTCGGCGTCGGCCTTCAGGACGACCCGGCGGGTCGCCGTCCAGGCCGCGGCGAACAGCAGGAACCGCGACACGAAGTTGATCCACACCATCAGCCCGACCAGCACCGCGAACGAGGCGTACACGGGGTTCCGCGTCGTCTGGGCGAGCAGCAGCGTCGCGCTCTGCTTCAGGATCTCGAACCCGACCGCGCCGAACAGCGCGCCCCTGGCGATCCGCCGCCACGGCGCGCGGGTGCCCGACAGCCGGGAGAACAGGAACAGGAAGATCACCGTGTTGACGCCGACCGCCAGCGCCAGGGACAGCAGCCGCAGCCCGGTCCCCGCGCCGGGGACCGAGCCGAGCCCCACCTGGTCGAGCACGGCATGGCTGGTCGAGGTGGCGACCGTCGTCACCGCCATGCCGAGCACGAGCGCCGCGCCGAGGAAGGCCAGCACCGCGGCGTCCCAGAGCTTCTTCACGAGGAAGTTGCCGTCTCCGTTGGGCTCGTTGCCCCAGATGTCGCGCAGCGACTCGCGCAGCACCTGCACCCAGCCGAGCCCGGTGAACAGCAGCGCGGCCAGGCCGACCAGGCCGACGGTGGCCTTGGACTTGGCGATCTCCTGCACCTGGAGCTGGTCGGACAGGCCCGGCAGCAGCGAGTTGACCGCCCGGACGAAGTAGTCGCGGGCCTCGTCGCTCACCCCGACCAGGTAGCCGAGCAGCGAGTACGCCAGCGCCAGCAGCGGGAAGAAGGACAGGAACCCGTACGAGGTGAGCGCGGCGGCCAGGCGGTCGCCGCGCCGTTCCTGGTAGCGCCCGTACGCGCGGCCGAGATGGTCGAGCCAGCCCCAGCGGGCCCGCGCCGCGCGCAGCAGGCGCTTGGCCGCCTCGGTCAGCGCGCCCACCCGGCGCCGGCCCTCGTTGATCACCTGAGGCATGTACGCAACGTACCCAGGCGAACGCACTCGATGCGGCGCGGGGCGGCCGGACGGGCGCCGTTACGCGCCCGGCGCGGCACCGAACACGAAGTCGCGCTGGGGGCGCCACACCCCGTCGCGGCCGTGCTCGTACAGGGAGAAGCCCCACACCTCGAAGTCGGCCCGGTACCCGGCGAGCTCCTTGAACGCCCGGTCCATGACCTCCTCGGGGAGGTGGTGGGCGATCGTCACGTGCGGGTGGTAGGGGAAGGTCGGCTCCCGCACGAGCGGCCCCGACGCCACCCGCGCCTGGAGTTGCTCGCAGCCGCCGATCCCGTCGGCCAGCGCGACGAACACCACCGGCGAGACGGGACGGAACGTGCCGGTGCCGCGCAGCCTGATCCAGAACGCCCGCTCGGTGCGGGCGATCCGGACCAGGTGGTCCTCGATCCCGGCCATCGCCGCGCCGTCCACCGTCGTCGGGGGCAGCAGCGTGATGTGGGTCGGGATCGCGGTCGCGAGCGGGTCGCCGAACGACTCGCGGCGGCGCTGGAGCCGCCGGCCGTACGGCTCGGGGATCGGGATCGCCACCCCGATCGTGCGGGCGCCGTCCCGCGCCGGTACCGCCGGGTCGCGGGCGCCGTCGCCCGGGGCCGGCTCCGGGGCCGCCCGGTCAGCGGCCACGTCCCACGAATCCCACCCGGTCGCGCACGATCTCCATCGTCCGCGCGGCGACCTGCGAGGCGCGGTCCGCGCCCTGGGCCAGGAGCCGGTCGAGCTCCTGCTCGTCGGCCAGCAGCTTGTGCGTGCGCTCCCGGATCGGCGTGAACGTGTCGAGCACGACCTGGGCGAGGTCCTTCTTGAACTGGCCGTAGCCGGTGCCCGCGTAGCGGCCCTCCAGATCGGCGACCGGGGTGCCCTCCAGCGCGGAGAAGATGCGCAACAGGTTGGTGACGCCGGCCTTGTTCTCCTCGTCGTAGCGGACGTCGGTGCCGGTGTCGGTGACCGCGCGCATGATCTTCTTGCGCATCGGCCCCGGGTCCTCCAGCACGTCCACGATGCCCTGCGGGGACGAGGCCGACTTGCTCATCTTGGCGGTCGGGTCCTGGAGATCGGTGATCTTGGCGGCGCCGGCCGGGATGTGCGCCTCGGGCACCACGAAGGTGTCGCCGAACCGGTGGTTGAACCGCTGCGCGAGGGTGCGGGTCAGCTCCAGGTGCTGCCGCTGGTCCTCGCCGACCGGGACCCGGAGGTCGCGCTCGCCCTCCCCCGGCTCGGGCGAGTAGAGCAGGATGTCGGCGGCCTGGAGCACCGGATAGGTGAACAGGCCCACGGTCGTGCCCGACGTGCCCTGCTTAGCCGACTTGTCCTTGAACTGGGTCATCCGGCCCGCCTCGCCGAACCCGGTGAGGCTGCCCAGCACCCACGCCAGCTCGGCGTGCTCGGGCACGTGGCTCTGGAGGAAGAGGGTCGAACGGTCCTGGTCGAGCCCCATCGCCAGCAGCTGCGCCGCCGACACCCGGGACCGGACCCGCAGCGCGGCCGGGTCGTAGGCGACGGTGATCGCGTGCATGTCGACCACGCAGTAGAACGCCTCGTGCGTGTCCTGCATGGCGATCCACTGCCGCAGCGCGCCCAGGTAGTTGCCGAGATGGAACGAGCCGGCGGTCGGCTGGATGCCGGAGAACACGCGCGGGGTCGCGGTGCCGCTGGCGGGGCTGCTGGGGCTGGACGCTTCGGACATGTGCACAGACCGATTCTCTCAGGCCTCATTCGAGGCGGTGTCGCCGGTGGAGGTGGCGGACGTGGAGGTGGCGGACGCCGCGAGCGGCACCACCACCGCCTGCGGCGTGACGCGCACGCGGGCCACCCGCCGGCCGTCCATCCGGGCGACCGCGAGGCGGCGGCCCGCGGCCTCCACCGAGTCGCCCTCGGCGGGGACCTGCCCGAGCGCCGCCATGATGTGGCCGGCGACCGTCTCGTAGGGCCCGGCGGGCAGCCGGATGCCGGTCTCGGCGGCGAAGTCGTCCAGATTGAGCAGGCCGTCGACCTCGACCACCCCACCGTGCAGGCGCCGCGCCTGCGCGTCCTGCACATCATATTCATCCCGGATGTCGCCGATCAGTTCCTCCAGGAGGTCCTCCAGCGTGACGATCCCCGCGGTGCCGCCGTACTCGTCCAGGACGACCGCCAGGTGGCAGCGCTCCCTGCGCATCTCCGACAGCACCGGCAGCACCCGCTGCGACGGCGGCAGGAACTTCACCGGCCGCACCAGCTTCCCGACCGGGGCGGCCCGGTCGGGGACCTCGGGAACCAGCAGGTCGCGGATGTGCACGAACCCGATGACCTCGTCGTGGGAGTCCCGGCACACCGGGAACCGGGAGTGCGGGCTGCCCGCGGCGATCCGGGCGGCGGCGGCCAGCGGGAGCGCCGCGTCCAGGAACACCACCTCCGTGCGCGGCACCAGGACCTCGCGCAGCGGACGCTCCCCCGCCGCGAACACCTCCTCGATCAGCGCCCGCTCGTCCGCGGGGAGCGCGGTGGTCTCGGCGACCAGCGCCCGCATCCGCTCGGCGGTGAGCTCCTCGCGCAGCGCGCGCGGATCGCCCCCGGCGAGCCGCACCACGAGGTCGGTCGACCGTGACAGCAGCCATACCAGCGGGCGGGCGGCCCGCCGGGGCGCCCCGCGCGACATCCGGTCCATGGGTTCACCCTTCCCCGCTCACCGTTCCGGATAGCCTGGGGCGTCCGGCGGCACGATCGGTCGTTTCCGGCATTGCACCGTTCCATGATTCTGGAGGTCGTTCGTGAAACTGCTCGTCACCGGAGGCGCCGGCTACATCGGCAGTGTCGTCACGGCCCAGCTCCTGGAGGCCGGGCACCGGGTGGTCGTGCTCGACGACCTCACCACCGGGCACGAGGACGCGGTCCCCGCCGGCGCGCGGCTGGTGCGCGGCACCCTGCGGGACGAGGCGTTCGACGTCCTGGACGGCGGCGGCTTCGACGCGGTGCTGCACTTCGCGGCCAAGTCCCTGGTCGGCGAGTCGGTCGAGAAGCCCGGCCTGTACTGGGACAAGAACCTCGGCGAGTCGCTGGCCCTGCTCGACGCGATGAGCCGCGCGGGCGTGGCCCGCATCGTGTTCTCCTCGACCGCGGCGACCTACGGCGAGCCCGAGTCCGCCCCGATCCCGGAGACGGCCCCGACCCGGCCCACCAACCCCTACGGCGCGTCCAAGCTGGCGATCGACACCGCGCTCGCCGAGTACGCCCGGCTGCACGGCGTCGGCGGGGTCTCGCTGCGCTACTTCAACGTCGCGGGCGCGCGCGGGGCGCAGGGCGAGCGGCACACCGTGGAGACCCACCTGATCCCCAACGTGCTCAAGGTCGCGCTCGGCGAGCGCGAGTCGGTGCAGATGTTCGGCGAGGACTACCCGACGCCCGACGGCACCTGCCTGCGCGACTACATCCACGTCGTCGACCTCGGCGACGCGCACCGGCTCGCGCTGGAGGCGTGCACGCCCGGCACCCACCAGATCTTCAACCTCGGCAGCGGCCGGGGCTACTCGGTCCGCGAGGTGATCGAGGTCTGCCGCGAGGTGACCGGCCACCCGATCCCGGCGTCGGTGAGCCCGCGCCGGCCCGGCGACCCGGCGGTGCTGGTGGCCTCGTCCGACAAGATCAGGACGGAGCTCGGCTGGAAGCCCGAGCTCGACCTGCGGGCGATGGTCTCCGACGCCTGGACCTTCATCCGGTCCCGCTGACCGGGCACCGATGACCGCCCCGCGCACCGCCCCGCCCGCCGGCCCCGACCCGGCCGCGCTCGCCGCCGCGTTCACCGAGGCGTACGCGGCGCCGCCCGAGGGCGTCTGGCACGCGCCCGGCCGGCTCAACCTGATCGGCGAGCACACCGACTACAACGACGGCCTCGTCCTGCCGTTCGCGCTGCCCCTCGGCGTCTCGGTGGCGGCGGCGCGGCGCGACGACGGCGTCCTCGTCGTCCGCTCGCTCCAGGCCGCCGGCGACGGCGTCCGCACACCGGTGGACGGCGGCCCGATCAGCGCCGAGGACTGGCCCGACGGACGGCGCTGGGCCGCCTACCCGGCCGGCGTCGCCCGAGT
This sequence comes from Actinomadura xylanilytica, assembly GCF_030283145.1. Classification (GTDB taxonomy): domain Bacteria; phylum Actinomycetota; class Actinomycetes; order Streptosporangiales; family Streptosporangiaceae; genus Spirillospora; species Spirillospora xylanilytica. The sequence goes on from NZ_JASNWE010000004.1 coordinate 1,066,153, forward strand.
GCTGCGGCCGTCCGGCACCGGCGGCGCGTCCCTGCTGATCGACGCCGACCTGCCGCAGGGCGCCGGGCTGTCCTCCTCGGCCGCGCTGGAGTGCGCGACCGCGCTGGCGCTCTGCGAGCTGTACGGGGTCCAGATCGCGCGGCCCGAGCTGGCCCGGCTGGCACAGCGCGCCGAGCACGAGCACGTGGGCGTCCCCTGCGGGCTGATGGACCAGTCCGCGTCACTGCTGTGCACGGCGGGCCACGCCCTGCTGCTCGACTGCCGCAGCGGCCTGTCCGCACAGGTCCCGTTCGCGCCGTCCGGCGCCGGACTCGCGCTGCTGGCCGTCGACACCCGCGCCGGGCACGAACTGGCCGGCGGGGAGTACGCGCGGCGGCGGGACGAGTGCGAGCGGGCCGCGGCGGCGCTCGGCGTGGACGCGCTGCGCGACGTCACGGACCTGGCCGGGGCGCTGGCCTCGCTCCGCGACCCGGTGCTGCGCCGCCGCGCGCAGCACGTGGTCACCGAGAACCACCGGGTGGAGGCCGCCGCCGGGCTGCTCAGGGCGGGCGCCGTGGCCGAGCTCGGCGCGCTGCTGACCGCCTCGCACCTGTCGCTGCGGGACCAGTTCGAGGTCTCCTGGCCCGAGGCCGACACCGCGGTCGAGGCGGCGCTCCGGGCCGGCGGCCGGGGCGGCCGGATGATCGGCGGCGGCTTCGGCGGCTCGGTCATCGTGCTCACCGCGGCGGCCCGCGCGGACCGCGTCCGCGACGCGATCACCGCCGCGTACGCCAAGCGCGGCTGGACGGCCCCGGCCTTCCTGGAGGCCGACCCTGCGGAAGGCGCCCACCGCGTCCGCTGACCTGGCTGCCCGCCCAGGACCTGCCGAGGGGCCGGTTTCAGATGCCCCAGCCGTCGCGCGGGCGCGTTACCTGTCCGGTGAGGCGAAGCCGGAGGCGAGCCTCACCGGACAGATCGCGAAGCGATGCCGCGCCCGCCCGGACACGGTCAGGTACGAGCCGCCAGGCGAGTGCCTGGGCCGGGACCGTAAAACACTAGAGGTCAGATGAGGCCGAGCTTGCGGACCGCGTCGCGCTCCTCGGACAGCTCGCCCACGGACGCGTCGATGCGGGCGCGGGAGAAGTCGTCGATCTCCAGGCCCTGGACGATCTTCCATTCGCCGTTCGCGGTGGTGACCGGGAACGAGGAGATCAGGCCCTCCGGGACGCCGTAGGAGCCGTCGGACACCACGGCCATCGAGGTCCAGTCGCCGTCCGCGGTGCCGTTCACCCAGGTGTGCACGTGGTCGATGGCGGCGGACGCCGCGGACGCCGCCGAGGACGCGCCGCGCGCCTCGATGATCGCGGCGCCGCGCTTGGCCACGGTCGGGATGAAGTCGTTCTCCAGCCACGCCTGGTCGTTCACCGTGCCGGCGGCGCTCTTGCCGGCGATCTCGGCGTGGAAGATGTCGGGGTACTGGGTGGCCGAGTGGTTGCCCCAGATCGTCATCTTCTTGATCTCGGCGACGGTCACGCCGGCCTTCTTCGCGAGCTGCGCGAGGGCGCGATTGTGGTCGAGGCGGGTCATCGCGGTGAACCGCCCGGCCGGGACGTCCGGCGCGTGCGACTGGGCGATGAGCGCATTGGTGTTGGCCGGGTTGCCGACCACCAGCACCTTGATGTCGTCGGCGGCACCGGCATTGATCGCCTCGCCCTGCGGCTTGAAGATCCCGCCGTTGGCCTCCAGCAGATCGCCGCGCTCCATGCCCTTGGCACGGGGCCGGGCGCCGACCAGCAGCGCGACGTTGGTGCCCGCGAACGCCTTGACGGCGTCGTCGAAGATGTCGACGCCGGCCAGCAGCGGGAAGGCGCAGTCGTCCAGCTCCATCGCGGTGCCTTCGGCGGCCTTCACCGCCTGCGGGATCTCCAACAGGCGCAGCCGGACGGGTACGTCCGCCCCGAGGAGCCGACCGGACGCGATGCGGAACAGCAGCGCGTAGCCGATCTGGCCCGCGGCGCCGGTGACGGTGACGTTGACTGGGGTGCGAGTCATGCCTTCACTTCTCCTGCTGTGACCTGACGGGGCTCAGGCGGCCATGCTTCGATCTCGAACCCGACCGCCCGGGAGGCGAGCCGCCGCGCCGGTTCTCTCGTCGTCGAGATACTCCACCGGCCAGGCTATCGCGCGCCGCCGGTGCCGCATCCCCCAGGTCCACACACGGGCATGGCGAGGCCGCTTGGCCGCCGCCCGTCGGACCGCTCCAAGGAACGCCGAAGGCCGCCCCGGATTCACCAGGGCGGCCTGGAGTGCCCACGCGGGCGGGCCTCACGACGATCAGGCGTGATCCGACGATCAGCCGTTGATCTTCTTCTGGAGGTTGGTGTCGAGCGCCTCCAGGAACTCCTGCGTGGTCAGCCAGGGGGCGTCCGGCGCGACCAGCAGCGCCAGGTCCTTGGTCATCTGACCGTTCTCGACGGTCTCGACGCAGACCTGCTCCAGCTTGCGGGCGAAGTCGACGAGCTGGGGGTTCTCGTCGAGCTTGCCGCGGTGCTCCAGGCCCCGGGTCCAGGCGAAGATCGACGCGATCGGGTTGGTCGACGTCGGCTTGCCCTGCTGGTGCTGCCGGTAGTGCCGGGTCACCGTGCCGTGCGCGGCCTCGGCCTCGACGGTCTTGCCGTCCGGGGTCATCAGCACCGAGGTCATCAGCCCGAGCGAGCCGTAGCCCTGGGCGAGGGTGTCGGACTGGACGTCGCCGTCGTAGTTCTTGGCCGCCCAGACGAAGCCGCCCTCCCACTTGAGCGCGGCGGCGACCATGTCGTCGATCAGCCGGTGCTCGTAGGTCAGGCCCTTGGCCTCGAAGTCGGCCTTGAACTCGGCGTCGAAGATCTCCTGGAAGAGGTCCTTGAACCGGCCGTCGTAGGCCTTGAGGATGGTGTTCTTCGTCGACATGTACAGCGGCATCTCACGGCTCAGCGCGTAGCGCATGCTGGTCCGGGCGAAGTCGCGGATCGAGTCGTCGTAGTTGTACATCCCCATCGCGACGCCGCCGCCGGGGAAGTCGGCGATCTCGAACTCCATCGGCTCGGAGCCGTCCCGCGGGGTGTAGGTCATGGTGACCGTGCCCGGGCCCGGCACGACGAAGTCGGTCGCGCGGTACTGGTCGCCGTGGGCGTGCCGGCCGATGATGATCGGCTTGGTCCAGCCCGGGACCAGCTTGGGGATGTTGGAGGCCACGATGGGCTCACGGAAGATGACGCCGCCGAGGATGTTGCGGATCGTCCCGTTGGGCGAGCGCCACATCTTCTTGAGGCCGAACTCCTCCACCCGGGCCTCGTCCGGGGTGATCGTGGCGCACTTCACACCGACGCCGTACTTCTTGATGGCGTTGGCGGCGTCGATCGTGACCTGGTCGTCCGTGGCGTCACGGTGCTCGATCCCCAGGTCGTAGTACTTCAGGTCCACGTCGAGGTAGGGCAGGATCAACTGGTCCTTGATGAATTTCCAGATGATCCGCGTCATTTCGTCGCCGTCGAGTTCGACGACCGGGCCCGCTACTTTGATCTTGGGCATACTGTTGCTGTCCCTTTCCTACACCGGCCAGCAGTCCTTGTAAGGCTCAACTGGCTAGGCTAGCCGAGGCCAAGTTGAGGTCTAGACCTGGCCTGTTCCCGCGGACGACCCGGGTTCTTCGGAGGGTCCCGAGCGTCCCGCCCGCCGCTCGGCGAGCAGGAACCGCACCGCGCGGACCCCGAGGGCCAGCGCGATGAGCACCCCGAACACGCCGGCGAGCAGCAGGCCCGTCTTGTTCATCGGCGGCACGCTCAGCGCGACGAAGGCGACCATCTCGCCGAGGATCACCAGCGTCCAGCAGTCGACCGGGCGGCTGCGCACCGCGAGGTGGCCGAGCTGCGACTCGGGGAGCAGCAGCCGGGCCAGCGCGCCGAACAGCAGCGCGGCGGCCATCAGCCCCGACCCCTTGCGGAAGTAGGCGAGCGCGCAGAGCACCAGCCCGCCGGCGACGCCGGACAGCACGATGAGATAGGGGAGCTGGCCCAGCCAGTGCGGGGCGGCCCCCCGGCCACGCGGTGCCCTGCGGCGCCGCCGGTGCACCTCGGTGCTCATGCCTGGCTCCACTCAGCGACGGTCCGTGGGCCTTCCACCGTACTGCCATCCAGGAACCCCGACGACATCCGCGCTCCGGTACGGCTGGGGCCCGACTGATGGCGATGGACCCCATATGGGTACTGAATCCCTTGTGTCATCGCTCCTACCGGCCAGTAGGAGGGTGTGACGGTGACGCGGCCGGGTAACCCGCTGGACAGGGGTCGCTAACTAGCTGGGAGGACTGCCGTGGAGGGGCCGTTCATGCGGATCGAGGACAGCGGGCTGGTGATGCCGTTGCGCCCCGACGTGACGACGGTCGGAAGAGGGAGAGGAGTGGACATCCGCCTCGACGACCCGAGTGTGTCCCGTTTGCACGCAGAGATCATTCGGCGCGGCCCGTACGTCTACGTCGTGGACATGGGCCTGTCCCGCAACGGGACCAGGGTCAACGGCCGGCCGATCGCACGGCGCGTGCTGGAGGACGGTGACGTCGTGAGCTTCGGCACGGCGCGCTGCCGCATGGGGGGCATCCCCCGGGAGGAGGTCGATCCGGACGTCGAGCTGCGGCGTGCCATCGCACCCGAACTGACCCGCCGCGAGGTCGATGTGCTGACCTCGCTGTGCAGGCCCGCCCTGTCGGACGAGGCCTTCGTCGCACCCGCCACCGCCCGGGAGATCGCCGGCGATCTCGTCGTCACCGAAGCCGCGGTGAAGCAGCACCTGCTGCGGCTCTACCAGAAGTTCCGCATCCCCGAAGGAGCCAACCGCCGAACCCGGCTCGCCAATGAGGTCATCGCCATGGGCCTGGTCCGGCCGCTGCCACCGGTGCACGTCCCGCAGCAGGGGCGTCCGCCGATGGAGGGCCGGCCGGCCCCGGGCGGACGCCCGGACGCCCGCCGCACGGGCCCCCCGCCGGGCGGCGGCCACGGACCGGGCCACGTGACCGGCCCGGTCCGCCCGGCGGCCGGCGCGGCAGGGCGGCGGGCCAGCTGATGTGATCGTGCGATCGCCCCCATCGGCAGCGCAATACGGGGGCGGTCGCCGGCCAACCCGACGGGGCCGCGCCTGGAGGAGGGCGCGGCCCCGCTCGGTGTTCCCCCACGCCCCCGGGCGCGGCCCGCTGCGGCGGCCTAGGCGGGTTCGGCGGCCCTCTCGGCGGCCTCGACCACGTTGGTGAGCAGCGTCGCGCGGGTCATCGGGCCCACGCCGCCCGGGTTGGGGGCGACCCAGCCCGCGACGCCGTGGACGTCCGCGGCGACGTCGCCGGTGAGCTTGCCGTCGACCCGGGAGACTCCGACGTCCAGCACCGCCGCGCCGGGCTTGACCATGTCGGCCGTGATCAGGCCGGGGACGCCGGCCGCGGCCACCACGATGTCGGCCGCGCGGGTGTGCGCGGCCAGGTCGCGGGTGGCGGTGTGGCAGAGCGTGACGGTCGCGTTCTCGCTGCGCCGGGTCAGCAGCAGCCCGAGGGCGCGGCCGACGGTGATGCCGCGGCCGACGATGGTGACCTCGGCGCCCTTCAGCGGGACGTCGTAGCGGCGCAGCAGGTCGACGATGCCCTTGGGCGTGCACGGCAGCGGGCCGGGCTGCATCAGGACCAGCCGGCCGAGGCTCATCGGGTGCAGGCCGTCGGCGTCCTTGAGGGGGTCGATCCGCTCCAGCACCCGCTGCTCGTCCAGGCCCTTGGGCAGGGGGAGCTGGACGAGGTAGCCGGTGCAGGCCGGGTCGGCGTTCAGCTCGGCGACGGCTCGCTCGACCTCGTCCTGGGTGGCGTCCGCGGGCAGGTCGCGGCGGATGCTCTCGATGCCGACCTCGGCGCAGTCGCGGTGCTTCATGTTCACGTAGGCGTGGCTGCCGGGGTCGTCGCCCACCAGGACGGTGCCGAGGCCCACGTTCACGCCGCGCTCGCGGAGCGCCGCGACCCGTGTCTTGAGGTCGGCGTGGATCTCCGCCGCGATGGCCTTGCCGTCCAGAATCCGTGCCGTCATCCGTACCTCCGCGCTGATTCGCCAGGGGCCCGCGCAGGACCGAGCCCGGCTCGGGTCCCGTCCACCCAGGCGCGCGGTGTCCGGACTGTGGTTCGCTCCCCGGTGGTGAATCCACCTTGACCGCGCCAGTCGCGTCCGGGCCATGCTATCCGGCGGCGCGGGCACCGCGGCGGGAGCGGTCTCCGCGAAAGGGCGTCGAGTGGCCCTGCGGGGGCGCCTCCGCCGATCCATACACTGGACGGTATGAACGACGCCTGGTTCGACCGTCCGGCCCTGACCGGGCGTCGCGTACGGCTGGAGCCGCTCTCCGCCGACCACGCCGAGGGCCTCTTCAAGGCGGGCGCGGACCCGGCCGTCTGGACGTGGCTGAGCTCGTTCCAGCCGGACGGCGTCGACGGGATGAGGGTGATCGTCGAGAAGGCGCTGAACGCGTACCAGCACCGGATCCAGGTGCCGTGGGTGCAGCTCGACGCCGCCACCGGAGAGGTCGCGGGCACCACCTCGTACTACGAGGTCGCCCCGGCGCACCGCGGCCTGTGCATCGGCTCGACGTGGCTCGGCGCCCGCTGGCACCGCACCGGGATGAACACCGAGGCCAAGCTGCTGCTCATGGAGCGGGCGTTCGAGGGGCTCGGCGCGATCCGGGTCGGCTGGCACACCCATCACCGCAACGAGCGGTCGAGGCGGGCGATCGAGCGGCTCGGGGCCTCGTTCGAGGGGATCCACCGCAACCACCGGATCATGCCGGACGGCTCGACACGCGACACCGCCACCTACGGGATGACCGACGCCGAGTGGCCCGCCGCGCGCGCCGCCCTGCGGGCCCGCCTCCGCTGACCTCTCGCCGGCCTCCCCCCGCGGGGCCGGAAGTCAGTCCTCGTCGGGGCGGTGGCGCCAGGCGATGAGCCGGTCGGTGCCGTGCCAGCCGAGCTGGGCGGCGAGCATCGCGGCCAGGACCGCGGCCAGCATCCCGATCACCTGGCGGCCCTCCATCAGCAGGGAGGCGGTCTGGGACACCGTCCCCAGCATGAGGGTCATGAGGAAGTCCATCGCGCCTCCATCGGCGAACGCGCGCGCCCGGGGTCATGGAGGGGCAAGGGGAGGGCGCGGCCAGGCCGAGGCTACCAACGCGGGAAGGTAAAACCGCCCATGATCAGGGAGAACACCGGATCGGGGCGGTCCGGCGCGGCGGGACGGACCCGCCGCGCCGGACCCCGCGATCAGTGGAAGAAGTGCCGGACGCCGGTGAAGTAGAGGGTGATCCCCGCCTTCTCCGCCGCGGCGATCACCTTGTCGTCGTTGATCGACCCGCCCGGCTCGACGATCGCCTTCACCCCGGCCGCCGTCAGTACCTCGAGGCCGTCCGGGAACGGGAAGTAGGCGTCGGACGCGCCGACCGCGGTCGCCGCGCGGTCCTCGCCCGCCCGCGTCACCGCGAGCTTGGCCGAGTCGACCCGGTTGACCTGGCCCATGCCGACGCCGACCGTGGCGCCGCCGGCGGCGAGCAGGATCGCGTTGGACTTGACCGAGCGGCACGCCGTCCAGGCGAACGCCAGGTCGCGGAGGGTCGCCTCGTCGGCGGCGGGCCCCGTCTTGAGCTCCCACGTGGACGGCGCGTCGCCGGCGGCGTCGACCCGGTCGACGCCCTGGAGCAGCACGCCGCCGTCGATCCGGCGGAACTCGACCTCGTTCCGCGGGCCCTCGGGGCAGCGCAGCAGCCGAATGTTCTTCTTGCGGGTGAGGATCTCCAGCGCCTCGGCGTCGAACGCCGGGGCGACCAGCACCTCGGTGAAGATCTCGGCGACCTGGGCGGCCATCGCGGCGGTGACCGGCGCGTTCACCGCGATCACCCCGCCGTAGGCCGACATCGGGTCGCAGGCGTGCGCCTTGCGGTGCGCCTCGGCCACGTCGGCGCCGATCGCGATGCCGCACGGGTTGGCGTGCTTGATGATCGCGACGGCGGGCCCGGCGAAGTCGTAGGCGGCGCGGCGCGCGGCGTCGGCGTCGACGTAGTTGTTGTAGGACATCTCCTTGCCGTGGAGCTGCTCGGCCCCCGCCAGGCCGCCCGTGCCGTCGGTGTAGAGCGCGGCGCGCTGGTGCGGGTTCTCGCCGTACCGCAGGACGTTCGAACGCTCCCAGCTCGCCCCGAGGAAGTCGGCCCACCGCGACTCGGCGGCCGTCTCGTCCGGCGCGTACTCGCCCGCGAACCAGGACGCGACCGCCACGTCGTACGCGGCGGTGTGCGCGAACGCGCGCGCGGCCAGGCGGCGGCGCTCGTCGAGCGTGAAGCCGCCCGCCGCCGCGGCCTCCAGGACCGCCCCGTACGCGGACGGGTCGACCACGACCGCGACGCTCGTGTGGTTCTTGGCGGCGGCGCGGACCATGGTCGGGCCGCCGATGTCGATCTGCTCGACGCACTCGTCCGGCCCGGCGCCCGAGGCGACCGTGTCGGCGAACGGGTACAGGTTCACCACCGCCAGGTCGAACGGCTCGACGTGCAGGTCGTCCAGCTGCTGGAGGTGGTCCTCCTTGCGCCGGTCGGCCAGCAGGCCCGCGTGCACCTTGGGGTGCAGGGTCTTGACCCGTCCGTCGAGGCACTCGGGGAATCCGGTGAGCTTCTCCACCTTCATCACCGGCACTCCGGCGGCGGCGATCCGCCCCGCCGTGGAACCGGTGGAGACCAGTTCGACCCCGGCCGCGTGCAGGCCCCGGGCCAGCTCCTCCAGCCCCGTCTTGTCGTAAACGCTGATCAGCGCACGCTTAATCGCCACCCGACTCACCGGTCGAGCTCCCCTCGTTCATCCGACGCATCACTGCATGTACGGCTCTTCATGGAGACCCGTCTGCCCTCTTCGGTCCACCCGTCGCGGGCCAGCCGCCCGACGACGTCGACCAGGAGCCGCCGCTCCACCTGCTTGATCCGCTCGTGCAGGGAGTCCTCGTCGTCGTGCCGGCGGACGGGTACGGCCTCCTGGGCGATGACGGGTCCGGTGTCCACGCCCTCGTCGACGAAGTGCACGGTACAGCCCGTGAGCCTCACCCCGTACTCCAGGGCCTGCCGCACGGCGTGCGCGCCCTGGAAGGACGGCAGCAGTGCCGGGTGCGTGTTGATCGTCCGGCCACCGAACCGGGCCAGGAAGCGCGGCCCGAGGATCTTCATGAAGCCGGCCGACACGACCAGGTCGGGCTCGTGCGCGGCGACCGCCTCGGCGAGCGCCCCGTCCCAGTCGGCGCGGCTGCCGAAGTCGGGGATCCGCAGGGTGAAGGCGGGCAGCCCGGCGCGTTCGGCGCGGCCGAGCCCGCCGGCGTCGGCCCGATCGGCGCCGACGGCCACCACGCGGGCACCGTAAGCTGGGTCCGCGCACGCGTCGAGCAGCGCTTGTAGGTTGGTCCCCGCTCCGGAGACGAGGACGACGAGCCGGGCGGACACCATGACTCCCTGGTGGACGTGGGGTTGACGAGCCGATACGCAGCCTATCGGCCATGCTGAGCGCGCAGGAATCCACACCAGAGGTCAGCGGCCAGGAGGAACAGACGTGACTGAGCAGCCGGGCGGAACCGGCCCCGGTAAGGACGGCGGCGACGGCGCCGAGGCCCCCGACCGCACGCCGGACGGCGCGGGCCCGGCCGGGCGGCCCCCGCTGGGCGGACCGCCCTCCAAGACCGACGCCAGCGGCCTGCGCGCCCTGCTGCTCGGGGGTCTGGCCCTGGTGTTCGCGCTGTTCTTCTTCCCCGCCGGGCTGATCCTCGGCATCGCGGCGGTGGTGGTGGGGATCAGGGCTCGCCGCCAGGCCAAGGGGCGGCGGGCCACCGCGCCCGGCGCCGCCGGGGGCATCGTGCTCGGATCGATCGGCCTGGTCGTCGTGGTGTTCTCCATCACGGTCACCGCGCTCCTGTGGCCGCAGATGAGCGCCTACCAGGACTGCCTGGGCGCCGCCAACACCGTCTCCGACGAGAAGGCGTGCAAGACCACCTACGTCCACGAGCTGGAGAAGAAGTTCGGCCGGCCGGGCCTGGACCTGAGCCGGCTCGAACAGTGGACCTGAGCCGCGGCCGTCAGTCCCGGCGGGGGTCGTCCCTGAGCACGTAGATCGCTCCGCCGCGGGTCTCGGTGCGCTCGGGGTCCTCCCGGGGCGTCGGGACGTCCGGGTCGGTCTCGGGCCCAGGGCGCCGGGCGGACCCCGCCGGTCGTGCGGGGCGGGAGGACCGGGACGGCTGCTCCTCGGCCTCCAGCGGCTCGGGCGGCACCGGCCCAGGGTCCTCGACCTGCTCGGGCAGGGACTCGGGCGCCGGCTCGGCCGCACGTCCCCTCGCCCGCGCCGGCCGGCGCGGGGTGAGTACCGGCTCGGCCTCCTCGAACTCCAGCGGATCCGACGCGTACGGCGAGGCCAGGGGCGCGGCCGGACGGACCGGCGCCTCCTCGTCCGCCCGGACGGGCTCGGCCCGCGCGGCGGGCGCGCCCCGTTTGCCCGGCGCGCCGGGCTGAGCGGACTTGGTGGGCTTAGCGGACTTAGCGGCCTTGGTGGGCTTGGACGGCGGGGCGGACGCGGGCTTCTCGGCCCTCCGCCGGACCCGCCCGCGCTCGCGGGGCTCCGCCGCGCCGGACGCCGACGACTCCGTGGACTCCACGGGACGGCGCAGGATCAGCCAGTTCGTGACCCAGGCCGCGATCGCCGCCGAGACCCCGACCTCCAGCGTGGCCATCAGCCCGACCTGCCAGGCCGACGGCCCCACGGTCGCCATCCCGCCGCTGCCGAGCGGACCGCCCGACAGCGCCGTCAGCAGCGCCGTCACGGCGCCCGTCATCGCTCCCGACACGAACCCCCACAGCGGCGCGCCCTCGTACACCGGGCTCGGCATCGCGCGGATGGTGAGCACCCCGCCCACGGCCCCGGCCACGAACGGCGCCGCCAGCGCCAGCAGCGACACCACCGGCGCCGGGCCCGGCTCGGGCAGCGCAGCCAGTGGCGGGAAGGCCGGCACGGCGCTCAGGAACACCCCGGTCGGCGAGACGCTGGTGCCCGCGCCGACCGAGAAGCCCGGCCCGACCGCGTAGGCCATGCCCCAGATCACCGCGTTCGGCAGGAAGGCCAGCTCGACCAGCAGCAGCAGGGCGCCCCCGACGATCCCCGGGGCGAGGGTGTTGTACAGGTCGGTCGCGGCGCCCATGTGCCCCAGCAGGGACCCGCCGACCAGGATCGCGCCCGACGCCAGCAGCACCCCGGTGGCGCCCGCGACCCCGACCACCAGCGAGCGCTGCCGGTCCGGCAGCAGCCGCAGCAGCGCGCCGAGCCCCGAGCGGACCCGCCGTCCCCCCGCGGTGCCCGCCACGACGGCCCGCGCCGCACCGAGGGCGCCCGCCGCGAACGCGACCAGGAAGCAGGCCGGCAGCCCCTCCCAGGTCGACGGCCGGATCGCCGAGGACGTCGCGGCGAGCGCGAGCAGCCCGGCCAGCAGCGCGTAGGGGACCGCCAGCGCGACCGCGACGTGCACCACGCCGATCCGGGGACGGCTCGGCATCCCCACGGTGCGGATCATCCAGGCGCCGCTCCGGTACAGCAGCGCCCCCGGCAGGACGATCAGGCCGAGGGGCAGCAGCCCCACCCGCCCGTGCTCGCTGGAGAAGCCCGCGTGGTGTGCGACGAGCCAGAAGTTGACGACCGTCCGGAACACCCCCGGCAGCCCCGCCCCGAGGGCGGTCCGCGGCGCGGCGATCCAGCCGATGAGCGTGATCGTCGTGAGCACGGCCAGGCCGATGCCGACGCACCACAGCGCGCCCACCAGCCCGGCCACGTACAGCGGCCTGGGCGGCCCGGAACGCGGGTCCTCCCCGGCCTCGGGCGGCTCAGCGGTCACGCGCGGTCCGGGCTTCTGGTCGCTCACCCGCCCATGCTGGCACCCCGCCCCGGCACGGGCGGGCTGCCCGCCCGGCGTGTCGTCTTTGTCATCACCCCTCCCGGCCCGGCCGCCGAACGAAAGACACCCGGGCCGTCCCGCGGCTCGGGTGTCTTTCGTGGCCTGGGCCCCCTCGGGGTCCCAGGGTCAGAGGTTCTTCATGACCTCGCGCATCAGGCGGGCGGTCTCGCTGGGGGTCTTGCCGACGCGGACGCCGACCTTCTCCAGGGCCTCCTTCTTGGCCTGCGCCGTGCCGGCCGAGCCGGACACGATGGCGCCAGCGTGGCCCATGGTCTTGCCCTCGGGGGCGGTGAACCCGGCGACGTAGCCGACGACCGGCTTGGTCACGTTCTGCTCGATGTAGGCGGCGGCGCGCTCCTCGGCGTCGCCCCCGATCTCACCGATCATCACGATCGCGTCGGTGCCCGGGTCCTCCTGGAACGCCTTGAGCGCATCGATGTGGGTGGTCCCGATGATCGGGTCGCCGCCGATGCCGACGCAGGTGGAGAAGCCGATGTCGCGCAGCTCGTACATCATCTGGTACGTGAGCGTGCCCGACTTGGAGACCAGGCCGATGCGGCCCGGCGTGGTGATGTCGGCCGGGATGATGCCCGCGTTGGACGAGCCCGGGGTCGCGATGCCGGGGCAGTTGGGCCCGACGATCCGGGTCTTGCTCCCCTTCTCGCCGGCGTACGCCCAGAAGTAGGCGGTGTCGTGCACCGGGATGCCCTCGGTGATGACCACGCACAGCGGGATCTCGGCGTCGATCGCCTCGACCACGGCGTCCTTGGTGAACTTCGGCGGCACGAACACCACCGACACGTCGGCGCCGGTCGCGGCCATCGCCTCGGCGACGGTGCCGTACACGGTCAGCTCGGTGCCGTCGAAGTCGACCTTCTGGCCGGCCTTGCGCGCGTTGACCCCGCCGACCACGTTGGCGTCGGCGGCGAGCATCCGGCGGGAGTGCTTCATGCCCTCCGAGCCGGTGATGCCCTGCACGATGATCTTGCTGTTCTCCGTGAGCCAGATGGCCATGCTCATGCACCTGCCGCAGCGAGTTCGGCGGCGCGCTTGGCCGCGTCGTCCATGGTGTCGACCTGTTCGACGCCGGGCAGCGCCGCGTCGTCGAGGATCTTGCGCCCGAGGTCGGCGTTGTTGCCGTCCAGCCGGACCACCAGCGGCCGGTTGACGGTCTCGCCGCGCTCGCCGAGCAGCTTGTAGGCGGACACGATGCCGTTGGCGACCGCGTCGCAGGCGGTGATGCCGCCGAACACGTTCACGAACACCGACTTGACCGCGGTGTCCGACAGCACGATCTCCAGGCTGTCGGCCATCACCTCGGCGGACGCGCCGCCGCCGATGTCGAGGAAGTTGGCGGGCTTCTGCCCGTTGAACTCCTCGCCGGCGTAGGAGACCACGTCGAGCGTCGACATGACCAGGCCCGCGCCGTTGCCGATGATGCCCACGCTGCCGTCGAGCTTGACGTAGTTGAGGTCCTTGGCCTTGGCCGCGGCCTCCAGCGGGTCGGCGGCGGCCTTGTCCTCGAGCCCGCCGTGCTCCTGGCGGAACGAGGCGTTGTCGTCGAGGGTGACCTTCCCGTCGAGCGCCTTCACCTCGCCGGCGGTGGTGAGGATCATCGGGTTGACCTCGACGAGGCTGGCGTCCTCGTCGGTGAACACGGCCCACAGCCGCTCGATGATCTCGGCGGCGCCGGCCAGTGCCTCCTCGGGCAGCCGGCCCTGCTCGGCGATCTCGCGGGCCTTGGCCCGGTCGACGCCGGTCAGCGGCGAGATGGGCACCAGCCCCAGCCGGTCGTGCGGCACGTCCTCGATCTCCACGCCGCCCTCGACGGAGCAGATGGAGAGGAAGGTGCGGTTAGCCCGGTCCAGCAGGAAGCTGAAGTAGTACTCCTGCGCGATCGCGCTGCCCTCTTCGACCAGGACCTTGTGGACCGTGTGGCCCTTGATGTCCATGCCGAGGATCTGGTCGGCGAGGGTCTGCGCCTCGTCCGCCGAGTCGGCCAGCTTCACGCCACCGGCCTTGCCACGACCACCGGTCTTGACCTGGGCCTTGACGACGACCTTCGAGCTTCCCGCGGCGAACAGCTCCGCCGCAATAGCTCGTGCTTCCTGGGGGGTACGGGCGACCTTGCCGGTGGGCACCGGTACCCCGTACTCGGCGAAGAGTTCCTTCGCCTGATGTTCGAACAGGTCCACGAGGCGTCCTTTAACGGATCGACAGCCAAATGACCGCTGAGTGGGGGTACACGTGTGTCCGTGCGGCCTGCCACTCTGCGGTCCGCTCCGTCGATGGAGCCTAGTCAACCCGGGCCCATGGTCATGCCGCCGGGTCGGTTTCCCCTGCCCCCTGTCCGGTTCCCGGAACCCTTTGGGGGAGGCGGGCGCGGCGGGACGTCGCCCGTGAGGAGGAAGCGGCGCGGGGTACTCACCTTGAGGGAGGAGGTCGCGCGCGGGCCCTGAGATGGATGAACGGGTTCGCGGAGTTTGATGTACTTAAGTGCGCCTTGCGGTAAAGCAAGGCTCTGAGGGGAGATGCGGCCGTGGCCGATGAGCGGATGAGGCCGGGCCGGGTCGGGGTGCGGCGGGGTCCGCGCGGCGGACCGTCCGCGGCCTCACGGCGGGGGCCGCGCCGGGTCCGGCGGGCCGCCGCGCTGCTCCTCGTCGCCGTGCTGGTCGCCACCTGCGGGGCCGGCAGCCCCGACCGGGCCGCCGGTCCGGGCTGGGCCAGCCCCGGGCTGGTCGGCGGCGGCGGCTGGCCGTTCAACAGCGTCCCCCTGTCCCCGGCCGAGGCCGAGGGCGCGTCCTACCTGCCGGACAGCTCGGTGGTGCGGCTGGGGAACGGCCGGATCCGGTTCATCCCGTTCGGCTCCGATACCCCGATCACCGTGGACCCCTCCGACCCGCGCGTGGCGGCGGCCGTACGGTCCGACAGCGCCTGGCTGGCGCGCGGCACCGTGCCGGGCCTCACCGTGCCGGACATCACAGTGCCCGGCGTCCCCAGACCCGGGGCCACCGGACCCGGCGTCACCGGACCGCCGGCGCCCGCGCCGTCGCCGTCCGCCGCCGTCCAGGCGGCGCCGGGGCCGCAAGGGGCGAAGAGCGCGGAGGCCGCGAAGGCCGCCGAAGCGGCGGAGGCGGCCGAGCGGAACCGGGACATGGCGGCGCGCGCGCTGCTCGACCTCCGGCTGCTCACCCGCCCCAACGGCGCCTCGCTCGCGTCCTGGTACGGGCCGTGGAACTTCAGCTGGCCGCGCGACTCGGCGTTCGCGGCGGCGGCGTTCGCGGTGTCCGGGCATCCGGCCGAGGGCCGGCGGGTGCTGCGCTTCATGGCCCGCGTCCAGCACGAGGACGGCCTGTGGGCCGCGCGCTACAACGCCGACGGGACGGCGGTGGCGGACGGCCGGCCCCCTCAGCTCGACTCGCTCGGGTGGGTGCTGTGGGCAAGCTGGTTCTTCCGCACGCAGGCGCCGTCGTCCGACCTGCCGGAGCTGTGGCCCATGGTGCGGCGCGCGGCCGACCGCCTGGCCCGCTCGCTCGACTCCACCGGCCTGCCGCCGCCCTCGTCCGACTACTGGGAGCGCGGCCCCGGCCACGAGCAGGACCCCGACCGTCCGACGCTCGGGGTCGTCGGGCCGGTCCTGGCCGGACTGCGGTCCGCCGCCGCGATCGCCGACGGGTACGGCAAGCACGACAAGGCCGCCCGGTGGCGGTCCGCGTCGCACCGGCTGTCGGACGCGGTCGGACGCGACTTCGCCCCGCACGGCTACCCGCGCTCCCCCATCGCCGGCGGGCTGATGGACACCTCCGTCACCTTCCTCGGCCCGCCGTTCGGCCCGGCCGACCCCGCCGTGGACGCCGCGGTCGCCAACGCCGCCCGCAAGCAGGCGCTGCCGAACGGCGGGGTGCTGCCGGGCGAGCGCTGGTCGGGGCACAAGCAGGTCGCCTGGACGCCGGAGATGGCGCTGTTCACGCTCTCCGCGGCCACCTCCGGCCGTACCGTCGAGGCGCACGACCGGCTCGGCTGGCTGGCCGAGCACAGCACCTCGCTGGGGGCGCTGCCCGAGAAGGTCGGCGAACGCGGCCAGCCCGCCGGGGTCGCCCCGCTCGGCTGGACGGCGTCCCTCGTGGTGCTCAGCCTGGCCGCGCTCGAACGCCCCCTGCCCGTCCCGCCCGCCTGAACGGTGCCGGGGCCTGGCCCGGGGTCGGGTCCGGGGCGGAGCGCCGGAGGCTCAGGCGAACTGCTCGTACCCGAGCTTGAGCACCAGGCCGCCGACCACGCACAGCAGCACCGCCCGGACGAACCCGGCGCCCCGGCTGATCGCCATGCGGGCGCCGAGCAGCGCCCCGGCCATGTTGCAGACCGCCATCACGAGGCCGAGGGCCCACAGCACATGGCCCTGCGCGGCGAACACGATCACCGCGCCCAGGTTGGTGCCGGTGTTGATGATCTTGGCGTTGGCGGAGGCGTTCACGAAGTCGACACCGAGCAGCGTGGTGAACGCCAGCACCAGGAACGTCCCCGTGCCCGGTCCGATCAGCCCGTCGTAGAAGGCGATCGGCACGCCGGGGATCAGGATCGCCGCCGCGGTCCGGCGGCGGGTGCGCAGCACCAGCGCGGGCACCCGGCCGAGGTCCGGCCGCAGCACCACGATCGCCGCCACCGCCAGCAGCACCACCATGATCACCGGCTTGAGCAGCTCGGACGAGATCGCCGCCGCGCAGAGCGCGCCGCCCGCCGCGCAGCACACCGCCAGCCCGGCGGCGGGCAGGGCGACCCGGACGTCCGGCTTGGCCTTGCGCAGGTAGGCGACGGCGGCGGTCGAGGTCCCCGCGATCGAGGCGATCTTGTTGGTGGCGAGCGCGGTCGCGACCGGCTGGCCCGGGTTGAGCAGCATCAGCGCTGGGAGCTGGATCAGCCCGCCCCCGCCGACCACGGCGTCCACCCAGCCCGCCGCCGCGGCGGCGAGGATGAGCAGGACCACTTGCTCGACGTGCACGGGGGCTCCCGGGGGTAAGGAGTCAAAGGATCGTCGCGCATGAACCTACTCACCCCCGCCGGCGCCGCGCGCACCGGCCGCTCCCGGGACGCCCGTCAGCGCATGACCGATACGCGGCAGTCGTCGCACCAGAATCCGTGCACCGTTCCACGCAGGCCCATCCGCCCGAACGGGGTGAAGCCGCCGTCGATGGACGTGACGTATCTCATGCACGTCCCGCACGCGGCGCAGGCCGGGTAGCGGAGCTCGTGCTCGGTCTCCCTCGGCAGCCCGCCCACGTGGTGGTTGGAGTGCCCGCCGAGCGCCATCATGCTGACGCCGTCCTGGTTCGGGTGCGGCTCCAGCGCCAGCGCCCGCGCCCCCGGCACGACCCGTCCCTGCGCGGCCGGCGCGCTCGGGCCGCCGAGCACCTCCTCCACCGCGCCGTCCAGGCCGATCCGCGCCATCGGGACGTCCGGCTCCCCGCAGCCGCACGCGAGCAGGAAGAACGACGGATCCGCGCTCAGCCCGAACGGCAGCAGGCGCGCGGCCAGGGTCAGCACCCGCTCGGCGGGCGCACGGCACGTCCCGCAGGCGGGGACCTCGCCGGGGAAGCCGCCGCCCATGACGTGCGCGCTCTCCCCCCGGTCGACGACCAGGCCCATGAACGCGGGCCGGTACCCGGCCGGTTCCAGGGTGTCGGGGAGCAGGCCGGCGAGAGTGGCGAAGGTCTCCCAGGCCGCCTCGCCCTCGATCTTCTCGAGTTCCTCGCGCAGCGAGATCAGCGTCCGCACTGCGTGGTCGGTCCGGACGAGGGCGATCGACTCCAGCGTCCCGTCCTCCCCCGACCGCCAGCGCTCCACCAGCCCGTCCACGAGCGCGTCCGGGGCGCCCGACAGCAGGCCGGCGCGGATGGCCCCGTCCTCCTCGAACCGGTCGGCGAACGGGCGCAGCCGGGCCGGCTGGTACGCGGCGATCTCGAAGACCACCGACGCGAGCGGGGTGCCGCGCACGGGCTCGGACAGGGAGTCGGCGACGAAGGCGTCGAGCAGCCCGCCGGGCAGCCAGGGCACCAGCACCCCCGCGTCCCGGGCCAGCGGCCCGGCCCCGCGCAGCCGCTCGGCCACCCGCGTCTTCTCCGCGTGCGCGCCGGGCATCAGCGCGAGGTGGGTGGAGGCGTAGGAGGCCGTGCGCTCGTCGGCCGTCTCCATCAGGATCTCGACCGCGTCGGCCAGGCCCCGCCCCGTCCTGGCCGCCAGCAGCTCGGTGATCCGCTCGCTCGTCTCGGGAACGTCCAGGGACGCGTCGTCGACCAGGTCCTGGACCATCTGGAGGATCTTCATCGGACGCAGTCTTCCAAGGACGAACTGACATTAGGGGAACAACTCAGACATTACCCCCAGCGGCCCGCCTCCGGGACCAGCGGACGCGCCGCCGGCCGGCGGCGCGTCACCGGCGCGGAGGGCCCTGACGGCCCGGCCGATCCGGTCCCCGTTGAAGCCCGCGGCGCCGGCGACCGTGATGATGTAGCGGCCCACCCGGACGACCGTCCTCTCCTTCCCCGGCTTCCCGAACTGGTAGGCCTCATCGCCCAGACCGGGCACCGCACGGACGTCCGGGGTGAACGCGGCGAGCAGCTCATCGGCCTCCCGCGCGGACCGGGCCACCCAACTCACCGCGATCCGGCGACCGGTGTCCCGGGGCGACTCGCAGGTCAGGCCGTGCAGGGTCACCGGGCCGATCTCGACCGGTTTCCCGGGCCGCCAGGACGGCTCGGCGACCAAGGTGCAGGCCTGCGGCCATTCCGACGGCCGGACACCGCCCAGTCCGACGGGAGCCCCGCCGGCACCGGGCTCGGCGTCCCACTCGTAGGCGGTCAGCCGGGTGCCGCCGCGCTCCCCTCGGGTGGGCCGGAAGAGCAGGCCGGCGGTCGCGAAGACGCCCGGTTCGGCGGCCGGCGCGTCCCAGAACTCCGGGTCCCCGAAGGGCGCCACCTCGGTCGTGACCTGGGCGGTCCTGGGGACGATGACGGACAACCCGGTCGCCGGTATCGCGTAGCCGGAGGCCAGCCGGGCGTCCGACTGGTAGACCCGGTCTCCCGCAACGGTGAGCCGGCCGGTGGCATGGTGCCGCACCTCCCGGACGACCTTGCCGGTGCGGAGGTCGATGAACGCGAGGGACTCCCCGCCGGTGAGGGGGACGACCGCCCGCCGGCCCACCACGGCGAGCTCGCACTCCCAGCAGGTCCGCTTCGGGCTCATCCCGAGGATCTCGCGGCCGCCGGGGCCGAGAAGCGTGAAACGGCCCCTGGACTCCCCCTCGGGGATCAGGGTGATCCCTTCCTGCACCCACACGTCCTCGGCGGGCGTCCTCCTCTGCCAGCGCACGTCCCCGGTACGCGGGTCCAGCGCGACGAACCTGCGCTTCGGCGTGCCGCACTCCTCCTTGACCAGGAAGAGGCTGCCGTCGGTCGGCACTGGTTCCGCCTTGCACCCGGTCCCGGTCATGGCCCTCTCCGGCTCGACCTTGGTGGACCAGCGCCTCCGCCCGGTCTTCGCGTCGACCGCCTCGAACACGGTGCCGGCGTCGGCCCCCCAGGTCAGCACGGTGGTCCCCGACTTCGAACCGACCAGCGTCCGCGCTCCGAGTCCGGACGGGGTCGTCCTCCAGAGCTGCTTCCCGGTGACCGCGTCCAGCCCCACGATCCGTTCGGTGGTCTGGACGACGACCGCGTCCGGCGTCGTGGTGAGGCCGACGAGCCGGGCCTCCAGCTCCCGGTAGTGCCAGCGCGGCCGGCCCGTGCGGGCGTCGAGGACCTCCACGCCCCTCCTCGTCCAGGCGAGGACCTGCCCCGCGACGTGCGCGAAGGCCACCTCGTCCTTCCGCGTCGCGGAGAACTCCCGCTGCCAGGCGGGGCGCAGCCGCCCGGGGGCGGGCCCGGTCTCGGACGTCTCCTCGGGTTCGGTTCTGCTCGTCACGTGGTCGACCGGCGGATCCAGCATCGGGTCGACGGGTTCGCAGCCCATGGTGAGGACGGCCAGCGCGACGAGCGCGGCCAGGAAAGGGCGCACGGGGCCTCCAGGGACGATGCCCTTAGGACTCCCGCGCCGCCCCCGCGGTTCGAGCGGGGACGGCCGTCAGAGCTTCTCGACCGGGGCGTACCGGAGCACCAGGCGCTTGACCCCGTACTCGCCGCCGAAGTCGACGCTGGCGGCGGCCTTGTCGCCGTCGCCGTCGACGGACACCACGGTGCCCAGGCCGAACGAGTCGTGGGTGACCTTGTCGCCCGGCGACAGGGCCGGGACGGCCCGGTTGCCCGGCGAGCGGACCCCGGGGCGGGCCGCCACCGAGGCGATCGCCGGGGACGACCTGCCGGACGCCTCGCGCTCCCACGCCATCAGCCCGGTCGGGACCTCGCCGAGAAAGCGGGACGGCGGGTTGACCTGCGGGGCGCCCCACGAGCTGCGCATCGTGGCGCGGCTCAGGTACAGCCGCTGCCGGGCCCGGGTGATGCCGACGTAGGCGAGCCGGCGCTCCTCTTCGAGCTCCTTGGGGTTGCTCATGGCGCGCAGGTGCGGGAACACCCCGTCCTCCATGCCGGTGAGGAACACCACCGGGAACTCCAGGCCCTTGGCGGTGTGCAGGGTCATCAGCGTCACCACGCCCTGCTCGGTCTCCTCGGGCTGCTCGCCGGGCGGCACCGGGTTGCCCTTGGCGCCGCCCGGGATCGAGTCGGCGTCGGCGACCAGGGCCACCTGCTCCAGGAAGTCGGTGAGCCGGCCGGCGGCGTCCTCGCCGTCGAGGCGCTCCTCGAACTCGCGGGCGACGGCCTCCATCTCCTGGAGGTTCTCGACGCGGGTCTCGTCCTGCGGGTCCTTGGACGCCTGGAGCTCGGCCAGGTAGCCGCTCTTCGTGAGGATCCGGTCGACCAGCTCGGCCGGGGTCGCGGACTCGACGGCGGCGCGCAGCTCGTCGAGCAGGGCGACGAACTCGCGGACCGCATTGCTGGACCGGGTCGCCATGCCCGGCACGTCCTCGGGACGGCGCAGCGCCTGCCAGAACGAGATGCGCTCGCGGGAGGCGTACGCCTCGACGCACGCCTCGGCTCGGTCGCCGATGCCGCGCTTGGGCACGTTGAGGACGCGGCGCAGCGAGACGGTGTCCTCGGGGTTGGCCAGCACCCGCAGGTAGGCCAGCAGGTCGCGGATCTCCTTGCGCTCGTAGAAGCGGACGCCGCCGACGACCTTGTAGGGCAGGCCGACGCGGATGAACACCTCTTCGAACACCCGGGACTGCGCGTTGGTCCGGTAGAAGATCGCGACGTCGCCGGGCCGGGCGTCGCCGGCGTCGGTGAGCTTGTCGACCTCGTGCGCGACGAACGCGGCCTCGTCGTGCTCGTTGTCGGCCACATAGCCGGTGATCTTGTGGCCCTCGCCCTGGTCGGACCAGAGCCGCTTAGGCTTGCGGTCGGCGTTGCGCTCGATGACCGCGTTGGCCGCCGACAGGATCGTCTGGGTGGAGCGGTAGTTCTGCTCCAGCATGATCGTGGTGGCGTCCGGGTAGTCGCGCTCGAACTCCATGATGTTGCGGATCGTCGCGCCCCGGAACGCGTAGATCGACTGGTCGGCGTCGCCCACCACGCACAGCTCGGCCGCCCCCACCCCCTCGACCGGCGCGGTCAGCTCCCGGACCAGCTCGTACTGCGCGTGGTTGGTGTCCTGGTACTCGTCGACCAGGACGTGCCGGAACCGGCGCCGGTAGTGCTCGGCGGCCTCGGGGAACACTTGGAGCAGGTTGACCGTCATCATGATCAGGTCGTCGAAGTCCATCGCGCCGGCCTGCTGGAGCCGCGCCTGGTACATCTCGTACGCCTCGGCGAGCGTCTGCTCCATGTGGGTGGCGGCGCGGGCCTTGTAGGTCTCGTAGTCGATCAGCTCGTTCTTGAGGTTACTGATCTGCGCGGAGAACGACTTGGGCGGGTAGCGCTTGGGGTCGAGGTCGAGCTCGCGGCAGACCAGCGCCATCAGCCGCCGCGCGTCGGCCTGGTCGTAGATCGAGAAGCTCGTCGGGAAGCCCAGCCGCTTGGCCTCGCGGCGCAGGATCCGCACGCAGGCCGAGTGGAAGGTCATCACCCACATCGCGCGCGAGCGCGGGCCGACGAGCGCGTCCACCCGCTCCTTCATCTCGGCCGCGGCCTTGTTGGTGAAGGTGATCGCCAGGATCTGGCCCGGATGCGCGTCGCGCTCGCCGAGCAGGTGGGCGATCCGGTGGGTGAGCACGCGGGTCTTCCCCGAGCCGGCACCGGCGACGATCAGCAGGGGGCCGCCCGAGTGCACGACGGCGGCGCGCTGCTGCGGGTTGAGGCCATCGAGCAAGGGGTGAGCTTCGGTCTTCGACATCACGTGCGAGTCTACGGCCAGGCGCCGACGCATTGTCTCGGCTCCCGCACCCTCGCGGTGGTCGCCCGGTCAGGTCTTGCGGTGGTCGCGAGCGCTCTCGGCGGCGGCCAGCACCCCCTCCAGTCCGGCCCCGGCGGCGGCCATCGAGGCGGCGGCGATCGCGCCCTCCACCAGCGGCGCGTCGGCCAGCACCAGGCCGCCCGGCACGTCCGCGGCGTCCTCCAGGGCCAGCTTCGCGGTGAGGACCGAGCTGCCGAGATCGGCGAGCAGCACCACCCCGTCGCCGTCCCCGGCCGCCTCGATGGCCCGTCCGACCAGCTCGGGGCTGGTGCCGAGGCCGCCGTCCGGGTCGCCCCCGGCGGGCTCCACGACCGCCTTGCCGACGCCCATCGCGCGGGCCACCTCGGCGGTTCCCTCCGCCAGCGCGCGGCTGTGCGAGACCAGCACGATTCCGACCATCGTCAGTCCCTCTCCGTCAAGGTGTCGGCCAGGGCGCGCAGGATGAGCGCGGTGGACGCGGCACCGGGGTCCATGTGCCCGATGCTGCGTTCGCCCAGATAGCTTGCCCGGCCCTTCCGCGCCTGCATCGGGACGGTCGCGTCGGCGCCCTGGGCCGCGCCGTCCGCGGCGGCGCGCGCGCAGCCGGCAAGGCCCGTACCGGCGGCGAGGGCCGCGTCGTAGGAGGCGACGGCCGGGATGAGCGCGTCCACCATGGTCTTGTCGCCCCCGGCGGCCTGGCCGAGCTCGCGCACACCGTCCAGGGCCGCGCGCAGGCCCGCGCCGAGCGCGGCGGCGTCGATCGGGTCGGCGTCGCCGAACGCCTTGCCCGCGCGGCGGAGCGCCGTCCCGTACAGGGGGCCCGAGGCGCCGCCGGTCTTGGACACGACCGCCCGCCCCGCGGCGGTCAGCACCTTGCCGGGCGGGGCGCCGTCGGGCAGGGCCGCGACGGCGGCGGCGAGGCCGCGGTCCAGGTTGAGGCCGTGGTCGCCGTCGCCGATCGCCGCGTCCAGGCTGGTCAGGCGGCCGGCGTCCGCGGCGGCCCGCTCGGCGGCGAGCCGGATCCAGGCGGCCAGGTCCGCGCCGTCCGCCGTGCCGGTCATCGGCCCCACCGCAGCGCCGGGGTCTGGACGGGCGCGTCCCACAGGCGGGTCAGCTCGGGGGTGAGCCGGCACACCGAGATCATGCAGCCGGCCATCTCCAGGCTGGTCACGTAGCCGCCGACCAGCGGCCGGACGACCCTCGCGCCGTGCCCGGCGAGCCACTCGGCCGCCGCCGCGTACGCCACGTACTGCTCCACCAGCGGGGTGCCGCCCATCCCGTTGACCAGCACCAGCAGCTCGGCCCCGGCCAGCGGCATGTCGGCGTCGATCGCGCTGAGCGAGGCGTCGACGATCTCCCTGGCGGTGCCCGCCTTCACCCGCTCGCGCCCCGGCTCGCCGTGGATGCCGACGCCGAGTTCCATCTCGCCCTCGGCCAGCTCGAAGGTGGGGCGCCCGGCCGCCGGGACCGTGCACGGCGCCAGCGCCACGCCGAACGAGCGGCTGCGCTCGTCGACCTCGCGGGCGACCGCGGCGACCTCGGCCAGCGCGGCGCCCTCCTCGGCCAGCGCCCCGGCGATCTTCTCCACGAACAGCGTCGCGCCGGTGCCGCGGCGGCCCGCGGTGAACGTGCTGTCCTCCACCGCGACGTCGTCGTCCACCAGGACCGAGACGACCTCGATGTCCTCGTCCTCGGCCAGCTCGGCGGCCATCCGGAAGTTGAGCACGTCGCCGGTGTAGTTCTTGACGACGTGCAGCACCCCGGCGCCGCCGTGCGCCGCCGCGGTGGCCGCGATGATCTGGTCGGGGACCGGCGAGGTGAACACCTCGCCCGCGCAGGCGGCGTCGAGCATCCCGTACCCGACGAAGCCGGCGTGCAGCGGTTCGTGGCCCGAGCCGCCGCCCGACACCAGGCCGACCTTGCCGGCGTGCGGGGCGTCCGACCGCACGACCGTCCCGGCGGCGGGGTCGACCCGCAGCGACGGATGCGCGGCGGCCAGCCCGCGCAGCGCGTCGGTGACGACGTCCGCTGGATCGTTGATGAGTTTGCGCATGCCTCTGCTCTACCCCACCGGGGCCGCCGATCCCAGCCCCCGGGCGCGATCGCCGCCAAGATCGTCCGGACGCCGGGAGCGGGCCGTCATAAGGTGGAAACCGTGACCAATGTTCTGGACGACACAGACGTGCAGCGGATCCTGGCCGTGATGGCGCACCCCGACGACGTCGACTTCGGCGCGGCCGGAACGGTCGCCGGCTGGACCGACCTGGGTATCGAGGTGACCTACCTGATGGTCACCGACGGCGACGCGGGCGGTTTCGACGACGCCGTCACCCGCACCGAGATGGCCGCGCTGCGCCGCGACGAGCAGCGCGCCGCGGCCAAGTGCGTGGGCGTCTCGGACGTCCGCTTCCTCGGCTACCCGGACGGGCGGCTCGAAGCCACTCTCGACCTGCGCCGCGACATCGCCCGGGTGATCCGGCAGGTGCGCCCCGACCGGGTGCTGATGCCGAGCCCCGAACGCGACTACCGGCGGATCTACCCCAGCCACCCCGACCACCGGGCGGCCGGGTCGGCGGCGCTCGACGCCGTCTACCCCGACGCCCGCAACCCCTACGCGTTCCCCGAGCTGCTGGCCGACGAGGGGCTGGCCGCCTGGACCGTCCGGGAGGTGTGGATCACCGGCGGCCCGGCCGCCGACCACCGCGTCGACATCACCGACCGGTTCGACCGCAAGGTGAACGCGCTGCGCGCGCACGCCAGCCAGACCGGCCACATGGGCGACGGGCTGCCCGAGATGCTGCGCACCTGGCTGTCGGCCAACGCCGCCGCGGCCGGCCTCCCGGCGGGCCGGCTGGCCGAGGCGTTCCAGATCGTCGACACCGCCTGACCCGCGCCCCCTTCGCACCGCCCGCCGCTCCCGCTTCCCCGCCACCGTCCCACCCTGGTGAGGTCCCGTTGCGCAAGATCCTTTTCGACTGCGATACCGGCATCGACGACGCGGTGACCCTGCTCTACCTGGCCTCGCTCGTCCGGGCCGGGGAGGCCGAGCTGGTCGGGGTCGGCACGGTGCACGGCAACGTCGACTCGCGCACCGGCGCCCTCAACACGCTGCGGGTGCTGGAGCTGGCCGGGATCGAGGCGGGCGTGCCGGTCGCGATCGGCGCCGGGCGGCCGATCGCGCAGGACGTCCACTACGCGGTGGAGTGGCACGGCGGCGACGGCCTGGGCGACACGCGCCTGCCCGAACCGCAGGGACGGCCCGTCGCCGAGCCGGCCCCCGCGCAGATCGTCCGGCTGGCGCGCGCCGCACCCGGCGAACTGACCCTGCTGGCGACCGGGCCGCTGACCAACCTGGCCGCCGCGCTGCTGCTCGACGCCGAGCTGCCCGCGCTGATCCGCGAGGTGGTGGTGATGGGCGGTGCGTTCGACCATCCCGGCAACATCACCACGCACGCCGAGGCCAACGTCTGGCACGACCCCGAGGCCGCCGACCTGGTGTTCTCGGCCGGCTGGCCGGTCGTGCTGGTACCGCTCGACGCCACCCACCCGACCGCCGTCCACGATGACTGGCTGCGGCGGGTGGCGGCGCACGACTCGGCCGCCGCCCGGTTCGCCACCCGCGTCCTCGACTACTACGCCGACGCCTACACCCCGACCCTCAAGCGGCGCGGCGCCGTCATCCACGACGCGCTCGCCGCGATGCTCGCGGTCGACCCGGGCCTCGGCGAGTACGCCGAACGCGCCGTCCGGGTGGAGCTGCGGGGCGAGCTGACCCGCGGCACCACCGTGTGGGACGCCCGCTCGGTGCCCGCCGAGGACTCCCGGCGGCCGGTCCGGATCGCGGTCGGGAGCGACGTCGCGGCCTTCCAGGACCGGCTGCTGTCGGCCATCCTGTCCCTCTGACGCCCCCGGAGCCCCCATGCCGTACGAGATCGAAGCGACCGCCACGTCCGGCGCCGACGCCGAGGCGGTCTTCAAGCATCTGTGCGTGGCCGAGGCGTGGGGGCGGTGGGGGGCCTTCCCGACCCGGCCGCGCCGGGAGCGGCCCGGCTACGAGGTCCCGAACGGCGTCGGCGCGATCCGGCGCATCCCGCCGGCGCGCGAGCAGGTCGTGGTGTTCGACCCGCCGCGGCACTACGCCTACGTCGCGGTCGCCGGGGTGCCGCTGCGCGGCTACCGGGCCGACGTGACGCTGGAGCCGGCCGGTACGGGCACGCTCATCCGCTGGCAGGGCACGTTCGAGGCGAAGATCCCGGGCAGCGGCCCGCTCCTCAGGGCCGCGCTGCAACAGATGCTGCGATCGTTCGCCCGCCGGGTGGCGCGGCATTCGGAGCGCTGCGAGCCGGGCTGCCCGGCGCGCCTCCCCGCCGATCTGTGAACGGCCGGCCCGTCCCGCCGGTCCGTCCCGCCGCCCGTCAGTCCAGCGGGACGGCGCGCGCGAGGATCGCGTCGACCGTCTCCTCGGGAGTCTGGCCAGACGAGTCGAGCCAGAGCCCGATCCGGGGGGTGGTGGCGCGCAGCGCATGGTCGAGGTCCGCGACGGTGAACGCGCCGTAGGCGCGTTTGTCCCGCCCGGCCTCCCTGCCCGCCACCGTCTCCGGACGGGGCGCCAGCACCACGACGTAGAGCGGGCGGGTGCGCACCTGCTCGACCGTCCAGGGCAGCATCTCCCCCAGCACGACGTCCTGGAGGACGGCGGTGAACCCGGCCTCGGCGTACGCGTCGGCGGTGGCCGCGGCCAGGCGGTGGCGCAGCCGGAGCTGCTCCAGCGCCTCGGGCGACGGGTCCGGGCCCATCTCGGCGCGGCCTCCCACCACGAACCGGCGGAACGCGTCGCCGCGCACGTGCGCCGATCTCGGCAGCCGCTCGGCCAGCGCCTGCGCGACGGTGGACTTGCCCGCCGCCTGCACGCCGGTGATCAGGTAGACCGGGGTAACCATCCGGCCATGATCGCAGCCTCCCGGGGAGGTGGACGACGGCACGCCGAGGCCGCGGCCCGTCCGGACGCGCCGTCAGACCAGGCGGCGGGCGGCGGCCCAGCGGGACAGCTCGTGGCGGTTGGAGAGCTGGAGCTTGCGCAGCACGCTCGACACGTGCGTCTCGACCGTCTTGACCGAGATGAACAGCTCCTTGGCGATCTCCTTGTAGGCGTAGCCGCGGGCGATCAGCCGCAGCACGTCGCGCTCGCGCTGGGTGATCTGGTCGAGCTCGGGGTCGGCGGCGGGCGCGTCGGCGGCGGCGAACGCGTCCAGCACGAAGCCCGCCAGGCGCGGCGAGAAGACCGCGTCGCCGTCGGCGACCCGGGCGATCGCGTCGGTCAGCTCGGGGCCGGAGATGGTCTTGGTGACGTAGCCGCGCGCACCGCCGCGGACCACCCCGATGACGTCCTCGGCGGCGTCCGACACCGACAGCGCCAGGAACCGGGACGGGACGGTGCCGGTCAGCCGGCGCAGCACCTCGATGCCCCCGCCGCCGGGCAGGTGCACGTCCAGCAGCACCACGTCGGGCAGCGTCGCCTTGATCACCGCGATCGCCTCGTCGACGTCGCCGGCCTCGCCGACGATCTCCACGTTCAGCCCCAGCTCGGCCTTGACCCCGGTGCGGAACATCTGGTGGTCGTCGACCAGGACGACCCGCTTCATCGGCTCGCTCACGACTTGCTGATCTCCAGACGCACCTCGGTGCCCTCGCCCGGTCCGGTACGGACGCTCGCCTTGCCTCCGTTGCGCTCCATACGTCCGATGATGGACCCCCGGACCCCCATCCTGTCCGCCGGGACCCGGTCGAGGTCGAATCCCTTCCCCCGGTCGCGGACGAAGATGGCGATCTCGTCGCCCGACACCTCGGCGTAGACCGAGACCGACGGCGCCTCGGCGTACTTGGCGGCGTTGACCATCGCCTCCCGGGCGGCCTGGAGCGCGGCGCCGAGCCGGTCGTCCAGCGCGGTGTCGCCCACGCAGACCACCTCGATCGGCACCCCGTGGTCGTCCTCCACCTCCCCGGCGATCGCCTTGATCGCCGGCGCGAAGGTCTGGTCCGGGTCGGCGCGCGGCTGGTAGAGCCAGGTGCGCAGGGTCCGCTCCTGGGAGCGGGCGAGCCGCTGCACCTCGCGGGGGTCGCCGGCGTTGCGCTGGATGAGGGTCAGCGTGTGCAGCACCGAGTCGTGGATGTGCGCGGCCAGCTCGGCGCGCTCCTGCGAGCGGATCCGCTCGTGCCGCTCGGTGTCGAGGTCCTGCCAGAGCCGCACCACCCACGGGGTGGCGATCACCGCGACGCCGGTGAGGATGATCAGGGTCGCGATCACGACGGACCGGGCCTGCCCGACGTCCACGTTCTGCACCACGAACCCGCCGATGCCGCCGATCACCAGCAGCAGGCCGAGCAGGCTGCGCAGCCACATCTGCCGGAGCGGCAGCATCCAGCGCTGCCGCTGGTCGCGGTCGGCCTGCTGCCAGAGGATCGCGGCGCCGATGCCGCACACGACGAACGGCCACAGCGCGAACTGCGCGACCCTGTTCCCGGCGGGCAGCGAGACCAGCCCGCAGGTCACCGCCGTGTACGCCAGGAGCTGCCCCCAGTCGCGGCCCCTGCGGCGGCCGGCCGCCACGGCCGTGCCCGTGCCCGTGTCCGTGCCGGTGACCGCCGGGACGTCCTGGCGGGGCACCAGCACCCACAGCGCCGCGTACACGACGAAGCCGAGCCCGCTCGCCGCCGTCAGCAGCACGAACGCGGCCCGGACGACCAGCACCTGGACACCGAGGTTGGCGGCCATGCCGCGGCACACTCCGGCCACCAGCCGCCCGTCCGCGACGCGTTGCAGCCGCGCGGCGGGCGGCGCCTGCCCGTTCACCATCGCCGTGTCCAAGGTCCCTCGCATTCCCCCACGTCACCGATCGTCACACGTGAGGGGCCCGGGCGCATCAGGGCGGTACCCCGATCCCGGCGCCCGCCCGCCTCAGGGTCGGCTCAGGGGAGTCCCGGATGGCGGGGACCCGCGCGACCGGCCACGATGGTGGCCATGACCGAGGAGCAGGGCGCGACCGCCGCGACGGCGCCGCCGGGGGACGACTACCGGCGGCTCGCCCGCGACCCCGAACGCCGGGTGCTGGCCGGGGTGTGCACCGGATTCGGCCGGTTCACCGGGATCGACCCGGTGGTGTTCCGGGTGGGGTTCGCGATCCTCGTCCTCGCGCACGGGCAGGGCGTCCTGCTGTACCTCGCGGCGGCGCTGCTCATGCCGGGCCGGCCGGGCGAGGCCGCGTTCGCGGAGCGGCTGCTGAAGCGCTGGTTCGACGCGTCCGCGGTGCTGTCGATCATGGCGGCGCTGGTGTGCCTGGGCGTCGCCGGGAGCCTGTTCGGCGGGCTCTCCACCGACGCGATCGCGGTGATGACGGTGTTCGGGCTGATGCTGGTGGTCGCGCACGCCCGCGGCGTGGACCTGGTCGGCGCGGTCCGCTCGATGCCCGAGCGGCTGCACGGCCATCCGCCCGCGCCCACCTCCCTGGAAGACGACCGCGCGTTCGCGGGCACCGGGGTGCGCCTGGAGAAGAACGCCCCGTCCGGAGCAAGGGGCGGGCTGCCCGAAGGCATGATCGACCTCGCCGACCTCGGCTCCCGCTCCTCCCCTGCGCCCGGGGGGACGGGCGACGCGTCCGCGCCGGGCAGGTGGCCCGTCCCGCCGATGTCCGCACCACCCGCGCACGGCCGCGGCAGGACGCCGCGCGCCAAGTCGCCGCTGACGTCGGTGACGGTGCTCGCGGCGATCGTGGCGGGGGCCGCGATGCTGCCGGTCGCGCACGGCCGGCCGGTCCTGGACGCGGTGCTGGTCGTCGGGGCACCGGCGCTCGCGGTCGGCGGCCTCGGCCTGCTGCTCGGCGGCTGGTTCCGGGTCCGCGGGCTGGCCACCGTGACGACCCTGCTCACCCTCACCCTCCTGACGACCGCGGCGGCGACGGCGGTCCCTCGCGATCTGGGGTATGGCGACATGGACTGGCGACCGACCGATGCCGACCGCACCTACCAGGAGTACAAGCACGGGATCGGCTCGGTCTGGCTCGACCTCACCGCGCTGCCCGTGCCCCGGGGCAAGCGGGTCACCATCAACGCCAAACTAATCGCGGGCAGCATGGTGGTGTCGCTGCCGGCGACGGCCCGGGTGACGCTGGACGCGCAGACCGGCCTCGGCGACCTGTCGGTGGGGCCGCGCACCATCAGCGGCCCCAACGCCAGATCGACGAACGTGCTGGAACCCGAGGGCGGGACCGTCTCGAACCCTCCTGAGATCGTGCTGCGCATCCGGGCGCGGCTCGGGGATGTGCGGGTGACCCGTGACTGAGCGACCAGGCCACGACCGGGAGGACGGCGCCCCGTCCGGACGGCGCTTCGACCCGGGCGGCCCGATCGCCGGGCTGTTCTTCCTCGCCGTGGCGGGCGTCCTCCTGGCGAGCGGCCTGTCCGGCGAGCTCGTCGTCGGGCTCCGGGTGCTGGTGCCCGCGGTGCTGATCGGGCTCGGCCTGGTGGGCATCGTGCGGATCCTCACCCGCGCCGCGCGCCGCGACCCCCGGCAGTGATTGTGACCTAAGTCACATCCCCCGATGGGAACACGCATTCCGGACATCAGGTTGACTACCTCCGTGAGGTTCTCCGAGAAGAGCGTTCTGCTCGTGGCCCGGCTGCACATCGACCTGTGCCGCCTCGCCAGCGTCACCTGTCGCGCCTGACCAGTCCCCCCGCCTTCTTCTCCCACTCCCCTCCCTCCGCAGCCCGCCCCGGATCCGCGCACGCCCCGGCGCCCTCGCACCGAAACGCTCGCGCCAAGGCACCCGCCCGTCCACGGTCCCGCGTGCCCGCCCCGCGGCACGCCCGGACCGCGCGCCGAGTGCCCGTGCGCCCGGACCCGGCAGGCTGCCGTGATCCTCCTGGAGAACGCTCCGTGAACCTGCGCGTCTGGAAATGGCAGTTCTGGCAGCAGATCGTGCTGTCCCTCGTGCTCGGCGTGGCCGCCGGCGCACTGATCAACAACCTCGGCGACGGCGAGAAGATCGCCGGGAACTGGCTCGACCCGTTCGGCGACGTCTACATCAGCCTGCTGAAGGTCGTGGTCGTCCCGCTGGTGTTCGCCGCGATCGTGGTGAGCGTCGGGCGGCTCCGCAACGTCGGCAGCGTCGCCCGGCTGACCGGCAAGACCCTCGGCTGGTTCGTGGCCACCTCGGCGATCGCCACCGCGATCGGGCTGGCCGTCGGGCTGATCGTCAAGCCCGGCGAGGGCCTCGGCAAGCTCGCCAGCGAGTCCGCCGAGACCGAGCCGGTGACCTGGACCCAGGTGCTGCACAACCTGTTCCCGTCCAACATCGTCAAGGCGATGGCGGACGGCAACGTGCTCGGCGTCGTCACCTTCGCGGTGCTGTTCGGCGCGGCGCTGGTCGCGATCGGCGAGCGCGGCGAGCGGCTGACCGGCCTGATCGACGACCTCTACCTGGTCATGCAGAAGGCCGTGTGGTGGGTGGTGCGGCTCACCCCGATCGGCTCGTTCTTCCTGATCGGCTCGGTGGTGGCCACCTACGGCCCGAGCTCGCTGTCGCCGCTGGCCAAGTTCACCGGCGCGATCTACCTGGCCGTCGCGGTGATGCTGCTGATCGGCTACCCGGTGCTGCTGCGCGTGTTCGGCCGGGTCTCCCCGCTGAAGTTCTTCCGCAACTCCTGGCCGGCGATCCAGTTCGGCTTCGTCTCCTCGTCCTCCCTGGCCACCCTGCCGATCGCGCAGCGGGTGCAGATCGAGCGCAACGGCGTCCAGCCCGAGTACGCCAGCTTCGCCCAGCCGCTCGGCGCCACGATCAAGTTCGACGGCTGCGGCGCGATCTACCCGGCGGTCGCCGCGATCTTCGTCGCGCAGTACACCGGGATCAGCCTCGGCCTGGCCGACTACGCGCTGATCGCGCTGGCCGCGGTGATCGGCCAGCTCGGCACCGGCGGCACCCCCGGCCCGGCCCTGGTCGCGCTGACCCTGACCCTGACCACCGTGGGTCTGCCGCTCCAGGCGGTCGGCTACCTGATCGCGATCGACAAGGTCATCGACATGGCCCGCACCGCGCTGAACGTGGCCGGTCAGCTCACCGTCCCGGTGCTGGTCGCCCGGTCCGAGGGGCTGCTCGACGAGGACATCTTCACCAGCACGCCCGTCGAGCTCACCTCCGCGGAGGCCGATGAGTCGCGCGAGACCTCCCGGACCCGGCAGCCCGCCGAGCCCGCGACCGCCTGACCCGACGGCCGCACGGCCCGCGAACGCCCGGCCCGACGGCCGGCGGAGGCACCCCCGCTCCCGAGCGGGGGTGCCTCCGCGGTTCACGGCATCGCCGTGAGCACGGCGGCGCACGCCGGCCTGATCTCCACTATGCGGTGTCGTCCGACGGCCCGGCGTGCAGGGTGATCGCGTACGAGGGGCCCGGGTTGGTGAGCTCGTGGGTGTGGCCGCCGCCGTGCACCCGGACCCGGTTGGCGCGCAGGGCCCGTCCGGCGACGCCGTCGGAGGCGAGGGTGACCTCGGCCAGCTCGCCGACGATCACCGCGCTGACCACGGCGCCCGCGTGGCCGTGCAGGCCGGTGCGGTGGCCGGGCGGCCAGACGGTGAGCCAGAGCCCGGTCCCGTCGGCCCCGCCGAGCGGGACGCGGACCGGTGCGGCGGCGTCGAACGTCACCCGGTGCCACCAGTCGCCCGGACGGGCGGCCAGCGCGTGCACGCGGGCGGCGAGCTGCCCCACGGTCGGCGGACGCCGCCGCAGCACGCGTCCGTGCGGGTCGTCCTGCCCGCGCATCGTGAGGTCGGGAACCATGTCGAGGTTCACAGGCTGATCCTTCGTGACCGGCACCGTCGGCGCCGAGGAGAGCTGGGAGGGGCCGGGGAGCGGTCACCCGGGCGGGGAATGCGGTCAGCTACGACAACACGAAGGACACAGCGCGCAGGCCACGCGGCGAAGGGCCACAAGGCTTTCGATGCAGAGGCGCGCTGGCATGCCCCCTAGCAGACACTCAACTACGGAGAGTTGTCAAGTCGGGGCGGCGGAGGGCGACCGCGAGTGTTCACGCCCCGGCCACCCCGGATCCCGGCCGTGTCCGCCGCGCCGCGAGAGCCTGCCCCAGGATCACGCTTGAGTCTTGAGTGAACGGAGTCGGCCATGGTGCTGGATAGACGGACCCTTCTGCGCAGTGGCGCCATAGCGGGCGGCGGTGCCGCGCTCGGCCTGCTCGGCGGCGGCACCGCGTCCGCCGCGCCCGGTCTCGTCCGCAGGGGCCGGCCGCGCCTCACCCACGGTGTGCAGAGCGGTGAGGTGACCGGCCGCGAGGCGGTCGTGTGGGCGCGCTCCGACCGTCCCGCACGGATGCTCGTCGAGGTGAGCCGCCGTCCCGACTTCAGGAACGTCCGGAGTGTGCGCGGCCCCGTGCTCACGCCCGAGACCGACCTGACCGGCAAGGCGTTCCTGCACGGCCTCCCCACCGGCGAGGACCTGCACTACCGCGTCCGCCTCGCCGACCTCGACCGGCACTCCCTCCTCTCCGAACCGGTCACCGGCAGGCTCCGCACCGCGCCCGGCGCCAAGCGGGACGTCTCGTTCGTGTGGTCCGGCGACCTCGCCGGCCAGGGCTGGGGCATCGACCCGGCCCTCGGCGGATACCGGATCTTCAACGCGATGGGCGCGGTCGACCCGGACTTCTTCCTGTGCAGCGGCGACCTGGTCTACTCCGACGGCCCGCTCGCCGAATCGGTGAAGCTCCCCGACGGCCGCACCTGGCGCAACGTCCTCACCGCCGAGAAGGCGAAGGTCGCGCAGACGCTCGCCGACTACCGGGGCCAGTTCCGGTACAACCTCCTGGACGCCAATCTCAAGGCGTTCAACGCCCGCGTCCCGATGCTCTATCAGTGGGACGACCACGAGGTCCTCAACAACTGGTACCCCGGCGAGATCCTCGACCTCCCCGAGTACACCGAGAAGCGCGTGGACGTCCTGGCAGCCCGCGCCCGCCGCGCGATGCTGGAGTACACCCCCACCGCGATCCGTCCCGCCAGGAACGGCCGCCTCTACCGCAAGGTGTCCTACGGCCCGCTGCTGGACGTCTTCATGCTCGACATGCGCACCTACAAGGACGCGAACGGACCGGACGACTCCCCCACCCAGCGCGACGGCCTGCTCGGCGCCGAGCAGGCGTCCTGGCTCAAGCGCGAACTGAGCCGCTCCAAGGCCACCTGGAAGGTCATCGCCGCCGACCTCCCGATCGGCCTGGTCGTCCCCGACGGCACCGCCCAGGAGGCCGCCGCGCAGGGCGACGGCAAGGCCCCGCTCGGCCGCGAGCGCGAGATCGCCGACCTCCTCTCGTACGCCAAGCGCCACCGCGTCCGGAACATGGTGTGGCTGACCGCCGACGTCCACTACACCGCCGCGCACTACTACGACCCGTCCAAGGCGGCGTTCAAAAACTTCGACCCCTTCTGGGAATTCGTATCGGGTCCCCTGAACGCCGGCGCCTTCGGTCCCAACGCCCTCGACGCCACCTTCGGTCCCCAGCTCAAGTTCCAGCAGGCGCCCCCGCACGCCAACACCTCACCGGCCGAGGGCTTCCAGTTCTTCGGCCAGGTGGAGATCGACGCCCACAGCAAGACCCTCACCGTCCACCTCCGCGACATCGACGGCGCCGTGCTCCACTCCACGGCCCTCACCCCCGCCCGCTGACCCCGCGGACGGCCCGCCCCGGAACGCCCCGTTCACGGACGGGCCGCTCCGGGCCGGGTCACGACGGGTCATAAGGTGCGGGCATGCGTCCTGGCGATCCGGCCCCCCGCGCCCTCCTGATCACCGGCACCGTCGGAGCGGGCAAGACCTCGGTGGCCGAGGCCGTGGGCGGGCTGCTCGGCGACGCCGAGGTCCCCAGCGCCGTCATCGACCTGGACTGGCTGGCGAAGAGCCGGCCCGCGCCGCCGGGCGACCGGTTCAACTTCGCCCTGCTGCTGCGGAACCTGCGCAGTGTCGCGGGCAACTACCTGGACGCCGGCGCGACGCGGCTGATCCTCGCGGGAGTGGTCGAGTCCGGGGACGAGCGCGAGCGCTGCGGTGCGGCGGTCGGGGCGCCGCTGTCGGTGTGCCGGCTCCAGGTCGGGCTGCCGGAGGTCCGGCGGCGCCTCGTCCGGCGTCACGAGGACGAGCCCGCAGAGCTGCGCTGGCACCTGGACAGGTCGGGCGAGCTGGACCGCGTCCTGGTCGAGGCCGGGATCGCCGACTTCACGGTCGAGGCCGGCGGCCGTCCCATCGCCGAGGTCGCCGCGGCGGTGATCGAGGCGGCGGGCCTCCTGCCTGCTGGTCGCTGACCGCACACCCCGCCCGCGCTCAGGGTGAGACGTACTGGCCGGTGTAGGGGCCGGACGGAGCGATGGTCGACAATTGCCATGCATCCGACAAATGTGGGCAATTTACTGCATTCACCTGGCCAGGAAGTCACCCATTCCCCTATCCGAAAGGACACAACGGGGCCCGTCACCCAAAACTGACATGCCTCAGATGTGATTCGGCCGGAAATCCGGAAAGACAAGCGGCAGAGTCGTAATCTCGCTGACGTGCCCGCGCCGCGGGCGCGGAAGGCGACCGCCCCTGGAGGAGCAGTGACCCCCGCCGACATCGAAGAACTGATGAACATGCCCCTGGTCGACGCCAACTCCGACGTCCACCGGGCCACCGAGTCCGATGAGGAACAGATCCTGAACGAGCTGTACGGGCCCGCCGACCCCGACGGGATCTACCGCGGAGAGGGGGCCTGAGATGGGCTCCGCCGCGGGAATGATCGCCCGGGCCCGCAAGTCGCTGGGACTGTCGGGCCGGCCGAACGTCATCACCAGGGAGTACGCCTCCCGGCACGGGGACGAGTTCCTCAAGGCCAACTGGTGCGACATGGCCATCACGTACTGGGCCCGGCACAGCGACAACGCCGCCGCGGCGCTGCCGGGCGGCGACCGCGCCTACACGGTGTGGCACGCGCAGGACTTCCAGAAGATCGACCGCTGGTACACCGGGACGACCAAGAACGTCAACGCCGCCAAGCCCGGCGACATCGTCTTCTTCGACTGGGGCGAGACCAACAAGGTCGGCGCGATCGACCACGTCGGCGTCATCGAGAAGGTGCTCGGCGGCGGGCGGGTGCAGACCATCGAGGCCAACACCTCGAACGCCTGCAAGCGGCGCGTCCGCGCGTCGGCCGTGATCGCCGGTTTCGGCAGGCCCGCCTACGGCGGGAGCGACTGGATGGAGGCCATGATGAAGAAGCTGCCCGAACTCGCCAAGGGCGCCACGGGGGAACACGTGGAGAGCATGCAGGGACTCCTGATCGCCCGCAGCCACTCCGAGGTGACCGTCAGCGGGACCTTCGACGACGTCACCCTGAAGGCGGTCAAGGCCGTGCAGAAATGGGGCGGCGTCAAGGACGACGGCGTCGTCGGGCCGCAGACGTGGCCCGTCCTCCTCCGAGTGAACTAATACAAATAGGCCACGCCGGGGGCTAGTACCCCATTCACCCGCATCATACGTTCATGAGGTCGCCTTCCCCGGAGGTGCGCCCCGATGACGTGGCCAGACCAACGTGCCCCTCCCCAGGGACGTCTCCCCGTCCAGCCCACTTCGAGACGCCCCTGGGAGAAACGCATGCCACCCATCCGGGTCGAGATCGACGGAACGGCGTACGAGGACGACGTCGAACCCCGTCTCCTGCTCGTCCACTACCTTCGCGACCGGCTGGGGAAGGTCGGCACGCCGATCGGCTGCGACACCAGCAACTGCGGGGCGTGCACCGTCCTGCTCGACGGGTTGAGCGCCAAGAGCTGCGCCGTCCTCGCCGTCCAGGCCGACGGCCGGGACGTCACCACCATCGAGGGCCTCGGGGTCCCCGGCACCGGCCGCGAGCACCCGATGCAGCGGGCCTTCCACGAGGAGCACGCGCTCCAGTGCGGCTACTGCACGCCCGGCATGATCATGGCCGCGATCGACCTGCTCCGCGAGAACGCCGACCCGTCCGCCGACGAGATCCGCCAGGGGCTCGAGGGCAACCTGTGCCGGTGCACCGGCTACCAGAACATCGTCCGCGCGGTGCGGCGCGCGTCCGCCGACATGAGGCAGGGCGCCGCGCAAGCGCAGGACGCCGTGCAGGGGCGGGAGCGGGGAGCGGCGTCGTGAGCGCGCCCGCCACCGAGGGGCCCGCGCCGGAGATCGGCTCGCCGCGCCGGCGTTCCGAGGACGCCCGCCTGGTCACCGGACGCACCCGGTGGACCGACAACCTCCAGCCCGCCGGGACGCTGCACGTGGCGTACCTGCGCAGCCCGTACGCGCACGCGGCGATCGCGCGGGTCGACGCCGGGCGGGCGCGCGACCGGCCCGGCGTGGTCGCGGTGTTCACCGGCGCCGACCTGGCCGCCGAGCAGGGCGGGCTGCCCTGCGCGTGGCCGGTCACCGAGGACATGAAGCACCCCGACCATCCGCCGATGGCGGTCACCGAGGTCCGGTACGTGGGCGAGCCGGTCGCCTGCGTGGTCGCCCGCGACCGGTACGCGGCGGTGGACGCGCTGGAGGACGTCGACGTCGACTACACGGCGCTGCCCGCGGTGGTCGACATGGAGGAGGCACTGGCCGAGGGCGCCGACCTCGTGCACGCCGGCCTGGGGACGAACAGGTCGTACACGTGGGTGTACAAGAACGGCGACCTGGACGCGGCGATCCGGGACGCGCCGGTCGTCCTCGAACGCCGCTACGTCCAGCAGCGGCTGATCCCGACCGCGATGGAGCCGCGCGCGGTGCTGTGCGTGCCCGAGGGCGACGATTTCACCCTGTACTCGGCCACGCAGATCCCGCACATCCTGCGGCTGATGCTCGCCACCGTCACCGAGATCCCCGAGCACCGCATCCGGGTGGTCGCGCCCGACGTGGGCGGCGGGTTCGGCTCCAAGCTCCAGGTGTACGGGGAGGAGGTGCTCGCGCTGCTGCTCGCGCGGCGGCTCGGCCACCCGGTCAAGTGGACCGAGTCGCGCAGCGAGGGCAACATGACCGTCCACCACGGGCGCGACCAGATCCAGCGGCTCACCCTCGGCGCCGATCGGGACGGCCGGATCCGCGGGCTGAAGGTGGACCTGCTCGCCGACATGGGCGCGTACCTGATGCTGGTCACCCCGGGCGTCCCGCTGCTCGGCGCGTTCATGTTCAACGGCATCTACAAGATGGACGCCTACTCGTTCACCTGCTCGGGGGTGTTCACCACCAAGACCCCGACCGACGCCTACCGCGGCGCGGGCCGCCCGGAGGCGACGTTCGGCATCGAGCGGCTGATGGACGAACTGGCCGCCGAGCTGGGCCTGGACCCGATCGAGGTGCGGCGGCGCAACTGGATCACACGGGACGAGTTCCCCTACGAGACCGTCTCCGGCCTCACCTACGACTCGGGCGACTACGAGGCCGCCACCGACAAGGCGCTGGAGCTGTTCGGGTACGACGCGCTGCGCGCCGAGCAGGCCGAGCGGCGCGGGCGCCGGGACCCGGTGCAGCTCGGCCTCGGCGTGTCGACGTTCACGGAGATGTGCGGGCTGGCGCCGTCGCGGGTGCTCGGCTCGCTGGCGTACGGCGCGGGCGGCTGGGAGTACGCGTCGGTGCGGATGCTGCCGTCCGGCAAGGTCGAGGTGGTCACGGGCGCGTCGGCGCACGGGCAGGGCCACGAGACGGCGTGGGCGCAGATCGCCGCCGACCGGCTCGGGGTGCCGTTCGACGACGTCAAGGTGCTGCACGGTGACACCGCCGTGGCGCACAAGGGCATGGACACTTATGGTTCGCGGTCGCTGGCCGTGGGCGGGATGGCGCTCTACTCCGCCTGCGACAAGGTCGTCGACAAGGCCCGGACCATCGCCGCGCACCTGCTGGAGGCCGCCGAGCAGGACCTGGAGTTCGCGGGCGGCCGGTTCAGCGTCCGCGGCGTCCGGGACGAGGGCACCACCATCCAGGAGGTCGCGCAGGCCACCTTCACCGCGCACGACCTGCCCGACGGCATCGAGCCCACGCTCGACTCCGACGCCACGTTCGACCCCGACAACTTTTCCTTCCCGCACGGCACCCACCTGTGCGCCGCCGAGGTGGACACCGAGACCGGGATGGTGCGGCTGCGCTCCTACGTCGCGGTGGACGACGTCGGCAAGGTGGTCAACCCGATGATCGTCGAGGGGCAGGTGCACGGCGGGCTCGCGCAGGGCATCGCGCAGGCCCTCTACGAGGAGGCGGTGTACGACGCCGAGGGCAACCTGACCACGACCACGATGGCCGACTACCTGGTGCCGTCGGCGGCCGACCTGCCCGAGTTCACCACCGACCGCACCGAGACCCCGGCGACGTCCAACGCGCTCGGCGTGAAGGGCGTCGGCGAGGCGGGCACGATCGCGTCCACCCCGGCGGTGGTCAACGCGATCGTGGACGCGCTGCGCCCGTTCGGCGTCAAGGACGTGCCGATGCCGTGCACGCCCGAGCGGGTGTGGCGCGCGGTGCGCGACGGCACCGGACCGGACGGTCCCGGCTCCACCGGAGGTGCGCGATGATCCCCGCGAAGTTCGAGTACGTGCGCGCCGCCTCGGCCGGCGAGGCCGTGTCGGCGCTGGCGCAGGCGGGCGAGGACGCCAAGATCCTGGCCGGCGGGCAGAGCCTGATGCCGCTGCTCCGGCTGCGGCTGGCCTACCCGGACGCGCTGATCGACGTCGGCCGGATCGAGGCGCTGCGCGAGATCCGCGACGAGGGCGGCGCGCTGCTGATCGGCGCGATGGCCACCCACCACCAGGTGGTCCGCGACCCGCTGGTCCGCGCGCACGCGCCGCTGATCGCGGCGGCGACGGCGACCGTGGCCGACCCGGCGATCCGGCACCGCGGCACGTTCGGCGGCGCGCTCGCGCACGCCGATCCGGCCGGTGACCTGCCCGCCGTGGCACTGGCGCTGGACGCGGTGCTCCTCGCCCGCTCCCCCCGGGGCGAGCGGGAGATCCCGGCGGCGGACTTCTTCGTCGACTGGATGACCTCGGCGCTGGACCCGGACGAGCTGCTGACCGGCGTGCGCGTCCCCAAGCTCGGGCCCGGCTGGGGCGTGCACTACGAGAAGTTCCACCGGACGGCGCAGGCGTGGGCGATCGTCGGCGTCGCCTGCGCGGTGCGGCGGGAGCGCGGCGCCGTCGAGGACGCCCGGGTGGCCCTCACCAACATGGGCCCGGTCCCGGTGCGGGCCACCGCGGTCGAACGGTTCATCGAGGGCCGGACGGTCTCCTCCAGCTCGCTGCGCGCCGCCGGGGAGCGGGCCGCCGAGGGCACCTCGCCGCCCACCGACCTGCACGGTTCGGCGGAGTACCGGGCGCATCTGGCCACCGTTCTCACCGCCCGCGCGCTGACCGCCGCCGCCGCGGTCTGACCGGTCCGCGCCCCCGCCGCCGGGTCCGCCCGCCCCGGGTCCCGCCGCGGGGGCGTCCGGCGGGGCCGTCTGGCGGTGGGGCGGGTGACCGCCGTAAGGTCGCGTGAGCAAGCCCCCCGGATGAGAAGGACCACGAACATGGAGCTCGACCACGAATTCACCGTCCCCGTGCCGGTGGATCAGGCCTGGTCGGTGCTGCTCGACGTGGAGCGGGTCGCGCTCTGCATGCCCGGTGCGACGCTCGACTCGGTCGACGGCGAGGAGTACACGGGCCGGCTGAAGATCAAGGTCGGCGCGATGACCATCACCTACCGCGGGACCGCGCGCGTCGTCGCGGCCGACGAGCCGTCCCGCACGGTCACCCTCGAGGCCGCGGCCAAGGAGGCGCGCGGCACCGGCACGGCCTCGGCGACCGTCCAGGCCCGGCTGCATGACGAGGGCGGGAGCACGCGCGTCACCGTGCACACCAAGCTGAACGTGACGGGCCGCCCGGCGCAGTTCGGCCGCAACATCCTCTCCGAGGTCGGCGGCAAGCTGATCACGCGCTTCGCCAAGGCCCTCGCCGCGGAGCTGGAGACCCCCGCGGGGCCTCCTGTGGAACCTCCCGCAGAGCCCGCCGCGAAGCCCGCCACTCAGCCCGCCGCCACGGAACCGGCGAAGGCCGTCGAGGCCGTTGAGCCGACCGCACCCACTCCGCCCGCGCCTCCCGCCCCGCCCGCCCCGCCCGCCTCGCCGGCGGCCCCGGCCGCACCAGCCGCACCGAATTCTCCGGTGGCGCCCGCGCGGCCTATCCCGTCCATCCCGCAGCAGCGCACCGCAAGCGCGGCGGAGTCGACGTCCGAGCCGCTGCCGCGACCGCAGGCCCAAGCGCCCCGCGCGGGCGGCGCCGATGACCCGATCGACCTGCTCGAGGTCGCCGGTCCGTCGGTCGCCAAGCGGGCCGTGCCGGCGATCGGCGCGGTGGTCGTGTTCCTGCTGGCCGTCCGCTTCCTGATCCGGCGCCGCCGCGACCGGGGCTGAGGAAACGCTCAGCCCGTCCTGGCCGAGGTCCGGGGCGCCGTCCGGCGGGTCCGCTTTCCGGCCCGGCCGGCGGGCCGGCGCCCCCGGACGAACGCCAGCAGGGCGGCGAGCGCCCCCAGCGGGAACGCGGGCACGACGTAGCGGTAGTCGAAGTCCGCCGTCGCGGCGGGCACGACCAGTAGCGCCAGCGACGTCAGCCAGGGCAGCAGCGCCTGCCGCCAGGTTCCGCGGACGAACAGCATCCCGCTGGCGCCCGCCAGCAGGAGCAGCCCGAGGATCGAGCCCGGCAGACGCATACGATGTTGGTAGCCGCGCATCCAACCCGCCATGGGCTCCACCACCGGCTGCGGTCCGGTGAACCCCGAGTACGCGCGCGCCACCTTCTTCTGCCGGTCGGCGAGCGGCTTCGCCCGGCTCGGGAACTCGTACTTCCGGAATGTCCACGGCGACGGGTACACGGTGCGTTCCCAGGTGAACGCGCGAGCGGTGTCACGCAGGACGATCCACGCGTAGTCCGCGGGCTGGGCGCGGATCGCGGCGTAGGCGAACTCCCCCGCGAGCTCGTTACCGCCCGACTTCCCTCCGGGCATGCTCGCGAACGGCGACCGGTCCGTCCACAGGGACGCGTACGCGGGGGAGATGCCCACCGGAGGCGTGTGCGGGCACATCCTCACCAGGGCGGGACGGGGCTTGATGATGCGGCAATCGGCGAACCCTACGGCCCGCCCGTACAGGAACACGTTCCCGGCGGTGGTCATCGCGTACTGCCGGTGCGCGGCATGGAACCAGCTCATGTACAGCCCGACCGGCAGCAGGCAGGCGGCCGTGAGCGCCACTGCGGGGACGAGCGCCGCACGGCGACCGCGCAGGACGAGCCAGCCGAGCACCAGCGCCAGCAGAGGCAGTCCCACTGTGCGGGTCACCGCGGCCATGCCGAGCAGCAGGCCCGCGCATACGGCCGTCCACCCCGTCACGTCAGGCCGCCACAGCAGGACGGCCACTAGCGACACCACCAGGAAGGTGAACAGCGTGTCCGACAACAGCAGGTGTTCCAGCTCGATCTGGTAGGCGTCGAAGAGCACCGGGACGGCCACGGCGGTACCGAGGACGCCCGGAAGCCACTCCGGACGCGGCCACGCGGCCCGCACATGCCGCCGTGCCAGCGCGTACAGCACCACACCGGTCGCCAGGCCGAGGAGGTGCTGCACCGTGACGACCGCGACGAGGCCGTGCAGCGGCCGGAGCAGCCACAGCAGCAGCGAATAGCCACTGGGACGCGTCCTGGACGGCTCCAGGTTGATCGCGCTGCGCAGGTACCCGACCGAGTCCCCGAACCACAGCGCGGACGGATATCCCAGCACGGCGACGAGGCGCAGCAGCACGGCCGCAGCGAGCGCGCCGGCCAGCACGGCGTGCGCGCGCACGAGACGGACGATAGCCCCCACTGTGACCCCCCGATCACGGCCGCGGACCCGCTCCCCGGTGCGATCCGCGCCGCGTCCTCGGGACGGTTCCGTGCCG
Source organism: Actinomadura xylanilytica (assembly GCF_030283145.1). Lineage (GTDB taxonomy): Bacteria > Actinomycetota > Actinomycetes > Streptosporangiales > Streptosporangiaceae > Spirillospora > Spirillospora xylanilytica. Next base: position 1,109,547 of record NZ_JASNWE010000004.1, read on the forward strand.
TCCACCAGCCCATCAGCGCGCCGGTGGCGTTGTCCAGCATGCGCCGATCCCCGCCGTGGCGCCGCGAGTGCCCAGGTGGCGGCCGGTGCGTCCGGACCCGCGGGCGACGATCACATGGCCAAGAACAGGTCAACGATGCACGGCGCGCGGCGCTGACGCTGGCGGTGGACGCCCCCGATCACGTCGGCTGGTGCCGTGGACGCCATCGAGATCCCGCGGGACGCCCAGGCCGAGGACGCCGACTGGTGGTGCCGCGACCGCCGCGCCGTCATCGCCCGCGAGGTGCGCCGGACCGGGCCGCCCGGCCGGGCCGTCGCGATCGGCGCGGCCACCGCCGGCGACCCCCGCGTCCTGGCCGCGCACGGCTGGGAGACCGTCACGGTGGAGGGCTCGCCCGCCTCCGCCCGGCTGGCCCGCGGGCACGGCCTGGACGTCTACGAGGGCGACGTCTGCTACCTGCCGCTGCCGTCCGCCCACTTCGGGTTCGCCACGGCGCTGAACGCCCTGGAGCGCGCCGATGACGACCGCGCCGCCGCCGCCGAGATCGCGCGGGTGCTCAGCCCCGGCGGGACCGCGCTGATCACCGTCCCCAGCGACATGGCCCTGTGGTCGGCGCACGACGTGTCGCTCGGGCGGGTGCGCCGCTACGGCCGGTCGGCGCTGGCCGAGGTCGTCGAAGCCGCCGGCCTGCTGGTCGATCGCATCTGGAGCCGCAACGTCCTGCTCCGCCCCCTGGTCCGGTGGCGGCGGCACCGCCACGCCGGCTACGGCCTGGACCGCCCCTGCACGGCCGTCAACGCGGGCCTGCGCGCCCTGGCGGCCGTCGAGCGCCACCTACCCGTCAAGGCGCTCCCCGGCGTCACCCTGTTCGTCCGCGCCCACCGCCCCGTCTGAAAGGCGCCGCCCTAAGCCGTCACGTCCACGGACGGGCGAACCCCCGGCGCGGCGTCCACAAGGGCCGCGCTGATACTGGCCGCCAGCGCCGCGAACTCCTCCGCACGCGGCGACGTCGACCGATGCCCCAGACCGATCCGGCGGAACGGGGCCGGCGAGGCGAACCGGTGCAGCCTCAGGTTCGGCGCCCGCCGAGTCTCCACGGGAAGGGCCGTCTCTGGGACGAGCGTCACGCCAAGCCCGCCGGAGACAAGTTGGACAAGAGTCGCCAGGCTGGTCGCGTACGTCGCCGCCGCCGCTCGCGCGCCGACCTCCCGGCAGACGTCCAGCGCCTGGTCGCGCAGGCAGTGCCCCTCGTTAAGGAGGATCACGTCGAGTTCGTTGAGCGCCTCGCGCGCGAGCACGGCGTCCGGCCCGCCGAGGTCGTAGGACTCGGGTGCGACCAGGACGAAGTCCTCGTCGTACAACGGGAGCTCGGTCACCCCCGTCACCGGGGCCGGCAGGGCGAGCAGCACCACATCGAGACGTCCGGCGAGCAGCTCCGAGACGATGTGCTCGGTCTGCTCCTCGTGCACCGACAGCTCCAGATCGGGGAACTCCCGGGCCAGCCTCGGCAGCACGGCCGGCAGCAGGTACGGCGCCACGGTCGGGATCACCCCGACCCGCAGCGGCCCGACCAGCGGCCCCCGGACCGCGCGCACCTCGTCCACCAGCCGGTCCAGCTCGGCCAGCACGACCTCGGCCCGCCGCGCCACCCGCTCCCCCAGCGGGGTGAGCAGCACCCGGCGCGTGGTCCGCTCGACCAGCCGCGTGTCGAGCGCCTCCTCCAGCGCGGCCACGGCCCCCGACAGAGCGGGCTGGCTCATCCGCAGCGCCGCCGCGGCGTCCCGGAAGTGCAGATGCTCGGCGAGCGCCTGGAACGCCCGCAACTGAGCCACCGTCGGCCTACTGATAGCCGCCCCCTATCGCCAGAGCAAAGATAGATAACCCCTCCGACGATACCCGTCCCCCGTGATGCACGAACATCCCCGCGACAGAGGGCGTCTGTGGCCTCTGGTAGGTTACAGACCGTTTCGTCCTACACTCCGTGCTCACGGAGAGGCTCACACAGCGGCGGACGGCTGTGACCTTGGCCATCTCAGAGACGAAACCATCCCCCTTGAAGTGCTCTGACCAGGGGCTTTGCCGACTGATAGGGGTGTCCTATCAAGTTCATGTGTCGGATTGATTTCTCTTCTCAATCGCGATGATGCACGCTGAGTGACATCGGCGGCCGGATGGCATCGCCCCGGCGGCCTTCGCTCAGCACAGCCGATCCCTTCACGGACCGGCCTTCCCGTAGACCAAAAGGAGCATGCGTGCTTACTGTCGGTGACCAGTTCCCCGAGTACGAGCTGACCGCCTGCGTCTCGCTGGACGCGGACGGCGCCTTCGAGACGATCAACCACAAGTCCTACGAGGGCAAGTGGCGCGTGGTCTTCTTCTGGCCCAAGGACTTCACCTTCGTCTGTCCGACCGAGATCGCCGAGTTCGGCCGGCTGAACGAGGACTTCGCCGACCGCGACGCCCAGGTGCTCGGCGCGTCGGTCGACAACGAGTTCGTGCACTTCGCGTGGCGCAAGGACCACCCCGACCTGCGCGAGCTTCCGTTCCCGATGCTGTCGGACCTCAACCGCGAGCTCACCTCGGCGCTCGGCATCCTCACCGAGGACGGCGTGGCCCAGCGCGCGACGTTCATCGTCGACCCGAACAACGAGATCCAGTTCTCCATGGTGACCGCGGGCTCGGTCGGCCGGAACGTCAAGGAGGTCCTGCGGGTCCTCGACGCGCTCCAGAGCGACGAGCTCTGCCCCTGCAACTGGAGCAAGGGCGAGGACACCCTCGACGCCTCCAAGCTGATGGCCGGGGCCTGATCCCCCGAACCCACGACGGCCGGCCGCGGCAGCTCGCCGCGGCCGGCCGTCCGCACGAGAGGACGCATGATCATGAGCGTTGACACCCTGAAGGACGCACTCCCCGGCTACGCCAAGGACACCAAGCTCAACCTGGGCTCGGTGACCTCCACCTCGCAGCTGACCGACCAGCAGCTCTGGGGGACGGTGCTGTCCTGCGCCCTGGCCACCGGCAGCGCCACGGTCATCCGGGAGCTGGCCGAGGAGGCCGGCGACAACCTGTCGGCCGAGGCGTTCGAGGCGGCCAAGGCCGCCGCGTCCATCATGGCGATGAACAACGTCTACTACCGGGCCACCCACCTCATCGGGGACGAGACCTACAGCACCCTGCCCGCCAAGCTGCGGATGTCGATCATCGGCAAGCCGGGCGTGGAGAAGGTCGACTTCGAGCTGTGGTGCCTGGCGGTCTCCGCCGTCAACGGCTGCGGCCGGTGCCTGGAGTCGCACGAGAAGGTCGTCCGCGACGCCGGGCTGTCGCGCGAGCTCGTCCAGGAGGCGATCCGCGTGGCCGCGGTCGTGAACGCGACCGCGGCGACCCTGGAGGCCGAGGCCGCCCTGGCCCCCGCCACCGTCTGACCCCGCGCATGGGAAAGGCCCGGACGTAGTCGTCCGGGCCTTTCCGCGTCAGGCGGCTACTCCCACTCGATCGTGCCGGGCGGCTTGCTGGTGATGTCGACGGTGACGCGGTTGATCTCCCGGACCTCGTTGGTGATCCGGGTGGAGATCCGCTGAAGCAGCTCGTACGGCAGCCGCGCCCAGTCGGCGGTCATCGCGTCCTCGCTGGTCACCGGGCGCAGCACCACCGGGTGGCCGTAGGTGCGGCCGTCTCCCTGGACCCCGACCGAGCGGACGTCGGCCAGCAGCACCACCGGGAACTGCCAGACGTCGCGGTCGAGCCCGGCGCGGGTCAGCTCCTCGCGCGCGATGGCGTCGGCCTCGCGCAGGATCGCCAGCCGCTCGCGATCGACCGCGCCGATGATCCGGATGCCGAGCCCCGGCCCGGGGAACGGCTGCCGCCAGACCAGCTCGGCGGGCAGCCCGAGCTGCTCGCCGAGCGCCCGCACCTCGTCCTTGAACAGCGCGCGCAGCGGCTCGACCAGCAGGAACTGGAGGTCGTCGGGGAGCCCGCCGACGTTGTGGTGCGACTTGATGTTGGCCGCGCCGGTGCCGCCGCCGGACTCGACCACGTCCGGGTACAGGGTGCCCTGGACCAGGTACTCGACCGGCTCGGCACCCTCCTCGCCGACGATGCCGCGCGCCGCGTCCTCGAAGACCCGGATGAACTCGCGGCCGATGATCTTGCGCTTCTCCTCCGGGTCGGTCACTCCGGCCAGCGCCGCGAGGAACCGGTCGGCGGCGTCGACCACGTGCAGCTTGACCCCGGTCGCGGCGACGAAGTCCTTCTCGACCTGCTCGGGCTCGCCCTTGCGCAGCAGCCCGTGGTCGACGAACACGCAGGTGAGCTGGTCGCCGATCGCGCGCTGGACGAGCGCGGCGGCCACCGCCGAGTCGACCCCGCCCGACAGCGCGCAGATCGCGCGGCTGCCGCCGACCCGCTCGCGGACGGCCTCGATCGACTCCTCGGCGATGTTGACCATCGTCCAGCTCGGCCGGCAGCCCGCGCCCTCGTACAGGAACCGGCGCAGCATCTCCATGCCGTGCTCGGTGTGCAGCACCTCGGGATGGAACTGCACGCCGTAGAAGCCGCGCTCGCGGTCCTCCATGCCGGCCACCGGCGTGACGTCGGTGCGCGCGGTGACGGTGAAGCCGTCGGGGGCGCCGCTGACGTAGTCGCGGTGCGACATCCACACCGCCTGCTCGCCCGGCAGCCCGGCCAGGAGCAGCCCGGGGTCGGCGACGCTGATCGCGGCGCCGCCGTACTCGGCGATGTCGGAGTTCTCGACGGTGCCGCCGAGGGCCTGCGCCATCACCTGATGGCCGTAGCAGATCCCGAGGGTGGGCACCCCGAGGTCGAAGAGCCCGTCGGGCGCGACCGGCGCGCCCGGCGCGTACACCGAGGCCGGTCCGCCGGACAGGATGATCGCCTTCGGCCGCTTGGCGAGCATCTCGGCGGCCGGCATGGTGGACGGCACGATCTCGCTGAACACATGGCACTCGCGGACCCGCCGCGCGATCAGCTGCGCGTACTGCGCGCCGAAGTCGACGACGAGAACGGTGTCAAAGGACTGGTCTAGGGCCACCAACAATGCCTTTCGCAGGGCAGGACGGGACTCGGCGGAAGGTTTTCAGTCTACGGGCCCTCTGCCTGCGCCTATGCCGCCCCGCCCCCGCCACCGGTGCGGAGCGCCGTCCGCGCCCGGGTCAGGCGGGGGCGAGCCAGCCCGCCGGATTCGAGAACGACTCGCGCGAGAGGCCGGACCCGGTGTCCGGGAAGTCACCGAAACGCCTGCGGTGCAGGTGGGCGAAGAAGTAGCACATCCCCTCGCAGTCGGCGTCCAGCACCGCCGTCCGCGGGTCGCGGACCACCGCCGCGTAGAAGTCGCGGCCCAGCGCGACGATGAAGCCGCGCGCGTAGAGGAACCCGTCGTCGGAGCCGTCGGTCACGGCGTGGACGTCCTCCCGGTCGATGTCGTGGAGCTTGCGCTCGACAACCCGGTCGAAGGCGGTCAGTTCCTCCGCCGAGAGCCCCCGGCTGTTGGCGGTGAGGTTGTCCAGGAATCCGTCCAGCGCGCCGTCGACCACGGCGAACGGCGGCTTGCCGTCGAAGTCCTCGCCGGGTGCGGGCGTCCTGGTCGCGAGCGCACTGCGCGCCCGGTCGACCTCCGCTCCCAGCGGCGCCCAGGCCGCCTCCAGGAAGTCCCAGAAACGCGCCTCGTCCACCATGTGCTGATCTTCCATGTCCGCCCCACTGCCCTCACGGCTCCGCGACCTGCGCCGGCCATCATGCAACCAGCCCGCACCGACATTCGCTCAGCGGCCCGGCCCGGTTTGGGGCGGGGACGTTCGCGGAAGAGTTCCACTCTGATATCACTTGGTCACCGTCCGTGTTCAGAGGTATCTCCCCTCACTCTGTCCCCAGCGCCCGCCGAGGAGTGCCGTGAAGCTGATCGCCGCAGCCACCCTGATCGCCGCCTTCGTGCCCGCGGTCCCGACCCATCCGGACCTGCGCCCGGGCGATCCGGGCACGGGCGATCCGGGCACGGGCGCGGGACGGTCCGCCGGCGGCGCCCACGCGGCCCCGCCGGCCGGGGCGCCCTGCCTGCCCGGACACGGTCCCGGGCGGGGTTCCGGGGCCGCCGCCGAGGCCCGCATCCGGCCGGGCGCGCACGGCGTGCACGAACCCAACGAACTGACCTCGGCCGAGGTCGCCGCGGTCGAACGCGACATGGCCCGGCTGCTGCACAGGCCCGGCCCGGGGCGGCCCGGAACCGGCGACCGCTCGTCCGGCCCCGGAACCGCGCGCCGCCACGCGCCCGCCACGGTGCCGGTCTACTTCCACGTCCTGCACGACGGCGCGAAGGGCGACGTCGACAAGGCCACCATCGACCGCCAGATCTCGGTGCTGAACAGCACCTACGGCGGCTCCGGCAGCGGCGCGGAGACCGGATTCTCCTTCACCCTGCGCGAGGTGGACCGCACCAGCAACGCCGCCTGGTACTCCGACCCGCAGCGGTACGAGACGGCCTTCAAGCCGAAGCTGCGCAAGGGCGACGCGACCACGCTGAACCTCTACAGCGCCGACCTGGGCAAGGACCTGCTCGGCTGGTCGACGTTCCCGTGGAAGTACCGGTCCCAGCCGAAGCTGGACGGGGTCATCGTGCACGAGGGCAGCCTGCCCGGCGGGTCGGCCGAGCACTTCAACCTGGGCTACAGCGGGACGCACGAGGTCGGCCACTGGCTCGGGCTCTACCACACGTTCCAGGACGGCTGTAGCGCGCAGGGCGACCGCGTCGCCGACACCCCGCCCGAACGGGATCCCACCAGCGGGTGCCCAGAGGGCAAGGACACCTGCACCGGCGGGGGCACCGATCCGATCCACAACTACATGGACTACGGCTGGGACAGCTGCATGACCGAATTCACCGCCGGCCAGGCCACCCGTATGAACGAGGCGTGGACCGCCTACCGCACCTGACGGCGAACGGACCGGAGGTCAGGTGGCGCGCGCCGGCGGTCAGGTGACGCGGACGATCGGGAGGCGCAGCGCCGCCGGGGCGCCGGCCGGGACGACCGGGTCGTTCGGCGAGACCGCGGCCAGCCGCCGGTACGGCTCGCCGAGCGCCGGACGGGGGTCGTCCTCGCCCTTGTTCGGCCACAGCGACATCGCCCGCTCGGCCTGCGCGGTGATGGTGAGCGAGGGGTTGACGCCCAGGTTGGCCGAGATCGCCGAGCCGTCCACGATGTGCAGCCCGGCGTGCCCGTAGACCCGGTGGTACGGGTCGATGACGCCGCTGCCGGCCGAGTCGCCGATCACGCAGCCGCCGAGGAAGTGCGCGGTCATCGGGATGTCGAACAGGTCGCCCCACGAGCCGCCGGGCATCCCGCCGGTCTCCTCGGCGAGCAACCTGGTCGCCTCGTGGCCCGCGGGGATCCAGGTCGGGTTGGGCTCACCGTGGCCCTGCTCGGCGCGCACGTCCCAGCCGAACGGCCCCTTCTCCGGCCGCAGCGTGATGGAGTTGTCCCGGTTCTGCATGACCAGCGCGATGACGGTGCGCTGCGACCAGGTCCGCACGTCGAGGAGCTGGAGCAGGTCGCGCGGGTGCCGCGCCACCTGCCCGGCGAACTTCGCCCAGCGCGGACGGTGCCGCTCCCCCGGCCGGTCCCCGTCGACCAGCAGCGTCTGCAACCCGGCCATGAGGTTGGAGCCGCGGCCGTAGCGGACCGGCTCGATGTGGGTGTCGGGGGTCGGGTGGAAGGACGAGGTGATCGCCACGCCCTCGGAGTAGTCGGGCCCGGGCCTCCCGTTGCGCCGCCCGGCGCCGAGGATTGCCTCGGAGTTGGTCCGGGTCAGCGCGCCGAGCCGGGCCGACAGCCCGGGCAGCCGGCCGGTCGAGCGCAGCTTGTGCAGCAGCTTCTGGGTGCCGTAGGTCCCGGCGGCGAAGACCACCTGCCCGGCGGTCAGCCGGGCGCGGTCGCGGCCGAACGACCCCGTCCGCACGATCTCGACCTCGTACCCGCCGCCGTCCAGCGGAGTGACCTGGGTGACCCGGCTGAGCGGCATCACCCGGGCGCCGGCCCGCTCGGCGAGGTAGAGGTAGTTCTCGGTGAGCATGTTCTTGGCGCCGTGCCGGCAGCCGACCATGCACTCGCCGCACTCCAGGCAGCCGCGCCGCCTCGGCCCGGCGCCGCCGAAGTACGGGTCGGCGGTCTCGATCCCGGGCCCGGCGCCGAAGTGCACGCCGACCGGGGTCCTGACGAAGGTGCCGCCCTTGCCCATCCGGTCGGCGACCTTCCTGAGCGCCTTGTCGGCCTCGGTCGTGGTCGGGTTCGGCACGACGCCGAGCATCCGCCGGGCCAGGTCGTAGTGCGGTGCCAGCTCGTCCCGCCAGTCGGTGATGTGCGCCCACTGCCGGTCCTGGAAGAACGGCTCAGGCGGCACGTACAGCGTGTTGGCGTAGTTGAGCGAGCCGCCGCCGACCCCGGCGCCGGCCAGCACCATCACCCGGCTGGACCTGGCGCCGCGGATCAGGTGGACGCGCTGCATGCCGGTGAGGCCGAGCGCGGGTGCCCACAGGTAGCGGGAGATCCGCCAGTTGGTCTTCGGCAGCTCCGGGTAGCGGGCGCCGGGCGCCGCGCCGGGGGCGGTGTCGAAGCGGCGGCCCGCCTCGATCACCCCGACCCGGTAGCCCTTCTCGGTCAGCCGCAGCGCCGAGACGCTGCCGCCGAACCCGGACCCGACGACCAGGACGTCGTAGTCGAAGGCCCCGGCCGCGCGCCCGCCGGCCGCGCGTCCCGTGGCCGCTCGCCCCGCGGTCACTTGATCCGCAGTCTCTTCATGACCTTGATGCCGCCGGACATCAGCTCGGCGAACCGCTCGTAGCCGAGCGAACCGGGCGGCTCCAGGTCGATGACGTGCTGGCTGGCGACCGTCTGCGGTTCGGTGAACTTCAGCAGCCCCTCGGCGCCGTGCCGGCGGCCCATGCCCGACTGCTTCATCCCGCCCATCGGCGCGTCGTAGGAGGCGAACGCGGCGCCGTACCCGTCGTTGATGTTGACGGTGCCGGCCTGGAGCCGGGCGGCGACGCGGCGTCCGCGCTCGGCGCTCCTGGTCCACACCGAGGCGTTCAGGCCGTACTCGGTGTCGTTGGCGCGGCTGATCGCCTCCTCCTCGCCGGCGACCTTGTAGATCGCCACGACCGGCCCGAACGTCTCGTTCGCGCACAGGTCCATCTCGCCGTTGACGCCGGTGAGGATGGTCGGCTCGTAGAACAGCGGGCCGATGTCGGGACGGGCCTTGCCCCCGGCCAGCACCGTCGCGCCCGCCCGCACCGCCTGGTCGACCTGCCGGGTGACCACGTCGAGCTGCCGGGCGAAGGTCAGCGAGCCCATCTCGGTGTCGAAGCCGAGGCCGGTGCCGAGCCTGAGCGCCTTGGTCACCTCGGCGAAGCGCGGCACGAACGCGTCGTAGACGTCCTGGTGGACGTACATCCGCTCGATCGAGATGCAGAGCTGCCCGGCGTTGGTGAAGCAGGCGCGGACGGCGCCGCGGACGGCGCGCTCGACGTCGGCGTCGTCCAGGACGATCATCGGGTTCTTGCCGCCGAGCTCCATCGAGTAGCCCACCAGCCGGGGGGCGACCTTCGCCGCGATCGCCCTGCCGCCGCGGGTGGAGCCGGTGAACGACACGTAGTCGGCGTTCTCGATCAGCGGATCGCCGATCTCGGCGGGCTCGCCCACCACGATCTGCCACAGGTCGCGCGGCAGCCCGAGCGAGATCAGCAGGTCCCGCACCCACAGGCTGGACAGGCAGGTCTGGGTGTCCGGCTTCTGGACCACCGCGTTGCCCGCCATCAGCGCCGGCGCGATGTCGCTGGCGCCGAGCGCGAACGGGTAGTTCCAGGGGGCGATCAGGCCGACCACGCCCTTGGGGTGGTGCAGCTCGCGCACTCGGGTGAGGCCCGGCATCATGCCCTGGCGGCGGGTCGGCCTGAGCAGCCTCCCGGCGCGCCGCGCGTAGTAGAGCGAGCACAGCGCCACGTCGAGGAACTCCTCCATCGCGTGGCGGCGGGCCTTCCCGGTCTCCAGCTGGATGATGTCGAGGATCTCGTCCCGGCGCGCCACCAGGGCGTCGGAGAGCCGCAGGAACGGCTTGACCCGCTCGGAGACCGGCAGCCGCGCCCAGGCGCGCTGCGCCGCGCGGGCACTCTCGTACGCCTTCAGCACGTCGTCGGCGGTGGAGAGCGGGACGACGGCGAGGGGCTCGCCGGTGAAGGGGGTGGAGATGGTCGCGGTCTCGGCGCCGCCCGAGACCACCTGCGCGACCAGCCGCTCGGTCAGGGCCCGGGGGAGCTCGTGCGCTGCGATGCCTTTGGCAGGAACCGTCGGGGATGCCATGAATGCAGACTATGACCCCCCGGCCACTCCTGGCTACCCGCAAGTAACGACGCACTTCAGGTGATATGTCGCACCTCTTCCGCGCCTGTCCCGGATGCCGGTCCGGCGCCCGTGCATCGGACCGTTCCAGCCCCGGAGAGTTGCACAACTCGGGGATTGACCATGCACTCCCGGTGTATTCCGGATACAGGAGGACGAAGGCGCGCAACCGCCGGCCCCCGGGATACCGCTGCCGCGCCCCGGGAGCCGGCGGCGGCGCGCCCCGCGAGGAGGGAACCCACATGACCCACGCCCACGAAGGCCACGGGCCCGAGGGGACCGGCGGCAGCACCGACGGCGCCGAGGCCGACGACACCGGAGCGGCCGGGGACACCGGAGCGGCCGGGGACGGGACGCCCGGGAAGCGGCGGCGCGAGCGCCGGGAGCAGACGCGCGCCGCCCTGCTCGCCGCCGCGCAGCGGGTCTGGGCCGAACGCGGCATCCACGGCGCCTCGCTCGACGACATCGCCGCCGCGGCCGGGCTGACCAAGGGCGCGGTCTACTCCAACTTCACCGGCAAGACCGACCTGCTGCTCGCGCTGATGGAGGAGTACACCCGCGCCCAGATCAGCACCGAGGTCTGCGAGGAGATCCAGTCCGGCGGTCCCCAGGAGGAGTGGTTCGACCGGGCCGGCGGCGCGTCCACGCGGCGCGGCTCCGGAGAGAACGCGCGGCTGCTGGCGTTACTGCTGATGGAGTTCTGGCTGTACGGGATGCGCGACCGGTCGGCGGGCTGGCGCATCGCCGACTGGTACGCCGAACGCCGCGCCTACGTGGCGCGCGACCTGCACGAGGTGGACGGCATCACGCCGTCCGACCGGGCGACCCTGGCGATGGCGCTCGACACCGGGCTCGCCCTCCAGCACCTGCTCGACCCCGAACGGGTGCCCGCCGAGCTGTACTCCACGGGCATCCGCCTGGTCCTGGGCCGCTCGGTCCCCTGAACCGCCGCCCGCTCGCTGCGTCCCCCGCCTCGCCAGGTGCCGGGCCGCGCCCTTCCCGTCCCGGCAGGCCGGCCCTCTCACCCGTCGGTGGACGGCGGCCCGGCGGCCGGAGGGGCTCCCGCGCCGTCGTCCGCCGGGAGCTGGAGCTCGGGGGCTCCGGCACCCGCCGCGCCGCTCTCGGGGTTCCCGGCGCCGGGGCCGTCCGAGGGCGGCGTGCCCTCGTCCTCGGGGTCGGTCGCGTTGTCCGGGACGGTCTTGGTCGGGCTCCACGGGGCGATCATCAGCCGGCCCTTGGCGGCGCCGAACACCCGGGCGAAGTTGCGCGCGTAGGCGTCGTGCACCGAGCCCTGCTCCAGGGTGACGATCGCCTCGTCGTTGTGCCGCAGCGCGTCGGTGGTGTAGCTGTGGCTGCCGGTGATCACCAGCTTCCGGTCGCGCCCCTGGTACCGGCCGTCGATCAGCAGGTACTTGGAATGCGCCCGCTGCGACTGCTGGGCGGTGAACACGTGCACGTCCGGCCCGCCGTGCGGTCCCGACCTGGACAGCACCTTGGCGGTCGAGTCGCCCAGGGTGCCGCTGACGATCTTCACATCGCACCCGGCGTCGTCCAGGCCCGCGAGCCGCGTCGAGACGCCCGTGCGGGTGAACATGCCGCTGGACAGCCGGATGCTGGTGCCACCGGCGCAGCTCACCTTGTCCAGCGCGTCCGCGATCGGGTCGCCCTTCGCCTTGGGGAAGTAGCTCGCCGCCCTGGCCCCGGACCGGTAGGTCCGGTAGTAGTTCCCGTTCGCCCGCCGCTTCTGGAGGTCGTAGAAGTACGTGCGGTAGGCCTTGTACAGCTTGGCGTCGGCGAGCGTGTACGCGTCGTTGTACTGGTTGTACATACCGCCGGTCGCGTTGCCCGAGGTCTGCACGACCACGTTGCGCGAGTCGTAGGTCCGGGAGAAGGCGTAGAACTTGTTGTGGTTCTTGCTCCACTCGCCCTTCGCCTTGGGCGCGATGCAGCCGCGGCCCTTGGGGCAGACCAGGATCCATGAGGACCGGCGGGGGTTGGCGCCGAGGTGCCGCCGCAGGTAGTCGTAGACGCCCTTGCGTCGGCCGAGCGAGTCGCTGTCGACGATGACGCGGACCTTGACCTTGCGCTTCTGCGCCCGCACCAGCTCCTTGGCCATGCCCTCGGTCTGCAACCGGAACAGCGAGACGTCGATCTCCGAGCCCTTGGGCGAATGCCTGATCAGCTTCTTGATGTAGAGGTCGACGGCGCCCTGCTGCTTGAGGTTCCCGGTCGGCAGGTTGAACCTCGGCCCCTGCGTCACGTAGTAGCGCTTGGCCTTCGCGGCCTTTCGCTTCGTCGCCTTCGACTTCAAGGGCTTCGGCTTCAGCGGGGTGGACCGTCCCTGCGGCGCGGCGGCGGGCGCGTTCACCAGGGCGGCTCGCGTCCCGGCACCGGTCCCGGACGCGGCGGACGCGGTCGTGGCGTCGACCGCCACCAGCGCCGTCACGATGATGAGCCCTCCGGACGCGATCGCGAATCGTCGCACCGCCGCCTCCATCCGGCCGACCACCTTGATCAGCTCAAAATAGGGAGATTATCACTTCCTTAGCATTAGCGACATATGCACCATTAGGCATTCGATTCCCCATTGCCCAGGGACCACCAGAACAACCACGCCCCGCCACCGGAATCCGGTGACGGGGCGTCCGAGGGCCTGGGCGCCGGAGGGCGACGGCCGGGGCGTCAGGGGGTGGCGGTCGGGACGATGTCGGGCGCGCCCCGCCGGAGCGCGTCGGCCTCCTGGTCGTCGTCCTGGGTCTGCGAGGCCCGCTCGGCCTCGATCCGCTTCCGGTAGTACTCGATCTCCCGGTCGCGCTGCTTCTTGGACCAGCCGAGCACCGGGGCCAGCAGGTCGGCGGCCTCCTGCGCGACGCCGACGCCGCGGTCCCAGGTTTCGATCGAGATCCGGGTGCGGCGGGCCAGCACGTCGTTGAGGTGCCGGCCGCCCTCGTGCGTGGCCGCGTAGACGATCTCGGCGCGCAGGTAGTCCTCCGCGCCGGCCAGGGGCTTGCCGAGGTCGGGACGGTCGGCGATCAGCCCCAGCAGATCGTCCACCAGGGTCCCGTACCGGTTCAGCAGGTGCTCGATCCGCGCCACGTGCAGCCCGGACCGGGCCGCCAGCCGGTGCCGCGCGTTCCACATCGCCTGGAAGCCCTCGCCGCCGACCAGCGCGAGCCCGGCGGTGCAGGACTCGGCGACCTTGCCGTCGAGGCCGTGCGCGACCGCGTCGATGGCGTCCTTGGCCATCACCCGGTAGGTGGTGTACTTGCCGCCCGCCACCAGCACCAGGCCGGGCACCGGATGCGCCACCACGTGCTCGCGCGACAGCTTGGAGGTCTCCTCGGTCTCGCCGGTCAGCAGCGGCCGGAGCCCCGCGTACACGCCCTCGACGTCGTCGTGGGTGAGCGGGGTGTTCAGCACCGCGTTCACGTGCTCCAGCACGTAGTCGATGTCGGCGCGGGACGCCGCCGGGTGCGCCTTGTCGAGGTCCCAGGCGGTGTCGGTGGTGCCGATGATCCAGTGCCGGCCCCACGGGATGACGAACAGCACCGACTTCTCGGTGCGCAGCAGGATCCCGGTCGCCGAGTGGATCCGGTCCTTGGGCACCACCAGGTGGATGCCCTTGGACGCCTTGACATGGATCTGCCCGCGTCCCCCGACCAGTTCCTGGATGTCGTCGGTCCACACCCCGGTCGCGTTGACCACCTGCTTGGCGCGCACCTCGGCGACGGTGCCGCCCTCAAGATCGCGGACGCGCAGGCCGGTGACCCGCTCGCCCTCCCGGAGGAACCCCACGCACTGCGTGCGGGAGGCGATCTGAGCCCCGTACTCCGCCGCCGTGCGCATCGCCGTCATCACGAACCGGGCATCGTCGACCTGCGCGTCCCACAACTGGATCGCCCCGGTGAACGCGTCCTTCTTCAGCGACGGGGCCAGCCGCAGCGCACCGCGCCGGCTCAGGTGCCGGTGGTGCGGGACGCCGCGCGTGCTGCCCATCTGGAACGCCAGCGCGTCGTACAGCGCGACCCCGGCGCCGAGATAGGCGCGCTCCCAGACATGGTGCGTGGTCGGCATCAGGAAGGGCACCGGCCGCACCAGGTGCGGCGCGATCCGCTGGAGCAGCAGCCCCCGCTCGGTCAGCGCCTCCCGGACCAGGTCGAAGTTGTACTGCTCCAGGTAGCGCAGCCCGCCGTGGACCAGCTTGGACGACCGGGACGAGGTGCCCGACGCGAAGTCGCGCGCCTCCACCACCGCCACCGAGAGGCCGCGGGTGGCCGCGTCGAGCGCGGCCCCCGCACCGACGATCCCGGCGCCGACCACCACCACGTCGAACTCCTCGCGCGCCATCCGATCCAGCGCGGTGGCCCGTTCGGCGGGTCCCAGCCGGGAGCTTCCCAGCCCGGTCACCGGTGATCCCGTCATCGCGATTCCCCCCTGTGCGGTTGGGTGTTCGGGTCCTACTTACCCAACAGTAGGGAACGCTCCACCCCAAACCCGGCGATTCCCGTCGGCCGCGCAGCGCCCGTGCCCAGTACCCGTGCTCAGTACCCGTGCGCGGTGCCCGGCCTCAGTGCCCGTGCGGGGCCACCACGACCTGCACCCGCTGGAACTCCTTGAGCTCGGTGTACCCGGAGGTCGCCATCGCCCGGCTGAGCGCCCCGATCAGGTTCATCGACCCGTCGGCCACGTTCGAGGGGCCGAACAGGATCTGCTCCATCGAGCCGATCGTGCCGAGGTCGAGCCGGGTGCCGCGCGGGACGTCGCCGTGGTGCGCCTCGCTGCCCCAGTGGTAGCCGCGGCCCGGCGCCTCGCTGGACCGGGCGAACGGCGAGCCGATCATGACCGCGTCCGAGCCGCAGGCGAACGCCTTGGCGATGTCGCCGCTGTTGACCATGCCGCCGTCGGCGATCACGTGCACGTACCGGCCGCCGGACTCGTCCATGTAGTCGCGGCGGGCGGCGGCCACGTCGGCGACCGCGGTCGCCATCGGCACCGCCACACCGAGCACGGTGCGGGTGGTGTGCCCCGACCCGCCGCCGAACCCGACCAGCACCCCGGCCGCGCCCGTGCGCATCAGGTGCAGCGCCGCGGTGTAGGTCGAGCAGCCGCCGACGATCACCGGCACGTCGAGGTCGTAGATGAACTGCTTGAGGTTGAGCGGCTCGGCGCGGCCCGAGACGTGCTCGGCCGACACGGTGGTGCCGCGGATCACGAACAGGTCCACGCCCGCGTCGATGACTGCCTTGTGGAACTGCGCGGTGCGCTGCGGCGACAGCCGGGCCGCCACGGTCACGCCGGCCTCCCGGATCTCCTGGATCCGGCGGCCGATCAGCTCCTCCTTGATCGGCTCGGTGTAGATCTCCTGGAGCCGGTTGGTGGCGCGCGCGTCGTCGAGCGAGGCGATCTCGGCCAGCAGCGGCTCGGGGTCCTCGTACCGGGTCCACAGCCCTTCGAGGTCGAGCACCGCCAGCCCGCCGAGCCGTCCGACCGCGATCGCGGTCGCCGGGCTGACCACGCTGTCCATCGGCGCGACGACCAGCGGCATGTCGAACCGGTAGGCGTCGATCTGCCACGCGACGCTGACCTCCTCGGGGTCCCGGGTGCGCCGCGACGGCACGATGCCGATGTCGTCGAAGGCGTACGCCCGCCGGCCGCTCTTGCCCCGGCCGATCTCCACCTCAGCAGCCACTGCCACGTCCTCTCAACATCCCGCCGGGCAGGGGAAACCCGTTCCCCTGCCGCAAATGGGAGAAAAATACCGCTGTCGTCGGTTGTTCCCGTGATCAACCGGGTGATGCCCGGATGACCACGGGGAGACTAGCGGCCCTGGTAGTTGGGGGCCTCAACGGTCATCTGGATGTCGTGCGGGTGGCTCTCCCGCAGACCCGCCGCGCTGATCCGCATGAGCTGCCCGCGCTCCTGGAGCTCGGGGACGGTGCGCGCCCCCGCGTACCACATCGACTGGTGCAGCCCGCCGATGAGCTGGTGCGCGACGCCCGCCACCGGGCCCCGGTAGGGCACCTGGCCCTCCACGCCCTCGGGGATCAGCTTCTCCTCGCTGCTCACGTCGGCCTGCGCGTAGCGGTCCTTGGAGAAGGAGGTGCCGCGCTCGCGGTTGCGCATCGCCCCGAGCGAGCCCATGCCGCGGTACGACTTGTACTGCTTGCCGTGCACGAAGATCAGCTCGCCGGGCGACTCCTCCACCCCGGCCAGCAGGCTGCCGAGCATCACCGTGCTGGCGCCGGCCACCAGGGCCTTGGCGATGTCGCCGGAGTACTGGAGCCCGCCGTCGCCGATCACCGGCACGCCGGCCTCGGCCGCGGCCCGGGACGCCTCGTGGATCGCGGTGATCTGCGGCACCCCGACCCCGGCCACCACCCGGGTGGTGCAGATCGACCCGGGCCCGACGCCGACCTTGACGCCGTCGGCCCCGGCCTCGACCAGCACCTTGGCCCCGGCGTAGGTGGCCACGTTGCCGCCGACCACCTGGGCGCCGGAGTTGGCCTTGATCGCCGCGATGGTGTCGGCGACGCCCTTGGAGTGGCCGTGCGCGACGTCCACGATGATCACGTCGGTGCCGGCCTCGACCAGCGCCCGCGCGCGGGCCAGCGCGTCCTCCCCCACGCCGACCGCGGCGGCGACCAGCAGCCGGCCGTCGGCGTCCTTGGTCGAGTCGGGGTACTGCTCGCTCTTGGTGAAGTCCTTGACGGTGATCAGCCCGCGCAGCCGGCCCTCGCCGTCGACCAGCGGCAGCTTCTCGACCTTGTGCCCGGCCAGTAGCTGGAACGCCTCGTCGCGGGACACCTGCACCGGCGCGGTGATCAGCGGCATCGGCGTCATCACCTCGCGCACCGGGCGGGACGGCTCGGTCTCGAACCGCATGTCGCGGTTGGTGACGATGCCGACCAGCACGCCGCGGACGTCGGTGACCGGCACCCCGGAGATCCGGTAGCGGGCGCACAGCTCCTCGACGTCGGCCAGGGTCGCGTCGGGCAGGCAGGTCACCGGATTGGTGATCATCCCGGCCTCGGACCGCTTGACCCGGTCGGCCTGCCCCGCCTGCTCCTCGATCGACATGTTGCGGTGCAGCACCCCGATGCCGCCCTGCCGCGCCATCGCGACCGCGGTGCGGGCCTCGGTCACGGTGTCCATCGCCGCCGACACCAGCGGGATGCGCAGCGAGATATCGCGGGTCAGCCGGGTGGTCGTGTCGGCCTCGCCGGGCTGGAGGTCGGAGTAGCCCGGCATCAGCAGCACGTCGTCGAAGGTCAGCCCTTGCGGAAGGAATTTCTCGGGCTCGGCTGCGGGGTTCATGCGTACCTTCCCGTTGGGGTGAGGGCGTCCGGCCAGGTCACGGCGGCCTGTTTCCATGGTAGAGCGTCGTTGCCGGGCGGACGGCCGGTTCCGCCGCGCCGAAACGTGGCCTCCCTTACAGCCACGCTGGGTGATTGTTCACGCACGCAGGAGAGCGGGGGGTGCACCTGGTGGTGTCCGGCGCAGTAGCGTGGGGGGGTGCACGACGATGCCCCGCTCGACCCGTTCGCCGGCGACCCGGAGGACCCGGCGTCCTCGCTGGGCGACCCAGGCGATGACACCGCCCCGCTGAGCGTCGCCGAGCGCGAGGACGTGCTGGCCGACCTCGCCGATCTCGAGGTCTTCCGGGCCCTGCTGGAGCCGCTCGGCGTCCGGGGCCTGACCGTCGACTGCGGCGACTGCGGCAAACTCCACTACATCGACTGGGAGCTGCTGCACGGCAACCTGCGGCACCTGCTCGACCAGGGCCTGCCGCGGGTGCACGAGCCCGCGCTGTCCCCCGACCCGGTCGACTACGTGAGCTGGGAATACGCGCGGGGCTACGTCGACGGCGTGATCGACAGCGAAGAGGGCCGCGAACCCGAGTGACTCCGGCGCCCGCCGCTTCCGGCCGGCTCAGGGGTGGCGGTACTTGCCCGGACGGTTCTGCGCCCGCTTGCGGAGCTCCTCCAGGCGGCGGCGCACATCGTCATCGCCGGGACCCGCCGACTTCGGCGACACGCCGTGCCGCGACTGCCCGCCCGGAACACGGGGCCGCGACTCCGGCGGCAGCCGCCGCTCCAGCCGCCGCTTCAGCCGCTCGATCTCCTCGTGGCCGGGACGCGTCCCCGGCTCCTTGGCCGGCTCGGCGCGGCGCCGCACCGGCGTGGACGGGCCGGCCGGTCCGGACGGGGCCGACTGGGCCGACGGCGCCGACGACTGCTCGGGCAGCCGCTCGCGGACCGCCGCGGCGGTGGCCTCGCCCTCGGGCGCGGTCTTCTGCGCCTTGCCCGCCCCCGCCGCGCTCGGCGGGGACGCGGACCCGTGGATCAGCCCGCCGCCCGCCGCCGCGACGCCGGTACTGGCCAGCACGGCGCCGACCACCCCGAGCGCCACGATCGTCCGGGGCCCGCGCCGCCGCGACCCCGATCCGGGGCCGGGGCCGGGGCCGGGGCTGAGGGTGCCGGGCAGGGCGTCCCCGGACGGATCGGCGGCGCGCTCGGAAGCCTGCTCGTCGACATCGGCGACCAGGGCCCGCAGCAGGCGGACCGCCGGATCGGCCTCCTCGCCCTCTTGGGACGCGGCCTCGGCATCACCGGCCTTGAGTCGGCCGATCTCGGAAACACCGGAAACGCCCGAGGCGCCTGGGGGCACGGCCCCGGGTTCAGGGACGGTGCTGGAGCGGCTCGCAGAGCCGGCATCGCGCCGTCCCGCCAGCGCCTCGATGATCGCGTCGGTGCGGCGCACCGCACCGAGGTCCGGTGGGCTCGCCGGCGCACGGGCAGCGCCGGAGTGCGAAGGCCGATCCGGATCCGGGGCGCCGCGGCTCCGCTCCGTCAAGCGATCGACTCCTCTCGGGCCATCGTCCGGAGCCGGGCCAGCGCCCGATGCTGCGCGACCCGTACCGCCCCCGCGGACATGCCCAGTACATTACCGGTCTCCTCCGCCGACAGACCCGCCACCACTCGCAGCAGCACCAGCTCGCGCTGGTGATCGGGCAGGCGCGTCAGCAGGTCGCGGGCGCGCTGCGCCTCGATGTAGCGCACCACCGTCTCCTCGGGGCCGGGCCGGTCGTCCGGGCCGTCCGGGAGGTCCTCGGTGGGCACCGCCGCCCGCACCGCGGAGCGCAGCGCGTCGGCGATCTTGTGAGCGGCGATACCGAAGACGAAGGACGCGAAGGGGCGCCCCATGTCGCGGTAGCGGGGCAGCGCCGACAGCACGGCGATGCACACCTCCTGCGCCACGTCGTCGGCGATGTGGTACTGGCCCGAGATCCGGCCGAGCCGGGCCCGGCAGTACCGGACGACCATCGGGCGGACCTCGCCGATGAGCTCCTCGATCGCACCGGGGTCGCCCTGCACCGCCAGCGTGGTCAGGTCCTTGAGGTCGCTTTCGTCGGCTGTCGCCGTGCGCAGCACCCGCACCCCTCGGCCGGTGTCGAGAGGTGATGGAGGGGCGGGCCCCCCCGAGGGTTCGGTTGCGCGCGCGGTCATGGTCCCGGCGTAGCATCCCTCGGTCACGTAGAGCATGATGCCCAGCGGTGTGGTGCCTGTCTCCACTGTCCACGACAACGGAATGGTCACAGTGCAGGAACAGGCCACCAGAAACTACACGACGCGGTCAATTGGCTGCGCACGGTGCCGGAATTATCGCGCCAGACCCCGCAGAGACCTCAAAGCACTACAGACAGCTCGATCACCGACAGTCGCGACAAATGAGAAGGGCCCCCGCCCGGGAAGGGCGGGGGCCTTCGTCACGATCCCCCGGGGAGGCGAGCCGCGCGCCCCCGGACGACCGGTCGTGTGCCGATCGTCAGTGACCGTGGCCGTGGCCGTGGCCGCCGGCGGCGGGCTCGTCCGACTCCTCGGGCTTCTCCACCACGAGCGCCTCGGTGGTGAGCAGCATGCCCGCGATGGAGGCGGCGTTGGTGACCGCCGAGCGGGTGACCTTCACCGGGTCGATGACGCCCTGGGCGATCAGGTCGCCGTACTCGCCGGTGGCGGCGTTGTAGCCGTGCCCGGTGGCCAGCTCGGCCACCTTGGAGACGACGACGTAGCCCTCCTGGCCGGCGTTCTCGGAGATCCAGCGCAGCGGCTCGACCAGCGCGCGGCGGACCGCCTCGGCACCGGTGGCCTCGTCGCCGGACAGGCCGAGGGCGGCGAAGCCCTCGTGGCCGACGTGCACCAGGGCGGCGCCGCCGCCGGCGACGATGCCCTCCTCGATGGCCGCGCGGGTCGCCGAGATGGCGTCCTCGAGGCGGTGCTTCTTCTCCTTGAGCTCCACCTCGGTGGCGGCGCCGACGCGCAGCACGCACACGCCGCCGGCCAGCTTGGCCAGGCGCTCCTGGAGCTTCTCGCGGTCCCAGTCGGAGTCGCTGTTCTCGATCTCCACCTTGATCTGGTTGACCCGGGCGGTGATCTCGTCGCGCGCGCCCTCACCGTCGACGACCGTGGTGGCGTCCTTGGTGACGGTGATGCGGCGGGCCTTGCCGAGGTCCTCCAGGCCGATGCCGTCGAGCTTGAGGCCGATGGCCTCGCTGACGACCTGGCCGCCGGTCAGGGTGGCCATGTCGCCCAGCATCGCCTTGCGGCGGTCGCCGAAGCCGGGGGCCTTGACCGCGACCGACAGGAAGGTGCCGCGGATCTTGTTGGCGACCAGCAGCGCCAGGGCCTCGCCCTCGACGTCCTCGGCCACCACCAGCAGCGGCTTCTTGGTCTGCGCGACCTTCTCGGCCAGCGGCAGGAACTCCTGCACGTTGGAGATCTTGCCTTCCACGATCAGCACGTAGGCGTCCTCCAGGACGGCCTCCATGCGCTCGGGGTCGGTGACCATGTGCGGCGACAGGTAGCCCTTGTCGAACTGGAGGCCCTCGGTGAACTCCAGCTCCAGGCCCATGGTGTGGGCCTCTTCGACGGTGATGACACCGTCCTTGCCGACCTTCTCGAAGGCCTCGGCGATCAGCTCGCCGATCTTCGAGTCCTGGGCGGAGATGGTCGCGACGTGCGCGATCTCGCCCTTCTCCTCGACCTCGCGGGCCGACTTCAGGAGCTGGTCGGACACGTACTGCGCGGCGGTGTCGATACCGCGCTTGAGGCCCAGCGGCGAGGCACCGGCGGCCACGTTGCGGATGCCCTCGCGGACGAGGGCCTGCGCCAGCACGGTCGCGGTGGTGGTGCCGTCGCCGGCGATGTCGTTGGTCTTGGTCGCCACTTCCTTGGCGAGCTGGGCCCCGAGGTTCTCGTAGGGGTCCTCCAGCTCCACCTCGCGGGCGATGGTGACGCCGTCGTTGGTGATCGTCGGCGCGCCGAACTTCTTGTCGATGACGACGTTGCGGCCGCGCGGGCCGATCGTCACCTTGACGGCGTCAGCGAGAGCGTTGACGCCGCGCTCAAGAGCCCGGCGAGCGTCCTCGTCGAATTCCAGGATCTTCGCCATGAGAGTCTCCTTTGTCACGCGATCCGCCCCGGCCGTCCCCGTTAGAGGGCCGGACCGGGGCGGTGCATCACGTCTCGGTGATTACTTCTCGATGACCGCGAGCACGTCGCGGGCCGAGAGCACGAGGTACTCCTCGTTGTTGTACTTGACCTCGGTGCCGCCGTACTTGCTGTAGAGCACGACCTCGCCGACCTTCACGTCGACGGGGACGCGGTCGCCCTTGTCGTCGACGCGGCCCGGTCCGACGGCCAGGACGGTCCCCTCCTGGGGCTTCTCCTTGGCGGTGTCGGGAATCACCAGGCCCGACGCGGTGGTGGTCTCGGCCTCAAGCGGCTGGACGACGATGCGGTCCTCGAGCGGCTTGAGAACAACCTTGGTGGCGGTCGTCACGATCTGACCTCCCCTTCGATTGGTCCTCGGCCGGCCATGCGAGCCGGCCAGCACATGTGACAGAGAGAGGCGACCCTGACCGGCCTGCCGTCGCGGGTGTCAGACCGACCTTGTCGCTTTGGTTGGCACTCTCACACTGAGAGTGCCAATCCGGAGACTATGCCGTGCCCGGTGACCCGTCAACACGGACACGGCCGTACGGCGGGCACATCGCGGAGCACCGTCCGATATCGGGCTGAATGCCCCCTGTGGGGGACCGGTCGCAGGTCCGGCCGCTAACGTCCAGCCTATGGACATCGAGGCGTTCCTTGGCCTGCTCTCACCCGAGGGCCAGGCCGTCCTGGCCGAGGCGGGCGGCGCGGACACCGGCGAGGACGCCCTCCTGACCACCGCGTCCAAGCTGCGCGAACGCCACCCCGCCGAACTGGTGAACGCGGCGCTCACCCAGGTGCGCCTGCGCGAACGCGCGCGCGCCAAATTCGGGCCGGACGCCGCCCGCATGTACTTCACCCCGGCCGGGCTCGAACAGTCCACCCGCGCGAACGTCGCCGCCCACCGGGCCCGCCGGTTCCCCGCCGGCGCGTCCGGGGTGCTGGAACTCGGCTGCGGCATCGGCGCCGATCTGATCGCGCGGACGCGCGCGGGCGTGCGGAGCGACGCCGTCGATCTCGACCCGCTGACCGCCGAGGTCGCGCGCGCGAACGTGGACGCCCTCGGCCTGGACCGCGCCCTGGTGACGGTTCGGGTGAACGACGCCACCGAGGAGGACCCGTCCGGCTACGCGGCGCTGTTCGCCGACCCGGGGCGCCGGACGGCCCGCGGCCGTGTCTTCGATCCCCGCTCGTACCAGCCGCCGCTCGACACCGTCCTAGACCTCGCCGGGCGCGTCCCGGCCGCGTGCGTGAAAGTGGCGCCCGGCATCCCGCACGAGGCGGTCCCGGACGGCGCCGAAGCCGAGTGGGTCTCGGTGGGCGGGGACGTCAAGGAGTGCGCCCTCTGGCTCGGCGGCATGGCGGGCGGCGTGCGCCGGCGCGCCACCCTGCTGCCCGCGGACGCCGCCACGGACGCCACCACGGGCTCCCCCACGGCATGGACGCTGACCCCCGTCCCGGGGCTGGACGCTCCGGAGGTGCGCGCGTGGGGCCGCTACCTGTACGAGCCGGACGGCGCGGTGATCCGGGCCGGCCTGGTCGCCGAGGTCGCCGAGCTGGTCGGCGGCGGGCTGGCCGATCCGCACATCGCCTACGTCACATCCGACACCCTGCTGCCCACCCCGTTCGCCTCCGCGTACGAGATCGACGCCGTGCTGCCGTTCTCGCTGAAGCGGCTGCGGGCCGAGCTGCGCCGCCGCGAGGTCGGGGTGCTCACCGTCAAGAAGCGCGGCTCGGCGGTGGACGTCGACCGCCTGCGCCGCGACCTCGGCTTCGGGCGCGGCGCCAAGCGGCCCGGACGGAGCGGGCGCGGGGGGCACGGCGACGCGGAGCTGACGCTGGTGCTCACCCGGGTGGGGGACGACCCGGTGGCACTGCTGACCCGCCCGGCGCGCTGAACGGCCGTTAATCGGTCCAAAGATCTCCGCCGGACGCGAGAACGCCAAGCGGGCACGGGCGACGCACCACGCCAGAGCAAATCCTCCGCACTTTCCGGCATGGCCTTCACTAAGGATCGCGGCCGGGCGGCAAGCGCGTTAAACGGGACGCGGGACGGCCCATCAGGGGCGGCGGGCCGAAGAATGACCAAGGCAGGTTCAGGAGATCGGCCCAGCGGTGTCCCGCGACGCCCCCAGAGCGTCCGAAATGCCATGCCGGAATGGCCGCCGCGGGCGCCGTCCCGGAGTCGTCCGGATCCGGGCCGGGCGGGACGGCGGGCGCCCATCCCGGGCCGTTCGGCGGGCACCAACGGGCGATGTCGGGCGACATGCAGGGATTTACCCGACCCACCTCCGGCCCAGCGGAAACGCCGTTCGAGGCACGTCCACACCGGGCGCCACCACCACCTTCACCACGACCGCCCGCAAAAGCCAGGAAATCACCTGACGCCGCGAGAACTCCCGCGTTCCCGTCCACCCGGATAAGCGCCGCATTCCGCCGGACCTGCATGGATTCTCACCCCGACTTCGGGCAGGCCCGAACGCACTACAGTGAGCCCTTCACGATTCAATGCCGCGCGCAATTTCATCGCGTCGGCACACGAAGGAGCATCGGGTGGAAACGAATCACAACTTCCTGCAGACGGGGGGTCAACCGGTCTCGGACCGGATGCGGGAGTTGCTCGCCCGTGCGGCGCAGGACCACGTCTATGAACAGCGCTCACAGGGCCAGGTCCTGGATGAGATACGGCAGCGGCTGGAGGGCATGGAGTGGCTGCTGCGGGAGGTCCGCGAGCGCGAGCTCAACGGCCTGACCGGGCAGCTCGACAACGTCCGCGGGCAGGTCGACGACCTGTCCAGCAAGCCCCCGGAATGGGCCGAAGGGCTGGCCGAGCACATCGAGGCGGTCGGCGAGCGGGTCAAGCCCGTCGCCGAACTGCCCGCGCTGTGGGCCGATGTCGGCGTCGTCGCCGAGAACGTCGACGAGGGCCTGGTCCGCATCCAGGCCGTCATCGAGTCCGCGCAGCACATCACCGACGTCACCCAGCAGGCGTCGCTGCGCATGGAGGACATGGCCAAGCGGCTGGACAAGCTCCAGGGCAGCATGGAGGCCGCCTCCGTCCGCTTCAACCGGCTCGACAAGTCCCTCGCCGAGCTGGGCCACCGGTCGGAGAAGCTCGAACACTCGATCAACGGCGTCACCACCCGGGTCGATCAGTCGCTCGGCGAGATGGCCGAGCGGGTGGAGCAGGGGCTGGAGGCGGTCAACGGCCGGGTCGAGGGCGTCGGCGGACGGCTGGACGGGCTCGACGGCCGGCTCTCCGGGCTGTCCGGCAAGCTGGAGGGCCTGGACGGCCGGGTCGAGGGCGTCGACGACCGGCTCGACGGGCTCGGCGAGCGGATCGACCGGCTGCCCGGCCTGCTCGACATCGGCGAGCTGCACCGCAAGGTGGACGAGCTCGCGCAGCGTCCGCCGATCGACCACTCCGACCGCTTCGACGCGCTGGAGAAGCACCTCGCGGACGCGTTCGAGCCGCTGATCGACGAGCTGCGCGCCAGGCCGGACCGGGACGAGGTCAAGGCCACCATGTCGCAGATCGCCAAGACGGCCTACAGCGACGTGGCCAAGCGCATGGACGAGTTCTCCCGCCGGTTCGAGGACGTGCACGAGGACGTCCGCAAGCGGATCGAGGGGATCCACGAGGAGGTCACCAAGAAGGTCGACGTCGCCCTGGAGGAGTTCACCGCGCAGGTCGACCTGGTCTCCCGGCGCGTCGAGTCGGTCCACACCGACGTGGCCAAGCAGGTGGAGTCGGTGCACACCGAGGTGTCGCGCCAGGTCACAGGGGTCCACGACGATGTGGGCAAGCGCATCGACGGGATCCACGACGATGTGACCAAGCAGGTCGGCAGCATCCAGGAGAACGTCGCCAAGCAGGTCGGCGGCATCCAGGAGGACGTCGCCAGGCAGGTGGGCGGGGTGCAGGAGGAGTTCGCCAAGCGGGTGGACGGCGTGCACGACGAGGTCAGCCGGCGGGCCGAGGCCATGCAGGCCGAGGTCGGCAAGCACTTCTCCGGCGTCCAGGACGAGGTCGGCCGGAAGGTCGACAGCGTGCACAGCGACGTCACCAAGCAGGTGACCGCGGTGCACGAGGACGTCCTCAAGCGGCTGTCGACCCTGGAGGAGACCATGCTCGCCCTCGCCGAGGCGCTGCTGCGTCCGCGCCGTGACGGGAAGGACTGAGGGGTAGGGTGGGGCGCTTCTCCGCACGTGGCGGGGAGCGTCCCGCCCGGCTGCCCGGACGCCCCCGCACCCGCCGGGGCTCTGCGGCGGTATGTCCGCCAATCCGCCGGGACACCCGAAGCCGCTTGATCAAGACACGTCGATGACGTGCATTTTGTTACGTTCCGTCTTCGCAAAATCACTCCCAATACCCTTCGGAATCCGTTTTCATGGATCTCGTGACCCACACTCCGGCACCTTGCCTCCCGACCGGCATCCCGCCCAGTCGCGCCACGCTGCGCTGGGTCGAGGAATGTCTCGGCCGGGGCGCCGAGGTCCGGATGGTCCGCCCGCTGGCGGGCGGTTCCGCGCACGCCAACCACGCGCTGCTGGTGGAGAGCCGCTCCGGCAGCGCGCACCGGCTCGTGCTGCGCCGCTGGACCCCGCGCGGCCTCGGGCCGGGCGGCGACGACCTCGGCGCGCCGCGCCGGTCGTACGGCGACACCGAGTTCTCCCCCGAACGCGAGATCGCCGCGCTGGCACTGCTGGCCGGCTGCGAGATCCCCACCCCGTCGCTCGTCGCCGCCGACCCGGCCGGCGCCTACTGCGACGTGCCCGCGCTGCTCATCACCCGGCTGGTCGGCCACCCGCCGCGGCCGGCCCCCGACGACCTGTCCGAGTACCTCATCCAGTGCGCCGCCGCGCTGCTGGCGGTGCACGCGCTGAACGGGGCGTCCACGATGCCCCCCTACGTCCCCTACAACCGGCTCGACGTGCGGGTCCCGCCCCGGCACGCGCTCCGTCCCGAACTGTGGGAACGCGCCTTCCAGGTCGCCGGCGGGTCCGCGCCCGAGGCGCCCGCGCGGTTCATCCACCGCGACTACCACCCCGACAACACCCTGTGGTCGTACGGCAGGCTGACCGGGGTGGTCGACTGGTCCGACGCCTCGTCCGGCCCGATCGCGGTCGACATCGCGCACATGCGCCGCGGCCTGGCCCTGCGGTACGGGCCGGGCGTCGCCGACCGGTTCCTGGCCGCGTTCGACCAGGTGTCGGGCGGCTACCGGCACGACCCGTACTGGGACGTCCGCTGCCTGCTCGACCTGCTGCCCGAGACCGACGGCCGGGTCATCGACGAGGCCCAGGTGCCGCTCTTCGAGGACTACCTCGCGGCGCTGCTCGCCGAGCTCGGCGCCCCCGCCGCGGGCTGACCCGCCCGCCCGGCCCGCCTACAGCCTGATCGACTCGACCGGGAGGCTGGAATCGGCCGGGAGGTCCAGCTCGGACGGGGCCAGCCCCGAGGCGACCAGCTCGGATCCGAGGGCGGCCACCATCGCGCCGTTGTCGGTGCACAGCTTGGGGCGCGGCACCCGCAGCCGGACCCCGGCCGCCTCGCACCGCTCCCGGGCCAGCGCGCGCAGCCGCGAGTTGGCCGCCACCCCGCCGCCGATCAGCAGGTGGTCGACGCCGTTGTCGCGGCAGACCTTGAGCGCCTTGGCGGTCAGCACGTCCACCACGGCCTCCTGGAACGAGGCGGCCACGTCGGCGACCGGCACCGGCTCGCCGTTGCGCTCCCGGGCCTCCACCCAGCGGGCCACCGCGGTCTTCAGGCCGGAGAACGAGAAGTCGTAGGTGCCGTCGTTGTGCTTGCCGCGCGGGAACGCGATCGCGGCCGGGTCGCCCGCGAGCGCCTCCCGGTCGATCACCGGGCCGCCCGGGAAGCCGAGGTCCAGCACCCGCGCGACCTTGTCGAACGCCTCGCCCGCCGCGTCGTCCACGGTCGCGCCGAGCGCCCGGACGTCGGTGGCCACGTCGGGCACCAGGAGCAGGGACGAGTGCCCGCCCGACACCAGCATCGCCACGCACGGCTTGGGCAGCGGGCCGTGTTCGAGCTGGTCGACGCAGACGTGCGCGGCCAGGTGGTTGACCCCGTACAGCGGCTTGCCGAGCGACAGCGCGTACGCCTTGGCCGCGGCGACCCCGACCATCAGCGCGCCGGGCAGCCCGGGACCGGCCGTCACCGCGAACGCGTCGATGTCGGCGAAGCCCACCCCGGCCTCGGCCAGGGCCCGCTCGACGGTCGGGGTCATCGCCTCCAGGTGCGCCCGCGAGGCCACCTCGGGCACCACGCCGCCGAACCGGGCATGCTGCTCCACACTGGAGGCGATCGAGTCGGCCAGCAGCGTGTGCCCGCGCACCACGCCGACGCCGGTCTCGTCGCACGAGGTCTCGATCCCCAGCACGAGCGGCTCGGAGTCGCGGATCACTGTTCCTCCCGGGTGAAGCCCATGGCCGCGCGGCGCCGGAGCGTCAGGCACATCACGATCGCGTCGACGCCGGACGGCTGGTAGTAGCGCTTGCGGAGGCCGACCCGCTCGAACCCGAACCGCTCGTACATCAGGCGGGCGCCGTCGTTGTCGGCACGGACCTCCAGGAACACCGCCTCGGTGCCGCGGCGGGTCGCCTCGCCCAGCAGCTCGGTGAGCAGCGCGGCGCCGATGCCCGCGCCGCGCCGGTCGGCGCGCACCCCGATGGTCTGCACGTCGGCCTGCCCGCCGGCGGCGGAGAGGCCCGCGTACCCGATGATCTCACCGGACGCCGCGGTCGCGGCGGACGCCCCGGCCTCGCCGGGAGGGGCGGCGGGGAGTTCCTCGGCCACGACGTAGTGCCGGGTGCGCGGCTGGTCGGCCAGCTCGCCGCGGAGCATCTCCTCCGTCCAGGCGTCCTCGGGGAACATCACCCGCTCCAGCCGGAGCACGGCGGGCAGGTCGGCGGCCGTCATCGTCCGCAGCCGCACCGCGCCCGTATCGTCGGCCCCGGTCATCGCGGGCTCACCTTCTTGCGCGGACCGGGCTCCTTGGCGTCGGGTCTGCGCAGGTAGAGCGGCTCGGGCGGGAGCAGATCGGGGCCCGGCTCACCGGACAGCCGCGCGACCACCAACTCGGCCAGGGCGCTCCCCGTTGGACGGACCGGAGCGAAGCGAGGACCGCCCGACGGGGCGACGGGGGTCTGGGGGTCGCCCCCCAGATGAGAACCGGCCGGACGGACCGGAGCGAAGCGAGGACCGCCCGACGGACCGCCCGGCGGATCGTCCGGGGTGCCGAGGACGTCGGGGTAGAGGGCCGCGCCTTCGCCGATCACCGGGAGGCCGGGCGGCAGGCCGGCGCGGACGTCGGCGGGCGGGCCGACGGCCGGGCCGGTGGCGGGCTCGCGGGCCGAGGCGTACCGGGCCCAGTAGACCTCCTTGCGGCGGGCGTCGATCGCGACCGCGAACGGCTCGTCGCGGCCGGACGCCCAGGCGATCGCGTCGAGCGTGCACACGCCGTGCACAGGGACGCCCAGCGCGTCGCCCATCGCCCGCGCGGTGACCAGGCCGACCCGCAGCCCGGTGTAGGGGCCGGGGCCCACCCCGACGGCGATCGCGCTCAGGTCGCCGGGTGCGGCGCCCGCCTCGGCGAGGACGGCGGCGACGGACGGGACGAGCAGCTCAGTGTGCGCGCGCCGGTCGACCGCCTCAGTCGCGGCGCGGCGGCGGGCGCCCTCACCGGGAGTCCACTCGTACAGCGCCACGGTGACCGCGGCGGTCGCGGTGTCGAAAGCCAAGACCAGCACGAATTGAAAGCGTAGTACAGGCCGGGCGTGCTCCCACCTGTCCCGGTGGCCCCCGGCGTGCGGGTCAGCCCTTCTCCAGGGCCCCGGCCACGTCGCGGACGGCCTCGACCGCCCCGTCCATCGCGTCGGACGCGCCGAGCGGGGAGCTGCCGTTGGACCCGGCGTAGTGGACGGTCACCAGTACGTTGACGACGCGGGCGTTCGCGACGGCCTCGCCCGCGCCCTGCCCCTTGTCGACGCTGTAGACGACGTAGCCCTCGTCACCGAGGTCGGTGAGCCGGGTCTTGTCGGTCAGCTCCTGCCCGGCGAGCAGCGCCTTCCCGGACTCGTCGGCCTTGCGCTCGGCCTCGAACGAGCGGCGCGCGGCGTCGGTCGGGCTCTGCTCGGGCGTGCCCTCGATGGCGCGGAGCTCGACGTTGAGCTGCCGCTTCCGGTCGCCGGTGTAGGCGCCCCACACGCACTGGCTCTGCCGGTCGTTGCCCTGGTAGTTGTCGCCCTGGTTGCGGTCGGCGCCGGGGGCCAGCTCGCCGGCGACCTTGTCGGCCACCTCGCAGGCGTCCGGCACCAGCGAGCGCTCGGACGACATGGGCGAGCTCTCCGCGGCGCCGCCCATGATCTGCCCGGAGCCGCGCTCGCCGCTCGCGCCCACGCCGCTCAGGATCGCGAACGCGGCCAGCGCGCAGGCCCCGGCCCCGGCCGCCACGCCGCCGAGGATGATCGCCCAGCGGCGGCCCGTCCTGCGCTCGCGCACGACGCGGTGACTGCCGCTGGCCGTCCGGTATCCGCCGGTCGTGGTGGAGGAGGCGCGGTGACCGTCGCCTGCCGCGTCCTGGCCGCCGCGCGAACTGCGGTGGCTGTCAGTGCGGCGATTTCCGCTGCGATGGCTACCACTCACCGGATCCCACTCCTGCTTGAGGAAATCTAATATGTCGCGAAGGTGAGGTTCGTTCGGGCAAAGAGTACGACATGTTGCCGTAATGTGGTCCAATCGGGCCGGGAGAAATCCGCGGTCTTCCCGATCAGTGGAGCTCTCGCGCCAGGCCGGCCCAGCGCTCGCCCACTCCGGTGATCTTTACCGCGCGCTCCTCGGTGCTCTCGTCGCCGCGCGAAATGATCATTTCCAACCGGGCGTCGGCCAGCCCCTCGGCCAGCCCCTCTCCCCATTCCACGACCGTTACCGACGCGTCCGCGGAAGCGTCCAGATCAAGATCGTCGAGTTCGGCGAATCCGCCCAGCCGATAGGCGTCCACGTGCACCAAAGGGGGCCCGCCGCACAGCGAGGGATGGACCCGCGCGATGACGAAGGTCGGCGAGGTGATCGGCCCGCGCACCTTCAGCCCCTCGCCGATGCCCTGGGTGAGGGTGGTCTTGCCGGCGCCGAGATCGCCGGTGAGCACCAGCAGGTCGCCCGGCCGGAGCAGGCCGGCCAGGCGGACGCCGAGATCGCGCATATCGGCGGCGTCCGGCACGGTGCGGGTGACGGTGACGGTGCCCGGTTCGCTCACGCCGTACGCTCCTCCAGCTCGGGACGGACTCGGTCGATCAGCCGCCGCACGCCGCCGGTGACCACCCCCGGATACTCCAGCGGCAGCACGTGCCCGGCCTCGGCGACCTCGACCAGCTCGGCGTCCGGCAGCTCCGCGGCGATGCGGCGGCCGTGCGCGGCGGGGGTCAGCCGGTCGGCGCCGCCGGCCAGCACCAGCACCGGCACCCGGCCGAGGGACTCCAGCGCGCCCAGCTTGTCGTGGCCGAGCAGCGTCGGGTAGAACTCCGCGATCACATCGATCGGGGTGGCCCTGATCATCTGCTCCAGGAAGTCGACCACGGTGGGGCTGACGTACTTGTCGGCGAAGGCCATCTTCCTGGTGACGATGAACGCCAGGTCGGCGCCGAGCCCACGGGCCCGGTCGACCAGGTCGGCGCGGCGGCCGAGGCCGCGCAGCGTGCCGGACGCCAGCGGCCGGACGAGCTTGGCCAGCGCCATCGGCAGGCCCAGCGTCATCTCCCCCAGGTCGCCGCAGGAGCTGTTGACCAGCGCCGCCGCCCGCACCTGCGCGCCGAACAGCTCGGGGTGCCGGTCGGCCAGCGCCAGCACCGACATGCCGCCCATGGAATGGCCGACGAGCACCACCGGGTCGTCCGGGCGGGTCGTGGCGCGCAGCACCGCGTACAGGTCCTCGCCGGTCTGGTCGATGGTGGCGTGCTCGGGCTCGCCGCGCCCGGACCTGCCGTGGCTGCGCTGGTCCCAGAACACCATCCGCAGCCGGTCGCCGGCGGCGCCGCGTCCTTGCAGGTCGCGGCGCTGGTAGTGCCAGGAGTCCTGGTTGAGGCAGTAGCCGTGGGAGAAGACCACCGTCAGCGCCGCGTCGTCCGGGCCGTCCACCTCGACGTGCAGGGGCAGGCCGTCGCTCGCGAGCACGGTGCTCTCCCGCCCGCGCAGCGCCCCGAACGGCTCGTCGGCGTCGGGGTCGGGCCGCAGCCGGACCCGGCCCACCGCCAGCCGGCGCAGCCCGACGGCCGCGCCCACCCCCGCCGCGCCGACACCCGCGACGGCGCCGGCGATGCCCATCCTGCGCTTGTTCCTGCTATCCATCCGCGTCCCCCACAGCGCCCTCTCCCGGGTACGCGCGCGGCACCCGGGAACCGATCCGGGTGACGATCTCATACGAGATCGTGCCCAGCGCCTCCGCCCACTCCTGCGCGGTCGGCTCGCCCCGGTCCCCCGGCCCGAACAGGATGATCTCGTCGCCGGCGGACAGCTCGTCGTCGCCGATGTCGATCACGAACTGGTCCATGCAGACGCGTCCGGCGATCCGCCGCCGGCGGCCCGCCGCGAGCACTTCCAGCAGGTTGGAGCCGTGCCGGGGGATCCCGTCGCCGTATCCGGCGGGGACCAGCGCCAGCGTCGTCTCCCGTTCGGTGCGGTAGGTGTGCCCGTACGAGACGCCGCTGCCCGCCGGAACCCGCTTGACCAGCGCCGCGTCGCAGACGAGCGTCATCGCCGGCCGCAGCCCGAACGTGCCCGCCTGCGGGATCGGCGTCAGGCCGTACGTGGCGATGCCCGGCCTGACCAGGTCGAACCGGGCGTCCGGCAGCGTCAGCGCGGCGGCGGAGTTGGCCAGGTGCCGGACCTCGGGCCGCACCCCCGCCTTCTCGGCGTACTCGATCATCTCGGTGAACAGGCCGAGCTGGAGCGCGATGGACGGGTGGCCGGGCTCGTCCGCGCAGGCGAAGTGGGACATCAGCCCCACCACCCGCAGGTGCCCCGCCGCCTCGGCCTCCAGCGCCGCCTCGACCAGCTCGGGCCAGCCGTCCGGCCCTGCGCCGCCCCGGCTCATCCCGGTGTCGGCCTTGAGGTGCACGCGGGCCGGGCGGCCCGCCCGGACGGCCGCGCGGGCGATCTCCTCGACCAGCCAGACCGCGCCCGCCACGAGATCGACGTCGGCGGCGACGGCCCGCTCGTACGGCTCGCCCGGCACGCCCAGGCAGATCAGGATCGGGACGCCGGTGACGCCCGCGGCGCGCAGCCGCAGCGCCTCGTCGGTCTTGGCGACGCCCAGCCAGGTGGCGCCGCCGGCCAGCGCGGCGCGGGACGCCTCGACCAGCCCGTGGCCGTACGCCTCGGCCTTCACCATGGCCATGACCTCGGCGCCCCCCGCGCTCGCGCGCAGCAGGGCGACGTTGTGGCTGATCGCGTCGGGATCGACGCGTGCCTGTGCTGGAACCCTCATGGTCACCCAGTGTGCCGTCCCGGCGGCGGTGTTCGGGGCATCCGGCCCCTGCTCACGACCACCTTCACCCCTTTTGGACGCCTTCGTCGGATACCCGGTTCAGGACACGGCCGCGACGCCGGGACGCCGCCCAGGCCGCCGGACGGGCCGCCGGACGGCCGCCTCACAGCGTGCGGAACGCCTCCGGGAGTGCGGTGACGACGTCGGACGCGCCGATCGGCGACTCGCCGCGGTCCTGGCCGCTCTCCTGCCCGTCCCCCCACCCGGACGCGGGTCCGGCGGAGGCGGGACGGCCCGCCGCGGCGAGCCGGGCGGCCAGGCCGTGCAGGTAGGCGCCCGCCGCGGCGGCGTCGATGGCGGCCATCCCGCCGGCCAGCAGCGCCCCGATCAGCCCGGACAGTACGTCGCCGGTGCCCGCCGTGGCCAGCCGCGGCGTGCCGGTCGGGTTGACCCGGACGGGCCGGTCCTCCTCGGCGATCAGCGTCGTCGACCCCTTGAGCAGGACGGTCGCGGGCAGCTCGGCCGCGGCCCGGCGGACGTGCTCCAGCCGGCGCGCCTCGATCTCGTCCCGTCCGGCGCCGGTGAGCCGGGCCAGCTCGCCCGCGTGCGGGGTCAGGACGGTCGGCGCCGTGCGGGGCAGCAGATCGCGGCGGCGGGCCAGCACCGTCAGCCCGTCGGCGTCGACCAGCACCGGCACGTCGGTGCCGAGGGCCGCCTCCAGCAGCCGCTCGGCCGCGTCCCCGGTGCCGAGGCCGGGGCCGACCACCCACGCCTGCACCCGTCCGATCCCGTCCAGCGGCGCGGGCGCGTCCGGGTCGAGCACGGTCGTGACCACCTCGGGCCACCGCTGCCGCACCAGCTCGACGGGATGCGGGACGGACGCGAACCGCACCATCCCCGCGCCGCCGCGCACCGCCCCGCCCACGCTCAGCACGGCCGCGCCGGTGAAGGCGTCGCCGCCCGCCAGGACGCCCACCACCCCGCGCCGGTACTTGTCGGACTCGGGGCCGGCCTCGGGCGGCAGGACGTCGGCCGGGCGCGCCGCGACCACGTCGGGATCGGGCAGATCGGCGCCGAGCCCGATGTCGACCAGCTCGACGACGCCGCAGCGCGCCGCACCGGGGTCGACCAGCAGGCCGGGCTTGTAGGTGCCGAAGGTGACCGTCACGTCGGCCCGCACCGCCGCACCGTCGACCCGGCCGGACCCCGCGTCCACCCCGCTCGGCACGTCGCAGGCCACCACGAGCCCGGGGGCCTCGGCGGCGAGCCCGGCCAGCGTGGCGTGCGGCTCGCGCAGGCCGCCGGTGCCGCCGATCCCGGTCAGCCCGTCGATGATCAGATCGGCCGCGGCGATCGCGTCGGCCGCGCCCGCGGGCACCGCCGCCGCCGGGCCCACCAGCAGCCGCCCGCCCTCCGCGCGCAGGGCGGCCAGCCCGTCCCGGTGGATCTTCGAGCCCGCCTGGACGGCCGACACCCGCGCGCCCCGGCCGGCCAGCCTGGCCCCCGCGTACAGCGCGTCGCCGCCGTTGTCGCCGCCGCCGACCAGCAGCACGATCCGCGAGCCGTACACCGAGGGGAGCAGCCGCGCGCAGATCGAGGCGAGCCCCGCGGCGGCCCGCTGCATGAGCGCGCCGTCCGGCAGCCTCGCCATCAGGGCCCGCTCGGCCGCCCGTACCTTGCCGACCTCGTGCGCGTACCTCATCCGCAGCTCCCTGAGCGCCGTCCGCGTCCCGGGCCCCGGATCCGGCCCCCGGCTCCGCCCCCGATCACCCCACCAGGGTGTCACGGCGGCCCGGCCCGGCCCGGACCCCGGCCCCGTTTCCGCGGGGATATGCGCAGGTTGCCGAGTAAGTTTCATCGTGATGTACAGACTTACCGGCACTCCGTAGAATCATCGATACCGGGTCCGCATGTCCCTCCGCGCGGCCGGCCCCCGGTACGGCAGACTGCGCACAGAGCACTCCGCTGGACTGGAGAGGCCGCAGCTATGAGCGCATCCCGAGGTCCCTCAGTCCGCCAGCGCCGCCTGGCCGCCGAACTCCGGAGGTTGCGCGAACAGAAGGGATTCACCGGAGACGACGTCGCCGAACGGCTGACCTGGTCGACTGCCAAGGTCAGCCGGATCGAGAACGCGCGCACCAGCGCCAAGATCAACGACGTCGACCGTCTCCTCGACCTGTACGACATAGAACCGGGCCGCCGCGACGACCTCATCACCCTGGCACACGATGCCGCGAAGAAGGGCTGGTGGGAGGACTACCGCGACCTGCCCGGCCCCTATGCCGACTTCATCGCCCTCGAAGCCGAGGCGACGGCGACCAGGGAATGGGGCAGCATCGTCTTCCCCGGCCTCCTCCAGACCGAGGACTACGCCCGGAACGTGATCGGCGGGTGGAGCGAGCTGGCCACGCTTCCGCCGCAGGAATTGGAACGCAGGCTTCAGGTGCGGCTGCGCCGCCAGGAACTGCTGTACCAGGCCCAGCCGCTGGAGTTCTCGGCGATTATCGATGAGGCCGTCCTGAATCGTCAGGTGGGCGACCCCAAGGTCATGCGCGAGCAGCTTGAGCACCTTTGTCGCCTGACCGAACTGCCCAATGTCTCAGTGCAGATACTCCCCTTGCGAAGCACACACTCGGTGCTGGCTGAATCGTTTATCCTGTTGGAGTTCTCGCAGGTACACGACATCACCTTTCCTGATATCGTGCATACCGAGAGTCTAACGATCAGTCACTTTGTGGATGAGGGTGTCACCTTCATGTACCGCCTCGCCTATACGACTCTCGCCGGCCAGGCGCTGACACCTGCTGAATCCAGGCGGCGAATCCTGGCGGCGAGGGATTATCGCTAGGCGAATGCGCCGCGGAGTGACACGTATTCATGTGAAAGGCATCGAGTGTCCTCTATTGTCACTTCTGTCCCGACCTGGCGGCGAAGCGCCTACTGCGGGGCCAGCAACACCTGCGTCGAGGTGGCCACACTGGCCGTGGCGGAGCCTTCCATCGGGGCACGTGACGCCAAGCACGGCACCCAGAGCCCGGTCCTGACGTTCTCGCGGACCGAATGGCGTTCCTTCGTGGAACGGACCAAGAAGGGCGTTTACGACCTGGAGGTATGAAGCAGGCGGCACACCATGCCGCACTCCGGCGCCATTGGAGCCCGCTGAGCGGAGCCCGGCGCACGAGCCGAGTCACGACCCGCGACACCTGTCGAGACTCGGCTCGCTGCTTTTCCCGGCTCCGCCCCGAAACCCTCCGCCAATCATGAGAATTTCACGATCTCTGAGAATTGCAGAAGATCTCTCCGGCGGCACGGGGAATCACCGTCCTCGGTGAGGCGCACCGACCGTTCTCCACTCACCTCTCGCCGGAGACCTCCCCTATACCCAGAACCCCGTAGACCGCAGCAATTCCGCCGATCCTTGTTACCGTGTGCGGAGAACCGAGCCCGTGTCCCCCACTCGAACGCACCTTCAAGCCGGGAGCCGGAATGGATTTCCACACCACACCCCCCACTCCATGGAGGACGAGCCGCCGGTGCGGCGCCAGCCAGGCGTGCGTCGAGGTCGCACGGCGCGGCGGCCGGTCCGTGGCCGTCCGGGACGGCGGCGGTCAGCCCGGCGACGAGGCCGAGACCCTCACCTTCAGCGTCCGCGAGTGGCGGCGCTTCAGCGAGCGCGCCAAGGACGGCGGCTTCGACCTGGCCTGACCGTGCCGGTCCCCTGAGCGGCTCCGTCCACCTGGGGACCGTCCCGGGGAAGGCGAACGCCCCCAGGAGGCCAGCGGCCTCCTGGGGGCGTGACGGGCGTTCCGGCGCTACTCGACCGTGACGGACTTGGCCAGGTTGCGCGGCTGGTCGACGTCGTGGCCCTTGGCGGTGGCCAGCTCGCAGGCGAACACCTGGAGCGGCACCGTGGTCACCAGCGGCTGGAGCAGCGTCGGCACCGCGGGCACGCTGATCAGCGTGTCGGCGTACGGCTCGACCGAGGTGTCGCCCTCCTCGGCGATCACGATGGTGCGGGCGCCGCGGGCGCGGATCTCCTGGATGTTGGAGACGATCTTGTCGTGCAGCACGTCGCGGACCCGCGGCGGCACCACCACCACGACCGGCAGCCCGTCCTCGATCAGCGCGATCGGCCCGTGCTTGAGCTCGCCGGCGGCGAAGCCCTCGGCGTGCATGTAGGCCAGCTCCTTGAGCTTCAGCGCGCCCTCCAGGGCCACCGGGAAGCCGACGTGCCGGCCGAGGAACAGCACGCAGTGCTCGCCGGCGAGCGACCGGGCCAGCTCGCGGACCGGCTCCATGGTCTCCAGGACCTTCTCCACCTTCTCCGGCATCTGCGCGAGGAGCTGCACCATGGCGAAGACCTCGTCGCCCCACTTGGTGCCCCGCACCTGCGCCAGGTAGAGGGCGATCAGGTAGACCGCGACGAGCTGGGTGAGGAACGCCTTGGTGGAGGCGACCGCGATCTCGGGCCCGGCGTGGGTGTAGAGCACGCCGTCGCACTCGCGCGGCAGCGTGGACCCGTTGACGTTGCAGATGCCGAGCAGCTTGGCGTGCTGCTCGCGGGCGTGCCGCAGCGCCATCAGCGCGTCCATCGTCTCGCCGGACTGGGAGATCACGATGACCAGGGTGCTGCGGCTCAGGATCGGGTCGCGATAGCGGAACTCGCTGGCCAGCTCGACCTCGCAGGGCAGCCCGGCCCAGTGCTCGATCGCGTACTTGGCGATCAGCCCGGCGTGGAAGGACGTCCCGCAGGCGACGATGATGATCTTGTCGACCTCGCGCAGCTCCTGGTCGGAGATGCGCATCTCGTCCAGGGTGAGCCGGCCGTCGGCGCCGATCCGGCCGAGCAGCGTGTCGGCGACCGCGCGCGGCTGCTCGGCGATCTCCTTGAGCATGAAGTAGTCGTAGCCGCCCTTCTCGGCGGCCGACACGTCCCAGTCGACGTGGTACTCCTTCACCTCGGCGGGTAGCCCGTCGAAGCCCGTGACGGTCACCCCGTCGGCGCGCAGCTCGACGATCTGGTCCTGGCCCAGCTCGATCGCGTCGCGGGTGTGCGCGATGAACGCGGCCACGTCGCTGGCCAGGAAGTTCTCGCCGTCGCCGACGCCGACCACCAGCGGCGAGTTGCGGCGCGCGCCGACCACCAGGCCGGGGTCGCCGGTGTGCACCGCGACCAGGGTGAAGGCGCCCTCCAGCCGGCCGCAGACCCGGCGCGTCGCCTCGGCGAGGTCGCCGGCCGTCTTCAGCTCGTCCTCGATCAGGTGCGCGACGGCCTCGGTGTCGGTGTCGGAGCGCAGCGTGTGGCCGCCCTCCTCCAGCTCGGCGCGCAGCGTGGCGAAGTTCTCGATGATGCCGTTGTGGATCACCGCGACGGTCCCGCCGCAGTCGGTGTGCGGGTGCGCGTTGCGGTCGTTCGGCGGCCCGTGCGTCGCCCACCGGGTGTGCCCGATGCCGAGCGTCCCGGCCGGCGGCGGCGACTCCGTCAGCGCCTTGCGCAAGTTGATCAGCTTGCCGGCGCGCTTGGCCGTGGCCAGCCGCCCGTCCGACAGCAGCGCCACCCCGGCCGAGTCGTAGCCGCGGTACTCCAGCCGCGCCAGGCCCTCGACCACGACGTCCAGCGCCGGCTTCGCGCCTACGTACCCCACGATTCCGCACATGGCGGCAAGCCTATTCGGAAGAGCGCCTGCTCCGTGCGAGCGCCCCCGTGGCCCCGGCGGCCGAGGCCACGGGAGGGTGGCTATAGCGTGGACGCCCGGTCAAGGACCCCGGTCCACCTCAGACAGGTGGCTACTGTTCAGCCATGACGAGCGGATGGGACAGCGTGCCGAGCCCTTATGTGGAACTCTCCCGCGACGCCTGGCGGGCGCTGCGCGAGAACACCCCGCTGCCCCTGACCCCGGAGGAGCTCGACGAGCTGCGCGGCCTGCGCGACCCGATCGACATCACCGAGGTCGAGGAGGTCTACCTCCCGCTGTCACGGCTGCTGAACCTGTTCTTCATGGCCGACGGGGGCCTGCGCGACACCGTCAGCGGGTTCCTCGGCGAGCCGGTGCAGCCCACCCCGTTCATCATCGGCGTGGCGGGCAGCGTGGCGGTCGGCAAGTCGACCACCGCGCGGCTGCTGCGCACGCTGCTGGCCCGCTGGCCCGAGCACCCGAGCGTGGAGCTGGTCACCACCGACAGCTTCCTGCACCCGAACGCGGTGCTGACCGATCGCGGGATCATGGACCGGAAGGGCTTCCCCGAGTCCTACGACCGGCGCGCGCTGGTCCGGTTCGTGTCGGAGATCAAGGCGGGCGCGGCCGGGCACTCGATCCCGGTCTACTCGCATCTGGAGTACGACATCGTGCCGGGCGCGGCGCAGACCGTCCGGCGCCCCGACATCCTGATCGTCGAGGGCCTGAACGTGCTCCAGGCGCCGCCCGCCGGACAGCTCGGGGTGGCCGACTTCTTCGACTTCTCGATCTACGTGGACGCGCGGGTCGAGGACATCCGGCAGTGGTACGTCGACCGGCTGCTCGCGCTGCGCCGCACCGCATTCACCGACCCCCGCTCCTACTTCCACAAGTACGCGCACGAGCTCGACGAGGACGAGACGGCCGCGTTCGCCCAGCGGGTGTGGCGCGACGTCAACGAGATCAACCTGGTCTCCAACATCCTACCGACGCGCGCCCGCGCCACGCTGGTGCTGCACAAGGGCCGCGACCACGGCGTCCAGCGGGTCCGGCTGCGCCGCATCTGACTGGAACGCCGGTCCGGGACGGGTATCCGCCGATCTTTAATGATCTTCGGCGGGTTGTCGGGGGGCTCCTCTACGGTCTCCGACATGGACACACCCGGTGCGAGCCCCGTGACGGTCAAGGACGCCCCTCTCGACGCGTTGCCGCAGGTCCTGGTCGACCCGCCCTGGGAGCAGGCGGCACGGCTGCCCAGCCCCGCGAAGCCGAAGGAGCCCGAGCCGGTCCTCGTCCCCGGCCTGGAGCCCCCGGCCGGGCTGACCATCGCCTGGAAGCCGGGCGAACGCGAGGAATGGGCGGCGATCACGTCCTACGGCCACTTCGACGGCGACTGGGCCACGATCATCGAGGAGTACCGGGAGCCCGGCGCGGGCTACCCGCCGACCAAGGCCGGCCTGCTGGTGCAGGGCCCCGAGGAGCTGGTCCGCCCGCTGGTGGCCGCCTGGCGGCCCGAATACACCAGCAGCTACTTCTGGCACTCGCTCAGGCCGATCGTGGCCCGGTTCGAGCTGGAGGCGCACGCCCCGCTGATCCACTGCGTCGACCTCGACCCCGCCGGCTGCATCAAGGCGCTCCTGCCGTTCCTGGACGCCGAGGTGGCGGTCCGGATGGCCGACTGGCACTTCCGGCTCAAGTCGACTCACGAGATCGCCCTCACCTGGTTGGAGCGGCACGGCCTGGCGGCGGTCCCGTTCCTGGTGCCGGACGCCCTGGGCAAGCGCCGTCCGGCCCGCAGGAAGGCCCTGGCCGCGCTGTGGGTCGTGGCCGGCCGCCACGGCCGTGACGCGGTCGCCGACGCCGCCCGTGTCCACGGCGACGAGGCCGCGGAGGCGGTGGCCGAGGCCCTGCGCCGCGAGCGGCCGGTCCTGGACGTGGCGAAGAAGCCGGCCGAGGGCCCGCCGAAGGCCCCGAAGGTCCCCTGGGCCGACCGTGCCCGGCTGCCCCGGCTGGTGCTGCGCGACGGCGGACGGGTGGTGCCGGTCAAGCAGGCCCGGAACGTCGTCTCGTTCATGGCGCTCTCCGGGACCGACCCGCATGAGGCACTGGAGGAGGTCCGCAAGCTCTGCACGCCGGCCTCGCTCGCCGCGTTCTCCCGGGGCGTCTTCGAGGCGTGGCGGCGGGCGGGCCAGCCGTCCCGCTTCGGCTGGGTGCTGACCCAGCTCGCCTGGTTCGGCGACGACGAGACCGTGCGGCTGCTCACCCCGATCATCCGCGCCTGGCCGGGAGAGGCCCGGCACGCCAAGGCCGAGCAGGGCCTGGACGTGCTCGCCGCGATCGGCACCGACGTGGCGCTGATCCACCTCAACGGGATCGCACGCAAGGTGCGGTACACCGGGCTCAGGTTCTACGCGCGGTCGATGATCCGCGAGGCGGCCGAGGCCCGCGGGCTCACTCCCGAGCAGCTCGCCGACCGGCTCGTCCCCGATTTCGAGCTGGACGCCGAGGGTGGGATGACCCTCGACTTCGGGCCTCGTTCGTTCCGCGTCGGGTTCGACGAGCAGCTCAAGCCCTACGTCGTCGACGACACCGGCAAACTCCGCAAGGCCCTCCCCAAACCCGGCGTCAAAGACGACCCCGAGCTCGCCCCCGCCGCCTACCAGCGGTTCAGCACCTTGAAGAAGGACGTCCGGGCGAACGCCGCCGACCAGATCGCCCGCCTCGAAGCCGCCATGGTCACCGGACGCCGCTGGACCCCCGACGACTTCCGCGCCTTCTTCCTCGACCACCCGCTCATGTGGCACATCGCCCGCCGCCTGATCTGGACCGCCGACGACCAACCCTTCCGCATCGCCGAAGACCGCACCTTCGCGGGCGTCGACGACGACGCCTTCACCTTGCCCGACACCGCCGAGATCGGCATCGCCCACCCCCTGCACCTGGGCGGCGCGGTCAAGGCGTGGTCGGACGTCCTCGCCGACTACGAGATCCTCCAGCCCTTCCTCCAGCTCGGGCGCCAGATCCACACCCTCACCGAGGGCGAACGCGCCGGGGACCGACTCGGACGGTTCGAAGGCGTCACCGTCCCCACCGGCAGAGTCCTCGGGCTCACCCGGCACGGCTGGGAGCGGGGCACGCCGCAGGACGGCGGGGTGGAGGGCTGGATCTCCGTGCCCGCCGGCGGCGAGCGGTGGGTGGTGATCGACCTCGATCCGGGCATCGCGGTGGGCGCCGTCGAGGTCTTCCCCGAGCAGACACTCCGGAGTGTCCTGATCAGCCCCAACGCGACCTCCTACCGATCGCCCCGCGAGGGCACCCCGACCTTCGGGGAGCTCGAACCGGTGGCCGCCTCCGAGCTCATCGCCCAGCTCACCGACCTCACCAGGAACTAGGAAAAAATGCCAGACACCCCCGCCGCGCACCTCGTCCCGGACGCTCCCGCGAGCGCCCTGCCCCCGCTGCTGGTCGAGCCGCCCTGGGTGCGGCGTCCCCCGCGCGACGAGCCGCTGACCATCAAGGGCCTCAAGGCGCCGCAGGAGCCGACCGTGGTGGTCTGGGCCCCAGGCGAGCGCGAGGAATGGCTGGACGAGCCGTACCAGAGCCTGGACCGCCTCCCGGACGACACCGCCTGGTCGGACCTCGCCGCGTCCTTCGCCCCGGTGTCCGGGTCCGACTTCGAGAACGACCCCCGGCTCCAGGCCGAGCACCTCGGCCTCCTGATGCAGGCCCCCGAGGAGTACGGCCAGGCCATCCTGGCCCGGTTCGACTTCCACTACCACAGCGGCTCCAAGGCGTGGCTCCACCCGCTGGTGGCACGGCACGAGCTGGCCGCGCTGGCGCTGGCCAAGTCCCTCGCCGAACGCGACGGCGCGGCGGCGGGCGGGCTCGTCCCGTTCCGCGACGCGGCCGTGATCCAGATCATGGTCGGGATCGGCGCCGACGGGTCCCACCTCCCGATGCTGCGCGCGTGGCTCGACCGGCACGGTCTGGCCGCCGTCCCGGCGCTGGTGCCCATCGCGTTCGGCCGGAGCGCCCCCAAGCGGAAGGGCGCCGAGGTCGCGCTCCGCCACCTCGTCGAGCGGCACGGGCACGCCGCCGTGACCGAGGCCGCGCGGTGCCATGGCGACGAGGCGGCCGACGCGGTCGCCGAGCTGCGGATCGATCCGCTCGACGTGTACCCGTGGCCGCCGTCGTGGTCCGAGGCCGCGCTCGACCCGGCGGAGCTGCCGCAGATCCTGCTGCGCGGACGGGACCGCGCGCTGCCCGCGTCCGCGACCCGGCACTTCATCACGATGCTCACCTTCACCCGCGGCGGCGCCTTCTACCCCGGGGTCGCGACGGTCACCGAGCTGTGCGACCCCGATTCCCTGACCGAGTTCGTCTGGGCGCTGTTCAAGGCGCACCGGGGCTACCCCTTGTGGGCCGCCGACTGGATGGCGCACGCCCTGAAGCACCTGGGCGACGAGCAGACCGTCCGCCGCCTCACCTCGGTGATCAACCGCTGGTCGAAGGCGGACGTGTGGAGGAACAAGGGCTGGAACGCGCTGGAGGTGCACACGTCCGTCGGGACGGACGTCGCCCTGCGCTTCCTGCACCAGATCTCGCAGAAGGCGGCCGACCGGAAGCGGATCCGGCCGCAGGCGGAGGCGCTGCTCAACAAGATCGCGAAGGAGCGCGGGCTGACGTCCGAGCAGCTCGCCGACCGGCTCGTCCCCGATTTCGGGCTGGACGCCGAGGGCGGAATGACCCTCGACTACGGGCCTCGGTCCTTCCGCGTCGGGTTCGACGAACAGCTCAAGCCCTACGTCATCGACGACACCGGCAAACTCCGCAAGTCACTGCCCAAGCCAGGCGCCAAAGACGACCCCGAGCTGGCACCGGCCGCCTACCAGCGGTTCACCACCCTGAAAAAGGACGTCCGGACGATCGCCGCCGACCAGATCGCCCGCCTCGAAGCCGCCATGGTCACCGGCCGCCGCTGGACCCCCGGCGACTTCCGCGCCTTCCTGGTCGATCATCCGCTGATGTGGCACATCGCCCGCCGCCTCGTCTGGACCGCCGACGACCGCCCCTTCCGCATCGCCGAGGACCGCACCTTCGCGGGCGTCGACGACCAGGGGTTCGACCCGTCCCCCACGGCCCGGATCGGCCTCCCGCACCCGTATCACCTGGGCGATACGGTCAAGGCATGGTCGGATGTCCTCGCCGACTACGAGATCCTCCAGCCCTTCCCCCAGCTCGGACGCGAGGTCCACCCCCTCACCGAGGAGGAGCGCGGCGGACACCGGCTCGGACGGTTCGAGGGCGTCACCGTGCCCATCGGCCGGGTCCTCAAGCTGACCCGGCTCGGCTGGGAACGGGGCGCCCCCGAGGACAACGGCGTCGCGACGCTGATCTCGCGGCCCGTCGGCACCTGCTGGGCCGTGGTCCAGCTCGACCCGGGCATCCCGGTGGGTGCCGTCGACGCCTTCCCCGAGCAGAGGATCAAGGACGTCGGCGTCTACGCCGCCCCGTACTGGCGCCGGTCCAAGAACTCGCCGGTGCTCGGCACGCTGGATCCGGTGACCGCCTCCGAGCTCATCGCCGAACTGACCGAACTCACCAGGGACTAGCAGCACATGCCAGAAACCACCGCCCTCATCGAGGAAGCCCCCGAAAGCGCCCTCCCCCCGCTGCTGGTCGAGCCGCCGTGGACCCGGCGGCCGACGGGCCAGGAGCCGGTCGTCCTCAAGGGCCTGAAGCCACCCAAGGAACCGACCGTTCT
This sequence comes from Actinomadura xylanilytica, assembly GCF_030283145.1. Classification (GTDB taxonomy): domain Bacteria; phylum Actinomycetota; class Actinomycetes; order Streptosporangiales; family Streptosporangiaceae; genus Spirillospora; species Spirillospora xylanilytica. The sequence continues at coordinate 1,154,379 of NZ_JASNWE010000004.1, forward strand.
GGCCTGGGCGCCGGGCGAGCAGGCGGAATGGCTGGAGATGCCCTACCAGCATCACCATTTCGAACGCCTCCCCGACGGCACCGACTGGGCGGCGGCGGCCGAGACCTTCGCGAGCGGTGAGGCGCTGTCCGACCTCGACGACCAAGACCGCCGCAATCTGTACATCGGCCTGCTGATGCAGGGCCCGGACGAGCTCGGCCGCCGGCTGCTGGCCGATGAGCGCTACTCCGACGTCCTTCTCGACGAGTGGAAGGGGATCAGCGCCGTCCACGGCATCGTGGCCCGGCACGGCCTGGCGGCCTATCCGCTCGCGATGCTCGAGTCCAAGAGCCGGCGCGGCTACGTGAAGCAGCTCGCCCCGTTCGTGGACGCGGACGTGGCACAGGCGATGATCAAGGGGCTGTACAACGGCTGGTACAACAAGACCGATGCCGCGGCCTGGTTCGAGCGGCACGGCCCGGCCGCCGCCCCGCTGGTCGTGCCGGACGTCCTCCGCAAGCCCGGCCCGAAGCGAAAGGCCGCCGAGCGGGCCCTCCTCTCGATCGCCCGGAAATACGGCCGCGAGACCATCGTCGAAGCCGCGCGGTACCACGGCGACGAGGCGACCAAGGCGATCGAGGCGTTCCGCACCGACCCGCTCGACCTCTACCCCGACCCACTGCCGGAGCTCGCCGCGAAGGCCGTCCCCGAACGGCTCCCGCAGGTCCTCCTGCGCGGACGGGAGCGGGCCCTGCCCGCGTCCGCGACCCGCAACCTGATCACGATGCTGTCCATCTCCGTGACCGTGCCGTACCCGGGTCTCGTCTCGGCCATCGAGCCGTGCGACCCGCGCTCGCTCGCCGAGTTCGCATGGGCGCTGTACGAAGCCGACGACGAGCCCAAGATGTGGGCCTCCCCCTGGGTCCAGCACGCGCTGGCGTACCTGGGCGACGACGAGACGGCCGCCCGCCTCGCCGCGCAGGTCGTCCGCTGGTCGAAGGCGACGGTCTGGCACAGCGGAGGGGCGAACACCATGTACGTGTTCGCCTCGATCGGAACGGATACCACGCTGCGCCACCTGCACACGCTCGCGCGGAAGGCAGCCGACAAGGACCGGATCCGGCCGTATGCGCAGGCGGCCCTCGACCAGGCCGCGCGCAAGCGCGGGCTGACGTCCGAGCAGCTCGCCGACCGGCTCGTCCCCGATTTCGGGCTGGACGCCGAAGGCGGAATGACCCTCGACTACGGCCGCCGCACCTTCCGCGTCGGGTTCGACGAGCAGCTCAAGCCCTACATCATCGACGACACCGGCAAACTTCGCAAGGCACTCCCCAAGCCGGGCGCCAAGGACGACCCCGAGCTCGCCCCGGCCGCCTACCAGCGCTTCACCGTCCTCAAGAAGGAGGTGCGCGCCATCGCCTCCGACCAGACCAAACGCCTGGAGAGGGCGATGGTCACCGGACGCCGCTGGACGCCGCAGGAGTTCCAGGACCTCCTCGTCGGCCACCCCCTCCTGTGGCACATCGTCCGGCGCCTCGTCTGGACGGCGGACGACCAGGGCGAGACCACCACGTTCCGGGTGGCCGAGGACCGTACCTTCGCCGACCTGGACGACCAGCGGTTCACCCCGTCCCCCACGGCCCGAATCGGCCTCCCGCACCCGCTGCACCTGGGCGAGACGGTCAAGGCGTGGTCGGACGTGCTCGCCGACTACGAGATCCTCCAGCCCTTCCCCCAGCTCGGACGCGGTGTCCACGTCCTCACCGACGACGAGCGCACCGGCTCGCGCCTGAGCCGCTTCGAGGGCTCCACCGTGCCGAACGGGCCCATCTACGGCCTGGAGCGCCAGGGCTGGGAGTTCGGCGCGAAGGAGAACCGCGGCTACCGCCGGACGATCTCGCTGACGCTCACCGGGAAGCAGCACCTGGTGATCGGCATGGAGCCCGGCATCGGCATCTTCGCCGAGGAGGATCCCGAGCAGAAGCTCGACTACGTCGGTCTCGACGGCCCCGAGAAGGGCACCTTCGGCAACCTCGACCCCGTGGCCGCCTCCGAGGCCCTCGCCACCCTGATCAGGCTCACCGGCTCAGAGTCCTGAACCCCCGCCGCGCCGTGCACCCACGCACGGCGCGGCGGCTCCCCCAGGACGAACCACACTTCCGTCCCGCGGACGGACCGGCGCATGAACCCCCACCGCACGGCGAGTTCGTCCAGCAGGGCGATCCCGCGTCCGGACGCCTCCCCGAGCCCGGCGCGGCGGAGGCAGGGCGCCTCCGCCGCGCCCTGGTCGGCGACGGCCACCCGCGCCCAGCCCTCCGTCCACCGGACGGTCAGCAGGAACGACCCGCCCGCCTCGCCGCTGAGCGAATGGTTGATCGCGTTGGTGCCGACCTCCGACGCCAGCAGCATCGCGTCCGCGCGGCAGGGGTGACCGTCTCCCAGCGCATCGGCGACGAATCGCCGCGCCACCGGTATCTGAACGGGCAGGCCCGCGAGCCTGACCTCCAAGGAAAGCCACATCCTGTTCACCCGAATCCCCTCCGTCACCGCAGCCGTAGTCGTACGGTGACACTGTGCTCAACTAAGCACTCTGATCACAAGTGGTTCGAGAACAATTTGTGGAGGTGGCATGCCCTACACGCCGACCGTGCGCGGCCGACGCGTCGCCCGCGAGCTGAAGCGGCTCCGCCTGAAGGCCGGCCTGACCGGTGAGCAGGCCATCGCCGAGATCGGCTGGGACACCGCCAAGCTCAGCCGGATGGAGAACGCGAAGATGCGCATCACCTCCGGCGAGGTGATGGAACTGCTGGAGGTGTACGGCATCACCGGCGAGCAGCGGACCGAACTGGTGCGGCTCGCCCGCGAAGCCCGCCAGAAGGGCTGGTGGCACTCCTACGACGTCCTCAAGTCCGGCTTCAACGACTACCTCGCCTTCGAAGCCGAGGCCCTCACCTATCGCACCTACCAGACCACGCTGATTCCAGGAATCCTCCAGACCCCGGACTACGCACGGGCGGTACTGAGCGGCTCACAACCGAGAACTCCGGAGGAGATAGAGCGCGGCGTGGAAGTCCGTCAGGCGCGGCAGAAGCGGATCACGGCGTCCGACCAGCCGTTGCACGTATGGGCGATCATCGACGAGGCCGCGCTCCATCGGCTGGTGGACTGCCCCACGGTGCTGAAATCACAGCTCGAAGGGCTCCTTGACCTGGGCGGGCTGGCCAATGTGTCCATCCAGGTCCTGCCCTATCGCGCCGGGATCCACGCGGCGATCGACGGTCCGTTCATCCTGCTGACCTTTGACGGGTACCCCGAAGTCCTCTACATGGAGCACCTCATGGGCTGCATGTACATGGAGAAACCGACTGAGACACGGCGGGGTAACCTGATCCTCGACCATCTGCTTGCTTCCGCACTGAACACCGGTGACTCGGCACGACTGATCCACCACGTAGCCGGGGCCTTGTCTTGACCACAAGAAAGGATGTGTCAGGGAATGACCACCCCCCTTTCCCTCCCCAGGTGGCGCAAGAGCAGCCACAGCGGCAACGGCGGCGAGTGCGTCGAGACCGCCGTCCTTGACGGCACCGTCGGCGTCCGCGACTCCAAGAACCCCGCGGGTCCCGTCCTCACGCTCACCGGCAACGACTGGACGACTCTGCTCGCCACGCTGAAGTCCGTCGGCTAGAGCTGGACGCCCCTGCACTGACGGTCAGATGCCGAGTTCGGGCAGGCGGACGCCCAGGTTGTCGCCGTTCCTGCCGACCCAGTAGCCCAGTGCCGGCAGCGTCGCCTCAACGGCGCGCAGCGCTCCGACCACGAGCCGCGCGGCGTCGCCGGCGGCCACCTCGGAGGTCAGCGGCCAGTCGCGGGAGAAATTCGGGCTCCCTTCCGGTTCGGTGCTCCAATCGCCGGTGGTCAGGACGGTGATCCACGCCTCGCTCGGCGCCGTCCAGCCCAGCTCGGTCAACGTCAGGACCATGTCCGGCACCGGGTCGGCCGGGCATTCGACTCTCAGCACGCCGTCAGCCAGTTTGACGAAGCAGGTGGGGATCTCCGACGGCATCCGCGACCCGTCGTCGCGCTCCTCGATCACCAGGGTCAGCGGGTCTTCGCCGAGCACCGGTACGTCCCGCACGAGGGCGCGAAGGGTGCGGGCCAGACGGTCTTCGACGTCCCGCCAGTCTTCGGCGACGGCGTCCCCCGGGACGAGCATTCCGTCGGTCTCGTCCGTGTGGACGGTCCGGCACCAGGAGTAGGGGTGTTCGCCCTGGTGCCGGGCCGTCCGCACCTCGTGGTGCTCGTACCGATCGGTCGCCAGGAGTTCGAGATGGACACTGGCCGTCGCCTCGTCCGAGCACGCGCGCGCGAGCCGCAGACGGGGCGTCGCACCGGGTCGGCGCCATCGCAGCCATGGTCCGGGCCCGCCCCGCAACGGCGGTGGGCCGAGCACGTCCTCAGCCTGCCGCCTGGCGGTGTCGAACACCTCTACCGCCTCGGCGTGGTCCAGACCGGACGCGAGCGTGACCGCGAGTGCGGGCGAGTGGTCCAGATCCGTGGAGGCGTACCCGTGGCCCGTCGGCAGCCCTGTGGAGAAGCCCAGGGATACGCCGCGGTCCTCGACGAGGGACCAGCCGCGCTCGGCGAGAACGCGCTCGATATCGGGACGCTGCCAGCCTCCCAGGTCGAGCGTCGAGAACGAACGGATCAGATCGTCCATCTGATCATCGAGCAGGCGAGCGGAAACGATCATGCGGTCATCCTGGCAAAGCCGGGCCATGCCCGTCCCCCGAAGGGAAGATCACCGCGGTCATCGCCCTTTCTGTGGCGTGTCCGGGGCCAGGGACAGCGTGGCCTCGCGCATCACGGCCACGGTTCCGGTGAGCCAGCGCCCCACCGTCTCCAGCTCGGCCGCGTCGAAGCCCTGGAGAAGGTGTTCCATGCCGATCAGCATCGGGGCCATGGCCTCGGCCGTGACCTGCCGGTGCACGGCGGTCACGGTCAGCGTGAAGCGTCGGCCGTCGGACGGGTCGCGCGCGCGGTCGACATAGCCGAGGCTCACCAGCCGGTCGACGATCTTCGTGATGGCGGCGTCGCTCAGGCCCGTCTCGGCCACCAGCTGGGCGGGGTGGACCCCGCGGGCGCGCCCGATGATGCCCAGCACCTTGTGCTCGGTCGCGTTGACGTGCAGCCGCGAGGCCAGCGCCTCGTGATAGAGCACGACCCACAGGCTCAGCTGGTGCCCCAGGAGGGCTCCGTCCGGCTCGGAATTCATGCTCGCGAGCCTACAAGTCTTTCACTTCGGTGAAGAAAACTATTTCACCAAAGTGAAAGACCATGCTTGGATGAGCCCATGACAACCGTGCAGCCGCAACACCGCTCCGGTCCTGTCCCCCTGCGCGTGTTGAGCCGCGTGTACGCGGCGGTCCTGGTCACCCATCTGCCCATCCTGGCCGCCCTGCTGCTCCCTCAGGGACGCAGCCGCGTCAGTTCGGAACCGGTGGCAGGGCTCGTGGCCCTCCTGCTGATCTCTCTCGTCGTCGCGGCCACGGTGCTCTGCCCCGTCGCCTGCGCCCGCGTCGCCCCAGACGGCGACCGCTGGCACCAGGGAAACGCGCTCTCCCAGGTCAGGGCGTATAGACGGACCGACCGTCGCGGCTACCTGTGGCGCCTGGCAGAGCTCGTGATCCTCTACACCCTCGCCCAGTGCCTGGGCGGGCTGGTGGCCTGGATGCTGCCCTACATCTGGGACAACCCGTCGTACGGCACCGACCCCGCCGCGGACCGGTGGGTCTTCCACTACGGCCGCTTCGCCGTCCAGGCGGTGACCCTCTACGTCTCCGTCTGCGTCGCGTTCACCTGGTTCGCCTGCCGGCTACGCCAGGTCGCGCCACCCGCGCACTAGGCGATAAACCTCAAGCCCGGCCCAGCATCCTCGCGACTCAGGGGGCTTCCGGACTCCAGGCCGCGACCAGGTCCAGGAGACCGGGGAAGCGGGCGTTGAGGTCGGCGAGCCGGACGTGGCTGCGACGCTCCAGGCCGTACTGGCGCTGCCTGATGACCCCGGCTTCGCGGCCACCCTTGTAGCAGCGCCGGTCCAGCTGGAAGGACCTACGCTGCCTCGGAGGAACGACACCGTTCAATCCGGGGAAGGTAGGCACGACACGCCACCGATACCGGGGAGCCAAGATCCCAACTCCCTGGCCAGTCACGGGACAGAATCGGCCGGGGCCCGGTTCCCCGTACTGGCGGCGGCCGCCTACGCCGAACTGGCAGATCACTACACGAACTTCGGCGAACCCGAGGAGGAGGCCGTGGCCTGGGCGCTCGCAGCCTATTGGACGGCCTTCGACGACTTCGGAGGGGCCGAACCGGCCGCGCGGGCGCTCGTCACCTTGGCCCGCATCCTGGACGAGACCGGCGACGCCGAGGTGGCCGAGGCGGCTCGGGATGTAGCGACTGAGAAGGGCGGCCCCGAGATCGCCGCAGGCGACTCCTACGCGGCCTTCGTCTACACGGCGCCTGCGGTACCGGACAGAACGCGACCATCGGGCCCGGCGCCTGCTCCTCACGATCGCCGAAGAGGGCGACCGGGGCGCGACCGAGGCGATGGCGCTTCTCTGGCGGTCGCGCGAACAGCGCCGATGATAAGGAAGTGGCCCGCGAAATCGAAGCCGAGCTCGCCAAGCTCATCGAGGGTGGCGGCCCCTGCGCCCGCTTGTCTCGTTGGGGCTGGTCGGGGCTCCTACGTTCCACGCTCGTCCGTCGCACGGACGACGACGGCCGCGATGTCGTCGTCGAGTCGGCCGTGGCTGTAGTGGACTAGGTCCCTGTGCAGCTGCTCGAGCAGCTGGGAAGGGGAGTCCGTGTCCCACTGGCCCGCGCGCTGCGTCAGCGGGAAGAACGCGCCAGTGTGGTCGCGGGTCTCGGTAACGCCGTCGGTGTACAGCAGCAGTTGGTCGCCGACGGCGAAAGGGAGGAGGTCGATGCGATACTCCCCGCCGAGCAGGGCACCCATGTTGATGGGCGGCGAGGGAGCCGTGGGATCGACCTCGCGGACCGCTCCCGCGCGGAGCAGCAGTGGCGAGGGGTGGCCGCAGTTGACGATTTCGGCCGCCGATCCGTCGTCGGGGAACTCGGCGAGCAGGGCCGTGGCGAAGTACTCCAGGTCGTCGCCGGGAAACAGTGTGGTGTAGCGGTTCATGCTCACGTCCAGTCGGCGTGCCAGCCGCGCCAGGTCCGGCTCGTCGTACGCGGCCTCCCGGAAGCATCCGACGATCGCCGATGCCACGCCGACCGCGGGGAGTCCTTTGCCGCGAACGTCCCCGATGATCAGGCGGATGCCGTGGGGTGTCTCCAGCGCTTCGTAGAAGTCACCGCCGACACGGGCCTGGGCCGCGGCAGCGAGGTAGAGCGTGTCGATGTCCAACCGGCCGAGGCGGTGGGGAATAGGGCGCAGCAGGACCTTCTGGGTCGTCTCGGAAACGGAGCGGACCTGGGCGAGGGTCTCCTCCCGCTGCTGGCGCACATGGCTGGCGTAGGCGGACGCGGCGGTCACACCCACGATCACCACGTTGGTGAACAGGTAGGTGTGAGAGGCCTCGCTCAGCTGGCCGACGGTTACGGCGATCAGGACGTTGATGGCCACAGCCAGCAGGCCGATGGCCACCGTTTCGGCCACCGGCCACATCGAGGCGGCCAAAATGGGGGCGACCACGAGAAAGCGGCTGAAGTAGAGGTGGCTCGGAGTCAGAAAGGCCACCACCGTGACGGCGGCGGTCAGCGCCAGGGGCACCAGGAGCACCTGATCCTCCCAGAGACTGTCCGCGCGACGCCACAATCGACTGGAATGGTTCACCCAAGCAGCATGGAACGGGGTCCTGGGCCCCGACCACCCTGACACCCCGACAACTCGCCGGTGCCTACGAGACGGCGGGGGATCTGAGCCGAGCCATCCCGCTTTACGAACAGACCCTGGCCGCATGCGAGCGGATCCCGGCCAGGCCCCGACGACCCCGTTCACCAGGGCGGTGCGCGGCAGCCGGGAGGCGGTCCGGCAGTAGGCCGTCCGGAACGTCTACGAGCCTCACAGCTCAGTTCGGGCTCACCCTCCACCAAGGCCGTCAGCATGATGCGCTGACGACGGCCGATCAGCGCCGGACCGACCGGCAACGCCGCCCCCTCGGCACGCACCGGTGGCGCCGGCGTCGCCGAAGCCGAACCGGTGCGTGTGACCTGCAAAAACTCCACAATGGACGTCCCCAGATCCAGCCGGATCGGAGCACCGTTGTCGAAAGCGGCCCGGGGGATGTCGCGACGCCCCTCGCCGGCAAGCACCACCTCGACCGTATAGGGGCGCTCCAGCCTGACCCGCGATGCCGCAGTTCCAGCTCATCGCGCACGCCATCGGGTGCGGTGAGCAGCGGCGCCACGGTACGCAGCCCGTATTCCAGCCGCTGCCGAGCGAACCGGGTCAAGTAGGTGACCGCCACCGTGACGATCCCGACCAGCAAGGCCACCACCACGCCCGCCGGAAAGGGCGAGCGAGAGCGGTACCCCTGCGAGGCCAGGGCAGAATGCCCTGCCCGCCGGTGTCCTGTCCGTCTCCGCCGCGTACCTCAGCGACGCCGTCGGCCTCACCGCCGGCGCCACGGCCTTCGGCGCCGCGCTGATGGGCCTGGCGATCACGGGCGGCGCCGTGGTCACCGCCATCCGGGGCCGGAGGGCGGGACCGGCGTAGCCGCGGGCTGGGCGATGGCCTGGGCCAAGCGGCGGGCGTGGGCCTCCTGGAAGCCGGTGATCCGCCAGACGAACACGATGGCGAGCGCCGCCGCGGCGACTCCGATCAGGGCGAGCGCGGTCAGGGACACGCAATGGTCGTACAGCTCCTGAAGGCTCATATCGTCATCGTCGGAGAGCACCCGGCCACCGACGACGTAGATCAGCCACAGCGGCCACCACAGGTTGACCGGCCAGGCCCGCCGGCCCGCGGGGGCGCTGGCCCTCCAGACGTCCGCGACGATCATCCGGGGCACCCAGAAGTTCAGGATCGGCACCATCCAGCCGATGATCATCCAGGGCCGGCCCCACTGCTGCGGGGTCCCGCCGATGCCCACGGCGTTCGCCCGCGCCCGCCACAGCCAGACGATCAGCGCGACGGCGGTCGCCACCGTCGCCGCGGCCTCGGCCAGCCCGAGGACGTCCAGCAGGTAGAACAGGCTCTCCACGCGCTCGTGGACGAGCGGGTCGGCCGGATCGACGAGGTGGGTCCCCCAGGCCGCCAGCCCGGCGTGGACGATCAGGAGCAGCACGCAGGCGCCCAGCGTGATGGTGGCGGCCAGGGCGCGTCCGACTCCCCGCTTGACCGCGAGCTCCTGGACGTACGGCGCGGGGGGATAGGGCGCGGGCGGATAGGGGTGCTCGGTCATCTGTGCTCCTGCGCGGGTCGGTCACGGCATGGCGGGCATGCGCCTTCACGCGGGGAGCTGACGGCGGTACGAGGATTGTGGTGGAGATCCCGCCCGCCCGGAAGATGATCAACGGTCACGATTATCGTGACCGTCCGGCCGGGGCCACCGTGACAACCGACCGCCTGACCTGCGCGTCCACCGTCCTTTGACTTCACTCCGCGCCGTCACCCGGGAGTCGGCGCAGCAGCAGAGAGAGGTGACGGCCAGGCTCGGCGAGCTGTCCGAGCGGGTCGCGGCCGTCGAGCACATCCTGTGCAGCGTCGGATGACCGGCACGACCCCGTAGACCGAGAATCCGGGGGGCGAGCGGCAACTCGCCCCCCGGAACGAAAACAACACAACCACACCTGACGGCGTGTCTCACGCGTACATGTCTCCGCAGGAAAGGAGAGCAGCCAGCGGGACGCGCCGAGGTCATCGCGGCGGACGGCGGGCTCGAACGGCCGCCCCTGGAATACGTCCTGATCGACTCCCGGGGCGCCCCGCTGGACGCGCCGAAGGCCCGTGCCGCCGCCGGAACGTCACCCGCCGGATGCGGGCCCTGCCCGAGGTGCGGCGCGCCCGCGCCCCGCTAGCGGACGGCGCTACTCGGCGCTCGCCACCGCCAGCGAACGCAGCCGCACCACTGCCAGCAGCGTGCCCACGGCGGTGACCGCGACGAGCAACGGGACCGCGACGGCCAGGTCCACCGTGGACTTGACCGTCGTGGCCCCGGTCAGCACGTCGGTCACCGACAGGGCCCACTGCTGGATCGAGGCCGACTTCGCGCCGGGCGCGAAATTGCCGAGCAGCGTCTCCCACACCAGCGCGTACAGCAGCCCGATCGTCACGGCGTTGCGGCTGACCACGGCCAGCGCGACGAACACCGCGCTGTAGGCGATGCCCCCGACCAGGACCCCCACGGTGAACGCCGGCGCCACCTGCTCGGTCATCCCGGACATCAGCAGCCCGGCCAGCAGCGTCGGGACGGCCGCGAACGCCGTCACCAGCACGATCGCCACCGCCAGCTTGGTCAGCACGATCACCTGCCGCGGGATCGGCTTGGTCAGCACGTACATGATCTGGCCGTCGTCGATCTCCGGGCCGATCACCCCGGTGCCTGCGATCAGCGCCAGCAGCGGCAGCAGCGTGGCGAGCCCGAACCGCTGGAGCACCCCGGTGGAGACCTCCAGATCGGCGAGCCCGGTGACCTTCAGCCCCACCGCCAGCAGGATCAGCACCAGCGGCAGCGCGAACAGCAGCAGCGCACGGCGCCGACCGAGCATCGCACGGAACGTGATCATCGCGATCGTGGCGTTCATCTGGCCCTCACTTCCCCACCAGGTAGGAGAAGACGCTTTCCAGCGACTCGTCGGACGGCGAGACCTCCCACAGCCGGACCCCGGAGTCCCGGGCGACCTGCGGGAGCAGCCAGGTGAACCGCTGGAAGTCGACCGCCTCGACCTGCAACCCCTTGTCGGTGAGCTGGACGCTGCGCGCCGACCCGTCCGCGATGATCGCCGCGGCCAGCCGCCGGTCGTCGCCCGACCGGACCAGGAACAGGTGCGGCCGGTCGGTCATCAGCCGCCGGATCCGGCGGAAGTCGCCGGACGCCGCGTGCCGGCCCGCCACGATCACCTCGATGTGGCTGGCCAGGCGCTCCACCTCCTCCAGGATGTGCGAGCTGAACAGGATCGTGCGGCCCTCGTCGGCCATCCGCCGGATCAGGTCCATGAGCTGGAGCCGCTGCCGCGGGTCCATCCCGTTGAACGGCTCGTCCAGCAGCAGCACCGGCGGATCGTGCACCAGCGCCGACGCCATCTTGATCCGCTGCTTCATGCCCTTGGAGTAGTTGCCGATGATCCGGTCCGCGGCGTAGTCCATCTCCACCAGCGCGATCGCCCGCGCCGCCGCCGTCCCCGGATCCTTCAGCTTGTGCAGCTTGGCCATCGCCAGGATGAACTGCCGCCCGGTCAGGAAGTCGTAGGCGCTCTCCCGCTCCGGCACCAGCCCGAGGCTCCGGTAGATGTTCGGGTTCTGCCAGATCGCCGCCCCGTCCAGCGAGACCGACCCCGACGACGGCGCCAGGAACCCGCCCATCATGTGGATGAGCGTCGACTTCCCCGCCCCGTTCGGCCCCAGCAGCCCGGTCACGCCCGGCCCGATCGTCATCGACACGCCATTGACCGCGACCACGTTCCCGTACCACCGGGAAACGTTCTCCAGTTTCAACTCGCTCACTGTGCCCCCCGCTCACCTACGGGGCGCCCAATGGCGCCGCCTTCCCTCGTCGCAAGCTCCTCAGTCCAGACGACACCGCGCCCCTCCAGTTCACTCATGAGAGGCCCGCCTTACGGAACCGGCGGTACAGGACCGCGATCGAGCCGGCGACCAGCAGCGCGCACACCGCGAGCGCCACCACGCCGCCCTGGAGGCCGGGCGCGATGCTGACCGAGGTCGACTTCGCGCCGAGCAGCCGCACCTGCACGATGTCGACCAGGTTGAACGGCGCGAACAGCCCGGCCCAGCCGGCGAGGGCGAAGTTGGTCTGGGACTCGGCCAGCCCCTGGATGATCCCGACGAACGTGCTGCTCAGCATGTACACCGCGATGACCGCGGCCACGCCGAAGCCGCGCCGCGGCGTGAACGCCGCCACCACCAGCCCGATCGCCGCCAGCACCAGGGCGAACAGCACGCAGCCCACCAGCGCGCCGAGGAACCGGAGTAGCTGGTCGGCCGGGTCCGGCGCCTTGGAGACGAGGCCGCCCACGTACAGCAGCGTGATCGGCGTCGCCATCAGGGCCAGCAGCGCGACCGCCATCGCCGCGAACTTGGCCAGGACGAAGTCCAGATGCCCGACTGGCCGCGAGAAGTACAGCGGGACGACGTGGAAGCGCAGCTCGCGCGAGGCCAGCACGGGCGCCTGCGTGGCCACGAAGATCGCGATGACGACCTGGAGGATCGAGGTGTAGGAGGAGTAGCGGATCAGCGCGCTCTCCTCCTTGGAGAACGCGAAGATCGCCACCGAGCCCGCGGCGGGCAGCAGCATGAGCGCGCCCAGCAGGAACGGCATCACCTTCGCGCGGGCCGGACGGCCGATGCCGTACGCGGCGCGCAGGTTGTGCACGAACAGCGACCGCACCGTGTACGCGCGGCCCAGCCGCTTGCCGTCGTAGTGCCGGTAGCCGATGTCGTGGATCGTGCTCATGCTCATCGGCCCGTTCCCCTCTCAACGGACGGCCCCGCCTGCCCCGGGGGCGCGGGCGGACCCGGCGGGACGGACGGCGGCGGGTCGGCGGCCGGGTCGACCGCGAAGACCTCTTCGATGTGGTGGCGGCGCTGCTCCATCCGGATCAGCCGCAGCCCCAGCTCGGCGACCCCGTCGCGGACGCGGTCGTAGGTGTCCTCACCGGCGATGTCGATGATCAGGAACCGGCCCTCGGGCCGGACCACGACGCCCTCGTCGTACAGGCGCCGCCCGAGCTCGTCGCGGCCCTCGTCGACCTCCACCGTGAGCGACCCGCTCACCTCGGTGTAGGCCGCGACCGCCTGCGAGCGCAGCAGCCGCCCGGCGTCGACGATCACGACGTGGTCGCAGACCCGCTCCAGCTCGCCGAGCAGGTGCGAGCTGACCAGCACGCTGATGCCGAACTCGGTGCCGATCCGGCGGATGAGATCGAGCATCTCGTCGCGTCCGGCCGGGTCGAGACCGTTGGTCGGCTCGTCCAGGAACACCAGCTTCGGGTCGTGCACCAGCGCCTGCGCCAGCTTGACCCGCTGCCGCATGCCCGTCGAGTAGCCCCCGATCGGCCGGTACCGCTCCTCGTACAGGCCCACGTGCCGCAGCGTGTCGGCGGCGCGTTCGCGGGCCGCGGTCGGCGGCAGTCCGCACATCCGGGCCATGTGCACGACGAACTCGGTCGCCGAGACGTCGGGCGGCAGGCACTCGTACTCGGGCATGAACCCGACCTGCTCGCGGATCCGCAGCCCGTCGCGGGCGATGTCCAGCCCGAGCACGCTGGCGGTGCCCGCGCTCGGCGGCAGCAGCCCGAGAAGTATCTTGATGAGCGTCGACTTGCCGGCGCCGTTGGCGCCGACCAGGCCCACGACCCCGTGCTCCACGGAGACGGTGAGGTCGTCCAGGGCGGTCACCCGGGGAAACCTCATCGTCAGCCCCTGGGTGGCGATGATCGGCATGTCCTCGAACCTAGCGCCTCGCCGCCGGGACCACGTCCGCCTTATGGCTGATGCCCGTCCCTCCCGCGGAGTACCGCCGACCACACCGCGCGTTGCACGAGGAGGGTCACCGTCCCGGCGATCAGCATCCCCCCGAAGTTGGCGCCGAGCTGGAGCAGCGAGCCGTCGATCTCGCTGCCGTGCTGGAGCGCGAGCGCCACCGCCAGGTTCCCGGCCGCCGGGACGGTGGTGACCGAGATGAACACCCCGACCAGCGCCGACGACTTGCCCGCCGTGAGCGACAGCACCCCGGCGGCGCCGGCCAGCAGCGCGACGATGAACGACCAGCGGTCCGGGCTGTAGATGAAGGCGGTCATCGGCCGCGAGGCCGGCAGCCGGGCGATCTCGATCACCCCGATCCACCGGCTCGCCAGCGCGCACACGTAGGTGACCACGATCGCGGCGGCGAACCCGATCAGCAGGGTGCGCAGCGCGGCGCCGATCCGCCGCGGGTCGAGCCGGACGAGGCCGTAGCAGATCGCCGCGACCGCGCCGAACTCCGGCCCCAGCACCATCGCGCCGACCACCAGGACGGGCGAGTCGATCAGCGCCGCGATGCCGGCGAGCTGGGTGGCCAGGACGAGGAAGGCGATGAACGACCAGGTCAGCGTGGCGCCCTCCGCGGTCTGCTGGTCGAGCTCCTCCCACACCACGGCGTCGTCGCCGTACCCAGGCGAGCGCGCCTCGGCCCGCTCGGCGACGTCCGACAGCGACAGGTCGATCTTCTCCATCGCGATCGAGCCGTCCCGCTCGATGCCGAGGTCCTGGAGCCGCTCGATGACCTCGTTGACGGCCTCCCTGGCGATGTCGGCGGTCACCAGGTCGCCCCGGGGCGCCCTGGCCGCGCCCTCGACGACGACCACGTTCGTCGCGCCGGGGCACTCCGCCAGGACGGCGCAGGCCGCGTCCGTACGGTCTCCCGGGACGATCGCTCTCAGATGCAGCACACCCCTCATGCTGCCGCATGACCCCCCGTACGCGGAGGTGTCCCGGGCCCCCTAGCCTGTGATCGTTTATTTGCCGCTAATCGGGCATATGGCAGCGAAGAACTCCGGGTGGTGGTGAGGGCATGACGCGACGACGCCCGTTCGGATCGCGGCGCGTGGCCATGGGGGCGACGGCCGCCGCCGTCCTCTCCGTGACCCTGGCGGGCGCGGGTTGTGACGCCGAGGTGGACCCCTCCGGCGCGTCCCCCGGACCGGGCGGCTCCCGGCCCGCCGGACGGGACGCCGAACGGGCCCGCGGCGACCTCTCCGGGCTGAGGGTCGCGGCCGAGTCGCCCGGCGCCGGCTACTCCCGCAAGAAGTTCGGCGTGCGCTGGAAGGACACCGACCACAACGGCTGCGACCAGCGCAACGACGTCCTCGCCCGCGATCTGCGGCAGGTGCGCAGGCAGGGCGACTGCGTCGTGCTCGGCGGACGCCTGAAGGACCCCTACAGCGGCAAGGACATCACCTTCGCCAAGTCCGACGCCGCCGAGGTGCAGATCGACCACGTCTACCCGCTGGCGCTGGCCTGGCGGATGGGCGCCTCCCGCTGGAAGGCCGGGCGGCGTGAGCAGTTCGCCAACGACCACGCCAACCTGCTCGCCGTGTGGGGCAAGCCGAACCGGCAGAAGAGCGACTCCGGGCCCGGCGAGTGGAAGCCGCAGCAGGGCTTCCAGTGCGCGTACGCGATCAAGTACGTGGCGGTCGCGACCGAGTACGGGCTGCCGGTGACCCGGGACGACCAGGGCGCCCTGAAGGGCTTCCTCGCCCGCTGCTGACCCCCGCCCGCGTCATAGGGTGAGGCCATGAGCCACAGCGAGCCGAACAGCCAGGACGCCCCGGACGGCGCGTCCGCGACCGACGACGAGAAGCCGGAGCTCCCAAGGGTCCGCACCGAACGCGCCATGGGGGCGCGGGCCACCGGCGCGGACGTGACCGGGGCCTCGGCCACCGGCCTGACCCTCCGCGGCGGCAACGCCTTCGGCTCCCTGGCCATCGGCGCGATGTCCCTCGGCGCCCTCGCCATCGGCGCGGTCGCGATCGGCCGGCTGGTCGTCAAGAAGGCCGTGGTCGGGCACCTCGAGGCCGGCACCGTGGAGATCAAGCACCTCAAGGTCGGCCGCCTCGACATCACCGACGCCTGACCCCCGCGCCGCGGGTGCGCACGCCGCCTGGCGCGGCGTGCGTCCCGCGGCGCGGACGTGCCCCGGCCGCCGGCGTGTCAGCCGAGGGTGGTGCGGACCACCTCGGCCAGCTGTTCGGCGACGGTGCGGGCCTGGTCCTGCGAGGCCGCCTCGACCATCACCCGGACCATCGGCTCGGTGCCGCTCGGGCGGATCAGCACCCGGCCGGTGTCGCCCAGCCCGGCCTCCGCTGCCGCCACGGCCGCGGCGAGCTCCGGCGAGGTCTCGGCGCGGGCCTTGTCGACGCCCCTGACGTTGATCAGCATCTGCGGCAGCCGGGTCATGACCTTGGCCAGCTCGTCCAGCGAGCTCCGCTGCCGGGCCATCGCGGCCAGCAGGTGCAGGCCGGTCAGCACCCCGTCGCCGGTGGTGGCGTGGTCCAGCATGATCACGTGGCCGGACTGCTCGCCGCCGAAGCCGAAGCCGCCCGCCTTCATCGCCTCCAGCACGTACCGGTCGCCGACCGCGGTCTCCACCACCGTCAGCCCGGCCTCGCGCATCGCGATCTTGAAGCCGAGGTTGGACATCACCGTGGCCACCACGGTGTCGGCGGCCAGCCGGCCCGACTCGCGCAGTTCGAGCGCGAGCACGGCCATGATCTGGTCGCCGTCCACCACCTCGCCGGACGCGGTGACGGCCAGGCAGCGGTCAGCGTCCCCGTCGTTGGCGATGCCGGCGTCGGCGCCGTGCTCCCGGACCGCCTCCCGCAGCGCGTCCAGGTGGGTCGAGCCGCAGCCCGCGTTGATGTTCAGCCCGTCCGGCGCGGCGCCGATCGTGATCACCTCGGCGCCGGCCCGGCGCAGCGCCTCGGGGGCGACGTCGGAGGACGCGCCGTTCGCGCAGTCCACCACCACGCGCAGCCCGTCCAGCGACACCGGCAGCGTCGACAGCAGGTGCGCCACGTACTGCTCCACGGCGCCGTGCGCCTCGCGCACCCGGCCGACCCCGGCGCCGGTGGGCGGCTCCCACTCCTGGCCGAGGCTGGCCTCGATCCGGTCCTCGATCCCGTCCGCGAGCTTGTAGCCGCTGCGGTCGAAGAACTTGATCCCGTTGTCGGGCGCAGGGTTGTGCGAGGCCGACAGCATCACGCCGAGATCGGCGTCCAGCGTGTGGGTGAGGTAGGCCACCGCGGGCGTCGGCAGCACCCCGAGGCGCAGCACGTCCACGCCGGCGCTGGCCAGCCCCGCCACCACCGCGGCCTCCAGGAACTCGCCGGAGGCCCGCGGGTCGCGGCCCACCACCGCCAGCGGCCGGTGGCCCCGGAAGGCCCCCTCCTCGGCCAGCACCCGCGCCGCCGCGACCGAAAGGTCCATGGCGAGCGGAGCGGTGAGATCACGGTTGGCGAGCCCGCGAACGCCATCGGTCCCGAACAGACGACCCACAGTTCAACTCCCAGAAAGACAGAAGACCGCGCGGGCGGGACGGGGGCCGCACCCCCGTCCGCTCCGCGCGGTCAAATCTAGTGCGCACACGCGCCCGGTCCCCGAACGCGGGCATCCTCGCGCGCCCCGACGCCCCCCGCCCGCCCGCGCCGCCGTCATGCGCGGCGCGAACGGCCCCCTGGAAACGCGGACGAGCCGCCGCCCCCGCTGCGCCGGCCCGGTGCGGGTCGGACGCGATGAAGCTGCGGGGAGCGACGGCTCGTACCGTGGATCAGCGCTTGCTGTACTGCGGCGCCTTACGGGCCTTCTTGAGACCGGCCTTCTTGCGCTCCGGCACCCGGGCGTCGCGGGTGAGGAAGCCGGCCTTCTTCAGCGCCGGGCGGTGCTCGATGTTGGCGAACTGGAGCGCGCGGGAGATGCCCAGGCGCAGCGCTCCGGCCTGGCCGGTGGTGCCGCCGCCGTTGACCCGCGCCAGCACGTCGAACTGACCCTCGAGGCTCAGCAGCACGAACGGCTCGTTCACGATCTGCTGGTGCACCTTGTTGGGGAAGTACTGGTCGAGCGTGCGGCCGTTGACGGTCCACTGGCCGGTGCCCGGGACGATCCGCACCCGCGCGATGGCCTGCTTGCGGCGGCCGGTGCCGGCGGAGGGGCCGGTCGCGATCGGCTGGCCGAGCAGGCCCGCCTCGGCGGCCTCGGGGCTCTCGGTGGAGTACTCGGACGGCGCGTCCTCGTACGAGTCGAACTCGACGCCCTCGGCGGGCGTCTCGGTGCCGGTGGACTCGTCCACGGTTCTCCTTGGTCTTCTGGCCAGGGCGGCTGGCCCGGTGGTGCCCGGGTGCCCCGGCGGCCTCTGCCGCGGCCGTGCGGGTTCGCGCGGCCGTCGCCCATCGCGCCCGAGGGCGCGGACGGGTTACTTCTTGATCTGGCTGATCTGGGTGATCTCGAACGGCACCGGCTGCTGGGACTGGTGCGGGTGCTCGGGACCGGCGTAGACCTTCACCTTGCCGAACATCTTCCGGCCGAGGGAGGTCTTGGGCAGCATGCCCTTGATCGCCTTCTCGACGGCGCGCTCGGGGTTCTTGGCCAGCAGGTCGCCGTAGGCCACCGAACGGAGTCCGCCCGGGTAGCCCGAGTGCCGGTAGGCCCGCTTCTGCTCCAGCTTCTGCCCGGTCAGCGCCACCTTGTCGGCGTTCACGATGACGACGAAGTCACCGGTGTCCAGGTGCGGGGCGTAGATCGGCTTGTGCTTACCCCGCAGCAGCTGAGCGACCTGACTGGCGAGCCGACCAAGCACGACATCGGTCGCGTCGATGACATGCCACTGACGCTGTACGTCAGCGGGCTTAGGGGTGTACGTGCGCACGGGCGTTGGCCTTCGTTTCTTGTCGACTTCTCGGTGGGCATCCTGTTCGCGCCGATCAGAGACTGGATCCGACCTGACGCTCCGGGAGGCCGGGGCCCCGAACGTGATCACACATCGCGTGAAGATCGAGGGCACACCGACACGTGGTCGCAGCCTCCGCCGGCCCTTTCGGGCAGGGGTCACCGCATACAACAAACCCGTAGGATACCCAGCCGCGCAGGCACGGGTCAAAACGGATCGTCGTGACAGTCTCCCAGCCACTCTCCAGTATGCCCCATGCGGCCGGCCGCCGGGACCGCGAACCCGCCGTCCCCCCTCCGCACCGCCCCGGCCTCCAGATTGGATCACCTGACCGCGGGATGGGACTTGGGTGCGCCTATGGGGATATGGTGCGGCCGACCGGTCCCCGCCGGCGTAGCGCCGGCCCCCACCCGGGAGCCCCCACTGACTACTCCCCGCAGACCCGGCCCCCCGGCCGACCGTCTCGTCCACGGCACCGCCCCCCGCCAGTCCCACGCTTCTAGCGACGATCGCGCCTCCACCTCCGCCCCCGCCGCTACGCCCGGCCGACGGGGCACGTCCGCCGGCCGTCGCGGACGGCGCGGGGCTCCCCCGCAGCGGCGGACGGGCCCACGCTCGGCGACCGTCGTGGCGGTCGCCATCGCCGGTTCCGCGCTGGCCTTGAGCACCGGCGTCGTGCTCGACCGGCTCGTCCTGCCCGATTCGCACTCGGGGTCGACCGCCGCGTCGGACTCTGCGGCCCACCCCGCCACGGCGACAACGTCCGGCGTGGGCGGCACGGGCAGCGGCGGAAACGGCGGCGCTACAGGAGCGGGCACTGGCACCGGCACGGGCTCTGGAGCGGGAAACGGTGCGCAGCGCGGCCCTTCCAGTAGCCCGTCGCCCTCAACTCCCGAGACCACCCCGCCTCTCAAGACGGTTCACGCCCCAGGCGGCGACGCCTCCGAGAAGCCCTCTCCCTCTCCGACTCCCTCCAAGAGCACCCCGCCGGCCGCTGGACTTCCGGTTCCCGGGTCGGCGGCGCCCGAGACGGCTGTGGCGCTGCTCACCAACAAGGAACGCGCCAAGGCCGGATGCAGCCCGCTGCGCATCGACCAGCGCCTGGTGACCGCCGCGCGGCGGCACTCGGCCGACATGGCGGCGAAGGACTACTTCGACCACACCTCCCGCAACGGCGACAGCCCGTGGAAGCGGATGGGGGACGCCGGCTACTCCAGCCCCGGCGCGGAGAACATCGCCAAGGGCTACGGGACGGCCGCCGCCGTCGTCGAGGGCTGGATGAAGAGCCCCGGGCACCGCGCGAACATCCTCAACTGCAAGCTGCGCGCCATCGGCGTCGGCATGGCCAAGGGGTCCGGCGGCCCTTGGTGGACGCAGGACTTCGGCTGGAAATAGGCCCTGCTCCCACGGTGCGGACGACCTTCGACAAACGCCCGGCGCCCGGTTCGCCCCCATGTCATGGTTGGTGTTCCGAAGGTCCAGAGCCCTGAACCAGGAACGGTAAGGTCCAAGCCATGGGTTATCCGGGCGATCAAGGCAAACCCGACGGCTGGCCTCCCGAGCAGCCGTCGCAAGCGCCGTACGGCCCCGGAGCGGAAAGGCCCGAAGCGGCACCGTACGGCAGTGACAATGACGAGACGGCCTTCGCCCCGCGCGGACAGGCCCCAGGTACGGCAGGACGGCCCGGCGCACACCGTCCGGGCTCGCAGGGGCCGGGCGGCGACGCCTTCGGGTCCGGCGACGCCTTCGGCTCAGACGCCCTCGGCGGAGAGGTCTTCGGCGGCGCCGGTTCCGGCGCGAGCGGCGTGCCCCCGTCCTGGAACGACGACCCCGCGGGCGCGACCCTGCAAGCGCCGGGCGGGTTCCCCCCGACCCCGTTCTCGAGCCCCGCGGGCCCTCCGGGTCCGCCCGGCGGGTCCGGTTCGTCCGGTGGCGCCGAGCCGGGCCGGGACGACGGCCTCTTCGGCGCGCCGTCAGGCGGCCACTTCGGCCCCCCGAACGACTTCGGCCCCCCGAACGACTTCGACCACCCGAACGGGCCGGCCGGCGGCCCCGGCGACCCCGGCGGCTACTTCCCGCAGGGCGGCTTCGGCGGCCCGGACGGCCCCGACGGGTTCGACGGGCCGGGCACGCCGCCCCTGCCGTCCGGCGGGCCGACGCCCCCGGAGCGGCGCCGCAACCTTCCCCTGATCATCGGCGGTGCCGTCGTGGCCGGGCTGGTGCTCATCGGCGGCGGCATCGGCCTGTCCTCCATGCTGAAGGACGACTCCAAGCCGAAGGCGTCGCCCTCCCCGGCCGCGGCCAAGCCGTCCCCCACGGCCCCGCCGAGCCCCACCGTCCCCCCGCTGGAGCCGGTGAAGCTCAAGAGCCGCACCACCGACCCCAAGCCGCTGACGCTCCGCGAGGTCTTCGGCAAGACCTCGTTCAAGTCCGGCGGGCAGAAGTACGTACGGACCGCGTGGAACGCCAAGCGCGGCTGCACGGGCACGGTCGGCGGCGTCAGGCTGACCAGCACCCTGAAGAAGGCCGGCTGCACGCAGACGCTCCGCGCCACCTACGCGCGCAGCGACGGCGCGCTCATCGGCACGGTCGGGGTGTTCAACCTCAAGACCGAGAACGCCGCCAAGGTGGCGGTGAAATCGGCCGGTGACCAGGACGCCTTCCTCCAGGCGCTGCCCGGCGTGGGCAGCACCAAGAAGATCGGCAAGGGCGAGGCCCTCGGCACCGCCGAGGCGCGCGGCCACTACCTGGTGATGACCTGGGTGCAGCGCCCGGACGGCAAGAAGATCCCCACCAGCTACCACAAGAACGTGTCCGCCTTCGGCGCGCAGGTCGTCAAGAACAGCAACCTCAGCTTCGCGCTGGCGTTCAGGGAAACCGAAGGCAAACCCTTCCGAAATTGAACTGTGTGAATACTCTGTCTGCTTATGTCTGGACCTAGAGAGACCCGGGAGTCCGCCGAGGAGGCGGGGACGGCATCCGTCCCCGCCCCCGCGGCGCCGCCCAGTTTCGGCAGCGCGGGTCCCCCGGCCGGCGAGACCGGCACCCCCGCCCCGGCCGATGCGGCCTCCATCGATACAGCTCCCGCCGCGACCGGCACCGCCGAAGAGGCGCAGCCCACGGTCTCCGGCGCCCTCCGGCTCCCGCCGTTCGGCCTTCAGACCCCCTGGTGGGCGGCGGACTCCGGGACCGACACGGCTCCCCCCACCGATCTCCCTCCGCCACCACCCGCCGACCCTGAACCGGAGGTTCGGCCGGAACCGGCGCTCGAACTGCCCCCCGACCCCCACCCCGACCTCGGCCCTGAGCCCGGGTCCGGGCCGGTGCAGCCGCACGTCCAGCCGCCCGGCACGCTCGTGGCGGGCCTCGGGGCCCCCAACGTCGACAGCCGCGGGGCCGTCCCGGCCAAGCCGATCGTTCACCGTCCCGGCCCGAAGATCGCCGACACCGACCCGGACGGCATCCCGGTCACCGTCGCTCCCGTCCCGCAGCAGCGGCCTCCGGCGGCGCCGAAGCCGGAGACGGCGGCCAAGCCCGTCCTGGCGAAGCCCGCCCCCGCAGACCCCGCCCCGGCGAAGGCCGTCCCCGCGCAGGTCACCCCGGTGCAGGTCACTCCGGTGCAGGTCACTCCGGCGCAGGTCAACCCAGCGCAGGTCACCCCGGTGCAGACCGCGCAGACGGCCCCCGCGAAGGCGGCTTCCACGGGACGGGCCAAGTCCAGCACCGCGTCGGGGCCCGTCCTCATCCCGGATGCGATCCTCCCGCCGGGCGTCTCCCCGCCCGCCGACGGCAGCGCGCCCATCGCGACGGAGGCGACCGCGCCGCCGCAGACGGGCCAGGCCGGAGACGCGGGCGAAGCGACGGTCGTCACCCCGACCTACCACTCCGAAGGCGGGATCCCGCTCGACGACTCCTCACCCGCCTCCACCACCGCGGGCCAAGGCGTCTTCACCGGGACCGGGACCGGGACCGGTACGCCGGCAGGCCCGGCCAAGGGCGGATCGAAGTCCGGTGGCGACGGCTGGCGCAAGCCCGGAGTGATCGGCGGCGGCGCGGTCGCGATCGTCGCGGCGGCCGTGGCGGTCTTCCTGATCGCCGGCTCCGGCTCCGGAGACCCGGCGCCGTCCAAGGACGCCGCGGGCTCGGCGCCCGCCCAGTCGTCCGCGCCGGCGCCCGCTCCCACGCTGCCGCCCCCGCCCGCCAAGCCCGTCGACATCGGCAACGAGCAGACCGACACCAAGCCGCTCGCGCTCGCCGAGGCCTACCCCACCGGCACCATCGACCTGGGCGGACGGACCTACGTCCGCGACCGCTCCTCGGTCAACCACCGCTGCTCGCTCGCCGCGCGCGGCGAGATGGCGCAGGCGCTCATCAGGGAGGGGTGTCGCAGCGTCGTGCGGGTCACCTTCCTCGGCAAGAAGAAGGCGCTGGCGGTCACGTCCGGCATCGTGTCCATGCCCGACCGCGCCGCCGCGCTCAAGGTGAACCGGGCCGGAGACCCCGGCAAGTACGAGTGGTTCCGCGGCATGGCCGGCCAGAACTCCCAGAAGATCGACCAGGCGGGCGGCTACGCGTCCAGCACCGTCCGCGGCCGGTACATCGCCTACGCGTACGCGACGTACGCCGACGGCAAGCGTCCCGCTCCGGGCGACACCCTGCTCAAGGACATCGCGCAGCAGTTCCTGGACTACAGCCTCCGGCCGATCGAGGCCCGCGCCCGAGGCTGACCCATCGCCCCGCGCGCCCGTGGCGTGTCCCCGGCCATCCGGCGGACACGCCACGCGCCACGGGCGCCCGTTCCACGCCCGTGCCGCGCCCGCCGCCGACGCTCAGGCGGAAGGGCCGCCCAGCGGTTCGGTGCCAGGCCCGAGGCCGACGCCGAAGCCGTGGCCGAGGCCATGACCGGACGAGGCGGTCCCCGGCGTGGCGGTGACCGCACCCGGACCGCCCGGCGCCGCCGTCGCGGTGGCGTTGAGCGTGCGGACCCTGCGGGTCTGCTGGGCGCGCTGCGCCAGGTCCTCGTCGTCCGGGTAGCGGATCTCCTCCAGCGACAGCCCGTGCGCGGGCGCCACGTTCACGCCCGAGTCGCGGACGCGGGCCGCCAGCACCTCGGACGGCCACTCGATCGCGCGGCGCCCGTCCCCGACCATCAGCAGCGCGCCGACCAGCGCCCGCACCATCGAGTGGCAGAACGCGTCGGCCTCGACCGTCGCGACGGCGATGTGCGGGGCCTCGCGGGTCCACTCGTACCGCTGGAGCTCGCGGATCGTGGTCGCGCCCTCCCGCTTGCGGCAGAACGCGGCGAAGTCGTGCTCGCCCACCAGCAGCGCGGTGGCCTCGTTCATCCGCTCCAGGTTGATCGGACGGGGATGGACGAGCACGTCGTGCCGGCGCAGCGGCTCCACCCCGACCGGGTTGTCGCACACCCGGTAGACGTACCGGCGGCACAGCGCCGAGAAACGCGCGTCGAACCCCTCGGGCGCCACCGACACCCGCCACACCCGCACGTCCGGGGGCAGCATGCCCGCCAGCCGGCGCGGCATGGTGCCGTTGACCGTGGAGTACGCGGCGACCGGCAGCACCACGTGCGCGACCTGGCCGCGGGCGTGCACCCCGGCGTCGGTCCGTCCCGCGACGGTGAGCACGGGCCCCGGGTCGAGCCGCAGCAGCCGGGCGAGGGCGTCCTCGATCACGCCCTGCACGGTCCGCTGGCCCGGCTGCCGGGCCCAGCCCGCGAAGTCGGACCCGTCGTAGCCGATGTCGAGCCGGAGCCGCACCAGCGCGGTCATGTCCGCACCCTCTCCGGCGCGTCCCCCAGCGGAACGCCCCGTTCGGGCACGCCCCTCCGCGTCACGCCCGCCGGTTCCCCGAAGGGAGGTGTCCTCGTCCAAAACCGCTGCCTGTCCATCCTGCCCGACGCGCGTTCTCCATCATCGGGCACAGTCTCGACACGCTCCCCTGTGAATCGTCGCCCCCCTGACCTGACCATGAGATCAAGTCTGGCAAAGATCAGGCCCGCCGTCCCGTAGCGGAACGGCGGGCCCTCACGAAAATCGAGCGGAACGCTCTCAGAAGAGGCGTGACCCCTACTTGTCGTCGTCCGCGCCCTTGGCCTCGGTGGCCTCGGCGGCGTCGCCGGTGACGGCGGCGGCCTCGTCGGTCGCCGGAACCTCGGTCTCGGCCGTGGTCGCCGCGGTGGCGGTGTCCTCGGCCGCCGGGGCGGTTCCGGTGGCGGCGGCCATCTGCTCCTGGACCAGCTCGATCACGGCCATCGGGGCGTTGTCGCCCTTGCGCGGCCCGATCTTGGTGATCCGGGTGTAGCCGCCGGGACGGGTCTCGAAGCGCGGCGCGATCTCGGTGAAGAGCCCGTGCACGACGCCCTTGTCCCGGATCACCTTGGCCACCTGGCGACGGTTGTGCAGGTCGCCCTTCTTGGCCTTGGTGATCAGCTTCTCCGCCAGCGGACGCACCCGCCGGGCCTTGGCCTCGGTGGTGGTGATCTTGCCGTGCTCGAACAGCGCCGTGGCCAGGTTGGCCAGGATCAGGCGCTGGTGCGCGGCGCTGCCGCCGAGGCGGGCACCCTTGGTGGGCTGAGGCATGGTGCTTCCTTCCTGCGCCGGCCGTGTCAGGTACCGGCGTCAGCCGAATCCCCGTGACCGGACGGCCCGGTCACGGGGAGAGATGATCTAGTACTGCTCGGTCTCGGCGTAGCTCTGGTCGTCGTCGCCGTAGTTGTCGGCCGCCGCGCTCGGGTCGAACCCGGGCGGGGAGTCCTTCAGCGAGAGGCCCATGTCGTTGAGCTTCTGCTTGACCTCTTCGATCGACTTGGCGCCGAAATTCCTTATATCCAGAAGGTCCTGCTCGCTGCGGGCGACCAGCTCGCCCACAGAGTGGATGCCCTCGCGCTTGAGGCAGTTGTAGGACCGCACCGTGAGGTTGAGCTCCTCGATCGGCAGGGCCAGGTCCGCGGCGAGCGCGGCGTCGGTGGGCGAGGGGCCCATGTCGATGCCCTCGGCCTCGACGTTGAGCTCCCGGGCCAGCCCGAACAGCTCGACCAGGGTCTTGCCGGCGGACGCGACCGCGTCGCGCGGCAGCATCGCCTGCTTGGTCTCCACGTCGACGATCAGCCGGTCGAAGTCGGTGCGCTGCTCGACTCGGGTGGCCTCGACCTTGTAGGTGACCTTGAGCACGGGCGAGTAGATGGAGTCGATCGGGATCCGGCCGATCTCCTGGCCCGGCTGCTTGTTCTGCGCGGCCGAGACGTAGCCGCGACCGCGCTCGACGGTCAGCTCCATCTCCAGCTTGGCCTTGTTGTTCAGCGTGGCGATGTGCAGGTCGGGGTTGTGCACCTCGACCCCGGCCGGCGGCGCGATGTCGGCCGCGGTCACCTCGCCGGGCCCCTGCTTGCGCAGGTACATCACCACGGGCTCGTCGTGCTCGGACGAGACGACGAGCTCCTTGAGGTTCAGGATGATGTCGGTGACATCCTCCTTGACCCCCGGGACCGTGGAGAACTCGTGGAGGACGCCCTCGATCCGGATGCTGGTGACGGCGGCGCCGGGAATCGAGGAGAGCAGCGTGCGACGCAGCGAGTTGCCGATCGTGTAGCCGAAGCCCGGCTCCAGCGGCTCGATGGTGAACCGCGACCGGTACTCGTCGACCTGCTCTTCGGTGAGAGTGGGACGCTGTGCGATGAGCATGGTGATGCCTTCTTTCCGCGGTGCCCGCTATTTGACGACCGCGTTCTCTATTCTGCCCGAACTCGCCGGGATCCCACATACCCCCCGGAGGAGGCGGCGGGATCCCGGCGAGGGCGAGGACTACTTGGAGTAGTACTCGACGATGAGCTGCTCCTGGATCGGAGCGTCGATCTGCTGCCGGACGGGCAGCGAGTGCACGAGGATGCGCATCTTGTCAGCGTCGACCCCGAGCCAGGCCGGGACCTGGCGCTCGCCGGACTCGGCCTTGGCGACCGCGAACGGCGTCAGCTCGAGGGACTTGCCCTTGACGTCGACGATGTCGGCCTCGCCCACCAGGGCGGACGGGATGTCGACCTTGCGGCCGTTCACCCGGATGTGGCCGTGGCGGATGAGCTGGCGGGCCATGTCGCGGGACTTGGCGAAGCCGCCGCGGTAGACCACGTTGTCGAGACGGCGCTCGAGCAGCACGAGCATGTTCTCGCCCGTCTTGCCGCCCTGGCGGTTGGCCTCGGCGTAGTAGTTGCTGAACTGCCGCTCCAGCACGCCGTAGATGCGGCGGGCCTTCTGCTTCTCGCGAAGCTGGAGCAGGTACTCGGTCTCCTTGGGACGACCGCGACCGTGCTCACCCGGCGGGTAGGGACGGATCTCGATCGGGCACTTGGGGCCCTCGCACTTGCTGCCCTTGAGGAACAGCTTCATCTTCTCGCGGCGGCAAAGCTTGCAGTCCGCGCCGGTGTAACGTGCCATTTTCCTGTTCTCCCCCTGCCTCAGACGCGCCGGTTGTTGGACGCGACCGGGCGCTGGTCGCCCTGGGCAAATTCCACATTGCTCATGACGGTCAGACCCGCCGGCGCTTGGGCGGGCGGCAGCCGTTGTGCGGAACGGGCGTGACGTCCTGGATGGAGCCCACCTCGAGGCCGGTCGCCTGAAGCGACCGGATGGCGGTCTCGCGACCCGAACCCGGGCCCTTGACGAAGACGTCGACCTTGCGCATGCCGTGCTCCATCGCGCGCCGGGCGGCGGCCTCGGCGGCCTGCTGCGCGGCGAACGGGGTCGACTTGCGCGAGCCCTTGAAGCCCACGTGGCCGGAGGAGGCCCAGGCGATCACGTTGCCGTTGGGGTCGGTGATCGAAACGATCGTGTTGTTGAACGTGCTCTTGATGTGGGCGTGCCCATGAGCGACGTTCTTCTTTTCCTTGCGGCGCACCTTCTTGGCGCCGACACGGCTCTTGGGAGGCATCTGCTCTCTCTACTCCTGAGGTCGTCGATCCGGACGGACCGATGGTCCGGGCGGACTACTTCTTGCCGGCCTTCTTCTTGCCGGCCACGGTCTTCTTCTTGCCCTTGCGGGTACGCGCGTTGGTCTGGGTGCGCTGACCGTGCACGGGCAGCCCGCGACGGTGCCGGACGCCCTGGTAGCAACCAATTTCGATCTTGCGGCGGATGTCCGCCTGGACCTCGCGGCGAAGGTCACCCTCGACCTTGTAGTTCGCGTCGATCCAGTCGCGCAGCCGCACCAGTTCGTCGTCACCCAGCTGGTGCACCCGCAGGTCACCGCTGATGCCGGTGCCCTCCAGGGTCTCCAGCGCGCGGGTCCGGCCGATGCCGAAGACGTAGGTGAGAGCGACCTCGAGGCGCTTTTCGCGCGGGAGGTCGACGCCGAGCAGGCGTGCCATCTCGGGCAGTTCCCTTCGTTTCACGGAGGTATGGACGCATCGCCTCCGCACACACCCT
Organism: Actinomadura xylanilytica; assembly: GCF_030283145.1. GTDB lineage: Bacteria > Actinomycetota > Actinomycetes > Streptosporangiales > Streptosporangiaceae > Spirillospora > Spirillospora xylanilytica. The sequence goes on from NZ_JASNWE010000004.1 coordinate 1,182,415, forward strand.
GCCCGGGTGGCGGCCCCGGCCTCCGTCGTCCGAGGGTCCCTTCACACGCCGGTGCCGCACGACCGATCAAGGTCGTGCGGCCACCGGGGGGTGAAGGCTTGCGATGCGCTTGCGGTAATGGCGGGCGGTCAGCCCTGGCGCTGCTTGTGGCGCGGGTCGGAGCAGATGACCATGACCCGGCCGTGCCGGCGGATGACGCGGCACTTGTTGCAGATCTTCTTGACGCTCGGCTTGACCTTCACTGGGTCTCCTAAAGGATCAGGGTCACCCCCGTGCCGCCACGCACGGGGAAGGCAACCCCAGTGGATGTGAAGCGGTCTCCTCCCCAACCGGAGGGGAGACCGTCTCCCGTCACCTCGGCGGGCGGCCGGGGCGCGGGATCGTTTTCACTTGTAGCGGTAGACGATCCGACCGCGCGTGAGGTCGTAGGGGCTCAACTCCACAACGACGCGGTCGTCCGGCAGAATTCGGATGTAGTGCATCCGCATCTTGCCGCTGATGTGGGCGAGCACCTTGTGCCCGTTGTCCAGTTCCACCCTGAACATGGCGTTCGGGAGGGACTCGATGACGGTGCCCTCGATCTCGATGGCCCCTTCTTTCTTGGGCATGTCCTCCGCGCTTCGCTGATCGGCTCATTGGACGCGGCCCGGAGCCCCCAAGGGGATTCGGCCGCACCCAGGCGAAGGCGTCGGAGACGCACAAGCAGGGGTTGAGGCGGCCTACAACGGACCGACATAGGAGTCTACGTCACCGGGCCGCCGAATGCGAAATTATCGCACGATCCGGCTCCGGAGACTGCTCCCGATACAAGCATACCTCGCTCCCGCGTTGTACCTTTCGAGGAGAGAAACGTCCAGGGAGGATCGGCATGCCGAGCTATGACTTCGCGCTGCTCCTCAGCCGTCCCCTCTACGAGGAGGAGCTCGACCCGCTGTTCGACCGCACCCACGGCGCGGTGACGGTGTCGATCATCAGTGAGCCCCAGCACGCCGATCGCCCCGGCAACGCCTCCTGCTCATGGCAGGGCGCGACCCTCGCCGCGGCGATCATGGATGTGGTGGAGCACGTCGAGGCGAGCGCCCCCGGCCTGCACGTCCTCCAGGTCGAGGCCGACCCGCTGCTGACCATCCGCGACATCGCCGAGCGGGTCGGCCGCTCGGTCGACTCGGTCCGGCTGGCGATCACCGGGGCGCGCGGCCCCGGCGGCTTTCCCGCGTCCGAGATCTCGTCCGCGGGGCACCGGCTGTGGCGCTGGTCCAAAGTGGCCGCGTGGTACGGCCTCGACGACCCGCAGCTCATCGAGGCCAAGCCCACCGCGCAGGCCATCAACGGCTGGCTCGCGCTGCGCGACGTGGTACCCGATGTGGCCCCGGCACCGGAGGACGTCACCTCCGCGCTGTCGGCCGTCATCCCCCGCGTCGCCTGAGGACAGGCCGCATGAGAGACGCCGCCTGAACAGACGAGGACCGAAACCCGGGTCGCGACGCGGTCGGGCGCGCTCACGTACGGACCAGGTCGGTGAGGCGGTAGGCCGCCGCGAAGGTCGCGTACACGATCAGGTTGTCGTCGTAGGCGCGACGCGCGCGGTCGTACCGTCCGGCGCAGGTGATCAGGCGCAGCTCGGGCCGTCCGCCCGAGGCGTGCACCCGCGCCGCCGGGAAGCTGCCCTTGGGCGCCTGCTCGGCGGAGACCATCCGGAACACCGCGACCGTGTCGTCGGCCCGGACGACACCGATCAGGTCGCCCGGCCTCAGCTCCCTCAGCCGCGCGAACACGGCCGGTCCCGACGAGGTGGCCAGGTGGCCGACGAGCACCGCCGCGCCCGGCTCGCCGGGGCTCGGGCCCCGCTCATACCAGCCCGCCCGGTCGCGATCGCGCCCGGGCGGCGGCACGATCGCACCGTCCCGGCCACGCCCGACACGCGCGAGCGTCGCGTGCACCCCGATCTTCGGGATCGCCACCGAGACCGGCAGCGCCCGGCCGAGCATGCCGCGCAGCGGGATCGGCGCGGCCCGCCCGTCCGGCCCGGCGGCCCGCTCGCCCGGCGGCGCGATCAGCCCCGGAAGCGCCATCACCTCGCGTGCGGCCCCCGGACGGCCCTGCCGGGCGTACGCGCAGCATCCGACGGCCTGGGGGTGCCCCATGGCCGCGTCCAGCGCACAGCGGCTCCTGGCGCCTCCGCGGCGCCCCCCGCACCGGTCAGCCATCGGAGCCCGACCGGCGCTTCCGGCCGACCAGCAGGCCCAGCCCGGCGGCCAGCGACAGCACCACCCCGGCCCCCACCGTGACCAGCACCCCCCAGTCGCGCCCGGACCGCGCCGCCGCGAGGCCGGACGCGAGCCCGCCGCCCCCGGCGTCGGAGCCCTGGACGAGCTCGGTGACCGTGATCCGTCCGGCCAGGATCCCGCCGCCGGCGCACGCCACCTCCACCGGGTACACGCCGGGCTCGGCGCCGGGATCGATCGGCGCCGCCCCGAACGGACGCGGCGTCGTCGCGTCCAGCGCGTACCGGAGATCGACCCGCGAGCCGATGGGGAACGCCTTGGACCGCGCCGTCGGATCCGTGCAGGTGTCGGGCACCGAGAGCTGGACCGACTCCCCGGGCTGCACCGTCCCCGGCTCCACCCGCACGCTCCCGTCCGCACGCGCGCCGGGCGCGGCCAGCAGCGCGGCACAGGCCACCGCCGCCAAGGCCGCCTTCGTCTTGCGGGCCATCGTCTCCCCCGGTCGGCCCCGGTGTCGGACGGGCCCGTGACCTTCTTCTCCCCGGGTCGAGTCGACAGCCCGGTCAACCGGGCGCAAAGATCATCCCAGCACTCGGCCCGGTGCCCAGCACCGCGCCCGGACCTTCGGATGTGACCGAACCGCGAGACCGTGATGTGCTTACCGGAGGGGGAGGATCGATGGCGATCATTGCTCAGCTGAGCGACATCCACCTGGCCGTCGGCCGCGACGGCGAGGTGGACGACGGTTCGGGCCCCGTCAGGGCGCTGCGGGCCGCGGTGTCGAGCCTGCTCTCGCTGCCCGCGCGCCCCGACGCCGTCGTGCTCACCGGCGATCTGGCCGACGGCGGACTGCCCGCCGAGTACGCCCGGCTGCACGCGCTGCTCTCCCCGCTGCCCATGGCGGTGCACCCGATGCCCGGCACCCACGACGACCGCGACGCGCTGCGCGCGGCGTTCCGCGACCACACCGCCGTGGCCGGCTCCGGAACCGCCCCACAGGCCCCCGTGCAGTACGCGGCGGCCGTGGGCGGCGCCAGGCTGGTCTGCTGCGACACCACCGGCGACGGCGCCCTGCGCGGGCAGATGGACTCCGCCAGGCTCGACTGGCTCGACCGGACGCTCGCCGCCGAGCCGGCCACGCCGACCGTGGTGGCCACCCACCACCCGCCCTACCCGGTCGGGATCCGCTTCATCGACGACATGCGCTTCGCCGACCCGTCCGGGCTCGCCGCCGTCATCGCCCGGCACCCGCAGGTGGTTCGGATCATCAGCGGGCACGTGCACCGGGGCTCGGTGGGGTCGCTGGCCGGAACGGTCAGCACCACCTGCCCGAGCACCTACCGGCAGCTCTTCCTCGATCTCACCCGCCCGGGACGCGCCGCGGTGACCGGTGAGCCCGCCGGGTTCGCCGTCCACCTGATCGGCACCGACGGGACGGCGACCACGCACTTCGTCCCGACCGGCAACTACCGTCCGCTCATGGACGTCGAATAGCCCGCGGGGGCGGGGTCAGCCGCGCCTCGCGCGGATGGTGTTGACCAGCAGCACGACGCCCCACGGCCCGGCGATCCACAGCCACCACGGGAAGACCAGCGTGCCGGTCAACGCCATGATCAGCCAGATCGTCAGGTTGATCCCGCTCACCGCGGCCCACGCCGACCACATCGCCGCGGACCCCCGCAGCTCGATCCCCCCGCCGGACGGGCGCCGCGCGGGCACACTCGCGGTGCCCTTCTGCGCGACCGGGAACGGGTGGTCGTACAGGTCCTCCTCGGGCAGGTCGGCGGTGACCTGGTCGAGCTCGCCGAGCGTCCTGGCCTCGAAGACCGCCTCGATCCGCTCCTGGAGCTCCTCGGTGGTGATGCGGCCCTGGGCGCAGTGCTCACGCAGGCTGGCCGCGACCCGGTCACGGTCGGCGTCCGAGGCCCGCATCTCTGGGTTCGGCGCCATCTCGGTCGTCCCTTCGGTGCTCAACGGGAGGGTTCGCTACCCAGTCTGCCGAACCATTCCCGACCCTCGTCGAGGGCGGTCAGGACGCGGGGACCATCCTCGGTGACCGCGAACGTGTGCTCGAAGTGGGCCGAGGAGCGCCCGTCAGTGGTGACGACCGTCCAGCCGTCCTCCAACTCCAGCGTATCTTTGGTGCCGAGATTCACCATGGGCTCGACGGCGAAGCACATCCCGGGCTCCAGCACCGGCCCGTGGCCGGGCGGGCCGTGGTTGGGGATCAGCGGGTCCATGTGCATCTCGGTGCCGATCCCGTGCCCGCCGTAGCCCTCGACGATGCCGTACGGGCCCTGAGCGCGAATGTAGGACTCGATCGCGTGGGACATGTCGGTGAGGTGGGCCCCGGCGACGCCGGCCCGCAGGCCGTGCCACAGGGACTCCTCGGTCACCTCGATCAGCCTGGCCAGCTCGGCGTCGATCTCGCCGACCGGCACCGTGATCGCCGAGTCGCCGTGCCAGCCCTGCACGATGGCGCCGCAGTCGATGGAGATCACATCGCCGTCCCGCAGCACCTTGCCGGCGTTCGGGATGCCGTGCACGATCTCCTCGTTGACCGAGGCGCAGATCGTGCCGGTGAAGCCGTGGTAGCCCTTGAACGAGGGGACGCCGCCGTGGTCGCGGATGTTCGCCTCGGCGATCACGTCCAGGTCCATGGTGCTGATCCCGGGCTTCACCGCCTCGCGGAGCAGCTTCAGCGTCTCGCCGACCAGGACCCCGGCCGCGCGCATCAACTCGATCTGCTCCGCGGTCTTCATCTGGACCTCGGGCCTACGCCGTTTGAACATCTCTCCCCCAGAATCGGCGCCGGGGCGCCGCCAGGGGGGTCACCCCGCCGCGGCGCGTCCCGGCCGTGAACTCGACCGGCCGGTGCGCGGGCCCGCGGCGGGCGCGGCACCGGCCTCCTCCGCCGTCACTTCTCCAGCGGGCGGAGTGCGGCGAGCGCGCGCTTGGTGACCTCTTCGACCGGACCGGTCGCGTCGATACCGACCAGAATGTTCTCATCAGCATAGAACTGCACCAGGGGCGAGGTGTCGTCCCGGTACACCTCCAGCCGGTGCATGACGACCTGCTCTTTGTCGTCGTCGCGCTGGAACAGCCGGCCGCCGCAGTCGTCGCAGACGTCGTCCTGCTTGTCGTCGAAGTCGACGTGCCAGATCCGGCCGCACTTGTCGCAGGTGCGCCGGCCCGACAGCCGCCGGACGACCTCGTCCTCGTCGACGACCAGTTCGAGCACGATGTCGAGGCGGGTGTCCCACTCGGCCAGGATCTTCTTGAGCGTCTCGGCCTGCGGCACGTTGCGCGGGAACCCGTCGAGCAGGAACCCGTCCTGCGCGTCGTCCTCGGCGAGCCGGTCGCGCACCATCGCGATCGTGACCTCGTCGGGAACCAGGTCGCCGCGGTCCATGTAGCTCTTGGCCTGCCGGCCGAGCTCGGTACCGCCGCTCACGTTGGCTCGGAAGATGTCACCTGTCGAGATCTTCGGGATGGACAGATGCGATGCGATGAACTGGGCCTGCGTCCCCTTGCCCGCACCCGGGGGGCCCACCAGCACGATACGCACTACCGGAGGAAGCCCTCGTAGTTGCGCTGCTGTAGCTGACTCTCGATCTGCTTCACGGTATCCAGTCCGACGCCGACAACGATGAGGATGCTCGTCCCGCCGAACGGAAAGTCCTGGCTCGCGTTCAGGAGTGCGAACGCGACCATGGGGATCAGGGCGACGAGCCCCAGGTACAGGGCACCGGGTGTGGTGATCCGGGTCAGCACGTAGTCGAGGTACTCGGCGGTCGGCCGGCCCGGACGAATACCTGGGATGAACCCACCATACTTCTTCATGTTGTCGGCTACTTCAGCGGGGTTGAAGGTGATCGCCACGTAGAAGTAGGTGAAGAAGATGATGAAGACGAAGAAGATCCCCATGTGCCAGGGGTTGCTCTGCTGGAGGTAGGGCTGGACCTTCTGGAGCCACTTGGTGTTGGGCCACAGCTGGGTCGCGAGCACCGGCAGGTAGAGCAGCGAGGACGCGAAGATCACCGGGATGATGCCGGCCTGGTTGACCTTGAGCGGGATGTAGGTGGAGGTGCCGCCGTACATCCGGCGTCCGACCATCCGCTTGGCGTACTGCACCGGGATCCGGCGCTGCGCCTGCTCGACGAAGACGACGCCCGCCATGATCGCCAAGCCCACGATCAGCACCAGGGCGAAGACGAAGCCGCCCTTGGACTTGTAGATGCTCCAGAACTGGCCGGGGAAGACCGCGACCACCTGGGTGAAGATCATGATGGACATGCCGTTGCCGACGCCGCGGTCGGTGATCAGCTCGCCCAGCCACATGATCACCGCGGTGCCGGCCACCATGCAGATCACCATGGTGACGATCGGGAAGATGCCCTTGTCGTGCAGCACGTCGCCGCCGCCGGACACCCCCTGGAACAGCTGCCCGCTGCTGGCCATCGCCACGATGCCGGTGCCCTGGAGGATGGCCAGCCCGACGGTCAGATAACGCGTGTACTGCGTGATCTTCGTGGTGCCGGCCTGCCCCTCCTTCTTCAGGGCTTCCAGCCGCGGGATCACCACGGTCAGCAGCTGAAGGATGATGCTCGCGGTGATATAGGGCATGATGCCCAGCGCGAACACCGACAGCTTGAGCAGCGCACCACCGCTGAACAGGTCCACCAGCCCGTAGAGCTGATTGCTCTTCTTGGCCGCGTCGGCGGTCTCACGCAGCACTTCCACGTTCACGTTGGGGGTCGGCAGGTTCTGCCCGATCCGGAACACCACGATGATGAACAACGTGAACAACAGCTTTTTACGCAGGTCAGGCGTACGGAAAGCCCGAGCGAACGCGGTCAGCACCATTCCTCCTGCGCGACTGGCGAATCCTTGACAGCCGAGGGGCCGGGTCCATGATCAGCGGGGCGGCCACGCTGGGCCACCGCCGCCCGTGAGACTCTAACAGCAGATGAGACCGGGGCCGCCTCACCGAGCGCATGGCCCTTCCGGCCTCCAGCGCAAGGCGAGTGCGGCCCCGGCATCAAATGTGTCCCTCTTTACAATTCGTCGGCGGTCCCGCCGGCGGCGGCGATCTTCTCCTTGGCGGAGCCGGAGAAGGCGTGCACCTTCACCTGGACCGCCACCGAGATCTCGCCGGTGCCGAGGACCTTGACCGGACGGCCGGAACGAACCGCGCCCCTGGCGGCCAGGTCCGCGGCCGTCACCTCGCCGCCCTCGGGGTAGAGGGCCGCGAGCTTGTCCAGGTTGACGACCTGGAACTCGACCCGGTTCGGGTTCTTGAAGCCCTTGAGCTTCGGAACCCGGCGGATCAGCGGCATCTGGCCGCCCTCGAAGCCGACCGGGACGGTACCGCGGGCCTTGGTGCCCTTGGTGCCGCGACCCGCGGTCTTGCCCTTGGACGCCTCGCCACGGCCCTTGCGGACCTTGGCCCGGTTGGAGCCGGGGGCCGGACGCAGGTCGTGCACCTTGAGCGGCGTGCCCTCGGTGTCGGTGGCGTCCTTGTTCAGATCAGTCGCCATGATCAGTCGACCTCCTCGACGGAGACCAGGTGGTTCACCGTCCGGATCATGCCGCGCACCTCGGGCCGGTCGTCCCGGACGGTGCTCTGCCCGATCTTCTTCAGGCCGAGGGTGCGCAGCGTGTCACGCTGGTTCTGCTTCTCGCTGATCACGGACTTGGTCTGCGTGATCTTCAGTCGGCTCATGACGAGACCTCCTGGCGGGGCTCGTTGCCCGCGGCACGCGCCCGCAGCATCGCGGCCGGCGCGACGTCCTCGATCGGTAGGCCGCGCTTGGCCGCGATCTCCTCGGGACGCTTGAGGTCCTTCAGACCGGCAACGGTCGCGTGCACGATGTTGATCGCGTTGTCGGTGCCGAGCGACTTGCTCAGCACGTCGTGGATCCCGGCGCACTCCAGCACCGCGCGCACCGGGCCACCCGCGATCACACCGGTACCCGGGCTGGCCGGACGCAGCAGGACGACACCTGCGGCGGCCTCACCCTGCACGGTGTGCGGGATGGTGCCCTGGATGCGGGGCACCTTGAAGAAGTGCTTCTTGGCCTCTTCGACGCCCTTGGCGATCGCCGCGGGCACCTCCTTGGCCTTGCCGTAGCCGACGCCGACGGTGCCGTTGCCGTCACCGACGATCACCAGGGCGGTGAAGCTGAAGCGCCGACCACCCTTGACGACCTTGGCGACGCGGTTGATCGCCACGACCTTCTCGATGTACGACTGGCCCTTGTCGGCGCCACCACGACGGTCGTCGCGGCGGCCGTCGCGACGGTCGCCACCCTGACCGCCGCCGCGCCTCTGCGCTGCCATCAGTGGTTCCTCTTCTCGTTGCTCGACGGGGCGGCCATCAGTTCCGATTCCCGGGCCGTCATCAGTTTCGATCCTCGGGCCATGTGATCAGAACTCCAGCCCGCCCTCGCGCGCACCGTCCGCCAGGGCGGCGATGCGGCCGTGGTACTTGTTGCCACCACGGTCGAAGACCACGGCGGTGACGCCGGCCTGCTTGGCCCGCTCGGCGACGAGCTCGCCGACCTTGCGGGACTTGGCCGACTTGTCGCCGGAGTCGGCCCGAAGGTCCGCCTCCATGGTGGACGCGTAGGCCAGCGTGTGACCCTTGCTGTCGTCGATGACCTGGACGAACATGTGCCGGGTGGAACGGGTCACGACCAGGCGCGGACGCACGGCGCTGCCGACGACCTTCTTGCGGACCCGCAGGTGCCGGCGCTTGCGGGACTTGGCCCGCGCCGACGTGGCCTTGCCGGCCAGGGTCTTGGTGCCTGCCATGACTACTTACCAGCCTTTCCGACCTTGCGGCGGATCTGCTCGCCCTCGTACCGCACACCCTTGCCCTTGTACGGGTCGGGCTTGCGCAGCTTACGAATGTTGGCGGCGATCTCGCCGACCTTCTGCTTGTCGATGCCCTCGACGATCAGCTGGGTCGGCCGCTCCACCGTGAAGGAGATGCCCTCCGGCGGCTCGATCGTGATCGGGTGGCTGTAGCCCAGCGAGAACTCCAGGTTCTTGCCCTTGGCCACCACTCGGTAACCGACGCCCTGGATGACCAGGGTCTTCTTGTAGCCGTCGGTGACGCCGACCACCATGTTGTTGATCAGTGATCGGGTCAGCCCGTGCAGCGCGCGCACGGTGTTGACGTCGTTCGGCCGGGTCACCGTGACCTGGCCGTCTTCCAGCGTGACCCCGATGGGCTCCGCCACCGTGTGCGACAGCTCGCCCTTCGGCCCCTTGACGGTGACCTCCTGGCCGTCGATCTGAATGTCGACGCCGCCGGGCACGGCGATGGGGAGACGTCCAATACGAGACATATCTAGTACCCCCCCTTCACCAGACGTAGGCGAGGACTTCCCCGCCCACGCCACGCTTGCCCGCCTGCCGGTCCGTCATCAGGCCGGAGGACGTCGAGATGATCGCGACACCCAGCCCGCCCAAGACCCGCGGCAGATTGTCCTTCTTGGCGTACACCCGCAGACCCGGCTTCGATACGCGCTTGATGCCGGCGATCGAACGCTCACGGGTCGGACCGAACTTGAGCTCGATCACGAGCTTCTTTCCGACCTCGGCGTCCTCCACGCTCCAGCCCGAGATGTACCCCTCCTGCTGGAGGATCTCGGAGATGTGCGCCTTGATCTTCGAGTACGGCATGCCCACCGAGTCGTGGTATGCCGAATTCGCGTTTCGCAGACGCGTCAGCATGTCTGCGATCGGGTCGGTCATCGTCATGGCCTACAGGCCCTCCCTCGCCACGGTTTCCGTACGGACCTTTGGCGCGGTCGTGGGCACCTTCGAGAGGTGCCCGGTGGTCATTACTGGCCGGGGGACCCGCCCCCGAAGGGGCGGGGTCCTACCAGCTGGACTTGGTGATGCCGGGCAGCTCGCCCCGGTGCGCCATCTCACGGAAGCACACACGGCACAGGCCGAACTTCCGGTAGACGGAGCGCGGACGCCCGCAGCGCGAGCAGCGAGTGTAGCTCCGCACCCCGAACTTGGGCTTCCGGGCCGCCTTGGCGATCAGCGACTTCTTCGCCATGCTCAGTTCTCCTAGTTGCGATCCTCAGCCGAAGCTCGGCTGCGGCGGAAGCTCAGGCTTCCTTGAAGGGGAAGCCCAGGAGCTTCAGGAGCGCCCGGCCCTCGTCATCGGTCTTCGCGGTCGTGACGACCGTGATGTCCATGCCCCGCGAGCGGTCGATCTTGTCCGGGTCGACCTCGTGGAACATGACCTGCTCGGTCAGCCCGAAGGTGTAGTTCCCGTTGCCGTCGAACTGCTTGGGCGACAGGCCGCGGAAGTCACGGATCCGGGGCAGCGCGGTGGACAGCAGCCGGTCGAGGAACTCCCACATCCGGTCGCCGCGCAGCGTGGCGTGCGCCCCGATCGGCATGCCCTCGCGCAGCTTGAACTGCGCGATGGACTTGCGCGCCCGGTTCACCGCCGGCTTCTGGCCGGTGATCGCCGACAGGTCGCGGATCGCGCCCTCGATCAGCTTGGAGTCCTTGGCCGCGTCACCGACGCCCATGTTGACCACGATCTTGGTCAGCCCGGGAATCTGCATGACGTTGGGGTACCCGAACTGCTCCTGCATCTGCTTCGCGATCTCGGCGCGGTAGCGGAGCTTGAGCCTCGGCGCGGGCACCGGGCGCTCGGTCTCGGTAACGGTCTCGGTCATCGAAATCAGATCTCCTTACCGCTACGGCGCGAGATCCGGACCTTCGAGCCGTCTTCGTTGATGCGGTAACCGACCCGGACCGGCTTGCCGTCCTCGGCGATCGCGACGTTGCTGATGTGCAGCGGAGCCTCGACCGTCACCCGGCCGCTCTCCTTGCCCGCGCGCTGCTGATCGGCCTTGATGTTCTTGGTGATCAGGTTGACGCCTTCGACGACGACGCGCTCGGCCCGCGGGTCGACGCGCAGCACCTTGCCCGTCGCGCCCTTGTCCTTGCCGGCGATGACGACGATCTCGTCGCCCTTCTTGATCTTCATCACAGCACCTCCGGCGCGAGCGAGATGATGCGCATGAACTTCTTCTCGCGTAGTTCGCGGCCCACGGGGCCGAAGATTCGGGTGCCGCGGGGGTCGCCGCCGTCCTTGATCAGGACGGCCGCGTTCTCGTCGAAGCGGATGTAGGAGCCGTCCGGGCGCCGGCGCTCCTTGCGGGTGCGCACGACGACCGCCTTGACGACGTCACCCTTCTTCACGCCCGCGCCGGGAAGGGCGTCCTTCACCGTCGCGACGATGATGTCGCCGACTCCCGCGTAGCGCCGACCCGAGCCGCCGAGAACCCGGATGCAAAGGATCTCCTTCGCACCCGTGTTGTCGGCGACTTTGAGTCGCGACTCCTGCTGGATCACGTCAACTCCTGTTCGTCACACCGGTTCTCAGCCATCATGTCGGCCGAGCCTGGTGGAACCAGTGATTACTTGGCCTTCTCGAGGATCTCGACCACGCGCCAGCGCTTGCTGGACGACAGCGGCCGGGTCTCCATGAGACGGACGCGGTCGCCGACGCCACACTCGTTGGCCTCGTCGTGCGCCTTGTACTTGGTCGTGCGGCGGATCACCTTGTGGTAGCGCGGGTGGGTCACCCGGTCCTCGACGGACACGACCACGGTCTTGTCCATCTTGTCGCTGACCACCAGACCCTCAAGGATCTTGCGGCTGCTCCGCTGTTCGGTCTGCTGCTCAGTCATCGTTGGTGCCCTCCACGGACGCGGCCACACTGTCGTCGGCGACCGTGACGATGCCGAGCTCGCGCTCGTGAATCACGGTGTAGATGCGAGCGATCTCGCGCTTCACCGTGCGCAGCCGCCCATGGCTCTCAAGCTGGCCGGTCGCGGCCTGGAAGCGGAGGTTGAACAGCTCCTCCTTCGCCTCCTTGAGCTTGGTGACCAAGACGTCCTCGGGCTCGGTCCGCAGGTCGTCGGCGGTAAGACCCTTGGCCATCAGGACTCACCCACCTCTCGCTTAACGATCTTGCACTTCATCGGGAGTTTGTGGATCGCGCGGGTGAGCGCCTCCCGAGCGGTCTGCTCGTTCGGGTAGGAGAGCTCGAACATCACGCGGCCCGGCTTCACGTTGGCCACCCACCACTCGACCGAGCCCTTGCCCGAACCCATCCGGGTCTCGGCGGGCTTCTTGGTCAGCGGACGGTCCGGGAAGATGTTGATCCACACCTTGCCGCCACGCTTGATGTGGCGGGTCATGGCGATACGCGCGGCCTCGATCTGCCGGTTGGTCACGTACGCGCCCTCGACCGCCTGGATGCCGTACTCGCCGAACGTCACCTTGGTGCCGCCCTTGGCCATGCCCCGGCGCTTCGGGTGGTGCTGCTTACGGTGCTTGACCTTGCGAGGGATCAGCATGGGTTACTCAGCTCCCCTCACCACTCGCAGCGGGGGTACCGGCCTCGGCCGAGGCGGGAGCCTGCTGCTCTGAACTCTGCTGCTGCTTGGGCGCGGCACCGCGCTCGCCGCCGGCGCCACCGGCACCGCCGCGACCGCCACGGCCACCACGGCCGCCACCACCGCGACGCTCGCCGCCGCCACCGCCGCCGCGGCCACCGCCGCCGCCGCGACGCTCGCCGCCACCGGCGGCGCGCTGCTGCGCGGCCTTGGCCTCACGCTCGGCGCGCGTCGCCGCGGCCTCGCCCTTGTAGATCCACACCTTCACGCCGATGCGACCGAACGTCGTACGGGCCTCGTAGAAGCCGTAGTCGATGTCGGCGCGCAGCGTGTGCAGCGGGACCTGGCCCTCGCGGTAGAACTCCGAGCGCGACATCTCCGCGCCGCCGAGACGGCCGGAGCACTGCACCTTGATGCCCTTGGCGCCCGACTTCATGCCGGACTGGATCGCCTTGCGCATCGCACGGCGGAACGCCACCCGGCTGGACAGCTGCTCGGCCACGCCCTGCGCGACGAGCTGGGCGTCGATCTCGGGGTTCTTGACCTCGAGGATGTTCAGCCGCACCTGCTTGCCGGTGAGCTTCTCCAGGTCGCCCCGCAGACGCTCGGCCTCCGCGCCGCGACGGCCGATGACGATGCCCGGCCGGGCGGTGTGAATGTTGACCTCGACCCGGTCACGGGTGCGCTCGATCTCCACCTTGGAGATGCCCGCCCGGTCCATGCCCTTCTGCAGCATGCGCCGGATCTGGACGTCTTCCTTGACGTAGTCCTTGTACAGCTTGTCCGCGAACCACACGCTCTTGTGGTCGGTCGTGATTCCGAGTCGGAACCCGTGCGGGTTGATCTTCTGACCCACTACCGGGCCCTCCTAGTCTTCCGACCGCCGGCCGCCGAAGCCTTGTCCCGCGACTCCACGACCACGGTGATGTGGCTCGTGCGCTTGTTGATGCGGTACGCCCGGCCCTGGGCGCGAGGCCGGAAACGCTTGAGCGTCGGCCCCTCGTCCACCCACGCGCGGCTCACGACGAGCGTGTCGGTGTCGAGCTTGAAGTTGTGCTCGGCGTTGGCGATGGCACTCGCCAGCACCTTGCCCACCGGCTCACTGGCGGCCTGGGGGGCGAACCGCAGCGCCGCCTGAGCCTCCGCGGCAGGCAGGCCGCGGATGAGGTCCACCACGCGGCGGGCCTTCCTGGGCGTGACGCGGATGAACCGCGCCTGGGCCCTGGCTTCCATCGCTGTCCCTCTCTCCTACGTTCTGTCTGCCTGCTCAGCCGCGACGGCTGCGGCGGTCTTCCTTGACGTGGCTGCGGAACGTGCGCGTCGGCGAGAACTCGCCGAGCTTGTGCCCCACCATGGCGTCGGTGATGAACACCGGCACGTGCTTGCGGCCGTCGTGCACGGCGATCGTGTGACCGATCATGTCCGGCACGATCATGGAGCGCCGCGACCACGTCTTGATGACGTTCTTGGTGCCCTTCTCGTTCTGGACGTCCACCTTCTTCATCAGGTGGTCGTCCACGAAGGGGCCCTTCTTAAGGCTACGTGGCATAACGGACGACTCCTACCGCTTCTTCTTGCTGCGACGACGGACGATCAGCCGGTCGCTCGACTTGTTCGCCTGGCGAGTGCGGCCTTCCTTCTTACCGTTCGGGTTCACCGGGTGCCGGCCACCGGAGGTCTTGCCCTCACCACCACCGTGCGGGTGGTCGATCGGGTTCATGGCCACACCGCGGACGGTCGGGCGCTTGCCCTTCCACCGCATCCGGCCGGCCTTGCCCCAGTTGATGTTGGACTGCTCGGCGTTGCCGACCGCGCCGACCGTGGCGCGGCAGCGGAGGTCCACCATGCGCATCTCGCCCGAAGGCATGCGCAGGGTGGCGTACTTGCCCTCCTTGGCCAGCAGCTGGACGCCGGCACCCGCACTGCGGGCCAGCTTGGCGCCGCCGGCGGGCCGCAGCTCGATGGCGTGGACGACCGTACCCGTCGGGATGTAGCGCAGCGGCAGGCAGTTGCCCGGCTTGATGTCCGAGCCCTGCCCGTTCTCCACCCGGTCGCCCTGCTTCAGGCCGGTCGGCGCGAGGATGTAGCGCTTCTCGCCGTCGGCGTAGTGCAGCAGCGCGATCCGCGCGGTGCGGTTGGGGTCGTACTCGATGTGCGCGACCTTGGCGGGAACCCCGTCCTTGTCGTGCCGGCGGAAGTCGATCACGCGGTAAGCGCGCTTGTGACCCCCGCCCTGGTGCCGGGTGGTGATGCGGCCGTGGTTGTTACGGCCGCCCTTCTTGGGGAGCGGACGCAGCAGCGACTTCTCCGGCTCACGGCGGGTGACCTCGACGAAGTCGGCCACGCTGGAGCCGCGACGACCTGGTGTCGTCGGCTTGTACTTACGGATGCCCATCTTATTCGTTCATCCCTTGTCTGCCTCGGGGTCCCGGCTCTAGGCCGGGCCGCCGAAGATGTCGATCCGCTCGCCCTCGGCCAGGCTCACGATGGCGCGCTTGGTGTCCTTGCGCTTGCCGTAGCCGAACCGGGTGCGCTTGCGCTTGCCCTGGCGGTTGAGCGTGTTCACGTTCGTCACCTTGACGTTGAACACCGCCTCGACCGCCTGCTTGATCTGGGACTTGTTGGCGTCCGGGCGGACGACGAAGGTGTACTTGTTCTCGTCGAGCAGCCCGTAGCTCTTCTCCGAGACGACCGGCGCGATGATGACGTCGCGGGGGTCAGCGATCTTCTGCATCTGTCCTCCCCCTACTTCTTCGTCACGCGCGAGATGAACTCGTCGTACGCCTTCTGCGTGAAGACGACTTCATCGTTCACCAGCACGTCATAGGTGTTGAGCTGGTCCGAGACGAGAACGTGCACGGCCGGCTCGTTGCGCAGGCTCTTCCAGGTCACGTCGTCCTCCCGGTCCAGGACCAGGAGCACGCGGGTGGCCTCGGTGACGCCGCGCAGCGCCGCCAGCGCCGTCTTCGTCTTCGGAGTGTCGCCCTCGATCAGCCCGTCGACCACGTGCACCCGGCCGAACCGGGCGCGGTCGGACAGGGCACCGCGCAGCGCGGCGGCCTTCATCTTCTTGGGCGTCTTCTGCGAGTAGTCCCGCTGCTGCGGACCGTGCACGACGCCGCCGCCGGCGAACTGCGGGGCACGGGTCGAGCCCTGACGGGCGCGGCCGGTGCCCTTCTGCCGGTACGGCTTCTTGCCACCGCCGGAGACTTCGCCCCGGGTCTTGGTCGAGTGCGTGCCCTGCCGCGCGGCGGCCAGCTGGGCCACCACGACCTGGTGGATCAGCGGCACGCTGGTCTTCGCGTCGAAGACCTCGGCGGGCAGGTCGATGTCGAGCTTGGAGGTCACTTGCCCGTCCCCTTCACTGCGTCGCGGACCAGGACCACGCCGCCGTTGGGACCGGGAACCGCGCCCTTGATGAGGAGCAGGTTCTTCTCCGGGTCGATGGCATGGATGGTCAGGTTCTGCACGGTGGTGCGGGCGTTTCCGTGCCGCCCCGCCATGCGGAGGCCCTTGAAGACGCGACCGGGGGTCGCGCAGCCGCCGATCGAGCCCGGCGAGCGGTGCTTGCGCTGGGTGCCGTGCGAAGCGCTCAGGCCCTTGAACCCGTGGCGCTTCATCACCCCCGCGGTGCCCTTGCCCTTGCTGGTGCCGGTGACGTCGATCTTCTGGCCGGCCTCGAAGACCTGAACGGTGATCTCCTGGCCGAGTTCGAACTCGGTGGTGTCGTCAGCCCGCAGTTCGACGAGGTAGCGGCGCGGCGTGACGCCGGCCTTCTCGAAGTGACCCGTGCGCGGCTTGTTCACCTTGCGCGGATCGATCTGACCGAACCCGAGCTGGACGGCGGTGTAGCCGTCGGTCTGCTGGGAGCGGAGCTGGGTGACGACACACGGCCCGGCCTGGACGACGGTCACCGGAACGATCCGGCCCTCATCGTCGAAGACCTGGGTCATGCCGAGCTTCTCGCCCAGGACGCCCTTCCTCTGCGTACTCATCTCGGTGCGTCCCTTAGAGCTTGATCTCGATGTCAACGCCGGCCGGAAGGTCGAGTCGCATCAGCGAGTCGACCGTCTTGGGCGTCGGGTCGATGATGTCGATCAACCGCTTGTGCGTGCGCATCTCAAAGTGCTCGCGCGAGTCCTTGTACTTGTGCGGCGAGCGGATGACGCAGTACACGTTCTTCTCGGTCGGCAGCGGCACCGGGCCCGCGACCTTGGCGCCCGTCCGCGTCACCGTCTCAACGATCTTCTTCGCGGAGGTGTCGATGACCTCGTGGTCGTAGGCCTTGAGCCGGATGCGGATCTTCTGTCCCGCCATGGTGGCCTCGGTGTCCTTTGCTGGTAGTGCCGCTGTTACTCGGTGTCCGTCGGCGCGGCGGCCCCGCTGGGCGGGGCCGCCGCGGCGACGAGGTGCTACTTGTTGATCTTGATCACTCGACCGGCGCCGACCGTCCGGCCACCCTCACGGATGGCGAACTTCAGCCCCTCCTCCATCGCGATGGGCTGGATGAGCTCGACGTTCATCTCGGTGTTGTCGCCCGGCATGACCATCTCGGTGCCGTCGGGCAGGTTCACCACGCCGGTCACGTCCGTGGTCCGGAAGTAGAACTGCGGCCGGTAGTTGTTGAAGAACGGCGTGTGCCGTCCGCCCTCGTCCTTGGACAGGATGTAGACCTGCGCCTCGAACGCGGTGTGCGGGGTGTTGGTGCCCGGCTTGATGATGCACTGGCCGCGCTCGACGTCCTCGCGCTTGATGCCGCGCAGCAGCAGGCCCACGTTGTCGCCGGCCTGGCCCTGGTCGAGCAGCTTGCGGAACATCTCGACACCGGTGACCGTGGTGGAGGTCGAGGTGTCCTTGATGCCGATGATGTCGACGGTCTCGTTGACGTTGACCACGCCGCGCTCGATCCGGCCGGTCACCACGGTGCCGCGGCCGGTGATCGAGAAGACGTCCTCGATCGGCATCAGGAAGGGCTTGTCGGTGTCACGCACCGGCTCGGGCACGTTCTCGTCGACGGCGTTCATCAGCTCGACGATCGAGTCGGCCCACTTCGCGTCGCCCTGGAGCGCCTGGAAGGCCGAGACGCGCACGACCGGAAGGTCGTCGCCCGGGAACTCGTACTCCGACAGCAGCTCGCGGACCTCGAGCTCGACGAGCTCCAGGATCTCCTCGTCATCGACCATGTCGCACTTGTTCAGCGCGACGACGATGTAGGGGACGCCGACCTGGCGGGCCAGGAGCACGTGCTCCTTGGTCTGCGGCATCGGGCCGTCGGTCGCGGCGACCACCAGGATGGCGCCGTCCATCTGCGCGGCACCGGTGATCATGTTCTTGATGTAGTCCGCGTGACCCGGGCAGTCGACGTGCGCGTAGTGCCGCGCCTCGGTCTGGTACTCGACGTGCGAGATCGAGATGGTGATACCGCGCTCGCGCTCTTCCGGCGCCTTGTCGATGTCCTCGAACGGCGTGAACGGGTTGAGGTCCGGGAACTTGTCGTGGAGCACCTTGGTAATCGCCGCGGTAAGCGTGGTCTTACCGTGGTCGATGTGACCAATGGTGCCGATGTTCACGTGCGGCTTCGTCCGCTCGAACTTGGCCTTCGCCACTGGGTTGCTCCTTGTTACGATCCTCGGCCGTCTGCACGACCGCTTCGATGTACGTCTTGGTGATCTGAGGCAGGCCGGGTACTACTACTCGCCCCGTGCCTTGGCGATGATCTCCTGCGCGACGTTCCCTGGAACCTCGGCGTAGGAGTCGAACTGCATGGTGAAGACAGCCCGGCCCTGGGTCTTGCTGCGCAGATCACCCACGTAGCCGAACATCTCGGAGAGCGGAACGAGTGCCTTGATGACCCGCAGGCCCGAACGCTCGTCCATGGACTGGACCTGACCGCGGCGGCTGTTGAGGTCGCCGATCACATCGCCCATGTTGTCCTCGGGCGTGCTGACCTCGACCGCCATCATCGGCTCCAGCAGCGTGGGGGTCGCCCGGCGGGCGGCCTCCTTGAACGCCATGGAGCCGGCGACCTTGAACGCCATTTCCGAGGAGTCCACCTCATGGTAGGCGCCGTCACGCAGGGTGACCTTGACGCCCACCATCGGGTAACCGGCGAGGACGCCGAACTCGGCGGCCTCCTGGCAGCCCGCGTCGACCGACGGGATGTACTCCCGCGGGATGCGGCCACCGGTGACCTTGTTCTCGAACTCGTAGCCGTCGCTGCCGCCGCCCAGCGGCTCCAGGTCGATGATCACGCGGCCGAACTGGCCCGAGCCACCCGTCTGCTTCTTGTGGGTGTACTCGACCTTCTCGACCTTCTTGGCGATCGTCTCGCGGTAGGCCACCTGCGGGCGGCCGACGTTGGCGTCGACCTTGAACTCGCGCTTCATCCGGTCGACGAGGATCTCCAGGTGGAGCTCGCCCATGCCGGAGATGACGGTCTGCCCGGTCTCCTCGTCGGAGCGGACGGTGAACGACGGGTCCTCTTCGGCCAGCCGCTGGATCGCGGTGCCCAGCTTCTGCTGGTCGGCCTTGGTCTTCGGCTCGATCGCGACGTGGATCACCGGCGCCGGGAAGTTCATCGACTCCAGGACGATCGGGTTCTTCTCGTCGCACAGCGTCTCACCGGTGGTGGTCTGCTTGAGACCCATCACCGCGACGATGTCGCCGGCGCCCGCGCGCTCGATCTCGGTGCGCTTGTTGGCGTGCATCCGGTAGATCTTGCCGATCCGCTCCTTGCGCTCCTTGACCGAGTTCAGCACGGTCATTCCGGAGGTCAGGACGCCCGAGTAGATCCGCACGAAGGTCAGCTTGCCCAGGTGCGGGTCGCTCGCGATCTTGAACGCCAGCGCCGACAGCGGCTCGTCCTCGCTGGGCTTGCGCTCCAGCGTCTTGTCCTCGTCGCGCACGGCGTGGCCCTCGATGGCATCCACGTCGAGCGGCGAGGGCAGGTAGCGGACGATCGCGTCCAGCAGCGGCTGCACGCCCTTGTTCTTGAAGGCCGTGCCGCACGTCACCGGGGTGAGCTTCGCCGCGATGGTCGCGCGGCGGATGCCGGCGTAGAGCTGCTCCACGGTGGGCTCGGTGCCCTCCAGGTACAGCTCCATGATCTCGTCGTCGGCCTCGGCCAGCGTCTCGACCAGCTTGTCGTGCCACTCGCGGGCGACCTCGGTGTGCGTGTCGGGGATGTCGACGGTGTCGTACATCTCGCCGAGCTTGGCCTCCTCGTTCCAGAGGAGCGCCTGCATCGTCACCAGGTCGATGACGCCCTTGAAGTCGGCCTCGGCGCCGATCGGCAGCTGCAGCGCCAGCGGGACCGCGTTGAGCCGGTTCTCGATCATGTCGACGCAGCGGTGGAACTCCGCGCCGACGCGGTCGAGCTTGTTGACGAAGCACATGCGAGGAACGCCGTACCGGTCGGCCTGACGCCAAACGGTCTCGGACTGGGGCTCCACACCGGCCACACCGTCGAACACGGCGACAGCGCCGTCGAGCACCCGCAGGTTGCGTTCCACTTCGACGGTGAAGTCGACGTGGCCCGGGGTGTCGATGATGTTGATCGTGTGCTTGACCTCGTCGACGGGCCATTCGCAGGTGGTGGCCGCGGAGGTGATGGTGATTCCCCGCTCCTGCTCCTGCTCCATCCAGTCCATGGTGGCAGCGCCGTCATGGACCTCGCCGATCTTGTAGCTCATCCCCGTGTAGTAGAGGATGCGCTCGGTCGTCGTGGTCTTGCCCGCGTCGATATGGGCCATGATCCCGATGTTGCGGACCTTGGCCAGGTCTACACCGGTTTTGGTAGCCACTGTGCCCTCGCGTCGTCTCGTCGTCAGTCGTTGTTCCGCCGGATTACCAGCGGTAGTGCGCGAAGGCCTTGTTGGACTCCGCCATCTTGTGGGTGTCCTCGCGCTTCTTCACAGAAGCACCGAGGCCGTTGCTCGCGTCGAGCAGCTCGTTCATCAGCCGCTCGGTCATGGTCTTCTCGCGACGCTGCCGGGCGTACACCACCAGCCAGCGCAGGGCCAGGGTGGTGCTGCGCGCCGGCCGCACCTCCACCGGGACCTGGTAGGTCGCGCCACCGACACGGCGGCTGCGGACCTCCAGGGTCGGCTTCACGTTGTCGAGCGCGCGCTTGAGCGTGACGACCGGGTCGTTGCCGGTCTTCTCGCGGGCGCCTTCGAGGGCCTCGTAAACGATGCCCTGCGCGATGGAACGCTTGCCGTCCAGGAGAATCTTGTTGATGAGCGCGGTGACCAGCGGCGAGTTGTACACCGGGTCAGCGATCAGCTGGCGCTTGCCAGCAGGGCCCTTGCGCGGCATCAGCTCTTCTCCTTCTTCGCGCCGTACTTGCTACGCGCCTGCTTGCGGTTACGCACACCCTGGGTGTCGAGCGACCCCCGGATGATCTTGTACCGAACACCCGGCAGGTCCTTCACCCGGCCGCCGCGCACGAGCACGATCGAGTGCTCCTGAAGGTTGTGCCCGACGCCGGGGATGTAGGCCGTGACCTCAATCCCGCTGGTCAGCCGGACACGGGCGACCTTACGAAGCGCCGAGTTCGGCTTCTTGGGCGTCGTCGTGTAGACGCGCATGCAGACCCCCCTGCGCTGGGGGCTCTCCTTCAGCGCGGGCGTCTTGTTCTTGGTCACCTTGTCCTGGCGGCCCTTTCGGACCAGCTGCTGGATCGTGGGCACCGCGTCTCCGTCTTCCTCGTACCAAGCCGGTAAGTCTTGTTCTGCCAGAGTTCTGCTTGCGCGGAACCCGTCATCACTACCTCACGGGAGGCTGTGACCTGCCGGTTTCCCGACCTCTCCGACCCCCGCGGTCGGGCGTGTCGCCGCCCCACGGAGTTCAAGCCGCGTGAAACCGACACAGACCGCCCGGCCCGCAAAGAGGGCCGAATCAAGCCGGGGAGTTGGTTGCGGCGCTGGGCCTGGCACCTGCCTCACCACGCGCACGCAGAGTGGACCCGCATAGTACGGGCACAGGGAGAGAGGTTACCGACCCCCGGGCGAAAGTGCAAAGCGAGCAGCGCACTATCGTGCGCACACCCTCCGGCGCAAGACCCCGGAGCACTCCGGGATGACCTTCCCGTAATCCCCAACGTTCGAATGCCGGCGGGTGTTCCGTCCCTCCAAGGGACCGGAACACCCGCCGGCATTCGGTGCGGCACGGCCCCGCTTACAACATGAACGCCACGACGGCGACCACGATCACCACGATCGCGACGGCGCCGGCGATGATGAACAGGTTCTTGTTGCCGCCCTTGCTCTCGGACGCTCCCGCATAGCCGGGGTACCCGCCCTCACCGGCCGGCTGGCCGTACTGCTGCTGGCCGTACTGCTGCTGCTGGCCGGGCTGCTGACCGTAGGCGGCCTGCCCGTACTGCTGCTGGTCGCCCTGCTGGCCGTACGGTGCCTGCTGCTCGGGCTGGCCGTACTGCTGCTGCTGACCGTACTGCTGCTGGCCGCCGTACCCCTGCTGCTGCTCGGGCTGACCGAACTGCTGTGCGCCGTACTGCTGCTGACCGTAGCCCTGTTCGGCCTGCTGCTGGCCGGCCGGCAGCCACTGCTGCTGACCGAGGTCCATGCGGGTGTGCTCGGGCATCCCGGCCGGCTCGGCAGGCGGCTGGCCGGTGCCCGGGTCGAACGCCTGCGTCGGTACGCCGTCGTCGATCCGGCCCTGCTCGCCCGTGCCGGACGGCTGGGGGACGCCGAACGCCGGAGACTCCTCCATCGGCGCGGCGTGCGAGCCCGCCCCGAAGCCGGAGTCGGGCGGCGGAACCATCATCGTGCGCTCGTGGTCGCCCTGGCCCTGCTGCGGTTCCTGGCCCCACGGCTCGGGCGCGGGCGCCTGTGCGGGGGCCTGCCAGGGCGGGCCGGCCGGTGCCTGCTGCGGGGGTGCGTACTGAGGGGGCGCCTGCTGCGGGGGTGCCTGCTGCGGGGGTGCCTGCTGAACGGGAGGCTCGGACCTGCGCTCGGGGCCCGTCGCGACCGGGATGTCGGTGCCCGGCGACCAGTGCAGCGTGGCGGCATCGTCGATCTGGGGCCGGGGCTTCTCGGGCTCGCTCCCGGGACCCGGGACGATCAGGGTGCGGTCGGTGGCGGACTCCACTGGGGGCTGGCCGTACTGCTGCTGCGGCTCCTGGGGCGACCCGTGCTGCGGCTGCTGCGGGTAGCCGGGCTGCTGCGGCGCCTGCTGCGGCGGCTGACCGTACGACGGCTGCGGCGGCTGGCCGTACAACGGCTGGCCGGGCTGAGTCTGCTGGGGCTGCTGGGGCTGCTGGCCGTACTGCTGCTGCTCCCCCTGCTGCTGGCCCTGGCCCTGCGCGGGTGGCTGGCCGTACTGCTGCTGTGGCTCCTGCGGGGCCGGGTAGCCACCAGAGCCGGGAGAAGCACCGTAAGGCGGCTGACCCGCGGGCGGCTGCCCGTACTGGGGCTGGTCCTGTGCGGGCGCGTACGGCTGCTGGGGCGGCGCCTGCGGGGTTTGCGGGGGCTGCTGCACCTGCATCGGCTCGACCATGGTGGGCGGTGGTGGCGCGGGTGCCCGCCGCTCCCCCTGCTGGGGCTGCGGCGGTGCCTGCTGCGGCGGCGGTGGTGCGGGCTGGCCACCCAGTTGGGGTGCGCCGAAGACCACCGTTCGGTCACCTAGCGGCCTCGCGGGCGGCTCGTTCTGCTGCTCGCCCTGGGCTCCGCCCCTGCCCTGCTCCTCGTCCTCCGGCAACGGCCACTGGGGTCCCTGCGTGCCGTCATTCTCGGTCATCGTCGGGCTCCTTCAGCGCCGTCGTCCCGGGGCCCTTCGGCACCCGGGCCGATTGGAGACGCGCGCCGCATGACGCGGCCTCCGAATCCTGTCACCGATGTCCCCCACGTGGCGGCCGCTGCCACCGAGCGGGGTCTCTCGCCCCCAGCCTGCCTCGACCGCCGGTCCTATCGCAAATCACCGGCCGTGACGCCCCCTGGACAGCCGCGCGGTTCCGTCCTCCCTCGTCAGGAGTGTCCGAGCACCGGGTGCGGACGGTAGGGGGCCTCCAGCCGCGCGAGCGCGATCCGCGCGGACGCCGAGAGGCCCCTCCCGACGGATCGGGAGGGGCCTCTCGGTTCGCTTGCCGCGCCGTTCAGGCGTCAGCGGTTGTACTGACCGAAGTCGTACTCCTCCAGCGGGACGGCCTCGCCGGAGCCCTGGCCGAAGGCGTACTCGGCTCCGTCGTCGTACGAGCCGACGGAGTAGACGGCGGCCTTGGCCTCCTCGGTGGGCTCGACCCGGACGTTGCGGTACTGCGGCATGCCGGTACCGGCCGGGATGAGCTTGCCGATGATGACGTTCTCCTTGAGGCCCAGCAGCGGGTCGCTCTTGGCGTGCATCGCGGCCTCGGTGAGCACCCGGGTGGTCTCCTGGAAGGACGCCGCCGACAGCCACGACTCGGTCGCGAGCGAGGCCTTGGTGATGCCCATCAGGACCGGACGGCCGGCGGCGGGGACCCCGCCCTCGGCCACGACGTTCCGGTTGCGCCCCTCGAAGAGGGGACGCTCCACCAGGTCGCCCGGCAGCAGGTCGGTGTCACCCGACTCCAGGATGTTCACCCGCTTGAGCATCTGCCGGACGATGATCTCGATGTGCTTGTCGTGGATCGACACGCCCTGGGACCGGTAGACCTCCTGGACCTCGTGGACCAGGTGCAGCTGCACGGCGCGGGGGCCGAGGATGCGCAGCACCTCGTGCGGGTTCTGCGCGCCCTTGATGAGCTGCTGGCCGACGTCGACGTGGGCGCCCTCGCGGACCCCCTCCTCGAACCGGGACCGCATCGGGACCGGGTAGGCGATCTCGTCGGAGCCGTCGTCGGGGACGATGACGACCTTCCGCGTCTTCTCGGTCTCGTCGATCTTGACCCGGCCGGCCACCTCGCTGATCGGGGCCACGCCCTTGGGGACGCGGGCCTCGAACAGCTCCTGGACACGCGGCAGACCGTGCGTGATGTCACCGCCGGCGACACCGCCGGTGTGGAAGGTGCGCATGGTCAGCTGGGTGCCGGGCTCGCCGATGGACTGCGCGGCGATGATGCCGACGGCCTCACCGACGTCCACCCGCTTGCCGGTGGCCAGCGAGCGGCCGTAGCAGGCGGCGCAGACGCCGATCTTGGCCTCGCAGACCAGGGCGCTGCGGGTGCGGACCCGCTCGACGCCCGCCTCGACCAGGCGCGACACCACGGCGTCGGACAGGTCGGTGTCGGCCGGGAAGATGACCGTCCCGTCGACCACGACCTCCTCGGCGATGGTCCGCCCGATCAGGCTGGTCTCGGACGTGGCCGGCTTGACCAGCGTGCCGTCGGGCAGCTTGTCGGCGACCTCGAAGGGGATCGTGCGGTCGGTGCCGCAGTCCTCCTCGCGGACGATCACGTCCTGCGCGACGTCCACCAGGCGCCGGGTCAGGTAACCCGAGTCGGCGGTGCGCAGCGCGGTGTCGGCCAGGCCCTTGCGGGCGCCGTGCGTCGAGATGAAGTACTCGACGACCGACAGTCCCTCGCGGAAGGACGACTTGATCGGACGCGGGATGGTCTCGCCCTTGGGGTTGGAGACCAGGCCGCGCATACCGGCGATCTGCCGGAGCTGGAGCGGGTTGCCGCGGGCCCCGGACTGGATCATCATCCAGATGGGGTTGGCCTTCGGGAAGGCCGCCTCCATGTCCTTGGCCACATCCGCGGTCGCGTGGTTCCAGATCTCGATGAGCTCCTGCTTGCGCTCGTCATCGGTGATCAGACCGCGGTTGAACTCCCGCTGCACCTTGTCGGCGCGCGCCTCGTAGGAGCTGAGGATGTCGGCCTTGTTGGGCGGGGTCACCACGTCGTCGATGGCGATGGTGACGCCCGACCGGGTGGCCCAGTGGAACCCGGTGCTCTTCAGCGCGTCCAGCGCGTTGGCCACCGCGACCTTGGGGTAGGTCTCGGCCAGCTCGTTGACGATCGCCGAGAGCTGCTTCTTGCTGATCTCCGCGTTCACGAACGGGAAGTCGTCGGGCAGCGTCTCGTTGAACAGCGCGCGGCCGAGCGTGGTCTCCAGCCGGTACGGGCGGCCCGCGTCGTAGCCCTCGGGCGCCTGCCAGCCGCGCGGCGGCGGGACGTCCTTGAGCCGGATCTGGATCTTGGCCTGCAAGTCCAGCTCGTTGCGGTCGTAGGCCATGATGCCCTCGGCGATGGACCCGAACGAGCGGCCCTCGCCTGCGGACCCGTCCTTCTGCGTCGTCAACCAGTAGAGGCCGATCACCATGTCCTGGGTGGGCATGGTGACGGGCTTGCCGTCGGACGGCTTGAGGATGTTGTTGGTCGACAGCATCAGGATCCGCGCCTCGGCCTGGGCCTCGGCCGACAGCGGCAGGTGCACCGCCATCTGGTCGCCGTCGAAGTCGGCGTTGAAGGCGGTGCAGACCAGCGGGTGGATCTGGATCGCCTTGCCCTCGACCAGCTGCGGCTCGAACGCCTGGATGCCCAGGCGGTGCAGGGTCGGCGCGCGGTTGAGCAGCACCGGGTGCTCGGTGATGACCTCTTCGAGCACGTCCCACACGACCGGGCGGGCCCGCTCGACCATCCGCTTGGCGCTCTTGATGTTCTGCGCGTGGTTGAGGTCGACCAGCCGCTTCATCACGAACGGCTTGAAGAGCTCCAGCGCCATCTGCTTGGGCAGGCCGCACTGGTGCAGCTTCAGCTGCGGGCCGACGACGATGACCGAACGGCCGGAGTAGTCGACGCGCTTGCCGAGCAGGTTCTGGCGGAACCGGCCCTGCTTGCCCTTGAGCATGTCCGACAGCGACTTGAGCGGACGGTTGCCCGGCCCGGTGACGGGCCGGCCGCGGCGGCCGTTGTCGAACAGCGCGTCGACGGCCTCCTGGAGCATCCGCTTCTCGTTGTTGACGATGATCTCGGGCGCACCGAGGTCGAGCAGCCGCTTGAGCCGGTTGTTCCGGTTGATCACACGGCGGTACAGGTCGTTCAGGTCGGAGGTCGCGAAGCGGCCACCGTCGAGCTGCACCATCGGCCGCAGGTCCGGCGGGATCACCGGGATGCAGTCCAGCACCATGCCGAGCGGGCTGTTGCGGGTGTTGAGGAACGCCGAGACGACCTTGAGCCGCTTGAGGGCGCGGGCCTTCTTCTGGCCCTTGCCGGTGCGGATGATGTCGCGGAGCTTCTCGGCCTCGGCGTCGAGGTCGAAGTTCTGGAGCCGGGCCTGGATGGCCGCGGCGCCCATGCCGCCCTCGAAGTACTTGCCGAAGCGGTCGCGCATCTCGCGGTAGAGCAGCTCGTCGCCCTCGAGGTCCTGGACCTTGAGGTTCTTGAACCGGCTCCACACCTCGTCGAGGCGGTCGATCTCGCGCTGCGCGCGGTCGCGCAGCTGCTTCATCTCCCGCTCGGCGCCGTCGCGCACCTTGCGCTTCTGGTCGGCCTTGGCCCCGGCCTCCTCGAGCTCGCCGAGGTCGCCCTCCAGCTTCTGCTGGCGGGCCTCGACCTGGGCGTCGCGAGCCTGCTCGATCTGCTGGCGCTCCACCGAGATGTGCGCCTCCAGCGTGGGCAGGTCGCGGTCGCGCCGCTCGATGTCCACGTTGGTGATCATGTAGGCCGCGAAGTAGATGATCTTCTCGAGATCCTTCGGGGCCAGGTCGAGCAGGTAGCCGAGCCGGCTGGGCACGCCCTTGAAGTACCAGATGTGCGTGACCGGCGCGGCCAGCTCGATGTGGCCCATCCGCTCACGGCGCACCTTGGCGCGGGTCACCTCGACGCCGCAGCGCTCGCAGATGATGCCCTTGAACCGGACGCGCTTGTACTTGCCGCAGTAGCACTCCCAGTCGCGGGTCGGACCGAAGATCTTCTCGCAGAAGAGCCCGTCCTTCTCCGGCTTGAGGGTGCGGTAGTTGATCGTCTCCGGCTTCTTGACCTCGCCGTGCGACCACTGGCGGATGTCGTCAGCGGTCGCCAGGCCGATGCGTAGCTCGTCGAAGAAGTTGACGTCAAGCAACTGAATTCCCCTTGAGTTGATCAGACCTCTTCGACACTGCTCGGCTCACGCCGGGACAGGTCGATGCCGAGCTCCTCCGCAGCGCGGAAGACGTCCTCATCGGTGTCTCGCATCTCGATGGACATGCCGTCGCTGGAGAGGACCTCGACGTTGAGGCACAGCGACTGCATCTCCTTGATGAGCACCTTGAAGGACTCGGGAATGCCGGGCTCGGGGATGTTCTCGCCCTTGACGATGGCCTCGTAGACCTTGACCCGGCCGAGGACGTCGTCGGACTTGATGGTCAGCAGCTCCTGGAGGGCGTAGGCGGCGCCGTACGCCTCCAGAGCCCAGACCTCCATCTCACCGAAGCGCTGGCCACCGAACTGGGCCTTACCGCCGAGCGGCTGCTGAGTGATCATGGAGTACGGGCCGGTCGAGCGCGCGTGGATCTTGTCGTCGACCAGGTGGAGCAGCTTGAGGATGTAGATGTAGCCGACCGAGACCGGCTCGCTGTAGGGCTCGCCGGTACGGCCGTCGAACAGCCGCGCCTTCCCGCCCGGGCTCACCATGCGGTTGCCGTCGCGGTTGGGCAGGGTGCTCTCGAGCAGGCCGGTGACGTCGTCCTCGCGGGCACCGTCGAACACCGGAGTGGCGGTCTTGGTCCACGCGGGGGCCTCGTCGGCACCGATGTCGGTGAGCGCGCTCTTCCACTCGGCGTCGACGCCCTCGACCTTCCAGCCGCGGCTGGCGACCCAGCCGAGGTGGGTCTCCAGGACCTGCCCCACGTTCATCCGGCCCGGCACGCCGAGCGGGTTGAGCACGATGTCGACCGCGGTGCCGTCCTCCATGAACGGCATGTCCTCGACCGGCAGGATCTTGGAGATGACGCCCTTGTTGCCGTGCCGTCCGGCCAGCTTGTCGCCGTCGGTGATCTTGCGCTTCTGCGCGACGTAGACCCGGACCAGCTCGTTCACGCCGGGCGGGAGCTCGTCGCCCTCGTCACGGCTGAACACGCGGACGCCGATGACCTTGCCCTCTTCGCCGTGCGGCACCTTCAGCGAGGTGTCGCGCACCTCGCGCGCCTTCTCGCCGAAGATCGCGCGCAGCAGCCGCTCCTCCGGGGTCAGCTCGGTCTCGCCCTTGGGCGTGACCTTGCCGACCAGGATGTCGCCGGGGACGACGTCGGCGCCGATCCGGATGATGCCGCGCTCGTCCAGGTCGGCCAGGACCTCTTCGGAGACGTTCGGGATGTCCCGGGTGATCTCCTCGGGGCCCAGCTTGGTGTCGCGGGCGTCGACCTCGTGCTCCTCGATGTGGATCGAGGACAGGACGTCGTCCTGCACCAGGCGCTGGCTGAGGATGATGGCGTCCTCGTAGTTGTGCCCCTCCCAGGGCATGAACGCCACGAGGAGGTTCTTGCCGAGCGCCATCTCGCCGTCGTCGGTGCACGGGCCGTCCGCGACGACCTGGCCGACCTCGACCCGCTGCCCCTCGACCACGATGGGCTTCTGGTTGTAGCAGGTGCCCTGGTTGGACCGCTTGAACTTGGTGACCCGGTACGTGGTCCGGGTGGCATCGTCGTTCATCACGGTCACGTAGTCGGCGGAGACCTCCTCGACCACGCCGGCCTTCTCCGCGGTGATCACGTCACCGGCGTCGACCGCGGCACGGTACTCCATACCGGTGCCCACCAGCGGCGCCTCGCTGCGCAGCAGCGGAACGGACTGGCGCTGCATGTTGGAGCCCATCAGCGCCCGGTTGGCGTCGTCGTGCTCCAGGAACGGGATCATCGCGGTGGCGACCGAGGTCATCTGCCGCGCCGAGACGTCCATGTACTGGACGTCGTTCGGCGGGATCAGCTCGACCTCGCCGCCCTTCTTGCGGATGAGGACCTTGTCGTCGACGAAGGTGCCGTCGTCATTGAGCGCCGAGTTGGCCTGCGCGATGACGAAGCGGTCCTCCTCGTCGGCGGTGAGGTAGTCGATCTGCTCGGTGACCACACCGTCGGTGACCTTGCGGTACGGCGTCTCGACGAAGCCGAACGGGTTGACCCGGCCGAACGCGGCGAGCGAGCCGATCAGGCCGATGTTCGGGCCTTCCGGCGTCTCGATCGGGCACATGCGGCCGTAGTGCGACGGGTGGACGTCGCGGACCTCCATGCCGGCCCGCTCACGCGACAGGCCACCGGGGCCGAGCGCCGACAGCCGCCGCTTGTGCGTCAGGCCGTCGAGCGGGTTGCTCTGCTGCATGAACTGCGAGAGCTGGCTGGTGCCGAAGAACTCCTTGATGGAGGCGACGACCGGCCGGATGTTGATCAGGGTCTGCGGCGTGATCGCCTCGACGTCCTGGGTGGTCATCCGCTCGCGGACGACGCGCTCCATCCGGGCCAGGCCCAGCCGGACCTGGTTCTGGATCAGCTCGCCCACCGTGCGCAGCCGCCGGTTGCCGAAGTGGTCGATGTCGTCGACCTCGATCGGCACCGGGACCGCCCCGAGGGTGGCCTCCTCCTCGCCGGCGTGCAGCCGGACGAGGTACTCGATGGTGGCGACGACGTCGTCCTCGGTCATCGTGCCCTGGTTCATGTCCAGGTCGAGCCCGAGCTTCTTGTTGACCTTGTAGCGGCCGACCTTGGCGAGGTCGTAGCGCTTGGGGTTGAAGTACAGGTTCTCCAGCAGGGTCTGCGCCGACTCCTTGGTCGGCGGCTCACCCGGCCGCAGCTTGCGGTAGATGTCGAGCAGGGCGTCGTCCTGGCCGGAGGTGTGGTCCTTCTCCAGGGTGACGTTGATCGACTCGTAGGAGCCGAAGCGCTCGCGGATGCGGGCCTCGTCCCAGCCGAGCGCCTTGAGCAGCACGGTGACCGGCTGCTTGCGCTTGCGGTCGATGCGCACGCCGACGTTGTCGCGCTTGTCGATCTCGAACTCGAGCCAGGCGCCGCGGCTGGGGATGACCTTGCAGCCGTAGATGTCCTTGTCGGATGCCTTGTCGAGCGCGCGGTCGAAGTAGACGCCGGGCGAACGGACCAGCTGCGAGACGACGACTCGCTCGGTCCCGTTGACGATGAAGGTGCCCTTGGGCGTCATGAGCGGGAAATCGCCCATGAACACCGTCTGGCTCTTGATCTCACCGGTGGTGTTGTTGATGAACTCCGCCGTGACGAACATGGGGGCGGAGTAGGTCATGTCCTTGTCCTTGCACTCCTCGACGGAGTACTTGGGCGGCTCGAACCGGTGATCGCGGAACGAGAGCGACATGGTCCCGGAGAAGTCCTCGATGGGACTGATCTCCTCGAAGATCTCCTCCAGACCCGACTGGGTCGGGACGCTCTTACTTCCGGCCTTCTGGGCCGCCTCGACCCGGGCCTTCCACCTCTCGTTGCCGAGCAGCCAGTCAAAAGAGTCGGTCTGCAGAGCAAGGAGGTCCGGGACTTCGAGCGGCTCCTTGATGCGCGCGAAGGAGACGCGGTTCGGACCGGTTGCGGTATTCGAGGCGTTGCGCGAGGCTGCCAAGAGTGGTCCTTCCGAGGGCTCGCGGCGTAACTGACGACACGCACGCCAGACGATCCACGTCCGAGACCTGCACGATGAGGCCCAAAAGGGACCAAGGCAGGAGTGCTCTCACACGTGGATGTCAGAGGGCAGCGCAAAGGGGCAGTGTAGCCGACCGCCACACCGCTCGCAACTCTACCGCCGCAGTATGCCTCACAGTTGCCTTGGAGCATCGCCTCTCAGGGCCTTGTAGTCAAGAGCGGACTTGGACTTTTCGGGCTCTGACCTGCAGTGAGGAAGACCATAGTTTAGGATCCGTCCGACTACCCGGCGGTAGGGCCTGGACAACGGTCGGGCGACCACCCCGGAGGGGTGATCGCCCGACGTCGGAGCCCTGTCCGGACGGCCCCGTCCTCACATCATCTGGAGCTCCGCGACCAGCCATCGGCCGCCGACCTTCTTCATCACCAGGCGCACCGTGTACTGGTTCGGGGTGCGCTCGCCGCTGGCGCCCTTGGCGGTCTGCTGGTCGAGGTAGACCAGCGCGATCGCCTTGCCGTCGCCGATGCTCTCGACCGCGGTCTTCACCGCCGTCCCCTCCACCACGATCTTCCCCTGGAGCGCCGACGGCTTCACCGTGGTGGTCATCTTGGCGAACTCGGCGTGGAACGCGCCGGTGGTGTGGTCGGTGGCCCGCTTGAGGTCGTCGTCGATCGTCCGGTAGTCGTACGACGACAGGTCCTCGGCGGCCTGCCCGGCGGCGAACGAGACCTTGCCGACCGCCTTGGTGTCGCCCTGCTCCTGGTTCACCCCGGAGAGGGCCACGCACAGCCACGCCAGCAGGGCCGCCAGCACCACGTTGACGGCGAGGAGCACCCACACCGCGGGACGCACCCCGCCGACCGCCGACTTCGGTGACCTGGAGCGGGACCGGGACCTCGCCTCGGCCGGGACGACGGTGGTCTCGAGCTCGCCCTCGCCCTCGTCCTCGTCCTCGTCGCTGTCCTCGTCCTCGTCGGTTCCGGCCTTGGAGGGCTCGGCCTCGGACGCCGCGGCCGTCTCGTCGGGCTCGTCGGCGTCCTCCTCGTCGGCGTCGGCGTCGGGTTCGGGCATTTTCCGGACGGGCTTCTTCTTCGTCGGGACGGACTTGGCCTCGACCGCGTCCGCGTCCGCGTCCGCCTCCGCGTCGTCGGCCGCGGCCTCGGGCTCGTCGTCGGGCTGGGGTTCGACTTTGGAGGGCTTGGCCTTGGCCGTGGTCTTGGTCGCGGTCTTGGCCTTCGGAGCGGGCTTAGAGACGGTCTCCGGCTCGGCTTCGACATCGTCCACCGGCTCGGAATCGGCCTCTGGGGCGCTCTTCTTCCGCGTGGCGGCCTTGGATGTCTTGGTTGACTTCCCGGCACCCTTGGTCGTCGCCGCCACCTCAGCGTCGCTCTCAGCGTCCGCACTGGCGGCACCCTCGGCCTCGTCGGCCTCCAGGGCGGCCCGTTCGGCCTCGGCGGCAGCCTCCGCGGCCTTGCGGGCGGCCTCGTCGGCCTTCTGCCGGGCCTTCTCCGCCTTGCGCGCCTTGTCGGCGGCGTCGCGCTTCCCGCGCCCGAGCATCGTCATGGGACAATTCCCATCTTCGAGACGAGCCAACGTCCGTCGACCCGGGTGAGGCCCATCGCGAACCGCCAGTTGCGCGGGGTTCCCTGCGGGACCTGGGGGCTGGTGGTCGTCGCGCTGATCGCCACGATCACCTCGGCCGAGTCCTCGTCCAGGGAGACCACCCCGGCCCGGACCTGCTGCACCTGCGAGGTGGCCTTGGTCTTGGTCGCGGTGTCCGCGATGATCTTGGCCTGGGTGGACCACTGGTTCTTGATGTCGCCGGTCATCCCGCCGACCACCCGGTCGATGCCCTGCTGCACACTGCGGTAGTCGATGCTGGCCAGGTTGACGCCGGTCTGCCGGGCCGCCTGGGTGGCCGCCGCCCGCCGCTCGTTCTCGTCGTGGGCCGGCCGGTAGCGCAGGCCGACCACCCCGACCGCCGCGGCCAGGACCACGGCGAGCACGCCCAGGACGATCACGGTGACACCGCCACCGCGGCCCCGCGACGCCGCGGCGTCGACCGCGTCGGTCGCGCCGTACTTCATCGCGTCGCCTCCTTCATCGGGTTCTGGCCGTACGTCCGCCATCACGTCCGCGTTCGGTCGTCACAGCGCCGGCCGTGATCACTGTGAGAGCGGGCCGAGCAGCAGCATCTTCCAGGAGGACTCCCCCAGGATGCGCTGCTGGCCGCCGTTCGCGCCCATGCCGTAGCGCTTGCCGTCGGGCCCGTAGACCGTACCGGTCGAAGGGTCGTATCCGGCGATCTCCACCGATTCTGATGAGAACGGGACGTAAAGGGAGTTGTTCGCCGCGAGCGCGGCGTCCCCGCTCCCGGAGCCCTCGCCGGCGCCCTTCGCCGCGGGCTTGCCGCCCTTCCCGGACTCGGCCTTCGGGGCCCCGGCCGCGTTGCCGGAGGCACCGCCCGCCGGGAAGCCCGCGCCGTCCGTCGCGCCCGCGGGCACCTTCGGGACGGGCGACAGGTCCTGCTTGGGGAAGTTGCGCGCGCCGCGGACCGCGCTCGGGGAGCCGGGGCTGTCGGTGCAGCCCACGTCCAGCCGCGGGGCCTTGCGGCCGGTGTCCTGCGGCCAGCGGTGCTTGACCTTCTCGTAGCCCTTGGTGCACGGGGGCGGGGAGTCGAAGTTGAGCGCCAGGCCGAGGTGCTGGGTGCCGTCGCCGGGGGTCACGGTGAACGCGCCGGCCACCGTCATCGGGTACATGATCAGCAGCGAGCGCAGCCCGGCCTTGTGCGAGGCGATGATCTGGCCCGTGGTGGTCATGTTGGCCAGCAGCACCGGCAGCGTGGGCGCCAGGTCCTCGATGGTCTTGTCGGCCTGCACCACCGCGCCGGGGGTGGCCTCGATGGTCCGGCGCAGCGCCGGGTCGTCCTTGCGGAGCTGGGTGGTGAGCTCGTTCAGGTTCCGCGAGAAGCCGAGGATGTTGGCGCCCTGGGCCCGCTGGGTGTCGAGCACGGTGACGCTGTTGTCGAGCAGCTTCTTGGTGTCGGGGTAGGCCTGGTCGGCGGTCTTGAGCAGCCGGTCGGTGTCGTCCAGGATCGACTGGAGGTCGGCGGCCGAGCCGGAGAACGCCTTGTCGAGCTCGTCCACGATCGTGCCGAGGTTCTTGGGGTCGACCGACGAGACCAGCCGGTCGACGTTGCGCAGCAGCTCGGCGGTCGACACCGGGAGCGTGGTCAGCTCGCGCGGGATCGTGTAGGCGGCGCCCTGGTCCAGGTAGGGTCCGGTCCTGCGGGCGGGCTGGAGGTCGATGTACTGCTCGCCGACCGCCGACCGGTTCGCCACCACGGCCTTGGTGCCCGCGCGCGGGATCCGCTGCCCGCGGTCGAGGGTCAGCTCGACCTTGATGCCGCTCTCGGTGAGCCTGATCGGCCCGACCCGTCCGACCGGGACGCCCCGGTAGGTCACCTCGGCGTTAGTGAACACGCCGCCGGAGTCGGTGAGGTCGACGAAGGCGGTGTACTGGCGGCCGAACGTCTTGCGGCCGAAGCCGATGTAGTTCACCGACACGACCGTCACGCCGATGACGGTGATGAGGGCGAAGGCGATCAACTGGATCTTGACGCCGCGCTTGAGGATCACGAGAGGCCCCCCGTCATCAGGGTCTGGAGATCGCGCTGCCCGGCGCCCGGGCCGAGCGCGCCCGGCCGGTTCCGGGACGCGCCGCCCTTGTTCCCGGGCGTGGCCTTCGGAGTGGCGCCGGGAACGCCGGGGGTGCCGCCGGCCCCGCCACCGCCCGGAAGGCCCGGGATGCCGCCCTGCCCGCCCGCACCGCCGCCCCGGCCGCCCGGCGTCTGCGGCAGCACGCCCAGCGGCGACTGCGGGAGCTGCACGTTCGGGACGGTGAGCATGCTGCGCATCTGCTGCCCGTTGCCGAGCATCCCCTCCAGGTCGGTGCCGCCCAGCAGGTTGTGCGCGATGGACTCCATGTCGAGGTCGACCGTGAGGTTGATGTTGCCGTAGTCGCCCTCGATCACGTTGCCGAAGGTCGCCGGGAACGGGAAGGTGATCAGCGATTCCAGCGACTTGGGCAGGTCGGAGCCGGCCTTGTTGAGGTTGCGCAGGATGGTGTCCAGATCCTTGAGGTTGGCCACCAGGTCGGCCTGCGACTGTTCGATCACGCCGGTCGTGGTGCGGCTCAGCTTGTCGAGCGCGACCAGCATCTTGGTCAGATCGGCGCGGTTGCGGTTCAGGACGCCGATGGCCGGGCCGGTCTTGTCGATGGTGTCGGCGATGGTCGCCCGCTCGCTGGACAGCTTGCCGGTCAGCCGGTCGATGCTGTCGATCGCCCGGGTGATGGAGCCGCGGTTGCGGTCCAGCGTGCCGACGAAGGTGTTCACCTGGCCCAGCACCGACTTGATCGTCGCCTCCCGCCCGCCCATCGCGGCCTGGAGCTCGTGGCTGATCGTGGAGACCTGCTCGATGCCGCCGCCGTTCAGCAGCAGCGACATCGCCGACAGCACCTCCTCGACCTCGGTGCTGCGCGTGGTGCGGGCCAGCGGGATGAGGTCGCCGGAGCCGAGCCGCCCGGCGGCGGCCTGGCCCGGCGGCGCGGAGAGCGCGACGAACTTCTCGCCCAGCAGGCTGGTCTGGCCGATCGTGGCGACCGCGTTGTCGGGCAGCTTGACGTCCTTGCGCACCTTGACGGTGACCAGGGCGTGCCAGCCGCCCGTCCCGCCGGCCAGGTCGATCTTGTCGACCTTGCCGACCGAGACGTCGTTGACCTTGACCACCGACTGCGGCACCAGGTCGAGCACGTTCGCGAACTCGATCCTGACGGTCGTGGGCCCGCTGCCGAGGTCCGGGCCGCCGGGCAGCGGGATCGAGTCGACCCCGCGGAACGAGCAGCCCGACAGGGCCGCCGCGCCCGCGAGCGCCGCGACCCCGGCGAGCCGCGCCCGCCGCCACTGCTTCCTGCTCATCGGCCACCTCCGGGCAGCAGTCCCCTGACGTCCTTCGGCCTCTGCGCACCGGCCGGGCCGCCCTTGGCCGTCCCGGCGGCCTTCCCGCCCTTCGCGGCGGTGGCGCCGCTGCCCCGGCCGTTCGGCCCGTAGGCGTCCGGCGGGATCGGCTCCGGGTCGTAGTGGGTGGTCAGCGCGGTGATCCAGGACAGGTCCAGGCTGATCCCGGCCAGCGCCTTGCCGATGCCGTTGTAGGGCTTGACGAAGTCCAGGCACTGCTTGGCGGGCGTGCCGACCGAGTAGGCCAGCGAGCAGACCCAGTCGGCCAGGTCGTGGAACTGGCGCAGGTCGGCCCGGTTGTGGATGGTGCCGCTGATCGGGTCGTAGGCGCGGGCCAGGTTGTTGACCGCCATCGGGCCGGACTCCAGCAGCTCGGCGACCGCGTCCTTCTCCTTGACCAGCACGCCGGTGATCTGCGCGAGCTGCCGGACGTTGTCGGACAACTGGCCCCGGTTGTCCTTGATGAACCGCTGCACGTTGCGCAGCGTCGGGGCGAGGGTGTTGAGGGCCGCGCTGAGCTCCTCTTTCTCCCCCGCGAGCTGCCCGGAGACCCCGTTGAGGTGCCCGGTGAACTGCTGGATCTGCTGGTCGTTGGCCTTCATCGCGTCGGTGATCACGCGCAGGTTCTTGATCGTGGTGGCGAGGTCACCGCGGTCGGCGCTGAAGGTGCTCAGCATCTTGGACGTGTCGTGGATCGTCTGCCGGATGTCGCCGCCCTGCCCTTGCAGGGTGTCGGCGCCGACCTGGAGGAGCTGCGAGAGCGAGCCGTCCTTGTTGGCGCCGTCCGGGCCGAGCGCCTTGGTGAGGTCGCTCAGGCTGCCGCCGATCTCGTCGACCTCCACCGGGACCGCGGTGCGGCTGGTGGTCAGCGTCGCCTTGTCCTGGAGCAGCGCGCCGCCCTTGTAGGCGGGGGTGAGCTGGATGTAGCGGTCGGCGACCAGGGTCTGGTTGACGATGACGGCCTGCGCGCCGGCGGGGACCTTGCGCCGGGCCTCGTACTCCAACTCGACCTTGACCGCGTCGCCGACCGGGGTCACCTTGGTGACCTTGCCGACCTTGATGCCGAGGATGCGCACGTCGGCACCCGCGTAGAGGCCCACGGTCTTGGTGAAGTACGCCGTCACGTGGCGCTGCTCGGACCCCTGGAGCAGCAGCACGAGCGAGGCCGCCAGCACCGCGACGGCGAGGATCGCGCCGCCGAGGCGAAGGATGGTTGCTGAGTTTCGCACTGATGACCTGCCTGCTCGCGCTTACGGGAGGAACGGCAACGGGTTGTTCTGGCCGGCGCCCTGCTGGCCGGTGCCCTGCTGGCCGGTTCCGGGCCTGCCCGCGCCCTGCTGCTGGGCGGTGCCGCCGTTCGCGCCTCCGTTGCTCTTGGGCGCGTCCTTGATCGACGCGGGGATGGGGAGGAGGTTCTGGATGTAGGAGTCGAACCAGCGCCCGGTGCCGGTGACGTCGGCGAACTGGCGGGCGAACGGCGCGTACAGCTTGATGATGTTGTCCAGGTTGTCCTGGTTCTTCAGCAGAATCCCGCTGACCTTCTCCAGGTTGTCCAGCATCGGGCGGAGCCGGCTCTCGTTCTCCCGGATCAGCGCGTTCACCTGCTGGGAGAGCGCGACGGTGTTGATCAGGAGCTGGTGGATGACCGCGCGCCGCGACTGGACGGCCTGGAGCACCTTGTCGCCGTCCTGGACCAGCTTGGTGAAGTCCTGGTTGCGGTCGGCGAGGAGCTGGGACACGTTCTTGGCCTTGCCGGTCAGCTCGTGCAGCTGCTCGTCGCGCGAGGCGACGGTGTCCGACAGCCGGCGCAGCCCCTTGAGCGAGGCCCTGATCTCCTCCGGCGAGTTGCGGAAGGTGTCCGACAGCACGTCGAACGACTTCGCCATCTGCCTGTAGTCGATCTTGCTGACCCGCTGGCTCAGCTCGCTGATCGCCGGGACGACCTCGAACGGGGTGCTGGTCCGGTCGATCGGGATCCGCTTGCCGAGCCTGCCGCCGCCGCGCGGCACCAGCGCCAGGTAGTGCGCGCCGAGCATCGTCTTGATCTTGATCTCGGCGCGGGTCAGGTCGCCGAGCCTGACCCCGTCGTCCACCCGGAAGGTGACGGTGACGTGGTCGCCGTCCAGGTCCAGCGCGGTGACCTGGCCGACCTTCACGCCGGCGACGCGGACCTCCTCGTCCGACTTGAGCCCGGCCGCCTCCTTGAACGCGGCCTTGTGCTCGGTGCCGCCCGCGACGAACGGGATGCTCTGGAGGTTCATCGCCACCGCCAGCACGACGACGATGGCGGCGAACGCGGCGATGCCGATGGGGACCGGGTTGCGCTCCCGGAACGGGATCCTCATCTACTTGCACCTCGCGTTCTCGTTCACGATCGCGGGCGTCTGGTAGACCGGGCCGCCCGGCAGCCGCACCCGCGCGTCGAGGCCGCAGATGTACATGTTGAACCAGGAGCCGTAGGAGGAGATGTTGACCAGCTTCTCCAGCCGCTCCGGGGTCCGCTGCAAGCCCTTGTCGAGGGTGTCGCCGTTCTTGTTCAGCGTCCCGCTGAGCTGCTGGAGCCCGGCGATGTCGTTCTTGAGCCCGGGACGGGCCTCGCGCAGCAGCCCGGCGGTGGTGCCGGTCAGCTGGTTGATCGCCGACACCGAGTCGAAGATCGCCTGCCGGTCGTCGGCGACCCCGCCGACGAACCCGCGCAGGTCGGTGATCAGGCGGTTGACCTGGGTGTGCCGCTGGTCGATGGTGCCCAGCACGTTGTTCAGGTTGTCAATCACCTGGCCGATGACCTTGTCGCGGTCGGCCAGCGTGTTGGTCAGCGACGCCACGTGCGCGAGCAGGCTGTTGATCGTGCCGCCCTCGCCCTGGAGCGTCTGCACGATCTGGAAGGCCAGCTTGTTGACGTCGTCGGGCTCCAGCGCGCGGAACAGCGGCCGGAATCCGTTGAACAGCACGGTCAGGTCGAGCGCCGGCTGGGTCTGCGTCTCCGGGATCGTCGCGCCGCGCCGCAGGTGCTCGTTGGCGTTGCCCGGCCCCTCGTTCAGCGCCAGGTAGCGCTGCCCCATCAGGTTGCGGTACCGCACCTGCACCTGAGTGGACGTGGGGAGGCCGCCCTCGAACACCCCGCCCTTGCCGAGGCTGAACGTCACCTTGGCCCGGTCGCCCCGGTACAGCTCGATCTTCTCGACCTGGCCGACCCGGACCCCGGCGACGCGCACGTCGTCGTTGTCGAGCAGCCCGGCCACGTCGGTGAAGATCGCGCTGTAGCTGTCGGTGCTCTGGAAGCGCGCGTTGGAGATGGTCATCGCCAGCACGCCGGTGGTCAGCGAGGTGAGTACCACGAAGATCAGGAGCTTGACGGCGGCGCTGGTGGTCTTCACTTGACCGTCACCACCGATCCCTGCATGACCGGCCCGAACAGCAGTTGCGCCACGTCCGACACCTCGCCCGCGGGGGTGCGGGTCATCGGCCCGACGACATTCTTGATCTTGTCCTTCTCGGTCATCGCGGTGCCCGGGTCGACGAACACCTTCGACATCGCCCGGCCCCGGCCCTGCCCGCCGCCGTTGCCGCCGGCGTTCGGGTCACCGGGGTTCTTCCACCACAGGTCGTCCTGGGTGCCGTCCAACGCCATCCAGTCGGGGAAGGGGACCTTCGGATCGGGCAGGTTGTAGCAGCGCGGGCCGCGCTGGTCCTTCATCTCGGGCAGGTCCAGCGGGTTCTTGTACGCCGGACGGGGCTTGACGATCTCGATGGTCAGGTTGAAGGTCTTGGAGCCGCCCGCCCCCGCCACCCGCTCGGCCTCCGGCTTCAGCTTCATCATCCCCGCGAGCACGCACGGCAGCGTGGACGAGTAGCGGGCCAGCACCTCTAGCCCGTCCCGGTTGGCCACGTTGAAGCCAATGATCTTCGGGCCGTTCACCTTCATGAACCGGTCGGTGTCCTTGGAGAAGCCGGTGACCATCGGGATGATGTCCTCGATCGTGCCCTGCTCGTCGGTGATCGTCTTGCTGGTCACGTTGAGGTTGCGCAGGGTGTCGAGCAGGTCCGGTGCCGCGGCGCGGTAGATGTCGGAGACGTCCGAGAGCCCGTTGAGGTCGTGGACCAGCGTGCCGAGCTGCGGGTTGATCTTCTTCAGCAGCGCGTCGGCCTGCTCCAGGTCGCCGCCGAGCTGCTCGCCGCGGCCCTGCAACGCCGTCGCGATCGCGTTGAGCGTGCTGTTCAGCTTCTCCGGCTTGACCGCCTGGAGCAGCGGCAGCAGGTTGCCGAGCACCTTGTCGATCTCGACCGCGGTCTGCGACCGGTCCTGCTGGATGACCTGCCCCTTGCGCAGGCCCGGCCGGCCCGCCTGCGCCGGGATCTCCAGGTCGACGTACTTCTCGCCGAACAGCGTCTTCGGCAGCAGCCGCGCCTGCACGTTGGACGGGACCAGCTTGGCCTTGTCGGGATCGAGCGCCAGGTCCAGCACCGCGCCGTGCTCGGTGGCGTGCGAACCGCGGACCTCGCCCACGATCAGCCCGCGCACCTTGACGTCGGAGCGGGGCAGCAGCTGGAGCCCGGCCCGCTCGGCGTCCACCGTCACCTTGACGACGGGGGTCAGCGCCTTGTTGAACAGCGCGACCGTCAGTGCCAGCAGCAGCACGATCACCACGACCATCGACAGGCCGAGCAGCCGGTGGCGCATCCGCTGCGACAGCCTGCCGGACCCCGGGTTCGCCGAATGCGTCATCGCGCCGTCACCCCGCAATCCGTACGGAGACGGTCGCGCCCCAGATCGCCATGCCGAGCAGCAGGTCGACCACGTTGATCACCACGATGCTGGTCCGCACCGCGCGGCCCACCGCGACGCCGACGCCGGCCGGGCCGCCGCTGGCGTGGTAGCCGTAGTAGCAGTGGATCAGCATCACCAGCACGGAGAAGACGATCACCTTGCCGAACGACCAGAGGATGTCGTACGGCGGCAGGAAGAGTTTGAAGTAGTGGTCGTAGGTGCCGGTCGACTGCTCGTAGAACAGCGTGACGATCAGACGGGTCGCGCCGTAGGAGGCCAGCAGGCCGACGATGTACAGCGGGATCACCGCGATCATCCCGGCCAGCATCCGCGTCGTCACCAGGAACGGCATCGACGGGACCGCCATGACCTCCAGCGCGTCGATCTCGTCGGAGATCCGCATCGCGCCGAGCTGCGCGGTGAACCCGCAGCCGACCGTGGCCGACAGCGCCAGCGCCGACACCAGCGGCGCGATCTCGCGGGTGTTGAAGTAGGACGCGACGAACCCGGTGAACGCGGCGGTGCCGATCTGGTTCAGCGAGTTGTAGCCCTGGAGGCCGACCTGGCTGCCGGTGAAGAACGTCATGAACCCGACGATCACCACCGACCCGCCGATCACCGCCAGCCCGCCGGTGCCGAGGCTGACCTCGGCCAGCAGCCGCAGCACCTCGGTGCGGTAGCGGCGCAGCACCCGGAACACCCACGCGAACGCCCGCGCGTAGAACGAGAGCTGGTGCCCGAAGTCGTCGAGCCGTTCCAGCGGGGCGTTGACGACCCGCGTGACGGCCTTGCCCGCCCTGCCCGGGGCGGTGGCGCTCACGCCCTCGCCCCGCCTGCCCGCCATCACATCCCCTTCTGCGGGACGAACTGGAAGTACAGGGCGGAGATCACGAAGTTCTCCAGGAAGAGCAGCATGAACGTGATGACGACGGTCTGGTTGACCGCGTCGCCGACGCCCTTGGGACCGCCCTTGGCGTTCAGGCCCTTGTACGCGGCGACCAGGCCGGCGGTGATGCCGAACATGAACGCCTTGAACTCGGCCTGCATCAGGTCGGGGAGCTGCGCGATGGCGTTGAAGGAGGCCAGGTAGGCGCCCGGCGTGCCGTCCTGGAGCATCACGTTGAAGACGTAGCCGCCGATCAGGCCGACCACCGACACCAGGCCGTTCAGGAACACCGCGACGAAGGCGCAGGCGAGCATCCGCGGCACCACCAGGCGGTGCAGCGGGTTGATCCCGAGCACCTCCATCGCGTCGATCTCCTCGCGGATCTTGCGGGAGCCGATGTCGGCGCACATCGCCGAGCCGGCGGCGCCCGCGACCAGCAGCGAGGTGACCAGCGGGCTGGCCTCGCGGACGATCGCGACCACCGCGGTGGCACCGGTGTAGGACTCGGCGCCGAGCTGCCGGATGAGCCCGCCGACCTGCAACGACAGGATGCCGCCGAAGGGGATGGCGACCAGCATCGTCGGCACCACGGTCACGCTGACGATGAACCATGCCTGCTGGATGAACTCGCGCCA
The DNA here is from genome assembly GCF_030283145.1 of Actinomadura xylanilytica. GTDB lineage: Bacteria > Actinomycetota > Actinomycetes > Streptosporangiales > Streptosporangiaceae > Spirillospora > Spirillospora xylanilytica. The sequence goes on from NZ_JASNWE010000004.1 coordinate 1,224,896, forward strand.
CTGGAAGGGCCACTGGAACATCGCCCGGCCGGTGTCCAGGCACAGGGCGAAGAACCGTCCCGGCTCCCTGATGGCGACGTTGGCGGCGCCATCGGAGATCTTGCGGAACGCGGCCGAGGAGCCGCCGTCCTTCTTGCCCCCTCCCTGGTTCGCGCCGATACCAGGAACGGACATCAGTACGTGCCTCCAGGGGGCCGTCCACCCGGAACCTGCCCGCCCTGCCCGCCGGGGGCGGGGGCCCCGACCGGAGCCATGGACGCGACGTAGCGCGGCCACTCCTCGACCCAGTTGCGGCCGAGGTCGTCGATGAACGAGCCGGGCGGCGGGACGACGCCGTGCGCGGCGCACCAGCCGCCGGGGGCCTGCTGGGTCGGCCGGACGCGGCCGTCGCTCGGCATGAGCTGCGGCGGGATCGGCGGCAGCTTGCCCGCCTCCAGCCCCATCCGGGCCTCGGCCTCCAGCTCGGAGACGTCCTTCTCCTCCGACATCGCGATCGGGCCGATCTTGCTGGCGTTGAGGAACTGCCGGACGACCGGCTCCTCGCTGGACAGCAGCATCTCGCGCGGCCCGAACATGGCCAGCTCGCGGCGGAACAGCAGGCCGATGTTGTCGGGCACGGTCCGGGCGGTGTTGATGTCGTGCGTGACGATCAGGAACGTCGCGTTGATCTGCGCGTTCAGGTCGACGAAGAGCTGGTTCAGGTAGGCGGTGCGGACCGGGTCCAGACCCGAGTCGGGCTCGTCCACCAGCAGGATCTCGGGGTCGAGCACGAGTGCGCGGGCCAGCCCGGCGCGCTTCTTCATGCCGCCGGAGATCTCACCGGGAAGCTTGCTCTCGGCCCCGAGCAGGCCGACCAGGTCGAGCTTCTCCATCACGATCCGCTTGACCTCGGACTCGGACTTCTTCGTGTGCTCGCGCAGGGGGAACGCGACGTTGTCGAAGATGTTCATCGAGCCGAAGAGCGCGCCGTCCTGGAACAGCACGCCGAAGAGCTTGCGGGTGTCGTAGAGCTGCGACTCGGGCAGGTACGGCAGGTCCCGGTCGCCGATCCAGATGTGGCCGCGGTTGGGCTTGAGCAGCCCGACCAGTGTCTTGAGGAAGACCGACTTGCCCGTGCCGGACGGTCCGAGGAGAACGGAGATCTCTCCCGAGGGCAGCGTTAGCGATACGTCCTGCCAGATCGTCTGGCTGCCGAAGGACTTGGTCAGGCCCTCGACTCTGATCTCGACGCCCACTCGTCACCTTTCGTCCAGGCCGGGGGGAATCCGGAACCCATGAGCGAGTAGTACTCAGGCTGTTGCGGTTGTCGTCACACCGCGTGGCGGGCCCGTTGCTACCGATCGGTAGCCGTGACGGGTGCCACTACCGTAGCGGCCCTACGCACAAATGGAAGGGGTTCGGGACCGCAACAGCAGTGAAACGCGACGTCGTAAGACAACCGTTACTTACGACGCCTATGAGACTAGTGGTCCAAGAGCGCGGCCCCGGGCCGGGGGTCGGGAGGTGCGGCCGGGGACCGGGCGGCCCCAGAGACCTCGGGGGCCGAAATGGACGCTACGCCGCCTTCCGGACCCCGCACAACCGACTCCGGGAAGCGCTTCGGGCCACTGATTTATCACCCGGGCACAGTTTTCCCGCACCTTCCGGCCTGCGACATCGGCTCCGGCCACATCCCGCGACGGTCCGCCGGAACGCACGAAGGCGGCCATCCCACCGTGGTGGGATGGCCGCCTTCGGGAAGAGCGGTGGAGCGCCTTACTTGACGGTGACCGTCGCGCCGGCCTTCTCCAGGGCCTCCTTGGCCTTGTCGGCCTGCTCCTTGTTGACCTTCTCGAGGAGGGCCTTGGGGGCGCCGTCGACCAGGTCCTTGGCCTCCTTCAGGCCGAGGCTGGTCAGCGTGCGCACCTCCTTGATGACCTGGATCTTCTTGTCGCCGGCACCCTCGAGGATGACGTCGAACTCGTCCTGGACCGCGGCCTCCTCGGCGGCGCCGCCGCCACCGGCCGGGGCGGCGACGGCGACGGCCGGAGCCGCGGCCTTGACGTCGAAGACCTCTTCGAATTCCTTCAGGAACTCGGACAGCTCGAGGAGGGTCATCTCCTTGAAGGTGTCCAGGAGCTCTGCGGTGCTGAGCTTCGCCATGATGTGTTCCTCCGCTGTGACTTCAAAATCCGGGGTGTTACGGGGACCGCGGGTCTCGGTCCGTCTCGGTCCGTCCGGGCCGGCGCGCGCCGGCCTGGTGAACGGGCGTCGACTACTCGGCGGGTGCCTCGTCCGCGTCGGCGGCGGCGGCCTCGGCCGGAGCCGCGTCCGCCGGGGCCTCGGCCGTCTCGCCGGCCGCCTCGCGCTTGACGCGCAGCGCCTCGACGAGCTGGGCCGCCTGCGTCGGCAGGGCGTTGAAGAGCATGGCCGCGTTCGCCATGGAGCCCTTCATCGCGCCGGCCAGCTTCGCGAGGAGGACCTCGCGAGACTCGAGATCGGCGAGCTTGGTGATGTCGGCGGGCACCATCGACTTGCCGTCGATGAAGCCACCCTTGATCACCAGGTCCGGGTTGGCCTTGGCGAAGTCACGCAGGCCCTTGGCGGCCTCGACCACGTCGCCGTGGACGAACGCGATGGCCGAGGGGCCTTCGAGCAGCTCGCGGAACTGCTCGTCGACACCGGCCTCGTCCGCCGCGCGCTTGGTCAGCGTGTTCTTCACCACGGCGAACCTGGCGTTGTCGCCGAGGTTGGTGCGCAGCTCCTTGAGCTGGGCCACCGTGAGCCCGCGGTACTCGGTCAGCACGGCACCGCTGGAACTCGCGAACTCGTTCTTGAGCTCGGCGATCGCCGCGGCCTTTTCGGCCTTAGCCATGGGGCCTCCTTCCGATTACCTGGGTGATTGCGATCATCGCCCGCCGGTGAGGACGGACGTCAATCAACCAAAAAACGCCCCGGCGCAGGCGCACGGGGCGTTGGCATAACACGGAAGTCATGCGAAAGCTCTCGTCTCACCTACGCGGGTCGCCCGAACGAGTCGGGTCCTTCGGTCACCTTCTTACGGGTGACGACCGGCGGTCTTCGGCAGTGGACAGAGTACGTGACGCCTCACCGGTTAGACAAATCCGCGGGGCCCGGACGGAATCCGTCCCGGCCCCGCGGCATCGCCTCCGAAGAGGGCGCGGTCAGCTCCGGGCGGGCGGGACGGCCGGGAGGCCCGCGCCGCCGGCGCCGCCGAGGCCCTTCATCATGGCCGCGAAGTCGGTGACCTGGTCGGCGGGCGGGGCGGTGATCTGCACCGGCTTCCCGTAGTCGCGGTACTTCATGGTCATCGACATCGGGTTCTGGCCCTGCGACTTCATCGCCATCTTGCGCGGCAGCTGCTCGCCGTCCACCCACAGGTCGAACGCCATGGAGCCCATGCCCATGGAGGTGAGCGCCTTGCGGGAGACCTCCTGCTGATCGGCCGGGAGCTTGGCGATGGCGTCGGTCATCTGGTAGGTGCCGGTGTAGTGGGTGGTCTTCACCCCGTCGACGGTCTCCTCGCCGACCTTGCGCACGTCCTTGGACGCGGTGAGCAGCTTGGTGCTCTGCACCGGGTCCATCTGGCGCGACTGCTGGAGGAGCTGGTCGAGGTTCATGCCGGACTTCTCGCCGGCCTGGTCGAGCGAGATCTTCAGCCACGGCTTGCCCGGCGTGCCGCCGGCCTGGCCCAGCGCGGGCGACTTCATGTACATCGTCCGGCCGATGAAGACCTGGCGCATCCCGCTCATGGACTTGCCGCCCATGGACATCCGGTCGAAGTTCATGCTGTAGGCGAGCTCGGGCTTGGTGCGGTACTGCATCGAGCCGTTCATCTCGATGCTGCCCATGCCCCCGGCGGACGCCTTCATCGACATGTCGGCCTGGAAGGTGTCGGTCTGCCCCGTCTTCTCGGCGGTCTTGCCGAGCACTTGAGCGGCGCTGAGCCTGATGTTCTCCCCGGCGTCGCCCACCTTGTCCCCGGCCTCGCCCAGGCAGCCGGTGAGCGAGAGGGCGAGACCGGTGGCCACCGTGGTCCCCACCACGAAGCGACGGATCATCTGGATCTCCTTAGGTGCGTCTCCATGCCCGAACGCTCCCGCCGGACTCTGATCAGACGCGGAGGAGACTGCTGCGGTTCAGCCGGACCGATGGGACGATAGTCACCTTATGGGACCAGGTGGCAGTTGTGGGGCGCGGGCTAGTTGCCGAGGAGTCCGCTCATGGACAGCTCCCCCACCTGGTCGGACGGCGGCGGGTTGACGCCGAACGACTTGCCGTAGTCGCTGTAGACCACCTGCACCGAGCCGGCCTTGGCGGCCTCGCCGACGCCCTTGGACACCAGCTTGCGCGGAAGCTGGTCGGGGCCGTTCCACAGGTCGAAGCTGATCTTCTCGTTGGCGGCGTTCTGCGGGAACCGGGCGCGGACCTTCTCGCGCGCCTGCGGGTCGAGCCGGTTGAGCGCGTCCTGCACGGTGACCGTGCCGGTGTAGTGGATGGTCCTCACCCCGTCGACGGTCTCCTCGCCGACCTTGCGCGCGTCCTTGGAGGCGGTGAACATCTTGGTCTGCTCCGCCGGGTTGATCTTCTGCACCTGGTCGACCAGGCCCTTGACGTCGAACCCGGTGCGCTGCCCCATCTGCGCCACGTCGATCTTCACCCAGGGCTTGCCGCCGCTGACGAACTGGGCGAGCTGCGGCACCTTGGCGTACAGCACGTCGTTCTTGAAGATCGCCTGCCCCTGGGCCCCCGGCACCGCCTGGCCGCCGCGGCTGAACTCGTCGAGCTTGGCGCTGAAGGACAGCTGCGGGCTGAGCCGGAACTGGCCCGTCGCGTGGATCCGCCCCGCCTGGTCGCCGGCGTCGGTCACGGTCAGGTCGGCCTTGAAGGTGTCGGCCTGCCCGGTCTTCTCGGAGGTCTTCAGCAGGGCCTCGCCGGCGCTCAGCTTCATGTTCTTGGTCGTGGTGGCGCCGGATCCGTCCGCGCCGCATCCGGACAGGAGAAGAACGGCGCCCACCGCGGTACCGCCGGCCGCCACCGCGAATCGTCGGTTCATCGGAACTGTGCCTCCTTGATCGCCCTACTGGATGGCTCCAGTCTCGCCGGGCGGCGTTCGGGCCACATCCCCCGATGGTACGAACGGGACACCCGCCAGTACGACCTGCGGCGTACCCCCGGAAAGCCACCCTTAACGGCGGAGACCCGAAGCCGCAGGTCCGCCCGCCGGGCGCCCCGTCGTCCCGGCGCCCCGTCCTCCCGCGGCTACCGGTACGACTTGAACGTCATCGACCCGTTGAAGTTCGCTCCGGGCGCCGCGGCGTTCAGCCCGATCCAGGTCGGACGCTCGTTGCCGTCCGACCACAGGTCGAGCCCGACCGCCGTGCCGTCGGGCATCACCTTGCGCGTCTCGGCGGCCACGTCCTTCGGCAGCCGCCCGTACAGGTCGCCCATCAGCGCCTTGGCCACGAAGTGGGTCGAGCCGAACTTGTCGGGCCCGGTCTTGGCCATGCCGGGCACGCTCCGCACCAGCCAGGTGAGCTGCCTCGGGTCGGAGCCCTCGCGCAGATTCTGCAACTGGGCCGAGGAGAGCTTGGACGACTCCCAGGACTTGCCGTCGAACGCCTTGAGGGTGCCGCCACTGATGATCACCTTCTGGGTGAGCGTGGTCAGCTTCCCGTCCTTCATCGTCCGCCGCTGCCCGACCGCGTTCATCGAGAACGACGGCGAGAGCGTGAACGTGGTCGTCTCGGTGGCGTGCTCGTAGTCGCCGTTGGCCGCGCCCGACAGCTTCACGTCGGTCAGCCGGGTGAACGAGCGCAGCGCGGGGGGCTTCGCGCTGGGGCTCCCGGGGCTCGCCGAGCCGCCGCCATGGCCGGACGGCGTACTGGGCGCGGCGCCAGAACCGGCCCCGGTCCCAGAACCGGCCCCGGTCCCGGACCCCGACCCGGGGGTTCCGGTGCCCGGAAGCGGCGACGCGGCCCCGGCCGGAGCACCCGGTACGGGCGACTCGCTCACCTGGGCCGGGTCATGCTGGGCCGCCGCTGCCGCGGGCGGCATCTCACCGGCGTCCTTGGGCGAGGCGCCGTTCGTCTGCACCACGACCATGACCACGGTGGGGACGACGACCACGGCGGCGATGGCGGAGATGGCGATGGCCCGATCCGTTCGACGGTTCACGGTGCTGATTCAACACCAGAATCCCCATCGGTAACAAAGCGATCAGACTACTGAAATGTCCGAATCTGGACTGTGTTCCCGGTATCCAAGTCCGGTGCCGCGGGAACGACGACAGGGCGCCCCCGAACGGGAACGCCCTGTCGATGCCCCACCTCCGCGCGCGGCGGCGGGACGGTGCTCAGTTGTCCTCGAACTCCGCGGTGAGGTTGCGGACCGCGTTCGGGTCGACGGGGATGCTCGGCCCCATCGACGTCGTCAGCACGGCCTTCTTCACGTAACGGCCCTTGGCCGCGGACGGCTTGAGCCGCTGCACCTCTTCGATCGCCGCGGCGTAGTTCTCCACGAGCTGCTTCTCGTCGAAGGAGGCCTTGCCGATGACGAAGTGCAGGTTCGCGTGCCGGTCCACGCGGAACTCGATCTTGCCGCCCTTGATGTCGGACACGGCCTTGGCCACGTCCATGGTGACCGTGCCGGTCTTCGGGTTGGGCATCAGGCCGCGCGGGCCGAGCACCCGGCCCAGCCGGCCGACCTTGCCCATCTGGTCCGGCGTCGCCACGACCGCGTCGAAGTCCAGGAAGCCGCCCTGGATCTTCTCGATCATGTCGTCGGAGCCGACGATGTCGGCACCGGCCGCGAGGGCCTCCTCGGCCTTGGCCCCGCCGGCGAAGACCAGCACGCGGGCGGTCTTGCCGGTGCCGTGCGGCAGGATGACCGTGCCGCGCACCATCTGGTCGGCCTTGCGGGGGTCGACGCCGAGCCGCAGGGCGACCTCGACGGTCGCGTCGAACTTGGCGGCCGCGGTCTCCTTGGCCAGCTTCACGGCCTCGGTCGGGCTGTACAGCGCCTCACGGTCGATCTTCTCGGCCGCGGCGCGGTAGCTCTTGCTGCGCTTCATCGACTGCTCCATTCACGGAGTTCGTGGTACGGGCCGCGCAGGCCCTCCCACCGGGTGGGACTACTTGACCTCGATGCCCATCGAGCGGGCGGTGCCGGCAATGATCTTGTCGGCGGCGTCCAGGTCGGTGGCGTTCAGGTCGGGCATCTTGGTCGTGGCGATCTCGCGGATCTGGTCGCGGGTCACCGAGCCGACCTTGGTCTTGTGCGGCTCGCCGCTGCCCTTCTCGACACCGGCGGCCTTCAGGATGAGCTGCGCGGCCGGCGGGGTCTTGGTGACGAAGGTGAACGACCGGTCCTCGTAGATGGTGATCTCTACGGGGATGACGTTGCCGCGCTGGGCCTCGGTAGCAGCGTTGTACTGCTTGCAGAAGTCCATGATGTTGACGCCGTGCGGACCGAGCGCGGTACCGACCGGCGGCGCCGGGGTCGCCTGTCCGGCGTTGAGCTGGACCTTGACGATCGCCGAGATCTTCTTCTTCTTCGGAGGCATGTCTACCCCTATGTCCCGTTTGCTTTCGGTTCCGACTCCCACGGTTCATGGGCAGCGTCGCGGCCGGGACTCCATCGCGACGTAGGAACCGCTCGCTCCCGTACATCCCCGCGGACGGGGCGGCGCCGGGGCCTTCCGGCCCGCGCGCGACCGCACGGGAGCATCCCCGCGTACGCGGGGCAGTTTCAAGGATATGCGCCGACCGGCGTCAGATCTTCGAGACCTGGTTGAACGAGAGCTCGACCGGGGTCTCCCGGCCGAAGATCGACACCAGCACCTTGAGCTTCTGCTGCTCGGCGTTGATCTCGTTGACCGTGGCGGGCAGGGTGGCGAACGGGCCGTCCATGACGGTGACCGACTCGCCGACCTCGAAGTCGACGGTGGCGGCGACCTTGGCGTGCTCCTTGGCCTTGGACACGCCCTCTTCGGGCTCGGGCGCCAGCAGGTTGGCGACCTCGTCCAGGCTGAGCGGGGACGGCTTGTTCAACAGCCCCACGAACCCGGTCACGCCCGGCGTGTTGCGGACCGCGGCCCACGACTGGTCGGTGAGCTCCATCCGGACCAGAATGTAGCCCGGCAGGACCTTCTCGTTGACCTTCTGCCGCTTGCCGCCCTTGATCTCGGTCACCTCGTGCTGAGGGACCTCGATCTGGAAGATGAAATCTTCCATGTTGAGGGTCTGGGTGCGGGTCTCGATGTTGGTCTTGACCCGGTTCTCGTACCCCGCGTAGGAGTGCACGACGTACCAGTCGCCCGGCTCCAGGCGGAGCTGCATCTTGAACTCGGCGTAGGGGTCGACCGGCGGACCGGCGTCGACCTCCTCGGCCTCGTCGTCAGCCTCGCCCTCGCCCTCGGCACCGGCCTCGGCGTCCGCGGACTCGCCCTCGGCGGTCTCCGCGTCGTCGGCCTCGGCCTCGGGGGCCGCCGCGCCGGACTCGGCCTCGGCGGTCTCGGCGGCGGGAGTGTCGCCCTCGGTCTCCGTGCCCACCGGCTCGGCCCCGGCCTCGGCGGCGGTGCCGGCGACGGCCTCGTCCGTCTTCCCAGCGGGCGTTCCCGCCGGGTCGGCCGGAGCAGCCGCAGCGGACTGGGCCTCTTGTACGGCCTCGTCGTAGGGCTGTGAGGACTCGGACACGGTGACTCTTTCTCTCGATCGGTCTGCGTGATGGACTTGCGGGCGCCGGGGCACCGGCGGACGGCCTGCGATACCGGGGACGGCTCAGCCGAAGATGGCGTAGATGCCCTTCTGGAGTCCCCAGTCGACGCCGGACACGATCGCGACCATGATCAGTACGAAGACCAAGGACACCGTCGTGTAGGTGATCAGCTCTCGGCGCGTGGGCCAGATGACCTTGCGCAGCTCGGCGACGATCTGGCGCACGAACTTAGCGGGCGAGGTCCGCCTGGACCTGGTCTCACCCTTGCCTTCGTCCTTCGCCGCGGCGTCGCCGCGCGTGTCAGTCGCCATTGTGCCGCCGTTCACCTCATAGGTCGTGACCAACCACCGTCATGTGGTTGTTGCGCGGGCCCGCGCCGCCGTATGCCATGACTCGGCGCGCCGTGACGTGAATCGGCACGGGTGCGCGCACCGCACCTCGCAGGGCAGGAGGGACTCGAACCCCCAACCGCCGGTTTTGGAGACCGGAGCTCTAACCAATTGAGCCACTGCCCTACACCCCCCCGAAGGGGGAAATACAGCCACCCCCCGAAGGGGGGAAATACAGCCGCCCCCCTGAGGGGACGGTCGTGCGCCGACCGATGCGATCGGGTCGTGCCGGTCATAGCTTACGGCCTCGCGCGTGCATGCCGTAAACCGATGACGCGCCACTAGATCGATGAGTCTACGTGCCGACGGGCTCCTCGTCGAACCGGAACGCGGCACGATCGTCCGGCAGCGCGTCCGCAGGCCGTCCGACCGGCGCGTATATATCGCGCAAGTCATCGCGCGGCGTCTGTAACGATAGGGACATGAGCATCGACCGTCCTCGCATCTCCAAGCGCATCGCCGCGATCTCCGAATCCGCCACGCTGGCCGTCGACGCCAAGGCCAAGGCGCTGAAGGCGGCGGGCCGCCCGGTCATCGGGTTCGGCGCGGGCGAGCCCGACTTCCCCACGCCCGGCTACATCGTCGAGGCGGCGGTGACCGCGTGCCGGGTGCCGCGCTTCCACAAGTACACGCCGGCCGGGGGGCTGCCGGAACTGCGCACCGCCATCGCAGAGAAGACCGTCCGCGACTCCGGTTTCCGGGTCGACGCGGCGCAGGTCCTGGTCACCAACGGCGGGAAGCAGGCGGTGTACCAGGCGTTCGCGGCGCTGCTCGACCCGGGCGACGAGGTGATCGTGCCGACGCCGTACTGGACCACCTACCCCGAGTCGATCAAGCTGGCCGGCGGGGTTCCGGTCGACGTGGTCGCCGACGAGACCACCGGCTACCGGGTCAGCGTGGAGCAGCTCGAAGCGGCCCGCACCGACCGCACCAAGGTGCTGCTGTTCGTGTCGCCGTCCAACCCGACCGGCGCGGTCTACAGCCGCGACCAGATCGAGGCGATCGGCCGCTGGGCCGACGAGCACGGGCTGTGGGTGATCACTGACGAGATCTACGAGCACCTGGTCTACGGCGACGCCGAGTTCCACTCGATGCCGGCCGTGGTGCCCGAGCTGGCCGACCGCACGATCGTGGTCAACGGCGTCGCCAAGACGTACGCGATGACCGGCTGGCGGGTGGGCTGGATGATCGGCCCGAAGGACGTGATCAAGGCTGCGGCCAACATGCAGTCGCACGCCACGTCCAACGTGGCCAACGTCTCGCAGGCCGCGGCGCTGGCGGCGGTGACCGGCGACCTGGCGGCGGTGGCCGAGATGCGCACCGCGTTCGACCGGCGCCGGCAGACGATGGTCCGGATGCTGAACGAGATCCCGGGCGTCCTGTGCCCCGAGCCCGAGGGCGCGTTCTACGCCTACCCGTCGGTCAAGGGGCTGCTGGGCAAGGAGATCCGGGGCAAGCGCCCGCAGACCTCGGTCGAGCTGGCCTCGCTGATCCTGGAGGAGGCCGAGGTCGCGCTGGTCCCGGGTGAGGCTTTCGGCACGCCGGGCTACTTCCGCCTGTCCTACGCGCTGGGTGACGAGGACCTGACCGAGGGCGTCTCCCGCGTCGCCAAGCTGCTGAACGAGGCGGGCTGACGACCGCCGAGAGGCAGAGCGGGACGCCCCGACGGTCCGGACGAGACCGTCGGGGCGTCCCTTTTTCCTTCCCCTTGGCCGCCCTCCCTGGCCGCGGGGAAAGTACGCCCCCTCTGCGGGATGGTCAGGGGCGTACGCCTTCTGCGACCGTCAGGAGCTCGTCGCGGAGCGCCGGGCCGACCAGCACCAGGATCCCGACGCCGGGCCGTTCCACCCACGCGATCTGGCGTCCCCGGTCGGGACGGTCGGTGGTGACGGCGGGGTGGCCGTGCACCCGGTCCTTGCCGGCCACCGGTGTCCCGCCGGCCGTCGGGGCGCCGTCGATGACGTCACCGGGTCCGGCCAGCCCGGATCCGCGGGTGATGTGCACTTCGACCCAGCCGTTCGTCCCGGACCAGCGGCAGTTCGTCGTGCGCCGCCCGCCCTTCTCCAGCTCGGCGCACGGGCGGAGGGCGCGCAGGCCCGAGGGCAGGTACGTCATCCAGCCCGGAGCCGGGCCGCCGTCGCCGGACGGGCCGTCCGGGCCGCCCTGCCCCGGCGGGTGCGAGAGGAGGGGGCGCGGCGACTCGGTGCCGCCGATGTCCCGGGACGGCACCGGGGCGGGCGCGCCCGAGGTGCGGGACGGCACCGGCTGCGGCATCGCCCGGCCCGGCTCGTCCGGGCCGCCGCGTCCCGCGGGGCCGTCCGAGGCGGCGGGTGTGCTCACCTGCCCGGCGCGGAAGCTCTGGTAGCCCGGGATGATCGCCACCGCGACGACGGCCGCCGCGCCGACCCCGAGCGCCACGCGGATCCGCGCGACGCGGCGGCGGTACCGTCCGCGCACGTCCCCGGCGAGCGTCGCCGGGGCCGACGCGTCCGCCACATGCTCGACCATGGCGGCCCGCAGTTCGTCTTCCAGGTCCATCGTCAGCCCCCCATGAGCGTCAGGCTGCCGCCGAGGCGCTGGCGGAGCCGGGCCAGTCCTCGGGACGCCTGGCTCTTCACCGTGCCGACCGAGCAGCCGAGCATCTCCGCGGTCTCCATTTCCGACAGGTCCTCCCAGTAGCGCAGTACGAGCACGGCCCGCTGCCGCGGCCCCAGCCTGCGCAGCTCGTCCATCAGCGCCCCGCGCAGTTCGAGGGCGTGGTTCTCCGGGTCCGCCGGGACCTCCGGCGGCCTGGCCATGTGGATCTCCCGCAGCACCTTCCAGCGCCGCGCCCGGCTGATCATCAGGTTGACCAGGATCCGGCGGACGTACGGTTCGGGGTCGGACTCGGGGTCGAGCCGCCCCCAGTGCCGGTAGGCCTTCTCCAGCGCGGTCTGGAGAACGTCCTCGGCGTCCTGTCTGGACCCGCACATGAGAACGGCGGTCCGCATCAGCGCGGTTCCGCGTTCCGCCACGAACTCCACGAACGATTGGTCATCTCGACGCCCCACGGTGCTCCGTCCGGCTCGGCACTCATGCAGTTGTCACCGGGGCGGACGGCCCCTCGCGCCTGAGGGCCGTCCGTCCCCGGGAGCATCAGGCGGGCAGCCTCAGCTTGGACGTGACGTCCTGGAGGTGGCCGGCGAGGGCCGGGCTGCCGTTGACGTAGACGGCACTGCCGTCGGAGCCGAGCATCAGGACGCCGTCGCCCTTGGGGGTCTGCCAGGCGACCGCTCCGCCCACCGTGGTCCTGCGGGCGCCGGAGGCGAGTCGCACGGCCTGCCGGAGCTGGGCCGGGGTCGCCTTCGGGGTGGCCTTCAGCCGCTCGACGGTCAGCCACTGGCCGTTGCCCGCGGTCCACTTCTGGGTGGTGACGCAGATCTGCCGGGGGCCGACCGTCCTGGCCGCGGTGCCCGCGGCGCTGAAGCGCAGGCCGCGGGGCAGGGTGAAGGCCTTCTCGGCCGCGCTGCCGATCACGACCGCGGGCGGCAGCTTGTCGCAGGACGCCGTCGGCTTCGCCGGAACGGACGGGACCGACGGGACGCGCGAGGCGGGCAGGTTCGACGGAGCCGGCGAGGGCTTGCCCGCCGGCGCGACGCCGGTGGTCTTGGCGCAGGGAGGCGTCCCGGGCTCGGCGCGCGTGCCGGCCTTGCCCGGCGCGGCGGGCGCGACGTTGGTGGGGACCTTCGCACCGTCGGGCAGCTTGGCTCCGTCGGGCAGCTTGGCGCCCTCGCGAAGCTTCGCACCGTCCGGCAGCTTCGCACCGTCCGGCAGCTTCGCACCGTCGGGGACCTTGACGCCGCTCGGGAGCTTGACGCCCTCGCGGAGCTTGGCGCCATCGGGCAGCGTGCGGCCGTCCGGGAGCTTGGCACCGTTCCGCAGCGCGGTGCCGTCGGGGAGCTTGGCGCCCTTGGGCAGGTCGCCGGCCTTCGGCAGCGTGGACGGGCTCGGCAGGCAGGACGGGCGCGTCGCCGCGGCGGCGGCCGGCTTCCCCGCCCCCGGCGCGTCGGGCAGCTGGGAGGCGTCCGAACGGAGGCCGGCCTCGGGCTGGGCGACCGAGGCGTAGGTGGCACCGCCGACACCGACCGTGCCCACGGCCGACGCGACGATCAGGGCGGCCTTTAGCGAAATCATCCTGTATCCCTTCATGCCCCTGTATTTCTCTTGCGCCCCTCACATACGCGCGACCCCCTCGGGGGGTTGCATGGGTTCCAGAAAAATTTTCCGGGCGGGTGCCCGCACGTCCCCGCGGCGGGGCGACGGCGGCGGCGACCAGTGCCGACATGGTCGATACGTGCCATGAGTGATGACTCATGCGGATGATCTGGGACTCCCACGGGACCTTCCGCGCGACACGGGGGGCCGGATCGGGCAGCATTACGTCATGGAGGCCCGTACCGTTGGTGACCGCCCGATTTCCGAACTCCCCAAGGCCCACCTGCACCTGCACTTCACCGGCTCGATGCGGCACACCACTCTGGTGGAGCTGGCGGCCGAGCACGGCGTGCACCTGCCGGACGCGCTGGTGGAGGACTGGCCGCCCCGGTTGCGGGCGACCGACGAGCGCGGCTGGTTCCGGTTCCAGCGGCTGTACGACATCGCCCGGTCGGTGCTCCAGACGCCGGACGACCTGCGCAGGCTGCTGCGCGAGACCGCCGAGGACGAGGCGGCCGAGGGGTCGGGCTGGCTGGAGATCCAGGTGGATCCGAGCGGGTACGCGGCGCGCTTCGGCGGGCTGACGCCGACCGTGGAGCTGGTCCTGGACGCGGCCCGCGAGGCCGGCGCGGCGGCCGGGGTGGGGATCGGGGTGGTGATCGCGGCCAACCGGATCAGGCATCCCCTCGACGCCAAGACGCTGGCCCGGCTGGCGGTGCGGTACGCCGGGCGGGGCGTGGTCGGGTTCGGGCTGTCCAACGACGAGCGCCGGGGACGGGCCTACGACTTCGAGGGGGCGTTCCGGATCGCCCGGCACGGCGGCCTGCTGTCGGATCCGCACGGTGGCGAGCTGCTCGGTCCGGCGAGCGTCCGGGAGTGCCTGGAGACGCTGAAGGCCGACCGGATCGGGCACGGCGTGCGGGCGGTGGAGGACCCCCGGCTGCTGGAGAGCATCGTCGAGCGGGGCGTGACGCTGGAGGTGTGCCCGGCGTCCAACGTGAGCCTCGGGGTGGCGGCGACGGCGGCGGACGTCCCCGTCCGGACGCTCTACGAGGCGGGGGCCTCCATCGCGCTCGGCGCCGACGACCCGCTGCTGTTCGGTTCGCGGCTGGCCCGCCAGTACGAGCTGGTCCGCGCCGAACACGGGTTCGCCGACGCCGAGCTGGCCGAGCTGGCCCGGCAGTCGATCAACGGTTCGGCCGCCCCGGACGACGTCCGCAAACGCCTGCTGACCGGCGTCGACACCTGGTTGGACTGACCGGCCGGCCGTCCGGACGGGCGGGCGGCCCGGCCGGACGGTGGTCGACCGGCCGGGCTCCCGGCGGGGGCGGGCGACCGGCCCGGCGGCGCCCGCCCGGCCGGCGGTTCAGCTCGCGGACGTCCGCGCGGCCTCGGCGGGACGGGGGCCGGCCTCGGCCGCACCGCCGCCCTCGGCCGCACCGTCCGCCTTGGCCGCACCGTCCGCCTTGGCCGCACCGTCCGACTTGGCCGCCCCGGCCTGCTCGGACGGGAGGCCCTTGGGGATGAACGCCGCCGCCACGACTCCGGCGGCGAGGACCGCCACGCCGAGCCCCATCGCCGGGCGCAGGCCGTCGACGAACGCGCCGGGGTCGCCGAGGTCGCCGTTGCCGGCGAAGACCGCGCCGAGCACCGCGACCCCGAGGACCGTGCCGAGCTGGCGCAGCATGTTGCCCACCCCGGACGCGACCCCGGTCAGCTCCGGCGGGGCGAAGCCGAGCGTCATCCGGGCGACCGGCGCGAAGAACAGGCCCATCCCGATCCCGGCGAGCACGAACCCGGGGACGAACGCGGCGTAGGTGGTGGCCGGGGCCAGGACCACGAGCATCCAGCCGAGCCCCACCGTCTGCAACAGCAGCGCGGCGGCCAGGACCGCGCGCCCGCCGAACCGGGTGATCAGCGGCGCGGTGAGCGGGCCGACCAGGATCGGCATCCCGGTCCAGGGCAGCGTGCGGATCCCGGCCTCCAGCGGCGTCATCTGCTGGCTGCCCTGGAGGAACTGGATCAGCAGGAAGGTGGAGCCGAACATGGCGAACGTCATCAGCAGCGAGATCACGTTGACGAGGCTGAAGCCGCGGCTGCGGAACAGCCGCATCGGCAGCATCGGCCGGGTGGTGCGCAGCTCGTGCGCGACGAAGGCCACCAGCAGGACGGCGCCGCCGGCGAGCGAGCCGAGGACCTGACCGCTGGTCCAGCCGTGCTCGTTCCCGCGCACCAGGCCGAGCACGATGCCGAGCAGCCCACCGGTCACCAGCAGGGTTCCGAGGATGTCGAGGCGCTTGGCGGTGCCCCGGCTCTCGGTCAGGAAGCGGGGGGCCAGGGCGACCAGCACCACGCCGATCGGCACGTTCAGCCAGAAGATCCACTGCCAGCTCGTGTACTGGGTGACCGCGCCGCCGACCACCGGGCCGAGGGCGACGCCGAGCCCGCTCATGACGCTCCAGGCCGCGATGGCCACGCCGCGCTTGGCGGGCGGCACGGCGCCGGCGAGGAGTGTCAGGGTGAGCGGGGTGACCACCGCGCCGCCCACGCCCTGGACGGCGCGGGCCGCGATCAGGACGCCGATGCCGGGGGCGAGCGCGGCGGCGGCGGAGGCGAGCGTGAAGAGCGCGAGCCCGGCGGTGAACAGCCGGCGCCGCCCGTACCGCTCGGCGACCGCCGACGCGGGGAGCAGCAGGACGGCGAACGTGAGGGTGTAGGCGTTGACCGTCCACCCCAGCCCTTCCAGGCCGGTGCCGAGGTCGGTGCGGATGGACGGCAGCGCGTTGGTGACGATCAGGTTGTCCAGGGCCACCATGAACAGGGCCACCCCGGTGACGATGAACGTCCGGAGTGCTGGGTGCCGCATACTCTTCTCCAAAATTAGTTATCAGTCACTAACTTGAGTGGGCAAAAAAATAGGATCAGCCGGTACTCCCCTCAAGGCCCTCCCCGCCATCACCCTCTGCGGTGCCGGCGCCCTCGGCCCACCTGCCGAGCGACTCGGGAAGGTCGTCCCCCCATGCGTGGGGCACGTCGAACGCGGTGAGCACGTTCAGCAGCATGCCGACCGAGGCGAACCGCATGACCTCCTGCCGGCCCTCGCCCGACAGCTCCCCCACCGTCCGCAACAGCCGCGCCCACCGGTCATGGCCAACCCGCCGGACGTCGCCGTCGCTCAGCGCCGCCGCGTAGATCTGGAGCTGGAACTGGAGGAGGGTGGTGTCGCCGTGCAGGAGCTTGCGGTAGCGGGCCCCCATCGCGGTCATCGCCTCGCCCCCGTACAGCCCGCCGGCCGCGTCGCGCATCTCGCCCTCGATGTCGTCGAAGCAGCGCTCGGCGGCGGCGAGGAACAGGGCCCGCTTGGACGGGAACAGGCGGAACAGGTACGGCTGCGACACCCCCACCCGCTCGGCGATGGCGCTGGTCGAGGTGCCCTCGTAGCCGCCGCGCGCGAACTCGGCGATGGCGGCGCGGATCGTCAGCTCGCGACGATCGGCGGCGCTCATCCTGGGGCTCATGGCAGCCAAGTTAGTGCTCAATCACTAACCAGGTCAACCCGTCCGGGACGGACGCACCGGAGAAGGTCAGAGGTGCACGCCGACCAGGACTGGCTCGTTCACCATCTCCACGCCGAACGCCTCGCGGACGCCCTCGCGGACCTCACGGGCCAGCGCGAGCAGGTCGGCGGTGCGTCCGCCGCCGGGGTTGGTGAGCGCCAGGGTGTGCTTGGTGGAGATCCGCGCCGGCCCCGTCCCGTGCCCCTTGGCGAACCCGGCGCGGTCGATCAGCCAGGCGGCGGAGGTCTTGGTGCGCGGCGTCCCGTCCGGAGCGGGGCTCTCGGCGTACCGCGGGAACGCGGCGTCCGGCCCGAACCGTCCGGCGACGCGGCGCTCCAGGTCGGCGAGCTGCGCGGGATCCAGGATCGGGTTGGTGAAGAACGATCCGGCGCTGCGGGTGTCGGGGTCGGCCGGGTCGAGCACCATCCCCTTGCCGCGGCGCAGCTCCAGCACCGCGTCCCGGACCTCCTTGAGCGGCGCCCGCGCGCCGGGCTCCACACCCAGCTTGCGCGCCAGCTCGGCATAGGCGACCGGCTGCGACTCGTCGGACTCGCGGAGCGCGTACGTCACGTCCAGCACGACGTACCGGTCGGAGCCCTTGAAGGCGCTGTGCCGGTAGGTGAACCGGCAGGCGGCGTGATCGAGCGTGACGACCTTGCGGGTCTCACGGTCGTAGCCGCGCACCTGGACGATCGTCTCGCTGACGTCCTGCCCGTACGCGCCGACGTTCTGGATGGGCGTGGCGCCCACGCGGCCGGGGATGCCCGACAGGCACTCGATCCCGGCGAGCCCGTCCGCCACGCAGCGGGCGACGAACGGCTCCCACTCCTCACCGGCCTGGGCCCGGACGAGCAGCCGCCCGTTCTCGCCGGGCACGCTCTCGGTGCCGCGCGTGCCGACGTGCACGACCGTGCCGGGGAAACCGTCGTCCGACACCACCAGATTGCTGCCGCCGCCGAGCACCAGCGTCCGCTCGCCGGCGTCGTCGGCGGCGCGCACCGCGGCGACCAGCTCCGCCTCGGTGGTCGCCTCGACGAAGCGGCGGGCGGGACCGCCCAGCCGCAACGTGGTGTATCCGGACAGCTTCACCTCTTCAGCGAACACCGCCACGTCGTCTTTCCCTCCCGTACGTCCGCGTCCGCGTGGGCCGGGCGAGAAACACCCCGGCCCACGCGGACGGAAACAGAACGTGCGTCCAACCCAACCGGACGGCCGGCCCGCGGTGCGGACGACCCGCCGGAACGCCCCGGGCCGGGACCCGGGCCCGGCTCCGAGCCGGTGGGTCAGGCGAGCTGGACCACGGCCTTGGCGCGGGTGAGGACCTTCTGGTCGCTGGACCGGGCGGTGAGCGCCACGACGACCTTGCCGCCGTCGAGCTTCTCCTCCACCTTGCCGCTGATCTCCAGCGTCGCGCCGCCCTCGTCGGGCACCACGACCGGCGAGGAGAACCGTACCCCGTAGTCGACCACGGCGCCCGGGTCGCCGACCCAGTCGGTGACGAACCGGCCGCCCTGCGCCATGGTGAACATGCCGTGCGCGATCACGTCCGGCAGCCCCACCGACCTGGCGACCCGCTCGCGCCAGTGGATCGGGTTGAAGTCGCCGGACGCGCCGGCGTACTTGACCAGGTCGGCCCGGTCGACCGGGTAGCTGCGCGCGGCGATCTCGGTGCCGACCTCGACGTCGGTGTACTGCACCTTGGCGGTCATCAGGCCCCCCGCTCGACGATGGTGTTGTGGCTCTTGCAGATCGGCTCGCCCTCGACCGTCGCGACCTCGGTGACGATGACCAGCTTCTCGTTCTTGCCGATCGACTTGATGTCGGTGATCGTCGAGGTGCAGACCACCACGTCGCCGGCGCGCAGCGGGCGGGTGTACTCGAAGCGCTGCTCGCCGTGCACCACCATCGCGTAGTTCAGCCCGAGCTCGGGGTCGGCGAGGCCGGCGCCGCCGAGCGAGACCACGATGGGGAAGGTCGGCGGGGCGATCACGTCGGGGTGGCCGGCGGCCTTGGCCGCCTCCTGGTCCCGGTAGATCGGGTTCTGGTCGCCGATCGCGTCCGCGAATTCCCGGATCTTCACCCGGCTGACCTCGTACGGATCGCTCGGCGGAAAGCTCCGCCCGATGAAATCACGGTTGAGTGCCATGCAGTCCGTCCCTCCACGTCGAACAGGGGCTTCCGAGAGCCCGCCTGCCCGTGTGCCCGCGCCCAAGCACGTCTTTCTCGGTCTGGACGGACGGTAACAGAACGACGTTCAGCCCGCCCTCGCGGGTCGGTGCGAGGACGGGCTGCGGAAACGTCGGGCCGGCGGGCCGGGATCCGGCCACCGGGACCGCGGCGGGCGGCGAGCCTCCTGCCCGGCGCCGGGGCGCTGCGGGCGGCGCGTCGCCGCCGGTGCCGAGCGGCCGGTCTCCCGGCCGCCGGTGCCGCGGATCAGCAGGTCAGCGGGTCTCCCGGTGCGCGCGGTGCGTCCGGCAGTTGGGGCAGTACTTCTTGATCTCCAGGCGGTCCGGGTCGTTGCGCCGGTTCTTCCGCGTGATGTAGTTGCGGTGCTTGCACTCCTGGCAGGCCAGCGTGATCTTCGGCCGTACGTCGGTGGCAGCCACGATGGAGTGCCTTTCTGAGCTGGGGATATGGACTTACGTACCTCGGCCGCCCCGAAGAGCGGCCGGCGATTCGACCCGACGCTCCCGGCCTCCGGGTGGAGGCGGGAGGTCTGGGTAGTAGCGAGGGCCGGACTTGAACCGGCGACACAGCGATTATGAGCCGCTTGCTCTGCCTGACTGAGCTACCCCGCCGTGATGGTCGGTGTGGACCGGATTGCAAGGATACCGGAAGTCCACCGATCCCTGGGAACACGAGAACCCGGGCTTTGAGGCAGGGCCTCGGTTCCGGATGGTCTGACGCGGACCGGTCATCAGGTTACCGCCTGTGCCGATGACCTGCGAATCGTCCCGCTGGAACCGGAGGGACGCTATCACAGCGTGCGGTAAGGAACGAAATCAGGACAGCGGCTCGAGACCCCCGTGCCCACCGGGCCCACTGTGACGGCCGGGCCGAGCCGCGCTGAGCAGCCGATCCGGCGGCCGGGCCGCCGACCGGGGCCGGGTCGGTGCC
This sequence comes from Actinomadura xylanilytica, assembly GCF_030283145.1. GTDB lineage: Bacteria > Actinomycetota > Actinomycetes > Streptosporangiales > Streptosporangiaceae > Spirillospora > Spirillospora xylanilytica. The sequence goes on from NZ_JASNWE010000004.1 coordinate 1,244,871, forward strand.
CGGACATGACAGAGGCCGTCTCCCGATCAATTCGGGTGACGGCCTCTGTTCTGCTGAGCCCCTTTACGGAATCGAACCGTAGACCTTCTCCTTACCATGGAGACGCTCTGCCGACTGAGCTAAAGGGGCTTGCTCCGCTCGTGCAGTGAAACCATACACGGCTCCGACAGCACATGCGAAATCGTTTCGCCGCCGTCGCCGCCCGTCCCCGTCCCGCCCCCTGACCTCCCGCGCACGAGGCACCGCGCGGGGCGGCGGAGCCCCTCGGATCTGCGTCGGTTCTCCCGATCCGCCCCCCTATGCCAGGGTGATCGTCATGAGTGCGGCATTCCAGCGGGCCTGCGACGAGCTCGTCCAAGCGGCGATGGTCGAGGACCAGGCTTTCAGCGACCTCCTGCCCCAACTCATGCAGGCGTCCGAGACCGCCTCCCCCGCCGAGAAGACCGCGGCGATGCCGCGGTTGGCCGAGGGCCTCGCCGAAGCGCCGCCCAACCTCGGCGGCTGGCTCGCGGTGATCGGCGGCTCCTGGATCGAGCACGGCGCCGAGATCGGCCCGTTCGGCGACGCCCTCGTCGAGCGGCTCATCATGGTCACCGCGGCGGCGCTGGCGTTCGGGAACGCCTGGCAGGAGGCCACCGGCGGCAAGCCACCGGACATGGAGGACGACCGGCCGTCCCGGCAGGCCGTCGACACCGTCGGCCCCAAGCTCCAGGACGGCGCCGTCAGCGCGATGATGTCGTGGTTCACGCTGCCGCAGTTCGCGATGTCGGCCTGCACCGTTCTGTCCAGGTCGCCGCGGGTGCGCAGCGCGCTCACCGACCGCGACTTCCACGTCTTCGCCGCCGGGCAGGCCGCCGAGCACCTCCCCCAGATGGGGTTCGTCCGCGACCTGCTGCGCGTCCTGGACGGCGAGCGCCTCCTGGTCCTCGACCGGCGGACCCGGCAGGGCTGGACGGTCACCATCGGCGGCATCGGCGACAACTTCCAGTTGCACACCCTCCTCGCCGGCGCCCTCGTCGGACGCCCCGGCGGCCTGCCCGGCAAGCCCCCGGCGCCGGAGATCATCTCCTGCTTCCTGGACGCCGAGACGCCGCCCGACAGGCCGATCGTCAGCAGCCCGTGGAACCTGGTCGACGCCAACGGCGAATGGATCTACAACGAGGGCGTGCCGGCCGACATCCCCGCCGTCAACGGCACCCGCGTCGTCGTCCTCGACCCGCCGTCCTACGAGCGGACGTTCCCGGCGGGGCGGCGGTTCCCGATGATGCCCGCGACGCTCACCGTCGACGGCATGCACCTCGCCAAGGACCTCGACGGCTGGTGGTCGCACATCACCGACCCGAAGTGATCGGCTCCGACCCGCACGGCAGGGCCGCGGAACGGGGTCGGCGCACCCCCGCACTCAGAACCTGACCATCACCGCGGTGGCGTCGTCGTACCGTTTGCCCCGCTCCCCCGCCTGCTCCTCAGCCGCCTCGGCCTCCCGCGTCCGCCGGATGACCTCGGCGGGACCGTCCCGGTCGAGCAGATCCAGCAGATCCGGCCACCCCAGTACGGCGAAGCGCTCGACCAACCGTGACGCGCCGTCGCTCAGTACGGCCGCCCGCCGTACCTCCTTCAGCGGCAGCGCCCCGCCCAGAGCCTCGTACGCCGCCTCCGGCCGCGTGCTCGCCACCCAGAAACCGCCCGGACTGTTCCGCGCGGCCCGGACGGCCTCCACCGTGTAGGACGGCAGGCGATCCACCCGTCCGTCCCGCAGGACGAGCACCTCACCCGTGTCCACCAGCACCGGCGAATCCGCGAGGACCAGCCAGTCGAGCGCGTCGCCACGCCGTCTCAGCATCGCCACTGTGGCGGAGGGGCTGTCGGGGTTGTCCAGGTCGCACGTCCCCGCATGCGCCGCGCAGACCATCTCGATCGCCCCGGCGAGCAGCTCGGACAACGGCTCCCCGCCCTCGCCCGCCCCCGCAGCCCCTGCGGCCAGCCGTCCCGCCAGCGCCCCGCCCAGCCTGCGGACGAGCCAGGCCGGATCGTGGCGGCATCCGGAGTCCACCCCCGGACGCGCCGTCGCCCCGTCCAGCACGACCACCCAGTCCGGGCCCGCCACGACGAAGTCCTCGTTCACGCGTCCGGGAGTCGCCTCACTCGCATAGTCCACACGCACGTTGCAGGCCTACCCGTCCAGAAGAGCCGTCCCGACTACAGAACCACGCCGCACCCCAGGCACGACAACAGAACGACCTCGAACCTCAAGAAGCCCGTCCGCTTTGGAATCGGGAGACATATCGCCGCTGCCAGCGCGTCTCCACGGCGCGCGACTCGTAATTCGCCCGGACATAGGCGACCGCTTCACGATCGGCCACCCCGTCCAGCACGGCGATGCACGCCAGCGCCGTACCGGTTCGCCCACGCCCGCCGCCGCAGGCGACCTCGACCCGTTCGGTCTCGGCCCGCGTCCAAGCCTCGCGCAGCGCCTCCTGGGCGTCTTCACGATCGGACGGCAGCCGGAAGTCGGGCCAGCGAAGCCAGCGGGACTTCCAGTCAACGGAAGGCGGCTCATGCCCCAGCAAATACAGCCCGAATGTGGGCACCGGCCCTTCCGGAAGGGGGTGCCTTAGTCCCCTACCGCGAATGAGCCGGCCTGAGGGCAGTCGCAGTACCCCCGTCATCGCAGGCTCCCAAGCAGTGTTCACGGAGTGAACATAGCGACGCCCCCTCAGCGGCGACAGCCCGTATTCACGTCCTCTTCACCTGACCTGGGAGATCAGCCATTTTGCCTTGAGCGAACACTCCCCTCATGCCCCAGCCCTCCAGCCCCAGATCGGCGAAGCAGTGCGCGCACGAGTGGAATCGGGCGACTATCGCAATGAGAGAGCCGGGCTGCCCGGCGTCGACCCGTGGCTGGGCTGAGGGCTGCCTTCCGCTGATAGGCAGCTAGTCAGGGAAGGTTGCCAGCGGCCGGCAAAAGCTGTTGATGGATCGGAATCTGGTGGGCACGCTGAAGAACATGGATGCAGCTGACTTCTATACCGGCATCGTCGCGGAGTGCTACGCCCCATTGAGGTCCTTCGCCCCCACCCCCGACCCATATGAGGCCTTCGTACGCGAGGTGGGCGCGCCGGCCCTGGAACTGGGCTGCGGAGACGGCGACCCGCTCCTGGCTCTGCGCCGGCGCGGTCTGGACGTCGAGGGCGTCGACTCCTCCGCGGACATGCTGGAGCGCTGCCGCCGTCGTGCGGCCCAGGAAGGTATCGCCGTCACAGTCCACCGGCAGCGGATGGAGACGCTCAGCCTGCCCCGCCGGTTCCGAGCAGTCTTTCTGGCAGGACCGACTTTCAACCTGCTACCGGACGACGACACGGCCCAGGCCGCCCTCCGTCGTATCCGCAGCCACCTGGTCGACGGCGGTGCCGCGTTGATCCCGCTCCACGTCCCGGCACCGACCCCAGCCGGCCGGATCGGCCAAGTCCGCACCGTCACCGCCGCTGATGGTGCCGAGTTGCGGTTCTCCGTGGTGTCGGAGAACCGCGACGAAACCGCGCGGACACAGACCTCCATGCTGCGCTACGAACGTCTCCATGACGGTGAATGCAGCGTCGTTGAGCGTCCCTGGCTACTGCACTGGTTTTCCCGCTCTGGATTCGAGAGGCTCGCTGCGGAAGCTGGACTTATCACGGTGTCGGTGTCCGATGCAGACGGCAACATCGTCGACGACGACGCCTCCTTCTCAGTATTTCGACTTCACGCTGCCCCCGCTGGCTGAAGCTGTCACGCCGGCCAGCCCGACAGGGGGACTGGAGTTTGCACGGTGACGTAGTGGAGCCGTCCAATGGGGGCGTGCACCCCCCTCCGCGGCTTGCGAGTCGCGGCGCTGTACGCGGTGGGCCTGCCGCGGCCCCGGCCGGCTCGTGGGGACTAGCCGACGGTCAGGCGGTACCGGCCGGTCGCGCAGCCGGTCAGCCGCCAGCCGCCCGGGACCTGGCGGACGGTCAGGCCGGAGACGTTCTCCCCGTCCGGCATCGGACGGGCGTCGCCGGGCACCCAGACATCCAGGTCGCAGCCTCCTCGGGCCGCTTCACCGGTGAGGCGGAGCGTGCGGGCGGTAGGGGTGGAAAGCGAGCGCAGGCGTCCGGGCACGGCTCGCGGGTAGGCGCGGGAGAGTTCCTCGACGGCCACGGGATCGCGCGGAAGGTCCTTGCCGGTGGCGCAGTCCACCTTGTTGAAGCCGTTCCCGATCGGGCCGATCCCGTTCTGCGGGTCGCCGCAGGCCTGCTTCCACACCCAGAACGCGCCGCCGATGCGGTGGGCGTCCTCCTGCTCGGAGTAGCGGCGCACCTTGGCCCGCACGGTCGCGGCGTCGCCCCAGAAGCCCCATTCGCCGCTCCACACCGGAATGTCCTTCGCCGTCCGGGCCGCCAGCGTGAAGCCGTGCTCGATCGTGGTGACGGGCGGCAAGCCGAGCGAGGCGTCCATGGTGATCGACTCGCCGTAGAGGTGCGGGGCGAACACCAGGTTCGGGTCGTTCCGGAACGAGCCGCGCGGCAGCGCGTCGAAGCCGGTCCCCGACCAGAAGATGCTCGGTTCGAAGAAGAACAGGTGCGGACGGGATTCGCGGGCGCGGATCTCCCTGAGCACGCGGTCATAGAAGCGGCCGAGCAGGAGCGTCGAGGTGATGGGGGCCTGTTCGCCGAAACCCGGCTCGTTGAGCGGGTCGTACCCGGCGATGGACGGGTCGCCCCCGTAGCGGGCGGCGAGCATGCCCCAGGTCTTCACCAGGCGGGCCTGGACGCCGTCGCGGTCGTAGTAGAAGTTCGTGAACGCCCGGTCGCCCGCCGGGGAGATGTCGCGGCCGGTGAACTGGCAGCGCGGCGCGCCGTCGGCGCGGGTGGCCCACGCGGGCGCGCCGTCGTAGCCGTCCATCGGCGAGGTCCCTGGCGGGCAGGACGCGCCGGGCGGGGTCGGCTGGTTGTTCCAGCCGTCCTGGTGCAGGTCGAGCACGGTGTAGAGGCCGTGCTCGCGGGCCCAGCCGATGGCCTGATCGGCGCGGGCCAGGTAGCCCTGGTCATACCGGCCGGGCGACGGCTCGATCTTCGACCAGGACAGCGCGAGGCGGACGACGTTGAAGCCGAGCCCGGCCATCTGCCGGTAGTCGTCCTCGGTGAGGGGGCGCGTCGCCGGGACGCCGGGGCGCGGCGCGTGGAAGTCGACGAGTTGGTTGACGTTGACTCCGCGCAGCAGCACCTGCCGTCCCGCCGCGTCGACGATCCGTGGCCGGTCGCCGCGCACGGCACTGAGCGGCAGTACGTCGCCGGTGGTTCGCCCCGCGGGTGCGGTCGTCGCGGCGGACGACCCGGTCGCCGCGACGACCGCACCAACCGCGAGCACCGTCCATGCCGTTGCCGCCGCGAGCAGCCGTGGCGGCGGGACCGCGCCCATGGCGTGCTCGCGGCGGGACAGGGCGAGCGCTGCGAGTCCGGCGGCCCAGCCGAAAGCCGCGCCGAGCGAGACGCCTTCGGAGATGCGGAGGTAGAGGGCTGCGGGCGTCTGGAGTACGCTGCCGAACCCGTCCGCCAGGACGATCGCGGCCGTCTGGACGAGTCCGAGCGCCGCGCCCGCCCACAGGGTGGCGAGCCATCCGCCGAGGAACAGTCCCGTGCGGTTGCGGGCACGCCGCGCGAAGGTCGTCTGGGCACGCGTCAGCGCGACGAACAGCACGGCCAGTCCGGCGGCCAGGGCGAGCGGCCCGGCCTCCGGGGAAAGCGACGGCGCTCCGTCCGGCAGGTCGGCGGACCAGCGCGCGGCCACCCACGGGCCGGTGGCGGCCACCAGGGCCGTGACGCTCGCGGCCACCGGCCAGGCCGTCCCGGTCTCGACGGTCGCGTCGGACTCGACGGGCCGCCCCACCAGCGACGCGGCGGCCGGGAGCAGTGCCCAGAGCGCCGCCTTGGGCACGGTGAACGAGGTCGCCCAGAGCAGGTCGGCGGGATCGAGGTGCGGAGCCGTCGCCACCAGGCTCATGGCGAACTTCGCGACGAGCGCCGACAGCACGATCCCGGCCCACACGACGGCGAAGCGATCGCGCCGTCCCAGCCGACCGAACGAGCGCGCCGTCCAGGCCGTCCCGGCGAGCAGCAGCGGGACATACACCAGCAGCGGCGCGGCCTGCCACCGGGTGACGGGCAGGAAGTCCCCCGGGTCGCCGTAGAGCGCGAAGAACCCGACGGGATCGGCGACCGCCCCTATCACGATCAGAAGCGCGAGAACTCCGGTGACGTACACGCGTCGAAATTACATGAATATGCTTCACGTTAGCTAGATGTGCACCCAGGGAGATCAGCCGGTCGTTGACGGGAGCGACTCCGTCCGGGCAGGGATCCCGCGTCCACGCAGGTAGGCGCGGAGGGTGGGCGTCGTCGGGCCGAACCGGTCGGGTCACACCCATGGCCGGGGAGACCGGTTGCGGCCCCCACCTGGTCGGCCCCATGCTGGCGGCCATGCTGATCAGAGAGGCGACGCCGCACGATTGGCCCGGGATGTGGGCGTTCATGGAGGGCATCGTGCGGGCCGGTGAGACGTTCTCATGGAATCGGGACACCACCGATTCCCAGGCCAGGCAGATGTGGTTCCCAGAGCCGCCAGGCCGCACCTTCGTCGCCGTGGACGAGGACGGAACCGTCCTGGGCACGGCGAACAGCGTCCGCAATCACAGTGGCGGCGCCGCACACATCTCCAGCGCGAGCTTCATGGTCGATCCGGCCCACTCCGGCCGCGGCGTCGGCCGGGCGCTCGGCGAGCATGTCCTGGGGCAGGCACGCAAGGACGGCTTCCACGCGATGCAGTTCAACGCCGTCGTGGAGTCCAACACCCGGGCGGTGGCGCTATGGAGGTCACTCGGATTCGAAGTGATGACCACCCTCCCGGCAGGCTTCCACCACCCGGTTCACGGCTACGTCGGGCTGCACATCATGTACCGGCGGCTTTGAGTCACCGGCACATGGAGCAGGTCCCGCCTTCTGGTCTCGGCGATCCAGACACGGGCGCCGCTGGGCGGCAGTCGCAGATCACGTGGCGGATCGCGCAGCGCGAGAAGTGGACGTGCCCGAAGCACCGGGCGTCCCCCATGGGGCGGTAACTCGCAGAAGATCGCGGGGATTCCCGCACGACGCCGAGGGCGGCGAGCGTATCGAGGTCGTTGCGGTGGAACGGGCGGGGGCGATCTGCGGGTCTGTCACAGGCTCGTCCGGGAGGTCGGCCACCTGTCTGCCATCCACTCCCCCCAGTCGGCGAACCCCTGCGGTGGGGTCGGGTTGTAGCGTCCCGCGAGTTCCGCGTCGTCCGGCTCCTGGAACATTCCATCCCACTCGTCGAGGTCTGCTTGGCTGATCGGCCACGTCTGCTCGGGCGTGTCACGCCAGCGTCCCGTGACGCGCTCGACCTGGGTTGCACGATCGATGGGGAGGTAGACCGTGTGAACGTCCGCGCCGAGCGACGCGGCGAGCCAGCAGAGGCCGGCCCGCTCATCGCGTCCCCAGAAGCCGAAGTCGAGGATCACCGACCCGCCCGCGCGCAACACCTCCGTCGCGGTCCACACCAGGCGTCCCTCTACAACGTCTCGCTTCCCGTCGGCCTCGGCGTCACCGAACAGCGGCCCCATCCACTCGTCCGGGCTGAACCGCACCGCACCGTGCACCTCCGCCAACTCCCGCGCGAGGGTCGTCTTCCCCGCTCCCGGGAGCCCCACAATAAGAAACAGATCGGCCACGCCCGCAGTGTATTAGCCCATTCAGGGCCCCCGTCGGGGCCGGTGCTGCCAGCCGGTGCCGTCGGAATAGCCCAGTACGTGTGGCCCATTCGAAGATGTTGCGCGGGCGTGGCCCGATGGGGCTGGCGATGGACCGGAGTTCTGGAACCATGGGACGGTCAATTTACAGGTCGTGTGAACATCTCGCGGAGGACTGGCGTCCAAGTCGAAACGCCTCCCGCCTCTTCTGGAGTTCACATGCCACCCAACCGTCCCGGACAGCTCATGGCGGCGACCGTCCTCCTGGGCGCAACCTGGTCGATCATGGCCTTCCTGCTCGCCTGGGTGACCTCGAACGCCTACGAGGTGGCCGGACTCGCTGACGAGATGTGGGCGGCGCATCCGGAGCTGGAGCGCCCCGGCGAGCCCGGAATCGGCAAACAGTACGGCGTCTATTGGGGCCTGCTCCTGCTCACGCTCTGCGTGTTGTTCTGGGCAATTCCGCGCGCGCTCGGCGGGCACCGGCCGGGACGCGTCGGACTATGGGTGATGGCCGCCGTCCTAGCGCTCGAACCTCTCCGGATCTGCGTCGTGGCCATCGTGAACGACGCCGCCGACGCAACGATGGTGTTCCTCGCCCTCATCGGTATCGGCGCCTCGAGTGTGGCGGCCATCCTGATGATGCTCCCTCCCGTGAACGCCTACCTCCGCGGCAACCATCAGCCGAACCCGCACAGTCAGGACAGCATCAGCTTGGATTACCATTTGGGAAATGACTGATCGTCTATGCAGACCGCGCATGCCCGTCTGCTCATTCGAAGGAGAGAAATGACCGCGATGTCAACGGACGGACATACGGACTGATCCGACCGCATCGGTGACCGTTCGGGAATCTACGGATCAGAAGGTTGGGGCTGAAATCCCTCCGGCTGCACCAGCTCTCAGGCCCCTCGCGATCGCCGCAAGGGGCCTTCTTGTTTCACCGCACCCTTCAGAGCCCTGTCGAACCTGCCGGTCGCCCCCGAGAAGACCCGGAGGCCCTGTTCGCCTGCGGCAGCCTCAGGCTCTTCACCTTGATCGACCGCGTTCCCGATCACGAGCAGGCAGCGCGAGGTGATCGCTGTGCCCGCCGGCTCCGACCTTCCGATGAGCGACTGATCATGTTTGCGATGCTTCGCTGCCGGTGCCGTCACTGCCTTCGAGGGGTGGAGGGTCGTCAGGGAACCGGACGGGGGCGCGGTAGCGGCTTCGGTAGACACGGGCGACAGTGCCGGTCCAAGGGGAGAGCCTTGCACCAGGGGGCAGGTCAGGGGGCATTGCTGACGGATTCGTCATGATGCTCTCGTAGTAGGCGAGGCCCTTCGCGACGATCCATAGGGCGACATCGTCGACGAAGTCCTCAGTGCGAGGAGGGATCAGGTACTTGGTGAACTCTTCAGTCTTCAAATCCGCGGCCGCCTCCTCGTACGTCCAGTAAAAATCGACCAGGGCAGACTCGGACATTTCAGCGATGAGGCGGTCTAGCTCATCGGGATCGCGGATTCCCAGCTCGATCAGACGCCAGAATCCCAGCCACTGCGATCCGCCTTCCTCCTGTTGGTGTTCCACGTTTCATCCTCCGGTTGATATGTGCACAACCCGTGGTCGCGCGGGGTGCGTGCTCCCTGGTGGACTCAGGCGTGCGGCGTAGCCGCTGTTCTTTCCCCACCTTCCTCCCCCCGGCCCGACGAGTCCTGTACCTATCGGCGGACGGGTTCTGTCAAGGATGGTGAAGCCATCACGTGGTGACGCCGTAGGGCGCCCTTGGCGGGTTCCGGCCGCCGCCATCCTCAACACGTCGAGTCGGGAGGAGCCCTGCGCCCTTCCACCCCAGCCGGCTACAACCCCCTGCATTGTTAATCAGCGTTGCCAAGGATGCTGCGGGCTTGCACACGGAAGTCTTTCACCGCCTGGCGCTACGTCGACGAGACGGTGACGCTGCTGTCGATCCGGTCTCCCGAACTCAGCCGGGCGCTGGTGAAGGCCAGAGGGACGGGCTGCTCTACCTGGTCCTGGACGGCACGCTGATCCCGATCGACCGGGTGAGGGCCGACGGGCCCTTCTACTCCGGCAAGCACAGGAAACACGGCATGAACCCGCAGGTCATCGCCTCTCCGGATGGGACGCTCGTGTGGATGTCGGGGCCACTGCCCGGCTCCGTCCACGACCTCAAGGCCGCCCGCATCTGGAGCTTGGTCCGCGAACCGGCCGCCTCCGGGATCCTGGTGCTGGCCGACAAGGGCTACATCGGCGCCGGCCCGCACGTCCAGACGCCCTACGGTGCTGCCCGCACCGGGCCGGTCACCTGGCCAAAGCCATCCACGTCCTCCAGAACCGCGAGCTCAACACATGTTGAAAAAGGGTCATTGGAACTTGTGGCCGATCAGTATCGTCGGCGTCCTTCTCTCTGTTGTCCTGCTGGTGTTCGCGTTGTACTGCCTCCTGATGACAGGCATCGGAGTCGAAGACGGTGGCTGGGCTTAGAGCCGTTCCCAGGGCCGTTCTTAGGGCCGCGCCGACCTCCGGCGGTTGCTCACCATTCGCGCAGGTCAGCTCGCGGGAAAACGGCTGTCGGGGCGCGTCGACATGTTTCCCCGCCCCCACATCGGGGACGGGGAACTGGTTGTTCGCCCCGTATGCCTGGCTGACCTTCTCTTGCCTCGCGGTGCGGGCCGAGGCGGCCTCAGACGAGGGATATCGCAGCGATAACGAATGGATATGAGCGGTCACTAGCGTCCCGATCATCGAGCGACAGAACGGGAGTCCAGATGAGAAAGTCCGGTATCGCCGCCCTTCGCGGCATGAGCTTCAAGACCAAGTCTGCTGCGGTGATGGGCATCGTAGCGGCGGGCGTCACGGTACTACCGGCGACCGCATTCGCAACCACGACAGCGCAGCCCGTAGAGGTAAAGGCGTCATGCCGCGGTGGGGCAGAAGCTAATTGGCTGATCCCCGACGGTGAGGGCTCGTGGGCCGGCAAGGTCCAGTGGCACGACACCAACAATGACACCGGGGACGACCAAGACGACTTCCTCATCACCGACCGGGACTTGGATGGACAGTCCTCCTCCCTCTGGGTGAAGAACAACTACACCGGGAAGACCTACTACAAGCACGTCTATAGCGGTGAGGGCTATTGCATGGGCATAGGAAGCCTTCCCAACGGCAAGACGGCCAGCTGGAAAGCCTGCGGCTGGGACGACGGCAAGGCCCTCGAGTGCAAAACGGGCAAGGTCACCGAATAGAGGCCAGTCGCCGCACGGTCCCCGGCCGTGGTGGCGGTTGGAAACCCGACGGTCGCCTGCGCATCTGCGCTGACCCGTCGGCCTTCGACACCGACCTCCACGACTGCGCCGCGGTCCTCATCGACTGAACCGGCGATCGCGCGGGCCCAGCCTCCGGGCTGGATCCGCGCGATCTCGGCTGCCCTCTGGCCATCCCGGCCACCAGGACCGTCTTCGCGCAGCCGGAAACCCCCGCGCCACATCCCTACCTCGGGGCGTGGCACAACGCACGCGCCGCCGCATTCACTCCCGCGGAGGCCGCGTCGCCGCTCGCTGAGACGCCCTACGCCTTCCGGCATGCCGCCGTCTCCACCTGGCTCAGCGCGGAAATTCCACCCGCACAAGTGGCCGAGTGGGCCGGCCGCAGCGTGGCCGTACTCCTACGCGTCTACGCCAAGTGCATTGTTGGGCAGGCAGAGGAGGCCGAGCGCCGAATCTCCCAAGCAATCCAGGTCCACCAGACGCCGGAGGATCCTCCGCGGAGCACGGTCGACGAGGTCTAACGGGGCGCCAGACTTCAACCCGTATTCCACCCAGCCACCCAGTGCGCCCGCGGACGGCGAGAGGGTGTGACAGACCGTTCCGCGCGAGCGTGCCCCCCGGCCCAGCGGGTGGCTGGGGCACGAGACCCCCGCTTCACGGTCGCGCAACCGACGTGGTCGGGTACTCGGTACCTCTTCGTCCCGAACTATTCGGCGGGCTCTAGGCCGGCCCCTTTCCGCACTGGTCGGGACGTATGTTGGTTGGCGGTGTTCGGCAGTGTTGCTGTACTTCCGTTCTGTACAGCAGTCAGCCTTACCTACGGCGACGCCCATGCCGGAGGACGAGCTATCCCGCAGCCGCATCGGCCGCGGTCCGCACCGTCGTGGAGCGGGCGACCTGTTCCGGATTTTGGTCTATGACCCGGTGTCGGGCGTCTTGGACGTGTGGCCGCATCCTTGTTAGTTCGCTCCTGGCCTGTTCGTTGGCGGTATGTTCCGATCGTGGGTTGGGATAGTGAGGGTGTGCTGGCGGGCCGGTACCGGCGACTGGGGCAGATCGGGCAGGGTGGGATGGGCGCGGTGTGGCGCGCTCATGACGCCGACCTGGAACGCGAGGTGGCCATCAAGGAACTGCGGGTGCCCGAGCAGGTCACCGAGCAGGAACGGCGCGTATGGTACGCGCGGATGGGGCGGGAGGCCCGAGCCGCCGCCCGGCTGAGGCACCCGGGGATCGTCACCGTTTACGACCGGGTGACGGGCGAGGACGGCCGTCCGTGGATCGTGATGGAGCTGATCCACGGGCAGTCCCTGGAGCACTTGCTGACCGAGCAGGAAGCCCTACCTGAGCCGCAGGTCGCCGCAATCGGGTTGGCGATGTTGGAGGCGCTGTCGACCGCACATGCGCACCGGATCGTGCACCGCGATGTCAAACCGGCCAACGTGCTGCTGGAGGGCGATCGGATCGTCCTCACCGACTTCGGTATCGCCGCGGTGGAGGGCGATGCCACCCTCACCCGCCCGGGCGCGGTGCTGGGCACGCCCGCCTACATGTCCCCCGAACAGGTATCCGGCCGGGCCGTCAGTCCCGCCTCGGACCTGTGGTCACTCGCCGCGACCTTGTACGCGGCGGTGGAAGGCCGCCCGCCGTTCACCGCCCCCACACATGGGGCACTGTTCATCGCCATCGCCACCCAAGACCCCGCACCACCCGAATGCGGCGGGCCGCTCGCGCAGGTCCTGAACGGCCTGCTGCGCAAAGACCCCGCCGACCGGCTATCCGTCGGGCAGATCCGCGACCTGCTCACCGCCGTGACCGGCCCCGGCAGCAAGTCCGGCGCCCAGGCCCGGCGCGCTGACCAGCAACCCGCGCCACTCACCGACACCCTCAGCTACACCGACGGCCTGCCCCTCGTACGCGGCCCCGTACCCTTCCCAGATGACAAGGGGCTGTCCCAGCCAGCCCGTGCTGCCAAGGATTTGCCCGAGCAGGAGGCGGTCGCGATCCGCCGGGAGTTGGCCGAGGCCGACCCCGACCGCTACCGCCCCGACCTCGCCCAATCACTGCACAACCTCGGCAACACGCTGTGGAAGCTGAACCGTTTCGCCGAAGAACTGCCCGTGGAGCAGGAGGCAGTCGTCATCCGCCGGTGGTTGGCCGAGGCCGACCCCGGCCGCTACCGCCCCGACCTCGCCCTATCGCTGAGCAACCTCGGCTTCACGCTGGGGAAGTTGGACCGCCATGCCGAGGCGGCACCCGTGAGGCAGGAAGCGGTCGCCATCCGCCGGCGGTTGGCCGAGGCCGACCCCGACCGCTACCGCCCCAACCTCGCCCAATCACTGCACAACCTCGGCAACACGCTGTGGAAGCTGAACCGTTTCGCCGAAGAACTGCCCGTGGAGCAGGAGGCAGTCGTCATCCGCCGGGAGCTGGCCGAGGCCGACCCCGACCGCTACCGCCCCAACCTCGCCCAATCACTGAGCAACCTTGGCAGCACGCTGAAGAAGTTGGACCGCCATGCCGAGGCGGCACCCGTGAGACAGGAAGCGGTCGCTGAATACCGGGAGCTGGCCGAGGCCGACCCCGACCGCTACCGCCCCAACCTCGCCCTATCGCTGCACAACCTCGGCGACACGCTGTGGAAGCTGAACCGATTTACCGAAGAACTGCCCGTGGAGCAGGAGGCGGTCGTCATCCGCCGGCGATTGGCCGAGGCCGACCCCAACCGCTACCGCCCCGACCTCGCCCAATCACTGAGCAACCTTGGCAGCACGCTGGGGAGGCTGGACCGCCATGCCGAAGCGGCACCCGTGAGACAGGAAGCGGTCGCCATCCGCCGGCGATTGGCCGAGGCCGACCCCAACCGCTACCGCCCCGACCTCGCCCTATCGCTACACAACCTCGGCAGCACGCTGGGGAAGCTGGACCGCCATGCCGAAGCGGCACCCGTGGAGCAGGAGGCAGTCTCCATATACCGGCGGTTGGCCGAGGCCGACCCCAACCGCTACCGCCCCGACCTCGCCCTATCGCTACACAACCTCGGCTTCACGCTGGGGAAGCTGGACCGCCATGCCGAGGCGGCACCCGTGAAACAGGAAGCGGTCTCCATATACCGGCGGTTGGCCGAGGCCGACCCCAACCGCTACCGCCCCGACCTCGCCCAATCACTGCACAACCTCGGCTTCACGCTGGGGAAGCTGGACCGCCACGCCGAGGCGGCACCCGTGAAACAGGAAGCGGTCACGATCCGCCGGGAGCTGGGCCGAAGTTGACCCCGACCGCTACCGCCCGGTGCAGGCCGACCCGGACCGTAGGCCGGCTACGGCCGAGGCCGGAAGCGGCGCGGCAGCGATCGCCCCAGCCTTCGACTGCACCCCACCACCCACTGCGATCGTCACGGCCTCGACTCTCTCCAACGCTCTCCCACTTCTCCCCTGTCCTTGACGCACCAGCACGGCCGGGAAACTGCCGCAGCGTAGAGGCGGCCATTCCCGATGATGACTGCTCCCACCACTCAACGGTCGTCTGCACGATTGGACGGCCGAACGGTTCGCGACGGGTCGGCCCGGAGAGGCCGTATGCCCGGCCCGAACCGGTCGGCCGCGGCGACCCGCGCAGCGGGGCGCCCTTGAAGACGTAGAGAAACTCCTCATCCCATCTCCAGGACTAGACACTCCCGGGACTGAACAACTGGGTTCAGGCGGGCTGCTCGGGCGGTACCTGGGCAGGGCGTCGGGCTGTGCTCAGGCGCTCGTGGAATTACTCGGCAAGAGGCTCGATCAGGTAACGCTCGTCGAGGACTCCGGCGAGATCTTGCCCTCGCATCCCCGGGTCGTCGTTCTGCCGGTCGAAACTCGAAGGCGGCCATGCCCTCCTGAACGGCGGCATCGTGTTCTCCCTCGACGGGCATGGGCGAGCTTCTGGCGTAGGTCGCCAAGTGGGCAGGGCCCAGCGTGGCCGTCCCGCTGCAGGTCTATGCCACGTGTGTGGCGAGGCAGGGCGAGGAGGCCAAGCGACGGATCAACAAGGCAACCGGGCCGACGGGCCTCTAGAACTTCAGCCCGTATTCGGCCCGGATGCCCGTACAGAGCCGCAAACGATCACCGACAGCCGGACATGACGAGAACAGCCCCTGACCGGGTTTCGCCTGGTCAGGGGCTGTTTCTGCTGGTGTGGCGGGTCCAGGATTCGAACCTGGGAAGGCTAAGCCGACGGATTTACAGATCTTCGGCCGTTCTGGGGTGGCCGACTGTTCCGCCGCAGGTCAGGCGGGAACTGGAGCATCCGGAGGGTTCTCGTCTTCCGGGCCGTGCCCCGAATGTGCCCCGGGCGTGTCGCCTGTCGCTCTGGCCCCCTGGTTGAGCCCGCGCGCGACCTCCCCGTCCTTCCCCTCCAGCCTACGTGCGTAGTGCCGGGTCGTGATCGTCGTGTTGGAGTGCCCGAGGCGACGACCAGCCGCAAGGACGCCGAACTCATCAGCCACCCATGACGCATGAGAAGCCCGCAGATCATGAGGCGTGATGTCCAGACCCGCCTCCTTAACGGCCGGGTCGAACCTCCATGTCCGCCATGCATTGTAATGCAGCGGATTACCTTTTCGATTCACAAATAGAAGAGTCTCGCCATTACTGTCGATTCCCTCCATGTGCACCCGAATTTTCCGGGTCAGAAATTCCGGAATCTGAATATCGCGGACTTGATGATTCTTGGGTGTTCCGAAAGAAATTCGCCCCTCGATTTCAATCAGGTTTTCCGAGACCCGAAGAGAGTCGCTATCGAGATCGATGCTCTTTCGACGTAGGGCGAATACCTCGCCCACACGGAGGCCCGCATACAGCATGATTTCGATAAGCAAGTCATGCGGCGCGACCGCCGACGCGACGAGCTTACTACCCTGCTCTTTAGTGATAATGGTCGGTTCATGCACCACCAGACGAGGAAGCTTAGTGCCGATACAGGGAGAAATGCGAATGAGTTCATTTACTGTCGCCGTCTGCATAATCTGAGATAGGACGACATGAGCCTGCCTGATGCGGGACGCACTAAGACCGCGCGCGTTCATATCAGCGACCCATTCACTTACCGTGATTGGCCGAATGGACGCCAAGGTCATACGGCCAAAATGCGGCTCTACCTGTGTGCGGAAGAGCGAGAGGTAGGACGCATAGGTCTTTGGCTTGACGGTAGGCCGTATCGAGTCGAGCCAGCGCCGGCCCCAGGCACCGAAAAGCACGTTTCCGGCATCGGGATTGACCCATTCACCTCTAGCGACTTCCGCCTCTTTGAGCGTGAGCCAACGGCTAGCCTCTCGCTTGGTCTTGAACGTCATCGGCGCGGGTCGCCGCTTGCCATCAGGGCCACGGTATCGGGCCTGCCAGCGACCAGAAGGGAGATTTCGAACACTTCCAAAATCGCGATCCATCAGGCCGCATTCCTTCCCAGACCATAATTCAGGGTGATCGGCTCGACTCGCGATGCTTCGATGTACTCAGCAAGCACCGTCGAAGAAATACGTACATGCCTACCGAAGTGGTGAAACTCGATCCTTCTTTCATCAATAAGTCTGCGCACAAAACGTTCCGGGGTGTTCAGGACGTCGGCAGCTTCGGCGCACGTCAGATACTTGGACAAGAGAGCCTCCCAATGCGAGCCGGTTCGACACTCGATATCAAGCCAGGCATTAGGGAATTCCCCGTATGGCGGGAAGCGGCTTTCCAGTGAGCGCCGCAGTTAGCAGCATCTCACCGGGGGTCAAACCTTGGCCGACATACCGCCAATGTGCGATTACGAGGATTTCGTCATCCTCGAAGGGGAGACGTCCCGTGGTGGCCGGGTGTTCTCGTTCGTTGTGCATCATTCGCGCTTCACGGAGGGCGCCGAGGGTGGTCGAGTAGCGCCGGGATTTAGTTGAGAAATGACCCCGAAACCCGAGCATGTGCGCCCACTCAGCTAGTCTCAGCGTGGCGAACTCCGATATTCCACTTAGACGAATGCACTCAGCGATCAGACGCCGAGCGTGAGCGCTAACGGGAAGTTCGGCCACGTCGTCAGTTGGCCGAACGCGACGATCCAGGGTCCCAACACACTCAGCGGCTTTGGTAGCGTATTTGGCGATGTAGCCAGCCACCGCATTATCAGTGAGTTCACCTGAGCTTGAAATCGCGCGTACATCGATCTGAGAGCCCCACGCGTGGGTCTTAGCCGGAACGCCACTCGCCGCCACAGTTCGAACCTTGACCGCACCCGCCGCGTGATCAACCGCAGCCGCGAGCAGTTCATGAGTCGCCCAGGCAGGCGGGGATGCGTCCGGGCCGCCAGCTCCATCTAGCCGGATTACAGCGTGGAAGTGCACCAAGCCCCGCCGCTGATATTCGGCGACTTTAGCGAAGGAGACCGTAAGAACCTCCCGCAAGTCTCCAACCCGAAGCCCCGCAGCCTTAGCCGCGTAACGCCGAAACGCCAGAGCGAAACGTCGCCACAGTTCCGGAGCGTGTGCGTTCCACAGCACGGCCCCGGCGTAGTCGAAGCATTCCGGGCAGATGGGTTGCCCAAGCCGGTGATCATCGACCGCATGGCGCGCGGTACACGAGACCCGCCGCCCGTGCGGACACGGAGCGGAATTACGTCGAGGGCGGCACGGAGCGATCTCCCCTCCCGCCATTTCCCGCCGTGAGTGCACGGGGCCGAAGGACGGCGCCGTAAGCGTGACGAACGCGGCCGGGTGCTCAGCCACCGTCTTAGCCACTCCCTTCCCACCCACCAGGCCCGCTCTGACGAGCTGGTAAGTGTCTGCGCGGTAGATCTCAGCGCAGGCCGGGCAGCGTGAGGCCCGACGGGTCTTGCACGCCACCCGAAGGTTTCCGTTCGGTTCACGCGAGGTCGAGTATCGGTGCAGCAATGCGCCGGTCATCGGGTCGCGGTATTCGACCGTGCCCCGAAGGTGGATCGGTTGGGCACATCCACCAGTCGCACGCGCACGGGCAGCCCACCGGGAGAAGTCCGACCGGTTGAACTTGGCCGCCATGTCCCGCGCGGCTACCGCAGTGACGTAAGACGCAGCATCAGGCAAGATTGGCGTGTCTCCTATCCGGTTCGAGGGTGGAGAGACGGCCCCCGGCGTGGCGCTCTTGCTTGGCGGCTTGTGGAGCCACGCCGGGGGCGTCGTCAGAAGGCCGAGACGAACCGTGAGAGGCCGTCGGCGAGGAGTGCGAGGAATCCGGCGATGGCGCGGACGGTCATGGCGGCGGTTTCGGGTTGGCGGAGGACGAAGAGGGCCAGGACGATCCAGAAGGCGATGAAGGCGCAGCGGCGCAGGAACATGGAGTGTGTCTCCGTTCTCAGTGACCGAAGCCTTCGCAGTCTGGGCAGGTGGAGCCGTCGGAGGCGACGCCGCCGCCCCCGCAGGTGACACAGGTCCAGAACCGGGCGACCGGGGGCAGCGGGTCACACTCGCCCTCAGACACGGGCGCAGGGCCGTCGGGTTTCTGCGCGGGGACGTAGACGCCCTCGTAGCTGATCGGCCCGAAGGTCCGCGTGACGATCACGTGGCCGCCGTTGGCCGTCTCGTCGACGGGGGTCTCACCGAGCAGCGCGCCCAGGTGGGCGATGGCGGCGCGGCTGGTCGCGTCGTCGGCGCGCCGGGTGGAGAAGACCCTGTATTCCCAGTCGAAGTCACGGACCGGGATGGTGGGGCGCGCTTCCAGCAGATCGGCCAGGGCGCGCAGCCCGGCAATCGCGTCCAGGCGGTTCCACAGGTCCCGGGGGTCGATCGGGCGCCGCTTGGGGCACCGAGGGGAGTAGCCGGTCATGGTGTGTTCCTTCCGGTCAGGCGGATACGTGTTCGGGTGCGGGTGCGGGATCGGTTGTCCGGACCTGGTGAAGCAGGTCCGACGCGAGCTGGTTGGACACGCCCAGCCGGGACCGCAACGCGTCCCGGGTGATCGGGCGCCCGTACTTGGTGTGGTGGTCATCGGCCACCCGCCGGGCGAACGCCACCAGCGGCGACGCCGGCCCCGGCATGTCTCCCGCAGATTCCTCGACCAGCGGAACGGCGATCTCGATCTGCTCGTTCGCTCGCTCGTCCTGCCGCTCGTCCGGCTGCTCGTCCGGGACGGGCAGGACGGGCACCGTCACCTCAGGACGGTCCTGTTCCCAGACCACCCACGGCGAGGACGAGGACGGCGACGAGGACGAGGACTGGGATGGGGACTGGGACGAAGACGGCTGTCCCGAATCAGGTGCCGAGGCCGGGGCCGGGGCAGCCGGGTCCGAGACGGCCGATCGAGGTCCGGCGGTCCTGCGTTCGAGCATGGAGACCGCGACCAGGAACGCTCCGGCAGGAGTGCCCGCCGTGATCCAGCCCCAGATACTCGCGTCGGCCTGTGCCAGGTTCGCCGCGAGCGAGAGCAGGATCCCGCCGACCAGGACGAGCGTGGGCCAGGTCAACCGGCCCGTGTCGCGGCAGGTGCGCTTGTCACGCTGACGCTCCCCCGCCGCCATCACACACGTGAGATCGATGCACACCGCGATGGCCCAGGCCATCCACCCGCGTTGACCGTGCTCGGTAGCGGTGTCGCGGATGTGGGTGAACGACCCCGCAGCGGCGATGAGGGCCAGGACCACGACCGGCGCCGAGTCCCCGACCACCCCCAGGAGCCGCCGCATCACGCCGCCCGCCCGGAGGCGACCAGGTCCAGCAGCGCGGCCAGCTCCACGTCACACCGGTGCGTGTCCGCCCACTCGTCGATCTCCGCCGGACGGGACGAGGTGAACGAGTCCGTGCAGCGCCCGCACTGGGCGACGTGCAGGCCCCGGGGACCGTCCCACTCGACCCGAACCGGCGGGACGAACGGCGGGACGACCGAGGACGGGACGGGACGACCGCCAGGACGACCGGACGGAACAGAACGGGGACGGGGACGAAGGGCGATCACGCGGACCACGGGAGAACCTCCACCAGGACGAGTTCAGGCATGGGACGGGTAGGGACGTGGCGTGATCAGGGCTCACACCGAGCCGCAAGAGAAGAGGGAGAGGCCGGGTCGGCTAAGCCGCGTCAGGCATCGGGTCATCGGCCGCAACCGGGACCCAGCCGAGCAGGGCCGACCAATCCGGCGCGAGGTGTGCATGGTCGAGGGCGGCCTGTTCGGCGGTCTCTTCGGAGACGTAGACCGAACGGGCACGGTGCCAGGAGCCGTCTTGCCCGGTGATCACGCACACCCCAGGGGTCTCGGCCGCGATGCCCTGGGCCGCGCTCAGCGCCGCCGGATCCATGTCGCCCAGCGTCATGTTCGCCGTTCCCGGATCGTTCACCCGGTGGCAGACCCGCCCCGACAGTTGCGCCCGCAGCGCGGATACCCCAGGCCCAAGGTCCGCGCCGATGCGCTGACCACACACCATCAGGTGAACCCCGAACGCCCGCCCAAGCTGAGCCACCCGCAGCAACGACACCGCCGTCTTCGACACCTCGTCCTTCTCGCGCTTGTCCGCCATGAGGAACAGTTCGGCGACCTCGTCGACCAGGGTGACGATGGGGATCGGCCGGACCGATTCGGGAAGCTTCCAGATGTTGCGCGCGCCGTGTTCGCGGCACACCGCCATCCGGTGTTCGATCTCCCCCACCAGGTCATCCAGCAGGTCCACGGACTCTTTGCGGTTGGTGGCCAAGGCCGACAGCCGAGGGGTGTAAGGCGTGAACTCCACGCCGCCCTTCAAGTCGAAGCCCACCAGGGCGACCCGTTGCGACGCGAGCCCCGTAATGACCGCGTTCGCCAAGTTGGACTTGCCCGACTGCGTCGCCCCGGCGTTCAGCCAGTGCGGAACCGTCCGGAAGTCGATCACCCAGTCCGAACCGTTCTCCAACTTCCCCGGCCGGACCTTGAGGAGTTCACCGGTCTCCGTGGACACGTCGATCTCAGTCAGCGGGTCCCGCATAGTGGCCCACAGCGTGAGCCTGCCCGGCTTGACCTCCACCACCCGCACCGAGTGCACCCGCCAGGCGTGCGCGATCCCCTCAGCAGCCTTCGCGAAATCCTCCGGAACCTGCCCGTCCTGAAGACGGAGCCGCACCCGCCAGCCCAGCCGGGTCGGACGCAGCAGCCCCAGACGAGGCGTGTGCTCGACATCGACCCGCCGCACCCGCCGCTTCTGCTCAACCATTGCCGCGTCCCGGGCAGCAGCCCCGACCACCGGCACGGCATCCAACGTCAGACGCCAATGCCGACGGCTACGCGTCAGCTTGCAACCCGAAGCCACGTTCTTCCACGTCAGATACACCAGCACCGCACGAGACGGGAACCCGAACCCGTACCAGAACGACACCGGATGCCACCGACGCCAGGCCCAGAGCCCGGCCGCCACAGCGGCCAGGACCCCGAGCACCACCAGCGCGTCAGTCATGACCGACGCCCTCAGGCCGCAGCAGCGGACGGCGCGACGAGGGTCACGGCTTTTGCGCGGTAGGCGATCCCCCACCGCTTCTCACCGTTGCGCGTCTGCTCCCACGGGAAGGCCACCAGGCCGACCGGCCTCACGATCTGGCCGATGGTCACCGACTGGTCACCCGGGAGCGACACGTTCAGCAACTCCACGCGCCCCATCTCGTCAGCGGCCGACAGGCCCACCGTGAACACGGTGTTGCCGTCCCGGTCGACCTTCACCTCCCCCGTCTCCTGACTCACCAGCTTCGGACGCGGCGCCGACACGCACACGAACGTCAGGTTCGAGGTGTCTACCGGGATGCTTCGCACGAGGTACCTCCAGGCTGTTCGATGCTTCCTACTTTCATAGGTTACCTAGGAAAGTAGGAAAGTCAAGCGGATGGCCGGAAGTTTCCTAGGAACGCACGAACCTACGTCGGCCGGTTATCCTGCTGACATGGGAAAACAGGGCTCACCAGACCGCCGCAAGGTATACGTGCGCATCGCCGACGAGTTGCGCAGAGACATCGCCGCAGGGCGGTATGAGGTGGGGGAGGCGCTACCGTCCATCGCCAAGTTGCGGGAGCGGTTCGGCGCAGCAGGGGCAACGGTCGAACGTGGGCTAGCCGTCCTGCGGGAGGAGAGCCTCATCATGAGCAGGCAGGGAAGCCCCAGCATCGTGACGAGGAAGCCGGAGCAGGGAGAAGGCACCGAAGGCGAGCAAGGCGAGGGGGCCCGCGAGCCGAGCGAGGAGTTCGAGTTCTTGTGGTCTCAACTACAAGAGATCAAGATTCATCTTCAGCGGCAGAACGCGCGACTGGACGAGATGGACGAACGGACACGTGGCCTGTGAATCGTCGCGATGCCAGTCGACCGTTCATGCCCTGATGTTCCCACCGTGCGGCCGGGCAGCGGCTTCTAGGTGGGATGACGCTTTGAGTGGAAGGTGCCCACGGTGGCCGGCTGACTCCCTGCGGTCGCCCCTAAGGGGTGCCTTCGGCATCAGCAGGCCCCCACCCTGTCACCGGAGAAGGGGAAGCCGCGGCCCTTTCTCCCACGGCTTCCCCATCCCCCTCCACACCCCCCGTACAGCCGGACGGCCCCTCGTCTGGAGTCACACCACCAGACAGGAGACGGCCGCACGGTGCCTCAGGTGGGCGCGCATCAGACCAAGCGGCAGGGGACCGCCCGGCACGGGGGAAGATGCGCGCCCACGACTCACCCCCGACCCAGAATCCGCACCAGCACCCCCGGAACGTCCGCAACCTCATCTACCCGCGCGACACCCTCACCGGTGTCAGCCAGCACGAACCACCACACGCCGCTGACCCGCGCGCACGTCACTTCGACCGAACGTTCCGGATCACCCACGACAATCACGTTCAGCACCGGCGGCCCGTCGCCCCGACTCACCACCCCACACGCCAACTCCCCCACGCCAGAACCCGACACGATCTGAGCATCCAACGCCGCAAGATGCAGCCGACACGGGCCCATGGCCGCGTTGAACCGCTGATCACCGACTCGCGCGTCACCAGGGTGCACCGCCGAACCCGCCGCACCCTCCCACCCCGCACCGTCCCCAAAGGACTCAGCGTCCATCGCGTTCCTCATCACCACACCTCCAGTGTTGGAAGCGGGACCGGTGACGGGCTTCCATGGCCGCCCCCCCCAGCGGCGCCAGCAGACCCACCAGCCGCTCAGCGGCCACCCTCACCACATCACCGGTCCCGCAGCTTGTTACGCCGGACGGTCATGCCTGACCGCTGGCTCGATCACGCGGGCGGCGATCTCCATCGTTCGCGCCTGAATCTCGTTGAGTGCCGCCGTAACTTCGGCAAGCTCGCTCAAGAGGATCTGCCGCTCTTCCTCGGTCAGCCGGATCGGCCTCTTTGCGGCACCGCTACGCCCACGCGGCATGTGAAGCTGCACGACCTTGTGATCCGAACGCCCACGACTGCTCATACCAACCAAGGGTGCTGGCTGATCACGGCCGATACCATGTCCTGCCACTGCCTCAGCACTGAACTTCCACTGCACTCCGGCCTGTGATCAGCACACCCCTGCTGCAACACTGAGTCCATGGCGGAACTCAACGGCGCACCAGCAAGCCCCGACGACCTCAAGGCCCTGGCTCTGGTCAACTACGGACACTTCACGTCCATGCGCATGGAGGACCAGCGCATTCGCGGCCTTTCTCACCACCTAGAGCGCCTGGTACAGGACTGCCGAACCCTCTTTAGCGCGACCCTCGACCGCCAACAGGTCCGCGAGTACATCCGGCAGGCGACAGCAGATCAGCCGGGCGCATTCGTCGTCAGGGTGACCGTGTTCGATCCGGAGCTGGAACTAGGCCACCCCAGCTCCGCCGCTGAACCGGGAGTTCTCGTTACCACGCGGCCAGCCGGTGCGTGGCCCTTGTCCCCGCTGCATGTCCAGACAGCGGCCTACACGCGCGATCTACCCAGAACCAAGCACGTCGGTCTGTTCGGTGCCCTCTGGCACAGGCGGAACGCCCAACTCGACGGATTCGACGATTGCGTCTTCACCGATCCCGACGCGTTCGTCTCCGAAGGCGCCACCTGGAACATCGGGTTCTTTGACGGCGAACAAGTCGTCTGGCCGAACGCCGAGGTTCTCCCAGGCGTAACGATGCGCCTCCTCCAGCAGGTACACGAAAAGACCTCCCTTGCTCCTGTGAACGTCTCTGACCTCCCACGCATGGAGGTAGCGTTTGCAACGAACACCGCGATTGGCGTGCGCGCTATCACCGCCATCAACGACATTGAGTACCCGAGGGAACATCCTGTCTTTGAGACGCTCCGCAAGGAGTACGAAGAAATCCCCGCTGAGTCGCTCTGACCGCCCGCCTGCCACGGAGAACAAGAAATGTCCCCGACTGTTCAACGC
Organism: Actinomadura xylanilytica; assembly: GCF_030283145.1. GTDB lineage: Bacteria > Actinomycetota > Actinomycetes > Streptosporangiales > Streptosporangiaceae > Spirillospora > Spirillospora xylanilytica. Next base: position 1,269,242 of record NZ_JASNWE010000004.1, read on the forward strand.
TGGTCCGGTTTGGAAGCCCGAGCACTTCGCGAGGCCAAGCGAGTTAGCCAGGTCGATTTCGCGGCAGAAGTCGGCGTCAGTGAACGACTGATTGCAAAGTGGGAGAAGGGCAAGGAAAATATGATTCCGCGCCCAGTCAATCAGCAGGCCCTAGACACCGTCCTCGCCGCATCGCCAGTCGAGGTTCAAACCCGCTTCGCCGAGATGGTCGGCTTGACGGCACCGGCCACCGCCACGCAAGATCCGGCCGTGTCCAACGAGCAGCCAGCAGACCCCGAGGCCAAGCCGTCCATCCCCGTGGGCGACGAGGACCAGGTCCGGCACCCCATTGACGGCAAGCTGATGACCCTGGTTCCCGCCGGGGTCTACTTTGCAGGTCAGCAGAACGAACCGGTCTACCTACCGGCGTTCTACATCGACGTCTTCCCGACCACGAACGCGGACTACGCCCGCTTCGTCAAGGCCACCGACCACAAGCCGCCTCAGCACTGGGAGAACGGCGAGCTTCCCCAAGCCACCACCGACCACCCCGTGGTATTCGTCACATGGCACGACGCAAGCGCCTACGCGCAATGGTCCGCCAAAGGCTTGCCGACCAATCAGCAATGGGAGAAGGCAGCCCGAGGGACGCGAGGCGACATCTACCCGTGGGGAAGCCAGCGCACCCCCGCCAAGTGCAACTCCCGGGAAGGGGGGAAACGTAGCACCACCCCGGTTGATTGCTACGCAAGCGGTGTGAGCCCGTACGGCGTATACGACATGTGCGGCAACACCTGGGATTGGTGCGCTACCGAGTCCGAGCCCGGCCGTTACGAGCTGAAGGGAAGCGCGTTCACCAGCCCCTTCCTGCGCTGCACGCCGTCAACGTTCAACGACGCAGCCGCCGGCATGCTTGACGACGACACGGGCTTTCGCTGCGTAACCCCCGCTGAGACCATGCGCGCTCTGCTCAACATGAAGGGCTGACAACCAGGCAAGAGCGGACCGGATGAGAACTTTCTCTACGTCTTCAAGGGCGCCCGCTTCGCGGTCGCCGACGGCCGCCCGCCCCGGCGCGCCGGGCGTGCGGCCTGTTCCGTCCGGTCCCGCCGCGCCGTGTCGCCCGGCCGCCTCCACGAGCAGGAGCCCAAAGCTCCTAGAAGTGCCTCCTAGCCAGACGCGGGCCAACCACAACGGCTGATCGAGCCTGAACCCGGGGGCTACGCCGCCCCCGGGACCCCCGCGACCCGAAGCACTCATTTGCGCGAAACGGTCTGTCACACCTTCTCGCCGTTCGCGCAAATGAGCACTTCGGCCCTCACTCAGGGCGTCCGAGATATTGCGGACCAGGCGCCGCTTGCTCCTTTACAGGAACCGGCGCGGTCACTGGATACAACGCAGGCGCCGGGAGAGAGCGATACCGCACCATCACTCTCTCGCATGCGACGCGGGCCGTTAGAAGAGCTATCAGGCCCAGGCCCAGCACGATCGGAGCGGCAAGCCACATCGCCCACCCGATCCACACCGCCAGGGACCACACCCAAAGCAGGCCGAACAGCACGCCGAAGCCGACCACGGCCAGGACTCCCGCATAGATCCACTTCACGAGGATCGGTGTCACATGCTGTTCAAACCGCAGATCGAGCAGAGCGGCGGGCAACGACGAGCGGCGAGGCGGCCGGGACTGGTCTTGGAACGTCACAAGGCAAGGTCACCCCATGATCCAGACCGGAGTCAACCCTCCCCCATCGCGTGCCCCAGGCGTGCCCCGAGCGTGCCCGGAAGGGGGGTAAACCACGGGGAGTCACGGGGAACCAAGGTCAAAGAACGAGAACAGCCCCTGACCGGGTTCTGCCTGGTCAGGGGCTGTTTCTGCTGGTGTGGCGGGTCCAGGATTCGAACCTGGGAAGGCTAAGCCGACGGATTTACAGTCCCACCGCCGAACTCTCCTGACCTGCAAGTTCATCGCGAACCGTTCGCACTTCAACCCGTATTCAACCCACGCCCCTGGCAGGGCTTAGGGCATCCACTGGCCCACGCCCCTGCTGACCAGCGCCGGCCCCTCCCGAACGTCCACACCCATCCAAGGTCATCCGACCCCGCTGTTAGCACCTACACCCATCCCGCAGGGTACGGCCGCGCGAACAGCGAGACGCTGTGGCAGACAGCTTCGCGCGGGAGTTCCCTCTTCCCCGCGGGAGGCTGGGAGCCGCGAGGTCCCCGCTTCAGGCTCGCTATACCCTCTAAGTCGACCACCCGCATCTCTATGTCCTGAACTGTCACCGCTCCCGGTCCTTTTGCCGCCTGACCCATGTCGCAACGTGTGTTGTTGGAAGATCGCATAGGCGTCTGTAAAGGGTGTTGCTGTACTTACTGTTGTACACATCTCTTGGTCGCGTTTACGTTAGGCCGTGGTCGTTGGGCCAACCCTGGGCAACGGCCTGCACCGCTGCCCGCCGAACGTCCTCGTTCTCGTCGTTGGCGACACGGTCGCGGAGGAGGGACAGGGTGTCGGAGTCCTCGGGCCAACCCTGGGCAACGGCCTGCACCGCTGCCCGCCGAACGGGCCCGTCCTCGTCGTTGACGGCACGGTCGCGGAGGAGGGACAGGGTGTCGGAGTCCTCGGGCCAACCCTGGGCAACGGCCTGCACCGCTGCCCGCCGAACTGCCCAGTTCTCGTCGTTGGCGACACGGTCGCGGAGGAGGGACAGGGTGTCGGAGTCCTCGGGCCAACCCTGGGCAACGGCCTGCACCGCTGCCTGCCGGACGGGCCCGTCCTCGTCGTTGGCGACACGGTCGCGGAGGAGGGACAGGGTGTCGGAGTCCTCAGGCCAACCCCGGGCAACGGCCTCCACCGCTGCCTGCCGGACGGGCCCGTCCTCGTCGTTGGCGACACGGTCGCGGAGGAGGGACAGGGTGTCGGAGTCCTCGGGCCAACCCTGGGCAACGGCC
>NZ_JASNWE010000005.1 GCF_030283145.1 Actinomadura xylanilytica
TTGTACAACGAGGTCCGGTCCGGGCAGATCGTGATCGTGGGTGTCGAGGGTGAGGGCGAGAACGCCAAGTTCACCTTCAAGGGTGTTCCCAAGCCCGACAGCGTCCCCGACAGCCCGCCGCCCGCGGCGGGGATCACCTCTGCCTGACCCGGTGGCGGCCCGCCTCAGAGGGAGGTCCGCACGGTGAACGGGCAGCGCGCGTTCTGGACCGACGACCGGTACGACCGGGAGCGCGCCCGCGGCGGCGCGGGCCGCTACGCCGAGCGGCTGCGCGACAACGTCGGCGAGTTCGGCGCGGCGTGGGGCGACATCGCGCCGGTCGAGTTCGCCTGCGCCGCGTGGCGGGTGGCGACGCCGCCGCTCACCTCGCCCGGGTACGTGCGCTGGCACCGCCGGGTCCTGTCCGCGACGTGCGTGCGCAACACCTGGGACGGCTCGCTGACCGCGCGGGTGCGGCTGGTCTCGCCGCCGCCGGCCCCGCTCACCGTGTCCCGGACCTGGTGGCGCGACCGGGGCTGGCAGGGCTGGCCCGAGGTCTTCGGCCAGTTCGTCGAGCCGGCCGAGCAGGACCTCGCCAAGGCTCCGCACCTGCGGGCGTCCCTGGAGATGGACGCCCCGGTGCCGCTCGGCCGGCTCCCGGCCGCCCCGGACGGCCTCGACGGCACCCTGGAGGAGACCGCGCACCGGGCCCTGGTCGTCCTGGTCGGGGAGCTGAACGAGCTGCTCGCGCCGATCATCGCCCAGTTGGAGCGCCCGCCGTCCTGAACGGCGGGGTGGCGGTCGGGCCGGGCGCGACCGCGTTCACGGTGACGCCCCGGCCGCGCATCTCGCGGGCCAGGATCAGCGTGAGTGACTCCGCGGCGCCCTTGGCCGCCGCGGACGCGCCGTCCCCGGGCAGCGCCAGGCCGATCACCGAGCCGGAGACGTCGACGAGGACTCTCGGCGAGGTCGAATTCTCCGTCGAGACCTTCAGCCCTCCCGCGGACGCGCACCGTCCGAGCACCTCCGGCAGGAGGCGGTGCGTCTCGGCCTCGGCCGATCTCGGTGAAGCCCGTCCGGAAGAATTACTACTCATGTAATAATTCGATTCCGATCGACCCGGGGGAGGTCCGCTTGGCGCGGGTCAGCAGACGCGAACGGCTCCGCTACTGGTTCGACAACACCATGGCGAAGGGCACGCCCGCGCTGATCGGCTGGCTGGCGCTCGCGTCCGGTGCGCTGATCCTGGTGGTGGCCACGCTCGCGGTGGTGATCACGCCGCACGACGCCGACGAGAACGGGCACTGGCCCGGCGTGGTCTGGCGGAGCCTGCTGCGCACCCTGGACCCCGGGACGATGGGCGGCGACGAGGGCACCGCGCCGTTCCTCGGCCTGATGCTCACCTCGACGATCGGCGGGATCTTCATCGTCAGCGCCCTGATCGGCGTGCTCACCACCGGGCTCGAGGGGAAGATCGCCGAGCTGCGCAAGGGCCGCTCGCGGATCGTCGAGCGCGACCACACCGTGGTGCTCGGCTGGTCCGACCAGGTGTTCACCGTCATCGCCGAGCTGGTGGAGGCCAACCAGAGCGAGCGCCGGTCCTGCGTCGCGATCCTGGCCGACCACGACAAGGTCGACATGGAGGAGGTGATCAGGTCCCGGGTCGGCGACACCGGCCGCACCCGGGTGGTGTGCCGTCGCGGCAACCCGCTCAAGGTCGCCGACCTCGAGCTGGTCAGCCCCGGCACGGCCCGCTCGGTGATGGTGCTCTCACCGCCGGTCGAGGACGCCGACAACCACGTGATCAAGGTGCTGCTGTCCCTCGGCGCCCGCCGCTGGGAGGGCCGCCGTCCGCACGTGGTCGCGGCCGTGCACGACTCGGCCAACCTGCGCGCCGCGCGGCTGGCCGGCGGCCCCGCCGCGCACGTGATCGACGCCGACGACATTGCGATCCAGCTCATCGTGCAGTCGCACCGCCAGGCCGGGCTGTCCACCGTCTGCACCGACCTGCTCAACTACGAGGGCCACGAGTTCTACATGCGCCCCGAGCCGGCGCTGACCGGGCGCACCTACGGGGAGTCGCTGAGCGCCTACGAGCTCGGCATCCCGGTCGGGCTGCGCCGCGCCGACGGCACGGTCGCGGTCAACCCGCCCGGCGACACGGTGATCCGCGCCGACGACGAGATGATCCTGCTGGCCGAGGACGATCTGATCATCAAGCTGGCCGGGTCCCGGCGCGCGCCGATCGTGGAGGAGGCGATCACCGGCGCGAAGCCGACCCGGCCCGAGCCCGGCCGCACCCTGCTGCTCGGCTGGAACCAGCGGGCCCCGAAGATCGTCCGGCTGCTGGACGAGTTCGTCGAGCCCGGCTCGGCGCTGACCGTCGCCGCGCAGTGCGCCGACCCGTGCGAGGCGCTTGGCGGGCTGGCCAACCTCAAGCTCGACTTCACCCGGTGCGACCCCACCGACCGGACCCGGCTCGAGGCCCTGGACGTCGGCTCCTACCAGCACGTCATCGTGCTCGGCCAGGCCGGGCACGACCCCCAGCACGCCGACGCCCGCACCCTGGTCACGCTGCTGCACCTGCGCGACATGGAGGAGAGCCTCGGCGACCCCTACTCCATCGTCAGCGAGATCAACGACGACGCCAACCGCGAGGTCGCGCAGGTCACCAAGGCCGACGACTTCGTGGTCAGCGACAAGCTGATCAGCCTGATGCTGACCCAGCTCAGCGAGAACCGGCACCTGTACGACGTGTTCGCCGACCTGCTCGACCCCGAGGGCTCGGAGATCTACCTCAAGCCGGCCGCCGCCTACCTGCGTCCGGGCGCCACGGCCAACTTCGCCACCGTCATCGCGGCGGCGGCGCGGCGCGGCGAGACCGCGCTCGGCTACCGCCTGCGCGACCGGTTCCACGAGCCGCCCGACTACGGGGTGGTGCTGAACCCGGGCAAGGCCGTCCCGCTCAGCCTCACCGCCGACGACCGGGTGATCGTCCTCGCTGAGGACTGACCGCGGCGGGCCCGCGGGTGCCGGGGCCGGGGCCGGTCAGCGGCCCGGGTCACCCGCTGACGCGAGGAGGGACCTGGCCTCGTCCGTCAGGGTGCCGTGCGGATGCTCCCGGTCGGCCTCGGTGAGGAACCCCTTCTCGCGCGCCGTCCGGACCCAGTTCGCCGTGGCGGTCCAGCCCGACCCGCACGCGGTCGCGATCTGCTGGACCGGGTTGGGGTACTGGAGGTCGACGTACCAGGAGTGGACGGCCGCGACGGTCGCGAAGAACCGGTCAGAACGGCCTCTGCGGCCTGGCCGGGGGTCGCTGCCCAGTACGTCCCGGATGAAGGCGGTCAGCTCCTCCACGGCCTTCCTGGAGTCGGAGAAGCCCTCCTCCGACTCCTGTGCCGAGCGCTGGAGCCGGCGCACCTCCTCGGTCGCCTGGGCGAGCGGGACGGACCGCAGCACGGTGCTGTTGATGCCGCGGCTGATCCGGCCGGGGTCGCCGCCGGGGTTGGCCTCGATGGTGATCTCCGCCGGCCCGCCGCCCGCGTCCGCGGGCCACCACATCAGGGCCCGCCAGTCGCCGAGGTCGAGCGTGCGCCGGATGCCGCCGCGCGGCTCGGTCGCCGGGGCGTCCCGGCCTTCCGGGGGGCCGGTGTGCGGGCCGGGCCCGGCACCTCGATCAGTCATGTCCCAGTCCTCGTCGCAGGCGTGCACGGTGATCGGGACTCACCGCCGGTGACCGCCCAGGGGGGTGCGCGTTGAGAGATACTATTACACCAGTAGTAGAGATGGCGCGGCGGCCCGCTCAGCCGTCCGAGCGCTCGACCAGGTGCTGCCAGCTGTGCAGTAGGAGCAGGATCTCCAGATGCCGGTCGGGGTCGTTCAGATCCTGGGTGAACAGCTCTTCCAGACCGGCCAGCCGGTAGCGCACGGTCTGCTTGTGGACGTTCAGGTGCTGCGCCGCCGCCGCCGCGTTGCGCCCGTTCTGGAGGTAGGCGAGCAGCGTCGGGACGAGCCGCTCCCGCTGGCTCGGCGTGAGGTCCATCAGGGGCGCCAGGCGCTGCGGCAGCGCCGACTCGATCAGGTCGAGACCGGCCGAGGCGATCAGCGTCGGCAGGTGGTCCAGGCAGCGCACCACGCCGGTCGCGCGGATCCGCCCCGCCTCGGCCAGCTCCAGCGCCTGCCGGGCCCAGCGCAGCGACACGGGCCCGCGCGACAGGTCGACGGTCGGCCCGATCGCGGCCGGGACGGCGCCGAGCCCGGCGAGCAGGTGCCGCTGCCCGGGACCGTCCGGATCGGGGACGACGAGCGACGGGGCCTGGCCGCGCCAGTCGGCCAGCACGGTCGGGGGCAGCAGCGGCGGCGGGACGTCGCCCTGGCTCCGCACGGCCACCACGGCGATCGTGCTCGGCGTGTCCCACCCGGCCGACCGCGCCAGCCGGGTGAGCTCCACCCGGTCGACGAGCCCGTCGCCGGTCAGCAAGGCGTGCAGCCGGGCGCGCAGCTGCTCGCGCTGGATCTCGGGCCGGTCGCCCGCGCGCGCGTAGCCCTCGGCGGCGGCCTCGGAGATCGCCTCCAGATAGGCGAACAGCGACTCGGTGAGCCGGCCCAGCGTCTCGTGCGACCAGTTCAGCCGGGTCGCGTCCTTGGTGAAGCGGCGGGCGGCGACCTGGCCGCACAGCCGCGTCGCCGTCTGGAGGCTCTGGAGGCTGCGGCCCTTGCGCGCCTCGTACGCGCCGATCTCGGCGTAGATCTCGCGCACCGGGCCCCATGACGCGTCTGGGCTGGTGAGCAGCACCAGGAAGTCGGACACGGCGCGGCTCACGGCCCGCCACATCTTGCGCCCGTAGTTGCTGTCGATCGGGCGCGCGTACTCAGGGATGCGCTGCTGGATCCACTCGATCATCTCGCGGGCGACGGTGTCGATGTGTGGGATCAGGGGGTCGACCACGGCGGCCGGCAGCGTCCCCCACGGAACGCCCGGAACCTCCGTGACGCCGAATCCTGACCGTTCGCTCAAGGTCGCCTCCCTGGCCTGCATCCCAAGGGAACTACTGGGAAGTAACCCCTTGGTGATATCCAACTCCCCGAGACAACGTCAAGCTCCGGCGCCGGACCGGCCCCCCGGAAATGTCCGAGGGACGGTGCAGGATGAGGGCATGAGCGAAGCCCCTGCCCTCACTGAGATCGGCGATCAGGCCGCGTACGCCGCCGCCGTGGAGGCCGCCGTCGCGGCGTCCGCCGCCTACTACGGCGAGGGCGACTCGCCGATCGACGACGACGCGTTCGACCGGCTGGTGCGGGGCATCGCCGCCTACGAGCAGGCCCACCCCGGCGACGTCCTGCCGGGCAGCCCGACCGGCAAGGTCGCCGGGGGCGCGGTGGTGGGCGACGTGCCGCACACCGTCCCGATGCTGAGCCTCGACAACGTCTTCTCCGCCGAGGGGCTGGCGGGGTGGGCGGCCGGGCTGGAGCGCCGCCTCGGCCGTCCGGTGGGGGCCTGGAGCGTGGAGCCCAAGCTGGACGGTCTGGCGATCTCGGCCCGCTACCGCGACGGCGCGCTGGTCCAGCTGGTGACCCGGGGCGACGGCGTCGCGGGCGAGGACGTCTCGCACGGGATGGGCATGATCGCCGGGCTGCCCGCGCGGCTCGCCGAGCCGGTGACCGTCGAGCTGCGCGGCGAGGTGCTGATGACCCGCGAGCAGTTCGAGGCGGCCAACGCCGCGCGCACCGGGGCGGGCGGCGCGGCGTTCGCCAACCCGCGCAGCGCGGCGGCCGGGTCGCTGCGGGCCCGCGACCGCGCCTACCAGGTCGAAATGACCTTCTTCGCCTACGGCGCCCTCCCCCTTCCGGACGACACCGGCACGGGCGCGGACGGCGGCACGGGTGCCGAGATGGGCACGGGCACGGGTGCCGAGGCGGGCACGGGTACGGGCGCGGAGCTGGCGGGACGGCTGCGGGAGCTGCCGCACAGCCGGGTCATGGAGCTGGTCGCCGGGCTCGGCGCGAGCACCAGCGCGGGCACGCCGGTCGCAGCGGTCACCCGTGCCGACCTCGCCGGGATCCAGGCGCGGGTGGAGGAGATCGCCGCGCTCCGCGCCGAGCTGGAGTTCGGCATCGACGGCATCGTGATCAAGGCCGACGCCGCCGCCGACCAGGCCGAGGCCGGGTTCTCCTCGCGGTCGCCCCGGTGGGCGATCGCCTACAAGCTGCCCGCGGTCGAGAAGATCACTCGGCTGGTCGGGGTGGAGTGGAACGTCGGCCGCACCGGGATCATCGCGCCGCGCGCGGTGCTCGAGCCGGTCGAGGTGGACGGCTCGGTGATCACCTACGCGACGCTGCACAACGCCGCCGACATCGGCCGCCGTGACCTGCGGATCGGCGACCACGTCACGGTCTACAAGGCCGGCGACGTGATCCCGCGGGTCGAGGCGCCGGTGGCGCACCTGCGGACGGGCTCGGAGACGCCGATCCCGATCCCCGAGGTGTGCCCGCGCTGCGGCGACGCGATCGACGCGTCCCAGCAGCGGTGGCGGTGCGTCCGGGGCCGCTCGTGCCACGCCATCGCCTCGGTCCGCTACGCCGTCGGCCGCGACCAGCTCGACATCGAGGGGCTCGGCGAGAACCGCATCGACCAGATGGTGGTGGCCGGGCTGATCGCCGACTTCGCCGACCTGTTCGCGTTGACCCGCGAGGGGCTGCTGGGCCTGGAGCGGATGGGGGAGACCAGCACCGACAACCTGCTGGCCGCGATCGAGGCGGCCAAGGCCAAGCCGCTCAACAAGGTCTTCTGCGCGCTCGGCGTGCGCGGCACCGGGCGGTCGATGTCGCGGCGCATCGCCCGGCACTTCGCCACGATGGAGGCCATCCGCGGCGCGGACGACGAGGCGTTCCAGCAGGTCGACGGGGTCGGCCCCGAGCGCGCCGCCGTGCTGGTCGCCGAGATCGCCGAGCTGGCCCCGCTGATCGACAAGCTGGTCGCCGCCGGGGTCGGCATGACCGAGCCGGGCGCGACCGGCCCCGCGGCACCACCAGCGGGCGGCGGCACGGACGCGGAGCCCGGCGCCACGGGCGGTACGACGGACGGCACCACGGGCGGCGACGCGGCGGCCCTCCCGCTGGCGGGCCTGTCGATCGTGGTCACTGGGACCATGACCGGCCCGCTCGCCGACCTGTCCCGCAACCAGGTCAACGAGCTCATCGAGCGCGCGGGCGGCAAGGCGTCCTCCTCGGTGTCGGCCCGCACCGCGCTGCTGGTGGCCGGCGAGAAGGCCGGCTCCAAGAAGGCCAAGGCCGACAAGCTCGGCATCGACGTCGCCACCCCGGAGGAGTTCGCCGCCAAGGTCGCCGACTTCCTGTGACCGCCGGTCGCGCCGCCGCCGGGCGGGCCTCCGGGTGGGCCGGCGGTACGGCGGTGCGGGCTCATGACGCCTTCCGGGCGGGGTCCGGCGGCGCCGGTACCGCAGGGCCCGGCGCCGCCCGGACGGTCCGGCGCTCCGCGCGGGCGGCGGCGTAGAGCGCCGCCGCGGCGAGCTGCACGGCGGCGACGGCCAGCAGCAGGAGCGCGGGGTCGAGCCCGGCGCCCGCCCCGGCCAGCGCCGCGCCGGAGGCCGCCGCGGTGATCTTCAGCCCGGCGCCCAGGGTGAAGACCTGCGTCCGCGCGCCCTCCGGCGCGTGGCCCGCCCTGATCTGCAGGGTGGCGGCGAGCAGCGGCCCGTCGGCCAGCCCGGCCACCGCGAACAGGGCGACGCCCGCGCCGAACCAGGGCACCAGCGCCGCCGCGCCGAGCGCCGCCCCGGTGCCGAGCAGGCTGAGACCGGCCATCCGCTGCGCGGGCAGCGGCGGCAGGCGGGCGACCGCGAGGGCGCCGACGAGCGCCCCGACGGCGAAGGCCGTCATCAGGACGCCGCCGCCGCCGAGGTGCCCGCGGTCCGCCGCGAGGAGGACCGCGGTGCTGGTCAGGGCGCCCACGCCGAGGTGCCCGAGACAGGTGGCGGCGGTGATCGCCCGGAGCTCGCGGACGCGCCATACGGCGGCGAGCCCGGCCAGCAGGTCGGCGCGCAGCGGCTGCCGGGCACCGTCCTGGACGGGCGTGTGCCGCAGCGGCAGGGCGGTGCTCAGCAGCGCCGCGCACCCGGCGGCCCCCGCGAGCAGCCCGGTGGCCGCACCGGGCGTCAGAAGGCCGGCCGCGACGCTCACGACGGCGGGCCCGGCGACCGAGGCGGCGTTGTAGCCCGCCGCGTCCAGCGCGTACGCCCGGTCGCGGTCCTTCGCCCCGGGCGCCAGCACGGGCACCAGACTGGACAGCCCGCCCGAGACGATCGGCCCGCAGGTGCCGCCCGCCAGCGCGACGGCGAGCGTCACGCCCGCGGGCGCCCGGCCCATGAGCAGCCCGACCGCCGCGATCGCCAGGGCGAACCCGCCGAGCGCGCACAGGTAGAACAGGCGGGGCCTGCGCACCCGGGCGGCGAGGCCGCCGGTCAGGGGCGCGGCGAGCACGTGCGGCGCCATCCACGCGGTGAGCGTGAACGCGCCCTGCGCGGCGTCCCCGGTGCGCTCGACGGCGAGCAGGACCACTGCGACCGCCATGCCCTCCTCGGCCAGCCGGGCCGGGAACGAGGTGGCGAGGTACAGCCGCAGGCCGGTGGCGGGGCGCACGCGCCCTCCCTTCTGTAACGTCTTAGGAGAAAAAGACGTTACAGTAGTGCGGGCGACCACGGGAGAGGAGGACGGCGATGACCGAACAGGGGTTCCGCCCGGCCGTCCGGCTGATCGAGCTGGCCAACGCCGTCCGCGCCGACCCGGGCCTCGGCCGCGACGCGCTGGCCGCGCTGCTCCTGCGGCACGGGGAGACCCTGGCCGACGTGGCCGGGGAGGCGTTCACCGAGGCGGACGCCGGAAGCCTGCGCGCCGCGCTCGTCCGCCTCACCGGCGTCCTCACCGAGACCGACCCGGACCGGGCCGCCATGGCCCTCAACGCGCTCCTCGCCGAGTCCGGGGCCCGCCCGCGGCTGTCCCGCCACGACGGGCACGCCTGGCACCTGCACGTCGACCGGGGCGACGACGCGGGCTGGGCCGACTGGCTCCTCGCCTCCAGCGCCCTCGCGCTCGCGCAGATCATCAGCGAGACGGGCCGTCCGGCGTGGGGCGAGTGCGCGGCCACCGGCTGCGCCCGGCTCTACCTGGGCACCGGCCCCGGGACGGCGCGCCGGTTCTGCTCCTCCGCCTGCGCGTCCCGCGAGCGCGTCGCGGCCCACCGCCGCCGGAAGCGCGCCGGGTGCTGAACACCGCCGGAAAACCCTTTGCCCGCCGTCCGGATTCGCGGTTCACTCAGGGAGCGCAAGCCGATGGGGAATGGTGCAACGGCAGCACACCGCGTTCTGGCCGCGGCGATCCAGGTTCGAATCCTGGTTCCTCAGCAAGGCCCTTTCAAGGGTTATCGCCTTCGTAGCTCAGACGGCCAGAGCATCCCTCTCGTAAAGGGAAGGCCGCCGGTTCGATTCCGGCCGAGGGCTCAGCCCGGCCGCGGCGATCCCGAGGAATGAGAAGGACGACGGCCTCGGAATCCCGGTCCTTCGCGGGCCGGGCCCGGTCTAGCGGTGGTGGCAGCCCCGGTGGTGATGGCAGTGGCGGAGCCGGCCGAGTTCCTCCATGACCAGGCCGGCGCCGATGCCCACCAGCCAGAAGTCCTTGGCCAGCGGGATGCCCTGCGGGGTGGGGCGCAGGCCGCCCTCCTCACGCATGCCCGGGAGCCGCAGGTAGAGCCCGGTCAGGCCGCCGGCGAAGGCGGTGAGCGCGGCGCCCGCCACCAGCGAGGGCACGGCCGGGATGAGCAGCGCCGCGCCGAGCGCGACCTCCGCCCGGCCGACCCGCCGGGTGAACGCCACGGGCTCCTGGTCCTGCATGAACGGGTAGGCGCCCGAGGCCATGCCGTGGACCCCGGCCGCGGTCTCGTCGCCCGCCTTGAGCTTCGAGAGCCCCGAGTTCAGCATGAAGGCGCCCACGATGAGCCTTGACGGAAGCTGGTGAGCGCGGATCGGAAACCGCATCGTTCCCCACATCGGTCGACGGAGACGGGCTTAGACGTCATTCCCGGCGGGGCCCCTCGCCATCTTGAAGGGAGCGTCAAGGTTGGGTGTTCCCCGTTTCGCCGCGGTCAGCCCGCGTGCGCCTCGCCCGTCATCCGCTCGGCGACCGACTTGAGCGCCTCGACGCAGGCGCCGACGGCCGGGCTCGCGGCGCCGGCGCGCCACGCGGCGTACACCTTGCGCCGCACCACCGGCCGGGTGCCGAGGATGCGGACCCCCGCCGGGACCGGGTCGCGGCCCAGCCGGGGGAGCAGTGCGGCGGCCAGCCCGGCGGCGACGAACGCCAGCTGGGTGGAGTAGTCGGCGACGCGGCACGCGAAGACCGGCTCGACGTGGTGCTCCCGCAGCGTCTGGACGAGCTGCTCCTCGCACCGGGTGCCCGCGCTCCAGCTCGCCCAGGCCGTGCCGCCGAGCTCGCCGAGGTCGGCCGCGCGGCGCCGGGCGAGGGGGTGCCCGGCCGGCAGCGCCAGGTCGATCACATCGGAGAACAGCAGCGTGTGCGACACCGCGCCGGGGATCGGCGTGGGCAGGGTGTCCCAGCTCTCCACCACCGCGACGTCGAGATCGCCGCGGACGAGGGCGGGCAGGACGCATTCGGCCTCGCCGTCCAGCGTGGGGGTCAGGCCCGGGTACCGGTCGCGCAGCACGGTGAGCGCGGGCGGCAGCACGGCCCGCGCGGCGGTCATGAACGCCCCGAGCCGGACCGGGCCGACGATCTCCTCCCGCAGCCCGTCCAGGTCGGCGCGGGCGGCCGAGAGCTGCTCGAGGACGCGGGCGGCGTGCTCGGCCAGCACGTGCCCGGCCCGGGTGAGGCGCACCCCGCGGCCCTGCGGCTCCAGCAGCCGGTGCCCGGTCTCGCGTTCGAGCTTGGCGAGCTGCTGCGACACCCCGGACGGGGTCACGTGCAGGGCGTCGGCCGCGCCTGCGACCGAGCCGTGCACGGAGACCGCGTGCAGGGCCCGGAGCCGGTCGAGATTCATGGTCACGGTAGCGATGCTACCTGGTTCTACTGACGAACATTCGCTTGTTCTAATGAATGGGATCCGGCAGCCTGGACCGCATGGAACGGATCGACCCTCGCATTCTCCTGGTCGCCGGGGCGGCGTGCCTATCGGTTTCGGCGATCTTCGTCAGCCTCTCCGGCGTCTCCGCCGGAACCGCGGCGCTCTTCCGCTGCGCGCTGGCGCTGCCGGTGCTCCTGCCGCTGTTCCTGTGGGAGCGGCGACGGTCCGAGCGGGGCCGCCGGCACGGGGCCGACCTGCTCGCCGGCCTGCTGCTCGGCGCGGACCTGGTGCTGTGGGGCGCGTCCATCACGCTCGTGGGCGCGGGCATCGCGACGGTGCTGGTGAACGTTCAGGTGATCGTCCTGCCGCTGCTGGCGCTGGCCGCGTTCGGGGAGCGTCCGTCGAGGCGGTTCGTGCTCGCCGTCCCGATCATGCTCGGCGGCGTCGCGCTCGCCGGCGGCCTCGCCGGCGCCGGCGCCGGGGGGACCGACCCCGCCCGCGGCCTGCTGTACGGGGCGGGCGCGGGCGTGATGTACGCCGGGTACCTGTTCCTGACGCGCTTGGCCGGGCGGGACGGGGGCCGCCGCTTCTCCCCGGTGTTCATGTCCACCCTCACGGCGGGCGCCGTCTCGGTAGTCATCGGGGTGCCGTGGAACGGCGTGGACCTCACCCCCGGGTGGGCGCCGTTCGGCTGGCTGGCGGCGCTGGCGATGAGCGGCCAGGTCTGCGGGTGGCTGCTCATCGGCGCCGGGCTCTCCCGGGTGCGGGCCGAGACCGGCGGGACGCTGCTGCTGCTCCAGCCGATCCTGGCCGTCCTGTTCGGCGTCGTCCTCCTCGGCGAGCGGCCGACGCCGTGGCAGATCGCGGGCTGCGCCCTGGTCGTCGCGGCCGTCCGGCTGACCGGCGGGCGGCGGCGGACCCGGTCCCCGGCCCTGCCGAGGCCGCCGGCCACTGCGCCGGCCACTGCGCCCGCCAACGTGTCCGCCAACGTGCCGGATCAGCCGCGGGCGGGCAGCCCGGCGAGCACGGCCGAGTCGACCACGTCGGTCAGCCGTCCCCGCCTGCGGTAGACGGCGCGCTGCCGGTCGGCGCCCGTCCCTCCCGCCAGCAGGTCGCGCACGCCCCCGGCGGTGCGGTCGAGGTCGCCGCTGTCCCGGAGCGCGGGCAGCACGTGCGCCAGCAGTTCGGCGGTGAGCGCGGGGAACGGCACCGGCCGTCCGGTGGAGGTGTCGATCCCGTCGCCGGACAGTCCGTTGCGGGCGGCGAGCCAGTAGGCGGCCCGCAGCAGCTCCGGGGACGGGTTGGGCGCCGTCTCGCCCGCCTCGACGGCGGTGAGGGACACCTGCACCAGCGCCCTGATGAGCGAGGCGAACAGCGCCGCCTCGTCGGTGGTCAGCGCCACGTCGGCCAGCCGGACCTCGATGGTGGGCAGCCGCGCGGACGGCCGCACGTCCCAGAAGATCGTGCCGGTGTCCATCAGGGCCCCGCAGCCGAGCAGGGTCCCCACCAGCTCCTCGTAGTGGCCGAGCGACTCGAAGTAGGGCGGGGGGCCGGCGACCGGCCAGCGCGCCCACGTCATCACCCGCCAGCAGGCGTGCCCGGTGTCGCGGCCCGCCCAGTAGGGCGAGTTGGCCGCGAGGGCGAGCAGGGTCGGCAGCCAGGGCCGCAGATGGTTGCTCACCTGGACGGCGCGGGCGCGGTCGGGCATCTCGACGTGCACGTGGCAGGAGCAGATGCACTGCTCGTCGTCCAGCGCCCGGTAGGTCGCCAGGCTCTCGGCGTAACGCGGGCCGGCGCAGATCGGCGCCGGGACCAGGTCGCCCAGTACCGGCGTGCCGGTCGCGGCGAGCCGCACCCCCTCGGCCGCCGCCGCGGACGCCATCGCCGCCCGCATCGCGCGGATCTGCTCGCGGAGCTTGTCGAGGTCGTCGCAGGGCGGGGTCTTGGCCTCGGCGAGGAAGGTGACAAGCTCGGTCGAGGCGCGCTCCCCGAGCGTCTCCGCCGCGCGCCGCACCACGTCGGTGGCGCGGGGGACGACCTCGCGGGAGCCGGGATCGATGACGAAGTACTCTTCTTCGATGCCGAATCTGAGGGCCATCCCACCACCTCGGGTCGGGGACGGAGGCGGCCACGCGATGACGACGTTACGCGGCGGAGGACCGGTTCGCACCGGCCGAGTCCGGCCGCGGACCCGGGGACGGCACCGAGCCGCTGGTCAGGGCACCGCCGACGGGGCCCGAAGTCCCGAAGACGGGCATCGTGGCAGGAGATCTTCAAGAACCGCGTTTACCGGGCCCGGTCAGGGACCAGAGCCGAACACGTACATTCCTGGACTGTCCGGCTGCGTCCGGGCGGGGGTCTCCACGTCTCGGACCGCCGGGGGCACGGTCCGTCGGGAGACCGGGCGATCCGATGGCACTCAGTCCGCCTGCGGCCACTGCCAGCCGAGTTGGAGGAAGAGGCCGAGGCGGTCACTGACCGCCCGCATCTCGCTGATCCTTCCCCCGGCGAGGGTGAAGATCCAGATCGCCTCGTTCTCGAAGCTCCGGCCGGTCGGCTCCGGCATGCGCGGATGGGCGCCACCGTGCACACCGCGCTGGGTGATCCGGGCGACCACCCGGTCGCCCTCGCCGATCAGCTCGTCCACGTGAACGGTGAGCGGGTCGAACGCGGCCAGTTGCTGCCGCAGACCGTCGAACGCGGCTCCCGGCTCGTCGGCCTCACCATGGATGATCTTGTTGTGGTCGACGACATCGTGCGCCACGAACTGGGGCAGGTCCTTCAACCGGCGGGTGCTCAGCGCCTCGAAGAAGCCCAGGACCGCCTTCTTGTTGTCGTCCGTCACGCGGCCATACCTCTGTCTGATCTGATGACGGTCAGGGACCGGAGTCGAAGAAGTACATGGAGAGCGCGATCAGGTGGGTGACCACGACCACGCCGAACCCGAAGAAGAAGAGCGCCTTGGCCGGGCCGTGCTCGAAGGTGGTGCCGCGCTTGAGCGGGCCGCGCTCGCGCTGGCGCTGCGCGATGCGCTCTTCCAGGGGCGGCCGGTTGAACATCACTGCCTCGGATCGTCGACGATGACGTCGCTCATGATGTCGACCGCGAACGCGACCACGCCGCCGAGCACGATGACACCCGCACCCGCCCAGAACATCGGCCAGCTCGGGCCGATGCAGAGCGCGACGCCGCCGATGATGAACCCGACGGCGATCACGACCACGGCGACCCACGACTTCGGCCGTCCCGCGTGGCTGCCACTCGACATGCGTCTTCCCTCTTACCCTCGTTCCGGCGTTGTGCCTGAAACCTAGCATCGACCTTCGCATGGGGCGTTCCGGGGTACCTCTTGACGCGGGCGCGGCGCGCGCCCGCGCGCGGGCACGCCGGACGCGGGCGCCGGGGATCACACGAAGGCCCCCATCCCGGTCGCGGCGCGGCCGACGATCAAGGTGTTGATCTCCCGGGTGCCCTCGTAGGAGTACAGGGCCTCGGCGTCGGCGACGTACCGGCCGATGCCGTAGTCCAGCACGATCCCGTTGCCCGCCATGAGCTCGCGGCCCCAGCCGACCGTCTCGCGCATCCGGGTGGTGCAGTACGCCTTGGCGAGCGCGGAGTGCTCGTCGCGGTACTGGCCCTCGTCCTGGAGCTGCGCGAGGCGCACCACCATGCCGAGCGAGGCGGTGGCGTCGCCGAGCATCTTCACCAGCAGGTCCTGGACGAGCTGGAACCTGGCGATCGGGCGGCCGAACTGCTCCCGCTCCACCGCGTAGTCGCGGGCGATCTCGTAGGCGGCCAGCATGACCCCGACGGCCTGCCAGGCGACGCCGCCGCGGGTCTGGCGCAGGATGGCCGCGGTGTCGCGGAAGCCTTCGGCGCGGGCGAGCCGGTTCTCCTCCGGGACGCGGCAGTCCGCCAGGACCAGGTCGGCGTTCTGGACGGTGCGCAGCGCGATCTTGTGCTCGATCCGGGTGGCGCTGAGGCCGGGCGTGCCCGCCTCCACCACGAACCCCTTGACCCGGTCGTCGGCCTCGTCCCGGGCCCACACCACGATCAGGTCGGCGAACGTGCCGTTGCCGATCCAGCGCTTGGCGCCGTTCAGCACCCAGTGGTCGCCGTCCCGGCGGGCGGTGGTGCGCAGGCCGAGCGCCACGTCCGAGCCGCCGGCGGGCTCGGTGAGCGCGAACGCGCCGATCCGCTCCATCCGGCCCATCGAGGGCAGCCACCGCTCGCGCTGCTCCGCCGACCCGCAGCGGGCCACGCTGCCCATCGCCAGGCCGGTGTGCACGCCGAAGAACGTCGACATCGAGGGGTCGGCGCGGGCCATCTCCAGCGCGAGGAATCCGGTGAGCAGGTTGCTCGGCGTCTCTCCCGGGCACTCGTCGTAGGCCAGCCCGGCGATCTCCAGCTCGCCGAACCCGGCGATCACGCCGAAGGGGAACTCGGCCCGGGCCCAGCAGTCGTCGGCGATGGGGGCGATCTCGGCCTTCAGGAACGCGCGCACGCGGCCGAGGATCTCCTGCTCACGGGCACCGAGCAGGTCCTGCATGTGATAAAGGTCACCGGGAATCGGGTCAAGGTCCATGGGCTCCCCTTTCCCGTCGAGACGGAGGTGAACCACCGTCCGCCGGCCCTGCCGGAGACCCCGCGCGGGCCATGGACCGCCTGGTCAGGGGACCCCGGTTCCGGGCGTCCCGTACGCGCTCGCTTACGATCCAGGACATGACGGTGCCGCCTGAAGAACTCGAATTGGCCGCCGCCTTCCCCCCGGCCGAGCGGGACCGGTGGCGGGAGATGGTGAAGGGGGTGCTGCGCAAATCCGGCGCGGCCACCGACGACACCCCTCTGGAGGAGGTCGAGGGCCTGCTGGCCGGCGCGTCGTACGACGGCGTCCCGATCCCGGCGCTCTCCACCGCCGGGGACGCCCCGCCGGGACGGCCCGGCCTCGCGCCGTACGTGCGCGAGGTGCGGCCCGACGGCGAGGGCCTGGCCGGCTGGGACGTCCGGCAGCGGCACGCGCACCCCGACCCGGCGGTGACCCGCGAGGCGATCCTCGCCGACCTGGAGAACGGGGCCACCTCGGTGTGGCTCGCGCTCGGCGACGCCGGGCTGCCGGTGCGGGCCCTGCCCGAGGCGCTGCGCGGCGTCCACCTCGACCTCGCGCCCGTCGTGCTCGACGCCGGCGCGCTGACCGCCGAGGCCGCCGAGGCGTTCCTCGCGCTGGTCACCGAGCGCGGGAACGCCGCGGAGGCGGCCGGGAACCTCGGCGCCGACCCCCTCGGCCTGGCCGCCCGGACGGGCACGGCCGTGCCGCTGGAGCCCGCCGCCGCGCTGGCCGTCCGGTGCGCCCGCGAGTTCCCGGGACTGCGCGCCGTCACCGTCGACGCCACCGTCCACCACGACGCGGGCGGCGGCGACGCCGAGGAGCTCGGCGGCGCGGTCGCGGCCGGGGTCGCCTACCTGCGGGCGCTCACCGGGGCCGGGCTGACCGTCGAGGAGGCGTTCGCGCAGATCGAGTTCCGGCTCGCGGTGAACGCCGACCAGTTCCTGTCCATCGCCAAGCTCCGCGCGGCGCGGCGGCTGTGGGCGCGGGTCGCCGGCGTGAGCGGCGCCGAGGGCGCCGAGGCGCGGATCCACGCGGTGACCTCGTCGGCGATGATGACCCGCCGCGACCCCTGGGTGAACATGCTGCGCACCACCGTCGCGACCTTCGCGGCCGGCGTGGGCGGGGCCGACGCGGTCACCGTCCAGCCGTTCGACGCCCGGCTCGGGCTGCCGGACGACTCCGCCCGCCGGATCGCCCGCAACACCCAGACGCTGCTGCTGGAGGAGTCGAGCCTCGCCCGCGTGGTCGACCCGGCCGGCGGCTCCTGGTACGTCGAGCGCCTCAGCGAGGACCTCGCGCAGGCCGCCTGGGACTGGTTCACCGAGATCGAGGGCGCCGGCGGCCTGGCCGAGGCCCTCGGCTCCGGGCTCGTCGGGGGGCGCCTCGCCGAGACGTGGGCGCGGCGCCGCACCGACATCGCCCGCCGCAAGGCGCCGCTGACCGGCGTCAGCGAGTTCCCCAACCTCGCCGAGACGCTGCCCGAGCGCGACCCCGCCCCGCGGGCCCCGGGCGGCGGCCTGCCCGTCGTCCGGTACGCGCAGGACTTCGAGGCGCTCCGCGACCGCTCGGACGCGCACGAGGCGGACACCGGGACCCGCCCCAGGGTCTTCCTCGCCACCCTCGGCCCGATCGCCGCGCACACCGCGCGCGCCTCGTTCGCCGCGAACCTGTTCCAGGCGGGCGGGATCGAGACGGTCGGCGGGCCGCCCGAGGAGTTCGCGGCGTCCGGCGCGGCCGTCGCCTGCCTGTGCTCCGGCGACAGGATCTACGAGGAGGGGGCCGCGAGCGCCGCCCGCACCCTCAAGGACGCGGGCGCCGCACGGGTGTGGCTCGCGGGCAGGGGTTCCTACGATGGAGTGGACGGACACGTCTTCGCCGGATGCGACGCGATCGCGGTGCTGGAGACCACCCTCGGCGACCTGGGAGTGAACTGATGATCCCCGACTTCTCCGAGATCGGCCTCGGACCGGCGGCCCCCGCGGACGAGGCCGCCAAGCGGTGGCGCGCCGCCGTCACCGAGACGACCGGCAAGGACCCCGACGCGCTGACCTGGGACACCCCCGAGGGCATCGGCGTCCGCCCCCTCTACACCGGCGACGACCTGGCCGGGCTCGACTTCCTCGGCACCTACCCGGGCATCGCCCCGTACCTGCGCGGCCCCTACCCCGCCATGTACGCCACCCAGCCGTGGACGATCCGGCAGTACGCCGGGTTCTCCACCGCCGAGGAGTCCAACGCCTTCTACCGCCGCAACCTCGCCGCCGGGCAGAAGGGCCTGTCGGTCGCGTTCGACCTGGCCACCCACCGCGGCTACGACTCCGACCACCCGCGCGTGGCGGGCGACGTCGGGATGGCCGGCGTGGCGATCGACTCGATCTACGACATGCGGCAGCTCTTCGACGGCATCCCGCTCGACCGGATGAGCGTGTCGATGACCATGAACGGCGCGGTGCTGCCCGTCCTCGCGCTCTACATCGCCGCCGCGCAGGAGCAGGGCGTCGAGCCCGAGCGGCTCGCCGGGACCATCCAGAACGACATCCTCAAGGAGTTCATGGTCCGCAACACCTACATCTACCCGCCGGCGCCGTCGATGCGGATCATCTCCGACATCTTCGCGTTCACCTCGCAGCGGATGCCCAAGTACAACTCGATCTCGATCTCCGGGTACCACATCCAGGAGGCCGGGGCCACCGCCGACCTGGAGCTGGCCTACACCCTCGCCGACGGCGTGGAGTACATCCGGGCCGGACGCGAGGCGGGCCTCGACATCGACGCGTTCGCGCCGCGGCTGTCGTTCTTCTGGGCGATCGGCATGAACTTCTTCATGGAGGTCGCCAAGCTCCGCGCCGCCCGGCTGCTGTGGGCCAAGCTGGTCAGGCAGTTCGACCCGCAGAACGCCAAGTCGCTGTCGCTGCGCACCCACTCGCAGACCTCCGGCTGGTCGCTGACCGCCCAGGACGTCTTCAACAACGTGGCGCGCACCTGCATCGAGGCCATGGCCGCGACCCAGGGGCACACCCAGTCGCTGCACACCAACGCGCTGGACGAGGCCCTCGCCCTGCCGACCGATTTCTCGGCCCGCATCGCCCGGAACACCCAGCTGCTGCTCCAGCAGGAGTCGGGCACCACCCGCGCGATCGACCCGTGGGGCGGCAGCAACTACGTCGAGCGGCTCACCTACGACCTGGCCCGCCGCGCCTGGGCGCACATCGGCGAGGTCGAGGAGGCCGGCGGGATGGCCAAGGCCATCGACGAGGGGCTGCCCAAGCTGCGCATCGAGGAGGCCGCCGCCCGCACGCAGGCGCGCATCGACTCCGGCCGGCAGCCGGTCATCGGCGTCAACAAGTACCGCCCGGACGCCCCCGAGAACATCGACGTCCTCAAGGTGGACAACGCCTCGGTCCGCGCCCAGCAGATCGACAAGCTGCGCCGGCTCCGCGAGGAGCGCGACGAGAACGCGACCGCCGCCGCCCTCGGCGCGCTCACCCGGGCCGCCGAGGACGCCGAGAAGGGGACCCGCGCGCCCGGCCTCGACCAGAACCTGCTCGCGCTCGCCATCACCGCGGCCAGGGCCAAGGCCACCGTCGGCGAGATCTCCGACGCGCTGGAGCGGTCGTACGGGCGGCACGCCGCGCAGATCCGTACCATCTCCGGGGTGTACCGGGAGGAGGCGGGCAGGATGTCGGCGATCGAGAAGGCCCGCGCGGCGACCGCCGCGTTCGAGGCGGCCGAGGGGCGGCGGCCCCGCATCCTGGTCGCCAAGATGGGCCAGGACGGCCACGACCGGGGCCAGAAGGTGATCGCCACCGGCTTCGCCGACCTCGGCTTCGACGTCGACGTCGGCCCGCTGTTCCAGACCCCCGGCGAGGTCGCCCGGCAGGCCGTCGAGGCCGACGTGCACGTGGTCGGCGTCAACTCGCTCGCCGCCGGGCACCTCACCCTGGTGCCGGCGCTCCGCGCCGAGCTGGCCGGGCTGGGCCGCGACGACATCATGATCGTCGTCGGCGGGGTGATCCCGCCGCAGGACTTCGACGAGCTGCACGCCGCCGGCGCCGCCGCGATCTTCCCGCCCGGCACCGTCCTGGCCGACGCCGCCCTCGGCCTCCTCCACGACCTGGCCCGGGGCCTGGGCCACTCCGCCGCGTGAGCAAGGGACTCGACGACTACGTCAAGGGGGTCCTGGACGGGTCGCGCGCGTGGATCGCGCGCGCGATCACGCTGGTGGAGTCGTCCCGGCCCGACCACCGGGAGCTGGCGCAGCGGCTGCTGGTCGAGCTGACCCCGCACGCCGGCGGCGCCCGCCGGGTCGGGATCACCGGCGTGCCCGGGGTCGGCAAGTCCACCTTCGTCGACGCGCTCGGCAGCGACCTCACCGCGGCCGGGCACCGGGTGGCGGTGCTGGCCGTCGATCCGTCCTCGACGCGCAGCGGCGGCAGCATCCTGGGCGACAAGACGCGCATGCAGCGCCTGGCCGTCGACCCGGACGCGTTCATCCGGCCGTCGCCCACCGCGGGCACGCTCGGCGGCGTCGCCAAGGCCACCCGCGAGGCGATGGTGGTCATGGAGGCCGCCGGGTACGACGTGGTGCTGGTCGAGACGGTGGGGGTGGGGCAGTCCGAGACGACCGTCGCCGAGATGGTCGACTCGTTCCTGTTCCTCACCCTCGCCCGGACCGGCGACCAGCTCCAGGGCATCAAGAAGGGCGTCCTGGAGCTGGCCGACGTGATCGCGGTCAACAAGGCCGACGGGCCGCACGAGATGGACGCCCGGAAGGCCGCCCGGGAGCTGGCCGGGGCGCTGCGGATGCTGCGGAGCGACGAGCGCGTCCACGACACCCCCGTGCTGACGTGCAGCGCCCTGGAGAACACCGGGCTCGACACCGTCTGGCGGCACCTGGTCGAGCACCAGGACCGGCTCCGGGAGTCGGGCGAGCTGGAGGCGCGGCGGCGCCGGCAGCAGGTCGGGTGGACGTGGGCGATGGTCCGCGACCGCCTGCTGACCGAGCTGCGCGAGCATCCGGCGGTGCGCGACCTCGCCCCGGGGCTGGAGGCGGAGGTGGCCGGCGGGACGCTGCCTCCGGCGCTCGCCGCCGAGCGCATCCTGAACGCCTTCTCCCGCTGACCGGGAGGCCGCCGGTTTCCCGGCCACGGGTTGCCCGGGGTGGCCTTCGGCGCGGCCCCGCGTCCTGTAGAAAAGTCGGATGGACGTCATCGCGCTCGATGATCCGACGGACGCGCAGATCCGGCAGTGGCACGCCGTGCTCACCGCCGTGCACGCCGCGGATCCCGCCGGGGAGCCCGCGCCCGAGCCGGACCAGACGGCGGCGCGGCTGCTGGGCGCCGAGCCGGCGTCCCGGCAGCGGCTGTGGGCGGTCGTCGACGGCGGCATCGTCGCGGTGGCGACGCTGCGGCTGCCCGGCGAGCCCGGCGCCGACCGTCCCGCCGAGATCGACATCAAGGTGCGGCCCGGGCACCGCAGGCGCGGCCTCGGCGGCCGGCTGCTGGCGGTGGCGGCCGAGGGGCTGCGCGCCGACGGCCGGTCCAGCGTGATCGCGCAGGTCCTGGCCGGGACCCCGGCCGTCCCGTTCCTGGAGTCGCACGGGTTCGAGTGCGTGTTGACGCTGCGCGGGCTGCTGCTCCGCCTCGACGACGTGCCCGCCGGGCGGGTGGCCGGGCTGGTCGCCGCCGGCCCGCAGGGGTACGGGCTCGTCCGGTGGCGGGGCGTGGTGCCGGGCGAGCACGCCGGGGCGCTCGCCCGCGCCAAGCACGCCATGGCCGACCTGGCCGAGTACGAGGGGGCGCCATGGGACGCCCACCGGGTCCGCGAGATGGCCCAGGTGGTCGCCAAGCGCGGCGACGACCTGTACACCGTGGCGGCCCTGCACCAGGGCTCGATCGCCGGGTTCACCGAAGTCGTGGTGCCGCTCGGCGCCACCGGCCGGGCCGCCCAGTACGACACCGCGGTCGTGCCCGAGCACCGCGGGCGCAGGCTGGGCATCTGGGTCAAGGCCGCGATGCTGGAGTGGCTCGCGGTGGAGCGCCCCGAGGTCCGCGAGATCGAGACCGACAACGCGGGCGACAACGAGCACATGCTCGCGGTGAACGCCGAGCTCGGCTACCGGCGCGAGCGCGAGTCGCTGGAGTTCCAGGCCGGCGCCGCCGACCTGCCCGGCGCGGGGCCGCGCCCCCGTTGACATCCGATAACGAACGAGAGGAACTGCCGTCCATGCGACCGTTGCGCGGTGACGATCCCGCGCGCCTCGGCCCCTACCGGCTCCGGGGACGGCTGGGCGAGGGCCCGGTCTTCCTCGGGATCTCCCCGGGAGGCGCCGAGGTCGCCGTGCGCGTACTGCCCGAACCCGAGGACGCGGTCGCCGCGGAGCGGTTCGAGCGGAGGGCCCGCGACGCCCGGCGGGTGGCGCGGTTCTGCACGGCACGGGTGCTGGACGCCGAACCCGCCGGCGACCGTCCCTACATCGTCAGCGAGTACGTGCCTGGCCCGTCGCTGCGGCGCGCGGTCCGCGAGGAGGGCCCGCTGCGGGGCACCGAGCTGGCGCGGCTGGCGGTCGGCACCGCGCGGGCGCTGGCGGCGATCCACCGGGCGGGCGTCGCGCACGGCGACCTGCGTCCCGGGAACGTGGTCCTCGGGCCGGACGGGCCGTGCGTCATCGGTTTCGGGCTCGCGAGCCTGACCGGCGGCGACTCCGGCGTGTCGGGGTTCATGGCACCCGAGCAGGCCCGCGCGGGCGACCTCGGGCCCGCTCCCGACGTCTTCGCCTGGGGCGCCACGCTCCTGTTCGCGGTGTCCGGACAGGTGCCGTTCGGCGCGGACGAGTCGTACGGCGCCCCCGACCTCACCGGGCTCGACGAGGGCGCGCTCAAGGAACTGGTGCGGCGGGCCCTCGCCCAGGACCCCGACCGGCGGCCCTCGGCGGCCGACCTGCTGCTGCGCCTCACCGGCGAGGTCCCCGACATCCCCGAGGTCACCGACGTGCCGGAGGCGGGGGAGCCGGAGGCGCCCTCACAGCCCACGATGCCCACGTGGGCGGTGCCCCCGCAGCGCAGGCGCGGGGTGAGGCCGTGGGTGGTCGCCGCGATGGTCGCCGCCGTCCTGCTCGCGGCGGCCCTGGCAGGCGGCCTGTGGCTCCGTTCGGGCGACGACCCCGAAGACGCGGAGACCGGGGTGGAGGTCGGATCCGGCACGACGATGACGTCCGACCGCGACGACGTCGGTGTTCGGTCGTCGCAGGAGGCGGGACGGGCCGTCCCGGGCGGACGTCCCGCGGCGATCGCCGAACGGCGCTCCGACGGGGCCGCGACCCGGGCCAGGGGATTCGCCCGGACTCCTGGGGCGGGCGCCTGATCCTCCCCGCCGCCGTCCCTTCAGGGCGGCCGGTGGGCGTTCCGGCCGTCGTGCGCGGGCCGCCCGGCTGAGCGAAGTTATCCACAGAACTCGGTTCTAGTGTTCGGCGGCCGTCCGGGGGGCGAGCCTGGTTCCGCGGGCCCCGAAGGCCCGCGGAACCGAGGAGGCCGCTCATGAGCGCACGGCTCACCCTGCACGTCCCCGCATCGGTCACCACCCGATTCCTGGTGGCCACCGGCGAGCCCGCCACGCCGGACGCCGCGTACCTCCGCGACGTCCTCGGCCGCACCGGCCCGGCCCACACCGCCCGCGACCTGCTCGGCTCGCCCCTGCTCACCGTCGACGGCGGCCACGACGCCCCCACCCGGTGGAGCGACCGCCTGCACGCGCTCGGCGGCCCGGCCGACAGCCTGGAACGCGTGCTCGGCGCCACCCGGCACATCGTCGTGACCTCGGTCGCCGCCCCCGCCGCGCAGCCCCGACACGCCCAGGCGGCCCGGCTGGCCGCCCGCACCCTCGCCGCCGCGACCGGCGGCGTGGCCGTCGACCTGGCCGCCAACCAGGTGCTCGTCCGCGACCGCGGGTCCCCCGCCGAACCCGAACGCTTCGTCCTCGGGCAGGAATAGGTGGGCGTCTTCCTCTCCCTCGAAAACCGTCCCGGCCGACCGTCCCCGCCCGCGCCGCCCATCCGGCAGGCGGGAAGCACATCGGGCGACGCGCCGGGACGGGAGAGGGAGGCGGAGGACGGCGCCGGCTTGACACGGGTGCGGGCCGAGACGGCGGGGCTGCATCGGTTCGGATTACCGGAACTGGTGGTGCGCGGCGTTCCGTACGGGCACATGCTGACCGCGGCCAATCTGCTCCGGGGGCTCTCGTACCGGCTGTTCGCCGAGCAGCGAGAGTGGCTCGGCGGGGGACGGCGGGCGGGGGAGCGGGAGATCCTCGCGCGCCGCATCCTCGACGGCGATGACGTTCTGCGTTTCTGGGGCGCACGGCCCGATGGGGGCGGGAGCGTGCCGGTCCGGCTCGCGCGGGGCGTCGCCGAATGCCCCGAGTACCCCGAGCGCCCCGAACGTGCCGTCGCGCTGGAGGCCCTTCCGCTGCCGGGGCACGGCGGCCGGGACTGGTGGGACGAGTGGGCCGGGCCGGCGCTGCCCACACTGGCGCGCGCCGACCCGGCGCCGGGTCCCTCGAACTGATCCGGTGTCCGGTCACGTACTCTTCCCAGGGCGGGGGCTTCGCCGACCCCCGTTCCGGGAAGAAAATGCCTTGCCCTCGTTCGGGGAGATCGGCACTCTGATGAGGGCTTCCGGGAAATGCCCGGAATCCGGAGAATTTCCGGACCATTCCTTCGTAGTTCAACGGCAGAACGCCGCACCGTTAATGCGGAAGTCCAAGTTCGAATCTTGGCGGGGGAGCGGCACTCGGGCTAGGAGGTGACCCGGTGAACGTGCTCGTCCTGAACGCGTCCTACGAGCCGTTGCAGAAGGTGGATCTGCGGCACGCGGTCCGCATGCTGGTGCGGCAGGTGGCCGTCGTGGAGGAGGCGGAGGAGGGCCGCACCATCGGTCCCTTCCCTGTGCCGCGGGTGCTCAGGCTGGTCAGGTACGTCGCGATGCGGTGGCGGCACGGCAAGCGCCCGCCGTGGAGCAAACGCGGCGTGTACCTGCGCGACCAGGGCCGCTGCGGCTACTGCGGGCAGCGCGGCCACACCATCGACCACGTGTTCCCGCAGTCGCGCGGCGGCGCCGACACCTGGGACAACACCGTGCTCGCGTGTGGGAAGTGCAACAACCGCAAAGGGAACCGCACGCCCGCCGAGGCGGGTCTGCGCCTGCGGGTGCGGCTCCGCGTCCCGCGGTGGGAGGAGCTGGTCGGTTTTTGACGCACGGCCGCAGAGCCATGGCGCACGGGCCTGCGGCCTCCCGGCGTGGCCGGGCCGCGACCGGCGGCCCGGCCCCGTTTCTCGCCTGTCCCGGTTTCGGTAGCCCTTGGGTGACTCTGTGTGTTTATCCGAGTATGTGAGGCTAAATGGCCGATTGTGGTAGCGTGCCGCCAATCTTCAGGATGTTATTGAGGAGAGATCTGTGGCGGCCTTCTATCCCGACGACAGCCCCCCGCGCGCCCGGCGTCCGGTACCCAAGCGCCGTGCGGCGCTGGCCCTGGTGCTCGGCGTCGCGGCGCTGCTGCCGTCCGTCCCGGGGAGCGCCGCGACCGCGGCGAGCGCGCCCGCGGAACCCAAGAAGGACCTCAAGGCGGAGTACGCCAAGCTGAAGAAGCGGGCGGACGCGCTGTCCAAGGAGTACCGCGGCGAGCTGATCAGCCTGGAGGAGGCCAAGCGCGCCGCGCAGCGCGCGGGCGCCGACGCCGAACGGGTCGGCCGCGAGTACGAGACGGCGCGCGCGGACGTCCGGCGCATCGCCGCGTCCACCTACATGACTGGCCGGCTCGACACGATCCCGATCGTGACCGCCGACGACCCGGCCGCCGCGATCCGCGCCGCGACCATGGTCGAGCACCTGGCCGGCAAGAACGACCGGCGCGTCACCAGCCTGCGCGCCCTCACCGCCGAGGCGTCCCGGTCGAGGGAGTCCGCCAAGACCAAGCTCGAGGCGGTGCGCAAGGAGATCGACGACCTGGAGGGCCAGCGGTCCAAGGTCCGCAAGCTCCTGGTCAAGTACAAGCCCGAGACGCCGGCCGCGCCGTCGGCCCCCGGCGGCGGGGGCGGCGGGGGCGGCAAGCCCGACGACGTCAGCGGCGCCAAGTCGCCCCTCGTCGGCACCAGCATGACCCCCCGGATGCGGACCGCGATGCTGGCCATCGACGGCAAGTTCGGCCCGTTTCCCACCATCGGCTGCTCCCGTCCCGGCGACCCGCAGGACCACGGCACCGGCACGGCCTGCGACTTCATGGAGAGCACCGGCGGCAACATGCCCAGCGCATCCGCCAAGGCGCACGGTGACGCCGTCGCCAACTACGTGATCGCCAACGCCTCCCGCCTGGGCATCAAGTACGTCATCTGGCGCCAGCGCATCTACGACATGCGCGGCAGCGGCGCCTGGAAGGCGATGGAGGACCGCGGCAGCGTCACCCAGAACCACTTCGACCACGTCCACGTCTCGGTCCTCTGACCGGCGAACACTCGTAGGCCGGGCCGGGCCGGGCCGGGCTGGGCTGGGCCGGGCCGAGCCGCCCGGCCCGGCCCGGCCTGGCTGTCGGCTGGGCGTCCAATGTGACGGGTCCGCCTTGCGGGCCGTCGGTCAGCGGGCGAGGGTGGTCACCTCGTGGGTTCGGGCCGACCGGAGGGCGGCCTCGATGACCTCCAGACCGGTGATGGCGTCGGCCAGGTCCACCGGGGGGTCCGCCTCGCCGCGCAGTGTTCGCGCCACGCCCGCGTAGAAGTCCTGGTAGGCGCCCGGGTCGGTCGGTTCGGGCCGTTCGGCGCCCGGAACGCCCAGACGGCCGTGCGACTCGGGCCGCGCGATGCCCCAGCCGGGGTCCTTGGGCGTCCCGCCCGCGCGCAGCGCCTCCTCCTGGCCGTCCATCCCCTGGACGGTGTAGGCGGCGGCGTCGCCGAGCACCCGGAACCTCGGGCCGGGGTGGGAGGCGGTCGCGCTCATCCAGAGGTGGGAGCGGGTCCCGCCGGGATGCGCGAGCGCGACGAACACGTCGTCGGCCGCCGCGGCGCCGGGGCGGCGGGCGTCGATCTCGGCGTACACCCGTTCGGGACGGCCGAACAGCGTGATCGCCTGGTCGATGAGATGGGGGCCGAGGTCGTAGAGGACGCCGCCGGCGGCGCGCGGATCGGCGGTCTCCTTCCAGCCGGGCCTGACCTCGGGCCGCCACCGCTCGAACCGCGACTCCAGGCGCAGCACGCCGCCGAGCGAGCCGTCGCCGGCCAGCCGCCGGACGGTGCGGAAGTCGCCGTCCCAGCGCCGGTTGTGGAACGGGATCACCGGCAGCCCGCGGACGGCGCTCAGCGCGGCGAGGGACCGGGCGTCGGCCGCGGTCGCCGCGACCGGCTTGTCGAGCACCACGGGCAGGCCGGAGGTCAGCGCCGTCCGGGCGAGCGGCACGTGCTGCCGGTTCGGCGCCGTGACCACCACCAGGTCGTACGCGCCGGTGGCCTCCCACAGCCGGTCGGTGCCGGCCAGCACCTTCGCCTCGGGGTGGCGGGCGCGCACGGCGTCCTGCCGCGCCGGGTCCCCCGTCACGACCGCGGCCAGCCGCAGCCCGGGGACCGAGGAGATCAGCGGGGCGTGGAAGATCGCCCCGCCGGTGCCGTAACCGATCAGTGCGACGCGCAGCTCCATGCCCCGATGATGTCCGATCGCCCGATCGACCTGGGGCGCGGGGTCGGCGGACGGAACCGGTGACGGCCCGTCGTAGGCTCCTTGCGGGAAATCAGGGCGAGTCGAGGGAGATGGCCGTTGTCCAAGCCAGTGCTGCTCACGGTCGACGACGACCCCGGGGTGTCCCGCGCCGTGGCCCGGGACCTGCGCCGCAGGTACGCCGGGTCGTACCGGGTCGTGCGCGCCGAGTCGGGCGGCCAGGCCCTGGAGGCGCTGGGGGAGCTGCGGCTGCGGGGCGACGACACCGCGATGCTGCTGGCCGACCACCGGATGCCCGAGATGAACGGGGTGGAGTTCCTGGAGCGGGCGATGGACGTGTTCCCCTACGCCCGCCGGGTGCTGCTGACCGCCTACGCCGACACCGACGCCGCGATCCGCGCGATCAACGTGGTGGACCTCGACCACTACCTGCTCAAGCCGTGGAACCCGCCGGAGGAGAAGTTCTACCCGGTGATCGACGCGCAGCTCGACGCGTGGAAGCGCACCGACCGGCGCGGCCCCGGGGAGCTGCGGGTGGTCGGGCACCGCTGGTCCGCCCGCTCCTACGAGGTCCGCGACTTCCTGGCCCGGCACCAGGTGCCCTACACCTGGCTGATGGACGGCGACCCCGAGGGCGCGGAGCTGGTCGCGGCGGCGGGGGCGCCGGAGCTGCCGCTGGTGGTCACCGCCGACGGCACCGCGCTGGCCGCGCCGAGCGACGCCGAACTGGCCGCGGCGGTGGGGCTGCCGACGGCGCCGTCCACCGGGTTCTACGACCTGATCGTGATCGGCGGCGGGCCGTCCGGGCTGGGCGCGGCGGTGTACGGCGCGTCCGAGGGGCTCGACACGGTGGTGGTCGAGCGGCACGCGCTCGGCGGCCAGGCCGGGCAGAGCTCCCGCATCGAGAACTACCTGGGCTTCCCCGACGGGGTGTCCGGGCAGCAGCTCGCCGACCGGGCCCGCCGGCAGGCCGACCGGTTCGGCGTGGAGCTGCTGGCCACCGGCGAGGTCGTCGCGCTGGAGTCGCGCGGCGCGACCCGGGTGGCGCGGCTGAGCGACGGCACCGAGATCGCCGCGCACGCCGTGATCGTCGCGACCGGGGTGTCGTACCGGCGGCTGGACGCCCCGGGAGTGGACGGCCTGGTCGGCCGCGGCGTGTTCTACGGCGCGGCGGTGACCGAGGCGCCGGCCTGCGCGAACGAGGAGGTCGCCGTCATCGGCGGCGCCAACTCGGCTGGGCAGGCGGCGGTGCACCTGGCCCGGTACGCCGAGCGGGTCCACCTGGTGGTCCGCGCCGGCGGCCTGGAGAAGTCCATGTCGCACTACCTGGTCGAGCAGATCGCCGCCACCCCCAACATCGAGGTGCACACCGGCACGACGGTGGCCGACGCGGAAGGCTCCGACCGGCTGGAACGGCTCGTCGTCGACACGCCGGGCGGGACCAGGACGATCGACGCGCACTGGCTGTTCGTGTTCATCGGCGCGCAGCCGTTCACCGGCTGGCTGGACGGCTACGTCGAGTGCGACGACCGCGGCTACGTGGTCACCGGCCCCGACCTGGTCGCCGGGGGCCGCCGCCCGGCGGGCTGGCCGTTGCAGCGCCAGCCGTACCATCTGGAGACCAGCGTCCCCGGCGTGTTCGCGGCGGGCGACGTACGGTCGGAGTCGATGAAGCGGGTCGCCTCGGCGGTGGGCGACGGCGCCATGGCCGTCGCCCTCGTCCACCGATACCTGGAGCAGTCATGACGACGGTGCCGCCCGGCGAGCTGCGCGGGCTCTTCCTGTTCGAGGCCCTCGACGACGCGAAGCTGGCGTGGCTGTCCTCGCACGGCACGGCGCGGGAGCACCCCGCCGACTCGGTCGTCTGCGCCCAGGGCGACCCCGCCGAGTTCCTGTACGTCCTGCTGGACGGCGAGGTCCTGATGACCCAGCTGGTGCGGGGGCACAGCGTCGAGGTCAGCCGCACCTCCCGTCCGGGCGTGTACGGCGGCGCCGTCCAGGCCTACCTGGACGACCGGGTCGTGCAGAAGTACCAGCACACGCTGCGCGCCCTCGCGCCGTCCCGGATCTTCGCGCTGCCGGCCCGCAAGTTCGCCAAGGCGGTGCGCGAGTGGTTCCCGATGGCCACGCACCTGCTCGAGGGCAACTTCGTCGGGATGAGCAACAGCCGCCGCGCCGTCGACCAGCGCGAGCGGCTCACCGCGCTCGGCACGATCACCGCCGGGCTCACCCACGAGCTCAACAACCCGGCCGCGGCGGCGGCGCGGGCGAGCGCCGAGCTCGGCGACCGGCTGCTGGGCGCGCAGCGGCGGCTGGCCGAGCTGGCCGCCGCGGGTGTCGACTGCGGCCACCTCGGCACGCTGGTCCGGCTGCGCGAGCGCCTCAAGGAGCCGGGCGCGACGCCGGGCGCGACGCCGGGCGCGACGCCGGCCGCCCGCGGTCCCATGGAGGTCAGCGACGCCGAGGACGAGCTCGGCGACTGGCTGGAGGAGCACGGCGTCGGGGACGCGTGGGACCTGGCGCCCGGCCTGGTCGCCGCCGGGATCGGGGTGGCGGACGCCGAGGAGGTCGCCGCCGCCGCGGGCGACCAGCTCCCCGCCGCCACCCGCTGGCTGGCCGAGGTGCTGGAGGTCGCCCAGTTGCAGTCCGAGATCTCCGAGGCGATGAGCCGGATCACCGCGCTGCTCGACTCGGCCCGGCAGTACTCCCAGCTCGACCGCGCCGAGTACCACCGGGCCGACCTGCGCGAGCTGCTCGACAGCACGCTCACCATGCTCCGCCGCAAGATCGGCCCCGGCGTGGAGCTGCGCACCGACTACGCCCCGGACCTGCCGCCGGTGCCGGTCTTCGCCGCCGAGCTCAACCAGGTGTGGACCAACCTCATCGTGAACGCGCTGCATGCGATGGGCGGCACCGGCACCCTCACCGTCCGCACCGGCCGCGAGAACGGCAACGCGGTGGTGGAGATCGCCGACACCGGCCACGGCATCCCCGAGGACGACCTCGGACGGATCTTCACGCCGTTCTTCACCACCAAGCCGGTCGGGCAGGGCACCGGGCTCGGCCTGGATATCTCCTGGCGCATCATTGCCGACCGCCACAACGGCGACATCCGGGTGGAGTCCCGTCCCGGCGACACCCGCTTCCAGGTCGTGCTGCCGCTGAAGGGGCCCGCCGGCGGCGGGGAGGCCAGCGGTGCCGACGGCCTGGGCGAATGACGGCGAAGACGGCGGAGACGGCTGGTAGCGCGGAGACGGCCGAGGCCCGGCCGCCGGCTGGGAGCCGGTGCCGGGCCCGGGTGTGAGGGCGTCCAGCGGGGGCGGGCGCCTACTCGAACAGGTCGGGCTGCTCGCGGGTGATCTGGTCGTACAGCGGCTGGTAGTTGATCCAGCCGACCAGGTCGTTGCCGATCTGCCGATGGGTGAGCTCGGCGTTCTCGTGCTCGATCGGCACCACCTGCCCGGCGGCCTTGGCCAGTAGCTGCACCTGGCACGAGCGCTCCATGGTGATGAACCACCAGGCCGCGGCGTCCACGGTGTCGCCGACGGTGAGCAGGCCGTGGTTGCGCAGGATGAGGGCTTTGTGGCCGCCGAGGGCGGCCGCGATCCGCTTGCCCTCCTCCAGGTCGGTGACCACGCCGGTGTAGTCGTCGAACAGGCCGTGGTCCTGGTAGAACGCGCACACGTCCTGGGTGATCGGCTCCAGCTTCTGGCCGAGCGCCGAGACGGCCCGCCCGTGGGTGGAGTGGCTGTGCGCGGCGGCCACCACGTCCGGCCGGGCCTGGTGCACCTGGGAGTGGATCGCGAACGCGGCCTCGTTGACCGGGTAGCGGCCCTCGACGACCTGGCCCGCGTGGTTCACCAGGATCAGGTCGCTGACCCTGATGTGCTTGAACGACATGCCGAACGGGTTGACCCAGAAATGGTCGGTGTGCTCGGGGTCACGGGCGGTGATGTGCCCGGCCACGCCCTCCTCGAAGCCGAACTTGCCGAAGATCCGGAACGCTGCGGCGAGGCGCTCCTTGCGGTGCCGGCGCTCGTCCTCGAGCGAGTCGAACGACGGTGGGAACCGGTAGATCAGGTCGGTCGCCAGCTTGTCGAGGAACTTCTCCTCATCGGACATGGACGGCTCCTAGGCGTTGTCTGCTACCACCAAAGCACATCCCGGCACGGGTGGCCTAGGCTGGCCACATCCAATCCTGGTGAGGTCGGTTGTC
Organism: Actinomadura xylanilytica; assembly: GCF_030283145.1. Taxonomy (GTDB): domain Bacteria; phylum Actinomycetota; class Actinomycetes; order Streptosporangiales; family Streptosporangiaceae; genus Spirillospora; species Spirillospora xylanilytica. Next base: position 31,584 of record NZ_JASNWE010000005.1, read on the forward strand.
CGGCTGGGACAACCGGCTGCCCGCGGCGGAGAGATGACGACCATGGTGACGAGCGACCGCGACCGGTTCCTGCGGCTGCTGCTCGAGCGCGGCGGCGACCCGGGGCTGGTGGAGTCCACGGTGCGCGTCGCGCGCGGCGAGTCCGACCTGGTCGCCGCGCTCCCCGAGGAGGAGACGCGGCGGCACACCCGGGCGCTGCTGCACGGGGTGCTGGCCGCCCTGGAGAACGGGGGCGAGCCCGGCGCCGAGGTGCTGGCCGCGGCCGGGCGGCTCGGTTCGGACCGGGCGCGGCAGGGCGTGCCCGTCGCCGACTTCCTGGACGGCTTCCAGGCGGGCCGCGCGCACCTGGTCCGGGCGCTGATCGCCGAGGGCCGCCGACTGGAGGTGCCCGCGGGCGCCCTGCTCGACGGCGTCACCCGGATCGACGAGATCACCACGGTGCTGGTGCACCGCATGGTGCACGCCCACCGGGTCGCCGAGCTGGAGATGGCCCGCACCACCCGGGAGGGCCGCGCGCAGATGCTGCGGCGCCTCCTGCGCGGCGAGCCGGCGCCGGTGCTCGCGCCGCTGGATCCCGCCGCGTCCTACCACTGCGTGGTCTCCGACGTCAGCGACCCGGCCGTCGCCGCCCGGCTGGAGACCGTCCTCACCGCCGCCGGCCCGGGGCTCTGCGGCCTGGTCGACGGGCGGTTCGCCGCGCTGGTCGCCCGGCTGCCGGAGCCCGCGCCGGACGGGCCGCTGCTGGTGGCCGCGCCGCCCGCCCGGCCCGCCGACGTCGCGCCCCTCTACGGGCTCGGCCACCGGGTGCTGCGGGCGGGCGGCGCGGCCGGGCTCACCGGGCTGCGGCGGCTCACCGACCTGTCCCTGCTCACCGTGACCGCGGCCGAGCCGGAACTCGGGCGGCTGCTGGCCGGCGGGCTGCTCGGCGGGCTCGACGGCGACGACCCCTTCCACCGGCAGCTCGCCGGGACCGCGCTCGCCTACCTCGACCACGGCGGGCGGATCGAGCCGACGGCCGCCGCCCTCCACGTGCACGGCAACACCGTCAAGTACCGGGTGCGCCGCCTCCAGGAGCTCACCGGCCGCCCGCTGACCGACCCGGAGGGCGGCGCGGCGGTCGCGCTGGCCGCGCACTGGTGGTGGGCGCTCCGGAGCTGGCTCGCCGGAACCGGTCCCGGCGCTGGTCGTGACCGCTCCACCGGGCCAGGATGATTGACAGGACGGCGTCCGGAGGCGGGCGCGCACGGATGAGAGGGGAGCCCGTGACGGCACCGCGGATCGGCACGGTGATGTGGCCCATGCAGTCCTGGCCGGAGGCCGGGGAGACCTGGCGGCGCGCCGAGGAGTGCGGCTTCGACACCGCCTGGGTCTACGACCACACCGCCTGGCGGGGCACCACGCCCTGGTACGACGCCTTCACCACGCTCGCCGCCGCCGCGGCGGTCACCTCGCGGGTCCGGCTCGGCACGCTGGTCACCTCGCCCAACTTCCGGCACCCCGTCCCGACCGCCCACGCGATCAAGACGGTCGACCACATCAGCGGCGGCCGGCTGACCGTCGGCATCGGCGCGGGCGGCACCGCCCGCACCTCCGACGCGGGCATCCTCGGCGGCCCGGAGTGGACGGCCCGGGAGCGCGCCGACCGCTTCGCCGAGTGGGTGGAGCTGCTCGACCTGGTGCTGCGCGGCCCGGAGACGACGTTCGAGGGCGCCCACTACTGCGCCCGCGAGGTCGTCTCGGAGCCCGGCTGCGTGCAGCGCCCGCGGGTCCCGTTCGTGATCGCCGGCAACGGCCCGCGCGGGATGCGGCTGGCGGCCCGGTACGGCACCGTCTGGGTCACCAACGGCAGCAAGGACGGCGCGGCGCCCGAGGACGCCGTCCGGGACCAGCTCGCCGCGCTGCGCGAGGCGTGCGAGGCCGAGGGCCGCGACCCGGGCGACCTGCGGCACCTGTTCCTGACCGGCTTCACCGATGAGCCGTGGATCGAGTCGGCGGACGCCTTCGACGACCTGGCCGGGCGCTACGCTGAGCTCGGCATCACCGACATCGCGCTGCACTGGCCCCGGCCCGGCACCCCCTGGGAGGCCGACATGAAGGTCTTCGAGGCCGTCGGGGCGGCCCACGCGACCGAACGCTGACGGGACCCCCATGCCGTACGTGCTGCTCGTCCTGGCCGTCCTCTTCGAGGTCACCGCGACCCTGGCGCTGCGCGCGTCCGAGGGGCTGAGCAGGCTGGGCCCGTCGAGCGTGGTGGTGGTCGGCTACCTGGTCTCCTTCTTCCTGATGGCCAGGGCGCTCACCGCGCTGAACGTCGGCCCGGTCTACGCGATCTGGTCGGCGCTCGGCACCATCGGCGCGTTCGCCGGGGGCGTGCTGCTGTTCGGCGAGCCGGTCCGCCCGGCAGCCGTCGCCGGAGCCGCGATCATCGTGGTCGGCGTGGTCGTGATGAACTTCGGCGGCGGCATCGGGCACAGCTGACATGGACTCCTTCCTCGGCCTCGCGGTCCCCGCCCTGATCGCCGCCGTCTTCGTGGTGGTGGTCGGCGGCAACGTCTGGGGCGCGCTGTCGCGGCGGCGGGACGGCTCGCACGGCCTCAGCGCCTGGGCCCGTGAGCATGGCTGGTACTACTGCCACGGCACGATCCGAGTGCCCTGGCACGATCTGATGGGCCTTTCGTCGTTCCGCGTCCGCCGCCTCCTGCACGGGCGGTCCGGCGCGCTCTGGGCCGATGTGTGCCACTGCACCTACGAGACCCGCGGCAACAGCGGCACCGGCTCCGGATGGACCCACTCCACCACGACCGTGCACGACATCGTGGTGGCCGCCGCCGAGCTCGGCGGCGGGCGGCCCGGCATGGAGGTGCACCGGCGCGGCCTCGGGTCCCGGATGGCACGCGCCCTCGGCAAGAGGGCCGAGGTGGAGAGCGGGGACGACGAGTTCGACCGGCGGTACCGGCTGGAGAGCGGCGACCCGGACGCGGCCCGCCCGTTCCTGTCGCCCGAGCTCGTCCAGGCGCACCTGCGGGACGAGATCACCCCGTGGCGGCTGGAGCGGGGCACCCTGATCGTCGTCGAGGACGGCGTCCTCGAGCCCGCGGAGATCGGGCGCCGCCTCCAGAACCTGGAGCGCATCGCCGTGCTCCTCGGCCACCGGGGCGGCCTCGCGGGCTGACCCCGGGCCTCACTCGTACATCTGCCCGCACACCGCGATCCGCGCCAGGTCGGCCCAGGTCATGGTGGTGATGGCGCGCACGTACGAGCGGGACGGGGACTCGCCCGGCTTCGGGGGCAGCGGCACCCGGGCGCCGTCGTCGGCGTCCCAGCCGCCGAGGCTCCCGGCGACCGCGCACTCCAGGTAGGTGGCGGGGTCGAAGTTGTACCAGCGGCCGGGGGTGGCGCGGGCGCCGGTGCCGGGAGGACGCGGCGCGTCCACGCCGAAGCGCGCCTGCGGGCCGGGCGGCGCGGCCAGGAAGTCCTCCAGGTCGGCGAGCTGGGAGAGGATCACCCGTTCCCAGTCGGCGTACCCGTCCGGCTCGTCGCCGGGGAGCGCCAGGTCCTTGCCGCTCCACTCCGGGTCGTAGCCGGCGGGCGGGGTGGTGGAGGCCGCGGCGAACATCGCGGCGACGTCGTCGGGTTCGAGCCGCTCGCGGTCGCTCAGCGGGGCGCTGACCTTCCAGAGCGCGCGCAGGAACGCCGACAGGGACCACGACGCCGCCCTCGCCTCCTGCCCGAGGTGCAGGAAGTGCAGGTAGAGGTCGCGGTTGGTCTGGACGGCCGGTCCCGGCGGCCCGGCCACCCAGTACGCCTGCTTGTGCGGGACGCCGCTCTCCAGGGACAGGACCTGGGCGAGCGCCGCGACCCTGGAGTCGTGGGCGGCCATCGTGAACTCGTTGCCGAGGTCGTCCTGGCGCATGACGTTCCACGTGTCCATCCGGCCCCTCCACGGTCGGTGATGCGGATCTCGGCATCCCGCGGAGAGAGTCTCCTATTCCGGTCTGGACTACTAGTAGGTGCCATGTCACTTTCGGGCTTCGAAGTCGTGACCTTCCGCATATGCCGGGCTCCGGTGAGGTGCCGGAGCCGGGCGCGGGGAGACCGGGGCGGCGGCGCGGGACGGGGGCGCGGGACGGGACGGCGAGGTGCGAGAGGAAGGCGCGGTCACAGCTTGGAGTGGTGGATGACCTGCATGTCGGTGAATCCGTACAGTCCCCACGGCCCGTTCTCGACGCCGATGCCGCTCCACTTGAACCCGCCGAACGGCTGGTGCGGGGCCAGCGCCAGGTGCGTGTTGACCCACGCGGTGCCGCACTCCAGCCGGCCGGCGACCTCGCCGGCCCGTTCGGCGTCGGCGCCCCACACCGAGCCGGACAGGCCGAAGTGGGTGCCGTTGGCGCGGGCGATCGCCTCGTCCAGGTCGCGGTACCTGACGATCGGCAGCGCCGGGCCGAACTGCTCCTCGTCCACGATCCGGGCGCCGTCGGCGACGTCGGCGAGGATGGTCGGCTCGAAGAAGTAGCCGGGGCCGTCGATCGGCCGGCCGCCGGCCGCCGCGCGGGCGCCGCCCGCGAGCGCGTCGGCGACCAGCTCGCCGACCCGCTCGAACTGCGCCCGGTTGTTGACCGGCCCGTACTGGACGCCCTCGTCCAGGCCGTTGCCGACCCTGGCGGCGCGGGCGAGCTCGGCGAGCGCGTCGACGACGTCGGAGTAGAGCGCCTCGGGCACATACACCCGCTTGATCGCCGAGCAGACCTGGCCGTTGTTGTGGAACGCGGCGCCGAACAGCCTCCCGGCGACGGCCGCGGGGTCGGCGTCGTCGAGCAGGATCGCCGGGTCGTTGCCGCCGAGCTCCAGGGTGACCCGCTTGAGGTCGGGCGCGGCGGCGGCGGCGACCCGCTTGCCGGTCGCGACGCTGCCGGTGAAGCTGATCTTGCGGGGGACCTCGTGCGAGGTCATCCAGGCGCCGAGCCGGTCGCCGCCGCTGACCACGTTGAGGACGCCGGGCGGCAGCACCTCGCGCAGCACCTCGCCGAGCTTGAGGGTGGACAGCGGGGTGTACGGCGACGGCTTGAGCACCATGGTGTTCCCGGCCCGCAGCGCCGGCGCGAGCTTCCATATCCCCAGCAGCAGCGGGAAGTTCCACGGCGTGATGGCCGCGACCACGCCCATCGGGCGGCGGACCACCTCGACGCGGGCGGCGCCGTCGTCCTGGATCACCTCGCGGGGCAGCTCCAGGTCGGCGAAGTACTTCAGCCAGACCCCGGCCCCCATCACCTCCGTGGTGGCGTCGGCGAGCGGCTTGCCCTGCTCCAGGGTGAGGATCCGGCCGATCTCCTCCGACCGGGCGAACATCAGGTCGGCCGCCGCGTGCAGCGCCTTGCGCCGGGCCGCCTCGTCCCCGCGCCAACCGGGGAGGGCGGCCTGGGCGGCGGCCATCGCCGCGTCGAGCTGCTCGCGCGAGGCGTCGGGTGCCCGCTCGGCGACCTCCCCGGTCGCGGGGTCGACCACGCCGAACGTGCCGGGCGCGGCGACGGCCTGGCCGCCGATGGTCATCGTGTAGTCGGACACTCGATCCTCCACTTCGACGCGCATACCGAACGTCGTTCACTATCCACCCGGGGGAGCGTCCGGACCAGCCCTGCCCAGGGCCGGACGCGCTCGTCCCGGAGCCGCGACGTTAGCCGCCCGCGGCCTTCCCGTCACGCAGCTCGGCCAGCGGCCTGCGGGCCTGGGGGCGAACGCGGCGTCCCGGGCGGTGACACCGCGTCCCCGGCCACCGCGTCCGGACCGGGCCGTGGCCGCTTCCGGCTGCGCCGCCCACGGCGCGGCCCGCAGTGTGGATGATCTCTCCATGCGATCACGTCTCAGCGCGGTGTTCGCCCTCACCCTCGCCCTCGCCGCATCCGGCGGGGCGACCGCGGCGGCAGCACCCACACCGTCCATCGCCAAGCCGCCCCCGAGGCTGGCCGGCGCGCATCCCTGCGCGGGCCAGCCGGGCTTCACCTGCTCGACCCTCACCGTGCCGCTCGACCACCGCGGCCGGGCGGGGGGCGAGCTGGACCTCCAGGTCGCGACCGCGGGGAACACCGACGCACCCAAGGGCGTCCTGCTGTTCCTGACCGGCGGTCCGGGACAGCCCGGCGTCCCCTACATCTCCTCGCTCACCGGCGGCCGGCTGCCCGAGCTGGCCAAGACCCACCGGTTCGTGATGATCGACCAGCGCGGCACCGGCGAGTTCGGCGGGATCGACTGCCCGCGGCTCCAGGCCGCCGTCGGCGGCTCCGACATCGAGCCCGCCCCGCCCGAGGCGGTGAGCGAGTGCGCGGGCATCCTCGGCGGCGAGCGGCAGTACTACACCACCGAGCAGACCGTCGGCGACCTGGACCTGCTGCGCCAGGCGCTCGGCACGCGGAAGATGGCGGTGGACGGCGTCTCGTACGGCTCGTTCGTCGCCGCCCGCTACGCCGCCGCGCACCCGCGCAACGTCAGCAGGGTCGTGCTCGACTCCGTCCTGCCCTACACCGACCCGCAGGGCGACGACATGCTCTACCTGACCGGGCTCCGGGCCACCGGCCGCGTGCTCCGCGCCGCGTGCGCGACCGCTCCGGCCTGCGGCTACGACCCGGCCCGGGACCTGGCCTGGCTCGCCCGGCACCGCAAGGACGCCGTACTGATCTGGGACATGCTCGTCAGCTACGAGTTCCGCGACCCCACCTACCGCTCCCCGGACCCGGGGGGCCTGCCCGCCGGGTCCGGGGACGCCGTGCGCGCGATCCACGAGGCGCGCCGCGGCGAGCCCGCCCGCCTGGACAGGCTGCTCGAGCTGATGAACTCCGGCGACGACGACCACGCGTCCTACAGTTCCGGATCGCACGTCGCGACGATCTGCGGTGACGGCGCTTTCCCCTGGGGCACCTCCGAGACCCCGGTGGCGAAGCGCGCCGAGCTCCTGGAGCGGACCCGCGCGCGGCTGCCCGCCGGCGCCACCTGGCCGTTCACCGCGGACACCGCGGTCGGCAACGGCTTCGTCCAGAGCTGCCTCAACTGGCCGGCGGCCCGCCACGGCGCCGAGCCCGGACGGCTGCCGGACATCCCCTTCCTGCTGGTCAACGGGGACCACGACCTGTCGACGCCGCTCGAATGGGCGCGGGAGGCCGTCCGGTACGCGCCGCGCGGCGAGCTGGTGGTGGTGAAGGGCGCCGCGCACTCGGTCCAGAACCAGGAGCGCGGCACCCAGGGCCGCCAGGCGGTCTACCGCTTCCTCAACGGATGAGCCAGGCCGGGCCGGGCGTCCACCGCCCGGCCCGGTCCGGCCCGCGCCGGCCGGCTCAGGTCCCTCGGGGACGTCCCGGGTGCGGGTATCGGACGGCCGCCGGTCAGTTCTTCGCTGGGAAGACGCACAGGAGCGAGCCGATGCGCCTGCGCCCGCCGTAGCCGGCCTCCTCGAGCCGCACCAGCCCCGCCTTGTCCCGGGGCGCCGCGCAGGCGGCGGTGACGCCGACGCGCCGCAGGGCCTCCCGCACCTCCGCGGCACTGGGCTTGTCCCCGCCGGCCGCGCGGACGACCTCGGTCAGCAGGAGGCGGTCGGCTGCGAACGGGGGCGGGGCGGGCACCATCTCCAGATAGTGGTCGTTGGCGTTGACGGCGTGCACGCGCGTCGACAGCAGCGGCACCGCGCGCATGTAGTTCTTCGGCATCAGCACCGTGCCGTCCGGTCCGGCGGCGCCGATCACCGCGCGCGCCGTCCCGACCTCCACCGCCGGGAACTTCCAGGCGGGCCGCCCGGTCGTCCATGAGCCGTTCGCCTCCGACCAGACCGGCGTCCCGGCGGCGACGATGGCGACCGCGAGCGCGGCGGCCGGGACGAACGGGGCGAGCGGGGCGAGGACGAGTGGGACCCCGGCCCGCGAGGCCGCCGCGCCCAGGCGTTCGCGCAGGCCGGCGGGCGGCGAGACGGTGGCCAGCAGCCCGATCAGCACGGGCGCGGGCGCCACCCACAGCGTCCGCCACATCACCTGGGCGGTGCCGGCCGCGTCGCCCACCGCGCCCATCACGCCCGGCAGGAGCGCCAGCGTCACCACCGCCGCGCCGCCGAGCGCGATCAGCGAGGGGACGGCCCGCCGAGCGCACCAGGGGGCCGCCCACAGCGCGCATCCGGCGAGCACCCCCAGCACCCCGTCCAGCAGCACCCACGAGAAGCTGCGGGGCGCGCCCGCGACGTGGCCGACGACGCTGGTGTTCCCATGGAAGAGCGCGACCGCCAGCCCGGCGCCGAGCGGGTAGGCCATCGCCGCGCACGCCGCCAGCCCGGTCCGGACCCGCCCCGACGCGACCAGCGGGGCGGCGGCGGCGACGGTGACCAGCGGGATGATGATCGCCGCGGTCGAGGTGAGGCCGATCGCGGCGACCCCGGCGGCGGCGAGCAGCAGCAGCCCCGACCGGGTCGGCCGCTGGGCGAACCGGGTCAGGTACACGTACAGCACCGGGATCAGCGCCGACACCAGGACGGCCTTGCCCTGCCACATCCGCAGCAGGTGGAACGAGCCGAGCGAGGCGGGCCCGGTGCCGGACCACAGCAGGTAGAGGGCCGCCACGGCGAAGCAGGCCGCCGCGCGCCGCGGCGCCCAGGAGCGGGCCAGCCGCCACAGCGACCAGACGGCCAGGAACGTGACCACGGGCAGGAGCACGTACCAGAGGAAGGACGGCGCGGGGACGCCGAGCACTCGCGCGATCGCCCCGGCGAGCACCTCGATCGAGGAGACGGGCGGCTCCCCGGCCACCGGGCCGGTCGCGCCCTGGGTGAAGATGACGTCCCGGAACGGGATCCGCCCGCTGTCGGCGGTCGCGACCGAACGGGAGACGAAGTAGGCGTCGTCGCCGTCGGAGTTCACGATGAACAGGGACGCGGCGGCGAACCCGGCCCCGGTGGCGAGCGCGACGGGCGTCCCCCACCGCCCCCCGGTCCGCTCACCCGGTTCGCCCGCCTCCGCGTCTGATGGGGACGCCTCCGACGCCTCGCCCGTCATGGACGGCTTCGACGCCCGGCCCGGCTCGGCCGGCGTCCGGACGCGGAGCAGCGCGAACGCGCTCGCGCAGACGCTCACCAGACCCGGCGCCCACGTGCACCACCAGGGCACGCCCGACCCGTGCAGCCCGGCGGACGTCCCGGCAACGATCCCGGTGACGACGGCGACGGCGGCGGCCACCGCCGTCAGCGGACGCGCGCCGCGCCCCTGCACGCCCCGTCCGGCCGGACGGGGGATGGCGGAGGGAGAGCCGTTCCAGAGCGGGCGGTCCTTCAGCACCCCCCGCGTGAGCAGTGCGGCGCACACGGCCGCCAGGGCGAGCCAGACGGCCAGCAGCGTCCAGGTGGGCGGCCGGAACAGCAGGCCCAGATGGTAGACGAGCGTCCATCCCGCGAGCAGCAGCAATGCGGCGTCGGCCACCCGGTCGGTCACGCGCGTCATGCTTACCCCCGATGTTCTTTTTTACTACCGTTGGGACGTCCGAGGGGGGAGCGGAGTTCACCGGATGAGCCGCGCTATGCCCAGAAGATCACATCTCAATGCCATAAGTCGGGAAATAGTGCGTCGTGCCGGAGACCCATGCTGTGATGGGCCGCGAACGGGAGTCCGCGCACCCCGGCGCGGACGTCTCCGATGGGATGTGATGCGCGGTGCGCCATGCGTTCGGCTTCCTCCTGGGCGTGCTGCTGGCCCCCGCCCTGCTGTACGGCGCCGCCTGGGGGTTCGTCCAGGCCGCGCACTCCTTCGACGGGGCCGGCCACGAGATCACCGACCGGACCCGCATGTACGGGGCGTTCGCCCTGCTCGCCGCGGTCGGCCTGGTGATGGGCGTGGTCATCGTGGCCCGCTGGGCCTCGCCGCTGGTGTCGCTGGTCCCGGCGCTGGCCCTGCTCGGCCTGTCGGCCTGCTTCCTGGTCGACCCGGACCGCGTCCTGGACCTGCCCGGAAAGGTGCCCCCTGCGGGCGACCTCGACACCGGCCTGCGCGTGCTGATGGGCTCCGGCGTCTACGCGCTGATGGGCTTCGCGCTGCTGGTGCCGGCCTGGGCGCCGCGCCGCTGGGGATCGGGGAAGGACGACGAGCCCGCCTCCGCGGGGTACTACTCGGCGTCGGGGCGCTGAGCGGCCGGGCCCACATGCCGGGGCCGGCCCTGTCAGCCCCCGTCAGTCCTGGCGCTGTCCCCCTTCCCCGCGTCCCCTACTGGCCCGTCTTCGTCACGAACCGTGTGGTGTAGGTCTTGGACAGGTCGATCTGGTCCTTCTTGCCCTGCACGTTGGGCGAGAACTGGGCCAGCACCTCCAGCACGTTCGCGGCGCCCTCAGCGGGCATGACGCCGTCGCCGTTGAACATGCTGATCGAGTCGCTGACCGCCTTCTCGTACAGCTTCGGGTCGCCCCCGGCGTAGTCGGCGGGCATCTGCGCGGCGATCTCGGCCGGCTTGTGCGCCTTGATCCAGCCGAGCGTCTTGACGAACGCGGCGGCGAGCTTGCCCACCGTCCCGGCGTTCGCGTCGACGTAGGCGCAGTCCATGTACAGCGAGCTGGAGGGATAGAGCCCGCCGAGCGCCGCGCGGGTGCCCTCCACGGTGCGCATCTCCACCATCACCTTGGCCTTGCCGGTGGCGGTCAGCTTGGCGATGGTCGGGTCGGTGGTCATGCCGGCGTCGATGCCGCCGTTGTCCAGGCTGGAGATGAACGTGGGGCCGGCGCCCGCCTTGACCGTGGTGTAGTCGGAGGTCTTCACCCCGTTCCGCACCGCGAGCGCCCGGGTGATGAAGTCGGTGGACGAGCCGGGGCTGGTCACGCCGAGCCTGGCGCCCTTGAACGCGGCGGGTGAGCCGATCCGGCCCGCCTTCCCGGCCGCGACCATCTCGGCCTCGCCGGGCACGTCCGCCATCTGCACCACGCTCTGCACGCACTTGCCCTTGGTCTGGAGGTCGATGGTGTGGTCGTAGAACCCGACCACGGCCTGCACGTCGCCGGAGATCAGCACGTTCTCGGCCTGCGCGCCAGCGGGCTCGGTGAGCAGCTGCACCGTCAGGCCCTGCTCCTTGAAATAGCCGAGCCGCTCGGTGAGCTTGGCGGGCAGGTAGATCACCTTGTCGATCCCGCCGACCATGATCTTCACGGTGCCGCCGGACCCACCGGAGCCGCCGGACGTGCCGCGCGAGTCGCGGCACGCTGACAGCGACAGCGCGGTGAGCGCGGCGAGCGCCGCCGCGGCGGCCCGGGTGCGGGCGTGCGGACGGCCGGGGCGGGGCGAGCGGGGGGTGCGGGGGGTGCGCATGGGTGCCTCCTGCATGATCGATGCCGATCAGATCTGGGCGTCGTGGCCGGCCGCCGGCGGGCGCCAGCGCAGCAGCCGGCCCTCCAGCAGCGTGAGCAGCCACTCGGCGAGCAGCGCGAGCACCGTGATGATGATCATTCCGGCGTAGATGCCGGCCGAGTCGAACGTGCCCTGGGAGTGGTTGATGAGCAGGCCGAGGCCCTTGTCGGCGCCGCTGTACTCGCCGACCACCGCGCCGATGATGGCGAAGCCGAAGGCGGAGTGGAGCGAGGCCAGGATCCACGAGGTGGCGCTCGGCACCACGATCGTGGTCAGCACCTGAAGGCGTCCCGCGCCGAGGATCCGGGCGTTGTCGACGAGGCTGCGGTCCACCTCGCGGGCGCCCTGGAAGGCGTTGAAGAACACCGCGAAGAACACCAGCACGAACGCCGTCGCGATCTTGGACTGCATGCCGAGCCCGAACCAGATCACGAACAGCGAGGCCAGGATGATCCGCGGGATGGCGTTGGCCGCCTTGATGAACGGCGCGCACACCTCCGACAGGAACCGGCTGCGGCCGAGCACGATGCCGAGCAGCACGCCGCCGGCGGCGCCGAGCGCGAAGCCCGCCACCGCCTCCTGGAGCGTGTAGGAGATCTGCTCCCAGATCGAGCCCTGCGAGGTGCCGTCGGTGAACCAGCCGACCAGCCGTTCCCAGATCTTGGACGGCCTGGAGTAGTAGAACGGGTCGATCCAGTGGGTGGCCGACAGCTCCCACAGGCCGAGCCAGGCGGCCACCATCAGCATCCGCACCGCGTTGATGCCCGCGCCGCGGCGAAGGCCGGCGCTGCGCAGCCGCGCGACCGCGTCCTGCTCGTCCCGGCCGTCCGGCGCCTCTTCCGGAGCCCCGCCCGCGCCGCCCGGCCCCGCGGTCCCGGCGGCCTCGACCATCTTGCCGGTCCCGGTGGTCCCGGCGGCCTCGGTCGCCCTCGCGTCACGCGGCACGGCCGGCCCCCCGCTGACGGGTGATCTGCACTTCCTCGCGCAGCGAGTCCCAGACCTCGCGGTAGATGTCCAGGAACCCGGCGGTGAGGCGGACCTCCTCGGCGTCGCGCGGCCGGTCGAGCGGCACCGGGAACGAGCCCTTGATGGTGGCCGGACCCGCCGTCATCACCACGACCCGGTCGGCGAGGACCACCGCCTCCTCCAGGTCGTGGGTGACGAAGACGACCGCCGCGCCCGACCCCGACCACAGCCGCAGCAGCTCGTCCTGCATGAGCCCGCGGGTCTGCACGTCCAGGGCGGAGAACGGCTCGTCCATGAGCAGCACCGTCGGCTCGTTCACCAGCGTCTGGGCGAGCGCGACGCGCTTGCGCATGCCGCCGGAGAGCTGGTGCGGGTAGTAGCCCTCGAAACCGTCCAGGCCGACCCGCGCGACCCAGTCGCGGGCCCGCTCGCGAGCCTCCCGCTTGGACGCGCCGCGGTAGCGCGGTCCGGTCGCGACGTTGTCCAGCACGGTCCGCCACGGCAGGACGGCGTCGTGTTGGAACATGTAGCCGACGCCGCCGGGGATCCCGGCGACCGGCTCGCCGTGCACCAGGACCCGGCCGCGCGAGGGCGGTTCGAGGCCGGAGACCAGTGAGAGCGTGGTCGACTTGCCGCAGCCGGTGGGGCCGACCACGGCCACGAACTCGCCGGCCGCCACGGTGAGGTCCAGGTCGCGGACGGCGGTGTGCACGGCGCCGCGCGCCGACCGGAAGCGCTTGGTGGCCCCGCTCAGCTCGATCACGGGACCGCCGGGGGGTGGTTGGTTGGGCATGCGCGCACCGTACGAAGGTGAGCCGGGTCACCGGAACCCTTCCCCGCGATGTGCTCGCAAGCCGCGTTAGGCCGCGTTGAGCGCGTTCCCCCGGGTTCTGCTCGTTCTGCTCACCGGGGGGCTGGGCAGCGCGCCGGGCATCGATTACGGTGTCACGCCATGGCGGTCCGCCCCCGCATCCCCTTCGTCCGGCAGGTGCTGGTCCTCCAGGTCGGCGTGGTCGTGGTCGTCGCCTCCCTCGGCTACGGGCTGGTCGCCTGGATGCTCGACGACGAGCTGCGCGACCAGTACGGGCAGCGCGCCCTGACGGTGGCGCGCAGCGTCGCCGCCGACCCCGCGGTCGCCGCCGCGGTGGAGGCCGGCGATCCCGGCCGGACGGTGCAGCCGCGGGCCGAGCGGGTCCGGGCCCGCACCGGCGCCCTGTTCGTCGTGGTGACCGACGAGCACGGCATGCGGTACTCCCACCCCACGCCGGGCGAGCTCGGCCGCCGGGTCAGCACCGACCCGTCCGAGGCGCTGGCGGGCCGCGAGGTGGTCCGGGTCGAGCGCGGCACCCTCGGCCTGTCGGCGCGCGGGAAGGTCCCGCTGTACGGGCCGGGCGGCGCGGTCCTCGGCGAGGTCAGCGTCGGGTTCGACGCCCGCTCGATCGACCGCGAGCTGAGCCGCGCGCTGCGCGACCTCGGGCTGTTCATCGCGGGCGCGCTGCTGCTCGGCGTGCTCGCCTCGGCCGCCATCGGGCGCCGGCTCAAGCGGCAGACGCTCGGCCTGGAACCGTACGAGCTGGTGGAGCTCGTCCAGGAGCGGGAGGCGGTGCTGCACGGGGTCGGCGAGGGCGTGCTGGCGGTCGACCCGGCCGGCCGGGTCGCGGTCTGCAACGTGGAGGCGGCGCGGCTGCTCGGCGTCGCGCCCGAGCGCGGCGCGCCGGCGGCGGGGCTGGCCGGCGACGGCGCCCTCCGCGAGGTGCTGACCGGACGGCGCGCGGCCGGCGACCTGTTCGTCACGGCGGGGGAGCGGGTGCTGGTGGTCAACCGCCGCGAGGTGCGGCACGACGGCCGCGACCTCGGCGCCGTCATCACGCTGCGCGACCGCACCGACCTGGAGACGCTCGCCCGCGAGCTGGACTCGGTGCGCACCCTCTTCGACGCGCTGCGCGCGCAGCGGCACGAGTACGCCAACCGGCTGCACACCCTGTCCGGGCTGATCCAGCTCGGCCACCACGAGGAGGCCGCCGCCTACATGGGGACGCTGATGGAGGACTCCGGCGGCCGTCCGCCCGAGTCGGTGAGCCTGCCCGACCCGCTGCCCGACCCCTACCTCCAGGCGTTCCTGTCGGCCAAGGCGGCGGTGGCGGCGGAGAAGGGGGTGCGGCTCGTCATCGGCGCGGGCAGCTACGTGCCCGGCCGCGTCGCCGAGCCCCTGGACGTCACCACCGTCGTCGGGAACCTGGTCGACAACGCCGTCGAGGCCGCCCGGCTGGGCGCGCGGCGGCCCGCGCGGGCCGAGGTCGAGCTCCTCGGCGACGGCCGCGACCTGCACGTCACCGTCACCGACTCCGGCGACGGCGTGCCGGACGGCCTGCGCGAGGCCGTCTTCACCGACGGGGTGTCGACCCGCGACGGCGCGGCGGGCCGTCCGCGCGGCCTCGGCCTCGGGCTGGCCCGGCGCACCGCGCGGGCCCGCGGCGGCGACGTCACCCTCGCGGGACCGGACGCGCCCGGCGGCGCGGACGGCGCCGGGGCCGAAGCCGGCGCCGTCGTGGTCGCCCGGCTGCCCGGCGTGCTCGGGGCGGAGGCGGCGCGGTGATCGGCGTGCTGGTGGTGGACGACGACTTCCGGGTCGCGCAGATCCACGCGGGCTTCGTGGCGGCGCTGCGCGGGTTCACCGTGGCCGGGCTCGCGCACACCGCCGCCGAGGCCCGCGCGCTCGCCGCCGAGCGGGCGCCCGCGCTGGTGCTGCTCGACGTCTACCTGCCCGACGAGTCCGGGCTGGCGCTGCTGCCCGAGCTGGACGCCGACGTGATCATGGCGACGGCGGCGGCCGACCCGGTCTCGGTCCGGACCGCGCTGCGGCACGGCGCGCTGCACTACCTGATCAAGCCGTTCACCGCCGGCGCGCTCGCCGCCCGGCTGACCGCCTACGCCCGCTACCGGGGCGCGCTCGGCGCGGGCGGCGAGCTGAGCCAGGCCGCCCTGGACGGCGCCGTCCGGGCCCTGTACGCGCCGCTGCACGCCGAGCCGCCCGCGCCCAAGGGCCAGTCGCCGGTGACGGCCCGGCTGATCGCCGAGGCGCTCCAGCGGGCCGAGGAACCGCGCTCGGCGACCGAGATCGCGGACCGGGTCGGGATCTCCCGCGCCACCGCGCAGCGCTACCTGGCCGCGCTCGCGCAGGGCGGCCGGGTCAAGGTCACGCTGCGCTACGGCGCCACCGGGCGGCCCGAGCACCAGTACGCGTGGTCGCCCCGGTAGAGCCCGGCGAGGACCTCCTCGATGTCGGCCTCGCGGAGCGAGATGTCGCGGACCTCGTGCCGTTCGGCCAGCGCCGACACCACCGCGGCGGCGTTGACCGCGTTCGGCAGCCGCAGCCACTGCCGCGGCCCCTCGGTGCGCAGTACCTCGATGCCGTCCAGGACGACCGGCGGGCCCGGCCGGGCCAGCTCCACCACCAGCATCCGGTCGGCGCCGACGGTGGCGCGCAGCCGGTCCAGCCCGCCGTCGAAGGCCAGCCGGCCGTGATCGATGATCATCACCCGGCGGCAGAGCCGCTCGATGTCGCCGAGGTCGTGCGTGGTCAGCAGGATGGTGGTGCCGCGCTCGGTGTTCAACCGTTCCAGGAACCCCCGCACGGTCGCCTTGCTCACCACGTCCAGCCCGATCGTCGGCTCGTCCAGCACCAGCAGCTCGGGACCGTGCAGCAGCGCCGCGGCGAGGTCGCCGCGCATCCGCTGCCCCAGGCTGAGCTGCCGGACGGGGGTGTCGAGGAACGGCTCCAGCTCCAGCAGCGCGGTCAGCTCGGCCAGCCGCGTCCGGTGCGCCGCGGCGTCCACCCGGTAGAGGCGGCGGATCAGGGTGAGGCTGTCGCGCAGCGGCAGGTCCCACCACAGCGTGGTGCGCTGCCCGAACACCACGCCGATCCGCCGCGCCAGTTCGGTGCGCCGGCGCGCGGGGTCCAGCCCGCAGACCCGCAGCGACCCCGACGACGGGGTCAGGATGCCGGTCAGCATCTTGATGGTGGTGCTCTTGCCCGCCCCGTTCGGGCCGAGGTACCCGACGAACTCGCCGCGCCGGACGGTGAAGGAGACGCCGTCCACCGCGTCCAGCGTGGTGCGGGTGCGACGCAGCCGCCCCGACCGCTTGCGCACGGTGAACGACTTGGCGACGTCCTCGGCCTCGATCATGCCCGGCTCCGCTCGCATCGGCTCCTCAGCTCCCCGTCGACCGGTAGTGCCGCAGCCCGGTGCGCCACGCGACCGCCGCCAGGCCGCACAGTACGGCCGCGACCGCGGGCGAGGCGAACCGCGCCGCGCCGGGCAGCCCCAGCGGGTCGGCCCGGCCCAGCACGTACAGCGCGGGCTGCCAGTTGATGAACGCGAGCGGCACGACGAACGTCACCCCGCGCACGAAGTCCCGCGCGAACAGGCTCATCGGGTACTGCGTCAGGAACGCGCCCCCGTAGGTCAGCGACTTGGTGGCGCCGTGGCTGTCGACCAGCACGAACTGCACCGAGGCGGTCAGCACCCAGATCCCCGCGAAGATCGCCAGACCGGACGCCACCATCAGCGGGATCATCGCCACCCGCCCCGCGGTCCAGTGGGCGTCCAGCCGGGGGAGGGCCAGGGCCAGCACCAGCGCCGAGGGGATCAGCTTGCCGAGGCGGCGCGGGGAGAAGTCCTCCGTCGCGATCTGGACCAGCAGGCCGACCGGCCGGACCAGCATGGCGTCCAGCGTGCCCAGCCGGACGTGCCGGCCGAGCAGCTCGGTGGTGCCGAGCAGGATGTCGGAGAGCGCGAACGCCAGCGCGCTCGTCCCGTACAGGAACAGCACTTCGGGCGCGGTGAACCCGGCGATCCGCGGGGTGTGCGCGAACAGCAGCGCGATGCCGACCGCGTCGAGCCCGCTGACCAGCGCCGTGGCGAGGCCCAGCAGCACCATCGACACCGGGTACTGCGCCGCCGCGCGCACCCACGTCCATGCCAGCAGGACGTACATCGTGACCGCGCGCCCGGGACGCCCGAGCGTGCCGGGCTCCGCGCGGGCCGCGCGGGCGCGGCCCCCCGGTGCCGGTTCGGCCGCCGTCTCAACCGCCATGGATCACCAGCTTCCGCCGCGCCATCCCGGTGAGGACGTGGCCGGCGGCGAGCAGCGCCATCGCCCACACGGCCTGGAACGCCAGCGCGCCCAGCAGGCCCGTCCCGGTGTGCTTGCCGAGGTAGACGTCGGCGGGCACCTGGATCTGCGCGGCCCACGGCAGCCCCCGCGCGACGGTGCCGAGCAGGCCGGGGAAGACCACCAGCGGCACGGTCATGCCGGAGAAGAACAGCGACAGCACCAGCGCGACCGCGTCCATGCCCCGCCCGTCGTGCAGCCAGAACGAGCACAGCGTCACCAGGTAGCGCAGCCCGAAGCTCACCAGCACGCCGAGCGTCACCGCGACGGTGAACGCGGCGGCCCCGGCCGGCCCCGGCCAGTGGAAGGGGAACACCAGCGCCCCGGCCACCAGCGGCAGCACGCCGCGCAGTAGCAGCGAGCCCGCCGCGCGCCCGAGGTCGTCGGCCAGCCACCAGCCCTGGAGCGCGGTCGGGCGGTAGAGGTCGATGGCGACGTCGCCGTTGCGGATCCGCTCGGTCAGCTCCATCCCGCCGAACACCTGCACCGGGCCGATCAGGGCCTGGGTGAGGAAGCAGAAGGTGACCGCGTCGGCGGTGTCGTAGCCGCCGAGGCCGGGCCGGGCCCGCCAGAGCGCGATGAGGACCGAGGCGCGGATGAAGCCGAAGACGGTGTTGGTCAGGGCCTCCGCGCCCGAGCCGAGCGGGTACGCGGTGTAACGGCGGAACGCGAACCATGCCACCCACGGATATACGCCCACTCGTCCGAAGAGTAAGCAAGGCGGTGCGGAACGTCCAGGTAATTTCACACAAAGGCCGGCCCCGGCGGCGTGCCGGGACCGGCCTTCGCGCGTGCGCCGCCCGCTAGGGGAGGGCGGGCTTGGTCGGGCTGTAGAGCCAGTCCTTGAAGAAGCCGCTCAGGTCCTGGCCGGAGACCTTCCCGGCCAGCGCGGTGAACTGCTCGGTCGAGCCGTTGCCGTGCCGGTGCTGCGCGACCCAGGTGCGCAGCAGCGTGAAGAACTTCTCGTCACCGATCTTCTCGCGCAGGAACTGGAGCGCCATCCCGCCGCCGTTGTAGACCCGCTGGTTGAACATCGTGTCGCGCTGCGGGTCGGCGGTCACCACCGACCAGAACGGGCGGCCCGACGGGTCGGGGAACGGCCGGGCCGCGTAGGCCGTGCGAGCCGCGTCGTGGACGCTGGTACCGCCCTGCTTCTCGGCCCACCACCACGCCGCCCAGGTGGCGAAGCCCTCGTTCATCCAGACGTCCTTCCACTGGGCCGGCGACACGCTGTCGCCGAACCACTGGTGCGCCAGTTCGTGCGCGATCGTCGAGGTGTCGCGGACGGCCGAGTAGACCGGCTTGCTCTGCGTCTCCAGCGAGAAGCCGAGCGGCTGGCCGTTGAAGCGGGCGTCGTCGGCGATCGCGCCCGTCGTCTGGAACGGGTACGGGCCGAACGTCTTGGCCCACAGGTCGGTGACCGCCGAGGTGGTGCCGAAGAAGAAGTTCACCGCGTCCGGCTGCGCGGCGAGCAGCTCGGGGTCGACGGCCACGTAGTTGCGCAGCCCGCCGGGCGTGCGCCCGTCCTTGACGTCCCACTTGCCGATGTCGATGGTGGTCAGGTACGACGCCATCGGGCTGTTCTCACGCCACTTGAACACGCCGGCCTGCGTCGCCGAGCGGCGCTTGCTGAACGCCGCCGCGCGGTTCGTGTGGCCGGTCAGCACGCCGTTGGAGACCGCCTTCAGGCCCTTCGGCACCGTGATGGTGTAGTCGTAGGTGGCCTTGTCGCTCGGATGGTCGTTGACGGGGAACCAGGTGGACGCGCCGTTCGGCTCGCCGCCGACGAACGCCCCGTCCGGGGTGTGCAGGAACCCGTACGGGGAGCCGAACACGATCGGCGAGCCCACGATGGTCTGTGGCACGCCGCCGTAGGTGACGACCGCGGTGAACGTCGCGCCCTTGCGCAGCCCCTTGCGGGGCGTGATGACCAGCTCCTGGCCGCGCCGCTTGAAGTCGGCCTTGTGCCGGTCGACCTTGACCCGCTCCACGTCCATCCCGGACAGGTCCAGATCGAAGCTGGACAGGTTCTGGGTGGCCTTCGCGGTGATCGTCACAACGCCGTCGAGCTGGTCGTAGTCGGGGTCGTAGGCCAGGTCCAGCGAGTAGTGGCGGACGTCGTACCCGCCGTTGCCCTCCAAGGGGAAGTAGGGATCGCCGACGCCCGCCGCACCGGGGGTGAAGCGGGCCTGGCCGGCGGCCGAGGCCGCCGGCGCCAGGGCGACCATGGTCACGGCGGCCAGCGCGAGCGGGACCATCCGTCCGGGGGTCCGGGGCAGACGGGACCGGGGGTGTCGCAACGCCATCGGAGGGTCCTCTCCGTTGAGTGATCGACAGCGAGCCCACATTGCCCCGGTCAACGGAGGATGTCGAGAGTTGTGCCGAAACCGGCCGTCTGGGAGGCGTGCGCCGAAGGGCGCGATCCGTGCGGGGACGCCAGAAGGCCCCCTCCGTGTAGGAGCGGAGGGGGCCTTCTGCGGGCGGGCCCAAGGGGCGGGCCCAAGGGGCGGGCCCGACCTCCTCAATGAGCCGTTGAGGAGGCGTGGGACTGGCTGCCTATGGTGTGTCTCAAGTCCTCAGCGCTCGCCCAAGCACGGTCAGCGCCCCGAGCCGCCAGGCGAGGAAGCCGGGCCGGGACTGAACACTCAGTGGAACTGCGCCTCCTCGGTGGAGCCGCTCAGGGCGGTGGTGGAGGAGTCGGGCGAGATCGCTGTGCTGACCAGGTCGAAGTAGCCGGTGCCGGCCTCGCGCTGGTGCTTGACGGCGGTGAAGCCGCGCTCCACCGACGCGAACTCCTTCTCCTGGAGCTCGACGTAGGCGGTCATGCCGTCGCGGGCGTAGCCGTGGGCCAGGTCGAACATGCCGTGGTTGAGCGAGTGGAACCCGGCCAGCGTGATGAACTGGAAGGTGAAGCCCATGTGGCCGAGCTCGCGCTGGAACTTGGCGATGGTCGCGTCGTCCAGGTGCTTCTTCCAGTTGAACGAGGGCGAGCAGTTGTAGGCCAGCATCTGGTCGGGGTGCTCGGCCTTGACCGCCTCGGCGAACTTGCGCGCCACCTCCAGGTCGGGGGTGCCGGTCTCCATCCAGATCAGGTCGGAGTAGGGGGCGTAGGCCTTGGCGCGGGCGATGCAGGGCTCGATGCCGTTGCGGGCCCGGTAGAAGCCCTCGGCGGTGCGCTCGCCGGTGATGAACTCGCGGTCGCGCTCGTCCACGTCCGTCGTGATCAGGGTCGCGGCCTCGGCGTCGGTCCGCGCGATGATCAGGGACGGCACGTTGGAGATGTCGGCCGCCAGGCGGGCGGTGTTCAGCGTCTTGATGTGCTGCGAGGTCGGGATGAGGACCTTGCCGCCCAGGTGGCCGCACTTCTTCTCGGAGGCGAGCTGGTCCTCCCAGTGCACCCCCGCGGCACCGGCCGCGATCATGCCCTTCATCAGCTCGAAGGCGTTCAGCACGCCGCCGAAGCCGGCCTCGGCGTCGGCCACGATCGGGGCCATGAAGTGGGTGTCGCCCGAGCCCTCGGACCACTGCACCTGGTCGGCGCGCAGCAGCGCGTTGTTGATCCGCCGCACGACCGCCGGGACCGAGTTGGCCGGGTAGATGCTCTGGTCCGGGTAGGTCTGGCCGGCCAGGTTGGCGTCGGCGGCGACCTGCCAGCCCGACAGGTAGATGGCCTTGAGGCCCGCCTTGACCTGCTGGACGGCCTGGTTGCCGGTCAGCGCGCCGAGCGCGTGCACGTAGTCCTGCTCGTTCAGCAGCTTCCAGAGCCGCTCCGCGCCCAGGCGGGCGAGGGTGAACTCCTCCTGGACCGACCCGCGGATCCTGACGACGTCCTCGGCCGTGTAGGTCCGCTCGATGCCGTTCCAGCGCTGGTCGGTGTTCCACTGACGCCGCAGTTCGTCCGCTGCGCCCTTGAGGCGACTGTCGTTCATGGTTCCGCCCTTCCTGTCGTCCCCTGGGTGCTTGCCTCGACTATCCCCCGACCGCAAGCCCTAGTGAACTCACGAGTAGCAGAAGAACGTCGAATATTCCGCTAGGATGAAGCCGTGACGACATTGCGGCCAGAAGAACCCCTCAACTTGACGAGTGATGTAGACCTCGTCACCTTCGGACAGCGGCTCCGCCACCTGCGCCGCGGCCGCGGCCTGACGTTGTCGGACCTCGGCGCGCGCGTCGGCCGGGCGCCCTCGCAGCTCTCCCTGCTGGAGAACGGGCGGCGCGAGCCCAAGCTCTCGCTGCTCCAGTCCCTGGCGTCCGCGCTGGAGGTGCCGGTGGAGGAGCTGCTGCGCAGGCAGCCGCCCAGCCGCCGCGCGCAGCTGGAGATCGCGCTGGAGGAGGCGCAGCGCGACCCGCTGTACCGCACCCTCGGGATGTCCCACCTCAAGGTCGGCAAGCGGATGCCCAACGAGGTGATCGAGCACCTCCTCGCGCTGTACGGCGAGCTGAAGCGCAGCCGCACCAAGCCCACCGCGAGCCCGGAGGAGGCGCGCAAGGCCAACGCCGAGCTGCGCCGCCAGATGCACGAGCGCGGCAACCACTTCGCCGAGATCGAGAAGATCGCCGCGCAGACCCTCGACTCGGTCGGCTACCGGGGCGGCGCGGTGTCGCAGGGCATGCTGATGACCCTGGTGGGCCACTTCGGCTTCAGCCTGCAATACGTGCAGGACCTGCCCCGCTCGGTGCGGTCGATCGCCGACAACCGCAACCGGCGGATCTACCTGGAGCGCGAGCAGCTCGGCATGCACACGCCGCGCACCATCCTGCTCCAGACCCTCGGGCACATGGCGCTCGACCACGACGTCCCCCGCGATTTCGCCGACTTCCTGCGCCAGCGCGTCGAGGCCAACTACTTCGGCGCCGCGATGCTGATGCCCGAGCGCGCCGTCGTCCCGTACCTGCAAGAGGCCAAGGCCGCGCGGGAGCTGTCGGTGGAGGACCTCGCCGACGTGTTCTCGGTGTCGTACGAGATGGCCGCGCACCGCTTCACCAACATCGCCACCCACCACCTCGGCCTCCAGCTCCACTTCACCAAGAACGACGAGAACGGCACGATCTACAAGGCCTACGCCAACGACGGCCTGCTCTTCCCGCAGGACGAGGCCGGGGCGATCGA
Organism: Actinomadura xylanilytica; assembly: GCF_030283145.1. GTDB lineage: Bacteria > Actinomycetota > Actinomycetes > Streptosporangiales > Streptosporangiaceae > Spirillospora > Spirillospora xylanilytica. The sequence goes on from NZ_JASNWE010000005.1 coordinate 54,183, forward strand.
GGGCCAGCGGATGTGCCGGCAGTGGGCGGGCCGGCACGTGTTCGGCGCCGAGGACCGCTTCTCGGTCTACCACCAGTACACCGACACGCCCACCGGCACCTACTGGTGCCTGTCGCACATCGACCCGAGCCACGAGCGCGACTTCGCCATCACGCTCGGCGTCCGGTTCGAGGACTCCCGCTGGTTCCGCGGGCGCGAGACGACCCGCCGGGTCAAGTCGGCCTGCCCCGACGGCGACTGCTGCCAGCGTCCGCCCAAGGAGCTGGCCGAACGCTGGGAGGGCATGGCGTGGCCGTCGGCGCGGGCGCACTCGCACGTGCTGTCGGTGCTGCCGCCCGGGGCGTTCCCCGGCGTCGACGAGGCCGACGTGTACGCCTTCCTCGACAGGCACGCCGCCGGATGACCGGCGTGTTGTGCCGGTGTTAACTCTGCGGGTCGGCGCTTCCCATTTCGTACCGCCGGTGAATGATCTGAGGCCCGGTGGCGTTTGCTGTTGGTAGACGCCCTGGTCCGGGACGGTCGCAGAAGAGGGAGAGCGCGTGCTGCCTGAGGTCGCTTCGTGGTTGCGCCGCCGCACGAGCGCGGCGGCGGACTGGCCGCTGGACGCACTGCTGGCCGCCAAGGGGGACGCCCGGATCAGCGTCGTGCTCCCCGCGCGCGACGAGGAGGAGACGGTCGGCGCCATCGTCGGCGCCATCCGCGCCGAGCTGGTCGAACGGGCCCCGCTGGTGGACGAGGTGGTGGTGGTCGACTCGCGCTCGACCGATGGCACCGCCGCCGCGGCCTCGGCCGCCGGGGCCGAGGTGGTCTCCCAGGACGCGGTGCTGCCCGGGCACGGCCGGATGTCGGGCAAGGGCGAGGCGCTGTGGAAGTCGCTGGCCGCCACGTCCGGCGACCTGATCGTCTTCGTCGACGCCGACCTGCGCGGGTTCTCCCCGTCCTACGTGACCGGGCTGCTCGGCCCGCTGCTGGACGACCCCGCGGTGGGCTACGTCAAGGGCTGCTACGACCGGCCGCTGGTCGCCGGGGAGCGCCCGGTGGAGGGCGGCGGCGGCCGGGTCACCGAGCTGGTCGCCCGCCCGATGATCAACTTGCACTGGCCGCGGCTGGCCGGGGTCATGCAGCCCCTCGGCGGCGAGTACGCCGGGCGCCGCGACCTGCTGGAGCGGCTGCCCTTCGTCACCGGTTACGGCGTGGAGATCGCCCTGCTGCTGGACGTGTTCGAGGACGGCGGCCTCGACGCGATCGCCCAGGTCGACCTCGGTCGGCGGCTGCACTCGCACCAGTCCACCGAGGCGCTCGGCGTGATGTCCAGCCAGATCCTGCTGACCGCCTGGTCGCGCCTGGAGCGGCACGGCCGGATGCTGCCGCTCGAGGAGCCGGCCACCGACCTCGCCCAGTTCCGTCGCGGTGCCGACGGCTACGACGTGCGGGTCAGCGACGCCCGGGTGGGGGAGCGCCCGCCGATGATCGAGATCCCCGAGTACGCCGCCCGCCGCACGCTGCGCGCCTAGGGTCGTCACCTCCCGCCTCCCGCTGTTCACGGCCCCCGGCCCGCCCGGGCCCGCATCCGCGGGTGACTCCGGCCACCGGTCCGCCCGGTGTGGCGCCGGATGGTGCTACCGTTGGTAACACTTGATATTGGAGAAAGGGTCAATAATCATGACGAGCGCCGACACGACCCCCTTCTCGCTGGAGCTCAGCGAGGACGTCCGCGAGGTCCGGGACTGGGTCCACCAGTTCGCCAAGGACGTCATCCGTCCCGCCGCCGCGGAGTGGGACGAGCGCGAGGAGACGCCCTGGCCGCTGATCCAGGAGGCGTCGAAGGTCGGCATCTACTCGCTCGACTTCTTCGCCACGCAGTGGATGGAGCCGACCGGCCTCGGCATCCCGGTGGCCTTCGAGGAGCTGTTCTGGGGTGACGCCGGCATCGGCCTGTCCATCGTCGGCACCGGCCTGGCCGCCGCCTCGGTCGCCGCGGTCGGCACCCCCGACCAGATCGCCGAGTGGGTGCCGCAGATGTTCGGCACCGCGGGCGACATCAAGCTCGGCGCGTTCTGCGCCTCCGAGCCCGACGCGGGCAGCGACGTCGGCTCCATCCGGGCCCGCGCCGCCTTCGACGAGGCCAAGGACGAGTGGGTGCTGAACGGCACCAAGACCTGGGCCACCAACGGCGGTATCGCCGACGTGCACGTCGTGGTCGCCTCCGTCCACCCCGACCTCGGCAGCCGCGGGCAGGCCAGCTTCATCGTCCCGCCGAACACCCCCGGGCTGAAGCAGGGGCAGAAGTTCAAGAAGCACGGCATTCGCGCCTCGCACACCGCCGAGGTGGTCCTGGACGACGTCCGGATCCCGGCCGGCCTGATCGTGGGCGGCAAGGACAGGTTCGACGAGCGGATCGCCCGGGTACGCGAGGGCAAGCGCGCCAAGGGCCAGGCCGCGATGAAGACCTTCGAGACCACCCGGCCGAGCGTCGGCGCGATGGCCCTCGGCGTCGCCCGCGCCGGCTACGACTACGCGCTGGAGTACGCCCGCGAGCGCGAGCAGTTCGGCAAGAAGATCGGCGACTTCCAGGCCGTCGCGTTCAAGCTGGCCGACATGAAGTGCCAGGTCGACGCCGCGCGGCTGATGGTGTGGCGGGCCGCCTGGATGGCCCGCAACGGCAAGGACTTCCAGAGCGCCGAGGGGTCGATGGCCAAGCTCATGGCCAGCGAGGCGGCGGTGCGGGTCACCGAGGAGGCCATCCAGATCCTCGGCGGCAACGGCTACACCCGCGAGTACCCGGTGGAGCGGATGCACCGCGACTCCAAGATCTTCACCATCTTCGAGGGCACCAGTGAGATCCAGCGCCTGGTCATCGGCCGTACCATCACCGGCCTCCCCGTCCGATAGGCCCTGACCTGCGAATCTGTCCGAGGTTGGTGCGCCGTTCATCTTCCGGCGAAGTCCTCGCGAGGGGGCTCGGGAGACAGGCTTTCCTGAGATTGGGAGACGTTCGGGAGACGATTAGGGGGAACCTTTTCGTTCAGCCCGTCGGGCGGTCAGCAACTCGTTGAGCAACGGTACTGACGAGGTGGGACCAAGCGCGTCCCTCCGGTCCACGGTTCACCTCACCTTCCCCATCTCACGCCGGCGAGCGCCGGGCGGTCATCGCCCGGCTTCGGACCGGTTTCCGGCGGTCTATCGGTGATCTCCTCTACGGTCTTCACTGTGGTCAAGATCTCGGAGATCGATGAGAGCACATTCGTGATGCCGGACGCCTGGCGCGGCGCGCGCCACCCTCGGCGCGACCGTCCGGACGTTCCGCAGCCGGCCGCGCCGGACGAGGCAGCCGCCGAACAGGCGCGGTCCCTCGTGGACGATGCCCGGGACCGCATCGAGGAGGTCCTCGCGCTCCCTGGCACCGTGCCCGAGCTCGCCGACGCCGCCCGCGCTCATCTGCGGGGCGCCCCGACCCCGCTCGGTGCCGCGACGGTCGCCTTCGTCGCCTCCTTCCCGGCGCGCCCCATGGACCACAGGGGTGTCCCGTTCGTGTTCCCGGACGCCTGGGTCACCGACCACGGCATCGCGTTCGCCGCCGCCGCGTTCGCGGACTTCGCCGGCATCTGGGCCGACGGCCAGACCGTCAGGGACCTGGCGCCGGGTGAGTCGTTTCGCGAGGTGTTCCAATGGTCGGGCGTGCGGCATCGGGACGCGAGGGAGCATCGGTCCGGCTGGTGGCTGACCCGCGAGGCCGTGAAGTGGCTGCGCACCCTCCTCGCCGCCGCGCCCGACGATGTCCACTCCGCGGCCGTCGAGCTCCTTGAGCTGCGGCGCGGGCACCAGTTGCAGCGGCTCATCACCGCCTACCTGGCGCCGACCAGGGACGACTGGGCCGACGAGCTGTGCGCGAACACCGAGCCGTCGGCGACCGAGCCGTTCCAGCGGTGGATGGCGTTCTGCGCGCTCGGCCGGCCGCACCAGCCCGCCGAGCTCGGACTGCGGCTCAGCGCCGCGCAGGGCATCGACGTCATCGCCTCGCTGATCGACGGACTCGGCCCCGGGGCCACCGTGCCGCTCCTCGCCGATGCCGTGGACCGGGCGTCCGTCGGCTACGACGCCCCGGCCCCGCAGGACATCCTCCTCACCTTCCCCCTCGACGAGGCGTTCCAGGCCCTCAACGAGCGGGGCGGCGACCTGGACACCGGACCCGCTCTCGTGGCCGCCGCCCGCCGTTACCCCGGCCGTGCGATGCGGCTGCTGCCGTTGTCGAAGGCCCCGCGGGCCGCCGTCCTCCTTCCCGCGCACGTCCGCGCCCACCCGGCGCTCGCCGAGAAGGTGCTTCCCACCCTTCCCGCCGAGGCCCGAGAGGGAGTCCGGGAGATCCTGGACGACATGACCCGCTTTCCGCGGGCCGCCGACCTGCCGCCCCTGCTCATCGAGCCGCCGTGGACCCGCGCCAAGCCCGAGCCCGTCGTGATCAAGGGTCTGCCCATGCCCGGCCTCCGTGCGGCCGTCTGGGAGCCGGGCGAGCGGGAGACGTGGGCGGCGGAAGCCGACAACAAACCCGACCACCTCATCGAGGAGTGGGCTGGGGAGTTCGACAACATCTCGTCCTTCCATCAGGCCGCCGTCCTGATGAACGGGCCAGATGAGCTCGTCCGCCCGCTGCTCGCGGGCTGGAAGCCCGGCGCCGTCTGGCGGGTGGACAAGTTCATCCTGGCCATCGTCGCCCGCTTCGAGGCCGACGCCGCCGAATGCGCGCTGTTCATCGCCCGCCGCGACAGGGCCTCGGCGGGAGCGGCCCTGATGCCGCTGCTCACCGACGAGATCGTGCGGACGATGGCGGACTGGCTCGTCCACCGGAAGAAGCTGGACGAGACCGCCCGCGCCTGGTTCGCCAGGCACGGCCTCGCCGCCGCCCCTGCGCTCATACCGGACGCGCTCGGCAAGGCCGGCAAGGCTCGCCGCGCGGCCGAGGGGGCCCTGCGCCTGCTCGCCGAGCGGCACGGCAGAGCCCCGATCGCCGAGGCCGCCCGCGTCCACGGCGAAGAGTCCGCCGACGCGATCGAGGCCATGCTCCCCGACGGCCTGCTGGACAGCGTGCCCTCGATGGTCCCGGCCGTCGACTGGGTCAAACCGCACATGCTTCCGCAGATCCTCCTGGGCGACCGCGCGGAGATCCTCCCGAACGACGCCGTCGGACACGTCCTCACCATGCTGGCGATGTCGAAGTCGCGGGACGTGTACGCGGGGGTGCGGGTCGTCCGGGAACTATGCGACCCGGCGTCGCTCGCCGAGTTCGGGTGGGCGCTGTTCCGCTGGTGGGAGATCTGCGGCGCGGATCCGACGGAGAAGTGGGCGTTCACCCAGCTGGCGTTGACCGGCGACGACGAGACCGTCCGCCGTCTGACCCCGCTGATCCGGGCGTGGCCGGGCGACGGCGGCCACGCCAAGGCGGTGGCGGGGCTGGACGTCCTCGCCGCGATCGGCACCGACAGCGCCCTGATCCACCTGTACTCGATCTCCCAGCGGGTGAAGTTCAAGGGCCTCAAGGCCCGCGCCCAGGAGAAGATCGAGGAGGTCGCGGCCGGGCTCGAACTCACCGCCGAGCAGCTCGCCGACCGCCTCGTTCCCGACCTCGGCCTGAACGCGTCCGGCACGATGGTCCTGGACTACGGCCCGCGCCGCTTCGTGATCGGGTTCGACGAGTCGCTCCGGCCGACCGTCGCCGACGAGGACGGCAGCCCCCGCAAGGCGCTCCCGAAGCCGGGAAAGAGCGACGACCCGGAGCTGGCCCCCGCCGCCTACAAGCGGTTCTCGGATCTCAAGAAGGACGTCCGCACGGCCGCCGCCGACCAGCTCACCCGCTTCAGGACCGCCATGGTCACCGGCCGCCGCTGGCAAGGCGGCGAGTTCCGCGGGTTCCTCGTCGCGCACCCGCTGGTCGGACACCTCGTCCGCCGCCTGGTCTGGGTCGCCGAGACCCGCGAGGGGGCCACCGATGCCTACCGCGTGGAGGCCTTCCGCGTGGCCGAGGACGGCACTTACGCGAACGCCGACGACGACACCGTCCCTCTCCCCGAGACGGAACGGATCGGCGTCGCCCACCCCGTCGACCTCGGCGACGCCCTCCCCGCCTGGGCGGGACTGTTCGCCGACTACGAGATCTTGCAGCCGTTCCCGCAGCTGGAGCACCCGGTCCACACCCTCACCGAGGACGAGCGCGACGCGGGACGCCTGACCCGGTTCGAGAGCCTCGAAGTCCCGGCCGGCGCCCTCCTCGGCCTTGTCCGGCGCGGCTGGGAGCGCGGGGGGCCGATGGACGCGGGCATCGAGCACTGGATCTCCCGCCGCGTCGCCGACGACCGGCACCTGGTCATCACCCTCGATCCCGGCATGAACACGGGCATGCCCGTCGAGAGCGGCGACCAGACCCTCGTCGACGTCCGCCTCGCTGAGCACCCCAACTTCCACCGCAGGGACGAGCCCACGTCCCTGCGGTTCGGCGACCTCGCCCCGATCGTCGCCTCCGAACTCCTCTACGACCTGATCCACCTGGCCGCCTCGGCCGAGTGAAGCACTTATGGCCCGAATCGGCGGACTGACGACAGCGCCGTGCCCCGGGGAAGCCGCGGGCTCGTCAGCCGTCTTCGGTCGTCTTCGGTCAGCCCCTGTCGGCGGGGCTGTGCGGGGCCGCGAGGGGCGGGGTCAGTCGAACGCGTGGAAGGCGCGGCGGGCCACCGGCCAGCGGCGGCCCGTGACCATGGCGGACTCGAAGCGGGCGAGCTGGTCGGCCGCGACCGTCCGGACGTCCTTCCTGAGGCCCGCGAACTGCTTGTGGGCGGCGCGGGCGAGCTCGGGAGCGTCCTTGGCCCCCGGCTTGGGCAGGGACTTGCGGCCCGGGCCGCCCTCGTCGGCGACCGTCGGCCTGAGCATCTCGTCGAACCCTATGACGAACCGGCGCGGACCGTAATCGAGCGTGAGCGTCCCGGACGCGGACGGCGTCCACGAGCGCGGGCGTTCGACGGCGGCCTCGTCCGGCGCGGTCGCGGGCGGGACGTCCGGGCGGTCGCGGCGCGGGTGGCGGGCCCGCCACCAGGCGTCCGGCATGACGAACGCGTCCTCGTCGGCCCCCATGTCATCGATCATGAAGATGACCATGGGGGAGATCACCGACAGGCCCGCCTGGAATCGGTCGACCCGGGCCTCGGGGCCTGCCGGTCATCAGGGGTGGCTCATTCGAGCACGGGTGTCGGGGCCGTCTGCGGGCTCTGGTCATGGCGGCGGGCCCACAGGTAGCCGGCTGCGGCGATGACGGTGATCGCTGCCAGGGTTCCCAGTGTGAAGATCTCGAAGGTTGGGCGGTCGACGCTCCAGGTCTCCTCGAAGTCGTAGGGGACGCCGAGGGCGCGCTCGATGGTTCCGGGGAACACGGCGGCCCACGAGCCGAGCAGGACCCACAGGTAGATCAGCACGGTGCAGGCCCAGAGGCCGGCGCGGCCACCCGGGACGCGGTAAGGGCGCTCGATGCCGGCGTGGCGTGCGCGGAGCCGGATGGCGGTGGGAAAGATCAGCAGATAGCTGAGCAGCAGGGTGGTGACGGCGATGGACAGCACGACCTGGAAGACCGCCGCCGAGTCACCTTCGACCAGAGCGGTCGCCGCGACGGTGAACACGGTCGCCACGACCCCGGACAGCAGGTTCACGCGCAGGGGTGTGCCCAGGCGGGGGTGGAAGACGCCGAACCACCGGGGGAAGGCGCCGTCGGCCCCGGCGACCGCCTGGACGCGGTCGGAGGCGATCATCCAGGCGCTGCCCTGTGTCAGCACCACGAGGATGAACACCCCGGCCGCGATCCGCAGCAGGGTCGGGGCCGCCGGGCCGTAGACGCTGAACACAGTCGTGACGGCGTCGAGGAAGCCGCCGGCTCCGGAGATCTCGCCGGCCGGGACCACGGCGAGGATCGCGAAGATCGGAACCAGGTAGCAGGCCACGGCGACCGAGCCGGAGGAGGCGATCGCGGCCGGCACATCACGCTCGGGGTTGCGCATCTCCTCCGCGGCGCCGCTCGGCGCTTCGAAGCCCACGAGCGCGAACAGCAGCACCGGGACGACGCCCAGGAACCCGGCCGTGGTGGGAGTGAAGTCACCGGCGGCGTGACCGTGGACCCCGCTCTTGACCGCGTAGACCGCGACGGTGACGACGAAGACCAGGACGAGCGCGATCTTGACGACGGCGCCGACGTTGACGACCCACTTGCCGTACTGGAGCCCGACGACGGCGGCCGCGATGGCGAGCCAGATGAACACGATCTTGAAGATGTAGTCGCCGGCGCTCCCCTCGGCGAGCGGGTGGAGGTAGGTGCTCCAGGTGGTCGCCGAGATGAACGCCAGTGAGCCGCCGAGCCAGATCGGGTTGGTGATCCAGTAGAAGAGGGTGGACACCGCGGCGGGGAACCTCCCGAACGCCAGGCGCACCCACACGTAGGGGCCGCCCTCGTCGCGGAAGGTGCTGCCGAGTTCGGCCATCACCAGCGCGTAGGGGAAGAGGAACCCGATCGCGATCACGACGGACCAGGTGAACGCCTGCGCACCGCCGGTACCGGCGATCTGCGCGATGGTGTCGATACCGATCACCGCGCTGATGGTCAGGAACACCAGATCGAAGCGGCCCAGACTCTTGCGCAGAACGCCGCCGGGCTCGGTTCCCGTGCCTGCTGCCGGCTGTGGTGCCAAGGCTGCTCTCCTTCGATCCGGGGGGCGGGCCCGGCGGGCCCCGGCGGACCGAAGTGACGGTCCGCCGGGCCCCGGGCCCGGGGAGGGCCGGCGCTCAGCCGTAGCCGAGGCCCCAGGAGTCGCGGGACGGCCGCGCCATCGGGACGGTACTCGGATCGCGCGGGACCGGCGGCAGCCCGGGACGGAGGAAGTCGCCGTCCTGCGCGCCCGACTCCAGCAGCAGCTTGCGCTCGTGGTCGTTCCACGGGCGGGCGTCGCCGTTGCCGGGATCGACGTTCACCACGGTCAGGACGCCCCGCACCGCCTCGGTGCTGCCCGCGGCGACCTCGAAGCGGTAGCGCATGGACGTCCGGCCGACGGCCTCGACGAGGAGGCGGGTCTCGACCACCTCGTGCCGCCACAGCCGCCGGTGGTAGCCGGCCGTGTACTGCACCCGCGGCATCACCGGCAGGTGGTCGAGGCCGACCCGGTGCAGCAGCGTCTGCTCGGCCGACTCGACCCAGCGGATGACCGTCGAGTGGTGATAGTGGCCGGTGACGTCGGTGTCGCACAGCTCGATCCGTTGCAGGACGCGGACGCTCGCCGGTTCCCCGGACATGGGACTCACCTCGTGTTTTCGGCAGGGGATGGGGTGAACGAGTTGAATTCTGAACTGTTCGTATCCGGAGAGCAAGGAATCGGTAACTCTGCGTGGCGCGTGTCGCGCCCCGGTCGCCGGTGTTGTCACCGGGTAACACCCCGGATAGCGTTCGGCTATGCGAGCCACCCTCGACCGGCCACGGCCCCCCGACTCCGCGCACCCGGCCCCGCCCCGCGTACGGTGAGCGGATCATGAACGGCGGGACGAGCACGCAGACGGCGGCGCCGCGGCGCGACCCCGGTCGGCGCCGCGCGCTGCTGGAGGCCGCCGACCGGGTGATCCAGCGGGAGGGCCCGGAGGCGTCGATGGCCGCCATCGCCGCCGAGGCGGGGATCAGCAAGCCGATCCTCTACCGCCACTTCGGCGACAAGAGCGGCCTGTACCAGGCGCTGGCCGAGCGGCACACGCGCAAGCTGATCGAGGGGATCCGGGCCGAGTTCTCCCGGGCCGGCTCGATCCGCGCGCGCACCCGCTCGACGATCGACACCTACCTGGCCACGATCTCGGCGAACCTGCACCTCTACCGGTTCCTCATGCACCGCGCGAGCGCCGAGGACGCGGCCACGCACGGTGCGATGAGCACCATGATCGGCGGGGTGAGCCGGGAGCTGGCCGAGGTGATGGCCGCCGAGGCCGGCGCGGCCGACCGGACCCGCGCCTACGTGTGGGGCCACGCCATCGTCGGCATGGTGCAGACCGCCGGGGACTGGTGGCTGGACCACGCCGACGAGGTGCCCCGCGCGGAAGTGGTCGACGCCCTGGCCGACCTGGTTCTCGGCGGGCTGCCCGCCGCGGCCGCTCCCGACCGCGTCCATGAGCTGTTCCGAGAATGACGAGACCCGAGGTGAACGTGCAGACCGACCTGCGGCCCGAACCCGCCGGCGACCGGCGGGCAGCCGGCGCCCCGCAGCCCGCCGGCGACCGGCGGCCCGAGCCCGCCGTCGAGACCGAGCGACGGCCGTGGGGGAGCTTCGAGCGCTTCACGCTGAACGAGCCGTCCACGGTGAAGCTGATCCACGTCCGGCCGGGCCAGCGGCTCAGTCTCCAGCGGCACCGCGACCGCGACGAGCTGTGGGTGGCGCTCGACCCCGGCGCGGTGTTCGAGGTGGCCGGCCGGCGCATCCTGCCGGAGGTGGGCGAGCGGGTGCTGATCCGCGCCGGCGACACGCACCGGCTCAGCTCCGACGGCCCGCCGGTGCGGGTGATGGAGATCGCGTTCGGGCACTTCGACGAGGACGACATCGAGCGGCTGGAGGACTCCTACGGCCGGTCCTGACGGCGGGGAGAGGCTCAGCGCCCACCGATCAGGTGCGCGTAGACGATCACGTTGTCGCGGTAGGAGCGCTCGTCCCGGTCGTAGGCGCCGCCGCAGGTCACCAGCCGGAGTCCGGCGTAGCGCACCTCGCCGTACACCCGGCCGCGCGGGAACTCCCGCTTGCGGACGCGCTCGGCCGCGTCCACCCGGAACACCGCCGTGCGCCGGTCCCGGCGGGTGACCCGCACCGTGGCGCCCGGCTTCAGCTCGCGCAGCCGGTAGAAGACCGCTGGGCCCTCCCGGTCGTCGTAGTGCCCGAGCAGCACCGACGAGCCCCGCGCGCCGGGCGCCGGGCCGCGCTCGTACCAGCCGGCGAGCCCGGCCCTGGCGAACGGCGGCACCTGCACTGTGCCGTCGTCGTTCTGGCCGAGGTTCATCGTTGCGGCGTCCAGGCCGATGTCGGGGATCCGGATCCGCATCGGCGGCGAGGGCGGCAGCGCGTCGCCGTCCGGGACGGTCCACAGTGCGCTCGGGCCGCCGAGGTCGCGGTACCGGGGGCCGGGGTCGGGGCTCCGCATCCCCTGGCCCATCGCCAGTGCGCCGAGCACGGCCAGCCCGGCCGCCAGCAGGTATCCGCGGTTAGACTCGCCCACGGGCCCGGGAGCGGATCAGCGCCGTCCCGCCGACGCAGGCGGCGCCCGCGGCGAGCGCCAGGCCCACCGGGGTCCACGGCAGGTCCGGCCCCTGCGTCCCGCCGCCGCCCGTCATCGCCCCGCCGTGCGGGACGGCCCCGTGCCGGGTGCCGCGCACGGTGAACCTCCCGTCCTGCGCGTAGTCGGACGTGATGCACTTGGCCGTCACCGTGTACCGGCCGGGCTCGGACCGCACCACGCTCGCCTGGACGCTGAACCAGCCGTCGTTGACCACGCCCTTGCCCTGCGCGCCTCCGGAGATGCTGACGTAGCGGTCCTCGGCCTGGCAGCCCCCCGACACGGTGACGCTGCCGTTGGGCGGCACCCGCGAGGGTGAGACGTCGAGATCGTCGGCGAGCGCCGGCGGGCCCGCCAGCAGGACGCCCGCCAGGACGGTGCCGGACGCGAGTCCCGCGCGGACGATGGTCTTCGTGCGCACCGATTCCCCCAGAGTTCCGTGGCGCTGCGAGGCGGCGGCCTCCCCGCCTCCCCACGTGATGCCCGCACGCACGGCGACCAAGATGTCACGGAGAGTGATTTTACCGACTCTTGCCGCTACGCCGGGAGGTGGCCGCCGGGACGCCGAACGGCCCGTCCGCCGGGAGGGGAAGAGGGCGGCCGGGCCGTTCGGGGGTGTGCCGGAGGCTCAGGTGGAGCCAGCGAGGTCCAGGTCCTTGACCTTCGGGTCGTTCTCGTCGGCGAGGTAGTCGGCCGCCCTGGTGGCGTCGACGCCGTCGGCGACCCTGGCCAGCCGCAGCGCCACGGTGACCGCGACGGCCACCACGAGGTTGACCGCGAGGGCGAGCATGCCGACGTACACCGTCATCGTGGTGTCCAGCCCCAGCTCGCTGAGCCGGTAGGCGGAGCCGCCGAAGTGCACCTTGTGCTTGGCCGGGTTCGGGATCTCGTACAGCATCCACAGCCCGGCCAGCATGCCCGCGGCCCAGCCCGCGACCAGGGCGCCGCGGTGGAACCAGCGGGTGATCAGGCCGAGTGCCACCGCCGGCAGCGTCTGGAGGATGATCACCCCGCCGATCAGCTGGAGGTCGATGGAGAACTCGGGGTCCAGCAGCAGGATGCAGGCGACCGCGCCGACCTTGACCACCAGCGAGACCAGCTTGCTGACCGTGGCCTCCTGCTTCTCGGTGGCGTCTGGCCGGATGTACTCCTTGTAGATGTTGCGGGTGAACAGGTTGGCCGCCGCGATCGACATGATCGCCGCCGGCACCAGCGCGCCGATCCCGATCGCCGCGTACGCCACGCCCGCGAACCAGCTCGGGAACATGTGGTCGAACAGCAGCGGCACCACGGTGTTGGTGTCGGGCTTGCCGTCGGTGCTGACCGGCTTGACGCCGGCCGCGATGGCCATGAAGCCGAGCAGCGCGATCAGGCCGAGCACGAAGCTGTAGGCGGGCAGCGCCGCCATGTTCCGCTTGATCACGTCGCGGTTCTTGCCGGCCAGCACGCCGGTGATGCTGTGCGGGTACAGGAACAGCGCCAGCGCCGAGCCGAGCGCGAGCATCGCGTAGTTGAGCTGGTTGGAGCCGTCCAGCAGGATCCCGTCGGACGGGGCCGGGGTCTTGTCGAACTTGGCCTGCGCCGCGTCGAAGACGTGCCCCCACCCGCCGACCTTGCCGGGGATGTACAGCACCGCGACGATGATGACCAGGTAGATCAGCCCGTCCTTGGCGAACGCGATCAGCGCGGGCGCCCGCAGGCCCGACTGGTAGGTGTAGGCGGCCAGGACGGCGAACGCGATGATGATCGGCAGGTGCCCGTTCACCCCCATCGCCTTCAGCACCGCCTCGATGCCGACCAGTTGCAGCGCGATGTAGGGCATCGTCGCGACGATGCCGGTGATCGCGATGACCAGCGCCAGCGTCGGCGAGCCGAACCGGGCCCGGACGAAGTCGGCCGGGGTGACGAACCCGTGCACGTGCGAGACCGACCAGAGCCGGATCAGCACGAGGAACACCAGCGGGTAGACCACGATCGTGTACGGGACGGCGTAGAACCCCGCGGCGCCCGCGCCGAACACCAGCGCCGGGACGGCGACGAAGGTGTAGGCGGTGTAGAGGTCGCCGCCGATGAGGAACCAGGTGACCCAGCTCCCGAAGCTGCGCCCCCCGAGGCCCCACTCGTCCAGGCTGTCCATGGTGGTGGGCCGCCGCCATCGCGCGGCCACGAACCCCATCCCGCTGACCAGCAGGAACAGCACCCCGAAGACGATCATTTCGGTCAGGTGATCGGTGCTCACCGGCTCAGCCCCGCTTCCTGGTCATCCGGTAGACCAGCACCGTGCAGGCCACGCCGAGCGGGATGAAGGCGAACTGGAGCCAGTAGAAGGCCGGGAAGCCGGCCAGCCGGGGCTTCTCGGAGTTGAACAGCAGGGTCAGCAGCGGCACCACCACGGGAACGACCAGGAGCCAGTTCCACGGGCTGCCGTCGGAGCGCCGGGGCTCGGGCGGGGCCCCGGAGGACTCGGGCGGGGACTCGGGCGGGGGCTCCGGCGGGGGCTGCTTCGACGGGTCCTGCGAGGCCAAGGGTCCTCCTCGTCGCGCGTCGGCACGAGGCCCGTCCGCGAGCGGGGCCGGCCCGTGCCAGGGGGGTGTGAGGCTGCGCGAGCCTACCCCTCGCCCGGTCACGGGCCGATCTCGGACGCGGCACGACTTGGCGGGATCGATCCGGCCGGTGAAAGCCCAGGTCAGACGGTACGTTCGGCGGCCGTCTTCGGGTCGTGCCGGACGTCAGAGGGCAGGTTCAGCTCGCGGGTCCACGCCGCGAACTCCACCAGGATCCCGTCGGGGTCCTTGAAGTAGATGGACCGCACGAACACGCCGTCGTGCACGTCCTCGGCGACGCCGAACTCGCTGTCGTCGTGGTTGAGCAGCGTGCCGACGTCGACGCCCTTGGCGATCAGCCGGTCGCGGTACTCCTCGATCCGCTCGGGCGGGACGTCGAAGGCGATGTGGTTCATCGAGCCGGCGGCCGAGAGCAGCTCGCCCCGGTCGGGCAGGCCCTTCGGCGCGGACACCCCGGGCACCGCCTCGGGGGCGTCGGGGAACCAGAAGAAGGCCAGGGCGTTCCCGCCGCCGCAGTCGAAGAAGAAGTGCTGGCCCCAGCCCATCGGCAGCTCGATGGTCTTGATCAGCGGCATGCCGAGCACGCCCTGGTAGAAGTCCACCGTCCGCCGCATGTCGCGGCAGACCAGCGCCAGGTGGTTGACGCCGCGCAGCTCGAACTGGGTGTTCTTACCGGTCATCCGGACGCTCCCGTGCAGTAAGCAGGTCCTTGCGCCCCATCATCGCAAGCCGTCCGGGCTTTGAGAACCCCGGAGCGCGACACGGCGAGCTGCCCGTGCCGCGAGTCGCCCCGGCCCGCGCGAGCCGGTAGTCTCGCCCCATGCGAACCGGGACCCACGCGTGGTGGTGGCGCCGCTGAGGCGGCGCCGGTTCGTGCATGTCCGACACCAGGCGATCGCCCCCTCCCGGCGGTCGTCTTCGCGTCTCCGTCCGGTGAGAGGGCCCGACCACAAGGGGCCACCGCGGTGGAGTCCGTCTCACATACCTCGCTGACCAGCGAGTTCGTCACCGCCGGAGGCGTACGGGTCACCCGTACCGCGACACCGGTCGACTCCGAGCGCAAGTCCGGCGCGCTCAACGCCCTCGTCGCCTCGGTGGGGCGGCGCCGCGGCGGGGTGCTCAGCTCGGGGATGGAGTATCCCGGCCGCTACAGCCGCTGGCACATGGCCTACGTCGACCCCTGCGTGGAAGTCGTCGCGCGCGGCCGGACCATCTCCGCGCGCGCCCTCAACGAGCGCGGCCGGGTGCTGCTGCCCGCGCTCGCCCCGGCGCTGCGCGAGGCGGGCGAGACCCGCGCCGACGGGCCGGACCTGATCGAGGTGTTCGTCCCGCCCGCCGACGGGTTCTTTCCCGAGGAGGAGCGCAGCCGCCGGCCGACCGTCTTCACCGCGCTGCGCGGCATCGTGGCCCTGTTCGGCTGCGACGACCCGCACCTCGGCCTGTACGGCGCGTTCGGATACGACCTGTCGCTCCAGTTCGAGCCGCTCCGGACGCGGCTGGAGCGGCCGGAGGGGCAGCGCGACCTGGTGCTGCACCTGCCCGACGAGATGGTCGTCGTCGACCGCAAGCGCGAGACCTCGCACCGGATGTCCTACGACTTCGAGGTCGGCGGCGCGGCCACCGCGGGGCTGCCGCGCGCCACCGAGCCCACTCCGGTGCCGGTCGCGGCCGAGACGCCGGCGCAGCCGGTGCCGGGCGTGTACGCGCAGATGGTGCGCGAGGCCAAGGACAAGTTCGTCCGCGGCGACCTGTTCGAGGTGACGCCGGGGCACGCGATGTACGGGCGGTGCGACTCGCCGGCGGTGTTCTTCGAGCGGCTCCGCGAGACCAACCCGGCGCCGTACGAGTTCCTGTTCAACCTCGGCGAGGGGGAGTACCTGGTCGGGGCGTCCCCGGAGATGTTCGTCCGGGTGGGCGGCGACCGGGTGGAGACCTGCCCGATCGCCGGGACGATCCGGCGCGGCGGCGACGCGATGGAGGACGCCGAGCAGATCCGCACCATCCTGGCCTCGGCCAAGGACGAGTCCGAGCTGACCATGTGCACCGACGTCGACCGCAACGACAAGTCGCGGGTCTGCGTGCCGGGCAGCGTGAAGGTGCTCGGCCGCAGGCAGATCGAGCTGTACTCCCGGCTGATCCACACCGTCGACCACATCGAGGGCCGGCTGCGGCCCGGGTTCGACGCCCTGGACGCCTTCCTCACCCACATGTGGGCCGTCACCGTCACCGGCGCCCCCAAGGCCTGGGCGATGCAGTTCATCGAGGACCACGAGGAGGAGCCGCGCCGCTGGTACGGCGGGGCGGTCGGCGGCATCGGGTTCGACGGGTCGATGAACACCGGCCTCACGCTGCGCACCGCGCAGATCCGCGACGGGATCGCCACCGTCCGCGCCGGGGCGACGCTGCTGTACGACTCCGACCCCGAGGAGGAGGAGCGGGAGACCCACCTGAAGGCGAGCGCGCTGCTCGGGGCGCTGGCCGCGGCCCAGGCCGAGGTGGAGGCGGAGGCCGCTGCCGGGCGCGGCGCCCCGCCCGCCCCGGTGGCGGAGGCGGCGCCGGAGGCCCCGCCGGCCGGCGACGGGATGAAGGTGCTGCTGGTCGACCACGAGGACTCGTTCGTCAACACCCTGGCCGACTACTTCCGGCAGCACGGCGCCGACGTGGTCACGCTGCGGCACGGGTTCCCGGTGCGGATGCTCGACGAGCACGCCCCCGACCTGGTGGTGCTGTCGCCCGGCCCGGGGCGTCCGGACGACTTCGCCACGGCGGCCCTGCTGGACGCGCTGGACGGGCGCGGCCTGCCGGTGTTCGGCGTCTGCCTCGGACTCCAGGCGCTGGTCGAGCACGCGGGCGGCGAGCTGGCGCTGCTGCCCGAGCCCTCGCACGGCAAGCCCGGCCGGGTGAAGGTGTCCGGCGGCACCCTGTTCGCGGGGATGCCCGACGAGTTCACCGCGGCCCGCTACCACTCGCTGCACGCCACCCCGGACCGGGTGAAGGGCTTCCAGGTCACCGCGCTGACCGGGGACGTGGTGATGGCCGTCGAGGACCCGGCGCGGCGGCGCTGGGCCGTGCAGTTCCACCCCGAGTCGATCCTCACCGCGTCCGGCGGGGCCGGGCTCCGGCTCGTCGGCAACGTGCTGCGGCTGTGCCGGAAGCCGTGATCGAACCCGGCTCGGCCACTATTACGGCCATCTGAAATGAGGTCCCAGGGCCCTGTCATGGGCCCGGTGGTTGCGGCAGACTCACCGCATCGGCACTTGGGCCACGTTTCCGCGTAATGCGGGTGTACCCGCCGTTATCCCAGCAAGGGGGGGAGTGCTCACGGCACTCCCCCCTTTGTGTGGAACGGGGCAACGGCCGTCCGGAACCACCCGGAAAAGGGTGACGCTCTCTGTCGGGTTTTGCTGCCAGCATCGAGCGCATGGACCCAGAACCGACCATGCCCGCACCGACCACGGCCCGCACCCCGACCACAGCCCGCGCGACCGGCCCGGCAGCGGTGGAACGGCCCGATCGCCGCGCCCGCTGGAACGGCGCGTCGCTGTCGAGCGGCGGCCTGGCCCAGGTCTACGGGTTCGATGACGCCGACGGCAGCAGGCTCGACTGCTGGCGCAACCTCGTCGAGGTGATGGGCGCGGGCAAGCCCGCCGACACCACCGGCTACCGGTAGAGCGCGGCGAGGCGTTCCGCCGCCTCGGCCATCCGGGCGCGCAGCTCGGACGGGCCGACGACCTCGGCCTCCGGGCCGAGCCGGAGGAGCTGGGTGAAGGCGACCTCGGGGGACTCCACGGGCAGCGCGGTGGCCACCCACCCGTGCTCGTCGGGCTCCCCGGCCGCCGCGGCGGCCCGCTCGGCCGCGTACGGCTCGACGGCGTACCGGAGGCCGCGCATCCCGGCCGGGCTGAGCCGCACGGCGACCTCCTCGCGCAGCAGCGACCGGGGGAACGCCGCCGCCTGGCCGCGCCAGTACGCCGGGAGGTCGAAGGCGTCGTCGCGTTCGAACCGCTCGCCGGTGGGCCGGACGGAGAGCACCCGGTCGACCCGGTAGGTGCGGGCCTCGCCGCCGGCGCGCGCGACCAGGTACCAGACGCCGCTCTTGAGGACCAGGCCGTACGGCTCGGCGGTGCGGGAGACCTCGCGGTTCTTGCGGTACCGCAGCTCCACGGCCTGGTCGTCCCACACCGCGCGGGCCAGGTCGCGCAGCAGCGGCGGCGGCTCGGCGTCGCCGAACCAGCCGGGCGCGTCGAGGTGGAAGCGCTGCTCGGCGCGGGCGGGCGCGTCCCGCAGGGACGCCGGCAGCGCGGCGAGGACCTTCAGCCCGGCCGCCGCCACCAGGTCGGCGAGGCCCATGTCGCCGGCCGGCCCGGGCAGCCCGGACAGGAACAGCGCCTCGGCCTCCTCGCGGCTGAGCCCGGTCAGCCGCGTCCGGTACCCGCCGACGAGCCGGTAGCCGCCGTTGCGCCCCTGGTCGGCGTAGACCGGAACGCCCGCCGCCGACAGCGCCTCCACGTCGCGGTAGATCGTCCGCTCGGAGACCTCGAGCTCGGCGGCGAGCTCGGCGGCGGTCATCGTCTCGCGTGATTGCAGCAGCAGCACCAGAGAGATCAGGCGGGAGGCACGCATCCCCCTATATTGACATTCTTGCGTCAGGTTCGGGCCGTTCACCTGTCACGGACGCGGGACCGGCTGTTAGCTTCGCCGCGTGCCCATCGAAACCACGCCTCTCGACGCGTTCATCGACGCCCTCCCGAAGGTCGAGCTCCACGTCCACCTGGTCGGCTCGGCCTCGGTGCCGACCGTGCTGGAGCTCGCCCGCCGCCGCCCCGGCGGCTCCGTCCCGACCGACGAGCGGGAGCTGCGGCGCTTCTTCGAGTTCCGCGACTTCCCCCACTTCGCCGAGGTCTACCTGGCCGTCAACGGCCTGGTCCGCGAGCCCGAGGACGTCGCCGGGCTGGTGCTCGGCACCGCCCGCGACCTGGCGGCGCAGAACGCCCGCTACGTCGAGATCACCGTCACCCCCTACGCCCACCGGCTGGTCGGGATGCCGCCCGCCGCGATCACCGAGGCCCTCGACACGGCCGCGCGGCAGGCCCGCGAGCGGTACGGCATCCGCGTCGCCTACATCTTCGACATCCCCGGCGACCTCGGCGCGGACGCGGTCGGCGGCACCCTCGACCAGGCGCTGGCGCACCCGCCCGAGGCGCTGGTCGGCTTCGGGATCGGCGGTATCGAGCAGGCCCGCGCGCCGCACGTGGCCGCCATCCGCGACGCGTTCCGCGCGGCCCGCGCCGCCGGGCTGCGCAGCCTCCCGCACGCCGGTGAGATGACCGGCCCGGAGACGATCTGGGAGGCGCTGGACGAGCTCGGCGCCGAGCGCATCGGGCACGGCACCAACTGCCTGGTCGACCCCCGGCTGGTCGGCCGCCTGCGGGAGGAGCAGATCCCCCTGGAGGTGTGCCCCACGTCCAACGTGTGCACCGGCCAGGTGCCCGACCTCGCCTCGCACCCGCTGCCCCGGATGCTGGAGGAGGGGCTGTTCGTCACCCTCAACAGCGACGACCCGCCGATGTTCGACACCACCCTGACCAACGAGTACCGGATTGCCGCCGGGACGTTCGGGCTCGGCCGCGCCGAGCTGGCCGCCCTCGCCCGCAACGCGGTCACCGCCTCCTCACTCGACGCCGCCGGGCAGGGCGAGATCCTGCGCGACATCGACGCGCTGGCCTGAGCACCCCTGTGGTCCACCTGACCGTCCCGCCGCGTCGTCGCCGCTGGTGGCCGCTACTACAGTTGCGGAGGCGGCGAAGAGAACGATGTGAGGAGGCCCCATGGCAGGCGAGGAAGCGGTCGATATCGAGTTCCGCGGTGACGTGACGGTGGAGCTGATCAAGTCCGCGGCGTCCGACGCCGACGTGCTGTGGGCGGCACGGGTGTCGACCAAGGGCGAGAACTCGCTCGCGGAGGCCGACGCGGACCCCGCGCGGTCCAAGGGCCTCATCAACTTCCTGATGCGGGACCGGCACGGTACGCCCTTCGAGCACTCGTCGATGACCTTCTACGTGAAGGCGCCGATCTTCGTGTTCCGCGAGTTCATGCGGCACCGCACGTTCTCCTACAACGAGGAGAGCGGGCGCTACCGCCGCCTCGAGCCGGTGTTCTACGTGCCGGGGCCCGAGCGCAAGCTGGTCCAGGAGGGCCGGCCCGGCAAGTACGTCTTCGTGGACGGCACGCCCGAGCAGCACAAGATCGTCACCGAGGCGGCCAAGGACAGCTACCGGCAGTCCTACCGCGCCTACACCGAGATGCTGGAGGCCGGGGTCGCCCGCGAGGTGGCGCGCACGGTGCTGCCGGTCGGGCTGTACTCCTCGATGTACGCCACCTGCAACGCGCGCGCCCTGATGAACTTCCTGTCCCTGCGCACCAAGCGCGAGGACTCCACGTTCCCCTCGTTCCCGCAGCGCGAGATCGAGATGGTCGCCGAGCAGATGGAGGAGCAGTGGGCGGCGCTGATGCCGCTCACCCACGCCGCCTTCGAGGCCAACGGCCGCGTCTGCCCGTAGGGGCGGCCCGCCGGGCGCCGGTCCGCGCGGCGGCCGGGCCCGGTCTTCGGGACCGGGCCCGGCCGCCGCCGCCCTGCGGAGGTGTCCGGTCAGGCCTTGCGGCGGCGGGCCAGCAGGACGACGGCCCCGCCGGCGATCAGGCCGGCCAGGCCGGTGAGGGCGAACCACCAGCCGCTGGTGCCGGCGGCGGCGTTCTCGTAGTCCGGGACGTCGTCCGGGTCGCCGTAGTGGCCCTTGCGGGCGAGCGTGCCGCCCTCGGCCCAGCCGCCGCCCTGGTCGCAGTTCATCCGGTCGTGCGAGGAGACCGGGCCGCGCAGCGACATGTCCAGGCTCTGGGTGTTGGCGGTGGTGCCGGCGGGCTTGTCGACCTCCGGCGTGCGGATCCCGCCGTCCGCCTTGAGGTCCTCCAGCCGCTCGGCCAGCAGGTGGTCGCCGAGCTTGAGGCCGTTGGAGGCCCACTTCGTGCTGGCCCGGGTGAGCACCTCGCGGGCCCGGGCGGGGTCACCCGAGTCGTAGGCCTCGCGGGCCTGCCGCTCCACGCCGGGCAGGTCGTCGATCAGCGTGGCCTCGTAGCCCTCCAGGGCCCGGGTCACGGTGGCGAGGTAGCCGTCGCGGCGGGAGCAGGTCGCGTACATCAGCCGCTTGAACGTCTGCGTCGCGTACTCGGTGGCCTCCTGCTCGGCGAACTGCGGCTCCAGGTACTTCGACGACCCGTTGTGCGTGAGGTAGCGGTGCTGCCGGTACTCCGGCGGGACCTCCTGGTCGCCGACGTGGAACGGGATGTAGGGCGCGGTGACCGACGCGGTGACCGCGGTCCACAGCGTCCCCATCTCGCCGTTGCCGCCGCCGGAGCCGAGCTCGGCCACGTGCCCGTACCCGGAGCGGTCGTCGGACCAGCGCGGGTCGCGGACGATCCGCATCACGTCCTCCAGCCGCACCGGGGCGAGCCTGCGGAACTCGGCCTCCAACGACGGCGGGTTCCGGTACGGCGCCGGGTCCGCGGGGTCGACCTTGGCGCCGACCGCCACCGGCTTGCCGGGGAACGGAGTGCCGTAGACCTTCTGGAGGTCGAACGGCTGCCCCTTCTTCCACCAGCCGCGCTCCTCGGCGACGCTCAGCAGGTTGGGCGAGCCCATGTGGTCGGCATCGTCCTTCCCGGTGGTCGGGAAGTCGTTGATGTAGCCGGGGTAGGACACCCGGACGTCGTCGGGACCGAGCCGCTCGGCGGCCCACAGCCCCTTGCCGCCGGAGAGCTGGATCAGGACCCAGCCCTCGTTCTTGTCGGCGAACATGTGCGAGTTGCCGCCGTAGTCGGTGTACCCGTACTTGTTGATCAGGTCGCCGACGATCTGCACCGCCTCGCGGGCGCTGTGCGCGCGCTCCATCGCGATGCGGGACAGGTCGCTGTAGGTCGGACCGGTCTGCGGCGTCCTGGTCGACTCCACCAGCTCGGGCCGCGAGTCCGACCACACGTCCCGGGCGGCGACGCCGTACTCGTTGAGCCCGCCGTTGGTCAGCGGGGCGGGGAAGCCGACGAACTCCGAGTAGTTCGAGGTGATGTACCGGGCCGTCTCGCGGGCCTGCGGGATCTTGGTGAGCTTGCCCGCCATGTCCGCCTCGCCGGTCGCGCCGACCTCGATGGTGGCGCCCTCGGGGTGGCTCTGCCGGGGCACGATGTCGATCCAGTGGCTGGACGGCTCGTGCCCGAACCCGCCCATGAACGGGCGCTTGTTCTTCGTGAGGTTCTTGCCGATGTAGACGGCGAAGCTCTTGTCGTTCCCGGCCGGCTTCTGCGCCGAACTCCGCGGCCGGGACGAGGGCCGCTCGCCCGCCGACGCCATCGGGCTGAGCAGCGTGGACGCCGCTACGAGGGCCGCCGAGAAGGCCGCCGTCCTGCGGGGGAGGCTGCGTGGGTGGCGCGTTCGCTGCACGGACTCTCCGTTCTGGTTTCTCCTTCTGCGCCGGGGCGCTGCCACGGCCACGCGACCGTATCCCGCATTGACAATTGCGGCACCATGGGATAATTAGCCCATTTTTGTGACTAAGTAGACAAAACTGCCAGTCGTCACTTTAGGGGAAGAAGCGGTGGGCGCTCGGGTGGTCCTGGACGCCGTCCACCGGGACGTCGGCGCCGTTGGTCCCGCTCGCCCGGGGCGGGCGTGCAGCACGTTGACCGATCGTCCCGGAGCGCTTGGGCCTGTGCCCGCGGCGCCGAATGCGCCAGGGTGGGGGACCATGCCCGACATCACCATCCCCGCCGGACCGCGGGAGCTGCCCGGTTACCTCGCCGTCCCCGAAGGGACGGGACCCTGGCCCGCCGTCGTGATCCTGTTCGAGGCATTCGGTGCCGTCGCGGACATGCGGGCCCAGGCCGACCGCTTCGCGTCCCGCGGCTACCTCGCCGTCCTGCCCGACTTCTACGACGGCGCGCCCTGGGTGCGCTGCGTCCGCAAGGCGATGACGGACATGCGGAGCCAGCGCGGCCCCATCTACGACGGCATCGAGGCCGCCCGGTCATGGCTGGCCGGACGGGACGATTGCACCGGCGCCGTCGGCGTCGCCGGGTTCTGCATGGGCGGCGGGTTCGCGCTCGTCGCCGCGGCCCGGTACGGCTTCCAGGCCGCCGCGGTCAACTACGGCATCCTGCCGCGCCACCCGGAGGACGCCCTCGCCGGGGCGTGTCCGGTCGTCGCGAGCTACGGCGGCGCCGACCGCACCCTGCGCGGCGCGGCGGCCAGGCTCGAACGGGCCCTCACCGTCGCGGACGTCCCGCACGACGTGAAGGAGTACCCGGGGACGGGGCACAGCTTCCTCACCGACGCCACCGTCCCCGGGCCGCTCGGCCCGGTCGCCCGGGTCGCACTCGGTATCGGGAAGGGCCGGGAGAACGCCGCCGACGCTTGGGAGCGCGTCTTCGCCTTCTTCGCCGAGCACGTCGGCGGCCCCCCTAGCCCGCCGGACGCCCCTTGAGCACCGAGGGCCGCCGGTACACCTCCGGCCAGATCTGGAGCAGGCACGCTTCACCTTCGCCGGTGTCCGCTGGTGTCCGCAGGTGGTGGCGCAGCCGGTAGGGGCCGTAACCGGCGTGCAGCGGCGGCAGGCCATGTCGCGCCACCGAGCTCCTCGATCCGGACGTGCCCGGTGTGCGCCCGGTAGGCCAGCTCCACGACATCGTCGTAGCCGTCGAGCTCGGCACCGGGGTCGTTCGGCGCGATGACCACGGTGACCGGGACCGCCGCGGCGCGCCGGGCCGTCCAGAGCACCGCCGCGCCGGGAACGGCGTCGGCCTGCCGTCCGCGCCCGCGCCCTCGGCGTCGGCCGGGACGGGGACGATGGCGTCCACCCCGGCGTGCTGGTCCAGCAGGTAGAACTGGCGGGCCGGGACGCCGACGGAGAACGTGAGGGTCTCGGGCCGCGCGGTGCCGCGCCGGTCGGGCGCGAAGCCCGCCGGCACGGACCGGCCGAGGCCGGCCCGCTCGGCGGCGTCGGCCGGTTCCTCGTCGGTGATCCGCGCCGCCCGTTCGGCGACGCCTGGGACGTCGCCGGGCGAGGGCCGCTCGAAGATCCCGACGGCGGCGACGAGGGTCGTGCCCGGTCGGGGCACGGGCCGGGTGGTCGACCTGACCGTTCCGCATCCGGGGCACGGTGTCCGCGTGATGTCGACGGTACGGCCCGCGGGGTCGATGGAGGTCTCGTCCACGCGCGGCGCCTTCTGGGGGAAGGCGTGCCCGCGGGCCTCGCACTCGCGGACGATCGCGTCGGCCGCGGCCTCCTCGCGGGTCGGCCGGGGGACGGGCCGGTACGGCATCAGCGGTCACCCCGCGGCATCGCGAGGATCTCCCGGCCGCGCTCCGGCGTGATCATGCACGTCCCACTCGTCACGGGTCCGCCCGGGCGGTTTTGCAGAGGGCGTGGAAGCCTGCGTGGAGGTCGCCCATGAGGTCGCCGAACGACGCGTGCCGCGAGGGCCCCTCCCCACTCCACGAGGCGAGCCTATAGGCCGCCCACTCGCCGTCCCCGTCCACGTCGCCCGGATCGAGGAACAGGACGCAGGCGTCGCCCGCCAGGGAGATCTGAAGGCACCGCTCCAAATGGTCGGTGACATCACCCGCCT
Source organism: Actinomadura xylanilytica (assembly GCF_030283145.1). Classification (GTDB taxonomy): domain Bacteria; phylum Actinomycetota; class Actinomycetes; order Streptosporangiales; family Streptosporangiaceae; genus Spirillospora; species Spirillospora xylanilytica. Next base: position 78,743 of record NZ_JASNWE010000005.1, read on the forward strand.
CGTAGCCGCCGTAGGCGTCGATCCAGTGCTCGTCCATGTCGCGGAGCCAGCCGAGCTCGGCGGTGCCGGCGAGCCGGTAGATGAAGTTGCCGGCGTTCCGCCACCCGTTGGTCGCCAGCAGGAACGTCCGCAGCGAGGGCGGCAGCATCTGCCCGAGCCGGGCCTCGGCCGCAGCGATCTCCTCCGGCCGGGCGGGCGCGAACCCGAGCCACCCGTCCCGCACCACCTCCGCCTCGAGCGGCGCGTCGCGCTCGGGGTCGTGCCCGGCGATCCACTCCTCGCTCCAGCGCTTGAGGAACGGCCGCCACTCGTCGCGGTCCATACGCCACCTCGCCCCTGTCGGATCAGCCCGCCGAGAAGGCCGCATGATGCCAGCCGCGTCCGACAGCGGCGCCGCCGCTCAGGGTGCAGGTCCGCCTGCGTCTGCGTGACCTGCGCGATCCTGCGGTCCCGGTCAGCGAAACAGGTCGGTCTGGACGACGATCGACGAGCGTCCGACGCGCAGGGCGGGAGGCTGCGCGGACCTGCCCCGCCGCGTAGCCCCGGAAGCAGTTGGTCTTGGACCTCGTCGGGTGGTGCGGCCGGCCCACCCCGCCGACCGCGAGGCTCGGTGTCCATGACCTCCGGGATAATGCGGGGTGGACGGTCATGACCTGTGAGGTAATCGTGGCCATGATGTCGGTTCGGGTAGCTTCGGCCGGGTGACGACCATGACGAGCGCGTTGAGCGATGTTCGACCCGTCGGCGACCAGCTCCGCGCCTGGCGGCAGCGGCGCAGGCTGAGCCAGCTCGACCTGGCCTCGGACGCCGACGTGTCCACCCGGCACCTGAGCTTCGTGGAGACCGGGCGGTCGGCGCCGAGCCGCGAGATGGTGCTGCGGCTGGCCGAGCACCTGGAGGTGCCGCTGCGCGACCGCAACCTGCTGCTGGTGTCGGCCGGGTTCGCGCCGGTGTACGACGAGACGCCGATCGAGGAGCCGCGGATGGACTCGGTCCGCGCGGCGCTGCGGCAGGTCCTGGAGGGGCACGAGCCCTATCCGGCGCTGGTGGTGGACCGGTTCTGGAACCTGGTCGACAGCAACGCGGCGGCGGGGCTGTTCATCGAGGGCGCCCCGGCCGAGCTGCTGGAGCCGCCGCTCAACGTGCTGCGGCTGAGCATGCACCCGGACGGGATGGCCAAGAACATCCTGAACCTGGGCGAGTGGCGGGCGCACATGATCAGCTGGGTGCGGCGGCACGTGGCGCTGACGGCCGATGCCGCGCTCGCGCAGCTCTACCGGGAGCTGCGCGACTACCCCGGTCCCGACGGTGAGGCGGCGGTGCCCCCGCCGGGCGGCCAGGTTTTCGTGCCGCTGCGGATGCTGCTGGACGGGCGGGAGCTGTCCTTCTTCAGTACCATCGCGACGTTCGGGACGCCGGTCGACATCACGCTGGCGGAGCTGGCGATCGAGTCGTTCTACCCGGCCGACCCGGCGACCACCGCCTTCCTGCGCGAGCGCGCGGGCTGGTGACCCCGGCCGGTGGCGCCGCGCGCCGCGCGCGCGGCGGCGCCACCGGGGCCGGTCAGGCCGAGAGGACGGGCACCGCCCTCCTCTCGGCCTCCAGGAGGTCGTGCCTGATCTGGTCCAGCGGCACCCCGAGCCGTTGCAGGGCGGTCACCGTCTCGCGGACCATCGGGGCGGGCCCGGCCACATGGACGTCGTGCCCGGCCAGGTCCGGGAAGCGGTCCAGGACGTCCGGGAGGGCGCCGCGCAGGCCCGGGTAGCCGGGCTCGCCGGAGACCACCGGGGTCACCCGCAGCCGCGGGCACTCCGACTCCAGCGCCCGCAGGCCGGGGAGGTCGTACAGGCCGGCGCCGGTGCGCGCGCCGACCAGCAGGCGCACCGCGCGCGCCGCTCCGGACCGGGCGGCCTGCTCGGCCAGGGCCCTGGCCGGCGCCAGCCCGGTGCCGCCCGCGACCAGCAGCAGATCGCGGCCGGAGCCGGGGTCGAGCGTCATGCCGCCCGCCGCCGGGCCGAGCAGCACGGTGTCGCCGGGCCGGGTGTGCCGGACCAGCGCGCCGCTCACCCAGCCCGCGGGGACGGCCCGCACGTGCAGCCGGAGCGTCCCGTCGGGGCGGGGCGCGTTGGCGATCGAGTAGGGCCGCCACACCCGGGGCCAGCGGGAGGTCTGCACCGTGACGTGCTGGCCCGCGACGAACGGCAGCGGGCAGCCGGGCCGCAGGGTGAGCACGGCCAGGTCGTGCGCGCGCCGGTCGTGCCCCACGACCTCGGCGACCCACCAGGGCGGGGCGCGCTCGGCGTCGCGTTCGGCCGCGGTGGACATCGTGTCGGCGGCGGACCGGCAGAGCTCGGTCCAGGCGGTCTCGATCTCGGTGCTCCACTCGTCGCTGAACGCGCGCAGCGTCGCGACGAGCGCGGTGCCGAACGCCGCGTAGTGCTCGCGCTGGACGCCGAACCTGCGGTGGGCCCGGCCGAGCCGCCCGAGGTGGGCCGCGAGCGTCTCGGGGCTGTCCTGGCTCCCCACGATCTCGCCGATCGCCTGGAAGAGCCGGTCATGGTGCACGTCCATCCCGGGTGGGAACAGTGCGCGCATTCGCGGATTCTCCGCGAACAGGCGGCCGTAGAAATAGCGGGCCGCCTTCGCCTGGACGGGTTGGATACGGCTGAGACTCTCTTTGACGATCCGGGGTTCCAATGACATTTGCCAAGCTCCCCCTGGCTTTTTGTCGCCGACACTGAGGTTCCCCGGCGCCTTGTGACGCCCGCGAAGTGCCCGGCTCGGTGAGATTCTCGCATCCAAAGCCGCTGGTCCTCAAGCGATTCACGACATCCACCCCGTTGTGGACACGGACTGTGATCGGCGATTATTCTCGGTAATCATGAGAACGGCCGCGAAGCGCTAGGATACTGATCGGTATTGGGGAAGGGTGGGAGTGCGTCCCGAGCACGACATTGGAATTGCACCGGTCAGGTGCGCCGGGTGGGGTGTTTCGGCCGCCTTGACGGAACGGTTCGTCACCGGTCAGGGGTGGAGGAGGAATCTCAACCCCGGAGGATGTTCCGTGTCCCGGCTCCGCCGCCCGGCCCGGCCGCCCGCCGCGGGCCGGTCCGGGGCCGCCCCCCTTCATGGTCAGGCGAATTCGCCTGATCGCTTGGATCCGGCGCGGCGCCGTCCACCGGCTTCGGCCTGCGGAGATCCGGCCCGTGCGGCAGGCTGGCCGGTGGGAGGCCAGGGGCGAGGCGGTCGGAAGGGCCGGGTCATGCGCAATGATGACCCCGCAAAGGTGGCGAATCACCGCACATCGGGTACCGAGCCGTGGCCAGTGCTCAGCAGAGGGGAAACCACGCATGCCAGAGGCGAACCACGGGGCTCCGGGCCCCCACGCCGCCGCGACGAACGCGCCGCCGCTCATCGGCATCACCACGTATCTGGAGCCGGCCCGCTGGGGGGCGTGGGTGCGCGAGGCCGCGCTCCTGCCAGCACCGTACATACGGTCGGTCGAGAGGGCGGGCGGCGTCCCGGTCATGCTGCCGCCGACCGGCGGGCTGCGCGGGCTGTCGGCGCTCGTCAACGGGCTGGACGGCATCCTGTTCGCCGGCGGCGGCGACGTCGACCCCGAGCTGTACGGCGCCGAGCGGCACCCTGAGACCGGCCCGCCGCAGCCGCAGCGCGACCGGTTCGAGCTGGCGCTCGTCCGCGCCGTCGTCGAGGCCGGCCTGCCGTTCCTGGCGGTCTGCCGGGGCATGCAGGTGCTCAACGTGGCCCGCGGCGGCTCGCTCGTCCAGCACCTGCCCGAGACGGTCGGGCACGAGGCGCACGCGCCCGCCGTCGGCATGATCGGCTCGCACCCGGTCCGGATCGTCCCGACCAGCGCGATCGGCAAGATCCTCGGCGCGGAGGCGGAGGTGCCCACCTACCACCACCAGGCCGTCACCCGGCTCGGCAAGGGCCTGACGCCCGTGGCCTGGGCCGACGACCAGGTCGTCGAGGCGGTGGAGCTCGAGGGGCACCGGTTCGGGCTGGGCGTCCAGTGGCACCCCGAGGAGGGCGAGGACAAGCGGCTCTTCGAGGCCCTGGTGGCCGAAGCGGCCGGACGCTGACCGGGGGACCGCCGTGCCCCTGCACCCGCAGGCCGCGCGCTTCCTGGACCTGATCGGCTCGTGGACGGCCCTGGGGGACGGCGGCGGCGCCGGCGGGGCCCGCGCGGCCGGGACGGCCTCCGGCGCCGAGCCCTCGATCGACGAGATGCGCCGCCGGATCGGCGCGGTGTTCCCGGTGGACCGGCGCGAGCTCCCGCGCGTCCGCGACCTGAGCGTGCGGGGCGAGGACGGCGCCGCCGTCCCGGCCCGTCTCTACCGGCCCGAGCCCCCCGCGGCCGGGCCGCTCCCGCTGCTGGTCTACCTGCACGGCGGCGGCTGGGTGCTCGGCGGGGTCGACAACGTCGACGCCGCCTGCCGCGAGCTCGCCGCGGGCGCCGGCTGCGCCGTGCTGAACGTCGGCTACCGGCTGGCCCCCGAGCACCCGTTCCCCGCAGCCGTCGACGACGCGTGGACGGCCCTCGCGGCCGTCGCGGCCGACCCCGGGCGCTACGGCGCCGTCCCCGGGGCGCTGGCGGTCGCGGGCGACAGCGCGGGCGGCAACCTGGCCGCCGCCGCCGCGCTGATGGCGCGCGACCGGGGAGTGGCGCTGGCGCACCAGCTCCTGGTGTACCCGGTGACCGACACCGCGATGGACACCGCGAGCTGGTCCGCGTTCGGCTCCGGCTACGGACTGGACGCCGACGCGATGGCGCGGTTCATGGGCCTGTACCGGGGTGCCGCCGACCCGGCCGACCCCCGGCTGGCCCCGCTGCGCGCGGCCGACCTGTCCGGCCTCGCGCCCGCCACCGTCGTGACCGCCGAGTACGACATCCTGCGCGACGAGGGCGAGGCGTACGCGCGGCGGCTGGCGGACGCCGGGGTCCCGGTCCGGCTGCGCCGCTTCGACGGGGTGGTGCACTCGTTCTTCCTGCTCCCGGAGATCTTCGACGCCGGCGCCGAGGCGATGCGGTTCGCCGTGCGACGATTGCGCACGGCATTCGGAACCCCCATCCAGGAGGGCGGCGCGGCATGAACGAGACCGGCGACCCGCGGTACGACGCGTACGAGCGGCTGAGGATCGACTTCGCGGCGCCCCGGGTGCTGCGCGTCACGATCAGCACGCCGGGACGGCTCAACGCCGTCGACACCACCGGGCACCGGGAGCTGGCCGAGATCTGGCGCGACGCCGACGCCGACCCGCGGGTGCGCGCCGTGGTGGTGCGCGGTGAGGGCGCCGCGTTCAGCGCGGGCGGCGACCTGTCCATGATCGAGGAGATGATGTCCGACCACGCGGTCCGGGCCCGGATCCTGCGCGAGGCCCGCGCGATCGTGATGAACGTGCTGGAGTGCTCCAAGCCGGTGGTGAGCGCGATCCAGGGCCCGGCGGTCGGCGCCGGGCTCGCGGTCGCGCTGCTGGCCGACATCTCGGTGGCGGGCCGCACCGCCAAGATCATCGACGGGCACACCCGCCTGGGCGTCGCCGCCGGCGACCACGCCGCGATCGTGTGGCCGCTGCTGTGCGGCCTCGCCAAGGCCAAGTACTACCTGCTGCTCTGCGACGCCCTGACCGGTGCGGAGGCCGAACGGATCGGCCTGGTCAGCGTGTGCGTGGACGACGACGAGGTGCACGCGCGGGCACTGGAGATCGCGGGACGGCTCGCCGCCGGGGCCGCCGAGGCGATCTCCTTCACCAAGCACGCCCTCAACAACTGGCTGCGCCTGGCGGGCCCGTCCTTCGACGCCTCGCTGGCGATGGAGTTCTTCGGGTTCACCGGGCCCGACGTGCGCGAGGGCGTCGCCGCGATCCGCGAGAAGCGCGCCCCCGACTTCGGCTGAGCCGGCCGCGGGGCCGTGCGGGCCCGCGGCCTTCCCCGGCCGCGGGCGCGTCGTTCCCGGTCGCCGTGGGCGCGGGCGTTCAGCCGAAGCGCTTGCGCAGCGCCTCCAGGCCGGTGGCGTAGATGCCGCGGGTGAACGTCTTGCCCATCGCCTCCTCGTCGCCCGCGTCGGCGGAGAACTCGGCCGACCACTCCACGAACGCCTGCCCGGTGGCGGTCACGGGCGCGACCCTGAGCCGCCCGTGGGCGCCGCGGACGGGCAGCGGGCATTCCAGGATCTCGTAGGCGTAGGAGCGGTCGGCGTCGTCCATGCCGCTCAGCCGTTCCCGGAACACCGAGTCGCCCGGCCCGATGATCCTGCGCACGCACCCGACCCGGTCGGACGGGCCGCCGTCCTCGATCAGCCCGGTCTGCACGCCCGGCGCCCACTCGGCGAGGTTCCCGAAGTCGCGCAGGTAGGCCCACACCTCCTCGGCGCTGGCGTCGAGCACGGTACTGGCGTACGACCTCGGCATGGGCTCTCCTCGGCGCTGCGGGGCGGCGGTGTCGGCTCCATGCTGGGCCCCGGGAGGCGGTCCGGGCAACAGCCGGATGATCACGATGTGGACCGCGCCGGGGTGGGCGGGCCGCGCCCGTGCCTCCGCCGCCGCCGCTCAGTACGACCGCGGCAGGCCCAGCTCGTGCTGGGCGATGTGCGCGAGCACCAGCTCCTCGGCGACCGGGATGTTCTTGGCGATGCGCGCGTCCCGGAACATCCGCGCCACCGGGTACTCCAGCGAGTAGGCCATGCCGCCGTGCGTCTGGAACGCGCGGTCGGCGGCCTGCCAGGCCGCGTCCGCCGCGGTGAGCTTGGCGATATTGGCCTCCGATCCGCACGGCCGGCCCCGGTCCCACAGCCACGCGGCCTTGTAGGTCATCAGCCTGGCCAGCTCCACCTGCGCCTTGGCCTTGGCGAGCGGGAACGCGACCGCCTGGTTGGCGCCGATGGGCGTGCCGAACGGGGCGCGCTCGCGGGCGTACCCGCACGCCACGTCCAGGGCCAGCTCGCCGAACCCGACGCCGCCGGCCGCCGCGAGGATCCGCTCGGGGTTGAGGATGTCCCACAGGACGGCGAACCCCTGGTCGACCTCGCCGAGCACCCGGTCCGCGGGCACCCGGACGCCGTCCAGGAACACCATGCTGGAGGCCACGGTGTTGGTGCCGAGCTTGGGGATCGGCCGGTAGGCCAGCGTGCCGTCCGCGACCGCCGCCTTGACGTCGACCAGCAGCACGGTGAACCCGGAGGTGCGGGGGCGGGCCTCGGCGGCCGGGACCGTCCGGGCGACCAGCACCAGGTGGTCGGCGCGCTCCACCCCGGAGATCCAGATCTTCTGGCCGTCCACCACGAACCCGTCGCCGTCCCGGCGGGCCCGGGTGGTGATGTCGATGGCGTTGCTGCCCGCGTCCGGCTCGGTGACGGCGAAGCAGGTCTCGATCTCTCCCGAGGCGATGCCGGGCAGGAACGCGCGCTTCTGCTCGGCGGTGCCGTGCCGGGCGATGGTCAGCCCGCCGAACGCGGGGGTGAGCAGGTACATGAACGAGGCGGCGCCGCCCGCCCCGCCGGCCGCGAGCGCCTCCAGCGCCACCGACAGCTCCAGCAGCCCCTGGCCGGCGCCGCCGTACTCCTCGGGGACGGCCAGGCTGTGCCAGCCGCCCTGGACCAGCTCGCGCCAGACCTCCTCGGGCCACCGCTTCTCGGCGTCGCACCGGTTCCAGTAGTCCTGGTCGTACTTCCCGGCGATCGCCCGCACGCCCTCGCGCACCGCGATCGCGCCCTCGGGCAGGTCGAAGTCCATCCGCGCCTCCTCCGTACGTCGTCCGGACCACCGTAGCCGATGAAGTAAGTGGACACTGACACGCGCCGCCGCGCCGTCAGCCCTTGACCGTCAGCAGGGGGCGCAGCTCCGCGACCGGGGCGGCGACCCCGCCGCCGTGCAGGCTGGACACCACCGGGCCGATGTCCTTGTAGGCCCAGGGCGCCTCCTGCTTGAGGTCGCGGCGCCACGCCGCCATGACGTCGGACCGCCGGACCGTCATCGGGTCGCGGTGGTCGAGCGGGGTCACCACCCGGAACTCCCGCAGGAACGCGTCCAGCTCGGCGTCGCCGCCGCGCGCCGACGCGCCCCGGGGGATCCGGCGCCCGGCGCCGTGGCAGGCGCTGGAGAGGGTGCGCGGGTCGCCGTGGCCGCGCAGCACGAAGCTCGCCGCGCCCATGGAGCCGGGCACGATGACCGGCTCGCCCCACATCGCGTACGGGCCGTCCGCCATTCGCGCGTGGCCGCCCGCCGGGGTGGCGCCCTTGCGGTGCACCACGCGGTCGCCGTCCCGCCAGAACAGGTTGTGCGGGGCGTCGTACAGCAGCCGCGACGCCAGGTCGCCGCACTCGGCCGCGAGCCCGGCCCGCATCGTGAGCGCGAGGAAGAACCGGTTGCCGACGGCGAAGTTGGCGGCGTTGCCGAACGCGTCCAGGTAGGCCCGGCGGTCCCGCGCCGAACGCTCGTCGAACAGGAACGGCAGGATGCCGTTGCGCGGCCGGGGCAGCCCGGCCGGCCAGCCCGCGCGCAGCCGGTCCAGGGCGGTGGCGTTGGCCTGGTGGCCGAGCGACAGCGAGCCGCTGTGGGCCATCAGCACCACCGTCCCCGGGGCCAGCCCCCAGGCGTGGGCCGCCGCGGCGTCGTGGACCCGCGAGACGTACTGGAGCTCGGCGAAGTGGTTGCCGCCGCCGATGCCGCCGATGACGCTGTCGTGGCTCGCGCCGCCCGCACTGCCGATCCAGTCGGCGAAGGCGTCGGCGTTCCCGGCCGGATGCGACGGCGCGTGGACGCGGTCGACGCCGTCGTCGGCGTCGTGCGGGCCGAGGCCCGGCCAGGACGCCTCGCCCGTGAGCAGCAGGCCCGGCAGCCCGTCGCGGAGCAGCGCCTCGCGCTGGACGGGGGTGAGCGCGATCCGCCGGCCGCCCTCGAAGAACAGGTGCCGCAGCCGCCGTTCGAGCGCGTCCAGCCGGGGCCGGACCCGGTCGGCGGTCAGGGAGGTGACCTCCAGCCGCATCCCGCAGTTGACGTCGTTGCCGACGGCCTGCGGGAGCAGCGCGTGCTCGGTCTCCACGACCGTGCCGATCGGAATGCCGGCGCCCTTGTGGAAGTCGGGCGTGAGCGCGACCCGGGTGAGGCGCGGCGCCGGCCCGTCGTAGCCGGGGGTGGCCTCGGCGAGCCGTTCGAGCGTGCCGGCGGTCTCCAGGACCGACAGCGCCTCGCTCACGGCGGCCGGTTCCAGCGGGACGTCCTCGCCCGCGCACAGCTCCACGGGGACGTTCCAGGGGTTGGGGAGGGAGAGCCAGTGGTCGTCGAGACGGACCAGGCGGCGGTCTTGGCGTGCGGGCATGAGGGGGTCCTTCGTGGCTGCTGCGGGCACGGCGGGGCGCGCCCGGACGGGGCGTGGCGAAACGGTCCCGGCCCGCGGGAGGCGGGCGGGACGGGGCGGCGGGGCCCGGCCCCGCCGCGGTACCTCCGGTTCAGCAGCCGCGAGGTGATCTCCAGCTTAGCGGGGCGCGCTCACCCGCCGCCATCGGATTTCTCCGGGATGTCCAGATAGCGGGTGACCATCCGGGCGATGAACGCCGCGATCTGCTCCGGCGGCCCCGCCGGCAGGATCAGATGGCTCATCGTCAGCCGCACCGCCGCGTCGGCCATCTCGGTGAACGCCGCCGGATCCAGATCCGGCCACTGGCCGAGGGCGTGCTCGGCGATGCGGGCGCTGGCGGTGAACAGCACCGGCTCGGCCCGGGTGGTCAGCAGCGGGAGCATCTCGTCGCCGCCGGCGCCGGTCAGCACCATCTTGGTGAGCGCGTCGTCGGCGGAGGTCTCCAGCGTGAACAGCACCGCCGCCGACACCGCCGAGAAGAGGTCGTGGTGCTCGCACAGCACCCGGTCGATGCCGTCGAGGTAGCGCTCGTTGTGGCGGAGCACGACGGCCTGCGCCAGCCCCCACTTGTCGCCGAACTCGTTGTAGACGGTCTGCCTGCTCACCCGCGCCGCCCGCGCGACGTCCACCATCCGCACGCCCCGGTAGCCCCGTTCGACGATCAGTTCGGACGCGGCGTCCAGCAGAGTGTCGCGCAGGGTGCGGTGCGCGGTGCCCATGGGTCGTCCTTCCGGGTGGTCATCTGGGGGCATGGCCTCATGGGAGGGCACCCCCTGTCAAGCACGGGACCTCATTATCATCGGGACCGGGCACGGCGACGACTATCGAACGCCAGACCGGGCGCCGTCGGGCGAGCGCGCGCCGCCCCGGTCCGGCAGCGACCGCGCCGCCGCTCCCGGACGGGCGTCCCCGGCGCGCGGATCGGACCGGACCAGCGCGGGGGGACCCGACACGACGACCCTGCCGTGGTCCAGGACGTGGAGGACGTCGCACACGCCCATGACCGGTTCGAGGTCGGGCTCGGCGAGCAGCACGGCCGGCCCCTCGGCGGCCAGGTCGCGGAGCAGCACCTCCAGGGACCGGGACTCGGGCACCGGCAGGCCCGCCAGCGGCTCGTCCAGGAGCAGCACGGCGGGCTCGGCGGCCAGGGCGCGGGCGAGCCCGAGGAGCCGCGCGACCCCGGCGGGCACGGTGCCGGCCCGCCGCCCGGCGTGCTCGGCGATCCCGACGCGGGCGAGGAGCTCGTCGGCCGCCGCGCCCGTGCCCGCGCCCGACTCGCGGCGCGCGGTGCGGCGCCACCGGCGCCGGGTCCCGCGCGCCATCGCGTGGATCTCCACCGCGACCTGAACGCTCTCCCGCACGGTCAGCGCCCCGGACTCCGCGAACGTCCCGGGCCGGGGGAGGGTGCGGACGAGGCCGCGGCGGGCGCGCTCGCCGGCGGAGTCCGAGGTCACGTCGGCGCCGCCGAGGTGCACGGTGCCGCCGGACGGGCGGCGCAGCCCGGCGAGGACGTCGAGGAACGTCGACTTGCCCGCGCCGTCGGGGCCGATCAGGCCGGTGACCGTGGCGGGCGGCGCGTCCAGCCCGGCGCCGTCGAGGACCGTCACGCCGCCGAACCGGACCGTGACTCCGGAGGCCACCAGGCCCTGGCCTGGGGCGGGCTCATCGCCGGGCACCGTCCATCACCTCCGCCGGCGGCGCGGGGCCCCCGTGGTCCGCTGTGATGTGGATCACTGCGGGGCCTCACGATACTGACGCGCGGATCGCCGATCAACAAGCGCGGGCACTCCGCCCCGGCGCCGCCGCCGAGCGCCGTGCGGCGCGGATCAGCCGGGGTCGCACTCCCGGCTGAGCTCGCGGAACCGGGCGTAGCGGGCCGCGCACGCGTCGACCCAGGCCGGACGCGGGGCCACCCGGCCGCCCGGCCGGTACCAGTGGCGGGCGTCGGCCACCGACGTCTCCAGGTCGGCCGCCATCCGCGCCAGCCACGCCATCCCGTGCGCGGCGCCCTCCGGCACCGCCGCGCGCTCGACCACCGCGTCCGTGCAGTCGGCGAGCGCCTGCGCCCACGCGGGGTCGCGGGCGCCGCCGCCGGTGACGACGATGCGGCGCGGCGTGCACCCGGCCAGGTCGAGATGGTGCCGGACGACGAATCCGCTGGCCTCGTAGGCGGCGCGGCGCAGCGCCCCGGCGTCGTGGGTGAGGTCGAGGTCGTGCAGGGACGCGCGCAGCCCCGGACGGTGCAGCGGGCTCCGCTCGCCCCGGACGTAGGGCAGCCACACCGGGACCCGCCCCGGATCGGGCTCCGCCTCCGGCGGCGCGGCCAGGTGCCGCCCGGCCCAGTCGAGGAACAGGCCGCCCGCGTTGCTCGGACCGCCCACCAGGCAGCGGTCGGGCCGGTGGTGCGGCAGCGTCCACAGGCCGGGGGCTCCCGGGTGCGGCGCGGCGGCGACCGCCCAGGTGACCAGCGTGGTCCCGCAGGCGACGAACGCGTCGCCGGGCTCCGCCACGTCCACCGCGAGCTGCTCGGCCAGGACGTCGGCCCCCGCGGCCGTCACCACCGTCTCGCCGATCCGGCCCACGGCGCGGCCGGGCTGCGCGGAGACGGGCGGGAGCCGCTTCTCGTCGGCGCCGAACCGCGCCAGCCGCTCCGGATCCCACCGCACGCCGTCGAAGGCCGGGTAGAAGGCCATCGCCGCGAACACGTCCAGCACCGGCTCGGCGCCGAGCGCGGCCATCGCGTACGCCTGCGCGGGCAGGTAGGCGTACGCGTCCGGCCAGCCGCGCGCGACCCAGGCCAGCAGCGTCTCGCCCTCGCGGGAGGCGAGCGGGGTGAGTGCGCGGGCGCCGCTCATCGCGCGGTGGTCGCCGTACAGCGGCGCGGGCGACAGCGGGCGCAGCCGGTCGTCCACCGCCACGATCGAGGGGAGCATCGCCGCGATCCCGAGGCCGCGCGCGGTCCGTCCCGGCTCGCCGAGCGCCCGCAGCGCGGCGCGCGGGCCCTCGCCCCACGCCCCGGCCGGATCGTGCTCGAAGGTGCCCGCGGCGGTGACGAGGAGGTCGTGCGGCACCCGCGCGCGGGCCCGCACGATGCCCTCCGCGTCGACCGCCACGGCCTTGACGGCCGTGGTGCCGACGTCGAGTCCGACCGTGAGCTCGGTTGCCATCGGCTGCTCCGGGGTAGGTGATCATCGGTCCGGGGGCCGGCGGTGCCGGCGGCGCCGGTGGTGACTCGGGGAGGGCGCGTGAACGGACGGGACAGGCCGCGGGCGCTGGTGCTCGCACCGATGCGGGGGCCGGGCTGGGACCGGCTGCGGGGCATCGCCGACGTGGTGTACGACCCGGCGACGGCGCACCGGCCCTTCCGGCTGTACTCCGCCGCCGACCTGGCCCGCAGGCTCGCCGAGACCGGCGCGAGCATCCTGGTGACCGAGGCCGATGAGGTCGCCGGGCCGGTGCTCGACCACCCGCTGCGGGTGATCGCCGCGACCCGCGGCACGCCCGGCAACGTGGACGTCGCCGCGGCCACCGCCCGGGGCGTCCCGGTGTTGCACGCCCCGGGCCGCAACGCCGACGCCGTCGCCGAGCTGACCGTGGGGCTGCTGTTCGCCGCCGCGCGCGGGGTCGTCGCGGCCGACCGGGAGGTCCGCGCCGGGACGGCCTACGCCGGCGGCGTGCTGCCGTACCAGCGGCACCGCGGCTGGCAGCTCGTGGGCCGGACGTTCGGCATCGTCGGCCTGGGCGCGGTCGGCCGGGCGGTGCGGTGGCGGATGGAGGGCCTCGGGATGCGGGTGGTGGCCTGCGACCCGTTCGCCGCGGACGCGACCTGCGGGCTGGACGAGCTGCTCGCGGTGGCCGACGTGGTGTCGATGCACGCCGCGCTGACCGCCGGGACGCTCGGGATGATCGGCGAGCGGGAGTTCGCGGCGATGCGGGAGGGCGCGCTGTACCTCAACACCGCGCGGGCCGAGCTGCACGACGCCGCCGCGCTGGTCGCCGTCCTGGAGTCGGGACGGCTCGCCGGAGCCGGCCTGGACCACTTCGAGGGGGAGTGGCTCGACCCGGCCGGCCCGCTGGCCGCGCTGCCCGGCGCGGTGCTCACCCCGCACATCGGCGGCGCGGCGTTCGACGTCGAGGCCAACCACGCCGCGATGGTCGCGGACGGCGTGGAACGGCTGCTGCGCGGCGAAAGGCCCGCCCACTGCGTCAATCCCGAGGTGCTGGACCAGGACCGGGGACGCTCCGTCCCGACGGCCGTCCCCGCCGCCCAGGTGATCGCCCCGTGAGTGACGGCCGCCTCCGGGCAGCGGCGCCGGCGGACGTCGCGGAACGTGCTTTCAACATCACCATCCGTACAACTTGGCATGGCGGGCGGACGGCGGGCAAGGCGCGGCCCCCGGTGACCGGATGATCACCCGGCCGGTCCGCCCCCGGTACCGGCCGTGCTCGCCGCCCCGATCGCGGTGATCGCTCGCCACCGGCGGAGAAGGGCTAAGCTGACGGGTTGGCCGCCACCGACCACGTCCGGAGGACCGCGAGCATGCCCGCCGAACCACCGCCCCTCGCCCCGCCCGAGGCCGGTCCCGCCCCCACCCTCGATCCCGTCCTCGAGACGGCCGGCGACGACGCGGCCACGCTCGCCGCGGAGTGCGCGCACCTGGCCGAGTCCCGCGCCGCGCTGCGCCGGATGCGCGAGAACGCCGAGGGCATGTCCGCCGACGCCGCGGCCGACTGGGTCTCCCGGCGGTTCCTGGAGTCGCTGCTGAACCAGCGGATCGAGGCGCTCGCCGACCACCCCGGCACCCCGCTGTTCTTCGGCCGGATGGACCAGGACGGCACCGGGACGGGCGCCGGCATGGGCACCGGCTCCGGCGATGACGCCGAACTGCCGCCGACGATGTACGTGGGGCGGCGGCACGTCCACGACGGCGACGAGGGCCGCCCGCTCGTGCTCGACTGGCGCGCCCCGGTGTCGCGGGCCTTCTACCAGGCGGGCCCGGCCGACCCGATGGGCTGGCGGCGGCGCCGCCGGTTCGGCTTCCAGGGCGGCGAGCTGACCGCGTTCGAGGACGAGCCGCTCGACGGCCGCGCGCTCGGCCCGTCCGCCATCCTCACCGAGGAGATCGAGCGGCCCCGCACCGGGCCGATGCGCGACATCGTGGCCACCATCCAGCCCGAGCAGGACGAGCTCGTCCGCGCCGACCTGCCCCGCACCGTCTGCGTACAGGGCGCCCCCGGCACCGGGAAGACGGCGGTCGGCCTGCACCGCGCCGCGTACCTGCTGTTCACCCACCGGGAGCGGCTGGCCCGCTCCGGCGTGCTGATCGTCGGCCCCAACCGGGCGTTCCTGGCCTACATCTCCGCGGTACTGCCCGCGCTCGGCGAGGTCCGCGTCGACCAGGCCACCATCGACGACCTGCTCGGCGCGCCCGCCGCCGACGAGCCCGCCGCACTCGGCGCCCTCAAGGGCGGGGCGCGGATGGCAGAGGTGCTCCGCAAGGCGCTGTGGCGGCAGATCGGCAAGCCCGAGGAGGGCCTGGTCGTCGCCCGGGGCGCGGCCCGCTACCGGCTCGCCGACTACGAGGTGCGGGAGATCGCCGCCGCGCTCCAGAACGGCGGCCGGTACGGCAACGGCCGCGCCGCGTTCGCGCAGCGGCTGGCGCACCAGATCCTGGTCCGGATGGAACAGCGCGGCGGGGCGCCCGACGACCGGATCCAGGACCAGGTCGTCCGCTCCAAGCCGGTCAAGGCGCTGGTCGACCAGGTGTGGCCGAAGGTCACCGCCGAGCAGGTGCTCTTCCGGCTGCTGTCGGATCCGGAGCTGATGGGCGCCGCGGCCCGGGGCGTCTTGGACGAGGACGAGCAGGCCGCGCTCCTGTGGGCCAAGCCGCCCCGCTCGCACCGCTCGGCCCGCTGGACCGCCGCCGACCGGGCCCTGCTCGACGAGCTGAACGACCTCATCGAGCGCACCCCGTCCCTCGGGCACCTCGTCGTGGACGAGGCGCAGGACCTGTCGGCGATGCAGCTGCGCGCCCTCGGCCGCCGCTGCGGCACCGGCTCGGCCACCGTCCTCGGCGACCTCGCGCAGGGCACCACGCCCTGGTCGGCGCGGTCGTGGACCGAGGTGCTCGGCCATCTCGGCCAGGAGGGCGAGGTCACCGAGCTGACCCTGGGGTTCCGCGTGCCCGGCCCGGTCCTCGACTACGCCGCCCGGCTGCTCCCGCACGTCGCGCCCGAGCTGGAGGCGCCCCGGTCGCTGCGCGCCGGGACGGGCGCCCTGACCGTGCGGCGCGTCCCCGACCTCGCCGGCGCCGCCGCCGGCGCCGCCCGCGAGGCACTGGCGCGGCCGGGCTCGATCGGCCTGATCGTGCCCGACGCCGAGGCCGCGGCCTACGCCGCGGCGCTGGCCGCCGCCGGGCTGGAGCACGCGGTGCTCGGGCCCGAGTCCGACGGCGCCGGGCGGCTGCTCGTCGTCCCGGCGACCCTGGCCAAGGGCCTGGAGTACGACCAGGTGATCGTCGCCGAGCCCGCCGCGATCGCCGCGGCGGAGGCGCGCGGCCTCGCCCGCCTGTACGTCGTGCTGACCCGCGCCGTCACCGCCCTGACCGTGCTGCACCACGCCGACCTGCCCACCGAGCTCGCGTCCTGACAGGATCGGATCCGCTACCGAGGAGGCCGTCATGACCGCCACCGTCGCCGAGGCCCGGTTCACCGAGCCCGTCGTGCTCCCCGCGACCGCGCCGTTCGACTTCGGCGCCTCACTGCGGTTCCTGCACGGCTTCGCGCCGAGTGCCGGCGAGCAGACCGTGGTGGGGGAGACCCTCACCAAGGCGCTGCGCGCCGGCGGGCGCACCGTCGTCGCCCGCCTCGCCGCGGCGGGCGACGGCCTGACCTGCTCGCTGCACGCGTCCGGGCCGCTGACCGCCGGGGAGATCGCCGCCGCCGCCGACCGGCTGCGCTTCCAGCTCAGCCTGGACGACGACCTGGAGGACTTCTACGCCATCGGCCGCGCCGACCCGGATTTCGCGCCCGTCATCGACCGGCTGTACGGCTACCACCAGGTCAAGTTCGCCTCCCCGCTGGAGAACGTGGTGTGGGCGATCCTGTCGCAGCGGACCGCCCTGACCGTCGCGGCCAAGGAGAAGCGGGCCCTGTCGGATGCGTTCGACGACCGGCTCGTCCTGGACGGCGAGGAGTACGGCGCCTTCCCCGATGCCGAGCAGCTCGCCTCGCTGTCCTCGGGCCGGATGGCCGAGCTGGTCGGCAACGAGCGCAAGGGCCGCTACCTGCACGGCACCGTCCGGGCCTGGCTCGACTCCGATGAGGAGTTCCTCCGGAACGGCCCCTACGACGAGGTCAGGGACTATCTGCTCGGCCTGCCCGGGATCGGGCCGTGGTCGGCGACGTTCGTCCTGATCCGGGGTCTCGGCCGGATGCGCGAGATGCCGCTGGAGAAGCAGCTCCGCACCGCCGCGGCGCACGCCTACGGCCGGACGCTCAGCGACGCCGAGATGCAGAAGATCGCTGACGGGTACGGCGAGTGGCAGGGCTACTGGGCCCACTACCTGCGCGTCGCCGACTGACGCCGGCCGGCCCGCTGACCGACCGGCGCCGACCTGCCCGCTGACCGGTCGGCGCCGACCGACCGGCGCCGACCTGCCCGCCCGCCGGGCGCCCGCCTTGCCGCTTACGGGGCCTTGAGGCCGTCGAACACGACCGCCAGGGCCCCGGTGCCGCCGCCGAGCCCGGCCGCGTGGGTCATGGCGGCGAGCAGCGCCATCACCTCGGCGGCGCCGACATCGGCCCGGACCGCCCCGGCCCCCTGGGCGCGTTCGAGCAGCGTGCCGAGCGACTGCTTCAGCGCGGGCCCCGCCTCGCCGCCGGCCCGCAGCGCGTCGACGCCGGCCTCGGCCAGCGCGCCGGACAGCGCGTTCTTGGTCGCCGACCGCCGCACCACCTCGCTGAAGAAGCCGAAGAACGCCGCGCCGGGGTCGGCGGCGTCCTCCAGCGCGCGGGCCCGGTCCGCCAGCTCCTCCATCAGCCCGGCCAGAGCCGCCTCCAGCAGCGACTCCTTGGTCGGGAAGTGCCGGAACACCGTGCCGATCCCCACCCCCGCCCGCCGCGCGACCTCCTCGGTGGACGCGGCGGTGCCCCGTTCGGCGAAGACGGCGCCGGCCGCCTCCAGCACCCTGGCGCGGTTCCTCAGCGCGTCCGCGCGCGGCGGCCTGCCGTTCATCCGATCGACCTCCCCTTTTGACAACCGGAGTGCTCACTCCGTATCTTCGAGCTATCCGGAGTGATTGCTCCGATTGTAGTCCCGGGAGGTCCTTCCATGTCCGAGTCGTCATCCAGCCCGCGCGCCGTCTTTCAGCGGCTCCTCGACGGCGTCACGGAGAAGCGCGCCGACGAACTGCCCCTCCTGTACGCCGAGGACGCGGTGGTCGTGCACCCGTTCGCCGAGCCCGTCTCGCCCCTCAACGGACGCGCGGCGCTGCGCGAGCACTTCGCGCAGGTCCCCGACCTGCCGATCGAGATCCGGGCGCGCAACGTCGTGGTGCACGAGACCGCCGACCCGGAGGTGATCGTCGCCGAGTTCGAGTACGCGGGCCGCGTCACCACCACCGGCCGCGCGTTCACCGTTCCGAACATCTTCGTGATGAGGGTCCGCGACGGCCTGATCGTCGAGTCCCGCGACTACGCCCACCACGCGGCGTTCGCCGCGGCACTGGCCTGACGGGCGGTGCCTCCGACGCGGGACGCCGGTACGGCCCGGCGCGCGCCGATGTTGACTCGCTCGCCGGCGGGTTCCTAGGGTGGGCGCATACCGACCGGTTGGTATGTAACATCGCGGCGGCGCGCCGCCGCTCCCTCGTCCCGCGCGGAGGTCCGCCCTGTGAGCACTGCATCGCCCGACGCCGACGAGCTCGGCAGGCGGGTCGGCGAGTTCCTCGCCGCACACGACCCCGCCGGTGCCGAGCCGCTGGAGTTCCTGCGGGCCAGGTTCGCCGCCGGCCTGGCTTGGGTCCACTACCCGGAGGGCCTCGGTGGGCTCGGCGCCCCGCGCGCGCTCCAGCCCGCCGTCGACCGCCGGTTCGCCGAGGCGGGGGCGCCCTCCAACCGGCCCGAGCGCAACGGCATCGGGCTCGGCATGGCCGCCCCGACGATCCTGGCGTTCGGCACCGAGGAGCTGAAGCGGCGCTTCCTGCGCCCGCTGTGGACCGGCGAGGAGATCTGGTGCCAGCTCTTCAGCGAGCCCGGCGCCGGGTCCGACCTCGCCGCGCTCGGCACCCGCGCGGTGCCGGACGGCGACGGCTGGACGGTCAACGGGCAGAAGGTGTGGACCTCGATGGCCCACGAGGCGCGCTGGGCGATCCTGGTCACCCGCACCGACCCGGACGTGCCCAAGCACCGCGGCATGACCTACTTCGTCTGCGACATGACCGCGCCCGGCGTCGAGGTCCGCCCGCTGCGGCAGGCCACCGGCGAGGCCGAGTTCAACGAGGTGTTCCTCACCGACGTGCGGATCCCCGACGAGCACCGGCTCGGCGCGGTCGGCGACGGCTGGCGGGTCGCCACCACCACGCTGATGAACGAGCGGGTCGCCATCGGCGGCGCCGCCGCCCCGCGCGAGAGCGGCATGATCGGCGTCGTCGCCGGGCTGTGGCGGGACCGGCCCGAGCTGCGCACCGCCGGGCTGCACGGCGACCTGATGCGGCTGTGGGTGGAGACCGAGGCGGCCCGGCTCACCGGCGAGCGGCTGCGCCAGGCGCTCACCGCGGGCCAGCCCGGACCGGAGGGGTCGGCCGCCAAGCTCGCCTTCGCCCGGCTCAACCAGGAGGTGTCCGGGCTGGAGCTGGAACTGCTCGGCGAGGACGGGCTGCGCTACGACGACTGGACGATGCGCCGTCCGAGCGCGGTCGACTTCACCCACCGTTCGCCCGGCTACCGCTACCTGCGGGCCAAGGGCAACTCCATCGAGGGCGGCACCTCGGAGATCCTGCGGAACATCATCGCCGAGCGCGTGCTCGGCCTGCCGGGCGAGATCCGGGTCGACAAGGACGTGCCGTGGAAGGACCTCCCCAGATGAGCGACCTGCTGTACAGCGAGGTCGAGGACGACCTCCGCGCCGGCGTCCGCGGGATGCTCGACGACAAGGCTCCCTGGGGCGAGGTGCTCGCCGGCACCGAGCGGGACGAGCCGTACGACGCCGCGCTGTGGGGCGCGGTCGCGGTCCGGCTCGGCTGCGCCGGGCTGCCGGTGCCCGAGGAGCTCGGCGGCGCGGGCGCCACCTGGCGGGAGGCCGCCGTGGTGATGGAGGAGCTCGGCCGGGCCGTCGCGCCCGTCCCGTTCCTGACCAGCGCGGTGCTCGCGACGGCGGCGCTGCTGGCCGCCGGGGAGCGCGAGCTGCTCGCCGAGGTGGCCTCCGGCGACCGGATCGCGGTGCTCGCGGTCCCGCTGAGCACCGCGCCGGGCGGGCCGGCGACGGGGGCCGTCCGGGCCGCGGACGGGACGCTGACCGGGCGGGTGGGCAGCGTGGCCGACGGCGCCGCCGCCGACGTGCTGCTGGTGCCCGCCCCGGACGGGCTGTACGCGGTCGACGCCGCCGCCGCCGAGCGCACGCCGGTGATCTCGCTCGACATGACGCGCAGGCTGTGCGACCTCACGTTCTCCGCCGCGCCCGCCCGGCGGGTGGCCGGCGGCACGGCCGCGGTGGAGGCCGCGCTCACCACGGGCGCCGCGCTGCTCGCCTCCGAGCAGCTCGGGCTGGCCGAACGGTGCCTGGACCTCACGGTCGCCCACCTCAAGACCCGCTACCAGTTCGGCCGTCCGGTCGGCTCGTACCAGGGGCTCAAGCACCGGCTCGCCGACCTGTGGACGGCGATCACCCAGGCCCGCGCCGTGGCCCGCTACGCCGTGGCGTGCGTCGCGGACGGCGACCCCGACACCGCCGTCGCGGTGGCCGTCGCGCAGGCGCACTGCTCGGCGGTCGCGGTGCAGGCCGCGGAGGAGTGCGTCCAGATGCACGGCGGGATCGGCTTCACCTGGGAGCATCCCGCGCACCTGTATCTCAAGCGGGCCAAGAGCGACGCGATCGCGCTCGGCACACCCGACCGGCACCGCGCCGCGCTCGCGGTGCTGCTGGACCTGCCCCCGGCCTGACCCGGGTCCGGGCGACGGCGCGTCCGCCGGCCCCGCCCGCGAGCCCGGGCCCGCGGGCGGGGCGGCCGGATGGCCATCCGCTGGTGCTCGCTTTGCCGAATCTCCGGACGGCTTCTGAGATGGTCGATGACATGCGGAAAGTATCTCTGGACGCGCTGGCGCGGGAGCACCTGAAGAAGGCGGCGGAGGAGGGTGCCGGGCGCAGCTCCGGCACCGTCCACGGGGGGCACGAGAACGTGCTCAGGCAGACCGTCATCGCGCTGGCGTCCGGCCGTCGCCTCGCCGAGCACGAGAACCCCGGCGAGGCGACGGTCCACGTGCTGCGCGGCCGGGTGCGCCTCGACGCGGGGGAGGACTCCTGGGAGGGGCGGGCCGGCGACCTGATCGTCGCCCCGGCGTCGCGGCACTCGCTGGAGGCGCTGGAGGACTCCGCCGTCCTGCTCACCGTGGCGAAGCTCCCGTGACCCCGTGACCCGTGGCCGTGATCGGCGGCGGTCGGGGTCAGGGGCGGTGGGGCGGGAGGCCGAGCCGCTCCCTGATGGCCTGCTGCACCTGGTCGACGCCCGCCCGCGCGTCCACGGTGACCACGAACTCCTTGCCCCGGAACAGCTCCAGCACGGGATCGGTCTTCTCGTGGTGCAGCCGGAGGCGTTCGGCGAGGACCTCCTCGGAGTCGTCCTCGCGGCTGACCAGCTCGCCGCCGCACACGTCGCAGCGCCCCTCGCGCTCGGGGCGGTGCGCGATGAGGTTGTAGTCGAGGCCGCAGCCCGAGCACAGCCGCCGGGCCAGCACGCGGCGGCGCACCTCCGCGTCCGGCAGGTCGAGGTGGATGACGCCGTCGATGTCGTAGCTCTCCAGGAAGAACTCCGCCTGCCTGCGGTTGCGCGGGAAGCCGTCGATGACGAAGCCGTGGTTCCAGTCGTGCTGGTCCAGCCGCTCGCGCACCACGCGCTCGGCCAGGTCGTCGCCGACCAGCTCGCCCGCCGCCATCGTCCGGCGGACCAGGGCGCCGAGCTTGGTGCGGTTCTGCACGTGCCAGCGGAAGACGTCGCCCACGCTGATGTGCACCAGGTCCAGGTCGCGGGCGAGCAGCAGCGACTGCGTGCCCTTCCCGCTGCCCTGCACTCCGACGATGACGTATTTGCGCATGACCGCCCCCCAGCCAGGGGACGATCTTACCGGGAGTGCCTCGGCCGCCGCCCGATCCGCCGCAGGCGCGGCCGGTCGGGGTCGGGCCCCGGATCCGGGGGCCGGTCCTGCGCGGCGAGCGATTCCAGCAGTGCGTCCAGCGACGGCGGCCGGACGCACACCAGGGTGGCCTGGGCGCGCCGCGCGCAGTGCAGCCGCACCGAGGGCCGGACGAGCCGCGACAGCGGGCCCCGGGAGCCGTGCCCGACGACCAGGAGGTCGTCGTCGCCGGCGAGCCGGACCAGGGTGGCGCCCGGCTCGCCGACCAGGGCGAGCGCGCTCAGCTCGACGCCGTCCGGCGGCCCGTCCGACACCTCGGCGAGCAGCCGCGCGATCAGCTCGGCGCCCGCGCCGCGCAGCGCCTCGGTGACCCCGCAGCCGAGCTGCCCGGCCGCCGACACGTGCGGGGGCAGCGGCGCGGCGTGCACCACCAGCATCGGCAGCCGCCGGAGCCGGGCCTCGCCGATCCCCCAGGACAGGGCGCAGCGCGCGCCGGCGGAGTCGTCGACCCCCACGACCACGCGCGGGCCGCCCTCCGGTCTCGCGATCACATTCCCTCCCGAGGGTCCTTGCCACCGATGATGTGCAGTCCAGAGTGCAGGCATACCCGTTCCTACGGAAGTCTTTCGCGCCGGAGGACGCCAGGTTTCCCGAAGGTCGCGTTCCGACGGGGCCCGGCGCCGGTCGAACGGCCGTCCGCGCGGGGCCCGCGGCGCCTCCGGCGTGTCTGCCGATCGGGTGGAGTCGCAGGTCAGAGCCTATGATGGGGATGCGTCCCCGGTTCTGTCGGTGGGGCGGCCTACCGTCGGACGGGTGACTCCGGACCGCGGCGCCGCTCGGCGAAAGGCGCGACTGAAGGTGATCAATCATGGTGAACAGCACGATCGACCGCGACCATGACTTCCAGCGCCTCGCCGATCCCTACCGGCGGGAACTGCTGGCCCACTGCCACCGGATGCTCGGCTCGATCCACGACGCCGAGGACCTGGTGCAGGAGACCTACCTGCGGGCCTGGCGGTCCTACGGCGGCTTCGAGGGCCGCTCCTCGCTGCGCACCTGGCTCTACCGCATCGCGACCAACGCGTGCCTCACCGCGATCCACCAGCGCGGCCACCGGCCCCTGCCGTCCGGGCTCGGCGCGCCAGACGAGGAGCCAGAGCGGCGCGCGGTCGCCTCGCCCGGCGGGCCCTGGCCGGAGCCCGCGCCCGGCGCGGTGCCGGCCTCCGAGTCGGCCGATCCCGCCTCGATCGTCGCCGCCCGCGAGTCGACCCGGCTGGCGTTCGCCGCGGCCCTCCAGCTCCTGCCGCCCAACCAGCGCGTCGTGCTCATCCTGCGGGACGTGCTCAAATGGCGGGCGGCCGAGGTCGCCGGGCTGATGCGGACCTCCACCGTCTCGGTCAACAGCGCGTTGCAGCGGGCCCGCGCCCGGCTCGAGCGGGCCGCCCCGGCCCGCGACGAGCTGACCGAGCCCACCGACCCGCGCCGCCGCGAGCTCCTCGACCGGTACGCCGCGGCCTTCGAGGCGGCCGACATCGGCGCGCTGATCGAGCTGTTCAAGAAGGACGCGGTCTGGGAGATGCCACCCTTTCCCGAGTGGTACGCGGGCGCCGCGCACGTCGGCCGGATCGCCCGGACCCGGCGCGGCGACGACGGCGTGCACCGCCCGTTCCGGTTCCAGGTGGTCAGGGCCACCACCGACGGCATCGCGCGCATCTCGGCGTTCTCCGGCACCGCGCCGTTCGCGCCGTCCGGGCGGCCCGAGCGGGCCCGGGAACCCGGCCCGGCCTTCCACTGAGCGGAAACCCGCTCCCGGCGCCGGCCGGATCCGCTGGGAGGCTGGCGTCATCGGCGGACCCGGTGACCGGGGCGCGCCGGGGAGCGGATGGGGAGGCACATGGACAAGGTCGTGGCCTCGGCGGCGGAGGCCGTCGCCGGTATCGGTGACGGGGCCTCGCTGGCCGTCGGGGGCTTCGGGCTCTGCGGGGTGCCGGCGGTGCTGATCGGCGCCCTGTACGAGCGGGGCACCGGCGATCTGCGGGTGGTCTCCAACAACTGCGGGCTCGACGGCCGGGGGCTCGGCCGGCTGCTCGCCGCCGGGCGGATCGCGCGCGCCATGGGCTCGTACGTGGGCGACAACAAGGAGTTCGCCCGGCAGTACCTGGCCGGCGAGATCGAGGTCGAGCTGATGCCGCAGGGCACCCTCGCCGAGCGGCTGCGCGCGGGCGGCGCGGGCATCCCCGCGTTCTACACCCCCGCCGGCGTCGGCACGATGGTCGCCGACGGCGGGCTGCCCTGGCGGTACGCGCCGGACGGCACCGTCGCGATCGCGTCCCCGGCCAAGGAGGTCCGCGAGTTCGGCGGGCGCCGCCACGTGCTGGAGGAGGGCATCACCACCGACGTCGCCCTGGTCCGCGCGGCCCTGGGCGACCGGCACGGCAACCTGGTCTTCGACCGGGCCGCCCGCAACTTCAACCCGCTGTGCGCGATGGCCGGCCGGGTCACGCTGGCCGAGGTCGAGCGGCTGGTCGAGCCCGGCGAGATCGACCCCGACGCGGTGCACCTGCCGGGCGTGTTCGTCCAGCGCGTGGTCGAGCTGACCCCCGCGCAGGCGGCCGACAAGCCGGTCGAGAAGCGCACGGTGACGGCGCGGGGAGGGGAGCGGTCCTGATGGCCTGGTCCAGGAACGAGATCGCGGCCCGTGCGGCGGCCGAGCTTCCCGACGGCGCCTACGTCAACCTCGGCATCGGGCTCCCGACGCTGATCCCCGGATACGTGCCCGAGGGCCGGCACGTGGTCCTGCACGCCGAGAACGGCGTGCTGGGCGTCGGCCCCTACCCCGGCGAGGACGAGGTCGACCCCGACCTGATCAACGCGGGGAAGGAGACGGTGACGGTCCTGCCGGGCGCGTCCTGCTTCGACTCCGCGCTGTCGTTCGGCATGATCCGCGGCGGCCACATCGACATCGCGGTGCTCGGCGCGATGGAGGTCTCGGCCCGCGGCGACCTGGCCAACTGGTCGGTCCCCGGAAAGATGATCAAGGGGATGGGCGGCGCGATGGACCTGGTCCACGGTGCCCGCCGGGTGATCGTGGTGATGGGCCACACCGCCCGGGACGGCTCGCCCAAGATCGTCGAGAGCTGCGCGCTGCCGCTGACCGGGACCGGCTGCGTCGACCGGATCATCACCGACCTCGGCGTCCTGGACGTCACCCCGGACGGCCTGGTCCTGAGCGAGACCGCGCCCGGCGTCACCGCCGCCGAGGTCCGCACCGCCACCGGGGCGGCCGTGGCCGTCCCGGCCGAGGGGGGCCCCGCATGAGCCACCCGCCCTACCTGTACCCGGGCTACCGGAGCACCGTTCTGCGCGCCCCCGCGCACGAGCCGGTGATGCCCGTGCTCGGGCCCGACAGCGTCGAGCTGACCTCCCCGGTCTTCGGGCACGAGGAACTCGGCGCGCTGGACGCCGACCTGACCGGGCGGCACCCCGGCGAGCCGCTCGGCGAGCGGATCATCGTGACCGGCCGGCTGCTGGACGGCTCGGGCCGCCCGGTGCGCGGCGCGCTGGTCGAGGTGTGGCAGGCCAACGCCGCCGGACGGTACGCGCACGGCGGCGACCGGCACCCCGCGCCGCTCGACCCGAACTTCACCGGCGCGGGGCGCTGCCTCACCGACGGCGAGGGCCGCTACCGCTTCGTCACGATCAAGCCCGGCGCCTACCCGTGGCGCAACCACCGCAACGCCTGGCGCCCGGCGCACATCCACTTCTCGGTGTTCGGCACCGCGTTCGCGCAGCGCCTGGTCACGCAGATGTACTTCCCGGGCGACCCGCTCTTCGCCCATGACCCGATCCTCCGGTCGATCCCCGAGCAGGACGACCGCGACCTGCTGGTCTCGCGGTTCGACCTGGACGCCACCGAGCCCGAGTGGGCGCTCGGCTACCAGTGGGACATCGTCCTCGGCGACACCCCGACGGAGGCATGAGATGACCGCTCCGCACCTGCGGGCCACGCCCTCGCAGACCGTCGGCCCCTTCTTCGCGCACGCGCTGCCGTACGAGACCGGGCCCGAGGTCGTCCCCGGCTGGCGGCCCGGCGCGATCCGGGTGCACGGCCGCGTCCTCGACGGTGCGGGCACCGCCGTCCCGGACGCGCTCGTCGAGATCTGGCAGGCCGACGAGGACGGCGAGGTCCCGCGCCGCCCCGGCGGGCTGCGCCGCGCCGGGCACGGCTTCTCCGGCTTCGGCCGGTGCGCGACCAGCCCGGACGGCCACTACTGGTTCGACACCGTCAAGCCCGGCGCCGCCGGCGGGGGCGGCGCGGCCCCCTTCATCGCGGTGCTGGTCTTCGCCCGGGGCCTGCTCAAGCCGGTCTTCACCCGGCTGTACTTCCCCGAGGACGGCGCTGTCCACGCGGGCGACCCGCTGCTCGCGGCGGTCCCGGCCGCCCGCCGGGGCACCCTTGTCGCCGAGCGTGAGGACGGCGGGGCGTACCGTTTTGACATCCACCTCCAGGGTGAAGGGGAGACGGTCTTCCTTGGATTCTGAGGCTTCGCCGGACGTGGGGCTGCTGTCCCCGGTCCGGGCCGGGACGGGCGCCGAGGCGGCGACCGGCGACCTGGCGTGGCTCCAGGCGATGCTGGACGCCGA
This sequence comes from Actinomadura xylanilytica, assembly GCF_030283145.1. Lineage (GTDB taxonomy): Bacteria > Actinomycetota > Actinomycetes > Streptosporangiales > Streptosporangiaceae > Spirillospora > Spirillospora xylanilytica. The sequence goes on from NZ_JASNWE010000005.1 coordinate 105,111, forward strand.
GGCCGCGCTCGCCCGCGCCCAGGCCCGGCTCGGGATCGTCCCCGCGGACGCCGCCGCGGCGATCACCGAGGCGGCCCGCGCCGACCGCTTCGACCTGCCCGCCCTGGCCCGCCGGGCGCGCGGCGCGGCCAACCCGGTGGTCCCGCTGCTGGCCGACCTGCGGCGGCTGGCCGGCCCGGCGGGCGAGCACGCGCACCGGGGCGCCACCAGCCAGGACATCGTCGACACCGGCGCCATGCTCGTCGCGGCCCGGACCAGGCGCGTCGTCCTCGCCCGGCTCGACCGGGCACTGGACGCGCTGGCCGGGATCGCGGCGCACCACCGCGGCACCCCGATGGCGGGACGCACCCTGGGCCGGCAGGCGCTGCCCACCACGTTCGGCGCGAAGGCCGCCGGGTGGCTCCTCGGCGTCCTGGACGCGCGCGACGCGCTCGCCGGCCTCGCCCTGCCGGTCCAGCTCGGCGGCGCCGCCGGCACCCTGGACGGCTTCGGCGACCTCGGCCTGGACCTGCTCGCCGCGTACGCCGCCGAGACCGGCCTGGACCGGCCGGTGCTGCCCTGGCACACCCGCCGCACGCCGGTCGCCGGGCTGGGCTCGGCGCTCGCGCTGACCGCGGGCGCGCTCGGCAAGGTCGCCACCGACGTGGTGCTGCTCGCGCAGAGCGAGGTCGCCGAGGTGGCCGAGCCCGCGGCGCCCGGCCGGGGCGGCTCGTCGGCGATGCCGCACAAGCGCAACCCGGCGCTGGCCACCATGGTCCGGTCGGCGGCGCTCCAGGTCCCCGCCTACGCCCAGGTCCTGTTCGCCTCGATGTCCGCGCCGCACGAGCGGCCCGCGGGCGAATGGCACGCCGAATGGCAGCCGCTCCGCGAGTGCCTGCGCCTCACCGGCGGCGCCGCCGAGACCGCCGCCGAGATGCTGGACGGCCTGGAGGCCGACGCCGGGCGGATGGCCGCCAACCTCGGCGCCCTGCTCGACGTCCTGCCCGGCGACCCCGGCGTCGGCGCCGCCCCCGCCATGACCGACCGCGCCCTGGCCGCGTACGAGGCGTACCGAAGGATCCGCGCATGATCTTGAAGCACCGTTTCGACGGCCCCGAGGACGCGCCCGTCCTGGTCCTCGGGCCCTCCCTGGGCACCACCTCGGCCCTCTGGAACCCCCAGCTGCCCGCGCTCGCCCGCTGGCGGACCCTGCGGTACGAGCTGCCCGGCCACGGAGGTGCGCCCCCGCCCGCCGGGCCGTTCACCGTCGAGGACCTCGCCGCCGGGGTGGCGGGCCTCCTCGACCGGTACGGGATCGGCCGGGCCGCCTGCGCCGGGGTGTCGCTCGGCGGGGCCGTGGGCCAGGCCCTCGCCCTGGCCGCGCCCGGCCGGGTGGGCAGCCTGGTCCTGTGCTGCACGTCCTCGCACTTCGGGCCGCCGGAGCCCTGGCTCGAGCGGGCCGCGCTCGTCCGCCGCGAGGGCCTCGGGCCGATCGCCGGCACGGCCGCCGGGCGCTGGTTCACCCCCGGCTTCACCGGTGCCGGGCCCTACGTCGCGATGCTGCGCGCGGTGGACCCCGAGGGCTACGCCGGCTGCTGCGAGGCGCTCGCCCGGTTCGATGTCACCGCCCGCCTCGGCGAGATCACCGCGCCGGCGCTGGTCGTCGCCGGGGCCGAGGACGTCGCGACGCCGCGCGGAGCCCATGCCGACGTGCTGGCCGCGGGCATCCCCGGCGCCCGGCTGGTCGTCATCGGCGCCGCGGGCCACCTGGCGAGCGCCGAGCGCCCCGGCCCGGTCACCGACGCGATCACCGGGCACCTGGACCTGACCTGGAAGGGACTCCACCGATGAGCGACGAGCTGGACACGGGCGAGCGGGCGGACACGGGCGAGCGGGCGGACGCGGCCGGGCGGGTGGACGCGGCCGGGCGGGCGGACGCCCTCGCCGAGGGCGACCGGCGGCGGCACGCGGCGGGACTGGTGGTGCGGCGCGAGGTGCTCGGCGGCGCGCACGTCGACCGGGCCGCGGCGGGCACCACCGGGTTCACCGCCGACTTCCAGGACCTCATCACCCGGTACGCGTGGGGCGAGATCTGGACCCGGCCGGGCCTGGACCGCCGCACCCGGAGCTGCATCACGCTCACCGCCCTGGTCGCCGGGGGCCACGAGGGCGAGCTGGCCATGCACGTGCGCGCCGCGCTCCGCAACGGCCTCACCGAGGACGAGATCAAGGAGGTCCTGCTCCAGACCGCGATCTACTGCGGGGTCCCCGCCGCCAATTCCGCGTTCGCCGTCGCCCAGCGGGTACTTGCCGAGCAGGAGTGAGGACCGGGAGGAACATGGCGGAGCGGGCGCGGCCGATCAGCGTCGCGGGCAAGGTGATGGCGATCCTGGACGCCTTCGCCGCCGGCGGGGTGCGGCTCAACCTCAGCGAGATCTGCCGCCGGGCCGGGCTGCCGCTCGCGACCGGGCACCGGCTGGTCGGCGAGCTGGCCGCGGGCGGCTTCCTGGAGCGGGTGCCGGACGGTACGTACCGCATCGGGACCCGGCTGTGGCGGATCGGCAGCCAGGCCCCGGCGGTCACCGGGCTGCGCGAGCTGGCCCTGCCGCACATGGAGGACCTCTACGAGGCGACGCACGACAACGTGCAGCTCGCCGTGCTGCGCGACGGGCGGGCGCTGTTCGTCGAGCGGCTGCGCGGCACCCGCTCGGTCCCGGTCGTCACCCAGGTCGGCGCGTCGCTGCCGCTGCACGCCACCGGCGTCGGCAAGGTGCTGCTCGCGTACGCGCCCGAGGCGGTCCGCGAGGCCGTCCTCGCCGGGGGTCTGGACCGGCACTCGGCCCGCACCGTCACCGACCCGGCCGAGCTGCGCCGCTCCCTGGAGCAGGTCCGCCGCACCGGCTTCGCGGTGACCCGCGACGAAATGACGCTCGGCGCGGCCTCGGTCGCGGCCCCGGTGTTCGACGCGTCCGGCCGGGTGGCCGCCGCGCTGTCGCTGGTGGCGCGGACCCGCAGCGCCGACGTGCGGCGGCTGCTGCCGCCCCTGACCACCGCCGCGCGCGCCCTCTCCCGCGACGTGGCGGCGCACTGGCGGGGCGGCTCGGCCGGACGCCCCGACGAGCCTTCCGCTGAGCGGAAGACCGGCTCCTGAGGCCGCGCCGGCGCGCGGGACGATTCGGCGGGAGCCGGCCGGAGCCGGCGGGGGAGAGCGAGCAGGAGGAGGCGCCATGCGCACCCAGGTCGCGATCGTCGGGGGAGGCCCGGCCGGCCTGCTGCTGTCCCGGCTGCTGCACCGGCAGGGGATCGCGTCGGTGGTGCTGGAGGGCCGCGACCGGGCCTACGTCGAGCACCGGCAGCGCGCCGGGATGCTGGAGCAGGGCACGACCGACGTGCTGCGCGGCTGCGGCGCGGGCGAGCGCCTCGACCGCGAGGGCCTCGTGCACCACGGCCTGGAGCTGCGGTTCGGCGGCGCCGGGCACCGTATCCCGCTCACCGACCTGACCGGCCGCACGGTGACCGTCTACGCGCAGACCGAGATCGTCAAGGACCTGGTCGCACTGCGGCTCGCGGACGGCGGCGACGTCCGGTTCGGGGCGCGGGCGGTGGAGATCGACCCGTCCGGCCCGAGCGTGACCTACCGGCAGGACGGCCGGACGCACACCCTGGACTGCGACTACATCGCCGGCTGCGACGGCTTCCACGGGGTGGGCCGCCCGGCGGTGCCGGGGGTCCGCACGTTCTCGCGCGAGTACCCGTTCGCGTGGCTGGGGATCCTCGCCGACGTCCCGCCGTCCACGGGCGAGCTGATCTACGCCCACCACGACCGCGGGTTCGCGCTGCACAGCCTGCGCTCGCCCGCAGTGAGCCGGCTCTACCTCCAGGTCGCGCCGGACGAGGAGATCGCGGCCTGGCCGGACGCGCGGATCTGGGACGAGCTGGCGGTCCGGCTCGGCACCGGCGACGGCTGGACGCTGGACGAGGGGCCGATCACCGACCGGTCGATCACCCCGATGCGCAGCTTCGTCGCCGAGCCGATGCGGCACGACCGGCTGTTCCTGGCCGGCGACGCCGCGCACATCGTCCCGCCGACCGGCGCCAAGGGCCTCAACCTGGCGGTCTCCGACGTGACCGTGCTGGCCCGCGCGCTCACCGAGCGGTACGCCTCCGGCTCCGAGGCGCTGCTCGACTCCTACTCGGCCACCTGCCTGCGGCGCGTCTGGCGCGCCGAGCACTTCTCGTACTGGATGACGACGCTGCTGCACACCGACCCGCAGGCGGACGACTTCGCCCGGAGGCTCCAGCGGTCGCACCTGGACTACGTGGCGTCCTCCCCGGCCGCGGCGGCGTCACTGGCCGAGAATTACACCGGATTGCCCCTGACGTAGTGGTCTAGGCTCCCCTCGGACGGGGAGAAGGGGCCACCGGATGACCGACGACGGGCTTCCGCTGGGGAGCCGGTACGTGCTGGAGGAACGGCTCGGCGAGGGCGGCATGGGAGTGGTGTGGCGGGGCCGCGACACCCGCACCGGCACCGCCTACGCGATCAAGCTGCTCCGTCCGGAACTGGCCGGGAACCCGGCGGCGCTGACCCGGTTCGTCCGGGAGCGGACCGCGCTGCTGCGGGTCAGGCACGCCAACGTGGTCGCGGTGCACGACATGATCGTGGAGGGCGACCGGCTCGCGCTGGTGATGGACCTGGTGCCGGGCGAGGACCTGCGGGCCTACCGGCGCCGCCGGGGCGGGCGGCTGCCCGCCGCCGAGGCGGCCTGGCTGGTCGCGCAGGTGTGCACGGCGCTCGCGGCGGTGCACGCCGCCGACACGGTGCACCGCGACCTCAAGCCCGCCAACGTGCTGCTCGACCATGCCGGGCCGGCACCTCGCCGGTCCGGCTCGCCGACTTCGGCGTCGCCCGCATCCTCGACGAGACCACCGTCACCGCGGCGGGCGCCATCGCGGGCACGCCCGCCTTCCTGGCGCCCGAGGTGCTGAGCGGAGAGCCGGTCACCCCGGCCGCCGACGTGTATGCCGCCGGGGTCACGCTGTACGAGCTGGTGGCGGGAGAGCTGCCCTTCCGCGGCGACCATCCGGGAGCCGTGATGCGGGGCCATCTGAGCGCGGAGCCCGAGCCGGTGCCCGGCCTCCCGGACGGGCTGTGGCCGCTCATCGAGGAGTGCCTCGCCAAGCACCCCGCCGCCCGTCCCGCCGCGCTCGCGCTCGGCCACCGCCTGCTCGACATCGCGACGGCCGCCCGGACGGCCCCGTTCGCGCTCGTCCCGCCGCCGGTGGTGCCGGAGGCCGCCACGACCGGCGCACCGGCGTCCGCACCCGTACCCGCCTCCGCCTCCGCACCTGCTTCAGCGCCCGCGCTCGCTCCGCCCGCCACACCTGACACCCCTGCCGCCGCCAGTCCGGCCCTCATGCCGTCGCCCCCGGCACCCGTCAAGATGCTCGGCCAGCAGAACGCCGCTGGGTCTCATCGCGCTGCGCCAGCCTGACCTGCACGTACCAGGTGACGGCCAAGCCCGCGCGCGGCACGTACCGGGCGCTGCCCGGGTTCCAGTTCCAGGGCGCCTACCAGGGCACCGGGAGGGAGAGCCCGCCGGTGGCCTGCTGACCGGCCGGCGGCCATCGGGCCCGGACCGGGATGAGATGCACATCACCCAATATGGCAGCGCCTGAAATTTTGCGGGTTGTGCAAGTTTGGTCTACGGTGGTCTTCATGACCGTGGAGCCCCGATGACCGTGGAGACCGGCCTCGGTCTGCGCGAACGGAAGAAGGCCGCGACCCGCGAGGCGCTGAGCCGGGCCGCGCTGCGCCTGGCGATCCGGCACGGTGCCGCGGGCGTGACGGTCGAGGGCATCGCCGCCGAGGCGGGCGTCTCGCCGCGCACCTTCCACAACTACTTCGCGGGCAAGGAAGAGGCGATCGTCTCCCCGCTGACCGACGGCGCCCGCGACCTGATCGACGCGCTGCGGGCCCGGCCGGCCGCCGAGCCGGTCTGGACGTCGCTGCGCGCGGTGCTGGGCGCCGGCCTGCCGTCCGGCCCCCGCGAGGAGACCCTCGCGCTGCTGCGCGTGATCAAGGACGAGCCGGCGCTGCTGGCCCGCCAGCTCGGCGGGCTCGGCGAGATCCAGCGGCAGATCGCCGAGGTGATCGCGGACCGCACCGGCACCGACGCCGGGCGGGACCTCTACCCGCACCTGCTCGCCGGGGTGGTGGCGGTGACGCTGCGCGTCGTCGCCGAGGCCCGGGTGAACGGCGGGACCGGCGCCGACCTGCCCGAGCTGATCGACTCCGCGTTCGCGCAGCTCCGCGCCGGGCTCCCGCCGCCCGATCCGCGTCCCGCCTGACCCGCGTCCGGCGCCGGCCCGCCGCCGGCCGTGCGCCGGCCCCTCCAAGGCGGCATCCCACCCCCACCGCGGGGCTCACGGGACCTCCCGTGACCGCAGCCCGGCGACCCGCCAGGTCGCGCGGCGAGTCTCGCGCGCCCTAGTGACCGCTCCGGCCGCCTCCCGGCGTTCCCTGCATCGATGGGTTCTCTCTTGGCCACCTTCCTCTACCGGCTCGGCCGGTTCTCCTTCCGGCGGCGCAGGCTCGTCGCCCTGCTCTGGGTGGGGCTGCTGGTGCTCATGGGCGTCGGCGCCGCCGCGCTCAAGGGCCCGACCTCCAGCGACTTCTCCATCCCCGGGCGGCGGTGATGGCGCTCTTCGGGCGGGCCGCGTGGTGGCTGCCGTCCCCGCTCGCCAAGATCCTGCCCGACGTCGACGTCGAGGGTGAGAGGCTGCGGCATCTGCTCGGCGACGGCGAGAGCGTTCCCCGCCCGGACGGGGAACGAGAACTGGAGGACACCCGCGCCCGCTGAACGAACCCGGGCCGCCCGCCGAGGACGGGCGGTCCGGGGACCACCCCCCTCCGCACCGCCCCCCGCGGTGCCCACCCCCCGAAGGACCGCACATGAACCTGCTCCAGCAGCCGCCCCGGCTCCGGAGACCGGGCCGCCCCGCCGGGCCGGTGCGGCCGGACGGCGGTCCCGGCCGGCGGCCCCGGCCGCGGCCGGTCCGGGAGCTGCTGCTGATCACCGTGCTGTTCTGCGTCTACAAGCTGGGCCGGCTGGCGGCGACCGGACGGGTCGGCGAGGCGTTCGGGAACGCGCACCGGGTCTGGGATTTGGAGCGGGACCTGCGGCTGCCGAGCGAGGTGACCGTCCAGCACGGGCTGCTCCAGAGCCACGCGCTCGTGCACGTGGCCAACTCCTACTACGCCTACGTGCACTTCCCCGCGACGATCGCGTTCCTGCTCTGGATCTACCTGCGGCGGCCCTTCCACTACCGCTGGATCCGGCGGGTGGTGGTGGCGCTCACCGGCGCCGGGCTGGCGCTGCACCTGCTCCTCCCGCTTGCCCCGCCCCGGATGCTCACCGCCACCGGCCTGATCGACACGGGCGCCGAGTACGGGCCCGCGGTGTACGGGGCGCCGCAGACCGACACCGTCGCCAACCAGTACGCCGCCATGCCGTCGCTGCACATCGGGTGGGCCGTCGTCATCGCGGTCGGGCTGATCGTCAGCAGCCGCACCCGGTGGCGGTGGCTGTGGGCGGCGCACCCGCTCCTCACCGTCGCGGTCGTGGTCGCCACCGCCAACCACTACTGGCTGGACGGGGCGGTGGTCCTGCTGCTCCTGGCGGCCGTCCTACTGCTGCTCCGCCCGCCGCGCGCGGCCACGGGCACCACCGCCGCCGCCGCGGAATCCGCTCCACCTGCGGAACGCGGCCCCTCCTAGCGCTCCGGGACGGCCCCCAGCGTCTCCAGGCGTCGAACACCGCCATCGGCTCGTCGTCCTCGGCGGCGTCGGCGACAGTGGACCGGTCGGCGTCCACGACGGTGACCACGCCGGTGCCCGCCTGCCCCCTCCGGCCCGCCGCCGACCTGGGTAAAGTGGGCTGACGGCCGCTCGCGGGCCGGGCGGACGGCATCGGTCGGGGGACATGGTGCGGACGAGAACGGTGGTCGAGGCCGTACCGGCGGCGCTGGCGTGGTACCTGCGGCTGTCCGGCGTGGTCTCGATCCTGGCCTGGTTGTCGGCCGACTGGCTCGAGCGGCTGCTCGACGTGTGGATCCTGCGCTGGATCGGCTACTTCGGCTGGCTGCCCAGCATGCCGTGGGGCGTCCTGCTCATCCTGCTGTCCAACGGGGTGCGGCGCCGCAAGAAGGCGGCCTGGCGGATCACCCTGGCCCTGCTCGTGCTGTTCTTCGGGCTGTCGGTGCTGGCCCTGCTCCTCGGCGCCGCCGGGCCCGGGTTCGGGCCGGGCATCGGCGAGTGGCTGGCCGCGGTCGGCTACGGGGCGGCGCTGGTGCTGCTGACCGCGGCGCGGCGCGAGTTCCGCACGCTCCCCGACCGCGCCAACCTGCGGCTGGCGTTGCGGGTCTTCGGCGCGCTGCTGGTGGTCAGCGGCCTGATCGGCACCTCCCTGGTGTGGCTCACCGACCGCGACCCGAAGGGCGGGTTCTGGACCGAGCCGGTGTATGTGGCGGTCCAGACGCTCGTCGGCGCGGGCGTGACCGGCGACACCGTCGAGGTCGCCGTGCCGGGCTGGGTCGACATGTTCCTCGGCGTGCTCGGCACAGGGCTGCTGATGCTCACCGTGTGGGCGCTGTTCCGGCCGGCCCACCGCGACGCGGTGCTCACCCCGGCCGAGGAGCTGCGCGCCCGCGAGCTGCTGGCCGCCTTCGGCGAGGAGGACTCGCTCGGCTACTTCGCGCTGCGCCGCGACAAGGACCTGCTGGTCGCGCCGAACGGCCGGGCCGCCATCGCCTACCGGGCCCTCGGGCCGGTCTGCCTGGCCAGCGGCGACCCGCTCGGCGACCCCGAGTCGTGGGACCAGGCGATCGAGGCGTGGCTCGGCGAGTGCCAGGCGCACGCGTGGACGCCCGGCGCGGTCAGCGTGGGCGAGCGCGCCGCCGTCGCCTACCGGCGGCACGGCCTGAACGTGCTGGAGCTCGGCGACGAGGCGATCGTCGACACCACGGCCTTCAATCTGGACGGCCGCGAGATGCGGCAGGTCAGGCAGGCGGTGCGGCGGGTCGAGCGGGCCGGTTACACGGTCCGGGTCCGGCGGCACGAGCAGATCCCCGCCGTCGAGATGACCGCGATCGTGCAGCGCGCCGAGCAGTGGCGCGAGGGGGCGACCGAGCGCGGCTACTCGATGGCGCTCGGACGGCTCGGCGACCCGACCGACGGCCGCTGCGTGATGGTCGAGGCGTTCGACGCCGACGGGGTGCTACACGGGCTGCTGAGCTTCGTCCCATGGGGGCGCGACGGCCTCTCGCTCGACCTGATGCGGCGCGACGCGGCGGCCGAGAACGGGCTGAACGAGTTCATGGTCGCCAAGCTCGCCGAGCGGGCGGCCGCGGTCGGCGCCCGCCGCGTCTCGCTCAACTTCGCGGTGGCCCGCTCGACCTTCGAGCGCGGCTCGCAGATCGGCGCCGGCCCGGTCACCCGGCTGGCCTACCGGGTGCTGTCGCTCGCCTCCAGGTTCTGGCAGCTCGAGTCGCTGTACCTGTCCAACGCCAAATACCACCCCGACTGGGTGCCGCGGTACGTGTGCTTCGCCCACGTGAGCGGCGGCCTGATCCGGCTCGGGCTGGCGTACGGGCGCGCCGAAGGGTTCGTGCCGACCCTCACCCGGCGGCGGCTCGACGGGGCGGCGCACCGGGCGCCCACGCCAGAGCTGGTCGGCCGGATCGCCGAGATCGAGCGGCGCGCCGGCGAGGGCCGCGCCCCCAGGCGCCGGCCCTCGGAGCAGGAGCGGGTCCGGTACGAGAAGCTGGAGCGCATCCGCGCGGCGGGCGTCGACCCCTACCCGCCGGGCTTCGAGCGGACCGACGTCGCCGCGGGCCTGCGATCCCGGTTCGGCGGGCTCGCCGCCGGCGCGGCCACCGGCCGGCGCGCGTCCATCGCCGGCCGGGTGGTGCTGGCCCGCGAGCACGGCCGGCTGATCTTCGTGACGCTGCGCGACGAGACCGGCGACCTCCAGGTGATGCTGGCCGCCGACACGCTCGGCGCGGACGCGCTGGCCGGCTGGAAGTCGATGATCGACCTCGGCGACCAGGTCGGGGTGACCGGCGAGGTGGTCGCCAGTCGGCACGGCGAGCTGTCGGTGCTCGCGTCCGCGTGGACGCTGACCGCCAAGTGCCTGCACCCGCTGCCGGGCAAGCGGACCGGGCTGGCCGACCCCGAGGCGCGGGTGCGCCGCCGCACGGTCGAGCTGATCGGCAGCGACGAGGCCAGGCGGATGCTGCACAGGCGCGGCGACGCGGTGCGCGCCGTCCGCGACGTGCTGCGCGAGCGCGGCTACCTGGAGGTCGAGACGCCGATCCTCCAGCCGGTGCACGGCGGCGCGTCGGCCCGGCCGTTCACGACCCGGATCAACGCCTACGACATGCGGCTCTACCTGCGGATCGCGCCCGAGCTGTATCTCAAGCGGCTGCTGATCGGCGGGGTCGGGAAGGTGTTCGAGCTGGGCCGCGACTTCCGCAACGAGGGCGCCGACGCCGCGCACAATCCCGAGTTCACCATGCTGGAGGCCTACGAGCCGTACGGCGACTACGACACCATGGCCGTGCTCATCCGCGACCTGGTGATCGCCGGCGCCCGCGCCGCGCTCGGCACCACGATCGTCGTCCGCGACGGTGTGGAGCACGACCTGGCCGGGCCTTGGCGGGAGGTCACCGTCTATGGGTCGGTGTCGGAGGCCCTCGGCGAGGAGGTCGGGCCCGGCACCGCCCTCGACGTGGTCCGGCGGCACGCCGGGAGGGCCGGGATGGAGCCCGATCCCGCCTGGGGTCAGGGCCGCCTCGTCCAGGAGCTGTTCGAGGCGCTGGTCGAGTCCGGGCTCAAGGCCCCCACCTTCGTCCGCGACTACCCGGCCGAGACCTCCCCGCTCACCCGCCCGCACCGCGCGGACGACCGGCTCGCCGAGAAGTGGGACCTGATCGTCTTCGGAATGGAGCTCGGCACCGCCTACTCCGAGCTGACCGATCCGATCCTCCAGCGGCGGCGGCTCGTCGAGCAGTCGCTCCAGGCCGCCGGCGGCGACCCCGAGGCGATGGAGCTCGACGAGGACTTCCTCCGCGCGCTGGAGCACGGGATGCCCCCGGCGGGCGGCATGGGCATGGGCGTCGACCGGCTGCTGATCACCCTCACCGGCCGGCCCATCCGCGAGACGATCGCGTTCCCGCTGGTCCGGCCGGGCCGGTGAGCCGCCCGCAGCCCGGCTTTATGGCCGTGCGGGATATATCGCCGGGATTGCCCTATATGAGAGGCTGCGAGCGTCGTGCGCTACGCCGAACGACGACAGTTGGGACGGTCAGCCGTGAGTGACATACCCCGCCGCGCGGTGACGCGGACCGCCAAGCTGGCGAGCCTGCCCCTCGGGTTCGCCGGCCGCACCGCGCTCGGCTTCGGCAAGCGGACCATCGGACGCCCCGCCGAGGCCGTCGCGCTCGAGGTGCAGCGCCGCACCGCCGAGCAGCTCTTCTCGGTGCTGGGCGAGCTCAAGGGCGGCGCGATGAAGGTCGGCCAGCTCCTGTCGATCTTCGAGACCGGGCTGCCGGAGGAGCTCGCCGGGCCCTTCCGCGCCAGCCTGACCCGGCTTCAGGAGTCGGCGCCGCCGATGCCCGCCGCCACCACCCACCGCGTCCTGGCCGAGGGGCTCGGCCCGGACTGGCGCGACCGGTTCGCCGAGTTCGCCGACCGGCCGGCCGCCGCCGCCTCGATCGGGCAGGTGCACCGGGCGGTCTGGCACGACGGCCGCGAGGTCGCGGTCAAGGTGCAGTACCCCGGCGCCGGGCGCGCGCTGATGAGCGACTTCAACCAGATCTCCCGGCTGAGCCGGCTGATCAACCCGCTGTTCCCGGGCGTCGAGGTCAAGCCGGTCGTCGCCGACCTCAAGCGGCGGCTCGAGAAGGAGCTCGACTACGTCGACGAGGCCCGCGCGCAGACCGCCTTCCACGACGCCTACGCCGGCGATCCCGACATCCTGGTGCCCGCGGTCGTGGCCCAGTCGGGCAACGTCCTGGTCACCGAGTGGCTCGGCGGCACCCCGCTGGCCGAGGTCATCGCCGCGGGGACGCGGGAGGACCGCGACCGCGCCGGGCAGCTCCTCTTCCGGTTCCTGCTGTCCGGCCCGGCCCGCTGCGGGATGATCCACATCGACCCGCACCCGGGCAACTTCCGGCTGCTGGACGACGGGCGCCTCGGCGTCATGGACTTCGGCGGCGCGGCCCGCGTCCCGGCCGAGCTCCAGTGGTCGATCGGCAGGCTGCTGCGGATCGGCACCCTCGGCACGTCCGAGGAGATCGTGGCGGCCCTGCGCGAGGAGGGCTTCCTGGACCCGGGCGGCGAGGTGGATCCCGAGCAGGTCGCCGCCCTCGTCGTCCCGCACGCGACGCCGTTCGCCGAGGAGCGCTTGCGGTACACCCGCGAGTGGATGCGCCGTCAGACCGCGCACGGGTTCGGGGTCGCCTCGGACATGCGGCCCGGGGCCCTGGCCCGCCAGCTCCGGCTGCCGCCCCAGTACCTGGCCGTCAGCCGCGCGCTGGCGGGCTGCGGGGGCGTGCTGTGCCAGCTGGAGGCCGAGGTCGCGCTCCGCGCCGAGGCCGTGCGGTGGCTGCCGGGCTTCGCCGGCGACCAGGACCCCGAAGGCGAGGCGGCCGAGATCACCGCCTAGCGCCGACCGGGTCCGCTCAGCCCGGCGACTCCCATGCCCCGCGCGAGAAGTCCAGCCCGCCCGTGACGGCGAACTCCAGCGCGACGGCGGTCGCGTCTTCCTCGCTGACGAGCCGGCGGCGTGGATGCCCGGCGGGCTGACCGCCCAGGTTCAGCTCCACCTCGCCGGTCGCGCCGGGGTCGCCCACCAGGACCATCCAGTCGTCCCCGTTCACGGCCACGGCCGTGTGGTGACCGCGGCTGACTCCGATGATCAGCCCGGCCGCAAGGATCTCCACGGCGTCCGCGCCGTCGCCGAACGCCACGGTCACGCCCTCGGCGCCCTCGCCGAAGGACACCGTCGCGCTCTCGGCGGCGCGGACCGAGGCGATCGCCGACACGACGTCCCCCACGCTCGGCGCCACCACGATGGAACGCTCATGCCCCGGATGCCACGATTCCACTTCCATCAACACGGGCAGCCATTCTGCCCGAGGACGCCCCACCCGGTCGGCGCGGTCAGGACAGCGCCTTGGCCTCTTCCTCCTCGACCTGGCGGTTCCACTCGCGCTTGGACGACTGCCAGCCGTCCTCGTCCCGGCCGCGCCGCCAGTAGCCGGAGATCGACAGCCGGTCGAGCGGCAGTCCGCGGTCGACCCGTAGGTGCCGGCGCAGGTCCTTGACGAAGCCGGCCTCACCGTGCACGAACGCGTGCACCGTCCCGTCCGGGAACTCCAGGTCGCGGACGGCGCGCACCAGCGCGTCGCCGACCGGGCCGCCGTCCCGGTGCAGCCACACGACCTCGGCGCCTGCCGGGGCCGGGAGCTTCTGCTCCTCTTCGGGGCCCTCCACCTCGATGAACACCCGCGCGGGCGTGCCGTCGGGGACCCGCTCGAGCGCGGCGCCGATCGCCGGGAGGGCGCTCTCGTCGCCGACGAGCAGATGCCAGTCGGCGTCGGGGCTCGGCGCGTACGCGCCGCCCGGCCCGAGGAACAGCACCTCCTCGCCCGGCTCGACGCGCGCCGCCCACGGCCCGGCCAGGCCCTTGTCGCCGTGATGGACGAAGTCGATCGCCAGTTCGACCGCGTCGGGGTCCCAGGACCGGACGGTGTAGGTCCGGGTGACCGGCCACTGGTCGCGCGGGTACTCGGCGCGGATCCGGTCCATGTCGAACGGCTCGGGGTAGTCCACCCCCTTCTGTGCGAACAGCAGCTTCACGTAGTGGTCGGTGAACTCGCCCGCGCCGAAGCCGGCCAGCCCCTCGCCGCCGATCACCACGCGGATCATGTGCGGGGTGACCCGCTCCTTGCGCAGCACGGTCCCGCGGTTCACTCTCGGGCTCCTGCGCACCCTCTCGGTCGCCATGCGTGCCTCCGCTGACAGGTCTTCGGACGATGGTTATTAGGTAAGCCTAACTTCCTGGGCGCCGGTTTGGTCCAGCCGCCCCGTCCCGGGCGTCCGGCCGGTAGCGTGGGGCCGGGCGGCGTGTCGGCACACGGACGGGTGAGCGCATGGCGGTCAGCAGGCAGAGCATGACGGACGAGCAGCGCAGGTCGGTCGCGCTGGAGTACCTCAAGGGCCTCGACGGCGGCGGGACGACCTCGGACGGCGCCCCCCTCCTCGACCTGTTCGCCGGGGACGCCCAGTTCTACTTCCCCAAGTGGGGGCTGGCGACCGGCAAGGCCGAGATCGGCCGGCTGCTCGCCGAGGTCGGCGCGACGCTCACCTCGATCCGGCACCACTACGCCACGATCAACTGGGTGTGCTCCGGCGGCGACACCCTGGTCGCCGAGGGCACCAGCCACGGCGAGCACCGGGACGGGGCGTGGCGGGCGGGCGTCCCCGAGCGGGGCGCGGGCCGCTGGTGCGACGTGTTCGAGATCCGCGACTTCCTGATCCAGCGGCTGTTCGTCTACCTCGATCCCGACTACGCGGGCGCCGACACCGCCCGCTACCCCTGGCTCCAGGGGGAGTGAGGCGCCCCGCGCGGGCCCTGCGGGCGGGGCGTCCGCGCGGGCACGGCCGGTCAGCGGGCCCGGGCCCCGGTGCGGGCCGCGGCGACCGCTGCGGCGACGGCGCGGAACGCGTCGTCGGACTCGTCCTCGCCGACGACGGTGGCGAGCGTCGACTTCACGATGACCACGCCGTTCCGGGGCGAGACGTAGATGTGCTGCCCGGCCAGGCCGTTGGCTTCGAAGTCGCCGTCCTCGCCGAGCCACCATTGCAGGCCGTACCCCTGGTTGAACGGGGCGGAGGGCCGGGTCGACTCGGCCACCCACGAACGCGGCACGACCTGGCGGCCGTTGGCCCTGCCGCCGTTGAGGTAGAGCAGCCCGAACCGGGCGAAGTCGCGGTCGGTGGCGTAGTAGCAGCAGTAGCCGAGGCTGTTGCCGTTGGAGTCGTTGCCCAGGTACGCCCGGGAGCCCATCCCGGCGGGCTCCCAGATCTTGCGCTGCACGTAGGCGTGGTACGGGGTGCCGGTGGCCTTGGCGACGATCCAGGAGAGCACGAACGAGTTCATGCTCGTGTACTCGAACCGGCTGCCGGGCTCCCAGCCGCGCCTGCGCTGCCGGGCCATCTCGGTGATCGGGAGGCCGAGGCTCGCGGCGACGTGCACCGGCGGCACGTCCAGCGTCTCGTCCCAGGCGATGCCGGACGACATCCGCAGCAGGTCGCGCAGGGACACCCCGTCGTAGCCCGAGCCCTTCAGCTCCGGGACGTACCGGGTGACGGTGTCGTCGATGGAGCCGATGAAGCCCTCGTGCATTGCGATGCCGACCGCCGCCGAGGTGAACGACTTGGCCATGGACCACGACTGGAAGAGGGTGTCGCGGTTGGTGGTGACGTAGCGCTCGAACACCACGTTCAGGCCGTCCAGAACGACGAACCCCTGGGTGCCGGTGCGCGCGAGGTAGTCGTCGAGCGTGTGCTTCTGCCCCTTGTGGGTGTAGGTCACCTTGGACAGGTCGCGGGGCGCGTCGCGCAGCTCCACCGGATCGGACGAGGCGGTGAGCGGGTCGAAGCCCGCCGCGTTCCCGGTGACGGCCGCGGACGGGGCGGCCGGCTTCAGGTTCCGCGCCCCCGGACCGGGCTCGGCTCCCAAGGCCCCGGTGCCGGACGGGACCGCGCCGGACGGCACGGCGCCGGACGGCACGGTGGCGAGCGCCGGGGGAGCGGCGAGTCCTGCGGTGACGGCGGCGGTGGCGAGGGCAAGAGTCCAGGGCCTGTGGCGCATCGGACCTCCGAGGGGGGAACGGCCGGGAAACCTCCTGATGATGCTCGATGCGCGGCGGCGCGTCGACGTTGCGGGGCAACGAATTCGCGCGCCGAATCTGGTCATAAGCACACAGTCACCTGGGGCGTGGGGACGGCCCGTATATCTCACGCGTAGATGATCTGGTCAGCGTCTTGGACGCCCCCCCGGCGCGGGACGGCGGAGGGGCCGGCCCCCTCGGCGAGCTGCAAGTCCTGCTGGAGGGCAGGCTCGGCGGGCTGCTCGGCTGAATCTTCCTATCGGTCCCCGATGCCGGTACGTTCGGGGCACCGCGCGGGCGCCCGCCGCCCGCCGTATCGCAGGAAGCTCGTGGAAAGGACTGGGGCCGTGCTCGCCCAGCTGCTCGCCGCCGTCGCGGACGGATCCATCGAAGTGGTCGACCTGACCGCGCCGCTGTCGGAGTCGACGCCGATCCTTCAGCTCCCGGAGCCCTTCGCCAACACCGTGCCGTTCTCGCTGCGCGAGATCAGCCGCTACGACGACCGCGGCCCCGCCTGGTACTGGAACGACTTCACCACGGGCGAGCACGTCGGCACCCACTTCGACGCGCCGGTGCACTGGGCGAGCGGCCGGGACGGCGAGGACGTCTCCCAGGTCGCGCCGGGCCGCCTGATCGCCCCCGCCGTGGTGCTGGACTTCTCCGCGCAGGCCGCCGCCGACCCCGACTTCCTGCTGGAGATCGAGCACGTGCGGGACTGGGAGGAGGCCCACGGCCCGCTGCCCGAGGGCGGCTGGCTGCTCTACCGCACCGGGTGGGACGCCAGGTCGGGCGGCCAGGAGGAGTTCCTCAACGCCGACGAGAACGGCCCGCACACCCCCGGCATCTCGCCCGCGTGCGCGCGCTGGCTCGCCGAGGAGACCCCGGTCCTCGGGCTCGGGACCGAGACGGTCGGCACCGACGCGGGCGGCGCGCACGCCTTCGACCCGCCGTTCCCGTGCCACTCGTTCTTCCTCGGCGCCGGCAAGTACGGCCTGACGCCGCTCCAGGGGCTGGACCGGCTGCCGCCGCGCGGCGCGGCGCTGATCGCCACGCCGCTGCCGATCGTCGGCGGCTCCGGCAGCCCGGCCCGGGTGCTCGCCCTGGTCGAGAGATGAACGTCGCCGAGGCCGTGGGGGAGGCCCTGGCCCGGCTCGGCGCGGGCACCGTCTTCGGGGTGGTCGGCAGCGGCAACTTCCACGTCACCAACGCGCTGATCGCGAACGGCGCCCGGTTCGTGGCCGCCCGGCACGAGGGCGGCGCGGCGACGATGGCCGACGCGTACGCGCGGGTGAGCGGCGGGCTCGGCGTGCTGTCGGTGCACCAGGGGCCCGGTCTGACCAACGCGCTCACCGGGATCGCGGAGGCGGCCAAGAGCCGGACCCCGCTGCTGGTGCTGGCGGGCGAGGTGGCGGCCTCCGACATCCGGTCCAACTTCCGCGTCGACCAGGCCGCGCTGGCCACCGCGGTCGGCGCCATCCCCGAACGGGTCCACTCCCCGGAGACCGCGCTCGCCGACGTGACCCGCGCGTGCCGGACCGCCGTAGCCGAGCGCCGCACCGTGCTGCTCGGCCTGCCCCTGGACGTGCAGGCCGCCGGGCATCCGGGGCCGACGGCGCTCGCCCGCGGCCCGGCGCCGCGGGCCGCGTCCGTACCGCTGCTGCCCGTCCCGCCGCCCGGGGCCGTCGCCCGGCTCGCCGACGCGCTCGCCGCGGCCCGCCGCCCGGTGTTCATCGCCGGGCGCGGCGCCCGGCTCGCAGGCGCCCGCGAGCCGCTGCGGGCCCTGGCCGAACGCTGCGGGGCGCTGCTGGCGACGTCCGCCGTGGCGCGCGGGCTGTTCACCGGCGACCCGTTCGACCTGGACGTCAGCGGCGGGTTCGCCACCCCCGCCGCGGCCGAGCTGATCGGCGAGGCCGACCTGCTGGTCGGCTGGGGCTGCTCGCTCAACATGTGGACGCTGCGGCACGGCAACCTGGTCGGCAAGGGCGCGACGGTCGTGCAGGTCGACGTGGACGCGCGGGCCCTCGGCGCCCACCACCCGGTCGACCTCAGCCTGATCGGCGACGCCGCCGCGACCGCCCGCGCCGTCGAGGCCGAGCTGGCCGCGCGCGGCCACGCCGCGCCCGCCTACCGCTCCGCGGGGCTGGCCGCCCGGCTCGCCGCCGAACGGCGCTGGCGCGACCACCCCTACGACGAGCACCCCGGCGCGGCGGACGGCACCCGCATCGACCCGCGGACGCTCACCATCGCCCTCGACGACCTGCTGCCGCGCGAGCGGACCGTCGCCGTCGACTCGGGCAACTTCATGGGCTATCCGGCCATGTTCCTGGACGTACCGGGCGCCGACGGCCTGGTCTTCACTCAGGCGTTCCAGTCGATCGGGCTGGGCCTGGCGACCGCCGTCGGCGCCGCGGTCGCCCGCCCGGACCGGCTGACGGTGGCCGCGCTCGGCGACGGCGGCGCGCTGATGGGCGTGGCCGAGCTGGAGACCGCCGTCCGGCTCGGGCTCGACCTGCTCGTGGTCGTCTACGACGACGAGGCCTACGGCGCCGAGGTGCACCACTTCGGGCCGGACGGGCACCCGCTGGACGCCGTGCGGTTCCCACCCGCCGACCTCGCCGCGATCGGCCGCGGCTTCGGCTGCGAGGCCGCCACCGTGCGGGCCCCCGGCGACCTGGACGCCGTCGCGGCGTGGCTGGAGGGCCCCCGCGACCGGCCGATGCTCGTCGACGCCAAGGTCACCGGCGACCGTCCGGCCTGGTGGCTGGAGGAGGCGTTCCGCGGGCACTGACGGCCGCCGGGCCGACCGACTGTGACTGCTTATTCACCTTCCGTGATGGGAATGAACGCTGACGCGCACCCCCCGTCCGAGGAGGAGAGATGGCGGAACGGCCGAAGGTCCCCGGGCTCGTGTGGGAGATGTCGGCGGAGTTCGCCGGCACGCTGATCCTCATCCTGTTCGGCGCGGGCGTGGTCGCGCAGGTGTCCGCGGCGGGCCTCGGCGACCACGACAGCATCGCCTGGGCGTGGGGCTTCGGTGTCACGCTCGGCATCTACGTCTCCGCCCGGATCAGCGGCGGCCATATCAACCCGGCGGTCACGTTCGCGCTCGCGCTGTTCAAGGGCTTCCCGTGGCGCAAGGTGGCGCCGTTCATGCTGGCGCAGACGCTGGGGGCGTTCGTTGCGGCGCTGTTGGTGCGGTGGAACTACACCGAGGTGCTGGCCAAGGCCGACCCCGGCCACACGCTCAAGACCCAGACGGTCTTCTCGACCCTGCCGGGCAACGGCGAGCTGCCGGTGCACACCTGGGGCGCCTTCCGCGACCAGGTGATCGGCACCGCGATCCTGCTGTTCGTCGTGCTGGCCCTCACCGACCTGCGGAACGCCCCGCCGCTGGCCAACCTCGCCCCGCTCGTCATCGGCCTGCTGGTGGTGGCGATCGGGATGGCGTGGGGCTCCGACGCCGGGTACGCGATCAACCCCGCCCGCGACTTCGGCCCGCGCCTGGCCGAGTTCCTGACCGGGTACGACCACGCCTGGCGGGACCAGTACGGCGATCTGTACTTCTGGGTTCCGATCGTGGCGCCGCTGCTGGGCGGGGTGATCGGCGCGGCGCTGTTCATCCTGCTGATCGGGCGCGGCATCCCGGACGAGCCGGTGCCCACGAGGGCACCGAGCGGGCCCGAGCCCGAGTACGACGTGACCTGACCGGGGCCGCCGTCCCGTCACCGACCCAAAGGAGAGGCAGTCGCATGGCGGACTTCGTCGGCGCGATCGATCAGGGCACCACGAGTACCCGGTTCATGATTTTTGATCATGGTGGGAACGAGGTGGCGCGGCATCAGTTGGAGCATGAGCAGGTTCTGCCGCGGGCGGGGTGGGTCGAGCATAATCCGACCGAGATCTGGGAGCGTACTCGCGCGGTGATCGAGAGTGCGCTGAACAAGGCGAATCTGGGCCATTCTGATCTCGTGGCGCTTGGGGTCACTAATCAGCGTGAGACCACTCTGGTGTGGAATCGGGTTACTGGGCGTCCGTATTACAACGCGATCGTGTGGCAGGACACCCGTACCGACAGCATCGCGGCTGAACTCGACCGCGACGGCCGCGGCGACGTCATCCGTCGGAAGGCCGGGCTCCCGCCCGCGACGTATTTCTCCGGGGGGAAGGTCCAGTGGATTCTGGAGAATGTTGAGGGGGTGCGGGAGGCCGCCGAGAGCGGTGAGGCGGTGTTCGGGAACATGGACACCTGGGTGTTGTGGAACCTGACCGGCGGGACCGACGGCGGGGTGCACGTCACCGATCCGACCAATGCCAGCCGCACGATGCTGATGGATCTGGAGACCTTGGACTGGGACGACGAGTTGCTGTCGTTCTTCGGTATCCCGCGCCGGATGCTCCCCGAGATCAGGCCGTCTTCGACCTCGGAGCTGTATGGCGTCACGAGGTCCGATGGTCCGTTGCGGGGTGAGGTGGCGTTGAGCGGGATCTTGGGGGATCAGCAGGCGGCGACGGTGGGGCAGGTGTGCTTTTCGCCGGGAGAGGCCAAGAACACCTACGGCACCGGCAACTTCCTCCTCCTCAACACGGGTACGGAGCTGGTGCGTTCCAAGAGCGGCCTGTTGACGACGGTCTGCTACAAGTTCGGTGATCAGGCGCCGGTGTATGCGTTGGAGGGGTCGATCGCGGTGACGGGGTCGGCGGTGCAGTGGCTGCGCGATCAGCTCGGGATCATTTCGGGTGCCGCGCAGAGCGAGTCGTTGGCGGCGCAGGTGGCCGACAATGGGGGTGTGTATTTCGTGCCGGCTTTTTCGGGGTTGTTCGCTCCGTACTGGCGGTCGGATGCGCGGGGCGCGATTGTCGGGTTGTCGCGTTTCAACACCAATGCGCATGTCGCGCGTGCGACGTTGGAGGCGATCTGTTACCAGTCGCGGGATGTTGTGGAGGCGATGCGGGAGGATTCGGGGGTGGCGTTGGATGTGCTGCGGGTGGATGGCGGGGTCACGGCCAACGAGTTGTGCATGCAGTTGCAGGCCGACATTCTGGGTGTTCCGGTGTCCAAGCCGGTGGTCGCCGAGACCACCGCGCTCGGCGCCGCCTATGCCGCCGGCCTCGCTGTCGGTTTCTGGACGTCGACCGACGAACTGCGGCGGAACTGGAACGAGGACAAGCGCTGGGAGCCCACCTGGAACGACGAGCAGCGCACCACCGGTTACGCCGGCTGGAAGAAGGCGGTGACCCGCACCTTCGGCTGGGTCGACGTCGACTGAGTCCGGCCCCCGAGCCCGACCGTGGGCGCGTCCCGCCCGGTCCTCAGCGGGTCTGGGCGGTGATCTCCTCGATGACGCGCAGGACGGCGACGGACTCCTCGAGCGGCATCAGCGGTGACTCGGCCAGCCCCGCGCGCAGGCACCGCGCGACCTCCTCGGCCTGGTGGGTGTAGCCGCGCCCCTCGAAGGCGGCGGTGACGGTCTCCGGGTCGCGGCCGTCGCGGATCAGCGTCATCGAAGTGGGCCGGTAGAACGGCGCCGCCACCTCGATCCGCCCCCGCGTCCCGACCACGGTGGCGGTGTGCGGCGAGGCGCCGGTGAAGCCGCAGTGCAGCACCGCGAGCGCTCCGGACCCGTACCCGAGCACGATGCCGGTGGCGGCGTCCACGCCGGTCGGCGCGGGCGTGGACACCGCGCGCACCGTGTCGGGGGCGCCGAGCAGCGGCCAGGTGAACGACAGCACGTAGCAGCCGAGGTCCAGCAGCGCGCCGCCGCCCAGATCACGCGACCACAGGCGGCTCTGCGGGTCGAACGGCGCGGCGGTGCAGAAGTCGGCGTAGACCGCGGTGACCTCGCCGACGGCCCCGTCGCGGACGAGCCCGGTCAGCTTCCGGACCAGGGGGTTGAAGCGGGTCCACATCGCCTCCATGGCGAAGAGGTCGCGCTCGCGGGCGAGGCCCGCAAGCCTCTCGGCGTCGGCGGCCGAGGTGGTGAACGGCTTCTCCACCAGCACCGCCCGCCCGGCCTCCAGGCAGAGCCTGGCGGGCGCGTAGTGCAGGGGGTGGGGCGTGGCGACATAGACGACGTCGACCCGCTCGTCGGCCGCGAGCCCGGCGTACGAGCCGTGCGCCGTGGGGACGCCGTGGCGGGAGGCGAACGCGGCGGCGGTGTCGGCCGAGCGGGACCCGACGGCCACGACCTCGTGGCCGGGCAGGCGGAGCAGGTCCTCGGTGAAGACCGCGGCGATCCCGCCCGCGCCGAGGATCCCCCAGCGAACCGGTGACTCGATCATGGAACCGATGGTACGCGGGCCGGCGTCCTTCCCCGGGGGGTGGCGATGATCTAGCATCCGCCGGGACACCGTCGTCCGGCCGGGGCCGCGCCGACCGCGCCACCCGGCCCGCTTGAGAGGAACCCTCCCATGCCCAGACGAAGACTCGTCGGAGCCGCGCTCGCGGTGCTCGCCGGCGGAACCCTGCTCACCGCGACGGGCGGGGCGGCGCAGGCCGGCACCGCCGCCGCCGATGCCGCCGCCGCGCCGGCGGCCACGGCCCGGACGGCCGGGAAGCCGAAGGAGGTCGACTTCACGAGCATCGTCGCGCTCAGCAACTGCTCGGGCTCCCTGGTCCGCGGCCCGCGCTCGCGCGACACCGACAAGGCCCTGGTGATGACCAACGGGCACTGCCTGGAGAGCGGGATGCCGAAGGCCGGCCAGGTCATCGTCGACCAGCCGTCGTCCCGGACGTTCAAGCTGCTCGGCCCGTCCGGCGAGAACGAGCTCGGCACGCTGAAGGCGACCAAGGTCGAGTACGCCACGATGACCGACACCGATGTGACGCTGTACCGGCTCGACAGCACCTACGCGCAGATCCAGAAGAAGTACGGGTCGCCGGCGCTGCGCCTGTCGGCGGCCAAGCCGCGGGTCGGCAGCGAGATCCGGATCGTGTCCGGCTACTGGAAGGCGATCTACGGCTGTAAGACGGCCGCGGAGGTCTACCGGATCCGCGAGGGCGAGTGGACCTGGAAGAACTCCATCCGGTACGCGCCCGAGTGCCAGACGATCCACGGCACGTCCGGCTCGCCGATCATCGACGTCCGGACCCGGCAGATGGTCGGGATCAACAACACCGGCAACGACGACGGCGAGCGCTGCACGCTCAACAACCCCTGCGAGGTCGACCGCGAGGGCAACGTGACCGTCCGTCAGGGGATCCACTACGGCCAGCAGACCTACCTGCTGGCGCGCTGCCTGGGCCGCGGCAACGAGGTGGTTCTCGACCGCCACTGCGCGCTGCCCAAGCCCGCGAAGGCCGCCGCCGGCCGCTGATCCGTCCCCCCTCCGCCGCGCCCCCGCCGGCGCGGACCCCCGCTGATATGGCCCCCGGGTGCGCCGGACGCGCGCCCGGGGGCCGTGCCGTCAGCGGGCGGCCCCGGTTGCGGCCTCGGGGCGCGCTCGCGCCGGGGCCGTCCGGGGCCGTGTGGGGCCGTCCGGGGCCGTGTGGGGCGGGTCAGCCGGCGCTGGAGGCGGCCCAGATGTTGACGCCCGCCTCGACGGCGTCGCGGTCGATGGCGGCCAGTTCGTCGGCGGTGAAGTCCATGCGGTCCAGGCTCGCCACGTTCTCCTCAAGCTGTGCGACGCTGCTCGCGCCGATCAGCGCCGAGGTCACCCGCCGGTCGCGCAGCGTCCAGGCGAGCGCGAGCTGGGCCAGCGACTGGCCGCGCGCGGCGGCGATCTCGTTGAGCGCCCGGACGTGCCGGAGGTTGGCGCCGGTGAGCAGGTCGGGGGAGAACGAGGTCCCCTTCCCGGCCCGCGACCCCTCGGGCACGCCGTTCAGGTACGTGCCGGTCAGCATCCCCTGGGCGAGCGGCGAGAACGCGATGCAGCCCGCGCCCTCGCGCTCGAGGGTGTCGAGGAGGCCGCCCTCGATCCAGCGGTTGAGCATCGAGTAGGACGGCTGGTGGATGAGCAGCGGCGTGCCCATCCCACGGAGGATCGCGGCGGCCTCGGCGGTGCGCTCGGGCGAGTAGGAGGACACTCCGGCGTAGAGGGCCTTGCCCGACCGCACCGCGCGGTCGAGCGCGCCCATGGTCTCCTCCAGCGGCGTCCCGGGGTCGAACCGGTGGCTGTAGAAGACGTCGACGTAGTCGAGGCCCGTGCGGCGCAGCGACTGGTCGAGGCTGGCGAGCAGGTACTTGCGCGACCCCCACTCGCCGTACGGGCCGGGCCACATGTCGTACCCGGCCTTGGTGGAGACGATCAGCTCGTCGCGGTAGGGCGCGAGGTCCTCGCGGAGCACCCGGCCGAAGTTGGCCTCCGCCGACCCGTACGGCGGCCCGTAGTTGTTGGCGAGGTCGAAGTGGGTGATCCCGAGGTCGAACGCGCGCCGCAGGATCGCGCGCTGCACGTCCAGGGGCCGGTCGTCGCCGAAGTTGTGCCACAGCCCGAGCGACACCGCCGGGAGCTTGAGCCCGCTGCGCCCGCACCGCCGGTACTGGACGCGCTCGTATCGGTCACCCGCCGCAACATAGGTCATGCGGCCGATTGTCCCAGCAGCGCGGTGGGCCGGGGCCCGGTCGGGCCCGCCGCCGGTTCCTCGCCGGACGCTCCGGCCGGCCCCGGCCCGCGCCGGGGTTGCCGGACGGTGCGGCATCGGGCATCATCGGCGCCATGATCCTCAGGAAGGGCGGACTCCGCCCGGGCCGTTGAGCCCCATCGAGCCGGCCTCGGAGCCGGCCGGACCCGCCGTCGCGGCCGTCGAGCCGCTGTCGCGCCTGGAACCTCTCCCTTACCCGCGGCGCATGCGGATGCTCGCGCTGCACGCCCGGCGCACCGCCGGGACCGCCGAACTGCGCGTCCTGCTCACGGAACTGTCCTCCGGAGGCCGGGACGAACGGCGTGCCGCGCTGCACATGGCGATGGCGGCCCGCGACCTCGCCTACGTCGAACGCGTCCTGACCGGTCCCGATCTGGAGCTGCGCCGCGCGGCGCTGCGTGCCGTGCGGACCCTGCCGGTCTCCGACGAGGCGGCGGCGGGAGTCCTCGACGACGCCCCGTCCGGGCTCCGTGCGGCCCTCTACCGGACGCTGCGCCACGCCCGCCGCACGGCGCTCGCCGACCGGCTCCTGCCGCAGGTGCGGAGCCGGTGGGGCGACCGGGAGGCCGCCGCCCTGCTGCCCGCCTGCACACAGGGGACGACGGCGCGGCTGCTGCCCGAGCTGGTCCACGCGGTGACGTCGTGGCGCGCGCTCGGGAGCCGCCACCCTCGTGCGCTCCTCGACCAGGCCGCGCGCGAGACCGCGGACGACCGGTTCCCGTGGGAGTGGGTGCGGACCCGCCGGTGGGGCCTGGTGGCCGCCGCGCTCCGCGAGCCGGAGCTCGCCCTGTCGGTCCTGGAGGGCGGGGGGCTCGGCCGGTTCACCGAGGGGTTCCCCGCCAAGGTGATCACGGCCCTGTACGAGTGCGACGCCGGCCGGACGGCCCGGCTGCTGCGGCGCGGGCGGCGCCGGCGGGGGTCGCTGCCCGCCCGCGTCCTCGGCCATCTGCGCTCCCTGCCGGACGAGGAGCTCCTGGAGTTCCTCCCGTCCGACCCGTACGCGTTGCGCGACCACCTGCGCCGGTTCCCGCCGGGGCGACGCGCCGAGGTGCTCGACCTCGTGCTCGAACGTGCGGGCGGCCCGGGGCCGGGACTGAGGGGGATCGCGCTGCTCGACCTCCTGCCGCCGGAGCGGGCGGCTGTGGAGGCGCGGCGGATGCTCGACTGGCACGGGTCGGTGTGGCACTCCGCGCGCAGGCGGCTGGACGATCCGGGCATCCCCCTCCGGCTCACCGCGTTCCTGCCGGACGGGGAGGCGACCGTGCCGCTCACCGAGGCGGCCCGCGGCGGGGACCCGAGGCTGCGCGGCCTCGCCCGCGGGCTCCTCCTGGACCGGGCCGCCCGCGCTCGGGACCGCGGGCGTGTGCGGGTGCTGGTCGCCGAGCTGTCCGCCCGCGTCCGCAACGAGCGGGACCCGCTGCGGGGCGAACTGGTCACCGGCCTGCTGAAACTGCCGGTGTCGCTGCTGGACGACGGGTACGTCCCCGCGCTCGACGAGCTGTGCGCCGCGATCGTGGATGCCCGCGACTCGTCGGAGGAGACCAGACGGGTGCTGCACGCGCTCGCGGGCCGCGTCCTGGCGCATCACTCGTCTGCGGGGCTCACCGGCTGGGCGCTGGACGTCTACGAGCGGTTGGTGGCCCGGTACGGGTGGGAGGGGATCTACCCCGCGCCGCATCACACCCGCCTGGACCTGGTCCTGCCCAAGGGCCTCGAACGGGAGCTGCTCGCCCGGCTGCGGCCCCACCTCCGCGCGGCGCGGGAACGGGAGGACCCGGGGCTCGCCCTGGTCCTCGGATGGACGCTCGGCCGCCGGGCGCACCTGCTGGAGGAGCTCCAGGACGACCTGCGCGCGGCGATCCTGCGGTCTCCCGGAAAGCCGGTCCTTGATGCCGCGGAGCTGTGGCTCGCCCGTCCGGCGGGGCGGGAGGAGCGCGCCGTGTCCCTGCTCGCCGACGACCCGTCCGCGATCGCGCTGCCCGGGGTCTGGAGCGTCGTCTCCCGGCGCCGCACCGACCTCCTCCTCGCGGCGCTGGACGGCGACCGCGAAGGGGGCGCGTCCCGCGGCGACCGGGTCCCGGAGGTGACGGCGGGCTCGGCGGGACGCTGGACGGCCGCCCAGCGCGAACGCGTCCGCGAGCGGCTGACGGCCGCGGTCCGCGACGGCGCGCTGCCGCCGGACGCCCGGCTCTCCGCCCTCGCCTCCCTCGGCCGCCTCCCCGGCGGGCTCGGCGACCTGGTGCCGTACGCGGAGCAGGACGAGACTGTCCTCGCCGAGGCCGCGCTCGACGCCATGGCCGCGTCGGACCGGCCCGCCGAGGCGCTGCGGATCCTGCTGCTCCACGCGCGCGGGCCGGCCTCGCGGGTCGCGGTGGCGGCGATGGCGCGCTGCTGCCGGTCCGTCCGGCCCTCGGTGCTCGGACCGCTCCTGGACGAGGTGCTGACCGGCCCGGCCGCCAAGGTCACCGCGCGCAAGCGGGCCGCCGCGCTCCTGGAGCGGCACCGTCCGCCCGGCGCGGCCGAGGCGCTCCTGCGCGCCTGGGACGACACGGCGCTGCACCGCGATGTGCGGATCGCGGTGGCGGTCGCGCTGCGCTGGATGCCCGAGACCCCCGGCGCCTTGGACCGGCTCTTCGCCGCCGCCGGGCCGTACGCGGGGGAGCCGATGCTGCGCACCCTCTTCCAGGCGCGGCCCGGCGAGTACGCGCCCCGGCACCGGCCGCGCTACGCGGAGCTGGTCCGCGGGCTGCTCGACGCCGCCGACGGCCCGGGGGTCCGGTTCCGGGGCGTGAAGGCGTTCGCCGCGTGGACCCGGTGGTACGAGGGCGGGTTCGACGAGATCCTCGAATCCGTCGCCGACCCCGGGAACGACGCCGGGACGGCCGGGCTGTCGACCCTGCGCATGCTCGTGCGGACCGGTGCGCTCCGCGATCCCGCCGTCGACGTCCTCGCCCGGCTCGTGGAGGCCGGGCAGGAGCCGGTCGCGCGGGCCCGAGCCGCCGGGCTCGCCGGAACGATCTCCCAGCTGCCCGGCGTGTATGACCCGGAGACCTGGCGGCTGGACCTCGCCCGCCGCGCCGTCCGCGTTCTCGCGCCGCACCCCCTGTACCGGGCGCAGGCTGCGGACATCGTGGTCACGATGCTCTTCGTCCCGAGGACCGGACCGTCCGACCCGGACGAGATCACCGCCGGATTCGGGGAGCTGGCGGCCCTGCTCGTCGACCGGCCGGTTCTGGCGGCGCGCCTCGCCGAGTCGCTGGGCCAGCGGCTCGGCCGCTGGGACCCGCCGAGGTACCTCCCCGCCGCGCGGGCGCTGGCGGCCGGGGACGGCGTCGCCGCGCAGCTCCTGGCGGTGCGGCTCGTCCAGGCCGGCGGGCGGGCCACCGAGTGGACCGGCGGCTGGCGGGAGCTGCTCGACGGGCTGCGCCGTTCGGACCACGTCGAGATCCGCCAGGAGGCCTGGGACGTCGAGGACCTCACCGGCGGCGGGTGACCCGGCGCAGCGCGGCGAACTGCAAGGCGCCGAACCCGGCGACCACCACGGCCTGGAGGACCGCCCACACCCCGCCGGCCGTGCTCAGCGACAGCCATCCGGTCGCCACCGCCACGACGCTCAGCACCGGCCACAGCACGTTGGCCTCCACCACCGCGCCGACCGCGGTGCGCCGGGGCTCGGCGGGCACCGACACGGCCCAGACCGCCACCGCGTACACCACCAGGAAGGCGCCGATCGCGCGGCCGGTCACCGGGTCGAGGCCGAGCAGCTCCTCCAGCGGCCCGGCCAGCGCCAGGTAGGCCAGGCCGTTGGCGCCGGTCACCACGCTGTCGAGCCTCAGTGCCGCCCTGAGCAGGCGCCGGTCGTCGGCGCGGACGCCGTCGGCCATGGAACGGATCGTGGTCATCGGGGTTCCCCTCTCGTCGATGGCCACGACGCTACGGACCCCGGCACGCGAAGACGATTACCTCGCAGGTAGCCGCGGGACGTCAGCCGCGCGGGAGCTCGCGCTTGAGGACCTTCCCGGTCGGGTTGCGGGGGAGCTCGTCGAGGAAGACCACCTCGCGGGGGACCTTGGAGCGCGCCAGGTTGGCCGCGACGTGCGTCTTCACCCGGTCCTCGGTGAGGTCGCCGCCCGCGACCAGGAACGCGCGCAGCCGCTGGCCGAACTCCTCGTCGGGGACGCCGACCACCGCGGCCTCCCGGACGGAGGGGTGCGCGGCGAGCAGCTCCTCGACCTCGGCGGGATGCACGTTCTCGCCACCCGAGACGATCATGTCGTCGGCGCGGCCGTCGATCAGCAGCCGGCCGCCGCCGTCCAGGTGGCCGAGGTCACCGACCTCCATCAGGCCGCCGACCTCCGGCCGGCCGCCCCCGCCGGTGTAGCCGCCGAAGCGGGTGGCCGAGTCGACGAAGACCCGGCCGGTGACGCCGGTCGCGGCCGGGCGGCCCGCCTGGTCCAGGACCCGCACCGTGGTGCCGGCCGGCGGGCGCCCGACGCAGCCCGGCGCGGCGGCGAGGTCGGCCGGGGTGGCGATCGCGATGCAGGACGCCTCGGTGGAGCCGTAGAAGTTGTAGAGCCGCGGGCCGAGCGCCGTCGCCGCGCGGCGGCTGAGATCGGCCTCGAGCCGGGCGCCGCCGGTCAGCACCACGGTGAGCCGCGACAGCCGGGACAGGTCCAGGCCGGGCAGGGCGAGCAGGCGGCTCAGCATCACCGGGACGGCGATCAGCGCCGTGCAGCCGTGCCCGGTCAGGTCGTCCACCACCCGCGCGGCGTCGAAGCGGCGGCGCAGCACCAGCGTGGAGCCGAGGCCGAGCGCCAGCACGGCCGCGGTCAGCCCGAGGCCGTGGAACAGCGGCGGCCCGACGAACACCGACTCGCCGCCCCGCAGCGGGACCTTGGACAGGATGCCGCCGGGCAGCGCCATCGACCACGACTGGGACCGCGGCGCCCCCTGGGGGCGGCCCGAGGTGCCGCTGGTGAGGATCACCATCGAGCCGTGCCGGGACGGCGCGGGCGGCGGGGCCGGGGCGCCCTCGGCGATGAGCGCGTCGAGGGAGCCCGCGCGGTCCGGGCCGTCTCCCGGCCCGTCCGTCCAGGCGAGGTGGCGCGGCACGTCCAGCCCCTCGGCGGCGGCCGTGTACTCCTCGTCGTGCACGAGCGCGGTCACGCCCTCGCGCCGGGCGGCGTCGCGGAGCTGCGGCCCCGCGAAGTCGGTGTTGAGGAACAGCACCGACGCCCCGGTCTTGGCCGCCGCCGACATCGCCTCCAGCAGCCCGCGGTGGTTGCGGCACAGGATGCCGACCGTGTCGCCGGGGCCGACGCCCCGTTCCCGCCAGGCGTTGGCGAGCGCGTTGCAGCGGCGGTCGAGCTCGCCGAACGTGAGCGTGCCGCGCTCGTCGACCAGCCCGGCGCGGTCCGGGAAGCGGTGCGCGGGGAGCGCCGTCGCCGCGCCGAGCGGCCCGTAGGCGCGCAGCGCCCGCACGGTCGCGGCCAGCGCCCGCGGCGGCATCGGGCCGATCATCCCCGCGCGGACGGCCGCCCGCAGCCCGTTGAGTTCGCCGGAGATCCGGGTGAGGGAGACCATGCCCGCGATCGTAGGAGAGCGGGATACAGATCCACAATGAGTGTTCCTCTGTCATCGGACCCGGCGGCGGCGATGCGGACGGCCGTCACCCGTGCCCGGTCAGGCTCCGGGTTCGGGGTCCGGCCAGTTCCAGATCGGGACGTGCCGCAGGGGATGCAGCTCGTCGTCGGTCTCGGCGTTGGAGTTCTGCATGGCGACCTGCGTGCCGAACTCGACGTGGGTGCGCAGCGCCTCGCGGAACGGCGCGTCCGACGGGAGGCCGGCCTCGTCCGCGGCGGCGAGGTAGTGTTCGACGAACCGGCGCCGCTGCGCCTCGGTGATCTTCAGGCCGCGGTGCATGTCGATCAGCGCGGGGAAGCCGCCGTGGTCGCGGGTGTAGTCGTCCGGGCCGCCGAACGTCTCGGCCTCGAACAGCGCGAAGTGCGCCACGTGCTCGGGCATTAGTTCCCCGAACGGGGGACGCAGCACCGGGTCGGACAGCAGCCTGCGGTAGAGGGCGTCCGCGAGGCGGCGCATCGCCTCCGCGCCCCCGGCGTGCTCGAAGAGCGTGGTCATGATTACACGATTACGTCACCGCTCGGGAGCGTCAAGGCGCTGGCCGCATGGGGTCAGCGCCCCGGCCCGGACGTCCGGGGCCGACCCCCGGGGCCGACCTCCGGGGCCGCCGTCAGGGGCCGACGTCCGGGGCCGCCGTCCGGGGCCGGGCGCGGCGTCTCGCCGTGACGCGGCGCCCGGCCCCGGACGCGCTCAGGCGGCCGGGCGCGGCCCGACCAGCTCGGCGACCCACGGCAGGACGGCGTCCGCGACGGTGATCCTTCGGTCGACGAGGCCGGCGGCGTGGAACAGGTCGGCGGCGCGCTGCTGCTCGGCCGCGAACGCGGCGCCGACCGGCTCGAGCCCGAACGGCCGCCTGCGGAGCGCGTCCTCCCAGGCGGCCAGGTCGCCCTCGTCGCCCGCGGCGAACAGCTTCGCGGCCTCGCCGGGGTTCTCGGCGATCCAGGCGTCCGACTCCTGGAGCGCCGCCACGATCGCGGCGAGCTCCTCGCGGTGCCCTTCGGCGAAGTCGCGCCGGGTGAACCACAGCGACCGGTGGCTGAACAGCCCGTCGGTCTCGACCAGGGTGCGGACCTCGGCCTGCTCCTCGACCCGGGCCAGCGACGGGTAGGAGGCGACCCAGGCGTCGACCTCCCCGTCCAGCAGGAGCGGGCCCGCGTCGGTGCCGGCGTCGACCGGCTCGATGTCGGACCAGGCCAGCCCCGCGTCGTCGAGCGCGAACAGCAGCAGCGTGGTCTGCCAGGAGCCGTGCCCGAGCGCGACCCGCCTGCCCTTGAGGTCGGCGGGCGAGGCGATGCCGGAGTCCGCGCGGACGACCAGCCGGCCGTTCTCGTGCCGGGGCCCGGACGTGGCGACGTAGACGATGTCGTGGCCCTTGGCCTGCGCGGTGACCGGCGGGGTCGAGCCGGTGCCGATGAAGTCGTAGCCGCCGTCGAAGAGGTGGTCGCCGTGCGCGGACGGCAGCCCCTCGGTCGGCGCGGGCCGGTCCCCGGCCGGCAGGGAGCGCAGGTCCACCCACTCCACGTCCGGCAGCGAGCGTTCCAGGACGCCGCGGTGGCGCAGCACCCACAGCGAGTTGTTGTGCGGGAAGTATCCGACTCGGACGGTCATCAGAGGGTTCCTCTCGTAGCGGTGAAGGGGGTTGAGGGGGCGTGGTCGCGCAGGTCGTGGCCGCGCAGCAGGGGGAGGACGTTCTCGCCCACCCGGTGGGCCTCCTCCAGGTGCGGGACGCCGGCGAGGATGAAGGCGTCCACGCCGAGGCCGATCAGCTCGTCCAGCCGCGCGGCGACCTGCGCGTAGCTGCCGACCAGGCCGAACGCGGGGCCGCCGCGCAGCAGGTGGAAGCCGCCCCACACGTTCGGCGCGGCCTCCAGCTCGCGCGGCCCGGTGACCGGCCAGTCCACGAACGACTGGCCGCGCAGCCAGCCGACTGAGTCACCGCCCACCTCGGGGCCGCGCAGCGCCGCCGGGTCGACGTGCCGCCAGCCGCGCTCGATCTCGTCCCACGCCTCCTCCTCGGTCTCGCGCGCGAGCACGTCGATCCGCACGGCGAACCGCGGGGACCGGCCGAGCTCCTCGCTGTGCTCGCGGACGGTACCGAACTTGGCGGCGAGGGCGGGGAAGGGCTCCAGCCAGGACAGGTAGTGGTCGGCGTGCCGCCCGGCGGCACGGATCGCGGCGGGCGAGGACCCGGAGAAGTAGATCTCCGGGAACGGCTGCCGGGCGAGCGGCGCGGGCAGCCCGGCGCCCTCGACCCGGTAGAAGCGGCCCTCATAGTCGAAGGGGCCGCCGTGCCACACGCCCTTGAGCACGTCCAAGAACTCGGAGGTCCGCGCGTACCGGTCGTCGTGGTCGACCTTGTCCCCCCACCACAGCTGCGCGGGCCCGCCGCCGCCGGAGATGACGTTGTAGACGACCCGGCCGCCGGTCGCGCGCTGGAGGCTCGCCGACATCCGCGCGGCCTGCACCGGGTGCAGGAACCCCGGCTGGAAGGCGATCATGAAGCGGTAGGTGCCGGTCTCGCGGGCCAGGCTCGCGGCGGCGGCCCACGGGTCGTCGGTGAAGGGGAACGAGGGCAGCAGCCCGCCGACGAACCCCGACAGCTCCGACGCCCGCGCGACGTCGGCCATGTGGTCCAGGTGGCTGTACCCGTCGGGGCGCCCCGCCCGGACGCCCGGGGCGATGCTGCCCGGGACGACGGGCGACCAGTCCCCGCGGGTGACCGTCCGGTCGCGCAGCGACCGCTGGTCGCCGTGCGTACCGATCCGCCAGTAGACGTCAACCGGCATGGGGGACCTCCTCGGTGATCAGTGGCAGCAGGTGTTCGCCGAGCCGGTAGGTCTCCTCCAGGTGCGGGGCGGCCTCCAGGACGAACGTGGTGACGCCGTCGGCGAGGTGGCCGCGCAGTACCGCCGCGACCTCCTCGTACGATCCGGCGAGGGCGGGGACGGGCGACCCGGCGGCGGCGCGGCGCGCCACCTCGGCGCGGACCTCGGCGCCGTCCTCCCGGGCGAGGACGGGCAGCACCAGCCCGGACGCCACCGCCCGGCCGTACCCGGCGGCGCGGGCGCCGAGGTCGGCGATGAGCGCGCCGAGACCACCGCCCTCCGCGCCGGCCGCGCCGGCGGCGTCGGCGGCGTCGAACAGGTGGACGTCGGCGTGCCGCGCCGACAGGTCCAGCGCCTCGGCGGACGTCCCCGACAGGTGCACGCGGGGGAACGGGCGGTCCGACAGCGGCGCCTGGAACCCGCCCGCCAGCACCTGGAAGTACCGGCCCTCGTAGGTGTAGGAGTCCTCGTGCCACACGCCCCGGGCGATGGTGAGGAACTCGTCGGCCCGCGCGTACCGCTCGGCGCCCTCCGCGAAGTCGCCCTGCGCCCGCGCGACGGCGGGGTCGAGGTCGATCGCGAGCCGCCAGTCGAGCCGCCCGCCGGTGAACCGCTGGAGCGAGGCCGCGACCTTGGCCGCGTACACCGGCGTCGCGACGCCGGGGTGGAACCCGGCCGTGCCGCGCAGCCAGCGGCTCTGCCGGAGCAGCCCGGCGGTGACGACCAGCGACTCCTCGCCCGCCGGGTCGAACGGGACCGACACCCCGTGGAACCCGGCGATCTCGGCGGCGCGGCCGATCTGCGCCAGATGGTCGAACGGTCCGTACGCCCCGTCCCGCAGGTCGGTGAGGAACGCCGGGCGCGGCGCGGGCCCCGGGCCCCAGTCGCCGCGCGCGCCATCGCCGCGCGTCGGGACCGCGACGACGAACTCGGGCGCGGCCGTCATACCGCCACCTCCGCGCCGGCCTCGGCCGCGATCTGCTCCTGCGCGAGCCGCAGCGGCTCGGGCGCGGTCCACGCGTCCAGGTCCACGTCGGCGTCCAGGAACCCGTGCACCAGCAGGAAGTCCTTCTGGACGGCGAGCAGCCCGAGCCGGTCGGCCGGCAGGCCAGGGTGCAGCGACCGGTGGAACCCGCGCCGGTAGGCGGTGGCGACGCCGTCCGCGCCCGAACCGGTCTCGCCCGCGAGGATCTCGCGGACCTGGCCGAGGTCGCCCGCCGCCCACGACGCCGCGCGGAGCGCCTGCGCGAGGAACGTCACCACGAGGTCGGGACGCTCGTCCAGCAGCCGCTCGTGGACGGTGATCGGACGCGGCGTGCCGTTGTTGACGCGGGTACGGGGGTCGGGGTGGGCGTCCAGGTCGACGGCCACCTCCAGGCCGAGGCCGCGGGCCTGCTCGGCGGCGCGGGCGCCCTTGGCGTACACCGCGTCCACCTCGCCGCGCGCGAGCTCTTCCAGGCCCGGCCAGGACGGGGCCCGGCCGCGCGCGCCGCGCCCGACCGACGGCGACGGGTCCGCCGCGACCTCGGTGAAGGTGACGTCGTCGAGGGTGAGGCCGCCCTGCGCGAGGGCGCCCTTCGCCCCGTGCAGCGCCATCGCGCGCGGGAAGCTCTGCGCCCGCGTCGCCGCCCAGCCGGGCAGCGCCACGCGGGCGCCGCGCAGGTCCCCGGCGCCGGCCACGCCCGAGCCGGGGCGGACCAGGATCGACTGCCACTCCTCGATCCAGGTCAGCCCGATCAGCCGGGTCGGCGCGCCCGCCGACCGGGCGCTGAGCGCGGGCACGTTGCCGCCCTCGCGGAACAGCCCGAGCAGGTCGTGGTCGAAGTGGTGCCGGGCCAGCTCGGGCCCGGCGTCCTGGAGCACGCCCACCTCCAGGCCGGACGCGGCGAACGCGCCGTCCAGCCAGCCCAGGCGGTGCGCCAGGCCGCCGGCGGTGGGCACCGGGCAGCGGGTGAACCAGATCTTGTCCGGTGTCGTCATGGGTTTCTCCTCAGTGCGGGGCCGCGGCGGCGACGCCGAGATGGGACAGGAAGGACCGCCGGTACCGGGCGGTGGCCGGGTCGTCGCGGTCGCGGGGACGGGGCAGGTCGATGACGCGGTCGGCGGCGAACACGCCGTCGCGCAGCACCGCGACGCGGTCGGCGAGCCGCAGCGCCTCGTCCACGTCGTGGGTGACGAGCACGACCGCCGGGCGGTGCCGCGCGCACAGCTCGCCGACCAGGTCCTGCATCTGGAGCCGGGTCAGCGCGTCGAGCGCGGCGAACGGCTCGTCCAGCAAGAGCACCTGCGGGTCGCGGACCAGGGCCCGCGCGAGCGCGGCGCGCTGCGCCTCGCCGCCCGACAGGGTGGCGGGCCAGGCCCGCTCGTGCCGCTCCAGGCCGACTTCGGCGAGCGCCCGCCGCCCCGCCCCGCGGGACGAGCGCGGCAGCCCGAGCGTCACGTTCGCCAGCACCCGGCGGGCCTGGACCAGACGCGGCTCCTGGTAGACGGTGGTGCGGCGCCGGGCGGCCAGGACGGTGCCCGCGTCGGGGCGCTCCAGCCCGGCCAGGATCCGCAGCAGGGTCGTCTTCCCGGTGCCGCTCGGCCCGAGCAGCGCGAAGAACTCGCCCCGCCGGATCTCCAGGTCGACGCCGTCCAGCACGGTCTTCGGCCCGAACGCCTTGCGCAGCCCAGTGATCTGGACCGCGACCTCGCCCCCGGCCGCGCCGGTGCCGCTCATCGGGCGCTCACCTGCCCGCGCCAGGGCATCGCGAGCCGCTCCACGCCCCGGATCACCAGGTCGATGACCAGGCCGAGCAGCGCGTAGATCAGGATGCACAGCACCATGTAGTCGTTGCGGTAGTACTGCTGCGCGAGGGTGACCAGGTAGCCGATGCCCTCGGTCGCGCCGATCTGCTCGGCCGCGATCAGCCCGGTCAGCGAGACCGACAGGCTGATCCGCAGCGCCATCAGGATGCTCGGCAGCGCGCTCGGCACGATCACCGCCAGCGCGAGCCGCGGGCCGCGCAGCCCGAACCCGCGGGCGGCCTCGACCACCTTGCGGTCCACGCTCCGCACGCCGAGATAGGTGTAGGCGTACATCGGCGCGAGCGCCGCCACCGCGATCAGCACGACCTTGAACGTCTCGCCGACCCCGAACCAGGAGATCAGCAGCGGCACCAGCGCGAGGAACGGGACGGCGCGCTTCATCTGGAGGACCGGGTCGATGAGCTCCTCGCCGAGCGCCGACAGGCCCGCCGCGATCCCGAGCGCCAGCCCGAGCCCGGCGCCGGCGAGCACGCCGAGCGCGGTCCGCCGCGCCGAGGCCAGCAGGTAGTCGCCGAGCTGCCCGGTCGAGACCAGCTCGCGCAGCGCGCCGAACACCGCCCCGGGGCCCGCCAGGACGTCGGGCGGGAGGCGCCCGCTGCCCGATCCGTACCACCAGGCCGCGACCAGCAGCGCCGGGACGGCCGCCCGGACCGCCGGCGACACCGCCGGGCGCCGCGGCCGCGACCCGAGTCGTGCGGGCGGACGCAGCCCCGCGTCCGCCCCGGGCCCGTCTGCGCCCGTCGCGCCCGTCGCGCCCGTCGCGGGCCCGTCCGTCGCGGGCCCGTCCGCTGGGGCGGGCGGCGCGGTGGCCCGTTCCAACGTCATGACGCCCGCCCGGACGACGGCGCGGTCGCCGCGGGGGAGGCCGGGGCGCGCAGGTCGAAGATGACGTCCTCGGGCCGGATGTCGGACGGCAGCACCCCGTACTTGCGGAACACCTCGTTCACCGCCCGCACGTACCGGCCGTCGTCCTTACCGGCGGGGCGCGGGACGTTCTCGTGGCGGGCCTTGGCGAGGTCGTCGGCCAGGCGCGTCCCCGACACCGCCGTCGGGCCCTTCTTGAGGAAGACGTTCTGGAACCGCTCGGGCTCCCGCTTCTCCTGCCGGGTCAGCTCGCCCAGCACGTCGAGGAGGGTCCTGACGGCCTGTGGGTGCCGGTCGAGCAGCTCGGTCCGGGCGGCCCAGATGTTGACGTCCTTGTCGGGCAGGTCGCGGCCGTGCACCAGCACCCGGGCGCCCTTCGCGACGACCTGCGGGTAGGCGTCGACGATGGCCCACCAGGCGTCCACCTTGCCGGTGGAGAACGCCGACGCGCCCTGGACGGGGTTCAGGTAGACGCGCTCGACCTGCTCGGCGGGGATCCCGGCCTGCTGGAGCGCGAGCAGGAGCAGGTACTCGCCGCGCCCGCCCCTGTTGACCGCGACCTGCTTGCCGACCAGGTCGCGCACCGACCGGACGGGGCTGGACGCGGGCACCACCAGCCCGTCCTCGTGCGGCGCCGCCGCCGCGGTGACCGGGTCGGTGACCGCGAAGATCTTGATGTCGCGGCTGTTGGCCAGGTAGCCGAGGGCGGGGGAGACGGCCCCCTCCAGGACGTTCACCGAACCGGAGCGGACCGCGTCGATGGTGGCGGTGAACGAGGCGTACGACCCGCCCCACTCGACCCGGACGCCGGTCGGCTTCAGCCGCTTCTCCAGGATCCTTTCGCGCTTGGCGTAGGCGAGCGGCCCGGCGTTGCCGGGGTCCTTGAGCTTGAGCACCGCGGCGCCGCGGTCGCCCGCGGATCCGCCCGCCTCGGCCGCCCCGCCGCAGGCGGCGGCGAGGCTCAGCAGCGCGACCCCGGCGGCGGCGGCGATGAGGCGCCGCCGGCCCGGCTCGATGGCGTGGGTACGGGGGTCGTCCCCCGGATTGGGGCCTCTCGGCATGGTGGCACTGTCCTTCACGTGGTTTCGAGCGTGCGGCGCCGCCCGGGGGCGTGCGCCGGTCGGGTCCCGGGCGGCAGCGGGCACGGGGCCCGGCGCGGGGACCGAGGGAGAGGGGGGCGTGGCTCAGCTACAGAGCGTGCTGTCCAGGCGCATGAGGTCGACCACGCGCCGGACGGTCAGGGCGACGTGCGGCATATTTCCTATAATTCAGGTAGGAATAGCTAAAGTCAAGGCCGGGGCGGCGGGTCGACGGGATGCGGCCCGCTCTCGGCGTCGGCTCTATACTCGTTCGGTAAAGCGAACATGGGACGAGAGGGGAACGGGCGCGTGGTCGCTCCAGGGGAGTCGGTGCGGGACATGCTGGCCGCCAACCTCAGGCGGGCCCGGCTGGAGCTGGGCCTGTCGCTGTCCGAGCTGTCCCGCCGGTCGAAGATCGGCAAGGCCACGCTGTCGCAGCTGGAGGCCGGCGCGGGCAACCCCACCATCGAGACGGTGTTCAGCCTGTCCAGGGCGCTGGAGGTGCCGATCTCCGACCTGCTCGACCAGCGCCGGGCGACCGGCCTGACCGTGGTGCGGGCCGCCGACGTCGAGGTGCTCCGCGGCGAGGGCGTCGACCTGCGGCCCCTGCGCGGGCTGGAGGCCGGCGGCGCGATCGTCGAGGTGTACGACCAGCAGGTCCGGGCCGGGTCGCGGCAGGACTCCCTCGGGCACGTCGGCACCGAGCACACCGTCGTCCAGGACGGCCGGCTCGGCGTTCGGGTCGACGGCCGGGAGGTCGAGCTCGGGCCGGGCGACTACGTCGGCTTCGACGCGCTGCTCCCGCACTCCTACATCGCCCTCGACGGCCTCGTGCGCTCGGTACTGCTGCTCCAGTACCGTTCTGACCAGCGGCTCGACTCCAGCGACCCGCACGCGCCCGGCGTCCCGCAGGTGCCCTGACGCCACTCCCCGGCGGCCGTTGACATCGTCCGGCCGCCCGTCGTACTCTCCAAGTCGTTCGGTTTATCGAACGAGAATCGAGGGGACGGGCTGATGGGCGCGACGCGGGTCGTGGTGCTGGGCGCCGGGATCATCGGTGCGGCCTGCGCCCGCGAGCTGGCGCTGGCGGGCCTCGCGGTCACCGTCGTCGAGCGGGGCGCCCCGGCGGCGGCGACCACCGCGCACGGCGAGGGCAACGTCCTGGTCTCCGACAAGGGCCCCGGCCCCGAGCTCGACCTGGCGCTGCTGTCCCGGCGGCTGTGGCCCGGGGTGCTGGACGCCGTCGCCGCGCACCTCCCGGAGGCCGCCGCCGCCGTCGAATGGGAGCCCAAGGGCGGCATCGTGGTCGCCACCACCGCCGGCGGGGCCCGCGAGCTGGAGCGCTTCGCCGCCGCGCAGCGCGAGGCCGGCGTCACCGCCGAGCCCCTCGACGCCGCCGCGCTCGCCGCGGCCGAGCCCCACCTCACCCGCGACTTCGCCCTCGCCGTCCACTACCCCGGCGACGCGCAGGTGCAGCCCGCCGGCACCGCGACCGCGCTGCTCGCGGACGCGCTGCGCGCCGGCGCCGTCCTGCGCGCGGGCTGCGAGGTGCTCGGCGCCGACACCGCCGGCGGCCGGATCACCGCCGTCCGCACCTCCACCGGGACGATCGGCGCCGACGCCGTCGTGAACGCCGCCGGACCCTGGTCCGGCGAGACCGCCCGCCGCCTCGGCGCCCCCGTCGACGTCCGGCCCCGGCGCGGCGAGGTCCTGGTCACCGCGCCCATGCCGCCCACCGTCTTCCACAAGGTCTACGACGCCGACTACGTCGGCGCGGTCGGCAGCGGCGCCGGCGACCTCCAGGCGTCGGCGGTGGTGGAGTCGACCCGCGCCGGGACGATCCTGCTCGGCTCCTCGCGCCGCCGCGTCGGGTTCGACGAGCGGATCCGCCCCGGGGTGCTGTCGGTCATCGCGGGCAAGGCGCTGCGGCTGTTCCCGTCCCTCGCGGGCGCCACGGTGATGCGGGCCTACGGCGGGTTCCGGCCCTACGTCCCCGACCACCTGCCGGTCATCGGCCCCGACCCCCGGCTGGACGGCCTCTGGCACGCCACCGGCCACGAGGGCGCCGGGATCGGCCTGTCGGCCGGCACCGCCCGGCTGCTCGCCGACCTGATGCTCGGCCGCGACCCGGCGATGGACCCCGCCCCGTTCCGCGCCGACCGTCCCGCCGTGCTGTCCGAAGGAGAGAGCCGATGAGCCCGAGAATCGTGCCCGCCTCGTCCGACGCCGCGCGCCGCCGCGACACGCCCCTGCAGATCACCGTGGACGGCGCGGCCGTCGCCGGCGTCGAGGGGCAGACCGTCGCGGGCGTGCTGCTGGCCGCGGGCCGCCGGTCCTGGCGCGCCGGGCCGTCCGGCGCGCCGCGCGGGGTGTTCTGCGGCATCGGCGCCTGCTTCGACTGCCTGGTCACCGTCAACGGCGAGCGCGACGTCCGCGCCTGCCGCCGCCGCGCCGTGGACGGCGACGCCGTCTCCACCCAGTCCCGCGCCGGGACGGGGGAGCCCCGATGACCCGGCACGTGGTGATCGTCGGTGCCGGGCCCGCCGGGCTGGCCGCCGCCGCGTCCGCGCTGCGCGCCGGGGCCCGGGTGACGCTGCTCGACACCGCCGAGCGGCCCGGCGGCCAGTACCACCGGATGCTCCCGGACGCCTACCGGGCCGAACGGAACGGCCGGCTGCACCACGGCTGGGCCAGGTTCGACCGGCTGCGCCGGCACGTGCTCGGGCATCCGCGCTGCGCGTGGTGGCCGGAGAGCGCCGTGTGGTCGCTGGAACGGTCTGACCCCGGCGACCCGGCGCCGCCGCTCGTGCACGTCCTGCGCGGCCCCGCCGACGGCGCCGGCCGCGACCGCCTCGTCCTGCGGCCGGACGCGCTCGTCCTGGCGCCCGGCGCGCACGACCGCGTCCTGCCGTTCCCCGGCTGGGACCTGCCGGGCGTCTACACCGCCGGCGCCGCGCAGGCCCTCGCCAAGGGCGAGCGCGTCGTGGTCGGCGACCGCGTCGTGATCGGCGGCGCCGGGCCGTTCCTGCTCCCGGTGGCGGCCTCCCTGATCGAGGCCGGCTCGGCAGTGCTGGCGGTGCTGGAGGCCAACCCCGCCCGCACCGTCGCGCGCGGCTGGGGGCGCCGCCCCTGGGAACTGGCCCCGCAGGCGGGCAAGGCCGGCGAGCTCGCCGAGTACGCCGCACTCCTCGCCCGGCACCGCGTCCCCTACCGGACGGGCCGTGCGGTCGTCGAGGCCCGCGGCGACGGGCGCGTGGAGGAGGTCGTCACCGCCCGGCTCCGCGCCGACTGGTCGGTGCTCCCCGGCACCGAGCGCGTGGTCGCGGTGGACGCGGCCTGCGTCTCGCACGGCTTCAGCCCCCAGCTCGAGCTGCCGGCCGCGGCCGGATGCGCCCTGCGCGACACCGCGTCCGGCCCGTTCACCGAGGTGGACGGCGACCAGCTCACCAGCGTCCCCGGCGTGTACGCGGCCGGGGAGATCACCGGGATCGCGGGCGCCCCGGCGGCCCGCGCCGAGGGACTGCTCGCCGGGTGGCTCGCCGCCGGGGGAGCGCCCGCCGCGCCGGAGCTCCGCCCGCTGCGCCGGGCCCGCGACCGGGCCCGCGCGTTCGCCGGACGGCTCGCCGCCGCGCACCCGATCGGGGCCGGCTGGCCCGGCTGGCTGCGCGCCGACACCGTCGTGTGCCGCTGCGAGGAGACCGACTTCGGGACGCTGTGCCGCGCCGCCGACGACCGCGCGGGCGGCGCCGCCCGCGCGGTCAAGCTCGGCACCCGGGCCGGACTCGGCC
Source organism: Actinomadura xylanilytica (assembly GCF_030283145.1). Taxonomy (GTDB): domain Bacteria; phylum Actinomycetota; class Actinomycetes; order Streptosporangiales; family Streptosporangiaceae; genus Spirillospora; species Spirillospora xylanilytica. The sequence goes on from NZ_JASNWE010000005.1 coordinate 146,635, forward strand.
CCTGCCAGGCGCGGATCTGCGGCCCCACCGTCGCCGAGCTCCTGCGCCGCCGCGCCGCCGGCGCCCCGGGCCGTCCGGCCGAGGGGCTGGCGCCCGCGACCCCGCACCACAGGCCCATCGCCCAGCCCATCCGGCTCGGCGAGCTCGCCCGTCCCCCCAGGGACCCCCACGAGAAGGAGAACACCCCATGAGCGGCGAGAAGAAGGCCCTGAGCCTCGGCGGTGTGATCGTGGCCACGGCGCTGCCGTACCGCGAGGACGCCTCCGCACCCGCCGGCCTCGCGGTCGACTACGACCGCTTCGCCGAGCACTGCCGGTGGCTGGTCGACAACGGCTGCCGCGGCGTCGGCCCGAACGGCTCCCTCGGCGAGTACTCCTCGCTGACCGACCAGGAGCGCCGTCAGGTCGCCCGCACCGCCGTCGAGACCGTCGGCCGGGACGGCGTCGTGGTCGTCGGGGTGCACGGCCCCGGCGCGCACCAGGCCCGGCACTGGACCGAGATCGCCGCCGAGGACGGCGCCGACGGCGTGCTGTGCCTCCCGCCGACGATGTACCGCGCCAACCGCGGCGAGATCATCGGGCACTTCGCGGCGGTCGCCTCGGTCGGCCTGCCGGTCATGGTCTACAACAACCCGATCGACACCAAGGTCGACCTGACCCCCGACCTGCTCGCCGAGCTCGCGCAGCTCGACAACGTGGTCGCGGTCAAGGAGTTCTCCGGCGACGTCCGCCGCGTCCTGGAGATCAAGGAGAAGGCGCCCGGCCTGGAGGTCGTCGCGGGTGCCGACGACGTCACCCTCGAAGCGCTGCTGATGGGCGCGACGGGCTGGTTCGCCGGTTTCCCGAACGTGTTCCCCGCCGAGTCCGCGCTGCTGTACGACCTGGCCGTCGCCGGGAGGCTGGAGGAGGCGCGGGCGCTGTACGAGCCGCTCGTCGCCGCGTTCCGCTGGGACTCGCGGGTCGAGTTCGTCCAGGCGATCAAGCTCGGGATGGAGCAGGTCGGCCGGTACGGCGGCCCGTGCCGCCCGCCGCGCGGCCCGCTCACCGACGCGCACCGCGCGGGCGTCACCGCCGACATGACCCGCGCCATCGACGCGCTGCGAGAGCGCAAGGGGGCCTGATGCGCTCGGTCCGCACCCTGTCCGCGGTCGACTCGCACACCGAGGGCATGCCCACCCGGGTGGTCACCGGCGGCGTCCCGCCGATCCCGGGCGCCACCATGGCGGACCGGCGCCGCTTCGCCGTCGACAACCTCGACGGGCTGCGCCGGTTCCTGATGGACGAGCCGCGCGGGCACCCCGCGATGAGCGGCGCGCTCCTCCAGCCGCCGTCCCGCGAGGACGCCGACTGGGGCGTGGTCTACATCGAGGTCAGCGGGTTCCTTCCGATGTGCGGGCACGGCACGATCGGCGTCGCCACCGTGCTGGTGGAGACCGGCATGGTGGAGGTGACCGAGCCCGAGACGATCGTCCGGCTGGACACCCCGGCCGGGCTGGTCGAGGCGCGGGTCGCCGTCCGCGACGGGCGGGCCGAGCACGTCACCCTGCGCAACGTCCCCTCGTTCGCCGCCGAGCTGGGCGCGGCCGTCACCGTGCCCGGCCTCGGCGAGGTCGGCTACGACATGGCCTACGGCGGCAACTTCTACGCCATCGTCGACCTGGCCTCGATCGGGCTGCCGTTCGACCGGGCCCGCAAGGACGACATCCTGCGGGCGGGCCTGGACATCATGGCCGCCGTGAACGAGCAGAACCGCCCCGTCCACCCCGGGGACCCGCTGATCGGGGGCTGCAAGCACGTGCAGTTCCTGGCCCCCGGGTCGGACGCCCGGCGCTCGCGCAACGCCATGGCGATCCATCCCGGCTGGTTCGACCGGTCGCCGTGCGGCACCGGCACGTCCGCGCGGATGGCGCAGCTCCACGCGCGCGGCGAGCTGCCGCTCGGCGCCGAGTTCGTGAACGAGTCGTTCATCGGCACCCGGTTCACCGGGCGGCTCGTCGGCACGGCGGAGGCCGGCGGCCGGCCCGCGGTCGTCCCGGAGTTCTCCGGGCGGGCCTGGATCACCGGCACCGCGAACTACATGCTCGACCCCGCTGACCCCTTCCCCGAGGGCTTCGTCCTCTAGCGACGGGCCGCACCACCCGGGACGAGCACCGCACCGACGAAGGGAGCATGTCATGACACCTGACCAGGCGGTCACCGCCGCCGTCTCCGCGGCCGGGGCCTGGGCCTCGGCCGCGCCCGCGGCCCGCGCGCACGCGCTGGACGCGGTCGCGGGCGCGCTGGAGGCGGCCCGCGCCGAGCTGGTGCCGCTGGCCGACGAGGAGTCGCGGCTCGGGCCGGCCCGGCTGAACGGGGAGCTCGGCCGCACCACCTTCCAGCTCCGGCTGTTCGCGGGCCAGGTCCGCGCGGGCGCGTTCTACGACGCGCGGATCGACCGGCCCGACCCGCAGTGGCCCACCGGCCCCCGGCCCGACCTGCGGCGCTACCGCACGGCGCTCGGTCCGGTGCTGGTGTTCGCCGCGAGCAACTTCCCGTTCGCGTTCAGCGTCGCGGGCGGCGACACCGCCTCGGCGTGGGCCGCGGGCTGCCCGGTCGTGGTCAAGGCGCACCCCGGCCACCCGAGGCTGTCCCGCCGCACTGCCGCGATCATCACCGCGGCGCTGCGCGAGGCCGGCGCGCCGGACGGCGTGTTCGGGCTGATCGAGGGCGAGGCGGAGGGCGTCGCGGCGCTGCGCCATCCGGGCCTCGCCGCCGCGGCCTTCACCGGTTCCGCGCGCGGCGGCCTCGCCCTGGCGAGGATCGCGGCGGACCGGCCCACGCCGATCCCGTTCTACGGCGAGCTCGGCAGCGTCAACCCGACCGTCGTCACGCCCGGTGCGGCCGAGGCCCGCGGCGAGGAGATCGCCCAGGGCTACGTCGCCTCGCTCACCCAGGGCGCCGGGCAGTTCTGCACCAATCCCGGCCTGCTGTTCGCCCCGGCCGGGCTGGTGGACCGCGTCGCCGGGCTGCTCGGCGAGGTCGCCGCCGCCCCGATGCTGAACGACCGCATCGAGGCCGGCTACCTCGAGGGCGCCCGCGCGCTCGGGGGACGGCCCGGCGTCCGGCGGCTGGTCTGGCCGGACGACGACGCCTCGCCCGCGCCGCGCCTGCTCGCCATGGACCTGGAGGCGTTCGCCGCCGACCGCGACGCCGCCGCGCGGGAGTGCTTCGGGCCGCTCGGCCTGGCCGTCACCTACACCGCCGTCCAGGACGTCGCCGGAGTGCTCGCCGGGCTCCCGGGCCAGCTCACCGCCTCGCTGCACGCCGAGCCGGACGAGGCCGGCGACCTCGCCGCGCTGGCCGGCGTCCTCGCGGGCCGCAGCGGGCGGGTGCTGTGGAACCAGTGGCCGACGGGGGTGTCGGTCACGCACGCGATGGAGCACGGCGGGCCGTTCCCGGCGACGACCACGCCGGCCACCACCTCGGTCGGCACCGCCGCGATCGAGCGGTTCCTGCGCCCCGTCGCGTTCCAGGGCTGGCCGCAGGACCTGCTGCCCGAGCCCCTGCGCGACGCCAACCCGTGGGACGTCCCGCAGCAGGTCCACTGACGGAGGACGGCGGTGGGGCCGGCGCTCGTCGCGCAGGACGCGACGGGCACCGGCCCCTTCCTCATCGGCGAACCGCAGCTCCGCCTTAGCGGCAGCTGTTGTAGAGGATGTACCACTTGCCGTTGCCGTTGCCGAGCTTGTAGTCGGCGACCCAGTTGCCGTTCCGCAGCTTCACCCAGAGGTAGCCCTGGTTGCGGACAATGCTGCTCCAGTTCGTCTGGACCACAGCGTGGAACGGCAGGCCGCCCGTCCTGGCGAAGTTCGTGCCGGGGCCCGAGCGGGTGTTGAGGCCCCTGGCGACGACGCGCCCGGTGCACCAGCGCGCGTCGATGTCGGTCCGCTGGAGGAGCCGGTTGGTGGCCGCGGCCGCGCCCTCGGGCCCGACCTCGATGCCGCCGATCGCCTCTTCCTCGGCCGCCGGAGCCGGTTCGCCCTGCTGGCCGGCCGGCGCGTTCTCCATGCCCTGCGCGACCTGGGGCGGCGCGGGTGGCACGTCGGCGTTCGCGGCGCTGAAGCCGAGGGTGGTCCCGGCCAGCGCGGTGAAGACCGCACCCATGCCGATCTTTGTCGCTACCTGCATCTCGTTCCTCCAGAGATAAGCGAGTGACTACGCTCGGGAATTACCCAGAGTTACCGGAGGTACACGAGGTGTATCGATTTCGTTAGGTCGCGCCGTCGCGGTCGAACAGCAGTTTGAGCACCGGCCGCGCCGCGTCCTCGGGGGTGGTGTCGAGGCGGCCGGGCAGGGCGCCGCTCAGCCACAGGCTCGCGAAGCCGTGCGCGATCGACCAGGCGGCGATCGCGGCGGTCTCCTCCCCGTCCCGGCCGCCGGGCAGCGTGCGGGCCCCGCGCGCCAGGATCTCGTCGGCGCGGTCCCGGGCGGCGCCGAGCCCGGGATCGTCCGCGCGGTACAGCTCGGGCCGGAACATCACCTCGAAGTGGGTGCGGTGCTCGGTGGCGAACCGCACGTACGCCATGCCGACCTTCAGGAAGTCCTCGCCGGCCGCCTCGAGCTCGTCGGCGAACAGGGCGAAGCCCTCGGCCGCGACCACTGTCAGCAGCCCGGTCTTGTCGCCGAAGTGGTGGGCGGGCGCGGCGTGCGAGACGCCCGCGCGCCGGGCCAGCTCGCGCAGGCTCCAGCCCGCCGGGCCGGACTCGCTGATCGCCTGCACGGCGGCGTCGACGATGACACGGCGCAGGTTGCCGTGGTGGTAGCTGCGCGGGCTGATCTGCCTCGCCCCCTTCGAGTCCGGTCGCCAGCAGCGTATCCGGGGCCGGAACTTGTCATTGACAAGTTTTGGTCGGCAGGGCAATCTTGTCAACGACAAGATCGATGCTTCCGAGAGGGGACCGTCATGCCGACGCTGCCGTGGACCGAACCGAACGCCGCCGAGCCGGGAGCCGAGGCCCTGGTCATGGCCTCCAGGCTCGAGGTGCGCTCCCTGCGCCAGGTGCCGGGCTTCCTCCGCGCCTCGATGTCCCTGTGGCGCCAGGCCCGCCGCTCGCCCGGCGCCTGGGGCCTCGGGCTGCGGGCCGAGCCGCTCCGGCGCACCTTCTGGACGGTCTCGGCCTGGAGCGGCGAGAAGGCCGTGCGCGCCTACGCGCGCGCCGAGCCGCACGCCTCCACGATGTGCCGCAAGCGCACGGTGGTGCGCGAGTCGACGTTCGTGTTCTGGAACGTCCCGGCCGAGGACCTGCCCATCGAGTGGGACGAGGTCGAGCGCCGCATCGCCGCCGAGCGCGAGCGCCGGGCCGCCGCGCCCGCCGCCGCCTGAGTTTGAGGCTCCCGCGCCCGACCGGTTATCATCCGGCCGCGGCATCGCGTGCCGGTCACCGGCCGGGTGAGGCATGGAGGTGCCGAGGAGAATGCCTGATGGAGGCATCCCACACATGTCAGTCGAGCTGAATCACACCATCGTCCACTCCCTGGACAACCGCGAGTCCGCCGAGTTCCTCGCGGGCATCCTCGGCCTGGAGGCCGGGCCCGAATGGGGCCCGTTCGTCCCGCTGTCCCTCGCCAACGGGGTCACGCTGGACTTCGCCACCGTCCCCGCCGAGTCGATCGTCACGCAGCACTACGCGTTCCTCATCTCCGAAGCGGAGTTCGACGCCGCCTTCGAGCGGATCCGGAGCGCGGGACTCACCTACTACGCCGACCCGCACCGCAAGCACCCCGGCGAGATCAACCGCAACGACGGCGGGCGCGGCCTGTACTTCATGGACCCGGCGGGGCACGGCATGGAGATCATCACCGTTCCCTACGGCGGCTTCCCCGCGTGACGGGCCCGCCCGACCGCGGTACCGCGTCCGGTGCCCGGCTCGTCGCGATCCACGATCGGCTCCGCGAGGACCTGGACCGGCTCAGCGACGACATCGACGCCCAGCCCGGGGCGGCCGGCATGCCTCCCGGGTTCCGCTCCGGCTGACCCGGGCGGCCCGGCGAGGTCTCCCCGGAGGAGATCTCCGACGCCCTCACCGCCTTCGCCGGCGACCGCTGGACCGAGCCGACCTGACCCCCCGTGCCCCTCACAGCCGGATCCAGGTGGTCTTGAGCTGGGTGTACTCGTCGAGCGCGTGCAGCGACTTGTCGCGGCCGAAGCCCGACTGCCCGTACCCGCCGAACGGGACGGTGACGTCGCTGTCGTCGAAGCAGTTGACCCAGACCGTCCCGGCGCGGACGGCGCGGGCCATCAGGTGCGCCTTGGACAGGTCCCTGGTCCAGACGGCGGCGGCGAGTCCGTACGGGGTGCCGTTGGCGAGCGCGACGGCCTCGTCCTCGTCGTCGAAGGGCAGGACGGCCAGGACGGGCCCGAACACCTCCTCCCGCGCGACCCGCATGTCCGGTGTGACCGCGTCCAGGACGGTGGGCTCGACGTAGAAGCCGCCGGTCTCCTCCAGGACCCGGCCGCCGCCGGTGACGACGGCCGCGCCCTCCTCGCGGGCGGTGGCGAGATGGCCGAGGACGCGGTCGAGGTGGGCGCGCTCGACGAGGGCGCCCATCGTGGTCGCCGGGTCGAGCGGGTCGCCGGGCCGCATCGCCTCGGACGCGCGGACGACGGCGTCCAGCAGCTCGTCCTTGCGGGAACGGTGCACTAGCAGCCGCGACCCGGCCGAGCACACCTCGCCCTGGTTGAAGAAGATCCCGCCCGCCACGGCCCGCGCGACCGTCTCGGTGTCGGGGGCGTCGGCCAGGACGATCTGCGGGCTCTTCCCGCCGAGCTCCAGCGCCACCCGCTTGAGGTTGGAGTCGGCGGCCGAGTGCAGCAGCAGCCGGCCGACCTCGCCGGACCCGGTGAACGCGACGGCGTCGACGCCGGGGTGGCGGCCGAGTGCCGCGCCCGCCGTCGGCCCGAAGCCGGTGACGACGTTCAGCACGCCCGGCGGGAGGCCCGCCTCGGCGGCCAGCTCGGCGAGGCGCAGCGCGGTCAGCGGCGACTGCTCGGCCGGCTTGAGGACGACCGAGTTGCCGGTGGCGAGCGCGGGCGCGAGCTTCCACGCCGCGAGCATCAGCGGGAAGTTCCACGGGACGATCGCCGCGACCACGCCGAGCGGCTCCCGGGTGATGGTCGCCAGCGTGCGCGCGTCGGTCGGCGCGACCTGGTCGTAGACCTTGTCGACGGCCTCGGCGAAGAAGTCGAGGGTCTGCACGGCGACGCGCAGGTCGACCGCCAGCGCGTCGGAGACCGGCTTGCCCATGTCGAGGCTCTCGGTCCGCGCGAGCTCCTCGCGGTGCGCCTCGACCAGCTCCGACAGGCGGCGCAGCACCGCGCGGCGCTCGCGCGGGTGCCGGTGCCGCCAGCGGCCGTCCTCGAACGCGGCGCGCGCGGCGGCGACGGCGGCGTCCACGTCGGCGGCGTCGCCCTCGGCGATCTCGGCGATGACGCGTCCGTCGCGGGGCGAGACGCAGGGGAAGGTCCGCCCGCTCGCCGCCGGGCGGAACCCGCCGTCGACGAACAGGTCGGTGCGCAGGGCCGGCGCGGTGTCGGTGCCGGCGTCGTGCTCAGCCATGGTCGTTCCCGTTCCGCGCGTCCTCGACGACCGCGTCGAAGAGCGCCTGCTCGTAGGGGGTCTCGGCGGCGTCGTCCTCAGGGTGCCACTGCACGCACAGCAGCCGGGCGGTGTCGTGCTCGAGCGCCTCGGCGATCCCGTCGGGGGCCCGCGCGACGACGCGCAGCCCGCGCCCGAGGACGTCGACGGCCTGGTGGTGGTAGGAGGAGACCGCGACGGCGTCGGCGCCGAGGACGCGGGCCGTCCGGCAGTCCGGCTCGAGCTTCACCCCGTGCGGGCCCAGATGGTCGACGCCGCCGGGCGGGACGTGCTGGACGAGGGTTCCGCCGCACGCCACGTTCAGCACCTGCATCCCGCGGCAGATCGCCAGGGTCGGCAGCCGGTGGGCGAGCGCGGCGCGGACGACGGCGAGGTCCGCCTCGTCCTGCGCGTCGTCGGTTGGGGCGGTGCGCGGGTCGGGTTCGGCGCCGTACCGGCCGGGGCCGAGGTCGCCGCCGCCGGGCACCACGATCCCGTCGAAGCGGGCGAGCCTGGCGGCGAGGCCGCCCGGCTCGCCGTGGTAGACGGTCAGGGGCTCGCCGCCCGCCCGGTAGACCGCCTCCAGGATCTTCGCGGCGGCGACCACCCCGTTCAGCCGGAGGCCCTCGATCTTCGGGGAGCGCATCCCGGCGACGGCGATGAGGGGGCGCGCGCTCACGCGAACGGGTACGGCAGGTCGGGCATCCAGGTCCGCCACGCCTTCCCGAGCCGTCCGTCGGAGATGACCGCGGCCAGCGCGGCGTCGATCGCCTCGCGGGTGCCGGGCCGGTCCCTGGCGACCGCGACACCCCACCGGTTGCCGGTCGGTACGGTGAAGGCGACCGAGAACGCGGGGTCGGCGCCGAGCGGCACGAACACCACGTCGTCGTCGACCACGGCGTCGACCTCGCCCGCGCGCAGCGCGGCCAGCATGTCGCCGAACACGTCGTCGGTCCCGCCGCCGAACGGGACGACCAGCGCGCCCTCGAACGTCTCGGCCAGCGCCAGGTTGGTGCTGCCGCCGATCGCCGCGACCCGCCGCCCGCGCAGGTCGCGCGGCGACGCAACGTCCTCGCCGCGCCGGACCAGGACCGACTCGTTGAACACCGCGTACGGGCGGGTGAAGTCGGCCTGCCGCCGCCGCGCGGCGGTGATGCCCTGCCCGCACCACACCGCGTCGACCTCGTGGGCGCGCAGCGCCGGGAAGAACTCCGCCCACGGCGTGAACACCCACTCCAGCGGGCGGCCGAGCTCGTCCGCGACCAGCGCCGCCGCGTCCGGCTCGTAGCCGTGCCGGGCGCCCCCGGCGCCGGCGCGGCCGAACAGCGGCGGCGCCTCCGCGTCGATGCAGGCCAGGCGCAGGGGCCCGGTCACGGGATCGCCTCGGTGTACATGTCGCGCTCCCAGTCGGTGACCGCGCCGCAGAAGCGCGCCCACTCGTCGGACTTCAGCTCCAGATAGAGGTCGGCCATCTCCTCGGGCAGCGCCGAGCGGACGACCTTGTCGGCGGCGAACGCGTCGAGCGCCTCCCGCAGCGTCAGCGGCAGCGGCCGGAACGGCGAGGGCGGGCCCTCGTAGCTGCTGCCCTCCTGCGGCTCGCCGGGGTCGGTGCCGTGCTCCAGCCCGTCCTTGATCGCGGCGAGCAGGACCGCGTGCGACAGGTAGGGGTTGACCATCGCGTCCGGCAGCTTGCACTCCAGCCGGCCGTTCGCGGACAGCCGCACGGTGCAGGTCTTGTTGTCCATCCCCCAGTTGATCTGGGAGGGCGCGAACTGGCCAGCGTCCCAGTACCGCTTGTAGGAGTTCACCGTGGAGCCCATGACGGCCATCGACCCGGCGGAGTGGCTGAGGATCCCGCCGAGCGCGTGCCGCCCGGTCTCGGTGAGGTGCAGCTCGCGGACGCCGGGGTCGGCGAGCACGTTCTCCCCGCCGCGCCACAGACTGAGGTTGTGGTGGCAGCCGTTGCCCATCGCGCCGACCGTCGGCTTGGGCATGAAGCTGGCCGTGACGCCGAGCTCGCGCGCGACCTGCCGGCAGATCTGCCGGTAGGTGACCAGCCGGTCGGCGGTGCGGTCGGCGTCGTCGAACGCCCAGTTCAGCTCGAGCTGCCCGGGGTCCTCGTAGTCGCCCTCGATCATGTCGAGGCCGAGCGCCTGCGCGTACCGGATCACCCGCTGGTATATCGGCCGCATCTTCTCCAGCGCGTCGGCGTGGTAAGCGGGGCTGGACCCGGGCTTGAAGCCCACCTCCAGGCCGGGCCCGGTCCAGGTCATCTCCGGCTCGCAGCCGCTGCGCAGCTCCAGCCCGGTGTCCCGGGTGAACGCGGCATGCGCCCGCTTGAGGTGGGAGCGGACGTCGGTCGCCAGCGGCCGGCCGCCGGCGCCGGGCCGGTGCGCGGGCTCGTACACCTGGCACAGGAACCGGGCGACGGTGGTGTCCCAGGGCAGCACGGCGAAGGTGTCCAGGTCGGGCATCGCGGTGAACTCGGGGGCCTCGGCGCCGCCGCCGAGGAGCGCGCCGGACCGGTCGGACTGGAGGTCCGACATCGCCGTCCGGTGCAGGTTGACGCCGCGTTCGAGGTTGCGGGCCAGGTGCCGGGCGGGCACCACCTTCCCGACGACCCGGCCGGTCAGGGACACGGCCTGGTAGTAGACGAACTCGACGCCGGACTCCTCGATCCGGTCGCGGATCGCGCGCCGGGCGCCGGCGTCGGCGTTGCGCTCCCGGTGCTCGTCCAGGGCGGTGCGCTCCGGGCCGGGCGCCGGTTCGGAGGTGGGGGACATCGGTGGTCCTTCCATCGGGGGGTCGGAGGGGTCAGGCCGGGACGGGGGCGGACGAGACCAGGTCCCGGTGGGGGCGGTGCCGCGAGGCGGGGATCCTGACGAGCACTACGTGCCCGGTCATGGTCAGTCCTCGATCGTGATTGCCTGGACGGGGCACACGTCGGCAGCGTCCTCGGCGGCCTCGCGCCGCCCCTCGCCGGGGGAGCCGTCGTACTCCAGGCGGCCCTCGCCGTTCATCCGGAAGACCTCGGGCGCGGCGATCGCGCACTGCCCGTGGTCCTGGCACAGCGTCAGGTCGACGACGACCTTCATGCGGGGGCTCCCTTCGAGCCGGTGGGCGGGACGGATCGCGGGGTGAAGGCGACGGGCAGCGTCACCGGGCCGGTGTTGCCGCTGAGCGGCAGCCACCGCTGCTCCCCGCCGGGACGGGGGTCGCGCAGGTGCCGGGCGAGCAGCGGCAGCGCCTCGCTCATGTCGGCGCGGGCGACGAAGTGCCCGAGGCAGTGGTGGGCGCCGCCGCCGAACCCGAAGTGCGGGGGCCGCTCGGCGGTGATGTCGAACCTCCCGTCCGGGACCGACAGCGGGTCGGTCCCGGCCGACTCGGCGAACAGGTGCACGGTGGTGCCGGCGGCGATGTCCAGGCCCTCGAAGGCGAAGTCCTCCCTGGCCTCCCGGGTCACCCAGGTCGTGGTCGGCGCGGTCCGCATCACCTCCTCGACCGCGGCGCGGCCGAGCTCGGGCCGCTCGCCGAGCAGCCGCCACTGGTCCGGGTGGTCCAGGAACGCGCGCATCGCCAGGCCGAGCTGGTTGCGGGTGGTGTCGAACCCGCCGAAGACCAGCAGCACGAGCGAGTCGCGCAGCTCCTCGGGGCTGAGCCGGTCCTGCTCGTGCTGGGCCTGGGCGAGCCGGGTGACGAAGTCGTCGCGCGGGTCGCGGCGGCGGGCCGCGATCAGCTCGTCGGTGTAGCCGTAGAGGTCGTCCAGCGCGGCCTCGATCCTGGGCAGGTCCGCGCGGATGGTGACGCCCATCGCCAGGCCGATCGTCGCGGAGGTGCGGGCGAGCTCGGGCCAGTGCTCCTCGGGCAGCCCGAGCATGATCGCGATGACCCGCGCCGCGTACGGCTCGGCGAACTCGCCCATGAACTCGCACCGGTCCGGCTCGCGGAACGCGCCGATCAGCTCGGCCGCCAGCGCCTGGAACCGGGGCACGAGCGGGTCGACGAGCCGGCGCGAGAACGCCGGGTTCAGCAGGCGGCGGAGCCGGCGGTGGTCCTCGCCCTCCTTGTTGAGCACCCAGTTGGCCCACCACGCGGCGAACGGGCCGGAGGTGATGCCGTGGTGCGCGGGCCAGCGGGCGCTGCCCTGCGCGAGCAGGGGATGCTTCAGCAGCCGGCCGACCTCGTCGTGGCGCAGCACGGCGATGCCGTAGTTGGTCCGGGCGTACCAGCCGCTCTCGCGGGCGCGCCGGACCTCCTCGGACTGGACGGAGAAGGCGGGATCGGAGATGTCGAAGTAGGGAGCGCTCGCGGACGCGGCCGTGCTCTGGCCCATGGCCCCTCCTCTCGGGGTCGTGGTCGGGGGTTCGGATGGAGTTCGGGGTCCGGGCGGCGGCCGGGGGCTCAGGCGGTGGTCCGGGGTCCGGGCGGCGGCGCCGCGGCCCCGGCCGGCGCCGCGCCGGGGATCGCGTCGCCCGCGGGGGCGTCGCCGCGCCCGTAGTGGCGGGTCGCGGCCATGTAGACCAGGCCGAGCCCGATCACGACCGCGCCGGACAGCGGGACGATGTAGTCGTCGTACCAGGGCCGGCCGGGGGAGCGCGGCCACGACATGGTGACCATCGCGGCGACGCCGTACAGCAGCGCCGCCACGTTCACCGGCAGGCCCCAGCGGCCGAGGGTGAACCGGCCGGCCGGGCGCCAGCCCTTGAGCCGGGCCCGCAGCGCCGCCAGCACCACCATCTGGAAGCCGAGGTAGATGCCCAGCGAGGCGAACGAGATGATCTTCGTCAGCGCGTCCGCGGAGAGCTTGGACCCGAGCACCACCGCCGCCGGGACCAGCGCGGCGAGCAGCAGCGCGTACGGCGGGACGCGCCGCGCGGCGGAGAACCGGGCCAGCGCCCGGCTGCCCGCGATCATCTCGTCCCGGGCGTAGGCGTAGGCGAGCCGGCTCGCCGCGGCCTGGAGGCTCATCGCGCACGACACGAACGAGATCAGCACGATGCCGAGGATCACCTTCACCGCGACCGGGCCGAACGCGGCGGTCAGCACGGTGGTGACCGGGTCGGCGTCCCGCCCCGAGATCACCGCGCCGACGTCGGCGACCGCGGAGACCAGCGCGAAGGTGACGAACAGGGCCGCGCCGCCGCCGACGTAGATCGTCATCCGCATCGCCTTCGGGATCCGCCGGCCCGGGTCGCGGACCTCCTCGGCGACGTCGCCGCACGCCTCGAACCCGTAGTACTGGAAGATGCCGATGAGGCTCGCGGCCAGGAACGCCCCGGCGTAGCCGCCTCCGCCGCCGGTGCCGAACCCGTCGAACAGCGCGGCCGCCCCGTGGTGCCGCTCGGTCGCCAGCAGCCAGATCCCGACCGCGAGCGCGCCGACCAGCTCGGCGGCGAAGCCGATGATCGCGGCGCGGGCCAGGTTCCGGGTGCCGGACAGGTTGATCGCCGTCGCGACCGCCAGGATCACCAGCGCGCACGCGATGGTGTGGTCGGCCGACGGCTCGATGCCGAGCAGGGACGCGGCGTAGGGGCCGGCGCCGTAGCTGACGCTGGCGATGGTGACCAGCAGCGCGACCAGGTAGATCCAGCCGCTCAGCCACGCCCAGCGTCGTCCCCACAGCCGCCGCGCCCACGGGTAGACGCCGCCGCTGACCGGGTACTGCGAGACGATCTCGCCGAAGACCAGCGCGACCAGCAGCTGGCCCAGGCCCGCGACGACCAGGCTCCAGATCATCGGCGGCCCGCCGGCGGCGAGCGAGAAGCCGAACAGGGCGTAGACGCCCACGACCGGCGACAGGTAGGTGAAGCCGAGTGAGAAGTTGGCCCACAGGCTCATGTCGCGCTTGTAGTGCGAGGCGTAGCCGAGGTCCGCGAGCCGGGCGGTGTCCTCGTCGTGGTCTGCGTCGTGGTCTGCGCTGGGGCCGGGTGCAGCGGACACGGGAGTGCTCCCTTGCCGGAGGGGCGACGGTCGGGGGCGGCCGGGGTGCACCATGGCGTGGTGCGGATACCCTCAGAGCGAAAAGATATGGTCCCAGATTTTTAATCGCAAGCCCCTGTGCCGGGCTCTTTTCCCGCGAGGCGGGACGGCAGGACGAAGGGAGACCGATGCCCGCGCGGGACGCCTCCGCCGTCACCAGGCTCGCCGTCTTCGCGCCGCTGGAGAGCCTCGGCCGCGCCGAGACGATCACCCGGCGGCTGGCCGGCGCCATCTCGCTCGGCCTGCTCGGCGACGGCGAGCAGCTCCCGAGCGAGCCCGAGCTGGCCGCCCGGCTCGGGGTCGCGACCGTCACCGTCCGGGAGGCGCTCGGCGAGCTGCGCAGGCAGGGCCTGATCGTCACCCGCCGCGGGCGCGGCGGCGGCAGCTTCGTGCGGGCCCCCTCGCCCGGCGAGGTCACCGGGCACCTGCGCGCGCGGCTGGCCGACCTGTCGGTGGAGGACCTGCGCGATCTCGGCGACCACTACTCCGCGGTGGCCGCCGGCGCCGCCCTGCTCGCCGCCGAGCGGGCCTCGCCCGAGGACCTGCGCCGCCTGGAGGACGCCCGGGACGCGTTCGGCGGCGCCGCCGGGGGCGAGGCGCAGCACCGTGCCGACGGCTGGTTCCACGTCGAGGTGGCCGCCGCCGCCCAGTCGGCCCGGCTCACCCGCGAGGAGGTCCGCCTCCAGACCGAGATCGGGCCGCTGCTGTGGCTGCCCGGCGCCGACGCCCGCACCCGGCGGCGGCTCCTGCGCGAGCACCGCGACCTCGTCCAGGCGATCGCGGCGCAGGACGGCGAGGGCGCGGCGCGGCTCGCCCGGCGGCATGTGACCGGGGCGTTCGAGCGGCTCATCGAACTGCACCTCGGTCTCGTACGACCATGAAGCGGCGCCGGCCCCGGACGGCGCCGATCCCCCCAGGCAGGCCGAGGTGGACGACAGTGACCGATCGACTCGCACAGGCCGCGGCCACTGGCGCCGACGTGGGACGCGTCTTCGACGCGGTGCTGCGCTCCCTCCGGCGGTTCAGCGCCGGGGCCTCCGGCGCCGTCCGGGACGAGCCCGCCCCGGATGGCGGCGGGCAGCCAGGGCGCGGCGCCCTCTCCGCCCTGCGCGCCGGCGCGCTCGCCGTCATCGAGGAGCACGGGCGGCTGGTGTCCGGATCGGGGTTCGTCGCCGCGCCGGGCCTGCTGGAGGACGCGCCGCTGTGGCTGGAGTGGTTCCACGTGGTCGGGGACCGCCCGCCCGAGCCGCTGGTCCTCGACCTCGACCCGTCCAGCACCGGCTTCTACGACTACACCCGGCACCCGTGGTTCCGGGTCCCCGAGCGGACCGGCGGCCCTTACGTGCACGGCCCGTACGTCGACTTCCACGGCACCGACCAGTACATCCTCACGATGTCGGCGCCGGTGCTGGACGGGCCACGCTTCCTCGGCGTCACCGGCGCCGACCTGTACGTGCGGCGGATCGAGAAGTCGGTCCTGCCGCTGCTGCCGCCCGGCGCGGTGCTGCTCAACGCGCAGGGCCGCGTGATCGTTTCCAGGTCGGCGCGGCACGTGACCGGCGCCCTGCTGCGCGACCTCGACATCGGCGCGGTGGACCGGGACGGCGCGGCCAGGGCCAGGCCGGTCCAGGAGGGCGCCCTCGCGCCCTGCGGCGCGCTTCGCCTCTACCTCCTGCTCCGGCACCGATAGCCGGACCTCGCTCCGAAGCCGGGCATCGTCGCAGGTCAGGGGATTTTACGGGACGTCCGGCGGCTGGGGGCGTATAGTCGGTGTTGACCGAGGAATTCCACTAAGGCGGCACCGCCGCCATCGTCCCGGTCTTTTCAGCACTCCGGCCGCCACTTCGGGTCCGGACGGGCCGGGCGGAACGATGCCGCCACAGCGTCCGTCGCACCCGGGCAGGCACGGCCGACCGTATGCACGTTCCACCACCCGGATCGGAGATCCGTCATGCGCACCAACAACCTACCTCCTCCCGTCCCGGAGGCGCCCGATCCCGTGCGGGGCGGGCCCGGCTCCGTCGCCGAGGGTCTCACCACCCGTCGGCTGGCCGGCCACACAGTGATCGCGCTGCACGGCGACCTCGACATCGCGACCGCCCCGGATGTGCGCGAGCGGCTGATCGCCGCGCTGCGCCGCGCCACCGCGCCGGTGATCATTGACCTGTCCGGCGTGACGTTCTGCGACGCCAACGGGCTCGCGCTGCTGATCGCGGCCCGCCGCCGGGCCCGCCACGACGGCCTCGGCCTGGTGCTCGCCGCGCCCCGCCCGCCGATGGTCAAGCTGCTGCGCATCACCGGCCTGCACCGCGCCTTCACCGTGCACCCGACCCTCGCCGAGGCCCGCAGGCACCGCAAGCCCGCCACCCGCCCGGCGACCTCGCCGACCGCGATCGGCTGAGCGCCCTCCGCGCACCCGTTCCCGGCCCCGTTCTCGCACCCGGCACCCGCGCCGCTCCCGCGCACCGCTCCCGCGCCCGTGACCCCTCCGCGCCGGACCCCGCCGGCGCCGCGCCCCGCCGGGCTCAGCCGTCGACACCCTCGCCGATCCAGATGGTCTTGACGTTGCAGAAGGCGTGCATGCCCTGCTCGGACAGCTCCCGGCCGTAGCCCGAGCGCTTGACGCCGCCGAACGGCAGCTCGGGGTAGGAGGTGGTCGTCCCGTTGACGAACACCTGCCCCGCGTCGAGTTCGCGCGCGAAGCGGTCGCGTTCCCCCGGATCGCGGGTCCAGGCGTTGGACCCGAGCCCGAACCCGGTCGCGTTGGCCAGCTCGACCGCCGCCGAGACGCCGCGCACCCGGTACAGCGCGGCGACGGGCCCGAAGACCTCCTCGCCGAACATCCGCATGTCGGGCGTCACCCCGGTGAGCACGGTCGGCGGGTAGTACCAGCCGGGGCCGGGCGGGCGCTCGCCGCCGCACAGCACCCGCGCGCCGCGCCGGACGGCGTCGTCCACCAGCTCCTCGATGCCCGCCCGGCCCCGCTCGCTCGCCAGCGGGCCGACGTCGGTGGACTCCTCCATCGGGTCGCCGACCCGCAGGGCCCGCATCTGCTCCACGAAGCGCCGCTCGAAGGTGTCGGCCACGCCGATGTCGACGATGAAGCGCTTGGCCGAGATGCAGCTCTGCCCGTTGTTGAGGCAGCGCGAGGCCGCCGCCGCCTGGGCGGCCCGCTCGACGTCGGCCGAGGGCATCACCACGAACGGGTCGCTGCCGCCGAGCTCCAGCACGGTCGGCTTGATCTCGTCCCCGGCGATCGCCGCGACCGAGCGGCCGGCCGGCTCGCCGCCGGTGAGCGTCGCGGCCCGCACCCGGGGGTCGCGCAGCACCCGCTCGACCTGCGCCGAGCCGATCAGCAGGGTCTGGAAGGCGCCCTCGGGGAATCCGGCGCGCAGGAACAGCTCCTCCAGGTACAGGGCGGTCTGCGGCACGTTCGAGGCGTGCTTGAGCAGCCCGACGTTCCCGGCCATCAGCGCCGGGGCGGCGAACCTGACCACCTGCCAGAGCGGGAAGTTCCACGGCATGACGGCCAGCACCGGGCCGAGCGGGCGGAAGGAGACGTAGGCGTCCCGCGCGCCCACGGCGGCGGCGTCGGCGGGCCGGTCGGCCAGGAACTCCGCGGCGTGGTCGGCGTAGAACCGCATCGCCTTGGCGCACTTGCGCGCCTCGGCCCGCGCCGACACCAGCGTCTTGCCCATCTCGGTGGTCATCAGGATCGCGACCCGCTCGGTCTCGCGGGCCAGCCGGTCGGCCGCCGCGTGCATCCAGCCGGCCCGGGTCTCCAGGGGGGTGAGGCGGTAGCCGTTGAAGGTGTGCCCCGCGAGCTCGATTCGCCGGTCGAGCTCCGCGCCGGACAGCGCCTCGAAGGTCCGCTCCACCTCGCCGGTCGCCGGATTGGTCGTCGCGATGGTCATGGCCCGGCAGCCCCCCTGGTGTCCGTGGCGCCCGTCCCGCGGTCCGCCCGTCCTCCCTCTGGGGCGTGCCCATCCGGACGGACCGGAAAACACAGTCGATACAGGCCGCAATCGGGTCTAGGCGGGCACGATGCAGGCCGGGGACGGCACCTCCACCGGGGGCCCGGCCGGCACCGGCACGCCGTCCGCGCCGATCCGGAACGCGGCCACCAACCCCGAATACTGGTTGGCGACGTGCAGCCACTCGCCGTCCACGTGCAGGTCGCGCGGCCACTCCCCGCCGGACGGGACGTCGTCGACCGGCTCGGTCCCGGCCCCGCCGGGAAGGATCCGGTGCGTGGTGACCACGTCGGCGCCGCGCATGGACGTGTAGAGGTGGCGGCCGTCCGCGCCGAGCTTGATCGCCGCGCTCTGTGAGCCCGCCGGGACCGGCCCGGCCGTCGCGGGCGCCTCCGCGGTGATCCGCAGGTCGGCGTGGCCGCTCCCGGGCCGCAGCGTGATCACGGTGCCGGCCAGCTCGGTCAGCACGTGCACCGGCCCGCCCGGATGGACGACCAGGTGCCGCGGCCCGCACCCGGCGGGCAGCCGGATCTCCGAGACCGGCTCCAGCGCGCCGCCGTCCGCCGCGATCCGGTAGGCGCGGACGACGTCGGCGCCGAGATCGGCCGCCAGCACGGTGCCGTCCGGCGCGACCGCGGTCGCGTGCGCGTGCGGGCCCTCCTGCCGGTCGGCCCGCGGCCCGCGGCCGTGCCCCTGGTACACCGACGGGTCGCCGGTGAACGCGCCGTCCGGCCCGAGCCGCACGGCGCTCACCGCCCCCGCGTCGTAGCTGGCGGCCAGCAGGAGGCCGCCGCCGGGAGTGACGGTCAGGTGGCACGGCCCGGCGGGCACCGGACGCACACCGATCTCCCGCAGCCCCCGGCCGCCGTCGACCGCGTACGCCACGACGGCGCCCTCGGCCCGCTCGTTGACCGCGTACAGCACCCCGCCGCCCGGATGGACGGCCAGATAGGACGGGGAGGTGGTCACGGCCGCGGGCTCGGGCCGCTCCAGCGCCCCGTCCGGCCCGCGCCGCAACCGGTAGACGCCCTGCCCGCCGCCCATCGCGCCGGTATAGGTGCCCACCCAGAAATGCCGCTCTTCCACCGTCGCTCCCGTCCGCTCCCGGGCCGTCGACCCGCCCTCGCGCGCCGCCGGTCCGGCGCGGGCCGATCCTATGCCGACCCCGCGGGCCCCTCAGCTCCCCCGGGCCGTCAACCGCGCGGACAGGTCAGCCGGACCTCGATGTGCTCGTTGCCAGGACGAGATCGGCGTCCCGGGCGGGTCCCCGCCCGGGACGATGCCGGCGGTGTTCATGTCAGCGACCATGGAAGACGGCTTCGCGCTTCTCCAGGAACGCGGCGACTCCTTCCTGCGCGTCCGCCGTCGTGTACAGCCACGACAGCACCTGCTGCTCGCGGGTGAGCGCGGCGGCCTGCCCGGTCTCCAGCCCGTCGTCGACCAGCCGCTTGGCCTCCCGCGCCGCCAGCGGCGCCTGCCGCGCGATGGTCCCGGCCAGCTCGAGCGCGCGGGGGAGCAGCTCGTCCGCCTCCACCACGGCGGTGACCAGGCGCAGGTCGCGCGCCTCCGGCGCCTTGATCCGGCGGCCCGTCAGCACCAGCTCCTTGGCCACCCGCGCGCCCACCGCCCGGGTCAGCCGGACGGTGCCGCCCCCGCCGGGCAGCAGCCCGAGCGAGATCTCCGGCAGCCCGAACCGCGCCGCGGTGGAGGCCACGATCAGGTCGCAGCACAGCGCCACCTCGAAGCCGCCGCCGAGCGCGTACCCGTTCACCGCCGCGACCGTCGGCTGCGGCAGCGCCGCGAGCTGGTCGAACACGCTCCGCGACAGCTTCTGGTAGTCGTCGAACGCGGTCCGGCCCACGCCGGAGTACTCGTTGAGGTCGGCCCCGGCGATGAAGCCCCGGCCGGTGCCGGTGAGCACCAGCACCCGCACGTCCTCGTCGGACCGCAGCCGGGTGAGATAGCCGCCGAGCGCCTCGACCATGCCCCGCGACAGCGCGCCGAGCGCGGCCTCGCGGTCCACCCGGAGCACCGCGACGCCGTTCCCGCGGGTCTCGGCGAGGTGCTCGTGGATCCGCGTCTCCGCGCCGCTCACGCGATCACGCCGTCCGCGCGCAGCGCCGCGATCCGCTCGTCCGGCAGCAGCTCGCCGAGGACCTCGCCGGTGTGCTCGCCGATCGCCGGCGGCGCGTACCGCATCCGCCACGGGGTCTCCGACATCCGGATCGGGCAGCCGATCAGCTCGATCTCGCCCGCCACCGCGTGCCGGGCCCGCACGATCAGGTCCGACCCGTCGGCGCGCAGCTCGTCCACGGCCTCCTTGGTGTCGCGCACCCGCGCGCACCACACGCCCGCCGGGAGCAGCGTGTCGAGCCACTCCCGGGTGGTCCGCTGCGCGCTGCGCAGCTCGAGCAGCCGCTTGGCCTCGTCGCGGTCGGCGAAGGCGTCCAGCTCCGCGACCTCGGGGGCGCCGAACAGCGGGCCCACCACCTCCAGCGGCGCCATCGCCACCGCTAGCCACCCGTCGGACGCGCGGTAGATGCCGAACGGCGCGTCCAGCCACGCCTGCCCGACGCCCTCGGCCGACCGGGAGAACTCGCGGTCCTGGTTGACCATCGAGGAGATCTCCTGGCACTGGAGCGCGATCGCGGTCGAGTACAGGTCGACCTCGACCCGCTGCCCGACGCCGTGCCGCTCCCGCGCCACCAGCGCGGCGAGGATCCCGTTCGACAGCGTCAGCGCCGTCGCGGCGTCCACCACCGCGGTGCCCGCCGGGGTGGGCGGGTCGCCGGCCCGGCCGCCGTTGGCCGCCAGCCCCGACATCGCCTGGATCAGCAGGTCCTGCCCCGGCCGGCCCTCCCGCGCGTAGCGGGTGTCCTGCCCCCAGCCCGAGCCCGAGCAGTAGATGATGTCGGGCTTCACCGCGCGGAAGTCGTCGTAGCCGAGGCCGCGCTTGGCGAGCACGCCGGGGCGGAAGTTCTCCACCACCACGTCGCAGGTCGCGGCCAGCTCCAGCAGCGCCGCGCGCACGTCCGGCGAGCGCAGGTCCATCGCCACCGACCGCTTGTTGCGGTTCATCGCCAGGAAGGCCGCCGAGTCGCCGCCGACCAGCCCGCCCTGAAGGTTCAGGCCCCGCTCCCACTCGCCGTCCAGCCGCTCGACCTTGATCACATCGGCGCCGAGGTCGGCCAGCAGCTGGGTCCCGTACGGGCCGAGCATCATCTGCGTGAAGTCGAGGATGCGGACACCCTCCAGTGCCATGGGCACGTGATCTCCTCCTGTGCGTGTTTCCGGAATCTGCGTGGTGTCGAAATCTCAGAACCAGGCGCGCAGAAGGCGCCTGGCGACCTTGCCCGTGCTGTTCTGCGGCAGCTCGTCCGCGAAGACGATCCGCCGGGGCTTCTTGTATCCGGCCAGCCGCGCCGCGCAGGCGCGCAGCACGTCGTCCTCGGTCACCGCGGCGCCGGGCCGCGGCACTACCGCCGCGGCGACCGTCTCGCCCCACGTCGCGTCGGGGACGCCGAGCACCGCGACCTCCGCCACGCCGTCCAGCGCGGCGATCGCCCGCTCCACCTCGCCGGGGTGCACGGTGTAGCCGCCGGTGACGATCACCTCGCTGCGCCGCCCGGCCAGGTGCAGGTAGCCGCCCGCGTCGACGAAGCCGAGGTCGCCGGTCCGGAACACGCCGCCGGTGAGCGCCGCCGCCGACGCGGCCTCGTCGTTCCAGTAGCCCGGCATGATCTGCGGTCCGCTCACCGCGAGCTCGCCGGTCTCCCCGGCGGGCAGCGGCGCGCCGTCCCCGTCCAGGACCGAGAGCCGCACCGACGCGACCGGACGGCCCGCCGACGCCAGCCGCGCGGCGTCGCCGGAGGCGTGGTCGCCGGGCGCGAGCACGGTCAGCGGCGCCAGCGCCTCGCTCAGCCCGTAGAACTGGTGCAGCACGTCGCCGAACGCGTCCCGGGCGCGCAGCAGCGCCGGCACCGAGATCGGCGCGGCGCCGTAGACGATCGCGCGCAGCGCGGCGGGGCGCGCGCCCCGCTCCACCGCGGCGGCGGTGAGCCGCTCCAGCATGGTCGGCACCATCGGCATCGCCGTGACCGCGTGCCGCTCGGCCGCCTCGAGCACCGCGCCCGCGTCGAACCGGGCCAGCGGCAGCGCCGCCGCCCCGGCCAGCGTGTACGCCGACCCGACCGAGCCGCCGAAGTGGCTCATCGGCGCGGTGTGCAGTACCACGTCGCCGGGGCCGATCGGCGGCAGCGCCGCCCACATCGCCTCCAGCATCGCCGCCCACGCGGCGCCGGTCACCCGCGCGCCCTTCGGGCGGCCGGTGCTCCCCGAGGTGTACATCAGTGCGGCCAGGCCGTCCGCCGGCCCCTCGCCCGGCCCGCCGGGAGGGCCGGTGAACAGGGCGCCGAGGCCCGCGTCCGGCGTGATCACGCGACAGCCCGCCGGGAGCCCGGCCAGCGCCCCGGCGATCCGGGACTCGCAGACGAGCGCGCCGGGCGCGCAGTCGGCCGCGATCGCGCCGATCTCCTCCGGGTGCAGCCGGGTGCCGACCGCGACCCGGACGAGGCCGCCGAGCCAGATCCCGTGCTCCAGCGGCAGCGTCTCGGCGCGGTTGTCCAGCGCGATCAGCACCCGGTCGCCCGGCCGCAGCCCGAGCCGCGCCAGCGCCCCCGCCGCCGCGCGGGCCCGCGCGCCCAGCTCGGCGAAATCGGCCGTCCCGGCACCGGTCGTCCCGGCGCCCGCCGGTCCGCCGCCGGCCAGCACCGCCGGGTGCGCGGCGTACCGGCGGTGCGCGGCGGCGACCAGGTCGGCCAGCGGGTTCACCGGCCGTGCTCCGCGTACGTCGCCGCGCACACCTCGCTCGCGCGGGCGGCCAGCTCCGCCGCGCCCGCGCCCGCGCCGGCCAGCCGGTGCAGTTCGTCGCCGACCCGCTTGTGGACGAGCGGGTACACCGGGTCGCGCGGCCGGACGAACGCGCGGTCGAGGGTGGCGAGCGTGCCGGAGAAGAAGCCGCCGTTCGCGGCGTCCACGGCGGGGTCGGTCCACGCGTCGCGGTTGCCGGGCTGCCCGCCCGAGCGGACGTACTCCCCGCGCTGGCAGGCGGAGCCGACCACGTGCTCCAGGAAGCGGGCGGCGGCCTCCGGCTCCCGGCTCCGCGCCGACACCGCGAGGCCGACGCCGCCGAGCAGCGACCCGGCGGGCCCGCCGTCCGGCGACGGGATTCCGGCGAAGCGCACGCCGCGCCGCCCGGCCTCGGGCCGCGCGTAGTTGACGTACCCGAACACGATCGGCGCGTAGGCGACGTCGTCGCCGCCGCTCATCCGGTCGAGCACGCCGATCGGGTCCAGCTCCAGGGAGGACGGGCCGGCGAGGGCCAGCAGCCGCAGCAGCCGTTCGGACGCCGGGACGGCGACCTCGGGGTCGAACCCCTCCGGGCCGAGCCAGCCGGACCGGCCGCCCGCCTCCTGCGAGCAGAGCGTGAGCAGGGCGCACAGCAGATGCGTCGGGTTGGCGGGGAGCACCGCCCGTCCGGCCGGCATCGCCTCCATCAGCTCGATCACCCCGTCCCACGACCGGGGCGGGGCGTCCCAGCCCAGGGCCGCCAGCAGGTCGGGCCGGTACGCCGACACCTGGGCCGCCGCGTCCATGGCCACCGCCCACTGGCCGCCGCCCCAGGTGTAGCTGGCGTGGCTCGGGCCGACCGACGCCGTGCGCTGCGCCTCCAGCACCGCCGCGGGCAGGATCTCGCCGAGCGGTACCAGGGCGGACGTGGCGTGCGCCTGCCCGACGTAGGGGTGGTCCATCGCCACCAGGTCGTAGCGGGCGGCCAGCTCGGCCACCGGCACGTCCTCGAACTCGCGCAGCGAGCGCGAGTCCCAGGTGATGCTCAGGTCCGGGCGGGTGGCGGTGTAGGCGGCCGACACCGCCCGCAGGCACCCGATCCCGCGCTGGTGGTCCCAGGCCATCCCGTGCAGCGTGGTCACCGGGCCGCCGGGACGGGGTGCGTCCCGCATAGCCGACTCCATGATCGACCCTCCTCGCAGGCAGATGGGGTAGTAGGTCGGTAAATCGTTTTACCGATGCCGTACGCTCGCAGGCATGCCCGAGCGCTGTCAACCCACCGACGACCCGCCGCCGCCCGCCGCCGGCCGCGCGAAGATCAGCGACGTGGCCAGGGCCGCCGGGGTGAGCCCCGCGGTGGTGTCCCGGCTGCTGCGCGGCGACGCGGCCCTGCGCATCCGCGAGGAGACCCGGCTCCGGGTGCTCGCCGTCGCCGAGGAGCTGCGGTACACCCCGAACGAGGTGGCCCGCGCGCTGCGCAGCTCCGCGGTCGGCATCCTCGGGATGGCGGTGCACGACACCAGCAACCCGGTCTACAGCGAGATCCTCGCCGGGGCGCAGGCCGAGGCGAGCGCCGCCGGGTACGCGCTGCTCCTGGCCGACGCCGACGAGCTGGCCCGCACCGGCCGGGCGTTCGAGAAGCTGGTGCGCGGCAACCGGATCGACGGGCTGCTGCTCCAGCGCGGCCCCGGCGGGTCGGACGCGACCGTCGCCAAGGTCGTGTCGACCCGGCTGCCGCTGCTGCTGGTCAACGACCGCACCCGCGGCGAGGTCGGCAGCGTCGGGCTCGACGACGAGGCCGCGACCTACCTGGCCACCCGCCACCTGACCGGGCTCGGGCACACCCGCGTCGCGCACCTGCACCTGGGCATGCCGCGGGGCCGCTCGGCCGCGCGGACCCGGGGCTGGCGGCGGGCGCTGGAGGAGGCCGGCCTGCCCGAGGGCCCCCAGCTGCGCGGCGGGCACACCACCGCCGACGGGCAGCGCGCGATGGACCGGCTGGAGCCGGGCGCCGCGACCGGCGTGGTGGTCAGCAACGTGCTCGCCGCCGTC
The DNA here is from genome assembly GCF_030283145.1 of Actinomadura xylanilytica. Classification (GTDB taxonomy): domain Bacteria; phylum Actinomycetota; class Actinomycetes; order Streptosporangiales; family Streptosporangiaceae; genus Spirillospora; species Spirillospora xylanilytica. Next base: position 171,100 of record NZ_JASNWE010000005.1, read on the forward strand.
GGCGCGATGAGCTCCGCGCGCGAGCGGGGCCTGCGGGTCCCCGGGGACGTGTCGGTCGTCGCCGTCCACGACGTGTTCTTCGCCCCGCACCTGACCCCGCCGCTCACCGTGGTCCGGATGCCGCTGCGCGAGCTCGGCCGCCGCTCGGCCGCCGCGCTGCTCCGCCAGCTCGGCGGCGAGCCCGCCCCGCACGAGGTGGTCGACGATCCGCCGCCCGAGCTGGTCGTCCGCGGGTCCACCGGGCCGCCGGACCGCTGACCGGCCGTCCCGGATCGCGGGACGCTTGGTCCCGCGGACGCCCGCCGACCTATGATCTCCGTGGGCCGGCGGCGGCGCGCCGGGGGAGCCGGGAGCCGCCCGCGCCGGTCAGGCACGCGAGGGGATGAGGGGCAGATGGCTGATATCACCGAGGCGCCCGAGTGGTCGGCGCTGGCCGACCACCAGCAGGCGCTGTCCGGACGGCACCTGCGGGAGCTGTTCGCGGACGACCCGGAGCGGGCCGCGCGGATGACGGTGACCGCGGGGGACCTCTTCCTCGACTACTCCAAGCACCGGGTCACCGGCGAGACGCTCGGGCTGCTGGTGGCGCTGGCCGAGCGCGCCGGGCTGCGCGGGCGGATCGAGGCGATGTTCGGCGGCGAGCACATTAACGCCAGCGAGGACCGGGCCGTCCTGCACACCGCGCTGCGGCTGCCGCGCGGCGCCGCGCTGACCGTGGACGGGCAGGACGTCGCCGCCGACGTGCACGCGGTGCTCGACCGGATGGAGGCGTTCGCCGGGCGGGTCCGCTCGGGCGAGTGGACCGGCTTCACCGGCCGGCCCATCCGGACGGTCGTCAACATCGGCATCGGCGGCTCCGACCTCGGCCCGGCGATGGCCTACGAGGCGCTGCGCGACTACGCCGACGCCGGGATCTCCTGCCGCTTCGTCTCCAACGTCGACCCGGCCGACATCACCGGCACGCTGGCCGCGCTCGACCCCGAGGAGACCCTGTTCGTCATCAGCTCCAAGACGTTCGGGACGCTGGAGACGCTGACCAACGCCAAGGTCGCCCGGCAGTGGCTGGTCGACCGCCTCGGCGACGACAAGGCGGTCTCGCGGCACTTCGTGGCGGTGTCGACCAACGCCGAGCGGGTCGCCGGGTTCGGCATCGACACCGGCAACATGTTCGGGTTCTGGGACTGGGTGGGCGGGCGCTACTCCTTCGACGGCGCGATCGGGCTGTCGCTGATGCTGGCCATCGGCGCGGGCCGGTTCCGCGAGATGCTCGCCGGGTTCCACACCGTCGACGAGCACTTCCGCACCGCGCCGTTCGAGGCCAACATGCCGGTGCTGATGGGGATGCTGGGCGTCTGGTACACCGACTTCTTCGGCGCGCAGACCCGCGCCGTCCTGCCGTACGCGCAGCGGCTGGCGCGGTTCCCCGCCTACCTCCAGCAGCTCACGATGGAGTCCAACGGCAAGTCGGTGCGGGCCGACGGGGCGCCGGTCGTGGCGCAGACCGGCGAGATCTTCTGGGGCGAGCCGGGCACCAACGGGCAGCACGCCTTCTACCAGCTCCTGCACCAGGGCACCCGGCTGGTCCCCGCCGACTTCATCGGCTTCGCCGAGCCGTTCGAGGACGCCTCGGCCGGCGGTCCGGGCATGCACGACCTGCTGGCCGCCAACCTGTTCGCCCAGACCTCGGCGCTGGCGTTCGGCAAGACCGCCGACGAGATCGCCGCCGAGGGCGCGCCCGCCGCGGTCGTGCCGCACAAGGTGATGCCGGGCAACCGGCCGACCGGCACGATCCTGGTGCCGAGGCTCACCCCGTCCACCCTGGGGCAGCTCGTCGCGCTGTACGAGCACATCGTGTTCGTCGAGGGCGCGATCTGGGGGATCGACTCCTTCGACCAGTGGGGCGTCGAGCTCGGCAAGGTGATGGCAGGCGACCTCACGCCCGCGCTGACCGGCGCCGAGCCCCCCGCGTCGGCTCCGGACCCGTCCACCGCCGCGCTGGTGCGCCGCTACCGCGAGCTGCGGGGCCGCGCGGTCTGACGCCCCGCGCCGCGGGCCCGGTGTGCACCGCGAGGCGCGCACCGGGCCCGGCGCGGACGTGGCGGTGTCCCCCCGCCCGGGGGGACACCGCCACGCATGGACCGCCGTTCCGCACGGGCGGCGGCGCCGCTCAGGTCCCGGCCGACAGCTCCGGGACGCGGTGCCGGTAGCGGGCCAGGAGCTCCTGGTTGACCGCGTCGCCGCCGGGCACGTTCGCGCTGGTCCAGCGGGGCAGCTCGGTGCCGCGCGCGGAGGCGAGGTCGTCGAGGTCGGCCAGCACCCGCGACCACGCGTACGCGGCCAGGATCGTCGACACCGCCGCCGTGCGCGGCGCCCCGCCCGGGTGCACGACGTCGCCCGGGGGGACGCGGGTGTCGAGCACCACCCCGGCGTGGTCGGCGAGGCTGGTCTCGGTGCGCGCGGAGGCGGCCCGCGAGGCCGGCACCGAGGTCACCGCGATCACCGGCACGTTCCGGGCCGCGCACTCCTGCGCGATCTCGACCGGGTACGGGTTGCGCCCGCTGGTGGAGAACACCACCGCCACATCGGGCGGGGCGGGCGCGGCGGCCTCGGCGACCGCGCGCCCGACCCCGTCCTGGCGCTCGGCGCGGGTGCTGCGCACGGCGTCGTCGAGGGGGAAGACGCGCGGATCCCAGATCGGCCGGACCGGGGCGAGGCCCCCGGCCCGGTAGAACGTCTCGCACACCATCGCCAGCGAGTGCCCCGCCCCGGCGACGTGCACGATGCCGTCGGCCTCGATCGCCTCCAGCAGCAGGAGCGCGGCGGTGCGGGCGGCGTCCGCGCCGTGCGCGTCGAAGTCGTCGAGCAGAGTCCGCACCTGGTCGGGGAGGCGGGGCCGGGGGGAGTCAGGCATCGCGCAGCGCCTCCTCGAGGGCGCGGGTCAGCGCGTCCTCGTCCGAGGCGCCGCGGAGCCGGTCCGCGAGCCCGGCCGACAGAGCGCGGGCCAGCGTCGACAGGGTCCCGACGTGGGAGTCGGGGTCGGGCGTGCAGAAGGCCAGGAGCAGGTCGACGGGGTCGTTGTCGGGGTGGCCGAACTCGACCGGCGCCGCCAGCCGGGTCACGCCGACGCCGACCGCCAGCCCGCCCTCCTCAGGGCGGGCGTGCACGAGCGCGAGGCCCTTGGCCAGCACGATGTACGGGCCGTTCTCCTCCACCACCCGGACGCAGGCGTCCGGGTAGCCCTCGCCCGCCGCGCCCGCCTCGACCAGGCCCCGCGCCGCCCGCCGGACCGCTTCGCGCCAGTCCGCCGGGGTCGCGCCGTCGGTCGCGGTCAGCACCGTCACGCCAGCCAGCCCTTCTCGGTCAGCCGCTCGCGCAGCTGCGCCTCCAGGCCCTCCTTGTCGAGGAAGTCGCTGATGGTGATCACGACGGGGGCCAGCTCGGCGATCTCGCTGGTGTGCATGCCCTGCCCGATGATCACGTCGGGGCTCATCCCGCGCGCAGCGGACACGTCGGTGTTCTCCACCCGGGCCTCCACGCCGAGGGCGCGCAGCGCGTCCTCGGCGGTCATCCTCAGGATGAGGCTGGTGCCCATGCCCAGGCCGCAGACGGCGAGGACCTCCAGTTGCCGGTCGAGTGCCATCTCAGTACCCCTCTCGTCTCTCGTTGTCAGCCCTTGTCCAGGGAGGTCTTGTTCCCGGACTCGGCGGTCTCCGCCGCCACCTCCGCCTCTGCCGCGGCGCGGCTCTCGCGGCGGCCGAGGATCAGCAGGGTCGCGGCCGTGGCGGCCAGCGCGACGACCGGGATGGCCCACACCGACGCGCCGCCGATGACCGGGTCGGTGGCCTTGAGCAGCCAGGCGATCGCGTACCAGTCGGGGTCGGCGAGGGCCGACAGCTCCGGCGCGGTCTTCTCGAACAGGCCCCAGGTGACGGCCTGCCCGATCGCCAGGACCAGGCCGCTGATCACGCCGCCGAGCACCGCGCCGCGCCAGCCCGCGACCACGTTGCCGAACACCCCGGCCGCGCCGCCCACGAAGAACAGCATGATCATGGGCGGGGCGAGGGTGAACCAGCCGGCCCCCGCGAACACCCCCAGGCAGACCAGGAACACCCCGGTCGAGGTCACGAAGCCGACCATCACCGAGGTCGGCGCCACCGGGAAGATCGTCGGCGCGTCCAGCGCCGGGCGGGTGCCGGGGATCACCCGGTCGCTGAAGCCCTTGAACGCCGGGACGATCTCGCCGAGGAACATCCGCACGCCGAACATCAGGATCGCGATGCCGCCGGCGAACCGCAGGCCGACCAGCAGCGCCCACACCCACGGGGACAGCTTGGGGTCGAGCTCGGCGGCGGCCTTGGTCACCACCCCGTGGTCGGCGAAGGCGACCGCCACCAGCATGATCACCGAGATGATCAGCGCGGTGCTGACGTTGACGTCCTTGAAGAACGAGAGCTGGCGGGGCAGCTTGAGCTTCTCGGTGTCGTGCTTGTCGCGGCTGCCGAGCGGCTTGGCCGCGTAGCCGGTGAGCAGGGCGGTCAGCGAGCTGGTGTGTGCGAAGCCGAACCGGTCGTCGGGCATCACCTTGCGCATCAGCGGGCGCATCCAGAGCGGCTGGACGGTCCAGTACGCGGCCACGAACCCGGCGCCGCACAGCACCAGCGTGAGCTGGTCGGCGTCCGGCGCGATGGTGACCAGCGAGGCGACCGTGACCGTGCTGACCCAGAACATCAGGTGCCCGGTCAGGTACAGGTAGCGGGCGGCCGGGAACAGCCGGACGATCGCCACGTGCAGCAGGAACGCCACGGTGATGACCAGCGCGATCGTGCCGCCCTGCGAGCCCAGGAAGTCGTTGAGCGAGTGGTCGGCCTTCGGCGGTGTGGAGTTCATCGCGCTGGCCAGCACGGTCTGGAAGCTGGTCAGCCCGCCGGTGAAGATCTCCACGCCGATGAAAAGGATCACCACCCCGATGGTGGCGCGCAGCGCCCCGGCGAGGGTGTCCTCGAAGCGTTTGCGCTGGAGCAGCAGCCCGGCGAGCGTGATCAGCCCGATCAGGATGGGCACCTGGCCGAACACGTTGTCGGCCAGGAAGGTGAGGACGTCTTTGACGAAGTCCATGGTGCACCTCACTAAAGGGGGTTGGAGATTTGCGCTGTCGCCCCCGTCAGCGCGGATGGATCCTGACGGTCGGGTCGCGGCGTTCTGATGTTCCGGTGGTACTGATGGTGTTCCGGTGGGTCCCGGTGGTGTTCCGGCGGTCGTGGTGGAGTCCGGCGCCGTCAGTGCGGCGGCGGGCGCAGGTCGAGCTGGAGCCGGTAGCGGTCCCCCCGGTAGAGGGACCTGACGTACTCCAGCGGGCCGCCCTCCTCGTCCCGCGTCACCCGTTCGAAGAGGAACACCGGCGAGTGCACCGGCACGCCGAGCTCGGCGGCCTCCTCGGCGGTGGTGACGCTCGGCTCGATCGTCTCGGTGCCCGAGGCGATCTCCACGCCGCCGGAGCGGAGCAGGTCGTAGAACGACCGGCCCTCCAGGTCCTGCCGGCGCAGGTCCGGCAGGAGGCGGCGCGGCAGGTAGAGCGTCTCGATCGCCATGGTGGCGCCGTCGGCGAGCCGGAGTCGCCGAATGGTAAATACCTCTTCGACGGGGGAGAGGGCCAGCCTCCTGCCGATCCGGGCCCCCGCGGTCTCGGTCCGGAACGACAGGACGCGGCCGTCCGGGCGCATCCCGCGCCGCCGCATGTCCTCGGTGAAGGAGGTCATGGTCAGCGGCACCGCGATCCTGGGCTCGGCCACGTAGGTGCCGCTCCCGTGGCGCCGTTCGAGCAGGCCGTCGTTGACCAGCCCGTCGATCGCCGCGCGCAGCGTCGGGCGGGAGACGCCGAGCTCCTCGGCCAGCCGGCGCTCGGAGGACAGGGCGTCGCCGACGCCCAGCTCGTCCAGCATGGCGAGCAGCTCGCGCCGCACGACCTGCCGTTTGGTGCTCCCGTTGGCCGGTTCACCACTGGATAGCACGCCTGTCACCTCCTGGAGCGCCGATAGTGCGTCCGGTCACTGTATGTCCGGTTCGGCGACTGGTCAATACCACTTTGGCGATGTTTGCCGTGGCGGGCGCCGCCGCGCGGATCTACGGTCGTCGCAGGTCGGCTGAGGTCCGTGCGACGGAAGCGCGGTGAGGAAGGCGGCGGGATGAGAAGGATCGTGAGGGGCGCCGTGGCGTTGGCGCTGCCCCTGGTGCTGCCGGTGGCCCTGGGCGCCGCACCGGCGCGGGCGGACGGTGCCGGCGGCGCGGGCGGTGCGGGCGGCTGGCGGCTGGTGAACGCCGAGTCGTTCGACCGGCCGCTGGACGACCGGAAGGCCCCCTGGTTCAGCGACGGCGACGGGCCGGGCAGCCTCTACGACGTCGATATGTACGACAACGACGGGGCCTACTTCGAGACCGTCGGCGGCCCGGCGTTCAAGCAGCAGCTCGCGAAGATGAGCACCTACCGCAAGTCGTTCCCGTTCGGGGACGGCGGCTGGCTCACGGCCGAGCTCGCGGCCCGCGACACCGACGGCGACGGCCGCCCGGACGGGGCGCCCACGCTCACCTCGCGCAGGGGCGTCGCGCAGATGGACGAGCCCGGCCACCAGGGCGGGGTGGTCATCCGCTCGACCAGGGCGCTGCCCGCCGAGTACCGGGTGGAGATGACCCTGCGCGGCCTCGACTTCGGGGGGCAGCGCAACGGCTCGTGGGACTACCCCGACGGGCGGGTCAACGGGTACTCGCCGGAGGGCTGCAAGACCAACTTCCCGTGGGCCTCGGGCGGCGACTTCTCCCGGCCCGAGTGCGCCTGGGCCGACGTCCGCACCGACTCCAACGGGTTCTACTACCTGGGGATCATGGACTACGAGCGGCCCGCGCCGCACAACAACGTCTTCATCCACGGGCACCGCAAGGTCGCCATGGACTCCTACAACCGCTACAAGTACACGGGCTCGGGGCTTCGCTACTGCAACCCCGCGACCAAGCAGTACGAGCAGTACTCCGCCGGAACCGGCAACGGCGTCAACGCGATCTTCATGACCGACGACCGCCGCTACCCGACGATGCCCGGCACCGAGTACCTCATGCCGAGCGAGTGCGGCCTCGCCAAGGCCGGCGCGATCGTGTCCCAGGTTGACCTGAAGCCCGAGCTGCTCCCGGAGGAGAGCTACCGGTTCGCCGTCGAGCGGCGGGGCGGCGCCTACACGATGGAGATGTCGGGCGTCTTCGCGCACACCGGCCGCGCCACCTTCCGCTACACCCGCGCGTTCGTCCAGGACGGCGAGCCGATCTGGCACTACAACCAGACGCCGGGCGAGTACGACGGCCGGTTCAACGGCGAGTGGACGTGGCAGGGACCGGGCGGGACGGTCACCGACCGTGACGTGTGGCCCGCCGGATCGGCCTATCCCGACCGGTTCGTCATCGGCGACCCGCACATGAACTTCTACGAGGGCAAGGCGCAGGTGGACGACGTGCGGATGTACGTCCCGTCACACCGGTAACACCCCGGCCGGCGGCCCCGCGGCGGTCCGCGGGGCCTTCGGTCGTCCACGGCGGGGGATTCGGACAAGATCTGATCACAGGACGGTACGGGAGGTGTGACCGGCGGCACCGCCGGAAAGGCTCCCGGCGTCGATGTCCGCCTCGGTGTGGAGGCGCCGTGACCGTGACCGAGACCCACGTCGAGCATCCCTACCCCCCACCCCCGCTCCCGCCCCCGTTCTCACCCCCGCTGCCGTCCGCGGCCCCGACCGGTGCCCCCGGCCGCCCGCCCGAACCCTCGCTCGCCGACCCGTGCGCCGGACGGGAGCCCGCGGGGGAGCTGCTGCACGGCGGCGCTCCCGCGCGCGGCCTGGACGTGTTCCTGAGCGGTTCGGTGTTCATGGACATGATCTTCACCGGGCTGGCGGGCCTGCCGCCGCCCGGCACCGAGGTCGTCACCGACGGCCTCGGCTCGGCGCCCGGCGGCGTCGCCAACATCGCGGTCGCGATGAGCCGGCTCGGCCTGCGGGTCGGGCTGGCGGCCCCGTTCGGGGACGACCTGTTCGGCTCCTACCTGTGGCGGACCCTCGCCGAGCAGGAGGGCGTCGACCTCGGCCGGTCCCGGCGGCTGCCTGGCTGGTCCACGCCGGTGACGGTGTCGCTGGCCTACGCCGCCGACCGCAGCATGGTCACCTTCGCGCGGCCCGTCCCGCACCCCGCCGGCGACCTGCTGGACGGGCCGCCGCCCGCGGCGCGGGCCTGCTTCGTCGACATCGACCGGCCCGTCCCGCCGTGGGCGGCCGGGATGCGCGCCGCGGGCGCGCTGGTCTTCGCCGACCTCGGCTGGGACCCGACCGGGGCCTGGTCGGCGGACGTGCTCGACCGGCTGGAGCACGTGGACGTGTTCCTGCCGAACGCGGCCGAGGCGATGGCCTACACCCGGACCGGCAGCCCCGAGGACGCCGCGGCGGCGCTCGCCCGGCGGGTCCCGGTCGTGGTGGTCAAGCGCGGCGGCGACGGCGCGGTGGCGATCGACTCGGCGACCGGGGAGCGGGCCGAGACCCCGGCGCTGCCGGTCGAGGCGCTCGACGCGACCGGCGCGGGCGACGTGTTCGGCGCCGGGTTCGTGTTCGCGACCCTGGCGGGCCTCCCGCTCGCCGAGCGGCTGCGGTTCGCCAACCTGTGCGCGGGGCTGTCGGTGCGGCACCGCAGCGGCTCGCTCGGCTCCCCGTGCTGGGGCGAGATCGCCGCGTTCGGCGAGTCCGGCGAGGTCCCCGAGTCGGTGCTCGCCGACTACGCCTTCGTCGTCCCGTTCATCCCCGACGCGCCGGACGACACGGTCGTCCGGGCCGAGCCGACCCTTCGGAAGGAGCCGTAGGAGATGCTGAAGCCGGTTGGGAGGCTGCTCGCGGCCTCGGTCCTGGTGGCGGGCGCCGTGGCGTGCGCGCCCGGGGCGGACGGCGGCAGGCCCGGAGGCAGGGCGCCGTCGGAGGTGAGCACCGAGGTGGCCAAGGCGGGCCAGGTGACCCTCACCGTCTGGGACCAGGAGGTGCAGGGCGGGCAGCGCGCGCAGATCGAGCGGCTCAACGCCGGCTTCCAGGCGAAGTACCCCAACGTGAGGATCCACCGGGTGGCCCGGTCGTTCTCCGACCTCCAGAAGACGCTGCGGCTCGCGCTGTCGGGCGGCGACCCGCCCGACGTCGTGCAGGCCAACCAGGGGTACGCGTCGATGGGCCAGTTCGTGAAGGCCGGGATGCTGCTGCCCCTCACCCCCTACGACCGGGTCTACGGGTGGAGGAAGCGCTATCCCAAGGCCCTGACCGACCTCAACAGCGTCAGCCCCGACGGCAGGTCGATCGGCACCGGCGACCTGTACGGTGTGTCGCTGAACGGCGAGATCGTCGGCATCTACGTCAACCGCGAGAAGCTGGCCCGCCTCGGGATCGGGCCGCCGCGGACGTGGGCCGAGTTCGAGCGCGCGCTCGCCGCCGCCAAGGGCAAGGGCGAGCTGCCCGTCGTGTTCGGCAATCTGGAGAAGCTCCCGGCGATGCAGACCTACGGGGTGATCCAGGACCAGCTCGCCGGGAAGGACCCGGTGCGGTCGCTGATCTTCGGCACGGGCGGGAAGTGGACCGACGGCCCGAACGTCCAGGCCGCGCGAACCCTCGCGGACTGGGCCGAGCGGGGCTACTTCAACAAGGACGCCAACGCCGTGAAGTGGGACGACACCCCGGTCGACTTCGCCAAGGGCCAGGGCGTCTTCATGATCGGCGGGAACTGGTGGGCCGCCGACCTCCAGAAGAAGATGGGCGCCAAGGCCGGCTTCATGGCGCCGCCGCCCGCCCAGGCGGGCGCGCCGCCGACGACGATGGGCGGCGAGTCGCTGCCGTTCTCGATCACCTCCAAGTCCAGGCATCCCGACGTCGCCGCCGCCTACATCGACTACATCACCTCACCGCAGGCCATGGACGTGTCGGTCGAGACGGGCAACCTGCCCGCGCTCGCCGCCCCGTCCAAGCGGCCCGAGGGCGCCTTGACCAAGGACGTCGCGGCGGCGTGGGCGGAGCTCAGCAAGGGCGACGGGATCACCCCGTACATCGACTACGCGACCCCCGGCCTCGCCGACACCCTCGGCGGCCCGCTCCAGGAGCTGATCGCGGGGAGGACCACCCCGGAGAAGGCGCTGGAGGCCGCGCAGCGCGACTACGAAGAATTCCTGAAGGGCAAGTGAGCCTCCGCACGCCGCGGGCCCGCCCCCCGCACGCGCGCCCGCCCGGCGAGCCGCGCACCATCGGCTGGCTGTACGTGCTGCCCGCGCTGCTGGTGTACGCCGTGTTCCTGCTCTGGCCGCTCGTCCGCGGCGTCTGGTTCTCGCTGTACGACTGGGACGGGGTGAGCGCGGGGACCTGGGCGGGCCTGTCCAACTACGCCGAGACGCTGACCGACCCGTCCCTGCGCGCCGCGTTCGGGCACGCGCTGATCCTGGCCGTCTTCTACGCGATCGTCCCGTGCCTGATCGCGTTCGTGCTGGTCGCGATCATCTCCCGGACCCGGGTGCGCGGGCTGGCGGTCTTCCGCACGGTGCTGTTCCTGCCGCAGGTGGTCGCGATGGTCGCGGTGGCGGTCGCCTGGCAGTGGGTCTACTCCGCGGACGGCCCGGTCAACACCGTCCTGCGCGGGCTGCACCGGCTCGGGCTGCCGGACTGGTCGCGCGGCTGGCTCGGCGACTTCACCTTCGCGCTCCCGGCGGTCGGGCTGATCGGCACCTGGGTCGAGATCGGGCTGGCGATGGTGCTGTTCCTGGCCGGGGTGCAGAAGATCCCCCGCGAGCTGTTCGAGGCGGCGCGGATCGACGGCGCCGGACCGGTGCGCGAGTTCCTGGCCGTCACCCTGCCCGCCCTGCGGCGCGAGCTGGCGGTCGCGCTGACGCTGACGACGATCGCGGCGCTGCGCAACTTCGATCTGGTCTACATCACCACCAAGGGCGGCCCCGGCGACTCGACCAAGGTCCCCGCCTACGAGGTCTACAACCGGGCGTTCAACACCGGCGAGGTCGGGCTGGCCTGCGCGATCGGGGTCACCCTGGCGGTGCTGGTGTTCGCCGTCACCGCGGCCGTCGGGCGGCTCGCCGAGGGCCGGCCGGGGGAGGCGCCGTGATCTCCGCGCGCGAGCGGTGGCTGAACCACGCGATCCTGGTCGTCTTCGCGGTGATCGCGCTGTTCCCGATGATCGGGGTGGTGGCGACGGCGCTGAGCCTCCCGGACGCCGATCCGGGGGTGTTCGCGGACGCCTGGCGCGAGGGCCACTTCGCCCTCTACCTGCGCAACAGCCTGATCGTCAGCACCGTCACCGTGGTGGCCGGGACGCTGCTGTCGATCACCGCCGGGTACGCGCTCGGCGCGCTGCGCTTCCGCGGCTCGGGCCCGCTGTTCCTGCTGTTCCTGGCCGGGCTGACCATCCCGACCGAGGCCGTGGTGGTCCCGCTCTACTTCGACCTGCGCTCGGCGGGCCTGGACAACACCTACGCCGGGGTGATCCTGCCGCAGACCGCGCAGTCGGTGGCGTTCGGCGCGTTCTGGATGCGCGCCTACTTCCGGGGCGTGCCGCGCTCGCTGCTGGAGGCGGCCCGGATGGACGGCGCGTCGAGCTGGACCACGCTGTGGCGGGTGCTGGTGCCGATGGGCCGCCCGGCGATCCTCACCATGGTCGTGCTGACCTCGATGTGGACCTGGAACGAGTTCCTGCTGCCGCTGGTGATCCTCAACGCCGACGACGGGGTCCGTACCGCGCCGCTCGGGCTGTCGTTCTTCCAGGGCGGCCACCAGACCGACTACGCGCTTTTGATGGCCGGCGCGCTGATCATCGCGGCGCCCATCGTGGCCGTCTACCTCTTCCTGCAACGGCACTTCATCGCGGGCATGCTCTCGGGGGCCATCAAGGAGTAGGGACCGACCACAGGAGCGTTCATGAGGAGACTCGCCCTACCCGTCATCGCCGCCGCGCTCGCCGCGTGGCTCGTTCCCGCGCCCCCAAGCGCGGCCGACCCGCCGCCACCCGCTCCGGCCGCCGCCCGGCACACCGGCGACGGGCGGCTGGACGTGCTGTTCGTCGGCGCCCACCCCGACGACGAGGCCGGCTCGCTCTCGACCCTCGGCCAGTGGGGCGAGGACGCGGGCGCCAAGGTCGGCGTGCTCACCGTCACCCGCGGCGAGGGCGGCGGGAACGCGGCGGGCACCGAGGAGGGACCGCCCCTCGGCCTGCTCCGCGAGGACGAGGAGCGGCGCGCGGTGGGGAAGGCCGGCGTCCGGGACGTCCACTACCTCGACAAGGTCGACTTCTACTACACCGTCAGCACGCCGCTGACCCAGGACGTCTGGGACCACGCCGCGTCCCTGGAGAAGGTCGTGCGGGTGGTCCGCGAGACCCGGCCCAAGGTGATCGTCACGATGGAGCCCGCGCCGCTGCCCGGCCAGCACGGCAACCACCAGGAGGCGGCCCGGCTCGCGTCCGAGGCGTACTTCGCCGCCGCCGATCCCCGGGTGCTGCCGGGCATGCGCACCTGGGCGCCCGGACGGCTGTTCACCAGCGGCGGCGCGTCCGGGCCGGCCGGCTCCGCGTGCGCGAGCGCGTTCACGCCGGACGACCCCGGCGCGGTCGTGTACGGGGTGTGGGGCGGGCGCGCGTCCGCCCGCAACGGCGGGAAGACCTGGGCGCAGGTCGAGCGCGAGGCGCAGCGGGTGTACGTCAGCCAGGGCTGGGGCGGGTTCCCGGACGCGCCGTCCGATCCGGGCGAGATCGGCTGCGACTACTTCACCCAGGCGCACAGCCGGGTGCCGTTCACCCCGGGGAACCGGGACGCGGCGGCGATGCTCGAGGGCGCGCTCGCCCCGGCCGCCGGGGGACTCCCGGCCGGCACCGGGTTCTCCCTGACCACCGGCTCGTTCGGCGTCACCGCCGGCGGCGCGTTCACGGTGACCGCGCACGCCCGCTCGCCCAAGGCCCTGCCGGACGCGAAGGCCGCGCTCTCGGTCCCGCGCGGGTGGACGGTCTCGGGCTCGGGCGCACTCGGCACGGTCGGCGGCGGCGGCAGGGAGCGCACCGCCACGTTCACCGTCCGGCCGCCCGCCACGGCGGGCCCCGGCCGCGTCCGGATCGAAGGGGCGCTGCGGAGCGCGCGCGGGAGCGGCGGCACGGCGACGTCCGTGGAGGTGAGGCCGGAGGTCACCGGCGCGCTGGAACCGCTGCCCCGCGTCGCCGACTTCGACGGCTGGGCGGCCCGCACCGGGCTCCCCGCGACGACCGGCAGGGTGAAGCGCGTCCTGACCCTCGGGTCGGGCCGGTCCCGCGAGGTGCGCGTCGACCTCGCCAACACCACCGGCTCGGCGCGGTCGGGCACCGTCACCCTGGGCCTGCCGAAGGGCTTCGCCGCCGCGCCCGCCTCCAGGCCGTACGAGCTGGCGGCCGGGAGGACCGGCTCGGTGACCTTCACCGTGACCAACACCGACGCCGCGCTCCCGACGTCCAACGCGGGCGGCGACGGCGGCGACTACCCGGTCACCGTCACCACGACCGGCGGTCCGGGCACGCCCGACCGGCAGCGGGGCGCGCTCGAGCTCGTCCCGGTGGCCGAGCTGCCCAAGGCCGCGGCCGCCCCCACCGTGGACGGCAGGGAGGAGCCCGGCGAGTATCCCGGCAAGGCACTGGACCTGTCGCGCCTGTGGGAGGGCACGGCCTGCGGCTCGGCCGCGGACTGCTCGGCCACCGGCAAGGTGACCTGGACCGATGACGCGCTGCACGTGCTGGTCGCCGTGCGCGACGACACGCCCGGCACGGTGCTCGGCGCCGACGACTGCAAGCGGCACTGGCGCACCGACGCGGTCGAGATCGGGATCGACCCGCGCGGCGACTCGGAGAACACCTCCACCACGTTCAAGACCGGGATCCTCCCGAGGACGTCGGACGGCGGGCCGTGCTTCGAGCGCGACGCCGACCACCACCAGGGCGCGGGGCCCGAGACGGCGCCCGGCATGCGGGTCGCGGCGACGGTCTCCGAGCCGTACACCGGCTACACGGTCGAGGCGGAGATCCCGTTCAGGGCGCTGCCCGCCGCCGTCGACCCCGAGCGGATGGGCCTGGACCTGTTCGTCTACGACTCCGACACCCGGGACAAGACCGGCCAGACCCGGATCGGCTGGTCCACGTGGGGCGGGGTGCAGGGCGACCCGTACCGCTGGGGCCTGGCCGCCCTGCCCGGCCACACCCCGCCGCCCGGCCTGCCCACCACCGCCCCGCCGCCGGTGATGCCGACGGACGCGGCGGCGTCGGTGAACTCGCCGCAGTCCATCGTCCAGGCCGCCGGGACCGGCATCCCGCTCGCGGGCGGGCCCGCCGCGCCGCCGTCCGACACGGCCCGCATCGTGGGCCGCCCCGCGGTCTCCGGCGGGACCACCACGTTCCGGTTCCGCGTGACCGGGCCGGGCACCGCCTACGCGCACGTCTGGGACGGCAAGGTCCTCGGCACCAAGAAGATCACTGTCGCGGGCGCCGGGACCCGCTCGGTGACCCTCCCGGGCGCGACCGGCGTGCTCGCGGTGGCGTTCCAGGCGAGAGGAGGCGGCACCGCCAGCTCCACCGCCCGCCTCACCGGCTGATCGCCGAGCCGCCGAGCCGCCGCGCTGGCCGTACTGCCGGTGCGGCGGCTCGCCGCCGGTCAGGCAGAGGCGCCCGTGCGGTACTCCTGCGGGCTGAGGCCGCGTTCGCGCTTGAACGCCGTGCTGAGCGCGAACGCGTCGCCGTAGCCGACCCGGCGGGCCACCGCGTCGAGCGTGGTGTCGGTCTCCCGGAGCAGGTCGGCGGCCTGCGCGAGGCGCACGCCGGTCAGGTACGCCATGGGCGGCTCGCCGACCAACCGGCCGAACCGCTGCGCGAGCGCCGCGCGGGAGACGCCCGCCTCGGCCGCGAGCCCGGCCACCGTCCAGGGCCGGGCCAGGTCGCGGTGCAGCAGCTTCAGCACCGGCCCGACGACCGGGTCGCCGTGCGCCCGGTACCAGCCGGGCGCGGCGGCGCCCGGACGGGAGAACCAGGCGCGCAGCGCCGCGATGAGCAGCAGGTCGAGCAGCCGGTCGAGCACCACGTCCTGCCCCGGCTCGTCCTTGACGATCTCCTGCCCGAGCAGGCCGGGCAGCGGCGAGTCGAAGGTCTCGCCGGGCACCACCAGCATCGCGGGCAGCGCGGCGAGCAGCCGCCGGGTGACCGCGCCGCGCAGCTGGTAGGTGCCGATGAGCATCTCGGCCGGCCCGTCCGGGTCGGTGCCCCACGCGCGCACGCCGAGGTCCATCGCCTCCGCGAGGCTCACCCCGTCGGGCGTGGTGCAGTGCTGCCCGGGATGGATCACGACCTGCGGCGGCGTCGCGGGGTCGTCGGCCACGGTGTACGGGCCCGGCCCGCGGACGATCGCGATGTCGCCCGGCCGCACCTGCACCGGCGGGCCGCCGTCCGGCAGCATCCAGGCCTCGCCGCGGACCATCACCAGCAGGGTGAGCGGCGCCTCGTCCCGGATCCGCACGGACCAGGGCGGCGCGAGCGTCGAGCGGAGCATGAACGCCCCTCGGGCGCGGGGCCCGTCCAGCAGATCGGCGAGCGCGTCCATGCGCGTCACCCTAGACGCTCGGACATGGTGGCGAGCTTCTCGGCGATGGTGGCCCGACCTGCCCGCCTGTTGACTGAAGGGCATGACCAAGCACACGAACGACACCGGCCTGACCCTGGTACTCGGCGGGACGGGCAAGACCGGCCGCCGGGTGGCGGAGCGGCTGGAGGCCCTCGGCGTCCCGGTGCGGATCGGCTCCCGGACCGCCGACCGGCCCTTCGACTGGACCGACGAGGGGACCTGGGCGCCCGCGCTCCGCGACGCCGCCGCGGTCTACCTCGTCTACTACCCGGACCTCGCGGCGCCCGGCGCGCCCGCCGCGATCGCGGCGTTCACCGCCGCCGCCGAGGCGGCCGGGGTCTGCCGGGTGGTGCTCCTGTCGGGGCGCGGCGAGGAGGAGGCGCGGGCGTGCGAGGAGATCGTGCGCGCGTCCGGCCTCGCCTGGACGATCGTGCGGGCGAGCTGGTTCGCCCAGAACTTCAGCGAGGACTACCTCCTGGACCCGGTGCGGGGCGGCGAGGTCGTCCTCCCGGCCGGGGACGTGCCCGAGCCGTTCGTGGACGCCGGCGACATCGCCGACGTGGCCGCGGCGGCGCTGACGCAGGACGGGCACGCCGGGCGGGTGTACGAGCTGACCGGCCCCCGCGCGCTCACCTTCGCCGAGGCCGTCGCCGAGATCGCCGGCGCCGCCGGGCGGGACGTGCGGTACGTCCGGGTGAGGCCGGAGGAGTACGCCGGTGCGCTGGAGGGGCACGGCGTGCCCGCCGAGGTCGCCGGCCTGCTGACCTACCTGTTCACCACGGTGCTCGACGGCCGCAACTCCGGGGTCGGTGACGGCGTGCGCCGCGCCCTCGGCCGCGATGCCCGGGACTTCGCCGACTACGCGCGGGAGACCGCGGCCACCGGTGTCTGGAACGCCTGAGTACTCCGAAAGGACATCGTGCCCATGAGATCCGCGCTCACCGCCGTCACGGCGGCCCTGTCGTTCCTGATGGCCGCCGGGATGGCCGGCACCTTCTTCGCCTTCTCGGTCGGGGTGATGCCGGGCCTGAACGCGACCCGGGCGACGTCGGCGATCGCCGCGATGCAGGCGATCAACCAGAGGATCCAGAACCCGCTGTTCCTCGGCGCCTTCATGCTGGCGCCGGTGCTGGCGGTGATCGCGGGGGTGCTGCTGCTGACGGCGGGCCAGAAGTCCGCCGCGCTGCTGTTCTTCGCCGCGGCGGCGGTGTACTTCGTCGGCGCCTTCATGCCGACCGTCGTGGTCAACGTGCCGATGAACAACGACCTGGACGCCGTCAAGGTCCCGTCCGACCTCGCGGAGGCCGCCGGGATCTGGTCGGACTACTCGGGGCGCTGGACGCTCTGGAACGGGGTCAGGGCGCTGTTCTCCTTCGGCGGCGTGCTGCTGATGGGCTACGGCGCGTATCTGTGGGGCCGGGACTCCTGATCCCCGATGTGCTTGGGTGGTGTGACGTGGAACATGCTCTCCGGGAGGACCGCCCATGGCCGTCGCCACCGCATCCAACGCCGCGTCCCGGCCCGGTGAGATCGCCCTGCGGGACGAGCGGAGAGAGCTGACCTGGGCCCAGGCCGACGACCTGCTCAACCGCGCGGTGAACGCGCTGCTGCCGCTCGGGCCGGGGGCGCGGGTCGCGGTGTACGCCGAGAACTCCGCCGAGACGGTCTTCGCCCACGTGGCGGGCCTGCTGGCCGGGATGTCGGTGGTGCCGGTCAACTTCCACCTCACCGCCGCCGAGACCGCCTACATCCTCGGTGACTCCCGGGCGGCCCTGCTGCTCACCGGGCCGGAGAACGCCGCGCGGGCGGTGGAGGCCGCGCGGCTGGCGGGGATCTCCCGCGTCATCGCCTGGCGCTGCCGGGACGTCCCGGGAGCCGAGCCCTGGGAGGACGTGCTCGCCGCCGCGTCCCCCGCCGAGCCGCCGTCCGACCTGGAGCCGCGGGCCAACCTGCTCTACACCTCCGGGACCACGGGCGTGCCCAAGGGCGCCCCGCTGCCGCCCAACATGTTCGCGGGCGGCCGCACGATCGCCGAGCACGTCGAGGCCCTCCGCGAGCAGCCCCTGACGATGCTCGGCCCGCACCTGGCCGTCAGCCCGCTCTACCACACCGGCCCGCTGATCGGCGTGCGCGCGTTCGCCGCCGGGAACGAGCTGGGGGTGCTCGGCCGGTTCGACGCCGAGCGGGTGCTCCGCGCGATCGACCGGTGGCGGCCCCTGGCCTCGGTGATGGTGCCGACCCACTTCGTCCGGCTGCTGGAGCTGCCGCGGGCCGTCCGGGACCGGTACGACCCGTCCAGCCTCGCGCTCGTCGCGCACACCGGATCGTCCTGCCCGGTCGAGGTCAAGCGCGCCATGATCGAGTGGTGGGGGCCGGTGCTCGTCGAGGCCTACGGCGCGACCGAGGCCGGCACCGTCGCCGTGATCGACTCATCCGACTGGCTGGCCCGTCCCGGCTCGGTCGGACGGCCCGTCCCGCCGTTCGAGACCCTCGTGGTGGACGAGGCGGGCGACCCGGTCCCGGCCGGCACCGAGGGCCGGCTGTACTTCCGCGACCCCACCGGCCGGGGCGTCCTGTACGAGGGCGACCCGGACAAGACCGCCGCCGCCCACCTGGAGCCGGGCGTCTTCACCCTCGGCGAGATCGGCTACGTCGACGCCGACGGGTTCGTCTACCTCACCGACCGCTTCTCCGACATGGTCGTCTCGGGCGGCGTGAACCTCTACCCGGCCGAGGCCGAGAAGGTCCTGTTCGAGCATCCGGGCGTGGCCGACGCCGCCTGCGTCGGCGTCCCGCACCCGGAGATGGGCGAGGAGCTGAAGGCCGTGGTGGTCGCCCGCGACGGGGCGGTCACCGAGGACGAGCTGATCGCGTTCTGCCGCGACCGCCTCACCCACTTCAAGTGCCCGCGCTCGGTCGACTTCGTCGCCGAACTGCCGCGCACCGAGATGGGCAAGCTGAACAAGCGGGAACTGCGCGCCCCGTACTGGTAGAACGCGAAGGCAAGGAGAGCCGAACGAGAGGACGACGATGTCATTGCTGCCCGGAACCGAACGCGCGCTGCTCAGGCGGATCGCGGTGGCCCAGGCCGAGGAGCGGGCGCCGTCGGTGTCGGCCGCGGTGGTGCGCGACGGCCGCGCGGTCTGGTCGGGCGGGCGCGGCCGGGTGGACGGGCGGGCCCCCGACGCCGGCACCCAGTACCGCGTCGGCTCCATCACCAAGACGTTCGTGGGCGTGCTGGTGATGCGGCTCCGCGACGAGGGCCTGATCGACCTGAACGACCCGCTCGACCGGCACCTGCCCGGCACGGCCGTGGGCGACCGCACGATCGGCCAGCTCCTGGCGCACAGCGGGGGGCTCGCCGCCGAACCGCCCGGCGAGTGGTGGGAACGCACCCCGGGAGGGGAGTGGGACGCCCTGAACGCCTCACTCGGCAAGGACGCGGTCCGGCACCGCGCCGGGCGGCGGTTCCACTACACCAACGTCGGGTTCGGGGTGCTCGGGCAGCTCGTGGCGGTCCTGCGCCGCACCGAGTGGACCACCGCGCTGCGCGAGGAGATCCTCCGCCCGCTGGAGATGGCGCGGACGACCACGCGTCCCGAGGCGCCGCACGCCGCCGGGCTCGCGGTGCACCCGTGGGCCGACGCCGTCCTCGACGAGCCCGAGCACGACGCCGCGGCGATGGCCCCCGCCGGGCAGCTCTGGTCGACCGCCGGCGACATGGCCCGCTGGGCGGCGTTCGTCGGCGGCGACACCGGGGGGGTGCTCGGCCCCGACACGGTCGCCGAGATGCGCGAGCCCGCCGTGGTGGAGGATGCCCTGACCTGGACCTCCGGCTACGGCCTCGGGATCCAGCTCCTGCGCGACCGCGGGATGCGGCTGGCCGGGCACACCGGCTCGATGCCCGGGTTCCGCGCCGCGGTGTGGGCCGAGCCGGGCGAGGGCATCGGCGCCGTCGTGCTGTCCAACTCCACCGCCGGGATCGCCATCGGCGGCCTCGCCGCCGACCTGGTGCACCTCGTCGCCGAGCTGGAGCCGGGCCTGCCCGCCGAGTGGACGCCGATGGACGACCCCGATCCGGCGCTGCTCGCGCTGACCGGGCCCTGGTACTGGGGCCCGGCGCCGTACACGCTGCGGCTGCTCCCGGACGGGTGGCTGTCGCTCGTCCCGTCCGCGAAGCGCGCGCCCGGCGGGCGGTTCCGGCCCGAGGGCGACGGCACGTGGACGGGCCTGGACGGCTACCACCAGGGGGAGACCCTGCGCGTCGTCCGGCGCGCCGACGGCACGGTGAGCCACCTCGACGTGAACACCTTCGTGTTCACCCGCGAGCCCTACGACCCGTCCGCGCCCGTCCCCGGCGGCCTCGACCCCCGCGGCTGGAGGGGCGATGCCGGAGCGTGAGATCACCGGCCCGGTCGACCTGTGCCTGCCGGACGGGCGGCTGAACCCGGCCGCCGCAGGCTGGTCCCGGTCGCCCGTGCACCGCGCCAACCTGCGCGGCTGGGGGCGGACGAAACGCTGGGAGTACTGGTGCGTCACCACGCCCCGGCACCTGATCGCGCTGACGGTGAGCGACCTCGACTACCTGGCGCTCAGCAGCGTCTACTTCCTGGAGTACGGGGGACGCGAGTTCGAGCGCTCGGCGATCGCGCCGTTCGCCCTCGGCGTGAGCCTGCCCGAGCGCATCGCCGGGGCGGGCGGCGCCGACGTGACGGTCGGCCCGGAGCGCCCGACCGGCGGGCGCGTCCGCGTCGCGATCCGGAAGGCGCCCGGCGGCACCCGCCTGCGCGCGCGGTGCGTCACCCCCGACGGGCTGCCGGTCGAGGCGGACCTGACGGTCGGCCTGCCTGACGGGCACGAGACGCTCAGCGTGGTGGTGCCGTGGAGCGACGACCGGTTCCAGTACACCTCCAAGCACACGGCGCGCCCGGCCTCCGGGAGCGTCCGGATCGGCACCGAGGAGTACGCGTTCGGCGAGGACGCGTGGGGCGTCCTGGACCACGGGCGGGGCCGCTGGCCGCGCGCCGTCACCTGGAACTGGGGTGCCGCGTCCGGGCGCACCGGGGGACGCCTCGTCGGGCTCCAGCTCGGCGGGAGGTGGACCGAGGGGACGGGCACGACCGAGAACGCGCTCTGCGTCGACGGCCGGCTCACCAAGATCGGCGAGGAGCTCGACTGGCGCTACGACCTCGCCGACCCGCTGGCCCCGTGGACGATCCGGACGCCCGACGCGGAGCTGGTCGACCTGACCTTCGCCCCGTTCCACGACCGGACGGCCCGGATCGACACCGGCCTGCTCGCCAACCGCACCGACCAGTGCTTCGGCCGCTACTCGGGGCGGATCCGCACCGCCGCCGGCGAGGACGTCCAGGTCGACGGCCTGCTCGGCTGGGCCGAGGAGGTCCGGATGCGCTGGTAGCGCCGGGCACGGCCCCAGCCGGGTGCAGCCCGGACGGGTGCGGCCTGGACGGGTGCGGCCCGGACGGGTGCGGCTCAGGTGGACATGGCGGTGAGGCGCGCCATGTCCACCACGCGTCCGGCGGCGTCCGCGACCACCGGGTCGTGGGTGGCGACGACCACGATGCAGTCCTGCCGTTCGGCGGTCTCGACCAGCAGCCCGGTCAGGGCCCCGGCCTGGCCGCGGTCGACCGCCGCCGTCGGCTCGTCCACCAGCAGCAGCGGGGGGTCCAGGAACAGGGCGCGGGCCAGGGCGACGCGCTGCCGCTCGCCGCCCGAGAGCTGCTCGGGCCGGTGCCCGCGCCGGTGCGCCAGGCCGACGGCCTCCAGCAGCTCCTCGGCGCGGGCCCGGTGCCGTCCGGGACGGCGGCCGGTGAGGTGGGCGACGGTGAGGATCTGGTCGACGGCGGTGAAGTTCGGCAGCAGGTTGCCCGACTGGAACATGTAGCCGATGCGCTCGCGCCGGATCCGGGCCCGCTGCGCGTCGTTCAGCGCGGCGAGGTCGGTGCCGTCCAGCAGGACGCGGCCCGACGCGGGGCGCAGCAGCGCCCCGGCGACGGCGAGCAGCGTGGACTTGCCCGATCCGGACGGGCCGACGACGGCGGTCAGCCCGCCGGAGGCGAACTCCACGTCCAGGCCGTCCAGCACGCGGTTCTCGGCGTCGCCCTTGCCGTGGACGACGGTGACGTCCTCGAGACGCAGGGTCATCGGTTGCCTCCGAGCATGGTGAGGGGGTCGGCCGAGGTGACGCGGCGCAGGGTCAGGGCGGTGCCGGCGAGTCCGGCGGCGGTGACGGCGGCGACGGTGCCGAGCAGGGTGGTGAGCGGCAGGCTGAACGGGACGGCCGAGCCGAGCGCCAGCCCGGCGCCCGCCGCGAGCCCGGCGCCGACGAGGGTGGAGGCGACCACCACGGTCGCGGCCTGGACCAGCGTGTGCGCCAGCAGCCGCCGCCGCGCCGCGCCGAGCGCCCGCAGCAGCGCCAGCTCCGGCTGCCGCTGGACCGTCCAGACCGCGAAGAAGGCGCCCACGACCAGCGGCGCGATCAGGTACAGGAACAGCAGGATCGAGTTCATCGTGATGCGCTCGCCCGAGTAGCCCGGCGCGGCGGCGAACGCCTCGTCGCGGGCGAGGGTGCGGGTGCCGAGCCGCTCGTCGGCGGCGCCGAGCACGGCGCCGCCGCCGGCGCGCAGCGCGACCGCGCTGTACTGGCCGGGCGGCGCGGCCCCGGCGCCGGCCGCGCCGGGGACCGAGAACCTGATCCGCTGCCAGGTGCCGAGCGGCATGTACCCGACGGGGACGTGCCCGTAGGACGAGCGGCCGGTGACGCCGAGCACGGGCAGCCGGATCCCGAGCCGGTCGATGACGATCGTGTCGCCGACCCGCACGCCGTCGTCGGCGATCTGCCGGGAGATCACCACGCCGTCGCCGCCGGGCCGCAGCCCGGCGCCCGACTCGACGCGCGGGGCGAGGAAGGAGCCGGGGTCGACGCCGAAGGCGGCCAGGTCGACCGGGACGCCCCGGCCGGTGCTGCCGCGCGTGATCGACACCCCCATCGGGGTGGCCTGGACGCCCTTCTCCGCGCCCCATCCGGCGGCGGTGCGGGAGTCGACCAGGCTCCGCGCGAACTGGTCGGTGCGGGCGTCGCCGGAGAAGGCGATATGGGTGGCGGGCAGCCGGCGCAGCGCCGAGACCGTGTCGTCGCCGAGGCCGGTGGTGAAGCCGGACACGATGCCGACCAGCGCGGCGATTAGCACGACGACGCAGCCCATCAGGGCGAAGCGGCCCTTGGCCGCGCGCAGCTCGCGGAGCGCGAGGAACATGGTGGGACCCTTGCGGAGAGTTGGGGACGTGGTGTCGCCAACATACATGTTAGGGACGCCGCGTCCCCAACTGGGTCCGGCCCGGACCGCCCGCCGTAGACTGTCCGGATGCCCAAGATCCAAGCCGCGACGGTCGCGGATCACCGGGAGCGGCAGCGCCGGCTGCTCGTCGAGGCCGCCCGCGCCCTGCTGGAGGAGGACGGCGACAGCGCCGCGGTGACCTTCGCCGCGGTCGCCCGCCGCACCGGCCTGGCGCGCAACAGCGTCTACAAGTACTTCGCCGGGCGGCACGAGCTGCTGGCCGCCGTCGTCGCCGCCGTCGTCCCGCAGTGGGTGGACGCGATCGCCGCCGCGATGGCCGCGGCGGGCACCCCCGAGGAGCGGATCGCCGCCTACGTGCGGGCCCAGCTCCACGTCGTCCGCGCGGGCGGCCACCGCGTCGCGCAGGCGCTCGCGGGCGGGCCCGACTCGGCCGCCCTCGCGGGCAGCGCCGCGCTCGCCCACGGCGCCCTGCTCGGCCCCGTCGAGGCGGCCCTCGCCGAGCTCGGCGAGCCCGACCCCCGCCGCGCCGCGCACCTGCTCCAGGGCATCGTCAACGCCGCCGTCACCGCGGTCGAGTCCGGCGACGACTTCGACGCCGTCACCGACCGCGCGGTCCGGATGGCCGTCGCCTCCTTCACCTGACCCGGGGTTTCCCTGCGGTTCACCCGCGGGTCGCCGGCCGCGCCTACGGTGACCCGCGTGAACGACGATCGAAGAGTGCACACCGCATCCCGCCGGACGGTGCTCGGAGGCGCGCTCGGCGCGGCCGGGCTGATCGGGCTCGGCGCCCCCGCCGAGGCGTCGCCGCGCCGCCGCCTCCGGGTGCTGGTCGCGACGAACGAGCCGTGGGGGACCTACCATGTCGAGCCGCTGCTCGCCGAGGCCGCGCGGCGCGGGGCACGGCTGACCCAGCTCGTCCCCGACTACACCCAGGCCGGCCCGGACGGCCCGGTGCCGGTCGCGACGCCGCGCCACGCGCCGCCCGCCGACCTGCTGGTGGTGACCGGCGCCGGGGACTGGCCGCTGGAGTGCGCGGCTCGGTTCCGGCGGCTGCCCCTCGCCGCGAGCTCCCTGGCCTACCTCGGCCCGGCCGAGGCCCCGGGCGCCCGCCGGCTCCGGCCCCGCCTGCGCGCCGTCACCGCCTCGTCCCCGGCGGAGGGGCGCGCGTTCGCCGGGTACCTCGGCACCCGGCGGCGCCCGCTCGTCGTCGGCTCCCCGCAGACCGACGACCTGCCGCGCCGTGCGCCCGAGCCCGGGGTGACGCTGGTCGTCACCTCCGTCACCCGTCCCGACGGGACCGGCGGGGCGGCACCCGGCACGGAGCTGCTCCTGGCGGCGGCCGAGCGGATCCAGGCGTCCGGGCGCCGCGTCCTGGTCGGCCTGCACCCGCGCGAGGACCGGACCCTGTGGGAGCGGTACGAGATCAGCGACGTCCCGACGCTGCGGGCGGCGGCGCGCGCCGAGGCGGCGATCGGGATCCCCGGGACGGTGTTCCCCCTGATCGCCGCCCTCGGCACGCCGCTGGTCGGCTGCACCGACCCCGCGCTCACCGTCCCCGGGCACCTGCTGTCGGTCTGCTCGTCCACGATCGCCGACGCCGCCGGCGCGGTGGACGCCGTCGCCCGCGCCCGCCCGGCGGACGCGGCGACGGTCGCGGACGCCGCGGGCCCGATCGGCGGCTCGGCGCGCCGCCTCCTGGACGCCTGGGCCAGGACGGCCCGCCGGTAGGGCCGCCCGGCGGGTCACCCCTTGGCGGCGTGGACGCCCGCGGAGTCGTACCAGTAGAGGAAGCCGCCCGACGCCGTGACGCCCCGGGCCCCGGGGGCGTCACGCTTGCGGAGCACCTTCCCGGTCGCCGCCGCGAACGACACCACGCTGTTCCCGCTGGCGAAGTGCACCGCGCCCTCGCCGAGGGCGGGACGGTCGAAGTCGTTGGCGAGCCCGCCCACGCGCCACCGGTCCTTGCCGGTCGCCAGGTCCAGCGCGTAGAGGGTGTCCTTGGCGAAGCAGTACGCGAGCCCGCCCGCCACCCCCGGGATCAGGATCTCGGCGTTGCGGCTCGCGCCGGGGAAGGTCCGCTGCCAGCGCAGCTTGCCGTCGGCCGTGCCGAACGCGTACAGGGCACCGCCCTGGTCGGCCGCGAACACCGTGTCGCCCGCGCCGCCCAGCGCCATGCGGTCACCGCCCCGGGTGGGCTCCGACAGCCACTTGCGCCTCCCCGCCGGGATGTCGACGGCGTTGATCGCGCCGGAGTCGTCGATGACGTAGTAGACGCCGCCGATGACGACGGGGGCCGCCTTCACCTCGCCCGACCCTCCGGGCGGGAGGTCGAAGCGCCACCGCGCCTGCCCGGTCGCGAGGTCGACCCCGAGGACCCGCCCGTCCTCGGTGGCGCACACGACCGAGCCGAGGACCGCCACCGGGTCGGCCTTCAGCGGCCCTCCGGTGTTGAACGTCCACCGCTGCGCGCCGGTGACGGCGTCGTGGGCGTTGAGCGCGTTGCCCTGCCTGACGGTGGTGAACACCAGGCCGGCCGCGGCCGGCGGGGTGGCGTCGACCTGGTCGAACGCGCCCGGAGCCGTCCAGGGGGACGAGCCGGTCCGCAGGTCGATCGCCTTGAGGGAGATCGAGCCGGGCAGGTAGGCGAGCTGCCCGGCGATGGTCAGGTGCATCGGGACGACCGGGTTCGGCCGCGTCATCCCGTCGGCGGTCCAGCGCAGCGCCCCGGTGCGGCGGTCCACCGCGACCAGCCTCCTCGTCGGGCCGCCCGTGCTGCGGACGGCGACGAACACCAGGTCGCCGGCCGCGAGCGGCCCGGCGATGGGCGCGCTCGGCGGCCGGAACGTCCATTCGCCCTTGGGGGCCGCGTCGGCCGGCCGGTCGCGGAGGACCAGCACCGCGGCGCTCGCGGCGCCGGCGACTCCGGTGACGGCCGCGGCGGCGAGGGCGGCCCGGAGCAGCCCGCGCCTGCCGACCGCGGGCCGGCCGTCCCCGCGTCCGCCGGCCGCGTGCTCGGCGAGTGGCGGGGGCACCTGGGGCGGCCGGGTGATCTCGGTCGCGACCGCTTGGGGCAGCCAGCCGACGCCGTGTGGGGCGGCGGGCGCGAGTTCGGCCAGCCACCGTAGGACGTCGGCGATGGCGGGGCGTTTGGCCGGGTCCTTCTCCATGCAGGCGGCGATGACCGCGCGTAGCTTCAGGTCGGCGATGCCGTTCAGGCGGGGTGGTTCGTGGACGACCCGGTAGATCAGTTCGGGTACCGTGCCGCCGCCGAAGGGCGCCTCCCCGGTCGAGGCGAAGATCAGCACGCCGCCGAGGGAAAACACGTCGCCGGGCGCCCCGCTGCCGGTGCCGAGTGCCTGTTCGGGGGGGAGGAAGCCGGGTGAGCCGAGGGCGGTGCCGGTCCGGGTCACCGTGCCGGCGTCGGCGGCGCGGGCGATGCCGAAGTCGATCACTCGGGCGCCGTCGGGGGTGAGGAGCACGTTGGAGGGTTTGAGGTCGCGGTGCACCACGCCCGCCCGGTGGATCCCGACCAGGGCCTCGGCGAGCCCGGCGGCCAGCGACCGTACCGAGGCGGGTGGCAGTGGCCCGTACCGGTCGACCGTGGCCTGGAGCGAGTGGCCGGGCAGGTAGGTGGTGACCAGCCAGGGCCGCTGCGCGTCGGGGTCGGCGTCGATCAGCGGCGCGGTGAACGCGCCGCCGACTGCCCGCGCCGCCGCGACCTCCCGGGCGAACCGCACCCGGAAGTCGGGGTCGCCGGCCAGTTCGTCGTGCACCAGCTTGATGGCGACGCTGCGGCCCGAGGCCGAGCGGCCGAGGAACACCTGGCCCATACCACCCGACCCCAGCCGGGCCAGCACCTGGTAATCGCCGACCCGCCGCGGGTCGGTCGGACGCGAAGCCTCCACTTCAGGCCCCCTTCACAGTGAAAGCGTGGACGCCGCCGTCTTCGCAGGCGACGTAGTACGAGCCGGCGGCCGAGGCGTCCCCACGGACCCGGGAGCCGAGGGCCGCTCGCCAGCGGATGTGGCCGGTGACGATCTGGATGCCCACCGCGTCCTCGTCCACGGTGAGGCAGAGCATGCCGTCGGCGGCCCACGGGCGGCCGATCTCCTTGCCGGCGGTCGGGCAGAGCCAGCGGACGGCGCCGTTCGCGGCGTCCAGCGCGGCGATGTTCGCGCTCCCGTCGGCGACGTAGACGGCCTGCCCCGCCAGCGTCGGCAGCCCGACCGAGGCGCCGCCGGCATAGGTCCACAGCTCCTTGCCGGTCTTGGCGTCGAGAGCGTGCAAGGTCCCCTTCGCGTCGGGGAAGAACACCCGTCCGCCCCCGGCCGCCGGAGCCCGCGCGGCGGACGGACGGCCGCCGCCGCCCTTCCAGTGCCAGCGGGTCGCCCCGGACGCGGCGTTCAGCGCATACAGGCCGTCCTGCGTGTCGACGAAGACCGTGCCCGCGTCGAAGCACGGCGTGGAGGTGAGCACGCCGCCGATGGGACGCTGCCATCGCGCCTTCCCGGTCGCCGCGTCCACGGCGTGGAATCCGTCGCCCGAGCCCACGAAGACGAGGCCGCCGCCCACCGTGGGCGTCCGGACGTCGTGGGACATCGGTGCCCGCCACCGCTCCGCGCCCGTCGCCGCGTCGAACGCGTACAGCGGTCCGCGCTCGTCGGCCCAGCCCGCGTAGAAGGCGCCGCCCGACGCCACAGGCTGCCGCCAGGTGGCGGCGCCCGCGCCCCGGCCGCCGGTTCGGTGCCCCCAGCGGCGCTTCCCGTCACCGGTCTTGAGGCCGATGAGGTTCCCCTGGTCGCCGCCCACGCACATGGTGTCGCCCGCGACCGTCAGCCCGCTGTAGGGGTCGACGCCGGCATCGCGCTTCCACAGTCGCTTGCCCTTTGTGGGCACGGGGATCACCGCCGCCGCCGGTGTCGGAGTGTTCCCGGCCGGCGGCGGGGGAGTGGGGACGGTCTTGCGCGCATCGCCCGACCGGGCGAACGCGACGGCCGTCGCGGAGCCGCCCCCAAGAACGGCCACGGCCCCGAGCCCGGCCAGCAGCAACGTGCGCCTACCCGGCCCCCGCGACGGGACGGCGCCCTCCGACCGGCTGATGCCCTCGGCAACCGGATCCGGCAGCCAGCCGGTGCCCTGCAACGCCTCAGGACCGGGCGCCCGCGCCGCCAGCCGGGGAAGCAACCAACGCGGACTGGGCCGCTTGGCCGGATCCTTCACCAGACAAGCCGCGATGAGCGAACGCAACTCCGGATCGGTGACGCCGCCCAGCATCGGCTCGTCGTGGACGACCCGGTAGATCAGCGCCTCGGCGCCGCCCGCCCGCCCGAACGGGCTCTGGCCCGTCGCGGCGAAGGTGAGGACGGAGCCGAGTGCGAACACGTCGCCGGGCGGGCCGGTCGTGCCGCCCACCGCCTGCTCCGGCGCGAGGAACCCCGGCGAGCCCATCACCGTTCCGGCCTGGGTGATGCCCGCCGTGTCGGACGCGTGCGCGATGCCGAAGTCGATCAGCCGGGGACCGTCCGGAGCGAGCATCACATTGCCCGGCTTGAGGTCACGGTGCACGATCCCGGCCTGATGCACCGACACCAGCGCCTCGGCCAGGCTCGCCCCCAGACCGAACACCGCCGGAACAGGAAACGGCCCCCATGCCTTGACCGCCTCATTCAGCGACATCCCCGGCAGATACCCCGTCACCAGCCACGGCGTCGCCGCCTCCGGATCGGCGTCGATCACCGGCGCGGTGAACGCACCGCTCACCGCCCGCGCCGCGGTCACCTCACGAGCGAACCTGCTGCGGAACGACGGCTCCTGGGCCTGCTGCGCATGGATCACCTTGATCGCCACCGGCAGCCCCGACGGCGACGTCCCGTAATACACCGTGCCCATACCGCCCGCACCCAGCCGGCCGAGTACCCGGTACCCCCCGACCCACCGGGGATCCTCCGTCATCAGCCGATCCATCGCATCCTCTCCGGGCAGGGTGACCTCCCCGCAGCCCGGACGGGCGGCGGGAGCAAGAGATCATCCCGCGTCGCGTTATCGATCCGATAAACGCGGCGTTGAAGAGGCCTGTACCGCCACGTCCGGGGGAGTCGACCAGGGAGCCACCCACCTGCACAGACAAGGGAAGAGAGCAGGGGAACCGTCCGGGACGGTCCGGCCGGGTCGGCGCACACCGACCGGCGCGGGCTCCCCGAACGGGCTCCCCGGCGCCCTTCCCCTCTGTCGGCCTCTGAGTGCCCGACCGGGGTGGCTGCCGCCATGTGAGGGCCGCGGCCTCCTCTTCGGAGAGCTGCCCCTCGTCGCGTTTTGGAGCATTGGATCCGCGAACCTGGTCTTGCTCGGTGGCATCCAACCAGGGCACCGCTGCGAGCCATCCGGGAGGAAGTTGATGCATTCCATGTTCCGCGAGCGCTTTTGTCAGGGTTCCGTGCGTCCTTCCAGTATTACGCTCGCGTTCGGAGTCATGCTGGCGGCCGCTGGCCTGACCGCCTTTGGATTGCACTTGAAATTGGTTGATCTGTACATCGGCGCCCCTGTTCGGGGATTCAAACTCGTCGACATGGCCTTCCTTCTGATGGAGATCGGCCTGTGGTGCCTCATTGCTGTTCATGCACGTCAAGGCCGCTCCTATGTCCGTATCGCCGCCGGCGTCCTGTTCGGTCTGTTCACCGTGTCGACGGCCTTCGTCGTCATCACGATCGTCTCCAACGCGGTCTCCAAGTACGACTATGGGACGAAGTCCTACATCAACCACGGCATCGCCATTCTCACCTGGGCCTGCGGTCTGATCGCCCTTATCCTGATATGGAAGCGGGATTCGAGGGAATTCCTCACCGCCTCCACATCGCCGGCCGACCCCAGAGCCTCTTGATGTGCTCGAGGAGGTCGACACTCCCGAGTGGGGGCGGGGGTCTCGCTACAGCCAAAACCCCCGCCTCGATCTCCGCAGCCCGGCCCCGCGCCCCAGGGCGGCGCCGAGCCTCCCGCTGGCCAGGGCCATCGCCACCGGTCACCTCTTGACCGTACCCAGATGTGGAATATCATCGCCATATGGTGATTGATTCCGATTGTAGAATGACCTCGCTGGACGGGCTCGCGCCCGCCGCGGCGCTGTTCCACTCGCTGGCCGACCCGGTGCGGTTGTCGATCGTGCAGCGGCTGGCGTGCGGCGAGGCGCGGGTGGTGGACCTGACCCGCGAGCTGGGGCTGGCGCAGTCGACGGTGTCCAAGCATCTGGGGTGCCTGCGCGGCTGCAGGCTGGTGGACTACCGGGCCGAGGGGCGCCAGTCGTTCTACTTCATCGCCGCCCCGCAGTTGCCGGACCTGCTGCGCTCGGCCGAGCAGTTGCTGGCCGCGACCGACCGGGCGGTGGCGCTGTGCCCCACCTACGGCACCGCCACTACCTCCACCGGCAGCGCCGAAGGCAGGGCCGCAGCGGTCGGCGACCCGGCGCGGGTGAGGTCGTGACGGCGGTGACGGCGGGGCCGTCCGCGCGGCGGCGGGACGTGCTGGCACGGCGGGTGCGGTGGCTGGTGGCCGCGACCATCACCTACAACGTGGTCGAGGCCGTGGTGGCGATCACGGCGGGGAGTGTCGCGTCGTCGGCGGCGCTGGTGGCGTTCGGGCTGGACTCGGTGATCGAGGTCGCCTCGGCGGCGGCGGTCGCCTGGCAGTTCTCCGCGCGCGACCCCGACCTGGTGGAGCGGCGGGAGAAGCGGGCGCTGCGGATCATCGCGGTGTCGTTCTTCGCGCTGGCCGCCTACGTCGGCGTCGACGCGGTGCGCGGCCTGGCCGCCGGCGGCGGCGAAGCCGGGCACTCCACGCCGGGACTGGTGCTGGCCGCCCTCAGCCTGGCGATCATGCCGTTCCTGTCGCACGCTCAGCGCCGCGCCGGCCGCGAGCTCGGATCGGCCAGCGCGGTCGCCGACTCCAAGCAGACCCTGCTGTGCACCTACCTTTCGGGCGTGCTGCTACTCGGGCTGGCGGTCAACAGCCTGTTCGGCTGGTCCTGGGCCGATCCGATCGCCGCGCTGGTCATCGCCGCCGTCGCGGTCAAGGAAGGCCGCCAGGCCTGGCGCGGCGACACCTGCTGCGCCCTTCCCCAACCCGTTCCCGGCTCTGCCCCTCACCGTGTCCCTCGCCCGGTTCCCCACGGCCGGGACGCCGCGACTGCCTGTGGTTCCGTCGACGCCCCCGACCGGGCCGGTGCCTGCGCGACGTGCGCGCCCGGCTGCGCCTGCTGCTCCTGACCGAGGCCACCGACCGCGACCCCCTCCGAGAGATGATCTTCCGCGCGATGCCCGCCCCCGTGCGAGCGGCCCACGCCGCCGAGATGCCGGCGTCGGCTAAGCCGCCGCCCGCACGGCGAGTTGCTGCAACTCGGCGGTGCACATCATCAGCCTGCGTGTCGGAAGGTGCTGCACGTAGTGGTCCAGGTCGACGCCCAGCGCGAACACGTGCACCGGGACCCTGGCGTCGCGGCCGGACCCGACGGCTTCGCGCAGTGCGGCCAGGACGGCCGGATGCCGTGTCTGGTAGACGGAGGAGACCAGGTGGTTGCCTCGGTCGGCGGCGAGGTAGAACTGGATCAGGTCCTTGGTGCCGACGAACAGCTCGCTGGCTCCAGCGGCGCAGAACTCGGCTGCTGAATGCACGGCGGCCGGCGTCTCGACGAAGACGCCGAGCGGGGTGTCGTCCCCCAAGCCGAGGAACTGCCGCAGGCGCAGGAACTCGTCCCGGTCGTTGATGAACGGGACCGCGAAGCTCAACCGGTCCGCGTCGGCGCCCAGGCGTTCCCGCACGTGGGTGCGCAGCGCCTGGAAGGCATGCGGGTAGTGGCGCTCGTGCAGCAGCCATCTGGCGCCGTGGCGGCCGAGTTCGGGGTTCGGCTCGTCGTCCACGCGGACGCCGGTCGTGATCTTGGCGGCGTCGTCCGAGCGGAGGTCGAGCAGTCTCATGATCAGGCGCTGGCCGGGGAGGAGCTCGTCCACCATCGAGCACAGCTCCGAGGCGACGGCGGCGCCGTACCGCTCGGCCTCGCGCACCCCCGCCCGGAGCGCGTCGATCGGGCTCAGGGCGGCGGAGAAGCAGAGGAACTCCTCGCGGATGAAGAACGAGTCCGCGTGCTCGACGCGCGGTGCGAGAGCGTTCGTCGACCGGATGTCGGTGGCGTCGGCGATGACCACGCAGATGGACTCGATGTCGCCGAAGGTCGCGGCGGGGGGCTCCGGCGCCCGCATCACGGGTTCGGCACCGCCGAGGACGACCGACTCGCGATCGAGTAGAAGGGTGACCTCGTCGTCGAGCGCATCCAGCTCGGACGGGTCGATCCGAAGGACGGGGATTCCGCGCGAACGGCAGAGGGACTGCATATGGCCGGTCCGGCCGCCTCTCGCGCAGATCACCGCGGAACAGCCGACGATGGCCTCGTAGAGTTCGGGGCCGAGCGCATCCACCACCAGAATGGCACCGTCGACCGGCTTCCCGCTGCGATTGCAGGGGCCGCGAACAGACCGCTTGTGCGAATCGACGAGCAATACCCCTGGTACTTCGCGAAGGCTCACGGGCGTCCTCTCTCTCACCAGTTCCCGGGTGGCTGGTCCGGGGCCGGTTCGACGCGGTCCGCGATCCGTCTCATCCGGGCAGAGCATGGTTAGAGGCTGGCAGCCGTCGAGACGGCGACGCACCTTCTCGAATGCCAACGTGGACTACCGCTGATCCGGCTCCGGCGGCTCATCGAGCCCGAGCAGCGAACGGAGGCCCCGCGGCGTCACGGACAGGTCGTTGAGCTTGGCCATGGCGGCCGTGTTCACGACGAACCGCAGCGCGCGGTCCGCCATGGGGGCTTCGCCGTAGCCGGTCATGGCGCCGCGAACGGTGTCGAGACTCTCCTCGAGCCGGATCGTCAAGGCTTCGCGGTCGCGACGGCGCCGAGCGGCCATGCGGTGCACATCGAGCAGGACCGAGCGGGCGAAGGCCGCGCGCACCTGGCGGTCCTCCGCGTCGGTCACGGTCTTGGCCACGTCGTCGGCCTGTTCGTCGTAGCAGGACTCGAGCTGATGCAGCACGGTCGCGGCGACTCCGACCGAATGGTTCTTGATCGCGGCGAGGTTGAACGCGAACGCGCCCACCCGGCCGTACCGCACGATCTCGTCGCCCTCGCGCGGCCCGCCGACCACGGTGACCGGCCCGGAGCGGGCGCCGGTCGGCCCGAGGAGGACGCCGCAGCCGTCCACTTCGACGCCGCGCCCGGTGCGCCGGTGCCGCACGGCGATCCCCTTCCGCAGCAGGTTCGTCCAGAGCGCCGAGCCGACCCGTTCGTAGTCGGTCTCCCGCCCGAAGTTCGAGATCACCAGATCCGCCTCGATCGTCTGCGCCGCGGCCCCGGACACCGACAGCCTCAGGGTGCCGGCCTCGGTGCCGACGATCTCGTCGACCTTCCCGGTGGTGAGGACGATCCGCCCGCCGTCCTCGATCGCGGCGTCGACGAACTCGGTGATGTACGCGACGGCGCTCACCCGCAGCGTGGCCAGCAGGCTCCCGTAGCGGTCCAGGAGCGCATGGAGATCGGGTGAGGGGACGCGTGCCAGGATCTCGGGCAGGTGGGGCTCCCAGGACTTGGCGACCCGTTCGGTCACCACCGCGGGTGCCACGGCGGGATGCTCCCGGGCGACGATGGCGCACGCCCGTTCCCATTCGTCCCTGAAACGCCGGACGAGCTCGTCGCGGCCTTCGTAGCCGTCGGCGTGCAGCCGTGGGGTCGGCAGGCTGAGGACGTGGTGCCGGTGGTCCGAAGGGTAGGTGCGGAGCGTGAGACCGGAACGCGAGATCATGTGGATCGGCCCGGTATGGCCACGCCGCAGGAGGAGCGAGGCCGAGTCGTAGGCGCTCAGCAGCGTGCCGACGATGGCGACCACGGCGTCCTGCCGGAGGCCGAGGACCCGCTCGATCTCCGCCTCGGAGTAGGGGTGCCGCACGAACGAAGGGTGGTCTCTCACGCCGGCCGCGAACGGGAGGTCCCGTTCCTCGAGACCTGTGGCGAGGACGACGTGGTCGGCGTGGAGGGTCATCCGACCCGGTCCCGTGCGCGGCGGGGAACGGCCTTCGACGACGACCTGCACGCGGCCGGTGCCGACCGCCATGTCGACCGCCTCGCCGTCGACTTCGAGCAGCGTCACGCCGTCCGGGGCCTCGCGGGCGGCCTCGGCGAGGCGGGTGGCGAGGTAGTCGGCGTAGAGCCGCCGGGGCGCCGGTCCGGACTCGGTGAAGGTGGAGCCGCTCCACTCCGAGGGCCAGCCGGTCCGGTCGGCTTCGCCATTGGCCCAGGCCACGAAATCGTCGACGTCCTCCCGGAACATCGACATGCGGCCCGCCTGGATGTTGAAGACGTGGTGCCAGTGGTTGCCCGCCGGGTGGTAGGCCACCCCGGCGCTCCGGTATTCGGGCCGCCGCTCGATCACCACCACCTGTAAAGGCTCACGGGCGAACTGTAAGAGGCGGATGGCGGTGGCGGTGCCGCCCAAGCCGGCTCCGACGATGACCACTCTTCGGGGACTGGAGAAGTCTATTGTGCCACCCCCGCGCGCCGATCGGTCTGCGGCAGGTTTACCGCTGCCCGAGCGTATCCTGGATCATGGTGCGGGCTCAATGACTCAAAGGCCCGAAGAGTGGCAAGGAATCGGACGGTAACGGTATGCCACCGACCGTGACCGCTTCATGGAGATCGAGCCGATCCGATTTCGCTCTGCCTACTCGGGGGAAATAGGTCCCTATTTCTCCGGGTGCAGGACGAAGATCCGCATGGTGGAGCCCGGTAATGGCCGCGGCACGCCCCGTCATCGCCGTGTGGTCGATCCACATATCCGCCTCCGCCCGGGGAGGGCGGGGCAGTGCATGATCAACCGGGCAGGAGGACGGTATGACCTCCAACGCCGACGCGGTCCTCGCCCGGCTGGACGGGATCCGGCCCGGCCTGACCGCGCTCTACAAGGACCTGCACGCCCATCCGGAGTTGTCCTTCGCCGAGGAGCGCACGGCCGCCGAGATCGCCCGGAGGCTCCGCGGCCTCGGCCTGGAGACCACCACCGGCGTCGGCCGCACCGGCGTCACCGGGCTGCTGCGCAACGGCGACGGCCCGGCCGTGCTGCTGCGCGCCGACTTCGACGCGCTGCCCGTCGCCGAGCGGACCGGGCTCCCGTACGCCAGCACCGCCACGGGCATCTACCCGGTCGTACGCCCAGCCGACCCGCACGGCGATCCTCTCGGCCGTCGACCGGATCGTGCCCGCCGCGTCCGGCGCGGAGCGCGATCCGGAGATCACCGCGATCGGCGACTTCCCGCTCCTGGTCAACGACCCGGACGCGGTCGACCGCACCGTCCGGGCGTTCCGCGACCGCTTCGGCGCGGACCGCGTCATCGACCCGGGCCCGGTCACCGGCAGCGAGGACGTCGGCGAGATCGCCACCGCCGCCGGCGTCCCGATCTGCTACTGGATCTTCGGCGGCACCGATTCGGACACGTTCAAGGCCGCCCTGAAGGCCGGTACGGCCGACCGCGACATCCCGTCCAACCATTCGGCCGAGTTCGCCCCGGTCATCGATCCCACGCTCGGCACCGGCATCACCGCCATGGTCACCGCCGCCCTCACCTGGCTCGGCCCCTGAGGCCCCGCTGCACATGGCTCCAACGTCACGGGCACCAGGTTCGCTCCGGCGGCATGACCCCGGCTGTTGAAGATCCCCTCGAACCAGAAGTGACTCTTGCCGCCAGTGGTGGCAAACTTCCCTATCACTCCCTATGTGACCTATATTAGGAGCGATGACGGAAGAAATGTACTCTGTGGAGCAGGTGGCCGAGCTGCTCGGCCTGCACGTGCGGACGGTGCGCGGCTACATCCGCGCCGGACGGCTCAAGGCGGTGCGGATCGGCAAGCAGTACCGGATCGCCCGCGCCGACCTCGACGAGCTGACCGGACGGCCGCGTCCGGCCCCGGCCCGGCCCACCGCCGCAGCGCCGGTCGAGGTGTCGAGCATCGTGCAGGTCGACGGCGTCGACCGGGCCGCCGCCGACCGGCTGGGCACGCTCGTCCTGGCCGGGACGGGCACCGGTGGCGACGGCGCGCAGCCGCTGCGCGTCCAGACCGTCCACGACGAGGAGCGGAACCGCATGAAGATCGTGATACTCGGCGGCGCCGCCGCCACCGCCGACCTGCTGCGCCTGGTCGAAGCGGTGGTCGAGGGCGACAACGGCCTGCTCGCCGGGGAGGCCGGCGATGCCTGACGTGATCCGGGAACGCGCCGGGGTGCCGGTGCTGATGTGCGACCCGGACGGGCCGCCGCTGGTCACCGAGCAGGACGCGCCGCACCTGATCGTCGCCCGGCTGCGCGCCGTCCCATGATCGAGATCCCCACCGGGCGGATCGTCCTGCGGGACGAGGGCACGAAGACGACCTGGAACGCCGAGGTCGCGGGCTTCCGGATGGCGCCGTCTCCCGTGACCCGCGAGCTGTACGGCGCCGTTCACGGAGCGGCGCCCGCGAGCCCGGCCGGGCCGCGAACGCCGGTCACCGAGGTCTCCTGGCTGGACGCGGTCCGGTTCTGCAACCTGCTGTCGCGGACGTCCGGGCTCCGGCCGTGCTACTCGGTCGGAGACGACCCCGACGGGCTGGACGCGGCCTGCGACTGGGAGGCCGACGGCTACCGCCTCCCGTCCGAGGCCGAGTGGGAGTACGCGTGCCGCGCCGGGACGACCGGCGTCCGCCACGGGGAGTTGGACGAGATCGCCTGGCACCGCGGGAACTCCGGTGGCCAGGTGCACGACGTCGCGACCAGGGCGCCGAACGCGTGGGGCCTGCACGACATGATCGGCAACGTGTGGGAGTGGTGCTGGGACCTCTACGACCCCGGCGTCTACGGCCCGTACCGCGTCTTCCGCGGCGGCGGCGCGCACGACCTTCCGCGGGGATGCCGTGCCTCGTGCCGCCGCAAGAGCCACCCGACCCTGCGCATCGACGACCTCGGCTTCCGGCTCGTCCGCTCCCTGTGAGGGGACCGCGCCGGACACTGTCAGACGCGGCTGAACCCCGCCGCCAGGTCGTAGGCGCCGCTCTTGATCTGGCCGCAGAACGCGTGCCACGCGTCCGTCCCGAAGCACAGCACCGGCCCGGACGGATCCTTCGAATCCCGCGCCGCCACCATCCGTCCGGCAGGGGCGATCTCGACGCATTCACCTTCGTTGGCGCCGCTGTAGCTGCTCTTCCGCCAGGGAGTGTGGAGCAGATCAGTTTCTCTCATGAATCCGACACTAGCCGCTGGATGACCTCTAGCGATCGGGGTTGATCGAGAGTGACAGAGAGTAGATGATCATAGATCTCGTTGTGCGCCTCCACCCCCGCATCATCTTCCGTAAATGCGAATTGAGTGACTTGATCGGCTACAACCACGGTCAACTGGCCGGGCGGTCGCAGTGTGAAGATATTGAATGGCACGGAAATCCAAAGGTATGCGCTGGCGGAGTTGGGGAGCACATGTAGCCCTATGTGGCTCAGCGTTGCGACTCGGGCCAGGTGCATCAGTTGGCCATGCATGATCGAGGGGTTTCCGACCTGATGCCCCAGCACGGATTCACTGATGATGGCGTCGTACCGTGGTGCGTCGGGCTGGTTGAGCACGGCTTGGCGGGCCATCCGGAAGTCCACAAGTGAGTCGATGTCCTCTACCGCTCCAGGGAGTCCGGCCGCCATGACCGCGCGAGTGTAGTCCTGGGTCTGAAGCAGCCCGGGGACGAGGTTGGGCTGAAAGGTGTGGATAGAAGCGGAATCGGCTTCCAAACTTGCGAGGTCCAGAGCGGCCGGAGAGATCCGGCCTTGAAAGGCGCGGGTCCAGTTCTTGCGGCGGCCTTGGGCGGCGAGGTGGATGAGGGAGTCGCGGAGGGGGCCCTCGGTGATGCCGTAGAAGTCGAGGAGCTCGCCGAGGTCGTCGACGCGGATGAGGTGGAGGCCGTTCTCGACGGTGCTGAACCAGTCGGGGGAGCGGCCGAACCTGCGGCTGGCGGTGTCGATGGTCAGCCGGGCGTCCTCGCGGGCTTGCCGGAGCGCGCCGCCGATGCGGCGGAAGCGCACGGAGGGCCGGTTCGGGTGGGCCATGACCTCACGCTTTCACGCTCCGCGATCGGGCTGCCACGGAACTGAAGGTTCAGTCCGCTGACGCTTCAGGCCGGAGATCCTTCGTACGGTGCCCGAACGGGGTCCGGGGGCCGCGTCCGGCGGCGAACGTGTCCGGCGACATCGGAAACGGACGCGGGACGGCTCGGCTCATGGCGAACGAACTCAGTGTGCTCGGCAGCATCACCCTTCCCGGAAAGGGAAGGTCGGCCCGGTATCTGCGGGTGTTCGCCCGCGACATCCTCGGCCCGGCGCATCCACGGCTGGACGACATCGGGCTGTGCCTGACGGAGAAGTTCACGAACGCGACGCTGCATACGGCGTCCGGACAAGGCGGCTGGGTCACCGTGCGGGTGCGCGGGGTGCACGGCCTGGTGCGGACGGAGGTGACCGACGACGGGGCGGACGGGCGGCGCCCGCGCTCCCGGCCCCCCGAACCGGACGCGTTCTGCGAGCGGGGACGCGGACTGCTGCTGCTGAGCGCGCTCGCCGACCGGTGGGGGTTCGACGAGGCCGGGGCGCGGACGGTGGTGTGGGCCGAGTTCCTGGCGCCCGCGCACCGCTCGCCCGCGCACCGCCGTGACCTGGGCGGCGGCTGAGTCCGGCGGCGCCCGTCCGGGGGAGTGCCCGGCCGGGCGCGGCGGTCGGGCAGGATGGGGGCGTGGTGACGGTGCCCCGGACGAACGCCCAGACGCGAGACGCGGCGCTCGCGCTCGTCCTGGCGGCGTGCGCCGTGGCGGCGGCGATGGCGTGGCCGGGGGTGCGCGCGCTGGACGCGGGAGGTGCCGCGCTGCTGGTCGCGGCGCACGTCCCGCTCGCGGTGATCCGCCGGTGGCCCGCCCCGGGGCTGGCCGTGCTGGTCGCGCTCGCCGTCCCGTTCCACCTGTTGCAGTACCAGCACCACGCCGCGGTGCCCGCCGAGGTGATCGCGCTGTTCGCGTACGCGGTGCTCGGCCGCCGGGTGCGCCTGGTGCTGACCGTGGCCGGGTTCCTGCTGTTCCTGTGCGGGACGGGCTTCGCGATGCGGGCGGGCGGGGGCACCGCGCTGGAGCAGGTCGCGGTGATCGAGGCCGTCGTCGCCGCGGTGATCGCGGTGCAGGTGTTCCGGAGCCACCGCGCCCGGGTCGCGGCGATCACCGAGCGGGCCGAGCGGGCCGAGCGGACCCGCGAGGAGGAGGCCCGCCGCCGCGTCGCCGAGGAGCGCCTGCGCATCGCCCGCGACCTGCACGACCTGCTCGCGCACAGCATCACCGTGATCGGGGTCCAGACGGGCGCCGCCGCGCATCTGGTCGGCGGCGACCGGCCCTTCGACCGGGCCGAGCTCGCGGACGCGCTCGCCGCGATCGCCGCGACGTGCCGCGACGCCCGCACCGAGCTGCGCGGCACGCTCCAGGTGCTGCGCGGCGCGGACGACGCCGACCCCGGACCCGGGGCGCTGCCCGGCCCGGCGGCGATCGCCGACCTGGTGGCCGCCGCACGTGCCGCCGGGCTGGAGGTCGAGCTGGTCGACGAGAGCCACGCCCCGCCGCCGGAGGTGGGCGTCGCCGCCTACCGGATCGTCCAGGAGGCGCTGACCAACGTCGTCAAGCACGCCGGGGCTGCCGCCGTCGAGGTCCGCCTCACCCGGGTGCGCGGCGACCTGGTGGTGCGGGTGGCCGATGACGGCCGCGGCCCGGCGGGCGGGGCGCCCGGCGGATTCGGCGTCCTCGGCATGATCGAACGGGCCCGCAGCGTCGGCGGAACGCTCGACGCCGGGGCGTGCGCGGGCGGCGGGTTCGCCGTCGTCGCGACCCTCCCGGTGGGCCCGGCGGCGGACGGCGTCCCGGCGCCGCGCGGCGCCCGGACCGTCAGGACGTGACGCCGTCGCACCCCCGCGCGACCAGGTACAGCAGCCCGGCCAGGGTGGAGCCCGAGCCGATCTCGCCGCGGGCCGCCAGCTCCGGGATCCGGGCCAGCGGCACCCACTCGATCCGCTCCGCCTCGACGTCGGTGGGCTCGCCGACCCGCTCGGCGCCCTCGGCCCGGAAGACGTGGTGGACGCCGTCGTGCAC
Organism: Actinomadura xylanilytica; assembly: GCF_030283145.1. Lineage (GTDB taxonomy): Bacteria > Actinomycetota > Actinomycetes > Streptosporangiales > Streptosporangiaceae > Spirillospora > Spirillospora xylanilytica. The sequence continues at coordinate 211,309 of NZ_JASNWE010000005.1, forward strand.
GCCCGGCGAGGAGCGGATGTCCAAAACATGGTGCATCGGTCCGGCCCGGAACCCGGTCTCCTCCAGCAGCTCGCGGGCGGCGGCCGGTCCTGGCTCCTCGCCCTCCTCGACCCGGCCGCCCGGGATCTCCCAGCCCCACCGGTCGGTGATGAAGCGGTGCCGCCAGATCAGCAGGGCCCGGCCGGCGTCGATCGCCACCACGCACGCGGCCGGCCGGACCCGCAGGAGGTGGTGGTCGAACCGCCGCCCGTCGGGCAGTTCGACGTCGGCCAGCCGCACGCTCATCCAGGGGCTGTCGTAAACCGGTCTCTCGCCGTGCGTCGTCCATCGCATGCCCCGGACGCTATCGGGGGCTTTCGCAATCTGACCGGTAGGGTCAGGATCATGGGGGACAGGGGAGGCGGGCACCGCAGTGAGCGCTGAGGTCGGCAAGACGCCCGGGGACGGTCCGGACGAGGTGTCGGGCCGCGTCTGGACGGTGCCCAACCTGCTGAGCATGGCCCGGCTGCTCGGCGTCCCGCTGTTCCTGTGGCTGGTGCTGGCCGAGGCCGACTGGTGGGCGCTCGGCCTGCTGGTGTTCGCCGGCCTGTCCGACTGGCTCGACGGCAAGCTCGCGCGGGCGCTCAACCAGACCAGCAGGCTCGGCATGGTGCTGGACCCGGCCGCCGACCGGCTCTACATCCTGGCCACGCTCGTCGGCCTGACGATCCGCGACATCATCCCGCTCTGGCTGGTGATCTTGCTGGTCGCCCGCGAGTTCGCGATCCTGCCGATCGCGCCGATCGTGCGGCGGCTCGGCTACGGCGGCACGCTGCCGGTGCACTTCATCGGCAAGGCGGGCACGATGTGCCTGCTGTACGCCTTCCCGCTGCTGCTGCTCGGCGACCACGACGGCGGGGTCGCCACCGCGGCGAAGGTCACCGGCTGGTCCTTCGCCATCTGGGGCACCGCGCTGTACTGGTGGGCGGCCGTCCTCTACTGGACACAGACGGGGCAGCTCGTGCGCGCCGACCGCGTCGCGCCGCCGGACCCCGGCCCGAACGGCGATCCGAACCCCGACCCGACTCCTGACCCGACCCCTGACTCGAACCCGGATCCGACCCCCGGCCCCGACCCGAACCCCCGCTCCGGCCCCGCGCCGGACCCGGGTCCATCGGCCGGTGAGCAGAAGGGAGCGCAGACCCCCCGATGAAGGCCGTCGTGATGGCGGGAGGCGAGGGGACGCGGTTGCGTCCCATGACCGCCAACCAGCCCAAGCCCCTGCTTCCGCTCGTCAACAGGCCGATCATGGAACACGTGCTGCGGCTGCTCAAGCGGCACGGTTTCACCGAGACCGTGGTCACCGTGCAGTTCCTGGCCGCGCTGATCCGCAACTACTTCGGCGACGGCGAGGAGCTCGGCATGTCGCTGAGCTACGCCACCGAGGAGGTGCCGCTCGGCACCGCGGGCAGCGTCAAGAACGCCGGGGAGGCGCTGCGCGACGACCGGTTCCTGGTGATCTCCGGGGACGCGCTCACCGACATCGACCTGACCGACATGGTGCGCTTCCACGAGGAGAACGGCGCCATGGTCACCATCGGGCTCAAGCGGGTCCCCAACCCCCTCGAGTTCGGCATCATCATCATCGACGACGCGGGCCGGGTGCAGCGGTTCCTGGAGAAGCCGACCTGGGGGCAGGTGTTCTCCGACACCGTCAACACCGGCATCTACGTGATGGAGCCCGAGGTCCTCGACCGGGTCGCGGCGGGCGAGTCCGTCGACTGGTCCGGCGACGTGTTCCCGAGGCTGCTGGCCGAGGGCGCGCCGATGTTCGGGTACGTCGCGGACGGCTACTGGGAGGACGTCGGCACCCACGAGAGCTACCTCAAGGCGCAGGCCGACATGCTCAACGGCCTCGTCGACGTCGGCATCGACGGGTTCGAGGTCTCGCCCGGCGTGTGGATCGGCGAGGGCGCCGAGGTCGACGCCGAGGCGGTGCTGAAGGGCCCGCTCTACATCGGCGACTACGCCAAGGTCGAGGCGGGCGTCGAGCTGCGCGAGTTCACCGTCCTCGGCAGCAACGTGGTGGTCAAGGAGGGCGCGTTCCTGCACCGCGCCGTCGTGCACGACAACGTGTTCATCGCCCCGTCCACCAACCTGCGCGGCTGCGTGGTCGGCAAGAACACCGACATCATGTCCGGCGCCCGGGTCGAGGAGGGCGCGGTCATCGGCGACGAGTGCGTCATCGAGGCCGAGGCGTACGTGTCCAGCCAGGTCAAGATCTACCCGTTCAAGACCATCGAGGCCGGCGCGGTGGTCAACACCAGCGTCATCTGGGAGTCGCGCGGGCAGCGCAACCTGTTCGGCCCGCGCGGGGTGTCCGGCCTGATCAACGTGGAGATCACGCCGGAGCTCGCGGTGCGGCTCGCCAGCGCGTACGCGACCACGCTGAAGAAGGGCACCACGGTCGTCACCGGACGGGACGCCTCCCGGGGCGCGCGCACCCTCAAGCGCGCGGTGATCAGCGCGCTCACCGCCGGCGCGATCAACGTGCAGGACCTGGAGGCGTGCCCGCTGCCGGTGGCGCGCTTCGAGACCGCCCGGGAGGACTGCGCGGGCGGCATCTACATCCGCACCACGCTCGGCGACCCGCAGGGCATCGACGTGCTGTTCCTGGACGCGGCCGGCTCGGACCTGTCGCTGGGCGCCCAGCGCAAGCTGGAACGGGTGTACGGGCGGCAGGAGTACCGGCGGGCCTTCCCCGGTGAGATCGCCGAGCTCAACTACCCGCCCCGGATCATCGAGACCTACACCCGCGACCTGCTGCGCCGGGTCGACATCAGCGGCGTCCGCGAGGCCGGGCTGAGGATCGTGCTGGACTGCGCGGGCGGCGCCGTCGCGCTGGTGCTGCCGATGCTGCTCGGCCAGGGCGGGGTGGAGGTGCTCACCCGCAACGGCGGCCTCGACGAGGTCAATCCGACCGAGACCCTCGCCGAGCGGATGCGCGACCTCCAGCGGCTCGGCGAGCTGGTCTCCTCCTCCCGTGCCGCGTTCGGCGTCCGGTTCGACCCGGTCGGCGAGCGGATCTCCCTGGTGGACGAGAACGGCGAGCTGATCCCCGACGACCGGGCCCTGCTGGTGATGCTCGACCTGGTCGCGGCCGAGCGGCGGACCGGGCGGGTCGCGCTGCCGGTCACCACCACCCGCGTCGCCGAGCGGGTCTGCCGCTCCCACGGCGTCGAGGTCGAGTGGACCTCCACCTCCCAGGACGTGCTGACCAAGGCCGCGTCCAGCCCCGGGGTGATCCTCGCGGGCGACGGCCGCGGCGGGTTCCTGATGCCCGAGTTCAGCAGCACGGTCGACGGGATCGCGGCGTTCGTCCGGCTCGTCGGGCTGGTCGCCCGCACCCGGCTGACCCTGTCGCAGATCGACGGCCGGATCCCCGCCGCGCACCTGCTGCGCCGCTCGGTGCCGACACCGTGGGCCGCCAAGGGCAGCGTGATGCGGCACGTGGTCGAGGCGGCGGGCGGCCGCGAGATCGACACCACCGACGGCGTCCGGGTCGTCGAGGCGGACGGCGGCTGGGTGCTGGTGCTGCCCGACCCGGCCGACGCCGTCACCCATCTATGGGCCGAGGGCGCCGACGCCGACGCCGCGCAGGCTCTCCTGGAGGAGTGGGCCGCCGTCATCGAGCAGGCCGGGGCCTAGAGAGGTCTCCACGACCCCCGGAGACCGCGCCCGCGGACCCGGAACACGCAGAGGCCGCGCCGGGCTTGGAAACAGGTGCAAGGGCCTGTCTCAAAGTGCCTCGGGCGTCGCGCGAGCGCGTTATCTGGCCGGTGGGGCGAAGCCGGAGGCGAGCCCCATCGGCCAGATCGCGGAGCGATGTCGCGCTCGCCCGAGCACGGTCGGCGTCCGAGCCCTAGGCGAGGACGCCGGGCCGGGCGTTTGGAAACACGGCCTAGCAGCGTTCGCGGGGGGCCAGGCCGGACGTGTCCGGCACGCTCCCGGTGTAGGCGCCGGCCAGGAACCCGACGAGCCGCCCCACGTCGGCGGTGTTGGAGACCAGCCCGAGCGAGGCCCGCACCGCCCCGCCGCTCGGCAGGCCGAGGAGCTCCAGGTACTCGTCCAGCGACCGCGTCCCGTGCCCGAGGTCGCCGCGCAGGGCGCCGGCGCCGATGCGGAAGGCGCCCTCGCCCGCGCCCGGGTTGCAGAAGCAGCCGGTGCGGATCGAGATCCCGGCGGCGGCGGTGTCGCGGGCGACGATCCGCTCGTCGACGACCCGGCCCCGCGCGTCCAGGACGTTGAACGCCACCGTCCCGCCGCGCCCTTCCGCGCCGGACGGCCCGTAGAGGCGGACGAGCGGCGTCCCGTCCGGGTGCCGCAGGGACGTCAGCCGCTCCAGCAGCAGGGCGGTCAGCCGGGCGACCCGCCGGTGGATCGGGCCGAGGCCGATCGCGGTGATCCAGTCCAGGCCGAACGCTACGTCGGGGATGGCGAGGAAGTTGAGCGTGCCGTCCTCGAACGCCGTCTCGTCGCCCGCGGGAACGTGCCATCCGCCGAGCGCGCTGACCGCCTGGATCGTCCCGCCGGCGAACCACGGACGCCGCAGCCGCGCCAGCGCCTCCCGCCGCGCGACCAGGCAGCCGACGCCGGTCGGGAAGCCGAACACCTTGTACCAGCTCACCGGCACGAAGTCCGGGTGCACCTCGCTCAGGTCGAGGCGGTTGGCGGGCACGAACGCGGCGGCGTCCAGCAGCACGTCGTAGCCGCGCTCGTGCGCGAGGCCGACCCAGCTCAGCGGGTGCTGCACTCCGGTGAAGTTGCTCTGCGCGGGGAACGCCAGCAGCCCCCGGCGCCCGTCCGGCGCCCCTTGGCCGAACGCGGCCACGACGTCCTCCTCACGCGCGCGCAGGTCGGGCGGGCATGCCGGGACGTAGGTGACGCGGGCGCCGCGCGCCCTGGCGTACTCCCGGATCCCGTTGACGGAGTTGTGGTTGTCGGCGGTGAGGACCAGCCGGGCGCCGTCCTCGAACGGGTACGCCTCGCCGACCAGCCTGCACGCGCCGGTCGCGTTCGCCGTGAACACGACCGCGTACTCCTCGGGGGAGGCGTTGAAGAAGGCGAGCACGGCGGTCCGCGTCTGCTCGACGAGCCGCGTCGAGGCCGCCGAGGTGGGGTTCTCCGAGTGCGGGTTGCCGTAGCAGTGGCCGCGCAGCCGCTCGCCGTGCGCGCGGAGCTGCGCGTCGGCCGGCAGGCCCGCGCCGGTGTAGTCCAGGTAGGCGTGGCCCTCGGCGTCGAGATAGCCGTACTCGGCCGCGCGAAGCTCGTCGAGCCGGTCCTCCGCCGCGCCGCCGGGGTGCCCCGGCATCGCGCCGAGGGTGGATCCGGACGTGGTCCCCATGGTGCCCCCCGAGCGAGAATCGCCGTTCCCACCAGGGTGATCCGAATGCCGGGTGAATGTCGACAAAGATTCGATATGGCCTCTATCGGCCTCGCAGGTTTCCGGCCGCCCCGGTCCCCTCGCCGGTCAGGTCCGCCGGGCCACGACGAGGCAGGTGGCGGCCAGGAAGAACACCGTGAAGCCGCCGAGAAGGGCCCAGTCGACGCCCACCGCCCTGGAGAACGTCCCGCCGTAGGAGGCCAGCAGCGGCGGCCCCAGCGGGGAGCCGCCCGCCGCCCACAGCCGCTCGACACCGAGGCTGTGGCCCAGCGCCTCGAAGGCCCAGCGGTTCGACATCGCGTAGCTCAGCCACCGACCCGGCGCCGCCATCACCGGAACCGGCAGGATCGCCCCCACGAACAGCACCTGGGGGAAGCACAGCATCGGCAGCGCCATGGTGGCCTGGGCCGGGTCGGTGACGGCGGCCGACACCAGCAGCCCGAGCGCGAGCGCAGCCACCGAGCACAGCAGCAGCGTGACGAACAGCCCCCCGTACGTCCCCCAGTCGGCCCGTGGGAGCCGCTCGAGCGCCCGCAGCACCCCGAGCATCAGCGCGTCGACCACGGCCAGCAGGGGCAGCAGCACGGCCGCCTTCGCCAGCACGTACGGCCCGGCGCGCAGCCCCGCCAGCCGCTCGCGCCGCAGCACCGGCAGCTCCGTGCAGATCTGGAGGAGGCCGTAGGTCAGCCCGAAGAAGAACCCGCCGAACGCGATCCAGAACAGGATCATGACCGTGGCCGACGGGCTCGGCGCCTGCGGGGAGAACGCCCCCGGCCGGAACAGGACGGCGAACATCACCAGCACCATCACCGGCGACCCCGCCAGGACCGCCAGCGTGAGCCGGTTGCGGGTGAGCAGGTCGAGGTTGCGGCGGGTCAGCAGCAGCCACTGCCGCACCGCGCCGACCGGCCGTCCCGGCGGCGGCGCCTGCGGCTCCGCCGCGGGCCGCGAGGAGGGGACGGCGGCGGACGCGCCGCCGAACCGCCGGTCCCAGTCCTGCGGCGCCTCCGCTTCGCCGAGGCGCAGGTAGATGTCCTCGATCGCGTCCACCCGGAACCGGGCCCGCGCCTCGTCCGGAGAGCCGAAGAAGGCCAGCGCCCCGTCCGGCGTCAGCACCGCCAGCCGGTCGCACACGGCGGCGTCGGGCGCGTGGTGCGTCGTCAGCACCACCGTGGTGCCCGAGTTCGCCAGGCCGCGCAGCAGCCGCATCAGGTCGGCGGCCGTGGCCGGGTCGAGGCCTGAGGTCGGCTCGTCCAGGAAGAAGGTCCCCGGCCGGGTGAGCAGCTCCACCGCGATGCTGGCCCGCTTGCGCTCGCCGCCGCTCAGCGACCCGACGCGCTGCCCGGCCAGCCCCGTCAGCGCGAGCGCCTCCAGCGCGGCGTCCACCGCCCGGTCGATCTCCCGCGCGCCCGTCCCGGCCGGGAGCCGCAGGCCCGCCGCGTACCGGAGGGTGCGCCGCAGCGGCATCTCCAGATGGACGATGTCGTCCTGCGGCACGTACCCGAGCGCGCCCCGGTCGCCGTCGTACCGGACCTCGCCCTCCGCCGGGGGCCGCACGCCCGCGATCGCGTCCAGCAGCGTGGTCTTGCCCGCGCCGCTGCCCCCGATGATCGCGACGAGCTGCCCCGTCCCGATCGTCAGCGACACGTCCCGCAGCGTGCGCCGCCCGCCGTCCGCCCGCTGCCCGACCGCCACTACCTCGATCATCTCCGGCCACTCCCCGTAGGTCGCCCGCGCCGCCCGCCGCTACGAACGATGACCGAACGTGGTCGCCGAGTCCAGTACGGGCCGCAGCCCGCCGCGCCGCGCCGCGCCGCCCCCGGCCCGCCGTTGACCTGCGCCGCGATTTGGCGGTGCTTGCCATGATGGGGCCGTGAGCGGACCAGAACGCGCCCCCGGGCCGGACGAGGCGCACAGCCCGGCCGAGCCCGCCAAGGCGTCCGGGGCGTCCGGGGCGGGCCCCGCGCGGGGATGGCGGCGGCCCGACGCGTCCATGTCGCTGCTGTCCGACCTGTTCGCCGGCAAGGTCCTGGACCCCGGGTACACCGAGGCCGCCGCCCGCCGCGCCGCCGAGGGCGCCGCCCCGGCCCCGCGCCGCGGCCGGCTCGGGGGCGCCGGCGTGCTGTTCGTCCTGACACTGGTCGGCGTGCTGGTCGCGGTGACCGGCGCCGAGGTGCGGCGCAGCGAGCCGGTCGCCGCCGAGCAGCGGTCCCGGCTCGTCCACGAGATCCGGGCCCGCACCGGCGAGAGCGACGAGCTCCAGCGGCGGCTGGACCGGCTGCGGGCCGAGACCGAGCGGGCGCGGGCCGTGGCCCTGGCCCGCAGCACCGCGGGACGGCACGCGCGCGAGGACCTCGCCGCCGCGGGCGCCGCCGCCGCGGCCACCCCCGCGTCCGGCCCCGCCTTCGTCGTCACCCTCGACGACGCCCCGCGCCCCGGCCGGGACGGCCGGGGCGCCGAGGACGGCCGGGTCTATGATCAGGATCTCCAGATCCTGGTGAACGGGCTCTGGGCGGCCGGGGCCACCGCGATCGGCGTCAACGGCCAGCGGCTCACGGCGACCACCGCGATCCGCACCGCCGGAGAGGCGATCCTGGTCGACTACCGGCCGCTGACCGGCCCGTACGAGGTGACCGCCCTCGGCGACGCCGGGGCCGTCCGGGACGCTTTCCGCGACTCCGCCGCCGACCGGCGGCTGCGCCTCCTGGAGGACCGCTACCGGATCCGGTACGAGACCCGCCGCGCGGACCGCGTGCGGCTGCCCGCCGCGGGCGCGCTGCAACCGCGGTACGCGCGGCCCCAGGAGCAGGGCGACGGGCAGGACGGCGGGAACGGGGACGGGGGCGGCCAGTGACGGGGGACACGGTGACCGGGCGAGAGGAGGGCCGAGGGTGATCGCGCTCATCGGCCTGGTGGCCGGGGTGGTGCTGGGCTTCGTGCTGGAGCCGACCGTGCCGCTGTGGCTCCAGCCCTACCTGCCGATCGCGATCGTGGCGGCGCTGGACGCCATGTTCGGCGGCGTCCGGGCCCGGCTGGAGGGGATCTTCGACGAGAAGGTGTTCGTCGTCTCCTTCGTCAGCAACACCATCATCGCCGCGCTGATCGTCTTCCTCGGCGACCAGCTCGGCGTGGGCTCCCAGCTCTCCACCGGCGTCGTGGTGGTCCTCGGCATCCGCATCTTCTCCAACGCGGCGGCCATCCGGCGGAAGCTGTTCGGCGCATGACCGCCGCGCCCGAACCGGACGACGCGCCCGCCGAACGCCCGCCGAGGGGCTTCGCGGGGCTGATCGACCTGCTGCGGCCCCGCACCACCTGGGGGCAGCTCGCCGGCGGCCTGCTGTGCCTCGTGCTGGGGTTCGCCGTGGTCGCCCAGGTGCAGTCCAACAAGCGCGACACCACCTTCGCCACCGCCCGCCAGGACGAGCTGGTGGGGGTCCTGTCCGACCTGGGCCAGCGCTCCGAGCGGCTCCGCGGCGACCTGCGCGAGCTGGAGGACACCAAGGGCGACCTCGAACGCGACGTCCAGGGCGAGACCGCGCTGGAGGAGGCGCGCAAGCGGGCGACCACCTACGGGCTGCTGGCCGGCACCCTGCCCGCCGAGGGGCCGGGCATCGAGATGCTGGTGACCGACCCGCGCACCGCCGTCCGCTCGGTGAACCTGCTGGATGGCCTCCAGGAGCTGCGCGACTCCGGGGCCGAGGTGATCCAGGTCAACGACGTCCGCGCCGGCGCCGGCACCTACTTCCTGGACGCCGCCGGCGGGATCGAGGCCGACGGCCGCCTCCTGCGGCCCCCGTACCGCTTCCTGGCCATCGGCGACCCGCACACCATGACCACGGCCCTGAACATCCCCGGTGGCGTCGTCAGGACGCTCGAGGCCGCCGGGGCCGCCGTCTCGATCACCCCGCGCACACGGATGGCCGTCAGCGCGATACGGTCTCGGTGAGGGGCGACGGGGGCGCGGGGCACCCGGTGCCGCGGACGGAGGCCGGGCCGTCACCAATGGTGACGGAACGCGGTCCGCGCGGCGGCGTAGACCTGCGATCATTGTCGAAGGTAGCTTGGGGGTCGGCCGGCAGGCCGTTCCAGTTGACCCCTCGGGTACTACCCGCGTAAGTTGCGGCAACCGTCGGGAAAGCGGGCGGCGAGTCGGACCGTGGTCGGGGGCGGGTCCCCGGCGTGGGTTGGTTGATGGATGCGCGTGGCGCAGGCGGCTCCGCCGGTACGGGGGGACGCGGGCGGCACGCCGATGGTAGGAGGCCGAGCCGATCGATGCCGAGCGTCTACTGCACGCAGTGCGGTCACGCCAACCCGGATGATGCCCGCTTCTGCTCGAACTGTGGCACTCCGCTGAGCCGGAGTGGCCCCTCGTCCCCACCTCCCCGGGAGTCCCCCGGGGAGTCCACCTCCACGATCTCTATCAAGGGCATCGAGGCGCTCGACACCGACGCCCCGGCCGCCGAGGAGCCCGCGGGTGCCGACCAGATCGCCGTGGAGGCGCTGCCCCCCGGGACGGCGCTGCTGGTGGTCAGGCGCGGGCCCAACGCCGGCAGCCGCTTCCTGCTCGACAAGGAGCGCACGTCGGCGGGCCGCCACCCCGAGAGCGACATCTTCCTGGACGACGTCACCGTGTCCCGCCGCCACGCCGAGTTCGCGGTGCAGGGCGGGGTCTTCTCCGTCAGCGACGTGGGCAGCCTCAACGGCACCTACGTCAACCGGCAGCGGATCGACCAGGCCGGCCTGTCCGGCGGCGACGAGGTCCAGATCGGCAAGTTCCGCCTGGTGTTCCTGACCAACCCGCAGCACGGCTGACCAGGCGGCCGGAGCACAGTGCGGGCAGAACGGGGGAGTACGGGGTCGCGACGATGGGTGGGGCGATGAGCGCGCAGGCAGCCCGGTCGCTGATGACGATCGGGGACGTCCTGGGGCTGCTGCGCGCGGACTTCCCGGACATCACGATCTCCAAGATCAGGTTCCTGGAGGCGGAGGGCCTGGTCGAGCCGCAGCGGAGCCCGTCCGGGTACCGCAAGTTCTGCGAGGCCGACGTCGACCGGCTCCGCTACATCCTGGCCGCCCAGCGTGACCGGTATCTCCCCCTCCGGGTGATCCGGCAGCACCTGGAGGCCCGCGACAACGGCGAGGCCGTGCCGCAGACCCCGCCCCGGCGCACCGGCGGCGAACCCGCCCCGCGCCGCGAGCGCACGCTGGTCGCGGCCGACACCACCGCCGACGAGCCCGCGGTCCGGCTCACCCGGCGCCAGCTCCTCGACGGCGCGGGCGTCGACGAGGAGATGCTGGCCCGGCTCGAGGAGTACGGGCTGGTCCGGCGCAGCGGCGCGCACTACGGAGGCGAGGCCCTCGGCGTCGCCCGCGCCGCCGCCGCGCTCGGCGCGTTCGGGCTGGAGGTCCGGCACCTGCGCACGATCAAGGCCGCGGCCGACCGGCAGGTGGCCCTGGTCGAGCAGCTGGTCGCCCCCCAGCTCCGCCGCCGCAGCCCCGGCGCCCACGAGGAGGCCGCCGAGACCGCCCGCGAGATCGCCGCGCTGTCGGTCCGGTTGCACGCCGCCCTGGTCTCCATGGGGCTCCGCGAAAGCCTCGACCCCTGATCGCGGGCCGCGGTGTTTTTTGCCCCGCCGGCGGCGCCGCGCGCCGTCCGAGGCGGGGTGTACGTTGGCTACAGGGTTCGGTCAGGAGTCGATCCGGGCACGTGGTGATCGGGAAAGCGACCAGCAGGGAGCCGCAGTGAAGCAGATGGAGGTCGTCGGCGTCCGGGTCGAGATGCCCTCCAATCAGCCGATCGTCCTGTTGAAGGAGACGGACGGCGATCGGTACCTGCCCATCTGGATCGGGGCGGTCGAGGCCACCGCGATCGCCTTCGCCCAGCAGGGCGTGCTGCCCGCGCGCCCGCTCACCCACGACCTGTTCCGCGACGTCCTCGACGCGCTGAGCGTCCAGCTGCGCACCGTCAACATCACCGCGCTCCGCGAGGGCATCTTCTTCGCTGACCTGGTCTTCTCCAACGGCGTCGAGGTCAGCGCCCGCCCCTCCGACTCCATCGCGCTGGCCCTGCGCACCGGCGCCACGATCTTCGCCAGCGAGGACGTGCTGGAGGACGCGGGCGTCGCCATCCCCGACGAGCAGGAGGACGAGGTCGAGAAGTTCCGCGAGTTCCTCGACACGATCTCCCCCGATGACTTCGGCCGCGCCGGCTGACCCTCCGCCAGGCCACCCCTCCCACAGGAGTCCGCCCCCGCGGGGCGCCCCGGAGACTTGACACGGGAGCTTGACCCGTCCGGCCCGGCCGTCCGCCGCGGCCTTCTCGCCCGACCGGCCGCTCTGGGCTTCTCGCCCGACCCGCCGGTTCCGGCCCCGTGAGCCCCCACCGACTCCGGCGTCCGGTCTCTCGTGCGCACCCGGGCCCACCTCCGCCCTTACCTGCCGACCGGGCCCGCCCCCGGCCCTTGTGCGCCGACCGGCCCGCCCCCCGGCCCTTGTGCGCGGACCGGGCCCGCCGTCCGGCCGGGGTGGTTTCGTCCTTGCCTTCGGCCCGGCGGCGCCCGTGTGACGCATCGGGCGTTACAGTGCGTTCCGTGCCGTCTCCGCCCTCTTCCGTCCTCTCCCGGCGTCTCCGGTCTTATCCGGGTGGCCGTCCGCCCGGCGCGTCGCGTTGACCGAGGTGGCGCGCTCACCGATGGTTTCCGGTGACCGGGGGCGTGGATTGCACGTTCGTGCTCCCCGCTGCGTGCTCGTGCATTGCCCGGGACCAGGCCGTTTCCGCTGGGTGACGACCGGGGTAGGAGTGCGTAGAGGTCGGAGGTGCGCAGTTTGCCCACGTGAAGCCGGTTCATCCGGGCATGCGACGCGCCGACGGCGAACGTTGACCACACTCTGACCGGCACCTACCGTGCTGGTGGAACACCCGTGGTGCAATCCGTCAAACCCCCTTGACGGAGCGCGGCGGGCTGATAGAAGCCGGAGGTCCGCGTGGCGGTGAGCAGCGGCGAGGGCAGGGCGACCCCCGACAGGCACATGGCGTCCCAGCGCGCCGGAGAGCAGGGCCTGCTCTTCGACACCCAGGTGTCGTCGCCGCCCGAGGACGTCGGCTACCGCGGTCCCACGGCCTGCGCGGCGGCGGGCATCACCTACCGCCAGCTCGACTACTGGGCGCGCACGGCGCTGGTGGAGCCGAGCGTCCGCGCGGCGCAGGGCTCGGGCAGCCAGCGGCTCTACAGCTTCCGCGACGTCCTGGTGCTGAAGGTCGTCAAGCGGCTGCTCGACACCGGCGTCTCGTTGCAGCAGATCCGCGTCGCGGTGTCCTGCCTGCGCGACCGCGGCGTCAACGACCTGGCGCAGATCACCCTGATGAGCGACGGCGTGAGCGTGTACGAGTGCACCTCGCCCGACGAGGTCGTCGATCTGCTCCAGGGCGGCCAGGGCGTCTTCGGCATAGCGCTCGGCCGGGTGTGGCAGGAGGTCGAGGGCAGCCTCGCCGAGCTGCCCGGCGAGAAGGCCGCCCGCGACGATGACGACGACGCGGGGCACCCGCAGGACGAGCTGGCGCACCGCCGCCGCGTCCGCAGGACCGGCTGACCCCCTCCGCGCGCCCGCGGACCGGCCCGGACGGACCTCAGATGGCCTCTTTGCGCTGGAGGTAGGCGAAGGCGGCCCAGCCGGGCAGCACCGGCAGCCACAGCGTCAGCAGGCGGTACAGCAGCACGGCCGACGTCGCCGTCTCGGCGGTGAGCCCCGAGATCGTCAGCGCCAGCGTGAGCGCGCCCTCGACCGCGCCCAGGCCGCCCGGCGTCGGCGCCGCCGAGCCGAGCGCGTTGGCGGTGAGGAAGACCACCACGACCGCGGTCCAGGGCAGCGAGCCGCCGAAGGCCCGGATGCAGGAGTCCAGGCAGACCACGAAGCCGAGGGTGAGCAGCAGCGTGCCGCCCATCCCGGTGCACAGCTTCTTCGGCGACTGAAGCACGTCCACCAGGCGCGGCACCACCCCGGAGAACATCGCCTTCAGCCGTCCGGTCACCACCCGCCGCACCCGCCGGATGGTCAGGGCCGCCCCGACCAGGACCGCCACCGCCAGCAGCACGATGACGATCTTGCGGGACGGGGCCAGGTCGCGGGTGGCGGTGTGGGTCGAACCGGTGATGAACCCGAAGATGATCAGCAGCAGGATGTGCGTGATCATGCTCATCAGCTGGGACGCGCCGACGCTCGCCACCGCTGGGCCGGGACGGACCCCCGAGCGCTGGAGGTAGCGGGTGTTCATCGCCACGCCGCCGACCGCGGCGGGCGCGACCAGCTTGACGAACGAGGCCGCCACCTGGACCAGCACCGTGCGCCCCAGGTGCAGCCGCTCGGGCACGAAGCCCATCAGCATGAACGCCGCCGCCAGGTAGGTGACCGCCGCGGCGCCGAGCGCCACCGCGACCCACCACCAGGTCGCGCTGGTCACCAGCTCCTTCAGGTCGACGCTGCTGAGCTGGGGGAAGACGATGTAGGCGGCGATCGTCAGCGCCACGATGCTGACGATCGTGCGGGGCCGGAACCGCTCCACCCGGATCGGCGCGGCCTCGGTCTCGGGCTTCAGCCGGACGATCTGCTCGCGGATCCGGGAGAGCAGATCCCGGTCGTGCCGGAGCGCCGACCGGGTGGCGCGTGACAGCGCCACCCGCTGGAGCAGCGGCACGGCCGAGGCCAGCGCCTCCTCGCCCAGCACCGCCGCCGCGCCGGCGACGGCGCGCTCGGGCCCGGTGCGCAGCGCCAGGGTGGTCAGCAGCTGCGCCAGGTCGAGCCGCAGCGCCAGGTCGCCCGCCGAGATCTCCCCGGCCCGCAGGTCGGTGATGTAGGCCAGGCCGTCGTCGCCGACGAGGATCGCCTCGCCCTCCAGCCGGCGGTGCGCGAGGCGGCTCGCCTGGAGCCGCTGGAACTGCCGCCACACGTCGGAGAGCAGCGCGTCGGTGAGGTCGTCGTCGGGCACCGCGCCGAGCGGGCGGCCGGGCACCTGGGCGTAGGCGAGCAGCGCCGCCTGGGTGCCCACCTCCGCGGTCCCGACCAGCCGGGGCGTGCGGGCGCCCGAGGCGTCCACCGCGTACGCCATGAGCGACTCCTGCTCCAGGGAGCGGCGCAGCGACCGCAGCGCCCGCCCGGTGGTCGCCCCGCGCAGCCGCAGCAGCCGCCAGATCCGGTAGAAGAGCCCGGCGCTCTGCTGGTCGCGGTCGAGCACCCGCACCTCGAGCCGTTGCCCGGCGCCGGACGGCCCGTGCCCGTTCCCGGCGGCGGCGAGGCCGTCGCCGCCGGGCGCGGCGTCCGGCGCGGGCCCGAGGGTGACGGCGTAGCGGCGCGGGTCGTCGGCGTTGACCGGCAGGTCGTCGTCGCAGAGGCTGCGGGCGCGGACGGGCCGCAGCCCGATCCGTTCCAGCGCGGCGACCACGGCGGCGCCGGGCGGCCTCGGGTTGGGCGTGCCGACGGCGTACAGGGTGCCGTGCCCGATGGCCCGGCCGAGGAGGTAGGTGGCGGCGAGCGCGGCGACCGAGGCGTAGGCGGCGGTCAGGCCGGTCAGCGCGGCCAGCCCGATCATCGTCCAGGTGGCGGCCTGCCAGCGGGCCCGGCCGGTCATCCCGACCGCGCTGACGAACGCGATCACCGGCGCGATGTCGGTGTGCACCGGCGCGGTCTCGGTGCCGCCCCAGATCAGCGAGTCGAGCACCCCGCCCGGCGCGGCCGGGACCACCCAGTCGTCCAGCACGACGGTGAGCCCGAACGCGATCACCGCGGCCAGCAGCGCGATCGCGACCCGCATCCCGTCCTTGTGCAGCAGCCGCTCGACCGCGAACGCGACCGGCACCGCCAGGACGCCGAAGCTGGAGGCCAGCGTCGCCAGGGACAGCAGCAGCCGCGGGGCGTGCGCGGTGCCCTCGGCGATGTCGGTCTGGAGCCCGTGCGTGGTCTGCTGGGCGATGGACACCAGCAGCATGATCGCGGCCAGCCCGGCGAGGGCGGCCGCGAAGCGGATCGCGTCGGCGGGGCGGCGGATCCGGTCGGGGCGGGGCGGCTCGTCCACGGGCACGGCGGACACCGTGTTCGGCCCGGTCGGGGCCGTCTCGCCGCGGGTCCGCGTCACACCGCACCGCCGTCGGGGCCTGTCACTGTGATCAGCGTCCCAGATCCGGCGGCGCGGCGTCGACCCGGCCGCGCGCGTCCACCCGGCTCACATCCCCCTCGTCGTCCCGTGCCCAGGCCCCGTTCCTCGCCGTGAGCTGTGGATATCGTACTTGTCAGGCGAACCGCGGGGGGAAGGGCGAACGGCCGCCGGGCCGGCGGCGAACGGGTGGCGAACGGGTGGCGGGACGGTGCGCCCCGGCCCCGGCGGCGGGGTGGGGGCGCCACGATCGTCCGGCCCGCGGGTTGGGTAGGGTCGTATCGGACATGCCGTCGACCCTGTGCGGGAGAGATCCCACGCCGCCAGCGTGGGACGCCGAAGGGGCAACCTCCCCGGAACCTCTCAGGCAAAAAGGACCGCTCGGGCGAGGCACCTCTGGAAAGCAGGCGCGTCCCTCCATGGGAACGCCGCCTCACCGAAGGGGAAACCCCGCCAGGCGGGTGAAGCTCTCAGGTGCCGATGACAGAGGGGGAGACCTGCCGCCGGCCCGCGGAGGCCGGCGGTGGCCCTGAGCGACCGCAGCAGCCCAGGAGGCTCCCCGAATGACAGCCCAGTACTTCGCGCCGGTGGCGTCGCCGCAGAATCCCCGTTCGACCTTCGCCGACCGGCACATCGGGCCGTCCCCGGCCGACCGGGACCGGATGCTCGCGGCCATCGGCTACTCGGGCCCCGAAGAGCTGATCGACGCCGCGGTGCCCGCCGCGATCCGCGCCGCCGGCCCGCTGGACCTGCCGCCCGCGCTGAGCGAGACCGCCGCGCTCGCCCGGCTGCGCGAGCTGGCCGCGCGCAACACCGTGCTCACCTCCATGATCGGCCTCGGCTACCACGGCACGATCACCCCCGGCGTGATCCTGCGCAACGTGATGGAGAACCCCGGCTGGTACACCGCCTACACCCCGTACCAGCCGGAGATCTCCCAGGGCCGGCTGGAGGCGCTGCTCAACTTCCAGACCGTGGTGGCCGACCTCACCGGCCTGCCCGTCGCCAACGCCTCGATGCTGGACGAGGGGACCGCCGCCGCCGAGGCCATGGCGCTCGCGCACCGGCTGTCCAAGCGCAAGGACCCGGGCACCTTCCTGGTGGACGCCGACGCGCTCCCGCAGACGATCGAGGTCGTACGGACCCGCGCGGTCCCGCTCGGCATCGAGGTGGTCACCGCCGACCTGTCCGGCGGGCTGCCCGAAGGCGACTTCTTCGGCGTGCTGCTCCAGTACCCGGGCGTGTCGGGAGCCGTCCGCGACCTGGAGCCGGCCATCGCGCAGGCGCACGAGCGCGGCGCCCAGGCGGTCGTGGCCGCCGATCTGCTCGCGCTGACGCTGCTGCGCCCGCCCGGCGAGTCCGGCGCCGACATCGTCGTCGGCTCGGCGCAGCGGTTCGGCGTCCCGTACGGGTTCGGCGGGCCGCACGCCGGCTACATGGCCGTCCGCGAGGGCATCCAGCGGCAGCTCCCCGGCCGCCTGGTCGGCGTGTCGGTCGACGCCTCGGGCGCGACCGCCTACCGGCTGGCGCTCCAGACCCGCGAGCAGCACATCCGCCGCGAGAAGGCCACCAGCAACATCTGCACCGCCCAGGTGCTGCTCGCGGTGATGGCGAGCATGTACGCCGTCTACCACGGCCCTGAGGGCCTGGCCGCGATCGCCCAGCGCGTCCACGGCCACGCGGCCACGCTGGCCGCCGGGCTCGAGGGTCCGGACGTGGAGATCGTCCACCGCGCGTTCTTCGACACGGTGCTGGCCCGCGTGCCGGGACGCGCCGCGGGCATCGTCGCGCGCGCCCGCGAGCTGGAGATCAACCTCCGGCTGGTGGACGACGACCACGTCGCCGTCGCGTGCGACGAGACCACCACCCACGAGCACGTCGCGCTGGTGCGGCGGGCGTTCGGCCTGGACGGCGCGGTGCCGGCCGGGTCCGGCGCGGACGGCCTGGCGTTCCTCAGGCGCGAGAGCCCGTACCTGACCCACCCGGTGTTCCACGCCCACCGCTCCGAGACCGCGATGCTGCGCTACCTGCGCCGCCTCCAGGACAAGGACATCGCGCTCGACCGGTCGATGATCCCGCTCGGCTCCTGCACGATGAAGCTGAACGCGACCTCGGAGATGGAGCCGGTCACCTGGCCGGAGTTCGCCGACCTCCACCCGTTCGCCCCGGTCGAGCAGGCCGCCGGCTACCTGGAGCTGATCGGCGAGCTGGAGGACCGGCTCGCCGAGATCACCGGGTACGCCCGGGTGTCGGTGCAGCCCAACGCCGGCTCGCAGGGCGAGCTGGCCGGGCTGCTGGCGATCCGCGGCTACCACGCCTCGCGCGGCCGGACGGACCGCACCGTCTGCCTGATCCCCTCGTCGGCGCACGGCACCAACGCCGCCAGCGCCGTGATGGCGGGGATGCGGGTGGTCGTGGTGAAGTGCGACGACGGCGGCAACATCGACATGGCCGACCTGCACGCCAAGATCGCCAAGCACGGGGACGAGCTGGCCGCGATCATGGTGACCTACCCGTCCACGCACGGCGTGTTCGAGGAGACCATCTCCGACGTCTGCGCGGCCGTGCACGAGGCGGGCGGCCAGGTCTACGTCGACGGGGCCAACCTCAACGCGCTGGTCGGCCTCGCCCGGCCCGGCGACTTCGGCTCTGACGTCTCCCACCTCAACCTGCACAAGACGTTCTGCATCCCGCACGGCGGCGGCGGCCCCGGCGTCGGCCCGGTCGGCGTCCGCGAGCACCTGGCGCCGTTCCTGCCGAGCCACCCGCTGCGCGCCGAGGCCGGCCCCGCCGGGACCGGGGTCGGGCCGATCTCGGCCGCGCCGTGGGGCTCGGCGGGCATCCTGCCGATCTCCTGGGCCTACATCGCGATGATGGGCCCGGACGGGCTGCGCGCCGCGTCCGAGGGCGCGATCATCGGCGCCAACTACCTGGCCGCCCGGCTCGCCCCGCACTTCCCGATCCTGTACACCGGCCGCAACGGCCTGGTCGCGCACGAGTGCATCGCCGACCTGCGCAAGATCACCAAGGAGACCGGGATCACCGCCGAGGACGTGGCCAAGCGGCTGATCGACTACGGCTTCCACGCTCCGACGCTGTCCTTCCCGGTGGCCGGCACCCTGATGATCGAGCCCACCGAGAGCGAGGACCTGGCCGAGCTCGACCGGTTCGCCGAGGCCATGATTGCGATCCGCGGGGAGATCCAGCGGGTCGCGGACGGCGGCCACGACCCCGACGACAACCCGCTGAAGAACGCGCCGCACACCGCCGTGGCCCTCGTCACCGAGGACTGGAAGCACCCCTACACACGCGATGAGGCCGCCTACCCGCTGCCGTCGCTGCGCGAGGGCAAGTACTGGCCGCCGGTCGGCCGGATCGACCAGGCCTACGGCGACCGCAACCTGGTGTGCTCCTGCCCGCCGCCCGAGGCGTTCGAGGACTGAGCCGCGGGCCCGCCGCGTCCCGCCGCGTCCCGCCCGGTGGGGCGCGGCGGGACGCGGCGGCCGTCCCCAATCGTGATCTTGACTGCCGGGTTGACCCGCGCCGTCGCGAGACGCGGGCGGGCCGGGTCGCTAGGCTCTCCGCAGACCCCGACCCCCAGAGGGCAGAAGACCGATGACCAAGTCCCCGGACGCGGCGTCCGCCGCCGACGACCCGGCGAGCCTGTGCGATGAGGCCCGGCGCCTCGCCGAGGACGGCGAGGCCGAGCGGGCCTCCGCCCTGTTCGAGCGGGTGCTCGCGCTGGGCGAGACCCCCTACCGGGCCCGCGCGGCGCTCGGGCTCGCGGTCCTCCTCGACGACGCGGGCGACGTGGCGGGCGCCCGCGCCGCCGACGACGCCGCCATCGCGACCGGGGATCCCGAGTACGGCCCGCGCGCGGCCTACCACCTGGCGCTCACCCACGAGCGGGCCGGGGAGCACGACCGGGCCGGGCCCGCCTGGCGGGCCGTGGTCGGCTTCGGCAACCCGGCCTACCTGCCCCCGGCGCACCTGGCGCTGGCCCGGCTCGCCGACGACGCCGGCGAGTTCGAGGCCGCGCGCGGCCACTGGGAGGACGCGATCGCGACTGGGGACGCCGAGTACGGCTCCCTCGCCGCGCACGACCTCGCCCAGCGGCTGCTGGAGCGCGGCGAGGCCGCCCGCGCCCAGCGGATCCTCACCGCGGGCCTGAAGCTGATCGACCGCGGCACCGCCCCGTACGCCTACGCGCGGCTCGCCGTCGCGCTCGGCATCGCCTGCCTCGACCAGGCGATCGGCGCGTTCGGCGCCGCTCTCGGCGAGGACGGCACGCCCGCCGACGCCGAGGTGGGCCCGCTCGCCACCGAACTGCTCGCCCGGACGCTGCCGCTGCGCGGCCGTGGCGCCGAGGCGAGGGAGGTGTGGCGCCGGGGCCTGGCCGACCCCGGGGTGGCCGCGCACGTGCGGGCCCGGCTCCGCCGCGACTTCGGCGGCGACGAGGACGAGGCCGACCCCGCCGACCTGTGGTGGGAGCCCGTGGTCGAGCAGTCCGTCTCCGACGGCACCCTGCCGGCCCTGACCGGCGAGGCGTTCGGGGCCCTCGACCACATGTACGCGCTGCTGGCCGTCCGGTACGCCGAGGGTCCGGGGGAGCGTCCCCCGGACCAGACCCACGAGCTGCTCGGCGGCGCCGTCCGCGTACCGAGCGACTACGCCTGGGGCCCGCTGCTGCACGAGAGCTTCGCCGAGCGGCTCCGGCTGGCGATGGGCGCCCCCGCCCAGGCCCTCCCGCCCGGCTGGCCCGACGCCTAGGCCGTGTTTCCAAACGCCCGGCCCGGCGTTCTCGCCTAGGGCTCGGACGCCGACCGTGCTTGGGCGAGCGCGACATCGCTTCGCGATCTGGCCGGTGAGGGCTCGCCTCCGGCTTCGCCCCGCCGGCCAGGTAACGCGCTCGCCGACGGCCGAAGCACTTTGAGACAGGACCTAGCCGGCGAGGTCGCGATGGGCGACCACCTTGCCGATCCGCACCCGCACCAGGTACTCGCCGGGCACCGCGTTGCGGGTGCCGAACTCCTCGGCCCGGTCCGCGCCCATGTAGCGCTCGCCGATCCTGGTGGCCCACTCCAGCTTCTCGGCGTGCTCGTCGATGAGCGTCGCCTCGCCCTGGATCGCCACGTAGGAGTACGGCGGGACCTGGTCGTCCACGGAGATCGACACCCTGGGGTCGCGCTTCAGGGCGCGGCCCTTGATGGTCTCCTTGCCGGTGTTGAACACCAGGTCGGGGCCGTCCAGCACGAACCAGATCGGGGTCACGTGCGGGGCGCCGTCCTTGCGGGTCACGCCGACCTTGCCGGTCCGGGTGCCCGCGGAGACGAACGCCCGCCACTCGTCCTCAGTCATTTCCCTCATGCCCCCCAGTCTGCCTCAAGCGATCTTCCTACCCGGAGGCCGGTGCGGGCGGGCCGCGGGCGGGCCGCTAGCGTGGAGGCATGGAGATCGTGACGGCGCACGGCCCCGCCGAGGCCGTCCTCGACGAGCCGGACGGCCCGGCGGGCCTGCCGTTCCTCCTGGTCCTCACGCACGGGTCGAACGGGGGAGTGGACGCCCCCGACCTGCTCGCCGTCCGCGACGTGGCGCTCGGGCTCGGCGGCGCCGTCGCACGCGTGCTCCAGCCGTTCCGCGCCGCCGGGCGGCGGGCGCCCGGCCCGGCGGCCAAGCAGGACGAGGCGTGGCTGGAGATCGTCGGGGCCCTCCGGCGGCGGTACGGCGACGTCCCGCTGGTGCAGGGCGGGCGCAGCAACGGCGCGCGGGTGGCGTGCCGGACGGCGCGCGAGGCGGGCGCGGCCGGCGTGATCGCGCTGGCATTCCCGCTGCACCCCCCGGGCAAGCCGGACAAGTCGCGCGCCGGCGAGCTGCGCGCGGCGGGCGTGGAGGTACTGGTGGTCAACGGCGACCGGGACCCGTTCGGGATACCGGACGCGGCGGACGCGGCGCAGGTGGCCGTGCTCCCCGGCGAGCGGCACGACCTGGCGAAGGACCCCGCGGCGGCGGGCGCGGCGGCCGGGCCGTGGCTGCGCCGCTGGTCGGCCGGACCGCGGGCGGCTGGACGCCGGCCCGCCGGAGCGGGCCGGACGACCGCCTAGCGGCGGGGTGGAGCGCGCCTCCGGACCGGGATCGGCCCAGAGGTTCCGGGCAGGTGGCGTTGCCCCCGAGAATGATCACCCGTTCGGACTAGTCCCCGTGCGGGAACCGGTCAGGCGGCGGACGGAGCCTTCAGGTCCGTCGGCCGGTGCGGTGCGATGATCCCCCCGTTGGGCAGCAGCTCACCGGTGTCCTCGAAGAGCACGACGCCGTTGCACAGCAGGCTCCACCCCTGCTCGGGGTGGCTGGCCAGCGTCCGCGCGGCGTCGCGATCGGATCGGTCGGGAGAGGGACAGGGCGGCTGGTGCGGGCACATCGGCGTGCCTCCGGTCTCAACTACTCGGTGGTTGGTGCTTCCTCTTGTGACGCACCTCAGTGTGGAACGGTTCGCTTCATCGCGGCCATAGCCCGTTGGGACGGTTGTCCCTGGTACCGGAGTACCGGACGGCTGTGACCCGTCTCACCCCGAGGTGTCAGGCATAGCGTGCCCTCTGCGCGATATCGGGCGAAGAACGACACGCCGTCGGTTCGGTGAACTCTGCCCCGATCTTTCGGCCGGACGGCGGCGGGCCGCCCCGAACCGCCCGCCGGGGACGCCCCTGGACGCCGCCGGGACGCCGTCCTGCCGCCGCCGGTCCCTGGGCGGAGGCCGCGTCCCCCTGTGGCCACGGGTGTGCGGTCGTTCGCCCTGGACCTGGCGGCCACGGCCCCTACGATGGCCACGCGGAGCGGGTGAAGGGGGAGGTGAGGCCGCCGTGCGGGTGGCGCTCTTCGTCGCGTGCTTCAACGACGCGCTGTTCCCCGGCACCGGCCGGGCGGTGACCGGGCTGCTGGAGCGCCTCGGCCACGAGGTCGTCTTCCCGCCGGGGCAGGGCTGCTGCGGCCAGATGCACTGGACCACCGGCTACCACCGGGAGGCCGCCGACCTCGCCCGGGGCTTCGCCGCCGCGTTCGAGGGCCGCGAGGTGGTGGTGACGCCGTCGGCGTCCTGCGCCGCGACCGTCCGCGAGGCCTTCCCGCGCATTGCGCGGGCGGCGCGCGATCCCGCGATCGCCCGCGCCGCCGAGGACCTGGCGGTCTACGAGCTGTCGGAGTTCCTGGTGGACGTCCTCGGCGTCACCGACGTCGGCGCCTACTTCCCGCACCGCGTCACCTACCATCCGACCTGCCACTCGACGCGGGGCCTGCGGGTGGGCGACCGGCCGCTGCGGCTGCTGCGCGCGGTGCGCGGCCTGGAGCTGGTCGAGCTGCCCGCCGCCGGCGAGTGCTGCGGGTTCGGCGGCACCTTCGCGCTGAAGAACGCCGACGTGTCGGTGGCGATGGTGGCCGACAAGGTCCGGCACGTCCGGGGCACGTCCGCCGACGTGGTCTGCTCGGTCGACAACTCCTGCCTGACCCACATCGGCGGGGCGCTGTCCCGGCTGCGCAGCGGCGTGCGGGTGATGCACCTGGCCGAGATCCTCGCGGAGACGGGGCCGGGATGACCCCCTCCGGACCGGCCGGCAGAGCGCCGGGCGCGGGGGACGGGCCGGTCCCGCCGCCCATGCCCAAGTTCGCGACCGCCGCCCGGGACGCCCTGGCCGACACCCGGCTGCGCCGCGGCCTGCGCAGCGCCACCGAGGCCGGACGGGCCCGGCAGGCGGGCGCCGCCGCCGAGCTGGACGACTGGGAGGCGCTCCGCGAGGCCGGACGGGCGATCAAGGACGCGGCGCTGCTCGGCCTCGACGTCCACCTGGAGGAGCTGGAGCGCGCCGTCACCGAGGCCGGCGGCACCGTGCACTGGGCGGCCGGCGCGGCCGAGGCCCGCCGCGTCGTCACCGGGCTGGTCCGGGCGACCGGCGAGACCGGGGTGCTCAAGGTCAAGCCCGCGGCGGCGCGGGAGATCGGGCTGGACGCGGCACTGGCCGCGGTGGGCGTCACCACCCACGAGACCGATCTGGCCGAGGTGATCGCCGGCCTCGGCGCCGTCCCGGACGGCCCGGACGCGCATCCCGACCCGGCGCGGATCCGCGAGCTGTTCCTGCGGGGCCTGCCCGGCGCGCCGCCGGACCTGACCGACGATCCCGCCGACCTGGTCGCGGCCGTCCGCGCCGATCTGCGCGAGCGGTTCCTGACCGCGGGCGTCGCGGTCTGCGGCGTCGACTTCATGGTGGCCGAGACGGGCACGATGGTGCTGCTGGAGTCCGAGGGCAACGGCCGCATGTGCCTGACCCTGCCCGGCACGCTGATCGCGGTGGCCGGCATCGAGACGGTCGTGCCGTCGTGGACCGACCTGGAGGTCTTCCTCCAGTTGCTGCCCCGCTCGTCCGCCGGGGAGCGGATGACCCCGGCCGTGTCCACCTGGACGGGGATCACGCCGGGCGACGGCCCGCGCGCGTTCCACCTGGTGCTGCTCGACAACGGGCGCACCAAGGCGCTCGCCGACGAGATCGGGCGGGCCGCGCTGCGCTGCATCGGCTGCTCGGCCTGCCTGAACGTCTGCCCGGTGTACGAGCGCACCGGCGGCGTCCCCTACGGACCGGTCCACCAGGGCCCGATCGGCGCGGCGCTCACCCCCCAGCTGCGCGGTGTCAAGAGCGCGCACCACGCGTCCCTCCCGTTCGCCTCCACCTTGTGCGGGGCGTGCGCGGACGTCTGCCCGGTGAAGATCGACATCCCGGAGATCCTGGTCCACCTGCGCGGACGGGTGGTCGAGTCGCGCCGGCACCGCCCGGTGCCCTCGCCCGAGCTGCTGATGATGCGCGGAGCGGCGTGGACGCTGGGCGACCGGCGCCGCTACGA
Source organism: Actinomadura xylanilytica (assembly GCF_030283145.1). Taxonomy (GTDB): domain Bacteria; phylum Actinomycetota; class Actinomycetes; order Streptosporangiales; family Streptosporangiaceae; genus Spirillospora; species Spirillospora xylanilytica. The sequence goes on from NZ_JASNWE010000005.1 coordinate 235,755, forward strand.
GACGGCGCTGCGGCGCGGCACCCGCTGGGCCCGGCTGCTGTCGCGCGGCGGGCGGATCCGGCGGCTGCCCGGCCTGCTCGGCACATGGAGCGACGCCCGCGACCTGCCCGCCCCGCCGGCCGAGAGCTTCCGCTTCTGGTGGGCCGGCCGGCCGTCCCGCGCGCGCGGCGGGCGCCCGTGAGCTCCCGCGACGAGGTGCTGCGGCGGGTGCGGGAGGCGATCGGCGGCGCGCGCGGCGCGGCGGCCGACGTCCCGCGAGGCTACCGCCGGCAGCTTCCCGGGCCGGGCGCCGGAGCCGATCCCGGGGCGGGCGCCGAGGGCCGGGCCGACGTGCTCGCGCTGTTCAGCGAGCGGGTCGCCGACCACCGCGCGCTTGTCCGGCACGTGAGCGCCGACGACCTGGCCACCGCCGTCGCCGCCGCGCTGTGGGGGAGGGAGGCCAAGCGGATCATCGTCCCGGCCGACCTGCCGTTCGGATGGCTGTCGGAGCTGGACGGGGTGCGCGCGCTCGCCGACTCGCCCGCGACCGACCTGGAGACCCTCGGCGACGTGGACGGCGTGGTGACCGGCTGCGCGGTGGCGGTCGCGCAGACCGGCACGGTCGTGCTGGACGCCGGGCGCGCCCAGGGACGCCGGGCGCTCACGCTGGTGCCCGGCTACCACCTGTGCGTGGTGCACGCCGACCAGATCGTCGGGACCGTCCCGGAGGCGATCGGGCGCCTCGACCCGCGCCGTCCGCTCACCTGGATCAGCGGCCCGTCGGCGACCCGCGGCATCGGCGCGTCCCGGGTGGAGGGCGTGCACGGCCCCCGCCTGCTGGAGGTGCTCGTCGTCGAGGACTGACCGCGCCCCGCGATGGTCCCGGCGGCGGACGGCGCAGGGGGCGGTCTGGAAGGCGGCGGTGGTCAGCGGGCGGCGACGCCCGCGAGGACGAGGTCGAGGCCAGCGACGAAGCGGGCGTCCCAGTCGACCGGCCCCTCGGGGAGGGGCGGGACGCCCTCGGCCGTGCCGCGCACCTCCAGCGCCGCGTGCCCGATCACGTACCCGAGCAGCGTGTGCGCCGCGACGGCGGCCTTGGCCTCGGTGACGCCGCCCTGCCGCAGCAGCTCCTGGATCGAGGCGGCGGTCGGGACGAGGGCCACCGGGTTGCGCCGGGTGACCACCAGCGGCAGCACCCCGGCGTGGGCGAGCAGCCGCTCGCGGTAGGCGCCCGCCCATTCACGCAGCGCGCGATGCCAGCTCGCGCTGCTGTGCGTCTCGGCCGGGACGGCGGCGACGTGCTCGACCAGGCCGTCCAGGAGCTGCTCTTTGCCGCGGGGGAGGTGGTGGTAGATCGCCATGGCCTCGACCTCCAGCGCGTCACCGAGCCTGCGCATGGTGAGTCGGCCGAGTCCCTGGCCGTCGATGATCTGGAGGGCGGCCTCGATGATCCGCTCGATGGAGAGCGGCGGGCGGTGCTGCGCGTTGATGCTGGGCTGACGGACCATAAGTGATCACCTTACTGCGTAAAGGGCCGGAGTTTGGTGTCCCCTGGCACAACACGCCGGGCGCCGCGCGTACCCTTGCCTGGATCGCGTCTTGAAGATCGGAACGTTGAGGAGCACCGCCATGTCGCTGGGCCGCCGGGTGAGCAAGGACGTCGCAGAGCCGTATGAGGCCGACCGGCGGCTGGCCGCGACCTACCGGGACCGGCTCGCCGCCGCCACCGGGGCCGAGCACGCGCTGCGCGCCGCCCAGGCGGACGAGCGGCCCGCCGCCGAGCTCCGGCCGCTGGCCCGCGCGTTCGAGGCCACGCTGACCGAGGTGCTCGCCGCCGCCGAGGCCGGCGAGCGCGTCGAGATGGGCCCCAAGGTCTACGTCACCGGCGCCCAGGACGCCAAGGCCCGCCGCGCCGCCGAGATCGCCCGCCGCCGGGCCGGGGCCCGGCACTCGGTCCGGCCGTGGACCGCCGAGGTCGACCGGCTGCGCACCGCCCGCGAGACCCACAAGCTGAGCTTCCGGCCGGGACCGGCGATCGGCGTCTGACGCCGCGGCCGGCGCGCCGGGGGCGTGCAGCGGCCACTCGCGCGACACCACGTCACCGAGTGGCACCGGCCGCCGAACTTTGAGATTCTGCCCCCTTGGGGAACGCCGGGGCGCTCCGCGCCGACGTCGCGCGGGACCGCGACGGGCGCGCGGGACGCGCTCCGGCGAAGGGGGCCGCACACCGAGACGGTGCTCTGGACGCGGGGGGAACATTCACTTGGAGCGCACGCCGCCGGACCGGCATCGCGTCCTCGGGTCCTATGCGGACGGGGTGCGGGCGATCCGGGCGATGGCGGCCCGTGTCGACGACTGGAGCGTGCCGACCCCCTGCGCCGACTGGCAGGCCATCGACCTGGCCGGGCACCTGCGCTGCGTGGCCGAGAACTACCTGGAGTACCTCCAGGACGCGCCGGACAGCCGGCTGGCCAAGCTGTTCGCCCGGGAGGTGGCGAGCGCGGTGCTGATCCGCCAGCAGGCCCGGCAGAACGCCACCGAGCTGGCGGTGCTGCACCCCGAGCCGGGTCCGGAGCGGATCGTCGCCTTCACCGTGTCCGCCGGGGCCTACGCCGACCTGATGCCCGACATGTGGGACCGCACCCACCTGATCTACCGGGGTACCAAGTACACCGTCGGCGACCACGCGGGCGCGGCCTGCGTCGAATGGCACCTGCACGCCTGGGACCTGGCCCGCGCGGCGGGCGGCGACTACCGGCCGCGCGATCCCGAGCTGCTGGTGTCGGCCTGGCACTGGGGCGTCCCGCACCTGCCGCTCGGCGCGGGCGACCCGTGGGAGACTGTGCTCCGCTCGTCCGGCCGGTCTCCGGGCTGGCCCGCCTGACCCGGTACCGAATGCCGCATTCGGATGCCCGAAAATTGGTGATCTTGGTCCTGGGGCTTGATCACGGTCGCGATCGCCTGTTTCCTTGCCAGTGATCACTGGTGAAAGGTGGGCTTCCGTGGGGCGACGCGTCCTGTCCTTCTTGACGACCCTGGCCTTGCTGCTGGGGCTGGCGAGCCCGGCGGGCGCCGCGCCGCCCGGCCCGTCCAGTACGGCCGGCCGGCAGGGCGCGCGCGGTGGGCACGGCGCGCAGCGCGCCGCGTCCGCGCCGAAACCCCGGTCGGGCACGCCCGTCGTCGGCGACCGCTCGTCCGGGGGCCGCAACGTCAAGGCCGCGACGCCCAGGCCGGCGAGCCGCGCGCGCGCCGCGGCGGCGTTCGACGAGTCCTACGGCGACGATCAGCTGCTCACCGCGCCCACCCAGTGGTGGACGGTCAACGGCTGGACCGCCGAGCAGATCGTCGACTACGCGCGGTCGCAGGACGCGCGGATCAGCGACCTGGCCGTCCAGCCCGGCTCGCAGGTGCTGTTCACCGCGACCCTGGTCAAGAACACCGGCGCGTACTGGGTGAGCGGCTGGGGCCTCTGGTACGGCCTCACCGAGGCCGGGGTGGTCGACACGGCCAACGCCTACAGCCAGCGCCCGGTGTCGATCAGCCGGTACTGGACGTCCGACGGCTGGCGCTTCGCGGTCGCGCTGCTGGACAACACCGGCGCCGGGGCGCGCGGCTGGTGGTGGTACTACGGCGACCAGAACTACGTGATCGGCCAGCAGCAGGCGATCGGGGGCCGGGTGACCCGGGTCCGCCCGTTCGACGACGGCGGCACCCGCCGCTACGACATGCTCATGTCGGGGAGCGACCAGACGTTCTGGTGGTGGTTCGGCGGCTCCGACGGAGCGGTCAACGACCAGATCCGGCAGAACGGCGCGCGGATCGTGGACGCGAGCCGCAACGACGACGGCACCTTCAACGCGATCATGCTCCGCAACACCACCGGCTACTCGCCCGGCTGGTGGCACGGGTTCACCCACGACGAGCTGAAACAGAAGGCGCTGCGGATGGGCGGCCGGCTGATCACCGCACAGGGGTACACCGAGAACGGCCGCGAGCGGTTCATCGGGACGATGAGCAGGGAGGCGGCCAGTGGCACCCCGCTCGCCACGGCGATGGTGCAGAACACCGTGGTGCACACCGCGCTCGCGCACGGCGGCGGGGCCGTCGCCGAGCTGAGCGACTCCACCCTCGGCAAGATCGGCTACGCGTTCGGCACCACGGTGGACGCCCGGGTCCGCATCGCCAGCGTCTCCAAGACCTTCGCCGCCGCCGAGCTGATGAAGCTGGCCGCGGCGGGCACGGTGTCGCTGGACGCCCCGGTCTCCACCTACCTGCCGGGCGTCAACGGGGGCGGCTCGATTACGCTGCGGATGCTCCTGCGGCACACCAGCGGCCTGTACAACTTCACCGAGGACCAGCCCGACTTCGCCACCACGATGACCCAGGGGTTCACCTACGCGCAGCTCCTGGAGATCGTGAACCGGCACGCCCCGGTGTTCGCCCCGGGCGCCCGCTACAGCTACTCCAACAGCAACTACCTGGTCATCGGCATGATCATCGAGCGGCTCACCGGGCGCTCCTACTCCGACGCGGTCTTCCGCGACATCATCGGCCCGCTCGGGCTGTCCGCCACGTCCGTGCCGTCCGACACCGCGATCTCCTCGGTGCGGCTGCGCGGCTACTGGTGGGACCCGGCGGCGTCCGACGCGGTGGAGGTGACCGGGCAGAACGCCTCGCGCTGGGCCACCGGCGGCCAGATGATCTCCAGCGTCTCCGACCTCAACACCTTCTACAAGGCCCTGCTGAGGGGTTCGGTCACCGGCGCGGCCGGAGCGAACGAGATGAAGAGCAGCCTGGTCTACAGCGGAGTGGGCAGCAAGTACGCGGGCCTCGGCATCTTCCGGACCACCTGGTGCGGCAAGAACGTCTACTGGCACGACGGCAGCATCCCCGGGTACCGGACCTGGTCGGTCCACTCCGAGGACGGCTCGCGCAGCCTGAGCTGGGCCTACTCCGACCAGCGCCGCGCCGACGACGTGGACTTCGACGACGAGTTCATCCAGGACGTGTTCTGCTACCTGTGAACCGTCCCCGAGGGCGGGCCCCCGGGCCCGCCCTCCCCGGCGGGCGGACGCCCGGTCAGGCGTGGTCGCTGACGAGCTCGGCGCCGCGCGGGTCGGCGGCCCTGGCGCAGTGGGCCGAGCAGTACCAGTGCCGGTCGACCTCGACCCCGTGCCCGACGACGCGGCACTCGCAGTGCTCGCAGATCGGTGCCATCCGGGTGATCGCGCACTCGAACGAGTCGAAGGTGTGCACGACGCCCTGCGCGTGCACCTCGAAGCTCATCGCGTAGTCGTTGCCGCAGACCTCACAGGCCGCCATCGACGGTTCCCCCAGTTCTCCGTCCGTCGCCTCCGTAGGCGATCTACCCAGATGGCGCGCGGTTGTATCCCCGGACGGCCCCGGGCTGGCCGAACACCGGTTCGCGGCCGTCCTCCAGGTAGAGCACACGCTGCTCGGCGAGGGCCCGCAGGCTCGGCGCCATCCGGCGGGCGACGTGCGGCGGGGCCAGGTCGGGGATCCGCTCCGGGGCCACCAGCACGTGGCCCGACAGCTCGTCGGGCGGCAGCCGGATCGCGCCGAGCTCGGCACCTGTGATCGCGCCGCCGAAGACGAAGACGTTCACTGCGTCGATGCCGTCGCGGGGGGCGCCCCAGTCGACGCAGACGAGGCCGTCGAGCCGGGGGACGAGGCCGAGTTCCTCCTGGCATTCGCGCACGCACGCGGTCAGCGGGGACTCGCCCTCCTCGATGACCCCGCCCGGCAGGAACCAGCCCGCGCTGTAGGTGGGCTTGACCAGGAGCACCCGCCCCAGATCGTCGAGCAGCAGGGCCGACGCCGCGCCGCGCGTCCGCGGCAGCGAGGCGTAGTACTCAAGGTCGGGCATGCTCCGAGATTAGGCCGGATGGGCGCGCGCCCACCCGCCCGCGGCGGGGGTGGGGGCCGCATCCGTTCGCGAGATCGGCGGGCCGCCGCCAATCCGTTCGGTAACCGGCCCTGCGGCGACGAATGGGCCATGACAACGGTCGACAACGCTTGACACGTGATCGTCAAGAATTCTCGCCCGGGCCCGCCCGAGGCTCCGGGAAGGTGCCGCCTGACCTTGGCGAACGGGCCGCCGTGAGCGGCTCTTGACCGGCAGGTCACACACGGGACACAAGGGGTATATCCGGCGCGAACGGGCTCGCTGTGCGTCCGGGACCCACCGCACCGTCCGCACTGCGCGCTGCGACACGGGACGACGCTGAGTGACAGCCGGCCGAGTGGGTTGTCGCCGGAGCGGGCGCCGAGACGGGACGCGCCCGCCGCGTGTGCGGAGACACGCGCGACCGCGGCGGGTTTTGTGCTTTTCGAAAGAATGCCGGGAATTCTTTCGGTGCGGATCGTCCGTCGGGCACGATTCGATTTCGCGGTGAGCGTCTTTTAACACGCCGGTGACAAAGGTGACGCAAACGCGAAACGGCCCCTGCTGAGGATCGGCTCATGGACCTCGGAGGGGGGCGGGCGGACCAGGCGCGGGCGCTCCGCCTCGACCTTACAACGTCAAGGCCCGGGGCCGTGGCGTCGCCGACACTCGGCCCGGCCGCTTCACGTCCCGCGTCCTCGAGCCCGAACGCAGCAGATCCCGCCGGTCCCGGTGACCGGCCCCGCCTGGAGGTTGCCGCCCGATGACCACGACCCACGACGCCGTCCTCACCCGGGACCCGGCCGGAGACCGCGTGGAGGTGGCGTTCGCCCATGACCACCGAGAGTGAGCCGCTGGCCGGGTTCGCCGTCGGCGTGACCGCGGCCCGCCGGCACGAGGAGCTGACCTCGCTGCTGGAGCGGCACGGCGCGCGGGTGGTGCACGCCCCTGCGATCCGGCTCGTCCCGCTGCCCGACGACGGCGACCTGCTGACCGCGACCCGCGCGTGCATCGAACGGCCCCTCGACTACGCCGTGGTGACCACCGGCATCGGCTTCCGGGCCTGGCTGGAGACCGCGGACGGATGGGGCATGCGCGAGGCCCTCCTCGGCCGGCTCGCCGAGACCAGCATCGTGGCGCGCGGCCCCAAAGCGCGCGAGGCGATCCGCTCGGCCGGGCTCCGGGAGCGGTGGTCGCCGGCGTCGGAGGGCTGCGCCGAGGTGATCGACCACCTGCTGGACAGGGACCTGGACGGCGCCCGCGTCGCCGTCCAGCTCTACGGCGAGCGGCATCCGGAGTTCATCGAGGCGCTGCGCGACGCCGGCGCCGAGGTGATCGACATCCCGGTCTACCGCTGGTCGCGGACCGAGGACTCCACGCCGCTGCGCCGGCTCGTCGGCCAGGCCGTCACCGGGACCGTGGACGCGGTCGCCTTCACCAGCGCGCCCGCCGTCGCCGCGACGCTCGCGGTCGCGGCCGAGGACGGACTGGAGGAGCCGCTGCTGGAGGCGCTGCGCACCCACGTGGTGGCCGCCTGTGTCGGGCCGGTGACGGCCCAGGCCCTCACCGACCGGGGCGTGCCGACCGTCCAGCCCGAGCGGGCCAGGATCGGCGCGCTGGTCCGCGCACTGGTGTCCGACCTGCCGCTGCGGCGGGCCCGCCGGGTCCACGTCCGCGGCCTCCTGCTGGAGCTGCGCGGCCACGCGGTGGTGCTGGACGGGCAGCTGCGGCCGATCGCGCCGGCGCCGATGGCGATCCTACGGGCGCTGGCGCGGCACCCCGGGCACGTGGTGTCGCGCGCGGAGCTGTGCGGGGTGCTGCCCGGCCGGCTGGTCGTGGGCGGCTCGCCATGGTCGCGGGACGCGCGCCCGCAGGCCGACGAGCACGCGGTGGAGATGGCGGTGGCCCGGCTGCGGCGTGGCCTCGGCCGCAACGGGATCGTCGAGACGGTCGTCAAGCGCGGCTACCGGCTCGCCGGCGACCCCCGGCCGGCCGGACAGCTCCGCGCGGGCCTCGGCGGCTGAACCCGGCGCCGGCCGCGGCGCCGGTCGCCGAGGGCTCTTGCCCCTACCGTGTCCGTCCATATCCGGGTGTTTTGCCAGGTCCGACCTAGCCTTCAAAAGGGGCCGCCGAACGCGCGGCCCGGTGAGGAAAGGGGAGTCGGACATGCCGGAAAGAACCTCGTACGAGCCCGGCACGCCGTGCTGGACCGATCTCGGCACGTCCGATCTGGAGGCGGCCATCGCCTTCTACGGTGCGCTCCTCGGCTGGCACACCCGGACCGAGCCCGATCCGGCCGCCGGGGGCTACACGATGGTCTCCCTCGCCGGCGATCCGGGCCGCCCGATCGCCGGGATGATGCCCCTCCAGGCCGAGGGGCAGCCGGTCCTGTGGACCACCTACATCAGCGTCGCCGACGCCGACGCCACGGCCAAGGCGGCGGAGGGCGCGGGCGGGCGGGTGTTCATGGGCCCGATGGACGTCATGGACCTCGGCCGGATGGCGCTGCTGGCCGACCCGTCGGGCGCGGCGATCGGCCTGTGGGAGCCGAAGGAGTTCTCCGGCGCGGCCGTGGTGAACGAGCCCGGCACCTACGTATGGAGCGAGCTGGCCTGCCGCGACGTGGAGGCCGCCAAGGAGTTCTACGGCACCGTGCTCGGCTGGCGGGGCGACACCCAGTCCTCCGGCCCGATCCCCTACACCGAGTGGGAGAACGGCGGCACGACCGTGGGCGGCATGATCGAGATGGGCGGCTCCTGGCCCGCCGACGTCGCGCCGTACTGGACGGTCTACTTCGCCGTGGCCGACTGCGACGCCACCAGGGCGCGGGCCGTCGAGCTGGGCGGCGCGGCGCCGGGCCCGGCCCTCGACATCCCCGTGGGCCGGATCGCCGCCCTGACCGACCCGCAGGGCGGCCGTTTCTCCATCATCCAGATGAACTCCTGACCGTCCGGCGTCTCCGGCTCCGTCGGCCGATCCGCGACGCCGAGGAGGCCGCATGACGGACGGGGAACCCGCCATCGAGGTCGCCGGACTGATCAAGCGGTTCGGCGACGCGGAGGCGGTGCGCGGGATCGACTTCGCCGTTTGGCCGGGGGAGGTCTTCGGCTTCCTCGGCCCGAACGGCGCCGGCAAGTCGACCACGATCAACATGCTCTGCACGCTGCTGCGGCCGACCTCGGGCTCGGCTCGGGTGGCCGGGTTCGACGTGGTGCGGCAGCGCGACGACGTGCGCCGCCGCATCGGCCTGGTCTTCCAGGACCCGACGCTGGACGGCTACCTGTCGGGCGAGCAGAACCTGCGCTTCCACGCAGAGCTGTACGGGGTGCCGCGCTCGCTCACCGCCGACCGCATCGGGCAGGTGCTGGAGATGGTCGGACTGTGGGAGCGCCGCCGCGATCTCGTGCAGACCTACTCGGGCGGCATGAAGCGCCGCCTGGAGATCGCCCGCGGCCTGCTGCACTCGCCCCGCGTGCTGTTCCTGGACGAGCCGACCGTCGGCCTCGACCCGCAGACCCGCTCGTCCATCTGGGAGTACATCCGTCACCTCAAGGAGACGGAGGAGATCACGATCTTCATGACGACCCACTACATGGACGAGGCGGAGTACTGCGACCGCATCGCGATCATGGACTCCGGCGTCATCGTCGCGCTGGACACCCCCGAGGCGCTCAAGGCCGGCGTCGGCAAGGACCGGGTGCAGATCCGCACCGCCGACGACCCGGCCGCGATCACCGCGCTGAAGGCGCGGTTCGGCCTGGAAGCCGTCGTCGCCGAGGGCGCGGTGACCTTCCCGGTCGCCTCGGGCGAGGTGTTCGTCCCGAGGCTGTTCGCCGAGCTCGGCGTCCCGATCCGCTCGGTGAGCGTGGCGCGGCCGTCGCTGGACGACGTCTACATGTCGTTCACCGGCACGACGATCCGCGACGCCGAGGGTTCCGCCAGCGACCAGATGCGCCTGGCGATGCACGCGAAGGGACGATAGCCCAGCTCAGCACTCATATCTGACCCTTCTTCGGGCCGGGCCAGCCGATCCGAAGCAGCGGCGGCCAAACCCCGATCGCCGCTGGGAGACGGACGATTGGGAGACGATTGGGAGATGATCATGACGGGGGCACTCCTGCGATCTTCCGGCGCCGGCCCTCGAGAAGCCGGTTCAACAGCGGCACAGGCGAGGTCGGACTCATCGCCAGTCGGGCATCGAGCGCACTCTCCCACCGCCGCTGCAGCGCTGCCACCAGTTTGTCCCGCATCCGCTGGTAGGTCGTACCTGGGGAACCCGTGCTCGCGTGGCGGCCATATCGCCGAACCCACGGCCGGAGGCGGCGCCGGCCTCAGAGGTACGCCGGGCCAGCCGCCGCCGAGGTCGACCAGCACCGGCCTGGCAGTCCGAGGTTTGATGCGGCCTGCGGCGACCGTCGGGTGCGGGCCGTCGCAGGCCGGCGTCCAGCACGTGTCTCCGTGGGTCCGCCAGGCGGGATGGCCGCCCTGTTTCGAGCGCGCCGAAGAACCGCGGGTCGTCGTTGCGGAACGAAGCATCCTTGGGGAACTTGCAGCGGTACCCGGATCCGGCATTGTGGAGCTGGGTGTCGATCTTCAACTTGGTGCCCGTGAAGGCTGCCGCTGGAGCCCCATGAGTTCGCCCCAGCGCAGCCCGCACCATGCGCACAGCACCCACATCGCCAGGTCGATGTCGCGGCCGGTCAGCAGAGCGATCCGCTCGGCCGTCAGAAGGAGCTGCAGGGGAGTCGATCCGGCGAATCGTCCGCGCAGGCTCATCTCTCAGAGCCGGATCTCCCCGGGATCGGTGATGCTGTCGGGGGTGCGTTCTCCGAACCAGGGATTGATCCGCTGCTCGATGTGATGCCGGTAGTTCTTGACGCTGCTGTCCTCCAGTTGCTGGCTGGGCAGCCATGTGGTCAACAGCCATTCCCCCAAGGTGACGGCGTGTAGGGCCGGGTCGCGCTCACCTCGAAGCCGTCTGTCGGCCGCGCGTTGCCCCTCCAAAGCTCGCATCCACTCCTCGATGCTGCAGCCGTCGAGTACAGCGCCCTTCCACTCGGCGACTAGGAGCTGTTTCCTGGATCAGGTTCGGAGCCTAGGTGTCCTTGGCCGACCTGGCTACGGAGTACAGCGTCGGACGCTCCACCATCCACCGCATCATTCACGGTCCGGGGGACGGTCAAAGCTGATCAACGCGTGGTCCGCGCCTCCCCTGGAATCAGAGCTGCATGAGCTTGTTGATGAGGGCGGTGAGCTGGGCGCGTTCGCTGGTGGTGAGGGGGGCGAATGTTTCGTCCAGGTAGGAGGAGACAGTGCTCTCGGCCCCGGCGAGGCGTTCGCGGCCCTCGTCGGTGAGGGTGACGGCGTAAGAGCGGCGGTCTTCGGGGTTGCGTTCGCGGCGGACGAATCCGGACTGCTCCAGGTCATCGCACACGTTCACCATGACGCTGCGGTCGATGCGCAGTTCCTCGCTCAGCACCTGCTGGGAGCAGGGGCCGACGGTGTCGAGCATCTTGAGCACCAGGTGCTGGCCGACACCGAGGCCGTGCCGGGTGGCGTGGGCGTCGGCGGCGCGGGCCAGGTACGCCGAGGCGCGGCACATCGCGATGTCGGGACGTTCGGCCGCGAGCGCCGGAAAGTACGCCGGACGGGCGGTCTTGGACGGCATGGGTCTCCTGCTCTGTCGACCTGCCCGAGACTACCAGAACCATCTTTTGGGCGATTGTTTGACAGCAGATCATTGGCGATCATACGGTCGTGATCGTCTGTCCATAGATTATCTGCTCAAAGATGGAGTGTTGTGGTGATGCGTTCCGACCGCCGGGCGACGGCGGCCCTGATTCTGTTGTGCACGGCGGTGTTTCTGGACTCGATGGACCTGTCGCTGATGGGCGTGGCGCTGCCGGCCATCGGCGCAGATCTGGCACTGCCCGACAGCACGCTGCAATGGCTGATGTCCGGCTACGCGGTCGCCTACGGCGGGTTCCTGCTGCTCGGTGGGAGACTGGCCGACCTGTTCGGACGGCGCCGGATGTTCCTGGCGTCGCTGGCGGTTTTCGCGGCCGCGAGCCTGGCAGGCGGCCTGCTCTCGGACGGCTGGCTCCTGGTCGCCACCCGCGTGGTGAAGGGCATCGCGGCCGCGCTGACCGCCCCGGCGGCGCTGTCGCTGATCACCACGAGGTTCCCCGAGGGGCCGCGCCGCAACCGGGCGCTCGGCGGGTACGCGCTGGCCGGGGCCACCGGCTACAGCGCCGGGCTGATCGCCTCCGGGCTGCTCACCGACGTGAACTGGCGGCTGGTGTTCTTCCTGCCGGTGCCCGTCGCGCTGCTCGTGCTGGCCGTCGCCCCCAGGGTGATCCCGGCCGGACACACCGACGGCCCGCGCACCGGATTCGACGCGGCAGGCGCCGGCACTGTCACCGGCGGCGTCCTGCTGCTGGTCTACGCGCTCACCGAAACGAACTGGCTCGCCGGCGTGGCGGCGCTCCTGCTGCTCGGCGGGTTCGTGGCGATCGAGCGGCGCCGGCGGGATCCGCTCGTCCCGCTGGGCGTGTTCCGTTCAAGACGGCTCACCTCAGCGAATCTGGCCGCGCTGGCCTGGGCGTGCGCGACGATCGGCTGGCAGTTCGTGGCCGTCCTCTACCTGCAGGGTGTGCTGGGGTACTCGGCGCTGGCCACCGGGCTGGGGATCGTCCCGATGGGGTTGGCCATCGTCGTGACCGCCAACCTCGCCGGACGGCTGATCGGGCGCTGGGGTCTGCGGCGCACCGCCGCACTCGGGCTGCTCGTCCAAGGCGCCGGGATCCTGCTGTTCCTGCGGGCGGGCGCGTCCGGTGACTATGCGACCGTGCTGCTACCCGCGCTCATCGTGCACGGGGTGGGCAACGGCCTGTCGTTCCCCAGCCTCAACATCGCCGCCGTCGGGAGCCTGCCCGACGACCGTCAGGGCCTGGCCTCCGGCCTGGTCACCTCCGCCGTCCAGGTCGGGGCCGGCATCGGCGTAGCGGTGCTGGCGGCCGTGATGGCCATCCCGGCGTCCCCGCTGGACGGCTACCACGCGGCGTTCCTGACCGCCGGGACCTTCTCGCTGCTCGGCGCGTTCACCGCCTATCTCGGCCTGCGCGTTCGGGCCGAACCTGCGGCACCCGAGCCGACGCGCACCGCACCGACCTCCACCCGAGCCTGAGGACCACGATGACCCTCGACCTGACCCCCGACGAACTGCTGTCCACCACCCGAGCCGTCCGCAAGCGGCTCGACCTCGACCGGCCCGTCCCGCGCAAGCTCATCGAAGAATGCATCGACCTGGCCACCCAGGCGCCCACCGGACGCAACCGGCAACGCTGGCACTTCATTGTGGTCACCGAGCCAGGCCCGCGCCGCAAGGTGGGCGACGTCTTCCGCCGCGCGCTGGCCGCCGCCGAGGGCCAACCGCTGAACGAGCACGACATCCGCCGCATGAACCATGCTCCGCGCTCCACCCAGGGCGTGTTCGACGGACTGCGGCACCTGACCGACAACATCCACCGTGTCCCGGCGTTTGTCATCCCCGCCATCGAAGGGCGCACCGACCGCGCCTCGGCGGCCGTCCAATCCGGAACATGGGGGTCGATCCTGCCCGCGACCTGGAACTTCATGCTCGCCGCCCGCGCCCGCGGCCTAGGCACCACCTGGACCACCGCCCAAGGACCGCTCGAACGCGAACTCGCCGCCACACTGGGCGTCCCTTACGACAAAGTCATGCTCGCCGCGTTCATCCCGCTCGCCTACACCATCGGTACCGACTTCAAACCCGCGCCCCGCATCCCACGCGACCAGGTCCTGCACTGGGACCGGTGGTAGATGCCCGGCCGCCAGGCCAGGCACCTGGCCTGGCGTGCCCGCCGAAGGCGCGCCCGTCGTCGCGCAGGCCCGGGGCCGCGCCCTCGCGGCCGTCGCCGGCGCGCTGGCCCTCGACCCGACGCTGGCCGAGCCGGACCGGTGCCGCGACCTCGACCTCCTCGGCGAGCTGCTGCGCCAGCTCCGGCCGCTGGCCCGCGCGGCCGATACGAACTGGAGCGCCGCCGGCTCACCAGGATGCCCGGGACCGAGCGGCGGCTCGCGGTCATCGGCCGCACCAACCCGGCCGCACCCGGAAAGCTGGAGGCCCTGTCGCAGCGTAGGTGAGGAATGTGCAGGGTCTTGAGGATCCGGCCGTAGTGTGCGATCGCCTCGCCGAGCTGGGTGGGGTTGCCGTCTGCGTTGGCCGCGGTGGGTGGCTTTGATGGCGTAGGCGGGTCGGCCGTCTGACCGTTCGCTTGATGGTGGCTGGTGCTGCTGCCAGGGTGGTGCGGGCGTGACAGCAGCGCGGTCGCGCCCATGCCGTAGCGGGCCAGGTCCACCAGCCGCCGCTGGGTGGGGGTGCCGACCAGGGTGCCGTCGTCAGAGGCCGACCAGGCGAGGCGGGGGAGCCGGAGCAGGGGCTGGCGGACGAGGAGCTCGAGCGCTCGGAGCTTATCGACGGCGCGGCGAAGGTCGGCGTGTGACAAGGGTGGGTCATCCGGGCGTGCTGCCCGTGACCATGTCGTTCACCGGCACGACGATCCGCGACGCCGAAGGTTCCGCCAGCGACCAGATGCGCCTGGCGATGCGCGCGAGGTGACGGCAGCCCAGGTCATCGCCTGCATTCGACCACGTGCCGGAGCCTGGACCGTTCGAGCCGAAGCGCATCTCACCATGGTGACGCATGGTGTTGACGTGCAGGACGATGCCAGTGGTCGTCAGCCCAGAGCGGCCGACCGACCTCACTCCTCCGCGATGAGTTTCAGGGCGAAGAGCAGCACGTGCTGCCAGTACATGACCGGGCTCTCGAAGGACGGTGGGTCGATGTCGCAGATCTCCGCCACCAGACGGCGGAGCTCCGCACCGATCTCGGCTGGTGATTCCTCGTCGTAGGAGGCGTACTCCAGGTTGAGGTCCTTCAACCGTAGCCAGACCCGGTAGAGGGTCTCGACGAACAGCTCCAGGGAACTGTTGATGAGTGCGCGGTTCCGCTTCTCGTCCCCCGGCTTGTACCAGTAGATGTGGTGCTCCGCTTGGGACAGGCAGGCCAGGCCGCCGATACTGTTGACGATCACGATGTCGTCCTCGATGTCCGGCGGATCGCTACCCGGCTCTCCGATGTCGAGGACCTGGGCGATGGTACGAGGCTGCTCGGTCCCGAGGTCGCCGAAGAACAGCACCTCCATGAGCGAGCCGGGCAGGCCCACCTCGGTCAGGACCCGCCGGTCTTCCGGATCGCCGAAGTGTCGCTCGGCGACCTCCGGCGGCATGGTCTCGACCCAATCGGAGCCGAATGCCGATACCAGTTCCGCATGGGTGACCATTTCGGGCTCCTTGGCGTCGGGACGGCGCGTTGCGCACCGTCCCGGTCCATGACATCGCGGCACGCTGGGGCTTCACCCACCATTCGGTCTTCACCCGCGCATTCCGCGCCGCCTTCGATGTTCCTCCCAGCGAATACCGCCATAGGGCGCTCAGCACGCAGTAGCGGCTCCGCCGTTCATCGCGATCGGCCGATCAGCAGTTCTACACCGTCGAGGATGCACCGCATGCCGAAGTCGAGTGCCTCGTCCTTGCCGGACGGGTCGGCCAATGCCTCGGTCAGCGTGGGGAATCGGTCTTCGCGTCCGGCCAGTAGCGCGTTCATGGTGTCGGCCATCGCCTGCTCCGGGGCGTCGGCAGGTGACACCGCAGCGTGCTGCGCGATCATCCGGACGTGGCCGGTGAGGGTGGCGGCCACGTCGAGTTTCTGCGGGCCGGTCAGTCCGGTGCCGGTGAGCGCGGCGGTGGCCTGTTCCAGCCAGGCGAGTTCGTTGGGACCGGTCGCGCGTGCCCCGACGGTGACCTCCAGCGCCCACGGATGCGCCTGGAATCGGGCGTGCAGCCGCCGCGCCCAGGCCTCGAGTCCCGGCCGCCAGGCGCCGGCGGCCGTCTCCGGGGGCGGTGGTTCACCGACCGCGAGATCGACCATCAGCGCGACCAGCTCCGCCTTGCCCGGCACGTAGCGGTACAGGGCCATCTTCGTGACGTCCAGCCGCTCGGCGACCCGTTGCATCGTCACGGCGGCGAGCCCGTCGGCGTCGGCGATCTCGATGCCGGCGGCGGCTATCGCGTCGAGGCTCAGTGTCGGTTTCGGTCCGCGTCTGGGCGCGGACCACTGTTCCCACAGCAGCGTGATCGCTGTCGTCTCGGCCGCCATCGGCACTCCCTTGCTTGAAGAGATCACTGTGTCTATCGTACACTGTGTCTTCTGGACACAATTGTTTGACAGGAGAGTGACGTGAGCGTTCCCGCCCTACGCGGCATGCGAGTCCTGATCTCCGGCGCCGGCGTCGCCGGCCCCGCCCTGGCCTACTGGCTGGCCCGGTTCGGGGCCGACACCACCGTTGTCGAGGTGGCGCCCGCGCTGCGAACCTCCGGCTTCGCCGTCGACTTCCGCGGCCCCACCCACCTGGGCGTGTTGGAGAAGATGGGCGTCCTGGAGGAACTGCGCGCACGGCAGACCCACGGCGGCGCGATGCGCTGCGTGGACGAGCACGGCCGCCAGATCTTCCGGCTGCCCGCCGAGTTCGCCGGCGGCGACATCGAGGTACTGCGCCGCGACCTGTCCCGGATGCTCTACGAGCGCAGTGCCGAGCGCACCGACTACCTGTTCGGCGACGTGATCGCCAACGCGGCGGAGACCGCCGACGGCGTCCAGGTGGAGTTCGGCCGCCACGGTTCGCGCGCGTTCGACCTGGTGATCGGCGCCGACGGCCTGCACTCCGGTGTGCGCCGCCTCGCGTTCGGGCCCGAGCAGGACTACGTGCGACACCTCGGCTACTACCTGGCCGGCTGGCAACTGCCCAACACGCTGGGGGCGGACGCCACACCCCGGCAGTACAACGTGCCCGGACGGATGGTCAGCGTTGGAGCCGACCATCGCGATCCGGACAGGGCGGGCGTCTTCGCGATGTTCACCTCGCGGCGGCTGGACTACGACTGGCACGACCTCGACGAGCAGAAGAAGTTCATCGCCGACGCGTTCACCGGCCTGCGCTGGCATGTGCCGCACCTGCTCGACGGCCTGCGCGACGCACCCGAGGTGTACTTCGACTCCATCAGCCGGGTCCGCGTCCCCGCCTGGTCATCCGGCCGAACCGCGCTGCTCGGCGATGCCGCCTGGGGAGTGACGCTCGGCGGCATGGGCGTGGGGACGGCCATCGTCGGCGCCTACGTACTGGCCGGCGAACTCGCCGCCGCCCGCGGCGATCACCGCGTCGGCCTCGCCGCCTACGAGAACCGCTTGCGGCCCTACGCCGCCAGATGGCAGCGCGGCGCCAACCCCGGCAGGTTCCTCGCCCCGGCCAGCCGTCTCGGCCTGCGCAGCCGCAACACGCTGTTCGCCAGCCGCCTGGGCCGGCGGCTCCTGATCAGCAGCACCAAGTCGCTGGCGACAGACACCGGCCTGCCCGAGTACGCCGCGGACCGGACCCTCTCCTGATCACGCCGGGCGGGGGCGCGCAGCGGGCGGACGCGGGTGGGCCGAGGTCTGGCCGTCGTCCAGGGCTCAGCGGGAGCCGGTGGCCGCCGGAGTCACCGTCGTGTTCACCGGTGCCGCCGGGGACGTCTTCGGTGCCGCCCGCATGCCGAAGTAGACGTAGGGTGTGCCGTCCGGAAGCGTCCCGAACACCAGGGGCAGCCACGGCGCGCTGACAGGGCCGATGGCCGGCATGGCGAGCACCGTGTCGGACACCGCCACCAGGTCGGTCTCGATCGGCGGTGAGTATTTGGCCATCCCGCCGGTCAGCTCCAAGCGCAGATGCGGCACGCCGTCCCGCTCGCCGATCGTGAGGCGCACGCCCTCGCGTTCATAGGTGCCCGCGAGCGCGCTGACGTCGACCGCCGGCGGTTCCGCGGCGGGAGCGAAGGCGCCGGGCATCCGCACCCCGGCGAGCTCACCGAGCAGCTCCTGGAACAGATCGACGAACAGTTCGGTCGCACCGCCGCCGTTGGTCAGCAGCGCGGCGACGACGCCGCTGCCGGGCACGACACGCAGGTAGGAGAACTGCCCGACCGCGGCGCCGTCGTGACCGTAGCCGGCGACTCCGTCCCAGTCGTACAGCGGCCACCCGTGGCCCCATCCGTCCGCCATGAACGACCAGCCGTCCAGGCAGTCGGCGGCGCGCCGCCGCATCGTCGCCGCCGACTCGGCGGACAGCACGCGGGTGCCGTCGGGCGCGGTACCGCCGTCGAGATGCATCCGCGCGAAGCGGACGACGTCGGCGGCAGTGACCAGGACGCGCCCGTACGGCCCGGCCGAGCGCGGCAGCATGTCCCACTCCGGTGCCGGCTCCGGGTCGGTTCCCGGCCCGCCGAGATGGCCCATCGCCACCCGGAACCGCAGCGCCTCCTCCGGCAGGGTCATCGAATGCTCGAGACCGAGCGGCACCAGCAGCCGGTCGCGCAGCGCCTCGTCCCAGGTCTGCCCGGTGACCACCTCAACGATCCGGCCGAGGATCGCATACCCGGTGCTGGAGTAGGAGATGACGGTCCCGGGCGGGCAGTCCTGGCCCACGTTCGCGCACGCCTCCACGTAGCGGGCGAGGCAGTCGTCACCGCGACCGGTGTCGAGGGTGAAGTCCCCGGCGATCCCGCTGGTGTGGCTGAGCAGCCGCCCGATCGTCACGCTCTCGGTGACCTCGTCGTCGGCGGCCGCGAAGTCGGGCAGCACGTCGACGACCCTGCTGTCGAGCCGCAGGTCACCGGAGTCGATGAGCTGCATCACCAGCGTCGCCGTGTACACCTTGGCGATCGAACCGGACTGGAACACCGAGTCCGTGGTCACCTCCACGCCGGTCCCTCGGTGCAGCACGCCACTGGCCAGCTCATGGATCGTCCCGCCCGCCAGCACGGCGAGCGCCGCGCCCGGCACGTGATGGACGGTGCGCAGCTCATCGAGCCTGGCCTGCCAGTGGTCGGCGTCGAATGACGGCATGATGACGGGTCCTTCCATACAATGTTCGGTACGCCGCACACTGTACGGACACCATGCGTCGTTCGCAAAGCCGTACACTGTTCGGAAAGGATCGTCGTGAGGAGACCGCATGCCGGCCGACAAGCAGCCCTACCCGTCGGTGTGGGCCCGCCCGCAGCGGCCCCGGCGCGAGCAGCCGCCGCTGGGCCGGGAGCAGATCGTGTCCGCGGCGCTCGGACTGCTGGACGCCGAGGGCATCGACGCCCTGAGCATGCGCAGGCTCGGCGCCCGCCTGAACGCCGGGGCCACCTCGATGTACACGCACGTGGCCAACAAGGACGAACTGATGGAGCTGGTCGTCGACGAGGTCTACGGCGAGGTCGAGGTCCCGGCCGCCGACGATCCGGCGGGCTGGCGCGCGGCCGTCACCCGCTACGCCCACAGCATGCGGGCCATGGTCCTGCGCCACCCCTGGATCGTCTCCGTGCTCGGTGAGGCGGGCGTGGCCTATCTGGGGCCGAACGTGATGCGGCAGAACGAGGCACTCCTCGCCGTGTTCGAGCAGGGCGGCTTCACGCTGGAAGCGGCCGATCGGGCCCTGAACACGGTCGTGGCCTACGTCATCGGGGTGTCGACCAGTGAGGCAGCGTGGCTGACCACGCTGGCCCGCAGCGGCCAGAGCGAACAGGAATGGGTCGAGGGGCTCTGGCCGGCCGCCGAGCAGGCGGCACAGGCTTACCCACGGCTGCGGAAGCTGTACGCCGCCCAGCGGAACCAGGACCGGACCGCCGCCCGCGACGACGAGTTCGACAGCGGACTCGAATGCGTCCTCCACGGTCTGGCCGCCCGTTTCGCCCCCGCAGGGGGCCCGCCCCGCCTCCGTGATCGGGTGGAGACGATCAAGCGCGAGTGACCGTGCCGGGAACGGGGCAGGGTGTGTCGAGAACGGCCCTGGCCTGGAGCGGAGCGCGAGGGGACGGTGACGGCCATGCCGGCGGCGACCATGGGCGAGCCGGAGGTCCCCGGCGTCGCGCGGGTCCGGGTGCCCGAGCGCAGCGTCCGGCACGACCTGCGCGCGGTGAAGATCGTCCTGCACCGGGAACTGATCCGGTTCTGGCGGGACAAGCTGCGGATGGTGTCGGGGCTGATCCAGCCCGTGCTGTGGCTGCTGGTCATGGGTACCGGGCTGTCCAACCTGCTGGCCCGCGGCGGCGGCTCGGACCGCGGCGTCGACCTGAAGACCTTCATCTTCCCCGGCGTGTGCGCGATGTCGGTGATGTTCACCGCGATGTTCTCGGCCGGGTCGATCGTGTGGGACCGCGAGTTCGGGTTCCTGCGCGAGATGCTGGTCGCGCCGGTCAGCCGCAGCGCCATCGTGGTCGGCAAGTGCCTCGGCGGCGCGCTGGTCGCGACGGTGCAGGGCACGGTGATCGTCGCCCTGGCCGGGCTGGCGGGAGTGCCCTACGACCCGCTGCTGCTGCTGGAGCTGCTCGGCCTGATGTTCATCGGGGCGTTCGCGCTCACCGGGTTCGGCGTGATGATGGCCGCGCGGATCACCAGCATGCAGTCGTTCTTCGGCCTGATGCAGATGGCCATGATGCCGATGCTGTTCCTGTCCGGCGCGCTGTATCCGCTGAACGGGCTGCCCGCCTGGCTGGCCGTCCTGACCCGGTTCAACCCGCTGACCTACGCCGTCGACCCGCTGCGGCGCGCGGTCTTCGCCCACCTGGACGTCTCGCCCGCGCTCCAGCGGACGTTCAATCCCGGCGTCACCTGGAACGGCTGGGTGGTCCCGGTATGGCTGGAGATCGTGCTCGTGCTCGTCATGGGGTTCGGGCTGATGGGCGTGGCGATCCTGGAGTTCCGCCGCGTCGACTGACGAGTGCGTTTACTTGTCCTTGGGGAAGTGGTGACACTTTCATGACCGTGGACTTTGGTGAAGATCGGGGCCCCGGCCCGTGCGCGCCCGGATACTGACAGAGCTCTGGAACAGAGCGGAGCCGACCGTATTCGAGGGGTGAGTTCAGGCACGTGAACGCGAACAGGACTGGCCGGCGGAGCGTGACCGCGGTGGTCACCGGGATCGCCGCGGTGGTCGCCGCGGGGCTCGCCGGGGGACCGCCGCCGGAGGCCGCGGCGGCGGGGAAGGCGAAGGCGGCGCCGCGGACGGTGACGATCACGCGGTTCCTCGGCGAGCGGCGCCTCCCGCACATGATGAAGTTCCAGGGGACGACCGTCGGCGGCCTGTCGGGCATCGACCGCGACCCCCGGACGGGCACCTGGTACTTCGTCTCCGACGACCGGTGGCGCTACGATCCGGCCCGCTACTACACCGGCAGGCTCGACATCGATCCGGCCACCGGCGCGTTCACCGGGGTGCGGCTCAGCGGCGTCACCACGCTCCGGCGGCCGGACGGCACCCCGTACCCGGGCTACGGCAAGCCCGAGTCCGCCGACCCCGAGACGATCCGGTACGACCCGCGCACCCGGCGGGTGCTCTGGGGCAGCGAGGGCGACCGCCCCGACGCGTCCGCCCCGACGATCCCGGTATCGGACATGTCCATCCGGTGGGCGGGCCGGGACGGCGCCTACCGGGGCGCGCTGCCGATCCCCGGCGGCCTCAGGCTGACGGACACCGACAAGGGGCCGCGCCGCAACCTGGGCTTCGAGGCGCTGACGTTCCCGCCCCACGGCATCGCCGCGATGGTGGAGGGCCCGCGCTACGAGGACGGCGAGCCACCGACCGTC
Organism: Actinomadura xylanilytica; assembly: GCF_030283145.1. Lineage (GTDB taxonomy): Bacteria > Actinomycetota > Actinomycetes > Streptosporangiales > Streptosporangiaceae > Spirillospora > Spirillospora xylanilytica. The sequence continues at coordinate 257,384 of NZ_JASNWE010000005.1, forward strand.
CGGCACGGGGGCCCGGCCCGCCTGACCCTGTGGGACCGGGCCGGACGGGTCCGCGCCCAGTACGCCTACCCCGTCGACCCGGCCCCCGCCGCGCCGGTCCCGGCGAGCGGGTACTCCGACGGGGGCGTCTCGGAGATCCTGGCGGTCGACGATCACCGCTACCTGGCGCTGGAGCGGTTCTGGGCCGAAGGGGTCGGCTACAACGTCAAGCTGTACGAGTTCGACGTGCGCGGCGCCACCAACGTGCTGGCCCGCGACAGCCTGTCGGCCGGCGGCCCGTACCGTGCCGCGCGCAAGCGCCTGGTCGCCGACCTCGGCTCGGTGAGCAGGCCGACGCAGAACCTGGAGAGCCTGAGCTGGGGGCCGCGCCTGCGAGGCGGCCAGTGCAGCCTGGTGGTCGGCTCTGACGACAACTTCGACGCGCAGGAGGTCACCCAGTTCCTGGCGTTCTCCGTCAAGGGCTGCTGACCATCGCGATGAAGCCGAACCATCACGAGGAAGCGGGCAGGCCCCGCGAGGCCGGCTGTCACCGGTCTCGCGGGGCCTGCCCGCGTGGCGGTCTCAGACCGCGAAGTCGAGCAGGGGCTGGGCGTTGCTCGGGTGCCGCAGCTTGGACAGCGACTCCTTCTCGAGCTGCCGGATCCGCTCGCGGGTCAGTCCGAGGGCCTTGCCGATCTCGTCGAGGGTGCGCGGCGTCCCGTCGTACAGCCCGAACCGCATCGCCATGATCTTGGCCTCGCGCGGGGACAGGATGTCCAGCGTGCGGCGCAGCTGCTCGGCCATCAGCTGGCGGTCGACCAGCTCGGCGGCCTCGGGGCTGTCGGTGTCCTCGATCAGGTCGCCGATCCGGGTCTCGCCGTCCTCGCCGATGGTGGAGTCGAGGCTGATCGGCTGTCGGCTGGTGCGCAGCAGCTCGCGGATCTGCTCGGGGCTCCGGTCGAGCTCCACCGCCAGCTCCTCGGGGGTGGGCTCGCGGCCGAACCGCTGGTGCATGTCGCGCTCGACGCGGCTCAGCTTGCTGAGCATCTCCAGCACGTGCACGGGCAGCCGGATGGTGCGGGCCGAGTCGGCGAAGCCGCGCTGGATGGCCTGCCGGATCCACCACATCGCGTAGGTGGAGAACTTGTAGCCCTTGGAGTAGTCGAACTTCTCCACGGCGCGGATCAGGCCGAGGTTGCCCTCCTGGACGACGTCCAGCAGCGACAGTCCCCGGTCGGAGTACTTCTTGGCGACCGAGACCACCAGGCGGAGGTTGGCCTCCAGCATGTGGGACTTGGCGAGCCGCCCGTCGGCGGCGACCCATTCGAGGTCGGCGCGGCGGCGGGGGCTCGGCGACTCGGTCTCCAGCTTGTGCTCGGCGTACAGGCCGGCCTCGATGCGCTTGGCGAGGTCGACCTCCTGCTCGGCGGTGAGGAGCTGGCGGCGGCCGATCGCCTTGAGGTAGGTGTGCACCGAGTCGCCCATGGTGGTCGACTGGTCGTCCAGGTCGGCGGGCGGCTCGGCCTCGACCTCGGTGACCTCGAACGAGCCCTCGTCGTCGGAACCGGCCGCGGGGGAGGCAGGGGAGTCAGGGGAGTCGGGGGAGGCGGGCCGGGCCGCGGCCGACTGCCCGGCCGTCTTGCCGGACGGCTTCTTGGCGGGGGTCTTCTTCGCGTCGGCGGGGGCCTTCTTGGCGGCGCGCTTCTTCGCGCCGGCCTTGCTGGTGCCGGGGTCGTCCTCGCTGGCGAGGCTGACGCCGGCCTCGGAGAGTTCGCGCAGCATCGAGCGGCCCTGCGCCGGGCTGATGCCGGCGGCCTCGAAGGCCTTGCGCACCTCGTCGAGCGAGAGGCGTCCCTGCTGCCGGCCACGCTCCAGGAGGTCGCCGAGGGCAGGGCCCGCGGGCTCCGTGAGCGGGGTCTCTATGGCGGTTCGTGGCATGCGGACACCCCTCTCCCTTCGTGGTCTGAGTGCGACGCGGAGGCGGTATCGCTGATAGCGCTCGCACTTATCCGAACGTCGCGCGGGCGGCCTGTTGTTCCCGGCCCTCCACGTCAAGCGTCTCACAGCGCGGCGCGGTGAGCGGCCCGGTCCGCGCAGGGCGGTGCGGGACAGGGGCTCTCGCCATTTCCGGACGAATCTACCTTACTGCGTAAAGACGCCGGGCCGGTCGCGCATCCCCTGTCACATCCCGTCACCCTGCGACACCGCCTCGCCCCGAGGGCCCGCCTCCCTCCGGAGAGCCGGTGTCCGGAGGGAGCTGCCGGAGCGTCCCCCCGTATCTGGCGATCACGCGCTCGCGCAGCTCGGGGTCGTCGCGGGGGACCGGCTCCAGGAACACCTCGTCCACCTCCTGGTGCGCCTCCCGCAGCCCGTGCGCCATCCGCACGCAGGCCCGCTCGACGTCGCCGGAGGTCAGCGCCTCGCGGAAGTCCAGGCGGGCGCAGACCAGCACGCGGTCCGCGCCGAGCGTCATCGTCACGATGTCGACCACCCACTCGACCTCGGGGGCGGCGCCGAGGCGCTCGCGGACGTCGGCCACCAGCCGGGGGTCGGCCTGGTTGCCGATCAGCAGGTTGAGGTTGATCCGGCCGAGGATCAGCGCGACCGCGGTGAGCAGCACGCCGATGAGCATCGAGCCGGCGGCGTCCCAGAGGGGCGAGCCGGTGAGCTGGTGCAGGCCGAGGCCGGCGAAGGCCAGCAGCAGCCCGAGCAGCGCCGCGGAGTCCTCCAGGAGCACGCTGACCGCGGTCGGCTCGTCGGTCCGCCGGATGTGGGCGAGCAGCGGCAGCCCGTCGTCGCGGGCCGCGGCCCGCACCTGCCGCACCGCCTGCCGCCAGGAGATGCCCTCCAGGACGAACGACACCGCCAGCACGATGTAGCCGATCAGCGGATCGGCCTCCCCGCCCGAGTGCCCGGTGAAGGTCTGGACGCCCTGGTAGAAGGCGAACAGCGCGCCCATCCCGAAGATCGCCACGGCGACGAGCAGCGTCCAGATGTAGCGCTCCTTGCCGTACCCGAGCGGATGCCTGCGGTCGGCGGGCCGGCCGCTGCGGTGCAGCCCCACCAGCAGCAGCACCTCGTTGAAGGTGTCGGCGACCGAGTGCGCGGCCTCGGCGGCCATCGACGCGGAGCCGGTGAGCACCGCGGCGACGATCTTCGCCACTGCGATCCCCAGGTTGGCGGCGAGCGCGAGCACCACCGTCAGCGTGCTCTCCGGCGGTTGCTCCGCTGCCATCGGTCCCCCTCGGTGATCTCCTGTCCGGGGCCCTACCCGGTGATCGCGGCGGGGCAACCGCGACGGGGGGCAGGGGCCGGCGGAGGTCAGGCGTGGCGGAGCAGGGCCCGGTCGGGCTTGCCGGACGGGAGCAGCGGGATCGCCTCGACCAGCTCCAGCTCGTGCGGGGCCGCGTGCACCGGCATGGTCTCGCGGACCCAGGCGCGGAGCTCGGCGAGGGCGGGGGCGTCGGCGGCGGGGACGACGACGGCGGTGACGCGCTCGCCCCACTCGGGGTCGGGGCGGCCGACCACGACCACGTCCCGGACCTTGTGGTGGCGCGACAGCGCCGTGGCGACCTCGCCCGCGACGACCTTCTCGCCGCCGGTGTTGATCACGTCGTCGATCCGGCCGCGCACCCGGAGGCGGCCGTCCTCGACGGTGCCGAGGTCCGGTGTGACGAACCACTCACCGTCGCGGACGGCGGCGGTGAGGGCGGCGCGCCGCCGGTACCCGGTGAACAGGACCTCGCCCGCCAGCCGGATCCGGCCGTCATCGCCGACGGCGGCGCGGACGCCGTCAAGGGGGACGCCGTCGTAGACGCAGCCGCCGCTGGTCTCGCTCATGCCGTAGGTGGTGAAGACCCGGGCGCCCCGGCCGCGCGCCTCAGCGAGGAGGCCGGGGGAGGCGGCGGCGCCCCCGAGGATGATCGCGCCCAGGGCGCCGAGGTCGGTCCCGGCGTCCAGCAGCCGCCTGAGCTGGGTGGGGACCATCGCGATGTGCACGTCGCCGGCGGCCTCGACGGACGCGGGGTCGAAGCGGGGGTGGATCACCGGCGCGGCGCCGCCGAGCAGGGCGCGGGCGAGCACCAGGATCCCGGAGATGTGGCTGGTCGGCACGCAGCAGAGCCAGCGGTCGCCGGGCCCCGCGCCGATCCGGGCCAGCGTGGCGGTGGCGGAGTGGAGTACGGCGGTCGCGGACAGCTCGACGATCTTGGGTGTGCCGGTGGAGCCCGAGGTGGCGATGAGCACCGCGGTGCCCGGAGCGGCGGGAGCCCCCGGATCGGCCGGCGTCGCGGGATCGGCCGGCGTCGTGGAGGTGGTCGGCGTCGCGGGGTCGGCCGCCCGGTAGGGCTGGACGCCGTCCTCGGTCTCGACCGCGTGCGGCGCCAGGGTGCCGAGGAGCCCGCGGAGCGCGGGCGCGGGCAGGTCGGGGGAGAGCGGGCAGATGGCGGGGCCGCTGCCGTCGAGGGCGGCGGTGAGGGCCCCGTACAGGCGGGGCCCCGGCGGGAGCACGACGGCGTGCAGGCGGCGTTCCATGTCGCGATCAGCCTAGACGACCCCGCTGAACACGTTCGAATCGGTGAGGCGGTTGAATGGGGGCCGGCGACGCGCACAGGGCCGGCGCCGGGCGGGCTGAGAGGGGAGCACATGGTCTCGGAGCTGTTCGACGCGGGCGCGTGGAAAGAGGTCGAGGGCTTCGGTTTCACCGACATCACCTACCACCGGGCGGTGGACCAGGGGACGGTGCGCATCGCGTTCGACCGTCCGGAGATCCGCAACGCGTTCCGGCCGCGCACGGTCGACGAGCTGTACCGGGCGCTCGACCACGCCCGGATGTCCAGCGACGTCGGGTGCGTGCTGCTGACCGGGAACGGGCCGTCCCCGCGGGACGGCGGCTGGGCCTTCTGCTCGGGCGGCGACCAGCGGATCCGCGGCAGGGACGGCTACCGGTACGCCGAGGGCGAGACGGCCGAGTCGATCGACCCGGCGCGGGCCGGGCGGCTGCACATCCTGGAGGTGCAGCGGCTGATCCGGATGATGGGCAAGGTCGTCATCTGCGTGGTGCCGGGCTGGGCCGCCGGCGGCGGGCACAGCCTGCACGTGGTCTGCGACCTGACCCTGGCGAGCCGCGAGCACGGCCGGTTCAAGCAGACCGACGCCGACGTGGCGAGCTTCGACGGCGGGTTCGGGTCGGCCTACCTGGCCCGCCAGGTGGGGCAGAAGTTCGCCCGGGAGATCTTCTTCCTGGGCGACACCTACGACGCCGAGGCCGCGCACCGGATGGGCATGGTGAACGCGGTCGTCCCGCATGCCGAACTCGAGGCCACCGCGCTCGAATGGGCCCGTAAGGTCAACGGGAAGAGCCCCACCGCGCAGCGGATGCTGAAGTACTCGTTCAACCTCATCGACGACGGGCTGGTCGGGCAGCAGGTGTTCGCCGGCGAGGCGACGCGGCTGGCCTACGGCACCGGTGAGGCGGTCGAGGGGCGGGACTCGTTCCTGGAGAAGCGCGAGCCCGACTGGTCGCCTTACCCGTGGTATTACTGACGTTCGAATTGCATGGTTGGGGGGTCGAACGGGTGCGGGTCTACTCCATCCCGATGCGGACGCGGTTCCGCGGTATCACGCAGCGGGAGGGTGTGCTCATCCAGGGCCCGGCCGGCTGGGGGGAGTTCTCCCCGTTCGCCGAGTACGGCCCGGCCGAGTGCGCGCGCTGGCTGGCCGCGGCCCGTGAGGCCGCCTGTGACGGGTGGCCCGCGCCGGTGCGCGACCGGGTCCCGGTGAACGTGACGATCCCGGCGGTCGGGCCCGAGCGGGCGTTCACGATGACCCGGGCGTCGGGCTGCCGCACCGCGAAGGTCAAGGTCGCCGAGCGCGGCCAGTGCGACGCCGACGACCTGGCGCGGGTGGAGGCCGTCCGCGACGCGATCGGCCCCGGCGGCCAGGTCCGCGTCGACGTCAACGGCGGCTGGGACGTCGAGCACGCGGCCCGGATGATCCGCGCGCTCGACCGGTTCGGCCTGGAGTACGTCGAGCAGCCGTGCGCGACGCTGGAGGAGCTGGCGCTGGTGCGGCGGCGGGTCGACGTGCCGGTCGCGGCCGATGAGTCGATCCGCCGGGCCGAGGACCCGCTGAAGGTCCGCGCGGCGGGCGCCGCCGACATCGCGGTGCTGAAGGTGCAGCCGCTCGGCGGGGTCCGGGCGGCGCTGCGGGTGGCCGAGGCGTGCGCGCTGCCGGTGGTGGTGTCGAGCGCGGTCGAGACGTCGGTGGGGCTGGCGGCCGGGCTGGCACTGGCCGCCGCCCTGCCCGACCTGCCCTACGCGTGCGGGCTGGGCACGCTGTCGCTGCTGGACGGCGACGTCGTGGCCGATCCGCTGGCGCCGGTCGGCGGCGAGATCGCGGTGCGGCGCCCCGAGGTCGACGAGGGCGCGCTGCGCCGCTGCGAGGTCGACGACGAGGGCTGGCGGCGCCGGGTCGCCGAGGCCGGGGCCCACCTGGACGGGGCGCCGCTGCCCGGGGGCGTGGGCCGATGAACCCGGCCACCGCGCTGGCCACCGTGATGGTGGACGAGCTGCTGCGCTGCGGGATGACCGACGCCGTGCTGGCCCCGGGATCGCGCTCGGCGGCGCTCGCGCTGGCGCTGCACGCCGCGGCCGAGGACGGCCGGGTCCGCCTGCACGTGCGGATCGACGAGCGTTCGGCGGCGTTCCTCGGGCTGGGCCTGGCCAAGCGGTCGGCCCGTCCGGTGGCGCTGGTCTGCACCTCGGGGACGGCCGCGGCCAACTTCCATCCGGCGGTGATCGAGGCGCACGAGTCGGGGGTGCCGCTGATCGTGATCACCGCGGACCGGCCGCCGGAGCTGCGTCAGACCGGCGCGAACCAGACGATCGACCAGGTCAGGCTGTATGGGTCGGCGGCGCGGTGGAGCACCGAGGTCGGCGTCCCGGAGAACCGTCCGGGCATGGTCGCCTACTGGCGGTCGCTGATGAGCCGGGCGTGGGGGCGGTCGCTGGCGCCGGCGCCCGGTCCGGTGCACGTCAACGCCGCGTTTCGCGAGCCGCTGGTCCCCGACGGCGACGAGAACTGGTGCGAGCCGCTGGGCGGCGACGCGACGGGCGCCTGGACGAAGGTGCGGAACGCGACGCCGGGGTCGGTGCTGCACGTCCCGCCGACGCGGCGCGGGGTGCTGGTGGTGGGCGACGGCGCGGTCAACGTCAAGCGGTACGTGGCGGCGGCGTCGATGGCGGGCTGGCCGGTGCTGGCGGAGCCGAGCGGCAACGCCCGGTACGGCGACCACGCGCTGTCCTCGCACCACTTCCTGCTCGGGGTCCCCGAGTTCGTCGAGCGGCACCGTCCCGAGGTCGTGGTGACCCTGGGCAAGCCGGGGCTGTCGCGCCCGCTGCTGTCGCTGCTGCGCCGGGCCGAGGAGCACATCGTGCTGGCGCCGGATCTGGCGCACTGGCCCGATCCGGTTCGGTCGGCGACGCAGGTGGCTCAGGACGTGGAGATCCCGGTGGTGTCGGGCGACGACGCGTGGCTGAAGTCGTGGCGGTCGGCGGATGTGGCCGCCGCGGCGGCGGTCGACGCGGTGCTGGACGCGGTCGCCGAGGTCAGCGAGCCGCGGTTGGCGCGCGACCTGGTGTCGGTGCTGCCGGGCGGTTCGCTGCTGTTCAGCGCGGCGAGCATGCCGATCCGCGACCTCGACCAGGTGATGCGGCCGCGGCGCGGCATCCGGATCATGGCGAACCGGGGGGCCAGCGGGATCGACGGGCTGGTGTCGACGGCGATGGGCGCGGCGCTGGCGCACAGCGGCCGGTCGTACGCGCTGCTGGGCGATCTGGCGTTCCTGCACGATCAGAACGGGCTGGTCCTCGGGCCGCAGGAGCGCCGCCCCGATCTGGCCATCGTGGTGGTCAACAACCGGGGCGGCGGGATCTTCTCGCTGCTTCCGCAGGCGGCGCTGCCGGGCCCGTTCGAGCGGGTGTTCGGCACCCCGCACCAGGTCGACCTGGAGCTGCTGGCGAACGCGCACGGGGTGCCGTACCGGCGGCTGGAGGCCGCGGCCGACCTGCCGAAGGTGATCGCGGGGGAGGGGCTGCGGATCGTGGAGGCCCGGACCGACCGCGACGCCAACGCGGTGCTGCACGCCGAGATGCGCAAGGCCGCGCACCGGGCCGTCCGGGAGCTGCCGGCCGTCCAGTGAGCCCCACGCCGCTCCACCGGGGCGGGGGAGGGGCGCCGAGCGGGTGGCCCCTCCACCTCACCGGGGGAGCGGGGGCTCACATCGGCGGAGGCGTCGACCGCGGGGAACCGGTGGGCAGGTTCTCGACGCTTCGGAGCCGGACATGATCGCGCAGGCCGGCGGCGTTGTCGGCCCGATCCTCGATCAATTGAATAATAAACTTACAACGTAAAGGCTTGGGGCTTGGACAGTCCCAAGCCCCAAGAAACAGCAAAGACCAAACCCTCCCCGACCGACGAGCGAGAATCGCGGGGCGGGGGAGGGTCAGCCGATGAGCCGTTCGCGGATGGCATCGGTGTCCTCGTCGGTCCAGCCATTGGAGGCGAGCCAGGTCATCGGACCGCCGTGCCGCTCGTCCATCCGGGCGAAGAACTTCTCCATGATGGAGGCGTGCGGCCGGTGGCTGTCGGCGGGCCGCGAATCCAGGTCGGCGGCGTAGGTGTCGCTGGACCGCAGCCGCCGGAGGATCGCCTCGAGCCGGTCCCCGGTCTGGGCGTAGTCGGCCACGATGGCCTCCCGGGTCACCCCGGACGCCTCCAGTGCCAGCGCGCACACGACCCCGGTGCGGTCCTTGCCGGCGGCGCAGTGCACCAGGGACGCGCCGTCGGTGCGGGTCATCACGCGCAGGGCCGCCACCACCGAGTCGGGGCGTTCTTCCAGGTAGCCGAGGTAGTGGCCGGTCGAGCGATCGTGCTCGGGGCCGGCGGCGTTCTGCCAGGGCAGCACCTTGTCGGCGTCCACGCCCGCGGCGACGGGCTCCTTGGGGTTGTCGGCGGCGACATCGGTGTGCCGGCCGCCTTCGGTGAACAGCGAGAGGTGGTGCAGGGTGATGGTGGGGATGCGGGCCAGCGGGCCGGGCCCCTCGAGCTCGACCTCGGCGTCGCTGCGCAGGTCGATGACGTTCTTCAGCTCGTAGTCGTCGAGGAGCAGCCGCACGTCGGCGACCGTGAGGTCTTGTAGGTTGTCCGAGCGCAGCACCCGCCCGCGCCGCGTCGCCCGGCCGTCGGCCGTGGGGAGCCCGCCGAGGTCGCGGACATTGACCGCGCCGTCCAGATCGATCCAACGACTGCGTTCGCTCATGGCTTATGACCCTATATGGCGTACATGATCCGTCCTGGACGCAGGGTCCCCCGTAGGACGGAAGTGCCTGATGGGGAGAAATGGGTAAGTGGGGCGGCGGGCCCTTACCAGTTTTCCCGGGACGGGGGCGTCGGCCGTTGGGACGACGAAGACCGGCCGGGTCTGAGACCTGCGAGCCAGACCGGGGTTGGCTCCGCAGCGTGGCGCCCTCCGGGACCGCGGCTCATAGCCTTGAGGCAACGCGATCCCGCCCAGAAACGGAGGCTCCATGCCCGCCACTCTCGATGCCCCGCCCGTCCGGGCGGCCGGTAGTGACTTCGCCCCGCTGGCGCGGCAGGTCCGTGCCAGCGGGCTGCTCGACCGGCGCATCGGCTACTACGTGCGGGCGATCGGGTTGAACCTGGGCGCCACCGCGGCGGCCTGGGCGGCGGTCGCGTGGGCGGGCGGGTCGTGGTGGGTGGTGCTGCTCGCGGTGCCGCTGGCGCTGCTGTCGGGGCGGACGGCCTTCCTCGGGCATGACGCGGGGCATCGTCAGATCGCCGGTTCGGCCAAGGCCAACCGGCTGCTCGGGCTGCTGGTCGGCAACCTGATGCTGGGCATGGGCCACGGCTGGTGGACCGACAAGCACAACCGGCATCACGCCAACCCCAACCATGTCGGCAAGGACCCGGACGTCGGTGAGGGCGTCCTGGTGTGGACGCAGGAGCAGGCCGAGAAGGCCCGCGGCCGGGGCGTGTTCGCCTGGATCGGCCGGCACCAGGCCCGGCTGTTCTTCCCGCTGCTGCTCCTGGAGGGGCTCAACCTCCAGGTCAACAGCGTCCTCTACCTGCGCGGCCGGTCGGTCCGGGACAAGCTGGTGGAGGGCGGGCTGTTCGCCCTTCACGCGGCCGGCTACCTCGCGCTGGTGTTCACGCTGCTGTCGCCGGGCAAGGCGGTCGTGCTGATCCTGCTGCACCAGGGGCTGTTCGGGGTGCACCTCGGGTCGGTGTTCGCGCCCAACCACAAGGGCATGGTCATGCCGGAGCCGGGCGCGAAGCTGGGGCATCTCCAGCGGCAGGTCCTGACGTCGCGGAACGTCCGGGGCGGCCTGGCCGTCGACTGGTTCACCGGCGGCCTCAACTACCAGATCGAGCACCACCTGTTCCCGAGCATTCCCCGGCCGAACCTGCGCAAGGTCAGGCCGCTGGTCCGCGAGCACTGCGCGGCGGTGGGGCTGCCGTACGCCGAGACCGGGCTGATCGACTCGTACCGGCAGGCGCTGGCGCACATGCACGAGGTGGGCGAGCCGCTGCGCGGATGATCGGCGGACCGTCCGGGGGCCGGTCTCCTATGCTTGGCCGATTATGCCCGAAGGTCACACGATTCATCGCCTGGCCGTCGAACACCAGCGGGTGTTCGGCGGCCAGGCCGTTCGCGTTCTGAGCCCGCAGGGGCGTTTCGCCGCCGGTGCGGCGCGGCTCGACGGGCGGGTGCTGCTGGACGCGGGGGCGTACGGCAAGCATCTGCTGCTGCGGTTCGAGGACGAGCTGCTGCTTCACGTCCATCTGGGGATCTACGGGAAGTTCTCGTTCGGCGGGCTGCCGGTTCCTGATCCGGTGGGGCTGGTGCGGTTGCGGTTGGTCGGGCCGGGCGGTCACGCCGATCTTCGTGGGCCTAATACCTGCGAGCTACTCGAGCGGGGTGAGGTGAAGCTGCTGCGGGACCGGCTGGGGCCCGATCCGCTGCGCGCCGACGCCGATCCCGACGAGGCGTGGCGGCGGATCCGCCTGAGCCGGACGAGTGTGGCGGTCCTGCTGCTGGATCAGTCGGTGGTGGCGGGGCCGGGGAACATCTACCGGGCGGAGGTGCTGTTCCGGCAGGGGGTGGATCCGTGGGTGCCGGGGCGTGCGCTGGGGCGTGATCGGTGGTTGGCGATCTGGGGGGATCTGCGGCGGTTGATGGCCGAGGGGGTGCGGACGGGGCGGATCGACACGGTGCGGCCCGAGCACACGCCGGAGGCGATGGGCCGGCCGCCGCGGGTGGACGATCATGGTGGTGAGGTCTACGTCTACCGGCGTGCGGGGCTGGCGTGCCTGGTGTGCGGGAGCGTGGTCCGTGCCGAGGTGGCGGCGGGCCGGAATCTGTTCTGGTGTCCGGGGTGTCAGCCCGCCGCGTGAGTCGGAGCGGTCTGGGGCGGAGGGCCCGTGTGGGTCAGAGCTGGACGTCCTGGTGGGCGCCGCCGCTCGGGCCGTCGCCGGGGGTGTCCTGTTCGTCGTGCTCTTGGTCTTTCTCGGTTCTGTCGCCGCCCGCTTTGCCGGTGCCTTTGCCGTTGCTGGTGTGGTCGTCCCCGGTGGCGCCTTTGGTGTCGGGCGGGGTGTTCTTGACGGTGTTCCGGTCGGCCGCGTCGTTCTGGGCGGTGGCTTTGACGGCGGCGCGGGCGGCGTTCGCGTCGTCGCCTGAGGCGCGTTTGTCGCGGCGGGCGCGGACGGCGTGGGCGAGGGGTTCGGCGGTGCGGGCGAGGAGGGGGCCGACGACCGCGAGGATGAGCACGTAGGCGGCTGCGAGGGGGCCGAGGCGGGGGTTGGCGCCTGCGGTGACGGCGAGGCCGGCGATGACGATGTTGAACTCGCCTCTGGGGACCAGGGCGGTTCCGGCGCGGATGCGTCCGATGGTGCCGACTCCGGCGCGGCGGGCGGCGAGCCATCCGGTGCCGAGTTTGGTGGCGACGCCGGCGAGGGCGAGGAGGGCGGCGATGCCGAGGACCGGGGGGAGGTCGCCGGGGTCGGTGTGGAGGCCGAAGAAGACGAAGAAGACGGCGGCGAAGAGGTCGCGGAGTGGGGCGAGGAGTTTCTGGGCGGTGTGGGCGAGGGGGCCGGAGAGGGCGATGCCGACGAGGAAGGCGCCGACGGCGGCGGAGACCTGGAGTTGCTGGGCGACTCCGGCGACCAGGAGGGTGAGGCCGAGGACTTTGAGGAGGAGGACTTCTTCGCTGGGGCTGGCGACGAAGCGTTCGACGAGGGAGCCGTGGCGGAGTGCGACGTAGAGGATGACCGCGATGGTGACGGCGGCGATGGCGAGGGCGGCGGCGCCGCCGATGAGGCCGGCGCCGGCGAGGAGTGCGGTGAGGATGGGGAGGTAGGCGGCCATGGCGAGGTCTTCGAAGACCAGGACGGACAGCACGGCGGGTGTTTCGCGGTTGCCGAGCCAGCCGAGGTCGCCGATGACCTTGGCGGTGATGCCGGAGGAGGTGACGTAGGTGATGCCGCCCATGGCGACGGCGGCGACGGGTCCCCAGCCGAGGATGAGGGCGGCCAGGACGCCGGGGGCGGCGTTGAGGGTGATGTCGACGAGGCCGACGGGTGCTGAGGTGCGGAGGGTGCCGACGAGTTCGTCGGCGGTGTATTCGAGGCCGAGGGTGAACAGCAGGAGGATCACTCCGACCTCGGCGCCGATGGCGACGAAGTCCTCGCTGGCGCCGAGGGGGAGGATGCCGCCGGCGCCGAAGGCGAGGCCGGCGATGAGGTAGAGGGGGATGGGGGAGATGGAGAAGCGGACGGATACGGCTCCGAGCAGCCCGAGGCCGAGGATGATGGCGCCGAGTTCGATCAGTTGGACGGCTGTGTGCATGCGGTTCAGCCGTCGGCGAGGATCCGCGCGACGGCCGCGGTTCCCTCGTCGGTGCCGACCACGACGATGGTGTCGCCGGCGGTGAACACGAAGTCGGGCCGGGGGCTGGCGATGACCTGTCCGTCGCGGACGACGGCGACGATGGAGGCGCTGGTGCGGGTGCGCGCCTGGGTGTCGGCGAGGGGTCGGTCGTCGTAGGGGGATCCGGGGACGATGGGGATCTGTTCGGTGACGAGTCCCTCGACCTGGCGTTGGAGTTCGGCGAGGTGTTCGATGATGCGGCCGGTGCCGAGGAGTTCGGCGATGGCGTTGGCCTCTTCGGGGGTGAGGGGCACGGTCGCGACGCAGCTGTCGGGGTCTTCCTTGTCGTAGATGACCATGTCCCGGCGGCCGGTGCGGTGGGAGATGACCCCGATCTGGCGGCCTTTGCCGGTGGTCAGCACGTGCTGCAGGCCGATGCCCGGCAGCGCGGTCCGCTCGACGTCCACGCTCGTTCGTCCTCCTGGTTGGTTCCCGACATAAGCCCGAAATCATCGCAGATCAGGGTGCTGATCGCCAACGGTCGGGGCGTGGCCGGCCGCCATCACTCACACGGTATCCGGGCGGTCGCGGTGGCGGTCGTTCCGTTCGCGGGCGGTGCGGGTGTGTCAGGGGAGGAGTAGAGGGCGGTGAGGGCGTGGGCGGTGTCGGTCATGAGGCGGCGCAGTTCGGGCGGGCTGAGGACTTCGACGTCGGCGCCGAGTTTGAGGAGTTCGACGTGGGCGTGGCGGACGGATTCGACGGGGACGGTGGCGTGGGTGCGGTCGTCGGATTCGTCGGGGGCGGGGTGGGCGGCGATGGCGCGGGCCATGGTGGGGGGCAGGAGGTGGGCGGCGCGGTGCCGTCCTTGGGGGGTGAGGAGGATTTCGGCGCGGTCGCGGTAGGAGTCGGCTTCGAAGCGCTGGGTGTAGTGCTGCCAGTAGGTGGCGAGGTCGAAGTCGTGGGGGCGGGTGAAGCGTTGGGGGAGGACGTCGAGGTTGAGTACGCGGGCGATGCGGTAGGTGCGGATGGCGGCGTCCGCCCCGGCCTCTGTGTCTCGTTCGGGGCCGGGTTCGGGGCCGGGTTCGGGGCGGGTGTCGGCCTCGGGGGTGGAGCCGGAGATGGTGCGGGCGATGAGGTACCAGGAGCCGGCCTTGAGGACGACGCCGAGGGGTTCCAGGGTGCGGGTGACGTGCTGGGGGTGGGCCCAGCGGCGGTAGCGGATCTGGATGCGCTGGTGGTTCCAGACCGCGTCGGCGACGCGGTGGAGGTGGGGGGCCTGGTCGGGGGTGCGGAACCAGCCGGAGGTGTCGAGGTGGAAGCGTTCCCGGATGCGTCCGGCGCGGGTGCGCAGGTCCGGGGGGAGGGCGGCCATGAGCTTGAGCTCGGCGGCGGCCAGGACGTTGCCGAGGCCGAGTTCTGAGGCGGGGCCGGGCATTCCGGTGAGGAAGAGGGTCTCGGCCTCGCCGGTGGTGAGGCCGTTGAGGCGGGTGCGGAATCCCTGGAGGAGGCGGTAGCCGCCGTCGGGGCCGCGGTCGGCGTAGACGGGGACGCCGGCGGCGCTGAGGGATTCGACGTCGCGGTAGACGGTGCGGACCGATACTTCGAGTTCGTCGGCGAGCTGGCGTGCGGTCATCCGTTCCCGGGTCTGGAGCAGGAGCAGCAGGGAGAGGAGTCGGCCGGCGCGCATCGTTCCAGTGTGGCCGATGCCCGGGATGGGTGCGGCCCGCGTGGGCGGGCCGCACGGGGCGCTTCAGGGCGGCCGGAGGGTCGGTGCGGGTCAGGAGATGCGGGCGACGCCTGCGAGGGCGCGCCAGGTGCCGATCGGGACCTTCTTCTCGGGGCGCCAGTCCTGGACGTCGACGAGGCCGGGTTCGAGGAGGTCGAGGCCTGTGAACAGGGCCTGGACGGCGGTGCGGGTGCGGGGGTGGGGCTGGGCGGCGGCGCCGCGGTAGAGGGCGGTGACGCGTTCGACGAGCTGGGGCGGGGCGTCGTCGCTGGTGGCGTGGACGATGACGAAGTGGCTGCCGGTGGGGAGGTGGCCGGCGATGGCGGTGACGATGGCGGCGGGGTCGTCGTCGTCGGGGATGAAGTCCAGGACGCCGACGAGGAGGACGGCGGTGGGGCGGCCGAAGTCGATGAGGCGGCGGGTTTCGGGGGCGGTGAGGATGGTCTCGGGTTCGCGGGCGTCGGCGAGGAGGAATCCGGTGCTGCCCGCGCCTTTGAGGAGGGCGCGGCTGTGGAGGTGGACGACGGGGTCGGAGTCGACGTAGACGACGCGGGCGGCGGGGTCGCTGCGGAGGGCGATCTCGTGGACGTTGTCGGCGGTGGGGAGGCCGGAGCCGATGTCCAGGAACTGGTCGATGCCGAGGTCGCGGGTCAGGTGGGTGACGCAGCGGCGGAGGAAGGCGCGGTTCTGGAGGGCGAGGTCGCGGATCTCGGGGGCCATGCGCAGGATGCTGTCGGCGGTCTGGCGGTCCACGGCGTAGTTGTCCCTGCCGCCCAGGAAGTAGTCGTAGGTGCGTGCCGGGGACGGCCAGATGACGTCCATGCCTGGCGGGGTCTTCGGGGCGTCGGGAGTCACGGGAGTGATCATCGCATCCGGCGGGGGTGCCGGGGAGGTCCTCGGTGGGTTCGGTGGCGGTGATCGGGAACGGTCCGGCGCGGGGTTGCCGGGTCAGGGGCCGGTGGGGTGGTCGGGTGTGCGTCCGGTGGCGGGCGCCGGGCCGCCTCCGGGCTCGGCCCGGGGGCGGGGTTCGGGTTCGCCGAAGCGGGTGAGGGTGAGGGTGGCCAGGACGGCCAGGGTGAATCCGGTGATGGCGACGGGGGCGAAGCCGGGGCGGCTGCGGTCGCCGAGGAGCCAGACGCCGATGCCGGCGGGGACGGCGGTCTGGGCGACGACGAGGGCGGCGATGGTGGGGGTGACGGAGCCGCGGCCGAGGGCGGTGGCGTAGAAGGCGAAGGCGGCGGTGCCGCCGGCGGCCAGCGCGTAGGTGGCGGGGTCGCGGAGCAGCTCGAGGGGGGCGAGGCTGGTCATGACGCGGACGGAGATGGAGACCAGGCCGAAGCCGAGGCCGGCGATGGCGCCGAGGGCGGCGGCGGCGGTGCGTCCGGTGAGGCGGGTGGCGGCGGCGCCGAGCAGGACGAGGGCGGCTGCGGCGGCGGGCAGGGTCCAGCGGAGGGCGGCGGGGACGTGGGCGGGGCCTTCGTGGCCGGAGGAGATGCCGAGGAGGACGAGGCCGGCGCAGACCAGGGCGATGGCGGCCCCTTCGCGTCGGGTGATGTGGATCTTCAGGAGGGGGCCGGCGGCGAGGGCGGTGACGGCGAGTTCGCCGGCGACGACGGCCTGGACGACGAACAGGGGGAGTGCGCGGAGGGCGCCGAGTTCGGCGGCGAAGCCGAGGAGGTCCAGGGTGAGGCCGGCGAGGAAGGGGAGCTGCGTGGTGAGGCGGATCAGCATGCGGGGGCCGGTGCCGTGGGCGGCGACGGCGGTGCGGGCTCCGGCGGCCTGGAGGGCGGTGCCGAGGCCGAAGCACACGGCGGCGGCGAACGCCCCCAGCAGCCCCCAGGTCATTGACTCACAGTAGGCATGCGTGCGGGGACGGTGTTCGGGCGGGGTGTGTTCCGGGCGCTGGGACGTCCGGGGGCGGGGTCAGCCTTCCAGGGCGTACTGCATGGCGCGGAACTTGTTCTGTGCTTCGGCGAGTTCGGCGGCGGGGTCGGAGTCGGCGACGATGCCGCAGCCGGCGAACAGGCGGGCGCGGTCGCCCTGGATCTCGGCGCAGCGCAGCGCGATGCCCCATTCGCCGTCGCCGCGGGCGTCGACCCAGCCGACGGGGCCGGCGTAGCGTCCGCGGTCCATGCCCTCCAGTTCGCGGATGAGGTCGAGGGCGCGGCCGGTGGGGGTGCCGCCGACGGCGGGGGTGGGGTGCAGGGCGGCGACGACGTCCAGGACGGAGCGTTCGCCGGCGAGGCGGCCGTGGACGGCGGAGGCCAGGTGCATGACGTTGGGGAGGGTGAGGAGTTCGGGTTCGGCGGGGACGTGGAGTTCGGCGCACAGGGGGGCGAGGGCGTCGCGGACCATCTCGGCGGCGTAGGCGTGTTCCTGGCGGTCCTTGGCGGAGGCGAGGAGGCGGGCGGCGCGGGCGGCGTCGTCGGTGGTGCCGGTGCCGCGGGCGGTGGTGCCGGCCAGGACGAGGGAGTCGACGCGTCCGCCGGTGCGGCGGATCAGGAGTTCGGGGGTGGCGCCGACGAGGCCGGCGACCGAGAAAGTGTAGCAGGCGGGGAAGCGGCCGGCCAGGCGGCGGAGCAGGACGCGGGGGTCGATGGGTTCGGCGGCGTGGGCGTACAGGTCGCGGGCGAGGACGGCCTTGCCGAGGTGGCCGGCGCGGATGCGTTCGACGGCGGCGGCGACGGCGCGTTCCCAGGCGGGGGCGGTGAGGGCGCCGTCGCTCCAGCTGAGCCGGGTGGGGGGCGCGGGTTGGCGGGTGGGGGCGGGGGTGGGGGTGTCGTCGCCGATGGTGGTGAGCCAGGCGCGGCCGTCGCGGCGGCCGAGGACGTGGCGGGGGACGATGAGGACCGAGTCGGGTGAGGCCGGGTCGAAGCCGAAGGTGCCGAAGGCGACGGGGCCGGTGCCGGGGAGGCCGACGGGGTCGTCGATGTGGGCGGCGGCGAACAGTTCGCGCAGGTGGCGGGCGGCGTCGGTGAACCGGTCCGGGCCGCCGGGGAGGGGCAGGCGGGCGGCTTGGCCCCAGCCGACGATGCCTTCGCCGTGCCGGATCCAGGCCAGTGCGGCGGGGTCGGGGAGGCGGGGGATCAGGTCGCCGGGGTCGGCGATGGGGACGGTCCGCACGACGAGGCGTTCGGGTGCGCTCACGGCCAGCTTCACGTCTGCCACTCTACGACAGAGTTGAACCTGTTCAAACAGGGCGGGTGCCCGGTGCCGGTGAGGCGTGCGCCACACCGCCGCCGGTGGGGCGGCGGTGTGGGCGGGAGCGGTCAGGCGGAGCGGTCGCGGCCCCGGCCGGCGAGCTTCCACGCGGCCGGGAGCAGCCCGGCGGCCAGCAGCACCTTCAGCCCGTCGCCCGCCAGGAACGGGGTCACGCCGAGGCCCAGCGCCTTGCCGAGCCCGATGTGCAGGGAGGCCATCAGGTAGGGCACTCCGGCCGCGTACATGATCGCGGTGCCGGTCAGCATCGTCGCGACGGTGCGTCCGGGGGTGCGGTCGCCGCCGCGTTCCGACATCCGGCCGACCACCGCGGCGGCCACGATGAACCCCAGCACGTAGCCGAGGGTGGGGGCGCCGGCGCCGGACCCGCCGTCGACGAACCACGGCATCCCGGCGAGGCCGGCCAGCAGGTAGACCACCATGCCGAGCGCGGCGCGGCGCCAGCCGAGGGCGGCGCCGGCCAGCAGCACCGCGAAGGTCTGGCCGGTGACCGGGACGGGGGTGCCGGGCAGCGGCACCACGATCTGGGCGGCGACGCCGACGAGCACCGCGGCGCCCGCGACCAGCGCGGCGTCGCGGGCGAGGGTGCCGGGGAGCAGGTCGCCCAGGACGGCGGGGCGTCGCTGGGCGGCATGGGCAGTAGCCACGAATCCTCCTATTGGTTCCTGTCTAGCCGAAACTTAGCGAACCGGCTGGGCAGGGGGGATCACGCGGGCTACAACTTCGCCGTCTCCGGGTTTGTCGGGCCGGCCGCTTCGCGGGTGCCGCGGGCCAGGTAGACCACGTCGGGTTCGCCGCGGCGGGCGGGGACCTCGCGGGCCTGGACCCGGTCGAAGCGGCGGCGCAGCAGGTCCTCGAACGCCGGGGCGGCGCCCGCGCTCCACACCGCCAGGACGCCGCCGGGCGCCAGGTGGCGGGCCAGCAGGTCCAGGCCGGCGTCGCCGTAGAGGCGGGCGTTGCCGGGGGTGACGGTCCATTCGGGGCCGTTGTCGATGTCCAGGCAGATCGCGTCGTAGCGGCCGGTGCCGGCGGGCGGGGACCGCAGCCAGTCGAGGAGGTCGGCGCGTTCGAGGGTGACGCGGGGGTCGTCGAGGGCGCCTTCGGAGCAGGCCCGCAGGAAGGTGTCGTGCCAGGCGATCACGGCGGGCTCGCGCTCGACGACCGTCACCCGCTGGACCCGGGGGAGCCGTACGGCCTCGGCGAGGGAGAACCCGACGCCGAGGCCGCCGATCAGGACCGCGGCGGGCGGGCCGTCGCCGCCGGCCGCGAGCCGGACCAGCAGTCGCTCGGACTCGCCGTCGCGGGTGTCCATCAGGAACATCCCGTTGCTGATGATCTCGAAGTCGGCGCCGTCGCGGCGCAGCACCAGCTCGCCGCCCTGTCCCTCGGCCCGTTCGACGACGTCGGGCCCCTCATCACACCCCGTGGAGATTCGCATGACCGACGACCCTAGCCACTGCCCCGGCCGAAAGTCATCGAGTTTCCGGGGGGTCGGGCTGGGGCCGGACTCGGCCCCCCCTGGCCGGAACCTGCCGGGGGCTAGCCCGTGCGGACCGGCGCCTCGACGGCCCCGGCTTCACGGTCACCGCCCGCCGGGCCGCCCGCCGGGCCGCCCGCAGGGCCGATCGCAGGGCCGCCCGCCGCCGCGCCGGGCTGCCGGCCCGGCGCCTTGGCGTTGATGAAGACACCCGCGACCACCGCGGCCAGCAGCATGATGCCCGCGGAGACCCAGGTCGCCACGGAGTAGCCGTGCACCGTCGCCGCCGCCAGTGCCGCCTTCGCCTGCGGCATCTGCCGGGCGGGGTCGCCCCGGTGGTCGGTCAGCCAGTCCGTGGTCGCGCCGGCCGCGATCGTGTTGAGCAGCGCGGTGCCGACCGACCCGCCCACCTGCTGCATGGTGTTGAGGGTCGCCGAGGCCGCCCCCTGCTCGTGCGGGGCGACGCGGCCGGTGGCCGTGGAGATGGCCGCCATGAACGTGGCGCCCAGGCCGAGACCCATCATGCAGATGCCGGGCAGGACGTGGCTGAGGTAGGTGGCGTCGACGTCCATGGAGGCCAGGAAGGCCAGGCCGCCGGCGGCCAGCGTCAGACCGGGCGTGATCAGCGCCCGGGCCGGCACCTTGTGCAGCAGCCGCGCCGAGACCTGGGTGGAACCGATGATCATGCAGGCGGTCAGCGGCAGGTAGGCCGCACCGGTCTTCAGCGGCGACCAGCCCTTGATGCCCTGAAGGTAGTAGGTCAGGAACAGGAAGACGCCGAACATGGCGATGGTGACCAGGGCCATCGTCAGGTAGGCGCCCGCCCGTTGGCGGTCCTTGACGATGTGCAGGGGCAGTAGCGGTGTCCGGGCGCGGGTCTGCCACAGGGAGAAGGCCCCGAGGACCGCCACGCCGCCGATCAGCAGGGTCAGCACCCGGGTGTCGCCCCAGCCGCGGGACTCGGCCTCGCTGAAGCCGTAGACGATGGACAGCACGCCGGAGGTGCCCAGCACGGCGCCGAGGAGGTCCAGCCGGGCGCCGGTCCTGCGGCCCGGGTCCTTGAGCATCACGATCGCGCCGATCACCGCGAGGGCGGCCACCGGGGCGTTGACGTACAGGCACCAGCGCCAGTCCAGGTACTCGGTCAGGAAGCCGCCGACCAGCATGCCGATGGCGCCGCCGGCTCCGGCGATGGCGCCGAACACGCCGAACGCCTTGCCGCGTTCGCGCGGGTCGGTGAAGGTCGTGGTCATCAGGGACAGCGCGGCGGGGGCCAGTAGCGCGGCGAAGACGCCCTGCAGGGCGCGGGCCGCGAACAGCATGCCGGGGCCGGTGGCGGCGCCGCCGAGCGCGGAGGCGCCGGCGAAGCCGATCAGGCCGATGATGAAGCTGCGCCTGCGTCCGAACAGGTCTCCGAGTCGGCCGCCGAGCAGCAGCAGGCCGCCGAAGGCGAGGGTGTAGGCGGTGATGGTCCACTGCCGGTCGCCGTCGGTCATGCCGAGGTCCCGCTGGGCGGACGGCAGGGCGATGTTGACGATGGTCATGTCCAGCATCACGATCAGCTGGGCGAGCGCGATGACCACCAGGCCCCACCAGCGGCGGGGGTCGGGCGGCGGGGCGTCCTCCCGCTCGCCCGGGGATGTGCCGGGGCGTTCGGGGCCGTTTTCGGGCACGACTGTGTCGGTCATGTGTTCGGCTGCCTTCCACATGTGCGTGTTCGGGGTCGGTTCGGGCCGACCGCGGTGGGCCGGCATCGTGCTGCGGCGCGGTCGGGGGCCGGCGGTGCCGCTCGGCGCCGGGTCAGGCGGGTGAAGCCGGGCATCAGGGCCTCAGGGGTGGGCGTCGAGCCACTCCTGGAAGGTGGGGGGCCGGCGAGTTCGGCGTGAGCGTCGGGCAGGAGCCCGCCACCGGCGGCGTACCCGGCATCGGAACGACCCGGTACCCCCGTTCGGCGAGGACGTCCACGACGTGGCGTCCCAGCCGCCCGGTCGCTCCTGCCACTGCGAACTTCCCGATGCTCATGCTCCGTGCCTTTCCTCGATCGCCAAACGATGTTTGGACCGCTCGGAATGCGGCCTGTGCGCCGCCCGGATCGTTCGCGCGGTGTCCTGACGAACACCAGACGTGGGCGATCCGACCCCTTGTGACAGCTCGGCCATGTGATACGGGCCACTGATCGCAGGTGTCACAAAGCGGTGGGGACCGGCGTCTTGTGCGTGTGGCAGGGCTGAGAGCGAACCAGCAGGAGCCGGACATGAGCGAGCACCGCGAACGAACCACGGACGAGCCGCCCGATCGTGCCGACCGCGTGGACTCCGCCACCGAGGCGTTCGTCGCCCACCGCAACCTGCTGTTCACCGTGGCCTACGAGATGCTCGGCTCGGCCGCCGACGCCGAGGACGTCCTCCAGGAAACCTGGCTGCGATGGGTCGGCGTCGAGCTGGACACCGTCCGGGATCAGCGTGCCTACCTGGTCCGGATCGTCACCCGGCAGGCGCTGGACCGGCTGCGTGTACTCCGCCGGCGCAAGGAGTCCTACGTCGGTCCGTGGCTGCCCGAGCCGCTGCTGACCGCGCCCGACGTGGCCGACGACGTCGAGTTGGCCGAGAGCGTCTCGATGGCGATGCTGCTGGTCCTGGAGACGCTCACGCCGACCGAACGGGCGGTGTTCGTGCTGCGCGAGGTGTTCGACCTGGAGTACGGCGAGATCGCCGAAGCGGTCGACAAGACCCCCGCCGCCGTCCGCCAGATCGCGCACCGGGCACGCGCGCACGTCGCCGCCCGCCGACCCCGCGGGGCCGTCTCCGCGGCCGACACCCGCGACGCACTCCAAGCGTTCCAGCGGGCGATCGAAACGGGCGACCTACAGAGCCTGCTCGACATCCTCGCGCCGGACGTCGTCGCCCTCAGCGACGGCGGCGGCATCAAACACGCCCTGCCGCGGCCCATCCTGGGGGCCGCAAAGGTGGTTCGCCTGCTGGCCACCGGTTGGTACAAGCGCGGCACCGGAATATCGGTCGAACCGGTGCAGATCAACGGCGGCCCGGCGCTGCTCGTCCGACTCGACGGGGAGCTCGATGGCGTACTGGCGGTACGGGTCGAGAATGGCCGCGTCACCGGCCTCTATCACGTGCGCAACCCCGAGAAACTGTCGCGGATAGAACGAGAGACCACCGTGACCCGCTGAGGCCGAAACGGCCCGCAGAAGGTACTAACGAGTTGCGCAACGCGATTCTCAGCGGTTGGCGCGAGAGGACGCGGAAAGAGTCAAGCGCTGCGCGCGGACGAGGAACACCGCCGCCCTCGGCATGCTCGGTGCAACCGTGCTGCTAGGCGGTATCGGTACTGCCCAAGCGGCGGAGCCCGGCAGCAACGTAACCACCAAGGCTGCGGCGTATACTCCCGAGTCCATCTGCGGGAGCGGCTACTACGTGCAGGAGCAGGCGCCGCTCTCCGGCACCAGGGTCTACCTGCTCTACAATGGCACATATAACTGCGTGGTGACGATTAAGACCGCGTCAGGTGCGTGCGCTTCTTCGGATACCACAACAATACGAGCTACACCAGCCCTTGGATGCACTGCGGCTGACGGACCGTTCAGGGAAGTGGAACCGGCCAGGCGGCCAACGGCACCCCGTTGGCCGCCTGGCCGGCCACGACGTGGGGCGGGACGGCCGGCCGCGCCAACGGGTCACGCCAGCTCTTCCCTGAAACCCTGGCGCCAGGACGGGAAGCGAAGCTCCCAGCCGAGCTCCCGCTTGGCCTTGGCGTTGGAGAAGCCGCGCCCCTCGGTCATCATCGTCACCGCCACTTCCCCCGCCAGCGGCCGGGCCAGCCAGGCGGGGACACGCATCGGCCGCTTCGCCCCCGCGCACTCGGCCAGATAGGGCAGCCACTCGACGGCCGGGGCCGGTTCGTCGTCGACGATGTCGAACACGCCCCTCGCCCGCTGCTCCACAGCCAGCACGGTGGCGCTCGCAGCATCGTCCAGATGCACCCACGAGCAGTAGCCGACGCCGCCCCCGACGATCGGGAACCGCCGCTTGCGCACCGGCTCGACCAGGCCGTCGGTGGCGCCCGGCCCGTAGAACCAGCCGTAGCGCAGGACCGCGCCGCCGGCCCTGACGACCGCGTCCTCGACGTGGCGGATCGCCGCCATCGCGGGCTCCGCCGCTGTTCCGGTCATCGGGTCCACCGGGTCCTGCTCGGTCTTCACCCGGCCGCCCTCGCGGATGCCGTTCCAGGCGGCGTAGCCCTGGGCGACGAAATGGGGGACGCCGGTCGCCTCGCCGGCGGCCAGCAGGTGGTCGGTCCCCTCGGTGCGCAGCCGGTTGGTGCCGGCGAACCACCGATCCATGTGCTTCATATCGGGTTCACCGGCGTGCGCCACCGAGATCGCGGTCATCTGGTGCACGATCACGTCCGGCCGGGCGGCCTCCACCGCCTCACCGACCGACGCCGCATCCAGCCCGTCCATCACGACGCCCTCCGCGCCCAGCCGCTCCAGCAGCCTCAGCTTGGCCGCGCCCGTCGTCGAAGCCGTCACCTGGTGGCCACCCTCCACGAGCCGCGGTACCAGCCGCCGCCCCAGCACCCCGGTCCCACCCGCCACGAACACTCGCATGACCAACACCTCCCGATCAGAGCCCGTCCGTCCACACCATCCGGCTACCCCGATCCGGGACGCTCCTCACCAGCGACGATGCCCAGCTCCCCGTCAACGGCCGGGAGGCCGACGGCATCTCCGGTGGGACCGAGCCCTCCGTCCAGCCGTATTTCAGGCGGTCGTGGCAGAGGCTCGGGGGCGGGTGGCGGTGCCGAGGATCTGAGGAGCGGCGGGGAACGGCAGGCCGGTGTCGGCGTGGCCGAGCCGGTCCAGGCGGGTAAGGGTGAATCCGGCGTCCCGGATGGCGGCGGCGGTGTCGCGGCTGGTGTGGCAGCCGCCGCCGAACAGCGGCCAGAGAGTGGCGTCGGCGAGGCGTTGGAGCCGTTGGCGGGTGGGGGTGTCGGCGCGGACGTGCTCGAAGAACCGCAACTGCCCGCCGGGTCTGACCACTCTGAAGATCTCGGCGAGGGCGGCGGCGGGGTCGGGCACCGTGCACAGCACCAGCGAGACGACGGCCGCGTCACGGGAGGCATCGGCGGCGGGGAGCCGGTCGGCGAACCCGTCGACGACCTCGATCGGCATGGAGGCCCGGGTGGCGGCGGCCCGGGCGAGCCGCCGCAGGCGCGCTTCGGGCTCGACGGCCAGCACACTGGTGACCTGGGCCGGGTAGTGGCCGAAGGTGGCTCCCGGGCCCGCGCCGACCTCGATGACGTCACCGGCCAGACCGGCCAGCAGAGTGGCGCGGTGCGGGACAAGGCCGCGCTCCAACCGCGGGCTCATACGGGAGTAGGCGCGGGCGAACAGCGGATGGCGGCGCGAGGTCATCGTCGTACCCCTTCGGTGGGTCGATGTACGGCCTACCAGTAAACGGGGTCGACGAGAATCCGCGCTGGTGAACCGTCGTGGCTGGCGTGGGCGTGACTTTCCGTGTCATCGGGGCGTCTCCATGGCGTGCGTGCTCAGCTGCCGGCCGCTGCGTTCGGCCTGGGCGCGGGCCCAGCGCCCGGTCGAGATCAGGCCGAGCAGCGCGGTCGCGATGCCGCAGCCGGCCAGAACGGCCCAGGCGGTACGGCTGGACGCGACGAACCCGGTCGAGCCGCCCGCGACGATCGCACCGCACACCGCCACACCGATCGCGCCGCCGGTCTGGCGGCATGTCGAGGCGATCGCTCCGGCGACCCCGGCCTGGTCGCGTGGCATCCCTGACAGGGCGGTGGTGGTCATCGGGGTGCCGACCAGGCCGAAGCCGGCACCGAACAGCAGATAGGCGAGCACGAGGTACCAGGCCCCGGTCTCGCGTCCGGCCCCGACGAGCAGGCCGGTTCCCGCCGCCAGCAGCAGCCCGGCCAGCACGAGCGCCGGCCTGGGGCCCCGGGCGGCCACGATGCGCCCCGAGATCATCGCGCATGCCGCCAGTGCGGCGGCCATCGGGATGGTGAGCAGGCCCGCGTGCAGCGCGCTGTAGCCGCGGACGTCTTGCAGGTAGAGGGTGTTGAGGAACAAGAACCCGCCCAGGGTCATCAAGGCGACCAGCGCGATGATCGCCGCCCCCGAGAACGCCGGACTGCGGAAGAACCGGATGTCCACCAGTGGTTCGGCGCGCCGGGACTCGGTCACGACCAGCCCGGACAGCGAGACGGCGGCCAGGACGAACAGCGCGATGATGAACGGTGAGCTCCAGCCGTGCCGGGGCCCTTCGATGACGGCGGCGGTGACCGGGCCGAGGAAGGTGACGACGAGCAGCTGGCCGAGGGGGTCGAACCGCTTGCCGCGCGCCGCCCTGGACTCGGGGACGAACCTCTGGGTCAGGTAGATGGCCAGGGCGCCGAGCGGCACGTTGACCCAGAAGATGGACCGCCATCCGAGGCCGCTGACCAGCAGGCCGCCGAGCACGGGGCCGCCGGCCCCGCTCAGACCCGCCACCGCTCCCCATGCGCCCACCGCGCGAGCGCGCTCCTTCGGGTCGGTGAAGGTGGTGGCGATGATCGACATCGCGACCGGGTTCAGCATCGCGCCGCCCACCGCCTGGAGCGCGCGGAAGGCGACCAGGGCACCCAGGGAGGGCGCGAGGCCGCACAGCAGGGAACCGAGCGAGAAGAATCCCAGCCCGACCTGGAACACCCGGCGCCGGCCGAACCGGTCGGCCACCGAACCCGCGAACATCAACAGGCATGCGATGACCAGCGTGTAGGCGTCGACCACCCACTGCAGGCCACTGACCGGCGCGTGCAGTGCCTTCTGGATCGAGGGCAGCGCCACATTGGCGATCGTCGTGTCCAGCCCCGCCACGATCACGCTCAGGAAGCAGGTCACCAGCACGACGGTCCGTCCGCGCGGCGACAGCGTGCGTGGAGACTCGACAGAAAGGCTCACGGCCATTGTTATACGACAATTATTGTGCTACAAAATGAATTTCCCATTGATTTATGCGGTGCCGTCGGCCTGTTTGTTGGCGGGCCGTAGACCTGTGCCGCGGTCGCCGTCCTCGCCATCATCTGCGCGGCGGGCTGGGGCTCGCGGTGGCGCCACGGGCCGTTTCCGCCGGTTCAGGCCGGACGGCCTGGTAGACGCCGCCCACGGCGGTGGTCGCGACGGCGGCGCCCGCTCCGGCCAATGTCAGGACGACGGCCCCTCCGGCGAGCGCGGACGATGATCGCGTCCATGTCCTCTATGCGCTATGGTCTGGCCTCGTCGCGGATTGTGGCCAAATGCGGCGAATCATAGCGTCGTCCGATGCCGATGTTCGTGTTGTGTCTTGTCCAATTCATGCTCGTGCTCGATGACACCGTCGTGAACGTGGCCCTGCCCAGCATCCGTGATGAGCTGGGCTTCAGCACGTCCGGGCTGCCCTGGGTCGTCAACGCCTACTTCCTGGCCTTCGGCGGGCTGCTGCTGCTGTGCGGCCGGCTGGCGGACGTGCTGGGCCGCCGCCGCGTTTTCCTCATCGGTGTGGCGCTGTTCGGGGTGGCCAGCCTGGCCTGCGGGGTCGCGCAGGAGCCGTGGCAGCTCGTGATCGGGCGGTTCGTGCAGGGCGCCGGTTCCGCGATGGCCGGCCCGGCGGCGATGTCGATGATCACGTTGCTGTACCCGGGGCCGGAGGAGCGGACCAGGGCGCTGGGCGTCTGGGGTGGCATCGCGGCCCTGGGCGGGACCTCGGGCCTGGTGCTGTCCGGGGTGCTGACCGACCTGGTGTCCTGGCGCGGGATCTTCCTGATCAACCTGCCCATCGTCGCCGTGGCCCTGGCGCTGCTTCCCCGGCTGGTCCCCGAGTCCCGCGCCCCAGGCCGGCGCCACCTCGACGTTCCCGGCGCGGTCCTGGTCACCGGTGCCGCGGTGTCGCTGGTGTACGGGTTGCTGCGTGCCGGCGGGACCGGCTGGAGCGATCCGGTCGCGATCGGCGCCGTCGTGCTGTCGGCCGCCTTGGTGGTGGCGTTCCTGGTGGCCGAGTCGCGGGCGGTGGCACCGCTGGTGCCCAGGGCGTTCCTGGCCTCGCGGACGCGGGCGGTCGCCAACGGCGCGACCCTGCTGTTCTCGATGGCCATGTACGCGATGTCGTTCCTATTGATGATCCAGGTGCAGACCGCTCTGGGATACAGCCCGCTCCTGGCCGGCATCGCCTACCTGCCCTATGGCGCCGGCATCCTGGCGGGCATGTGGCTGTCCTCCCGCATCTCCCTCAAAATCGGGACGCGCCAGGCGCTCCTGCTGGCGTTCCTGGTCAACATCGCCGGCCTGCTGCTGCTGTCCGGCGTGGCGGCGGGCGACTCCTACGCCGCCCACGTCCTGCCCGGCATGCTCGTGCTGAGCGTGGGCAACGGGCTGAGCCTGCCCGTCATAGCCGCGGCCGCGGTCGAGGGCACCACCGAGGAGGACGCCGGTCTCGGCTCGGCCCTGTTCACCTCCGTCCAGCAGATCGGCGGCGCCGTCGGGGTGGCCGCGCTGACCGTCATGGGCTACTCGGGCGGGCTCGTGGCGGGCGCGGTGTGCGTAGCGCTCGGCGCCGTGCTCATCGTCGTGCTGCTGCCCTCGCGTTCCGGCGGCCCGCGGCGGCCCGCTGGAGAAGGGGCGGGCGGCCGAAGCGCGCCGGCGGCCGCTCCCCGGTGAGGATCGACTGGGGCCTGGTGGCGGGAGCCGAAGCGTGCGCGCCAACGTGGTGGCGCCCGGCCTGATCGACACCGTGATGGGACGGGCCGCGTCGGCCGGGAACGCGGGCCGCGACCGGGCCGTCCGTGCGATCCCGATGCGCCGGCAGGGCACCGCGTGGGAGGTCGCCGACGCGGCGGTGTTCCTGCTGCGACACCGCTGGGAACGCGACGGCCTGGCCGGGCAGGACGGCGGACGGCTCATGGTGGTGTGCGGCGGCGAGCGCCTCGGGTTCGTCGCGTACCGCAGGATCGGCACCTCCCGCAGCTCGTACTGCTGGAGCATCGGCATCGCGCTGCTGCCCTCCGCGCGCGGCCAGGGCGCCGGCACCCAGGCGCAACGGCTCCTGGCCCGGTACCTGTTCGCCCACACCCAGGTCGCGCGGGTGCAGGCCGAGACCGACGCGGCCAACATCGCCGAGCGGCGGGCGCTGGAGAGGGCCGGGTTCACCCGCGAGGGCGTCCTGCGCAACTGGAACTTCCGCGACGGCCGCTGGCGCGATGCGGTGATCTACAGCATCCTGCGCGGCGAGTCCAGATGACCGGGCCGAGGTGACCGGGCTGAGGTGAGGGGCATGCGGGTCGCGGTGTGAGGAGCGGTCCGGGTCGGGCGGGCCGGGCGGCGGTGGGCGGGGTCAGGTCCCCGGACCGCCCCGCACTCCGCGGAACGTCGCCCGGTAGGCGCC
Source organism: Actinomadura xylanilytica (assembly GCF_030283145.1). Lineage (GTDB taxonomy): Bacteria > Actinomycetota > Actinomycetes > Streptosporangiales > Streptosporangiaceae > Spirillospora > Spirillospora xylanilytica. Next base: position 286,165 of record NZ_JASNWE010000005.1, read on the forward strand.
GGGCGACACCCCGAGCACCGCGCGCAGATGCTGGCGCAGCGACGCGCCCGTCCCGAAACCCGCCTTCTCGGCCACCCGGTCGATTGGGAGGTCGGTCTCCTCCAGCAGCTGCCGGGCCCGCTCCACCCGCTGCCGGGCCAGCCACCGCGACGCCGACTCGCCCGTCTCCTCCCGGAACCGGCGGGTGAAGGTCCGCACGCTCATCGACTCGCGCCCGGCCAGGTCCCGCAGCGTCAGCGGGCGGTCCAGGTGCTCCAGCGCCCAGGCCCGCGCGGTGCCCGTCCAGGACGCCCCCGCCTCGGGCACCGGCCGCGGGACGAACTGCGCCTGGCCGCCCTCGCGGTGCGGCGGGACCACGGTGCGGCGCGCCACCCCGTTCGCCACCGCCGCACCGTGATCACCGCGGATCATGTGCAGGCACAGGTCGATGCCCGCCGCCTCCCCGGCCGAGGTCAGCACCAGGCCCTCGTCGGTGTAGAGGACGTCCGGGTCCAGCCGCACCCCCGGGAACCGCTCCCGGAACAGATCGGCCGACAGCCAGTGCGTGGTCGCGCGCCGTCCCTCCAGCAGGCCCGCCGCCGCCAGCACGAACGCCCCCGTGCAGATCGAGGCGATCCGGGGGCCCGGCCGCAGCTCCGCCAGCGCCCGCGCCGCCGCGCCCCACCCGGCGTGCGCCTCGTCCTCCTCGTGCGAGGCCAGGACGATCACCGTCCCGGCCCGTTCCAGCTCCTCCAGGCCCCGCTCGACCTCGACGGTGAAGTCGGCGCCGGTGCGGACCGTTCCCGGCTCCGGCGCGCACGTCACGATCTCGTACAGCGGGTCGCCGGCCGCGCTCGAGGCGTTCCCGAAGAGCTGGTGGGCGATCCCGAGTTCCAGGGGCAGCACGCCCGGCCGCACCAGCACCGCCACCCGGTGGCACTCCGGAGCGCTCATGGCCCGATCCTTTCACATGATGGCCGACCGGCCACTCGTGGCCGCCCGCGCCGGCCGCGCATGATGACACCCATGAGCACCCACGCCACCACGGCCACCAGCACCGGCGACACCATCACGGGGGTGATCGGCGGCGCCGGGAGCCCGAGCCTGAAGGTCCTGTGGGTCCTGGCGCACCCCGAAGCGCGCTCGCTGAACGGCGCGCTGCGCGACGAGGGGCTGCACACCCTCAAGGAACTCGGCCACGAGGTCCGCGAGTCGGACCTGTACGCGATGAACTGGAACCCTCTGGTCAGCGCCGCCGACTACGGCCTCGCCCCCCGGGAACGGCTGATCGTCGGCGCGGAGTCCGAGCGCGCCCACGCCGCCGGCACCCTCCCCGAGGACGTCCGCGCCGAGCAGGAGAAGATCGCCTGGGCCGACGTGCTCGTGTTCCAGTTCCCGCTGTGGTGGGCCGGGGTCCCGGCGATCCTCAAGGGCTGGTTCGACCGCGTCCTGGTCCAGGGGTTCGCGTTCGGGCTCACCGCACCCGACGGGCGCGTCCGCCGCTACGGAGAGGGCGGCCTGGGCGGCAAGCGCGCCCTGGTGATCACCACCATCGGCGCCCGCGCGAGCGCCTTCGGGCCCCGCGGCGTGCACGGCGACGCCGCCGAGGTCCTGTTCCCCCTGCTGCACGGCGTCCTGTGGTACACCGGTGTCGCCGCGCTGCCGCCCTTGACGGTCTTCGGCGCCGACCGGATCACCGCGGACGGCCACGACGAGGCCGTCGCCGCGCTCCGCGACCGGCTCCGCGGCCTCCCGGACGACGCGGCCCTGCCCTACCGGCCCGAGCACGGCGGCGACTTCGACGGCGACCTGGTGCTGCGCCCGGACCTGGCCCCCGGGCGCGCCGGCCTCGGCGTCCACCTCCGCGAGGACTCTGCCTGACCCCCCGGGGGCGTGCGGACGGGCATGAGTACCGAGGCGAGGGCGGCAGCCGGGAGGACGGGTGCGGGCGCGGCGGATGCGAGGGCGGCGGGCGGTTCAGTGGCCGATCAGGTCCAGGACCTCGGCGTGCAGCTCCGCCGTCGCCGCCGCGACGACGAAGCCGCCGCCGGTCGGCGCCGTCCCGTCCAGCCCGGTGATCACCCCGCCCGCCGCGCGCACGATCGGGATCAGCGCGCCGACGTCGTAGGGCTCCAGGCTCGCCTCCACCACCAGGTCCAGCTGCCCGAGTGCGAGCAGCCCGTAGGAGTAGCAGTCGCCGCCGAACCGTTGGAGCCGCACCGCGCCGGCGACCTTCTCGAACGCCGCCCGCTCGGCGGGCGTCCCGAACATCCCGGGATGGGTGCTGTACATGACCGCGTCGCCGAGCGAGGTCGTCGGCCGCGTCCGCAGGGCCGACCGTAGCCCCGGCCCCTCGAACAGGCCCGTCCCGCCGACCGCGCTGAACGTCTCGCGCAGGTACGGCTGGCGCAGCCAGCCCGCGACGGGCTCGCCGCCGACCGACAGGCCGAGCAGCACCCCCCACAGCGGCACCCCGCTGACGAACGCCTTGGTCCCGTCGACCGGGTCGATCAGCCACGTCCGACCGCTGGTGCCCGGGCCGCTCGCGCCCGCCTCCTCGCCGACCACGCGGTCGCCCGGGAACCGCGCCGACAGCTCGGCCCGCAGCAGCCCCTCCACTGCCCGGTCGGCCTCGGTCACCGGGTCGTAGCCGCCCGGCCCGCCCTTGTCGAGCTCGCCCAGCCGCGCCGGATCGGCGCGGAACCATTCGAGCGCCAGCTCTCCGGCCCTGACCAGCAGATCGGGCACGTCCTCGGTACCGGCAAGTGAAGCGTCCACCGGGGGAGTAAACCAGAACCGCCGCCGCGTCCGGCGCCCGGGATCATCGCGGCGAACGGGGGAGCGGCGGCCGGGGCGCGGCACGCGCCCGGTGCGCGGGACCGCCGCGGGGTGGGCCGCACCGGCGGGGTCTAGCCGGCGGCGGGCGGGGCGAGGGCGGCGAACGCGCGGTCGAGGAGACCGGCGCGGTCGGCGGCGCCGTCCGAACGCAGCCACTCGCGGCCCGCCGCGTCCAGCGCCGCCGCCGCGGCGCCCGTCAGCAGGTCGGCGGTGAAGGCGTCCAGTTCCGCGCCCGGCCGCTCGCGCAGCGCCCGCGCGATCAGGGTCCGCATCTCGTCGCGCTTGTGGTGCAGCCGGGCCCGCAGCGCCGGGGTCGACTCGATCAGCCGCAGCCCCGCCAGCTCGCGCTGCGCGGCGTGCACCCGGCCCTCCCACTCGCGTAGCACCACGTGCAGGCACGTCCACGCCGGCTCCCCGGCCGGACGGGCCCCGACGGCCTCGGCGATCCGCGCGGCGACCTCCTCCACGTCGCCGAACACCACGTCCTCCTTGGCCGGGAAGTACCGGAAGAAGGTCCGCTTGGACAGCCCTGCCGCTGCGGCGATGTCCTCCACCGTCGTCTCCTCGAACCCCCGCTCGGCGAACATCGCCACCGCCACCCCGGCCAGCTCGGCCCGCACCGCGCGCCGCGTCCGCTCCCGCAGCCCCGCCCCGCCCGTCCCGTCCCCATGCGCCATGCGCCCAGGCTACCGAGACGGCACCAGGTGTCAAAGATGGCACTCGGTGTCATATAGTGCCGGGATGAGCGAACCACGGGAGGCCCCGATGACCCTGCGAGGCAGGACGGCCCTGGTGACCGGAAGCACCGGCGGCATCGGCAAGGAGACCGCGCGCGGGCTCGCCGCCCTCGGCGCCCGGGTGGTCCTGGTCGGCCGCGACCGCCGCCGCGCGGACGCCGCCGCCGCCGAGCTCGCCCGCGGCGGCGCCGAGATCACCGCGCACACCGCCGACCTCACCCGCCGCGCCGACCTGCGCCGCCTGGCCGCCGAGATCACCCAGCGGCACCCCCGCCTGCACATCCTGATCAACAACGCCGGCGGGATGACCCCCGCCCGGACCCTCACCCCCGACGGCGTGGAGCAGACCTTCGCCGCCAACGTCCTGGCCCCCTACACCCTGACCTGCCTGCTGCTGCCCGCCCTGCGCGCCGCCGGCGACGCCCGCGTGGTCAACCTCACCGGCGGCATCCCCGGCGGCGCCCTGGACCCCGCCAACCTCCAGGGCGAGAAGGCCTACCTCGGCTGGAGGTTCTCCCAGTACAACCACGCCAAGACCGCCGTCATGGCGATGAGCCGCCACCTCGCCGCCCGCCTGGAGGACACCGGCGTCACCGTCAACGTCGCCTACCCCGGGCACGCCCACACCCCCGGCAACCAGGCCCTGCCGATCCGCGCGTTCCCCTACGCCTACCGGCCCCTGGCCCCCCTGATCCGGCTCCTCGGCCCGCTCCTGCTCAGCGACCTCGCCAAACCCGCCCGGTCCAGCCTCCACCTGGCCTCAAGCCCCGACCTGGACGGCGTCACCGGCGCCTACTACAACGCCCACTCACGCCGCACCCCCTGGCCCGCCACCGTCCTGGACGAGCGCAACACCCGCGCGGTGGGGGACCTGTGCGCACGGCTCAGCGGCGTCACCGCCCCCTGACCGCCGGCCCCCTGACCGCCGGCCCCCTGACCACCGTCCACCCAAACGTCATCGGCCCGACGGACGTGTCCGGCCGGCAGGCCCCCGGCCGGACGCGAGCTCAGACGGAACTCACCCGCGCTCGCGCAGGTAGCCCTCCAGCTCGGCGGCCCCGGCCAGCAGCGCCCGCCCGCGGGCCGACAGCCGGCCGCGCCAGTCCCGCAGGGCGGCCTCCAGCGGCTCCAGCCCGCCGGCCGCCCGCACCTGGGCGATCAGCGGGGCGATCTGCTCCAGCAGGTAGCCGCCCCGCCTGAGCTGGTGGGCCAGCAGGGCGTCCCGCACGTCGGCCTCGCCGTAGACGCGGTACCCCGTCCGCGGGTCGCGGCGCGGGCTCACCAGCCCGGCGCGCTCCCACTTGCGCAGCGTCGCGGGCCGGATCCCGAGCCTGCCCGCCAGCGGCCCGATGAACGTCCCGCCGGACCCGGGTCCGGGTCCGGGTCCGGGTCCGGGTATCGCGGCCGGCCCCAGGTCGCGCAGGGCGCCCTCCACCGCCTGGAGGGTCCGCCGGTCGTCGAGGAGCTGGGCGTGGCCCTCGTCGATGAGGCCGAACGCCTCCTCGAGCGCGCCCTGGTTCACGGCCCGCATGATCGACGTCGCCGCCTGGTGGCCGTGGCCGGGCACCAGGGCGAGGAACGCGTCCAGGGCCCCCGCGTGCAGCGAGGTGTAGATGCGGTAGCCGTGGGGTGTGCGGCCGGCGGCCGGAAGGACGCCGGCCTCCTCGTAATTCCTGACCGCCTGCGTGGACAGACCGTGCCCGCGCGCCAGATCCACCGGCCTGAGCCGCACACCGTTTTGAAGGTTCTGCCTCATAGGCCTGCCAATGTCGCGGAAAAGTTTCAACCGAAGGTTCAACGATACCGTTGAAGGCATGGCACCCGACATCACCGACACCGCCCATGCCGTCGAGGCCGCCGCCGTCATGAGGCTGCTCCCGGCCCGGCCACGGCTGCTGGCCCTGGGCGAACCCACCCACGGCGAGGACACCCTGCTCGAGCTGCGCAACGAGCTCTTCCGGCAGCTCGTCGAGCAGGAGGGCCACCAGACGATCACGATCGAGAGCGACTGCATGATGGGCCTGGTCGTGGACGACTACGTCACCTCGGGCACGGGCACCCTCGAGGAGGTCATGGAGCACGGATTCAGCCACGGCTTCGGCGCCTCCGCGGCCAACCGCGAGCTCGTCCGCTGGATGCGCGCCCACAACGACGGCCGGCCCGCGTCCGAGCAGGTCCGCTTCGCCGGTTTCGACGGCCCGCTGGAGATCACCGGCGCCGCCAGCCCCCGGCAGGCCCTCACCGCACTCCACGGCCACCTCGCGGCCCACGTGGACGCGGACCTGCTCCCCTGCACCGCGGAAACACTCGACCGTCTGATCGGCGCCGACGACCGGTGGACCGACCCCGCCGTGATGATGGACCCGTCCCGGTCCGTGGGGCAGTCGGCCGAGGCCGGCCGCCTGCGGCTGCTCGCCGACGACCTGGTGGCGCTGCTCGACGCGCAGACCCCGCACCTGATCACGGCGGCCTCGCGGGGCGAGTGGGACCGGGCCCGCCTGTACGGGCGGACCGCCACCGGCCTGCTGCGCTACCACCACTGGATGGCCGACACCTCACCGGCACGCATGACCCGGCTGCTCGGCGTGCGGGGCCAGATGATGGCCCACAACCTCCTCGCCGTCGCCGAGCGGGGCCCGGCATTCGTCCACGCCCACAACTTCCACCTCCAGCGGGAGAAGAGCTCCATGCGGCTGGGCGGGATGCCGCTGGAGTGGTGGAGCGCCGGCGCGATCGTGCACGCGCACCTGGGCCGGGACTACGCCTTCGTGGCCACCGCCCTCGGCACGATCCGGCACCGGGGAGTGGACACCCCGCCGCCCGGCACCCTCGAAGGACTCCTGTACGCGCTCCCGCAGGACCGCTGCCTCATCGACGCCCCCCGGCTCGTCATCGCGCTCGGCGACAGCCAGCCCGCGCATCGCGTATCCCCCTGGTTCGGCTACGCCTCGTTCGACCCGGCCCACCTGGCCGACAGCGACGGCATCGTGTTCGTCAAGGACGTCCCGCAGAACTGACCCTCCCCAATCGAGCCCCTCAGCAGCGGCCCGGCCCGGCCACCGGCATCGGCGTTCGGTACGTAGCACCACAACACGTACGTAACAATGGGCCGCTATGGCATGGCGAGCGGGGACGGTAATCCGAGTGCTGGCGGCGGCGACGTCTGCGGCGGTGCTGGCCGCCTGCGGCGGCGGAGACGGGCACGGCGGCGAACCGGCCGCCGCGCCGGGCGGCGCCCGCGCCGAATGCGCCGCCGTCGCCGCGCCCGGCGACTCGCGCTCACGGGAACTGCGCGGCATGTGGATCGCCACCGTCGCCGGCATCGACTGGCCCAAGAGCCCCTCCAAGGAGCGGCAGCAGGCCGGATTCCGCAAACTCCTGGACACCGCCCAGGCGATGAACCTCAACGCGGTCTTCGTGCAGATCCGCCCCAACTCCGACGCGTTCTACCCCTCCCCGCACGAACCGTGGTCCCAGTGGATCACCGGGAAGCAGGGCAAGGACCCCGGCTACGACGTCCTCGGCTTCATGCTCAAGGAGGCCCACGCCCGCAACCTGGAGTTCCACGCCTGGTTCAACCCCTACCGCGTCAGCCGCCAGTCCGACCTCGGCAAGCTCGCGCCCGGCAGCCCCGCCCGCAAGCACCCCGACTGGGTCCGCAAGTACGGGACCGGCCTGTGGTACGACCCCGGCCTGCCCCAGGTCCGCGACCTGGCCGCCAAGGCCGTCATGGACGTGGTCGGCAAGTACGACATCGACGCCGTCCACTTCGACGACTACTTCTACCCCTATCCCGAGGGCGCCGCCGACTACCCCGACAAGGCCACCTACAAGGCCCACGGCCGCGGCATGGACAAGGCCGACTGGCGCCGGCAGAACGTCGACACCCTCGTACGGACCCTCTCCGAGCAGATCCACCGCGCCAAACCCTGGATGCGGTTCGGGATCAGCCCCTTCGGCGTGTGGCGCAACAAGGCCACCGACCCCAAGGGCTCGGCCACCAAGGCCCTGGAGAGCTACGACGCCCAGTACGCCGACACCCTCAAATGGATCAAGCAGGGCTGGATCGACTACGTCACCCCCCAGCTGTACTGGGCGGTCGGCGACGCCCGCGCCGACTACGCCACCCTCGTCGACTGGTGGTCCCGCCAGGTCGCCGGCACCCGCGTCCAGCTCAGCATCGGCCAGGCCGCCTACCGCGTCGGCGAGGACGCCACCTGGAAGAAGCCCGCCGAGCTGGGACGCCACCTCGACCTCAACCGGCGCCACCCCGCCGTCCGCGGCGACGTCTACTTCTCCGCCGCCGACCTGGCCTCCAACCGCCGCGGCTTCGCCCAGCGGCTCCGCGACGACCACTACCCCCGCCCCGCGATCCCGCCCGTGGTGCAGGGACGCGGCGGGCAGGCCCCCGCACCGGCCCGCGGCCTGCGCGCCGGACCCGCCGCCGGCGGCGCCAAGGGCGTCCAGGTCCAGTGGCGGCCCGCCGGCGACGCCACTGCCTACGGCGTCTACCGCGTCGACGGCAAAGCCCCCGCGTGCGCCGCCGTCGACCCGGCCCGCCTCGTCGCCGCCGTCCGCGGCGGCGGCATCGTCGACCCGTCCGCCCGGCCCGGCCGCACCTACACCTACTACGTCACCGCACTGGACCGGCTGCACCACGAGAGCGCCCCCGGACGCGGCGCAACGGTTACCGCCCCCCGGGGATAATGATCTTGAAGCCGGGGGAGGAACCAGGCACTGGAACGCCCCCCGGAGGTATGAGCATGGCGCTGTCGATGGAGGAGCAGCAGATCCTCACCCAGATCGAGGTCCACCTCAGCGAGAACGACCCGCGGCTGGCCCATCGGCTGTCCGAACTCGGCACCCCCCGGCGCCGCCGCCGGATCGCCCTGATCACGGCGCTGGCGGTCGCCGGCGCCTGCGTGCTGACGGCCGCCGTCGCCACGGTCGTCATCGTCATGTCGTAGGAGGGCGGGCGCCGCGTACGGCGCCGGACGGCGGCACGGCGCCTCCACGGTGCCCGCCCTCCCACCGGCAACGCGAACGCCGAGGCCCCGGCGAGATCAGATCTCGCCGGGGCCTCGACGCGTCGGCCGGTGTGGTAGGCCGCCTCACGGCGAAAGGCACAACGAAGCTCCAGCCCGGACCGAGGGCCCGACGGTATTCCTCGAAGGCGTTGTGTAGAGCCCGGGGGACACATGCCACACCGACCTCGTCCACCATAACGGCAACCAGGGGGTGCACCCTCCCCCCGGGCCCACGTGTCCTGCGTCACCTGACCTCGGAGTGAGGATTGTGTGGACCCGTGCACCACCCCCGCCCCCGGAGCGTCCTCACCACCGATGGACGCAGGGCAGAGCCGGGCGAGGAATTACGGGGTTCTGGAGCATGGTCGTCCTGGCCGTGGTTCTACGGGCGCCCCGTTCCTGCCGCAGGGGCGGTGCAGAGCTGGGCGGTCAAAGTGGCGTAGGCCCACTCTTCCCACTCTTCCGGCGACCAGTTGCGGTCCTGGACGAAGAGCAGGTACAGCTGCGGGCTGAGCAGCCCGAACAGCAGGTCGGCGGCCGTCTCGACGGAGACGTCGGGGCGGGCTCCGGGCTTGCCGGCCAGCGTCTGGGCCGCGGCGTGCTGCACGGTGTAGCGCAGGTCGGGGCCGTCGGGCCATTGCGCGGCGATCTGCGGATCGGTGGCCGCGGCGGCCGCGATCAGCGGCATGATCGGGGCCACCCGGCCCAGGATCTCGCTGGTGCCGTGGACGTGCGCGCGCAATTGCCCGGCTGCGGTGGGCTCGGCGCACGCGGCGCGGAACCACTCACGATCCATGGTGGCGACCGGCTCGGCGTCACCGGCGATGGACGTGTCGACGACGTCCTTGAACAGCGTGCGCTTGTTGCCGAAGACGAAGTAGACCGTCTGGACGGCCACGCCCGCCCGGTCCGCGACCTCCTGCAGGCTCGTCGCCCCGTAACCCTGCGCGACGAACAGCTCGCGAGCCGCCTCGACGACCTTTTCACGGGTGCGGCGTGAGCGCTCGGCCCGCTTGTCCGGCCGCTTGACTTTGTCCATATTGCGAGTATATCTCTAGAGCACATCACTAGAGTTCAACTCTAGATTCTTGGAGGAGACGACGATGGACCAGCCCAACGCCACCCAGAAGCCGGAACCGGACCTGGCCTCAACGCAGCGAGACCCTGAGGAGGAGTCCGTCCACCGCGCACTGGAGGGCTACTACCGCACCGGCAAGCCACCGTGGGACACCGGCGTGACGCCGCCCGAGCTGGTCGCCCTGGTAGAGGGGCACGGCGCGCTGCCGCCCGGCCGCGCCCTGGAACTCGGCTGCGGCACGGGGACCAACGCCACCTACCTCGCACGGCACGGCTGGGAGGTGACGGCCGTCGACCTGATCGACCGAGCTGTCGACCAGGCCAGGGAGAAGGCTGCGGCGGCGGGAGTGGAGGTACGGCTGCTGCACGGGGACGCCACCCGCCTCGACGAGCTGGACGTGCCGGGCCCCTTCGACCTGTTCTTCGACCTGAGCTGCTACTGCGGGGTCCCGCTGCACCGCCGCGACGCCTACGCCGCCGGGCTCACCCACCGCACCGCTCCCGGAGCACGGTTGCTGATGTTCGGGTACGGCCCCGAGCCGCTCGGCAATCCGAAGCCCGAGGTCACGTCGTGGGCGGCGGGCGTCACAGCCGACGAGCTCTGCGCCAGGTTCCCCGGCTGGGAACTACTCGACGTCACACCGGGCACCAACTCGGTGCCGACCTCCTGGTTCACGCTGCGCCGCAGCGCCTAGGAAGCATCAGCCGGCCGGTGTTCTCCCGAGGCCACGAGCTCGCCGTAGTTGCGGGCGGACACCGGTCGGCATCACGCGCGCTGCGTCGGCTCGCAAGACAACGGCTACAGGTTGAGTCGCGACCTACACCCCAGTGCGGCTGCACCACCGGGCCGACATCAGCGGCCAGCCCTGAGCGCAGACGGGCACGGCGATTCATGGCCCGCAGTCGTCAAGCCGCGCCCACACAGGGCCGGCGACCGGCTCCAGCTCCCCCGAACGCCACCATCCGGTGTTCCCGCCTCCCTGAACCCCCTGAACGATGAGGAAACCCAGACATGAACCTGCTGCTGTGGATTCTGCAAGCGGCACTCGCAGCGCTGTTCGGCGCCGCGGGCGTGATGACCTTGACCCAGCCCAAGGACAAGCTCGAACCCAAGCTGCCCTGGACGGTCGACTTCTCCACCCACGCCGTCCGATTCATCGGGCTCGCCGAACTGGTCGGCGCGCTCGGACTCATCCTGCCCGCCGCCACCGGCCTCGTCCCGATCCTCACCCCCCTGGCAGCCACTGGCCTGGCTCTGCTGATGGCGCTGGCCGCGCTCACCCACTTGCGACGCAAAGAGTCCACAGCGATCGCGCTCAACGCGGTACTGCTGATCGCAGCGGCAGTCATCGCCTGGGGGCGCTTCGGCCCCCACACGCTATAGAAGCCCCGCTGCCCTGCCGACCACACCGACGCCGCGCCTGCTCATCACTGAGCCCGCCGGTACAAAGCCGCACCGCCGACGACCGGCCACATCGCCTTGAGTGCTCCACCAGAGCCGAAGCCGGCCGCGGCCTCCTCGTCGACGCCCTCGCCACCGACTTCGGCGCCCACCCCGACCACGACGGCACCGGCACCGGCAAGACCGTGTGGTTCTCCCGCGTCCTGCACGGCATCAACAGCCGCGTCTACGGGAGCGGCAACGGGGCGGGCTGATCTGAGAAGCCCGGGCGCCGTCACACCTGCAACGGGCAGCGGTCGACGACCCACACCTCCTCGTCCTCACCGGCGCCCTCGACGGCGCCGTCCGGGGGACGCGGACGGTCGTCGGCCAGCCGGTCCAGATGCCACTCCACATGCGCCAGCGGCCCCCGCCACCCCGCCAGCAGATCGGCCAGCGGACGCGGCGGCCCCGGCGGGCCGAACGGACGCGGATCGGGCAGCGGCCCCTCCCACAGCACCTCGTCGCAGCCCGCCGCCCAATGCGCCGCCCCCTCCAGCACCTCCCGCAGATCACACGCCACCTCACCCAGGGAACGCACCGCCATCGCGTCCTGGATCATCCGCTCCCGCACCGCGTACGGCAGATCCCCGCCGAACCCCGGCGGGAACACCGGCCGCCGCCCCTCCAGCACCGGATCCTCACCCGTCGCCGCCGCCCGCACCGCCGCGACCTGCCAGCGCGACCACTCCGCCAGATGCCCCAGCACCCCCCGCAGCGCCGCCGCGCCCTCCGGCCCGGCGCGCGCCTCCGCCACCACCCCGCCCAGCCGCCCCCGCACCGACTCCACCCGGTCCAGCGTCCACGCGCGAGCCCGCACCGCCCCCGCCGCGCCCCCCGCCCCGGACGGCCCACCCGGCCTGCGCGGCCCCGGCGGCGCCGCGTCCGACGGCGGACGCGGCAACGGCACCCGCAGCGCCGCCAGCAGCTCGTCGAGATCGCGCGGCCCCGCGCCCCGCCCCGACAGGAACGCCGCGCCGATCCGGTCGAGCCGGAACATCCGCGCCGCGTCACGCAACCGGCACCACCCCACCAGGTACTCCGCGTACGGGGCGATGACCAGCCCGTGCGCCTCCACGTCACGGAACGTCCGGCCACCCGACCGGCCCGTGTAGGCCAGCCGCACCACCCGGCGGGAACGCACCGCCTCGGCGAGCGTGTCGCGGACCGGCCCCACCAGCGACGCCGCCTCGGACAACGCCGCAGGAGCCGGACCGGGCGCCAGCACATAGCCGCGCCCCCGCCCGGGCCGCACCGGCAGGCCCCCATGGACCAGCAGCTCCACATCGCGGCGCACGGTCCGCTCGCTCACCCCGAGCCGCCCCGCCAGCACCCGCGGCCCCAGCGGCTCGGGCGAGGCCGCGCGGAACTCGGCGACCAGGGCCAGCAACCGGTCTTCACGGTCCACCCCACCATCGTGACCCGCGCCGCCGACATTATGCGGCCCCCGCCGGGATCCACCGCGACCGCCACAAGACCCTCACCCGGCCGCCACCAGACCCGTCCCAGGCACCCGCCTCGGCCGCTTCCCCGGACGTGTCCCGGCGAGGTGAGGCCAGGCGAGGTCAGGGCGCGGACAGCTCCCCGGCCACGCCTTCGAAATCGGCCCGCGACAGCGTCAGCGACGACGCGCTGCCGAGCGCCTGCGTCCCCTCGGCCCGGCCCAGCCGCCGCGTCGCGGCCCGGTCCAGGTACGCCTCGACGAGCCGGGCGCCGGTCACCCGGCCCCGCCCCCGCAGCGCGCCGAGATCACCGCGCACCACCTCCCAGGCGTCCGGCCCCACCCGCATCCGCCGCTCCCCGGCCAGCAGCGACAGCAGCGCGGCGCGCGCCCCGCCGTCGCCGAAGTCGGGCAGCCGGACGGCCCGCAGGTCGGTCATCAGCTCCGGCGACGCCGCCGACAGCTCGCCGACCCGGTCCGGCTCGCACGTCGCCAGCAGCGTGGTGTCGCTGACGTTCTCCAGGCGGGCCCGGTACAGGACCGAGGTGTAGGCCGCGCCCTGCGGCTCGTCCAGGATCAGCGCGTCGAGCCCGTCCAGCAGCAGGGTGTGCCCCGCGTGCTCCTCCAGCGCCGCCCGCAGCCCCGCGGGGCCGAGGTCGCGCAGGTCCTCGGCGTGCACGCTGCGGACCTCGCCGCTGGAGACCTCCACCTCGGCCAGTGCACCGGCGACCATCCGCGCCAGCCGCCGCTGCCCGCTGGACGGCGCGCCGATGAGCAGCAGCGCCGGAACCGACGCGCTCGTCGCCTCCTGCCCGCGCAGCCGCTGCGACCACTTCCCGCGCCGCCGCACCTCGGTCACGACGCGCCCGATGTCGTCGGCGCCGCACAGGAACCGGACCCCGCGGACCTCGGCGATCTGCGCGCCGTGCTCGGGAGCGGGCGCGGGCGGCATCGGCGGCGGCGGCTCGGGCACCGGAGCGGGCGGCGGCGGCAGCCCCACCTGCCGCTCCCGACCCGGGTCGAGCTGCGTGGCGTGCGGATCCCGGCCGCGCGGATCCGGGTCGAACTGCGTCGCGGACGGCTCGGCCGGCCACTCCAACACCGCGGGCGCGGGCGCGGCGGGCGGCATCGGCGGTGCGGGCGGATGCCCCGGCGGCGCGGAGAACGGCGCGGGGGAAGGCGGCGCCTCGGCCGGAGCGGGCGGCGGGGGAGGGGGCGGGATCCTCGGCGGCGGGACGTCGGCGGCGAACGGGTCGGGCCGCGGCCCGACCTCCTCGGCGGCAGGGGAGGGGGCGGACTCGGCACGGGGCCCGAACGGATCGAGCGGCGCGGGCGGCGGCACCGGCGACACCGCACCCAGCGGACCCGGGCCGGGGCCGGGCGCGTCGGGCATGGGGCCGGGGGCGCCGACCGGGCCGATCGGCGCGGACGGCGGCCCGATCGGCGCGACCGCGGGCGGCGGGCCCGGCGGCTCCCCGGCCGGTTCGGGCGCCGGTGCGACCGGCTGGTCGCCGCCCTGCGCCTGCCGCTCGGAGGCCAGGTGCGCGCGGGCCGCCTTGATGATGTCCCAGGCGCTCAGCTCGTCGGTGGAGGGTGGGCTGTGCATCGCCGGGGAGGTCAGCTCGGCCGCGACCGCCTGCGGCACCGCGAACCCGGTCGCGGGCGGCGGCACCTGCGCCAGCCGGCACCAGGTCAGCCCGAGGGTGTAGGTCGTGGCCAGCAACGCCGCCAGCGCGTCGGGGTCATCGCTGCGCAGCGCGTCGGGCAGCCGCCCGTCGCGCGGCCACAGCGACCGCAGCGGATGCGCCGGATCGGTCAGCACCGCTTGGAGCGTCCGGGCGCTGTCGGGGTCGAGCCAGGGCGCGAGCGCGGCCAGCGCGTTGGGCGCGGCCTGGAGGTCGGCGGCGAGCACCGCGATCCCGGCACGGCGCACCTCGTCGTGCCCGCGCCCGCCGGCCGGATGCCGCGGGCCGGTCAGCCCCGCCACGATCTGCTGGAGGTCGTACAGCGCCAGCCGCAGGTACTCGCCGGGGGCGGTGTCGCGGACCATCGGCGTGGCGAACTCGGCGGGGCAGCGGCGCCGCCACTCCTGGAGGATCGCCTCGGGCCCGTACCGGACCGTGGCCATGTCCTGCTGCGCCATCCGCAGGGACGCGCCGGTCACCGCGGCCAGCGCGTCGGCTCCGGGCCGGAACCGCGGGTCGCCCTGGAGGCCGGAGGCGACCTCGTACATCACCCGGGCGATGTGCGCGGCGCCGCCGATGTCGCCGGCGCCGAGCCGGTGAATGTAGTAGCCGGCCAGTGTGCCGAAGTCGGGCGGCATCATCCAGTGGAGCCGCTCGGCCGAGGTGGTCAGGAACGGCACGAACGACTCGATCAGCGGGTGCTCGGTCAGCGCGACCGGCGCGCCCGCGCACCACAGCAGCGCGCCCCAGGCGGCGGCGACGGTGCTGGGGGTGCCGGGCTGGAACATCGGGTCGCGCTGGGCGAACTGCGCCGGGTCGACCGCCAGCGCGGTGGTGAGGGCCTGGGAGATCCCGGCGACCACGGCGGTGTCGGGCACCGGGCCGAGGAAGCCGGGCGAGGCCATCCGTCCCGCGGCCAGGTCGGGGCCGGTCGGGAACAGCTGCGGGGGGACGCGCGGGGTCGCGGCGCCGGGCGGGGCGGGGACGACGGCGCGGCGGTCGCCGGGGTCCGCGGGCGGGGGGCAGGGGTGCCAGGTCCCGTCCAGGCCGCACCGGTACCAGCGGCCCCAGGCGCCGAACAGCCACCACTCGCCGGCGCCCCACAGCATCCGCGCGGCGATCTGCTCGGCGCGCTGCTGCGGTGCCGCAGCCGCCCACCAGGGCGCGGCGACCAGATCCCGCACGTTGGTCTCGACCGCCGCGAACAGGTCCGCACCCGCGTCCGCGCCCGCTCCGGCTCCGCTTCCGCCGGGTCCCGCCCCGGCCGCCTGCCAGCTCACTCGGCGAATAGTAGTGGTCTCGCGTGGATCGACCGCCATCCACGCGATCTCCGGCATCGACCGGTAAGGAGCGTTATGGCACGATGCTCGTGATCGGGGCGAGCGGAGGTGGACGGTGGCGGAGGTCGCGGCGGGCGGCCCGGGCGGCGGCCTGGCCGGGGGCGCGGGACGGGCGCGGGCGAAGGGCCTCGGCCTGGCGGTGTTCTCCTCGGTCTGCTTCGGCGCGTCCGGCCCGTTCGGCAAGGCGCTCATCGGCGCCGGGCTGAACCCGCTCCAGGCGGTGTGGTTGCGGATCGCCGCCGCCGCCCTGGTGCTGGTGCCGCTGGTGGCGGCGCTGCGCGGGCGGGCCGCCGTCCGCGGCGTCCGCGCGCACCTGCCCCGCCTGGCCCTGTACGGGCTGACGGGCGTGGCGGGCTGCCAGGCGTTCTACTTCCTGGCGGCGTCCCGGCTGCCGGTCGGCGTCGCGATCCTGCTTGAGTTCACCGGGCCCGTCATGGTGCTGGGCTGGCTGCGCCTGGTGCGGCGCGCGCCCGTGCACCGCACCGCGGTCCTCGGCGTCGCGGTCGCGATGGCGGGCCTGGCGCTGGTGGTGCAGGTCTGGACCGGCCTGCGGCTGGACGCCCTCGGCCTGGCCGCCGGGATCGCCGCCGCCGCCTGCCAGGCCGCCTACTTCATCCTGGTCGACCGCCTCACCGGGCGGATCGACCCGCTGGTCATGACCGCCGCCGGCAGCGTGGTCGCCGCCGCCGTGCTCACCGCGCTCTGCGCGCCCTGGACGGTCCCCTGGGCCGTGCTGGCGGGCACCGTCCCGATCGCCGGGCACACCGCGCCCGCCTGGCTGCCGGCCGCCTGGATCGTCCTGGTCAGCACCGTGCTGGCGTACGTGACCGGCGTCGCCGGGGTGCAGCGCCTGTCGGCGCAGGTCGCGGGGGCGATCTGCTACACCGAGGCGGTCGCGGCGACGCTCATCGCCTGGGCCGTGCTCGGCGAGCGCCTCGCGCCCGTGCAGCTGGCCGGCGGCGTCATCGTCCTGACCGGCGCGTTCATCGCCCAGCGTGCGGTGATCGACCGGACGCCCGCCACCGGCACCGCCGGCGCCGCGGGGTCAGCCGTTCTCCCGGCGGAACCGGCCGGCACCGAGGGCCACTGACACCACCAGCAGCAGCACCACCGTAGAGTAACCCCAAAATTTTAGTCACACCAAGTATTGGGTCACGTCATCGAAGGTAGGATCTGCGGCATGGCGGAACAGGTCGCCCCGGCCGCCGGACCGGGCACGCGCGAACTCGGGCTGCGCGAGCGCAAGAAGCTCGCCACACGGCGCCGGATCTCCGACATCGCCACCGGCCTGTTCACCCGCGACGGCTTCGACCAGGTCACCGTCGCCGACATCGCCCGCGCCGCCGACGTCTCGGTCAACACCGTCTTCAACTACTTCAAGACCAAGGAAGACCTGTTCTTCGACCGCCAGGAAGAGACCGTCGAGCAGGCCGCCCAGGCCTTCCGCCTGCGCCGGCCCGGCGAATCGGCCGCCGCCGTGTTCCGCCGCCTCCACCTGGACGGACTCGACACCGGCGCCCACCGGACCGGCTTCCACGACGGCTCGGAAACCTGGGCCCGCACCGTCCAGGACTCCCCGGCCCTCACCGCCCGCCAGCGCGAGATCGGCCAACTCGCCCAGGACCGGCTCGCCGACCTCCTCGCCGAGGAGACCGGCGCCGCCCCCGACGACCTCGCCCCCCGCGCCGTCGCCGCCATGATCTTCGCTGTGCAGCGGGAGCTGACCGGCGACGTCCTGCGCCGCAGGCTCGCCGGCCAGACCCTCGCCGACATTCGCGACACCGTCTACGCCAACGCCCGCCACGCCTTCGACCTCCTCGAACACGGCATCGGCGGCTACGGCGCCCGGCCGCCCGGCGACACCCCCGGACGGCCTCCCGGGTGAAAATGAGTGTCCGGGCGCTCCCGGCGATTCTTAGACTCCATGGTTGCGGAGGCGAACAATCATGGACACCCCCACTCTCCTGGCCCACCTACAGACCCGCGGCGAGGCCCTGAGCCTGCCCCGGGGCGGCACCCTGTGCTGGGACGACGCGGACTTCCACCGCGCCGCCTACACCGCCGGCCCCGAGCGCTACGCCCTGCTCGGCCTGGCCCCCGGCGTCCGGCCCTGGCAGCGCGCCCGCGTCCTGCTCCAGGTCCTGGCCGCCTCCCACGCCGGCCTCGACGACACCACCCGCGCCACCCTCGCGCGCACCGCCCGCGTCCTCACCCTCGCGCTGCCGCCCGCGCACGTCGTCACCGTGCTCCTCGGCCTGCGCCGGCTGCGCGCCAACCACAAGCACACCACCCGCACCGCGCTGCGGTTCGTCCTGGAGCACCCCGGCGCCGACGCCCTCATCGCCGCCCGCCGCCCCGCCCTGGTCGACTGCTTCGAACACGCCCTCGGCAAGGCCACCGCCCGCGGCTGCGCCCGCCGCGTCGCCGAAGGAGACACCGGCTCGGACTACCTCCAGCGCCGCCTCCTGCGCTTCCTCACCGCACCCGACCTCGCACTGCCCCGCGTCCGCGCCCTCTACGCCACCGCCGAACCCACCACCGCCGAACCCACCACCGGCACCGACCGGGACGCCGGCGCCGCCGATCCCGTCCACCGCGGTGATCCCGCCGAAGACCCCTGCGCCGCGCTCGGCCGCCACCTGAACGCCGCCGTGCCCCCCTGCCACCGCTTCGAGGGCGCCCTCACCCTCGTCCTGGACACCGGCACGCCCGCACCCGGCCACGACGGCCACAGCGGCGCACCACCGCAGGCCGCCGCACTGCGCACCGCCCTCGCCGAGACCTGCGCACACCTGGAGGTCATCGAGATCGGCGGCGCACCCGCCCCCCGCGTCGCCGCCGACCTCGCCACGGCCGTCCTGGACGCCCTCGCCGCCGCACCCGACCTGGTCGCCGTCGTCCCCGGCGGCCACGAGGACCACCACCCCGGCGACCTGGCCCGCATCATCGCCGCACTCCCGCACACCGGCGTCACCACGCCCGTGGTGTTCTGCCACCCCGCACCCGGCGGCCACGACCCCGCACCACCCCATCCAGCACCGCCCCATCCCGCACCACCCCGGCGCGGCCTCCCGAACCACGACGACCTCGCCGGGCTGCTGCCCTGGATGCTCGGGCACTGCGACGCCGGCGCCCCCTGGCTCCGCGCCGCCCTGCACGCCCGCCTGGACGCCCTCGACCGGCAGGCCGACCGCCTCCTCGGCGTCCTGCCCGCATGACCGGGCAGGACCGCCCCGAGAGGCCGCCCCGCCCCGGCCGCACGTAAGACGATCGGGCAAACCGGTTGCCCCCGGCGCCGCGGACCACTTCAATCAGACCACGGGAACTGTGCCGGGCACGTCGGGCGGACCGGACTCCACCTCTGGGCATCGTCACCAACGACGACACCGACACCGACGAGGCGCCGGCCGCCTGTCCCCGCTCCCCGGCAGACGCAGCGGGCTGAAGTCTCGGCAAAGGTTGCCTCCGCAGAGGAGCGTCCGCCACAGCACGCTCCCACCCCGCCGCTAGCGTGCGGGCCATGCCGCAGACGCCCGCCGACCCGCCCCCGCAAGGGCACGGCGAAACCGGCGGCGCGACCGGCGAGGCGACCGGCGCGACCCGCTGGACGGGCGGGACCGAAGGCGAGACGCCACCGCCCGGCACCCGGGGCGGCGGGACGCGGCGGATGCCGCCCTGGCTGCCACGGGCGTTCCTGCTTGCCGGCGGCACCGTGCTGCTGTTCGTCGCCGGGCTGTGGCTGCTGGAACGGCTGCGCGGCCTGCTCCTCCTCCTGCTCACCTCCCTGTTCATCGCCTTTGCGATCGAACCCGCCGTCACCTGGCTTGCCGCCCGCGGCTGGCGCCGGGGCCTGGCCACCGGCGCGATGTTCCTGCTCATCGCCCTGCTGGTCGGCGGCTTCTTCGGCATCCTCGGATCCCTGGTCGTCGCCCAGGCCACCAACCTGGTCAACGGCCTGCCCGGCTACATCGACGAGGTCATCGGCTGGATCAACGACACCACCGGCGCGCACCTGTCCCAGGCCACCCTGTTCGACAAGCTCCCGAGCGCCGCCGACCAACTCTCCAGACACCTGTCCTCGCTGGCCGGCAACGTCTGGGGCATCGGCGCCACCGCCATCGGCGTCCTGTTCCAGGGCCTCGGCATACTGCTGTTCACCTTCTACCTGTCCGCGCAGGGCCCCCAGTTCCGCCGCACCGTGTGCTCACTGCTCCCGCCGCACCGGCAACGCCAGGTCCTGTGGGCCTGGGAGATCGCCGTCGCCAAGACCGGCGGCTACATCTACTCCCGCGCCCTGCTCGCCCTGATCTCCGGCATCGCCCACTTCGCCGCCCTGTCCCTGCTGCACGTCCCCTACGCGCTGACCCTCGCGCTGTGGGTCGGCGTGGTGTCGCAGTTCATCCCCACCGTCGGCACCTACCTCGCCGGCGCCGTCCCCGTCCTGGTCGGGCTCGCACACTCGCCCTCCACCGCACTGTGGGTACTGCTGTTCATCACCGCCTACCAGCAGCTCGAGAACTACCTCCTCCAGCCCCGCATCACCGCCCGCACCCTCGACATGCACCCCGCCGTCGCGTTCGGCACCGTCCTGGCCGGAACCGCGATCATCGGACCCGTCGGCGCCCTCCTCGCCCTGCCCGTCTGCGCCAGCCTCCAGGCCTTCCTCGGCGCCTACATCCGCCGCTACACCGTCGAGGAACACCCCCTCACCACCCCCGCCCGCCGCCGCCCCCGCCCCCGCCGCCGCCGCCCCCGCGACCGCGGACCCGGCGAGGGCGACGAGGCCGAAGGACGCGCAAGTCCCGACGAGGACGGGCAGGACAGGCGGGACCGACGGTGACGGCCGCCGACCACCGGCCTCCGCCCGGGCCCCCCGGCCGGCCCGCGACTACCGTGCGAGCCGGACCAGCACCGCCCCGCCCACCCGACAGCGAGCACCCGAGCACCCGCCAGGAGCCGCCATGCGCCGTCCCCGCCGCCTCGCCCTGCTCGCCACGGCCGCCGTCGCCATGACCGCCGGACCCACCTCCGCCACCGGCGCCGGCGCCGCGCCCGCCCCCGGCCGCACCCCCGGCGAGGACCCCTGGCTCCGCCGCCTCATCGCCTCCATGACCCTGGAGGAGAAGGCCGCGCAGCTGTTCGTCATCCAGGTCCACGGCAAGAGCGCCGACACCCGCGACCCGGGCGACGTCGCACGCAACCGACGCCTGTACGGCGTCGACAACGCCGCCCAGGTCATCGCCCGCTACCGGCCCGGCGGGATCATCTACTACGCCGCCGACCCCGCCAACATCACCGGCCCCCGCCAGCTCGCCGCCTTCTCCAACGGCATCCAGCGCGCCGCGCTCGCCCAGCCGCACCGCGTCCCGGCGACCATCGCCACCGACCAGGAGGGCGGCGCCGTCACCCGCGTCCCGCCGCCCGCCGCCCAGTCGCCCGGCAGCATGGCCCTGGCCGCCGGACGAAGCACCGCCACCGCCCGCGAGATCGCCGCCGTCACCGGCCGCGAACTCCGCGCCGTCGGGATCAACCAGGACTACGCCCCCGACGCCGACGTCAACGTCAACCCCGCCAACCCCGTCATCGGCGTCCGGTCCTTCGGCTCCGACCCCGCCCTGGTCTCCCGCATGGTCACCGCCCAGACGGGCGGCTACCGCGCCGGGGGAGTGACGCCCACCGTCAAGCACTTCCCCGGCCACGGCGACACCACCGTCGACAGCCACACCGGCGTCCCCACCATCACCCACACCCGCGAGCAGTGGGAACGCACCGACCTGCCGCCCTTCCGCGCCGCGATCGCCGCCGGCGCCGACTCGATCATGACCGCCCACCTGGTCGTCCCCGCCCTGGACCCCTCCGGCGACCCCGCCACCCTGTCGCGCCCCATCGTCACCGGCATCCTGCGCGACCGGCTCCACTACGAGGGCGTCGTCGTCACCGACGCCCTCGACATGCAGGGCGTCCGCGACAAGTACGGCGACGACCGCGTCCCCGTCCTGGCCCTCAAGGCCGGCGTCGACGTCCTACTCAAACCCCCCGCCGACGCCTCCGGGAACGGCGTGTTCGCCACCCAGCTCCACGCCGTCGTCGACGCCGTCCGCCGCGGCGAGCTCACCGAGGACCGCATCGACGCCTCCCTCTACCGGATCCTCGACCTCAAACGCAGACGCGGCCTGTTCCGCGACCCCTACGCCGACGAGGCCCGCCTGGACGACCTCGTCGGCACCCCCGCGCACCTGGCCGCCGTGCGGCGCGCCGCGGACGCCGCCACCACCCTGGTCAAGAACGACGCCCGGCTCCTGCCGCTCGAACCCGGCCCCCGCGACGTCCTGGTCACCGGATGGGGCCCCGGACCCGACGGGCCCGCCGCCACCCTCGCCGCCGAACTCGGCCGCCGCGGAGCCGCCGCCACCGTCCACGAGACCGGCCTCAGCCCCGGCCCCGCCGAGATCGGCCGGGCCGTCGCCGCCGCCCGCGGCCGGGACCTGGTCATCGCGGTCACCAACCGCGCCTGGGACGTCCAGACCGGCGGCCCCCACAACGGCCCCGGGCAGACGAACCTGGTCAAGGCGCTCGCGGCCACCGGCACACCCGTCATCGTCATCGCCGCCCGCGACCCCCACGACATCGCCTGGTTCACCGAGGTCCCCACCTACCTGGCCGCCTACTCCCACACCACCGAGGCCATCCGGGCCGCCGCCGCGACCCTGTTCGGGGACAACCCGCCCAAGGGCCGCCTCCCCGTACCGATCCCCGTCCACGACCGGCCCGGACGGACCCTCTACCCCTTCGGGCACGGCCTGGCCTACCCGGAGGTTGAAGAACATCGGAACGAAAACCGGCGCTAAGCCTTCGTCGGCCCTGGTAGGGGGGCCCGGCTGCTGGACGGGCCGCGGTGGGAGGCGATGAGGCGAAGGTGGAGACCGTCGTTCCCGAGAGCGGCGGCCGGGCCAAAATGTCGTCTGCTCGTCTCCCTGGTCGCGCTGCTGGTCTCCGAGAGCTGCAACATCGTCGCTCCGCTCCCGTGCCTACATCACACTGCCTTGCAGAACACGATCGAGCGCTGCCCGGCCTGCGGGTCCCCATGTCGGCTTGCCGCCAGGAAGGCCCCGGTCTCCGTTCTGGCCCATCAGCATGAGGATCAGGCTTTTCAGAGCGGCGAGCCCGCGGGCGCGCCGGAGCGCCGCCTCGTCCGCATGCGCGTATACGTCGAAGAAGCGTGAGGCGCCGCCCGCGGGAAGGACCACCCATGCGGCCGCGAGGTCCCACGCCGGATCACCGGCGAGCATGTCACCGAAGTCGATCACGCCCGAGAGCGTCCCGTCCGAGACGATGACATTCGCGGGATGAAGGTCACCGTGCACCCAAACCGGCGGGCCCTCCCACTCGGGGGCCGCAACGGCGTCATCCCAGACGGCTCGGACCTCGTCGGCGATGCCGCCCAGGGCGACGGCGTGAAAGAAGTGGTCGAAGCCGTCGGTGTACTGCTTGGGGTGAGCGCCGCGGTCCGAACTGGTCGGCGCCTCGGCGGGTGCCTCCACGTGGAGCGCTCTGAGGAAGCCCGCCAGAGTGTCGGCCGCGTGGTCGCCGCGGCTGATCGAGGTGTGGTCCAGCGGCTCGCCGGGAACCCACGTCATGATGGTCCAGGGCTTCGGGAATCGCTCGGACGGTTCACCGATCCGTACAGGGTTCGGGACCGGGAGCGGCAGGCGCGGGGCCAGGACGGGCAGCCACCGGCACTCTTTGCGCTGGAGATCCGGGGCACGCTTCGTACGCGGCATGCGCACGGCCAACTCGTCCCCAAGGCGCCACTGCTGGTTGTCCCATCCGCCCACTACCTCGCAGATGGCCAGCCCCGCAAGGTCCGGATGCTGCTCCTGCAGCAGGGCGTGGACCAGGTCTGCGGTGATCTCGATCTCGGGGTCGTTCATACGACGCGACAGTACAAGGGCAAGCGCCGACTCTGGCTCTCTCGTGACCCGCGGGGGTCAGCCGCCCGAGCCGGTGGCCGACGGCGGTACTTCGACGACGAAGAACAGAAAGTTGGGATTGGTCGAAAGGTCCTGGAAGCCATCCGGGAACGCCTCCCGGGCGGCCGGGTCGGGCTGCGGTTCGCTGATGGCGGCAAGGCGGAAGCCAGCGGCGGTGAAGGCATCGGTCATCGCGTGCAACGGCCTGCGCCACAACCTCATCGGGACGGACCGGCCGTTGAAGGCCCAGTCGAAGGTGTAGCTGGTGGTCGCGTGGTAGTCGGGCCGAGGATCCCGGTGCGCGTAGTCCGTGAAAGGGTGGCTCACCGATGCGATCAGCCGGCCGCCGGGCCGGAGTACCCGTCGCAACTCGGCCAGCGTCGGCCCCCAGTCCTCCAGGTAATGCAGGACCAGCGACGCGATCACGTCGTCGAACGCGCCGTCGTCGAACGGCAGAGGGTCGCCCAGGTCGACCTCGTGCAGGGCTACGCCGTCACCGAGCCGCCGCCTGGCCAGTGCCAGCTGCGTACGGGCGGTTCACGGGACCGCCGTCGCAGGCTGATCTGGAGCGGGTGTTCTTCCTCGATGACGAGGACCGGGCGCTGGTGGGGCGGCGGCGCGGGGAGCACATGAGGCTCGGGTTCGCGCTCCAGTT
Organism: Actinomadura xylanilytica; assembly: GCF_030283145.1. GTDB lineage: Bacteria > Actinomycetota > Actinomycetes > Streptosporangiales > Streptosporangiaceae > Spirillospora > Spirillospora xylanilytica. Next base: position 310,355 of record NZ_JASNWE010000005.1, read on the forward strand.
GGTGACGGTGCGGTGGCTCGGGACGTTCCTGGAGGATCCTCTGGACGTGCCGGGCGTGGTGCTGGAGTTCGTGGCTGAACAGCTGGGGGTTGATGACCCCTCGCAGGTGAAGCGCTATACCGAGTGCCGAACGTGCTCGGCTATCACAGCCGCCTACCCGCGCCGCTGATCCCGGGCCGTCTGGTCGACGTCGAGGTGGTGAACGGGCCGTGGAGGCGGCTGGTGTTCGGCCATCCTGCGCACGCTGACGGCGCGGTGAACCGGCACGCCTACGCCTTCTGCGTGCTGGAGCAGTTCTGGCGGGCGCTCAAGCGCCGTGAGATCTATCTACGCCGACGCCTCCACCAAGTGGCGCAATCCTCAGGCCGAGCTGCTGGAGGGCGATCAGTGGGAGGCGATCCGGCCTGACGGAACACCCTTACGGAACACTCCCACCTGGGCCGCGATCCGGACCGTTCGGTGTTCCGTTGGAGGATCCCTTAGGGAACACTCGATCGACGCCCGCTACTGCAGCCGCGCCTGCAAGGCGGCCGCCCGCCGGCAACGTCGGCCCAACTGCTGCGAGATGCGGCGGGGTGTGTCGATCTGCTTACGGCAAGAGCTTGGTGAGAAGGGCGCGAAGTTCTTGCGCGTGGTCCGAGCCGAGGACGTCGTCGATGTCGCGCTCCATGCTCTCCAGGGCTTCACGCACTACAGGCATGCGGGCGCGGCCGAGGTCGGTGAGCTGTAGGGCATAGCGGCGTCGGTCGTGCGGGTCCTGGCCGCGGGACACGATACCGACCTGGACCAGTTCCTCGATGAGCGATGCGGTGGCGGGGTCGGTCAGGTGCAGGTATCGGGCCAGTTGTTCTTGCGGGCAGGGGGCGAGCCGGTCCAGCGCGGGCAGCAAGGCGAAGTGGCGGGTGCGCAGGCCGTGCGCCGCGAGCCGATGATCCCCAAGACGGCGCAGGCGGTAGTGGGCTTGAGCTATCAGGTGCTCGATGCTGTGGATGGCGGATGGCCCGTCGTCGGCGACGAGCATGGTCAACAGCGCGGTGAGGCGCCGCCGTTCGAGGTCGGTGAGCGCGGTGGTGACCCGGGCGTCGCTGTCCGCGACGGCTTGGCGCATGCCGTCCAGGGCGGTACGGCCCGCCTCGGTCAGCGACAGTATGTAGGTGCGGCGGTTGGCCGGGTTGCGGGTGCGGACGACCTGGCCCGCCTCTTGGAGCCGATCGAGCAGCCTGACCATGATCGTGCGGTTGATGCCGAGTCGGTGGGCGAGGTCCTGCTGGGAGGGGGCGTCCGCGTCGGCGAGGATGTCGAGCACCACGAACTCGCGCGTCTGGGGCCCGTCCTGCACAGCGTGAGCGGTGACGGTCGTGAACACGCGGCGCATCAGGTGACCGGTGGTCGCATGCAGCGGTCCGGATTCGTCGTCGACGGCGTTTCCTGCCTGGTCGGGCACGAGCCTCACCTCCGGGCGTGATGTTAGCAGGCTGATACTTCTGTCAGTGACGGTTGCATCGACATTAGTTGGAATGTTGACAGTTGGAGGAGTGTAGATCTAGATTCCAGGTACCAAATCAGCGAAGGGTCTGACGATCATGCACACTGTCGCCGTCCTCGACTCCCACCTCGCCTACACAGAGACCGGGCAGGGCGAGTCGCCCGTGGTGTTCCTGCACGGCAGCCCCACCTCGTCCCACATCTGGCGCAACGTCATCCCGCACGTCGCCGATCGCGCCAAGGTCCTGGCCCCTGATCTGATCGGGATGGGCGCCTCCGGAAAGCCCGACATCGGTTACCGCTTCGCCGACCACGCCCGCTACCTGGACGCGTGGTTCGAAGCCATGGAGCTGAAGGAGGCCGTCCTGGTCGGCCACGATTGGGGCGGCGCACTGGCCCTGGACCGTGCCGCACGCCACCCCGACCAGGTGCGCGGCGTCGCCGTCCTGGAGACGTTCCTGCGACCGCAGATGTGGGCGGAGCTACCGCAGGACGTGATCGACCATTCCAAGGCGCTGCGCACCCCCGGGCTCGGCGAGCGGCTACTGCTGGAGGAGAATGCCGCCATCGAGTTCGCCCTGCCCCACCCGTTCGCCATCAAGACAGGTCTCAGCCCAGAGGACCACGACGTCTACCGCGCGCCCTACACCGACCCTGCGTCGCGCCGTCCGCTGCTCCAGTGGCCTCGCGAGATTCCCTACGACCGCGAACCGGCCGATGTGGCCGAGCGCATGGACGCCTACGGCGAATGGCTCGCCGGCAGCCCCGAGGTGCCCAAACTTCTCCTCACGGTCGAGGAGGGGGTCGGTATCGCCTCCCCCGAGATCGTGGACTGGGCCCGCCAGAGCATCGCCGCCCTCGAAATCGAAGGGATCGGACCCGCCGGCCACCAGGCCCCCGAAGACCAGCCCCACGCCATCGGCCAGGCCATCGCCGGCTGGCTGAACCGCCATCACCTCATCTGAACGACGTCGTCCTTCAGCTCTCAAAAAATCTCACCGGGATCTCCTGTACCTCGACTACTCACACCCGAATCAGTTCCGGCTGTGGCGGCGGTTGCTGGAAGTCTGGGACTGGCAGGCTCATGGTGATCCGGATGACCGCGAGCACGTCGCCGGGGTTGTCGCCGAACGCGCCACGTTGCGTGCCCGGTTCCGCAAGATCCTCATCGACCGCGACGACTACAACACCTTCTGCGGGCATCCCACCCGTAAGCGCGGCAACCCGCCGTGCGAGAACGTCAAGGCCGGTTGGCCCGACAACGGAACCATCGAGCCGTGGGCCTGCTTTACCGCCACACGCGTCGGCTTCGGACACGACGTCAAGCTCTCCACGCCATCCGCTCGCTCCGGAAAGCACCTCCGACACTGGCAGACGATCTCGAGGTCGCAACCCCGTCCGGGCCGGCACGATCACACCAAACCACCGACAGGCCAGCCCCGTGACCGACCAATTCAGGTTGGCGACGCTCATTGTGCGAGTCCTTGCCGCGCGGGTGTGCCCTTCACAGTGCTCACGGCGGCAGATGACCAGTGGTGCCAAACCATAGGTGTCGATGTGGAGATGTCGTGTGCTCTCGATGACATCTGTCACGCGAATTCGGTGCGGCCCCGCCGCCCCGGTGGGCGGAGGGGCCGTGACCTGCTGGGAACCGATCTATCCGAGCACCGGGTAGTTCGCACGGAACACGTTGTGCGGGTCACGGGCCCGCTTGATCTCCCGCAGCCGCGCGAGCGCGCTGCCGGAGAAGGACTTCGCCGCCGTCTCACCGGGGGACAGCAGGGTGTACGGCTTGCGGCCGCTGATGTAGGCCTCCAGGTCGGCCACGACCTCGGCCTGCTTGGCGCGCGTCGCATCGGCCGCGTGCGGCAGGCCGAGACCCAGCAGGCCGAGCAGGTACGGCTCGGCCACCGCGCCGCTCGCACCGGCCCCGCCGTCCGGCTCGGCGAGCGCCCCGCCCAGGTGCCTGATCTGCACGTTGATGAGCGGTTCGACCGGCTTGGCCAGCAGGAGCTCCACCGCGTCCGCGTCCAGGCGGGTGAGCAGCTCCGCACGAGCGATGGACGGAGCCGGATCGGTGGGCTCGGCGGTGATGCCACCCAGGTCGGCAACCGGGACGACGCCGCGGCTGTCGGAGATCGCACCCTCGATCTTGTCGATGCGCGCCAGCAGATCCTCCCCCTGAGCCGCCTCACCCAGGTAGGCCAGATCCAGCGTCACCATCGGCGACGCGCCGGGTGGCTGGAGCCGGTTGATCCAGACACTGAGTTCACGCGGCGCCTCAGCGGTGATCTCCAGGAACGCGTCGTACACCTCCCTGGTCCGGTGCTCCGGCCAGATCACACGCCCGCCGTACAGGACCGGCGCGGGATACAGCTCGAGTTCGAGGGCGGTCACCACCGCGAAGTCCCCGCCACCGCCGCGCAGCGCCCAGAACAGCTCGGGATCGGACTCGGCGGTCACCCGGCCCGGCTCGCCATCGGCGTCCACGATGTCGATGGCCCGCACGCTGTCGGAGGCGAAGCCGTACTTGCGGCTGAGCCAGCCGACCCCACCGCCCAGGGTGTAGCCGGTCACGCTGACTCCCGGCGCGCTGCCGGACAGGCCGGTCAGACCCAGCGGACCGGCCGCCGCCAGCACCTGCCCCCACTTCACACCCGCGCCCACCCGGACCACGCGCTCCTCCGCGCATACCTCCACCTCGTTCAGCAGGCCGGTACGCAACAGGATCAGGCCTTCCACATCACCCGAGGCGCCATGCCCGCTCGGCTGCGCGGTCACCGTCATACCCGCCCGCCGCGCGTAACGCACGAGCGCCGCCACGTCATCGGCATCCGCGGCCTCCACCACGGCCGCCACGGGCTGCCTGACGGTCAGATTCCACGCGGTGGCCGCCTGTTCAAAGCCGTCGTCATCGGCCAGGAGCACGCGCCCTTTGAGGACACCGCGCAGATCGTTGATCGTCATCGTCGTCTCCCTTTTCGAGTTCTCAGAAAATGCGAAGGAATACCGTGCTGCACTACGGGAAGGACGGCGCCCCGACCGGCCGGACAAGGATCACGCCGAAACCTCGATGCTGGCCCTGCACCTGTGGTGGTCCGCGCTGGTGCACGTCAACACGCTGCTGCTTCGGCAAGTTCTCGGGCCACCCCTTCGGGGCGTGCAGACGTCAGGCGGGCTGCGCGGCGGGCGCTGGGGCGGCGGCCTCCTGGGCCTTGCGGGCCTTGCCGGTCTCGCGGAGGATCAGCAGGCCGGCGGCCACGATCAGCGCCGAGGTCAGGCCGTGGATGCCGAACGCGGCGGCGACGGAGCCGTGGTGGGCCAGGACGGTGATCATGTCGCCGAACGGGGCGACGGCCGTCATCAGCAGGACCCAGCCCAGGGCCCGGCGGTGGCCCGACACCAGCAGGATGCCCATGGCCAGGCCCATCGCGATCTCGCGGCTGCCCTTCACGATGAGGAAGCCGCCGCCGTCGCCAGCGGGCCAGCTCGGCAGGCCGAAGCCTGGAGCGGACGTCTCGGGGGTCAGGATGAAGGACACCCCGAGGTAGAGGGTGAACAGGACGCCGGCGGTGGCCAGGACGGTGTTGACGTTCTTCAGCGACATGGTTCTTCTCCTCCGATGTTCAAACTGGGCAGGGTTCAGCCGCGGACGCGGCGGATGTGGCGGGCGTAGCGGGGGCGGCCGATGACGTGCCAGATGACGCGGACCGGGGCGGGGAGGCCGCTGAGGACGATGGCGCGCTCGGCCGGGTTCGCGTCTTCCAGGACGGCGCCGAAGAGCGTGAGCAGGGTGGGCTTGGGGGTGTTGTTAGGCGCGAGCGGTGTCACCCGGGGCGACGGCCGCGACGAGCTCCACCAGCAGCCGTGACTCACGGCGGAGGACGCGGTGGACGATCTCCATGTCCTGGGTGTTGACGCTCATCTGCTCCTGCCTCTGTTCGATTGCGACTGGTCGGTCGCGAGGTGTTCAGGCTGCTCCCGGGTGTTTGGAGGGGATTTGGAGCCGACTTGGACAGTCCACATACGATGTGCGGATCATGGTCTTCATCCGGGTGCTGGGCTCGTTCGCGACCGAGGTGAACGGTGCGGCCGTTCACCTCGGCGGGCCGCGGCAGCGGGGTGTGCTGGCGTTGCTGGTGGCGGCGCGCGGGCAGGTCGTGCCGGTCGACCGGATGATCGAGGATCTGTGGCGCGGGGAGCCGCCCGCGCGGGCGCTGATGTCCTTGCAGGCGTATGTGTCCAACCTGCGCCGGCTGCTGGAGCCCGGCCGGCCGCCGCGCACGCCGGCCCGGCTGCTGGTGAGCGCGGCGCCCGGCTATGCGCTGCGGCTGCCGCCGGAGTCGGTGGACGCGTGGCGGTTCGAGGGCCTGCTCGACCAGGCCCGTACGGTCACCGACCCGCGCGCCGCCCAGGCTCGGCTCGCCGAGGCGCTGGGGCTGTGGCAGGGACCGGCGTTCGCCGAGGCCGCCGATGAGCCGTGGGCCGCCGCCGAGACGGCCCGGCTGAACGAGCTGCGCCTGGTCGCCACCGAACTGCACGTCGCGGCGGGTCTGCGAATCGGCGACCCCGCCGCGGTGGTTCCCGAGGCCGAGCGGCTCACCCGCCACGAGCCGCTGCGCGAGGAAGGCTGGCGGCTGCACGCCCTGGCACTGTGGAGCAGTGGCCGCCAAGCCGACGCGCTGGCGGCGCTCCGCCGCGCCCGCGGCATCCTCGCCGATGAGCTCGGGCTCGACCCCGGCCCGGACCTGAGGGCGCTGGAGGAGGCGATCCTCACCCAGCGCACGGACGTCATGCGCGCGACCGTGCCCCCGCCACCGCCGGCCGCACCGCTGCCGCGGCCGGCTCCGATCATCGAGGCGCCGTTCGTCGGACGCGAGGCACAGCTGTCGGCACTGGTCACGGCCGCCGCCGAGGCCGCGGCCGACGGCGCCCGCATCGCCCTTGTCACCGGCGAGGCCGGGCTCGGCAAGTCGACGCTGCTGGAACACCTCGGCAGGCGGCTCGAACGTGACGGGTGGCTGGTCGCCGTCGGCCGCTGTCCCGAGGTCGACAGCGCGCCGCCCGCGTGGGCCTGGACCGAGGCGCTGAGAGCCGTTGCCGCGACCACGTCCCCGGGCGAGTTCGCGGACGACCTCGCGCCGCTACTCGCCGACACCGAGCCGGTGAACGTCGACGCCACCGCGGGACGGTTCCACCTGCGCCAAGCCGTGTGGAAGTGGCTCGCGGCGGTCGCCGCGGAACGCCCGGTCGCCGTCGTGCTGGACGACCTGCACTGGGCGGACGCCGTCACGCTGGAGCTGCTCGGCGGCGGCCTCGGCATGCGGGCCCCCGTTCTGGTCGTGGCGGCGTACCGGGCGGACGAGAGCGGCCACCTCACCGAAACGCTGGCCTCCCTCGCGCGCGCCACGCCCCTCCGGCTCGCCCTGCCCGGCCTGGACGACGCGGCCGTCGCGCAGGTCGTACGGAACGAGTGCGAGGCCGACGACGAGACCGTCGCCGGAATCGCCGAACGCACCGGCGGCAACCCGTTCTATGTGCGGGAGAGCGCGCGGCTGGTGAACGGAGAGGGCGCGCTGGTCGCCCTCTCCGAGGTCCCGGAGGGCGTACGGGACGTGCTGCGGCGGCGCCTGGCGCGGCTGCCCGGGGGAGGTGTGGCCGTGCTGCGGCTGGCAGCGGTCGCGGGCCGGGAGAGCTCGGTGGAGGTGCTGGTGAACGCCGCCGACACCGACGAGGAAGGCGTGCTGAACGCACTGGACGCGGGGGTGATCGCCGGGCTGCTGAGCGAGCCCGGCCCCGGACGGGTGCGGTTCGTTCACGCCCTCGTTCGCGACACCCTGGTCGCCGACGTCAGCCGCCTGCGGGCGTCCCGCATGCATGCCCGCATCGCCGCCGCCCTGGAAGCCACCGGTGACATCACGGCGCTCGCGCACCACTACGCGCGAGCCGGGTCTCCCAAGGCCGTCGGCTATTGCGTTCGGGCCGCCGAACTGGCCGAGGCGCGCTACGCCCACGACGTCGCGGCCGATCTCCTCAAGGACGCGGTCGCGAACTCGACCAGCCCACAGGAACGCGTCGACCTGCACGGCAGGCTGCTGCGGGCGCAGGTCCGGGCCGGTGCCGTGGCCGCCGCCCGCCGGACCCGCCGTCAGGCCGTCGAGTACGCCGAGTCGCTGGGACGCGACGACCTGATGATCGCCGCGTTCACCGCCTGGACCGAGCCGACGCCATGGCAGTCCCGCCCGTACGGCACGGTGGACCGGCCCATCGTCGACCGGCTGAGCCGCCTACTCAAGCGCACCGACCTGGCTCCGGAGGTACGCGGCCGCCTCCTCACCGCCTACGCCGACGAACTGGCCGGCGAGGATGACCCCACCGCCCTGGCGGCGGCCCGCGAGGCGCTCGACCTCGCCACCGGGCCCCACCTCCGGGCGGCGGCGATCGGGGTCCTGGCCCGCGGCGTCGGCGGACCGTCCGGACGCGCCGAGCTCTGCCGCGAACTGGTGGCGATCGGCGTGGAGCACGGTGTGCCCGCCTACCGCGTCACCGGCCTGCTCAACCACGCCTGTGCCGCCGCCGAGGCCAACGACCCGACCACCATGCGCCGGGTGGCCACCGAGGCCCTCGACCTCGCGCGCACCTACCGGGTGCCCGAGGCGACAGGCGTCGCCGAAGTGACACTGGCGACCCTGACCCTCATCGAGGGCCGGTTCGCCGAGGCCGAACGGCTCTACACCCAGGCCGCCAACGGCATGCGGCGCGCCGGATCCCTGCACTCCTCCGGCTTCCTCGGCTTCGCGCTGGCCGCGACGTGGGTGAACAACGGCACGCTCGGCGAGCACCTCGACGAGGTGCGCACCCTCCACGAGGCGTCCGGCCCGATCGCCTCCGACCTGCTGGCCCTCGCCCTGCACGGCAACGGCCTGATCACCGAAGCCCACCGGGTAGATACCTCGGCCCCGATCCGGCCCGACTACTTCTTCACCTTCCTCACGACCCTCCGCGCGATGGCCGTCATCGCCCTGGACGACCGCGCCGCGGCCGAGGAGATCTACGCCAGGCTGCTTCCTCACCGCGACGGCCCCCCGGCGGGCGCCACGAGCCTGTCGTTGGCGCTGCGCCCGGTCGCTCACACCCTCGGCGAGCTGGCCGTCCTCCTCGGCCGCGACCACCAGGCCGCCGCCCACTTCGCTCAGGCCGCCGCCATCGCCGACCGGTGGAACGCACCTCATTGGGCTGCCGCGGCCCGGTCGCGAACGACCACCTAGCTGTACCGCCCAGGGAGGTTGGTCAACCTGGTCCCCGAGGCGACTCCGGGGAGGGCGAGTCGGCTCCCCTGGCGCAGGGGATCGGCGGTGTCCTGCAAAGACAGCCTTCGTGTCGGCGACGACGAGCGCCTGGTGCTCGTTGCCGAAGTCTCAGCCGCGGTCGTCTCAGTCGCGCGTGCCCGCACGCGTTGGGGCCGGGGAAGCAGTGAGACGAGACGTGAGACAACCGCGCTCGCGGCGATGGTTCGGGTGCGCCTAGCCTGCTTCCCGAGCGAACAGCTTGTGGACTTCCTCCGGGCCCCGCTGCAGGACCGCCTCCAGCTCGTCGGGGCCGATTTCCGCGTGACCCGCGTCCGGCGTGCCGGTGAACGCCAGGCCAGGCCGGCACAGGAGATAGGTGTCGCCGTGCCGGAAGTAGTCGAACGGCACCCCGGCGGCGTAGAGCCTGCGGGTGATCTGCCACTCCCGTTCCTCGGAGACGGTCACGGTCTCCCTGACCCGCTGCCGCAACTCGGGCACCACCTCGCAATAGCTCTCCTCGGAGAGCGGGTTGCCAGTGAGGTCGACCTCGCGCAATTTGGGCAGCCCGGACCGCAGGGCGCTGATGTCCTCGATGGCGTTGAGGGGCAGTTGGAGGCGGCGGATCATGGGCAGCGTCAGCACCGCGCTCACGTCGGCGAGCGCACTGAACCGCATGGAAAGCGACGCCAGCCGCGGGTGGCCGGCCAGCGCCGCGAGATCGCATCCCCCGAAGCCGACCACGTGCAGCGTGCTCAGCATGGGGAAACGAGCAAGGTCGCCGAGGTCACAGGGGAACAGGACGGCCAGGGTGTCGAGCTGGGCGAAGTCGGCGTCGCTGAAAGGCGGATTTCCCTGCAACCGGCGCTGAACGGCCTGTTCCACCTGAGGTTCGAGAAGCGGCATCGATCAGCTCATCTCTTGCATAGTGTCATCGGCGTCGTCGAGGTCGTCGAGGTCGTCGAGGTCGTCCATGATGGCATTGAAGTCGGCCCGGGACTCGGGAAGGCGCGATGGTCCCCAAAGTAGAGATCTTCGTGCAGGTCACTGGTGTGCATGCCGACCGGCCGCCAAGGTATTCCGGTCCGGGCACGGCGGGATGAGACCGGCCCTGGAGCGGTCACCGCTCCAGGGCCGGGCCCCTCATGAACGCCGGGTGCGGCGCAGGGCGCCGGTCAGCGCGCCGCCGCGGGCTGGGCGCCGATCGACTTCATCATCGCCGGCCACACGAACTGCGCCTCCCGGATCCAGGCCGGCCAGTTGTGCCGCCCGTCGCCGTAGATGTGCGCGGTGTAGGGGATCTTCAGCTCGTCCAGCCGCTTCTGGAAGTCCTTGTTGTTCGCGCCGATCGCGATCTCGCTCAGCAGGCCGATGTCCCACGGAGCCACGTCGGGGTCGCCCGGACCGGGCCGCCCCGAGGTTCCCGCGGAGAAGAACAGGCCCACGCCGCGCAGCTTGTCGGCCAGCGCGTACGGGTCGTGCGCCGCCCAGTTGGCGTCGTCGACGCGCGGGATGCCCCAGATCGCGAACGGGTCCTGCCCGTTGCCCGCGTTGGTGAACATCAGCATCGCCGGCATGCCCGGGGCCCGCATCGCCAGGGTCCCGCTCAGCGCCGCCGCGTACTTGAACAACCCCGGGTGCCGGGCCGCGTAGGACATCGCGCCCTGCGCGCCCGAGGAGTTGCCGATCGCCGCCCGCTCCGACCCGGCCCCGTAGTTGCGCTCCATGAGCTGGCGGACCTCGGCGGTGTGGAAGGTCTCCCACTTGGGAGTGCCGCCCTTGCCGTAGTTGTACCAGTCGGTGTACGAGCCGTCGGCGGCCTCGGGCATCACCACCAGCACGTTGTACTTGGCGGCCCACGCCTCGATGTCGGTGTTGCGGGTCCAGGAGTCGTAGCGGTCCTGGCCGCCGTGGAAGGCGTACACCACCGGGTAGGCGGCCCGCGCGCCGCGCTGCCAGCCGCGGGGCAGCAGCACCCGCGTCTTCACCGACTTGCCGAGCGCGGGGGAGTTGATGGTCAGGTCGACCTCGCCGGCGTTGATCCGGGTCTCGCCGGTGATCCTCGCCCCGTCGTCCGCGCCGATCGGGGCGGCCGCGGCCGCGGTCCCGGCGAGGGCGGTGACCGCGCCCGCCGTCCCGGTGCCCGCCACGGCGGCCGCGGCGATCGCCCCGGCCGCGACCGAACGGCGCCATCGGGAGGACGGATCGAGGACCTCTCGACGGGCGGAGCGTGTCATGGATCACCTCGCGGCACAGCACGGCCCCCGTGGCCGCGCGACTGCCGCCGAGTGTCCCGCCATCCGGCTAAACGATCTACAGGGCGGAGTAACAAGAAAACCACCATCTCCTGTTACAAAGTGAGTCAAAGTGCATCATTGTGGCGGGATCCGGTCAGGGATGGTAGGCACGTACATGAGCACCTCCCCTCCGACCGGGCCCCGGCGGTTCGGCATCTTCCTCGCCCCGTTCCACCCCTCCGGACAGAACCCCACCCTCGCGCTGGAACGCGACCTGGACCTGATCGCCCACCTGGACGCCCTCGGCTTCGACGAGGCGTGGATCGGCGAGCACCACTCGGCCGGCTACGAGATCATCGCCTCGCCCGAGGTGTTCATCGGCGTCGCCGCCGAACGCACCCGGCACATCAGGCTCGGCACCGGCGTCTCCTCCCTGCCCTTCCACCACCCGTTGCTGCTCGCCGACCGGATGGTGCTGCTCGACCACCTCACCCGCGGCCGGGTCATGCTCGGCGCCGGACCCGGCGCGCTGCCCTCCGACGCCCACATGATGGGCATCCCGGTTGCCCGGCAGCGCGACATGATGGAACAGGCGCTGGAGGCGATCCTGCTGCTGCTGCGCGGCGACGAGCCGGTCACGATGCGGACCGACTGGTTCGAGCTGCGCGACGCCCGCCTCCAGCTCCGCCCCTACCAGCGGGAACTGGAGGTCGCGGTCGCCGCGATGGTCTCGCCGAGCGGCCCCCGCGCCGCCGGCCGGTTCGGCTGCGGGCTGCTGTCGCTCGGCGCTACCCAGTCCGCCGGATTCGACGCCCTCGGCTACCACTGGGGCGCCCTGCGCGACCGCGCCGCCGAGTACGGCACCACCGCCGACCGCGGGAACTGGCGGCTGGTCGGCCCCATGCACCTGGCCGACACCCGCGAGCAGGCCGCCCGGGACGTGGCGTTCGGCCTGGCCGACTGGGTCGCCTACTTCCAGCGGATCGCCGCGCTGCCCATCGCGCCCGACACCACCGACCCCGACGCGCTGGTCGAGGCGATCAACGCCACCGGGATGGGCGTGATCGGCACCCCCGACGACGCCATCGCGCAGATCGAACGCCTCACCGCCCAGTCCGGCGGCTTCGGCACCTACCTGCTGATGGGCCACGAGTGGGCCGACACCGCGCAGACCCGCCGCTCCTACGAGCTGTTCGCCCGGTACGTCGCGCCGGTGTTCCAGGGCTCGGCGCGCTCGCTGACCGCCTCCAGCGACTGGGCGGCGCGGAACCGGCCGGCCTTCTTCGGCGCCACCACCGACGCGATCGCCGCCAAGATCAAACAGCAGGAGGAGGAGTCCGCCCGGCGCGTGGCGGACGGGCCGGGCGGCCAGGCGGCGGACTGAGACCGTGGACCGTCCGCCCCCACCGCCCCCACCGGCCGCGCCGTCCGCCGCCGGCTCGCGGACCGGGCACTCGCGGTGTGCGGCAGGATCGAGGGCATGCAGGTGCTCCGGTACGGAGGCGGGCGCCGGCCGGTGCCGCCGCGCCCCTCCGCCCTTCCCATGATCGCCGCCGCCGTCGCGGTCGCGGTCACGCTGGACGTGCTCGCCGGGGGGCCGCTCCGGCACCTCGACCAGTGGGTCTTCTCCGGCGGCCTCCCGCGCCGCGACGGCGCCTGGCACTGGATCTGGCGGACGGTGGTCAACGGCGGCCAGCACTGGCTGGCCGCCTCCGCCGTCGCGGTGGCCGCGCTGGCTGCGGCGTGGCGGCGCGGCGCCGGCCCGTGGACGGCGGTGCGGGCGGGCGCCTGGCTGGTCGTCACCGAGGCGGTCATCCGGGGCGCGCAGCTCGCGTTCGCGCGCACCCCGCCGCGGACGGGCCACGACGTGCTGTTCGAGAGCGGATACCTGTCCTATCCGTCCGGGCACGCCGCCAACGCCGCCGCCTGCCTGCTCCTGGTCGCGGCGCTGTGCGGCGCGTCCCGCGGCTGGACGATCGCCGCGCACGCCCTGGCCGCCGTCGTCGCGGTCGCGGTCGTGACCCTCGGCTACCACTGGCCGACCGACGCCCTGGCCGGCTGGGCGCTCGGGGTGCTGCTCGGCTGCGCGGGCCGCGCCCTGGTCCCGCGGCGCGCCGGCACCCGCCCGGAACGCAGCGAAATGTATGCAGTGTCGTAAGTCACACGCTTCCGTCCGCCATTGACCGTAACCGGTCGCTTACCCAAGCATGGGGCCAGGACGAGGAGCGGAGGCACGACGGTGACCATCCAGCACGCGGACGGGGCAGTCGGCGGCATCGACCTGAGCGACCTGCGGTTCTGGGGCCGCCCGCTGGAGGAACGGGCCGCGGTCTTCGCCACGCTCCGCGCGCAGGACGGCCCCTCCTTCTTCGCCGACCCGCCGGTGCCCTTCACCAAGCGGGGCAAGGGCTACTGGGCGCTGGTCCGGCACGCCGACGTCGTCGAGGCCAGCCGCAACCCCACGATCTTCAGCAGCGAGCCCAACGCCACCAGCATCATCGACTCGCCGAGCTGGCTCGCCCGCTACGTCGACTCCATGATCAACATGGACGACCCGCGGCACGCCAAGATCCGCCGCATCGTGTCCCGCGCGTTCAGCCCCAAGATGCTCGCCCGCACCGAGGACGACGTGCGCCGCCGCGCCGTCCGGATCGTCGATGAGCTGATCGCCTCCGGCCCCGGCGACTTCGTCGCCAAGGTCGCGGTGCGGCTGCCGGTCGAGGTCATCTGCGACATGCTCGGCATCCCCGCCGAGATGTACCCGAGGGTCCTGCGGCTCACCAACATCGTGCTCGGCAACACCGACCCCGAATACACCGGCATCACCCCCGACATGGGCCGGCTGCGCACCGGCCTCGGCCTCGCCAAGGTCGCCAAGGCCGGCCGCGACCTGCACGTCATCGCCGCCAAGCTCGGCAGGGAGCGGATCGCCGCGCCCACCGGCGACCTCACCTCGGCGCTGGTCAACGCCAACGTCGACGGCGAGAAGCTCACCGCCCGGGAGTTCGGCACGTTCTTCCTGCTGCTGGTCGTCGCCGGCAACGAGACCACCCGCACCGCCATCGCGCACGGCCTGAAGCTGTTCACCGACAACCCCGGCCAGCTCGACCTGCTCATGGAGGACTTCGACGGCCGCATCGCCGGCGCCGTCGAGGAGATCGTCCGCTACTCCACGCCCGTCATCATGTTCCGCCGCAACCTGGCCGCCGACCACGAGCTGAACGGCCACCACTACAAGGCCGGCGACAAGGTCATCCTCTTCTACAACTCCGCCAACCGCGACGAGGCGGTCTTCACCGACCCCGACGCCTTCGACATCACCCGCTCCCCGAACCCGCACGTCGGGTTCGGCGGGCCCGGTCCGCACTTCTGCCTGGGCGCCAACCTGGCCCGCCGCGAGATCGCCGTGATGTTCCGCGAGCTGTACACCCGCCTGCCCGACCTGCGCGCCGACGGCGAACCCGACCGGCTGATGTCCGGCTTCATCAACGGCTTCAAGAGGCTGCCCTGCACCTTCACCCCACCCCCCGCCGCCCCGCCCGCCTAGGGCCCTGTCTCAAAGTGCCTCGGCCGTCGCGCGAGCGCGTTATCTGGCCGGTGGGGCGAAGCCGGAGGCGAGCCGCACCGGCCAGATCGCGAAGCGATGTCGCGCTCGCCTAAGCCAGGTCGGTGTCCGAGCCGCCAGGCGAGGACGCCGGGCCGGGGGTGTTGGGAACACAGCCGTCAGGCGAGGACGCCGGGCCGGGCGTTGAAACAGGGCCTAGACCTCCCGGACGGCCTCACGCCCCATCGGGTCGCCGGCGGCCTCGGCCAGGAGCGCCGCCAGCTCGCGCGGCCTGGAGAACATCGGCCAGTGCCCCGTCGGCAGGTCCCGGTGGGTCCACTCCGGCCCGGCCATCAGCGAGAACACCGGGTTCCCCGCCGCCGCCATCTGCTCGACCGCCGCGAGCGGGATGGTGCTGGCGATCAGGGTCCGCGGCGTGGACGGCAGCGGGTCGGGACGCAGCAGGGGCTGCGTCGCCGTGGCGAACGGCTGCGGCGTTCCGCGCTCGCGCATCTGCGCCAGCCGCTCCGCGTCCAGTCCGGCCAGATTGCCCGGATCGGCGTCCGGATCGAACGGCGGCACGGGGATCCGCCACCCCTCGCCCTCGTCCGCGACCCGCTTCTCCAGCGCCGCCCGTTCCGCCGGATCGTGGAAGTCGATCCCCGCCATCCCCGACGGCAGCGGCCCGCTGTCGACGTAGACCACCCGCGCGACCCGGCCCGCAAGCCGGTCGGCCGCCCCGGTGACCGCCATGTTCGCGCCACTGTGCGCGACCAGCACCACCTCGCGCAGATCACCGCCCTCGATGAGCGCGGTCAGGTCGCCGACATGGGTGTCCACGTCCACGCCCGGACCCGCCTCGGCGGCCCGCTCGGCCAGCCCCGTCAACGTCACCGCGTGCACCGTGTGGCCCGCCGCGCGCAGGACGCCGGCCACCTCGTCCCACGCCCACCCGCCGAGCCAATAACCCGGGACCAGCACGAACGTCGCCATCTCGATCTCCCTGCCTCATCGGTGCCTCGTTGGCGCCGCCCCGAAGGTACGGTCGAATCCGGACAGAACCCGCCCGGATTAAGAGAGTGCCCCGTGTCACACCCGACCACCCGCGTCCTGACCATGCTCGAGCTGCTCCAGGCCAACCACCGGATGGGCGGCGCCGAACTGGCCCGGCGCCTGGAGGTGGACGAGCGCACCGTCCGCCGGTACGCGGCGCGGCTGGGCGACCTCGGCGTCCCCGTCGTGGCCGAACGCGGGCGGTACGGCGGCTACCGGCTGACGCCCGGCTTCAAGCTCCCGCCCCTGATGCTCACCGACGATGAGGCCACCGCCGTCGTGCTTGGCCTGCTGGCCGGACGCCGCATCGGGCTCCCCGCCGGGGCGACCGAGAGCGCCCTCGCCAAGGTGCAGCGCGTGCTGCCCGCCGCACTCCGCGAACGCGTCCAGGCGCTGGAGGAGACCCTCGGATTCACCCTCGCGGCCCGCGACGGCACCACCCCCGCCACCGCCGCGCTCCTCACCCTCGCCGCCGCCGCCCGCGCCCGCCGCCGCGTCCGGCTGCGCTACCGGTCATGGCGGGACGCCGAGAGCGAACGCGACCTCGACCCCTACGGGCTGGTGTTCCACTCGGGCCGCTGGTACGTCACCGGCCACGACCACCGCAGCGGCGAGGTCCGCACCTTCCGCGTCGACCGGGTGCTGTCCGCCGAGCCCGGCACCGAGACCTACGAGGTCCCCGACGACGCCGACCCCGTCCGCCAGGTCACCCGCGCCCTGGCCGCCGTCCCCTACGCGCACGACGTCGAGGTGCTGCTGGAGACCTCCCTGGACGAGGCGCGCCGCCGCGTCCCCCCATCGGTCGCCACACTCACCCGGGCCGGCGGGGGAGTGCTCATGTCCACCCGCGCCGAGCACCTGGACGGCATGGCGCGGATGCTGGCCGGGCTCGGCTGGCCCTTCGTCGTGCACCGCCCCGACGAGCTGCGCGCCCACATCCGCGACCTCGCCCGCGTCCTGACCGAGCAGGCCGCCCGCCCGAACTCGAACCCGGGCGCGGGCCGGCCCGCACCGGGCCCGCCCTAGTCGTGGCGGTTGCGCCGCCCCCGCCGGCCCGGCTTGATCGCCGAGCGGGCCTTCCACTCCTGCGCGAGCATCGCGTACACGACCTCGTCGGTCCACTCGCCCTTGACCAGCTCGTTCTGCACCAGATGCGCCTCGTGCCGCATTCCGAGCCGCTCCAGCACCCGCGCCGACGCGGCGTTGCGGCCGTCCAGCCGCCCGACGACGCGGTGCAGGCCGAGCCCCTCGAACCCCAGCCGCAGCACGGCCTCGGCCGCCTCGGTGGCGAACCCCTGGCCGTGGTAGGCGGGGTTGATGATGTAGCCGATCTCGCCCTGCCGGTGCTCGCGGCTGCTCCACTGGAGGTTGACCTCGCCGATCAGCGTGCCCGTCTCGCGCGGGACGACCGCCAGGACGAGCCAGTCGCCCTCCCGCTCGATCCCGGTCGCGGCCATCTTCTGCTTCAGGAAGGTCCGGGACTCCTCCAGATTCCGCGGCTCCCAGTACAGGTAGCGTGCCACCTCGGGAAGCGACTGGTAGGCGTGCAGGCTCCCGAGGTCGTCGTCGTCGAACGGGCGCAGCGTCAGACGTTCGGTCTCGAGCGGAAAGGTGGGTTGCAGCACGCGGTGATCCTATTCGCGTCCTTCCGCCACATGCGACCGATATGACACGCCGTCCAGCGCCCCCGGCGGCGGTCCGGGTCAGGACGGCGGGGCGCCGGGCCGATCGGCGGGCAGCGCCTCCGCTGCCGTCACTCCCTGTTTATCGGCCACCTATCCGGTCATACACACAGTAGTCGACATAAATGGACGATCAGTAGGGAGCAGCGACGATGACGGCAGTGCCCTCCATCGAGCTCAACAACGGCGTCGAGATCCCGCAGCTCGGCTTCGGGACCTACCAGATCGCGCCCGAGCGGACGAAGGAGGCGGTGCTGAGCGCCCTGGAGGTCGGCTACCGGCACATCGACACCGCCGAGATGTACGGCAACGAGAAGCAGGTCGGCGAAGCGGTGCGCGCCTCCGGGATCGACCGTGCCGACATCTTCGTCACCAGCAAGCTGAACAACGGCTTCCACGCCCCGGCCGACGCGCTCAAGGCGTTCGACCGCACCCTGGACGATCTCGGCCTGGACCACCTGGACCTGTTCCTGATCCACTGGCCGCTGCCCGGCGTCGGCGACTTCGCCGAGACCTGGAACGCGCTGGAGGAAATCTACGCCTCGGGCCGCAGCAGGGCGATCGGGGTCTCCAACTTCCAGCCGCCCCACCTGCGCCGGATCCTGGCCGAGGGCGGCATCGTCCCCGCCGTCAACCAGATCGAGGTGCACCCCTACCTCACCCAGGACGACGCCCGCGCCTTCGACGCCGAGCACGGCATCGCCACCGAGGCGTGGTCCCCGATCGCCCAGGGCAAGGTGCTGGACGACCCCACGATCGGCCGCATCGCGGCCCGCGTCGGCCGGACACCCGCCCAGGTGACCCTGCGCTGGCACCTCCAGCGCGGCGACATCGTCTTTCCCAAGTCCGTCACGCACGCCCGCGTCCAGGAGAACTTCGACGTCTTCGGCTTCACCCTCACCGGCGAGGACATCAAGGCCATCTCGGCCCTGAACCGCGACGAGCGCACCGGACCCGACCCCGACACCTTCAACTACACCGGCTGACCCCGCCGCCGCGCGATGGCACACTCCTGCCATGGCGATCACCGAATTCAGCTTGACCGACGACGACGTGGCCGACCAGACCAGGGCGACCAACGAGCGGCTGGCCGCCGCGATGGAGGGCCGGCCCGCCCTGGAGGAGATCGACGACCCGGCGGCCAGCCGCGCCGCCCGCGAACGCGGCGAGGGCCCCTTCGCCCAGGCCGCCCCGATCCCCGAGGGCATCGACCGCACCGTCCCCGGCCGCGCCGGCGCCATCCCCGTGCGGATCTTCCGCCCCGCCGAGCCGCGCGGCGTCCTGCTGCACCTCCACGGCGGCGGCTGGACCCTCGGCTCGGCCGGGGCCCAGGATCCGCTGCTGTGGGGGATGTCGCACGCCGCGGACGTCGCGGTGGTCAGCGTCGGCTACCGGCTGGCCCCCGAGCACCCCCACCCTGCCGCCGCCGACGACTGCGAGGACGCCGCGAACTGGCTGATGGCCGAGGCCGCCGCCGAGTTCGGCACCGGCCGCCTGGCCATCGCCGGCGAGTCCGCCGGCGCCCACCTGGCCGCGCTCACCCTGGTGCGGCTGGCCGGCCGCGCCCGCGCCTTCCGCGCCGCGCAGCTCACCTTCGGCGCCTACGACCTGTCGATGACCCCCAGCCAGCTCGCCGGCCACGACAAGATGTTCATCCCCACCCGCACCATGCGCTGGTTCTACGACCAGTACCTGCCCGGACTCGGGACCGCCGAGCGCCGCGACCCCACCGTCTCGCCCCTGTACGCCGACCTGCGGGGCATGCCGCCCGCCCGGTTCACCGTCGGCACCGAGGACCCGCTGCTGGACGACTCCCTGTTCATGGCCGCGCGCTGGCAGGCCGCCGGGAACACCGCCGAACTCGACGTGGTCGCGGACGCGGCCCACGGCTTCATCGCCTTCGGCGGCGTCGCGGCCGAACGCGAACTGACCCGGCAGGTCGCCTTCATCGCCGGAGCCGTCGCCGCCGGCTGACCCCGCCGGCACCCGCGGAAGCACCGCGGATGCCGGAGCGTCAGGCGGTGGTCAGCCAGCTCACCCGGTGCGCCTCGGTCAGGTCCGGGGTCTCCCAGCGGCGCACGAACCGCTCGATGACCGTGTCGGGGACCGGCGCCGGCCGCCCGTGGTTGCGTTCGCGCAGCACGTGCGGCGGCGCCTCCAGCGCGACCATCTCGACCCGGCCCCGGTAGTCGGCCATCGGCCCGGTGCACTGCTCGCGCAGCATCCGCGACACGTTGGTGGCGTTCCACACGAACGAGCGGCCCGCCCGCAGATGCCCGCGGGCCAGCTCGTACGCGGCGGCGGCCACCGGCCGCTGGTCGCCGCGCGGCGACACCCCCAGCTCCGCGCGCAGCCGGTCCAGGCTCACCACCGGCAGGCCCGGACGGTTCGCGGCGATCCAATGGTCCTTGCCGACACCGGGAAGCCCCGACAGCACCGTCACCGTCAGCCGCGTGTCGTCGTAGGCGGCGTAGTCGGGATCACGGCCGGGCTTGCGGAAGTACCAGAACCGCGCGTGGTCGGACGGGAAGACGCGCGGCCCGTCCAGGCAGCGCTGCTCGGCGCAGTACTCCCCGTACAGCGCGATGTTCTCCAGCACCTCCCCGGCGTCACCGCAGACCCGGCCGAGGATGTCGGCGGTGGCCAGCAGCACCAGGTCGTCGTTGCGGGCCAGCAGGCTCACCCGGAACGCGATCTGCTGGAGGTCGGGCCGCTCCAGCGCCCAGAACGGCACCTGGTGATGCCGGACGAGCGCGGCGACGTGCTCCCGCCACGGCACCGGCGCCCCCAGCTCCCACAGGATCCGCCGGACCATCAGGTCACCGCGCCGCGAATGCCCGTGCGCGGTGATCCGGCCGTCGGCGTCGACCCGGGTGCACCGGGGCTTGGCGACGTCGTGCATCAGCACCGCCGCGAACAGCCGCACCCGCTCGTCCACGGGACGCGCCCTCCAGTCCGGCAGCGCCGCCAGGGCCTCGCACGCCATCCGGGTGTGCACCTCGACGTCGCCCTCGGCGTGGTGGACCGCGTCCTGCGGGACGCCCGCCAGCCCCCGCACCCACCCGAAACGCTCGCGGATCTCCGTCCACGGCACCTGCCAGCCCGGCGGCGCGGGGCACAGCTCAGCGAACACCTGCATACAGCACCTCCGGATCGGCCAGGCCGTTCGCGACGATCGGCCGGTCCTGCCAGTGCGTGCCCGAATCGAGGATGGCGGTCAGGAAGCTCGGCCGCACCCACTTGAGCCGCCCCACGGTCTCCCCGCCCCGCTCGACCTTGATGTAGAGGCCCTCCATCTCGTCCGCGCCGTCGGTCTCGCCCGCGACCCGGTCCGGGTCGGCGCCCCCGGCGGACGCGGCCTCGCGCAGCGCGTCCCGCCACCGGGGCGTCCGGCACGCCGATGGACCGGCCAGCGCCGTCAGCGCGCCCAGATCGTCCAGGACGCCCGAGTACAGGACGGGCACCGGCACCACCGGCGTCCCGTCCAGGAGCTCGCGGCGGCGGACGGTCGACAGGAACGTCCCATCGGCCCGGTCCAGCACGTCGAACTCGCAGAAGTAGTGGGGGAGCGCGTCGTAGAAGACGGTGTGCTTGGCGTAGAGCCACTCCCCGTACAGGACGTAGCGGTCGCCGAGCCGTTCCCACAGGACATGCTGGACCGACGCCGCCCACGCCTTCAGCGGCCCGAACTGCCGCTCGCGGGGACCCCCGGCCAGGAAATGCCCGCGGCTCTGCAACCGCAGCTCCCCGCCGGGGGAGAAGCTGATGCCGGCGTTGGCGCCGTCCAGCTTCTCCTCCACCACCAGGTACCGCCCGGCGATCTCCCGGAACGGCACGGCGGCCAGGTCGTGGTCGCCGGGCTGCAACCGGGAGCCCTGCACATGCCGGGTCCGGGGGTACTTGCGAAGCATGCCGACCGTTCTAACGAACCGCGCCCCGCCTGCCAACCGAATATCGCCCCGCCGCGGCGGGGCGGTCAGCGCGCCGCGACCAATGGGGTCGGCCCGAACGCGGCACGTTCACCAGGAAGACCCAGCGCCGGCCCGCGCCGTCCACAGGAACCCGCCCAGCACGAGTCCATGCTCCCAAGGCCGGCCTTCGGACGCTACGCCGAGCCTCGAAACGTGGGCGCCGGACGGCGTTCAGCCGCTGCCGTCCCTGCCCGCGCGGGCGGCGATCCCCTCGACGAGGACGTCCAGGGAGAACTCGAAGAGGGTGTCGGGCGCGTCCGGCTCCAGCTCACCGATCCGGCTCAGGTAGGGCAGGTCGGCGTCGGCGTCGGCGTCGGCGCTCAGCCACGGCGGCGGCATCCGCTCCAGGTCGCCGGGGTTCAGGTGCGCGGGCGGACGATCGTGGACGGTGTCCTGTAGTTCCACGAACCCCACCACCAGCCGGATCGTCTCCATGCACGCGCGGTAGGCGTCCTGCAGCGGCAGCCCGACCGCCGCGAAGAACCCGATCAGGGCATCCACGTTGCGCAGCATCACTGGATGCCGGGCCATCGTGATGTTCTCGCTCAGTGCCAGCGCGGTCATGCCGGGATGGCGCCGGTGGTGGGCCCGCAGGTCCCGGCAGAACGCGCGCAGGGCGTCCCGCCAGCGGGCGGGATCCAGCTCCGGTGGCCGCCACCCGGACTCGAAGATCTCGGCCGCGACGGTGATCAGATCACGCCGGTCCTCGACGTAGTTGTACAGCGCGCGGGGCGAGACGCCGAGGTCGGCCGCCAGCGACCGCATCGTCAGCTCGGCCGGGCCGCTGCGGCCGAGGAACTCCAGCGCCGCCCGGCCGACCGACTCGCGGGTGAGGGTGGCGCGGCCCTTGCGGTGGGTCGGCCGCCGCCGGGCCGGGGTGGGGCTGCTCATCGGCCCCGAGGTTAGCGCAACCCCCTTGAATTTCACACATGTTGACTTTAATCGCGGCAGCCGCCAGGGTGACCCAGGTAAGGCTCACCTAACTTCCCTCTGGAGTCGCTCATGCGCCTGGCCGGCCTCGCCATGGACCTCACCCCCTTCCGTGACAGCCGCGACTTCCGGCTGCTGTACGCCGGATTCCTCGGCGCCATGCTCGGCACGCTGTTGACCAGCGTCGCGATCGCCGTGCAGATCTACGACCTCACCGGATCGCCGCTGCAGATCGGCCTGGTCAGCCTCGCGAGGGCGCTGCCCCTGGTCGCCGGCGTGCTGGCCGGCGGCGTCCTCGCCGACCGCATGGACCGCCGCCTGCTGATGCTGGCCACCCGGCTGCCGCTGACGCTCGTCGCGGCGGCACTCGCCGTCAACGCGCTGCTCCCGCACCCGCACCTGTGGGTCATCTACGCCGCCACCGGCGTCACCGGGCTCCTCGCCGGGCTCGGCGGCCCGGCGATGCTCGCCGCCATCCCCGCCCTGGTCGGCCCCGAGCGCCTCGCGGCGGCGGGCGCGCTGACCTCGGCCTCCACCCAGCTCGCGGCCCTCGTCGGCCCCGCCCTCGGCGGCCTGCTCATCGCCGGCCCGGGACTGGCCGCGTGCTTCGCCGTCGACGCCGCCGGATTCCTGGTGTTCTCCCTGGCCCTGCTGTTCGTCCGGCCCCTCCCGCCCGCCGCCACCGCCACCGGCGCGGGCAAGGGCGTCCGGCAGGCGTTCGGGGCGGTGGCGGCCGGTGCGCGCTTCGTCCGCGGCCACCGCCTCATCATGGGCCTGCTGCTCATCGACGCCGCCGCGGTGGTCTTCACGATGCCGCAGGCGCTCTACCCCGTCCTCGCCGACCGCCAGTTCGGCGGCGGCCCCGGCGTGGTCGGCCTGCTGTACGCCGCGCCCGCGTTCGGTGCCCTGGCCGGCGCGGCCACCAGCGGCTGGACGGCGCGCGCAGGCGGGCACGCCCTGATCGGCGCCGTCCTGCTGTGGGGGGCCTCTCTCGCGGGCTTCGGCCTGACCTCGTTCCTGCCCCTGGCCCTGGTACTGCTCGCCCTCGCCGGGCTCGGCGACCTGATCTCCGAGACCCTCCGCTCAGCCCTCCTGCAGCACGGCACACCCGACGACCTGCGCGGACGGGTCAGCAGCCTGTGGATGGTCCAGGCGACCGTCTCACCCGCCCTGGGCAACGCCGCGATCGGCTTCCTCGCCGAGCTGACCAGCGCCCGCGCCGCCGTGATCACCGGCGGGCTCGTCTGCGTCGTGGCCGCCGTCGCGGTCGCCGCCGCCTGCCCGGCCCTCCGCCGGGCCGACCTCACCACGCCGCCCGCCACCGCCCAGGCACCCGCCACGCCACCCGCAGACCGGCCAGCCTAGGCCGTATTCCAAGCCCGGCCCGGCATCCTCGCCTGGCGGCTCGGACGCCGACCGCGCTTTGGGCGAGCGCGACATCGCTCCGCGATCTGCCCGGTGAGGCTCGCCTCCGGCATCGCCCCACCGGCCAGGCAACACACGCTCGCGCGACAGCCGAGGCACTGTGAGACAGACCCTAGGTAGCCGGAGCGCCCACGATGAACCGGCCGCGCTCCGGCGGCGGTGAGCGCCGCCGCCGTGCGCGGCGTCCCCTCACCCGGCCGGGAACACCCGGCCGGGCGGCGACCCGACCGGGGCGGGTCACCGGGGGGGGATCAGCCGGTGGCGACCAGGAGCCGTCCGGGCGCCCGGGTGAGCAGGCCGGTGTCGACCGGCGCGAACCCGTCGGCCCAGCGCAGCCCCGGCAGCGTCTCCAGCAGCACCCGGATGCCGATCTCCGCCTCGGCCCGCGCCAGCCGCGACCCGAGGCAGAAGTGCCGGCCCGCGCCGAACGACAGGTGCGTGGCCGCCCCGGTGAACTCCCGGTCGACCGCGCCGTCGGTCCGGTGCGGGTCGAACCGGTCCGGATCGGTGAACCGGGCCGGGTCGCGGTTGGCCGCGCCGACCAGGCACGCGACGGTCGCGCCCGCCGGCACCGTCCCGGACGGCAGCTCGGCCTCGACGTCGGTCTGCCGCAGCACGATCTGGACGGGGGGATCGCGGCGCAGCGACTCGGCCCACGCCGGCGCGATCAGGCCGGGGTCGGCGCGCACCGCGGCCAGCAGCGCCGGGTCGTCCAGCAGGCTGCGCAGCAGCGACGACAGCGACTTGTCGGTCGTCTCGCCGCCGGCGCCGAGCAGCGCCCCGCAGAACCCCATGATCATCTCGTCCGGCAGCCGGCGGCCCTCCACCCGCGCCTCGCACAGCACCGACAACAGGTCCTCGCCGGGCCCGGCGCGGCGGGCGGCCACATGCGGCTTCAGGTAGGCGTACAGCTCGTCGCGGGAGCTGAGGCCCCGGGCCAGCGTCGCCGGGTCCTGCCGGTAGTTCCCCATGTAGGAGAACCCCGCCCGGTACCAGTCCTGGAACAGCGGGATGTCGCCTTCGGGCAGGCCGAGCGCGGTCACCACCACCGTGATGGGCAGCCGGGCGCAGAACCCCGCGACCAGGTCGGCCTCGGCACGGCCGCGCAGCGCGCCCGCCAGGCCCGCCGCGGTCCGCTCGATCGAGGAGGTGAGCCTGGCCAGCGCCTTCCCGCGGAACGCCGGGGTGAGGAACGCGCGGTGCCCCGCGTGCTCGCGGCCCTCCATCTGCATGACCGTCCGCCCGAACATCGGCGCGAGCTGCCAGGCGTAGTTGCGCGGGGTGAAGCGCGGGTCGGTGAGGGCGGCGCGCACGTCCTCGTAGCGGCTGACCAGCCAGGCGTCCATCGGCTCGTCCCGGACGATCGGGAACTCCTCGCGGAGCCTGCGGTACAGCGGATACGGGTCCCGCTCGAACTGCGGCCACAGCAGGCTGGGCGGCGTCCACCGGGTGTCGACCACGCCCGTCCCGGCGTCCGCCTGCCAGTGGTAGCGCGGCACCGACCGGTGCCAGTCCAGGGAGGAGCGCATCGCGGCCTGGAGTCGGTCGGCGAAGGCGTGCCCGGGGCCTTCGCCGCCGGTGGGGGAGCGGGGGAGGTTCGCGCGGGCGACCAGGAAGTCGCGGACCCGCCCGGCGATCATGTCGCGGGCGGTGTCGATCGCGTCCTGCCACGACCGGCCGGACTCGCGCTGGAGGACGAGCACCAGATTGGCACGTTCCTGGAAGGCCAGGTCCTTCTCCACCGAGTACACGTCGTTGGTCCAGGCGATCACGTCGGCCGCCGCGTCGCGCAGCCCCGACGGCCGGTCGGCGTCGCCGAGCACCGTCCCGTCCACCGCCTCGAACAGGTCGAAGAACAGATCGGCGCCGAACAGGTCGCGGCGCAGCGCGATGTAGGTGGAGGCGTCCAAGGCGCCCGCCTCGGTGCCGCGCAGGCCCACCAGCGCGTTCTGCGCCGACAGGTGCCGCGCGAGGTGCCCGGCGAACCGGGCCCGCCAGTCCGAGCCGGCCAGCTCGGCGGTGCGGGGCCACAGGTCGCCTGCCAGCGTCCGCAGCATTGGGTCGTCCGGGATCCAGACCCCGCCCGCGGGGTCCGGGCAGCCGTCCGCGGCACCGCCCGTGCCCGCGGCCCCGGTCCCGGGCTCGCGGGCCGGGGCGACGATGGCCGCGGCGGACGCGGCGAAGCCGGCCAGCACGCCGGCGTCGGCCCAGGGGCCGTCGTCGATCCGGTCGTCCAGCAGCAGCATCCACAGGAACCAGCCCAGCAGCACCGGCTCCCGCTCGGGGCGGGCGTCGCCGAGGAGGCCGAGGCCGAGATCCAGGAGCCGCGAGTTCAGCAGCCGGGTGCTGCCGCGCGGGCCGATCAGCCCGTTCAGCTCGGCCCACCGGCACAGGTCGGCGCGGAGCGCATCAGCGTCGTCACGAGTCCGCGGAGCGGGGAACGGCAGCGACAGGTCGGGCAGCCGGAACTCGGCCGCCGCACCCGTCGTGGTCCCGGGCTGCGCGGTGAGAACACCGTTCATCGCCGATCAGCCCGGCCGCTGCCCGGCGTACCGGAAGCGCTGGCCGAGTCTTCTGCTTTCGATCATTCCCATGGTCATGCCGACCCCCCGAAATCACATTGCCCGGGCACCCTTGTGCGCCCGAGCCGCTGGAATGCTCGCGGACCGGCCGGACGCCGGGCCGGTCCGTTGACCGGGCCTTTGCCGGGTATCTTCAATCACCTGACGATCTCTTGCCTCGCACCAGAGGTTTCCCGGCCCTGGGACGGTCTGCGCGTGACCGGAGGCGCTCGCCCTTGACGAGCACCGGGAACAGTCCGGGGACCCCCGAGAAGGCGGCCGGCGTCCGCCCCGGCCGCGCTCGCGGGCCCCGCCGCACCGTCCCGCCGCCTACCGGCGCCGCGCCCCTCCCGCGTCAGTACCCACGCGGCGAACGCCTCGACCCCATCGACGACCGTCTCGAAGCGGAGGGACCGGACCGGCGCTGCGCATGTGGCCGTGGACGTGGACGAACGGACGGGCGGCCGTGGACCGCGGTCATCGGCGGTGCGCCGAACGTCCCAGACAGGGGACGAGCACCGCTGCGACGACCAGGTGCATCCCCGCCAGCGCCACCACGCTCGCGGCTCCGGCGCCGCTGCCCAGCGGCCCTGCCAGCGAGAACGCCAGCACCACGACGGCGGCGGCCGTCCAGACCGGTCCCGGCCGGCTGACGAGCCGTTCCAGCGCCGCGAGCAGCGCCCAGCCCGCCAGGCCCGCGAGCAGGCCCGCGACGGCGACCGTCCCGGCACCGACGGCCTGATCGGCACCGCCGCTCCGGACGGTCAGGTCGACCCCGGCCACCGGACCGGCCAGCGCCCACAGGGCCAGGCTCGCGGCGGCGGCGCCGGCCACCGCCAGCGCGCGCCGCCCGGCGGTGCGGCGGACACGCCCCGGCGCGGCGGGTACGGGAGTGGTTCTGCTGGACATGCGATTCCCCTTTCGACGGCGGGCCGTGCGCCGATGGCGCGGCCGGTCCCTCTGGTCACCTCGCACAGAGTCGCGGCCCCGGCACGGTCGCCGCATCGGTCGCGTGGCGCGCGGCGGTCCGACCGGGGTAGGGCGGGGCACCGACTTTGGTAGGTGTCGGCGCCCCGCCCGCCGCGGCTACCCTTCGCCCGTGAACAGCGAGAACTGCGGCACGGCGGAAGCGGAGACCGAGGACCGGCACGACCGTCCGGCCTTCCCGGTGATCGGCCTGCTCGGCATGGTCGGCGGGGTGGGCGCCATGACCGCCCTGACGTTCTGGGCCCGGTTCGAGACGAGCCCGCCGGGCGCGCTGTTGTGGCTCGACCTCGCCGCCGGGGTGCTGGGCTGCCTGCTGGTGCCCGTCCTGCTGTGGCGCCCGGTTCCCACTGCGCTGGTCCTGCTCGTCCTGGCGGTGCTGTCGCCGACGGCGACCCCCGCCGCCACGCTCGGCGCGCTCCAGGTCGCCCAGCGGCGCCCCTTCCCCGTCGCGGTCGCGGTGGGCGCGGCGGGGATCGCGTCCCACGCGGTCCAGGGGATGTGGCGCCCCAACCGCGGGATCTCCCTCGGCTGGTGGCTGGTCCTGATCACCGCCGGGTACGGGGCGCTGATCGGCTGGGGCGCGCTGGCCCGCGCGCGCCGCGCGCTCCTGGTCTCGCTGCGCGAGCGCGCCCGCCGCGCCGAGGCCGAGCAGGGCCGCCGGGTGGCCGAGGCCCGGATGCTCGAACGGACCCGGATCGCCCGGGAGATGCACGACGTGCTGGCCCACCGGCTGTCCCTGGTCGCCACCTACGCCGGGGCCCTGGAGTACCGTCCCGACGCCCCGCCCGAACGGCTCTCCCAGGCGGCCGGGGTGGTCCGCGCGGGCGTGCACCAGGCGCTCGACGAGCTCCGCGACGTGATCATCCTGCTGCGCGGCGACGACTCCGCGGGCGACGGCCAGGACGCGGGCGGACGCCCCCAGCCCGTCCTGGCCGACCTCCCCAGGCTGGTCGAGGAGTCCCGCGACGCGGGCGGGCGGGTGCGGCTGCGCGACGAGGTGGTCGACCCGGCCGCGCTGCCGCCCGCCGCCGGACGCACCGCCTACCGCGTCGTGCAGGAGGGGCTGACCAACGCCCGCAAGCACGCCGCGGGCCGTCCCGTCCAGGTGGTGCTGGAGGGCCGCCCCGGGGCCCGGCTGGTGATCGAGATCCGCAACCCGCTGCCGGCCGACCGCGCCGCCCCACCGGCCGCGCCCGGCTCCGGCACCGGCCTGGTCGGGCTGACCGAGCGCGTCCAGCTCGCCGGCGGGCGGCTCGACCACGAGGTGGCCGCGGGCGAGTTCCGCCTGCACGCCTGGATACCATGGCCCGCGTGATCCCTCCGCTGCGCGTGCTCGTCGTCGACGACGACGCCCTGGTCCGGGCCGGGCTGTGCATGATGCTCGACGGGATCCACGGCATCACCGTGGCCGGCGAGGCCGCCGACGGCGACCAGGTACCGGCCGCCACCGACCGGCACGCGCCCGACGTGGTGCTGATGGACCTGCGGATGCCGCGAGTGGACGGCATCACCGCCACCCGCAGGCTGCGGGGCCGCCCGCGCCCGCCCGAGGTCATCGTGCTGACCACTTTCGACGCCGACGAGAACATCCTGCGCGCGCTCCGCGCCGGCGCCAGCGGCTTCCTGCTCAAGGACACCCCGCCCGCGCAGATCGTCGAGGCCGTCCGGCGGGTCGCGGCGGGCGACCCGATCCTGTCGCCCCGCGTGACCCGCCGGCTCATGGACCGCGCCGCCGACCAGGCGGGCGCCTTCCAGCGCGCCCGCGACGCGCTGGAGGTCCTCAGCCCCCGGGAGAACGAGGTGGTCCTCGCCGTGGCGCGGGGCCGCACCAACGCCGAGATCGCCGCCGAGCTGCTGATGACCGTGGCCACCGTCAAGGCCCACGTATCCCACGTGCTCGGCAAGCTCGGCCTCGACAACCGAACCCAGGTCGCCCTGCTCGCCCACGACGCCGGCCTCGCCTGACCCACCGCCGCCACCCGGGAATCCGGCGCCGGACCGGCCGCAAGTTGCGGCCGATACGCGCACCATCCGTCAGACGCGCCCGTAGGTGGTGCCGGACTCGTTTCTGCGCAACAGCCCCTCGTCCACGAGGGCACGGCGCAGGCTCACCCAGTCGCCGAACCATTCGCCGCAGGTCGCCCACGCTCCGGGCCAGCGGGCCGTCGGTGACCAGGATCTGGGACGCCAGGCCGGGGTCGTCCGGGCCGAGAATGCGATGGTCGGCGGGGAACCGGCCCATGGACGGCTTCAGCCCGGCCACATCGCGGAAGTGGGCCGGGACGCGCACCGATCCACCGGGGTCGTTGCCGAGCCCGAGCGCCGCCATGTCCGTGGCGGGGGCGTTACGCCTCGGCCTTCTCCGGGGCGGAGGGGGCCGGCTGAGGTGCTGCGGGCGCACGGTGGCGCGTGGTCGTCAGGTGGTAGAGCAGCGCCAGGGCCGTGACACCGGCGGCCGGCAGCCCCAGCTCTGCGGGCACGATGGCGAACCACTCCTGGGCCAGCCCGCCCAAACCGCCGCCCAGGGCGATCCCGACGTAGATGGCCGAGGAGTTGAGACCGAGGAGAACCGGTGCCGCGGACGGACTGAGGGCGATGAGCCGGTGCTGCTGGGGCACGACGACGACGCCCAGGGCCATACCCCAGACCACGGCCCACACCAGGGTGGACACGAGCGTGGCGGTCGCCACCGACGTGAGGGCGAGAGCGACAGCAGCGACGGCGAGGGGCCCGGTCAACACGTGCGCGGGGTCGCGCCGGTCGACCAGCCGTCCGGCGATGATGTTCCCGGCCAGGACGCCGACTCCCCAGGCCAGCAGGATGACGGTGAGCAGCGACTCAGAGCCACCGGTCACCTCCTGTAGGGCCGGGCCGATGTAGGTGTAAAGGGTGTAGGCGCCGAGGAAGACCAGCGTGGTGACGGCCAGCAGCCCAAGGACCCGACCCTGCTTGAGCGGGCGCAGCCGGTCGCCCAGCGATGCGACGGGGAGCGTCACCTTGGGCAGGCCGACGGCGATTCCGACGAGCGCGACGAGGCCGGTCCCGGCGACGGCCCACAGGGTGATGTGCCAGTCGGTACGGCCGATCAGCGTGCCGAGAGGAAGGCCCAGCGCCGTCGCCAACGTGAGGCCACCCAACACGAAGGCCAGTGCCCTGCCTCGGCGTTCGGGGGCCGCGATGGCCCCCGCGGTGCTGGAGGCGGCGGAGTTGATCATTCCGGCCCCGACCGCGGTGACGATGCGGGCGATCATCACTACCTCGTAGCTGGTGCCCAGGGCGGTGGCGGCGTTGCCGACCACGAAGACGCTCAACGCGATCAGCAGCGCGGACCGCCTGTCCAGGCCACTGGTGAGCGCGCCCATGACGGGCGCGGACAGGGCCATCACCAGGGCGAACACCGTCACCAGCTGCCCGGCGGCGGGTGTGGAGACCCGAAGGTCGGTGGCGATGGCGGGGAGCAGGCCCGCGATGACGTAGCTGTCGGTGCCGACAGCGAAGGTCGCCAGGGCCAAGGGCAGAAGTCGCTTCAACACCGGTGGTGCCGCCTTTCCGGACGAACCTCAGAAGTACCGAGCGGAACCTTAAAGCAATACATGGATGCTTGTCCATGTATCCATGAGTTGGTAGTGTGCGGGGGTGCGGAACACAGGAGGCGGCGATGCGTGAGGTGTCCCAGCCGGCGACCGAGGCCATCCGGCTGGTGGAGGTGCTGCGCGCTCTGGCCGATCCGGTGCGGCTGGACCTCGTCCTGCGCCTCGACCGGATGGGCGAGGACTTCTGCAACGCGATCGGCGCCGAGATCGACGTGCATCAGACGACCCTGTCGCACCACTACCGGGTACTGCGCGAGGCCGGCGTGACGTGGACGAGGCTTCAGGGCCGGTCCCGGCTGGTACGGCTGCGGCGAGAGGACCTCAACGCACTGTTCCCCGGCCTGCTCGACTCTGTGCTGAGCGCACAGCGCCGAACACGCGATACCGCGACCACCAGCACTGTCGAGGCACCGTAGGCGCGGGCTCCCCGGCACCGCTCGCACCATGCGATGAGCCGCAACAAGCCTGTTCCTCAGGTGACGCGAGGGCGTTGGCCCAGATGGTCAGGGCCAATCAGACTGGCGACCTCAACGCCCGGCGGCCGGCTGGCCGTCCCCCGACCCCGCAGGCCCCCACCGACGGCTACGGCCACGCGTTCCTGGCGATCGCCGCGGCCCTCGTCCTCCCGCGCCGCCGCGGCATGAACGGCAGGGGAGGACGAGGGGCGCCGGACGGCGAGACTCACCGGACGGCGAGACTCACCGGACGGCGTCCTGCGGGTACCAGCGCAGCTCGACGGTGTTGCCCTCCGGGTCCCGCACATAGATCGACTGCGCCTCGCCCCGGGCGCCGTAGCGGCCGACCGGGCCCTCCAGCACGGTGAACGCGCCCCCGTCGATCACTTCCTGCCAGTCCAGCGGCTCGACGACCAGGCAGATGTGGTCCACATTGGACTCGCCCCGGGGACGGTCGAGGAGATCGATGATCATGCTCGGGCTGACCCGGACCGACGGGAACGGGACCCTGCCGGCCCGCCACTCCTCAACCCGGACCGGCTCCAGGCCGAGCGGCCCGCAGTAGAAGGCCAGCGCGCGCTCGACGTCCTGAACGTTGAGCACCAGATGATCGAAGTCCTTGACCCGCATGCGGCGACGCTCCCGAAGTGAAGTCCGAACCTGATCATCGACTCTAGCCCGCGGTGTCGCGGCCCCGGCCGGCGAGCGGCGGGGCCGGAGCGGCCGGCGGGAAGGGGATCTCGGCCAGCACCGGGAGAAGCGACTCCTCCTCGTAGTCGAGATGCGCCGTCAGCTCTTGCGCCATGCGCTCCAGCTCGGTGCGGAAGCGCCCGGGGTCCGCGCTCCCGATATCGGCCAGCAACGCCTGGAGTCCGTCCTTGATGCGCGCGACCTCCCGATGTTCCTCGCGGATCTGCTCGAGGGCGCCGCGCAGCTGCGGATGATGGGCGCCGAGGGCGGGGAAGATATGTGCGTCCTCGCCCCTGTGATGGAATTCCAGGGCGTCGCAGAAGGCCAGGCAGTGCTGCCGGATCTGCAATCCCAGACCGGGCGCCGGCGGTTCGCCGGGCCCCTGGTGCGCCGCGCGGGCGGCGAAATGGGCCTCGGTCTCGGAGCGTATGTGCCGCAGTTGCGAGCGCAGGTGGGCGTGCGCCTCCATGATCTTGTCGGCGAGGGTGGCGATCTCGCGGGGGGCCCCGCTCTCGGGGCGCTCCAGCACCACGACCGGCAGCGTCCGGGAGGTGCTCGCCTGGTAGGCGGCGTAGCCCGGCGCCACGCCGACCGCGTGCTCGAACAGCCGGTCGCGCCGCGCGCCCTCGGCGGGGACCGCGATCGCCTCGAACTCCTCGGTGCCGGTCTCCACCCGCACCACGGGATGGGCCAGCAGATTGTGGTACCAGGCGGGATGCCGGGGCGAACCGAGGTTCGATCCGACGACCATCAGCAGGTCGCCGTCGCGGACGCGCCCGAGTGGAACGGTGCGCTGTTCCCCCGACTTCGCGCCGGTGGTGGTCAGGAGGAGGAGGTCGCCGCCCTCGAAGGGGCCGCCGACCTTTCCCCGATTGGCCCGGAACTCCTCGATGATCTTTTGGTTGAAGGACATGGGCATAC
Organism: Actinomadura xylanilytica; assembly: GCF_030283145.1. GTDB lineage: Bacteria > Actinomycetota > Actinomycetes > Streptosporangiales > Streptosporangiaceae > Spirillospora > Spirillospora xylanilytica. The sequence goes on from NZ_JASNWE010000005.1 coordinate 343,175, forward strand.
GGTGCGGGTCTCCAGACAAGGCGCGGCAGAGCCGCGATGCGAAAGGGAGTACGAGAAAACGAAAGAGGAAGAGAAGGCGCGGGGTGCGGCGCTCAGATCAGGCGCGCGGTGCGGAGTTCGAACTCATGGCACGGTCCCTTGCTGAATGGTGCTCGCCCGATCTCCGGCCGGCCCACTGCTCTTTGGCCGGAGTCACGCGACACGGGCACCATTACAACCACCCGCCCGACGTCTGTCAAAACGAGGGCCCGCCCCCCCTCACCCGCGGGCCGCGCCCCCCGGGGGTGCCCGGTGGACGGCGCCGGGCAAATCCCGCGGAAGGCCGGAGAGCAGGGCGCGGGCGTCCGACTCCGAAGCTAGACGCTTTAATAATCATTAGCATTCGTCAGCACATCCGCCCCTCGCGTCACTGTTGATCCTGGCTGATGCTGATCTGTCACGGGGACTGTTGACGAGTAACTATAAAAAGCTATAGTGAGTCTCCCATGGGGTTGTCCTCGGAGCCGCGGGCCGGGGCCCATCACGACGCTCTCAACAGACCCTTGGAGGTGTCTGGCTTGAGTCCTCTCCGTGAGACGTACGAGTCGCTCAACCTCGAACCCAAACCGATCCGGCCGCACATCCTGGCGGCGGCCACGGTCGTCTTCGGTGACGACTACTACGCCGGCCGGCGCGAGACGATCAACCTGTCCGGCTTCGTCCAGCTGAACAAGTGGCCCATGCCGGGCTTCGAGCACCGGGTGGACGAGAAGGGCCACGCCGAGCTGGAGACCGAGCTGATCAGCGCGCCCGAGGTCGGGATCAAGGGGTTCAGCTACGAGCTGGACGACCGCATCCAGGTCCTGTCCAACCCGTTCCTGCCCAACTCCGGTCACGTACGGCAGATCGTCCCGGGCAAGAACTTCCCGGCCGAGTTCTACATCCGCCGCTTCGGGATCCTGGAGACCAGCACCCTGCGGCTGGCGCACCGCAACGTCATCGACATCTACGGTGTCGTCGACAGCATCCCCCCGTACAAGAAGCCGCTCACCGGCCCCTACCTGGGCAGCCCGCGCGGCGACGGCCCGTTCGACGTCGTCCAGGCGCCGAACGTGGTGCGGGGCACCACCCTCCCCGAGGCGTGGTATCCGGCCAACGACGAGAACGAGCCGGTCGGCCTCACCCCGACGGTGTTCTTCGCCGAGAGCGCCGGGCCGTGCATGTCGATGCTGGTCGACCCCTCCATGATCATGCAGGTCTCGCTGGAGGGCCAGATCGACGTCGAGGTCAACGGCCGGACCGAGACCATCGAGCTGGCCGGCGACTACCGCAACGCCGCGGGCACCGAGATCCTGCTGTTCGGGCCCGAGAAGCACGAGGGTTCCGGCGTGCTCGCCCAGATGTCGCGGGTGGCGATGGTCGGCACCAACGAGGCCCTCGGCGGACGGGTGATGCTGCGCGCCAGCTGGCCCCGGCCGTCCGGCGGCACCCTCGGCGAAGGGACCGAGGACAGTCTCAGCCGCATCAGGTACCCGAGCGAGATGCACATCGACGCCGAGTTCGAGCTGGTCACACCGCAGGGCAACCTGTACGCGGCGAGCCCGGTGCACGTGGCGGGCAAGCTCAGGAGCATGGAGGCGACCGGCACCGAACTGGCCATGGCGGGCTCCGACACGCCGCTGGTCACCGAGGACGGCACCGTCCGGGCACGCCTCACCGGGGCGCGCCTGATGATGCGGGACGCGCACGTGGGCGAGACCGCGGCGGTGAACATCTGACCACCGTGCACGACGCTTGACGTGTCCGGCGGGTTCGGTTCTGATGGAAAAACACATAGTGCCGACCCGCCGGATCGTCTCTCCCGGGCATCCGCCGGATGCCCGGGAGAGACGATCCGCAACTGGAGGACGGCGTGGACCAACGGCTCCTGTTGATGCACCAGACTATGCTCGCCGACCGCCCGCGCCTGGCCGCCTACGACCGGGCGCTGGAACGCGCCGTCGGCGCCGGCGACGTGGTGGCCGATGTCGGCGCCGGACTGCTGGTCCTGTCCATGCTGGCCCTGCGCCACGGCGCGGGGCACGTCTACGCGATCGAGGCCGACCCCGAGACCGCCGCGCTGGCCGCCGAGATCGCCCAGGCCAACGACCTCAAGGGCCGGCTCACCATCGTCCAGGGCGACGCCCGCACCGTCCGGCTCCCCGAGAAGGCCGACGTCGTCGTGTCGGAGATGATGGGCAACCTCGGACCCGAAGAGCAGATGATGGAGGTCCTGGGCGCCTTCACCGAGACCAACCTCGCGCCCGGCGGACGCGTCGTCCCGCACCGGCTGGCCACCCGGCTGGCCGCCATCGAGTTCGACGGCGAGGGCTGGGGACTGTGGGGAGAGGACTTCCTTGGCCACCGGCTCGACGCGGTGCAGGACCGCGTCGCCCCCGCCGCGCAGCTCCACTTCTTCCAGCGTCCCCCCACGCTGCTGAGCAGGCCGGTCACCATCGCCGACCACCGGTCCGGCGACGGCCGGCGGCCGCACGCGCGGGAGAGCCGCACCCTGACGGTCACCCGGCCCGGACGGCTCCAGGCGATCGTCGGCTACTTCTCCGCGACCCTCGCCAAGGGGGTCACGCTCTCCAACCTTCCCTCCTACCCCGGTTGCAACTGGGCGGTGTGGGTCTGGCCGCTGCGGCACACCCCCGTGTCGGCGGGCGACCTGCTCCGGGTCGGGCTGCGGCCTCCCGAGGACGTCCGCAACGTCCTGGACTACCGGCTGTCCTGCGGCCTCAGACAGAGGAGATGACGATGCCGTTCGCGGCGGGCTCGGTGCGGGACATCCCCGTGCGCGCGCTGAAACTGTGCGGGCTGACCTGGACCGGGCAGTGCCTGTGGTTCTCCGAGGCCGTGTCGAACCAGATCATGGAGCTGGACCCCGCCACCGGCGAGGTGGCGCGGCGGATCCCGTGCCCGGAGGTCCGGACCGACCTGACCACCCTCGACGGCGACCTGGTCCAGGTGGCCGGCGAGCGCCGCGCCCTGCGCGTCATCGACACCGAGTCCGGCGGGACAGTCGAGGAGAAGCCCAACCCGCGGCCCGGCAACGTGCTGTGCGGCATGGAGGCCACCCGGCACGGGCTGTGGCTCGGCTACGAGGACCTGCGGGTGATCGACCTGCGCGATCCGGACGACCTGCGCCTGATCGGGCACTACCCGGTCCGGCACGCGGTGGCCGGCGTCACCGTGTCGGACGGCTTCGTCGCCTACTCCGACTACAAGGGCGGCACCATCAACCTGATCGACCTGGAACGGGGGACCGAGGTCGCCTCGATCTCGGTCGCCGGGAACCCGACCGGGATCGCCTGGGACGGCACCCGGATTTGGTACTGCGACTACACGACCCTGCAACTTCGGGCGATCGAGATCCCCGGCATCGCCGGAGACTGAGGGAGGACGGCATGACCGAAGCCGTATCCGCTCCGGCGCGGGCCGCCCGGCGGCGGGGCGCCCTCACGAGCGCCGCGCTGTTCGCCCGGGCGGCCCGGGTGCTGGCGACGGCCCTGGTGATGGTCGCGCTCGCACTGCCGGGATTCCTGGTCAGGAGCGCGGTGCGCGGACGGGCGGCCGGGCGGCGGCACCTCTACCGGCGCGGCACCGGCATGCTGATGGCGCTCGGCCCGACGTTCGTGAAGGCGGGCCAGGTGCTCGGTACCCGCCGCGACGTGCTGCCCGCCGGCCTGTGCGACGAGCTCTCGGTGCTCCAGGACTCGGTGGTGCCGCTGACCCGCGCGCAGACCAGGTCGGGCTTCGCCGAGGCGTACGCGCCGGACGGAACGGCCGCCACCGCCCGGGTCGCGGTGCCGCTCGCCGAGATCGACCAGCGGCCGATCGCCAGCGGCAGCGTCGCCTGCGTCTACACCGCCGTCCTGCCCTCGGGCCGCCGCGTCGCGGTCAAGCTGCGCCGCCCCGGGATCGACCGGGTGATGCGGCAGGACCTGGAGCTCATCCGGGCCGGCGCGCGGGTCGCCGCCCGGCTGCGCCCGTTCCGCGGCATGCCGGTGACCGAGGTGGTCGACAGCATGTGCGGCGCGGTGCTGGGTCAGCTCGACTTCGCCCGCGAGGCCGACAGCCTCACCCGGCTGAGGGACACCCTGTCCGCGGTGCCGCGCGTGTGGGTGCCGCGGGTGCATCCGGGGGAGTCGCGGCCCCGCTGCATCGTGATGGAGTTCATCCCGGACCTCGACCTCGACGCCGCCGCGGCGTGCCCGCCGGCGATGCGCCGGCGGTTCGCGGAGTCGGCGCTGACCGCCGTTTACCACATGCTGTTCGTCACCGGCTTTGTGCACTGCGACCTGCACCCGGGGAACCTCTACTTCACCCGCGCCGGCCAGGTCGTCGTGCTCGACGCGGGCTTCAGCGTGCAGCTCTCGGAGCGGCTGCGGCGCCTGTTCGCCGAGTTCTTCATGAACATGGCGGTCGGCCGGGGCCGCCGCTGCGCCGAGATCGTGATCGAGAGCTCGGAGGGCCTGCACCCCGGCGCCGACCTTGAGGGCTTCACGGTGCGGATGGCCGATCTGGTGGAACGCAGCCACGGGCTGCCCGCCAAGGACTTCAGCCTGATCGCGTTCGCCGCCGAGATGTTCGACCTGCAACGCCGGTTCGGGATCCACGCCGCGTCCGAACTGATCTTCCCGCTGCTGTCGCTGCTGGTGATCGAGGGGACGATCCGCGACCTCGACCCCGAGATCGACTTCCAGGAGAAGGCCAAACCCGTCCTCAACCGCGGCCTGTTCGGCGCGCGGGCATGACGGCGGGTGACGGGCACGCCGTCTTCCTGGCCTTCCTCGGCGACCCGCGCGGGCTGAGGGTGCTCGACCTCGGCTGCGCCGCCCCGGAGGCCGGGCGTTCGGCGCTGGACCGGGGCGCGGCAGCCTACCTGGGGCTCGCGGTCGGCGAGCGCTCGCTGGACGCGGCGCGGCACGCCCTGGCGGGCACCGCGGGCGAGGCGCGCGCGCAGGATCTGCACCGCTGGTCCGGCCATGACCTGGGCACGTTCGACGCGGTGATCTCCTGGATGACGTTCCACCGGGTGCGCAACCTCGCCCGGCTTCTGGAGACGGTCCATCACCACCTGGTGCCGGGCGGACGGCTGGTGTTCTCCGTCCCGCACCCGTTCGTGACGGCGAGCCCGGACGGGAAGGGCGACCTTGGCGGGGGAGGGGTGAGCGGCTACTTCAGCGAGGGCGAACGCCCCGCCCCCGACGGCGGTCGCGACGACACCCCGGGGGAGACCGCGATCTGGCACCGGACCCTGGAGGGCTACCTTTACGAGCTCCGCTGCTGCGGCTTCCATCTGGAGGAGCTCTCCGAGGGACGGCCCGCGCCGGGAGCCCCCGCCACGGCCCGCCGTCCCGATCCCGACGTTCCGCGCCACGTGTCTTTCCGGTGCCGTCGCCGAGCCTGACGGTTGATTTTCCTATAGCCTGGGCAGCCCGATTCCGAAGCGGACGAAGGGGGCTGCGATGGCCGATCGCATGGAGGAACGGCGGCTTTGGCCCGCCGGCACCGATCCGGGCTACGTCGAGGCGAGGCTCGAGCTGCTCGCCGCAGAGAAGGAACTGCTCGAACACGCCGAGCGGGTGGCGGCGGCCCGCCGCGCGCTGCCGGCCGGGCCGGTCCTGCCGCCCTACAAGTTCGCCGAGGGGCCCCGCGACCTGGCCGTGGACGAGCCTGTGGCCGCGCCTCGGCTGCACGACCTGTTCGACGGGCACGACACGCTGGTGACCTACCACCTCATGTATGCGCCGGAGGCGCAGGAGGCGTGCCCGATGTGCTCGATGTGGGTGGACGGGTTCCATGGCGTCTCCCACCATCTCGCCCGGCACGCCGGGTTCGCCGTCGTGGCCAAGGCGCCGCTGCCGAAGCTGCGGGAGTGGGGGCGCCGCCGGGGCTGGGACGGCCTGCGCCTGGTCTCCAGCCACGACTCGACGTTCAACGCCGACCTCGGTACCGAGGGGGCCGGCGGCGCGCAGTTCCCCGGCATCAGCGTGTTCAGCCGTGACGGCGACGAGGTGCGGCACCGCTACACCATGCAGGCCACCGTCTCCTCCGACCTACCCGAACGCGGCATCGACCTGCTCTCGCCCGTCTGGCAGGTGCTCGACCTGATGGGACAGGGCCGGGGCGAGTGGTATGCCGGCAACGACTACCCGGGCGCGGCCAGAGGCTGAGCCCGGCAGTACTTCTCCAGTGCCGGTAAGGCACTCGCCTGGCGGCTTGTGCCTTACCGGCACTTTGGCACGGCCCTCGGGCCGAGCCGGTGCCTGGAAGTCAGGAGGCGGGGTCCAGCCACAGGTTGGTGATGTCGAAGAACTCGATCTGCGGCACGTGCACCGGGTTGCGCACCCGGCTGCCGTGATAGCGCGAGGTCATCGCGGCGAACGACAGGATGGGCACCAGGGGCAGGTCCTCCATCGCGCGCACGTCCACCTGGTGCCACAGCTCCTCGGCGCGCGCCGGGTCGGGCTCCTGGAGCGCCCGCTCGATCAGCGCGTCGACCTCGGGGTTGCTGTAGCCGCCGTAGTTCGTCGTCCCGGGGACGTCGTTGCTCTGCAACAGCGGCTGCACGATCACCCGCCCGTTGTTGCCGAACCAGTCGGGGGTGAAGCCCGGCTCGGCGATGTCCCACGCGCCGGCCCGTCCCGCCTCGGGGTCGGAGAGCGCGGAGCCGTAGTACTCGGCCTGGGTGTAGTGCCGCCAGTCGAGGGTGACGCCGATCTCGGCCAGGCTCGCCGCGACGCACTCCATCACCTTCAGATGGATGCCGATCTTGCGGACCGCGGCGATCAGCGTCAGGCCGTCGCCGTACCCCGCCTCGGCCAGCAGCTCGCGGGCCTTGGCCGGGTCGCCCCGGTCGCCCGTGGTGGGGTAGGGGTTGTATTCGCGGTGGCCGATGCTGCCGGCCGGGATCACCGAGTGGAGTGGCAGGTTGGGGGCGTCCAGCGCGTCGAGGATCTCGCCGATGGCGACCTTGTCGATGGCGTAGGCGATCGCCTTGCGCACCCGCAGGTCGCTCGTGGCGCGCCCGGAGTTCGGGCTGCGCAGGTTGAAGACCAGGTAGGGGTTGATCGCGAAGCCCGGGTAGCTGCGCGGCGGCGCCTCCTGGCCCGGCTTGGGCCGGTCCCAGGACACCGCGGTGTAGGACCAGGCGAGGTCGACCTCGCCCTCGTCCATCAGCCGCTCCATCTCGGGGACGGGCAGGTCGGTCACCTTGATCTCGATCCGCTCGACGTACTGGCCGCGGATCGGGTCGGTCTCCTGGCGCCAGACCGGGTTGCGCTCGAGCAGGATCTCCATCCCGCCGTCGGAGTAGTGCGCGAGCCGGTAGGGGGCGCAGGACAGTGTCCGGCGCCGGAAGTCCATGCTGTCGGGGATGTGCGCGTCGTACTCGACCGGCGCGGGGGCGGTGAAGCCGGTCGCCAGGATGTTGAGGAAGTCGTTGGCCGGCCCCTTGAGCCGGAATTCCAGCGTCAGGTCGTCGACCGCCCGCAGCCCGGCGATGTCGTGGGAGTTCTGGAACGCGGCCATGGCCGCGGCCGTCGGCTCGGCGCCCGCGAACGCGTCCCGGTAGGCGTCGCAGTACTCCCGCATGCCCTCGATGGTGCTGGTGAAGTAGGGCAGCGCGCCCGCGCCCGACACGGGGTTGGGCAGCCGCTTGAAGCCGCGGACGACGTCGTGCGCGGTGACCTCTCGGGGCGGCGCGGAGTCCCAGCGCACGCCCTCGCGGAGCCGGATGGTGTAGGTGCGGAGGTCGGCGCTGATCCCGCCGTTGTCGACGGTCGGGATCTCGGCCGCCAGGTCGGGCGCCGGGGTGAACGCGGCGCCGGGCGCGGACAGGTCGTCCTGCGCCGGGTAGGCGAACAGGTGCCGTGACAGTGCCCGCAGGATCTGGGCCGAGGTGGCGTAGTAGGCGCTCGCGGTGTCGATGTGGTCGACCCCGCCGGGGCCCCTCAGCCGCAGCGTCCCGCCGTACCCGGGGGCGCCGGGTCGCGCCGTGGTCTCTGGTGCCGTGCTGGCCATCGTCGTCCGCCTCCTTCTGCCCCGCGCGCGGTGCGGCAGGTCTCCGGCTCTCCTCTGGACTCTAGAGAGCCCATCGATCGTTTACTATAGAATTATTAAGTAAAATGCGTAAGATGGCGACGTGGACAGGCAGCATGCCCGACGGTCCGCCGGGGCGTGGAGCGGTGGGGGAGGCAGGCACGGAGGTACGCGCGGAACGACTCGACCTGCAATCTGCGGCCCAGGCCCATGTCGACCGATGGCTGCCGGGCCGGCGGTCCCGGCGCGTCCCCATCGCCCGGCTCGGGCGCGCCCGCGTCCGGCTCGACGAGGAGTTCTGCCGCGAGGTGGCGGCCTGCTACGACGCCGCGGACGGCTCCGCCGACGATCCCGTCCTGCTGCGCCGCTACGAGAGTCTCAAGCGGCAGAACCTTCGGCTGTACCAGGCGGCCACCGACGCCGGGGTCGCGGTGGAGCCGTGGCGGGGCGAGGGGCAGCCCTACCGCGACTCCAGCGACCTGTGCGGCAGCGTCGCCCTGACCCGGAGGCTCCAGGTGTACCTGACCGGCGCCGGGCACGGCCCGCCGTCCGACACCGGGGCCCATCCGCTGCGCGAACCGTCGGGAGTCCGGGAGGGCGGCGTCGAATTCCGGCACAACGACCTTCTCCGCGCGGTGCACGACCTGTTCGGCCATGTGATGTTCGGGCACGGCTTCGGCCCGAAGGGCGAGTTCCTGGCCACCCGCTGCCAGATGCACCTGTACACGCGCGACGTCCACCCGGTGCTGTTCACCGAGCAGATCGGCCAGCTCTGCTGGTTCTTCTTCGGGCCGCACCTGCTCACCCGGACGGGCCGCCTGCCCGTCCGCGGGGAGCCCGGCTACGTCCCGCCGTCCCGCCGTCCTTACCCCCGGCAGAAGGTCTTCACGTACCCCGACCACTTCCTGGACGCGTTCCACGCCATGTTCCAGCTTGAGGAGGAGCCCGGATGACCCACGTCAGGCCGCCCGCGGAACGGTCGCCGCGACCTCTCCCGTGCGAGGGGACGCCCGCACGGGCCGCGCCGGACCCCGCCGGATCCGGGCGCGGCGCGGCCGGCCTCGCCGCGTCGATCCGGGACGACTTCCCCATCCTCCGGGCGAGCTTCGACGGGACGCCCCTGGTCTACCTGGACAACGCGGCGACGACGCAGAAGCCGCGCGCGGTGCTGGAGGCGATCGTCGACCACTACTCCACCGCCAACGGCAACATCGGCCGCGGCTTCTACACCCTGAGCCACGTCGCGACCGACCGCTACGAGGAGGCCCGCGCGTCCGTCCAGCGGGCCCTGGGCGCCGAGCACCCCGACGAGGTGGTCTTCACCGGCGGCACCACCGGCGCGATCAACCTGCTGGCCGACACCTTCGGCCGGCGGCTGGTCGGCGCGGGCGACGAGGTCGCCGTGTGCGGCATGGAGCACAACTCCAACCTGCTGCCCTGGCGGCGGCTGTGCGAGGAGGCCGGCGCCCGGCTGGTGGTGGTGCCGGTGAACGACCGGGGCCGGGTCGGCCTCGCCGACTTCACCGCGGCCCTCGGCCCGCGGACCCGGCTCGCCGCCGTCGCGCACGTCTCCAACGTCCTCGGGACCGTGAACCCGGTCCGCGAGATGATCTCCACGGCGCACCGGGCCGGCGTCCCGGTCGTGGTGGACGGGGCGCAGGCGGTCCCGCACCGCCCGGTCGACGTCCGTGAGCTCGGCGCCGACTTCTACTGCTTCTCCGCCCACAAGGTCTACGGCCCGACGGGGGTCGGCGTGCTGTACGGCAGGCGCGACCTGCTGGCCGAGCTGCCCCCGTACCAGGTCGGCGGCGGGACGGTGAAGGGCGTCGCCCACGACCGGCCGGTCTCCTACGTCCCGGTGCCGGCGCGGCTGGAGGCGGGCACGCCGGACGTGGCGGGCGCGGTCGGGCTCGCCGCCGCCCTGCGCTACGTGGGCGACCTCGGCTGGGACGCCGTCCAGGAGCACGACGCGGCCCTGGTGCAGTATGCGGTCGGGACGCTCCGCGAGATCCCCCGGGTCAGGGTCGTCGGCAGCCCGGAGGAGACGCCGAGCGGCATCGTGTCCCTGGTGGTCGAGGGGATCCATCCCTACGACGTCGGCGGGCACCTCGACCGGCACGGGGTCGCGGTGCGCAGCGGCGTGCACTGCGCCAGCACCTTCCTCGACGATCTGGGGCTGCTCGGCACCGTCCGGCTGTCCTTCGGCGTCTACAACACCACCGCCGAGCTCGACCTGGTCGCCGAGGCGCTGCGCACCGTCCGCCCGGGCGTCTGGACGCACGAGCACCCGAACACGCGGTTCCTGTGACATGCGCTTCGACACCAGGCTGGTGCGGCTCGGCCAGGAACCAGCGGACGGCACGGGCGACGTGGTCCCCCCGATCCACGTCGCGGCGACCTACGAGCGGCGGGCCCAGGACCCGCCGCGCTACTTCTACGCGCGCGGGGAGAACCCGACCCGCGAGGGACTCGAGGAATGCCTCGCCGGGCTCGAGGACGCGCGGCACGCGACGGCCTTCTCCTCCGGCCAGGCGGCCGGGGCGACGGCCCTGTCGCTGCTCGACCCCGGCTCCCGGCTGATCGCCTCGGACGATCTCTACGGTGGCACCCACGCGCTGTTCTCCCTGCTGGGCCGGTTCGGCATCGCGGTCGACCACGTCGATCTCAGCGATCCGGACGCGCTGGACGCCGCGTTCGGCGACGACGTGGCGATGGTGTGGGCCGAGACGCCCACCAACCCGCTGCTGAAGATCGCCGACCTGGCCGAGGTGGGCCGGCGGGCGCGGGCGCACGACGCCCTGGTGCTGGTCGACAACACCTTCGCGGGCCCCGCCCTCCAGCAGCCGCTGCGCCTCGGGGCCGACATCACCCTCTACAGCACGACCAAGTCCATCGCCGGCCACTCCGACGTGCTGGGCGGCGCGCTGGTCTACGACGACCCCGACCTGCACCGAGCGTTCCGCTTCCACCGCACCGCCACGGGCAACGTGCCGGGCCCGTTCGACTGCTTCCTGGTGCACCGCGGCCTGAAGACGCTCTCGCTGCGCACCGCCCGGCAGACCGCCAACGCCGCGGCGATCGCCGCGGCGCTGTGCGCTTCGCCGCACGTCACGGCGGTGCACTACCCGGGGCTCGCCGGGCATCCCCAGCACGAGCTGGCGGCACGCCAGATGTCGGCGCCCGGCTCGATCGTCAGCTTCGAGTACGCGGGCGACCCGGAGAAGCTGATGGACCGGGCCGGGCTGTTTGCGTGCGCGGTCAGTCTCGGCGGCGTCCGGTCCCTGATCGAGTGCCCGGCGCTGATGACGCATGCCCCCCTGCCCCGGGAGGACCGGCTGGCGCTCGGGATCACCGACGGCCTCGTCCGCGTCTCGGCCGGGATCGAGGACCCCGAGGACCTGGTGACGGATCTGGTGGCCGCGTTGCGGCCGGGTGAGGAGCGATGACCGATGGGCGATGACCGGAACGGCAAGACGACCACCTGGCTGGACGGTGCGACCGGGAGCGAGCTCCAGCGCGCCGGGCTGGCGGTGCGGGCGCCCTGGTGGACGACGCTGGCGCTCAACGGCGAGGCGCGGCGCACCCGGCTGCGCGAGGTGCACGAGGGGTACCTCGGCGCGGGCGCCCAGGTGATCACCGCGAACACCTTCCGGTGCAACCTGCGGGCCCTGCGCCGCGTCGGGCTCGAGGACGCCGGCCTGGCCTGGATGGTGCACGCGGCGGTCGGGGTGGCACGGTCGGCGCGCGGTGCGGAACGGGCGCGGATCGCCGGTTCCATGGCGCCGGTCGAGGACTGCTACCGGCCCGACCTGGTGCCGTCCGACGAGGAGTTGCGCGCCGAGCACGGGTGGCTGGCGACCGAGCTGATGCGGTCGGGCGCCGACCTCGTCCTGGTCGAGACGATGAACACCGCGCGCGAGGCCGCGATCGCGCTCGAGCAGGTCCAGGCCGCCGGTGGACGGGCCTGGGTCTCGTTCGTCATCGGCGCCGACGGCCTGCTGCTGTCGGGCGAGCCGCTGGTGGACGCGGCGAAGGCGGCCGAGCGCGACGGCGCCGAGGCCGTCCTGGTCAACTGCGCCGGGCCGGAGGCCACCGAGACCGCTCTCCGGCTGCTGCGCGAGGCGCTCTCGGGGCCCATCGGCGCCTACCCCAACATCGAGGACCGCCAGGGGACGTGGGCCCGCACGCACCTGGACCGCCACCTGCCGGCCGCGCTGGAGCCCGCCGAGTTCGCCGACCTCCTCGCCCGGTGGGGCGAGGAGTACGCGCCGGACATCCTCGGCGGCTGCTGCGGCACCACCCCGGCCCATCTCGCGGCGGCCCGGAACGGGGCGGCGCGGGTGGGCGGGTGACAACGTCTAGGAGGACGCCGATGCAGGCCGCACCCCTCGACCCGCGGACCGTGAAGCGGGAGCAGCGCACCACCTGGGACGGCATCGGCCCGGGCTGGGAGGCGTCGCTGGAGACGTTCGAACGGGGCGCGGCGGCGGTGACCGGGCGGCTGCTGGCCCTCGGCGGCGTGCGGCGCGGGCACCGGGTCCTGGACGTCGCCACCGGCCTCGGCGAACCGGCGCTGGCCGCGGCCCGGATGGTCGGGCCCGCGGGCCGCGTCCTCGGCACCGACATCTCCCCGGCGATGCTCGAGATCGCGCGGCGGCGGGCCGGAGAGCTCGGCAACGTCAAGTTCGCGGCGGGCGACCTGGAGTCGCTCGACCTGGAACCGGGCCTCGCGCCGGGCTCGTTCGACGTGGTGCTCAGCCGCTGGGGGCTGATGTTCGCCGTCGACCACGCCGCGCTGTTCCGGAGCCTGGCGGGCCTGCTGGCGCCGGGCGGCGTCCTCGCCGCCGCGGTCTGGGGCCCGCCGCAGGCCGTGCCGATGATGTCGCTCGGCTACTCGGTGCTCGGCGAGCGGCTGGAGCTGCCGCCGCCGCCCGCCGGGCAGCCCGGACCGTTCAGCATGTCCGACCCCGGACGGCTCGCCCGCGTCCTGGCGGGCGCGGGGTTCACCGGTGTGTCGGTGGAGGAGTTCACGGTGCCGTTCCGGTTCGGCTCGACCCGGGAGTGGGTCGACTTCACCAGGGCCGTGACGCCCCGGGCGCTGATCCGCAGGGTGGGGGAGCGGTTCGGGTCCGAGGACGACCCGGCCACCTGGGGGGCCGTCGGGACCGCCGCCGAGCGCTTCCGGTCGGCGGACGGGGGGCTGTCCCTGCCGTCCACCGCACTGTGCCTGCGGGCCGTCGCCCCGTCCGGAGGAGCGCCGTCCGGACGGCCATCGTCCCGATGAGCGGCGGTCCGATGGGCACCGGCCCGGTGGACGCCGGGCATCCGCCGGGCGGACCGGTGACGGGCGTGATCCTCGCCGGAGGCAACGGAACGCGGCTGGCCCCCCTCACCGACCGGACCAGCAAGCAGCTCCTGCCCATCGGCGGCGAGCCCCTGGTGGCGCGGGTGACCGCCCAGCTCGCGCGGGCCGGCGTGGCCGACGTGCTGGTGGTCATCGACGAGCGCCACGCCGGCGGGTTCCTGGACGCGCTCCGCGACGGCCGGCGGTTCGGGCTGCGCAGCCTCGCCTACGTCTGGCAGCCGCCGGACGGGCGGGGGATGCCGTCGGCGATCGCCCAGGCCGAGCGGCATCTGCGCACCGACAAGTTCCTGGTCGCCTGCGGCGACGTGCTCATCGAGCCGTCGCTCGCACCCGCGGTGGCCGACTTCGCGGCGCAGCGCGGCGGGGCGCGGATCCTCGCCACGCGGACCCCCGACACGGCCGGCTACACGCCGCTGCTGACGTCCGGCGCCAGGGTGACCGGCATCCCCGACAAGGACCCCGCCAGGCATGGGCCCGGCCTGATGGACCTCGGCTGCTACCTCTACCACCGCGACGTGTTCGACGAGATCCGCGCCCTGCGTCCCTCGGCGCGCGGAGAGACGGAGATCTGGGACCTGAACCGCGTGTACGCCCGGAGGGGCCGGCTCGCCTGCACCGAGGTGACCGGGTGGTGGACGGACGTCGGCAGCAGCCTCGACACCTACCGGCGGGCGGACGCGCGATACGGCCTCGACCGCGTGCGCTGAACGCGCCCCCCGAAATGAACGAACTTCTTGATTATGTAGTATCTCGCTCGATCGTCCGGCGATAGATCGGAAGATCAGCGCGTTGAGGGTGGTTCTAGAGTCTTGTCACCTTTGACGAATAACTATATGTTTCTAAACGAACTATCGCCGCGTGTTCGAGGAGGTCCCCGTGCCCGCGCTCACGTCACCGCATCGGCGCCCCGCGACGGCCCTGGTCGCCGTCGCCGTCCTGATCGCCCTGATCGGCCCGCTGACCGCCGCCGCCCGCCGCTCCGCCGCGTCCTCACCGGTGCGGGTCGTCCCGACGAGTGTGAAGGGATCGGACGGCAAGACCTACACGGCGACCAACCACCTGGTCACCGCCGACCCCGGCACGGGCGCGCACCGCCGGGAGTGGCTGCTCGCATGGACCGGGGCGGAGACGGCGGGCGGCATCGAGTCCGCCCCGTCCCACCGGCACGGCGCGTCGCCCGCCGCGACCACCGGCCAGACCCCGCCCGACTTCATGGCGGTGATCGACGCGACGAAGGGCTCCCGGACGTACGGGCGGGTGGTCAACACGGTGACGCTCGGCCCGCTGGTCAAGGGCGAGCCGCACCACATGCAGTACGTCTGGCACAAGGGGAACCGCGTCTTCGCGGGCACGATGTTCACCGACACCACCTACGTGTTCGACGTCGCCAAGCTGCCCGAGCTGAAGCTGACCGGGATCAACCTGTCGCGCGACACGCCGTGCGGCTCGGTGCCCGACGCCTTCTGGACCACCAAAGACGGGTCGGCGTACGGGTCGTACCTGGGCGGCCCGGACGTGTCCGGGCCGTGCCGCTACACCAACGGCGAGACCCGCGAGGGCAACGGCTTCGCCGGCTCCCCGGGCGAGCTGGTGCGGATCGGCACCGACGGAAGGACCGTGAGCGAGACGCCGGCCGCGATCGCGGCGGCCGAGGACCCCGCCAAGTGCCACAACGCTCCGGCGCTGCCGAAGGCCAGCTGCGCCAACCCGCACGGGATCCAGGCGCGCGAGGACCTGAACCGGCTGGTGATGAGCGATTTCGCCGAGGTCCGCAACTATCTGGACCCCGACACCAAGCTGACCGACCCCACCCTGCTGCGCAACACCGTGCGGATCTTCGACATCGCCGACCGGGCCCGTCCCCGGCTGCTGTCGGTCTCGCACCTGCCCACCGGTCCCCGCGTCGACAAGCTCCCGGCGTTCGACGAGGACCGCATGGTCATGGAGACGTCGGTGACCCAACTGCCGGCGCATCGCGGCGCGTTCGCCTCGACCATGGCCGGCGGAGCGGTGTTCTACACCCCCGACATCACCGCGCGGGCGCCCAAGTGGCGCGAGATCTTCGACAGCACCGCCGCCTACCGGCGACTCGGCCTGGACCCGCCGCTCACCGGGTCCAACGCCGGGAGCAGCTGGCTCCAGATCACCCCCGACGACCGCTACCTGTTCCAGGCCGTCATGGGCTCCGACCCGCGCGTCCCGCTGAAGCAGAACAGCGGCATGGTGTTCGTCCTGGACGTGCGGAAGCTGCTGCGCTCCGGCAAGGATCCCCGGTGCAGCATCGACCGGCTCGGGGAGATCACGCGCGGTGGCAGCGAACCCGACTGCCCGGCGCTGCTCGACGCCCAGCAGATCAAGGGCGGGATCGGCGGCCCGCAGGGACGCGTCGGGATCGGCCCGCACTGGGGCGCGATGGACAACTTCCGGCCCGGCCCGGACGGCTACTACCGCGAGACCGACCAGATCCGCCGCATCGTCACCAGCGACTACTTCGTCGCGCAGGCCGGCATCGACGGCGACCACAAGATCTGCATGACCGACTTCGACCCCGCCCGCGGGCTCTCGCTCGACCTGTCGTTCCGCGACGAGAACAACGGCACGCCGTGCCTGGACTTCGACCGGCAGCAGTGGCCGCACGGCTCCTGGGGCCACGCCCGCCCGCACGGGGTGCTGTTCGCCGTCGCCGACGCCGATGTCAGGTGACCGGCGGACCCGGCGGGACGGCGCCGGGCCCGCCGTCGCGGACGGCGAGGAGCTGCCAGAACCGGGCCGTCCGCACGTAGGGCTCCCGGTCGCACAGCTCCAGCTCGAGCCGTTCGACCGCGGCCGAGAACGCCGGATCGGCCTTGCGGGCGTCATCGGTGATGAGGTCCATGACGCAGCGGATCCCGTACCGGTGGCGGACCGGGCATCCGGCGGAGGCCAGCGCGGCCTCGACGGACCCCGGCTCCAGCCGCCACATGTCGTGCTCGAAGGTCTCCGACCGCAGGGTCGGGGCATCGATGAGCGTGAGGGCGCCCGCCGGGTCGGCCAGCCGGACGGCCCTGGACAGGACGTCCATCGCCGGGTTCGGGGCCATGACCGACAGCGTGCCGCCGGGCCCGACCATCCGCACCAGGAGGCCGATCGTGCCCGCGACGTCGGCCCGGTAGTGCAGCACGTTGTGGCACAGGACCAGGTCGAACCCGCCGGGCGCCTCGCCCCCGGGCCCGGTGAGATCGAGGGCGGGCATGGTGTCAAGGTCCGCGCGCACGGTCCGGACCCGGCCCGCCAGGCCCGCCGCCTCGGCCCGCGCCGCCGCGCGGTCGAGCAGGGCCGGCGAATGGTCGAGGATCGTGACCCGGTGCCCCCGCTCGGCGAGCCCCAGGCCGTCGCCCCCGTCGCCGCCGCCGACGTCGAGCACCCGGCAGCCGGCACCGGCCCGGCCGAACCCCCGGTCGAGGGTCTGCTCGACCAGCCGGTAGCGCAGCCGGTTCCACGGCGCGGCCCGCCACGTGTCCCAGGCGTCCACGCGGCCTTCGAAGACGTCGGCGCCCGCCTCGGCGGCGCGCGGCGATCCGGTCATGGCGTCCCCCCACCTCGGGAAGTTGCTAATGTAACATATAGCGAAATTCAGTTCCGATGGCGAAGATGATCTATGTTCCGGGCGGGACGTTCCTCCAGGGCGCCCCGCCGTGGATGGGCGACTGGCTCGAAGATCAGGGGCAGCCGCTCCCCGGTGAATGGTTCGCCGACGAGACCCCGCAGTTCCGCGCCTCGGTCCAGCCCTACTGGATGGACCGCCATCCGGTCACCGTGGGTGAGTTCCGGCAGTTCGCGCACGGCACCGACTATGTCACCGACGCTGAACGGGCCGGCTACGGCATGGTGTACGGCGACCAGTACTGGGAGGAACGGGAAGGCTCCTGCTGGAAACGTCCCGGCGGACACGGCGGTGAGGTCCGCGGCGAGATCCGCGACTACGAGAACCACCCCGTCGTGCACATCTCCTGGAACGACGCGAACTCCTATGCGCGATGGTCGGGAAAACGGCTGCCGACCGAGACCGAATGGGAATTCGCCGCCAGAGGCGCTCATTTCAAGGTCTGGCCCTGGGGGGACCAATGGCAGCCCTCCGAGGGGACGCACGAGGCGAACACGGCCGAACTCCACGCCGGTCCGCTGGGCTCGCTCGACGCCTGGCGCGAATGGTGGCACTCGGTTCACCGGCGCAGTGGTCCGTTGCCACAGACCACGCCCGTCGGGTCCTTCTCCCCGGGCGGCGACAGCGTCTTCGGATGCAGTGACATGGCAGGGAACGTCTACGAATGGACCGCCACGCTCTCCCACCTCTACGGCGAGGTCGCCGCGTGCGATCCCGTCGTGCGCAAGGTCATGGGCTTCTACCGGGTGATCCGCGGCGGGTCGTGGATGAATTTTCGCTATCAGGTCCGCTGTAGCGAGCGCATGCACGGCGATCCCGGCGGGTGGTCCAATTTCGCGCTCGGCTTCCGCTGCGCGCGCGACGCCTAGGCCGGACGCGGACCGGGCGCGGGAGGTTGAGATGGCGAGAATCGTCCTACCGGCCGGATGGTCGCACCGCGGGCAGAGCGAGTTCGACGGCGGTGAAGGGCCGCTGCACGAGGTCATCAAGCGATTCGCGGACGACCACCCGCATTACCGGCGCCGGCTGCTGGACCCCGACGGCGAGCCGCGCACCTACTTCAACGTCTACCTCGATGACACCGCCGTCCCGCGTGGCGACCGGTCCTCGACAACGGTCGGCGCCGGAAACGTCATCACCATTGTCCCGCCCATGGCGGGTGGCTGATCTGCGAATTATGTTCGGTTGCTGGGGTATTGCTGGAGATGGCCGGGCCCGGCCCGCCCGAATGGTCCGCGTGAGCCGGCCCGGACGGGGCTCTCTGGTAGCGTGGCGGGCCCCGATGGGGCCCATGCACATTCGCTTCCGTAAGGAGTAGTCGTGGAGCAGACAGAAGCCATGCGCAAGATGTGGGCGGCAGGCGACTATGTGACCTTCGGCGACCTTTTCGCCGAGGTCGGCCGCGCCCTGGTCGACGAGATCGGCGTGGACGGGCTGCACGTGCTCGACGTGGCGACCGGCACCGGGAACACCGCCATCGCCGCGGCCGAGGCGGGCGCCGCCCGCGTGGCGGGCCAGGACATCACGCCCGAGCTGCTGCGTTCGGCCCGCGAACGGTCCGAGACCCGCGGCCTGAACATCGAGTGGGGCGAGGGCGACATGCGCAACCTCGTCTACCCGGACGGATCGTTCGACCGGGTGCTCTCGACGTTCGGGGCGATGGGCGCGCCCGAACCCGCCCTCATGGCCGCCGAACTGCTGCGGGTGTGCCGTCCCGGCGGAGCCGTCGCGTCGACCGCGTGGTCGCCGGAGGCCGGATTCTCCAAGGTCGGCGACGTCGTCTCGCGGTTCCTTCCCCAACCGGACGGTGGGTCCGCGCCCGCTCACGACCCCGCCGACTGGGCCAGGCCCGAGAAGGTCCCGGCGTTCTTCGCCGACCTGCCGGTCGAGCTGTCGCTGCTCGAACGGTCGATCGACGTCAAGTGGGAGTCGGCCGAGGACGCCGCGACGATGATCACCACTCGGTGCGGCCCGCTGACCGGCGCGGTCTCCGCACTCAAGGAGAGCGGGCGCTGGCCGGAGGCGTACGCCGCGCTCACCGAGATGCTGGCCGCCCAGAGCAAGGACGGCACCGGCTCACTCACGATCGAGATGCCCTACCTGCTCACCATCGCGCGCCCCGCCTGACCCGAACACCGTCCAGGGGTCGGTGACCAGGTCCGAGACCAGGGCCGCCACCGGGGGCCGCCCGGCGTCCGCGAGATCGCGCCCGAGCCGGGCCGCGGCCACGTCCAGCCAGGGCCGCAGAGTCGCCCAATGCCCCGCGACGACCAGCGCCGGGCCCCCGGCGGCCAGGCAGTCCGCCGCCGGGTCCCGGCGCAGCTCGCCGGTCACGAAGGCGTCCGCTCCGGAACGCTCCGCGTCGGCGAGAAGACCCTCGCCGTCGCCGCCGTGCACGGCGACGGTGCGGATCGTCCGGCCGGGGGCGCCCGCCGCGCGCACGCCCGCGGGCATCGCCGGGAGCCGGGCCGCTACGCGCGCGGCGAACTCGCTCAGCGTGGCGGGCTCGGGCAGCTCGCCGAGGCGCCCGCGGCCCCGGTCGCTCAGCGTCCCCGCCAGCTCGTAGAGGTAGTAGGCCGGCTCCTCGTAGGGGTGTGCAGCGTGCAGCGCAGCCGTGACGGCGTCGCGCAGCGAGCGCGGCGCGACCATCTCCACCCGGGTCTCCGGCTCCTCGGTGATCCGCCCCACCGAGCCGACCGCGGGCCTGGCCCCGGCCCCGGGCAGGAACGAGCCGGTGCCCTCGGTCGTCCACACGCACCGGCTGTAGTCGCCGACGACGCCCGCGCCCGCTCCGGACAGCGCGTCGATCACCTTGCCGGCGTCCGCGCCCGGCACGAACGCGACCACCTGGTCCAGCCGCTCGCGCACCGGCACCAGCGGCCGGACGTCCCGCAGGCCGAGCCGCCGGGCGAGGGCGTCCGAAACGGCCCCGGCATCGCGGCCGCCCTCGCCGTCGGGGCCGGCGATGTAGAGCGGCACGCCGGAGCGCGCCAGCCGGTAGAGCAGCCGGCCGTCGAGTCCCGCACCGGACGGGGCGCCCATGCCGCGCGCGTACGGCGCGCGGTGGGCCACCAGCAGGTCCGCGCCGGCGCGGACCGCCTCCGCGACCGTGCCGGCCACGACGTCGACGACGAACAGCACCCGGCGGACGGCCGCGCCGGAGCCGGGGTCCCCGCACACCAGCCCGGCCGGGGCGCCGCCGTCCGCCCGCCCGCCCGGACGGGCCGCGTCGAGCAGCGCCACCACCTCGGCCAGCGGGACCGCGCCGGGGGCGGTCACGGGCTCACCCGCCCCCGCCGCCGCCGGCCGGGGCGTCGAAGATCAGCAGAGTGCTGAGCGTCCCCTTCGCCTGCTCCAGCAGCGCCCGCGTCTGGTCCGGGGAGGCGGCGCTCGCCACCATCTCGCGGGCGTCCGGCGAATAGCGGTCGGTGAGCAGCGCGAGGACCTTGGGCGGGCCGGCCGCGCGCGCCGCCTGGACCGCGAGACCGAGATCGCCGAACGTCATCTCGACCAGGACGCAGGACACCCCGGCCGCGAGGTAGCGGCCCAGCTCCACGCGCAGCTCGGCCGGCGTCTGCTCGTGCCGCAGTGGCAGCCCCGACAGGTAGGCCAGCTGCGAGGCGAACGGGCTCGGCGTCAGGCGCGCGCCGAACTCCGCGGCCGCGACCAGCGCGATCGGAACGCCGGGCACCACGTGCAGCCGGCGCCGGTCGAGGCGGACGCCGTCGAGCACGTCGTAGGTGTCGGGGTTCCCCTCGACCAGGAGCGCCACCTCGCGCACCCCGGAGCCCTGCAACGCGGTCAGGACGTCGTCGACCCCGCTGATCGTCGCGTCGTAGTCGGTGATGTCGTACGGCACGACATGGCGGCCGGGCCCCCTCGGCAGCGGCGCGCCGAGGAGCCGTGGGAGCGTGTTCGCGTAGGTCCAGTCGGTCGCGACGACGGCCTCCGCCCGGTCGAGCACGCCGAGGATCTCGGCCTGCGTCCCGAGCGGGCGGGGCCCGACCCCGACGGCGGTGAGGTGCTGGTGCGGCGCGTCCGGCCGGGGCGGGCGGCGCGGCAGGCGGCGGCCGAGCGCCGCGGCCCGGTCGCGGACGAACCGGGCCGGCACCACGAAGTGCACCTCCTCCGGGCCGTGCGCGCGGATCCACCTGCTGCCGCCGACCGCCGCGGTCAGCCGCGCCGCCGCCTCGGCACCATCGCCCGAAAGGACCACCGGCCGCCCCATGCCGAGCGCGTCGGTGGCGACGTCGTGGGCGGCGGGGAACAGGTCCGCGTGCAGGGACAGGAATCCGGCCGACACCGGGGAGATCGGATACCGGCAGCCCGCGATCTCGACGCCGACGCGGTGCCGGACCCCGGCCGCCGCACGGAAGATCGAGACGTCGGTGAGCGCCGCGGCGGTGCTGCCCGCCAGCGCCCCGCCCGGCCGCACGTCCGCCCGCTCCTGCACGGCGCCGCCTCAGGCGGCGAGTTCGGCGAGCCGGGGCACCATCTGGACCGGGGACGGCAGCGCGGCCATCTCCGCCCGGACCTCGGCCACCGCCGCGCGGATCCCGGCGTCGTCCAGGACCCCCTCGACCAGGGCCGCGTCCAGCTCTCCGACCTCGGCGGTGCGCCCCACGCCGCGCTCGCGCACCGAGTCGGACTGGAGGAAGTTGGGCGCCCCCGAGGGCACCACGAGCTGGGGGACTCCGGCGTCGAGCGCGGCCAGGGTGGAACCGGCCCCGCCGTGGTGGACGATCCCCGCGCAGCCGTCCAGGAGCGGGCGCAGCGGCACCCAGTCGCGGATGATCCGGACGTTCGGCGGCACCTTCGCGTCGTGCTCGGCATCGCCGGCGACGCCGCTGAGCAGCACCACGAACTCGGCGTCGACGTCGCCGGCGACCTCGAAGACGCGGGCCAGGAGCGGCGCCATGTTGGGGGCCATGATGGACGTGCCGATCGTGACCGCGATCCGGCGCCCCGGCGGCCGGCCGGCGAGCTCCTCGGGGAGCCGCCCGCCCCCGTTGTAGGGGATGTGCCGCATCGGCCACGCGCCGGGCTGCTCGGCGACCATGCTCGGCGGCGCGACGTCGAGCGCCGCGCGCCGCGGCAGGCCGTCCAGCGCGTGCGCGGCGAACGTCTCCGGGATCAGCTCGGGCAGGCGGTCGTAGAAGTCGTCGGTGCGCAGCAGGCTGGAGCCGTGCTCGACGGCGGGCACGCCCAGGCTCGCGGCGGCGAGCGGCCCGCCGCCCTGCAACTGGGAGTGCACGACGAGGTCGGGCCGGCACAGCTTCGCGGTCGCGATCATCTGGTCGGCGTAGCGGCGGGTCGCCTCGACCAGCAGGGGGCGCCCGTCGGCCACCCGCGTCGCGCGCGCGGTCACCAGGTCGGGCCGGCCCGCGTTGATCTGCGCCACCGACGCGCACTCCCGGCGCGGGTCGAAGTCGATCACGTGCAGGCCGGCGCCGGCCACCTGGAGCGCGGGCCCGGTCGTCCCGACGAGCACGTCGTGCCCCGCCGCGCGCAGCGCCCACGCGAGCGGGACCATCGGGTACAGGTGGCTCGCCAGCGGGGTGGACAGGAAAAGCACACGCATCGTTCGCCCTTCTGGACCGTCCCCCGGCCTCGGCGCGCCGGCGTCCCGGTCTCGGTGCGCTAGCGGCGGAGGTTCACCGGCAGGTGGCTGAGCCCGCGCAGGTTGTGGCCGGGCCGCCGCCGCGCCGGCCCGGCCGGCTCCACCGCGGAGAAGTCGGTCACCAGGCAGGCCAGCAGCTCGGCGAGGACGAGCCGGCCGAGGTGCGCCCCGAGGCAGAAGTGGACGCCCCCGCCGAACGACAGCGAGGGGCCCTCGTCGCGGGTCACGTCGACGCGGTCGGGATCGGTGAAGCGCTCCGGGTCGCGGTTGGCCGCGCCCTGGATCCCGATCACGATCTGCCCGGCGGTGAGCTCGACGCCGGCCACCGTGCAGGGGGTCAGCGCCGTGCGCGGATTGAGGTTCAGCGGCGGATCGAGGCGCGCGAGCTCCTCCACCGCGCGCGGGATGCGCCCCGGATCCTCGCGCAGCAGCGCGAGCTGGTCGGGATGCGACAGGAGGATGGCCATGGAGTTGCTCATGAGGTTCACGGCGGTGTCGCTGCCGGCGTTCATCAGGTTGGCGGACGCCGCCACCACCTCGACCTCTTCGAGCGTCCCGTCGCTCGCTGCCGCGGCGAGCCGGGTGAGCATGTCGTCGCGGGGCTCGCGGCGCCGCTCGGCCAGCAGTTCGGCGAAGTAGTCGGCCATGCGGATCTCGGCCGCGGCGGCGGCCGGCAGGTCGTCCGTCGCGGTGAGCGGGTCGAAGACCTTCATCGACTCGGGCGACAGCCGGGCGAGCTCGGCCCGGTCCCGCTCGGGGACGCCGAGCATGTCGCCGACCACCGCCGAGCCGAGGGGGGAGGCGACCGTCCGGACGAAATCGCCCCCCGGCCGGTCGGCGAGCCCTTCGAGCAGCCGCCGGGCGGTGTCGCGGACGGTCTTCCTGAGCTGCTCCACGTGGTAGGGCGTGAAGGCGGACGCGATCGGACGGCGCATCCGGGTGTGCAGCGGCGGGTTGGCGAACACCATGGTCCGCTTCCAGCGGGCCATCACCGGTTCGAGGAGGTCCGGGGGGAGGTTCGTGAGGTGCTGCACCGACTCCTCGCCGCGGCCGAGCCGCCGGTCGCGCAGGGCGGCGTCGACGTCGGCGTAGCGCGACAGCACCACCATGCCGGTCTCGGTACAGAAAACTGGAGCGTTCTCGTGCAGCCAGCGATAATGCTCCGCCGGATCCTCGTCCACCGGATTCTGGAGGATCCGGAAGAAGACGAGCTCGGCCTGGTCGTCCGGGATGGCCTGATCGTGAAGGGTGTCCACCGTGGAACTCCTGTCAGTCGCCCGGTCTGGGCCTCCGTCTCCGCGCTCGGCCCGGCCGTCGGATCACGACATCCGAACATTATCCATTCACTTGAAAAATGTCTAGCATTGCAGGGATCGAGCAACCCGTCCCGAACGAGGAGGCAGGCCGGATGACCATGGAGGCGGCACGTGAGCGGCAGCGGGTGGAGTGGGCGCTGTGCGCCTCGGCCTGGCGGCGCCACCGCACCAGCTTCACCGAGCCCGGCCGGGAGATCACCGAGCGGATGCTGCGCCTGGCCGCACCCCGGGCCGGTCAGCGCGTACTGGACCTGGCCTGCGGGGTCGGCAACCCGGCCTTCGACCTCGCCCGGCTGGTCGGGCCCGAGGGCCGCGTCCTCGGCCTGGACCTCAGCGGGCCGATGGTGGCGGAGGCGCGCACGCTGGCGGCCGAACTCGGCGCGGCCAACGTCGAGTTCCGCACGATCCCCGGCGAGCATGAGCTGGGCGTCCCCGCGGGCGGCTTCGACGTCGCGACCTGCCGGGCCGGGCTCCAGTACATGCCCGACAGGCGGGGCGCCGTGCACGCGGTGCTGGCCGCGCTGCGGCCCGGTGGCCGCTTCGTCGCGATGACGCTCGGCTCCGCCGAGCGCTGCATGCCGTTCCAGCTCACCAACGGAATCGTGTCCCGGCACGTACCGCTGCCCACCGGCGGGGACGACGGCGACGGGCCCGTGGCGCTGTCGTCGCCGGCGGACCTCGCCGGCCTCCTCACCGGCGCGGGCTTCACCGGCGTGCGCACCGAGGTGTTCGAGGCGCCCATCTTCGAGGCCCCGGATCCGGCCGCCGCGTGGGCACTGTTCACCGAGACGGCCGGGCCCTTCATCCAGTTGCTGTCGTCGCTGCCGGACGAGACGCGGCGGGCGATCGATGAGGACGCCGAGCGGACCTTCGCCAAGGCGTTCCCGGACGGCCCTGTCCGCCCCACCGGCGAGATCCTCCTGGTCAGCGGAGACAAGCCGGAGTGACCGCCACAGGCGGCCGGACCGCCCACGGTCTGGTGAGCCTGGTCCGGTGTGCGCCCGATCTGGCGGGCCCGGGCCGGGGCACCGCGTGGTGCCCCGGCCCGGGCCGCCGTCAGGGTTTGCGGCCGACCGCGGCGTAGGCCATGACCCGCGCCTTCGGCATGCCCGGCTCGTCGCCCGGCTCGGGGCGCCACTGCGGCAGGAAGACCACGCCCGGGTCGACCGTCTCGAACCCCGCGAGGAAGCCCGCGACCTCCTGGCGGGTCCGCATGTAGGCGGCGCTCTGCCGGTCCTGCGACAGGTCGGTCATTGATTTGACGTGCTGCGGGATGGCCTCGTCGGTCCCGTGCGACAGGACCAGGCGGCTGCCCGGGGCCATGATGTCGCGGTAGCGCGCGACCAGGCCCAGCGGGTCGCCGGAGTCGGGCACGTAGTGCAGGACGCCGAGCATCAGCACCGCGATCGGCTCGCTCCAGTCGAGCAGCCGGGCGGCCTCGGGCGTGGACAGCAGCCCGTCCTGGTCGAGCAGGTCGCCCCGCACCATCGCCGTCCGGTCGTGGCCGGCCAGGATGTCGCGGCCGTAGGCGACCGCGGTCGGGTCCACGTCGGCGTACAGCACCCGGGAGCCCGCCCGCGTCCGCTCCGCGATCTCGTGGACGGTGCCGACGGTCGGGATGCCCGATCCGATGTCGAGGAACTGCCTGATCCCGGCCTCGGCGCAGTACCGGACCGCCCGGCCCAGGAAGCCGCGGTTCAGCCGGGCCACCACCGGCGCCTCGGGCACGGTCTCGATCATCTTGCGGGCGAACTCCCGGTCGACCGGGTAGTTGTGGTCGCCGCCCAGGTAGTAGTCGTAGACGCGGGCCACGCTGGCCCGTTCCGCGGTCGCCGGTTCGGATGTCGGGTGGTCCATGTGCGCGCTCCAGGCCGGAGGGACGGGGGGGCGGAGAGCGGCGGCGCCCGGCGTCAGCCGAGGGCCGCGGCCCGGTCCTGGAAGAACTCGTCGGCCCGGTACTGGTCGGCGCAGAAGTGGGTGCCGGAGACGATCCGGCCGCCGGCGAACCTCCAGACGACGCACCACTCCATCTCGTAGTCGACGCCCTCCTCCACGCTCCAGGTGCGCTGGCCCTCGATGACGGCGCCGTCGTTCACGCCCGAGACGTACTGTTCGCCGCGCACCTTGTACTTGCCCATCTCGTCGAAGAAGGCGACGACCTCCTTGACGCCCTTCTTGGTGCCGCTGAGCGGGTTGCGCCCGGGGAAGTGCCACTGCACGTCCTCGGCCACGACCTTGCCGAGGGCCTCGAGGTCGTGGTCGCCGTAGGCGGCGAAGAACCGGTCGATGATCTCCAGGTTGGGGTGTGACATGCGGGTACCTCCTTGGCTCGGCCGCGGCGGGACGTGCTCCGCGCCGCGGGGTCGGTGGCGTCGCGCGGGTCAGCGCTCCTTGTTGTACAGCCGTACGGTGAGCGACCCGAAGACGACGATGAGCACGGCATAGGCCAGGAAGGCCGTGCCGATCTGCGTCGCGGTGACCGAGCCGCTCATCAGGCCGCGCACCGCCGTCACCGTGCGGGTGACGGGGTTGACGTTGACGACGGCCTGGAGCCAGCCCGGCATGCTGCGCGTCGAGACGAAGATGTTGCTGCAGAACAGCAGGGGGAACACCCCGAGCCCGCTCAGGGTCATGATCGTCTGCGGCTGGTGCACCACCAGGCCGAGCGCCGTCCAGACCCAGGCCAGGCTGAAGGCGAAGACCTGGATCAGCGCCAGCGCGGCGACGACGCCGACGAACCCGCCGTGCGGGCGGAAGCCGAGCGCCAGGCCGAGCAGGACGGCCACGGTCGAGGCCATCAGGTAGCGGACGGTGTCGCTGAGCAGCTCGCCGACCAGGACCGACGGCCGCCAGATCGACATCGAGCGGAACCGGTCGTTGACGCCCTTGGAGATGTCGGTGTTCAGCGCCACCCCGGTGCTCATGCTGATCATCACCACCGTCAGCACCACGATGCCGGGCAGCAGGAACTGCACGTAGTCGTGGGTGGAGCCGGCGATCGCGCCACCGAACAGGAAGGTGAACACCAGCGTCACCATGACCGGGAACGCGATGGCGTCGAAGAGCTGCTGGGGGTCGTGCCTGACCTTCAGCAGGGCCCGCCTGCAGAAGGTCAGCGAGGCCGCGACGGCGCCCGGCCGGGGCGGTCGCGGGCCCGCGTCGAGAGCGGCGCGGAGCGCCTCGTCGACGGAGGGCCGGTCGGCGCCGCCGCCGTTCAGCGTGGTGGTGGTCGGGGTGCTCTGGCTCATGCCGCGTCCTCCTCGCCGGTGGCGACGGCGTCGTCGGCGCGGTGCCCCGTCAGCGCGAGGAAGACCTCGTCGAGGCTCGGCGGGCCGAAGGTGTAGTCGATGAGCGCGACGCCGGAGCGGGCCAGCTCGGCCAGCGCCCGCGCGACGCGCTCGCCGCCGTCGGAGCCCGTGTCGACGGGGACGCCCGCGGTCAGGGTCGCCGGGTCGGAGCCGGTGTGCACGGCGACGCCGAGGGTCTCGCCCAGCGCCCGGACGGCGTCGGGGCGCCGCCCGGGGTCGGCCAGGCGCACGTGCACCGCGCTGGAACCGACCGACGCCTTGAGCTCGGCGGCGGTGCCGTCGGCGATGATCTTCCCTCGGTCGATCACCGCGATCTGGTCGGCCAGCTCGTCGGCCTCGTCGAGGCGCTGGGTGGTGAGCAGCACGGTGGTGCCGGCCGCGACGATCGCGCGGACGATGTCCCAGACGTGGTTGCGGCTGTGCGGGTCGAGGCCGGCGGTCGGCTCGTCGAGGAAGAGCAGGTCGGGCGGGACGATGATGCTCGCGGCGATGTCGAGCCGGCGGCGCATGCCCCCCGAGTACTTCTTGGCGGGCCGCCCCGCCGCCTCGGTCAGGTCGAAGGCCGCCAGCAGCTCCTCGGCGCGGCTGCGCGCCCGCGCCCGCGGGTGGCCGAGCAGCCGGGCCAGCATGACGAGGTTCTCCGCGCCGCTGAGATCGTCGTCGACGGAGGCGAACTGGCCGGTCAGGCTCACCCGGCCGCGCACGGTGTCGGCCTCGCGCACCACGTCGTGCCCGAAGACGCGGGCCTGGCCGGCGCTCGGGCGCAGCAGCGTGGCGAGCATCCGGATCGTGGTGGTCTTGCCGGCGCCGTTCGGCCCGAGGAAGCCGTGCACCGAGCCGGCGCGCACCGCGAGGTCGACGCCGTCGACCGCGCGGGTCTCACCGAAGACCTTGACCAGGCCCGACGTCTCGATGGCGAGATCGGTGCGGGAATCCAAGCCGTCCTCCCGGTGGACGTGGACGAGCGGGCGCGGCGGCCGGGTTCGCGCTGTGCTCCGGCGACTCGGCGGACGCGTCCTTGGCTATCTGAAAAGATAGTAGCAACAGCGATGCGTGCCCGCATCCGGCGCACCGTAAAGGTGATCGGGGGCCTTAAAAATAACGCCTTCGCGGTGGAGTGATAAGCCGGTCAAGTCGGCAAATGTTCCTCATTGACTTGAATAATGATTAGTGTACTCTCGCTGGGAGTTTCGGTATCCGGGAAGGATGGCCAGGCCATGCGCGTGCTGTTCGCCGCCACTCCGCCGCTCAGCAAGGTGTTCGCGCTGGCGCCGCTCGCGTGGGCCTTCCGGGCGGCCGGCCACGAGGTCCTGATGACCTTCTCCGAGCAGACCGGGAAGGCCGCCGGGACCGGGCTCCAGATCATCGACGCCGCGCCCGGCACCAGCGGGAACGAACTGCTGGCGGAGATCTTCACGGCCCGGCCGGAGCTGGTCCGGCGATGGCTGGAACCGTTGGGCGACGACCCGTCGCCGCTCGCCCCCGGGGTGGCCGTGCTTAACCGGCCGTTCGTGCAGCGGACCGTCGAGCTGGCCGAACAGTGGCGCCCCGATCTGGTGGTGTTCGAACAATCGGCCCCTTATGGCCTGATCGCCGCCGCCCGGATCGGAGTGCCCGCCGTCCAGCGCAATCTCGGCACCATCCGAACGGGCGGTCTGCACGCGGCGACCGCGGCGCAGCTGACCGATGTGCTCGACCGCTATGACATCGCCGCTTTGCCCGATCCCGCGATGACCTTGGAATTCGTCCCGCCGAGCATGCTGCCCTTTCCCGAGCCCGAGGGCGCGTACATGCGCTACGTCCCTTACACGGGCGGCGTCGTCGTGGGGGAGCGGCTGCCCGAGCCGGCGGGCCGCCCGCGCGTGGTGATCACGATGGGCGGCATCCGGCCCGGGATGCACGGGCTCGGCCCGCTGGAGGCGACGGTCGCCGCCGCGGGGCGGACCGACGCCGACTTCCTGCTGGCGCTGGGCGACGCCGATCCGGCGCCGCTGGGCGAGCTGCCGCCGAACGTCGTGCCGATCGGCTGGACCCCGCTCGACCTGCTGCTGCCGACCTGCGCGGCGGTCGTGCACCACGGCGGCGGCGGCACCGCCATGGCGGCCGTCGAGGCGGGCGTGCCGCAGCTCGTCGCGCTCGATCCCCGCTATCTCGGCCACAAGACCCTGGCCCCGGCGGTGGAGAAGGGTGGCGTGGGGTTGGTGACCCTCCAGGACGAGGTGACCGCCGCGACTCTGGAGCGGCTGCTCACCGACGAGAGCCTGCGGAAGGCGACCGCTGACGTCCGCGCGGAGTCGGCCGCGCTGCCCTCTCCGGCGGCCATGGTCCCGAGGCTGCTCGACCTCGCGCTCTCCGGATGAGCACGCCGGGCGGCGCCGGCCGCCCGGTCCGATCGCGGGAAGGGAGATCCGGGCGATGTGCGAGCGCTCGCTTCGGTTCGGAGTCGTCGGCTGCGCCGACGTGGCCTGGCGCCATGTGCTGCCCGCCCTGGCCGAGTGCCCGTCCGCGCGGCTCGTGGCCGTCGCCAGCAGGACCGAGGCGCGGGCCCGCCGGTTCGCCGACCGGTTCGGGGGCGAGGCGGTGGTCGGTTACGAGCGGCTGCTCGGCCGCGGCGACATCGACGCGGTGTACATTCCGCTGCCGACCGGAATGCACGCCGAGTGGACGGGCCGCGCGCTAGAGGCGGGCAAGCACGTCCTGGTGGAGAAGACCCTGGCGACGAGCGTGCGGGAGGCCGACGAACTGGTGGCCCTGGCTGGGAGCCATGATCTCCGGCTGATGGAGAACCGCATGTTCGTCCACCATCCGCAGCACGAGACCGTCCGCCGGCTGGTGTCCGAGGGGGTCATCGGCGAGCTGAGGGTGTTCACCGCGGCGATGGCCATTCCGCCCCGGCCCGCCGACGACATCCGCTATGCCCCCGAGCTGGGCGGGGGCGCGCTGATGGACGTCGGCTTCTATCCGATCCACGCCGCGATGGCCTATCTCGGCGCACCGCTCGAGGTGGCGGGCGCGGTCCTGCACCATGATGCGGCCCGGGGCGTCGAGATCGGCGGCGACGTCCTACTGCGCGGCTCGGACGGCGCCGCGGCCCATCTCACCTTTGGCTTCCAGCACTTCTACCGGTCCCGCTACGAGCTGTGGGGCGGCCGAGGCCGCATCATCGTCGATCGCGCGTTCACGCCGCCGAAGACCTGGCAGCCGGTCGTCCGCATCGAGCGGCAGGACCGGGAGGAGACCCTCACCCTCCGGCCGAGCAACCACTACCTCAACACCCTCGAGGTCTTCGTCGCCTCGGTGCGCGGCGGCGGAGGGGACGCGGGGGCGCTGGAGGCCAGTGTGCGGGGCGTGGCGCTGATGGAGTCCGTCCGCGCGATCACTTCAGGGGACCTGACACCGCGGTGACCGTCCCCTCGGGCAGCCACCCCCAGTCCCCGTGCGCGTGGCCGCCGCCCCCCGGTGTCGGAAACCGGACCACCGATGCGGCGTACAGGCGTGTCTCGTCGGCGGGCGCGGACCCTCTCGCGGCGAGCCAGCCGTCATATCCGGCGCTTGTGGGCGGCTCGCCGGGGAACCGCTCCGCCAGCGCGGTCGCGTAGCGCAGCGGCAGCTCGTCACGGGGGGAGAAGCGCAGCGGGAGAAGCTGCCCGGCCGGGATGGTGAGCAGCGGAGCGGCGAGGAGCCACGGCGCGAGGTAGGCGCCCGCGCCCGGCAGCCGGCCCTTCGCGACGTCGCGCAGCCGGGTGTGAGCGGTGGACCAGCCGGAGACGACGACGATCGGCTGCTCCGGCCGGGGCCGGTCCGCCACGGTGATCCCCGCGGCGCCGCTCGCCGCCCGGACGGCCCGCGCCGCCGCCGCCGAACGGGGCGAGGAGTCGCCGATCAGGGTGATGGAGCGGGCCCGGCGCGCCGCGATGAAGCGCACGGTGGCACGCAGCGCTGCCGCGTCCCGGGCGTCGAGCCCGTCGGCCGGGCAGGCCCGCAGGGGCTCGGCGCGGCCCGCGGCCAGGCCGCCGAGGGCGGCGCTCGCGCATTCGGGGCCGTCGTTCCAGGTGATGCCGGACGCGGTCGTGCGGCCGGTGTCGACGGGCTGGGAGGAGACTCGGCCGCCTTGCCGTATCCACAGCCGGCCCGGTCCGTCCGGCAGCCGCACCATCGCCCATCGTCCGTTCGTCCCGGGGACGGGCACGGCGGCCCGGAGACGGGCGCGGTCGGTCCCCACCTCGGCGGCGGCGCCCACGTGGACGAGGTTCCAGCCGGGGCGGTGCGGGACGACGAGGACCGGCCCGCGGTCGCCCGTGGCGGCGGCCAGCAGCGGCACGCCGGGTTCGACCGGCCCGGACCGCGTGATCGCGGTGACCGTCACGGTCGCGATCAGCGTCGCGGCCGTCGCCAGCCCGAACGCGAAAGCCCACCGCGCGCGGTCCAGCGTGAGGGCGGCCAGCAGCGCCGGGACCGCGAGCGGGATCGCGATGAGGGGGCGGTGCACGGCCATGAGGGTGCACGTGACGGTCACGGCGGCGGCGACCGTGACGGCGCGCGAGACCGTCCGGGACGGGACGCCCGCGAACGGGCGCAGCAGGGCCCCGGCGGCGACGACGCACGCCCCGAGCAGCGCGGCGCCGTCGAGGAGCGACTGGGCGGCCATCACACGAGGTGGACGTCGGGGACGTACAGGATCCACCGGCCGCCGGCCGCGTGGAACGCCTGCTCCTTCATCATGATCTCCTGGGCGTGGTTCCAGGCGAACAGCACGGCGTAGTCGGGGTAGGGGTCGGAGAAGGCGGCGGGCGGACGCACCGGCAGGTGCGATCCGGGCGTCAGCCTGCCCTGCTTCTCCGGGGTGGAGTCGCAGACGAACGGGACCAGGCCGGGGCCGATGCCGCAGTAGTTCAGCACCGTGGCGCTCTTGGCGGTGGCGCCGTACCCGACCACCCGCCGGCCGTCCGCGCGCAGCGTGCGCAGCAGTGTGAGGAGATCGTCCCGGATGCGCCGGGCGGCGGTCGCCAGCCCGCGGAAGGCGGGGCCGCTGGTGCGGCCGAGCGCGTCCTCCCGGGCCAGCAGCGCCGCGACCGCGGGCGCGGGCGGGCGCCGGCCGGCGCGCGCCACCGTGCAGCGGATCTCGCCGCCGTGGACGGGTAGCCGCTCGACGTCGACCAGCTCGAACCCGAAGCGCCGCGCCGTGGCCCGCACGGAGCGGACGGTGAAGAAGTAGAAGTGCTCGTCGATGATCTGGTCGAAGGCCGAGCGGTCCAGGATGTCGCCCAGGTAGGGGTCCTCGAAGACGAACAGGCCGTCCGGCGCGAGCAGCCGGTCCACGCCGCGGAAGACCGAGCCGAGGTAGGGGATGTGGCTGATGGTGTTGGCCGAGTAGATGAGGTCGGCGGGCCCTTCGGCGGCGCGGATCGAGGCCGCCGAGGACTCCTCGAAGAAGTCGGTCCGGACGCGCAGGCCGTTCCGGGCGGCCACCGCTGCCGCCCGGCCGGACGGGTCGACGCCGAGGCTCCGGACGCCCGCCGTGTCGATCGCCGCGAGCATGGCGCCGTCGTTGCACCCGATCTCGACGACGAACGGGTCCGGGCCGGCCCGGACCCCGTCCAGCAGGGTGCGGGCGGTGCGTTCGAAGTGCTCGCGCATCCGGTCCGAGCGCGACGAGCGGTACGGGTAGTCGTGGTGGAACATGCGCTCCCTGGGGACCGCCTCGACGAGCTGCACCATCGTGCACGACTCGCACGCCCCGACGCCGAGCCGGAAGAAGAACTCGCCGCCCGGGCCGGGCGGGGCCGTCGGGTCGATGAACGCGTCCGACAGCGGCTGGCGGCCGAGGTCGAGCGTCTCGCGCACCGGGCCATCGCAGATACGGCATCTCTTCATCGATGACAGTCCTCGTGGCTGGGGGGCGGGCTCCCGGGCGGGGCGGACGGCCGCGCTCATGCGACCGCCGTGTCCCCGGTCAGGCTGAACAGGCAGGTGACCAGGCTGCGCGCCTGGACGTTGACGTAGTGGCCGCGGCGCAGGAGCGCGGCGAGCTGGCGCAGGGTCAGCCAGCGGTAGCCGGGGCGCTCCCACCGGCCGCCCGGTTCCGTCTCGACGATGAGATAGCGGCCTCGCGCGTGGTAGAGACGTCCGCCCTCCTCGGACAGGCGGGCCGTGAACCTGATCTGGTCGGGCCCCGCCCGCAGCACCTCGTCCAGGAAGGCGGGACGGGCGGACGGGGGCAGGTGGCCGTGGTTCTCCGGCGTGCACTGCACGGTCGGCGCCAGCTCGACGCCGTTGATGGAGCCGGGTTCGGCGAGCGCGTGGACGAGCGCGTGCAACACGCCGTCGATGCGGGTGACGACGAACGCGACGACGGCCGTCCCGTGCGGGCGGAGCATCGGCTGCGCCCACCGGCCCACCTCCCGGCCGGCGGCCTCGACCTCCACCCCGATCACGTCGAAGAACAGCCCGCTCTCGTGCGTGACGGCGTCGTCGCCGGAGTGCCAGTGCCGCAGCCCGTCCAGCGGCGCCCGCCGGGTGCGGACGGCGGTACGGGCGCGGGTCTCGGCGATCCAGCGCAGGATCTCGGCGTCCCCGTGCAGCGCGCGCCCGGCCGCGTCGCACGACCGCGTGAGGGCGGCCCGGAACCCGTCGCCGCGCGCCCCGAACGCCGCCCGGACGTCCGGGCCGGCGAACGGCAGGCAGGACAGCACCGAGCGCAGGTCCATGTTGACCAGGTCGTCGCGGGTGAGGAGCCGGTGCAGCTGCCCCACCGTCATCCAGCGGAAGCCCGGCGCCGCCTCGACGTCGCCGGCGACCTCGACCACCATGTTGCGGTTGCGCTTGCGCAGGAACCAGGCCGCGTGCTCGGACTGGCACACGTCGGCGATCACGTGATGGCGGGAGACGTCCAGGAAGTACCCGAGGTAGGGGACGTGCAGCCCGCGGTGCACCCGGGTGTAGTTGCTGTACGTCGCCTGGACGGTCGGGGCGAGCTGGAGCCCGTCGAGGTTGCCCGGCTCGACCTTGGCCTGGGCCAGGCAGTGCAGGACGCCGCCGAACTCCTTGACCAGGACGCCGAGGATCCCGACTTCCGGCTGGTCGATGATCGGCTGGCTCCAGTGCGGCACCGGCCCGAGCGGATGGTCCACCTCCAGCCCGCGGACCGTGAAGAAGCCGCCGCTGCGGTGGCCGAGGTCGCCGGTGCCGGGATCGCGGGACCAGGCCGCCAGCCCGCTCAGCGGGACCCGCGTCACCTCCATGTGGGTCCGGAGCGCGGCCTGGTCGAGCCACGCCTGGACGCCGTCCGGCCCGGCGGCCCGCCCGTTCCCGGAGTCCCGGCCTGCTCCGCCGTCCCGGCACAGCGCGGACCGGGCGATCCGGAGCGGGGCCGGGCGGGCCGTCATGAGACGGCGGCGATCGTCATGAGGCGGCGGCGAGGTCCGCCGACAGCGTCGCGGGGAGCAGCGGCTCGTCGAGCAGCCTGCGGTAGCGCTCGGTGACGGACTGCCCGGCGGGACGGGCGGCCAGCCACGCGCCCACCAGCCGTGCCCCCTCGATGTAGGTGACGGTGTAGGCGCGCCAGAGGGGATCGGTCAGGAACCGGACCATGTGCCGGGCCCGTTCCTCGCTGACGAGCATCCACCGCTGGAGGTAGGCGACGACGGCGTCGGGGTCGGTGCCGCGGTCGTGCAGCAGGATGGCCGCGTCCTGGCGGGCCGCCAGCAGCCGCGCCGTCAGCGGCAGCAGGCGCTCGGCGAGGCCGCCGTCCATGCGGGCGCCGATCCCGGTGAGGATCCCGGCCGTCCACGGGCCCCAGCCCTCGCCCATCACCGCGGTCAGGGCCAGCTCGGCCGTGCCCTCGGCCATCAGGCACTGCGGGGTGTTGACCAGCGAGATCACCTGCTCGCCGTGGCCTCCGGCACGGACCAGTCCGGCCTCCTTGGCGCAGTGCTCGGTGTGGTGGCCCGGGTAGCACTCGTGGGTCGCCAGGTGGGGCAGCGCCGACATGCCGTGCCCCGCGTCCGCGTTGATCGTCACCAGGGAGCGGAACCCGCCGGTGTAGCGGTTGAAGGCGTTCCACGGCTTGTCGCCGACCACCTCGTACTCGACGGTCTCGTCCGCCGGAAGACCGAACCGCGCGCCGACCAGGTCGCGCAGCCCGCCCGACAGGGCGCGCAGCGCCGGGCCCAGCAGCTCCGGTGGCAGCCGGTCGCGGTCGTGGTGGGCCATCAGCCGGGCGCGCAGGTCCCCGGGCCCCGGCAGCAGCGCGGCGATCTGATCGTGGACCTCCGCGTAGCGGCCGGTGTCGGCGAGCCCGATCTCCACGTTGAAGTACGCCTCGACCTCGTCCAGGAAGGTCGTCCCGGCACCGGCCAGCCGGTTCGCCGAGCACTCCAGGGCCCGCACCTGCGCGCGCAGGAACCGCCGGCGGTCCTCGGCGAGGCCGCTGTCGTCCAGCGCGCGCAGCAGCCCGGACGCGTCGCGGGCCAAGGCGGCCGGGTCGGGCGCCGGCTCGGCGGCGACCCGCCGGGCCAGCGCCGGATCGCCGAACCAGCAGTCCACGAACCCGTCGACGAGCCGGCCCAGCCGCAGCCCGAGCAGCAGGTAGTCGCGCACCACGGGCTCGTCCGGCGTGCGGGTCACCGGGTGGCCATCTCGTCCGTCAGCTTGATCATCGCGTCGACCGCGCCGTCGATCTCCTCGGGGCTGTTGTAGAGGTGCGGGGCGAGGCGGATCGCGTAGCGCTCGGAGGACGCGCCGCGCACGGGGAAGAAGGTGAAGCGCAGGTTCACCCCGTACTCGCTCTCCATCCGCTCCTCGAACTCCATGAACTTGGCCGGGTCGACCGCGTCGGCCGGGTCGGCGAACGGCTGGAAGGCGACCATCCCCGAGTGCAGCCGCCGGTCGTTCAGCGGGCTGAACAGCGACTCCGCCCCCCAGCGGTCGACGACGCGCTCCTTGAGCCGGTCGCACAGCCCGTGCACGTAGCGCTGGACGTTGTCCCTGCCGATGTGCTCCCAGATCTCGGCGGCGGCCTGGAGCGCGGGCCCGCGGGACAGGTCGGCCGAGCCGGTCTTCTGGAGGAAGGTGCCGATGTCGTAGGTCGGCTCGCGGCCCGTCGCCCGGGGCGGCAGCTCGCCCTCGATCGGGTACCACAGCGAGATCACCGGCCAGAACGCCGGCAGCGGCAGCGGGTTGTGCTCGCGCAGCACCTTGTTGCGCGCGTACACGATCCCGGTGCCCATCGGGCCGCACTGGTACTTCGCGCCCGATCCGCTGAGGAAGTCGACGCCCAGCTCGTGCAGGTCCATGTCGAACTGTCCCGGCAGGTGGGCGCCGTCGACGACGCTGATCAGGCCGTGCCGGTGCGCCAGCTCGGCGAGCGCCCTGGTCGGCATGGTGGTGCCGACGGTGAAGGTGACCGCCGCCCACTCGATCACCTTGGTGCGGGGCGTGATCGCCGCCTCGAACATCTCGACGATCTCCTCGGCCGACTGGTCGGGGCCGAGCCGCGGCGTCAGCTTCTTCACCACCACTCCGCGGCGGTTGTGCAGCACGTTGAGCGGGGCCTGCATCGTGTAGCACTCGTGCGTGGTCGTGATGACCTCGTCGCCCTCGGCCAGCTCCAGCCCGTTCAGGATCCGGGCGTTGCCGTCGGTCGCGCCCTGCACGATCGCGATCTCGTCGGGGTCGCAGCCGTAGCAGCGCGCCAGCACGGCCCGCGGCTCGCTGAAGGTGGTCGGCGGGTAGGGGTCGCGGGGGTAGCGCGCGTACTCGGCGTCGGCCGTCCGCAGCATCTCCAGCACGGGACGCGGCGTCGACCCCAGCGTTCCGACGTTCAGGTGCACGAGCTCGGGGTCCAGGGGGAACAGCGCGCGCAGCGCCCGCCAGTTCGACGGGTCCTCCAGGGGGCCGGACGGGACGTGCGCGGCCCATTCCGCCGGGGGCCGGGGACCGGAGCCGGTGGACGCCGCCTCGGCCTCGGTGCGCCGGCGCGCCATCTCGACGATCGCCGAGTCTGTTCCGCTGCTGTCCATGACACCCTCCGTTCAGGGGGCAGGAGGACGAATTCAGCCTCACTCTAAGAAGTCACTTTAAAAAAGTCTAGTGTTGTCATGGGTGCCCGGACCGGAGGTCACCGGCCGCTGACGGCCGACACGGTGAAGTCGCCGACGCGCAGCGGCGGCATGGCCGCCCGGGTGAGCCCGTCGTCCCATTCGCGGGGGAGGGCGCGTTCGGTGCGTCCGGTCTCGACGGTCCGCTGGAGCACTCCGAGCGGGCTCTCGTTGAACCTGAAGTCGCGCGTCGCCCCGACGATCTCGCCGTTCTCCACCAGGTACACGCCGTCCCGGGTGAGGCCGGTGAGCGTCAGCGACCGCGGGTCGACCTCTCGGAGGTACCACAGGGACGTCAGCAGCAGCCCGCGTTCGGTGCCGGCCACCATCTCGGCGAGGGTGCGCCCGCCCGGCCCGCCGTCCAGCCGCAGGTTGTCGACCCGGGGCGTGGCGGGCAGGCCGGTCAGGCGGGCGGTGTGCCGGGTCTGCACCAGGGCGGTCAGGACCCCGTCGGCGATCCAGTTCGTCGGGTGCAGCGGCAGGCCGTTGTCGAAGACCGAGGACGTGTCGCCGGAGGACCGGGCGATGACGAACGGCGCGCACTCCAGCCCGGCGGCGCCGGGGTCGCTGCTCAGCGTCAGGCCGGCCGGGGCGACCCGCGCGCCGATCCGCAGGCCGCCGCCGTGAGCGTCGCCATCGCCGCTGAAGGGCGACCGTCCGTCGAGCGCGTCCTTGGCGCCCGCCGCGTCGTAGAGGTGCTGCATCAGGTCGGCGACGCACGAGGGCGAGAGCAGCACCTCGTAGCGGCCGGGCCGCAGGTCGGCGCGGCGGCGGGCCCAGCCGAGCCGCGTCCGCAGCCGCAGGTCCATCGCCGCGAGGTCGGCGCGCGGAGGCTCGTCCGGAGCGCGGTCGCTCAGGCTCATGCCCGTCCAGGACGTCGCGTCGCCGTCTTCGGCCCGTGCGGTCAGATCGACCAGGCCGGTCGGCTGGACATGGCACAGCCGCAACCCGGAGGTGGTAGCCAGGTAGCTGGAGAGGAGCCCGTGCTCGGCGTACCCGTAGAGAAGGCGGCCCTCCGCCCGCGCCTGCCCGATCGCCGTCCGCAGGCCGTCGGCCAGGATGCCGAGGCCCTCGGCCGGTGGCGTGGCCGGAGGCGCCGACCAGTCCTGCGAGCCCTGCCCGCCGCCGGCCGGCGGCAGCGGGCAGGCGTCCTCGGCGGGGCCGCCCTGACGCGCCGCGTACTCGGCGGCGCGGACCAGGCCGGTCAGCACATCGCCGTCCGCCCCGCCGGTGCCGTTGGGCCCGTCCACACCGTGCCGGGTCACCACCCCCGTGGCCGTGCCACCACGCCCGTCCGCCAGCGCGATGACGGTCACCCGGTGGTCGCGGACGTGTCCTGCGGCGGTCACGGTGTTGCCGGCCCAGCGCAGGTGCGAGCCGTCCGACTCGTCGACGATCACGGCGCACCCGTCGGCCCGGCTCGCCGCCAGCGCCCGCTCCGCGATCTCCTGGGGCGTGCCCGCCCGCACCGCGCGCCCGCCGCTCACAGCGCGGCCTCCTGCGAGGCGTTGAGGACGCGGACGTCGCGGAACAGGGCGGCGGGGGAGCCGTGGCTGGCCGCCGCCGCCTGCACCGGCTGCCCTTTGCCGCACAGGTCCGCGCCGAACTCCCGGTAGTCGGCCGGGCCGCCGAGCGCGTACAGCGACGCCCAGAAGTCGGTGCTGTCGCCCTGGTAGGCGACGTCGCGGATCTGGCCGGTCAGCCGCCCGTGCCTGATCCGGTGGCAGCGCTGCGCGGTGAACTGGAAGTTCTGGCGCCGGGTGTCGATCGACCAGCTTCCCGATCCGACGACGTAGATGCCCGCGGAGACGCCGCTGATCAGATCCGCCGTGGACGGGCCGCCGGGCGCGGGCCGCAGGGAGACGTTGGGCATCCGCTGGAGCGGCTCGCGCGACCCCGACTCGGCGAACGCGCAGCCGGTGGAGCGTTCGGCCCCGACGATCCGCGCGTTCCGCCGGTCGGTCTGGAACCCCGTCAGCACACCACCGGTCACCAGGTCCCAGGACTGCGCCGCGACGCCCTCGTCGTCGAACCCGACCGTGGCCAGGCCGTGCTCGGCGATGCGGTCGGCGGTGACGTTCATCAGCCCGGACCCGTACCGCAGCGAGCCGAGCCGGTCCGGTGCGGCGAACGTGGTGCCCGCGTAGCCCAGCTCGTGCCCGAGGGCGCGGTCGAGCTCGGTCGCGTGGCCCACGGTCTCGTGGATGGTCAGCCACAGGTTCGACGGATCGATCACCAGGTCGTGGCGGCCCGGCTCGGCCGCCGCGGCGCGCAGCTTCGCGCCGAGGTGCGCGGGCATCCCGGCGACCTCGTCGTCCCAGTCCCATCCCTCGCCCGTGAGGTACTCCAAGCCGCGGGCCGTCGGCGGCCCCAGGGTGCGGAGGGTCTCGGCCCGCCCGGTCCGCGGGTCCACCCCCAGCGCCAGTAGCTGCGGATGGATCCGGACGCGCTGCTGGACGGCCGTCGTGCCGGCGAGGTCGGCGTAGAAGGTGTTCTCCTGGGTGACCTTGACCTTCGCGTGCACGTGGACGACGTCGGGCGCGGCCATGAGCCGCCGGCTCCACTCGGCCAGCGGCGCCGCCCACTCCGACTGGGGAAGGTCGAAGGGGTTGATCCGATGGCTGGACGACCACGCGGCCCCGGGGTAGACCGGCTCGTCCGCGGGCTCTCCGAGGTCGCCGCCGAGGGCGGCGCAGGCGCGGGCGACCGCCACCGCGCGCTCGGTGACCTGCGCGGCGGCCTCGGGGGTCGGCTCGGTGGTGGCCGCGAACCCGCGGGTCCCGCCGCACACCACGGACACGGCGAGGCCGGTGTGCGTGGTGTCGTGGCTCCCGGCCGTGACGCCGTCCCGCAGGAGCGCACCGCCCGCGCGGACCCGTCCCACGCGGACGGAGGCGTGCTTGGCGCCCAGCCGGGCGGCCCGGTCGAGCGCGGCGTCGGCGATCGCGTGCAGCGGCAGACTCTCGAACGCCGCGTCCAGCTCCGTCATCGGCCACCTCCGGTGGCGGCGGCGCCGGGGGGACGGCCGCCGGACTGTGTTCGGACCGTACAGACCAGAACTATATTTATCTCAAGCCAGTGCGGCCAGTAGTGTTGACAGCCCTCCGGCGCCGCGGATAGTCATGGAGCCCATGGTGAACCCGTTGACGGTGCCCGGACTCTCGTCCCGGCCATGGCGCGTGCAGGTGGAACGGTCGATGAGGGCGACGCCGCAGGCCCTCTACACCGAATGGACAGAACGATTCGACCAGTGGTTCGCGGCCCCCGGAACACTCTCGATGACCGCCGCCGTGAACGCCCCGTTCTTCTTCCAGGTCGAAGCGGACGGCGAGCTCCACTCCCACTACGGTCGTTTTCTCAAGCTGGACCCCGCCCGGCTCATCGAGCTGACCTGGATCACCGGGGCCGGCGGCACCGATGGCGCCGAGACGGTCGTCACGATCGACCTCACCCCGGCCGGGAGCGGGTCCGCGCTGCGCCTGACGCACGCCGGATTCTCCGACCAGGCCGCGCGCGACCGGCACGACGAGGCATGGCCGCAGGTACTGGCCAACCTCGACGAGCACACCGCGGCGGGCTGACCCGCAGCACGGCGGAGGGCGGGCGGTGCCCGCCTTCTCGCGCCGTGTCCAGGAGTGACCGCGGTGCCCCAGTTGCCTCCCGTTCGGAATACACTTGTCAAGTGAACACGGGAGGTTCGGTCGTGGCCAAGCAACAGCGTCGCAATTACGGCCAGTACTGCGGTCTCGCCAGCGCGCTCGACGTCATCGGCGAGCGCTGGACGCTGCTGATCATTCGCGAGCTGCTCACCGGCCCGTGCCGCTACAACGAACTCCAGGCCAACCTGCCCGGCATTGGCACCAACCTCCTGGCCGACCGGCTCCGGTTCCTGGTGGAGACCGGGCTCATCCGGCAGCGCCTGATGAGCCCGGAGTCGAAGATCAAAATGTACGAGCTGACCGAGCAGGGCGAGGGGCTGCGCGAGGCGGTCCTCTCCGTGGCGCGCTGGGGCCTCGGCCTGCTCCAGGCACCGGCCGCCGAGGACGTCGTCCGGCCCCGGTGGGCGGTGCTCGCGGTCGAGGCGATGGTCGACCTCGGCGCCGTGGTGCAGGACGAGCAGTACGAGTTCCGGATCGACGACGAGGTGTTCCACATCGCGATCGAGGGCGGCCGGGTCGCGGTGCGGCACGGCAAGCCCGACTTCGACCCCGCGCTGCTGGTCACGACCGACGCGGTGACCTTCGTCGAGATCGGGGCCGGCCGGCTCAACCCCCTCGAGGCCACGCTCACCCGGCGGCTGGTCATGGAGGGCGACGACGACGCGGTGCTGCGCTGCTCGCGCCTGCTCGGCCTGGTCCGCTGAACCGTCCGGGGGCCCTGACCGCCCCCTTGACTCCGGGTTTCCCCGGTGCTCTACTCCCAATCGGACAGCGCGGACGGCACCCCGTTCGAAGCCGTCCTCCGGTACCCGGCCCGGCGCCCCGGCGGGCGGATCGCGCGCGCCGTCACGGCCCGGCCGGCCACGTTCGACCGGTGGGCGGCCCGGTGGAGGCCATCGCGCGCACCGCCACCGCTCGAAGGGACGGGCAGGGACATCGTGGGCCTGCATCAGCCAAGTCGCCGGACGACTCGCCAGGACCGCGCCAACCTCAGCGCGGGCTCGCTCGGCTCCTTCGGATTCGCCGTGGAGGCCGCCATCGGGCGGCGGCCCATGCGCTACCTGATCGGCCGCCGGTTCACCGGTGACACCGCTCTCACCTGCCTGTTCGTGACCCAGCCCGAGACCCTGGCGGGCACTCACGTGCGCATCAGCGAGGACCGGAGACGGGGCGCCTGCGAGGTGCAGACCTACGTGCCGACGATGAGGTGCTCGCTGCGCCTGGCCGAGCGCTACCTGTTCGGCTGC
This sequence comes from Actinomadura xylanilytica, assembly GCF_030283145.1. Classification (GTDB taxonomy): domain Bacteria; phylum Actinomycetota; class Actinomycetes; order Streptosporangiales; family Streptosporangiaceae; genus Spirillospora; species Spirillospora xylanilytica. The sequence goes on from NZ_JASNWE010000005.1 coordinate 385,497, forward strand.
CTGCCGCTCACCGAGGTCGGCTACCTCGACCTCATGGCCTGGCGCTATCCGGGCCTCGGGAGCACCCCCGAGGACCGCGACTCCGACCTGTCCTGGAGCGGCTGGCCGGGGGCCGAGGCGTACTGCTTCCTCGGACCGGCCTCCACGCCGGGGCTGACCGTCACCGAGGCGGTCGATCCGGCGAGCGGCATCGTCGTCGCCCGCGCCGTCGACCGGCGCCGGGAGCCCGAGCGGCGCTGGGAGGTGGTGGAGCTCGGCGATCCGAGCGTGACGGGCCTGCCGAGGCTCATCCGGGCCGGACGTCCCGGCAGGGGGTCTCCCGACGCAGGGTGTGCCCGCGCGGGGGTCTCCGGCGGGGAGCGTCCCGGCGCGGAGCGGTGGACCGACTTCCGCCGGGTCGGCGAGCCGGCGGCCGTCCCCGCGGCCGACTTCGACGGCGGGCCGCAGCGGCTGCGGGAGGCGCTCGAGCACCGGTTCCCCGCCAGGCCCGACGGGCCCGCGTGACGTGGCCGCCAAGACGCGCCGGCGCATCCTGGCCGGGCGGGTCGCCGCGATCGCCGCGATCGGCGGCCCCGCGCTGACGCGGATGGTCTGGATCGCGGCGACCTCGTCCGGCGAGGTCCGCACCCACCGCCTCGCGGCCGAGACCGCCCGGCTGCTCGAACGGCTCGGCGGGGCGTTCATCAAGGCGGGGCAGCTGCTCGCCACCCGCGTCGACCTGGTCGGCGAGCCGGTCGCCGCCGCGCTCGGCCGGCTGCACGACGACGTCGCCCCGCCCACCGGGCCCGCCGCGCTGCGGGCGGTGCGGGCCGGGCTCGGCCCGCTGCCGGACGGGTTCGCCGCCGCGTTCACCCGGCCGCCGGTGGCCGGCGGGTCGATCGCGGTGGTGTACCGCGCGGAGTACCGCGGCCGGGCGGTCGCGGTGAAGGTCCGCCGTCCCGGCGTCGGCGACACCATCGCGGGTGACATCGCGATCCTGCGCCGGCTGGCGCGCGCCGCGTCCGGCCTCCCCGCGCTCCGCCGGGTGCCGGTCGGCGAGATCACCGGGCAGCTCGGCGACCTGCTGGTCCGGCAGCTCGACTTCCGGGCCGAGGCGGAGTGCCTGCGGCGCCTGCACGACGTCTTCGCCGACACCCCCGGCGTGGTCGTCCCGGACATCGTCCCCGAGCTGTGCGGGGACGGCGTCATCACGATGGAGTTCGTCGAGGGCCTGGATCGGGCCCGCGCCGGCGCGCTGCCGCCGGAGTACCGCCGGGCGCAGACCACCGAGCTGACCCGGGCCGTCTACCGGATGCTGTTCGTCGAGGGCCTCGTCCATGTCGACCTGCACCAGGGCAACGTCTACTTCATGCCGGACGGGAGGGTCGTGCTGCTGGACGCCGGCCTCGTCTTCCAGATGAGCGGGCAGGCCCGCCGCAAGTTCACCGAGTTCTTCGGCGGCATGGTCAGAGGGGACGGCGAGGCGTGCGCCGGCGTCCTGCTGTCGACCGTGCGGGGCCCCGCACGGGACGCCGACGTCGCGGCGTTCCGCGAGCGGGTCGCCGAGCTTGTCGTCCGGAACGCGGGCCTGACCGCCGGGAGCTTCAGCCTCTCGGCGTTCTGCGTCGAGCTGTTCGACCTCCAGCGCAGGCACCGCCTCCTCGCCGAACCGGAGTTCGCCTTCCCGATGCTCTGCCTGCTCACCCTGGAGGGCACGGTCCGCAGGAATCACCCGTCGATGGACTTCCAGCTAGAGGCCGCCCCGTACGCGATGCAGGGCCTGCTCGCCATGGACGGCGATCCCGACCACGAGGATCCCGACCATGAGGACGCGCCCGCATTCTTCTGAGGGGCGTTCCCTCCAGGTAAGTTCTCCCTCTCGGTCGAGTGACCATATCCGGCGAAATGAATAGAGTTCGTGGGAGAGAAATGCGACCCACGGACCGCATCCAAGATCTCCCATCGTGATTGTTTTGTAATAATTTGTCCGATAAAAACCGATGAGCGCTCGAATTGATAGATCGTCGACGCCCTCGGCCGGATGGTCGCGCCCTGACCTGGGATGATGTCGATCGTGAAAGAGTTTCGAATTTCTCTGGCGGCGGAGCATAACACGCTGAAAAGTCGACCAAAAGTGAGCTGTCCGGATCTGGTCAGTCAAGTCAGACGGTCTTGACTATTCGCTTTAATATTAACTAGTTGTTGGATTTGGTCCAACTTCCCGGCGGAGGTCGATAAGTGACTTTGAACAGCCCCCCGCTCTGTCCAAGGCTTCTGCGGCCCTTCGCGCTCGACCCGCACCGGATCGCGCCCGACAAGACCGGTCATGCTCTGTTCGCCCTGGGCGATCCCGAGATCCGGCACCGGCTCGAAACCGTGGTCGGCTCGTTCGCGACCGGTTACAACGCCGCGCTCGCCGTCCGCCGAGGGCCCCTCGACCTCGGCGCGGTCCCACACGAACTGCGGGGCTTCGCGCACGAGGGCGCGGCGATGAGCCGGACGCTGCTGGACCTCATGACGCTGTCCCGCGGGCGGGGCCTGAACGACCTGCTCGCCGGATCCGGCCGCCGCTACCTCCACCTCATCGACGTGGGCGCGGGGTGGGCGTTCGCCCGGCTGCGCGTCCGGCCCTGGCGCGGGATCAAGGACGGCACCGGGCTGTCGCGCTGGCTCGCCTGGGACGGATGGGGCTTCCACCAGGCCTACTTCCACCCCGAGACGGTGTTCGCCCGGCAGCGGATCGAGCGCGCGGCGCGCGGCGCGGTCCGCCCCGTCCGCGACCAGGGGATCGGGCGCGCGCTGTGGTTCCACACCTGCGCCGACCCCGCGCACATCGCGCGGATCATCGGCGCGTTCCCCGCGGAACGGCGCGCGGACGTGTGGGCGGGGATCGGGCTGGCGGCCGTCTACACCGGCGCGCAGCCGCCCGAGGTGCTCGCCCGGCTCTCCGATGCTGCCGCCGGCCACCGTGACCACCTCGCCCAGGGTGCGGCCTTCGCCGCCAAGGCGCACGTGCTGTCGGGCGAGGTGCCCGACCACTGCGAGCCGGCCGCGCTGGCGCTGTGCGGGGTCCCGGTCAAGGTCGCGGCGGGATGGACCGACGCGGCCCTCGCCGAGGCGACCGGCCGGGGCGACGGCGTCGCCGCCTACCAGTTCTGGCGGGCCCGGATCCGGAACGCGTGGCAGAACCAGAGCGGCGGTGTCCCGACATGATCGGTGGCCTGCGCACCCGGCTGGTGCAGATCCTCTCGATCGCGCTGCTTCTCGTGGCCTGGTACACGGCGGCCCTGCCGTCCGAGTCCTCGAGCGAGAACGCGCGGCTCGCACAGCGCTTCTCGTTCGCCAAGGTCGCGCTCAACGGCACGGGCCCGCAGCGGATCGCCCGCCCGGTGGCCCCCGCCTACCAGCACATCCAGCACTGGATCTCGGCGGTCGGCGCCGCGGTGGCGCTGGCCGACGTCGACGGCAACGGGCGGGCCGACGACGTGTGCCTGGTCGACCCGCGCGACGACTCGGTGACGCTCGCTCCGGCGCCCGGGACGGGGCGTCGGATGCCGCCGATCCGGCTGACGCCGGCCGGGCTGCCCTACGACGCGACCATGGCGCCGATGGTCTGCACCCCCGGCGACTTCAACGAGGACGGCCGCACCGATCTGCTGGTCTCCTACTGGGGACGTTCACCGGTGCTGTTCCTGCGCACGCCGGTGGCGCTCGGCGATCCGGGTGCCTTCACCGCCCAGGAGCTGGTGAGGCCGTCCCAGGTGTGGAACACCGACGCGGTCTCGGTGGCCGACGTCGACGGCGACGGGCACAGCGACATCATCGTGGGCAACTACTTCCCCGACCGCGCCCGCGTGCTCGACGTCCACGCGCGCCAGCGCGAGCTGGTCATGCAGCGGTCCATGTCCGCGGCCTACAACGGCGGGCCCAACAGGGTGCTGCTGTGGCGGTCCGGGCAGGGCGGCGCGCGCCCGTCGGCCTCCTACACCGAGGTCCCCGAACCGTTCGGCGACCGGGAGGGCCAGGGGTGGACGCTGGCGGTCGGCGCCCAGGACCTCGATCGCGACGGCCTTCCGGAGCTCTACTTCGCCAACGACTTCGGGCCCGACCGGCTCTTCCAGAACCTCTCCCGCCCGGGAAGGGTGCGGTTCCGGCTCGTCCAGGGCCGGCGGCACCTGACCACGCCGAAGTCGAAGGTGCTCGGCAAGGACTCGTTCAAGGGCATGGGGGTGGCGTTCGCCGACCTCAACGGCGACACGGTGCCCGACATGCTGGTCAGCAACATCACCGAGACGTACGGGCTGCTGGAGAGCAACTTCGCCTGGATGAGCCGGGGCCGGCGGATCCTGCGCGGCGACGTCGTCGAGTACGACGACCACAGCGAGCCGCTCGGCCTGTCCCGCAGCGGCTGGGGCTGGGACATCAAGGCGGGCGACTTCGCCGGCGACGGCAGCACCCAGATCGTCCAGGCGACCGGGTTCGTCAAGGGCAGGGTCGATCGCTGGCCCCAGCTGCAAGAGCTGGCGATGACCAACGACGACCTGCTGGCGCACCCCGCGATGTGGCCCGACTTCCGTCCCGGCGAGGACGATGTCTCAGGCGACGACCACGATCCCTTCTTCGTCCGGGGGACCGACGGCCGCTACCACGACATCTCCGCGCGGCTCGGCGTGGACGACTCGAGCGTGACCCGCGGCATCGGGCTGGCCGACATCGACCATGACGGCAGGCTCGACTACGCGATCGCCAACCAGTGGGGCCGGTCGTACCTCTTCCGCAACACCAGGACGAACCGTCCCCCCTACCTGGGGCTGCGGCTGGTGCGCCCGGCCGGAGGCTGCGCCGCCGGAACCGCTCGTCCGGCCGGGACGGGCACCCCGGGCACGGCGGGCACGGCAGGCGGCGGCGCGGTGACGCCCGCGGTCGGCGCCGCGGCCGAGCTGCACGGCGGCACGAAGGGCGTGCGGGTGGGGCAGGTCTACCCGACCAACGGGCACGCCGGGGCCTCCTCGCCCGAGCTGCTCTTCGGCCTGGAGCGCGGAACGGCGTCGGTGCCGGTCACGCTGTCCTGGCGGGACGCCTGCGGTGTCCGCCGTACCGGCGACGTCCGGCCCACCCCGGGCTGGCACACCCTCCTGTTGAACTCCGACGGCTCGATCCGGGAGATGACCCCGTGAGCTCAGCGACCACGCCCACCACGGCACCGCCCGCCGCGCGGCCGGCCAAGGACCCGCGCCTCATCGCGCTGCGCCGGTTCGCGCTCTCCATCACGGTGTTCACCGTGCTCGGGCACACCGTGCTCGGATTCGAGCAGGCGTACGCCACACCGCTCGCCGCGCTCGCCGCGGCCTACGTGCTGGAGCTCGGCCTGGAGGCGCTGGACGCCTGGGCGGCGCAGCGCCCGCGCAAGTTCGCCGGCGGCCCGCGGGCGCTGATGGAGTTCCTGCTCCCCGCGCACATCACCGCGCTGGCCTGCGCGATGCTGCTCTACGCCAACAGCAGGCTCGGGCCGGTGGTCCTCGCCGTGGCCGTCGGGATCACCTCCAAGTACCTGATCCGGATCCGGATCAACGGCAAGGTCCGGCACGTGATGAACCCGTCCAACCTGGGCATCGCGGTCGTGCTGGTGCTCTTCCCGTGGGTCGGGATCGCGCCGCCCTACCAGTTCACCGAGTGGATCGGCGGGGCGCTCGACTGGGTCGTCCCGGCGCTGATCCTGGTCTCGGGCACGATGCTGAACGCGATGCTGACCAAGAAGGTGCCGCTGATCCTGGGCTGGGTGGGCGGGTTCGCCCTCCAGGCGGTCGTCCGCACGACGGTCGAGGGCACCGCGACGGCCAGCGCGCTGCTGGCCATGACCGGGGTCGCCTTCGTGCTCTTCACCAACTACATGATCACCGACCCGGGCACCACCCCGTTCCGGCCGCGCAACCAGTTCTGGTTCGGCGCGGCCACGGCCGGCGTCTACGGGCTGCTGGTCGCCGTCCACGTGGTCTACGGCCTGTTCTTCGCGCTGGTCATCGTGTGCGCCCTGCGCGCGTTCGCCCTCGGCGCGCAGTCAGCCCGGCGGCGCGTCGGCGAGCCCGCCGCACCGGTGCCTCCGCCGGAGCACCAGGCGCGGGCCGTGCCGGACGCTCCGGCGGACGGGGCCGAAGCGGACGGAGCGAAAGGGGCGAAGGGAACGGCCGGGGCGGCTGACGGGCCGTCCCCCGAGCCGGCGCGCGCGGCCTCGTCCGATGAGGCGCGATGACCCCGGCGGGGGAGGCCCCCGGCACGATCGCGATCGTCGGCGCGGGGTGCCGGTATCCCGACGCCGCCGGCCCCGAACGGCTGTGGGAGACGGTGCTCGCCGGACGGCGGGCCTTCCGGCCGATCCCGCCCGAGCGGCTCGACCTCGGCGACTACGGGGGCGGCGGGCCCGACTCGACGTACGTGCGGTCCGCGGCGGTACTGGAGGACTGGACGTTCGACCGGGCGGCCCACCGCGTCCCCGGCGCCGCGTACCGGGTCACCGACCCCACGCACTGGCTGGCCCTGGAGGTGGCCGCAGAGACCCTGGCCGCCGCGGGCTTCCCCCAAGGGCGCGGGCTCGACGGCGAACGCGCCGGCGTCGTGCTGGGCAACACCCTCACCGGAGAGTTCAGCCGCGCGTCGCTGCTGCGGCTGCGCTGGCCGTACGTCCGGAGGGTGGTCCAGGACGCCCTTACGGCGGAGGGCTGGGCCGGCAGGGACCTCGGCGGCTTGATGGCGCGGCTCGAACGGCGGTTCAAGGAGCCCTTCCCCGAGCCGACGGACGAGACCCTGGTGGGCGGCCTGGCCAACGCCATCGCGGGACGTGTCTGCAACCACTTCGACCTGCGCGGCGGCGGCTACACCGTCGACGGCGCCTGCTCGTCCTCGCTGCTCGCGGTGACGGCGGCGTGCGCCGCGCTGGTGGATGGCGACCTCGACTTCGCGCTCGCAGGCGGCGTCGACCTGAGCCTCGACCCGTTCGAGCTCGTCGGGTTCGCGCGGATCGGGGCGCTGGCGACGTCCGCGATGCGGATCTACGACGCGCGCGCGACGGGGTTCCTCCCCGGCGAGGGCTGTGGGATGGTCGCGCTGATGCGGGCCGGCGACGCGGTCGCCGCCGGGCACCGGCCGCTGGCGCTGATCCGGGGCTGGGGCGTGTCCTCCGACGGGCGGGGCGGTCTGACCAGGCCCGAGCGCGCCGGGCAGATGCTCGCGATGCGCCGGGCGTACGCGCGGGCGGGATTCGGGCCCGAGACCGTCGCGCTGTTCGAGGGGCACGGCACCGGCACCGAGGTCGGCGACCGGACCGAGATCGGCGCGCTGATCGAGGTCCAGGGCGGTCGGCGGCGGCTGCCCCCGGCGGCGCTCGGCTCCGTCAAGGCCAACATCGGGCACACCAAGGCCGCGGCCGGCGCGGCCGGGCTGATCAAGGCGGCGCTCGCGCTGCACCATCAGGTCGTCCCGCCGACCGTCGGATGCGTCGACGCGCACGAGTCGCTGCGCGGCTCCGGGACGCCGCTGCGCATCGTCCGGGAGGCGGCGCCGTGGCCCGATGCGCCGATGCGGGCCGGGGTGAGCGCCGTGGGGTTCGGCGGCATCAACACCCATGTCGTGCTGGAGGCCGCGGTCCCGCGCCGCGCCCGCGGGCTGTCGGTCCGCGAGCGGCGCCTGGCCCGGCGGAGCCTCGACGCCGAGGTCTTCGCCTTCACCGCCGACACGCCCGCCGACCTCGCCGCGGCGCTGGAGCGCGCGGCGGCCCGCGCCGACGGGATGTCCGAGGCCGAGCACATCGACATGGCCGCCGCCCTCGCCGAGTCCGGCGCGCACGCCGCGCCGCCGTTCCGCGCGGCGGTGGTCGCCGGCGACCCCGGCGAGCTGGCGCGCCGCGCCCGCCGGGCCGCGGCGCTGCTCGGCGGGTCCGACTGGCCCGGCCTGGTCGCCGGTCCGGGCGTCTACCTGGGACGCGGCGCCGCGGGCCGGGTCGGCCTGCTGTTCCCAGGCCAGGGAGCCCCGGTGCGGACGGGGGCCGGAGCCCTCGGTGTGCTGCTACCCGATCTGGGCGGCCCGCCCATCGGCGCCCCGGCCGGGGAAGGGGGTGCGGGCACTGCCGTGGCCCAGCCCGCCGTCTTCCGGACCTCGATGGCCGGGCTGCACTGGCTCGCCAGGATCGGGGTCGACGCGGTGGCCGCGGCCGGGCACAGCCTCGGCGAGATCACCGCGCTGTGCTGGGCGGGTGCGCTCGCCGAGGACGCGGCGCTCGACCTGGTGACGGCCCGGGGACGGATCATGGCCGAGACCGGCGCCCCCGGAACGGGCATGGTCTCGCTCGCCGCCCCGCCCGCCGCCGTCGCCGAGCTGATCGCCGGTACCGGGCTGGTGATCGCGGCCGACAACGGGGCCGCGCAGGTCGCCGCCGGGCCGCTCGCCGCCGTCGAGGAGGTCCTCGGCCGCGCCCGCCGCGCCGGGGTGGCGGCCCGTCGGCTGGACGTCAGCCACGCCTTCCACACCCCCGCCGTCGCCGCCGCGCGGCCGGAGTTCGCCCGGCTGCTGCGCGGCGTCCGGACCGGCCCGCTGCGGCGGCGGGTGCACTCCACGGTCACCGGCGCCGTCCTCGCCGCCGACCATGACCTGCGCGGGCTGCTCGCCGACCAGATCACCGGGCCGGTCCGGTTCCGGGCCGCGCTGGAGGCGCTCGCGGACGGCTGCGACCTGCTGGTCGAGTGCGGTCCGGGCCAGACGCTCACCGCCTTGGCGGCGGCGGTCACCGGCGTCCCGGTGATCGCGCTCGACGCGGGCGCCGAGTCGGCCGAGCCGGTCGCGCGGGCGACCGGTGCGCTGTTCGCGGCTGGAGCGGTCGGCGACCTCAAGGCGCTGTTCGCCGAGCGCTTCCACCGTCCGTTCGACCTGGAACGCCCGCCGCGCTTCCTCGCCAACCCGTGCGAGAGCGCCCCGCGGCTCCCCGCCGAGCCGGAGCACGCAGCCCCCGCCGCTGCACACGGAACGGCCCGTGAGGAGCCTGAGGACGACGGGCCGGGGGTGGGGACAGGCGTTGATCCGGGCATCCGGACAGGCGACGCGCTGGACGTGGTGCGCGCCCTGGTCGCCGAGGTCCTCGAACTGCCGGTCGAGATGGTCGGCGACCATGACGCGCTGCTCGGCGACCTTCATCTGAACTCCCTCAGGAGCACGCAGCTCGCGGTCGAGGCGGCCGTGCGCTTCGGGCGCGCGGTACCGTCCGCGCCGCCGCCCCTCGCCACCGCGACCGTCGCCGACCTGGCCGCGGTCGTCGCGGCACTGCCGGAAGCCGAGCGGTCCGCGGGGCCGGGCGGCGGCGTGCCCGCGGGCGTCGCCGAGTGGCACCGGGTCCTGACCGGCGTCCCGTCCCCGGTTCGGCCGGACGGGCAGAGGCCGCCGCGCGACTGGCGGATCTCGGGGGAAGGGCCGCTGCGTTCCGCCGTCGAGCCCCTGCTGGACGTCGCCGCCGGGGCTCCGCCCGCCATGGTGGTGTTCCTGCCCGAAGACCCTGATGACCGGGCGGCCGAATGGCTCGTGGGGGCGGCGTCGAGCGCGGTCGGGTCCGGTGTGCCGCTGACCGTGGTGGACCTCGGCGACACCGCGCCGGGATTCGTCGGCACGCTCGCCCAGGAGCACCCCGGCCTCGACTTCCGGTGGATCGGCGTCGCGTCTGCGAGGTCCGCCGCCGCGACCGCCGCGGCGCTGGCCGGCACGTGGCGGGGGCACGCCGAGATCGTGATCGATGCGGCGGGACGGACGTGCGAGACGACCTACCGTCCCGCGCCGTCCCGGCCGGACGGGCCGCCCCTCGCCCCCGGCGACGTCCTCCTGGTCACCGGCGGGGCCCGGGGGATCGGCCTGGAGACCGCCGCCTTCCTCGGCGAGCGCTGGGGGGTGCGGCTCGCCCTCGTCGGACGGGGCGAGCCCGCACACGATGCCGGGCTCCGCGCGAACCTGGCCCGGCTGGACGGAGCCGGGACGGCGTTCCAGTACGAGTCCGCCGACGTGACCGACCCCGCGGCGGTGCGGGCCGCGATCGGGCGCTTCACCGCGAGGCTCGGCCCCGTACGGGGAGTCGTGCACGGCAGCGCCGTCAACCGGCCCGCCCGCTTCACCGACCTCGACGCGGCGGACTTCGCCGAGCACGCCGCTCCCAAGCATCACGGGTTGCGCACCCTGCTCGGCGCCCTCGACCGCGGCGCGCTCCGGCTGCTGATCACCCACGGTTCGGTGATCGGCCGGTTCGGCCTGCCCGGCGAGGCCCACTACGCCCTCGCCAACGGCCGCCAGCGCGAACTCGCCCGGGTGCTGGCCCGGGAGCTTCCCCGCTGCCGGGTCCGCAACGTCGACTGGACGGCCTGGTCCGGCGCCGGGATGGGCGAACGCCTCGACGTGCTCGACGCCCTGACCAGCGCGGGCGTCACGCCGCTGCCGGTCGAGGCGGGCGTGCGGCTCCTCGCGGAGATCGCGGAGTCCGCGGCGGGAGGACCCACGGTCCTGGCGACCGGCCGCCTTCCGCAACTCGACGACGCCGCGCGGGAGACCACCGTGCAAGAGACCGCGGCGCAGGAGACCACCGGTGTCCCGGTGCGCGTGCGGACGCGCACGCCCGGAGTCGAGCTGGTCATCGAGACCGGGCTGAGCCTGCGGGACGCCCCCCACCTGGCCGATCACCGCATCGACGGGATGGTGGTCCTCCCCGCGGTGAGCGCGCTGGAGATGATGGCCGAGGCCGCCGTGATGCTCACCGGCGAGCGTCGCGCGGGCATCGCCGACGGCCGCTTCGATCGTCCGGTCATCGTCCCGGAGGAGGGCGCCCGGACGCTTCGGGTGTGCGCGCTCGCCGAGGAGGGCGGCGGTGTGCGGATCGTGCTGCGCAGCGATGAGACCGACTTCGCGGTCGACCACTTCTCCGGCACCGTCACCGGCGCCGGGGAGCCGCCCAAGGTTCCGCGCCGGCACGGCGGCGTTCCGCCTCACGACGGCCGGACGCTGTACGGGCCGACGTTCTTCCACGGCCCATGCTTCCAGCGGCTGCTGCGCTACGAGCACCTGGACGCCACCTCGTGCACCGCGTTGCTCAGCGGAGACCGTCCGGAGGGGCCGGCGGGCGCGGTCCTCGGTGACGTCGCACGCAACGACGCCTCCGTCCACGTCCTACAGGCGTGCGTCCCGCATCGGCGGCTGCTGCCCGTCGGCTGCGACCACTTCGCCGTGCACGGCGACCACGACGGGGGAGGCGGGCTCGTCCTGGACGCGGTCGAACGATCGCACGACGGCGACGACTACACCTACGACGTGGTGCTCGGTGACGGCGCGGGGGAACCCCTCCTGAGCTGGACCGGGCTGCGCCTGCGCGACACCGGGCCGCTCCAGCTCGCTCCCCGTCTGGAGCCCGTCCTCGTCGGCCCCTACCTGCAAGGAAGTCTCCGCGCCCTGCTGCCCGGCGCGAACCTCCGCCTCACCGTGAACTACGCTGGCGCCACCGGGCCGGCGGCGGAGCCCGGCTGGAACCGCGACGACGCCGGCGGCTTCGCGGTGGCCGTGTCGCCGGGCGGCCTGGTCGCCTGCGACCGGGTCACCGACCGGGCGGACGATGCCCGGACCGCGCTGGCGGACCGGCTCGGGAAGCTGACCGATGAGCCCGGCGCGCACGTGCGCAGCCGCCTCCGCACCGTGCAGGAGTGCCTCTCCAAGGCCGGACGCGGGTCACCGGAGTCCCTCACCGTCCAGGGCGTCTACGAGAACGGGTGGGTGGTCCTGCGCGCGGGCGCGCACGAGGTGGTCTCGGTGGTCCTCACGATCGGGGGACTGGACGGCCCGATCGCACTCGCGGTGGCCGTGGAGGGACGGACGTGAGGCCGTACTACGAGTTCGGGCACCGGGTGACGTTCGCCGAGACCAACGTCGTCGGCAACGTGTACTTCACCGGCTACCTGTCCTGGCAGGGCGCCTGCCGCGAGCTCTTCCTCGCCGACAAGGCCCCGCAGGTCATCGACCGGTTGCATCGCGATCTGGCCCTGGTCACCGTGTCGTGCTCGTGCGAGTACTTCTCCGAGCTCTTCGCGCTCGACGAGGTGTCGGTGCGGATGACCCTCGTCCGCCAGGAGGGCAACCAGATGACCATGGCCTTCGACTACTACCGGGTGGGCCGGGGCCCGGCGCTCCTGGTCGCGCGGGGCGAGCAGACGGTCGCGTGCATGGTCCGGACGGGCGACGGGCTCGTCCCGGAGAAGATCCCGGACGAGCTCGGCGCAGCCCTGCGCCCCTATATCGCGCGGACCGAGAACGGCGAGATCACGCTGCGCACCGCGGGCGAGCCCCCGGCCGGCCCGGCGGAGCAGTAGGGCCGCCTTCCGGCGTCCCGCCCGGCCTGTCACATTCCGGCGGGCCGCCCAGTCCTACTGATGACGACTCGGTGGGAAGGAGCCCAGCATGAGTGCGAAGGTTGTCATCGTGGGAGCGGGTTACGCGGGGGTGAGCGCGGCCAAGAGGCTCGCCCGGGACGACGTGGAGGTCACCGTCGTGAACCCGCGTCCCGACTTCGTCGAGCGGATCCGCCTGCACCAGCTCATGGCCGGGAACCATCCGGCGACGCGGCCGCTCGCCTCGCTGCTGCCGCGTTCGACGGCGCTGGTGCGGGACTCGGCGCGGACGATCGACGCCGATCGGAAGAAGGTGGAGCTCGGCGGCGGCGGGACCGTCGACTACGACTACCTCATCTACGCCGCCGGCAGCCGGAGCCGCCTCGACCTCGTGCCGGGAGCGTCCGAGCACGCGGTGAACGTGGGTGGTCTCCAGGACGCGATCACCGCCCGGAAGCGGCTCGACGGGCTTCCCCGCGGGTCGTCCGTCACGATCATCGGCGGCGGGCTGACCGGCGTGGAACTGGCCGCCGAACTCGCCGAACTCCGGACGCACCGCGTCCACCTGGTCACCGGCGGGGCGATCGCCGCCAGCGTGGGCGAGGGGGGCCGGCGGTACATCCGGCGCCATCTCGCCGCGCTCGGGGCCGAGGTGACCGAGGACGCCGCGGTGGCCGAGGTCCAGGCGGCCAAGGTCGTGCTGGCGGACGGCCGGGTGCTGCGCAGCGACCTCGCGGTGATGACGGCGGCGTTCGAGACGCCCGCGCTGGCCCGGGACAGCGGCCTGAGGGTCGGCTTTGGGGGCGCCCTCGCGGTCGACCGGACGCTGGTCAGCGCGAGCAGTCCCGCCATCGTCGGCGCGGGCGACGCGTCCTGGATCGGCGCGGGCCCGCTGCGCATGAGCTGCCAGGCGGCGATCCCGCTCGGCGCGCACGCCGCGCAGACCGTCCTGCACCTGATCGACGGCACCGAGCCCCGGCCGGTGCGCCCCAAGTTCACCTCGCAGTGCGTCAGCCTCGGCCGGCGCTCGGCCCTGTGGCAGCGCACGAGGCTCTCCGACGAACCGGCATCGCTGATCGTGACCGGACGGGCGGGAGCGCTCATCAAAGAACAGATCTGCCGCTCGACGCTCCGCCTCGCCCTGAACCCCAGGCTCACACGGCTGAGCTACGGCTGGACGTGACGCCCGGCCGAACGTGCGTCCATCCGGCTGCACGCGACGCCGGACTCAGCCGGGCGCGCCGGTCCGGCCCGGCCCGGCGAACGCCCGCCGGCCGTGCACGAGCAGCTCGCGCACGGCCGGACCGTGCGCGCTCCTCCAGACGAGGGCGAGCAGCGCGGGCGTCCCGACGTCGTCGATGGTGACGGCGGTGAGCCGGTCGCGGTAGTGGACGGCCATCGAATCGCTGAGCACGGCGACGGCGAGCCCGCGGGCGGCGAGGTCGGCGATGGCGTCGGGGGCGCTGGCCTGGAGCGCGATCGCGGGGTGGAGGTCCTGCGCGGCGCAGGCCCGGTCGAACACCGTGCGCAGGCCGGTGCCCGGCGGCATGCACACGATCGGATGGCCGGCCAGGTCGCGCAGGGCGACGTGCCCCCGGCCCGCCAGGGGGTGCCCGGCCGGGACCGCCGCGACGAGCCGCTCGCTGGTGATCGTCAGCGCCTCCAGCCCCTCGGGGGTGGCGCTCGCGGTCCCGATGAGGGCCAGGTCGACGGTGCCGGCGCGCACCTCCTCGACGAGCCGGTCGGAGCGGTCCTCCAGCAGCGAGATCTCCACGCCGGGATGCGCCCGGTGGAAGGCGGCGAGGGCGTCGAACAGCGGCGTGAGGGTGCAGCCCATGACCATGCCGACGGTCAGCCCGCCCCGGATCAGGCCGGTCACCTCGCCGACCGCCTGGCCGACGGCCTTGGCGGCGGCGAGCGCGTCGCGGGCGTGTTCGAGCGCGGCCTTCCCCGCGACGGTGAGGGTGGCGGCGCGCGCCGACCGGTCGAACAGCTCGGCGCCGAGCTCCCGTTCTAGCCGGCGGATCTGGGCGCTGACGCCGGACTGGCTGATGTGCACCCGTTCGGCCGCCCGGGTGAAGTTCCGCTCCTCGGCCACCGCGACGAAGTACTCGAGCTGCCTCAGTTCCATGACTGCTGATTCTAGCTTCGATCAGATCCATCTGTTGGACTTCTGACGGGTGACTGGGCACGCTGGACGAGCGAGCACGAAGCCCGACCTCAGGAGGAACCAATGCCGGAATACGAGAAGGCCATGCGGCCCGAGGACATCACGCGCTTGTTCGTCGAGCGCTCCAACGCCGGCGACGCCGCCGGGGTCGCCGCGCTCTACGAGCGGGACGCGGTGATGGCCTTCCCGCCGGGGGAGCGGACGGTCGGCCGGGACGCCATCCGCGCCCTGTGGGAGAAGGTGCTGGCCGGCCGTCCCCACTTCGAGCCGGAGCAGCCGCTGCCGACGCTGGTCAGCGACGGCATCGCCCTCACCTCCACCCCGCCCAAGGACGGCTCCGGCGCCCGCGCGCAGGTCGTCCGGCGCCAGCCCGACGGGAGCTGGCTGCGCCTGCTCGACCAGCCCGAGTTCGTCTCGCCGGTCAGGGACGGGGCCTGAGCCGCCGCAGTGTGAAGCCGTCGCCCGCCGGGTCCAGCGACCTGGTGGCCTGCTTGAACAGGTGCTCGGCCCGCGGGTAGGACAGCCGGCGGCGGCCCGTCTCCGGGCACAGGTCGGCGGGCTGCGGCGCGCGGGCGGGGGAGGGCCGCCGGTCGGAGAGGAACAGCGGCCCGCGGGCCCGTCCGGCCACGAGCCGGGGGAGCAGCCGGGCGGTCTGCGAACGCCAGCTCACCCAGGCGTCGCCCGAACGGGCCCGGCGGTCGTCCAGGTCCAGGTCCTCGACGTTCAGCGCCAGGACGGCCGTCACCCCGGCGCCCGACTCGTGCAGAAGCCGCCACAGGACCAGTTCCCGCAGCGGCAGGCCGGGACGGCTCCAGAGCGCCTCCAGCTCGGCCGGGCCGATCGGCTCCGTCCGGGGACGGGTCTCCGCGCGCCGGTCGAGTCCCGCATCGAGACCGTCCAGGGACGCCCAGGCGCCGAACGACCGGACGGCCGACCGGTGCCGGTTCCACGTCTTGGCGGCGGCCCCGCCCCAGGACGTGGCGAACACCCGCGCCACATCGTCGGCGGTCAGGGACTCCAGCGGCATCCGATCACCCAAGGCCAGGCGCAGGCGCCGGAGCGTCTGCCCGTACGAGCGGACCGTCTCGGCGGTCAGGCCGTCGCGTCCGAGGAAGTCCTGAGCGGCGTCCCCGAGCATGGTCCCAGGCGCGCCGTCCACCTCGATCTCGTCCGCGCGGCGCAGCAGGAAGGCGCGCTCGGTGACGTTCCCGGTAAGGGACGCGGCGCGCGCGAACTCCAGCCGCGCCTCCTCGTTCCGGCCGAGCCGGGCCAGGAGATCGCCCCGGACGCCGGGAAGGAGGTGGTAATCGCGCAGCGACGGATCGGCGGCCAGGGAGTCGACCAGGGCGAGCCCCGCCTCCGGGCCACGCGCCCTCCCGAGCGCTACGGCCCAGTTGAGCCGCACGACCGAGGTCGGCAGCAGCCGCGCGAGCGCCTCGTACAGGCCCGCGATCCGCGCCCAGTCGGTGTCGTCGGCGGTCCGCGCCTGCGCGTGGCAGACCGCGATCGCCGCCTGGAGCACGTACGGGCCGGGCGGGCCTCCGATCTCGCGGGCCCGCAGCATCGCGGTGAAGCCGCGGCGGATGAGCAGCCGGTCCCAGCGGCCCCGGTTCTGCTCGTCCAGCCGGACGATCCCGCCCGCCGGCCCGATCCGCGCGGCCGAGCGGGACGCCTGGATCTCCATCAGCGCGACCAGCCCGTGCACCTCGGCCTCGTCCGGCGCCAGCTCGGCCAGCAGCCGGCCCAGCCGCAGCGCCTCCAGGCAGAGCTCCGGCCGCATCAGATCGTCCCCGGACGTCGCCGAGTAGCCCTCATTGAAGATCAGGTAGATGACCTCCAGCACCGAGGACAGCCGTTCGGCCAGCTCGGACCGCTCCGGCAGGTCGAACGAGACGCGCTCCTCGGCCAGTGTCCGCTTCGCCGCGGCGATGCGCTGGGCGATCTCCCCCTCCCTGCCGAGGAAGGCCCGCGCGATCTCCGCGGCCGTGAGGCCGCCGAGCAGCCGCAGCGTCAGCGCGACCCGCGCCTCGGTCGGCAGCACCGGATGGCACGAGATGAACATCAGCCGCAGGACGTCGTCCTGCTCGGGCTCCGGCCGCCGCTCCAGCTCGTGGGCGAGCTGCTCGTGCTTGCGCTCCAGCCGCTGCGAGCGGCGGATGTGGTCGACGGCCCGGCGCTTGGCGACGGCCATCAGCCAGGCGCCGGGATTGTCCGGGACGCCGGCCGCGGGCCACTGCTCCAGCGCGGCGACGAGCGCGTCCTGGGCCAGTTCCTCGGCGAGGCCGACGTCGCGCACCATCCGGGTCAGCCCGGCGATGATCTTGGCCGACTCCAGCTTCCAGACCGCGTCGACCGTGCGGTGCGCGCCGGTCATCGCGCCGGTCATCGCGCGGTCCCCGTCCCGGCCGGGGCCCCGGCCGGGACGGCGATGCCGGTGATCAAGGGCCGAAGACCTGCTGGAGGATGCTCTCCCCGTCGCCGGTGATCTTGCGGAACCGGCGGGCCAGCTCGATCGCCTCCTCCCGTGACCGGACCTCGACCAGCGCGAAGCCGGCCACCGCCTCCTTGGCCTCGGCGAAGGGGCCGTCCGTCACGCTGATCTCGCCCCCGGAGGACGTCACCCGGACGCCGCCCGGCTCGAGGCCGCCGGTGGCCAGCAGCACGCCCGCGGAGGCCAGCTCCTCGGTGAACCTGCTCATCTCCGTGAACAGGCTCTCGTCCGGGACGGAGTCGGATGCCTTGGTCATCATCAGGTAGCGCACGGGCCGTTCTCCTTCTGATCGGTTGCTCTGCCACCACGTCGAACGACGTTATCCGACAGGGAAGGGTGGCGTTCCCTGTCATATGCTCGGATCGACGTGTGGGCAGAACCAGTCGGACCCGAGAGGACAGACCATGACCGCCACCGTCCAGACCCCCGCCCACGCCGCCGTCGCCCCGTCCACCCGCGCCCCGTCCACCCGCGCCCTGCTCACCTGCGCGATCGCCTCGGCGCCGCTGTGGGGGGCCGTCTCCCTGGCCCAGGCCGCCACCCGCGAGGGCTTCGACCTGACCCGCCACCCGCTGAGCACGCTGAGCAACGGCTCCCTCGGCTGGCTCCAGATCACCAACTTCATGGTCGCCGGCGCCCTGACCATCGCCGGGGCGACCGGGCTGCGCCGGGCCCTGTCCGGCACCCCGGGAGGCACCTGGGCGCCGCGGCTGATCCGGGTCAACGGGCTCGGCATGATCGCCGCGGGCGCCTTCGTGATGGACCCGGCCGACGGCTTCCCGACCGGCACCCCCGCGGGGATGCCCGAGGCCCTCACCTGGCACAGCTACGGTCACATGGCCGCCGGGACGATCGCCTTCACCGCCCTGATCGCCGCCTGCTACGTGCTGGGCCGCCACTTCAGCCGCGCCGGGAACCGCGGCCACGCCATCGCGTCCCGCGTGGCCGGCACCGCCCTGCTCATCGGGAACGGCTGGTCGATGACCGGCGGCAAGGGCGGCTCCCTGACCCTGGCCGTCGGCGCCCTCACCGCGATGCTCTGGATCTCCGTGGTCGCCGCCCGCCACCGCCGCGACGCCTGAACGCCCGGCCCCGCCCAGGGGCCGGGCCCACCCGGATCGTCAGCCGGACCGCTTCAGGCTGTCGATCACGCCTCCGTAGGACGGGCCGTCCCAGGTGACAACGAGCGCCGACCCGTCCGGCTTGAGCTTCAGGGTGCCGCGCTTGCGGTCGGCGTTCTCGGTGGCGCACTTCAGGGTGAGGACCGGCTTCGGGGTGCCGGCCCCGGTGATGGTGCCGGGGCAGGCGAGCCGACCGGTCGTCCGCACGGTGTTCCCCGTGATGGTGAGCTCGGCGATCGGGCTCTTGTTGATCGGCTTCCAGGTCCCCGCGAGCCCCTTCGAGCCCGCCGGCTCCGCCACCTGCTGCGATTCTTGAGCGGTCGCGGCCAGGGACGGCGTCTCACCGCCGCCCTTCTCGTCACCGTCACCGCCACAGCCGGACAGCAGGACGGCGGCCAGCCCGAGGGCCGTGACGCTCAGTGTCGTGCGCATGCGTGGGCCACACCCTTCTCGATCTTTGCGAAGCGGGCCCTATCTCAGCACACATCCCCATGACCAGTGCAAATCATCGGGAGCCGGTGAGGTCCCGGCTGACCGCGTCCGTTGCCTCACCCGCCACCGGACGCGGAACGAGGACGCGGGCGAGCGCGGCTCCGGCAAGCCCGATCCCCGCGGCCGCGATCAGGACCCGGTTCAGCCCGCCGGACGCGGTGCCGCCCTGCTGGAACAGCACGCCGAACACCGCGACGCCGAGCGTCTGCCCCAACTGGCGGAACGTGGTCATGGCCCCGGCGGCCATGCCGCCCCGCTCCGGCGGCAGCGCCGCGAAGACCGCGGCTCCCATCGCCGGTCCCATCAGCCCCACCCCGACACCGGCGACCGCCAGCCCCGCCGCGATGGATCCGGCGGACGACCCCGCGTCCAGTCCGGCCTGGAGCGCGCAGCCGATCCCGCTCAGCAGCAGCCCGGTGCCGAGGACCGCGCGCGGCGACCGGCCGTGCAGCCTGCGTCCGCTGAGCAGCGAGGTGGCGAAGGACGCCAGGGCCAGAGGCAGGAGCGCCAGCCCGGCGCGCACCGGGCCCAGCCCGAGCCCCGACTGGAGCCACACCGACGTGTAGACGAGCGCCGCGAAGGCGGCGGTGGAGGCGACCACGCACATCATCACCGCTGAGAAAGAGGCCCGCGAGAACAGCCGCACATCGAGCAGCGGCGCGGAGGCGCGCAGCTCGATGCGGGCGAAGGCGGCGAGCGCGAGCGCGGCGAGCACCAGCAGACCGATCACCGGGAGCGAAGGCCGGCCGTCCTCACCGGCCAAGGTCAGGGCGTAGGTGAGCGAGGCCGCGCACAGCGCGAACGCGACCACGCCCGGCAGATCGACACGGGCCGGAGCCGGCCGGCGCTCCGCCGCCGGAATCCGGAAGGACACCGCGATGGTGGCGACGACGAGCGGAAGGTTGACGAAGAAGACCGCCCGCCAGCCCAGGTACTGGGTGAGCACGCCGCCGAGCACCGGCCCGGCAGCGGCGGCGAGCCCCGTCACCGCACCGAACACCCCCATCGCCCGGCCCATGTCGGGCCCCCGGTAGACCGCGCCGAGCAGGGCGAACGAGGTCACGGCCAGAGCCGCACCCCCGATTCCCTGCACCCCGCGGACGGCGATCAACACGCCCGCGTTCGGCGCCAGGCCGCAGCCGAGCGAGGCGGCGCCGAACACCGCCAGCCCGGCGATGTACACCGTCCGCGCGCCGAACCGGTCGGTCAGCGACCCCATCGGGAGCATCAGCACGGCCAGGACGAGCGTGTAGACGTTCGCGACCCACTGGAGCGAGGACAACGGCGCGGACAGCT
Source organism: Actinomadura xylanilytica (assembly GCF_030283145.1). Classification (GTDB taxonomy): domain Bacteria; phylum Actinomycetota; class Actinomycetes; order Streptosporangiales; family Streptosporangiaceae; genus Spirillospora; species Spirillospora xylanilytica. The sequence goes on from NZ_JASNWE010000005.1 coordinate 405,438, forward strand.
CGGCTCCGATGCCGGGCAGGGCGACGGACAGCACGGTGGTGTCGAGCAGGAACATGAAGGTGCCGAGACAGACGGCCGCCAAGGGCCACCACTTGCGCATGGGACTTCCTCCTAGATCGGTCGCCCCATACGTTCGGAGTCACCGGCCTATCACCGCCAGCAGTGCCCGTCCTCGCGGCGGAAACTGGCACACTCTCGGCTCATGAAGACCGATGCCGTCCCCCTCAACGAGATCGACCAAGGCCTGGTGCACGCCCTGCAGATCGACGGGCGCGCCTCGCACCGCCTCATCGGACGGGCCCTCGGCGTCTCCGAGAACACCGTCGCCCGCCGCTACCGCCGCCTGCGCACCGCCGGAATCCTGCGGGTCGTCGGCACGCTCAACGGCGCCCGGCTCGGCTACAACGCCTGGACCATCCGGGTGCAGTGCACACCGGACGCGGCGGACGCCATCGCCAGGGCGCTCGCCGCCCGCACCGACACGTCGTACGTCCACCTCCTCTCCGGCGGAACCGAGATCTCCTGTAGCACCCAGACCCCCACCAGCGACGAGAGCGACGCCCTGCTCCTGCACAAGCTGCCCCGGACCACCCGCGTCACCGCCGTCTCCGCCCACCTCCTGCTCGGCCACTACGCGCTGCCCAACAACTGGGCGGGACCGGCGCGCCTCACCCCCGAGCAGGTCGCCCTGCTCGCCCCGCCGCCCGCCGACGGCTCCGACGTCTCCCTCAGCCCGGCGGACCGCCCCCTCTTCGACCTGCTGTCCCGGGACGGCCGGACGAGCCACACCGAGCTCGCCGCCGCGACCGGATGGTCGGAGTCCACCGTGCGGCGCCGCCTGAGCTCCCTGCGCCGGGCCGGGGCGCTCACCTTCCTGGTCGACGTCCCGCCCGCCGCGCTCGGCTACCGCACCGAAGCGCGCCTCTGGATGTCGGTGCGCCCGTCACAGCTCACCGCGGTGGCGGCGGCGATGGCCGATCACCCCGAGGTCTCCCTGGTGGCGCTGACCACCGGACCCACCAACCTGCTCGCCGCCGTCAACTGCCGTGACCCGCTCGACCTCTCCCGCTATCTGACCGAGCGGATCGCGTCCCTGGACGCGATCCGCAGCATCGAGACGGCTCCGGTCATCCGCACCGTCAAACGCGCCGGTGCCCTGCTCCCCCTGCATCCCCACCATCTCCAGGCCGCCGCCCCCCTGATGCGCACCACGATCACCGGCGAACCACGGGAGCAACGCACATAATCCTTTGCCCGCCGAACCGACGGCTCCCTAGGATCGCGCGCATGAGGCGCACGATCATCATCGGCGACATCCACGGCTGCTTCGACGAGCTGCTCGAACTGCTCGAGGACGTCGACATCCGACCGGACGACCTGCTGGTCAGCGTCGGTGACCTGGTCGACCGCGGCCCAGCGCCCGGTGACGTGGTCGGGCTCTTCCGCGAGCGCCCGAACTCGGTCGTGGTCATGGGCAACCATGAGCGGAAGCACGTACGCGGGATCTTCTCCTACGCACAGGAGATCACGCGCCTGCAGCTTGGCGACCACTACGCCGAAACGGTCGACTGGATGCGGACGCTGCCGTACTACTTCGAGGACGAGCACGTCCGTGTCGTCCACGCCGCGATGCTGTCCGGAATTCCGCTGTCCGACCAGAAGGAGGAAATCCTCTGTGGCTCGACGAGAGGGGAACGGGAGCTCACGGCGCTGTTCCCGGACGGCTACTGGCACGACCACTACACCGATGCCAAGCCGGTGGTGTTCGGCCATCACGTGACCGGCCGGGAACCGATGATCCGCGACGGCAGGATCTTCGGCCTCGACACCGGTGCCTGCCATGGCTGGAACCTGACCGCAGTGTGCCTCCCGGGATTCACGGTCCACTCGGTCCAGGCACGCGCCGACCACTGGTCGACCACCAAGCGCCAGTGGCAGTTGCCCGTCCTGAAGACCAGGACATGGCCTGACTCCACCTGGGGCGAGTTGGCTCAGGCGACAGAGCGGTTCTCCTCGGCACATGACGCCGCCGTGCTGAAGTGGCTGGAGGCACTCCGAGAATGGGCCGCCGATCTCCAGTCGGCCTTCCCCGCCCTGGCCGCCGCAGCGCATCGAGTAGCCGACGAGCTCACCACGGACGAACTGCGCCGGCATCCCGCAGCGAGGACTCTCTTCCAAGCCCGTAACGGCCGCCTCGACCAGATCAGCCTGGCCAAGCAGTGCTCAACACCCCGCAGAACCATCGACCTGGCGGCCGCCTTGGGGCTGGTACTGGACGAGCCGCCCGGCTGAACCGTCGGGGCGACGGATACAGACCAGCTCGGCGCCACCGGTGTCGCGTCTCGTCCGTGCCGTCCTGGCGCCGAGCCCGTCGTACGGGCTGCGTCATCAACCGCGCGGGAGCTTGAGGGCCGCGGCCGTGGTGACTACCAGCATCACGGCCGCGACGCACAAGGCGACCCGCAGACCCACCATGAACTCACCCCGGTCCGCGACCAAGGCTCCGACGACGGCCACGGCGAGCGCGCCGCCCGTCTGCCGGAAGGAGTTCAGGATCCCGGCGGCCGTGCCGGCCCGGTCCGCGGCGATGTCGTTCAGCAGGACGGCGGTCAGGGAGGGCACGGCGAGACCCAGGCCGAGGCCGGCCGGGACGAGCATCGCCGCGATCACCGGCCTGCCGGTCCCCTCGTCCATCCAGAGCAGGCCGAACATCGCCAGCGCGAAGATCGCTTGTCCCGCGGCGATCGGCATCCGCGGCCCGAAGCGTGCCGCAGCCCTGGCCGAGACCAGATTGGCTCCGGCGATCACGGCCATCATCGGCAGGAACATCACCCCCGCGGCCATGACGGACAGGTGTAGAACGTCCTGCAAGAACAGGCTCAGCACGAACACCAGCCCGTAGAACGCGGCATTGACGCCGAAGCCGATCACGACTGAAACCGTCACCGTGCGCGAACGGAAGAGGCCGAGCGGGACCATCGGCGCGGCGGTACGCGCCTCGATCATGACGAACGCGACCGCCGCCACCGCGGCGAGCCCCAGACAGCCCGGCACCAGGGGCTCGCCGAAGCCGTACTCCCCTCCGCCGATCACCCCGAAGGTGAGGGCCGCGAGCGCGACGATCGCCGTGAGCTGGCCGTACGGATCGAGTGGCGCGGCCCGGCGCGGCGAACGCTCCACGCGGGTCAGCACCGCGAGGACGGCGAGGCCGACGGGCAGGTTGACGACGAAGATCGCCCGCCAGCTCAGGGTGCTGGACAGCACCCCGCCGGCCACCGGGCCGGCGGCGACCGCGACGGCTCCGGCCACGGTCCACAGCGCGATGGCCCGGGCCCGTTCGGCCGCGTCCGGGAAGGCCTGCCGGACGAGGGCCAGCGAGGAGGGCAGCATGATCGCCGCCGCGCTCCCCTGGAGCAGGCGGGCGGCGATCAGCTCGTCCAGCCCCGGCGCCAGTCCGCAGGCCGCCGAGGCGACCGTGAAGACCGCGACGCCGGCGCCGAACGCGCGGCTCGCCCCGATGCGGTCGGAGAGCGTGCCCGCGGAGATCAGGAGTGCGGCGAACATCAGCGTGTAGGCGTCCACGATCCATTGCAGTCCCGCCGTGCCGCCACCGAGCGCCCGCCCGATCCCGGGCAGCGCCACGGTCACCGCCATGGCATCGAGGTTGAGCAGGAAGATGCCCATGAACGTGGTCGCCAGGATCAGCTTCGGTGCGGCCGTGCGTTGCCGGGCGTCCTGTGACGCGCGGGCAGGTGCGGGGGTGGTCATCCGTCCAGCCTGGTGAGGCTCGCGGGGGCGGGGCAGACCGCGATCTTCCGGGGTGCGCCACCAGGGGTGTGACAGGGCCAGGCTCCGGGCCGGACCCGTGACCACACGCTGGCAGAATGACGAAGTGACCGAGTTCGGGAAGTTTCTGTTGGCTCGCCGTGGCGGCCTCCGCCCGGCGGACGTCGGGCTGCCCGCCGGAACCGGCACGCGCCGTACGCCGGGCCTGCGCCGGGAGGAGGTGGCGGCGCTGGCCGGTGTGAGCATCGACTACTACGTACGGCTGGAACGCGGCAAGGAGACCCGTCCGAGCCCCTCCGTGGTCGAGGCGCTGGCCGACGCACTCCGCCTCGACGGGGAGGAACGCGGCTTCCTGCGCGAGTTGGCGGCGCGGGCGGCGCAGCGTGCGCCCGGTCCCCGTCCCGTGCCGTCACGGCGGGTCCGTCCGACCGTCAGGCGGCTTCTGGAGACGCTCCGGCCCAACCCGGCCTACGTCGTGAGCCGCACCAACGACCTGCTGGCGGCCAATCCCGCCGGGCTGCGGCTGCTCCACGGCATCGCCGACTGGCCTGAGCGGCAGCGGAACACCATCCGGTACGTCTTCCTGCACCCGGCGGCCCGCGAGCTGTGGACGAACTGGGAGCAGAAGGCGGAGGGCTGCGTCGCCCAGTTGCGGGCGATCGCTGGCACCGATCCGGACGCCCCGGAGCTCGCTTCGCTCGTGGGCGAGCTGATCGTCAAGAGCCCCGACTTCAGCCGGCTCTGGGAGCGGTACGAGGTGCGCACGATCGGCGACGGCGAGAAGACCCTCCGGCACCCGGAGGTCGGCACGATGACGCTCTCGCACGAGGGACTGTCCCTGAACCGCGCGCAAGGCCAGCGCCTCATCGTCTACATGGCGCCGCCCGGCAGCCCGGACCACGACGCGATGATGCTCCTCGACCTCGCCGCCTCCGGTTCGTCCGGCGGTTCCGGTGAGACGGCGCCCGTTCCCCCCTCCCGGGGATGCCGTCAAGGATCGACGCGGCAGGGGTGAAGCAGGCGTGGTGCTGCTCAGCGGTGGCGGCGGGCAGGGGCGCGTTCGGTCGGGGGGACGATGCGTTCAGTCGTCGTCGCTCAGGCCCAGGAGGTCGCCGGGCCGGCACTCCAGGGCCTCGCAGACGGCGGTGAGGGTGGAGAAGCGGATGGCCTTGGCCCGGCCGTTCTTGAGGATCGACAGGTTCACCACCGTCACGCCGACCCGTTAGGCCAGCTCGGTGAGCGTCATGTCGCGCTCGGCCAGCAGGCGGGCCAGATGGACCTGGACGCGGTGGGCGTCCTCTGGTGGCATCAGACCAGCCCCTCGGTGTCCTCACGCAGCCGGGTGCCGAGCCAGAACGCCTCGGCCAGAGCCACGACGAGGAAGAAGGCCACCACGGGCAGGAGTGAGATCTCCAATGAGGTCAGGACCCGGCCCTCAGGGGCGTCCCGGTGACGAGCAGGGTGCCGGTGATGGCTTCCGGCCAGTTGCCGAGCACGCCGCCCAAGAGGACCAGTAAGGCGATCCCGTAGAGGCGGCGCAGGTTGCCGGGCGCGAACGGATCACCCTTGCGCAGCGTGCGGGTGAGCAGGAACAGCCACGAAGGCGATGCCGAGCAGGCCCTCCAGTGCCGCGCCGTCCGCACGGCTCCAGCGGCTGAGGTGGGTGATCGATGGAGGCAGTCGCTCGTCGATATACGATATGCCGTCGAGTTCCTCCAGGACGGCGTCGCCCGGCCGCCGTCAGAGTTTCTGGAGCACCGGGCCCGCCCTGAGGCTCACCGCCCGTTCGCGGAGCCACCGGAGTAGCTGAGCGAGCAGGGCGAGGTCGTCGCCGTGGAGGACCTGGCGTGCGGACATGGCCCGCCCGGTCAGTCGTGGGGCGGGAGGTCGCCGAGCCGGTGGTCGGCGGACCGGAGAGCCTCGTCGACCAGGCGCTTGACGTGCCCGTGCGGCAGTGCGTAGATCACCCGGCGGCCCTCCTTGCGGGTGGTGACCAGCCCGGCCAGCCGGAGCCGGGCCAGGTGCTGGCTGACCGACGGACGGGCCACCGCGCACGCCTCGGTCAGGGTGCCCACGTCGGCCTCGCCCTCGGCGAGGCGCTCCAGCAGGATCAGCCGGGTGCGGTCGGCCAGCAGCCCCAGCACCTGCGCGGCCACCGCGTGGCGATCGCCTCCGTCTCGCTGTTGCGGGTCCTGCGCACCTGATAGGTGCATGCGTGCACTCATATGCACATAATGGACGGGTGGGCGGACGGTGTCCAGCCGGTCCGCCGCGCCGACCTCCGATCCGGGAAGCGTGAGCCGACGTGAGCGACCAGAGCACATCCCGCGAGCCGCACCACCACGACCGCCGGCCCGGCGGCCACCGTCACGACGGCCACGAGCACGGTCCGGGACGGTGGTCGCGCTTCGGGCACCAGGTGGCGCACCTGGCCAGGCCGCACGGCCACGAGGCCGCCGACAAGGTCGACCCGGCGATGGAGACCTCCGCCGAAGGCATGCGCACCTTGTGGATCTCGCTCGGTGTGCTGGCGGTCACCGCCGTCCTCCAGGCCGGCGTGGTGGTGCTGTCCGGTTCGGTGGCACTGCTGGGCGACACCGTCCACAACGCGGCCGACGCGCTGACCGCGCTTCCGCTCGGCGTCGCGTTCGTCCTCGGACGGCGGGCGGCGACCCGCCGGTTCACCTACGGCTTCGGCCGCGCGGAGGACCTGGCCGGCATCGTCATCGTGCTCACCATCGCCGCCTCCTCCGCACTGGCGGCCTGGACGGCGGTCGACCGGCTGCTGAATCCCCGGACGATCGGCTACCTGCCCGCGGTCGCCGCCGCGGCGGTGATCGGGTTCATCGGCAACGAGTGGGTGGCCCGCTACCGCATCGCCACCGGCAGGCGGATCGGATCGGCGGCCCTGGTCGCGGACGGGCTGCACGCCCGCACCGACGGCTTCACCTCCCTGGCCGTCCTGCTCGGCGCGGGCGGGGCCGCGCTCGGCTGGCCGCTGGCCGACCCGATCGTCGGCCTGCTGATCACCATCGCGATCCTGGCCGTCCTCAAGGACGCGGTCCGCGAGGTCTTCCGGCGCCTGATGGACGCCGTCGATCCCGCCCTGATCGACCGCGCCGAGCACGTCTTGCGCGCGGTCGACGGGGTCGTCGAGGTCGGCGAGCTGCGGATGCGCTGGATCGGCCACCGGCTGCGAGCCGAGATCGCCATCGTCGTGGCCGGCGACCTCAGCGTCCGCGACGCGCACCGGATCGCCGTCGAGGCCGAGCACGCCCTCCTGCACGCCGTTCCCCGGCTGGCCGCCGCCCTGGTCCACGCCGATCCGGCCACCCGTCACGGCGACACCGACCCGCACGCTCCGCTGGCCCGTCACCGCGCCCCCGCCTGAGGGTCCGCGTCCGCAGCGACCCAGCGGTCAGGACGACGAGGCCGTCAAGGGCGATCGGGCCGCGGCGGGGGACCGTGTCAGTACCGGGAGCCGACGGGAACCGGCAGGGCGTCCGGTTCCCACCGGGAAGGCAACGGTAGGCCACAGGGGGCTAAGGCCGGCGGCCGCGTTGGCGGGCGGCCTCGTACAGCGTGATCGTGGCGGCGCTGGCGGCGTTGAGTGAGCTGGCCGCGCCGCCGATCGGGATCCGCGCCATCGTGTCGCAGCCCTGCCGCCAGCCCGCGCTCAGCCCGGCGGTCTCGTTGCCGATCACCAGCAGCACGGGCCCCGTCAGGTCCACCTCGGCGATGTCGGCAGTGCCGTTCTCGTCGGTGCCGACCACGGTGAGCGGACGTCCGGCCGCCCGCTCCCGCTGCGCCCAGTCCAGCACCTCGCGGTGGGAGCGGACGCGGACGACCGGGACCGCCAGCAGCGACCCGGTGGAGGCGCGCACCGCCTTGGGATCGTAGGGGTCGGCGGCGTGCCCGGTGACGATCAGCCCGGCGCCGCCGAACGCGTCCAGCGAACGCACCATCGTGCCGATGTTGCCGGGCCCGGCCGGCCGGTCGAACACCACTCCCAGGAACGACGGCCCCACCGCGATCCGCGACAGGTCATCGTCCGGCAGCGCCACCACCGCCACCAGCTCGGGAACCTCCTGCTCCTTGCCGCTCAGCTCCCGCAGCAGCTCGGGCGCCATCGCCACCCGCTCGGCCCCGGCCCGCTCCAGCATCTCGGCCGCCCACCGCGACAGCGGCCGCTCGGCATCGTAGATCAGCACCCGCACCGGCCAGCCGCGCTCCACCGCCAGGCTGATCGGCCGAACCCCCTGGACCAGGAACTCTCCCGCCCGCTGCCGCTTGTTCCGGTTCCGCAGCAGTGCCTCCCACTGCTGGAACCGCGCGTTGGGCCGCGAAACCCGCAGCACATCCCCCACCAGACGCTCCAGTCCTCGCGTTCCCGCCAGCGAACACGCCAGTCTCCCATATAACGATCTAGGGCAGAGTCTCGAACCGCTCCGCGCCGGGCCCCACCAGCAACGACACCCGGCCCGGGGGTATCGGGCGGTCGCTGGTGCGGTGATCGCTCACGGGATCCGGGTGAAGGTCATGTCCATCCAGCCAGTCCAGTCCGAACCGTTCTCGGTGCGTTCCCATCTGGCCGCCATGGTGGAGTCGGTGACGGTGAGCGTCGCGCGCTCGGTTGCGCCCGTGAACGTCCAAACGTCGTCGTCCACGGTGGCGTGCATGGTGCCGAACGCGCCCCGACTGTCGAACGAGCGCATGGGCCACGTCCCGGTCGCCGGGTCGTAGGGGCCGATCATCTCGATGACCTCGAGCTCTTCATCGCCCACGCGCACTTCGGCGCGGTGGATCAGAAAGGCTCCGCCGGCCATCCACGCGTAGCTGTCGGTTCCGGCGATCTCGACGGCCGGGCCGGACACCGTCCGGCCCGCCGTGCGCCAGCGGCCCACGAGGGGTTCCAGTCGCGCGTTCTCGGGTGTCATGGTCCACTTCTCTCTGCCAACTTGTGTAAGATGTTGCTTAAATACTTACATGTTGCCTTCGGTCAGGCAACCGAGGAGGCTCAGCGGTGGACGAGGTGTTGCGGGCGGTCGCCGACCCGACCCGCCGCGCGATCCTGATGCTGGTCCGCGACGGGGAGGTGCCGGCGGGCGAGATCGCCGCGCACTGCCCCGGCATCAGCCGCCCGGCCGTCTCCCAGCACCTGCGGATCCTGGTCACGGCCGGCCTCCTGGACGTCCGGCGCGCGGGCAACCGCCGCCTCTACCGGCTGAAGACGGCGGGCCTCGTCGAGGCGGCGGCGTTCTTCGACACGTTGTGGTCCGGTCCGCTCGCGCGCCTGAAGCGCGCGGCCGAACAGGAAGAGGGGGGACCATCGTGAACGCGACGATCGAGCGGACGGTGTGGATCCAGGCGCCGCCCGAGACGGTCTGGCGGTTCTTCACCGACCCCGCGCGGCTGGCGCACTGGTGGGGACAAGCCGAGGCCGACGCCCGGCCCGGCGGCGCCCTGAGGGTGTCAATGCCGGACGGGCCGCGCCCGGTGATGCGCGGGGAGTTCGTGGAGCTCCTCCCGCACGAGCGGATCGTCTTCACCTTCGGCTGGGAGCCGATGCCGGAAGCGCCTGCCATCCCGCCCGGAGCGTCACGGGTGGAGGTGACCCTAACGCCCGCGGACGGCGGGACGAGTCTCACGCTCCGTCACAGCGGCCTCCCGCTCCCGCTCGAAGGTGAGACCGGTGACGGGTGGACGGGCCTGCTGCGGCGGCTGAGGGAACGGGCGGGGCCGGTCGGGCCACAGCCGCCCGCGTGACGGCCGCGCCCATCCCGCACTCGGCCGGCTCGGCCGGCTCGGCCGACCGGCGCGGCGCCGGGTCCTTCCGCCACCGCTCGTGCTCTGACGCAAGCCCGCAGGAGGCGGCGTCCCGACGCCGGGGACACCACCTCCCTGATCAGCCGCCGAGACCGCCCAGGAGATCCTTGACCGCTTGGACGACGGCGTCGGGACGGCGGAAGATGACGGAGGCGTGCCCGGCATCGCCGACAACGCGGTTCTCGCCGTGCGGAACCGATGCGGCCAGCGCGGTGTAGAGCCGCGTCTTGGCTTCGGCCTCCTGGAGGAGGAGCGACCTGGGAATGCCCTGGGTCACCGCCTCCTTGAAGGGGTCGATGGCCGTGGCGGTGAGCGCGATCAGCGGGATGTCGGGCATCGGTCCCGCAGTGCGCACCTCGTCGTGGAGCCGGTCGCGGTTGGCCGCCTCCTGACCGCCGATCCTCAGCCATTCCGGGCTGACGTGACGTTCGATCAGCGGCGCGCGGATCTCCTCCGGCCAGTCGGCCATCTCCCGCGCGAACAGGTCGCGGTAGAACTGGACGATCTCGTCCGGCAGCTCGTCGGGCAACGCCTCGCCGGGGTCCCATGCCTGGTACAGCTCGTTCAGTTCCCGGGGCATGCAGGAGTCGTAGTCCTCGTGCTCGGTCTCCACCAGGACCAGACCCGCCACCTCGCCGGGGAAACGCTGCGCGTAGTGGCGTGCGTAAAGGCCGCCGAGTGAGTGACCGACCAGCAGGTAGGGGGCGGGCACGCCGGCGACCCGCAGTGCCTCGCGCAGTTCGTCGGTGACCTGGGCGCAGGTGCGCGGCAGCTCGACCCGGTCGCTCCACCCCGTCCCGCCCCGGTCGTAGATCACGCTCGTGGTGAGCTCGGCGACTCGCCGGTGGACGATATAGCCGTCCATGCCGGACGAGCCGGCCCCGGGGAGGAACACCACCGCCGGGCTCCCGCTGCCCGATCGGTGGAGCAGCAGCCTCCGGCCCCCGACCTCGTGGTGCCGTCCCACCGGCGGGATCGCCCCGGTCATTTGATGCATCCCTGACTCCTTGTCCGCCGATCGCATTCCCAACTTTGGAAACAGTACCAAATATGGAAACGTAAGGGCATGGACACCCTTGAACTGCTCCTGCACCCGGTGCGGCTGCGCATCGTGCACGCCTTGTCCGGCGGAGGCACCCGCACGACCTCCGACCTGTGCGCCTGCCTGCCCGACGTCCCCAAGACCACCGTGTACCGGCACGTCGGCCTGCTGGCCGAGGCGGAAGTGCTGGAAGTCGCCGGCGAGCAGCGCGTGCACGGCGCCGTCGAACGCCACTACCGGCTGCGCCGCGAGCAGGCGGTGATCGACGCCGACACGGCCGCGTCCATGTCCCTGGACGACCACCGCCAGGGCTTCACCGCCGCCATGGCCGCCCTGCACGCCGAGTTCAACGGCTACCTCGACCGGGACGGAGCCGACCCCACCGCCGACTCGGTGAGCTACCGGCAGGGCACCTTCTGGCTCAGCCCCGACGAGCTCGCCGAGATGATCGAGGCGCTCCGCGGCGTGTTCGCCGCCCGGAGGGGCAACCGGCCCGCGCCTGGCCGCACCCCCCATCTGCTGAGCCTGATCCTGTTCCCGACGAATGAACCGGGAGCCGGTGCGGATGGACCGGAGGGGGCGGCCATGCCGGGGGCGGACGGTCGTTGACGATGCTCTCCACACCAGGCTGGAGGCCAGAACCGCTCAGGAGTTCGCGCACAGGCCGCGATGTCCGTTCGAGGAGGATCATGGAAGACCAGACGCAGCAGGAGCAGGCCGGCCCCGGATGCGGGCGCGCATTGATCTGCGCGAAGGGACGGGCCGAGCGGTGAGGCCCGCGGTCCGCTAGGACGTCTGGTCCGCGAGCCAGGTGTCGAAGGTGGTCGGCATGATGCGGGCGCCGTCGCCGGGCAGCATCACGTTGCCGGCCATCACCGGGCTGAACATCGCCGTCCACGTCGGCACGAGCTTCACGGCACGGCCGCGCGCCTCGTTGGTGCGCCGGGCCATGTCCACCAGGTCCTGCCGTTCGGGCCCGGCGACGTCGGCGTAATGCCCCCGCGGCTCGCCCACCGCGACCTCGGCGAGGACGGCCGCCACGTCCGCCGGCGCGACCGGCTGCACGAGCAGCGGCGGGATCGTGGCGACGCCGTCCTGCTCGGTCCAGCCCGCCACCATCGCCGCGAAGTCGTGGAACTGGGTGGCCGGGACGATCGTCCACGGCACCGGTCCCTCGGCCACGAGGCGCTCCTGCTCCCGCTTGCCGGCGTGGTGCGCGTTGCCGTCGACGTGAGCGATCCCGGCGATCCCGACGATCGACAGCAGCACATGGTGGCGGACCCCGGCCCGCTCCTCGGCGGCGAGCAGGTTCCGGGTGGCGGTGCCCAGGTACGCCACCGTCCCGGCCACGTCGGACGCCGCCGCGTTGGTCGCGTCGATCACCGCCTCGACGCCCGACAGGGCGCCGTCGAGCCCGTCGCCGGTCGACAGGTCCACGCCGAGCGAACGGCTGATGCGCACGACGTCGTGCCCGTCCCGTTCGAGGGCGGTGACGGTGAGGGCCCCGATGTTCCCGGTCGCGCCGGCGACGGCAAGTCTCATGACGATCTCTCCTCGTATCACGGTGTCGTACGGACAGTATCAAGGACTAAAAAGGTCCGCAATGTCTGCGATAGGCTGTGTGCCGTGAAGCTGCCTGTGAGCACCGAATGGGTCCTGCACTGCACCACGACGCTGGCACAGCTCGACCCGGGGACCACCGCCTCGGCGGCGCAGCTCGCCCAGTACTTCGACCTCCCGGCGGCCTACCTCGCCAAGCAGTTGCAGGCGCTCACCAGAGCCGGCCTGCTGGCCGCGACCACGGGCCCACGGGGAGGCTTCCGGCTCGCGCGGCCCACCTCCGAGATCACGCTCCTGGAGATCGTCGAGGCCGTCGCCGGCGCGTCCCCGCCGTACGAATGCCGCGAGATCCGCCAGCAAGGACGCGGGGCGCTGCCCCCCGAAGACTGCCAACGCACTTGCGTCCTCGCCGAGAAGATGGCCGACGCGCACGAGGCGTGGCGGAGCAGCCTCGCCGGGGTCACCCTCGCCGACGTCCTCGCCACGCTGCCCGCGTCGGTGCCGTCCCGCACCCGACGGCGCCTGGCGGCGACGACGTAGCCCGTTCAGTCGCGTTCGAGCTGGGCGTGCATCATCTCGACCCAGGTCTCGACCAACGCGTCGTCGGAGACGCCGATCGGGTCGGAGTCGAGCAGGACGGGGAGCAGCCGGGAGGAGAGCAGTGCGCCGAGGCCCACGGCGGCGACGGCGGTCGCCTTCTCCTCGGCGAGCCCCGCGCCGTCGCGCAGCCAGCCCGCGAAGCCGGTGTAGGTCGCGCCGATGAGCTGCTGGACCGCGCCCCCGACCAGTTCCGGACGGGCACGGGCCTCGGAGGCGATGATCCGCAGCAGCTCGGTCTCGTTGTCCAGCTCGGCCAGGGCATAGCGGGCGGTCAGGGTCAGCTCGGTCCGCAGGTCGCCGACCCCGGCGAAGACGCGGCGGAGGTCGCGCAGGGCGGCGACCCGTCCGAGGTGCCGTTCGATCCCGGCCGCCAGCACCGCCTCCTTGCTGCGGAAGTGGTGGTAGATGCCGCCCGCCCCCGGGGTCAGCCCGGCCGCCTTCTCGATCTGAACCACGCTGGTTCCCTTGTAGCCGTTGCGGCCGAACAGCTCCATCGCCGCGTCGACGATGCGGTCACGGGTTGACGTCGTCATGCTCCTAAGTAAACACTGAGGAAACCAAAGAAGCTACTTCCGGGGGTCTGGGATGGCTGAGCATGACATCAGGAGCGGGCGCGTGGCCCGGACGGCGCCGCTGGTCGGCCTGGCGGGCCGCACGGCGGGGGAGGCGGTCGTGGCCTCGCTGCGCAAGCGGGTGCGCGGCGCCGACACCGCGGAGTTCCATGCGCGGGCGGCCGAACGGTACGCCGAGCGGCTGGGGCGCTCCAAGGGGGTGCTGATGAAGGCCGGCCAGATCATGTCCTTCGTCGGCTTCACGGTGGAGGGCGAGAACCAGTCGATCTACCAGCGGGCCCTGGCCCGCCTCCAGGACGACGCCCCGCCGATGCCGCCGGAGATGGCGGCTGCCATGGTGGAGGCCGAACTGGGGGCGCCGCCGCAGGAGGTGTTCGCCGAGTTCGAGCCCGAGCCGATCGCCGCCGCCTCGATCGGCCAGGTGCACCGCGCCACCACCCGCGACGGCCGCCGGGTCGCGGTCAAGGTCCAGTACCCGGGCGTCGAGGAGGCGATCCGGGCCGACCTCGCCAACACCGAGCTGATCGCCACCTTCTTCCAGATGGGCCGGGGCCTGCTGCCGGGGATGACCCGGATGGACGTCCGGGCGGTGGCCAAGGAGGTCTCCGAACGGATCGGCGAGGAGATCGACTACCGGGCCGAGGCCCGCAACCAGCGCGAGTTCGCCGGCCACTACCGGGGCCACCCGTTCATCCGCATCCCCGAGATCGTCCCGGAGCTGTCCGGGCGGCGGGTGCTGACCATGGACCTGGTCGACGGGATGCGCCACCGCGAGGCGCTCGGCGCCGGCCAGGAGCTCAAGGACCGCTGGGGCGAGGCGGTGTTCCGCTTCTACATCGGCGGGATCCGCCGGCTCGGCCTGTTCCACGCCGACCCGCACCCCGGCAACTTCCTCTTCCACGACGACGGGACGGTGACCTTCCTGGACTTCGGCTGCGTCAAGCGCTTCCAGCCGGAGCAGGTCCGCTTCATGACGGCCGTCGCCGAGGCGACGGTCACGGGCGATGCCGAGACCCTGCTGCGCCTTCATTACGACGAGGGCGTCCTGGACCGCGACGACCCGCCGCCCGCCGATCAGGTCCTCGGCTGGTGGACCTCGACCCTTTACGCCTGGACCCGGCCGCAGCCGTTCACTTACACCCCCGAAACCGACGCGGTCGCCACCCGGGGCGAGTTCGGCCTCACCGGCCCGTACGGCGAGTTCATCAGGAAGTGGCGGATGGACCCGGCGATGACGACGCTGACCCGGATCCAGCTCGGCATGTCGGCCGTCCTGAGCCAGTTCCGCGCCACCGCCGACTGGGAGCGGATCCGGCAGGAGTGGGACTGGGACGGGCCGCCCGCGACGCCGATGGGCGAGCTCGACAAGGAGTTCTGGGGAGGCGTCCGTGTGCGCTGAACCCGTCCGCTGGGACGAGCCGTCGGCCACCTGGCTGGTGTCCGGGCACGAGGAGGCCGCGGCGGTGCTGCGCGGCGTCGGCTGGAGCAGCAGTCCCGCGCTCAGGCCGGACGCCCCCGCCGAGCTCCGCGAGATGCCGCCCGGCAACCTGCTGTTCTCCGACCCGCCCGACCACACCCGGATGCGCAGGCTGCTCAGCCCCGCCTTCACCCCGCGGGCGGTCGAGTCGCTCCGTCCCCGGATCGTGGAGATCGTCGAGGCCGTGCTGACCGGGCTGGACGACGAGACCGACCTGCTGCGGGAGGTCGCCCACCTGATCCCCGTCGCCGTCATCGCCGAGCTGCTGGACGTGGGCGAGGACGGCGCCGAGCTGCTGCTGGAGCTCACCCCGCCGCTGGTCCGCCTGCTGGAGCCGGACGCCGACGGCGACGCGATCGTGGCCGGCACGGCCGCCACGACGGACCTGGCCATGTTCCTCGCGCCGCTGATCGCCGAACGGCGCAAGCGGCCCGGCGCCGACTTCATCAGCGCGATGCTGGCGGTGCCGGACGGACTGACGGAGGCCGAGGTCGCCGCCACCTGCGTCCTGCTGCTGACCGCGGGACACGAGACCACCGCCGGCCTCATCGCCGGCTCCGTCCTCGCCCTGCTCGGCGATCCCGGCCAGATCCCGCTCCTGCTGGCAGACCCGGCCCGCGCGGTCGAGGAGCTGCTCCGGGTCGAAGGCCCCATCAAGCGCGTCGTCCGCGTCGCCGTGACCGGGCATGAGCTGTCCGGCCGGCGGATCGAGGCGGGCCAGACCGTGCAGGTCCTCCTCCAGGACGTCAACCGGGCGCAGGGCCCGCTGGACCTGTCCCGGGACCCGCTGCCCCACCTGGCCTTCGGCAGCGGGATCCACTACTGCCTCGGCCAGGCGCTGGCGCGCATGGAGGCCGTCGAGACGCTCCCGCGCCTCTTCACCGACTTCCCCGGAATGAGCCTGACGGGCCACCGCCGGCGCGACTCCCTCACCTTCCACGCCCTCGACGAGCTCCACGTGGCGGGACTGCACCGAAAGCCGACCTGATTCGACCACCGACACGGTCGTGCGCACTCGCCCTCTGACCTGGTGCGCTACGCGTCCGCCGCGCCGCCGCCAACACAGGCCGTTGACGGCGGCCGGCGGCTTCTACCCGCCGAGGACGTCGGCGGGGTCGCCGGTGTACCAGGCGGTCTCGATGTGGACGCGGTGCATGACCCAGTGCGCTCCGTCCCGTGCGAGGTCGAGGGTGTAGCGGTTGGTGAGCAGGGCGTGCCGGTCGTGGTCGGCCCTGAGCAGGTACTTGGCCTGCACCATCGCGGTGAACCGGGCGGTGTCGCCGTCCACCTGGACGCGGGGGTTGGTGACCACGTGGGTGGTGTCGACGCGGTCGATGATCAGGCCCAGGAGCAGGTTCACGATCGTGTCGCGGCCGATCATCAGTGGGCTGTACGCCCCCCATTTGGCCGCCGCCGAGCGGGAATCCAGCTCCGCATCGGCCGCGAGCGCCGAGGCGAGCAACTGCCTGTCCTGGAGGTCCAGTCCCTGAGCGAACCGGTACAGCGCGTCGACGACCTCTTCTCGGTCTTTCAGCTCGCAGGCGATGGCCGCCGCGTCTCGGGCGGGCAATGCCTGGTCCCTGGTCAGATGCATCGTCCTCCTACGGGTTCGTCGTGACGGGCCGGTCGGCGAGGCGCCCGATGCCGGTCTGGACGGAATCGGGCCCTCGCGGGGGTCTCGGCCGAGCTTGCGCCGAGACCGCCGCGTGCCGATCATCTGCCACTCTCACCCGCTCAGGCGATGGCCTCCTGACCGTCGTGCACCACGAACTCGCCGGTGCCGGTGGTGGCGAAGCCGGTCTGGCGCAGGGTGAGCGAGACCGCTCCCGACCCCCCGTCCAGCACCTCCGATTCGGTGATCCGGTAGGTCGCCGGGACGGCGCCGCCGGCGAACAGGCGCTTGCCGTCCCCGACCACGACGGGAACCTGGAGCAACCGGTAGATGTCGACGAGCCCGGCGTCGTGCAGGCTGCGCACCAGCTGCCAGCTGCCGTGCACCTGCAACTCACCGCCCGGCTGCTCCTTGAGCCCGCGGACCTGCTCCACGATGTCGCCGCGCAGCACCGTGGTGTCCCCCCAGGCCGCATCGGCGTCGGCCAGGGTGTCGCTGACGACGTACTTCTTCCAGGTGTTGAGGGCGGTGGCCACGATGTTGTCGGGCTCGGTCACCTGCGACCAGTAGGTGCGCATCATCTCGAAGGTGCTGCGCCCCAGCAGGAAGGCATCGGCCCGGCGGAACCACTCGCCGACGGGGGCCAGCTGGCCGGCGTCGCTCTGGGGCACGAGCCAGCCCCCGCGCTCGAAGCCGTTGCTGCGATCCTCCTCGACCCCGCCCGGGCCCTGCATGACGCCGTCGAGGCTGACGAAGGTGTTGACGCTGATCTCCATGACTTCCTTCTCCTGAGTGATCCACATCGCGGCGTGTGCTGGAAGTGGGCCAGATCAGGATGTAATGCGGCAGAAAACGCAACAAGGGGTGATAATGGAACGGTCATTTAGTCACGTTCAACGATGGGGAGCGCGGTGCTCGAACGTCTTGAGCTCGAGGCGTTCTTGACGCTGGCCGAGGAGCTGCACTTCGGGCGCACTGCCGAGCGCCTGCACGTGAGCACCGGCAGGATCAGTCAGACGATCAAGAAGCTGGAACGTCAGATCGGGGCGCCGCTGTTCGAGCGCACCAGCCGCAAGGTGGCCCTCACCGCGATAGGGCGGCAGCTTCACGAGGATCTGCGCCAGGCCCATCAGCAGATGGAAGCCGGACTGGAACGGGCCGTCAACATGGCCGGCAGCATCCACGGCACGCTGCGGGTCGGCTACTCGGCCCCGTGGAACGGCAACCTGATGATCAAGGCCGCCGACGCCTTCCACTCCCGCCACCCCGAGTGCGACGTCCACATCCGGGAGGTACAGCTCCACGACCCCCTCGGCCCGCTGCGGACCGGCGCACTCGACCTTCAGATCAGCGAGTTCCCCATCGACGAACCCGACATCGTCGCCGGCCCCGTCGTCTCCCACGAACCCCGCGCGCTCATAGTCCCAGCGGACCATCCGCTCGCCCGACGCGATTCGGTCTCCCTCGAAGACCTCGCCTCCACCCCACTGGTGACCATCGCCGGCGCCATCCCGCAGTACTGGCTCGACCAGCACTACCCGCACTACACCCCCGCAGGCCGCCCCATTACGCACGGCCCGGCCGCCACCTACTGGCAGGAAGTACTCTCCCTCGTCGCCCTGGGCAAGGGCGTCTCACCCACGTGCTTCCGCGCCGCCCAGTACTACAGCCGCTCCGACCTCGTCTTCCTCCCCATCAGCGACGCACCGCCCATCGTGTACGGCCTGGTCTGGCCGTCCGACAGGGAGAACTCCCGGACCCGCGCCTTCGTTCAAAGTCTCAGCGAACTCACAGGCTGACTCCGACCACCGAGCAAGCCGCCCATCTGCGGCGTTGTCGCCGGCACGTTCCCCGCCGCCGGACGCCGTCGCCGTGGTGAACGCCTGGGAGGCATCGGTCACCAGGTCAGCCCGGCTCCGCCGCCGGGGGAAGAGGTGCGGCCGGGCGCGAAGGGCGTCCGCCCCGGGTCTCGTAGGCGGTTCTACTGGCCTCGATGTCGGCGATGTGCTCGATCGCCCAGTCGGCGAGAGCCAGTGCGGGTGGGATGAGGCTCCGCCCGTTCGGGGTCAGCGCGTATTCGACCCTCGGCGGAACCTCCGCGTAGACCGTCCGGGAGACCAGTCCGTCGCGTTCCAGGTTCCGGAGCGTCAGCGTCAGCATCCGCTGGGAGATCCCGGGGATCTGCCGATGCAGATCGGTGAAGCGCAGCCGCTTCTGATCAAGGGTCGCCACGATCAGAAGGGTCCACTTGTCGCAGATCCGGTCGAGGACCGTGCGGATCGTCCGGCCACCGTCTCCGCGGATCATGCAGGTGTGCTCGTACTGCGGCATGACAGCCCCTTGTGCCCTACGCACACGCATGTGCCTTTTGTAAGGCTCTCAATAGTGACGCATCATGGGGCAGCTTACGAAAGGTAACCATCTACCTCGGAGCCCACATGACCGTCGCTTACTGGATCATCGCCGCACTGCTGGCGGTGTTCTACCTCTACGCCGGGGGCAAGAAGGCCGTCCAGAGCCAGGAACGGCTCCAGCCCATGATGGGCTGGGTCGACCGTGTCCCCATGCCGGTCGTCCGGCTGATCGGGGTGCTGGAACTCCTCGGTGCCGCCGGCCTCATCCTGCCGCCGCTGACCGGGATCACGCCGTGGCTCGCCATCGCCGCGGCGACCGGCCTCGTCCTGATCCAGGTCGGCGGAATCGCGGTCCACGTCTCCCGTGGTGAGGCCCGGCAGATCGGACTCAATATCGCCCTCCTGGCCGCTGCGGCCGCAACCGCCTGGCTGGGCGCCACCTGGCTCTGAACGGCGCGTTCACCGGGCTCGGGGAAACTCTGTCGGGAGAAGCGCCTGTTCACGCGTCGTCCATGTCCGACGGAGTTCCGGGCGTGCGGGTGTGGGCAGCCACAAGTGGCATTCAGCGTCGAGTCGCCCCCATGCGCAACTGACGATGAGGCGGTCGTCGGACGTGAACCTCACGGCCGAGACCTCGTGTACGCGGTCGGCGCGGTCATCGGCCAGATGCGTCGACACCTCGGGCCGATGCGGTACGTCGGAATGCGCGTGCACCCATCCGCGCGGGGACTGGACCAGGCCCGGCCCGCTGACATTCACCAGTACCGTCACCCACAGGTCACCGTCGACGGCGAGCCCCGGCGGATGGACGTACCGTTCGACCCAGGCGACCCGGCCCCCGTCCACGGCTCCGCTCAGCACGGTCACCGCGGGGCCGCCGCCGGGTGGTTCCCGATCCTCGTCGGATGGTTCTCGCCACCAGCCGGTGGGGACCGGCCATTCCCGGTACGAGCCGTCCAGCCCGAGGGTCCGGCCGATGGCTGCCAGCAGTTCGGCATGGCTCGGCGGGGCGGGTTCGTCGCCAGACGTCCAGAGATGATCTTGCATGGTGTCACTGTAGGGTCACCCTCGCCCGGCCCGCCGGGACTCGTGGCCGTCGAGGAGCACCCTGGCCTGGACACTCGGCGTCCTGATGGTGCTGCGTTCGATCGGGCCGGTCGGCTTCGGGCTCCTCGGCGACACCCTCACGCTCACCGGACTGCGACCACCACCGGCCCAATACCTCCAGCTCTCCCGCCACCTCGCCCGCTGGGACCTCGTCCTCTGGTCCCCCTTCTTCCTGACCTGGGGCGTCCTCTGGCTCGCCGTCGCCAAGACCGCGAGCACCCACCCCCAGAAGCACGCGAAAGCCCCTCTCCCGCGCTGAACAGACCTGCCTAAGCCCGCCTGCGCCACACCATGACCGGCGACTGATGACCGGCGACCGCTGACCGAGCGGCCGGAAGCGCTGAATCGGAGCGGGCGGAAGATTTTTTGCGGTCCGGTGCCGCAAGAATCTCCCGCCCGCTCCGACCATGTACTGAAGAGGGCACGCCTGACCTGGGCGTTTCATGCCCAACGGCTTTCATGGAGGATAGGAATGAACCTTCCACGCATCGGCGTCAGCCTTCCGCACGTCGGCCCCTACGCCGGTCCCGATGCCGTCGTCGCCGTGGCCCAGGCGACCGAACGGCTCGGATTCCACGCCGTGTCCGCCAGCGAGCGGCTGCTGACCCCCGCCGGACCGCACTGGAACAACGACGCGGGCCTGCCTGAGTCCTATGCCTGGGACTCGCTGGAAATGCTGACCTGGGCGGCCGCGCACACTCAGCGGATCCGCGTGTGCACCAGCATCCTGAACTCGATCTTCCAGTCGCCCGTCATCCTGGCCCGCAGGCTCGCCACGCTCGACCAGCTGTCTCAGGGACGGCTGGACGTCGGCATCGGCCAAGGCGGCGGCACCCGGGAGCCGCCGTTCTACATCCCCGAGGAGTTCATCGCGGCGGGCGTGCCGGCAAGCCGCAGAGGCGCCGGATTCGTCGAGCACGTGGCCGCGATGCAGGCCTGCTGGGGTCCCGACCCCGTGGAGTTCCACGGCGACTACTACCAGATTCCGCCGTCCTTGGTCGGCCCGAAGCCGTGGGGCAGCACCATTCCCCTGCTCATCGGCGCGACGGCCCGCCACACCATCGAACGTGCGGCCCGCATCGGGGATGGCTTCGTCACCGTCGGGGTCGACTGGGACGACACCCGGACACAGATCCGCTGGTACCGAGAGGCCGGCGGCACCGGCACCGTCGTGGTGAACACGATCCCGGTCCCTCCTGGCGTCCCGGTCTCTCCCGCCGACTTCACCAACGCCGTGCTGAGCGACATCGACCGCATCACCGCCGTCGGCGCCGACGAGATGCACATCGCGCTCCATCTCCTGCCTGCCGGCCCGGAGGAGCAGGTCGAGTTGCTGGAAGCCCTCGCGGCCAAGCTCGACCTGCCCACGCCCTAACTGGGCGACGCCGTAGAAGCGCGCCCATCCGTTCCGGCCCCACCCGCTCACCACCCGGCCGATGAGGATCAGGACGGAGGCCGCCGCCGTCCCGCCGCCCGCAGAAGGCGACGATTCTCAGGATGACTCTCCGTAGAGGGTGGCGATCGCGGCGGCGCGGTTGCGCAGGGAGGTGCGCAACCACTGCGGGGCCAGGGCTTCCGCGTTCGTGGTGAGTTGCCACAGCGCCCATTCGGCGTGTCTGGGATCTTGGAAGGTCACCTCCAGCCGCAGCCGGCCGTCTGCGTCGGTTTCTTCGGCGAGGACGGCCAGCGCGGTGCCCACCAGGTCCTCGCGGCGCGTCGGGTTCATCCGTACCAGCACGGTGACCTGGTCGCCGCCGGTTCGGAACCGGGTGCTGCGCTCCTGCCAGGCCCGGTCCAGATCGACCCGGTCTGGTCGCTGTGCGGGTTCGGCGAGTTCCTTGGCGGCCAAGACCCGGGACAGCCGGTAGGTGCGGTCCACCCCAGACCTCGTGGCCAGCAGGTAGCCCTGGTCGCGCACGGTGACCAGGCCGATCGGGTCCACCGTGCGCCACTTCGGGGTCTGGTCCACGGCCGCGTAGTGGATGCGCAGCTTGTGTCCGGCGAGCACCGCGCGCCGGACCTCGGACATGACGGTGTCGGGCGCCTCCTCAGCGACCAGCCGGCGCGAGAGAAGGTCGGTCTCCGGGTCGATGAGCAGTCGCTGGGCCGCGCCGGTCGCGGTGGCCCGATAGCTCTCGGGCAGCGCGTCGACCACCTTGAGCATGGCCGAAGCGAGCGCCGAGCCGAGGCCGAATGCCTGCGCGCCGCGCCGCGATCCGGCGATCACCAGGGCGAGTGCCTCGTCGTGGTTCAGTCCGGTGAGGTCGGTCTGGAAACCGGGCAGCAATGCGAAACCGCCGTGCCGGCCGCGTTCGGCGTAGACCGGGACGCCGGCCGCCGACAGCGCCTCGATGTCGCGCAGCACGGTGCGGGTGGACACCTCCAGCTCGCGGGCCAGCGTGGCCGCGGACAGCCGACCGCGCTGGCGCAGCAGCAGAACCAGCGAGACCAACCGATCGGCGCGCATACGAGAATTCTACCGAAATACACGACATAGGATGTCGTGATTTTCCGGGAGGCTCATCAGCAGGACGGAACGGATGGCGGCTACCGAGCCGATGGACGTCCGTGATGTCGACGAAACGAACGGAGCTGATGTGGCAATGGAGCGAACGGCGGTCAACCCGTGGGCGTGGTCAGCGGAGATGGGGTACAACCAGGGTGAGATCGTCTCCGGGCACACCCGGACCCTGTACTGCGCCGGGCAGACCGCGATGAGCGGCGACGGCAAGCCCCAGCATGCCGGTGACATGGAGGCGCAGTTGGCGCTGAGCCTCGACAATCTGGAGGCCGTGCTCGCCGAGGCCGGCATGTCCCTCGCGAGCCTCGTCCGGCTCAACGTCTACACCACCGACGTCGATCGGCTCTTCGAGCACTATGGCGTGCTGGCGTCGCGGTTGGGCGCCGCCGGGGTGGCGCCGTCCACCACGATGCTCGGAGTGACACGGCTGGCGATCCCCACCCTGATGGTCGAGCTTGAGGGGACCGCCGTCGCGTAATGCGACCTCGCCGCCTCCGGTAGGGCTGCCGGAGGCGGCATGCGGGCCTGATCACCGACGCCCCATCAGGCGGCTCAAGGCAGGCGCGGCCACGGGCATGCCCCCTCGGTCGCAGCGATGACCCGCTCCGGGCAGGTGCGGATGCGCCAGGCCCCGGTCAGCTCTGCCGGGATCGGCGATGCACCCGCAGGAAGCACACCGCCAGGCCCGCGAAGATGACCGCGCCGGCGACTCCCGCCACGTGCAACCCACCGGTGAACGCGTCGTGCGCTGCGCGCAGCAGGTCGGCCGCGGCCCGATCGGGAAGCCGATGCGCCGATCCCACCGCGCCGGCCAGCGACTCCTGGGCCGAATGCGCCGCACCCGCAGGCAGCCCGGCCGACGTCGCGTCCGCCACCGAGTCGGCCATCTGCTGCCGGTAGAGGCCGGCGCCGGCCGCGCCGAGCAGCGCCATGCCCAGCGACCCGCCGAGGAAGTTGCTGGTCTCCGACATCGACGCGGCCGAGCCGGCCCGCTCCGTCGGCACCGCGCTCATGACCACGCCGATGCCGAGCGCGAACAGCGGACCGGTGCCCAGCGCCAGCACCGCCAACGCGACCACCAACAGCAGCGGCCCGCCGCCGGCGCCGACCTGCGTGATCAGCAGACAGCCCAGCACCGAGCAGGTCAGCCCGGCCGCGATCGCGGCGGGCGCCGGCAGCCTCCGGCCCAGCATCGGCGCCAGCATCGTGCTCAGCCCCACGGCCAGCCCCATCGGCGTGAACCACAGCGCCGCGGCGGTCGGCGACAGGTCGAGCACGCTCTGCAGGAACTGGGTCCCCAGCAGCCCGGTGCCGGCCATCGTGGCGCCGACCAGAACCAACGCGCACAGCACCGCGGTGAAGGTCGGGCTCCGGAACAGCCGCAGGTCAAGCAGGGGAGTGGCCAGGCGCAGTTGCCGCCGGACGAACAGGACGCCGACGCCGACACCGACGCCGATCGCGGCCACCGGCAGCGCCGGGCCGCCGCCCTCGGACACGGCCAGCCGCTTGATCCCGTAGACGATCGGCAACACGGCCACCAGCGACAGCGCCACGCTGGCCAGGTCCAGCCTGCCGTGGGCCGGGGTGCGGTACTCCGGCAGCAGCACCGGCCCGGCCACCAGCACCAGCACCATCACCGGCGCGGCCACCAGGAACACCGAACCCCACCAGAAGTGCTGTAGCAGGAACCCGCCGAGCACCGGCCCGAGGGCCGCACTCGTGAAGTTGCCGGTGGCCCAGATCGAGATGGCCCGTCCGCGCTGCCGCTCCTCGGTGAACATGCTGGTGATCAGCGCCAGCGTGGACGGCATCAGGGCGGCGCCGGCCAGCCCGAGCAGCAGCCGCGCCGCGATCAGCATCTCCGCGCTCGTCGAGAACGCGGCCAGCACGGACACGGCGCCGAACCCAGCCGCGCCGATTAGCAGCAGCCTGCGCCGGCCGATCCGGTCGCCCAGCGTGCCCATCGTGATCACGAACCCGGCCGTCATGAAGCCGTAGCCGTCGGTGATCCACAACTGCTCAGTGCTACTCGGCTCCAGGTCCGCCGTCAGCCTCGGCAGTGCCAGGAACAGGACGTTCATGTCCAGACTGACCAGCAGGGTGGGCAGCGTCAGCAGCGCCAGGCCGAGCCAGGCCCGCCGCCCGGCCCGCTCCACGGCCGGCTCCGTCTCGGTCGTCGTCGTGCTCATGGGTCAACCTCCTTCGGGTTGGTCGTCACGGTGAGGTCGGAGCCGATCGATGGTTCTTGACCCGCGCCGGCAGAAACGGCTGACCTGCTGAATCCGTCGCCAAAGGAGGAGCTGACCGAGACCGGGCCGCCAAAGAGATCCCCAGGACTCACAGGTCGTGGAGAAGGGCAGTGTTGCGAGTGGTCCTGCTTGACCTTGACACAGTGGCAAGGTCTTCACTGTTGCCGAGGAGGTGGTTCCGATGACCATGCCGAAACCGGACACGGATACGATTCGAGCTCTCCAGGGGCTGGAGGACAGCCGCTCGTCGGTGCGGCTGCGGGCGGCGCTGGCGGTCGGCACGGCCCCTGACCCGCGGTTCATCGACATGCTCATCGAGCGATGCGCGATCGAACCAGAGTTCCACGTGCGCGACACGCTTACGTGGGCACTCACGCGCCACTCCTCATCATTGACGGTCCCCAGGCTTCTCGATGAAGTCCGCTCGGAGCGTGCGCAGGCACGGAGCCAGGCGCTGCACACGCTGTCCAAGATCGGGGATCGGCAGGCGTGGCCGGCGATCACCCGGGCGCTGCTGTCCGACGCCGACGATGAGGTGGCGCGGAGCGCTTGGCGAGCAGCGGTCGTGCTCGTGCCCGAAGGTGAAGAACGCGAGTTGGCCGCAGTGTTGTCGACACAGCTCGGACGCGGTGAACGTGAGACGCAGCTGAGCCTCAGCCGGGCGCTGATCGCGCTCGGTGAGGCGATTCTGCCGATCCTGCGCGCTGCGACGACGGATCTCGCCCCTCGCGTGCGCGCGCACGCGATCGCCACGGAGCGGCTGTGGCGCGACCCGGACGCCGGATTCGAGTTCGCGATCGAGGAGGCGAAACGCGTCGTAGCCCTCGGCGGGACCGGCCAGGAGGGGGAGTAGGCGATGTTGATCGGTGATGTGGCACGACGGTCCGGGGTCAGTGCCCGCATGCTCAGGCACTACGACTCGCTCGGCCTGGCGCGGCCGACGGGTCGTACCGCCGCCGGCTATCGGGAGTACTCCGGCGAGGACATCCGGCGGATCTTCCATATCGAGAGCCTGCGGTCCTTGGGGCTGTCGCTGCGTGATGTCAGGCGCGCGCTCGATGACCCCGGTTTCGCGCCCTCAGAGCTCGTCGCCGACCTCATCCGCCAGACGCGAGAACGCATTGCAGGTGAGACGGAGCTGCTCACGCGGCTCCGTCGGATCGGTGCCGCGGAACCCGCCGGCTGGGAGGACGTCCTCCAGATCGTCGCACTCCTCCAGGCACTGGAGTCGAAGAGCGCCGGGAAGCGCCAGCGCGCGGTCCTGTCCTCGGTCGAAGACGTTCCGGTGCCAGTGGAAGCACTGGTTGAGGCAGCGCTGAGCGAGACCGACCCGCATGTCGCCGGAGCCCTTCGATGGGCTCTGGCGCAATCGGGCGAGGGCGGATTGGCGCTGCTGGAGGAGGGCCTCGGCGCACCAGTAGCCGAGGTGCGGAAACGAGCCGTCCAGTCCATCGCCGAAATTCCGAACGGTGAGGCGACCGCACTGCTACAGGACGCCCTCGCGAACTCCGACATCGTCGTCCGCAGGTATGCGGCTCTGGCACTCGGGGCACGTGGAGTGGCCGACGCGGTCCCGACGCTCATCGATATGGTCGTCGAGGAGACGAATGACGTCGATGCAGCCGATGCACTGAGCGCGCTGGCGAGTCGTCCCGCATTGGCGGATCAGATCGCCACCAGGCTCATTGACCACCTAGCCCGCGGCACCGGTGATTCGTCCGCGCGTCGACGGCTGGCACAGGCGCTCGCGGATATCCCGGGAAGCACGGCCTCACGTGCACTCGCAGACCTGTCACATGACGAAGACCGTGCCGTCGCGCTTACTGCGGCATACATTCTCGGGATACGCAACGCACGATAGCGGGTCCTTCCAAGGGTGCTGTGTGCGTGAGGCCCGGTTGTCCCGGCGGGAAGGCGGCACCGGCCGGTCACGGACGAGGTGGCGCACGTCGTGCTCGTCGAGGGCCCGACGCCACCCAGGACGGCACGTGGACGCCCATGCAGGGGAGTGCGTGGCCTTCCTGGCGCGTCGTAGGTCGTATCGGCTGCCCAACTTTCAGCGTGGGCCAGACATGGGAGACCGGGCCTTGAACGAGTGCAGGTCGGCTACAGCGAGGGTTTGCTCCGCGTCATACGCCTCGAAGGTGCCCATGCGCTGGAAGCCGAGACGGGTGGCGAGTTTGAGGGAACGCTCGTTGGCCGTCTGGGTCACCGCCAAGACCGGCTGGTCGGGCAGCTCGCCGGCAGCGGCGCGCAACATGGCCGTGGCGGCCTCGAATGCCAGCCCCGCACCCCAACGTCCGCGCCGGAGCAGGTAGCTCAGCTCCAGCTCCCCGCCTTCCTCGGTGACATGTCCGGGCAGGTCGGCCGAGCGGCGGTCGAGTACGAGTGTCCCGATGAACTGGTCGGTTTCCTCGTCGGCGATGACATAGGTACCGGGCTTGCCTGCAATGGCGCTGATGCCGTTCACGTCGAAGTACTGCTCGACGACGCCACGGGGCCGCGGTCCGCCGAGGTGCGCACGGACCTGTGGATCGGTCTGGAGCTCGATGAGGCCGTCGATGTCGGCGTCGTGCGCTTTTCGCAGCCGGAGACGATTCGTGGTGATCTCAGTGGCAGACAATGTAAGTAGTGCGTTCATGAGATCCATTATCCCGGCTCATTGGATCGAGCCACCACTACCGAGGCTGCCGGCCGGCTCACTCCCACCGATGCACGGTTTGGGCACTGCTGGGTGCCCGGGCGCTCAGATCCAGGTCGAGACGGCCCGGTTCTCGTATGCCACCGCCAGGTGGTATGAGCGCGGACAGGCGCGGCTGTCAGGCGGTGGATCGGGGTTCTGCGCACCACGGCGTGACGCACCCGGCGCGGAGGACCGCCGCTCCGTCAGCCTGACTGTCACCGCGTCCAGCTCGGCAGGTACACGACATGCACTATCCCCTGGCGATCCGGTTCATGAATCGAATAGTCGAAGCCCACGCAGTAGTGGTAGTTGCACCCGCCGGGGAAGTATCGGTAACTGCGGGCGGCCACTGCGGGGCCGGTCTTCGCCACCTCGAAGAAGTGCCGTGCCTGTTCCCTGAACACGGTGGAGCTGCCCGTCAGGAACAGCGTCTGCCCGTGCACGGGCACGGGCACGGCGCGGTGCGGGTCGGGAGGTAGATGATCGAACGCCGCGACCGTGCCGCCAACAGCCAGAACGCGCCCATCAGGCGCCCTTCCATCCGGTCCACAATGAAGTTGAACCAGTCGTCCATCTGGCGCAATGACGCGTTCTTCAAAGGGCGGGCGGGCCTGACGACGCGATACTCGCGGTCGTCCAGCCGCACCCGCTGAACAGCGATCCGCACCCGCCGGTCGCCCGGCCGCATTCCTTGTACGACCATCCGGCAACGGTAAGAACGATCTCGCCGCGCGGCCATCCATTTGTCGGAATGCCATCGGGATCGACGGCGGCGGGGCGGTTGGACAGGTGAAGGGCGGGACCGCGATGCGGTCCCGCCCTTCGTGCGGGGTGTCGCCGGGTGATCGGCCGTGTGGTCGACTCGCGGTGGCCAGCTCGGCGCCGCGCCGGTCGAGTTCCATGTAGCCCAGTTCGTCGATGCAGAGCAGGTCGACGCGTCCGTCGGCGAGGCCCCCGGCTCATGTGAGTGAGTCGTTTCGGCGCGTTGCGCCGCTCAGGCGACCACCCCCGTAGCAAGATGACCGCAGTGTGGTCAACTTGCTACGGAAGGTTGCTTGGTATGTTCGTTCGCTACTCGCGCCGCACGGTCGACCTACGCCACGTGTCCGCAGTCACCGTGACCGCTGCGCTCGCCGCCGGTGCAGGCGCCGGGCCGGCTCGGGCGTCGGCTCCGCAGGTGGTGACCATGAACGGTTCCTCGGTCAGCGCCGCTCCCTACAAAGGACTGAAGACGCAGAGCTTCCGCCTCGTTGATCAGAAGGACGGCAGTACCGGTATCCGCTCCTTCTACGACGACAAGATGGTGCTGACGCTGAACGGCACGTCGGTCTCCGGCCAGAAGTACGCCGGGAACGCCTGGCAGAGCTTCATGATGGTCAAGCAGAAGGACGGCAGCACCGGCATCCGCTCCTACTACAAGCGCACGGCGCTGACCATGCAGAACGGCCGCGTGTTCGGCGCGCAATACACAGGTCAGAAGACGCAGAGCTTCAAGGTGGTCAAGCAGAGCGACGGCAGCACCGGCATCCGCGCCTTCTACAGCAAGTGACACCCGGCCCCGGGCAGGTCCTCGACCGGCCCCGACCGCACAACGACTCCTCGTCCTGCCAGGCGTCACACCGTGTGCAGGTCCGCGCCCGCGTGCACGGCCGCGCTGCCGGACTGGAACACCCCCGAGCGGATCCGGGAACGCTCGGCCTGGCCGCTGCCCGGCCTCGAGGTCCTGGCCGACATCGCCGCCCAGCTCCGCAGCACCATCGCCCACGCCGTCGACCTCCCTGATGAAGGCCCGGATCGCACTGCACTCCAACGGTACTGTCGGGCCTTCGCCGGAGGAGAACCTCGCTGAGCAGGCTGACGCCCTCGCCGGGCTGTCCTCGGGCGGCGCCCACCCGGCGCCGGTCGTCCCGGGGTTCCGTCCGGTCTTCTGGTCGGTGTTCTGTTCAGGGGCTGTCCATGAACAGGACGCCCGACCACCACCGACACCGCAGCCCGGGGGATCAGCGCAGGGTTCCGATCGTGGGCCCTGACTGCCCTTGATCCGGCGAGCGCGAAAGGGCCCCACCGTTTGGCTGGGGAAGCTCACTTGATGGTTTCGCTCGTGTCCCGGCCCAAGAGTCCGAGGCAGTGCCATCGAGCGGCAGAGGCGGCCCGTCGCCCGCCCCAGGTCCAGGAAGCTTCCGGCTGTTCAGTAGCTTCTGCCTCATGCAGCAGATCACCGAGTACCTCTTCGACCAGGACACCCGGCTCACCTCAGCCGGCGTCGACATCTATGCCGCCCAGCTCACCGACCGCTGGAACACCGCCAGCGGCAACCCCAACGGTGGCTACCTGATGGCGGTGGGTGTTCGTGCTCTGCAGCAGCACTCCAAGTTCGGCGATCCGCTGGTGGCCTCGGCGTTCTTTCTCCGGCCCGGGGCACCCGGAACAGCCCGGATCCAGGTGGAGACGGCCCGCCAGGGGCGCCGGACGTCCACCAGTGAGGCCCGGATGCACCAGGACGGCAAGGAGATCTTGCGCGTCGTCGCCACGTTCGCCGACCTCGACCAGTCCAACGGCCGCACCCTGTCCCTGGCGCCCATGCCCGACCTGCCCGCGCCGGACGAGCTCGTGGACCCGCTGGCCGACGTCGCCCTGCCCGGCATCACCGTCGCCGACCGGGTCGAATACCGCGCGACCCGGCCGCCCGGCTGGCTGCGCGGCGAGCCCAGCGGCGAACCCAGCATGACCTTTTGGATGAGGTTCGCCGACGGCCGTGAACCCGACCTGGTGAGCCTGCCGTTCCTCGCCGACGCCGCCTACCCGGCCGTCATGGAACTGGGGGAACTCCCCTCCGCCACCGTTGAACTGACCATCCACCTGCGCAACCGACCTGCCCCCGGTTGGCTCGCCTGCCAGATCAACACCCGGCACCTCACCGGTGGCTTCCACGAAGAAGACTGCGATATCTGGGACTCCCAGGGCACTCTGATCGCCCAGTCCCGGCAACTCGCCCTTCTCCCATAGCCGGACCTCACCGAGACCAGCCTCAGCTCGCTTCCGCTCGGCCTCCGTCATGATGTCTCAGGTTCGATGGCAAGTAGCGGTCGAGGGCCTTGTCACTCGACCTGAGGCACCAACGGCCGTTCAACCGCCTCACTCTCGCTGGCACGGGACAGCTCGGTCAAGTGGGTTCGGCGGCTTGGCGGGCGCGGGTGTGGGCCATGCGGGATGAGTAGGTGGACTTGCCGGTGCCCGAGTCGCCGATCAGGCAGAGCGTGTATCCCTTCCGACCCATTCGACAGCCGGAAGACGAACAGGAGTTACTAGGCCATCGTCCCGGCCAGGTTGATCCACACGTCTCCGAAGTTGACCTCGGCCTCGACCCCGGGCTGGTGAACCTGGTCGATGGGCACCTCGGGCGGCGAGCCCCGGCCCGCCTCGGCCATGATCTGCGGTTTGCGGCAGACCACGTAGTTGGCGACGGCGGAGTAGGAGATGCCTTCCATCTCCCGCTCGGCGACCAGGCGTTTGAAGATGCGCCGCACCGTGTGCCGCTGCTTGCGTGGGGCATCCAGGTCCGTCCACAGGATCTGGTCGATCACCGGCTTGAACGGATCCAGCCGCGAGGACCGGGGGGGTGGCTTCTTACGCGGAGCCGGCGGCAACGCCGAGGTCAGCGCCTCACGTACCGTCCGCCGATGCCCCTGGTACTTCTTGGCCAGTGGCGATGGCTTTGGCAGCGCCGCCAGGCGCAGCGCGTCGTGGTGGAGAAGGTCGCTTTCGTCCTGCCCGCTGCGGATTCTTACCGCACACAATGGCTTCTGGCGAGCCTTCGTCGCCACGGCGCACGTTTACCTCTCACGCAGGAATGGCAGCACTCGGGGGAGTGTTTGGTCCGGTCGGCGGATGGCGCCGCCATGGTCGGCGTCGGGGACGGAGAAGAACTCGATGCCCTGGGCGCGGGCGTAGTCCTGCATGGGGTCGTGCCAGGGGTCGGCCGTGCCCGCATACATCAGCGTGGGCACCCCGGAGGCGGCCAGCGCGCCGCCCAGGCCGGGCTCCTGGGAGAACATGTCGTAGTTGGCTCGGTATGCGGCCGTGTCGCCGGCGTCCATCACAGCGGTCTGGTAGGGGGATTCCAGCGCGCCGTTCCTGACGATCTTGTAGACGTCGAAATCGGCGGGCAGTCCGAGCGCGGCGAGCGTGTCGGGGACCCGTGCCAGGAAGCCGTTGGGGTCGAATGCTCCGGCCACCAGCCGGGTCAGCCGTTCTGGGGCGTGCGCGGCCACCGCGTAACCGGTCATCGCGCCCAGGGAGTACCCCCAGAAGGCCGCCCGGTCCAGGCCGAGGTCGTCCAGCACGGCGACGACGTACGCGGCGCGCCGCTCGACCGCGTAGGCCGCGCGCTCGCGGGGCGCGTCGCTGGCGCCCAGCCCGAGCGGGTCGACGGCGATCACCGTGTGCGATGCCGCCAGGGCGTCGGTGTAGCCGAGATGGGCCCAGTGCCCGCCGTCTTCGAACATGCCCGGGTGCAGCACCACGGGTGAGCCGCTCCCGGTCACCTCATAGGCGATCTTGCGTCCGTCACTTCGCGCGAAAGGCATGAAGACATCCTTCTGGCCAGGAACGTTACGACTTGTAACGACACTCATCTTGGGACAGGATCAGTCCTGCGGGAAGGAGGCACTTTCTTGGCGCGACGGAACACCGCAGTAACAGACCAGGTCGAGCCCGCACCCAACGACGACTGCCCGCTCCCGGAGGTACTGGCACTGATCGGCGACAAATGGTGCATCCAGATCCTGGTCGAGTTGGGCGAGGGACCTCGACGATTCACCCAGCTCGAACGTGCCATCGAGGGTGTCAGCCGCCGGATGCTGACCCTTAACCTGCGCAACCTTGAACGCAACGGCCTGGTGACCCGGACCGTCTACCCGACCGCGCCTCCGAGCGTGGAGTACGCCATCACCCGGCTGGCCGAGCAGATCCGCGACCCCTTGGAGGCGCTCGCCGACTGGGCACGCCACGCCGTTCCGGACCTGCTCACGGCCCGGCGCGTGTACGACAGCCGCACCTGAGAATGCCAACCGGGCAGCAGGCACTGAGGAGGCTGGTCAGCGGGCGGTGTCCTCGGCGGCTGCGACGTCGGGCTGAACGTCTGTAAGGGTCTTGTGGACGACCCCGACCGAGACTTTGACGCCGGCGGCGACGGTGCGGATGGATCCGCGCCATCCCGCTGCCCGCGGTGCGCGAGCGCCGTTCCGTCACCGTGGCCTGCCCCTCGCACCCCGTGGTGGACTCTCTCTTCGAGCAGCTGGGCGGAGTGCTCCCCGTCGCGGACGAGGGCGCCTTCAACGTCTTCTCCGCACTGACGGGGACGCTCACCGCCCACTACACCTATCTCGCCACGCTCACCTCGTGGGCCACCGGCCACGACATCGCCTCCGAGGCCGCCGACCGTTATGTGCGCGGCCTCTTCCAGAACGTCGGCCGCTCCCTGGGCGACGAGACCCGCCCTCTGCACCAACTCGCCGCCGACCACGAGACGCCCAAGGGGAACAACGAGCGCATCCGCACCACCTGGTTCGACGCGGCCAACACCGCAGCCCTCGCAAAGGCCCTGGATGACCTCCTCGCCGATCTGAAGTAAGAGCGCCCGGCTGGACGTGCGTCCAGACCGGGAGCGGCGACCACCGCCCGATACGGCAGGGTGGATCGGTGGAATGAGCTGACCGGCGGCCCGGAAACCAGATCCCACACTTTGATCCGTACCAGGAACACTCCCAAGTGGTAGCGGCGACTCCACTACGCGTCTCGCTTAAACGGTCCTTTCCCGGAGCAAGGTAAATAAGAGCCGTGCGGAGATCGCGAAGCGCCGGTTCGGTTCACAGAACCCCATTCTCACTCAAAGGTGAATTCGGGGTACTTCTGAGAATCGTTTGTGACAGTATCCACGGACATGACGGTCCCTCAATAGGCTTCCCCGAGCGACGCTGACGACGTCGAGCGCCGCCCCTGCCCGCACTGCAAGGCCGACCCCGGCTCGCCAAGCTCCGACATCCCCCGCCCCCGCCGAGTCCGCATCCGACGCCCGGACGATCCGCTCACGCCGGAGGAAGCCGACCTCCGGCAACGCCTCCAGGACCAGGTCCTCCACCCCACGGAGACCGAGTAGCCAGTAAGATTAATGCCTTTGCGCTAACGGCTGTTCCATTGTTCCCCGGGTCCGGAGTCATGCGGGAGCTCGAGCGAACACGCTGAAGGCGCCCCTCCGGTGCGGGCGGCAGTGGGGCGCCTTTTGCGTTGCGTCGACGGTCAGCCGCTGACCGCCTTCTTGTAGAGGCGGGTCGCCAGCGGGACGAACACGATCAGGATGACGGTGATCCAGAGCAGTGATGCCGGGATGGCGTGCTGCATGGGCCAGGCGTCCGAGGTCTTCATCGCGGAGCTGGTGTTGCCGAAGAGTTCGCGTGTGGCCTGGGTGAAGGTGGAGACGGGGTTCCACTCGGCGACGACGCGCAGCGGCGTGGGCAGTTTGGAGCTGTCGATGAAGGCGTTGGAGATGAACATCAGCGGGAAGGAGACCATGGTGGCGATGTTGTTGAAGCTCTCCGGAGTGCGCAGGGCCAGCGCGACGGTCGCGGTGAACCAGGAGAACGCGTAGGCGAACAGCAGCAGCAACCCGAAGCCGAGGACGGCCTCGTAGGGTGAGGTGTGCACGCGCCAGCCGACGATCAGTCCCATCACCGCCATGACGACCAGGCTGGCGAGGTTCATCAGCAGGTCGCTGACCGTCTGGCCGATCAGCACCCCGGACGGGGCCATGGGCAGCGAGCGGAACCGGTCGAAGATGCCCTTCTGCAGATCCAGGGTCAGCGTGTAGCCCGTGATCTGCGCGCCCATGATCACGGCTTGGACGAAGATGCCGGGGAGCAGGAACTCCCGGTACGACATCCCCGGGACGTCGATGACGCTGCCGAAGACGTAGGCGAACATCAGCACGAACACGATCGGGAACATGATCGCGGCACCGAGCAGGTCCGGCGACCGCCGGATCTTCAGGGTGTTGCGCCTGGCGATGGTCCAGCCGTCGGCGACGGGCATGGTGAGCGCGTTCATCGGGTGGCCTCCTGGACCTGCTCGTCGGCGCCGGACGCCTGGTGCCCGGTCAGGGTGAGGTAGACGTCGTCGAGGGTGGGCCGCCGCAGCCCGGCGTCCCGCACCCGGACTCCTGCCTCGGCCAACCGCCCGAGGGCTTGGCGGAGCGACTCGGGACCGTCGGTGACCGGGACGGTGATCTGGAGCGAATCCGGCACGGTCCGCATGGCGCCGACGGCGACCCAGGCGAGCGTCTGCCGGGCGGTCTCCAGCTCGGCGGCGTCGGACACGGTCAGCTCGATGCGGCTGCCGCCGACCTGGTCCTTGAGCTCGTCGGCGGTGCCGCGGGCGATGGCGCGGCCGTGGTCGACCACCATGACCTGGTCGGCGAGGCGGTCGGCCTCGTCCATGTACTGGGTGGTCAGCAGCAGTGTGCTGCCGGCCGCGACGAGTTCGGAGATGGTGTCCCACAGCGCGGCGCGGGCGCGGGGGTCCAGGCCCGTGCTGGGTTCGTCCAGGAACAGCACCGGCGGGTCGGCGACCAGCGCGCCGGCCAGGTCGATGCGGCGGCGCATGCCGCCGGAGTAGCCCTTCACCGGACGGTCGGCGGCGTCGGTGAGGTCGAAGCGTTCGAGCAGTTCGCGGGCGCGGGCCCTGCTGCGCTTGGCGCCCAGGTGGTACAGGCGCCCGACCATCTCCAGGTTCTCGGCGCCGGTGAGGTGCTCGTCGACGGCGGCGTACTGGCCGGACAGCCCGATGTACGAGCGCAGCCGCCGGGCGTCATCGACGATGTCGCATCCGGCGACCGTGGCGCGTCCGCCGTCGGGGCGCAGCAGCGTGGTCAGCACCCGCACCGTCGTGGTCTTGCCGGCGCCGTTCGGGCCGAGCAGGGCGAGCACCGTGCCTTGCGGGACGGAGAAGCTCAGCCCGTCCAACGCGGTTACCTCGCCGTATCTCTTGACCAGTCCTTCGGCCGTGATCGCGTCGCTCATGGGGGGTCTCCTCGCTGGTGTTCGGGGGGTCAGGACCGGTGGATGTCGATGTCGCCGTAGTTGGTCTGCGCGCGCACCTCGACAACCGCCTCGGCGGTCTCGGGGCCCTCGGCTGCGGTCAGGGTGTTGCGCACCACGCCGTTCTTGGAGTGCACGTCCAGCCAGGCGGCCGTGCCCTCGGCGATCCCGACGTCGACCTTGCCGGAGCCGTTCTCCAAGTGGAGGGTGCCTTTCACCGCCGCGCTGATCCGGATCCGGCCGTGCGCGGCCTTGGCGGTGAGGTCGGCCAGCACGCGGTCGATGTTGATGTCGCCGGTGGCGGTCTTCACTTGCAGCTCACCGGTCGCATCGCCGAGGGTGATGGCGCCAGTGGAGGTCTTCACCGTGCCGGGGCCGTCGATGGTTCCGATCCGGATCGTCCCGGTGGAGGTGGTCGCCTCGACGGGGCCGGTCACCCGGTCGACGGAGATGTCGCCGATGGACGTCTTGGCCTCCAGCGGGCCGGTCTCCTCCAACCGGACGTCGCCGTTCGAGCTGTGCAGGACGGTCTGACCGAGCGGGCCGGTGGCGATGAAGTCCGCGGCGACTTCGGCCTCGACGCGGGACCCGGCCGGCAGGTCGACGGTCACCTCGATGGAGCCGCGCCAGGGCAGCAGGTACCCCAGGGCCTTGGGCTTGGGGCCCTTGACCAGCAGCCGTCCACCGGAGAACTCGACGATCGTCTGCTCGGCGGCCCGCACGCTCGCCTCGGTGGACGGGTCGCTGGGGCGCACCTCCACCACGGTGTCGGCGCGGTCGCCGGCGTGGATGCGGACCTGGCCGACGTAGATCTGGATGTCGGCGGTGATCGGCTCGGGGGTGTCGAAAGCAGGCATGGCGGAGCCCTCCTCATGGGTCCGGTGGAACATCCCGGCCTCGGGGCCGGGCGATGAGTGGTGATGGGGCCGGGCGGGTGCCGCTAACGCACCCAGCCGGTGTAGCTGCGCCCGCTCTGGGGCTGCTGCGGCCGGTCGGTGGAGCCGCTCCTCGTGCCAGGCTCGAACGCCGCGGAGACGGCGCGCACCAGCCAGGCGTTGACCGAGATCCCCTGCCGGCCGGCCGCCTCCTCCACGCGCCCCTTGAGATGCTCTGGCAATCGCAGCGTCATCCGAGCGGTACCGCCCTCCTCGGCGGACGGCACCTCGGCGGACGCCTGCCCGGCCTCCCGTGCGGTCTCCGCCCCGCCGGCCATGCTCACCGAAGACGGTCCCGGCTGCGGAGGTGTCACCACGAACGCGGGGTCGCCGCCGCGCAGCCGCACGTCGACCGAACCCGGCGCGAGATCACGGGTGATCTCGTCCGCCGCCGCCGACAGCACCTCCAGCATGGTGAGCCTGGCGGCCGATTCCAGGGCACCGGTGAGGCGCTCGGCCAGCGCGCGAGCATCCGGGCCGCCCGCCTCGGCGGCGACGGCGAGCTCGCGGCGGAGGTTCTCCACGTACGGCATCAGATCCATGCCTCAATCATGACGCCACAATGACGTCACGTCAAGCGACCTATGGCGTCACTCTGCCTACAGTCGACGTCACGGGTCGCGCGACCGCTCCGGACATGCCGGATCGGCCCACGAGGAGGATCGGACCGGGTTTGGCGGTAGCGCGGCGGGGTTGGCGACGGTTCGGTGACGGCAGGTCTGGCGTGGTTGGTGGGGCTCTACGTTCCTGGGCATGCCAGTTGATTTCTTGTCGCATGAGCAGGTCGCGCGGTATCGACGGTTCCGTGATGAGGTGACGGTCGGCGAGCTGGAGCAGTTCTTCCGCCTGGATGCCAAGGCGCGGGCGGTGGTGGCGGACAAAGCGGCGAACCGCCGGTCGCGACGGGCCTGGGTGGCGGCATGCCGGGCTGTATCTCGACGAAGAGCGCCGCTGGTTTGACCTTGACGCTGCGTCAACTTCTAGCATCGGGGCCATGCCGATCACCGTTCTTGACACCTACTCCGCCATGCGGCAGATCCTGCTGGCCCCGGTCGCGGACCGCGTTGGCCTGCTGCGTTCGATGCTGGAGGCCAACGCGGGCATGTACCGCTACCACCCAGGCGAGCTCGATCTGGTAGCCGTACACCTCCAATCGTCCGGGTTCCCCATCGACCGCGACGAGGAGCGTTGCCTCGACGCGCTCGAGACCCTGGCGGCGGCCGGGGCCTGGGAGCGGATGCAACGCGCGCTCGACAACGCTCTCGCCGTACTGCTGGAGGCGACGCCGGGGCTGGAGGCCCCGGACATCACCGTGCTGTTCGTCCTCGGCGATCCGGGTGACGAACACTTCATGGGTCCCTGCCAAGGATTGACCGGGTTCGGCGGCATCTCGGGCAACATCGCCATCACGTTCTGGCCCTTCCCCGAGAACGTGGAGCGACTGGAGGCCACCGCCGTGCACGAGCTCAATCACAACCTGCGTTGGAGCCCGGGCGGGGTCATCTGGGACCCGATGACCGTCACGGTCGGCGAGCACATCGTCGGCGAGGGCCTGGCCGACGCCTTCGCCCGACAGCTCTACGGCGACGAGCTTGGCCCCGCCCGCATCGGCGTGCCGCACCTGCACGACGACGAGGTCTTCGCCAAGGTGCTCACCGGGCTCGACGTGACAGGCATGCAGAACTTCACCGCCTGGGTGCACGGCGACCCCGGCGCGGAGCACCTCGGCGTCGCCCCGGTGGGATTGCCGATGGGCGCGGGGTACGCCGCGGGCAACCGGCTGGTCGACACCTACCTGGCGGCGACCGGGCAGACGGCGGCGCAGGCCCTGCTCGCCGACGCCTCGGAGATCATCGCGACCACGCTGCGCCGCGGGTGACAATGGAGCGATGGAGTGGACGATCCAGGAGCTCGCGGCGAGGGCCGGCATCACCAGCCGGACCCTGCGTCACTACGACCGTTTCGGGCTCTTGGTCCCGTCCCGGGTCGGCGCGAACGGGTACCGCTACTACAACCCCGCCGCGGTCGCCCGGCTTCAGCGGATCCTGCTCATGCGTCGGCTCGGCATGGGTTTGCCGGCCATCGCCGAAGTCCTGGCCGAGGAGGTGGACGCGCTCGACGGGCTCCGCGCCCACATCGCCGCGTTGGAAGAGGAACGGGACCGCATCGAACGGCGGATCCACTCTGTGCGTCACACGCTGGAGGCCATGCAGGCGGGGGTGGAACCGCGGATGGATGTCATGTTGGCGGGGTTCAACGACCGCTACAAGGACGAGGTGATCTCACGTTGGGGCGAGCGCGCGTTCCAAGTGAGCAACGACTGGTGGCATGGCAAGAGTCTCGACCAGCAGCGGGCCTGGAAGCAGGACACCGAAGACCTCGTTGCCGCATGGATCGCCGCGGTGAAGGCCGGGGATTCGCCGACATCGGAACACGCTCAGTCACTGGCTGCCCGGCACGTCCAGTGGCTGAGTCAGATCCCGGGCACCCCCACCGCCGAGGGCGACCGGGAGCGCTCGATCGAGATGGTGAACGGCATTGGGGACATGTTCGTCGACGACCCCCGCTTCGCCGCCATGTACGACGACGAGGCGGGGGCGACGTTCGTCCGCGACGCGCTGCACACGTACGCGCGTACCCGGATGTAGCTCGTGCGGTTCGCAGAAATGACCATCTGTGAGAGTTCTGAGAACGGCCCCCGGGTGATCACGTTTCCGCAGGTCGCCGTTCGCGAAAGTCCCCTCAGAACCTGCGCGTTGTGTGAGGCACTTCTGAGAGATCTCCCGTATGGATCTCACGCCCAATCAGGCCGCACTTGCGGTAGAACGTCACGACTGCCCGAACTGTGACGCGCCCGCAGGCAGCGCCTGCCGCACCCGGGGCGGGAGGACCGCCGCGAAGTACCACTCCCCGCTTCGTCCTCGTCCCCGCGCTCCGCGGGGAACTGGAGATCCTTGTCCCCGCCGACCGGTTCCCCCGGGCCGCGCCCGAGACGTCCGTCATCCTCACGGTGCACGAGCTCGAGCGTCTGGCCAGGAACGCCGCCGAGCTGATGACGCTGTCCGCCGAGCTCCAGGCCGGCGGCATCCAGCTCGAGCTCCTCACCGGGCCGCTCACCGGGATCTCCGACCCCAACGGCATGGGCGCGATGTTCTCGCGGTCGCCGGGCAGATCGAGCGCAACTACATCCGGGAGAAGACCCTCAAAGGCCAGGTCATCGCCGCGTCCAAGGGCAACCACGGCGGACGGCCGAAGGTCGTCGACGACGACATGCTCAACTTCGCGGTCGCCCTGAAGGACAAGGGCGTCCCCGTCCCCCGACATCGCGAAGAAGCTCACCATCAAGGTCGGGAAGAGCGCGGGCAAGCACCCCTCGGTCGCCTCGCTCTACCGGGCCCTGGCCGAAGCCGATGACGCCGCGGTGGACGACGGATTGCCGCTGCGGCCCAAGCCCGTACGGAGCCGCTGGCCCGAAGACCCGCTCACCGCCGAGGAGATCGACCTGCGCGATCGGCTCCAATCCCAGCCCCACCCGAACGCCGAGATGCGGTAGAGCCTGCCCTGCGTGCTACCGGCTGTGGTCGGGGACGTGGCGTCGATCGTCCAGGCGCATGTAGTGCCCGGCCGGGTAGTCCGCGTTGAGGGGGAGGACCGGTCGGCCCGTCTCTCCCAAGACCGTCCAGTCCCCGGAACCGCCGGTGAGGATCAGCGGCGGCTCGTCACCGATCCCGCCCTCGGCGCTCGGGCCTGTGGGCACGACCACCTCGATCTGAGTCGAGTCGTCCAGCCCCCGCGAGGAGGAGAAGGAGACGACCGACGGTCAGTGGCTCCGGGGGCGTGTGCTCGTAGCGGTAGACCCTGGCCAACAGGCTCCCCGCGAGACGGTCGACGAAGGCTTAGCGCACGATCTGACACGAATGTTCCTACACCAAGTCCATGATCAAGCGCTTAGCGCCAACGGCTGTACCGCTGGTCTCCAAAGCCGGATAAGAGGGTCAGGCCTCCAGCAGCCGGGCGAGCCCAGGCGTCCGGCGAACGGGGCGCCTTGCGCCGTTGGCGCGAGGGCGATGCCAGGTCAGCCCGTCGTCAGGCCCTTGAGAAGAAGGACCGTGCCACCCATCAGCGCGAGTCCCATCACAAGGCCCTTGAGGCGAACATCCGTGATCTGCTTCGCCAAGGCGGTCCCGATCAGCGCACCGCCGACGACTCCGATACCGGCTAGCGACCATGCGAACCACGTAAGCCTCGGTGCACCGCGCACCATCAGGGAAAGACTGTTTGCCATCACGCTGTAGACCTGCATGTTCGGAACGAACTTCGCCGCCGACCAGCCGGCGTTCGTGGCGTACAGCGAAATCGGCGGCCCGCCAGCACCCGTCGTAGCGTTCATGAATCCGCTTGCCGCGCCCGCCGTGATGGCGCCGGTGCGTCCCGACAACGCGTGTACGCGAACGCCTGCGAGTACCAGCAGAACCGAGACCACGACCACGGTGCCGACACCAACCAACAACGACTGCGCACTGAGCTTGTCCGCGACCCACGCTCCAGCAGGGATCGTCAGCGCCGCAGCCCCGACTAGCGGCAGCATCGACGACCACGTGACCCGTCGCCAGGTGCTCGCGAGTCCGATCGAACTGATCGCGCACGCTGCGGCGTTCGTCAGCAGCACGCCCTGCCAGGGCCCAAGCAGCAGCACCAGGCCCGGGGCGGCGACCAGCGCAAAACCCATACCCGTGAGCCGCTGCAGCGATGCGCCACCCAGGGTTATGAGCCCAATCCATATCGCAAGCACGCGCCACCCTTGCAGGCTGACGCGCAACGGTCAAGCGAGAACTCGGGACAATCGCGCGCCCGGAAATTGTTCTTTAGCGCCGGCTGTCCGCCAGCACACCGCAAGCCCCGGGGTGTGCCTAAACTCATCGACAAACGTTGCCGCTAGACGCGGACGAAACCACAGGTACCTCCGGCGGCGGCAACATCGCCTTCAGGGGACATACGACCCGGAGGTCGTCAGGGGAACCACCAGCGGCGGCGGCAAGGTCGAGTACCTCTAGTACCTCTGACGTTCGCTGCACCACATGAGGGCCCGGCGATGCCGGCCCTTTCTTGATCCCAGACAGCCCGTCATCAAAGACGACCGGCGTCAGAAGACCCGAGCAACCCCCTTTCGCGCTTACTTGGTCTCCCCCCGGGTACGTCAGGTGCCGGCGCCGCCGGTGGACCCGATGGTCAGGCGTTTGTCAGGGCGTGGCGCCCGCCGTCGACGGCGATCAGCGGCCTGAACGCCGAAACGACAGGAGCGGCCCCGAGGAGACGGGAACTTGCGGTCCTTGATCTCCACCCAGTCCAGCGTGGGCAACGCGGTGTCCAGCGCCTCCAGCTCGGCGCGCATCTCGGCTTTCAACTCGGCGCTGAACACCGCCGGGTCCAGCGGCTTGCGCAGCTCGGCGTAGTTGGTCGCACGGCGGGCGGCGAAATCGGCGGGTAGATCCTCCTCCGGGTCGCGGAAGGAGTCCGCGCCGACCACCCAGATCTCCTTGCAGCGCAGCGCCTCGCGCAGCGCCTGGAAGGTGACGATCTCGTACACCATCCGCACCACCCGCCGGCGGCCGCGCTTGTCGCGCTTGAACACCAGGTCCTCCCAGGCCCCAGCGGTTCCGGTGCGATCCAGCTGACGAAGATCGGCCCGGCGGAGGAGCCGCGGAACCTACGCAAGATCAAGAACGAGGTAGGACGCCGCTGGGGTTCGGTGCCGCTGATCGACATGCTCAAGGAGGCGGTGCTGCGCACCGGCTGCCTGAACGCCGTCACCTCGGTGGCGGGCACCTCCAGCCTGGCGCCGGAGGTGTTGGCCGAGCGGCTGATGCTGGCGATCTTCGGGTACGGCACCAACACCGGGATCCGGGCGGTCGCCGGGCCTCGCCGACAACGGCGGTCCGCCGGACAGTGTCGAGCTGGGGCTCGGTCACCGGATCCGCTCCACAGGATCCGCGGCGGCTCGATGAATGAGGCCCGCAGCCGATTGGTCAACGGCACCCGAACCAGCGCGCCCTCGCGACCGCCTACCCCGACCGCACCAGCGCCGCGATCGGGGCCAACATGGTCTTCTACTCGCTCGGTTCCGCGCTGGGAGCGGCCGCGACGACGGCGCTGTTCGACGCCACCGGCTGGCTCGGTCCCGCCGTTCTCGGGGCCGCTCTCGCGCTGGGCGCGCTGGTCACCTGGGCGTTCTTCTCAGCGGCGGCGGGCGGCGGGCGCCGGGGTCGACGCGGGGGTGCCGGGGAGGGGCTCGGTGGCCGGGTCGGTCAGGTGGGGGAGCCGGCGGTCGAGCCAGCGGGGAAGCCACCAGTTGGCTTTGCCCAGCAGGGCCATGGTCGCGGGCACGAGGAGCATCCGGACGAGCGTGGCGTCGAGCATGATCGCAGTGGACAGGCCCAGGCCGAGCATCTTCACTAGCGGTGACGGGTGGGCGACGAAGCCGAGGAAGACCACCGTCATGATCAGAGCGGCGGAGGTGATCACCCGGCCGGTGCCCGCCAGGCCGCGCGCGACCGACTCGGTGCTGTCGCCGGTGGCGTCGTAGCTCTCGCGGATGCGGGAGAGCAGGAACACCTCATAGTCCATGGACAGGCCGAACAGGACCGCGAAGAAGATCGTGGGCAGCGGTGAGGCGGTCGCATACGTTCCGTCCAGGCCGAACAGGTCCGCGCACCACCCCCACTGGAACACCGCGACCACGACGCCGTAGGCGGCGCCGATCGACAGCAGGTTCATGACGGCGGCCTTCAGGGGCACGACGACGGCGCGGAACAGCACCATCAGCAGCAGGAACGACGTGGCCAGGACCGCGGCGATGAAGATCGGGAGGGTCTTGTCGAGCTGCCGGGTGAGGTCGTCGGTCATGGCCGTCATGCCGGAGACGGCGACGTTGGCGGGGGCCAGGTCGCGAACGCGTTCCAGCGTCCGGGAGGTCTCGGCGTCCGCGGGGGCGCCGGTGGGGATCGCGGGCACGACGACCGCGTCTCCCTGGGGAGAGGTCCGCGGCGAGCCCACCGCGGCGATGCCAGGGTCGGCGGTGAGACGTTCGGTGAG
The DNA here is from genome assembly GCF_030283145.1 of Actinomadura xylanilytica. Lineage (GTDB taxonomy): Bacteria > Actinomycetota > Actinomycetes > Streptosporangiales > Streptosporangiaceae > Spirillospora > Spirillospora xylanilytica. Next base: position 448,944 of record NZ_JASNWE010000005.1, read on the forward strand.
GTCGGGGATGGTCTGGGCGGTCACGCCCGGGCGGCGCAGGTCGGCGACGAGCAGCAGCGGGGCGTTGTGGCCGGGGCCGAAGCCCTCTGCCAGCAGGTCGTACGCGCGGCGGTGGGTCGTTCTCGTACTGTCGTCGCCGGCGTCGGGGTAGCCGGTCTGCATCCACAACGCCGGGGCGGCGAGCGTGAGCAGCAGCGCCGATGCGCCGAGCAGATACGGCCAGGGGCGGCCCGAGACATGATGCGCCAGACGCCACCATGCCCCGTCTTCGGTGCGCTTGGCGGGGGAGCGGCGGCGGCGGACGACGCGTCCGGCGTCGATGCGGTCGCCCAGCAGGGACAGCAGTGCGGGCAGCAGGGTGAGGGCGGTGGCCACGGCGAAGAGGACGACCAGCGCGGCGCCGAGCCCGATCGAGGCCAGCAGGCCCAAGCCGGTCAGCAGCAGCGCCGACATCGCGACGACGACGGCGCCTCCGGCGAACAGGACCGCCGAGCCTGCCGACGCCATGGCGTTCGACAGTGCGGTGCGATTGTCCTGACCGGCCGTCCGGTTCTGGCGGTAGCGGGTCACGATGAACAGGGCGTAGTCGATGCCGACGCCCAGACCGATCAGCATTCCGACGCTCGTTGCGGCGCTCGTGACGTCCATGGCATGGGCCAGCAGCGCGATGCCGGACAGCCCGGTGGCCACCGTGACCATCGCGATCGCGATCGGCACCAGGGCGGCGACGACCGTTCCGAAGACGATGAGCAACACGACCAGAGCGGCCAGCAGACCGGCCACCTCGGTGCCCGAGGTCTCGGTCTCGGCGTTGACGAACGCGGCGTCGCCGCCGACCTCCGCGACGGCGCCGGCGGCCCGTACCGGCTCCAGCGCGCCGGTGATCGCCTTCACCGGCTCGGGGCCGAGCCCGGCCGAGGGCCGGTCGAAGGTGACCTCGGCGTAGCCGATGCGCCCATCGCGCGACACCGTGCCGGTGGCGAACGGGTCGGCGACGGCGGCCACGTCCTCGGCATCGGCGATCCGGGCGAGGGCCGCCTGGATGGCGGGTCGGTAGCGGTCGAGCCGGTCACCCTCCGGAGCGGCGAAGACCGCCTTGGCGCTGCCACCGGCCGCCTGCGGGAAGCGCTCCTCCAGAAGCTCCATCGCCCGTTCGCTCTGGCTGCCCGGAGCGACGAGGTCGTCGGCGAACCTGCCGCCTGCGGTGCCCGCCAGCCCGATGACCAGGACGGCCAGGAGGGTCCAGAGCCCGATCGTTAGCCATGGTCGGCGGGCGCTGGCGTCGCCGATGCGACGGATGACGCGATGCATGACGGTGCTCCTTCGGGGGCGGATGCGGCGGCGAGTGCGCCGGGGTGAGCTGTCGCACCCACCGTGCTCGCCGGGGCCGCCGCAGTCGCCCCTCCACCGGCGGAACCGATCCTCGTCGCGCAGCGGAGGCCCGCTCCGCCTCGCGGCGGATGACCGGTGTGCGGTTCCCGCATACGGTGGCCCCGCGCCCGCCGACAAGCCGCGGAGGGCACCGCATCTCGCACCGTGGAGCGCTGGTGAACCGCACAACGCCGCCTTCCCGCCCGCCCGCCGAGGCCGCGGCAGGCCGCCCCGGAAGGCCCTGGGGGCCCTTCGCCCGCTGGCCGCGCGCCATGGACGCCGTCCTCGCCGGGCTGGTCCTCCTCGTGCTGGTGCTCGTGCACGACATGCCCGGAGACGAGCTGGCCTTCCGTCCCCTTCGCGACCTCAATCTCGCCGCCCTGCCGGTCTTCGCCGCGGCCGGTACGGCGTTGTACTGGCGGCGCCGGGCCCCGCTGGCCGTGCTGAGCGTCACCTTGATCGCCTGGGCCCTGTTGCTGCCGACCACGCGCAACCTCGTCGGCGTTCCGGTGCTCATCGCCCTGTACAGCGCCGGGCGGTACTCGCCGGACTCATGGCGGGGGCCCGCGGGCGTCGTGGCGGCCGTCGCCCTGGTCACCGTTGACCTGCGTACGGAATCCACGCCGTGGAGTGAGGCCGTCTTCGGGGTCATCGTCATGGTCGGCCTGTGGTACGTGGGGCGCGGTCTCCGGCTGCGCGATCGCCACGCCGCCTGGCTCGTCGCCGAACAGGCCGTCCGCATCGTGGCCGAGGAGCGGACGCGCATCGCCCGCGAGCTGCACGACGTGGTGGCCCATCGGGTGAGCGTCATGACCGTTCAGGCGGGCGCGGCCAAGGCGATGGCCGCGCACGCCGACGACGGCCCGATTCCGGAGCAGGCACTGCGGGCGATGGGGGCGGTCGAAGAGGAGGGACGGCAGGCGCTGGCCGAGCTGCGCCACCTGCTCGGCGTCCTGCGTCCTGAGAACGATGCGGGCGGCCCCGAGCCCCAGCCCGGCCTGGCCGACGTTTCCCGCCTCGCCGACCAGATCCGCGCAACGGGCGTCGCGGTGACCCTGTCGCTCGCCACGCTCCCGACCGGACTGCCCGCTCGCGTGGACCTGTTCGCCTACCGCATCGTTCAGGAGGCGCTCACCAACGTGCTCAAGCACGCCGGTCCCGGCGCCCACGCCGACGTCCGGCTCGGGGCCGCCGGTGGCGAGATCGTCATCGAGGTGCGCGACGACGGCGGCGGCACCGCCGCCCTGCCGGGAGACGCCCGGGACGGAACGCGCGGCCACGGCATCGTGGGGATGCGGGAGCGGGCGCTACTGTTGGGCGGCACACTCGACGCCGGGCCGCGCCCGGACGGCGGGTTCGACGTCACCGCCCACCTGCCCACCGGAGGCGAGCCCGCGTGAGCATCCGTGTCGCCATCGTCGACGACCAGGCTCTCGTCCGCGGCGGCTTCGCCATGATCTTGCAGATCCACGACGACATCGAGGTCGTCGCCGAGGCCGGGACCGGCACCGAGGCGATCGAGGCGGCGCGCCGGCACCGGCCCGACGTGATCCTCATGGACATCCGGATGCCGGACATGGACGGTCTGGAGGCCACCGAGCGGATCCTGGCCGAATCCGATTGGAACGTCAGGGTGCTCATCCTGACCACGTTCGACCCGGACGAGTACGTCTACCGGGCGATGCACGCCGGTGCCAGCGGCTTCGTCCTCAAGGACATCCCACCCGACCAGCTCGCCACCGCCGTGCGCACCGTCGCCGACGGCGGCGCTCTGCTGGCCCCCTCGATCACCCGCCGGCTGATCGGCCGGTTCGCCCGGCGGCTGAGCGTCAACACCGCCGTGGCCGAACGTCTGGAACGCCTGACCGACCGCGAGCGCGAAGTGATGGCCGCCGTGGCCCGCGGGTCGAGCAACTCCGAGATCGCCAAAGAGCTCTTCATCGGACCCGCGACCGTCAAGACGCACGTCTCCGGCATCCTCACCAAGCTAGGCCTACGTGACCGCACCCAGATCGTCATCTTCGCCTACGAGAGCGGCCTGGTCGAGGCAGGCGACCGCAACATCGGCCACTGACCGGCGGTGGCGGGCCTACACCGGCTTTCGAGCCGCTGGGCGGTCGGGGGGCTCGCTGGAGGTAGCCGCTGGCCGAGCGGAGCCAGGAGATGGAGGACCTGGTGGAGAACGAGTCGGGCATGAGGCCCATCAGCGGTCCCCGGCGGCTGGGATCTTCCGACCCGCGAACCTGGCGACCCTGCGTACGATCTTGGCGCGGGTGCGTTCGTAGCCGCGCAGGTCGCCGACGGACCGGCTCAGCGCCCGGGCGTCCTCCAGCGCCTGGACCCTGCCCATCGCCATCGCCGGAGACATCGTGTGGGCGGCGTCCCCCATGAGGGTGGTGGGGTCGCGGCCCCAGGTCGCCGGGACGCAGTGGCCGTAGTGCGGGGAGAACTGGGCGGTCTGGGCGTGGACGAGCACGGTGGGGAGCGGTTCCGACCAGTGGCCGAAACGTTCGCGCAGCCGGTCCATCACGTCGGGAGCGTCGCCCCGGAACGGGCTGCCCGGCTTGGCGCGCAGGTCGAACCACCACGACATCGTCCCGTGCCCGGCCGAGGCCACGCTGCCGAGCGCGCGCCCGTTGGAGACCAACATGGATCAGCTCCCATGCTCATGGCCCCGTCCGGGCACGAGTACATCCGCACCTGACCATCCACGCCGACGTCACCGCCGAAGCCGTCGCCACCGTGCTTGCGCGGCAAGACCGGGTGTGAGTAGTTGCGGTACAGAAAGTGCCGCTGAGGTTGATCATGTTGAAATTGGCTTACCTCGTCGGCGCTTCGAGCTGACGGGGCACGGCGCCAGCGCGCAGCTCGCGCAGGTCCGGGATGTGGTTGTAGAGGGTGCCTGGGGAGACGCCCAGCAGCTTGGCGATCGAGGTGATCGAGCGGCCGGGGTCAGGCAGCAGATCGCGGGCCGCGCGGATGACTTCCTCAGTGGCGACGCTCGGGCGCCCGCCGACCCGGCCGCGCTCGCGGGCGGCGGCCAGGCCCTCGTTGGTGCCGATGACGATGAGCTCGCGGATGAACTCGGCCAGCGCGGCGAAGACGTGGAAGACGAGCCGGCCGCCGGGGGTGGTGGTGTCCAGGTTCTCGTGCAGCGAGGTGAAGCCGATCCCACGCTCGCGCAGTTCGGCGACCATGTTGATGAGGTCCTGGAGGCTGCGGCCGTAGCGGTCCAGACTCGGGACGACGAGGGTGTCGCCGGGGTCGAGGAAGGCGTGGCACGCCTTCAGTTCGGGGCGGAGTGCGTTCTTGCCGGACTTCTTGTCCGCGAAGATCTTCCGGCACCCGGCGGCGGTGAGCGCGTCGAGCTGCCGCTCCAGCTTCTGCCCGCTGGTCGAGACTCGCGCGTACCCGATCTTGATCTCGGTGCGGACGAGTGGTCCGGCTCGGCCGGTTCGAGGGCGGTCATGGCCCCGGATCGTGTCAGAAAACGGCGATTCGAGGTTATTGAATGACCCAGGTTTTTGAAGGGGTTTTTGAAGGCTCTGCGGGATCCGGGCGGCCTCCCAGAGCGATCTTCAGAAAACGAAGGTTTCTTGAAGATCGTCACGCGGATGGGGCCGTACCGATCGGCGTGGTGGCCCCCGGGATGGCTTCAGCGGTGCCGCGTGCCTGCCAACTGCCGACTCTGGCAGCGCCTGGCAACGCGGGAACCGTCCGACCGCCCCCACCTCACGCTCCACTCGCACGGGTTCGCGGCGCTGACGCGAACCCGTGCGAGTGGAGCGTGCTACTCGTCCGCCAGGTCGCGCTGCAGGCGGGCGACCAGCGCCTGCAGCCGCCGGCGCATGTCGCCCGGTTCGAGCGTCGGGCTCATCGTGCCGTGGGTGGGAACGACCCGTGCGAAATTGAAGCCGTCGAGCCGCTGGAGTGAGCCGACCTGGGCGGGCCAGGAGTACCAGCACACGGACGGTTCTGCGCTGAGGTCATGACGATAGGGGTCCCAGCCGAGCGAGTCGCCGGTGAACAGGGTGCCGTCGTCATTCAGGTACATAACGTGTCCCTCGGTGTGCCCGGGGGTGGGGATCGCCAGCACGCCGGCGGCAACCTCGCAGGTCTCGGCACTTCTCAGGATCCGGCCTGCGAATGGGGCGGCGTCAGCGTCGGCGGCATGGATGACCACTTCAGAGCCGAATGCATCGGCATAGCGCTCGGCGTCGCCGACGTCGTCGCGGTGCGTCAGCAAGATCGCCGTGATTCCACCGAGCGATTCCATCCAGGCGCAGAGCGACGGGGTGAAGCGCGGCGCGTCGACGAGGAGGTTGCCCTCGGTGCGCTGCACGAGGAAGGCGTTGCCGCCTGCGGTTTTGGGCGAGTTCGAGCCCGTCCGCCAGGTGCCGGGTGTGATCTCCAAGGGGTGGTGTCGCCGCCACGTCACGCCGGATTCGGTGCCGATCGACCGGGACGGGCACACCTCGGCGGCGAGCTGTGCCTGCAGGATCTCGTCTTCGGTGGCCGGCTGGCGGGTCATGACGAAATGCTCGCCGTCAGTTGCCAGCCCGAACAGCGTCGGCGCGAGCGAGACCGAACCTCCGCAGCCGATACAGCGGTCGTCGACGAACCAGTCTCCGGCCACGTTCTCAGGGTGACGCCGGTCTCCGCGGGCCATCGCCGTTCCTCCTCTGAGCAAAGGTCACCAGGGGGACAAACGTATCACCTAATGGAACATTGATGTTCCATTAATGATCAGCGATGTAACTTATCGGGGTCCGGTAGTACAGTGACCAGTATGAATGAGCCTGGACCCGAGGCCGCAGGAGCACGAACGCGCAGTCGTACACGCCGCGCCATCCTCAGCGCGGCCGCCTCTGTGCTCGGCCGTGACTATCACGCCACGCTGGCGGATATCGCAGACGCCGCCGGCGTCGGCCGCACGACACTGCACCGCTACTTCTCCGACCGCACCGGGCTCATCAGCGCAGCCATCGAGGACTCCATCGCGGCGATCGATGAGTCGGTGGCCGGCGCGGCCATCGACCAGGGCTCCCCCATCGAGGCGATGCGCAGGCTGGTCACGGCGATGGTGGCGGTCGGCGACCGGCTGGTATTCCTCTTCGGCGATCCACGCGTTCTGGAAGGCCGCGGCGCAGCAAAGACACCGGAGCCTCTCGATGACCCGGTGCTCACTCTCATCAAGCGCGGGCAAGCCGAAGGCGCCTTCGACCCGGACGTCACTCCCGCCTGGATCCAACGTGTGCTCTGGTCGCTGGTGTACACCGGGTACCAGGACGCCGAGGCCTGTGGGCTGCCGAGGCACGGCATCGTCTCCGCTGTCATCCGCACGCTCGAAAACGGTATCCATACGTCGAATCCGGAACACCGTCAGGCATGAGCCGCGAACTCAGCCATCCAACAGGTCCGGGCTTGGGGAACATCGGTACAGCGGTTGGCGCTGAGAACGATCTTGAGACGTGAGCGGTGAACTTCTAGCACGGGTGGTCTGCTTCCCGGGGCCCTTCGGCCAAAGATCCACGTTCTGTAGCGGCGGGTGGTTGGCTCCGCCGCATGCCGGTGGAATTTCTGACGGACGAGCAGGCCGAGGCGTACGGGAAGTTCGTTGAGGAGCCGACGCGCCCGGAGTTGGAGCGCTTCTTCTTCCTGGATGACGTGGACCGGGATCTGATCGCGCTGCGGCGTACGCGGTACCACCAACTGGGCTTCGCGCTGCAGATGTGCACGGTGCGCTACATCGGCAGGTTCCTCCCCGACGATCCTCTGGGTGTGCCGTGGCCGGTGGTGGAGCACCTGGCCGAGCAGCTCGGCATCGAGGACGTCTCGGTCGTGAAGCGGTACACCGAGCGTCCGAAGACCGCGTACGAGCACGCGTGGGAGATCCGGGACGCGTACGAGTATCACGAGTACGACGACCCGGAGTGGGGTCGGAAGTTCCGGACGTTCTTGCACGGGCGGGCGTGGACCGCGCATTCGGAGGGGCCGAAGGCGCTGTTCGACTATGCGGTGGGCTGGCTGCGTAAGCACCGGGTGCTGCTGCCCGGGGTGTCGGTGCTGGCGCGGCAGGTGTCCGAGGTCCGCGAGATCGCGGACAAGCGCCTGCACACGACAGTCGCCAGGGCGGCCTGGTGGGCGGACCGGTCGCTGCCCGCCGACCTGGTGGCGCTGCTGGAGACGCCGGAGGGCAGGCGGTACTCGTATCTGGAGACCACCCGCCGGCCGCCGACGAAGACCACGGGGACGGCGATGAAGCGGGCGTTGGAGCGGGTGGATGAGATCGCCGTGTACCGGCTGGGGCGGGTGAAGCTGGACAAGCTACCGCCGAACCGGCTCGCCGCGCTGGCCCGTTACGGCCTGGGGTCGAAGGCGACAAGCCTGGAGCGGGCGAGCGAGCCGAAGCGCACCGCGATGCTGACCGCGGTGATGCGGCACCTGGAGGCCAAGGCCATCGACGACGCGCTGGAGCTGTTCACGGTGCTGATGTCGACCAAGCTACTCAGTACCGCGAAGCGGCTCACGAACAAGGATCGGCTCTCCACGCTGCCGCAGCTGGAGAAGGCGTCCCGCATCACGGCCCGCATCTCGAAGGTGTTCATGGAGGAGCTGGAGCACATCGAGGAGAGCGGCAAGGCGGTGGATGCGGCCGCGATGTGGAAGGCCCTGGAGGAGGTCGCGCCGAGGGCCCAGCTGTGGAGCGCGGCCGCCACGGTGGCGAGCCTGGTCCCGGAGGACGACAACTCGGCGGAGATCGCGATCCGCGAGGCGTTGGCCAACCGCTACAACACGGTGCGCCCGTTCCTGTCGCTGCTCGGCGACACCAAGATGCTCGGCGCGGCCCCAGCCGGGGAGCGGGTCCTGGCCGCGGTCAAGGGCCTGCCCGCGCTCAGCCGGCGCCAGGTGACGAAGAAGCCGCTGCTGAAGCGGGAGGTTGACGACAAGGTGGTGCCGCCGTACTGGCGCAAGGCGGTGTACGCGAACAAGGACCTGCCGCAGGGCGCGGTGGACCGCGACGCCTATGTGGTGTGCGTGCTGGAGCAGCTGTACCGGGCGCTGGTCAGCCGCGCCATCTTCGCTTCCCCCTCGCACCGCTTCTCCAACCCGCGCGCCCGTCTGCTGGACGGCAAGCCGTGGCTGGCGGTGCGCGAGGACGTACTGGCGGGCCTGAGCCTGGAGGCGCCCGTCGAGGAGCATCTGGCGGAGCTGGTGCGGGTACTGGACGCGGCGTGGAAGCAGATGGCCGAACGCCTCGAAGAGGCCGGCGCGGATGCGAAGGTCAGCATCGAGGTGCAGCCCAACGGGCGGGCCAAGCTGAACGTGGACGCGCTCGGGGCACTCGGGGTGCCCAAGTCGCTGGCCTGGCTGCGGCGCCGGGTGGAGAAGATGCTCCCGAAGATCGACCTGCCGGACCTGCTGTTCGAAGTGCACTCCTGGACCGGGTTCCTGGACGCCTTCGTGCACCTGGGCGACGGCAAGACCCGCATAAAGGACCTCACCACCTCGGTCGTCGCGCTCCTGGTGAGCGAGGCGTGCAACATCGGCATGACCCCGGTGACCAACCCCGGCCACGAGGCGCTGACCCGCTCCCGGCTGGTCCACGTCGACCAGTACTACCTTCGCGCCGACACCATCGCCGCGGCCAACGCCGCTCTGATCGAGGCCCAGGCGAAGGTGCCGATCGTGGCGCACTGGGGCAACGGACTGCTCGCCTCCGTCGACGGACTGCGCTTCGTCGTCCCGGTCCGCTCCATCAGCACCGCCCCGAACCCGAAGTACTTCGGGTTCAAGCGCGGCATCACCTGGCTGAACGCCGTCAATGACCAGGTCTTCGGCATCGGGCAGATGGTCGTCCCTGGCACGCCCCGCGACTCCCTGCACATCCTGGACGCCCTGCTGAACCTCGATGGCGGGGTGAAGCCGGAGATGGTCGCCACCGACAACGCCTCGTACAGCGACATGGTGTTCGGCCTGTTCAAGATCCTGGGCTACAACTTCTCCCCGCGGTTCAAGGACCTGGACGACCAAAGGTTGTGGCGGGCGGAGATGGACGGATCGAGACCGGCGGCTACGGGCCGCTGACGGACCTGGCCCGCACGAACAAGGTGAACCTGAAGAAGGTGACCGCAGAGTGGGAGGAGATGCTGAAGGTGGCCGGCTCGCTGGTCACCAACCAGGTGCGGGCCTATGACCTGCTGCGGATGTTCGGCAGCCATGGACGACCGACGCCGCTGGGGCAGGCGTTCGCCGAGTACGGGCGCATTGCCAAGACCCTGCACCTGCTCCAGGTCGTCGACCCGGTCGATGACACCTACCGGCGGCAGATGGGCAAGCAGCTGTCCGTCCAGGAGTCCCGCCACACGCTCGCCCGGGACATCTGCCACGGCAAGCGGGGCACCATCCACCAGGCATACCGGGACGGCATGGAGGACCAACTCGGATCGCTGGGACTGGTGCTGAACGCCGTCGTGCTCTGGACGACGAAGTACATCGACGCTGCGGTCGCCCAGCTGCGTGCCGAGGGCTACGAGATCAGCGATGAGGATGTCGCCCGCCTCTCCCCGCTGAAGTTCAAGAACCTCAACGTCCTGGGCCGCTACAGCTTCACCCCCTCCACCCCGCGCCAGGGCCTGCGTCCGCTGCGCGACCCGGACGCTCCCGAGCTCGACGATGACGAAGACGGGGACGAGTGGGCCGCCCCGGCACAGGACTCGTCAACTTCTCGCAGTACTACGACTGGGCTGGGAGCAGGGTGAGGCGAACGCTTCGGCCCTCCAGGTGGAAGCTGAGAGGAGAGTGATGAACGAACCGGACGATATGGCCCTTAGAACCCGTCTTTGAACGGCCCTTGAGCAGACTGTCGGGAGAGATCGCGGGAACGCCTCCTCTGATTGGGAACGCATCGAGCCTTCTCGCCGGGCTGAGCGGTCATCGATCGCCCGGCCGTCTCGCTGCCGGGGCGGTTGCGGCAACTCTGATGGACGCGCATCAAGGTGCGAGCGATGAGGTCTCGCGGCACTTCGCCGCCTGGGCAGCGGCTCAGCGGGCGCGGCGGATGGGCTGCCTGGTCTGGGTGGGATTGGTGGTGAGGAAGTCCAGGATGGCCCGATAGACCGGCTCCGGCTTCTCCATCACCAGGAGGTGGGATGTGCCGGGTACGACGGCGAGCTCGGACTCGGGGATCGCCCGGTAGAGCGCGATCGTGTGCTCCAGCGTTACCGCGTCGTCGTCCCCGGACATGACGAGGGTGCGGCTCGCGATGCGGCCGAGGTCGTCCTCTGTCAGGTTCGGCTCGGACCGCGCCATGCGCAGCAGCTTGTCCACGACGACGGGGAAGTGTTCCTGGCCGTCGGGTGACACTTCGCCGTAGCGGGCACCCAGGTACGGCACGGCCTCGGCGAATCCGTCCAGAACGCCGGGCACCAGGCCGCCGTGTCGGAAGTTGCCGCTGATCAGGACGAGACGCCGCACGAGGTCGGGGCGGCGCATCGCGACGATCATCGCCACGTTCGCGCCGTCGCTGTGGCCGACCAGGTGCGCCGGGCCGCCGACCGCCTTCTCCAGGAAGGCGATCATGTCGTCGGCCATGACGTCATACGACAGCGGGCCATGGACGTCGGGTGTGTGGCCGTGACCGCGCCGGTCCACCGTGATGACGCGCAGGCCATCGAGAACGGGCAGGGCCGGGACGAACATCCGCGAGTCGACGAAGCCACCGTGGAGCAGGACGACGGGTTCACCGTCGCCCTGCTCGTCGTACCAGGTCGCAACCTCACCGAGCTGAATGATCGCCATATGATCCATTGTGGCCCACGTGGGACAGCGACGGCATCGGCGGGTCACCCTGAAGAAGATCGACGTCGTCGGCTACGCCGTCTGGGCCGGCATCGAAGCCATCGGCGCGGCCGTCCTCGGTCCGGTGTTCCGGCTGACACGCATTCCGTGTGCCGGTCAGCCGATCGTCCTGGCTGCCCGGCACACGGACTCCGGCCTTGAGGGCCATCGGGGCAGCCGTTAGCGCCAAGGGCTGCCCCGATGGTCCCCAAGGCTGTAGACATCGGCCCCGACCACGAGTTCGACGCCGGGATGGTCGCCGTCGCACGGCGACAGGTCGAACGGATGCGGATGATGGAATGGGAACTTACGGGCGCCCACCCGAGCGACGTCGACCCAGACGCCGAGTGATTCTCACAAACGACCCTTTGCCCGAGCAAGATCAAAGATGGCGTCCCTGTCGATGTCCGAACTCCTCTGCACGTTCGTCCTGGGTTATGGACTGGTTTGCAGAGAACTTCGGATCCTCCTGCTGTCCGTAGTCGTGTGCACTACGGTCACTCTTCGTCCGCACTCGTGTGCGCAACGGTGAGGTCGTGGCTTGGACGAGGGGCTGACGGAGGTCGTTGAACGGGGTGTGCTGACGGCCTCGGGAGAGGCATGGGCGGTCGCGGTGCGGCGGGCGGAGGTGATCGGCCCGCTGGCGCTGCGGTCGCGGGTCGGTGTGGATGCGGCGGATGATGCCGCCGCTCAGCTGGGCATTTCCCGGCGGCAGGTGTATGCGCTGTTGAGCCGGTGGCGCCGGGGCGAAGGCGTGGTTACGGATCTGCTGCCGGGGACCTCAAGTGGCGGGCGCGGGCGGGGCCGGTTGCCGGCGGAGGTGGAGGCGCTGCTGGCTGAGGTTGTCGGGGCGCGGTATCTGAGCAGGCAGCGCCGGTCGGTGGCGGCGGTCTACCGCGAGGTGGTGCGGCAGTGCCGGATCCGGGGGCTGCCGGTCCCGGCGAGGAACACGCTGGTGCGGCGGATCGAGGGGCTGGACCCGGTGGCGGTCGCCTCGGTGCGCGAGAGCGCGGACCAGGTTCGTGCGCTGCGGTCGGCGGGCGGGCAGCCGCCGGTGGTCGAGGGCCTGCTGGAGCAGGTGCAGATGGATCACACGGTGGTCGATGTGGAGGTGGTGGATGATCGGTACCGTCGGCCGATCGGGAGGCCGTACGTCACTGTGGCGATCGATGTCGCGTCGCGGTGCGTGGTCGGGCTGGTCGTCACGCTGGAGCCGCCGTCGGCGTTGTCGGTGGGGCTGTGCTTGGCGCACACGGCGACCGACAAGCGGATCTGGCTGGAGCGGCTCGGGGTGCAGGCGGTCTGGCCGATGAGCGGCAAGCCGCGCATGATCCACGTGGACAACGCGGCGGAGTTCAAGAGCGAGGCGCTGCGACGGGGCTGTGACCAGCATGGGATCACGCTGGAGTACCGGCCCTTGGGGTTGCCGCACTTCGGCGGGATCGTCGAGCGGCTGATCGGCACGATGATGGAGATGGTGCACGAGCTGCCCGGCACCACCTTCTCCAACCCGGCCGAGCGCGGCGACTACGACAGCCAGGCCAGCGCGGTGCTGACCGTCGCCGAGCTGAACAAGTGGCTGGCCCTGGCGGTGGCGTCCTACCACGGGCAGGTGCACGGCACGCTGCGGCAGACCCCGGCCGGGCGGTGGGAGCAGGGCGTTGCCGAGTCCGGCCGCCCGGTCACGGTGGCCGGCGAGACGGCGTTCCTGGTCGACTTCCTGCCGGTGGTCCGCCGCACGTTGACCCGGACCGGGTTCACCATCGACCACGTCCAGTACTTCAGCGACGCGCTCAAGCCGTGGATCGCCCGCCGCGACCGGCTGGAGAAGTTCGTGCTGCGCCGCGACCCGCGCGACATCTCCCGGATCTGGGCTTTGGACCCGGACGGCGGCTCCTATGTGCAGCTGCCCTACCGGACGCTGTCACGGCCGCCGATCAGCGTGTGGGAACAGCGCGCCGCGATCGCCCGGCTGCGTGAGCAAGGCCGTGACCAGGTTGATGAGCACGCGCTGTTCGCGATGGTGGAGCAGATGCGGCAGATCACCGAAACCGCGGCCGCCACCACCCGCAAGGCGCGGCGCCAAGCCCAGCGCCGTTCGGCCGTACCAGCCCGGCCGGTGCCGGCACCGGCACTGCCGCCAGCCGGTGAGGGCGATCGGGCGGCGGGAGCAACTGCCGAGCCGTTCGAGGTGATCGAGCAGTGGTGACCGGGGAGTTGGAGGTCGGCGACCCGGAGGATCTGTCGCATCTGCATGAGGGGGCCCGGCGCGTGGCGCGGCTGCCCGCGGCTGAGCGGCTGGCCTATGTGCGGGCGGACCGGTGGATCGGGTACACCCGCGCCACTCAGGCCGTCACCCGGCTGGAGGAGCTGTTGACGTGGCCGGCCAAGCAGCGGATGCCGAACCTGCTGTTGATCGGGCCGACCAACAACGGCAAGTCGATGATCGTGGAGAAGTTCCGCCGCACCCATCCACCGGTTTCGCATTCTGATCGGGAGGAGATCCCGGTCCTGGTCGTGCAGATGCCCTCGGATCCGAAGGTGGCGCGTTTCTACACTGCGTTGCTGTCCGCGCTTGGGGCGCCGCTGCGGCCGCGGCAGGTGCTGCCGGTGCTGGAGCAGCTGACGCTGCGGCTGCTCCGCGAGACGGGCGTGCGGGTACTGGTGATCGACGAGCTGCACAATGCGCTGGCCGGACGTGGCGAGGCGCGCCGCGAGTTCCTCAACCTGCTGCGGTTCCTGGGCAACGAGCTGCGGATCCCGCTGGTGGGCGTCGGCACCCGTGACGCCTACCTTGCCGTCCGCTCCGACGACCAGCTGGAGAACCGGTTCGCTCCCTTTGTGCTGCCGCGCTGGGAGCCCGACACCGAAGCCGGCGCGCTGCTGGCCAGCTTCGCCGCAGCGTTCCCGCTGCGCCGCCGCTCCCACCTGGCCGCCCCGGAGATGGTCGAGTACTTGCTGGCCCGCAGCGAGGGCACCATCGGCGAGCTGGCCGCGCTGCTCACCGACGCCGCCGTCGCGGCGATCGAGTCCGGCGAAGAGGCGATCAACCAGCGCACCCTGCTCATGGCGGACTACGCCGGGCCGACCGAACGACGGCGCCTGTTCGAACGCGAACTGGCGTGAGATCCGGCAGGCCCCGGCGGTGGCCGCTGCATCCGCCGCCCGTGCCGGGTGAGGCCCTGTCATCCTGGCTCGCCCGGCTCACCGAGCCCTACGACCTATCGGTCCGGCAACTGCTGGACCACAACCTCGGCCCCGCCTCGGCGCTGGCCGCGACGGTGGAGCAGCACGCGCTGGACTGGGACCCGCCGCCGGAGATCCTGGAGGTCCTGGCCGAGCGGACGGGTACCGAGCCCGCCGAGCTGCGGTTGATGACCATCGCCGGTGGGTGCCCTGGCTGGCCGACACGCTCGACCCCGATGAGGGCCCAGATGCCTTTCCCACCTACGCCCGCCAGGACTCGGTCCTGCTGCGCCGCGGGGAGACTGGCACCAACATCGTCGGGCGGTGGCTGCCCTGGATGCCGGTGGATCGAGAACCCCACCGAGCGGCGCCCCGCGTGTGCCCGGTGTGCGCGGCCGATCCCGACCGTGGCGTCGCGCTGACGGCCGGGCTGCTGCTCATGCTCAGCTGCCCCGACCACGGGTGCCTGCAGGAACCCGAGGGCTCTGTCCGCATCGGGCACCTCCTGGGCGAGCCGACCCCCGCCCGGCCGGCCCCCGAGCCCGTCGCCGCCGTCGACCGGCTCACCTGGGAAGCGCTGACCACCGGCACCGTCACCCTGCCCGCCCGTCCGGTTCACCTCGGGGTCTGGCTGCGACTCCTGCGCACCCTCATCGACGAGGTGAGCATCTCCACCTCCCGCATCCGCGCCGCCTCCGCGCGCATGCTGGACCAGATATGGGAGGCCAGCGGCTGCCCGCCACGCGGCGGCATCACGGTATGGCGACCGTACGAACAACTGCGCGATCACCAGCAAGACGCGATGCTCACCGCCGCCGCCACCGCGCTCCACCTGGCCCAGACCGGCGCGATCACCCCGCGCGGCACCCTCGGCCCGCTGCTGACCGTCCAGCCGCACCAGCCCGTCTACGACGGAGAACCACCCGCCACCACCGGTGACCCGTGGGCACAGTTCCGCCGTGACGCCGAGGCGGTCTTCGAAGCCGCCCGCACCGAGTCGGCCACCGCCCGCCAGCTACTGGCCCTGTTCACCCACCGTTGCCGGACTCTTCTGGACTTCGACCGGGAACGGCGGTTCCTGATCGACTGGGGCATCCCGGAGGCGCTCCTGCCGGACGCCTGCGAGTTGGGCCGCCTGGATCTGCTCTGACCGTTCGTTCCACTTCCAAGGAAGTGGAACGACCCCGCAGCGTCCCGATCCCGGGCCGGGAAACCGGACACGGCGTCCTCCTCCCGAACGTGGCCCCAGGGCCAAAGTGGCGGAGCGTGACGGGCGAGTGGACATAGTGTCCGAACCCGACCGGCGCCGGACCCGCGCGGCCGCCGCCGGACACCGGTCCTGACCTGCGGCGGTTTCACAGATCCGACCGCGTCCGGGGCGGCGCCACGCCGTTATCCGGCCCCGCCGGTGCGCGGTGCGCCGGACTTATCCCGCCGCACCCGGACCGAAACCCGGCCGGACGCCGGACACCGTGTACAGCCTGTGACCTGCACAGAGATCTCTACTTTGGGCCTGGGGTCACGTTCGGGAGAACACCGCCGACACCGTCGGACACGAGTCGTTCCGAAAGTCGTCCCACAAGATCCGTTCCAGAAAGGGCGTACGAAGACGAATTTCGGTACGCTCTGGGTATGGGAACCGGCAACGATCACTCTCAGGGCGGCATGGAACTCGGCTACGCCCGCGTCTCCACCACCAGGCAGTCCCTTGAACGCCAGCTCGACGCCCTGGCCGCCGCCGGGATCGGCGACGAACGGATCTACGTCGACAAGAAGACCGGCACCACCGTCGACCGCGACGGCCTGAACGCCCTGCTGGCCTATGCCCGGCCCGGCGACACCATCGTCGTGCACACCCTCGACCGACTCGGCCGCAACCTGCGCGAGGTCCTCAACCTCGTCCACGACCTGGCCGAGAACAACATCGGCGTCCGGTCGCTGGCCGACCCACTCCCGATCAACACCACCGACGAGGGCATGGGCCGCATCGCCTTCCTGCTGCTGGCCCTGTTCGCCGAGATGGAACGGACCTTCACGGCCGAACGCGCCGCCCACGCCCGCACCGTCGCCGAAGCCTCCGGCCGCCAGATCGGCCGCCCTGTCGCCCACCCCGAAGACAAGATCGAGTACGCCCGGCTCCTCAAGGCCCAAGGCGACTCCCTCGGCATCATCGCCGCCAAGACCGGCATCCCCAAGACCTCCCTGCACCGCTATCTCAACGACTGACAAGCCGCGGCCGGTCGCGGAATCGAGGTTTCTGAGTTCACCCCCGGGGCCACGGTGACCGTCGATGAGCGCCGTGTCCTGACCTTCGGCCCGAACACCTATTCCCGCGCCCCTGCGGAGGAGTTCCGTGTCCGTCTGAAAGACAAAGTCGAGAACGCCTGGGCCCGATGGGCGGGCCAGGAACGCCCGCGCGGGGCGCGCCCGCGCAGGGATCACGGCGTTGAGCTGTGCGGGGTTCCGGTAGTGATCGAGAAACTTTCTCCGGATAGGGTCCTGAGCTGGCGCAGCTTGGTGGCAAGGACGAGGGTCTCCTCGTCCTTGCCACCGGTCATTGCATCCTCGCGAGATCGCCGATGATCTCGGACACGGCGACCGGGTCCAGGTCCCCGGTCCCGTTCAGCCGGATGGCGGCGAGCCGCTGCTCGGGCACCTCCTCCGGATCGTGCGGCGCCAGGCCGGGATGCAACTCGACCAGTGCGCGGCCGGTGCCGGGCAGCGGGCGCGAGAGCAGGCGCGGGCTTTCGCGCAGCCATCCGCGCCAGGACAGCCCGAAGAGCCACACCGACCGGACCGTGGTGCCCTCGAAGCGGATGAGGCGGCCGGCCTGCCACTCCTCGTCGGTGAGCGCATAGGTGGGCCGGTCGATCTGGGGGAACGGCTGGGACAGCTCGTAGTCCTCGAACACTTCCCGCCAGAGCTTGACCTCGTCACCGAGGTCGAGCGGGTGCGCGATGCCGATCTCCGCGCTGCCCGCGAGTGTGAGCGCGTCGTCGTTCACGTTGGCGAACGAGCGGTCCTCGGCGATCCGGAACCCGCGGCCGTCTGCCAGCCAGACCAGGCGGCGCGCCACGTTCCAGATCAGGGGGTGGGAGACGAAGTGGTCCTGGAATTCGGCGGCGGTCCAGCGGCGCCGGGTGGCCATGGCCCGCTCCAGCCGCCGGATCTGCTCGGTCGCCGCGCTCCGCGCCTCCTTCTTGACCGCGGTGAAGCGCTGGTGGGCGGCCGGGGCGAGCTCCTGGTCGTCCTTTGCGGACGGTTTCGGGAGCGACTTGAGGCGCTTGCCGTCCCCGTCGAGGACGAAGGGGGTGAGGGTGTGGTCGAACCCGACGGTGAACGAGCGCGGCCCGTAGTCGAGCACCATCGTGCCGTCGGCGTCCAGGCCGAAGTCCGGGACCAGCCGATCGGCGAGGCGCTCGGCATCCAGGCCCAGCCCGTCCGCGATCTCCTGGATCTTGTCCTGGGCGCGTCGCTTGAGGCTCTTGGACGGGGCCTTCCGCGAGATGCCGTGCAAGTGCATCAGGGCGATCTCGGTGCCGATCGTGCCGAGCGCGTCCAGCCCGACGGTGGCCTTGTGGATGCCGCCCGCGGTGGGCCAGGTCCTGATCAGCGGGGTGAGTCGCCGTACCGTCTCGTCTCCGCCGAGCCAGCCGAGCTGCGCCAGCGCCCAGCCGTCCGGGACCGGTGAACCGTGCAGCTCCCAACGTTCGAAGAGCTCCCAGGCGAAGTCCTCCAGCGAGCGCGGATCGCACATCTCCCGGACCGCTTCGACACCCGCGTACACCTCGCCCTGCTTCGATATCGCCAGCATCGTCACCACGTGACCGGCCGCCTCCGCCGGGAGGGCCCGCTCCCTGCCGCGCAAGAGGATCTGCGGCAGCGCGCCCACCGCGGCCCATTCCCCCGGGACGGGGATCTTGGACGGGAGCTTTTCCAGCGGGTCGGCGTTCAGCAGCGCCTCGATCGCGTCGCCCACCTCGTCACCGGCTGCCCGGGCCTCCGCGACGACCGGCCCGATGCCGGTGTCGGACGCGATGACGTGCAGCGCTGCCTCGGCGTTCCGGCGGTCCTTCCCGGCCTTGCCCAGCGCGGGCGCGAACAGGTAGCGGGCGGCCGCCACGCCGTGCCGGCCGAGCCAGGCAACGGCAGGGCGGCGGCCCGCCTTCTTCGCCAGTAGGGCGGCCGCCAACGCCGCGACGTCGGCGCTGAGGCAGGGGCCGAGGAGCTTGCCGCACGCCGCGGGGGCTACCCGGGCGGCGGACAGCGCCAACGGGATCGCGTCCGTGCCGTACCGGCCCAGCACGGACCCCACCCACGGCACGTCCGCCTCGGACCAGTAGTGGTATTCCGGTTCTTTCCAGTCGGCGAGCAGAGGACGGACGACCTCCTCGGGGCCCTGCGGGAAGAGGTCGTCCCAGTTCCGGCCACTGGTCCGGTACTCCTTCACCTTGAGGCCCCAGTCGGTGTCCGCCGGGATCCGCCAGAACTGGTTGCGGACGGGGTTGGAAGCCGCCCAGGCATCGCGTTCGCCGTCGAGCCAGGCCAGCTCCCGCCCCTCCGGCGGCGTCAGGCCGGTGATGACGACGGGCTTGGCCTTCTTGCGCTTCCGCGTCCAGGGCGGGTCGACCAGCAGCGGCGGAAGCTCGTCCGGCGCCGCGTCCGGAACACGCGGGTCGGCGGCGATGACCTCCTCGACCGCGGCGCGTTCCGCGTCGGGAATGTCCGGCAGCAGCGCGGCGGTCACCTCCGGATGCGCCCGGACGTGCTCGGCGAGCAGGTCGCTCCGCCCGGCGGCCAGCAGCCGCAGCGCCCGCGCCGGGAACCGCGTCATCGCCTTCGCCAGGACCGTCGGGACCTCGGGGCGGCTCCTGCGATCGAGCAGCGCCTGGAAGGCCCCGTCGTACGGCATCAGGCCGATCACTTCGACCAGCCGCTTCTCCTTGCCGTAGACGCGGTCACGGTCGAGGGCGTCGAGGAAGAGCGGCAGGGCGTCCTCACCAGCGGCGTCCGCGAGCGTGACGAACAGGCCCGTCGAGCAGTTCTCCCTGTTGAACACGTCCTCCTGGGCCAGTCGCCCCGGCGTGCTGAACGTATGGCACAGCAGCGTCCAGGCGATCCCCCAGGTGTCGTCGGCGCCGCACTCCTCCAGCCAGTCGAGGCGGGTCGGCACGAGGTAGGAGACGAGCACCTTCCTGACCGGGTTCGTGCGGTGCTCCGCCAGCCGGTCGACCGCGTCCTGGAACTCCTCGTCGGACGCGGCGGCGAGCAGGATCCGCATGCGCTGGGCAACCTCCAGGTCCCAGTGGATCGCGCCGTCGCGGTCGAGCCTCAGCTTCCAGTCCCGCCCGGCAGCCTCCACCTCGAAGTCGAGAGTGCCCGTCTCGACCAGCGCGCACGCGGCGAACGCCACCCCGTGCGCGTGCACCCAGCCGTCCACGTCGATGTTCCAGACCACCGGCCGCCAGTTCCCCAGATCCTTGCCGCGCCGCGCGCTCGGCGCGACCTCCAGCAACAGCCTGAGCGCCGCGGCCCCCATCGGATCGGGCTCGCCCTCCAGGTGCCGCCGGACGCGGTCGCGCCAGTCCAGGTCCGCCAGGCGGTCCACCAGGCCGGGGTCCTTCCCCAGCTCCTTGGCGATCTTTTCCGGGATCCATGTCGGGGCGGCAGGCAATGGCTGGATCCGGGTGCCGGGGTGCCCGCCGCGGCGGGGATGGAGCTGGCGGCGCAGGCTGGACGGGAGCAGCAGGACGTCCTCGTCCGCCGCGGTTCGATGATCGGCCATGGGCTCTCACCGTAGTCACACACCCTGACAAACGACCACGCATCCCGATTTACGTCGTTCGCAAGGGGTCTCCAGGTCGGTGAGGATCTCCGAGGCGGTCGCCTCGTCCAGTTCCTCGAAGGTCCGCCCGCGTTCCCGACCGACCGCAAGCCCGTCAGGGAGGCGTGCATGAGCGCGGCTGCGCGTTCTGCGGCTCGCCGTAGCTTCAGGACTCCGGGCTGTGGAGGCCGCCTCCGACGACGACGGTTGCGCCCGTCCGGCGGACGTCGGCAACATCATCACCAAGCAACGCCCCGACTTTTACTCCCGCAATTGCAGCTACCCCCATGGATCTGTTCGGCGCCACGTGGGACCGCTACACCCACGCCACGGGCCTCGCGGTTTGACGGTCAACCGCCAACGTGAAGAGATCTTCTGACATCTGTGCAGAGGACTTCTGAAAGCGACAGCGTCCCCGTGATCGCGAACCGGCGGTTCGGTTCGCAGAACTCGTTCTCACTCAAAGGTGGGTTCGGGGTACTTCTGGGAATCGTTTGTGACAGTCTCCGGTGCCATGACGGTCCCTCTAGAGGCTTCCGCGAGCGACGCGGACGATGTCGAGCGCCACCCCTGCCCGCGCTGCCGAGCCGAGCCCGGCTCGCCGTGCCGCTCTCGCTCCGGGGCGGTCGCCGGCACCTACCACACCGGCCGCTTCACCAAGGTGCCCCGGCTCGCCAAGCTCCTGCGCGTGCCCACCCCAGCCGACCGCGGGCCCGGCCAGCCGTGGCGCCCCGGTACCCCGGTCCCGCTCGCCCTCGCGCCGGACACCCCGACCGCCGACATCCGTATCGGGTACGCGCGGTGCTCGACGCTCACCCAGGAACTCCAGTCGCAGCTCGACGCCCTCACCAAGCACGGCATCCCGCGCGACAAAGTGTTCTCCGAGAAGATCAGCACCCGGGTCCGTGTCCGCCCGCAGTTCGAGGCCGCGCTCGCACTCGCCCGCCAGATCAAGGCCCACGCCCCGCACTGCCGGGTCATCTTCACCGTGTACGAGATGAAGCGCCTGGGCCGCGACGCCGCCGAACTCACCGCACTCGCCGACCACCTCACCGCTCATGGCCTGGTCCTGGAGATGCTCGCCGGACCTCTGCCGGGGATGTACGACCCGAGCGGGCCCGGAAGGCTGCTGTTCGCGTTCTTCGCGGCAATGGCGGAGACCGAGCGGGAGAACATCCGGGAGTCGACCCTCGAAGGACTCGACGCAGCGGCCCGCAAGGGCAAGCACGGCGGCCGGCCGCCCGTCATCACCGAGGACATGCTGCACACCGTGCTCCGGCGCCGGGCGAACGGCGAGTCGGTCGAGCAGATCCAGCCCGACCTGATCATCCCCACCGGCAAGCGCAAAGATCTGGCCCCCAGCGTCGCGAGCGTCTACCGCGCGCTTGCCGAGCACGAGAAGCAGGAGGCGTACCCCGAGGCCGTCGCCCAGGCACACGCTGACTTCGCCGACCTCCAGGACGTCGACGACATCCCTCGCCCCCGCCGAGTCCGCATCCGGCGCCCCGGCGACCCGCTCACAGCCGAAGAAGCCGATCTCCGCCAGCGACTCCAGAGCCAGGCTCACCCGAACTCGGAGACCGCCACCCAGGAACCATGATCGTTCTCAGCGCCAACCGCTGTACCGATGTTCCCCAAGCCCGACCTACGCGCGGCCGGGCGACATCGTGCACATCTCCGAGATGTTCCGCCTCGTCCGCGGTACCCAGCACATCCTCGACGTGCTCGATGTCCTCCACCACGACCGGCTCGCCCTGCGCATCCACGACGGCGCGTTCTCCGCGATGGACCTCACCGCACGCCACCCGCGCACCGGAGAGCTGTTGTCCACCGTGAAGTTCATGGTTCAGGCTCTCGCAGCCGCCGGCGAACTCCAGCGCGACCTCCAACGGGAGCTGACATACGACGGACTACGGGCCGCCAAGGCCAAGGGAAACAAAGGCGGACGCCGCCCGGCCGTCACCGCCGGGAAGACCGACGACGTGCGCGCCGCGTACCTGGACGGTCAGTCCATCGCCGCCCTGGCCCGCGAGCACGAGGTCAGCCGCGGGGCCATCCGTACAGCCGTCACTGACCTCCTTCCCAAGCACGCCGCCGCCGGCCGCGAAAACACCCCAGCCCCGGAGATGGCGGTCACGCTCGACGTGCCCGGCAAGGTCGCCGACTTCCTACGCACCACCGAGCTGGACGACACCGAGCGGGCCGCCCTCGACCACGGCGTGACCGTACGACGCGGCCAGGGCTACACCTTGCGTGTCAGCGCCACGCCCGCAGTCCACCGCGAACTCCTCGCCCACTGCCAGGCCCTTGACGGCAACCCGGCGATCCCGGCACAGCGCAAGGCCCGGCTGGAGTATGAGAGCCGCGTCAGCTCCCTCGTGACCGACGCTCGGCGCTGAAGGGCCGTCACGCGCTATCGGCCATCCATGATCAAGTGCTTAGCGTTACTGGCTGTCCCGTTGGTCCCCAAGGCCGATGCCGCTCGAACTCCACCACGCCGCGCTGCAACAGAGCGCAGCCCTCGCCGCCGAGGGCGCCGGGCCGGCCGAAAGCAAGGCCTACCGGGTGTACGCCACCCGCATCACAGCTGCTCAACAGCAGAGGACGCCCGGCAACTAACCACGCCGCCCCGCCGGGCTCACCAGCCCCTGACCGTACTGATCCGCTACCGCGGGCCCGTTTGGGGCTAGACACGGTTCTTACCGGCACCCCAATCGGCAGTCTCATTCCGCGCGGAGACGGTCCGCCATCCACGATCAATGCGAGTACATGATAATCAGCATTGTCATGTAGCCTAGTTTCGCGGAACAATAAACCGCGAAACTAGTTCCACGTTTCACGTGAAGGCATTATGATCGTGTCGTGATCGAGAATGATTCAGGAGATGCCTCAGCCGTCACCGGCTCCGGGCCGGCCGACAGCGAGCCTTCGTCCGGGGCCGCGGGCGCGGCGGGGAAGGCCCTGGCGCGATGCGAGTGGTGCCAGCAGCCGCTTCCGCCGCCCCGCAACCCCCGCCGCGGCGGCCGCCCGCAGCGCTACCACCAGGCGGGCGAAGGGCCGGATGGGCAGAACTGCAAGGCGCTGGCCGACGCCGCGCGCAAGACCGCCACCGCCACGGCCGCCGCCGAACCGCTGGCCGGGCTGCGCGCGTTCGCCGACCGCGCCGCCGCCGAGCGTGCCGCGTTCGCAGAGCGACTCGACCAGCACATGGCGGCCCTGCGAGATCTTGCCGTCCTGGAGCGGGAGGGTGCCGGCCGCCTCAACGAGGTTGTGGACGCCGTCACCACCCGCAACACCGAACTGGAACGTCAGACCGCTGCGGCTCGCACGGCGGCGACCGAGGCCGAGGCTGCCCAGGAGCAGGCCCTGCGCCGAGAAGAGAGCGCGGCCGAGGCCCGCGCCACGGCCGAACGAGAACGCGACCAGGCCCGCGCGGCGGCGGTGGCGGCCGACAACCGCGCCGGGCTCGCCGAAGAATTGACCACCGCTCACGAGTTGGCCCGCCACCAAGCCGAGAGGGAGACACGGTCGGCCCTCGACGGCCGCGACGAAGCGCGCGGCGAGCGCGACAGCACCCGCGCCGAACTCGCCGGCGCCGAGCAGCGGCTGGGGCAGGTCCGCGAGGAACTCGCTCAGGTGAGAGTGCTTTTGGAAGAAGAACGAACCCGACGCGAAGCCCTCGCCGAACAGGCCGCCGCCGCCGACGCCCGGGCCCGCTCGGCCACCGTCCGCGCCGAGCACGCCGAGCACGCCGCCGCAGCGCTCCGTGGTCAGCTGGCTCACGCCGAGACCGGTGCCGAGAGCGCCCGCGCAGCCGCCGACACGGCCCGCACCGAACTGGCCGCCGAGCGCGCCGGCCGCCAGGCTGAGGTCGCCGCCCTCACCCGGGACCGCGACACCGCCCGCGACACCGCCGACAACCAGCGCGAACGCGCCGCCCTTGCCCAGCACCGTGCCGTGACGGCCGAAGCGGCGTCTCAGATCGCCGCCCACCTGCCCGCGATCACGGACATCGGTTCCGTCTCCGGCGTCAGGATCGGCGCCTCCGGCGCGGTCCTCGCCGAGACCGCCTCCACCGACGGTGGCATTGTGCTCGACGGGCTGCCCACCCGGATCCCCGCCGAGACCGCACTGGAAGTCGCCTCCGCCATCCTTGCCCTGCACGCGCACCAAGCGCGGCCGACCTCATCCGAGAACCCCGACCCTTCAGCCGAGCGGCCATGAACGCACCGGTCCGCGAGAGCAAGGATCGCCGCACCAGGAGCGAAGTGGATGGTCAGGCGTCCCTGAAGAACTCGGCCGCGCTGCGCGCACCATCACCGCGTGCGACAGAGTTCGAGGGTGACCGGCCTGTCGGCAAAGCGCGCCATCAGTGGCCCGATTGCGTCATGACCGGTGTCGGCCCGTGGTGGGTGCGTCTTGGTGGCCGATCCCACGGGCTACTCCAGTCAACAGGCGCCCGTGCAGCCTCGCCCGAGTCTGGGGTGAAACACCAATGTGAGCACGCTGGGTGACTGGGCGGTTAATTCGGATGAATGGACCGGGACGGGCGGAAGTAGCCCGGTGTCGCGTTGTGCCGACTTGCGTGCATCGCTCGGGCGGGAAGTGCTGTCGTGGTAGCCGGATCGCTTCGGCGGTGGGGGGCTGACCGCTCCTGCCGGGGAATGCGCGTGGTTTTGGGGCTTGTGTTTTCGGTCCCTTATTGTGGCGCCCTTGGTGCGGGTTGCCCTCTCGGGAAGGCGGGGGGACAGTGCCGTAGGACCCGGTTCGACGGAAACCGGGGACACGGCAAAGGGGCTGCTCTTCTTGGGATTCATGCGGATCAAGAACACCGGGTACAACTCGGCGCTGGTACTGCCGACCGGGGCATGGAAAGCGATGTTCGTGCGCGGCGATCAGGTGGCGCAGACCAGCGCGGCGGGCCTGGACCACAACGGGCCGATCGGCGCCGCGAGCATTCACAGCGGGAAGCTGAACGGTATTCCCGAACCGTACAAGAGTGCCTGTGAGGGCGCGCTGATGCTGCCGATGACCGGCGGGTCCTGGCAGATGCTGCTGTTCAAAGGCGACCGGGTGTGTTGGTACCACTGGGACACCAAGGTCCGCAGCGAGGGCCCAGTTACCGAACTGAGGCACGCCGACGGACTACCGGCCTGGGGCACGATGCTGCCCGCCGGCTACCGCGAGGGCGTGGACGCGCTGCTGATGGACTCCACGGCCGAGTCGCCGTATTGGACGACCTATGTGTTCAAGAACGACCGGGTCGCCACCATCGACTGGCGAAACGGCTGCACCCGGGAGTGCCGGATCTACGAGGGCGCGCAGCCCACCGCGGGCTGGGCAAAGCTGCCGGCCGAGTGGCTGCGCGACTACGACCACGTACTGCCGCTGCCGGGCGTGTCGGGCGCCAAGCGCAGCCTGCTGATCAAGGGCGGCAACGGGTGCGTGTTCAACTGGAACACCGGCCCGGAGAAGACCGGCGCGCTCACCACGCTGATGCCCGAGCTGGCCGCGCTGCCCGCGCCATTCACCACGCAGTACAAGCCGATCGTGGGCCGCTGGACCACTTCGGCCGCACCCAACCCGGTCACCGTGCGTGTCGATCTGGACGGCCTGGGCGCGACGCGGCAGTTCAGCGGCGACATCGACCAGTTCAACGGCGCGACGCGGTCCTTCCTGTACTCTTTCCGCGTCAGTGCGCCGGCCATCGCCGCCTCGGCCACCGAGGTGACCGCCGTCGGCAGTGTGCAGTGGAAACCACCGTACGTCGGCTGCACCGCCAAGATCACCATTCCGCGGGTAGCGGAGAGCACCTCCGCCCCCACCCTGCGGCTGGAACTGCGCTTCGACGACGGCAACGTCGTCCCCTACGTTCTGCCCTACGAAACGGCGCACCTGCGTACCGTCGACCTGGAGATCGACGCGATGGCCGGCCGGGCCGCGCTGGCCTCCTACAACACCGCCACCGATGCGGTGGCAGGCCCGCCCGACTACGTCGACCGGCAGCTGACCATCGCCTCCGCTTTCGCTGAGGCGGGCATCGAGTTGCGCTCCGCGGGCACGGTCAACGAGGTCGGCACCGCCGACTCCGGCACCGACCTGAGGTGGTCGGACTCCGAACTGCACACCGCGATGCTCCACAACTTCTCCGGCCACGCCGAGACCGAGCAGTGGAAGCTGTGGACGTTCGTAGCCAGTCGGCACGTCAACGACAACACGGGCGTCATGTTCGATGTCAACGAAGGCAAGCAGCGGCAGGGCATGGCCGTCTTCTACGACCAGATCAGCGGTGAGCCCGGCTACTTCATCCTGGGCCTGTACGTCCATGAGCTTGGCCACTGCCTCAACCTGCAGCACTCGTGGCAGAAGAACGACTCTGGGGCCCCGCTCGGCCCCAGAGACGGCCGTGGCGACCTGTCGTGGATGCAGTACTGGAACCTGTACACCGCCGAGAACGGCAGTAGCGGCTGGGACGTCTTCTGGAGCCGGTTCCCGTTCACCTTCACCGCCAACGAGCTCGCCCACCTGCGGCACGCCTTCCGCTACGACATCATCCCCGGCGGGGCCAACTGGGCCGCGCAGGGCAGCGCCGCCTACAACACCCAAGACCCGGCGCTGGCCGCGATGGACGACCCGATCGCCGACGATTCCGGCCTGGCCCTCACCTTGTCGGCCCGGCCGTTCGCCTATGGCGAGCCGGTCACCGTCGAGATCAAACTCGCCCGCGACGGCCGGGATGTCACCGTGCACCGCGACCTGTCGCCCAAGAGCGAATACCTCACCATCGCCATCACCGCCCCCTCCGGCATCACCCGGCCGTTCCGGCCGCTGGCCCGCCAGTGCAACGGGCACAGCGACGACACCCTGACCACGTTGACCGCCGGGGTGCCCGCCCTGTACGAGTCGGCCTACCTGGGCTCGGGAGCCGACGGCCAGTACTTCACCGACCCCGGCCTCTACACCGTCCGCGCCCTCTACACCGCACCCGACGGCTCCCGCGTGGTCTCACCTGACCTGACCATTCGGATCCGGCTGCCGCGCACCGGCGACGACCAGGACGCTGGCGAACTCCTCATGGGCGACCAGGCCGGCACCCTGATGGCGCTGCTGGGCTCGGACTCACCCGCCCTGCAATCGGGCAACACCGCCCTGGCCGAACTGTCGGACCGCTTCGCCGACCACCCCCTGGCCGTCTACTCCCACCTCGCCCAGGGCGCCAACGCCGGCCGCCACTACCAGCACATCCGCGACGGCCGGCTTCACATCCGGCAACCCGACACCCAAGACGCCGTCACCCAGCTGACCGCCGCCGTCGACGCCTCCACCGGCCCGGGTGGCCTCAACGACATCACCCTCAACGCAGCCATGCGCCGCCTGGCCACCGTCCACGCCAAGGCTGGCGACCGCACCGCCGCCGACACCACCCTTGACCGCATGGTCGACCACTTCCGCGCCCGGCACCTCCCCGCGCACATCCTGACCACCATCCAGGACCAGGCCGACGCCACCCGTCGGCAGATCATTCCCGGTGACCAGAACCTCCCCCGCAAGGGCCGCAAGCGCACCTGATCTCCACCACCCCGGCCACAGCGTGCGCCCACCACCAGGCGGTGGGCGCACGCGGCTCCAGGGCCGGCCGGTCCACCACCGAGAGCCGGTGGCCGGGAAGGCGATCGGGCGCGGACCTCGGCGTAAACCGATCGATAAGCGGGCCCGCTATGTTCCTCCGGCCAGTCTCGGTCATCGAAGGAGACATACCGGTGCATATCCAGGTCACTTCGCAGGAAAGCCGCACGCTGCGCGCGGGCGGAACCGCCACGACGTCCCCGGGCGTGACGTCGTGACGGACCCGACCGAAGGGCGCGAGCAGCGGCAGCCGCCGGCGACCGCCTGGCGGTACGGCGAGTTCTGGGACTTTGCTGATCGGCTGGCCAGCGCACTCGCCCTGGACGGTGGAGCGGGTGTCTGGGTATGGCCCGAGAACGCCAACGGCCCCGAATTGTCGCCCGATTATGTGCTCTTCGGTCTGGACGAGCTGGTCGATCTGGCCAAGGCGGACACCGATGTGTCGACGTTGCTGTGGGAAGCGGGTCAGGGCTGGCGGTTCTCCCTGGAGGCTTTCCGCGGCGCCCACACCGTGACCACGCTCAAGACCGCCTACCCCTGGCAGCCCCTGGCGGGCGGCGAGGAGGCGGCGGACGAGCAGGCCGTGTTCGCCGCGGCTGCCACTGCGTGCCGTGCGCATCCCCGTTCACCCAGATTCGACGTGCACGCCGGGCCGGTGGAGTCGCGGGACTGGATGGTGGAGGCGTTGATCGCGGCCGGCGCACGCAGCCGCCATCTGGAGCCAGACCATGGAGGCCGGTACTTTAAGGTGAGGCCGCCGCTGTCGGCCCAGCAGGTGGACGCGCTGCGCCTCCTGGACCGCGGGGAGCCGGGCGTCACCGTGTCCTGTGAGCCTCCCGAGGCAGATCTGTGGCGCGTCGATCCGGCCGCACCCGACCCGTACTGCGACTACGACCCCCACGCCTGGTGGAGGTGGCAGCTGGCCGGCGGCCACCCCGACAAACGGCCACCCCGGGGACAAGGGGTGTCGGTAAGAGCCGTGTCAGCAGGTACACGCGATTGAGTTCACCCAGGTCAGCGCTGGTGTAGTTCAGGGAGCGGCCTCGTCCAGGACGTCGTGGGAGGCTGTTGCCTTGATGGCGCGGGGCCGGCCTTTGGCTTCGGGGACGTGCTTGTAGAGCGTTGTCGATTTCCGAAGTCGTCTGCACTGATGTCCACAGTGCTCTGCACTTGGGCCGGTAACTGATCAGCTGCCCATCTCATCCTGGCGTCGGCGACGGGCCGCGGACGGGGCTGTTGGGAGCTGCCCGCGGTGGTCACGGATCTGCTGCCAGGGACCTCCAGCGGCGGGCGTGGGCGGGGGCGGTTGCCGGCTCTACCGGGTCCTGGAACGCGCCGGAGCCGCCACGTGACCACGCCCCAGATCGCGCACTGGGGGTGCGGCCGGTCGGGTGGCCCCGGAGAATCGCACCCCGGGGCCACCTGACCGGCCGCACCCCTCGTAGCCGAGGCGGGGCCGGCCGGTGTGGGGGCAGATGTACTGGGGCCCGGCCGCACTTCGGTGCCGGTCAGTTCGGCACGGCGCCCAGCAGGTAGACCGCCTTCTCGAACCTCCCCTCGGTGAGGGGGACACCGGTGATGTGCTCTGCCAGCGCGAACGCCTTGGCGATCGGGTTCTCCTCGCCTTCGTCCTCGATGAACCGGAAGCCGATGGCGCGCATGGCGTCCATGAGGTCGGTGACGGCGGTGCCCTGCCGCTCCTCGAGCCAGAATGGCCGGATCCTGGGTATAGACGCTGCTGGAGTGGCAGACCAGGCGGGTGCCGGCCGACAGCCGGGTGAGCCTGTCACGGTGGCCGAGCAGGTACGCGCCGGGTTCGAAGGCCACCGCCCAATCGTCGATCGAGAAGACGCCGACCAGGTCGTCGTCCTCGTCCATGTCCAGCTCGTGCATGGCTTCGGCCCCGGTGATGCGCGGCGGATCGACCGAGAGAAGCCCCAGCCTCTCCAGGAGCTGCTGAGGGGACAGGCCGCGCACCATCGCCACGGCGTAGTTCTCGCGAGGGTCCCGGGGCAGCGGCCCGCCCAGGTGAAGTTTTCGTCGGACTTGATCACGTGGTGGAATGTTGTCATCTCCGGCGGACACTTCACCGGCCAGGCCCGCGCCCGTCGCCGTCCAGCAGCATCCACGCCGCGATCAGCTCCTCCGGCTCCCACTCCCGACGCACCATGCACCCATTCGCTCGATCGGCCCCCCGAGGTCGGAAAAACCCTTGAACGGCCGAGATGCACTACCGCTCGGTAAACCCGACTTGCAACGATCACGAACCGCAACCGTGACCCTTCACTTGGCTACCTGGCGGCTGGGGACACGTTCGGGAGCGGAGGGCCTAGTCCGGCGGAGACACCAGAAGGTCGATGCCGTTGTCGCGTATCGGTTCCGCAACCTCCAGGCCGGCGCGGACGAGTTCGCCACCGCCCTCTGAGGCGTAGACACCGCGCACCCGTTCCCGGGCACGCAGCGGCGCGCACTTACACGAGCCCGGGAATCTACGGGCCCACAGGGCAAAAGCCTGGCAGCGGCACATCTGTGAAGTAGAGTGCGGCCCGGACGACAGGCCGCACCCGGGTGAGCCTGCGCGGTAGCCCTCCTGCACGCTCAGCCCGGATCACGTCGCCAGCGCGACACTCTCGGCGGACGACCCAAAATCACGTGCGACCTTCGACCATTCATGCTGGGATCGATCACTATGAATGCCCATTTCCTCAATGAAGCCGACTTGATGGATAGGATGGAGCGGAATCTGGCGGAACACGCCTGCCACCTGCATCGGAGTATGGCCGGTGCGACCGTAACGGAGACTGGTGACCTCCTGGTCGCCGACAGCGGCTTGGACGACGACACTTTCAACATCGTTGCCGCGGCCCGCTTCACCGCCGCCACCGCTGCGGCACGTATCACCGAGACCGCCCGGACGCTGGCTCGCACCGGCCGCCGTTTCTCCTGGTGGGTGGGACCTGCTTCGACACCACCAGACCTCACCGCCCGTCTGATTGCGGCCGGTCTTCCGGCATCCGAACGCGAGACAGCCATGTGGGCCGAGCTGGACGACAGCCTGCCGCTGCCCGCCGCCCAAGGGCTGGACATTCAGACGGTGGCCACGTCCGAACAGCTCGCCGACTACGCCACGGTTCTCGCTGCGAACTGGACCCCGCCCGCTGACACCGTCCACCGCTTCTTCGCCCATGCCGCCCCGCAGGCACTGGCCGCGCACTGTCCGGCCCGCTACCTGGTCGGCTACATAGACGGCCGTCCGGTCTGCTCGGCCGAGGTGTTTCATCACGCGAGGGTTGCCGGGATCTACAACATCTCCACCCTGGCCACCCACCGCCGACGCGGCTACGGCGGTGCCATCACACTCGCCGCACTCCACACGGCCCGCGACCGAGACCACCACATCGCGGTCTTGCAGGCGTCCACCGACGGCGAACCCGTCTACCGCCGCCTGGGATTCCGCTCCTGCGGCCAGTTCACCGAACACACCATCAACCCCTGAACCGCACGCGGGGGGCGACCAGCATCGGAACTGTGACTCGAAAAGTCTCGTTAGGCGGACGCTGGCGTGACTTCTCGTTCCGATGCGGTCAAGCCCTCCCACTTCAGGCGCTGAGGGGCCTGCGGTCACCGGGGGAGTACAGGAGAGTTCGACCAGATCGCCTCGAGACGCCAGTCACCCCGAGATCACCTGCTGATGATCAAAGACCATGAGTCAGCGCTGATGGTGGTCGGCGGGCGCACCCGCGTTGTTGAGGCCGACGGCGAGATCCTCGACCTGGGAGGCCAGTTCATCGGCCCCGGCAGGATCGTGTGCACGCCCTGGCCAGGAACTCGGGATCGAGGTGTTCAGCACTCATGAGGCAGGCGACCACCCGATCGAGAACTCCTCTGGCACGAGGCGGGCACCGACTGCTTGGGCTGTAGGTCGGTCGTCCTGCGCGGCTGGCTGCGGGTGCCTGGGGTCAGGTTGCTTGCTGGGGGTCTTGCTGGTGCGGGGCCCGCGGCGGTGGCGGGGCTGGTGGGCTCGGGGTCGGGTGTGCGACGGGGAGGGTGCGGGCGAGGGCGGCGACGGCGGTGAGTAGCGCGGCGCAGGCGAGGAAGGCGTGGCCGTAGCCGGTGGTGAGGGTGTGGGGTTGGGTGCTGGTGCCGGGCGCCAGGGTGGTGAGGGCGGCCAGGCCCAGCACGCCGCCGAGTTGTTTGGCGGTGTTCATCAGACCGGAGGCGGCACCGGCGTCGGCGGTGGGGACGCCGGAGGTGACGGTGGTGGTGAGCGGGGTGTTGAACAGGCCGCCGCCGACCGAAATGAGGATGGCCGGGCCGAGGACGCCGGTCAGGTAGGTGCTGTCGGGGGTAATGCGGCTCTGCCACCAGAACCCGGCGGCGGCGATCAGCGCGCCGGCGGTGATCAGGGTCCGGGAGTCCACGCGCCGCATCAGCCGCGGGGTCACCTGCAGGCCGACGGTCAGGGTGAGCAGGGTGTGGGGCAGGAACGCGGCACCGGTTTGCAGCGCGGAGTAGCGCAGGACGTTTTGCAGGTAGAGGGTCAGGAAGTACCACATCGGGATCTGGAAGCAGGCGCCAGCCAGCAGCATCACGGTGTTGCCGATGGCGATCGGTCGGGCGGCCAGCAGCCGCGGTGGCATCAGCGGGGCTGATGCGTACCTGGCCTCGACCAGGACGAACGCCGCCAGGCAGGCCAGCGCGACGACGAGCGCGGTGAGCGCCGCCGGGTCACCGGGGCCGTGCCGGGATTCGGAGATGCCGAAGGTCAGGCCGGTCAGACCCGCGGTCGCCAGCAGCGCGCCGGGCACGTCAAGGCGTTGGCGGCCTCGGCCGGCAGTGGCGGTGGCGGTGAGCAGGCGGGCGGCGGCGGGGGCGGCCACGATCCCGATCGGGACGTTGATCAGCAGGATCGATCGCCACGATAGGGCTTGGGTCAGCGCGCCGCCCAGCAGGTTGCCGGCGGCGCCGCCGGTGAGGCTGACGGCGGTCCAGATCGCCAGCGCCCGGACGCGGGCGGGCCCCTCGGGGAAGGTGGTGGTCAAGACGGTCAGGGTGATCGGGGCGAGCACAGCAGCGCCCAGGCCCTGGACGGCGCGGGCGGCGATCAGCAGGCTGCCGCTGCCCGCCAGGCCGCCGGCCAGGCTGGCGGCGGTGAACAGCGCGAGCCCGGCGGTGAACACCTTGCGGTGCCCGTACAGGTCGGCCAGTCGGGCGCCCAGCAGCAGGAACCCGCCGAAGGCCAGGGCGTAGGCGCCGGCGGCCCACGGCAACCACGCCGCGTTCAGGCGCAGCTCGGCTTGGATGGAGGGCAGCGCCACGTTCACCACCGACACATCCAGCACGACCATGAACTGTGCGGCACACGCCAGCGCCAGTACGCCGGCGGCCGTCCTGCGTGAGGGGGCGTCCCGGGCGTCGCTTGGCTGCGTCATCGCCCTCCCATCAGAACAATGTGGTTACATTGATTTAATGGCGGAGGCTAGCCGCGACGGGGAGTCCGGTCAATCCGATGTGATCGCATCGGTAATCGTGAGGGGTGGCTGGTGGCGCAGCGTCGGGCGCGCGGGATGGGGGCCGAGTACGAGCAGCGGCGGGCGCAGATTGCCGACGCGGTGCTGGCGATCGTGGCCGATCACGGCCTGGGGGCGGTGTCGCAGAACCGGGTCGCTGCTCGGGCCGGGGTGTCGGCGGGCCGCGTCCAGCATTATTTCCCCGCCAAGCAGCAGCTCATCGAGGCGGCGTTCGAACGCGGCAACGCGCTCAGTGAGGAGCGGATCCGCGAGCTGGTCGGCCAGGACCTGCAGAGCGCTCCGGCGCGGCACGTGCTGACGGTGGTGCTGACCGAGTTGCTCCCCTACGACCGGGCGAGGCGGACCCATCTGCGGGTACGGCAGGCCTTCAGTGCGCTGGCACTGGCCGACGAGGCCATTGCCGCCCGCCTGCGCGCCGAGTACGCGGTGTTGCACAACCGGCTCGGCGCCCTGCTCGCCCAAGACCGGGCCACCGGCACCGGCACCGGCGGTCGGCAGGTGGCCGCTACGCGGGAGGTGGCGGTGCGGCTGGTGGCGCTGACCGAGGGGCTGGCCTACTACACGTTGATCGGAGTCAGCACCGCCGACACCGCCCGGCAGCAGGTCCTGGCCGCGATCGCCCAGGCCTGCGGCGAGCCGGACTGAGCACGGCGCGGCGGCCGGTGAGCGTCAGGGGCGTGGCGCGGGCCGGCCGGCTTCAAGGCGGTCGCCGAGTTCGGTGGAGAAGTCTTCGGCGCCGGCGAGGCGGGCCGGGAGTTTGGCGCAGCGCTGGTCGACCCGGTCGCGATAGGCGGCGACCTGGCAGGGGAGACGCTCGCGTTCGGCGGGGCCGGTGCCGGGGTCGTCGAGCCGGTGCAGGACCTCCAGCAGGTCACGCATTTCCTCCAGGGTGAACTCCAGCGGCTTCATCCGCATGATGACCCGCAGCCGGGCGACGTCGGTGTCGGTGTAGAGCCGGAATCCGCCGGCCGAGCGGGCGGTGGGCGGGGCCAGCCCGACCTCTTCGTAGTGGCGGATGGTGCGCATGCCGAGGCCGGTCAGTTCGGCAACCTGGCCGATCTGGGGGGCCAGACCAAGTAAGCGCGAGAGGGGCAGTGGGGTTGCTCGGGTCTCCTGACGTCGGTCGTCTTTGGTGACGGGCTGCGTTGCTTTGGTTGCAGTTCGATGAACCGTGAGGTGTGGGCTGATCGCTGACGGTCACGGTGCGTGGGTTCTGGATCTGGTTGGCCGGAGAGGAGCCCGCGTTGACGTCGATCGAGCGCACCGCGTATCCGCAGTTCAAGAGGGTGACCTCGGCTCGGGTGCTGCACGTGTTCTTCACCCCGACGGGTGAGGAGATCGGCTGGGCGCGGGCCCGGACCGCGAGCCCCGAGGCGTTGTTCGCGCTGGTGCTGGAGCTGAAGTGCTTTCAGAGGGCCGTTCGCGAGTTGATGTCCTCTTCGTCGTTGAGGTTGGGAGGGGCGGGCTCGTCGGAGACTCGCTGCCGGGCTATGGACGCGGCTGAGGGAACAACCCCGGCTCTGTCGCGACGAGGATGCCGCGACTGATCAAGCGTTTGAGTACGCCGCAGGCCGGTTCGCCGTAGGCGTGAGTAGACAAGGCATCCCGAGTAGCACCGAACATCCTGCCGATCCCCGGCGCGTCTGGAGGAGCCGGGCTGAAGCCGGGTCCGGAGGACCTCGCGGAACTCAGGTAAGGGGGGAGCCGGTTCTCAGCCTCGGGCGGGCCGGGTCGCCAGTCGTTCGCCCAGTTCGGCCCGTGCGGTCGCGATGACGGCGGCCGGGTCGTCAGTGGGTCGCAGGCCGAAGGTCTCTTCCAGCCAGGACAGGAACATCGTGCGCTTGGCCGCAGGTTCGCAGGGGCGAAGGCCCACCCGAGTCTCGTCGCACCAGATCTCGGTGTCGGTGAGGGCCGCGACCAGTTGGTAGAACTCTCGGACGTTGCGGGCGACGACATGGGCGCCTGCAGTGGTTCCCAACGCGACAACGGGGAGGTCTGGGCGGTCGTCGAGCCGCCACAGGGCGAAGAACGTGTCGCTGTCGTTGGTGGCGAACGGCGCCAGATCGGCGGTGAGCTCAGGGTTCTCCAACCCTCCGTCTTCGCCGTACTCGTCGAGCAGCCAGAAGCCGTTCGCGAATCCGTCGAAGGCCGCATTGGGGAGGAGGTTCAGTTCGTGGACCGGTGACCAGACCGCGTCCGGGATGATCGGGTGGACCCAGGCAGCCCATTCCTTTCCCAGTTCTGCTTCCGCGCCGTAGACGATGGCCTTCCAGTCATCGGCGGGCGTGATGCCGAACGTCTCCTTCAGCCAGGCGAGGTAGGGCTTGTTCTCCACTGGCTCATCGCACTCGCGGAGGCCGAAAGACTCCCAATCGATGTCCGGCTCGCAGTCGGCAGGGATCGACGCGAGCAGACGGAGGAATTCCCGGAAGTCGAGGGAGATGACGTGGACCCCGCCTTCATCGCCCATGGCGACGACCGGCAGGGCGGCCAGGTCTTCGCGGTCGTCCTTGCGCCAGATTCCGTACCGCGACCCACTGCCGTTGGCCTGCGCGAAGGAGACCAGCCGGTCCTCGGGCTCGTCACCGTACTCGTACATCTCGAAGCCGTTGGCGAAGAAGTCTTCCTGGGCGTCGTAGAACTCCTTGAGAAGGTTGAGTTCGGGGATGGGAGAGAACACGTCCACTGCAAGGGCCTCCACTCATGATCACTTTCGAGTGCCGCAGAGGCTAACACCAGGGAACGACAGACGGTCACCGGTCAGCGGATGAAAGGTGTGGCCGGGTTGGGAACCTCGGACAGCAGGCAGCGAGCAGGCCCCAGCCGTCGGGGTCGGCGATCCGGTCGGAGGGCGCGCGCAGGCCGCCGTACCGCTCGACGGTGCGGGCCCACTCCTCGCGGCGCGCCGGCGGTGCGCCTGCACCAAGCGCGAGATGTCAGGGCCCGGATATCGCCGCTGTGTCCGGGCCCTGCCGCGTCACGGGCGCGGCGCCTGCCACCGGATGTCGAGCCGGCCGTGCCGCATTCGGCCCACCAGGCGGACGTGCAGCGTCTCGGGCGTGTTGCCGCCTGCGTTCCTGCTGATCGCCACCTGGCTGTGCCGCGCCGACAGCTCGTTGGCGTCCACCACCATGCCCGGCGCGAGGACCAGCTCCACGGTGCCGCCACTCACCCGTAGCTCGATGACCAGCTCGGGCGCGCTGCGCACCGCGCTCGTCAGGTCCAGGACCACCTCGCTCCACGCGGTGCGCAGCACCAACCGGTGCGGCAGTGTCCACCGGCCGTCACGGCGCACCGAGCCGTGCCGCTCCTTGATGGTGAGCAGTTCGGCGGCCGGGTCGGC
Source organism: Actinomadura xylanilytica (assembly GCF_030283145.1). Taxonomy (GTDB): domain Bacteria; phylum Actinomycetota; class Actinomycetes; order Streptosporangiales; family Streptosporangiaceae; genus Spirillospora; species Spirillospora xylanilytica. The sequence goes on from NZ_JASNWE010000005.1 coordinate 485,665, forward strand.
CGGCGGCGGCGTGAGTGCGCCGTGGCTGCCTGGCGTCGCGACCAGATCGGTGATGAGCGGGGTCAGCGCGTCATGGGTGCGGGCGGTCAGTGCCATGCCCAGCCGCTCGTCGAACTCGACCGGGTCGAGCCGGCCGTCGGCGACGGCGGTGTGCAGCAGCTCGATGACCCGGTCGCGGTCGGCGTCGGACGCACGCAGCGCGGGCGAGCTGTGCGGATCTGCAGTCATCCGGCCTCCTGGGCGGCGAGGTGGTGGCATCGCGCCACCGACATTTAACAATACTGATGCTCTTCGACGGGAATGGTGAACCGTCCTGCTTCTTTCGGGGCGTACCCGGGACGTGGGCTCACTGTCAGTTGTCGATGGCCGGTGGAGCGTGGTCCAGAAGTCGTGGATGGCCCGCGCCGAATCCGGGGTGGACATCCTGGTCGATCTGGTCGGCGGGCACGTGGAAGCCGGTGTTGGTCATGCCCAGTGGGTCGAAGATGCGTTCGCGCAGGAACACCTCGAACGACTGGCCGGTGACCCGCGCGACGAGCACGCCGAGCAGATCCTTGCTGATGTTGTACTGCCAGTGCTCTCCGGGCAGGTGCATCAGCGGAAGCGCGCTCAGGCGGCGCGTCCACTCATCCGGCTTGGGCATCGGCTCCGGCAGATTCGGGGTCAGCCCCTGCTCGAAGACCGCGTTCATGATCGGCGTGCCCAGCGCCGTCATGTCCATGCCGAGCCCGAACGTGGAGGTCAGCACGTCCCGTACGGTGTCGTCGAGCGGGCCGCCGACCCGCGTCAGCACCCGCCGGTCTGCGGGTTCCGGCAGCCACGGCTTCACCAGATCGTCCGGCCGCGGCCTGCACTCGTCCAGCAGCACCTTCGCCGCCGCGACCGTGACCGGCTTGGACGTCGAGGCCATCCGGAAGATGGTGTCCCGGCGCTTCGGCGCGCTCCTGAGATTGACCCATGATTCTCCGGTCTGAATGCACCCTGTGAGAGGTCTTTCTGGCCTCTAGGTTCATCAGTGCAGCCAGAACCGAACGTCGAGGGAAAGAGCGATCATGACCGTCAGCAACGCACCGAAGCCCGTACTCGTCCGTGCCGCGGAGGCCGAGTCCCTCCAGGACGGCGCGACCAGCCTGATCACGCTCCTCGCCGACTCCCACGCCACCGGCGGCGCGCTGACCGCCAACCGTGCGACGTTCCAGAAGGGCTCACCCGGTGCGCCCGCGCACTTCCACACGCGTGCCACCGAGACGTTCCTCGTTCTCAGCGGCTCGATGCGGATCCTGCTCGACGACCAGGTCCTCACTCTCGGGCAGGGCGACTTCCTCACCGTCCCGCCGACCGTGCCGCACGCGTTCGCGCCGGCCCTGGGATCGGAGGCCGAGATGCTCGTCACCTTCACGCCCGGAATGGACCGGTTCGACTACTACCGCCTGCTGGAGCGCGTCTACCGCGGCGAGGCCACGATCCAGGACATCCGTGACAGTTCCGAGCGGTTCGACAACCACTACTTCGAGAGCCCGGTCTGGCAGCAGGAACTCGCCGCGCGCTGAGCCGACGCCAACCACCGGAGCAGAGAGCACGGTTCCGCCATCCATTCGCGTCACCGTCGACGCTGATCGCCGCCCGGGTGGTCCAGGGCATCGGCGGCGCGTCCCTCTTCCCCGCGACGCTGAACCTGGTGTCGACCTGCTTCGCTGAGGGACGTACTCGACCTCGCAGACGCACTCGATGACCGTCGCCGGCGCGGCACTAGCCGGAGCAGTCCTGCTGGCCGCGCTCGACCTGAGCAGAGGACGGCGGATCGCCACCGCCGCGCCAATAGAGCTGACCGCAGGAGCCGGACCCCGCTGACTCCGTGATCGAGTCGACGGGGTTCACGGCGGGTGCGGCAGGATCTGGCACAGCGTGTCGAGGGCGGCGGCGTAGGCGTGGTCGGGTGGGGCGGCGTAGCCGACGACCAGGCCGTCCCACGGCGCGGTGGCGGCCCCAGGGTGGCGGTAGCCCGCGAGACCGTCGAGCGCGAGGCCCAGCCAGGTGGCGGCCTTCACGGTGGAGGTCTCGGTGCCCGGCGGCAGGCGGAGCACCGCATGCAGTCCCGCGGCGATCCCGGTGACGTCGATGTGCGGGGCCTGCGCGGCGAGGGCGTCGACCAGGCGGTTACGGCGGTCGCGGTAACGCTGGCGCATCCGCCGGATATGCCGGTCGTAGGCCCCAGAGGTGATCAGGTCCGCGAAGGTGAGCTGGTCCACCACGCTCGTCCACCGCTCCCGCTCTCCCTTCACCGACAGGACGGAATCGACCAGCCGCTCGGGCAGCACCATCCAGCCCAGGCGCAGCGCGGTCGACACGCTCTTGCTGGCCGACCCGACGTACAGGACATGGTCGGGGTCCAGTGCCTGGACCGCGCCGATCGGCTCGCGGTCATAGCGGAACTCACCGTCGTAGTCGTCCTCGACGACCACCCGGCCCCGGGCCCGCGCCCAGTCGACCGCGGCGATGCGTCTGGCCGGAGCGAGCGGGCCGCCGATGGGAAACTGGTGGGCCGGGGTGAGCAGGGCCGCGCCTACGCCGCGCAGCCCGTCCAGCTCTTCGGTCCTGGAGCCGTGCTCGTCGAGGCCGAGCGGCACGGTGTGGACGTCCGCGCCGGCCAGCAGCGCGCGGTGGAAACCCAGGCCGTAGGCCTCGACCGCGAGCTTCCCGCGGAGCACGCCCCCGCCGAACAGCAGGCGGATCGCGTCGGAGAAGCCCGCGCAGATCACGATGTTCTCGGGCGAGGTGCGCACGCCCCGGACCCGGGCGAGGTAGTCGGCGAGCGCCGTGCGCAGTTCGATCCGGCCCTGCGGGTCGCCCGGCCCGAAGGCCTCGTTGGGCGCGGCGGTGAGCGCCCGGCGCGTCGAGGCCGCCCAGGCGTTCCTCGGGAACGACGAGATGTCCGGACGACCCTGCAGCAGATTGTGCGTGGGCGCACCCGACGCAGCGGGGGCCTTCTTCGGCACCCGCACCCGTTTGCCAGGGGCCGGGCGCTCGGCGACCCGGGTGCCCGATCCCTGACGGGCGATCAGCCAGCCCTCGGCGGCCAGCTCGGAGTAGGCCTCGGCGACGGTGTTCCGCGCGAGGCCCAGGTCGGCGGCGAGCGACCGGTAAGGCGGCAGCCGCGTTCCCGCCCCCAGGCGTCCGTCCTGGATCGCCTCGCGCAGAGCCTGTCTGAGCGCGGCCCGGCGCGGCCCGGTACCGGCCAGCTCAAGATGCAGGTCGACCCCAGAATTGACCCATGATTCCGGCACCTTGATGCACCTCCTCGTCGGTCTTTCGGCTCCCTAGATTAGGCACCATGACGAACACCTGCACACCCCGGATCGATTTCGCCGCCTCCGCGCCGCGGGCGTTCAAGGCCCTGATCGGTCTCGACGCAGCCGCCCGCGAGGGGCTCGACCCCGCGCTGGTCGAGCTGATCCAGATCCGTTCCTCGCAGCTCAACGGCTGCGCCTACTGCCTGCACATGCACGTCGGCGCCGCACGCAAGGCCGGCGAGGACGACATGCGCCTGCACATGGTCGCGGTCTGGTCCGAAGCGTCCCACTACTTCTCCGCCAAGGAGCGGGCCGCCCTGGCCCTGACCGAGGCGGTGACCCTGATCGCGGCGGACGGCGTCCACGACGACGTCTACGCCCGCGCCGCCGCGCAGTTCGACCCCGCCGAACTGGCCCAGGTCCTTGCGGTGATCTCCGCGATCAACACCTGGAACCGTATAGCGATCACCACCGCGAGGGTCGCGGGCACCGACGAACGCCGCTGACACCTGGCTCCGCGATCGGGAACACCTTCGAGCCGAGCAGCAAGCAACCGAGGCCATGCCAGTTCGGGCGAGTGGTCGTGCCGATGCGGGACCGCGCCGTCGGCGCCGCGGGGGAGTCGGACGCGGTGGGCGCTGAGCGCGCAGTTGCCGGCACTGGCGTCGGCCAGCAGAAGGTGACCGATCTCGGGCAGATGCTCGGCGTCGCCGGCGCGGACGACGTCCGGATCGTGCGGCTTGGCCATGAAGACAGACATCTCTCCCTGGCCTTGCTAGCTAGCTAGTATGCTAGCATCGAACCCATGGGCGACGAGGACGTCAAGCAGTTCAACGTGTACCTGCCGATAGGACTGATCAGGCAGGTCAAGCATCACGCGATCGAGACGGGCATGTCGTTGTCGGCGTTGGTCGCCGACGCGTTGCGTGTCTACCTCGACGACACCAACGGGCAGCAACATCACTCTTCCGAAAAGGAGTCATGACATGGGGACAGAAGGAATCGAGGCGGTGTTCCTGGAGACCCGCAACTGGGGGAAGGCCGCGAAGTTCTTCCAGGCACTGGGGTACGAAATGGAGATGTCCGCCGGCGACGGATCCGGTGTGTTCCGTAACGGCGAGGGGCCTTATCTCGTCCTCGTGGAGATCCCCGAGGATCGGGAGCCGGGCGTACAGATCGCTTTGAAGGTGCCCGATGCCGACGCGTTCCGCGCCGATCCCGCCATCGATGTGGTGACCCCGTTCCAGGACACCCACTACGGGACCCGGGAAATGACCGTCCGGGATCCCGACGGGCGGTTGTGGAGCCTACAGGCGCCCACCAAGAGCTGACCCGTCCGGGCCCGGTCCGCCTCGGCCGACCGGGCCTGTGCCCTGCCCAGGCGATTCCTGCCGACGTCCACGAAGGGATACGAATGAAAAGATGGCGCGGCAATCCTTGGGCGGTGCTGCTGACGCTCAGCCTGGGATTCTTCATGTCACTGCTGGACCTGACGGCCGTGAACGTCGCCATTCCCAGCATGATCGACGACCTGGACGCGTCGCTGGACCGGGTGTTGTGGGTCATCAACATCTACATCCTCGTCCTCGCCGCGCTGCTGATCACGTTCGGCCGGCTGGGCGATGTGCACGGGCCGCGCACCATGTTCATCGGGGGCGTCGCCCTGTTCACGGTCGCGTCCGTGCTGTGCGGCCTGTCGCAGGATCCGGCCCAGCTCATCGCCGCCCGGGCCATGCAGGGCCTGGGCGCGGCGGCGCTGACGCCGCAGACGATGACGATCATCATCGGCACCTTCCCGGCCGAGCGGCGCGGCACGGCGCTCGGCGTCTGGGGAGCGGTCGCGGGCGTGGCCACGATCGCCGGGCCCACGATCGGCGGACTCCTGGTCAGCACGGCCGGCTGGCGCTGGATCTTCTTCGTGAACGTCCCGCTCGGCGCGATCGTGCTCGCGATGGCCGTCACGCTCGTGCCGGACGTCCGGCACGGCACCCGACACAAGCTGGACGTGCCGGGCGTGCTGCTCGCCACGGCGACGCTGGCGTGCCTGACCTTCGCGCTCACCGAGGGCCAGCGCTATCACTGGAACGCCGGGATCTGGGCGCTGCTCGGCGGGGCCGCGCTGCTGCTGGTGGGGTTCCTGGTCCACCAGCGCACCCGGCAGGGGGGCGAACCACTGCTGCCCTTCGTGCTCTTCCACGACCGCAACTACGCGGTCATGAGCTTCGTGTCCGCGACCGTCCAGGTCGGGATGATCGGCCTGTTCCTGCCGGTGATGATCTATCTGCAATCGGTGCTGGGCTTCAGCGCCCTCAAGGCCGGACTGGTGATGGCGCCGGCGATGGTGGTATCGGCGGTCCTGTCGCCGTTCTCAGGCCGGATGGCGGACCGGGTCGGCGGCCAGTACGTCCTGATGACCGGCCTGTCCCTGTTCGCGGTCGGCATGGCCTGGCTCACCTGGGTCACCGGTGTCGGCCGTGCGTGGTGGGAGTTCCAGCCGGCCCTGATCGTGGCCGGGGTCGGCATCGGCTGCGTGTTCGGCCCGATGGTCACGGTCGCGATGTACAACGTGGAGCCCAAGATGGCCGGGGCCGCCTCCGGCGTGCTGAACACGATCCGGCAGATCGGCACGGTCATCGGCAGCGCCGCGGTCGGCGCGGTGTTGCAGAATCGCCTGGCCTCCTCACTCCAGAACGAGGCGGCCGACCGGGCCGCCGGCCTTCCGGCGGGCGTCCGCGGCCAGTTCGTGACCGGCTTCGACAACGCCGCCAAGGGCGGCCTGGAGGTCGGCGCCGGGCAGACCGGCGCGACGCTCCGACCACCGCCGGGGACGCCGGCGAGCCTCGCCCACCACATCCAGCAGGCGGCGGCATCGGTGTTCGAGCACGGGTTCGTCCACGCCATGCGGCCGACCCTGGCACTGCCCATCGCCGCGATCACGGTCGGCGCCGTCTCCTGCCTGCTGGTGCGATGCCGGCAGGACGACAGCCCGCGCAAGGCTCCGGCAGCGGCCGAGGCCGGTACTTCGGCCTAGCGACCGCGCTCCGGCATGCCGGCGGCCGACGACTTCGAAGGGTGGGCGGTGCCGGTGGCCGCCTCCACGCTGAGACCGCCGTCCACGGGCAGGACGACGCCGGTGACGAAGGCGGCGCGGTCGCTGAGCAGACAGGCGGCGGCCTGCGCCGGCTCGGACGCGATGGACGGCCGCGCGGATGCTGCCGGGGTCCGCCAGGTCGGCCGTGACGTGGTCCGCGATGCCCCGGCGGCGCGGATCCCCGGTCCCAACATGGTGACCGTCCGCGGCCCGGGGAACGGCACGACCGGGTACTGCTGGCTGGACGCGACGACCGACAACATGACGACGACCGGCCCCTGGACGTCCACGCTTCCCGGACGGCTCCAAGGCGACCTCACCCAGATTCCCGCCGACGCCACACCGGAACAGGCCGAGGCGCTGCTGGAGCCGGTGAAGCGGACCGTTCACGTCGTGGTGTCGCCCGCGCCGAACCCGGTGGTGACCGAAGAACCACTGAACACCATCACCATCAGCGACACCCTCGCAGAAGGGCTCAGCTGCCCGACCACCACACTGGCCCCAGGTGAATCAGTGACCTGCACCGGCCGCCACAACGTCACCCAAGAGGACAGGAAACGCGGATACGTCACGAACACCGCAACCGCAACAGGCCAGAGAGAGGACGACGACCAGCCCGTCACCTCCAACGAATCCGAGCTGACCGTGCACGTCAACGAGCCCAAACCTTAGGTTGGCGGGCACCGGCCCGGCCGGCGGGCCCACCGATGGAATCCGCCGGCCGGGGCGTACCTGGCGAGTCAGGCCAGGATTCGGTCCCATGATTCGTCAACTGCCAGTGTCACGGGCACATGATCGGCAGATACCTCGAGTCGGGTGAAACTGACGGGTCTGTGGCAGGTATCGCCCCTCTCCCTTGGCTCCGGTCCGCGGGAACCGTAGCGTCCAGGCATGGTCAAGATCGTCGGACTGAACTGCCATCCGGTCAAGGGGTGCGCCGGCACCGCGCTCGATCAGGCGGTGCTGACCCCCGCGGGCATCGCGCACGACCGGACGTTCATGGTCACCGGCACCGGCGGCGTGTTCCGTAGCCTGCGCCGCGATCCCAGGCTGGCGCTGGTCAGGCCGCGGGTCAGCGCGGACGGCGCGCTGCTCACCCTCCGGACGGACGGCTCGGACGCCATCACGGTCGCGGTGGACCTGACCGGCCCGCGCCGCGAAGTGCGGATGTTCGGCGACCCGTATCCGGGCATCGACCAGGGCGACACGGCGGCCGAGTGGCTGTCGGACGTGCTCGGCTCATCCAGCCGCCTGGTCAGGCTGCCGCCCGAGTATCACCGTGTCACCGATGGCCTGACGCCCGGGACGGCCGGCTATGCCGACGGCAGCGCCGTGCATCTGACCGCCGTGTCGTCCTTGGCGGCCCTGAACGAACGGATCGCGGCGCGGGGTGCCGGGACCGTTCCGATGAGCCGCTTCCGCCCCAACATCGTCATCGACGGCTGGGACGAGCCGCACCTGGAGGATCGGATCCGCCGCGCCGCCGTCGGCGACGCCGAACTCGGTTTCACCAAGCTCGCCATCCGGTGCGCGGTCACGGTGGTCGATCAGGCCGGGAGACGGGCCGGGCCCGAACCGCTGCGCACGCTGGCCGGCTACCGGCGCACCCCCGATGGGGTGGCCTTCGGGGTCAAGTTCTCAGTGACCCGGGAAGGCAAGGTGTCGGTCGGCGACGAGCTGACCGTCACCGCCTGGTAGGCCCGTCGAGGAGCGATTGTCGATTCCTGTGGACGCTCTGAATCTTGATCACTTGGTGGCGTCGCGGTAAGTCCACATCTCGGCGAGCCGGCCGTCCTGCACTCGGATGAGCCAGACCAGGCGGGTGGTGGTCGGGTTGTCTTGTGGTCCGTGGCCGGCGCTGCCGACGATGGCCACCAAGTCGCTGTCGCCGAGGATGGAATCGATCTGGAACCGCAGGTCCGGTTGTGCTGTGCGGATCCGTTCGACGGCCTGCCGCACGTGGTGCGGACCGGTCACTTCAGGGTGGGCGTGGTCGATCCAATCGGGGCTGAGGATCTCATCGGCGATCGAGGGGTCGCCGGTGTTCCACATCTCGAAGTAGCGCGTCGCGATGTGCTGGGCGGACTGGGGCATGTCACTGTTCATCAGTACTCCCTCAGTATGGTTGGACATTGTGACTCGGCCGGCCTTCCGGCGAACCGGGCGATGTAGGCGTCGACCTCGGCCTGCACCGCTTCGGCGGGCATCGGCCTGCTTGGAGAACCTGCTGAGTGCTTCGGGAAGGTACGCCCTTCCCCGCCGATCCACAGATTCAAGCATTGCGCGCGGTCAGACCGCCCAGGGCGAGGACGGACGGCTCCGGTTCGCTAAGAGGCCAGCCGGGCGGCGGTGGCGGCGATCGTCGTGCAGGACATGGTGAAGGTGCCGCCTGCCGCGTCGACGGCGGCACCGAGGCCGTCGAGGAGTTCCTGCTGGACGGCCTCGGGGTGCCGGGTGAAGCCGCCGGTGGTGGGGACCAGGTCCAGCCACTCGTCCCGGGTGTAGGGCCGCTCCCAGGAGGACAGCCATTCTTCCGGCTCGCCGAACGTCCCCGCCTGCCGGATCACGTCGGCCACCCTCGCGCATCCGGCCCGGTAGGTGTCGACGGCAGGCCTCGCCCAGAAGCCGGCAGGTGCCGAGTCCGGCAGCACCCGGCGGAAGACCCCGGCGAACGCCTCGCGCAGGTCCTTCGGCGGGTCGAAGGCGTTCCAGAACACCGCCAGCCTGCCGCCGGGGCGCAGCACCGCGGCGGCTTTCGCCGCGCCCGCGACCGGGTCCACCCAGTGCCAGGCCTGCGCGGCGACGACCGTGTCGAACGTGCGGCCGGCCGGGTCCCAGTCCTCGAACTTCGCGACCTCCGTCTCGGTCCCGCCGCGCCTGGCCAGCTCGGCCATTCGCGGGTCGGGATCCACGCCGAGCACCTGGCAGCCTGCCGCCGCGAACAGCCGGGCGGAGATGCCGGTGCCGCACCCGACGTCGAGGACGTCGCTTCCCGGGCTGGCGGCGATGACGCGCTCCACCAGGTCGACGGGATAGGTGGGCCTGGCCCGGTCGTAGCGGCCGGCGTCAGCACCGAATCCCTCGGCGACCTGCCGCTGGAGATGCGATGCCCGCGCCCGCTCGTCGCCCCCGGTTCCGGTCTCGGAGTCCCCCTCAGGGCCAGACGGTGGAGTGATCACGCGTCCACCATAAGTGGGCTTGTGCCCATTTACCCCATGCGTTCACGGACAGCGAAGGAAGAGCGGACGAGCGGCCCAGCCCGCGGTCGGCGGGCCCGCCCCGGATTCCAGTGGACGGCTTACCGCCCGACCAGAACGGGTCCCGGCCGATGAAACCGATGAGCCTGGTCTGGGTGTCCGCACCACCGGACACCTCGACCCGGGCCCCGAACTGGCGGCGGACCGCCGCTTGTCTCCCGGAACAACATCTCCCGATCGACTCTGATTTGTCCAACAATTGAATGAATCCCTCCTTTTCTGGATTATTTCAGCAACACCAATCAGATCCCTTTCCTCGGCAACAGGACTGCCCCCGGACCCCCTCACCACCCGCCAAAGGACCGCCATGCGCACCCCCCCGTCCCGCGCCCGCCTGCCCCGCGTACTCCTGGCCGCCTCACTGGTGAGCGGGGCCGGAGCCATCACCGCCGCCCCGGCGCACGCCGCCGTCGCGGCCCGCCCGGCCGGCCCGGCGGCCGGCGCCGTCGCCGGGATCCCGTTCGTCGAGGCGCGGGCCGAACGCGCCGCCGACGGGAGCCACCTGATCACCTGGGCCTCACCGGCCGCCACGGTGAACGTCACCGCCTTCACCGACCCCGACGCCACCCAGGGCGGGAGCGAGGTGGGCAGCGGCCCCGGCAACGGGCAACTGACCGTCCCCGCCGGACGCCTGCCCGCCGCGGCCCGCTGGTACTTCCGGCTCACCCCCGACCAGGGCCGGCCCCTCATCGTGGCCGAGCGGTCGGCCGGCATCGAGACGGCGCGCAACTTCCGCGACGTCGGCGGCTACCGCACCACCGACGGCCACTGGGTCCGCACGGGCATGGTCTACCGCTCCAACAAGCTCTCGTCCACGACCCCGGCCGACCAGCAGCGCATGACCGACCTCGGGATCACCCTGGACGTCGATCTGCGCAACATCAGCGAACGCCGCGACGACCCCGACCGGCTACCCGCCGGAGTCCGGTACCAGGTCGCTGATGTGGCCGACCTGACCCACGGCGTCAAGTTCCACGACCCCGCGCTGATGACCCTGGCCGAGGCACTGCTCGCGGGACTGCTGAGCGGCTCCTCCGATCTCGGCCAGAGCATCGGCTACCCGTTCATGGTCAACTTCACCGGCGCCGACCGCGCCTACCGCGACCTGCTCAACGCCACCGCGGCCAACAACGGCGCCACGGTCTTCCATTGCAGCTCCGGCAAGGACCGCACCGGGTGGGGCACCGCCGTCCTGCTGACCATCCTCGGCGTCCCCCGCGCCACCGTCGAAGCCGACTACCTGGCCAGCAACACCTACCTCGGCAGGGACGACGCGGTGCAGATCGCCTGGCTCCGCGCCGCCTTCGACGAGGCCGACGACCTCTACGGCAGCTTCGACGCCTACGTCAAGCAGGGCCTCGAGCTCGACGACGCCACGATCGCCGCCCTGCGCGCCAAGCTCCTGACCTCCTGACCGAGCCGCGCCCGGACGGAGTCCCGACACGGCCGTGGATCAGCCCCAAAGGTGATCCACGGCCGTCCCGACGCTGTGCAGGGACGCCTGCAACGACCGCCACCGTCAGCGGGAGTACCGTTCGATCGACACATGGGCGCCGGCCGGCGCCAGGCGGTCCGGGCTCGCCGAACCCGGTGGGCTCATGCCGGATCATGTGCACCCGGCGCAGCGTCCCACCGCGGAAGGACACGATGAACCTGCCCACCAGGCCCCCAGGGGCGGATTCAGAGGTGTCCGCCCAGGTACCACTCCTGTCCCCGCAGTCGCCCGTGCACCAAGGTCCGCAGCAGGAGCCGGACCGTCGGCCGGGGTTCGGCGCCGCCGGGCCGGGAACCATGGTGTCCACCCTCGGCGCGCCGGCGGCGGGGGTGGTGGTCCTGCGCGGACGGGCTCCGGCCCGTACTCCGCAGCAGTTGGCCGACCTGCTGCGCAGCGCCGGCGCCGGGCTGCCCGAGCGGGTCCTGCGTGAGATGGGTACCACGACCGGGACCTGGCTTCAGGGCGAACGCCGCTCCTCTCCGGCCACGCAGGCCGGCTACATCCGGGAGGTGGCCTGGTGGATCACCTGGGTCGCCGCGCGCGGCCTGGACCCGACCGACGTCAGCCATGTCGAGGCCGACCTGTACGCCGCGGCGCTGCGCGCGCAGGGCCTGAAGGACGCCACCCGGGCGCGGCGGCTCTCGGCCGTCAGCTCCTGGTACGCCTACCTGCACCGCGCCGGACTGGCCGCACGCAATCCCTTCGGCCCGGGCATGGACCGGCCGCGGGTCGACCAGTACTCCTCCACCCGCGGCATCTCCGCCGACGACATGGAAAGGATGCTGGCCTGCGCCAAGGCCCGGGAATCCACGCGGACCTACGCCCTGCTGGCCGTGATGTTCTCCACCGGCTGCCGGGTCGGCTCCGTCACCGACACCACGGTCGGCAGCCTCGGCCACGATTCCGGACACCGCACCATCGACCTGCCCGTCAAGGGCGGCAAGACCAAGCGGTTCGTGCTGCCCCCGCTGGCCAGCGAGGCCATCGACGACTACCTCGAGCAGCGGGCCGAGGACACCGCCGGGCCCGGCGGCCCCCTTCCCGGCGACGCGCCGCTCTTCGCCACCAGGACCGGGCGGCATATCGACCAGCCGTATGTCTTCAGGCTGGTGCGACGCATTGCTGCGGCGGCCGACGTCCAGGGCGCCGACCAGTTGTCCCCGCACAGCATCCGGCACGGCGTGGCCACCCTCCTCCTCGGCAGCCACGCACTGCACGTGGTCCAGGACTTCCTCGGCCACGCCAACCCCAACACCACCCGCCGCTACGACGAAGACCGCGAGAGCCTCGACCGCTCACCCGCCTACGCCCTCGGCCAGACCCTCCGGGCCGGTGTCGCCCGCCGCCAGTCCCGCTTCGAACGCCCGGTGTGACGGGCCCGCCCTCCGCTGGGCGGCCTGACCGCGATCAGCCAGAATGGGCGGCGCCTGTGAGTCCGGCTCGCTGCGCCTGGGCGGAGCCGCGTCCGGGCTCACCTCGCGCGGGATCAGAGGTCGTACAGGTAGGCGGGACAGTCGAGGCTCTCGGCGGCGATGAGGACGATATGAGGCTGCGTCCTCATGGCCCACCAAAGTGGAGTGTGGGTGTAGGAACGGCCCCAGGTGGCGAAGCCGTGGTCCGGCCAGGAGTCTTCGGTCGCCGGTCCGGCCGTGGAAGTGTCCACCCAGTCGTGCCCGCCGATGCGGTCGCCGTTCTCGTGGGCCGTCCAGCCGTGCGTGAGGTTGCCCTCGTGGTACCAACCGGTCAGCACGGTGGTCTGTAGGTCGGCCGAGAGGTGGCCGCCCGTGTCGCGGTGCCACTCGCCGGAGTGGTGGCCGGTGACGACCGTCCAGTCGCCGTCCTCGCAGAGGACGAACGTGCGCAGCTCCAGGTGCTGGAGGACCTCGTCAGGGTCGGGGAGAAGCGCGGACGTCTCGAACACCATCTCGGCCTCAGTCCACAGCAGCGCGTTCACGGCCTGTTGTACGGCGACGAGTGGCGCTTTCGCCTGTAGCTCGAAGGTCTTCATGCTCATGAGGAGGGCGGCTCGAGTCCGTCGGGGAATGGCGGGGCGCGGGCGGTCTCGGCGAAATACGGACCGCCCTCCGCCTTGACGTGGCGCTACCGCCGTTCGGGTGCCGCGGCCTCGAGGTCGTCGACGCTGCCGGACATGATCGTGCGGACGTGCTCGGTGATGTGCTGGAGCGGCCAGTCCCACCAGGCCAGGGCCAGAAGGCGGCTGACGTCCTCGTCGCTGTAGCGGCGGCGGATGAGCCGGGCCGGGTTGCCGCCGACGACGCCGTAGTCGGGGACGTCGTCGACGACCACGGCACCGGAGGCGACGATCGCTCCGTCGCCGATGCGGACGCCAGGCATCACCAGGGCCCGGTATCCGAGCCAGACGTCGTTGCCCACCCGGGTGTCGCCCCGTCCGGGCAGGCCGGTGATGAGGTCGAAGTGCTCGGCCCAGGAACCGCCCATGATCGGGAAGGGGAACGTCGAGGGGCCGTCCATGCGGTGGTTGGCGCCGTCCATGATGAAGCGCACGCCCTCGCCCAGCGCGCAGAACTTCCCGATGACCAGCTTCTGCGGCCCGTAGTGGTACAGCACGTTGCGGGTCTCGAACGCGGTCGGATCATCGGGGTCGTCATAGTAGGAGAACTCCCCGACCTCGATCAGGGGAGAGGTGACCAGGGGTTTCAGCAGCACCACGCGCGGCTGCCCGGGTATCGGATGCACCACGGTCGGGTCGGCGGGAACGGGCGGCATCATGATACGAGACTCCACTAGTGCGACAACTGCTGCGTTAAGATGCTGGCACGACGCCGCCCCCTAAGCAAACGGAATCTCGACGATGACTCCCGTAGCGCCACGGCCGGAGGACGACCGACCGGCGCCTCCGCCCCTGCGTCGACCTGGCGGCCGTACCACCCGCATCCGCACGCAGGTCCTCGACGCGGTCCGCGCGGAGCTCGGCGAACACGGCTATGACCAGCTCACCGTGGACGCCGTCGCGGCCCGCGCGGGCGTGCACCGCACCACGGTGTACCGGCGCTGGGGGGACGTCGGCGGCCTGCTCGCCGACGTCTACGACGCGGCGGGCGACGACGACTGGCGCCCCCGGGACACCGGCTCCCTGCAAGGCGACCTCGCGGCCCTGAACCACGAGATCCAGGAGGCCCTGACCGCCCGGCCGTCGATCGCCGCGGCCCTGATCGCCGCCTCGTTCCGCTCCGACGTGGCCGCCCGCGCGCAGCGGCGGCTCTGGGAGGACCGGTACACGCGCTGCGAGATCGTCGTCAGCCGGGCCGTCCGGCGCGGCGAACTCCCGCCGCACACCGACGCGCGGAGACTGCTCATCGCCGCCACCGCGCCGCTCTACCACGAGCTGGTGCTTCTTCAGACGCCACTCGACCCGCACCTGCCCGACCACGCGGCCAGGACCGCCGCCCTCGCCGCGTCCGCCGGCGTCTTCGCCGAGCCCCCGTCGGACGCCGACCTCTGACGGGACGGCCCACGCGACGACGAGCGGGCACGCGCCGGGTTCACCGCGCGGGGGGTCGGGCGGACGGCGGCGGCGCGAGGATGTGGTCCTCGTAGGCATCTCGGGCGTCGAGCAACTCGGGCAGATGCGCCTCGGTCCAGTCGCAGAAGGCGGCCATCGGCGTGAGGAGCGTCCGGCCCAGCGAGGTCAGTTCGTACTCGACCCGTGGGGGCATCTCGGGGTAGGCGGTACGGGTGATCAGGGCGTCCCGCTGCATCGCCCGCAGCGTCTCGGTCAACACCTTCGGCGTGATGCCGCGCAGCGGGACCTTCAGCTCGGAGAAGCGCCGGGGGCCGCTCTCCAGGCACCTGATGACCTTCGCGGTCCATTTGTCGCCGATCCGGATGGGAGGGGTGGCGCGGACGCATCCTGCGAACATCTCGGGATCGAGTGGTTGGCTCACTCTCGCGAGAGTACGTAACTATCTTTGCGGAAACCAAGGGTCCACGGGTTAGCGTCCGCGGCATCGGCCGGCGTCGAGCCGGCCTTGTCGAAGGGATCCCTCATGAGCAAGGTCGTCATCTTCGGAGCGGGCGGGCGCGCGGGCCGGCACGCGGTCACCGAGGCCGTCGCCCGCGGCCATCAGGTCACCGCGGTCGTGCGCGACACGGCCAAGCACCGGAGTCTGGCCGGTGACGGCGTGACCGTGGTATCCGGCGACGTCACCCGCGCGGACAGCGTCGCGGCGGTCGCCTCGGGGCACGACGCGGCGATCAACGCCGCGGCCCGGCTCGACATGGCCTCTGACGAGTTCTACGTGAGCGCCGCGCACGCTCTGTCGAGCGGCCTGCCCCGTGTGGGAGTCGGTCGGCTGCTCTGGATCGGGATCGGCACCATGCTGGAGGCCGCGCCCGGAGTGCCGGTCCATGACACCCCCGGTTTCCCTGAGGAGGGACGGGCCTTCTCCCTCGGGCATGCGGCGGGACTCGACGCGCTCCGCACCGCCGGGGCCGAGATCGACTGGCTGGTGCTCGCCCCGCCGCCCGTCGTCCTGGACGACGAGGCGCCGCGGACCGGCCGGTACCGGACCGGCGGTGGCCAGGTACTGCCCGCCGGTGAAGGCGCGTCCGGGTTCTCCTACGCGGACTTGGCGGTCGCGCTCGTCGACGAGATCGAGACCCCGAAGCACCATCGTTCGCTGACCGCGGTGGCCGCCTGACCCGGCGTCCTTGACGGGGCGTGCCGCCCGCCGCCATGGCCCGCCGGCGGCACGCCCCCTCAGCCGCGCACCGTGCGGCCCGCAGCATCTGATCAAGGAGGGCGAATGCGCATCAGCACGAACGTCGGCATCGGTATCGACCGCCCCCGGACGCTCGACGAGACCGTCGCCGAAGTCCGGCGCGCCGCTGACCTCGGGCTCGATGGCGCCTGGTGGGCGGAGCGGCGCACCTTCGACGCACTCACGGCCGTGACCGTCGCCGGTCTGGCCGTGCCGGACCTCCCGCTGGGAACGGCCGTGGTCACCACCTATCCGCGTCATCCGCTGGCACTGGCCGGCCAGGCCCTGAGCGTGCAGGCCGCCATCGGAAACCGGCTCACGCTCGGCATCGGGCCAGGTCACAGGCAGCACGTCGAGGCGTCACTGGGGCTGAGCTTCGAGCGTCCCGCCCAGCACACCCGTGAATACCTGAGCTCCTTGATGCCGCTGCTGCGCGGCGAACAGGTGGAGTTCCGCGGCGACGTCCACCATGTCGTCGGGCAGGTCCCGACGCCCGGCGCGCAGCCGCCGTCCGTGCTCCTGGCCGCGTTAGGGCCGGTGATGCTGCGCATCGCGGGTGAACTCGCCGACGGAACCGTCGCCATCTGGACCGGGGTGCGGACGGTCGCGACGCACATCACCCCGCGCGTCACCGCCGCGGCCGACGCCGCCGGACGGCCTGCGCCGCGCGTCCTCGTCAACCTCCCCATCGCCGTCACCGACGACCCCGCGGGCACGCGGAACCGGATCGCCGCTCACTTCGCAGGCGTCGGCATGGTGCCGCGCTACCGGGCGCTGCTCGAGATGGAAGGCGCGGGCGGCGGCGCGGATGTCGCGATCGTCGGCGCCGAGCGCGAGGTGGAGAAGGAGCTTCGCCGTTTCGCGGACGCGGGTGCGACCGAGTTCATCGCCGTGCCGTTCGGTTCGCCCGATCAGGTCGCCCGGACGCTCGCGTTCCTCGGCCACCTCACCGGGACCGCCG
Organism: Actinomadura xylanilytica; assembly: GCF_030283145.1. Taxonomy (GTDB): domain Bacteria; phylum Actinomycetota; class Actinomycetes; order Streptosporangiales; family Streptosporangiaceae; genus Spirillospora; species Spirillospora xylanilytica. The sequence goes on from NZ_JASNWE010000005.1 coordinate 502,501, forward strand.
GGCGGGCGAGCTCATGACCTGGACGATGGACGGGCGGTGTCGGCCTGTGGGCCGGCCCCGATGACGGTGTCCAGAGCGTCGCGGGCGTTCAGGAGGCCGGTCACGGCGTCGGTGAGCCGTTCGCGTTCTCGCTGCAGTTCGACGAGCACCGGGCGACGCCGGCGAGCGCGGGCGACCCACGCCACCGTCGGATCCAGACATGCTTGCCGCACCAGCCGTGGTCGCCGGCATGCTCGCGCTCAGTTCGTCTGTCGGGCGCAGGTCGATCGTGCTTCTCAGCATCCGGTCGCCTCATTCCTCATCCTGTGGCAGGCCGGTGATGGAGGGCCGTGGTCGACTACCCCCTGACCGGTCTGATCCTCGTCGTGCCGGTGTCGTTCGCCGTGTTCATCACCAGCGCGCTGTTCCCTGGTCCGGCCGAGCGGATACTGCGGCTCGTCCGGAGCGCTGGCCGGTAGGCCCTTCGACCCAGGTCGGTCATGCCGGCTCGGTCGTCGGCGTGACGCCGGCGGTGGCCGCCGTCACGGCTTTGAGGACGGCTCCGGCGTCCGGCGGGGCGGACTTCCGGTCGGCGAAGAGCAGGTGCCCGGTCCCGATCAGCATGGGGGCGAGGGTCGCGATGTCGGCGTCCGCCGTGATGCGGCCCAGTTCGCGCTCGGCGGTGAGGTAGGAGGCGATCATGGCCGTGGCCTCCGTCAGTACCGGGATGCCGGCCGGCGTGGTCTGGCGGAGCCGGGTGCGCAGGTCGTCCCGGGAGGTGACGAGGCTGACGATCGCCACGGCGACCGACTCGAACAGGTCCGTCAGGGCGCCGGTGAGGTTGGCGGCGACGGTGCCGGTCCCGGCGGAGTCGCGCAGGGCGGCGGCCTGGCCGTCGATCCGGGCGACGCGGTCCAGTACGAGTTCGGCGAGGAAGGCGTCGAAGTCGGCGAAGTGGCTGGACCAGCTGCCCACCACCGGCGGCCACACCCGGCTCCCGCCGGCCACGCTGGCAGAGGTGCTGGCGGGCGTCGGCGCCGCCATCGACGCGATCGGGGGCAACGTCGCGATGCGCTATGCCACGGTGACGGTCACCGCGACCCGCCTTCGCTGACGCTGGGGTCAGCGGGCGAGCAGGTCCCGAAGGGCCTTGGCGATGTCGGCGGGGGCCTCCTCCGCCATGAAGTGGCCGCAGGTGACGCCGGTGTGCCGCAGGTCGGGCGCCCAGGCGCTCCACAGCGCCGCGGCGTCGAAGCCGAGGGCGGCGCCCCAGTCCTGCTGGAGGACGGCGACCGGCATCCGCAGCCGGTTGCCGGCCTCCAGGTCGGCCTTGTCGTGCTCGACGTCGATGCCGGCGGAGGCGCGGTAGTCGGCCACGATCGAGGGGACGGCCTCGCGGGACGCATCCAGGTAGGCGGCGCGGACGTCGGCGGGGATCGCCGCGGGGTCGTTGGCCCAGATGTCGAGGAAGTGACCGAAGAAGGCGTCCGCGCCGGCGGCGATCATCCGCTCGGGCAGGCCCGGCGGCTGGGCCATCAGGTACAGGTGGAAGCCGACGGCGGCGGTGGTGCCGTGCATCACGTCCCACATGTCCAGGGTGGGCAGCACGTCAAGGCAGGCCAGATGGGTGATCGTGCCGGGGTGGTCGAGGCCGGCGCGGAACGCGACCAGGGCGCCGCGGTCGTGCCCGGCCAGCGCGAAGCGGTCGTGGCCCAGGGCGCGGGCCAGGGCGACGATGTCGGCGGCCATGGTGCGCTTGGCGTAGGTGGTGCCGTCGGTCTCCGCCGGCTTGTCGCTGGCGCCGTATCCGCGCAGGTCGGGGCAGATGACGGTGTGGTCGGACGCCAGGTCGGCGGCGACGTGCCGCCACATCAGGTGGGTCTGCGGGAAGCCGTGCAGCAGCACGATCGGGCTGCCCGTCCCTCCGACGGCAACGTTCAGGGACACGCCGTCGGCGACGGGGACGCGCCGGTATTCGAAGTCGGCGATGGTCGATGTCATGGCTCGGCCCTTCCATTTGTTGTCCGGTCGCCTCCAGCCTGCCCGGCGCGAATGAGCATCCGGTCAGCGCGCTACCGTGACCATGGGGAACGCGCCGGGAAGGACGGTCGAGGGGTGCCGATCGTGTTCGGGGTGCTCGGACCGGTGACGGCCTGGGACGGTGCCGGGAACGCGATCGCCCTGAAGGGGCCGCGGCACCGCGCGGTGCTGGCCCGGTTGATCATCGCCCGCCGCCGCGTCGTCCCGCTGTCCGGGCTGATCGAGGATCTGTGGGACGATCCGCCTCCCGGGGCGGTGGGCGCGGTGCGCACCTTCGTAGCCGCGCTGCGCCGCGCGCTGGAACCCGGGCGTCCGCCCCGTACGCCCGCCCGGCTGCTGGTCACGCAGGGGCCGGGGTACGCGCTGCACGCCGAGCCTGACGCGGTGGACGCCTGGCGGTTCGAGCAGGCGGTGACCGCCGCCGCGACGCTGCCCCCCGAGGACGGGCTCGACCGGCTCACCGAGGCGCTCGGCTGGTGGCGGGGGCCCGCCTACGCCGAGTTCGCCGACCAGCCGTGGGCCCGCACGGAACGCTCCCGCCTGGCCGAACTCCGGCTGCACGCCGTCGAGCGCCGGGCCGGGACGCGGCTGGCCCTCGGCCTGGCCGCCGAGGCGGTGCCGGACCTGGACGCGCACGTGGCCGAGCACCCCTGGCGCGAGGACGCCTGGTGGCTGCTGGCCCTCGCGCTCTACCGCACCGGCCGCCAGGGCGACGCGCTCGCCGTCCTGCGCCGCGCGCGCACGCTGCTGGTCGAGCAGCTCGGCGCCGATCCGGGCCCGGCGCTCCGCCGCCTGGAGAGCGACATCCTCCACCACGCCGGCCACCTCGACCCCGCGTCCGGGCCGGACGGGGCGGCGGCCCGGGTGTGGGCGCAGACGGCCGCCGTCTACGACCGGACCGTGAGCTCGGGGTCCCGGGCCCGGCTCGAGTCGACGGTCGGCCTGCTGCGCAATCTCGCGGTGACCGGGGGGACCGGCCTGGAGGCCGCGCGCCGGCACCGCCTGGCGGCCATCGCCGCGGCCGAGGAGCTGGGCGACGCCGAACTGACCGCCCGGGTGATCGGCGCCTACGACGTCCCGGCGATCTGGACCCGGTCGGACGACCCGCGGCAGGCGGCGCGGATCGTGGCCGCGGCCGAACGCACCCTGGCCCGCGTCCCGCCCGGGGTGCACGAGGCGGCGCGGGCCCGCCTGCTGGCCACCATCGCCGTGGAGTCGCGCGGCACCCGCTCGGCGCGGGGACCCGAGGCCGCGCGCCGGGCCGAGGAGATCGCCCGCCGCCTGGACGATCCCGCGCTGCTGGCCTTCGCCCTCAACGGCGTGTTCATGCAGGCGTTCCAGCGCGCGGGGTCGGCGCCGCTCCGGGACGGGATCGGCGCCGAGCTGGTCGCGCTGTCGGCCCGGCACGGCCTGGTCACCTCCGAGGTGCTCGGACACCTCGTCCGGATCCAGGCCCGCAGCGCGCTCGCCGACTTCCCGGGGGCCGACCGGCACGCGGACGCCGCGGACGCGCTCGCCGAGCACCATGAGCTTCCGCTGGTGGAGGTGTTCACCCGGTGGTACCGGGCGCTGCGGCTCGCCGCGTCCGAGCGGGCGTCCGTGCCCGTGGCCGAGGCGGCCTACCGGGACGCCGCCGCGCTGCTGGACGGCGCCGGCATGCCCGGGCTGGAACACGGCCTGCTGCCGCTCGCCCTGTTGGGCCTGCGCGTGCAGCACGGGCTGCCCGCCCCCACCGACGACCGCGTCGACTGGGGCCCCTACCGGCCCTGGGCCCGCCCCTTGGTGCTGCTGGCCCAGGACCGTCCGGCCGAGGCCGCCGGGGCGCTGCGCGACGTCCCCGATCCGCCCCGCGACCTGCTGCTCGAGGCCCTGTGGTGCCTCATCGCGCGGGCGGCCATCGCCGTCGGCGACAGGGCGGCGATGGAGCGCGCGCGCCGCGAGCTGGCGCCCGCCGCGGCGGAACTGGCGGGCGCGGGCAGCGGCCTTCTCACTCTGGGCCCGGTCTCCCGGTACCTCGGCGATCTCGCCGCCGCCCTCGCACGCGCCACCTGACCGGGGCCGGAGCGTGCGATGCCCGCCGCTCGCGGCGACGCCGTGGGCGCCCGGATCCCCGGGGCGGTCGAGCGGTCACACCCACACGTAGTTGTCGTCGGTCACGGCGGGCAGGGCCGCGTCGGCGAGCGCGGCGCTCGGGCGGGGGAGCGCGGCGAGCGCCGGGCCGATCGGCGGGAAGATCGGCAACCCGGCGGCCGTGCGGTGGTCAATCCACTGGATCAGACCGATCTCGTGCCCGCCGGGGACCTCGTCGTACTCCTCGGTGGCGAGTCCGGCGCGGACCTCGGGGGTGACGTGGAGCCGGTAGATCAGGTGCAGCTTGCGCGGCGGGGGAGTGGCCCCGGGACGGGAGACCATCTGGTCGACCACCCACAGCAGCTCCGGCTCGCGGGCCTGGGAGGGGGCCAGGCCGAGTTCCTCGGCCAGTTCGCGCCGCAGGGCGGCGAGCAGGTCCTCGCCGTGCTCGACGTTGCCGCCGGGCGGGGTGTAGTGGACCGATCCGGGCCGGTCGCGGCGGATCAGGGCGACCTCGTCGCCGCAGAACACCAGGGCGCCGACGCGGACCTTGATGCGGGTGAACGGCGGCGTCGCGGCGTCGTTGGGGAAGCTCATGGCACCAGCATCGCCGACCGCGCGGCCGGCGGCCGGGGACGGCGGGTCAGGGGGAGCCGGTCGGGGCCCAGCTCACCGGGTGACGAGCTCGCACTTGAAAAGAGTCGCATCCCATGTTCGTATGAAAACATGGATCTTTCAGAACGCCACGCTCTGATCATTGACCGGCTTCGAAGTGTGGAGCGGGTGGACGTGGCCGAGCTGGCCCGGGCGATCGGCACCTCCGAGGTGACGATCCGGCGTGACCTGGAGCAGCTGGCCGAGCAGGGCGTGCTGCGGCGGGTGCGGGGCGGCGCGGTGAGCCTGCTGTCCCGGGGCGAGGGACCGCCGTTCGCCTTCCGCGAGGTCGACAACGTCGAGGCCAAGCGGCGCATCGGCGCCGCGGTCGCGGGACTGATCCAGGACGGGGAGGCGGTGGTGGTCGACGGCGGCACCACCGGCCTGGAGGTGGCCCGGGCGCTGGCCGGACGGCGGGTGACGGTGATGCCGCTGTCGATGCAGGCGGCCGGCGCCCTGGCGAACGCGGCGCCGACCCGGATCATCCAGGCGGGCGGGGAGGTGCGGCCGGGCGAGCTCGCGGTCACCGGCCCGCTCGCGGAGGCGGGACTTCGGGCGCTCCGGTTCGACACGGCGGTCCTGTCCTGCTGCGGAGCCTCGGCCGAGCACGGGGTGACCGCCTACGATCCGGCGGACGCGTCGCTGAAGTCGGTGGCGATCTCCTCGGCGGCGCGGACGATCCTCGCCGCCGACGCCGCCAAGTTCGCCCGGACCGCGATGGCGGTGGTGGCCCCCCTGACCCGGGTGGACGTGCTGGTGACCGACACCGCCGCGCCGCCGGAGGCCCTCGAGGCCATCGCCGCGCTCGGCATCGAGGTGCACCGTGTGTGATGCGCGGGCGCTCCCGTCCGGCCGGGAGCGCCCGCCAGTCACCGCCGCGGCGAGGGGCGGGGCCGCCCGGACGGCCGTCACGGTCGTCTTCGTCGTGCACGGGCTGCTGTTCGCCTCGTGGACCGCGCACATCCCCGACGTCAAGGCCGGTCTCGGGCTCGGGGACGGGTCGCTCGGGCTGGCCCTGGCCGGCGCCCCGGTGGGATCGGTCTGCGCGATGGTGTTCGCGGGCGCGCTCCTGTCCCGGCTGAGCAGCCGCACGGTCGTGCGGATCACCCTGCCCGGATACTGCCTGGCGGGCACCCTGATCGGAGCGGCCGGATCGATGCCGCAGCTGTTCGCGGCCCTGGCGCTCTGGGGCGCGTTCCAGGGAGTCCTGGACATCGCGATGAACGCCCAGGCCGTCGCGGCCGAACGGGCCCGGGGCCGTCCGATCATGACGACGCTGCACGGGTGCTGGAGCGTCGGGGCGCTGGCCGGCGCGGGCATCGGGGCGGCCGGCGTCGCCGCCGGGGTCCCGCTGCCGGCCCAGCTCCTGCCGCTCGGCGTGGTCGGGATGCTCGCCGGCCTCTGGCCGACGGCGCGCTTCGCGGATGATCCGGCGCCCCCGCACGGCGATCGGCGCGGCGGCTCCCGCGCCTCCCGGCCGCTGCTGGTCCTCGGGGCCATCGCGTTCGCGGGACTGCTGTGCGAAGGGGCGGTGGCCGACTGGGCCGCGGTCTACCTCCGCGAGACGCTGCGCCTGGACGGCGGAGCCGCCGGACTGGGCTACGCCGCCTTCGCCGCGTCCATGGTCGTCGTACGCCTGTCCGGCGGCCACCTGCAATCCCGCTTCGGCCCCCGCCCGCTGGTCACCGCCCTGTCCGTGCTCGCCGCCGCGGGCCTGGCCGGCGGGCTCCTGCTGGCCGAGCCGGCCGCCGCGATCGCCGGGTTCGCCGCGCTCGGCATCGGTCTGGCCTCGGTGGTCCCGGTGGTGTTCAGCGCCGCGGGCAACCAGCCGCGCCTCCCTCCGGGGACCGGCATCGCCACCGTCTCCGCGATCGGTTGGACCGGGTTCATGTGCGGGCCCGCGGTGATCGGGTTCCTCGCCGACCGCACCTCGCAGCCGATCGCGCTCAGCCTCATTCCGGTGCTGCTGGTCCTCATCGCGGGCGCCGCCTGGGCCACGCCCGTCCTGAATCCCGCCCGTCCCGAGGAGGGTGCCTGACAGGCGCGCCACCTGGCGAAGGGCGCCGGGCGCCGGGACCGCGCGGCCCCGAACTGCGGCAGGCCGGCGCCGATGGATGGAACGTCCCTGTCTATCCTTGGACTGCGGCCTTCTTCGAGGTGGCCGGTGGCGCCACCAGGCGATTGGTCCCCTGCGGGATGTCAAAATCGCGCCGCCCGCTACGACCCACCTCCGTAAGGCGGCGCGCGACGCGCCACCGAAGGCCGTGACATCAAGGAGACGACGTGAAGTTCCTACTGATCATGCACACCAACCCGCTGGTCTGGGACGCCCTGACCGAGGCGGAGCGCAACGAGGTGATGACCGGCCACGGCGCGTTCATGGAGACCGTCGAGGCGTCCGGAGAGATGATCTCGACCGCGGCGCTCGCGGAGCCGTCGGCCAGCGCCGTGGTGCGCGTCCGGGACGGGGTCCCGGCCGTGACCGACGGGCCGTACCTGGAGGCCAAGGAGTACGTCGGCGGCTACTACCTGGTCGAATGCGAGAACCGCGAGCGCGCGCTCGAGCTGGCCGCGCTGATCCCGGACGCCGGGGTCGAGGGGCTCGGCATCGAGGTCCGCCCGGTGCTCTTCGCGGCCGCCGCCGGGGGGTGAGCACACCCGAACGCCTCGGGGACCTGCTGCGCGAGCTGGCGCCGCGGGTCCTCGGGGCGCTGCTCCGCCGGCACGGAGAGTTCGACTCCTGCGAGGACGCGGTCCAGGAGGCGCTGCTGGCGGCGGCGACGCAGTGGCCGGAGGAGGGCGTTCCGGACAACCCGACGGCCTGGCTGGTCACCGTGGCCTCCCGCCGCCTGGTCGACCACGTGCGCAGCGAGCAGGCGCGCCGCCGCCGGGAGGCCGCCGTGGCCGCGCGCGAGGCACCGGACGCCGACCTCGCACCGGCCCCCGGCGACGGCGGTCCGGGGGACCGGGACGACACGCTGACGCTGCTGTTCCTGTGCTGCCATCCCGCACTGACGCCCGCCTCGCAGGTGGCGCTCACGCTGCGCGCCGTCGGCGGGCTGACCACGGCCGAGGTCGCGCGGGCGTTCCTGGTCCCCGAGGCCACGATGGCGCCGCGGATCAGCCGGGCCAAGCAGCGGATCAGGGCCGCCGGCGGGTCCTTCGCGCCGCCGCCGGCGGCCGAGCGGGCCGAGCGGCTCGGGGCCGTCCTGCACGTGCTCTATCTGATCTTCAATGAGGGGTACACCGCCAGCTCCGGACCCGATCTCCAGCGCCATGAGCTCACCGAGGAGGCGATCCGGCTCACCCGGATGGTGCACCGGTCGCTGCCCGGTGACAGCGAGGTCGCCGGGCTGCTGGCGCTGATGCTGCTGACCGACGCCCGCCGGCCGAGCCGCACGGGCACGGACGGCGCCCTGGTGCCGCTGGCCGAACAGGACCGGAGCCGGTGGGACGCCGCCATGATCGAGGAGGGCACCGCCCTGGTGGCCGGCGCCATGGCCGCGTCCCCCCTCGGCCCCTACCAGCTCCAGGCGGCGATCGCCGCGCTGCATGTGCAGGCGCCGCGGGACAAGGACACCGACTGGGAACAGATCCGCGTCCTCTACCGGATCCTCGGCCGGATCGCGCCCAACCCGATGGTCACCCTCAACCATGCCGTCGCGGTCGCGAAGACCCGCGGCCCGCGCGCCGGGCTGGAGATGCTGGAGACCCTCGACCGCGACGCCCGGATGCAGGGCCATCACCGCCTCCACGCGGTGCGCGGGTACCTGCTGGAGCTGGCCGGCGAGCCCGCCGCCGCGCGGGAGGGCTACCAGGCGGCGGCGCGGCTGACGACGAGCCTCCCCGAACAGCGGTACCTGAGGGACCAGGCCGCGCGGCTGGCCCCTGATGCCGGTGAGCACTGACGGAGGTGATCGGGTCCGCGCGGGCCTCGGTCAGGTGCCGGTGTAGGCCGCGAGGTGCTCGCCGGTGAGGGTGGAGCGGGCGGCGACGAGGTCGGCGGGGGTGCCGGTGAAGACGATCCGGCCGCCGTCGTGGCCGGCTCCGGGGCCGAGGTCGATGATCCAGTCGGCGTGCGCCATCACGGCCTGGTGGTGCTCGACGACGATGACCGACTTGCCGGACTCGACGAGCCGGTCGAGCAGGCCGAGCAGCTGCTCGACGTCGGCGAGGTGCAGGCCGGTGGTCGGCTCGTCCAGGACGTAGACGCCGCCCTTGTCGGCCATGTGGGTGGCCAGCTTGAGCCGCTGCCGCTCGCCGCCCGACAGCGTGGTCAGCGGCTGGCCGATGGTGAGGTAGCCGAGCCCGACGGCGGCGAGCCGGCCGAGGATGGTGTGCGCGGCCGGGACCCGCGCCTCGCCGGCGCCGAAGAACTCCTCGGCCTCGGCCACCGACATCGCGAGCACCTCGCTGATGTCGAGGCCGCCGAGGTGGTAGTCCAGCACCGAGGCGTCGAACCGCCGGCCCCCGCACTCCTCGCAGGTGGCGGCGACGCCGGCCATCATCGCCAGGTCGGTGTAGATGACGCCGGCGCCGTTGCAGGCGGGGCAGGCGCCCTCGGAGTTGGCGCTGAACAGCGCCGGCTTGACGCCGTTGGCCTTCGCGAACGCCTTGCGGATCGGGTCGAGCAGCCCGGTGTAGGTCGCCGGGTTGCTGCGCCGCGAGCCGCGGATCGGGCCCTGGCCGATCGCCACCACGCCCGCGCCGGCGGGGATCGACCCGTGCACGAGTGAGCTCTTGCCGGAGCCGGCGACGCCGGTGACGGCGACGAGCACCCCGAGCGGGATGTCGACGTCCACCTCGCGCAGGTTGTGCATCCTCGCGCCGCGGATCTCCAGCGTGCCGGTGGGCGTCCGGACCTTGTCCTTGAGGGCGGCCCGGTCACCCAGATGGCGGCCGGTGGTGGTGCCGCCGGCCCGCAGTCCCTCGACGGTGCCCTCGAAGCAGACGGTGCCGCCCGCCGCGCCGGCGCCGGGGCCGAGGTCGACGACGTGGTCGGCGATCTCGATCGTCTCCGGCTTGTGCTCCACGACGAGCACCGTGTTGCCCTTGTCGCGCAGCCGCAGCAGCAGGCCGTTCATCCGCTGGATGTCATGGGGGTGCAGGCCCGCGGTGGGCTCGTCGAAGACGTAGGTGACGTCGGTGAGCGAGGAGCCCAGGTGGCGGATCATCTTGACGCGCTGAGCCTCGCCCCCCGACAGCGTGCCGGCCGGCCGGTCGAGCGAGAGGTAGCCCAGCCCGATCTCCACGAACGACTCCAGGGTCCGCCGGAGCGAGACGAGCAGCGGCGCCACCGACGGCTCGTCCAGGCCGCGGACCCATCCGGCAAGGTCGCTGATCTGCATCGCGCAGGCGTCGGCGATGCTGATCCCCTCGATCTTCGACGACCGGGCCGGCGCGCTGAGCCGGGTGCCGTCGCACTCGGGGCAGACGGTGAACGTCGTCGCCCGCTCCACGAACGCGCGGATGTGCGGCTGGAGCGCGTCGATGTCCTTGGACAGCATCGACTTCTGGATCTTGGGGATCAGGCCCTCGTACGTCAGGTTGATGCCATCGACCTTGATCTTGGTCGGCTCCCGGTAGAGGAGGTCGTTCAGCTCCTTCTTGGTGTATTTGCGGATCGGCTTGTCCGGATCGAAGTAGCCGCAGCCGGTGAAGATGCGGCCGAACCAGCCGTCCATGCTGTAGCCGGGGACCGTGAGCGCACCCTCGTTCAGCGACTTTTCGTCGTCGTACAACTGGGTGAGGTCGATGTCGGAGACGGTGCCCCGGCCCTCGCACCGCGGGCACATGCCGCCCAGGCGGTTGAAGGTCTCCCGCACGGTCTTGCGGGCACCGCGCTCGACCGTGATCGAGCCGCGCGCCCGGACCGAGGGGACGTTGAAGGCGTAGGCGTTGGGCGAGCCGATGTGCGGCTCGCCCAGCCGGCTGAACACGATGCGCAGCATCGCGTTGGCATCGGTCGCGGTGCCGACCGTCGAGCGCGGATCGGCCCCCATCCGCTGCTGGTCGACGATGATCGCCGTCGTCAGCCCCTCCAGGACGTCGACCTCGGGCCGCGCCGGCGCCGGCATGAAGCCCTGCACGAACGCGTTGTAGGTCTCGTTGATCATCCGCTGCGACTCCGCGGCGATCGTGTTGAACACCAGCGAGGTCTTGCCCGAGCCGGAGACGCCGGTGAACACCGTCAGCCGCCGCTTGGGGATCTCGATGCTGACGCCCTTGAGGTTGTTCTCGCGCGCGCCGTGCACGCGGATCAGGTCGTGGCTGTCGGAAACGTGCGGTGCGGGCGGCTGCGCGTCCGTCCTCGTGGCCATGTTCACCGTTCCTCCCTCTGTCGGCCGGGACCGCCTTCGTGTCATCGGTGGGCCGATGCCCGGTGTGGCGACAGTACGAGCGCGGGAGCCGTGGTCGGTACTCAGCGGTCCTGAAGCAGCCCGAGGACGTTGCCGTCGGGGTCGGTGACGGTGGCCACCAGGCGGCCGCCGCCGACGTCGTGCGCGGGCTCCCGCACGGTGGCGCCGGCGGCGGTCACCTCGGCGAGCTTCGCCTCGATGTCCGGCACGTGCCAGTAGGCCACCGGCGTGGCCGGGGCCTGCGGTCCGCCGCCCGGCACCAGCCCGATGTGCTGGCCCGCGGCCTCGAAGCCGACGTAGTAGGACTCGTCGGCCTGCGGCGGCACGCCGAGCAGGGCGGCGTACACCTTCTTGGACGCCGCCAGGTCGGAGACGGGGTGCAGCACGGTCTTGATCCCCTGGGTGGAAGAGCCGGTCATGGTCGCTCCTGGAGTCGTGGGTCACACCGGTGAACGGTGAGGTCGATGTCGATCACGCTAGTTGCGGCTCGGTGAACGGCGCTTCTCGATTCCTGATCGGTCTGGTCAGCGCGTGATCAGGAGGCGGCCTCCGATGTCGGTGGGCCCTGATAAAGATGATCGCTGCGGGACCGACCTTCGCCGAGGAAAGTGAGTGCCATGGCAGACGACCAGAACGTCGAGGCGGAGGCGCTGTTCCAGAAGATGGCCCTGAGCCTGGCCAAGGGGGCGCCGCAGGGTTACCGGCGTGCTTCCCTCAGTGCCCGGACCGACCGGCACGGCATGGAGGACGGGGTGGTGACCAATGTGCTCGCGAACGGCCGGTCGCGCCCCGGCCCGCAGAGTTTCCGCAAGCAGCTGAGCAGGATTCACGACCTGGACGGGGCCGGTACCGAGACGCTCTCCATCGAGCTGGCCGTCTATCCGACGGGCCGATTCGAGGCGCTCACCAGCCGGGCCATCAGCCCGAGCCGCCACTCGGGGGCCGGGACGGGCGGTCACGTCTATGCGCTCGATCCCGATGTCCCTCCGCCTGACATCGGGGACGACCAGCCGGGGCCGTTGGACGCCGCGCAGGCGGGGGATCCCGGGGAAGCGGTGCGGCTGCTGCGGCGTCACCTGGAGAAGCGGGCTGAGATCTTCGAGCGTCCGGCGGACCTCGCCGAACCCCTGCCCGAGCCGCTCGAATCCACGGCGATCGAGGACCTGGCGCACACCCTGGGCCTCGACCTCCCCGACGACCTGCGCGCGCTCTACACCGTGGCGGACGGCGACGGCGGCGCCGGGCTCATGGACCGCCATCCGTGGTTCGGGTTCAGAAGGCTCGTCGACTTCTGTCTGGGCGACCGCTGGTGGGCGGCCCGCGACACCTGGTGCGATCACCGCGTGCGCGATGAGACCTCCCCGCCGGGCGTCGTACGGCGTTCGGCCGACCGTCCCGGCTGGATCCCGTTCGCCGAGAGCACCGGCGGCGACTTCCTCGCCGTCGACATGGACCCCGCGCAGGCCGGCCGGCCGGGGCAGGTCATCCGCATCGGCCGCAACCACGACGCTGGTGCCGTCTTCGTCGCCGATTCCGTGACCACGCTGTTGCGCCTCCAGTTGGAGGCGCTGGAACGCGGTGCCTATACGTGCGATGCGGAGAATGCGGAACTGTGGATCGATGCGGAGTTGCCCGCGCGGCGCGGGCCCTCCGGCCCGGGCACCGTCCGAGAGACCGGGCCGCGTCGCGATGAAGTACAGGTGCTCTCCCTGACCGGGGAGACCGATCTGGCCTCGTTGGCGGGCCACCCGACGTTGCGGATGCTGACGGTCAAGGCGTCCGGCCCCGTCTCCCTCGCGCCGCTTCGCGACTGCCCGCGGCTGTACGGACTGGACCTGTCGCAGGCGTGGGTGCGCGATATCGAGGCGGTCTCGGAAATGGCGGGGCTGCTGTATCTGTCACTGCGCCACGACCAGTGGACGGATCTGTTCGAGCGGACCGATCGTCTGCCCGCACTGGCCGCACCCGCGCTGGCCGGTGCGCCGACCCCCGGAATGCTGGCGGAATGGGCGTCCCGCTTCGGGCCGGGAGGCGATGGCGACGGCTTCCGCTACCACACCGGACAGCTGACGGTCTGAGAGCCGGCCGGTGCGGGCAGCGGCGGCACCGGCGAGACCCAGGACATGCTCGACTTCTGCGCCCGGCACGGCATCACCGCCGCGACCGGCCTCGGCGGCGCCCTCGCGGGGCGCCGCCGTGTCATCTGCCGAGCAGGTCGCGGATCGCCTGGAGCACGGCGTCGGTCTGCTGAATGTGCATGTACTGGTGGGAGGCGTGTTCGAGCACGCGTTGCTCGCCCCGGGGAACGGACGCGGCCATCGCCGCATGGAGGGCGCGCACGCCATCGTGCGCTTCGCGCATGAGCTGCTCGGACATGAACTGCGCCCAGTACGGGTTTTCGCCACCGGCGGTGAGCACCATCAGGGGGACGTCGGGCAGCTCCCCTCCGTGGCGGAGTTCGTCGTAGACCTCGGTCTCGAAGTTCTGCGTCTCCCGCAGGCTCGTCCGCCACTCCGCGAGGTGGTGTTCGATGAGCGCCGTCCGGACCGGGCCCGGCCATTCGGCGTGGAGCTGCGCGTACTGCTCTCGGGCGGCCTGGATCTGCTCGGCGGTCAGCTCCGGCAGCTCCTCCAGGTCGGGCTTCATCTGCTCGGCCGCTCCGGCCGCCTGCTCCGGCATGTAGTCGAGGATGTCCTCATGGCCGGGGTCCAGCAGGAGCAGCCCGGCCACCTCGCCGGGAAAGAGCTGGGCGTAGCGGCGCGCGTAGAAGGCCCCCAGCGAATGGCCGACCAGCAGGTAGGGGGCGGGCACGGCGGCGGCGCGCAGGAGGTGCCGGAGCTCGCCCGCGACCTCGGCCGGCGTGCGGGGCAGGTCGACGGGCTCGCTCCAGCCCGTCCCGGCGCGGTCATAGAGCACGCTCGTGGTGAGTTCGGCCGTCCGGTCCTGGACGTTCAGGAAGTCCAGGCCGACCAGGCCGGCCCCGGGCAGGAACACCACGCTCGGGCCGCCGGTGCCCGAGCGGTGCAGCATCAGCCGCCGTCCGCCCGCGTCGTGGAGACGCCCCAGCGGCGGTGCGTCCTCCATCGTCCCGGCCCGGCTGTCGGTTGATCGGCCGTGCATCGCGGCTCCCTCGGTGAGCGGCGGGATCCCGCCGACTGTTCGCAACTTTGCGAACGGTATCGCATATGAGATCATTCCGGCGTGGAGGCCTTGGAGCTGTTCGCGCATCCGGTACGGCTGCGCATCGTGCACGCCCTGTCCGGGGGACGGGTCGTCACGACCTCCGAGCTGTGCGCCCTGATCCCCGACGTCTCGAAGGCCACCGTGTACCGGCACGTGGGCGTGCTCGCCGACGGGGGAGTCCTGGAGGTGGACGCCGAGCAGCGGGTGCGCGGCGCGGTCGAGCGCCGGTACCGGCTGAGCCGGGACCGGGCGGTGATCGACGCCGGCACGGTCGCGTCGCTGTCCGCCGGCGACCACCGCCGCGCGTTCGCCGCGGCGATGGCCGTCCTGATCGCCGAGTTCAACGCCTACCTCGACCGCGACCGCGCCGACCCGGCCGCCGATGCCGTCGGCTACCGGCAGCACGCGCTCTGGCTCAGCCCGGACGAGCTCGCCGAGATGATCTCCGAGATGCGGGGCGCGATCGCGCCCCGGCTGGCGAACGAGCCCTCGCCGCACCGCACCCGGCACCTGATCAGCCCGATCCTGTTCCCGATCGAGGAGCCGCCCGTGCCGGGGGAGTAGCGGTCGCTACGCGCGCGTGAAGTGGTGCAGTTCCCGGCCCGGCCGCCACAGGTCGATGGCCATGACGGCCCCCTCGATCCGCGTCAGCACGGCCTCGCGGATGTCGGTCTTGAAGAAGTGCGACTCGCCGAAGGCGGCGGGGTCGAGTCCCCGCGCGGTCAGCATCGGCGCGATCTGGTCGCGGTCGGTGACCGCGACGGCGCGGCCGGACAGCTTGGCGTCACCGGGCGCCGCACCGGCGTCGCCGAGAATGACCGGGGGGCCGTGGAGCGCGAACCGCGGATCACGCAGCAGGTCCCGGCCCTTCAGGGCGCCGGGCATCGATCCGAACCACAGGTCGTCGCCGACGAAGTAGGCCTCGATGCCGCTGACGCGCGGCGAGCCGTCCTTGCGGAGCGTCGCGATGGTCTTGTGCTTGTTCACCTCGAACGCCGCCCGGATCCGGGCGGCGAACTCCGGTGCCGAATCGGATACCTCACGCCAGTTCGCCATGGACTCCCCTGTGGTCTCGAAGCTCGACGCCCCAGCTTGCCGCCCGGGACCGACAGAACAGTCCCGGCGGCGGGTCACTCGCCCACTGCACCGTCGATGGTCTCGCGCAGGAGGTCGGCGTGGCCGTTGTGTCGCGCGTATTCCTCGATCATGTGGGTGAGGACGTAGCGGAGCGAGATGGATTCGCCTCGAAAATCCACCGTGTCGTCCAGGGAGGCGATCGTGTCCGCGGTGGCGCGGGAACGGTCGCATTCCGTGTGCCAGAGCGCGAACGCCTCGTCCACCTCGGCGTCCTCGACCTGGAACTCGGCGAGCTCGCCCTCGGCTCGCGGCCAAAGGGGCGGGGCGTGCTCGCCTTTGACCGCGAGACGGAACCAGGCGCGCTCGACCTCGGCCGCGTGCCGTACGAGGCCGAGGAGGGAGAGGTCCGAGGCCGGAATCGCCTTTCGCTTGAGTTGTCCGTCCGTCAGGCCCTCGCATTTCCAGGCGAGGGTCGCGCGCTGGTAATCGAGGAACGCCGTCAGTGACGCACGGTCGCCGGCGGTCTTGGACGGTTCCCTGCGCCGTTGATCGGTCACCGGACGATGATGGCAGACCGAGTCCGCGGCCTTCTGCGATGCTGGCGCGATGCCCACCGTTCCGCCGGTTCCGGAGCCGATCACCGCCGACCCCCCGGTGCCGATCACCAGTCCGCTGCTCACCCAGTCCTGGCTCGATCTGGCCTTCGTCCATTGGGTCGTTGACCCCGCGGACGTGGCGGGGCTGCTGCCGGCCGGGACGGCGCCCGACACGCTAGGCGGCGTCACCTACGTCGGCCTGGTCGCGTTCCGGATGCACCGCGTGGGGTGGTTCCGCCTTCCCGGGGTGCCGTATCTCGGCACGTTCCCCGAGACCAACGTCCGCCTCTACTCGGTGGACGGGCACGGGCGGCGCGGCGTGGTCTTCCGTTCGCTGGACGCCTCCCGGCTGATTCCCGTGATCATGGCGCGGGTCGGTTTCCGGCTGCCCTATCTGTGGTCCCGCATGTCCGTCCGCCGCGATGGCGACACCATCGGCTACACCAGCTCGAGGCGCTGGCCGGGTCCGCGCGGTGCGCACAGCCGGATCACCGTGCGGGTGGGCGGGCCGCTGGAGGAGCCGAGCGAGCTGGAGCACTTCCTCACCGCCCGGTGGGGGATGCACAACGCCTCGTTCGGACGGTCGATGTACCTGCCGAACGACCATCCGCGCTGGCCCCTGCACCGGGCCGAGCTGATCGAGTGCGACGAGGACCTGGTGTCGGCGGCGGGCCTGCCGGAGCCGGTGGGCGCACCGGTGAGCGTGCTGTACTCGCCCGGCGTCCCGGTGCGCTTCGGCCCGCCCGCCCGGCCTCGAAGGTGACGTGCGCGCCGTCCATGACGCCGTTGTCTAGATGATCGGTAGCCGTCCTCGACGCGGTTGCCGGAGGCCGGGGTGACGCCGCGTCGGCCGCCCCGTCCAGCGCCTTGGCGACCGCGGGGCGCCGGCCTCCGCGTCCGCTGGACCCGGCTCTAGGCGTCACACCGTTCGGTGCGTGCCCCTTCATCCGCCGGACCGGTGGAATTCCTCGGCCTGACACCTTCACAAAGTTACTTCGGATGCCGTATAAAGTACGCCATGCCTGACACAACGGGACGTTCTGCCCCGACCGGGAACGAGGCGCTGCGCCGGATCCGCACCGACGCCGTGCTCGCCGCGCTGCGCGAGCACGGCCCCGTGTCGCGCACCGGCCTGGCCGATCTCACCGGGTACCGGCCGTCCTCGCTCACCGAGATCGTGCGCGATCTGATGGGCAGCGGCCACGTCCTCCAGGTCGGCACCGGAGACTCCTCCGGAGGCCGCAGGCCCCGCCTGCTCGCCTTCAATCCGGCCGCCGAAACGCTCGTCGTGGTGTCGCTGGAAGGCGACCAGGCCCGCGCCGCGGTGGTGGACCTGGCCGGAGAGCCCTACGGCGAGCACACTCGGCGGATCGACGCGGCCGACCCGTTCACCGGGCTGGTCGCCCTCATCGGCGAGGCGGTCGCGGGATCGACCGGGCCGGTCCCGGGCCGGGTGGTCTTCTCGGTGCCCGGGGTGGCCACGGTCGAGGGCGCGGTGACCCTGTCGCCCGTCCTGCGGGCGCTCGGCGACGACTCGCTCACCAGCACGCTGGCCGACCGAGTCGGGCTGCCGGTGCGGACCGAGAACGACGTCAACCTGGTCGCGCTCGGCGAGCGCGAGCAGGGGGCCGCCGCCGACGTGGACGACCTCGTGCTCATCTACGTCGGGTACGGCGTCGGCGCCGCGCTGGTCACCGGCGGGGCGCTGTGCCGGGGCGCGGCCGGGTTCGCCGGGGAGATCGGCTTCCTGCCCGCCGGGCCGCCGCCGGAGCCGCACGAGGGCGGGCGCGGCCGGTTCGAGCAGCGCTGGAGCGTGCCAGGCATCGCCGCCGCGCTGGCCGGGCCGGACGGGCCGGCGCCCGCCGACCCGGTCGGCGAGCTGGCCCGCCGCGCCGGCGAGCCGGAGGTCGCCACGCTGCGGCGCTCGGTCATCGAGGCGTGGGCGTATGCGGCGATCGTCTGCTCGTGCGTGGTCAACCCCGCGCGGGTGGTGTACGCGGGCGCGGCGGTGCGGCTCGGCGAACCGGGGCTCGCCGAGCTGCGCGCGCTGGTCGCCGCGTCCGCGCCGTCCGCCCCAGAAGTGATGTTCGCCGAGCTCGGGGCCCGTGCCCTGCATGTGGGCGCGGTGTCGCCCGCGGTTTCATCGTCGGCCGTGGTCGCAACCCGGCCGACCCCCTGAAGGAGTAGCAGCATGCGCAAGATCGTCCTGCTCGTCGCGAGCGCCTTCGCGCTCGCCGGTGTCACCGCCGGGTGCGGTATCAGCGCCTCGGACGAGTCCAACCTGACCATTTACACCGCCCGGGACAAGGGCCTGGCCCAGAACGTCGTGGACGCCTTCGAGGCCGCCAACCCCGACTACAAGGGCAAGGTCCGGCTGCTCACGCTGGGCGCGCAGGAGGCCGCCGAGCGGGTGTCGGCGGAGAAGGGCCGCCCGCAGGCCGACATCTGGTGGGGCGGCACGCAGCAGCAGTTCGTCCAGTCGGCCGGCGCGGGGCTGCTCGCGCCCGTGCCGGAGGCGGTCAAGACCAGCATCCCCGAGAAGTACCGCGACGCGCAGGGCCGCTGGGTGGCCGAGATGCTGCTCAACGAGGTCATCTTCTACAACGACAAGATGCTCAAGCCCGACCAGGCCCCCAAGGACTGGGACGACCTGGTGAAGCCGGCCTACAAGAACAAGATCATCGTGCGGGACGTGGCCGCGTCCGGCACCATGCGCAGCATCTACTCGGCGATGATCTCCCGCAAGGGCAAGGACGGCGACCCGGCCGCCGGCTACGACTGGCTGCGCAAGCTGGACGCCAACACCAAGGTCTACGCGGCCAACCCCACCGACCTCTACCTGCGCATGCAGCGGCAGGAGGCGCCGGTGTCGGTGTGGAACCTCCAGGACGTGCTGCTCCAGCGCAAGAACAGCAAGGCCCCCTTCGCCGTCGTCTCCCCGGCTTCGGGCGTCCCGCAGCTGCTGGACGGCGTCGCCAAGATCGCCAAGGGCCCCAACTCCGCGGGCGCCGACGCGTTCCTGACCTTCCTGCTCGGCCAGGAGCAGCAGAAGAAGCTGGCCGAGGAGTGGTTCCAGATCCCGACCGTGAAGATGGACGCCCCGCCGAGCTGGCTGGCGCCGCTGAAGCTGACCGAGATGAAGGTCGACTGGGACGCGGCCGCCGCCAAGGAGAACGAGTGGATCACCCACTGGGGCTCGGCCATCAAGAACAAGGGCTGACCGGCCCGCGCTGACCGCACGTTCCAGGGGGCGCCGCGCCGCCCCCTGGAACGTGCCACCCCTCGTTCCGTCCGCGCTCCCCGAGCACCGCGAGCGTCTAAGTGAGGCACCCATGATCCCCGTCCGGCTCGACCGCGTCGGCAAGCGCTACGGCACGAACGAGTTCGTGGTCAACGACATCGACGTGACCATCGGCTCCGGTGAGTTCTTCACCCTGCTGGGGCCGTCCGGCTGCGGCAAGTCGACCACCCTGCGCATGATCGCCGGGTTCGTCGCCCCCACCACCGGCCGCATCCTGTTCGGCGAACGCGAGGTCACCTCCACCCCGCCGAACAAGCGCGGCACCGGCATGGTGTTCCAGAACTACGCGCTGTTCCCCCATCTCAACGTCGCGCAGAACGTGGCGTACGGGCTGGTCACCCGCAAGGTGCCCAAGCCCGAGCGGACGCGGCGGGTCGAGCGGGCCCTGGAGTCGGTCGGGCTCGGCGCCCTCGCCGACCGGCCCATCGACCGGCTCTCCGGCGGCCAGCAGCAGCGGGTCGCGCTGGCCCGCGCCCTGGTGATCTCCCCGGAGGTGCTGCTGCTGGACGAGCCGCTGTCCAACCTGGACGCCAAGCTGCGCGAGGAGACCCGGACCGAGATCCGCCGGGCCCAGCGCGAGGCGGGCATCACCAGCGTCTACGTCACCCACGACCAGGCCGAGGCGATGGCGATGAGCGACCGGATCGCGGTGCTGGACGCCGGCCGCCTGCATCAGGTCGGCACCCCGCGCGAGATCTACCACCGTCCCGCCACCGCGTTCGTCGCCCGGTTCATCGGCAGCAGCAACGTGCTGGACGCCGAGGTCGTGGCGAGCTCGCCGGACGGCGCGGTGGTCGAGCTGGCGAGCGGCGGCCGGGTCGAGGCCGCCCGCCCGGCGGACCTGGCGGTCGCCGCGGGGGACCGGGTCGCGGTGTCGGTCCGGCCGGAGAACCTGCGGCTGACCGCGCCGGGCACCGGGACGCTGGACGCGGTCGTCACCGCGGCCGAGTTCACCGGCGCCAGCAGCCAGTTCGACGTGGCCTGCGGCGACCTCGAGCTCTCGGTCACCGCGCCGGACTCGGCCGAACTTCCCCGGCCCGGCGACACCGTCGGCCTGCGGGTGGACCCCGGGCACGCATGGCTGGTGCGCCGATGAGTACCGGCACCCTCACCACCGCGCCGCCCGACACCGGCGGCCGGGCCCGCCGCCGGCTGCCCTCCCGCGACTCCGACAGGTTCGTGTACGTGCTGGCGCTGCCGGTCATCGCGATCCTGGTGTTCTTCGTCCTCATCCCGATGCTGGCCACCGCGCGCACCTCCGCCGGCGGCGCGGGGTTCGCGGCCAACTACCGGGCGCTGCTGTCGGGGTCGGGCGCGCACGCGCTGCTGCTGTCGATCGGCACCTCGCTGGCGTCGGTGCTGTTCTGCGGCCTCCTCGGCACGCTGCTGGCCGTCCTGCTGAACCGGTTCGAGTTCCCCGGACGGCGCGCGCTCTCGGTGTTCGCGGTGCTGCCGATGGCGCTGCCGCCGCTGATCGGCGCGGTGTCGTTCGTGCTGCTCTACAGCGAGACCGGGATCGTGCCGCGGGCCCTGCACGCGGTCACCGGGCTGAACCCGGGCGCGGTGTCGGTCGGCGGTGTGGCCGGGGTGGTCCTGGTGCACGCCTTCACCATGTACCCCTACTTCTACCTGTCGGTGTCGGCGTCCCTGGCCGGGCAGGACGTCTCGCTGGAGGAGGCCGCGACCAACCTCGGCGCGGGACGGTTCCGGGTGTGGCGGACGGTGCTGCTGCCGATGCTCACCCCGGCGCTGGTGTCGGGCGCGCTGCTCACCTTCATGATGTCGATGGCCTCCTTCACCGCGCCGCAGTTGTTCAACGTGCAGACGCTGACGATGGAGATCGTCTCGGCGCGCACGTCCGGCAACGCCGAGCTGGCCGCGACGCAGGCGACCGGGCTGTCGGTGGTGTCCATCGTGTTCCTGGTGGGGATGCGCTGGTACCAGAACCGGCGGGTGCACCGGAGCCTGTCGAAGGGGGCCGCGGCGGTGCGGCGCGGGCCGTCGTCGGGACCCGCGCGGGCCGCCGCGGGGCTGGGCAGCCTGCTGCTCACGGTGGTGCTGATGGCGCCCGTCCTGGTGATCGTGCTGGTGTCGTTCTCGGCGGACGGCGCGTGGACCACCCAGATCCTGCCGCCCTCGTACACGCTGGACAACTACCTTCAGATCTTCACCGAGCCGAGCAGCCTGCTGCCGGTCTCGGTCAGCGTGCAGGCCAGCCTGCTCGCCACCGCGGCGGCGGTCCTGGTCGGCGCGGCGGCGGCCTGGGTGGTGGCCCGGTGGAAGCTGCCCGGACGGTGGACGATGGACGTGGTCATCATGCTGCCCTGGGCGCTGCCCGGCACCGTGATCGGCGTCAACCTGGTCACCGCGTTCAACGAGCCGGGCGCCTCCAACCTGGGGCTCACCCTGGTCGGGACGCTGTGGATCCTGCCGGTCGCCTACTTCGTCCGGTTCGTCCCGCTGGTGTTCCGGTCCACCGGGGCCTCCCTCGACCAGCTCGACCCGTCGCTGGAGGAGGCCGCCCGCAACCTGGGCGCCGGGCCGCTGCGGGTGCTGCGCACGGTGACGTTCCCGCTGGTGCTGCGCGGCGTCCTGGCCGGCGCGCTGCTGGCCTTCGTCGACGGCGTCGGCGAGTACGTGGCCTCGGTCGTGATCTACCCGCCCGGCGTCGTGCCGATGTCGGTGGAGATCTACAACCGGATCTACGCCTCCGAGTTCGGCACCGCCGCGGCCTACGGCGGCCTCCAGATCGTGCTGATCCTGCTCGTCCTGTTCGCCTCCCGCCGGCTCGAGGAGGGCCCCCGCAGGGGCCGCTCCCGCCGCTCCCGCCGCGACGGCCCGGCCGGCAGCGGATCCGCGGCGGCGTCGGCCCTGACGGTGGGCTGACCGGCCGACCCCCCTGTGCAAATCGTCGATTCGTGGAAAGAGTGTTCTCGATGCCCCTCTCCGTGTACTGGCAGAACCACCTGCGGGTGGCGTTCGAAGAGTCCGCGCCGCAGCTGTACCGGCCGATGCTGCACGCGAGCCTGGCGCACGTCGTCATGCTCGCCGAGCAGGGCCTGCTCCCGGCCGAACGGGCCCGGCGCCTGCTCGGCGGCCTGCGCGCGCTGCTGGCCGAGGACGACGACGCGCTCGCCTTCGACGGCAGCGTCGAGGACGTGTACTACCTGACCGAGCAGCGGCTGGCCGCCGCCGCCGGGATCGAGCCGTCCGAGCTCGACGTCCAGCTCGCCAGATCCCGCAACGACCTGGACGCCGGAGTGTTCCGGATGGTGCTGCGCGACGGCGTCCTGGACCAGGCCGAGCAGGCCCTCGGCGCCGCCGCCGTCGCCGCCGCGCAGGCCGACCGGTACGCTGACGTGCTGATCACCGGGCAGACCCACCGCCGCCCCGCGCAGCCGACCAGCCTCGGCCACGTCCTGGCCGGCTACGGCGAGGCGCTGATCAGCCAGGCCCGGGAGATGCTCTCGGTCTACGACGAGCTGAACGTCAACCCGCTCGGCTCGTGCGCGTTCGCGGGCACCGACCTGCCGATCTCCGCCGACCGGCTGACCGGGCTGCTCGGCTTCCGCGAGAGCTTCACCTCCAGCTACGAGGCGGTCGCCGGGGCCGAGCACCTGGTCCGCACCGGCGCGATCCAGGCCCGCGCGCTGGCCACCGGCGCGCGGATGGCCCGCACCCTGCTGGACTGGATGACCTGGCGCTGGATCGCCACCCCCGACGCCTACTGCCAAGGGTCCAGCATCATGCCGCAGAAGAAGAACCCGGTGGTGCTGGAGCACATGTGGTCGATGGCCGGCGCCGCCGCCGCCGACATGGCCGCCACGCTCAACAACGTCGGCGCCGCCTGGTACGAGGACTCCAACAACGCCACCACCGACGTCCAGCAGCACCTGTGGCGCGGCGGTGACCGCGCACTGCGCTTCCTCACCCTGATGCGCGGCCTGCTCGGCGAGATCACGCCGCTGGAGCCGCCGGCGCCGGACCAGGTGGTCGCCACCGGCGCCACCACCACCGCGATCGCCGAGGCCCTCGCCGGCGCGGGCGTCCCCTGGCGCGGCGCGCACTCGGTGGTCGGCGCGCTGGTCCGCCAGGCGCCCCCCGCGGAGTGGACCGAGGACCTGGTCGCGTCGGCGATCGCGGGCGCCGGGCTCGGCACCGCCGACCGCGCGGTCGTCCGGGCCGCGCTGGAGGCCGGGCTGCGGCCCGAGCGGGTGCTGGACCGCCCCCAGACGGGCGGTCCCGGACGCGACGCGGTGCGCCGCACCGCCGCGGGCGTGACCGCGGCGGCCGAGGCGCTGACCGGCGAGTTCGCCGAGCGGCGCGGCGCGCTGCGCCGCGCCGAGGACGCCCTGCGCGACGCCGTCGACGAACGTCTCGCCGCGAGCGACCGGTGAGCGGTGCCGTAGCCGGGCCGGCCCGGATCACCGTGGTCGGCAACGTGAACCTGGACGTCCTGGTCTCCGGGGTGGCCGAGCTGCCCCCGCCCGGCACCGAGCGGATCGTCCCGCCCGTCGTGCTGCGCGCGGGCGGCTCGGCGGCCAACACCGCGATCACCCTGGCCAGGCTCGGCCGGGAGACGGTGCTGACCGGGCTGGTCGGGGACGACGACACCGCGCACCTGCTGCGCCGGCAGCTCGACATCCCCGGCCTGCGCACCCACCTCACGCGGGTCCCGGACCGGCCCACCGGGGTGACGGTCGCGGTGGAGGCGCCCGGACGCGACCGCGCGTTCCTGTCGGCGCTCGGCGCGATGGCCGTGCTGGACGCCGGTTCGGTCCCCGAGGAGGCACTGCCGGCGGAGTTCCTGCTCCTGTCGGGCTACTTCCTGCTGCCGGCCGTCCAGGGGGACCCGGCCAGGGACCTGTTCGCGCGCGCCAAGGCGGCCGGGGCCCGCACCGCGCTCGACACCGGATGGGATCCCGGCGGCTGGCCCGCGTCCACCCGCGCGGAGGTCGTCGCCGTGCTCGGCGGCGTGGACGTGTTCCTGCCCAACGAGGACGAGATCCTGGCGCTCACCGGCGCGGCGTCGGCCGAGGCGGGCGCGCAGGAGATCGCCGACGGCACCGGGGCCACCGTGGTCGTCAAGCGCGGGGCGCGCGGCGCGCTGCTCGCCCGCCCGGGCGCGCCGCTGAGCGTGCACGCCACTCCCGAGGTGGCCGTGCGCGACTCGACGGGGGCGGGCGACGCCTTCAACGCCGGGTTGCTGCACCGCCTGGCGGGCGGCGCCGACGCCGCGGACGCGGTGGAGTACGGGACCCGCGTCGCCGCCACCGTGATCAGCAGACCCTCCGACGACCGGGCCTTCACCCCGGGCGACGTGCTCGAGGGGGCACAGTGACCACGGCACCGCGCGACATCCCCGTCGTCGACTTCCACCTGCACTTCCGCATGGAGCACGACCCGGCCACCCGCGACCTGGCCGGGGGCCAGTTCGGCTGCGCCGACCACGACGAGCGGGCCGAGGCGCGGCGGCGCGAGCAGGTCGCCGAGCAGTCGCGGCGCTGGCGGCGGGCCTGGGGCTTTCCCGACCCCGAGTCCGGGCCCGGTGCCGGACGCGGCTGGGAGGCCGAGGCCGACCTGTGGCTCGCCGAGCTCGACCGCCACCGCATCGAGCACGCCGCGTTCGTCACCGGCTGCGGCGACGAGAACGTCGCGCGGCTCGTGGCCAGGGCCCCGGGCCGGTTCTCGGGGATGGCCAACCTGACGGACCTGACCGCCCCGGACGCCGCCGCGCGCCTGGAGCACGCGGTCACCGAGCTCGGGCTGCGCGGCCTCAAGCTGTTCGCCCCGCTGCTGCCGCACCGGATCGACGACCCGGCGGCGGACCCGGTCTGGCGGGTCGCCGCCCGGTACGACATCCCCGTCCTGATCCACTTCGGGCACTGCGGGTCCAGCGGCGGGATCGCGCACAACGCGCGGATCGAGCCGGCCTGGCTGGAGCCGGTGGCCAAGCGCCATCCGGGCGTCACGTTCGTGATCCCGCACTTCGGCGTGCAGCACGTGCAGCAGGCGCTGTTCCTGTGCTGGGCCTGCCCCAACGTGTGCGTGGACACCTCGGGCTCCAACCAGTGGGTCCGCTGGATGCCCTACCGGCTCACCCTGGAGGACCTGTTCCGCCGCTGCTACGAGACGATCGGGCCCGACCGGATCGTCTTCGGCAGCGACTCGTCCTGGTTCCCGCGCGGCTACTGCGACCGCTACCTCGCCGATCAGCTCCGGATCTGCCACGAGATGAACATGCCGGAGCGCGATCTCCGCCAGATCTTCGGCGGCAACGCGACCCGCCTCCTGCGGCTGCCCTGAGCTGAGCGGCCTCTCTGAGGAGGGCAGCGGGGGGACGGTGTCCGCCGGCCCCGCAGCGCGATGACGCCCGCGCCGTCACGTGGCCCCTCGTCCACGCAGTGCAGCCGGAATCCGGCGGCATCGGTGTAGCGCGGGCGGAAGGGCCACGTGCCGTCGAAAAGGTCGGGAGGGTCCGCTGACGCGGTGTGTCAGTGGAGATCGAGGGATTGCCGATGTCGCCGGTGCCGGGCGCCGCCTGCGACGACCGGGGCGATGGTGATCAGCGTGCCCAGGCCGAGCGCCAGCCAGTAGAGCCGCTGGTGGCCGCCATGGCGCAGGAGCAGGTAGACGGTTCCGCCGCACAGCGAGCCCAGGGCTTCGCCCGTGCTCCAGCAGACCTGGCGGAGATTGAACGTCTCCAGGCGGGATCCGTGCGGCAGCCCGGCGAAGGCCGTGCTGACCGTGGAGTGGAAGAACGGTTCGGCGAGTGTGAACAGGGCGACCGCCAAGACGATGGCGGACACGGTGGGGAGGCCCGAGCCGAGCAGCAGCGCCGTCCCGCCGAAGCCCAGGGACGCCACGCCGATGAAGGCGTACGGCGGAGTCCCGCGGCTCATCAGCCTGGTCATGAGCGCGGTGGCGGGCGCCTGGAGCAGCACGACGCCGACGGCGGGCGCGGCCAGGAACGCCGCGCGCGCCGCCGGCGAGGCGATCTCGTCGGCGAGCAGGAGGACGAGGGCGGAGGCGAACTGGGCGAACATGAAGGTGCCGGCCAGGGTGGTGAGCACCGTCGATCTCGTGGTCGCCTCGCGCAGGGCGGCGCGGAGCGTGCTGCGGCCGATCGGCCATCGGGTGGTGGCGGCCGGTGTGCGCAGTCCCGCGCGGACGCCGAGGGGCAGGACCGCTCCGGCCAGCAGGTAGCAGCCGGCGACGACGGTGAACAGCGGCCGCGCGTCGCCGCCCCGGTACAGCAGCATGGCCAGGAACGGCCCGACCGAGGCGGCGACGTTGATTGCGATCATCAGGGTGGAGTAGACGCGCTGCCTGCCGATGTCGTCGGCGACGGTCTCGGCGACCAGGACGCGCGACAGCAGCGAGTGCAGGCTCATTCCGAGCCCGGCCACCAGCAGCAGCGCCAGCAGGCCCGCCGTGCCGGCGGCGTAGGGCAGGAGGCCGAATCCGGCGGCGGCCAGCACCGTGCCCGCGAACATCGCCGGCAGATACCGCCGCCGTGACAGCCATCGGCTGACCAGCAGGGCGCCCAGCCCGGCCGAGGCCGTGTAGCAGAACAGCCCCGGCCCGGCGGCGCTCGCGGCCCGGCTGCTGAGCACCAGCACGAGCACCGGCATCACCGTGTACAGCCCGAGCGAGACGGTCAGGTGGTGGGTCGACAGCACCAGCGCGAGCCGGCCGCCAGAACCGGCGGGGGTGTCGGTGGCGGGGTCGCCGGTGGTCGCGTGGTTCGTGGTGAGGCCGTCCGTGCCCGGTCCGGGCAGGGCGTGATGAGGGAAGGGTCGTTCGGACACCGCGGTGGTCTCCCATGGGGGACGCGCCCACCGCGCGTGAGAAGGCTCAGCCGGTGGGCGGAGCGAAGGGGACGACGTCTGGCGCGCATGCCGAGGCGCGCCGCACATATGCGGCGTTCACCAGCAGCGCCTCCTGCACTCCGCCGGGAAGACCCGGCACCGTGATCCCATGATCACCCACGCCCCCGCCGTCCGCAACCGATCATCGGACGCCGGCCCCGCAGTCCCGGTAGCCGCAGAGGTCGCCGGGGCTCTGGTCGAGCCGCTCCAGCGTGCCGCGCGGCGGCGGCCCATCGGTTATCGCGCGGTCATCGGGGCGGGGCGACCAGACCGGCCTCGTAGGCGATGATGACGAGGTGGACGCGGTCGCGGGCGTCGAGCTTGGTGAGCAGGCGGCTCACGTGGGCCTTGGCGGTGGCCATGCTGATGAACAGGTGGGCGGCGATCTCCGCGTTGGACATGCCGCCTCCGACCAGGGTCAGCACCTCGCGCTCCCGTTCGGTGACGCCCTCCACCGACCGGCTCGGCGGGGACGGCTCGGGGCGCGCGGCGAACTCGCCGATCAGGCGGCGGGTGACGCTCGGCGCGATCAGTGCGTCCCCGGCGGCGACCACGCGGATCGCCGACAGGATGTCCTCCAGCGCCATGTCCTTGACCAGGAACCCGCTCGCGCCCGCCCGGAGCGCGGCGTACACGTAGTCGTCGTCGTCGAAGGTGGTGAGCACCAGGACGCGCACCGTGCCGGGATCCGCCATGATCATCCGGGTGGCCTCGATGCCGTCCATGCCGGGCATCCGGATGTCCATGACCACGACGTCGGGCCGAACCTCCCGGGCCAGCCGGACCGCCTGGGCGCCGGTGCCGGCCTCCCCGACGATGTCCAGGTCGGAGGTGTCGGCGATGAGCACCCGCAGACCGGCGCGGATCAGGGGCTGGTCGTCGGTCAGGACGACGCGGACCGTCACCGGGCCTCCACCGGCACCGGGAGCCGCGCCTCCACCCGGAAGCCGCCCTCGGGGCGCGGCCCGGCGGCGAGGCGGCCGTTCAGCAGGCCGATCCGTTCGCGCATCCCGACCAGGCCGTACCCGGTGCCCGGGCCGCCGCCGTGGCCGGTGTGGCCGCGCCCGTCGTCGACGACCTCGACCGACAGCTCCTGGTCCTGGAAGCCGATCGACACCTGGCAGTGGCGGGTGCCGGCATGGCGCACCACGTTGGTGACCGCCTCCTGGACGACACGGAAGGCCGACAGGTCGATGTCGGGCGGCAGCGGGCGCCGCTCCCCGTGCCATCGCAGGTCCACGCGGACGCCGGCGTCCATCGTCGCCGCGGCCAGCCGGTCGAGGTCGGCCAGGCCCGGCGCTGGGTCGAGCGGCGCCGCGGAGCCGGGCTCGGCGCGGCGCAGCGCGCCGAGCATCCGGCGCAGGCCCGACAGCGTGTCCCGGCTGGTGGCCTCGATGGCGCTCAGCGCGGCGCGCGCCTCGGCGGGCTGGGTGTCGATGACGCGGCTGCCGACCCCGGCCTGGATCGCGATGATGCCGATGCTGTGCGCGACCATGTCGTGGAGCTCGCGGGCGATCCGGAGCCGTTCGGCGGTGACGGCCTGCGACGCGGCCCGCGAGGCCAGCTCCTCGGCGTGCTTGCGGCGCTCCCGGATCGAGTTGCCCGCCGTCCAGGCCGCGGCGATCGCCACCAGGACGAGCACCGCGGCGGGCCTGCCGGCCTCCCACGGCCAGGCCCCGGTGAACAGGGTGGCGGCGCCGAGCTGGGCGGCGAGCGTCAGCACGGCGGCGATGATCGAGGACCGGCGCGGGTGGACGGCCGCGATGAGGCCGACGGCCAGGTCGGTGACCAGCATCTCCAGGTAGCCGACCTCCGGGTTGGGCATCGCCGTCAGGGCGACGGTCCAGCCGGTGAGCAGCAGCGCGAGGACCGGCAGCGGACGGCGCGGCAGCAGGGTCGCGACCACGACCGTGAGGGCCGCCGCCGGGACCGTCTCCAGAATTCCGACGCCGTTCTTGGCCTCCTGCATCGTGAGGTACAGGACGGCGGGGTAGGCGATGGCCCCGCACCAGGCCAGGACCGTTCGCGCGCCCGCGCGGGCCCGGGCGGGCGACTCCGGGGACCGCGCCGGAGGAGGCGTCGTGGGGGACATGTCCTGATCGTAACGGTCGGTCCCTGACCTGGGCATGAGCCCGGAGGCGTACGCCCGCGGGCTACCCGGCGCGGCCCCGGATGTGGCCGGTGGTCCGATGCCGTCCGGGCGCGTCCCCCGGCACCGTGGGCGGTCCTGTCGGATCCCCGGGGTGTGGAGCGGTGCCGTGAAGCGTTGGATCAGGACCGCCGTTCGCGGGGCTCTGCTCGTCGAGGTCGTGGGGGTCGCGGTGTTCGCCGCCGTCTACGATTCGCTCGACTTCCGCATCTACTGGCTGGGCGGCGGCGCCATCACCGAGGGCACGCGCGTCTACAGCGAGCAGCTCGCGGCGCATTGGTTCACCAATACGCCTTTCATGGCCGCGCTGTTCGCGCCCGTGTCCGCGGTGCCGCTCGGCGTCGCCCGGGTGGTGTGGCAGCTGGCGTCGGTCGGGGCGTTCGCCTGGGCCTGCTCGGCCGCGCTGGAGCTGGCCGGCCGGCGCCCCTCACGGCTCGCGGTGGCCGCCGCCGTGGCCGGGGGGCTGCTGCTGGAGCCGGTGTGGCATTCGCTGTTCCTGGGGCAGGTCAATCTGTTCCTGCTGGCCCTGGTGCTCGTCGACGTCCGGCGCGTCTCGCTCGGCCGTCCCGCCGGAATCGGGATCGGGATCGCGGCGGCGATCAAACTGACGCCGGCCATTTTCGTGATGCTGCTGTTGATCGCCGGGCGCACCAGGGCCGCGTTGACCGCCGGGGTGACCTTCGTGTTGTGCGGCTCGGCCGCGTTCCTCATCGCGCCGGACGCCTCGCGGCTCTATTGGCTGCACACCTTTTACGACACCTCGCGGGTCGGCGTCCCTTACATCAGCAACCAGTCGCCTTACGGCGCGGCCGCCCGGATCTCCGGCGGGGTGGCGCACGTGGGCGGCTGGTTCGAGCCGGTGCCGCTCGCCATCGGGTTCTTCGGGCTGGCGGTGGCGGCAGGGTGGGCCAAAAGGGGCGACTGGCTGAGTGCGGCGGCCGTGGCGGGCGTGACCGGTCTGCTGGTCTCGCCGATCTCCTGGGCGCATCACTGGGTATGGATCGTGCCCGTGCTGATTCTGCTCGTCCGAAATGGCGGCCGGGCCATCGCGCTGTGCGGGTATCTGCTCTTTCTCCTGGCCCCGCTGTGGTGGACGCCTCAGGGCGGCGGCCCGCGCCAGTACGGATTTCATGGATTGCTGACGCTGGTGGCCAACTGCTATCTGGTGGCCGGATCGGTCTTCCTGGTGTACATGGCCGTGCGTCTATCCGCCCGCCGCGGCGGGCGCGCTCCGGTGGGCCCGATTCACGTTGACGGCGCCGGGCCGGGCGCGGTCGCCTTCGGCCGCGCGCCGGTTCCCGAGAACGCCGGCGCCATTCTGGGGCCGCCGCTCCGGCCCGGTCGCCGGCCTGGCGGCCCTGCGTGAGAGGCCGGTGCGGCGGGCGTGGCGCGGCGGGTTGTGGTGCGGCGGTGCGGCGGCCCGTGGCGCGGGCGGCTCGCGTCGATCCGTCCGCTCAGTGGGCCGCCTCGTACTTCTCGATGACATTGGCGGGGATGCGGCCGCGCTCGTTGACCTTGACGCCGGCCGATCTGGCCCACTCGCGGATCTCGCTGCTGCGCTCCCGGCTGCCGGCGGCGCGGGCGGCCGACTTCCGGCCGGTGGGGCGGGCTTTGCGGGCGTTCTCCAGGAACGGCGCGATGGCCTTGCGTAGTTTGGCCGCGTTCTTCTTATTGAGGTCGATCTCGTAGGCCCGTCCGTCGAGCGAAAACGACACGGTTTCGACGGCTTCGCCCCCGTCCAGGTCGTCGACCAGGAGGACTTGAACCTTCTGCGCCATGAGCTGCCTTCCTCTCGTTTGTTCCTCAGTTCGAACAATAGTAGGTGATCCTCCGGTGGATATTGACAGTGGCCCGTCCCGCACCCCTTGGTGACCGAAGTCTGGTTGTGCTTTGGCCTGATCCTGTGCTTTCACCCGGCCGATTTCCCGCGCGGCTCCGCACCGTCCGCGCCGCGGAAGGAAAATGCTCGGCCCGCGGCGCGTGAATCCGGTCGGCGCGCCGATGGGCACGGGGTATCCGAATACGGCCGCGATGATGAAGGCCGGGGATCTCGGGCGGGGACGGAGTCGCGAAGGCGCAGTGTGCCGGGTGGCGGCCCCTCGGGGACGCCGGCGGCCGGTGTCCGCCGCCGTCCTGACCGGTTCCGGTCCGCTCGGCGGAAAGACTCCGGGATTCACCTACAGCGATTGATGAGTCGCGATGCGTTATCTACTGTCTGTGGGTATGACCATGCCCACAGAGCAGATCGGCAGCATCCCCCGTCCCGCCTCGCTGCTGGCCGCGATGGCCGCGCACGAGGCGGGCGGGATCGGCGACGCGGCGCTCGCCGCCGCACAGGACGAGGCCGTCCGCGACACCATCGGCCGCCTGGAGGAGATCGGCTCGCCGGTCGTCACCGACGGGGAGCAGTCCAAGCCGAGCTTCGTCTCCTATCCGATCGCGGGTCTGGCGGGGCTGGCCCCCGGCGGCGTCGCCATCCCGTTCGCCGACGGCCACCAGCGGGAGCTGCCGCAGCTCACCGCCGCGCCGTTCCGGTACCAGGTCCGGGCCGAGGGGTATCTGAAGGCCGCGCAGCGGCACGCGACCGTCCCGGTCAAGCAGGCCGTGATCGCGCCGTCCGCGCTGAGCCTGCTGTACCCGGCGGCGGGCATCGACGGCTATCCGCGCGAGGCGTTCCTCGACGACCTGGCCGATGAGGCGGAGGCCGACATCCGGGGGCTGCTGGACGCCGGCGCGCACGTCGTGCAGCTCGACTTCACCGAGGGGCGGCTGTCGCTGAAGCTCGACCCGAGCGGCGGCGTCCTGGACGAGTTCATCGCGCTCAACAACCGGGTGCTGGAGCGGTTCTCCGAGTCCGAGCGGGCCCGGATCGGGGTGCACACCTGCCCGGGCGGCGACCTGGACTCCACGCACAGCCTGGACGTCGACTACGCCGGGCTGCTGCCCAAGCTGTTCCAGCTCAAGGCGGGCCGCTTCTACGTCCAGCTCGCGAGCGAGGCCGAGCCCGACAAGGTGCTGGCCGCCATCGCCGACCGGCTGCCCGAGGACGCGCTGATCTTCGTCGGCGTCATCGACCCGATCGACCCGCGGGTCGAGACGCCCGAGCAGGTGAGCGACCGGGTGCTGGCGGCGGCCCGGCACCTGCCGGCCGACCGGCTGGGGACCGGCGACGACTGCGGTTTCTCCCCGTTCGCCGACGACACCTCCACCTCCCGCGAGGTCGCGTTCGCCAAGATCAGGGCGCGGATCGAGGGGACCGCGCTGGCGGCCCGGCGGCTCGGCCTGTGACGTCCGCCGCCCGCGCCGGGTTCCGGGGCCGGCGCGGGCGGTGCCGGGCGCGGCGGATGCGGCGGGTTCGGCCTCGGCTCCTTCGGCCTCAGCCTCCGGAGGCCTCGCGTTCGATCCGCTCGAACTGCGCGCCCATGGCCTCGGCCAGGGCGTTGGCGCCCGACAGCGGCCGGACCATGACCATGAAGTCGTCGATCAGCCCGTCGTCGCCGGTGTGCAGGAAGTCGCAGCCGGTGACCTCCCGGCCGCCGACCCGGGCCTGGAAGACCAGCGCGTGGTCGCGGCCGTCCGGGCTCGCGATCTCGCGGACGTAGCGGAAGTCCTCGAACACCCGGAAGGCGGCGCGCAGGATCGCGGCGGTGAGCGCCCTGCCCGGATAGGGCTTGAAGGCCACCGGGCTGGTGAACGCGACGTTCTCGGCGAGCAGTCCCTCGAAGGTCTCGGGGGCGCCGTCCTCCACGGCCTTGCGGAACGGATGCACGCCATCACCCTTATTCATGTCGTTGAGTCGGTGCAAAAGTAGATCAATCATCCCGGCGGCGCCGGATGGGGGGTGGGATCACCGGCGGTCCTGCGGGTGGTCCTGCGGGTGGCCGGTGTAGTCGCGCAGGTGGCGGGCGGTGAGGGACGTGCCGGTGTCGATCAGGTCGGCGGGGGTTCCGGTGAAGACGATCCGGCCGCCGTCGTGGCCGGCTCCGGGGCCGAGGTCGATGATCCAGTCGGCGTGCGCCATCACGGCCTGGTGGTGCTCGACGACGATGACGGTGTTGCCGTCGTCGACGAGGCGATCCAGCAGGGCCAGGAGCTGGTCGACGTCGGCGAGGTGCAGGCCGGTGGTCGGCTCGTCCAGGACGTAGGTGGTGCCGTTCCGCGCCATGTGGATGGCGAGCTTGAGGCGTTGCCGCTCGCCGCCCGACAGGGTGCTGAGCGGCTGGCCGAGGACGAGGTAGCCCAGGCCCACGGCGGCGAGGCGGTCCAGGATCACCCGGGCCTGACCGGTGGTGAAGAACGCGCGGGCCTCGGTGACCGGCATGGCCAGGACCTCGCCGATATTGCGGCCGCGCAGCCGGTAGGACAGCACCTGGGGGGTGAACCGCCTGCCCTCGCACTCCTCGCAGGGGGAGGCGACCTCGGCCATCATGGCGAGGTCGGTGTAGATCAGGCCGATGCCCTTGCAGGCGGGGCAGGCGCCCTCGGAGTTGGCGCTGAACAGGGCGGGCCTGACGCCGTTGGCCTTGGCGAACGCGGTCCGGATCGGGTCCAGGAGCTTGGTGTAGGTGGCCGGGTTGCTGCGGCGGGAGCCGCGGATCGCCGACTGGTCGGCGACGACCACGCCGTCCCGCCGGGGCAGCGCGCCGTGGATCAGGGAGCTCTTTCCCGATCCGGCGACGCCGGTGACGACGGTGAGGACGCCGAGGGGGATGTCGACGCTCACGTCCCGCAGGTTGTGCAGGGAGGCGCCCCTGATCGGCAGCTGTCCGGTGGGGACGCGGACCTTCGCGCGGGGGGCGATGCGGTGGCCGAGGTAGCGGCCGGTGAGGGTGCCGGAGGCGCGCAGGCCGTCCAGGTCGCCGGCGAAGCAGATCCGGCCGCCGGCGGCGCCGGCGCCGGGGCCGAGGTCGACGACGTGGTCGGCGATCTCGATCGTCTCGGGCTTGTGCTCGACGACCAGGACGGTGTTGCCCTTGTCGCGCAGCCGCAGCAGCAGGTCGTTCATCCGCTGGACGTCGTGGGGGTGCAGGCCCGCGGTGGGCTCGTCGAAGACGTAGGTGACGTCGGTGAGGCTGGAGCCCAGGTGCCGGACCATCCGGACGCGCTGGGCCTCGCCGCCCGACAGCGTGGAGGACTCGCGGTCGAGGCTGAGGTAGCCGAGGCCGACGCCGACCAGGGAGTCCAGCGTCTCGCCGAGGGTTTCCAGCATCGGCCCGACCGAGGCGTCGTCGATGCCGCGGACGAACCGGGCCAGGTCGTTGATCTGCATGGCCGAGCAGTCCGCGATGCCGCGGCCCTCGATGGTGGCCGAGCGGGCGGCGGGGTTCAGCCGGGACCCGGCGCAGGCGGGGCAGGTGGCGAGCGTGATCGCGCGGTCGGCGAACGCGCGGGCCTGGGGCTGCATCGTGTCGCGGTCCTTGGCCAGGTAGAGCCGGCGGATCTTGGGGATCAGCCCCTCGTAGGTGAGGTTGCTCGACCCGATCTTGATCTTGGTGGCGGGCCGGTGCAGGAGGTCCTCCCACTCGGCCGGGGTGTAGTCCTCCAACTTGCGGTCGGGGTCCAGGAGGCCGGAGTGCGCGACCAGCTGCCAGTGCCAGGAGTCCACCGCGTAGCCGGGGGCGGTGATGGCGCCCTCGTTCAGCGACCGGCCGGTGTCGACGAGCTGCCTGGCGTCGATGTCGGAGATCCGGCCGAGGCCCTCGCATTCGGGGCACATGCCCTCGGCGCGGTTGAAGCTGAAGGCCCCGGGCGGGCCGACGCGGGGGGTGCCGATCCGGCTGAACATGATGCGCAGCATGGTGTGGGCGTCGGTGGCGGTACCGACGGTGGAGCGGGCGTTGGCGCCCATCCGCTCCTGGCCGACGATGATCGCCGCGCTGAGGTTGCGCAGCGAGTCGACGTCGGGCCGGGCCAGGCTCGGCATGAAGTTCTGCACGAACGCGGTGTAGGTCTCGTTGATCAGCCGCTGCGACTCGGCCGCGATGGTGTCGAAGACCAGGGAGGACTTGCCCGAGCCGGAGACGCCGGTGAAGACGGTGAGGCGTCTTTTGGGGAGGTCGAGGGAGACCCCGGTCAGGTTGTTCTCCCGGGCACCGCGGACCTGGATGAGGTCGTGGTCGTCGGCGGGGGCGTGGCCCGGTCCTCCGCGGGCGGCACGGGACACGGGCCCGTCGGTGTCGGTGTCGGCCTGGTGGCTGGAAAGCACGGAACTCCTCTGTCCGGTGGGACGGTCGTCTGATGGGGCGGTACGGGGGGTGTCAGGTCGAGCGCTGTGCGGCCGCGTCCCCGTCCCGGCGGGCGGTCAGGTCGCGCGCGCCAGGCCTCGTCGCCGTGGCCCGGGTCGGCGCCGAGCACGCACGTCCGGCCGGCCGGCGCTGTCGGCGACGGCCATACCTTCAAGTATTTCATTGAAGTAGCTCATTGAGACTTTGTGCGGACTATCGGCGGTCGGTGCTGGGGATATGCGCGATAATCTTAAACTCGACCGTGAAGCCAGACGCGGAGGACGGTGAACCGTGGACGGCGCGGCGGCGGGGCTTCGCCCCATCGACCTGGCCCGCTGGGCGGGCGTGTCCACCCAGCAGATCCGCAACTACGAGGACGCGGGGATCCTGCCCCCGGCGGAGCGGATTCCCTCAGGCCACCGCAGGTTCCAGGAGCGACACCGCCGGGCCCTGGCCGCCCACCGCACGCTCGTGCGCGGGTACGGCCCGCGCGACGCCCAGGCGATCATGCGGGCCGTCCACGCCGGGGACCTTCCCGGGGCGCTGGCCCTGGTGGACGCCGGGCACGCGGCGCTGCACGAGCAGCGGCTGTCGCTGGAGGCGGCGGGCGAGGCGCTCGAGGCGGTGGCGGAGCGTCCCCCCGACGCCTTGGTCCTGCCGCGTTCGGGGCTGCGCATCGGGGAGGTCGCCGCGCATCTCGGCGTCCGCACGTCCGCCCTGCGGGTGTGGGAGTCCACCGGCCTGCTGGTCCCCAGGCGCGATCCGGGCACCGGGTACCGCCGCTACGGCGCGTCCGACGTGCGGGACGCCCGGATGGTCAGCATGCTCCGCCAGGGCCGCTACCCGCTGGAGGAGATCCGTCCCGTCCTGGAGGGCCTGCGCCGCACGGGCGGCAGCGACGCGCTGCGCGAGGCCATCGCCCAGCGCCGGGCCGGGCTGGCCGAGCGCGCGAGAGCGATGCTCGAGGGCTCCTGCCACCTGCACCACTACCTCACCGGCCCGAACGGCGCGAACGAACCGGGCGAACCGAAGGGCGCGGGCGGGCCTGGCGAGGCACCGGCCGCCATGGCGGGCGCGTGAAGTCCGGCCGCCTCCTGTCGATCCTGCTGCTGCTCCAGACCCGGGGCCTGATGACCGCCGCGCAGCTCGCCGCCGAGCCGGAGGACCACGGCGGGGCGTAGCCCGCACCCGCCGCGGACTGGGAGAATGGGCCAGTCCAGGTCAGGCCAGCGAAAGGCGGCCGTGCACGTGCCCCACCCAGGCCCGGCCAGCGCCGGGGACCGTTCCGGCCTCGAGGCCGACTGCGGCAGCTGCTTCGGGCTGTGCTGCGTCGCGCTGCCGTTCGCGGCCTCGGCCGACTTCGCGGTCGGGAAGGACGCGGGCGAGCCGTGCCGCAACCTGCGCGACGACTTCGGCTGCGGCATCCACTCCCGGCTGCGGCGGGAGGGCTTCGCGGGCTGCACGGTCTTCGACTGCTTCGGCGCCGGGCAGAAGGTCTCCCAGATCACCTTCGGGGGACGCGACTGGCGCCGCGCCCCGGACTCGGCGCCCTCGATGTTCGGCGTGTTCCCCGTCATGCGGCAGCTCCACGAGCTGCTCTGGTACCTGACCGAGGCGCTGGCGCTGCCGGCGGCCCGTCCCGTCCACGAGGGGCTGCGCGCGGCGCGGGAGCGGACCGAGCGCCTCACGCTCGGCACCGCCCAAGAGCTCACCGCCCTGGACGTGGCCGCGCACCGGGACGAGGTCAACGTCCTGCTGCTGCGGGCCAGCGAACTGGCACGGGCGGGAGCCCGGGACCGGGGCGCGGGCCGGAGGAGGAACAGGCGGGGCGCCGACCTTCTCGGCGCCGACCTCAGGCACGCCGACCTGCGGGGCGCCAACCTGCGCGGGGCCTGCCTCATCGCGGCGGACCTGCGGGGCGCCGACCTGAGGACGGCCGACCTCATCGGCGCCGACCTGCGCGACGCCGACCTTGGCGGCGCCGACCTGACCGGCAGCATCTTCCTCACCCAGGCGCAGCTCAACGCGGCCCGGGGCGACGCCGCCACCACGCTCCCGGCGGCGCTGGCCCGTCCCTCCCACTGGCGGCCCGCGTCCCCGTCCCGCTGACCGGCCGGCGCCGGGGTCCGGCGCCGGCCGGGGGATGCGGGCGGTGGTTCACTCGGTGGTTCAGCCGGTGGTGACCGAGGCGAGATAGGCCTCGGCCCGCTCGGGGTCCATGAGCCAGTTCTCGAAATCGGCCGGGTTGGCGTACCCGTGGGCGAACCGGTGCGCGACCGTCTCGTTCTGCGCCGCGGTGGCCAGGACCTTCTGGACATGGTCGGGCAGCGGGCCGAGCATCATGTTGGTGTAGGCGGTGGGGTGCCGGGCGTAGTCCCAGTAGGCGTCGAAGGTCCGCTGCATCCAGGCGTCGTCGAAGGGCCGGTCACCGTGGCCGAGGATCTCGCGAAGGTACACCTCGGCGCAGCGCGCCGCGTTGTTGGAACCCTGCCCGGTCACCGGATCATTGGCCACCACCACATCGGCCATGCCGAGGACCGACGCGGACGCCGACAGCCGGCCGACCGGATGGCGGACGACGGGGGCGTAGCCCCCGTACAGCGTGGAGCGGGCGTCGGTCGGCTCGGCGCCGACGACGCGCTCGTGCTCCCAGGGCACGTACTGGCGCAGCAGGTCCAGGGTCCGGTCAAGATGACCGGCGGGGTCCGGCCGGTCCGACCAGCAGTCGAAGGGGCCGCCGGGCACCGCCTCCCAGAGCAGGATGTCGCAGGGACCGGTGAGGGTGTAGCCGGGCATGAAGAACAGCTCGCCGACACCGGGGGTCGCGGTGATCCGCACATGCGGCTCGGGGTGGCCCGGCCAGGGCGTCATGCCGTGCAGGTAGATGCACGACAGGTGCCGCTGCGGCCGGTCGTAGGGGGACCGGCTCACGTCCCGGTCGAACAGCTCCACCAGCTCGCCCTTGCCCGCCGCGATGATCGTCAGGTCGTACAGCGCGGACAGGCCCTCCAGATCGGAGGTCATTACACTGTGGTAGACGGCGTTGCCGCCGCGCTCCTCGAACAGCTCCAGCCAGCCGGCCATCTTGACGCGCTGGTCGATCGACTGCGCGTACTGGTCCCACCGGCCCAGCGTCTGGAACGCGGCGGTGCCGGGCGGCGCGGCGACGGTGACGCGCTGCGCGACGATGTCGGGGGCCTCGTGCTCCCACAGGTTCAGGCCATGGTCGCGTTCCAGCTGGAGCTGCGGCCAGAACATGCACTGGGTGGACATGATCCGGCCGGCGCGGATCTCCTCGGGGGTCCGCGCCGACATGACCGTCACGTCGTAGCCGGCGGACTGGAGGCTCAGGGCGAGCTGGAGCCCGGCCTGCCCGGCGCCGACGATCAGGATCCTTCGCACTGCTTCCTCCTCGCCCGGGGGACGCCCGGGTTCATCGGGTGGACGGAGTCATCGGGTGGACGGGCTCGGCGGCCGGCCCGCCCCGGATCCGGGGTGCCCCGGACCCGGCGGTGCGGTCCAGGGTGTGGCCCAGGGTTCCGGTGAGGGCCGCCACGACCGAGCCGCGGTCGCGGGCGTCGCAGGTGGTAAGCGGGACGGCGGGGTCGAGCTGGAGCGCGTCCCTGATGTCGGGCAGCGGATGGGTCTGCCGCCCCTCGAACAGGTTCACCGCGACGGTGAAGGGCACGTCGGAGTCGTTCTCGAAGTAGTTGACCGCCGCGAACGACACGTCCAGTCTGCGGGTGTCGACCAGCACCAGCGCGCCGCTGGCGCCGCGGCACAGGTCGTCCCACATGGGCCAGAAGCGATCCTGGCCGGGCGTCCCGAACAGGTAGAGGACCAGGTCGGAGGCCAGGGTGACGCGGCCGAAGTCCATCGCGACCGTGGTGGTGGTCTTGCCGTCCCCGCCCCCGCCGCCGTCCGGGGCGAGAGGGTCCACCGTCTTGGCGGCCTGCGTCATCCACGCCTCGGTGTTGACCGCGGGAATCTCCGAGATGGCCTCCACCAGGGTGGTCTTCCCGACGCCGAACCCGCCCGCGACCACGAGCTTGACCGAGGTGCGGCGGGTCGGCGGCAGGTCAGGCGAGCTCGCGTAGACCATCGATCACTCTCTCCAGGACGCGCGGGTCGTACGGCGAGGTGTGCTCCGCGGCGATCAGGACCCGGTCGCCGGCGGCCAGGTCGGCGAGCAGGACGCGGGTGACCCCGAGCGACACTCCGCAGTGGGCGGACAGTTCGGCGACCGACTCGCCGTGGGTGTGGACCCGGTCGTACAGGGCCCTGGCCTCGGGCAGCAGGCGGGCGGCGAACGCGGCGTCGTAGCCGCGCCCCGACACCAGGGTGTGCACCAGCAGGTGCCGCCGGCCGCGGGTCCGGCCGCCGGTCAGCACGTAGGGCCGCACCCAGGGATTGGCCGTCATGGTCGTCCTCCCGGCTCGGTCACGGCGCCGTCCGGGCGGTCACGACGTCGCCCGCACGGTCATCTGGCGCAGGTCGTCGCGCATCTGCGGGGTCAGCACGTGCCCGGCGCCGCCGACGAACTGGGTCATCTGGTGGGCGACGGCACCGAGGTTGGCGCCCTCGCCGACCAGTACGACCAGGCCGGCCAGGGTGCCGATGCTCATGAACAGCAGGTGCCCGGCGGCGAACTTCAGCATGATCTGGTCGCAGCCGCTCTCGCCGACGTGCCGCGCGATGTTGTTGC
The DNA here is from genome assembly GCF_030283145.1 of Actinomadura xylanilytica. Classification (GTDB taxonomy): domain Bacteria; phylum Actinomycetota; class Actinomycetes; order Streptosporangiales; family Streptosporangiaceae; genus Spirillospora; species Spirillospora xylanilytica. The sequence goes on from NZ_JASNWE010000005.1 coordinate 542,709, forward strand.
TGAGGCTGATCATGCCGCTGGTCAGCGCGGCCATCGGGTCGACGAAGTCGGCCGGCAGGGTGCCGGACTCGACCAGCGCGAGCCCGTCGGACGACACGATCAGCGCGAACTTCACGCCGGGGGTGGAGGAGGCGAACTGGCTGAGCAGCCAGCCGAACTCCTGCGGCCTGCCAGGTCCGGCGGGGCTGCCGGGGGCACTGCCAGGGGGTTGGGTCACGGCCGTCCTTCCGAGTCGTTGTCAGCGGCGTGCGGGTCGGGAAGCCGCCGGGCGCCGGTGGTGAAGGCGTCCAGGTCGGCGGCGAACGACCGGTCCGGTGCGGCCTGGGAACCCGCGGGGGACGCGGGGTCGCCGCGGCCCTCCGGGGGCGCGGCGGCCAGGGAGACGGCGGCGGCGGGGGCGTCCTGCTCCTTGACCGGGCGCAGGCTCGTGCGCTGCCTGCGGGGCAGCCCGTTGGCGGCGGGAGTCGCGGCGGCGGTCGGTTCGGGGGCCTCGGGCCGGGCGGGTCCCGCGCGGTGCGCCATGGTCAGGTGCGGCATCGCGCCGCCGGGCGCGGCGGCGCTCCGCGGCTCCGGCCTGCCGGAAACCGGACGGGTGGCGGCGGGGCCGGCGGCGCGGGCGGGGGCGGGCGTCTCGGCCTCGCACAGGAGAGCGGCCGGGACGGTCACCATCGCGATGGTCCCGCCGGCGGCGCCGGGGCGTGCCGGCCTGCTGTCGAGGCGGACGCCGACGCCGTGCCTGCGGGCCAGCCGGTGCACTGTGGGGAACCCGGTGTGCCGGGAGGTCTCGGGGGTCATCGCCGGGACGGGCCCGGCGAGCGTCCGGTTGAGATCCTCGATCCGTCCAGGGGCCATGCCGATGCCGGTGTCCTCGATCCGCAGCATGACCGCGCCGCTGTCGAGCAGGTGCGCGCTGACGGTGGCCTTGGCGGGCGAGTAGCGGGTGGCGTTGTCCAGCAGCGCGGCGACCAGGGACGCCAGGTCCTCGGCCGCGTAGCCGAGCACCGAGAGCTCGACCACCTTGACGATCGCGACCGAGGTGTACTGCTCGATGGAGGACTCGGCCATCCGCACGATGTCCAGCAGCGAGGTGACGTGCCCGGAGGCCTCCTCGTCGTCCCGGCCGGTCAGCACCCGCAGGACCTGCGCGCGGCGCCGCATCCGGGTGATGCCGTGGTCGATCTCGTAGAGCGCCTGGAGCCGGTCGGGGTCCTCCTCCTCGCGTTCCAGGTGGTCCATGGCGGGGCGCACCTGCTCGGCGAGGACGAGGAGCTCACGGCTGAACCGCTCGAACAGCTCGGGCCACGGGTCCTCGCTCCCGGTGCCGCCCGCTCCAGGGCGCGTGCCTTCGGGGCGCGTGCCTTCGGGCATCGTCGCGCCCACGGCGGACGCGGGGAAGGCCGCGGGTGCGGCCCCGGCTCCGGGCGGGGGAGCAGAGGGCTCGGACGCGGCGAAGGGCAGGGACTCGCGTGCCGGTGCGGGCGTCGGCGCCGGCGTGGGCGCGAATGCGGGCGCGGGCGTGGACGCCAAGGTGGGCGCAGGCATGTGCGGAGGCGGGGAGGGGTGCTGGTCGGGGGTGCCCCATCCGGGCGCCGGGGGGCGCGGCGGTCGCCGCCGGTCTCTGCCCCGCCACCTCACCTGCCGCCCCCGGCCCGTGCGGCGGCCCGTGCGGCGGCCTGTGCGGCGGCCTGTGCGGCGGTTCGGAGGACCGGTCCGCCCTCGCGCTTCGTCCGGGCGGTGTTCGTGCCGTCTTCAGCACGGTGCATCAGCACAGCGTCCTTCCCAGCCTTGACTGTCGGGTGCCCGGCGGGACGCGCCCCGGGCCAGGTTCTCCGCGCCGGGGCGACGCCGGCGGCGCCGCGCTGAACGGGCGCCGAACGAGCGGCGCCGACCGGGCGGGGTATGGAGGGGGCGCCGCCTGAAGCGGGCAGGGATCAGGGTGGCACAGGAACAAGAGGTGATCAATGCCGGCTGAACGACATGTTCGATAGTGAGACTAATATCCGAAATGTGGCTTTTGTGGGTGGTGGTGCGCCGCACCCCCGCCCCGCACCCCTCCCTCCGGCCTCGGGCTTCACCCGGCGGTCGGGGAGGCCAGCACCTCGACGTCCCACAGATCCCGGTACGGACCCGGCAGCGCCAGCAGATCATCATGACGACCCCGCTGCACCACCCGGCCCCGATCCATCACCACCACCTCATCGGCCGCACCCAGCGCCGCCAGCCGATGGGTCACCAGCAGCAACGTGCCACCACCGGGCGCACCGAGCAGCTCACCGGTGATCTCATCGGCCATCCCCGGATCCAGGGCCTCGGTCGGCTCGTCCAGCACCAGAACCGGCGGATCGGCCAGCAACGCCCGCGCCAGCAGCAGCCGCTGCCGCTGCCCGCCCGACAGACTACGCCCCCCGGCCCCCACCACCGTGTCCCATCCCGCCGGCAGCGCCTCGACCACCTCCAGCAACCGCGCCCGCCGCGCCGCCGCCCGCACCTGCCCCTCGCTCGCGTCCGGACGGGCCAGCAGCAGATTCGCGCGAACCGTCCCCGCGAACACATGAGCGTCCTGCGTCAGCCCCCGCACCGCCGCCCGCACATCCCCAGGATCATGTTCGGCCAGATCATGACCGGCCAGCAGCACCGAACCCGCCCCGGGCACCACCGCACCGGCCAGCACCGCCAGCAACGTGCTCTTGCCCGCGCCACTGGCCCCCACGACCGCGACCCGCCGCCCGCGCTCCACCCCCAGATCCACCCGGTCCAACGCCACCCCGCCCCCCACGGCCCCCTCCCCGCCGAACGCCACGCACACCCCCAGCGACTCCACCCCCAGCGGACCGGACGGAACCACCCGAGGCCGCACGGGCCGCACCGGCGGGGGAGCGGCCAGCAGATCCGTGACCCGCCGCGCCGCCGGCCACACCTCCCGCAACCGCTGCGCCGCCCCCGCCAGCGCGAGCACCGCCTCGACCGTGACCAGCGCCGTCAACACCAGCACCGCCAGCCCCACCTCGTCGACACCGCCCCCCCCACCCCCCCCCCCCACCGCCGCCACGGTGACACCCTGCAACGCCACCCCCGCCGCCGCCACCCCCGCCGCGCCCCGGGACGCCGCCCGCTCCGCCCGCGCGAGCCGCCCCACCGACTCCTCGGCCACCGCCGCGAACCGCCCGGCCGCACCGAACACCGCCAGATCCTCGGCCCCCTCCAGCACGTCCAGCGCCCGGACCGCCAACACCTGACGCTCCACCGCCGTCCGCGCCGCGGCACGCCCGCACGCCACCGCCGCCACCACCGGCAGCACCACACCCGCGACGGCGGCCCCGCACACCAGCGCGACCGCCGCACCCGGCGCCACCACCGCGCACAACGCGACCCCCGCACCACCGCACGCCACCGCCGCGACCGCCGGAAGCAGGCACCGCAACAACAGGTCCTGCACCGCGTCGACATCGGACACCATGCGCGTCAGCGCGTCCCCCTCCCGCACCACCGCGCCCCGCCCCGCCGGACGCCCCGCACCAGAACGCCCCCCACCCGCACGACCCGAACCCCCCGCCGCCAACGCATCGAACACCCGTCCGCGCAACTCCGCCAACGCACGCAAGGCCACGTCATGCCCGGCCAGCCGCTCCAGATAGCGCAGCACCCCCTTTGCCAACGCGAACCCCCGCACCGCCACGATCGCCAGCGACAACACCGCCAGCTCCGGCCGCTGCGCCGCCCGCGCGATCAGCCACGCCGCGGCGGCGATCAACCCAAGCCCGCACAGCTCCGCCGCCGTCCCCGCCAACGCCGCCAGCACCAGCCGCACCGCATGCGGCCGGACCGCACCCCACATCCCGCCCCCGCCGCCGCGCCGAGCCCCCTCGTGCACGACACCGGACACCACCCCCGCAGCCACCGACAGAACCGGGGAGACCGGGGGAGCGGAGGACTCCGGCGATACAGGACGGGCCAGAGGGGCCGCGACCGGCCGAACCCGGCGTCCGTCACCGACCACCCGGCCCTCATCCAGACGGACCACCCGATCGGCCACCGCCAGCAACGCCGGACGATGCGCCACCACCAACGCCGTACGGCCCGACAGCAACCGCCCCGCCGCCTCCACCAACAACCGCTCACTCCGCAGATCCAGCCGCGCGGTCGGCTCATCCAGCAACATCAACGGCGCGTCCGTCACATACGCCCGTGCGACCGCCAGCCGCTGCCGCTGCCCAGCCGACAAACCCGCCCCACGCTCACCCAACACCGCGCCATAACCACCCGGCAGCCCCCGGACGAACCCATCGGCCCCCGCAGCCCGCGCCGCCTCCACCACCCGCGCCCCATCCGCACCCGGCACACCCAGAGCGATGTTGTCGGCCACCGACGCCGCGAACAGATGCGGCCGCTGCGGCACCCACCCCAGCCGGGCCCGCCACGCCACCGGATCCAACCCCGCCAGATCGACCCCATCGACCAGAACCCGCCCCGACTCCGGCACCACCAAACCCAGCAACACCAGCAGCAACGTCGACTTCCCCGCCCCCGACGGCCCCGTCACCGCAACCCGCTCACCCGCCCCGATCCGCAACGACACCCGGTCCAGCGCCGGACGCCCCGCACCCGGGAACCGCACCGTCACCTCCTCCAGCACGATCTCCGGAGCACCCCCGCCCACCGGCACCCCGCCCCCGACCGGCACCACCGGCGCGTCCACCGCCGCGAACGCCGCCTCCGCCGCCGCGACCCCCTCCGCACTCGCATGGAACCGCGCCCCCAACGCCCGCAACGGCGCATACACCTCCGGCGCCAAAATCAACACCAGCAGCCCCGTGACCAGCGACATCTCCCCACCCAGCAACCGCAACCCCACCGGAACCGCCACCAGCGCCACCGACAACGCACACACCAGCTCCAACACCAGCGACGACAAGAACGCCACACGCAGCGCCCCCACCGTCGCGCGCCGATGCTCATCGGCCAACGCCCGCACCACACCCGACTGATGCCCCGCACGCCCGAACGCCCGCAACGTCGCCAACCCCGCCAGCACATCCCGGAAATGCCCGCCCAGACGATGCAGCAGCCCCCACTGCCGCCCCGTCAACGCCGCCGTCCGCAACCCCACCAGCGCCCCGAACACCGGCACCAGCGGCACCGTCACCGCCACCACCAGCGCCGACGCCCAATCCGCCACCGCCAACCGCGCCAGCACCACCACCGGAACCACACACGCCGCCAGCAACTGCGGCACATACCCGGTGAAGAACGGATCCAGCGCGTCCAACCCCCGGGTCAACAACGTCACCCGCGCACCCGCACCGCCCTCCACGGCCGGCACCACCCCGGACCCCACCCCCGAACGCCCCACAAGAGCACCCCGCAGCTCACCCTTCACCCCCGCCGCGACCCGCCCCGCCACCCGCGCACCCGCCCACACCAGAACCCCGCGCCCCGCCACCGCCGCCACCAGATACGGCCACGGACCCACCTCCACCCGCGCGATCATCCGCGCCAGCAGATCCGCCTGGACGACCAGCAGCACCCCCTGCGCGACCGCAGACAACGCCAGCACCACCAGCACCCCGCGAGGAAAGCCCCGCAACAACCGCCGCTCGACAGCCTTCACAACACACCCCTACAGATACGACGGGGCCCGGACCCGCCCCCGGAACGTCCACCACACCAACGCCTGCGCCCCCACCAGCAACGGCAGCATCACCACCGCCACCACCGCCGTCACCGACAACCCCATCCCCGGCGCCGCCATCTCCGACCACGGCAACCGCAACCCCGCCACCACCGGCACCGCCACCAGCACCGCCGCCGTCGCCGGATACTGCCCCGGGAACCGCCCCGCCCGCCCCGCCGGCGCACCCGTCAGCCGCAACCCCGCGAACGCCGCACCGTGCAACACGAACAACCCCGCCAACGGCAACCCCACGACACTGCCCGCGTTCAACCCCACACCACCGAACAGCACCGACCCGAACACCGACGCCCACGCCAGCGCCACCAACCAGCTCCCCGCCACCACCGCGCCATCACAACCACCCCGCCACCGCACCCCGTCCACCCGCCCGCGCAACCACAACCCCATGTCACGCACCACCCAGCCGACCAGCAACACCACGAACAGCGGATACAACCCCTCCAGCAACCGATGCTCCAACCCCGGGAACGCCCCCGCCGCGATCCCCGCGGCCGACACCAGCCACACCTCGTTCCCCAGGAAGAACGGCGCGAACGACGCGATCACCAACCGCCGCTCACGCTGATCCCGCCCCAACCACGGCAGCACCATCCCCACCCCGAGATCCGCCCCCGCCAGCACCAGATACCCCACCGTGAACACGGCCATCATCAACACCGCGAGCGGCTCCATCATCAACTCCCATCAGAAACACGCAGGTCAGAGACGAGCAGGCCAGAGAAACGCGGATCAGAACGTCGGCGTCAACGCCGACGACGCCTCCACCGGGGGAGCACCTCCCAGCCGTGCCCCCTCCGGCCCCCGCCGCGCGAACCGGACCAGCAACCACGCGTTCACCACGAACAGGACCCCGAACAGCACCGCGAACGCCACGAACGACGCCGTGATCCTCCCCGCCCCCACCTCCGACAGCGCGTCCCGGGTCTTCAGCACCCCGAACACCATCCACGGCTGCCGCCCCACCTCACGGAAGACCCACCCCGACAGCATCGCGACATAGGGGAGCGGCACCGCCAGCATCACCACCACATGAAAGACCCGCCCCCGCTCCAGCCACCGCCCGAACGGGAACTTCACCAACGCCACCAACGCCAGCACCAGCATCAGCGTCCACGCCGTCATCATCAGCGCCTCGCCCACCGCCGCCAGCGCCGGCGCCCGGTACTCGTCCGGCCCGAACCGCGCCGTGAAGTCCGCCACCATCGACGCCATCCTCGACGCGCTACCGCTCTTGGTCGGCTGCGTGTACTGGAACTGCATCCCCCCGAACGCCACCGCCGGGAACACCGACAGGATCAACGTCAGCAACCCGATCCGCATCGACCGCCGGAAGAACTCCACCTCCGCCGTCCGCCGCAGCAGGTGGTAACCGCTCACCCCCGCCATGAACAGCCCCGCGGTCAGCAACCCCCCGAACAGCACATGGAAGAACGCCAGCACCGCCGGCGGATTCGTCAGCAGCGCCCCGAGATCGGTCAGCCGCGCCACCCCGTCCCGCATCTCGTATCCCACCGGCCGCTGCAACCACCCGTTCGCGACCAGCACGAAGTACGCCGACAGATACGCCGTCAGCGTCACCACCCAGATCAACGCCAGATGCACCCACCGGTTCAACCGGTCCCACCCGAAGATCCACAACCCCAGGAACGTCGACTCGACGAAGAACGCGACGATCGTCTCCATCGCCAGCGGCGCACCGAACACCCCGCCGGTCACCTTCGTCATCCCGCCCCAGTTCAACCCGAACTGGAACTCCATCACCAACCCGGTGACGATGCCCACCGCATAATTGATCACATAGAGCTGGCCCCAGAAACGCGTCATCCGCTCGTGGACCGCGCCACCCGTCACCGCCGCCCGGGTCTGCACCAGCGCCACCAGCGTCGCCAGGCCCAGCGTCAGCGCCACGAACAGGAAGTGCGTTCCGGCCGTCAGGCCGAACTGCACCCGCGCCAGCATGAGCGGGTCCACGTTCACCCTCCAAGGGGGATCGGTCGATCGATACGCACCGATCCTGGGCCGATCCCCACCACCGGCGAATCAGGCGCGAGCGTGCACCCGCCCTGCGCCTTTGGCGTACCGGCGCCCGGCCCCCTACACCTCAGGATGTAGAGACCCGCCCCACCTCAGCCGTTCTCCATGACGACGACCGCGGACGTGCCCGGCTCGACAGCCCGGAACACATGCGGCTCATCACCCGGGTAGGCGACGTAGTCACCGGGCCCCAACTCCACCGGCTCCCCGGAGGGACCGACCAGCGCACGCCCACTGCTCAGCACCACATGCTCGACCGTCCCCGGGGAATGCGGCTCGGAGAGCCGCGAACCACCAGGCTCCGCCGTCACCCGGTACACGTCCCGCCGCGCGCCCGGGGGACAGGCGGCCAACAGCACCGCCCCATAGTCGGACCGCTCCGAACGCGCCACCGGCCCCTGCCCCGCACGGATCACCCGCACCCCCGGACGCGGCGGATCGACCAGCCGGCTGAACGGCACACCGAGCGCCGTCCCGAGCGCCCACAACGTCTCCACGCTCGGATTGCCCGCCCCCGACTCCAGGTGGGACAGCGTGGACTTCGCCAACCCCGCCCGCCGCGCCAGTTCGGTCAGCGACAGCCCGGCCCGACCACGCTCCCGGCGGATCGACGCCGCGATCAGCGCGATGAGATCGAGCGGCGGCTCCGGCGGTCCATCTCCCACGGGTTCGCTCCAGACTCCGATGCGTTCGACTTGACGAACACAAGGCTGTTCATTCTAATGAACAAAAGTTCGCCAGAACGAACGATCCGTCCAGCGTCCAGGGGAGACCCCATGAAGCACCTCGGCATACTCGCGCACAGCACCGAAGGCGCCGCCCTGTGCTTCCGCGCCTTCTGCCAGCGAGGATTCACCGAACTCGGCCCGCACGAACACCCCGACGTCACCTTGGACTGCATCTCCATGGCCCGCAGCATGGACGCCTGGGACAGCGGAGACCACCAATCCATCCGCGCCACCCTCGCGACGAGCGTCCAACGCCTCGCCCACGCCGGCGCCGACTTCTTCGCCTGCCCCGACAACACCGCCCACATGGCCCTGGAGCAACCGGGGGAGGACCTCGCCCTGCCCGGCCTCCACATCGCCGACGCCGTCGCCGCCCAGGCATCCCGCGACGGGCGCGAACGCGTCGCCGTCCTCGGCACCCGTTACACCATGGACGGCCCCGTCTACCCCCGGGCCCTCGCCGCCCACGGCATCCAGGCCGAGATCCCCGACGCGGACGACCGCCGCACCGTCAACGAGATCATCTTCGCCGAGCTGGTGAACGGCGTCTTCACCGAACCCGCCCGCGACGCCTACCTCGCCGTCATCGAACGGCTCGCCGCCCGCGGCTGCGACGCCGTCGCCCTGGTCTGCACCGAGATCCCGCTCCTGATCACCCCGGAAGTCTCACCGCTGCCCACCCTGGACTCCACCCGCCTCCTGGCCGCCGCCGCCTTCGACACCGCCATCGGCCGCACCCCGCTCCCAACCTGGCGCGGCGGCCCCACCGCACACTGACACCGCCTCACGGCCCAGGGGAGTGGCGCACCGCGAAGCAGGGGGCCGTTTGTCGCTCGCCAACGATCATGTCCTCGTTGTCCTGCTGATTGACAGGAAGTGCGAACGGTGCGGAAGGACAGCCCGATTCGCTCGGCGAGCATCCGCAGCGACACCTCCACGCTCAGCGTGTCCTCGTCTTCGACCGGCTGGTGCCCGCTGTGGGAGCGCATCGGCTCGAACTCCAACGCGATGTCACCGAGCGCGAACTGGCAGCCCGTCATCACCGCGACCAGCTTCACCGAGTCGCCCATCAGCGGTTCTGACACAGTTTCTTAGCGAGGATCCCTGCGCATGCACCATGTGCGGGGGCCGTTGTCGGGGAGTTGGACGTCGGCTGTGACCTTGAAGCCGAGGCGCTCGTAGAAGACCACGTTCCGCTCGCTGGAGGTCTCCAGGAATGCCGGGTGTCCGTCGCGCGCAGCCGCCTCGATGCCGGGGACCAGCACCGCGCTGCCAAGGCCCCGCCCCTGGGCTTCGGGTGCGACTGCCACGGTGTTGAGGAACCACGCCGGCCCCTGCGGCCGATACGGGGCGACGGCCTGCTCTGCGGACTCGTAGGCGGCCGCCCGATTACCGGTGAGGTCGCCGACCAGTGGGCCGATTTCGGCGAAGGCGGGCGAGGGGTCCTGGTCGGGAGTGGCCCAGACAGCGACAGCGCGGCTCGCGTCGGCGACCCAGACGCGGCCGTACACCATCCCGATGCGGGTCAGGCACAGCTTCTGGAAGCGCCGAATCCGATCCTCGTGGTCATCTGCGGCGATCACGTGCTGCGTGTAGGGGTAGTCGGCGAAGGCCTGGGTAAGGGTGTCCACCGCAGTGGGGATGTCGGCGTCGGTGATGGGGCGTACGGAAGCGGCATTCTGGTGCTGTGGCATGCCAATTAAACGATCTTGGCGGCAGAAGAATTCCCGAACGCGTTACGCTGAGAGATCGGCCTCACTGCCGCCGTCTGACCGTGCCCCGACCTTCAAGAAGCCCTTCGTTTTCTGAAGATCGCCCTGTGTCGATGTCAGACGTTCCCTGCAGAGAACTTCTGATTCTTCCGCTGTCAGTACTCCCGTGCTCAAGGGTGATGGTGTGGCATGGACGGTGGGTCGGCGGAAGTCCCTGAGCGGGGTGTGCTGATGGCCTCGGAGGAGGTGTGGGCGGTCGCTGTCCGCCAGTCGGAGGTGATCGGGAGGCTGGCGTGGGAGGAGGGGGAGCCGGTCCTCACGCCGTCCCTTGCCTGGTCGCCGCGAAGGTGCCGTCGAGCGAGATCGGCCAGCGTGCTCTCGCCCGGCTGTCGGGCCGCTGCGCGGGGCGGTGCACGATCTGACGGCCGCCCGGATCTGGGGCATCAACTGCGCACTGGCCGCCACCGAACTGCTCGTGCTTGCCGGTAGGCGCGCCCCCAGGACCGGAAATCCGGCCGCCACCAGAATTCGGTTCGACACTTTCTGTCGAATGACGGTCTTCATTTCCGTGCCGGACAAACCAATGCGCCTTTCCTCTTGAAGCGGACAAGAGAGTAAACGCACGAAATAAAACTATGGCTGGGGCGACCGTGTCCCGCTGTGCGGGCGCCACGGTGGTGTCGACAGCGTGGTCCAGGCGCGCAGCAGCCACTCCAGCGGGCCGTAGGCGTGGTGTCGCAGCCACCATCGGCTAGCCACTGTCTGCGCCGCGAACAAGGTCAGGGCGATCGCAGCGATGCCGATGGGCGGGACACGGCCGACCAGGGCGGCCCCGAAGCCGGTGAACAGCAGGGCACAGACCAGGGACTGACCGAGATAGTTGGTCAGCGACATGCGGCCCGCTGGTGCGAGCGCGGTGACCACGGCCCGGCTGAAGCGGCCGCGGACCAAGCGGAACACGGTCGCCGCGTAGGCGGCGGCCACCAGGGGAGCGGTGATCACGTCGAGGCCCAAGGCGAAGAGCTGGTATGCGGACTCGGGGTGGTTCAGGCTCGCGTCCGCGTACACGATGCCGCCCAGCAGTCCAACCGTGAAGCCGATCCACTGGAGCCGCCGCAGGAGTCGCTGGTGCCGGTCGGTGTCCGCGAGGGCTCGCCGGCGTCCGGCCGCCAGTCCCAGCAGGAAGGCGGCGAGCGCAGACGGCGCCTGGAAGAAGGCCAGCAGAACGGCCACGTCCGGCAGTACCTGGAGGTGAGCGCCGACGACCGATGCCGGCCCGCCACGCAGGGCCTCGGTCGCCTCGGCCGCGGCGGATGCCGTGGAGGCAGCGATCGTACCGCCCCCGCCCGCATGGGCGACGGCGAGCGCGAGGAGCGCGTATCCGACGGCGGTCACCGCCAGCAGCGCCACGGCGATCCGTATCGCGGTACGGGGCTGGATGCGGCGCAGCGCGAGCAGGATGAGGCCGAGGACGGCGTACAGCGTGAGGATGTCGCCGGGGAACAGGACGACGGCGTGGATGACGCCGATCACGAACAGCCCGGTCAGGCGCCGCAGGAAGCGTGGCGTGAACCGGGTGCCGCGTCGCTCGGCCGAGTCGATCTGCAGCGTGAAGCTGTAGCCGAACAGGAACGAGAACAGCAGGAAGAACTTCGCCTCGAAGAGCACCGCCACCAGCCAGCGGACGGCCTCGCTCAGCGGGCCGCCCAGACCCGGGTCCTCCAGGCCGGTGCCGTGATAGGCGGAGGCCATGTAGGTGATGTTGACCATCAGGATGCCGAGCAGCGCAAAGCCGCGCAGCGCGTCCACCTGCGCCAGCCGGGCGCTGCCTGACTGCTCCTCCCGTGTCGTGGGCAGGGGGCGCGAGGGGCTCTCCGTACGTGGTCGGGTGCTCACGGCACTCCTCAGAACTATCGAATCCTAAACGGTCGTTTTCAGAACGAGCGTACTATGATCGTCGGTGGAGATCGAACAAGCGGAGGCGCACCGAGTCTGCGCCGGGGGATTAGCGAAGGAACCGAGCGCAGGTGGCCGCCTTGCATGGGAGGCGGTCGGCCGCACACTCGGCAGCGCGCTCGGTCCGCCCGAGAAGGGCCGGACGTTCCTCGTCTCCCATCTGCACCACGACCGCGGCATCACCGCGCTCGACGGTGCGGGCCACTCAGGTGAGGCGGAATGTTCGGCTTCTTGATCGGCACGAGAGCAAGGTTGCGGGCCTCGGCCACGATCAGCCCGCACAGGCTGGCCGCAAAGTCCTCCATCGCCGGGTCGGCACCGGAGATGTGGTGAAGTCGGCTGCCAGCCCGGTCCGGTCGAACACCCCCAGCAGCAGCCCGGGGAAGTCCACCCTCGACAGCATCTGATCGGTCAGGGCGCGGAACAGGCAGATGTTGCGGTAGGGGAGTGGGCTGAGGATCACAGCGAGTCTGTTTCCTGAGCGGGGATCGTGGATTGTGTTTACTGGAGGTGCGCCAGAACGGGGGAGAGGTTGGCGAGGTCGCGGGCTGTGTCGGCGGCGACTTGGGGTAAAGACTGGTCGTAGAGAGGTTCTTGTGCCCGAGCACCGCTTGCAACTCGTTGAGTCCATTACGCAAGACGCCGACGGCGAAAGTAGACGGAAGACGTGCGCGAGCTCACCGGCGGAACGTGTAACTGCCGCCCAACGACACCACAGGTCTACTCGGTACTCGATCAGGCCCGTCGTGGGGGATAGGCGGGGTCTACGGTACCCAAGCCGCGTTCACGATCGGCGAGGTAGTCGTCGACGCATTGAGTGTTTTCCACCGGCGTCCGAGGGCGGTTGATCACAGCATGATTGGTTCACCTGCTACCAGGCCGTGATCTTCATACCTGCCGCTGCGTCGGCCGCCCTTCGGTAGACATCCATGAGGGCCATGAAGTGAGCCTTGAGGTAGTTGTCGATGCCCGGGTCGTTGCAACCCTTCCCCTGCGGCGTTTCCTGGTAAGCGGCCAAGTATCGCTCGAAGGTCACGATCTGCAGTTGTTGCCAGTTCCGCTGGACTTCCTCGGGGTCGAGCTGCCTCTCGTAGATACCTCCGCCGTCAGAGTCCTCGTCCCCGGTCGCGATGAAGATGTTCCCGGTCACGATGAATTCGCCGTCGAGCCCGACTGCGTTGAGGCCTTCGGCGAGGTCGAACCAGCTCGTGTCGATGTCGACCTCCTTGCCGGCGGGCTCCGCGCCGTGTACCGGCTGCAGGTATGTGTACACGCCCACGGCGTTTATCTCCCTTGGGTCTGGCGTCCCGGCTCGTGCTGCCGCAAGGCCCGGCCTGTCTGGGGTCGTGCTGCAGCAACGGCGCACCACATGATGTAGCGCGCACCATTATGTATCCGCGCGGCCCTGCGCGTGGTTCAGGTCGAATCGCGCTACACCAGCCCACCACGCACGCCAGCCGTCCGAGCTCCTTCGTTCGGGGGGGGTGGAAAAGGCTCACTGAACTGCGATGGCGCCGACCACGCCCCACTCAAGGCTCTGCTCGAAGTGCCGGGCGGCCGAGCAGGGACGCGCTCATTCACTGGCGTCACTGGCGAGCGACGCATGTGGTGGCCGGCGGGGACTCCCGAGGAGTCAACTTAACATAATGTACATTATCGACCATCCCCGAGACCGCCAGGAAGAGGGGCGAAACGGGTCTCCATCGCCTCGTGGTGCACCTCTGATCGCCGATCGTCGTGAACGGCCGCTCGAGCTCGCGGCTGCGCGGCTGATCGCTGTCCCGCAAAATGGCCGGGTCCCGACCGGCGCGTCGCGCTGGAGACGGTCTCCCGCGGTGCCGTCACTGTCGGAGCGGTCGGGCTTGGGCCAGCACTTTCAGCGGAGCGAGAGAGCCGCAACGCAGGTAAGGGCGCCCGCTCAGAGCGGACGCCCTTACCTGCTCGTTCAGACCTTCTGAAGCCGGACCGCGCCGGTGACCACCACAGGTGTTCCCGGTCCCCGGTTCCGGGGCGGCGGCCGAACGTGCGCTGGCCCGGTCCGGCCGGTCGACGGCGCCACCACAAGGTCACGGCCAACGTGGTGTGGGGCGGGGCGGGCACTCCGCTCCTAATCTCCTGGCCGTCCGGTGCACTGATCGGCGAGTTCCCAGCAGTTAGGGCAGGTTTCGTTGGGCCGCTCCCAGATCTCGCGCGCCATGTAGATGACGGCAATCGCGCTGGCCTTGATCGCCGAGTTGATCTCGCCGGGTTCGTGCGGTGGGACGGGGGCGGGGCCGAGGTTGCGCAGTCTGGCCATGCGCGCCACGAGGTGAGCGATAGAGGGGGCCCTCGACCTCGCGGCCCTCGACGGCTGACCAGTGGTGCGCCAGGTTCTGCAGCAGCAGAGCGCTCGCCTCGCTGGGCGCGGCGGTGGGCTTGGTGGTGCTGACACCGAACAGGCGGAGCTCTGCGCGGGCGCTCCCCTCGATGAAATCGAGGGGAGACGGACTTGCCTGGGCTTCGCGGTATTCGTCGGCGGTGGTCTGGCTGACATCGAACACGATGGCGGTGCGGTGGTTTCCGAGCATGGCTAGCTCGGGTAGTCGGTCGCGCCAGACCAGCAACCGTTCGTCCGGGTGGATCGGGCCGGGGGTGAAGATCTTGATCCCGGTTCGGTCGGTCACCTGGTGTCCGAGTCGCTCCCACTCGGCGTGCCCCGGCACCAACAGAACGCGGACCGTCCACCGAGTCTATCGCCGGTGGCGCGGGGTGCGAGGCCGCAACTCCACCGAGAGCAAAGAGCCTCGCCAAGGGCAGCCCGGCGCTGTGGCTGGGGGCTCCCCGATCCGGTGTCCACCTCGGTGCCGGGGACGTCGATCTAACCCCTGTGGATCTTGCTGCCAGAAGCAGGGAATGTGATACTTCACTACGGATTGCACCGTTAGTAGTATTTTCATGCCTATTTGCGCTGATTTCGGCGTGGATGGCGCTGTAACGAGGACTGGGGAGTTCGCGTGATGGTTTCTGCAAGGTCGACCAGGAACATGCCTTTTCATCGCATCGCTCCGGCTCTCATCCGGGACCCCCTGGAGGCGGTGGAACTGATCGGCGCAGAAGTCGGCGGTGATATCCTGCGAATAAACCTAGGGGCCTTCCGTCCCTACCTCATAACCCGCCCTGAACATCTTGATCGCGTTCTATATGACAACAAGGAGAATTATCAGCGTCAGGGCTGGCTATGGCGTCCACTCAGTCGCTTGATCGGCGATCCTTCGGGAAGCGACGATCTGTGGTGGACAAAACGTGAAGTGTTCCAAAATCTGGTGTCCGGCCCGAGCATCAAGCGATTCTCTGATGCAATGGCGCGAACGATCTCGGCGTCGGTCCAAGAAATGGCCGCCCGAGCCGAGAATGGAAGGCCGCTGGACGCCGCCGATGAGATGGCCCGCATCGTGTACCGGGCCATCACCAAAGTGCTCATCGGCGACAAGATCACCAATGATCAGGCCGACCGGATTGGCGCTGCCCTGCAGGCCGCCTCCGCGGCGCTGCGCCCCCGGCTGGCGTTCCCCTTCGTCCCCAACGCCGTTCCCTTTCCAGGTGACCGCACGTTCCGCCGCGCCGTGAGGGTCGTGGACAGCCTGGTGTTCCCCATCGTCGAGCAGGCGCAGCGACAGGGCTCTGATGGCGAGGACATCGTGTCCCGTCTCCTGCAGGCCCGAACCGCCGACGGGCAGCGTTTCGATCTACAACAGTTGCGCGATGGGCTTGTCTCCCTGTTCGTCGCCGGCACTGAGACCACCACCATCGCGCTGACCTTCCTCTGGACGGTGCTGGACTCCCAGCCGCAGGTCGCCGAAACCCTCCAGCAAGAGGTCGACCGAGTCGTCGGCGATGGGCCGATCACCGGCGCTCACCTGCTGGAACTGGGCTACGCCCGCAAGGTCGCATTGGAGATGCTGCGGCTGTACCCACCAGGGTGGATGCTTCCGCGCATGGTCGCCAACGACGATGTCATCGGCGGAGTGCCGATCAAGGGCGGGAGCCTCATCGTGATGAGCCCCTACCTCACCCACCGGCTCCCCGATGTCTGGGAGAACCCCCTGGAGTTCGACCCCGGACGGCACGATCCCGGCCAGCAACGCCACCGATTCGCCTACATGACCTTCGGTGGCGGTCCCCACGCCTGCGTCGGGAAGCAATTCTTCACCGCGGAAGTCCAACTCATCCTGGCCGCCATCACCAGCAGATTCCGTCCCCAGGTGGTCGGATCACCTCCGACCCGGCCGCAACTGGGACTCACTCTGCGGCCAAGGCAACGGGTCCAGATCAGGCTCCGACAGACCGGGCCTCTGGCCAAGCGATAAACCTCGCAGGACCGGCTCTGCTCTTGGATGGGGCGCGACCAGGCAGCCTGATCGCCCTCACCTCGGGCACCAAGGTGCGGCGCGAGCGAGCCGGAGTTCGTCTGCACCCCAGAGTCTTCGCCGGATGCGAGAAGGTGAAGCAGCAGGTTGTCGCACGGCCTACGCCCCGACGACCTGCTACACCCCTCGCCGAGGACCTGCCGAGTGAACACTCCCACGGTATGCCCCGGGTGGAACGCTCGATTGGTGGCCAGCAAAGGGCGCCCTCGGCACACCCAACGCCAACTGAACCAATGCGGGCCGCTCAGCTCCGCTGCATGCCTGAGGTCGGCAGAGCGCCGGTCGTTCCGTTCGTGTTCGGCATCCCGGGCCTATGGTGTCCCCACACACCGGGCCCCGCGCCACTTCTCGAACGGCACACAACGACGCCGCCGTCGACGATCCGAGCGTTCTCACAAATCTGCGGATATCGCGCCCTGGTGACAGAACCGCTGACAGGCGGTCGCTGGAGGTCGGTTGGTTTGATCTTGTGGTGGCCGTTCTCCCATCTGCTGATGGCTGAGGTGGAGAAGTGTGGTCATCACGGGACCGCTCCCCGTCGGGCCCGTCCACGTGTTCCGGCTGTCATACCGAACAGAATTTCGTTTCTGTTCGGTATGACCACATATGAGCTATTTTTCACTCAATGCCCGGAGGGCGTCACAGTCGGCGGCCGCCTGTCAGGACGGCCGACCAATGGCGGGTCACTTGTCCGCCTGGACGTGCCGCAAGGCGGCGGCGTATCTCCTGGAAGAGGTGCTCACGCTTGGCCGGTTCCATGGGCGCGGCACAACCAGGCCGACTTCCCGGACGTTTCGGTGATCACCTCCACTCCAGCAGGGCGATGTAGTCCCCCGCCGTATAACGACGGGCTCCTTCTCCAGGGCCTCCCCCAGTTCGATCGCCGTGATCCGGAAACCCATCCGCGCCAGCGGCAGTGTCGCCTTCCCAGGGCCGCACCCCACCTCCAGGAGGCGCGCGGGCGGTTTCACCCCCGTCATCGTGAGCAGGTCGCCATCCAGCTCGTCCGGATAGTCCGGACGGGCCTTCTGGTACAGCGAAGCCGCTCTGTCGAAGGTCGTGCGCAGCTGAGGGTCGTGGCACAGGCCTCGAGCGTATGGGCGGGACTTGCCACGGATGGGGGTACAGGTCCACTCCCCCGGCGGGTCGTGGCCCGGACTCGCAGCCGACGGGGCCGCGAGGGCGGCCTCGGCCGGGTTTTCTGGCGGGGGCCTGCCGTGTTGTTCGCGAGTAGGACGGTTGCGGGGGTGTGTACGTCCGGTGCGGTAGTGAGGGACACCGCAGAGGGACGACGACCCGGGGCGCTGGTGCGACTGACAATCGTCGGTGTCCGCATCATCGATTCGTGGCCGATTGGAGTTGCCATGCGCGGGTCTTTTGATCGTCGGGGTTTTCTGCGGGTGTCCGGTGTCGCGGGGCTGGCGACCGCCGGTGTGGCGGCGGGTTCTGGAATGGCGTCAGCGGGGGCGGTGCCGGGGCCGGCGGACGACGGTGTCACCGGGGGGCGTTTCGCCGTTCGTCATCGGATCGTGCGGACGAACGGGATCGATATGCATGTGGCCGAGGCGGGTCGGGGGCCGGTCGTTCTGCTCCTGCACGGTTTTCCGGAGTTCTGGTATTCCTGGCGTCATCAGCTTCCCGTTCTGGCGGCGGCGGGCTTTCGCGCCGTCGCTCCGGATCTGCGGGGGTACGGGCGTACGGATGCTCCGAAGGTGGCGGGCGGGTACAGCCTGCGCGACAATCTGGCTGATCTGACCGGGTTGCTCGATGCGCTGGGTGTGCGGGGTGCGGCGGTCGTCGGACATGATCAGGGGGCGACGGTCGCCTGGGCGGGTGCGCAGTTGTATCCGGAGCGTTTTCCGGTGGTGGTGTCGTTGGGGGTGCCTTATCCGGGGCGGCTTCCCTTGCCCATTACGCAGTACATGCGGCAGACCAATCCGGGCATGTTCAACGTCGTCGTCTACTTTCAGCGGCAGGGTGTCGCGGAGGCGCAGCTGGACGCGGATGTGGATCGCACGCTGCGCATGACGTTGTTCGCGTTGTCAGGCGATGCCCCGGCCGATCTGGTGCCGCGCTGGTTGATGCGGACGCCCGAGGGGTCCGGCTATCTGGATCCCCTTCCCGATCCCGGTCGTCCTTCACACTGGTCGCATTGGCTCGGTGATGCCGAGTTCGGCCACTATGTGCGGGAGTTCGGGCGGACGGGGTTTGCCGGGGCGATCCGGCGTTATCGGTCTCTCGATTTCGACTGGTCGGATCTGCCGGAGATCGGGACGTTGAAGGTCGGGCAGCCCGCGTTGTACGTGACGGGTGATCGGGACTCCGCGTACGTGTTCAACAAGGATCTCGATCCGATGCGCGCGATGGTGCCGGGTCTGCGCGATGTGGTGGTCCTGCGCGGGTGTGGTCATTGGACGCAGCAGGAGCGTGCGCGCCAGGTGAACGGGCGTCTGGTGCGGTTCCTGCGGTCCGAGTACGCGGGAGGCGTCCCGCACGGGTGAGTGCCGCGGGCCGTGGAGAGTGGGCGCGGCGTGTGGCTGTGCCGTCGGGGGCGTCAGGTGGCCGGGGCCGTGCGGTGGGGTTCGAGGGCGCGCATGTAGTCGACGAGTCGGACTCCGATCTCGATGGCGATGTCGGGTCCGTCGAGGTCGGGGTCGAGCCAGGTTTCGGAGACACGGCGCCAAGTGGCCGGGCCGATGAAGGGGCCGGCGACGGGGGCGGTGCCGAGTTGGGGGCGCCAGCGGGGTTCGGCGGCGGTCAGGCGGGTGAGGGCGGCGTCGTTGTCGGTTTCGGCGCGGTGTTCGGCGTGGAAGCCGATCTCCAGTGCGCGGGTGCGGGCTTGTGGGAGGAGGTCGGCGTTGATGAGCTGGGCCTCGTAGTGTTCGCGGCCGGGTTCGGGGCTGTCGAACCAGGCTTTGACGCCGCGGGGGTGGACGCGCAGGTGGAGGTCGCCGAGTTCGGTCGGGGTGGTTCCCCGGACGACTTCGCCGACCTGGTCGAACAGTTCCCATTCGGCCATGGTGCACCTCCTGTTCGATCTTAGTGGGGCTTCTGTCGGTGGCGGACGGTAGCGTCGGCGGGTGCGTCCCACCGATGTTCAGCCGTTGACCGTGGCCGTGGCCGTCGACCGTTATGCGGAGATGGTTCGGGCGAAGACCGCGACGGGTGCCCTGGCGCCCGGTACCGCCGAGGTGTATGCGCGTGATGTGCATACGTTCGCGGGGTTGGCGGGTGGGGAGCGGGTGCTGGACGACCTGTCGGGTGAGGATGTCGATGAGGTGCTGCTGAGGTTCGCGCGTAAGCCGGACGGGCGGCGGGTGCGGGCGCCGGGAGGTTCGGCCGGTGCGGGTCCGTTGCAGAGTGCGGCGTCGCAGGCGCGGTTCCGCCGGTCGGTGTCGGCGTTCTTCCAGTACGCGACGATCGCGGGGTGGGTGCAGTTGAACCCGATGGGTGCGGTGACGTTGCGGGCGAAGGAGCGGGGCGGGTTGCGGGCTGAGCGGCGGGCGCTGACGGCCGAGCAGGCGGAGGGGCTGCTGGGGGCGGCGCGGGGGTTGGTGCGGGATGCGCCCGAGCCGGGGCGGCGGGCCGATCAGCGGACGGAGTTGCGGGATGGGCTGATCGTGTTGTTGCTGGCGGCGGTGGGGCCTCGGGTGTCAGAGCTGACGCGGGCGAACGTCGAGGATTTCTTCGTGAACGCGGGGACGCGGTATTGGCGGATCTTCGGTAAGGGTGGGCGGACGAGGGATGTGCCGCTCCCCCGTCCGGTCGTCGAGGTGTTGGACGCGTATGTGGCGGAGGGGCGTTCGCTGTTGGATCGGGGGCGTGAGCCGAAGGCGTTGTTGCTGTCGTGGCGGGGGCGGCGGCTGGCGCGGGGTGACGTGCAGGCGGTGATCGATCGGGTGCAGGCGCGGGTGGAGCCGGGGCGGCGGCGGAGTGTGACGCCGCATGGTCTGCGGCATACGACGGCGACGCATCTGCTGGCTGCGGCGACGGATATGGACGCGGTGCGGCGGGTGCTGGGGCATTCGGATCTGTCGACGTTGGGGCGTTATCGGGATGAGTTGCCGGGTGAGCTGGAGGCGGCGATGCGGGTGCATCCGCTGCTGGGGCCGGTGGAGCGCTGATGTGAGCGCCGCTTCGCCGTGCGGGCTCGCGGGCCGGTGGCGGGGAGCCGGGTCCGGTGGTGGTCGGTGCGGGGCCTGTCGGTGCGGGGCCTGTCGGTGCGGGGCCTGTCGGTGCGGGGCCTGTCGGCGCGGGGCTGGTGGCCTGGGGTGGTGGCCTGGGGTGGTCAGGGGGTGAGCAGGGTGCGGGCGAGGGCGTACGCCTGGGTGAGGTCGTCGCCGCGGTAGTCGAGGGCGGCGAGGTCGGCCAGGTGGTGGTCGGCGTTGACGGCGACGGTGTTGGTGAGGTGGCGGAACAGCGGTGCGTCCGACATGGAGTCGCCGTAGGCGATGCAGCGGGAGGACGGCAGGTCGTGCCGGGTGCGGAGGTCTTCGGTGATGGTGACCTTGTCTGCGGGGGTGAGGACGCCGTCCGGGTCGAGGGGTTCGGTGAAGGGCAGTGGAGGGAAGCGGGAGGCGATGACGTCGTCGAAGCCGAGGTCCAGCAGGTGCCGGGCGAAGAAGTCGGGCGACATGGTGATGACGGCGGAGTGCTCGCCGCGGGCGCGGATGTCGGCGCAGACGTCCGCGATGCCGTTGAGCCAGGTGGCGGTGGTGTAGGCGGTGGCGACGGTGCTCGGGGTGAGGTGGTGCCAGAGGCGGTGGATGGCGGCGGAGAAGCCGCGGGTGTCCAGGGTGCCGGCGGCGAAGCGGGCCTCGAGGCCGTGGAGTTCGGGGAGGGTGCCCAGGTGCCGGGCGACCTCCTGGTTGGCGGTGGTGCCGGTCAGCAGGGTGCCGTCCATGTCGAAGATGTGCAGGGTTCCCACAACTGCTCATTGTGGCGGTGTGGGGGCGCCGGTGGGCGGGTCATGAGGACCGCCGCTCCCCCGCGCTCGGGCAGGTGAGGCCCGGGGTGGCGCTCGTGGTCGAGGTGCCGCCCGCTCGGTCGTGCTGCCGAAAGTGGGGGGTGGGGGTGGTCCATCGCCGGATGCCGGCGGGGATGTCCGGTGCCTAGCGTCGGGGCATGGACGTTGTGGCCGGTCTGTTGCATACGGCGGTGACCTCGCCGTGGTTCTACCTGGTGCTGTTCGCGGTGGCGGCGATCGACGGGTTCTTCCCGGTGGTGCCGAGCGAGAGCATGGTGATCACCGCGGGGGTGTACGCGGCGTCGGGTGAGCCGGACGTGGTGGCGGTGGTGGTGCTCGCGGCGCTGGGGGCGTTCGCGGGTGATCATGTGTCGTACGGGGTGGGGCGGGGATGGGGGCCGCGGCTGGTGCGGCGGATGCGGCCGGGCACGCGTCGGGGGCGGGCGTTCGGGTGGGCGCGGCGGACGATGGCCGAGCGGGGCGGGTTGATCTTGGTGGTGGCGCGGTACGTGCCGGGGGGCCGGACGGCGGTGACGCTGACGATGGGCGTGGTGGGGTTTCGGCTGCGGTCGTTCTCGTTGTTCGCGGCGGTGGCCGCGGTGTCGTGGGCGTTGTACGGGACTCTGCTGGGTTATGTGGGCGGGGTGGTGTTCGAGGACGATCCGGTGCTGGGGGTGGTGGTGGGGCTCGGGTTGGCGGTTTCGGTGACGGTGGGTGCCGAGGGGGTCCGTTTCCTGCGCGGCCGGAGGCGTCCGGGCCCGGTGGCCGTGGAGCCGGGGCGCGGCGGGGGTGTGGGCGAGGATGCGGTGCCGGTGGAGTCGATCTCCGGTCTCTGACCTCGGTTACATGACATTCTCTACAGATCGATGGACGTAGGGTGAAGGTCGGTGGTCCCGCGGGGAGTCTCGTTCCCGTGGGGGCGCCTCGAGCGTGAGGGAGACAATGCAAGCGCCTGAGTTCAGCGCCGACTGGTATCGCGGCATCACCGAGTTCGCGCACGGTACGCCGTCGTGGGTGCATTCGGTGGCCGAGGTCGGCACGGATGCGGGGCTGCTGCTGTTCGCCGTGCTGTTCGTGGCGGGCTGGTGGCGGGCGCGGGGTGGTGAGGCGCGGGCGATGGGGCTGGCGCTGGCCGCGCCATGCGCGATGGTGGCGGCCTATCTGGTGAGCGAGGTCTCCAAGAGTTTCATTCAGGAGGAGCGGCCGTGCCGGGCGGTGGCGGGGGCGATGAACATCGCGGCCTGTCCGGCTCCGGGCGACTGGTCGTTCCCGAGCAACCACGCGACGATCGCGGCGGGGTCTGCGGCGGCGATCGTGGTGGCGTGGCGGGCGATGGCGCCGCTGGTGCTGCCGCTGGCGGCGTTGATGGCGCTGTCGCGGGTGTTCGTCGGGGTGCACTACCCGCACGATGTGGCGGCCGGGTTCCTGGTCGGGGTGGTGGTGGCGCCGCTGGTGGCGCTGGTGCTGGTGCGGCTGGCGGTTCCGGTGGTGACGCTGGTGCGCGGGTTGCCGTTCGGTGTGATCCTGCTGGGTCCGTCTCCGGCGGGTGCGGTGGCGGGTGCGGGCATGATCCCGCCGGGTTCGGCGCGTCCGGGCGGGGCTCGGCCCGGGGAGGTGCGGCCGGGTGCTTCGGGTGCGCACGCGGCGCCCGGTGCGCCGGATGCGGGGCAGGCGGCGCAGACGATGCCGGACGTGATGGGGGGCATGGGGCGGCACCGTCGCCCGCACGACTGATCTGATCGGGCGTCGGTACGAGTGTGCGGGTCGTTCCCGGGGGTGCTTCGGCGCCGCCGGGGGCGGCCCGTTCCGCGTGTCCGGGGGCTTGCGGTCCATGTCCTGGGGCCTTCTGGGGCGTGGGCTTGCGCCGGGCGGGGGCGGGGGCAGGGGCGGTGGTTGACGAAAGTGGGGGTGGGCGGCCGACGTTCGCGCACTGTGGCGGTACTCCCCCGGCGCCTAGCTTCGGGGTTGGCAGGTACAGGTGCCGGCGAGTGGTGCCGGGTACCGGTGGATTCCGAGAGCGCTGCCGCGGAGGCATGATGATCACGTTGCGGGGATTGACGAAGCGGTACGGGGACAGGACGGCGGTGCGGGACCTGACGCTGGAGGTCCCGGCGGGGCGGGTGACAGGGTTCCTCGGGCCCAACGGGTCGGGGAAGTCGACCACGATGCGGATGATTCTCGGGTTGGACCGGCCGACGGCCGGGGTGGCGTTGGTGGGCGGGCGTCCGTATGGGGCGTTGCGGCATCCGCTGCGGGAGGTGGGGGCGCTGCTGGACGCCAAGGCGGTGCATCCGGGCCGGTCGGCGCGGGCTCATCTGGTGGCGATGGCGCGCAGCAATGGGATCGCGGTGCGGCGGGTGGAGGAGGTGCTGGACACGGTGGGCCTGACGGCGGTGGCCGGGAGGCGGGTGGGGTCGTTCTCGCTGGGGATGGGGCAGCGGCTGGGGATCGCGGGGGCGCTGCTGGGTGATCCGCGGGTGGTGATGTTGGACGAGCCGGTGAATGGGCTGGATCCCGACGGGGTGCTGTGGGTGCGGGGGTTGATGCGGTCGCTGGCGGCCGAGGGGCGGACGGTGTTCGTGTCCAGTCATCTGATGAGCGAGATGGAGCTCATGGCGGATCGGCTGGTGGTGATCGGGCGGGGCCGGCTGATCGCGGACGCGCCGGTCGCGGAGGTGATCGCGGGGAGTTCCCGGAACGCGGTGCGGGTGCGCAGCCCGCGGGCGGGTGATCTGGCGGCGCTGCTGGCGGCCGAGGGTGTGGAGGTCGTCGAGGTGGAGGGGTGGGATCTGGTGGCGGTGGAGGTGTCGCTGGAGCGGGTGGGCCTGCTCTGCCATGAGCACGGGATCCCGCTGTATGAGTTGAGCGCGCGGGAGGCGTCGCTGGAGGAGGCGTACATGGAGCTGACGGGCGCGAGTGTGGAGTACGGGGCGGCGGCGGGCATACCGGCGGCGGGCGCGGGCGCTAGGGCGGGCGTGGCGGCTGGCCTGGGGGCGGTGGCCGGGCGATGACGGCGGTGATGGAGCGGGCGCCGGGCGGGTCCGGGGACGGGGTCGGGGAGGGCGGTCCGGGCGGGTTCCGGGGCGCGGTCGCGGCGGAGTGGACCAAGCTGTGGTCGCTGCGTTCGACGTGGTGGGGGCTGGTGGGGGCGTTCGTGGTGATGGGGGTGATGTGCGTGATCCTGGGTGGGGCGGTGGCCTCCAACAACACCAACGCGATCGCCGAGGACGACCAGGGTGTGGTGGCGGTCGGCGGGATCGCGGTCGACGCCGTCGACATCGTGCAGTTCGTGGTGCTGACGCTGGCGATGCTGGTGATCACCGGTGAGTACTCCAGCGGGAGCATCCGTTCCACGTTGCAGTGGACGCCGTCGAGGGCGCGGATGCTGCTGGCCAAGGCGTCGGTGGTCGCCGGGGTGCTGTTCCCGGTCGGGGTGGCGCTGGGTGCGGTGGGCACGGCGGTGGCGTATCCGATGCTGGGCGTGTGGGGCCGTTTCTCCGTCGGCGGCGCGGTGTCGGCTGCGTTGGCCTGCGGGGTCTATCTGGCGCTGATCGGTGTGTTCGCCCTGGGGGTGGGGGCGGTGCTGCGCAGCACCGCCGGGACGTTGACGACGGTGTTCCTGCTTCTGATGGTGGTGCCGATGATGCTGGGGAGCGGTGGGTCGAAGGTGATGGCGCACATCGCCGATTCGCTGCCCAGCAGCGCCGGGCGGCATTTCATGAAGGGCGACTCGGTCCCGTATCCGGCGGTGGCGGGTTTGGTGATCCTGGTGGCCTGGGTGGTCGCGGCGCTGTGGGCGGGTTGTGTGATCCTGCGCCGCCGGGACGCCTGACCGGCTCGGGGTGATCTGCGGGGCCGGTCAGGTGGTGCCGTTCACCAGGCCGGCCTCGTAGGCGATGATCGCCGCCTGGACCCGGTTGCGGACCTCCAGCCGGGTGAGGATCGCGCTGACGTAGGACTTCACGGTGCCCTCCACGACGTGGAGGCTGGTGGCGATCTCGGCGTTGGACAGTCCGGCGCCCACCAGCGCCAGGACCTGCCGTTCGCGGGGGGTGAGGGTGGTGGTGCGGCGGCGGGCCTCGGCGCCGTGTTCCAGCCGGCCGCCGCTGAGCTCGGTGATCACGCGGTGCGCGACCTTGGGCGAGAGGTAGGCGGCGCCGGCGGCGACGGCGTGCACTCCGGCGAGGAGTTCGTGCGGGTCGCCCGATTTCAGCAGGAAGCCGCTGGCGCCGTCCGACAGGGCCCGCGCGATGTACTCGTCCTCGCCGAAGGTGGTCAGTATGACGACCCCGGTGGCGGGGGCGGTGCGGCGGAGTTCGGCGGCGGCGGCGAGGCCGTCCAGGCGGGGCATCCGGATGTCGAGGAGGGCGACGTCGGGGCGGTGGGCGAGGGTCAGCTCGATCGCCTCGCGGCCGTCGCCGGCCTCGGCGACCACCTCGATGCCCGGGTCGGCGGACAGGATCGCCCGGACTCCGGCGCGGATCATGGTCTCGTCGTCGGCGAGGAGTACGCGGATCAAGCTGATCGTCCTTTTCGTGGGCGGCGGCGGGGTCAGCGGTCGTCGGGGTCGGTGGCGGGGTGCAGGACGTCCTTGGCGGCCAGGCGTCCCTGGACGAAGCACAGCCGGTACACCGCTCCGCTGCCGAGCAGGTTGGCGTCGCTGCGGTAGTAGCGGCAGTCGGCGCCTTGGGGTTCGGGGTTCCTGGCGCGGACGGTCCCGGCGTTCATCAGTTCCATGCGGGGCGTCGAGCGTTCGACGTCGGCGCGGGGGGCGCCGATCCGCAGGGCGGTGTAGCGGTCGGGGGACAGGGCCGAGATCGGGGTGACGACGATGTAGTAGGCGGCCATGACGGTGCCGAGCACGGTGATGAGGGCGGCGGGGACGGTGATGGCGGTAATGAGGCTGCGGCGGACCTGGCGGCGTTCGCGGGCCAGGCGCAGCGCCGATTCCGATTCGGGGGTGGTGGTCTCGCCGGGTGCGGTGGCGGGGTGGTGGTGTCCTGGGGTGGGCGGGCCGGTGGGGGTGTCGCCGGCGGGGGGCAGTTCGGCGGTGACGTGGAAGCCGCCGGAGGGGGTGGGGCCGGTGGTGAGTGTGCCGCCGGCCAGCCGGGCGCGTTCGGTGAGCCCGGTGAGCCCTCGTCCGCCGCGGCTGCCGGGTTCGCCGGTCTCGTCGGGGCGCTGGGGTGGGGCGTCGTTGACGACGGTGAGGGTGAGGGTGCCGTGGGCGTCGTGGGTCAGGCGGACGGTGACGGCGGCGCCTGGGGCGTGCTTGACGGCGTTGGTGATGGCTTCCTGGACGATGCGGTGCGCGGCCAGGCGGGCCATGGGCGCCAGGCGTGCGGGGGCGTCGTCACCGGTGAGGCGCACGGGGATGCCGGAGGCGCGGGCGCGGGCGATGAGGTCGGTGATGCTCTCGTGGGCGGGACGGATCGGAGCGGTGCCCGTGCCGGTGCCGGGGGGTGTGGGGTCCTCCCCCGGGTCGGTGGCCGCTGTGTCGGTGGCCGCTGTGCCGTCGGAGTCGGGCTGGAGCACGCCGATGATCTTTCTGAGCTGGTCGGTGGCGTCGGCGGCGCCCGCGCGGAGTTCGGCCGCGGCGGTGCGGTGCCGCTCGTCCAGGCCGGGGGCGACTTGGAGGGCGCCCGCGCGGACCGCGATGAGGACCAGTTCGTGGCCGAGGGAGTCGTGCATGTCCTGGGCGATGCGGGCGCGTTCGCGGAGCCGTTCGCGTTCGGCGATGATCTGCTGTTCGCGTTCCAGGTGCTCGGCGCGTTCCCAGCCCGCGTGGACGAGTTCCTGGTACTGCCGCCAGTAGTGGCCGGCGAGCCAGGGCAGGACGCCGAGCAGCACCAGCCAGATGGTCAGTGGGAACCAGAGGGTGACGTCCGTGCCGCGGACCAGGTTGAGCATCGCTCCGGCGACGAAGACGGCGGTGAAGGCCCACAGCACCGGGCGGGAGCGGACCGTCCGCCGTCCCACCAGGTAGGACATCACGGGGAGGGCGAACGCGAAGTTGCCGTGCGCGGGGATGATCGCGAACACGGTGAGCAGGGCGGGCAGCGGCGCGGCGCGGCACAGTGCCACCGCGGCGGTGAGCAGCGCGAGCCCGGCCGCCTGTGCCCACCATCGCGGGTCGTCCGGGCGGGGCGGGATCATGTCGCCGGTCACGGGCGGGAACGCCAGCGCGGCCCACAGCAGCGCGTCGAGCCGGGCCGCGCGGCGGGTCGGGCGCCGTACTGCGTCCCGCAGCGCCGCGGGCGCCGTGCGGCGGGGGGACCGGACGGGGGGCGCCGAGTCGTTCACGCGCCCCACGTTACAAGCGTGGTGAGCTGCGTCGACACTGTCGAAAGTCAGGGATCGGCGGGGGCTGCCGGGCATACGATGAGTGCCGGGCGGTATGGGCGAATCCGCCGTTTTACGCTGAGGCGGTGAGTATGCCCACATCCGGTCCCCCGCGCGGCGTCGGCGGGCCGCGCGGCCGGTGGTGGCCGCGCGGGTTCGCGGGCGACGTCGCGCTGGCCGCCGCGGCGGCGGTGATCACGCTGGTGATGTCGTGGGCGGCGGCGCGGCCCGGGGACGCGCCGATCTGGCCGGGCGGGGTGTTGCTGATCCTGGTCGGGACGGTACCGCTGGTGTTCCGGCGCCGGCGTCCGATCCTGGTGCTGGTGGTGTCGGGCCTGGTGGCGCCGCTGTACTACCCGATGGGGTATCCCGACGGGCCGCTGGCCTTCGTGTTCCTGGTGGCGCTGTTCAATGCGGCGCTGGAGTGCCGGCTGGTGGTGGCGCTGGGCGCGATCGTCGCGATCGACGTCGCGTTCGTCGTCGCCGGGCTGCTGCGCGACGCCGATCCGGGTCGTCGGAGCCCGGTCGTGGACTCGGGGGCGGTCGCGAGCCTCAGCGCGTTCCTGGTGGGCACGGTCGCGCTCGGCCAGTACGTGCGGGACCGGCGGGCCCGGATCCTGGCGGCCGAGCTGCGCGCCGCCGAGGCCGAGCGGGGCCGTGAGGAGGAGGCGCGGCGGCGCGCGACCGAGGAGCGGCTGCGGATCGCGCGGGAGCTGCACGACGTGCTCGCCCACCAGATCTCGCTGATCAACGTGCAGGCGGGTGCGGCGCTGTTCCGGCGCGACGACCCGGCGCAGGCCTACGCCTCGCTGGAGGCGATCAAGGTGGCGAGCAAGGTGACGCTGCGGGAGCTGCGCGGGGTGCTGGGGGTGCTGCGGCAGGTCGACCAGGACGGGGCGGGGGGCGGGCCTCCGGTCGCGCCCGCGCCGTCGCTGGTGCGGCTCGGGGAGCTGCTGGAGCGGGCCTCGGCGGCCGGGCTGAGGGTCCGCCTCGCCGGTGATCTGGCTCCCCCGGCCCGGCCCGCTCCCGGCGAGCCGGGCCCCGAACCCGAACCCGAGGTCGGGGCGGGGGCCGGGGCGGGGGCGGGAGCCGGGGTCGAGGGGGTGGCCGGGGGTGGGGCGTTGGCCGCGTTCGAGGTGCTGGCGGGGTTGCCGGCGCCGGTCGACCTGGCGGGGTACCGGATCGTGCAGGAGGCGCTGACCAACGCGCTGCGGCACGCGGGGGCGGCGGCCGTCACGGTCGGTGTCCGCCGGACGGCCGAGGCGGTGGTCGTGCAGGTCGACGACGACGGGACCGGGCCGTCCGATCCGGACGCGGTGGTCCACGGGAACGGGCTGCGCGGGATGCGGGAGCGCGCCGCCGCGGCGGGTGGGGAGCTGACCGCCGGGCCGGGCCCGGCGGGCGGGTTCCGGGTATGGGCACGGCTGCCGCTCGGCGGGCCGGCCGGACAGACGAGGGAGATCATGTGATCCGGGTTGTGCTGGCCGACGACCAGACGCTGGTGCGGGCGGGGTTCCGCTCGATCCTGGAGGGCGAGGACGACATCGAGATCGTCGCCGAGGCCGGGGACGGGGAGCAGGCGGTCCGGCTGGCCGCCGAGCTGCGCCCCGACGTGGTGCTGATGGACATCCGGATGCCGGTGCTGGACGGCCTGGAGGCGACCCGGCGGATCACGACCGACGCCCGGCTGGAGGCGGTCCGGGTGGTGATCTTGACGACGTTCGACCTGGACGACTATGTGTACGGCGCGATTAAGGCCGGGGCCAGCGGGTTCCTGGTCAAGGACACCGAGCCGACCGAGCTGATCCACGGGGTGCGGGTGGTGGCGCGCGGCGACGCGCTGCTGGCGCCCACGGTGACCCGGCGGCTCATCGCCGAGTTCGCGTCCAGGATCACCGCCCCGCCGCCGGCGGTCGAGCTGAACGCCCTCACCGACCGCGCGCGCGAGGTGCTGGAGCTGGTCGCGGCGGGGCTGTCGAACGAGGAGATCGCCGCGCGGCTGGTGCTCAGCCCCGCGACGGCCAAGACCCACGTCAGCCGTATCCTGTCCAAGCTGGGGGCGCGCGACCGCGCGCAGCTCGTGGTCCTGGCCTACGAGACCGGGGTGATCCGCCCCGGCTGGCTGAACTGACCCGCCCGGGTACGCCCCCGCCCCCAGGGGACCGCACGGGACGGGACGCCGCGGCGCAACCTGGCGAGGCCCGGCGGTGTTGGAGACTATGTGACGGTAACGGACGAAGTTCTCACCCCGGTGACCGAGCCCGAACTCGAGCCCGGGGCCGAGCCGGGGGCCGCCCCGGTGGGCGACGCGGTCGTGGCCGCGCTCGCCGACGATCTGGACGCCGGGTTCGCCGCCCTGTACGAGGCGTACCGAGGCGCGGTGTTCTCCTCGGCACTGCGGCTGTGCGGGCGCCGGGCCGAGGCCGAGGACCTGGCGGCCGAGGCGTTCCTGCGCGCCTACCGGGCGCTGTGCGGCTACGGGCCGGGCCGGATCGCCGAGCTGCGGCCGCGGGCCTGGCTGATGACGATCCTGATGAACGTGTGGCGCAACAACCTGCGCACCGCGGCGCGGCGGCCTGCATCCGGGCCGCTGGAGGAGGCGCCCGACCCCGCCGATCCCGGCCAGGACGTCGAGGGCGCCGCGGCCCGGCACGAGACCGGCCGGGAGCTGGCCGGGCTGCTGGGCGAGTTGCCCGAGGCGCAGCGCGCCGCGGTCGTGCTCCGGCACGTCGCCGACCTGCCCGTCGCCGAGATCGCCACGGTGCTGGACGTTCCGGTCGGCACCGTCAAATCCCACATCTCCCGGGGCCTGGCCCGGCTCCGCACGCTGCACGCCACCCGAGGGGGCACCTCATGACGCGTTTCGACCCGCCCACCCGCGACCCGAACCCCGGCACCGGTGAGGGCGGCTTCGGGCACGACCCGCTCACCGCCGGGCTGGCCGCACTGGCCACCGACGCGCCCGCCGCGCTGCTGGACCGCATCGCCGCGCGCCGCGTCCAGGTCCCCGGTCCGCTGGACGGCCTGCACGTCGCCTTCACCGACCACGGCGTCGCGTTCGTCCGCGCCGGGGTGGACGAGCGCGAGTTCGCCGCCGAGTTCCGGGCGCGGTTCGCCCGGCCGCTGCTGCCGGCGGGCCGTACGCCCGCCGGGCTGCTGCCGGCGCTGCGCAGCGGCAGGCTCGGCGGGCTGCGGCTGGACCTGCGGGGGCTGAGCGAGTTCGAGGCGGCGGTGCTGCGCGCCACCGCGACGATCCCCCGTGGGCAGACCCGCCCCTACGCGTGGGTGGCGCGTCAGGCGGGCCGCCCGAAGGCCGTGCGTGCGGCGGGATCGGCCCTCGGCCGCAACCCGGTGCCGCTGCTGATCCCCTGCCACCGCGTCACCCGCTCGGACGGCTCCCCCGGCCAGTACGTGTTCGGCGCGTCCGCCAAGGAGTGGCTGCTGCGGGCCGAGGACGTCGATCTCGACGCGGTCGCCGGGTTCGCCCGGGAGGGCGTGTTCTTCCTCGGCAGCGACACCACCGGCATCGTGTGCTACCCCACCTGCGGCGACGCGCGCCGCATCACGCCTGCGCACCGGCGCGGGTTCCGCACGGTCGCCGCCGCCGAGGCCGCCGGGTACCGTCCCTGCCTGCGCTGCCGTCCCGGCCTGGCCGTGCCCGCCTGACCGGCAGTGCCGAACCGGCGGCGCCGAACCGTCCGGCGAAACCGGGCTCGACGGAGCGGGACGGCCGGACGGCCGCACGGAGCGGGCGGGTTCAGGCCCGCCTGGACGCGCAGGCGATGCAGCGGGACGCCTCGGGGCGGGCCTCCAGGCGTCCCGCGCCGATCTGCGCGCCGCATTCGGCGCACCGGCCGTAGGTGCCCTCCTCCAGGCGCGCGGCGGCGCCGTCCAGGTCCCGCAGCCGCCGTTCGGCGCCCGCGAGCAGGCTCTCCACGTGGGCGCGCTCGAATCCGAGCGTGACGCCCTCGGGGTCGTGCTCGTCGTCGACCGCGACCAGCGACGCCGACTCCACGATCCCCGCGCGGTCGCGCGCCAGCGCGCCGATCCGCGCCAGCGTCCGCTCGCGCTCGGCGGCCAGCACCGCGCGCACCCTCTCCCGATCGATCCCCGACTCCCCCATGACCAGCACGAACCCGTTGATCTCGCCCGCGCATTCCCGGCTCAGTCCTCGACCGGCACCTCGACGTGGCCGGCGGCGCCGCGCCGCACCCGTGCGCGGCCCGCGGTGACCTCGGCGGCCCACGCCTCGAACTCCTCCAGCCCGGGCGCCGGGACCGGCACGTCGGCCTCCACGCCCGCGCCGTAGCGGACGTCGGAGGGGAGCGGGCCGCGGGCGTGGAGGTCGCCCAGGAACCGGCCGGCCAGCGCGTGCTCCACGGCCACCGTGACCGTCACCACCGGCCTCAGCTCCACCAGCCCGACCGCGTCGATCGCGCCGGCCACCGCCCGCCCGTAGGCGCGCACCAGGCCGCCCGCGCCGAGCTTCACGCCGCCGAAGTGCCGGGTGACCACCGCCACGGTGTCGGTCAGGCCGCGGCGCACCAGCACCTCCAGCATCGGGATCCCCGCGGTGCCGGCGGGCTCGCCGTCGTCGCTGCTCTTGGTGATCTCGCCGTGCCCGCCCAGCACGTAGGCGGTGCAGTTGTGGGTGGCGTCGCGGTGCGCCTTGCGGTGCCCGGCCAGGAACGCGGCGGCCTCGGCCTCGCCGTGTGCGCGGGCCAGCGTGCACACGAAGCGGGACTTGCGGATCTCCAGTGCGTGCGAGCCCGCCTCCCTGATCATGCGCATCGCCGGGGTGCTCCTTCGGATGTCAGCCGTCGATCATGCCGATGACATCGGCGATGGAGGCCAGCACGTGGGAGGGGCGGAACGGGAACCGCTCGACCTGCTCCCGGCGGGTCACGCCGGTCAGCACCAGGATGGTCTCCAGGCCGGCCTCCACGCCCGCGACGATGTCGGTGTCCATCCGGTCGCCGATCATCGCGGTGCTCTCGCTGTGCCCGCCGACCACGTTCAGCGCGCTGCGCATCATCAGCGGGTTCGGCTTGCCGACGAAGTAGGGCTCCACCCCGGTCGCCTTGGTGATCATCGCGGCGACCGCGCCGGTCGCCGGGAGCGAGCCCTCCAGGGACGGGCCGATCGGGTCGGGGTTGGTCGCCACGAACCGGGCGCCGCGGTCGATCAGCCGGATCGCGCGGGTGATGGAGGAGAAGCTGTAGGTGCGGGTCTCGCCGAGCACCACGTAGTCGGGGTCCAGGTCGGTCAGCACGTACCCGGCCTCGTGCAGCGCGGTGGTCAGGCCCGCCTCGCCGATCACGTACGCCGATCCCTCGGGCCGCTGGTCGGCCAGGAACCGGGCGGCGGCCAGCGCCGAGGTCCAGATCGCCTCGGGCGGCACCTCCAGCCCGATCGCCGACAGCCGGGCCGACAGGTCCCGCCGCGTGTAGATCGAGTTGTTGGTGAGGATGAGGAACGGCTTGCCGGAGGCCGACAGCCGCCGGACGAACTCGTCGGCGCCGGGGACGGGCCGGCCCTCGTGCACGAGCACCCCGTCCATGTCCGACAGCCAGTACTCGATGGGCTTGCGCTCGGTCATGCCCCCTATTGTCGCAGGTTGGGAGCGGCGTCGGGCGGGGGTGCGGCGCGGCCGTTGACCGGCGGCCGGGCCGAATCGTAGATTCGCCCCACGGTGTGCCGATCACCTTCGGCGGACGGCCACGGGACGGACACCGTGATCGCCGGAGGTGCGCAGTGCGGAGCATCGCTGAGGTGCGGGCGGCCATCACCGCTCCGGGGCAGCCGTTCGAGATGGACGAGATCGACGTCCGCGGCGTGCGGACCCGGGTCTGGAAGCACGGTCCCGGCACGCTCCGGGACGTCCTGGAGGGGTCGCTGGCCCACGGCGACGCGCCGTTCCTGGTCTACGGGGACGAGCGGACGAGCTTCGCCGCGCACCACGCGCGGGTCGCGGTGTTCGCGCGCCGGCTGATCGAGCGGTACGGGATCGGGAAGGGCGACCGTGTCGCGATCGCGATGCGCAACTATCCCGAGTGGCCGGTGGTGTTCTTCGCCGCCGCGGTGGCGGGCGCCGTCGTCGTTCCGCTCAACGCCTGGTGGAGCGCCGCCGAGCTGGAGTACGGGCTGCGCGACAGCGGTGCCCGGCTGCTGGTCGCCGACGCCGAGCGCGCCCGGCGGCTGGCGCCGGCGCTGCCCGGCCTGGGCGTCCCGGTGATCGTGGTGCGTGGCGGCGGGCCGCCGGTGCCGGGTACCGAGGCGTTCGGGGACGTGCTCGGCGAGGTCCCCGGGGGCGCCGCGCTGCCCGCGGTGCCGCTGGACCCCGAGGACGACGCCACGATCTTCTACACCTCCGGGACCACCGGCCGCGCCAAGGGCGCGCTCGGCACCCACCGCAACATCGCCGGCACTCCCTTCAACCTCGCCTACGGGACGCTGTCGGCCGGGGTCCGCGCGGGCCGGCCGCTGGCCGAGCTGATGGCCCCCGGGCCGCGCGTCACGCTGCTGAGCGTCCCGTTCTTCCACGTGACCGGCTGCCATTCGGTCCTGGTGGGCAGCGCCGTCCAGGGCGGCACCGTGGTGCTGATGCACAAGTGGGACGCGGGGCGGGCGCTGGAGCTCATCGAGCGCGAGCGCGTCACCGCGTTCGGCGGGGTGCCGAGCATGGCCTGGCAGGTGCTCACCCATCCGCGGTTCGGCGAGCACGACACCTCCAGCCTCACCGGCGTCAGCTACGGCGGCGCGCCCGCGCCCCCGGCGCTGGTCGACACGATCGGCGACCGGCTGCCCGAGCGCGTTCCGGGCAACGGCTACGGGCTCACCGAGACCTCGTCGGTCACCACCTACAACAGCGGCGCGAACTACCTGGAGCGTCCCGGCAGCGTGGGGCCTCCGGTCGCGGTGTGCGACGTCAGGGTGGTCGGGGCGGCGGGTGAGGACCTGCCGGACGGTGAGGTCGGCGAGCTGCTGATCAGGGGGCCCAACGTCATCAAGGGCTACTGGAACAGGCCCGAGGCGACCGGACGGGCGTTCGAGGGCGGCTGGTTCCGCAGCGGCGACCTGGCCAGGGTCGACGCCGACGGGTTCGTCTACATCGTCGACCGCGCCAAGGACATGCTCATCCGCGGCGGCGAGAACGTGTACTGCGCCGAGGTCGAGGCCGCGCTCTACGAGCATCCCGCGGTGCTCGACTGCGCGGTCATCGGCGTCCCCCACCAGGTCCTCGGTGAGGAGGTCGGCGCCGTGGTGCGGCTGCGTCCCGGCGCCGCCGCCACGCCCGCCGCGCTCCGGGAGTTCCTCGCCGGGCGGATCGCGTCGTTCAAGGTGCCCGCGCACCTGTGGTTCCGGGAGGGGGAGTTGCCCCGCAACCCCGGGGGGAAGCTCCTCAAGACCCGCCTGCGCGCCGAACTGCTCGGCTGACCCGCCCCCGGGCGGGCGCGCCGCGGATGCGCCCGCGGATGCGCCGTGGGCCAGGCCGTGGATGCGCGGTGCGGTCCCCCGCGCCCGCGGGGAGACGGCGCGGGGGCGGCGTCCCGGCGTGCGCCGCGCGTCGGGACGTGCCTACAGTGGCCATCAAATGATCGCTGAAGACATCGCGGTGAGACCCGCGACCGCACAGGACCTGCCCGCCATCGCCGACACCCTCGCCGAGGCGTTCCACGACTACGCCTGGATGCGCTGGACGGTCGCCGCCGGCGACCACACCCGCCGCGTGCGGGCGTTGCAGCTCTACTTCACCGAGCGCATCGGGCTGCCCCACGGCCGCGTCTGGGTCGCCGGCGGCCACGGCGCCGTCAACGCGGTGTCGGTGTGGACCACGCCCGCGACGGTGGTCCCGGCGGAGTTGTTCACCGCGCCCGAGCTCGCCGAGCTGCACGGGGACCGCGCGGCGCAGGCGCATGCGGCCGATCAGGCCGTGGCGCCGTACCGGCCGGTGACCCCGGCGTGGTTCCTGGCGACCATCGGGGTGCGGCGCGGCCATCAGGGGCGCGGGCTCGGCGGCGCGGTGCTGCGTCCGGGGCTGGCCGAGGCCGACCGTGAGGGCCGTCCCGTCTATCTAGAGACCGCCTCCGAGAGCAACGTGCGCTTCTATCGGCGGTACGGCTTCGAGGTCACCGCCGAGACCGACGTTCCCGACGGCGGACCGCACGCCTGGTGCATGACCCGCCCCGCGCGCGCCCCGGGCCCCGAGGGCGCCGGGCGGTAGGTTGATCATGTGAGCGAGAGCAATGCGCCCGGCGGCGCCGGCATCCGCCAGATCAACGCCCCCGGCCTCGCGCCGGGCCGCGGCTACAGCCATGCCGTCTCCGTCGACGTGCCCGGCCGCCTGGTCGTGCTCAGCGGGCAGATCGCGGTGGACGGTGCCGGCGAGCTCGTCGGGGCGGGCGACGTGGCCGCGCAGACCCGGCAGGTGTTCACCAACCTGGAGGCGGCGCTGACCGCCGCCGGAGCCGGCTGGGAGCACGTCGTCAGGATCGGCTACTTCCTGCGCGACGCGCGGCACGCCGGTGTGGTGCGTTCCGTCCGTGACGAGATGCTTCCGGTCGGCGTCACACCCGCGGCGTCCCTGGTCGAGGTGTCCGGCCTCGTCCGCGAGGGCCTGCTGATCGAGGTCGAGGCCCTCGCGGTGGTCCCCCTGACCTGACCGGCCTGGCCCGCCTCTTGGGCCGGGCCCGCCTCTTGGGCCGGCGCGCAAGGGGGCGGCCCGGCGCCGGGCGCCGGGCCGCCCCCTGGAACGCGCCGGTCGGACGCGTGCCGGTGGATCAGACGTTCACCCCGAAGTCGGACGCGATGCCCGACAGGCCGGAGGCGTAGCCCTGGCCGACCGCGCGGAACTTCCACTCGGCGCCGTTGCGGTACAGCTCGCCGAAGACCATGGCGGTCTCGGTGGAGGCGTCCTCGGACAGGTCGTAGCGGGCCAGCTCGCTGTTGTCGGCCTGGTTGACCACGCGGATGAAGGCGTTGCGGACCTGCCCGAAGCTCTGCTGGCGGCCGTCGGCGTCGTAGATCGACACCGGGAACACGATCTTGGCGACCTCGGCCGGCACGCCGGCCAGGTTCACCTTGATCGCCTCGTCGTCGCCCTCGCCCTCGCCGGTCAGGTTGTCGCCGGTGTGCTCGACGCTGCCGTCCGGGCTCTTCAGGTTGTTGAAGAACACGAAGTGCTGGTCTGACAGCACCTTGTTCTCGGCCGAGCACAGCAGGGCGCTGGCGTCCAGGTCGAAGTCGGTGCCGGTGGTGGTGCGCACGTCCCAGCCCAGACCCACCACGACCGCGGTCAGTCCGGGAGCCTCCTTGCTCAACGAGACGTTGCCGCCCTTGTTCAGACTGACTCCCACTGTGTCTACCTCCGTATCGGGCTCGCGCGGCCCGATTCGGCCGCGCGGTCTGTAACGAGAACGGTAGCCACCCGGCGCTGGTTCCCCGGGCTCCTTGTGAAAGTACGGGCGTGGCGTGCGCGGACCCGGCCCCGCGGGCACCGGATCGGCCGCAGGGTGGGGCCTGCGGGTCAAGTCTCAGTGACCCACCGGGCCGGGGCGGTGATCTCGGGGGGCAGCTCGAACGCGGCGGCGAGCCCGGCGGCGTGCGGCGCCAGTTCGTCGCACACGCGGCGGCGCAGTTCCCACACCCGGTCCAGGGTGCCCGGCGCGATGATCCCCTCGTTGAGCAGGATCCCGGCGCGGCGTTCCATCCATCCGAGGGCGTACAGGGTCAGCACCTGCCGCAGGACGCCCTTGTGGGCGGTGTGCGCGGCGGCCAGGATCTCCAGGACGATGCGGTCGGCGTGGGCCGTCGCGGTGCGGGTGGCCAGGGCGAGGTTGTCGTTCCAGGCGGTGAAGGCGTCCTGTCCGCCGCGCCGGCCGGCGGCGACCCGGTCGGCCAGGCGCCGCCGCAGGCGCCGTTCGCAGCCGCCGGCCAGGTGCAGCCACATCGGCGGTGAGGTCAGGTCGCCGTCGCCGGGGGGCTGGTCGGCGGTGTGCGGTGGCGTGTACCGGTCCAGGTCGGCCATGGCCCGCGCGGTGTCGAACAGGATGAGCTCGTTGTCGCCGCCGGCGTTGGTGTAGGCGTGGGCGAGGCCGCGGTAGCCGTTGAGGCGGTCGTTGGCGGCGAAGCCGGGGGCGCCGCTGTGGACGCGGCACAGCGACACCGTCTCCTGGGCCTGGAGGGTCGCGGCGGTCTTGAGGAGGGCCAGGTCGCGGTCGACCGCCGACCACGGCGCCCATGCCGTCGACGGGCCCGCCCCGGGTGGGGGTGCCGGCCCGTCCGGTGCGGTGGGGGCGTCGGCGGAGGTGCGGCGCGCCTTGACGTGCCCGGCGACGGCGGTCAGCGCGTAGGCGGAGGCGAGCGCGCCCAGGATCGCCTCCTGCTGGTTGCGGTAGTCGGTGAGGGGGCGGCGCGGTGCGAGGCGGCCGAGGGTGGGGCGTCCGGTGGAGTGGGCCAGCAGCGCCGCCGCCGACGCGCGGGTGATCGCGGCGGACGCGGCGATGACCGCGCGCCATACCGCGGGGGCGATGCCCATCGAGCGGGTCAGGCGGGCCGCGGGGTCGCCTGCCGGGTCGTGGAAGGCGCCGTCGTCGCCGATGCCGGCGCCGTCGCGCAGCCACGCCTCGTGCGGCAGCCGCAGGCCGTCGAGGTGGACGGCGGCGTAGTCGACCTGGAGGCCGCCGGTCTCGGGGGCGGGGACGATCCGGACGCCTTCGGGGACCTGGCCATCGGGGCCGCGGAGCGGGGCGACGAACACGAACACGCCTCGTTCGAGGCCGCCGTGGACGAGGGTGGCGTATACGGCGGCGGTCTTGGGGATCTGCGGGTGGGCGCTGTTGGTGGGGAACTTGGCGGCCTCGGCGTCGGGGGTGGACAGCACGAACCCGCCGGTCCCGGGATCGTGGCGGGCCAGGGTGCGGGGCGACAGGTGGCTGTTGCTGCGGCCGACCTCGGTCATCAGCAGCGTCCCGAAGGAGGCCATCGTCTCCAGGTCGTCGCGGGCCTGCGCCGGGCCGCGCTGCCCGGCGCCGAACCGCAGGATCGGGCCGAGCGCCAGGGTGTAGTGCAGCAGCATGACGTGGAACAGCGCCGGGTCAGCGATCGCGGCGCGTTCCAGCAGGGCGCACAGGGCGGGCGGGTCGGCCAGCAGTTCGGGCGCGGGCGGCGCGGCGAGCCCGGCGCGGCGGAGCCGCGCGTAGGTGAGGGCCTGGTGCTCGCGGGCGGTGAGCCCGGCGGGGTAGCCGAAGAATTCCGGCGGGACGGCCTCGTCCAGCCGGGCGCGGGTCTTGGCGTCCAGGGAGTCGCCGCGGACCAGGCGCAGCAGGGCGGGGTCGGGGGTGGTGCCGGTGCCCATCACGGTGCCCATCACGGTGCTCCTGTCAGGTTCGGGGACGGGGGCGGGCCGGGGGCCGTGCCGGGCTGCGGGGCGGGGACCGTGTGGGGGGTGTGGTCTTGGTGTGGGGGGACGGGGGCGACTCCGGGCGCGGATTTGCCGGTCTGGGCGTGGTGGGTGCGCTCGCGCAGCGGCGTCAGCGTCTGCGCGCCGGGGATGGTGAGGCGGGCGCATGCGCACAGGGCGTTGCCCGCGCCGGCCTCGGTGAAGACGGTGGCGCCGTCGCGGGCCACGGCGCGCAGGGTCTCGGGGAGCCGTACCGGTTTGACGATGCAGTCGGCGAGGGCGCGGTGCAGGTCGTCGCCGTCGGTGTAGGCGCGGCCCCGGACCGGGGAGTGCACCCGTACCTCCAGGCCGCGCTGCGGGTAGTGGCGGATCCGCTCGTACCATTCGTCGTCGGCGCCGGCCATCGAGGGGTGGTGCGACAGGTAGGGGACGGCGAGGCGGACGGCGCGGACGCCGGAGCGGCGGGCGGCGTCCAGGACGTGGTCCAGGGGGGCGTCGGGGCCGCTGAGGACGGTCACCGACGGGGCGTTGAGGCAGGCGACGACGACGGAGGGTTCGGCGGCGAGGCCGATGCAGGCGCGGGCGCCGTCCTCGCCGGTCTCCAGCAGGCCCATGCCGCCGCCGGCGCCGCGGCGGGCCAGGACGTCGACGAGGCTGACGGCCATGCGGGCGCCGTCGGCGATGGAGAAGGCGCCGGCGCAGACCAGCGCGGCGATCTCCCCGAAGCTCTGCCCGACGGCGTGGGCGGGGGCGATGCCGGCCGCGCGCAGGACGCGGTCGACGGCGACCGAGGCACTGTAGGCGGCGAGCTGGGCGACGCCGGGGGCACGGGCGGCGGGGCGGTAGCGGTCGGGGTGCTCGAGCAGAATCGACCGCATCGGCGGCCGGCCGGGCGGGAGTCCTTCCTGGACCGCGTCCAGGACGTCGTGGACGATGCGGACGGCGGCGGGTCCGGAGCCGGCCAGGGCGTGCAGGTCGGGAGCGGCGGCCGACCCGGTGCCGGGGAACAGGAAGGCGCAGGCGGCGTCGGGTTCGAGGTCCTGGGTCCAGGCGGCGGACGTGGCGGCTGGGGACACGCGGTGTCTCCTTACCTCAGGGGAAGTCTCTCTTCTCTTATTGGATAAATGTCCCTTCACAAAGTGTCATGGATTAAAAGTCATGAAATGGGATTATTCACTCATGAGATCGGTCTGACAACCATCGGTGGCGTCTCAGCGCCGGATCCCGCCGAATCCGCCGACCGGCCGACGACACCACCGGCCCACCGGCCGGGCACAGGGAGCGACGCATGAGCACCGAGCAGCCGCCCGCACGGCACCCCTGGGCGATCCGCGGCACCGGATCCCACCTGCCCCGACGGCGGATCCCGAGCAGCGAGCTGTCGGTGGCGATGGGCCTTCCCCCCGGCTGGATCGAGGACCGCACCGGGATCCGGCACCGGCACGTCGCCGCCGCCGGGGAGGCCGCCTCCGACCTGGCCGCCGCCGCCGCGCGCACCGCGCTGCGCGCGGCCGGGCTCGGCCCCGGCGACATCGGCCTCATCGTGCTCGGCACCTCCACCCCCGACGAGCTCGGCCCCTCCACCGCCTGCCGCGTCCAGGCGCTGCTCGGCGCCCGCGGCGCCGCCGCGTTCGACGTCGCCGCCGCCTGCACCGGGTTCGTGTTCGGGCTCCAGACCGCGCTCGGCTGGCTGGCCACCCAGCGCGGCGCCGCCCCGAACGCGCTGGTGATCGGCGTGGAGGTCTACTCCCGGTTCCTCGACCCCGCCGACCGCAGCACCTCGGCGCTGTTCGGCGACGGCGCCGCCGCCGCCGTGGTCGGGCCCGTCCCACCGCCCTACGGCACCGGCCCGGTGACCCTCGGGTCCGACGGCACCCGCGCGGGCGACGTGCTGATCCCCGCCGGCGGGAGCCGCTCCCCCGCCAGCGCCGCGACGCTGGAGTCCCTCGGCCACACCATCAAGATGGACGCCAGGGCCGTCCGCGGCTTCATCACCGCGATCCTGCCCCGGCTGGTCGCCGACGCGGCGGGCGCCGCCGGCGTCGAACCCGCCGACCTGGCCCTGGTCGTCCCGCACCAGCCCAACCCCCTGCTGGTCGCCTCGCTCGCCGGGGCGGCCGGCCTGAACCCCGGCCAGATGGTCATCGCCGGGCACGACGTCGGCAACATCGGCGCCGCCAGCCTCCCCTACGCCCTGGACCGCGCCGTCCGCACCCGCGGGATCGCGGCCGGCGAGCTGGTCCTGCTGGCCGGGTTCGGCGCCGGACTGACCTGGGCGCACACCGTGATCGCCTGGCCGCCCGGCCCCGGTAGCGTTGAGAACCATGACGCAGCCAGACATCGAGATCCGGATCGCCGGTGAGCGCGAGTCGGCCGCCTGGGTGAACGCGCTCAGGACCGCGTTCCTGTCACCGCCGGTCGCGCCGGAGGACGCCGCCGCCTGGTGGCGCCACAGAGCCGACCCCGGCCGCCTGCTCGGCGCCTGGGAGGGCGACCGCTGCGTCGGCGTGCTGCGCGGCGTCCCCCTGGAGCTGACCGTCCCCGGCGGCGCGGCCCTGCCCGCCGACGGCATCGCCCACATCGCCGTGCTGTCCACCCACCGCCGCCGCGGGATCCTCACCCGGATGCTGGAGACCGGCCTGGCGCGCGCCCGCGACCGCGGCGACGCCCTGGCCGCGCTGTGCTCCTCCGAGCACCGCATCTACGGCCGCTTCGGGTTCGGGCACGCCGCCCGCTCCAGCGGCCTGACCATCGACGTGCCCCGCTCGGGCGGCCTGCGACCCGGCATCGGCCAGACCCCCGGCCGCGTCGACCTGGCCGACCTCGCCGACCTCGCCGAGATCGGCCCCGCGCTACACGACCGCGTCCGCGCCGCCCGGCACGGCGCCGTCAGCCGCCCGCCGCGGCACTGGCTGTACGCCACCGGCGAGGCCGTCGACGCCGGCCACACCTTCACCCCTCCGTTCGTCGCGGTCCACCGCGACCCCGCCGGGCGCGCCACCGGCGTGATGACCTACCGCACCCAGGTGCGGTGGAGCGGCGGCGACCCCGACGGGACCCTCACCGTCGACGACGTCCTGGCCACCGGCCCCGGCGCCGCCGCCGCGCTGTGGCGGCACGCGCTCCAGGCCGACTGGGTCCGCACCGTGACCGTCCGCAACCTCGCGCCCGACGACCCGCTCCCGCTGTGGCTGCGCAACCCCCGCGCCGCCGAGTGGACCGGGGACCAGGCCGAGGACATGTGGCTGCGCGTCCTGGACGCGCCGCGCGCGTTCGCCGCCCGCACCTACGACGTCCCCGGCCGCACCGTCCTGGACGTCGCCGACCCCCAGGGCCATGTCGCGGGCCGCTGGCTGCTGGACACCGCCGCCGACGGCACCGGCGCCCTGACGCCCACCACCGCCGACCCCGACCTGGCGCTGGACGCCTCGGCCCTGGCCGCGCTCTACCTCGGCGGCCGGACCGTCCCGCGCCTGGCCGCGGCGGGCCTGGTCGAGGAGCTGCGCCCCGGCGCCGCCGCCCGCGCCGGCCTCCAGCTCCGCACCGCACTGGCGCCCTGGACCCCCGACATGATCTGACACCGCCCCGGCCCGCGGCGGGCCCGCCTGCACCTTCACCAGTGCGACAGCACCAGCGCCTGGACGGCCAGCGCCGTCACCGCCTGCGCGGCCAGCCAGCGCCGCGCAGGGGGACGGTGCAGCGCGGCGGCCACCACGACCCAGGCGGCGTAGGGGACCCAGATCCGCTCGACCTCGCCCTTGGTCACCCCGGACGCGTCCAGCGCGAGCGTCCCCAGCAGCGCCGCGCCCGCCAGCAGCGCGACCGGCAGCCCCGGCACCCGGGCACGGGCGCGGGCTCCGCGCCACAGCGCCGCCAGCGCCGACGGCAGTGCATGCGCGACGGCGGGACCGGTCAGCAGGCCGAGCACCCCGAGGTCGGCGAACGCGAAGTAGGCGTAGGAACGCTGGGCCGACCCGCGGCTGACCAGGTAGGTGTCCCGGGTGGCCGCCACACCGTCGAACCACCAGAACCCCCCGGCGGTGAACAGCGCCGGGACCACCACCAGCCCGCACGCCAGCGCCGCCAGGACCCGCGG
The DNA here is from genome assembly GCF_030283145.1 of Actinomadura xylanilytica. Taxonomy (GTDB): domain Bacteria; phylum Actinomycetota; class Actinomycetes; order Streptosporangiales; family Streptosporangiaceae; genus Spirillospora; species Spirillospora xylanilytica. The sequence goes on from NZ_JASNWE010000005.1 coordinate 586,039, forward strand.
CCGGGGACGGCTCAACGCCAGCACCGCCAGCGGCACCGCCGCCAGCGGCAGCAGCCCGTAGCTCAGGTACGGCAGCGCGCCGAGCGCGATCCCGCCGACCGCGGCTGCCGGGACGCCGCCGAGCCGGGCGCCGCGGCGGGCGCCGGCCGCGACCAGCGCGGTCCCCCACGCCCCCACGGCCAGGAAGAAGGCGTCCATCGACGTCGCCACCCACAGCGCCAGCGGCGCCAGCGCCAGGAACGGGAGCGCGCGCCGCGCCGCGCGCTCCCCCGCGGTGTGCCGCACCGTGACGGCGATCGCGGCGACCGCCGAGCTCCCGGCGGCGATGATGAACGCCGCCGCCCAGCCGGTGCCGCCGAACCCGATCCGCTCCAGCGCCCACAGCACCAGCATCGGCAGCGGCGGATGCCCGCGCACGTGCGTGGTGTAGGCGTAGAGGCGGTCGCTGAAGGTCCGCAGCCACTCCAGCGGGTCGGGCTGGAGCGCGCCGAGCCCGGCCGCGTACTCGGTCGGCGCCTCCAGGGGACGGGTCAGCGCGGCCGGGCCGCCGTCGGTGACGGCGAGCGCGACCGCCCACAGCCCGGCCGCCGCCCACGCCGCCGCCAGCGCCGCCCACCACGGCAGCCGCCGCGCCAGCGGCGGCAGGACCGCGACGGCCAGCGCGGCCACGCCCGCCGCCGGGAGCAACGGCCAGGTCAGCAGCCGGGCCTTGCCGTGCAGCGGCGGCAGCGCGTCCTCGGTCTCCAGCCCCGCGCGCCGCAGCCACCACCCGGTGACGAACGCCGCGGCGATCCCCGCCGCCCACATCGCCACCGCGAGCCGTCCGGCGCGGCGCGCCCGCCGCTCGGGCGCGGCGGCCTCCGGATGGCCCGGATGGCCCGGCTGGACCTCGGTCACGGTCATCGGGGACCCTCTCCCTTCGGGTGGGCGCGGCGGCCCGTGAGCAGCCGCGCCGTCACCGCGGCCACCGCCGCCGCGACCGCGATCACGGCCAGCACGATCATCAGGTTGCGGCCGTAGGGCAGCGGGAGCCGCGAGGGGGTGTCGGGGACGCGCCCGAACCCGAGGACGACCGGGAGCGCCACCAGCGTCAGCGTCCCCGCCAGGGCCAGCGCCGCCCGCGCGATCCACCGGTACCGGCCGGGCAGCCATGTCGTGGCCAGCCCCGCCAGCAGCACCGCCGGGGCCAGGACGCCGTCGTGCAGCACCGCCGCCCCGGCGAACCACAGCGCCCAGCCGGGCACGCCCACGTTCGCCAGCACCCCGCGCAATCCCACCGCGATCAGCGCCAGGCCCGCCGCGTACACCACGGCGCGGCCTTTCATCCGACCACGACCCGGTGCACCCACTTGGTCTGCATGACCCCCGGGCGGTTCGGCGCGATCAGCCGGCAGGGGTAGCCGTGGTCGAGGTCGAGGGGCGCGCCGTTCAGCCCGAACGCCAGCAGCGTCAGCGGGTCGCGCCAGTGCGGGGGGTCGACGTCGGAGGTCCGGTAGAGCCCGCCGGGTTCCAGCGACTCCACCCGGACGCGGGCGTCCCCGGACGTCCCGGCCAGCCGCAGCACGTCGCGGAGCCGCACGCCCTCCCAGGTCGCCTCGGCGCTCCACCCCTCCACGCAAGTGATCGGCAGCCGCACCGTCCGGCGCGGCAGGGCGCGGAGCTGCGCGAGCGTCAGCGTGACCTCGCGGTCGACGCGCCCGGTGACGGTGAGCCGCCACCCGGCGTCGCGGGCCGTGCGGGTCACCCCGGCCGCGACGGCCGACTTGTTGACCGGGAGCCGCTGCGGCCCGACGCCCGGACGGCGCGGCGCGAACACCGCCAGCCGCGCCAGGGGCGTCACCGTCTCGCCGATCACGGTGAGCAGCGTCACTCCCCCGGCGGCGGCCACCGCCCCCAGGAACGCGCGGCGGTGGACGGCGTCGCCGGGGCGGGTCATCACCGTGGCCCGCACCTTGGGCCACTCGGTGGCGATGTGCACCAGCAGCGCGCCGAACAGCACATACGCGGTCCAGTAGTGCGCGACGGTGAAATAGAACGGGAAGGCGTACCAGTAGGCGATGTTGAGCAGCCCGGTCACCAGCTGGAACAGCGCGCCGCCCACCAGCACCAGGACCAGCAGCCGCTCCACCGCGTGCACCGCCGACCGGACCGGCGGCCACTGCCACAGCCGGGGGTAGACCGTCCACAGCTTGGCCAGCAGCAGCGGCACCGTCGCGATCCCGCCCATGACGTGCAGGCCCTGCGTCACCCGGTACAGGCCGGCCGGGCGGGACGGCCAGACCATCCAGCCCGCCGGGTGCTGCATGAAGTGGCTGATCAGGCCGGTGACGAACGAGAGGGTGAAGCCGACGCCGAGCGCGATGCCCAGCCAGGACGCCACGCGCTCGTCGTGCAGCGCGCTGGTGAACCGTCCCGGCAGCCCCTTGGCGAACGCGGCGGGCGCGGCGGCGGCGGTTCTCAGGAGCTCAGGGCGACGAACCATCGGCCGGCCTCCTCCCACGCCTCGGTGACGGCGACCGCGGAGTCGGCGGCCACGCCGCGGATCGCGTCGGCCGACACCCGCGCCCAGGCGAACCACTCGCCGACCGACCCGGGGGCGCGCAGCCGCAGCGGTTCGGTCCGCGACCCCGACCCGGGCGGCTCCACCTCGACCAGGATCCGGCCGCCCGGCGCCAGCAGCCCCGCCACGCGGCGCACCAGCACCACCGGGTCGCCGCCGATGCCGATGTTGCCGTCGGCCAGCAGGACCGTCCGCCAGCGGCCGGCGCCCGGCACCCGGCCGAACACGTCCCGGCACAGCGCCGGGCCTCCCGCCGCCTGGGCGAGCGCCACCGCGGACGGGGCGATGTCGATGCCCAGCACCGGCAGGCCGCGCCCGGCCAGCGCCACCGTCAGCCGGCCCGGCCCCGACCCGACGTCCAGGGTGGCGCCCGCGCAGCGGTCCAGCAGCCCGGTGTCGCCGGGCCGCAGCGCCAGCCAGTCCCCGACCGGCAGCGGGCGGCGGCGCCCGTCGGCGTCCTCGATCTCCACGGCCGGACGGCCCCGCAGCGCCTCCTCGTAGAGCTGGCCGATCACGCCGGGACCGCCCGGTCCTGGAGCCGCCGCACCGCCGCCGCGAACCGTCCGCGGGGCGCGAGCGCGGCGACCCGCGCGGCGTCGGCGGCGGTGTCGACGTCGGTGAGCCGCGGCGCCGGCGCCACCTCCAGGCCCGCCGCGCGCAGCCGGCGGAGCTGGAGCGCCCCGGTGTCGGGCCGCGACATCGGCACCCCGCGCAGCAGCGCTGCGTCGGGGCGGGCCAGGCCCAGCAGCCAGAACCCGCCGTCGTCGGCCGGTCCGAGCACCGCGTCGTGGGCGCCGAGCGCGTCCCCGGCCCGTTCCAGCAGCGCGGCGGTGACCTGCGGGGTGTCCATCCCGATCAGCACCAGCGGGCGGCCGTCGTAGGCGTCCTCGAACGCGCAGGCCAGGCGCTCGTCGAGGCCGCCGCCGCGCTGCGGGATCACGGTGAACCCGGCGGGCAGCCACGGGCCCGGCTCGCCCGCGAGCGCGAGGGTCCGCCGGCCCGCGCGGGCGCGCGCGGCGGTGCGCAGGGTGTCGGCCAGCGCCGCCTCGGCCAGTTCCGCCGCCTCCCGCGCGGTGTAGGCGGGCGTCAGCCGTGTCTTCACCCGTCCCGGTACCGGTTCCTTGGCGATCACGATCAGGTCGGCGGGCCCGTCCGGGGTGGGCCGCCCGGGACGGGCCGCGGCGCCGGTCGCCGGTCCGCCGGTCGCGGGGGCGTGCGTCACGGGGGCGTCCGTCACGGGGCCACCTCGGCCAGGACGCGGCGCATGTCGCGGACGGCGCGGACCGTCCCGCCCACGGTGCCGGTGACCTTGGACGCGCCGGTGCGCGGAAGGTAGGGGACGTCGAGTTCGGCGATGCGCCAGCCCGCCCGCGCCGCGCGCAGCACCATCTCCAGCGGGTACCCGAACCTGCGGTCGGCCAGGTCCAGCGCGAGCAGGTCCTCGCGGCGGGCGGCGCGCATCGGGCCGAGGTCGCGCAGCCGCGTCCCGGCCCGCCGGTTCAGCGACCGCGCCAGCACCGCGTTCCCCAGCCGCGCGTGCGGCGGCCACGCGCCGCGCCCCACCGGGCGGCGGCGCCCGAGCACCAGCGCCGGGACGCCACCGGCGCCGGGGTCTCGGTCCTCGAGGAGGGCGGCGACGACGCGGGGCAGCTCGGCGGGGTCGAGGGAGGCGTCGGCGTCCATGAAGCACACCACCGGCGAGGACGCGGCGCGCAGCCCGGCGTCGCACGCCGCGCCGAACCCCCGCACCGCGGCCGGGACGACGCGGGCGCCGTGGCTCGCCGCGACGCGCGCGGAGTCGTCGGTGGAGGCGTTGTCGACCACCAGGGGACGGAAGCCGGCCGGCATCCGCGACAGCACCCAGGGCAACGCCGCGGCCTCGTTGAGGCAAGGGAGCACTACGTCGATCACGATCTCTGACGCTACTTTCGGTGACGGTGGGCGGCCCTGACGGACTGGCGACGGGCCCGGACGGGAACGGCGGTCACCCGAGGGCGGGCGCGTGCGCGAACTCGGCCATCCCGTCGGCGAACGGCACCGACGGAGTGAAGCCCAGCTCCCGGCGGGCCCGGTCGGGACGCGCCACGATGTGCCGCACGTCCCCGAGCCGGTAACCGCCGGTGACGACCGGGCCGGGCCCGCCGAACGCGCCCGCGAGGGCCTCGGCCATGTCGCCGATCGTGCGGGGCTCGCCGCTGGCGACGTTGTAGGCGCGCAGCCCGCCCGGCCGCGGCGCCGCGATCGCCAGCCGCTCCAGCGCGAGCACGTTGGCGCGCGCGATGTCGCGGACGTGGACGAAGTCGCGCCGCTGCCCGCCGTCCTCGAACACCTGCGGCGCCTCGCCGCGCATCAGCCGGGACCGGAAGATCGCCGCGACGCCCGCGTACGGGGTGTCGCGCGGCATCCTCGGCCCGTACACGTTGTGGTAGCGCAGCGCGGCGACCGACCCGCCGGTCATCCGCGCCCACGACGCGGCCAGGTGCTCCTGCGCGAGTTTGGTGTCGGCGTAGACGTTGCGGGGGCCGGGCGCGGTGTCCTCCCCGACGACGCCGGGCTCCAGCGGCCGGCCGCACTCGGGGCAGCCGGGCTCGTAGCGTCCCGCGCGCAGCGCCTCCTCGGTGCGCGGGCCCGGGGTCACCGCGCCGTGCCGGTGGCAGGCGTAGGCGCCCTCCCCGTACACCACCATCGAGGAGGCCAGCACGAGCGTGCCCACCCCGGCGCGCGCCATCTCGGCCAGCAGCACGGCGGTGCCGTGCGCGTTCACCGAGGTGTAGGCGGGCAGGTCGTAGACGTCCACGCCGAGGCCGACCATCGCGGCCTGGTGGCAGACCGCGTCCACGCCGCGCAGCCGCCGCGCCACCTCCTCGGCGTCGCGGACGTCGGCGGCCGGGGTCTGCGGCGCGGCGCCGTCCGGGCGCGCGTCCAGGCGGCGGACCTGGTGGCCGGATCCCTCCAGCTCCTCCGCGACGTGCGAACCGATGAAACCGGCCGAGCCGGTGAGCAGTACTCGCATGCGGTCGAACGTAGGTCGCCGGGCACCCCGCTGATCGGCGAAAACGCGTCTGGCTGCCGTCTCGTACGCGACTCGTAAGAGTCGTTTGACGCTCAGATGGTGAACCGGGCCCTGGCGGGCGCCGAGCCGCCGGTCTCGGGGGGCGGCCCGCCGCCGTCCCGGAGACCGGTCGGCCGAGCGCCGCTCGACGCCCGGGGACGGCGGGTGCGCCGCGCCGGCGTGTTCACGGTCGGCGGGGGCGGGCGGCGGGGATGCCGGTGAGCAGGTCCAGGGCGCGGTCCACGTCGGCGTCGGTGGTGGTCAGGTGGAACGCGCAGCGCAGCCGGCCCGCGCGCAGCGAGGCGAGGACGTTGTTGTCCCGCAGCCGCCCGGCGGTGCCCTCGGGCACCGGGATCGACACGATGGCCGAGTCGCCTTCGGGCAGGCCGAGACCTGCCTGGAAGCGCCGTGCGAGTGCGACGTCGTGGGCGTGGACCGCCGGGACGCCGACCTGTTCGAGGAGTTCCAGCGCGGGCGCGTGCCCGGCCCACGACTGCCAGGCCGGGGACAGATCCAGGCGGCGGGCGTCGGTGGCCAGCCGCAGCGGCCCGCCGTAGATGGAGTCCCAGATGTCGCCGCCCGCGTACCAGCCGGCGCCGATCGCCGGGAGCTGCGCGAGCGCCTCGGCGGTGCCCGCCAGGAAGCAGGTGCCGCGCGGGCCGAGCAGCCACTTGTAGCCGCCGCAGACCAGCAGGTCGACGCGGTCTGCGGGCAGCGGCAGCCAGCCCGCCGCCTGCGTGGCGTCCAGCAGGATCCGGCCGCCGTTGGCGTGCGCCGCGGCGATGAGGTCCTCCATCGGCGCGATCCGCCCGTCGGCCGACTGGACGGCCGACACCGCGACCATGTCGACGTCGCGGTCGACCGCGTCGGCGAGGCGTTCCAGCGGCACCGACCGGACGGTCAGGCCGGGTCTGGCCAGGAACGGGAACAGCAGGGAGGTGAAGTCGCTGTCGGCGGTCAGGACCGTCGCGCCGTCGGGCAGCGACGCCGCGGCCAGGCCGGCGAAGTAGGACACCTGCCCGCCGACGGCGATCCGTTCGGGGGGCAGCCCGATCAGGCGTCCGAACGAGGCCCGCGACCGGGTCACGGCCTCGTCCATCGCGGCATGGTCCAGCAGGCCCGCCGCCCGGTCCCGTTCGGCGGCCAGCATCGCCTCGTGCGCGGCGCGCGGTGGTAGCCCGTAGGTCGCGGTGTTGAGGAAGGCGACGTCGGCGCCGAACTCGCGCTGCGCCTCCTCGATCGAGATGCTCATCCCTTGATCATGGTCCAGGCTCCGGTCCCCGGGCCAGCCCCGCACGGCCACCGCCCGGTCCCGGCTCGGGTGCCGGGGCCGCGCGGGGGTCTTGTGGCGTCATCGTCCCGGGGTCAGCCGCGCCGCCAGGGGCCGGTCACCGCGAACGTGGTGCCGGGCTCGTAGACGTTGACGAACATCGTGCGGCCGTCCGGCGCGAAGGTGACCCCGGCGAACTCGCCCCACGCGGGCTCGGACGCGGTGCCGATGTCCTGCCGGTTGCGGGCCATCGGGTACACCTCGCGGCGCCGCGTCACGCCGAACACGTGCTGCGCGCCGCCTCCGTCCTCGCACACCATCAGGCCGCCCTGCGGCGCCAGGCAGATGTTGTCGGGCGACTCGCCGGGGGTGTCCACGTCGGTGCCGGGGCCGAACATCACGATGAGGGTGAGGCGCCGGCGGCGCGGCTCGTAGGACCACACCTGGCCGAAGTGGTCGGCGCCCGAGCCGTCCTCCCGGTGCGCGAAGCTCGACACGAAGTAGACGCGGTCGCCGCCCCAGAAGCAGCCCTCCAGCTTCTGCGCATGGGTGATGCCGCCCCGGCCGAAGTCCTGGAAGCGGATGGGGGTCCGGGCGGCCAGCGGGTCGGGCACCGGCACCCACTCGACGTGCTCGAAGACCGTTCCGGTCTCCCCGACCAGCGACAGGTCGGCGACGCCGGGCACGCGCAGCGCCTCCAGCCGTCCGCCCGCGCGCAGGCTCCCGGACCCGCCGCCCGGCTTGTCGGGCAGGAACCGGTAGAACAGCCCGAACGGTCTCTCGAAGGCGTCCTCGGTCTCGTAGACCGTTCCATCGCGGGGGTCGACGGCGATGGCCTCGTGCTGGAAGCGGCCCATCGCGGTCAGCGGCTCGGGGACGGTCCGGTCGCGCCGGTACGGGTCGACCTCGAAGATGAACCCGTGGTCCTTGGTGTAGCCGTTGGTGCCGGCCTTGTCCTCGGTCTCCTCGCAGGTCAGCCACGTGTTCCAGGGGGTTGGGCCGCCCGCGCAGTTGACGGCGGTGCCGGCGATCGCGACCCGCTCGGAGTGGACCCGGCCGCCGCCGGACACCTCCAGCGCGGTGCAGCCGCCCAGCCCCTCGGGGTCGTAGGTGACGCCGTCGACGGCGGGCACGCGGTGCGCGGCGTCGGCGCGGTTCTCGTGGTTGCGCACCAGGTGCAGGCGGTCGCCGCGGCCGGGGAAGGCGGCCATGCCGTCGCAGTGGCTCGGGACCGGGCCCTCGCCGGACCGCAGCGGCTCGCCCTCCCGGGACAGGATCGTGTAGCGGAACCCGCGCGGCAGGTCCAGGACGCCCGCCGGGTCGGGCCGCAGCGGCCCGTACCCGGCGTCGCCGCCGGTCTGCGCGGCGGCGGCGCTGCCGGCGAACAGGTGCTCGACGGCGCCGGTGAAGGCGATTCCCGCCCCCGCCGCGCCGGTCCGGGCGAGGAGCTGACGACGCGTCACTGTCATGTGCACACTCCGTTGGTGGGCGATCACCGGTCCCCTCGTGTGTAACACAGGTCACAACGGCGTGGATACGGCAGAAGTCCCCGACGATCCCGCCCGGCCCCGGCGCGCCATCCCCTGACCGTCCCTGGACGTCCGGGGACGGTCAGGACGTCTTGCGGAGGCAGAGGCAGAACGGGTGCCCGGCCGGGTCGGCCAGGACCCGCCAGGCGTCGGGGCCGGGCTGGAAGGCGGGCTTGGTCGCACCGTCCTCCAGCGCGGACGCCTCGGCCTTGTCGAGGTCGTCGACGTAGAAGTCCAGGTGGAACTGCTGCGGGTGGTCGGCGTCCGGCCACTGCGGCGGGCGGTGGTCGGCGACCTTCTGGAAGTACAGCGTCACCCCGCCGGGCAGGACGGTCGCGGCGTAGTCCTCCTGCTCGTAGGTGACCTCGCCGCCGGTGATGTCCCGGTAGAACGCGGCGAGCACGGGCGGCTCGGGGCAGTCGATGTTGACGGCGATGAACTCGGCGTTGGCGGACATCTATGGGGCCTTTCGTCGTTCGGCTGATCTGGTGCCAGTATGGCCGCCGTACCTGCCACCTTCTGTCAGGTACATCCCAGTTATTCTCCCGAGCGCCCGACGGCCGGACGGGTCAGCGGGCCGGCGGTCCGGGGCGGTCCGGCGGGCGGTCCGGAGGCGCGGACGAGGCGGTGCCCGACCTCGCGCAGGACGTCGGCGAGCTCGGCCGGCTCGCGGACCTCGAAGTCCACGTCCAGGAACGCGATGCGCAGCGCGACCCACTGGAGCGAGTCGGCGGCGGTCCGCACCGTGCAGGTGTGCTCGTCGACGGGCTCCAGCTCGGCGCCGGTGACCCGGAACCGTTCGGCGAGCCGCTCGGCCGAGGTGTGCACCGTCAGCACGGCCTGCCGGACCGGCCGGCCCACGGTCAGCGCCCCCGCCACGTACGCGGCGGCGTCCCGGGCGGGCAGCTCGCGCGGCGGGCACCGGACGCCGGTCGGCCGGGGGTCCCGCATCCGGTCGACGCGGAAGGTGCGCCAGTCCCGGCGGTCGGCGTCCCAGGCGACCAGGTACCAGCGGCGCCCGGCCGACACCAGCCCGTAGGGCTCGGCCAGGCGTCCGCTGTCGGTGTCGTCCTTGGCGCGGTAGCCGAAGCGGAGCCGCTCGCGGTCGCGGCAGGCGGCGGCGAGGACGGTGAGGGTCCCGGGGTCCACCACCGGGCCGGCGGGCGTCCCGAGGAGCGGGGTGGTCGCGGCGTGCAGGGCGTCGACCCGGCGCCGCAGCCGTTCGGGGAGCACCTGGGCGAGCTTGGCCAGGGCCCGCACCGAGCTCTCCTCAATGCCCTCCACCGCGCCGCCGGCGGCGCCGCGCAGCCCGACCGCGATCGCCACGGCCTCCTCGTCGTCCAGGAGCAGCGGCGGCATCGCGGTCCCGGCCTCCAGGCTGTAGCCGCCGAGCGCGCCGAGCGAGGCGTGCACGGGGTAGCCCAGGCCGCGCAGCCGCTCGATGTCGCGGCGGACGGTGCGGGCGCTGACGCCGAGCCGCTCGCGCAGCTCGGGCCCGGTCCACTCCCGGCGGGTCTGGAGCAGGGACAGCAGTCGCAGCAGGCGGGCTGAGGTGTCGGTCACGGCCCCAGTATGTCCGCGAACGAGGCCATGACCTGGCCTCATTGCCCCCCGGCCGCCGTCCCCGAGAACGCGATCCTGCTCACCCGGGGCGCGGGCCCGGGCGGCGGCGCGGACGATCTACGGTAGGGCAACGCCGCATCGACGTCCCGTCAGGAGATGCAGTCATGGTGCACGACACGCCGGCGTCCGGCCGGCAGCCCGGGATCGACACGACCGTGCCGCACTCGGCCCGGATCTGGAACCACTGGCTGGGCGGCAAGGACAACTATCCGGTCGACCGCGAGGCCGGGGACCGGTTCCTGGAGGTCTATCCGGGGATGGTGGACGTCGCCCGGTCGGCCCGGCACTTCCTGGCCCGCACCGTCCGGCACCTGGCGGAGGAGGAGAACATCCGGCAGTTCCTGGACGTCGGCACCGGGCTCCCGACCGTGGACAACACCCACGAGGTGGCGCAGCGGGTCGCGCCCGGCTCCCGCATCGTCTACGTCGACAACGACCCCCTCGTCCTGGTGCACGCGCGGGCCCTGCTCACCAGCGCCCCCGAGGGCGCCACCGCCTACGTCGCCGCCGACGCGCGCGACCCGGACGCGATCGTGCGGCACGCGGCCGGGCTGCTGGACCTGGACCGGCCGGTCGCGCTGATGATGCTGGGGATCATGGGGCACATCCCCGACGCTCAGGACCCGTGGTCGCTGGCCCGGCGGCTCCTGGACGCGCTGCCGCCGGGCAGCCACCTGGTGCTGAGCGACGGCGCCGACGTCAGCCGGGAACGCGCGGTGGCCCACGACCGCTACGCCGAGAGCGGCGCGGTGCCCTACCATCTGCGCTCCCCCGCGCGGATCGGCCGCTTCTTCGACGGGCTGGAGCTGCTGAATCCCGGTGTGGTCCCGGTGTCGCTGTGGCGTCCCGAGCCGGGCCCGTTCGGGACGCCGGAGGTGGTGACGACCTACGGCGCCGTGGCCCGCAAACCCTGGCCCGCGATCCGGGCGCCTGGTCCGGGCGCCCGGTCCGGCGGCGCGGGTCCCGCAGGCCCGCTCTAGGCTGGCGGTCATGACCGATGAGCCGTATCTGGCCGGGCTGTTCTCGCTGGACGGCCGTGTCGCCCTGGTCACCGGCGGCAGTTCGGGCATCGGCCGGGCCGTCGCCGAGGCCCTCGCCCGCGCGGGCGCGCGGGTGGTGGTGCTCGCGCGGCGGGAGGACGAGCTGGACCGGACCGTCCGCGAGCTGGAGGCCCTCGGCTGCCGCGCGGCCCGGGTGAGCGCCGACCTCGGCTCCCGCGAGGGTGTCCGCGCCGCTGCGGAGGCGGCTGCGGAGCCGTTCGGCGAGCCCGACATCGTGGTCAACTCTGCCGGGATCAACCTGCGGCCCCCGATGGAGGAGCTCGGCGAGGACGTCTGGGACGCCACGATGGCGGTGAACCTGGACGCCCCGTTCCTGCTCGGCCGGCGGTTCGGGCCGGGCATGGCCGAGCGCGGCTACGGCCGGCTGATCCACATCGCCTCGCAGCAGGCGTTCCGGGCGTTCGTCACCAGCGGCGCCTACGGGGTGTCCAAGGCGGGGCTGGTCGCCCTCGCGCGGTCGCAGGCCGAGGCGTGGTCGGCGCGCGGGGTGACGGCCAACACGCTGGTGCCGGGGTTCGTGATGACGCCGCTCAACGAGCGGCTCTCGACCGACCCCGCGCGGGTGGAGGCGCTGGCGGCGCGCACCATGACCGGCCGCAACGGGCTGCCGGAGGACTTCGCGGGCGCGGCGGTGTTCCTGGCGGGCCCCTCGTCCGGCTACGTCACCGGGCAGGCGGTCTTCGTGGACGGCGGCTTCTCGGTCCACTGAGGCCCGCCGCACGGCGACGCGGCCCCGCCCGGCGGCCGGGCGCTCGGCTAGTGCTGTGACCGGGATGGTTCACCGTGGTCGGGAGACGACTCACGGGACGAGCGCGGTCCGCAAGGCGACTGGTATTACTGGTGCATGCAGGAAGAGACCGCGCAGTCCGCGATCGACACGTTCATCTCCGCGTTCAACGCCTCGTACGACAGCTATGTGACTGCGCTGCTCTCCCAGGCCCTAACCTCGGACGTGGTCTTCTGGGGACCGTTGGGCCGCAGTGAGGGGATCGAGGCGGTCGAGCGGTTCGTGCTGGACATCCGGCGCCACCCCGCGGGGACCGGCACGATGGTGCGCTGTTCGGCGGTGGACATGCCGGACGAGTGGGCCCGGTACCAGTGGGTCTTCACGACGCCGGATGGAGGCCCCCGCCTGGCGGGAACGGACGTCGTCCATCTGCGGCGGAGCCTCATCGACCAGGTCATCGTCTTCGCGGGAGAGATCGAGCCGTCCGCCTCCTGAGTCATTCTCCTCTGGCGCCGTCCTTCTCCTGAACCGGCCCCGTTCGGGGCTCCGGGTCTGCCCAGCCGAGATCATCTTCACAACGCTTCGGTCTTCCGCGTTTGGCCACGAGCGGACCGATGATGCGCTGTGGCTGTGTCAGTTCGCGGTTGGTCAGGCTGGTGTTGAGGGGGCGTCCGCACCAACGGATGCCCTTCTCGCTTCGGATGCGGGCGCGTTCCTTGCGTTCGGCGGCCAGGACGTCGCGGTGGCGGGCATTGGCGTTGCGCCAGCGTAGATAGGCGTGCAGGGCTCTTGTCTGCACGGTGTGGTTGGGGTGGTTGGAGTTGGCGATGGTGAACTGCCTCAGCGGTCCGAAGTGGGCCTCGATGGGGTTGGCCCAAGAGGCGTAGGTCGGGGTGAAGCACAGCTCGACCTTGTGCTTTTTAGCCCAGCGGCGGATGTCGGTGCCTTTGTGGGCGGACAGGTTGTCCAGGATCACGTAGATGGGGGCGCCGTCGGGCCGGGCGGCGCGGATCGACCTGGACGACGAAGTCCTCGTCGTCATCGCTGAGCAGGCGGGGACGGCCTCCCGCCCACCGAGGGTCCAGGCAGGCCGGGCCGATCTCGTTGAACCGGTGGATCACATCGCGCACGGTGTCCTCGTCGGCCGCCACCAGCTGGGCGATCACCGGCACCCGATTCCCGCCGGCCGAGGCCAGCAGCATCATCGCGCGCCGATAGCGCACCGAGTTAGTGCTTAGGCGGTGTCGAGTTCGGCGGCGAGCCCGTCGATGCGGGCGGCCAGGTCGAAGTCCTTTTCGGTGAGGCCGCCGGCGCTGTGGGTGGACAGCGTGAACGTCACCGTGCGCCAGCGGACGTCGATGTCGGGGTGGTGGTCGGCGGCCTCGGCTGCCTCGGCGACCGCGCTGACCAGCCCGATCCCGTCCAGGAACGAGGGCGCTTTGAGGGTCCTGCTGATCTGCGCGCCCGCGCGGGACCAGTCGGGCAGTTCCTTCAACCGGCCGGCGACGGCGGCGTCGTCCAGTAGTTCGGCCATCGGTTCGCTCCTCGATCATGGGTGGACGGGGCGTGCTCCCCGTCGTGTACCCGCGCGCCGCCGTGGTGGAACGCCCGGCCCGGCCCCTGCGGGCCGGGCCGGTTCACCTCAGGGCAGGTCAGGTCAGGTCGTAGAGGGCCACGCCGTCGACGGTCTTGGCGGTGAAGGTCTTCTGGACCCAGTCGCTGATCTGCTGGGCGGCGTCGCTGCCGCTGTCGGTGCCGCCCGTCCGGACCGTCCCGCCGCCGATGAAGTAGTGGATCTTCCCGGCGGCGACGTGGGACCTGAACTGCTCCAGTGTCGGCGCGGGGTCGGTGCCGTTGAAGCCGCCGACGGCCATCACCGGCTCGCGGGCGGCGAGCTGGTAGCCGGAGGCGTTGTTGGAGCCCACGGCCGCCGCGACCCAGGTGTAGGAGCCCGCGCCCGCCTTGAGCGCCGCGGTGACGGCGGAGCCGGGCGTGGTCCCGTTGAGCAGGCCGCCGGGCCCGCCTGGCCGGGATCCGCCGCTCCGCCGGCCGCCGGTGCCGCCGGGCCTGGTGAATCCCCCGCCGGGGGCCGCCGCCGTTCCAGGCGGCGGCATCGCGCCCGCGCCCGCGCCGCTTCCGCCGGGCGCCCGGGCACCCTGCCCGCCCTGCCCGCCAGGGCCCCCGGCGCGGCCTGGCCCGCGCATGCCGCCGAAGCCGCCCCGCGTGGACGGGCCGGCGGTGACGATCGCGCCGGTGTGCGGGGTGGCGGCGGTGTCCAGCGCGTACGCGGCCGGGCCGGTCAGCGCGGTCACCGCGGCCACGGCACCGGCGGCGAGGGCCGCCCTGGCGGGCAGCCGCGCCGCGGCGAGCAGTGCCGCGGCGGCGAGGAGACCCGCGGCCAGCACTGCCGGCGCGATCCACGGATGCCAGTCCGGGGTGCGGCGCAGCAGCGCGAACGCCCACGCGGCGGTGGCGGCGACGGTTCCGGCCAGCACCAGGCGCGCTTTGAGGGCCCGGCGCCGCGACCACAGCAGCGCGGCGCCCATTCCGGTGAGCGCGGCGGCGGCCGGGGCCAACGCCACGGTGTAGTACTCGTGGAAGATGCCCTGCATGAAGCTGAAGGTCGCGGCGGTGAGCAGCAGCCATCCGCCCCACAGCGCGAACGCGGCGCGGCCGGGGTCGGTGCGCGGGGCCCGCCGCGCGGCCCACATGCCCGCGGCGAGCAGGATCAGCGCGGCGGGCAGCAGCCAGGAGATCTGGCCGCCGATCGTGGCGCCGAACATGCGGCCCCAGCCCGCGTCCTGGTTGAGGTTGCCCAGGCCGCCGGTCTCCTCGCCGTTCAGCCGGCCGAGGCCGTTGTAGCCCAGGGCCAGTTCCAGGACGCTGTTGTTCTGGGAGCCGCCGATGTAGGGGCGCGAGGAGGCCGGGACGAGCGCGACGGCGGCGACCCACCAGCCCGCCGAGACCAGCAGCGCGACCCCGGCGAGCAGGAGCTGCCAGACGCGGCGCCGCACCGGCGCGGGCGCGGTGACCAGGTACACCAGCGCGAGGACGGGCACCACCAGGAACGCCTGGAGCATCTTGGCCAGGAACCCGGTCCCGACGCACGACGCGGCGAGCAGCAGCCAGCGGGTGCTCGCGTTCTCCTGTGCGCGGACCAGGCAGTACGCGGCGAGCGTCAGCATGAGCACCAGCAGCGCGTCGGGGTTGTTGAAGCGGAACATCAGGGCCGCGACGGGGGTCAGCGCCAGGACGGCGCCGGCCAGCAGCGCCGCCCAGGCCGGGTACCGGCGCCGGACGGTGGCGTACAGCGCGGCGACGGTGGCGACGCCCATCAGCGCCTGGGGCGCCAGGATGCTCCAGGCGTTCACGCCGAAGATCCGCGCGGACAGCGCCATCGGCCACAGCGCGCCGGGGGTCTTGTCGACGGTGATGGCGCCGGCGGCGTCGGAGGAGCCGAAGAAGAACGCCTTCCAGCTGGTGGCTCCGGCCTGGACGGCGGCGGAGTAGAAGGAGTTGGCCCAGCCGGAGGCGCCCAGGTTCCCCAGGTACAGCGCGGCGGTGGCGGCCAGCAGGACGGCGAGCGCGGGACGGGTCCACGGCGGGTCGTGGGCGGTGCGGGGCCCGGTCCGGCGGGCCGGCGCCGGTGTGTCGAGCACGGTCATCGTGGTTTCCCTATCGCAGGTAGTAGAGCTGGGAGCCGGAAGTGGTGGACCTGCCTCCGTAGGTGCTCGCGGCGATGGCGGTGCCGTTGCGCTCCACCCAGGCGGTGACGGCGGAGTTCCCGGCGTCGGGCCCGCCGAAGCCGCCGCCGCGTCCGGTGCCGACCAGGACGTAGTGCAGGCGGCCCTGCTGGACGTACCGCTGAAGCTTGGCGACGGTCATGGCCGGGTCGATGCCGGTGAAGCCGCCCATGGCGATGACGGGCCTGCCGGTTTGCAGGATGAGCGAGGACGCCTGCTGGGAGTTGTCGACGGCGACCAGCCAGTCGGCGGTGCCCTGCCGTTGCTCCAGGTAGGCGGTCATCTTCGCGTCGACCGCTCCTCCGGGCCCGCCCCCGCCCCTGGTCCCGCCTCCTCCGCCGGGCGCTCCGGCGCCCCCGGGACCTCCGGCGCCGCCGGGGGGCATGCCTTCGGGCGTCGTCCCGCCCGCGGGCATTCCGGGGGGCATGCCGCCGCCCGGCCCGTTCTGCGCGCCGGACGGGCGTCCCCGCGTTCCCTCCGGGCGTCCGTCGTCTCCGTCCCGCCGGCCGCCGGGAGCACCGCCCGGCCCGCCGGGTCCGCCGAAGCCCATGCCGGATGCGGGGCCGGCCAGCGGGTTGGTGCCGGTGGTCGCCGTGGACGCGGCCGAGACCGCGTAGGCGGACGGCCCGGCCAGGCCCGCGGCCAGCGCGAGCGCCGGTCCGGCGACCATCACGGGACGGCCCGCGCGGCGGATCAGCCGCCCGGCGGCCAGGTTCGCGATCGCCAACGCCGCGGCGGCGAGCAGCGCCCACCGCAGCCACGGGTTCCAGTCCGGGGTGCGGTCCAGCAGCGCGAACGCCCACGCCGCGGTGACGGCGATCGCGACGGGCGGCGCCCACGCCCACGCCCGGGACCTGCGGTACGCCCCGTACAGCAAGACGGCGCCGGCGCCGGTGAGCGCGGCGATGGCGGGGCCCATCGCGGTGGAGTAGTAGGGGTGGAAGGTGCCCGCGGCGAAGCTGAACACCACGACGTGCACGGCCAGCCAGCCGCCCCACAGCAGCAGCGCAGCGCGGGCGAGGTCGGTGCGGGGACGCTTCCACAGCAGGATCAGTCCGGCGGCCAGGGCGAGTCCGGCGAAGGGGAGCAGCCAGGAGATCTGCCCGCCGAGGGTGTCGTTGACGAGCCGCCCGGCGCCGGACGCGCCGCCGAAGCCCGCTCCGCCGCCGGGGCCGCGTCCGGCCGTGGGGCCGCTCTGCCCGAAGATGCGGCCGAGCCCGTTGTAGCCGATGACCAGGTCCCGGACGGTGCCGTCGGTGCTGCCGCCGATGAAGGGCCGTTTGGAGGCGGGGGTGAGGTCGACGACCGCCATCCACCACAGGCTCGACACCGCGAGCACGACGCCGGCGGCGAGCAGGTGCAGGACACGGCGCACTGGCCCCGGCCTGGCGGCGATGAGGTAGACCAGCGCGAACGCCGGGACGACCAGGTAGGCCTGGAGCATCTTGGTGTTGAAGCCGCAGCCGACGAACGCCGCCGAGACCGGCAGCCAGCGCGCGCGGCCGTCCTCGATCGCGCGCAGGCACGCCCACGCGGCCAGGACCAGCAGCAGGACCAGGAGGGTGTCGGGGTTGTTGTCGCGGTTGATCGCCACGGTGATGGGGGTGAGCGCGAGAACGGCGGCGGCGATGAGCGCGGCGGGGTGCCCGAACGCGCGCCGCACGGTGGCGTGCAGGACCGCGATGGACGCGACGCCGAACAGGGCCTGCGGGAGCAGCAGGCTCCAGGCGCCGAACCCGAGGACCCGCGCGAACAGGCCCATCGCCCACAGCGCCATGGGGGGCTTGTCCACGGTGATGAACGATCCGGCGTCCAGGGAGCCGAAGAAGAACGCCTTCCAGCTCTGGGTGCCGCTCTTCACGGCCGCCGAGTAGTAGGTGTTGGCGTGGCCGCCGCCCGGCAGGTTCCACGCGTACAGCGCCAGGGCCAGGAGCAGGACGGCCCAGAGCGCGGGCCGGGACCAGCGGGGGTCGTCGGGGCGGCCGAGCAGCAGGGCGCGGAGCCGCCGGGTGGCGGTGGGGTGTTCCTGCGGCGCGGCGGGGGGCGCGGGCATCGTCTGCGCGGGGGTCATCGGGTGGGCTCCTCGGCATCTGCCATGGTCGCGGTCCCCGCGGGCGGTGCGCCGCCCGGGTCCCCGGTGCCGACCGGTTCGGCAGTGGCGGTCGGTTCGGTGCTGGTCGGTTCGGTGGCGGCGGGGTGGTGGCGCAGGCGCCGCGGGTGGAAGATCCAGGCTCGCATCAGCAGGAACCGGACGAGGGTCGCCGCGCCGTTCGCGGCGACCAGCGCGGCCGGCTCGAGGGCCCGGGAGGCGCCGGGCGCGGCGGCGTGCAGCAGGGCCAGGCCGCCGGTGCTGAGGGCCAGGCCGATCAGGAACGTCAGCCCGCCCTCGAGCTGCTGCCGGAACGCGCGTTCGGAGCCGGTGACGCCGAAGGTGAAGCGGCGGTTGGCGGCGGTGTTGCCGATCGTGGTGACCACCAGCGACACCGCGTTGGCCAACAGCGGCCCCATCACGGTGCGCAGCAGCACGAACAGCAGGAGCTGCGCGATGGTGCTGACGATCCCGATGACGGCGAACGCGGGAAGCTGCCGCGACATCCCGGCGGGCAGTTCGGGGCGGGGCCGCCGCGCGCCGACGGGCGCGCGGAACGCGCCGGTCAGCATCCGCCGCCCGACGCGGGTCATGCCGCGCAGGTCGTCCAGTGCGGTGCGGACGACGTCGACGCGGCTGTCGGGGTCGTCGACCCAGTCGACGGGGACCTCGTGGATGCGCAGCCCGTTGCGTTCGGCGAGCAGGAGCAGTTCGGTGTCGAAGAACCACTCCTGGTCCTGGACGGAGGGCAGCAGTGCCTGGACGATCTCGGTGCGGGCGGCCTTGAAGCCGCACTGGGCGTCGGTGAAGCGGGCGGCGAGCGCGGTCCGCAGCAGCAGGTTGTAGCAGCGGGAGATGACCTCGCGGCGCGGGCCGCGCACCACCGCCGAGCCGCGGGTGAGGCGGCTGCCGATGGCCAGGTCGCTGTGCCCGGAGATCAGCGGCGCGACCAGCGGGAGGAAGGCGTCCAGATCGGTGGACAGGTCCACGTCCATGTAGGCGACGACGTCGGCGTCGCTGGAGCTCCACACGTGCCGCAGGGCCCGGCCGCGGCCTTTGAGGTCCAGCCGGACGGCCCGCACCCGGGCGAGCCGGGCCGCGAGTTCCTCGGCGACCCACCAGGTGGTGTCGGTGCTGGCGTTGTCGGCGATGGTGATCCGGAACGGGTACGGCAGGTTGTCGTCGAGGTAGGCGTGCAGCCGCTCGACGCTCGCGGCCAGGACGCGTTCTTCGTTGTGGACGGGGACGACCACCTCCACCAGCCGCTCCCGCCCGCCGTGGTCCGGCGCGGGCGGGGGCGGCGCGGCGGGCGTGCCCCGTTCGGTGACCAGCTGATTCATGGGACCACGGTCGCCGGCGGGTGTGGGAGGTCCCTGAGCCGTTGATGAACACGGCATGAGAATCGCCCCGAGCCCCGCGCCCCAGGGCGGTGGGCGGGTCAGTCGGAGGGGTGGGGTGCGCCGGGCAGGTCGACGCGGGCCAGGGTGCCGCCGCCGGGCGCGGGGCCGAGCGCGACCCGTCCGCCGCTGTCCTGGACGACCCGCGCCACGATCGACAGGCCGAGCCCCGAGCCGGGCAGGCTGCGCGCCGACGGGGAGCGCCAGAACCGTTCGAACACGTGCGGGAGGTCGCCGGCGGGAATGCCGGGGCCGTGGTCGCGGACGGTCAGGACGCCGCCGTCCAGGCGGGCCTCGACCCGCCCGCCGGGCGGGGAGAACTTCACCGCGTTGTCGAGGAGGTTCACCACGGCGCGTTCCAGGGAGGCGGGGTCGCCGGACACATACCAGGGGGCGGCGTCGGCCACCACGGTCAAGCCGGGGCCGCGGAGCCTGGCGCGTTCCACGGCGCGGTGGAGGACCTCGTGGAGCGCGACGGTCTCCTGGACGGGTTCGGTCTCGGCGGGGCGGGCCAGCTCCAGCAGGTCGCCGACCAGGCTGGACAGCTCCAGCATCTGCGCCTTGACGCTGACGAGCAGGTTGTGGCGGGCCGCGGCGGGCAGCTCGCGGCCGGTCGCCTCGGACCGCAGCAGCAGGTCGATGTTGGTGCGCAGGCTGGTCAGCGGGGTGCGCAGCTCGTGCCCGGCGTCGGCGATCAGCTGCTGCTGGCGGTCGCGGGAGGCGGCCAGCGCGGTGGTCATGGTGTTGAAGGAGCGGCTGAGGCGGGCGATCTCGTCGGCGCCCTCGTCGGGGATGCGGGTGTCGAGGTCCTCGGTGCGGGCGATGTGCTCCACGACGCCGGTGAGCTGGTCGACCGGGCGCAGCGACGCGCGCGCGATGAGCAGGCCGGCGCCCGCCGAGAACAGCACCCCGAGCGCGGACACGGCGGTGAGCAGCAGCGCCAGGCCGTCCAGCGGGCCGCGGACCTCGTCGAGGGCGATCGCGACCGACATCGCCGCGGGGGTGCCGTCGATCGAGATGAACCGACGGGTCAGGACGCGGACGTCCACGGGGGTGCCGGCGGAGTCGACGCCGGTGCCGTCGTGGGTGGCCGATGCGCGTTCGCCGCGGGCCACCTGCCGGTCGGCGCCGGTGACGGTGAGGGATCCGGCGTTCGGGACCGTGCAGGGGCCGCCCGCGGTGGTGACGAGCTGCATGAACTCGGGGCCGGGCAGCCGGCTGCCGTCGGGGGTGGTGCTGGCGGCGGGGTCGCAGGCCAACAGGGCGCGGGACAGCTCGTGGGCGAAGCGCTGCTCGCGGGGCGGCCCGCCTGCCCGGGCGCCCGGCGGCCCGTCGGCGGTGGCGCCGAGCCTGCGGTCCAGTTCCTGGTAGAGGCGGTCGCGGGTGAGGTACCAGCTGGCGACCGCGCAGGCGGCGACGGCCAGCGCCACGGCCGCCGCGACCAGCAGGGCCAGGCGGGCGCGCAGCGTCAGCCGCCGGGTCACGGCGCCGCCGCGGCCGAGCGCAGCGCGTAGCCGACGCCGCGGACGGTGTGGACCACGCGCGGGAGCCCACCGGCCTCGGTCTTGCGCCGCAGGTACATGACGTACACGTCGAGGGAGTTGGAGGCGGGTTCGAAGTCGAACCCCCACACCGTCTCCAGGATCTGCTCGCGGGTCAGGACCTGCCGGGGGTGCGCCAGGAACATCTCCAGCAGCATGTACTCGGTGCGGGTCAGCTCCAGCGGGCGGCCGTCGCGGGTCACCTCGCGGGTCAGGGTGTTCATGCGGAGGTCGTCGAAGGCCAGGACGTCCTCGCGGGGCGGCCCGGCGGCGGCCATCGCGCCGCGGCGCAGCAGGGCGCGGACGCGGGCCAGCAGCTCGTCGAGCTCGAACGGTTTGGCCAGGTAGTCGTCGGCGCCGGCGTCCAGGCCGGTGACGCGGTCGCCGACCATGTCGCGGGCGGTCAGCATCAGGACCGGTATGGTGGCGCCGAAGGCGCGCATCCGGCGGCAGGCCGTCAGCCCGTCCATCCGGGGCATGAGCACGTCCAGGACGACCAGGTCGGGCCGGTCGTGCTCGACGCGGTCCAGGGCGGTGATCCCGTCGGCGGCCTCGGCGATGCGGTAGCCCTCGAACTCCAGGCTGCTGGCCAGCGACTCGCGGACGGCGGGCTCGTCGTCCACGATCAGTATCCGCGCCGCTCCCCGGCTCCCAGACTCCATGCCCTCACGGTAGCCATCGGCGGGACCGTCCCGGTGCCGCGGCCTGCGATTCTCATGGTCCTTTCAGGAACTTCTGAGACCCGGTTCAGCGGGCGCGTCCGGGACCGCGGGGGCTGGGGCGGCCTCGGCGGTGGCGTCGGCCCACGCCGACCCGCCGCCGGGTCCCGTTCCGGTGGTCACGATCACCACGGGCGGCGCGGCCGAGGACGGCGCCCCCGGCTGGGGCGGCGGGACGGGGGTTCCGGGTGCGGGGCGGGTGGCGCTCGTCCAGGTCGTCTTCACGACGTCGATGACGACGTCCTTGGCGACGTCGCGCATCATCGCGCGCAGCACCTCCCGCAGCGCGATCTTGAGGGCGTCGCGGACGAGGTCGGCGATCACGGTCTCGATCGCGAGGGCGGCGGCGCGGTCGGCGAGCCGTCCGGCCAGGCCGCGGGCGGTGCGGGCCAGGTCGCTGCCGGCCGCGGCGGCGACCAGGTCGCCGGCGGTGCGGGCGGCGTCGCTTCCGGCGGCGCGGGCGGCCAGGCCGGCCGCGGCGGCGGTGAGGGGGGTCAGCTCGGCGAGCGTGACGGCCTCCTGCGCGCGGTCGCGCACGGACCCGGCGACCTCGCGGGCGGTCTCCCGGGCGGTCTCCTTGACCACCCGCACGACGATGTCGCGGCCGACGTCCAGGGCGACGTCGACCGCGACGTCGGCGACGGTGTCGAGGGCGGCGTCGACGACGGCCTTGGTGGCGGCCTGGACCAGGGGCGCGGACGCGGTGCGCCCGGCGACGTCCAGCGCGGTCGCGGTGGCGGCGCGGGCGAACGGGCTGCGGGTGGCCAGGCGGCGCGCCGCGACGGCCATCGGATGCGCGGCGGCCTGCTCTGCGGCGATCATCGCGGCGGTGGTCACCTCCAGCGCGGTGCCGGTGACCGGGTTGGCCGCGGCGGCGGCGCGGGCCTCGGCGACGGCCCGCCCGGCGGCGGCGGAGGCGATCTTCACCGCGGCGTCGTGGGCGGCCTGCTCCACGGCGCGCATGACGGGCGTCCCGGAGATCTGCTCGACGATCCGGGACGCGGCGCGGGCGGCGGCGTCGCGCGCGATCCGCCGGGCCGGATCGTCCGCCGGGCCGGGCGCCCGCCCGCCGGTGTCGTCGGCGATCTCGGCGTTCTCGTCCACGGCCACGCCCCTATATCCCGTCCGGCTCCTCAAATCACCATAACTTCCGTTCGCCGTGATCGCTCCGCCGCCGCCCCGCCGGTCCATCCGCCGGAGCCTGTAGTCGAGGACCGAAGCTGTCCTTGTTGCTGCCTAGTGTGGGTGCCCGGAGACCGTCGACACCGAGGAGCCGTGCCCGATGAACGTTCGTGCCGAGAGCGTGCTGCGCCTGTCGTTTGAACAGGTGTGCGCTCGGCGGCTGGAGCGGCACGCGCTGGCGGCGCCGGTGCGGGGGACGCCCGCGGAGGTCGTCGCGGCGATGGCCGGGACGCACGCGCAGGTGATGTCGGCGGCGGAGCTGGCGGTGGGGCTTCGGTTGGAGGGCGCGACCCGCGCGGACGTGCGGGAGGCGCTGTGGGGCGACCGGAGCCTGGTCAAGGCGTTCGGGCCGCGCGGGACGGTGCATCTGCTGCCGGCCGTGGACCTGTCGAGGTGGGTGGGGGCGTTGTCGGCGCTGCCGCAGGAGCGTCCCGGGTTCACCGAGAAGGCGGCGTTGACGCCGGGGCAGACCGAGGAGGTCGTCGCGGCGGCGGGCGAGGCGGTGCGGGACGGGGATCTGACGGTCGAGGAGTTGGGCGACCGGATCGTCGCGCTGACCGGCGGATGGGCGGGCGATCTGGTGATGCCGGCGTTCCAGGGAATGTGGCCGCGGTGGCGGCAGGCGCTGCCGCTGGCGGGCGCACGGGGCGCGGTGTGCTTCGGCCCGAACCGGGGCCGCAAAGTCACCTACTCCGACCCGCGGCGGCGGGTGCCGGGGTTCCGGCCGGCCGGAGCGGAGGAGTCACTGGGCTGGCTGGTGCGGTCCTACCTGCATGCCTACGGGCCCTCCACACCGGAGCGGTTCGCGCATTGGGCGAGTGTGCCGGCGGCGTGGGCGCGGGAGTTGTTCGCCTCGCTCGGTGCGGGACTGGAGCGGGTGGAGGTGGAGGGCGAGGCGGCGTGGACGACGGCCGGTGACACCGCCGTCCCGGCGGATCCGCCTCAGGGGGTGCGGCTGCTGCCCTACTTCGACGGATACGCCTACCGGGTGGGGAACCAGCCGCCCGCGCTGCTGTATCCGGGGACGGCGGGGCAACGGGCACTGCGGGGCAATTTCCAGTTGCTGCTGGTCGAGGGGCGGGTGGCGGGGCTGTGGCATCAGCGTCGCTCGGGCCGCCGGATCGAGATGACGGTGGAGTCGTTCGCGGTCCTGGACGGGACGCGCCGCGCGGAGCTGGAGGCGCAGGTCGCGCGAGTCGGTGAGGTACTGGAGGGCGAGCCGCGACTGACGCTGGGCCCGGTGACGGTCGGCGGCCACGCCTGACCGCGGATCCGGGTACCGGGGGCGGGGCCGCCGACGGTGAGCCTGTCAGGCGGGTCGGGCCGGTGGTACCGTTCGCGGCTGCGGAGGAGGTGGCGGCGTTGGCGGAGAAGGGCGGGCCGGTGCTGCGGACCGGGCGGCTGGTGCTGCGGCGCTGGCGGGACGAGGACCGTGCGCCGTTCGCGGAGCTGAACGCCGACCCGCGGGTGATGGAGCACTTCCCCGCGCCGCTGACGCGGGCCGGCAGCGACGCGCTGGTGGACGGGTTCGAGGCGGGCTTCGAGCGGCGCGGGTTCGGGCTCTGGGCGCTGGAGGTCGCCGCGACGGGCGCGTTCATCGGGTTCACCGGCCTGTCGGTGCCCTCCTTCCAGGCGCCGTTCCTGCCCGCGGTGGAGATCGGGTGGCGGCTGGCGCGGGACGCGTGGGGGCACGGCTACGCCGCCGAGGCGGCGCGGCGGGCGCTGGCGTTCGGGTTCGAGGACGCGGGCCTGCGGGAGGTGGTGTCGTTCACCTCGGTGCCGAACGAGCGGTCGCAGGCGGTGATGCGCCGCATCGGGATGCGGCCGGACGCGGCGGGCGCGTTCGATCATCCGCGGCTGCCGGCCGGGCACCGGCTGGAGCGGCACGTGCTGTGGCGGCTGGACACGGCGACGTGGCGGGCCGGGGGCGCGGCGGGCGGCGGGGGGTCGCCCGCCGAGGGGTGACCGCTAGCGCAGCAGGCCGGTGAGGACCTCGTGGACGCCCCGGCGCAGGTCGGCGGGGGCGAGCGGGGCTCCGGCGCCGGCGAGCGCGTCGAACATCACGCCTTCGGCGAAGACGACCAGGTGGTGGCCGTGCCGGACGGGATCGCAGGATCCGGCGGCGGCCATGAGGTCGGTGGCGACGGCGCGGAAGCCCCGTCCGCTGGCGTTGTAGATGGCGCGCAGCTCGGGGCGGCGGGTGGCCTCCAGCGCCAGTTCGTAGCGGGCCAGGGTGCGGCGCCGGTCGTCGGTGACCTGCAGGTGCAGCATCCGGGCGACGAGATCGGCGAGCACGCCCATGTCGAGCGTCCCCCCGTCCCCGTCCCCAGTCCCGGGTCTGGGAGCGCCGGTGTCGGCGAAAAGGGCGAAGCGGCGGTTCTCCAGCTCGGTGAGGCGGACGAGGGTCAGCTCCAGCAGGGCGGCGCGGGTGCGGGCCAGGTTGGAGGTGGAGCCGGGCGGGAGTCCGGCGGCCTCGTCGACCGCGCGGTGGGTCAGCCCGCGCATGCCGCGTTCGGCGAGCAGGGTGATGGCGGTCTCGGCGATGAGCTCGGCGCGTGGCGACGTCACAGCCGGATACTACTTGCGTAGTCCCACTACGACCGTAGTATGACACTACGGATGTAGTGAGGGAGGAGTTCGATGACACGGCACGCAATCGTGGCCGGCGGGGGCATCGGCGGGCTGACCGCCGCCGCGGCCCTGCACCGCAACGGCTGGACGGTGACCCTCTACGAGCGGGCGGCGTCCCTGGACCCCGTCGGGTCGGCGCTGGCGATCGGCCCCAACGGGCTGCGCGCCCTCGACACCCTGGGCGCCGGCGACGCCGTCCGGGACCTGGCCGCCTTCCAGGGCAGCGGCGGGCTGCGTCGCGCCGGCGGCGCCTGGCTGAGCCGCACCAGCGCCGAGGCCGCCGCCGCCCGCTACGGCGACCCGGTCCTCGTCCTGAAACGCAGCACCCTGGTCGGGATCCTCGCCGACCGGCTGCCACCCGGAACCGTCCACCTCGGCGTCACCGTCACCTCGGTCGCCCCCGACGGCACCGTCACCACCCCCGCCGGCACCGAGCACGCTGACCTGGTCGTCGCGGCCGACGGCATCGCCTCCCCCACCCGCGCCGCCCTGTTCCCCGGCCACCCCGGCACGCGCTACTCCGGCCTGACCGCCTGGCGGTTCCTCACCACCGCCGGCCCCGCCGGGACCGGGCCGTCCGAGACCTGGGGACGCGGCCTGGTGTTCGGGGTGATGCCCATGGCGGGCGGCGTCATCTACTGCTACGCCACCGCGCCCGCCCCCGAGAACACCCGCGAGAACACCCGCGAGAACACCCGCGAGGCCGGCACCGAGCACGCCGCGCTGCGGCGGCTGTTCGGGACCTGGCACGACCCCATCCCCGCACTGCTGTCGGCCGCGGCCGGCGGCCCGGTGCTGCGCAACGACATCGCGTTCATGGACCACCCGCTCCCCGCCTACCATCGCGGACGGGTCGCCCTGCTCGGCGACGCGGCCCACCCCATGACGCCCAACCTCGGCCAGGGCGCCTGCCAGGCCCTCGAAGACGCCGTCGTCCTCGCACACGAGGTCACCGCCGGCGGCGGACTGCCCGCCTACACCGCGGCGCGGCGGCCCCGCACCACCGAGGTGATGCAGCGCTCGCACCGCATCGGACGCCTCACCGCGCTCAACGGCCACGCCACCGTCGCGGCCCGCGACGCCGCCCTGTGGCTGAGCGGCCGCCTCGGACCCACCGCGCTCCTGCGCCAGGCCGACTCCCTCTACCGGTGGCGGCCACCGCTCCCGGACGCCCCGCACGCCGGCCGCGCCTCATAGGGGCCCCGCTCCCCCGCGGCGCGGGCCGCGCCGGTTCAGCGGACCCGGTCGTAGACCATGGCCATCTCGCCCATCGTGCCGGTCTCCTGGTGGGTGAGCGTCCACTGCGTGGCCGGCAGGCCGTCGCGGAACAGCCGCTGCCCGCCCCCGGTGATCTCGGGGAAGATCATGAGATACAGCCGGTCCAGCAGGTCCGCCGCGAGGACCTCCTTGATGAGGCTGGCGCTGCTGTTGACGAGGATGTCGCCCTCGCCGGTGGCTTTGAGGTCGGTGACGACGTCGGCGACGGGGGCGTTCACCACGCGGGCGCGTTCCCACGGCGCCTTGGTCAGGGTGGTCGAGAAGACCACCTTGTCCGTGTCTACCAGCCACTTGGCGTATCCGCGGTCACGGGGGTCGGCGTTCTCGTCCGCGGCGACCGTCGG
This sequence comes from Actinomadura xylanilytica, assembly GCF_030283145.1. Taxonomy (GTDB): domain Bacteria; phylum Actinomycetota; class Actinomycetes; order Streptosporangiales; family Streptosporangiaceae; genus Spirillospora; species Spirillospora xylanilytica. The sequence goes on from NZ_JASNWE010000005.1 coordinate 612,785, forward strand.
CCAGTAGCCGAGGAACCCCTCGGCGTTGATCCGGCCGAGCAGCGCCGTCGTCGCGCCCTCCCAGATGCGGGTGAGGTAGTTCCGCGCGACCTCGCTGGTCACATACGGGGCGAAGGCGCCGAAGTCATTGGCTCCGCCGGGGCCGTTGTAGCGCCCGTCGAGGGAGAGGCTGATGTTCGCGGTCACCCTGCGGCCGGTCTGCTCGGTCATGTCGTGCTCCTCATGTCGGTGTTGGTGTTGGTGTTGGTGTTGGTGTCGTCGGTGTCGGGGGAATCCGCGGCGAGGATCGCCGCGAGTCGGTCGAGGCTCTGGCCGAAGCCGATCTCGATGCCTGCGACGAAGTCCGCGGAGTCGACGGCGCTGTCGGTGATCCGCCAGTGGACGTCGAGGTCGGTGCCTGTGCCGGTGGGCCGCAGGCCGATGTCGAGGTGGGAGGTGAAGGCGAGACCGCCGTCGGGGAGCCGCGGGGAGAGCCGGTAGGCCAGGTGCTCACCGGGACGCGCCTCGTCGACGACACCCTCCGCGCGCCCGGCGACCGGGTCGGAGCCGTCGGCGTCCTCGGCGTCGCGGTACTCCAGGGCGATCCGCCCACCCGGTCCCGCCTCGAAGACCAGCTCGGAGACGCGCAGGTCGTCGGGCGCCCACCATCGGGCGAGCAGACCGGCCTCGGTCAGGTGGCGCCAGACCAGCTCAGGGCTCCCCGTCAGCGACCGGAGAAACCTGAACGAGCGGCCGTCGGCCCACCCCGACCCCTCCGCGGCGAGCCGCTCGGTGTGCAGGTTGAGCCCGTAGCGCTCAAAGGTTTCGCGCGAGCCGCCGGCCCGGTCCGCGGTGTCGGCGAGCCGGCCGAGTGCAGCCGCCAGATCCCGCAGGGGTGCGGACCGGAGCGCGTAGATGCGGCGCTGGCCGGAGCGCTGGGAGGTGACGACGCCGGCGCGCTCCAGGGTCTGAAGGTGCTTGGTCGTCTGCGGCTGTCGCGCCCCGGTGAGCTGGGCGAGGACACCGACCGGGCGGGGCCGCTCTGCTAACAGGGTGACGAGCCGCCAGCGGGCCGGGTCGGCCAGGGCGGCGAGGAGTGCGTCCATGAGCACAAATATGCACCATGGAGAATATTCGTGTCAAGGAATAAGTTGGGCGGTCGAGACCGGCCAAGCCAGACCCAGTTCGAAGGACTCCCAGCCACCACCCCGGCACCCCCGAAACGGCAGCGCCCCAGAGGGTCACGCGCGGGCGAGCTCGACGCGGAGACGGTCCAGACCCATCGGCCCCAGATCCAGGCCACGGCGATGGAACGCCTTGAGGTCGAACGCCGCGCCCTCACGCCGCCGAGCCTCCGCACGCGCCTCCAGCCACACCTTCTCACCCACCTTGTAGGCGATGGCCTGCCCCGGACGGCCGAGATACCGGTCGATCTCGAACGCGACACGCGCCTCGGGCTCCGGCCCGATATGAGCGCGCAGGAACTCGCGGCCGAGCTCCGGCGTCCACCGCTCCCCCTCATGGAAACCGGTCCCCGCCGGGATCCGCAGCCGAAGATGCAACCCGATGTCCAAGACCACCCGGGCCGCGCGGAACTGCTGCCCGCCCGCCAGCATCCCCAGCCGATGCGCCGGATCCCGGTACAGCCCGAGCTCGTCCATCAACCGCTCCGCATACAGCGCCCACCCCTCGCACACCCCCGGATACAGCTCCGACGACGTCCGCTGGTACCGGTTGAGCACCGCGGTGTTCAGGGTGGCCGCACCTATCTGGAGATGATGGCCCGGGACACCCTCATGGAACATCGTCGACGGAACGGTCCAGGTCACCATCTCCGGACCGGTGAACGTCCACCACACCGTCCCCGGCCGCGACAGGTCTTCCGACGGCGCCAGATAGTAGATCCCCGACTCGACCGGAGGAATACGGCAGTCGACCCGCCGCAACCCCTCCGGAATGTCGAAATGCACCCCGTCCAGATCAGCGATCGCCCGGTCGGCCAACTCCTGGATCCAGTCGCGGAACGCCCCCGCACTGCTCACACGATGGGCAGGATCGGCGTCCAAGGCCGCCCGCACCGCCCCCAGCGGCTCCCCCGGCATGACCTGGCCCGCCGCGGCGGCGATCTCGCCCTCGATCCGGGCCAGCTCCTCCCACCCCCACGCGTAGGTCTCCTCCAGGTCCAGCGTCGTACCCAGAAAATCACGGACACCGAGCTGGTAACGGTCACGGCCCAGCGCATCGGTCTCGGGAGCGAGCGGCGCCAGATCCCGCGACAGGAACTCCGCGAAACCCGCGAGCGCAGCGGACGCCTCGACGACCGCACCCTCCAGCGCCCCGCGCAACCGGCCGTCGCCACAACCGGCCGGCAGCCCCGCCAGATACGCCGGGAACTCCAGGCAGGTCTCAGCGTTGCGGACGACCTGGCGGCGCGCCGCGATCCGGCCCCCGTCCCGCGCCCGCTCCAACGACGTGCGGAGCCCGGCCAGCGCGGCCGGCAGCCCCCGAAGACGGGAATGCAGCGCCTCCCAGGGCGTGTCCGGGCCCTGGTCCACAAGCTCCACGGCCTGCCTCAGCCACTGGACCGGCCCATCGGTGGTGTCGAGGAAACCCTCGCGAACCCCCGCCTCGTCCAGCGCGATCTCGGTCTCCAGCCGCTCGCGCAGCACCTCCGCCGCAACCCTCTCGGCCCCACCCGCACCGCCCGCACCGCCGTTCTGGACGGGAATCGCGGCGAGCCCGGCCAAAGTACGGCGGGACAGCTCAGCACGGGCCGCCATGCCGTCCGGCCCGTAATCGGTCAGGCACGCCTCCTGACCTGCGATCCCCATCATCGCCGCCCTGCACGGATCCAGAGCAGCGAAGTCGTCCACATAACGGTCGGCGAAGGCATCCAATGCGGTCACCTCGATCACACTACATACCGAACCTGATCTTGTCGCCAGACCGCCCGCCCCCTCCGGCCCACACCCCCGAGACCACCAACAGCGAAGGTCAGACGCCCCCTAAAGCGGGCCACCGTCATCGCCGCCCGCACTCCCCGTCGGACCCGGCGACGGCATCCCCGGAGAGGACGGAGACAGCGACGGACTCGGCGACGGAGACGACGACGGCTGCTGCACCGACGGACTCGGCTCACGCGGCAACGGCGGCGGATCCTCAGCCCTCGGCTCACACGCGAACAGCACCAGCAACAACAACGCCAGCACCACCAGCACACCCGCCAACGTCAAAATCGCCGCGACCAGACCCCGCTCAGGCCGCCGCCCCCCACCCGGCCCCGGCACCACCGGCACCGGAGCACCCTCCAACGCCGGCTCCCCGGGCCCCGACCAATGCGGCCGGAACTGCGGCCCCCGCGACCGCCCCCGAAACCCAGCCCCCAGCAACACCGGATCCAAGAACCGCTCCGCACCCACCCGCTCCGCCTCATACGCCACCGCCACCCACGGCGCCGGCCCCACCGGCTGCGCCGCCACCACCGGCGCCGGATCACCCGGCCCCAGCCCCGGCGAACGCCCCGGACCCGGCACCGCCGCCTCGATCGCCGCCCGAAACCGGTCACGCGCCGCCGCATCACCCGCCGCCCCAAGCGTCAACACCGCGACCGTCGCCCGCCGCCCCTCACCGTCCACCCCCAGGAACACGATCCCCGCAGGAGACTCCGACAACCGCGCCGACAAACGGAACGGCCCCAGCTGAGCTGGATCCCCTGGGGGCAACGGCCTCGACATGGCCGCCAGACTAACAACCGCGCCCTACCATCGGACCAGCGCGCATCCGGCCACCCCCACCCGCACCCCGCACCTCACGCCCGAAACCGGCGCCCGCCACCCGCACAGAACGCCGCGCAACGGGGTACAAGTGATCGCGTAGGGTCGAAAACCGCCGACCCACGCCCGCAGGACAAGTGAGGGACACACCAGATGACCATCGCCGCCCACGATGTCGACGAGGCCGCGGCCCTGCTCCAGCACACCGTGGCCGAGGTCAAAAAGGTCATCGTCGGCCAGGAGCACATGGTCGAACGCATGGTCGTCGCCCTCCTCGCCCAAGGCCACTGCCTCATCGAAGGCGTCCCCGGCGTCGCCAAGACCCTCGCCGTCGGCACCCTCGCCCGCGTCGCCGGCGGCACCTTCGCCCGCCTCCAGTTCACCCCCGACCTCGTCCCCTCCGACATCGTCGGCACCCGCATCTACCACCCCTCCACCGAACAGTTCGACGTCGAACTCGGCCCCGTCTTCGTCAACTTCGTCCTCGCCGACGAGATCAACCGAGCCCCCGCCAAAGTCCAGTCCGCCCTCCTGGAGGTCATGGCCGAACGCCAGGTCTCCCTCGGCGGCAACACCTACCCCCTCCCCAGACCCTTCATCGTCCTCGCCACCCAGAACCCCATCGAGTCCGAAGGCGTCTACCCCCTCCCCGAAGCCCAGCGCGACCGCTTCCTCATGAAGATCGACGTCCGCTACCCCGGCGCCCACGAAGAACTCCAGATCCTCCAGCGGATGAGCGTCGACCCGCCCGAGGCCACCGAGATCCTCGACACCGGCCGCCTCGCCGCCCTCCAACGCGCCGCCGCCGAAGTCTCCGTCCACGAACTGGTCGCCGACTACATCGTCCGCCTCGTCATGGCCACCCGCGAACCCGCCCAGTACCGCCTCCCCGACCTCGCCAAGATCATCGAAATCGGCGCCAGCCCCCGCGCCACCCTCGGCCTGGTCTCCGCCGCCCGCGCCCTCGCCCTGCTCTCCGGACGCGACTACGTCCTCCCCGACGACGTCCGCGCCGTCGCCCGCGACGTCATGTCCCACCGCATCGTCCTCACCTTCGACGCCCTCGCCGACGGCGTCGACACCGGCGACATCATCACCCAGATCATCACCGCCGTCCCCCCGCCCCGCGTGGTCTGGAACCACGGCGCCGCGGTGGCCCAGGCATGACCCCGCACACCCGGCACAGCGACAAACTCGCCGAACTCGCCCCAGAACGCACCCTGCGGCGCCTCGAACTCTCCGTCACCCGCCGCCTCGACGGCCTCCTCAACGGCGAACACCTCGGCCTCCTCCCCGGACCCGGCACCGAAACCGCCGAAGCCCGCCTCTACCAGCCCGGCGAAGACGACGTCCGCCACATGGACTGGGCCGTCACCGCCCGCACCACCACCCCCCACGTCCGCGACCTCATCGCCGACCACGAACTCGAAGCCTGGGCCCTCGTCGACCTCACCCCCAGCATGAACTTCGGCACCACCACCCTGGTCAAACGCGACCTCGCCGTCGCCGCCCTCGCCGCCGTCGGCTTCCTCACCGTCCGCCTCGGCGACCGCGTCGGCGCCTACCTCCTCCACCACGACCAGACCCGCCGCTGGCCCGCCCGCACCGGCAAAGCCGCCCTCTACGCCCTCCTCCAAGCCGTCCTCGACGCCCACACCGACGCCGAAGACCGCCCACCCCGAGGCACCGAACGCGGCCCGGCCCCCCACACCGCACCCGGCACCCCACCCGACGCCACCACCGGCCTCGCCGCCGGAATCACCGCACTCGACCGCGGCCAGACCCGCCGCGGCCTCCGCGTCGTCATCTCCGACTTCCTCGACCCCACCCCCGCCACACCCGGCACCCCACCCCCCTGGGAACGCCCCCTCCGCCGCCTCTCCACCCGCCACCAGGTCCTCGCCGTCGAGATCATCGACCCCCGCGAACTCGACCTCCCCGACATCGGCCTGGTCGAGATGACCGACCCCGAGACCGGCGCCGTCCACGAGATCGTCCTCAACCGCCGCGTCCGCGAACAGTACGCCCGCGCCGCCGCCGAACAACGCGACCGCACCCGCGCCGCCCTCCGCCGCTGCGGCACCCATCACCTCGTCCTGCGCACCGACCGCGACTGGATCGCCGACGTCGCCCGCTTCGCCCTCCGCCAGCGCCGAGCCGCCGGACGGCCCTTCAGTACCGCCGGGGGACGCACATGACCTTCCTGTCCCCCGAGCGCCTCTGGATCCTCGCGCTCGCGCCGCTCCTCGCCGGCCTCTACGTCCTGCTCCAGCTGCGCCGCCGCAAGTACGCCGTGCGCTTCACCAACCTCGCCCTGCTCGCCCAGGTCGCCCCCAGGCGCCCCGGCTGGCGCCGCCACGTCGCCGCCGGGCTGTTCCTCACCATGCTCGTCCTGATGATGATCGGCTTCGCCCGCCCCGCCACCGCCGTCAAGGTCCCCCGCGACCGCGCCACCATCATGGTCGCCATCGACGTCTCCCTGTCCATGATGGCCAAGGACGTCCCCCCCACCCGCTTCGAAGCCGCCAAGGAGGCCGCCAAGAAGTTCATCCGCGACCTCCCCACCCGCTTCAACGTCGGCGTCGTCTCCTTCGCCGGCAACGCCAGCCTCATCTCCGCCCCCTCCGCCGACCGCGACGCCGCCACCGCCGCCATCGACCAGCTCGTCCTCGCCAAACGCACCGGCATCGGCGAAGCCGTCTTCACCTCACTCCAGGCCGTCCGCTCCTTCGACTCCCAGGCCAGCCAGGACCCGCCCCCCGCCCACGTCGTCCTGCTGTCCGACGGCGACAACACCACCGGCCGCACCGTCCAAGAGGCCATCGACGCCAGCCGCGCCGCCCACGTCCCCGTCTCCACCATCGCGTTCGGCACCCCCTACGGCACCGTCGACATCGAAGGCGAGACCACCAGCGTCTCGGTCAACAAAGAGACCCTCCGCAGCCTCGCCGACAACACCGAGGGCAAGGCCTACGAGGCCGCCGACGCCGGCCAGCTCAGCGAGGTCTACGCCAACATCGGCAGCTCCCTCGGCTTCACCACCGAGCACCGCGACGTCGCCGCCCGCTTCACCGGCCTCGCCCTGCTGTTCGCCCTCGCCGCCGGCGGCGCCTCACTCGCCTGGTTCGCCCGGCTCCCCTAGCCGCCCGCCCGCGCCCGCACCTGTGCCCGCGTCCATACCCGGGGCGCCCCGCCGCCACCGAGGACGCGGCAAGCACCCCACCAGGTCCGGCGCCGCACGCGGCGGCACCACCAGCAGCATCACCCACGCCGCCGCCAGCCCGCACAACGTGGCCAGCAGATGCCCCAGATCCCACAACGACCTGCTCCACACCAGCGGACCCAGCACCCCCACCGCCAGCGCCGACACCCCCGCCGTGAGCCACCGGCCCCGCATCAGCAGCACCGCCGCCGCGCACCCCGCCACCATCATGTAGCTGACACCCACGTCCGTCGACACCGCCAGCCGCGCCGGCGCCCGCCCCGACTCCAGCGCCTCGGTCTCCAGCAGCGCCGTCAGCAGCGACCCCAGCACATGCCCGGTCAACCCGATCACGATGATCCGCGGCGTCCCGTGCCGCTGCTCGCCCCACGCCACCACCGTGACGAACACCAGGATGTACAGGCCCAGCCCCTCGCCCTTGTCAGCCACCCACAGCGCGCTGTCCAGCAGCACATGCAGTTCCGCCCGGCTCAGATTGGCCAGGTTGGTGCTCTCCAGCGTCGTCAGTACACGGATCAGCGACGGCGGCGCGGCGACCTGCACCAGCGTGGACGCGGTGAAGATCGCGACGTAGCAGAACGTGGCCGGCGCCGACAGCACCCAGGCGTGCATCCGGCGCGTCCACGGCGACAGCCGCCGCACCATGGCCGCGGCCCGCCCCCACCACAGCCCCAGCACACGCAGCACGTACCACGCCAGGATGAGCACCCCGCCCGCAACGACCATCCCGCCCCCGCGATCATGGACCCGCCATCAACTGCACTGTCCCACCCCCCGTGCCCCGCGGGCGGCATCAACACCCTCCGGACGCTGATACGGTCGGCCGACGTGGGGGAACACTACTTCGCGGAACGGCCCGGAGCGGCCAGCCGCCGACGCGCCGTCGATCTCGTCCTGCCCGACCTGCACCTGCGGCTGGAGACCGATCGAGGCATGTTCTCGCCCGACCGCGTCGACGCCGGCACCCGCATCCTGCTGGAGACCGTCCCCGCTCCCCCGCCCACTGGCGACCTGCTCGACCTGGGCTGCGGATACGGCCCCATCGCCCTCACCATGGCGCGGCGCTCGCCGCAGGCGAGTGTCTGGGGTGTGGATGTGAACCGCAGGGCGATCGAGCTGGCCGAGGCGAACGCCTCAGCCAGCGGCCTTGACAATGTAAGGTTCAGTCTGGTGGACGAGACCGACCCCGGCCTGCGCTTCGCCGCGATCTGGTCCAACCCCCCGATCCGCATCGGGAAACCGGCCCTGCACGACCTCCTGCTGGCCTGGCTCCCCCGGCTCGTTCCCGGCGGCCTCGCCCACCTCGTCGTCCAGAAGCACCTCGGCTCCGACTCCCTCCAGCGGTGGCTGAACGACCAAGGCTTCCCCACCGAGCGGATCGCGTCCCGCTCGGCCTACCGGATTCTGCAAGTGTCGGCCCGGGCGGACGCCCGTACGGAAGGTCACGCCCGATGAGCACCCCGAACCCCCCGCAGGCCCCCGAACCCGCGCAGCCCCGCAGGCAGCTCCGCCCCACCGACGTCAAGCGCCTCAACCGCGACTGGCGCCGCCGCACCGAGTCCCGCCTCGGGCTGCTCGTCGAGTCGGTCACCCAGCCCTTCAACATGGGCTCGATCATCCGCACCGCCGCCGTCTTCGGCGTCGAGCACCTGTGGCTGGCCGGCAACGCCACGCCCCCCGACCACCGCAACGTCAGCAAGACCGCGCTCGGCACCGAGCGCCTCGTCCCCTGGGAGCACGCCGGCACCCCCGCCGAGGCCGCCGCCGCCGTCCGCAAGAAGGGCCTGCGGCTCATCGCGATCGAGCTCACCAACGACGCGCTCCCGCTGCACGAGGCCCCCCTCGACGGCGACGTCTGCCTGGCCGTCGGCGGCGAGGACCACGGCTGCTCACCCGCCCTGCTCGCCGCCGCCGACGCCGTCGCCTACATCCCCCAGATCGGACGGGTCGGATCCCTCAACGTCGCGGTCGCCACCGCCATCGCGCTCGGCGAGGCCCGCCGCCGCGAATGGTCCGCCTGACCGCCGGGTCCGCCCGCTACCCCTCCCCCGCCCGCCGCCGCGGCTCCAGCGCCAGGCCGAGCACCGCGCAGACGGCGAACGCCGACCCGAGCACCGCCACCCCGGACGCGCCGGCGAACTGCTGCACGGTGCTCCACATGCCCGACGCCGCGCCGGCGTGCTCGGGCGGCACCCCCGCCAGTGCCACCATCCCGAGCGGCGGCACGATCAGGTTGAGCGCGCCGCGCGCTCGCGGCCCTGGAAGATCGCCTGCAACGTGCTCAGGACCTGCGGCGCCAGCCCCGCCGCGGCCACCCCCTGCACCGCCCGCGCCGCGATGAGCTGCCCGGGATCGCGCGCGAGGCTGCACACCAGGCTCGCCAGCCCGAACGCGGCGACCGCGACGAGGAACACCCGCCGGCGGCCCCACAGGTCCCCCAGCCGGGCACCGGTGATCAGTCCCCCGGCGAAGCCGAGCAGATAGGCCGCCGAGACCCACTCCAGCTGCGTCGGGCTCGCCCCGAGGTCCCGCTGGACGGTGGGCAGCGCGACGTTGACGATCGTCACGTCCAGCAGGTCCATCAGGTTCGCCGCGATCAGCACGACCGCGGCGAACCACCGGAGCGATCGTTATCTGGCGTAGTTGAGTGAACCTGCCGGTCAGGGGCTTGGTGGCCTGTCAGCCATGTAAGACACGTAGGTGAAGGTGATCCGCGGTCTTGCCTGGTTCATCGGGTGATGGTGAGGCCTCGGTCGGCCCAGCGGAGGGCGCCGTCGGCCATGGCGTTGATCCATGCGGTGCCGGGACGGCGGTCGGTGAAGGTCTGCCAGTGATGGCCGTCGGGTGAGGACCTATGCGAGCAGGTGCTCTCCGTCGTTGGGACCGAGCAGGAAGCCGAACCGGTCGATGTCGGTGCCGGGGCCGGCCGCGTCATAGCCCGCGGTGCCGACGAACCCGGCGAAGGAGGCTTTGGCCTGGTCGTCGGCGGTGATCCACCGCAGCAGGATGTCGGACTTGCCCCTCCCGGTGAAGGTCTCACCCGTGGCTTGTCCGTGGAAACCGGACGGGGCCCGTCGCCGAAGCGGTTGGGTTTCGGCTCGCGGGTGCCGCACGGGTGCGAGGCGACTCATCTGAGGAACATGGGACCTTAGCATATAATCCGCTTGCGGATTATATGCTAAGGTCCCATGTGTTCCTATCGAGGAGGGTGTATGACGATCCTGGAAGAACCTGTGCGAAGGATCCTGGACGGGAAGAACTTCGCCACCGTCGCGACCTTGGGGCCCGACGGCTCACCCCAGGCGTCCGTCGTCTGGATCAAGCGAGACGGCGACACGATTTTGTTCTCCACCACCAAGGGCCGGCAGAAGGCCAAGAACCTCGCCGTCGACCCCCGTGTCAGCGTCTCAGTCTTCGACCTGGCCAACCCTTATGACTCGGCGGAGATTCGCGGCGCCGCTGAACTGACCCTCGACGAAGACAAACGGTTGCCGCATGAGCTCTCACAGAGATACCTCGGCGAGGACCCGCCGAAGCCCGAGCCCGGCGAGGTCAGGTTGATCGTTCGCGTGGTGCCCGAAAAGGTCATCCACTTCACCCCCTGAACATCAGGGGCGATCTCGGTCTGGGAAGCTGAGCGGTCGGTAGCGGTGTCCCGCCGCGACCGACCGCTCCTCCGATGGTTATCTGGGGTAGTTGAGTGAATCTGCCGGTCAGGGTGGCGAGCCGGATCGTGGACATGGTTCAGCCTGCGGCTTCGGTGAGGCGGGCTTCGAGGTCGGCGATCATCTGGGTGAGCAGGCTGGTGTTCTCGCGCCGGACCGCTTGGGGCCCGAGTCTGTCGATGCCGGCGACTTTGGTGATGCACTCGTCGGCGGCCTGGGCTATCGCCTGGAACTCAGTCTGGGCGATCGAGTGGTGGTTGGCGGCTTCGAAGGTGGTCGCGCGGTGCATGTCCTTCATCGAGGTCATCGCCGCTCGCGCGGCCGCCATCGCGTCGCGGGCGCTGAACTGGTCCCCGTTGCCTTGGCGCATGTAGCGGGTGGTGAAGACCCGGCGGCGCTTGTGGTCGGCCGACGGCATGAACCGCTCCAGGCGGTCGCCCCGTGCGGGTCACCACCGTCCGGTTCTGACCGTCTTCACCCACGTCGAACCCCGGGGGCACGGCGGCTCCTCCCCGCCCGGGGGCGGCGCGGCGACCGCGGGCCCGGCGGCGGCCGGCGTCGGGGACTCAGGCACCGTGCCCCCCGGACGCCCGCAGCCGCAACTGCCGCCGGGTGAGGTCCTGGAGTCGCGCCGCTGCGGCCCGGTCGAACGACGCGCCGTCCACCGGGATCCGCGCTCCCTCCACGAACGCGCTCAGCGGCTCGCGAGGGGGAGCGTCGATGACGGCGGCGATCGGCGCCACGGCCTCGGCGACCGGCTTGCCGCTCCGCCTCATCCTCGCGATCAGCGCCGCCGTCTCCGCGTCGTACTCGCCCGAGAACCCGGTCGCGGTGGTGCCCGGATGGACCAGCACGTACCGGATCGGGCCCGTCCCGTGCTCAGCGGCGAAGGCGACGCCGAGCAGGTCGTTCAGCGGCCCGCCCTGGGCCAGCGCCACGGCGCCGTGATAGCCGCGCTCCAGCCCGAGGTCGTCCCAGCGGAGCGCCGACAGGCCCGCGCCGGGCCCGGCCACGTTCACCACGACCGGGGCCCCGGCCTTCTCCAGCGGCCCCACCAGGCCGTGGCCGAGCAGGAACCGGCTCAGGTAGAACAGCGCGTAGTTGGCCTCGAAGCCCTCGGCGGTCACCGCCCGCGCCGACCGGTAGTGCCGAGCGCACAGCACGAGCGCGTCCACGACGGGGAACCGGGCCGTGACCTCCTCGACCACCCGCTCGTTCTCGCTCAGCAGGCTGAGGTCGGCCCGGACGAAATGCGCCCGGCCGGACGCCCCGGCCGCGTCCCGCAGGAACGCGCGGCCCCTGTCCTCGCTCCTCCCGATGACGGCGACCGTGTCGCCCCGCCGCACGGAGGCGAGCGCGAGCGCCCTGCCGATCCCGTCGGTGCCGCCTGAGATCACCAATGTCCTCATTGCACTCCCTAAACCAGACTGATGAGTCCAAATTAGTAGACGAAGCAGTCTTAGCCAAGTGCGTCCAGAAAACCAGACCCGTCGGTATAGTTCAGGGTTCCGTCCGCTAGGATGCGGCCCATGAGCGGAGCAGGAACCCCAGCCGTCCAGACCGCGGGCGCCCCGCGCGGACGCATCGACAAGCGGCGCGCGATCGTGGACGCCGCCTTCACCGTCTTCGCCCGCGAGGGCTACGCCCAGGCCGGCGTCGACGTGATCGCCGCCGAGGCCGGCGTCGCCAAGGCCACCGTCTACAACCACTTCGGCGACAAGGAGACCCTGCTCCGCCAGACCATCGCCGACCACTCCGACCGGGCCCTGGCCCGCAACATGGCCGCGGTCGAACGCCTCACCGGCGACGGCCCCGACCTGCGCGCGATGCTCGAAGAGGTCGGCGGGCAACTGCTCCGCTGCTACGTCGACGACGCCTCGTGGGCCCTGCGTCGCCTCCTGTCGGCCGAGATCGGCCAGTTCCCCGACCTCATCGACATCGTCCAGGGACGCGCCGCCGACCGCGTCCTCCAGGCCCTCGCCGACCGCCTGGGCCGCCTCTCGCTCGCCGGCCGGCTGCGCACCGCCGACCCGCTCCTGGCCGCCGAACACCTCTCCGCCCTGCTCACCGGCACGATGGACACCCGCGCCCGCCTCGGCACCCGGCCCCTGCCCGACGCCGAACTGACCGCCATGACGCGCGCCGCCGTCGACACCTTCCTCCGGGCGTTCGCCGCCGAGCCCGTGGCACCGGGCCCGCCACCGGACTAGACTCGCGCCCGTGCTCCTCCCCCGTGCGTAGGACCCCGGCCCCGCCGCGCTGACGACCCGCGCGGCACTCCGGCGTCCCTGCACACCGCGCGCGCCGCGCGCCGAGCACGTCCGAGGACCCCCCTGTGCCTTCGCCTACCCGGGCTCCGTCGTACGCCGCCGTCCTCCTGACCCCGCACGTCCGCCGCGTCTTCACCGCCGCGCTGCTGGGCCGCCTCTCCTACGGGACGGTCTTCCTCTCCCTGATCCTCGCGCTCGCCCACGCCACCGGCTCCTACACCCAGGCGGGCACGGCACTGGCCCTGAACGGCGCCGCCTCGTCCCTGCTGTCGCCGCTGCGCGCCAAGCTCATCGACAGGCACGGGCCGCACCGCACCCTGCCCCCGATGGCCGTCGCCTACTCGGGACTGCTGGCGGCCATCTCAGCACTCACCTGGCACCCCGGCGCGCCCGCCGCCCTCCTATCGGCCCTCGCGTGCGCGGCTGGCGCCTGCGCTCCCCCACTCGGCCCCGTGATGCGGACGCTTTGGAGCGACCTGCTGCCCGACCGGCCCCTGCTGCAACGCGCCTACAGCCTCGACACCGTCGCCGAAGAGCTGCTCTTCGTCACAGGCCCCCTGCTCGCCGGACTGGCCGCCGCGCTCACCACGCCCGCACTGGGCGTCGCCGCGAGCGCCGCCCTCGTGCTCGCCGGCACCCTCGCCCTGACCACGTCCCCGTTCGTCCGCGACCGTGACCGGACCCGCGCGGCACCGGCCGAACGCGCGGGGACGCGGATCGCCGCCACGCTCTGGCGGCCGATCGCGGTGGCCGCCGGCCTCGGCGCGTGCCTGAGCGCGTTCACCCTGCTCCTCGTCGTCTTCACCGCACGGCACCACCAGCCGGCCGCGGTCGCCTGGATCGAGGCGGCACTGGCCGCAGGCAGCGCCGCCGGTGGGCTCGCCCACGGGACGATCACGTGGCGGCTTCCCGCGCAGATGCGCCTCCCGCTGCTCGCCGCCGGGCCCGGCCTGATCACAGCCACGGCCAGCCTCGCCCCCTCGGTGCCGTGGCTGGCACTGGCCGCGGGCGCCGCCGGGGTGTTCGTCGCGCCGGTCCTGACCACCGCCTACCTGCTGACCGACGAGCTCACCGCGCCGCACGACCGGACCCGGGCCGGCGCGTGGGTCAACGCCGCGTTCAACGCGGGCTCGGCGGCCGGGACGGCCGCCGCGGGACCGCTCGCGGACACCGTCCCGCTCCCCCTCTGCTTCCCGCTGGCGACCGTCCCCCTGCTCACGGTGGCTGCGGTCACCGCCCTACGACGGACCACTCGGTGACGCGCGACGATCGGACGATCTTTGTCGGTGGCCTCGGCTATGTTGACCGTTCGCTCCCACGCCGGAAGGCCCCGATGTCCACCGACTTGTTCGGCTTGCGCGTCCTCGATCTCGACCACGAGCGGCGGCGCGTGCGCTTCCGGGTGTTCGTCGTCTACTACGAGCCGTCCTGGGGAACGGGCGACCTGCTGCCGAACGACCCGAGCTTCTTCTTCCGCGCCCTGTGGGAGGGCGCCCAGGACTCCCACGAGCGGGAGCGGCTGACCGACCTGATCGGCTGGCGCGAGCTGCTCGACGAAGAGTGGGTCGACCGCCACACCCACCGCTTCGTCTCGCACGTCGAACGCCTGGCCACCCGCAACCACCCCGTCGACGACGACGCCTTCGAAAGCCTGGCGATGTTCTACTACGAGCGCGACGGAGGCTGGCAGGACGAGCATCTGCTCGCCCAGGGCGACTACGACGTCCAGGTCACCGACTCCCGCTGGATGGCCACGCTGCGTCCCGGCCAGAGCTGGGGCACCACGTTCTACCCGTCCAACGCCGCGCCCCCGCCCGAGAAGGCCGACGGCCTCGAGGCGGAGTACGCCGCGCTCGCCGCGGGCGGTGACACAGGCGCCGCGTTCGCCCTCGGCTGGCTCCGCCAGGACCGGGGCGACACCGAGGGCGCCGCCTTGGCCTACCGGCAGGCGGCCGGAACCGACGACCAAGGGGATCGGGCCAAGGCCCTCCTCTATCTCGCGGCCCTGCACGCCGGCCAGGACGACACGCACGCGGCCCGCGCCGCGTACGAGGACGCCCTCGCCTGCGAGGCCGTCTGGACGCAGAATCTGTACCGGTCCCACGCCGCCCTCGGCCTCGGCGCCCTCCTGCGGGCGAGCGGCGACGAAGACGGGGCCCAGGCCGCGTACGCGCTCGCCGAGGAGGCCGCCCAGGAGGCGCGCGGCCTCAGCCTGGTGCGGGAAGCCCGCCGGCTGGCCAATACGGAGACCTGGGTCGAGCGAACCTGCCGCGCCCTCCAGGAGACGGGCCGGGACGACGCCGAGCGGACGCTCGCCGACGCCTGCGGCTCAGCGGCGGCGGCCCGGTTCGGCGTGGCCCTGACGGAACGGGAGAACGACCGGGCCCGAACCGAGCTGGCAGGGCTCACCGACCCCGCCGAACTGGAGACCGCCGCCGCCATCGGGCTCGACCTCGCGGCCGTCCGGACGCGCGAGGACGACGACGCCGCCGTGAACGAGGCCATGCTGGCGGTCATGGCGACCGGCAGGCCCGCCGAGGGATACCGCCGCGCCCTCGCGGAAGGTCTCGTCGGCACCGTCTCGGGGCCCATGTCCAAGCCGGAGAAGGTCGTGTTCCACCTGCTCCGACTACTCAAGGACAGCGGCGACCTCGACGGCGTCACCCGGCTGGCGCAGACCGCGGAGCCGGCCCACCCGAGGGTCGCGGCGAGCGCCTTCCACTTCCTCGGCGTCACCGGCATCGAACGCGACGACCCGCAGCGGGCGGCCGGGTGGCTGCGCCGCGGGGCCGCGCTCACCGAGCCCGACGAGGACGCGGCGGCGGGCCCCGCCTACGACCTCGGCGTCGTCCTCGCCGGACAGGACGACCCGGACGGCGCCCGCGACGCGTTCGGCCAGGCGGAGAACGGGTTCGTCTACCTGGGCGACAAGGCGCGGGCGGCGTGCCGCCTGGCAGAACTGCTGAACGGGCAGGGCGACCGGGCCGCGGCGTCCGCCGCCTGGACGCGGGCGGCGTTCTGGCACGCACGGCTCGAACTCGGCTCGGACGAACACGCCGCATGGTCGATCCGCAAGCTCGGGGACCTGCTCGCCGAAGCGGGCGAGAGCACGCCGGCACGGCAGGCCCATCACCTGGCGGACGAGACCCAGGAATCGGACGTGGCACCCGCGGCCGGCGCGTGCGCCGCCTTCCACTACGCCAGGTGGATCCAGGCCGGGGGCCACCGGGAGCAGGCGCTCACGCTGCTGCGGGCGATCTCCGACGACTCCGGACCGTACGCGGTGAAGGCGGCGCGTGCCCTTCGCGCGGCCACCCGCGAGCCCGCCATCCCAGGTGCGGACGGTGCAGACGGCGACGCGCCGCGGGCGGCCGGCGGCCCCTCGTGATCAGCGCCGGGCGGGGAAGCGCGCCATCAGCGCCGCGAACTCCTCCAGCGACACCTTGCCGTCGTGGTTCTGGTCGGCCGCCACCACGACCTCGACGGCACGGGTGTCGGTGATCTCCTGCCCGAGCGCGCGCATCAGGTTCTTCAGCTCGGCCGTCGAGAGGTAGCCGTCGCCGTCGGCGTCCAGCAGCTCGAAGGTCGCCTTGTACTCGCTCACATCGGCCATGCGGGCCGCCTCTCGGTCGCGGATCGTCGGGCGACAGGACGGTAGCACCGGTGCCCGCGACCGCGCGTCCGGCCCGATGCCTTGACATTGTAAGGTCGAGCCTGGAGTGCCGGAGCGCCCGGTGGCGGCCATAATCGGGTGAGTGCCGCGCTCGTACGAATTCCTCGATCACCCCGGGCCGATCCCGTTCGCCCACCGAGGCGGCGCAGTCGGCCGTCCCGAGAACTCCATGGCCGCCTTCCAGCGCGCCGCCGACCTCGGCTACCGCTACCTGGAGACCGACGTCCACGCGACCGCCGACGGCGTCGTGGTCGCCTTCCACGACCGCACCCTCGACCGGGTGACCGACCGCACCGGCGTCATCGGCCGGCTCCCCTACACCGAGGTCGCCAAGGCCCGCATCGGGGGCGCCGAGCCCGTCCCCCGGCTGGAGGAGATCCTCGGATCCTGGCCGCGCGCGCGGGTCAACATCGACCTGAAGGACCCCGGCGTGATCGGCCCGCTCGCCCGGACGCTGCACCGCGCCGGCGCCTGGCACCGGGTGTGCATCACCTCGTTCTCGACCCGCCGGCTCGCCCGGATGCGCGCCCGGCTGCCGCTGTTCACCGACCAGGACGTGTGCACCGCCCTCGGCCCGCGCGGCGTGATGGCGCTGCGCGCCAAGTCCTACGGCGGCCCCACCGCCAAGCTGGTGCGGCTCGCGGCCACCGGCGTGGCGTGCGCGCAGGTCCCCTACGGGCTGGGCCCGCTCCCCTTCGTCACCGAGGCGTTCATCGCCCAGGCCCACGAACTCGGCCTCAGGGTGCACGCCTGGACGGTCAACGACGCCGCCGAGATGGGCCGGCTCCTGGACCTCGGGATCGACGGGATCATGACCGACGAGCTGGTCACCCTGCGCCATGTCATGGCCGCGCGCGGCCTGTGGCACCGCACCGGCTGAGAGCGCCGGGCAACGCCGGACGGGACCGGCCGGTCAGCCGGTGCGGTGCCGCCGCGCGCTCAGGGGCCGAAGCCGGGCGGACGGGGCGGGCCGGGCGGGCGGTACTCGGCCGCGATGCCCAGCGGCGCCGGCCCCGGCCCCGGCCGCTCGGCCTGCGGCGCGGCCGTGCCCGTCCGGGTCAGATCGGCGCGCTGGGCCCGTAGGCTCTCAAGAAGCTCCAGGTCTTCGGCCGACACCAGGGCCGCCATCGGCTTGCCGCGCCGTGTGAGCACGACCGGCTCACCCGTGTAGGCGACCCGGTTGACCAGGTCGGCGAACTGGGCTCGAGCTTCCGTTACCGGAACATCCACGGGATTCATCGTATAGCGAACCGGCTTGGTGCCGACCCCCGTGAGATGTACGGTCTGTACAGATCATCTTTGGGAGGGCTCATGCGCACATCACCGGAACCGGGGTTCACCCCGCAACGGCCGGAGACCTACGTCGGACGGTCGCGGGCACAGGCCGCCGAGATCCCGCAGCTCGCGCAGGCGGCGCTGTTCGAACGGCTGCTCGCGCAGCGGATCGTGTTCCTCGGCCAGGAGATCGACGACGGGGTGGCCAACCAGATCAACGCCCAGCTCCTGCTGCTGGCCGCCCAGGACTCCCGGCGGGACATCACGATCTACATCAACTCCCCCGGCGGCGTGGTCGACGCCGGGATGGCGATCTACGACATGATGCAGTTCGTCCCGAACGACATCTCCACCGTCGCGATGGGCATGGCCGCCTCGATGGGGCAGACCCTGCTGTGCGCCGGGGCGGCCGGCAAGCGCTACGCGCTCCGGAACGCGCGGGTGATGATGCACCAGCCGCACGGCGGCATCGGCGGCACCGCCTCCGACATCAAGATCCAGGCCGAGCAGTCGCTGTACCTCAAGCGGACGCTGGCCGAGCGGACCGCCTTCCACACCGGGCAGCCGCTCGAGCGGATCGAGGCCGACAGCGACCGGGACCGCTGGTTCACCGCCGAGCAGGCCCGCGAGTACGGCATGGTCGACCACGTCATCGACAACACCGACCGGGTGGGCTCCTGATGGGCCCGAGCGCCGAGAGCCGCTACATCCTGCCCTCCTTCGTCGAGCGGACCTCGTACGGGACCAAGGAGAGCACGCCGTACAACAAGCTGTTCGAGGACCGCATCGTGTTCCTCGGCACGCCGGTCGACGACACCAGCGCCAACGACATCACCGTGCAGCTCCTGGCACTGGAGGGAATGGACCCCGACCGGCCCATCTACCTCTACATCAACTCGCCGGGCGGCTCCTTCACGGCGATGATGGCCATCCTCGACACGATGCAGTACATCAAGCCGGAGGTCGAGACCACCTGCGTCGGGCAGGCCGCCTCGGCCGCGGCGATCCTGCTGGCCGCCGGGAAGCCCGGCACCCGGGCCGCGCTGGCCAACGCGCGGATCCTGCTGCACGAGCCGGCCGTCGGGACCTCCCGCGGGCAGTCCAGCGACCTGGAGATCCAGGCGCGGGAGATCCTGCGGCTCCGCGCCGAGATGGAGTCGATCCTGGCGGAGGCGACCGGCCGCGATCCCGAGACGGTCCGCCGCGACCTGGATCGCGAGCGGTACTTCACCGCCGAGGAGGCGCGCGAGTACGGGCTGATCGACGAGGTGCTCACCAGCCGCTAGCCGGGACGGCGCCGGAGATTTCCGCCGGCGCCGGGCGGGAGGCCGCAAAGAGCAGGGTTGGATCAGGCCCCGGGCGGGAATCTTGAGACGGGATCCAGCGTTGGTCTGGACAAGACCTCAAGCCGTCTGGGAGGCACTTGACGATGGCCGAGCGCGCACTTCGCGGCACCCGACTCGGAGCGACGAGCTACGAGAACGATCGCAACACCGATCTGGCCCCTCGGCAAGAGGTGGACTACACCTGCACCAAGGGCCACCGGTTCACCGTGACGCTCGCAGCCGAGGCCGAGGTGCCCATGACCTGGGAATGCCGTAGCTGCGGCGCCACCGCCCTGCGGGTCGACGGCGAGCTCCCCCAGACCAAGAAGGGGAAGCAGCCGCGCACCCACTGGGACATGCTCATGGAGCGCCGGACGCTCGAGGACCTCGAGGAGGTCCTGGCCGAGCGCCTGGCGATCCTGCGGGCGGGACGCAGAAGGACCGCCTGACCGATCGAACGACGTATCGCACCGGCAATGCGTCGGAAGGGGCTCGTGCCGCCATCGGCGGCACGAGCCCCTTCCGCTTCTTCCGCTTCGGTGGCCCCGGCGGGCCTCGGTGATCAGTCCTGGGAGGGGCGGTCGTCGTCGTGGACGACCTCGCCGCGCACGACCGGGCCCCTGGGCACGCTCGCCCCGCCGTCGGCGTCAGAGCGACCTCTCGGCCTCGCGGGCCCGAACCCGCCGTCGGTCGTGCCGGGCGGGAACATCATCGCGCCGCGCGCCTCGGCGGCCCGCATCCGCCGCTCGGCGAAGCGGGCCAGCGGCCGGCGGACGAGCGGGCGGGTGAACGGCAGCACGAACAGCAGCCCGACCACGTCGGTGACGAAGCCCGGGACGGCGATGAGCACGCCGCCCGCCAGCACCAGCGCCGCGTCGGCGAGCCGGCGGTCGGTCATCGCCCCGCGCCGGAGCGCGTCCTGGAGGGCCCGCCAGGCGCGCCGCCCCTCACGCCGGACGATCCAGGCGCCCACGGCGGCACCGGCGAGCAGGAGCAGGACGGTCCACCAGCCGCCGATCGCCTGCCCCACCTGGATGATCACGTAGATCTCCAGGGCCGGCATCAGCAGGAACGCCAGGACCAGCACGAGCGGCAGCATGACTCCATCTTCGCTAGGCGGTGGTGCCTCTAGCTTGGACAACGCCGCCGGGCCTCCGATCGTTTCCCCAGATCGGGGACGGACCGAAGAAACCGGCGGCGGCCCCGGATACGGGCGGGGGCGCGGTCAGCGGCGGGAGCGGAGCCTGCCGACCCGGTCGGCCATCCCCCACTGGGTCACCCGCCACATGGCCTCGGCCACGATGTCGCGGCTCATCTTGCTGCTGCCGTGGGTGCGGTCGACGAAGGTGATGGGGACCTCGACGACCTTCAGGCCCTGCCGCAGCGCGCGCAGCGCCAGGTCGATCTGGAAGCAGTACCCGCGCGAGTCGACCCCGTCGAGGCCGAGCTTCTCCAGAGTCGCGGCCCGGAACGCGCGGTAGCCGCCGGTGGCGTCGTGCAGCGGGACGCCCAGCACCATCCGCGTGTAGGTGTTGGCGCCGCGCGAGAGCACCTCCCGCGACTTGGGCCAGTTGCGGACCTTGCCGCCGGGCACCCAGCGGGCGCCGATCACCAGGTCGGCGTCCTCCAGCGCGGCGAGCAGCCGCGGGAGCTCCTCGGGCTGGTGCGAGCCGTCGGCGTCCATCTCGACCATGACGTCGTAGCCGTGCTCGGCGGCCCAGCGGAACCCAGCGATGTAGGCGGTGCCGAGGCCGTTCTTGCCGGTGCGGTGCAGCACCTTGACCTGCTCGTCGTCCGCGGCGAGCGCGTCGGCCAGGTCGCCGGTGCCGTCGGGGCTGGCATCGTCCACGACCAGCACGTCCACGGGGGGCGCCGCGGCCCGGACCCTGCGGGTGATGCGCTCGATGTTGTCCCGCTCGTTGTAGGTCGGGATGATCACGAGCACCCGGCCGAGGTCGGCTGGGATCTCCATCGGTGTCAATTCCCCTCGTTCTTCCTGGTGGTCGACCATGCGGCCACGCCGACGGCCCCGAGCGCCAGCGCGGCCAGCGCCCACTCGGGGAGGGCACCCAACCGGTCGGACAGCGTACGCGACGTACGGGCCGGGACGCTCGCCACCTGGATGTCCGGGACGAATTCCCTCGACCGGTCGATCATCCGGCCGTCCGGGGCGACGATCGCGCTGATCCCGCTGGTCGCCGCCACCAGGATCGTACGGCCATGTTCGACGGCCCGCAGCCGCGACATGGCGATCTGCTGCGGCGGGAGGCTGGTCATGCCGTAGGTGGCGTTGTTGGTCTGGACGACCAGCAGCTCGCCGCCGGCCACGTCGCGCACCTCCTGGTCGTAGGCGACCTCGAAGCAGATCACGTCGCCGATCGTGACCGGGCCGAGACGCATCACCCCCGAGCGGGTGCCCTTGGCGAAGTCGCGCGGGATCCGCTGGAAGCGGGTGATCAGCTTGGTGAGGACGTCGCGGAACGGCAGGTACTCGCCGAACGGCACCGGGTGCCGCTTGACGTAGTAGTCGCCGGGGCCGGTGCGCGGGTCCCAGACGATGCCGCGGTTCTCGACCTTCTCGCCGTCGGGTGTGTCGGTGAGCGCGCCGACCAGCACCGGCACGCCGATCTCGCGGACGGCGCCGTCGATGGCCTGGTAGGCGTCGGGCTCGACGTAGGGGTCCAGGTCGCTGGCGTTCTCGGGCCACACCACCAGCTCGGGCCGGGCCACCTGGCCGGCGCGGACCTGTGCGGCGAGCTCGCGGGTGCGCTGGACGTGGTTGTCGAGCACGGCCTTGCGCTGGCTGTTGAAGTCCATGCCGAGCCGGGGCACGTTGCCCTGGATGACCGCGACGGTGACCGGCTCGCCCTCGGACGGGGTGGGGATGAGCAGCCCGCCGCCGAAGATCAGCGCGGCGGCGGCCAGCGCCACCGCGACGGGCCGGATCGCCTGCCGGTAGCCCGGTCCCCGTTCTGCCCGCTCCCGCGGCCCCTGGTCAGGCCGCAGGCCGTCCGTCTCGGGGCCGTCCGTGCTGCCGGGGCCGTCCGTGGCACCGGCGGGGTCCGTGGTGCCGGGGTCCGTGCTGCCGGGGCGCGCGCGGCGGGCCCGCAGGAGCGCCGCGGCGGCGTAGGCCAGCAGCCCGCCGAGCAGCGCCGTGAGGAAGCTGACCAGTGGCGCGCCGCCGAGCGAGGCGAACGGCGTCAGTGGGGTGTCGGTCTGGCTGAACGCCAGCCGCGCCCAGGGGAAGCCGCCGAAGGGCACCCGCCCGCGGATCAGCTCCTCGGCGACCCAGAGCGCCGCGGTCCACAGCGGCCAGCCGGGCAGGCGGGTGACCAGCGCCACGCCCGCGCCGAGGGGGACGAGGTAGAGGGCCTGCACCAGGCCCAGCAGCACCCAGGCGTCCGGCCCGATCTTGACGATCCCGTCGAGGACCGGGATGAAGAACGCGGTGCCGCCCACGAAGCCCAGCCAGGCGCCCGTCCGCGCGGACGTGCCGCGCAGCGCCAGGGTGAGCACCGCGACGCCGATCGGGGCCAGCGGGATCAGGTCGGCGGGCGGGAAGGCCAGCCACATGAGCAGCCCGGCGGCCACGGCGACCAGGGTGCGGGGCCAGCCCGCGCGGCCCCCGTGGCGCAGCGCGGCGGCCAGCCGTGCCCCCCTGCCCGTGCGGGCGGAGCCGTCCCGGCCTTCGTCCGAACCGGTGCCCGCGGGCCGTTTCGGCATGGTCTCCTGCGCCACTCCACACCTCGTTCACTCGGGCCACTGGCCGGAACGCTACCGGCCCCGGGCGACCGCGGCGACCGCGGCGCCACCGGTGCCGCGCGCCCGCGCGGGGCGCCCCTCTGCCGTTCATCATCTCGTCCCCGTGCGGAGGGCCGGCGCCGCAGGGTCCGCCCAGCCGCAGGGGGCGGGCAAGGACCGGGGTGGGCGGGGCACGCGTTAGAGCGCTCTACAGCGCGCGGACGACAACGGACACGGAAGAGGGCCCGTGACATCCGTCGGGCCGGAGTCGCCCCACAGGCGGTGGGAACGATGCACCGTTTTCTACTGGATGTCCGGGCCCTTCCCGGGTCCAACCCCCCGCCCGACCGGGCGGCTCCGCTCCGACGCGGTGGCCGGTCACCACACTGGCTCGGACGGGGACAGCGCGAGATCCGCTGTGGCCCCCGTCGCGGCGCGGTGTCCGGTGGCGCCTCGAGCGGCCGATCGGTGAGTCCCGTGGTGGACTGCAGCAAAACTACCGACTTCCACGGCCTTGTCAACCGCCGCATGTTCTGCGGTGACTCCATGTTCAGCCAGCTCAGCGCCATGATCAGGGCAATCTTGGAATTCGCCCCGGTCAGCGGCTCACCGGCCGGTGTCCGACACCACCACGACCCCGGTGGCGGTGACCGCCACGATCGGCTCGGCGAGCGCCTCGGCCGCGGAGTCGCCCCGGTCGGGACGGCCGCGGCACACCACCCTCGCCTCGAAGTCCATGGTGCGGCTGCGGCGGCCCGCCCGGGTCACCGTGGCGGTCGTCTCCAGCATGTCCCCGGCCCGCACCGGGGCGCGGAACTGGACGTCGGAGTAGGAGGCGAACAGCCCCTCGTCGCCGTCGGCGCGGACGCACACCTCGGTGGCGACGTCGCCGAACAGGCCGAGGACGTAGGCGCCGTCCACCAGGTTCCCGGCGTAGTGGGCGTGCGCGTACGGGACGTACCGCCGGTGGGTGACGCTGAACCCCTCGCTCGGACCGCTCATCGGTTCTCCTCTCGTGGCAGCAGGGCGTGGACGAGGTAGCTGGCGACCTCGGCGGGGGTGGTGCCCCGGCCGAAGATCCGGTCCACGCCGAGGTCCTCGGCGGACACGGTGTCGAAGCGGGGGCCGCCGACCACCAGCAGCGGCCGGCCCATCCCGGCGGCGACCGCGGTCGGGTACTCGGCGTGGAAGGCGGCGGCCATCTGCTTGGTGTTGTGCAGGTGCGCGTTGCGCTGGGTGACGACCTGGGAGACCAGCACCGCGTCGGCGTCGGCGGCTTTGGCCCGCTCCACCAGTTCGGCAACGGTCACCTGGGCGCCCATGTTGACCACCTCGACCTCGCGGTAGTATTCCAGCCCCTTCTCCCCCGCGAACCCCTTGACGTTGAGGATCGCGTCGATGCCGACGGTGTGCGCGTCGGTGCCGATGCAGGCGCCCACCACGACCAGCCGCCGGTTCAGCGACGCGCGGATCGCCAGATCGGTCTCCTTGGCGCTGAGCAGCGGGAACTCCCGCTCGGGCGGCGCGGGGATGCTCGCGTAGTCGATCAGGTGGCCGGCCCGGCCGTACACGATGAAGAAGGTGAAGTCGGGGCCCATCGGCTTGGCGTGCACGACGCTGGCCGGGTCCAGGCCCATCTTCCCGGCGAGCTGGAGCGCGGCGGCCTCGGCGCGCTTGCCGGCCGGGACGGGCAGGGTGAACGATATCTGGATCATGCCGTCGCCGGTGGTGTCCCCGTACGGCCGGATGACCTGGCGGGTGTCGGCGGGCTCGGCGGGGGCCTGCGTGCTCCCGGCGGGGCTCTCGATCGTCATGCGGGCACCTCCTCGGCGTGGGCGGCGTGCGGGTCCTCGGTGTCGAGGATCTCGATGGCGGGGTTGAGGTATCCGTCGGCGCGCTCGACGACGCCGTCCAGCCCCTTGCCGCCGTCCGGGGGCCGCCGGGTGATCCCGAAGGTGCCCTCGGCGATGGCGGTCAGCAGCCCGTCGCCCTCGACGCGCTCGAGCAGCTCGACCGACTCGGCCAGCACCTGCCGGGCGCGCTGGACGATGAAGCCGTCCGGGCGCGGGACGAAGTCCTCGGCGAGGCTCCCGCAGGCGTCCCGGACGTAGCGGACGTTCTCCAGCGCGAGGTCGCGGTCGGACAGCCACGGCGTGTGGATGCCCTCGGTCATCATCCCGATCAGGATGATCGACTGGCCGGTCATCACCCCGGCCAGGTTGAAGAACGCGTCGAGCAGGTAGCCGGCGAAGATGTTGCCGGTCATGTGCTTGGTCGGCGGCATGTACTTCAGCGGCGCCCCGGGGAACAGCTCGCGCACCAGCTGCGCGTGCGCGAGCTCCAGCCGGAACGACTCGGGCACCGCCGGGTTGATCTCGAAGGCGTGGCCGAGGCCGAGCTGGGCGTCGGCGAGACCGGCCTCGTGCCCGAACCGCTCGTTGAGGAGCTGGCTGACGATCACGGTGTGCGCGGCGTCGACCGCGTCGGCGGTGGTGAGGTAGTTATCCTCGCCGGTGTTGATCATGATGCCGGCGCGGGCGTGGATCTGCCGGGAGAACCGCTGGTCGATGAACGTCCGGCGGGGGTTGATGTCGCGGAAGATGATCCCGTACATGCAGTCGTTCAGCATCATGTCCAGGCGCTCCAGCCCGGCGAGCGTCGCGATCTCGGGCATGCACAGCCCGGAGGCGTAGTTGGTGAGCCGGACGTAGCGGCCGAGCTCGCGCGACACGTCGTCGAGCGCGGCGCGCATCAGCCGGAAGTTCTCCTGCGTGGCGTAGGTGCCGGCGTAGCCCTCGCGGGTGGCGCCCTCGGGCACGAAGTCCAGCAGCGACTGGCCGGTCGAGCGGATCACCGCGACGACGTCGGCGCCCTCCCGGGCGGCGGCCTGCGCCTGCGGGATGTCCTCGTAGATGTCGCCGGTCGCGACGATGAGGTAGATCCACGGCTGCGCGGGGTCGGCCCCCGTCCCCGGCGAGGGACGGCCGCCGGCGCCGCCGGTGAGCATCCGGTCGCGTTCCGCGCGGCGGCGGTCGATGCGGTTCATGCCGGTGCGGGCGGCCTGCCGGGCGGCGTCGGCGGCGTGGCCGGCGTCGGCCCCGGCCGGGAGGCGGAAGCGGACGCGGCCCCGCGCGGCGGCCCGGGCCAGCTCGCCCAGATCGCCGTACGGGCCGTTCAGCAGCGCGTCCCACACCGGGAGGGCCACGCCGTGCTCCAGGCCGACCTGGTCGCGGACCGCGTCGGCGAGGTGGTTGACCCAGGGGCGCCCGCCGTCATCGGCACCCGACATCCCCGCCAGGCGCAGCAGCGCGCGCTCGACCGACACGGTCGTGTGGGTGCGGGCCATCCGGATGATCGGTTCCGCGGCGCGCGCGGCCAGCCCCCGGGCGGCGCGCACCACCTCCGGATCGAGATCGAGTTTCCCTTGCGGCGCCATTGCCGTCTCCCCTCACTCGTCCCTGCCTCCAAGCCGGACCCGGCAATCGTCCGTCCCAGCTTGACCGTTACAGGAGATCTTCCGGGATGTACCCCGATATCCGCAAGAACTCTCCGCCCCCGGAAATTGGGGGATGATCAGTGTCCCGACCCCGCTCCGGGCGGCCGAAAGAAGCCGATCCTCGCGACGGGAGCCCTCCTTGTCCATCCTCAGGGCGCCCCGCGTGGCTCGCCCCCTGGCGGCGCCGCTCCTGGCGCTCCCGCTCACGGCCGCGGGCACGGGCGCGGCCGCGGGCACGGGCACGGGCACGGGCGGAGCGAGGAGGACGGCAAGCCGGTGTTCCACGCCGAGTACGAGCTGCCCTGGACCGCTTCTGCGCGCAGGCGCGGCGGCTCGGACTCAGCTCCATCCACAAGAAGGCCGACCTGCCCGCCGAACGGCGGCCCTGCACCCGCTGACGTAACCGTTCGATGACGGTCGGTGAAATATCCACTCCAACTACTAATCGTGAGTTTACTATCACGTGAAGTAGCGGCCGGACCGCGCGCGGGCCGGCCGGAGGCGTCCTCCGTTCGGGGAAGAGGGTCATGATCGTCTATCTTCTGGCCGCGGCGTGCGCGATCGGCGTGGTGCTCATCGCGAGCCGCATGGTGCTCCGGCTCCGGTTCGGCACCGACGACGCCGATCCCGACGGGCCCACCTCGTCGCACACCGGGGCGATGCTCTCGGCGCTGTTCCTGCTGACGTTCGCCATCGCGATCGTGGTGCCCTGGACCAGCGCCGACGCCGCCCGCTCCAACACCTACACCGAGAGCCAGGCCGTGGTGGAGGCGTACTGGGCGGCGGGACGGCTGCCCGCCCCCGACGCCGAGCGCACCCGGGCCGAGCTGCGCGACTACGTCCGGGTCGTGCGCGGGCCCGAGTGGCGGCTGATGGCCCACGGGCGGATGAGCCCCGACGGGTCGGCCCGGCTCGACCGGATCCGCCGCGAGATCACCGCTCTGAAGGCCGCGGGCGACGAGTCGCGCGACGCCAGGGCGGCGGTGCTCGACCACCTCACCGAGATCTCCGCCGCGCGCCACCAGCGCGCGATGGACGCGCGGACCACGCCGCCGCGCGCGCTGCTGGTGATGACCTTGCTGACCGGGCTGGTGATCATCCTGCTGCCGTTCCTGGTGGGCGCCCGCCCGCGCGGCATGGCGCTGGTGCCGCTCGCGCTGATGTCGGGGCTGCTGGCGGTCGGCATGTACCTGACGATCGACATCGCGCACGTGTTCACCGGGGCCCTGGCGGTCCATCCGGACGCCTTCACCAGCGTCCAGGCCGAGCTGCTGCGCATCACGAGGGGTGGCTGACGGTGCGGCCCGGCCCGGTGGTCCTCCCCGCCGTGGTCGCCGCGGCGCTGGCCTTCCCCTCGGCCTCGCTCGCCCTCCCCGCGCCCGCACGGGCGGCGCCCGCCGCCGCGTCGACACCGCTGATCGGCGTGTGCGTCGGCGTCGACGTCGGGGGAATCGTGGGCGTGCACGCCAGCGTCGGTGTCCTGGGCCACCACCACTGCCCGCGTCCGCCGAAGCCGCCGCATCCCGCACACCCCCCACACCCCCCACACCCGCCGCACCCGCCGCACCATCCGCACCATCCGGCGCCCCCGCATCCGCCCAAGCCGCCCGAACCTCCGAAGCCGCCGGTCGTCGTCCCGCCGAAGACACCGAAGACGCCGAGGCCGCCGCAGCCTCCGGCGCCGCCTCCCGCGTCACCGCCTCCGAACGGGCACCAGGCCGCACCGGCGCCCAGGCCGCCGGTGCCGCGCCCGGCGCCCGTGGTCAGGCCCTCCCCCGCGCCCTCACGCGCCGCGCCCGTTCCCGCACCGTCCGGGACGTCCGGTACACCGTCGGCCTCGGCCCCATCGTCGCGGTCGCGGCCGAAGGCGGCGAAGCAGCCACAGCGGCGTTCCGATCCCCTCAAGACCACCCTGGTACTGGTGGTGATAGCGGTCGTCGTCAGCGCCGGCACGGCCATCGCGTTCGCGCGCTGACGGCTCAGCCGAGCCGGGCCCGCAGGTAAGGGGCGGTGCGCCCGGCGAGGGAGGACGCGACCTCGGCGGGCGTTCCGCTCGCGACGACGCGGCCGCCCTCGTCGCCGCCCCCGGGACCGAGGTCCAGCACGTGGTCGGCGGACGCCACCATGTCCATGTCGTGCTCCACGACGACGACGGTGGCGCCGCCGTCCACCAGCGCGTGCAGCTGGCGGGTGAGCAGCGCGGAGTCGGCCGGGTGCAGGCCGGTGGTGGGCTCGTCGAGCAGGTAGAGGGTGTGGCCGCGGCGGGCGCGTTGCAGCTCGGAGGCGAGCTTGATGCGCTGCGCCTCCCCGCCCGACAGCTCGGTCGCCGGCTGCCCCAGCCGCAGGTAGCCGAGGCCGACCTCGCGCAGGGTCTCCAGGGAGCGGGCGGCGGGGCGCACATCGGCGAGGAACGACGCGGCCTCGTCCACCGTCATGTCCAGGACGCCGGCGACGTTCACGCCCCGGTAGGTGATCTCCAGGGTGGCGGGGTTGTAGCGGGCGCCGTGGCAGACGTCGCAGACGGCGTAGGTGGTGGGCAGGAACAGCAGCTCCACCGAGATGTGGCCCTCGCCCTGGCAGTGGTCGCACCGGCCGCCGGGCACGTTGAAGGAGAAGCGCGAGGGGCCGTAGCCGCGGGCGCGGGCCTCGGCGGTGCCGGCGAACAGCTTGCGGACCGCGTCGAACAGCCCGGTGTAGGTCGCCAGGTTGGACCTCGGGGTGCGGCCGATGGGCCGCTGGTCGACCCGCACGACCCGTTCGATCCCGGCGCCGACGTGCTCGCCCGCCTCCACCGCCCGCTCGCCGAGGACGTCCACCAGGGTCGACTTCCCCGATCCCGACACCCCGGTCACAGCGGTGAACACCCCGAGGGGGACGTCGGCGTCCAGGCCGCGCAGGTTGTGCCGGGTGACCTCGCGCAGCCGCAGCACCCCGGCGGGCTCGCGCGGTTCCCGGCGCGGCGGGCGGATCTCGCCGAACAGGTAGGGGCGGGTGACCGAGGCGGGGACCGCGCGCAGTCCCTCGACCGGCCCGCTGTGCAGCACCAGACCGCCGTGCTCGCCCGCCCCCGGGCCGACGTCGACCAGCCAGTCGGCGTGCCGGACGACCTCCATGTCGTGCTCGATCAGGAAGACGCTGTTGCCCGCTGCCTTCAGCCGCTCCAGCACCGACATCAGCGACTCGGTGTCGGCGGGGTGCAGCCCGGCCGAGGGCTCGTCGAGCACGTAGACGACGCCGAACAGGCCCGAGCGGAGCTGGGTGGCCAGCCGCAGCCGCTGGAGCTCCCCCGCCGACAGCGACGGGCTCGGCCGGGCGGTGCTGAGGTAGCCGAGGCCGAGTTCGGTCAGCACCTCGATACGGGCCGTGAGGTCGCGCGTCAGCACCGCCGCCGGGCCCTCGCCGCCGGTGTGGGGGCGCAGCGCATCGGCGAGGTCGGCCAGGGGCAGCGCGGCCAGCTCGGCGATGGTCCGTCCGGCGAACGTCACCGCGAGCGCCTCGGGCCGCAGGCGCCGCCCGCCGCAGACCGGGCAGACGCGGCTGATCAGGTGCCCGGCGGCGCGCCTGCGCGCGGCCTCGCTCTTGGAATCGGCGTAGGCGTGCAGGACGAGCCGCCGCGCGCTGGAGTAGGTGCCCTGGTAGGGGCGCTGGATCCGGGGCGCCTCCCGCACCGGGTGCACCGTGACCACCGGCTGCTCGTCGGTGAACAAGATCCAGTCGCGCTGCTCCTGCGGCAGGTCGCGCCACGGGCGGTCGATGTCGTGGCCGAGGGCGTCCAGGACGTCGCGCAGGTTCTTGCCCTGCCAGGCGCCCGGCCAGGACGCGATCGCGCCGTCTCTGATGCTCAGCGACGGGTCGGGGACCAGCGACTCCTCGGTGACCTCGTGCACCTCCCCCAGGCCGTGGCAGCGGGGGCAGGCGCCGGCGACGGTGTTGGGCGAGAACGCGTCGGAGTCGAGCCGCCCGGCGCCGGGCGGGTAATCGCCCGCGCGCGACATCAGCATCCGCAGCGAGTTCGACAGGGTGGTCACGGTGCCGACCGAGGATCGGGAGGACGGCACCGACCGGCGCTGCTCCAGTGCCACCGCGGGCGGCAGGCCGGTGATCTCGTCGACCGCGGGGGCGGGCACCTGGTGCAGCAGCCGCCGCGCGTAGGGGGCGACGGACTCCAGATAGCGGCGCTGGGCCTCGGCGTACAGGGTGCCGAACGCCAGCGACGACTTCCCCGAGCCCGACACCCCGGTGAAGGCCACCAGGGCGTCGCGCTCGATCGCCACGTCGACGCCGCGCAGGTTGTGCTCGCGGGCGCCGCGCACCCGGACGCAGGGGTCGGAGGACGCAGGCTGCATGATCCACACAGTACCGATCCGTCGCCGCAGGTCAGAGCGCGGGCGGCGGGGCGGCGGGCGATTCGAGAGGCCGCCTCGGCCATTAATCGAAATGCGAACTCGTTTCACGGGTGTTAGTTTCCCTTTCAGGCACGCAGGGCTCGGTGTCCACACGGGTCGAAGGCCATCGGTTATCTTTCCCAGATTCCTCCGGTGGCCGTCTCCATATCCGTGTGGGCCCGGCTCTGCGGGCCGACCTGGAACGTGCGGGGAGGGCGGGTCGAAGCCCGTCGGTTACCACTATTAATGGAGAGGTTGCGGGTTCGATTCCCGCCACCGGGCGAAAATCCGGTGTAGCTCAATCGGTAGAGCACTTAATCCCGGTGGGCGCCACCACATCCGTCCTCCCCTCGCGGGCCAGCCACTCCCCCACATCCGCCAACCGCGGCGGGTCGAGCAGACGGAGGCCGACGATGGCCCGTGATCCCCTCGCGTCCGTGTCCGGCATCGCGACGCCCCAGTCGCGCCCGATCCCCGGGCGCGAGGCCGACCAGGTCCGCAACAACGCCGGCGGCTACGGGTTCTCCAAGGACCTGTGGACCCGTCTGGAGGACTTCCTGATCCTCGGCACGACCGGCGGCACCTACTACGTCGGGCAGGACCGTCTCACCGCCGACAACGCCCGGGTCGTGTTCGACGCCGTTCAGGCCGACGGTGTCCGGGTCGTGCGGCTGCTGACGGAGATCTCCACGGCCAGGCCGCCGCGGGCGCCGAAGAACCGGCCGGCGCTGTTCGCGCTCGCCGCCGCCGCGGCGCGCGGTGACGCGGGCACCAAGCAGGCGGTGAAGGCGTCGCTGGCCCAGGTCGCCCGGACCACCGATCATCTCGCGTCGTTCTTCGGCTACTTCAAGAACCTCGGCGGCAAGCCGAGCGCCGAGGGCACCTCACCCGTGGTCGGCCGCGCGATGCGCACCGCGCTGGGGTCGTGGTTCCTGGCCGGGGAGGTGAACCAGGTGGCGTGGCGGGTGTGCAAGGCGCGGCAGCGCACGACCCCGTCCGGCGAGGCGATGGCACTGCGGGACGTGCTGCGGATCGCGCACCCCAAGGCCGACGGCCCGGAGCGGCGCGCCCTGTTCGGCTGGATCGCCGGCAACGTGAGCGACGCCGACGCCCGCGGGCTCGTGCCGGCGATCGACGACTTCCTGATCGCGCAGGCGGCCACCGCCCCGGCGGACGCGATTCGCGTAGTGGGCGAACGGCGAGTGCCGTGGGAGTTCCTCCCGGACGCCGCGCTGAAGGACCCGGAGGTGTGGGACTCGCTCGTCGACACGATCGGGATGACGGCCCTGATCAGGAACCTGGCGCGGATGACGCGGCTCGGGACGCTCAAGCCGGCGGGCGACGCGACGCGGCGTGCCGCGGCGCGCCTCACCGACGCCGGGGCGCTCTCGAGGGCGCGGGTCCATCCGATGGACCTGTTCCTGGCGCTGCGGGTCTACCAGGCCGGTCAGGCTCAGCCGAACATGAACGCCGCCGTGCAGCGGTGGGCTCCCGTCCCCGCGATCGCCGACGCTCTGGAGGGTGCGTACGAGCTGTCGTTCGGGCACATCGAGCCGTCCGGCCGCAAGCTCCTGGTCGCCGTGGACTCGTCCGGTTCGATGGGGTGGAGCCGGCTCTTCTCGGGCGGGACCCCGCTGGGCACCTGCTACGAGGTCGGCAACGCGATGGCCGTCATCCTCAACCGGATCGAGGGCGCGAACTGTCACGTCATCGACGTCGACACCGGCATGCACCCGTCGAAGGTGACGGCCCGCACGAACCTGCGTGAGATCCGGTCCTGGCATCCGTCGGGCGGTGGCACGGACCTCGCGATCCCGTTCCAGTGGGCCGAGCGTGAGCGCCTGGACGTGGACGGGGTCGTGGTGTTCACCGACAACGAGACGTGGGCGGGGTCGTCGCACCCGACGCAGGCCCTGGCCTCCTACCGGGCCGGGGTCAACCCGCAGACCCGGGTGATCATGGCGGCGCTGGCCGCGAACGGTCACAGCGTCGGCGACCCCGGCGACCCCGGCGTGCTGAACATGGCCGGGATCGACGGGTCCCTGCCGACCGTGGTGAACGGCTTCATCCGCTGATCACCGGATGGTCGGCTCGACGCTCCGGCCGTCCTCGGGGAACTCCCCGTCCATGAATGCCTCCTCGGTTAGAGGCCGGGGATCTGGCCGTTGCGGAAGGCGTCGACGAAATAGCGGTGGTCGTCGCGCGCCACCGCGGCGTATTCCATGCCGAAGGCCACCATGGCGTCGACGAAGGAGCTCTCGTCCGGTCCGATCGCGGCGCTGATGGCGTCCTCGACCTGGAAGCCGACCAGGGTGTGGTCGGAGTCGCTGTCGGACACGCAGTGCACCTTGGCGGTGGCGCGGCCGAGGTCGTCCAGGATCGAGAGCATCTCCTCGGGCTCGGTGAGGCCCGACCAGTCGAGGTCCTCCTCGTAGGGCGAGAGCTCCTGCACGACGAAGCCGACGCCGTCGATCTGGGTGTGGCCGAGCCAGGGGTCGGTGTTGGCCTGGAGCGCGCGGCGGGAGACGGCGGTGCGGTGGCCGTGGTGCTGGAAGTAGTCGCGGATCCGGGCGTCGTCGACGATCCGGCTCGGCGCGGCCACGTTGCCCTGCTTCATCGACAGGACGACGTCGTTCTCCAGCGCCTGGCTGTGCCCCTCGACCAGCAGGTTGTAGGCCGACAGCCCGGCCGAGCCGATGCCGAACCCCGAGGCGCCGACGATGTCCTTGACCTCGTAGGTGAGGCTGCCGAACCGCTTCTCGTGCGGGATGGTGGTCAGGTAGTCGCGGTAGGCGGCCTCGACCTTGGCGCGCTCGTCGGCGCCGAGGCGCCGCACGCCGGCGCGGTCGCGGAACCGCCGCTCGTGCCGGTCGACCAGCGTCATCTCGTCCAGCAGCCCGACGCGGGTCGAGGAGAGCGCGGCGACCAGCACGCCGCGCACGTGCCCGTCGGCGGTGTCGAGGGTCAGCGCGAACTCGTGGTCGTCGTCGTTGGCCGCGAAGTGCCGGACCTGGTCGACGTAGGCGCGCACGTAGGTCTCGATGAGGCGGCGGATGTCGGTGTCGGAGATCGCCTTGCTCCAGGCCAGCAGGCCGAGGCTGGCGACCAGCCGCTTGACGTCCCAGGTGAAGTGCCCGACGTAGGCCTCGTCGAAGTCGTTGACGTCGAAGACGAACACGCCGTCGTCGTTCATGTAGGTGCCGAAGTTCTGCGCGTGCAGGTCGCCCTGGATCCACACCCGGGCGGTGCGCTCGTCGGCCCACGGGTCCTCGTCGCCGGCGATGTCGGCGTAGAACAGGCAGGCGCTGCCCCGGTAGAAGGCGAACGGGTCCGAGGCCATCTTGCGGAACCGGCGGCGGAACTCGGCGGGGCTGCGCTCCATCAGGCCCGAGAACGCGCCGACGAGCACGTCCACGATCTGGGCCTGCCGCTCTCGGGGGTCCCGCCGCCGCAGGTCCTCGGTGATGCTCGCCATCCAGTTCTCTCCCTCGATGATCTGATGCGTCCGCGCCGGGGGCGCATCAGGTCATTGTGCCGAATCGGCGCCGTGCCGGGCGGAGAACAGCGCACGAACCCCGGGTTCGGAGCGGAGCAGGTCGAAGGCGGTCGCGGCGTGCCCGGGGACGTATCCGTTGCCGATCAGCATGGTGACGTCGGCGGCGAGCCCCTCGGCGCCGAGCGCGGCGGCGGAGAACGAGGTGGCCATCGAGAAGAACACCACGGTGCCGCCGGGCGCGGTGGCCAGGATCGCGCCGTGCTCGCAGCCGGGCACGTCCACGCACACCACGGTCACGTCGGCGGGCCCGCCGATCGCCGCGGCGACGGCGACGGGGTCGCGGGCGTCGGCGCGGACGACGGCGTCGGCGAGCCCGGTCGCGGCCAGCCGGGCCTCCTCGTCCGCGGTGGGGACCAGGCCGATCGTGCGCGCGGCCCCGGCGCGGCGGGCGGCGGCCAGCGACAGCGACCCGCTCTTGCCCGCCGCGCCCAGCACGGCGACGACCGGGCCGGACGGGGCGGCGTCCGCGCCGTTCCGGGCGGCGGCGCGGTCGGCGACGACGCGGGCCACGACGCGGTGGGTGAGGGCGGGGGCGCCGCACACGTCCATGACCGCCAGGGCGAGCGGGACGGGCAGGTCGCCGGGCAGGACGGCGGCGATCGACCGGGCGAACAGGATGGCGTGCCCCTCGGCCGGGACCTGCTCCGACAGCCCGTCCCAGCGGGCCAGGCCGTCGGTGAGGGCCAGCGGGGTGAGGGTGAGCGACACCAGCGTGGCGATGCGGTCGCCCGGCCTGAGGCCGAGCGGGGAGTCGGGGCCGGCCTCCTCGACGACGCCGACGAGCATCCCGCCCGAGCCCGTCACGGGGTTGTGCATCTTCCCGCGCGCGGTGACGATCTCCAGCACCTCGCGGCGGATCGCCCCGGGGTCGCCGTCGTGGGCGGTGTGCAGCTGCCGGTAGGACGCCGCGTCGAGGTTGAGCCGCTCCACCCGCACCCGGACCTCGTCCGGCCCGATCCGCGGGTCCGGGTCCAGCCGGAGCGCCGCCTGGGGCAGCACGCCCGCCGGCTCCAGCACGCGGTGCAGGCCCACCGCGGTCTCCGTCCCGGTTCGTTCCTCGATCATCTGACCATCCCCGTCCCGACTGTTGGCGTCTGTTGGCGCCCGCTTGGGTCACTCTTGAGTAACCACGGAAGATGTCCCGGGCACCACTGGTTTCGACGAAAGTCTTCCCGTAACGTCTGGTCTATACAAGACTTTTATGCGACCAATCGTTCCGTGAGGAGGGGTCGACGATGACCACCGCCCTGCACCCCGGAGCGGGCACCGCCCGTCCCGGCCAGGCCGCAGACCAGCCCTACGCCTACCGGCGCCGGCCGCTGGAGGAGCCCGACTGGCGCCGCCTCCCGGGCTGGCGCGACGTCACGGCCGCGGAATGGGAGTCGGCCCAGTGGCAGCGCGCCCACTGCGTGAAGAACCTGCGGCAGCTCCGCGCGCTGATGGGCGACCTGCTGGACGAGTCGTTCTACGCCGACCTGGAACGCGACCAGGCCGAGCGCGCCACGATGTCGATGCTGGTCACCCCGCAGATGCTCAACACCATGGACACCTCCTCCACCGAGGCGTTCCACGCCGACCCGGTGCGCCGCTACATGATCCCGGTGCTCACCGACCGGCGGACGGACTGGCCCTCGCACCCCTGCTCGGCGCGCGACTCGCTGCACGAGGCCGAGATGTGGGCGGTCGAGGGCCTCACCCACCGCTACCCGACCAAGGTGCTGGCCGAGCTGCTGCCCACCTGCCCGCAGTACTGCGGGCACTGCACCCGGATGGACCTGGTCGGCAACTCGACGCCGGCGGTCGCCAAGCACAGGTTCACCGCCAAGCCCCCGGACCGGCTCGGCGCCATGCTCGACTACCTGCGCCGCACGCCCGGCGTCCGCGACGTGGTCGTCTCCGGCGGCGACGTGGCCAACCTGCCCTGGGCGCGGCTGGAGTCGTTCGTCGGCGACCTGCTCGACATCGACAACGTCCGCGACATCCGGCTGGCCAGCAAGGCGCTGATGGGCCTGCCGCAGCACTGGTTGCAGGATGAGGTCAGGGCCGGGATGGAGCGGCTGGCCGCCAAGGCGCACGCGCGCGGCGCGCACCTGGCGATCCACACCCACGTCAACGCCGCGCAGTCGGTGACCCCGCTCGTCGCCCGCGCCGCGCGGGCGATGCTCGAGGCCGGCGTCCGCGACGTGCGCAACCAGGGGGTGCTGCTGCGCGGCGTCAACGACTCCCCCGCCGCACTGCTCGACCTGTCGTTCGCGCTGCTCGACGAGGCCGGGATCATGCCGTACTACCTGTACATGTGCGACATGATCCCCTACAGCGAGCACTGGCGGCTGGCGGTGTGGGAGGCCCAGGAGCTCCAGCACGCGATCATGGGCTACCTGCCCGGGTTCGCCACCCCGCGGATCGTGTGCGACGTCCCGTACGTGGGCAAGCGGTGGGTGCACCAGCTCGCCGACTACGACCGCGAGCGCGGCGTCTCCTACTGGACCAAGAACTACCGCACCGGGCTGGAGGTGGGCTCGGGCGGCGGAGCGCGCGGCGCCGACCCCGACGCCCTGACCCGCCGGTACGAGTACTACGACCCGATCCACACGCTGCCCGAGGCGGGCCGGGCGTGGTGGCGGGACCGGGCGGCGGAGGAGGAGGGCGCCGCCGGGTGACCTGGCGGGCCGGGCCCTCCGGCGGAGGAATATCCTCACGTGGGTGACTTCCGACCTGATGGCCCGGTTCCCGATCGGCGCCGCCGCGACGGTCGCCTCCCTCGAGGACGACCCGCATCCGCTCCTCGCCCGGCTCCGCGCGGACGAGCCGGTGTCCTGGCTGCCCGCGCTCGACGGCTGGCTGGTGACCTCGCACGCCCTGGCCGTCCGGGTGATGCGGGACGCCGCCGCGTTCACCGTCGACGACCCGCGCTTCTCCACCGCGCGGCTCGTCGGGCCGAGCATGCTGTCGCTGGACGGCCGGGCGCACACCCGGCACCGTGAGCCGTTCGCCCGGCCGTTCCGTCCCGCGCAGACCAGGGAGCGCTTCACCGCGTTCGTCCAGGCCGAGGTGGACCGGCTGGTCGCCGCGCTCGCCCCGGCCGGGCGGGCCGAGCTGCGCGGCGACCTCGCGGGGCCGCTGGCCGTCGCGGTGGTCGCCGAGGCGCTCGGCCTCGAGGGGGTCGACGCCGCCACGATCCGCTCCTGGTACGGGGCGTTCGTCGACGCCGTCTCCGACCTCACCGCCGGCGGCGACGTCCCCGAGCGCGCACGGGAGGCCCACGGGCTCCTCCGAGAGGCGGTCGAGGCGGCACTGTCGGACGGACCGGAGCGAAGCGAGGACCGCCCGACAGCCCGACAGGGGTCTGGGGGTCGCCCCCCAGGGAAATCGGAGCCGGACGGACCGGAGCGAAGCGAGGACCGCCCGACAGCCCGACAGGGGTCTGGGGGTCGCCCCCCAGGGAAATCGGAGCCGGACGGACCAGAGCGAAGCGAGGACCGCGCGAGCTCGCTGCTCGCCGAGGCCGCCCACCAGGACGAGGGACTCACGGTCGCCGAGGTGGTCGCCAACGCCGCGGTGCTGATGTTCGGCGGTATCGACACCACCGAGGGCATGATCGTCAACGTGGCGCACCACCTGCTGGCGGCCCCCGGCGCGGCCGCGGCCGTCCGCGCGGAGCCCGGCCTGCTGGACGCCGCGATCGAGGAGTCGCTGCGGGTGGAGCCGTCGGCGTCGGTGGTCGACCGGTACGCCACCCGCGACACCGATCTCGGCGGTGCCCCCGTCCGCGCGGGCGACCTCGTCCGGGTGTCGATCGCGGGCGCCAACCGGGACCCGGAGGTCTTCCCCGCCCCGGACCGCTTCGACGTCCGGCGCGGCAACTCCGCCGACCACCTGGCGTTCGCGCACGGCCCGCACTTCTGCTTCGGCGCCCATCTGGCCCGGCTGGAGGCGCGCACCGCGCTGCACGCGATCCTGGAACGGCTGCCGAACCTGCGGCTGGACCCCGCGCGGCCCGCCGCGGCGCACGGGCTGGTCTTCCGCAAGCCCCCGCACGTGCACGTCCGCTGGGACATCTGACCCCGCGTACCCTCCCCCGCGAGGGGGAGACTCATCGCCCGCAGCGGGGAGGCGTCCGCCGCACCACGCCGGAAGCATCGTCGGCATGAGGACGATGACGCAAGGACCCAACGCCCCGGTCCTGCCCGGCCGGCGGGCCGCCGCGCCGCCCCGGCGCCCGGCCCGCCTGTCCGGCCCACGGCTGACCGGAGTCGCACTGGGCTGGGTGGTGGCCTACGGGGCGCTGAGGATCTACTGGCGACTCGGGCACGCGCCCGGCGACCTCTCGCCCGTCGGCACCGATCTGGTCGTCCTGGACGGCTGGGACTCCGTGGGACTGTGCGCCCTCGCCCTGCCGGTGATCATCGCGCTCGGGTCCGGCCGGGCCCTGAGCCTCGACGGCACGGCCAGGCGGACGCTGCTGGTCGCCGCCGGGGGCGTCGCGATCGCCTTCGCCGCCTGCGCGGCGCTGCTGCTGCTCGACGTGATCGGGGCGATCCTGCCGGGCCTCGGCATCGAGTTCTATCCGATCGGGGCGCTCAGCAGGTCCGCCTGCCTGGCCTCGGGCGTCCTCGTGGCGCTGGCGGCGCGCGACTACCGGCGGCGCACGCGTGCGGGCTGCGGCGCCTGCGGCGGTGCCGCCGCCCCGGGCCCGCTGGACCGCACCCCCCGCTGGGCCTACGCCGCCGCGTACTTCGCGGTCGCCGGATGCCTGGTGCGGATCGCCGCCCAGGCCGCCGTCGGATTCGGGCAGAACCCGATGTCCTCCGGCGTCTCGGCCGTCCTGTTCGAGGTCGGGTTCGTGCTCGGCGGGAGCGTGCTGCCGCTGGCCCTCGTGCACTCCTGGGGACGGACGTGGCCGCGCTGGACGCCCCGCGCGGCCGGGCGCCGGATCCCGCGCCGGCTGGTGCTGTGGCCCGGGGCCGGGATCTCCGGCGCGCTGGTCCTCTACTTCGGTCTCATGCTGCTCCAGATGTTCTGGGAGCGACTGAACGGCCGCAACCCGTTCCCGGCCACCGGCGGCCTGGACCTGCCCGAGACGTTCTTCTGGTTCGCGGTCCCTGGCTACTTCGCCTGGGGCGCCGGGATGGCCGTCGCGGCGGTCGCCTACGCCCGCCGCACCCGCACCGCCTGCCGGACCTGCGGGCACTGAGCCGCCGGACTGCGCCGCCGGGAGGCCGCCGGCCTCGGCGGAGCCCGCCGTCCGGAGCCGGCTCTGTGGGAACATCTGCGCATGATCGTGGAACGCCGGGTGGAGCTGCGCTTCGGGGCCGAGAGCCGGGAGGCCGGGACGCACACCAACCTGTCGGCCGTCCGGCGGGACGGGCCCTGCCTGTGGGTGGCGGGCGACGAGACCGCCACCATCGAGCGGCTGACCGCGACCACCGACGCGCGGGGCCGGGTCACCGGCTACGGCGGGCAGCGCTCGGTCGCGCTCGCGGACCTCGTCCCGCTGCCGGCCGGTCCCGGCGAAGAGGCCGACATCGAGGGCCTGGCGTGCGCCGGCGGGTGGCTGTGGGCGGTCGGCTCGCACAGCCTCAAGCGCAAGAAGATCAAGCCCGGCCACTCCCCCGCCAAGGCGCGCCGGAGGCTGGCCTCGATCGTGCGCGAGGACAACCGCTTCATCCTGGTCCGGCTCCCCCTGGCCGCCGGTGCGGACGGGCTGCCCGAGGTGGTGCGCGAGGACGGCGGCCGTACCGCCGCCGTGCTCGGCGGTCGGGGCGACTCCATCACCGACCTGCTGGGGGACGATCCGCACCTGGCCCCGTTCCTGTCGATCCCGAGCAAGGACAACGGCATCGACATCGAGGGGGTCGCCGCGCACGGCGACCGGCTCTACATCGGATTGCGGGGGCCCGTGCTGCGCGGCTGGGCGGTGCTGCTGGAGATCCGTCCCGAGAGCCACCTCGACGACCCGTCCCGGCTGCGGCTCGCGCCGGTCGGCGACGGCGGCGAGCCGTACCGCACGCATCTGCTGGACCTCGGCGGGCTCGGCATCCGCGACCTGTGCCCGCACGGCGACGACCTGCTCGTCCTCACCGGGCCGAGCATGGACCTGGACGGGCCGGTGCGGGTCGTGCGCTGGCCGGAGGCGGCCAAGGCCGACGCGGCGTGCGTCGTCCCGGCGGACGGGCTGGAGCCGCTCGGCGACCTCCCTCACGGCGAGGGCACCGATCACGCCGAGGGCATCGGGGTCCTGGACGACCCGGCCGGCGGCGGCATCCGGCTGCTGGTGGTCTATGACAGCCCCGCGCCCGGCCGGCTGACGTCGGGCGGCGGTGTGCTCGCCGACATCGTGACGCTGGGCGGGCGGCCCGCGGCCCCGGCCGCCACCCCGGGGTAAGTGCGCGCTTGCTATCTCTGCTTGGATGGGCAGCGCATCCGGCAGGCGGTCGAAAGGCGAGGCGAGCATGATCGAGTGGTCCGACGAAGACCTGATGATCCGGGACGCTGTGCGCGACTGGATCGAGGCGGAGGTCCGGCCCAACCTGGACGCGCTGGACGCGGGCGAGATGCCGCCCTACGACCTGATCCGCGGCCTCTACAAGACCTTCGGCATGGACGAGATGGCGCGCGCGTCGTTCCACTCGCGGCTGAAGAAGGAGCGCGCCGCCGCGTCCGGCACGGGCGAGGACGGCGCAGCCGAGGACGGCGCGGCCGAGGCGGGCGGCGGCAACGCATCCATGACGATGCTCCCGGTGATCGAGCTGTGCAAGGTCGCGCCCGGCCTGGTGTCGGCGATGGGCGTCAGCCTCGGCCTGGCCGCCGGGACGATCATGAAGCGCGGCACCGCCGAGCAGAAGGAGCGCTGGGGGCTGGACCTGCTGACCATGGAGAAGGTGGGCGCCTGGGCGATCACCGAGCCCGACTCCGGGTCCGACGCGTTCGGCGGCATGCAGGCCACGGCCCGCAAGGTCGGCGACGAGTACGTCATCAACGGGTCCAAGACCTTCATCACCAACGGCCCGTACGCCGACACGATCGTGTTCTACTGCAAGCTCGACGACGGCCGCGACCCGCGCGACCGCGAGATCCTCACCTTCGTCCTCGACCGCGGCATGCCCGGCCTGGACCAGAGCAGGCCGCTGCGCAAGATGGGCCTGCACTCCTCCCCCACCGGCGAGCTGTTCCTGGACGACGTGCGGGCGGGCGCCGACCGGCTCCTGGCCGCGGGCGCGGGCGGCGGCAGGGAGTCGGCCAAGCAGAACTTCGTCACCGAGCGCGCCGGGGTCGCGGCGATGTCGCTCGGCGTCATCGAGGAGTGCCTGAAGCTGTCGGTCGAGTACGCCAAGTCCCGCGAGCTGTGGGGGCAGCGGATCGGCGACTTCCAGCTGATCCAGCTCAAGCTCGCCAAGATGGAGGTCGCCCGCCTCAACGTGCAGAACCTGGTGTTCCGGCACGTGGAGATGCAGAAGGCCGGGCGCACCCCCACCCTCGCCGAGGCGTCGGCGATGAAGCTGTACTCGGCGCAGGCCGCCAGCGAGGTCGCGATGGAGGCCGTCCAGCTCTTCGGCGGCAACGGCTACATGAGCGAGTACCGGGTCGAGCAGCTCGCCCGCGACGCCAAGTCGTTCCAGATCTACGCGGGCACCGACGAGATCCAGGTGACCCACATCGCCCGGGACCTGCTCTCGCGCTGACCGGGCGGCCGGCCGCACGAACCGGCGGCGCGGTGCCGGCGTCCGGACACGGACGGCGCCGGCACCGCGGTGGTCGGCCTGCTATGCCTGGTCGAACCTCTCCATCATCATCGCGTTGATCGCGGCGCGGTCGTTCAGGCGGGGGAACTCCTCGTCGGGCACGGGAACGCCCAGGAAGGAGCAGAGCGGCTCCCAGCCCTGCGCGACCT
Source organism: Actinomadura xylanilytica (assembly GCF_030283145.1). Taxonomy (GTDB): domain Bacteria; phylum Actinomycetota; class Actinomycetes; order Streptosporangiales; family Streptosporangiaceae; genus Spirillospora; species Spirillospora xylanilytica. Next base: position 655,037 of record NZ_JASNWE010000005.1, read on the forward strand.
CGAACACCAGCAGGCGCTCCGCCGGGATCTCCCGGCGGACCGTCTCGGTGTGCTCCTCGAAGACGCCGATGGCGTGGGCCCGGTCGGCGAACCGGCCGCCGAACGTGTCCTCCCACACCGCCTTGTCGGCGATGGCGCGCACGCTCCGGTAGACCCCCGACGGGTCCGGCGGGGCGGGCCGCCGGGTGAACTGGTAGATGCTGTCATGGACGCTCTCCCACCACTTCCCCGGATCCCGGACGGTGAGGATCATCTTGGCGTCCGGATAGGCGGCCGACAGCTCCCGCCAGTAGCCGGCGCTGGGCCAGTCCACGCAGGACCGGTACCCCTCGAACACGACGTCCCAGTCGACGTCCTCGCCGCGTGCGACGGGCATCCACAGATCGCCCTGCGCCGAGTTCTCGACCAGCTCCAGCATGTGATGGCACGGACCGAAGCCGAGTCGTTCCAGGGCAGCCTTCATCGACAGCGTGCCGGTGCGTCCGAACCCGGCACCAATGACCTCGAGCACAGAGAAGCTCCTTTCGTCGGGGCGCTCCTCCCAGCATCTCCGACACCGTCGGCGCCGGACAGTCTCTTGGGCGTCGTCTCCCGGTGAGGCGGGGGTGGCGGACGGGCCGCACATGGCCCCGACACTCCCAAACCTTCACCAAACAGCGTTGTTCTCACAGGTCCAGCGGGTAGCCGACGGCTATGGCAGCCAAATTCGAGATCTTCAAGGACCACGCCGGCGAGTTCCGCTTCCATCTCAAGGCCCCCAACGGGGAGATCATCGCGGCCAGCCAGGGCTACACCACCAAGGATTCCGCGCTGAACGGCGTCGACGCGGTCCGCCGCTCCGCCGAAGCACGCGTCGAGGACCTGACGACCTCCACCGCCTGACCCCTCGGCCGCCGGCCCGGTTCAACGAATCGATCGCCGGGGAGATCGTCCGGCGAGGCACCGGCGCCATGCCCCACCTGCTCTGACGAGCCGGCCCGGCTAGTCGACGGCGCTCTCAGCGCTCTCCGGGTCGCTGTGCTCGATCGAGATGAAGTCGGCGTACTCACGGAGGTCGTCCTCGTCGAGCCACACCCGCATGAACACATGCGCGTGCGTGTCGAACCGGATCTCGATCACCTCGGGGTCGCTGCTGTACGGCACCCACCACCAGCGCGTCACCCAGATTCCGCTGCCGAGCGAGTGCAGAAGTTCGGCCATCCGCCGTCGGTGCTCGGCTGACGCCGTGGCCGACCACTCGGTGACCAGTGCCCGAGTCCGTGTGGTCGGTCGCAGCCGCCGCCGCATGGCTACCCCTCGAGTCGCCTCGCCATGTCCGCGAAGCTCACCTCGGCCGGCTCGCCTGGAACGTCGCGGGTCTCCCGGATCGTCTGACGCAGGTCGGTTGTCGACTCGAGCCGGACCATCCCGTCAACACTCTCCGCAAACCGCACCAGGTGGTCAACATTCTCCGTCCGGCCATACACGGCCACGACCTGCGCAAGCGACCGGAACAGGTCCCGCCGCTCACCCGGCGTGAACGCGTCCCACACGGCCATGGCCTGCACCATCACCGGATCCTCGGCCGATGGGGCACCCGGACGCGTGAACTCGACAGCCACAACGAACTCCCTCCGCGGGCACCCTCTTGCCCGGCTCACCGTAGAGGCAGCGCCGAGATCCGCAAGAGCGCCGCACCGAACCGATATCAGGCTGGCCAGAGTGGGACGATGCCGACCAGCCTGCGCGGTTCCTCGACCGGCACGCCGACGCGCAGGTCCTCTCCCTCGTCCTGGAGTCGCGCCAGGTCTTCCGCCATGTCGGCGTCCTTACCGCCGGCCGGGCGGATGCCGCCGCCGGGGCACCGGCTCGTCACTCTTCGCCAGAGAGGACCGGTCGCAGCCGAACAGTCGGTGATCGCGAACCTCGTTGGCGGTTTCGGAGTCAGACACCGGTATGACCGCCCCCGCCTCCCCTACATCCCCTGAATCCCGCCCGGACGCGACCGCGGAAGTCAGCACGTCAACCCCCCGTACGAGCAACCGACGGCAGCGCGGGCTGATCGCGGGTGCCGTGGGAGTCGCCTTGCTCCTGTCGGCCGGGGTCGTGGTTGTCAGCGCCGGCTCGGGTGACGATGAGGGCGACGGCGGGCCCGAGTTCGCGGCGATCCCGAAAATCTCCAAGAATCACCTCGCCGCAGCCTTTGCCCCCGCCATCCAGATGCCCAGGAAGTGTGACGGCCTCGTCTCTCGCAAGACGGCCGCCAAGGTGGCCCCGCAGGCGAAGGCGGCCAAGATCAGCGGCCTCAGCGCGTCGGATCGTCTGGGCTGCGTCTGGCGATCCAATGATCAGGCGAGGGACGTCGGCGGAAAGAAGCGAGTTCTTCAGGCGTTCGTCACACGGTCGGAATCGGTACCCGGCGCCATGGAGTCGTTCAGGCAGGAACGGGATATGGCCTACACGTTCTTCAAAAACAAAACAAACGTGGAAGACAGGCGGCGGCCAAAGCCGGAGAGCCTCACGGGCGTCGGCGAGGAAGCGATCTACTACGGCGCGGAAACCTGGGGTGCGCATTCCTACGTCACTGTGGTATTTCGCGTGAAGAACATCACCGTCAAGGTCGAGTACTTTGGCGAAGACCATTCCGGTGGCCGGTTGACCCTGCCTCCGATGGAGAGCCTGCGGCCTCGCGTGTTCGCTGCGGCGGTGGACGCCGCCCGGAACCTGGGGTCCACCGCCGGAGCCGAGCCGAAGATCACGAAGCCTGCGGGAGGGACGCCGCCGCTCGGGAAGCTGCCCGGGCCGTGCGGGTTGGTCACCAAGGCGACCCTGGACAAGCTGGGCGGCCCCAAGCCGGGAACTCCGGTGCACAAGGACAGGAACCTCGGCTTTGGGAAGGGGCTGCAGTCGGGTACGGAAATCGCGAGTTGCGAGTGGGTCCAAGAGGCGGGTCTCGGTGGATTCACGGCGGCGAGCATCCGTACTCCCGATGAGGTTCCGGGAATCGGCGCGGACATCGCGAAGCGCCGGCACTGGTCCAGATTCCCTGTTTCCCAGGACAACAAGAATTTCAGTCTGCTGCGCGGGCCGGGCGAGGAGGCGTCCATCAGATCGCTTGACTACGAGAACTGCCCTACCCGGCCGAGGGACAGGGGATGCGCGGAGCTCAGCTTCCGGATAAGCAACGTCCTGGCGACTGTCTGGTACGCGGGCAGGACAAAGGACGGAGAATACTTGTCGTACGACCAGATGGCCCGCCGTGCCTATGCCGTCGCCACCGACGTCGCCAGATCGATGCCCCGTTGACGGCCGTCTCTTCAGCGCGGGTCGGGCGTTATGCAGGACCTGGCGAAGTTGGGCGGCGTAGGCGCGCGGTGCGCGGTGCTGCCGTTGTGGCCCGCTGCGCGTCTGGATGGACGAGGACGGGATACCGGAGATCCTCGAACGGGACCGCCTCGGACGCGCGATGCCCGGCATCGGCGGCACCTGCGCACACGTGTCCGACCACATGCGGGCCGAGTTGGTCGCGGCGCTCCAGACGCGGCCGGCGGAGACCCGGCGGAGACCCGGCGGAGACCCGGCGGAAGATCGTCTCCCAATCGTCTCCCGACCGCTCCGCAGGCGAAGGGGCTCGAGACGGGCGAGAGCGAACTTCCCGTGTCCAAAGGGCGTCTAACATGCCAGAGTGCGCGTGATCAATGATCTTCTACCTTCTCGCTAGACAGTAAACGACAGGATCTGGATACTCACAGCTATGGACGGTCAGCCCTCATATCCGGTGAGAGCGTCCGACATGGAGCGGGACCGGGCCCTTCAGATGCTCGGCGACCAGGTCGCCGAGGGCCGGATGTCGAACGAGACGTTCGAGCGCCGTGTCGACCAGGTGCTGCGCGCCCGCAGCCAGGCCGAGCTCGCCGACATCGTGCACGACCTGCCGCCCACCGGCAGGGTGGTCAACCGGCTCACCGGCATCATCTCCTCGGTGTCCCAGGCGACCGCGCGCATCGAGGCGGCCTGGCGGGCGCCGCGGCTGCCCCGGTTCATGCTCCCCCCGGCCGGCCTGACCCGCATCGTGGTCGGCCGCGCGCCGGGCTGCCAGTTCATCCTCACTGACCTGACCGTGTCGCGGTTCCACGCCGAGATCTACCAGGACGAGGAGTCCTGGATGGTCTCCGACCTCGGCTCGATGAACGGGACCCGGGTGAACGGCTGGCGGCTGACCGGCCCGGCCCGCGTCCGCGCCGGCGACGAGGTCGGCTTCGGCAACTCCAGCTTCATCGTCGCCGCCCCCTGAGGCACTCCTGAAGCGCCCCCCGAGCCGCTCCTGAGCCGGACCCGTGCCGCCCCGGCGCGGAGTGCGCGGCCGGTCCCGGCCACACCACCTCCCTTGACCCGTTCGTAAGGGTTGTTTACTTTCTCGTCCAAGTTAGGAAACCTTCCTAACTCAGGAGGGAGCGGCGCCCGTGCCGACGCCCACGCCGGGAACCCCCAGCATGCTGCGGGCCATCAACGACCGCGCGGCCCTGGAGGCGCTGCTGTCGCGGGGCCCGCTCACCCGGCCGCAGCTCTCGGACCTGACCGGCCTCTCCAAGCCGACCGCGTCCCAGCTCCTGGCGCGGCTGGAGGAGGCCGGGCTGGTCGTCCGGGACGGGATCCGCGAGGGGCTGCCCGGCCGCACCGCCGGGCTCTACCGGATCAACCCGGGGGCCGCGCACGTGGCGGGCGCCGACGTGACCCCGGCCCGCGTCCTCGCCCGCGTCGCCGACCTCACCGGGACGGTCGTGGGCGAGCACACCCTGCCCACGCCGGGCCGGTCCGGCGTCGACGTCGTGGCCCGGGTCGGCGCCGCGCTGGACGGAGCGGCCGCGGCGGCCGGCCTCACCCGGTCCCGGCTGCGGCGCGCCGTGATCGGCATCCAGGGCGCGGTGGACCCGGGCACCGGCCGGCTCGGCTACGCCGCGCACATCCCCGGCTGGCACGTCCCCGGCCTGGTCGGCACGCTCACCGCCGGCCTCGGCCTGCCGGTCGCGATCGAGAACGACGTCAACCTGTCGGCCCTGGCCGAGCTGGCGGGCGGGCAGGCCGCCGGGGCGGGCGACTTCGTGCTGCTCTGGGTCGCCGACGGCGTCGGCATGGCCGTGGTGCTGAACGGTGCGCTGCACCGGGGCGCCACCGGCGGCGCGGGCGAGATCGCCTACATGCCCGCGGCCGGCGGGCCGCGCGACCACGACGCGCGGCTCGCCCACACCGGGCGCGTGCAGGGCCTGACGGGCGGCGCGGCCGTGCTCAGGCTGATGCGCGAGCACGGCTTCCGGGGACGCGACGCCGCCACCGCCCTCACCCGCGCCGCCGCGGCGGCCGGAGCCTCCGAGAAGGCGCCGGACGGGCCCGCGGAGGCGGCGCTGGCCGAGCTGGCCGCGCGGCTCGGCACGACCCTGGCGGCCGTCGTGGCGGTCCTGGACCCGGCACTGATCGTCCTCACCGGCGAGGTCCTGCGGGCCGGCGGCGAGCCGCTGCGCGCGCGGGTCGAACGGCATCTGCACGCACTGGCCGTCCCGCGTCCCGCGGTGCGGCTCAGCTCCCTCCAGGACAACCCCGTCCTGGCCGGGGCGCTCCAGCAGGCCCTCCAGGAGACCCGCGACGAGGTCTTCTCCGACACCACCTCCTGACCCGACGGCCGCCCCGGCCGTCCCTCCCCCGAAGGAGAACCGGAGTGCGCACCCCCACACCACGCCGGATCACGGTGGCCCTGGCCGCCCTGGGCCTCGGCCTCACGTCCGCCTGCACGGCCGGCGGCGGCGGCGGAACCGGCGGCGGCCCGAAGACCGACGAGAAGCAGACCCTCCAGGTGTGGCACGGCTGGAGCGCCGACCACGAGGTCAAAGGGTTCGAGGACGCGGTCGACGGCTTCCGCAAGCTGCATCCGAACATCACCGTGAAGGTCACCGGCAACCAGACCGACGACCAGATCACCAACGCCATCCGCGGCGGGAACCCGCCCGACGTCGTCGCCTCCTTCACCACCGACAACCTCGGGCAGTTCTGCCAGAGCGGCGCCTGGCAGGAGCTGACGCCGCGGCTGCGCGAGGACGGCGTCGACCTGAACATGTTCCCGAAGGCCGTCCAGGACTATACCCAGTTCAAGGGCAGGCGCTGCGCCCTGCCGCTGCTCGCCGACGCCTACGGCCTCTACTACAACACCGCGCTGATGAAGGGGAACGCGCCGCCCAAGACCATGAGCGAGCTGACGGCGCTGGCCAAGAAGCTCACGGTGCGCGCCCCGGACGGGACCATCAAGGTCGCCGGGTTCATGCCGTCGGTCCAGTACTACGAGCACACCCCGCAGCACATCGCCACCAGCTTCGGAGTGAAGTGGCTGACCCCCGCCGGCACCGCGAACTTCTCCAAGGACCCCGCGTTCAAGGCGTACCTGAAGTGGGAGAAGGACCTGCTCGACTGGTACGGCTACGACAACGCCAAGAAGTTCATGCGGAGCATGGGCCAGGAGTTCGAGGCGTCCAACCCCTTCCAGAAGGGCAAGGTCGCCATGGCCGTCGACGGCGAGTGGCGCACCAAGTTCATCCAGAAGGAGGCGCCCGCGCTGGACTACGGCACCGCCCCGCCGCCGGTCTCCGACGACCGGGCGGCCCAGTACGGCGGCGGCTTCACCCTCGGCACCATCATGGGGATCCCGCGCGGCTCCAAGCACGCCGAGGCCGCCTGGGCGTTCGTCAAATACCTCGCCACCGACACCGGCTCGCTGGTCACCATGGCCAACGCGCTCGGCAACGTGCCGAGCACGCTGCCGGCGCTGTCGTCGCCGGGACTGAAGCTGCCCGCGCAGTTCGGGACGTTCCTCAACGTGTTCAAGCACCCGGCGACCACCACCAGCCCGTCCAGCCCGAACGGCGGCGACTACCTCGTCCAGCTCCAACGGTTCGTCCAGGACGAGTGGGAGACCGGCAAGGTCAAGGACCCCGACCAGGGGCTTCGCGACCTCGACGCGAAGGTCGACAAGGCGCTCGAGCTGGCGGGCGGCTGAGGATGGCCGCCGTCACCGGCGCCTCCGCGGCGGCACCGCGCGGGCGGACGGCCGGCGCGCGGGCGCGGCGCCACCGCCGGCTCCGGGTGCTGGCCTTCCTGTCGCCGTGGCTCATCGGCTTCACGCTGTTCTTCGGGTATCCGCTGCTGGCCACGGTGTACTTCTCGTTCACCCGGTACGACCTGTTCAACCTGGAGTACGTCGGCCTGACCAACTACCGGTACCTGTTCGGCGACCAGGACGCCCGGCGGTCCATGCTCAACACGCTGTGGCTGGTCACGCTCATGGTGCCGCTGCGGGTGCTGTTCGGGCTGGGCGCGGCGCAGCTCCTGGCCCACCTCAAACGCGGCGGCGGCCTGTTCCGCTCGATCTTCTACCTGCCCTACCTGGTCCCGCCGGTGTCGGCGACGGTCGCGTTCGTGTTCGTGCTGAACCCGGGGACCGGGCCGGTCGACCACCTCGCGGACCTGGCCGGGATCCCGCTGCCCGACTGGTTCAACGACCCCGACTGGAGCAAGCCCGGCCTCGCGCTGCTCGGCCTGTGGGCCGTCGGCGACGTGATGATCATCCTGCTGGCCGCCGTGCTGGACGTGCCGCGGCAGCTCTACGAGGCCGCCGAGATCGACGGTGCAGGCCCCTGGCAGCGGTTCCGGCACATCACCCTGCCCACCGTCTCCCCCGTGCTGGCGTTCGCCGCGGTGACCGGAGTCATCCAGACCCTCCAGTACTTCACCCAGGCGATGGTCGCGGGGAAGGTCGCGGCCGGGCAGAGCGACCAGCCCGGCACCCAGCTCGCGCCCGGCTACCCCGGCGGCTCCACGCTGACGTTCCCGCAGTACCTGTACGACGAGGGGTTCCGGCAGTTCAACATGGGCTACGCGTGCGTGCTGGCGCTGCTGCTGTTCGCCGTCGCGATGCTCTTCACCCTGCTGCTGCTCCGGCAGTTCCACTCCTTCGCCGACGGGGAGGCGTCATGACCGGCACCGCGGCCCGCGCACTGACTCGCACCGCGGCCCGCGCACTGACCCGCACCGCGACCGCGCCGGCAGGCGGCCGTCCGCGCCGGGGCCCCGGCGGCCCGCGCGGGCGCCGGGCGCTGCTGTGGGTGGCCGCGCACGCGGTCGCGATCGCGCTGTCGCTGATGTTCCTGGCGCCCCTGCTGTTCATGTTCCTCACCGCGGTGATGTCGGACGAGCAGACACTCAGCGGCGACCTGTGGCCCGCGCACTGGCAGTGGGGCAACTTCACCGAGGTGCTGTCGGGCGACATGGCGCGCTGGCTCGGCAACAGCCTGCTGTACGCGGTGCTCGGCACGCTGTTCATGCTGCTGTCGAGCGTCCCGGTCGCCTACGCACTGGCCCGGTTCAGGTTCCGGGGCCGCAAGGTGGCGTTCGTGCTGGTCATCACCACGATGATGCTGCCCCCTCAGATCACCGTGGTGCCGCTGTACATCGTCTGGGCGCGGTTCGAGCTCACCGGGACGCTGTGGCCGCTGATCCTGCCGCTGCTGTTCGGCGACGCCTTCTCCATCTTCCTGCTACGGCAGTTCCTGGTGACGATCCCGCGCGACTACGCCGACGCGGCCCGGGTGGACGGCTGCGGCGAGTTCACCACCATGGTGCGGGTGGTCCTGCCGATGGCGCGGCCCGCGCTGGCGGCGGTGGCGCTGTTCCAGTTCTTCTACTGCTGGAACGACTACTACGGGCCGCTGGTGTACGCCAAGCCCGACGCCTGGCCGCTGGCCGTGGGCATCGCCACCTTCCGCGCGGCGCACAACGTCGAATGGAACCTGACCATGGCCGCGACGCTGCTCACCGTGCTGCCGGTGATCGTCGTGTTCCTCCTCGCCCAGCGCGTCTTCGTGCAGGGCATCACACTGACGGGAGTCAAGGGTTGAAGCTGGTGGTCGTCGGGGGAGGCTCGACCTACACCCCGGAACTGGTCGACGGGCTCGCCCGTACGCGCGCGGAGCCGCAGGTCGGCGAACTGGTCCTGGCCGACCCGGACGCGGAACGGCTCGCCCTGGTCGGCGGCCTGGCCGCCCGGATGTTCGCCCGCGAGGGCCATCCCGGGACGGTCCGGACCACCACCGACCTCGACGGGGCGGTCGACGGCGCCGACGTCGTGCTGCTGCAACTGCGGGTCGGCGGGCAGGCGGCCCGGCACCTGGACGAGACGATCCCGCTCGCGTGCGGGTGCGTCGGGCAGGAGACCACCGGCGCGGGCGGGCTCGCCAAGGCGCTGCGCACCGTCCCGGTCGTGCTCGACATCGCGGCCCGCGTCGCCGCCCGCGCCCCGGACGCGTGGATCGTCGACTTCACCAACCCCGTCGGCATCGTCACCCGGGCGCTGCTGGACGCCGGGCACCGCGCGGTCGGGCTGTGCAACGTGGCGATCGGCGTCCAGCGGCGCTTCGCCGCGCTGCTGGGCGTCCCCCCGGACCGGGTCGAGGCGGGCCACGTCGGCCTCAACCACCTCACCTGGACCCGCTCGGCCCGGGTCGACGGGACCGACGCACTCCCCCGGCTGCTGTCGGAGCACCTGGACGCGGTCGCCGCCGGGACCGGGCTCCCCGCACCGTTCATCGCGCGGCTCGGCGCCGTCCCGTCCTACTACCTGCGCTACTTCTATGCGCACGACCAGGTCGTGGAGGAGCTGCGCGGCTCGCCCTCACGCGCGCAGGAGGTGGCGGCGCTCGAGCGCGAGCTTCTGGCGATGTACGCCGACCCGGCCCTGGACACCAAGCCGGCCCGGCTGGAGGAGCGCGGCGGCGCCTTCTACTCCGAGGCCGCCGTCCAGCTCGTCGCGTCCCTCCTCGGCGACCGGGGCGACACCCAGGTGGTGAACGTCCGCAACGGCGGCACGCTGCCGTTCCTGGACCCGCGCGCCGTCATCGAGGTCCCGGCGCGGATCACCGCCGCCGGGCCGGTGCCGCTGCCCGTGGACCCGGTGGAACCGCTCTACGCGGGACTGATCGCGCACGTGTCGGCCTACGAGGAGCTGGCCCTGGACGCGGCGCTGCGCGGCGGCGCCGACCGCGTCGCCGCCGCCCTGCTGGCGCACCCGCTGGTCGGGCAGGCCGGCACCGCCGAGCGCCTCGCCCGCGACCTGATCGCCGCCAACCGCGCCCACCTGCCCTGGGCCACCTGATGCCGCCGGTGCTGGTCGCGGTCGACGGCGGCAACAGCAAGACCGACGTGGCCGTGGCCGGGGTCGGCGGGGAGCTGCTCGGCACCGCCCGCGGCGGCGGGTTCCACCCGCACCTCGGCGGCCTCGGCCCCGCGGTGGACGGGCTGACCGCCGCCATCGGCGGCGCGCTCGACGCCGCGGGCGCCGCGGCCGGCGACGTCGTCCACCTGGCCGCGTACCTGGCGAACGTGGACCTCCCCGACGAGGAGGAGCGGCTGAAGGGGCTCCTGCTCGCCCGCGGCGTCGCGCCGGACGTCACGGTCGGCAACGACACCTTCGCCCTGCTGCGCAGCGCCGCCACCGAGGGCTGGGGCGTCGCGGTGGTCTGCGGCGCGGGCATCAACTGCGCGGGCGTGGCGCCCGACGGCCGCACCGCCCGCTTCCCGTCCCTCGGCGCACACACCGGCGATTGGGGCGGCGGCGGCGAGCTCGGCCGGGCCGCGCTCTGGCACGCGGTGCGCGCCGAGGACGGCCGCGGCCCGCACACCGCGCTGTCGGCCGCGGTCGCCGCGCACTTCGGCGTGGACCGTGCCATCGACGCGGGCCTCGGCGTCCACCGGGGCCACATCGCCGAGAGCCGGCTCACCGGGCTGGCGCCCGTCCTGCTCGACGCCGCCGCGGCCGGCGACCCGGTCGCGCTCGGTGTGGCGGGACGGCTCGCCGAGGAGGTCGCGCTGCTCGGCTCGGTCGCGCTGCGGCGGCTGGATCTGCTGGAGATCCCCGCCGACGTCGTGCTCGGCGGCGGGGTGCTGGCCGCCCGGCGCCCCGTCCTGATGGACGCCGTTCGGGAATGGTACTCGCGCCTGGCGCCGCGGGCCCGGCTCGTCGTCCCCGGCGAACCGCCGCTGCTCGGGGCCGCCCTACTCGGCCTGGACCATCTGGCCGCCCCGCCCGCCGCGTACGCGGCGCTGCGCGCCGCGTTCCATCGCCGGACGCCCCCGGTGCAGGCGCGGACCGTGCTAGATCATCGAGGTGCGCCGGGGCACGGGCCTTGACGCTGTAAGGCGCGGCCCGGGCGGAGATAGGGTCGGACCTTTCGACGATGACGAGGAGGAGCGCCGTGCTCATCGGGTTCGCCGTGCCGGTGTCGGGAGCGTGGGCCACCCCGGCCAACCAGGTGCTGATCGCCCAGCGGGCCGAGGAGCTCGGCTACCACTCGCTGTGGACGCTGCAACGGCTGGTCAACCCGGCCGACACCGCCGACCACACCTACCGCAACGTGTCCGATCCGCTGATCACCCTGGCCTACCTCGCCGGGTACACCAGCCGGGTCCGGCTCGGCGTGGCCATCGTCAACGTCCCGTTCACCTCGCCGCCGCTGCTGGCCAAGCAGGCCGCCACGCTCGACCATGTCACCGGCGGGCGGCTCGACCTCGGGCTCGGCCTCGGCTGGATGCCCGCCGAGTTCGCCGCCACCGGCGTGCCGATGGAGCGCCGCGGCGCCCGCGCCGAGGAGTTCGTCGCGGCGCTGCGCTCGCTGTGGGCCGACGAGGTGAGCGAGTTCCACGGGGAGTTCTACGACATCCCGCCGGTGCTGTTCGACCCCAAGCCGCTCCAGTCGCCCGAGCCGCCGATCCTGATGGGCGGCTCGTCCGAGCCGGCGCTGCGCCGCGCCGGCCGGCTCGCGGCGGGCTGGGTCAGCTCCAGCCGCGCCGACCTGGCCGGGATCGGGCGCTCGATCGAGATCGTCCGGGAGTCGGCCGAGAAGGCCGGCCGCGACCCGGCGGCGCTGCGGTTCGTGTGCCGGGGTGCGGTCCGGGTGCGTCCCGCGGGCGCCCCCGGCCGCCGGCCGCTGACCGGGTCGCACGAGGAGATCCGGTCCGACTTCGGGGTGCTCGCCGAGCAGGGCGTGACCGAGCTGTTCGTGGACGTGAACTTCGACCCCGAGCTGACCGGTCCGGACGCCGACCCCTGGGACTCGATGTACCTCGCGCGCGAAGCGCTGGACGCCTTCGCCCCGCCGCGGCTGTGACCGGTGCGGCGGGGCCCGCCGGGCCCCGCCGCCGGCGGATCACAGCGACGGTCGGCGGCCCTCCCAGGGGGTGCTGAGCACGACCGTGGTGCGGGTGGCGACGTTGGCGGCGGCGCGGATCTGCTGGAGCAGTTCCTCCAGCTCGTTCGGCGAGGCCACTCGCACCTTGAGGATGTAGCTCTCCTCCCCCGCCACCGAATGGCACGCCTCGATGGCGGTGAGGCCCTCCAGCCGCTCGGGCGCGTCGTCGGGCGCGGCCGGGTCGATCGGCTTGATCGACACGAACGCGGTCAGCGGCAGCCCGATCTGCTGGTGGTCGAGCTGGGCGGTGAAGCCCGTGACGATGCCGCGCTTCTGCAACCGCCGCACCCGCTGGTGCACGGCCGATACCGACAGCCCCGTCTCCTTGGCCAGATCGGTGAAGCTCATCCGGCCGTCGTCGGCGAGCAGGGCCAGGATCTGACGATCGATCTCCTCCACCCCGGAAATCTAGCGTGCCCGCGGGCGCCCTGCCGACCCCTCGGGGTATCACAGATCGGCGCCATCGCGCGCGGGCGGGGCCCCGGGCAGGTCAGGAGGCGCGCCCGGGCCCCCGCCCGCCGCCGCGTCCCGTCCCCCGGCCCGGCCCCCGCCCCGTCCTCGGCGGACCGCAGCTCCCCCGGACGACCAGCTCGGTCGGCAGCAGCACCGGCCCGGTCCGGCCCCGGCGGCTGCGGTCGCGCAGCAGCAGCTCGGTGGCGCGGTAGCCGATGTCGTGGGCGGGCCGCGCGACGGCGGTCAGCGGCGGGTCGCACAGCTCGGCCCACGGCGCGTCGTCGACCATCCCGATCGAGACGTCGGCGGGCACCCGCAGGTCGAGCTCGCGGGCGACCAGCACGGCCGCCTCGCCGAGCAGGTGCCCGGCCGCCAGCACCGCGGTCGCGTCCTGCCGCCGCTGCAACAGGCCCGCCGCCGCGGCGTAGGCGCTGTCGCGGGACGGCCGGGCGGTCACGACCAGGTCCTCGTCGACCGGGACGCCCAGCTCGCCCAGGGCCGTGCGGAAGGCCCGCTCCCGCACGCCCTGGACCGCCCGCGGCGCCGCCGCCCCGAGGAAGGCGACGCGGCGGTGGCCGAGGCCCACCAGGTACTCGGCGAGCGCGCGGACCCCGGCGCCGTCGTCGGCCCGGACCGACGGGATCTCCGGCAGCCCCGGCAGGGCCCGGTCGGCGAACACCACGCTGGCCCCGACGCCGGCGGCGGCGCGCCACTCGGCCGTCTCGCCGGCGGGGATCGCGATGATGCCGTCGACCCGCTGCCCGACGAGCCGGTCGACGATCTCGGCCTCGCGCGCCGCGTCGCCATGCGAGACGTCCAGCACCACGTGCTCGCCGAGGCTGGCGGCGCAGGCCAGCACGCCGGCGATCAGCTCGGCGCGGAACGGGTCGGTGACGTCGGGGACCACCAGGCCGATGCCGCCGCTGCTGCGCAGCTTCAGGCCGCGACCGAGGGCGCTCGGGCGGTAGTCCAGCTCGGCCGCGGCGGCCAGCACACGCGCGCGGGTCGGCGCGCTCACCGAGCCGGTGCCGGAGAAGACCCGCGAGACGGTGGCGATGCCGACCCCCGCCGCCGCGGCCACGTCCTTGATCGTCGCCGTCCGCCGCCCCTGCGCCACGCTCCGCCTCCCGTCCCGGCCCACCACCGCGGGCCGCCACGATCTTCCCACAACGGACCTTTCTCTGGAAACGTTTCCATGATGTTTAATCCACCCATTGGTACGAATGCCCTGCTGGACAGGGATTGATGGGAAACGTTTCCATCGAGAGGGGATCTGATGGCCAAGATCGTGCTGGACGGCGTGGACAAGGTGTACTCCGGCGGCGTCAAGGCAGTCGACGGGCTGGACCTGGAGATCCGCGACGGTGAGTTCATGGTGCTGGTCGGCCCCTCGGGCTGCGGCAAGTCGACCGCGCTGCGGATGGTCGCCGGCCTGGAGGAGATCAGCGGCGGCGAGGTCACCATCGGCGACCGGGTGGTCAACGACCTGGCGCCCAAGGACCGCGACATCGCGATGGTGTTCCAGAACTACGCGCTCTACCCGCACATGACCGTCGAGCAGAACCTGGCCTTCGGGCTGAAGCTGCGCGGCACCCCCAAGTCCGAGATCAAGGAGAAGGTGCTCGACGCCGCCAAGATGCTCGGCCTCGAGCAGTTCCTGGCCCGCAAGCCCGCCGCACTGTCGGGCGGCCAGCGGCAGCGCGTGGCGATGGGCCGCGCCATCGTCCGCCAGCCGCAGGCGTTCCTGATGGACGAGCCGCTGTCCAACCTGGACGCCAAGCTGCGCGTCTCGATGCGCGCCTCGCTCAGCCAGCTCCACGAGCGGCTCGGCGTCACCACCGTGTACGTCACCCACGACCAGGTCGAGGCGATGACGCTCGGCTCGCGGGTCTGCGTGCTGCGCGAGGGCCGGCTCCAGCAGGTCGACACCCCGCAGCGGCTGTTCGACAACCCGGTGAACCTGTTCGTCGCGGGCTTCATCGGCTCGCCCGCGATGAACTTCGCCACCGCCGAGCTCACCCGCGGCGACGGCGGCGCGCAGGTCGCGTTCGCCGGCTACACCCTGCCCGTCCCGGACGCGGTCCTGGCCGAGCGCCCCGGGCTGGAGGACTGGCTCGGCAAGAAGCTCATCCTCGGCGTCCGCCCCTCCGACTTCGAGGACTCCGCGCACGCCAAGCCGGAATGGGCGCCGATGGCGGCCCGCTCCAGCGTCACCGAGGAGCTCGGCAGCGAGATCAACGTCATCTTCGCCATCGACGCGCCCCCGGTCGAGCACAAGGACACCGCCGACCTGGCCGAGGACGCCACCGAGGGCGAGACCGACATGGCGATCCCGCTGACCGACAACAAGGCGCTGTGGACGGCCCGCGTCAACGCCCGCTCGAACGTGCGGCCCGGCCAGGACATCAGCCTGGCCGTCGACACCCGCCGCCTGCACTTCTTCGACCCCGCCAGCGGCCTGGCCATCGGGCTCGCCCCGGCGGCCCCCGCCGAGGCGGCCGACACCCCGCCGGTCGACACCGGGAAGGCGCCGGCCAAGAAGCCGTGAGCACGCCGACGTGACGGTGCCCGCGCCCGGGGAGGGGCGCGGGCACCGTCACGTCCGGACGCGGGGCGCGGTCACTTCACCGAGCCCGCCAGCACCCCCTGCACGAAGTAGCGCTGGAAGGCGAAGAAGACCACCAGCGGGATAATCAGCGACAGGAACGCGCCGGGCGCCAGGACGTCGATGTTGCCGGTGAACTGCCGCATCTGCGACTGGAGCCACTGCGTCATCGGCTGCGAGCTCGGGTCGGCGAACACCAGCGCCACCAGCAGGTCGTTCCACACCCACAGGAACTGGAAGATGCCGAGCGAGGCGATCGCCGGGCCGCCCAGCGGGAAGACCACCCGCCGGAAGATCGTCCACTCCGAGCCGCCGTCCATCCGCGCCGCCTCCAGCAGGTCGCGCGGGATCGCGGCGAAGAAGTTGCGCAGCAGGAAGATGGCGAACGGCAGCCCGAACGCGACGTGGAACAGCACCACGCCGGTGATCGAGCCGGCCATCTTGAACCCGCCGAAGTCGATCTGCCCGTACAGCTTGGCGACCGGGATCAGCCCGAGCTGGACCGGCACCACCAGCAGCGCCACCACCAGCAGGAACAGCCAGTCCCGGCCGGGGAACTCCAGCCACGCGAACGCGTAGGCGGCCAGCGAGGCGATCACCACCACCAGCGTGGTGGCGGGCACCGTGATCAGCACCGTGTTCCAGAACGAGTCGACGAAGTCGGACTTGTCGAGCAGCGCCGAGTACGACTGGAAGGTGAGCTGCGACGGCTTGCTGAACACCTGCCACCAGCCGCCGCCGTTGTTGTCCTCGTTGGACCGCAGTGAGGCGATGAGCAGCCCGAACGTCGGCACCAGCCAGAACAGCGCGATGACGGCCAGCACCGCCTGGACGGCGCCGCCGCCGACGCGGCCGACGACGCGGGCCACCACGCTGCGCCGGGGCGCGCCGGCCGCGCTCCCGGCACCGGGACGCGGGGCGTCCGCGGCGGTGCCCGCCTGGGTTCCCGCGGTGCTCATGAGCGCTCCTGCCGCAGTCTCCGGATGTTGAACAGCATGGCGGGCACCACCAGCAGGAGCAGCAGCACCGCGATCGCGCTGCCCGCCCCGGGGTCGTTGCCCCCGCCGAACGACTCGGTCCACATCCGCAGGGCCAGCACGCCGGCCGTCGGATCACCGCCGCCGATGATGTACACCAGGTCGAAGACCTTCATCACGTTGATGACCAGCGTCACCAGCACCACGACCAGGACCGGCGCCAGCAGCGGGATGGTGACCCGCCGGAACACCTGCCCCTCGGTCGCGCCGTCCACCCGCGCCGCCTCCAGGGCGTCCCGGGGGATGGCGGCGAGCCCGGCGGCGATCAGCACCATCGCGAAGCCGGCCCACACCCACAGGTACGCCACCATGATCGAGATGGTGATGAGGGTGCCGCCGAGCCATTGGACACCGCCGTAGGGGGCGGTGAAGTTGTCCTCCGGCAGCCTCAGCGTGACCGAGCCGGACGGCAGCTTCTTCAACGTGAAGGTGCCGTCGGCGGCGCTGGTGGCCTTGGCGACCACCTTGCCACCGCTGACCGCCTCGATCCGGACGCCGGGCAGCCCGCTCTCGCCGGTGTTGGGCTTGTCCAGCTCGCCGCCGCCGCCCTTGGTGAAGTCGAACCAGACCGTGCCGGTCACCTGGCCCGCCTTGGCGGCGGGCGGCTGCGCGGCGGGCTTGGCGTCCTTGGGCAGGTTCTCGGGCTTGACCCGCAGCAGCGGGACGAGCGCGGTCTGGCCGGCGCCGAACGCGCCGGTCGTGACCACCGCCCCGCCGTCGGCGCGCACCAGCGCGGTCTTGGCGTGCGGGCCCGCGCCCGGGTAGCCGGTACCGCCCTTGATGGTGTCGTGGACGCCCACGGCCACGGCGTTGAGCACGCCCTTGTCGGGGTCCTGCTGGTACACCAGCCGGAAGATCACGCCGGAGGCGAGGAAGGACACCGCCATCGGCATGAACACCACCAGCTTGAACGCGGTCGACCAGCGGATCCGCTCGCTGAGCACGGCGAACAGCAGCCCGAAGATGGTCACCACGGTCGGTGCGAACACCACCCAGACCGCGGTGTTGCGCACCGCGACCAGGTTGTCGTGCCCCTGGAAGATCCCGGTGTAGTTGTCCAGCCCGACGAAGGAGTCCCCGGACGCGTCCAGGAAACTGCGGATCACCGAGAAGACGATCGGGTAGATCACCAGGAAGCCGAGCAGCAGCAGCGCGGGCATCAGGAAGAACAGCGCCAGCCAGGACGGCGGCGCGATCCCTCCCGCCCGGCCGCCGCCGCGGCGGCGGCCGGTGGCCGCGGGTTCGGTTTCGGCGGCGGTGCCGCCGGCCGGGTCCGCCGGCGGCACCTTGTCGTGCGGCACGTCTTCGTGCGGCGCGCTGTCTTCGGCCTTCATGAAGGGTCCTCTAGCTCTTGTACGCCTTCGCGGCCTCGGCCTCGAGCTTGGCCTGCGTGCCCTTGACGTCGGTCGGCTTCTGCACGAACGTGCGGAGCGCCTCCCACTCGCCCTTGCCCGGCGTGGCGCCGAACGCGGCCGGGGCCAGGTCGGACAGGTCGTAGCGGGCCGCGTCGCCGGACTTCAGGATCTGGGCGACCAGCTCTTTGGCGACCGGGTCGGAGTAGGCGTCCGGGGCGACGCCCTTGTTCGGCGTCAGGTAGCCGCCGAGCCCGGCCCAGACCTTGCCCGCCTCGGACGAGGCGAGGAACTTCAGCAGCTCCTGCCCGCCCTTCCCGTCCTTGAGCGCGACGGCGATGTCGCCGCCGAGGACGGCCGGGGCGACCTGCCCGGCCTTGGGGAAGGGGAACACCTTGGCGTCGGTGCCGACCTTGGCCTTGGTGGTGGCGATGTTGGCCGCGGCGAAGTCGCCGCCGTAGACCATCGCGGCCTTCTGCTGGCCGAACGTCTGGGTGACCGACTCGTCGAACTTGGTCTGCCGCGCCCCGGCGACGCCGCCCGAGATCAGGTCCGGCTTGCCCCAGATCTTGGCCAGGGTCTCCAGCGCGGTGCCGACCGAGGGGTCGGTCCACTTGATCTCGTGCTTGGCGAGCTTGTCGTACTGCTCGGGCCCGGCCTGCGACAGGTAGACGTTCTCGAACCAGTCGGTCAGCGTCCAGGAGTCCTGCGCCCCGGCGGCCAGCGCGAACGGGGTGGTGCCCGAGTCCTGGACGGTGCCGGCGACCGAGACCAGGTCGTCGAAGGTCTGCGGCGGCTGCACCCCGGCGTTGGAGAACGCCTCGGTCCGATACCAGATGATCGACTTGTAGGCGGCCTTGACCAGCACCGCGTACGGCTTGCCCTGGGCCGAGCCGAGCTCCTTCCAGTACGGGGAGAAGTTCTTGTCGACCTCGCTCACCACGTCGGCGGCGAGCGGCTTGAGCGCGCCCTTGTCCGCGTACTGCTGCATCAGCCCCGGCTGCGGCAGGACCGCCACGTCCGGCGGGTTCTTGGCCTCCAGCCGCGGGCCGAGGTAGGCGTCGGTGTTCTCCCCGGTCGAGGCGTAGGTGACCGTCGCGCCGGTCTTCTTCTCGAACGCCTGGAGGACCTTGCGGAAGTTGGCCTCCTCCGGCCCGGTCCACTTGGCCGCGATCTCGATCTTGGTGCCCTTGAGCTCGCCGCCGCCCGCGGGCGCCGCCCCGTCGCCCTTGTCGTCGTCCCCGCCGCCGCACGCCGCGGCGGAGGCGAGCAGGCCCGCCACCACGGCGGCGCTCACCACCCGCCGGCTCATCAGACGCCTGCTGACCCTCATACCTCGTCCTCCCTGGGCGAACCGGCGGCCGACTCCCAGATCGAAGCGCCGGTCTCGATGTCGAAGAAATGCAGGCGGCCGGTGTCGACCTGGATCGTCACCGGGTCGCCGACCTTGACGCGGGTGCGCGGGCTGAAGCGCGCGACCAGGTCGGTGCGGGGCGCCTCCAGGTGCCCGAGCACGTCGGTCCCCGCGTCGCGGGCGAGCTCCTTGGTGTCCTCGGTGACGACCTGGGCGGCCTCGACCGCGAAGTGCACCAGGACGTCCGAGCCCATCGCCTCCACCAGGTCGGCGGTGGACGTCAGCGACGCCCCGCCGCCGGCGCCGGCGGCGGCCAGCTCGGAGTCCTCCATGTCCTCGGGGCGGATCCCGACGACCAGGTCGCGGCCGAGGTAGGCGGCGAGGGCGGGCCGCTCGCGCAGCACCCGTCCCGGCACCGCCAGGGTCTGGCCGCCGACCTCGATCCGCGGGTCCTCCGCGTCGCCGGTCAGCCTGCCCTGGAGCAGGTTCATGGCGGGCGAGCCGATGAACCCGGCCACGAACAGGTTCGCCGGCCGGTCGTAGAGCTCCTGCGGCGCGGCCACCTGCTGGAGGTGCCCCTTCTTCATCACCGCGACCCGGTCGCCGAGCGTCATCGCCTCGGTCTGGTCGTGCGTGACGTAGACGGTGGTGACGCCGAGGTCGCGCTGGATGCGGGCGATCTCGGCGCGCATCTGGACGCGCAGCTTGGCGTCCAGGTTGGACAGCGGCTCGTCCATCAGGAACGCCTGCGGCTCGCGGACGATCGCACGCCCCATCGCGACCCGCTGCCGCTGACCGCCCGAGAGGTTGCGCGGCTTGCGGCTCAGATGCTCGGTGAGCCCGAGCGTCTGCGCGGCCTTGTCGACCTTCTCCCGGATCTCCGCTTTGGGGATCCGGCGCAGCGACAGCCCGAACCCGATGTTGTCGCGGACCGACAGGTGCGGGTAGAGCGCGTAGCTCTGGAACACCATCGCCACGTCGCGGTCGCGCGCGGGCACCCGGTTGACCTCCCGGTCCGCGATCGTGACCGTCCCCTCCGAGATGTCCTCGAGCCCGGCGACCATCCGCAACGCGGTCGTCTTGCCGCAACCCGAGGGGCCGACGAGGACGAGGAACTCCCCGTCGGCGATCGTGAGGTTCAGGTCGGTCACGGCACGGGTCCCGTCGGGATAGACCTTCCCGACGCCCGTCAGGGCGACCTCTGCCACGGCGTCTCCTCCTCGTCCTGCACGGCTGCGTCGGGCGCCGCCCGGGGTCGGGCCCCGGATGTCCGCCCGCGACGCGGGGCTCGCGCATCGGCGCCCCCCGCGGAACACCCCAAGGAAGTACAGGGCCGGACGGCCCCGCCGCAAGATCAACAGTGGCCGTCGTCACATTTGGTGCAGAGATCGTTATCTGCTCGTTCCAGACATGACGCGGGCGGGGGCCGTCCGGCCCCCGCCCGCGTCCGCGCGCCCCCGGCGCCGGCCGTCCGCGCCCCCTCGGCACGCCCGCCCGCGCGCCGTCCGCGCGTGTCCGGAAGCGGCCACGCCGCGTCCGGATTCCGCTCAGCCGACGACCACCAGCCCCCGGCCGGTGCGGTTCATCCGCTCGTGCCCGTCGGCGGTGCACACCACGATGTCCTCAATGCGCGCGCCGTGCGGGCCGGGGTAGATGCCCGGCTCGATCGAGAACGCCATGCCGGCCTCGAGCGGCTCGGTGTTGCCTGCCACGATGTAGGGCTCCTCGTGCGTCTCCAGCCCGATGCCGTGGCCGGTGCGGTGGATGAAGTACTCCCCGTACCCGGCCGCCGCGATCACCTCGCGGCCCGCCGCGTCGACCGCCTCGGGCGTCGCGCCCGGCCGGACCGCGTCGCAGGACGCCTGCTGCGCCTCCTTCAGCACCTCGTAATAGGCCAGGTAGTCGGCCGGCGGCTCGCCCACGCAGTAGTCGCGGGTCGAGTCCGAGCAGTAGCCGCTCGGCATCGTCCCGCCGATGTCGACCACCACCGGCTCACCGGCCCCGATCACCCGGTCCGACAGCTCGGCGTGCGGGCTGGCGCCGTTCGGGCCGGAGCCGACGATCACGAAGTCCACCGCGGCGTGCCCCTCGGCGATGATGGCGTCGGCGATGTCCCGGCCCACCTCGCGCTCGGTGCGGCCGGCCTTCAGGAACCCCGGCACCCGCGCGTGCACCCGGTCGATCGCCGCGCCGGCCTCGCGCAGCGCCGCGATCTCGGCGGCGCTCTTGCGCATCCGCAGCCCGCTCAGCACCCGCCCGGCGGCGACCTGCTCGGCGCCCGGCAGCGCGGCGCGGAACCGCAGCGCCATGACCGCCCACATCCGGTCGGCCACGCCCACCTTCGCCAGGCCGCCCGGCAGCCGGCCCGCCACGAGCGCGAACGGGTCGTCGGTCTCGTCCCAGGGCACCAGCTCCACGCCGAGGCCGCCCGCCGGCGACTCCCGCGCCGCGGGCAGCTCGAGCCGCGGCACGACCATGAACGCCTCGCCCTCGGCCGGGACCACCAGGCAGGTCAGCCGCTCGAGGGGAAGCGCGTCATAGCCGGTGACGTAGCGCAGGTCGGGGCCGGGCGTCAGGAACAGTGCGCCCAGTCCCGCGCGCGCCGCCTCCTCCTGGACGCGTCCGAGCCGCTCACGCGGATACAACTCCTTTGTCACATCCGTCTCCATTCTCGGTAGTGGTGCTCCGGCCGCGACACGGGGCCGCACGACGGAAATACCACTTCCTCCCTCCCCTATGACCAGGTACTGTTACATTCCGTAGGTGCTCCGATACAGGATCGCGCACTTCGGGCACGACACCAGGATGGCAAGTCCCGCCTGGTCCCGTCGCGCCGGGAGGGGCCCGGCCCGGCCGGGGCCCGCCCGGTAACCGCGCCCCCGCCGGAGCCGCCGATGCACCAGAGCCAGACCGTCGCCTTGGCCGCCACCATCGAACGGCTCCGCCTGGAATTGCAGGCCGAGCGCAGCGCATGGCGCGCCCGTACCGTGATCGAGCAGGCCAAGGGGCTGCTCGCCGAACGGCACGGCTGCGGCATCGAGACCGCCTACGACCATCTGCTGGAGCTGGCCGTCGAGGCCGCCGTGGAGCCCGCGGTCGCCGCCGCGCTGCTGCTGGGCACCGACGCCGACGCCCCGGCCGACGCGGCGGCCCGCCCGCGCGGCACGGTCTTCGAGCCCGCCACTTACCTGGAGCCGCCCGGCGCCTCCGCGGCGCCGCCCCCACCCGGCAGCACGTCGGGCGGCACGTCGGGCGGGGCGCAGGGCGGGGCGTCCGACCCGGCGCCCCTCTCGGCGTCCGTTCCCCCGCAGGGCGGCCCGCCCGGCGACGGCGCGCGCCCGGCCGGGCGCGCCGCCGCGTCCGACGACATCGGGCCGTTGCCGGCGCCGCTCGCCGCCGCCCGTCATCTGGCCGCCGCGGCGTTCGCCGCGTGCCGCAGTGCCGACGAGCTGGCGCGGCGGCTCACCGAGGAGGCCCTCGGGTGGCTCGGCGCGCAGTCCGCACTGCTCACACTGCTGGAGCCCGACGGCGCGCTGCGGGTCGCGGGCGCGCACGACCTGCCCGCGCACGTGGTCTCCGAGTGGGCGCGGATCCCGCCGCACAGCGACATCGGCCTGGTCCGCGCCGTCCGCGAGGCGACGCCGGTCTGGTCGGCCGACCCCGGCGCGCTCGCCCTGGTCGGCGCGGCGGCCGGGCACGAGGGGCCGCACTCGTGCCTGCCGCTGGTCGCCGGCGGCCGGATCATCGGGGCCGCCGAGATCGGCTGGACGCTCGGCTCGGTCACCGACGACGGCACCCGCCGCTACGTCCTGGCGGTTCTGGCGACGTGCGCGCGGCGGCTGGGCGAGCTGGCGCCCGCGACCGGCGGCGCCGACGCCCCCTGGCTGCGCGCGGTCCTCGACACGACCCAGGCGCCGAGCGCCCTGATGTCCCCGATCCGCGACCGGGACGGCACCGTGGTCGACTTCCAGGTCGACGCCGTCAACGCCGACGCCGCCGACCTGCTCGGGCGCCACCGCGACGAGATCATCGGCGTCCGGCTGCTGGAGAGCTACCCGGGGCTCGGGCTGTCCGGCCTGTTCGGCGCGTACGTGGAAGTGCTCGAGACCGGCACGCCGCTGCGCCGGGGCCCGCGCGACTACGCCAGCATCGACGCGGGCCGGGTGGTGCCGGCCACGCTGAGCGTGCGGGCGTGCCGGCTCGGCGGCGGCGTGCTGGCCAGCTGGCGCTTCCACGACGACACCGCCGACCTGGCCGCGCAACTGGCCCAGGCGCAGCGCCTGGGCAACCTCGGCTGGAGCCGCTGGGACCTGCTGACCGGCGAGGTCCGCTGGTCCGAGCAGCTCTACACCATCTTCGGCCGGCCCCGGACCGAGGGGCCGCTGGCGCTCGAGCGGCTCGCCGAGCACGTGGTGCCCGAGGACCTGCCGAAGGCCGAGCAGCTCATGCGCACCCTGCTCGGCCGCCGCGAGCCCGCCGAGGTCGAGCTGCGCGTCCAGGCCGGGCCCGACCTGCGGCACCTGCGGGTGATGGCCGAGCCGATCCTCGACCCGCTCGGCGCGCCGGTCGCGCTACACACGGTGTTCCAGGACGTCAGCCAGCGGCGCCGCACCGACGAGGTGCTCGCCGCGACCCGGCTCCAGCTCAAGCGCGAGCGCCGGCACATCGCCGAGGAGCGGCACATCGCGGTGGAGCTCCAGCGCGCGATCCTGCCGCTCCCCCGCGGCGCCCGCACGCTGCCCGGTATGCGGGCCGCCGTCCGCTACCTGCCGGCCCAGCGGCACACCCGGGTCGGCGGCGACTGGTACGACGCGGCGGCGCTGTCGGACGAGGAGGTCTTCCTCGCCATCGGCGACGTGTCCGGGCACGGCCTGGCCGCCGCCGCCGCGATGGCCCGCATGCGCAACGCGCTCAGCGGCCTGACCTGCACCGGCGAGCCGCCCGACCGGCTGCTGGGCTGGCTCAACCGGCTGCTGATGGACCGGCACGGGTCGCTCACCGCGAGCGCGATCGCCGCCGTCTACCGGCCCGGCCCGCGCACGCTGACGTGGGCGCAGGCCGGGCATCCGCCGCCGGTGCTGCTCCGCCACGGCACCGCGCGGCTGCTCGAGGCCCCCGACGGCGTCCTGCTCGGCGTGCTCGACCATCCGCGCCTGGAGCTGGCCACCACGCGGCTCGAGGGCGGCGACCTGCTGCTGTTCTACACCGACGGGCTCGTCGAGCGGCGCGACCGCGACCTCAGCGACGGGTTCGCGCTGCTGCGCGCCGCCGTGGAGGAGCGTCCCATGGCGGGCCCCGACGGCGTCATCGACCACGTCCTGCGGGCGCTCGGCGCGGCCAACCCCGACGACGACACCTGCCTGCTGGCCGTCAAGCTCACCTGACCGGGCGGCGCCGGGCGCGCGGTGCCCGCCGGCGGGCCGCCGCCCGGGCCCGCCGCGTCGCGTCCCGACCCGGACGGTGGCGTGCGACGATGTGGGCCATGAGCGGGCTCATGCTGCTGGACACGCCGTCGTTGTACTTCCGCGCCTTCTACGGGGTGCCCGAATCGGTGACCGCGCCGGACGGGACGCCGGTGAACGCGGTCCGCGGGCTGCTCGACATGATCGCGAGGCTGGTTCGGGACCGGTCCCCCGAACGCGTCGTGTGCTGCATGGACGCCGACTGGCGGCCCGCGTTCCGCGTCGCGGCGCTGGCCTCGTACAAGGCGCACCGGGTCGCCGACGACGGCGGCGACCAGACGCCCGACGCGCTGTCGGCGCAGCTGCCGGTCATCGACGCGGTGCTCGACGCGTTCGGCCTCGCCAGGACGGGCGTGCCGGGCTACGAGGCCGACGACGTGATCGGCACGCTCGCCGTGCGGGGCGCCGCGGACGGGCCCGTCGACATCGTGACCGGCGACCGCGACCTGTTCCAGCTCGTCGACGAGCGGGGCCCGGTGCTGGTGCTCTACACCGCGCGCGGGATCAGGAACCTCCAGGTGATGGGCGAGAAGGAGGTCGCGGCCAAGTACGGCATCCCGGGGCGCGGCTACGCCGAGTACGCCACGCTGCGCGGCGACCCGAGCGACGGGCTGCCGGGCGTGCCGGGCGTCGGCGACAAGACGGCGGCGGCGCTGGTCACCCGGTTCGGGTCGGTCGAGGCCATCCTGGCCGCGCTGGACACCGGGTCCGACACGGGCTTCCCGGCGGGGGCGCGGCGCAAGATGGAGGCGGCGCGCGACTACCTGGCGTCCGCCGAGACGGTGGTGCGGGTCGTCACCGACATCGGCGCGCCCGAGCTGCGCGGGCTGGACGACCGGCTGCCGGCCGCGCCGCGCGATCCCGCGGCGCTGGTCGAGCTCGCCGAGCGGTGGAACCTGGACGGCCCGGTCAACCGCCTCCTCAACGCACTGCCGTCCTGACCGGAGATCCGGTCAGTGTGTCAGAAGACGCAGACAACCCGTGTCCGCGGTAGCAGCATCGCGATCAATGGGGGGCTTTCCTGGACAGGCAGGCAGTGGACGCCGGCAGGGCGGGACGCCGGGAACGCCGCGGGAGCCGCGGGTCCGCTGGAGATGACCACGCCCCGAACCGCGAGCCTCCGCCCGCGGAGGACTCAGAAAACGGACCCCCAGTGATCGAAAGGGCTTCTGCACCGCTCGACGCTCCGGCCGCGGCCGTGCCCGAGGTCTCCTCCCCCGGGCGGGGGGACGGCTTCTGGGACGCGCTCGACGGACCCGAGCGCGTCGCCCTGCGGGCGGTGTCCCGCCCGCGCGGCTTCGCCCCGAAGGTCCCGCTCTGCTACGAGGGGGACGAGTCGGACCACATCATCATCATCGAGGCCGGCTGGGCCAAAGTGACCTCCTCCACCGAGAACGGCCACGACGTGGTGCTGGCCGTGCGGGGGCCCGGCGACCTGGTCTGCGAGAGCGCGGTGCTCGGCAGCCGGCTCCGCTCGGCGAGCGTGACGGCGCTCAGCCCGGTCCGCGCGCTGGTGGTGCCCGCCGCCCGCTTCACCGGGTTCCTGGACGCGCATCCGCGGGTGTGGCTGCTGGTCAGCAGCAACTTCGTACGGCGGCTCGACGATGCCACCCGGCGGCTCCAGGCGCACGTGTCGGCGAAGGGCGCGCAGCGCCTGGCGCTGCTGCTGGCCGACCTGGCCGAGCTGTCGGCCCGGCACTGCCCGCCCGGCCCGGACGGCGGGATCGACATCGCGCCGCCGCTGTCCCAGGAAGAGCTCGGGAGCTGGATGGACGCCTCCCGCGAGACCGTGGCGCGGGCGCTCAACAACCTGCGCCGGCGCGGGCTGGTGCGCACCGGCTGGCGCCGGATCACCGTGGTGGACCTGCACGGGCTCCGCGCGTTCGCGCAGGGCCGCGGCGAGCGGTGACCCGGCCCACTGCCTTTACGTTGTAGATCCGTTTCGTCAGGCGGCGGGGATCTTGAGTTCGCGACCGAGGGCCTCGGTGACCGAGGCGTTCAGCCGGTAGGCGGTCTTGACCTCGGCGATGATCCGCTCGCGCTCGGCGGCGTCCCAGGGCGCGGCGTCCAGGAGCGCGCGATAGCGGTCCTTGTAGCCCTTCGGCTTGCCCGGGAACCGGTAGAAGCGCACGCCGTCGCCGTCCGCGCCGAGGCCGAGGCGGAGCTGCACCTGCTTGCCGATGTACTGGCCGCCGGACAGGTCGCCGAGGTAGCGGGTGTAGTGGTGGGCGACGAAGCCGCCGGGCCAGTCGAAGCAGATCTCGCGGAGCCGGTCGCAGTAGCGGCGGGTGGCCTCGCTCGGCGCGAGCCGCTCGCGCCAGCCCGGCCCGTAGTAGAAGGCCAGGTCGGCCTCCAGCGCATCGCGGCGGCACAGGTCGGCGAAGGCGAACGGGCCGGCCACCGGGTCGGCGGCCATCCGCTCGGCGGCGGCGCGCTCCAGCGTGTCGTAGACGGGGTGAAGCTGCGCGACCAGCACGGCGTACTCCTCGCGCCCGAGCCGCCCGCCGACCAGCGCGCTCATGTAGGAGGAGCCCTCGTTGTCGCCGTGGTCGCTCCAGGTGGCCGCCCGCAGCTGGGCCGAGAACGCCTCGTCCGGCTCCGCCATGTCCATCCTCCCTCTCCCGCCGGATCCCGGTCTTCGAGTTAGGCTAGCCTTGCCTAAATTCGAACGGAAGGCCTCGCGGCGAGGTTTCCGACGTGACGTCGGCTACTTTACCTACGCCACGTCGGGACGACCAGTGGGAGGGTCAGTGCGCCTCCGGCGGAGCCGACCCGAGGAGCTCCCTGGCCTCGCCGTACATCCGCACCACCTCGCGGCGGACCTGGGCGCGTTCGGTGAGCCGCCCGCTCCACGGGACCCGCACCACCGCCTCGCCGCCCTCCACCGCGGCGGCGAGGTCGAGCCCGTCGGCGTCCATACCCGTCATCCGCGCGGCGGTCGCCTCGGGCCGCCCGCCGAGCGCGCGGCAGATCAGCAGGCAGTCGGCGGCGTGGTCCTGGTTCATGTGCCGCGCGATCTGGCGTACGACGTCCTCGGTGAAGGGCTCCGCCTCGGTCATGGAACCGTCCTTTCGCACTGGTGCCGGTCCCGCAACCCTAGAGGCCGCCCGGACGTGCGGGATGTCAGCCCGTCGCGGTGGCCTCCCGGCGCACCTCGTCCATGTCGACCCCGCGGGCCTGGGTGATCAGGTCCTCCAGCGTCGCCTCCGGCAGCGCGCCGGGCTCGCTGTACAGCACCACCTTGTCGCGGACGATGGCCAGCGTCGGGATCGAGCCGATCTCGAACGCGGCGGCCAGCTCCGGCTCGGCCTCGGTGTCGACCTTGGTGAACACGATGTCGGGGTGGCGCTCGGACACCCGCTCGTACACCGGCGCGAACGACCGGCACGGTCCGCACCAGGCCGCCCAGAAATCGATCAGCACGAAGCCGTTCCCCCCGACCGTGTCGTCGAAGGTGTCCCTGGTCAGGTTGACGGTTGCCATGTCACTTCCCCTTCATTGGCCCTATGGCTAGGAGAACAAGAGGAACGGCCGGGAGATTTCCCGCCCGCCCGGAGCGGGGGGCGGTCAGGACCGCAGGAGGGTGAGGCCGGTGGCGTAGCGGCGGGTGTGCACGACGGTGCCGTCCTGGACGGAGGTGCGGGCGCCGACGGTGATGGTGCCGTAGTCGCCGCGCAGCACGGCGCCGGGCCAGACGGACGCGCCGGCCCCGAGGACGACCGAGCCGATGACGGTCGCCTGCGGGTGGACGTAGGCGGAGGGGTGGAGGTCGGGGACCTGGTCCCCGAGCGCGTAGACGGCCATGATCACCTGCCTACCACGCCCGGGCTCCCGCCCCGGCCGCCGGGGTCCGCCGGCGGACCCCTCTCAGGCGACCGAGGAATAGGCGACGACGCCGCGGCGCATGGCGTCCATCGCCCGGCGGGCGGTCTTGCGGATGTGGCTGTTGGGCGGGGCGGCGTCGGCGACCTGGCCGAGCAGGTCGAGGAGCTGCTTGACGGCGCGGACGAAGTCGCCCGCGGTCATGTCGTTCTCCAGCAGCACCTCGTCGAGGTCATCGCCCTTGGCCCACCGGTAGGCGGTCCAGGCGAACCCGAGATCGGGCTCGCGCAGGAACGACACCCGGTTGTCGCGCTCGACCGCGTCGAGCTCGCCCCAGAGCCGCACCATCGCCGCCAGCGCGTCCTGCACGTTCCCGGTCGGGGTGCGCGGCGGCGCGGCCTCGTCGGACTGCCGCGACTCGTACACCAGCGCCGACACGCACGCGGCGAGCTCGGCGTGGTCGAGCCGCTCCCACAGCCCGTCGCGCAGGCTCTCGGCGGTGAGCAGGTCGAGCTCGTTGTAGATGCGGCCGAGCCGGCGGCCCTCGGCCGTGACCTCGCCGCCGGACAGGTAGCCGAGCTGCTCCAGGACGGCGCAGACCCGGTCGAAGGTGCGGGCGATCACCTGGGAGCGGCCCTCGACGCGGCGGCGGAGCTGCTCGGTCTCGCGCTCGAGGCGGAAGTACCGCTCGGCCCAGCGCGCGTGGTCCTCCCGCTTGTCGCAGCCGTGCACCGGGTGGCGGCGCAGTCCGGCGCGCAGGTCGGCGATCTCGCGGTCGTCGGCGGCCGGGACGTCCCGGCCGCGGCGCCCCTCCTTGGGGTCGTGCGGGACCTTGTTGCGCAGGGTCGAGGCCAGGTCGCGGCGGTCCTGCGGGTTGCGGGGGCTGAACGACTTGGGGATGCGGATCCGCTCGACCGGCTCGACCGCGCGCGGGAAGTCCAGGATCGACAGCCGCTGCACCGACCGGCTCACCGTCAGCACGAGCGGGGCGGGCCCGTCGGACCGGCGGCCGACCCCCGGGTCCAGCACCACCGCGAGGCCGGAACGGCGCCCGGACGGGACCAGGATGACGTCCCCGGGCCGCAGGTGCTCCAGCGACCTGGCCGCCTCGGCGCGGCGGGCCGAGGACCGCTCGCGGGACATCTCGGCCTCGCGGTCCGACAGCCTGCGGCGCAGCGCCGCGTACTCCATGAAGTCGCCCAGATGGCACTCGGCGGCCTCGGCGTACCCGGCGAGGGCCTCCTCGTTCTTGTGGACCTGCCGGGCCAGCCCGACCACGGCCCGGTCGGCCTGGAACTGCGCGAACGACTCCTCCAGCAGGGTGCGGGCGCGGTCGGCGCCGACCGCGCCGACCAGGTTGACCGCCATGTTGTAGGACGGCTGGAAGCTGGAGTTGAGCGGGTAGGTGCGGGTGCTGGCCAGGCCGCCGACCGAGCCGGGGTCGACCTTGGGGCCCCACACCACCACCGCGTGTCCCTCGACGTCGATGCCGCGGCGCCCGGCCCGCCCGGTGAGCTGGGTGTACTCGCCGGGGGTGAGCGCGACGTGGGCCTCGCCGTTCCACTTGTCGAGCTTCTCGATCACCACGGTGCGGGCGGGCATGTTGATGCCGAGGGCGAGGGTCTCGGTGGCGAACACCGCCTTGATCATCCCGCGGGTGAACAGCTCCTCGACGATCTCCTTGAAGGTGGGCAGCATCCCGGCGTGGTGCGCGGCCACGCCGCGCTCCAGCGCCGACACGAAGTCGGTGTAGCCGAGGATCCGCAGGTCCTCGCGGGAGATGTCGGCAGTGCGCAGGTCGGCGTGCGCGCGGATCTCCTCGGCCTCCTCCTTGGAGGTCAGCCGGGTGCCGGCGTGCAGGCACTGGAGGACGGCGGCGTCGCAGCCGGCCCGGCTGAAGATGAAGGTGATCGCGGGCAGCAGCCCGGCGCGGTCGAGGCGCTCGATCACGTCCGGGCGGGCCGGCGGGCGGTACCGCTCCGGGCGGGCCGCGCGGCGGTGGCCGGTGCGGCGGCCCTGGTTGACCTTGGCGCGGCGGACCTCGTCCACCGCCATCCGGGTGAGCTGCGGGTTCAGCCGGGCCTGCCGGTCGCGGCCCTTGCCGGTGTCGACGAACAGGTCGTACATCCGGGAGCCGACCAGCATGTGCTGGAACAGCGGCACCGGCCGGTGCTCGTCGACGATCACCGCGGTGTCGCCGCGCACCTCGTGCAGCCACTCGCCGAACTCCTCGGCGTTGCTGACGGTCGCCGACAGCGCCACGATCCGGACCGAGTCCGGCACGTGGATGATGACCTCCTCCCAGACCGCGCCGCGGAACCGGTCGGCGAGGTAGTGCACCTCGTCCATCACCACGAAGGCGAGCCCGGTGAGGGTCTGGGACCCGGCGTAGAGCATGTTGCGGAGCACCTCGGTCGTCATCACGACGATCGGGGCCTCCCCGTTGACGCTGTTGTCGCCGGTGAGCAGGCCGACCTTCTCGGGCCCGTAGCGGCGCACCAGGTCGGCGTACTTCTGGTTGGACAGCGCCTTGATCGGCGTGGTGTAGAAGCACTTGCCGCCGCCGGTCAGCGCCAGGTGGACGGCGAACTCGCCCACCACGGTCTTGCCGGACCCGGTGGGCGCCGCGACCAGCACGCCGCTGCCGTCCTCCAAGGCCTGGCACGCCTCGATCTGGAAGGCGTCCAGATCGAAGTCGTACAGGGTCTTGAAGTCGAGCAGGGCGGGGCCGGACCCGGCGGTGCGCCTGCGGTACGCGGAGTACCGCTGCGCCGGGGAGTCTTCGGCCGACAACGCGTCGGGGGTGGTCATAGGTTCGAGCCTACGGTTCGGACCGGCCCGATTCCCAATTCGGGACCGGGTTCACCGGACAAATCCACCGAACGACGTTCGGTGATCACCCATGCCGGTCGCCCTTCTCCAGCTCGGCGTCGCCCTTGGCCAGCTCGGCGTCGATCTTCTCCAGGTCGAGCGGCGACGCCTCGTCGTCGGACAGCCCGTCGTCGGCGTCGCCGCGCAGCGCCCTGCGCCGGTCGGTGAAGAAGGCCAGCACCGCCGCCACCTCGAACAGCACCAGGGTCGGCAGCGCCAGGGCGAGCATGGTGAACGGATCGCCGCTCGGCGTCGCCACCGCGGCGAACAGGAAGATCCCGAAGACCGCGAGCCGCTGCGACTTCTTGATCATCTGGAAGCTCAGCACGCCGGCCAGGTTCAGCACCACCACGAACAGCGGCAGCTCGAACGTCATGCCGAACACCAGCAGCATGGCGAGCACGTAGCCGAGGTAGTGGTCGACCGCGATCAGCGCGGTGACGTCCTTGATCGCGAAGCCGCCGAGGAACAGCTTGAGGCCCTTGTCGACGGTCAGGTAGGCCAGCGCCGTACCGACCAGGAACAGCGGCACGGCCGCGCCGATGAACACGTAGCTCCAGCGCCGCTCGCGCCGGTACAGCCCCGGCGCGACGAAGGCCCAGAGCTGGTAGAGCCACACCGGCGACGACACGACCAGGCCGACGATCGCGGAGATCTTCAGCTTGAGGAAGAACTGCTGGAAGATCGTGTTGACGACCAGCGTGCACTTGTTCGGGTCAAGCTGGTGCGACTGCGGCAGGGAGCAGTAGGGCTCCTTGAGGAAGTCCCAGATCGGCTGGAAGAAGATCCAGCCGATGACCATCCCGACGAGCAGGGCGAGGATGGCCTTGACCAGCCGGTTGCGCAGCTCACGGAGGTGGTCCATGAGGGGCATCCGGCCCTCGGGGTCGACGGCCTTCGATCTCAACAGCGTCATCGTGCCGCATTCGGGCTAGGGTGCCGCGCTGGCATGCGGGCACAGATCGGCTCGGGCGAGGGGAGGCTCAGGGCTTGCGGACCTGGCTCGGGTCCGAGACCGGCACGCCCTGGATCGGCTCGCCGGAGGCGAGCGCGCCCTGCCGGCGCGGCCCCTGCTCGGCCACCGCGGCCTCGCGCTCGAGCCGGGCCGCCTCCTCGCGCAGCCGGGCGGCGCGCTCGCGCGCGTCGGCCTCCTGCTGCGGGACGGGCTGCGCCGCGGCGGCCGGCTCCGGCGCGGCGGCGGGCTTGGCGGCGGTCTCGCCCTCGTCGTCGTCGCGCAGGCCCTTGGTCTCGGCCTTGAGGATCCGCGCCGACTTGCCCAGCGACCGCGCCAGCTGAGGAAGCTTGGTCGAGCCGAACAGCAAGAGGACGACGGCCAGAATGATCAGGATTTCGCCTGTCCCAAAGTTACCCATGTCCATCCTCTTCAGCAGTGGTTCTCATGACGATCGTACGCCGTCACCGGAGCCGTATGGCGTGCGCGCGTCCTCGAGATCCCGGAGTTCATCGCGCAGAGCCGACTGTTTCGGGGCCAGCCGCGCCCTGGTCCGCTCCAATTCACGCCCGAGGCCCCGCACCGCCAGGTAGACCCTGAACGAGCAGTACCCGAGCACGGCCAGACCGACGAACCCCAAGACCACCGACACCGGAACCCACGCCACGTCCGCCACCGTAGCGGACCCGGTCACGCCATGCCGTACCGGGCGAGCGCCCGGACGGCGTCGTCGCGGACCCCGGCGGCCAGCCACGCGGGCGCGACCACCCGTCCCTGATCGCCCAGCCGCAGCGCCAGTCCCCGCACCCACCGGGTGTCGGGCGTGCGCAGCACCACGCGCAACCGCCCCTCGCCGACCTCCTCGACGCTCTCGCACGGGTAGTAGTCGGCCACCCACCGGCCGCGCGGGGTCAGCTCGAAGGTGACCTTCTCGTCGCCCGGGGACGGCCGGAACAGCCCCGCGTCCACGTCGATCGGCTCGGCCCCGTCGGGCACCTCGGCGGGCACGTCCAGCACGGCCAGCGCGGTGATCCGGTCGAGGCGGAACAGCCGCACCGCCTCGGCTCGGCGGCACCAGCCCTCCAGGTACCCGTTGCCCTCGACCATCAGCAGCCGCATCGGGTCGACGTCGCGCTCGGTGTTCTCGTCACGGGCCGGCACGTAGTACGCCAGGTGGACGCGGCGGCCCG
Organism: Actinomadura xylanilytica; assembly: GCF_030283145.1. GTDB lineage: Bacteria > Actinomycetota > Actinomycetes > Streptosporangiales > Streptosporangiaceae > Spirillospora > Spirillospora xylanilytica. Next base: position 688,398 of record NZ_JASNWE010000005.1, read on the forward strand.
CGCCGATCGCGTGCCGCAGCCGGCCCAGGGTCTCGCCGCCGGCGTCGACCTCCACCGCCACCTTGCTGCTGACCTCGGCGGCGGCGCCGGCCGCCGTCTCCAGCTTGGCGATCACCCGGCTGAGCGCGTCGCGGTCCTGGAGGCCGGGGATGCCCGCGAGCATCCGCAGCGCCACCAGCAGCGCGCTGGCCTCGTCGACCTTCAGCCGCAGCGGCCGGGCGATCGACTCGGCCTCGGTGACGATGATCTCGCCGCCCTCGTAGGACAGGTCGATCGGGCAGTACGGGTCGGGCGCGCGCAGCTCGACGCACCACAGCAGGTTGAGATCGTCGATGAGCTGCTTCTGGCTCACCCCGAACGCCGCCGCGGCCTGGTCGAGCGCCACCGAGTCGCGGCTGACCACGTACGGCACCAGGGCCAGCAGCCGGCCGAGCCGGCCGGTGGAGGTCGTCGCGGCGGCCTTGCCGCCGCCCGTCGCGCCGCTCATCGGCCACCCGCCCCCATGCCCGTGCCCGTGCCGGCCGCCCCGGCCGCCCCGGCCGCCCCGGCCGGGACCGTGTCCGTGTCCCTGTCCGTGTCCGCATTCGTATCCGCGTCCGCGTCCGCCGGGACATCGCTCACCGACAGCACCGCTTTGAGCTGCTGGATGACCGCCTCGCGCAGGTCGGGCGGATCAAGGACCACCACGTCGTCGGCGAACCGCGCCAAATACGGCGCGAACCGGTCGACGTCGCGGAACGTCAGCGTGGCCTCGTCCCAGCCGCCGCCCAGGTCGCGCACGTCCCTGGCCCAGCGGCGCGGGCCCTGCGCCGCGCCCGCGCGCAGCCGCACCGTCGCCGGACGCGGCTCGGCGACCCGGTCGCCCCGGTCGAAGGCGATCCGGCGCACGTCGACACCGTCGGGCACGGTCACCGTGCCGGGACGGCCGTCCACCGCGACCGCGCCGGTGATGCGGCTGAGCCTGAACACCCGCGTCTCGTCGCGGTCGCGGTCGTGGCCGACCACGTACCAGCGGCCCCGGCGGCTGACCACGCCCCACGGCTCGAGATGGCGGCGCGAGACCGACGTCCGGCCGATGCCCTGGTAGTCGAACGCGACCGGACGGCCGTCGCGGACCGCCTCCCACAGCGCCGGGAACGAGGGATCGGCGGTGTTGACCCGCGGCTCGATGCCGAGCGTGGTCGTCGCGTCGGTCTCCACCCCGGCGGCGCGCAGCTTCAGCAGCGCCCCCGATGCGGCCTCGGCCATGGTGGCGCGCTGCCAGACCCGCGCGGCCAGCCCCAGCACGGCGGCCTCGTCGGGGCTCAGATGGATGTCGGGGAGCTCGTAGGCCTGCGGCGGGATCCGGTAGCCGATCTCGTCGCCGCCCCCGCCGTCCTGGTCGCTGCCGACCTCCAGCGGGACACCCAGCTCGCGCAGCTCCTCCTTGTCGCGTTCGAACATCCGCTTGAACGCATCGTCGGACTCGGGATAGCCGGGCACGGCCCGGCGGATCTGCTCGGCGGTCAGATAACGCCGGGTGGCGAGCAGGCAGACCACCAGATTGAGCAGGCGCTCGGTCTTGCGCCGCGACACTTCGCCACCACCTCTTCGTCGGGTGAGCCTGATCTTCCCCGGTACTCCCGTTGAGGACGCTACCGTTTCCCGTGTGATCCGATGGCGTAAAGGCACGGTTGAAGGCATCCGCCGGGAATGGCCCGGAGCGGTCGAGCTGAACGTCTCGATCGGGGACGACGGCACGCACCGCGCACTGGCCTACCCCGAGTTGGTGGGGCGGCCCGAGCCGGGCGACACCGTCCTGCTCAACACTACGGCCTTGGCGATGGGGCTGGGGACCGGCGGCTACGCGATGGTCGTCGCGATCCCCGACCGGCTGCCCCCCGACCCGTCCGGCCCCGGCCACCTGGTCAAGGCCCGCTACACCCCGCTCCAGGCCACCGTCCTCGGCGCCGACGAGCAGGACTCCCCCCACCACGCGCTGCTGCGCGAAGCCGACTCCCTGGACGGGACGCCGGTGATCGTCGCCGACCTGCACTCGGCGCTGCCGCCGATCCTGGCCGGGCTGCTGGCCGCCCGGCCCGGCACCCGGGCGGTGTACGTGATGCCGGACGGCGGCGCGCTGCCCGCCTGGTTCTCCATGTCGATCGCCCGGCTCAGGGACGCGGGCGCGCTGGCCGCCACCGTCACCACCGGGCAGGCGTTCGGCGGCGACCTGGAGGCCGTCACCGTCCACACCGGGCTGCTGGCCGCCCGGCTCGTCCTGGACGCCGAGGTGATCGTCCTGGCGCAGGGCCCCGGCAACCTCGGCACCGGCACCCGCTGGGGGTTCTCCGGGGTCTCGGCGGGCGAGGCCGTCAACGCGGCGTCGGTGCTGTCGGGCCGCCCGGTCGGATCGCTGCGGGTCAGCGAGGGCGACGCCCGCGAGCGGCACCTCGGCGTCTCGCACCACAGCCTCACCGCCTACGGGCGCGTCGCCCTGGCCCGCGCCGAGATCCCCGTGCCCGAGCTCGGCGGCCCGTTCGGCGCCCGGGTCGCCGCCGAGGCCGCCCCGCTCGGCGACCGGCACGACCTGGTGCCGGTCCCGGTCGACGGCCTGCACGACGTCCTGCGCTCCGCCGAGCAGGACTGGGGGGTGCGGCTGTCCACGATGGGCCGCCGCCTGGACCAGGACCTGGCCTACTTCCTCACCGCCGCCGCCGCCGGACGCCACGCCGCCGCCCTGCTCCCCTGACCTTCCCCCGCCGGCCGGACGCACCGGAGGGTTCGGCCGGTAGGGGCGCTAGGAGCAGCCGGCCTCGACCGGCGCGGCGTCGCCCGAGGACTTCCCGTGCGCGCCGAGGACGTCGACCACGAACACCAGCGTGTCGCTCCCCTTGATCCCGGCCTGCGCGAGCCCCTTGGCCCCGTACCCGAGCGCCGGCGGCACCACCACCAGCACCCGGCTGCCGACCTTCTGCCCGATCAGCGCCTGGTCCCAGCCCTTCATCACCTGGCCGGTGCCGATCGTGGCGGCCGACGCGCGCCCGTCCGCCCAGGACGAGTCGAACACCTTCCCGTCCCGCCAGAACACGCCCTCGTACTGCAGCGCCAGGAGCTGCCCCTTGCCGACCCGCGGCCCGCCGCCCTCGATCAGGGTGCAGGCCCGCAGGGCCTTCGGCGCCGCCGCCCGCGGCACGGTGATCGCCGGAGCCCCGCCCGCCGCCGCCGGCGCCACCCGCGGCAGCCCCGCGCCGGACGGCGCCCGCATCGCGCCCTTCGCCGCCGCCGTCCGCGGATAGACCGCCCGCACGTCGAGCACGTACACCAGCGTGTCGTCGGCGCCCACCTGGTGCACCGAGTCGCCCTTGTCGCCGTAGCCGTCCTCGGGCGGAATCTTGGCCACCACCCGCGAGCCCGGCCGCGCCCCGGTCAGCGCCCGGTCCAGCCCCGGCACCAGCAGGCCCGTCGGGAACGCCCCGGGCCGCCCCCCGGCGAAGCTGCTGGCCAGCAGCTTCCTGCCGTCCTTGCTCCACCGGTAGCCGACGTAGTCGGCCACGACGAGGTCGCCCTTGCGCGCCTCGGCCCCCTGGCCGTCCTCCAGGGTCCGCACCGCCAGCCCCTCGGCCGGGTCGCCCTTGGGGAAGGACACCTCCGGACGCTGCCCGTAGTCCCCCTTCACCTTCACCATGACGTCCCCGGCGCCGGAACACGCGGTCAGCAGAAGCGGCGCGGCCAGGACGGCTGCCGCGGGCAAGGCGGTGAGACGACGGCGCATGCGGGGTCCTTCTGGGGCTCGTGGGGCCGTTACTGGCCGCTCACCCTACCCCCAGCCGACCGCCCGACACGGGACCGTCCGCAGGCCACGCCGGACGCCCGCGGCCCGCCCCCGACACGCCTGGCCCGCCGGACGCGTGTGAGCCCGGACGCGCGGGCCCGCCGCCGGACGAACCGGAGGCGGGCCCGCGGCACCGGCTACATGCCGGCGATGAGCTTGTCGACCCGCTCGTCCACCGAACGGAACGGGTCCTTGCACAGCACCGTGCGCTGCGCCTGGTCGTTCAGCTTCAGGTGCACCCAGTCGACGGTGAAGTCGCGGCGCTTCTCCTGCGCCTTCCTGATGAACTCGCCGCGCAGCCGCGCCCGGGTGGTCTGCGGCGGCACCGACTTGGCCTCGAAGATGTCCAGATCGCGCGCCACCCGCTCCACCGACCCCCGCTTCTCGAGCAGGTAGTACAGCCCGCGGTCGCGATGCACGTCGTGGTAGGCCAGATCGAGCTGGGCCACCCGCGGCGACGACAGCGGCAGATCGTACTTGCGCCGGTACCGCTCGATGAGCTGGTACTTGGTCACCCAGTCGATCTCCCGCGCCACCAGGCCGAGGTCACCGGTCTCCACCGCCCGCAGCGTCCGCTCCCACAGGTCGAGCACCCGCTTGGCGGTCTCGTCGCCGCCGTGGGTGTCCACGAAGTCCTTGGCCTTGCCGAAGTACTCCCGCTGGATCTCCAGCGAGCTCGCCTCGCGGCCGTTGGCCAGCCGCACCTTCCGGCGGCCCGTCATGTCGTGGCTGACCTCCCGGATCGCCCGGATCGGGTTCTCCAGCGTCAGGTCCCGCATCACCACGCCGGCCTCGATCATCCGCAGCACCAGGTCAGTCGCGCCGACCTTCAGCAGCATCGTGGCCTCGCTCATGTTGGAGTCGCCCACGATGACGTGCAGCCTGCGGAACCGCTCGGCGTCGGCGTGCGGCTCGTCCCGCGTGTTGATGATCGGCCGGGACCGCGTCGTCGCCGACGACACGCCCTCCCAGATGTGCTCGGCCCGCTGCGACACGCAGTAGACCGCGCCCCGCGGCGTCTGGAGCACCTTGCCCGCACCGCAGATGATCTGGCGGGTCACCAGGTACGGGATCAGCACGTCGGCCAGCCGGCCGAACTCGCCGTGCCGCCCCACCAGATAGTTCTCGTGACAGCCGTAGGAGTTCCCGGCCGAGTCGGTGTTGTTCTTGAACAGGTAGATGTCGCCGGCGATGCCCTCCTCGCGAAGCCGCCGCTCGGCGTCGACCAGCAGCCCCTCCAGGATCCGCTCGCCGGCCTTGTCGTGCGTCACCAGGTCGACGACGCTGTCGCACTCCGGCGTGGCGTACTCGGGGTGGCTGCCCACGTCCAGGTAGAGCCGCGCGCCGTTGCGGAGGAACACGTTGCTGCTGCGGCCCCACGACACCACCCTGCGGAACAGATAGCGGGCCACCTCATCAGGTGACAGCCGCCGCTGGCCGCGGAAGGTGCAGGTGACCCCGTACTCGTTCTCAAGCCCGAAGATGCGCCTGTCCACACCCCGACCCTATGCGTCCGGACCCCGACTTGGCAGTCTCTGGTGCCCTGGGTTTCCCAGGGACGCCCGGGCCGCCGGCCGCACCACCGCCCGACCCGGTGCCTTTACGTTGTAGATCAGCACCCGGAACGGAAAGAACCCGCCGCGACCGGACGGCCGAAGCCGAACGTCCACGACGGGTCCCCGTCCACTCCTCACCGGGCCACCGCCACCGGACCCGCGCGAGCGGATCCCCACCACCGGCCCGGACCGGCAGGATCAGTCGCCCGAGGACTCCTCCTCGGCACCGGCGGCCGGACCGTCCCCGCCCGCCTCCGCCGACTCGCGCAACAACTCCTCGATCCGCGCCGCCGGCAGCCGCTTGAACAGCCGGTGCTCGCGGTCGCGGTCCAGCACCGCGACCTCCAGCGCCTTCGCCTCCAGCCGCCGCTCCGAGTCCTGCGCCTCCAGCGACTCCACCGCCGCCCGCAGCGCCTCGGTCAGCGACATGCCCTCGCGGTAGCGGTCCTTCAGCGACTGCGCCACCGCGTCCGCCTGCCCGCCCATCGCCACATAGCCGTGCTCATCGGCCACCGAGCCGTCGAACGTCAACCGGTAGATCTGGTCGGCCGCCGGCTCCTCCCCCACCTCCGCGACCACCAGCTCCACCTCGTAGGGCTTGTTGGTCTCGGTGAAGATCGTCCCCAGCGACTGCGCGTACACGTTCGCCAGCCCCCGCGCCGTCACGTCGCGGCGGTCGTACTGGTACCCGTTGATGTCGGCGTACCGCACCCCGCCCAGGCGCAGGTTCTCGAACTCGTTGTACTTGCCGACCGCCGCGAACGCGATCCGGTCGTAGATCTCACTGATCTTGTGCAGCGCCCGCGACGGATTGTCCGCCACGAACAGGATCCCGCCGTCGTACTGGAGCACGACCACGCTGCGGCCCCGCGCGATGCCTTTGCGCGCGTAGTCGGCCTTGTCCTTCATCTGCTGTTCGGGCGACACGTAGAACGGCATGGACACCGGTCTGGATCCCTTCTATCGCAGCGGGGCGGTCGGCCCGCCCGGCGAGTCGTAACGTCCGTCGACGACGGTCTGCGCCAGCGCGCCCACCTCGTCCTCGCCCAGCCGGCGATACCCCTCCGAGGTCACCGCCGCCACCACCGGGAAGATCCGGCGCGTCATGTCCGGGCCGCCGGTCGCCGAGTCGTCGTCGGCCGCGTCGTACAGCGCCTGCACGCACGCCAGCGCCGCGTGCTCCGCCGACAGGTCCGCCCGGAACAGCTTCTTCAGGGAGCCCCGCGCGAACACCGACCCCGAGCCGATCGAGTAGAAGTCGCGCTCCTCGTACCGGCCGCCCGCCGGATCGTAGGAGAAGATCCTCCCCCCGTCCCGCTCCTCGTCGTATCCGGCGAACAACGGCACCACCGCCAGGCCCTGCATCGCCATGGCCAGGTTCCCCCTGACCATCGACGCCAGCCGGTTCGCCTTGCCCTCCACCGACAGCGTCCGGCCCTCGCGCTTCTCGTAGTGCTCCAGCTCCACCTGGTACAGCCGCACCATCTCGATGCCGAGCCCCGCCGTCCCCGCGACCGCGATCGCGGAGAACTCGTCGGCCCGGAACACCTTCTCGATGTCGCGCTGCGCGATCACGTTGCCGGCGGTCGCCCGCCGGTCGCCCGCCATCACCACCCCACCCGGGAAGGTCACCGCGACGATCGTCGTGCCATGCGGGATCTCGTCCCCCACCGCGGACGCCGGCGGCGTCCGCCGGCCGGGCAGCAGCTCCGGAGAGTAACCCCCCAGGAACTCCGTGAACGAGGACGTATCCGGGCTCCCGAACAACCCCGGCAGACGTCCGGTGTGCGAATCGTGGGACGCCACGCGACTCCTTCCCTCCACCATTGCGCCGGCCTCCCCTGCGAGCACACCGGCGCGGACGAACTAGACCCTACTGTTCAACGGGCATCCAGCGCATGCCGCGAGATCCCTACCGCAGTCCGCCCACGGCGAACCCTCCGCGCCCCGACTACCACGAGCCCGTGGTGATGGGACCCCGGCCGACCGCGACGCCGCTCCACCCCGCCGCCACCGTCGGACACCCCGTCGGCGCCGCCGTCCGCTACCGCCTCCGCTCCACCCTCACCGAGGCCACGCAGGCGCCGCCCCACGGCGACCAGGGCGTCGAACGCGAATGGCGGGCACGCTGCCCCGCGCACCTCGGCGCCGCGCTCTTCTCCGACTCCGCACCCGGCGAACGCCTCCAGTTCGCCTTCTACGACCTCGCCGACGCGCTCGTCCCGGACGGTTCCGGCGCCGAACCCCGGCACGCCGCCACCGCCCTGCTCACCGCCGGCATGGCCGCCCACCGCCCCGACCTCGAACCCCCGGTCGCCGCCTGGCTCGACCCCGAGCTCCGCACCCTGCTCACCGACGTGGTCAACGACCCCGGACCCGGTCGGCCCTGTGCGCCTACCGGATCGCGACCATGCTCAAAGGCACAGGCGTCCACCGCCTGACCACCTCCGCCCCCACGACGCACAGTGTCCGCTGATAGACGCCGGGTACCACTTCCATATGCGGGGACCTCCGGACGGCCGCGTCCTCCTGAGGGCTCACGTACTCGATCGCCCGGCTCATCCGCTCCGGGTCATCGTCCAGTTGTCCGAGGGCGACATTGCACTTGAAGCACAGGACCCCGCGCACCTCGCCCGTTTTGTGATCGTGGTCCACATGAACCGCGGCGGACCTGCGGCGGATGCGGCACAACCCGCCCTGGGCGGCCAGCATCCCGTCGAGTTCGCCGCGAGTGAGGCCGTGGGTCTTCTTGAGATGGTGATCGGCGTTCCGGAGGGCCTTGCACGCCTTGCAGTAGGAATTGAGCCCGTCTCTCGCGGAGCGGTTCGCGCTCCATTCACCGAAGGGCTTGACGACCTCGCAGCCGGGGCACCACTTGCAGCCCTCCGGCACCTCCGCCCGCTCCCGCACTACGCGCCCCTCGCGCGCCATCCGGTCGCGATGACCCTGGCTGCCCCGACACCTAAAACAGATCTTGCAATAAAGGCCAGGCCATCCGGCCTGCTCCTGTTACGCCCGAATTCAGTGGGCGTCTTCAGTTCACCGCAGTCCGGGCACCTTTTGCCGGGACCATTGACCGAACTGGACATTCCAGATCATTGTCCACCTTTTTGGACATATGATCTCACGAACTCCTCGGCGTTCTCCTCGAGGACTTCGTCGATTTCGTCGAGAATGGCGTCGACGTCGTCGGTCAGTTTCTCGTTGCGCTCTTGGGTCTCGTCGGCGGTCGAGGTCTCGGTCTCCTCGACCTCCTCGGTGCGGCGGGTGTTCTGCTTTTGGCCGCCCGTGTCCTTCGTGGCCATCCCGTTCCTCCACTCTGCCGGTGCCCCCAACCCTATCCCCGATCACCGGCGGTCAGCGGACTTCGCGATCCGTTTCACCTGGGCGGGCACGGGGGGCCTGGTGGGTTTATCGCCCGTCCGTGAACCCCTGAAACGGGCATAGCGGTCACGAATGAGCGGCGGGCGCAGGGGCGCGGGGCGCGCCCGGGTCAGCTCTGGCCGGTGAGGGTGGTGACGAGGTCGGCGGCGGTGCGGCAGCGGTCCAGGAGGGCGCCCACGTGCTCCCTGGTACCCCGCAGGGGCTCCAGGGTGGGGACGCGCTGGAGGGACTCGCGACCGGGGACGTCGAAGATGACCGAGTCCCAAGATGCGGCGGCGACCGAATCGGCGTACTGGCTGAGGCAGCGTCCGCGGAAGTAGGCGCGGGTGTCCTCGGGCGGGTCCTCGACGGCGGCGCCGACCTCGGCCTCGGTGACGACGCGGTCGATCCGGCCGCGGGCGACGAGGCGGTTGTACAGGCCCTTGTCGGGGCGGATGTCGGTGTACTGGAGGTCGACCAACTGGAGCCGGGGATGGGACCAGTCGAGGCCGTCGCGGTCGCGGTAGCCCTCGAGCAGGGACAGCTTGGCGGCCCAGTCGAGCTCGCGGGAGAGCTGCATGGGGTCGTCGCCGAGGCGGTGCAGCACCGACTCCCAGCGGTCCAGGACGTCCTTGGTCATCTCGTCGACGCCGGCGCCGTACCGGTCCTCGACGTACTTGCGGCACTGCTCGAGGTACTCCATCTGGAGCTGGACGGCGGTCATCTTGCGGCCGTCGCGCAGGGTGAGCAGGTGCTTGCAGGACGGGTCGTGCGAGACCGCGCGCAGGGCCGCGACGGGCATGTCGACCGACAGGTCGACGGTGAGGAAGCCGTCCTCGATCATGGCCAGGACGAGCGCGGTGGTGCCGAGCTTGAGGTAGGTGGAGACCTCGCTCATGTTGGCGTCGCCGATGATGACGTGCAGCCGCCGGTACTTCTCGGGGTCGGCGTGCGGCTCGTCGCGGGTGTTGATGATGGGGCGCTTGAGCGTGGTCTCCAGGCCGACCTCGACCTCGAAGAAGTCGGCGCGCTGGCTGATCTGGAAGCCGTCGCCGCGGCCGTCGACGCCGATCCCGACCCGGCCCGCCCCGCAGACGACCTGGCGGGAGACGAAGAACGGGGTGAGGTGCCGGACGATGTCGGCGAAGGGCGTCTCGCGCTTCATGAGGTAGTTCTCATGGCAGCCGTACGAGGCGCCCTTGTTGTCGGTGTTGTTCTTGTAGAGCTGGATGGGGTGGGTGCCGGGCACCATCGCGGCGCGGCGGGCGGCGTCGGCCATGACGCGCTCGCCGGCCTTGTCCCAGACCACCGCGTCGCGGGGGTTGGTGCACTCGGGCGCGGAGTACTCGGGGTGGGCGTGGTCGACGTACAGGCGCGCGCCGTTGGTGAGGATGACGTTGGCGAGGCCGAGGTCCTCGTCGGTGAGCTGGGTCGGGTCGGCGACCTCGCGGGCGAGGTCGAACCCGCGGGCGTCCCGGAGCGGGTTCTCCTCCTCGAAGTCCCAGCGGGCTCGTCTCGCCCGTGCCGCCGACGCCGCGAGGTAGGCGTTGACGACCTGTGAGGAGGTCATCATCGCGTTGGCCCCTGGCTGACCGGGTACGGAGATGCCGTACTCGGTCTCGATGCCCATCACCCGCCGAACACTCATATCGACGAGCCTATCGGGGCCGAGGGGGTGGAGCCATGGGCCTCCTCTTCGTGGTGCGGGGGTGTCGGCCCGGCGGGGGCGATCGCCCGCGTGTCGTTCGCGTGCGGCGCGGGGGCCGCCGGTTCGTCCGCCGGGACGTCCGGGGTACGCGCGCGTTTGCCGCGGTGGCGGCCGGTGTCGGCCGCGCTGAGGCGCTGGAAGGAGTCCTTGAGGCGCGGTTTGAGCAGTTTGACGAGGGGGTCCTCGACGAGCTTGTTGATGAGGTAGGCGGCCACCAGAACGATCGCGGTGATGGCGGCGAGGGCGGCCCAGTAGGGCAGCGCGGGGTGCAGGAGGCGGGCGAGGGCCGGGCCGAGCTCGTAGTGAATGAGGTAGGTCGGGTAGGTGAGCGCGCCGAGGGTGGCGAAGTGCTTCCAACGCAGCTTGCTGAGCTTGCCGGTGGCGACCAGGGCCATCAGCCCGAAGAGCGCGGTGGTGATGACGGCGATGGCGGGCCAGGCGTCGGAGGGCGCGAGGCTGTAGGGCTCGCCGGTGGCGGCCGGCAGGGCGTAGCGCATCGAGGTGGCCCAGGAGAAGGCGGCGAAGCCCCAGAGGAGCCAGCTCGAGCCGAAGCGGTGGATCAGGTAGAACGCCATGCCCGCGATGAAGTAGGGGGCGAACTCGGGGATGAGCAGGCCCTCCAGGACGCCGTTGCCGGTCTCCTTGGCGAAGACGGCGAGCACGGTCCAGGTGGACATGAAGGTGATGCACCGGCTGTAGGTGACGCCGGTGAGCACCAGGACGGCGATGAGGGCGTAGAAGTGCATCTCGGTCCAGAGCGTCCAGTAGACGCCGCTGACGTTCTGGATGCCCATGCCCTGCTGGAACATGGTGAGGTTGGGGATCAGCGCCTCGGGACGGCCCCGGCCGAGGCCGGTGGTGAGGTAGATCGCTCCAATGAGCAGGACGCTGAACCAGTAGGCGGGGTAGAGCCGGATGATCCGGGAGACGGTGAAGTCGGCCATCGTCCGTCCCCACGTGCTCATCAGGATGACGAAGCCGCTGATGAGGAAGAACAGTTCGACGCCGAGGTAGCCGAACTGGGTCAGGGTGGAGACGGGGTCGAACAGCTCACGGGCCTTCTCGCCCTTCCAGGGGCCGCCGAGGGAGCCGGTGTAGTGGTACATCAGCACGGCAAGGGCGGCGAGGAAGCGCAGCAGGTCGACTTCCCTCAGGCGGACCCGTGGCGCCGGAGGGAGTGCGGTGGGGGTTTCGGGAGGCATCGGCATCGATGCTAGAGGACGTAATGACCGTCTCTGACCCATTCGCTCAAGAGGAATGATCTTTGCCGGAGCTGGTGCCGCACGTGATGGGCGGTGCGGCGCGGCGGCCACCGGGGGGCAGCCGCCGCGCCGTTACCGACGGTATCAGGCGGGTTACAGGTACTGGCCGGTGTTGGCGACGGTGTCGATGGAGCGGCCGGCCTCGGTGCCCTGCTTGCCCGAGACGAGCGTGCGAATGTAGACGATCCGCTCGCCCTTCTTGCCGGAGATGCGGGCCCAGTCGTCGGGGTTGGTGGTGTTGGGCAGGTCTTCGTTCTCGCTGAACTCGTCGACGCAGGCGGCCAGCAGGTGGGTGACCCGCAGGCCCTTCTGGCCGGTGTCGAGGAACTGCTTGATGGCCATCTTCTTGGCCCGGTCGACGATGTTCTGGATCATCGCCCCGGAGTTGAAGTCCTTGAAGTACAGGACCTCCTTGTCACCGTTGGCGTAGGTGACCTCCAGGAAGCGGTTCTCCTCGGTCTCGGTGTACATCCGCTCGACGACCCGCTGGATCATCGCGTCGACGGTGGCCTCATCGGAGCTGCCGTGCTCCTTGAGGTCGTCGGGGTGCAGCGGGAGGCCGGTGAGGATGTACTTGGAGAAGATGTCCTTGGCGGCCTCGGCGTCGGGACGCTCGATCTTGATCTTCACGTCCAGCCGGCCGGGGCGCAGGATCGCCGGGTCGATCATGTCCTCGCGGTTGGAGGCGCCGATGACGATGACGTTCTCCAGCCCCTCGACACCGTCGATCTCGCTCAGCAGCTGCGGCACGATCGTGTTCTCCACGTCGGAGGAGACTCCCGATCCGCGGGTGCGGAAGATGGAGTCCATCTCGTCGAAGAACACGATCACCGGGGTGCCGGCCGAGGCCTTCTCCCGGGCCCGCTGGAAGACCAGGCGGATGTGCCGCTCGGTCTCGCCGACGTACTTGTTGAGGAGCTCGGGGCCCTTGATGTTGAGGAAGAAGCTCTTGCCCTCGGTGCCGGTCTGCTCGGCGACCTTCTTGGCCAGCGAGTTGGCGACGGCCTTGGCGATGAGCGTCTTGCCGCAGCCGGGCGGCCCGTACAGCAGCACCCCCTTGGGGGGACGGAGCTGGTGCTCGCGGAACAGGTCCGCGTGCAGGTAGGGCAGTTCGACGGCGTCGCGGATCATCTCGATCTGCGATCCCAGCCCGCCGATCTCGTTGTAGGAGATGTCCGGGACCTCTTCGAGGACGAGCTCTTCGACCTCGGCCTTGTGGATCTTCTCGTACGCGTATCCGGACCTCGGTTCGAGCATCAGCGAGTCGCCCGCCCGGAGGGGGACGCCGCGCAGCGGCTCGGCCAGCTTGATCACGCGTTCCTCGTCGGCGTGCGCGATCACCAAGGCCCGCTCACCGTCGTCGAAGAGCTCCTTGAGCATGACGACCTCGCCCTGCTCCTCGAACTCCAGGGCCTCGACGACGTTCAGTGCCTCGTTGAGCATGACCTCTTGGCCACGCTGTAGTTCGTCCACGTCGACGGCTGGGCTGACGTTCACCCGCAGCTTGCGGCCACCGGTGAAGATGTCGACCGTCCCATCGCCGGTGGTCTCCAGGAAGACCCCGAACCCGGACGGTGGTTGCGCCAGCCTGTCGACCTCCTCTTTGAGCGCCACGATCTGTTCACGAGCCTCTTTGAGGGTCGCTACGAGACGCTCGTTCTGACCCGTTACCGCGGCCAGGTTGGCCTGTACCTCATGGAGACGTTCTTCCAGAACACGTGCTTGGCGCGGGGATTCCGCGAGCTTCCGGCGCAACACGGAGATCTCCTCCTCCAAGAAGGACATCTGCGTTTGAAGGTCACTGACCTCCTTGTCGTGCTGCACCCTGCGCGCCCCAGCATCGTCACGAGCGGCCACGCCCCGTCACCTCCTCACGAAGAGAGCCGACGACCTACTGAGACCCTACCTATCTGGAGGGCTTCCGTAACCTGCCCAATCGGTACTCGTGTCGTGGCGGAGGGCCCGCCGGGACCCCGGACGGCCCGGTCCGGGGGTGTGGCGGGCACCGATGCGGTTCCGGAAGGCGGCGAAAAAACCGGATTCGGGGGTGGTCCGGCGACGGCCCGCCGATTCCCGCGCGAGGACCGGGGTGCGGGAGCACCAGCAGGCGTCCTGTGAATTCCGTGTTACGGGATGACCGGCGGTGACGGATGCCTGCCGCCGGCCCTCCGCAAACGTGATCTAGGACTCAGCGGCGGCGGTGTCGCCGTCCGCCGGAGCGGTCCCGGCGGCCGCGGCCGCGGCCTCGGCCTCGGCGGCGGCCTTGGCCGGACGGCGGCGGCGCACGGGCGGGGTGACGCCGTCGGCGAGCCGCCTGGCGGTGACCAGGAACCCGGTGTGCCCCACCATCCGGTGGTCGGGCCGGACCGCCAGGCCCTCGACGTGCCAGGACCGCAGCATCGTCTCGAAGGCGTACGGCTCGGCGAACGCGCCGTGGGCGCGCAGCTCCTCGACCACACGGGACATCTGGGTGGTGGTGGCGACGTAGGCGCAGACCATGCCGCCGGGGATGACGGCCTTGGCGACGGCGTCGACGCACTCCCAGGGGGCGAGCATGTCGAGGACGACCCGGTCGACCTCGGTCTCGGCGAGGGAGTCCTCCAGGGCGCCGACGGTGAGGCGCCAGGAGGGGTGCGGGCCGCCGAAGAAGCGCTCGACGTTGGCGCGGGCGACCTCGGCGAACTCGGGGCGGCGCTCGTAGGAGGACAGGACGCCGCGTTCGCCGACGGCGCGGAGCAGGAAGCAGCTCAGCGCGCCGGAGCCGGCGCCGGCCTCGATCACGCGGGCGCCCGGGAAGATGTCGGCCATCGCGACGATCTGGGCGGCGTCCTTGGGGTAGACGACCGCGGCGCCGCGCGGCATCCGGACGGCGAAGTCGGCGAGGAGGGGGCGGAAGGCGAGGTAGTCGGTGCCGCCGCTGGAGCGGAACACCGAGCCCTCGGGGCTGCCGATGATCTCGTCGTGCGGGATGGAGCCCTTGTGGGAGTGGTAGTCCTTGCCGGGCTGGAGGGTGACGGTGTTGATCCGGCCCTTGGGGTCGGTGAGCTGAACCTGGTCTCCGGGCCGGAACGGGCCGTGCGGGATGCGGCCGGTGGAGGGTGCGGGCTCGGGCCGCGCGGGGCCGGTCGGCGTGGGTTCGCTCATGACGGTCAAGGCTAGCGGGGGTTTGGGGCGTTCAGACCCCGGCGAAGGCCCGGTCGACGTCGCCGGCGGCGAGGACGCCGTAGACGCGGCCGTCGGGTTCGACCAGGAGGTACTCCGAGGCGGGGGCGCGGCGGAGCGCGTCGATCAGTTCCTCGCCGGCCAGGTCGGCGGGCAGGGTGAGGGTGGTCTCGAGGCCGCGGGACAGGTCGCCGACCGGGATCCAGGGGCGGCGGTGCTCGGGGGTGGAGGTGACGGACTTCTCGCTGACCAGGCCGAGGGGGCGGCCGTCGTGGTCGATGATGACGATGGCGCCGGCGTGCTGCTCGTGGGTGCGGCGCAGCGCCTCGGCGAGGGGGACGTCGGCGGTGACCTGGGCGGCGCGGCGGGCGAGGCGGCGGGCCTGGAGGAGGGGGATGCGGTCGCGGACCCGCTCGGCGCGGATGGCCTGGGTGGCGCCCACCCAGATGAAGGAGGCGACGAGCGCGGACCACAGCAGCGCGAGCCAGCCGATGCCGCCGCCGGTGCCGTCCTCGGTGCGGTCGGTGGCCAGGAACGCGCCGGCGACCAGGCACAGGACGGCGACGCCGCGGCCGACCCAGCCGGCGAAGATGGCGCCGTTGCGGCTGTGGCCGGTGGCCTTCCAGACCGCGGCCCGGACGAGGCGTCCGCCGTCGAGGGGGAGGCCGGGCAGCAGGTTGAAGACGCCGACCAGGAGGTTGGCGAAGGTGAGGGCGTCGACGAGCAGGAGCGCGACGTCGGGCATCGGGACGATCATGTGCGCCAGCAGGCCGAATCCCGCGAGGACGAGGTTCACCAGGGGGCCGGCGAAGGCGATGAGGAATTCGCGGCCGGGGGTGGGGGCCTCGCGTTCGATGGAGGTCTCGCCGCCGAGGATGTGCAGGGTCACCGACCGTACGGGCAGGCCGAGGACGCGGGCGGTGACGGCGTGGCTGAGCTCGTGGACGAACACCGATCCGTAGAGCAGGACGGCGTAGGCGAAGGCGACCAGGTAGCTCGCGGGGCGGGAGATGACGCCGTTGACCTGGCCTTCGAACATGATGGTGACGAGGACGGCGACCACGAACCAGCTCGGCGAGACGAACACCGGGACGCCGAACGGGCGGCCCATGTAGAGCCCGGGGCGTCCGCCGCGGCGGGGGCGGCCGGGAGGGCCGCCGGAGGTTCCGGGGTCGCCGGCGGGCGTCTCGCCCTGGGGCGGGGGTGCGCTGTCTGTCACGTCCCCGATGCTACGGCCCCGTGGCGGCGGATCGGCTGGCCGCGGCGTCCGGACGGTTTCCGAAGTGGCCCGGGAGGGGGGCCGGGAGGGCCTGACGGGCCCGCTGACGTGATCTTGGGGCGGACGGCGGGCACGGGGGCCCGCGGGGCGGAGCGGGGCCCGGCGGGGCGCTGGGCTCGGCGGACGGCGGGGTGCGGGTTTTCGTCGGGGGTGTCGCCTACGCTGCTGGCCATGACGACCACCGAGGCCGACGGCGAAGCGGTCACGCGGACCAGCGGTGGGCGGCCGGCGGCGGCCGGCTCCCTGTCCCCCTCCCGCGCGGGCGACTTCATGACGTGTCCGCTGCTCTACCGGTTCCGGGTGATCGACAAGATCCCCGAGCGGCCGAGCCCGGCGGCGGCGCGCGGCACGCTGGTGCACGCGGTGCTGGAGCGGCTGTACGACCTGCCGACGGGCGGGCGGACGGTCCCGGCGGCGCTGGAGCTGCTCGGCCCTCAGTGGGAGCGGCTGCTGGCGGCCGAGCCCGGGCTGGCGGCGCTGTTCGAGGACGGCGAAGCTGGCCGGGCCGAGCGCGACGGCTGGCTGGACGAGGCGCGGCAGATGGTGGAGCGCTACTTCACGCTGGAGGACCCGACCCGGCTGGAGCCCGCCGAGCGCGAGCTGTTCGTGGAGACGGTGCTGGAGTCGGGGCTGCGGCTGCGCGGCTACATCGACCGGGTGGACGTCGCGCCGAGCGGTGACGTGCGGATCGTCGACTACAAGACGGGCAGGGCGCCGCGGGCCGACTTCGAGGCGCGGGCGCTGTTCCAGATGAAGTTCTACGCGCTGGTGCTGTGGCGGTCGCAGGGCCGGGTGCCGCGGCTGCTCCAGCTGATGTACCTCGGCAACGGGGAGATCCTCCGGTACGAGCCTGACGAGGCCGATCTGCGGGCGACCGAGCGCAAGGTCGAGGCGCTGTGGCAGGCGATCCGGCGGGCGATGGACACCGGCGAGTGGCGGCCCCGCACCAGCCGGCTGTGCGACTGGTGCGACCACAAGGAGCGGTGTCCCGAGTTCGGCGGCACCCTTCCGCCGCTGCCGTCGTCGCCGGTCGACCGGCCGTCGCCCGCCGACCTGGAGACGGCGGCGCGCGAGCGCGA
This sequence comes from Actinomadura xylanilytica, assembly GCF_030283145.1. GTDB lineage: Bacteria > Actinomycetota > Actinomycetes > Streptosporangiales > Streptosporangiaceae > Spirillospora > Spirillospora xylanilytica. The sequence goes on from NZ_JASNWE010000005.1 coordinate 705,621, forward strand.
TGATCTGTAGGGCGGTCCGGAGGGGCGTCGCGGGTCCTCCTTGGGGATGACGCCGGATCGGCGTTCAGGAGGGCTCGCGACCTGGCACGACCTCCTAGGGTGAGAATCGTGTCACCCCGCATCCGTGGTCTCCAGAATTTCCGCGCCTGGCTTCAGGCGCGTCCGCAGGCCGCCGACGCCCTGCTGGCGCTGGGATTGCTGCTGGTGGGGCTGCCGCAGCACTATTTGCAGGAGGTGGGCGCGGAGCCGCTGGCGCGGTTCCACTCCCCCGATCTGCTCAACGGGGTGCTGATCGTCCTGGTGACCGGGGCGCTGGTGTTCCGGCAGCGGTTCCCGATGTCGGTGCTGCTGTTCGTCATCGTGGGCGAGCTCCTCGTCACCGCCCGCGACTATCCGCCGTCGATCCCCGGCGTGGTGGCGTTCCTGGTCGCGGTGTACAGCGTGGCGGTGCACCGGGGGCTGGCGCACAGCGCGCTCGGTGGGCTGCTGGCGTTCGTGTACTTCGTCGCGTCGCTGCTGCTGCTGCCGGTGGGCATGTCGGTGCTGGTGCTGGCGACCGACTGCGCGCTGGTGGCGGGGGTGTGGGCGCTGGGCCGCAATCTGCGGCTGCGGCGGACCTACTTCGCCGAGCTGGAGCACCGGGCGGCGCGGCTGGAGCGGGCGCGGGGCTCGGACGCGCGGGCGGCACGGATCGAGGAGCGGTCGCGGATCGCGCGTGAGCTGCACGACGTGGTCGCGCACCATGTGAGCGTGATGACGGTGCAGGCGGGCGCGGCGCGGCGGATCATCGACCGGGATCCGGGCAGTGCCCGGGAGGCGATGTCGACGATCGAGGAGGTCGGGCGGACGGCGCTGAGCGAGATGCGGCGGATCGTGGGGGTGCTGCGGACCGACCGGGACACCGAAGCGGCGGGCCGGGAGTTGGCGCCGCAGCCGGGGCTGGGGGATCTCGGGGAACTGCTCGACCACGTCCGGGAGACGGGGCTGGCGGTGCAGCTGTGGATCGAGGGCGAGGCGCGGACGCCGTCGCCGGGGGTGGACGTGGCGGCGTTCCGGCTGATCCAGGAGGCGCTGACCAATACCCTCAAGCACGCCGGGTCGCAGGCGCGGGCCTGGGTCCGGCTGTACTACACCGACGCCGATCTGACGGTGGAGATTGAGGACGACGGGCGCGGCACCGCGACCATCATCGCCGACAATGAGGACAATCCGGGGCACGGCCTGGTCGGAATGTACGAGCGGGTCGCGCTGTACGGCGGCGAGTTGCGCATCGGCCCCCGGGTCGGCGGCGGGTTCGGGGTGCGGGCGCGGTTCCCGCTGGAGGCATAGCCTCCGTAGGGACATACATTCGAGCACGAGCGGCGCGGAACGAGGAGCGGGACGATGGACACGAGCGGGGACCGGCCGGCCGGCCGGGGCGGAGCGACTCGATGACGACCGTACGGGTGCTGCTCGTGGACGATCAGCCGCTGCTGCGGACGGGGTTCCGGCTGATCCTGGAGGCCGAGGCCGACATCGCGGTGGTCGGCGAGGCCGGTGACGGCGCGGCGGCGGTCGAGTTGACCCGGTCGCTGCTGCCGGACGTGGTGCTGATGGACATCCGGATGCCGGGGGTCGACGGGATCGAGGCGACCCGCCGGATCATCCGGGAGGAGGCGGCCTCTCATGATCCCCGGGTGCTGATCCTGACCACGTTCGACCTGGACGAGTACGTGATCGAGGCGGTGCGGGCCGGGGCCAGCGGGTTCCTGCTGAAGGACTCGCCGCCCGAGGACCTGGTGACGGCGATCCGGATCGTGGCGGCCGGTGACGCGATCGTGGCGCCGAGCGTGACGCGCCGGCTGCTCGACAAGTTCGCGACCCGGCTGCCCGCGGTGCGCGACGCGTCGCCGCCGCCGGGGCTGAACACGCTGACCGAGCGGGAGCGCGAGGTGCTGTCGCATGTGGCGCGCGGCCAGTCCAACGCCGAGATCGCGGCGGCGCTGGTGGTGAGCGAGACGACGGTGAAGACGCATGTCGGGAACGTGCTGGCCAAGCTGGGACTGCGCGACCGGGTCCAGGCGGTCGTCTACGCGTACGAGACGGGCCTGAGCCGTCCCGGCCAGACCTGACCGTCCGCCCGGCGCTCCCTCCGTCCGGTCTCCTGTCCTCGGCCCTCCTGCGCTCGCGCGCTGACCCTGGTGCGGCTGGCCGCGGCACCCCTGACCCCGGCACGCCCCGACCCTGCCCCCTGGCGCCGGCGCGCCTGACCGGCGCCCGCGTGATCCCCCGCTCCCCCGTGCCGTCCGGAGGCGCCCAAGGTCGGGAGCCCAAGCCGGGAGCACAGGCCGGGAGCACAGGGCCGGGGGCTTGGGGTGGAGGCTTGGGCGCGGGCGGATTCTCGCGGCTCCCTCAGGGGCGGCCCCTGAGGGACCCCCCGCTCTGGACGGGGTCCTCTACTCCCGCAGGACGACCGCCGGGGGGCTTCCTCATGCGGAGGGTGGAGCAGGAAGTCCGTTCCCTGGGTCCATCCCTCCGGGGTGCCGGACTTCTACTGTTTTGTTGCACGGGGATCGCCGGGGAATCGCGATCCCCGTTTCCCTCCACCCTCCACCCTCCACCGCAATTGCAGACAGGGGAGTTCACGTGACGAACGCCGCCCCATCCGGCTCCGACGCGCACCTCGCGCCCGGGGCGGGCGATTTCGCCGCACGGGCCCAGCAGGTCGCCAAGCGCTACGGCCGCGGCGACGCCGAGGTGGTGGCCCTCGACGGGGTGACCGTGGGCATCCCCCGCGGCCGGTTCACCGCGGTGATGGGCCCCTCCGGCTCGGGCAAGTCGACCCTGATGCACTGCATGGCGGGGCTGGACTCGATCGACTCCGGCCAGGTCTTCATCGGCGACACCCAGGTCACCGGGCTGAAGGACAAGCAGCTCACCCGGCTCCGCCGCGACAAGATCGGCTTCATCTTCCAGGCGTTCAACCTGGTGCCGACGCTGACCGCGCTGGAGAACATCACGCTGCCGATGGACATCGCCGGGCGCAGGCCCGACCGGGAGTGGCTCGACCAGGTGATCGACACCGTCGGCCTGCGGCCGCGGCTCAAGCACCGGCCGTCGGAGCTGTCGGGCGGCCAGCAGCAGCGGGTGGCGTGCGCGCGCGCCCTCGCCTCCCGGCCCGAGATCATCTTCGCGGACGAGCCGACCGGCAACCTGGACTCCCGGTCGGGCGCCGAGGTGCTGGGCTTCCTCGCCGACTCGGTCGCCCGGATGGGCCAGACCATCGTGATGGTCACCCACGACCCGACCGCCGCGGCCTACGCCGACCAGGTGCTGTTCCTGACCGACGGGCAGATCGTCGACACCATGGCCGGGCCGACCGCCGAGCGCGTGCTCGAGCGGATGAAGGGCTTCGAGCTGCCGGGGGTAGCGGCCCGATGATGGCCAAGGTCACGCTCCGCAACCTGGCGGCGCACAAGATCAGGCTGGTGCTGACCGCGGTGGCGGTGATCCTCGGGGTCGCCTTCGTGGCCGGCACGCTGATCTTCACCGACACGATGAACAAGCAGTTCGACGACGTGTTCGGCAAGATCGGCAAGAACATCGCGGTGGACGTGCGGGCCAAGAAGGTCGTGGACGTCGACGACGACGGCGCCGCGGCCGAGCCGGTGCCCGCCTCGGTGCTCCAGGCGGTGCGCGGGATCGACGGGGTCCGCGACCCGGTCGGCAACGTGAACGGCTACGCGGCCGTGGTCGGCCGCGACGGCAAGATCATCGGCACCGAGCAGCAGGGCCCGCCGCAGCTCGGCACCAGCTGGAACACCGCCGGCGACTTCGACCTGGCGTCCGGCCGCGCCCCGAAGGGGCCCGCCGAGGTCGTCGTGGACGCCGAGACCGCCAAGAAGGGCCGCTACGGGATCGGCGACACCGTCAAGGTGATCACCACCGGCCCGCCGCGGCCGATGAAGATCGTCGGGCTGGTCGACACCGGCAACATGATGGGCACCACCATCACCGCGTTCGACACCCCGACCGCGCAGCGGCTGCTGCTCAAGCCGGGCTACTACTCCGACATCGAGATGGGCGCCGACGGCATCGGCGAGGCCGAGCTGCGCGACCGCGTCGCCCGGGTGCTGCCGCCCAACATGGAGGCCGTCACCGGGGCCGAGATGCGCGCGGACACCAAGAGCGACGTCGCCGCGATCATGGGGTTCTTCCGTACCTTCCTGCTGGTGTTCGCGCTGATCTCGATCTTCGTCGGGGCGTTCATCATCTTCAACACCTTCTCGATGCTGGTCGCCCAGCGCACCCGTGAGCTGGCGCTGCTGCGCGCGATCGGGGCCGGCCGGCCGCAGGTGACCCGGGCGGTGATCGGCGAGGCGGTCGCGGTCGGCGTGGTCGGGTCCACCGTCGGCCTGGCCGCCGGCGCCGGGCTGGCCGCGCTCCTCCAGACCCAGATGGGCGACGCCGGCTCGAGCGGGCTGGTGTTCACCGCGAGGCCGGTGATCTGGTCGTACGCGGTCGGCATCATCGTGACCGTGGTGTCGGCCTACTTCCCGGCCCGCCGCGCCGCCAAGATCCCGCCGATCGCGGCGATGCGCGACGACGTGGCGATGCCGCAGCGGTCGCTGCGGATCCGGATCGCGCTCGGGACGCTCCTCACCCTGGTCGGCGCGGGCCTGATCGGGCTCGGCCTCGGGGGCGGCGGCGGCAACCCCGCGGTCCCGGTCGGGATCGGCGCGTTCCTGGTGTTCATCGGCATCACCATGCTCGCCCCGGTGATCAGCGTCCCGGTGGTGAAGGTGCTGGGCGCGCCGGCCGCCGGGCTGATGGGCGCGCCGGGCCGGATGGCGCGGCAGAACGCGCTGCGCAACCCGCGCCGCACCGCGGCGACCGCCGCCGCGCTGATGATCGGCCTCGCGCTGATCACCGCGGTGAACGTGATGGGCGCGTCCATGCGGGCCTCGGTCGATGCGCAGGTCGACCAGCAGTTCGGCGCCGACTACCTGATCGAGCCGACCGGCGCCGGCGGCGTCGGCCCCGAGGTCGTCGCCAAGATCGCCGCCGCCCCCGGGGTGGAGAAGGCCTCGCCGTACTACACCGCCAACGCCAAGATCGACGGCAAGCGCGCCGCGTACGTGTCGGGCGACCCCGCGGCGCTGGCGCAGGGCACCAGGCTGAAGATGGTGTCCGGCGGGACGGCCCTCGGCCGCGACGGGATGATGGTCGACGAGGAGACCGCCGAGAGCCAGAAGTGGACGCTCGGCGGCACGGTGCCGGTGCAGTTCACCGACGGCCGGACGCAGCCGCTGCGGATCGCGGGGATCTACGCCAAGAACGACACTCTCGGCCCGAAGGTGATCTCCCAGACGGCGTACCTGGCGCACACCGCGAAACCGGCGATCGCCAGCGTGATCGTCGACACCCGCAGCGCCGACACCGCGACCAGGACCGCGCTGGAGGGCACCCTCAAGGACTATCCGAACCTGAAGGTCACCGATCAGGACGCGCTCAAGAAGGACGCGCGCAAGCAGGTCGACGGGTTCGTCACCTTCCTGACCATCCTGCTGGTGATGTCGGTGATCATCGCGGCGGTCGGGGTGGTCAACACCCTGGCGCTGTCGGTGATCGAGCGGACCCGGGAGATCGGGCTGCTGCGCGCGATCGGGATCAGCCGCCGCCAGCTCCGCCGGATGATCCGGGCCGAGTCGATCGTGATCGCGATCTTCGGCGCACTGCTCGGCATTGGCCTCGGGGTGGCGTTCGGCGCCGCGCTCCAGCAGGCGCTCAAGGACGACGGGCTGAGCGAGCTGGCGATCCCGGTCGGGACACTGGCCGCCTACCTGGTGGTGGCGGCCGTGATCGGCGTGCTGGCCGCGCTGTGGCCCGCATGGCGGGCCGGCCGGATGGACGTCCTGAAGGCCATCTCCACCGAGTGACGGACCGGGCCCCGCCCGTGGGCCCGCCGAGCGGGCCGCCAGGTCCCCGCCCGGGGCCGCCGACCCGCCGTCTCCCCGCCTCCGTGCCGGGGAGGCGGCGGGTCGGCGCGTTCAGGACGCGGGGACCGAGCGGCGGAGCGCGGGCCGCAGCAGCGCGGTGACCGTGAGGATCAGCACGCCCGCGGCGGCGAGGGCCGGGCCGACCGTGACGAACTCGGCGAGGGCGCCGACGGCCAGCGGGCCGATCCCCTGCAACGTCATCAGGCCCGTCGACAGCAGCCCGAACGCGTGCCCCCTGCCGTCCTCGGGCAGCGCGTCGACGAACGGCCGCTGGATCCCGAGCTCGTAGGCGAGCCCCGTCCCCGCGAGCAGCAGCAGCGCCGCGGCGGCGGGCGCGGGAACGCCGAACGCCAGCGGCACCAGCGGCAGCCCCGTCAGCGCCATCAGCGGGACCAGCAGGCGTTCCCGCGCCGGCGGGGACAGCAGCCGGCCGGCGGCGAGGTTGCCGAGCAGCATCCCGCCCACCGTGCAGCCGAGCAGCAGCGCCGCGGTACCGCTGCCGAACCCCCGGACCGCCGCGTACGGCACCAGCAGGCTCTCCGCCCCCGCGCAGAACGCGCTCGGCAGCCACTGCGCGAGGAGCAGCGGTCGGACGACCGGGTCGGTGAGCAGCCGCACCGTCCCGGCCCAGCTCTCCTTCACCAGCGACCGCCGCCTCCCGCCGTCCGCCCCGTCCGTCCCGTCGGCCGCTCCCCCGTCCGAAGCGGGTGGCGGCGCGGGCGGCAGGTCGGGCAGGAGGAGGCGGACGAGCAGCGCGGCGGCCAGGTACGCGGCGGTCGCCGCGAGCAGCGCCCCGCGGACCCCGAGGACGGCGACCGCGATCCCCCCGCAGGCCAGCCCGAGGAGCTGCGCGATCGCCGCCGAGATCGTCATCAGCGACCGGCCCAGCACGTAGGCGTCGCCGGTGAGGACCTCGGCCACCAGGCGGTTCGTCGCGCCCGCGAACACCGGGGTGGCACAGGCGATCAGGGCGACCAGCGCGAGCGCGGCGGCGATCGGAAGGTCCAGCAGCGCCAGCGCGAGCGCGGCCACCGCCTCCAGCGCGTACGCGCCGGCGATCAGCGGCCGGGGGCGCAGCCGATCGGCGAGCGCGCCGGCCAGCGTCCCGCCCGCGACCTGCGGCAGGAACCCGGCGGCGAACGCGGCGGAGGCCAGCAGCGGCGACCCGGTCCGGCCGTACACCAGCACCGACAGGGCAAGCATCCGTAGCGTGTCCGCCATGATGGCCACGGTCCGGGTGGCGAACAGGACCCGGAACCGCGGCTCACCGAGCGCGTCGCGATAGGCGGGCCGCCGCGCGGCCCCGGTCATCGTCATGCGCCCACCCTGGACGCGCCGGTAAACGGGCCGCCACCATTACGCCACAGGACGTAAGGTCATGCCCGTGATCCGATTCGAGGTGGGCACCGAGGACCTCCTGCACAGCCGGTTCGCGCTGTCGCCGCTGTTCGAGCTGGACGGGCTGCTGCGCACCCTGTCGGGCCTGAGCGGCCGCCACCTGCCCGGCGGATGGGCCGCGCGGCTCGTCCCGGAGTTCCGGCGGCTGCGCTCCACGACCGACCTCGACGCGGTGCTGGCCCTCCAGGCCCCCTCGCGCGGCACCGGCTTCACCGCGCCGCCGCCGCTGGGGCTCGCGCAGACCCTGGAGGACGACCTGGCGATGGCCCGGGCCACCCCGCCGGCCGTGGCGCGCCGGGAGATCGCGCTGTGCCTGGAGGCCCGGCCGGCGTCCGATGAGCGGGTGCTGAATCTCCTGCACGGGCCCGGTGCCGTCGAACGGGTGGCCGCGGCGCTGGAGGCGGCCTGGCACGCACTGCTCGCCCCCGACTGGCCCAGGCTGCGCGCGATCTGCGAACGGGACGTCCTGCACCGGGCGGGACGGCTCAGCCACGGCGGCTGGGAGGCGGCGCTGCGCGACCTGCACCCGAGGGTCCGGTGGCGGGACGGCGGCATCGAACTGCTGCGCACCCGCAGCCGCGTGACCGCCTCTCCCAGCGGGCGCGGGCTCCTGCTCATCCCGTCGGTGTTCGTCTGGCCGGCCGTCGCCGCGCACACCGAAGCCCCCTGGCCGCACACCCTCATCTACCCCGCGCGGGGCATCGCGGCCCTGTGGGAGAGGCCGCCGGCGGCGCCGCCCGGCGCCCTCGCCGACCTGGTCGGACGGACCCGGGCGCGGATCCTGCTCGCGCTGGACGAGCCCGCGGGCACCAGCGGCCTCGCCCGTGCCCTGGGCGTCGCGACGGGCTCGGTCGGCGACCACCTCACCGTCCTGCGGCGCGCCGGGCTGCTGGAGAGGGCGCGCGCGGGACGCGAGGTCCTCTACCACCGCACCCCGCTCGGGGACGCCCTGGCACGCGCACCGGACGACTGAACGCCGCCCCGGGGTCGCGCCCGGCCCCGGGCACCCGGTCGTCCGGACCCGGACGCGTGACGCCCGGCAGCCCGGCCCCGGATGCCCGGACGGCGGCGGGCCCGGCCGGTGCGGAGCGTTCCGCACCGGCCGGGCCCGCGTCGCCGGGAGGCGAGGTGCCAGGCGATCAGCCTCCGGGCGTGCCGTCCTCGGCGGACGCCGCGGCCGGTGCCACCGCGGCCTTGGCGACCTCGTCGGTCGCGCTGACGGAGGCGTTCTCCGGGAAGTGGCACGCGGCCTGGTGCCCCGGGCTGAGCTCCACCAGCGGCGGCTCGACCTGCTTGCAGATGTCCTGCGCCTTCCAGCACCGGGTGTGGAACCGGCAGGCGGGCGGCGGGTCGAGCGGGCTCGGCACGTCCCCCTGGAGCCGGATCCGGGTCCGGTCGCCGCGCAGGCTGGGGTCGGGCACCGGCACGGCCGACAGCAGCGCGTTGGTGTAGGGGTGCATCGGCCGCTCGTACAGGTCCGCCCGGTCGGCGATCTCGACGATCTTGCCGAGGTACATGACCGCGACGCGGTCGGAGATGTGCCGCACCACCGACAGGTCGTGCGCGATCACCACGTAGGTGAGGTCGAGCTCGTCCTGGAGGTCCTCCATCAGGTTGACCACCTGCGCCTGCACCGACACGTCCAGCGCCGACACCGGCTCGTCGGCCACGATCAGCTTCGGCCGCAGCGCCAGCGTGCGGGCGATCCCGATGCGCTGCCGCTGCCCGCCGGAGAACTCGTGCGGGTAGCGGTTGTAGTGCTCGGGGTTGAGGCCGACGAGCTCGAGCAGCTCCTGCACGGCCTTCTTGACGCCCTGCTCGGTCTCGATGCTCTGGAGCCGGAACGGCGCGCCGACGATCGACCCGACCGTCTTGCGCGGGTTCAGCGACGAGTACGGGTCCTGGAAGATCATCTGGAAGTCGCGGCGGAGCGGGCGAAGCCGCCCCTGCGACAGCCCGGTGATGTCCTGGCCCTCGAACTTGATCTTCCCGAAGCTCGGGTCGAGCAGCCGCATGATCATCCGGCCGGTGGTGGACTTGCCGCAGCCCGACTCGCCCACCAGCCCGAGCGTCTCGCCCTTGCGGACCGAGAACGACACCCCGTCGACGGCCTTCACCGCCGCCACCTGGCGGCGCAGCAGCCCGGCGGTCACCGGGAAGTGCTTGCCGAGGTTCTCCACCTCCAGCAGCGGCTCCCCGTCCCGCGCCGGGCGCGGCTCCTTGACCGTGGTGACCACGGGCGCGCCCCCGGTCACGGTGCCGGGCTCATCCGCGCCGGCCGCGTTCTTCGATGTGCTCACAATGCCGTTCCCACCGTCGTTGCCACCAGTGCCCGTCACAGCTTCGGCGCGATCTCGTCGTTCCAGATCTCCCGCCGCTTCTCCAGCGGGATGTGGCACGCCGCCCGGTGCCCCGGTTCGAGCTCGCGCAGCTCCGGCCGCTCGGCGATGCTCTTGCCGTCGGTGAGGTCCTTGTAGGCGCACCGCGGGTTGAACGCGCAGCCGTCCGGGACGTTGATCAGGCTGGGCGGCGTCCCCTTGATCGGCATCAGCCGCTCGGACCGCTCCCGGTCCAGCCGCGGCATCGAGCCGAGCAGGCCCCAGGTGTAGGGGTGCAGCGGACGGTGGAAGGCGTCCTCCACCGCCGCGTACTCCGCGCACCGGCCCGCGTACATCACCAGGATGTCGTCCGACAACTCGGCGACCACGCCCAGGTCGTGCGTGATCATGATGATCGCGGAGTTGAACTCCTGCTGGAGGTCCCGGATCAGGTCCAGGATCTGCGCCTGCACGGTGACGTCCAGCGCCGTGGTCGGCTCGTCGGCGATCAGCAGCTCGGGGTCGCACGACAGCGCCATCGCGATCATCGCGCGCTGCCGCATCCCGCCGGAGAACTGGTGCGGGAAGTCGTCCACCCGCTGCTGCGGCTTGGGGATGCCGACCTTGCCGAGCATGTCGATGGCGTGCTTGCGCGCCACCTGCTTGGACACGTCGTTGTGCACCCGGTAGGCCTCGATGATCTGATGGCCCACCGTGTAGAACGGGTGCATCGCCGACAGCGGGTCCTGGAAGATCATCGCCATCTTGCGGCCGCGCAGCCGGCGCACGTCGTCGGCCGAGGCCCCGACGAGCTCGGCGCCGTCCAGCCAGATCTGCCCCGACACCCGGGCGTTGCGCCGGTTGTGCAGGCCGAGGATGCCGAGGCTGGTCACGCTCTTGCCCGAGCCCGACTCGCCCACGATCCCGAGGGTGCGGCCCCGCTCCAGCTGGAACGACAGCCCGTCGACGGACTTGACCAGCCCGTCGTCGGTCGGGAAATGGATCTTCAGATCGCGGACCTCCAGGAAGGCCGAGGGTGCGCCGGCGGCGGCCCCGTCCTTCTGTTCGCCCGGTCCGTCGATCAGCTCGGCCGGTCGTTTGTCCGCCATCAGCTGTGCCTCACCCTCGGGTCGACGACGCCGTACAGGATGTCCACGACCAGGTTGGCCAGGACGATGAAGAGCGCGGCGACCATGGTCGCCCCCAGGACGACCGGCAGGTCGCTCTGGTTGACCCCGTCCAGCGCGAGCTGACCGAGACCGGGGATGGAGAAGGTCTTCTCGGTGATGATCGCGCCACCGAGCAGCAGCCCCAGGTCGAGTCCGAACACGGTCATGATCGGGGTCAGCGAGGCGCGCAGGCCGTGCTTGACCACCACGGTCTTCTCCGAGAGGCCCTTGGCCCGCGCGGTGCGGATGTAGTCCTCGTTCATCGTCTCCAGCATGCCCGCCCGGGTGAGCCGGGCGTACAGGGCGGCGTAGAGGAACGCCAGGCAGATCCACGGCAGGAGCAGGTTGAACGGGTTGTCGCCCAGCCCTCCGTAGTTGACCTCTGGCAGCAACTCCCATTTGTGCACGACGAAGGCCAGCGACAGCAGACCGGTGAAGAACACCGGCAGCGACACGCCCGCCAGGGCCACCGCCATCGCCATCCGGTCGAAGATCGTCCCTCTGCGCAGCGCGGACAGCACGCCGATCGACACGCCCGCCAGCACCCACATCACCGCGGCGCCGAGCGCGATCATCAAGGTGATCGGCGTACGGTCCACGATCTGGTCGAACACCGGCTGGTTGGTGCGGAAGGAGTAGCCCATGCACGGCGCCGGGCAGTCGATCTTCTCGGTGCCGGTGTCGTAGGTGTCGCCCACGACGATGGCCTTGATGTACTTCCCGTACTGGACCGGAATGGGGTCGTCGAACCCGAACCGGTCCTTGATGGCGGCCAGGGTGACCGCGTCGGGCTGTTTGCCCGCGAAGCGGCCGGCGAGGTCGTCGCTGCTGACCCCCGCCGCCCTCGGCACCAGGAAGAAGATGGAGAACGTCACCGCGCTGATGATGAGCAGCAGACCCACCGCGCCCAGCAGACGGCGAACAATGAATGCGACCACAGTCTCCGGCGCGGGCGGCCGCCGGGGGATCAGCCCCGGCGGCCGCCCTATGCCTTCACCTGCCTTCTCTCAGGTAGTGCGGAACCGTGCTCAGCCGGTGACGCCGAGGCTGGCGTAGTCGTACATGCCGTAGCCCGCGTGGAAGTAGACGTTGGTCAGGTTCGACGGGCGGAACAGCAGCGACTTGGCGTACACGTTCGGCAGGATGGTCGCCTGCTCACGGGCGCTCTGGTCGATCTCGTTGTAGATCTTGGCCCGCTGCGCCGCATCGGTGATGCCAGCGACGTCGTTCCACTTCTTGTTGATCTCCGGGTCGCGCAGGTCCTCGACGTTGACGTTGCCCGTGGGGGTGATCGCCTTCTCGTCGGTGAGCGGCTGGAGGTAGCCGTAGCCGGTGTTCCAGTCCGGGGCCCAGCCGTAGGTGCCGAGGCCGATCTTCTCCTTGTCCATGAACTTCGGCGCGCCGAGCTGCTCGTTGGTGTAGGTACCCGACGGGTAGCCCTTGAGCTCCAGCTTGATGCCGATCTTGTCCAGGCCCTGCTTGAGCGCCTCCGCGGTGGCCTTCTCCTTCGGCCGGTCACTGCGGTAGATCATCGTGGTGGAGAAGCCGTCCGGCTTGCCGCACTTGGCGAGGGAGGCCTTGGCCTGCGCCGGGTCACCGGTGTAAGTCTTGTCCGCCTTCGTGTAGAAGTCGGTGCCCTTCTCCCGGCCCGGGATGTTCGGCGGCTGGATCGAGGTCGACATCTCGCCGCCCACGTCGCCGCCGTAGGCCCGGAACATCGCCGAGCGGTCGGCGCCGTAGATGATCGCCTTACGGCACTCGATGTTCGGGATGTTCTTGGTGTTGATCGGGATGAACCAGTGGAAGCCCGCCAGCGGGTTGTCGGCGTTGCCCTTGAGCTTCGGCTTGGTCAGGATCTCCTGACGGGCCGCGGCCTGGACGCCGGTGCCCGGCAGGTCGACGTGCACCGTGCCGGCGATCACCCGGCTGTCGATCTCCTCGGCCTTCAGGCCCGACTGGACCTCGATCTTGTCCGGGAGCTGCTTGCGGTTGGGGTCGGTCGCCGGGTCCCAGTTGGGGTTGCGGACCAGCGTGCCGCCCTTCTTCGGCTGGTAGTCGCCCTCCAGCTTGTACGGGCCGGACGACACCGGGTGCATGCCGTAGCGGATGCCCTTGTCCTTGTCGGCCGGGACCGGCGCGGTCTGCCCGCTGAAGCCGACGACCTGGTCGAACTCGGAGAAGGGGGCCTTCAGCTTGAAGACGACGGTGTAGTCGTCGGGGACCTCGACGCCCTTGAAGTTGTCAAGGTTCTTGTCCTTGAACGCGCCCTTGTAGCCCTCCGCGTCCAGCAGCTGCGGGAAGTAGGACGGGCCGTTGTGCAGGACCGCACGGTCGAACGTCCGCCCGACCGCGTACTTGATGTCCTTGGCCTTGATCTCGGTGCCGTCCTCGTACTTGACGCCACGCTTGAGCTTGTAGGTCCAGGTCTTGCCGCCGTCGGTCGCCACGCCCTTGGCCTCGGCCAGGTCGGGGACCATCTCGGCGCCGGCGATGCCCGGCTTGGCGGCGTAGGTCATCAGGTTGCGGGAGAACAACCGGACGAAGTTCAGGCCGTAGGCGTAGTAGATGTCGGCCGGGTCCAACGACTCGAAGTCGTCGGGCTGGGCCATCTTCAGCACGCCGCCCTTGTGGTCGGACGGGTTGACCACCGCCGTCGACGCGGCGTCGAACTTGCCGGTACCGCCCTTTTCGCCTTCGTCGTCGCCGCCGCCACAGGCGGACAGTCCCAGGCTCAGGGCGACGAAGCCCGCCGCCGCGCCTGTCACCACCTTGGGAGATCTCATCAGTTCCCTTTCGCTAATACCGGACGTTCGCCGGGGGTCATCGGGCCCGTGGGTCCAGGGCGTCGCGCAGTCCGTCACCGAGGAGGTTGAAGGCCAGGACGGTGACGAAGATCGCGAGACCGGGGACGATCACGAAGTGCGGAGCGACCGAGTACAGCTCGGTGGCCTGCGACAGCATTCCGCCCCACGAGGGGTCGGGCGGGTTGATGCCGACGCCGAGGAACGACAGCGCGGCCTCGAACAGGATGTTGGTCGGGATGAGCAGGGTGGAGTACACCAGGATCGGTGCGATCAGGTTGGGCAGGATCTCCTTGAACAGGATGTAGGAGTTGCGCGCGCCCATGCTCTGGGCCGCGTCGACGAACTCCCGCTCCCGCAGCGACATCGTCTGGCCGCGGATGATCCGGCCGATGTAGGGCCAGTTGAAGAACCCGATGATGAACACCAGGATCGCGATCCGCAGGTTGTTGCCCTCGAGCCCGAGCAGGCTGTTGGGGATCACGCCGACCAGCGAGATCGCGAACAGCACCAGCGGGAAGGCCAGGAAGACGTCCATGGCGCGGGCGATCAGGGTGTCGACCCAGCCGCCGAAGAAGCCGGCCACGATCCCCATCACGGTGCCGATCACCACCGACACCAGGGTGGCCAGGACGCCGATCAGGATCGAGATCCGCGCGCCGTACAGGATGCGGCTGAACAGGTCGCGGCCGTTGATGGGCTCGATGCCGAACAGGTGGTCGGCGCTCATTCCGCCGAACGACTTGAGCGGGCTGCCCAGCGTCGGGTCGACCAGGTTCTGGTGGAACTGGTTGGGCGGGTTGCCGAGCCACCGGGCGATCAGCTCGGTGACGCCCGGCAGCGAGATGATGATCAGGAGCAGCACGAACACCGCGCCGCCGATCGCCACCTTGTCCCGCCTGAGCCGCAGCCACGCGATCTGCCCGAGGGACCTGCCCTCGATCGCCTTGCGGCCGACGCCCTCAAGGACGGCATCCGGCTGAGCCTGTGCCTCCGAACCGGACACCTCGATCGGTGCGGTCACGCTCCGTACCTCCTACCCTTCGGCCACGCTGCCGCCGGCACAACGTCAGGCGGCTGCGAAGATCGTCCGCTGCCCCGTGCCCGTTACGCCGCGTTTGCTGGAGGGAAACCTAGTACTTCGGACACGACTGTCCATCCGTGAAGCGACCTTCGCCAGTACCCGTTTCTGACTTGTGATCTCGTCGTCATCTCGGGCACACGTGACCTCGGCAACACCTCGGACAAATCGTCCGAATAGTACGTACTGTGGCACCCTGCTCGGCAACCGAAACCCGGTCTAGACCGGCAAGCTTTACCGTACCGAGTCCGATCTGAGATCGATCGTCCGCAGGTCAGCGCCGCCGGACACAGATAGAACGGGCCGGGAGGCCCCCAGCGCTGCTGGGGACGCCCCGGCCCGCGGCCCGGCCGAAAGTGATCGTTCTCACCGGGGAGTGCCCCGGCGCGAACCGGCTACTGGATCCCGCGGTCGCGCAGGATCTTCTCGATCTCGGCGAGCTCCGGGTCGCCGGCCGGCTTCGGCGCCGCCCGCTCGACCTCGCCCCTGGACCCGCCGCCCGACCGCCGGGCGGCCTTGGGCGCCTTCGCCGCCCCGCCCTCCGCGACCGCCGCCTTCCGGCGGCTCAGCATCGCGCCGGAGGTCAGGTAGAGCAGCACGGCCAGGCCCGTGACGGCCACGCCGGCCCACTTGACCGGACTGAACGCCAGGTCGACGAAGAACTCGGTCACCCCGGTCATCGCCGCCGCGACCGGCACCAACGACCAGGCGGCGCCGCGCAGCCCCGCCCCCGCGCCCCTGGCGCGATAGGCTCCATAGCTGGCGACCAGGCCGACCAGGGTGACCCCCAGGCTGATCGCGAAAATGACTGCGTCGCTCATGCCCGCCCCTCAATCCGAACAGTGCTGCTCTCTCCATCGTCACACGCCGCGCGGCCTCTGACGCTCCTCCCGGCGGACGGTTTGTCGGGCATCGGGCCTCCTCCTCTGGCGTGATCCACCCCCTGAGGACCACCCCGGAGGTATCGGCCGCATCCGGGACCATCCCGTCACAGGTCAACGTCGCGCAACGGTTCGGGGACGATGGGGTAGCGTGATGATCTTGAGCGGTCAGCCGACCATGGCCGACAGCCCGGCCAGGTCGATCTCGCACAGGGACGCCACCACCACGCGTCCCGGCGCCTCCCTTATCGGCAGCAGCCCGGGGACCGCGACCGTGCGGCAGCCCGCCGCCTCCGCGGCGGCCAGGCCGTTCGGAGAGTCCTCCAGCACCACGCACCGGCCCGGCGGCACCCCGAGCGCCGCCGTCGCCTTCAGGTACGGCTCGGGGTCGGGCTTGGGCCGCGCCACCTCGTCGCCCGCCACGGTCAGCACGAAGTGCTCGCGGCCGAGCGCGTCCAGTACCGGCTCCAGGAGCCGCCGGTAGCTGGAGGACACCAGCGCCGCCGGGACGCCCGCCGCCTGCACCTCGGCCAGCAGCTCCTTGGCGCCCGGCATCATCGGCACCGACGCCGACAGCCGCTCGACCATGCCGTCCACCATCCGCCGCGCGACCTCCTCGGGCGCCGCGTCCGCGCCGGTGTGCTCCAGCATCAGCCGCACCGCCACGTCCAGGGACCCGCCGACCATCTGCTCCTGCTGCTCGGGGCCCCAGGAGCCGCCCAGCCAGTCCATGACGCCGGTCTCGACCTCAAGCCACAGCCGCTCGGAATCGATCAGCAGGCCGTCCATGTCGAACAGGACGGCCGCCAGGCCCACGCCGGCCGCCGCGCCACCGGTCTCCTCGTGCACGATCCACATCCTCCCGAACCCGAAAAGGCCCGACACTACGTCACGTGTTGAAGTACTTGGCCTCCGGGTGGTGCACGACCAGCGCGTCGGCCGACTGCTCGGGGGCCAGTTGCAGCTCCTCCGACAGGGTGACCCCGATCCGCTCGGGCTTGAGGAGCCGGACGAGCTTGGTGCGGTCCTCCAGGTCCGGGCAGGCGGCGTAGCCGAACGAGTAGCGGGCGCCGCGGTAGCCGAGCTTGAAGAAGTCCTCCACGCTCTCGGAGTCCTCGGCGCCGAAGCCGATCTCGGACCGGATCCGGGTGTGCCAGTACTCCATCAGCGCCTCGGTGAGCTGCACCGACAGGCCGTGCAGCTCCAGGTAGTCGCGGTAGGCGTTCTTGGCGAACAGCTCGCCGGTGGCCTCGGCGATGCGGGACCCGACGGTGACGAGCTGGAAGGCGATCACGTCGGTCTCGCCCGAGTCGCGCGGGCGGAAGAAGTCGGCCAGGCACAGGTGCCGGTCGCGGCGCTGGCGCGGGAAGGTGAACCGCTCCCGGTCGGACCCGTCCTCGTTGAGCACGACCAGGTCGTCGCCCTCGCTGACGGCCGGGTAGTAACCGTAGACGACTCCGGCCTCGATCAGGCCGTCGGTCTGGATACGGTCGAGCCACATCCGCAGCCGGGGCCGCCCCTCGGTCTCGACCAGCTCCTCGTAGGAGGGGCCGTCTCCGCGGGCGGGCTTGAGGCCCCACTGCCCCATGAAGGTGGCCCGCTCGTCCAGGAACGAGGCGTAGTCCTTCAGCGTCAGGCCCTTGACGACGCGGTCGCCGAAGAACGGCGGCGCGGGCAGCTTGTTGTCGACGGCGACGTCGGAGCGGGCGGGCATCTCCTCGGGCTCGGTGACCTTGAGGGTGGCGCCCTTCTTCACCCGCCGCTCGCGCAGCGGCGGGAGCTGCGCGCCCGCCTCGCCGCGCTTGACGGCCATGAACGCGTCCATCAGCCGCAGCCCCTCGAAGGCGTCGCGGGCGTAGCGGACCTCGCCGTCGAACAGCTCGGCGAGGTCCTGCTCCACGTAGGCGCGGGTGAGCGCGGCGCCGCCCAGCAGCACCGGCCACTCGCCGGCCAGGCCGCGGGAGTTGAGCTCCTCCAGGTTCTCCTTCATGATCACCGTGGACTTCACCAGCAGCCCGGACATCCCGATCACATCGGCGCGCTGCTCGCCGGCGGCCTCCAGGATCGCCGACATCGGCTGCTTGATCCCGATGTTGACGACCTCGTAGCCGTTGTTGGACAGGATGATGTCGACCAGGTTCTTGCCGATGTCGTGCACGTCGCCGCGGACGGTGGCCAGCACGATGCGGCCCTTGCCGCCGTCCTCGGCCTTCTCCATGTGCGGCTCGAGGTAGGCGACCGCGGTCTTCATCACCTCGGCGGACTGGAGCACGAACGGGAGCTGCATCTGCCCCGACCCGAACAGCTCGCCGACGGTCTTCATGCCGTCCAGCAGCACGTCGTTGACGATCTCCAGCGCGGGACGCTGGGCGATGGCCTCGTCGAGGTCGGCGTTTAGGCCGTCCAGCTCGCCGTCGACGATGCGGCGCTTGAGCCGCTCCCACAGCGGCAGCCCCAGCAGCTCGGCGGCCCGGTCGGCCTTCATCGCCGCTGTGTCGACGCCCTCGAACAGCTCCATGAAGGTGAGCAGCGGGTCGTAGTCGCCGTCCCGCCGGTCGTAGATCATGTCGAGCGCGACCTTGCGCTGCTCCTCGGGGATCCGCGCCATCGGCAGGATCTTGGAGGCGTGCACGATCGCCGAGTCGAGCCCGGCGTCCGCGCACTCGTTGAGGAACACCGAGTTCAGCACGATCCGCGCCGCCGGGTTGAGCCCGAACGACACGTTGGACAGGCCGAGGGTGGTCTGCACCTCGGGGTGGCGGCGCTTGAGCCCGCGGATCGCCTCGACCGTCTCCAGGGCGTCGCGGCGGGACTCCTCCTGGCCGGTGCCGATGGTGAACGTAAGGCAGTCGACGATGATGTCCTGGACCCGCATCCCCCAGGTGCCGGTCAGCTCCTCGATCGTCCGGACCGCGATGTCGACCTTGGTGGCCGCGGTGCGGGCCTGGCCGGTCTCGTCGATGCACATCACCACGATCGCGGCGCCGTGCTCCTTGACGATCGGCATCAGCCGGTGGAGCTTGGAGTCCGGCCCGTCGCCGTCCTCGAAGCTGACCGAGTTGACCACCGCGCGCCCGCCGAGCATCTCCAGCCCGGCCTGGATCACCGGCGTCTCGGTGGAGTCGAGCACGATCGGCAGGGTGGCGGCCGTCGCGAGCCGGAACGCCACCTCCTTCATGTCGGCGACGCCGTCGCGGCCGACGTAGTCGATGCACACGTCGAGCATGTGCGCGCCGTCGCGGGCCTGGTCCCGGGCGATCTTCACGCAGTCGTCCCAGCGCCGCTCCAGCATCGCCTCGCGGAACGCCTTGGAGCCGTTGGCGTTGGTGCGCTCGCCGATGGCCAGGTAGGAGGTGTCCTGCCGGAACGGGACGTGCTGGTACAGCGACGCGGCCCCGGCCTCGGGGCGGGGGCGGCGCTCGGCGACCTCACGGCCGCGGACCCGCTCGACCACCTGGCGCAGGTGCTCGGGGGTGGTGCCGCAGCAGCCGCCGACCAGCGAGAGCCCGAAGTCGCGGGTGAAGGTGTCGTGCGCGTCGGCGAGCTGGCCGGGCGTCAGCGGGTAGCGGGCGCCGTCGGAGCTCAGCTCGGGCAGGCCGGCGTTGGGCATGCAGGACAGCCCGATCCGGGCGTGCCGGGCCAGGTAGCGCAGGTGCTCGCTCATCTCGGCGGGCCCGGTGGCGCAGTTGAGGCCGATCACGTCCAGCTCGAGCGGCTCCAGCGCGGTGAGCGCGGCGCCGATCTCCGAGCCCATCAGCATCGCGCCGTTCTGCTCGATGGTGACCTGGCCGATCAGCACCGTCCCGCTGCCCGCGGCGCTGATCGCGCGCTTGGCGCCGATCAGCGCGGCCTTGGCCTGGAGCAGGTCCTGGCAGGTCTCCACCAGAATCGCCTGGACCCCGCCGGCGATCAGCCCCTCGGCGTTGCGCTGGTAGGCGTCGCGCAGCTCGGCGAAGGTGACGTGGCCGAGGGTGGGGAGCTTGGTGCCGGGGCCGACCGAGCCGATCACCCAGCGCGGGCGGTCCGGGGTGGAGTAGGCGTCGGCGGCCTCGCGGGCGATCCGGGCGCCCGCCTCGGACAGCTCGTGGATCCGCCCGGTGATGTCGTACTCGCCGAGGTTGGCCAGGTTCGCGCCGAAGGTGTTGGACTCGACGCAGTCGACGCCCGCGTCGAGATAGGCCTCGTGCACCGATCGGACGATGTCGGGCCGGGTGGCGTTCAGGACCTCGTTGCAGCCCTCGAGCCCCTCGAAGTCGTCCATGGTCGGGCCGGCGTCCTGGAGCATCGTCCCCATGCCCCCGTCGGCCACGACGACACGGTCTTTCAGGGCCTGACGCAAGGACTGCGGAGTGGGAGTGCTCATGGGGCACCACCTTATCCGCCCGGGGCCGGTGCCTCCGGAGCGGTCCGCATGCTGGGAGCGCTGCCGGCGGGGCCCTGTGCGGCCAGTGACGGATGGGGCGCCGGAACGGTAGCGTGCCGCCGATACCTACTCCCCGGTAAGGAGCGGCATGAGCGCATACCGCACCATCCTCGTCGGCACCGACGGCTCGGACACCTCGTTCCGCGCGGTCGACAGGGCCGCCCAGCTTGCCGCCGCCACCGGCGCCACGCTGCTGCTCGCCTCCGCCTACAGCCCGATGCCCCAGCGGGAACGGCAGAGCGCCGCCGACCGCCTCGGCGACCTGGCCTACAAGGTCCAGGGGTCCACCCCCGCCGACGACGCCCTGCGCGCGGCCCGCGAGCGCGCGGTCGCGGCCGGGGCCAAGGACGTCGAGGAGGTCGCCGTCGAGGGCGACGCCGTCGACGTGATCGCCAAGCTGGCCAAGGAGCGCGACGCCGAGCTGGTGGTGGTGGGCAACCGCGGGCTCAACAGCCTGGCGGGCCGGCTCCTCGGCTCGGTCCCGGCCAACCTGTCGCACCGCTCGCCGTGCGACGTCCTCATCGTCCACACGACCGGCCGCAAGTGACGCGGGCGGCCCCGCGCCGCCGGTGACGCGATCGTGACCCGGGCCCCTGGGACGGGCGGACGCGGTGGTCCCGCGCCCCCCGCCGCCCGGGGCCCGGAGGTCTCGGCGGCGGAACGGCGGGGTAGGTCCCTCTCAGGACGTAGGCTGGCAGCCACCGATCATGAGCCGGGGTCCCCGACCCCCGGGAATGACGGCCCCCGCGGTGACGCTGTACCCGACGTCGGAAGGAGGCAGCGCGTGGTCGAGCTCGAGAGCGTGCCGGAACTCGTCGATCCGGTGCTCGTGGCCGCCTTTGAGGGGTGGAACGACGCGGGAGAGGCCGCCAGCGGGGTGATCCAGCATCTGGAGTCGACCTGGGAGTCGGTGCCCATCGCCGAACTCGACCCGGACGACTACTACGACTTCCAGGTCACCCGCCCGATCGTCGAGATGATCGACGGCGAGAGCCGCGGGATCACCTGGCCGACGACCCGGGTGTCCTGGGCCCGCCTCCCCAACGGCCGCGACGTGGTACTGCTGCACGGCATCGAGCCCAACATGCGCTGGCGGTCGTTCTGCCGCGAGCTGATCGGGCTGACGCTGGAGCTGGGCGTCCGCAAGGTGGTGCTCCTCGGGGCGCTGCTGGCCGACGCGCCGCACACCCGGCCGGTACCGGTCACCGGTGCCGCGTCCGAAGTGGGGCTGGTCAACACCCTGCACCTGGAGCCGACCCGCTACGAGGGCCCGACGGGCATCCTCGGGGTGCTCCAGGACGCCTGCGCCCAGGCCGACCTCAGCACGGTGTCGCTGTGGGCCGCGGTGCCGCACTACGTGGCGCAGCCGCCCTCGCCCAAGGCCACGCTGGCGCTGCTGCGCCGGGTGGAGGACATCCTCGACGTGACGATCCCGCTCGGCGAGCTGCCCGAGGAGGCGCGGGCCTGGGAGAACGGCGTGAACGAGCTGGCCGAGGAGGACTCCGAGGTCGCCGACTACGTGCGCACGCTGGAGGAGCAGAAGGACGCCACCGAGCTGCCCGAGGCGAGCGGCGACGCGATCGCCCGCGAGTTCGAACGCTACCTGCGGCGCCGCGACGCCGGCTGACCCCACCGGGTACCGCCGCCGCTACCGGCGGCGCGGGGCCGCTGAACGGCCGCGCCGGTCCTCGGAGCCGGACGCGTGCGGGCGCACGGGCACCGGCGCGCGGGGCGGCGGTGCGTGCGGCGGCGTCACGGCGGCCGGTTCGTGGCTCATGGTCACGGCCTACCCGCCCGCGTCGGCGCCCAATCCGCTTCCACGGCCGCGCGAACCCGCCGTGACCTGCGGTGATCTTTGTCGAGGAGTCTCCTTGGAGCTCCTCGACGGCCCGTGTGCGCCGCGGTACATATGATCTTTTCCCGACCGGGTCCGTCCCGGCAGGCCGCCCGTTCTTGGCGCCCGAGCAGGTGTCGGGCCGTACCTGGGAATGCCGTGTGATGGGGTAGAGGGAGGCGGGCGGCCGGCGCGGGCGCCCGTCGGCGTGGCGCCGGCGTGGCTTGTACGGGGCGGCACGATGAGCAAGTATTCACTTACTCCGCCGCCTCGTCCCGTCCCGTCCCGTCCGAAGGAGCCGCCGTGACCGCACCCGCACCGGGCCCCGACCGCACCGTCCTGCGGCTCCTGGCGGCCGAGCCCGCCGTCATGCTGGCCGCCGGGCGGGCCCTGCTGCTCCAGGTCGCCCACCCCAAGGTCGCCCAGGGCGTCGCCGACCACAGCGACCTGCGCAAGCGCCCCCTGGACCGGCTGTTCGGCACCCTGGACTTCCTCACCATCGTCGCGTTCGGCACCGAGGAGGAGGCCGAGCGGATGGGCCGCGCGATCCGGCGCATGCACGAGCGGATCACCGGCCCCGGCTACTCGGGCAACGACCCCGACCTCCAGGTCTGGGTGAACGCCACCCTGATCGACGCGGCGCTGTACGTCTACGAGCGGATCCTCCGCTCCCCCAGCGGCGACCTCGCCGCCGACTACATCGACCAGGCCCGCTACGTCGCCGACGTGCTCGGCTGCCCGCCCGGCGCCCAACCCCCCGACATCGCCGCGTTCCGCCGCTACACCGACGGGATGATCGCCTCGCTGGAGGTGACCGACGAGGGCCGCGAGGTCGCCCGCGCCGTGCTGTGGTCGCGCAAGCTGCGCTGGCTGTGGCCCGCCCTGTGGCTCAACCGCTTCATCACCACCGGCCTGCTCCCCGAGCCGATCCGGGAGCAGTACGGCCTGCCGTGGAGCCCGCGCCGGGACCGCGTCCTGTGGTCACTGCTCAGGACGGGCGCGTTCGGCTACCGCCTGGTCCCCGGGCGGCTCCGGCGGGCGGGCGTCCCCCTCATGCTGTGGACGTCCCGCCGCCGGATCGAGCGCCGCGGGCGCAGGTTCGCCGCGCGGTCCGCCACCGCCTGACCGCCCCGCTCCGGACAGCCGCGGCTCAGAGGGCGACGCCGAGGAGGGCGTCGGCGGCGGCGCGGATCCGGGCGGGCGCCTCCGCGTCCGGCCCCCCGCCCTCGGCCAGCGCGCGCTCGGCCCAGGAGTCCACCGCCGCCAGCGCCGCCGGCGCGTCCAGGTCGGCCGCCAGGGCGCTCCGGACGTCGCCCGCCACCGGCTCGGCCGGCGGGCCCGAGGGCAGCGCGGCGGCGGCCCGCCAGCGCGCCAGCCTGGCCTCGGCGGCCTCCAGCTGTGCCGGGGTCCACTCCCAGTCGGCCCGGTAGTGCCGCGCGAGCAGCGCGAGCCGGATCGCCATCGGGTCGGTGCCCTCCTCACGGAGCCGGGAGACGAAGACCAGGTTGCCCCGCGACTTGGACATCTTCTCGCCGTCCAGCCCGACCATGCCCGCGTGCACGTACGCCTTGGCGTGCGGGCGCTCGCCCGTCGCCACCTGGGCGTGCGCGGCGCCCATCTCGTGGTGCGGGAAGGCCAGGTCCGAGCCGCCGCCCTCCACGTCGAAGGCCATCCCGAGGTACTCCACCGAGATCGCCGAGCACTCCACGTGCCAGCCGGGACGGCCCACGCCGAACGGCGAGTCCCAGCCCGGCTCGCCGGGCCGCCGCGCCATCCAGAGCAGCGCGTCGAGCGGGTCGCGCTTGCCGGGCCGGCCGGGGTCGCCGCCGCGCTCGGCGAACAGCGGCGCCATGGCGGCGCGGTCCAGGCCGCTCACCTCGCCGAAGCCGGGGTCGGCGGCGACCGGGAAGTAGACGTCGCCGTCCACCTCGTAGGTGGCGTCCTTGGCGCGCAGCTTCTCCACCATCTGCACGATCATCGGGATCGCCTCGACCGCGCCGACGTACTGGTCGGGCGGCAGGATCCGCAGCGCGGTCATGTCGTCGCGGAAGAGCTGGATCTCGCGCTCGGCCAGGGCGCGCCAGTCCTCCCCGATCTGCTCGGCACGTTCCAAGAGGGGGTCGTCGACGTCGGTGGCGTTCTGCACGTAGTGCACCCGGTGGCCGAGGTCCCGCCACACCCGGTTGACCAGGTCGAACGCCAGATAGGTGTTGGCGTGGCCAAGATGGGTGGCGTCGTAGGGGGTGATCCCGCAGACGTACATCCGGGCCGTCGCACCCGGCTCGGTGGGCCGTACCCCGCCCGTCCCGGTGTCGTGCAGGCGCAGCGGATCCGCCGCGCGGGGCAGGCCGGTGTCGGGGAGGCTGGGCACTTCGGGAGCGGACCACGATCGCATACCGAAGAGCTTATCCATGCCCTACTCATGGCATTACGCGCAGATCCTCACGAAAGGCGGACCCGGGGGTCCAGGAAGGAGTAGCCGACGTCCACGATCAGGTTCGCGACCACCACGAACATCGTCACCATCAGGGTCACTCCGATGATCACCGGGGTGTCGCCGAGCGCGATGGACTGGTAGACCAGCTGCCCGACGCCCTGGAGGCCGAAGACCTTCTCGGTGACGATGGTCGACCCGATCAGCGCCCCGAGGTCGATGCCGAACTGGGTGACCACCGGCGTCAGCGCGGAGCGGAGCCCGTGCCGGTAGACGACCCGGCGCTCGGAGACGCCCTTGGCGCGGGCGGTGCGGATGTAGTCCTCGCCGAGCACGTCCAGCATCGCCCCGCGGGTCAGCCGGGTGTAGGTGGCGACCATCAGGAACGCCAGCGCGATCCACGGCAGGATCATCCGCCGGAAGAAGTGCTCCTGGAGCGGCGGACCGGCCTCGAAGAAGTGCACGCCCGCCTCGCTGAGCTTGGTGGCGAACAGGAACAGCAGCACCAGCGCCATCACGAACGGCGGCGTGGACAGCCCGATCAGCACGAACAGCGTCGAGCTCCGGTCCCAGACGCTGCGCACCCGGGTCGCACTGAGCACGCCGGTCGCGACGCCGCCGACGAACCAGATGACGCCCGCGCCGAAGACCAGCCACATCGTGGTGGGCAGCCGGTCGGCGATCAGGCTGGTCACCGGGGTGCCGTTGATGTAGGACTCGCCGAGGTTCCCCTGGAGGAGCCGCTTGATGAAGTCCCAGTACTGGAGCAGCACCGGCTGGTCGAGGCCGAGGTTCTGCCGGATCTGCCGCAAGGTGTCGGTGGTGGCGCGCGGCCCGCCGATGACCCGCTCGACCGGGACCGGCGAGACGTTCAGGAAGACGAAGACCAGGGTCGACACGAGCCACAGCACCACGATCGCGTACAGCAGCCTGCGGATGACAAAGCGCAACATGGCGGCTCACTTCCCCCTGACGACACGGTCGCTGCGGGGGTCCAGGGCGTCCCGGATCCCGTCGCCGAGCAGGTTGAACGACAGCGTGGTCAGCAGCAGGAGCACGCCGGGCACCGCCAGCAGCCACCAGGCGGTCTGGAACACGTCGCTGCCCTCGCCGAGCATGCTGCCCCAGCTCGGCATCGGCAGCCGCACCCCGACGCCGAGGAACGACAGCGTGGCCTCGAACACGATCGAGGTCGGGATCAGCAGCGAGGTCAGCACCGTGACCTGGGCGACCAGGTTCGGCAGCACGTCCACGAACATGATCCGGACCCGGCTCGCGCCGAGCGAGCGGGCCGCCTCGATGAACTCCTTCTCCTTCAGCGACATCACCTGGCCGCGGATGATCCGGCCGAACGCCGCGAACGAGAAGAACGCGATCACCAGGATCGTCATGGTGAGGCTGGCGCCGACCGAGGAGATCTGGAAGGTGGTGGCCAGCATGATCGCCACCAGCAGGTACGGCAGCGCCAGCGTGATGTCCATCAGCCGGGCGAGCAGGGTGTCCAGCACCCCGCCGACGAACCCGGCGAGCGTGCCGACCGCCACGCCGAGCAGCGAGGCCAGCACCGCCGCGCCGATCCCGACCACCAGCGAGATCCGCGCCCCGTAGGCGGCGCGGACCAGCACGTCCCGGCCGAGTTGGTCGGCGCCCAGCCAGAAGTCGCCGCCGGGCCCCGCCGGCAGCCCGTCGGGGTTCAGGCCCGTCTTGGGGAAGGTGGCGTCGTAGGGGTGGCCGGTCCAGGACTCCCACACCGGCGCCAGCACCGCGAAGAGCACGATCAGCAGCAGCACGACGATCGAGGCGACCGCCAGCCGGTCCCGCCGGAAGCGGCGCCAGGCCAGCTGGAAGGGGCTGCGGCCCTGGACCCCGGCCTGCCCGGTGTCCACCGGGAGGGCTTCGGCCTCCAGTTCGGAGTAGCTCACTGTTCGACCTCCGGGAGGTCCGGCTCGGTGGAGACCTGGGCGATGGCGGCCTGCAGCTCGGCCAGCCGCTCGCCCGGCTCCACCGGGAAGTGGCAGGCGGTCAGATGGTCCGCCCGGTCACCCGGCCGCGACACCAGCTCCGGGTCCTCCCGCACGCACCGGGGGGCGGCCTTCGGGCAGCGCGGATGGAATCGGCAGCCGGACGGCGGGTCGATCGGGGACGGCACGTCGCCGATCAGCACGATCCGCTCGGTGCGCTCGGCCTCGTCGGGGTCGGCGACCGACGCGGCCGACAGCAGCGCGGCGGCGTAGGGGTGCCGGGGCCCGGCGTAGAGGTCCTCGCCGTCCGCGGACTCGGCGACGCGGCCCAGGTACATGACCGCCACCCGGTCGCTGACGTGCCGCACCACCGACAGGTCGTGCGCGATGAACAGGTAGGTCAGCCCGAGCTCGTCCTGGAGGTCGTTCAGCAGGTTGATCACCTGCGCCTGGATCGACACGTCCAGCGCCGACACCGGCTCGTCGCAGACGATCAGCTTCGGCCGCAGCGCCAGCGCGCGGGCGACGCCGATGCGCTGCCGCTGCCCGCCCGAGAACTCGGCCGGGAACCGGTTGTAGTGCTCGGGGTTGAGCCCGACCAGCTCCATCAGCTCCTGCACCCGCTTCTTGCGGTCGGCGCCGCTCGCGATCCCGTGGACGGCGAACGGGTCGCCGATGATCGAGCCGACCCGGCGGCGCGGGTTCAGCGACCCGTACGGGTCCTGGAAGATCATCTGGACGTCCCGGCGGAACGCCTTGAGGCCCGCCCTGGAAAGCCGGGTGATGTCGGTGCCCTCGAACAGGATCCGGCCCGCGCTCACCGGGTGCAGGCCGGTGACGCAGCGGGCGAGCGTGGACTTGCCGCAGCCCGACTCCCCCACGATCCCGAGGGTCTCGCCCCGGTGCACCCGCAGGTCGACGCCGTCGACGGCGTGCACCCGGGCGATCTCCCTCTTGAACACGATCCCCTGCTTGATGGGGAAGTGCTTGAAGACCCCCTCCACCGAGACCAGGACCTCGTCCCTCCCGCTCACCGGCCGCCCCCGTCCCCGCTCGCCCCGCCGGCGCGGCCCGGCGGGCCGCCGTCCCGTCCGTCCCCGGCCGCGCCCTCCGCACCGGCCGCGCCTTGTGCCCCGAACCTGCCCTCCGCGACGGCCGCGGCGCGGATCCGCTCGGCCTCCTCGCCGCGCCCGGCGGCCGTGCGCGGCAGCCAGCAGGCCGAGAGGTGCGCGGGGTCGTCGCCGGCCACCGGGTCCAGGGGCGGCTCGTCGGTGCGGCACCGGTCCATCACGTACGGGCAGCGGGGGTGGAACACGCACCCGGTCGGCAGGTTGATCAGGCTGGGCGGCTGGCCCGGGATCGGCTTCAACCGGCCCCCCTCGCCCGCCGCGGACGGCACCGACTCCAGCAGCCCCTTGGTGTAGGGGTGGTGGTGGCGGTAGTAGAGGGTGCGGCGCCCGGCCCGCTCGGCGGGCTTGCCGCCGTACATGACCAGAACCTCGTCGGCCATGTCGGCGATCACCCCCAGATCGTGGGTGATCATGATGAGCGCGGTGTCGAACTCGCCCTGGAGCCGCCGCATCAGGTCCAGGATCTGCGCCTGGACGGTCGCGTCGAGCGCGGTCGTCGGCTCGTCCGCGATGATCAGTTTGGGGTTCAGCGCGAGCGCCATCGCGATCATCGCGCGCTGCCGCATCCCGCCGGAGAACTGGTGCGGGTAGTCGTCGACGCGGCTGGCCGGCTGCGGGATGCCGACCAGGCCGAGCATCTCGATCGCGCGCTTGCGGGCCTGCGCCCGGCCGGCGGCCGGCTCGTGCGCCCTGATCATCTCCTCGATCTGCCAGCCCACCTTGTACAGCGGGTGCAGGCTGGACAGCGGGTCCTGGAAGATCATCGCGATCTCCGCGCCGCGGATCGCGCGCATCGCCCGGCCGTCCGCGGTGAGCAGGTCGGCCCCCTCGAACAGCGCGGTGCCGCGGATCGTGGCGTCCGGGGTCAGCCGCATCAGGGTCTGGGCGGTGACGCTCTTGCCCGAGCCGGACTCGCCGACGATGCCGAGGGTGCGGCCCCGGTCCACGGCGAACGAGACGCCGCGCACCGCGCGCACCACGCCGTCGGCGGTGTTGAAGGAGACCTGGAGGCCGGTCACCTCGAGAAGACTCATCGACGCCCCTTCGCGTCAGGATCCGGAACCGCGGCGGCCGCCGGATGGGCGGGCCGGCCGGGCGGGCCGCGCGAGCCCGCCCGGCCCGAGCCGGCCGCGACCGACTAGGAGAGCTTGACCTGGCTGAGGTCGTAGGCCTGGTAGGACGGCAGGTACAGCGCGTTCTTCACCCGGGACGAGTGGAAGATCGGGTACTTCTGGTTCATGAAGGGCACCACCGCGGCGTCCTGCATGATCCGCCGGTCCGCGCGGGCCCACAGCGGGGCTGCCGCGGCCACGTCCTTGGCCGCCAGCGCCTGGTCGATCAGCGCGTTGACCTGGGGATCGTCGTAGCCGCCGTAGTCGGTGGAGTTGGGCCCGTACTGGCGTCCGTCGAACAGGGGCACGATGTTGGTGCGGCCGTTGTTGCCGTACCAGTCGGGGATCCAGCCGGGCGCGGCGATGTCCCACTTGCCGGCCTTGGCGTCGGCCGGCGTGACCAGCGTGGTGTTGTAGAAGGTCCCGTTGGTGTCGGGCGTCGGGTTGGCGGTGATGCCGCAGGACTTCAGGTTGGCCTGCACCGACTGCGCGATCTTCGAGTGGTTGCTGTTGGTGCGGTACGGGAACTTCAGCGTCAGCCCGCCGCCGTACCCCGCTGCGGTGAGCAGCTGCTTGCACTTGGCGGGGTCGCCGCCGTTGCCGCTGGTCGGGTAGAGGTCGAACTTCTCGTGGCCGACGCTGCGGGGCGGGATGACCTGGTTCAGCGGCTCGCTCACGTCCGGGCCGCCGTAGATCTGGATCAGCGCGGTCTTGTCGATCGCGTACTCGATCGCCTGCCGCACCGCGGGCTTGCCGAGCGCCCCGCCGTTGTTGGGGCTGAGGGTGTTGAAGACCAGGTACGGGTTGTTGGTCGACCCGTCCATGATCTTGAAGTTGGAGTTGGACTTCAGGGTCGGGATCCGCGAGGTCGGCACCGTCTGGTCCCACGACAGGTCGGCCGTGCCCTGCTCCATCTGCTGCTGGACGACGTCCGGCGAGTCCTGCCCCATGGTGATCTGGATCCGGTTCGGGTTCTGCGCCCGCAGGTCGTCGGTGTCCTGCCGCCAGGTGGGGTTCTTGTCGAGGATGTACTCCTTGTTGGGCGTGTACGAGGTGATCTGGTACGGCCCGTCGGAGATCGTGTGCTTGCGGAAGTCGGGGCTGTCGGGAATGTACTTGTCGTACTCGGCCGGCGCCGCGGCGGCGAACTGCATGCCGAGGATGTTGGTCAGGTCGGTGGCGGGCCGGTTGAGCCTGATGATCAGGGTCTTGTCGTCCTTGGCCTGGAGCCCGGCCACCGCGGTGTCGTTCTGGTACGCAGCCAGTGCGGAGGCGCTCTTGGCGTCCACCTTCGCGTAGCCCTTGCAGAAGGCGGCCATCCCGACGATGGTCTCGCTGTAGTACGCCTTGCCGCCCGACGGCTTGGCCGGGTTGCAGACCCGCTTGATCCCGCGGACGAAGTCGGCCGCCATCACCTCGCGCGCCGGGTTCGTGTTCCACTGCACGCCGTTGCGCAGCTTGATGGTGTAGGTCTTGCCGTCCGCGCTGAGCCCGCCGTTGCCGGTCGACGGGATCTCGCTCGCGACGTCCGGCCGCACCTTGATGGACTCGTCGAAGTTGTCGGACCCCTTGAAGCTGAACAGCGTCCGCGCGTAGTTGCGGGTCAGCACGCTGCTGACCGTGGTGTAGCCGCTGGACGTGTCGAGGTGGTCGACGTCGGCCGACCCGACGACCTTGAGCGTGCCGCCGCCTCCGTTGCCGTTCCCGTTCCCGCCGCCTCCGCCACCGCCACCGCAGGCGGCGAGCCCGAGGACGACCACGCCGAAGCCCGCGCCGACCGCCGCCCCCCGTCTTCCTGCTGTCATCTGCGTTCCCCCGTCTGCCTGATGACCGAATCCGCGCGCCGTCCGTGGCGGCCGTCTCGGCCCACACGAATATCGCCCTAGGTAGTCAAATTAGCACTGACAGTCAAGAGAAGGTGGTGGCAGGCTCCGACGCGCGGGGCGGTCATCGCCCGTCGCGCTCCGGCGGACGTGTTTAGAGGATCACGGTCCAGGCGGCCGGGTTCCCGGGGGCGGCGGAGAAGTCGTAGCGCACGCCGTCCGCCGACAGCGCGACGAGGCCGATCGAGGTGGTGCCCCAGACCCGGCCGCCGCCGAGGTCCAGGACCGGCAGCAGCGACCGCCGGTCGGCGCGCGGCACGCCGCCGCCGCCGAGCAGGTCGAGCCAGCCGTCCCACGCCCGCGCCGGGGAGTCCCCGCGGCCGGGGTCGGGGCGCGCGGCGGCCTCGAAGCGAGGACGGAAGTGCTCCAGGCGGGCCGCGATGTGCTCGTCCTCGGGGGCGGCCGGATCCCGGTGCTCGCCCTCCAGACCGCTGTTGACCACGATGTGCAGCCCGGGGCCGAGCTCCCGCTCGGCCAGTTCCTCGCCGTCCCAGCTCCACAACCGCACGTGGTCGGGCTCGGCGCCGATCAGGTGGAACGGGTCGAAGCGCGGCAGCTCCAGCTCTCCGAGCTTGCCCTCGGCGGCCACCCGGAGCGGCAGCCCGCCGCGGGAGCGGCGCCCGGCCTCCGGCGCCAGGCGGCCGTGCCCGTTGAGCACGGTGGACGCGCGGGGCGCGTCCGGATCGACCGCGAGCCAGGTGCCCCCGGCGCGCAGGTCCCGGCCCCCGACCAGGCCGGGGCGGTCCGGCCAGTGCCGGCCGGGCGGCTCCCAGGGGCGGGCGATGAACTCGTCCCGCACGCCCGCGAGCAGGACGGGAACCGGGGCTGACGGGTCGACGCTGACAATCGCCGTACACATGGCACATATTGGAACATCTCGCCGAGCATCGCGCGGCGGCGGGGGTGCTCCGGTCGTCAGGCGGCGCGGCCGGGCGGCCGGACGGTCACAGGGGCGGCCAGGGAATGGCCGGCCAGTCCTCCGGGGGGTAGGGGTGGACGCGATGCTTGAGCATCAGCTCGACCCTGCGGCGGGTGGCCTCGACCTCCTCGGCGGTGAGCAGCCCGGCCAGCCGCTCCGCCAGCGGCCCGCCGCGCAGGCCCGCGTCGACCCGGCCGAGCGCCTCGAGCGCCTCGGCGCTCAGCGGCTTGCCGCGCCACTGCCACAGCACCGTGCGCAGCTTGTAGTCGACGGAGAAGCACACCCCGTGGTCGCAGCCGTACACGTGCCCGTCGCCGGGCGGAAGCAGGTGCCCGATCTTGCGGTCGGCGTTGTTGACCACCGCGTCGAACACCGCCATCCGGCGGATGGCCTCGTCGTCGGAGCGGGACAGCCCGACCAGGTCGACGCCCGTGTCGGGCTCCACCCAGAGCTGGACCATGCCGGGGCCGTACGGGCCGTCGCGGTGCACCGTCGGGGGGACCACGCGCCAGCCCATCACGTCCGACACCGCGTACGCGGCGACCTCGCGCTCGGCGAGGGTGCCGTCGGGGAAGTCCCACAGCGGGCGCTCGCCCGCCACCGGCTTGTACACGCACGCGGCGCGCACGCCCTCGTGCTCGATGGCGCAGTAGAGCGTGGCGTTGGACGCCTGGACGAGCCGCCCCTCAACCTCCAGCCGGCCGCCGAGCAGCAGCCGCTCGGCGGCCTCGACGTCGTACGGCGAGGCGGTCCCGGCCGGCGGGGCGGCAGCCTCGGGGGGAACGTCGGCGGCGGTGGGGCGATCCCGGGAGGACTGCGTCATGAGCTCATTCTCCCGGCCGCCCGGCCCATGATCCAGCGCACCGCCATCTCAGCCCAGGTAACCGTTCTGGCGCGGGCACACATGCCCCACGGCGTCGAGCGGGAGGCCGCACAGCGGGCACGGCGGCCGGCCGGCCGCCACCACCTGGAGGGCGCGCTCGGCGAACGCGCGGGCCTGCGCGGCCGTGACCCGCACCCGCAGCACCGCGATCGCCGGGTCGTCGTCGCCGACCTCGGCGTCGCCGGACTCGCCCTCGGCGGCCTCCTGCGCCTCGATCACCACGTGCTCGTCGTCGGGGTCCCAGGCCAGCGCCATCGTGCCGACCTTGAACTCCTCCTCGACCGGCTGGTCGAGCGGGCCCTCGTCCTTCAGCTCCGACGGGGTGACCGCGGGCACCGGGGCGCTGCCGCCGCTGCGGCGCAGCACCTCGTCGAGCAGTTCCTCGAGGCGCTCGGCGAGCAGGGTGACCTGGAACTTCTCGAGGCCGACGCTGGTGATGCGGCGCCCCGACCGGGCCTGGAGGTAGAAGGCGCGGTCGCCGGGCCGCCCGACCACGCCGGCGACGAACCGGTCCGGCTGTTCATGGGAGATGACGGGCATGCCCCGACCCTACGCGCCGCCGCCGACGGCCGCGTCATCGTCTCCCCCGGCACGGTCGGCCCCGGGCGCGGGCAGCAGCCCCGCGACGTCGCCGCCGGTGTCGTTCAGCCGGACCACGAACGGGCGCAGCTCGGTGTAGCGGACGACGGTGAGCGAGGCGGGCTCGGCCTGGATGCGCTGGAACTGGTCCAGGTGCAGCCCGAGCGCGTCGGCGACGACGGCCTTGATGATGTCGCCGTGGCTGCACACCAGGTAGGCGGCGTCCGGGCCGTGCTCGGCCGCGATCCGCGCGTTCCACTCACGGACCGCGGTGACGGCGCGGTGCTGCGCGCCGGCCAGCGACTCGCCGTCCTCGCCGGGGAAGCGGGCGGCGCTCGGATGGGCCTGGACGACCCGCCACAGCGGCTCCTCGGCCAGCTCCTTCAGCGGGCGGCCGGTCCAGTCGCCGTAGTGGACCTCGCCGAACCGGTCGTCCACCTCGATCTCGCCGACGGGCCCGGCGTGTCCGGCGGCGACCGCCTCGGCGGTCTCCAGGCAGCGGTCCAGCGGGCTGGACACCACGGCGGCCAGCGGCAGCGGGGCCAGCCGGTCCGCCAGGGCGCGCACCTGGGCCCGGCCGCGCTCGTCCAGGCCCAGCCGGGGCGTCCACCCGGCCAGCATCGGCCCGGTCATCGCGGTCAATCCATGCCGAACCAGCAGAAGCGTCGTCACAGCAGGCACTCTACGAGACCGGGCGGGCGGCGGGCACGGCGGCGGATCGTCCTCTATGCTCCCCGGATGCGTCAGGATGATGTCTTGTGATCGTCGACAAGGCCATTTACTCCAAGGGCCTCCGCCGCACCATCGACGGGGACATCAGCGACGCCTTCGACGCCGCCCGCGCCGAGGCCGCCCGGAGCCAGGACGAGTGCTTCGTGTGGATCGGCCTGCACGAGCCCACCGAGGAGGAGTTCGAGCTCGTCCGCGACGAGCTCGACCTGCACCCGCTCGCCGCCGAGGACGCGGTGTCCGCGCACCAGCGGCCCAAGCTCGAGCGCTACGACGACACCCTGTTCTTCGTGCTCAAGACCCTGGACTACCACGACGAGACGTCCGACATCGAGGTCGGCGAGATCATGGTCTTCCTCGGCGGCGACTTCGTGGTGACCGTCCGGCACGGCGCGGGCAACCCGCTCGGCCCGGTCCGCGCGCGGCTCGAGCACGACCCCGGCATGCTCCGGTACGGGCCCGCCTCGGTGCTGTACGCGGTCTGCGACGAGGTCGTCGACCACTACGGCGTGGTGACCCGCGAGGTCGAGATCGACATCATCGAGCTGGAGCGGGCCGTGTTCCGGCCGGGCGGGACCGACGTCACCGAGAGCATCTACTCCCTCAAGCGCGAGGTGCTGGAGTTCCGCACCGCGCAGGACCCCCTGGTCCCGGTGCTCCAGGAGATCGTCCGGGGACGGGTCGGCGAGTGCGGCGACACCCGCGACTACTTCCGCGACGTGCTCGACCACCTGCTCCGCGTCGACGGGCAGGTCGACGCGCACAACGAGCTACTCAACAGCGTCCTGACCGCGCATCTGGCGCTCATGGGCAAGCAGCAGAACGAGGACATGCGGAAGATCTCGGCGTGGGCGGCGATCATCGCGGTGCCGACCGCGTTCGCCGGGATCTACGGGATGAACTTCAAGCACATGCCCGAGCTGGACTGGACGCTCGGGTACCCGCTGGTCCTGGTCGTCATCGCGATCGTCTGCGCCGCCCTGTTCCGCCGCCTCCGCGCGAGCGGCTGGCTCTGAGCGGCCCTGGACGGGGCGTTCATCTCTTCGGCGGGCCCGGGGCGAGCAGTGCGGCCCACAGGTGGGACTCGGCGCCCTTGGCCTCCAGCCGGCGCCGGATGCGCTCCACGTTTCCCCGCGTGGGCAGCGTCAGCCGGATCAGCGCCGGGTAGCCGAGCACGAACCCGAGGACGAACAGCGGCTCGTCCTGCTCGATCAGGGCCAGCAGCAACCCGACCAGGATGACCGCCTCGCTCAGCGCGAAGCGCAGCAGCAACGACTGGCGGAACTGCATCAGGGCCGCGCGCGCCACCTCGGGGGCGGGCGTCCCGGGACCCGGCCGCAGCGGGCCCGGGACCCGGATCGCGATCAGCGTGGTCGCCACCGCGACCACGGGCAGCAGGAGGTAGGCCCACAGGGGCCCGGCGGCGAACCGGTCACCGCTGTCGCGCACGATGAGCGGCGATATCGCCAGGATCAGCACCGGCGCCACCACGAGCACCAGCACCATGGAGCGCATCTGGCCGAGGACCGTCCCCGACGTCAGGGAGGCCCGGTAGCCGGGATCGTTCGCGCTCGCCGCGCCGAGCACCGGCTCCCCGCCCTGCCCGTCGCCATCAGTGGGCTTCGGCGGGTGCATCGAAGAGTTCTCTGGCGCCATGGTTGCGAACTCTAACCCGCAGGCCACCCCCCGCAATAGAAGGTGAGGGCGAACCCGCCCGCCGGGCGATTCACATCGAACCGCTTGTCACGGGAGCCTGATTCACCGCGGCTAGGCGGTGATCGCCCCGGCCGCGAGCAGGCCGAGCAGGACGCCGCCGAGGGCCACCCGGTAGTAGACGAAGACCATCGTCGAGTGCTTGGTCAGGAACCTGAGCAGCCACGCGATGCAGGCGTACCCGACGACGAACGAGACCAGGGTCGCGATCGCCGCGGGGAGGATCTGGAGCCCACCGCCCGCCGCGTGCCGCATCTCGAACCCACCCGACAGCACCACGGCGGGGACCGAGAGCAGGAAGGAGTAGCGGGCCGCGGCCTCGCGCGTGTAGCCGAGGAACAGCGCCCCGGTCAGAGTGGAACCCGACCGGGAGGAGCCGGGGATCAGCGCCAGCGTCTGGAACCCGCCGATGATCAGGCCGTCCCGCAGGTTCAGGTCGGCGACGCCGCGCTGCCTCCGTCCGGCCCACTCGGCGACCATGAGCAGCAGGCCCATCACGATCAGCGTGGTGGCGTTGAGCCACAGGTTGCGGGCCGCGCCCTCGATGAACGACTTGGAGGCCAGCCCGACGACGGCGACCGGGACGGTACCGAGCCCGATGTACCAGCCCATCCGGGCGTCCTGATGACTCCGCAGCCCGGGGGTCCAGAGGCTCCGGGTCCAGGTGGTGAGGATCCGGACCAGGTCGCTCCAGAAGTAGAGCAGCACCGCCGCGATCGTGCCGAGCTGGATGACCGCGCTGAACGGCGCCCCCGGGTCGTCCCAGCCGAGGAGCCTGGGCACGAAGAGCAGGTGGCCCGAGCTGGAGATGGGCAGGAACTCGGTGAGCCCCTGGACGGCCCCGAGCACGGCCGCTTCCACGACGTTCACAGGCGGAGGTCCCCTCACGGACGGGCCGGGCGGCGTCGCACGGCGATCTACGAAGAGTAACTCCGGCGGGACGCTCCGGTCCGGGCCGCGTGCCGGTGAGGCCGCAGGCGCACCCCTTTGACCTGCGGCGACGTCACGGGGCTCCATGAGGGTGTCGGCCGACCGTCATCCGTCGCTCACCCCCCGGCCACCTTCGGAGCCCGCGTCCGGCCCTCGGACGCGGGCGGGGCGTGAGGGCCGGGTGGGTCCGCTCTCGCGGAACGCTACTGTGAGCCCTCATGAAGGAGCGTCACCTCGGGCGGAGCGGGCTCATGGTGTCCCGGCTGGGCCTCGGCACCATGACCTGGGGACAGGACACCGAGCCCGCCGAGGCCGCCGCGCAGCTGACCGCGTTCGTGGACGCCGGGGGCACCCTGGTCGACACCGCCGACGTCTACAGCGACGGCGACAGCGAGCGGATCCTCGGCGCGCTGCTGCGCGAGCTGGTGGACCGGGACGACCTCGTCGTCGCGACCAAGGCCGCGATCCGTCCCAACGGCCGCTACGACGCCTCCCGGCGGCACCTGCTCGGCGCGCTGGACGCCTCGCTCGACCGGCTGGGCCTGGAGCACGTCGACCTGTGGCAGCTCCACGTCTACGACCCGGCGACGCCGCTGGAGGAGACCCTGTCGGCGCTGGACGAGGCGATCGCCTCCGGCCGGACCCGGTACGTGGGGGTGTCCAACTACGCGGGCTGGCAGGTCGCCAAGGCCGCGGCCTGGCAGCGTGCCTGGCCGGGCCGCGCACCGGTGGTGTCCGCGCAGCTGGAGTACTCGCTGCTGCGCCGCGACATCGAGCGCGAGGTGGTCCCGGCCGTGCTGGACGCCGGGGCCGGGCTGCTGCCGTGGTCGCCGCTCGGCCGCGGGGTGCTCACCGGCAAGTACCGCACCGGCATCCCGGCCGGTTCGCGCGCCGCCGCGCCGCACTTCGCCGAGTTCGTCCAGCCCTACCTCGACGAGGAGTGCGGGCGCATCGTGGAGTCGGTGGTGACCGCCGCCGAGGGCCTCGGGGTGTCCCCGCTCAGCGTGGCGCTCGGCTGGGTCCGCGACCGTCCCGGCGTCGCCGCGCCGATCGTCGGCGCGCGGACGGCGGCGCAGCTCGTCCAGGCCCTGGAGAGCGAGGATCTCACCCTGCCGAACGAGATCAGGGCCGCGCTCGACGACGTCTCCGACATGTCCTCCGCCCATCCGTGACCGTCCCGGCCGTCCATGGCACGCTCAGGACGGTCCGCACCGCCAGACCTGACCAAGCCGTACGGGAAGCACGTGACCGACTCAAACGACGCCCAGACCGACCCCACCGACGCGCCCGACGCCCCCGCGCCGCCGGCCCCCCGAGCCGGGGCGGCGACCGCCCGGCTCGGCGAGCTGCTCGCCTCGGCCGGCGTGCCCGCGTCCTTCACCGCCCGCACCGCGGCACGGCTCGGCCCGGACGCGGCCGGACGGCTGCGCGCCGATCCCTGGCGGCTGCTGAAGGTGCCCGGGGTGCAGCCCCGGCAGGCCGACCACTTCGCCCGCCGGCTGCTGGGGGAGGACGCCCGCCCGGACGACCCGCGCCGGGGCAGGGCGCTCGCGCTGCACGTCCTGACCGGCGCCGCCCGCGACGGGCACACCGTGACGCCGGCCGCCGACGTGGTGGCCGCGCTCGAGCGCATCCGGGCGGCCGACCCGCGCCGGGCCGTCGAGGACGCGCTGAACGAGGGCGAGGCGCTGGCGCTCACCGAGGAGCCCTCCTTTGACGAGGCCGGCTTCGACGAGGACGAGGACGAGGACGCCGAGCCGCCCGAGCCCGAGGAGACGCTCGGCCTGGCCCGGTGGGCGCTGGCCGAGGAGGCCGCGGCCGAGGGGTTCCAGCGGCTGACGTTCACCGCGGCGCCGCTGCTGGACGACGCGGCGGTCAAGGAGCTGCGGGCCGGGCTGTCCGAGGACCGCTCGCTGGCCCTGACGGCCGCGCTGCGCACCGGGGTGAGCGTCCTGCGCGGCGCGCCCGGCGACGTGGAGCGCACCGCCGTGTACATCGCGGAGGCCGCGGCCGGCGCGGGGCTCCGCGCCGCCGTCGTCGCCCCGACCGAGCGTGCCGCCGCCGTCCTCGCCGCCCAGGTGAGCGCGGCGGGGCGCGGCGGGGACGGCGACGGCGCCCCGGACGCGAGCGCAACGGACGCGAGCGCAACGGACGCGAGCGCAACGGATGAGGGCGCAGCGGACCGAGGCACCGCGGGCGCGGACGCGGGCGTCGTGGTGACCTCGCTGCACCGGCTGCTGGAGCCGCAGGACGATCCCTCGGCGGCGCCGGGCACGATCGTGTTCGGGCGGGGCGAGCAGCGTCCGTTCGAGCTCGACCTGGTGGTGCTTCCGGACGCCGCCGGGCTCGACGTGGAGCTGTGCGCGGTGCTGGTGGAGGCCTGCGCCGACGGCACCCACCTGATGCTGGGCGGCGAGCCCGGCGCGCTGCCGCCCGCCGGTCCCGGCCGCCCCCTCGGCGACCTGGAGGACTCCGAGACGGTCCCGGTCATCGAGCTGGACGCCGCGCCGTCCGGCGGCCCCCTCGGCACACTGACGGCCGCGGTGCGCGCGGGCGACCTCGTCGCCGTCGAGGCTCCGGGCAAGGAGGTCGTGATCGTCCCCGCCGCGAGCGCCGGGGAGGCGGTGCACCGGGCCGTGCAGCTGGTGACCGACTCGATCCCCCGGGCCCTCGGCGTCCCCCTGGAGGAGATCCAGGTGGTGGCCCCGGCGGCCGGCGGCGAGGCGGGCGCCACGGCGCTCAACGCCGCGCTCAAGGCGCGGCTGAACCCGGGCCCCGGCGCGTACGGCGGGCTGGACCCGGGCGACCGGGTGGTCGTCGCCGCGCCGCTCCGGCAGGCCGCGGCGGGCGAGATCGGCGTCGTCACCGGCGCGGGCCCGGACGGCCTGGAGATCGAGTTCGCCGGCGGGCCGGTCACCGTGGCGGCCTCCGACGCGTCCGGGCTGCGGCACGGCTGGGCCGTCCCGGTGTGGCTGGGGCGGGGCACCCGGCCGGCCGCGGTGGTGGCGGTCATGTCCGAGGACGGCGCGGGCGCCGCGCTGTCGCGGCCGGCCGTCTCGGCCGCGTTCGGGATGGCGCGCCGGCACCTGTCGGTGGTGCAGGCGGCCGGTCCCGCGCTCGCCCGCGCCGTGCGGGAGACGGGCGCCCCCGCGCGCCGCACCAGGCTGGCGAGGCTGGTGGTGCCGTGAGAAATCCCGGTGCCGATGTTTACCCGTGACGCCGCGTGAGGCACGATCGATGCCGAGGGCGCGAGCGTGACCGTGACCATGCCGTCCCAAGATCGCTGGACGGCATGTCGACAACTGCATCCGGCATTTGAGGAGTGACATGCCCCAGCGACGACGCTTCAGGCGGCTCGGCTCGGCGACGACGGTCTCGGCGGGCGCCCTGGTGCTGCTGTTCCTCGGCGCTCCGGCGGCGTCCGCGGGTACGGCGGGCACGAGCGGGCAGAAGCCGTGCAAGAAGGGCACCGACCCCGCCAGCACGATCGAGAACTGGAAGTGCCAGCTCGGCAACATGCGCGAGAGCCTCACCCCGAAGCCCCCGCAGAAGTCCCCACAGAAGTCGCCCGCCGGGAAGCCGAAGAGCACCTCGGTGGGCAAGAAGGTCAAGAAGCGCACCCCGGCGCGCACGCCGTCCCGCCCGTCCACGCCGTCCGGGGGCGTGCCGTCCGGCGGCGGGGCCAGCGCGCAGAGCGCCCCGAGCGGGCTGCGGCCCTACTCCCCCGGCACGGCCCCCGAGGCCGGCTCCGGGCTGCCCGGCGTCCTGCCGACGCCCGAGGTCGCGGCCGCCCCGCGCGGCTACCCGCCCCCGGCCGGGACGGGCGCCGGCGGCACCGCGCCGCAGGCGCGCCTCATCTCGGCCGTGGCGGCCTCCCCGCGCGACGACGACCGTACGGTGTGGGTCGCCGCCGCCGCGGGCGCGGCGGGCGCCGTGGGCGCGCTCAACCTCAGCGTGATCGGACGCCGCCGGCGCCGCGTGTTCTGACCGCACGGCAACGGCGAGGCCCCTCCCCCGGAAGCTGTGGGGAGGGGCCTCGCCGTGAGCCGCGCCGCGCGCTGCCCGCCTGCCTGCCTGGCGTCCGCTACCCGGCCGTCTCGGCGGACCCGGCGCCGACGGCGTGCAGCCCGCCGTCCACGTGGACGATCTCGCCCGTCGTCGCGGGGAACCAGTCCGACAGCAGCGCCGCGCACGCCCGCGCGGTCGGCTCGCTGTCCTTGATGTCCCAGCCGAGCGGGGCCACCTGCGGCCACAGCTCGGTCATCCCCTCGAACCCGGGGATGCTCTTGGCGGCCATCGTGGCGAGCGGGCCCGCGGCGACCAGGTTGACCCGGATGCCCTTCGGGCCGAGGTACTTGGCCAGGTAGCGCGAGCACGACTCCAGGCCGGCCTTGGCCACGCCCATCCAGTCGTACACCGGCCACGCCTTGGACGCGTCGAAGTCGAGCCCGACCACCGACCCGCCCTCCGTCATCAGCGGCAGGCAGGCCATGGTCAGCGACTTGAGCGAGAACGCCGAGGCGTGCACGGCGGTCGCCACGTCCTCCCACTCGGTCTCCAGGAAGTTGCCGCCGAGCGCGGTCTGCGGCGCGAACGCGATGGCGTGCATGACGCCGTCGAGCCGGTCGATGCCGTGCCCGCGCAGCGCGCCCTCCAGCCCGGCGAGCTGCTCGGCGTCGGTCACGTCCAGCTCGACGACCGGGGGCGGGGAGTCGGGGCCGGACGGCAGCCGCTTGGCGGTCCGCTGCGTCAGCGTCGGCCGCGGGAACGCGGTGAGGACCACCTCGGCGCCCTGCTCCTGCGCGACCCGCGCGACGTGGAAGCCGATGGAGGCGTCGGTGAGGACACCGGTGACCAGGATGCGCTTGCCTTCGAGGATTCCCATGTCGTTCAGTGCCCCATTCCGAGTCCGCCGTCGACGGGGATCACGGCCCCGGTAATGTAGCCCGCGTCCACTCCCGCCACGAAGGCCACCGCCTTGGCGACCTCCTCCGGCTGCGCCATCCGGCCGAGCGGGATCGCGGCGGTGATCCCCTTCTGCTGCTCCTCGGTCAGCGCCTGGGTCATGTCGGTGTCGACGAACCCGGGAGCGACCACGTTGACGGTGATGTTGCGCGACCCGAGCTCGCGGGCCAGCGACCGGGCCAGGCCGACCATGCCCGCCTTGGACGCGGCGTAGTTCGCCTGGCCCGGCGAGCCGAGCAGCCCGACCACCGACGAGACCAGCACGATGCGTCCGCTGCGCTTGCGCATCATGCCCTTCACGCCGCGCTTGGCGACGCGGAACGCGCCGGTCAGGTTGGTGTCGAGCACGGAGGTGAAGGTGTCCTCGCTCATGATCGCCAGGAGCGTGTCCTTGGTGATCCCGGCGTTGGCCACCACGACCTCGACGGGGCCCTGCTCCGCCTCGACCTTGGCGAACGCCGCGTCGACGTCCTCCATGCTGGTCACGTCGCAGCGCACCCCGAACAGGCCCGCGGGGGGCTCGCCGGAGCGGTAGGTCACGGCCACCGCGTCGCCGGCGGCGGCCAGCTCGCGGGCGATGGCCAGACCGATGCCCCGGTTACCGCCGGTCACGAGGACAGAGCGACTCATGTGTCGTACCCCTCCATTAGCTGTGTCCGCCGGGGGTTCCCCCAGCTGAGCTGCGGTGTGTCGTTCCATCACAACAGCGACCGAGATTATCGGTCCCCCGGCGGTATGGAGATGTACCGAACCGACAAGATCCCCTCTCCTCGCTTTGTTCGGAGCGCCTCCGGGGCGGACGGAGTAGGTTGCGGAGAGTGCATGACATCGATCCCGCCTTCACCGCGCTGCCGCTGCGCGCGCTGGCCGACGCGGCGCTGAGCCGGGCCCGGGAGCTGGGCGCCGAGCACGCCGACTTCCGCCTGGAGCGCATCCGGAGCCAGACCCTCCGACTACAGGACGCCGCCCTGGAGACCGCCCTGGACGCCGACGACTTGGGCCTGTCGGTCC
This sequence comes from Actinomadura xylanilytica, assembly GCF_030283145.1. Lineage (GTDB taxonomy): Bacteria > Actinomycetota > Actinomycetes > Streptosporangiales > Streptosporangiaceae > Spirillospora > Spirillospora xylanilytica. Next base: position 747,753 of record NZ_JASNWE010000005.1, read on the forward strand.
GGGTCGTCAAGGACGGCACCTGGGGCTTCGCCGCCGGCATCGACCTCACCCCGGACGGCGCCGCCCGGGTGGCCGCGCAGGCCGTCGAGGTCGCCGCGGTCGCCTCCCCCGTCAACCGCGAGCCCATTCAGCTGGCCCCGGAACCCGTGCACGGCGAGCGGACCTGGGTCTCGTCGTACGAGACCGACCCGTTCGAGGTGCCGACGACCGACAAGGTCGCGCTGCTGGCCGACTGGAGCCGCCGGCTGCTCGGCGACGCCCATGTCGACCACGTCGACGCCACCCTGCTCCAGGTCAAGGAGAACAAGTTCTTCGCCGACCTGGCCGGCAACGTCACCACCCAGCAGCGGGTCCGCCTGCATCCGGTGGTCAACGCCGTCGGCATCGGCGACGGCGTCGTCGACACCATGCGGACCCTCGCCCCGCCGGCCGGGCGGGGCTTCGAGTGGCTGACCGGCGCGCACTGGGACTGGGACGGCGAGCTCGCCCGCATCCCCGGCCTGCTCGCCGAGAAGCTGGCCGCGCCGTCGGTCGACGCCGGCGTGTACGACCTGGTCGTCGACCCGTCCAACCTGTGGCTGACCATCCACGAGTCGATCGGGCACGCCACCGAGCTCGACCGGGCGCTCGGGTACGAGGCCGCCTACGCGGGCACCTCGTTCGCCACCCCCGACAAGCTCGGGAACCTCCGGTACGGGTCGCCGGTCATGAACATCACCGGCGACCGCACCGCCGAGCACGGGCTGGCCACCATCGGCTACGACGACGAGGGCGTGCGGGCCCAGTCGTTCGACATCGTCTCGGGCGGCCTGTTCACCGGCTACCAGACCGACCGCCGCATCGCCCGCCTCACCGGCGCCGAGCGCTCCAACGGCTGCGCGTTCGCCGACTCGTCGGCGAGCATGCCGATCCAGCGGATGGCGAACGTGTCGCTCCGGCCCGACCCGGACGGGCCGGGCACCGATGAGCTGATCGCCGGGATCGACCGCGGCATCTACGTCGTGGGCGACAAGAGCTGGTCGATCGACATGCAGCGGTACAACTTCCAGTTCACCGGGCAGCGCTTCTACCGGATCGAGAACGGCCGCCTGGCCGGCCAGCTCCGCGACGTCGCCTACCAGGCGACCACCACCGACTTCTGGAACTCCATGGAGGCGGTCGGCGGCCCGCAGACCTACGTCCTGGGCGGCGCGTTCAACTGCGGCAAGGGCCAGCCGGGCCAGGTCGCCCCGGTCAGCCACGGCTGCCCCTCCGCGCTGTTCCGCGGGGTCAACATCCTCAACGCCCTGAAGGAGGCCGGCCAGTGAGCGTGGCCAAGGCGCGCCGCGCGCGCTGGACCGAGGAACGCGCGCAGCGACGAAGGAGCGAGCACGTGACGAGGGAAGCGCGTGCGAACCAGCGCGCCGCAGGTGAGCGGAGAGCACAGAGCGAGCCTGAGGCGCGCCGCGCGCGCTGGACCGACGAACGCGCGCAGCGACGAAGGAGCGAGCACGTGACGAGGGAAGCGCGTGCGGAAAAGCGCGCCGCAGGTGAGCGGGGAGCACTGTGAGCGTGATCAAGCCGCAGGAGGCGGTGGAGCGGGCGCTGGGGCTGTCGCGGGCGGACGACTGCATCGTCATCGCCGAGGAGTCGGGGGGCGCCAATCTGCGGTGGGCAGGGAACACGCTGACCACCAACGGGGTCACGCGGTCGAACCGGCTGACCGTGATCGCGCTGCGGGAGACCGGCGGGGGCGTCGCGGCGGGGGTGGTGTCGCGGGCGGCCGTGGGCGCGGACGGGATCGAGGAGCTGGTCCGGGCCGCCGAGGCCGACGCGGCGGGCAACGGGGCGTCCGAGGACGCGGCGCCGCTGGTCGCGGGCGACGGGTCGGGGGAGCGGGGGTGGGACGATCCGCCGGGCGAGACGGGCATCGGGGTGTTCGGCGAGCTCGCGCCGGCGCTCGGCGCGGCGTTCGGCGCGGCCGAGGCGCGCGGCGACCGGCTGTACGGGTTCGCCAACCACACGCTGACCTCGACGTTCATGGGCAACTCGGCGGGGCTGCGGCTGCGCCACGACCAGCCGACCGGGCTGCTGGAGCTGAACGCCAAGGGGTCGGGCGGGTCGGCGTGGACGGGGGTCGGCACCCGCGACTTCACCGACGTGGACGTGCCGGGGCTCACCGCGGGCCTGGCGCGGCGGCTCGACTGGGGCGAGCGCCGGATCGACCTGCCCGCCGGGCGGTACGAGACGCTGCTGCCGCCGAGCGCGGTCGCCGACCTGATGATCTACCTGTACTGGTCGGCGGGGGCGCAGGACGCCCAGGACGGCCGGACGGTGTTCAGCGCGCCGGGCGGCGGCACCCGGGTCGGGGAGAAGCTGGCGAGCCTGCCGGTGTCGCTGACCAGCGACCCGCGCGCGGCGGGGCTGGAGTGCGCGCCGTTTGTGGTGGCGCACTCGTCCAGCCGCGAGTCGTCGGTGTTCGACAACGGCGTCGGCCTGGGCGCCACCGACTGGATCTCCGGCGGCACCCTCACCTCGCTCGCCCAGACGCGGCATTCGGCGGGGCGCACCGGGCTGCCGCTCACCCCGGCGGTCGACAACCTCTCGATGACCGGGCCGGGAGGCGGCGCCACGCTGGACGACATGGTCGCGCGCACCGGGCGCGGGCTGCTGCTGACCTGCCTGTGGTACATCCGGGAGGTCGACTCGCAGCGGCTGCTGCTCACCGGCCTCACCCGCGACGGGGTCTACCTCGTCGAGGACGGCGAGGTGGTGGGGGCGGTCAACAACTTCCGGTTCAACGAGAGCCCGGTGGACCTGCTGTCGCGGCTCACCGAGGTCGGCGCGACCGGGCCGACCCTGCCGCGCGAGTGGTCGGACTACTTCACCCGGGCGGCGATGCCGGCGCTGCGGGTGGCCGACTTCAACATGTCGACGGTCTCGAAGGCGTCCTGAGGCGGGCCGGGGCCGCGGGACCGCCCTCGGGCGGCCCGCGGGTCCCCGGGCCCGCGTCCTGGGCTCCGCGGGGCGCTCAGTCGTCCTCCAGGCGGAAGCCGACCTTCATCCCCACCTGGAAGTGCGCCACCTCCCCGTCGGCGATCTGGCCGCGGACCTGGGTGATCTCGAACCAGTCCAGGTGCCTGAGGGTGCGCGAGGCGCGCCGGACCCCGTTGCGGACGGCCTCCTCCATCGAGTCGGGAGAGGTCCCCACGATCTCGGTCACCCGGTACGTGCGATCGGTCATGTCACTCCTTCCCCAGTCGTTGCCCAACCTGGTGTCGCGTGCCGGACTCCATGGGCTTACCGTGGAAACGTGAAGGTCAATCCACATCGGGGGCCCGAGGTCTACACGGTCACCGACGCGCCCCGCCCGATCTCCGAGGACATCGGGCACCGGCAGCGGCGCTATCTGATGTCCATGGCCATCCGCACGGGCTGTTTCGTCGGCGCGGTTGTGAGCGGCATGGCGGGCGCCCCGTTCTGGGCGGTCGGAGTCCTGGTGCTGGGCGCGCTGTTCCTGCCCTACATCGCCGTGGTCGTGGCGAACGGGGGGCGCGAACCGCAGGCGCGGGCGCGCTTCCAGGACGCCGGCGGGCCGCAACACAAGCCCGTTTCCGGACAGCGGCCGGAAATCGGGTCGTGACATTCTCTTGACTAACAGCGGGGGGTTTCGGTGTACGATTTGTACCGGCGCTCTGATCCCCCGTCGGAGCGCCCGTGCCGGTGTTCCGGGCCCCCGTCGGAACACCGATGATGCGGCGCCGGGTGGATTGCCCCCGTATCCACCCGGCGCCGCTTTTCATGTCCGGGATCTTCCGGCGAACTCCCCGTTGCCCCCTTTTGAAAGCGCGCGGCACGGATCGTCGTACCGGGCATAGAACGCAAGGCCCAACTCTGGCCTGCTCCGGCCAGGCACCAAAACGGCCGTCGCCGCCGTCGGGCGAGGCCCGGCCCGGCCGGGAACCGGACCCGCCGCGCAGGGGGGCGCCCCGAACCGCCCGGTGCAGATCATCATGTTCGGGTATGAGGAACGCGTGGGCCCAGGCGGGCGGCCCGCTCCCCCGCCACCGATCTCCCTCCGCACCGCCCGGCCCGCCGATGGTTCTAGAATCAGATTCGAAGATGCTGTGACGTTCCGTCAGCCGTCCGGCTGATCGTGTGGGAGAGGGGCAGGCCGTGCGCCGTACCGTGTTCAACGAGGACCATGAGGCGTTCCGAGCGACGATCCGCGACTTCATCGCGGCCGAGGTCGTGCCCGTCTTCCCCGACTGGGAGGAGGCCGGCCACCCGCCCCGGGACTTCTACAACAAGCTCGGCGAGCTGGGCGTCTTCGGCATCACCGTGCCCGAGGAGTACGGCGGGGCGGGCGAGGACAGCTTCAAGTACGCCGCGGTGATCTCCGAGGAGACCGCCCGCGCCGCGGTGAACTTCGGCTCCACCACCGTGCACGTGAACCTCGTCCTGCCCTACCTGCTCCAGTACGGCAGCGAGGAGCAGAAGAAGCGGTGGCTGCCGCCCTTCATGTCCGGCGACATGATGACCGCGATCGCGATGACCGAGCCCGGCACCGGCTCCGACCTCGCCGGGATGCAGACCACCGCGAAGCTGGACGGCGACCACTACGTCCTGAACGGGGCCAAGACCTTCATCACCGGCGGCGTGCTCGCCGACATGGTGCTGGTGGTCGCCCGCACGTCCCCCGCGACGCCGGAGAACCGCCGTGCCGGGCTGTCGATCCTCTGCGTCGACACCAAGAGCGAGGGCTACCAGGTCGGCCGCAAGCTCCAGAAGATCGGGCTGCGCACCTCCGACACCGCCGAGCTGTCGTTCACCGACGTGCGGGTGCCGGTGGAGGACCTGCTCGGCGAGGAGGGCCGCGGGTTCGAGTACCTGGCGCACAACCTGGCCGAGGAGCGGCTCGCGATCGCCGTCCAGTCCTACGCCTCGGCCGCCGCCGCGGTGGAGTTCGCCACCGCCTACGTCAAGGACCGCACGGTCTTCGGCAAGAGCGTCGCCTCGTTCCAGAACACCAAGTTCGTGCTCGCCGAGTGCGACACCGAGGTGGAGGCCGCCCGCTCGATGGCCGACCGCGCGATGGAGGCGCACGACCTCGGCGAGCTGACGCCCGCCGACGCGGCCAAGACCAAGCTGTTCTGCACCGAGGTGCAGGCCCGCGTCGTCGACAAGTGCCTCCAGCTCCACGGCGGCTACGGCTACATCCTGGAGTACCCGATCGCCCGCCTGTACACCGACGCCCGCGTCACCCGGATCTACGGCGGCACCAGCGAGGTCCTCAAGACCATCATCGCCAAGCAGCTCGGCGTCTGAGCCCCGGCGCGGCGCGCTCAGCGGCGCCGCGCTGCCGTCCGCGGTGGTCGTCGCCGGGGTCCGGGGGTCACGGCTGGTGCGCCGTCCGCGGTGTCATGGCCGGTGCGGTGCGGCGGCGGCGAGCTGCTCGGCGAGCACGCGGGGCGCCTCCACCAGGGACGGTCCGTACCAGGTGAGGTACCGGCCGCTGACCAGCGCCGCGTCGGTGCTGGGGAACGCCTCGGGGCCGTCGTCGGCGGTGAAGCGGTACGGCTCGTCGGGCAGGACGACCAGGTCGGCGCCCGCCGCCGTCAGCTCGTCCAGCGGGATCTTGGGGTACCGCTCGGCGTGCCCGCCGTAGAGGTTGCCGACGCCGAGGCGCGCCAGGACGTCGCCGGTGAAGGTGCCGTGGCCGACGACCATCCAGGGGCGCCGCCAGATCGGGACGACGGCGGCGCGGTGCGCGGAGGGCTCGGTCTCCCGCCAGGCGCGGGCGGCGTCGGCGAGCCAGGCCGGGGCGGGGACGCGGCAGCCCTCGACGAGCATCCGGCGCAGGGACGCCAGCGCCTCCTCGACGGTGCGGATCTCGGTCATCCACACCGGGATCCCGGCGGCGCGCAGCGCCTCGATGTCGGGCGCGCGGTTCTCCTCGGTGTTGCCGATCACGAGGTCGGGTTCGAGGGCGGCGACGCGGCCGAGGTCGGGGTTCTTGGTGCCGCGGACCCGGGCGACGTCCAGTCCCGCGGGGTGGGTGCACCAGTCGGTCGCCCCGGCGAGCAGGCCCGGCGCGGTCACGGCGACGGCCTCGGTGAGCGAGGGGACGAGCGACACGACCCGGCGCACCCGGCCGCGGACGGGGACCGGGGCGCCGGTGTCGTCGGCCGTCATCCCCGCTCCCTCACACGTTGCGCCGGTACTGGCCGCCGACCTCGAAGAACGCCTCGGTGACCTGCTGGAGGCTGCACACCCGCGCGGCGTCCATCAGCACGGCGAACACGTTCCCGCCGGACCTGGCCGCCTCCTTGAGCGCCCCGAGCGCGGCCTCGGCCTCCTCGCGGTGCTCCTGCTGGAAGGCGCGGACCCGGTCGAGCTGGGAGCGCTTCTCGACCTCGGTGGCGCGGGCGAGCTCGACGGTCTTGGCCTCGCCGTGGCCGGCGGCCGGGTCGCGGAAGGTGTTGACCCCGATGAGCGGCAGCGACCCGTCGTGCTTGCGCCGCTCGTACAGCATCGACTCGTCCTGGATCCGGCCGCGCTGGTAGCCGGTCTCCATCGCGCCGAGCACCCCGCCGCGCTCGCTGATCCGGTCGAACTCGGCGAGCACGGCCTCCTCGACCAGATCGGTGAGCTCGTCGATGACGAACGAGCCCTGGAGCGGGTTCTCGTTCATCGCCAGGCCCCACTCCCGGTTGATGATCATCTGGATCGCCAGCGCACGCCGGACCGACTCGGCCGAGGGGGTGGTGACGGCCTCGTCGTAGGCGTTGGTGTGCAGGCTGTTGCAGTTGTCGTAGATCGCGGTGAGCGCCTGGAGCGTGGTGCGGATGTCGTTGAAGTGCATCTCCTGGGCGTGCAGCGAGCGGCCCGAGGTCTGCACGTGGTACTTCAGCTTCTGGCTGCGCTCGTTGGCGCCGTACCGGTCGCGCATCGCCACCGCCCAGACGCGGCGGGCGACGCGGCCGAGCACGTTGTACTCGGGGTCCATCCCGTTGGAGAAGAAGAACGACAGGTTGGGCGCGAAGTCGTCGACGTCCATGCCGCGCGCCAGGTACGACTCGACGTAGGTGAACCCGTTGGCCAGCGTGAAGGCGAGCTGGCTGATCGGGTTGGCCCCGGCCTCGGCGATGTGGTAGCCGGAGATCGACACCGAGTAGAAGTTGCGGACGCCCTCGGCGATGAACCACTCCTGGATGTCGCCCATCATCCGCAGCGAGAACTCGGTCGAGAAGATGCAGGTGTTCTGGCCCTGGTCCTCCTTGAGGATGTCGGCCTGCACGGTGCCGCGCACCGTGGTGAGCGCCCGTTCCCGGACGGCGGCGGCCTCCGCGCCGTCCGGCTCGCGGCCGTGCTCGGCCCGGAAGGCGTCCAGGCCCTGGTCGATCGCGGTGTTCAGGTAGAACGCCAGGATCGTCGGGGCCGGCCCGTTGATCGTCATCGACACCGAGGTGGTGGGCGAGGCGAGGTCGAACCCGTCGTACAGCGCCTTCATGTCGCCGAGCGTCGCGATCGAGACGCCGGACGTGCCGACCTTGCCGTACACGTCGGGACGCTCGTCCGGGTCGCGGCCGTACAGGGTGACCGAGTCGAACGCGGTGGACAGCCGGGTCGCGGGCTGGCCCTCCGCCAGGAGCTTGAAGCGCCGGTTGGTGCGGAACGGGTCGCCCTCCCCGGCGAACATCCGCGCGGGGTCCTCGTTGTCGCGCTTGAACGCGAACACCCCGCCGGTGAACGGGAAGCGTCCGGGCAGGTTCTCCGCGCGCAGGAACCGCAGGAGCTCGCCGTGGTCGGTGTAGCGGGGCAGGGCGACGCGCGGGATGCGGCTCCCCGACAGCGACTCGCGCGCGAGCGTGGTGTGCAGCTCCTTGTCGCGGACGCGCACCACCTGCTCGTCGCCGGAGTACGACTCGGCGACGGCGGGCCAGCCCTCGATCAGGGCCGCGTTCTCCCGCCCGACCTCGCGGCGGGCCTTCTCCAGGAGTCCCGCGACCTCCTCGGCGCCCGCCTCCGACAGCTCGGCGCGCACCGCGTCCAGGCGCTGCACGCGCCGTACGGCCTCGGCCTGCGCGGCGGTCTCGGCGTGGTAGCCGCGCACCGTCTCGGCGATGTCGGACAGGTACCGGGCCCGGGCGAGCGGGACGATCTGCGCCACGCTCGTGGAGGTCTTGGTGCCGGCCTCGGGCAGCGTCCCCGGCTCCAGCGGCAGGCCGTGCCCGGCGAGCAGGCCGGTGAGGTGCTGGTAGAGCGCGGTGACGCCGTCGTCGTTGAACGTGGCGGCGCTGGTGCCGAAGACGGGCATGTCGCCGGGCCCCGAGCCGAACGCCTCCCGGTTGCGGACGAGCTGCCGGGACACGTCGCGCAGCGCGTCGGCGGCGCCGCGCCGCTCGAACTTGTTGATCGCGACCACGTCGGCGAAGTCCAGCATGTCGATCTTCTCCAGCTGCGACGCGGCGCCGAACTCGGGCGTCATCACGTACAGCGAGACGTCGACCAGGGGCACGATCGCCGCGTCGCCCTGCCCGATGCCGGGCGTCTCCAGGATCACCAGGTCGTAGCCGGCGGCCTTGCAGGCCGTCACGATGTCCTCGATGCCCTCGGGCAGCTCGCGGGCGCCCCGGGTGGCCAGCGACCGGAAGAATCCGTGGTCGCCGTCCAGCGCGTTCATCCGGATCCGGTCGCCGAGCAGGGCGCCGCCGCCGCGCCGCCGGGTCGGGTCGACCGCCAGGATCGCGACGCGCAGCTTGTCCTGCTGGTCGGCCCGCAGCCGCCGGACCAGCTCGTCGGTGAGCGAGGACTTGCCCGACCCGCCGGTGCCGGTGATGCCGAGCACCGGGACGCGGCGTCCGGCGGCGGCCCGCGCCAGCACCCGGCGGTCGGCGGCCGGCAGCCGGCCGGCCTGGAGCGCGGTGATCGCGCGGGCCAGCGCGGGCCGCTCCCCCGCCACGACCGCGTCGGCCGGGGCGGGCTCGGCGGCCAGGTCCACGTCGCAGTCGCGGACCAGCTCGTTGATCATGCCGGGCAGGCCGAGCCGCTGGCCGTCCTCGGGCGAGAAGATCCGCACGCCGGCCGCCGCGAGCCGCTCGATCTCCGCGTCGACGATCACGCCGCCGCCGCCGCCGAAGACCCGCACGTGCCCGGCCCCGGCCTCCTCGAGGGCGCGCGCGAGGTACTCGAAGTACTCCACGTGCCCGCCCTGGTAGGAGCTGACCGCCACGCCCTGGGCGTCCTCCTCCAGCACCGCGTCGACGACCTGGCGGACGGAGCGGTCGTGCCCGAGGTGGACCACCTCGGCGCCCTGCGACTGGAGGATCCGCCGCATGATGTTGATGGCCGCGTCATGCCCGTCGAACAGGGCCGCCGCCGTCACGAACCGGACCGGGTGCACCGGCGCGTGCAGCGTCCCCTCGTCCTGGCGCGTCACTGGCCACCTCCAGATTCTTGGACTTCCAATATTTGGAAGCTAAAATACTTTCCCATGCGCGACCCGGTCAAGGGCCACCAGTACGGTGGGGCGGTGCCCGGCCCCTCCTCCCCCGCCCCCTCCGAGCCCCCCGAGCCCCCCGACGCCCTCGACCCGATCGCCGAGGCGCGGCGACAGTGGAGCGCCCGGTGGCCCGAGCACGCCGACCACATGGCGGCCGTCACCTCGGTGATGCGCGCGCAGCAGCTCCTGCTGAGCCGGATCGAGGCCGTGCTCAAGCCGTACGGGCTGACCTTCGCCGCCTACGAGGCGCTCCGGCTGCTCGCCTTCGCCCGCACCGGCACGCTGCCGATGGGCAAGATGGGCGTCCGCCTGATGGTCCATCCGGCGTCGGTGACCAATGTGATCGGCCGGCTGGAGCGGCGCGGGCTGGTCGGCCGCCGCCCCTCGCCGGACGACCGCCGCGTCGTCCTCGCCACCCTCACCCCGGCGGGACGCGAGCTGGCCGAGCAGGCGACCGCGGCGCTGCACGGAACCGAGTTCGGCCTGCCCGACCTCACCGCCGCACAGGCGGCCGAGATCACCGCCGCGCTGCACGCGGTCCGCGTCTCGGTCGGCGAGGTCGCCCCCTGAGCCGGCCGGTCACCGGCGGCGCACCCGGCGCCCCACACGCACTTCCGTCCGCCTGACCCCCTGCCCGGCTGAGCGCCCGTCCGCCTGCACGCGGCACGGGCGTTCCGCCATTCACAGACCCCGACGACTCGCAGGCGATTCAGGATTTCTTTACCATACTTTTTCCGCGAAATACCGTGTGGCCGGACGCAAAACGACAATACAGAGATAAAGGATCATCCCTATTCCGCCACCCAGGGAGGTATGTTGATCCGATCGAGAAATGTCGCGCTCGCCCTGTCCGGCGTCACGGTGATGACCGCCGCGACGGCCCTCGTCCCCGGCGCCGAGGCCGCCCCCGGGTCCGGCACGAGCCCGCGCGGGGACCTGCGTCCCGGCCAGGCCTACGCCGGGGTCGGGCAGTCCCGCTCCCCCCGCTCCCAGCGGTCCCGGCTCGCCGGGACCGCCAAGGTCCCCGCAGGCCATCTGGGCGGGATGGACATCAGTAGCTGGCAGGGCAAGGTCGGCTGGAAGGCCGCCCGCGCGCTCGGCGCCCGGTTCGCCATCGCCAAGGCGACCGAGGGAAAAGGGTACAAAAACCCATATTTCCAGCAACAGTACGACGGCTCATATAAGGCCGGAATGGTTCATGGCGCCTACCATTTCGCCCTTCCAGCGGCGTCCGGTGGAAGGGCGCAGGCCGACTACTTCCTCGCCCACGGCGGCAGATGGTCGACCAATGGCCGCACCCTGCCCGGAGCCCTCGACATCGAGAACAACCCGTACGGCCGCGACGCCTGTTACGGGCTCTCCAAAAAGGCCATGGTCGCGTGGATCGGCGCCTTCACCGCCCGCTACCGCGACCGCACCGGCCGGCGTCCGCTGATCTACACCAACGCCTACTGGTGGCGGGACTGCACCGGGAACGACCGGTCCCTCGCCGCGAACCCGCTCTGGATGGCCCGCTGGCGGTCCAAGAGTCCCGCTCCCCTGCCCGGCGGCTGGAAGAAGGCCGCCGTCTGGCAGTACGACGACGCCGGCCGCTTCCCCGGCGACCAGAACGGCTTCCGGGGCACCTGGAAGGACCTGGTCGCCTTCACCAAGAAGACGGGCGCGCCCCGCGCGTCCGACCGCTGAGCACGATCTCCGGGCTCCACCCGGCGGGCCGCCCTTCCGGTCCGGAAGGGCGGCGGACCGGCGCGGCCGTCAGCGGTCGCGGACCCAGGCGGCGATGAGGTCGGCGGCCTGGGGACGGGACTCGGGGATGTAGTGCCCGTCCTTGATGAACTCCAGCCGCTTGTCCTCGGCGGCCAGGGCGCCGAAGACGGCCTGGGCGTCGCTGTCGTACACGCACTCGTCGGCGGTGGCGTGCACGACCAGGGACGGGACGGTGATCCGGGCCAGGTGCGGCGCCGCCACGCACTGCGAGGTGCGCAGGCTCCACATCGACAGCCAGGTGCGCAGCGTGCACAGCGAGCCGAGGCCGAACACGCCGTAGTTGGCCCTGGCCGGGTCGCCCTGGTAGCACCAGTTGGGCCGCCGGTCGGACGGCTCGATCGACGGATCGACCATCCGCAGGTCGGCCCAGGTGCGGTGCAGGTTGAACAGCGCGTCGCGGGCGCGGGTGCCCTTGAGGTCGTCCAGCTTGGCGAGCGCCCAGTCGGTGATGCGCTCGTTGCGGGCCCGCTGCGCGGCGCGGTAGCGGGCCTGGAACTCGGCGCTGTAAGGCGGGCCGTTCTCAGGGTTGAACGGGTCGAGCGCGGGGTCCACCGAGAGCGCGTCGGCCTCGTCGGTCACCGAGGCGTCCATCCACGCGGTGAGCACCTCGGGACGGCCCGAGTGCGCGGCGAGCGCGACGAACAGGTCGGCGGCGGGCAGGTCCGCGATGGCGTCCACGGGGCGCATCCCGGCGACCGGTGTGACGTTGGACTCGACGGCCTGCGACTGGTAGGCGGCCATGAGCGAGCCGCCGCCGGAGTTGCCGAGCAGGACGACGCGCTCGACGCCCGCCCGCTCCTTCAGCCAGCGGACGCCGACGCCGATCTCGGCGAGGGCGTGGTCGAGCAGGAAGTACGCCTCGCCGCCGCGGAAGCGGGTGTTCCAGCCGAGGAAGCCGAAGCCGCGCTCGGCCAGGTGCTCGGCCAGGTAGTGCTCGGCGAAGTCGATGTTGTAATGGGTGGCGATGAACGCCGTCTTCGGCGGCGTCCCGGCCGGGCGGTGGTAGACGCCCTGGCAGGGGTGCCCGCCGGCGCCGGCACGGCCGACCAGGGGCGACGGCAGCCCCACGAACTCCCTGACGATCTCGGTCATCGCGACCTCCTGTGCGCTGGACCCGATTCGCCCCGAAGGCTAGCGCAGATCAGAATCTGAGTTTAGATTCACTTCCAGCACTCTCGGATCGGAGGAACCGGCATGGCGGCATGGAGTAATCCCGAGTTCGCCCTCGGCGGGGTCAACCACCTGGCCCTGGTCTGCTCGGACATGAAGCGCACCGTGGAGTTCTACACCGGCGTCCTCGGTATGCGCCTGGTCAAGACCATCGACCTGCCGGACGGGGGCCAGCACTTCTTCCTCGACATGGGCGGCGGCAACCTGCTGGCGTTCTTCTGGTTCCCCGGCGCCCCCGACCCGATCCCCGGCGTCACCACCGCCGAGACCTCCCCCGGCATCGGCGACTTCGCCACCGCGGTCGGGACGATGAACCACGTGGCGATCAGCGTCCCGGAGGAGCGGTTCCTGGAGTACCGGGCCAAGCTCAAGGCCAAGGGGGTCAAGGTCGCCCCGGTCATCGACCACGACGACAGCCCCCAGGGGTTCACGCCCGAGTTCCACGACGAGGTCTACATCCGGTCCTTCTACTTCCAGGACCCTGACGGCATCCTGCTGGAGTTCGCGTGCTGGCGGCGCGAGCTGGCCCGGCCGGGCGACCTCGGGCGCGAGCCCAAGACCGCCGCCGACCGCGTGGCGAAGGCGTGAGGCGGTGCTCTCCCTCATCCACGTCCTGGAGTGGCGGGCCGCCGTCTCCCGCGACCGGACGGCGCTCACCGACGGGCGCGGCGGCGCCGGGCTGACCTTCGGCGCGCTGGCCGGTGCGGCGGACCGCGCCGCCGCCGGGTACGCGGCGGCCGGGGTGCGCCCCGGCGACGTCGTCCCGGTGATCGCACGCAACCGGGCCGGGTGGGCGGTGGCGTTCCTCGGGCTGGTCCGGGCGGGCGCGCTGCCGGCCGCCGTCAACTGGCGGCTCGCGGCGCCCGAGCTGCGCGGGCTGCTGGAGCTGATCGGGCCCACCGCGATCGTCACCGACGAGGCGTGCGCGGCGCTGGTCGGCGAGGCACTGGCGGGCACGGAGCCGGCGGGCACGGAGTCGGCGGGCACGAGGCCTGCGGGCACGGCGCCCACCGGCGGGGCGGGCGCCCGCGTGCCCGTCCTGCGGCTGGAGGACCCCCTCCCCGAGGGGCCGATGCCCGAACGCCCGGCCGAGCGGCTGCGCGGCCCCGAACCCTGCGTCCTGCTGCACACCAGCGGAACCACCGGGCTGCCCAAGCTGGTTCCGGTCACGCACCAGCAGCTCATCGGCGCGGTCACGTTCATGAAGCTGGAGGTGCCCGAGGCGGTGCCCGGCGCGCGGCATCTCAGCGCGCTGCCGCTGTTCCACACCGCCGGGCTGGCCAACCTGGTGTACACCCTGTTCACCGGCGGGCACCTGCACGTCCTGGACGGGTTCGACCCGGCCGCGTTCGTCGACGACCTGGCCGCGCGCCGGATCCAGCTCACCCAGCTCGTGCCGACGCTGATCCGGGCGGTGACCGAGGAGGTCGGGCGCCGCGCCGCGCCGCCCGACCTGTCCGACCTGGTGGAGGTCGTCTACGGGGCCTCGCCGATCGACCCCGGGCTGCTCGGGCGCGCGGTGCGGACGCTCGGCTGCCGGTTCCGGCAGAACTACGCGGCGACCGAGACCGGGCCGCTTCCGATCACCACGCTCCCGCCCGCCGACCACGACCCGGCGGCCGGCCGGCTCGCGTCCGCCGGCCGGCCGTCGCTCGGCTGGGAGGTGCGGCTCGGCGAGCACGGCGAGGTCCAGGTGCGGGGCGCGGCGCCGTTCCCCGGCTACTGGAACGACCCGGACGCCACCGCCGCGGTGACGACCGGCGACGGCTTCCACCGCACCGGCGACATCGGCGCGATCGACGCCGACGGCTACCTGACCATCGTGGACCGGCTCAAGGACATGATCGTGACCGGTGGGGAGAACGTGTACCCGGCGGAGGTGGAGGCGGTGCTGGCCGCGCACCCCGGGGTGCGGGAGGCGGCGGTGTTCGGCGTCCCGCACGAGCGGTGGGGCGAGACCGTGCACGCCGTCGTGGCGGGCGAGGACGGGCTGGACGCGGCCGAGCTGACCGCGTGGGCGCGCGAGCGGCTGGCCGGGTTCAAGTGCCCGACCGCGCTGACCTTCGCGCCGGAGCTGCCGCGCAACGCCACCGGCAAGGTCGTGAAATCGGTGCTCCGGGAGCGGCACTGGGCCGGACGGGAGCGCCGGGTGTCGTAGCCTTGTGCCCCGCCATGAAGAAGCACACGATCGTCAAGTCCGGCCCGAGCCCGGCCGCCGCCGACCGCCCGGCCAAGGCGACCCGCAAGGGCCGGGAGACCGACCGGGCCTTCCGCGACGCGGCCCGCGCGGTGTTCGCCCGCGAGGGCTACTTCAACGCCAAGATCAGCGACATCGCGGCCGAGGCGGGCAAGTCGGTCGCCTCCTTCTACAACTACTACGAGACCAAGGCCGATCTGCTGATCGCCCTGGCCGAGGAGTTCGACGAGGAGGCGACCGCGCTGGCGGTGCTGCCGTTCCGGCGCGGCCTGTCGCCCGAGGCCGCGCTGCGCGAGTCGGTGGCGGCGTTCTGGACCACCTACTCGCGGCGGCGCGGCGAGCTGATCGGGGTCTTCCAGGCGTCGATGCTCGAGGAGGAGTTCCGCGACCGGTGGCTGACGATCCGCGCGGGTGCGATCGAGCGGATCGCCGGCGAGGTCCGGCGCGCCCAGCGGGCGGGCTACTGCCCGGGCATCGACCCGGTGCTGACCGCGTCGGCGCTGTCGGCGATGCTGGAGCACTTCGCCTACATCTGGCAGGCGCAGGGCGGCGAGCGCACCGAGGCCGAGTTCGACGACGAGCGGGCCGTCGACACCCTGGCCACGATCTGGGTCAAGTCGATCTACTGGCGCGATGAGGCCGCCGCGCCCGGGTAGCGGGCCGCCCCGGGGCGGAACGATCCAATATGCTGCGAGTCACATCCGTTGTATCGCAAGGAGGCGGTCATGGCGGATTCACCCGAGACACCGGTCGGGCCGGCCCTGACCTACGGCGGCTACCTGCGGCTGGACGACCTGCTGTCCTGCCAGCGTCCACAGACCGGCGCGCACGACGAGATGCTGTTCGTGGTCATCCACCAGGTCTACGAACTGTGGTTCAAGCAGATCCTGCACGAGACCGCCCTGCTCCAGGAGCGACTGGAGGGGGGCAACAGCGCCGGGGCGCTGCACACCGCGCGCCGGATCGCCAAGATCCTCAAGACCGTGGTGGGCCAGCTCGACGTCCTGGAGACCATGACGCCCCGCCAGTTCGCCTCGTTCCGCGACGCGCTCGGCACCTCCAGCGGCTTCCAGTCGGAGCAGTTCCGGGAGGTCGAGGCCGTCCTCGGGCGGCGCTCGTTCCCGGTCTCGGACCTGCGCGACGACGAGCGGCTGCGCGCCGCGGTCGACCGCCGGTCGGTGTACGACTCGCTGCTGCGCTACCTCGCCGACCGCGGCTTCGCCGTGCCCGCCGCCGCGCTCGAGCGGGACCCCGGCACCGCCTACCGGCCCGACCCGTCCGTGCAGCGGGTGCTGCTGAAGGTCTACGCCGACGAGAACGGGCCCGCCGCCGAAGTGTGCGAGGCCCTCGTCGACGTCGACGAGGGCATCCAGGAGTGGCGCTACCGGCACGTCAAGATGGTCGAGCGCACCATCGGCGCCAAACTCGGCACCGGCGGCTCGGCGGGTGCCGACTACCTGCGCTCGACCCTGTTCACCCCGGCCTTCCCCGACCTGTGGGAGGTCCGCTCGCAGACCGAGGAGACGGCGGCGGGCGACGAGGCCGCGAAGGCGACGCGGACCGGGGAGGAGGCCGGCGCCCATGGCGGCTGAACACGGCGGGGAGCGGGTCGCGATCGTCGGCGCGGGGCTGGCGGGCTGCCTGCTGGCCGTGCTGCTCGGCCGCCGCGGCGTCCCGGTGACGGTGTACGAGCGGCGGCCCGACCCGCGGGCCGCGGGCGCCGAGCGGGGCCGGTCCATCAACCTGGCGATCTCGGCGCGCGGGCTGGCCGCGCTCGAGCAGGTCGGGCTGAAGGACCAGGCGCTGGAACGGGCGCTGCCGATGCACGGGCGGATGGTGCACCCGCTCGGCGGCGCGCAGAACTTCCAGCGGTACAGCGCGGACGGCGAGCGCGCCATCAACTCCATCGGCCGCGCCGAGCTGAACAGCTCGCTGCTCGACACCGCCGAGGCGACGCCCGGGGTGCTGCTCCGCTTCTCGCAGCGCGTCACCGGTGTGGACGCGACCGCGGGCGGGCTGCTGCTGGAGGACGCGGACGGGCGGGTGAGCACCGAGCCCGCCGACGTCGTGCTCGCCGGGGACGGGGCCTTCAGCGCCGTCCGGCGGTCGCTGCGGTTCGACGGCGACGCCGACTTCCTGGAGCACGGCTACAAGGAGCTGACGATCCCGCCGCGCGGCGGGGAGTTCGCCCTCGACCCCGACGCGCTGCACATCTGGCCGCGCGGCACCGCGATGATGATCGCGCTGCCGAACC
Source organism: Actinomadura xylanilytica (assembly GCF_030283145.1). Taxonomy (GTDB): domain Bacteria; phylum Actinomycetota; class Actinomycetes; order Streptosporangiales; family Streptosporangiaceae; genus Spirillospora; species Spirillospora xylanilytica. The sequence goes on from NZ_JASNWE010000005.1 coordinate 764,625, forward strand.
TGGACCGGTCGTTCACCTGCACGCTGTTCTGGCCGAAGGGCGACTTCGCGGCGCTGGACACGCCCGAGCGCGTCACCGCGTTCTTCGCGGCGCACTATCCCGACGTCGCGGACCTGATGCCCGCCCTCGCCGCCGACTTCGCCCGCAACCCGGTCGGGTCGCTGGTCACGGTCCGCTGCTGGCCCTGGGTGCGGGACGGCGAGGGCGCGCTGATCGCCCTCCTCGGGGACGCGGCGCACGCCATCGTGCCGTTCTTCGGGCAGGGCGCCAACTGCGCGTTCGAGGACTGCCTCGAGATCGACCGGTGCCTGGACGAGACCGGCGGCCGGTGGGGGCCCGCGCTGGCGCTCTACCAGGAGCGGCGCAAGGCCAACACCGACGCCATCGCCGAGATGGCCCTGGACAACTTCGTCGAGATGCGCGACAGGGTGTCCTCGCCCGTCTACCGGATGACGCGGGCCGTGCAGCACGCCCTGGAGCGGCGGCTGGCGGGGCGCTACGTCTCCCGGTACGAGCTGGTGTCGTTCTCCACCGTCCCCTACGCGCGGATCCCCGCCCGGATCAGGAGGCAGAATCTGGTGCTGGCGGGCGCGGCGTCCGGCGGGGCGCTGCTGCTGGCGCTGATCCTGCGAATGCTCGGCCGGGCGGCCGGGCGGCCCCGGTCCGGACGACGGGGACGACCTCGACGGTGAGGTGCTTGGCCAGCGGCTGGCCGCTCTGCGGGCTGACGTCGCCCATCGGGCACAGCGCGTTCAGCTCGGGCATGTACCCGACCGCGCAGCCGCGCGCCACGTCGTAGGAGACCGCGCGGTAGCCGTGCACGGTGCGGCGGCTCCCGTCCTTGGCGATGCTGGTGACGTCGACGTGCTGGAACTGGGAGAGGCCGCGTTCCAGCATGTCGGCGGGGTGCATGAACACCACCGTCCGCAGGTTCTTCAGCCCCCGGTAGCGGTCGTCGTCGGAGTAGATCGTGGTGTTCCACTGGTCGTGCGACCGGACGGTCGCCAGGATCAGCCGCCCCTTGGCGGGCAGCACCTGCGGGAGGGGCGCGGCGGAGAACTCGGCGCGTCCCGACGCGGTCAGGAACACCAGCTCGCGGGCGGGCTGCGGGAGCCGGAAGCCGAGCGGCAGCCGGACCTTGCGGTTGAAGTCCTCGAAGCCGTCCAGCACCTGGGCCATCGTGTCCCGGACCCGGTCGTAGTCGCCGGCGTACTCCTCCCACGGGGTCCGACCGCCCGGCAGCGTCGCGCGCGCCAGCCCGCAGACGATGGCGGGCTCGGACCGCAGGTGCGGCGAGGCCGGGCGCTTCATCCCGTACGACAGGTGCACCATGCTCATCGAGTCCTCGACCGTGACGCCCTGCGCGGCGCCGCCGCGCCGCTCGTCCCTCTCGCTGCGGGCCAGGCAGGGCAGGATCAGCGCCTTCGCGCCGTGCACCAGGTGGCTGCGGTTCAGCTTGGTGCTGACGTGCACGGTCAGCTCGCAGTTGCGCAGCGCCTCGAAGGTGCGGGCGGTGTCGGGCGCGGCGAGCGCGAAGTTGCCGCCCATCCCGACGAACACCCGCACCTCGCCGCGGTGCATCGCCTCGGCGGTCTGGACGGTGTCGAGCCCCGGCGCGGAGGGCGGGTCGATGCCGCACACCTCGGCCAGCCGGTCCAGGAGCTGTTCGGGCGGCCGGTGGGTGATGCCGCAGGTCCGGTTGCCCTGGACGTTGCTGTGGCCGCGGATGGGGCACGGACCGGCGCCCTCGCGGCCGATGTTGCCGCGCAGCAGCAGCAGGCCGATGATCTCGCGGACGGTGTCCACGCCGTGCTCCTGCTGGGTGACGCCGAGGCACCAGGAGATGATCGTCCGCCGGGACCGCCGGTAGACGGCGGCGACCTTGCGGATCGTGGCCTCCGGGACGCCCGACTGCTCCACCAGCCGCTCCCACGGCGTCTCCTCGCACGCCCGCCGGTAGCCCTCGAAGCCGTGGGTGTAGCGGTCGATGAACTCCCGGTCGATCGCCGTGCGGTCCTTCTCCGCGGCCTCCAGCACCGCCTTGGCGACGCCGCGGATCAGCGCCATGTCCCCGCCGATCCGCGGCTGCACGCCGAGCGTGCCGGTGCGGGTGGCGTGGAAGGTGGCCATGTTCAGCGGCTCGTGCGGGACGATCGTCCGGCCCGACGCCGCCTCCGCCATCGGGTTGACGTGCACGATCTGCGCGCCGCGCCGGCGGGCGTGCGCCAGCGAGGTCAGCATCCGGGGCGCGTTTGAGGCCGCGTTGATGCCCATCACGAAGATCGCGTCGGCCTTCTCCCAGTCGGCCAGGTCCACGGTGCCCTTGGTGGTGCCGAGGGACGCGGCGAGTGCCAGGCCGCTGGCCTCGTGGCACATGTTCGAGCAGTCCGGCAGGTTGTTGGTGCCGAACTCGCGCACCCACAACTGGTAGAGGAAGGACGCCTCGTTGCTCAGCCGGCCGGAGGTGTAGAACGCCGCCCGGTCGGGGTGGTTCAGCCCGCGCAACTCCCCGCCGACCAGCTCGAACGCGTCGTGCCAGGTGATCGGGACGTACCGGTCGGACTCGGCGTCGTACACCATCGGCTCGGTGAGCCGCCCCTGGTCCTCCAGCGCGAAGTCGGTCCACTCCGACAGCTCGGCGACGGTGTGCGCGGCGAAGAACTCCGCGCCGACGCGCTTGGGCGTCATCTCCCAGGCGACGTGCTTGATGCCGTTCTCGCAGATGTCCAGGTGCAGGCCCTTGCGGTCGTCGGGCCAGGCGCAGCCGGGGCAGTCGAACCCGCCGTCCTCATGGTTCATCTTGAAGATCGCGCGCGGGCCGTCCACCGGCTCCCCGGTGCGGGCCAGCACCCTCCCCACGCTGCGCGCGGCGCCCCAGCCCGCCGAGGGGTGCTCGTAGGGCCGGTGGGAGGGCGGCCCGCCGGTGCCCGGCCCGCGGCCGGTCGCGGGCGTCCCCGGCGCGCCCCGGCTCAGCATGTCGTCGGATCCCCGCTCGTCGGCGGCCATCGGCTCCCCCTCGTCGGTCCCGTTCCTCTGCCGGTGCCTAACCCGGCGCCGCTCCGGCTACGCCCACCCGCCGTCCTGCTCTGGGCAAACCCGGCGGGCACGGCGCCGGCCGTCCGCCGTGGCGCCCCTCGGCGGGCGCGGTACGGGTGGCCGCCGTGGCGGCGGTCAGCGGGCGCGGCGCGCGAGGCGGCGGGTGGCGGCCAGGTCGGCGATCGCGGCGGCGAGGGCGGCGAGGACGAACCCCAGGATGACGATGAGGCCGTACCGGAACGCCGCCGCCCAGTCTCCGCGCGTCCCGACGGAGGCGAAGAACACCGCCCCGACCGCCGCGATGCCGGTGGCCGTCCCCAGCCGCTGCCCGGTCTGGAGCACCCCGGCCGCGCTGCCGCCCTCGGTGAAGGGCACCTCCGACAGGGTGATGGTCTGATTGGGCGAGATGACCAGGCCGCTGCCGATCCCGGCGGCCAGCAGCGGCAGCGCGGTCGCCCACGCCACCCCCCGCCCCGGCTTGAGCTCCACCGCGACCCACGCCCCGATCAGCCCCAGCGTGACCAGCACCAGGCCGAGCGCGACCAGCGGGCGCCCGTAGCGGGACACCAGCCGTCCGCCGACCGCGGCGGCGGCGCCCGACCCGAGCGCGAACGGCGTGATCGCCAGGCCCGCGCCGAGCGCGCTGTAGCCCAGCCCGTTCTGGAGGTAGAGGGTGAGGATGAAGAAGATCGCGGTGAAGCCGGCGAAGTACAGCAGCGCGATCGCCACACCGAGCGCGTACGAGCGCAGCCGGAACAGGCCCAGATCGACCATCGGCGTCCGGGCCCGCCGCTCCCAGAGCACGAACGCGGCCAGCAGCACGCCCCCGACCGGGACCAGCAGCCACTTGCGGGGGCCGTGCCACTCCTGCTCCTGGGCGAGCGGCAGCATCAGCGCGAGCACCCCGGCGCCGAGCAGCACCAGCCCGAGCGGGTCCAGGCCGCGCCGCTCGCCGTAGACGGGCGACGGCAGCAGCCGCCACGCCAGCACCAGCGCCACGGCGCCGACGGGGACGTTGACGTAGAACACCCACCGCCAGCCCTCGTCGACCCCCGCGACGGCGATCAGCGCGCCGCCGGTCAGCGGTCCGACCGCGGTGGCGATGCCGATGGTCGCGCCGAGCGCCCCGAACGCCTTCCCCCGGTCGGCGCCCTGGAAGAGCTGCTGGATGAAGCCCGCCACCTGGGGATTGAGCACGCCGCCCGCCACCCCCTGGACCAGCCGCGCGAGGATCAGCAGCGGCATGGAGGGGGCGATCCCCGCGCACGCGCTGGAGACCGTGAACAGCGCCAGCCCGCCCATGAACACCGCGCGGCGGCTGCGGGCGTCGCCGAGCCGCCCGGACGGCACCAGCACCAGCCCGAACGTCAGCGCGTACCCCGACAGGATCCACTGGAGGCCGGCCTCGGAGGCGTGCAGCCCGTCGCGGATCGAGGGCAGCGCGACGTTGACGATGCTCACGTCCAGCAGCGTCATGAAGGCCGCCACCAAGCAGACCGAGAGCGCCTGCCAGCGGCGGGCGTTCCCGTCCGCCGGGCCGGGCGCACGGCTGGCCTCGGTACGCACGAGCTGGTCTTGTCCGGGAATCTTCCTGGTCAAACGCCCTGATCGGGAAACCCGGGGCCGCGGGCCCGGCCCGGCGGCGGCCGGATTTCCCGGTGCGCCGCCGGTGTGCCATCGTGGGCCGGTGACCGCCATCCCGCCGGAGCCCGGCGCCGACGAGCTCCAGTGCTCCGCCAAGGACTGCCGCGCCGACGCCGTGTGGGCCCTGCGCTGGAACAATCCCAAGATCCACACCCCGGAGCGGCGGAAGGTCTGGCTCGCCTGCGGCGGGCACCGGGCGAGCCTGTCGGCCTTCCTCGACCGCCGCGGCTTCCTGCGCGACGTGGTGCCCGTCGCCGATCGCGACCTCCCGGCGGCCTCGCAGGGAGCCTCGGACCCGGCCTGACCCCGGCGCGCGATCAGCCGTCCGTGCCGGCCCAGCCCTCCGCCATCGCGGTGAGGCGCGCGGCGGCCTCCCGGGCGTCGGCGCCGCGCCCGACCGCGAGCCCCAGCAGGAACGCGGTCAGCGGCGCGCCCGGCCGGGCCACCCCGTGCGCGACGTCACGGGCCAGGTCGAGCACCAGATCGCGGTCGACCTCGCCGCGGCCGAGCCCGAGTTCGAGGCAGGCCGCCTCGATCCATTCCTCCAGCACCGGCATCCTCCCCTTCGTCCCGGCGGTGGTCGCCGGGTCACTCTCGCACGATCAGGCCGGTTCCCCGCCGGACCCCGCCACACGCTCGGCGTGGTCGAGCGCCTCGGGCGTGTCGCAGTCGTACCAGGGCGGACGGTCCCGGCACTCCAGCGCGACCCGCACGGGTTCCAGCGGCGCGAGCAACCCGCGCAGCGAGCCGCCCTCGTAGACGTCCAGCGCCGCGCGCAGCGGCGCGGTGCGCCAGCATCCGGCCAGCCACTGCTCACGGCCGCCGTCGTCGACGAGCACGGCGCCGGGGGCGTCCGCGCGGTGCGCCTCGGCCAGCAGGGCCGCCAGGTGCGGGGGGCGCAGGAACGGGAGGTCGGCGGCGAGCAGCGCCGCCCAGGGCGCCCGCACCTCGGCCAGCCCGGCGCGCAGGGCCGGGACGGGACCCGCGCCGGGCGGGTCCTCGCGCACGACGACCACGCCGGGCAGCCCGGGGCGCGGCGGCCCCACCACCACCAGCCGGGCGGCCCCGGCGGCGGCGCCGGCCACCCAGGCGATCAGCGGCCGGCCGCCGACCGGGGCAGCGGGCTTGTCGGCGCCGCCGAGCCGCCGGGCGCGCCCGCCCGCGAGCACGACGGCGTCGAACGGGCCGGCGGTGATGGTCAGCCCCCGATCGCCGACATGGGCCGGGCGGGCTGGAGGAAGGCGGGGTCGTCGATGCCGTGCCCGGCGCGCTTGGCGCGCACCGCGGCGCGCCACCGCCCGGCGAGGTCGGCGTCGGACGCACCGCCGCGCAGCGCGTCGCGCAGGTTGGACTCCTCGGTCGCGAACAGGCAGTTGCGGATCTGCCCGTCGGCGGTGAGCCGGACCCGGTCGCACGCGCCGCAGAACGGGCGGGTCACCGATCCGATCACGCCGACCCGGCCGGGTCCGGCGCCGATCAGGAAGTCCTCGGCCGGGGCGCTGCCGCGCGCGCCGGCCTCGTCCGGCGTCAGCGCGAAGGCCGCGCCGAGCAGCTCCAGGATCTCGTCCGCGGTGATCATGCCGTCGCGGGTCCAGCCGTGCTGGGCGTCCAGCGGCATCTGCTCGATGAACCGCAGCAGGTAGCCGTGGTCGAGGCAGTAGCGCAGCAGCGGGACCGCCTCGCGGTCGTTGACGCCGCGCATCAGCACCGCGTTGACCTTGACGGGCCGCAGCCCGGCGTCCCGCGCCGCGGCGAGCCCCTCGAGGACGTCGTCCAGCCGGTCGCGGTGCGCGAGCCGCTTGAAGACCTCGCGGTCGAGGGTGTCGAGCGAGACGTTCACCCGGTCGAGCCCCGCGTCCGCGAGCGGCCCGGCCAGGCGCGCGAGCCCGATGCCGTTGGTGGTCAGCGAGATCCGGGGGCGCGGGCGGAGCGCGGCGGTGCGCGCCACGATGCCGGTGACGCCGCGCCGGAGCAGCGGCTCGCCACCGGTGAAGCGGACCTCGGTGACGCCGAGCTCCTCGACGCCGATCGCGACCAGCCGCACCAGCTCGTCATCGGTGAGAAGCTCGGGCTTGGGCAGCCAGTCGAGCCCCTCTGGCGGCATGCAGTAGGCGCACCGGAGGTTGCACCGGTCGGTGAGGGAGACCCGCAGGTCGGTGGCGGTACGACCGAAGGTGTCGACCAGCACGGGCGCCCCTTTCCTACCGGTGGGCGGCGACCCCGCCCGGTTGACGCGGAAGGTCCCAGCCTATGCGGCGGTTGACGATCCGCTCCCGCGCGGGGGACGGTAGCGGCCTGATCATCGGCGGATTCACGGAGGGCTCCCGGACGGCGGCCCTCCCGCCACACGGGAGGTACGGGTGACCACGCCACGTGAATGGGAGTTCGCGGGAGCACGGGGAGCCGTCACGGCCCGCGCCTGGACCGGCGGAAGCCCCCGCTACACCGCGCTCCTGGTGCACGGCTACGGTGAGCACCTCGGCCGCTACCAGCATGTGGCCGACGCGCTGGTGCGGCACGGCGCCGCCGTCTGCGGCCCCGACCACGCCGGGCACGGCCGCTCCGCGGGCGAACGCGTCCTGATCGACGACGTCGAGGACCTGGTCGCCGACGTGCACGCGGTCGCCGGGGCGGCCCGGTCCGACCACCCCGAGCTGCCGGTGGTGCTGATCGGCCACTCGATGGGCGGGCTGGTCGCCGCCCGCTACGCGCAGCTGCACGGCGCCGGGCTCGCGGCGCTGGTGCTGTCGGGCCCGGTCATCGGCCGGTGGGACGTGCTGACCACGCTCCTCGCGCTGGAGGAGATGCCCGACGTGCCGATCGACCCGGCCGCCCTGTCCCGCGACCCCGCGGTCGGCCGCGCCTACGCCGCGGACCCGCTCATCTGGCACGGCCCGTTCAAACGCGCCACCGTCCGGGCGCTGGACGCGTGCATCACCCGGGTCAACGAGCACGGCTCGCTCGGCACGCTGCCCACCCTGTGGGCGCACGGCTCCGACGACGGCGTGGTCCCCATCGAAGGCAGCCGCACCGGCATCGAGGCGGTGCGCGGCGGCGACCTCACCGAGCGGGTCTACCCGGGTGCACGGCACGAGATCTTCAACGAGACCAACCGCGACGAGGTCCTCGCCGACGTCACCGCGTTCATCGACCGCGCCCTCGCCTGACGGGCGGTGACGGGCCGCAGCCCGATGACGGTGTGCTCGCGGCCGTTCAGCCGTACCGTCCGGCGGTGCAGCTTCAGGCCGTCGGCAGCGGCCCGCGCGGTCGCGGGCCGCTGCTCTTTGCCCATCTCCCTCAACCGCCCTTTACGCAGACGAGCTGGCGCAGGTGCGCGACGACCTCGACCAGGTCGGACTGCGCCGCCATTACCGACTCCAGGTCCTTGTAGGCGCCGGGGATCTCGTCGAGCACGCCCCCGTCCTTGCGGCACTCCACGCCCTCTGTCTGCGCGATCAGGTCGTCGACGGTGAACGACTTGCGGGCCTTGTTGCGGCTCATCCGGCGGCCCGCGCCGTGCGAGGCCGAGTTGTAGGACTCCTCGTTGCCGAGCCCGCGCACGATGTAGGTGCCGGTCGCCATCGAGCCCGGGATGATGCCGAGCTCGCCGCCGCCCGCGCGGATCGCGCCCTTGCGGGTGACCAGCAGCTCGACGCCCCCGTAGACCTCCTCGGCCACGTAGTTGTGGTGGCAGGAGATGATCTGGCCCCAGCCGCAGCGCTTCTCGCCGAACTGCCGGGTCAGCACGCCCTGCGCGAGCGCCATCATGACGGCGCGGTTGCGGCGCGCGTACTCCTGCGCCCAGAACAGGTCGCGGCGGTAGTCGTCCATCTTGGCGGTGCCGGCCAGGAAGACCGCCAGGTCCTTGTCGGGCAGGTCCTGGTTGTGCGGTAGCTTCTGCGCGGCCTCGATGTGGTGCGAGGCGAGCTCGTTGCCGATGTTGCGCGACCCCGAGTGCAGCACCAGCCAGATCGCGCCCTCGCCGTCGGCGCAGACCTCCAGGAAGTGGTTGCCGCCGCCGAGCGTCCCCATCTGGCCGCGGGCGCGGCCGAGCCGCCCCCGCACGGCGGGGTGGAGGTCGTCGAACTCCTTCCAGAAGTCGTACCAGCCGCGCTCCTTCAGGCCCGGGAGCCCGGACGGGTCGACCGCGTTCTTGTGCGAGCCGCGGCCGACCGGGATCGCCTTCTCCAGGCGGGAGCGCAGCGGCGCGAGGTCGTCGGGCAGGTCCTCGACCGTGAGCGCCGACTTCGCCGCGGTCATCCCGCAGCCGATGTCGACGCCGACGGCGGCCGGGGACACCGCGTCGCGCATCGCGATCACCGAGCCGACCGTCGCGCCCTTGCCGTAGTGCACGTCGGGCATCACGGCCAGGCCCTCGATCCAGGGCAGGGCCGACACGTTCCTGAGCTGGTCGAGCGCGAGGTCCTCGACCTCGGCGGGGTCGGTCCACATCCGGATCGGAACGCGACCGCCCTTGAGCGTCTGGTGCGGCATAGCTGTTTCTCTCCGTCGATATGGGGGACCCGAACCATGATCTATAACGCCAGAAGACCCCTACCCCGTTCAACCGGTTTTCCGCTCCCGGCCGGGACGGGGCGGTCAGGACGGGGCGTCGCCCGGGACCTTGCGGCCCGCGCCGACCCGCTCGGTCAGGCCCAGGCCGTCCAGGTGCTCCAGCAGGGCGATCACGACGCGGCGGCTGGTGCCGAGGGCGGCGCGGGCCTGGCCCGGCGTGAACGGCTGCGGCAGCTCCGACAGGACGCGCAGCGCCTCGCGGTCGGCGCCGGGCAGCAGGACGACGCCGTCGCCGAGCCGGAGCAGCGCACCGGCCCGTCCCGCGGCGGCCAGGCCGTGGCCGGTGAGTCCCAGCTCGGTGAGGCGCTCGGCCGTGGGCGCGCCGAACGGCGCCGCCGCCAGGTCGGCGCGGAGCCGGTCGAGCGCGCCGCTCAGCTCCGGGGGCAGCGCGGGCGCGGGCCCGTACACCCGGCCCGCCTCCAGCCGGAGGGGCGGCCGGACGAGCGCGGTGACCAACCGCCGGGCTGGCAGCCCGAGGCGCAGCCGGGCGGCCTCCAGCGGGACGCCGGGGGCCAGCGGGCGGTCGGCGGCGTGCCGGCGGGTCTCCTCGGTGAGGCGGCCGTGCAGCGCCTCCCAGTGCGCGGGGTCGGCGAACCACTCGTCGCCGAGGGCGACGGCGCCGGATGGCGGGGCGCAGCCCATCACGGCGAGGTCGGAGCGGCGCAGCACGCCGTGCCGGCGGAGCACCACCGAGCCGTCCGGACGGTCCGGCCAGGAGGCCAGCTCGCGGGCGCGGGCGGCGCCGGCGCCACGGCGCACCAGCGTCGGGGGCCGCACGTCAAGGACGCTCACCCCCGCGACGGCACGCCGCCCCGGGTCGCGCAGCAGCGCGGTGTCGCCGACATGGAGGGGCAGCCGCGCGTTCAGCGTGAGGCGGGCGGTGTCGGGGCCGAGCGGGCGGAGCCGCACCGGCACGGCGGCCGAGCCGATGTGCAGGATCATCTGGCGGGCCAGCCGCCCGGACGCCTCGCCGAACCGGGTCCGCACGTCGACGCTGGTGGTGTGGGTCCAGCTGTCGGGGGTGACCAGCGCCATGCCGCGCGCGACGTCGTCGCGGCGGGCCCCGCGCAGGTTGAGCGCGACCCGCGCCACCCCGCGCACCGAGTCGCGGGACTCCCTGGCCGACTCGACGGCGCGGACCGTGACCCGCTCGCCCGCGGGCAGCAGGACCAGCTCGTCGCCCGTGCGGACGGTGCCGGCGGCGAGCGTGCCGGTGACCACGGTGCCGCTGCCGGCGACGGTGAACGCGCGGTCGACCCAGAGCCGGACGGGACCGTCCGGGCCCGGGACGGGCAGCCGCGCGGCGAGCCGGTCGAGGGCGGCGGTGAGCTCGTCCATCCCGGCGCCGGTGACGGTGCTGACGGCGACGGCCTCGACCCCGCTCAGCCCGGTCGTGGCGAGCCGGTCGCGGGCCTGGCGGAGCGCGAGCCTCGGGTCGGCGAGGTCGGACCGGGTCACCACCAGGACCCCGTGCCGGACGCCGAGGGCGTCCAGGGCCGCCAGGTGCTCCTCCGACTGCGGCATCCAGCCCTCGTCGGCGGCGACCGCGAGCAGCACCGCCGGGACGGGCCCGGCGCCGGCGAGCATGGTGGTGACGAACCGCTCGTGCCCGGGGACGTCCACGAAGGCGAGCCGCTCCCCCGACGGCAGGTCGGTCCAGGCGAATCCGAGGTCGAGGGTCAGGCCCCGGCGGCGCTCCTCGGCGAGCCGGTCGGGCTCCATGCCGGTGAGGGCGCGGACGAGCGCGGACTTGCCGTGGTCGACGTGCCCCGCGGTGACGACGACCTGCATCAGTTCCCTTCCAGGGAGGCGAGGACCGCGGCGCGGATCCGGGAGTCGTCGGCCGGGTCCACCGAGCGCAGGTCGAGCAGCAGCCGCCCGTCCTCGACCCGGCCGATCACCTGGCGGGCGCGCAGCGGGGCCGCGCAGCCGTCCGGCAGCGACACCGCCGCGCTCGGCAGCTCGACGCCGGGGGCACCGCCCCCGCCGACGACCGCCGTGCTGCCGACCGCGCGGGCGTCGGCGCCGGCGGCCGACAGCGCGCGGGCGAGGTCCTCGGCGCGGGCGCGCAGCCCGGGGGCCGCGGCGTGCAGCATCGCGGCCACCGGGGGCTCGGGGCCGCGCAGGGTCGCCTCCAGCGCCGCGAGGGTCATCTTGTCGACGCGCAGCGCCCGGTACAGGGGGTGGCGGCGCAGCCGCGCGACGATGTCGCGGTCGCCGAGCAGCAGGCCCGCCTGCGGCCCGCCGAGGAGCTTGTCGCCGCTGGCGGTGACCAGCGCGGCGCCGGCCGCGAGCGCGGACGCGGCGTCGGGCTCGCCGGGCAGCGCCGGGTCGGGCGCCAGCAGCCCGGAGCCGATGTCGGCGACGACCGGGACGCCGAGCGGCGCGAGGTCCCGCACGGCGGCCTCGGCGGTGAAGCCCTCGATCCGGAAGTTGGACGGGTGGACCTTCAGGATGAACCCGGTGCCGGGGCCGACCGCGGCGGCGTAGTCGGCGGCGGTGGTGCGGTTGGTGGTGCCGACCTCGCGGAGCCGCGCGCCGGTGGCCGCCAGCAGGTCGGGGAGCCGGAATCCGTCGCCGATCTCGACCAGCTCGCCGCGGCCGATGACGATCTCGCGGCCGGCGGCGAGGGCGGTCGCGGCCAGCACCAGCGCGGCGGCGTTGTTGTTGACGACCTGCGCGTCGCCGGCCGCCGGGCAGGCCGCACGCAGGGCGGCGAGCGCGCCCCGGCCGCGCGGGCCGCGGCGGCCGGAGGGCAGGTCGTACTCGACGTCGGAGCAGCCGGAGGCCGCCGCGACCGCGGCGCGGGCGGCGGTCGACAGCGGCGCCCGGCCGAGGTTGGTGTGCAGCAGCACGCCGGTGGCGTTCACCACCGGCCGCAGCGACGCGGCGTGCTCGGGCAGCGCGGCGAGCGCGGCCGAGGCGACGTCGCCGGGCGGGATCTCGCCCGCGCGGGCGCGGCGCTGGGCCGCCGCGACCGCGGACTTGACGATCTCGCGGCCGAGCCGGCGGGACGCGTCCGCCAGCCGGGGGTCGCCGAGGACGGCATCGGTACGGGGCACGTCTCTCCGGGGGTCGCGCAGACGAAGGTCCACGGCAGGTAAGCCTAGGGAGCGCAGGGCCCGTCGCGAAAGCCGAACGGGTCCACACTCCGAGATCGCCTATCTCACATCCGCGGGCGGGCCCGCGGGCGGTCCGGACCGTCAGCGGCCCATCCGGCCGTCCCCGGCCCCGTCCCAGCGCCCGAACCCGTGCCGGCGCCCGAACCCGTGCCGGCGCCCGAACCCGTGCCGGCGCCGGGACCCGGGAGGGCCGCGCACCCGCCGCCGAGCGACTCGGAGTGCGCGACAAAGTCGTCGACCATCCGGTGGACGAGGCCGGCGAGCAGGCCGCGCTCCTCGGGCGACCAGCCGGCGAGGGCCTCGTCCATCCACTGCCGCCCGACCGCGCGGACGCACTCCAGCGCCTCGCGGCCGGCGTCGCAGAGCCGCACCCCCTGGGCCCGGCCGTCGAGCGGATCGGGCACGCGCTCGACGTAGCCGATCTTCTCCAGGCGCTGGACCAAGCGGGTGACGTGCGGCGCCTCGACCGCCAGCCGGACGGCCAGCTCGCTCGGGCGCATCGGCGCGCCGTTGTCGGCCAGCGCCCGCAGCAGCGGCACCGCCGCCCGGTCGACCGGGACGCCGGCGGCGGCGACCGTCCGGTCGTGCTGCTTGTTCCGGGTGAGCATGTGCGAGATCCGGGCGATCGCCCGCTCGATCTCCACGATGTCGCGCGGCACGTCGGCGTCGCGGGGGGTGCCCGCCGGGCGGTGCGGTGACGGCATGTGACCCACCTTACAGCCTGATTACTTAAGTTAAGTAAGTAGAATCTCCCCCGTCACGAAGGCACTCCCCCCGCCGGCGCCCCGCCCGGCCCCCACTGGAGGTCACATGTCCGGCGCACCCACCGTGACGCCCGAAAGACCCGGTCCGTCCGGGCCGGCCGTGCACACCGGTCTCACGCTGCTGGCGCTCGCCACCGCCGGGATGGTCGTCTCGGTGCAGCAGACCCTGGTGATCCCGCTGCTGCCCCGGCTGATGGAGCGCTTCGACGCCTCGGTCACCTCGGTCACCTGGGTCTTCACCGCCTCGCTGCTGGCCGGCGCGGTCGCCACCCCGCTGCTGTCGCGCTTTGGCGACATGTACGGCAAGAAGAAGATGATCCTGCTGGCCATGGGCCTGCTGGTGCTCGGCTCGGTGATCTGCGCGCTCTCGGGGTCGCTCGGCGTGCTGATCGCCGGCCGTACCCTCCAGGGCACCTCCTCGGCGCTGATCCCGCTGGCCATCGGGATGATCCGGGACACCTTCCCACGCGAGCGGGTCACCACCGCGATCGGCATCGTCAGCGCCACCATGGGCGTCGGCGGCACCATCGGCATGATCGTCACCGGCCTGATCGCCGACCGCACCGAGAGCCACCACCCGATGTTCTGGATCGCGGCCGGCCTGGCCGCCGCGGGACTGGTGCTCATCGCGGTCAGCGCGCCCGACGTGGGTGTCCGGACCGGCGGGCGGCCCGACCTGCTCGGCGCCGCGGTGCTGGCCGGATGGCTGGTCTGCCTGCTGCTGGCCATCAGCGAGGGCAACCAGTGGGGCTGGACGTCGGGCGGCGTGCTCGGGCTGTTCGGCGGCGCCGCGGTGCTCTGCGCCGCCTGGGTGCTGATCGAGACGCGGGTGCGCGAGCCGCTGGTGCGGCTCGGCCTGCTGGTCGGCGCCAAGTCGCTGTCGGCCAACCTCGCCTCGGCGCTGCTCGGCTTCTCGATGTTCGCCGCGTTCACGCTGATCTCCAGCTTCGTCCAGTCGCCCGCGGACAAGATCGGGTACGGGCTGAGCGGCTCGGTCCTGGACGTCGGCCTCTACATGCTGCCGAGCACGGTCACCATGCTGCTGTTCTCCGCGCTCGCCGGGCGGATCGCGGGCCGGATCGGGGCCGCGCACACGCTGGCCATCGGGTCGCTGTTCGCGGGGCTGAGCTACGTGTGGCTCGCGGTCTCCAACGAGCACGGGTACGACATGCTCGCGTTCAGCACGATCCAGGGCGTCGGGTTCGGCATCGCCTACGCGGCGCTCGGCACGCTCGCCGTGCAGCACGTCCCGATGGACCAGAGCGGCATCGCCAGCGGCATCAACTCGCTGGTCCGCACCGCCGGGGGCAGCGTCGCGGGCGCGGTCACCGCCTCCATCCTCGCCGGGCGGGTCATCGCCGGGACGTCGGTCCCGTCCCTCGACGCCTACGAGCTGTGCTTCTGGATCGTGGCGGCCGGCGCGGGCCTGGCCTCCCTCGTCGCGCTCGGGAACGGCCTGCGGCACCGCTGAGCGGACGCGGCCCGGCGCGGGCACTTGACGAACCAGCCCCTGGGCAGGCCCTATAGGGGTGCGCCCCGGCAAGGCGGCCGGGGCAGGGGACCGCACCGGAGGACGAGGACCATGGGCGCCTACGAGGCCGCGTACGAGCGCAGCATCGCCGACCCGACCCGGTTCTGGGGGCTGGCCGCGCGGGACGTCCGCTGGCTCGTGCCCCCGGACCGGGTGCTCGACGACGGGGCGCCGCCGTTCCACCGCTGGTTCACCGGCGGCGAGCTGAACACCTGCGACAACGCCCTGGACCGGCACGTCGAGGAGGGCCGCGGCGACCAGGCCGCGCTGATCTACGACAGCCCGGTCACCGGCACCGTGCGCACCTACACCTACGCCGAGCTGACCGACCTGGTGGCGCGGTTCGCGGGAGCGCTGCGCGACCTCGGCGTCGACCGCGGCGACCGGGTGGTCGTCTACCTGCCGATGGTGCCGGAGGCGATCGTGGCGATGCTGGCCTGCGCCCGGCTCGGCGCGGTCCACTCGGTGGTCTTCGGCGGGTTCGCGGCGCGCGAGCTCGCGGCGCGCATCGACGACGCGCGGCCCAAGGCGGTCGTGTCGGCGTCCTGCGGCATCGAGGCGGGCCGCGTCGTCGCCTACAAGCCGCTGCTGGACGAGGCGCTGGAGCTGGCCTCGCACAAGGTGGACCACTGCGTCGTCCGGCAGCGCTCGCAGCTGCACGCCGACCTCGTGCGCCCGCGCGACGTGGAGTGGGACGAGGCCGTCGCTCGCGCCGAACCGGCCGGCTGCGTGCCGGTGGCGGCCACCGACCCCCTCTACATCCTGTACACCTCGGGCACCACCGGCCGCCCCAAGGGCGTCGTCCGCGACAACGGCGGGCACGCGGTCGCGCTGCGCTGGTCGATGGAGAACATCTACGGCGTCGGCCCCGGGGACGTGTTCTGGGCCGCGTCCGACGTCGGCTGGGTCGTCGGGCACTCCTACATCGTGTACGCGCCGCTGCTGACCGGCTGCACCACCGTGCTGTACGAGGGCAAGCCGGTCGGCACGCCCGACGCGGGGGCGTTCTGGCGGGTCGCGGCCGAGCACCGGGTCAAGGCGCTGTTCACGGCGCCGACCGCGATCCGGGCGATCAAGAGGGAGGACCCCGGCGGGGAGCTGCTCGCGCAGTACGACCTGTCGGCGCTCGACACCCTGTTCCTGGCCGGCGAGCGGCTCGACCCCGACACCTACCACTGGGCGTCCCGGGTGCTGGACCGGCCCGTCATCGACCACTGGTGGCAGACCGAGACCGGCTGGCCGATCGCGGCGAACCCGCGCGGGCTCGAGCCGATGCCGGTCAAGGCGGGCTCGCCCTCGGTCCCGGTGCCCGGCTTCGACGTGCGGGTGCTCGGCCCGGACGGGGCCCCCGTGGAGGACGGGACCGACGGCGACATCGTGCTGCGGCTGCCGCTGCCGCCCGGCTCCCTGCCCACCCTCTGGCACGACGACGAGCGGTTCGTCGAGTCCTACCTGACCAGGTACCCCGGCCACTACCTCACCGGCGACGGCGGTCACCGCGACCCCGACGGCTACCTGTGGGTGATGGGCCGCACCGACGACGTGATCAACGTGGCCGGGCACCGGCTGTCCACCGGGACGATGGAGGACGTCATCGCCGCGCACCCGGCGGTCGCCGAGTGCGCCGTCATCGGCGTGCACGACGCGGTCAAGGGCCAGGTGCCGCGCGGCCTGGTGGTGCTCAAGAACGGTGTCCTCGCCGAGCCCGGCGAGCTGGCCGCCGAACTGGTCGCCATGGTGCGCGAGCAGGTCGGCCCGGTCGCCGCGCTGAAGGAGGTCGCGGTGGTGCCGGCGCTGCCCAAGACCCGGTCGGGCAAGATCCTCCGCGGCACGATGCGCGGCATCGCCGACGGCCGCGAGGTGACGGTGCCGTCCACCATCGAGGACCCCGAGGTGCTGGACCGCCTCCGCCCCGTGCTGCGCCCCGCGGCCGACTGACCGCGCGGCCCTGCCCCGGGGGACGCCCCTGCTCGGAGGTGGGCCGCGGGCGGGGCCCAGCGGCCCTGTGGCGGGCTCTGCGACCCTCGCCCTGCCCTCCCTGCGGGGTCGGGTCAGTGGGTCCGCTTCTTCGGCCAGAAGGCGGCCACCAGGTACACCCCGATCACCGCGAAGGCCACCTGGAAGATGGTCTCCCAGAAGTTCCAGCCGTGGGTCCGCAGGCCGAACAGGTGGCTCAGCCCGGTGCCCGCGAACGCCGCCACGATGCCGACCAGCACGGTGAGCCAGATGGACATGTCCTGCTTGCCCGGCACGACGAGCCGGGCGAGCGCCCCGATGATCCCGCCGAAGACGATGGCGGTGAAGATGCCCCCGATGGTCATGCCCGCTCCCTGGATCATGAGCGGCCCCGCGCCGTCCGCGGACCCGGTCACCCGGGATGTACCCACTCCGCGATCACGGACACGAGCCGACGATCACGCTCGGTGTCCGGTCAGCGGACCACCAGGACGTGCCGGCCGCGCTCGACCAGCTCGCCGATGACGGGGGCACCGGGGATCTCGCCGGCCACCAGCAGGCCGCCGGAGGTCTGGGCGTCGGCGAGCAGCAGCCGCTCCTGCTCGGCGATCCGGCCGAAGTCGGCCGCCGGCGACACCCAGGCGAGGTTGCGGCGGCTGCCGCCGGGGACGAAGCCGTCGCGGGCCGAGTCGCGCGCCCCGTCCAGGTAGGGGACGGCCGCCGCGTCCACGACGGCGGTGACGCCGCTCGCCCGCGCCAGCTTGTAGAGGTGGCCGAGCAGGCCGAAACCGGTCACGTCGGTGGCGCAGGAGATGCCGCGTTCCAACGCCTGCCGGCCCGCGGTCGCGTTGAGGGCCGCCATCGTGTCGACGGCGTGCGCGAACACCTCGCCGGTGGCCCTGTGCCGGGCGTTGAGCACGCCGGTGCCGAGGGGCTTGGTGAGCGAGAGCGGCAGCCCGGCCCGCCCGGCGTCCAGCCGGAGCAGCCGGGCGGGATCGGCGATGCCGGTCACCGCCAGGCCGTACTTGGGCTCGGGGTCGTCGATGCTGTGCCCGCCGGCGATCGGGCAGCCGGCGTCGGAGGCGGTGTCGCGCCCGCCGCGCAGCACCTCGCGGGCCAGCTCCGGCGCGAGCGCGTCGAGCGGCCAGCCGAGCAGGTTGAGCGCCATGACCGGCTCGCCGCCGACCGCGTAGACGTCGGAGAGGGCGTTGGCGGCGGCGATGCGGCCCCAGTCGTAGGGGTCGTCGACCACGGGGGTGAAGAAGTCGGCGGTGGACACGATCGCCCGGCCGCCGTCGATCCGCAGGACGGCCGCGTCGTCCCCGTCCTGTCCGCCGAGGAGCAGGGATCCGTCGGCGCCCGCCGGGCCGGTCAGCCCGGCCACGACCCGCTCGAGCTCGCCGGGCGGGATCTTGCAGGCGCAGCCCCCGCCATGGGCGTACTGGGTGAGACGCGGCTTTCCGACGGGGAGGGTCACAGCGGGAATTTATCCCACAGATCCCCATAAATGATCAACAAACGGGCGGTACGGGTCCAGTCACCCAGGGGTCGCCCCACCCCCGCCAGCGCCCCCCGACCAGGAGACGGCCCCCGGGGCGCCCTTGCCCGAACATGGTTCGGCATGGTGCGATTCCCCTCTGCAAGTGAACACTGACATCGGTGCACTGCCGGAAGGGGCGCGAGATGGTCGAAGCCGGGGTTCGGGACGCGCGGGCGGAACTGGAGCGGACGGCCGGAGGGCGGACGATCTGCACCCGGCTGGCCGACACCGCCCGGCGGGACGGCGCCCGGCCCGCCTACTCCGACCGCGTCGACGGCAAGTGGCGGACGCTGACCTGGGAGGACACCCGCCGGCGGGCGCTGGAGACCGCCGCGGGGCTGGCCGCGCTCGGCCTGACGGCCGGCGACGTGGTGGCGCTGATGATGCCCAACCGGTCCGAGCACGTGCTGGCCGACCTCGGCGCGCTGCACGCGGGCGGCGTCCCGACGACGGTGTACGCCACCCTCGCCCCCGACCAGGTGGCCTTCGTCGCCGCGGACTGCTCGGCCCGGTACGCGGTACTGGACGGGCGGGACCAGCTCGACCGCTGGCTGCCGGTGCTCGACCGGCTGCCCGCGCTGCGCAAGGTGATCGTGATCGACGCCGCCGCCTGCCCGGCCGGGGACCGGTTCCTGACCTGGGACGCCCTGACCGCGCTCGGCCGGGAGCGGCTGGCCGCCGACCCCGCTGCGATCGACGCCCGCTGGAAGGCCGTCCGGCCCGAGGACGCCGCCACCCTTCTGTACACCTCCGGGACCACCGGGAACCCCAAGGGCGTGCTGATCACCCACTCGATGGTGCTGCACGAGGCGGCGATGGTGGAGGGCGCCTCGGTGCTGCCCGGCCACCCGTCCGGCATCTCCTACCTGCCGTTCGCGCACATCGCCGACCGGGTGCTGAGCTACTACCTGCCGGTCGGGCTGGCCGCGCACGTGCACTTCTGCCCCGACCCCGCCCAGCTCACCACGGTGCTGCGGGAGGTCAGGCCGCACTCGTTCTTCGGCGTCCCGCGGGTCTGGGAGAAGATCATGGCGGGCATCCAGGCGGTGCTGGCCGCCGAGCCGGACGAGGAGAGGAAGGCCGCGGTCGCGCAGGCGCTGGAGGCGGGGCGCGCCCACGTCGCCGGCCAGGAGCACGGGAACGCCCTCACCCCGGAGGAGCGCGCCGTGTTCGAGCGCGCCGACGCCGCCGTGCTGGCGCCGATGCGGGCGCTGCTCGGGCTCGACCGGGTCGTCCAGGCGTCCAGCGCCGCCGCGCCGCTGCCGGTGGAGGTCGCCCGGTTCTTCGCCGGCCTCGGCCTGAAGATCTTCGACGCGTACGGGATGACCGAGACGACCGGGGCCGTGACCGCCAACCTCCAGGACTCGTTCAAGCTCGGCACCGTCGGCCGGCCGTTCCCCGGGGTGGAGCTGCGGCTCGCCGGGGACGGGGAGATCCTGGTGCGCGGCGCGACCTGCACGCCCGGCTACCTGAACCGGCCCGAGGCGACCGCCGGGCTCCTCGACGCCGACGGGTGGGTGCACACCGGGGACGTCGGCGTCCTGGACGAGGACGGGTTCCTACGGGTGGTGGACCGCAAGAAGGAGATCATCATCACCGCCGGGGGCGAGAACGTCGCCCCCTCGCTGATCGAGAACCACCTCAAGGAGCACCCGCTGGTCGGGCAGGCCCTGGCGTTCGGGGACCGCCGCCCGTACGTGGTCGCGCTGATCACCCTGGACGGCGAGGTCGCGCCGGTGTGGGCCGCCGCGCACGGGCTGGAGGGCGCGGACGTGGCCGCGCTCGCCGGGCACCCGCTGGTGCTGGAGGAGATCGGCAGGGCCGTCGGGGACGCCAACGCCCGGCTGGCCCGCGTCCAGCAGGTCAAGAAGTGGCGGCTGCTGCCCGCCGAGTGGACCGCCGAGAGCGAGGAGCTCACCCCCACCCTCAAGCTGAAGCGGCGGGTCGTGCACGGCAAGTACACCGACGTCCTGGACGCCCTGTACGACGCCTGATCCGCGGGCCCTCCCGCCGCGCCGCGGCCCCTCCCCCGCCCGCGGCCCCGCGGCCGGCCCGAACGTACGGTGAGATCATGGCGCGGTCGCGCCGTCGATCGCGGCGACGGTCATCCCGCCGCCCGCCGCCGTCGCGGCCGACCGAGGGGTCGGCAGGCGGGCCCGACCCGCCCGGGCGGAAGGACGTTCGATGACGGGGCCGGACGCGGCCGAGGTGCTGGACCTGGCGGGCATCTTCGTGTTCGCGCTGTCGGGGGCACTGGCCGCGGTGCGCCAGCGGCTGGACGTGGTCGGCATGGTGGTGCTGGCCGAGATCACCGCGCTCGGCGGCGGGATCATGCGCGACCTGATCATCGGCGCGGTGCCGCCGGCCGCGTTCACCAGCGTCGGCTACGTGCTGGTCCCGCTGGCCGCCACGGCGCTGGTGTTCTTCTGGCATCCGCAGGTCGCCCGGCTGCTGCCCGCGGTGATGTTCTCCGACGCGGCCGGGCTCGGGCTGTTCTGCGTGACCGGGACGGTGAAGGCCCTCGGCCACGGCCTGTCGCCCCTGCACTCGGTGCTGCTCGGGGTCGTCACCGCGGTCGGCGGCGGCGTCCTGCGCGACATGCTGAGCGGGCAGATCCCCGCGGTGCTCTACGACCGGCAGCTCTATGCGCTGCCGGCGCTGCTCGGCGCCTCGGTGATCGCGGCCGCGTACACGGCCGGCCTGCACGGCGCCGCCGTCACCGCGGGCTCCGCCGTCCTGGCGTTCGGCCTCCGCGTGCTGGCGATGCGGTACGGCTGGCGTGCGCCGCGCGCCCGCGGCGTCGCCGACTGACGGCCGCGGGCGAGGGCCGGAGATGGGGCGGACGCGCGTCCCTGCTTTCGCGCCGTCCCGCCAGGGGGAGTACGGTCACGCGTATGGGGCGGATCACGGTGCGCAGGCCGGTGCTGCGGCTGAGCACCACCGGGACGCGGGGGCGGCGGCCCGACACCCTGGCGGTGGAGGAGCCGCTGGAGATCCGGATCGACGGGCGGCCGCTGACGATCACGATGCGCACCCCCGGCGCCGACTTCGACCTGGCCGCCGGGTTCCTGGCCGCCGAGGGCATCATCGGCGCGGCCGGCGATCTGGCCGCGATGCGCTACTGCGCCGACACCGCCGAGCAGAACACCCTCGACGTCGTGCTGGCCCCCGGGGTCCGGCCGCCGGACGCGCTGCTGACCCGCGCGTTCACCACCACCAGCGCCTGCGGGGTGTGCGGCAAATCGAGCATCGAGGCGCTGCGGACCGACCGCCCCTACGACGTGGCCGCCGACACCGTCGCGCTGACCACCGCCGTCCTGGCGGCGCTTCCGGACCGGCTGCGGGAGTCGCAGCGGGTCTTCGACCGCACCGGCGGGCTGCACGCGGCCGGGCTGTTCGACGCGGACGGCGGGCTGCTGGTGGTGCGGGAGGACGTCGGCCGGCACAACGCGGTCGACAAGGTCGTCGGGTGGGCGCTGCGCCAGGACCTGCTGCCGCTCACCGGGCGGATCCTGATGGTCAGCGGGCGCGCCTCGTTCGAGCTGACCCAGAAGGCGGCACAGGCCGGGATCCCGGTGCTGGCCGCGGTGTCGGCGCCCTCGTCGCTGGCGGTGGAGCTGGCCGAGGACGCCGGGATGACGCTGGTCGGATTCCTGCGCGGCGAGACGATGAACGTCTATACCGGCGCCGACCGTATCCCCTGCTGAGGCCAGGCCGATTGTCACCGGGCGATGGAATTCCGCCGCCGACTTGTGGGCCACGCCCCAAGAAACCCGCCCGCCCCCGGAGTTGACTACTCCGGCACAGGACGCGCGCCGGCTCCGCGCGTCCGGCTTCGGGCGCGCGGATTGAGGGAGAGGGTATGACCAGGCCCCTGACGGACGGCGCACCTGCGCCCGCGATCGACGAGCGGCACCCGCCGATCAAGGCGCGCCGGATCTCCTTCGACTGGTCGAAAACGCCGCTGCACTGGGTCCCCGGCGACCCCGTCGCCACCCACATGATCAACTCTTTCCACCTCGTCCTGCCCGAGGGTGAGAAGTGGTTCATCCAGTGCGTGAAGGACGCCCGCCCGCACATCAGGGACCCGCGGCTGCTGGAGGAGATCAAGGGCTTCATCGGGCAGGAGATGGTGCACGCCCGCTCCCATCAGGGCGTTCTCGACCAGATCCTGGAGGCCAACGGGATCGAGGTGTCCAGGATCACGGGACCGGCCGGGCAGGGCAACGCCGACCGGCCGGCCCGGATGGCGGCCCTGAAGGAGAAGTCGCCGCGGTCGTGGCGGCGCAGGCTGCGGTTCGAGCTGGCCGCGGTCGCCTCGATCGAGCACTACACCGCGGTGCTCGGCCAGTGGATCATGGACAACGAGCGCCTCGACGCGGCCGGGGTGGACCCGATGATGCTGGACCTGCTGCGCTGGCACGGCGCCGAGGAGGTCGAGCACCGCTCGGTGGTCTTCGACGTCTACCGGGCGATGGGCGGCCGGTACCCCACCCGCGTCCTGGCCTGGACGGTGTCGCTGTTCTTCCTCTACTGGGCGCTGATCGGCGGCACGCTCTACCTGCTGAAGCAGGACCCGACGGTCAAGGGGCGGGTGACGCTGCCGCGCGCCTACCGCTCGTACCGCAGGTCGGTCCGGAAGGGCACGGTGCCGGGCATCTTCCGGCTGCTGCTGGGTGAGGCGCCGGTCTACCTCAAGCCCTCCCACCACCCCTCCGAGATCTGCTCCACCCCGCGGGCGCTGGAGTACCTGAAGACCTCCCCGGCCGCGCAGGCCGCGGGGTACGACCCTTATTAGTTCTCAAGCTCGGCCCGGCTTCCTCGCCTGGCGGCTCGGGGCGCCGACCGTGCTTGGGCGAGCGCGACATCGCTTCGCGATCTGGCCGGTGGGGCTCGCCTCCGGCATCGCCCCACCGGCCAGGTAGCGCCCTCGCGTGACGGCCGAGGGCCTTGGGCGGGCTCTGGACCCATCGGCCGGTTCTGAAGGGGGCCTGTGGGCCGCCCGTGTACGCGTGCGGGTGGCGAGCGTCACTGCGGGGGCCCTTGACCGGGGTTCGGCCCGCGCGGTTAATTAACATCGTGTCCAATAAAATGGGGCTCGCCCGCACCGACAACGCCGCGGAGCTCGAGCGATTCCGGGAGATCCAGCGCCTGTGCTACCAGTGCGCCGACGAGGTGGCCGCCACGCTCGAACCGGGCGTGACCGAACGCGACGCCTGCCGCCGGATGCGCCGGTGGCTCCGCGCCCACGGCGTGGACGACTGGCTGCACACCCCGTTCGCCTGGTTCGGCGACCGCTCCGCCTTCCGCGGCTTCAAGGTCCCCACGCAGTTCCTCCCCGGCGGGACGCGCCTGGAGGAGGGCATGCCCTACATCCTCGACATGGCGCCGGTGAAGAAGGGCTACTCCGCCGACATCGGCTACGGCGGCGTGCTCGGCGAGAACCGGATCTGGGAGCGGGTCGACGCCGACCTCGCCGCCTACCGGACGCTGATCCTCGCGCTCGTCCGGGAGCGGCGCACGTTCGCCGACGTCTACGCCGAGGTCGACGCCCTCATCGAGCGGCAGGGCTACCAGAACCGGCACGCCAAGTACCCCGGCCGCGTCATCGGCCACCAGGTCGGCGTCATCGGCGGCGTCCTGCCCAAGGGGGTCGGGTTCCCGTTCGGGGTCCGGTTCCTCCAGACCATCGGCCGCGAGCTGGTCAAGGAGCGGCTGGAGGGGCGCTCCCCGCTCTGGAACGGCGCCGCGCAGTCCCAGCATCCGCCGACGCCCGGCCTGTGGGCGGTGGAGCCGCACATCGGGTTCCGCGGCGTGGGCGTGAAGTTCGAGGAGATCCTCGTGGTGACCGAGGACGACGCGTTCTGGCTCGACGACGACCTGCCGCACGTGCACCGCTGGGCGCGGCGCGAGGCGGCGGCGTGACCGCCGCGACCGGCGGCGGCCCCGCCCCGGCGACGACGGCCCGCCGGGTCCGCGGCGACGGCGTCGACCTGGCCGTCTACGAGCAGGGCGACCCGTCCCGCCCGACCGTGCTGCTCATGCACGGCTACCCCGACACCCACGCGGTCTGGGACGAGGCCGCCGCGCTCCTGGCGGGCCGCTTCCACGTCGTCCGGTACGACGTGCGCGGCTCGGGCGCCTCGTCCCGCCCGTTCGGGCGCGAGCCCTACGCCCTCGACCATCTGATGGCCGACCTGCGCGCGGTGCTGGACGCCGCCGCGCCCGGCCGCGAGGTCCACCTCGTCGGGCACGACTGGGGCTCCATCCAGGCATGGGAGGCGGTCTGCACGATGCGGGACCGGTTCGCCTCCTTCACCTCCATCTCCGGGCCGTGCCTCGACCACGTCGGCCTCTGGACCCGCCGCATGATCGCCCGGCCGACCCCGGGCAACCTCCGGCGTGGCGCCGGCCAGGTCCTGCGGTCCTGGTACATCTACTTCTTCCAGACCCCGGTGCTGCCCGAGCTGGTCTGGCGGAGCGGGATGGCCAGGCCGTTCGCCAAGGCGCTGGAGATCGGCGAGGGCGTCGCCCCGCGCGCGGGCCACCCGGCGCGGACGCTGCCGCGCGACGGCGCCGCGGGGGTCGGGCTCTACCGCGCCAACATGCTCGAGCGGCTGCGCGGCCCGCGCGACCGGCGCACCGACGTGCCCACCCAGGTGATCGTCCCGACCCGGGACCTGTTCGTGTCCCCGCACCTGGTGGACGGGCTCGCCGGACGGGTGCCGAACCTGTCGCTGCGTCCGATCGCCGCCGGGCACTGGGTGCCGCGCAGCCATCCGGCCGTCGTCGCCCGTTGGGTCGCCGAGCACATCACCGGCGTCACCGGCGGGCCGCTCACCGCCGCCGAGTCCCGGGGGCTGCGCCGCGCGCGGGCCGTCCCGGGCCGGCGCCCCTTCGAGGGGTCGCTGGTCGTGGTCACCGGCGCCGGCAGCGGCATCGGGCGGGCCACCGCGCTCGCCTTCGCCGAACGGGGCGCCGAGGTGATCGCGGCCGACCTGGACCCGGCCACCGCGCAGCGCACCGCCGAGCTGGCCGGGCTGCTCGGCCCGGCCGCGCACGCGTTCCAGGTGGACGTGTCCGACCAGGCCGCGATGGAGGACTTCGCCAAGTCGGTCCTGCACGGCCACGGCGTCCCGGACGTGGTGGTCAACAACGCCGGGATCGGCATGGCCGGGCCGTTCCTGGAGCACACGGCGCGGGACTGGGAGCAGGTCCTCGGCGTCAACCTGTGGGGCGTCGTGCACGGCTCCCGACTGTTCGCGGCGCAGATGGCCGAGCGGGGGGAGGGCGGGCACATCGTCAACACCGCCTCGGCGGCGGCGTACACGCCCTCGCGCTCCCTGCCCGCGTACGCGACCAGCAAGGCGGCGGTGCTGATGCTGTCGCAGTGCCTGCGGGCCGAGCTGCGCGGCAAGGGCATCGGGGTCAGCGCGATCTGCCCGGGGATCGTCGACACCGGCATCACCCGGACCTCGCGGTTCGTCGGGCACGGCGAGGCCGGGCAGGAGCGGAGCCGGGAGCGGGCGGCGCGGGCGTACGCGCTGCGCGGCTTCGGCCCTGAGGGCGTCGCCGAGCAGATCGTCGCCGCCGTCCGGGACGACCGCGCGGTCGTCCCGGTCACGGTGGAGGCGCGGCTCGCCCACCTCGGTTCGCGGCTGTCACCGCGCCTCATGCGCCTCCTGGCCCGCGTCGACGCCGGCTAGCGGCGAGGGCCGCCGGGGTCGGCGCAGACGGCGGTCTCGGCCATGCCCTCGGGGTCGGCCGGGGCCGCCGGGCGGTCAGGGCCGCCCGGGAGGCCGGGGCCGCCCGGGACATCAGGACCGTCAGGGACGTCGGGGAGGTCCCGCGCGTACAGCCCCAGCAGTGTCGGGAGGCGGTAGGTGTCGTGCCCGCCGTCATCGGTTCCGGAGTACTCGACCAGCCCGGCGTTCATGAGCGCGCCGATCAGGTCCTCGGCCTCGTCCAGGCTCTCCGCCAGGGCCGCCGCGGCCTCGGTCGCGCAGAACCGCCCGGCGCCCCGGCGGCCGAGCAGGCGGAGGGCCCGCCGGGCGGGCGGGGCCAGCCCGGCGCAGGCGCGGGCGAGGACGGGCCGCAGCTCCAGATCACCGGCGCGCAGCTCGTCCAGCCGCCGGTCCTCGTCGCCCAGCCGGGCCGCCAGCCGGCCGACGCTCGAATGGGGCGTCGCCGCCAGCCGGCCCCCGGCGATCCGCAGCGCCAGCGGGAGATGCCCGCACAGCTCGGCGACCAGGGCGGCGGCGGCCGGCTCGGCGGAGACCCGCGCGGCGCCGCCCACCCGGGTCAGCAGCTCCACCGAGTCCTCGGGGGCGAAGGCGCCCAGGTCGACCCGGTCCGCGAAGCCGATCCCCGGCAGGCGGCCCCGGCAGGTGATGAGCACCGGGCATCCAGGGGCGCCGGTGAGCAGGGGCCGCACCTGGTGCTCCCCGGTGGCGCCGTCCAGCACGACCAGCGCCCGGAGGCCCGCCATCCGGTAGCGGTACAGCTCGGCGCGCTCCGCGGCGGACGCGGGGACGTCCGCGCCGTCCACCCCGAGCAGGCTGAGCAGCCGGGCCAGCGCCGGCATCGGGTCGCCCCCGTCCCGGCGCAGGTCCACGTGGAACCGCCCGTCCGGGAAGACCGCCTCCCATAAGTGCGCGAGGTGCAGCGCCAGCGCGGACTTGCCGGTCCCCGGTCCGCCGCTGATCACGCAGATCGTGGGGGCGGACCGGCCGGACGCGGTCTCCAGCAGCCGGGACACCTCCGCGAGCTGCTCCTCGCGGCCGGTGAAGTCGGGAAGGTCCGCCGGGAGCGGAGGCCGCCGGGGCGGCTCCCGGCGCGTCCCCACGCCCGGGGCCGGATCGAGGGACGGGTCGCACGCGTGGATCGCCCGCTCCAGCCGGCGCAGCCCCGCGCCGGGCTCCAGCCCGAGCTCCTCGCCGAGCAGCGCGCGGCCGTCCCGGAAGACCCGCAGCGCCTCGGACTGCCGCCCGCACCGGTACAGCGCGAGCATGAGCTGGCCGCGCAGCCGCTCGCGGAGCGGGTTGCGGGTCAGCTGCCCGAGGATCTCCCCCACCAGCTCCGGATGGCGGGACAGCGCGAGCCCGACGTCGAGCCAGTCCTCCAGCACCGCCAGCCGCCGCTCCTCCAGGGCGGGCCGCGCCTGCCGGACGAAGTCGTGGGCGGCGCCGTCGAGCGGCGCCCCACCCCACAGCCCGAGCGCCTCCCGCAGGAGGGCCTCCGCCTCCTCCGGGCGCCCGCCCGCCATCGCGGCCCGGCCGCGGGCGGCCAGGCCCATGAACACCTCCAGGTCGAACCCGCCCGGCTCCACGTGGATCGCGTAGCCCGAGCCGCGGCGCAGGATCGTCGGCGCCCCGAGCACCCTGCGCAGCGCCGACACGTGCTGGCGGAGCTGCACGAGCGCGGTGGCGGGCGGCACCGCCCACAGCGCCGAGACCAGCGCCTGGTCGGACACCACCTGGCCGGCCTCCAGCAGCAGCGCGCCGAGCACGGCCCGGCGCAGGGCGCCGTCCACCGCGACGGGAACCCCGTCGTCACTCACCTCGACCGGACCGAGAATCCTGTAGACCAACACGGCGGCACCTCCGACCTGGGTGGACGAGCCGAACGTACAAGATCCATTTATCGGGCCATTATCGTCTCGCTCAACGGCGCCGCCGATGATGAGGAGGTCATCAACTCTTCAAGGGAAGGGGCCTCCAATGGTCGCCATCAAGAGCAGCACCAAGCAGGTCCGCTACGTCATGGGCGCCATGACCGCGGTGTTCTTCAGCCTTTGCCACGCTTCCTGATCACGACCGAATGAGCGTGTGGGGAGGCCGCGGCCTCCCCACACACACGTCCGCGCCCCGGGGCCCCGCCCCGGGCTTGCCGTCAACGGAGGCGAAGTGCTGGAGACCGGTGTCCGGCAGGTACGGGTCGCGCTGGCCATGGTGTTCGGCCGGCCGCTGAACGTCGGGCTGGTCGAGCGGCTGGTCGAGGACGCGCTGGCGACCCTGGACGAGTTCGGCTCGCCGGGCGAGGACGTCGAGCAGCTCATCGACGGGCCGTTCGCCGACCCCGCCGACCGGCGCGACCTCCAGACCCGCGCCCTCCAGCGGACCGCGCGCCGGCTGCACCGGTCCTCCCGGTTCTACCGGGAGCGCCTCGACGCCGCCGGGATCGACCCGGGCGGCCTCACGCTGGAGACGCTGCGCTCGGTCCCGGTCACCGTCAAGCGCGACCTGGTGGACCGCGGGAAGGACTTCATCTGCGGACGGCCGTACCTGGCCACGCAGACGACCGGGACGACCGGCGTCCCGGTGCGGGTGTGGCTGTCGCGGTACGAGATCGAGCTGTGGCCCGCGCTGATCGCGCTGTCGATGCTGCTGCGCGGCGAGATCCGGCCCGGCGACTGCATGCAGATGAACCTGAGCTCCCGCGCGACCGCCGCGATGCAGGAGGACCTGGCGATGCTGCGGCTCGCCGGCGCCGCCGGCCGCGTCGTCGGCCAGGTGGCGCCGGACGAGTCCCTGGACCACCTGCTGGACGGCGTCACGCCCCCGACGATCCTCAACGGCTACCCCAGCTACATCGGGCAGCTGGTCACGGCGGCCCGCCGCCGCGGCCTCGGGCCCGCCGACTTCCGGCTGCGCGCCCTGTACGTGGGCGGCGAGGTCCTCTCCCCCCACCTGGCCGAGGCGGTCCGCGCCACGTTCGGCATCGAGCAGGTCAACGACACCTACGGGGCGACCGAGCTGCTGCCCGTCGGCGGCCGGACCTGCAACGGCGGCCACGTGCACCTCGACCCGAACATGGGGTACGCCGAGGTGCTGGACCTGGAGACCGGCGAGCCCGCCGAACCCGGTGGGCTCGGCACGCTCACCGTCACGCCGTACTACCCGTACCGCGACTGCATGCCGGTGCTGCGCTACGACACCCGCGACATCGTGCGGGCGCTCCCCGAGCCCCTGGACTGCGAGCTGTCCGCCGTGCCCGCCGTATCGCAGATCCTCGGCAAGGAGAGCCGGCTGCTGCGCACCGGCGACGGCGTCGTCACGCAGCGGGACGTCGTGGAGGCGCTCGACGGCCTGCCGGGCGTGGAGTGGCCCGTGCGCCACCGCGCCCGCGTGGACGCCGGCCGCCTGCACGTCACCGTCGTCGCGCCGGGCCTGTCGACCACCGACGTCGTCGAGCGGTTCGCCGGACGCGGCATCGACGCCACCGCCGAGATCGCCGACCTGGACGAGCAGGACGCGCGGCGGCTCTGCCCGCTGCGCTGCGACCTGCGCGAGGAGACTTTCGTGAGAGGTGCCGCATGAGGCCGGCGACGGAGAGCCCGATGAGACGAGCGGGGGACGCGACGTGAGCGCCGGGCAGGACCTGTTCCAGGTGGGCGTCACCTCGTTCTACGCGCTGGCCGTCCCGGCCGGAGCGGTGCTGTACTTCCGCACCGTGCGGGTGCCGAGGCCGCCCGTAGGGACGTTCAACGGGCGCGACATCGTGGTGATGATGGGGTTCGTCCTCGCACTGCCGTTCCTCTACCTCGCGCTGCCCGGGGTGGCGCTGCCGGTCGTGCTGGCGCTGGTGTTCGCCGGCGGCCTGACGGTCGGCTACCAGCCGGTGGTGGGGCGCGCGCCGGTGCGCTGGGCGCTGATCCTCGCGCTGCTAGCCGCCGACCTGGTGGGGCACCAGGTGCTCGGCGCCGGAACGCCCTTCTACTGGGTGGCCAACAGCTGCATCGTCGGGCTCATCGTGGTCTCCGCGACCAACCTCAACGTGCAGGGCGGCATGCCGCTGAAGAACGTCGCCTGGTTCGTGCTGCTGCTGGCCGTGTACGATCTGACGTTCGCCACGGTGATCCCGCTGACCCAGGAGCTGGCCGAGGCGATCCAGGGGTACCCGTTCGCGCCGTCGGCGGGGCTGCGGGCCGGCGGGTTCGGCGCGGTAATCGGCATGGGCGACCTGCTGGCCTACTCGCTGTACACCGCGGCGGCGTACAAGGCGTACGGGCGGAGCGGGCTGCGGGCGGCGCTGGGGATCGTGCTCGCCTTCGGGTCGGTGCTCCCGACGCTGGCGCCCCTCGCCGTCGAGGCGCTGACCGGGTCGGCGCCCGCGCTCGTCCCGGCGCAGGTGTTCTTCGGCCCGGCGGCCTTCGCCGGGTACCTGGTGCTGCGCCGGCGGCTCGGCGCCGAGCGGCGGATGGCCGAGGTGCCCGTCCGGGCCCCCGATCAGACCCGCTCGCTGAGGTTGACGCCGGTCTCGGGCTCGAACAGGTCGATGGCGTCGGGGTCGTAGTCGAGCTCGATGTTCTCGCCCCGGCGGGCCCGCGACATCGGGTCGAGGCGGGCGATGAGCTGGGACCGGCTCTGGTCGGTGACGTTCCCCTGGAACGCCTCGGCCAGGTGCTCGGACTCGATCGCCCCGGACGAGCCGAGGTCGATGTAGGCGAACTTCTCCGCGCCGAGCGACTCCAGGACGTCGACGTGCCCGGTGAAGGTCAGGTCGTGCCCTTCGGGACGGCGCTCCCGGACGAGCCGGGCGTCGCCGAACGCCTCCGGCCGGATCCCCACGATCACCTGTGCGGGGGCGTTGTTGGCCTCCAGGGCGCGGCGCATCCGGTCCGAGACCGGAATGGGCCCGAGCACGGTCTGGAGCCCGTCCGAGGTGACGTCGGCGTTCAGGAAGTTCATCGACGGCGACCCGATGAACCCCGCGACGAACAGGTTGTGCGGGTGCTCGTACAGCTCCTCGGGCGGGCCCATCTGCTGCACCACCCCCTTGCGCATCAGCACGATGCGGTCGCCGAGCGTCATCGCCTCGGTCTGGTCGTGGGTGACGTACACGGTGGTGGTGCCCAGGTGCTTCTGCAACCGCGAGATCATCGTGCGCATCTGCACGCGCAGCTTGGCGTCCAGGTTGGACAGCGGCTCGTCCATCAGGAACGCCTTGGGGTCGCGCACGATCGCGCGGCCCATCGCGACCCGCTGCCGCTGCCCGCCGGACAGGTGCGCGGGCCTGCGGTCCAGGAACTGCTCGATGTCCAGGAGGTGGGCCGCCTCCTGGACCTTGCGCTTGGACTCGGCCTTGCCGACCTTGGCGAGCCGCAGCGGGAAGGCGATGTTCTCCGCCACGGTCATGTGCGGGTACAGCGCGTACGACTGGAACACCATCGCGATGTCGCGGTCGCGCGGTGCCTTCTCGTTCATCCGCGCGCCGCCGATGGTCAGCTCGCCCGCGCTGATGTCCTCCAGCCCGGCGATCATGTTCAGCGTGGTCGACTTCCCGCAGCCGGACGGGCCGACCAGGATGATGAACTCCTTGTCGGCGATCTTCAGGTCCAGCTCGCTGACGGCGGTGGTGCCGTCGGGGTACCGCTTGGTCACCCCGTCCAGGACGATCTCAGCCATGGTCCCGCCTCATCCCTTCACGGCTCCGGAGGTCAGGCCGGACACGATCCGGCGCTGGAACAGCAGCACGAACAGCACGATCGGGATCGTGATCACGATGGCCGCCGCCGCGATCGATCCGGCCGGGTCCTCGAACTGCGAGCTGCCGCTGAAGAACGAGATCGTCGCCGGGGCGGTGCGGGCGGCGCTGGAGGAGGTCAGCGAGATGGAGAACAGGAAGTCGTTCCAGCACAGGATGAACGCCAGGATCGCGGTGGTGACCACGCCCGGCGCGGCCAGCGGCGCGATCACCAGGCGGAACGCCTGGAAGGGGGTGGCGCCGTCCATCTTGGCGGCCTTCTCCAGGTCCCACGGGATCTCCCGGAAGAAGGTGGACAGCGTGTAGATGGTCAGCGGCAGCGCGAAGGTGATGTACGGCAGGATCAGGCCGGGCCAGGTGTTGAACAGCCCGAGCCCGCGTTCGATCTGGAACAGCGGCGTGACCAGCGAGATCTGCGGGAACATCGCGATCAGCAGCGAGATCCCGAGCACCAGCGACTTGCCCGGGAACTCCAGCCGGGCCACCGCGTAGGCGGCCATCGTGCCGATCACGATGGCGATCAGGGTGGAGATCACCCCGATCCCGATGGAGTTGATCAGGCCGCGGACGAAGTCGTCGTTCTTGAAGATGCCGGCGTAGTTGGACCAGGTCCAGGTGGTCGGCCAGAACCTCCCGTCGGAGATCGTGCTCGGCGCCTTGAACGACAGCGCGGCGATCCACACCACCGGGATCAGCGCGCACACCACCACGACGAGGTCGACCACCGCCCATCCGGCCGTCCGGTCCCGGTGCCGTGACATCAGCGCTTACCCCCTGTGGCCTGGGCTGGCGCGGAAGTGCCCAGCACCTTGACGAACACGAACGCGATGACCGCCACGGTGACGACGATCAGCACCGACATGGTGGAGCCGATGCCGAGGTTCAGCCCGCCGATCAGGTTGTGGTAGGCGATCACCGACACCGCCGCGGTGTTCTGCGCGCCGTTGGTGAGCACGAAGATGTTGTCGAAGATCCGGAACGCGTCCAGCGTCCGGAACAGCAGCGCGGCCAGGATCGCCGGCCGCATCAGCGGCAGGGTGATCAGCCGGAACCGCTGCCACGCACCGGCGCCGTCCATCGACGCCGCCTTCAGCGTGTCCTCGGGCACCAGCGCGAGTCCGGCCATGAGCAGCAGCGCCATGAACGGCGTGGTCTTCCACACCTCGGCGAGGATGACGATCCCTATGGCGGGCCAGTGCTCGGTGAGCGGCGCCTGCCCGCCCGGGAGCAGCCCGGCCAGCCAGCCGGTGTCGGGCGTCCAAGCGTACTTCCAGCCGTAGGCCGCCGCGACCGTGACGATGCCGTACGGGATCAGCACGACGGTCCGGATCAGGCCCCGCCCGACCAGCGTCCGGTACATCACCAGCGCGATCACCATGCCGAGCACCAGCTCGATGGCGACGCTCACCACCGTGACGACGGCCGTCACCGCGAACGCGTTCCACCAGAACGCGCTGGTGAGGACCGTGGTGTAGTTCTCGACGCCGATCCACCCCTTGCGGTCCGGGAACCGCAGGTCGTAGCGCTGAAGCGACAGCAGCACCGAGTAGACGATGGGCCATCCGGTCACCAGCACCATGACCAGGGCGGCGGGCGCGCACAGCCACCAGCCGAGGTGGCGCTCGGATCTGCGGCCCTGGCTGACCGCCCGCCTCCCCGCGTCGTCGCCCCCGCTCACGGTCGCGCCGCCGCCCGGGCCGTTCATGGGAGCACCCCCTTGCTTTGCAGCGCGTCGGATATGAGGTTCCTCAGCGTCCTCAGCGTGCGCGGCGGATCGATCGCCGAAGGAGGCGACAGCGTCACCGCCGTGACGGTCGAGACGTTCTGGTAGGTCGGCGTCTTCGGCCGGGCGGCGGCGGTCTTGAGCGCGGCCAGGATCGTGTCCCGCATCGGGTACGCCTCCGCCATGCCGCTGGCGCCGTAGACGGACTCGATGGTCGGCGGCAGCCCGTCCTTGACCGCGGCGACGCGCTGGCTCTCGGGGTCGCGCAGGCACAGCGCCGCCTGGAACGCCGCCTGGGGGTTCTTGGAGTAGCGGCTGACCGCGAAGTTGGCACCGCCGAGGGGCGCCCTGCCGCTCCCCGTGATGCCGGGGTAGGGGGCCCATTTGAAGTGCGGCAGCATGGCGGGCTTGAGCTCGGCCATGGACGCGTACACGAACGGCCAGTTGATCTCGTAGGCGCCGCGTCCCGACTCCACGGCCAGCCGCGCGTCGTCCTCCTTGGTGTTGGACAGCGACGGGTCGGCGGCCTTGGACCTGGCGAAGGCGCGCAGCACCTTGAGCGCGACGAGCGCCTGCGGGCCGAGTTCGACGCGCGCGCCGTCCGGGCTCAGGATGCGGCCCCCGGCCGAGGCGACCAGGCTGTTGAACCAGACGACCAGCCCCTCGAACTGGGCGCCGGTGACCTCGCCGTAGTGCGGCTTGCCCTCGGCAGCGAGCCGGGCCGAGGCGGCCATCAGGCCCGTCCACGTCGTCGGCGGCTCCGGGATCAGGTCCGAGCGGTACCAGAGGAGCTGGACGTTGGTGTTGTAGGGGGCCGCGTACAGCTTGCGCTGCCAGACGGCGGTGTCGAGCGGCCTCGCGGTGACCCCCCGGCGCGCCTCCGCGGCGAACGGGCCGGTCCATTCGCGGATCCAGCCCGCCTCGGCGAGCTCGGCGGTCCAGGTCACGTCCATGCCGAGGACGTCCAGCTCGGAGTCGGCGGCGGCGAGCCGGCGGACGAGCTGCTCGCGCTGGTCGTCGGCGCCGCGCGGCAGCGTGTTGAGGACGATCCGGTACCGGCCCCGCGCGAGCCGGTTGCAGCGCTTGACGATCTCGCCCATGCTCTGCTGCGGCGCGTTGTAGAGGCTGATCACTCGAGCCCCCGAGCCGCCGGAGCCGCAGCCGGACAGGAACCCGGCGGCCAGCGTCGCGGCGGCGCACGCGGCGGCCGCCCCGCGCCGCCGGGGCCCGGCCGGGCCGCCTCCGCCCATCAGCATCGACGTCCCCCTCCCCCAGGCCGCCGGGGCTTTCCCCCGCCCCGGTCGCTCAGGCTCTACCCGGGCGCCCGGTGGTGATCACCGAGGTGGACGAATCATTACCATCCCCTGGTCACAGGCTGTGCTCGACGTCGGCGAGGCTGCCGGTGGCGGGGTCCATCAGGCCGACCCGGATCAGGTCGTCGCCGGCCACGTTGTGCAGCAGCCAGTCGCCCAGCACCCGCGCCTTGGCCCGCGCCGACGGGACCGTGGCCAGGTGGTAGCCGCGGGTGACGGCCTGCGCCGGCACGCCGGTCAGCGGGACGCCGAGGGGGCGCGCGACCGCCTGGCTGCCGCCGAGGTCGACCACCATGCCGAGGTCGCGGTGCCGGTAGGGCCTGGGCTCGCCGCCGTGCAGCGAGGCCACCACGTTGCGCGCGGCCGTCCGCGCCTGCCGGGTGGCGTGCTGCGCGGTGGGCGGGCAGATCGCGTCGCCGCCCTTGTCCAGGTCGGGAACGGCGGCGGCGTCGCCCACCGCGAACACCCCGGGGGTCCCGGGCAGCCTCAGGTCGGCGCCGACCACCAGCCGGCCCCGCTCGGTGGGCGCGTCCAGCGTCGCGACGACGGGGCTCGGCTGGACGCCCGCGGTCCACACCACCGTCCGGCACGGCAGGGTGCTGCCGTCGGTGAGGTCCGCGGACGTGGCCGTGAGGCGCTCGATGGTGGTGCCGAGCCGGATCCCGATGCCGCGCCGGGTCAGCTTGCGCATGGCGACGGCGCCGAGCCGGTCCCCCATCTCGGGCAGCAGCCGGGGCGCGACATCGATCAGGGTCCAGGTCAGCAGCGCCGGGTCGAGCCGCGGGAAGCTGCGCAGCGCCTTGCTGGTCAGCAGCTGGAGGTTCGCGGCGGTCTCCACCCCCGAGTAGCCGCCGCCGACGACCAGGAAGCCGAGCCGCTCGGCGCGCTCGGCCGTGTCGAGCCCGGCGTTGGCTAGCTCGAGCTGGGCGATGACGTGGTCGCGCAGGTAGACGGCATCGGCGAGGCTCTTCATGCCGTGCGCGTGCTCCTTGAGCCCCGGGATGTCGAAGCTGCGGGTGACGCTGCCGGGGCACAGCACGAGCCGGTCGTACCGGACCGTGGCGGTGTGGCCGTCGATCATGGTGACCTCGCAGCGGCGCGCGGCCAGGTCGACGTCGGTCGCGGTGCCGGGGATCAGCCGGGTGCGGCGCAGCTTGCGGTGCAGCGGGCCGGCGATCGAGCGCGGGTCCAGCAGCCCGGCCGCCACCTCGGGCAGCAGCGGCTGGTACAGGGTGTAGCCGAACGGGGAGACGATGACGATCTCGGCCGCGGCGGGCCGGAGGGTGCGCTCGAGCCGGCGCGCGACGGCGTATCCGGCGAAACCGGCGCCCACGATCACGATGCGGGGTACGGACACGGTGGCTCCCTCACTGGCGTCCTCGACCACTCACGGCGAATGATCCACCACGCTACGTCACCTGTCCGGGGACGCCCCTGACGGCCACCCACGGAGGCCGGTCCGCCGCAGCGGACGAGGCACCGGGCCGGGCGGAACCGTTTCGGGCCTCCCTCTCAGGTCACATATGACAATGACGATGCTCAAAGCGGAAGGAAGGCGCATGGTTCGACTCAGTGAGCAGGCGTTGACCCCGCCCCCCGAGGCCGGCGGATCGACGGACGCGCGGACCACCGGAGAACTCTTCGCGCAATTCACCGAACAGGCCTCGGATCTGTTCCGGGACGAACTCCGGCTGGCCGAACTGGAGATGCGCGACAAGGCCAAGAGCATGGGCATCGGCGCCGGGCTCTTCGGCGGTGCCGGGCTGGTCGCCTATCTGGGCGCCGGGGCCGCCGCGGTCACCGCGGGCCTCGCGCTCGACGTGGTGCTCCCCACCTGGCTCGCCGCACTGATCGTCACGGTCCTGCTGTTCCTGCTGGCGGCCGGTCTGGCCGTCGTCGGGCGGCGCAAGACCAGGCAGGGCTCCCCGCCGCTGCCGCAGTCGGCCATCGCGAGCGTCCGCCGCGACGTCGACGTCCTCCGGAAGGGAGTTCACCATGACGGAAGAAATGCAGAGGCCGCCCGAGACGGACACGGAGTCCGCACAGCGGATTCATGAGCACGTCCCTAAGGGGAAAGGACGGCCCGCGGGCGGCGCCGAATCGCCCATGGACGCGGAATCGCTGAAGAGGGAGATCGCCATCACGCGGTCGGCCCTCGGAGAGACGGTCGACGCGCTGGCCGCCAAGGCCGACATCAGGGGCCGGGCCAAGGAACGCGCCACCGCGAAGCGCCGGGCCCTCCGCGCCAGGAGCGCACAATTGAAGGATCAGACCGGCCAGAACGCGCGGCTCCGCCGCAAGGAGATCGCGGCGGCAGGCGCCGGCACCGTGGCGGTCTCCGCGGCGGCGTGGATCCTGGCACGGCGCCGCACGCACCGGCACTGACGGACCCCGCACCCCACGGCCCGCCGTGGGCGCGTGGGCGGGCGCGGAACGTTTACCGCCAAGGGGTTTTACCTCCCGGCGGAACATGCGACGTTGAAGACAAGACGGACTGAACCCGGCACCGGAGCGTGAGGTATGCGGATTCGCGACATCCTGCGGCGCAAGGGGGGCACCGTCGCCACGGTGCGGCCCGAGGCCACCGTGCGGGAACTGCTCGCCACGCTGGCCGAGCACAACATCGGCGCGGCGGTGGTGTCGCCCGACGGCGCGTCGATCGCCGGCATCGTCTCCGAGCGCGACATCGCCCGCCGGCTGCACGAGCACGGCGCCGGACTGCTGGGCCGCCCGGTCTCGGAGATCATGACGGTCGAGGTGCGCACCTGCCGTCCGGACGCGATGGTCGACGACCTGCGCCAGACGATGACCGACCACCGGATCCGGCACCTCCCGGTGGTCGAGGATGGCAGGCTGGCCGGCATCGTCAGCATCGGCGACGTGGTCAAGAGCGCCATCGACGTGCTGGAGAGCGAGCGCGAGCACCTGGTGGACTACATCCAGCGCGCCCCCTGAGCCCGCCGCCCCGCCGGGGTCTCAGACGTAGGCGGGCAGCGGGCGGGAGACGGGCGCGGCCTCGGCCTCGCGGAAGGCGAGGGCCAGGCGGTCGACAGCGGCGCGCAGCGTGCCGGGCGGCAGCACGTAGGGAAGCCGCACGTAGTCCTCCAGCACCCCGTCGACGCCGAACACCGGTCCGGGCACCACCCGGACGCCGTGCCGGGCGGCGGCCTCGGCCAGCGCGGTGGCGAGCGGGGCGCCGAGCCCGGCCCACAGCGACATGCCTCCGTCGGGGAGCCGGAACTCCCACTCCGGCAGCCGTTCGCGCAGCGCGGCGGCGAGCGCGTCACGGCTGCTCAGCAGCGTCTCGGCGCGCTCGGCCCGCACCTCGTCGATCCGGCGGAGCAGCTCGCCGACGATGAGCTGGTCCAGGACGGGGCTGGCGATGTCGAGCGCCTCGCGGGCCCGGATCAGCCGGTGCGCGAGCGGCGCGGTCGCGCGGATCCACCCGATGCGCAGCCCGCCCCACAGCAGCTTGGACGCCGACCCGATCGTGACGACCCGCCCGCCGGTGTCGTAGGCGGCGAGCGGCGGCACTCGAGGCGCGGCGACGTCGTGGCCCAGCTCGGCGAAGGTCTCGTCGCAGACCAGGACCGCGTCGGCGTGCCGGGCCGCGTCGACCAGCGCCGCCCGGTCCTCCCCCGGCATCAGCAGCCCGGTCGGGTTGTGGAAGTCGGGGATGGTGTAGGCCGTCCGCACCGCGGCCTGGCGCAGGCTGCCCGCGATCAGCTCGACGTCCCATCCCCCGTTGACGCCCACCGGCACCAGCCGCGCCCCGCGGCGGCGGACCGCGCCGAGCGCGTGCGGGTAGGTCGGGCGCTCGACCATGACGGCGTCGCCCGGCTCCACGATCGTCTGGGTCAGCAGGGTGAAGGCGTGCTGCGCCCCGGTGGTGATCACGATCTGGTCCGGCCGGGTGGGCACGCCGCGCGCGGCGTAGCCCGCGGCGACGGCCTCGCGCAGCCCGGCGAGCCCGGCCGGCTCGTACCCCGGCCCCCCGCTGTGGCGGGGCAGCTCGTCGACGGCGGCGGCGACGGCCTCGGCGAAGATGGCGGGCGCTCCCGGCGTGGCGCAGCCGAGGTCGATGAACTCGGCGCCGGTGGGCGCGTCCGCCATCCCGAAGCGGCCCGCCGCGGACGGGCCGGTGCGCGGCGCGGTCGTGGTCATGGCGGTCGGCGGCAGCGCGGTCCAGCTTCCCGCGCCCCGCCGGCTCTCGACGAAGCCCTCGTCGCGGAGCCGGTCGTAGGCCGCGGTGATCGTGGTGCGGCTGACACCGAGGGCGGCGGCCAGGTCGCGCTCGGCGGGCAGCCGGGTGCGCAGCGCCAGCCGCCCGTCCTGGACCAGGCCGCGGACGGCGCGGGCGAGCGCGGCGTACACCGGCCGGGCAAGCGGGACGTCGCCCAGCAGCCGGGCCAGCTGCTGGCCGCTCACATAACGGGTACTCATACAGGCCACTTTCCCTTATTGGCCCTTCACTAACCGGGCCATTTCGGTCACCCTTCTCACTGGGGACGGCCACCCGAGGGTCGCCCCACCTGACTGTTCGACAGGCTAGCGGGCTGGTAAGGGGACTTCGAGGATGGCTCTGATGGTGCGCCGCCTGGTGCAACTCTACGCGGGATTGGCCTTGTACGGCCTGGGCATCGCGCTCCAAGTGGCCTCAGGTCTGGGCAACGACCCGTGGGACGTGCTGCACCAGGGCCTGTCCCGCCGGTTCGGGCTCTCGATCGGCGCCTGGATCATCATCGCCGGGGCGGTGGTGATGCTGGCCTGGATCCCGCTGCGGCAGCGGCCCGGCCTCGGCACAATCAGCAACGTCCTGCTCGTCGGCGTCTTCACCGACCTGTTCCTGTACGTGCTGCCCGCCCCGGAGGCGCCGGCCGCGCGCTGGGCCTTCCTGGTCGCGGCGGTGCTGCTGGGCGGCTTCGCCACCGGCTGCTACATCGGCGCCGGACTCGGTCCCGGCGCGCGCGACGGGCTGATGACCGGGCTGGCCGCGCGGGGCCACTCGATCCGGGTGGTGCGGACCACGATCGAGGTGGCCGTGCTCGCCGCGGGCTGGCTGCTCGGCGGGACGGTCGGCGTCGGCACCGTCCTGTACGCGGTCGCAATCGGGCCGCTCGCGCACTACTTCGTCCCCGCCCTGGAGATCCGGAGGCCGGCCCGCCAGGAGCCGGCCGCCCCACGCCGGGAGGAGCCCGCGCCGAGCCCGGCGCCCGCTGAGGCCAACGCCCGCTGAGGTCGCCGCCCGTGGGGCCCCGGTGGGCACCGAGGGTCAGCCGAGGCGGAGCCGCACGACCTGCTCGGCGGCGGCCGACAGCAGGGGGGCGGCCCGCCCGGTCAGCTCGTCCAGGGTCCGCGGGCCGTCGGCCAGGCTGAAGGCGGCGGTGAGACCGAGGGCGTGCAGGGCGTCCAGGGGCCCGGCGACGCCCCCGGCCAGCGCGACGGCGGGCACGCCGCGCTCACGGGCCAGCCGCGCGACGACGGAGACGACCTTGCCCCCGGCGCTCTGGCCGTCCACCCGCCCCTCGCCGGTGATCACCAGGTCGGCCCCGTCGAGGGCGGCCGGGAGCCCGGCGGCGTCCGCGACCAGCTCGGCGCCGCGGGCGGGCTCGGCGCCGAGCGCCGCGACCAGGCCGCCGCAGGTGCCGCCGGCGGCGCCCGCGCCCGGCAGGTCGTGCACGCGCGGCCCGCCGTTGCCGGCCAGGACGTCGGCGAACGTGGTGAGCGCGGCGTCGAGCCGCCGCACCTGCGCGGGGGTCGCGCCCTTCTGCGGCCCGAACACCTCGGCCGCGCCCTCCGGGCCGACCAGGGGGTTGGTCACGTCGCACGCGACGCGGAACCGGGTGGCCCGGACGTCCGCGGAGATCCCCGACAGGTCGATCGCGGCGAGCCCGGCCAGCGCCGCGCCGCCCGGGGGCAGCTCGGCGCCGTCCGCGCCGGTGAACCGCGCCCCGAGGGCGCGCAGCAGCCCGGTGCCGGCGTCGGTGCTGGCGCTGCCGCCGACGCAGACCAGCACGTCGCGGGCGCCGCGCCGCACCGCGTCGGCGATGAGCTCGCCGGTGCCCGCGGTGTCGGCGCGCAGCGGGTCGGGCGGCACGTCCGCCACCAGCGGGAGCCCGGACGCGGCGGCCAGCTCCACCACCGCGGACCGCCCGTCGCCCGACAGCGCGTACCGGGCCCGGACCGGGCGGCCCAGCGGGTCGGCGGCGGTCAGCTCGACCTCCCGGCCGCCGCGGGCGCTCAGGAAGCAGTCGAGCGTGCCCTCGCCGCCGTCGGCCATCGGGACCTCGGCCACCTCGGCGCCCGGCACGGCCCGCCGGGCGCCCGCCGCGATCGCGGCGCAGACCTCGGGGGCGCCGAGGCTGCCCTTGAACGAGTCGGAGGCGACGACGATGCGCACGCGGTTCTCCCTTTCAACGGTGCCGGGGCTCGCCCGGTGTCAGCGCTCGGCGGCGAGCGTGGTGAGCACCGAGGCGAAGTCCTCGGGCAGGACCATGGCGTCGCCCTCGTAGCGGGGCTCGAGGAGCGTCAGCTCTCCCCCGCGCCACCAGTACAGGTGCGGGCTCAGCGAGCCGGGCCCGTCCTCGTAGGCGCGGTGCGCCTGCGCCTGGAGCTCGCGGGCGGCGGCGACGGCGGCGCGGTAGCGGACCCGCGGCGACGCGTCGGCGGGACGCAGCGGGTGCGCGATGATCAGGCTGCGGTTGGGCGCGACGACGAGCGCGCCGTGCGGCCCGATCGAGAGGTACTCCTCCAGCCAGGCCAGGTGGGTGACGGCGTAGAACGTCCAGCCGTGCAGCACCGACACGCGCACGCCGCTCAGGTCCTGGTCGTCGCTCTGGAGCGGCCCGTCGGCCCGGACGTTGGCCCGGCCGAGCATGAACAGCGCGTCGCCCGAGACCGGCCAGCCGTCCATCTCCTCGTTGGTGACCGTCCGGACCGTGGTCGGGGTGTCGACCACCACGACCTCGATCAGGCCGGGCGCGAACGGGCGGGCCGCCAGCACCCCGTTGTCGGCCTCGGCCGGGTAGATCCGGGTGCGCAACAGATGCTGGGCCAGCTCGAAGTCGCTGAGGTCCAGGGGCTCCTCGATCGCGGTGACGATCGTGGTGACGTGGTCGGAGACCAGCGCGGGCCAGTCGTCGCGGGGCACCAGCCGGGCGAGCTGGCCGAGCAGGCGCATGCTGACGTGCAGCCGGTTGGCGCCCTCCAGCAGCATCACGTCGCCGGGCATCCGCCGGCAGGTGTAGCCGAGGCTCTCGGCCACCAGGACCAGCAGGGAGCCGAGGGTGCCGTCGTCCCAGGGATCGGGACGCGCGTGCCTGCCGCCGCTCATCGCACACCTCCGGGCGCTTCCAGGGTCAGTGCCCCGGCGTCGAGCCGGACCGGGACGCCCAGTTCCAGCGTGCGCTGGCAGGGCCCGTGCCCGGCGGGGACGCCGGCCAGGATGGGCACGCCGAGCGGGCCGAGCCGCCCGGCGAGCACCGCGTCGACCTCGGCGGGGTCGCCGCACCGGGTCCAGGACCCGAGCGCGACGCCGGCCGCACCGTCGAACCAGCCCGCCTGGAGCAGCTGGGTGAGCATCCGGTCGATCCGGTAGGGCGCCTCGGCGACGTCCTCCAGGAAGACCACGCGGCCCGCCGCGGGCGGCGGGGCGTACGGGGTGCCGAGCAGGGCGGCGAGCAGGCTCAGGTTGCCGCCGGTGAGCACCGCTTCGGCCCGTCCCGGCCTCAGCGCGTGCGTGCCGGTGAGGACACGGGGCCCGGTGCCGACTGCGCCCTCCTCCTTGAACAGAACGGCGCGGAGGCCGTCCAGCGTCCGGGCGAGAACGGCGTCGCCGGGGCCGGGGGCGGGAGTGTCAGCGTCAGCGCCGGCGGGGGCGAGGTCGGCGAGGCGTCCCGCGGGCATCGGGCCGAACGAGGTGGTGATGCCCAGGCGTGTTCCAAAGGCCGCGTGCAGCGCGGTGATGTCGCTGGAACCGTGCAGCGCCTTCGGCCCAGGGCCCGCCTCCACCGCGGCCCCGGTCGCGGCGGCCAGCGCGGGCCAGTCGAGATGGTCGAGCACGCGGGTGGCGCCGTAGCCGCCGCGGGCGCAGATCACCGCGCGGACCCCCGGATCGCACCAGGCCGCTTGGAGATCGGCGGCGCGATCGGCATCGGTTCCGGCCAGCCGCTGCCATGCCTCGGGCACCGGGCCGGCGCCGCCGAGACCGGTCCGGTCGAGTACGTGCGCGGACACCGTGACGTCGAGGCCGAGATCCCGGAGCACCGCGCAGCCGGCCTCGAGCCTGGCGGGATCGGCCGGGCCGCTCGGGGCCACCACCGCCACCCGGTCGCCCGGCCTCAGCCGGGCGAACCTCCGGGGCACCGAACCGGGCGCGACGGGCCGATCGTGCACGGCCCCCGCGCGGGCGCCCCCGCTCATCAACCCGATCCCTCCTCGCACCGCAACGGATAGAGCTTGTCAGGATACGG
This sequence comes from Actinomadura xylanilytica, assembly GCF_030283145.1. GTDB lineage: Bacteria > Actinomycetota > Actinomycetes > Streptosporangiales > Streptosporangiaceae > Spirillospora > Spirillospora xylanilytica. The sequence goes on from NZ_JASNWE010000005.1 coordinate 807,785, forward strand.
ACCCCAGCGGAAGGGGCCGCATGTCACGACCCGCCAACAGATCACCGGCGCCCGCCGGGCACGAGCCCGGCCAGGCGGGGCAGCGTCGCGCCGACCGGCTCGCGCAGCACGAGGTCGGCGATCCCGTCGTAGGGGGTGGGCTCGGCGTTGAGGACGATCAGCCGGGCGCCGCGCTCGACGGCCTCCTGGCACAGGCCCGCCGCGGGCTCGACGGTGAGCGAGGTGCCCGCGGCCACGAACAGGTCGCAGGAGCGCGCGGCGTTGACCGCCGCGTCCAGCACCTCCGCCACCAGGGGCTGGCCGAACGAGATCGTCGCCGACTTCTGGAGGCCGCCGCACTCGGCGCAGGGCGGGTCCTGCTCGCCGGCGTCGACCCTGGCCAAGACCTCGGGCATCGGCGTGCGCAGGCCGCAGGCCAGGCACTCGGCCTCCCGCATGGAGCCGTGGATCTCCAGCACCGTCGCCGGGTCGGACCCGGCCCGCTGGTGCAGCCCGTCGATGTTCTGCGTGATCAGGCGGCGCAGCCGCCCGGACCGCTCCAGATCGACCAGTGCGGCGTGCGCGGCGTTGGGCTCGGCGTCCCACCCGGGGTGGTCGCGGTGGGACCGCCAGGCGCGGCGGCGCACCTCGGGGTCGGCCAGGTAGGACCCGATCGTCGACATCGCCTCGGCGGACGGATCTCGGGTCCAGACCCCCTGCGGGCCCCGGAAGTCGGGGATGCCGCTGGCGGTGCTGATCCCCGCACCGGTGAGCACCGTGATCGATTCGGCTCCCGCGAGCAGGTCCGCGAGGGTGGGCGCAGCGTCCATCCCCCAAGGCTAGGCCCGGAACATTCCACTCTGGCCCGATTATCCCGCACACCCGTGGGAGCGTCGCGGACCGCGGCGCCCCCGGGAAGTGCCAAACTTGGTGCTCGTATGAGGTCGACGCCGCACATCCTCGTGATCAACGGCACCAAGGTCCGCCGTCCGGTCTTCGTGCTGGGCGCCCCCCACTCCGGTGCCGAGCTGCTGGCGCGCGCGGTGAAGCGCTCCGCCGGCTTCCACCTGACCACGGGCCGCCCCGGCGTGCTGCGGGTCGCCTACGCGTTCGCCCGGCAGCCGTCCATCGCCAGCGACCGCGAGCGGGGCGCCGCGCGGGTCCTGCGCGACGCCTACGCCGAGGCGTGGCAGATCTCCGAGCGCGCCTGCGCCGCGTGCCCCGCCGAGTGCCGCGAGCTGGCCGGCCTGCCGCCCGCACCCGCAGCGCCGGGCGGCGCCGGGGCCGGACCGGCCGGCGGGGGCCAGTGCGTCGACGCGCATCAGGTGCTCCGGTTCGCCGACGCGTCCACCGACCTGATCTACAGCGCCGACGTGCTGCTGGACGCCTTCCCCGACGCCCAGCTGCTCCAGGTGATCAGGGACGGGCGGGACGTGGTCGCCGACATGCTGGGCGACCCGCGCTGCCTGGCCTGGTTCAAACCCGGGCTCGCCAACCTCGACCGGGTGTTCCCCAACCCGTTCTTCGGCGTCGAGGAGCTCGCCGAGCGCGACCGCTGGACGCGGTCGGCCACCGCGGTCAAGTGCGCGCTGCGGTGGCGCGGCTCGGTGCGCCTCAGCGCCCGGCTGCGCCGGCAGACGCCCGAGGACCAGCTGTTTACCGTCCGCTACGAGGACCTGGTCGCCAAGCCGCGCCGGGTCGCCGGCGAGGTGTCGGACTACCTGGGCGCCCCGATCTCGCGCTCGACCCTGTCCGGGCTGGTCCGGACGGGCCGGGCGGGCCGGCACGAGGCCGACGAGCACGGCGTCGGCGCCTGGCGCGAGCGGCTCAGCCCGCGGCAGGTCGCCCAGGTCGAGAAGGTCGCCGGAATCGAGCTCGGCCGGCTGGGCTACCCGCTCAGCGCCGCCGGATGAGGGCCCGCTGCGCGTCGGCGTCGGACCCCAGCCAGCCGATGGCGACGCCCGCGGCGCCCAGCCCGACCAGAAGCACGGTGTAGCGTCCCGGCCCGCTCTTCACGACCCGGCCGGGATTGATCATCGAAAGCATGGTGGTCCCCTCTCCCGCGGCTGCTCGCGCCCCCCAACGGCGCCGCCACCGACTCTGACGCCGCCAGATGGCCGCCGGGTTGCGAACCGGGCGTGCTGCGGGAAACGCGGAAACAGCACCCGCGCTCTAGAGAGAGGATGCCCGGGGAGGCCGCCCGCTACGCACCGTCACCCGGTGGCGTGCGGCCCCCGGTGCTCACTCGGCGCCGAGCGGCTCCGCCGTCCGCCCGCCCGCCTCGCCGTCCGCGCCCCCGCCGGCCGGCCGGTCCGGCAGCCCGTCCGGCCCGCCCGACCCGTCCGGGAGCCCGTCTCGCCGCCCGTCCTGCCGGGCGAACTGGGTCCGGTACAGCTCGGAGTACAGGCCGCCCGCCAGGAGTAGCTCCTCGTGGCGCCCGCGCTCGGCCACCCGGCCGTCCTCGATCACCAGGATCTGGTCGGCCTCGCGGATGGTGGACAGCCGGTGCGCGATCACCAGCGAGGTCCGCCCGGCGAGCGCGGTCCGGAGGGCCCGCTGCACGGCGGCCTCGGACTCGGAGTCCAGGTGCGCGGTCGCCTCGTCCAGGACGACGACCGACGGCTCCTTGAGCAGCAGCCGCGCGATCGCCAGGCGCTGCTTCTCACCGCCCGACAGCCGGTAGCCGCGGTCGCCCACGACCGTGTCGAGCCCGTCGGGCATGTCGGCGAGCAGGGCGCCGACCTGTGCCGCCTCCAGGGCGGCGTGGATCTGCCCGTCGGAGGCGTCCGGGCGGGCGTAGCGCATGTTCTCGCGGATCGAGTCGTGGAACAGGTGGGCGTCCTGGCTGACCACGCCGACCCGGTCGCGCAGCGAGTCCAGCGTGACGTCCCGGACGTCCTCGCCGCCGATGCGCACCGCCCCGTCGGACACGTCGTAGAGCCGGGAGACCAGGTGCGTGATGGTGGACTTGCCGGCCCCGGACGGGCCGACGAGCGCGACGAGCTGGCCCGGCTCGGCGGTGAAGTCCACGTCGTGCAGGACCTCGCGTCCCGGCGCGGTGTCGGTGCGGGCGATGGATTCCAGGGAGGCCAGCGAGACCTCCTCGGCGGACGGGTAGGCGAACCGCACATGGTCGAACCGGACCGAGGGCGCCGCGTGCCGGACGCCGTCACCGGGCGCGTCCAGACCGGTCTGCGCGTCCGGGCCGCCGGGGCCCGCCGCCGGGTTCGGGCCGGCCGGGCGGTCCGGGCCCCGCCCGAGGTCGCGGGCGCCCTCGCGGTCGCGGATCAGGGGCTCGAGGTCGAGCACCTCGAACACCCGGTCGAAGCTGACCAGGGCGGTCATGATGTCGACGTGCACGTTGGACAGCGCGGTCAGCGGCCCGTACATCCGGGTCAGCAGCGTCGCGAGGGCGACCAGGGTGCCGAGCTCCAGCGTGTCGCCCACCACCAGCGAGCCGCCGAGCCCGTACACCATGGCCGTGGCGAGGGCCGCCACCAGTGTGAGCGCGGTGAAGAAGACCCGTCCGTACATCGCGGCGATGATGCCGATGTCGCGGACCCGCGCGGCGCGCTGCGAGAAGTTGTGCTCCTCCTCGGCGGGCCGCCCGTAGAGCTTGGCGAGCATCGCGCCCGCCACGTTGAACCGCTCGGTCATCAGCGAGCTCATCTCGGCGTCGAGCTGCATCTGCTCGCGGCTGATCCGGGACAGCCGCCTGCCGACCCACTTGGCCGGCAGCACGAAGATCGGCAGCAGCAGCAGTGCGATCAGGGTGACCTGCCAGGACAGCACCAGCATGGTGATCAGCACCAGCACCAGGCTGATCACGTTGGAGACCACCGAGGACAGCGTGGTGGTGAGCGCCCGCTGGGCGCCGATGACGTCGGTGTTGAGCCGGCTGACGAGCGACCCGGTCTGCGCCCGCATGAAGAACGCGACGGGCTGGCGCTGGACGTGCCCGAACACCTGGGTGCGCAGGTCGTAGATCAGCCCCTCGCCGATCTTGGAGGAGTACCACCGCTGCGCCAGCCCGAGCACCGCCTCGACCAGGGCGAGCGCGGCCACCCCGGCGGCCAGCCAGAGCACGATGCCGGTGCGGGCCGGCACGATGCCCCGGTCGATGATCGACTTGAGCAGCAGCGGGTTGGCCACCACGATCACCGCGGCGAACGAGTTCAGCGCCAGGAACAGCACGAGCTCGCGCATGTAGGGACGCGCGTAGCCGGCGATCCGCTTGACCGTGCCGGGCTTGAGCTTCTGCTGGGTGACCGACCCGTCCCGGCGGAACGAGGCCATCACCTGCCAGCCGCTGCCCGGCATTCCCGGCATCGCCACATGAGCCTCCGAGGGGTCGGCGGCCGCCCGAGCGATGCGCGAGCGTGCACGCGGGTAATCAAGTAAGCATCTCAGTGTCGACGACGAGAACACACCGCCGCCGCGAGCGCTTCCCGGCTCCGCTCACGGCGTAACCCTCGGCGCCCGGGGCTCCCGGGACTCTGGTGGGACCTCTGGACACGGGCCGGGTCCGACAGACACCGGGCGCACCCGCACCGCCGAGCGGCTCCCGGTGGACGAGGGACGGGCCCTGGTCAGCCCTGGGCGCCGAAGAGCTCGCGGAGACGGCCGATCTGCTCCCGGCGCTCGGCCGCGCACTGCTCCTCGAGGGTGTTCTCCGGGGCCTGCCACAGCAGGCGCTTGGTGGCCACGGCCGCGCCGGGGTTCACCGCGAGGAGTGCCGCGGTCAGCTCGCGGACGGCGGCGTCGAGCCCGTCGCGCGGGACGACGACCTCGGCGAGGCCGAGCCGGGCGGCCTCGTCGGCGAGCACGGTGCGGGCGGTCAGGCACAACTCCAGCGCCCGCGGCACGCCCACGATCTCGACCAGCGGCTTGGTGCCGGTCAGGTCGGGGACCAGCCCGAGGGCCGGCTCCTTCATGCAGAACTTGGTGTCGTCGGCGATGACGCGCAGGTCGCAGGCCAGGGCGAGCTGGAAGCCGCCGCCGATGGCGTGCCCGTGCACCGCCGCGATCGTCACGATGTCGGGGCGCCGCAGCCAGGTGTAGCCCTCCTGGAGCCCGGCGATGAACCGGTCGGTCGCCTCGGCGTCGGAGCCGTCGGAGAAGCTCTCGTCACCGCCGCCGGAGAACATGGCGAGGTCGATGCCCGCGGAGAACGAGGGTCCCTCGCCGCGCAGCACGACCACCCGCACGCCGGCCGGCAGCGACCGGCCGATCGCGGCCAGCCCGCGCCAGGTGGCGAACGTCATGGCGTTGCGCCGCTCGGGCCGGTCGAGGGTGACCGTGGCGACCTCGCCGTCGACCGCGAACCGCAGCCCGGCCGCGGCCAGCTCCGCCGCGGACGGTCCGGCCGCGTCCGGTGACGCGTCCCGTCCGGTGGCCGATTCCGGCCGCGTCCGCTCCGCCCTCGCGTCAGCCATGACGCCCCTCTCCGTGTGGACCTGTCGGTGGCAGGCGGCCGATCCGCCTGTCACGGCGGCCAGGGGCGTTCCCGGAGGGTCGCACGACCCCGTCCCCACCGGTCCCCGTCGACCGGGGGCACCCGGCCCGCCGCCGCGACCGAACCCTACTCGGCCGGCCGCGGCGACGGTTCAGGCGGTGCGCTCATCCGGGGGTCGGCGTCCGGTCAGGACTTCTTGCCGCGGGTCGCGCCGCCGCGACCGCGCAGATTGACGCCGGATTCGGTCAGAATCCGGTGGATGAACCCATACGAGCGGCCGGTGGCGGCTGCCAAGGCGCGGATGCTCTCGCCGGAGTCGTACCTCTTTTTGAGTTCCGTCGCCAGCTTGTCGCGCTCGGCACCGGTCACGCGGGTGCCCTTCTTAAGGGTCTCGGCCACGAGTACCTCCCGTAGTGATGTGGTGACCGCTGCGTTATCCCCCGCCATGATCAGTCATTCCCGCGCGTTCGGCTACCCACTCGGCCAGAAAAGATCTGCGGAAGTGACCATGCAGGTCACGCAAGTGCCACCAGATCGGCAAACTCGTCACTCCAGATGTCTTCGACACCATCAGGCAGCAAAATCACTCTTTCCGGCCGGAGCGCCTCCACCGCGCCCTCGTCGTGGGTCACCAGGACGATGGCGCCGGCGAAGGTGCGCAGGGCCGCCAGGATCTCCGCCCGGCTGGCCGGGTCGAGGTTGTTGGTGGGCTCGTCCAGCAGCAGCACGTTGGCGCTCGAGACCACCAGCATCGCCAGCGCCAGCCGGGTCTTCTCGCCGCCCGACAGCACCCCGGCGGGCTTGTCGACGTCGTCGCCGGTGAACAGGAACGAGCCGAGGATCTTGCGGACCTCGACCGGCGCCATCCCGGGCGCCGCCGACTGCATGTTCTCCAGTACCGAGCGCTCGACCTCGAGCAGCTCGTGCTCCTGCGCGTAGTAGCCGATGCGCAGCCCGTGGCCGGCCGCCACGGCGCCGGTGTCGGGCTTGTCGACCCCGGCCAGCATGCGCAGCAGCGTGGTCTTCCCCGCGCCGTTGAGGCCCAGGACGACCACCCGGCTGCCCCGGTCGATGGCCAGGTCCACGTCGGTGAAAATCTCCAAAGATCCGTACGATTTCGACAAACCCTCCGCGGTGAGGGGGGTCTTGCCGCACGGCGCGGGCTCCGGGAAGCGGATCTTGGCGACCTTGTCGGCCTGCCGCACCCCCTCCGCGGAGGCCAGCAGCTGCCGCGCCCGGCGGTCCATCTGCTGCGCGGCCTTGGCCTTGGTGGCCTTGGCGCGCATCTTGTCGGCCTGGGAGATCAGCTGCGTCGCCTGGCGCTGGGCGTTGGCCGTCTCGCGCTTGCGCCGCCGCTCGTCGGTCTCGCGCTGGGCGAGGTACTTCTTCCAGCCGACGTTGTAGATGTCGATCGCGCTGCGGTTGGCGTCGAGGAGGAAGACCCGGTTGACCACCGCGTCCAGCAGCTCCACGTCGTGGCTGATGACCACCAGGCCGCCCTGGTGCGACTTCAGGAAGTCGCGCAGCCAGACGACCGAGTCGGCGTCGAGGTGGTTGGTGGGCTCGTCCAGCAGCAGTGTGTCGGCGTCGGAGAACAGGATGCGGGCCAGCTCCACCCGGCGCCGCTGCCCGCCCGACAGGGTGCCGAGGGGCTGCGCCATGACCCGGTCCGGCAGGCCCAGGCTGGAGGCGATGGAGGCGGCCTCGGCCTCGGCGGAGTACCCGCCGAGCACGTGCAGCCGCTCCTCCAGCCGGCCGTACCGCCGGACGGCCTTGTCGCGCGCGGAGCCCGTGCTGGTGGCCATGCGCTCCTCGGCGTCGCGCAGCTCGCGGATGACCTCGTCGAGCCCCCGCGCCGACAGGATCCGGTCGCGGGCCAGCTCCTCGAGGTCGACCCCGCGGGGGTCCTGCGGGAGGTAGCCGATGGTGCCCGAGCTGGTCACCGAGCCCTGGGCGGGCTGCGCCTCCCCCGCGAGCACCTTGGTGAGGGTGGTCTTGCCGGCCCCGTTGCGGCCGACGAAGCCCACCCGGTCACCGGGGTTGACCCGGAAGGCGGCGGTCTCGATCAGCAGCCGGGATCCGGCGCGCAGTTCGATGTCGTTGGCAATGATCACTGTGACAGGGCTCCCCTGACGGACGGCAGATGGACGGCGCATGACAAAGCGCGTCACGGTCCGTGACCGGGACGCGCCAGGGGAGCCTGTCAGCTCGCGTGCGAAACCATCTCGCCAGTGTACGTGACGCCGGGGCCCCTCAGCGGCCCGTCCCGGCCCGGCCGGACGGCGGACGGGCCGCGGGGGCCATGATGGGAGGAGTGGCGTGCGGCTCGACGCCGGGCCCGGCCCGGCGGGAGGAGTGTGGTCGAGATGACCCACCTGACCGGCAACGCGCCCACCGGCACGCCCACCTGGCTGGACCTGCGCATCCCCGACCTCGGCGAAGCCCAGCGGTTCTACGGGGCGCTCTTCGGCTGGGAGTTCGAGGACTTCGGGTCCGCGGCGGGCCACTACAACGGGTGCCTCCTGGCGGGCCGGACCGTCGCGGGCATGATGAGGAACCCCGACCCGGACGCGAGCGAGTTCCGGTGGAACCTGCACTTCGCCAGCGACGACTGCGACGAGACCGTCAAGCGGGCCACCGACGCGGGCGGCACCGTGCCGATGCCCCCGGAGGAGATCCTCGACCGGGGGCGGATGGCGGTCGTGGCCGACCCGGTCGGCGCGCGGTTCGGCGTCTGGCAGGGCAGGGAGAACGCCGGTTCCGAGACCGTGAACGAGCCCGGCTCCCTGGTGTGGAGCGAGCTCGTCACCGCGGCCCCCGGCCCGGCCGGGGAGTTCTACGCGGCGGTGTTCGGGCACCGGCTGGAGCCGATGCCGGCCGAGGCGGAGATCGACTACACCGTCCTGGTCAGGCCCGACGGCCGGCCGATCGGCGGGATCCTGGGCCGCCCCGGCGCCGCCTCGTCGTCCTGGCGCAGCTACTTCGAGGTCGCCGACGCCGATGAGGCCGTGCTGCGCGCCCGCGCCCTCGGTGGCACGGCGGACGAGCCCGCGGACACCCCGTACGGACGGGTCGCCGACGTGCGCGACCCGTTCGGCGCCGCCTTCCGGGTGATGCAGAGCGTCCAGGAGGGCTGACCGCACGCCCCAGGGAGCCGCGGACCGGGCCTCGGAGGCCCGGTCAGGACTGGCGTTCGGCGGCGAGGCGCTGCGCGATGGTCTGGTGCAGCCGCTGGAGCCCCGAGGTGCCCACCGTGCCGATCTGGCCCTCCAGGTCGCGCAGCAGCACGTCATCGTTCATCACGACCTCCGAGGACTGCATCAGGACCGTGCCCTCGCCGGTGAAGGCGAACTGGTGCTCCTCGCCCGAGGCGCCGCCGACCCCGAACACCATGCGCGCGGCGCCGATCGCCCCGCGCATGTAGGAGTGGTCGTAGTGGTGGCACGGCGACGGGCAGTCGGCCCAGCCGAGCAGTGCCTGCGGGTCGACCCGGATCGGCGGCTCGACGAAGTGCACCGGGCCGTTGGAGGCGGCCACGAACCGGCCGGTGCCGATCAGCGTCAGGAAGCCGGGGATGATCGACTGCTTGAGCTCCAGGCCCGGCTCGAACGCCAGGAGGTTGCCGGCCCGGATGGTGAGGTTGCCGTCGTCGAGGTCGTAGGAGTTGACGTCGAAGCCTCGGTCGGCCAGCAGGAGCTTGCCCTGGCCCTGCGCGACGATCCAGTCCTGCGCGTACAGCGGGGAGTGGAAGCTCGCGGCGACCAGGGCGTCCAGCGGGCCGGCCGACAGCGCCTCGAACCTGACCTGCCCGTAGTAGGCGATCATCTTGCCCTTCTGCGTGAACCACTGGCCGTTGAGGTCCACGCTGAAGGAGTAGGCGTTGACGTTGTCGTTGGACGGGAGCGTCGCGGCGTTCCAGGTCTGGGTGTCGGACGCGGAAGTGCTCACGCTCAGATCTTCCTCTCACTGGCCTGCACGTAGACGACGCCGGTACCGCTCAGCTGGAGCTGGAACCCCTCGCCGGAGCCGCGGCCGATCAGCTCGCGGAGCCCGACCGCGGTGGTCAGCTTGTTCTGCACCTGGCCGCGGTGCGCGACGTAGGCCTGCGGGTCGACGTGCACCGGGCGCTGCGGGGTGATCGGCAGCTCCATCACGCCGCCGTGCGACAGCAGCGCGCAGGAGCCGTTGCCGAGCAGGGTGGTGGTGAACAGGCCCTGCCCGCTGACCGCGCCGCGGATGACGCCCCGCACGCCGCCCTGCTCGCCCATGAACATCGTGCCGACCTGGAGGGCGGTGTCGTGCACCAGCAGCCGGTCGGCCTCGACGTAGAGGGTGTCGCCCGCGAGGTCGACGACCGAGACCTCCAGCCCGGCGTGGCCGAACATCACCGAGCCCCGCCCGGTGACGTGCATCATCGCCGACCGCTCGCCGGCGACGGCGCGGCCGAGGGTGCCGCCGATGCCCTGGCCGGCGGTGGCGGTCGGGGCGAACTCGACCGGCCCGGTGTAGGCCAGCATCGCGCCGCGCCGGCTGTAGACCTCCTGGCCCGGCCCGATCGGGACCTGGAGCATCTTGGCGTTGATCGAGGTGTATCCCGGCATCAGATCTCCAGAATTCCGCCGCGCTCGGCCGGCTGGACGTAGACCAGGCCGTGGCCCTGGTACCGGAACTGCACGCTCTCGCCCGACCCCTGCCCGATGACGGTGCGCCAGTTGACGTCGGTGACGACGTCCTGCTGGAGCTGCCCCCGGTGCCCGACGTAGGCGTGCGGGTCGACGCACAGCGGCGTCTGCGGGGTCACCTCCAGCGCGATGGCGGGCCCGTCCGACAGGATCGCGACGGTGCCCTGGCCCTCGACCTTGGTGGTCGCCAGGCCCTGGCCGGTGCCCATGCCGCGCAGCCCGACGAACTGCACCCCGGTCTGGAGCCGGCCGTCGAGGGCCAGCAGGCTCTCTGACTCGACGAACAGCACGTCGCCGGCGAGCTGGACCAGGGTGACCTCGGTGGCCTCGCTGGCCAGGAACACGGTGCCCTTGCCGGCGATCTCCATCAGGGTCATGCCCTCGCCGGCGATCTTCCGTTTGAGCGCGCCGCGCAGCCCCTCGCCGCCGGTGAGGCCCTGCCGCTTGAACGTCATCTCGCCGTCGTAGGCGACCATGGAGCCGTTCAGCGCCTTGATCGTCTCGCCGACGAGATCGACGGCCAGCATCTTCGAGCCGTTCAGTCGAAATTGCGCCACGAGGCCAGACCATACCGGTGACGCCCCGCCGCATGTCCACTATTCCACTGCGTACCGCCCGGAATGCCCGACGGCGTCCGGGCAGGCGCGCGGGTGACCTTCTTGTGGCGTATCGGTCCCGAACCGGCGCGTTGGGGGCCCGTTCCGTCCGTCGATCGGAGAGGATGTCGCGCATGTGGATCGCCCCCGAACGCCGCAGTCTCAGCCGCTGGATCGTGCCGGGAGTCGTCCTGGCCGCCGGGGTGGTGGTGGCGGCGGTGCTGGCCGCCGACGGGCGGCGCGAGACGGGCCTCGTCGCGCTCGCGGTGCTGGCCGGGTACGCCGGGCACCTCGGGTACCGGCGCCACGAGCCGGCGCTGCCGGTCAGCGAGACGTTCGGCAACGGCCACCGGGCCCGCGCGCACCTGAAGGCCGCGGCGATGACCGGCGACACGGTGACCGCGGCGCTGGTGGCGGCGCTGGTGGTGCAGGCGCTGCGCGGCGCCGACATCACCCCCTACGCCTGGCTGGCGGCACTGGCGGGCGGGACCTACCTGCTGTCGGTCCTGGTGGCCGGCCGGGGCCTCTGACCCCGCCTCTGACCCGCCTCCGGCGCCGCGGTGCGCGCGGCCGGGTCGGACGAGAGGCCGAGGAGCAAATGCCCCAGAACGTCCTGAGAGGCCCCGAGAAGGACGGAGAGCCGCGCGGAGGGGTCAGCGCGGGCCGATGGGCCCCTCGCGGGCGGCGGGGCCGGAGAGGCCGCCGGCGGCGGTCTCCTGCGCGAGGATGGCCGCCTGGACGCGGCTGCGCAGGCCGAGCTTGGCCAGGATCCGGCTGACGTGGGTCTTGGCGGTGGTCTCGGCCATGTCCAGGCGCCGCGCGATCTGCCCGTTCGACAGCCCCTCCCCCAGGCAGCCGAACACCTCGTGCTCGCGCGGGGTGAGGTCGTCGAACCCCGGCGGCAGGAACGGCCCGACGGGCCACCGGGCGGGCCGCCGGGCGGCGAACGCGCCGATCAGCCGGCGGGTCACCCTGGGCGAGACGATCCCCTCGCCGGACGCCACCGTCCGCACCGCCTCCACCAGGTGGTCGGCGTCGATGTCCTTGAGCAGGAACCCGGCGGCGCCGGCGCGCAGCGCCCCGAACACGTACTCGTCGACGTCGAAGGTGGTCAGCACCAGCACGTCGGCGATCCCGGAGATCTCCCAGGTGGCCGAGACGCCGTCCATCCGGGGCATCCGCAGGTCCATCAGCACCACGTCCGGGCGCAGGCGGCGGGCCAGCTCGACGGCCTCCTCGCCGTCGGCCGCCTCGGCGACCACGGTGATGCCCGGCGCGGCGCCCAGGATCAGCACCAGGCCCGCCCGGACGGCGGCCTGGTCGTCGGCCACCAGCACCTCGATCATGAACCGGCCTCCCGCGCCCGCCCGCCGGTACCGACGGGGAGCTCGGCCCGTACCCGCCACCGGTCGCCGTCCGGGCCCGCGGCGAACGCCCCGTCCAGCATCGCGGCGCGCTCGCGCATCCCGACCAGCCCGCTGCCCGAGCCGGGCAGCCTCGGCCCGGCCCGGTCGCCGCCCGGCATCGGACTGAACACCTCGACCAGCACGTCCCGGGACCGGTACGCCAGCAGCACCTCGGCCCGGCCGGGGCCGCCGTGCTTGAGCGCGTTGGTCAGCGACTCCTGGACGATCCGGTACGCGGCGAGCTCGACGGCGGCGGGCAGGTCGGGCGGCTCGCCGGTCACGGTGAGGACGGCGCTGAGGTCGGACCGCCCGGTGCGCCCGACCAGCAGGCCGAGCTCGGCCAGCCGCGGCGAGGCCGCCGGGCCCGGCACCGCGCCGTCGCCCTCGCGGAGCAGGCCGATCATCCGGCGCATCTCGGCCAGGCCCCGCACGCTGTTCTCGCGGATGACCTCCATCGCCCGGTCCAGGTCCTCCCGGTCCAGGTCGCGGACCTTGAGCACCGCCGAGGAGTGCAGCGCCACCGCGCTGAGGTGGTTGGCGATGACGTCGTGCAGCTCGCGGGCCATCCGGGCGCGCTCGGCGGTGACGGCGCCGCGCCGGTCGAGCTCGGCCATCCGCACCGCCTGCTCGGCGCGCGCCCGCTCGGCCCGGGCCCGCTCCCGGTGCTCCCGGAGCAGCATCGCGGTCAGCACCGGGCCGACCCAGGTCACTCCCGCGACGGCCCCGGTGATGACGGCGCCGCTCACCGTCCCGAGGGCGATCCCGACCACGGTCATCGACGCCAGCGTCGTCGCGGCCGTCGCGCCGAGCAGCCATTCGGCGGCGGGACGCCGCGCGTAGAGGCCGGCCGCGTACAGCGCGTCGCCGTAGATGATCGCGGTGGCGAAGCTCGGGCCCATCGCCACGTCGGCGAGGTTGAACGGGGTGGCGAAGGCCAGCGCGATCAGCGGCGCGGTGCGCCGGAAGGGCACCGCCGCGCACAACCCGAGGAGCGCGACGAACCGCCAGCCGAGCGGGACGGCCTCCTCGGCCGTCCAGCGCGCGTAGCCGTGCGAGGCGAGCAGGAGGACTCCGCCGGCCAGGGCCGCGGCGGCGAAGAGCAGGTCCTGGCGCGTGGTCCGCAGGCGGCGCGGGGCGGGGCGGGGCGTCGGCACGCTCCCATCTCAGCATCCTCCCGCGGGTGCCGCCTCCACCTCGGGGCCCCGCGCCGTACATCGTTCGGAGGATCCGCGATCTCGGCATCGGCGACGAGGCATGGAGCGCCGCCCGGAGAAACCATGAAAAGGCAGAACGGCATGCGGGAGAAGGGCAGCATCGTGCAGACCATCGGGATCATCCTGGCGATCGTCGGCCTCGGCTCGACCATCGCCGACGACGGCACGAACATCGACCTGATGCAGTGGTCGACCGGCCACCAGCCCTACGCGGGGCTCGCGGTGGGCGCGGCCGGCCTCGTCCTGGTGGTGTTGGGGCGCCTGATCAAGGGCGGGCGGTGACCCGGAGTGCTGTTCGCGGTCATCGTGGCCTGCGAGGCCGGATTCTGGCTGGTGCTGCTCGCCGGGCTCGGTGCCCGCTACCTGCTGCGGTGGCGCCGGGCCGGCGCGGCGCTGCTGCTCTGCGTGCCGCTGCTGGACGTGGTGCTGCTCACCGCGACGGTGGTGGACCTGCGGGGCGGCGCGACGGCCGGGTTCGGGCACGGGCTCGCGGCGGCCTACCTCGGCTACTCGGTGGCGTTCGGCCACGGATGGGTGCGGTGGGCGGACGAGCGCTTCGCGCACCGGTTCGCGGACGGCCCGCCGCCCCGCGCGAAGCCCCGGCACGGGCGGGCGCGGGCCCGGTACGAGCGGTCGGAGTTCGGCAAGGCCGCCCTCGCGTCGGCCATCGGCTGCGGGGCGCTGCTGCTGATGATCGCCCTGGTCGGCGACCCGGACCGCACCGAGGCGCTGCTCGGCTGGACGCTGCGGCTGGGCACGGTCCTGGCGATCTGGTCGCTGTGGCCGATCACGTACACGCTCTGGCCCGCCAGGCCCGAGCCCGCCGCCGCGGCCGAGTACGGCGCCGAGCCCGCCCCCGGCCTCGTCCGGCCGGGAGAGCCCGGAGAGGGGCCCGCCGCTAAGCCCGGCGGACCCGGACCGCGAGGGTGACGATGGGGAGGTCGAACTCGCCCTCGGCCGTCTCCGGCGTGGCGCGCAGATGGCCGAGCACCCGGGCGAGGAGCGCCTCTCGCTCGGCCTCGTCGAGGACGAGCACGTGCGAGTGGGTGCCGATGGTCGCGGTCAGCGACTCGGCCGTACGGCGCTGCGCGTGCGGGAACTCGGTCTGCTCGGCGTCCGGGAACTCGGCGCCGACGGGGAACCGCCCCGGCCGTGACCGGCGGGCGGACCCGCGGCCTCTGGAGATCTCCCTGAGGGCGGCGACCCAGGGCACCCGGTCGTCGTCGCGGTTCCAGAAGCCCGCCAGGATCCCGCCGGGCGCGAGCACCCGGCGCATCTCGGGGAAGGCCCGGTCGAGGTCGAACCAGTGCATCGCCTGCCCCACCAGGACCGCGTCGACCGACCCGTCGGGCAGCGGGATCGCCTCGGCGCCGCCCGCCAGCGCCCGGACGCCGGGGACTCCGCGGCGCAGCTCGGCCAGCATCTGCGGGTCGGGCTCGACGGCGACGACGTCGCCGGCGGGGATCCCCTCGGAGAGGAGCGCCTCGGTCACCTTGCCGGTGCCCGCGGCGAGGTCCAGGATACGGAGCGGCTCGCGCCCGGCGAGGGGCTCCAGGGCCCAGCGGACGGCCTCCGCCGGGTAGCCGGGACGCTCCGCGGCGTAGACGGCGGCGCCGATCCCGAAGGACGCGGCCCGGCGCGCGACGAGTTCTTGTTCGGTCTCGGGGAGGGAAGCGTCCATCCGGCCCATCCTAGGACCGGGACGGGAAGGACGGCCCTCCTGGTGGAGGACCGCCCTTCGCCGTGGCCGGGGTCAGACGTTGAAGCCGAGGGCGCGGAGCTGGTCGCGGCCCTCATCGGTGATCTTGTCCGGGCCCCACGGCGGCAGCCAGACCCAGTTGATCTTCACGTCGTCGGCCAGGCCCTCCAGCGCGCTGTGCGCCTGGTCCTCGATCACGTCGGTGAGCGGGCAGGCGGCGCTGGTGAGCGTCATGTCCAGCGTCGCGATCCCGTCGGCCAGCCCGATCCCGTAGATCAGGCCGAGGTCGACGACGTTGATCCCGAGCTCGGGGTCGACGACGTCCTTCAGCGCCTCGAGGATCTCCTCCTCGGCCGCGGACATGGCCGCGGTGCCGGTGCCCGCCTCGCCGTCCGTGGCCGCTGCGGTCTCCTCCGGCGCGGTGTCCGCCGTGGCGGTGTCCGCCGTGGCGGTGTCCGGTGCGGTGTCGCTCATGTTGCCTCTCCGAGAGCTCTGGCGGTCGCGTCCTTCCACGCCATCCAGGCGAGCAGGGCGCACTTGATCCTGGCCGGGTACTTGGAGACGCCGGCGAAGGCGACGGCGTCCTCCAGGACGTCCTCGTCGAGGTCGGCCTCCCGTCCCCGGGTCTGCATCAGCGCCAGGAACGCGTCGCCGACCGCCATCGCCTCCTTGACCGACTTGCCGATCACCAGGTCGGCCATCACCGACGCGCTGGCCTGGCTGATGGAGCAGCCCATGGAGTCGTAGGAGACGTCGGCGACCGTGGCGTCCTGGTCCGCGCCGTCCAGGTGCACGCGCAGCGTGATCTCGTCGCCGCAGGTGGGGTTGACGTGGTGCGCCTCGCCCTCGAAGGGCTCCCGCAACCCCTTGTGCAGGGGGTTGCGGTAGTGGTCCAGGATGACCTCCTGGTACATCGCCTCCAGCTGCATGACTTCCTTTCCCGGGGCCCTTCTTCTTGCTTGAACAGGGGTGCGGCTCAGGCTGTTCCGAAGAACTTCTGGGCCTGCCGGACGCCCTCGGCGAGCGCGTCGACGTCGGCGAGGGTGTTGTGCACGTAGAACGAGGCGCGGGTCGTGGCCGGGATGCCGAACCGGCGGCAGATCGGCCACGCGCAGTGGTGCCCCACCCGGACCTCGACGCCGAGCTCGTCGAGCACCTGCCCGACGTCGTGCGGGTGGATGTCGGCCACGGTGAACGACACCGCGCCGCCCCGCGCCTCGACGGTCCCGGGCCCGATGATCCGCACGCCGGGGATCTCGGTGAGCCGCTCGAGGGCGTACCCGGTGAGGGACTCCTCGTGCGCGTGCACCCGGTCCATGCCGAGCGCGGACAGGTAGTCGCAGGCCGCGCCGAGCCCGACCGCCTGGGCGGTACTGGGCGAGCCGGCCTCGAACCGCTGCGGCGGCGGCAGGAAGGTCGAGCCCTCCATCCGGACCACCTCGATCATCGACCCGCCGGTGATGAACGGCGGCATCGCCTCCAGCAGCTCGCGCCGCCCCCACAGCACGCCGATCCCAGTCGGGCCGAGCATCTTGTGCCCCGAGAAGACCAGGAAGTCGGCGCCGAGCGCGGTCACGTCGACCGGCTGGTGCGGCACCGACTGGGCCGCGTCCAGCAGCACCAGCGCGCCGACCGCGCGGGCCCGCGCGGCGATCAGCTCGACCGGCGGGACGGTCCCGAGCACGTTGGACTGGTGGGTCAGCGCGACCAGCCTGGTGCGCTCGTTCACCAGCGAGTCGAGGTCGTCGAGGTCGAGCCGGCCGTCATCGGTGAGCCCGAACCAGCGCAGCGTGGCGCCGGTCCGCCGGCAGAGCTCCTGCCAGGGCACCAGGTTGGCGTGGTGCTCCATCTCGGTGACCACGATCTCGTCGCCGGGGCCCACCGCGAACCGCGCGGCCTCGGGGCCGGCGGTGGCGGCGTTGCTCATCGCGTACGCGACGAGGTTGACGCTCTCGGTCGCATTCTTGGTGAACACGATCTCGCCCGGAACCGCCCCGACGAACGCGGCGATCTTGGCCCGGGCGCCCTCGAACGCGTCGGTGGCCTCCTCGGCGAGCAGGTGCGCGCCGCGGTGCACCGCGGCGTTGTGCCGCTCGTAGAACGCGCGCTCGGCGTCCAGCACCTGGAGGGGCTTCTGCGACGTCGCGCCGGAGTCGAGGTAGATCAGCGGCCGGCCGCCGCGGACGGTCCGCTGGAGCAGCGGGAAGTCCTTCTTGACCTCTTCTGGCAGGAGGCTCACGCCGCACCCCCCGTCCGCTTCGGCCACTGGGTTCCCCTCATGCGGACGCGCCCGCCTTCGCGTACTTCTCGTAGCCTTCGCTCTCGAGCTCGTCGGCGAGCTCGGGGCCGCCCTGGGCCACCACGCGCCCGCCGGAGAACACGTGCACGAAGTCCGGCTTCACGTACCGCAGGATGCGGGTGTAGTGGGTGATGAGCAGGGTGCCGGTCTCGCCGGCCGCGCCGAAGCGGTTGACGCCCTCGGAGACGACCTTCAGGGCGTCCACGTCGAGGCCGGAGTCAGTCTCGTCGAGGACGGCGATCTTCGGCTTGAGCAGCTCGAGCTGAAGGATCTCGTGCCGCTTCTTCTCGCCGCCGGAGAAGCCCTCGTTGAGGCTGCGCTGGGCGAAGGCCGGGTCGATGGACAGGGCGTCCATCGCGGCCTTCAGCTCCTTGGCGAAGTCGCGGAGCTTGGGCGCCTCGCCGCGGACGGCGGTGATCGCCGAGCGCAGGAAGTTCGACACCG
Organism: Actinomadura xylanilytica; assembly: GCF_030283145.1. Taxonomy (GTDB): domain Bacteria; phylum Actinomycetota; class Actinomycetes; order Streptosporangiales; family Streptosporangiaceae; genus Spirillospora; species Spirillospora xylanilytica. Next base: position 825,559 of record NZ_JASNWE010000005.1, read on the forward strand.
AGACGCCGGGCACCTCGACCGGGTACTGCATCGCCAGGAACAGCCCGGCGCGGGCGCGCTCGTCGACGCTCATCGCCAGGACGTCCTCGCCGTCGAGCGTGACGGTGCCGGAGGTCACCTGGTACTTCGGGTGCCCGGCCACCGCGTAGGCGAGGGTGGACTTGCCGGAGCCGTTGGGCCCCATGAGCGCGTGGGTCTCGCCGGCCTTCACGGTCAGGTCGACCCCGCGCAGGATCTCCTTGCCGTCCTCGGCGCCGTCGGCGACCGAGACGTGGAGGTCGCGGATCTCTAGCGTGGCCATATCCTTGGGTCTTCCTTAGTCGTCGGAGCCGAGCGAGACGTAGACGTCGCCGTCGTCGACCTTCACCTTGTACGTGGCGACCGGCTGCGTGGCCGGCGGGTTGGTGGGCTTGCCGGTGCCCAGGTCGAAACAGGACCCGTGCAGCCAGCACTCGATCGTGCCGTCGTAGACCTCGCCCTCGGAGAGGGAGACCTCGGCGTGCGAGCAGATGTCGCTGAGCGCGTAGACGTCCTCGCCGCTGCGGACCAGCGCCACCGGGGTGTCGTCGATCTCGACGGCGAGCGCGCCGTCGGCCGGGATCCCGGCGAGGGGGCACACCTTGACGTAGGTCATCGTTCCAGCTCCGCCTCGATCGCCGCCTGCACCTTCTCGCGCACGTCCTCGACCTCGATGCGCTCAATGAGCTGGCCGAGGAAGCCCTGCACGACCATCCGCCGGGCCTGGTCGAAGGGGATGCCGCGGGCCTGGAGGTAGAACAGGTGCTCGTCGTCGAGCCGCCCGGACGCCGAGGCGTGCCCGGCGCCGGCGACCTCGCCGGTGAGGATCTCCAGGTTCGGCACCGAGTCGACCCGGGTGCCGTCGGTGAGCACCAGGTTCCGGTTGAGCTCGTAGGTGTCGGTGCCCTCGGCCGCCACCCGGATGATCACGTCGCCGATCCAGACGGCGTGCGCGTCCTGGTCCTGGAGCGCGCCCCGGTAGTCGACCCGGCTGCGGCAGTTGGGCTCGGTGTGGTCGACCAGGAGGCGGTGCTCGAGGTGCTGCCCGCCGTCGGCGAAGTAGACCCCGTACATCGCGGCGTCGCCGCCGGGCCCCGCGTAGGCGACCGTGGGCGAGATCCGCACCAGGTCGCCGCCGAGGGTGATGTTGTGCGAGGTGAACCGGGCGTCGCGGCCCAGCCGGGCGTACTGGTGCGAGACGTGCACGGTGTCGTCGGCCCAGTCCTGGAGGCTGATCACCGAGAGGAACGCGCCGTCGCCGACGACGAACTCGACGTTGTCGGCGTAGGTGGCCGAGCCGCGGTGCACCAGCACCACGGTGGCCTGGGCGAACGGCTCCAGGATCACGGTGGTGTGGCCGAACGCCGCGGCCTGGCCCTCGCCGTTCAGGCGGAGCACGGTCGGCGCGGACGCCACCGCCTCCTTCGGCACGGTGACGACCGTGGCCTCGGTGAACGAGGCCCACGCCTGGGCGCTCACCCGGTCGGCGGGCCGGTAGGCCCGGCCGAGCCGCGGGTCGTCGCGGCCGACCGTCTCGACGGTGACCTCGGGGGCCGCCTCGGCCTCGACCAGGACCTTGCCGTCGCCCTCGGCGGTCCCGTTGTGCAGGCCGCGCAGCCGGCGCAGCGGGGTGAACCGCCACTCCTCCTCGCGGCCCGTCGGGACCTCGAAGTCGGCGACCTCGTAGGAGCCCTTCTCGTGCAGTGTCGAGAGGGGCTGCCCCACGGTCGCGGTTTCCAGGCCGCTCAACCCACGGCTCCTTCCATCTGAAGCTCGATGAGCCGGTTCAGCTCGAGCGCGTACTCCATCGGCAGCTCCCGCGCGATCGGCTCGACGAAGCCGCGCACGATCATCGCCATCGCCTCGTCCTCGGTGAGGCCGCGGCTCATCAGGTAGAACAGCTGGTCCTCCGACACCTTGGAGACGGTGGCCTCGTGGCCCATCTCCACGTCGTCCTCGCGGACGTCGACGTAGGGGTAGGTGTCGGACCGGCTGATCTGGTCGATCAGCAGCGCGTCGCACTTGACCGTGGACTTGCTGTGCGTGGCGCCCTCCTGGATCTGCACCAGGCCCCGGTAGGACGTGCGCCCGCCGCCGCGCGCCACCGACTTGGACACGATGGTGCTGGAGGTGTTGGGGGCGGCGTGCACCATCTTGGCGCCCGCGTCCTGGTGCTGGCCCTCGCCGGAGAACGCGATCGACAGCGTCTCGCCCTTGGCGTGCTCGCCGAGCAGGTAGACCGCCGGGTACTTCATGGTGACCTTGGAGCCGATGTTGCCGTCGACCCACTCCATGGTGGCGCCCTCGTAGGCGACGGCGCGCTTGGTCACCAGGTTGTACACGTTGTTGGACCAGTTCTGGATGGTGGTGTAGCGGACGTAGGCGTCCTTCTTCACCACGATCTCCACCACGGCCGAGTGCAGCGAGTCCGACTTGTAGATCGGCGCGGTGCAGCCCTCGACGTAGTGCACGTGCGAGCCCTCGTCGGCGATGATCAGCGTCCGCTCGAACTGGCCCATGTTCTCGGTGTTGATCCGGAAGTAGGCCTGGAGCGGGATCTCGACGTGCACGCCCGGGGGCACGTAGATGAACGAGCCGCCCGACCACACCGCGGTGTTCAGCGCGGCGAACTTGTTGTCGCCGACCGGGATCACCGAGCCGAAGTACTCCTGGAAGATCTCCGGGTGCTCGCGCAGCCCGGTGTCGGTGTCCAGGAACAGGACGCCCTTCTCCTCGAGGTCCTCGCGGATCTTGTGGTAGACGACCTCGGACTCGTACTGCGCGGCGACACCGGCGACCAGGCGCTGCTTCTCGGCCTCGGGGATGCCGAGCCTGTCGTAGGTGTTCTTGATGTCCTCGGGGAGTTCCTCCCAGGACGCCGCCTGCTTCTCGGTGGACCGGACGAAGTACTTGATGTTGTCGAACTGGATCTCCGACAGGTCCGAGCCCCAGGTGGGCATCGGCTTCTTGTCGAACAGCCTCAGCCCCTTGAGGCGCAGGTCGAGCATCCAGTCAGGCTCGCTCTTCTTGGCCGAGATGTCGCGCACGACATCGTCGTTCAGGCCGCGCCGGGCCGAGGCTCCGGCGGCGTCCGAATCGGCCCAGCCGAACTTGTACCTGTCGAGCCCGTCCAGCTCGGGGTGGACTGTAGTCATAGGGAGGTCCTCCCGGACTCCTCGTCACTTATGGTCTGGCCGTCCGCCTCGTCCCCTCCGCAGAGGGAGCGCGGGCTGACGTGGGTGGTGCAGATCCCGTCGCCGTGGGCGATGGTGGCCAGCCTCTGCACCGGGGTGCCCAGCAGCCTGCTGAACGCCTCGGTCTCGGCCTCGCACAGCTGCGGGAACTCCGCGGCGACGTGCGCGACCGGGCAGTGGTGCTGGCAGAGCTGCTCGCCGCCCCCCTGCTGGGGAGCCTTGGCCGCCGCGGCGGCGTAGCCGTCGCCCGACAGCGCCTCGGCCAGCTTGCGGACCCGCTGGTGCGGCGGTGCCGCCTGCACGACCGGCTGGTAGCGTCGTTCGAGGTCGGCGATCTGCCGCCGGGCGAACTCGGCCACCGCCCGCTCCCCCGCCGTCTCGGCGAGGAAGCGCAGCGCGCTGGTCGCCAGGTCGTCGTAGGCGTGCACGAACGCGTTGCGGCCGGCGTCGGTGATCGCGAACCACTTGGCCGGGCGCCCGCGCCCGCGCCGCGTCTGCGGCCGGCCCGGACGGACCTCGATCATGCCCTCGGCGAGCAGGGCGTCCAAGTGGCGCCGGATCGCGGCCGGCGTCAGGCCGACCTGCTCTCCGAGCGCCGAGGCGGTGATGGGACCGTGTTCGAGGATGAGCCTGGCCACCCGGGCGCGGGTGTCGCGCTCGGAGCTACTGCCGGCCCCGGTCAGCGGTCCGCCCGCCCCGGCGTGGGCGCGGGCCGACGGCACGCCGGATGGCCGCGCGGAGGCGGCCTGGGCGCTCGTCGGATCCTCGCTCACGTATTTCACAACATCAGTGTGCCCTAATTACTTCCCGGGGACCAATGGAATCCCGATGTCGTCGCTCACGCAGGCAAGCCTTACCTAACTTCGATCGGCGCGGTCCCGGTCCGGGCCGGGCCCCCTCGGCCCGCGCGGCAGCACCAGCACCGGGCAGCCGGCGGCGCGGACGATCTTGCCGGAGCTCTCGCCCAGGAAGACCTTGCGCAGCGGCCCGTCATGGCTGGACATGCAGGCCAGCACCTCGCCGGGCAGCAGGCCGACGCCGCCCAGCGTCTTGGCCGTCCCGGAGCCGACCGCGATCTCGGTCTCGACCTCCAGGCCGGGGCCGACCAGCCCGGCGGCGTGCTCCAGGTCCCGCTCGGCCTGGGCGCACTGCCGCCGCACCACCTCCTCGGCGCCGCGGAACTTGCCCGTCAGCCCCGCCGGGCGCAGCACCAGAGTCAGGAGCCGCACCGACAGGCCAAGCGACGCCGCGAGGCCCGTGGCGGCCGTGAGCGGGACCTCGACGTCGCGGCGCCGCCAGTACGCGACGGTGAGCCGCTCGAACCGCTGCGGCGCCTCCTCGGCGTAGCCGCGCGGCGCGAGCAGCACCGGCACCGGCGAGCCGTGCAGGAGCTGGTCGGCAGTGCTGCCGATGGCGATCCGGCCGCGCCGGCCGCGCGGCGCCGAGCCCGCGACGATCAGGTCGGCGCCGGCCTGCCCGGCGACCTCCAGCAGGCCGCGCCCGCTCCCCCGGTGCGTGTGCACCACGAGGGTCACGTTCCGCTCGGGCACCTTCAGCTCCGCCAGCCGCGCGGCGGCCCGCGCGACCGCGGCCTGGGACTGCTCCCTGAGGTAGGCGACCCACTCGGCGTCCACCGAGGCGGGGCCGCGGGCCGGCCAGGCGGGCGGATGGACGTTGGCGACGGTCACCGCCGCCTTGGCGGTGCGGGCGACCAGCGCCGCCAGTGCCAGCGCGTCCTCGCCCCGGTCGTCGGGCGAGTAGCCGACCAGCAGGCGCAGCCCCTTCGGCTCGCTCATCCCGGCCCCTTCCCTCGATCGGTGCGGGCCGCCAGCCGCGAGTGGCGGCGCCCGTAGGCGAAATAGGCCACGAGCCCGACCAGCGTCCAGAGCAGGAAGACCCCCCAGGTCACCGCGCCGAGCCCGACCATCAGGTACACGCAGAACCCGATGCCGAGCAGCGGCGTGATCGGGTAGAACGGGGTCCGGAAGCTGCGCGGCATGTCCGGCCGGGTCCGGCGCAGCACGATCACACCCATGCTGACCAGGGCGAACGCGAACAGCGTGCCGATGCTGGTGGCGTCGACGAGCTTGCCGAGCGGGATCAGCGCCGCGAGCACCCCGATGAAGGCGGCCACGATCAGGGTGTTGGCGACCGGGACCGCGGTGCGCGGGCTGACCTTCTGGAAGATGGGCGGGATCAGCCCGTCCCGCGACATCGCGAACAGGATGCGGGTCTGCCCGTACATCACGGTCAGCACGACGCTGGCGATCGCGATCACCGCGCCGAGCGACAGGACGATGGAGGGCCAGGCGACGCCGGTGGCCTCGTCCAGCACCCGGGCCAGCGACGCCTCGGACCCGCTCAGGTTGAACTGCTGCCAGGGCATCGCGCCGACCGCGGTGAGCCCGACCGCCACGTACACGATCGTCACGATGACCAGCGACAGGATGATGGCCAGCGGCAGATCGCGCTTGGGGTTCTTGGCCTCCTCGCCCGCGGTGGAGGCGGCGTCGAAGCCGATGTAGGAGAAGAACACCTTCGAGCCGGCCGCGCTGATCCCCGCCCAGCCCATCGGGGCGAACGGGGTCATGTTGCCCGAGTGGAAGGCGGTGGCCGCCATGGCGCAGAAGAAGACCAGCACCCCGATCTTGAGGAAGACCATGATGGTGTTGGCGGTGGCGCTCTCGGAGGTGCCGCGCAGCAGCAGGAGGGTCGCGAGCGCCACCACCGCGACGGCCGGCAGGTTGATCAGGCCGCCGTCGTCGCCCGGCGAGTTGCTGATCGCGGCGGGCATGGTGAACCCGAAGGACTTGTCGAAGAACTCGTTGAGGTAGGAGCCCCAGCCGACCGCGACGGCCGACACCGACACCGCGTACTCCAGCAGCAGGCACCAGCCGCACACCCAGGCGACCAGCTCGCCGAGCGTGGCGTAGGCGTAGGAGTAGGACGAGCCCGACACCGGGATGGTCCCGGCCAGCTCGGCGTAGGACAGCGCGGAGAACAGCGCGGTGACCGCGGCCAGCATGAACGCCACCACCACGGCGGGTCCGGCCAGCGGCACCGCCTCGCCCAGCACGACGAAGATCCCGGTGCCGAGCGTGGCGCCGACGCTGAACAGGGTGAGCTGGAGCAGGCTCATCGAGCGCTTGAGCTCGCCGCCCTCGCCCTGGCCGCCCTCGGCGACGATCTGGTCGACCGGCTTGGTCCTGGTCAGGCTGCGCAGAAGGGATCCGGACGCGGTACCTGTGGTCAAGGCGCACCCCGTTTCGCTCGGTGAGGCCGGCGGGCGGCCCGGACTACAGCGTGCTGGCCAGCGGCCAGGTCGCGTTCGGCGTCACGATCGTCCCGGCGGTCCCCTCCAGGATCTGCACGCACTGGTCGAGCCTCCCGATCGCGGCCATGTCGCCGGTGCGTTCCACGAACCCGCTCACCGCCTCCACCTTCGGTCCCATCGAGCCCGCCGGGAAGTCCTCGGCGCGGAGCTCGTGCGGGGTGGTCTGCTCGATCTCCTCCTGCGCGGGCGTGCCGAAGTTGCGCATCACCCGCGGCACGTCGGTGAGGATGAGGAACGCGTCCGCCTCCAGCGTCTCGGCCAGCAGCGCCGCGGTCATGTCCTTGTCGATCACGGCCTCGGTGCCCTCCAGCCGGCCGACGTCGTTGCGGAAGACCGGGATGCCGCCGCCGCCCGCGCAGACCACCACGGTCCCGCCGCGGACGAGCTGCCGGATCAGCCGCGTCTCGATCACCCGGCGCGGCAGCGGCGAGGGCACCACCCGGCGCCAGTGGTCGCCGTCCGGCTTGACCGTCCAGCCGTACTCCTTGGCGAGCTTCTCGGCCTCCTCCCTGCCGTAGACCTGCCCGACGAACTTGCTCGGGTCGGCGAAGGCGGGGTCGACCGCCGACACCAGCGTCTGATTGATCATCGCGACCACCTGCCGGCCGGGCAGCGCGTTCTGGAGGGCCTGGAGCAGCCAGTAGCCGATCATGCCCTGGGTCTCGGCGCCGATGGTGTCCAGCGGGTAGGGCCGGCTCAGGTTCGGATCGTTGATGCTCTCCAGCGACAGCACCCCGACCTGCGGGCCGTTGCCGTGCGTGATGAGCAGCTCGTGCCGCTCGGCGAGCGGCGCTAGCGACTTGACGGCCGTCATGACGTTGGACCGCTGGAGCTCGGCGTCGGGCCGGTCGCCGCGCCGCATCAGCGCGTTTCCCCCGAGCGCCACGACTACGCGCATGTTCCCGTCCCCCCGGTTCCCGTCGCGCCCGCTCAGCCGAGCGTCGCGACCATGACGGCCTTGATGGTGTGCATCCGGTTCTCGGCCTCGTCGAAGACGATCGAGGCGTCGGACTCGAAGACCTCGTCGGTCACCTCCAGGGCGTCCAGCCCGGTCTTCTGGTAGATGTCCTCGCCGACGGCGGTCTCCCGGTTGTGGAAGGCCGGCAGGCAGTGCATGAACTTCACGTGCGGGTTGCCGGTGGCCTTCAGCACCCGCGCGTTGACCTGGTACGGCTTGAGCAGCTTGATCCGCTCGTTCCAGATCTCCTTGGGCTCGCCCATCGAGACCCACACGTCGGTGAGGACGAAGTCGGCGCCCTTGACGCCCGCCTTCACGTCGTCGGTGATGGTGATCTCGGCGCCGGTCCGGGCCGCGATCTCCATGGCCGGCTTGACGACCATGTCCTGGTCGGGCCAGAGGCCCTTCGGCCCGACGATCCGCACGTCCATGCCGAGCAGCGCCCCCGCAACGATGTAGGAGTGGCCCATGTTGTTGTGGGCGTCGCCCAGGTAGGCGAAGGTGATGTCGTGCAGCGGCCGGTCGCTGTGCTCGCGCATGGTAAGCGCGTCGGCGAGCATCTGGGTCGGGTGCCAGTCGTCGGTCAGGCCGTTCCACACCGGGACGCCCGCGTACGCGGCGAGCTCCTCCACCAGCCGCTGCTCCGACCCCCGGTACTCGATGCCGTCGAACATCCGGCCGAGCACCCGCGCGGTGTCCTTCATCGACTCCTTGTGGCCGATCTGCGAGCCGCTCGGCTCCAGGTAGGTGACGTGGGCGCCCTGGTCGTGCGCGGCGACCTCGAAGGAGCACCGGGTGCGGGTGGAGGTCTTCTCGAAGATCAGCGCGATGTTCTTGCCGGCCAGGTGGTGCCGCTCGGTCCCGCTGTACTTGGCCGCCTTCAGCTCGGCCGAGAGGTCGATCAGGAACCTGAACTCCTTGGGCGTGAAGTCCAGCTCCTTGGTGAAGCTGCGCCCGCGCAGGTTGAACGCCATGTCGCCGTCCGTCCGTTCTCTAGAGAGGGTGTGCGCCGGTCAGGCGTCCCGTTCCAGGGGGCAGCTCATGCAGCGCGGCCCGCCGCGTCCCCGGCCGAGTTCGCTGCCCCGGATGGTGAGCACCTCGATGCCGTTCCTCTGGAGGTGGTTGTTGGTGGTGGTGTTGCGCTCGTACGCCACGACCACGCCGGGCTCGACGGCCAGCACGTTGGAGCCGTCGTCCCACTGCTCGCGCTCGGCGGCGAACACGTCCTGGGTCGCGGTGAGCACCTTGATCTCGTCCAGCCCGAGGGCGGAGGCGATGGCCCGGTGCATCTGGTCGGGAGCGTGGTCGGTGACCTTCAGCTCCTTCTCGGTGTCGCCCGGCTGGACGGTGTAGGACGGCAGCATCCCCATGCCCGCGTACTTGGTGAACACGCCGTGGTCGACCATCGTCAGGACGGTGTCCAGGTGCATGAACGCGCGCTTCTGCGGCAGCTGGAGCGCCACGATCTTGTCGCAGCCGCCCTTGGCGAACAGCGACTGGGCGAGCATCTCGACCGCCTGCGGCTGGGTCCGCTCGCTCATCCCGACCAGCACCGCGCCGTTGCCGATCACCAGGATGTCGCCGCCCTCGATGGTGGCAGGCGCCATCGGGGTGCCGTGGCTCCACACGTTGAAGCCGCCCGCCTCCGCCTGGTCGTACCCGTCGGCGAACATCGGGTGCCAGCGGTAGACGGCCTCCATGTTCACCGTCTCGCGCATCCGCGCCTTCTTGCGCATCGCGTTGATCGAGACCCCGTCGTACACCCAGCAGGAGGTGTCGCGGGTGAACAGGTGGTTCGGCAGCGGCTGGAGGACGAACTCGTCCATGCCGATCGAGTGGAAGGCGATCGACTTGGGCTCGGAGATCCGCTCCAGCAGCTCGCGCTTGGTGATGCCGCCGATCAGGAACGAGCCGAGCTCCTTGGTCTGCATCGAGTCGAACCCGTTGCGGATCGCGTCGGTGGCGAGCGGCCCGAACCAGTGCGGGTCGATGACGAAGTCCAGGATGTGCTTCCTGGCCTCGGGGATCTCGATGGTCTCGCGCAGCAGGTCGAGCAGCAGCCGGACCTGGACGCCGCGCGCGGCCAGCACGTTGCGGAACTCGTCGTGCTCCTCGCCGGCCCGCTGCACCCACAGCACGTCGTCGAACAGGAGGTCGGCCGCGTTGGACGGGGTGAGCCGCTTGAGCGACAGCTCGGGCCGGTGCACCAGGACCTGGCGGAGCCGCCCGACCTCGGACTGGACGTTGAATGACATTGCCTCCCCCTCCTCGTGGTCCCGGCACGCCCGCGCGGGCGGCCGGTCAGGGCCGCGGCCCCGCCGGCCGGGCGGGCCGCTCCCTGGTCCCGTACTCGCCGCGCTCGGCCTTGGTCCAGATGTAGACCGGGACGCCGATCAGCATCGCCAGGATGCCGAGCATCACGGCCTCGTCCCCGGAGCCGTACACGATCGCGAAGGCGAACAGCAGCGCGACGCACGCGATCGTCAGGTCCTTGACCATCCGGCCCCGGTCGATCCCGCGTCCCCCGGTGACGAGCCAGAACAGCTGCGCCGCGGCCGAGAAGAAGTACGGGATCGCGGTGGTGAACGAGGCGAACAGCAGGATGGTGTTGAAGGCGTTCTCTGACGCGTAGGCGAACAGCAGCATCAGCGAGGTGAGCAGCGAGCCCGCCACGATGCCGACGAACGGCGCGCCGCGCCGGGACAGCCGGCCGAAGCCGGCGGGGAACAGCCCGTCGCGGGCGGCGGCCATCGGCATCTCGGCGACCAGCATCGTCCAGCCGTTCAGCGCGCCGATGCCGGACGCGATCGCGCAGGCCGCCATCACCCCGCCCCAGCCGCTGCCGCCGAACATGTTGTTGATCGCGTCGGCGAACGGGGCGGTGGAGCCGACCAGCCGGTCGTGCGGCACGGTCCCGAAGATCGCCACGGTGGCCAGCAGGTACATGGCGCCGCAGGCGAGGACGCCGTAGATGCTGGCCCGGCCCACGTTGCGGACCGGGTCCCTGATCCGCTCGGCGACGATGGTGACGCTCTCCATGCCGGAGTAGATGAACAGGATCAGGCCGGCCGCCAGCCAGACCGCGTCCCACAGCGACCCGCCCTGGGCGTTGAACGGCCCGAAGTTGTCGGCCGACACGAAGAACAGCCCGACGATCGCGATGAAGATCAGCGGGACGAACTTCAGCACGGTGGTGACGAGCTGGAACAGCCCGATGTTCTTCACACCGGTCAGGTTGATCAGGGCCGGGATCCAGACCCCCACCAGCCCGATCACGATCTTGCCGAGGGTGCCGTCCCAGCCCAGGAAGTAGTTGACGTATCCGACCCAGGCGACCGCGATTCCCGCGTTGCCGCCCCAGGCGGTGAGCCAGAACGACCACGCGGTCCAGAAGCCGACGAATTCGCCGAACGCCTGGCGAGCGTAGGCGTAGGGACCGCCGCTGGAGGGGATCCGGCCGCCGAGCCTGCCGAAGACGATGGCGAGCGCGATGGCGGCCAGCGTGGTCACCGCCATCACCGCGAAGCTGAGGGTGCCGATGGCGGCGAGCGAGGCCGGCAGCAGGAAGATGCCGGTGCCGACGATGTTGCCGATCACCAGGGCGGTCGCCCCGGGAAGCCCTAGCCTGTCGCCGCCCTCGCCGCCCGTTCCGCCCTCGCCGCTCTCGCCGCTCTCGCCGCTGGGGGGTCCGCCCGCCTCCCGCGGCGGGCGCCCGGCTGCCGTCCCGGTCGGCTCCCCGGCCTCCCGGGGCGCCGGGCTGGGCTCCCCCATTCCTGTCCCCCCGAATTCGACAAAGGCCCGTAGAAGTCACCGCGGCACTCGGATGACACGCTGGGAATTACCCGGGCGCTACCTGCCGAAACTCGGCGCACTTTCGCCGTTGTGCCGCTATCGAACGAAGATCGACTAAGAGTTTCGGCCTTTTCTGAAAAGGGAGGGGAATTTGGCTTTGACTTGTGCTTCGCGTCCACCTTCTCGACCCGGTTCAGCCGGGCCGCCCGGCGAGCGAGTTCGCCCCGGCCACGATCTCGCTCAGCTCGTTGGTGACCTCCTCCTGGCGGGCCTCGTTGGCCTGCCGGGTCAGGGTGCCGATCAGCTCGTCGGCGTTGTCGGTGGCCGCCATCATCGCCGCCCTGCGCGCCGCGTGCTCCGAGGCCGCCGCCTCCAGCAGCATGTGCCACACCCGGCCGTTGACGTACTGCCTGAGCAGTCCGTCCAGGACGGACGCGGGGGCCGGCTCGAAGTCGTAGGCCGGCGCCGCCCGCGCGCCGGGCCCGCCGCCGGCGACCTCCTCCACCTCCAGCGGCAGGATCCGCCGCACGGTCGTCCGCTGGTTCAGCATCGACACGAACTCGGTGTAGACGACGTGGACCCCGCCCACCCCGCCGTCCCGGGTCGGCCGGTCGAACGCGTCCAGGAGCAGCCCGCCGATCTCCGCCGCCAGCTCGTAGGCCGGCTGCCCGGTGGACCCGGCCCACTCCTTCACGGCCTCGCGCCGCCTGAACCTGAAGTTGTCGACGGCCTTCCGGCCGACCAGGTAGAAGACCGGCTCGCTGCCCTGCTCGCGCAGCAGCCCCGCCAGCGACTCGCCCTGCTTGAGGACGTTGTGGTTGTAGCCGCCGCAGAAGCCGCGGTCACTGGTCAGCAGCAGCACCGCGACCCGGGAGGCGTCCGGCCGCTCGTTCAGCAGCGGATGGTCGAGGTGGACGTGATGGCTGATCAGCGCCGAGACCGCGGCGGTCACCTGGCGCGCGTACGGCTCGGCCGCCGCCACCCGCTGCCGCGCCCGGGAGATCCGGGCCGCGGCGATCAGCTCCTGGGCGCGGGTGATCTTCGCCGTGGACCTCACCGACCTGATGCGGGAGCGCAGCGCCCGCAGTTGAGCTGCCATGCCGTCACGCTGCCACGGGGCGCGTCACCGGCCCCGTCCGGCGCCGGGCGCCTTCCTGAGCCTTTACCGCTCGTTCACCCCGAGCCCGTGCTCGCGCCCGACCGCCTCCCGATCCACCGGCCGACCCGCCGGAGCGCGGACGACGGGGCTCCGCACGGAGCGGGCGCGGGCCCGCCCTAAACTCGAGCCCATGGCACCCCCCGAGGACAGCGCCGTCGAGATCGACGGGCTGGTCAAGCGGTACGGCACGGCGACGGCCGTGGACGGTCTGTCGTTCCGCGCCGCCCGCGGGGCGGTCACCGCGCTGCTCGGCCCGAACGGGGCGGGCAAGACCACCACGATCGAGATCTGCGAGGGCTTCCGCCGCGCCGACGCCGGCTCCGTCCGCGTGCTGGGACTCGACCCGGCCGGCGACGCCGCGGCGCTCAAGCCCCGCGTCGGCGTGATGCCGCAGTCGGGCGGCGTGCCCGGCACCGCCAGGGCCGCCGAGTTCCTCCGGCTGATCGCCTCCTTCCACACCACACCGCTCGACCCGGCCGCGCTGCTCGACCGGCTCGGCCTCACCGAACACGCCCGCACCCCCTACCGGCGGCTCTCCGGCGGGCAGCAGCAGCGGCTGTCGCTCGCCGTCGCCCTGGTCGGCCGGCCCGAGCTGGTCTTCCTGGACGAGCCGACCACCGGTCTGGACCCGCAGGCCCGGCACTCCGTCTGGGAGCTGATCGCCGAGCTGCGCGCCGCCGGGGTGTCGGTGCTGCTCACCACCCACTACATGGACGAGGCCGAGCACCTCGCCGACCAGGTGGTCATCGTCGACCACGGCCGGATCGTGGCCGAGGGCGCCCCGGCCGACCTCACCGGCGCCGAGCGGCAGCTGCGGTTCCGCGCCCGGCCCGGCCTCGGGCTCGAGGAACTGCTGTCCGCGCTGCCGGTGGGCAGCACGGCCAAGGAGTCCCCCGCCGGGCACTACCTGATCGAGGGGAACGTGGACCCGGGGCTGCTGGCCACCGTGACGGCCTGGTGCGCCTCGCACGGCGTGCTCGCGGACGATCTCCGGATCGAGCGCCGCACCCTGGAGGACGTGTTCCTCGAACTGACCGGACGGGAGCTGCGTTCATGACGGCCGCACCGGCACCACGGCTCGACCTCGCCCCGGCGCCGGGCGCGGTCCCGGCGGCGCGGATGGTCCTCGCGCAGACCGGCTACGAGGTCCGCTCGACCCTGCGCAACGGCGAGCAGCTGCTGCTCACGCTGATCATCCCCGTGGTGCTGCTCCTGCTGTTCGGCGGGACCTCGCTGCTCGACCTCGGGACCGGCGACCGGATCGGCTTCCTGGCGCCGGGGGTGCTCGCGCTGGCGGTGCTGTCCACCGCGTTCACCGGCCAGGCGATCGGCACCGGCTTCGAGCGCCGCTACGGCGTGCTCAAGCGGCTCGGCGCGACCCCGCTGCCGCGCGGCGGGCTGATCGCCGCCAAGACCCTCACCGTGATCGTCGTGGAGATCGTGCAGGCGGTGGTGATCTGCGCCGTCTCGCTCGCGATGGGCTGGCATCCGCACGGCGACCCCGCGTCCGTCGTGGCGCTCCTGCTCCTCGGCACCGCCGCGTTCAGCGGGTTCGGGCTGCTGATGGCCGGGACGCTGCGCGCCGAGGCGACGCTGGCCGCCGCCAACCTCGTGTACATCCTGCTGCTCGCCGTCGGCGGCGTGGTCTTCCCGCTCGACAAGTTCCCCTCGGGAATACGCGCCGCGCTGGAGTTGCTGCCCATTTCGGCGCTGTCCGACGGGCTGCGCCAGGTCCTTCAGGACGGCGCGGCGTTCCCCGGCAAACCGCTGCTCGTCCTCACCGTGTGGGCGGTCGCGGGGCTCGTTCTGGCCGCCCGGTTCTTCAAGTGGGAGTGATCCTTGGCGCTCGCTGACGTACCCGGTCCGTACGGCGGCGAGGGAGGGCTCGCCCGCCGCGTGCGGCTGCTGTCGCTCGGCTCGGTGCCGCCGCCGGCCTTGATCCTGCTCGGGATCATCTCGCTCCAGGTCGGCGCCGGCCTGGCCAAGCACCTGTTCGACCGGCTGCCGCCGAGCGCCCTGGTGTTGATGCGGCTGCTCACCTCGGCGATCGTGCTGTGCTTCCTGGCCCGCACGGCGCTGCGCACGGTGCTGCGCGACCACTCGCGGCGGAGCCTGGCGCTGGCCGCGGGCTTCGGGCTGTCGCTGGCCATGATGAACTTGGCGATCTACCAGTCGTTCCTGCGGATCCCGCTGGGCGTCGCGGTGACGATCGAGTTCCTCGGGCCGCTGGCGGTCTCGATCGTGGCCTCCCGCCGTCCCCGCGACGTGCTCTGGGTGCTGCTGGCGGGCGCGGGCGTGGTGATGCTCGCCCGGGGCGGCGGCGACCTCGATCCGGTCGGCATCGCCTTCGCGCTCCTGGCCGGGGTGGGCTGGGCCGCCTACATCCTGCTGAGCGCCGCCACCGGGCAGCGCTTCTCCGGGTCCACCGGGTTGGCGCTGGCCAGCGCCGTCGGCGCCGCCGCGGTGCTCCCGGTCGGCGTGGTCTCCGGCGGCGCCGCGCTGCTCGACCCGATGCTGCTGCTCGTCGGCCTCGGTGTGGGGGTGCTGTCCTCGGTGATCCCCTACTCGCTGGAGATGGAGGCGCTGCGGCGGATGCCCGCGCGGGTCTTCGGCGTCCTGATGAGCCTGGAGCCGGCCGTGGCCGCGCTGGTCGGCGTGGCGCTGCTCGGGGAGGTCCTGACGGGACGGCAGTGGATCGCGATCTGCTGCGTGATCGTCGCCTGCGCAGGCGCCACCCGCAGCGGTCAGGACCCGCCCGGTGCGGACGAGGCCTGACCGGCTCCCCTCCCCGCCGTCCCGGCCCGGTCTCAGTCGTCCATGCGGCGGAGCGCGACGCCAACGCACTGACCGGGGCGGACGAAGCCGTAATCCCGCGAGTCCCAGCTCGCGTCGGCGTTGTCTCCCAGCACGACGAGGAAACCGGGCGGCACCACGTCCTCCGGGACATCGCGCAGCACCGGGACCAGCTCCCGTGGCACCGGGTCCCCGGGAACCGCGACCGCGCGCTTGACCACCAGCCTGCCGCCGGGCGGCGGCGCGGCCTCGGGCCGTTCGGGCGCGGCCAGGAGCGCCGCCTCCTCCGCCGCGGTGAGCGGGACGTCCGGCGGGCCGTACACCAGCGGCGGGTCGGGGACCCTGACCACCACGATCTGGCCCGTCCGGGGGCGGACGCCCCTGCGGACCAGCAGCCGGTCCCCCGCGCGCAGCGTCGGTTCCATGCTCCGCCCGTCCACCGTCGCGACCAGGTACCGCCACCGGAACCACAGTGCGGGCAGCACAGCGGCCGTGGCCACCCCCGCCGCTCCCGCCGCCACCGCGACCGGGCGCCTCACGAGACCTCCCGGTAGCCGGTGGCCCAGAGCCGGAACAGCCGGGCGCAGGTGCCGCCCGCGGCGACGAGGCTCACGCGAGGGCTTCGAGGGGCAGGTCCTCAAGGCGCCCGCCCGTCGCCAGCACCGCGTGGTCGGGCCCGATCAGGTAGAGCGCCGGGGTCCAGGTGTTCTGGAACGCCTCCGACACCGTCCCGTCGTGGTCCTCGACGACGACCCGGACGGACGGCTCCAGCATCGCGGTCAGCTCCGCGTCCTCGCCGGTGACCACGGCGAGCATGCTGCCGCGGCCGGTGGCGCGCGCCCGCTCGGCGAACGCCGGCGCCAGCGCGTGGCAGGGGTCGCAGCCCGCGGCGAAGAACCCGACCAGCCCGGTGAGGTTCTCGGCGGTCACCGGCTCGTCGTTGGTCGTCATGGCCATGAACCCGGCGGGGCGCGAGCCCGGCTTGAGGGCGACCGGCGGCCCCGCCGAGACCTCCGGCCGCGGCCCGGCCCCCTCCTTCATCCGCCGGATGAGCGCGCGGGTGAGCAGCAGGTTGAAGGCGCTCAGCAGGCCGAGGAGCACGACGGCGGCGGCGAGGTAGGGCATCAGAGACTCCCAGCGAGCAGATCGGCGATGTCGTCGAAGGCGACGATCAGGATCGCCGCCACCGCCCCGGCGGCGACGGCCACGGCGAGGCCCGCCGTCACGGGCGGGCCCCCGGGCGTGGCCAGGCCGAGCGCGGCGGCGGTGAACAGCACGCCGTTGCGGACCAGGTGCCGCGCGCCGAGCGGGGCGTTCGAGGCGCCGAAGCACCGGCACGAGGCGCGGCGCCCGCGCCGGAGCGTGAGGGCGATGGCGGACGTGAACGCGGCCAGCAGGGCGAGGGCGACGCCGAATCCGGCCGGACGGGTCGCCGGGACGGCCAGGAGCACCGGCGCCAGGGCCTCCAGCACCAGGACGAGCGAGGCGATCGGCCGGACGTGCCCGCCGCCGCCCGACGCGCGCCCGGCCGCCGGGCCGCCGCCGAACGGCAGCAGATCCGGCACCGAGGCCGCGAACCCCTCGAAGTCCCGGACCTTGGTGAAGGCCGACACCGCGAACACCAGCCCGATCAGGCAGGCGCATCCCACTTGCAGGTACTGCACGCGCACCTTCCTTCACGCCCGGGACGCGGGCGGGCGGCCGGTGGCACGCCCGCCCGCGTCCGAACAGCGGGTGGATCAGATCAGCACTTGCCGACCTTGACGATCTGGCAGCCCTGGTCCAGGCAGCAAGCACGCAGGTACTTGATGCCCTTCTCGCAGTAGTAGACGTTGCTGCACCCGGCGTCGACGGTGGTCGTGCGGGCGAGGCGTCCGAGCAGGCGGTCGGTGAGACGGGTCATGGTGTGTCCTCTCAGGCCGGGCTACAGCCAGGTATGCGGGGGAACGACGGCAGGCGTCCATGTACGGACCCCTCCGTCCCCAACGGCCCGCACCGGCGGGAGCCGCCGACCGGCCGTGGTGATGCCGATCATGGAAAGTCCCGGATTTTCGGCGCAAGGCCCAAGATCCACTAGGTCCGCGGGTGATCGACGATTCCCAGGTCGTCCCCATTTCGGCACGTCAACCGGACCGACCAGCCCAGGCCGAAATGATCAGAAAAGCCGTTATGACCCATCGGTTCGGTGGACCGCCGGCGGGCCGGTGGACGAGCGCTCCCGATCGGCGGGCGGAGCCGGCCGGAGAGTGGCGGGATCGGTCCGGTTGATGCGAGGATCACCGGGAGGACACGTCCAGAGAGGAGCCGCCGTGACCGGCTGGGCCGAGGATCAGGGGCTTCCGCCCGAGTACTTCGAGGCGGGGCCCGCCTCGTTCGTCGACTTCCTGCGGCTGCACTCGCCCGAGCTGCTCCCGGTCAACCGGGTCCAGGACGCCGGACCGGCGCCGGACCTGCCGCACGGCACCACCGTCCTCGCGCTGACGTTCCCCGGCGGGGTCATGATGGCCGGCGACCGCCGCGCCACCCGCGGCCACCAGATCGCCTACCGCGAGCTGGAGAAGGTCCAACGGGCCGACGAGCACTCGGTGGTGGCCTTCGCGGGCACCGTCGGGCTGGCGCTGGAGATGGTCCGGCTGTTCCAGGTCGAGCTGGAGCACTACGAGAAGATGGAGACGGTCCCGCTGTCGCTGCCGGGCAAGGCCCGCCGGCTCGGCACCATCATCCAGGCCAACCTCGCCCAGGCGCTCCAGGGCCTCGCGGTCGTCCCGCTGCTCGCGGGCTACGACCCCGACACCGGCGCCGGCCGGATCTTCACCTACGACATCACCGGCGCCCCGCAGGAGACCCGCCGGTACCACGCCGACGGGTCGGGTTCCCCCTACGCGCAGGGCGCGCTGAAGAAGCTCTACCGCGACGACCTCTCCCTGGAGGACGCGGCCGAGGTGTGCGTGCAGGCCCTCTACGACGCCGCCGACGACGACTCGGCCACCGGCGGACCGGACCGGGCCCGGCGCATCTACCCGTCGATCGCGGCCGTCACCGCCGACGGCTACCGGGCCCTGCCCCGCGAGCAGCTCGCGGGGATCGTCGACCGGGTCGTGGACGCCCGGCACGCCCGGCCCGACGGGCCGGTCGCGCCGCTGCGCTGAACTCCGGGAACGTCGTACCCAGCTCGTAGACTCCCCCCATGGCACGGGCGAACGACGAGGCCGCGGCACTCGTCCAAGAACTGGCGGACCTGCTCTCGATCACCGGCGGCGACGCCTTCAAGATCCGCGCGTACGAGAAGGCCGCGCGGGCGATAGCCGGCTACCCCGAGGACATCTCCGGGCTCGGGCTCGCCGGGCTGAAGAAGATCCCCACGGTGGGCGAGGCGATCGCCAAGAAGCTGGCCGACTACAACACCACCGGCACCATCCGCCAGGTCGAGGAGCTGCGGGCGCAGATCCCGGCGGGGGTCCGGGCGCTCACCGCGATCCCGACGCTCGGCCCGAAGAAGGCGCTGGCGGTGCACCAGGAGCTCGGTGTCTCCTCGGTGGACGAGCTGGCCGCCGCGATCCGCGAGGGCCGGCTGCGCGGTCTCAAGGGCTTCGGTGCCAAGACCGAGGACAACATCCTGCGCGGCATCGAGCTGATGGAGCGGACCGGCGGGCGGGTGCTGATCGACGTGGCGGCCGGCCTGGCCGACGAGATCGTCGCCGCGCTGTCCCCGCTCGCCGAGCGCTGCGTCCACGCAGGGTCGCTGCGCCGCATGCGCGAGACGATCGGCGACGTCGACATCCTGGCCGCCTCCCGCGAGCCCAAGCCGATCATGGCGGCGTTCACCGCGCTCCCGCTGGTCGCCGAGGTGATCGGCGGCGGCGACAAGAAGACCTCGATCCGCACCACCGGGGGCCTCCAGGTCGACCTGCGCGTCGTCCCGCCCGAGGCGTGGGGCGCGGCGCTCCAGTACTTCACCGGCTCCCGGGCGCACAACGTCCGCACCCGCGAGATCGCCGTCCGGGCCGGGCTCAAGCTCTCCGAGTACGGGCTGTTCACGGCCGACGGCGACGAGACCGGCGAGCCGATCGTGTCGGCCACCGAGGAGGAGGTGTACGACCGCCTCGGCCTGCCGTGGATCCCGCCCGCCCTGCGCGAGGACCGCGGCGAGATCGAGGCGGCACTGGCCGGCGGCCTCCCCCGGCTGGTCACCGTCGACGATCTCCGCGGCGACCTGCACAGCCACACCGACCTGACCGACGGCACCGCCTCGCTGGAGGAGATGGTCCGGGCCGCCGCCGCACGCGGCCTGGAGTACTACGCGATCACCGACCACGCGCCCAACCTGTTCATGCAGCGGATGACCGACGAGAAGATGCTCGCCCAGCGCGAGCGGGTGCGCGCCCTCCAGCGGGAGTACCCCGGGCTGGTCCTGCTGCACGGCACCGAGCTCAACATCGACCCGGACGGCGGGGTCGACTGGGACGCCGACTTCCTGTCCGGGTTCGACATCTGCGTGGCCTCGGTCCACTCGCACTTCACCCAGGACGAGGCCGAGATGACCCGCCGCTTCGTCCGGGCCTGCGAGAACCCGCACGTCCACGTGATCGGCCACCCCACCGCCCGGCAGATCGGCCGGCGGCCCGAGGTCGAGGCCGACTGGGACGAGGTCTTCACGGCCGCGGCCCGCACCGGCACCGCGCTGGAGGTCGACTCGTTCCCCGACCGGCTCGACCTGCCCGCCGACCTGATCCGCCGGGCGCTGCGGCACGGCGTCAAGTTCGCGATCGACACCGACGCCCACGCGGTCGGCCACCACCGCAACATCCGCTACGGCGTCGGCACCGCCCAGCGCGGCTGGCTCACCCCCGACGACGTGATCAACACCTGGCCGCTCGACCGGCTCCGCGCCTTCCTGCGCAAGCCCGCCGCCGGCTGACCGGCGCCCGCCCGGCCCGATCGCGCGGGCCGGGCCTGCCCCGGCCGGGTGGGCCGGGCCGGTGGGGACGGGTCAGGCCGGCTGGGGGGTCTGCGCCGGCACCTCGGCGGGGTCCGCCGCGGTGGGGACGGGCCCGCGGTCGCGGGTGGCGAAGAAGATGCGCAGCGCGGCGATCCACAGCAGCGCCGCGCCGAGCATGTGCAGCACCACCAGCGGGCCCGGGACCCCGGTGAAGTACTGGACGTACCCGACGGCGCCCTGGGCCAGCTCGACGGCAAGCAGCTCCAGCGTCCGCCGCCGCAGCGCCGCCGGGGCGCCCGCGCGGTGGACGGCGACGATGAGCACCAGCGTCGCCGCGACGGTGAGCCAGGCGAGGACGCTGTGCACCCGGGTGACGTCCTCGATGTTGAAGCCCCAGCGGCGCGACTCGGCGTCGCCGGAGTGCGGGCCGGTGCCGGTGACGACGGTGCCGGCGACCAGCACGGCGGCGCAGAGCGCGGCGAGGACGAGCGCGGCCCGGCGCAGCAGGGGCGCGACCAGCGGGTGCGGCGGCCGGTCGCCCTCGCCCGTGCGCACCCACAGCGCCACGCAGAAGACCAGCAGGGCCGGCGAGATCAGGAAGTGCAGCGCCACCGAGGCCGGATGCAGCTCGGTCAGCACCACGATGCCGCCGATCACGGCCTGCGCGACGACGCTCAGCGGCTGCGCCGCGGCCCACCAGACCACGTCGCGGCGGCGGGGCCGCAGCCGCCAGGCCGCGACGAAGACCAGCACGCCGACCGCCAGCACCAGGAAGGTCAGCATCCGGTTGCCGAACTCGATCGCCATGTTCATCGCGGCGTGCTCGGGGCTGTGCGTCGGGACGAGGCTGTCGCCGGTGCACTTGGGCCACTCGGGGCAGCCGAGGCCGGACTCGGTGACCCGGACGGCGCCGCCGGTGGCGACGATGCCGGCGTTGCCGATCACGCCGAGCAGGGCCAGCAGCCGCAGCGAGCCCGCGGTGGGATTCCACACCGCGTCGCGCGCTCGGATGAGGGGGTTGGTCGGATCAGCACCGGATCGTTCAGCCACGGCACCAATCGTATGGGCGGGGTCCGGTGGTCCCGCCCCGCCCCCCGGTTACGGCGGTTCGGGTCAGCCGCCGTACGGCGGCAGGAAGCCGGACGGGCCGCGCGGCGCCCAGGGCGGCCCGGCGGCGGGCCCGGCGGGCGCGTCGCCGCGGGGCGGGGTGCGCAGGAACGCCTGCCTGGCCAGGCCCATGAGGTCCAGCAGCGCGTCCCGGCGGTTCACGAACCAGCGGGGCTCGGCGACGCCGCGCTCGGCCCGCTTGTGCAGCAGGGCGAGCTCGGTGGCGGCGAGCTGGTAGTCGACCATGGCGCGCCCGGCCGCCGGTCCGCCGACGCTCCGGGCCCAGCGGCGGGCGGCGCGGCGGGACGGGATCGAGCGCAGCATCCGGATGTCCTGCGGGGTGACCAGGCCGGTGTCGGCGTAGATCGGGAGGTACCGCTCGATGAGCCGCACGGTGTGCCGGCGCTCCACCGCGACGATGACGATCAGGACGGCCAGGACGCAGGTGTTCAGCCCGTACACCGCGGCGAGGCCGCCCAGCCCGAGGGTGGTGGCGCCGTTCCAGAGGCCGTGCAGCAGCATCGCGCCGAGCAGGCCGAGCGCCGGTGCGAGGATCTGCCGGTCGCGGTGGGTGGCGGCGTAGGCGACCCCGAGGCCGGTCATCGCGGTGAACAGCGGATGGCTGAGCGGCGCGACGATGCCGCGCAGGATGAACACCGCCTGGAGCTGGTCGGTGCCGCCCTCCTCGAAGGCCCGCATGTAGTAGGTGACGTTCTCCATCATGGCGAAGCCGAGCCCGACCATGGCCGCGTAGATCAGGCCGTCGGCGAACCCGTCGATCTCGTTGCGGCGGAACCACAGCAGGCCGAACAGCACCGCGCCCTTCAGCGGCTCCTCGATGATCGGCGCGCCCACCGCGGAGCTGATGAAATGCCCGTTGACCTCGCCGAAGATCGGCACGGTGACGTACAGCAGGCCGAGGGTGTTGAGCACCAGCGCGCCCAGCACCGCGACCCCGGCGCCCCACATGAAGGAGAAGACCAGGGCGCGCGGCGGTTCGGGCTCGAGCCGGTCGAGGGTGAGCGCGAGCGCGATCAGCAGCGGGATGGGCAGGATCGCCAGGACCACCCCGGCCCAGAACCCCGAGCCGCCGTAGACGGCGTCGACGCCGAGCGCCCCGAGCGCGCACAGCGACGAGGCGGTGACTCCGACGATCAGGGCGATCGGGGGCCGGCCCGGGATCCGTCCCTCCAGGACCGCCTTGGGATCTACGCTCGCCATGACGTGAGGGTAACCGTCCCGGGCCGGACGGGCCGGGAGCCGGCCCTCCCGCGGGGCCGCGCGCCGTGCGCTGGCCGTCGCGCGGACCGCCGGGTCAGTGCAGCAGCGGGTCGACCGCGACCACGGTGAACAGCAGGGCCAGGTAGACGTTGGAGAGGTGGAAGAACCGCATCGGCCGCAGGTGCACGCCGGTCACTCCGGCGCGGACGGCTCGCAGCAGCCGGTGCCCCTCGGCGAGGAAGACCAGGCCGAGGACGATCGCCGCCGTCCCGTACACCGGGCCCATCCCGGCCACCGGCCACAGGACCAGCGAGCAGGCGACGGTCGCGTAGGTGTAGACGAGGCTCTCGGTGACGACCCGCCGCTCGGTGGCGACCACCGGCAGCATCGGCACCTTGGCCAGCGCGTAGTCCTCGCGGTAGCGCATCGCCAGCGTCCAGGTGTGCGGGGGCGTCCAGAGGAAGACGACGCCGAACAGCACGAACGGGGTCCAGGCCAGCCCGCCGGTGATCGCCGACCAGCCGATGAGCACCGGCATGCAGCCCGCGATGCCGCCCCACACCACGTTCTGCGAGGTGCGGCGTTTGAGCAGCAGCGAGTAGACGAAGATGTAGAACAGGATCGCGAACAGCGACATCGCCGCGGCCGGGCCGTTGACCGTCAGCCAGAACCCGGCCGTGGACAGCGCTGCCAGGGTGATCCCGAACACCAGGGCGCGGGTCGGGGTGACCTGCGCCCGGGCCAGCGGGCGGCGGCGGGTGCGGCGCATCTTGGCGTCGATGTCGCGGTCGATGTAGCAGTTGATCGCGTTCGCGGCGCCGGCCGACAGAGTGCCGAACGCCAGCGTCAGCAGTACCGTGCCGAGCGGGGGCAGGCCCTGGGCGGCCAGGAACATCACCGGGATGGTGGTGATCAAGAGCAGCTCGATCACGCGCGGCTTGGTCAGCGCGACGTAGGCGCGCACGCTCGCGGCGGGCGACCACCGGCCGGTCGCCGGATCGGCGGGCCCGGAAGGAGCTGCGGGGGCCTCCGGCACCTGGTCGTCGAGGTCGACCCCGAGCTTGTTACTGAGCACCGTCACAATCGGGTCCACGTCCAACTAGGCATGAGGAATCGCGTGCCACCCCGTCGGCGCCCCCGCGGTCCGGGAGGCGCCTCGGTCGGGTGCGACTTCGGCTTGAGAGTACGCGCGGCAGGTGTGTCAGCCGCGCCATCACTGTAGTCCGCCCCCTCCCGGGGTCGAGCACCGGGGCACCGGACGCGCCGCGCGCGCAGAAGGGACCAGGCGGGGCTCCCCCGCGAGATCACCCGGGCGGGGGTTATCGGCGGAGGCGATCGGGCAAGGGTCGTCAAAGGACGGCGCGGGTCCTCCGGGCCCGGGCCGGTGGTGGCACGCCCTCTGCCGCCAGCGGCGGCGGGCCGCTCGCGCGATAGGCTCGGTAGAGGCCGGATGCACGGCCTCCGGGGCCGCCGAGGGCGGCCGGCGGGGGACGGGCGGCGCCGGCCACTCCCCGGCCCGCAGCGGCTGCGGGACGGATCCGACGGGATCCGCACTGAGGAGGACACGGGGTCGGGCCCGGCGCCGCGGCAGGGCCGCGGCCGATGCCGGGCGTTCCCCGTGTGCATGCGTTGTGGAAAATTTGTGATCTTTGAGAGGAGCCGGGCGTTCCGTGAGTGGGGACATCAGCACGTTTGAATGGTCCGAGACGGACCGGCGGGCGGTCGACGTGATCCGCGCCCTCGCCATGGACGCGGTCGAGGAGTGCGGCTCCGGTCACCCCGGGACGGCGATGAGCCTGGCGCCGGCCGCCTACCTTCTCTTCCAGCGTTACCTGCGGCACGACCCGACGGACCCGACCTGGGCGGGCCGGGACCGGTTCGTCCTGTCGTGCGGGCATTCCAGCCTGACCCTTTACATCCAGCTCTACCTGTCGGGCTACCCGATGACGCTGGACGACCTGAAGTCGCTGCGCAAGTGGGGCAGCCTCACCCCGGGGCACCCCGAGCACGGGCACACCGCGGGCGTGGAGACCACCACCGGGCCGCTCGGCCAGGGCATCGCCAACGCGGTGGGCATGGCGATGGCGGCCCGCCGCGAGCGCGGCCTGTTCGACCCCGACGCCGCCCCCGGCCAGTCCCCCTTCGACCACACCATCTGGGCGTTCGCCTCCGACGGCGACATCGAGGAGGGCATCAGCCACGAGGCGAGCTCGCTGGCCGCGCACCAGCGCCTCGGCAACCTGGTGCTGCTCTACGACGACAACCACATCTCGATCGAGGACGACACCGCGATCGCGCTGTCGGAGGACGTGCGGGCCCGCTACGCCGCCTACGGCTGGGACGTCCACCACGTCGACTGGACGGCCGGCGGCGACTACGAGGAGAACGTCGGCGCGCTGGCCGCCGCGTTCGACGCGGCCAAGGCCGAGACCGGCCGCCCGTCGTTCATCGCGCTGCGCACGATCATCGGCTGGCCCGCGCCGAACAAGAAGAACACCGGCAAGATCCACGGGTCGGCGCTGGGCGCCGAGGAGGTCGCGGCCACCAAGCGGATCCTCGGCCTCGACCCGGCCGCGTCCTTCGACGTGCCGGACGAGGTCCTGGCGCACGCCCGCGAGGTCTCCGACCGGGGCCGCGCGCTGCACGCCGACTGGGACGTCTCGTTCGCGGCGTGGCGCAAGGCCCACGCCGCGCGCGCCGCCGAGTACGACCGGATCTCCTCGCGCACGCTGCCGGACGGCTGGGCGGGGCGGCTGCCGGTCTTCGAGGCCGGCAAGGACCTGGCCACCCGCGCCGCGTCCGGCGAGATCCTGGCCGCGCTGGCGCCGGTGCTGCCCGAGCTGTGGGGCGGCTCGGCCGACCTGGCCGAGAGCAACAACACCACGATGAAGGGCGAGCCGTCCTTCATTCCCGATGAGTACCAGACCAAGGAGTTCCCGGGCGGGCGCTACGGCCGCACGCTGCACTTCGGCGTCCGCGAGCACGCGATGGGCGCGATCTGCAACGGGATCGCGCTGCACGGCGGCACCCGCCCCTACGGCGGCACGTTCCTCATCTTCAGCGACTACATGCGCCCGGCCGTGCGGCTCGCGGCGCTGATGCGGCTGCCGGTGACCTACGTGTGGACGCACGACTCGATCGGCCTGGGCGAGGACGGCCCGACGCACCAGCCGGTCGAGCACCTGTGGGCGCTGCGCGCCATCCCGGGCCTGGACGTCGTCCGGCCCGGCGACGCCAACGAGACCGCCGTGGCCTGGCGCACCGTGCTGGAGCACGGCGACCGCCCGGCCGGGCTGGCGCTGACCCGGCAGAAGCTGCCGACGCTCGAGCGCGGCAACGGGATCGCGTCCGCCGAGGGCGTCGCCCGGGGCGGGTACGTGCTGGCCGACGCGCCGGACGGGCACCCGCTGTTGATCATCATCGCCACCGGCAGCGAGGTGCAGCTCGCCCTGGAGGCGCGCGAGGCGCTCCAGGCCGAGGGCACCCCGACCCGGGTCGTGTCGATGCCGTGCGTCGAGTGGTTCGACGCACAGGACGACGCCTACAAGCAGGAGGTGCTGCCCCCCGGGGTGCGCGCCCGGGTGTCGGTGGAGGCCGGGGTCGCGCTCGGCTGGCGCGGCTACATCGGCGACGTCGGCGAGTCGGTCAGCCTGGAGCACTTCGGCGCCTCGGCCGACCACAAGACGCTGTTCCAGCAGTTCGGCATCACCTCCGAGAGGGTGGTCGCCGCGGCCAAGGCCAGCCTGATCAAGGCCGGCGTCCAGGGTGCCGGGCGGGGCTCGACCACCGGGACCTAGAGGCGGTGGCGGGCGCGGCCCGGCCGCGCCCGCCCCGCGCCCGCCCGCGGGCCCCCGCCCCCGGTCCCGACGACTCGACGAGGAGACAAGACGATGAGCGAAAACCTGAAGAGGCTCTCCGACGAGGGCGTGTCGATCTGGCTCGACGACATCAGCCGGGAGCGGCTGCGGTCGGGCGGCCTCGAACGGCTGGTCAAGGAGAGCCACGTGGTGGGCGTCACCTCCAACCCCACCATCTTCGCCAAGGCGCTGAGCAAGGGCTCGGCCTACGACGACCAGGTCCGCGACCTGGCGGTGCGCGGCGTGGACGTCGACGAGGCGTCCCGCGCGATCACCACCTACGACATCCGGTGGGGCTGCGACGTGCTGCGCCCGGTGTACGACCGGACCGGCGGGCTCGACGGCCGGGTGTCGATCGAGGTCGACCCGCGGCTGGCGCGCAAGACCGAGGAGACGGTGGCCGAGGCGCGGGCGCTGTGGTGGCTGGTGGACCGGCCCAACCTGTTCATCAAGATCCCGGCGACCGAGCAGGGGCTGCCCTCGATCACCCGGACGCTGGCCCAGGGGATCAGCGTGAACGTGACGCTGATCTTCTCGCTGGAGCGCTACGGCAAGGTCGTCGACGCCTTCTTCGAGGGCCTGGAGCAGGCCCGCGAGAACGGCCACGACCTGAGCACGATCGCGTCGGTGGCCTCGTTCTTCGTCAGCCGCGTCGACACCGAGATCGACAAGCGGCTCGACGCGATCGGCTCGGCCGCCGCCAAGGGGCTCAAGTCCAAGTCCGGCCTCGCCAACGCGCGCCTGGCGTACGCGCTGTACGAGGAGAAGTTCGGCACCGGCCGCTGGCAGGCGCTCAAGGACGCCGGGGCCCGGCCGCAGCGTCCGCTGTGGGCCTCGACCGGCGTGAAGGACCCGGCCCTGCCCGACACGCTGTACGTCGACGAGCTGGTCGCGCCCGGCACGGTCAACACCATGCCGGAGGCGACGCTGGAGGCCGAGGCCGACCACGGCGCGGTCCGCGGCGACACCGTCCGCGGCACCTACGAGGACGCCCGCGCGCACATGGCGGCGCTCAAGGACGCCGGCGTCGACTACGACGACGTCGTCAAGGTGCTCGAGGACGAGGGCGTCGACAAGTTCGAGAAGTCCTGGACCGAGCTGCTCGGCAGCATCTCCGGCGAGCTGGACGCCAAGGGGGCCCGCGCGTGACCTCGGTGGTGACCGCCGGCGGCGCGTCGGTCACCATCCGGGGCGTCGTCCTCGATGAGAGCGAGACGGTCCTGGACCGGCTCGTCTCCGACGGCGTCCCGCACTCCCTGACGTCGCGGAACGCCAACCTCTGGGGCCCGGACGCGGCCCCGGGGGCGGCCCGCCGGCTCGGCTGGCTCGACCTGGCCGAGAGCTCGCGCCCGCTGCTGGACCGGGTGGCCGAGCTGGCGGCGGACGCCCGCGCCGCCGGCCTCGACCGGGTGGTGCTGGCCGGGATGGGGGGCTCGTCGCTCGCCGCCGAGGCCATCGCCGGCGCGGCCGGAGCCGCGCTGACCGTCCTCGACTCCACCGACCCGCACCAGGTGGCGCGGGTGCTCGGCGAGGGGATGGACCGCACCCTGGTGGTGGTGTCCAGCCAGAACGGCACCACGATCGAGACCGACGCGCTGCGCCGGGTCCTGGAGCACGCGCTCTGGGAGGCCGGGTGCAGCGGCGACGACCTCGCACGGCGGGTGGTGGTCGTCACCGGCCCCGGGTCGCCGCTGGAGGCGGTCGCCGCCGACACCGGTTACCAGGTGGTCCTGGCCGATCCGGGCGCCGGGGGGCGGTTCGGCGCGCTGAGCGCGTTCGGGCTGGTGCCGGCCGCGCTGGCGGGCGCCGACGCGGGCGCCCTGCTGGACGAGGCGGCGCGGCTGTCGCCGGCGTTGCGGCAGCCCTACGACAACCCGGCGCTGGCGCTCGGCGCCGCGCTCGGCGCGTCGGCGCTGAGCGGGCGCGACAAGCTGGTCCTGGCCGACCACGGCTCGGGCCTGACCGGGTTCGGCGGCTGGGCCGAGCAGCTCGTCGCCGAGTCCACCGGCAAGGACGGCAAGGGCCTGCTGCCGGTCGTGGTGGAGGGGGTCGGCGCGCCCGGCTTCGAGCTCGCGGGCGACCTGCGCCGGGTCATCCTGGGCGGGCGGCCGGACGAGCCGGGCCCGGCCCGGGAGGCCGGGCTCAGCGTCGCGGGCCCGCTCGGCGCGCAGTTCCTGCTGTGGGAGTACGCGGCGGCGGTCACCGGCCGGGTGATCGGCGTCAATCCGTTCGACGAGCCCGACGTGCGCGCGTCGCAGGACAACACCGCCGCGCTGCTGCGCGCCGAGGAGGGCGCGGCGCCCACGGTGATCGGCCGGGCGGCCACGCTGGTGTCGGGGGCGGTGGAGGTGCACGCCCCCGGCGCCCTGCTGAAGGGCGTCACGACGCTCGGCGGCGTGCTCGAGCGGCTGCTGGAGGCCGTCCCCGAGCGCGGGTACCTGGCGGTGCTGGCGTTCCTGGACCGCTGCGGCGACGCCGACGCCGCGCGCCTGCGCCCGCTGCTGGCGGCGCTCGGCGGGCGGGTGCGCAAGCGGCCGGCACCGGTCACGTTCGGGTGGGGGCCGAGGTACCTGCACACGGCCGGCCAGTACCACAAGGGCGGCCCCCAGAACGGGGTGTTCTTGCAGGTCACCGCCGAGGCCACCACCGACGTGACGGTGCCCGGCAGGCCGTACACCCTCCGGCAGCTCCAGCTCGCGCAGGCGTACGGCGACCTGCGGGTGCTGCGCTCGCTCGGCCGCCCGGCCGTGCGGCTGCACCTGCGCAGCCGGACCGAGGGCATCGCCCAGCTGATCGAGGCGCTGAGCTGACCGGGGCACCGGGCCGGAGCAGGCGCCCGCCCGGCGGGGACGGCGCGATCGGCGGTCTCCCGTCCCCCGCCGACCAGAAGATCGTGGAGTTGGTCGCGAATGACCGTTCTCTCCTGAAACGATAGGAGCCAGGAGGAACGGTGTCTGGGTTCGACGTACTGACGCGCGGCGACGTGCTGGATTCGGCGTTGCAGGCGCGGGACTACCTCGTGGACTGCGGGGTTCCCGGCGCACTCGCGGCCAAGGATCCGCGGCTGTGGGGACGGCGGGCGGTGGATCACAGCCGGCTGGGCTGGCTGGACCTGCCGCACGCCTCCCGCGGGCTGCTCGGCCAGATCGACGGCCTGGCCCGCGAGGCCCGCTACTCCGGTCTCGACCACATCGTGCTGATCGGGATCGGCGCGGAGAGCCTGGCCGCCCAGGCGATCGTCGAGGCGCACGCCCCGGGCGGGGCGACCGCCGGAGGGCGGGCGCCCGGCGGGGCGGGCCCGGCCGGCGCGCCGCCCGGCGGGCTGACCGTGCTCGACGGCAGCGACACCGCCGCCCTCGCGTTCGCCCTCGAGCGGCTCGACCGCACCCTCGTCGTGCTGGCGAGCAAGGCGGGCGTGTCCCTGGAGGGGGACGCCTACCGGCGGATCTTCGCCGACGCGTTCCGGCGGTACGGCATGTCCGAGCGCGAGATCGCGGGCCGCTTCCTGGTCATCACCGACCACGGCAGCCCCCTGCACGACTTCGCCCGCCAGTGCGGGTACCGGATCGGGCTCACCGACCCCTATCTGCCCGGCCACTTCGGCGCGCTGTCGGCCTACGGGCTGGTCCCCGCGCTGCTCGCGGGCGCCGACGCCGAGCGGCTGCTGGACGAGGCCGCCGCGCTGGCACCCTCGCTCGCCCAGGAGGAGGACAACCCCGGGCTGCTGCTCGGCGCGATCCTCGGCGGCTGCGCCCAGCAGGGCCCCGGCGGCGTCGCCCGCGACAAGGTGGTGCTGCGCGAGCCCGGCGGTCCGGGCGCGCTGACCTCCTGGATCTCCCAGCTGCTGGCCGTCGGCACCGGCAAGCGGGGCCGCGGCGTGATGGTGTTCGAGCCGCCCGGCGTCCAGGGCGAGGCGCCCGACGTGCACGGGGTGGCGCTGAACCCCCGGGCCGCGCACGACGACGCCGACACCTCGCTGTGGGCGCCGCTCGGCGCGCAGTTCCTGCTGTGGGAGTACGCGACGGCGGTGTCGGGCTGGCTGCTCGGCGTCAACCCGTTCGAGGCGGGCAGCACGGTGGTCCAGGAGGCCGAGGACGACGCGGCGACGATGCTGCGCGCGGCGGGCGCCGGGCCGCTGCCCACCGGGGAGCCCGTGGCGGTGGACGGCGACATCGAGGTGCACACCGAGCCGCTCGGTCCCGGCGGCTTCGCGGGCGGCGCCGGCGGTCTCGCCGGCGCGCTCGACGGGCTGCTCGGGTCCGTGCCCGCCGACGGCTACCTGTCGATCGTGACGTACCTGTCGGGCGACTTCTCCGGGCGCTACCTGGCCCCGGCGCTGGCCCGTCGCGCCGCCCGCCCGGTGGCCTACGGTCCCGGGCCCGGCTACCCGCACGCCAACGGCACCGTCCACAAGGACGGCCCGGCCGGCGGCGCGTTCCTGGTCATCACCGGCGAGCCGGCCCCCGGCGACGCGCTGGCGGCCCACCCCATCCCGGGGCGCCCGTACGGCCTGGCCAAGCTCCAGCTCGCCCGGGCGCTGGCCGAGGTGCGCGCGCTGCGCCAGCGCGGGCTGCCGGTCGTCCGGCTGCATCTGCGCGACCCCGTGGACGGCGTGGGCCGTCTCACCGAGGCCGTGCGCGGGACCTCCGGGTCCCGGCGGACGGTCCGGTGACGGGGTGAAGCGGACGGCATCGTGACGAGCTTCACCTCGGTCACCTACGGGGAGACCGCCATCACCGCCCGGGGGGCGATCCGGGAGGCGGCCGAGCGCGCGATCGGCCGGCTCTGGATCGATCGCGTCCCGGTCCGCCTGGCCTCCGAGGACCCGGCGCTGTGGCCGTCGGCGGCGCAGGCCGCCGCCGAGGGCCGCGCCCTGTGCTGGCCCGGCCAGCCGGGGCCGGCGCGGGCGCTGCTGGACCGGATCGGCGCGCTGCGCGACCGGGCCCTGGGCGACGGGCTGACCGAGGTGGCGCTGCTCGGGGGCGGTGCGCCGGCGCACGCGGCCGGCCTGATCGTCCGGCAGGCGCTCGACGCGCAGGAGGCCGGGGACGAGGCCGGGCCCGGCGCGGCGGACCCGCCCCCCGGCCGGGCCCGGCCGGCGGTCCCGGCGGGCGGCCAGGGCCCGCGGCGCTCGCCGCTGACCGTGCTGGACGGTCCCGAGCCGGGGCCGGTGCTCCGCGCCGGCGACGATCCCGAGCGGCTGCGCCGCACCCTGGTCGTGGTCACCGGCGACAATCCCGCCACCGGCGCGCTGCGCCGGGTGTTCGAGCGGATGTTCCTCGACCTGGACCTGCCCGCCGCGGAGGTCGCGCGGCGGTTCGTGACCGTCGCCGAGCCGGGCGCCCCGGCCGCCAAGCTCGCGGCCGAGGCCGGGCAGGCGGTGGTCGAGGCCCCGGCCCCGGGGGTGTTCGGCGCGCTGTCCCCGTACGCGCTGGTGCCCGCCGGCCTCGCCGGCGCCGACGTCGGGACGCTGCTGGACCGGGCCGCCGCCGTCCTGCCCGCGCTCACCCGCCCGGAGAACAACCCCGGGCTGGTGCTCGGCGCCATCCTTGGCGGGGCCGCGCGGGCGGGTCGCGACACGGCCGTCCTCGGCGGGTACGCCGCGGCGCTTCCCGGCCTGGCCGACTGGATCGCGCGGCTGCTCGCCGGGGCCGTCGGCGGCCGGGTCCTGCCGCTCGTCCAGCGGGGCGGGCTGCCGATCCTGCCGACCGACGACATGTTCCTGGTCACGCTGGACGGCCGTCCGCGCCAGGACGACGCCACGGTGTCCGGCCCGCCGGCCGCGCAGCTCGTCGTGTGGGAGTACGCCGCCGCCGTGGCCGCGTACCTGCTCAACACCGACCCGTTCGGCGGCGGCGCCCCGGCCCTCGGACCCGGCCCGGACCCCGGCCGCGACACCGGCCACGACACCGGCCCGGAACCCCTGCCGGCCATCGGCGCCGGCGACGACGGGGCGCTGCTCGTCGACGGGGAGCCCGGGCAGGCGATCGAGGCGTACGCGCGGGACCCGGCGTTCGCCGGGGCGGCGACCCTGCCCGCGCTGCTCGAGGCGCTCGTCGGGCGGGCCGGCGCCGACGGGCACCTGGCGATCGTGGCGCATCTGGACCCCGACGAGAGCCGGGGGCAGGGCGCGCAGGTCAGGAGGCTCGCGGGCCTGCTGGCGGCGCGGTGCGCCCGGCCTGTGACGATCAGCTGGGGTTGCCGTTACCCCGCGTTCGGGAATGATCATCAAGAGAAGGGCGTATACCTGATGCTGACCGGGAACGTCGTCCGCGACGTGCCGGTGCCGGACCGGCGCCACGGACTGGGCGCGCTCCAGTCCGCGCAGGCCCGCTCGGACGCCCGCGCGGCCCGTGGGGGCGGGCGTCCGGTGCTCCGGCTGCACTTGCAGAACCGCTGGTCGGGCCTCGCCCGGCTGCTCGACGCCGCCCGAGGAGGGGCATGAGCCCGGCACCGCCGGCCACGCGCGCGGGGCGGCGCAGTACGCGCCGCGCGCGCAGGGCACACAGAGACAGCAGGATCGGTCGGTGGGCAGGAACGGTCCACGGCGCAGTCCGAGACGAGGGGGCCTCCACGTGACCACCACATCCAACCCGCTGCGGGATCCGCGCGACAAGCGCCTGCCACGGGTCGCGGGACCGTGCGTGCTGGTGCTGTTCGGGGTCACCGGCGACCTGTCGCGCAAGAAGCTCCTCCCGGCGATCTACGACCTGGCCAACCGGGGGCTGCTGCCGCCGGGCTTCTCGCTGGTCGGCTTCGCGCGGCGCGACTGGGACCACCAGGACTTCCGGCAGATCGCCTACGAGTCGGTCAAGGAGCACGCGCGCACCCCCTTCCGCGAGGACGTCTGGACGCACCTGTCGGAGGGCATGCACTTCGTCCCCGGCGAGTTCGGCGACCCGGGCGCGTTCGACGCGCTCGCCATGGCGGTCAAGGAGCTGGACGAGAGCCGCGGCACCGGCGGCAACTACGCGTTCTACCTGTCGATACCGCCCAAGTTCTTCCCCAAGGTGGTCGAGCAGCTGCGCCGCAGCGGGCTGGCCGACCGGAGCGACGGGGAGTGGCGGCGGGTGGTCATCGAGAAGCCCTTCGGCCACGACCTGGCCAGCGCCCAGGACCTCAACGACACCGTGCACCGGGTGTTCCCCGAGGAGTCGATCTTCCGGATCGACCACTACCTCGGCAAGGAGACGGTGCAGAACATCCTGGCGCTGCGGTTCGCCAACTCGATGTTCGAGCCGATCTGGAACCGCTCGTTCGTCGACCACGTGCAGATCACCATGGCCGAGGACATCGGCATCGGCGGCCGGGCCGGCTACTACGACGGCATCGGCGCCGCCCGCGACGTGATCCAGAACCACCTGCTCCAGCTGCTCGCGCTGACCGCGATGGAGGAGCCGACCTCCTTCGCCGCCGAGGCCGTCCGCGCCGAGAAGGCCAAGATCCTGTCCTCGGTGCGGGTGCGCGGCGACCTGTCGCAGTCCACCGCCCGCGGGCAGTACGCGTCCGGCTGGCAGGGCGGCGTGAAGGTCGAGGGCTACCTGGAGGAGGACGGCATCCCCGCCGACTCCCGCACCGAGACCTACGCCGCGATCAAGCTGGAGATCGACAACCGGCGCTGGGCCGGGGTGCCGTTCTACCTGCGCACCGGCAAGCGGCTCAGCCGCCGGGTGACCGAGGTCGCGATGGTGTTCCAGAAGGCGCCGCACCTGCCGTTCTCGCACACCGACACCGAGGAGCTCGGGCAGAACGCCCTGGTGATGCGGGTGCAGCCGGACGAGGGCATCACGGTGCGGTTCGGCTCCAAGGTGCCCGGCACCTCGATGGAGATCCGCGACGTCAACATGGACTTCGCCTACGGCGAGTCCTTCACCGAGTCCTCCCCCGAGGCGTACGAGCGGCTGCTGCTCGACGTGCTGATCGGCGACCCGCCGCTGTTCCCGCGGCAGGAGGAGGTCGAGCTGTCCTGGAAGATCCTCGACCCGATCGAGGAGTACTGGGCCGGGCAGGGCGGGCTCGACCAGTACAAGTCCGGCGGCTACGGACCCGACAGCGCCGACGAGCTGATGGCGCGCGACGGCCGCACCTGGAGGCGACTCTAATCATGAACATCGATCTCACCGGCACCACCACCCGCAAGATCCAGGACGCGCTGACGCAGGCCCGGCACCTGATGGGCGGCCCGGCCGTCGGGATGGTGCTGACCCTGATCATCGTCACCGACGAGTCGGCCCAGTACGACGCGGTGCGCGCGGCGACCGAGGCGGCCCGCGAGCACCCCTGCCGGGTGCTGACGGTCATCTCCCGCGACGCGCGCGGCAACTCCTCCCGGCTCGACGCCGAGATCCGGATGGGCGAGACCGGCCCCGGCGAAACGGTACTGCTGCGGATGTACGGGCCGCTGGCCGAGCACGCCGACTCGGTCGTGGTGCCGCTGCTGATGCCCGACACCCCGGTGGTGACCTGGTGGCCGGGCGGCAAGGTGCCCAAGGTGCCCGCGCGCGACCCGCTGGGCAGGCTGGCGGCGCGCCGGGTGACCGACGCGTACGCGGCCCGCGACCGGCTCGGCACGCTCGCGCAGCTCGCCGACGGCTACCGGCCAGGCGACACCGACTTCACCTGGACGCGGCTGACCTCGTGGCGGTCGCTGCTGGCGGCGGCGCTCGACCAGGAGCACGAGGCGATCCTGTCCGGCGAGGTGTCCGCCGAGCCCGACAGCCCGAGCGCGGAGCTGCTGGCCGCGTGGCTGTCGGTCCGGCTCGGGGTCCCGGTCGGCCGCGTGGTCTCCGACGGACCGGGCATCACCGGCGTGCGGCTGGTCACGGCCGGCGGCGACCTGGCGGTGTCCCGTCCGGACGGGCGGGTCGCCACGCTGTCGCGGCCCGAGCAGCCCGACCGGCAGGTCTCGCTGATGCGGCGGCACATGTCCGAGCTGCTGGCCGAGGAGCTGCGCCGGCTCGACCCCGACGAGGTCTACCAGGAGGCGGCGAAGCGGTTCGCCAAGGACCTGGCGGCCGGGGTCCGGGAGGGCGTCGCCTCCGACCCGGTGTCGGGCTCCCCCGAGGCCGCCGCGTCCGGGCGGTCCGACACGTCCGGGCCGTCCGAGGCCGGGCCGGCGAAGCCCGCCAAGGGCCGCACGGCGGGGAAGTCGCCGTCCGCGCGCAAGGCGGGGCCGCGGGCCGAGCCGCCGGAGGACGCATGACCCCCACCGTGCTGGTCCACCGCGACCAGGAGCTGCTCGCCAAGGCGGTGGCGGCCCGGCTGGTGACCCGGATCGTCGACGCCCAGGCGGCCCGGGGCGCCGCCTCGATCGTGCTGACCGGCGGCGGGGTCGGCACCGCCGTCCTCGCCGAGCTGGCCGCGACCGGCGCGCGCGACGCCATCGACTGGCGCAAGCTGGACGTGTGGTGGGGGGACGAGCGCTTCCTGCCGTCCGGCGACCCCGAGCGCAACGAGACCGGCGCGCGCGCCGCGCTGCTCGACCACGTCGGCACCGATCCGGCGCGGGTGCACCCGATGCCGGCCAGCGACGGGCCCGACGGCGACGACCCCGAGAAGGCGGCCGGCCGGTACGCCGCCGAGCTGCGCGCGGCGGCGCGGCCCGAGGACCACGGCCCGGTGCCGTCGTTCGACGTGCTGATGCTCGGGGTCGGCCCGGACGCGCACGTGGCCTCGCTGTTCCCCGAGATGCCGGCGCTCTACGACGAGCGCCCGGTGGTGGCGGTGCGCGGCGCCCCGAAGCCGCCGCCGACCCGGATCTCGCTGACGCTGCCGGCGATCCGGGCGGCGCGGGAGGTCTGGGCCATCGCGGCGGGCGGCGCCAAGGCCAAGGCGGTGCGGCTCGGGCTGTCAGAGGCGGGCCCGGTGCAGATCCCGGTCGCCGGCGCCCGGGGCCGCCAGCGCACCCTGTTCCTGCTCGACCGCGCCGCCGCGGCGGAGCTTCCGCCCGGCATCGACCGGATCGCGTCACCCTAGCCCCGGCGCCACCCCGCTCGCACCGTTCGTACGGATCGTTCGGGCGCGGCCCCGCGTTACCCCGCATACTCTGGCGAACGGGATGGAATCCCGCGTCGAGCGTTGAGGAGTAGCGAGGTGCGCAGAAGCCGGACGGGAACCGCGGTCGCGGTGGTCACATGCGCGGTGGTGGCGACCGCCGCCGGATGCTCGTCGGGAGGCGGCGACGGCGGCGGTTCCGGCGGCGGGGGGAAGGCCGCCCCGGCGAAGCTGACCCTTTCACCGGCGACCGGGACACAGCGGGTCGCCCCCGACCAGCCGGTCACGGTGAAGGCCGACCAGGGCAGGCTCGGCGCGGTGACCCTCGCCGACGCCAAGGGCCGCAAGGTCGAGGGCCGGCTCGCCGCCGACGGGCGGTCGTGGCGGTCGACCCGCCCGCTCCGCCCGGCGACCGCTTACACCCTCACCGCGCAGGGCGGCGGCGACGGACCGGTCACCGCGAAGTCCTCCTTCACCACGCTGACGCCGCGTAAGAAGCTGGAGAGCGGCATGTCGCCGCTGGAAGGCGAGAAGGTCGGCGTCGGCATGCCGGTCCAGCTGCTGCTGACGCAGCCGGTGCCCACCAAGGCGGGCAAGCAGGCGGTCGAACGCGCCCTCGACGTGCGGATGTCCAAGCCCGTCGAGGGCGCCTGGTACTGGATCAGCGACAAGGAGGTCGACTTCCGGCCCCGCGACTACTGGCCGTCCGGCCAGAAGGTCCAGGTGACCGCGCGCCTCGCGGGGCTCAACGTCGGCGACGGCGTGTGGGGCGTGAAGGACCGCACGCTCGGCTTCACCGTCGGCCCGAAGCACGTCACCACGATCGACGCGCAGTCGCACCGCGCGACGGTGAAGGACGGCGGCGGCACCGTGCGCACCATGAAGGTCAGCCTGGGCAAGCCCGGCGACGACAGCTACAGCGGCGTGATGATCGCGCAGGAGAAGAACCGGGCGATGGTGATGGACTCGGCCACCACCGGCGACCCCGGCGCGTACCGCACCCCCACCAAGTGGAACGTCCGGATGACCTACAGCGGCACGTTCGTGCACTCCGCGCCGTGGTCGACGGGCGCGCAGGGCAACGCCAACGTCAGCCACGGCTGCGTCAACGCCGCCCCCGGCGACGCCAAGTGGTTCTACGACTTCACCAACCGCGGCGACATCATCGAGGTGACCGGCACCACCCGCAGGCTGCGGTTCGGGAACGGCCCGACGCCGTGGGCCAAGTCGTGGGACGCGTGGCTCAAGGGCAGCGCGCTCGGCGCCCCGGTGACCGGCAAGCCCCTCACCTGACGGACCCGCGAGGGCCGGCGGGCCGCGACCAAAGTCTGGGGCCCATCGACCACGGCCCACTGTCCGGGCCCGGCGGCGTCGATATCGTGGGCCCGGTGGACCTGCGGCGCGAAGCGCGGAACCGGGCCGCCGACGTGGCCGTCACCGCGGTCGCGGCCGGGCTGGGCCTGATCATGCTCCAGGCCGCGCTGGAGACCTACCCCGCGACCCAGCGGACCGAGATCGCCCGGGACCTGCCCGTCGGCGCCCTGGCGTGTACCGTCCTACTGCTGTTCCGGCGTCGGTGGCCGGTGCGGGTCGCGCTACTGCTGAGCGTCATGGAGACGCTCGCGTCCTCGGCGATGGGCGCGAGCGCGATGGCCCTGTTCACCCTCGCGGTGCACCGGTCCTGGCGGACGACCGCGGGCATCGCGGCGCTCGACGCCGCCCGCGTCCTGGTGGTCTTCCGGCTGGCGCCGATGCAGACGGACCGCGAGTACGTGGAGGGCGTCACCGTCGTACTGCTCTCCTACACGGTGATCATCTCGGTCGGGATGCTGATCCGGTCCCGGCGGCAGCTCATCGAATCGCTCACCGAGCGGGCCCGGCAGGCCGAGGAGGGGCAGCGGCTGCGGGTCGAGGAGGCCCGGCTGCTGGAACGCGAGCGGCTCGCCCGCGAGATGCACGACGTCCTCGCGCACCGGATCTCGCTGCTGGCCGTGCACGCGGGCGCCCTGGAGTTCCGGCCGGACGCGCCGCTCGACCAGCGCCGCGCCGCCGGGATCATCCGCAAGAGCGCCTACGAGGCGATGGAGGACCTGCGCGAGGTGATCGGCGTGCTCCGCGACGACGCGGCCGAGGCCGAGCCCGAGCGCCCGCAGCCGACGCTGACCGACCTGCCCGCGCTCGTCGAGGAGTCCCGGCGGGCGGGGGCGCGGGTCGTCCTGGAGTGCCTGGTGCCCGATCCGGCGGCGGTCCCGGCCCGGATCGGGCGGCACGCGTACCGCATCGTCCAGGAGGGGCTCACCAACGCGCGCAAGCACGCCCCGGGCGCCCGCGTCCTGGTGACGGTGGACTCCCCCGCCGCGGCGGGGCTGACGATCGAGATCGTGAACCCGCTGCCGCCCGGCTTCGTCCCGCTCGGCCTGCCGGGCGCGGGCGCCGGGCTGGTCGGCCTCGGCGAGCGGGTCGGCATGGTCGGCGGCACTCTGGAGCACGGCCGCACCGGCGACGACCGCTGGCGGCTCAGGGCGAGCCTGCCCCTTCCGGGGTGAGCCCCGCCGCGCAGCGGCGCAGGAAGCCGAACCATCCGGCCGCGATGACCGCGGCGGTGAGCAGCCCGGCGCCGAGGAACGCCGGCCGGGGGTCGCCGCCGGACGCGCCCGCGACGGCCCCGGCGACCGCCGCACCGAGCGGCGTCGCGGCGAGGAACAGCGACCGCACGACGGTGGTCACCCGTCCCATCAGGTGGCGCGGCACCCACGCCTGGCGGGCGCTGCGGTTGACGACGCCGGCCAGCGTCACCGCGCCGAGCTGGACGGCGTTCACCGCCGCCAGCGCCCACCACGCCGTGACTGCCGCCATCACCGGCAGCGTCGCGGCGACGACCGCGACCGCCGCCGCGATCACGGGCAGCGGCCCGGCGCGCGCGGCGATCCGCGGCGCGGCCATCGCGCCGGTGACCCCGCCGAGCCCGCCCGCGGCGAGCACCGCCCCCACCAGCGGCGGGGGCAGCCGGAGGGTGACCTGGGCGAAGTAGACGATCAGCGTGTC
Source organism: Actinomadura xylanilytica (assembly GCF_030283145.1). Classification (GTDB taxonomy): domain Bacteria; phylum Actinomycetota; class Actinomycetes; order Streptosporangiales; family Streptosporangiaceae; genus Spirillospora; species Spirillospora xylanilytica. Next base: position 864,969 of record NZ_JASNWE010000005.1, read on the forward strand.
CACGGCGAGGCACAGGTTGACCAGGGTCTGCACGACGGTGAGCACCAGGAGCGGCCGGAAGCCGGTCACGAACCGCACCCCCTCGGCGAACTCCGCCGCGAGCGCGCGTCCCGTCCCCCGGCGTACGCGCGGCACGCCGGACGGGTCGGCGCGGGCGGCGGGGACGGCGCGGGCGGCGGGCCGGTGCCGCGCCACCGCCGCCAGCGACGCGAGCGAGATCGCGAAGCTCGCCGCGTTGACCAGCAGCGCGGTCTCGACGCCGACGGCAGCGGCGAGGACGCCGACCAGTGCGGGCCCGGCCACCTGCGAGATCTGGGCGGCGGTCTCCAGGAGGGAGTTGGCGCGCAGCAGCCCCGCCCCGGGGAACAGGTCCTTTACCGCGACCGCGAGCGCCGCGTCGAAGAACACCGTCGCGGCCCCCGCCAGGAACGCCAGCGCCAGCACGATCCACAGCCGGGCGGCGGCGGCCCAGGCCAGGAGGGGCAGCGCGGTGAACACCCCGGCGCGGACGACGTCCGAGGCAATCAGCACGGCCCACGGGTCCAGCCGGTCGACGATCGGCCCGGCGGGCAGCCCGACCAGCAGGTGGCCGATGCCGCGCGGCGCTGCGGCGAGACCGGCGGCGAGCGGGTCGTGCGTGAGCCGCAGGACCAGGAGGGGCACCGCCAGGACCGCGAGCCCGTCGCCGAGGACGGACACCGACTGGCCGTACAGGAACACGCGATGAGGGAGGGGCACCCGGCGTCCGTACCCGCCGCGCGCGGCGCCGACGCGGGCCGCAGGTCGGGCCGCAGGTCGGCGGCGGGCGGGCGGCGGGCGGGCGTGGCGCGCGCCGCCGGCCCGTAGAGTAAGCGGATGGACTCACCCACCCGCGTGCTGATCGTGGACGACGACGCGCTCGTCCGGGCGGGCCTGTCGATGATACTGGACAGCGCCGCGGACCTGGAGGTCGTCGCGGACGTCGCGGACGGCGCCGAGGTCGTGGCCGCGGTGAACGAGCACCGGCCGGACGTGGTCCTGATGGACATCCGGATGCCCCGGCTGGACGGGCTGGCCGCCACCGAGCGGCTGCGCGCCCGCCGCGAGCCCCCCGAGATCATCATCCTGACCACCTTCGACACCGACGACCACATCCTGCGCGCGATGCGGGCCGGGGCGAGCGGCTTCCTGCTCAAGCACACGCCGCCGGCCGAGATCGTCCGGGCGATCCGGCAGGTCGCGGCGGGCGAGCCGATGCTGTCGCCGGCGGTGCTGCGCAAGATGATGTCCTACGTCGCCGAGACCGGCGTCGACCCGCGGCAGGAGCGCGCCCGCGCGCTGCTCGGCCGGCTGAGCGAGGGCGAGCGCGCGGTGGCGGCGCTGGTCGGGCGGGGCCGCACCAACGGCGAGATCGGCCGCGAGCTGTCGCTGAGCGTCGCGACGGTGAAGGCGTACGTGTCGCGGCTGCTGACCAAGCTGGAGCTCAACAACCGGGTGCAGATCGCCCTGCTGGTGCATGACGCGGGCGCCCCCGGCCCGGCGGGCTGACCTCCGGTCCGGACTCCGGCCGCGAGGCCGGGCCGACCATGGGCACCGGGCGGGCCGACCATGGACGCCGGAGGCGGCGACTTCGGTCGGGCGACCGCAGACCATCGGCCGACGCGGCGGGCCCCCTCCGGCCGCGAGGCTGAGAGGCATGATCAGTGTTGAACGCCTGACCAAACGCTACGGTGACGTCCCGGCGGTGCACGAGGTCTCGTTCCAGTGCGCGCCCGGCACCGTCACCGGTTTCCTCGGTCCGAACGGGGCGGGGAAGTCCACCACGATGCGGATGATCTGCGGGCTGACCCCGCCGACGACCGGGTCGGCGACCGTGAAGGGCGTCCCGTACCGGCGGATCGCCAACCCGGGACGGCACGTCGGGGTGCTGCTCGACGCCGCCGCCCAGCACGCCGGGCGCACCGGCCGCGAGACCCTGGCGCTGACCGCGCACACCATCGGCGCCGACCGGGACCGGGCCGCGCGGATGCTGGACCTGGTGGGGCTGACGCCGAAGGCGGCCCGGCGCCGCGTCGGCGGCTACTCGCTCGGGATGCGGCAGCGGCTCGGGATCGCGCAGGCGCTGATGGGCGACCCGAGCGTCCTCATCCTGGACGAGCCCGCCAACGGCCTGGACCCGGAGGGCATCTTCTGGATGCGCGGCATGCTGCGCGAGTTCGCCGACCGGGGCGGCACGGTGCTGCTGTCGTCCCACCTGCTGCTGGAGGTGGAGGCCGTCGCGGACCGGTTCGTCGTCATCGCGAACGGGCGGATCGCCGCGCAGGGCACCAAGGCCGAGCTGCTCGCCGCCCCGGACGGGGTGCTGGTCCGGGGGCTCGACGCGACCGCGCTGCACGCGGCGCTGGCCGCGGCCGGGCTGGACCCGCGGCCCGAGGGCGAGGGCGCGTTCGCGGTGCGGGCCACGGCCGAGGCGGTGGGCCGCGCGGCGGCGTCCGCGGGGGTCGTGCTGCTGGAGCTGCGCCAGGCCGGCGGGGGCGGCCTGGAGCGGCTCTTCCTTTCCCTGACCGCCGGGACGGCCCCCGTCCCGCCGCCCGCCGGGGCACCCGCCCCGGCCGCCGAGGAGGCCCTGCGATGACCGCCACCACCGCCCCGGCGGCCCTGCTCGCTCCGGCCCGGCCGCCGCTCGGCCGGCTCGTCGCCGTCGAACTGCGCAAGATGGTCGACACCCGGTCGGGCCGCTGGCTGCTGGTCCTGATCGCGGTCGCCGGCGTCGCGCTGATGCCCGTGGTGCTGTTCACCGTGGACGAGCCGGACCAGTCGGTCGTGGAGCTGTTCGTCGCCTCGCAGACCGGTGCGGCGATCCTGCTGCCGGTCCTCGGCATCCTGTCGGTGACCGCCGAATGGTCGCAGCGGACGGCGCTGTCGACGTTCGCGCTGGTGCCCGAGCGGAACCGGGTGCTGACCGCCAAGCTGGCCGCCGGCACCGTCCTCGCGGCGGTGTTCCTGGTGCTCGGGATCGCCGTCGCGGTGCTGACCCGCGCGCTCGGCGGGGCGCTCGGGCGGTCCGGCGGGAGCTGGTCGCTGCCGGCGTCCCTGGTCGGCACGATGCTGCTGTTCACCGTGCTCATGGTGATGATGGGCGCCGCGTTCGGGATGCTGTTCATGAACTCGCCGGTGGCGATCGTGCTGTACTTCGTGCTGCCGAGCCTCTGGTCCACCCTGGGCGAGATGATCCAGCGGCTGAAGGGGCCGGCCGGCTGGCTGGACACCAACCGCACCCTCGACGTCCTCACGCAGGAGGGCGTCAGCGGCGGGGAGTGGGCGCGGATCGGGGCCTCGCTCGCGGTGTGGCTGCTCCTCCCCCTCGCCGCCGGGGCCGTCCGGCTCGCCCGGCGCGAGGTGAAGTAGGCCGCTCAGCCGCCCGGGGGCCGGCGGGGGGCCAGCGGCACGTGCCTGAGCAGCAGGGCCGCCGCGAGCCCCACCGCCAGCAGCGGCAGCGAGGCGAGGAAGAGCACCGAGAACGCCTCGGCGAAGGCTTCGGCGACGCCGGTCCGGACCGGGCCGGGGAGGGTGCCCAGCACCTCCGGCCGGACGGCGTCGTCGAACGAGGGCACCGCCCCGCCCGGGACGCGGCGGACGACCTCCTCGGCGAAGCGGTTCGACACGATCGCGCCGAAGACGGCCATCCCGGCCGCGGTCCCGACCATGCGGGTGGCGAACACCCCCGAACTGGCGGCGCCGAGGTCCCGGGGCGGCGCCGCGTTCTGCGCGATGAGCATGACGACCTGCTGGGACAGTCCGGCGCCGAACCCGAGCACCGCCATGTAGAGCCCGGCGGTGACCAGGCCCGTCCCCGCGTCCATGGTGGCCAGCAGCGCCACCCCGGCGGCGCTGATCGCCATGCTCGCCGCGGGCAGCCGGTGGTAGCGGCCCGTCCGGGCGATGTAGCGGCCGGCCCCCAGGGACGCGGCGAGGAGCCCGAGCATCATGGGCAGCAGGAGCAGGCCCGACTCGGTGGCGCCGGTGTCCCCCACCACCTGGAAGAACATCGGCAGGTAGGTGGCCAGGCCGAAGCCGGTCGCGCCGCCGACCAGGGCCACCACGCACGCCACGGTGAACGAGCGGTCGCGGAACAGCCGTGGCGGGATCACCGGCTCGGCGGCGCGGCGCTCGGCCAGCACCCACGCGGCCAGCAGCACCGCCGTCCCGGCGCCCAGCCCGACGATCGCCGGCGAGCCCCACGGGTACCGGGTGCCGGCCCAGCTCGTGAACAGGGTGAAGCAGGTGACCGCCGCGCCGAGCAGCACGATGCCCGGATAGTCGACGCGGGGACGGCCCTGCGGCTTCGGCAGCCGGAGGAACAGCAGGGTGGTGGCCACCGCGACCAGCCCGAGCGGCAGGTTCACGTAGAACACCCACCGCCACGACGCGTGGTCGGTGAGGAACCCGCCGGCGAGCGGTCCCCCGATGCTGGAAACCGCGAAGATCAGCGCGGAGTAGCCCTGGTAGCGGGCCCGTTCCCGGGGCTCGAACAGCTCCCCGGTCAGCGCGAACATCGAGCTCATCAGGCAGCCGGCGCCCGCGCCCTGGACGACGCGGAACGCGATCAGCCAGCCCATCGACGGCGCCGCGCCGCACGCGGCCGACCCGGCCAGGAAGCCGAGCAGCCCGGCCAGGAAGACCGGCTTGCGGCCGAACAGGTCGCCGAGCCGCCCGGACAGGGGGACGGTGACGCTGGTGGCCAGCACGTACGCGGTCGAGACCCAGGCGAGCCGGTCGAGCCCTCCCAGGTCCCCCACGATCGCGGGCAGCGCCGTACTGAGCACGGTCGCGTCCAGGGATGACATCAGCCCGGCGAGCATCAGCCCGCCGAAGACCAGCAGCCGGTGCCGGCGGCTCATCGGCGCGGACGGGGCGGTCATGGTCATGCGCACCTCACACTGATTGACTTAGGCATATAAATGCTAAACGCATCAATGTGACCGGCGCAACCGCCGCCGCTAGACTCCCCCCATGAGCGAGGACGCGGCGGACGCCGTCGAGCGGAGCATGGTCAGGCTGCGGCGCGGCATGTCCCGGCAGCGGCTGGGCAAGGCGGCCGTCCGCGAGCACCACCTCCCCGTCGACCTCCAGGTCCTGCACGTCGTGGACATCGTGGACGAGGGCCCCGACCGGCCCGGCCAGGAGATGAGCGTCGGCCTCGTCGCCGCCCGCCTCGGGGTCGACGCCTCGCGCGGCAGCCGCATCGTCGCCGAGGCCGTCAAGCACGACTACGTCCGCCGCGTCGCCTCACAGGAGGACGGCCGCCGCATCCACCTGGAGCTCACCGCCGCGGGCCGCGAGGCGGTCGCTGCCACCCGCGGCACCCGCAAGGACCACTTCGCCAAGGCCATGGGCGACTGGACCGCGGACGAGCGCCGCGAGTTCGCCCGCCTCCTCACCCGCTTCGTCGACGCCTACGAGGACTGACGAGCCCGCGCGCCGCCACCGGCCCGCGCCTCGGGTGGCCGGCGGAGCGGCGGCGGGGCGGGGCGGGCCGGCGGCGTCGTGGTGGCGGGCGAAGGTCAGGTGAGGAAGAAGTTGTCGTGCTTGACGAAGAACTCGGCGCGCTCCTCATCGGTCAGGTCCGCGAGGTCGGTGATGCCCTCGAAGTACGCCTCGCGCGGGGCGCCGGGGGCGAAGAGCAGCAGCATCGAGGCCGGCTCGCCGGACTCGTTGCGGAAAGCGTGCAGGCCACCGGGCGGAACGTACAGGAAGTCGCCCGAGCGGGCCGAGATCCACGTTTCGCCGTCGTACAGCCGCATCGTGCCCGACAGGATGAAGAACGCCTCTGACATGGCCTTGTGGAAATGCGTGCTCGGCCCGGCGGGCTCGGGCCCCATGTCCACCTGGTAGAGACCGTAGTCACCGTCCGTGGACTTTTTGGTGGCCAGGTAGCGGTACGCGGTGCCGGTGCTGTCGGTGGGCCCCTGACTCCCCTTCGGGCGGGAGACGTGGTCGTACTCGGCGTCCGCGGGGCGGAAGGCGGCGCTGACCTCGCCCGGGCCGTCGTAGCGGGGGTCGGGGTAGGCGGGCACGAGCAGGGACATCGGAATCTCCTCACATTGATAATCTCAACGTTGAGATACCTCACCAGAGAGGTGTCTCAATGTCAAGTCTGTGAATATTGAGATAGTTGACGGAGGCCCCCCATGACCGACGCCGTGGACGCGGTGCTGGACCTGTGGCTCCGGGAGCGGCCCGATCTCGACCCCTGGCCGACCGGGCTGGTGGGACGGGTCCAGCGGCTGGCGCGCTTCCTGGAGCAGGCACAGAAGGAGTTCCTCGCCGGGCACGGCCTGGAGTACTGGGAGTTCGACGTGCTCACCACGCTGCGCCGGTCGGGCCCGCCCTACGAGCTGTCCGCGGGCGCGCTGATCCGGGCGACGATGGTCACGTCCGGGGCGATCACCAACCGGCTCGACCGGATGGAAGTGAGCGGCCTGGTCGAGCGGGTGCGGGACACCGCCGACCGCCGTTCGGTCCGGGCCCGGCTCACCGCGCGCGGGCACGACGTCGTCGACACGGTGTTCCCCCTGCACATCGAGAACGGGAAACGGATGCTCCAGGACCTCGCCCCGGAGGACCGCGAGCCCATGGCCCGCCTCCTGCGCACGTTGCTGGAGTCGTTCGGCGACACCTCCCTCGACTGACCCGTCCGGGCGGGTCCGCCGGTTTCGACGGGGAGGAAAACCGCGATCCGGCCGCCGTATATCACCAATCTCCGTTACACGTGGTGCCGAGGTAGTTCAATTCCGTTAAACCCGAATACATTCGTTGTCGTACACATCAGCATTACCGATGGGCGATGTGTGAATACCTCTGACCTTCCGCGCAGGTGTTGAAGAGGTCACGGCGCGCAACGACCCTGGCGAGTGACACCGAACGGAGGGTTCGTGATGGCACCCACTGAGGCGGGGAGTGCGCCGCCTGTTTCCCGAGGCCCGGCGGCGGGGCGGCGGGGGGCGGATCGGGGCGTGGACGTCCTCGCCGTCCTGACGCTGCCCGGCGTCGAGCGCTCGGTCCCGTACGCGCGGCGGTTCCTGCGCGACACGCTCGTCCCCGGGCACGTGTCCGCGCGGGACGAGGTCCTGGACGACATGGCGCTGGTCGTGGACGAGTTCACCGGCAACGGGATCAAGCACACCGCGTCCGGCGACGGCGGCAGCATCACGCTCGTGCTGCTGGCCGGACGGGACATGCTGCGGGCCGAGGTGACCGACGACGGCGCGGGCGGCCTGCGGCCCGTCCTGCGGGCGGCGCCCGAGGGCGAGAACGGGCGCGGGCTGCACATCGTCGGCGCCCTCGCCGAACGCTGGGGGCACCGGCCCGACGGCCCGCGCACCACGGTGTGGGCCGAGTTCAGGCGCCGCGACTGACGGCCGCGGCGGTGCGCCCGCCGGCCGGCGGACACCAGACCGCCGGCCCGGCCGTCCCCTCGACCCGCACGCCCCGGGCCGCCGCGCCCCCGGCCGCCACGCGCCGCTGCGCCCCGAACAGGTGACGAGCTGAGATCGGCGGCGTAACGGATACGGCGTTCCAGTGGCGCGGGGCGATATATCCCCTGCACAATGCCCCGCATGCCCCGCAATGAAGATCACTTCCGGCTGTGGCGGCGCGTCCTCCGCCCCGGCACCACAGTGGAGGACATCGACGCGTTCGCCAGGAGCCGCCAATGGCCCATGGGAGACGTCGTCGAACGCGACCGGGCGGCCGGCACCGACGGTCGGGTGACCTGGCAGGCCGGTGCCGGGGTCGCGCTCGCCTACGTCGAGGACGCCATGTTCGGCATCGGCTGCTACACCTGGAGCGCCGACCCCGGCGACCTGGGCGGGATCGCCGACAAGACGCTCGAGCCGTGGACCGTCCCGGACCTGTGCCGGGCGCTCGACGGCGTCGCCGACGCCAAGGCGCGGGGCCAGGGCGTCCTGCGCCTCGGCCTCGCCTCGGCCCCCGGGCACGACGAGCACGTCTTCGCCCGGATCTCGGCGGCGCTCGCCGACGCCGACCCCCGGGTCCGCTTCGCCGCCCTCTGGGCGGTCGCGTTCGCCGGGTACGCCAGGTTCGGCCCAGCCGTGCGCCAGCTCGCCGAGCGCGATCCCGAGGAGTTCATCAGGCAGCGGGCCGCCGCCACCTCCCTCCCGCGGGCCTAGGCTGTGTCCCAACACCCCCGGCCCGGCGCCCTCGCCTGACGGCTCGAACGCCGACCGTGCTTGGGCGAGCGCGACATCGCTTCGCGATCTGACCGGTGAGGCTCGCCTCCGGCATCGCCCCACCGGCCAGGTAACGCGCTCGCGCGACGGCCGAGGCACTTGAGACAGGTCTAGGCCCCCTGGGCCCCCGGGGGGCGCCGCCGGGCGGCCTGGGCCTTGCGGTGACGGTCGACGGCGTCGCGCAGGAAGCCCTCGGACGCGGCGAGCAGGCCGCGCTCCCGGTGCTCGGCGAGCGCGCCGAGCCGGCGCAGCGGCACCACGGTCTGGAGGAAGCCCGCCGGGGTGTTCGAGCGGATCATCGGGATCCGGTCGTAGGCGTCCGACAGGCCCATGTCCTGGTAGCCCCAGCGGCTCGGCACCACCCGGAGCAGCGTCTCCCCGATGTAGCGGACGGCCCCCTCGACAAACGGCCCGCCGCCCGCCGCGATGACCGAGTCGCGGCCCGGGTGGCGGTCCAGGACGAGCGGCTCCAGCGCGTCGAGGGAGGCCAGGGAGAAGTCGAACGGGAAGCCCTGGGGCAGGAACTCCGTCCGCCACCGGGCGAGCGCGTCGTCCATCCCGGCGGTCCAGCGGGCGAGGAACTCCCGGGCGGGCTCGCTCATCGTGCGGGCGTCGTCCTGCATGTACCACTCGAACGTGCCGAACGGGGCGGTCGCCGGCGGACCGTACTGCGGCTTCTGCGCGTCGAGGCCCTCGAGGTCGAGGCCGAACTCCCCGCGCAGCGCCCGCGCCTGCTCGGGCGTGGCCAGCACGTACACGTCGTCCTCGCAGACGTCGAGGCCCGGGAGCTCGTAGAACATGCGCGGGTCGGCGCCGCCGGGCTCGAGGTCGCCGATGCACTCCATGATCGTGAGCTGGTCGAGGCAGTCGCCGGGCTGGTGCTCGACGGGCCACCACACCGGCTCGCCGTTGCGCAGGAAGTGCAGGGCCTCGCCGCCGTCGGCGTCGCGGACCAGCTCGACGTCGCCGACCACGACCGACCCGCCGCTCAGCGCCGCCGCCTCGCGCAGGATGCCGCGGTAGCCCTCCTCCAGATCGTCGACGTCCTCGCCGTGGACCCACACCGCGAGGCCGAACTCGTCGATCGCGTCGAGGACGTCGTCGCCCACCAGCTCCTCATCGAGGTCGGGCGCGTACTCCCCGATGGCGGCCAGCCCCTTGGCGGCCCCCTCCTCGGTGACCATCCCGAGCTCCACCAGCCGGGTCGCCATGCGCCGGCTCGTCATGCGTGTCGCGTTCGCCATGCGGGGATGATGGCAGCCACCTCCGACCTTCTGACCGGCTTCCCCCGGATCGATCGGGTTCCGTCACCTCCGGCACCCCCGGCCCGCCGATTCGGACGTTCTCCCTCCGGGTATATGGCCTGTCAGTATCCGGTGGAGGGGGAACCGACATGGCAGACCTGCGCTTCGAGGAGCTGCCGCTCGACCTGGCGTTCACCGACGCACGCGGCGACGGGCGCCGCCGGCTCGCCCTCTTCGGCGACCCGGAGGACCCCTTCACGCGGGAGCTGGTGCGCGACCACCTCGCGGGCATCACCGACGTGACGGTGTACACCCTCCTGCTGCCGCTGGAGATCTACCCGGACGCCGACCGGACGACCCGGCTGATCTGGGGTTCGCCGGACCGCACCGGCGCCTGGTACGACTGGATGACCGGCGGGGCCAGGCCGCCCGGCCCGCCCGACCCGCACACGCCCATCGCGCGGCTGCGGCTGGCCGCCGAGGAGATCGGCGTGGACGCCACCCCGACCCTGGTCTTCGCCGACGGCACCATGATCGCCGGAGCGACCCCCGCCGCCGAGATCGAGCGCCTCCTGGCCTCCGCCTGAACACGGGCGTCCGGAGCGTCCTGAGCCCGGCTCAGGCTCCGATGCTGTGCCCCGAGCCGAGCCACCGCACCCGGTCGGCCGCGTAGTACGCGGCGCCGTCCGGGCCGTCCGGGCCGTCGAGGCCGCCGCGCCAGGGCCGCATCCCCAGCCGTTCGGCGACCTCGGCGGAGACCGCGCTGCCCCGGTCGATCTCGGTGGTGACCCGGTGCAGCCCGACGACGCCGAAGGCGTAGTCGAGCACCGCCTGGGCGGCCTCGGCGGCCAGGCCCTGACCCCACCGGCTCGGCTCCAGGCTGTAGAGGATCTCGACGCCGACACCGCGGTCGACACCGCGGTCGACCGGGCCGTCGTGGCGGCGCAGCCCGGCGACGCCGAGCAGCGCGTCGCCGCCCACCGCCGCGTCGATCCCGGCGGCGCGCGCGGCCGGGCGCAGCGCCCACAGGCCGTACCCCTCGACGGCGAAGTCCCGCTGGCTGGAGGAGATGATCTCGGTGACCTGCCCCGGCGAGATCGTCCGGTCGCCGAGCAGGTGCCGGCGGACCTCCGGCCCGCTCAGGTGCGCCAGCAGTGCCCGGTGGTCGCTCATGCTCAGCGGATGCAGCGCCAGCCGTCCGGTGCGCAGGACGTCGCTCATGGTCGCGGTCTCCTCACGACTACCCCGGCTCGGCATCGGTCCGCCACGCCTGGACCGGCTCGGCGTCCGTCCCCCAGTCAGGGGCGGGCTCGCCGTCCGGCACGCCCACCCGGAACACCCGCAGCTGCATCGCCAGCGCGGCGTAGTAGCCGACGAGCGTGACCAGCTCGACGACGGCGGCGCGCCCCAGCGTCGCCACCGCCTCGGTGTACACCGCGTCGCCGAGGTCGCGTTCGGCGGCGAGCTGCCGCGCCGCCTCGTGCACCACCCGCTCGCGCACATCGGCGAGCAGCGGCGCCCGGCCCTCGCGGAGCGCGGCCGTCTCGTCCGGGGTGAGGCCGGCGCGGTGGCCGATCCGCTCGTGCGCGTACCACTCGAAGTCCGACCGCAGGTGCGCGGCCACCGCCAGCGTCGCGATCTCCCGCTCCCGCTTGGTGAACGCGGTGCGGAAGCGCAGCGCGGCCCCGAGCTCCTGGAGCGGCAGCCCGACGGCGGGGCTGTAGAGCATCGCGTTGAACGGCCCGTGCAGCCGCCCCGCGCCGTCCATCATCTGGAACGGCGGGACCCGGCTCGCGCGGGGGCCACCGGTCACCGCCTCGTACACCTCGTGCTGCTCCTCACCGAGCGCGCTCGGACGGAGCAGCGGGAGCCGCGTGCCCAGCGGATCGCGCGGAGGTCGATCGTTGACGTGCTCACCGCTCAAGGGGTCGATCACTTACCGCACGCTAGGCCGTCCGCGCGGGCGCCTCAACCCCCCGTCCGAAATGTGAAACCACTGGCACAGGTTGACGTAGCGGTTACGTAACAGGCGCACGCGACCGCGATGGACGCCCGTGACAGGGCACGCCACGACCGCGAGGGGACGGTGCCATGCCGCACCTGCGCATCCGCGCCGGGACCGGGGACGCGCCGGACCTCCCGGCCGGCCCGCCGACGGGACCGCTCCCTGGCGCCCTGACCGGGCGTCCGGTGGAAGGATGGCCGGGTGACCGACATCTATGACGATCCCTGGGCCTACGAGCTGGCCTGCTCGTTCCGCGACGTGCCCGCCGAGGTCGGTGTGCTGCTCGGGTGGTGCGCGCGGCACCGCACCGGGTACGGGCCCGTCCGCACCGTGCTGGAGCTGGCCGCCGGCCCCGCCGAGCACGCCCGCGAGTTCGCCCGCCGCGGGCCGGCCGCGACCGCGCTCGACCTGCACCCGGCGATGTGCGCCTACGCGGCGCGCGCGGCGAAGGACGCGGGCGTCGAGCTGGAGGTCGTCCAGGACGACATGACGACCTTCGCGCTCGGCCGCCGGTTCGACCTGGTGGTGACCATGCTCGACTCCACCTCGCACCTGATGACCCTGGACGCCTTCACCGCGCATCTGGACCGCGCAGCCGCGCACCTGGCCCCGGGCGGCCTGTACATCGTGGAGATGTCCCACCCGCGCGACCGGCTGGGCGACGCCCCGAGCGTCAGCACCGACTGGACGGTCGAGCGCGGCGGCACGCACGCGACCGTCCGGTGGGGCGAGCCCTCCGACCGGCTCGACCCGGTCACGCAGATCGCCGACGACCACGTCACGATGACCGTCACCGAGGACGGCGGCGCGCCCCGGGTCATCCGCGACGTGGTCCCCTACCGGTTCTGGACGGCGACCGAGCTCGCCGCCGCCGTCCGCCTCTCCGGCGCGCTGGAGCCCGTCGGGCGGTACGGGGACTTCGCCGACATCGCGCTGGACGACCCGGCCGCCTGGCGCATGATCACCGTGTTCCGCGCCCGGTAGCCGCGCCGTCCGGGCGGGGGTGCCGGCGTCCGGGGCACCCGCGGACGCCGCCGCGCCCCGCCCGCCCGGTCAGGGCGCGGGGGCCCAGCCCGGGATCGGGTACGCGGCGAGCATCTCGCGGATCTCGGCTGCGGTGCGGGTCACCGTCGCCTCGTCCTGCTTCCCGGCCGCCGTCACGACCGCGTCGATCCACTCCGCGAGCTGCGGCATCCGCTCCTCGGTGAGGCCGCGGGTGGTGATCGCCGCGGTGCCGATCCGCAGCCCGGACGGGTCGAACGGCTTGCGCGGGTCGAACGGGACGGCGTTGTGGTTGAGCTCGACGCCCGCCCGGTCCAGGGCCTTCGCCGCGGGCTTGCCCGGCACCCCCTTGTTCGTGAGGTCGATGAGGATAAGATGGTTGTCGGTGCCGCCGGACACCAGGTCGAACCCGCGCTCCAGCAGCGCGGCGGCCAGGGCCCGGGCGTTCGCGACGATCTGCCGGGCGTACCCGCCGAACCCGGGGCGGGACGCCTCGTCCAGCGCGACCGCGATCGCGGCGGTGGTGTGGTCGTGCGGGCCGCCCTGGAGGCCGGGGAAGACCGCCTTGTCGATCGCCGCGGCGTGCTCGGCCGTCGACATGATCATCGCGCCGCGCGGGCCGCGCAGCGTCTTGTGCGTGGTCGTGGTGATCACGTCCGCGTGCCCCACCGGCGACGGGTGCGCGCCACCGGCGATCAGGCCCGCGATGTGCGCGACGTCGGCGGCGAGGACGGCGCCGGCCTCCCGGGCGATCTCGGCGAACGCCGGGAAGTCGATCGTGCGCGGGATCGCGGTGCCGCCGCACCAGATCAGCTTCGGCCGCTCCTTGAGGGCCAGGTCGCGGACCTGGTCCATGTCGACCCGCCCGTCGGCGGCGCGGACCTCGTAGCGCACCGGGGTGAACCAGCTGCCGGTGGCCGAGACCGGCCAGCCGTGGGTGAGGTGGCCGCCCATCGGCAGCGACAGGCCGAGCACCGTGTCGCCCGGCCGCAGGAACGCCATGTAGACGGCGAGGTTGGCGGGCGACCCGGAGTAGGGCTGCACGTTGGCGTGCTCGGCGCCGAACACGGCCTTGGCCCGCTCGACGGCCAGCAGCTCGATCGGGTCGACGTTCTGCTGGCCCTCGTAGTAGCGGCGGCCCGCGTAGCCCTCGGAGTACTTGTTGGTCAGGACGGACCCGGTGGCCTCCAGCACCGCGGGCGAGACGTAGTTCTCCGAGGCGATGAGCCTGATCTTCTCGAACTGGCGGCGGGCCTCCGCCTCGATCAGCCCGGCGATCGCCGGGTCCTGGTCATGCAGGTGGGGTAGGGGCGGTTGGTGCACGACAGCCTCCGCGCTTCACGCCAGGGGCGCGAACGCGGAGCCCGGACGCGGGTCGCGGGCACCCCCGGCTGAGGGTCCCGTACACCCAGGCGCGCGGTGTGCGGACTGCTTCGCTCCCCGGTGGTCGTGTCCACCTTGACTGCGCCAGTCGCGTCCGGCCAGCATAACCGGCCCGGCGGCTCGGCGCCCGGGTCAGCACGGCACGGCGCGGCCGATGACCCGGGGCGCCACCACCGACAGCAGCGCCGTCGCCGGGAACACCAGCCTCCTGCGGGACTCCACCCGGTAGCCCGCGCGCTCCAGCGTGGCAAGGGTGTCGCGGTTGCAGTGGCAGCCGCCGTTCAGCCGGGGCCACACCCGGTCGACCAGGTCCTGGCGGCGCCCGTACCCGCCGTCGGCGCGGACGTGCTCGTAGAAGCGCAGCTCGCCGCCGGGCCGCAGGACGCGGCGGAACTCGGCGAGCGCCGCGTCCGGGTCGGACACCGAGCAGAGCACGCCGGAGACGACGACCGCGTCGGCCGAGGCGTCGGCGGCGGGGACGTGCTCGGCGGTGCCGTCGGTCACCCGGATGACGTCGCCGGCCTCCCGCGCCGCCGCCGTGCCGGCGCGCCCGCGCAGGAACGGCTGGGGCTCGACGGCGACGACCTCGCGGACCTGGGGCGGGTAGTGCCGGAAGTTCAGGCCGTTCCCGGCCCCCACCTCCACCACCCGGCCGGTCAGTCCCGCGAGCAGCTCGCGGCGCAGCGCCGCCTGCCCGCGCTTCTCGGCTCGGCCGGCGGCCAGATCGAAGAAACGGGCGAAGAGTGTGTTGGCCATTCCCTGATCATCGGCGATCGGAGGCGGGAACGGAACCGGCCCCCGGCAGCGAGGCGGCCCGCCGCCTCCACACGGAGGCGACGGGCCGGACGGGAGGGGCGGGCCGGACGGACCGGCCGGCGGGGCGAACCGCCTGGCAGGCGGCCCGGCGCGCGGGCCTGAGGACCGGCGCACGGTCCCGGAGGCGCACCGGGCGCACGTCCCGGCGGGCGGACGGAGATCAGCTCCGGCCGGCGGCCTCCAGAGCCCTCTTGACCGCGGCGCGCTTGTCGCGGAGCTTGGCGAGGGCCTCCTCCAGGATGGCCTCGCCGTCCTCGTCGCTGCGCCGCTCCTTCACGTACGCCAGGTGCGTCTTGTAGGGCTCGGTCTTCGGCGGGGCCGGAGGGTTCTCCGAGTCCTGGCCGGCGGGGAACCCGCAGCGCGGGCAATCCCACGTCTCAGGAACCGCGACGTCGGTCGCGAAGCTGGGACGGGTCTCGTGCCGGTTGGCGCAGTAGAAGGTGACCCAGACCCGGGGCGCCGCGTCCCCGCGCTCGGCCTCCCCCATCGGACCGGCCCCGACACGGCTGCCCCGAATCGCGTTGCCACTACCCACGGACTACTCCTCGTTAAGTGTGCCGCCGCCGTCTCCACCTGTGCGGTCGGCGCGGCGATCGTACGTATCTGCGGGCCGGGCCCGCCGGCGCCTAGCTCTTGAACAGCAGGCCGAGCACGATGATCGAGGCGAACCAGATCACACCGGTGCCGACCGTCAGGCGGTCCAGGTTGCGCTCCACCACCGACGAGCCGCCCAGGGACGACGAGATGCCGCCGCCGAACATGTCCGACAGGCCCCCACCCTTGCCCTTGTGCATCAGGACGAGGACCACCATCAGCAGGCTCGTGACGATGAGCACGATGGACGTTGCGATGATCACAGTTCAGCGCCTTCTCTGGGCCGTCCCCCGCGGTCGGCGGGGTTGGACATGGTCACGGTCGGAGGATCGAGCCGGGCGTTTACCCGTCAGGTACGAAGGGTACGACGAACTCCCCGCTGGTTCGGCATGAACCCCCCGGTCGCCACCGAATTGATCAGTTTTGATCAGACCGGCAGGTCTCGGTACCGGCAGATCTTGACGAACTCGCCCGGGTCCAGGCTGGCACCTCCGACCAACGTGCCGTCCACGTCGGCCTGGGCCATGATCCCGGCGATGTTGCCGCCCTTCACCGACCCGCCGTACAGGATACGCACCTCGTCGGCCACTCCGCCGTCGTAGAGCTCGGCGAGCCGGGTCCGGATCGCCGCGCAGACCTCCTGCGCGTCCTGCGGGGTCGCCACCTCGCCGGTGCCGATCGCCCAGACCGGCTCGTAGGCGATCACGGTCCGGCGGGCCTGGGCCGCGGTGATCTTCTCCAGCCCGCCGTCGATCTGGGCCAGGCAGTGCGCGACCTGGCCGCCCGCCTTGCGGACCTCAAGGCCCTCGCCCACGCACAGGATCGGGGTGATGTCGGCGCCGAGCGCGGCCCGCGCCTTGGCGTTGACGGTCGCGTCGTCCTCGGCGTGGTACTGCCGGCGCTCGGAGTGCCCGACGGTGACGTAGGAGCAGCCGAGCTTGGCCAGCATCGCCGCGGAGATCTCGCCGGTGTAGGCGCCGGAGGCGTGCTGGGAGACGTCCTGGGCGCCGTAGCCGATCGCGAGCCGGTCGGCGTCGATCAGCGTCTGCACCGACCGGATCGCGGTGAACGGCGGCAGCACCACGGCGTCGACGGCGTCGTAGTCGGCCTCCTTGAGGGCGAAGGCCATCTTCTGGACCAGCGCGATCGCCTCGAGGTGGTTGTTGTTCATCTTCCAGTTCCCGGCCATCAGCGGCTTGCGGGAAGGGGTGGTCTGGGCCATGCGTCAGTCCTCCAGAGCCTTGAGGCCGGGCAGCGTCCTGCCCTCGAGGTACTCGAGGCTGGCACCGCCGCCGGTGGAGATGTGGGAGAAGGCGGCCTCGTCGAAGCCGAGCTGCCGGACCGCCGCGGCGGAGTCGCCGCCGCCGACCACGGTGAACGCGCCGGAGTCGACCAGGCCCTGCGCGACGGCGCGGGTGCCGTGCGCGTACGGTTCCATCTCGAAGACGCCCATCGGGCCGTTCCAGAAGACCGTGCGGGCGCCCGCAAGCCGGGAGGCGAACAGCTCGCCCGACTCCGGGCCGATGTCGAGGCCGAGCCGTCCGGCCGGGATCGCGTCGGCGGCCACCACGTCGTGCTCGGCGTCCGCGGCGAAGGCGGTGGCGGCCACGATGTCGACCGGCAGCACGAACTCCACGCCCGCCTCCTCGGCGCGGCGCAGGTAGTCGCGGACGGTGCCGAGCTGGTCCTCCTCGAGCAGCGACCCGCCGACCTCGTGGCCCTGGGCCTTGAGGAAGGTGAAGACCATGCCGCCGCCGATCAGGATCCGGTCGGCCTTGCCCAGCAGGTTGTCGATCACACCGAGCTTGTCGGAGACCTTGGAGCCGCCGAGCACGACCGCGTAAGGCCGCTCGACGTCCTCGGTGAGCCTGCGCAGCACCGCGACCTCGGCGGCGATGAGCCCGCCGGCCGCGTGCGGGAGGCGGGCGGGGACGTCGTAGACGCTGGCGTGCTCGCGGTGCACGGCGCCGAACCCGTCGCCGACGTAGACCTCGGCGAGGCCGGCGAGCCGGTCGGCGAACGCGCCGCGCTCGGCGTCGTCCTTGCTGGTCTCACCGGGTTCGAAGCGCAGGTTCTCCAGCAGCGCGACGCCGCCGTCCGCCAGGCCCCCGGCGGTGGCGTGGGCGGACTCGCCGACCACGTCGGCGGCGAACGTCACGCCGGTGCCGAGCAGCTCGCCGAGCCGGGCGGCGATCGGGGCGAGAGACAGCTCAGGCCTGACCGTCCCCTCGGGGCGGCCGAGGTGGGCGCAGACGATGACCTTGGCGCCCCTGCCCCGCAGCGCCTCGATGGTGGGCACCGCGGCCCGGATCCGCCCGTCGTCGGTGATCCGGCCGTCCTGGAGGGGGACGTTCAGATCGGCGCGGACGAGCACCCGCCTGCCCCTGACGTCGAGATCGTCGATGGTGCGCATCGAAATGCGAAGTCCTTCCGGA
This sequence comes from Actinomadura xylanilytica, assembly GCF_030283145.1. Taxonomy (GTDB): domain Bacteria; phylum Actinomycetota; class Actinomycetes; order Streptosporangiales; family Streptosporangiaceae; genus Spirillospora; species Spirillospora xylanilytica. The sequence continues at coordinate 882,679 of NZ_JASNWE010000005.1, forward strand.
TGCACGGCCGCCGTGGCCGCACGGGTCGCGCGGCCACGGCGGAGGGGCGGGTCAGAGCTGGGAACCGACGAGGGTGACGAGGTCGGAGAGGCGGTTGGAGTAGCCCCACTCGTTGTCGTACCAGCCGACGACCTTGACCTGGTCGCCGATGACCTTGGTCAGCCCGCTGTCGAGGATGCAGGAGGCCGGGTCGGTGACGATGTCGGAGGACACGATCGGGTCCTCGGTGTAGGTGAGGATCCCGGCCAGCGGGCCCTCGGCGGCGGCCTTGAGCGCGCCGTTGACCTCCTCGACGGTGGTCTCGCGGCCCACCGTGACGGTCAGGTCGGTGGCCGAGCCGGTCGGCACCGGGACGCGCAGCGCGTAGCCGTCGAGCTTGCCCTTGAGCTCGGGCAGCACCAGGCCGATGGCCTTGGCGGCGCCGGTGGAGGTCGGCACGATGTTGATCGCGGCGGCCCGGGAGCGGCGCAGGTCCTTGTGCGGCGCGTCCTGGAGGTTCTGGTCCTGGGTGTAGGCGTGGATGGTGGTCATCAGGCCCTTCTCGATGCCGAACGTGTCGTTCAGCACCTTGGCCATCGGACCGAGGCAGTTGGTGGTGCACGAGGCGTTGGAGATCACCGTGTGCGCCGCCGGGTCGTAGGCCCCGTCGTTGACGCCCATCACGATGGTGACGTCCTCGTTCTTGGCCGGCGCCGAGATGATGACCTTCTTGGCGCCGTTGTCGGCGTGCACCCTGGCCTTGTCGGCGTCGGTGAAGAAGCCGGTGGACTCCACCACCACGTCGACGCCGAGGTCGCCCCACTTGAGGTTGGCCGGGTCGCGCTCCTCGAACGCCTTGATCGCCTTGCCGCCGACCACGATCTCGTCCGCGCCGGCCTTCACCTCCTGGCCGAGCCGGCCGAGGATGCTGTCGTACTTCAGCAGGTGGGCGAGGGTGGCGTTGTCGGTCAGGTCGTTGACCGCCACGATCTCGATGTCGGCTCCGCTCGCCTGCACGGCACGGAAGAAGTTACGGCCGATCCGGCCGAACCCGTTGACGCCTACTCGGATGGTCACGGAACGGCTCTCCTCATACGTCGTCGTCCCGCCCGGTCGTTGCCGGGCCGCTGACTGCCTGGTCCGGAGGTCTCCCCCCCACGTCCGACCCTATCTAATGCGGGCCCTGCATCCCGACACCACTGGTGTGGGATATCCGGGTGAACCCGTCTCCCTCGGATGAGAGAGGCGGGCCGCGGCGGGCAGGCCCGGCCGGTCGCGGCGGCGGCCGGCCGATCAGTATGATCGCGTCCATGCGCCGCGGGTGGTTTGTCCTGATCTTGAGCGGATTGCTGCTCGGCTGCCCGCCCGTCGCGGCCCGTGCCGCCCCCGGGCCCTCCTCCGGAGCCACCCCCGGCGGCGCTTCCGGGTCCGGCTCCACGGCCGGCTCCAAGCCCGGTGCCGGCGCCGCCCCCGCGGCCCGCGCCGAGCATTTGGCCGCGCTGCTGCGCCGCGATCCGGTCTACGTCACCGACCACGCGCCGCGCGCCCTGGCCGAGGACGCCGCGGCGCGGATCAAGGCGTCGGTCCGGCGGCTCGGGGTGCCCGTGTTCGTGGTCGTGACGCCGACGCTGTTCACCACCGAGCAGGACGCGGGCGACCTCCTGCCGCTGCTGCGCGACCACCTGAACCGCGACGGGGTCTACGTGGTGGTCGACCCGAAGGGCGGCGACGGCGCGGCGCGGCAGTACGGCGGCGGCCGGTCGCTCCCCGTCGAGGACGCCTGGTCGGCGACGATGAACGAGATGGCCTACGACGCGGGCGCCGTCGCGGTGGTCGGGCGGCTCGTCGACATCACCCTGTCGGGCCATGCCCGCGAGCGGCGCGAGCGGATGGGCCCGCGCCCCAAGTCCAAGGTCCGGATCCGGCTGGACGAGCACGACCGGTCGGAGCGGCGGGCGGCGCGGAAGGAACACGGCGCGCTCGCGGCCGGGGCCGCGATCACCGGCGTCCCGCTGCTCGGCTCGCTGCTGTGGGGGCGCAGGCGGCGGCATCTGCGCGCGGAACGCGCCAGGCTCGCCGACCGCGCGAGGGCCGCCCGGCTCGCGGAGCGGAAGGCCGTCGCCAGGCCCGGCCCGGCGGCACGGCGGAAGAACCGGAAGAAGCGACGATGAGCCTGGTCCCGGCATCCCTCCGCGCGCTGTGCGCCCCGGCCCTCGCGGCCGCCGTCCTGGCCCCGGCGGCCCCGGCCGTCGCGAGCCCGGCACGGGACCCCATCCCCGCCTACGCCACCCGGAGGCTGGAACGGGTCGCGGGCGCGCTCGCCAAGGACCCTCTGTTCGTCGATCCGGACATGGCCGCCGCGCTGGACCGGGCCGACCGCGCCCGCGTCCGGGCGGCCATCGGCGCGGCGGCGCGGCAGATCGGCACGCCGGTGTTCGTCGTGGTGATCCCGAACCCGGCCGAGTCCGAGTCGGAGGGCCACGACGGGGCGTTCCTCAGCCTCCTGCACGACCGGACGCACCGCGACGGCCTCTATCTGATGGCCAATTCGCACGCCTGGTTCAACGCCGTGGGGTACGGCGTGCCCCGCGAGGTCTCCTCCTACGAGGAGGGCGAGGCCAAGCGCGATTCCAAGCACCCGTTCAACGGTCTCGCCGGGCGGCTGGTCGCGCGGCTCGACCTCTACCGGAACCGGCCCGCCACGACCCCGCGCGAGCCCTACGCGCCGTCGCGCCCGGACGCGTTCGGGGAGGAGAACCGGTGGGAGCCCGCAGAGGCCGAGATCACGGGTCCGCTGCTGACCGGGCTGCTGCTGGCCGGGCCGTTCGGGGCGCTGGCCCTCTACGGTCTGGGGGCGGGCGGCCTCTTCCTGTGGCGCCGGCGCGGCACGCGCGGCCCGGTGAGCCTGGACAAGAACGCGACGCCGGTCGAGTCGCACCCGGGCGCCCCGGCCCGGCCGAGCGTGAAGTGGCTGGTCCGTACAGGGGCCAAGGAGCTCGAGCGGCTGCGCCTCATGCTCTCCGAGGCCGGGGATCCACCCGGCCGGGGATTCGCCGTCACCGCCTACGACGCCGCGAAGATCCTCTACGACGACGCGGCGGCGGACCCGGACCGGGCGCTCGACCTCGTCGGCGCGATCGTGCTGGCCCGGCAGGGGCTCGGGGCCATCGCCCAGAAGACCGCGAGCCCGCCGCCGCCCTGCTTCGTGAACCCCCTGCACGGCCCGTCCGCCCACCGCAGGCAGGTCCGGCTGGACGGCGAGACGGGGCCGGGCCGGCGCCGTCCGCTGTGCGCCGCCTGCAACGCCAGGCCGGTGGCGGCGCTCGCCCGGCAGGTCCTCGAGGTGTCCGGCCCGGACGGACCGCGCCCGCATCATGCGGTGCCCGGGGTGTGGCAGGACACCGCGTTCGGCGCCGACGGCAATGACCTGGTCCCCCGCGTACTGGAGTATCTCGGTGTCGAGTGAACCGTCCCCCGGCGAGCGGCTGGCCGCGGCCCTGCGCAGGTCCCCCTTCTACGTGGACCCGTCGCTGGCCTCCGCGGTGCCCGTGGCCGACCGGCGCCGCCTGATCGCGAAGTTCCGCAAGGCGCCGGCGCCGGTGTACGTGGTGCTCGTCCCGCTGGTGAAGGGCGGCACCTGGACCGACGACGAGCAGCTCGCCACGGTGGTGCACGACCGGCTCGGCCACGACGGTGTCTTCGTCGGCCTCAAGGACACCGGCGACAGCCTGTCGGCCCACGAGTTCGGCGGCGAGCACCAGGCGCGGGACGCCGCCTGGGCGGTCGAGCTGGACCGCGGCATGGACGACGCGTCGCTGGTGGCCCGCCTCTCCCGGTTCGCCGACCTGCTGATCTCGGGCACCGGGACCAGGGAGTACAAGCGGATCTCCAAGGAGATCGACGAGCGCTACCGGTCCCGGCACGGCGGATCGGCGGTGACCGGCGGCGGCGCGGGCGTCCCGCCGGCCGCCGTGGGCGCCGCCGGGGCCGCGGTGGCGGGGATCGCGGGGCTGCTGGTGTGGCGGCGCCGCCGGATGGCCGCCGTCCACCGCGCCGACACCGCCCTGCTCCTGCCGAGGACGGTGTTCTCCACCGCCGGCCGCGCCACCCGGGACCAGCTCCGCGAGCAGGCGTCGCGGGAGGTCATCGCGTTCGGGGAGCTCCTGGACCAGAGCACCGTCGAGACCACCGACGACCGGGCGCGCACCCTGATGACGCGCGCCCTGGACGCCTACCAGGCGGCGGGCAAGACCCTCGACGCCGCCCGGGGCGTCCCCGACCTGGCCGGCGTCCTGGTCCTGATCGACCAGGGCCGCGACGCCCTGGCCTCGGCGCGCTCCCTCGCCGAAGGCGGCGGCGAGGTTCCGCCGAGCCCCCTGTGCTTCTTCGACCCGCTGCACGGCGACGGCCCGGTGAAGGTCGACTGGCGCCCCGTCGGCACCCGCCGCCGCCTGCGCGTGCGGACCTGCCGGGCCTGCGCCAAGGCGGTGCGGGCCAAGGAGACCCCGGAGATCCTCAAGGACACCCGCGACGGCCGCGAGGTGCCCTACTTCGAGGCCGACCCGGAGCACAGCGTGTGGGCCGAGACCGGCTACGGCCAGCTCCGTGACGATCTGATCCACCGCGTCCTCCGCGGCGACCTCAACAAGCGCTGATCCCCCGTCCTTCTGGGGGCGCCCCGGGCGACCTACCTCACGGGGCGAGCATGTCCGCGGTCAGGTTGGCCTCGGTGCCGGGGATGCCCTGGTCGCCGGCGCGCTTGTCGGCCATGGCCAGCAGACGCCTTATACGGCCCGCGATGGCGTCCTTGGTCAGCGGCGGGTCGGCGAGCTGGCCGAGCTCCTCCAGGGACGCCTGCTTGTGCTCCAGACGCAGCCGGCCGGCGTTGACGAGGTGCTCGGGGGCGTCGTCGCCGAGGATCTCCAGGGCGCGGCCCACCCGGGCGCCGGCCGCGACCGCGGCGCGGGCCGAGCGGCGCAGGTTGGCGTCGTCGAAGTTGGCCAGGCGGTTGGCGGTGGCCCGGACCTCGCGGCGCATCCGGCGCTCCTCCCAGGCCAGCACGCTGTCGTGCGCGCCGAGCCGGGTGAGCAGGGCGCTGATCGCGTCGCCGTCGCGGACCACGACGCGGTCGACGCCGCGGACCTCGCGGGCCTTGGCGTGGATCTTGAGGCGGCGGGCGGCGCCGACCAGGGCGAGGGCGGCCTCGGGGCCGGGGCAGGTCACCTCCAACGACATCGACCGGCCCGGCTCGGTGAGCGAGCCGTGCGCCAGGAACGCGCCGCGCCAGGCCGACTCGGCGTCGCAGGCCGCCCCCGCGACCACGTGCCGGGGCAACCCGCGGACGGGGCGGCCGTTGTTGTCGACCAGACCGGTCTGCCGGGCCAGGGACTCGCCGTCGCGGAAGACCCGAACGACGTAGCGGTTGCCCTTGCGCAGGCCGCTCGGCGCGAGCACCACGACCTCGGAGGTGTGCCCGAAGACCTCCGCGATGTCCTTGATCAGCCGCCGCGCCGCCACCCCCGTGTCGATCTCGGCCTCGATCACGATGCGCCCGCTGACCAGGTGCAGGCCGCCGGCGAAGCGCAGCAGCGTGGACACCTCCGCCTTGCGGCAGCACGGTTTCATGACCGTCAGCCTGCTCAGCTCGTCCTTGACCAGACCGGTCATCGCCATGAGATGAACCCTCCCCCTATCGGACTTCCAGCAGTGTGGCCGATTACGGCCCGGCCGGACGTCACTCACCGAATGATTGACCAGAAAATCGCCTGGCCTGCGGACATGTATCACCCGGCCCCCAGCGAGGGCACATTCTGGGCGCAAGCCTCAGCGATCCCGCCCTCCTCGAAGAAGGCTCCCATGACCTTCCGGGCCTCTTCCACGGTGCCCCTGAGGACGTGCATGCAGACCCGCAACGTGCAGGCCGGGTCGGTGTGCCCCATGAAGAGCGAGACCTTCACGATGTCCACCTCCGACGTCAGCCAGTAACTCCCAGCCAGGTGCCGGAGCATGTGCATACCATTCTCTCGTCCTGCCGGGACTCCCACTGCCTCACGGCGGGCAACCACACCCGTTCGTTGAAGCGGACCCGATGCAGCGGCCCGCCGGCCTGGTCCACGAACGGCAGCTCCACGGTGTTCGGCGCGCTCGGCGTCGTCTACGCCGTGCCCAACGCGCGCACCTCGGAGCAGCCACACGGCTGACGAACGCTGACCTGGTCGGCGGCTGGGGAAGCCCACCGACATGGACGCCCCGTCCTCTCCGCTTCAGCGGGAGGGCGGGGCGTCTTCGTCGTGCAGCGCTCAGGCCCCGGACCCCGGGCCGCCCTGGTCGTCGCCCAGCGTGTAGACGAGGGTGAGCACCTGGAACTGGCGCTCCATCGCGCGCCCTGAGATCCCGGCGAGTCCTCCGGTCCCGGAGCCGGGGATGATGCTCCCGTCGCTGCTCTGGTCGTTTCCGTCGGCCCGCCCGTTGTGCTGGATGACGAACGTGCCCTGACGACCATCGAGGGTGCCTTCAATTCGTTCGGAGGCCACGTAGCCGCCCCCCGCAGCGCCTTGTGCTGTGAGCACCCCGGCGACACTTGTGCCGTCGATGGCTCCTCGGTAATGCTTCCGGATCGTGACCCGGGTCAGCTTGGGCCCCTCGGCGGGCTCTTCGTACACCGTCTCCTCAAAGTCAATGATCTCGAAGTGGGCTTCGATAGTGCGCTCTACCTGCTGATCAGCCATAGGCAACAACGCTAGTCCGCCCTGACCACTCGTCTGCCAGGGGTAGCCAGCCGAGGCCGGTCGCCCGCATCTGACACGCCTGACGCTGCCCGAGGTGATGTCAATGCGGCGCCAGGTCGCGGGTCGACGTGAAGTACCGGTACGACCTGACCGTCGACTCGGCTGAAGCAGGCGCTTACCAAGATGCTCGATTCCTGCTGAGCCCAGTCACACAGGGCCTCTAGCCGCGGCGTGAAATGCCTGGTTAGCTGGCAGTTCGTGGTATTGCCTGACGCCACGGCTCCCGGGGTGGATGATCATGCTCCCCGGGGCCGTGACGGATCAGGTGAGGGTGGCCGTCCAGGACCCCCGGCGCAGGTGGATCACGCCGTCCGGAGTGATGGTGGCGCGGCCCCGTGCGCGGGCAGCGACCCGTCTCGGAGCCACCGGGCGCGGATGTCGTCGAGGACATCCCACAGTCGGCGCGGACCGCCCTGGTGAACTGTCCGAGCACGAACCGGGCGAGCTCGGCGAACGCGGGGTGCAGGGTCGGCTCGCCGCCGATGAACTGCACGGTGTCGATGGCGGGGTGGGCGGCGGCCTGCTCGATCACCCGCGTCCAGTCCGCCTGCGTCATGGTCCCGGTGCCGCCCGCGGGCCCGGAGTTGCTGTAGCAGTGCAAGCACGCGGCCGTGCACCGCCGGGTGATCTCCAGTTCGAGGAACGCGACGGGCTCGATCCGCGTCGGTGCGGGGATGTCGGTCGTGATGGTCATGCGAACCACCTTCGGCGCGCTGCATCGGTTGGTGCCGCGGCCCCGGGCGCGCCAGCAAACCCGGGGCCGCGGGGTCTCACGGGCCGACCAGCTTCCGGGCCGCGATCAGCCGCGCGTCGCCGTCGGGGTCGGGCGCAACGAAGAACTCGCGGACCCGGCCGCCCAGGGCGACGCCGCGCCACCACCCGCCCGCTTCGCGCAGCAGCGTCCCGGCGATCTGGTCGTCCTGGTCGCGGAGGAAGTAGACGCCGTCAGCGCCGCTCAACCGGTACTCCGTCATCACTGCCCTCCCCAAGCGCGGCCGGTGCTCCCCCGGGGGCGGGGGTGTAGAGCACCGGCCGCGCGATCCCCCCACCCGACCGAACAGATTCCCCAGTCCGCCGACCGGGCATCGGGCCGCACGACCCCCACGCGGGCCGTGCGGTGTCGAGCGGGCACGGCGGGTTGCTCCCGGAATGGTTCCGCCGCGCCCACGTTCATCGGTGGGCCCGCAGCTTGGACCGCAGCCCCTCGGGACTGCTGGCCGACAGGTCGGAGTCGCGGTTCAGGATGGTGCTCGTCGGTGCACCACGGCTCGCCCACCAACGGCACCCACCCTCAGCCTCGGTGTCGGTGATGTACCAGTCAGGGAACTCCGCGCGAACCTCGGCCACCGCCAACTCCACGCTCGCAGCGGCGCCGGCCCGCGCGTCCCCGCCCCGCCGCAACGCACCCTTCACCGTCGTGATCGCCTCGAACGGCCTGTCAGCCTCACACAGCCAGATCCCACCCGCCCACGTAAACCACCACCGGTCCCAGTCACCAGCGCGGCGGCGACAATCGAGCGTGACGCCCCGACTGTCCGGCCCGTCCACCACCCGAAGCAGCCCGCTCGTGACCTCGGCGGTGAACCCCTGCCCCCGGAAGGCCACGGCGAGACTCGCCAGGAGGGCGGGACCGTCCGGCTCGGGTAGCTCCGCCGTGTCGTCTGAGCGAGTCGTGATCATCGTGACCGTCCTGTGCGATGCGGGTTGTGATCTGGTCACGTCCAGTGAAGTCGTGGCGGGGGTCACACCTCCAGGGGCAAGATGGGGGTGGGAAGGGGTGGGACCGGGTGGTTCTCCCGTCACCGGCGAGAGGTGCATCGCAACATGTCCGCCGATAAACAGGCGATCGGCGTGCGCCTACGGGCAGCGCGTGAGGACCCGCCGTACTGGTCGCGCTCCGAGCTCGCGCGGCGCCTACGCGCCGCCGCTCATCCAAACGAACGTGACGACATTCCGCACGTGGCCAGTCTCGAAGGCATGATCAAGCAATGGGAGGCCGGGCGGTACACCCCCGGCCGCCGCTACCGACCGCTGTACGTGAAGGTCACCGGCAAGAGCGAAGCCGAGCTGTTCGGCGGTGAGCAGCGCCGTGCGCTGCTCCCAGTGGTCACCGAGCAGTCCGACTACGCCGCGACCGTCCGAGACACCAACGAGCACCTGATCGTGCTCGACTCCCGTTACGGCGGGACGGCCATCGCCGACGTCGCCGTCCAGGCGTTCACCGCGGCACGGCACGCACTGGGCACCGGCCAGCATGACGGCGACGAGCACGACCTCCAGGCCGCCGCCGGCGAGACCGGCGAGATCGCCGCGTGGTGCCTCTACGACGGCGACCGGCTGACCGAGTCCCGCTCGGTCACGCACGAATCCATGCTGATCTCGCGCCTCGCCGGCGACCGCGGCATGGAGCTGTTCCAGCTCTCGCACCTGGCGCTCATCGACGTGCAGGAGCGGAACAGCCGTGAGGCCCTCCAGATCGCCGAGCACACGATCGAACCGGGCAACCTGGCGCCCCGCGTCGAAGCCCTGTTCAAGATCCGGGCTGCGCGGGCGCTCGCGCAGGCCGGGCACAAGGAGCGCGCGCTGGCCGCACTCGACCGGGCGTCGGGCGCGCTTCAAGAATCGCTGCACCCGCGGGATCCGTACTGGACGTGGTGGCTGGACGCCTCCGAGCTGGCCTGGCACCGCGGCATCCTGCACATGGAGCTGGGCGAGCTGGAGACCGCCATGCCATTCCTCGACCGGGCGGCGCAGGGGCGGTTGATGCGGGACCCCTACGACCCGTCGCGGCCGGCCGGTGCCGTCGTCGCCCGTGGGCAGGAGTGGGGGCGCGCAGCCTACAACGACCTTGTGCACCTGATGCTCGCGCTCACCATGGCCAGCGCGTGGCGCGAGACCGAGGCAATCACGGCGACGGTCGCGGACTTCACCCGCGAGGTGACGTCGGCGCGTACAGAGGTGATGCTCCGCTGGGCGGTCAACGCCATCGTGCGGACCAGCGGCCCGGACCGGCCGTCCTCGACATTGGAGGGCCTCGCCGAGCAGATCGCCGGTACCCGGGGATGGGATGTCCGATCCAGCTGACCTCCGGCGCACCTGCGGGTTACGCTGAACGAGCGATGCACCGGCGCCCCATCCCCATCGCGGGGGTGGGGCGCCAGTCTCGTTCTAGTCGTCGGCGTAGATACGGAACAGCGGGTACGCCTCCGGCCGCCCCTTCTGATCGGTGGACACCGACCAGTCCGACATCGTCCAGCCCGCCGACTCGATCCCCTCGATCATCTCGGCCCAGCCCGCGATCGAGCCGGACATGCCGTGCTGGCTCATCGGGGTGTTGAGCCGCGGCGCGAACACCGTGCGGCCCTCCTCGATCGCACGGCGCGCCTCCTGGACGACTGCGTCTCGTTTGGCGTCCTTGATGAATCCCACGTGGCTCCTCGGGTCGGGCGGGGGACGGTGTGAAGACGCGCCGCGGCGGACCGCGGTTGCCTTCAGAGCGGGATGACCGGCCAAATATCGCTGAGGATGATGAACGCGGCGGCGATGAGACTCACGACGGTGACGCGGCCGGCCACGGCGAGGTGGGCGCGCATGATCTCGCGGAAGGTCTCAGGGTCGCCGACGGCCTGGCGCCACGCGGCTCGGCGCGCGAGATGACGGCCGTAGATACGGGCGCTGAACCGTCCCATCCGAGGCCGATGATCGGGGCACTCCTCCGGGCACATCCCCCCGGGAAATCGCCGGGGGCGTAAGGGGGTGTGGGGGGTGTCTGGGCTGGTCAGAAGCTCATCATCAGAGAAGCCGCTGATCAGCCCAGAGTCACCATCACCTACCGAATATCTGTACGAAGGCTTGGGCCAGCAAGGCGGGATCATGACGCGGCGACCCGTCGGCCGCCGCGACGTCGGCGAGCACGAGCCGGCCGCCGAGCTCCTGGACGGCCTTGTCGAGCGCGGCCGGGTCGTCGACCACGCCGCGGTCGGCGAGGACCACGTCCACGCGCAGGTCCGGCGCGTGCGCCTCGAGGACCTCCAGATGGGCCTGCGGCGAGAAGTCGTCGGTCTCGCCGGGCTGGGGGGCGAGGTTGAGCGCCACCGCCCGGCGGGCGCGGGCGCCGGTCAGCGCGCGGGCGAGGGCGGGCACCTTCAGATGCGGGAGGACGCTGGTGAACCACGATCCGGGCCCGAACACGACCCAGTCGGCGTCCTCGACGGCGCTCAGCGCCTCGGGGCAGGCGGGCGGGTCGGAGGGCACCAGCGACACGCCGAGCACCGTGCCGGGCGTCTTGGCGCACGCCGCCTGCCCCTTGACCCGCGACACGGCGTCCGGGTCGGACGGGTCGGCGCCGCGCACCTCGGCGACGATGTCCATCGGGACGGCCGCCATCGGCAGCACCCGGCCGTGCGCGCCGAGCAGCCGGCCGACCCAGTCGAGCCCGGCCACCGTCGAGCCGGGCTCGTCGCCGCCGAGCAGCTCCCACAGCGCGACGATCAGCAGGTTGCCGACCGCGTGGTCGCGCAGGTCGCCCTGGCTGCGGAAGCGGTGCTGCACCACGTCGCGCCAGGTCTGGCCCCACTCGTCGTCACCGCACAGCGCGGCCAGCGCCATCCGCAGGTCGCCGGGCGGCAGCACGCCGAGCTCCTTGCGGAGCCGGCCGCTGGAGCCGCCGTCGTCGGCGACGGTGACGACCGCGGTCAGGCGATCGGTGACGCGGCGCAGCGCCGACAGCGAGGCATAGAGGCCGTGGCCCCCGCCGAGCGCGACGACCTTGGGGCCGGGGACGTTCACCGTGCCGTTCTTCTCCTCGTCCGGGACCTGCGGGGAGCCCTTCGCCACCGGGCCTCACTCACGGCCGAGATCACGGTGGGCGACCTGCACCTCGATGGACTCGTCCCGGAGCCGGGCGGCGAGCTGCTCGGCCATCGCGACGCTGCGGTGCTTGCCGCCGGTGCAGCCCACGGCGAGCGTCACGTAGTGCTTGCCCTCGCGCTCGTAGCCGGACGCGAGGAGCCGCAGCACCTCGGTGTAGGCGTCCAGGAACTCCTTGGCGCCGCGCTGCCCGAGGACGTAGTCGCGGACGGCGGCGTCGCGGCCGGTCTTGGGCCGCAGCTCGGGCACCCAGTGCGGGTTCGGCAGGAACCGGCAGTCGACGACCAGGTCGGCGTCGACCGGCAGGCCGTACTTGTAGCCGAACGACACCACGGTCGCGCGGAGGCTGGACTCGCCGGTGTCGGTGCCGAAGAACCCGACGATCTTGGCGCGCAGCTCGTGCACGTTCAGCCCGCTGGTGTCCAGCACCAGATCGGCCTCGGCTCGGACCTCACGGACCAGCTCGCGCTCGCGGGCGATGCCGTCGACCAGCCGGCCGTCGCCCTGGAGCGGGTGCGGGCGGCGGACGCTCTCAAAGCGGCGGACCAGGTCGGCGTCGGACGCCTCCAGGAACACCACCCTCGGGTGCACGCCGCGGGCCTCCAGCTCGGCGATGGAGGAGTGCAGGTCGGCGGTGAACGCGCGGCTGCGCACATCGACCACGACCGCGATCCGCGGCACCGCGTCCTTCACCCGTCCGCCCAGGTCGGCCATGGTGGCCAGCAGGCCGGGCGGCAGGTTGTCGACCACGAACCAGTCGAGGTCCTCCAGCGACTTGGCGGCCGTGCTCCGGCCCGCCCCGGACATGCCGGTGACGATGACGATGTCCGGGATCTGTGTCTCGGCGGTCACGTCGGTTCCCCCCTGTGTTCCCCGTCGGTGTCGGTGCCCTCCCCGGCGGCGCCCCCCGCGCCGCCGGCCGCGCCGTCCCGGGCGTCCCCGGCCGGTTCCCCGTGAACCGGCGCGGGAGTGCCGTGCAGTGCCGCCGCGATGGTGCCGGCGCTGCGCGGGCCGATGCCCGGGACCTCCGCGATCTGCTCGGGCGTCGCCTCTTTCAGCCGCTTGAGCGACCCGAAGTGTTTCAGCAGCGCGGCGCGGCGCGCCGGGCCCAGCCCCGGAACGCTATCGAGTTCACTGACCGTCATGGCCTTGGAACGGCGCTGCCGGTGGAAGGTGATGGCGAACCGGTGCGCCTCGTCGCGGACGCGCTGGACCAGGAACATGCCCTCGCTGTTGCGCGGCAGGATCACCGGGTCGTCCTCGGCGGGCAGCCAGAGCTCCTCCAGCCGCTTGGCGATGCCGCAGACCGCGATGTCGGTGACGCCGAGCTCGTCGAGCGCCCGCTGCGCGGCGGCGACCTGCGGCGGGCCGCCGTCGACGAGCACCAGGTTGGGCGGGTAGGCGAACTTGCGCGGCCGGCCGGTCTCGGGGTCGATCGGCTGGTGCGCCGCGGCGTCGCCGTCGGCATCGGCGAGCTCGTCGCCTAGGACGTCGAGCTCGCCGGTCCTCTCGCTCTCGGCCAGGTAGCGGCGGAACCGGCGGGTGATCACCTCGTGGATGGAACGGACGTCGTCCTGGCCCTCGACGCCGCGGATGGTGAAGCGGCGGTACTCGGCCTTGCGGGCCAGGCCGTCCTCGAACACCACCATGGAGGCCACCACGTTGGTGCCCTGGAGGTTGGAGACGTCGTAGCACTCGATCCGCAGCGGCGCCTCGTCGAGCTCCAGTGCCTCCTGGAGCTGCTGGAGCGCCCGGCTGCGCGTGGTCAGGTCGCTGGCCCGGCGGGTCTTGTGCTGCTTGAGCGCCTCGTGCGCGTTGCGGGCGACCATCTCCAGCAGGGACTTCTTGTCGCCCCGCTGCGGCACCCGCAGCCGGACGGGGCCGCGGCGCTGCTCGCCGAGCAGCTCGGTCATGGCCGCCTCTTCGGGGGGCAGGGCCGGGACGAGCACCTCGCGGGGCACCGAGTCGCTCTCGCTGTAGATCTGGATGAGGAAGGTCTCGACGAGGTCGGCGGTGCTGACGTGCTCGACCTTGTCGACCACCCAGCCGCGCCGGCCGCGGATCCGCCCGCCGCGCACGTAGAACACCTGGACGGCCGCTTCCAGCTCGTCCTCGGCGAAGGCGACGATGTCGCAGTCAGTGGTGTCGCCGAGCACCACCGCCTGCTTCTCCAGCGCCTGCTCCAGGGCGCGCACGTCGTCGCGGAGCCGCGCCGCCCGCTCGTACTCCTGGCTGGCCGCGGCCTCGCGCATGTCGCGTTCGAGGCGCTTGATGAACCGGCCGGTGTCGCCCGCCATGAAGTCGCAGAAGTCGTCGGCCAGCAGCCGGTGCTCCTCGGGCGTGACCCGGCCCACGCACGGCGCCGAGCACTTGCCGATGTAGCCGAGCAGGCAGGGCCGGTCGAGCTGGTGCTGCCGCTTGAACACCCCGGGACTGCACGTGCGCACCGGGAACACGCGCAGCAGCTGGTCGACGGTCTCCCTGATCGCCCAGGCGTGCGAGTACGGGCCGAAGTAGCGCACCCCCTTGCGCTTGGCGCCGCGCATGACCATCACCCTCGGGAACTCCTCGTTGAGGGTGACCGCCAGGTAGGGGTAGGACTTGTCGTCGCGATACCGGACGTTGAACCGGGGGTCGTACTCCTTGATCCAGGAGTACTCGAGCTGGAGCGCCTCGACCTCGGTGCCGACCATCGTCCAGTCGACCCGGCCGGCCGTCTGGAGCATCGTCTGGGTGCGCGGGTGCAGCGAGGCGAAGTCGGCGAAGTAGGAGCCGAGCCGGGAGCGCAGGCTCTTGGCCTTGCCCACGTAGATGACGCGCCCGCGCTCGTCGCGGAAGCGGTACACCCCCGGCGAGTCGGGGATGGACCCCGGTGCGGGTCGGTAGGTCGCCGGATCTGCCACGTCCGAAAGCCTAGTCGCGCGGGCCGACAACCCGCGCTCCGCGGCCACGCGGCCCCGCGTGATCGACGTCTCGTTCGCGCCCGGGACCGCCGGTCAGGCCAGGGTGATCTTGCCGCCCTGGACGGTGATCTTCTTCTCCGGGAGCGGCTCGGTCGCCGGCGGGCTCACCACCGAGCCGTCGGAGATCTTGAACTTGCTGCCGTGGCAGGGGCAGTCGATGGTGCCGCCGGTCACCGAGCCGACGGAGCAGCCGCGGTGCGTGCAGACGGCGCTGAACGCCTTGAACTCGCCCTGGGCGGGCTGGGTCACCACGATCTTCTGGTCCTTGAAGACCTTGCCGCCGCCGACCGGGATCTCGCTCGCCGAGCCGAGGGCCGTGCCCGCCGCGCCCTCGTCCCCGCCGGAGCCCTTGCCACCGGAACCGTCCCCCGACGAGCCGCCGCACGCCGCGGCGAGGCCGGCGACACCCGCGATCCCCGCGCCGAGCAGGAGCCCCCGCCGGGAGCTCCCCCCGGACGGCGCCGCGCCCGGCCCTGCCTGCGCGACGGGTTCCGGCGCCGCGCACGGCGCGGTCTCCGGGTTCGGATCGTCCACCTTCGGGTCGAGTCCCTGAGTCATGGATCCAGTCCTCCGTGTGTCGCTCGCATCCCAGTGCCGTCACCCGAGAGCACGTACGCGGGCCCGGGGCGGTTCAAGCCGGGGGGAGAGAAGACCGCCGCGCGGGCGGTCCGGGTCAGACGACCACGATGCCGTCGCCCTTGACCTGGACGGCGTACTCCAGGAGCGCCCGGGACGCGGGACCGTGCTCGACCCGCCCGTCCGTGACCGCGAACCTGCTGCCGTGGCAGGGGCAGTCGATCGTGCCGGCGGCCACCCGGTCGGTGAGGCAGCCCGAATGGGTGCAGGTCGCGCTGAACGCCTTGAACTCGCCCCGGACCGGCTGGGTCACCACGATCTTGGTGTCGGCGTAGATCTTCCCGCCGCCGACCGGGATGTCGGCGACCTTGGCGATCTCCTTGCCCTTGAGGTCCTTGGCGGCCTCGGCCGGCCGCGGCCCGGAGGCGCATCCGGCGAGCACGGCGGCGCCCGCCGCGCCGGCCCCGCACAGCACCGCGCGGCGCCCGATCCTCCCGCCGCCGGGGGCCTCCCGGACCCCGGTCGTCACATCTTCGCTCATGGCCTCAATGATCCTGGACGGTGCCCGGGACCTGGCACCGCCCCCGCGCCGGGCACGGTCATCCGATGATCTTGGACAGGAACTGGCCGGTGTGGCTGGCGTCCACCCGGGCGACGTCCTCGGGCGTGCCGGTGGCGACCACGGTCCCGCCGCGCGAGCCGCCCTCGGGCCCCATGTCGATGATCCAGTCGGCGGTCTTGACCACGTCCAGGTTGTGCTCGATGACGATCACCGTGTTGCCCTTGTCGACCAGGCCGTTCAGCACGCCGAGCAGCTTGCGGATGTCCTCGAAGTGCAGCCCGGTGGTCGGCTCGTCCAGCACGTAGGCGGTGCGGCCGGTGGAGCGCTTCTGGAGCTCGGCGGCGAGCTTGACCCGCTGCGCCTCGCCGCCCGACAGCGTCGGCGCGGGCTGGCCCAGCCGGACGTAGCCGAGGCCCACCTCGTTGAGGGTGTGCAGGTGCCGGTGGATCGCCTTGATCGGCTCGAAGAAGGCGGTGGCCTCCTCGATCGGCATGTCCAGCACCTCGGAGATCGTCTTGCCCTTGTAGTGGACCTCCAGGGTCTCCCGGTTGTAGCGGGCGCCGTGGCAGACCTCGCACGGGACGTAGACGTCCGGCAGGAAGTTCATCTCGATCTTGATGGTGCCGTCGCCGGCGCAGTTCTCGCACCGGCCGCCCTTGACGTTGAAGGAGAACCGGCCCGGCTGGTAGCCGCGCACCTTCGCCTCGGTGGTCTGCGCGAACAGCTTGCGGATGTGGTCGAACACGCCGGTGTAGGTGGCCGGGTTGGACCGCGGGGTGCGGCCGATCGGCGACTGGTCGACGTGCACGACCTTGTCGAGCTGGTCGACGCCGTTGACCCGCTTGTGCCGTCCCGGCACCGTGCGGGCGCCGTTGAGCTGCTTGGCCAGCGAGTTGTAGAGGATGTCGTTGACCAGGGTGGACTTGCCGGACCCGGACACGCCGGTGACCGCGGTGAGCACCCCGAGCGGGAACGCCACGTCGACGTTGCGCAGGTTGTTCTGCTGGGCGCCCTTGACGGTGACCTCGCGGCCCCGCTGCCGGGGCCGGCGGATCTCGGGGACCTTGATCTCGCGGCGGCCCGACAGGTAGGCGCCGGTCAGCGAGCGCTCCGACGCGAGCAGGTCCTCGACCGTGCCCGAGACCACGATCTCGCCGCCGTGCTCGCCCGCGCGCGGGCCGATGTCGACCACCCAGTCGGCGGCGGCGATGGTGTCCTCGTCGTGCTCGACCACGATCAGCGTGTTGCCCATGTCGCGCAGCCGGATCAGGGTCTCCAGCAGCCGGTGGTTGTCGCGCTGGTGCAGGCCGATGGACGGCTCGTCGAGCACGTACAGCACCCCGACCAGGCCGGAGCCGATCTGGGTGGCCAGCCGGATGCGCTGCGCCTCGCCGCCGGCCAGGGTGGCCGAGGGCCGGTCGAGGGTGAGGTAGTCGAGGCCGACGTCGAGCAGGAACCCGAGCCGGGCGTTGATCTCCTTGAGCACCCGCTCGGCGATCTGCCGGTCACGCTCGTTCAGCTCCATGCCGAGCAGGAACTTGGCGCACTCGCCGATCGGCATCCCGGCGATCTCGGCGATCGACCGCCCGCCCATGGTGACCGCCAGCACGACCGGCTTGAGCCGGGCGCCCTGGCAGGACGGGCAGGGAATCTCGCGCATGTAGCCCTCGAGCTTCTCCCTGCTGGAGTCGCTCTCGGACTCGGCGTGCCGCCGCTGGATGTAGGGGATCACGCCTTCGTAGGCGGTGTAGTACGAGCGGGTGCGGCCGTAGCGGTTCTTGTAGCGGACGTGCACCTGCGTCTCGTGCCCGCCGAGGATCGCCTTGCGGGCCTTGGCGGGGAGCTTCTCCCACGGGGTGTTGAGATCGAAGCCCATCGCGTCGCCGAGCGCCGACAGCAGCCGCAGGAAGTAGTCGCTGACGTGCCCGCTGGACCACGGCTGGATGGCGCCCTCGCCGAGGCTCAGCTCGGTGTCGGGGACGACCAGCTCGGGGTCGACCTCCATGCGGGTACCGAGGCCGGTGCAGTCGGGGCAGGCGCCGTAGGGCGAGTTGAACGAGAACGAGCGCGGCTCCAGCTCCTCGAACGACAGGTCGTCGTAGGGGCAGTAGAGGTGCTCGGAGTACATCCGGGTACGGTGCTCGTCGTCCTCGGGCAGGTCGACGAAGTCGAGCACGATGGTTCCGCCCGCGAGCCCGAGGGCCGTCTCGACCGAGTCGGCCAGGCGCTGCCGCGCCGAGTCCTTGACCGCGAGCCGGTCGACGACCACCGAGACGTCGTGCTTCTCCTGCTTCTTGAGCTTGGGCGGCTCGTCCAGGCGGATCATCCGCCCGTCCACCACCGCCCGGGAGTAGCCCTTGGACTGGAGCTCGCGGAAGAGCTCCAGGTACTCGCCCTTGCGCCCGCGGATCACCGGCGCGAGCACCTGGAAGCGGCTGCCCTCCTCCAGCTCCAGCACCCGGTCGACGATCTGCTGCGGCGCCTGCCGGCTGATCGGCCGGCCGCACTCGGGGCAGTGCGGGTGGCCGATGCGGGCGTACAGCAGCCGCAGGTAGTCGTAGACCTCGGTGATGGTGCCGACCGTCGAGCGCGGGTTCTTGCTGGTCGACTTCTGGTCGATCGACACCGCCGGGGACAGGCCCTCGATGAAGTCGACGTCGGGCTTGTCCATCTGGCCGAGGAACTGCCGGGCGTAGGCCGACAGGGACTCCACGTACCGGCGCTGGCCCTCGGCGAAGATCGTGTCGAACGCCAGGCTCGACTTGCCGGAACCCGACAGACCGGTGAACACGATCATGGAGTCCCGCGGCAGGTCCAGCGAGACGTCCTTCAGGTTGTGCTCGCGTGCTCCACGCACGATGAGTCGGTCATGCACGGCGTACTTCCGGTTCCTGTTCTGGGGTTCTGGGCCCTGGGAGCGATGCGGAGAGGGACATGGCCCTCACGCCTGCCAGGAGAGGGGAGGCCGATGCGTCCCCCGAGTTGTCAACAGCGGCGAGGGCCGCCGCATTTCATGGTGGTACCCGCCCGCCCCCGCTGAGGGCGGGCGCCACCCTTGAACCGTACACGTGTTCGAAGATCCCGTGCCACTGGAACGCGCTCGCGCCGTCCGCGGCACTCCGGAGCGTCCCGTGGATGGCGGCGACGGGGGCCGTGCGAGAGGATGGGGGCCTCTGCTGACTAAGGGGCGCGGCTTGGACGAGTGGCGGAAGATCCTCGACGAGATCGAGACGGGGACCGAACGGATCCTCGGAACGCTGTCGAAGCTGACCGACGAGGACCTGCGCGGCGCGTCCGCGCTGGAGGGCTGGACGCGCGGGCACGTGGCCGTCCACATCGCGCGCAACGCCGATTCCCTGTGGAACCTGCTCGAAGGGGCCCGCACGGGGACGGAGATCCCGCAGTACCCGAGCGTGGACGCGCGCAACGCCGATCTGGAGGCGGGCGCCGGGCGCGGCGTGGCCGAGCTCGCCGCGGACGTCCGGGATTCGGGGGCGCGGTTCGCCGAGCAGGCCCGCACGCTGCCGGAGGCGGCCTGGGCCGTGCCGGTGCGGGCGATGGCCGGCTGGCCGCACCCCGCCTGGTACACGATGTACCGCCGGTGGCACGAGGTGGAGGCGCACCACGTCGACCTCGCGGCCGGGTACGGAGCGGCCGACTGGCCCGAGGAGTACGTGCGCTGGGCGCTGACGAGCACGCTCGCCGACCTCGCCGCCCGGCCCCCGCAGGCGTGGGCCGGGCTGGCCGGGTACCGGATCACCGCCACCGACTCGGGCGAGTCGGCCGACCTCGGCCGGGCGGAGGGCGGCCCGGAGATCTCAGGTTCGGGCCGTGCGCTGATCGGCTGGCTGAGCGGCCGGACGGGCGGCGAGGGCGTCTGGGTGCGTCCGGACGGGCCCCTGCCCGAGCCCCCACCGTGGCCGCACGAGCCCTCCGGGTTCTGACCCGGCGGGCGTCAGCCGGGGCCGTCAGCCGGAGGTCGTGTCGCGGTCGCCGGACAGGCGGCGCAGCGCGTCCACCGACCGTACGACGATCATGTTGCGGGTGACCGTGATGCCGCCGCGGACGGGCTCGCCGGCGAGGATCTGGGCGACCTTGCGGCGGCCCATCCCCGCCCAGCGGCCGAGGTCCTGCTGGCAGAGCGGCACCTGCACCTGGTAGCCGGATCCGCCGTGCCCGTTCTCGGCGCCGCCCGCCAGGGGCGTGCCGAACCGCGCGACCAGACGCAGCAGGCGGCCCGCCAGGCGGCGCTCGGGGTCGTCGGGGAAGTGCAGGACGCGCAGTTCGTCGGCGTCGCGGAGCCGTTCGGCGAGGACCCCGGCGACGGCCCACACCGAACCGGGATGGGCCTCCAGCACGGTCCGGAACCGGTCGGCGGGCAGCACCAGCGCCTGCACGGGGGTCAGCGCCTCGACGCTGGCGTGCCGGACCCCGGCGTCCACCGCCTCCAGCTCCCCCACCAGGTCGCCCGGGCCGAGCACGTCCAGGATGACGGTCTCGCCCTGCCGGTCCACCCAGACCTTCACCGCGCCCGAGTGCAGCACGAAGACCTGGGACGAGCGGGTGTGCTCGCGGGTCAGGAACGCCCCGGGCTTGATCATCACGACCGTGCCCGCCTGCCGCAGCGCCTCGCGGGCCCGGCCGGGCAGCGCGTCCCAGAACGGGGTGATCTCCATCTCGCCTCCTCGCGCGCCGGGCCGGGGAAGGGCCCCGGCTCCAGTGAACGCGGCAGTACAGCAATGAACAGCGTCATCGGTCACAGAACGGCACACCGGTGATCAAACTTTCACCGGCCCGGCCGGCCCCGCCAGGCCGGCCGGCTCCCCCGGCCCGTCGAGCCACCCCGCCCCCTCGGCCTCGAGCCACTTTCCGACAGCCCGCGCGCGGCGGGCGCAGTCGGCGGCGGCCGTGTGGTCGCCGAGGACCAGGTGGGAGTCGCGGAGCTGCTCCAGCGCGAGCCACTGCCCCCGGTGGTCGTCCATGTCCCGGCGGATGACGGTCTCGGCCTGGAAGTGCCCAACGGCGCGGGCGTGCTTGCCGAGCTGGAGGCAGGCGCGGCCCATGGTGCGCAGCGAGTACGCCTGCTCGCGGGTGTCGCCGAGCTCGGTGGCCAGGTCCAGGGACCGGCGGCCGGTCTCCAGGGCCTCGTCCGCGCGGCCGAGGTCGAGCTGGATCGCGGCCAGGTGCACCAGCGCGGTGCCCTCGCCGTGCCGGTCGCCGACCTCGCCGAGCAGCCGCAGCGCCTCGCGCTCCTTCTCCAGCGCCTCCTCGGGACGGCCGCTGCGGCGCAGGACGGCCGCGAAGGTGTCCATGCCGACGCCCATGCCGTACCAGTCGCCGATGGCCTCCCGGATCCGCAGCGCCTGCCGGGCCGCGACCTCGGCCTCCTCGGGCAGCCCGAGCCCGAGGTAGGTGCGGGCGAGGCTGCCGAGGGTGCCGGCCAGGCCGGCCTGGGCGCCGAGCCGGAGCCACAGGTCCAGTGCCTCCAGGCCGTGCACGAACGCCTCCTGGTGGCGGCCGAGGCGGCGCATCACCACCGACAGGTGCTCCAGGTCGTGGGCCTCGCCGTGCTGATCGCCGATCTCCCTGCGGATCTCCAGGGCGCGGACGAGCTGCTCGCGGGCCTCCCGGTAGCGGCCGAGCCGCCAGTGCGCGATGCCGATCTGGGCGATCGTCTCGGCCTCGCCGTGCCGGTCGCCGATCTCGCGGTGCAGGAGCAGCGCCTGGCCGCAGTAGGTGAACGCCTCGGCGAACCGCGCCGCGTCGCACATCAGCATGCCGAGCGTGGTCAGCGCGCGCGCCTCCCCGCGCCGCGCGCCGAGGGCCCGGTAGGTGCGCAGCGCCTGCTCGGCGTCGCGGCGCGCCATGTCGCGCAGGCCGAGCGCGGCGTTCATCCGGGCGAGCTCGGTGAGCGCCTGCGCGGTGCCGTGCCGGTCGGCCTGGTCCTGCCTGATGTAGAGGGCCTCCAGGGCGTGCGACACCGCCTCGTGGACGTCGCCGCGGCGGCGGTGCACCTGCGCCAGGGTGAGCAGCGTCTCGGCGACGCCCGGCAGGTCGCCGACGCGGCGGCGCACGTCCAGGGCCCGTCCGGCGTGCCCGAGTGCGGCCTCGTAGCCGCCCAGCCCGAGGTGGGCGCGGGCGAGCGTCTCGTGGCCCTTGGCGACGCCGCCGTCGTCGCCCAGTTCCCGGTGGATGTCGAGGGAGCGGCGGGCGTGCTCGATCGCGGTCAGGTAGCGGCCGAGCGCGGCGTGCACGTCGGCGAGGGTGGCGAGGGCGACGGCCTCGCCGTACCGGTCGGGCGGATCGGTCGAGCGGAATCCGCGGCGCGCGTCCTCGCCGTAGCCGACGGCCTGCACGGAACGGCCGAGTTCGAAGTGCGCCACCGCCAGGTTGTGCAGCATGACGGCCGCCGCCGCCCAGTCCTCTTCGGTGCGGGCGGCGCGCAGCCCCGCCTGGTGCACGGCGATGTTGTCGTCGCTGTAGCGGCGGAACGCCTGGAAGTCGAAGAGCGCGTCGGCCAGCTCCCAGCAGGTGCGGTGCAGCCCCAGGCGGGACGCCTGGTGGACGGCCGCGACCAGGTTCCGGCGTTCCGCCTCGAACCACGCGAGGCCGGCCGCGCGTGCCGAACCGGCAGGGTCTCCGCGGGTGGCGGAGGGGTCGGGCCCGGGTGCGGGCCTGCGGGTGGCGCGCGGTTCCTGCGCGCACGAGCCGGCCAGGATGGGGCGGCGGGTCCGCGCGACCGCCGCCCCGGCCCTGCGCGCTTCGCCGAGGTATCCGGCGAGCAGCCGCCGCTGCGCCGCCTGCCGGTCGTTGTCGGCGTCCTCGCTGAGCCCCCGTGCCCTGGCGAAGTCGCGCAGCAGGTCGTGCATCCGGAACCGGCCGGGCGCCACGTCGTGGACGAGGTAGGCCTGGCGCAGCCCTTCCAGGCACGCGCGCGCCTTGTCGGCCGGACGGTCCAGCAGGGCGGCCAGCGCACTGGGTGTGAAGTCGGGGCCGGCGGTGAGTCCGAGGAGCCGGAACGCGGTCCGCTGGTCCTTGCGCAGCCCCCGGTAGGCGACCTCGAAGGTCGGGCTGAGCACGGTGTGCAGGCCGTGCGCCCCGGTCTCCTGGAGGCCGGTGCCGTGCGTCCCGCCCTCGTGCGCGCCGGCCATGGGGAGCCCCGCGGGGTACGGCGCCGGGGCCGGGGTGTCGCGGTCGGCCAGTTCCCGGACGGTGCCCGCGATCGACTCGCCGGGGTTCTCGGCGAGCTTCCCGGCCATGACGCCGAGGGCCAGCGGGAGGAACCCGCACTCGCGGGCCAGCCGGGCGACCGCGCGGTGCTCGCCGCGCACCCGGTCGTCGCCGGGGCCGAGGACCGCGGCGATGAGGTCGACGGCCTCCTGGGTCGCCATCTCCCGCAGTTCCAGGGTCCGGACGTCGGCGTCCTCGACCAGTGCGGGCAGCCGCCGCTGCGTGGTGACCACCACCAGGCCCGAGCCCATCGCGGCGAGCAGCGGCCGGATCTGCCGGGCGGACGCGGCGTTGTCGAGGATCAGCAGCACCCGCCGCTCGCCCAGCAGCGATCGGCACTGCGCGCTCAGCTCGTCCTCGGTGCGGGGGAGCTGGTCGCCGGGCAGCCCGGCGCCGCGCAGCACCTGCCCCATGGCCTCGGCCGGGGTGACGTGGCCCCGGGTCGTCCCGCGCAGGTCGGTGAAGATGATGCCGTCCGGGAAGCGTTCGGCCACCCGGTGCGCCCAGTGCAGCGCGAGGGTGGTCTTCCCGACGCCGGCCATGCCCTGGATCACCACGGCGCGGGGCAGCTCGCTCTGGGAGACCAGCAGGTCGAGCTTGCCGAGGCTGACGGCGCGGCCGGTGAAGTACGGGTTGTCGGCGGGCAGCGGGGGGGCCGGCTGCCGTCCGGCGGGGGTCTCCAGCCGGACGGCGGAGCGGGCGGCGATCCCGGCCAGCGGCGCCTCCTGCGGGTCCGCCTGCGCACCGGCGGCCCCCTCGCGCCCGGAGGCCGGCCACTCGTCGCCCCACGGGCTCGCGGCGCGGCGCAGCGCGTCGGGGTCGAGGATCGTCAGCGGGCGGGGGCGCCGGCCGATGATCCCCTTGTCGCGCCACAGCCGGAACCAGCGCACCAGCGTCTCGCGGGAGATGCCCGACCAGTTGGCCAGCTCGGCCTGGCTGAGCCGCAGCGGTATCTCGACGCCCCGCGCCGTGGGATCGCCGAACCGGTGCGCCAGCTCCAGCAGGTGGTAGGCGAGGCGCTGCGGGTGCTCGGCGGCGCGGATCGCGTGCCGCCGCCCGCCGAGCGTGACGGTCTGCGCGATGGCGTGCATCATCGCCTCGGCCACCTGCGGGTTGGCGGCCAGCAGGCTGCCAAACTTGCGGCGGTCGATGCGCAGCGCGGCGAGGTGGTCCAGCGCCGCGACCGTGCCGCGCTGCGGGTGCCCCCAGGGGGCCAGCGCGCCGATCAGGTCCCCGGCGCCGAACAGGTCGATGATCGACTCGTCGCCCTCGCTGGAGTCGACGAACTCCTTGGCGACCACGCTGGTGGTGGTGCGCGCGCCCGCGGCGAAGACCACGTACACCCCCGGGGCGGCGACGCCCTGGTGGCACAGCATCCCGCCGGGCGGGACGTCGGTGCGGCGCCCCATCGCGCGCAGCGCCTGCCGGTCGGTCGGGGACAGCCGGTCCCAGAAGCCGCCGGGCCGCACGTCATGATCGATCACGCCTCACCCTCCCGAACCGGTCCAGGACGGAAGCGGCGATCGCCGCGGCACCGCCCGTACGGGTCGATCCTGGCCCTCCACGCTCCATCCTGGGGCATCGGTCGCGAACACCGGCACCGAATGGCACGGTTGGGCAGCGTCTGGCGACCCAATCGGCGGCGCACCCGCGCCCGCGCGGTATCGGAGCGGCGCATGGTGGAAGATGGTCCCGGCGGGACGGCCGGTCCCCCGCGCCGGCCCGTACCATCCGCCGTTCACGGCCCGCGAGGAGGGCGAAGGATGAGCTACACGGGAATCGTCGAGTCCGGAGGCAGGCCCGACGTCCGGGAACTGCCCGGCCTGACGATCACGAAGGTCTCGGTCGGCCCCTACGACAACAACGCCTACGTGCTGCGCTGCCCGGTCACCGGGGAGCAGCTGCTCGTGGACGCGGCCAACGAGGCGCCCCGGCTGCTGGAGCTGATCGGTGACGGGCCGCTCGCCCGGATCGTGACGACGCACCGGCACCAGGACCACTGGATGGCGCTGAGCGAGGTGGCGCGGGCCACCGGCGCCCCGGTGACCGCCCACCCCTTCGACGCCGAGCCGCTGCCCGAGCCGGTCGACGATCCGGTGGAGCACGGCGGCACCGTGCGGGTCGGCCGCGCGACGCTGGAGGTGATCCACCTGCGCGGGCACACGCCCGGCTCGATCGCGCTGCTGTACGACGCCGGCGGGGAGCTCGCGGACCGGCCGCACCTGTTCACCGGCGACAGCCTCTTCCCGGGCGGGGTCGGCAACACCTGGGGCGACCCGACCCTGTTCAAGCAGCTGCTGAGCGATGTGGAGGAGCGCGTCTTCGACCGGCTTCCCGACGCGACCTGGTTCTACCCCGGTCACGGCAAGGACTCGACCCTCGGCCGGGAGCGCCCCTCCCTCCCCGAGTGGCGCGCCCGCGGCTGGTAGCCGCCTTGACGGGGCGCGTACCCGGGGTCGGGGGACGCGGGGTCAGTTGAAGATGCTGACCCCGCCGGGGCCGACGAGGAGGCCGACCACGATGAGGACGGCGCCCCACAGGATGTCGCGACGCGCCAGGAGCACGTAGATACCGGAAACCACGAGGACCACGGCGATGAGCCACAGAATGAGTGCCATGCCGCCGTGGTCCCCACAGAGAAGACCAACAAACAACCCTCAGTCCGACGGATAGGACATAAAGGTCACACTCTCTGTCCCTCCCCTCCGGTCTCCCGCCGGTCACCGCAGCGTGAGCCCCTCGGAACCACCGGTACAGGGTGTTCGTTTCTCCAACCACCACTGACCTCGGGGCCGAGACCAGGAGAGCCGACATCCACGAACTCAACGAGGTGGACCCGGGGACGGCCCTGCGTTACCCGGCCGGATCGCTGGTGCTCGTCGCGGGCCTGCCGGGGGCGGGCAAGAGCACCCTGCTCGACCGCGTCTTCGGGCTGCGCGGCGACGAGACCCGCCCGGTCGTCTCCGGCGGCGTGCTGGTGATCGACTCGCGCCAGTCGCGGAACCGGTGGGCGCGGGTCCTGACCCCGTTCCCGCCGCGCGCCCGCACCCCACTGGTGCACGCGACCCACGTGTGGCGCATCGGGCGCGCGGTGCACGCGGGCCACGACGTCGTCGCGCACACCCGGGGCACCTGGCCGCACATCCTGCGCGGCTTCGCCTGGCTGGCACGGCGGCGCGGCGGCCAGATGCACCTGATCCTCATCGACGTCGACCCGGTGACCGCGCGGGCCGGGCAGTTCTCCCGCGGCCGGATCGTCACCGGCCGGACCTTCGCCCGGCACTGCCGCCGCTGGAGGCCGCTGATCCGGCAGGCCCAGGCCGGCGCCGTCCCCCCGGCCGACGGCGTCACGGTGCTCGACCGCGACGCCGCCGACAGGCTGGAGCACATCCGCTTCGGCCCGCCGGCGCGCTCCGGCGCGGAACGCTAGCGCAGGCCGAACCCGCAGGTGCGCCCGTCAGGACATCGGCCACGTGTCTATAGGGTCGGGGCAGCGTTCGGACCAGGAGAGGCGGCAGCATGGCACAGCAGGTACGCGGCGTGATCGCACCAGGCAGGGGCGAGCCGGTGCGGATCGAGACGATCACGGTCCCCGACCCGGGACCGGGCGAGGCGGTCGTCCAGATCCAAGCCTGCGGCGTCTGCCACACCGACCTGCACTACCGCGAGGGCGGCATCAACGACGACTTCCCGTTCCTGCTCGGACACGAGGCCGCCGGCGTGGTGGAGTCGGTCGGCGCCGGCGTCACCGAGGTCGAGCCCGGCGACTTCGTCGTGCTGAACTGGCGGGCGGTCTGCGGGCAGTGCCGGGCCTGCCGGCGGGGACGGCCGTGGTACTGCTTCGACACCCACAACGCGTCCCAGAAGATGACGCTCGCCGACGGCACCGAACTGTCGCCCGCGCTCGGCATCGGCGCGTTCGCCGACAAGACGCTGGTCGCCGCCGGCCAGTGCACCAAGGTCGACGCCGCCGCCCGTCCCGAGGTCGCGGGGCTGCTCGGCTGCGGCGTGATGGCCGGGCTCGGCGCGGCGATCAACACCGGCGGAGTGGGCCGGGGCGACTCGGTCGCGGTCATCGGCTGCGGCGGGGTCGGCGCGGCGGCCGTGCTCGGCGCCCGGCTGGCCGGCGCCGCGAAGATCATCGCGATCGACCTGGACGAGCGCAAGCTCGCCACCGCCACCGGCCTCGGCGCCACGCACACCGTGCACGCGAAGGACGCCGACGTCGTGGCGGCCGTGCAGGAGCTGACCGGCGGATTCGGCGCGGACGTCGTCATCGACGCGGTCGGGCGCCCCGAGACCTACAAGCAGGCCTTCTACGCCCGCGACCTCGCCGGGACGGTGGTACTGGTGGGCGTGCCCACCCCGGAGATGACGCTGGAGCTGCCGCTGCTGGACGTCTTCGGCCGCGGCGGGTCGCTGAAGTCCTCCTGGTACGGCGACTGTCTGCCGTCCCGCGACTTCCCGATGCTCATCGACCTCCACCTCCAGGGCCGGCTCGACCTCGACGCGTTCGTGTCCGAGACGATCGCGCTCGACGGGGTGGAGGCCGCGTTCGAGAAGATGCACCACGGCGACGTGCTGCGCTCGGTCGTGGTGTTCTGATGGCCGCCCGGATCGACCACCTGGTCACCTCCGGCACGTTCTCCCTCGACGGAGGGACGTGGGAGGTCGACAACAACGTGTGGATCGTCGGCGACGACGACGAGGCGATCGTCATCGACGCCGCGCACGACGCCGACGCCATCGCCGCGGCGGTCGGCAACCGGCGGCTCCTGGCGATCGTGTCGACGCACGGCCACGACGACCACGTCGACGCGGCCCCGGCGGTCTCGGCCCGCACCGGCGCGCCCGTGCTGCTGCACCCCGGCGACCTGATGCTGTGGAAGCAGCGGCACCCCGACCTGAACCCCACCGGCGAACTGTCGGACGGCCAGGTCGTCGAGGTCGCCGGCATCGGCCTGCGCGTCCTGCACACCCCGGGCCACAGCCCCGGCGCGGTGTGCCTGTACGCGCCCGATCTCGGCACCGTCTTCTCCGGCGACACGCTGTTCGCCGGCGGGCCGGGCGCCACGGGGCGGTCCTACTCCGACTTCCCGACCATCATCACCTCGATCCGCGAGCGGCTGCTGACACTCCCGGCCGAGACCGAGGTCCGCACCGGTCACGGCGAGAGCACCACCGTCGGCGCCGAGGCCCCGCACCTGGACGAGTGGATCGCCCGCGGCCACTGACCGCCACGGCCGCTGACCGTCCGGGGCGTGCTGACCGGGAGGTGAGATTCCGGTTCGGCGCGAGACGGCGGGCCGGTGTGCGGATAGTGTCCCCTTCTGGCGGGCGGGCCGCGGTGCGCCTCCACGGCTGTCCGGCGACTCGGGAGGTGTGATGCGGCTCAGCGCGACGCCCGTCGTACTCGCCTTGTGCTCGATTCCGTTCGCCGCCGCGTGCGGCACCGACACCGGCCAGGCGGGGGCGGGGGCGGGGGCGCTGAACGTTCCGCCGCCGATGGCCGGCGGATCGGCCGCGCCGCCTGCGGACCCAGGGGCCACGCCGCCGGCACCGCCCTCGAGCGGCGCCGCGGTCTCCCCGCAGGACCGGGCGGCCGAGCCGCTCGGCAAGCGGGGCGCGTGGCGCATCACCACCTACTACACCGCCGTGCAGAGCTTCCACCGCGGCAAGGCCAAAGCGGTGCGCGGCTGCCCCAAACTGCATTGCAGCCACGGCACCACGCCGCTGGGCTCCTACCCCGCCGGTTTCCTCAAGGTGATCCAGATGGAGGGCAGCGGCCGGATCACCAGCGGCCCGCACGCGGGCCGCTACCTCAACTGGTCGCACAGCGTCGGCTGGTGGCTGGACGACACCACCCGCGACTCCGGGGCCGCCCCGCTGCGGGCCTGGGGGTCGGCGGCGGCCGACCGGTCGGTGCTCGCCCGGGGGCGGCGGTTCGTGATCATGGGCTGCGGCCGGGACGGGAACGGCCGCCCCGTCCCGGCGAAGGTGTGCGACACCTTCCGCAAGGCCCGCTGGACGGTCACCGACCTGTTCCGTCCGGGCTACGGGGGCGAGCACCACGCCGATGTCTACATCGGTGAGGAGACCGGTCCGGGCTTCGCCGGATCCGACCTCTACACCACCCTGCGCGGCGCCACCCTGGCCTCCGCCTAGGCGGTGGGCGGCGGCTCGGCGCCGGCGGGACGCGGTGAGGCCAGGCGGGTGGCCCGGGTGCGTCCGCGCAGGACGACCTCCTCGCCCAGGCACCAGCGCGCCGCCTCGTCCGCGCCGGCCTCCTCGACCACCGAGCCGGAGGCGAGCACACCGCCGTCGGCGCCCTTGGCCAGGTCGGTGAGGCGGGCGGCCTCGTTGACCGGGTCGCCGATGACGGTGTACTCGAAGCGCTCCTCGGCGCCGATGTGCCCGGCGACCGCCTCCCCTGCCGACACCCCGACCCCCGCCCGCAGGCTCGGGACGTCGGCGCGGAGCCGGACGGCGAGCTCGCGGGCGGCGGCGAGGGAGCGGGCCGCCGCGCCGTCCAGCGCCAGCGGAGCCCCGAAGATCGCCAGCGCGGCGTCGCCCTCGAACTTGTTGATCCAGCCGCCGTGCGCGCCGATCACCTCGACCACCACCGCGAAGAAGTCGTTCAGGAGCCGGACCACCTCGGCCGGCGGCCGGTCGGCGGCCAGCCGGGTGGAGCCGGCGATGTCCACGAAGATCACCGCGACCTCGCGCAGCTCCCCGCCGAGACCGGTGCCGCGCTCCAGCGCGACCCGGGCGACGTCCGCGCCGACCTGCCGGCCGAACAGGTCCTGGAGCCGGGCGTGCTCGCGCAGCCCGGAGGCCATGTGGTTGAACCCGGCCTGGAGCAGCCCGACCTCGCTGGCGTCGTAGACCGGGACCTCCGCCTCCAGGTCGCCGCGCTCGACCCGGGCCAGCCCGAGCCGGACCGACTCCACCGGGTCGGCGATCGCGCGGGCCGCGCCGTAGGTGACGCCGAGGCCGACGGCGAGGGCGGTGCCGCCGAGCGCGAGCACCGCCAGCGCGAAGTCGCGCAGGGTGACCTCGGCGATGAGGAACGAGCCGGTCGCGAGCGCGATCAGCCCGAGGATCGGCACGGCGGTGCCGAGCGCCCAGGCCAGCACGGAGCGGGCCACCACGCCGGGCAGGCCGGAGCGGCGCGGCGTCCCGCTGCGCAGCGCGGTGGTCACGGCCCGGCGCAGCAGCCGTTCGGTCAGCAGGTAGACGACCGTGCAGGTGGTGAGGCCGCCGAGCAGGCTGGTCAGCCCGAGCTTGATCGCGAGCAGGTGCGAGAACGGCGCGTTGACCACGACCCAGCCGAGGGTGCCGACGCCCCAGAGCGTCAGGTGCACGGCGGTCATCCGCAGCGGCCCGTACAGCAGCAGCGACCGTTCGTGCCGGTCGGGGGCGCCGTGCCGCTCGGCCAGCCGCCGGACCCTGCGGAAGAACCGCTCGCCGAGGACGAGGCCGACCGGGACCGCGGCGACGACGTAGGCGGTGAAGACGGCGTAGTTGAAGACGCGCAGCCGTGCGGAGACCTCGCCGGGCGGGTCGGGGATCACCACGGTGAACAGCAGGACCACCAGGGCGCCGCCGAGGTTGGCCAGGCCCGTCGCGAGGGTGACCAGGACGCGGGCGCGGCGGGCGATCGCGGCGCGCGTGTCACCGGGACGGCCGTCGATCAGGCGCCAGAGCGGCCCGAGCAGGCGCCGCTTCGGCCGGACGGCCGCGGGTCCCGTCTCCTCGCTCTTCACGAGGGTGGAGATTATCCCCTTTTGCCGGACGTTCCCTACATCAGGTCTCGATCGGCTCGAGCATCCGGTGCGGCTCCCGGAGCGCCAGGGTCACCGCGTCCCGCCGTCGGCCGAGGCCCGGACCGACGTGGATCTCCACGTCCTCGGGCGCGACGAACCGGTCGCACTCGGGGCAGGTGCCGTCCGGGCCGAGCCTGCTGCCGCACGCGGCGTGCAGGAACAGCCGGCACGCCCCGCCGTCCAGATGCCGCTCGCCCCAGCGGGCGAGCGTGTGCACGACCGGCCA
The DNA here is from genome assembly GCF_030283145.1 of Actinomadura xylanilytica. GTDB lineage: Bacteria > Actinomycetota > Actinomycetes > Streptosporangiales > Streptosporangiaceae > Spirillospora > Spirillospora xylanilytica. The sequence goes on from NZ_JASNWE010000005.1 coordinate 913,698, forward strand.
CAGTTCGGTCCCCATCGAGGTGAGGACGTACTCGTGGCCGTGCTTGTCGAGCACGCCCGCCTCGGTGAGCGCGTGGAGGCGGGACGAGAGCACCGCCCGCGGGATGTCCAGGTGGGCCTGGAAGTCGCTGAACCGGCGCACGCCGTAGAACGCGTCCCGGACGATCAGCAGCGTCCAGCGCTCGCCCACCACCTCCAGCGCGCGGGCCAGCGAGCAGTCCTGCGCCGCGTAGTCCTTGCCGAGTCCCATGACCGTCACGATACCCGCCCCGAGGTTCAGTGAACGAACCTCGTCGTGTTACCGTCGGCGGGCTTGGTTCGTTCACTGAACTCTGGAGACCGGATGACCGCACTGGCGACCCCCCGCGCCGGGCGGCGCGTGCCGGGCACGGCGGCCGTCGTGGCCGTGCCCGGCGCCGCGACGCTGCTGGCCCTGATGAACTACTGCGCGCCGGTGTCGACCCTCACCGAGACCGCGGCCGGCCTGCACGCCGGCCCGACGGCGCGGATCTGGGTGATGAGCTCGATCAGCCTCGGCCTGGCCGCGGCGCTGCTCGCCGCCGGCAGCCTCGCCGACGACCACGGCCGCAGGCGGATGTTCGTCATCGGCGCGGCGGCCCTCGCCGCGTCCAGCGTCGCCTGCGCCGCGGCGCCCAACGCGCCGGTCTTCATCGCCGGGCGCATCGGGCAGGGCGCGGCGAGCGCCGCGCTGCTCGCCACCGGCCTCGGCATCATCGGCGCGTCCTTCGAGGGGCCGCGGCGCGCGCACGCCACCGGGACCTGGGGCGCGATGCTCGGCCTCGGGATCGCGCTCGGCCCGATCGCGGCGTCCCTGCTGACCGCGGCCGGCGGATGGCGGCTGTGGTACTGGCTGGCCGCCGCGTCGTCGCTCGCGCTCGGCGCGGCGGCCTTGCGGGCGCTGCCCGAGTCCCGCGCCGCGCACCGCCGCGGCCTCGACCTGCCCGGCCTGGCCACGATGAGCCTCGGGATCGCGGCGCTGCTCGCGGCCGTCACCTGGGGCCGGACGGGCTGGACCTCCCCCGGCGTGCTGGGCCTGCTCGCCGCCTCGGCCGTCCTCCTCGGCTCGTTCGCGGCGATCGAGTCGCGGCGCCGCGAGCCGATGCTCGACCTCGGGCTGTTCCGGCGGCCGGCCTTCCTGCTCTCGATCGCCGGGGCGCTGGTCACCGGCCTGGCCGTCATCGGCGTGATGAGCTACCTGGCCACCGTCCTGGACGTGGCGCTCGGCCTGACCCCGTTCACCGCCTCGCTGGTGCTGGCCGTCTGGTCCGGGCTGTCGTTCCTGACCGCGCTCCAGGCCCGCCGGCTGCCCGCCCGGCTTGCCGCCGGCCACTTGCTGGCCGCCGGGCTCCTGCTCGGCGCGCTCGGCGAGCTGGCGATGCTCGGGCTGGCGCCCGGGCCGCACTGGGCCCGGCTGATCCCCGGACTGGCGGTGGCCGGCGTCGGCAGCGGCCTCGCCAACGCGATGCTCGCCCGGCTGGCCGTCGAGAGCGTCCCGGCCGACCGCGGGAGCATGGGCTCGGGCGCCAACAACACCGCGCGCTACACCGGCGCCGCCCTCGGCGTCGCGCTCGTGGGTACCGTCGCCACCGGCTCGTCCGGGGGCGGGCCCGGTGCGGCGTCCACCGCCCGTGCCCTCACCCACGGGACCAACGTCGCGCTGCTGCTCTCCGCGATCGTCGCCTTCCTCGGCGCCGCCCTCGCCGTGCTCATCCGCGACCGCCGCCCGGCCTGACGGCCGTGTTTCAAAGCCCGGTCCGGCGTCCTCGCCAGGCGGCTCGAACGCCGACCTGGCTCGGGCGAGCGCGACATCGCTCCGCGATCCGGCCGATGGGGCTCGCCTCCGACTTCGCCCCACCGGCCAGGCAACGCGCTCGCGCGACGGCCGGGGCACTTTGCGACAGGTCCTAGGCGAGCTCCTCGACGAACGCGGCGAGCTGGGCGAGGTTGCGGCACTCGTACATCGGCACGATCTCGTCGTAGCGGGAGGCGGCCGAGTCGCCGGTGTCCCACCGGTCGCGCGGCTCGGGGTTGAGCCAGTACGCGTGCCGCGCCCGGCCCGCCATGTCCCGCAGGATCGGCAGGGACAGCTCGCCGTAGTTGGACCGGGCGTCGCCCAGGATCAGCAGCGAGGTCCGCGGCCCGATCGCGTCGGCGTACCGGTCCTGGAAGACCTTGATGGCGTGGCCGTAGTTGCTGCGGCCGGTGATCCAGACCAGGTCGGCCTCGCGCGCCAGCCGCGTCATCGCGTCGGCGACGTCCACGCCCGGCGCGAAGAACTTGGTGATCTCGTCGGTGGCGTCGATGAACGCGAACGCCCGCACCTTGCTGAACTGCTCGCGCAGCGCGAACGTCAGCAGCAGCGTGAAGTGCGCGAACGCCGACACCGAGTCGCTGGCGTCGCACAAGACGACCAGCTCGGGCTTATGCGGGCGGCGCGGCCGGTGGTAGGTGGTCAGCGGCACCCCGCCGCTGGCGAGCGACGCCCGCACCGTCCGGCGGAAGTCGAGCCTGCCTCGGCTGCCGAGCCGCTGCCTCTGCGCGAGCCGGGTCGCCAGCCGCCGCGCGAGCGGGTACACCTCGCGCCGCAGCGCGGCGAGCTCGGCGCGGCGGGCCGAGGAGAAGTCGAGCCGCTCCAGCGGCGGGCGGACCGACAGCCGCGCGGTCCGCTCGACGCCGGTGTCCTCGGCGATCCGCCGCCGCACCTCGGCGCCGACCAGCTCCTCGAAGCGGGAGATGCGGTCGCGGAACGTGCGCCGCGCGACCCGCTCGGCCATACCGCCGCGCTCCCGCCCCTCCAGGACCGCGGCGAGCAGCCCGGCCATCAGAGTCTCGGGCGACATCGCGCCCAGCACCCCGGAGGAGAACCACGACTGCTGGCCCGGCGTCCGCCCGTACTCGCCGACCGCCGTGCGGGCGAACTGCCGCAGCGCGGGGTCGTCGCCCGACCGCAGCAGCCCGGCCAGCTCGCGGCGGCGGGCCTGCACCAGCGGGTCGAGCGGCGGCGGGACGGGCCGCCCGTCGGCGTCGAGCGTGCGGGCGGCCCGCCCGCCGGGCGCGTCCCCGGCGCCGACGCCGTCGCCGACGGCGGGCGGGAACCACAGGTCGAAGAACATGTCGAAGGTCGGGCGGTGCGCCGGACGCTTGACGAGGGTGGCGCCGCAGGCGGCGCGCAGCGCGTCCCGGTCGAGCAGGTCGATCACCTGCATCGCGCGGACCGCGTCCAGCCCCTCGGCGACCGACACCGGGAGCCCCGCCTCGCGCAGCGCGGCGACGAACCCGGTGTGCCGGTCAACGAGCGAGGCCATCGCAATCAGCCCTTCAGGCCGAGTTCCTTGACGGCCCGCTCCTGGTCGGAGACGTGCTTGAGGACGACGCCGAGGGTGCGCCCGACGGCGGCCTCGTCCAGCTCGTCCAGGCCGAGCGCGAGCAGCGTGCGGGCCCAGTCGACGGTCTCGGCGATCGACGGCGCCTTCTTGATCTCCAGATCGCGCAGCGTGCCGACCGTCCGCACCAGCTGCTCGGCCAGCTCGGCCTCGATGCCGGGGACCTGGGCCAGCACGATGTCCCGTTCCCGGCCCGGCGCGGGGTAGCCGATGTGCAGGTAGAGGCAGCGCCGCTTGAGCGCCTCCGACAGCTCCCGGGCCGCGTTGGAGGTGATCAGCACGAACGGGCGGCGGACCGCCTCCACCGTGCCGAGCTCGGGGATGGTGACCTGGTAGTCCGACAGCACCTCCAGCAGCATCCCCTCCACCTCGACGTCGGCCTTGTCGGCCTCGTCGATGAGCAGCACCGTCGGGTCCTCGCGGCGGATGGCGGCCAGCAGCGGGCGCTCCAGGAGGAACTCCTCGGAGAAGATGTCCTCGTGGGTCTCCTGCCAGGCGCGGTCGGCCGGCGCGGCCTGGATGGCCAGGAGCTGCTTCTTGTAGTTGAACTCGTACAGCGCGCGGGCCTCGTCCAGGCCCTCGTAGCACTGCAACCGGATCAGCTCGGCGCCCGTGGCCGCCGCGACCGCCTTGGCCAGCTCGGTCTTGCCGACTCCGGCCGGGCCCTCCACCAGCAGCGGCTTGCCGAGCGCCTGCGCGAGGAACACCGTCGTCGCGATCGACTCGTCGGCGAGGTAGCGCACCCCGGCCAGCCGCCGGCCGGCGTCGGCGGGCGAGGAGAACAGCGGGTCGGTGTCGAGCGTCATCCCTTGCCCTTCGTGTGCTGCCGGACCTTGGTGTACGGCTGGTTGGTCCCGGCGAACAGCAGCTTGGCGCCGTGGTCGGTGAGCGTCGCGCCCCAGTAGGACGCGGTCTGCGGGTCGCCGCCCTCCCAGGAGAACCGGAACCTGTCCTTCCCCTCGGGGATGGCCTTCCCGCTCCAGAGCGTCTGCCCGCCCTTCATCCACACCCCGGACCCGTCCGCCTTGAACTGGAAGTGGTCCTTGGCGGTGCCCACCCACCGTCCGGTGAGCGGCTTGACCTGCGCGGCCGGCACCTCCGGCAGCGGGGCGAGCCTGGCGGGCGCCGCCGAACCGCCCTCCGCGGCCGGCGCGGGGTCCTTCTCCCCGCCGCTCCCGCAGCCCGCCAGGACCAGCACCACGGTGCCGGCCGCGACGGCCGCCGGAAGGGACGGGCGGAGCCGCACTCTCACGTGGACCTCCGGGAGATCTTTGAACGAAACGGCAGTTTACCGGCGGGACGCGCCCGGCTCCGACTCAGACCTGCGGGGTACCCGCCGGTTCCTCCCACCGGGGGAGGCACAGGGCGCCGCCCGGTGCCTATAACCGAACCATGACGATTCCACGCCTGCCGCGCGAGGACCTCACCGCGGCGATGGCAGCCCGGCGCGAGCTGGGCCCCGAGTACGACCAAGCGTTCATCGAGACCGTCGTCGGACGCATCGAGGAGACGCTCGCGGCCCGGAGCCCGGAGCCGGTGCGGGCGCCCGCACCGGCCGGCGTGCGGGCACGGGGCGACCGGGACACCGGCAGCCTCGCCATGGCGCTCATCTCGCTGATCGCGGCCATCCCGCTCAGCGCGATCGGGGTGGTGAACGCGGGGCTGCCCGGCCTGATCCTCGCCGGCGCGGTCATCGTGCTGGTGAACCTCACCTACACCTTCCGGCCCCGCCGGAACTGACCCCGCCCGCGCGCGACCGGCCGCGCGTACCGGGCGCGGCTCCGGGCCGCCCGGTCGCGGCGCCATGGCGGTCCTCCCATGGCACCGCGACCGTCGCATCGCGGTGCCCTACGACCGCCCGGTCACTTGCCGGGCTCGGGGTCGCGGGGCAGCCCGAGGAGCCGCTCGCCGATGATGTTGAGCTGCACCTCGGTGGTGCCGCCGTAGATCGTCATGGCGCGGCTGAACAGCATGGCCCGCGCCGCGATGCCGCTCTCGGCCATCGGCACCTCGGTGGTCGCCGCCGCGCCCTGCGCCGCCCAGCAGTAGTCGGCGACGTCCTGGTTGAACTGCACGCCGAGCAGCTTGCGGACGCTGGCCTCGGCGCCCGGCTCCACCCCGTTGAGCTGCTTGAGCGTGGTGCGCAGCCCGAGCAGGTCGATCGACTGGCCCTGCGCGACGAGCCGTCCGATCTCGGCCGCGGCGATCGCGTCGGGCTCCCGGCCCGCGAAGAAGCCGAGCAGCTCGGGCACGCCCATCCCGAGGCCGCCGCCGGTCGACAGCGACACCCGCTCGTTCGACAGGGTGTTGCGCGCGACCTGCCAGCCCTTGTCGACCTCGCCGACCACGCAGTCGTCGGGGACGAACACCTCGTCGAGGAACACCTCGTTGAAGATGGCCTCGCCGGTCAGCTCCTTGAGCGGCCGGACGTCCACGCCCTCGGACTTCATGTCGACCAGGAAGTAGCTGATGCCGTCGTGCTTGGCCGCGTCCGGGTCGGTGCGCGCGATGCAGAAGCCCCACTCGGCGAACTGCGCGACCGAGGTCCAGATCTTCTGGCCGGTGAGCCGCCAGCCGCCCTCGACCCGCTCGGCCCGCATCGACAGCGAGGCCAGGTCGGAGCCCGCGCCCGGCTCGCTGAACAGCTGGCACCACACCATCTGCCCGCGCAGCGTCGGCCGCAGGAACCGCTCCTTCTGCTCCTCGGACCCGTAGCGCACCAGCGACGGCACCAGCCAGGCGCCGATCACCAGGTTGGGCGCCTTGACCTTGGCGGCCCGCAGCTCCTGCTGGATGAGGATCTGCTCGACCGGCCCGGCGCCGCGTCCCCACGGCTGGGGGAAGTGCGGGACGGTCCAGCCCTCGTCGCCCATCCTGGCGTGCAGCGCGTTCTTGTCCTCGATCGCGGCGAGCTCGGCGACCTCGGCGCGAATCCGCTCGCGCAGCGGCTGCGCGCCCGCGTCCAGCTCCAGCTCGACCGGACGGCGCCCGCCGTCCAGCGCGAGCCCGGCGACCTTGGCCGCCCACCGCTTGGACGGGCCGAGCAGCGCCCGCAGCGTCAGGGCGCGCCGCAGGTAGACGTGCGCGTCGTGCTCCCAGGTGAATCCGATGCCGCCCAGGATCTGGATCGCGTCGCGGGCGGCCTGCACCCCCGCGTCACCGGCGATGACCGCCGACACCGCGGCGGCGAAGCCCGCCTCGTCCGCGCCCTCGTCCAGCGCGCGGGCGGCGTCCCACGCGGCGGCGCGGGCCTGCTCCAGCACGATCAGCATCCGGGCGGCCTTGTGCTTGACGCCCTGGAACTGCCCGATCGGGCGGCCGAACTGCTCGCGCACCTTGGCGTACTCCGACGCCGTGGTGACCAGCCAGCCCGCGAGCCCGGCGGCCTCGGCGCCGAACAGCGCCGCGGCCAGGTCGCGGACCCGGTCGCCGGTCAGCCCGTCCAGCACCCGGCCGGCGGGCACCGCGAGCCCCTCGGCCTCGACCCGGGCGACCCGGCGGACCCGGTCCAGGCTCTCCACCGCGGTGACGGTCAGCCCGGCGGCGTCGACCGCCACCCACTCCTCGTCGTCCCCGACCGCGACCGGGAGCACGAGGAGGTCGGCGAGCCCCGCGCCCAGCACCGTCGCGGCGGTGCCCGTGACCACCAGGGCGCCGCCGTCCCGGCGGCCGGTCAGGGCGCCGTCCAGCGCGACCGCGGCGGTCTTGGCGCCGCCGGCGAGCGCGGGCAGCAGCTCACCGCGCGCCTTGGCGTTGCTGGAGGCGTCGACCACGGCGCTCGCCAGCACGGTCGGCAGGAACGGGCCGGGGGCTGCGGCGCGGCCCAGCTCCTCCAGCACGACCGACAGCTCCAGCAGGCCGTAGCCCTGCCCGCCGTGCTCCTCGTCCAGATGCAGGCCGAGCAGGCCCTGCTCGGCCAGGGCCGACCAGAACGGCGGCCTGCTCTCCTCGCCGGCCTCCAGCGCAGCCCGTACGACCGTCGCCGGAATGTTGCGCTCGGCGAACCCGCGCACCGACTCGGCGAGTGCCTCATGCTCTTCGGTCAGCCCGATGGCCATTCGTCACCTTCTCTCAGCCCGCAGTTGATCCAGATTCTAGAACAGCATTCGGATCTCGTGGGGCCGTGACGTTACTCTCTAGTCACTTTCCTTCGGCGGACGGTCCCGGAACCGCCGGCTCGGCCTCGGCGGCCTCGTCCGCGGCCTCTCCGGCGACCGCCGCCGGCCGCGGCGCCGCGGCCAGGCTCGCGACCGTGGTCGCCACCAGCGTGCCCGCGATGACCGCCAGCGACAACCAGATCGGCACCTCCGGCGCCCAGGCCACGCCGTACTCGTGCAGCGCGTGGAAGATCAGCTTCAGCCCGATGAACCCCAGGATGAACGCCAGCCCGTGCCCCAGGTAGACCAGCCGGTCGGTCAGCCCGCCCAGCAGGAAGAACAGCTGCACCAGCCCCATCAGGGCGAACGCGTTGGCGGTGAACACCAGGTAGGGCTCGGTGGTCAGACCGAAGATCGCCGGAATGGAATCCAGCGCGAACAGCACGTCGGTGGAGCCGATCGCGATCATCACGATCATCAGCGGGGTGACCGCCCGGCGTCCGCCGCGGCGGGTGAGGAACCGGTCGCCGTCGTACTCGTCGCTGGTCGGGATCACCCGCCTGGCCCAGCGCAGCAGGACGTTCTCCTTGACCTCCTCCGACTCGCCACCGCCGCGCACCAGCCCGTAGGCGGTCCACATGAGGAAGCCGCCGAAGATGAAGAACACCCAGGTGAAGTTGGCGATGGCCGCCGCGCCGACCGCGATGAACGCGCCGCGCAGCACCAGCGCGATCACGATCCCGGCCATCAGCACGGTGTGCTGCGCGTGCTTGGGCACCGCGAACCGGGTGAGGATCACCATGAAGACGAAGAGGTTGTCGACGCTGAGGCTCTTCTCGGTGACGAACCCGCCGAAGTACTGGGCGGCGTACTCCCCGCCGGCGAAGGCCCACACGCCGAGGCCGAACAGCACGGCGAGGCCGACGTAGACGACCGTCCAGAAGGCGGCCCGGCGGGCGGTGAACTCTCTGGTGTCACCGCGATGGATGACGAACAGGTCGACGGCGATGACGGCGAGGATGCCGGCCAGGGTCAGGGCCCAGACCAGGGGTGATACGTGCATGTGAAACCTTCGGCGGACGGTTGTGGGCGCCGGAGGTCTCTCCCGCCCTGGAACCGGTACGGGCCGAAGGTCCCGGGCCGGTGCGGACCGGCCGTGCTGACGAGACCAACGCGCGGGGATACTCCCCTCCACTGCCTCCTTAAACGGGAGACCGCCGCGACCCGTTCCATGATTCGCCGACTTTGCGCATCAGCGCACGAACCGGGCACCAGGGCGCCGCGCCCGGAAGCCCGCTAGGCGCCGCTGCGCAGCTCGGTGTACAGGCCCGCGAGCTGCTCGACGGCGTCGTCCTCGGTGGGCAGCGCGGCGGCCCGCTGCGCGGCGGCGGCACCGAGCCGCACGGCCAGCGCCGGATCGTCCAGGACGCGGCTCACCGCCCGCTCCAGTGCCCCGGCGTCGCCCTGCGGAACCAGCAGCGCGGCCTCGCTCTCGGGTCCGTGCAGCAGGGACGCGCCGGGTTCGCCACCCCCACTGCCCGCCGTGCCCGCGCCGTCGCCCGTCCCGCCGCCGGCGCCGTCACCAATCGGCCGGCCCGTTCCGACGAGCTGCGGGATCCCGCCCACACGGGTGGCGACCAGGGGCCGTCCGGCGCGCAGGATCTCCTGGACGATGAGCGGCTGCCCCTCCCACACGCTCGGCACCACCGCGATGTCGGCGGCGGCGAGCAGCTCGGGGACGTCGGCGCGCCGTCCGAGCAGCCGCACCGGGAGCCCCTCCGCGTCGATCCGCGCACGCAGCTCGCCCTCCAGCGGCCCGTCCCCCACGATCGCGACGAGCGGCGGCGGGGTGCGCCCGCCCCACGTCTTCGCGGCGTCCAGCAGCGTCGGCAGCCCCTTCTGGTCGGCCAGCCGGCCGACGGTGAGGATGAGCGGCCGGTCGCCCACGCCCAGCTCGGCGCGGAGGTCGGCGCGGACCGCCGGGCCCGGCTGCGCGCCCGGCGCGGGCGCCGGGACCAGTGCGCGCCCGACCGAGCGGGCGCCGAGCTCGCGCATCCGCTCCTCCAGGTCGGGCGAGACGCCGAGGACCCGGCCCGCGCCGCGCGCGACGAGGCGTTCGAGGGCGCCATAGACGGCGGCGGTGCGCCCCCCGGCGATGACGGCGTTGTGCAGCGTCACCACGATCGGCGGGCCGCCGCGCGAGAACCGCAGCGGCCCGGGGGCCAGCCGGGCGCAGGCCGTGACCGTCAGGGCCCCGGCGCGCAGCCCGTGCGCGTGGACGACGTCGGCGTCCCGCAGCAGCGTGCGGAGCCGCGCGACCGCCCTGGCGTCGTGCACCGGCCGCGGCCGGTCGGCGAGGTCGACCTCGGCGAAGCGCGCGCCCGCGGCGGCGAAGCCGAAGAGCTCCTCGGTCGCGGCCGGCCCGCAGACCATCACCCGCGCGCCCCGTCCGGCCAGCCCGGCGGCGACCGAGCGCACGTGCCGGCCGACCCCGCCGGCGCTGGTGCCGAGCACTATCGCGACGCGCAGGCCGTCCATGGCGGTCTCCGGCATCTCCCGTTCAGACATTTCGCGTGACCTTCCGGCTGAGGACGGCCCGCAGGTCACGGCCGTCGACCACGAACACGATCGTGAGGAACACCGCTCCGGCGATCACCGCGGCGAGCAGGCCGACGCCCATGGTGCGGACCTGGCCGCCCGTCCCGAGCACCGCCGCGGTGGCGTGGCCCGCGGCCCCGCCCGCGGCGGCCCCGGCGAGCGCGGCCGCCAGAACGCGCGGCACTCCGCGCACCGCCGCCCGCCCCCTGGCCCGGACGAGCGTCGCCAGCAGCAGGATCCCGGCCACGGTCATGCCGGTCGCGTTGCCGAACCCGAGCGCCGCGACCACCCACCTCCGGTCGACCCAGAACACCAGCGCCAGGTCGGCGCCCATCACCACGAGCCACCCCGCGACGACGGCGAGCGCCCCCATCCTGCCACGGTGGCAGGCGTACAGGACGCGGCCGAGATGCGCCACCAGGCCGTATCCGAGCAGCCCCGGCGCGAACGCGAGCACCGCCCGGCCCAGCACCTCCTGCTGCCCGGCACTGCCGGGGTTGAACACCACCGCGACCGGCGAGGCGACCGCCGCCAGCACGCCGGCGCCCGCGCACGACACCAGGATCACCGCGCGCGTCGTCGAAGCGGTGATCCGGTCGAACTCCGCCGCGTCGGCCGCGCCGGTGCGCGCCGACAGCATGGGGAACGCGCTGGTCGCGATGGGCACCGCCAGGATCGCCCACGGCAGCAGGTAGATCGCCCAGGCGTACTGGTAGTTGGCGAGGGCGCCGTCCGTGCCCTGATAGCTCAGCCGCACCACCAGCAGCGCCGAGAGCTGCTGCGCCGCGACCGTGGCGAGGCCGGCGACCGCGAGCCGCCGCACGTGCCGCGCCACCCCGTCGGGGAAGCGCAGCGTGGGCCGCAGCCCGAGCCTCAGCCGCCACGCCGCGACCCCGGCGGTGGCCGCCATCGCCACCCCGCCGAGCGCGGTGCCGGCCGACAGCGTCAGCTCGGCGTCCAGCGGCAGCCCGGCCAGGTCGTTCTCGAAACCGCGGCCGAGCGGCGCGAACACCACGTAGGCGCCGATCACCACCAGGCTGGACATCAGCGGCGCCAGCGCGGGCGCGACGAACCGCCGGTGCGACTGGAGCAGCCCGTACAGGACGACGGCCAGCCCGTACATGATCATCTGCGGCGCCATGACCGCCAGCATGTCGCCGCCGACCGTGACGATGTCGGACCGGGAGCAGCCGTTGAGGTCCGCGCCGACCAGCAGTTCCATGATCGGCCGGGACGCCAGCGCGATCAGCAGCGACAGCGGCACCATCAGCAGCGCGATCCAGGTCAGCAGCGCCGAGGCGATCCGGCGCACCTGCTCGCGGTCGCCGCGTTCGGCCGGGCCGGCCAGCACCGGCACGACCATGCTGGCCAGCGCGCCGCCCGCGACGATCTCGTACACGATGCTGGGGAACTGAGTGGCGGTGAAGTACGCCTGGCTGAGGCAGGACGTGGTGACGGTCTGCGAGAAGACGTAGGTGCGCCCGAACCCGGCCAGCCGCGACAGGACGGTGATGACCCCGATGACCAGGGCCGCGCCCGCGAGACCGCCGGTGAGGCGGCGGAGGCTCGGTGTCACAGTGGTCGGCTCACAGTGGTCGGCTCACAGGGGTCGGGCACAGGGGTCGGGCACAGGGGTCGGGGCACAGGGGTCGGGGCACAGGGGTCGGGGCACAGGGGTCGGGGCACAGGATCTGGCTCACGGGATCGTCGGTGCGTCGCAGAAGCGGAGGCGCGGGGCTCCCGGACGGGGCTGCCGGACGGGGCGGCGGGGTGACCGGACCGTCCGGGCCGGGAAGCGGGGCTCTCAGGACGCGGGGTCGTTCGCGACGCTGCTCTCGGCCGCGCCCTGCTGCCGCGGCACGGAGGCGGCGCCCCCCGAGGGGACGCCGACGGAGGCGTCCGGGACCGGGACCGGGGCGGCGACCGGGCGGCGGCCCAGCATGTCGATCCGGTTCAGCGCCGGAGTGCGCGCGATCACCTTGGTGAAGCTGACGAACTCGCTGGCGGCGTTGAGGCCGACCAGGCCGGCGAGCACCGCCAGCCGCGGGCCGCGGCCCAACCGGGTGGCGGCCAGGCCGAGCAGCGCGCCGAGCGCGTTGGACCCGGTGTCGCCGAGCATCGCCCGCTCGGCGAGGTCTTCGGGGAGCAGCGCCGCGGCGGCGCCGAGCGGCGCGGCGGCCACGGCCGGGCCGCGCGCGGCCAGCGCCAGCGGAACTCCGGTGATCAGCCCGACCTTGATCGCCCGGCCGGGGCGCAGGTCGAACAGGTTCATCAGGTTGGCGCCGCCGGCCACGATCGCGCCGTTGACCAGGGTGTCGAACCCGCGGCCGGCGCGGGTCGGGGCGGGCGACCCGGCCACCGCCGCGGCGGCCAGGCCGGTCGCGCCGATGCCGAGGATCTTCACCGCGCCGCTGGTGACCTCGCCGCGGGCCAGTGCGCCGAGATGCCCCTTGAACCCGCGCGACGACGCCGAACCGGCCAGGTCGTCGTAGCCGCCGAGGACGCCGGAGCCCACCCCGGCCAGCAGCGCGGCGGCGCGCGTCCGGCCGCCGCCGAGGCCGGGGGCCAGCAGCCCGCCCGCCGCGGCGCCCGCGACGAACGCGGGCCCCTCCAGCAGCGTGACGGGCTCGCCGCGGTGGTTGGTGCGGCCCCACGCCTCGTCGCCGCCCAGGCCGTTGAACCCGGGCGGACGCCGCGTCAGCGCGGTGTAGGCCGCTCGTGCGGCGACGGCGCCGAGCGCGGTGCCGGCCAGCAGGCGCGCTCCCCTGGCCGAGCCGGAAGCGATGCGTCGGTTCATCGAGGTCATCCGTTCTTCCCCGCCGTGGGCGCGGGCGAGGGCAGGTAACCGCCGACGCCCGAGCCGATCCCGTAGTGCCCGGACTTGCCGCTCAGCTCGTTCTGCAACGCCAGGATCGTCACCACCCGGCCCGAGGCGGTGTCCACCATGTCACCGGTGGAGACCGACTTCTCGGCGTCGGAGTCGCGCAGCGCCTTGATCAGCCCGCCCTCCTGAGCGGCGGTGAACGGGCCACCGACGACGGTACCGCGATCGGCGGCGTCCAGGGCGGTGGCCAGAGAGATCAGCGCCTTGTTGTCGACCTCGCCGCCCTCGCCGTACGGCGCGGACGGCGCGATCACCACCGCGAGCGTGGCGTGCTGGCCGGGCTTGCCGCTGGTGGTGACGTACCCGGCCTGCCTGAAGCCGTTCAGGACGGCGCCGCCGGTGGCGTCCTCGCGTCCGCTCTTGGCGGCGTCGCGGGTGACGATGGCGCTCGCGAGCACCGCGCCCGCCTTCTCGTAGGCGCCGGCGGTGCCGGGCAGGTCCAGGTCCTCGGGCTTGAGCCGGGCGGCGAGCTCGTCGACGGTCTCGACCTGGTCGTCGTCGAGGAACTTCTTCTGCACGGTGACGCGGCCGGTGACCGCGGCGCCGGCGTTCTTGGCCAGCTCGCTGACCTGCTCGATGCTGTCGTTGCTCGCGCCCGGGGTCTCGATGACGACCACGGACTGGCCCTTCAGCCGGTCGGCGACGATCTGCGGGGCGAGCCCCCCGGCGAACCGCTCCTCGCCGTCGATCTGGTGCTGCATCTGCCGCTGCTGCTGGCGCGCGTCGTTGGCGCTCTTGGCCGCCGCGCTCGCCTGCCTGCGCAGCGTGTCGGTCACCGAGCCGGACAGGGTCGTGGACCCCAGCACGATGCCGAGCGCCAGCGCGAGGAAGATCGCGACGATGGAGACGAGGTGGTATCGGAAATCGATCACGTGAAGAGTCCGGTCAGCCAGAAGAGGAAGGCGTGCCAGCGGTCGGCCAGCAGGGGACGGATGACGTCCCCCGCCGGTGACATGAACACGGCGGTGGTGATGGCGACGAACGCGCCGAGGACCAGGAACAGCAGCGACCAGGTGGAGATCCGGCTGCGGTAGAGCCGGCTCACCCCCTTGGCGTCGACGAGCTTGCTGCCCACCCGCAGCCGGGTGAGGAACGTGCTGGCCATCCCGGCCCGGCCCTTGTCGAGGAACTCCACCATGTTGGCGTGCGTGCCGACCGCGACGATGAGCGTGGCGCCCTTGTCGTCGGCGAGCAGCATCGCGATGTCCTCGCTGGTGGCGGTGGCGGGGAACACCACCGCCTCCCGGCCGAGCTCGTGCACCCGCTTGAGCCCGGGTGCCCGCCCGTCCCGGTAGGCGTGCACGACGATCTCGGCCCCGCAGGTCAGCGCGTCGTCGGAGACCGAGTCCATGTCGCCCACGATCATGTCGGGGCGGTAGCCGGCCTCCAGCAGCGCGTCGGCCCCGCCGTCCACCCCGATCAGCACCGGCCGGTACTCGCGGATGTAGGGGCGCAGCGTGGCGATGTCCTCGCGGTAGTGGTAGCCGCGCACCACGATCAGCGCGTGCCGGCCGTCGATCCTGGTCTCCACGTCCGGGACGCCGACGCCGTCGATGAGCAGGTCGCGCTCGCGCTTGACGTACTCCATCGTGTTGGCGACGAACGCCTCGAGCTGGTGCGCCAGCCCCGCCTTGGCCTCGACCAGCGCGGTCTCGACGGACTCGGCCGTCTGCGCGGTGCCCTTGGCCACCACGTCCTCGCCGCGGTGCACCGCCGGCCCCTCGACGCGGACCTGCTCGCCCTCGGCCAGCTTGGCGAAGATCTCCGGGCCGACGTCGTCGACCAGCGGGATGCCGGCGTCGAGCAGGATCTGCGGGCCGAGGTTCGGATAGCGGCCCGAGATGCTCGGCGCGACGTTGACCACCGCGCCCACCGCGCAGGACACCAGCGCCTCGGCGCTGACCCGGTCGAGGTCGACGTGGTCGATCACCGCGACGTCGCCGGGCTGGAGCCGCTTGGTCAGGTCCTTGGTGCGGCGGTCGAGCCGCACCGTGGCGCTGACCCCCGGCCGGCCCTCGTCACGGCCCCTGCCCAGCGCGAGCACGCGCCGCGGCAGTCGCTGTGCGAGCCGGGCGCGCCGTTCGGTGATCGGAGACGGGTCGTTCATCGCTTGCCATCCTGCCAGAGCGCGAGGGGTGACACCGGCAACGGCGGCGGGCGGGGCGTCACTCTCTGTCGCATCGGGACGCTTCGCTCGGGTCGTGCCGGCCCACCGTCGGTCGGGGGGCGCCGGGACGGGCCGGGGCGCACCGGCGGGAACGCCGGCGCCCCCGGCCTCACCGTTCCTCGGCGGCGAGCTCCAGGAGCTCCTCGGCGTGCGCCCGGCCGAGCTCGGAGTCCTCCATGCCGGCCAGCATCCGGGACAGCTCCCGCACCCGGCCCTCCCGGTCGAGGGCGGTCACGCCGCTGCTGGTGACGGTGCCGTCGTCGGACTTCTCCACCAGCAGGTGCTGGTCGGCGAACGCGGCCACCTGCGGGAGGTGGGTGACCACGATCACCTGCGCGTTGCGGGCCAGCCGGGACAGCCGCCGCCCGATCTCCACCGCGGCCTTGCCCCCGACGCCCGCGTCGACCTCGTCGAACACGAACGTGGGCACCGGGTCGGCGCCGGCGAAGACCACCTCGATCGCCAGCATCACCCGCGACAGCTCGCCGCCCGACGCGCCCTTGTGCAGCGCCAGCGGCGGTGAGCCGGGGTGCGGGGCAAGCCGCACCTCCACCTCGTCGGCGCCGTGCGGGCCGTACCCGCCCGCCTGGGTCACCGTGACCTCGACCCGCGCGTGCGGCATCGCCAGCGCCGTCAGCTCGGCGGTGACGGCGGCGGAGAACCGCTCGGCGGCGCGGCCCCGGACCGCCGTCAGCTCGGCGGCCTCGGCGGCCAGCCGGTCGGTGAGCTCGGCGTGCTCGGCGGTCAGCTCCTCGATGCGGCCATCGTCGCCCTCCAGCTCGGTCAGCCGCGCCGCGGACCGCCGCGCCCACTCCAGCACCTCGTCGAGCGTCTCGCCGTACTTGCGGGTCAGCGAGGTCAGCACGGCGCGGCGTTCCTGAGCGGCGGCCAGCAGCGCGGGATCGGCGTCGACCGACTCGGCGTAGGACGCCAGGTCGGTCGAGACGTCCGAGACCAGGTAGCCGGCCTCGGCGAGCCGGTCGGCGAGGCCGGCCAGCTCGGGGTCGTGCTCGCGGACGGCCTCCAGCGCGTTGCGGGCCGTGCCGAGCAGGCTCACCACGTTCGCCGCCTCGAACGCCGCGGCCGGGTCGCCGAGCAGCGACTCGTGCGCCGCGTCGGCGGCGCCGCGCAGCGCGTCCGCGTGGCCGAGACGCTCGGACTCGGCGGCCAGCGCGGCGTCCTCGCCCGGCTTGGGGTCGGCCTTCTCGATCTCCTCCAGGCCGAAGCGCAGGTGCTCGGCCTCCTGGGCGCGTTCGCGCGACCGGGTGGTGAGCTCCTCGAGCAGCGCGCCGACCTGGCGGTGCCGCTGGTAGGCGCGGGTGTAGGCGCTCATCGGCTTGGTCAGCTCCCCGCCCGCGTAGCGGTCGAGCGCGCCGCGCTGCCGCGTCGCCTGCAACAGCCGCTGCTGGTCGGACTGCCCGTGCACGGCCACCAGGTCGTCGGCCAGGTTGATCAGCAGGCTCACCGGGACCGACCGGCCGCCCAGGAACGCCCGGGAGCGGCCCTCGGCCGACACCGAGCGGGTGATGATCAGCGCGCCGTCGTCCAGCAGGCCGCCGGCCTCCTCGACCCGCTCGACCACCCGGCTCCCCGGATCGACCACGATCCGGCCCTCCACGTGGGCGCGCGGCGCGCCCGGCCGGACCCGCTGCGGGTCGGCACGGCCGCCGAACAGCAGGCCCAGGCTGGTGACCACCATCGTCTTGCCGGCCCCGGTCTCGCCGGTCACGACATTGAAGCCCGGGGACAGATCGAGCACGGCCTCGTCGATCACTCCGAGGCCCTGGATCCGCACCTCATCGACCATCGGACGCACCAGCGTCACAACCCCTCGCAAACGATCCCGGTTCAGCGCCTCGCAGGTGAGATTACCGCCCTCGTCCGGATCAGGCTGCCCCGCCGGACGCGGGCGCTCCCCCTCCCCCGGTGACGGGGATCCCCTCCACCTGCGCGTCCTCTCCCGGCGCGGACGGGACGGCGGGCTGGCGAACCCGGCCGCGCCATCCGGTGACGGGAAGCCCGAACTTGGTGACCAGCCGGTCGGTGAACGGGGTCAGGTGCAGGCGCGCGAGCCGGACCGGCTCGGCCCCCCTGCGCACCTCGACGCGCGCGCCCGGGGGCAGGTCGAGCGTGCGGCGGCCGTCGCACCACAGCACCGCGCGCGGGGTGCCCGGCAGCACCTCGACCGCCACCACCGAACGCGGCGACACCACCAGGGGCCGCGAGAACAGCGAGTGCGCGCTGATCGGGACGACCAGCATCGCCTCGACCTCCGGCCACACCACCGGCCCGCCCGCCGAGAACGCGTACGCGGTGGAACCGGTCGGGGTGGCGCACACCACACCGTCGCAGCCCCAGTTCGACAGCGGACGGCCGTCGATCTCGGCGACGACCTCCAGCATCCGCTCCCGCTCGGCCTTCTCGACCGTCGCCTCGTTGAGCGCCCACGTGGTGCCCGACACGCTCCCGTTGCGGCGGACCACCACGTCGATGGTCATCCGCTCCTCCACCTCGTAGCGGCGGGTGACCACCCGGTCGACGGTCGCGGCCAGGTCCTCCCGCTCGGCCTCGGCGAGGAACCCCACGTGGCCGAGGTTGACGCCGAGCAGCGGGGTGCCCGCCGAGCGCGCCAGGTCGGCCGCGCGCAGCAGCGTCCCGTCGCCGCCCAGCACCATGACCACCTCGGCGCCCTCGGCCGCCGCAGCGGTCCGGGGCATCGCCTCCACCCCGCCGCAGCCGATGTCCTCGGCCTCTCCGGTCAGCACGCGCACCGCGATCCCGGCTTCGCTCAGCCGCTCGATGACCAGCTGGGCGCTGCGGACCGCCTCCGGCCGTCCGGTATGCGCGACGACCAGCACCGATCTCTCGCTCACTGGGGGCCCTCCGTGATGGCCTGGGCCAGGTCGGCCTCGTTCAGGTGCGGCGCGCCCGCGCGCAGCCACAGGAAGTACTCGACATTGCCCGACGGGCCGGGCAGCGGGCTCGCCGTCACCCCGAGCACGCCGAGTCCCAGCGTCGCAGCATGGCCGGCGACGCCGCGCACCGCCTCCGCCCGCAGCTCCGGCTCGCGCACCACACCGCCCGCCCCGACCCGGTCCTTGCCCACCTCGAACTGCGGCTTCACCATCACGGCGTAGTCGGCGTCCGGGGCCACGCAGCGCTGGACCGGGCCGAGCACCAGCCGCAGCGAGATGAACGACAGGTCGCCCACGACCAGATCCGGCGGCGGCGTCCCCAGCATCTCGGGTTGAAGCTCGCGGATGTTCACCCGCTCGAGCACCGTGACCCGGTCGTCGGTGCGCAGCGGCCACGCGATCTGGCCGTAGCCCACATCGACGGCGTACACGTGCGCGGCTCCGGCGCGCAGCAGCACGTCGGTGAACCCGCCGGTCGACGCGCCCGCGTCGAGGCACCGCCGCCCCGCGGTCTTCAGGCCGCCGAACGCCTCCAGCGCCCCGGCGAGCTTGTGCCCGCCGCGCGAGACGTACTCGGGGCCCGAATCGGCCTCCTCCACCAGGACCGCCGCGCCCATGTCGACCTGGGTGGCGGCCTTGCCCGCCACCTGGCCGCCGACCCGGACCCGGCCGTCGGCGATCAACTGGGCGGCCTGCTCCCGGGACCGGGCCAGCCCCCGCCGCACCAGCTCGGCGTCCAGCCTCCGCCGGCTCACGACCGCGCGCCCGGCGCACCGGGAACCGACGAACGCCCCGAACCCCACTGAGCACTGGGAACCGGCGGCTCACCGGGCATCGGCGGACGCCCCGAGACAGGCTGGGCCCCGGGAACAGGCTGGGCCCCGGGAACAGGCTGGGCCCGGGGAATCGGGGGACGCCCGGGGAACGGCTGTGCTCCGGGGCTCGGCGGCGGCCCAGGGCGGCCCGCCGCCGTCGCGGGTGCGGACGGCTCGTCCTGATCGGCCGAGACCAGCAGCTCCTGGAGCCGCTGGTGGACGTCCTCGAAGATCTCCGCATGCGCGGCGACCGGCGCTCCCGCCAGCTCGGCGAGCCGGCCGAGCGCGGCGTCCACCCGCGGGTCCCCGGTCGCCGGGGGCGCCTCGCGCTGGGGCGCGGGCACCGGCACCCGCACCGGCTCAGCCGCGGCCTCGTCGGACATCACCTTCACCTCCAAGAAAAGAGCCCGACCGCATGCCGCGGGTCGCTTCGGGCTCACTCAGAACGCTACCGTCCCTTCACGACATCGTTGTCGACCGAACGGGGAACGGCCTGACCATGGCGAACGAGGACGATTGCCGCGCCGCGCTCGACCGGATCGCCGGGCGGCTGGCGGAGGTCGACGCCGACCGGCTCGCCGAGCACGCGGTCGAACGGACCATCAGCTGCCAAATCACCGACCTCGGAGTCGCCTACCGGACCCGGCTGCACGCCGGCGGGCTCGACCCGTTCGAGCCCGCCGCCGACGCGGGCACCGCCCAGGTGCGCATCACCGTCGGCGCCGCCGACCTGATCGCCCTGGCCGCCGACGAGCTGAACCCGGCCAAGGCGTGGGCGACCGGCCGACTCAAGATCGAGGCGAGCTTCTTCGACCTCCTGCGCCTGCGCAAGCTGCTCTGACCGCGCGTCAAAGGTCCAGGCGGCCCAGCGCCCCGGTCACCTCCTCCATGGTCACGGGCTCCTCCGTACGCCACGCGGCACCGGCCAGCGCGCGCAGGCCGTCGTAGGGGTCACCGGCCCCCCTGAGCTCGATCCGTCCGCCCGGCACGGCGGTCCAGCCCCCGCACAGGTAGCGGTCGCCGTCCCAGCGGACTTCAGGGTGGGGGACGAGCAGCCCGGTCAGGTCGGGCGCCAGGTAGGTCGGGCGGTGCCGCGGCCCGGCGGTCAGCAGGGCCGCGGGATCGGTCACGCCGGTGAACACCAGCAGGCTGTCCGCGCCGCCGTTGTGCGCGCCCTCGATGTCGGTGTCGAGCCGGTCGCCCACGACCAGCGGGCGGCGCGCCCCGGTGCGGAGGATCGACTCGTGGTGCAGAGGGCGCTCCGGCTTGCCGGCGAGGATCGGGGCCGTCCCGGTGGCGGACGTGATGACCTGGAGCAGCGACCCGTTGCCCGGGAGCGGCGGACCGTCCCCACCGGGAAGGGTGAGGTCACCGTTGGATCCGACGAACAGCGCGCCTTGGGCCACCGCCCGGGCGCCCTCGGCGATGAGCCCGTACGACAGCCCGGGGGTGAACCCCTGCACGACGGCCGCCGGCCGCTCGGACGCGGTGGAGACCGGCCGCAGCCCCCGGGCGTACAGGGCCTGCCTGAGGCCCATGCCGCCCACCACGAGCACCGCCGCCCCGGCGGGGAGCCGCTCGGCGAGCAGGCGGGCCGCCGCCTGCGCCGAGGTCACCACGTCCTCGGCGGTCGCGGGGACGCCCACGTCGCTGAGCAGGGCCGCCACCGCGGAGGGCGTGCGGGAGGCGTTGTTGGTGACGAACGCCAGCCGCTGCCCCGCCGCCCGCGCCTTGGCGAGCGACTCCGCCGCCGCGGGCACCGGGCGGTGGCCGATGTAGACGACGCCGTCGAGGTCGAGCAGGGCGACGTCGTACGCCTCGCTCAAGGGCCTGTCGCAAGCCTTCATCGGGCTCCCATCGCTACTCGTCGTGTCGCCGGCCGTCACCGGCGGGCGCCGAGGATGGCGCGCACATGCCGGAGGGCGTTGGCGTAGTCCTTGTTGTCGGGGCGCATGGCCACGGCGAGCGCCAAATGCTCGACCGCCTCCTCGAACTCGCCCATCCGGCTCAGCGAGAGCCCGAGCCCGAACAGCGCGTAGTCCTCTGCCGGCTCCTCCCGAACAATCAGCCGGAAGCTCTCGGCCGCCTCGGCGAACCGCCGCGTCCCGAACTGCGCACGAGCCAGCGCCTCCCGGATGCTGAGCGAACCCGGCTCAGCCTCGGCCGCCCGGATCAGCAACTGAAGCGCAGCCGCAGCACTACCGGACCCGAGCAGCTCAAGTCCCCGCGTGTACCACTCGTACACACCGCCCTCCGGCACAACGCCTCCACCCTTGTAGCCCCTGACCCGGCACAGAAGGACGCCCTGTCCACCCGGCGGGATTCTCCTCATCTGGACGATTCCTCACCCAGCGATCTGTTCGGCGCGAACAAGAGCACTTGCCGCGCAGGCAGGCGCCCACTCCCCGCACCACCGCCCGTGGCACCGCCCGCACCACCGCCCGTGGCGCCGTTCGCAGCACTCCCCGCCGCGGCCGAGGCAGCACTCCCGACGGGGGAACTCCCAGCCCACGGCCGGCTGGGGAGCGCGCTGCCCGGGAGGAGGAGTGCTCCGCCTGTGGGACGGTCACCCTCCGAGGACGGGACCGCACCGCGCGCGGAGGGATGCCCGCACGGGGAATCCTCCGCTCGTCCAGGTTCTTGAACACTCATGTGGACCTCCCCTCGGACTACGATCACCACGACGGTACCCGGCCGTCACATGACCGCCCGCCGGTGATTACCATGCCCACAGTGGACGACGACCTCCCCTCCGAGCTCGGGCCTGAGGAGTTCAGCGCCTGGGTCTTCGGCGCATCGGGGCCGCGGGCCGAGGACGGCCTCGTGCTGGCGCCCTTCCGCGGTGTCCGCTTCGTCCCGGACGTCGCCGGGGACCTCGCCTCGGTCACCACGCCGCCCTACGACCTGATCGACGACGACGCCGTCCGGCGGCTGCTGGCCAGCGGTGGCCACAACGTGGTCCGCCTCATCCTGCCGCGCCCCGCCGAGCAGGGGTACCGCGAGGCGGGCGAGACGCTCCGGCGCTGGCTGGCCGAGGGCGCGCTCGCCACCGACGCCGAGCCGGCCCTGTACGTGTACGAGGCGGCCGAGCGGGGCCAGGTGCGGCAGCGTGGGCTCATCGGCGGGCTCGGGCTGCGCGCAGAGGCCGACGCCGTCGTCCTCCCCCACGAGAACGTCTTCCCCGGACCCGTCCGCGACAGGCTGGCCCTGATGTCGGCGGCCCGCGCGAACCTGGAGCCGATCTTCCTCGTCTACGAAGGGGGCGGGGACGCCGCCCGGATCGTCGACGAGGCCGCCGCCGCAACGCCGCTGCTGGAGTTCCACGCCGACGACGGGCTGACCCATCGCCTCTGGCAGATCACCGACCCCGGCCTGCACGACCGGATCGCCGCGGATCTGCGCGACCGGCAGGCGCTCATCGCCGACGGGCATCACCGCTACGCGACGTACCGCGCCCTCCAGGCCCGCCATCACGCCGCCGGGGACGGCCCCGGCCCCTGGGACCAGGGCCTGGCGCTGCTGGTCGACTCGACCCGCTACCCGCCCCGGCTGGGCGCCATCCACCGCGTGCTCCCGGGCCTGCCGCCCACCACGGCGCTGGACCGCGCCGGCACCGTCTTCCGCGTCACCGAGATGGCCGGCCTGGCCGCCGCCACGAAGGCGCTCGCCGCCGCCGAGGGACCGGCGTTCCTGCTGGGTGGGAGCGGCTCGCTGCACCTGCTGACCGACCCTGACCCGGGCCGGCTGGAGCAGGCGATGCCCGCCGAGCATTCCGCCCGCTGGCGAGGGCTGGACACGGCGGTCCTGGACCACCTCCTCATCGCCGGCCTCTGGAACATCCCCGAGGACGAGCACAGCGTCGAGGTCGTGCACGACGACCCGGCCGCGGCCGTCGATCGGGCCCGGCGCACCGGCGGCACGGCCGTCCTGCTCAATCCGCTCAAGGTCGAGGACGTGCTCGCCATCGCCGGCGAGGGCGAACGCGTCCCGCGCAAGTCCACCTCGTTCGGCCCCAAACCGCGCACCGGCCTGGTGCTGCGCCTCCTCGAGGGCCCCTGACGGCGCTCGGGGAGATCTCCCCTTCCTCAATGGCTCCATTCGAACGGCTCCTTCCGCAGAGCCCGCAGACCCCCGACCACGACCAGGATCAGGAGCGACGACGGTGACGAAACTCATCGACAAGGTGGCCTGGGTGCACCTGGAGGACGGAAAGATCCTCAGCACCCGCTCGCACGGCAAGGACGCGTTCTACCTTCCCGGCGGCAAGCGGGAGCCCGGCGAGAGCGACATCGAGACGCTGCTCCGGGAGGTTGACGAGGAGCTGACCGTCACCGTCCTCGCCGGGACGGTCGCCCGCCTGGGGATCTATGAGGCCCGGGCGCACGGCCGCGCCGATGACGTCACCGTGCGGATGACCTGCTACACCGGCGGCTTCACCGGCACCCTCGCCCCCGCGAACGAGATCGCGGAGATCGCCTGGCTGACCTACGCCGACCGCCCTCGCGTCTCCCCGGTCGACCAGCTCATCTTCGACGACCTGCACGCCTCCGCCCGTCTCACCACCTGACCCTCGTCTCTAATGCCTCTCCGCCTGCCCCCTCACCACCTGCCCCCGACTCCGGTCCCCGATTCGGCACTCGCGTCCGCCGTCCCCGCGCCCCCAGATCTCCCGGGTGATCCAGGTGATCCGGCCGGCCGGCCGGTCTGGCGGGGGCCACGGCCACCAGGACGGCCTCGTGGACCTCGATCTCGCAACCGCCCACCCCGAGCCCGTCGGGGGTTCCGCCGCCGCGGAGCGCGCCGCAGACCTCGATCAGGTCACCGGCCCGCCAGTGGGGCGACTCGGCGCCGATCCCGGGGTCGAGGCTCGCGCAGGTGAACGTGTCGGACGCGTACCGTCCGCCCCCCTCGTGCGGACGGTCGACGGTGAGCCTCCACCAGGAGACCTCACCGCCCGCCGGAGGGGCACGGCGGACCGGGTCGCCGGCGAGCCTGCCGAGCAGGTGGACGGAGTTGAGGTGCGGACAGACCATGATCTGCTCCTTTCGACCGGGCATGGATCCAGCCTGCGGCACCCGGGCACCGGAGCGAAAGTCCTTCGCCAACCTGTGGATAACTCTCCACCCGAGAAGAGATGATCTTTCTTATGGACACCTCCACCACGATCACGCCTCTCGGCGGCGACGTGTACGAGATCGACACGCGCATGGCCGGGTACTCCGGGATCACCGCCGGCTACCTGATCCTCTCCGACCGCCCCTGCCTGGTGGAGCCGGGCACCGCGGGGTCGGCGCCGGTGGTGCGGCAGGCGCTGACCGAGCTGGGGGTGGGGCCGGCCGACCTGGCGACCGTGGTGGTGACGCACATCCACCTGGACCACGCGGGCGGGGTCGGCGACATCGCCGAGATGTACCCGGGCGCCGAAGTGGTGGCCCACGAGAAGGGCGCACGGCACCTGGCGAGCCCAGAACGGCTGATGCGCAGCGCGCGCATGGTGTTCGGGGACCGCCTCGACACCCTCTTCGGTGAACTGAAGCCGACGGACGCGCAACGGATCCGGGCCGTGGAGGACGTCGGCGTCATCGACCTCGGCGGCGGACGGCGGCTGGAATCGCACTACTCGCCGGGGCACGCCAAGCACCATGTGGGACTGGTGGACTCCCAGACAGGCGACCTTTACGTGGGGGACGCGGCGGGAATCTACATTCCCGAGACCGCGGACGTGAAGCCCGCGACGCCGCCACCGGACTTCGACCTGGACACCGCCCTCAAGTCGCTCGACCGGTTCCGGGCCCTGCAACCACAACGACTGCTGTTCGCGCACTACGGACCGGTCGCGGAGGTGGCGGACACGCTGGACCGGTCCGCCGAGGAACTGAAGATCTGGGTCGACACCGTGCGGAACGCCCGTGACGAGGGCATGGACCTCGACCACGCCGTAGCCGCGGTCGTGGAACGGACGAAGGAGCGGTACGCCGTCACCAGCGACGGCATCGACCCGGAGCTCGCCGCCAAGTACGAACTGCTCAGCAGCACGCAGAGCAACGTCGCCGGCATCATGCACGCGTTGAACTGGAACGAGTGACCGTCCTCAGCGGCGGAACGGCCCGGCCACTTCGAAGGTGTGCCCGTCAGTGCCGGCGACGAAGCCGCTCTTCCCGCGCTGCGAGGAGAAGTACAGACGCCGTCCGTCCGGGGAGAACGCGGGGCCGGTGATCTCCGACTCATCGTGTCCGGTGACGCGCAGGAAGGGGGCGACCACCCCGTCCGGGGTGATCATGTTGATCTCCATGTTGTCGCCGTCCTCGGCGACGTAGAGGTCTCCGGAGGAGGTTCCGGTGAGGTTGTCGACGCCGTGCAATGGCGCTTCTCCCTCAGTGACCAGGTCATCGTCATAGGCCAGGTCGAGCCGTTCGGCGCCGGCGTCGTACGCCCAGACCCGGTTGTCGCCCTTGGTGGTGAAGTAACAGACGCCCCGGGCGTAGTAGCAGCCTTCGCCGCCCTTGAAGTGCATGGCGCCGGAGACCTGGGAGCGGGTCGGCGTGACCCACAACTGCGGATTCGGGACCGGCTCCCATCGGACGGGGCCGAGTCCCGTGCCGACGAGCACCTCCAGAAGCCCCCCGTCCAGCGTGCCCCAGGTCTTCGGCCGGAACCGATAGAAGCACCCATCCGACTGGTCCTCGGTGAGGTAGACGACCCTGCGGTCAGGGTCACAGGCCGCGGCCTCGTGCTTGAAGCGCCCCATGGCCGGACGAGGTCGCGCGGCCTTCTCACCACGCGGGTCGGTCTCGTAGACGAGGCCGAAGTCGTGCTCCTCGCACGACAGCCACGTCCCCCAGGGGGTGGCGCCTCCCGCACAGTTGAGGGTCGTCCCGTTCAGGATCCGGTACGCCGAGGTGACCTTGCCGGTGGCGTCGAAGCGCACGGCGGACACTCCGCCCACCACCGGGACCTCACTGTTGCTGACATAGATCCAGCCGTCGCCGTCGGGGAAGCACGCGCCTCCGTCCGGCGCCGGGTGCCAGGTGTGGCGCGTGCCCTCGACACGCTGCATGGACCGCGCGACGACCCTGCCGGTGAACCCGGCGGGCAGTTGCAGGCCATTGGCATCGGCGGCCTGCAACGGCCCGTACGGGCCGGGCCCGGGTTGTGCGGGCCCGGCGAGCGCGTCCTGCCACAGCGCGCCGGAGAAGGCGGTCGTTCCGCTCGCGACCGCCGTCGCGCGCAGGAAGGTGCGTCGGTTCAGGGGCATGGCGCTCCTCACAGGGTCACTCCGGATCGTGATGGAGTGGATCGCCACCGGACGAATCCGTGGCCCCCCGAACGGCACGATCTTGTGAATATCCGGTGAAAAGCCCGCCCCGTCAAGGGCTCCGGCAGAGCTCGGATCACTCCGGCCGGAAGCCCCGCTCCTCGTCCTCGTCCTCGTCTTCGTGATCCCCGTGTGCCTCGTCGGCCCGCGTGGGCTCGAGGAAGAGCACCGTGGCCTCTGGGGAGACCTCGGCGGTTTCCGCCGGGCCGGGCTCGGCGACTCCCTCGGCCGGCGTCTCCGCCTCGTCCGCGGACGCCGTCTCCGAGGGTGCGGCCTTGAACTCGATCGCCGTCGCGTCGCCGCTCTCGGCCTCGTCCTTCGTCTCGTCGACGGCCGCCGCCTCGGGCCCGGCCTCGTCCACCCCGGGACCCTCCACGTCCACGATGGGCTCAAGGGCGCCCTGCGGGCCTGCGACGGCCTCTGAATTGGCCTGAGCGTCCTCGGGAGCCTCCTCCGGGACCGGAGGAGGCGCAGGCTCCGCCACCGCGTCCTGGACGACCTCAGAAGCCGCCACCGCCTCATGTGCGGCGGCGTTCAGCGCCTCGGCCTCTGCCGCGGAACCGAACGCGAGGTCCTCGGCGTCGCCGTCGCCCTCCTCGGTGTCGACGATGTCCAGGCCCTCGAGCTCCGCGTAGCGCTCGGCGGCGTCGGTCTCCCCGTCGCGGTCGGCGGCGGCGGCCTTGGCGAACCAGTCGGACGCCTCCTCCGCGCGGTCCGCGTCGATGAGCGCGTCGGCGTAGGCATAGAACAACCGGGCCGACCAGGGGCGCAACCGCTTGTCCCGCAGTTCGGGGACCTGCAACGCGACCACCGCGGCGTCGAACTGGCCCAGGTCCCTGCGCGCGCCGGACTCGACGATGCGCAGTTCGACGCGGCCCATCGGGTCGAGCTTGTTGGCCTCAGGGGCCTTCACCACGTCCAGGGCGCGTTCCGGGCGGCCCAGGCCGCGCTCGCAGTCCGCCATGACCGGCAGGTAGGAGTCCTCGCCCGCACCGAGCCGGCGCGCGGCGCGCAGTTCGGCGAGCGCATCGGCCCATTCGCCCGTGTGGTAAGCGGCGAGCCCGGCCGCCTCGCGCACGATGCCGACCCTGGAGGCCAGACGCCGTGCCGCCCGCGCGTGCCGGTAGGCGGTCGCCGGGTCGTCCTCGGCCAGGCGGCCCGCCATCACCAGATGGCGCGCGACCCGACTGGCGAGGTCCTTGGGCAGGGTGCGCAGCTCGACGCGCGCGTCGACGTCCAGTTCCTCACCGGTGACGTCGTCGGGCAGGATCGGGTCGTCGTGCTTGGGGGCGTTCCCCTCACGGTCCCGCAGGTTGTCGCGGCGTTCCGGACGGTCGCGAGGCGGCCCGTACGAACGTCCGCCTCCGTCCTGCGGGCGCCCCGCCCCGCCACGGCCCCTGGACGACTGGTCGCGATCCCCGGGGCGACGCCCCTCACGGTTGCCCTCGAACCGGCGCCCGCCCGATCGCTGGTCAGAGCCCCGCTCCTGGCGGAATCCCCCGGGACGTCGCTCCTCGCGCTGCGAACCGTCTTCACGGTCCTTGGGCCGCCCCTGGAACTTGCGGTCCTGCGGACGCCCTTGGAACTTGCGGTCCTGCGGGCGCCCCTGGGGACGGCGTTCTCCCGGCGCTCCCTCGGAACGGGGTCCCCTGGGTGCGCCGTAGTTGGACTCGCCACGCTCGCCAGAACGGGCTTCGCCCGGCTGCGCACGGCGGTCATCGGAACGTTTGAAGGGACGGTCCGGCCGACGGTCGTCCCGTCGTCCGCCGCCCTGCTTGTCCTGCCGGTCCTTCCACCCACCGGCGGCAGGCCGGCCCCCTGCACCAGGACGACCGCCCGACGCCGGGCGCCCCCCCGACGCGGGACGGCCGCCGCCGGCCGGACGGCCACCGGACGGGCGCCCTCCAGAGACGGGACGGCCACCGCCCTCAGGGCGCCATCCGGACGCGGGACGGCCATTGCCAGGCGGACGTCCTTCCGACGTCGGACGGCCACCGCTCCCTGAGCGGCTCTCGCCCGCGGGCCGTCCGCCGGACGTCGGGCGGCCTCCCCCTGTAGGGCGGCCACCGGATGCGGGACGGCCACCACTAGGGGGGCGCCCGTTGGACTGGGAGCGGCCACCAGAGGCGGGGCGACCACCTGACTGGGGACGCCCGCCCGCGCTGGGACGGCCGCCTTCGCCCTGCCGACCTCCTGAGGACGGACGGCCCTGAGGAGCACCGCCTCGACGGCCGCCCTCACCGGATCCGTTCTCGGAACGACCCCGGGCCCCCTGAGAGCCGCCTGAGCGGGGGGCGCCACCGCGAGGCCCGGCGCCCTTGCGGGGCGCACCGGCCCCACCAGGTCCACCGCGGGCATTGCCCCCACGGCGATCAGGCGTGCCACGCCCGCCGCTCTTGCCCCTCCGCTCGCGATTCTCGTCGCTGCGGCCGTCCTCTTCCGCGCTCATAACGTCCGTCACAGTTCTCGGTGGTTCATGGACCCTTGCAGCCTACTTTGACTAGGCCAGGACATGCGTCGAGGGCCGCCCCCCAAAATCAGGGGCGACCCTCGACTCACAAAAAGAGTCCGGCGGTGTCCTACTCTCCCACACAGTCTCCCGTGCAGTACCATCGGCGCTGAAGGGCTTAACTTCCGGGTTCGGGATGGGACCGGGTGTTTCCCCTCCGCCATAACCA
>NZ_JASNWE010000006.1 GCF_030283145.1 Actinomadura xylanilytica
GACAGTGGCACGGGGTGGTCCAGCCAACTAATGACCGAACCGATTAAGGCACTGGCTTTTAACACGCTGTTGAGTTCTCAAGAAACGGACACCCACCGCGCTCCACCCACTCTCGCGGGCCTCGCTCCGGGGCAACCCTTAAACTCTATCCGATCCACCCGGTTTGTCAAACTTTCGGGTAGTTCGCCCCTCCTTGTTCCCTTTGGGCATGAAACATCCATGCCCTACAGGTTCGTGGAGGTTCCCCCGAGACAGGCCGTCTTAAACGTCGTCCTGGTCTCTCGTGGGGCAGGTAGAACACTAAGCCGGTCTCGCGGCACCGTCAAATCGGCGCCCATACCCCCCGAAAAGCCCGCCCCACCAGGGGTTCTCGGGGTTCGAAGCACCCTCTGGAGCCGCCGGCGGACCCTCCCCGTGACCGCACTGTGACATGGATCCCCCGAAGTTCTCCCGGAACGAGGGCGAGCGCCCGTCCGGACATCCGGACGGGCGCTCGCCCTCGCGCTGTTCCGCGTCCCGTCAGGAGGCCGGAACGGTGACCTCCACACCGCCCACGTTGCGCTTGCCCCGCCGCAGCACAAGGAAGCGGCCGTGGAGCAGGTCGGCGGCGGCCGGCGTCGCGTCCTCCGACTCGACCTTCGCGTTGTTCAGGTAGGCCCCGCCCTGAGCGACCGTCCTGCGCGCCTCGGACTTGCTCTTGCAGAGGCCGGACGCCGCGAGCAGGTCGACCACCGGCGGCAGCTCCCCCGGCGGTACCTCCGTGCGGGGCACCTCCGCCAGGGCCGACCTCAGCGTCCGCTCGTCCAGCTCCTCCAGGGCCCCCTGCCCGAACAGCGCACGCGAGGCCGCGACGACGCGCGCGGTCTCGTCCGCGCCGTGCACGAGGGTGGTCATCTCCTCCGCGAGCGCCCGCTGGGGGGCGCGGGCGGCGGGACGGTCGGCGCCCTGCTTGACCAGGTCTTCGATCTCCTCCCTCGGGCGGAAGCTGAAGACCTTCAGGAGCTTGTCCACGTCGCGGTCGTCGGCGTTGAACCAGAACTGGTAGAACGCGTACGGCGAGGTGAGGTCGGGGTCGAGCCAGTACGTCTCGCCGCCGGCGGTCTTCCCGAACTTGGAGCCGTCGGCCTTGGTCAGCAGCGGGGTGGTCAGCGCGTGCGCGCTCTCCCCTTCGGCGCGCCGGATCAGGTCGGCGCCGGCGGTGAGGTTGCCCCACTGGTCGCTGCCCCCGGTCTGCAACCGGCATCCGTACCGCCGGAACAGCTCGAGGTAGTCCATCGACTGGAGCAGCGCGTAGCTGAACTCGGTGTAGCTCATGCCGGTGGTGTCGAGGCGCTTCTTGACGGTCTCGCGCGCCAGCATGCGGTTCACCGGGAAGTGCTTGCCGATGTCGCGCAGGAACTCGATGGCGCTCATCCGGCCGGTCCAGTCGAGGTTGCTGACCATCAGCGCGCCCGTCGGGCCGTCACCGAAGTCCAGGTACCTGGACACCTGGCCGCGGATCCGCTCGACCCAGCCGGCGACGGTCTCCTCGGAGTTCAGCACCCGCTCGGCGCTCTTGCCGCTCGGGTCGCCGATGAGGCCGGTGGCGCCGCCGACCAGCCCGATCGGACGGTGCCCGGCGTGCTGGAACCGCCGCAGGGTGAGGATCTGGATGAGGTTGCCGAGGTGCAGCGAGGGCGCCGTCGGATCGAACCCGCAGTACAGCGTGACCGGCCCGGCGGCGAGCAGCGCCCGCAGCTCGTCCAGGTCGGTGGACTGCGCGATCATGTCGCGCCACGCGAGTTCGTCCAGGATGTCGGTCACGTTCTCCCTCGTCTCCGACGTGCCAAAAGGTACGCCCCATCAGGGTGCCCGATGGGGTGTGCATCACGCTAACGATATTCAGCGCCCGTTGAGGAAGTAGCGCGCGGGTACGAACACCTCGTGTCCCGAGGTGAAGCGCACCCGGACCCCGTCGCTGCCCCAGGCCGCTTCCCTCACCACGGGACGGTCGGTGCCGGTGAAGTCCAATCGGACATGGTGGCCGTACGACAGGGCGATGTCCCGTCCCGTGTACAGCTCGTACTTGCGGTGCCGCCCGAGGATCCAGCTCCGGGTGCGGACCACGCCCACGAAGTGGGCCGACCGGTCGGAGTAGGCCACGGACGCCGGCTGCCCGGACCGTTCGAGGACCTCCCGCCGCTCCAGCCGCCCGTCCAGGACGGCCAGGACGATCAAGAGGAGGAGCAGCGGCGCGATGATCCGCCACGTCCGCCTCCTGGGCCTCGCCGAGCCGGCGGACCGCGGTGGACCGCCCGCCCACGCGGGACCGGGCGCGCCTCCAGGACCGGGATCGGGATCGGCGGCGGATTCAGCCATCCGCGGCGGCCTTCCTCCGTCTGCGCGGGACGTGCGCACGGTAGGGCGAGACGCTCTGATCGCCGTCGATCCAGAAACGCCACGGCGTCTCTTTGGCGCCGTTCACGCCCGTGCGCGGCCCAGACCTGATCAGCGCGGGGTCCACCGGTTCTCCGGCGAGGACGCGCAGAGGACCGTCGTCCGTGCAGACGTCCAGGCCGTTCTGGCCGCGCGCGATGCCGAGGGCCTGGCACAGCCGGGCGGGGCCGCGGGCCAGGTCCCGCACGGTCGAGCGGGGCCGCCGCTCCCGGGCGGTCTCCCAGCCGCTGATCACCTCGCCCGCGCGCAGCAGGACGGCCGACGCCGTGCCCTCCGGCCCGCACACCAAGTTGACGCAGAAGTGCATGCCGTAGGTGAAGTAGACGTAGGCGTGGCCGGCCTCCCCGAACATCACCTCGTTGCGCGGGGTGCGGCTGCGGTAGGCGTGCGAGGCGGGGTCGAGCGGCCCCGCGTACGCCTCCACCTCGGTGAGCCGGACGGCGACCGGGCCACCGCCGGCGCGGTGCGTCAGAACCCGGCCCAGCAGTGCGGGGGCGATCTCTTCAACCGGCCGGTCGAAGAACGCCCTCGGCAGTGACGTCTCGCTCACTATCGCCTCACATGCTCACGTGTCCGGGTCTGGGCCGGGCCTTGCAGCCGGGGCCGGGGCCGCGTGGTGCCGGGCCCACGGCAAGGGGTGGACGGGCGGAGGCGCCGCCCGTCCACCGGCCGGGGTCAGCCCTCAGAGCCGGACGCCCACGCGGCGTGCTCGTTGGCCAGGGAGCGCAGCGCGGCGATCTGCTCGCCCACCCGCTCGGGGGCGGTGCCGCCGTACGCCTTGCGGGACGCCAGCGCGCCCTGGACGTTCAGCACCTCGCGCACGTCCGGGGTGAGGTGCGGGGAGACCTTGGCCAGCTCCTCGTCGGTCAGGTCGCCGAAGTCCTTGTCGTTGACCTGGCACCAGACGACCAGGTGGCCGACCACCTCGTGCGCGTCGCGGAAGGCCACGCCGCGCCGGACGAGCAGCTCGGCAAGGTCGGTGGCGAGCGCGAAGCCCGCGGGGGCCAGCGACTCCAGCCGCTCGGTGTTGACCCGCATGGTCGCGACCAGCCCGGACAGCGCGGGCAGCACCAGGAGCAGCGTCTCGACCGCGTCGAAGGCGCCCTCCTTGTCCTCCTGGAGGTCGCGGTTGTAGGTGAGCGGCAGGCCCTTGAGCGTGGTCAGCAGGGCGACCAGGTGCCCGATGAGCCGGCCGGCCTTGCCGCGGGCGAGCTCGGCGACGTCCGGGTTCTTCTTCTGCGGCATGATCGACGACCCGGTGGCGTAGGTGTCGTCCATCTCGATCCAGCGGAACTCCTGCGAGGCCCAGAGGCAGATCTCCTCGCCGAGCCGGGACAGGTGCACGCCGGTCATCGCCGCGGCGAACAGGAACTCGGCGACGAAGTCGCGGTCGGCGACGGCGTCCATCGAGTTGGGCGCGGCGGCGTCGAAGCCGAGCTCGGCGGCGGTCGCCTGCGGGTCCAGCGGCAGCGAGGACCCGGCGAGCGCGCCGGAGCCGAGCGGCGAGATCGCGGCGCGCTTGTCCCAGTCGCGCAGCCGGTCGATGTCGCGGGTCAGCGGCTGGACGTGCGCGAGCAGCTGGTGCGAGAACAGCACCGGCTGGGCGTGCTGGAGGTGGGTCATGCCGGGCGCGGCGACGCCGAGGTTGTGCTCGGCCTGCGCGATCAGCGCGGTCTCCAGCTCGACCAGCCGCGACACGACCTGGCGGGCGTGGTCGCGCAGGTACAGGCGCAGGTCGGTGGCGACCTGGTCGTTGCGGCTGCGGCCGGCGCGCAGCTTGCCTCCGAGCGCGCCGAGGCGCTCCAGCAGGCCGCGCTCGAGCGCGGTGTGCACGTCCTCGTCGGCGACGGTGGGCCGGAACTCGCCGGACTTGCACGCCTCCTCCAGGTCGTCGAGGGCGCCGAGCATGCGCTCGAGCTCCTCGGCCGTGAGCAGCCCGGCCCGGTTGAGCACCCGGGCGTGCGCGCGCGAGCCGAGCAGGTCGTACGGGGCGAGCCGCCAGTCGAACTGGACGCTCACCGAGAGCCGCGCGAGCGCGTCCGACGGGCCGCCCTCGAACCGGCCGCCCCACAGACGCGTCGGTGCCTTGGTCACGGAAATCCTCTTCTTCCCACCGCTGTGCGTGCGTTCGATCGATCGCCTCGGGGGCGCCGGCCGCGTCTCGCGCGGCCCGCGCCCGCCTCAGCGTACGGGCAAGGGGCCCGGTCCTTCAGCGTATGGCCACGTCGGCGCGCTGCGGTGCGTTGGAGCGCGCAGGCCGGACGGGCCGGTCCGGGCGGGTCAGGCGTTCTGGCCCCGGTCGCGCATGGCGGCGATCTTGCTGGGCAGGCTCCACAGCTCGACGAAGCCCTTGGCCAGGCTCTGGTCGAAGGTGTCGCCGGTGTCGTAGGTCGCCAGGTCGTAGCTGTAGAGCGAGGCGTCGCTGCGCCGGCCGGTGACCACCGCGCGCCCGCCGTGCAGGGTCATCCGGACGTCGCCGGACACGTGCCGCTGCGCGTCGGCGATGAACGCGTCGAGGGAGTCCTTGAGCGGCGAGAACCACAGGCCGTCGTAGACCAGCTCGCCCCACCGCTGGTCGACCGAGCGCTTGAACCGGGCCAGGTCCCGCTCGACGGTGACGTTCTCCAGCTCCATGTGCGCGGCGATCAGCGCGACGGCGGCGGGCGCCTCGTACACCTCGCGGCTCTTGATGCCGACCAGCCGGTCCTCGACCATGTCGATCCGGCCGACGCCCTGGGCGCCGGCGCGCCGGTTGAGCTCGGCGATGACCTGGTACGGGGTGAGGGCGCGGCCGTCCAGCGCGACGGGGACGCCGGCGCGGAAGGTGATGACGACCTCGTCGGCCTCGCGCGGCTCGGCGGGGTCGGCGGTGTAGTCGTAGACGTCCTCGATGGGCCCGTTCCAGATGTCCTCCAGGAACCCGGTCTCGACCGCGCGGCCCCACAGGTTCTGGTCGATGGAGTAGGGCGACTTGGCCGACACGTCGATCGGCAGGCCCTTCTCCTCGGCGAACGCGATGGCCTTGTCGCGGGTCCAGGCGTAGTCGCGGGCCGGGGCGATGACCTTCAGGTCGGGGTGCAGGGCCGACAGCCCGGCCTCGAACCGGACCTGGTCGTTGCCCTTACCGGTGCAGCCGTGCGAGACGGCGGTGCCGCCGAACTCCTTGGCGGCGGAGACCAGGTGCTTGACGATCAGCGGCCGGGACAGCGAGGACAGCAGCGGGTAGCGGTCCATGTAGAGGGCGTTGGCCTGGAGGGCCGGGACGCAGAAGTCGGCGGCGAACTCCTCCTTGGCGTCCACCACGACGGCCTCGGCGGCGCCGCAGTCGAGGGCCCGCTTGCGGATGGCGTCGAGGTCCTCGCCGTCCTGGCCGACGTCGACGGCCACCGCGATGATCTCTCCGCCGGTCTGCTCGGCGAGGAACGGGATGGCGACGGAGGTGTCCAGGCCGCCCGAGTATGCGAGAACGACGCGCTCGCTCATGCTGTGATCTCCTGTTTGAAGTGGTGCGCTGCGGTTGGGTGGATCGTGCGGGGTGCTGCGGGGCGGGGGCGCGCGGCCCCTAGCTTCGTCGTTCGCGCCCCGCGGCGAGCTTGAGCAGGGCCTGGGCCAGGTCCTGGCCGCCGGCCGGGTCGCGGGAGATGACCAGGATGGAGTCGTCGCCGGCGACCGTGCCGAGGACGGCGGGCAGCTCGGCGTGGTCGATGGCCGAGGCCAGGTACTGCGCGGCCCCGGGCGGGGTCCGCACCATGACCAGGTTGGCCGACGCCTCGGCGGAGACCAGCAGCTCGGCGGCCAGGCGGGTGAGCCGGCCGGCGAAGGTCTCCCCGGCGCCGGTGCGGGTGCGCCTGATCCGCTCGCCGCCCTCCCCCGGCACGGCGTAGATCAGGCTGCCGTCGTCGGCGCGGAGCTTCACCGCGCCGATCTCCACCAGGTCGCGCGAGAGCGTGGCCTGGGTGACCTCGACGCCGGCGTCGGCGAGGAGCTTGGCGAGCTCGCCCTGGGAGTGGACGGGGTGCCGGGTCAGCAGCTCGATCACCCGGGCGTGCCGGGCGGCCTTGGTCATCAGGGTCGTCATCCGGCGCGCTCCAGCAGCCAGATCAGCAGCGCCTTCTGGGCGTGCAGCCGATTCTCGGCCTCGTCCCAGACCAGGCTGCGCGGGCCGTCCAGGACGGACGCGGCGATCTCCTTGCCCCGGTAGGCGGGCAGGCAGTGCAGCACGACGGCGCCGGGGCCCGCGAGCGCGAGGAGCGCGTCGTCGATGGCGTACGGCTCGTACAGCGCGGTGTCCTTGCCCTCCTGCCCCATCGACACCCAGGTGTCGGTGGCGAGGACGTCGGCGCCGGCCGCGGCCTCCTTCGCGTCGGAGGTGACGGCGACCGAGCCGCCGGTCGCCGCGGCGAGCTCGGTGGCGCGGGCGGCGATCGCCGGGTCGGGCGGCTGTGCGACGGGGGCGGCGATCCGCACGTGCATCCCGGCGGTGGCGCAGCCGAGCAGGTAGGAGTGCGCCATGTTGTTGGCGCCGTCGCCGAAGTAGGCGAGGGTGCGGCCGGCGAGGCCGCCCTTGGCCTCCCGCACCGTTTGCAGGTCGGCGAGGATCTGGCAGGGGTGGAACTCGTCGGTGAGGGCGTTCACGACGGGCACCGCGGTGCCGGCGGCCATCTCCTCGATGCGCTCCTGGCCGCCGGTGCGCCACACGATCGCGGCGACCTGCCGCTCCAGCACCCGGGCGGTGTCGGCGATGCTCTCGCCGCGGCCGAGCTGGCTGCTGCCGGCGTCCATGACCAGGGCGTTCCCGCCGAGCTCGGCGATGCCGGCGGCGAAGGACAGCCGGGTGCGGGTGGAGGGCTTGTCGAACAGCACCGCGACCGACCGGGGGCCGTCCAGCGGGCGGCGGGCGAACCGGTCGCGCTTGACGGCGGCGGCGAGGTCGAGGATCTCGGCCTGCTCGGCGGGGGTGAGGTCGTCGTCGCGGAGGAAGTGCCGGACCATCGTTCAGCCCTCCTTGGGGGCGTCGGCGGAGGCGGCGTCCAGGATCGCCGGGAAGGCGTCCACGAACGAGCGGGCCTCGGCGGCGGTGAGCACGAGCGGCGGTGCGATCCGGATCGCGTCCGGCTGGACGGCGTTGACCAGGAAGCCGGCGGCGCGGGACGCGGCCTCGACGGCGGGGGCGGCGGGCGCGGTCAGCACCGCGGCCCGCCACAGGCCGCGGCCTCGGACGCCCGCCAGCAGCGGGTGGTCGATCGCGGCCAGGCCCGCGGCGAGGGCGTCGCCGACCTCGGTGACGTGGTCGAGCAGGCCGCCGTCCTCGATGGCGTCGATCACGGCGAGGGCGGCGGCGGCGCTGACCGGGTTGCCGCCGAAGGTGCTGCCGTGGTCGCCCTTGGCGAAGATCTCGCCGTGCGGGCCGAACGCGATGCACGCGCCGACGGGCATGCCGCCGCCGAGCCCCTTGGCCAGCGTCAGCACGTCGGGCCGGGCGTTCTCGTGCTGGAAGGCGAACCAGGCCCCGGTGCGGCCGATGGCCGACTGGATCTCGTCGGCGACGAACAGGGCGCCGGTCGCGTCGCAGATGTCCCGTACGGCGGTGAAGTACCCGTGCGGCGGGGGAACGACGCCGGCCTCGCCCTGCGTCGGTTCCAAAAAGACCGCGGCGCAGTCCCCGGTCACCGCGGCCTTGAGCGCGTCGGCGTCACCGTAGGGGACGAACCGGACGTCGAGCGCGTACGGGCCGAACGGCTCGCGGATGGACCGCTTGCCGGTGAGGGACAGCGCGCCCATCGACCGTCCGTGGAAGCCGTTCTCGGCCGCGACGAAGTAGGAGCGGCCGTGCGTCCGGCCGTACTTGAGGGCCAGCTTGAGCGCGCACTCATTGGCCTCGGTGCCGCTGTTGGCGAGGAAGACCCGGCCGTCGCCGCCGAGCAGCTCGCGCAGCTTCTCGGCGAGCAGCACCTCGGGCTCGTTCACGAACAGGTTGGAGGTGTGCGCCAGCCGCGCGGCCTGTGCCGCGACCGCCTCGGCCAGGGCCGGGTGGCCGTGGCCGAGCGAGGTGACCGCGATGCCCGCGATCAGGTCGAGGTACTCGCGGCCGTCGTGGTCGCGGACGCGGCAGCCCGCGCCGGACGCGAGCGCGAGCGGCGGGACGCCGTAGTTGGGCATGAACGCGGCCTCGTATCGCTTCCTGAGGTCGGCGCCGCTCACGCCGTTCTCCCCGTTCACGCGAGGTCTCCCGTCAGCTCGTCATCGGCGGGCGAGCCCAGGGGGCTGGGCAGCACCATCGTTCCGATCCCCTCCTCGGTGAAGATCTCCAGCAGCAGCGAGTGCAGCACCCGCCCGTCCAGCACGTGCGCCTGCGGGACCCCGCCGCGCACCGCCTGGAGGCAGGCGTCCATCTTCGGCACCATGCCCGCCGACAGCTCGGGCAGCAGCACGGCCAGCTCGTCGGTGGTGAGGCTGTCGATGACGTCGTCGCTGCCCGGCCAGTCGGCGTACAGGCCCTCGACGTCGGTGAGCACGACCAGCTTGGCGGCGTCGAGCGCGACCGCGAGCGCGGCGGCGGCGGTGTCGGCGTTGACGTTGTAGACCTCGCCGTCGTCGCCGCGCGCGATGCTGGACACGACCGGGATCCGGCCGTCGGCCAGCAGCGCCCGGACCGCGCCGACCTCGATCTCGACGATCTCGCCGACCTGGCCGATGTCGACCCGCTCGCCGTCCACCACGGCGTGCTTGCGCTCGGCGGTGAACAGGTTGGCGTCCTCGCCGGACATGCCGAGCGCGAACGCGCCGTGCCGGTTGATCAGCCCGACCACGTCCCGCTGCACCTGCCCGGTCAGCACCATCCGGACGACCTCCATGGCCTCCGGGGTGGTGACCCGCAGCCCGGCGGTGAAGGTCGAGTCGATGCCGTTGGCGGCGAGCGCCGCGTTGATCTGCGGGCCGCCGCCGTGCACGATGACCGGCCGCAGCCCCGCGTAGCGCAGGAACACCACGTCCTCGGCGAACGAGTGCCGCAGCGTCTCGTCGGTCATCGCGTGCCCGCCGTACTTGATCACCACGGTGGCGCCGCGGAACCGCTCCAGCCACGGCAGCGCGCTGATCAGCGTCACCGCCTTGGCGGTCGCGCCCTCGCGCCGCTTGCGCATCCGCGCGCCCGACACCACGCTCATGATGAGTACGCCGAGTTCTCGTGGACGTACTCGGCGGTGAGGTCGGTGGTCCAGACGGTCGCGCTGTGCGAGCCGGCCGCCAGGTCGACGGTGATCGTCACGTCGCGGGGGCGCAGGTCGACCTTGCCGCGGTCGTCGCCGACCGAGCCGTTGCGGCAGACCCAGACGCCGTTGATCGCGACGTTGAGCCGGTCGGGCTCGAAGACCGCCGCGGTGGTGCCGACGGCCGACAGCACCCGGCCCCAGTTGGGGTCCTCGCCGTGGATGGCGCACTTGAGCAGGTTGTTGCGGGCGATGGAGCGGCCCACGGTGACCGCGTCGTCGTCGCTGGCGGCGCCGACCACCTCGATCGCGATGGCCTTGGACGCGCCCTCGGCGTCGACGAGGAGCTGCCGGGTCAGGTCGGCGCAGACCTCGGTGAGCAGCGCGGTGAACTCGGCCTCCGCCGGGGTGACGGCGGCGGCGCCGGACGCCATCAGCAGCACGGTGTCGTTGGTGGACATGCAGCCGTCGGCGTCGAGCCGGTCGAGGGTGGCGGAGGTGGCCGCGCGCAGCGCCCGGTCCAGCGCGGCGGCGTCCAGGTCGGCGTCGGTGGTGAGCACGCACAGCATGGTGGCCAGGGACGGCGCGAGCATCCCGGCGCCCTTGGCCATGCCGCCGATCATGTAGCCGCCGGGGCCCTGCCGGAACGAGATCTTGGCGACGGTGTCGGTGGTGCGGATCGCGTCGGCGGCGGCCAGGCCGCCGTCGCCGCGGGACAGCTCGGCGGCGGCCCGGTCGACGCCGGGCAGCAGCGCGTCCATGTCGAGCCGCAGGCCGATCAGGCCGGTGGAGCAGACCGCGATCTCGCCGGACGAGTCGTCCAGCAGGGCGGCGGTCCGCTCGGCGGTGGCGTGGGCGTCCTGGAAGCCGGGCGCGCCGGTGCAGGCGTTGGCGCCACCGGCGTTGAGCACCACGGCGCGCACCAGGCCGCCCTTGAGGACCTGCTCCGACCAGAGCACGGGGGCGGCCTTCACCCGGTTGCGGGTGAAGACGCCGGCCGCCGCGCGGGACGGTCCGTCGTTGACGACCAGGGCCACGTCGCGGGCCCCGCTGTCCTTGAGGCCGGCGACGACGCCGGCGGCGCGGAATCCCTGGGGGGCGGTGACGCTCAAGGGGACACTCCGATCGTGGTGAGCCCGAGTTCTTCGGGCAGGCCGAGGGCGAGGTTGGCGCTCTGCACGGCGCCGCCGCCGGTGCCCTTGGTGAGGTTGTCGATGGCGGCGACCACGACGACGCGGCCGGCGGCCTCGTCGAGGGCAACCTGGATCAGGGCGGTGTTGGCGCCGAGCGTCATCGAGGTGGCGGGCCAGGTGCCCTCGGGGAGCAGCTCGGCGAACGGCTCGTCCGCGAAGGCGCTCCCGTAGGCCGCGCGGAGCGTCGCGGCGGTGACTCCGGGCCTCGCCTTGGCGGTGCAGGTGGCCAGGATGCCCCGGCTCATCGGCGCGAGCGTCGGGGTGAACGAGACGGTGACCGGCTCGCCCGCGATCCGGCCGAGGTTCTGGATCATCTCGGGGGTGTGCCGGTGCGTGCCGCCGACGCCGTAGGCGCTGACCGAGCCCATGACCTCGCTGCCCAGCAGGTGCGGCTTGAGCGCCCGGCCCGCGCCGGACGCGCCGGACGCGGCGACCACGACGACGTCGGGCTCGGCGAGCCCGGCGGCGAACGCGGGGAACAGCGCGAGGGTCACCGCGGTCGGGTAGCAGCCGGGGACGGCGATGCGGCGGGTGGCGCGGAGCACCTCGCGCTGGCCGGGCAGCTCGGGCAGCCCGTACGGCCAGGTGCCCGCGTGGGGCGTGCCGTAGAACCTGGTCCAGTCGGCGGGGTCGTCCAGCCGGAAGTCGGCGCCGCAGTCGACCACGAGCACGTCGTCGCCGAGCTGCTCGGCGAGAGGCCCGGACCGGCCGTGCGGCAGGGCGAGGAAGACCACGTCGTGGCCCGCGAGGGTCTGCGGGGTGGTCTCCTCCAGCACCCGGCCGGCCAGGGATCGCAGGTGCGGCTGGTGGGCACCCAGCTCGGTGCCCGCGTTGGAGCCCGCGGTGAGCGCGCCGATCTCGAGTTCGGGGTGCCCCGCCAGGATGCGCAGCACCTCGCCGCCCGCGTAACCGCTGGCGCCGGCGACCGCCGTCCGGATTCCCATGTCCACCCTGCCCTTCTGGAAGCGACCAGCAAGATTATGCACGAGTATGGATGAGTATTCAACGCGACGGCCCGCGTCTCTCACTCCGTGAGACTGCTCAGCCCCCTGGTCAAGCGCGTCCTCACCTGGCCGGGCGGCGGAGAGCGTCCCTCGGCCCGTGCGCGCCCCCGGCCCGTGCGAGCGCGCACGGGCCGGGGACGGCCGGGGTCACAGCGGGTCCGACTCCGCCAGCCCGGTCTCCCGGTCCAGCCGGAGCCAGCGGGTGATCCCGATGGTCCGCAGGAACGGCACGTCGTGGCTGACCACGATCAACGCGCCCCGGTAGGCGTCCAGGGCCTGGGCGAGCTGCCGCGCGCTGGCCATGTCGAGGTTGTTGGTCGGCTCGTCCAGCAGCAGCAGCCGCGGCGCGGGCTCGGCCAGCAGCAGCGACGCCAGCACCGCCCGGAACCGTTCGCCGCCCGACAGCGAGCCCGCGAGCCGGTCGGCGCGGGCGCCCCGGAACAGGAACCGCGCCAGCCCCGCCCGCACCGCGCTGACCGGCGCGGACGGCGCGAACGCGCGCACGTTGCCGACGACGCTCAGGTCGTCGTCCAGGACGTCCAGCCGCTGCGGCAGGTACCGGGCGCCCTCCACCCCGATCTTGACCGACACGCCCTCCGGCGTCCGCTCCCCCGCCAGCGCGCGCAGGAGCGTGGTCTTGCCGGACCCGTTCGGCCCGGTCAGTGCGATCCGCTCGGGGCCTCGCACGATCAGCTCCGACAGGGTCGCCGGGACGGGCTCGGGCGCGGTGAGCCCGGTCACGGTCAGCACCGTCCGGCCCGCCGGGACCTCGGTCGACGGCAGCGCGACCTTGATCTCGGCGTCGTCGCGGACCGCCCCCTCGGCGTCGGTGAGCCGGTCGCGCGCGTCGGCGAGCCGGTCCTCGTGCATGATGCGGTGCTTGCCCGCCGAGACCTGGGCCTGCCGCTTGCGCAGCCCCATCACGATCTTCGGCTCGCGCTTCTGCTCGTTCATCTTCTTGCCGTAGCGGGCCCGCCGGGCCAGCTTGATCTGCGCCTCCTCCAGCTCGCGTTTCTGCTTGCGCAGGTCGGTCTCGGCGGCGCGGACGGTCCGTTCGGCGGCCTCCCGCTCGACCTCCAGTAGCTCCTCGTAGCCTGAGAGGTTGCCGCCGAACGACCGGACCGCGCCGTCCCGCAGGTCGGCGATCTCGTCGACCAGGTCGAGCAGCTCGCGGTCATGGCTGACCACGACCAGCACGCCCGGCCAGGCCGCGACCGCCTCGTGCAGGCGCCGGCGCGCGTCCAGGTCCAGGTTGTTGGTCGGCTCGTCCAGCAGCAGCACGCCGGGGCGGGCCAGGAACAGCGCGGCCAGCCCGACCATCACCGTCTCGCCGCCGGACAGGGTGCCCACCGTCCGGTCCAGGCCGAG
This sequence comes from Actinomadura xylanilytica, assembly GCF_030283145.1. Lineage (GTDB taxonomy): Bacteria > Actinomycetota > Actinomycetes > Streptosporangiales > Streptosporangiaceae > Spirillospora > Spirillospora xylanilytica. Next base: position 13,210 of record NZ_JASNWE010000006.1, read on the forward strand.
ACGGTCGAGCCCGAGCCGGTCGAGCTCGGCGCGGGCCCGCTCCTCCACGTCCCAGTCGTCGCCCACCGCGGTGAAGTTCGCCTCGGTGGCCTCGCCGCGCTCGATGGCGTGCAGCGCGGCGCGGGCCGCGCCGATGCCGAGCAGGTCGGCGACAGTGCGGGCGGTGCCGAGCGGGAGGTTCTGCGGCAGGTAGCCGATCTCCCCCGCGACGCTGATCGTCCCGGATCCGGGCGCGAGCTCGCCGGCGACCAGCTTTAGCAGGGTGGACTTGCCGGAACCGTTCACGCCGATCAGCCCGGTGCGGCCGGTGCCGAACGAGGCGTCGAGCCCGTCGAGCACGACCGTCCCGTCCGACCAGGCGAACGAGACGTCCGAGCACACGATCGCGAATGACATCAGGGCCTCCATGGCACATCGGAATTCAGCGGATGCTTGGAGACACCGCGGAAACGCGCGACGCGCCGAAGAAGCCCAGGGAAAGACGAGGGCCGACGGGACGAGGGGTCCACTGAGGTCACGTGCGCGAGCCGGAAACGGCTACAGCGCGGCGTCTCGACCTCAGTTCCTCAATGGACTCCCCTACCGGACGGCGATAAGACCCGCTCATCCTACCCGACCGAAGCGGCCCGGCTCCAGGACCATCTGGAGCCGGGCCGCCACAAGACCTTCCGGAGGGGCCAGGTGCTGTCTCAAACAGCCCCAGCCGTCCCCCGAGCGCGATGTCGCGCTCGCCCAAGCTCGGTCGACGTCCGAGCCGCCAGGCGAGGACGTCGGGCCGGGCCTGGAGACACGACTAGGTCCCGCGGACCGTCGCGCCGGTACGGTCGGCGGCCACCGTCACGGCCGCGGCGCGCGCGGCGGACGCCTCGTCCGCGGTGAGCGTCCGGTCCGGCGCCCGGAACCGCAGCGTGTAGGCCAGGGACTTGCGCCCCTCTCCCGCCTGCTCGCCGGTATAGAGGTCGAACAGCCGGATCGACTCCAGCAGCGCGCCGGCCCCCTCCCGCAGCGCGGACTCGACGTCGGCCGCCGGGACGCCCGCATCGACGATCAGCGCCACGTCCTGGGTGGCGACCGGGTAGGTCGGGACCCGCGCGGAACGGGGCGTCCGCGGCTCGCCGAGGCGGGCGAGCTCCAGCTCCATCGCGCAGCTGCGCGCGGGCAGCCCGTACGCCTTGATCGTCCGCGGGTGGAGCTCGCCGGCATGGCCGACCAGGGCCTCGCCCGCGTACAGCGCGGCACACCGGCCCGGATGCCACGGCTCGTGCCGGTCGGCCCGGACGGTCAGCTCGACGCCGACCTCGCGGGCCACCACGCGGGCGGCCTCGATCGCGTCGGCCCAGCCGCCCGGCCGCCCGTCGCCCCACCAGCCGGACCGGGCGCGCTCGCCGGCCAGCACCACGCCGACCCGCAGCGGCTGGTCGGGCAGCGCCGCGTCCACCGAGGCGATCTCCTCGGCCGTCGGGCCGCGGTCGACCGGCAGGCGCGGCGCCCGCTCGGGCGCCCCCTCCTTGGGCCGGAACACCAGGCCGAGCTCGTACAGGCCCACGTCGCCGAAGCCCCGGCCGGTGTTGCGGGCCAGCGCCCGCAGCAGGCCGGGCAGCAGCGTGGTGCGCAGCAGCGGCTCGTCCTCCGACAGCGGGTTGGCCAGGCGCAGCGCCACGCGGCGGGCGTCGCCGGCGGGGAGCTGGAGGGCATCCCAGTCGCGCTCGGACGCGAACGGGAAGGCCGGCGTCTCCACGTACCCCGCCCCGGCCAGCGCGCGGCCCACCCGGCGGCGCAGCCGCTGCTGGCCGGTGAGGCCCCGGCCCGCGACCGGACGCGGCGCCCGCGCCGGGATGTTCTCGTAGCCCTCCAGCCGGATGACCTCTTCGGCCAGGTCGTTCGGGTCGGTGAGGTCGGGCCGCCACGACGGCGGCGTCACCGTCAGCACGTCGCCGCCCGCCACCGTGCAGCCCACCTGCTCCAGGCGGCGCACGACGGTGTCGCGCCCGTAGGTCACGCCCGCGACCCGGCCCGGATGCCCGGCGGGCATCTCGACCGTGACCGGCGCGACCGGCGCCTGCGCGTGGGATGCCCCCGGGACGATCTCGGCACCGCCCAGCTCGGCCAGCAGCGACGCGGCGCGGTAGGAGGCGTACAGCGGCAGCTCGCGGTCGACGCCGCGCTCGAAGCGGTAGGACGCCTCGCTGTGCAGCCGGTGCCGCCGCGCCATCCGCGCGATGCCGATGTCGTCGAAGTGCGCGGCCTCGATCACCATGGCGGACGAGGCGCCGTCGATCTCGGTGGCCAGCCCGCCCATCGTCCCGGCCATCGAGATCGGCCCGGACGCGTCGGTGATCAGGATGTCCTCGGGGTCCAGCGCCCGCTCGACGTGGTCGAGGGTCTCCAGGCTCTCGCCCGCCACCGCGCGGCGCACCTCGATCGGGCCGGTGAGCTTGCCGTGGTCGAAGGCGTGCAGCGGCTGCCCGAGCTCGAGCATCAGGTAGTTGGTGACGTCGACGGCCAGCGACACCGGCCGCATCCCGGCGCGGAACAGCCGCACCGCCATCCACATCGGGGTCGGCGCGTCCGGGTCGAAGCCGCGCACCTCGCGCAGCACGATCCGGTCGCAGCCGGACGGGTCGGCGATGCGCACCGGGTGGGCCTCGCCGTCCCCGGCGGGCAGGTCCACCCCGGCCGGATCGGTGAACGGCACGCCGTAGGCGATCGCGGCCTCGCGGGCGATGCCGCGGATCGACAGGCAGTAGCCCCGGTCGGGGGTGATCGCGATGTCGAGGACGTCGTCGCGCAGGCCGAACAGCCCGATGACGTCCGTCCCGGGCGCGGTACCCGGCGGCAGCACCAGGATGCCGTCGTGGTCGTCGCCGATGCCGAGCTCGCGGACCGAGCAGATCATGCCCTCGGACACGTGCCCGTAGGTCTTGCGGGCGGCGATCCGGAACGGCTCGCCGGGACGGTCCCCAGGCAGCGCGCCGCCCGGCAGGATCACCACGACGTCGTCGCCGGCCGCGAAGTTGGTGGCGCCGCAGACGATGTTCTGCGGCTCGCCGGTGCCGTTGGCCTGCCCGACGTCCACCTGGCAGTAGCGGATCGGCTTCTTGAAGCCGGCCAGCTCCTCGACGGCCAGGACGGTGCCGGTCACGATCGGGCCGGCCAGGTCGGCGCCGGCCTGCTCGACGGTCTCGACCTCGAGGCCGGCGTCGATCAGCTTGGCGGCCAGCTCGCGGCCGGTGACGCCGGAGGGGAGCTCGACGTGCTCCCGCAGCCAGGAAAGCGGGGCCCGCATCAGATCTCCATCCCGAACGGGAGGGTGAACCGGACGTCGCCCTCCACCATGTCGTGCATGTCCTCGACGCCGTGCCGGAACATCAGCGTCCGCTCCACGCCCAGGCCGAACGCCCAGCCGCTGTAGCGGTCCGGGTCGATCCCGCAGGCGACCAGCACCCGCGGGTTGACCATGCCGCAGCCGCCCAGTTCGATCCAGCCCTCCGAGCCGCAGGTGCGGCACGGCGGCGCGCCCCGCTCCACCGAGGCGCCCCGGCACACGAAGCACTGCATGTCGACCTCGGCCGACGGCTCGGTGAACGGGAAGTAGGACGGGCGCATCCGCACCCGCAGCCCCTCGCCGAACATGCCGGCCACGAACGCGTCGATGCCGCCGCGCAGGTCGGCCATGGTCAGGCCCTCGTCGACCGCCAGGCCCTCGAGCTGGTGGAACACCGGGCTGTGCGTGGCGTCGAGCTCGTCGGTGCGGTAGGTGCGGCCGGGCGCCACCACGTACACCGGCAGGGGCCGCGACAGCAGCGACCTGATCTGCACCGGCGAGGTGTGGGTGCGCAGGACCAGCCCGGTGTCCTCCGACTCCACGAAGAACGTGTCCTGCATGGTGCGGGCCGGGTGGTCGGGCTTGAAGTTGAGGGCGTCGAAGTTGAACCACTCGGCCTCGACCTCGGGCCCCTCGGCGACCTCGAAGCCCATCGAGACGAAGACGTCGGCCATCCGCTCCTGGACCGTGGTCAGCGGGTGCCGGGCGCCGCGCGGGTCGCGGTCCCAGGGCAGGGTGACGTCGACGGCCTCGTCGGCGAGGACGCGCTGGTCGCGTTCCTCCTCCAGTTCGGCCTGGCGGGCCTTGAGCGCCTGCGCGACGGCGCCGCGGGCGGCGCCGATGCGCTTGCCCGCCTCGGCGCGGCCCTGCGGCGGCAGGGCCCCGATCTCGCGGTTGGCCAGGGCCAGCGGGGAACGGTCGCCGGCGTGCGCCAGGCGGACCTGCTTGAGCGCGTCGAGGTCGGCCGCGGCCGCGATGGCCTCCAGGGCCTCGGCACGGGCCCGATCCAGCGCTTCGGGCTGCAACGCGGACACCTCGACAGGGTCGTAGGACTTGTTGGGTGCAGACATGGTGGTGTGATGACTCCGGTCGGCGTGGGACGCCCGCAGTCTAGTGGGCGGGCGGGAAGGATCCGGAAAAGCGTGCGCAGGTCGCGCCGCCCGCGCGGGGCCCGTGACGCCGGGATCGGAACGCGGTGCGAGCGCGCGATCAGGTGGCGTAGTCGGGGGCCCCGGCGGGCACGGTAAATCGGAACTCGGCGCCGCCGCCGGGGGCGCGCCGCACGGTGATGGTGCCCCCGTGCGCCTCGACCAGGCCCTTGACGATGTAGAGCCCGAGCCCGGTGCCGCCGCGGCGGTTGCCGCCGGGACCGCGCCAGAACTGCCGGAAGATGCGCTGGGCGGCCTCGGGCGGAATGCCCTCGCCCTCGTCGCGCACCGACACGGCGGCCCCCTCCTTATGCGCGTCCGGCTCCACCATGATGGTGACAGTACCAGCGCCGTGCCGCACGGCGTTTTCGACCAGGTTGCCGAGGATCTGGTCGACCTTGTCGGGGTCGAGCCACATCTCCGGCAGGACGCCGCGGGCCTCGAACCGGAACCGGTCCTCGGCGTCGCCCGCCGCCACCCGTCCGGCCAGGACCTTGCGGATCTCGCCGGGCAGGTCGACCACCTGCCGGTGCATCTCCAGCCGGCCCGCCTCGATCCGCGAGACGTCGAGCAGCTCGGTGATCAGGCGGGTGACCCGGTCGGCGTCGGCGTTGACCGTCTCCAGCATCACCCGCTTCTGGTCGTCGTTGAAGCGGTGCCATTTGGCCAGCAGCGTCGCGGTGAAGCCCTTCACGCTGGTCAGCGGGGAGCGCAGCTCGTGGGCGACGGTGGACACCAGGTCGGCGCGGTCGCGCTCCAGCCGGGCCCGGTGCAGGGCGTCGCGCAGGGAGATCGTGAACCGTTCCACCCGGCCGCCCCGGCCGCGCCGGTAGCCCGCCGTCACCAGCAGCTCGGTGCCGCCGGGCAGGTACAGCGGCCGCTCGGGGTGGCGGGTGCGGGTGCCGAGCCCGTCGTAGGGGGCCAGGCATTTCCACCAGTCGCGGCCCTCGGCGTCGTGCAGCGGCAGGACGTCGCGGAAGTCGCGGCCGAGGGCGGCGCCGGAGGCGATGCCGGTCATCCGCGAGGCCGCCGCGTTGAACACCACGACGCGGGCGTCCCGGTCGGCCACCAGCAGGCCGTCGGGAAGATCGTCCAGGGTCGGCGCGCCGCAGGGCAGGGCGTCCGCCGCGTCCTCCGGCGGAACGTCCACATCGCCTCCAGCAGCGGGCATGGGTCGGGCCAGGTGCGGGGAGTCCTCTCCGCCCACAACGGCCTCCAGAACACCGGTGAGAACGCGGCCTGTCGAAAGGAGACTCTATCCGGAGACGGGGACCTAACGGGACCCGGAGAAGCCCCTACGGACAGGCATTGTGGCCGTCACGGGCACTCTGCCGCCCCTCCCGCACCACCCCGCGCACCGGCGACCGAAACGGGCACCGGCACGGGCGGCCGGCACAGGTGCCGGTACGAGTGGCGGCACGGACACCGGCACGGGCGGCGGGCGTCAGCAGCGCGGGGCCGCGGACGACCCGGCCTCGGCGATCGCGCCGGCGATGTCGTCGTACAGGGTGAACAGCCGGTACAGCCCGGTGATGCGCAGCAGCCGAACCTGGGCGGGCCGCACCCGGGCGAGTCTGATCTCTCCCCCGGCCCCGGAGATCTGGTTGTGCGCGGCGACCAGGGCGCCGAGCCCGGTGGCGTCGCAGAACGGGACCCCGGCGAAGTCGACGACCAGGCGGCGGAAGCCCGCCTCGTGCAGCTCGACCAGGTGGACGCGGAGCGTGTCGGCGGTGTGCAGGTCGATCTCGCCGGTCACTGCGGCGACGACGGTCTCACCGTGCACCTGCGCGACCGAGACGTCCAGACCGGCCACCGGGCCCTGCTCACGCGGCCCCCCGGCCGCGGGGCCGTCCAGCGCGGTGCCCGGCCCGCCGGCGGGCCGGGCACCCGCCCGGCACCTGACCTCGGGTCCGCGCCTGCCGGGACGCCTGGCCGCCGCCCTGCCCTCGTCGATCATCACGTTTGCCCCCACTCTGCACGGCCCCATCGCCGCCCTCGTCATCACCGTAGGCACCCGGGTGCGACGCGTGGATCCATCGCCGGGTTGGTTCCCGCTCCTACCTGGGAATGAGTCGCCGCCGGACGCGAGCCCCCCGCCCACCGTCCAGCGATAGTTCATCCTCCCAGGTCAAGGGAGGAGAAAAGCCGCACGACGCGACCGCTTGCGGCCAGCCGAACGCACAGAATCGCCCTTACCAAGACGAACCCTCACACCCTCACAACGTCGTCGCGGGCCCTCCACGGCCCGCGCGCGCCCTCACGGCGCCGGGCGCGGGTCCCCATTGCGTTGCGCGCGGGCCGAGGCGTAGAGGCAGACGGCCGCGGCCGTCGCCAGATTGAGGCTCTCGGCCCGACCGTAGATCGGCACCCGCACGACCTCGTCGACATGCTGGAGGATCTCGTCGGGCAGTCCCCACGCCTCGTTGCCGAACACCCAGGCGGTGGGGCCCGCGAGCAGGCCGTCGTCGATGCCGTCGTCGAGGGTCCGGTCGCCCGCGCCGTCGGCGGCGAGCACCTTCAGCCCGGCCGCCTTGAGCTCGGGGATCAGGTCGCCGAACCGGGGCCCGACGACGACGGGGAGGTGGAACAGGCTGCCCGCCGACGCGCGGACGCACTTGCCGTTGTACGGGTCGACCGACGCGTCGGTGAAGACGACCGCCTCCGACCCGGCGGCATCGGCGGTGCGCAGGACCGTTCCGGCGTTGCCGGGGTCGCGGACGTGGGCGAGCACGGTCACCAGCCTGGGGCCGGAGTCCAGCGCGCCGCCCAGCGGGACGTCGACGAACTGGCAGACCGCGAGCAGCCCCTGGGGCGTGACGGTCTGCGCCAGCTCGGCCATGACCTCGCCGCTGACCCGCAGCACCGGGACGCCCGCCTTCTCGGCGGCCGTCACCAGCTCGGGATGGCGGGCCTCGGCCTCGGCGGTGGTGAACAGCTCGGCGAGGCCGCCGGGGATCTCCAGCGCCTCCCGCACCGCCTGCGGGCCTTCGGCGAGGAAGCGCCGTTCGCGGCGCCGGAACGCACGTTTGGCGAGCCGGCGAGCGGCCTTCACCCGTGGTGATCGGAGGGAGGTCAGCTCGCGGCCCGCCATGACGTTCGTGATCGCCTGTCTGCCGGGAACCGGTTCAGGCCGCCTCGCTGCCCTCGGCGGGCAGCGCGTTCTTGGCCACCGTCACCAGGGCGGTGAACGCGGCGGCGTCGTTGACGGCCAGTTCGGCGAGCATGCGGCGGTCGACCTCGATCTCGGCCGCCTTCAGGCCCTGGATGAACCGGTTGTAGGTGATGCCGTTGGCGCGGGCCGCAGCGTTGATCCGCTGGATCCACAGGCGGCGGAACTGGCCCTTGCGGTCCTTGCGGTCCCGGAAGGCGTAGGTCATGGAGTGGAGCTGCTGCTCCTTGGCCTTGCGGTACAGGCGCGACCGCTGGCCGCGGTAGCCGCTCGACCGCTCCAGGACGACCCGACGCTTCTTGGCGGCGTTGACCGCCCGCTTCACGCGTGCCACGTTTCGAACTCCTTCGTGGGGGCCGGGGCCGTGCTGACCTCGGCCGGTCGTACGGGTTTCTGGTCGTGGGCTACTTGCGCAGCAGCTTCTTGATGTTCTTGGCGTCGGCGTCGGCCACCACGGCCGGGCCGTCCAGGCGGCGGGTCCGCTTGGTCGGCTTGTGCTCGAGCAGGTGGTTGCGGTTGGCGCGGCGGCGCATCACCTTGCCGGTGCCGGTCAGCTTGAAGCGCTTCTTGGCACCGCTGTGGGTCTTGGTCTTCGGCATGGCGCCGTCGTCTCCCTCACTCCCGGCCCCCGCGCACTGGCACGGGGGCGCGCCTGATCGGGCGCATCCCACGGAACTCCGTGTGACGCGCCTGGTCAGGCTTCAATGTACGTGCGTCACGACCTCGCGAGAACGCGAGACCACGTGGGGACCGCCGCTGGGCGGCCCCGGTACGACCCGGCCGGGGCCGTCAGACGGAGTCGGCCTCCGCCTCATGGTCACGGGTGGCCCGCTCGGCCTTGGCCTCGGCCTTGGCCTCGGCCTTCTTCTTGTGCGGACCGAGCACCATGATCATGTTTCGGCCGTCCTGCTTGGCCCGCGACTCGACGAAGCCGAGGTCCTCGACGTCGTCGGCCAGCCGCTGCAACAGCCGGAAACCGAGCTCGGGACGGGACTGCTCACGACCGCGGAACATGATCGTGACCTTCACCTTGTCCCCCGCCTTGAGGAACCGCACCACGTGACCCTTCTTGGTCGCGTAGTCGTGCGGGTCGATCTTCGGGCGGAGCTTGATCTCCTTGATGACCGTGTGCGCCTGGTTCTTCCGCGCCTCACGCGCCTTCATCGCGGACTCGTACTTGAACTTGCCGTAGTCCATGAGCTTGGCGACGGGCGGGCGCGCGGTGGGCGCCACCTCGACCAGGTCGAGGTCCGACTCACGCGCGAGTTCAAGGGCCTTGGCGATGGGCACGATGCCCACCTGTTCGCCGTTCGGGCCGACGAGCCGGACCTCGGGCACGCGAATGCGGTCGTTGATACGCGGTTCGGCGCTGATGGGACCTCCTTGGGGCCGTTACTCAAGTTCCAGGACCGGTCGTACCCCAGGGCCTTCACGCAAAAAGCCCCGCACGACTCGCATGCGGGGCCACCTTCGGTCTTCCCGCCGACAGTGCCGACGGGAACTACGGCGTCGCGGGCGTGTACCGCCCGTTCGCCGGACCGAAACCCACCGGCTTGACGGCCGGTCAGGTGGGAGATGGCCTCCGCTTGAGCGCCCGGTACGGTCGATCACGATGTCGTCATCGTCCGCACAGGGCCGGTCGAGTTCCAAGGCTATCACTTGCCAGGCCCTGTCGCGCCGCCCCTCCGGGGCACCGATCCACCACTTCACAACCACGGGGGACGGGCGTCCATTCCCCAGGCCCAGGACGGCGCCCTTCTGGGCCCTGGCGGAATTCGTGTGGCTTGTTACCGTGGAGCGACGACGGCCCACCGGGGTCGGCTCCACGGAGGGGTTCTCCGCGATGCCCTCGGTCAACACAGCCACGGCCGGCCCGTCCGGCGCCGCCCGGATGATCAGGCTGGAGTTCGCGCAGAAGGCGTTCATCCTCGACGCGGACCGGCTGCTGCTGGTCCGCAAGGCGGCGTCCGATCCGTTCCACCCGGGGCGGTGGGAGGTGCCGGGCGGGCGGCTGGAGGTCGCCGCCGACCTCGACCTCGACGACCACATCCGGCGCGAGGTGTGGGAAGAGGTCGGCATCAAGGTCGACCCGGGCCCGCCGTTCCACCTGTGGCAGTGGTTCATGCCCGATCTCGGTCCCCCCGCAGGGGAGCGGGGCGGGCAGGTGCGGGTGGTCGCCGCGGCGCGGCACTGCCGGCCCGCGAGCCTGGACGTGAGCCTGGAGCACCAGACCGACGGCGACCATCTCGCCGACTGCGCCTGGGTGCCGCTGGGCGATCTCGGCGGGTTCGAGCTGATCCCGAGCCTGCGCCCGGTGATGCGCGTGTTCCTCCGGCTGCATCCGCCGGCGGGCTGAGGCGATCATGGACATCGCGGCGGCGTCCGCGCGCCCCCCGGTCCAGTGGCCCGGCCTGGACGGCGTCGCCGAGCGGCGCTTCACGATGGTCGTCGTGGGCGACGTGCGGATCGAGGTCAGGGCGGAGCTGCCCGCCGTCCGCTTCGCGGAGCTGACCGCCGACCGGCTCGCCTACGCGCCCGCGCGGGCGATCGTGGCGGGCACCGCGGTCAACCTGGCGCGGCGGGCGGCCGGCTACTTCGGCCACGTCGCCGTCCTGGGCCGGGTCGGGGACGACGATTTCACCCCGGTGATCCGGCGGGAGCTGAGGCGGCTGGGCGTCCGCGACCTGCTCCGCGTCGAGCACGGCGCCGCTAACGGGGTGGCGGTGATGCTCCGTGACCGCGCGGCCGGCGGCGAACCGGGCGTCCGGCTGCTCATCGCGGAGGAGGACGCCCCCGACCGGCGGCTGTCGGCGTCCGACGTGCGGCACGTCTCCGCCGCGATCGGGCACGCGGACGTGCTGTGCGTCGACGGGTACGCCCTGCTGTCCCCCGTCTCCCGGGCGGCCCTGCGGGAGGCGGCGGCGATCGCCCGCCAGGCCGGCGCGCAGGTGGTCTTCGACGTGGTCCCGCACGACATCGACGCGCGGCTGCCGGTCGCGGAGGTCCTGCCGATGCTCTCGCTGGCCGACGTCGTCATCTCCGAGGCGCCCACACTGGCCAGGCTGCTCGGCCAGGTACCTCCGGTAGGGGCGGACGCTGTACGGGAACTGCTCCCCTCACTGGATCGGCTCGTTCCGGGACGTCCGCTGTGGCTGCTGCGCTTCGGTGAGAGCTCGCTGGAGTGTGCACTGGCCCACCAGCGGGACGGGCTGCTCCTGGAATACCCGACCGGATACGGCGACGGGGTGGAACGCGCTGGGTTCGGTGACCGGCTCGCTGTGGCCGAGCTCTACTGGTGGCTGTCGGTCCGCTGATCCTCCCTGAGGGCCGAGCGGAGCGCATCCAGCGTTCGCTGGAAGGACCGCTTGCTCTCGGGTAGTCCGAACGTCTCTTGCCAGCGCCAAGCCCTAACGGAACCGTCCTTGTGCGCCACTGAGCCGTCTAGGAGCGCGGTCGCCGCCGCCCAGCGAAGAAACTGGCTCGGCACACCCTCTCCCGGGTGGAGCGTGACCGTCTCGCCCTCCTCCAGCAGAAGGTACGAGCGGCCCTCCCGGACCCGGTCGCGTACGGAGTCGTGGTCAGCGGGGACACCGTGCGGCCCGCTGCGTTCCACCACGGCCCGTACACCCGGGCTGCCCGGCAGGAAGTGCCAGTGCGCGTGGTCGATGCACGCCCCGCCGCCCTGGGGGCTCGCCGGACCGTGCTCGAACATCACCAGCTCGCCGGTCCCGTACGCCTCGCGGTAGATGCGGGCGATCCGGCCGCGCCACACGCAGGCGCGCGCCCACATCCGGCCGCCGAACGTCCCGGCGCTCGGGTGGTGCGCCTCTGTGACCAGCAGCAGGTGCCCGTCCGCCAAGGGGGCCAGGTCGGGCATGAGGAAGAAGTCGGCGTCCGCCGCGAGGACGGCCGCACCGCCCGGCAGGCCCGCCATGTCGTTGAACCGGAACCGCAGCGGCGGGCACAGCACGCAGTCCGCGGCGGGGCCGTCCCGTTCGGATGGCTCGGTCAACGCGTCCTCCAGCACCACGGGCCGCACGAGCGCTCATCACCCAGCGTGCCCGCTCCCCGGCCCCGATGCTCCGGGCGGGCGGGCACAGCCCCGGAACCCGCAGGGTACAAAGCCTGGCCGAACGGGAACAAAGGACATAGAGGCACACTGTGAACCCACCGCTCCCCCGGCCCCCGGCCCCCGCACCTCGCAACGCACCCGCCCGCCGCCCCGCACCAGGGCCGCCCCCCGCGATCGACCTCGCCGTGCTCGACCGCCGGCTGAACGAGTCGCTCGACGCCCTGCGCGACGCCTACTCGCCCGCCCCCGACGCCGGCGGCGGCTGGTACCACGAGCTGACCAGGCCGGAGCCGGGGGCGACCGCCACCGCGATCGGGCTGCTGGCCTTCGTCGAGACCGCCCGGCCGTTCGAGCACTTCGACGAGGGCCTGGCGTTCCTGGCGTCCCGCCAGGCCGCCTCCGCCGACCCGCTCGGGGACGGCGGCTGGGCCACCCGGACCAGCCTCGGCCTGCCGGTCGTGGAGGCCACCGCCTGGATCGCCCGCTTCCTCGCCCGCGCCCGCTGCGACCTGCGCGAGGACGCCCCCGATCTCAGGCGGGCCTACCGGTGGCTGCTGCGCAACCAGAACCCCGACGGCGGCTGGGGGTCCCTGCTCGGCTGCCCGTCCCGGGTCTGGCTGACCTGCCTGGCGCTGCGCGCCCTCACCCAGCTCAACCCCTACGACGAGGCCGTGGAGCGGGGCGTGGAGTGGCTGACGGCGGGCCGGACCGCGAGCCGTCCCGCGTGGGGTCCCACCCCGACGTCCGGGCCGACCGTCACGCACACCGCGTTCGCGCTGGTCACGCTGGCCGAGGCGCGTCCCGCGCTGTGCACCGAGCGGCTGCTGGACGCCTACGACTGGCTGCTGGCGAACCTGGACCCTGAGGACGACCACACCTGGATCGAGACCTACGACGTCTCCCCGCACGGCACGGCGTCCAGCCCCGTCTGGCGACTGGCCCTCTGGCACTACGGGCTGCCCCTGGCCCTGTCGGCGCTGCTGCGGGACCCGCGCGGCCCGCACGGGCCGACGGTCGCCCGCGCGTTCCGGACGCTGGCCCGCGCCGAGATCACCGCCCCGCGCCGCACCGGCTACCCCGGCAGCGGGCGCACCTCGCTCTGGAAGCTGTGGTGGCGGCTGGAGATCCTGATCGACCTCACCCGCGTCCCGCTGGCCGGCACCGGCGACGTCCTGCACTGGCTACCGGACGCGACGGTGGTGCAGCGCGCGCACGCGCGGGACCGGCCGCTGGCCGCGCTGCTCCCCCACCGCCGGCGCCTCGAACCGGTACGGCTGGTGCGGCGGCACTGGTCGGCGGTGCTGCTCACCCTGATCGGCGCGGGCAGCCTCACGGGAGTCGCTTCCGGGACGTGGGGCTGGCGCGACTTCTGGCTGAGCGTGATCCTGCCGATGATGCTCGCGGCGGCGGACGAGTCGTTGAAGCGGCGCCGCACCCCGCGCTGACGTCGCGTCGAGCGCGGGGCGGGGACGGGAGCCGGGAACGGGAGGCGGGGGCGCGAGGCGGGAACGGGAGGCGGGGCGTCAGGCCCGCCGGGCGAGTTCCGCTTCCCCGGCGGCGCGCATCGCCTCGACCGGGACGTCCTCGCGTCCGGTCATCAGCGTCACCTGCCGCACCGCCTGGTGCAGCAGCATCTCGAAGCCGCCGACGACCGTGCCGCCCGCGCCGCCGACCGCCGCGGCGAGCGCCGTCGGCCACGGCGCGTACACCACGTCGAACAGCGCGGCGCCCGACGCGGCGACCGGCTCGGCGAACGCGTCGCCCGACCGTCCCGGCAGGGTGGAGACCACCAAGCCGGCGGGAAGCAGCTCGGGCAGCCGGTCGAGGGCGGCGACCCGCACCGTCAGCCCGAACCGCTCGCCCACCTCCGCCGCCCCGGCCGCCCGCTCCGGGCTGCGCGCGGCCAGCACCGCCTCGTCCAGCCCGAGGCCCGCCAGCGCGGCCAGCACCGACGCCGCGGTCGCGCCGCCGCCGAGCACCACCGCGCGGCCCGGATCGCCGAGCCCCGCGCCGGTCAGCGCGGTCACGACGCCGTGCACGTCGGTGTTGTCGCCGAACCGGCGCCCGTCCCGCAGCACGATCGTGTTGGCCCCGCCGACCTTCACCGCCAGCTCCGACACCTCGTCGACCAGCTTCAGCGCGGTCCGTTTGAGCGGCATCGTCAGCGACAGCCCCGCCCACGCCGGGCCGAGCCCGTCGAGCAGGCCCGCCAGGCCGTCCTCACCGCACTCGATCGCCTCGTAGGACCAGTCGTCCAGGCCCATCGCCGCGTACGCCGCCCGGTGCAGCACCGGCGACAGCGAGTGCCCGATCGGCGAGCCGAGGACCGCCGCCCTGTGTCCCATCAGTTCCCCGGATTCTGCTGCTGCCACCTGTTGAACTGCTTCTTCAGCCTCAGGAACTCCTGGTAGTCCGCGGTGAACTCGGTCCGCTTGTTCGTCGGGTCGACCGCGATGAAGTACAGCCACGTCCCGTTCTTCGGCGACGCCGCGGCCTCGATCGAATCCGCCCCGGGACTGGAGATCGGCCCGGGGGGCAGGCCCTTGTGCAGATAGGTGTTGTAGGGCGAGGGGTACTGGGTGTCGTGGTTCCGTACGTTCAGCGTGCGCTTCTTCAGCGCGTAAAGGACCGAGGAGTCGAACTGTAGGGGGATGCCCTGTTCCATCCGGTTGCGGATCACCCTGGAGATCTTGGCCAGGTCTCCCGGCTTGCCGCCCTCGGACTGGATCAGGCTGGCCATGGTGATCAGCTCCGCCGGCCGCATGTTCCCCTGCTTCGCCTTGCCCTCCAGGTCGATCTTCTCGGCCTCCTGGTTGAACCGGTCGACCATCTGCTTGAGGATCTCCCGCGCGCTCCCGTTCGGGTTCAGGTCGTACCGCCCCGGGAACAGGTACCCCTCCAGGCCCTTGGCGTACGCCGGCAGCCCCAGCCCCTGCGGCTTGGCCTCCGCCGCCTGGAAGTTCCTCAGCGGAATACCGGTCTTCTTCGACAGCTTGTCGAAGATCTCGCTCGTCCGGAGGCCCTCGAAGATCGTGATCTGGTTGTCCGCCCGCGACTTGGTGTCCAGCAGCAGCGCCATCGCCGACGACGACGACATCTTCAGCCGCATCCGGTAGAAGCCCGGCTGGATGCTGCCGGCCTTGGTCTCCTTGCCGTACACCTTGATGAAGGCCCGGCTGCTCTTGACCACGTCGTGCTGCTCCAGCGCGGCGGCGATGACGTACCCGCCGTCGCCGTCCTTGATCTGCACCGTGACGTTCCCGCCGCCCCCACCGGAGTAGTCCGGCGGATGCATCCGGCTGTCGAGCCACGCGACCCCGAGCACGCCGCCGGTGCCGAAGATCGCCACGATGAAGGCCATCGCGAACAGCGCCGCGGCCCGCCCGTTCCGGCGCCGCCGCTGCCTCTTCCGCACCCGGCGCCGGTCACGCCGGACGGGCCGTTCGCCCCGCGAACGGCCACCGCCACCGGACGGATCTGAGAAAAGGTCCAAATCGCTCATGCGCTTCCCCGGACGATCTCGCCTGGGGGGCGTCCAGTCAAACGTTCCCCGTCCAGGGCCGCCTGAAGCAGCACCGCCGCCGCCGCCTGGTCGACGACCTTGCGCCGGGCCTGCCCGTGCACACCGCCCGCGCGCAGGCCGCTCTCGGCCGTGACGGTGGTGAGCCGCTCGTCGTACAGCCGGACGGTCCCGGTGGCGAGCCGGCCCGCCAGCATGCCCGCGAACCTGCGTGCCGACGCCGCCGCCGGGCCCTCACGCCCCGACAGCGACGTCGGCAGCCCGACTACGACCTCGACCGCCTCATGCTCCGAGACCAGCTCGGCCAGCCGGTCGAGGTCGCCCTTCCCACTCCGCACCGTCTCGAGCGGGGAGGCGAGGATCCCACCGGGATCGCTCCGCGCCACGCCGATGCGCACGCTCCCCACGTCCACCCCGAGCCGAACGCCCTGTCTCATGGCTTCGCTCCGCTCAGCGACTCGAGGCGCCGTGTCCGCAATTCCGGGCGCCATGCTGGGTCTTTCGCGGGCCCCATGGTCCGCACGTCGGTCACACGGCCCCTACGGCTCGTTCCACGGCGGCCAGGGCGTCGCCCAGCGCACCGGCGTTGGCGCCGCCGCCCTGGGCCAGGTCGTCCTTGCCGCCACCGCCGCCGCCCAGCGCCTTGGCGGCCAGGCCGACCAGCGCGCCGGCCTTGAGGCCGCGCTCGCGGGCGCCCTCGGTGACGGCGACGACCACGACCGGACGGTCCTTGGGCACGCCGACGACCATCACGACGGCGGGACGCGCGGCCAGCCGGCCGCGGACGTCCACGGCGAGCTTGCGCAGGTCGTCGGCGCCGGTGCCGGCGGGGGCCTGGTGGCCCACGTAGGCGACCCCGCCGATGTCCCGGGCGCCGTCCGCCAGCGAGCCGGCGATCGCCAGGACCTGCTGGGAACGGAGCTTGTCGAGCTCCTTCTCGGCGTCGCGGAGCCGGGTGACCACCCCGGAGATCCGCTCGGGGAGCTCGTCCTTGCGGGTCTTCATCTGCTCGGCGAGCTGTGCGACCAGCACGCTCTCGCGGGCCAGGAAGCGGAAGGCGTCGATGCCGACCAGGGCCTCGACACGGCGGACGCCGGCGCCGATGGACGCCTCGCCGAGCACCTTGATCAGGCCGAGCTGCCCGGAGCGGGCCACGTGGGTGCCGCCGCACAGCTCGCGGGAGTAGTCGCCGACCTCGACGACCCGCACCCGGTCGCCGTACTTCTCGCCGAACAGGGCGAGCGCGCCCATCGAGCGGGCCTCGTCGATGGAGGTGTGGAACGCGCGCACGTCCATGTCGTTGATCAGGACGTCGTTGACCTCGTCCTCCACGTCGCGCAGCACGCTGACCGGCACGGCGCCCGAGGCGGTGAAGTCGAACCGGAACCGGCCGGGCGAGTTCTCCGAGCCGGCCTGCGCGGCGGACTCGCCGAGGGCGCGGCGGAACCCGGCGTGCACCATGTGGGTCGCGGTGTGCGAGCGGGAGATCGCCCGGCGCCGCGACACGTCGATCTCGGCGTAGGCGGTGTCGCCGGTCTGCGCCTCGCCGCTGCGGACCCGGCCGCGGTGCACGACCAGGCCGGCGAGCGGGGTCTGCACATCGTCGATCTCGACGACGGCGCCGTTGCCGAGCCGGATGACGCCGTGGTCGGCGAGCTGGCCGCCGCCCTCGGCGTAGAACGGGGTACGGTCCAGGACGACCTCGACCTCGGCGCCCTCGCCGGCGGCGCGCACGTTGCCGCCGTTGACCAGCAGCCCGACCAGGCGGGCCTCGCCGATCACGTTGTCGTAGCCGATGAAGTCGACGCTGCCGCCCGAGCGGGTGAGCAGGTCGTCCAGGACCGACACGTCGAGGTTGCCGGTCTTCTTGTCGCGTGCGTCCTTCTTGGCGCGGTCGCGCTGCTCGGCCATGAGCCGGCGGAAGCCGGCCTCGTCGACCTGGAGGCCCTGCTCGGAGGCCATCTCCAGGGTCAGCTCGATCGGGAAGCCGTAGGTGTCGTGCAGCTTGAACGCCTGCTCGCCGGCGAGCGCGGGGCTGCCGGACCGCCGGGTCTCGGCCACCGCGGTGTCGAAGATCGTGGTGCCGGTGCGCAGCGTCTGGAGGAAGGAGTCCTCCTCGGCGTCGATCACCGTGTGGATGCCGGCGGCGGTGCGGACCAGCTCGGGGTACTGCTCTCCCATGGCCGCGACCGCGACGGCGGTGAGCTCGTGCATGAGCCCGGCGGAGTCGCCGCCGAGCAGCCGCAGGTTGCGGATGGAGCGGCGCAGGATGCGGCGCAGCACGTAACCGCGGCCCTCGTTGCCGGGACGGATGCCGTCGGCGACCATCATCGTGCCGCTGCGCACGTGGTCGGCGATGACCCGCAGCGACACGTCGGCGCGGTGGTCGCGGCCGTACCCGGCGCCGGTCAGCTCGGCCGCCCGGTCGAGGACCTTCCAGAGCGTGTCGGTCTCGTAGATGTTGTCGACCCCCTGGAGGATCGCCGCCATCCGCTCCAGGCCCATGCCGGTGTCGATGTTCTTGGACGGCAGGTCGCCGAGGATCGGGAAGTCGTCCTTGCCGCTGCCGGGTCCGCGCTCGAACTGCATAAAGACCAGGTTCCACACCTCGAGGTAGCGGTCCTCGTCGGCGACGGGGCCGCCCTCGCGGCCGTACTCGGGGCCCCGGTCGTAGTAGATCTCCGAGCAGGGTCCGCACGGGCCGGGCACGCCCATCGACCAGAAGTTGTCCTCCATGCCGCGGCGCTGGATCCGGTCCAGCGGGACCCCGACCTTGTCGTGCCAGATGCCGCGGGCCTCGTCGTCATCCTGGAAGACGGTGACCCACAGCTTCTCCTCGGGGAAACCGAAGCCGCCCTCGCCCTCCGGCCGGGTCAGCAGGTCCCAGGCGAACGGGATCGCCTGCTCCTTGAAGTAGTCCCCGATGGAGAAGTTCCCCAGCATCTGGAAGAACGTGGCGTGCCGGGTGGTCTTCCCGACCTCCTCGATGTCCGGCGTCCGGACGCACTTCTGGGCGCTGGTCATCCGCTGCGACGGCGGCGTGCGCTGGCCGAGGAAGTACGGCTTGAACGGGACCATGCCGGCGTTGACCAGCAACAGGGTCGGGTCCTCGGCGATCAGGCTGGCCGAGGGCACCACGGCGTGCCCGCGCTCTTCGTAGAACTTGAGGAAGCGGCGCGCCACCTCTGCCGACTCCATGATCAGTGGCCATCCTTGTCGTCGTCGATGATCGTGTAACGCGCTTTGAGGACCCGGCGGCGCCGGGGACCCTCGAGTTCGGGCGGAGCCTGGTCGATCTCGATCGCCTCGCGCAACTCCGCCTCGCGGGCCTGCATCTCGGTGCGCACGTCAGAGGCGAAGTACCGGAGCCGCCGCCCGGCGCCCTGCCCGGCGCCGACCGCGCGGACCGCGACGCCCTCCGGGGACCAGGTGCGCGCGAACCGCTCCACCTTGCGCTTGACCCGGTGGGTCGCGTAGACGCCGGCGCCGGCGCCCACCGAGAGCCAGAACAGCCGTTTCATCGCGCACCGCCCCGTCTCGCGGCGCGGTGCCGCGGGAGCGTGTCCGCGCGGTGCCGGGGGTGTGCGCCCTCGCGGCGCCGCGGGTAGGCGTCGGCGCGGGTCATTTGCGGACCTTGCCGGACGGGCGGGCGGGCAGCTGCGGGCGGTCGCCGCCGTGCTCGCGGCCGGCGCCGTCGCGGTTACCGAGGGCCTTGCGGACCCCGTAGGAGAAGGCCGCGGCCTTGACCAGCGGGCCGCCGACCACGGAGGTCATGACGGTGGTGACCGCCGAGACGTTCTGGGTGACGCCGGCGACCTGCTTGGTGATCACGTCGGTGCGGCCGAGCTGCTCGTTGGCGCGCCGGACGGTGCGGGTCATGTCCTCCATGAGGGGCCCGGCCTGGTCGCCGAACTCGGAGACGACCTTTCCGGCCTCGCGGAGCAGGCGGGCGAGTTTGAGCAGGGTGAAAGCGAGGAAGGACACGAGGACCGCCCAGAACACGGCCACGATGAGGCCGGCCAGCTGTCCACCAGTAAGCATCAGGGCCTCCGTTCGCTGTGTTTCGGCTCAGGGCCGGGCCCGGCCTGACAGACCATACCGTGGGCACCGGTCCCGGCCGTGCGGAGCGGAAGGCCCCGTCCGGCCCGGCCGCGCCGCTGCGGCGGCGGGGGCCCGGCACCCCAGGTTGTCCCGGCAGGCTACCGGGCGGCGGCGCCGGATGGCGGGATCATGGCCCCGGAATGATCATCGGCGCGGTCAGCCGCCCTGCCCCCCGCCGCGGCCCCGGCCACCGCCGGCGGAACCGCGCAGCACCGAGCGGATGCGCGCCAGGACCTCGGTGAAGCGGCCCTCGGCGCCGTGCTTGGTCGGACGGTAATACTCGCGCCCGTGCACCGGGTCGGGCGCGTACTGCTGCGCGACCACCCCGCCCGGATGATCATGGGCGTACTTGTAGCCCTGGCCGTGCCCGACCTTCGCCGCGCCCTTGTAATGCGCGTAGCGCAGGTGCATGGGGACCGATCCGACCAGGCCCTTGCGGACGTCGCCGAGCGCCCCGTCCACCGCCGTGATCACCGCGTTGGACTTGGGCGCCAGGGAGAGGTGGATCACCGCCTGGGCCAGGTTGATGCGGGCCTCGGGCAGGCCGACGAACTCGACCGCCTGCGCCGCGGCGACCGCGGTCTGGAGCGCGGTCGGGTCGGCCATCCCGACGTCCTCGCTCGCGTGCACGATCAGCCGCCGGGCGATGAAGCGGGGGTCCTCGCCCGCCTCGATCATGCGGGCCAGGTAGTGCAGCGCGGCGTCGACGTCGCTGCCGCGGATGCTCTTGACGAACGCGCTGATCACGTCGTAGTGCTGGTCGCCCTCGCGGTCGTAGCGGACCGCGGCCCGGTCGACCGCGCGCTCCAGCACGTCGGCGTCGATCGGCCGCCCGTCCTCGACCACCAGCGCGGCGGCCTCCAGGTAGGTGAGGGTGCGGCGGGCGTCGCCGCCGGCCAGCCGGATCAGGTGGTCCTCGGCGGCCGGGTCGAGCTCGACCGCGCCGTCCAGCCCCCGCTCGTCGGCGAGCGCCCGCCGGACCACCTCGCGCAGCGCGTCGTCGCCGAGCGGCTCGAGCGTGAGCAGCAGCGACCGGGACAGCAGCGGGCTGATCACCGAGAAGAACGGATTCTCGGTGGTGGCGCCGATGAACGACACCCAGCGGTTCTCCACGGCCGGCAGCAGCGCGTCCTGCTGGGCCTTGTTGAAGCGGTGCACCTCGTCGACGAACAGGACGGTCTGCCGGCCGGTCATGCCGAGCTCGCGGCGGGCCAGCTCGATCTCGGCGCGGACCCGCTTGACCCCGTCGCTGACCGCGGAGACCTCGACGAAGCGGCGCTGGGTGGCGTGGCTCACGACGGTGGCGAGGGTGGTCTTGCCGGTGCCGGGCGGACCCCACAGCACCAGCGACATCGGGACGTCCCGGTCGACGAGCTGCCGGATCGGCGTGCCGGGGCCGAGCAGGTGCGCCTGCCCGACCACCTCGTCCAGGCCGCGCGGGCGCATCCGGACGGCGAGCGGCTGCTCCGCCCCGCCGCGTCCGCCGGACGACCCGGCCGCGGGCACGCTCCCGGCGAAGGCGGAGGGGGCGGTCGCCTCCCCCGCCGGATCGTCGAAGAGGCCCTCCGGCTGGCCCGGTTCCACCCTGCTGGTCACTTGCCGAGACTATCCCGCCCCGCGGACATCCCGGGCAGAGCGCCGCCGTCCCGGCGGGCGCGCGGTGCGGCGGCCGTCCCGGGAACCCCGCGCGGGGCTGCGGCGTTGGTATCGCGCGAAGGTGAAAACAGGAGCGTGACGGTGGCCGGTACGGCTTTGCGGCGGCGGCACGGGCAGGCGGGCCTGCTCGTGGCGCTCCTCGTCGTGGCCGGGCTGGTCTTCAGCTACGGGCTGGGCCACGCGCCGCCGATGCGGGTGTGCACCGAGCACTACGTCACCGTGCCGTCCGGCGTCGCCGAGGCGCTGTCGCACCATGGCGACGAGGCGGGCCCGGCGGCGGTCGCCGCTCCGGACGGCGGCCCGGCCGCGATCCGGGGGGCCTGGGCGGCCCCGTCCGACTCACCGCTGTCCGGCCCGCTGTACGCCTGCCTCTCGATGGCCGTCCTGCTCACCCTCATGGTGCTCGCGCTGGCCGCCGCCCCGCGCCGCTCGGGCCTGCGGTTCCCGGCGCGGCGCGGCCGGGCCCCCGCCCCCCGGACGGGCGGAGCACCGCCGCTTCCTTCGCTGAGCTCCCTTCAGGTGCTGCGGCTGTGACGGACGGGCCGTGAGGCCCGCGGATGGCGCCATGCCCACGGCGGCACGGCGGCTCCGCACGTCCCGTCTTCGCGAGTACAGCAGCCTTGAGAGGTTCGTCCCGTGTCCAAGAACGCCCGGAACCGCGCGCAGCGCAACGTCCTGACCCAGCGCCAGGTGCCCTGGGGCGGCATCGCCTTCTTCGCCGTGATCGGCGTGGTGGCGATCGTCGCGATCTCCTACGCCTTCATGCAGAGCAGACCGTCGTCGGCCTCCGGCTCCGGCGGCGCGATCGCCGGGCTGGTCCAGAAGGACGGCCTCAGCCGCGACCACACCTCCGACCCGGTCAAGTACGACACCAGCCCGCCGATGGGCGGCGCCCACGACCCGATGTGGCAGAACTGCGACGCCCACGTCTACGACCGGCAGCTCCGCAACGAGAACGCGGTGCACTCGCTGGAGCACGGCGCCGTATGGATCTCCTACCGGCCCGACCTGCCCGCCGACCAGGTCAAGCTCCTCCAGGACAAGGTCAGCGCGACCGACTACACCCTGATGAGCCCCTACCCGGGGTTGGACGCCCCCCTCGCCCTCACCGCGTGGGGCAAGCAGGTCAAGGTGCAGAACGCCGACGACGGGCGGATCGACGCGTTCCTCCGCGCCTTCGTGAAGGGCCCGCAGACCCAGGAGCCCGGCGCGGCCTGCGACGGGGCCAAGGACACCCCGTGACCTCGGCGAACGAGCCCGCCGAGTCCGCCTCCGCCCCCGCCGCCGCCACTCCGGCGCGGGGGCGGGGGCGGGGGCGGCGGGCGACCGTCGTCCTCGCCGTGGCCGTCGTCCTGATCGCGGCCGTCCTGACCGGCCTGGCGACGCTGCGTTCGGAGCGGCCCGGGACCGACGGGCCCGAGGCCGGGTTCGCGCGCGACATGAGCGCCCACCACGCCCAGGCGGTACGGATGTCGTTCATCGTCCGGGACCGTACCGGGGACGCGGCCGTACGGCTACTGGCCTACGACATCATCAACACCCAGTCGGCACAGATCGGCATGATGACGGCCTGGCTGGACGAGTGGGACCTCCCGAAGAGCGACCCGGCCGGGCCCATGCGCTGGATGTCCGGCCACGGCGGCCACGGCGGGGCGTCCCGGGCGGCACCCCCGACCGTGTCCCCGGCGCTCCAGGCGGGGGCCGGCGCGGCCAGGATGCCGGGGATGGCGACGCGCGAGCAGCTGGGCGAGCTGGAGCACGCCTCGGGCCGTGCCGCCGAGATCCTCTTCCTGCGGCTGATGGTCGCCCACCACCGCGCCGGCGTCGCCATGGCCGAGGCGGTCCTGGACCGCACCGGGCACGCGCGGGTGCGGGCGCTGGCGCGCAGCATGGTGAACGGGCAGCAGGCCGAGATCGATCTGATGAACCGGATGCTGAGGGAGCGCGGGTCGGAGGCCGTCTGAGCCGTTGTGCTTGACAGCGAACGCCGATCGCGGGTCACTGACCACCATGGCTCAGACACTCACCGGCTACCACCGGGCACTGGATCTCTTCGAGGGCGTGGTCGGCGGGGTCGCCCGCGACGGCTGGGAGGCGCCGTCACCGTGCGCGGGATGGACCGCGCGGGACGTCGCCGGGCACGTCACCGGCGGTCAGCGCATGATCCAGGCGCTGGCCGCCGGGGCACCCCCGCCGGACCTGTGGGCCGCCCCCGCCGCGTTCAGCCCCGGGGACGCGCTGATGGCCTGGCGCACCGCCCGCAAGGAGTGCGCCGCGGCGCTCACCCCGGAGGCGCTGGCCCGCCCGATCCCCTTCGCCGGGCTCGGCGAACTGCCGCTGGGCGACTTCTTGGAGGGCTACATCCTGGAGCCGCTGGTGCACGCCTGGGACCTGGCACGGGCCACCGGGCAGCCGGCCCGGCTCGACCCCGACCTGGTGCACCACGCGTTCGCGACCGCCCAGGTGCTCGCCGCCACGCTGCGCGAGACCGGGAGGCTCGGCCCGGCCCGGCCGGCCCCGCGCGGCGCCGACGAGCAGACCAGGCTGCTGAGCTTCCTCGGCCGCGCCGTCTGAGCCGGAGGCCGAGCGGACCCAGGGGCCGCGGGGGGACGGGCGGTCAGGAGAACTCGGCCAGGGTGCGCTCGGCCTCTTCGAGCCAGGCACGGCGGGCCGCCAGCGCCTCCTCGGCGTCCTTGGCGTCCTTGGCGCGGCCGGCGTCGCGGGCCTTGCCGAGCCGCTTCTCCAGCTGCTCGATGGTGGTGCGCAGCTGGGTCACCGTGGCCTCGGCGCGGGCGCGGGCCTCGGGGTTGGTGCGCCGCCACTCCGACTCCTCGGCGGAGCGGATCGTCTCCTCGATCTTGCGGAGCCGCCCCTCCAGCCGGTCGCGCTGGTCGCGCGGCACCATCCCGGCCGCCTCCCAGCGCTCCTGGAGGGTGCGCAGCGCCTGCCGCGCCTGCCGGACGTCGCGGACGGGCAGCAGCCGCTCGGCCTCGGCGAGGATCCGCTCCTTCTCCTCGGCGTTCACCTGGAACTCGGCGTCACGCTCGGCGAAGACCGCGGTGCGGGCGGCGAAGAAGGTGTCCTGGGCGCCCTTGAAGCGGGCCCACAGGTCCTCCTCGGCGTCCCGCCCGGCGCGGCCGGCCGCCTTCCAGCGGCGCATCAGCTCGCGGTAGGCGGCCGCCGTGTCGCCCCAGTCGGTGGAGCCGGTCATCGTCTCGGCCTCGGCGACCAGCCGCTCCTTCTCGCGGCGGGCCTCCTCGCGCTGGTCGTCCAGGGTCGCGAAGTAGACCTTGCGGCGCTTGGTGAAGGCGTTGCGGGCCGAGGACAGCCGCTTCCACAGCGCCGTCTCGGTGGGCCGGTCGATGCGCTCGGCGGCCTTCCACTCCTCGACCAGCAGCCGGAGCCGCTCACCGCCGTTCTTCCAGTGCGTCTCCTCGACCGCGATGCGCTCGGCCTCGGCGACGATGCGCTCCTTGGTCTCGCGCGCCTCGTGCCGGGCGTGCTCGCGCTGCGCCTTGACCTCCTCGCGGCGCCGGCCGACCTGCTCGGTGAGGCCGTCGAGCCGCCGCGCCAGCGCCTCGAGGTCGCCCACGGCGTGCGCGTCGGTCACGGCCTCGCGCAGCCGCTGGACGCTCTGCTGGGCCTGGGCCGGTTGCAGGTCGGTGGTGCGGACCCGCTGCTCCAGGAGGCCGATCTCGGTGGCCAGCGAGTCGTACTTGCGCTTGAAGTAGGCCAGCGCCTCCTCGGGGGCCCCTGCCTGCCAGGACCCCACGACGCGTTCGCCGTCCGACGTCCTGACATAGACGGTGCCGTCCTCGTCAACCCGGCCCCAGGGATCGGTCGCGCTGGACACCCTTGCCTCCTGAATCGCAGGTCCGATCGTGCTCACACTCACCGGACCCTCCACACCTTAGTATCCCGTTCGCCTATTTCCCGGCGATCGTGACGTCCTGGATCGTGACCTTCTTCTTCGGCTCGCCGGTGCCGTCCTGTCCCGCCTTCTCGACGCCGGCCTTGGCGACCTTCTCCAGCTCGTCCAGACCCGAGGTGATCTCGCCGAACACCGTGTAGTCGGGTGACAGCTGCGAATCGCCGTACACCAGGAAGAACTGGCTGCCGTTGGTGTCGGCGCCGGAATTGGCCATGGCGAGCGTGCCCTTGGTGTACTTGGCGCCCTCGGTGTTCTCGTTGGCGAACTGGTAGCCGGGACCGCCGGAGCCGCTGCCCGTGGGGTCGCCGCACTGGAGCATCTTCAGCCCCTCGCTCGCCGACAACCGGTGGCAGTGACTCTTCTTCCAGAAGCCCTTGTCGGCCAGGAAGGCGAAGGAGTTCACCGCGCACGGCGCCTTCTTGGCGTCCAGCTTCAGCCCGATGTCGCCCTGGCTGGTCTTGATCTCGGCCTTGACCGTGCCGGTGCGGGCCGGCTTGACCGGCGGCGTGCCGAGGTCCTTGGGCGCCCCCTCGCTCTGTGCCGGGGTGTAGGCGCACTCCCCGGGCTTGACCTTGGCCTGCGGCGACGCGGTGGGCGCCGCGGCGTCGGCCTTGGACGGGTCGTCCTTGCCGAGCATCACCGCGATCCCGGCGGCGCCGCCGGCGATCACCGCCACCGCCACCACCGCGCCGATGACGCGGATCCGGCGGGCGCGGGCGGCCTCGGCCAGCCGGCGCTGCTCCTGACGCTCGTAGCGCTGCCGCGCGAGCTGCTTCTTGCGGTCCTTCCCCGCCACGTGCCTGCCCCTCCGCTGTGATCAGGTGAACGTGCAGCGCATAGTAGCGGTACCGGCGGCCGGACGCGCCGCCCGTCCGGTGCCCGCTACGCCGCGCCGACACGGCGATCTGCTATCTCGTTCGCGATGGCCACGGCCGCGCCGGTACCCTCGGAGCCACCGCGCGCGCCCGGAGCCCGTCCTCGGGCCGCGGAGCATGAGGAACACGGCTCCGCGGAAACGTTCAGGAAAGACACAGGGACGCCCGCTCACACGGCCCGGCCGAAACGGCCCAAAAGGAAGGACGATCGTGCTCGTCGCAGGGTTCCCAGCTGGATCGTTCGCCGCGAACTGCTATGTCGTGGCGCCCGCCGCGGGCGAGGAGTGC
Organism: Actinomadura xylanilytica; assembly: GCF_030283145.1. Classification (GTDB taxonomy): domain Bacteria; phylum Actinomycetota; class Actinomycetes; order Streptosporangiales; family Streptosporangiaceae; genus Spirillospora; species Spirillospora xylanilytica. The sequence continues at coordinate 39,295 of NZ_JASNWE010000006.1, forward strand.
GTGATCGTCGACCCCGGCGAGGACGCCCAGGGCGGCATCGACGATCTCCTGCGCGAGCACCGGCTCAAGCCGGTGGCGGTCCTGCTCACCCACGGCCACATCGACCACGTCTGGTCGGTCGCCCCGGTGTGCGGCGCCAAGGACGTCCCCGCCTACATCCATCCGGACGACCGCGACCTGCTCACCGACCCGGCCAAGGGCCTGTCGCTGAACGCGGGGCAGCAGTTCTTCGGCGGGCTGACGCTGACCGAGCCCGACGACGTCAAGGAGCTGGCCGACGGCGACGCGCTCGAGCTGGCCGGGCTGAGCTTCACCGTGGGCCACGCCCCGGGCCATACGCCCGGGTCGGTGACCTTCCGGACGCCTCCGGCGGGCGACGTCCCCGACGTGGTGTTCACCGGCGACCTGCTGTTCGCCGGGTCGATCGGGCGCACCGACCTGCCGGGCGGCTCGTACGAGGAGATCCTCGCGAGCCTGTCGCGGGTGTGCCTCAGCCTGCCCGACGAGGCCGCCGTGCTGCCCGGCCACGGGCCGCAGACCACCATCGGCCGTGAGCGCGCGACCAATCCGTTCCTTAAGGACCTCCCGCGGGGGGACTCCCCAGGAAACCCGGATCTGGTGCCCTCCGACGGTCCTGACAAGGGATTCTGAGCCTAAAAGATCATGAGTTCGAGCTTCCAGGCCCCCAAGGGGGTCAGTGAATACGTTCCTCCGCGCGCCGACCTGTTCTACGCCATCCGCGAGGCGTTCGCCGAGCAGGCCAGGCTGGCCGGCTACGGCTACCTCGAACTGGCGGTGTTCGAGGACACCAACCTGTTCAAGCGCGGCGTGGGCGAGTCCACCGACGTGGTCAGCAAGGAGATGTACACCTTTGAGGACCGCGGCGGCCGGTCGCTGACGCTGCGTCCCGAGTTCACCGCGACGGTGCTGCGGTCGGTGCTGGAGAACAACCTGCACAAGGAGGGCGCGCTGCCGGTCAAGGTGTGGACCACCGGCCCCGCGTTCCGCGCCGAGCGGCCGCAGAAGGGCCGCTACCGGCAGTTCTACCAGCTCGACCTGGAGGCGATCGGCAGCGAGGACCCGCAGGTCGACGCCGAGACGATCGCGATCGCGTCCAACTGGTACCGCTCGCTCGGCCTGACCGGGGTGCGGCTGCTGCTCAACTCCCTCGGCTGCAAGGAGTGCCGTCCCGCCTACCGGGCCCTGCTCCAGGAGTTCCTGCGCGGGCTCGACCTCGACGAGGCCACCCGCGAGCGCATCGAGATCAACCCGCTGCGGGTCCTGGACGACAAGCGGCCCCAGGTGCGCGAGCGGCTCGCCGGGGCCCCGCTGATGGCCGACCACCTGTGCGCCGCCTGCAAGGCGCACCACGACCGGGTCCGCGAGCTGCTCGGCGACCTCGGCATCGGGTGGGAGGACACCCCCACCCTGGTCCGCGGGCTCGACTACTACACCCGCACCACCTACGAGTTCGACCACCCCCTGCTCGGCGCCCAGTCGGGCATCGGCGGCGGCGGTCGGTACGACGGCCTGTCGGAGGACATCGGCGGCCCCGCGCTGCCCGGCATCGGCTTCGGGCTCGGCCTCGACCGGACGATCCTGGCGCTGGAGGCCGAGTCCGGCACCCCGCAGGGCGCGGCGTTCGCCGTCAAGCCGCGCTGCCAGGTGTTCGGCGTCGCGCTCGGCCAGGACGCCGAGCGGCGGCTGTTCGGCCTGGTCGCCGAGCTGCGCGGCGCCGGTGTGGCCGCCGACATGGCCTACGGGGGCAAGAAGCTCAAGGGCGCCATGAAGGACGCCGACCGGTCCGGGGCCGCGTACGCGGTGATCCTCGGCGAGCGAGATATCGCCGCCGGCACCGCCCAGGTCAAGGACCTGGCCGGCGGCGACCAGGCGGCCGTGCCGCTCACCGAGCTCACTTCGACGCTGACGGAAAGGCTTTCACGATGATCCGCTCGCACGAGGCGGGAACCCTCCGCCCGGAGCACGCCGGGCAGCAGGTGACGCTGGCCGGCTGGGTCGGCCGGCGCCGCGACCACGGCGGGGTCACCTTCATCGACCTGCGCGACGCCTCCGGCACCGCGCAGGTCGTCTTCCGCGAGGACGAGGCCGCCCACGACCTGCGCGCGGAGTACTGCGTCAAGGTCGTCGGCGAGGTCCGGATCCGTCCCGCGGGCAACGAGAACCCCGAGCTGCCGACCGGCGCCATCGAGGTCGCCGCGACCGACATCGAGGTGCTCTCCGAGGCCGCCCCGCTGCCGTTCCCGATCGAGGGCGACGTCAACGTCAACGAGGAGGTCCGGCTCAAGTACCGCTACCTCGACATCCGCCGCGAGTCGGTCGCCCGCACCGTGCGGATCCGCTCCGAGGCCGCGTTCCTCGTGCACGACGTGCTGCGCGAGCGCGGCTTCGTCAGCGTCGAGACGCCCACGCTGACCCGCTCCACCCCTGAGGGCGCCCGCGACTTCCTGGTCCCGGTCCGGCTCAAGCCCGGCCACTGGTACGCGCTGCCCCAGTCGCCGCAGCTGTTCAAGCAGCTCCTCATGGTCGGCGGCCTGGAGCGCTACTACCAGATCGCCCGCTGCTACCGGGACGAGGACTTCCGCGCCGACCGGCAGCCCGAGTTCACCCAGATCGACATCGAGATGTCGTTCGCCGACCAGGACGACGTCCTCCAGGTCGGCGAGGACCTGGTCGCGCGGCTCTGGAAGGAGATCGCCGGCCACGAGATCCCCCGGCCGATCCCGCACATCACCTACGCCGAGGCGATGGCCCGGTACGGCTCCGACAAGCCCGACCTGCGGTTCGGCAACGAGCTGACCGACCTCACCGAGTACTTCGCCGGCACCTCCTTCCGCGTCTTCCAGGCCCCCTACGTCGGCGCGGTCGTGATGCCCGGCGGCGCCGCGCAGACCCGCAAGGAGCTGGACGCCTGGCAGGACTGGGCCAAGGCCCGCGGCGCCCGCGGCCTCGCCTACGTGCTGCTCCAGCCGGACGGCTCCCTCGGCGGCCCGGTCGCCAAGAACCTGTCCGACACCGAGAAGGCCGGCCTGGCCGCCGCGACCGGCGCCGCGCCCGGCGACGCGATCTTCTTCGGCGCGGGCAAGCGGCACGCCACCCAGGAGCTGCTCGGCGCGGCCCGACTGGAGATCGGCCGCCGCCGCGGCCTGATCGACGAGTCCGCGTGGGCGTTCACCTGGGTGGTGGACGCCCCGGTCTTCGAGCCGGTCGAGGACGACAAGGGCGAGCAGATCGGCTGGACCTCGGTGCACCACCCGTTCACCGCGCCCAAGCCCGAGTACGCCGCCACCTTCCAGGACGACCCGGGCTCGGCCCTCGCCGACGCCTACGACCTGGTCTGCAACGGCAACGAGATCGGCGGCGGCTCGATCCGCATCCACCGCGCCGAGATGCAGCAGCGGGTGTTCGAGGTGCTCGGCATGTCCAAGCAGGAGGCCGAGTCGAAGTTCGGCTTCCTGCTGGAGGCGTTCAAGTTCGGCCCGCCCCCGCACGGCGGCATCGCGTTCGGCTGGGACCGCACCGTCATGCTCCTGGCCGGGCAGGACTCGATCCGCGATGTGATCGCCTTCCCGAAGGCGGCGTCCGGCTACGACCCGCTGACCGCCGCGCCCACCCCCATCACCCCGCAGCAGCGCAAGGAGGCGGGCATCGACGTGATCCCCGAGGACGCCCCCGCCGAAGCCTGACCCGCAGGACCGCAGAGGCCCGCCGCACCCGCGGCGGGCCTCTCGCCGTTCCGGCCCGGGCGGCGCGTCAGCGGGTGGCGCCGCTGGTGACGCGGTAGACGTCGTAGACGCCGTCGATGGACCGGACGGCCTTGAGGACGTGGCCGAGGTGCTTGGGGTCGCCCATCTCGAAGGTGAAGCGGCTGACGGCGACGCGGTCGCGGGTGGTGGTGACCGAGGCCGACAGGATGTTGACGTGCTGGTCCGACAGCAGCCGGGTGACGTCCGACAGCAGCCGGGGCCGGTCGAGCGCCTCGACCTGGATCGCGACCAGGAAGACCGAGTCCTCGCCGGGCGACCACTTGACGTCGATCAGCCGGTCGGGCTCGGTCTTCAGGCTGGCGACGTTCGCGCAGTCGTTGCGGTGCACCGAGACCCCGTGGCCGCGGGTGACGAAGCCGACGATGTCGTCGCCCGGGACCGGGGTGCAGCAGCGCGACAGCCGGACCCAGACGTCGGAGTCGCCCGCCACGACCACGCCGGGGTCGCCCGCGGGGGTCTTGCGCTTGCGCCGGGTGGGCAGCGCGATCTCGGCCAGGTCCTCCTCGGCGCTCTCGACACCGCCGAGCGCGTCGACGAGCCGCTGCACGACGTGCTGCGCCGAGACGTGGCTCTCGCCGACGGCGGCGTACAGGGACGAGACGTCGGGGTAGCGCATGTCGCGGGCGAGGGCGAGCAGCGCCTCGCCCGACATCATCCGCTGGAGCGGCATGTTCTGCTTGCGCATCGCGCGGGCGATGGAGTCCTTGCCGGTCTCGATCGCGGTGTCGCGGCGCTCTTTGGAGAACCAGTGCTTGATCTTGTTGCGGGCGCGGGCGCTCTTGACGAAGTTGAGCCAGTCCTGGCTCGGCCCGGCGTCCTGCGACTTGGAGGTGAAGACCTCGACGGCGTCGCCGTTGTCGAGCGCGGATTCCAGCGGCACCAGCCGGCCGTTGACGCGGGCGCCGATGCACCGGTGGCCGACCTCGGTGTGGATCGCGTACGCGAAGTCGACCGGGGTGGCGCCCTGCGGCAGCGCGATCACGTCGCCCTTGGGGGTGAAGACGAAGACCTCCGAGACCGACAGGTCGAAGCGCAGCGACTCCAGGAACTCGGCGGGGTCGGCGGTCTCCTTCTGCCAGTCGAGCAGCTGGCGCAGCCACTGCATGTCGCCCGCCTTGCGGCCGGCGACCGTCTCCTCCTTGTACTTCCAGTGCGCGGCGACGCCGTACTCGGCGCGGCGGTGCATCCCCCACGTGCGGATCTGGAGCTCGACCGGCTTGCCCTCGGGCCCGATCACCGTGGTGTGCAGCGACTGGTACATGTTGAACTTCGGCATCGCGATGTAGTCCTTGAACCGGCCGGGGACCGGGTTCCATCGCGCGTGGATCGAGCCGAGGGCCGCGTAGCAGTCGCGGACGCTGTCGACCAGGACCCGGATGCCGACCAGGTCGTAGATGTCGTCGAAGCTGACGTCCTGGGCGATCATCTTCTGGTAGATCGAGTAGTAGTGCTTGGGCCGTCCGGTCACCGTCGCCTTGATCCGGGCGTCCCGCAGGTCGCCCGAGACGTTCTCGATGACCTCCTGGAGGAAGATGTCGCGCCGCGGCGCGCGCTCGGAGACCAGCCGGGCGATCTCGTCGAAGCGCTTGGGGTAGAGGGTGGCGAAGGCCAGGTCCTCCAGCTCCCACTTGAGGGTGTTCATCCCGAGGCGATGGGCCAGCGGCGCGAACACCTCCAGCGTCTCGCGGGCCTTCTTCTCCTGCTTGTGCCGCGGCATGTAGCGCAGCGTGCGCATGTTGTGCAGCCGGTCGCCGAGTTTGATCACCAGGACCCGGATGTCGCGGGACATGGCCACGACCATCTTGCGGACCGTCTCGGCCTCGGCGGCCTCGCCGTACTTGACCTTGTCGAGCTTGGTCACCCCGTCGACCAGGGCGGCGATCTCGTCGCCGAAGTCGGCGCGCAGCTCGTCGAGGGTGTACGGGGTGTCCTCGACGGTGTCGTGCAGCAGCGCCGCGCACAGCGTCTCGGTGTTCATGCCCAGCTCGGCGAGGATCGTGGAGACCGCGAGCGGATGGGTGATGTAGGGGTCGCCGCTCTTGCGCTTCTGCTCGCGGTGGTAGTGCGCCGCGACGTCGTAGGCGCGCTCGATGAGCCGCAGATCCGCCTTCGGATGGGTGTTGCGGACCGTCTTGATGAGTGGTTCAAGTACCGGGTTCATAGTGGGGCCCCGCTGGGCGCCCAGCCTGGCGAGCCTGCGTCGCACCCGGGCGGCGGACGGCGGAATCGTGGCCGGCGTCGGTCTGGAGGTGATGGACGGCGTGGCCGCGGAGGCGGGCTCCGTGGCCGGTTCCGGAAAGGGGTCCGCGGACCCCCCGGTGGAGGCGGAGCGGGCGGCGCGGCTCCCGGGCTCGCGCTCTCCCTGGTCAGATGCTCCGGTCTGGGCGCGGTCCCGGGCGGGCCCGTCGCCGCGCGAGGGAGGCGCCGCGGGCGCCGGGGCCGTCTCGGCGGCTCCCGACGTGCCGGGTCCGGTCGCGACCGGACCCGGGCGGGCCGCCGTCGCGCCCGCCTCGCCGGGCCCGGTCGCGGCGGTCTCCCGTCCGGCGCCGGGCTCGGGGCCCGCCACGGCGTCGCTCAGCGCGCCGGTCGATACCACCTCACCTGGCACCCAGCCTCCTTAGACCCAGTGGGCGCACTGCCTGCCCGCCCCGCGGGAAGCGCCCGTCCCCACCGGACCGTGATGTCGCCCAGTGTATCCGGCGCCCTTTTCGTGCTAGACCGTAACCAGGGAATGGACGTCCAGATCCCCTAGTTTGTCGCGGCCGTGCAGGAATGACAGCTCCATCAGCACCGACAGCCCGGCGACCTCTCCACCGGCCCGGCGGACCAGCTCGGCCGCCGCCCTGGCCGTCCCCCCGGTGGCCAGCACGTCGTCGACGATCAACACCCGTTCACCGGGGCCGAACGCGTCGGTGTGCATCTGGATCGTCTCGGTCCCGTATTCGAGATCATAGGTCTGCTCGTGCGTCCGCGCCGGCAGCTTTCCCTTTTTGCGCACCGGGACGAAGCCCGCGCCGAAATGGTAGGCGACCGGGGCGGCGAGGATGAATCCGCGCGCCTCGATCCCGACGATCTTGTCGATGGTGCCGCGGCCGTGGTGGTTGACGATCGCGTCGACCACCCCCGCGAAGGCCACGTGGTCGGCCAGCAGCGGCGTGATGTCCTTGAAGACCACGCCCGGCTTGGGGTAGTCGTCGATGTCGCGGATCCGGCCCCGGATCAGCTTGTCGAGGTCCATGGGGCACGCTCCCTGCTCATGCGCCGGCCGTGCCGGTGCCCGCCACCGGAGGGATGGCGGGCACCGGCACGGCCGGAAACGCTGGTTTCGGTTCTCGGAAAACGGGTGCTACTTGCCGCCGCCCCGGCGCTGCTGCCGGGAGCCGCGCCGCGGCTGGTGCCGCGGTCCCTGCTGGACGACCTTGCGGACGGTGACCGAGGCCCGCACGTCGTCGGCGGACGGATCGTCCCCGGAGGCGCCGTCCTCGGGGGCGTCGTCGTCGCCATCGCCGTCGTCGCCGTCGCCGTCGGCCTCGTCCGCGGGTTCGGCGGCGCCCGCCGCCCTGGCGGTCTTGGCCTTGCGCTTGGCGCTCTGCTCGCGGCGGGCGATGTTCTCGCGCAGCTGCCGGTACTTCGGCTCGCGCTCCTTGAGCTGGACCAGCAGCGGGGTGGCCACGCAGATCGAGGAGTAGGTGCCGACGATCATGCCGACGAACAGCGCGAGCGACAGGTCCTTCAGCGTGCCGGCGCCGAACAGCGAGGTCCCGATGAACAGGATCGCCGCCACCGGCAGGATCGCCACCAGCGAGGTGTTGAGCGAGCGGACCAGGGTGTTGTTGATCGCCTCGTTCGCCGCCTGGCTGTAGGTGACCTTGGAGGTCGGCCCGAGCGGCTTGGTGACCTCCTTGATCATGTCGAACACCACGACGGCGTCGTACAGCGAGTAGCCGAGGATGGTCAGGAATCCCAGCAGGGTGGCCGGGGTGACCTCGAAGCCGGACCAGGCGTAGATGCCGGCGGTGATGACCAGGTCGTGCACCAGCGCCACCACTGCGGCCAGCGCCATCCGCCATTCGAAGGCCACCGACAGGTAGGCGATGATCAAGATCATGAAGACGGCCAGCGCCTGCCAGGCCTTCTTCTGGATCTCACCACCCCACGAGGCTCCGACCACCTGGGTGCTGACCTTGTCGGGCTGGACGCTCAGGTCCTTGGCGACGTTGTCCTTGACCTTGGTGACCTGCGCCGAGTCGAGGCTCTCGGTGGTGACCCGCCAGTCCTCGCCGGCCTTCTGCACGATGGCCTGGTGCGCGCCGCCGCCGGTGACGGCGCCGCGGACCTGCTCGATGGACGACGTCGGGGCCTTGAAGGTGAAGACCGAGCCGCCCTTGAACTCCACGCCGAAGTTGAGCCCCTGCACGAGCAGGCCGGTGATGGACAGCAGGAGCAGCAGCCCCGAGATCGTGTACCACAGCTTCGGCTTGCCGACGATGTTGGCACTGACCTCGCCCCGGTAGATCCGGGCGACGGATCCGCGAAATCCCATGGTCAGGCCTCCTGACGCGTCGACGGACGGGTGGCCGCGTCGGGCTCGGGCCTACGGTGCAGCTTGCGCGGATCCAGCCCCGACATCGGGTGCCCCTTGCCGAAGAAGTCGGTCCTGGACAGCAGCGCGACCATCGGCTTGGTGAAGAAGAACACCACGACCACGTCGATCAGCGTGGTGAGCCCCATCGCGAACGCGAAGCCCGCGACGCCGCCGACGGCGAGGAAGAACAGCACCAGCGCGGCCAGGAAGGTCACCGCGTCGGCGACCAGGATGGTGCGGCGGGCGCGCTTCCACGCGTTCTCGATCGAGGGCCGCAGCCGGCGGCCCGCCCGCAGCTCGTCGCGCAGCCGCTCGAAGTAGACGATGAACGAGTCGGCGGTGATGCCGATGGAGACGATCAGGCCGATGATGTGCGGCAGCGACAGCCGGAAGCCCATGTTCTCGCCGAGGATCACCACCATCAGATAGGTGATGCCGGCGGCGACCAGCAGGCTGGAGACCGCCACCAGGCCGAGGCCCCGGTAGTAGGCCAGGCAGTAGAGCAACACCAGGATCAGACCGATGCCGCCGGCGATCAGCCCGCCCCTGAGCTGGTCGGAGCCGAGCGTGGAGGACACCTCGTCGATCGAGCTCTGGGTGAACTCCAGCGGCAGCGCGCCGTACTTCAGCACGTTGGCGAGGTCGGTGGCGTACTGCTGGGTGAAGCTGTCGGGCGGCCCGTCGATGCTGGCGGTGCCGCCGGTGATCGCACCGCGGTTGATGCTGGGCGCGGAGACGACCTGCCCGTCGAGCACGATCGCGACCTGCGCCTGCGGAGAGCTCGGGTTCTGCTGGTAGGCCTGGTAGGCCTGGGTGGTGACCTCGCCGAACTGCTTGCCGCCCTTGCCGTCGAACTTCAGCGCAACCGACCAGCTGGCCTGTCCCTGCTGCGCGTCCGGCGGCATCGCGTTGGCGCTGGAGACGTCCTCGCCCAGGACCCGGACCGGCCCGAGGATGTACTTGGCGACCTGACCGTTCTCGGCCTTCTGGTCACAGGAGGCGACCCACTTGCGATTGGGGTCGTTGGCCCCCGGCACCCGCTTGTCGGCCTGGGTGCAGTCGAGCTCCTCGAACTGCTTGATCACGGCCTTGTCGACGCCCGACAGGTCGGCGCCCTGCTGCGCCTCGGGCGGGAGCGTCGGCTGCGCGGTCGGCGCCGGCGAGGCCGGGGCCGAGGGCGGGGCGGACGATCCGGACGTGGGCGTCGGCGCGGTGAGCGCCTGGGAGAGCGCGCGGCCCCGCGGCGACGCTGTGGGCGTCCCCGGCACGGCCGACGACGACGGCTTGGCCGAGGGCGAGGTGCTCGGCTCGGGGCTCTTCTTGCCCTTGCCCTTGCCGGTCGGGCTCGCCGAGGGCGAGGCCGTCGGAGCCGTGGTGGGCTTGCCGTCGGCGACCGCGAAGACCTGACGGAACTGGAGCTTGGCCGTGGTCCCGATCAGCTGGACGACGCGGCTCTGCCCCTCGCCGGGCACGTTCACCACGATGTTGTTGCTGCCCTGCTTGGCGACCTCCGCATCGGCCACGCCCAGGCCGTTGACCCGCTGCGTCATGATCTTGACGGCCTGGTCCATCTGGCTGGACGGCGGCGACTTGCCGCTCGTGGTCTTGGCGGTCAGCGTGACGGTCGTCCCGCCGGCGAGGTCCAGGCCCAGCTTGGGCACCGGGCGGCCCTGGAGGAGCATCACGCCGATCAGGGCGGCGATGACCGCGAAGAGCGCGAGGAGTGTGCGCCCTGGCCTGGAAACGTTGCTACGAGGCGGAGCCACTGGTCGTCTTACTTCCCGTCTTGAGTCGTTGCCGGCCGGGCGTCAGGCCGAGGGCTTCTCCACTGCCTCGGCCTTGGCCTTCCCGTTGGACGGGACGTCGCCGGCCTCGCCGGACTCGTCCGCGCCGCCATCGGCAACGTCCTTCGCCGCGTCCTTCGAGCCCTTGGCCCCGGCGTCGGTCCCGGACTTGGACAGCCCGACCTCGTCGCCCTTCTTGGCCAGGTCGACCGAGTCGCCGGAGGCGGTGTCCTCGTCGCCGTCCTCGATCTCGTCGTCCTCGTCGAGCTCGGCGTCCTCGACCTCGTCCTTCAGGACCTGCATGACGGCCTGCTTGACGAAGCGGGCCTCGACGCCGGGGGCGATCTCGAGGGTCAGGCCGTCGTCGTCGACGGACACGACCGTGGCGTGCATGCCGCTGGTGGTCAGCACCCGCGCGCCCGGCTCCATGCGGTTCTGCATCTGGAGCTGCTCTTTCCGGCGCTTGCTCTGCGGCCGGATCAGCAGGAAGTAGAAGACCAGGGGCACGGCGAGCAGAAGCAGCAGGGAGGTGGCCCCGCTGCCGCCCGATTCGGCCGCGATAATCATGTTGCTGCCCATCACAGGGGCATCCTTCCGATGTGTTTTGCCCAGCCTGTGGCCAGATCGGCCTCGTCCGAGGTCCGCCGGCTGGAGACGGTGTGAACCAAGTCCCGGAGTCTAGAGAGTACGCCAGACCCCGGCAACGACGTGACGAGCGACGACGCCGGGAAGTTCCCAACCCGTTACCAGATGATCACTATTCACCCTGACCGGGGTCGTCGCCGACCTCGAAGAGGGTACCCGCCATCGGCGCGCCCGGCGGCGGGGTCAGGCCGAGGTGGGCCCACGCGGCCGGGGTCGCGATGCGGCCCCGCGGGGTGCGCGCCAGCAGGCCCTGCCGTACCAGGAACGGCTCGGCGACCACCTCGACGGTCTCGGGCTCCTCCCCCACCGACACCGCCAGCGTGGACAGCCCCACCGGCCCCCCGCCGAACTTGCGCATCAGGGACTCCAGGACGGCCCGGTCGAGCCGGTCGAGGCCGCGCTCGTCGACCTCGTACAGGTGCAGCGCGGCCTTCGCCAGGTCTTCGGAGACGGTGCCGTCGGAGCGGACCTCGGCGTAGTCGCGGACGCGGCGCAGCAGCCGGTTGGCGATGCGCGGGGTGCCGCGGGACCGTCCGGCCACCTCGGCCGACGCCGCGTCGGAGATCTCCACCTCCAGCAGCCGCGCGGACCGCCGGACGATCACCTCCAGCTCGGCCGGGTCGTAGAAGTCCATGTGCGCGACGAACCCGAACCGGTCGCGCAGCGGGCCGGGCAGCATCCCGGCCCGGGTGGTGGCGCCCACCAGGGTGAAGGGGGCGATGTCGAGCGGGATCGCGGTCGCCCCGGGGCCCTTGCCCACCACGACGTCGACCCGGAAGTCCTCCATCGCCATGTAGAGCATCTCCTCGGCGGGCCGGGCCAGCCGGTGGATCTCGTCGAGGAACAGCACCTCGCCCTCGGAGAGGGTGGACAGCACCGCGGCCAGGTCGCCGGCCCGCTCGATCGCGGGCCCGGAGGAGATCCGCAGCGGCTGCCCCAGCTCCGCCGCGATGATCATGGCGAGGGTGGTCTTGCCGAGCCCCGGGCCGCCCGACAGCAGCACGTGGTCGGGCGTCCGGCCGCGCCGCATCGCGCTGTGCAGCACCAGCGAGAGCTGCTCGCGGACGCGCTCCTGGCCGATGAAGTCGTCGAGCTTCTTGGGCCGCAGCGCGGCCTCGATCACCTGTTCCTCGGACCCGTCGGCGCTCGCCGACATGAGCCGCTCGTCGGGCTCGCTCACTTGCTGAGCTTCTTCAGCGCGGCCTTGAGCAGCGCGGCGACCGGCGGCGCCGCGCCGGCGCCGAGGTCGGCGGCGACCGCGTCGACGGCGGCGTCGGCGTCACGAACGGTCCAGCCGAGGTTGATCAGGCCGGCCTGGACCTGGTCGCGCCACGCGGCGGCGCGCACGGGGGCGCGCGCGCCCTCGGCGCCGCCGGCCGGGTCGCCAAGTCGGTCCTTCAACTCCAGGACGATGCGCTGGGCGCCCTTCTTCCCGATGCCGGGGACCTTGGTGAGCGCGGTCAGGTCCTCGGCGGCGACCGCGCGGCGCAGCCCGTCGGGGCTGTGCACGGCGAGCATCGCCAGGGCGAGGCGGGGGCCGACGCCGCTGGCGGTCTGGAGCAGCTCGAAGACCTGGCGCTCGTCGTCGTCCGCGAAGCCGAACAGGGTGAGGGAGTCCTCGCGGACGACCATCGAGGTCGGCACCCTGGCCTCCTCGCCGACCCGCAGGCCGGCAAGGGTGGCGGGGGTGCACTGCACCGCGAAGCCGACGCCGTGCACGTCGATCACGGCCCCGTCCGGTCCGGCGGCGGCCACCTGGCCGCTGACGAAGGCGATCACTGCCCGTATCCTCCTGTGCTCTTGGTGCGGGCGGCCAGGCGCGCCTGGTCGAGTCGGGACTGGGCACCGCCGCGCCAGACGTGGCAGATCGCCAGCGCCAGCGCGTCGGCGGCGTCGGCCGGCCTCGGCGGGGCGTCCAGCCTCAGCAGCCGGGTCACCATCATGGTCACCTGGGCCTTGTCGGCGCGGCCGTTGCCGGTCACCGCGGCCTTGGCCTCACTCGGGGTGTGCAGCGCGACCGGCAGGCCGCGTCGGGCCGCGGCCAGCATCGCGACGCCGGCGGCCTGCGCGGTGCCCATCACGGTGCGCACGTTGTTCTGTGCGAACACCCGTTCGACCGCGACGGCGTCCGGGCACAGCTCGTCCATCAGCGCCTCGATGCCCGTCTCGACGGCGAGCAGCCGCCGGGCGACCTCGTCGTCCGGGGCGGAGCGCACGACCTCGACGCGCACCAGCCGGAGCGGTTTGCCCGGGGCGCCGTCGACGACGCCGACCCCGCACCGGGTGAGCCCAGGGTCCACGCCCATCACCCGCACGGCCACTCCTTCGATCATCTGTTCGGCAGGCGACACGCTACCGGTCCCGGCCGACAACGTCGCGCCGACGGGCGCACCGCCCGGAAGTCGCGCGGCCGTTCCGGAGCGGGGCCGGGCGGGGCCGGCGCCGGTCAGAAGTAGTCGAGGGCGAACGGGGAGGCCGCGAAGACGCCGGACAGCACGTCCGCCTCGGCCGCGCCGCCCTCGATCAGGCCCGAGCGCAGCAGGGTGCCCCCGGGGACGCCGGCGTAGAGCGCGGCCAGGCCGCGGGCGCCGAGCCGCAGGGCGCCGGGGTCTTCGGCGGACCGTTCCAGCCGCCCCTCACCGTCCCGGACGGTCAGCCGCCAGGAACCGGCGTTGGCGGGAAGGTGCTCGTCCTCGACGCGGAGCGGGACGTCGGCGGTGATCCCCGGCGGGTAGCCGCGGGCCTCGATCGCGGCGGGCGCATCCACCACCCGGAGCATCCACTGCTTGCGGCGGACGTCCTCGACTGAGCGCTCGCGCAGGAGCCACAGCACGGGGTCCTGCGGCCCGATGCAGGCGCGGACGGTGCGGGCGGCCGAGGAGCCCGACCCGACGATCGCCCACAGGGCCCGGAGCGTCCGCTCGGAGCCCGCGACGAGGCGGTCGACCTTCAGCACGTTGTTGCCATCGGCCCAGTGGTAGGACAGGAATCCGTCCTCGGCGAGGTGGACGTAGTTCGACTCCTCCTCCAGGACCATGCGCCAATGCGCCGTTCCGAGGCCGACCGGGCCGGAGTCGAGGGCGGTCCGGTGCACGCGGTCGATGACGGCGGCCACCTCGGCGCCATCGTCGGCCGTGGGCCGCCGTACGGGGACCCGCGCGTCGGCCCGGACGGCGCGCAGCGCCTCGGCCGGCAGCTCGGTCCAGTGCTGCGCGCCCGCCTGCTCCCATCCGAACGAGCGGTAGAGGGGCGTGGTCAGGGGGAACAGCATCGAGAGCGCGTGTCCGAACTCGGCGCAGCGCCGCAGCGTGGCGGTCATCATCGCGCGGCCGACGCCGCGGCCCCGCTCCTCGGGGGCGACGGTCACGCCGCTGACTCCCGCCATCGACACCGACCGCCCGCGCCACCACTGCGTCATGTCGTACACCGACGCCGTGGCCACCACCCGGCCGCCGTCGAATCCGGCGAGGTACCGCCCGGCCTCCACGCCGGGCCCGGCGACGCGCAGCCGGTTCGCCCATGCCTCGTCCGATATGGCCCCGAAGGCCCTGGAGCGGATGTCACGGGTGCCGGCCATCTCCTCGGCACCGAGTGCGCGAATCTCCATGATCCAGACCGTACGCCATGGTGGGACGGGGTCCGGGAACCAGGGCGCCGCCGGCCCCGGAGGGCACGGCGGCGTCCGGGGACGGCGGGCGTCAGGCGTCGATCGCCGCGAGCACCTCGTCCGGCACGTCGAAGTTGGCGTAGACCTCCTGGACGTCGTCGGAGTCCTCGAGCGCGTCCAGGAGCCGGAACACCTTCCTGGCGCTGTCCTCGTCGAGCTGGACGGTGACGCTCGGCAGGAACTTGCTCTCGGCCGACTCGTAGTCGATGCCCTGCTCCTGGAGGGCGGTGCGGACCGCGACCAGGTCGCCCGCCTCGCTGACGACCTCGAAGTTGTCCTCGTCGTGCTCGTTGACCTCTTCGGCACCGGCGTCCAGCACCGCCATCATCACGTCGTCCTCGCTGGTGCCCTGCTTGGGCACGATGACGACGCCCTTGCGGTTGAACAGGTAGGACACCGATCCGGGGTCGGCGAGCGAGCCGCCGTTGCGGGTCAGCGCGACGCGCACCTCGGAGGCGGCCCGGTTGCGGTTGTCGGTGAGGCACTCGACCAGCACGGCGACGCCACCGGGGGCGTAGCCCTCGTAGGTGATGTTCTGCCAGTCGGCGCCGCCGGCCTCCTCACCGGCGCCGCGCTTGCGCGCACGCTCGATGTTGTCGTTGGGGACCGAGTTCTTCTTCGCCTTGTAGATGGCGTCGTACAGCGTCGGATTGGCGTCGGGGTCGCCGCCGCCGGTGCGCGCCGCGACCTCGACGTTCTTGATCAGCTTGGCGAAGAGCTTGCCCCGCTTGGCATCGAGGGCAGCCTTCTTGTGCTTGGTCGTCGCCCATTTGGAATGGCCGGACATCTGTCAATCCTCCTGCTCCGTCGCCCGGCGCACCAGATCGGCGAAGTAGTGGTGCACTCGGTAGTCGCCCGTCAGCTCCGGATGGAACGCGGTCGCCACGAGGCGGCCCTGCCGGACGGCGACGATCCTACCGGCGTTCCGGCCGCTCTCGGCGCGGCCGAGGACCTCCACGGCGGTGCCGACGGTCTCGACCCAGGGTGCGCGGATGAAAACGGCGTGGTACGGCGTGTCCCCCATGCCGGTCAGCAGGACGTCGGACTCGAAGGAGTCGACCTGCCGGCCGAACGCGTTGCGCCGCACGGTCATGTCGATGCCGCCGATGGTCTCCTGGCCCTCGATGCCGTCCCGGATCCGGTCCGCGAGCATGATCATGCCGGCGCACGAGCCGTACACCGGCAGGCCCGCCTCGACCCGCTTGCGCAGCGGGTCCAGCAGGTCGAAGGTGCGGGCCAGCTTCCACATGGTGGTGGACTCGCCACCGGGCAGCACCAGCCCGTCGACGCGTTCGAGCTCCTCGGGGCGGCGCACCGTCATGGTGCGCGCCCCGGCGGTCTCGAGCGCGCGCGTGTGCTCGAGCACGTCGCCTTGGAGGGCGAGGACACCGATCAGGGGAGCTGCGGTCACGTGGACACCTTCCGGGAGTGGGCCAGGGGCCTGACAAGCCTAGACGTCGGTTGCAACGCTCCAGGACCGGCACGCCTTCCCGCGCGGGCGCCCGAGACAGAGCTGCGGGGGCGGCGCTGCGGGGGCGGCGCTGCGGGAACGGAGTCCGGAGCGGAGGGGCCGGGTGCCCGAGGACGGGTCAGCCGTGCCTGAAGCGGCGCAGCGGGAGTTCGAGCGGCAGGAAGCCGTCGGCGCCCCGGTGCGCGATGCCCCGGCCGAACATGTGCGCCTCGGCGAGCGCCAGCCCGAACTCCTCGGGGTCGAACGGGAGGGGCACGTCGGCGGTGCCCTCGTCGATGGCCCGCCAGAACGGCCGCTCGACCGGCAGCCGGGCGCCCAGGTCGACCACCACGCCGTCGTCGGCGGTCACGAACACCTCGCGGCGCAGCTCGCCGGACTCGTACCAGCGGAACCAGCAGCCCGGCAGGACGCTGTGCAGGACGAGCACCCCGCAGCTCGCGCCCGGGAGCGCGCCCGCGGCGGTGTCGGCGATGCGGCGGGCGTCGTCGTCGAGGTGGAACAGCCGCCGGTCGCACAGCAGCAGCGCCCGGTCGAAGGCGCCGACGAACAGCTCGTCCTCGTAGGGCCAGAGCGCGAAGTCGAGGACGGTGTCGCCGGTCTCGGTGAGGGTCGCCGCCGGGTAAAGTCCGCGGGCCAGGGCCGTCGCGGCGGCCGGATCGGGTTCCAGTCCCGGCCGGAACACCTCACCGGGACCGCCCACACTCGCGCAGGCCAGCGCCACCGACCAAGCCATGCTCGTCCCCTCCCGCGGCGGGCGCCGCCCGGGAGCGCCCACGCTCCCACCGCCGCGCGGCCAGAGTAAACCCTGTCAGGGCGCGCTGTGGAGAGGCCCCCCAAAGTAACCGCCCGGTCACATGACCGGGCGGTTACCGCGCCGGCGGCCGTCACTTGGACGATCTCACCGGTGGGGACGGGCGGAGGTCACCAGCCGCGGCCGGCGAACTTCTGGTCTTCGCCGAGCGAGGCGACGTTGATGCCGACCATGGCCTCGCCGAGCCCGCGCGACACGTTGGCGATCACGTCGGGGTCGTCGTGGAAGGTGGTGGCCTTGACGATGGCCTCGGCGCGCTGGGCCGGGTTGCCGGCCTTGAAGATGCCCGAGCCGACGAAGACGCCCTCGGCGCCGAGCTGCATCATCATCGCGGCGTCGGCCGGGGTGGCGATGCCGCCCGCGGTGAACAGCACGACCGGCAGCTTGCCCGCCCGCGCGACCTCCTTGACCAGCTCGTAGGGGGCCTGGAGCTCCTTGGCGGCGACGAACAGCTCGTCCTCGGGCAGCGACTGGAGCCGCCGGATCTCACCGCGGATCTGCCGCATGTGCGTGGTGGCGTTGGAGACGTCGCCGGTGCCCGCCTCGCCCTTGGAGCGGATCATCGCCGCGCCCTCGGTGATGCGGCGCAGCGCCTCGCCGAGGTTGGTCGCCCCGCACACGAACGGCACGGTGAAGGCCCACTTGTCGATGTGGTTCTCGTAGTCGGCGGGGGTCAGCACCTCGGACTCGTCGATGTAGTCGACGCCGAGCGCCTGGATGACCTGGGCCTCGACGAAGTGGCCGATGCGCGCCTTGGCCATAACCGGGATCGAGACGGCCTCGATGATCCCGTCGATCATGTCGGGGTCGCTCATCCTGGAAATGCCGCCGTCGGCGCGGATGTCGGCGGGAACCCGCTCCAGCGCCATCACGGCGACCGCGCCGGCGTCCTCGGCGATCTTGGCCTGGTCGGGGGTGACGACGTCCATGATCACGCCACCCTTGAGCATCTCCGCCATTCCGCGCTTGACGCGGGCGGTCCCGGTCGCGGGAGCGCCGGACGCGGCAGGCTCTGCGGAATTCGGCTGGGCGGCGGGACTGGAAGTGGACACGGCATTCCTCACATGAAACGGACGACAAGTCGCCTTCCATGATATTGCCTGCTCGTCCCACTCCTCGACCCGGCAGACCGTCAGCGGCAGGTCCGGTGATCTTACGCAGCGACGGCCGGGTCCCCTGACGGCGGCCCCCGCCCGCGGGCGGCAGCGGGGTCAGGGGGTGTAGGGCTTGCCGTCGTTGACGAGCAGCACCCAGACCTGCCCCGTGGCGAAGGGCATGGGCTTGCCGTCCGGGGTGGTGAAGGTGGTGCCCTTGTCCTCGGAGGGCCTCGACCACTTGGCGCTGTAGGCCTTGCCGTCGCGCAGCACGGTGGCGCGGCCCGTACCGGTGGTGTGGATCAGCGGGGTGTAGCTGCCGAGGAAGTCATGGAACTTGGACCGGGTGGTCTTGGCGTACTGGACGACCACGGTCCGGCCGCCCAGCACGCCGCCCTCGGCGGCGCGGTCGGGCTGCCCGCCCCAGGATGCCAGCCAGCGGCTCTGCTTGGCCGACCAGGTGAACCCCATGGTGGTGGCGGGCCACCTGGCGGTGAAGCCCTTGGTCGGCTTGCCGCCCTCGGGCGCGGGCCCGAAGTGGAAGCCGATGTCGCGCGGCGGGGCGGCCTTGGGCGCCTGCTTGAGCAGGTTCTTGGGGTCGGCGTAGAGGTTGTAGGGGATCGGCTTCGGCCCGGCCCGGAAGTAGGCCGAGCCCGCGCTCTCCTGCGAGATGTCGTACACCGGCGCCTTGCGGATGTACTTCTTCATCTTGCTCTGCACGCCGGAGAAGGCGAAGGCCGGCCGGCCGAACTGCGGCAGGATGTGCAGGTCGGAGATCCGGGCGCTGCGGACGGGGCCGACCCGCTTGGGCAGCTTGGACGAGTACACCGCCATCAACCGGGTCTCGCCGCCCTCGACCTGCTCGACGTAGACGATGTCGGCGGAGCCCACGCCGCTCTGCGGCAGCGCGGGGCGGGTGTTCTCGATCTTGACGGCGAGCACCGGGTTGCGCAGCCCGCGCTTCCCGCCAGTGAACGGGTGGGTGGCGGGCGCGGTGGGCGCGGGAGTGCCGGTGTCGCCGCCGGTGGCGCTCGGCGGCTCGGCCCTGCCGGGTCCGCCGCCGTCGGAGCAGGCCGCCAGGGCGCCACCGAGGACGGCGACGCCGAGTCCGGCGGCCATCCGTCCCCGGACGGATCGATCCCAGACGAAGCGCACGATGTACCCCTTCTGTCAGCAACCCGCCCGAGGGTAGCGAACCCGGGCCGGAGCTTTGTCCCTGTTTGAAGGCTGAAGGGGGATCAATCGACTTCTGTCCGGCCTGATCCGGGACGGAGCGCGCGGGGCGCACCGCCGGGGCGGGCCGGGGGGCCGGACAGCGGTCAGATGCCCGGCGGCGCGTCGTCGATCTCGAAGAAGCCCGGCAGCGGCGCCCTCCCGGCGAGCGGCAGCACCCGGATGAGCAGCTTGCGGCGCGCGATCCGGGCGGCGGCGACCGCGTCGTTGTAGAACCGGCGCGCGTACGCGACCTTGGCGGACGCCGACGACAGCTCCTCCAGCACCGCCTGGCCGTCGCTCTTGGCCTCCAGCGTGCTGGCGAACTCCGGCTGGTCGACCACCGCCCGCAGCGCCCGCGACAGGTCGCTCTCGGCGAACTCCCGGTTGTCGGCGTCGGCGGTGCGGGCCTCGTGCGCCGCGGTCGCCAGCACCAGGCTGGTCGCCGGGTCCAGCAGCCGGGACGCGGCCAGCTCCAGCGCCGCCGCGGCCCGGCGCACCAGCGCCGCGTCCAGCGCCGCGCGGGCGGTCTCCACCCGCACGTGCAGCCGGTCGAGCCGCGTCGCCCGCCACGACACGTAGACCGCGGCCAGGAAGGCGACCGCGACCCAGAACAGCACGTCGATGATCCAGTCTGGGAACATCCGCCCGCCCCCCTAGGCCCCGAGCCCGGACTCGACGACCACGGCACTGTCGACCGCGACCGTCTCGTACACCCGGACCACGTCGCGGGCCACCGACGACCAGTCGTAGGCGCGGACCGCCGCCCGCGCCTCGGCCGAGAGCCGCTTGCGCCGGGCCGGGTCGTCCAGCAGCGCGCCCGCCGCGGCGGCCAGCGCCGCGGCGTCGCCGACCGGGAACAGCGCCCCGGCCCGCCCGCCGAGCAGCACCCGGTCGAACGCCTCGATGTCGCTGGCCAGGATCGGGGCGCCGGCCGACATCGCCTCGGCCAGCACGATCCCGAAGCTCTCGCCGCCGAGGTTGGGCGCCACGAACACGTCCACCGAGTGGTAGGCGCGGATCTTGTCGGCCTCGCTCACCATGCCGAGCACCACCACCCGCGGGCGCAGCTCGGGCGGGACCCGGGCGATCACGTCGTCGGCGTCACCGGGCCCGGCCAGCAGCAGCCGCAGCCCCGGACGCTCGCGGCCGAGGATCTCGAACGCGCGCAGCAGCGTCTGGAGGCCCTTGCGGGGCTCGTCCATGCGGCCGAGGAAGCCGAGCGCGCCGCCGGCGTCCGGGCGGGCCGCGCCCGCGGCGGCGCGGCCCGGCCAGCCCGGCAGCGGCTCGGCCATCGCGTACCGCTCGGTGTCGACGCCGTTGGGGATCAGCACCGCGTCGCCGCCCAGATGCTCGACCAGGGTCTTGCGGGCGGCCTCCGACACCGCGATCCGGCCGGTGATCTTCTCCAGGGCGCTCTGCAGGATGGGCGCGGTCACCGACACCACCCGCGACTTCTGGTACGAGGCGTGGAAGGTGCCGACGATCGGCCCGGCCGCCGCCCAGCAGGCCAGCAGGCCGAGCGAGGGCGCCGCGGGCTCGTGCACGTGCAGCACGTCGAACCCGCCGTCGTTGATCCAGCGCCGGACCCGGGCCGAGGACAGGAATCCGAACGCCAGCCGGGCCACCGACCCGTTGTAGGGCACCGGCACGGCGCGGCCCGCCGACACCGCGTAGGACGGCAGCCGGGCGTCGTCGTCGGCCGGCGTGATC
Source organism: Actinomadura xylanilytica (assembly GCF_030283145.1). Taxonomy (GTDB): domain Bacteria; phylum Actinomycetota; class Actinomycetes; order Streptosporangiales; family Streptosporangiaceae; genus Spirillospora; species Spirillospora xylanilytica. Next base: position 60,062 of record NZ_JASNWE010000006.1, read on the forward strand.
ACCGAGACCTGGTGGCCGAACCCGATCAGCGCCTCGGCCAGGTCGCCGATGTGCTGCTGGACGCCGCCCGGGACGTTCCACGTGTAGGGGCAGACGATGCCGACCTTCACCGGCGCGACACCGGCGGGTCGTCCACCCAGACCCGCTGGAGCATGTGCCAGTCCTCGGGGTGCGCGGCGATGCCCTCCTCGAAGGCCCGCGCCAGCTCCTGCGTCATGGCCTGGATCTTCTCCTGTCTGCCGCCCGTGCCGGGCACCCGGACCTCCTCGTGCACCCGCGCGCCCCAGTCGTCGCCCTCATACCAGAGGGTCACCGGGATGAGCGCGGCGCCGGTCTGGACCGCCAGCGCGGCGGACACCGCCGGCATCCGCGCGGTCGCGCCGAAGAACTCCACGTCGACCCCGCTGTCGGTGAGATCCCGGTCGACGACCAGGCAGACCGCGCCGCCGGCGCGCAGCCGCTGGGCCATCCGGCCGTACGCCGAGGCGCCCTTGTGCGCCAGGACCTCCATCCCCAGGCTCTCACGGAATGCTACGAAACGGTCGAAGAGGGACTCGGGTTTGAGCCGCTCGGCCACCGTGGTGAACGGGTGCCCCTGGTGCACCAGCCAGGCGCCCGCGTGCTCGTAGTTGCCCATGTGCGGCAGCGCCAGGACGACGCCGCGGCCGGAGCCGAGGTTGGCAAAGATCTTCTCCTGCCCGGTGATCCGCATCCGGCCGACGATCCGGTCGCGGTCGTACTCGGGGAGCCGGAACACCTCCAGCCAGTAGCGGAAGTACGAGCGCAGCACCTTCTTGCTGAGGACGCGGACCTCGTCGTCGACGGCGTCCTTGCCGAGGACGCGGCACAGGTTGCGCTCGAGTTGCCGCACGCCGGGACCGTGCCGCTGCCAGGTCCGGTCAGCCAGGGCGGCGAAGGCCGCCCGGGCCGCGCGCTCGGGCATCTTGCGGACCACCGTCCACCCGAAGGCGTAGGCGGCGTCCATCACCTCGTCGCGCACCTCGGCGGGACGCGGGGCCCTCGGCCGCACGCTCACGCGCGCCGCTCCGGCTCCGACTCCTGCTCGGGGACGGGCTCGGGGCCCGGCTCTGCGGCGGCCTCCGGCCCCGGCCCGGAGGCGGGAGCGGCGGTGGACGGCGGCGCGGGCGCGGAGGGGGGCGCGGAGGGGGGCGTGGGGGCGGGGTCGGCGAGCGCCTGGGCCCGGACGGTCGCGAACCGCTGGCCCACGGTGACGGTGCTGAGGGCGGCCAGCACCCACAGCGCCAGCGCGAGGATGTAGGGCACGCCCAGCCCGTCGAACCCGGCGGCCACCAGGGCGATGATCAGCCGCTCGGCGCGCTCGGCGATGCCGACGTTGCAGGTGTAGCCCAGGCCCTCGGCGCGGGCCTTGGCGTAGGACACCACGACCCCGGCGACCAGGCAGAACAGCGCGACGCCGGCGAGGGTCTGCCGGCCGTCCCGGTAGAGCCCGATCATCAGCCCGGAGAAGATCGCCGCATCGGCGACCCGGTCCATCGTGGAGTCCAGGAACGCGCCGAACTTGGAGATCTTGCCGGTGACCCGGGCGACCGCCCCGTCCAGCATGTCGAACAGCACGAAGGCGGTGATCACCATGGTGCCCCAGAAGAACTCCCCGCGGGGGAAGAAGCCGAGGGCGCCGGCCATCACACCGGCGGTGCCGACGACGGTGATGGCGTTGGGCGAGACCCCGGTCCGCGCGACCCCCCGGCCGATGGGGGTCAGGACCCGCCCCAGGGCGGGCCGCAGTTTGTTGAGCATCGCCGTCCGTTTCTTGTGGTGTCGAGTGAGAGGGCCCGCGGGCTGCACGGCCCGCCCATCGTAGTGCGGCTGCCCGCGCCCGGTGGCGATGCCGCCGGTCCGCCCCGCCGGGGCCGCGAGACGGCGCGCGTTCGGCGTCCACCCCTTGTGATACGGGCCGGCACGAGAAAGGCTGTGGGGACACGGGTGTGACGTCGGTCACGCACGTCGCACAGGCCGGGCGCCGCACTCGGACGTCAGGGCCGGGCCCCACCGGGGTCGGGCCCCAGCCGTACGCGGGCCTCCGCGGGGAGGCCCGTCCGAGGAGGTAGTCATGGCGGACAAGGGAGGCCACCCGGGAGGCCCTGGCAGGGCACCGGAGGCCGGCTCGTGCGACAGGGTGCGCAACGTCGCGCTGGTCGGCCATTCGGGGGCGGGCAAGACGACGCTGGCCGAGGCGCTGCTCGCCGCGACCGGCACGATCCAGCGCCGCGGCCGGGTCGAGGACGGCGGCACGGTCAGCGACTTCGACGAGGTGGAGGTGCGCCAGCAGCGCTCGGTCAACCTGGCCCTGGCCCCGTTCGTGCACGACGGCGTCAAGGTCAACCTCATCGACACCCCCGGGTACGCCGACTTCGTCGGCGACCTGCGCGCCGGGCTCCGCGCCGCCGACGCCGCGCTGTTCGTGATCTCGGCGGTGGACGGCGTGGACGGCCTCACCCGGATGCTCTGGGAGGAGTGCGCGGCGGTCGGGATGCCCCGCGCGGTCGTCATCACCAAGATCGACCAGCAGCGCGGCGACTTCGACGCGGTGCTGCCGGCCTGCCAGGACGCCTTCGGCGCGGGCGTGCTCCCCTGCTACTTCCCGGTGGGCTCCGGCGACGGGCTCAGCGGCCTGATCGGGCTGCTCACCCGGCGCCGCCTCGACTACTCGTCCGGGACGCGGGCCGAGTGCGCGCCGGGCCCCGAGTTCCTGGACCGGATCGCCGAGCAGCGCGGCGCGCTGATCGAGGGGATCATCCAGGAGAGCGAGGACGAGACGCTCATGGACCGGTACCTAGCCGGCGAGGAGCTCGACGTCGAGGCGCTCATCGCAGATCTGGAGACCGCGGTGGCGCGCGGCACCTTCTTCCCCGTGCTGGCGACCTCGGTGCCGCACCGCGGCCACCCGGGCCCGGTGATCGGGATGCTGGAGCTGCTGGAGGTCGTCACCAGGGCGTTCCCGTCCCCGCTGGAGCACGGCATCCCGCCGGTGACCCCGGTGCGCGGGGGGCCGGCCGGGACCATCGGCTGCGACCCCGAGGGGCCGCTGGTCGCCGAGATCGTCAAGACCACCTCCGACCCGTACGTCGGCCGGATCTCGCTGGTGCGGGTGTTCTCGGGAACGCTGCGGCCCGACACCGTCGTGCACGTCTCCGGCCACGGCCTGGAGGACCGCGGGCACGAGGACCACGACGTGGACGAGCGGGTCGGCGCGCTCACCTCCCCGCTCGGCAAGACGCAGCGGACCATCGCCTCGTGCGGGGCCGGCGACATCTGCGCCGTGGCCAAGCTCGTCCGCGCGGAGACCGGCGACACCCTGTCCGATCCCGGCGCGCCGGTGGTGATGGCGCCCTGGTCGATGCCCGACCCGCTGCTGCCGGTGGCGATCCGGGCCCAGTCCAAGGCCGACGAGGACAAACTCGGCCAGGCCCTCGGCCGGCTGGTCGCCGAGGACCCGACGCTGCGCCTGGAGAACAATGCCGAGACCCGCCAGCTCGTGCTGTGGTGCATGGGCGAGGCGCACGCCGACGTGCTGATCGACCGGCTCGCCACCCGGTACGGCGTGGAGGTCGAGCGGATCGAGCTGCGCATCCCGCTGCGCGAGACGTTCGGCGGCAAGGCCAGCGGCCTCGGGCGGCACGTCAAGCAGAGCGGCGGGCACGGCCAGTACGGCATCTGCCACGTGGACGTGGAGCCGCTGCCGTCCGGCGGCGGCTTCGAGTTCGTCGACAAGATCGTCGGCGGGGTGGTGCCGCGCCAGTTCATCCCCTCGGTCGAGAAGGGCGTCCGGGCGCAGATGGACCGCGGCGTGCACGCGGGCTACCCGCTGGTCGACATCAGGGTGACCCTGCGCGACGGCAAGGCCCACTCGGTCGACTCCTCCGACATGGCCTTCCAGTCGGCGGGCGCGCTCGGCCTCAAGGACGCGGCGTCCGAGGTCCCGATCCTGCTGCTGGAACCGGTGGACGAACTGGGCGTGCTCATCGCCGACGAGTACGTGGGCCCGGTGATGTCCGACCTCACCTCGCGCCGCGGCCGGGTACTCGGCTCGGAGGCGGTGCCGGGCGGCCGGACCATGATCAAGGCGGAGGTGCCGGAACTGGAGATCGTCCGGTACGCGACCGACCTGCGCTCGATGTCGCAGGGCACCGGCACGTTCAACCGCGGCTTCCTGCGCTACGAGCCGCTCCCCTCGCACCTGGCGGAGAAGCTCGCCGCCGAGGCCAAGGCCGGCTGACCCCCGCCGCCCGCGCCGCCGTGCCGCGACGCCGCCCCGCGCGCGGGGCGGCGTCGCGGCGCGGCGGATGCCCCCGAGGTCGCGCCTCGGCTCATCCCTGAGAGGGACGGTGAATCGGCCCCGCGGTCGATGGTGCCCGAGCCCGGTCGGTGGAATTCTGACAAAGAGTCGGGCGGCCTGGGGGAAAGCTGATTTGGAGACCATCGGGGACGCGCCGGGGCCGGAGGGTCCGGGACGCCGCAAGGTGATCAAGAGGATCGGCCTGGCCACCGGCGGCCTGCTGGCCGGCGGCGCGGCCGGGATGGCGGCCGAGCAGGCCTGGCTGGAGCGCGACCCGCCCACCCCCGCGTCCGCGGCCTCGGTCGAGTCGTGGGAGCCGCCCGGCCGGCAGGTGGACGTGGTCTGGGCCGTCGACACCACGCGCCGGCTGATCGCCCTCACCTTCGACGACGGCCCGATGGAGCGGTGGACCCCGCGGGCGCTGGACGCGCTGGACGAGGCGGGGGTTCCCGGCACCTTCTTCGTCCTCGGCAGCCGGCTGGCGCGCAACGCCGGGCTGGTCCGCGGGCGGCTGGCCCGGCACGAGATCGGCAACCACACCTGGAAGCACGACGACCTGTCCCGGATGAGCCACCGGGACGCCTACCGGTCGATCCACCGGACGCACACCGTGATCAAGGAGGTCACCGGCACCGAGGCGACGCTGCTGCGCCCGCCCTGGGGCCGGCTCGGCGGGACCACCCTGCACGTCGCCGCCGAGCACGGCTACGACCTGGTGCTGTGGTCGCTCCTGGTGCAGGACCGCAGGCTCGGCGACCGGCCGGCCGAGATGGTCGACGCCGTCGTCGGCAACGCCCGGCCGGGCACGATCGTGCTCGCCCACGACGTCGGCGCGCCGAGCCGGGAGGAGGCCGTCCGCCAGCTCCCGGCCATGATCCGCGGGCTGCGCCGGCGGGGCTTCGAGTTCGTGACCGTGTCCCAGCTCCGCCGGGCCGCCACCGGGACGCGCAACCCGCCCGGACCGCTCCGGGCGGCGGCCGGCGGATCCGGCGCCCCCGGCGAGCCCGGCGGATCCGGGCATTGAGCGACCCGGCCACGATCGCCGGCCGTCACACGCGCGCGACGCCGTCGGGCTTAGGCTGTCCTGATGCATCAGGTGGTCTCCCGCCTGAGCCGGCGCGCCCGGCTCTGGCGGTCCCTCGTCGCGGCGGCCATGATCGGCGGCCTGTTCTACACCAGCGCCTACGGCGCCGACGACGACTTCCCCCTCGGGCCCATGACGCAGTTCGCGTTCTCGGTGAAGAACGACGGCGGCGAGATCCACTCGCACTGGCTGGAGGCCGACACCGCCGCGGGCAGGCACGTCAAGCTGTCCATGGACGCGGTCGGCTCGGGCATGAAGCGGGCCGAGATCGAGGGGCAGATGGACCGGCTCACCCGCGACCCGTCCCTGCTCCAGGGCATCGCCGACGGGCAGCGCAGGCTGCATCCCGACCAGCCCCGGTTGACCAGGATCTACATCGTGAAACAGGTCAGAACCTTGAAGCACGGCAAGGTCGTGGCGTCCACCCAGCAGAACCGCGTCGTCTGGAACGTCCGATGACGCCCCCGCCGGACCCCGCGGCCGACCCCGCGGCCGACCCCGCGGCGGACGAGACCGCGAAGACCGCCGGGCCCGCGTCCGCGGAGGCCGCCCGGCCCGCCGAGGCCCCGGAGACCGCCGCGGTCACGGCGGGGCAGGCGCAGGCGCCGCCCGCCACCTTCTGGGGACGCTGGTGGTACGGCCCGATTCCGCGGGCCCGGATCGCCTGGCTGCGGGTCATCGCCTACGTGTTCCTGCCGTTCGACATGCTGCTGCTGACCAGCAGCTCGCTGGCGCACGCGCGGCTGCCGGCCGACCTCTACCAGCCGGTGCGGCTGGCGCGCTGGCTGCACCTGCCCGCGCCCACGCCGGCCGCCATGTACACGGTGCTGGTCGTCACGATCGCCGCCGGGCTCGTCGCCGCCACCGGGCGGGTGCTCCCCCGGCTGACCGGCTACATCGCGGCGGGCGGGTACCTGTGGTGGGTCACCATCAGCATGTCCTACGGCAAGGTCGACCACGACCACCTGGCCCTGATCGTCGCGCTGTTGGTCCTGCCCTCCGTCGGGCGCGCCGGGCTCGGCGACCGAACGGGCGGCGAGGCGGCGGGCTGGTCGACGCGCATCGTCCAGGTCTCGGTGATCGCGGCCTACTTCCTGTCGGCATGGGCCAAGGTCCGCGTCGGCGGCTTCCCCGGGTGGCCGAACGGCGCCACGGTGCAGTGGGCGCTGAGCCGCCGCGGCACCGCGTTCGGCCGGAGCCTGATCCAGTTCCCGCTGATGCTGAAGGCGAGCCAGTGGTTCACCTTCTTCGCCGAGTTCTCCTCGCCCGCGCTGCTGTTCCTGCGCGGCCGGCCGCTCTACCTGGGCGTGCTGTTCTTCGCCGGGTTCCACGTGGTCACCTACGCGCTGATGACCATCCACTTCCTGCCGCACGCGATCTTCCTGGCCGCGTTCCTGCCGCTGGAGCGGCTCACCGACCGGCTGCCCCGGCGGGTGCGGGACCGGGTGGCCCATGTGCCCGAGGAGACGGCGGTTGGCGACCGCGCGACGCCGGACCAGGCGGACGACCGGCAGCCGCTCCCGTCCTGACCCCGAGCGTGCCCGCCCCTCGGTGCCGGCTCCGTGCGGGCGGTCAGTCCCGCGCGGCGGCGCCCGGACGCTGAGCGGCCGGGAGCATGCAGGCCGCGGTGCCGCCGGGCATCCGCTGCCGGTTGTCGGCGATCAGCCGGTAGACGCCGCGCGCCGCCCAGCTCACCGGGGCCACCCGGATGATCACGCCGAGCGGGCGCCAGGGCCCGCCGGCATCGGTCAGCAGCCGCCCGACCGCCTCGGCGCCGCCCGACACCCGGCCCGCCCGGTCGATCCACAGGACCTCGTGCCCGGCCCGTTCCGCGGTCGTGCCCAGCGCGTCCAGATCGGCGAACTGGAAGGCGACGGCCTCGGCCGAGGTGGGGACGTGCCGTTCCATGAACCGGACCGACGACGTGCAGAAGCCGCAGTCGCCGTCGTAGACCAGCACCGGCCGCTCTCGTCGTCCCATGCTCCTCAGCCGTCCTGCGGCCAGGCGTCGGCGAGGATCTGCCGGGTGTCGCGCAGGAGCTGCGGGAGCACCTTGGTGTGCCCGACGACCGGCATGAAGTTGGTGTCGCCGCCCCACCGGGGCACCACGTGCTGGTGCAGGTGCGCGGCGATGCCGGCGCCCGCGACCTGGCCGAGGTTCATCCCGACGTTGAAGCCCTGCGCGCCGCTGGCCTTGCGCAGCGCGGTCAGCGACCGGCGGGTCAGCACGGCCAGCTCGCCGTACTCGTCCTCGTCGAGCTCGGTGTAGTCGGCGACGTGCCGGTACGGGACGACCATCAGGTGGCCGGAGTTGTAGGGGTAGAGGTTGAGCACCGCGAACACCGAGCGGCCCCGGGCCAGGACGAGGCCCTCCTCGTCGGTCATCTCGGGGATCTCGCAGAACGGGCAGCCCTCGCCCGCGCCGGTGCCGGTGGGCTTGTTCTCGCCCTTGATGTAGGCCATCCGGTGCGGGGTCCACAGCCGCTGGAAGTTATCGGGGACGCCGGCGCCGCCCCGTTCCTCCTCGACCTGGGGGGCGCGGGCGGACCCGGCGCCCGGTTCGGGCGCGCCGTCGCGCGCCTCCTGCACCACGGGCTCGTCCGGCTCTACGCTCAAGGCGGCGCTCTCCTTTGCTCACGGCCTGACCAGCAGCATAGAGAGAGATGCCGGACGGCCTGAAGCCGGGATCCCCGGCGAGCCCCGGGATCGGAGGGTCGCGGGACACCGGGCGCGTCCCTCCGACACCATGGTCCACGAAGATCCGACCCGTGGGGAGCCGATCGATGCCCGAGCTCGACAAGGCGTACACCGGGACCGAGCCGCCGCAGCCCGAGCCCAGGTCCATGCCTTTCTTCCCCGGCCCCGCGGGCGGGCCGGGCGGGGCCCCGCCGCCGGCAGGGCCGGCCACCTCGATGCCGCCGGGTCCGGCGCTGCCCTCGGGCCTGCTGATGCCGCCGGTGCCCGCCCCGGCCGGCCGGCCGTCCGAGGGCGGGTTCGTCGAGCACCCGGGCGCGCCGTCCGAGCACGCGTCCGAGCAGTTCCCGCCGGAGGGCGGGACGGGAGTGGGGGGCCGCATCACCATCGAGGACGCGGTGATCGAGAAGATCGCCACGCTGGCGGCCCTGGAGGCGCGCGGCGTGGTCGCGCTCACCGGCCGCGACGGACGCACCGCGCCGGGCGGCGGCGGCGGCCACGGCGGCGGAGCGGGGCGCGGCCCCGAGGCGGGCGGGCCCGTGGGCGCGGCGGCGCCGGAGGGCACCGGGGTGCGGATCCAGCTCCTGGAGCACGAGGTGTCGATCACGCTCGGCGTGGTGGTGGAGTACGGCAGCGTGATCATGGAGGTGGCCGAGGCGGTGAAGGCGAACGTGGCCCGGGTGGTCGGGCTGATGCTCGGGATGCGGGTCGCCGCGGTGAACGTGGCCGTCGAGGACGTCCGGGCCTGAGGCGGGGCGGCTCAGGCCCCGGGGCGGGCGTAGCAGGACTGCATGGCCGCCCCGACCGAGACCGTGGTGACCTTGACCCGCTGGACCTGCTGCGCGGGCACGCCCTTGAAGCGGAAGACGTGCGGCTTGCCGTCCCTGACCGTCGCCTGCTGCGGGGCGGCGGAGTGGCCGCTCGCGGTGATCTCGGCGCGCACGGCCCCACTGCCCGACACGCGGACGACGACCTCGGTCCCGCCGATGGCCTGCCGGTAGAGGGCCGTCCCGGACGGGCAGGACGACAGGCCGGCGCCCGAGCCCCCCTGCCCCGGCATCGCGGGACCGCCGCCGGGCTGCTGCCCGCCGCCGGGATAGGGCTGGCCGGTGCGGTTCTGCTGGGGTGCCGGGTTGGACGGCCCCGTCGCGCCGGGAACGCCGGCCGCCGGCGCGGCCCCGCCCTCCGGAGTGGCCGCGGCACCGGTCGCGCCGGCGCCACCGCCGCGCCCCTTCTCCAACATGGGGACGAGCAGCACCACGATGGCCGCGCCCACGAGTAGGAGGGCGGCCCCGTAACCGGCGACCCGGCCCCAGACCGACCGGGGCCCCCGGGCCGATCGTGTGGACTTCATCTGCGCTGTCTCCCCGGTCGTGGCACGTGCGCGACGAGGCTACCAACGACCGGGACGGCACCGGATCCGGCCGGCGGCGCGGTCACTCGTCGGACCGCAGCGCCTCGTCGAGCCGGGCGAACATCTCGGCGGCGACCGGATCGCCGGCGTCGCAGTCGCGGCAGTAGGCGACCGCGATCGCGGCCACCCCGATGGTGTCGGGATCGAGGGGAACCGCCGCGTTGACCACGTCGCGACCTCCGCAGACGGAGCACGGCCGGGCGCCACGGGCGTCCGACCTGGCGATGAGCCTGGCCACTTCCTCGATGTAGCGATCGTCCATGACGGTGGGACCCTTCGGAGGGACTCGGCAAAGCGAGAGTCTTCCCTACCGCTGCCCGCCCCGCCCGGCGAACCGGTGAAACTCCGGCGGTCCGCCCGGACCGGACCCGCCCCCGTCCCACCCCCGGGAGGGGAGGGATCGGGAGGCGGGACGGCCACACCGCGAGGCCCCATCGCGCGCGGTCCGCGCCGCGGAGGGTCGCACCGCGGAGGGTCGCGCCGGGTCAGATCTGCACGCGCGCCTCGACCGCCTTGACGATCTCGTCGACGGCCTCGTCGATCGAGACGCCGTTCTTCTGCTCGCCGCTGCGGTAGCGGAACGACACGGCGTCCTTGGCCACGTCGTCGTCGCCCGCGAGCAGCATGTAGGGGATCTTCTGCTTCTGCGCGTTGCGGATCTTCTTCTGCATCCGGTCGGCGGAGGTGTCCACCTCGGCCCGGATCCCGCGCGCGCGCAGCCGGGCCACGACCTTCTCCAGGTGCGGGACGTGGGCGTCGCCGATCGGGACGCCGATCGCCTGCACCGGCGACAACCACGGCGGCATCGCCCCGGCGTAGTGCTCCAGCAGCACCCCGAAGAACCGCTCGATCGATCCGAACAGCGCCCGGTGGATCATCACCGGCTGCTGCCGGGAGCCGTCGGCGGCCTGGTACTCCAGCCCGAACCGCTTGGGCTGGTTGAGGTCGACCTGGATGGTGGACAGCTGCCAGGTCCGGCCGATCGCGTCCCGGGCCTGGACGGAGATCTTCGGCCCGTAGAACGCCGCGCCGCCCGGGTCGTCGGCCAGCTCCAGCCCGGACTCGGTCGCGGCCTGGCGCAGCGCCTCGGTCGCCTCGGCCCAGTCGGCCTCCTCGCCGATGAACTTGTCGGAGTCGTCGCGGGTGGACAGCTCCAGGTAGAACTCGTTCAGCCCGTAGTCGCCCAGCAGGCCCAGGACGAAGGTGAGCAGGCTCTTGATCTCGCCGTCCATCTGCTCCTTGGAGCAGTAGATGTGCGCGTCGTCCTGGGTCATCCCGCGGACCCGGGTGAGGCCGTGCACCACGCCCGACTTCTCGAACCGGTAGACGCTGCCGAACTCGAACAGGCGGAGTGGCAGCTCGCGGTAGGACCGCCCGCGCGCCTTGAAGATCAGGTTGTGCATCGGGCAGTTCATCGGCTTGAGCCGGTAGTCGGTGCCGTCCACCTCGAAGGAGGGGAACATGTCCTCGCCGTACCAGGGCAGGTGGCCGGAGGTCTCGAACAGCTCGCTCTTGGTGATGTGCGGGGTGTTGACGAACTCGTACCCCTCCTCCTCGTGCCGCTTGCGCGAGTAGTCCTCCAGCACCCGGCGGACGACGCCGCCCTTGGGGTGGAAGACCGCCAGGCCGCTGCCGATCTCGCTCGGGAAGGAGAACAGGTCGAGCTCGGCGCCGAGCTTGCGGTGGTCGCGCTTCTCGGCCTCCTCCAGCATCCGCAGGTACTCGTCCTGCTTGTCGCGGGACTCCCAGGCGGTGCCGTAGATGCGCTGGAGCTGCGGGTTCTTCTCGCTGCCGCGCCAGTAGGCGCCGCCGGAGCGCATCAGCTTGAAGGCCGGGATGACGCGGGTGGTGGGCAGGTGCGGCCCGCGGCACAGGTCCTTCCAGCACAGCTCGCCGGACTTGGCGTCGAGGTTGTCGTAGATGGTCAGCTCACCCGCGCCGACCTCCACGTCGGCGCCGTCGTCGGAGCCCGCGGCGCCCTTGATGCCGATGAGCTCCAGCTTGTAGGGCTCGGCGGCCAGCTCGGCGCGGGCCTCCTCGTCGGAGACGGGGCGGCGGGAGAACCGCTGGCCCTGCTTGACGATCTCGCGCATCCGCTTCTCGACCCGCTTGAGGTCCTCGGGGGTGAACGGCTCGGCGACGTCGAAGTCGTAGTAGAAGCCGTTCTCGACCGGCGGCCCGATGCCGAGCCGGGCGTCGGGGAACAGCTCCTGCACGGCCTGCGCCATCACGTGCGCGGCGGAGTGCCGCATGATCGCGCGGCCGTCGGCGGAGCCGATCTCGACCGGCTCGACGACGTCGCCCTCGTCCACCGGGCCGGCCAGGTCGCGCAGCTCGCCGTTGACCCGCGCGGCGACGACGGTGCGGCCGTCGGCGTCCAGGGCCTCTCCGGCGGTCGAGCCGGCGGGCACCACTCGCTCGCTTCCGTCGAGGGTGATGCGCAGCTCAGACACGGTGGACACGGGTACTCCTCGCGATGGTGATGCGGATTCGAAGGGTTCGGGTGGTAGCGATTCGGATGGTAGCGAGTCCGGGTCGGCACCGGACGCGGCAGGTCGCATGGCTGCTCCCGTCGGTCGGGCGGCGGCCCGCGAGCTCCCCGGAAAGCGGTGAGGCCCCGGGATCGCTCCCGGGGCCTCACCGCGCGCATGTCTCAGGTCATGCCGCCGTGGCGCCGGGGGAACCCCGGCGTCGTCGTCTCCAGTACGGCCAGCATGCCGTCCATGGTAACCCACCGGGCCCGTCAGCGACGGCCCGGAAGCCCGATCCGGTCCATGTCCTCCAGCTCGCGTCCCTTGGTCTCGGGCACGGCGCGGAACACGAACAGGAGCGCCAGCGCGGCGAAGAGGGTGTAGATGCCGTAGGCGAGGCCGAGGGAGAACCCGGAGATGCCGGGAAAGGTGGTGGTGATGATCCAGTTGGCGATCCACTGCGCCGCCGCGGCGACGGCCAGCGCGGACGCGCGGATGAAGTTGTTGAACATCTCGCCGAGCATCACCCAGACCACCGGGCCCCAGGTCGCCGCGAACGCGAAGACGTAGGCGTTGGCGGCGACGAGGGCGACCGGGCCCGCGACGCCGCCGAGCGAGGGCTTGCCGTCCACGATCGGCGCGGTCGCGAAGCAGACCGTCAGCAGGCCCAGGGTGAGGGTCATCCCGGCGGCGCCGGCGAGCAGCAGCGGCCTGCGGCCGATCCGGTCGACCAGCGCGATGGCCAGCAGTGTGGAGACCACGTTGACCACCGAGTTGATCACCGAGGTGAGCATCGCGTCGTTCTCGCTGAACCCGACCGCCTGCCACAGCGAGGAGGAGTAGTAGAAGATCACGTTGATCCCGACGAACTGCTGGAACACCGACAGCAGGATGCCGGTCCACACGATCGGCAGCAGGCCGAGCCGGGGCCCGCGCAGGTCGTGGAGATGCACCGGGCGGTCGACGGCGATCGACTTGACGATCTCGCCGAGCTTGACCTCCGCGTCGCCGCGGCCCATCACCTTGGCCAGCACCTCGCGGGCGCGGCCGAGCTCCTTCTTCTTGACCAGGTAGCGCGGCGACTCGGGGATGGTCGTGGCGATCACACCGTAGAACGCCGCCGGGACGATCGCGCTGGCGAACATCCAGCGCCACGCGGACCCGCCCCAGGGGAAGGTGCCGCCCGCGCCGCCGTCGGAGACCCGGGCGATGACGTAGTCGACGACCAGCGCGGCGAAGATGCCGAGGACGATCGCCATCTGCTGGAGCGAGCCGAGCCGGCCGCGCAGCCCGGCGGGCGCGATCTCGGCGATGTAGGCGGGCGCGATGACCGACGCGGCGCCGATGGCGAGGCCGCCGACCACCCGCCAGAAGGTCAGGTCGACGGCGCTGAAGGCCAGCGCCGAGCCGAGCGAGCTGAGCACGAACAGCAGCGAGGCGATCATCATCACCCGGACCCGGCCGATCCGGTCGGCCAGCGGCCCGGCGAACCAGGCGCCGACCGCGCAGCCCAGCAGGGCCGCCGACACCACGAAGCCGACCGCGACCGAGCCCAGGTGGAACCGGTGCTGGAGCGCGTCCACCGTCCCGTTGATCACCGACGAGTCGTAGCCGAACAGGAAGCCGCCCAGGGCCGCCGCGCCGGCGAGCAGCGCGGCGGTGGCGGCGGCGTGCGAGGGCCCGGGCCGGCCCGGCGGCGCGGCTCCCGGCGCCGCGCCCGGTTCTGGGCCGTCACCCTCGGTGGTCATGCTTTTTGATCTTCCCGGAACCGGCGGCCCTATGCGGAGGCCGCCGGGCGCGGGCGGGGTTCAGCCGGTGGTGCCCGGGTAGGGCAGGGCGCCGCGGCGGCGCAGCTCGGGGAGCACGCCCGCGGCGAACCAGTACGCCTCCTCCAGGTGCGGGTAGCCGGACAGGACGAACTCCTCGACGCCGAGCGCGGCGTACTCCTCGATCCGGTCGGCGACCTCGGCGTGGCTGCCGACCAGCGCGGTGCCCGCGGCGCCGCGGCTCACCAGTCAGCGGCCGACTCGGCGGTGACCTCCACCAGTTCCCCCTTCGCATCCACGTCGAAGCGGCGCATGCCGCCGAGCGGCGGCGCGTAGACGTGCACGCTCACCGCCGGGGCGTCGGAGGTGTTGCGGACGTCGTGGACGTAGTCGGGGCCGAACGAGCGCGTCTCGCCTGCGGCGATCCGCCGCCCGGCGTGCACCCGGTGCTCGTCCAGCGTGCCGAGCGCGACCGCGAAGCCCCCGGCGGAGCCGCCGTGGTCGTGGAAACCGGTCGACTGGCCGGGCAGCCAGCTGATCACCCAGATCTCGTGGTCGGCGTCCTGGTGGATCCGCTCGTACCAGCGGCCCTCCGGGCTCAACCGGACCCGGTGCAGCCACTCGCCCGGACGGGCGGCGAGCTCGGCGGCCCGTTCGGCGAGGCGCGGCGGCGCGAAGGCGTCCCGGCCCGCGCCGCTGTCGGCGGGCGGGCCGGCCTGGGCGGGCAGGCCGGTGTCGGCGGTGACGGTCATGCGTTCTCCTCATGGCGGGTGCCGGATCTGGTCGTGCGCGTCAGCGGGACCGGCGCCGACACAGGGCGCTCGCCTGCCTGCGGAGATCGACATGGCGGCGCTCGTGCAGAGGATTACGGAACGTCACGCTCCCGAGGATGGACCAAAATCCCTATTAAGTCAATCGGAAATACCGTGATCGTGTCCGGTACCGGCCGGGCCGGGCTGATACCCAGGGGGCGGATGGGATCTCCCTCCGGGGGGTCAGGCGGCCGGGACCTCGCGCACCCTAGGCTCACAGTCAAATGAACGACCCAGACCTGCTCGAACACCACGGCCGCCCGCGCCTGCTCAGGGGCATGTGGGCCGCCGCCGTCCCGGGCCCCCGCGACCCCGTCGCCACGATGCTGCCGGGCCGGAACCTGCTGCGCGTCCCGATCGTGATCGCGCTGGTCGGGATGACGATCGGCTTCACCGCCGGGAGCATCGCGATCCTGATCAATGTCGAGCATGTCAACACCGGGCTGTCATGGCCGCTCGGCGTCATGCAGGCGGGCCCGCTGCTGTTCGCCGCCCGCTGGCCGCTCCAGGCCTGGCGGGTCGCGGCGGCCGGGCTGCTGGCCGGGGTGGTGGTCAACAGCGGCGGCCTCTGGCCGTGGCCGGTGACCGGGTTCCTCGCGCTGGTGGTCATCCTGTTCTTCAACGGCGTCGGCTGCGACCGCGAGACCACCATCGGCGTCGGGGCCGTCACCATCGCCGGGACGCTGGTCCCCGCGGTGCTGCGCGGCATGCCGGGCTGGTTCGCGATGATCCTGGCCGGCATCGTCATCGTGGTGCTGACCTTCGGCGACGCCGTCGGCGGGCGCTACTCGCTGGAGGAGGAGCTGCGCCGCCGGGCCGAGCAGCACCGGCAGGACCTCGCCCGGCAGGCGGTGCTGGAGGAGCGGGCCCGCATCGCCCGCGAGCTGCACGACGTGGTGGCCCACCACATGTCGGTGATCGCGATGCAGGCCGAGGCGGCGCCGTACAAGATCCCCGACCTGCCGGACGACGCCAAGCAGACCTTCGGGGTCGTCCGGGACGCCGCCCGCGAGGCGCTCACCGAGACCCGCCGCGTCGTCGGCCTGCTCCGGGCCGACGACGAGGGCGCCGAGCGCGCGCCGCAGCCGGGACTGGACCGGCTGGACGAACTGGCCGGCGCGACCCGCCGGTCCGGCCTGTCGGTCACGGTCACGGTCGTCGGGCTGCCCCGGCCGCTGAACGCCGGGGTGGACCTGTCGGCCTACCGGATCGTCCAGGAGTCGCTGAGCAACGCCTCCCGGTACGCGCCGGGCGCCCGGGTGGGCGTCGAGATCAGGTACGGGCCGAAGCGCCTGAGGGTGTCGGTCGACGACGACGGCGCCCGCACCACCCCCGGCCGGTCGGACGGCGGCGGGCACGGGCTGGTCGGCATGCGCGAGCGGGTGACCATGCTCGGCGGCACCCTGACCGCGGGCCCCGCCGACGGGGCCGGCTGGTCGGTCGTGGCCGAACTGCCCTACGGCGACCCGGCCTGAGACCCGCCGGGGGGCCGTAAGGTTCTCACGTGACGATTCGGGTGTTGATCGCTGACGACCAGGTGATGATCCGCGATGGGCTGGCGGCGCTGCTGTCCTCCGACCCCGAGATCGAGGTGATCGGCCAGGCGGGCAATGGCCTGGAGGCCGTGGAGATGGGCCGCGCGCTCGACCCGGACGTCATCGTGATGGACATCCGGATGCCGGAGATGGACGGGCTGGCCGCCACCGCCGAACTGGTCGGCGAGCCGCTCTCCGCCGACGGCGACCCGGCCGGGCTGCGCCCCAAGGTGCTGGTGCTGACCACCTTCGACCTCGACGAGTACGTCTACGAGGCGCTCGGCGCCGGGGCCAGCGGCTTCCTGCTCAAGGACGCCTCGGCCGCCGACCTGGTCAACGGGGTGCGGGTGGTCGCCTCCGGCGACGCGCTGCTGGCCCCGTCCATCACCCGCCGGCTGATCGGCGACTTCGCCCGCCGCCGCCGGCACCAGCGGCCGTCCCCGGGGGCGACCGCCGGCCTCACCCCCCGCGAGCTGGACGTGCTGCGGCTCATCGCGCGCGGCCTGTCCAACGCCGAGATCGCCGCCGAGCTGGTCCTGGCCGAGCAGACGGTCAAGACCCATGTCGGCCACGTGCTCACCAAGCTCGCCCTGCGCGACCGCACCCAGGCCGTCGTCTACGCCTACGAGAACGGCCTGGTGGGCTGAGCCTCCGGCCCCGGCGACCGCGGGTCAGTCCTTGGCCGGCCGCGGGTCGAGCACCCGCGGCGGCCGACCGGGGTCGAGCTTCAGGACCGGCACCAGGTGGTCGGGACCTCCCCTCATGTCCAGCAGGGTGTCGCCGACCTGCCGCCACCGTCCGGAGTCACTGCCGGTGTCGGCGAGCACCAGCCGGATGCGCGGCCTGTCGACCCCCGCGAACAGGACTATCCCGGTGGCGAACTGGCATGTCCCGGCCACCCCGGGACCTTGACATCACCGTCCGGGCGGATCAGCGGGCCGGGTCGAGGACGAGTTTGCCGACGCTGCGGCGGGAGCGGAGGTCCTCATGCGCCCGGCGGACCTCGGCCAGGCCGTACTCGCCGCCGCCGATCACCCGGAGCCGGCCGTCGGCGGCCAGCCCGAACAGCTCGCTCAGCGCGGCGCCCATCACGTCGCCGGGGAGCTGGAAGACGTGCGCCAGCCACATGCCCGCGATCGTGGTGGAGTGCGCCATGAGCGCGGCGGGCTGCACCGGGGTGGGCGGGGTGCGGGACGCCATCCCGTAGAAGGCCAGGCGGCCGAAGGGGGCCAGCACCCGGAGGCTCTGGTCGGTGACCCGGCCGCCGGTCATCTCCAGGACCACGTCGACGCGCCGGCCGCCGTTGGCCTCGATGAGCGCGCTCTTCAGGTCGGGCTCGTTGGCGTCGACCGCGACGTCGGCGCCGAGCTCCAGGGCCAGGTCGCGCTTGTCCTTGGACGAGGCGGTGGCGATGACGCGTCCCGCGCCCCACGCCTTGGCCAGCTGCACCGCGAGCGTGCCGACCCCGCCGGCGGCGGCGTGCACGACGACCGACTCGCCCTCGGCGAGGTGGACGCTGCGGCGCAGCAGCAGCCACGCCGAGGCGCCCTGGACGATCAGGCCGAGCGCGGTGACGTCGTCGATGGCGTCGGGCACGTCCCAGGCCATCGCCTCGGACGCGACGGCCTTCTCGGCGTAGCCGCCGGTGCCGAGCAGCGCGACGAGGCGGCGGCCGTCCGGCGTCAGGCCGACGGCCTCGCCGCCCGGGACGAGGGGCAGGGCGGCCTCGGCGAGGTAGCTGTTCTCGGCCTGGTGGGTGTCGGCGTAGTTGATGCCGGCGCGGGACACCTCCAGGAGGGTCTGCCCCGGACCGGCGACCGGGTCGGGCAGCTCGGCGACGTTCAGCACCTCGGGGCCGCCGAACTCGGTGATCTGGATCGCGCGCATGGTCTGCGGTCCTCTCTCAGCGGGGTCCGGGAACGCCGCGGAACCGGAACGGCTCGGGCGTGCGGCCGGGGACGACGTACCAGGCCTCACCGGCACCTTCCCCGGCGAGGACGGACATGAACGCCTCGACGACGACGTCCACCTCCAGGACGGGGAAGCCGGTCTCGGCCAGGTGGTCCTTCAGCGGGACCAGGATCTCGGTGTCGGCGAACGAGGGGCACAGGGCGTTCACTCGGACCCCGTCGCCCGCGCAGGAGGGGCCGAGGGCGCGCACCAGGCCGACCACCGCCGCCTTGTTGGCGCCGTAGACGGGGTCGAACGGGGTGGCGGTGAGCCCGGCCATGCTGGCGGTCGCGATGATGTCGCCGCCGCCGCGGGCGCGCAGCGCGGGCAGCGCCGCGTGCACGCCGTAGACGACGCCGTCGAGGTTGATGGCCATCGCGCGGCGGTACAGCCCGGGGTCGAAGTCGCCGTCGACGCCGCAGCCGCTGGCGATGCCCGCGTTCAGGAAGGCCAGGTCGAGCCCGCCGAAGCGGTCCACGGCGGCGGCGACCGCCGCCGCGCTGTCGGCGGGCTCGCGCACGTCGCAGTGGACGAACGCGCCGTCCAACTCCGCGGCGAGGGCCTCGCCGCGGTCGGCGTCGATGTCGGCGAGGACCGGCCGGACCCCCTCGCCGGCCAGCCGGCGGGCGACGGCCGCGCCGATCCCGTTCGACCCGCCCGTGATCAGGGCGACCTTGCCCGCGCCCTCGAACGCTCCCATGCCACTCCCCTGCACAAGTAACTGACTCGTCAGTTACTGTAGCGGAATGGACTTCGGTTTGAGCGCGCGAGCCCAGGATCATCTCGGCCGCCTCCAGGACTTCATGAACTCCCACGTCTACGCCGCCGAGCCGGTGTACGCCGCGCAGCGGCGCGAGCTGCGCGCGGACGGGCGCGAGCACACCGTCCCGCAGGTGGTCGAGGACCTCAAGGCCGAGGCGCGCGGACGCGGCCTGTGGAACCTCTTCCTGCCCGACAACGCGGACCCGGCGCACGGGCTGTCGGTCACCGACTACGCCTCGCTCGCCGAGATCACCGGCCGCTCCCCCCAGCTCGCGCCCGAGGCCATCAACTGCGCCGCGCCCGACACCGGCAACATGGAGGTCCTGCACCTGTTCGGCACCCCCGAGCAGAAGGAGCGGTGGCTCACCCCGCTGCTGGACGGCGAGATCCGCAGCGCGTTCGCGATGACCGAGCCGGACGTGGCCAGCTCCGACGCCACCAACATCTCCACCAGCATCGTGCGGGACGGCGACCACTACATCGTCAACGGGCGCAAGTGGTGGATCAGCGGCACGGCCGACCCGCGCTGCAAGGTCATGATCGTGATGGGCAAGACCGACCCGGACGGGCACCCGTACCGGCAGCAGTCCATGGTGCTGGTGCCGATGGACGCCCCGGGCGTGCAGATCGTCCGGCCGCTGCCCGTCTTCGGCTACCAGGACCAGCACGGCCACTGCGAGATCACCTTCACCGACGTGCGGGTCCCGGTGGAGAACCTGGTCGGCGAGGAGGGCGGCGGGTTCGCCATCGCGCAGGCCCGGCTCGGGCCCGGCCGCATCCACCACTGCATGCGCGCGATCGGCATGGCCGAGCGGGCGCTGGAGCTGATGTGCGAGCGCGCGGTGTCGCGGGTGGCGTTCGGCGGGCCGCTGGCCAGGCAGGGTGTGGTCCGGCAGCAGATCGCCGAGTCCCGGATGGCGATCGAGCAGGCCCGGCTGCTGACCCTCAAGACCGCGTGGCTGATCGACAAGGAGGGCGTGCAGGCCGCCCGGTCGGAGGTCGCCGCGATCAAGGTGATCGCCCCGCGGGTCGCGCTGGAGGTGGTCGACCGGGCCATCCAGGTGCACGGCGGCGCCGGGGTCTCCGACGACACCCCGCTGGCCGCGATGTGGGCCGGGCTGCGCACGCTGCGGCTGGCCGACGGCCCGGACGAGGTGCACGTCCGGTCGGTCGCCCGCGCCGAGCTGGGCGGGTACCTCGGCAAATGACCGATCTCACGGGGGACGCGGAACCGGGTGTGCGGCGGCGGATGCCGTACGCCCGGCGGCGCGAGCAGCTGCTCCAGGTGGCGCTGGAGGAGTTCGGACGGCGCGGCTACCACCTGACCCAGATGGAGCACGTGGCGGCGGCGGCGCAGGTGTCCAAGGCGCTGCTCTACCAGCACTTCGTCTCCAAGGAGGAGCTGTTCGCCGAGGTGACCGAGGCGGTCGTCGCCGAGCTCACCGCGCGGCTGAACGCGGCCGTGCTCGCCGAGCAGGACTCGATGGAGGGCATCCGGGCGATGATCCGGGTGCTGTTCGACTACGCCACCGCCGAGCCGGACGCCTGGGCGCTGGTGATACGGCATCTGGACAAGCCCGAGGTCGGGCTCGAGCTGCGCGAACTGCGGGAACGGCTCGGCACCGCGTTCGCCGACCTGCTGCTGCGCCGCCGCCGCGCCGACCCGGCGCTGTCGCCCGCCGCGCTCGCGGTCAACGAGAGCCGGGCGCGACTGCTGGTGCCGCTGATGTACGGCTCGATGCTGTCGATGGTGTCGTGGTGGCTGGAGCACCCCGACACCGCCCGCGACCGCGCCGAGCAGATGGCGGTGGAGTTCATCTGGCTCGGCCTGGACCGGCTCCGCACGGGCGAGCGCCTCGACCGGCCGCAGCACACCTAGCGCGGGTCGGCAAAGACTCGGCCACGCGGCTCCCGCTGGTCACGGTGCTGCCGGTGAGATGACCTGCCCGGAACAATCGTGCGCGGGGTGATCATGCCTCGTGCGGCGGTCCGCACACGGCCGTTTCCCTCAAACGAGAGCGGCGGCCGGGGACGCAATGCGTCCCCGGCCGCCGTCGCGAAGCCACGTGAGGCTTAGAGCGGGTAAACGCCCTCGGCCTGCGGGCCCTTGGCGCCCTGGGTGGTCTCGAACCCGACGCGCTGGTTCTCCTCCAGGCTGCGGTAGCCGCTGCTGGCGATCGCCGAGTAGTGCACGAACACGTCGGGACCGCCGCCGTCCGGGGCGATGAACCCGAAGCCCTTCTCGGCGTTGAACCACTTCACGGTGCCCTCTTGGGCCATGATCTCTTCTCCTTCGGTGAAGCTCACCGGCCACCACTGCGGTGACCGGGGCTGCATGCGGACCTTGTCCCACATTCACCGGATCTTCCGGAGAAGTAGAAAACGCCCGCTGTCAAGAAACTTCCGCGGGCGCTTCGTTGAGCAAACGTTCGAGGAAACTACGACTGCAACACTCCTATCGTAACCGATGGGCACCGGGTGTGGCATCCAACACGCCTTTCCCTTTCGCTCACCGCGACCGCTCCCCCGTCCCCCCGGTGAGCGCGTCCAGGGCCGCCGCCGCGCGGTGGCAGTCGTGGAAGGTGCAGTAGAGCGGGACGGGCGCGAACCGCACCACGTCGGGCTCGCGGGCGTCGGCGATCACGCCCGCCGCCGCGGCCAGCCGCGCGACCAGTCCGCCGGCGTCCGGGACGCGGATCGACAGCTGCGCGCCGCGCGCCGCCGGGTCCGCCGGGGTGATCATCCGGACACCCCGGGCGGCCGCGAGCCGGGCCGCCAGGTACCCGGTGAGGCGCTCGCTCTTGGCCCGCAGCGCGGCCATCCCGGCCCGGTCGAAGATCTCCAGGGAGGCCAGCACCGGCGCCAGCGCCAGGATCGGCGGGTTGGACACCTGCCAGGCGTCGGCGGAGGCGGGCGGCCGGATGCCGGGCTCCATCCGGAACCGGACGGCCCGTTCGGTCCCCCACCAGCCCGACAGCCTGGGCACCGAGGCGTCCCGCACGTGCCGTTCGTGGACGAAGCACCCGGCGACCGCGCCGGGCCCGGAGTTGAGGTACTTGTAGGTGCACCAGGCGGCGAAGTCGACGTCCCAGTCGTGCAGGCGCAGCGGCACGTTCCCGGCGGCGTGCGCGAGGTCCCAGCCGACCACCGCGCCGGCGGCCCGGCCCGCCTTGGTGATCTCCGGGATGTCCATGAGCTGGCCGGTCAGGTAGTTGACGCCGCCGAGCAGGAGCAGCGCGACGCGGTCGCCCTCGCGTTCGAGGAGGTCCGCGACGTCCTCGGTGCGCAGGTGCTCCTCACCGTCGCGGGGGCGCAGCCGCACCACGGTCTGCGCCGGGTCCAGGCCGTGGTGCACGGCCTGGCTCGCCACCGCGTACGAGTCGGACGGGAACGCGCTGTCCTCGATGACGATGCGGGTGCGCGTCCCGGCGGGCCGGTAGAAGCTGGCCATCATCATGTGCAGGTTGACCGTCAGGGTGTTCATCGCGACGACCTCGTGCGGCAGGGCGCCGACGAGGCGGGCGGCGGGCTCCCGGAGCAGCTCGTGGTAGTCGACCCACGGACGGCGTGCCCGGGTGTGGCCCTCGACGCCCAGCCCGGCCCAGTCCTCGAGCTCCTCCCGCAGCAGCCCGGCGACCGTCCTCGGCTGGAGGCCGAGGGAGTTGCCGGCGAGGTAGGCCGACTCCGCGTACGTCCCGCCGGGCGCGGGCGGGACGAGGAACTCCCCGCGCCGCGTGGGCAGCGGGTCGGTCTCGTCGAGCCGCAGCGCCTCCTGTTCCGCCGTCATGCCGGGGTCCCCTCCTTCGTGCGGGCCGGTTCGAAGAACGCGCGGGCGTTGCCGCCCAGCAGGAGCGCGCGTTCGGCGTCGTCCAGCCCGGGGCAGGCGCGGATGGCCGCGCCCGGGTCCTTCTCCCCCAGCGGGAACGGGTAGTCGGTGCCGAGCATGACCCGGCCCGTGCCCATCACCTCGACCAGCAGCCGCAGCGCCCGCGGGTCGAAGACCGCCGAGTCGACGTGGAAGCGGTGGGTGTACTCCGACGGGGGGCGCGGCGAGTCGGCGCGGACGATGTCGCGGTTGTGCCAGGCGTTGTCGGCGCGGCCGAGGAGGAAGGCGAAGCTGCCGCCGCCGTGGCAGAAGCACAGCCGCAGCGACGCGGGGATGCGCTCGAACGCGCCCGACAGCATCAGTCCGAGGATGCTGAGCTGCGTCTCGGCGGGCATCCCGGCGAGCCAGGGCAGCATGTGGCCGCGCATCCGGTCGGCGCCCAGCATGTCCCACGGGTGGGCCAGGACGGGCAGCCCGATGCGGGCGCAGTGCGCGAGGAACTCCACGATCCCCGGGTCGTCGAGGTTGCGGTCGCCGACGTGGTTGCCGATGTGCACGCCGCGGTGCCCGGCGGCGGCGGCCCGGGTGGCGGCCTCGCAGGCGAGCCGGGTGTCCTGGAGCGGCACCTGGCACAGCGGCAGCAGCCGGTCCGGGGCGTCCGCGCAGTAGGCGAGGATCCGGTCGTTCACCAGGTCGCACCAGTCGGCGGCGCGGGACGGCGGGGCGGCGTACCCGAACATCAGCGGGGTGGACGAGACGGCCTGCGCGTCGACGCCGGAGGCGTCCATGTCGGCCAGCCGCCGGGCCGGGTCCCAGAGCCCCGGGTCGACCGGGCGGTACTCGTCGTCGCCGCTCATCATCATCCCGGTGCCGTCGCGGTGGACGCGCAGCCATGGCGCGCCGGCGTCGGCGATCATGCTTCCCTCAGCGCGGGTGAGCCGGGGGAAGACGTGCGCGTGGACGTCGAAGACGGTCACGGGGTCCTCCTTGATCGGGCATGCTCCGCGGTCCCGCGGGCCCCGGCGGGGCCGGTGGGCGGTGCGGGGCGGGTCGTGCGGGACGGGTCAGCCGCGGGGCAGCGCCACGGGCGTCATGGTGTCGGGCCACTGCTTGCCCGGGTGCGTGGCGCCGCAGTTCGGGCAGGTGCGGTCGCCGTCGTAGAAGCCCTGGAAGACCGGCGGCAGGTCGTCGACGATCGACCGGACCTGGAGCTCGGCGCGGTGCACCAGGTGGTGGCATCCGGTGCAGTACCACTCGAACGCCTCGCGGGTGCCCTCGGGCCGCGGGATCTCCACGACCAGGCCGATCGAGCCGGGGACCGGGCGCTGCGGGGAGTGCCGCACGTGCGGCGGGAGCAGGAAGACGTCGCCCTCGTTGATCTGCACGTCGACCGGCGGGCGGCCCTCCTCCTCCATCACGCGCAGCACCATGCCGCCCTCGACCTGGTAGAAGAACTCCTCGGTCGGGTCGTCGTGGAAGTCGGTGCGCTGGTTGGGGCCGCCGACCACCATCACGATCAGGCCCGACTCGTCCCAGACCTGGACGTTGCCCACCGGCGGCCTGAGCAGGTGGCGGTGCTCGTCGATCCACGCCTCGAAGTTGAAGGGCCGCCCGAACGACAGCCCCGGCAGGGTGGTACCGGTCATGCCTCGTGCTCCTCACCGGTGGACGGGGCCTGCGGGACGTGCGCCACGCAGGCGATCTCGACGAGCAGGTGCGGGTGCGGGAGCTGGTGGACGGCGACGGTGGTGCGGGCCGGGCCGGTCTCGTCGAAGTACTCGCCGTAGACCTCGTTGTAACCGCCGAAGTCGTTCATGCTGACCAGGTAGGCGGTGACGTTGACGACGTCGGACAGGTCGCCGCCGGCGGCGCGCAGCAGGTCGCGGACGTTCTCGATGACGGCGCGGGTCTGCGCGCGGACGTCCAGGTCGGTGACGCCCATCGCGTCGGCGGCGGCCCCGGCGAACGTGCCGTCGGGGCGGCGCGAGCTCGTCCCGGACACGAACAGCAGGTCTCCCGCCCGCTTGACGTGCGGGAAGCGCCCGCGCGGCGCGGCCATGCCCTCCACCCGGATCGCGTCGCTCACCGCGTCGTCACCTCCGCGGCGCCGAGGCCGGCGGCGGTGACCCGCACGTGCGCGTCCTTGGGCAGCGGGACGGCGGCGGTGGCCGCGCCCGCGAGGACGACCCAGCCGGGTTCCAGGGCGATCCCGGCGTCGTGGGCGAGCCGCGCGGCGGCACGCAACGACCGGACCGGGTCGCCGAGGATCGCGGCGGACGAGCCGGTCTGGACGACCCGGCCGTCGATCTCCATGATCATCCCGAGGTTGGACAGATCGCCCGCCGCGCGCGGGTCGTGCCAGCCGCCCAAGCCGAACCCGGCCGCGGACGCGTTGTCGGCGATCACGTCGGGGAGGGTGAACTCGAAGCCCTCGTAGCGCGAGTCGAGCACCTCGAAGCCGACCGCGACGCCGGCGACCGCCGCGTCCACGTCGGCGGGCGAGCGGACCTCGCGGCCGATGAGGAAGGCGATCTCCGGCTCGATCCGGGGGTGGACGAGACCGGACACCTCCAGGACGGGCCCGGCCAGCATCGCGTCGGTGAGCAGCCCCCAGATGACGTCGTCGACGCCCATCTGGATCATCTTGGCGCGGCTGGTGAAGCCCATCTTGACGCCCGCGAGGCGCTCGCCGCGGGCGCACCGGCGGCCGATCACGTCGCGCTGCACCCGGTAGGCGGTGCCGACGTCCAGCGGCTCGGACGCGGTCAGCTTGGGGATCGCGCGGGCGTCCCGCGCCGCCGCGTCGAGGGCGGCGGCCAGGGCTCCGACACTGCGCCTCATCGGTCCTCCTCTTTGGCGAACGCGACGCGCACGTCGCCGAGCCCGCCGATGCGGGCCTCCAGCACGTCGCCCGGGACGACCGGCACCACGGGGCCGAGCGCGCCGGTCAGGACGGTGTCGCCCGCGCGCAGCGGGCGGCCGACGCGGACGAGGGTGTCGGCGAGCCACAGCGCGGCGTTCAGCGGGTGGCCGAGGCAGGCGGCGCCGGTGCCGGTCGAGACCTGCTCGCCGCGGCGCTCCAGCACCATGCCGCAACCCCGCAGGTCGACGTCCCCGAGCGCGGTGGGGCGGTTGCCGAGCACGTACATGCCGGAGGAGGCGTTGTCGGCGACGGTGTCGGCGAGCGTGATGTCCCAGTCGCGGACGCGGCTGCCCACCACCTCGACGGCGGGCAGCGCGAACGCGGTCGCGCGGATCAGGTCGGCGGCGGTGTGCCGCTCGTGGGTCAGGTCGCGGTCCAGCACGAGCGCGACCTCCGCCTCGGCCCTCGGCTGGAGGACGGCGCCGGCCGGGATCTCCGCGCCGTCCGGGACGGCCATGTCGGCGAACAGCATGCCGAAGTCGGGGCTGCCGACGCCGAGCTGGGCCTGCACCGCGCGCGAGGTGAGCCCGATCTTGCGTCCGGTGAGCCTGCGGCCCTCGCCGAGCCAGTGCCCGGTGAGGCGCTCCTGGACGGCGTAGGCGGCGTCCGCCGTGCCGATCAGGTCGCGGACGGGCGGGCACGGGACGCCCGAGGCGTAGGCCCCGAGGATGCGGTCGGCCGCCGCGCCGATCGCGGAGGTCTGTGTCTCTGCCGTGGTCACTGGCTCGCTCTCAGATCTGGATGCAGACGTTGACGGGTTCGGAGAAGAAGTCCAGCGAGTACTCTCCTCCCTCCCGGCCGATCCCGGACGCCTTGACACCGCCGAACGGGGTGCGCAGGTCGCGCAGGTTCCAGCAGTTCACCCAGACGATGCCGGTCTGGACCCGCGGGGCGACGCGGTGGGCGCGGGACAGGTCGCGGGTCCACACCGTGGACGCCAGTCCGTAGGGGCTGTCGTTGGCGAGCCGGAGCGCCTCGTCCTCGGTGTCGAACGGGGCGAGATGGCAGACCGGGCCGAAGATCTCCTCGCGGACAGCGCGGGCGGTCTCGGGGAGCCCGGTCAGCACGGTCGGCTCGACGTAGAAGCCGCCGTCACGCGCGTCGCCGAACTCCGGGACGCCGCCGCCCGCGAGCACCGTGGCGCCCTCCTCGCGGGCCAGCCGGTAGTACGACAGCACCTTGTCGCGGTGCCCGGCGGAGATCATCGGCCCGTAGCCGGCCAGCGCGCGGGCGCGCTCGCCGAGCCGGGCCGCGAACTCCTCGAACACCGGGCGCTCGACGTACACGCGCTCGGTGCACAGGCAGATCTGCCCGGAGTGGGTGAAGGAGGACCGGACGGTGCCCTCGACCGCCGCGTCGAGGTCGGCGTCGGCGAAGACCAGCGCGGGGTTCTTGCCGCCGAGCTCGAACGAGACGGGGGTGACGTGGTCGGCGGCGTTGCGCATGATGGCCGCGCCGGTGGCCGACTCGCCGGTGAACGCGATCGCGTCGACGCCCGGATGGCCGGTGAGGAACTCTCCCGCCGCGCCCGCGCCGTGCCCGTGCACCAGGTTGAACGCGCCGGCCGGGAGCCCGGCCTCGTCGATCACCCGGGCGAGCAGGGTGGCGGTGGAGGGGGTCTCCTCCGACGGCTTGGCGACCACCGCGTTCCCCGCCGCGAGGGCCGGGGCGACCTTCCAGGTGAGCAGCAGCAGCGGCAGGTTCCACGGGGAGATGACCGCCACGACGCCGAGCGGGCGCCGGACGGTGTAGTTCAGCGCCTGGCCGGTGCCGGCGCTCCAGCCCGGGATCTGCGTGGTGTAGGCGCGTTCGGGCCGCCCGTACAGCAGGTCGGCGTAGGCGCGGAAGTTGCCGACGGCGCGGGGGACGTCGACGGTTGCGGCCAGCTCGCGGGGCTTGCCGGTGTCGGCGGTCTCGGCGTCGACGAACTCCTCGAAGCGGGCCTCGATCCCGTCGGCGACGCGGCGCAGGGCCGCGGCGCGGTCCTCGGGGGACGTCCCGCCCCAGGGGCCGTCCAGCGCGGCGCGGGCGGCGGTCACGGCGGCGCCGACGACCTCGCGGGTGGCCTCGGGGACGGCGCCGGCCTCGGTGCCGTCGGCGGGGGCGATCAGGGGGAAGGACGGGCCGTCCGAGCGGAAGACCCCGCCGACGTAGTGCTCGGCCTTCATCCGCGTCCCCCATCGTGTCGGCCTCTCCGGCACTGCGATCCTCCCGCCCTCGAGCTATGCCTGGCAAATACCAATTCGCGTTTGCGATATAACAAAATGGAGATATCGGCCTGGTTCGGGACGGAGGGCGGCGTGCACGCGATCGACCTGCTCGACGGGCGGCTCAAGCTGCGGCACCTGGTGCTGGTGGTGGCCATCGCCGACCACGGCAGCGTGCTGGGCGCCGCCCGGCACCTGCGGCTCGCGCAGCCCGCGGTGACGCGCGGCCTGCGCGAGGCCGAGCGCGTCCTCGGGGTGGAGCTGTTCGCCCGCGGGCCGCGCGGCGTGACGCCGACGCTGTTCGGGGACGCGTTCGTCGAGCACGCCCGCGCGGTGCTCGCCGAGCTGCGCCGGGCGGGCGACCGGATCGCCGGGCTGGCCGACGCGGAGGTCGGCACGGTCACCATCGGCACGCTGCTGGCCGGGTCGAACGTGCTGCTGCCGCGCGCGATCGCCACGCTGAAGCGGAGCCGTCCCGGGATCACGGTGATCGTCCACGAGGCGACGTTCGACGCGCAGGTGCCCCGGCTGCTGGACGGCGAGATCGACCTCGTCCTCGGCCGCCTCAACCCGATCGGGGAGCTGCCCGGGGTCCGCCAGATCACCCTGTACAGCGAACCGGTGCTGCTGGTCGCGCGGCACGGCCACCCGGCCAGGGGACGCCCCGGCCTGACGCTGGCCGACCTGCTCGGCTACCCGTGGGTGCTGCCGCTGGAGCAGACCGCGCTGCGGCACGAGCTGGAACAGGTGTTCCGCGCCGAGGGGCTGGCGCCGCCGGGGAACCTGGTGGAGTGCACGTCGGTGCTGACCGTCCGCACACTGGTCCGCGACACCGACATGATCGCGGCGCTGCCCGAGCTGGTGGCCCGCACCGACGCCGAGATCGCGCCCCTGCCGGTGCCGCTGGAGACCGTCCGGCGGCAGGTCGGCGTCACGCTGCCCGCCCACCGGGCGCCCACCCCGTCGGCGCGGCTGATGCTGGAGCACCTGCGGGCGCGGGCCGCGGAGGTGGGCGACCTGACCGGCTGAGCGTCACAGCGAGCCGATCAGGCCCAGCAGCGCGCGAGTGACCGGGCTCGCGGGGTCGGCCAGGCCGAGGACGACGTCGAAGTGGTCGCGGTCCGGCACGACCATCAGCTCGCTCGCGCCCCAGTGCGCGTGGAAGCGGCGCGACTGCGCGAGGAAGCCGGCGCCGTCGTGCTCGGCGACCGCGACCACCGCCGGGAGGCGCCGTGCGGCGGGGAGCAGCGCGGGGCTGAGCGACGCCGCGCGCGGCACGTCCAGGCCGACCCACTGGTTGACGTAGACGCGGGTCAGCGGGCGGATGTCGAACAGCCCGCTGAACGGCATCGCCGCCTTGACCGCGTCGCCGGGCAGCCCGAGCGGGGCCTGCCAGCCGTCCACCATGGTCATCCCGGTCAGGTGCCCGCCGGCGGAGCTGCCGCCCACCACGATCCGGTCGGGGTCCAGACCGTGCTCGCGGCCGTGCCGGTGGATCCAGGCGATCGACGCCCGGACCTGCCGGACGATCTCCTCCAGCGTCGCGGCGGGCGCCAGCGTGTAGTCGGGCACGACGGTCGCCACGCCCCGCTCGTGCAGCGTCCGGGCCATGAAGGACGACTCGCGCCGCGACAGCGCCATCCAGTAGCCGCCGTGGAGGAAGACGAACACGGGGCGCGGGCCGTCCTCGCCGGCGCCCCACACGTCCAGGCGCTCGCCGCTCGCCTCGTCGTAGACGACGCCCGGACGGCCCGGCAGCCCGTCGACCGCCTGCACCGATTCGTCCAGGTAGCGGGCGAGGTGCCGGTCGAACAGCTCGGGACCCGCCTTCCGCCGGACGTTGTAGGCGACGTCCAGCTCCTCGTCGGTGAGCTCGTGGCCCGGCCAGTCGTCCTGGTTCATCGGCGTCCCTCCGCGATCGGTGTCACCCGCCAGTGTCACCCACCGGCCCGTGTCACCCGCCGGCCGGGCTCGGCGGGGTCCGGCCCGCGGGGAGCAGGCCGGGGAGGTCGGCGGCGTGGGCGGCGAGATAGGCGGTGAGGACGTCGGGGATCAGCGCGACGCCGCCGAGCGCCTCGGGGGCGCACCTGAAGCGGTCGACGTCGTAGCGGCCGTTGGCGGGGTCGTCGAACTCGGGGCCGTGCCGCCGGGACAGGTCCATCGAGACGAGCCCGCACACGTAGAAGGTGTCGAGGCGGTGCCGCTCGCCGGTCTGCTCGCCGCAGGCGAAGACCTGGCGCATCGGGCCCGCGACGGCGCCGAGCTCCTCGTCGAGCTCACGGCGGAGGGCCTCCTCGGGTCCGGCGTCGTACGGCTCGATCCCGCCGCCGGGCGTCGTCCAGTAGACGGGCCGGCCCGGACGGGTCCGGCGGAGCAGGACCAGGTCGGAGCCGTCCAGCAGGAGGGCGCGGACCGCGCGGCGGACCTCCACCTCAGGAGTTGAGGTAGGCGAGGACGGCCAGGACGCGGCGGTGGCCGCTGTCGCTCGGCGGCAGGCCGAGCTTGAGGAACACCGCGCCGATGTGCTTGCTGACCGACCGCTCGGTGATGACCAGGGTGGTCGCGATGGTGGCGTTGTCGAGGCCCTGCGCCATCAGCGACAGCACCTCGCGCTCGCGGGGCGTGAGAGCCTGCAACGGGTCGCGGCGGGCCGTCATGAGCTGCGAGACCACCTCGGGGTCGAGGGCGGTACCGCCGGCCGCGACGCGCTCGAGCGCGTCGAGGAACTCGTCGACCCGGCTGACCCGGTCCTTCAGCAGGTAGCCGATGCCCCCGGCGCCGCCCGCCAGGAGCTCGGCGGCGTAGGTCTCCTCGACGTACTGCGACAGGACCAGGACGGGCAGCCCGGGCAGCGCCCTGCGGGCCTCGATCGCGGCCCGCAGCCCCTCGTCGCGGAACCCCGGGGGGAGCCGGACGTCGAGGACGGCGACGTCGGGACGGTGCTCCATCAGCGCGGGCAGTACGTCGGGCCCGGTGCCCGCGACCGCGACGACCTCGTGGCCGTCGCTGGTCACCAGCAGGACCAGCCCCTCGCGCAGGAGGACGTTGTCCTCGGCGATCACGATCCGCATGGCAGGTCCACGTCGAGGGTCGTCCCTTCACCGTCGGGGCTGTCGATCTCGGTGACGCCGTCGAGCGCCGCCACCCGGCGGCCGATCCCGGCCAGCCCGCTGCCGCGGGTCAGGTCGGCGCCGCCCTTGCCATCATCGCGCACCCTGATGCGCAGCCGGGCCTCCGCGCGGCGGACCGACACCTCGGCGCGGGTCGCGCCGCTGTGCTTGGCGATGTTGGTGAGCGCCTCGGCCACCACGAAGTAGGCGGCGGCCTCGACCGCCGCCGGAACGTCGCGGGCGTCGTCGGCGACGTCCATCTCGACCGGGATCGGCAGCCCGGCGGTGAGCGTGCGCAGCGCGCCGGGCAGGCCGCGGTCGGACAGGATCGGCGGGTAGATGGCGCGGATCACCGTGCGGAGCTGGACGAGCGCCTCCTCGATGCCGTCCCGGGCGTCCAGGAACAGCGCGCGGGCGGCGGCCGGGTCGGCGTCGAAGCGGCGGTCGGCGAGGCCGAGCCGGAGCGCGACCGACACGAGCTGCGCCTGCGTGCCGTCGTGCAGGTCGCGCTCGATGCGGCGCAGCTCGGCGCCGTGCGCCTCCAGGGCCTCGGCGCGGGTCGCGGAGAGCCGCTCGACCCGTTCGGTGAGGCTGGTGCGCCGGGTCGGGCGCAGCAGCATCTCGGCGAACCGCGGCTGGAAGCGCGCGAGCGCGGGCACTCCCCACCAGAGCACCGCCCCGTTCAGGCCGGCCTGGACGAACGGCATGGTCAGCGCCTTGGGCCAGCTGTCGACCGTGATGATCGCAGCGGGCGCGCCCTCGGGCGCGGCCCACCACCACAGCGGCATCGAGAGCGCGACCACGATCGAGGGCCACAGCGACACCGCGAGGATGGCCGCGACCAGGCCGCCGAACCCGTGTCCCGCCATCCAGGCCGCGTCCCGCCAGGTGGAGGGCGACCTCATCAGCCGGACGCCCTGCTCGAAGGACGTGCCCCGGGGCGGCGGGTACGGCACGGGGATCTCGCGGCCGAGGATGCGGCCCGACCGGATCCGCTCGGTGTTGGCGAGGGCGCGCATCGGCCGTACCGCCTCGGGCAGCCACGGCAGGCTGACCAGCAGCAGCGAGAGGAACGCCGCGAGTGGGAGCAGGATCGCGCCGGCGAGCGCGGGAAGGGCGGTGCGCAGGTTGCCGACCAGGAAGACGGTGGCCTCGCCACTGCGCTTCAGAACCTGCCTCAATTCCGCCTCCCGGATCACCGTAGAGCACTGCGTGACCGGCCGCATCCGCTCCTGGAACAGGCCGCCCGGCTCCCGCCGGGACCGCCGCGGAACGAGGTCCGGGGATCATCGGCCGGAGGCCGAACATGGCTGCGGGTCCCCCTGGCGCCGCCGACGCCGTTACCATCTCGGAGTGCCAAGATCCCGTTGGCACGATCTGTACCGGAAACGGCGTGAGATGGATGACCTCGAGGTCCGGCGGCACCTGCCGGGCAACCTGCCGCAGCTGTTCGCCGACGACGTCGAGCGGACGCTGCCGGTGCCGCTGCCCGAGGGCGACGTGGTGTGGCCCGATCCCGGCTATCCGCAGCGGCAACTCCTCATGCGTCCCGCGTTCTGGGTGAGCGACCAGCCGGTGCGCGGCGAGCTGTGGGCCAGGATCCGCGCCGAGCACGGCCGGTCCGGGCTGTGGCCGCTGCTGCTGGACGACTCCGACCAGCCGTGGGCCGCGGGCCAGGTCGCCCCCGAGCCGGTGGCCGACATCGGGAACTACGCTCCCACGGCGTTCATGTCCGAGGTGTGGGCCGACTGGGCGGAGCAGGCGGCCGACGCCGACCATGACGACCTGGCGCCGTACGGGCGGCACTGCCCCGGCCCCGCGCCGCGCGGGTCCAAGATGGACGACCCGGACGCCATGGCCGGCCGCTACGCCCGCACCCTCGCCGCACGCGGCCTGTCCCTCGGGCTGGCGGCGGTGGACCGCGGCGCCGACGCGCTGGCCGCCGTGGGCTGGCAGGGCGCGCTGAACCACAACGAGTGGACCGCGCCCCTCGCCGCCGTCGTGCGGAGCTGGGAGGACCGCTTCGGGGCCCGCGTCGTCGGACTCGGCTTCAACACCCTGGAGCTCAGCGTCGCCGCCCCGCCGGTGACGATCCGGCATGCCACGCACGTGGCGGCCGAGCACTGGGCCTTCTGCCCCGACATCCTCTTCCAGGGCCCCGGCACCCTCGCCGGCTACGCCGAGGAGATCCGTGGCAAGACCTGGTGGTCGTTCTGGTGGGACTGACCGCAGGGACCGTCCGCACGGCGGGCGGGGTCAGCCCTGATCGGCGGCGCGGACGATCCGCAGCGCCAGATGGGCGTTGAGGGCGCCGATCTCCTCGGGTGAGGTCGGGCCCTCGGGGCGGTACCAGCGGCAGACGTCGATGGCCAGGGACGCCAGGGCGCGGCTGGTGCCGGCCACGTCGGCGACGTCGAACTCGCCGGCGGCGGCGCCAGCCTGCACCTCGTCGTGGATCAGCGCGCGCACGCGGCGGCGCCGGACGGCGATCTCGCGGGCGTGCCCGGCCTCCAGCGCGCCCAGCTCGTTCTGGATGACGCGGGCGGCCCGGTGGTGGCGGGCGTGCCAGCGGGCGAAGGCGTACATGAGGGCCCGGAGCCGGGCGGGGTGGCCGGTGACGCCCGCCAGCGAGTCCTGGAGGGTCTCCAGCACCGAGTCGTGCACCAGGGCGGCGATCTGGAACAGCAGGTCGGTCTTGGTCCGGTAGTGGACGTAGAGGGCGCCGGCGCTCATCCCCGCGCCCGCCGCGATGTGCCGGGTCGAGGTGCCGTGGTAGCCGAGCTCGGCGAACGCGTCGACGGCGGCCGTCAGCAGCCGCCGGGACGCCTCGGGCGTGACGGCGGCCCACATCGCGTCGCTGGGGCTCACCCGGCCATCCTAAGCGATCGCTCAGTAGACTGGCGGGCAGTTCGCCAGATCTCAGGAGGAACCGCATGCGCCGCACCGTCTACGAGGCCGATCACGAGCTGTTCAGGGCGTCCGTCCGGGAGTTCATCGACCGCACGCTGCGGCCCCTGGACGAGGACATCCGTACTGAGCGAATGCTCAGGCGCGAGGTGTGGCTGGAGGCGGGCCGCCAGGGGTTCCTCGGCATGCAGGTGCCCGCGGAGTACGGGGGCCAGGACGCCGGCGACTTCCGGTTCAACGCCGTCATCGGCGAGGAGCTGGCCCGGGTCGCGGCGGCCTACAACTCGATCGTCAGCATCCATGTCGACGTCTGCGCCCCCTACCTGCTGGAGCTGGCCACCGAGGAGGCCCGCAAGCGGTGGCTGCCCGGGTTCTGCACCGGCGAGCTGATCACCGCGATCGGGATGACCGAGCCGTCCGGCGGATCGGACCTGGCCGCGCTGAAGACCACGGCGGTGCGCGACGGCGACTCCTGGGTGATCAACGGGTCCAAGACGTTCATCACCAACGGCGGCCACGCCGACCTGGTCATCGTGGCGGCCAAGACGGCCCCCGAGCGCGGCGCCAAGGGCATCACGCTGTTCGGGGTGGAGGCCGGCACCCCCGGGTTCACCCGCGGCACCAAGCTCGACAAGGTGGGGCAGCCCGAGGCCGACACCTCCGAGCTGTTCTTCGACAACGTCCGCGTTCCCGCCGCGCATCAGATCGGGGAGCTGGACCGGGGTTTCGTCCACATGATGGAGCGCCTCCCCCAGGAGCGGCTGTCGTGCGCGGTCGCCAACGTCGCGCACGCGCGCGGCGTGCTGGAGGAGACGGTCGAGTACGTCAAGCAGCGCACCGCGTTCGGGCAGCCGATCGGCGGCTTCCAGCACAACAAGTTCCTGGTCGCCGAGCTGATCACCAAGCTCGACGTGGCGCAGGCGTTCACCGACCAGTGCCTGGCCGCGCACGTCGGCGGCGAGCTGAACACGGTCGACGCCTCCAAGGCCAAGTGGTGGACCTCCGACGCGCAGAACCAGATCATCGACGGCTGCGTCCAGCTCTTCGGCGGCTACGGCTACATGCGCGAGTACCGCGTCGCGCGGGCCTGGATGGACGCGCGCGTGACCCGCATCTGGGCCGGCTCCAACGAGATCATGAAGGAGATCATCGGCCGGTCGGCTGGTCTCTAGCCTGACCTGTATCTTCATGGACTCGCTAGTGCCGCCCGCAAACATCAAGTTAGCGAGCTTCATGCTCGCTCCATGCGTGGCGACGAGTGGAGATTCGTGCAGGCGACCCTGTGCGGAGTGACGTAAATGACGCCACCCGCAGTTGCCTGCCTCGTGCCTGACGGCTTCGAGACGATGCCAGCGGCACTCCGAGTACCGGCCACCGCTCGCAGCCAAGACATGAACCGAGACGGAGCCGGCCAGCTACTCGCAGCCGGCCCGTAGCTGATCCGGAGCGGTCGGCTCTCCCTCCACCCGAAGGGGGGACCGCTCACACCCGGCCGAGGAAAGTTCCACCCGTATCGGCGTGCGGCTGCAAGTGCAGAGCGAGATGCACCGCACAGAGAAGCGTGGACGACCCGGCCGGAGTCGTCTCGCCGATGGGCGCGAAGCCTCGCAGACGACCTTGTAGCTGGTCAGGACGACACGACCTCTTTGGCCAGACGTACTGCCGCCGTCGCGACTCTGCGCTCCTCGGCAATGCCGCAGTCTGGGGAGTAGAGGCCGTTGATGATCAGCAGGATCCGGTCGACCAGCTGGTCCGGGTCGGCCGTGGAGGTACGCGTGGCCAGGTCGCGGAGCTGGTTGCGGACCATCTCGAGGTGCTCGATGACGAACCGATGTGCGGGATGGTCGCGGTCGGGGTACTCGGCGAGGGTGTTGCGCAGGCCGCAGCCCCGGGTCCCGGGCACACTGTCACCCACGACGCGCACCAGCTCGACGAGCTGCTCTTCCGGCGTCGCAGCGGCGGCGAGCGCGCGGGCGAGCGTGGCGTTCCAGTGGGTGCTGCCCCGCTGCAGGTAGGCCACCACCAGCTCGTCCTTGCTGCTGAACTCGCGGTAGAGCAGGTTCTTTCCGCAGGCCGCCTCGTCGATGATCCGCTGCATGCCCACGGCGTGCACGCCGTATCGATCGAACAGGTCGGTCGCAGCGTCCAGGATGCGTTCGCGCGTCAGAGGTGAGGGCCTTCGGGCCATGCTGACACGGTAGCAGACCGATCGGTCCGTTGGATCATCCCTGTTGACAGGGCGGCACTCAAGCAAGAACGATGCACTCAGAGCGTGGACCGATCGGTCCGCCATCATGGGACCGATCGGTCCACCAACAACGGTTCGGGAAAGGCCTTGCTGAATGGACACCAAGACCGCGCTATCCGACAGGCCCGGCACCGACGTGCCGTACCCACGCCGGTGGGCGGCGATGGTCGTACTGATCATCGCCTTCATGCTGGACCTGCTGAACGTCACGATCGTGAACGTCGCGCTGCCCGCCATCCAGCAAGATCTGCGAGCCGATCCCACCGACCTGGAGTGGATCTCGGCCGCCTACCTGCTCGCCTTCGCCGCGGCGCTGATCACATTCGCCCGGGTCGGCGATCTCCTGGGCCGCAAGCGGGTCTTCCTGTGCGCGGTGGCCGCCTTCGCCGTGACCGGCCTGTGGTCCGGCCTCGCGAACAACGTGGAGATGCTGATCATCTCGCGCGCGGCTCAAGGGCTGGCCGCCGCCGCGATCGCCCCGCAGGTGATGAGCATCCTCTACAGCATGTTCAGCGGACGCGAGCGGGGCACGGTCTTCAGCATGTTCGGCCTGGTCTCCGGGGTCGCCCAGGCGGGTGGGCTGGCGCTCGGCGGCGTGCTGATCACCGCGGATCTCGGCGGGCTGGGCTGGCACATGATCTTTATGGTCACCGTGCCGGTCGCCGTCGTGCTGGTCGCCCTGGGTGCATGGCTGGTGCCCGAGAGCCGGGTCGCCGGCGGAGTGCGCCCCCGGTGGCTCGCCGCCGGAGTGCTCACCGCCGGGCTGGTCGCCATCGTGTTCCCGCTCCTGGAGGGCCGCACCTTCGGCTGGTCGGCCTGGATCTGGATCTGCCTGATCGCGGGCATCGTGGCCGTGGCCGGACTGGCCGTCATCGAGAATCGTCGTCCGGAGCGCAGGGCGGGCGCACTACTGCCCATGGAGTTGTTCCGCAAGCGGGTCGTCACCGCCGCGCTGGCCGTCGAACTGGTCGCCTTCGCGGCTTTCAGCGGCTTCAATCTGGTGACCCTGGTGTGGATGCAGAGCGGTCTGGGTTATTCGGCCCTCGACGCGGGGCTGGTCTCCATCGCGCTCATCGCCGGAGCCCTGCTCCTGACCTCATTCGTCGGCCGTCTCACCCACCGCTTCGGCTACCGCGTGATCCTGGTCGGCTCCCTCGCGGGCGCGGCGGGCAGTGCCGCCGTGCTGGTCGCCGCCGAGTCCGGTTCGGCCGACACGACCGGTTGGGCCCTGGTGCCCGGCCTGTTCCTGCTCGGCGTCGGGACGGTCCTGATCATGCCACCGCTCACCACGATGTTCCTCGCGGCCGTCCCCGTCGAGCACGCCGGTTCCGCCTCGGGCATCTGGAGCACCGGCCAGCAGTTCGGCGCCACGCTGGGCGTCGCCGGCGTGGGCACCGTCTTCTTCGCGGCCGCGGACGACGGCGGCTACGGCTCCGCGATATCGGTCGCCATGTACGTCATCACAGCGGCCCTGGTTCTCGCAGCCGGGCTCACCTTCACCCTCAAGTCACGGTCACAGGGAGAGAGAGCATGAAGAACATCGTCATCCCGGGCGGCACCGCCGGTCTGGGGAAGGCACTCGCCCGTACCTATATCGAGCGCGGCGACAACGTCCTGGCCATCGGCCACGACCCGGCCAACGGGGAGAGGTTCGTCAAGGACGGCGGAGAGTTTCTTCTGGCCGACCTCAGCCTGATCGGCGAGAACAAGCGGGTCATCAGGGAGATCGCGACCCGGTTCTCCTTCATTGACGCGCTCGTCCTGTGTACCCGTTTCTTCCGTTCGCACCGCCGCGAGACCTCAGACGGCTTCGAGCACCAGTTCGCCCTGTACTACCTCAGCCGCTATCTGCTCGGGCACGGCCTCGCCGGCCTGCTGGACAAGGCCCCAGGGCCGGTCATCGTGAACGTCGCTGGGCCGGGCGTGCCCGTCGGGCGGATCCACTGGGACGACCTCGAGCTGAAACGCGGTTACGACGGTTTCGAGGCCCTGCTCCAGGGCGGCAAGCTCAACGACCTGCTCGGCGTCTCCTACGCCGACGCTCACTCCGGCAGCCGGATCCGCTATGCGCTCGTGTTCCCCGGCAATGTGGCGGGCAACCTCGCGGGAGAGTTCGATCCGAAGACGGCGGCCCAAGTCGAGCGGATGAAGGCCGGTGGACTGCCGGTCGCGGTGGGCATCGCCCCGATCGTCGACATCATCGACGGCCCGCCGGACGAACCACTGAGCGCATTCTTCGAAGGCCGGCGGCTCAGCCTGACCGGCCCGTCCTTCGACCGGGGCGACGCGACACGATTGGAGTCCATCACCAAAAGGCTCCTGGGCGAAGGAGGCTAGAGAGGTGAACCGGACCTTTCGGACAGGTCCCCAACTAAAATGGGGGAGAACCGAAAGGGAAGGTCGTTGGCACGACAGAGGCGGCATTTCATCCAGGAGCACAAGGACGAGATCGTCCGCATGGTCCTGGACGGCCCGCACCCCATCGCCCATGTGGCCTGTGAGGTCGGTATCCACGACACCGCCTCGGGTAACCGGGTCAGGGACTACCGCAGACGGCACGGCGGCGACGCGTCGACGGGAAGCACCGGCGGCGAGAAGAATGCAGTACATCGAGGGCTTCCACAATCGACGCAGGCTTCATTCCGCGAACAGGTATCGGACCCCTCTTGAGGTGTACACCGAGTACCTGAACCGGCAGCAAGCAGCGTAGATCTGCCCGCAGATCACCCATCAGCCAGCTGTCCGGAAGACGCGGGCCCCTCAGGTCCGGAGAGCAAGTGATCTACGGGCAGTGCATCTGGGCCGGCTCCAACGAGATCATGAAGGAGATCATCGGCCGCGACGCCGGGCTCTGAGCCGCACCGCGCCCGGCCGGTCGGCCATCGGCGTCCTTCCGCCCGCACACGTCGCGGAGCGTCCCGCGCTTCGCGCGCTTCGGCGCGTCAGGCGGGGCGGTCCTCGGTGCCGGCCCGGGTGCGGCGCGGGTCGGGGAGCCGGCGCCCGCGCCGCACCTCGGCGTCCGCGGCCGGCCGCGTTTCGCCGCACCGTTCGCATTCCATCTTCAACATGACCCGCCCACCGCAGCCCACGTGCTCGTAGAAGACCGACCGGTCCTCCGGCGGCGCCCAGCTGTCGCCCCATTCTGTGAGCGCGACGATGACCGGTTGCAGGTCCCGGCCTTTGCGGGTCAGCACGTACTCGGCGCGCCCGCCGTCGGCATCGGGCCGCAGCTCGAAGATCCCGGCCTCGACGAACTCGCCCAGCCTCTTGGCCAGGATGTTCGACGCGATACCCAAATTGCGCTGAAAATCCATGAAGCGAGTCATTCCGGAGAACATCGAATTCCGAATGATCAATAGGCTCCACCGTTCGCCAACGATCTCCAGCGTCCGCGCCACAGA
Source organism: Actinomadura xylanilytica (assembly GCF_030283145.1). Taxonomy (GTDB): domain Bacteria; phylum Actinomycetota; class Actinomycetes; order Streptosporangiales; family Streptosporangiaceae; genus Spirillospora; species Spirillospora xylanilytica. Next base: position 99,489 of record NZ_JASNWE010000006.1, read on the forward strand.
ACAGGCCTGACCTGAATAAAGGCGTCCCAGCATGAATCAATGCTGACACACCACCTTGTATGATGCAAGGGATTATACTAGCGTGACGCAAGTGAGTGTGCGCCACATCGCGGCCCCTTTCGCGCGGGACGGAACCATTCGAACGCCGTTCCGGGAGCCGGACCTTCCACACCGGCGGCGCCTTCCCGGGCACGAAACGTCGATAAAGATCATCAAACGGGCAGAACCTCTGTAGGAGGGACCACGGCGTCATGACGACGACCACGGACGCACCGGCACGATTCACCGGCCGACAACGGATGACCGTAATCCTGCTGCTCGGCGCGGGGTTCATGCTCTCCGTCGACTACTCGATCCTGAACGTCGCGCTGCCCCGGCTGGGCGCCGGCGTCGGCCTCGCGCCGTCCGAGCTGCCGTGGGTGGTCTCGGCGTTCGCGCTGCCGGCCGCCGGGTTCACGCTGCTGTTCGGGCGGATCGCCGACATGTACGGCCGGCGCCGACTGTTCCTCATCGGCGTCACACTCCTGGCCCTGTCGTCCCTCGTCGGCGCGATGGCGACGAACCCCACGATGCTGCTGACCGCCCGCGTGCTCCAGGGCTTCGCCACCGCGATCGCCACGCCGGCGGCCCTGGCACTGCTGGTCACCTCGTTCAGCGACGAGAAGCAGCGGGCCCGGGTACTCGGGCTCAACGGCGCGCTGCTGTCGGGCGGGTTCACCGTCGGCGCGCTGGTCGGCGGCACCCTCGTGGGCGTGCTGAGCTGGCGCTGGGCGTTCCTGATCAACGTGCCGGTGGCCGTGCTCATCCTGGTGGCCACGCCGTTCCTGGTGCGCGCGAGCAGCGCCCCGGCGGGCGTCAGGCTGGACGTGCCGGGCGCGGTCACGGTGACCCTCGGCCTGCTGGCGTTCGTCTTCGGCGTCATCAACGAGAACGTGTACTCCCTGCTCGGCGGGGTGGCGCTGCTGGTGATCTTCTGGATGATCGAACGGCGGGCGCGGGCGCCGCTCGCCGCGGTGGACATCCTGACCAGGCCCACCATCAAATGGGGCAACGTCGCCGGCCTGGTGGTGTTCGCGATGGAGCCCGGAGCCATCTTCCTGATGACGCTGTACCTCCAGGACGTGCTGCACTTCGCGCCGCTGACCACCGGGCTGATCTTCGGGGTGCCCGGCCTGGCCTCGGTCGTCGCGGGCGTGGTCGCCGGCCGCTTCATCGCCAAGTACGGCCCGCGCAAGGTGCTGGCCGTGGGGCTGCTCGGGCAGGCCGCCTTCACCGCCCCGCTGATCGCGCTCGGCACCGGCCAGGTGTGGCTCTCGGTGCTGATCCCCGCGCTGTTCTTCGGGTTCTTCGCGCACGTGACGGCGATCGTGTCCTTCATGGTGACCGCGACCACGGGCCTGCCCGACTCCGAGCAGGGGCTGGCCACCGGCCTCGCCACGCTGACCCAGCAGGTCGGCATCACCATCGGCGTCCCGATCCTGTCCGCGGTCATGACGACCCAGGCGGTCATGCTCGACGGCCTTCACCTGGCACTCGGCGTCAACGTCCTGATCACCGTGGTCGCCACGGCGCTCATCTGGATCGGGCTGCGCCCCCGGATCCAGCCCGCCGCCGGCGACGCGGGCGCGCGCGACACGCTCGAGGCGAGCGCAGGATAGGAAGGCCCCGGGCCGGGCGGTCCGGCGGACGCCTGCGGTCCGCCGGACTTCGCACGTGCAGAGAAGACATGCCCCTTCTTTCTGGGATGGACTTGCTCCAGCTCCCAAGCAGGAAGGCAGGTTATGTCGAAGCTCAACGGAAAGGTCGCGGTGATCACCGGAGGCACCTCCGGGATGGCGCTGGCGACCGCCGGGCTCTTCGTCCGGGAGGGCGCCCATGTCTTCGTCACCGGCCGGCGCAAGGACAGGCTGGACGAGGCCGTCGCCGCGATCGGCCGGAACGTCACCGGGGTGCGGGGCGACGTCGCCGACCTGGACGATCTGGACCGCCTGGTCGAGGCCGTGGCCGCGGAGAAGGGCCGGGTCGACGTCCTGTTCGCCAACGCCGGCGTCAGCGTCCATGGCGAGCCGCTCGGCACGGTCACCGAGCACTCCTTCGACAGCGTCTTCGACGTGAACGTGCGCGGCACCCTGTTCACCGCGCAGAAGCTGCTGCCGCTGATGGCGGACGGCGCCTCGATCATCCTCACCGGCTCGGCCACCGCGGTGAAGGGCTTCCCCGGCAGCCTGGTCTACAGCGCCAGCAAGGCCGCGCTGCGGTCGTTCGCGCGCACCTGGACCGCGGACCTGAAGGACCGCCGCATCCGGGTCAACCTGCTCAGTCCGGGCCCGATCGACACCCCGGCGACCGAGGGCGTCCCGCCGGAGTTCAGAGAGCGCCTCATCGGCATGCTGCCGAGCGGGCGCTTCGGTGCCGACACCGAGGTCGCGACCGCCGCGCTGTTCCTCGCGTCCGGTGACTCCGCCTTCGTCACCGGGACCGAGCTGTTCGTGGACGGCGGCATGGCCCAGGTCTAGCCCGTGTTTCAAAGCCCGGCCCGGCGTCCTCGCCTGGCGGCTCGGACGCCGACCTGGCTTGGGCGAGGAGGCCCGCTGCACCTCGCCTGGCGGCGCGGGGCAGGCGGGCCTCCGCCGCCCCGGACCGGGCGTGCGGGCCTCCCGGCGGTGAACGCCGGGAGGCCCGGTCCGCCTTCGGCGGCGCTACGCGACGCAGTTCGCGAGTGCCGGCGACGGCGCGGGAACCCCGGCCGGGCCGAAGAAGAGCTTCGCGCAGTCGATCACGAACTGCGGGTTCTCCTCCTGGGGCCAGTGGCCGGCGTCGGGGACCACCACGCCGCGCACGTTGCCCGCCACGTGCCGGAATGACTTCGCGACGTCCAGGGCCAGCATGTGCTCGCCCCCGATCGCCAGCACCGGCTGGCTCAGCCGCTTGGACTCGGCGTTCGCCCGGATGTCCTCGGCGTTCGCCGCCCACGAGCGGTAGATCTTGTATCCGGCGCTGCGGCGGGCCGGGTCCATGTACGCGTCGATGTAGTGCTGGATGTCGATCCGCTCGGGGTGCCGGGCGAACTTCCGGAAGACGTTGCCGTGGAACATGGCGACGCTCGCGTCGGTGATGATCTCCTCGGGGACCGGATGGGGCTCCATGTTCAGCAGGAAATGGAAGTCCTTGCCGTACAGGTCCTCCAGGCCGAACCCGTTCAGCACCGAGTCGAGCACGACCAGGCGGGTCACCTCCCCCGGGTGGTCCCGGGCCCAGACGTAGCCCGTCACCGCGCCCTGGTCGTGCGCCAGCAGCTTGACCTCGCCGAAGCCGAGCCGGTTGAGCGCGAGGTGCATCCGCGCGGCCTGGGTCTTGGTGTCGTACCCGTCCGCCTGGACCGAGGAGTCCCCCATGCCCGGCATGTCAAAGGCGATCACCGTGTGGGTCCGGGCCAGCTCGGGCATGACCTTGCGGAACTCCCACCAGGTCTCCGGCCAGCCGTGCATCATCACCAGGGCCGGGCCCGTGCCCCCGATGACGTAGTGCAGGAAGCCGTCGTCGATCGGGACGGTCCCGTGCAGGAAAGACGGGTCGAACACCGCTGGACCTTCCAATGGTTCAGGCTCGACCGGCATGCCGAACTCCCTCTCTCGCGGGGTTACAGGGCAATTGCACCATATCCACAAGGCGGATTCGGCCGTTCTTTCAGGATGCTCGATCCACCAGGCCGCGTTCCGTGCACCGCACCGTGGGCCCCGGAGTCCCCCGACCATTCACCGGGTAGACGTGAATCAAATACAGACCCGAGCAATTTGGGAGATGTGCTCGACTCCGGCCCATGTCAAGGTTGGCACGACTGGTGAGGCGGGCGCCCACGAGAACGGCGGGGCGGTCCAGTCGAACGCCTTTGTCCGAACCGCCGCCAGCGCGGAAGTCCCATCCATTTTCACTGTCCCTGCGATCTCACCGAGGAGCACAGATGACGATCATCGAGGCGCCGCCGCGGCCCGACCTCGTCGGCCGGGCGACGGAGCTGGTCGACCTGATCCGCAAGCACGCCCCATGGCAGGAGGAGAACCGGACCCTGCACGAGGAGGTCCTCCGCGGGCTCGTGGACTCCGGTCTGCTGAGGATGACGGTTCCGGCGCACTTCGGGGGCAGCGTGCCGGACGCGCGCACCGTGTGCGACGTGGTCGCCGAGCTCGGCCGCGGCGACGGCTCCGTCGGCTGGACCATGAGCACGTGGACGATCGGCGCGTGGATGGCCGGGCTGTTCCCGGACGAGGCGCAGGACGAGATATTCGCCGACCCGGAGGTCCGGATCTGCGGCTCCATCGGCCCGAACGGGCTGGCCGTGCCGACCGACGGCGGCTACGTCCTCAACGGCAAGTGGCACTTCAACACCGGCAGCCCGCAGAGCCAGTGGGCCGTCCACGCCTCGCTGATGGAGACGGGCGACGGCCAGATCGCCCCGGCCACGATCGCGGTCCCCATGTCGGAGCTGACGGTCGTCGACGACTGGCACACCTCGGGCCTGCGCGCCACCGGCAGCGTGACGACCATCGCCGAGAACCTCTTCGTCCCGCAGGCGCGCGTCCTGCCGATGCTCCCGGTGATCCTCAACAACCAGCACCTGTCGGAGCGGAACGCCGACTACCAGGCCTGGCGGATGCCGTTCCTGCCGTTCGCGGTCGCGGTGGCCGGCTCGCCCGCGCTGGGCATGGCGCAGGCCGCCCGGGAGGCGTTCTTCGAGCGGCTGCCCGGCCGCAAGATCACCTACACCGGCTACGAACTCCAGGTCGAAGCACCCCTCACCCACCTCCAGGTCGCCGAAGCCGCCGTCAAACTCGACGAAGCCGAGTTCCACCTGAACCGCCAAGCCGAACGCCTCGACACCAAGGCCCAGAACGGCGAAACCTGGACCCTGCAAGAGCGCGCCCTCGCACGCATGGACGCCGGCGCCGTCTGCCAGCGCGCCAAGGAGTCCGTCGACGTCCTCAACACCGCCAGCGGCGGATCGTCCATCTACTCCCACGTGCCGATGCAGCGCATCGAGCGGGACGTCCAGGCGATCAATCTCCACGGGGTCATGCACCCGAACACCAACGCGGAGACGTACGGGCGCGTGCTGTGCGGCCTGGAGCCCAACACCGACTTCCTGTAGACGCCGCCCGACCTCGAACCAACGCTGAGCGAGGAGCACAAATGACGAACACCGAGGCCCCGCCGCGACCCGACCTCGTCGGCCGCGCGGCAGAACTGGTCGGTCTGATCCGCAAGCACGCCGGATGGCAGGACGAGAACCGCGTCCTGCACGACGAAGTCCTCCAGGGGCTGGCCGACACCGGTCTGCTGAAGATGCGGATCCCGGTACGCTACGGCGGCTACGAGTCCGACACCCGCACCGTGTGCGACGTGGTCGCCGAGCTCGGCCGCGGCGACGGCTCCGTGGGGTGGACCGTCAGCACCTGGATGATCGGCTGCTGGCTGGTCGGGCTGTTCCCGGACGAGGTCCAGGACGAGGTCTTCGCCGACCCGAACGTGCGGATCTGCGGCAGCGTCAGCCCGAACGGGATGGCCGTGCCGACCGACGGCGGCGTGACGCTGAACGGCAAGTGGCACTTCAACACCGGAGCGCCGCAGAGCCAGTGGGACGTCCACTCCGTGCTGCTGGCCACCGACGACGGCAACTACGTCCCGGCGGCGGTCGTGGTCCCCATGTCGGAGCTGACGGTCGTCGACGACTGGCACACCTCGGGCCTGCGCGCCACCGGCAGCGTGACGACCATCGCCGAGAACCTCTTCGTCCCGCAGGCGCGCGTCCTGCCGATGCTGCCCGTGCTCCTCCAGGGGCAGCACCTGTCGGAGCGGAACGCCGACTCCCCGGTGTGGAGGACGCCGTTCCTGCCGTTCGCGGCCACGGTGGGCGCCTCGCCCGCGCTGGGCATGGCGCAGGCCGCCCGGGAGGCGTTCTTCGAGCGGCTGCCCGGCCGCAAGATCACCTACACCGGCTACGAACTCCAGGTCGAAGCACCCCTCACCCACCTCCAGGTCGCCGAAGCCGCCGTCAAACTCGACGAAGCCGAGTTCCACCTGAACCGCCAAGCCGAGCATCTCGACACCAAGGCCCAGAACGGCGAAACCTGGACCCTGCAAGAGCGCGCCCTCGCACGCATGGACGCCGGCGCCGTCTGCCAGCGCGCCAAGGAGTCCGTCGACGTCCTCAACACCGCCAGCGGCGGATCGTCCATCTACTCCCACGTGCCGATGCAGCGCATCGAGCGGGACGTCCAGGCGATCAACCTGAACGGGATCATGCACCCCGACACCAACGCGGAGACGTACGGGCGCGTGCTGTGCGGCCTGGAGCCCAACACCGACTTCCTGTAGACGCCGCCCGACCTCGAACCAACGCTGAGCGAGGAGCACAGATGACAAACACCGAGGCGCCGCCGCGGCCCGAACTCGCCGGCCGCGCGACGGAACTGGTCGACCTGATCCGCAAGCACGCCGGATGGCAGGAGGAGAACCGCCTCCTGCACGAGGAGGTCCTCCAGGGGCTTCGCGACACCGGTCTGCTGAAGATGCGGGTCCCGGTGCGCTATGGCGGCTACGAGTCCGATACGAGCACCGTGTGCGACGTGATCGCCGAACTCGCCCGCGCGGACGTCTCCGTCGGGTGGACCATGAACACCTGGATGATCGGCTGCTGGCTGGCCGGGCTGTTCCCGGACGAGGTCCAGGACGAGATCTTCGCCGATCCCGATGTCCGGATCGGCAACAGCGTCAGCCCGAACGGGATGGCCGTGCCGACCGACGGCGGCTATCTCCTCAACGGCAGGTGGCCCTTCAGCACCGGCATCCTGCACAGCCAGTGGTTCGCCCACTCCGCCGTGATGGCCGTCGAGGGCGGCGACCCGGTGCCGGTCGTGATCGCGATCCCGGCGGCGGACCTGACGATCGTCGACGACTGGCACACCGTCGGCATGCGCGGCACCGGCAGCGTGACGACCATCGCCGAGAACCTCTTCGTCCCGCAGGCGCGCGTCCTGCCGATGCTCCCCCTGATCCTCCAGAACCAGCACCTGTCGGAGCGAAACGCCGACTCCGCGGTGTGGAGGGTCCCGTTCTCGCCGTCGGCGGCGGCGCTGGCCGGCGCGGTCGCGCTCGGCACGGCGCGGGCGGCGCGGGAGGCGTTCTTCGAGCGGCTGCCCGGCCGCAAGATCACCTACACCGGCTACGAACTCCAGGTCGAAGCACCCCTCACCCACCTCCAGGTCGCCGAAGCCGCCGTCAAACTCGACGAAGCCGAGTTCCACGTGCGCCGCGCCGCCGGGCGCCTGGACGCCAAGGCCCGGACCGGCGAGCCCTGGACGATGGAGGAGCGGGCCGCCGCGCGGATGGACATGGGCGCGGCCACGCTGCGGGCCAAGGAGTCGGTGGACGTCCTGAACACCGCCAGCGGCGGATCGTCGATCTACTCCCACGTGCCGATGCAGCGCATCGAACGGGACATGCAGACGATCAGTCTCCACGGGGTCCTGCACCCCAACACCAATCTCGAACTCTACGGGCGCGTGCTGTGCGGCCTGGAGCCCAACACGTACCTGATCTAGAGCGGCACGGAGATCGGCTCATGCGGCCGGGGCCCGATGGTCCCGGCCGCAGGCGTGCGCGGCGGCGGCGCACGGCCCCGCCGCTCTCCGGCGCTACGCCGGCTCGGCCGCCTGGGGCGCGCCGGGGCCGGGCACCGCAACGATCTCGGTCACGGCGGGCGTCCGGCCGCACTCCCGGCAGGTGGCCGACAGGTGCACCGGGCCGCCGCACCCGTCGTGTTCGAAGAGGACCGGCGGTCCCTGCGGCGCGGCCCACCGGTCGCCCCATTCGGTCAGCGCCATGATCACCAGTGCGAGCTCGCGGCCCTTCGGAGTGAGGACGTACTCGCTGGCGCCCACCATCTCACCGGTCGGCCGCGACTCCATCAGCCCGTCGGACACGAAGCCGTCCAGTCGCTTGGCGAGAATGTTCGGGGCGATGCCGAGGCGGCGCTCGAACTCCGAGAAGCGGGTCATGCCGCTGAAGACGGCATTGCGGATGATCAGCAGGCTCCAGCGCTCGCCGACCAGTTCGAGGGCGCGCGCCGCGGAACAGTTCTCGCGTTCGTACATACGACCCAGCACAACCCAATCCTACCGAGAAAAAACCGTAGTGACGCAGGTCATGTTAGGCTGCTTGCATCATGCAAGCCAGGGAGGAGAGCGAGACCAGATGAATCTTCCACAGGTCGTCTCACCCGACGAGTGGCTCGCGGCGCGCAAGGAACTGCTCCGCCGCGAGAAGGAGTTCACCCGCGCCCGCGACGCGCTCAACGCCGACCGGCGGCGGCTGCCGATGGTGCGGATCGAGAAGGACTACACCTTCACCGGCCCGGGCGGCGAGGTCGCGCTGCTCGACCTGTTCGACGGCCGCCGGCAGCTCATCGTCCAGCACCTCATGCTCGAGTCGGCGGACGAGGCCCTCTGCAGCGGCTGCACCAGCATGGCCGAGTCGCTCAACGACGGAGTCCTCGCACACCTGGGCCGGCTCGACACGGCGTTCGCCGCCGTGTCGCGCGCGCCGTACCCGGAGGTGCGGAAGGTCGGCGAGGCGCAGGGGTGGACGTTCCCCTGGTACTCGTCCTCCGGCAGCGGTTTCAACCGCGACTTCCACGTCACGCTCGACCCGGCGGTCGCGCCCCCCTACTACAACTTCCGGGACGCCGGCGAGCTGGCCGCGGCGGGCTTCGACTGGATGAAGGACTACGTCGGCGAGCAGCCCGGCATCAGCTGCTTCCTGCGCAGCGGCGACGAGGTCTTCCACACGTACTCGACGTACGCCAGGGGCCTTGAGGCCATGATGACCAGCCTCCACCTCCTCGACCTCACGGCCCTGGGCCGGCAGGAGGACTGGGAGGAGCCGAAGGGCCGGACGGCCGCCTCACCGCAGGACGACGCCGGCCTGCCGTCCTGACCGGAGCCACCCGGGACCGGACGTCAGCCGCCCTGCCGGCGGTATCCGCCGGCAGGGCGGTGCGCGCGTGCCCGCTACCCGGAAGCGGGGCGCACGTTCATCGGCAGGCCGCCGCGCACGCGCAGGGACAGCATGGCCTCCGGCCGCACCCGGTGGCCCGGTAGCGCGGCCAGGCGCAGGTCCCTGCTGACCAGCGCGAGGACGAAGACCGCCTCGATCAGGCCCAGGTTCTTGCCGACGCAGAAGCGCGGCCCCGCGCCGAACGGGATGTAGGAGTAGGCCGGCCGTTCGCCCGGCCTGCCGGTGTCGAAGCGGTCCGGGTCGAACCGGTCCGGGTCGGCCCAGTACCGGGGGTCCCGGTGCAGGGTGTACGGGCAGATCATGACCTTGGCCCCGGCGGGCACGTGGTAGCCGCCGATCTCGTCCTCCCCGAGCGACAGCCGGGGCAGGATCCAGACCGGCGGATAGAGCCGCATGACCTCCTCGATGACCCTCCCCGTGTAGGTCAGCCGGTGCAGGTCGGCGTACTCGGGCAGGCGGTCGCCCAGCACCTCCCGGGCCTCCGCACGGAGCCGCGCGGCGACCTCGGGGTGCCGGTCGATCAGGTGGAACGCCCAGCTCAGCGTGCTGGCGGTGGTCTCGTGGCCGGCGAGCAGCAGCGTGACCAGCTCGTCCCGCAGCCGGCTCTTGATGACGCGCCCGTCGACCGCGCTGCGGACCGACCCGAGGAGCCGCGCCATGACGTCGTCGCCGCCCGCGTGCGCGCCGGCCTGGGTGATCAGCTCGCCGACGACGCGGTCCAGGTACCCGCGGGCGCGCCGGTAGCGCCGCTGCTTCGGCAGCGGGAGCCAGGACGGCACCGAGCTGAGCGACATCATCTCGAAGATCGCCTGGTCCTGGACGGACTCGAACGCCTCGCCGACGGAGCCGAACGCGCCGAGGTCGGCGTCCAGCAGGGCGCGGCCCAGCACACCGAGGGTGAGCCCGGTCATCTCGGCGCGGACGTCCACCGGGCCCTGGCCGGCCTTCGCCCGCAGCCGCTCGACCAGTCCCGCGGCCTCCTCCGCGATGGCCGTCGCCTGCCCGGCCATCCGCCTGGCGTGGAACACCGGCTGGATGGCCTTGCGCTGGCGGCGCCACAGTTCGCCCTCGCTGGTCAGCAGCCCGTCGCCGAGGGCCCGGCGGGCGTGCGTGAGCCCGATCCCCTTCCGGTAGTTGACACTGTTGTCGGCGAGCACGTGCTTGGCGTGGTCGGGATGGTTGAAGAAGTACAGCGTCGTCGGGCCCAGCGGCAGCCGCACGGCGTCGCCGTAGCGCGCCGCGGCGTCCCGCATCACCGCCAGCCGGTCCCGGGCCAACCCGGCGAGCAGGATCGGCATGGCGGTCCGGGGAGGGCCGGGCGGGCGGCGCCGTCCCGTGCCGCCGCCGCGCGGGCCGGGCGGAGGCCGGACGTCCTGGTCGGGGAGGGTCACGACGCCACCTCGCTCCCCTCCGGGACGAGCCGCCGGAAGCCGCCGTCGAAGAACAGCAGCCCCTCGTCCTCCTCGCTCCGCTCGGCCGACAGCAGCCGCCCGAGGAAGATCGTGTGGTCGCCGGCGTCGTGCCGGCGCCAGACCTCGCACTCGAAGCCCGCGAGGGCGCCGCCGATCATCGGCACCCCGGTGAGCCGCCCCGGGACGCAGTCGACGCCCTCGAACTGGGCGGTGCCGAGCGGACGCCGGCGGTCGGCGAAGTGCCGGGCGACCCCCTCCTGGTGCTCGGCCAGGACCGACACCCCGAAGCAGCGCGCCGTGTCGAGCCCGCGATGCATGATCGCGGAGTGGTCCACGCAGATGAGCACGAGCGGTGGGTCGAGCGAGACCGAGCTGAACGCGTTGGCGGTCATCGCGTGCGGGCTCTCGCCGCCGATGGTCACGACCGTGACGCCGGTCGCGAAGGCGCCGAGTGCCCGGCGCAGGAACCTGGTGTCGGCGATCTCCGGGGCGGGCTGCGGCTGGACCGTCATGCCGGCCTCCCCGCTTCGACGAGGGTCGCCGGGGCGTACGGCCGCAGGGCGTCCACCAGGACGCCGGGCACCCGTGCCGGGACGGTCCGCGTGTTCGGTCCGCGCATGCAGGCGACGCGCTGGCGTCCGCGGGCGATCAGCGTGCCGGGCCCGACGGGGTCCAGCCGGAGGTAGTCGAAGCCGAACTCGAGCTGCGTCTGCGCCAGCTCGATCAGCCGCATCCGCACCGACAGCTCGTCGAACGCGGTGATCTCCGCGAAGAACTCGCAGTCGACCTTGAGCGTGAACAGCTTCAGGTCGTCCTGGAGGTCGGCCAGGACGGCCGGGGCCTTCTGCTTGAGAAACAGCTCCCGGCACCGGCCCTGCCATCGGAGGTAGTTGACGTAGTAGACGTTGCCGACGAGGTTGGTCTCCTCGAATCCGACCGTGTGGAGGTACTCGAAGTAGTCCGCCATGGTGGTCTACGACCGCCCTTCAGTGAGGATTGCGAACACGGCCGGCTCGGCGCGGCCGTTGAGCGACGTGGCGAACGTCGCGATGAGCAGGTCCCCGGAGGCCAGGACCGCCCAGCCGCTCCGGGACCTTGGTGCCAGGGCGAGCGGGGCGTCCATCGGGAGCCCGGCCTTGCGCAGGCACTCGATGGCCGTCCACACCCGCGTGCCGGCGACGGCGGCGTCCTCGTCGAGTTCCTTGGCGACCAGTGCGGCCAGGTCCCCGTACCGGCCCAGCAGGCCGGCCCAGTCCGCGGCGGTCCGCTCGGTCGCACTCTCGACGTCGCAGCCGACGGTCGTCCCGGCGACGGCGCACAGCGTCACCCCGGCGCCGTGCGAGGCCGAGAGCAGCCGATCGCCGTCGATCTCCGGGCGGCCGTCGGGGCGGTACCGGATGTCGAGGCCGGCGCCGGCGTCGAGCGCCCGGCGCGCGGCGACCGCGGTGCGGCGCCGGCGTTCCCCGGTGTCGCCCGCGTCGCCCGCCCCCGCGCCGGCGCCCGCGCTCTGCTCGTCGGGCTCCACGGCCAGGGCGACGCGGGTCCCGGTGATGTCCTCCACGGCCCGTTCGAGGAACGGCCCGAGCAGCGGAGCCGCCCACGGCCCGCGGCCGTCGCCCTTGCGGACGGCCTGGAGGTGGAGCCCCTCCCACCGTTCGACGACCTCGCCCGCGCCGTTCCTGACGGCGATGTCGTAGACGTAGGTGTCGCCCTCGTGGAGACGCTCGGTGGCGCAGTAGCGCAGAGTCCCGCCGGTGCCCAGCCCCGCGCCGCCGGGATGGATCCGCTCGATCCCGGTCGGCAGCAGCGTGGCGTCCGGAACGCAGACCTGGTTGCCGTGCATCAGGGCGTCGCGGACGCCCGGGTCGCCCAGCAGCAGCCCGCCCGGCAGGTAGCCGGCGAACCAGTCGGTCTCGACGGCCGCGACCTCGGCGTCGACGTGCCGCGAGGCCGCCCGGTGGTAGCGGCGCAGGCGCTGGAACCGGCCGCCCTGGAACAGGACCGGCCCGTACAGGTCCGCGGCCGGGTCAAGCGGCACCGCCGGCAGCCCCGCCCCGGTCTGCTCCGGCGGGCCGTCCGGAGCCGCGCCCTGACCGAACCGCAGCCTGGCGCGGAAGTGCTCGGCGGCGAACCCCGTCTCCGCGCTGCGGATCGACGCCTGGACGGTGTCGTCGTCGGTGACGACCGCGGCGACGCGGATCACCGTGCTCCCCTCCGGGGGGACGACGATGGGCCGGACGAACTCCGCGTCCTCGATGACGGGCGCCCCCGGGCGGCCGGTGACCGCCGCGGCGGCCTGGGCCATCGCCTCCATCCCGAACACGGCCGGGAACAGCAGGTTCCCGTCCAGCAGGTGATCGGCCAGGTACAGGTCGGTGCCCGCGTTCAGCTCCACCTCGGTGACGAGCTCGACCCCGTGGTAGCGGACGAGCGGGGTGCCGAGGAAGCGCATCAGCGGCAGTTCGGGCCGGTCGTGCCGGACCGTGTCGATGGTCCCGGTCCGGCCGCTGACCACCACGACCTCCGGCGCGTCCGGGTCGGCGAGCAGCCGGCGCATGATCTGCACGCCCTGGTCGGGGGCGACGGGGGTGATCCCGTCCTGGGCGAGCGACTCGACGACGGCGAGCCGCTCCCCCATCCCGACCCCGGACCAGACCGACCATTCGAGGCACAGGGCCCGGCAGCCGGGGTACTGCTCCGCCGTCTCCCGGGTGAGGGCGGCCAGCCACTCGTTGGCCATGGCGTAGTGCCCCTCGCCGCGCAGTCCGGCGCGGCCGATGATGCTCCCGAACGTGACCAGCAGCCGCAGCCGCTCGGGCCCGACGGCCGACAGCACCGTGCGGAGCCCGTCGATCTTGGGGGCGAAGGTCGCCCGGACCTCGTCCATGTCGAGGGCGGTCAGCCCGCGCGGCAGATTCCGGCCGGCGCCGTGCAGCACCGCCGTGACCGGCCCCAGCTCGCGGGTCGCGGCGGCCACCGCGGCGCGCACCCCCGCCGCGTCGCAGACGTCGGCGCGGTAGTAGCGGGCGGTCACCCCGGCCTCGGTCATGCGCGCGAGGTTCGCGGCCAGTTCGGCGTCCTCGCGCGGGTCGGAGCGGCCGAGCACCGCCAGGCGGGCGCCGGTGTCGCCGGCCAGCGCCAGCGCGCACTCGGCGGTGATGCCCTTGCCTCCCCCGGTGACCAAGAGGACGTCCGAGCCGTCGAGCGGCGCGGCCGTCCGCTCCGCGCGCACCGGCATGGCGCGCAGGGTCGGGACGCGGCGGACGCCGTCGGCGTCGTAGTGGACCTCGGCGTAGTCGTCGGTCGCGGCCACCTCGGCGGCGACCCGGGCGGCGGCCTCCGGGCCGGGCGGGACATGCGCGATGGTGACGCGGAGGTGCGGGGCCTCCAGCCGCAGCGTCTTGGCCAGGCCCGCCGCGCCGCGCCCGTGCTGGACGAGCACGAAGCGGTCGCCCGCCTCACCCGACAGCGCGGCCTGCACGCCTTCGAGGGCCGACGCCAGGTGCTCCGCGGCGCAGTCCTCGGGCAGGCAGACCAGGACGCCGGGGCCGGTCCCGGCGGCCTGGAGGGCGGATCGCAGCGGCTCGGCGAGCGGGTTGCCGCCGGGCGCGTACAGCCGCCACTCCCGCTGCCCGGACGGGTTCCGCGGCCCGGCGCCGTCCGGCGGGGGAGGTTCGGGAGAGCGCACCGGCGGCGTCTCGACCAGGTCGACGGCGAACGGCCTCGCCCACGCACCGGCCCCCTCGACCACCGGCGCGGGCGCCGTCTCCCCCGAGGTCTCCGCGAGCTGGTCGAGGGTCTCGGCCAGCTCCCGCAGGGTGGCCGTCGCGAAGCTGGTCGGCGGCTGGAGGATGGTCACCCCGCGGGCCTGGGCCGCCAGGTTCATCACCTGGCCCACCGTGATCGAGCTCAGGTGCAGGTCGTCGAGCAGCCGGCTGTCGTCCGACACCATCTCGACGGGGAGCTCGACGCGTTCGGCCACCAGGCGGCGGAGCGCCCCGAGGGTGCTCTCGTCGGTGCCTTCACCGGCCGGGCTCCCGGCGAGCTCGGGACCGGCGGGCGCGGGGCCGGCGGCCTCGGGGCCGGTGGGCCGGGCTCCCGCCTCCCGTCCCCCGATGCTCACGGCGGGCGCCTGCTCGCACGGGCTGGCGAAGAAGGCGAACGTCTCGCCGATCTCCAGCGGCCGGGCCAGCCGGTCGTGGAACAGCGCCTCGTGGTCCACCGGCGCCCCGATGACGTACGCGGCGCCCGCGACGCGCAGCAACCCGCGCAGCGACTCGTCGTCGGTGTCCAGGGCCACGGCCGGCACGCCCGTCGTCTCGGCCGCCAGCCCGCTGAGCACCCGGCCCGGCCCGACCTCCACGAACAAGTCGACGTCCTTGGCCGCCAGCTCGACCGCGCGGGTGAACAGCACCGGATCGGTGATCTGGCGGCGCAGCAGGGCGGGGATGTCGGTCTCGGCCGGCAGGAGCGCACCGGTGACGGTGGAGATGATCCGCCGCCCGATCCGGCCGAACTCCCTCTTCTCCAGCCCGGCCGCGAACGCGTCCGCGGCGGGCGCGACCAGCGGCGAGTGGAACGCGTGCGAGACCGCCAGCCGGGTCCAGGACACACCGGCCTCCGCCGCTCTGGCGCCGGCGGCCTCGATCGCGTCCGCCGGTCCCGCCACGACGGTCTGCGCCGGCCCGTTGTAGGCGGCGATGACGACCGGGAGGTCGCGGATCAGCGCGGTCACCTGGTCGGGCGGGGCGCCCAGGCCCGCCATCGTGCCCGACTCGCTGTGCTCGGTCATGGTGCGGCCGCGGTCGCCGACCAGGCCGAGCAGCGCCGGCCCGTCCATCGCCCCGGCCCAGTGCAGCGCGGAGATCTCCCCGAGGCTGTGGCCGACGGCGACGCCCGCCTCCAGCCCGAGCAGCGACAGCGCGCGCAGGCCGGCCATCGAGCCGGTGGCGATGCGCGGCTGCGCGACGGCGGTCGCGACGGCGTCGCCCGCCGCCGGCAGCGCCGCGCGCTCGTACACCTCCTCGACCTCGGCGAAGCGGCGCCGGAGCGCCCCGCCGCTCAGGCCCTTCCCCGACCCCTGTCCGGTGAAGAGGTAGCCGATCCGCCCCTCGCCGCTCGCGTGGCCGAGGAAGCGGCGGCCCTCGGGATCGGCCAGCACCGTCTCGCCGGCGTCGAGGGTCTCCAGCAGCCGCCGCAGGCCCCGCTCGGCGTCCTCGGGCGAGGAGACGACCAGGGCGGCCCGGTACGGCAGGTCGCGCAGCCGCTGGTGCAGCGTCGCCGCGAGGTCGCCGAGCTGGGCGTACGACAGGGTGG
Organism: Actinomadura xylanilytica; assembly: GCF_030283145.1. Lineage (GTDB taxonomy): Bacteria > Actinomycetota > Actinomycetes > Streptosporangiales > Streptosporangiaceae > Spirillospora > Spirillospora xylanilytica. Next base: position 115,289 of record NZ_JASNWE010000006.1, read on the forward strand.
GCACCCAGTCGGCCAGCTCGGCGAGCCGGCCGCGCAGCTCGTCCGGCGAGCCGCCGTCGACGAGCAGCAGCTCGGCGTCCTGCACCGACGCGGCCAGCGCACGGGTCCGGCGGCTGAACGGGCGGGGCCGCCGCGCCCCGGCGCCCTCGACCACCACATGGCTGTTGATGCCGCCGAAGCCCATCGAGGTGATCCCCGCCCGCGGCGGCGCTCCGTCCGGCCAGGGCTCGGCCTTGCGCAGGACGCGCAGCAGCTCGCCGTTCTGCTCGATCACCGGATGCGGGTCCACGCAGCCGACGGTCGGTGGCAGCACCCGGTGGTGCACCGCCAGCACCGCCTTGATCAGACCGGCCACCCCGGCGGCGGCCTTGGTGTGGCCGATCATCCCCTTGACGGTGCCGATCACGGCGGGCGCCGCCGCGGCGCCGGCGGTCGCCGCGGCGTCCGCCCTGGCCCTGCTGAGGGCGGTGAGCTCGACGCCGTCCCCCACCTCCGTGCCCGTGCCGTGCCCCTCGAACAGCGGCACGGTGTCGATGCCGAAGCCGGCCCGCTCGTAGGCGCGCCGCAGGGCGAGCCGGTACCCGTCGGCCTCGGGGCGGGTGATCCCGCCCCGGCCGTCGGAGGAGATGCCCCACCCGGCGACGGTGGCGTAGACGCGGCGGTCCGCCCGGACGGCGTCCGGCTCGCGCATCAGCACCACCATTCCGCAGCCCTCGCCGGGCCAGAAGCCGTTGGAGTTGCGGTCGTACACCCGCATCTCGGTCCGGGCGAGGGCGCCGGTCTTGGCGAAGCCGACGATCTCGAACGGGTCGATCGAGAGGTCGACGCCGCCCGCGATCGCGACGTCGAGGTCGCCGTCGAGCAGCGCCTTGCACGCGGTCGACACCGACAGCAGCGAGGACGAGCAGGCCCCGTCCACCGCGTAGCCGCCGCCGTTGAGGTCGAAGTAGTTGCAGATCCGGCCCGCGATCGTGTTGGACAGCCCGCCGGCCAGGGTGTCCTCGTCGGGCGCGGGGAACGGGCTCTTGTAGGTGTCCTCGAGGTCGTCCAGGAACCCGCCGAGCCGAGTGTCGTCCCAGCCCTGCTCGCGGAGCGCCGCCGCGACCGTCCGCCGGACGTAGGGCCAGCGCAGCCGCATCAGGTTCGCGCGGGTGAACTCTCCGGTGAGGGTGTTGCCGACGACGACGCCGGTGCGTTCGCGCCGCAGCCCCTCGGCGTCGGGGAAGCCCGCGTCGGCCAGGGCCCGGCCGGCGACGTCGAGCGCCAGCCAGTGCGTAAGGTCGGTCGACCGGTAGGTGCTGCCGGCGATGCGGTGGGCGACCCGGTCGAAGGTGTAGCCCTCGATGACGGCGGCGTTCCTGGAGTAGAAGCTGTCCGGGGCGGCCGGGTCCGCGTTCCAGTAGTCGGCGAGCCGCATACGCTCGTCGGGCAGCCGCCGGAAGGCGCGGCGACCGGCGAGCGCGTTCTCCCAGAGCCGGCCCGGTGAATCGGCATCGGGATAGACGCTCGCCATTCCCACAACAGCAACCCTAGGCATATTCTCATCGCCTCTTTCTGCATCGTGATGATTTACCAGCGTGCCCTACTCGATGCAGATCCGACTTCTCTTGAAATGCTTGAAGACCGATCACCGGAACGGTGAATTCAAATAACACCGTTTCATAATGGTGTCATTTATTGAAATCGCCGGTAGTCGCGGCGGGCATGCCGAAGAGCGGCTCCCGCGACGTGCGGGAGACCGCTCTCGGTGCCGAGGTCAGGCGATCAGGCGGTGGACGGATTCGACACCGGCGCCGCCGCGCCGGCCGCGCGCTCGCGCCGCTGCCGCCTCAGGTGCGCGACCCACCAGCCGAGCCCGCGCAGGGCGCACAGGGCCGTGGTGGCGTAGAACAGCGTGTAGGTGATGTTGAAGAGCATCAGCACGGCGTAGATCACCGCGAGGCTGGAGCCGAAGATGAACTGGGCCCGGCCCTTGGACGGCGTGGTGCCGGGGTCGGTGATCATGTAGTTGGTGAACAGCACGAACGCCACCCCGGTCATCACCGCCAGGCCGGTCGCCAGCGGCGCGTCCCAGATCCAGTGCCGGACCAGGGCCTGGATCGCGAAGCCGCCCATCCAGCCCATGATGAGCATCACCCGCCCGGTGAGCACGGCGTTGATGACCGTGCCGGCGGTAATGATGATCACCGGAATCAGGATGCGGAAGAGCGAGTTGGCGTACTCGGTGAACTGGTAGGGCGGCGCGATGCTGACCCACGATCCGAAGCACAGCAGCGTGACGGTGATGCCAAAGTTCGACGGGTTCATGAAGTGCCGCCACCGGCCGTTGATCGGGGCCCTCAGGATGTGCTTCTGCGCCACCCCGACGACCACGCCGAACATGATGGGCCACCACATGTCGTTGGCGTAGAGCAGCATGTTGACGGCCAGGGCGGTGATGTGCGACGGGAGCAGGAACTCGTACAGGCCGCGTGCGCCGTTGCCCCGGAACCGGGGGGCGACTCCGTCCGCCCTGGCGCTGATCACCTCGAAGACCAGCTCGGTCGCGTACGCGGTGACGACCGCCAGGATCGGCCACAGCCAGGGCTGCTCGAAGCCCAGCACCGTGTATCCGATGATGTTGAACACGCTGATCGAGATCGCGAAGTTGCGCAGCGCGAGGTAGCGGACGTCGGGTTTGCGCACGGCCTTGGCCGGCGGCGGGGCGGTGGGCGCCGGCGCGGCGCCGGTCGGCTCGACTGTCGTGGTCATCGGCTCGGAACCTCCTTGGCCGTGGTGTCCAGAAGCAGGGTGTGGTCGCCCTCGTTCAGCCGGACGGTCTGCTTGTGCAGCCGGGCCTGCGTGTCGCGCCACTGGAGCTCGACCTCGACCGGCCCGCCGGTCCGGCCGAGCCCGAAGCGGACCTCGAAGCTGCGCTTGCCGCTGTGGCCGCTGCCCCCGTCGAGTTGCGAGATGTGGGTGCGGCCGTCGGCGGTCCGGGCCCGGACGGTCACCCCGTAGGCGGGCGACCCGATCCCCTGGAGGTCCTTGCCGTCCGGACGCCCGGCCACCGGCCGGAAGAGGTGCAGGTCGAGGTAGCGGCCCAGGTTCGGGGAGTTGTTGGCGTAGAACGCCGGCGGGCCCCACTGGCGGGCGAGGGCGAAGTCGAGCGCGCCGTTGCGCCGGGTGTCGGCCATCGCCACGCCCCGCGTGGGGATCGGGACGGCCAGGCCGAGTTCCTTGGTGAGGTTGGCGAAGGGCCCGCCGTCCTGCCGGGCGTAGAAGGCGACCGGCTGGCTTCCCGCGATGTCGTCGCCGGGCTGCACGTTGGGCCACATCGCGGGGTTGGTGTAGATGTTGTCGTTGGTCATGGCCATCTCCTGGAGCCACGGCCAGCGGTTGATCTTCCCCTTGACGAAGCCCTCGGTCTGGACGATCTCCAGCTTCCCGCTGTTGCGGAAGTCGCCCATCTTGACGTCCCAGCCCCAGCCGGTGAACGCCAGCCCCATCTCGCGGGCCTTCTGCGTGTACGGCGCCTCCCCGGCGGCGAGCCGGCGCTGCATGTCGGCCTCGCTCCCGGCCTGGTTGATCCAGGTGAAGTTGCTCTCCTCCAGGCCCCAGGCGGTGGTGATGTTGCTGACCGACATGTCGAACCGGCCGCTGTTGTTCAGGTCGCCGAAGTCGACGCCCATGCCCTTGAACGAGCTCTTGCCGATCACGAACGACTTGGGCGTCGTGGGGCTCCGCTTCCCGATCACCTCGCCGAACCTGATGGTGCCCGGCGTGGACCGGTTGTGGAGCAAATGGTCCTTGCCGAAGTCGTTGGCCAGGTAGAGCTCGGGGACGCCGTCACCGGTGAGGTCCGCGCTCGACGCGGCGAGGGTCCAGCCGGAGGACGCCTTGAACGGCAGCGCGCCTCGAGCCTCGGCGAACGTCGCCGTGGGGCGGGGGCCCGCGGTGGCGTTCTGCCAGCGCAGCACGTGCGAGCCCCCGCCGTTCTTGGCGTTGGACATCGAGGCGTTCATCTGCACGTTGTTCAGGCCGTGCGGATCGAGGACGTCGGAGTCGGGGAAGTAGTTGCTGACCAGGATGTCGGCGTGGCCGTCGCCGTCGAAGTCCGCGACGTTGACCGCGTTGGTGTTCCACCGGGGGCCGTGGTAGGCGCCGTCGGCGCTCCCCTGGGGCACCAGTTCCACCCGCTCGTAGGTGTCGGGCGCGAGCGCGCGCGTCCCGGTCTTGGCGAGGAAGAGGATCGGGGTGCGGCCCCAGTAGTAGACCATGAGGTCCATTCGCCCGTCGCCGTTGAAGTCGCCCGGCGCGCAGCCCATCGGGGCCATGGCGGGATGCACGGGGAGCGGCGCGGGATCGAGGGCGAAGGGCGTGAACCGGTCGGCGGCGGGTGCCGTCGGCGCGTAGGTCACGACCACCTTGTCGGTCCGGGTGTCGACCAGGCACATGTCGTCCGGCCGGCCGTTGCCCTGGAGGTCGTTGATGGCGACCGCCGCACCGACCGCGGAGATCCACGACCGCAGGTGCCGGAAGGCGGGGTTCACCGTCCGCTCGGTCTGGGTCGGCTTGTACCCGGGCGGCATGGCGATCGGCATCTCGGTGAAGCGATACCGCGACGCCAGCTCCGCCCGTGTGTCGGCCGAGGCCGTCGGGAGCCGCGCGACAAAGTACAGAGCCAGGATCAGCGCGAGCGCGGTCAGGCCGGGGATGAATCTGCGCTTCCGCGCCCAAAGAGATGCCATTTCATTCTCTCCATCGGGGTCCGGTCGATCCTTGTATCGGCGGTCATGCAGCATCCCTATGCTGAAATACGAGGCCCCGTGTCCGCATCTTTCCGAATGCGGTTTTCCCGTCGTTGTCCGCGGTCGCCGCCCGAACGCACGGAGCCCTGGCACGGCACCCCCGGAACGGGAATGCCACACCAGGGCCCAAGGGCGGCGGGAGAGCTCAGGGAATCGGAAAGAACAAGCGCACGAATCGTTCGAAGAAGCGGTCGCCCATCGTCAAGCGCATGCGCGGGAGAAGCCGGGACGGCATGCCTATCCGGTAGCGGATGCGGGGGTTCGGCGCGGTCGCCGCCCGCTCGATGACCTTGGCCACCGCGTCCGCCCGGACCGCGATGCGGCCCCGGCCGCTCGGGCGGGGGGTGTCCCGGTAGGCCTCGTGCCAGTCCACGAAGTACTCCCAGAAGTCCCGGTACACGCCCGCGTTCTGCTCCTCGGTCATGCCCAGGTCGGCCACGCTGGTCGGCACGAAGCCGCCCAGGATCGGGGACGGCTCGATCAGCACCACCTTGATGCCCGCGCCGGCGACCTCGTGCCGGAGCGAGTCGCCGATCGCCTCCAGCGCGTGCTTGGTCGCCTGGTAGTAGCCCCGGCCGGGGGTCGCGAACTGGCCGAAGATCGACGACATCAGGACGATCCGGCCGGCGCCCTGCTCGCGCATCCCCGGCAGCACGAGCTGGGTCAGCCGGGACAGCCCGAAGACGTTGGTCTCGAACTGGCGGCGGACCTCCTCCATCGGGGTCTCCCCGATCGTGCCGTTCAGGCTGTAGGCGGCGTTGTTGATCAGGGTGCCGACGGCGCCGTGCTCGGCGGTGATCCGTTCGACGGCCTCGATCATCGACTTCTCGTCGGTCACGTCGAGGCGCATCGTGGTGACGCCCTCGGCGGCGAGCTCCTCCAGCGCTTCGACGTTGCGGGCGGTCGCGTAGACCGGCAGGCCCGCGCGGTGCAGGCGCAGCGCGGCGGCGCGCCCCGTCCCCGACGACAGGCCCGTGCCCGACGACGCGCCGGTCAGCAGGATGGCGCGTGACGGCGTCATCGAGTGCTCTCCTGCTGGGAGATGCGGCTCTTCTGCTGAAGGGCCGCGCCGAGCCCGACGGAGTCGACGAGCCGGTTGATGAAATTGAACAGCGCCGCGCAGAAGACCGCCTCGAGGATCTCGTCGTCGCTCCACCCCGCGTCGGCCGGAGCCGCCCAGTCGGCGTCGGTGACCTGGTAGGCCGCCGTGCTGACCTTGGTGACCAGCCGCATCAGGGCCAGCGTGCGCTCGTCGACGGGGAGATCCTCGGGCGTGGTGGCGGTCTCGACGGCCGCGGCCAGCTCGGGGCTGCCGCCGAACTGCAGGAGGAACCAGTTGTGGGTGCCCACGCAGTACGGGCACTGGTTGACCTGGGAGGTCCACGCCGCGATCAGTTCCTTGGTCTCACGGGCCAGCGCGCCGTCCTTGAACATTCCGGCGTAGCCGGTCGTCACCACGTGGAGCAGTTCCGGCCGGGTCGAGGTCAGCCGGAACATGTCCGGCACGAACGGCAGCCCGGTCGCCGTCTTCACATCCTCGTACAGGTCGGCGAGCCGGCCCTCCGCGTCGGCCTCCTCGACGAGCGGCACCCGGACGCCCTTGAGCATTGAGTTCTCCTGCATGGGCCTGGCCCTTTCTTCGGGGGGTTGTCGGTGTCCGCTCGGCGGGCGGCGGTGTCAGCCGCCGCGGACGGCGGCCTGGATGCGCTGCCGCCAGACTTCGAACGCGGGCAGCGGGCCGTCCGGGGGAAGGTCGTCCAGTGCGGTGTCGGTCAGCCGGGCCGCCTCATCGACCGTGCACCCGCAGATGACGCGCACGGCCTCAGTGGTGTCGTCCACGACGAGTCCCGGCAGGAGGCGCGCCTTGGCGGCGAACGCCGATCCCTGGGCGAGGTCGCCGCGGTGGTCGCCCGCGAGCTTCACCAGGGCCTCCAGCCCGACGGCCCCGGCGCCGCCCCCGACGCCGCCCGCGTAGGTCGCGGCCAGGCCGGTGCCGCCCCACAGGTCCGCGCGCCGCTGCGGCGCGAACGTGCCGATCATCGACGCCACCCGCTCGACATCGGCGCCGCAGACGAACCACAGCGCCCGGCCGATGCCCTGGTCCACGGCCCGCGCCGCGTATCCCGAGGGGTCGGGCCAGGGCGGGACGACGGCCGGGGCCTTCCGCTCGTGGACGTACTCGCGCGTCGAGAAGTAGGCCAGGTGGAACCCGTAGCCGTCGAGCGCGAGCCAGCGCAGCAGCGGGTCCTGGAGCACGATCGCCGGCCACAGCCGCTTGGGGAGGCGGGCCATCGCCCAGCCGATCCCCACGTGCGCCATGTAGATGTGCGCGCCCGCGGGACCGTCCACGAAGGCCCGCACGCGGTGGCGCCGCCACGGTGTCATCGCGTCGGTGATGGCCAGGGCCATGGCGGCGCCTTCGTAGGCGAATCCGCGGAACCGCCGTTCGACCGTGTCGAGCAGGGCGCTCAACTCGGCCATGTCACCGCTGGTCATCGCGTGTTCGAAGCCGGTCAGAAACTGCCGGCCGGTGTGTTCGAGTCGCGCCTGGGCCTGCGGATCCCGCGCGGTGAATCCGCGCCTCGCAAAGGTGACTTCGGAGAAATCCGGTGTCAGCAGGCGTTTGCGAATGTTTCCCGTCAAGGTTGCCATGTATCCCCCTGAACGCGGTCGTCCCCGGGGTGGGGTCGATCTCAGGGTGCCGTCCCGCGGCCGGGACGTCATCTTCTCTATTGCCATTTCATCGGGAAGTCCGAAACGGCACCGGCCCGCGCACATCGGCGCACAGGCGAAGAAGACGGCGGCGATGCCGGATGTGATGCTGAGGCTTGAGATCATGCGCGCGATCTTCTGGCGGCGCCGCCCGCATTCCGGTGGCGACCGCGATCCTGCCGGCCCCGATGCGTGATGAGGATGTCCCATGACTTATCAGTACGACGAGATCATCGTCGGCTCCGGATCGTCCGGCGCCGCCCTGGCCGCACGGTTGACCGAGGATCCGAGGCGACGCGTGCTGCTTCTGGAGGCGGGCCCCGACTTTCCCGTCGTCGATGAATCACCGCACGACATTCTCAATGGCAACGAGATGTCGCTGAACGACCACGACTGGCAGTTCCGCGCCGCCATCACCGACGGCCGCCGGATCCGTTTCCCGCGCGGGAAGGCCACCGGCGGGTCGTCGGCGGTCGGCGCCACGATCGCGCTGCGCGGCACGCCCGCCGACTACGACGAATGGGGCGCGGCCGGGAACCCCGACTGGACCTGGCCCCAGGTGCTGCCCTACTTCCGGCGGCTCGAGGACGACCTCGACTTCAACGGCGAGTTCCACGGCAAGGGCGGTCCCGTCCCGATCCGCCGCTGGCACTCCGACGAGCTGACCTCCGGCCAGGAGGCGTTCGCCGACGCCTGCCTGAGCGCCGGGTTCCCCGAGGTGAAGGACCACAACCACCCGGAGGCGACCGGCGTGGGCCCGATCCCTTCGAACCGGCGGGACACCGTCCGGCGGGTCTCGACCGCGATCGCCTACCTCGGGCCCGCGCGCGGGCGGGAGAACCTCGAGATCCGCTCGGGCGTCCTGATCGACCGGCTGCTGTTCGAGGGCGACCGCGCGGTCGGGGTGCGGACGGCGGACGGGACGGAGATCCGCGCCCGGCGGGTCGTCCTGTGCGCCGGCGCCGTCGGCTCCCCGGCGATCCTCATCCGTTCGGGGATCGGCCCCGCGGACGACCTCGGCCGCCTCGGCGTCGGCCTGCGGCTCGACCGGCCCGGGGTTGGCGCCAACCTCATCGACCATCCCCGGACCGGCGTCTTCATGTCGGCCAAGCCCGGCGCGTTCCAGCGGTCGGACCCGTTCCTCCAGACGATCGTGCGGACCACGGCGGAGGGGTCGCAGGAGTTCAACGACCTCCAGTACTACATGGTCAACCACTTCGACCTGACGCTCTTCCCCGAGCTTCAGATGCTGGCACGGTCCTCGACCATCATCGGCGTCATGGTGGTGCACCAGCGGCCGCAGTCGCGCGGACGGCTGGTGCTGCCCTCGGCGGATCCGGCGGCGGCCCCCGAGATCGACCTGAACTTCCTGGCGACCGAGCACGACCTGAAGGTGCTCGTGGACGGCGTCCGCACGAGCTGGTCGCTGGCCATGCACCCGGGCATCCGCGACCTCGGCGAGGACGTGGTCGTCCTCAACGACAGGTCGCTGGTCGACGACGAGGAGATGGTCCGGCAGTACGTCAAGTCGAGCCTCGACAGCGCCTACCACCCGGTCGGCACGGCGCGGATGGGCCCGGCCGGCGACGACGGCGCGGTCGTGGACCAGCGCCTGCGCGTCCACGGCACCGAGGGCCTGTACCTGTGCGACGCGTCGGTGATGCCCAGCATCGTCAGCGCGAACACCAACCTCACCTCGATCATGCTCGGGGAGCGCCTGGCGGACTGGCTGCGCGAGGCCTGACCCCACCGGGACCGCGACAAGCCCCTGCGCCCGCCGTCACGGCGGGCGCAGGGGCCTTTCCGGGCGGCCCGGCGGCCGGGTCCCGCCCGGCGGGGGCGGGCGGGACCCGTTACGGCGTGCGCACGACGCGCAGGAAGGCGGGAAGCAGCCACGGCCTCCGCCCGCGGACGACCACCTTCCCGCTCAGCACCGCACGGGCCTTGCCGATGCGGTCGAACAGCATCAGGTTGAACGTCGCCGGGTCGAAGAAGATCCGCACATCGGCGCCGGGGCCGGGCTCCTCGACGGTCGCCCGGCCGTCCTGGAGGACGATGGTCGCGGGCGTGGTGTACCGCGACCGGAACTCCACCGCGATCCGCCCGTGCCTGGGCGGTTCGTCGGAGTCCAGGAAGCGGCCGAGGCCGTTGCGCGTCATCCCGACCATGAAGAGCTCGAAGAACGCGGCGGCGTCCCGCGGCGGCACCGTCCAGGGGAGCCGCGCGGCGCGGGCGATGTCCCAGCCGTGGATCAGCAGCTCGTTGATGAGGTGGGCCAGCAGCCCGGCCACCGGCACCCGGGCGCCGCCGATCCACGGCACGGGCCGGTCGGGGTCGGCGTCCGCGGCGGTCTGGAGAACGGTGCCGACGGCGGCGCGCAGCCTCTCGGTGAGCGCTCCGATACGGCGGTCGGGAATGCCCTCCAGCATGGCGTCGTTCAGGCGGTCCACGGTGTCCACCGTGGTCGCCGGCACCAGCTCGGCGACCACGCCGGCGGGCCGGCGCGCTTCCGCGCGGACCAGCGAGGTGTACATCTCCGCGATGCCGGTGACATGCGCGACGGTATCGGCGACGGACCATTGGTCGACGGCCGTTCTCCGCGTGTCGGGAACCTGTTCGGCCAGCCGGGCGAAACGTTCCGAAGTATGTTCGAGAGAATGGCGGACCGCCAGCCACTGGTCATGCGTCACCCGGAATGTGGAAGCCATGATTCCCTCCTTCAGGATAGTGCCGACGGTAACAGCGGGGCACTCCGTTGGACACCGACCGCATCGGATACAGCAACATCAGAGAAACATATTCGGCGTTCCCCCAATAGCCTGAAGGAAGATCTCTCCACTGCCGCTGGAAGGAAGTCCTGCCGGATGTCACCGCGCAAGATCGATCCTCGGGTTCGCGCACGGCTGGTGGACGTGGCCGCGCGGCTGCTGGCGGCGGAGGGCCCGCAGGCCCTGTCCGCGCGCCGCATCGCGACGGAGGCCGGCAGCTCGACCATGCCCGTCTACACCCACTTCGGCGGGATGAGCGGGCTGGTGCGCGAGATCGTCTATGAGGGCTTCGCGCGCATGGAGCGGTATTTCGCCCTCGTGCGCGAATCCGATGACCCGGTCGCCGACATGGCGCTGCTGGGCCGGGCCTACCGGCGCAACGCGCTGGCGAATCCGCACCTGTACGCGGTCATGTTCGGAAGCTCGACGCTGGCCGGCTTCGAGCTGTCGGAGGAGGATCGCCAGCACGGTCGCTACACCCTGGTCAACGTGGTCGAGTGCGCGGGACGGTGCATGGCGGCGGGCCGGTTCCGGGCCGCCGACGAGGAACTGGTCGCGCATCAGATGTGGACCGCGACGCACGGGCTGGTCACGCTCGAACTGGGCGGGTACCTGGTCGCGCCGTACGAGCCCGAGGCCTGTTTCGAGTCGCAGCTCGTCGGCCTCATGGCCGGCGCCGGCGACACGCCCGAGGCGGCCCGGCGCTCGGTCGGGCTGTCGCGCCGGCGGATGCCGCGCGAGCTGGCGCCCTGGGCCGAGCATGAACCTGCGCCCCCGGCCGGGCCCGGGGCGGGCGATCCGGTCGGCAGGACCGCTGCGGGCGCCTGACCCGTCCGGCCGTCCAGCCGTCCGGCGGCCGGTCTGCCGGACCGCCCGGCACCTGACGCGGCCGGACGGCCGGACGGCCGCGGTCCCGGTCAGGAGTCCGCGGCCGGCATCTCGACGGGGTGCGCGGGCGGGGTGAACGGCCCCCACGTGAAGGCCGGGAGCCACGGGCCGGGGTCCGCGCTCCACGACAGCCGCGCGATCTGTTCGTGGGTGCGCCTCCCGCCGATCGACCGGACCACGTCATGGCGGTTCCCCCGCATGGTGATCGCGGGCTCTCCGGCGCCGGCCGTCCATCGCAGGTCGCCGGCCTCGATGCCCACCGCGGGCAGGCCGTGCGAGGCCAGCGAGAACGAGAATCCGAGGATCCCGAGCTCCATGACGCCCACGTACGCGGGATGCCCGTCCGGCATGGCCTCCCCCAGGACGGCCCGGATGTCGCCCTCGTGAACGAAGGCGTCCGCCACGAGGAGGTCGTTCATCTCGCCGGTTCCGTCGGCGACCGCCCGTTCGAACTCCTCCGCCAGGCCGTTCCAGTGCCGCAGGAGGTCGGGTACGGCCGCGGACGCGGGCGGCGGTTCGGCCACCGGCGCTCCTAAGCCGCGCGCGCAGATCTCGGCAAGATGCGCGACGAGTCCGCGGACCGTCCAGTCCGGGCAGGCGGGGACGGTGCGATCGGCGACCTCCGGGCGCTCGCCGAGCAACCGGGCGACGTTCTCGCGCACCCTGCGGTAGGCGACGGGGTTCGGTACTCGTTCCATCTCGGTCCTCCCACTAGAGCCGTTTGGCGGACGCGCCGGCGGACCGCGCCGCCCGACCGGCCTGCCGGCCGCTCAGGTGCCCCTGCCGGTGCAGCCATCGCACGGCGTCGCGGACGGTCTCCGCGAGCGGCCGGCCGTCGATGCCGAGACGGTCGGCGCCCTCGTCGACGGGAGCGCTGACGGCGCAGGCGTACGCGGCTCCATATTCCGCGGGGATGTGCCACGGCCAGACCCGCTGGACCTGGTCGGTCAGGCGCGCGGCGGGGAGCATCGCCCGGGCGGGCAGGAAGAGCGCCGGCAGCGCCCGCCCCGTGGCCTCCCGCACGGTCTGAACGTACCGGCGTGTCGACACGTGGCGGCCGGGGCCGAAGAGCCGGTTCCGCCCCGGCTCCGCCCGGCGGAGGACCTCGGCGTGCAGCCGCGCGGTGTCCCGCACGTCGCCGAGCGGGAAGCCGCCGCCCGGCCACATCGGCATCAGCCCGCGGAGCAGGTCGCGCAGCCGGGCGTTCTGGTCGCCGAGATGGGGATCGTCCGGTCCGAGCAGCGGCGGCGGATAGGTGATCACGACCGGCGCGCCGCGCTCCTGAAGGCCGCGGGCGACCGCCTCGGCCGCGGCCTTGCTCGCCATGTAGCGTTCGCGCGGGCGGCCGACCGGCGACCCGGCGTGGACCGGGCCGTGCGGCGAGGGGTACAGCGCGCCCACCGTCGAGACGTGGACGATCGGATCCGCGCCCGCGCGGCCGGCCGCCTCCAGGGTGACCTCCGTGCCCCGGGCGTTGGTCCGCGCCATCGCCGCGTGCCTCCTGCGGTCGAAGGAGTAGACGGCGGCGGCGTGGAGCACCGCGTCCGTGCCCTTCAGCGCCCGGCGCATCGCCCGCTCATCGGTGACGTCCGCGCCCGTCGTGTCCACCGCGTCGAGCGGCACCCCGAGCGGCGCCAGCGCCGGTTCGACCCTGGCCTCGTCGCGGACGACCAGGCGGACCTGGTGCCCCGAGCCGACGATCGCCGCCACCGAGTGGGCACCGACGAAACCGGTGCCACCCGTCACTCCCACCAACATGAGCTTCGACTCCCGCCCGCCGAGAACCAGTCCGGCTTCAGCGTGCAATGGCCGTACTCCCTTTGTCTTCTCCTCGTGTGCCGCCACCGGCGTGGGCGCATGGTGCATCTCATGCTCGGCACGAGGCAGTGCCGTGTCCAGGCGGGCCCGCCCGCGGGACGCCGGCGGGACGCAGACGGGACACTCACTGGACACCGACGGGCTTGCTTGACGCAAGCACACACCTTAAAGTACTTGCATGAAAAAAGCATGATGGACGGGTGCGGCCCGGCCACGTGCCGCCGGACCCGAGCGCTCCGGGTGAGGAAGCTTGAAGCCGGGAGACCGGCGATGGGAGGAGCCCCTATGCGGGATCGCGCGGCATGGTGGTGGCGACTCGTGCTCGCCACCACTTCACTCGGCCTTCTGCCGCCTTACACGACCGGCCTTCTGGGTGGGCCGGGCCGGGGCCGCCACGCCCGCTCCCTCGCGTTCGCATTCGTATTCGCGGCAAGGCCGCTCCCCTCCTCGCCCAGCCTTGTCCTGGCCGTCTCCCCCCGTCCGGCCTCGGCTCGAGGTCTCCGAAGCGGCCGGTCGGCCGTGGCACTGCCGCGGCCGTCCCGTTCATCAATGGCAAGGCCGAAGAATTCACGAAGTCGCGGCCGCGGGCCGAACACCGATCCACTAACGTGCCGCGACGTCGATCGGCTCTAGAAGCGGAACGAGTTCGTCGAGCTTTGCGGGGAGCACCAGGCCGGGCAGGGTGGTGCGCCACATCGCGAGAACGCATCGCTGAAGATCCTTGCGATCACCATTCGCCGCGTACTGAAGGCCGATGAACGCGGCCATCATGAAACCGGCCACCGCGCCGGTGTCCACGTCGGGCTTGAGGTCACCCTGGACGCGGGCCTCGTTCAGCAGGTCCGCGAGCTCCCCGGCCCAGGCCGCGGACCGCGGGTCGACCGACGATCCGATGAGCTGCCGGTCGACCATCAACCGGACACCGGCCCACATGAGCGAATCACTGCGAAACGCGCAGACCAGGCGACGGGACAGGGCGATGAGCATCGGCATCGCCCGGGTGTGCTCTTCTCGCAGTTCGACGATCAGCGCGTCCCATACATCGCGGCATTCCTGCACGACCGCGAGCGCGAGCGCCTCCTTCGACGAGAAGTGGAAGTAGAGCGAGCCCTTGCTGACACCGCGGCGATCGATGATGTCCTGTAGGCGCGTTCCGGCATATCCCCGTTCCTCGAACGTCTCCGCGGCGGCCTCAAGGATCATCCTCCGCTTCCGGCTGGCTCGCTCCTGCATACCGACCATCCCTTCACAACACGGATGGCTAGTTCCGGTGATGTGACCTGACACCAGTGTAACTTTGTTCAGGCCAGTAAGCATCCTCGTCAAGCCACTCATCTTGATCAACCATGAGCGCGACCATAGGCCCGGACTGAGAAAGCCGACGCCGACGCACGGCCTTTATCGAACGAGAAACTCGGGCGCGCACGAGAGCCCGCCACGAATAGCGTGAACCAGCGGCCGGGAACAGGCACGCATCGCCGACCCGCCCCGGCGCACGGGCGCACCGGCCGATCGGTCCCACGCGGCCCGACCTTCGAACCAGGGCCGGAAGAGGCACCTGAGCCGGGAGGTCACCGGAGGCCGGCCGCTCCGGATGGGCGGCGTCGCCGCCACCGCTCGAGGGCCCGGCCACCCGGCGGAGGACGGCCCGCCCCTGTGGCGCGCGGCCGGGATCGGCCAGGTACCCGTGTGCCGTCCCGCGACCACAGGGGCTGGGCGGTTCAGTTTTCTCACCGCCCGGTCGGTGCGGTCTCACCGTCCGGCCGGGTCGACCTCACTCCCCAGTCGGGGCGACCTCACCGTTCGGTCGGTGCGGTCTCACCGCGCGGTTGGGTCGACCTCACCGCCCGGCCGGGCATCACGGGGCCGCGTCCCGGCCGGGCCGGCCCGGCGCGCGGACCGCGATCGGCGTCGGCGACGGGGGCTCCGTCGCACAGAACTGCTCGAATTGCATAGCGTGATCACGTCAATACAGAACTGTTCGGCTAGCCCAGGGCGCGGCAGCCTGTCAACCCGGCGACACAATGGCGGAGGTAGCGCCCGTCTTCTTCAAAGATGCTCTGAGTCCGCCCGTGCCAGAAGTTGACCGCCCCCGACACTTGCAGTAAACCGACCTCCCGGTTTATCAATGTATTGTCCACCGGACCGCAGCGCTGGACTAGCGCACCGATATCTCATCCCGCGGCAACAAGTTGAAAAATTCGCGTACTTCTGTGACCTACGGTCATCATCTGGTCACTCACATCACGGTTCTACATCATAGCGGGCAGAAGAAATGATCTCAGCATCGGCCGACGACATCGGCCGATCCCATTCTCCTCATATCCACAACCGTAAACACCTCCTTATCGGGCCACTGTCGAAGGTCATTTCTTTCCATGCATCACGCTAGCCGCTCCGCCAACTCGCAGGAGGATTCCGTGGACAGCATCGAGCGATCCGTAGAGCGTGTGATCGAGGCCATGCACGAGAATCTCGGAGAGAACTTCACGGTCGATGACATGGCCCGGATCGCGATTTTCAGCAAGTTTCACTTCTCCCGGGTGTTCCGGGATACGACGGGTGTGTCGCCGGGCCGCTTCCTGTCGGCTCTGCGCCTCCAGGCGGCCAAGCACCTTCTCGTCTCCACCTCGCTCAGCGTCGCCGACATCAGCATCCAGGTCGGCTACGCCAGCGTCGGAACGTTCAGCTCACGGTTCAAGAGCTCGGTCGGCGTCGCCCCCAGCGTCTACCGCGCCACCGGCGGCGTCACTCCCCGCAGACAGCCCCCGAGCACGGGCGGCGGCAAGAGATCCTCGACCGTACGGGGCGAGCTCAGGCCCGGGGAGAACGGGCCGGGCGGCCCCGCGTTCGTCGGCCTGTTCCCGGATGTCATCCCGCAAGGAAGACCGGCCCAGTGCACCATTCTTCCACGGCCGGGACGATTCGTTCTGGAGAACGCGCCTGAGGGCATGTGGCACGTACTGGCGTACTCTTTCGGCCCGGACCGCCATGACGGCGCGGATGTACGCCGTGGAGCCGCTTCGGCGCCGTCCATCGGAGGTTACGGACCGATAGTCATCGGTCCCGACACCGCCACCGTGGAAGCCAATGTTCAGCTCAGATCGGCACGCCCACTGGACCCGCCGGTGCTACTCGCACCGCTCGACGCCGACGCCGCCGTACTGAACGCGATCGCCAGTTAGCACCCGGCACATCACGGTGGTCGAAGCCTCTCCCGCGGGGCGCGGTCCGCCCGCCGCGGCAGGTTCCGGGTGATCGAACCGGAAAAGGACATGAACGCGGGACCGTCCTCCCGGCACCGGCGCCGCGCGCAGGCAGGGCAGCCCCATCCCGACCGACGACGGCGGGAATTTCGCCCGTTGAAATCATGCCGAGCGAGCAGCACATGAATAGCACGCCCCCGGGACGGCGCAGGTGCGCGTACCGTTCCCGTCGCATCCGGCGCGTTCCCGAGGCACTGCGGCACCACGACAAATAGGTGAATGTTCAACTCGCGCGTGCAGGGGCCCGATGCGTGAAGCGGCCCCGGGCCCTGGCAGCGGCTCTGGATACTGCCTGGGCCCGGGGCGGTCCCCCGCGGAGGGTGGTCTGATCAGGGGAGTTTCTTCAGGCCGGCGCCGGTCAGGAGGTAGGCGGGGGCGACCTGGGCGGCGTCCCGCCGTACCAGGTCGACCAGCGCGGTGCCGGCGGCGTCCGGGGTCAGCGGGTCGCCCATCTGCTTCAGGTACTCCTCCTCGGACTGGCCGGAGCGGGCCGCGTACGCCTGGGCCGCCGCACGGCCGAGGTCGGTCAGCGGCGTGATCCGGGGCAGCACCGCGGTGAAGGTGATGTCCAGGCCGGCCCGGCCCGCCTCGTCCTGCGCGTACGCCGTGATGAAGCGCTGGGTGGCCTTGGCGCCCGCGTATCCGCCGCTGAGCGGCGAGCCGGCGAGGGCAGCGCCGCTGCTGACGACGACGACCCTGCTGCCGGGCCGCAGCGGCTTGAGCAGGACCTCGCGCAGCCAGTGGAACGCGATCCGGACATCGGTCTCCCAGTTGACCGAGAACGTCTCCCAGGTGTGGTGCTGCAACGGCCGCATGAGCGGACTCGCGCCGGCCACCAGGACGACGATGTCCGGCTCGTGGCGGTCGAGCAGCAGGCCGGCCGCCGCGGCGTCGCCGGCGTCGGCGACCTCCGTCCGGACGGTGCCGGCGCCGGCGGCCGGCCGGGCGAACTCCACCGGGGTGCGGGACACGGTGACCACCGAGGCGCCCGCTTCGGCGAGGCCCGTGGCGATGCCGTGGCCGAGGCCGCGGCTCGCGCCGACGACGAGGGCGGTCCGGCCGGGCAGGTCGATCATGGTGTCCTCCAGATCATGGTTCTCCTCCGGATCTCAGGGATCGCGCCGATGGGTGCGCCGGCGGCCACCGCGGCAGCCGCCGGCGCGGTTCGTAGGGCTATGACTGGAACCTGGTGCCGTTCCACCAGTTGTCGCCGGGGCCGGTCGAGTCCTCCGCCTCGTACCGGTCCTTGTGGCGCCACCAGTCCCAGGGGTGGTCGAGCTGGTCCTCCTGCCGCCCGAGGTGGGTGATGTCCAGGTAGTTGTAGAAACTCTTGAAGATCTCCCCGCCCCGATCGAAGATCGAGTAGGTGAAGAAGACCTCGTCGCCGTCCCGGAGGAACGCGCTCACCCCGGGCGACTCGCCCTGCTCGGTCGTGACCTCGTGGTCGTAGTTGAAGTCGCTGCCGTACGACGAGTACCACGGCAGGTTCCAGCCCATCCGGGCCTTGAACGACTCGAGCTTCGGCAGCGGCGCCCGGGAGACCAGGACGAACGTGGTGTCCCGCGCCCACAGGTGCGCGAGCTCGCCGACGCTGTCGGCCTGCATCGAGCAGCCGATGCAGCCCTCGTCCGCGTCCGGGGCGAACATGAAGTGCCGCACGACGAGCTGGCGGCGTCCCTCGAACAGATCGAGCAGCGTGACCGTGCCGTGCGGGCCCTCGAAGCGGTAGTCCTTCTCCACCTTGACCATCGGCAGCTTGCGGCGTTCCGCCGCGATCACATCGCGTGCGTGCGTGACCTCCTTCTCTTTCTCCAGCAGGGCCCTGCGGGCCTCCAGCCATTCTTCCCTGGAGACGACCGTGGGAAGAGTCATCAGACCTCCTCAGGAAATGCCGGTGAACCTGCGGACCGGCCTCCAATGTCGTTGAATGGTGATCGCTGCTACCCGGCTGCTGCTCGGGAACCATTCACTATCAGCGTGCCAGGATTCTTCGGAAAATCGTTCTCCCCGCTTGCCCATTCGCGGCGGGAAAGGCGCGTCAGGCGGCGGGGTCGCGTTCCTTCAGGGCACGCCGGGCTATCTTTCCGACCGGCGTCCGGGGAATCTCGTCGACGAACTCGAGCCGCCGGATCTTCTTGTACGGCGCGACGCGCTCGGCGATGTAGGACATGAGCTCTTCGGGGGTGACCGGCTCCCGCGCGACCACGAAGCCCTTCGGGATCTCGCTCGCCTCCTCGTCCGGCACCCCGATCACCGCGGCGTCGGCGACCTTGGGGTGCGCCTGGAGGAGGGTTTCGAGCTCGACCGGGGACACCTGCTGCCCCTTGTACTTGATGAGCTCCTTGAGCCGGTCGACGAGGAAGAGCTGCCCGTCGTCGTCCATGTAGCCGAGGTCGCCGGTGTGCAGGAACCCGTCCGGGTCCAGCACCTCCCGCGTGGCCTCCTCGGCGTTGAGGTAGCCCTTCATGACATGGGGTCCCCGGATCAGGATCTCGCCGGTGTGCCCGCGCCCCCGCTCCGCGCCCGTCTCCACGTCGACGATCCTGCATTCGATGTTCGGCGTGTTCCGGCCGACCGACGCGTTCGCCACGGACCCGTCGAGCTGCATGAACGACACCAGCGCCTCGGTGAGCCCGTACCCCTGGTTGATCCGGCATCCGATTCGGTCCCGCACGCGGCGCGCGATCCCCGGGTCCAGCGCGGCGCCGCCGCTGACGATCGAGCGGACCGAGGAGAGGTCGTACCGGTCCACCAGCGGGCTCTTCGCGAGCAGGACGGCGATCGTCGGCACGATGAACAACCGCGTGATGCGGTGCTCCTGGATCGCCGCCAGGTACGCCTCGGGGTCGAAGCGCGGCATCGTCACGATCGTCGAGCCCTGGAGCAGGCTCGCGTTCATCGCCATGATGAGGCCGAAGGCATGGTGGAACGGCGGCACGGCGAGGACCTTCTCGTCCTCGGCGTTCGGCGCGCCCAGGCTGATCTGAAGCACGTTCGCGACCATGTTGCGGTGCGTCAGCATCACCCCCTTGGGGGTGCCGGTGCTCCCGCTGGAATGCAGGAGGGCCACCACGTCGTCCGCGGGGTCGATGGACGGCTCGGGCGGGCCGTCGGCGCCGAGCAGCGCGGCGAACGGCGTCGCGCCGGCCGCCTCCCCGAACACCAGGACCTCCTCCACCTTCGTCCGGGCGGCGAGCGCCGCCGCCTTGGCCGCCTCGGCCGGGGAGACCACCAGCAGCCGCGCGCCGGCGTCGTTGAGATGGGCGGTGAGCTCGTCCGGCGTGTCGAGCGGGTTGAGCAGCACCACCGTCCCGCCCGCCATCGCGGCGGCGTGGAAGGCGATCGGGTACTCGGGCACGTTCGGCGCGAGCATGGCCAGCACGTCGCCCTTGCGGAAGCCGCGGGCGTGCAGCCCGGTGGCGGCCCGCCGCACCGCCGACGCGAACCCCCCGTAGGTGTACTCGCGGGCCCCCGCGACGTCGACGACCGCGGTCCGGCCGGCGTGCCGCTCCGCCCGGCCCAGCACGAAGGACGTCAGGGACGTCGCGGGCACGTCCACGGGCGGGTGCGGGCCCGTGAAGATCATGACGGGACCTCCGCGCGCTGGTAGGTCTTGAGGCCGGGCTGGTAGGCGCGCTTCTCGAACTGCTTCAGGGCGACGTTGATCCACTCATTGGAGGTCAGCCGGGACAGCTCCCAGAGCTTCGCCTGGTCGTAGTCGATCGCCGCGGGCAGGTCGGTGGCCCGGTTGTGCTCGTAGACCTGCTTCGCCAGGGCCAGGGTGACGGGGTTCTTGTTGACGAGCATGCCGACGAGGCGGTCGGTCTCCGCGTCGAGCCGGTCGTGCGGCACGGCCTTGTTCACCAGCCCGTACTCGGCCGCCTGCGTCCCGGTGAACCGGTCGCCGGTCAGGATGTAGTAGAGCGCCGCCTTGCGGGGCAGGTTGTGGGCCGTCGCCCAGGTGGCGCCGCCCGCCGGGAAGATGCCGAAGTTGATCTCCGAGAGGCCGAACAGCGCCTTCTCGGACGCGATCGCCAGGTCGCAGAGCCCCGCCAGCAGCACCCCGCCGCCGAAGGAGAGCCCGTTCACCTTGGCCACGGTCACCGCCGGGAACGCCTTGATGCGCATGAACCAGTCGAGCGCCACCTTGTTGGTGCGGTAGAACTCCATCGGGTCGTCGAACGGCCTGAGGAAGCACTCCTCCAGGTCCATTCCGGCGCTGAAGCTGTCGCCCTTGCCGGTCGCCACGACCGCCTTGACGTTTCCGTCCGCCTCGATCAGGTCCAGGGCCCGGTTCATGTCCCGGTGCATCTGCGGGTTCATCGCGTTCTTCTTGTCCGGGCGGTTCAACTCGATCGTGGCCCGCGGCCCGTCGATCTCCAGGTTCAGAGTCTCCAGAGACGTCATGATTCGCTCTTCCTTTCGTCAGACGAGAGGTACCTGCGACCATGAGCATCACATATTGCGCGACCTTTTGACTTCTTCCGAATTGCCCTTCTGCGCCTTACCCGCAATGTCCGGCCGGGGCATCTTCCAGATTGCTCTAAAGCACCGGCGATAATAAATAACACCCGCCCGGAGAATACCGAAAGGGCCCGCGCCCGATGTGGCGGAGCGGCCGGCGGCGGCCCGCCGGCCACGGGGGTTCACCCGGTGACCGTCTCCGGGACGGACGCCGCGCACCAGGC
Source organism: Actinomadura xylanilytica (assembly GCF_030283145.1). Taxonomy (GTDB): domain Bacteria; phylum Actinomycetota; class Actinomycetes; order Streptosporangiales; family Streptosporangiaceae; genus Spirillospora; species Spirillospora xylanilytica. The sequence goes on from NZ_JASNWE010000006.1 coordinate 136,219, forward strand.
CGTCCGCCATCCGGCCGGCGCCGCGACCGGCAGCCGCACCACCGCCCGCGGGGGCCCGCCCACGGCGAGCGCGTCGAACACCCGCAGCTCGCCGCACCGGCGCGCGGCGTCCTGGACGGGCACCACCAGCCAGCCCGCCCCCTCCTGCGCACAGTGCGGATCCGGCGCGAACACCGGCCGGCCGACGCGCAGCCCCGGCCGGAGCGCGTGCTCGCCGGACAGGCCGGTCGCGAGGTCGTGCACGACGATCCGGGGCCCGTCCGCCGAGTTCGCGGTCCCGAACACGAACCGGCCGGCACGACCGGACGCCCGCTCGTCGAGGACGGCCGTCTCCAGCCCGTCGACCAACCGGCGCGTGGTCACCGACCCGGTGGCGGCATCGAGCACCCAGCGACGAAGATGCGGCCGATCCGGTTCCTCCGGTGAAGAGAACGCCCGAGCGCGGGAAACGCCGTCCAGGACGACCTGGTCGCCGTCGTCATAGGCGTTCACCACGTGGGGGACGTAACAGGGCTCGATCTGCGTCCACCTCGGCTCCGCCCCCTGCGCGTCGCGCGGCAGGAGGCCGATGCGCGCGGGCCGGCCGGGCTTCCAGACATAGGGCAGGCGGGCGCCGATGAGTTCCGCGGCCCGGGAATGGACGACGGGCAGGTCGAGGACCACCACGTACCGGCGGGTCAGCCCGACCGCCTGCATGAGCGGCGCACCGGGGAGCGAGAACGGCTCGGCCCGCACGATGGCGCCGTCAGGGGCCGCCACCAGGTGCTCGGCCTGGTCGAGGCCCGGATACGTGGCGATGGTGTGCCAGTGCGTCCCCCCGGCCTCGCGGACGGGCCGCGCGAATGCGGCGGGCCCCGGCCCCTCCCCGCCTGAAGGACGGCGGTCCGCGAACCACAGCGACGGTGCCAGCGCCGGAACCGGGCCGAGCGGGTCGTCGCGCCGGACGGGCAGTTCGGCTCGGAGCCACCACGCCTCTCCGCCCCCGAGCCGGATGCCCGAGAAGACGTGCGGCCCCGCGACGGCGCCTCCACAGGATCGGGCGGCGGTCACCGGATGCGCGCCGGAGAGGAGGAAGCAGCCGTCGAGCCCGGCGGGGAGGGCCCCCTGCACGCTGAGCACGTCGTGCGCCGCCGGCCCCCCGGCCGGGGCGGTCAGCCCCGTTCCCGGGTCTCCTCCGCGAACACCGGCGGTCATCGCACCAGCCCCCTCTCGGAGCCGCGCCCCGTGGCCACATCTCGCGGGACACGTCGCATAACAGTGTTGTGAGAAACAATATCGGCGTTATGTAACACTGTCAATATGAGTCCGCGACGGCTGGACCCGCAGGTCCGCACAGACATCATCGACATCGCCGCCCGGCTCCTGGCCGACGAGGGCCCGCAGGCGCTCAGCACGCGGCGGATCGCCGCCGAGACGCGCAGCTCGACGATGGTCGTCTACACGCACTTCGGCTCGATGGGCGAGCTCGTGCGGGAGATGGTGTACGAGGGCTTCGCCCGGCTCCAGCGCCATCTCACGCAGGTGCGCGCCACCGCGGACCCGGTGGCCGACCTCGCGCTGCTCGGCCGTGCGTACCGGCACAACGCGCTGGCCAACTCGCACCTGTACGCGGTGATGTTCGGCGGCGCGGCACCGAGCGGCTTCACCCTGAGCGAGGCCGACCGCCGCCACGGGCGCTACACGCTGGGCACCATCGTCGAGTGCGCGGGCCGCTGCATCTCCGCGGGACGGTTCCGGCCCGCGGACGCCGAGCTGGTCGCGCACCACATGTGGAGCGCGACGCACGGGCTGATCACCCTGGAGCTGGGCGCGTACCTGATCGGCCCGTACGACGCCGACCACTGCTTCGAGTCCCAACTGGTCTCGCTGATGGCCGGGGCCGGGGACGCCCACGACGACGCCGCCGCCTCGGTGGCGGCCTCCGCTGCGCGCTTCGCCCAGGAGGTCGCCGCGGCGATGGCCACCGCGGCGAGGTGAGCCCCGCTACAGCGGGATGTTGCCGTGCTTGCGCTGCGGGCCGGCCCGCCGCTTCTCCCGCAGCATGGCCAGGCCGCGGGCGACCGCCGCGCGCGTGTCCGCCGGATCGATCACGTCGTCCACCAGTCCCAGCTCGGCGGCGTAGTACGGGTGCATGAGCTGGTCGGAGTACTCGGCGATGAGTTCCGCGCGCAGCCCCGCGGGATCGGCCGCGGCGGCCAGCTCCCGGCGGAACAGCACGTTCACCGCGCCCTCCGCGCCCATGACCGCGATCTCGTTGGTCGGCCAGACCAGCGAGAGGTCACAGCCGACCGACCGGGAGTCCATCACGATGTACGCGCCGCCGTAGGCCTTCCGGACGATCACCTGCACCCGGGGCACCGTCGCCTCGCAGTAGGCGTACAGCAGCTTGGCGCCATGCCGGATGACCCCCGCGTGCTCCTGGTCGACGCCCGGCAGGAACCCCGGCACGTCCACCAGCGTCACCAGCGGGATCCCGAACGCATCGCAGAACCGCACGAACCGCGCCGCCTTCTGCGCCGCGTCCGCGTCCAGCACCCCGGCCAGCACCATCGGCTGGTTGGCGACCACACCCGCGACCTCGCCGTCGATGCGGGCGAGCGCGCAGATCACGTTCTTCGCCCAACCCTCGTGCAGTTCGACGAAGTCCTCCTCGTCGACGATCTCGGCGATCACCTCGCGCATGTCGTACGGCCGGTTCGGCTCGACCGGCACGATCTCGGCCAGCCGCGGCCTCCGGTCGGCCGTCGCGCCGCACGACCCGCCGGCGGGCGCCGGCTCCAGGTTGTTGGCGGGCAGCAGCGACACGAGGTAGCGCACCTCCTCCAGGCAGGTCTCCTCGTCGTCGTGGACGAACGTGGCCACGCCCGACCGGCCGCCGTGCACCTCCGCCCCGCCGAGCTCGGCGTGCGTGACCCGCGTGCCGCTGACCGCCTCGACCACGTCGGGTCCGGTCAGGTAGAGATGCGCGGTGTCCCGCACCATGAAGGTGAAGTCGGTCAGCGCGGGCGAGTAGGCCGCGCCCCCGGCGCACGGCCCGAGCACCACGCTGATCTGCGGGATCACCCCCGACGCCTGGACGTTGCGGTAGAAGATCCCGCCGTACCCGTTCAGGGACATCACGCCCTCCTGGATCCGGGCACCACCGCTGTCGTTCAGCCCGATGAGGGGGGCGCCGTTCGCCAGCGCCAGGTCCATCACCTTGTGGATCTTCTCGGCGTGCGCCTCGCCGAGCGACCCGCCGAACACGGTGAAGTCCTGGACGTAGACGAACACCCGGCGGCCGTGGACCGTGCCGGATCCGGCGACCACGCCGTCGGTGGCCGGCCGGTTCTCGCTGATCTTCATGCCGCGGGCGCGGTGCCGCCGGTGCATCTCGATCTCGACGAACGAGTCCGCGTCCAGCAGCAGGTCGAGCCGCTCGCGGGCGGTCCGCTTGCCGAGCGCGTGCTGCCGCTCGACCGCCTCCTCGCGCCCGGCGATCGTGGCGGCGCTCAGCCGCTCGCGCTGCTCGCGCAGGCCCGCCATGGTCCGGGCGGTCTCCGGTGGCGCGGCGGGCGGTGCCGGCCGGGCCCCGGCCGCCCTCCCGTTCGGCCGCGGCACCGGAACCGGAACGAAATCGACCTCCGAAGTGCTCACCGCCCCTCCTTCCCCGCTCGGCGGCGTGTTCCCGGGGCCGGCGACGAACGCCGCCCGTCCCCCACCCTGCCCGTCCGCGATCACCGCGGCATCTCCGAGCATGCGGAGCGCGATCCGCCGTCGGGAACGGCAGCAGGACGCCCGGTCACGCCCCGCCGCTCGGCGGCGAGGGACCGGTGTCGCGAACGGTGCCGTGTCGGCGCCGGTGGCCGGCGCCCATCACCTTCGGGCGGGAGCAGGTCCGGCCGATTACGGCCGAACACCGGCGCGGATTCATTAGCGGCCGAATTGCGAAGCGCCGCGCCGCGAGTTGGGAACCGGCATTGGCGCGGAGGGCGTTCGCGCGTCACTCGCCCGCGTCAGGCGGGCTGTTCGTCCCCCTGCCCCAGGAGGCCCAGGTAGCCGGCGCTCACGATGACGTCGGCGGCCGAGACATAACCGCTCGGGTCCTTCGGGACGGTGGTCGCCAGGCCGTCGACATAGCGGTTGAACATGCAGAACGCCGCGGCGATGAGGACCGTGTCGTGGATCTCGATGTCGGTCGCGCCGGCCTTCCGGGCGGCGGCCACGTCCTCGTCCTGCACGTGCTTGCCGCCGCGCTGGACGGCGGCCGCCACCTGCAACAGCGCCTTCAGCTTGTCCGGTATCGGGGCGCTGGCAGCATCGGCGCGGACCTGGTCCACCAGCGGCATCCCCTCCGGGAGCTGGGCCGCCGCGAACGCCGCGTGCGAGGAGGTGCAGAAGTCGCAGTCGTTGAGCCGGGAGACGTAGGAGGCGATCAGTTCCCGTTCGCCGCGGCTCAGCGTGCTCGGCCCGCGCAGCAGGATCTCGGCCAGCTCGGACATGGGCCGGGCGGTCTCGGGCCGGTATTCGAATAGGGAGCCGATCCCGACTGCGTCGCTGTTCAGGGGGATATGGGGCACGACAACTCCTTCGGGCACACGGGTACGAAGGTCGACTTCACCGAAAAGCATAGAAGGAGATTCCCGGCATGGCGATGCTCCGGGCGCCCATTTCTGGTGAATACCCGTGTCCGCGGCCGATCGACACTGCGGATGCCAATACATCGCAGCGGGGCGGAGACCGGGCCCGGCACCTCACGGACGGGTGATCACAGCGTCCGGGGCGCGGCCTCCGGCGCGGGAAGCGCGCCGGAGGCCATGTCCTCGTCACCGCCGGCGGGCCGTCGGCCCGGCGGCAGGTCACCGGCCTGGAGCCTCGGCCGGCCGGTGAGGCGTGAGGACATCGTCTAGCAGTGCGGGACCTTGCCCTTCACGATCCGGATGTACCGGCCCGCGACCCATTCCTTGGTGGAGATGCCGAGCCGGTACCATCTGCGGTCGCCCTTGACCGACTCGCCCCAGGTCCAGCATTTGATATCGACGATCTGGCCCGACCGCAGCCAGCCCAGGCGCCTGGAGTGGGTGGTGGGCATGGCGCGGATCGCCAGCCTGCCGCGGGAGGTCACCTTTCCCTTGGCGTAGTGGTCGACGCGGGCCGCGGGGGCGGCCACGGTCGAACTCTGCACGGCCGCCTGGCGCGCCGGAACGGTGCTCGCCGTCGCGGGCGTCATGCCCATTCCCGTGACGACGGCGGCTGCCATCGCCGTGCTGATCAGTGTTGCTCGGATGCTCTGTCGCACGCGTTCCTCCTGCTTGTTCCGGGTTTGGATGGGTCGGGGCCCATCTGACCGGGCGTCCTGCGGGGAGGTCGGCTAGCCGCGACCACGGCCGCCCGGGACAAGGATCCCGCACTTGAATAATTCCGTCGCCTTTTCAGTGTGAAATCTCTCGCACGGGTATCGGTCATGTCACCAGACGGGCGACGAATTTCCGAAGTAAGTGCATCAAAATTGGCCGAGAAATCGAAGAATTTCATCGGATTCCGCGCTTTAGCGGAGATTTACTGATTACCGACTCATGGCGCCGCGGAGGCGCCGCCGCGCGATCCGGCCGCCGGGCCCGGCTGGCCACCGTCCGCGGCGCTGTCTAGGATGCCGCGCAGAGGATCGAACGGAGCCGAGCCCGCCCCTCACTCCGCCGGTCGCGGTTCCGCCGTGGCCGGATCACGCTTCGAAGGGGTCGGCGACCAAGTGCGGATGCGCGGGGGCAGGGACGCGGCGGACGGGCGCGGCGGACGCGGCGGACGGGGCGGCAGGAGGCGCCGCGGCAAGGCGCTGCCGGCGGTGGTGGCCGCGGCGGTCGCGATCACGCTGGCCGTCGACGTCGCGGTGATCGTCTCGGGCCGGGTGGACGACACCGGCGGCGCCCGTCCCGAGGACCGGGGCGGGCTGGTCTCGGTGGCCCGGGAGCCCGCTCCCCCGCCCGCCGCGGTCGCACCGCTCACCCGGCGGCTCACCCCGCACGTGCTGATCGCCGGAACCGCCCCGCTGACGCCGGCCGTGGTGGCGCGGGCAGGCCGGATCAAGGGCGTGGCGGGCGTCGCGGTCGTCGACGCGGCCCGCGCGCAGGTCGGCGGGCGGCAGGTCGGGCTGCTCGGCGTCGACCCGTCCACGTTCCGGGCCTTCGCGCCCCAGCAGACCGCCGAGTCCGACCAGCTCTGGCAGACCGTAGCGACCGGCGGCCTCGCCGTGTCGTTCGACCTGAGCCGGGACGGTTCGATGCCGCTCGGCCAGGTGGTGCCCGCGGGCAGCAGCTCCCGGCCCGGACAGGTGCGGGTCGGCGCCTACGCCACGATGGGCATCGGCGACGTCGACGCGGTCGTCTCCCGGGCCCAGGCCCGCGCCCTCGGCATGCCGGACGGGAACGGGCTGGTGCTGAGCGCCCCCAAGGCCGACGCGGGCAAGCTCGCCAAGACCCTCAAGGCCATCCTGCCGCGCGGGACGAAGGTCGCCGTGCTGCCGGGGGCCCGCACCGCCCCCGCCAAGGCCGCGCGACCCAAGGCGCCGCCGAAGGTGACCGGACGGCCCGACGGGGCGAGCGGGGCGCGCTCACCGGTCAGCGGCAACATGATGACGCCCACGATGCGCGCCGTGGTGCTGGCCGTCGACGGGATGTTCGGCCCGTTCCCCACCATCGGCTGCTACCGGGGCGCGGGCGATCCGCAGGACCACGGCGTCGGCCGCGCCTGCGACTTCATGGAGAGCACCGCGGGCCGGATGCCGAGCGCGGGCGCGCGGCGGCACGGCGACCAGGTGGCCGCGTACGCCATCGGCAACGCGCGGCGCCTCGGCATCTCCTACGTCATCTGGAGGCAGCACATCTGGAACGTGCGGGGCGGCGGCTGGCGGCCGATGGAGGACCGCGGCAGCCTCACCCAGAACCACTACGACCACGTGCACATCTCGGTCCTGCGCTGACCCGCGCCCGTCCGCCCGGGAGGCCGGATGCGGCCGGAGCGGCGGAACCGGCTGCTACGGGAGCGCCTGCTCGCACCACACGGCCTTGCCCGTGGCGGTGCGCCGGACGCCCCACCGCTGCGCGAGCCGTCCGACCACGTGCAGGCCGCGGCCCGTCTCGGCCGCGCCCGCGTCGTCGTGGTGGCGGATGCGCGGGCGCCCGTCGGAGGAGTCGAAGACCTCGCAGACCAGCCCGCCCTCGCGGACCAGCCGCAGCGTGATCCGGCCGCCGGTGTGCCGGATCGCGTTGGTGACCAGCTCGGAGGCGAGCAGGACGGTGGAGTCGGCCATCTCGTCCAGCCCCCAGCGGGACAGCCGGTCGCGGATCAGCCCGCGCGCCCGGCGGACCGCGGCCGGGTCTGCGGGCAGCTCCCAGGACGCGTGCTGGTCGGCGGGGATGCGGTGCAGGCGGGCGACGAGCATCGCGATGTCGTCACGGTGCTGGTCGTCGTAGACGCCGTCCAGCGCGGCCTGGCACAGCTCCTCCAGGGGGCGGGCGGCGGCGCCCCGCGCGAACGTGTCGCGCAGCCGGGCCAGGCCGTCGTCGATGTCGCGGGCCCGGTTCTCCACCAGGCCGTCGGTGTAGAGGAACAGCAGCGTGCCGTCCTCCACGGTGAACTCGCGGCTGGACACCGGGCCGTCGCCGACGCCGAGCGGCGGCGCGGGCGGCACGTCGAGGTAGGCGGCGTCGGCGTCCGGCGGGGCCAGCAGCGGCGGCAGGTGCCCGGCGCTGGCCACCTCGCAGCGTCCGGTGACCGCGTCGTACTCGACGTAGGCGCAGGTGGCGAAGTGCGGTTCGCGCTCGCCCAGGGTCCGCATCAGCGAGTCGAGCCGCTCCAGGGCCTCGGCCGGCGGCAGCTCCAACCCGGCGAGCGTGTGGATGGCGGTGCGCAGCCGGCCCATCGTCACCGCGGCCCGCACGCCGTGCCCGGCGACGTCGCCGACCACCAGCGCGACGCGGGCGCCGGGCAGCGCGATCGACTCGTACCAGTCGCCGCCGACCTCGATCAGCCGGCTGCCGGGCAGGTAGCGGTGGTGCACCTCGACCGGCGACGGCGCCGACAGCCCGGTCGGCAGCAGGCTGCGCTGGAGGGTGAGCGCGGTCGCGCGCTCGCGGCCGTACCGGCGGGCGCTCTCGATGAAGATCGCCGCCCGGGACGCGAACTCCATCCCGATCTCGACGTCGTAGGCGTCGAACGGCCGGTGCGCGATGGTGCGGGTGCACACGAAGAAGCCGAGCACCGTGCCGTCCGCGGTGATCGGCAGCAGCAGCAGCGAGGCGCCCTTGAGCAGGTCGGCGACCGGCGGGCGGCGCCAGTCGGCGGCGATCCGCGCCGCGCCGTCGCCGCCGAGCCCGGTCAGCACCGGCTCCCCGCCTTCGATGCACCGCACGTAGGGGGTGCCGGCCGGGTAGGCGAGGGTCTCGCCGGTGGGGAAGGTAGCGTCCCAGGCCGGGTCGCCGTCGTCGAACCCGATGGCCATCCGGCGCAGCGGCCGCTCGCCGCCGGACCCGGGCGGCTGGTCGTCGTCGACCAGGCTCTCCAGCAGCAGGAGCGCACCGGAGTTGCAGAAGTGCGGGACGAGCACGTCCATCATCCCGCGGGCCAGCAGGTCGAGGTCGAGGGTGGCGCCGATGCGGGGCAGCGCGTCGTCGAGCAGCGCGCGGCGGATGACGGCCGGATCGAGGAACCGGTCGGCGAGCGGCACCGGCACCCGGATCACCGCGAGCGCGGCGAGGTCGGGGGCGCCGCCGCTCATCGGGTGGACGGTCACCACCGCGTCGAGGGCCGCCCCCGACGCGGTGCGGACGGTGAGCATGGCGGTGCGCTCGCGCTCGGCCCGCACCGCCTCCAGCAGCGGTTCCAGCGCGCCCTCGATCACCTGGTCAAGCCGGGCCCCCAGCAGCTCGTCCGGGTTCGCGGCCAGGACCCCCGCCGCGTTGCGGTCGAACTGGAGAATTCTCCCCGACGAATCCATGCCGAGAATCAGAATTCGGGTGGACGACTCCATCGCTCGATTATGGGACATACAACGGCCCGATGAGACCGATATGCCCACGGACACGTGCCTGGGGCGCGCCGGGAATGCAATTCCGCCGCAATCGCAGCGGCCGGCCGCATCGATATCGGGCGTCCAGATACCGCGCTCGGACGCCAATTCCGGACGGGTGGCCGGGGCCACGGCTCCTTCCCGCCGTCAGCAGGGACCGGACGGCTCCGCTGGACGCGGCAGTGTCCGCGCGGCGTACGCGAGCTTGCCGGGGTTCAGCACGGTGCGGATCGCGACGATCCGGTCACCGTCGATCTCGGCGACGCCCGGCGCGCCGTCATGGGCGGCCGAACGCCTGCGGCGGCGGGACGGGGGCAGTGATCTCCTCACCGTCGTGCAGCGGCGCGGCCCCGCCGCAGAACGCGGCGAGGTCGCCGCCCTCCACCAGGCGGGCCCGCGCGATGCCGCCGGCGGCGCGGCGGCCCAGCTCGGCGGACGGCAGCGGCGCGTGCGACGCGGCGACGATCAGGTTGCCGAACCGCCGGCCGCGCAGCACGCCCGGGTCGGCGAGCAGCAGCGTGTGCCGGAACACCGAGCGCACGGTCGCGGCCACCCGGCGCGCGTACGGCAGCCGGAACCCGTCCGCGACGTTGACCATGTAGGCGCCGCCCGACCGCAGCACCCGCTCGACGTCCAGGACGAACTCGCGGGTGGCGAGCTCGACCGGCATCGACGCCTCGGCGAAGGCGTCCAGCACCACCAGGTCGTCGGCCCCGTCGGGGACCGCCGCGAGCCCGGTGCGCCCGTCGGTGATGCGGATCTTGAGGCCGGGCACGTGCTTGACCGGCAGCCGCTCGCGGACGACCTGGACCAGCTCGGCGTCCGGCTCCAGCACCACCTGCCGGGAGCCCGGCCTGGTCGCGGCGATGTAGCGGGGCAGCGTGCAGCCCGCCCCGCCGACGTGCACCGCGTCGAGCGGTGCGCCGGGCGGGCCGAGGCAGTCGGCCAGGTCGCCCATCAGCCGCATGTACTCGAAGTCGAGGTGGGTGGGGTCGGCGAGGTCGACGTAGGACTGCGGCACGCCGCCCACGCACAGCATCCAGCCGCCCTCGCGCTCGGAGTCGCGCAGTAGCTCGGCCTCTCCGCCGGCGACCTCGTAGCGGACGGGCGGCGGCGCGGCCATGTCCTTCTTGCGTGCCATGTCCCCACCCTACGGAACCCTCGGGGCTAGGCGGTCAGGGTCTCCTCGGCGGCGAAGTGGCAGGCGCTCGGATGGGCCGAGCCCTCCCTGGCCTCCAGCGCCGGCTCCTCCTCCGCGCAGATGTCGGCGGCCTTCCAGCAGCGGGTGCGGAAGCGGCAGCCGGACGGCGGGTCCAGCGGGGACGGCGGCTCGCCCTCCAGCGTGATCTGGTCCGCCCAGCCCGCGAACTCGGGGTCGGGGACCGGCACCGCCGACAGGAGGGCCTGGGTGTAGGGGTGGGTCGGGTGCTCGTAGATGCGGGACTGGTCGCCGGTCTCCACCACCTTGCCGAGGTACATCACCGCGATGCGGTCGGAGATGTGCCGGACGGCGGCCAGGTCGTGCGCGATGAACACGTAGGCCAGGCCCAGCTCGCGCTGGAGGTCGCCGAGCAGGTTCATCACCTGGGCCTGCACCGAGACGTCCAGCGCCGACACCGGCTCGTCGCAGACGATCACCTCGGGGCGCAGCGCCAGCGCGCGGGCGATCCCGACCCGCTGCCGCTGCCCGCCGGAGAACTGGTGCGGGTAGCGGCTGACGTGGCCGGGGTCGAGCCCGACGAGCTCCAGCAGCTCCTGCACGCGGGCGCGGCGCTCCCCCTTGGGCGCGACCTCCGGGTGGATCGCGAACGGCTCGCCGACGATGTCGCCGACCGTCATCCGCGGGTTGAGCGAGGAGTAGGGGTCCTGGAGCACCATCTGGACGCGGCGGCGCAGCGCCCGCAGCTCGCCCTTGGGGAGGGTGAAGATGTCGCGGCCGTCGAACCGGACCGTCCCGGCCGTCGGGCGCTCGGCGGCCAGCAGCAGCTTGGCGAGGGTCGACTTGCCGCAGCCCGACTCGCCGACCACGCCGAGGGTCTCGCCGCGGCGCAGCTCGAGGTCGACGCCGTCGACGGCCTTGATCCGGCCCACCTCGCGCTTGACCACCACGCCGCGGGTGACCGGGTAGTGCTTGACCAGGCCCTCGACCTGGAGGATCGGCGGGTCAGCAAGCACCGTGGACCTCCTCGGCGAAATGGCAGGCGGCGGCGTGCCCGGGACCGACCGTGACCAGCGGCGGCCGTTCGGCGGCGCAGACCGCCTCGGCCCGGGGGCAGCGCGGCCGGAACGGGCAGCCGGGCGGCAGCGCGGCCGGGTCCGGCGGCGCGCCCTTGATCGGCACCAGCGGCCCGCCGCGCTGGTCCAGCCGGGGCACCGAGGCCAGCAGCCCGGCGGTGTAGGGGTGCGCGGGCCGGGCGTACAGCTCGCGGGCGGGGGCCTGCTCGGCGACCGACCCGGCGTACATCACCACGATGCGGTCGGCGACGCCCGCGACGACGCCGAGGTCGTGGGTGATCAGCACCAGGCCCATCCGCAGCTCGTCCTGGAGCTCGGCGAGCAGCCGCATGATCTGCGCCTGGACGGTGACGTCGAGCGCGGTGGTCGGCTCGTCGGCGATGAGCACGTCGGGCTCCAGCGCCAGCGCCATCGCGATCATGATGCGCTGCCGCATCCCGCCGGAGAACTGGTGCGGGTAGTCGCCGAGCCGCTGCCGGGCCGAGGGGATCCTGACCCGTTCCATCAGCTCGACGGCCTTGTCCCGGGCCGGCTTGCGGCGCAGGCCGCGGTGCACCCGGTACATCTCGGTGATCTGGTCGCCGACGGTGAAGACGGGGTTGAGCGCGCTGAGCGCGTCCTGGAAGATCATCGAGATCCGGTCGCCGCGGAACGCGCGGCGGCGGCGCTCGGGCAGCCCGAGCAACTCCTCGCCGCGCAGCCGCACCGACCCCTGGGTGACCCGGGCGGGCGGGGTGTCCAGGATGCCCATCACGGCCTGGGCGGCGACGCTCTTGCCCGACCCCGACTCCCCAAGGATCGCGACGGTCTCGCCCTCGGCGAGGGTGTAGGACAGGCCGTTGACCGCCTGGACGTCCCGGCCGCGCACGCGGAACTCCACGTGCAGGTCGTCCACCTCCAGCAGGTGGCCGTCCTCGGGGGCGTCGCGCGGCGGCGGGACGGCGTCCGGCTCCTTCGTCAGCTCCATTGCCTACCGTAGTTTCGGGTCGAGGGCGTCGCGGACCGCGTCGCCGAGCATCAGGAAGCTCAGCACCGTGGCCGACAGGAACACCGCGGGGAACAGCAGCAGGTGCGGGTGGTCGACGAAGTACGACTGCGCCAGGTTGAGCTGGAGCCCCCACGACACCTGCGGGTACTGGAGGCCGACGCCGAGGAAGTCCAGCGTGGCCTCCCCCGCGATCACGTTGCCGACGTTGAGGGTGGCCACCACGATCACCGGGGCGATCGCGTTCGGCAGGATGTGCCGGGTCATGATCCGCCGGTCGGACGCGCCGAGCAGCCGGGCGGCCTGCACGTAGTCGGCGTCCCGGACCGCGATCACCTGCGCCCGCATGATCCGGATCATGGTGGTCCAGCCGAGCAGCACCAGCACCAGCGTCATCGCGCCGGGCCCGTGGCTCGGGAAGGCGACCAGGATGACGGTGGCGCCCAGCACGAACGGCAGCCCGAAGAACACGTCGGTGATCCGGGCGATCAGCGCGTCCAGCGGCCCGCCGTAGTAGCCGGCCAGCATCCCGAACACCAGCGCGATCAGGAACGCGAACAGCGTGACCGCGACGCCGATCAGCAGGGTGGGCCGGGCGCCGTGCACGACGTGCGAGAAGTAGTCGCAGCCGGCCAGGTCGGTGCCGAACCAGTGGTCGCCGGACGGGCCGAGCTTGGACAGGTTGGGGTCGCAGCCCTGGTTGACGCCCCGGCCGGTGAACAGGCTGGGGAACAGCGCCATCGCGGCGACCAGCGCAAGGATCACCAGCGAGCCCCAGAACACCCAGCGCCCGCGCAGCTCCCGCCACGCGTCGTGCCAGAGCGACGCCGCCTGCCCGCCGACCGTCCCGCCCGCCTCCGCGACGGCCGCCGCGCTGGTGCCGGGCGCGCCGGCTCCCGCGCCGGGCGCGGGGGCGGGGGCAGCACCGGCCGGCCCGGTCGGATCCACTTCCTTGTGTTTGGTCACTCGTACCGGATCCTCGGGTCGAGCCAGCCGTACAGCAGGTCCACGATCAGGTTGACCAGCAGGAAGATCAGGACCAGCAGGGTGACCGCTCCGACCACCACCGGCCCCTCCTTGAGCTGGATCGACTGGAACACCTGCTGCCCGACGCCGGGCAGGTTGAAGATGCCCTCGGTGACGATCGCGCCGCCCATCAGCGAGCCGAAGTCCACACCGAGGTAGGTCACCACCGGGATCAGCGAGTTGCGCAGCGCGTGCCGCCCGACCACCCGGGTCCGGCCGAGGCCCTTGGCGCGCGCGGTGCGCACGTAATCGGCGCGCAGGTTCTCGGCCAGGCTGGTGCGGGTCAGCCGCGCCACGTACGACAGGCCGAGCGAGCCGAGCACCATGCCGGGCAGCAGGTAGCTCACCGGCCAGCCCTGGTCGGTCCCCGCGGACGGGAAGATCTTCCAGTTGAGCCCGAACACGATCTGCGCGGTGTAGCCGAGCACGAACACCGGGACCGCGATCAGCAGCGTGGTGCCGCCGAGCACCAGGGTGTCGGCGAGCCTGCCGCGCCGCAGCCCGGCCCAGGCGCCGAGCGCGATCCCGACGACCAGCTCGAACGTCCAGGCGGTGAGGGCGAGCTGCGCCGTCACCACCCAGCGCCCGCTGAGCATCTCCGAGACCTTCTGGCCGGTGTAGTTCTCGCCGAGGTCGCCCTGGAACAGCCCGAACATGTACTTGGCGTACTGGACCAGCACCGGGTCGTTCAGGTTGTACCGGTCCCGGAGCGTGTTCAGCACGTTCTCCGGGACCGGCTTGTCACCCGCGAGCGCCTGGATCGGGTCGCCCGGCAGCGCGAACACCAGCAGGTAGATCAGCAGCGTGGTGCCGATGAAGACGGGGATCGCCTGGAGCAGGCGCCGTAGGACGTAGCGCCACATCGGGGGCTACTTCACCGTCACTTCGTTGGCGAGCAGCCCGGTGGCGTACGCGGTGATGGTGACGTTGCCCACCTTCTCGGACCGGCCGCCCTGCCCGGCCCAGGTCCACAGCGGGATCATCGGCATCTCGCGCAGCGCCACGTCCTCGGCCTGGTTGTAGAACTTGACCGCCTCGGCCCCGCTCGGCGCCTGGTTGCCCTTGGCGATGAAGCCGTCGAACTCCTTGTTCTTCCACGTCATCTTGTTGCCGATGCCCCACATGCTCTCGAGGTAGTTCTGGGCGCTGGGGTAGTCGGCCTCCCAGTTCTGCCGGTAGGGGCCCTTCTCCTCGTGCGCCGACAGCATCGAGAAGTAGTCCGAGGAGGGGACCTGCCGGAACTGGACGTCCTTGATACCGAGGTTCTGCTTCAGCGAGTTCGCGACGATCTGCATCCACTGGTAATAGGTCGGCTGCGCGTTGGAGAAGTACAGCTCCAGCGACCCCTTGAACCCGCCGGCCTTCTCGAACAGCTCCTTGGCCTTGGCCGGGTTGTAGGCGCACAGGTCACCGCAGGCGTTCGGGCGGTGCCCCTCGATGATCGGCGGGAGCAGCGAGTCGGCGGGGATGTAGTCGCCGTTGTAGACCGCCTTGTTGATGCCCTGGCGGTCGATGGACATCGAGATCGCCTTGCGCAGGTCGGGGTTCCCGAACCGGTCGTCGAACAGCGGGAAGCCGAGGTAGTCGATGGTGCCCATCTTGCGGGGCAGGAACCGGTCGCCGAGCAGCCGCTTGGCCTCGGGGACCTTGGCCGCCGGGATGGTCTGGAGGACGTCGAGCCGGCCGGCCCGCAGGTCGGTGTAGGCGGTGTCGGCGCTGGAGTAGCTCTTCCAGGTGTAGCCCTTGTTCTGGGGCTTGCGCGATCCCTTGTAGGCCGCGAACGGCACCAGCTTGACCTGCTTGTTCCGCTCCCAGTCGCCGCTCATCTGGTACGGGCCGTTGCCGATCGGGTGGTCGTCGAACTTCTTGAGCGCCCCGGCGTCCTTGAACGCCGCCTTCGGCATCGGCGCGAACGCCGGGTAGGTCAGCAGCAGCGGGAACTGGTTGAAGCTGTCGTTCAGCGTGACCTTCAGCGTGGTCGCGTCGACCACCTCGAGCCCCGACAGCTTGTCGCTCTTCGGCTTGG
The DNA here is from genome assembly GCF_030283145.1 of Actinomadura xylanilytica. GTDB lineage: Bacteria > Actinomycetota > Actinomycetes > Streptosporangiales > Streptosporangiaceae > Spirillospora > Spirillospora xylanilytica. The sequence continues at coordinate 151,534 of NZ_JASNWE010000006.1, forward strand.
CCTTGGGGTCCTCGGGGTTGATCTCGGCGTACCCCTTGATGTGCGAGAAGTACTCGTTGGCCTCGTAGGCGTTGGGCCCGTAGGCGGCGTTGTTCCACGCGTCGGCGAAGTTGGACGCCTCGACCGGCTCGCCGTTGTGGAAGGTGCGGCCGGGCTGGAGCTTGATCGTCCAGACCTTCTGGTCGTCGCTCTCCAGCGACTGCGCCGCCAGGTTGACCGGCTTGCCGTCCTTGCTGAGCCCGACCAGGTTGTCGAACAGCCCGCTCAGGACGTCGAAGGAGTAACTGCTGGTGGTGTTGCCCGGGACCAGGTGGTCGGGCTCCGAATGGCCCGCGGTGAAAGTGCCGTCGGACGACGTCGACCCGCCGCCGCAGGCCGACAATCCGAGCGACGCCGTCAACGCGACCGCGGCGAACCCCGCGGCCCGCCGGCCCGTTCCCCTGAGGCTGGTCATGCTTCTCCTCCGCTGCCCGCCGGCCACGACGCGGCCCGCGCTGTTCAGGCACTGTCGTGCCACCGGCCCGATTTCGGTACGCACCTGAACGAACCGTCACCGGATCGATACCATCGTGATCATTCGTTGACAGAGGTCAGCGCGCCCGGCAATTAAAGGAACCCTGCGAAAGGCGACCGAATGTCCCGGCCCGAGATGTCCGTTCCGCCGACGGCCGTCGACGAGGTGACGGAGCTCTGCGCCGCCCTCATCCGCCACGACACGACCAACGAGGGCGAGGGCGAGGCGCGCGGCGAGCGGGCAGCGGCCGAGTACGTCGCGACGCTGCTGGACGAGGTCGGAGCGGAGGCCGCCGTCGTCGAGTCGGCCCCCGGCCGGGCGAGCACGCTCGCCCGGATCCCGGGCACCGACCCGTCCCACCCCGCGTTCCTCGTGCACGGGCACCTGGACGTGGTGCCCGCCGACCCGGGCGAGTGGAGCATGCACCCGTTCTCCGGCGAGGTCCGCGACGGATGCGTGTGGGGCCGCGGCGCGGTCGACATGAAGGGCACGCTCGCGATGACGCTGGCGACCGTCCGGCAGCGGCTGCGCGAGGGCCGCCGCACCCGCGGCGACCTGGTGCTGGCCTTCCTCGCCGACGAGGAGTGCACCGGCGACTACGGCTCGCGGTACGTGGCGCGCGAGCACCGGGGGCTGTTCACCGGCTGCGCCGAGGCGATCAGCGAATCGGGCGGGTTCAGCGTCGACGCCGGCGGCGCCCGGATCTATCCGATCGCGACCGGCGAGCGCGGCACCATGTGGATGCGGCTGACCGCGCGCGGCACCGCCGGGCACGGCTCCAAGCCCGCGCCCGACAACGCGGTCGCCGAGCTGGCGCACGCGGTCTCCCGGCTCGCCGCCCACGAGTGGCCGGTCCGGCTGACCTCCGGTGTCCTGGCCCTGCTGGAGGGCCTGGCGGACGCGCTCGGCACCACCATCGACCACGACCGGCTCGACGAGGAGGCGCGGCGCCTCGGCGGCGTCGGGCGGCTGTTCGAGGGGACGATCCGCAACTCGGCCAACCCGACCCGCCTCGACGCCGGCTACAAGGTCAACGTCATCCCCGGCACCGCGACCGCGCAGGTCGACGGCCGCTACCTGCCCGGCACCGGCGAGGAGTTCCTGGCCACCGTCGACCGGCTGCTCGGCCCGAAGGTCACCCGCGAGTTCATCAACTACGAGGAGGCGCCCGCGGCCGATCCCGCCGGGGCGACGTTCGCGGCGCTCGCGGGCGCGCTGCGCGCCGAGGACCCGGCGGCGCGCCCCGTCCCGTACGTGATGGCGGGCGGCACCGACGCCAAGTCGTTCAACCGGATCGGCATCACCAGCTTCGGCTTCGCGCCGCTGCTCCTCGGCCCGGACCTGGACTACCTGGGCATGTTCCACGGCGTCGACGAGCGGGTCCCGGTCGAGGGCCTTCGCTTCGGCACCCGCGTCCTCGACCGGTTCCTGGACACCCGCTGACCGCCGCGCCCCGGACGGCGGGAGGCCCCCTCGGACCGGGCACCGGCTGGACGAAGGGGACATCGTGGCGGTTCGGGGTCGTGGCAGACTGACCAGGCGGAATCGAGCACACGGGGGGGCGGAATGGCGGACTTCAGCGCGGCCACGGCGGTCGAGCCGAGAACCGGAGCGGGGACGGGAGCGGACGGCCACGAGTTCGACGCCGCGCTGGACGAGCAGTGGAGCGTCGGCGGCAAACTGCACGGGGGCTACCTGCTGGCGGTCCTCGGCCGCGCGGCGGCGCGGGCGAGCGGCGTCGCGCATCCGCACCTCACCGCCATCGGCGGGGCGTTCGTCGAGCCGCCCGCCCCCGGGCCGGCGGTCGTGGCCGTCGAGGTGCTGCGGGCGGGCCGCGGCACCACCCAGCTCCGCGCCCGGCTGTCCCAGGACGGCCGGCCCTGCGTGGAGGCGCTGATCACGCAGGGCCTCCTGGAGGAGGGCGAGGCGTGGTGGACCTCCTCCGAGCCCGTCGACCTCCCGCCCGAGCGGGACTGCTTCCCGATGCCCCCCGAGGCGCCGGGCGCGGGCCTGCGGGTGGCGCTGATGGAGGTCGTCGAGCAGCGGCTCAACCCCGCCGACCTCGGGTTCGCCGCGGGCGAGCCGGGCCGCCGCGGCACGGTGTCGGGATGGCAGCGGCTGGCCGACGGCTCCGACTGGGACCCGCTCAGCCTGCTGGTCGCGCTCGACCCGGTCCCGCCGGTCTCCTACGACCTCGGGCTGCCGGGCTGGGCGCCGACCGTGCAGTTCGGGGCCTACATCCGGCGGCTGCCCGCGCCCGGCCCGGTGCGGGTGCGGATGACCGCGACCGAGGTGGCGGGCGACCGGATGGACGAGGTGGCCCACGCCTGGGACGGCAAGGACCGCCTCGTCGCGCAGGCCACCCAGTTCGCCGCGGTCCGCGTCCCCCGCTGATCCGGCCCTCCCCCGCCGCGCCTCAGAGGAGGGCGGGGGCCAGCTCGCGCCACTCGGCCATCGGAAGCTCCGACGGGTCGGCCGTCAGCACCTGCACGCAGACGTGGTCGGCCCCGGCGGCGAGCTGGTCCTCGACCCGCGCGCGGATGGCGTCCACGTCGCCGTAGGCGACGATGGCGTCGACGAGGCGGTCGCTCGGGCCGCCCACGATGTCCTCGTCGCCGAAGCCGAGCCGCCGGACGTTGGCCGTCTGGTGGGACTCCACCGCGAGGTACCCGGCGACGTGCTCGCGGGCGGTCACGCGGGCGCGGGCGCGGTCGGTGTCCAGGACGACCGCCTGCTCGACGCCGAGGAACGCGTCCGGCCCCATGATCTCCCGGGCCCGCGCGGTGTGCTCGACCGGGACGAAGTAGGGGTGCGCGCCCCCGACCCGCTCCGCCGCCAGCGCGAGCATCTTCGGGCCGAGCGCGGCCAGGACGCGGCGCGGCGCGGCGGCGGGTGCCAGGCTGTGCCGGGGGACGGCGTCCATCGAGTCCAGGTAGGCGCGCATCGTGGCGACCGCCTTGCCGCGGGCCGGCATCGGGTAGCCGTCGAAGTCGTGGACGGTGTCGTCGACCCGGTGCCCGCCGAGCCCGAGCAGGTAGCGGCCGGGGAACGCCTCGCCGAGGGTGCGCTCGGCGGTGGCCATCGCGATCGGGTCGCGGAAGGCGATGTTGGCGATGCCCGCCGCGACCGTGATCCGCCGCGTCGCCGACAGCAGCAGCCACGCCTGCCCCACCGAGTCGCGGCCGAACGCCTCGCCGAACCACAGCGCGCCGTAGCCCAGCTCCTCGATCTCGGCCGCCGCCTCCCGGACCCGGGTGGCGGGCTGCCCCTCGAACGCGAACGTCCAGACGCCGACGCGGCCGGCCTCCTGGTTTCCCATCGCGGACTCCTCGTTGCCCAATGTTCCGGAGAACCTCTCCGGTTTGTCTGAGCTACCATACGGAGAAGTTCTCCGATTGGCTACCCAGGGGGTGGGCGATGACGGCCGGCGACACGGCGCGGCCACTGCGCGCCGACGCGCGGCGCAACCGCGACCGCGTCCTCGCGGTGGCGCGGGAGGCGTTCGCCGAGGAGGGCCCCGACGCGTCCCTCAACGAGATCGCCCAGCGGGCGGGGGTCGGGCCCGGCACGCTCTACCGCCACTTCCCCACCCGCCGCACGCTCCAGGCCGCGGTGCTGGGCGACCGCATCCAGCGCCTCGCCGGGCGGGCCGACGAGCTCCTGACCACGGCCCCGCCCGGCGAGGCGCTGGCCGGCTGGATGCGGGCGCTGCTGGAGCACGGCCGCACCGACCACGGACTGGGCGGCGCCATGATGGCCGAGCCGCTCGACGTCGGGTTCGACTGCCACGCGACGATCCGCGCCGCGGCGGAGAGGGTGCTCGGAGGGGCCCAGCGGGCGGGCGCCGCCCGGCCGGACCTGTCCTGCGACGACGTGATCCAGCTCGTCGTCGGCATCGCGCTGTCCACCGTGCAGGGCGACCCGGGCCGGTCCGAGCGGCTGCTCGGCCTCGTCCTGGACGCGGTGCTCGTCCGGGACCCTGGGTAGTGGTCATGACGTGGACTTCTCCAGCGCGGCGCACGAGCTCTACGGGGTGACCCCGGACGCGTTCATGGAAACGCGGACCCGCCTCACCAAGCGGGCCCGCGGGGACGGCGACGCGGGTCTGGCCAAGCGGATCGGGGCGCTGCGCCGTCCGACGCAGTCCGCCTGGGCGGTCAACCTGCTGTCGCGGTCTGCGGGCGAGGAGCTCGGATGGCTGCTCGAGGCCGGAGCCGGGATGCGCTCGGCGTGGGCGTCCGGCGGCTCCATCGGCGGGCTGGAGCAGCGCCGCGGCGAACTGGTCGCGCTGCTGGTCCGCACGGCCGGACGGCTGGCCGAAGAGGCCGGGCACCCGCTGCGCGACCCGGCCGTCCGCGAGGTGGAGGACACCCTCCAGGCCGCCACCGTGGACGCGTCCGTCGCCGACGAGGTCAGGGAGGGCCGCCTCACCCGGCCCCGCCGCCACAGCGGCTTCGTTCCCGCCGGGGTTCCGGCCGGGCCCGCCGGACGGGCCGGATCCGCCGAGCCCGCCGGACGGGCGGAGAGGCCGACGGGGCGGGCGCGGCGTCCGGCCCGCGAGTCCGAGCCCACGGGCCGCGCGGACGACCGGAAGGCTCGCGCGGCACGGGAGCGCGACGAGCGCAGGCTGGCCGAGCGCGAGGAGAAGGTCGCCTCGGCGCGGGACGACTCGGACGCGGCCTCGGCGGAGGTGGCGCGGCTACGGCGGGAGCTCGACCGGGCCGTCACCCGGAGGGACGCCGCGGCCAGGCGGCTGGAGCGGGCCGAGCGGGCGCGCGACGGCGCGTCCGAGGCGGTCAGAGGCCCCCGGCACGAATCCGGGTGACGAGATGAAGTAGGTTCTGCCCGAACGTGATTCTACGAAATAGGGGGCAGACGGTGGCGGTACCGGTCTTGGAGCAGCCGGCCGACTGGGCCGAGCCGGGCGCCCATCCGGTCGCCGCGGGCGTGCACCGGATCCCGCTGGCGCTGCCCATCCCCTCGCTGCACGCGGTCAACGTGTACGTCATCGAGGACCAGAGCGGGCCGATCGTCATCGACTCCGGCTGGGCGATGCCCGACACCCGGACGGCGCTGGAGAAGGCCCTGGGCACCCTCGGGCACCGGCTCGAGGACGTCTCGCAGTTCCTGGTCACCCACGCGCACTGGGACCACTACTCGCAGGCCCTCGCGCTGCGCGAGGCGTTCGGTACCCGGGTGCGGATCGGCCGCGGCGAGCGGCCGTCCATCGAGGCGTTCGACCGGGCGCTCGGCCTGCACCCCCGCCAGGTCGGGCTGCTGCGCCGCTGCGGCGCGGACGGCGTCGCCGACCGGATCGCGACCATGGACATCCAGGCGAGCGAGCGGAACGTGCCGCACGCCCTGCCCGACTCGTGGCTGGACGACGGCGAGCGGGTCGTGCTGGGCCGCCGGGGCCTGGACGTCTTCGCCACTCCCGGCCACACCCGCGGGCACGTGGTGCTCCGGGACGCGTTCGCCGGGCTGCTGTTCGCCGGCGACCACGTGCTGCCGCACATCAGCCCCTCGATCGGGCTGGAGACCGAGCCCGAGGCCAAACCCCTGCGCAGCTACCTGGCCTCGCTGCGGCTGGTCCGCGACATGCCCGACACGCTGCTGCTGCCCGCGCACGGGCCGGTGACGCCGAGCGTGCACACCCGGATCGACGAGCTGATCGAGCACCACGCGGCGCGGCTGGACGTGGCCGCCGAGCGGGTCCGCGCCGGGAACGGCACGGCGTTCGAGGTGGCGCGGGGCATGCCGTGGACGCGCCGGCAGCGCAAGCTGGACGAGCTCGACCCCTTCAGCCAGATGCTGGCCGTCCTGGAGATCGATGCGCACCTGGACGTGCTCACCGACCAGGGCATCCTGGACGCGCACGAGACCGGCGGGGTGCGGACCTACGCCCCCGCGCGCTAGGCGGCGTTCCCCCGGGGCACTTCGCGCCCGGAGCCGGGAGTCCGGTAACGTCACGGCTCCGAGCAGTGGAACGACTGGGGAGGTGAGACCCGTTACCGCCCAAGCAGACCGGGTGCTCCCCTCCCCGACGGACGTACGGCCCACCGGAACCAGGTGACCGCGGGAGCGCCCGCAGGCATCCCGGAAGGTCCCATGTCATTCTCCGTCCCGTCCCTGTCCGAGCCCGCCATCGTCACCAGGCTGCGCGCCGCCGGCTGCGTCTTCGCCGAGGAGGAGGCCCGGCTCCTCGTCTCCACCGCCACCACCCCCGCCGACCTCGGCGCCATGGTCGAGCGGCGGGCCGGGGGCCTGCCCCTCGAGCACGTCCTCGGCTGGGCCGAGTTCCGCGGCCTGCGCGTCGAGGTCGACGCAGGGGTGTTCGTCCCGCGGCGCCGCACCGAGTTCCTCGTCGGCGAGGCCGCGGCGCTGGCACCGCCCCGGGCCGTCGCCGTCGACCTGTGCTGCGGCGCGGGCGCGCTCGGCCTCGCGCTCGCCGAGGCGGCCGACCTCGCCGAGCTGCACGCCGCCGACATCGCGCCCGCCGCCGTGCGATGCGCCCGCCGCAACCTCGGCGACAGGGGGCGGGTGTACGAGGGCGACCTCTTCGACCCGCTGCCCGCGTCGCTGCGGGGCCGTGTCGACATCCTGCTCGCCAACGTGCCCTACGTGCCCACCGGCGAGCTGGGGCTGCTGCCCTCGGAGGCCCGCGAGCACGAGGCGCGGACCGCGCTCGACGGCGGCGCGGACGGCCTGGCGGTGCTGCGGCGGGTGACCGCCGCCGCCGTGGCGTGGCTGGCGCCCGGCGGCCACCTGCTGTTCGAGACGAGCGAGCGCCAGGTGCCGCGCGCCGCCCAGATCGTCGCCGGCGACGGGCTGGTGCCGCGGGTGGCGACCTGCGAGGAGCTGTACGCCACCGTCGTCATCGGCACCGGGCCCACCGGCTGAGGGCGCCGGGCCGGGCCGTGGCCCGGCCCGGCCCGCGGGTCGGGACGGCCCCGCGCGGGCCGTCGGCCGGCACCAGGCGCGGGACCACCGCGAGCACGACGAGGGTCGCCGGGAGGTTGACGAAGAAGATCCACCTCCAGTGCAGCAGCTCGGTCAGCGCCCCCGACAGCAGGACGCCGCCGACGAGGCCGAGGCCCGAGATCGCGCCCCACAGGCCGAGCGCCCCGGCCCGCTCGCCGGGGTCGGTGAACAGCAGCACGATCAGCAACATCGCCGCCGGCGAGGCCAGCGCCTCACCCGCGCCCTGCCCGAAGCGCGCCGCGAGCAGCACGGGCAGTGCGGGCGCGCAGCCCGCGGCCAGCGAGGAGGTCGGCCCGGCCGGGCCGATGCCGAGATCCGCCCCGATCGAGGGCAGCGCGACGTTGAGAGCCGGGGTCTTGCGGGCACCTGTGGCACCGGAGACGGGGTCCGGCGCCCCTGGAGTCACCTGGTGAAGACGGCCACGGTGGTCCTTCGTCGGGGTCGGGCCGCCAGGGTAGGCGGTCGCGCGCCCCAGGCGCCGAACGGGTTCTCGCGTCGCGGCGGGAGGGGAGCTGGGACGATCAGAGCATGACACGCACCTTCGACGACCTGATCACCGAGGCGGCGGCGGTCCCCGTCGACGGCTGGGACTTCTCCTGGCTGGACGGCCGGGCGGCCGAAGAGCGGCCCTCCTGGGGGTACGCGCGCTCGATGGGCGCGCGGATGGCCCGCGCGACCGCCGCGCTCGACGTCCAGACCGGGGGCGGCGAGATCCTCGCCGGGGTGCCCGCGCTGCCCCGCCTGGCCGTGGCCACCGAGTCCTGGCCGCCGAACCTCGAATGCGCCTCCCGGCTGCTGCGCCCGCGCGGGGTCGCGGTCGTCGCCGACGCCGACGAGCCGCCGCTCCCCTTCGCGTCCGGCGTGTTCGACCTGGTGGTGAGCCGCCACCCGGTGACCACCTGGTGGGACGAGATCGCCCGGGTGCTGGCGCCCGGCGGGACGTACTTCTCGCAGCAGGTCGGCCCGGCCAGCGTCTTCGAGCTGGTGGAGTACTTCCTCGGCCCGCAGCCGCCCGAGGTGCGCGGCAGGCGGGACCCCGGGGAGGCCCGCGCGGCGGCCGAGGCCGCGGGGCTGGAGGTCGCCGATCTCCGCTCGGAGTCGCTGCACACCGAGTTCCGCGACATCGGCGCCGTGGTCTACTTCCTGCGCAAGGTCGTCTGGATGGTCCCCGGGTTCACCGTTGACCGGTACCGCGACCGGCTGCGCGAGCTGCACGGGCTGATCGAGGCCGAGGGCCCGTTCAGCGCGCGCACCACCCGTTTCCTCATCGAGGCCCGCAAGCCCGCCTGACCGGGATGCGGAGCCGTCCCTTGAGGATAGAACCTTCGTGAGAACTTCTCACGCGAGGAGGGCCGATGGGGCTCGCGCCGGAGAGCGGCATCCGCGGCCGGTTCCGGGTCTACGTCCGGGACGAGGCCAAGACGATCGCGCTGCGGCAGCTCGCCGAGGGCGGGCCGCAGGCGGTGTCGGTCAACGCCATCGCCAAGGAGCTCGGCATGTCGGGCCCGGCCCTCTACCGCTACTTCGCGGGCCGCGACGCGCTGTTCACCGAGCTGGTCACCGACGCCTACCTCGATCTGACCGCCGCGGTCGCCTCAGCGGTCGCGCCCGAGGCTGACTCCGACACCGGCTCCGACACGGGCCCCAAGGCCGGTCCGGGCCCGCGTGAGCGGCTGCGCGACTTCGCCGCCGCCTATCGCGGCTGGGCCACCGCGCAGCCGCACCGCTACCGGCTGCTGTTCGCCGCGCCGTTCCCCGGCTACGACGCGCACGCCGAGGAGCTCGTCGCCGCGGCGCAGCAGCTGATGGCCGTGCTGGACGGCGTGCTCGCCGGCCTTCCCGGCGACGAGGGGCCGGCGGGCCTCGGCGCCGGTTTCGACGCCTGGGCACGCGGCCGGGCGCCGGAGGGCGCCGCGCCCGCCACCACGCTGCGCGGGCTGGTGACGTGGTCGCGGCTGCACGGCCTGGTCAGGCTGGAGATCGAGGGCAACTACGCCTCGATGGGCCTGGACCCGGGCGTCCTGTTCGAGAGCGAGGTCGCCGCCCTCCTGCGCACCCCGGTCACCGGCGCCTGACCGTCCCGGACGGTCAGGCGCCGCCCGCCCCAGGGGAGCGGCGCCTCGTCCATCCCCCAGTACACGCTCTTCTGCATCAAGCAAGTGGATCACCTGCGAAGATAGAACGCATTGTGTACTGACCTGCCGAAATGCCTAACACACCATCACGCCGGATCACGCACATTCACGGGTCGATGTGCCCTCGATGTGCCCCGCGTGATGGTGCGTGAAGGTGGCCGGATGGTGACAGCAGCCTGCCTTGGCGAACGGGCCGTGGCGGCGAGCGGCCCGCGACGACAGGGCCGACCGACGGAGCGTCCAGTGGACGCTGCCCCTGAGATGAGACGACGCCCCGCCCCTCACACGCGATGAGGTGGCGGGGCGTCGTCGCGCTCGGTGCAAGAACGCCCTATCAGGATAGCTCTGCGCAGATAGGGTCGCCCGCATGACGGACTATCTCCAGGTGTCCACGACCACCGACAGCCGCGAGGCCGCGATCACGCTGCTCAAGTCGGCGGTCGGCGCCAAGCTCGCCGCGTCCGGTCAGGTAATCGGCCCGGCCAGGTCGGTGTTCTGGCATCTCGGCGAGCTCGGCGACGGCGAAGAGTGGCAGTTGTTCCTACGCACCACCCGCGCCCGGTACGCCGAACTGGAGACCCACCTCATCGAACAACACCCATGGGACAACCCCGAGGTGACGTACACCGTCATCGACGGCGGCTCGGCCGGCTACCTGGAGTGGCTCACACGGATGACGTCATAGTCGCGCGCTCGATCGTCTCGGCGACGGCGGGGATGCTCGCGTGCGGGCGTAGACGCTCGGCGACCTCAGTCACCCGCGCCCGCGGCCGAGCGGACGCCACGTCGCTCCCCAGGTCGATGGAGCGGATCAGGATCCGGGCCGACTCGGTGACCTCCCCGGAGTCGAGGAGCGCCTCAGACAGCCATGTCAGGTAGAGCGCCTTGTCCCGGGCGTGTGCGTCGTCGTACCGGGCCAGTGCCCATTCCAGTGCGGGGACGGCGCGATCGGGTCGTCGCAGTTGGCTCCAGCACCGTCCCGTCATGATCTGGAGCTCGGTCTCGTCGACCCACCGTGCCCAGTCCCGGGTATCGTCCGCGCCGCCCGCCAGCGCTTCCCGCGCTTTGTCGAGGGCCTGCTCGACCTGCGAGGTGTGCGTCGATCCGGCGACCGCGTGCGCCCACGCTGCCCGCTCGTACAGCAGCGCGCGGACAGCAGCCGGGGTTTCGTCGTCCACGACCCGGCAGGACGCGTCAGCCTCCGTTGTGCCAGACCGGCCGGTGCTCACCCGATGATAGGCCATGAGTGCCAGGGCGTTCCCGATCAGGGTCGGCTCGCCGGCCTCGGACGCTGCGGTCATGCTCTCGCGGAACAGCGCGTTCGCGCCCGCCATCTGCCCGGAGTCCAAGGCGGCCCAGCCCGCCTGCTGCGCCTGCTCGGCCATCACACCGAGCAGACCGCGGCCTGTCGCCTCGGAGTAGCCGCCCCGTTCGACGAGCGCCCGGGTCGCCGACAACTCGGACGCGTACACGGGGTAGGTGTCGGTCCCGCCGAGGATCTCGTCGAGCCGTCGCAGTCGGGCCGTACGGCGACGCAGCTTGTCGACGAGACCGGCGCCGACGCGGCGGCCCTGCTGGTCGGTGAGGCTCAGCGGTGCGACCGCCAGGCCGGCGGCGGCGGCCGACAGGCTGAGGAAGTCTCTGCGTTGCACGTCATCCCCTGAGGGTGTGAGGGCGAAGAGCTGCTGCTCGGTGGTGCCGAACGCGCGAGCGTACGCCCGCCGGTACCGGACCCCGATGCCCGAACGGCCTCGTTCCCAGCGCTTGACGTACTCGATCAGCGTGTCAATCGACGGGATCTGCGGGCCGGCCAGGGCATCGCGAATCAGCTTGGCGACCTCGCGTTGCGTGAGGCCGCGCTCATCACGTTCAGCGCGGAGTCTAAGTCCGAGCGCGCGTTTCTCATCGGGCGTCATACGTGTGCACCTCACGTATCGCCGTGCCCCCGGGATGCCCCCCAGGTGTCCCCCCATTGTGCCCCTGTCGTCGTGGCGGCGACCGGTGTTCGCTGGCTGTGACCGAATCAATACCCGCACCTCACAGGACGGTCACGATGGTCACGACTCGCTCAGACGATCCGGCGGAGCTACCCGAGCCGGACGGTCCCGCCCTCCTGGCGAGTCTCGCCGTGGCCTTCCGGGGGCAGGGGTTCACCGCCGAGGTCACGAGTGGGCTGCTTCGGGTGGTGGACGGGCCGGACAGTCGGGGCGTCCGGCTCGATTGCCGTCGGCGTGCCGGTGATTGGGACCGGTGGTGGTTTACGTGGGCGGGTGGGATCTGGCTGTGTGAGGCCGACAAGCCGTTCGAGGCGATCACGACGGTGAAGGGCGCGTTGCGGCGGGCCGGGGACCCTCGCACCTGCGAGGAGCTGGCGGCGGCCGAGGTCCGCGCGGAGTTCCCTGACTGGACCATCACCGACACCGAGACCGAGGGCGGGCGCCGGTGGTGGGCGAGCCGCGGTGCACCGACGAGCACCATCCTGAACCGCGGCTCCGACCTGTCTGCCAGCAGTCCCGAGGGGCTGCGGTCCAAGCTGCGGGCCCACCGATGAACGTGGGCGCGGCGGAACCATTCCGGGGAGCAACCCGCCGTGCCCGCCCGACACCGCACGGCCCGCGCGGGGGTCGTGCGGCCCGATGCCCGGCCGGCGGACTGGGGAATCCGTCCGGCCGGGTGGGGGGATCGCGCGGCCGGTGCTCCACACCCCCGCCCTGGGGAGCACCGGCCGCGCTTGGGGAGGGGAGCGATGACGGAGTACGAGCTGAGCGGCGCTGACGGCGTCTACTTCCTCCGCGACCAGGACGACCAGATCGCCGGGACGCTGCTGCGCGAAGCGGGCGGGTGGTGGCGCGGCGTCGCCCCCGACGGCCGGGTCCGCAAGTTCTTCATCGCCCCCGACGAGGACGGCGAGCATGGCGTCGTCGGTGACGGCGGCGCCGCCGATGCTCTTGCCGCGGCTGCGGGCGGACTCGTGTCCTTCCAGGGTGCGGTCGCGGATGTACTCGCGTTCCATCCCGGACAGGGCGGCCAGCACGGTGAAATTCGTCGTCGAGGTGACGGTAGCGCTGGCGGCTGAGCGAGTGCAGGCGTGGCGGCGACCGAGGATGAAGGACGCAGGCTGCGTACCGGGGTTATCGTCTGCGACGCTGCTTGATCTTGATGTAGCCGAAGACCGGGTGTCCTTTCATCACGATGGTCGGCGCGTGGGGATCGGCCGCCTGGACGGCTTTATTGCTGATATGTGAGGTGTTCGTGCTTGACGGGTCGACTCGGGCCGCCCAGCCGTCTGGAAGGATCAGCCGGATCCACCCCGTCCGGGTCGCCGCCTCAACGGTGACCTCGCGGTGCGCGCAGGATGCCCGCCTGAAGTCGATCGTGATGAAGCCCGTCGTGGACTCGGCGGTAATCCGCCGCGGAACGACCCACTGTCCCGACTGCCTGATGTTGGGTGTTGTGGTCTTGAGGACAAGCGTTTCGGGCTCTGGGACGGCGGCCGGGCCCGGTACCGAAGGGGGATGGACGGGCAGGTCCACCACCAGGGCCCGGAGTTGGCCGTGCGTCTTTGCGCCGTAGGCCAGGCTGAGCCTTTCGTCCAACTCCTCAAGATCGATACGGCCTTCGCCGGCGGCAATCCGTAGCCTCTCGGCGACGGCCTCCCGGTCCGCATCCGCGGCCCGGGCCGTGTCTGCCGGGTCCATCGGCGACGACTCCTCCATACCGACCACAAGCGGACCTTGCCTCCCTCGGCCGTGCGGCCGGTCCAGCGCCGGATATCTACAACGTCCGGCCAGGTTAGCCCGTAGTTCCCGGGCATCGGCGCCCCGGGGTCCGGGGGCTGAGCGCTGCATGACGAAGACGCCCCGTCCTCCGCCGAAGCAGAGGACGGGGCGTTCGTGCCGGACGGGCTTCCCCACCCGCCGACGTTGTGAGGCTACCGGGGCGTGGTGGACGCGTAGGCCGGGACGCCGCGCGCCAGCCCGAGGGACAGCAGCACCCGCCCGGCCGTCGGATAGTGGACCTCGATCCAGCGGGCCGCGGCGTAGTAGACGGCGGTAACGGCGGGGGTGACGATCGCGGTCACCGCGGTCGCGTCCAGGTCGAGCCTGATGCGGGCGGCCTGGCCGACCAGGACGCCCACGATGAGCGGGACGAGGGTCCGGACGATGCTGTCGTACATGAGGGGGTCTCCTACAGGTCGGCAGGGGCGGTCGGTGTCGCCCACGCGGTGGGGTCGTCGAGGGGCGTGGTGGTGGCGGTCAAGCGCTCGCGGGCGATGGGGCTGGAGCTGGACGCGATCGACTTCCAGCGCCGGGAGGTCGACATCTCCCAGCAGCTCAAGGCGGTGTCCGGCCGCAAGCCCTACCTTGCACTCCCCAAGACCAAGACCTCGATGCGCACCGTGGAGCTGCCGGAGGTGACTGCGGTCGCGCTGGCTCGGCACATCGAGCAGTATCCGCCCGTCGAGGTCGAGATCGTGGACGAGACCGACCCGCGCCGGCCGCGGACCCGGATGGCCAAGCTGGTCTTCCTGTGGGGAGGGGACGCAGGCGCCCGGACGAAGAACCTCACGCCGATCTACCGGTCGAGCTGGTCTCGCCCATGGAAGCCGGCCGCCCGCGCCGCCGGAGTGCCGGAGGGGGTGGGCCTGCACTGCCTCCGGCACTACTTCGCGACCCTATTGATCCATCAGGGCGCTAGCGTCAAGACGGTGCAGCTTGCTCTCGGGCACGCCAACCCTATGATCACCCTGAACGAGTACGTCGGCGAATGGCCCGAGGCATACGAGAGGACCCGCTCGATCGTGGACTCAGCCCTCGGTCATGTGCCCCGGTTGTGCCCTGCTCAGGTGCTCTGAGCACCCCACTGCTGGCTGTAGGGCTGCTGCTCGTCCATCCCCCAGTACACGCTCTTCTGCCGCATGTAGGCGAAGATCCCCTCGCGGCCCTTCTCCCTGCCGAGGCCGCTGTCCTTGAAGCCGCCGAACGGGGTGGAGATGCTGAACTGCTTGTAGGTGTTGACCCACACGGTGCCCGCGTCGATCCGGCGGGCCACCCGCCACGCGGTCCGGTAGTCGCCGGTCCAGACGCCGCAGGCGAGCCCGTACACGGTGTCGTTGGCCTGCGCCACCAGGTCCTCCTCGTCCTCGAACGGCAGCGCGACCAGCACCGGCCCGAAGACCTCCTCCTGGCAGATCGCGGCGGAGTTCGGCACCCCGTCCAGGATCGTCGGCAGGTAGTAGGCGCCGCGTGCGTACGCCTCGCCGTCCGGGGTCCGGCCGCCGCAGCGGACCCGCGCGCCCTCGTCCCGGGCCCGGTCGACCATGGCGGCGACCTTGTCGCGGTGCGCGTGCGCGACCATCGGTGCGACCTGGGTGGCGGGGTCGGTGCCGGGGCCGATCCGCAGCCGTCCGGCCCGGCGGACCAGCTCGCCGACGACCTCCTCGTAGATCGAGGCGTGCACGAACGCCCGCGAGCCGGCGATGCAGCTCTGCCCGGACGAGGAGAAGACCCCGAACAGCAGCCCGGCCAGCGCCTGCTCGCGGTCGGCGTCCGGGAACACGATCGTCGGCGACTTGCCGCCGAGCTCCAGCGACACCGGCATGATCTTCTCGGCCGCAGCGGCGCCGATGGCGCGGCCGGTGGTGGTGCCGCCGGTGAAGGACACCTTCCCGACGCCCGGGTGGCGGACGATCGCGTCGCCGATGATCCGCCCCGGGCCGGGCAGCACCGACAGCAGGCCCGGCGGCAGCCCCGCGTCCGTGATCAGGCGGCCCAGGGCCAGCGAGACCAGCGGCGTCCACTCGGCGGGCTTGAGCACCACCGCGTTGCCCGCCGCGAGCGCCGGGGCGACCTTCTGCGCGTCGCTGGCGATCGGCGAGTTCCACGGGGTGATGGCACCGACCACGCCGACCGGCTCGTGCACGCTCATCGTGAGGTACGGACCGCGCGAGGGCGTCAGCGCGCCCTCCAGGGTCTCCAGGGCGGCGGCGAAGTAGCGGAAAGTGCCCTGCGCGCTGGCGACGAGGGCCCGCGTCTCGTTGATGGACTTGCCCGTGTCCGCGGTCTGGAGGGCCGCGATGTCGTCGGCCCGCTCGGCGATCAGGTCGGCGATCCGGACGAGGTACCGCGCCCGCTCGTGCGGGAGCAGATCGCGCCAGGCCGGGTCCGCCGCCGCCGCGGCCCCGGCCCGGACGGCCTCGTCCACGTCGGCGACGCCGGCACCGTGCAGCCGGGCGAGCACCTCGCCGGTCGCCGGGTCGCGGGTCTCCAGCACCTCCCCGCCGCCCCGCCGCCACCGGCCGCCCACCAGGATCTCGTCCGCGAACACGGCGCCCCTTCCTCCACAAAAGCCTTGGACCTAAGATTTATCACTACGCGAAAGCTTATGTCCAAGATGAAGCGCCGGATATCATGATCTTCTGATCACCGGCGGAAGGACGATCATGGCCGACTACGAGGAGATCGGCTCCGCGGCGGAGCTGCGCGAGCTGCTCGGGGACCCGCTCCCGCGGGTCATCGACAAGGACCGGTCCCGCCTGCACGCCCGCGACCGGGAGTGGCTCGCGCAGTCGCCGTTCTGCCTGATCGCCACCAGCGCCGCCGACGGCACCTGCGACGTCTCCCCCAAGGGCGACCCTCCCGGCTTCGTCCACGTCCTGGACGACGGCACCATCGCCGTCCCCGACCGCCCCGGCAACCGGCGCGCCGACGGGTTCCTCAACATCCTGACCAACCCGCACGTGGGGCTGATCCACATCATCCCGGGGCGCACCGAGACGCTGCGGATCAACGGCCGCGCCCGGCTGGTCCGCGAGGCCCCCTTCTTCGACGCCATGACGGTCAAGGGGCACCGGCCGAGGCTGGCCCTGGTCGTCGACATCGAGCAGATCTTCTTCCACTGCGCCAAGGCGTTCATGCGCTCGGCGCTGTGGAAGCCCGAGACCTGGGAACCCGACGCCCTGCCGTCGCACGCGCGCCTGGTCAAGGAGGTCCAGCGGATCGACCAGAGCCTGGAGGAGCTGGAGCACTACTACGGCGCCGCCTACGCCAAGAAGCTCTACGCGGGGTAGCCCGGCGCCCGGGCCTCAGCAGGCGGGGGCGGCCGGGGCGTCGGATTCGGTGTGGACGTAGGCGGCGGGCACGTAGTGGCCGGGGCCGATCCGGTTCCACATGTCGCTCGTGCCGTAGGTCCCGGTCACGCTCTGCCCCCGGACGTGGCACTGGACGACGACGTTGGCGAGGTTGGCCGCGACCCCCGTTCGGGCCGAGCCGGCGCTCGCCGCCGCCCGCAGCGGCACCGGGGCGCCGGCCGTGCGGACGACGCCCCTGGCCCCGGCGCCCGTCCACATGTACGTCACGTTCACCCAGGAGTTGTCGGTCAGCCCGAGGCCGTCCCAGAAGGTGCCGTCGGCGAGGTCGATGCCCGCCGGGTTGGCGACCTGGCGGCCGAACTCGTCCGTCCCGCCGTTGTAGCCGTCCTGGTAGGCGGCCTGCGACTCGGGCCGCCCCTGCGGCAGGTCGTTCCACATCTCGCGGGTCGCGGACGGGTTCCAGTAGTCGTCGTGGGTGTTCCAGGGGCCGACGTCCCACACCGGCGCGTACTCGCACAGGCTCCCCGACGCCGTGCACACCTGCACCGAGTACTCGCCGGAGCCGTTCCCCGACAGGCCGCGCCGCGACGGCAGCGCGACGAAGTGGTCCCGGTCGGTGATGACGTGCCCGTTCGCGGTCGTCCCGCCGACGAGCCCCTCCCGGGTCGCGAACACCTGGTAGGTCTGCGCGGCCGTGGTGCGGGGCGCCTTCGCGGCGATCCGGTCGCCGGTCAGCCGGACGGCCGACACCGACGGGGCCGTCCGGCCCGGTGCCCCGGTGAGGACCACCCGCGCCTGGATCCGCCGCGACTCCGCCGGCAGGGCCGTCCCGGCCGGGGTCCACTCGGTCCACACGCCGGCGCCCGTCCGGGCCCGCACGTCCACCTGGACGGGCCCGGCGCCGGTCACCTGGGCGGTCACCCGGTTGACGGGCTCGGCCAGGTCACGGGGCGCGAGCATGAGCTGCCCGGCCGCCGTCGCCCCGCGCAGCGAGGCGGGGCCGGTGCGGCCGGAGGCGAGCCGCAGCGCCTTCCCGTCATGGCGGACGTTGACGTCATCGCCGTCGACCGCCGACAGATCGGGCGACCAGCCGGTACCGGCGGCCTGGACGGACGGCGCGGCATGCGCGGCGGCCCCGGGGAGGGCGGCCAGCAGGGCGGCGGCGGCAGTGGCGGTGGCGGTGAGCGTCAGGGCGGGGACGGTGCGTCTGCGGGGTGTGGGGAGCATGCAAGGAGAGTGATTCGGGGGCCCCGGTCGTGCAAGACCGAGATCTCCACGAATCGCGCCGCCCCGTTTCGGCTTGCCTGCTCCGCTCCGCAGGTCAGCCCGCCCCGAGCGCCGCCCGACCATGCCGTCGGACCGGCGGCGCAAACCCCTCGGGAACGCTCCCGCCGTCCGCGACGGCGGGCGGGTGACCCCCACCGGGAGCGGGGGTCACCGTGATGCGGTTCGCGCTCAGCCGCTCTTGCGGCGGAACTGGCGCTGGTGGTCGGCGCGCTCGTGCACGCCGCGCACCTTGGAACCGTTCTTGCCCGCGCCACCGGCGTTCTTGTCCGCCGCCGCACCGCGCTTGCGCTCAAGAGCCTCCTTGAACCTGCGCTTCACGTCGTCCTGATCACCTTCACGTTCTTCTGCGTTATCGGCCATGCGGACCTCCAGCTCTTCGTTAGGGGCCCCTCAAGCTTCACATACCCGGGGACCGGATGCCCGCGCACCCGGCCCAGGAAGATCACAACGGGGATCTCCCCATCATCAGGCCATCGGCGGACAGATCGTCCCGAAATCGATGGCCGTGCCCCCTCAGGCTCCGGCGCGGGCCTCCTCGGTGATCCGCCGCCAGGCCGCCCACACGTGCTCCGCACCCGTCGCGGGGGCGCCGATCGCCATCCGCAGCAGGACCCGTCCGCCCACCTTGGTGTGGGTGAGGTAGAGGTCGCCGGAGGCGTTCAGCCGCCGCATCAGCTCCAGCGTGGCCGTGTCGGCCTCGGCGTCCGGCAGCCCGTCCCAGCGCGGGCGGAAGCACACCAGCCCGAACGGATGGTGGTCGTGCAGCTCGAAGGCGGGATCCTCGCGGATCCACGAGGCCAGTCCGGCGGCGAGCCGAATCCCCGTGCGGACGTGCTCGCGCAGCCCCTCGGCCCCGTACCAGCGGATCACCGACCACAGCTTCAGCGCCCGGAACCGCCGTCCCAGCGAGATCTGCCAGTCCCGGTAGTCGATCACCTCGCCGGACGCCGACGCCTGGTTGCGCAGGTACTCGGGCAGGATCGACAGCGCGCCGATCAGCGGGGCCCGGTCGGCCACCCACAGCACGGTGCAGTCGAAGTTGGTCAGCAGCCACTTGTGCGGGTTGGTCGCGTACGAGTCGGCGTTCCCTGCGAGGCCGTCGTTGACCCAGCGCAGCTCGGGGCAGACCGCCGCGACGCCCGCGTACGCGGCGTCCACGTGCAGCCAGACGCCGTGCCGGCGGCAGACCTCGCCGATCCCGGCCACCGGGTCGACCGCCGTCGTGGAGGTGGTGCCGACCGTCGCGCACACCAGCACCGGCAGCGCGCCCGCCGCCGCGTCCTCGGCCAGCAGCGCGTCGAGGTGGGCGGGGTCCATCGCGAGCGTGGCCGGGTCGACGTCGACCGTCCGCACGTTGCCCGCGCCGATCCCGGCGATCCCGGCGGCCTTCTCCATCGCCGAGTGCGTCTGCGAGCTGATGTAGAGCGTGTGGCGGCGCGTGATGCCCTCGCGCCCGGCGGCCCCGCCGTCGGCGCGGCGCAGCGCGGCGAGGACCGCGACGAGCGCGGCGCTGGACGCCGAGTCCTGGATGACGCCGCCGCCCGCCCCGCCGCTGCGGAAGCCGGCGGGCAGGTCGAGCAGCTCGGCCAGCCAGTCGGTCACCCGCGTCTCCAGCTCGGTGCAGGCCGGGCTGGTCGCCCACAGCATGCCCTGGACGCCGAGGCCGGCCGACAGCAGGTCGCCGAGGATCGCGGGCCCGGACGCGTTCGCCGGGAAGTAGGCGAAGTAGCTCGGATGCTGCCAGTGCGTGACCCCCGGCATGATCACCCGGTCGAGGTCGGCGAGCACCGCCTCGAACCCCTCGCCGTGCTCGGGCGGGTGCTCGGGCAGCGCCTCCAGTACCTCGCCCGGCCGCACCCGCGACAGCACCGGATACGACTCGATCTTCTCCTGGTAGTCGGCGATCCAGTCGACGACCTGCCTGCCGTACCGGCGGAACTCCTCCGGCGTCATATGCCCGCTCATCCGGCAATGAGACCACATATGCGGGTTCGCCTCGCCCGCCCCGGGACGGTGCCGCTCAGAGCATCCGGATCTCCACGATGTCGACCGTCCGGACTCCCTCCATGACCTCGGTGACGGTCAGCCGGGCCGCCAGCCTGGAGCGGCCCTCCCCCTGCCTCACGCCCACCGCTGATGCGAGGGCTGCTCGGCGGCGGCGCCGCACCAGCGGGTGAGCGCGGCGCGGATCTCGGCGGCGCGCCGGTCGGGCGCGGTCTCGTCGGTCGCCCAGGCGATGTAGCCGTCCGGCCGGACGAGCACGGTGGACCCGGTGGACCCGGTGGCGACCGCGCCGCGTACCCGGCCGGCCCATCCCCTGAACGTCAGGTAGGTCACGGCGGGGTCGTTGACGGCGGCGACGAGGACGAACCGGCCCTCCCGCAGCGCCTCGTACAGCCGGCCGGGCTCCCCCGCCAGCCGGACGTCGGGGGCGCGGCGGCCGGTCAGCCGGTGCGCGCCGCGCGGGGCCGGGTAGGCGATGTCGATCCCCGAGACCGTCCCGGCCATCCGCCTGGCCACCGGCGGCATGCGGGTGGCGGCCACCATGGCGGCGCCCCGGACGGCGCGCAGCGGGCGCGGCTCGAGCAGCAGCATCCGCAGCAGCGCGCCGCTGACGCGCAGCACCTGGCGGCCCACCGGAAGCCGTTCGTCCTCGTAGGTGTCCAGCAGCCCGTCGGGCGCCCGGCCGTGCAGTTCGGCCGCCAGCTTCCAGCCCAGGTTGGCCGCGTCCTGGATGCCGGTGTTCATGCCCAGGCCGCCCGCCGGGGAGTGCGCGTGCGCGGCGTCGCCCGCGAGGAACACCCGCCCGGACCGGTACCGCGGGGCCTGCCGCTCGTCGCTGTGGAACCGCGAGGTCCACCGGGTCTCGCCGACCCCGAGGTCGGCGCCGAACACGCGCCGGGCGACCTCGCGCAGTTCGGCCGGGTCGACCGGCTCGGAGTCGGGCACCTGGTGCCGCCGGTTCCAGGCGACCAGCCGGTACCAGCCGTCGCCGTACGAGGCCAGCAACGCGAACGCGTCGCCGACCCCGCGGCCGGTGAGCGCCTCGCGCGGCACGCCCTCCACCCGCACGTCGGCCAGCATCACCGACCGCACCGCCGACCGGCCCGGGAACGGCAGGCCGAGCTCCTCCCGGACGGTGCTGCGCACCCCGTCGGCACCGACCAGGTACGCCGCGCGGCGGGTGTGCACGCCGCCCGGGCCGGTCCGGACGTCGACGTCGACGCCCTCGGCGTCCTGCCGCAGCGCGACCACCTCGGCGCCGCGCTCGATCCGGGCGCCGGCCGCGCGGGCCCGCTCCTCCAGCACCCGCTCGGTCTCGTACTGGGGCGTGACCAGCACGAACGGGAAGCGTCCGGGCAGCCGCGACAGGTCCAGCCGGCTGCCGCTGAAGATCTGGAACCTCCGCACCCGCTCGCCGGTGGCGATCAGGTGGTCGGCGATGCCCCGGGCGTCGAGCGCCTCCAGCGTGCGGGCGTGCACGGCGAACGCACGGGTGAGCCCGGAGCGCTCCGCACGGCGCTCCAGCACGGTGCACCCGACCCCGGCCACCGCCAGGTCCCCGGCGAGCAGCAGGCCCGTCGGACCCGCCCCGGCGATCAGTACTTCCCCGCTCGGTGCCATCCGGTCCTCCTTCGGCGGCGTCCGAGGCCGCCACCGGGTCCCTTCCCCGCGCCCGGGGGTTCGCACGTGTCCGCGCGGACGGATCGGCCCCGCCGGCCGTGGACGCGCCGGCCCTAGGGCCTGTCTCAAAGTGCCTCGGCCGTCGCGCGAGCGCGCCACCTGGCCGGTGGGGCGAAGCCGGAGGCGAGCCCCACCGGCCAGGTCGCGAAGCGATGCAGCGCTCGCCCAAGAACGGTCGGCGTCCGAGCCGCCAGGCGAGGACGCCGGGCCGGGCTTTGAAACACGGCCTAGCCCACGGGCCGCCGGCGCGGGGTCTCCAGGCCGAGGTGGATGCGGTAGCGGTCGGCGCGGTAGACCGCCATCGCGACCTCCACGCAGACGCCCCGGCTGAAGGTGCGCTGCTGGAGGAAGAACACCGTGGCGCCCGCGTCGATCTCCAGCAGCCGGGCGTCCTCGGCGCCGGCCGGGCCCGCCTCGATGGTCTGCTCACCGGCGTCCATCACGATGCCGTACGCGTCCTCCAGCACCCCGAACAGCGAGGTGTTGGGCGGGCGGCGCTCCAGCAGGCCGGGCGCCAGCGACGCCAGGATGTGCGAGCGCTCCACCGCCATCGGTTCGCCGTCGGCCAGCCGGAGCCGCTCCAGCGCGTGCACCCCGGCGTCGCGTTCGGCGCCGAACAGCCGGGCCAGCCGGGCGCCCGCCGGAACGGTGGCGGCGGCCAGGTCCAGCGAGCCGGGCCGCAGCCCGCGGGCGCGCATGTCCTCGGTGAACGAGACCAGTTCCTTGGGCATCTGCACCTTGGGCCTGGCCACGAAGGTGCCCTTGCCCGGGATGCGGCGCAGCCGGTCCTCGGCGACGAGCTGGTCGACCGCCTGCCGGACGGTCATCCGGGACACCCCGTACAGCTTGCACAGCTCGCGTTCGGACGGGACGGGCGCGTCGACCGGCAGGCGGTCCTGCTCGATCAGGTCGAGCAGGATCGCCCGAAGCTGGAGGTACTTCGGCAGTGGTCCGGAGGGATCGATCACCTCCAATACATATCCGATCCCGCGCGAAACCTCCCGGGGGAGGGCCGGGTACGGCCGTCTCGGCGGGGTCTCAGCGCGTCCGGAGGCGTGCGGCGACTGTCCGCGCGAGCCGCTCGGAGATGGCGTCCTCCCGGTCGAATGTGCCGATGACCGGGAGGACGCGCGCATCGGCATCGGTGCGTCCCGCTGGCGGCGGATGCGGCGGGCTGGCAAGATGTTCCCAGGATCATGCTTGATGCATGAGATGAGAGGAACTCTCCGTGGCCGACACCTCACCCGCGCACCGGGTCCGGGACCGCCCGCAGCTCAGCGACGAGGCCGCCGCGTACGGGCGGGAGCTGATCATGTCCGGCCAGGTCCGGCCGGGCGAGTACGTCCGGGTGGAGCGGATCGCCGCCGACCTGGACATCAGCATCACCCCGGCGCGCGAGGGCCTGATGGCGCTGCGCGGCGAGGGCTTCGTCGAGCTGGCCCCGCGCAAGGGCTTCGCGGTGTCCACGCTACGCCGTCAGGACGTGCGCGACATCGCCTTCGCCCAGGGCGTCCTGGCCGGCGAGCTGGCGGCCCGCGCGGCGCGGAACCTGGCGCCGGCGACGCTGGCCGAGATCGAGCGGGTGCAGGAGTCGATCGAGCGGGACGCGGGCTCGGACCGCCCCGAGCGGATCGACGAGCTCAACTACCTGTTCCACCGCGAGATCTACCTGGCCGCCGACGCCCCCAAGCTCACCTGGATGATCGACACGGCGACCAAGTACACCCCGCGTCGCTTCCACGCCGTGATACCGGGCTGGAACCGGATCGCCGTCGAGGACCACCGGGTGGTCCTGGCGGCGCTGCGGACCCGCGACCCCGAGGCGGCGCGGGCCGCGATGAACGACCACATGGCGCACTCGGGCACGCTGCTGGTGGAGCACCTCGAAGGCCGCGGGTTCTGGGCCGCCCAGGACGCCTGACTCAGCCGCTCAGGCCCGCGCCCGCGGCGTAGCGCTCCAGCGCGGCGGCCCGGCTCAGGCCGGGGTGGAGCGCCCATGGCCGCACCCGGACGGCGTCCGCCCCGGCCCGCGCGAGTGCGTCCAGGTCGCCGGGGCCCTCGCTCCACGCGACGACCTCGAACGGGCCGGTGCGGCCCGCGTCCGCCCGCGCCTCCCGCAGCCCGGCGACGGCGGCGGCGAGTTCGGCGGCGGGCCCGGCGGGGGCGATCCAGCCGTCGCCGAGCAGCGCCGTGCGCCGCAGCGCCCGGGGGCCCGCGCCGCCGACCAGGATCGGGACGGGCGCGGGCGGCGCCGGGCGCATCGTGAACGGCGCCAGGTCGTAGTGCGCGCCGTGGAACTCCACGGTCTCACCCGTCCAGGCGAGGCGGAGGATCTCGATGGCCTCGTCCATCCGGGCGCCGCGCCCGCCGAACGCCTCCCCGGCCAGGTCGAACTCCTCGCGCAGCCAGCCGGCCCCGACACCGCAGCCGATCCGGCCGCCCGACAGCACGGCGGCGGTCGCGACGGCCTTGGCGACCAGCAGCGGCGGGCGCAGCGGCAGCACGTACACACTGGTCAGCACGCGCAGCCGCCGCGTCGCCTGGGTGATCGCCGCGGCGGTCACCCAGGGGTCGCCCCACTCCGGCACGCCCTGCCAGGGCGCGACGCCGTAGGGGTAGGGGGTGGTCATCTCCGCGGGCGCGGCCAGGTGCTCGGCGAGCGAGACGCCGGCGAAGCCGAGCTCCTCGGCCCGCCGGGCGAGGCCGACCACCTCGGGCAGCGGGACCTGGGTGAGGTGCAGGTAGGTCTTCACCCGGTCATCCCAGCATCACCAGGGCATCCAGGGCGACCGCCCCGTCCGGGCCGGCGAGCAGCGGGTTGACGTCGATCTCGGCGATCTCGCCGGCGAGGTCGGCCGCCAGCTCCGAGAGCCCGGACAGGGCCGCCGCGACCGCCGCCTCGTCGGCGGCGGGCCGTCCCCGGACGCCGCGCAGCAGCGCCGCACCGCGCAGCGAGCCGATCAGCTCCCGGGTCCGGGCGGGACCCGCCGGGGCGAGCGCGAGGGCGCTGTCGGCGAGCACCTCCACGAAGATCCCGCCGAGCCCGGCCAGCACGACCGGGCCGAAGACCGGGTCCACCCGGGCGCCGGCGATCAGCTCGACGCCGGGCCCGGCCATCCGCTGGACGAGCAGCCGGACGTCGCGGGCCCCGGCGGCGCGGGCCGCGGCCATCACCTCGGCGGCGGCCTCGCGGACCTCGCCGGGCCCGGTGAGGCCGAGCCGCACGCCGCCGAGCTCGGACTTGTGCGCGACGTCGGCCGACAGCAGCTTCACCGCGACGGGGAAGCCCAGCCCGGCCGCCGCCGCGGCGGCCTCCTCGGGCGTGTCCGCGGCCCGTTCCGGGATGCCCTCGACGCCGTAGAGGGCGAGGAGCCGCTTGCTCTCCGCCTCGTCGAGCTGCCGCCGGCCCTTCCCCCGCGCCCGCTGGACGATCTCCAGCGCGGCGGCGCGGCGCGCGGTGTCCGGCACGTACGCGGCGCCCGCGCCGGCCTCACGATGGGACGCGTGCCGGACGAGCATGCCGAGCGCCTTCATCGCCCGGTTCGCGTCATCGTAGGCGGGGACGCCGAGCGCGGTGAGGCGGCGCAGTGGCGTCCCGTCGCCGCCGGTCCAGGCGACCACGACCGGCTTGCCGGTGCCGCCGGCCGCCGCCGCGACGGCGTCCACCAGCGCCTCGGAGCCGCCCGCGAGCACGCCCAGGTAGACCGCGATCACGTCGGTGCCGGGGTGCGCGCAGGCCACCTCCAGCGCCCGGGTGAGGATCTCCGGCTCGGTGTTGAGCTGGGCGGTAAGGTCCACCGGGTTGACCGGCGACCCGTACGGCGGGACGGCCTCGGCCATCCGGGCCTGCCAGGCGTCGTCCCAGTCGGCCAGCCGCATGCCGTGGCCGGCCGCGAGGTCGGCCATCAGGATGCCCACGCCGCCCGACATCGACAGCACGGTGAGCCCGTCCCCGGCGGCGCGGCGGCCGGCGGTGAGGATCCGGGCCGCGTCGACCAGGTCGCCCATCCCGTCCACCCGGACGATCCCGGCCTCGGCGAACGCGGCGTCGTACACGGCGTCCGCGCCGGTCAGCGCGCCGGTGTGGGAGGCGACCGCGCGGGCGCCCGCGGCCGAGCGCCCGACCTTGACGGCCACGACCGGCTTGTCCAGCTCGCGGGCGCGGCGGGCCGCGCGCAGCAGGCCGGGACCGTCGGCGAGGCCCTCGGTGTAGACCAGCAGCGCGCCGACCTCGGGGTCCTCGGCCAGCGCCGCCATCGCCTCGGCGACCGAGACGTCGGCCTCGTTGCCGGTGTTGACGAACGAGTGCAGGCCGACGCCCGCGTGCTGCGCGGCCGACAGCACGCACGCGCCGAACGCGCCGCTCTGGCTGATCAGCGCCACCGGCCCGAGCACCGGCTCCAGACCGTGCAGGGCGCGGGAGAACGAGGCGACCACGCCGTTCTTCAGCGCCATCGCGCCGATGCAGTTGGGGCCGAGGATCCGCATGCCGGTCCGGTCCGCCAGGGCCGTCATCTCGTCCTGGAGGCCGGTCTCGCCCGTCTCGGCGAAACCGGAGGCGAACACCACGGCCAGCGCCGCCCCGGCCTCGGCGCACTCCTCCAGCGCCGCCATCACGCGCGGCGCCGGGACGGTCAGCACGGCGAGGTCGATGGGCCCGCCGGCCGCGGCGAGGCTCGGATGGCAGGGCAGGCCCTGCACCTCGTCGCGGGCGGGGTTGACGCACACGATCCGGCCCGCGTACCCGGACTCGATCAGCCCGGCGACCGGGCGCCCCGACAGCTTGGCCGGGTCGGCGGACGCGCCGATCACCGCGATGGAG
Organism: Actinomadura xylanilytica; assembly: GCF_030283145.1. Lineage (GTDB taxonomy): Bacteria > Actinomycetota > Actinomycetes > Streptosporangiales > Streptosporangiaceae > Spirillospora > Spirillospora xylanilytica. The sequence goes on from NZ_JASNWE010000006.1 coordinate 178,047, forward strand.
CGCGGCGCGGTGAGCGCGGTGAGCAGGTCGACGGCGGTCACGGCGTCCTCACCGGTTCGCCCTCGGCGCCGAGCAGCAGGTCCGCGACGCGGCGGCGGTGGTGGTCGGCGTCGCCCCACGCGGCGGCGAGCGACCAGGCCCGGCGCAGCCACCGGTGCAGGTCGTGCTCCATCGTGTAGCCGATCGCGCCGTGCACCTGGAGCGCGACCCGCGCCGCGTGCAGCGCCGCGTCGGAGGCCATCGCCTTGGCCGCCGAGGCGTCCCGGGACGCGGTCGGCGCGGCGGCGGCCAGCGAGTGCGCGGCGCGGTGCACGGTCGGGCGGGCGAACTCGACCGCGACGAGCGCGTCGGCGAGCTGGTGCTTGACCGCCTGGTAGGAGCCGATCGCGCGGCCGAACTGCACCCGCTGCCCGGCGTACCGGACGGTCATGTCGATCATTTGGCGGCCGACGCCGAGGAGGTAGGCGGCGGTGAGCGCCGCGCCCCGGTCGGCCGCCTCGGGGCCCTCGGCCAGCCGCACCCCGTCCGGCGCGTCGACGCTGGACAGCCCGCGCGCCGGGTCGATCGAGGGGCGCTCGGCCAGGGCGAACGCGCTGGTGGCGAACCAGGCGCCGTCGCGTTCGGTGAGCAGCAGGCCCGCGCGCGCGGCGTGCACGGCGTGGGGGGTGCCCGGCTCGGTGACCGCGATGAACGCCTCGCCCGCCGCGAGCCTCGGCAGCCATTCGGCGGCGAGGTCCGTCCCGCGCAGCAGCCCGGCGGCGACCGCGGCCTCGACGATCGGCTCGGGCGCGGCGGCGCGGCCGGCCTCCTCCAGGGGCGCGAGCAGGTCGACGTCGTCGCCGCCCGCCCCGCCGTGCTCCTCGGGGACCAGCACCGCCGGGACGCCGAGCTCGGCGAGCCGGGCCCAGCGGCCGTCCCCCTCCGGGACGGCCTCCAGCAGCGCGGCGACGGCCGCGCCGAAGTCCCGCTGCTCGGTGGTGAGGGCGAACCTCATCGCTTGCCTCCCTTGGGTTCGCGCGGGAGCCCGAGCACCCGCTCCGCGATGATGTTGCGCTGGATCTCGTTGGTCCCGCCGTAGATCGGCCCGGCGAGCGCGAACAGGAACCCATCGCTCCACCCGTTGCCGGGCAGCTCGCCGTCCGGGCCGAGCATGCGCAGCGCGGTCCGGTGCAGCCGCAGGTCCAGCTCGGACCAGAAGATCTTGTTGATGCTGGACTCGGGCCCGATCGGCTCGCCCGACTCCAGCCGGGTCAGCGTCTGGAAGGTGAACAGCCGGTAGGCGTCGGCCTCCATCCAGGCCCGCGCCACGTCCTCGCGCAGCGACTCGCCGGGCGCGGCGTCCCGGGCGAGGCCGACCAGGCGGTCGGCGGCGGCCATGAACCGTCCGGGCGAGCGCAGCGTGAGGCCGCGCTCGGAGCCGGTGGTGGACATCGCGACCGTCCAGCCCTCGCCGACGCCGCCGAGGACGCACGAGTCGGGGACGAAGACGTCGTCGAGGAAGACCTCGGCGAAGCCCGGCTCCCCGTCGAGCTGGCGGATCCCGCGGACGGTGACGCCCTCGGCGTCCAGCGGCACCAGGAAGTAGGTGAGGCCGCGGTGCCGGCTGGAGTCGGGGTCGGTGCGGAACAGCCCGAACAGCCAGTGCCCGTAGGTGGCGCGGGAGCTCCAGGTCTTCTGCCCGGACAGCCGCCACCCGCCGTCGCCGCGCTCGGCGCGGCTGCGCACGTTGGCGAGGTCGCTGCCGGCCTCGGGCTCGGACCAGCCCTGCGCCCAGATCTCCTCGCCGCGCGCCATCGGCGGCAGGAACCGGGCGCGCTGCTCGGCCGTGCCGTACTCGAACAGCGACGGGGCGAGCAGGAAGATCCCGTTCTGGCTGACCCGGGCCGGGGCGCCGGCCCGGTAGTACTCCTCCTCGAAGATCAGCCATTCGGTCAGGGAGGCGCCGCGCCCGCCGTGCTCCTCGGGCCAGGTGACGACCGACAGCCGCGCCTCACATAGCCTGGCCTCCCAGTCCCGGTGCAGGTCGAAGCCCTCAGGGGTGTCCATCGACGGCAGCGGGCCCGGGTCGTTGGCCGCCAGCCAGTCCCGGACCTCGGCGCGGAACGCGCGTTCCGCCGGGGTGAATTCAAGATCCATCAGCGGCCTCCTTCATCTTCTTGGGATCCATGCCGCCCAGCGAGTCGGCGGAGGTCTCGGCGTTGTGAGCGTGCGCGAGGTGGTGCAGGCCGAAGACCGAGTCCATCCCGGCCCGCATCCCCTGGAGGTCCTCGGCCTGGTTGACCGCCTTCTTGGTGAGCGCGAGGCCGAGCCGCGGCATCGCCGCGATCCGCTCGGCGAGGGCGAAGGTCTCGGCCTCCAGGTCGGCGCGGGCGACGACCCGGTTGACCCAGCCCAGCTCGTACGCGCGGGAGGCGGGCATCCGGTCGCCGGTGTAGAGGAACTCCTTGGCGATCCGCGGCGGCATCACCCACGGGTGGGCGAAGTACTCCACGCCGGGGATGCCCATCCGCACCACCGGGTCGGCGAAGAACGCGTCGTCGGAGGCGACGATCAGGTCGCCGACCCAGGCGAGCATCAGCCCGCCGGCGATGCACGCGCCCTGCACCGAGACGATCACGGGCTTGGGCAGCTCCCGCCAGCGGCGGCACATGCCGAGGTAGACCTCCGACTCGCGGGCGAAGCGGCTCTCGGCGCCGGCCTTCCCCACGTGGTCCCACCACAGCCCGGCCTTGCGCGGGAACGAGCGGTCGACGTCCCGTCCTGGAGTGCCGATGTCGTGCCCGGCGGAGAAGTGCTTGCCCGCCCCGGCCAGCACGACGACCTTGACCTCGTCGTCCTCGGCCGCGCGGTAGAACGCCTCGTCCAGCGCGTAGGTCATCGCCGAGTTCTGCGCGTTGCGGAAGTCGGGACGGTTCATCGTCACGACCGCGACCGGGCCGCGCCGCTCGTAGTTCACGACGTCCTCGGGCATGGGGCCTCCCTTCTGTGGCGGAAAACTCACTGTAGACAACATCATGCATGATGCACGAGCATGTCAATCCGCACTCTCGACCACCGGGAGTCTGCGTCCACTTGCGAATATGTCATGCATGAAGCATGATGCCCGGACCATTGAGGAGGTGTGAGATGCGACTCATCAGGACCGCGGCGGCCCCACCCCGCCGCGCGGTCGCCGCCGGATCGGCCGCCGCGCTGGCCGCCGCGCTCGCCGCCGGCTGCTCCACGGACGCCTCGCTGGCGGACGACGTGGTGGGGGTAGGCGTCATCCAGGAGGCCACCGGCACCTACGCCAACTACGCCAAGCAGTTCAACGGCGGGTTCAAGGCGGGGCTCGACCTGGCCGGCGGTGGCACCGGCGTGATCGCGGGCCGGAAGGTCAAGGTCACCTACCTCGACAGCGGCGGCAACGCGGCCAAGGCGATCTCCCAGGCCAAGGACCTCATCGGCAAGGGCTACAAGTTCATCGTCGGCCCGGTCGACTCCGGCGTGGCCCAGCAGCTCGCCCCGCTCGCCTGGCAGAACAAGGTCGTCTTCATCCCGGACGGCTCCACCGACGAGAGCACCGGCGCCAACCGCTACACCTTCCGCGCCAGCATGCAGACCTGGCAGCAGATCGCCACGACCGCCGAGTACCTCGGGCTCGCCGGCAAGCGGGTCGTGCTGCTCGGCCAGGACAGCGCCTTCGGCCAGACCTACGGCGCGTCCCTGAAGACCTACCTGGCCAAGAAGGGCCTGCCGCCGGCCGCCGCCGAGGTGGCGGTGCCGATGGGCGCGCAGGACTTCACCCCGTTCGCCGTCAAGGTCAAGAACGCCCGCCCGGACGTGCTGTTCGTGGCCTTCGCCGGCACCGCCAAGGCCCGCATGTTCCGCGCCCTCGACGAGCAGGGCGTGCTGGACAAGGCCGCGGCGACCGCCGAGCTGCCGCTGGCGGCGGAGTACACCGCGTTCGGCGACTCCGCCGGCAAGATCCTCTACTACGCGCGGCACTTCGCCGGCGCCGTGGACACCCCCGAGGACCGCGCGCTCTCCGCCGGCGCCCGCAAGCACGGCGCCCCGAACGAGCAGATCAGCAGCAACGGCTTCACCACCGCGCAGATGATCCAGCGCGCCGTGACCGAGGGCGGCGGCCGGGACGCCGACAAGATGGTCAAGGCGCTGGAGGGCTGGCGGTTCCAGGGCCCCAAGGGGCCCTTCGAGATCCGGTCCGCCGACCACGCGATGCTCCAGCCGATGCTGGTCGCGCGGCTGGTCAAGGACGGCGCGAGCTGGAAGCCCAAGCTGGTCAAGGCCCTCGATCCGGCCGACACCGCGCCCCCTCCGGCCCCGATGGCGGTGAAGTGATGACCGAGTACGCCCTGGAGACCCGGGGTCTCGGCCTGCGCATCGGCGCGGCCGTCATCCTCGACGACGTCTCGCTCACCGCCCGCCGCGGCGAGCTGGTCGCGGTGATCGGCCCGAACGGCGCCGGGAAGACCTCGCTGTTCAACCTGATCACCGGCGTGCACCGCCCGACCGGCGGCAGCGTGCTGCTCGGCGGGCGCGACGTCACCGCGATGGCGGTGCACCGGCGCGGCCGGCTCGGCCTCGGCCGCACCTTCCAGACCTCGTCGGTGTTCCCCGCCCTGCCGGTGCTGGAGAACGCCAGGCTGGCCGCGAAGGCGCACCTCGGCGGGGTGCTCAACGTCCTGAAGCCCGCCGGGAGCGACGCCCGCGCCACCGCCGTCGCCCGCGACTGCCTGGAGCGGGTCGGCCTGGCCGCCCGCGCGGACACCGCGGCCGGCGCCCTCTCGCACGGCGAGAAGCGCAAGCTGGAGCTCGCCCTCGTCCTGGCCCAGGACCCCTCGGTGATCCTGCTGGACGAGCCGATGGCCGGGATGAGCGCCGAGGACGTCCCCGAGCTCACCGAGCTGATCGGCTCGCTGCGCGGCACCGGCGGCGAGCGCACCGTCCTGCTCATCGAGCACCACATGAACGTCGTCCTCGGCCTCGCCGACCGCGTCGCGGTGATGCACCACGGCACGCTGCTCGCGCTCGACACACCGGAGAAGGTCATGGCGGACGCGACCGTGCAGAGCGCCTACCTCGGGGAGCCGCTGTGAGTTCACCACTGCTGGAGGTCACCGACCTGCACGTCCGGATCGGCGGCTCGCACATCCTGCAAGGCGTCGGGTTCACCGTCGCCAAGGGCGGCGTGACCGCGCTGCTCGGCCGCAACGGCGTCGGCAAGACCACCACGATCAAGGCCGTGATGGGCCTGGTCCGGTCCACCGGCACGATCACCCTGGACGGCGCCGCGATCGGCGGCGCCCGCACGTTCGCCATCGTCCGCCGCGGCGTCGGCTACGTGCCCGAGGACCGCGAGGTCTTCGCCGGCCTGACCGTCGGGGAGAACCTCCGCCTCGCCCGGCTGGACGGCGCCGACCGCTGGGACCTGGTGTTCGACCTGTTCCCGGAGCTGAAGAAGCGGCTCGGGCAGCAGGCCGGGACGCTGTCGGGCGGCCAGCAGCAGATGGTCTCACTGGCCCGCGTGCTGCTCAACGACCACCGGCTGCTGCTCGTCGACGAGCCCACCAAGGGCCTGGCGCCCAAGGTCGTCGGCGAGGTCGCCGACGCGCTCGCCCGCGCCGCCGAGATCGCCACCCTCGTCCTGGTCGAGCAGGACCTGAAGGTCGTCCGGCGGCTGGCCGGCGATGCCGTCGTCCTGGACCACGGCCAGGTCGTGCACACCGGCGACGCGGCGGCGCTGCTCGCGGACGAGGAACTGACCCGCCGGCTCCTCGGGGTCGGCATGAGCGAGGGGGCCGCGTGAGTACCGTCATTCTGCTGGCCGTCACCGGGCTGGCGCTCGGCGCGCTGTACTTCCTGATCGCGGCGGGGATCTCCCTGGCGTTCGGGCTGATGCACGTGCTCAACTTCGCGCACGGCGCGTTCCTCACCATCGGCGCCTACGCGGGCTACCTCGTCGCGTCGGGCGGCGGCGACGTCGGGACCGGCAGGTTCGTCCTGATGCTGGCCGCCGGGACCCTCGCGGGCGCGCTGGCCGCGGTGGTCACCGAGCTGCTGCTGATCCGCCCGCTGTACGGCAACACGCACGCGCAGCTACTGGTCACCGTGGGGCTGTCGCTCGCGCTCGTCGCGCTCATCGAGGAGCTGGCGGGCAGCGACGCGCGCGGCTACCACTCCCCCGGCTGGGCGAACGCGACCACCGAGATCGCTGGCAGCGCGATCCGCGGCAGCCGGTTCCTCGCGATCGGCGTCGCGGTGCTGGTGCTGGCCGCGCTGGTGGTGTTCCTGCGCCGCACCCGCTACGGCCTGATCATCCGGGCCGGGGTGGAGAACCGCTCGATGGTGACCGCCCTCGGCATCGACGTGCGCCGCGCCTTCACCCTGGTGTTCGCGCTCGGCGGCGCCGCGGCCGGGCTCGGCGGCGTGATCGCCGGCTCCTACTTCGGGCAGGTGGAGCCGCGGGTCGGCACCGGGCTGTTCATCTACGCGCTGATCGTGATCGTGATCGGCGGGCTCGGCTCGCTGACCGGCACGGCCGTGGCCGCGGTGCTGGTCGGGCTGCTCCAGCAGTTCCTCAACTACTACGCGGCCGGGGTCGGCGACCTGTCGGTCCTCGCGCTGCTCGCCCTCGTCCTGCTCGCCCGGCCCGCGGGCCTGTTCCGGAGCACCGCCTCATGACGCAATCCCAACCCAAGAAGGCCGCGCTCGGCCCCGCCGCGCTCGGCGCGATCGCGCTCGCCGTGGCCGCCGTGCTGCCGCTGATCCCGGTCGGGGTCAAGGGGATCATGCCCGGCCCGTTCAGCACCGCCGGAACGTTGCAGCTCCTCGCGGTGTGCCTGGTGTTCGGGGCGCTCGCGCTCACCTACGACCTGGTGTTCGGGAGGGCCGGGCTGCTGTCGTTCGGGCACGCGCTGTTCTTCGCGACCGGCGTGTACGCCTGCAACATCGCGATCGTGCACGCCGGCCTGCCCTTCGTGCCCGCCGTGCTGGTCACCCTGGTCGTCGGCGCCGCCGTCGCCGCGCTGGTCGGCGCGCTAAGCCTGCGCGTCAAGGGCATCGCGTTCGCGATGGTGACGCTCGCGTTCGCGCAGGCCGCCTCGGTGCTGGTGCTGCTCAACCCGGGCCACTACACCGGCGGCGAGGAGGGCCTCGGCCTGGACGCGACGGCGATCCCGCGCGCGTTCGTCGGCGTGGTCAACACCCGCAACCTCTACTGGCTCGCGCTGGCCCTGCTGGTGCTGGTGTACGCGATCGTCCGCTGGACGGCGCGGTCCGAGCCCGGCCGGGCCGCCGAGGCGCTGCGCGAGAACGAGCAGCGCGCCACCGTCCTCGGCATCGCCTCGTTCCCGGTGCGGCTGCTGCTGTTCACCGTCGCCGGGACGCTCGCCACCCTCTGCGGGATCGTCTACCTGCTGGCGATCGGCAGCTCCACCCACCAGGTCACCGACTCGCACTTCAGCCTGACCGTGCTGGTCATGGTGGTGCTCGGCGGGCTCGGCAGCCGCTGGGGCGTGGTGGTCGGCGGGGTGCTGTACCACTTCCTGGACGACCGGCTCAGCGCGCTCGCGACGACCGCGTTCGTCCAGGACCTCCCGGCGGTGCTCCGCGCGCCGCTGTCGCAGCCGCTGTTCCTGCTCGGGGTGATCTTCATCGTGGTGGTGCTATTCCTGCCCGGCGGCATCGCCGGCGCGTTCGGCCACCGCACCCACCAGGCCGCCGCGATCGAGGGTCTGCTCGGCCGCTTCCGCCGCGCGCCCAAGCCCGGCTGACCGGGCCGTAAAGCGGTCGCCCCACCCGCTGGGACGATCTAGCCTGTCCGGATGGACACCACCATCGAACGGCCGGGGCGGGATCCGCGCCGCACGGATCCCGCTCCCGGCCACGGCCGCCCCGGATCGGACGCCCGATGAGCGTCACCCTCGTCCGCAACGGCGACCTCGCGCAGACCGTCGACTACGCCTACGCCGCCGTCGCGGACGCCCCGGTCCGCGCGGTCTGGACGGCGGGCGCGTGCCCGCTCGACGCCGACGGGAACACCGTCGCGCCCGGCGACCACGCCGCGCAGGCCCGCCAGGTCATGCGCAACCTCACCGCCGCGCTGGACGCCGCCGGCGCGTCCCTCTCCGACATCGTCAAGACCACCGTCTACGTGGCCTCCTCCCGCCAGGAGGACCTCGTCGCGGCCTGGGACGTGGTGCGCGCCCACATGGGCGACCACGACGCGCCGTCCACCCTGCTCGGCGTGACCGTCCTCGGCTACGACGGCCAACTCGTCGAGGTGGAGGCCGTCGCCGTCCTCGCCCCGCCGTCAGGCCTCGCGGCTGCGCAGGCTCAGCCCTAGCGCGCGGAACTGCTCGACCGGACGGTGGTAGCCGCGCTCGATGTGGTGCACCCCGCGCAGCCTGGACGGCCCCTCGGCGACCGCCGCGGCCAGGACCGCGGAGAAACCGGCCCGGATGTCGGGCATCGTGACATCGCCGCCGCGCAGCTTGGACACGCCGCGCACCACCGCGGAGTGCACGGCGGCGGTGTCGTGGTAGCGGCACGCGGGCCCGCCGAGGCAGGTGTCGTACACCTCGATCTCGGCGCCCATGCTCTTCAGCGCCGGGACGTAGGCGAGCCGGTTCTCGTACACCGTCTCGTGCAGCACCGACATCCCGTCCGCCTGGGTGAACAGCACCATCAGCGGCGTCTGCCAGTCGGTCGCGAACCCGGGGTGGGTGTCGGTCTGCACCGCCGCGGGCCGCAGCCCCTCCGGCGCCGACGCCATGATCCAGTCGTCGGTGATGTCGAACTGGGCGCCCATCCCCGACAGCGTGGTGATCGCGGTGACCAGCCGGTCCTGCGGGCAGCCGTGCACCCGCACCTCGCCGCTGGTGACCAGGCCCGCCACCAGGTAGGAGAACGCCTCGATCCGGTCGCCCGCCAGCCGGGTGGACGCGCCGCCGAGCCGCTCGACGCCCTCCACCACGATCCGCCGGTCCGGGGCGAACGAGATCCGCGCGCCCATCCGCTGGAGGAACAGCGCCAGCTCGATGATCTCCGGCTCGGTCGCCGCGTTCCGGATCACCGTCTTGCCCTCGGCCCGCACCGCCGCGAGCAGCACCGTCTCGGTCGCGCCGACGCTCGGGTAGGGCAGGTCGACGCGCGTCCCGACGAGCCTGGACGCGCGGGCGTGGATGCCGTCGGGCGCGATCTCCACCTCGGCGCCGAACGCGCGCAGCGCGTCCACGTGGAAGTCGACCGGCCGCCGGCCGATCGGGTCGCCGCCGACCAGCGGGACGAACGACTCGCCCGCCAGGTGCAGCAGCGGCCCCAGCATCAGGATCGGGATCCGGTTCAGCCCGGTGAACGCCTTGCCCACGCCGGGCTCGGTCACCGCCCCGGGAACGACCGTGATCTCGTCGCCGGAACGCTCCACCGTCATCCCGACGTGCTCCAGCATCGCCGCGGTGATCCCGACCTCGCCGACGTCCGGCGCGTTGCGGATCGTGCTCGGTTCGGCGCCGAGCATGGCGGCCACCATGTGCTTGCTGACCGCGTTCTTGGCCCCCCGCACCGTGACGTCGCCGCGCAGCGGCCCGGACGGCTCGATCTCCCATAGCTTCTCGGTCATCAAAGCAGCCTACGGCGGCCCGCGGGCGGCCCCGACCCTGCGGCCCCTACTGGACGGTCAACATCGGGAGCCGCCCCTGCCGGGTCGCGCGCGCCTGCGCCACCGGCACGTCCTTCGCCCCGCGCAGCCGGGTGACCCTCGGCGGGTGCAGCGTCGACAGCCCGTAGGTGCCGCGCGCGAGCCCCTCGGGGACCTTGAACGTGTAGCTGCTCGTCCGGACCGTGACGTGACCGCACGGCCGCAGCGGGGCCGTCTTGGGCTCGCCGGCCTGCACCGTCGCGCCAATCTTCCGCCCCGCCGCCATGGGAAGAGGCGTGGACGGCGGGTACAGCCACACCGCCGCCGGCGGAAGCCCGTCCCCCACCACCCACTGGACCCGCTTGCCCACCGGCGGGCATCCCGACCGGTCGGTGCGGCGGTCCGTCATCCGGACGGTCACGGTGTTGCCGGGGTGCACCTTGGCGGGCGTCACCGTCAGCCGGACTTCCATGGTCCTGCGGTTGTTCGCCTGGGCGGCCTTGGCGGCACCGACGACCTTCGCGGTCGGGGCGACCGTGAACACCATCCGCCCCGTGGACGTCCCGCCGCCGGGCGCGACCGGCACCGCCGCCTGCACGGCCGGACGCTCCGGCTCCGGCGCCGCGTCGTCCCCGGACCACACGAACGCCACGACCCCCGCCGCCGCGACGAGGACGGCCACGCCCCCAGCCGCCAGGAGCGGCTTGCGCAGCGAGCGGCGCGGCTTGGTGACGGCCACCAGACCCGCGACGCCCCGCTGCTCCCAGTCGTCCCCGTACGCCTGCCCGGCCACGTCGTCCAGCAGCTCGGCGAACCGCCCGGCGGCCGGCCGCGCCAGGGGGTTCTCCGCCAGCCCCCGGACGACCAGCGGCCTGAGCACCTCGGGGGCCGCCGTCAAGGAGACGGGCGTGTCCCGTCCGGCCAGGCACTCGAAGAACACCACCGTCGCTGCGAGGACGTCGGCGGCGGCGTCGGCTCCTTCGTCCGCCACGAGCCCGAAACCGCCGACCCGGCAGACGCCGTCCTCACCGACCAGCACCTCCGCCGCCCGGAAGTCCCGGTGCACGACCCCGGCGCCATGCGCGGCGGCCAGCCCGAGCAGCGAGTCCTTCAGGACGTGCAGGGCGGCCTCGGGCGCCAGCGGCCCGGTCTCGGCGAGCACGGCGGGCAGCGCGAGCCCGTCGGCCGGCTCCGTCACGACGGCCGCGTCCCGCCCGTCCTCGACGTATTCGAGAACGCGGACCAGCTGGGGCACGAGCAGCTCCCCCAGCAGCGCGGACTCCGCACGGATCCGCTCGTCCGCGGCGAGGTACCTGATCTCCACCCGCTCACCGGTATCGTCCCGCACCGCCTGGACGACACGTCCCGAGGCCCCTTCACTCAGCACCCGCACAACGGAACAGCCCGGAACACCCCAATTCATGGGTGTACCTTCCCGTCCCACCAGGTGCATCGCAAGTTCAACACCAGGGCTTGCGCGCCAGCTCCGCCCGCGCCGTGGTCGGCGACCTCCACCCGGCGCCGCCGGTCAGTGCCTGACGACCCGGCGGCCGTACGTGCCGTCCAGGCAGAACGTGATCGAAGAACCACCAGCGGGGGAACCGTCGCGCACGGGACGGCCGCCGCCCGCCTCGCACTGCGCCTTGGTGACCGAAGGCTTGTCGCGCTGGGGTTGGAAACGCGGGTCGCCGAGCGAGCCACAGGAGACCGCGGCGCCCAGCACGAGCAGCGGGAGGCCGACCCGAACGAGGCGGCTGACGGATCGCATGACTGGACCTCGGCTCTCGTGAATGCCTACGACGGGCGCTCATCTCATCGCCGTGCGCAACCACCGTAGTCAAGCCCGGCCGCGTCCGACACCCTCGGCAGCGCACATGCCCGCGTCCGGCAGAACGGGCGGTCCGCGGGGAAAGGGGCCCGCCCGCGCCTGTCCGGAGGCGGCCATGCACGGTCAGGGCACAGTGGCCCCCAGGCAGCCCGTCCCCCTGCCTACGGTGACGGAGGGAGTCCCGATGGGCGGGCGTGGGCGAGCGTGGGCGAGGGGCGGACGATGGGTGTGCTGCGAGACCGTTTCTCCCGTCCCCGCAAACCACGCGCCCCGGACACCGCACCGGTGCCGGGGCCCGAGCTGACCCGGCCGCGCTGGTACGGCCGCAATGCCGAACTCGCCGAGACCGGGGTGGGCACCATGGCGCGGCGGCTGCCCGCGCTGATCGCCCACGCGCTGCGGCTGGCCTGGCGGGCGAACCGGCGCGACACCATGGCGGCGGTCGGGTTGAATCTGACCGCCGGCCTGTGCACCGCCTTCGGGCTGCTCGCCACGACCGGGGTACTGACCGCGCTGTTCACCGGCGGGCCGACGCCCGACCGGGTCCGCGCCGCCGTCCCGTCCCTGGCCATGGTCGCCGCCGCGGTCGCCGCCAAGGCGGGGCTGACGGCGGCGGCGGGCTGGGCCCAGGCCCGGCTGCGGCCCCAGGTGGAGCGGCTCGTGGAGGTCCGGCTCTACGAGCTCACCACCGCCGTGGAGCTGACGGCACTGGACGACTCGGCCTTCCTGGACGAGCTCCAGCGCGCCGAGTCCCGCGGGATGACGGCGGCGCCCTCGATGGTCGACCACATGGTGGACATGCTCACCGCGGCGGTCGGGGTGGCCGCCGCCGCGGGCGCTTTGGGCGTGCTGCACCCCGTCCTGCTCCCGCTGCTGCTCCTGACCGCGCTCCCCGAGGGCTGGGCCGCGATCCGTGCCGCCCGGCTGGGCTACCTCACCGAGCTGACCCTGGTCTCGGCGCGGCGCCGCAAGTGGATCCTGTCGGACCTGATGACCGACCGCCACCACGCCGCGGAGGTCCGGTCCGCCGGCGTCCGCGGCGTGCTGCTCGGCCAGTTCGGACGGCTCGCCGGGCACGTCCGGGCCGCCCAGCTCGACCTCGCCCGGCGGCAGACCCTCGCGCAGGTGCACGGGGCCGCGCTGAAGGGCGCCGCGACCGCCATGGTGTACGTCGCGCTCGGTCTCCTGCTGTGGCGGGGCCTGATGCCGCTGGCCGTGGCCGGCACCGCCGTCCTGGCGATCCGCGCCGGGCAGTCCTCCCTGGTCAACCTCATCTACGCGGTCAACCGCTGCTACGAGGACGGCCTGTACTTCGGCGACTACCTGGCCTTCTGCACCCGGGCCGAGGCCCGGCTCCGGCAGCCGGGCGGCGGCGCCCACCCGGCCCCGCCCGGGGACTTCGAGGAGATCACCGCCGACGGCGTCACCTTCACCTACCCCGGCGGCGGCGCACCCGCGCTGCGCGGGGTGTCGATGCGGATCCGCGCCGGTGAGATCGTCGCGCTGGTCGGGGAGAACGGCTCCGGCAAGACCACCCTCGCCAAGATCCTCGCCGGGCTGTACACCCCCGACGACGGCGAGGTCCGCTGGGACCAGGTGCCGGTGGGCCGGGCCGATCCCGACCTCCTGCGCGCGCACATCGCCGTCATCGCCCAGGACCACACGCACTGGCCCATGACCGCCCGCGACAACATCGCCCTCGGCGACGAGTCCCCCCGGGACGATCTCCAGCACGCGGTCGAGACGGCCGCCACCGCCTCCGGTGCCGACCAGGTCGTCGACGGCCTCGCCGACCGCTACGACACCCTCCTGGACCGGCGCTTCGAGGGCGGCGTCGAGCTCTCCGGCGGCCAGTGGCAGCGGCTGGCCGCCGCGCGCGGCTTCTACCGTCGGGCGCCGCTGCTCATCTGCGACGAGCCGACGGCAGCGCTGGACGCCCGCGCCGAGCACGCCCTGTTCGAGCGCATCCGCGGCCACGCGCACGGCCGGACCGTCCTGCTGATCACGCACCGCCTGGCCAGCGTCCGGCACGCCGACCGCATCTACGTGTTCGACCGCGGCCACATCACCGAGCACGGCGACCACTCCACCCTCATGGGCGTCAACGGCCTGTACGCCGAGCTCTACACCCTCCAGGCATCCGCCTACCAGCCCCCCGCCGAACCGATGTGATCACCCCGCGGCCCCGGCGTCCGCCGACGCCGCGGTCCCGTGCACCGTCATCGCCAGAGCAACGCCCTGGAGCACCTACGCAGGATGGGGCGGGAGATCGAAGCGGTGCAGAGCTTCTGCGTCGGCCGCGACGTGGGGGCGGAGTTCGACTACGGCGCAATGTTCGCGGTGAAGGACATCGAGGGCTACCGGGCGTACATGCACGCGCCGATCCACCGGGAGACCGACTCCGTCAGCCTGCCGATCCTCGACAAGATGATCTCGCAGGACCTCACCGACGACGAGGACCCGGCGATCGGTGCGCAGATCCAGGAGATCCACCGCACCCGCTACGCCAACGACCCCGAACTGGTCGCACTGGTCGACGGCCTGGACTCCTACACCGGCAGCGGACGGCCGTCGGCCTGAGCGTCCTTCAGTGCGGCCACGGCGTGGGCGCGATGGGCGTCAAGGATCCGCAGGGCCTCGCACATAGGGCCTCCGCGGGGCGGACCGCCGGCGCCGGGACGGGCTCGTCGAGGAGGGGCGGCACCGGGCGTCCACGCCGAGATCGTCGCCGGGAACGCGATCCACGACGGGCTCCGAAGCCGCTCGTCGAAGACGGTTCCGCCGCCGACGATGCCACGTGGACCGCGGTCACGGCCCGTCCCTGGGCGACGGCCGCCTCGCCGCCTAACCGGGTATGGCCTGCGACTGATACAGGTTCTAGTATCTGACGATCTGCCGTCGCCGACTGGAGCCGCTTCCATGAGGTTCACCTACGCCGAGGCCATGACCGATCCGTCGTACTACCTTCCGCTGGCCCGCGCCGCCGAAGCGGCCGGATACACCGGGTTCTCGGTCGCCGACTCGCTCGTCTACCCGAAGGAGTCGGACTCGACCTATCCCTACACCGAGGACGGCAACCGGGAGTTCCTTGAGGACAAGAGCTTCATCGAGACGTTCACGCTGATCGCGGCCATGGGCGCCGTGACGAGCACGATCCGGTTCACGCCGTTCGTGCTCAAGCTGCCCGTGCGCCCGCCGGTGCTGGTCGCCAAGCAGGCGACCTCGATCGCCTGCCTGACCGGTGGACGGCTCGGTCTCGGCGTGGGCCTCAGCCCCTGGCCCGAGGACTTCGCGGTGATGGGCGTCCCGTGGGAGCGGCGCGGCAAGCGGATGGACGAGGCGATCGACATCGTCCGAGGCCTGGCCACCGGCGAGTACTTCGAGTACCACGGCGAGTTCTTCGACCTCCCCGCGATCAAGATGACCCCCGCCCCCGCCCGGCCGATCCCGATCCTGGTCGGCGGACACAGCGAGGCGGCCCTGCGTCGGGCCGTGATCCGCGGCGACGGATGGATGCACGCGGGCAACGACGATCTCGACGGCCTCCTGGCCAGACTGGACCGCATCCGCACGGCCGAGGGCAGGTCCGGCGACCCATTCGAGATCCATGTGATCTCCATGGACGCCTACACGCCCGACGGGGTGAAGCGGCTGGAGGACAAGGGCGTCACCGACGTGATCGTCGGCTTCCGGGTGCCCTACGCCAAGGGACCCGACACCGAGCCCCTGGGGCAGAAGATCGAGCACCTCGAGCGCTTCGCCGAGACGGTCATCGCCAAGGTCGGCCACTGACCTTGGCGGCAAATGAGAACACGTTACAATTTTCCCCATGGACTCTGTCACCTGGGACGCCCCCGACGCCGACCACCCCGCGCGCCGGGCCGCGCGCGCGTCGATGGCCGCCGTCGCGGCGGGCCGCAAGGACGAGTGGCTGCGACTCTTCGCGCCCGACGCGCTCGTGGAGGACCCCGTCGGCCCGTCCTTCCTGGATCCCGACGGCGCCGGCCATCGCGGCCACCAGGGCATCGGCGCCTTCTGGGACGGCTTCATCGCCTCCATCAGCGGCTACCACTTCGAGGTCGCCGACTCCTTCGCCAACGGCGCCTGCTGCGCCAACGTCGCCACGATCACCACGACCATGGGCGACGGCACCGCCATGACCATCGACTGCGTCCTGATCTACACCGTGGACGAGGCCGGCCTCATCACCTCGCTCCGCGCCCACTGGGAGCCGGATCGCGCGATGGCGACCCTGGCCGGACCCACCTCCTGAGACGGGAAGCCGTCGCGGCGCCCGCGTCGGCCGCCCCGCCCTCAGACGGCCACCGCCTCGATGGACGGTGGTCGCGACCAGCGTGTTGACGACCACGGTGGCGGCGATCAGCAGGATCATCCCGATCATGCTGGTGTTCTCGGCGTTGCGGTGGCCGGCGGCCTTGGCGAGCCCGGGGCGGTGTTCCCGGTCAGCGCAGACCGCTGAGGTCTTCCAGGGCGGCGACGGCGTGGGCGCGGTGCAGGTCGAGGACGCGCAGCGCCTCGTCCACGTCGCGGCGGCGCAGGGCGTCGAGGGCGGCGTGGTGCTCGGCGATCACGCGCGCGCGGTTGGCGTCCTCGCCGTAGTAGATCGACCGGTAGGCGTCGGTGGCGTCCCACTGCGCGGCGATGAGCCTGGTCAGCCGCGGCATCCCGGCACAGGTGTAGAGCCTCATATGGAACGCGCGGTTGGCCTCGGCCATGCCGAGCACGTCAGCGGCCTCGGCGGCGCGCTCCACCCCGAGCTGGGCCTTCTCCAGCTCCACCACGTCGTCATCGGAGAGCCGGGCGAGCGCCTGCCGCACCGCCTCCTCCTCCAGGATCTCCCGGATGCGGTACACCTCGCGCAGGTCGTCCAGCGACAGCTCCTCGACGCAGTAGCCGCGGTGCGCCCGGTAGCCGACCAGGCCCTCGCCCTGGAGCGTCTTGAGCGCCTCGCGCAGCGGGACGCGGCTGACGCCGAGCTCCCCGGCCAGCGCGTCCTGCCGGATCGGGGCGCCCGGACGCAGCCGGCCCGTGGTGATCGCGCGCCGGATCTCCGCCAGGACGAACTGCTGGGCCGTGGGCGGCCTGCCGAGGCGTTCAACCGGGCTCATCGCCCCAATATCTCACGGACCCACGCGTCGTCCTCGCCGAGCCGCGGCGGAGCCAGCCGGTACGCGGCCGGCGTCGCGCCGAGCCGGACCGGATTGGCGACCTGGTGCGCGCCCGCCTCCCGCCGGGGATCGTCCACCCGGACGGACGGCTCCAGGCCGAGACCGTCCCCGAACTCGAACGCGGCGGCCAGGTCGTTGATCGGCCCGCACGGCACCCCCGCCTCGGTGAGCGCGGCGAACCACGCGTCGGCGGTGCGCTCGGAGAGGGTCCGGGAGAGCTCGGTGACCAGGACGTCCCGGGCGGCGACCCGCCCGGAGTTGACCACGAAGCGCGCGTCGGCCGCGAGGTCGCCGCGCCCCAGCACCCCGCACAGCGCGCGGAACTGGCGGTCGTTCCCCGCCGCGATCACCATCGGGCGGTCGGCGGTCTCGAACACCTCGTACGGGACGATGCTCGGGTGCCGGTTGCCCATGGCCGCCGGCACCACCCCGGCCGCCACGTAGGCCGAGGCCTGGTTGGTCAGCGCCGACAGCAGCGAGGTCAGCAGCGCCACCTCGACCCGCTGGCCCTCGCCGGTGCGGTCGCGGTGCCGCAGCGCCGCCAGGACGCCGGTCAGGGCGTGCAGCCCGGTGATCACGTCCACCAGGGCCACGCCGGCCTTGGTGCCGCCCTGCCCCGGCTCGCCGGTGACGCTCATCAGCCCGCCGACGGCCTGCACGATCAGGTCGTAACCGGGCAGGCCGGCGCCCCCGCCGGCGCCGAAGCCGGTGATGGAGCAGTAGACGAGCCCGGGGTTGAGCTCCGCCATCGGCTCGTACCCGAGCCCGAGACGGTCCATCGCGCCGGGACGGAAGTTCTCCACCAGGACGTCCGCGCGGGCGGCCAGCGCGCGGGCCACCTCCAGATCGCCGGGGTCCTGGAGGTCGAGCGCGATCGACCGCTTGTTCCGGTTCACGGCGAGGTAGTAGGTCGCCTCGCCGTCCGCGTGCGGCGGCCCCCACGACCGGGTGTCGTCGCCGGTCCCGGGGCGTTCGACCTTGACCACCTCGGCACCGAGGTCGGCCATGAGCATCGTGGCGTACGGACCGGCCAGCACGCGGCTGAAGTCGGCGACGACCAGCCCCTCCAGCGCCCCGCTCACGCCGGCGTCCCAAGGACGTCCATTCGTCTCTCCCTCCTCGGGCGCCCCGCCCGGAGCCGGACCGCATGACGTTGGACACAATACTGGATCCAAAATCCAATCTATGGTGCAGTGGTCGCCGTGACCACGAGACCACCGGTCCACCCGTCCGCGCTGTTCGCCGTGGACGGGCTGCTGACCGACGAAGAACGCGACATCCGGCAGACCGTCCGGCGGCTCTGCGACGACGAGCTGCGCCCGCACCTGGCGGACTGGTTCGAGGAGGGCCGCGTCCCCGCGCGCGAGCTCGCGCGCCGGTTCGGCTCCCTCGGCCTGCTCGGCATGCACCTCCAGGGCTACGGCTGCGGCGGCCTCGGCGCCGTCGCGTACGGGCTGGCGTGCCTCGAGCTGGAGGCGGCCGACTCGGGCCTGCGCAGCCTGGTGTCGGTGCAGGGCTCCCTGGCCATGTACGCGATCTGGAAGTACGGATCCGAGGAGCAGAAGCGGGAGTGGCTGCCGGAGATGGCGGCGGGCGAGCGGATCGGCTGCTTCGGCCTCACCGAGCCCGACTTCGGCTCCGACCCCGCCGGAATGCGCACCCGGGCGCGACGCGACGGCGCCGACTGGGTGCTCGACGGCGGCAAAATGTGGATCACCAACGGGTCGGTCGCCGACGTCGCCGTGGTCTGGGCGCGGACCGGCGACGGCGTCCGCGGGTTTCTGGTCCCCGCCGGGACGCCCGGCTTCAGCGCCCGCGACGTCGGCCGCAAGCTCTCGCTGCGGGCGAGCGTGACCAGCGAGCTCGTCCTGGACGGCGTCCGGCTCCCGGCGGACGCCGTGCTCCCCGGCGCGCGCGGGCTGTCCGGCCCGCTCGGCTGCCTGAACGAAGCCCGCTTCGGGATCGTCTTCGGCGCGCTCGGCGCGGCGCTCGACTGCCTGGAGACGACCATCGCCTATGCGGCCGAGCGCGAGATCTTCGGCCGTCCGCTCGCCTCCTTCCAGCTCACCCAGGAGAAGCTGGCTGACTCGGCTCTGGAGATCGGCAAGGGGATGCTCCTCGCCGTCCACCTCGGCCGGCTCAAGGAGGCCGGCGCCCTCACCCCCGAACAGGTCAGCGTGGGCAAGCTCAACAACGTCCGCGAGGCCATCGCCGTCGCCCGCACCTGCCGCACCGTCCTCGGCGCGAACGGCGTCACGCTGGAGTACCCGGTGATGCGGCACGCGGCCAACCTGGAGTCGGTGCTCACCTACGAGGGAACCTCGGAGATCCACACCCTGGTGGTGGGCCGCGCGCTCACCGGCGTCCAGGCGTTCCAGTGACAGCAGACCGTCCACCCGCCCTGAACTGACAGGACGGGCCCGGCGCCCGCAGCGTCACAGTGCCCGCAGCGTCACAGTGCCCGGCCCGTTACGGCACCCGTAGCGTCACGGGCCGGGCAGGCTTCATGCAGCTCGCGGCCACGATGGGCAAAGCCGACGGAAAACGGGCACTGCACGCGGCGGGGGCGCGGCTACCGTGCCGGGCATGTCGAACAGCGCAGTGCACGGGATGTCGCCGGCGCAGGCCAGGACGGCGGGCCGGTTCTCGGGGAACGCCGGCGAGCCCGGCACGACCGGGCAGCCGGCTCCCGGTCCGCCGGCCCGGGAGCTGGACCCGGCCCTGGCCGGCCTGCTCGCCTGGCTGCCGCCGGCGGGCGGCACCCTCTCCCGTTCCGCGATCGAGCGCTGGTCGGAGGCGGCGCGCGCCGTCCTGACCCTCGCGTACGCCGCCGAGGAGGACTGACCGCGCTCCTCACCCCGGAACCCACCGCCCACCGCTCGCCCGGCAGGGAGGGCCTGAAAAGGGTCGGAGAAATGAGAAAGGCCCCGCCGAATGGCGGGGCCTTTCACAAAAAGAGTCCGGCGGTGTCCTACTCTCCCACACAGTCTCCCGTGCAGTACCATCGGCGCTG
>NZ_JASNWE010000007.1 GCF_030283145.1 Actinomadura xylanilytica
ATCACTGCCACCGGGATCACTCATAGCCGGGAAAGTAGCTGAATCGATCTCGCTCGCGCTACCCAACGGCACAACCCACAGCCTCAACTGTGGATATGTGGAAATTGCTGGCTTCAGCCTTAACTAAATGGCATTGGCTCAAAAGCTGGAAGATCCTGACCAAGCTACGTTGCTGCCCACACCGAGCCGGTCACCTGGCCAAAGTCATCCACGTGCTCCAGAACCGCGAGTGCAACGCACGTTGAAAAAGGGTCAGTGAAGCGCGCACAGAATCGGCACGCACGGCTGGCTTGGGGCGCGGATGCAGCGACCTATCAGAAGGGTCAATAAAGGGGTGATATGGTTATTATCCCGATATTCTTTGCGGCGCTGCTGGCCGGTTTGGTGTTTGGCCCTTATTGCGTGTTTCGATCCACTGAGCCAGGCTGGCAGTGGGCGCGTACCGTCTGGTGAGGGAGCCCCCGGTGGGATCGCCGCCGATACCTATCCCAGTCTGTTGCCCGCCTTGGCCTGCCAACCTACCGAGGATGCCGTTGCTGTCTTCCTCAACGCTGGGGCTGGCGAACGTGTCTGGTTCCGGTCTTGGTGACCGAACTGCCACCGTCCAGGCCGGCCCAGCGGGCGCCCGGCCGGACAGTGTGAGGGGGGATCGGGCGTCCTCGGCCGTTCGGCTTTCGGCGGTGGTCCGGCCGTCCGGCATGGGGGCGGCGGGTGTCGACGGCGTTGTTGTGTGTCTGGGGCGGAGCCCGCGAGCGAACATCGAGCAGCACTGGGGACGAAATACCCCAGAAAGGCTGATGGGCAAACGCGGATGTTCTCGCGTTTGCCCAGGTCAGAGCGGGTGCGCCGTCAGGGACTTGAACCCCGAACCCGCGGATTAAGAGTCCGCTGCTCTGCCAATTGAGCTAACGGCGCTTGTGTGCTGGGGACCTGGGGGGCTTGCCCTGGTTTCCCTGGCGACATGAAGAACTTTAGCAGGGGCCGGGCGGGTAGTGCGAATCGATTGCCGGGGGGTGGTCCGGGGTGGGGAGGGCGCTCATCAGGCCTCGCCAGAGGGCGATGGCGGTGGCGCGGGAGGTGACGTTGAGCTTGGCGTAGATGCGGTTGACGTGGTTCTTGACGGTCTTCTCGCTGAGGTAGAGCTGGCGGGCGATCTCGCCGTTGGAGCGGCCGCTGGCGATGAGGTCCATGACCTCGGCCTCGCGGGCGGAGAGGGGCTGGGAGGCCCGGGTGGCGGCGCGGACGGCGCGGATCAGGTCGGGGACGGTGAAGGAGCCGGGGGGCAGGTGGCCGCAGGCGCCGTTGTGGAGAGCGGTCTCGATGGTGCCGGTGTCGTCGGGGGAGGCCAGGAGGAGGACGCGGGAGCCTCGGCTGAGGCGGGCGGCGTGGGGGGCCGCGCCGGCGGACAGCAGGACGAGGTCGGGGCGGAGGCGCTCGGCCAGGACGATCGCGGCGGGGCCGGTGGGGGCCTCGGCGACGACCTCGAGTTCGTCGCTGCCGGCGAGCAGTGAGACGACGTCGGCGCGGGTGTTGGGGTTGCCGTCCACCACCAATATGCGCAGTGGGGCCGTTCTGTCGACACTCATCCGGTCTCCGGCGTGTCCTTGACATTTGTATGACGGAGCATAACCGGCAGATCATCCGGAGGCGAGGGTCCTGCCAGGCGGTCGAAGCCCGCTTCGGCGAAGCCGCGTCCGTCCGCCGAGGCGCGTGAGGTGAGGAGGCTCTCGACGGCCGCCTCACGCGTTCACCTGGGGGCGGCGGCGTGCGTGCGACCGGGCTGGGGCGGCGTATCGTGCAGGGGAGGACATGCCGCGGAGCTTGGAGAGGCAACATGGTTCAGGTGGCTGTGGCGCAGTTCGCGCCGGGGCTGGACAAGGACGAGAACCTGGCGGTGGTCCGCCGCCTCGTCGGCGAGGCCGCCGGGCGGGGCGCGCGCGTCGTCGTGCTGCCGGAGTTCGCGATGTTCACCGCGCCCAGGATGGACGAGCGGTTCGTCGCGTCCGCCGAGCCGCTGGACGGCCCGTTCGCGCAGGGCCTCGGCGAGCTGGCGCGGCGGCACGGCGTGCACGTGGTCGCGGGGCTGAACGAGCGGCTCGGCGAGTCCGGGCGGATCTCCAACACGCTGGTCGCGATGGGGCCCGGCGGTGAGACCGTCGCCCGCTACCGCAAGATCCACCTGTACGACGCGTTCGGCTACCGCGAGTCGGAGCTGGTCCGGGCGGGCGAGATCGCCGATCCCGAGACGTTCGTCGCGGGCGGGCTCACCTTCGGCATGCAGACCTGCTATGACGCGCGCTTCCCGGAGATGACCCGGCGGATCGTGGACGCGGGCGCGGACGTCCTCGCGCTGCCCGCCGAATGGGTGCCGGGGCCGCTCAAGGAGGACCACTGGCGGACCCTGGTGCGGGCCCGCGCGATCGAGAACACGATCTACGTCGCCGCCGCCGACCAGGCGGGCCCGGCCGGCGTCGGCAACAGCATGATCATTGATCCGATGGGGGTGGTGCTCGCCTCGATCGGCGAGTCCACCGGCACCGCCGCGGGCGAGGTCACGGCCGAACGCGTCGCCGAGGTCCGCAAGAAGAACCCGGCCTTGCAGCTCCGGCGGTTCGGTGTGACCCCGCGCCCCTGACGCGGCCTCAGGCGGGGGCATCACCGTCCTGGACGCGCTGCCAGGCCCGCCGGAAGAGGCCGGGCACCGGTTCGTACGGCAGGATCGCGCCCAGGGCCGTGCGCTTTTTCCCTCCCCAGAGCGGGCTCTCCAGCACGTGGAAGAATGGGAGCTTCCACGTCTCCAGCGGCAGGTGGGGGGTCTTGAGCGCCTCCCAGCCGCCGGGCAGGAACAGCGACCGTCCGGCGCGGGCCCGGCGGCCCTCCACGACCAGTCCGGAGGCGGCCAGCTCGGCGCGGGCGGCCTTGAGGCGGGCCGGCTTCCATCCCGTCCAGCGGGCCACGTTGCGGTCGGTGGGGTCGGGCAGTGCCAGCAGCGCCAGGTAGACGCCGGCGGCGTCGGCGCCGAGCCCGTGCGCCGCGGCCACCTCGGCGACCAGGTCCGGCACTGACCGGGCGGGGTCCTGCGGCCACCACAGACCGTCCTTGCCGCGCTCCCCGGCGACGGGGTCGCCCGGGTCGGCGAGGAGGGCCGCGAACCGCGGGTCGAACGCGCGGTGCAGCGCCTCCGCGAGGGCATCGTCGGACAGCCTGGTGCTGTCGGTGATCCGGCTGCTGTCGCGGAAGCGGTACGTCAGGGGCAGGTTCGGGTCGTCGCCGGTCTCGTCCAGCAGCGCTGTCCGGACGATCGGATGGGTCGGCCATTTCGAGTCGGGGATGATGATCGCGCCGTAGCGCTGCCAGCCCTCGCGGGAGCGCTGCCATTCCAGGTCGGCCGCGCCGGGCGCGGCGGGATCGGTGGGGCCGCCGGTCTCGTCGGGCGGGCCGGCGGCGGCCCGGAAGGGGGCCGGGTCGAACCGCGGTACCAGCTCCAGCAGCATGCCGGGGGCGGCCAGCCGGTCCCGGATCAGCGCCAGCGCGTCGGGCAGCGAGGCCCGCAGCGGGTCTCCGGCGGGCAGCCGGTGCGCCAGCCAGGTCGCCGCCGCGATGGTCCCGACCAGCACCTCCTCGGTGAACCCGGCGAGGTCCGGGTGGGCCGGGAGGACCTGTACGTCCTGGATGCGCCAGCTCAGATCAGTGGTCAGGTGGGGGCTCGCGGACGGCTCGACCAGCGCCCGGATCGAGTCGGTCGCCCCCCAGGCCCTCCCGAAGGCCGACCAGTGCGACCGGACGACGGCCTTGGCCGCCTCGCTGAGCAGATCCTCGGGTATCGGCCGCTTCCGTCCCACGGTGGCGTTCCACACCCGGGCCGCCGCCGCCGCGTCCGGGCCGTGCGTCCACAGCCGGGCGGGGTCCTCGGGGAGCAGCGCCCCGGTCACCGCGGCGGGGAGGCCGCCGCCGGCGTGCCTGGCGATGTCGCCGCGGGCCACCAGGGCCGCGGACTGCTTGATCTCGAGGAGCCCGCGGAGCTCGGAGGACGGGAAGGCGTCGTCCTGGAGCTCCGGCAGCCCGGCAAGCAGCAGCCCGGCCAGCGCCGGGACGGCGCCGGTGAGCTCGGCGAACTCCTCGGCCGCCGCGTCCTGCCGGGCGATCTGCCCGTGCTCGGCCCACGCGGTCAGGAAGGCGCCGAGCCAGCCGGGCTCGCGGTCCTCTCCGACCGGTACCGAGGACGTCACGGTGTACGGGGCGGGGACCTCGAACCGGCCGGACGGGTCGTGGAACAGCGCGGTGAAGTCGCAGCCGTACTCGAGGCGCGCCTTGGTCCCGACGCTGAACGTGCCGTTCGTGGCGTCCAGGACGGCCAGGAACGCGCCGTCCGCGAGGGGCAGCAGCGCGCATATGCCGGAGGTGTAGTCGGCCCACTTGCTCTGGCCGATGGCCTCGGTCACGATCTCCGGGGGGAGATGCAGCCCGACCTGACGCCAGTGCCCCGGCCGGGACGAGTCCAGGCCGAGCGCGTTGACCAGGACCAGCAGCCGCCGCAGCGCCTCCCGCTCGCGCGGCGGGGTGGCCGGTGACGCGGCCCGGAGGGCCACCGCCGCGCATCCGCCGAGCAGCCTGTCCCAGGCCACATGGCTCTTGGGCAGCTCGGGTCCGCCGATGTGGGTGCGCCCGTCCGGGACGTCGGCGATCGGCTCGGCGTGCAGGGCCCGGTGGAGCGCGCGCAACTGGTCGAAGGGGCGCTTGTCGCCGTCGAGCCGGTAGGCGCCGAGCCTTTCGGAGTACCTGCCCAGCCAGAGCCCGCTGAGCCCGTTGCCGAGCATCGCGTCGTCTGGGCCCGCTTCGAGGGCGTCCTGGACGTGCTGGACGTCGGGAGCGGACGGGGCGTCGTCCTGGGCGGTGTGCCCGGCGATGCGGGCGGCCACCCCGTCCAGGACGGCCTGCCGCTCGGCGGCGAACCGCGCGACGCCCGCCACGCCCATGGCCAGTGTGTCATCGCCGATCTGCGGGATCAGCGTGCGGACGAGCGCGGGGAGGTCGTCGTCCCCGGACACGGAGGCCTTGAACAGCGCCGCCGCGGTCTCGCGGTCGACCCTGCGCAGCGCGGCCGATCCTTCCGGGTCGCGGGGGCGCAGCATCGTCCAGTAGGCCTGCGGCGGCAGGTGCGGCAGGCCCGCGGCGAAATGCCCCTCGCTGAGGGCCGTCGTCACCCCGTCCGGATCGATCAGGGCGGCGGGGCCGTAAGCGCTGTTGTTGCGGAGGAGCACGCGCGGCCGGTCGTCGCCGGGAAGCGAGAGCGCGCCGACCGGGTAGGACGCTTCGCCGCCGCTCCGCGGCGGGTCGGCGACGGTGACGGAGCGCCCCGCGAGGTCCTCGCCGCGCACCGACCCGTCCGGGTGCTCGGTGACCAGCCAGCCGAGCAGGCCGTCCACCGGCGTCCCCAGCGGAGTGGTCTCGGCCGTGCCGGCCGGACGCAGCCAGGTGTGCTTGGGGACCACGGTTCCGCTGGCCTTCTCCGCCATGCTCGTCAGCTGGGCGGGGAGGCCCTTCGCGCCCTGGCTCCCGGTGATCGGGTCATAGGCGACCCACCGGTCGGGGTAGCTCTTGCGGACCCAGAACGAGGTCCCGTCGCCGATCACCAGGTTCTCGGCGGGCACGCGGGTGTCGCCGGGGCGCAGCACGGCCTCCCCGGTGGTGCGCCCGCCGCCGGGCAGCGGGAGGGTCATCGCGGGGGACAGGCCCCGCCGCCACTCGCCGGAGATCAGGCTCACGTCCCCGTACCGGTCGGCGATGTCGGTCATCGGGATCGGCTCGGCGTCCGGAGTCCCCTCGACGTGCCAGTAGCCGACGAGGCAGTGGTTCTTGAAATCGCGCCAGGTGACCTGGAGCGCACCGTCCACGTAGTGGACGTACCAGGTGCTGATCCACGATCCCGGGACGTCCGGGAAGGTGTGCGCGAGCACGGTGCCCTCCGGCCCGACCACCCGGACCTCGGAGTCGCCCGAGACGATCAGGTACGGCCAGGCGTCCTGCATTCTGGGCGCGGACCAGTCGGAACCGGCCATGACCTCGCGCACCGCCTCCTCGAAGGCGGGCCAGCACAGCTCGCCGAACAGCCCGCCCCGCAGCGTCCGGACGATCTCGGCCACGAGATCGCCGCCCGGAGCGCCCGCGGGCCCGTCCTGGACGGCCGCCGCCAGGATGTCGGTCGGCAGCCACTCCAGCAGGTTGTGCGGGGTGACCAGGCCGGGCAGTCCGGGGGCGTGCGCCTGCCGGAACACGTCCCGGACCCAGGTGAGCACCAGCGACCGGCCGCCCGGCGTCTCGGCCAGCAGCTCGACCGTCCGCAGGTTCCGCTGGTCGTAGACGAAGCCGCCGGCCGGAGCGGCGAACGCGGCGGTGAACCGCGGGTCGGCGGCCAGGGCGCGCAGGTCCCGGCGCTCGTCCCCGGCCGCCCAGTCGTCCAGGTCGAGGCGGTGGCCGGGGTCGGGGCCCGCGACCGGAACGTCCAGGGTCAGCAGCAGGTCGAGCAGGTCGATGTCGTGCGGGACCCGCACCGTCCCGCCGGACGCGGCGAGTTCGTCGCGCAGCCGTCCGGCCACCCGCTCGACCACCGCGCCGAGCCCGGGGAGCCGCGCGTTCCCGCCGATGCCGCGGTTCCACTTCTCCAGCACCGTGTCGAGCCATCCGGCCGTCCCGCCGGACGGTCGCGGCCGATCCGTGACGTCGCCGAGGGCGGCGGTGGCGCCCGAGCGTTCCAGCAGCTCGAGCCATTGGACGAACCGGTCCCTGATCTGCTGGAGCGACAGCTCTCGCTGGTAGCCGGGGACCATGTCGAGCAGCGTGCGCCCGACCTCCGGATCCCGCCGGGCCAGGGCGGTGAGGGCCGTCTTGTGCGCGTTCCACCACCCTGCCGGGGCCTTGACGATCGCGGGGCAGGCGACCATCTCGGCCAGGTACGCCTGCTCCAGCGCCGCCTGGTCGCCCGCCGCCTTCGCGAGCCTGCGGACGGCGGCGGCCATCTGGGTGGACGGCGCGTCCCCCTTCTCGGTGCAGCGCACGCACAGCCGGGCGAACCGCTGGAACGCCTGGTCCGCCGGCATCCGGCCGGCCAGTTCCTTGGCGTAGTCGGCCACCGCCTTCGCCGGCAGCGCTCCCGCCACCGCGAACTGGGTGAAGATCTCGTCGATATGGTCCGCGTCCACGAGGAGCCCGTGCTCGGCCTCGGCCTGGCGCGCGGCGGCGAGCATCTGCGCGGCGTACTTCTCGTGCTGGGCCGACAGGAACGCGAGCGCCGCGTGCTCGTACAGCGCGGGCAGCGCCGCGGGCACGGTGGGCGCCAGCTCGTCAGCGATCGCCTGGTAGTCCCGCAGTGCCTTCTTCGGCCGGTTCCAGGCCCGTCGCCGTATCTCGCGGAGCGTCTGCTCGACGTCCGGCAGCAGCAGCCGTGCGCGCGCCACGTCCTTGGGGGACAGCGCGTTCAGCAGATCCAGGAATTCGGCGGGTGTTGACGATGCCACTCATGCCCCTCACAGTGTGCGAACGGCCGAAATGCTACTGATCATCAACCCCGCCCGACCCCCGAACCCAAGATCATCCAGTGGAGGTGCCGAAGGCGGCGCCGTCCCGCCGCGGCCTCAGGGGCCCGGTCGAGAGATCCCGCGCCCGCTGCTGCGGCTGCGCCGGTTCGCGGCGGTGCCGTACCCATGACGGATCGTGCCCACGTCACTACCATGGGTGTCCGCGGACCGGTGCGGGCTTGGGGGACGAGTGGAGGCCAGTGAGATCACGACGGCCGAGGAGTTCGGCGTCCTTCTGCGGGAGCTGCGCGGGCGTCTCACCCAGCAGGCCGTGGCCAGGCGCTCGGAGATCGACGGGGCGGCGCTGACCCGGCAGCGGGTCTCCAACATCGAGAACGGGGCGGTTCCCACGGCGGAGCAGCTCCGCTGCTATGTACAGGGCTGCGGGAAGCCCGGCCTCTTCGACGAGTTCGAGCCCGTCCGGCGGCGGATCCGGCCGCCGGCGGTGGCCGCTGCGGGCGGCGCGGGCGACGAGATCGTCCACCTGGCGCCGCCGGAGCGGACGGGCCGCGTGCCGTGGCGCCTGGTGCTGTCCGCGGCGGCGGTGCTCGCGGTGACGGTGGTGTCGACCGCCGCCGCGGTGGTCGTGCTCATGGACGGCGGGGCGTCCGACGGGACGGCCTCGGCGGGTGCTCCCGACTGCGTCGACGGTCACCTCTGCTTCTGGCCGGAGCCGAACTTCCTCGGCCGGAAGATCACGCTGCCGCCGGACTACGCCACCGGCAGCACGTGCGAGCCGCTGCCGTTCGTCGCCCGCTCCGCGCAGAACAACAGCAAGGAGCGGCAGCGGCTCTTCGCGGGGACGGACTGCACCGGCCAGGTGACGATCCTGCACCACCTCGACCGGGTCCCGCTGCCGTCCGTCGCGGTGCTCAGCTACCGGCACAGCTGACGGGCGCGCCGTCCCCGCCGCTCCCGAACGCGGGGGCGGCGCGCCCGGCGGCGGCTACCTGATCACGTGGGTCTGGTAGGTCTGCCAGGCGAAGTGCGGGTAGTAGTCCCGCTTCCCGCCGATGCCGATGAGGTAGAACTTGCTGTTCGGGATGGCGCTCCAGATGACCTGGACGCGGATGGGCCGGCCGCAGCTGACGTTGATCACCTGCACGCCGTTGTTGGCGAGCGGCTTGATCTTGGCGCACCCGTTGGGGGCGGCCACCGTGGCGGCGCCCGCCTCCGGTGCGGCGCTCGCCGCCTGGGCGCCTCCGGCGAGGGCGAGGCCGCCGCTCATCGCGGCGGCGACCACCCCGGTGGTGATGGCCGTGCGTCGTAGTTGGACTCGCATGTCCCTGTCTCTTTTCGTGAGTGGATCGCTGATGGACGTCCGCCGAACACGCACGGCGGATTCCCCCGGTTCGTGCGTCGGCACGCTTCCGGACCTGCGAGACCAGAACAGCAGGGCGATCCGGATGCCACCAGGGCCGCGGGTGTCATGCCCTGTCCGCCCCTGTCACGCGGACATGTCGCGACACCGTGACCTGCGACAACGCCGTCCCGGTCAGTCGCCGGGACACAGAGAAGCCCTGGTCGTCTCTGTGACGGCCAGGGCTTCCGTTGTTCAGTCTGGGGTGAGTGACGGGACTTGAACCCGCGACATCTTGGACCACAACCAAGTGCTCTACCGGCTGAGCTACACCCACCATGAGCCGGGATCACTCCCGGCTCCCGATAGTGTAGCGGCTTCCGGGGGGTGGTCGGCTACCTGTGATCAGCCCGTGGGACCGGCGGGGGGCGCGGCGGCGGCGACGACCTCGGCGGCCAGGGTGCGGGCGGTGTCGGAGTCGGGGCCGGGCTGCGGGACGAACACGGCGGCGCGGTAGTAGCGGAGCTCCCGGATGCTCTCGGTGATGTCGGCGAGGGCGCGGTGGCCGCCGTTCTTCTCCGGGCTGGCGAAGTAGACGCGCGGGTACCAGCGGCGGGCCAGTTCCTTGATGCTGGAGACATCGACCATGCGGTAGTGCAGGTGGGCGTCCAGAGCGGGCATGTCGCGGGCCAGGAACGAGCGGTCGGTGGCGATGGAGTTGCCGCAGAGCGGGGCCTTCTTGGCGTCCTTGACGTGGCCGCGGACGTAGCTGAGGACGGCTTCCTCGGCCTCGGCGAGGGTGATGCCGCCGGCCAGCACCTCCAGCAGGCCCGAGGTGGTGTGCATGTCGCGCACCAGCTTGGTCATCTGGGCCAGCGCCTCGGGCGGGGGTTTGATCACCAGGTCGACGCCCTCGTCGAGGATGTTGAGGTCGCTGTCGGTCACCAGCGCGGCTATCTCGATCAGCGCGTCGTCGCGCAGGTCGAGCCCGGTCATTTCGCAATCGATCCAGACGAGCCGCTCGTTCATGGGTTTCACCCTACGACTATGGACGACCGCGCGGGGCATCGAGGCGCCGGCCGGTGATGTGGGCCGGGACGGGGATGCCGGGGCGGAGCCGGGGATCGGGCTCGGGGGCCCCGAGGACCTGGCGGACGGGGACGACGCCCGCCCACACGTCCAGCGCGTAGTCGTCCTCGTCGTCGCCGGGAGGGCCCTGCCGCACCTTCACCGACGCCTCGTCCAGGGACAGGGCCAGGACGCTGGTGGCGGCCATCTCCTTGGGGGTGGGCGGGCGGGCGGCGTCCCACTGGCCGGGCGCGAGCCGTTCGGAGACGGCGCGGAGGGCGGCGGACTTCTCGTCGGGGCCGGTGACCGTCCGGGGCGTCCCGAAGACGAGGGCGCTGCGGTAGTTGATCGAGTGGTTGAAGATCGCCCGGGCCAGGACGAGGCCGTCCAGGTGGGTGACGGTGACGCAGATCTCCTGGGCTGGGGCCGCGCTCAGGCTGGACGCGCCGGTGGACCCGTGCAGGTAGAGGGTGTCGTCGATCCGGCCGTACCCGGTGGGGATCACGCGGGGCGAGCCGTTCACGACGACGCCCAGGTGGCAGATCATGCCCGCGTCGAGGATCTCGTAGAGGGCGGACCGGTCCGAGGCGGCGCGCTTCCCGTACCGGCCGAGGCTGGTGCGGGCGGTCGAGGACAGCGGGGTGGTGTTCATGCTCGCCTACGCTAGGAGGGAAGTGGCCTGGTCAGTAGGGCCACTCGCCACGGAAATCCGGAGACCACTTGTGCGTGTCGAGCCGCTCGACCTGCCGCTCGTCGTGGAGCGGTCCGGCGCCGGGCCGATGAGCGCGCAGCTGGTCGCGCAGTTCCGCGCGGCCATGCGGGAGGGACGGCTCGCGGCGGGGGAGCGGCTGCCGTCCAGCAGGGCCCTGGCCGGGGTCGTCGGGGTGAGCCGGACGGTCGTCACCGAGGCGTACGAGCAGCTCTACGCCGAAGGATGGCTCGAGGGGCGGCACGGGTCGGGCACGTACGTCACCGACGGTGTGGCGGCGCCGCCGCCCGGCCCGGCGCCGGAGGCGTTCCCGGAGCGGCGCGCGGCGCCCGCCGGGACGGGGGCCGGGGTGATCGACCTGCGGCCCGGGGACGCGTGGACCGGCGCCCTCGACACGCCCGCGTGGCGGCGCGCCTGGCGGCTGGCGGCGCGGATGCCGCCGCCGGTCCCGCGGCGCGACCCGGAGGGGCTGCCCGGGTTGCGGGCCGCGCTGGCCGGCTACATCCGGCGCAGCCGCGGCGTCGCCTGCCCGGTGGACGGGCTGCTGGTCACCCGGGGCGCGACCAACGGCCTCGACCTGCTGGCCGCCACCGTGCTCGGCCGGGGCGAGCGGGTGGGGGTGGAGGAGCCGGGCTACGGCCGGGCCCGCGCGGTCCTGGAGGGACGCGGCGCGCAGATCGTGCCGTGCCCGGTCGACGAGCACGGGCTGATCGTGGAGGGGCTGCCGGACGATCTGCGGCTGGTCTACACGACGCCGTCCCACCAGTACCCGCTCGGCGGCGTCCTGCCGGTGCCGCGCAGGCAGGCCCTGCTGGCGTGGGCGCGGCGGACGGGGGCGCTGGTCGCCGAGGACGACTACGACGGAGAGTTCCGGTACGACGTCGCGCCGCTGCCCGCGCTCTACGGCCTCGATCCCGACGCGGTGGTCTACCTGGGCACCACCGCCAAGATCCTCACCTCGGACATGGGCGTCGGCTGGCTGGTCGCCCGTCCCGGCCTGGTGGCCGAGATCGCGCGCCGCCGCGAGGAGTTCAACGACCGTCCGGCGGTGGTGCCGCAGGAGGCGCTCCGGGAGCTGCTGGTCCGGGGGGACCTGGACCGCTACATCCGCCGGATGCGCGCGGAGTACGGGCGCAGGCGCGCGGCCGTGGTCCGCGCATTGAGCGGGCTGCGCCTGCGCGGCGACACCGCCGGCCTGCACGTCGTGGTGGACCTGCCGGGCCCGGTGGCGGAGCGGGCGGCGCGCGAGGCCGCGCGGCGCGGGGTGCTGCTGGACACGCTCGAACGCCACCACGCGCGCCCGCCGGGCGCCACCGGCCTGGTGATCGGCTACGGCGCCCCGGCGGGCCTCGCCGAGCTCAGGGCCGGCTGCGCGGTGGTTCGCGAGCTCGTTGCCTGACCCGCTAGCCGACGGGTGAGGGAGACGCGGCCGGGGACGGTACGGGCGGCGGCGGCGCCGGAGCGCGGACGGGGGTGTCGCGCCGGGGCGGCTCGATCCGTCCGGGGCCGGTCGCGCCGGGTCCGTGCATGGGCTCGGCGGGTTGCGCGGGCTGCGGGGGCTGGCCGGTGTGCAGGGAGTCGGCGGCCAGCGCGCGTTCGGCCGAGTGGTGGAACTCGGTGTGGCGGGCGGGCTCGGCGGCGCGCTGGAGTTCGGCCGGACGCGCGGGTTCGCCGCCCTGGAGGGGGAGCGCGGACGGACGCGCCGGTTCGGCGGTCCGCCTGGGGGCGGCGGTGGCCAGCACGGGCTCGGCGGGTTGCGCGGGCTGACTCTGTGGAGCGGCGTGGCCGCTCAGCGCGGGCTCGGCGGCGGGCCGTAGGGGAGTGGTACTGCGCAGGGGTTCGACGACCCTCACCGGCTCGGGCGTCCAGATGGGCTTGCCCGGATATGCGGGTTGCGGACTGCGGCGCGGGACGTCCGGGCGCGGGACGTCGGGACGTTGCGCGGCCGGGCGTGTGGGCGAGCCGGAGCCCGGCGAGCCGGTGCCGATCACCTCGCCCGTGGTGAGGAGGGACGGCTTCGGGATGGGGGCCAGCGGGGTGTCGGGGCCGGTGATGCGCCGGATGTCGATGCCGCCGGGGTCGGGACGGTCGGCGCCGGGGACCTGGGAGGCGCCGTAGTGGCCGCCCCGCGCCCAGGCGCGGCGGTCGCGCCGGGAGTGGTAGGACTGCGGCGACGGCAGCGGCGGGCCGGCGAGCCAGTGCCGGGCGACGCCCCAGGCGTCCAGCCAGCGCATGATCGGGTCGAGCCCGGCGAGCAGCGTCCCGGTGAAGGGGGCGCGGGCGTGGCCGACCACCATGATCTGCACGCAGACCCGGCCCTCCCGGCCGGCGCCGTCGTCGCCGAGCAGCCGTCCCGCGCGGGTGGCGGGGACGAGCTGGAGGACCTCCCCGGAGCCCGGATTCCACACCAGGTGCGCGGCGCGGTCCTCCTTCACCAGGTCGGCGGCGACCGAGCGGGCCGAGACGGCACGGGGGTCGGACTCGCTGCTGAACCAGACGACACGGGGAGCACCTCCCTGCAACGCTCCACCGTCCTGTCGTGCGGGCATGCGTGCGGCTCCCGGTAGCCATGCGTCGGCCACGGTGCGTCCCCCCAATCGGGCAGTCCGGCCCCGAATTGGTCTCGGTTCCTTGTTCGTAGCCCAGCCGGACGCATAAGTCCAGCCTGCCGCCGTGGGCCGGTTTCGGCGGCTTGCACACCCCGCAAGGGATTGGTCCCAGTCTGATCGGGTGTCGTCGGTGATGCGTACCCCTCCCGCCCCGCTAATCCACCTAGGGCCGTCCCGTTCCTGCGGTACGTGCCCGGCGGGCTCCCCGGACGCCGCCGTTCCTCCTGGTCAGCGCTCCGGGGCCGGGTCGAGCGAAAGGATCATGGTAACGGCCGGAAGTGGCCGAAGGGTTACCGTCCGCACTGGAGGGCCTTGGACGGGGGCGGGGTTCACAGCCCGGACCGAGCCACGTTCTAATAGGGCCCCATGAGCGCTGACGCTGAACTTCCGGCCGGGGTACCCGGCATCGACGTCCCGCGCCTGGCGGACTGGCTGGCGCGCGCGCTGCCCGGAACCGGGCGGATCACCGCGATCGACCTGATCGCCGGCGGGCGGTCCAACCTGACCTACGGGATCACACTGGAGGGCGGGCGCCGGATCGTGCTGCGCCGCCCGCCGCTCGGGCACGTCCTGCCGACCGCCCACGACATGGGGCGCGAGTACCGGGTGCTGTCGGCGCTGAGCGCGGGGAGCGAGGTGCCGGTGCCGGCCACGCTGGCGTTCTGCGACGACGAGGGCGTCATCGGCGCCCGCTTCTACCTGATGGACTTCGTCGAGGGCCAGGTGCTGCGCACCCGCGAGGACGCCGCCGACCTCACCCCCGAGCAGGCCGCCGGGCTCAGCGAGGCGCTCGCCGCCGCGCTCGCGGCGATCCACACCGTCGACGTCGAGGCCGTCGGCCTGGCGGACTTCGGCCGGCCGAGCGGCTACATGGCCCGCCAGCTCAAGCGCTGGGGCAAGCAGTGGGACAGCTCGCAGGAGGCGATCCGCGCCGGCGGCAACGCCCACGACCTGCCCGAGTACGACCGGCTGGTCGCGCGGCTGGCCGAGCGGCTGCCCGCCGACGCCCCGGCCCGGCTGGTGCACGGCGACTTCCGGCTCGACAACGCGCTGGCCCGGCTGAAGCCGCGGCCCGAGATCGCCGCGGTGGTCGACTGGGAGATGTCGACCCTGGGCGATCCGCTGTCGGACCTGGGCCTGACCCTGGTCTACTGGGCCGAGGCGACCGACGCGCAGCAGCTCCCGGTCGGGGCCACCATCACCACCGCGCCCGGCTTCCTCACCCGGCGGCAGTTCACCGAGCGGTACGCCGCGCTGACCGGGTACGACCTGGCCGACCTCGACTTCTACGTCGCGTTCGCCTGCTTCAAGCTCGCGGTGATCCTGGAGGGCATCCACGCCCGCTACCTGCAAAACGCCACCGTCGGCGAGGGGTTCGACACGATCGGGGACGCGGTGCCCGTCCTGCTCACCCGCGCGCACGGCACGCTCGACGCCGGCTCCCCCTGGTAGGACGCGGCCGTCCGCGTCCCCCAGGAGGCGTCCCCGATCAGCAGTAGGCGACCGGCGCGGAGCCGCCGGAGGTGAACGAGACCGCGCCGTCCTTCGGGACCCAGCACATCCCGTTGGTGCGGCGGACGGTCACCCCGGCGGTCTGGCCGGCCGACAACCGGCCCGACCCGCCGGCGTCGAGGTCGCCGGAGGTGCCGGTGACCCGCCAGGTGACCGGGCCGCCGACCGCCCTGATCGTGATCGTGCACGATTCGTCGCGGCCCATGTCGCAGCCGGCCACCGACAGGTTGCCCGGCGCGGGCGGATCGGGCCGGTGCGGCGGCGGCGGTTTCGGTGACGCCGGTTTCGTGGTCGGCGGCTTGCTCGTCGGCGTCTTGGACGGTGACGGCGACTTCGACGGCGTCGGGCTGGAACTGCTCGGCGTCGGCGAGGCGCTGGTGCTGGGCGTCCGCGACGGGTCGGGCGACGGGTCGGGCGAGGCGGCGGACGACCCGTCGCCGGCCGCCGCCGAGCTCACCCCGGGCGCCGGGCCCGTGGCGCCGGTCTTCTCGCCCGAGCCGCTGAACGCCGAGACCGATACCGCGATCACCGCGACGGCGGCGACGCCGCCCGCGACCGCGGCGATGAGCGGGCCGCGGCGGCGGGCCGGCGCGCGGTCCCGGGTGCGGGCGGCCACCGGCTCGTAGGGGACCGGCCAGCCGTACTCGTCGAACGGCTCGGTCCAGGCCGCGATGGAGCGGCGGTTCTCGGCCCGGTCGGCGGCGGTCGCCGCGGTCAGCACGTCCAGCCGCAGGTCGCCCGGGATCGCCGCGATGGGCAGCACGGCCAGCAGCCGGTCGGCGGGCAGCGACGGGGTCTCGCGCGTGCCGCACGTCGGGCAGCTCGCCACGTGCCGGACCAGGGTCGAGGAGGTCTGCGGGGACAGCGGCCAGGACTCGGTCAGCGCCGAGACGCTCGGGCAGTCCTTCCAGTGGTTCTGCGCGATCAGCGCGGCGTGCAGCGCGGCCGACAGGGTCCCGCGGGCCCTGGTGACCAGCTCGTCGGCCTCCTCGACCTCGATGCCGAAGACCCCGGACAGGTCCACCGCGTCCAGTTCGTGCCGGACCGCCAGGTCGATCGCCTCGCGCTGCCGCCCGTTGAGCGCGGCGAGGGCGCTGTGCGCCAGCAGGCGGCGCTCCTCGCGGCGGGAGATCTGCTCCTCCGACAGGTCGTCCTCGGCCTCGGGCGCCTCCTGCCCGATGTGCCGGTTCGGGCTGTCGCGGCGCCGCATGCACTCCTTGCGGGCGACGGCGTACAGCCAGCCGCGCAGCCGGTCGGGCTCGCCCAGCATGGCGACGTGCTCGCGGGCCGCGATCACGCAGTTGCGCAGCGCGCCCGTCGCCTCGATCCGGTCGCGCAGCAGCCCGTGGCAGTAGTCGAACAGGAAAGGGGCGTAGGTGTCGTAGACCTCGGTCAGCGCGATGACGTCGCCGGCGCGCAGTGCCTCCGCCAGCCGGAGGTCGTCGAACTGACCGGGACCTGGCCCTCCGGCCACGGGAACCCTCCCAGGTGAATCGGTGTCTTCGGACGTGCCTGCGGTGAACGCGGGCCATGGCCCCGCCACTCTGGCTGCCCGATCCTGCCACCAAGTCAGGGAGATTTCTCCCTTTAGGGACGATTACGTGACCGGCGCGGTACGCGCCGTGGCCATCCGGGCATGTAGAGCACCGGTTTCGCGGCCGATGTGATCTGAGTCTCAAGGGTCCCGTCCGGCGGGCGCACGCCCGGTTTTCGCCCGGTCCGCGTCCGGTTCACGCCCGATCCGCGTCCGGGACGCGTCGTCCCTCATCGAAACGGACGCCGAGCCTGGAACCGGACGTGGACGTGCGGCGTGGGAGACGAGCTGGGAGGCGGCCTACTGGGCCGCGCCCCGGCCGCCCGGGGCGCCATCGCCGTCGTCGCCGTCGCCGGGGCCGTCCGGCGGGCACGTCCAGGACACCGCCGCCGTGCCGCCGGGGGAGAAGCGCACCGAACCGCCGCCGGACGCCGTGCAGGGCCCCGTCCGGGTCACCCTGACGGACGCCGAGCCGTTACGGCCGAGCCTGCCGCCGCCGGACGCGCTGAGCCCGCCGCTCGCGCCGGTGACCGCCCAGGTGACCGGCCCGCCCACGGCCCGGACCGAGACCGTGCAGGACGAGGACCCGGCCGGGATGGAGCAGCCGCCGGCCGCCAGCGTGCCCGGCTTCGGCGGCTCGCTCGCCGGTGTGGTCGCGGGCGACTGCTTCGGCGGACGCCGTGTCTTCGTCGGCGTCCGAGTGGGCGTCGGCGTCGCACTGGTCGGTGTCGGCGTCGCGGTGGGCGTCGGGCCCGGGGACTCGCTCGGCGCCCGCGACTCCACCGCGGGTTCCGACGGGTCGGCCGCCGCGGTGGCGGGGCCGGTCGGGCTCGCCGACCCGGTCCGGTCGCCGGACGGGTCCGGCAGGAGCATCCAGCCGCCCGCGACGATCAGCAGCACCACCGCGGCGACGGCCAGCGCGGGCAGCAGCCGCGGCGGGGTCCGGAGCCGCCGGCCGGCGCGGCGTGCGGGCGCGTCCGCGGGCAGCGGCCAGCCCGAGGCGTCGAACGGCCCGGCCCCGTCGGCGATCCCGGCGTACCGGCCGGCCAGCGCCGCGTCGGTCGCGGTGGCCAGGACCCGGCCGCGCAGATCGGTCGGCATGAGCGCCACCGGCAGCACCTGGAGCAGCCGGGCGGTGGAGACCGTGCGGTCGCGCCGTTCGGTGCAGACCGGGCAGGACGCGATGTGCCGGCCCAGCCGGTGCGCCACCTGCTGCGTCAGCGGCCACTCGCCGTCCGCCGCGATCTCGGCCACGCTCGGGCAGTCGTCCCGTCCGGCATGCGCGATGAACGCGGCGGCGAGGGCGTCGTCGAGCCGGTGCCGCGCCTCGCCCGCCAGCTCGGCGGCCTCCGGCGCGCCGATGCCGAGCACGCCGCCGACCTCCGCCGCGTCCAGGCCGTGCCGCAGCAGCAGGTCGAGGGCCTCGCGCTCGCGGCCCCGCAGGCCCGACAGCGCGCCGTGCACGAGCTGCCGGGTCTCCAGCCGGTGGCCGCGCTCGGCGGCGTCGAAGAAGGCGTCCTCGACCTCGGGCGCCTCGCGCCGCTCGGTGGGACGGCCCGGATCGCGCAGCCGCCGCAGGCACTCCGCGCGGGCCAGCGCGTACAGCCAGCTCCGGAACCTCGGCGGCTCGCCGAGCAGGCCGACGTGCGCGCGGGCGGAGACGAGGGCGTCGTGCAGCGCCCCGGCCGCCGCGTCCTGATCACGGAGCAGCGCGTGGCAGTAGTCGTACAGACGGGCCGCGTAGCGGTCCATGAGCTGGAGCAGCGCGCCGGTGTCGCCCGTTTCCAGGGCCTGGGCCAGGCGCTCGTCGTCCACGCGGTCGAGACTGGGCCAACCGGACACCAGGGCCTCCCGGGAGCTGAGATGGCGATCGTCACGGCCTCGTCGCGATCAGCGTTCGCCCGTCGGGGGCGGGACTCGCGTTCTGTGCGGAAGCCGTGGTGCTCTTCGGGCCCTCGGAACGGAGGGCCACCCCCGCCGCGGGTCAGGGGGGAAGAAGGTCGGAGGCCCGACGGCCCCGCTCCCCGTCGGGCCTCCACAAGGAAGACGACCGACGGGGCCGTTCGGTTGACACGGATCGGCGAAGAAATCCCGGAGAATTCCGCACCCGCCCGGACGGGCCCCGGACGCCCCGCGATCCCGCGAGTTCCGGCAGGTCACTGCTGGATCCGGCGGGACAGCATCTTCAGGAAGATCTTCGAGATCTCCTGCGGGGTCATCGCGATCTGCACGTTGCCGTTGGTGAGCTCGGCCAGCTGCTCCAGCTCGTTGCGGTCCACGCCCTTGCCGAAGCCGATCATGTTGACCTGGATCGGCTTGTTCGGGTCGATCATCTTCTTCAGCCGGTCCAGCGTCTGCGCCAGCGTGGGGCCGTCGGGGTCGTCGTTCCTGCCGTCGGTCAGCAGCAGGATCGAGTTGCCGAACTCGGGCTTGTAGGTCCGGTCCATCTCCTTGTACGCGGCGAGGACGGTGTCGTACAGGCCGGTGTCCCCGTCCATCTTGGGGCGCATCTGGTTGAGCTGCGACAGCACGAAGTTGCGGCGGGTGCTCGACCCGATCCGCTCGCCGAGCGGGCCGATCGGCACCGACTTCTGGTAGTCCTTGTCGCCCTGCATCTTGGTGGAGAACAGCCACTGCCCGAGCTCGGTGTCGTTCGACATCATGCTGAGCCCGCCCTGGGAGACCTGCGCGATCGCCTGGAGCCGGTTGGTCTTCGGGCCGACCGGCTCGGCCATCGAGCCGGACACGTCGATGAGCGTCAGCAGCCGCAGCCCGAGCGACAGCTTCGACCACGCCTGCATCACCCCCGCGACCTCGGTCGCCTTCGGGGCGGGGAGCTGCCGCGGCCGGGCCGGGCTCACCCCGAGCCCGGCGCCGAACCCGGACGGCGCTTTGCCGTCGGGCGAGCGGAAGCCGAGCGCGCGGACGTCGGCGCGGGTGCTCTCGGTGTTCATCGCCTGTTCGAGCAGGCCCGCGGCCTTCTGCTTGGCGGCGTCCTCGCTGGTCACGGTGAACGGGTAGTCCAGTGACAGCGACCCCTCCAGCGGGTACAGCGCCACCGCGGGCTCGGCGGGCCGCCGCCGGTTGTAGTTCCACAGGGCCTGCTCCGAGGACAGCGAGATCGGCTGCTTGCCGGTCCGGTCCTTGCGGAAGTGGGCGAACTGCTCGTCCACCGTGGGGACGGTGCTCTCCCGGACGGTGCGGACGATGCCGGTGAAGATCGACTCCTTGTTCGGGTCGTTCGCCAGCAGCGCGTTGGTGATCATGAGCGAGCCCATCCCGGCGGCGTTGCGGGAGGGATCGGGCACCAGCAGCCGGACCGCGCCCGCCGGGATCATCTGGTTCTTGGTCACGCCGCCGCCGGCCACGCCGCCCGCCGCCTTGAGCAGGTTGTCCCAGGACGGCGTCGCGGTGATGCCCTGCTTCTTGAGGCCGTCCGAGAGCCGCTTGGGCAGCCCGACGACGATCGGGCTGGTCGCCAGCGAGGTCTTGGTGGAGGTGACCGAGTCCTTGCCCTTGTCCGACCCGCGCACCATCGAGGTCCACAGCGACGAGTCGGGGATCCACACGTCGGGACGCTGGTTGGCGGCGTTGGTCACGCCTTGGCCGGACAGCAGCGTCGACACCGCGGCCGGTTCGGTCTTGGTCACCTTCGCCCTGACGCACCTGCCGTCGACCTTGCGCTTGGCGTCGTTGAACCGCCTGGCGGCCTTGACCACCGCCGGCTGGACGTCGGGCGCCGCCGCGACCGACAGGGTGAGCGCGCCGCTGCCGCTGCAATCGCCGCCGCTCTCGGCGAACGCGTACACGCCCACGCCGAGCAGCAGCGCCAGGCCGACCGCGCCCGCCATCGGCCCGATCAGCGCGGTCGCACTGCGGCGCTTCCTGCGGCGCCTGCCATAGTCGCCGCTTCCGTAAGGGCCGCC
Organism: Actinomadura xylanilytica; assembly: GCF_030283145.1. Classification (GTDB taxonomy): domain Bacteria; phylum Actinomycetota; class Actinomycetes; order Streptosporangiales; family Streptosporangiaceae; genus Spirillospora; species Spirillospora xylanilytica. The sequence goes on from NZ_JASNWE010000007.1 coordinate 20,233, forward strand.
GCCACCCCCGCCACCGCCGCCGCCGGACCCGCCGTAGCCACCCGAGTCTCCGGAGCCGGACGAGTCTCCGGCGCGTCCTCCGAAGAAACCGCTCTGGCCGCTGTCGGAGCTCAGCGGGTCGTGACCGCCGCCGGACGGGCCGGAGCCGCCGGGGACGGGCGCCGCGAGGGGCATGCCGGACGTCCCGGAGGACCCCTCGGGGACATCGGCCCGGCTCTGGGGGCCGGACGGGGTCGGGCCCGGGGGGCGTCCGAGGCCGTACCCGCCGGCGTCGGACGCCCCGGTGAAGCCTCCGGCGCCGAAGGCGGGCTCGTCGGACGGGCGGGCCACGAGCCACTCGGGCGTCTCCGCCGAACCCGGGGCACCCGGACCACTCCGACCGGGGGGACCTCCTGGACCGGGGGGACCGCCGGGGCCACCCGGACCGGCCGCCCTGGGGGGCGTGCCCGCAGATCCTTCGGCGCGTGGGGCGGCGGGCGGGCTCTGGCCGTCGCGGGAGCCGAACCAGTCGGACGACCCGTCGTTCGCGGGGCCGAAGACCGGCCTGGAGGGGTCGTGCCCGCCGTCCTCCGACGCCCCCTCGGGGGGGTCATTGCGATGACGTCCGCTCACGACTGCCCTCGATTCACCAGAAACCCGTCGATGTTCCCCGGCACTGTAGTAGTACGAACCAGAGGTTACAAAGAACTCAAAAATGATAATGACGCAGGTCATGAGCTTATGTCGTGCCTGTGTGCGACGATGCGCACCTCCGGTCACCCCTCGCGTTCGCTGCGGCACCGCGCGGGTTCGCCGAACATCGCGGGCCCGCCGGACGTCGAACGGACCGGGGATCCGGCACGGTGCCGGACCCCGTCGGGGAGCGTCGCGGTGAGTGGCACGACAAGTGGTCGGACGATGTCGGAACGGCGCGGCTGGGGCCGCCTGCGCACTGCGGCGGCCTGGACGGCGGTGGGAGCCTGGGGCGCCTGGGCACTGGTCCGGCTGACCGGTGCCGACCGGCTGCCCGGCATCGAGATCCCCTCCGCGCCGCTGCTGGCCATCACCCCGTACGTGGTCGCCGCGGCCCCCGTCCCGATCACGGCCGCGCTGCTCCTGCGCAGATGGCGGGCCGCGGCGGTCGCCGGCGTGGTCGCGGCCGGGCTGCTCGTCGCGGTGGTGCCCCGCGCGGTCGGCGGCGGCGATCCCGTCGCGCGGGGACCGGTCCTGCGGGTCCTGACCGCCAACCTGCTGCTCGGCGGAGCCGACCCCGCCCGCCTCGTCGACCTCGTCCGCCGGACCAAGGCCGATGTGCTCAGCCTCCAGGAGCTTCCGCCGGAGGGGGTGGACCGGTACGAGCGCGCCGGGCTGACCGGGCTGCTGCCCGAGAAGGCCCTCGACGCCCGTCCGGGCGCGGCCGGTTCTGGCCTTTACTCGCGTCACCCGCTGCGGGTCCTGCCGCCGCTGCCCGGGACCGAACTGGCGATGCCCCGAGCCGAACTCACTCTCCCGGGAGGACGCCGGGTCGAGATGACCGCCGTCCACCCCGTACCGCCGATCGACACGGTGTCGTTCCGCGCCTGGAAGCGCGATCTGGCGGTCCTGCCGTCCGCTGGCCCGGCGGTCGCCGCCGCAGGGGGCCGCGCCCACGCCCCGGGGGACGGCCCGGTGCGGATCCTGGCGGGCGACTTCAACGCGACGCTCGACCACGCCAACCTGCGCCGGCTGATCGGCCGCGGCTACGCCGACGCCGCCGACCGCGCCGGCGCCGGGCTCGTCCCGACCTGGGGGCTGGACGACCCGCGACCGGCGCTGACCATCGACCACGTGCTGGTCGACCGGCGCTGCGCCGTGGGCGAGGTGGAGGTGCACGATCTGGAGGGCAGCGACCACCGGGCGGTCTTCGCGGAGGTCCGCCTGCCGTAGCCGCGGGCCGAGCATGGCCGGGACGGCGGCAGAATTGGGGCATGGCCCGCCTGGTTCCCGTGTCCGACCCCGCCGACCCGCGGCTCGCCGACTACGTGCGGCTCCGCGACGTCAACCTGCGCAAGAGCCTGGAGGCCGAGCACGGGCTGTTCATCGCCGAGGGTGAGAAGGTGATCCGCCGGGCGGCCGGCTCGGGCCATCCCGTCCGGTCGTTCCTGATGGCCCGGCGCTGGGCGGAGCCGCTCGCCGACCTGCTCGACCAGGTGGACGCCCCGGTGTACGTCGCCGACGACGCGACGCTGGAGGCGGTGGCCGGCTTCCAGGTGCACCGCGGCGCCCTCGCCTCGCTGAAACGGCTCCCGCTGCCCACGGTCGACGCCCTGATCAGCGCCCCCGCCACTCCGCCCGAGCCCACTCCGCCCGAGCCCACCGCTCCGTCCGAGCCCACCACTCCGTCCGAGCCCACCACTCCGTCCGCGCCCGCCGCGCCGCGCCGGATCCTCGTCCTGGAGGATCTCGTCGACCACGCGAACGTCGGCTCGATCTACCGGTGCGCCGCCGCGCTCGGCATCGACGCGGTCGTCCTGTCGCCGCGGTGCGCCGACCCGCTGTACCGGCGGGCGATCAAGGTGTCGATGGGCGCCGTCTTCGCCGTCCCGTACGCGCGGATGGCCAACTGGCACGACGACCTCGGCAAGCTCCGCGCCGCCGGGTTCGCGCTGCTCGCGCTGACCCCCGACCAGTCCGCCGTCCCGCTGGACGAGGCCGTGCGGGGCGATCGGGTGGCGCTCCTGCTCGGCTCGGAGGGCGACGGGCTCACCTCGCACTGGCTTAACGAGGCCGACGAGGCCGTCTGCATTCCGATGAGCGCCGACGCCATGACGAACGGCGTCGACTCGCTCAACGTGGTCGCCGCCGCCGCGATCGCCTGCCATGCGCTGATGCGCTCATGACCCGTCCGGGACCCGCGTGACCGTCCGCTCGGCGGCGTGACCCGCGTCAGGGCGTGCGTGCGGGCGAGGCTCCGCGCTTCACTGATCGGCCGCGCTTCACTTGCCGGCTGCGCTTCATTTGCCGAACATGCCGCGCCGGGAGCGGCGGTGCGTGCCCTTGGCGCGCCGCGCCGCCGCCGCGGCGGCCGTGTTCGCGGGGTTGCGGCGGCCCAGCCGCAACTGGGTGAGCAGCAGCGAGAACGCCACCAGCAGCGCGGCGAGCCACGCCACCTGCGTGCTGGCCATCCGCTCGAAGGTCAGGTCCTGGGCGACGGGCGCCTTGTTGTTGCGCAGCCGGCTGGTCGGCGTCGCCTGCAACGCGCCGGGCGCGACGGACGGGCTCGGCGCGCTGATCGACGGCATGGACACCCCGGAGTCCCTGGAGCCCGGCGGATCGAACGTCGCGTTCGGGCTCGGCGGCTCGTACACGCCGCCGCCGGACGAACCGGAGGCGCCGGAGCCGCCGGTCTTCTTCCCGGAGCCGCTCGTGCCCGAGCCGCCGCCCTTCGCCTTGGCCTTGCCGCCGTCGAGCCGCCCGCTGTCGACGCTCGGGGACAGCGTCGGGCCGGGGGACGGGGTGGGCTTCGGCGTCGTCACCACCGGCACGACGTACTTGACGGACGTGGTGGCCGGTTTCGCCGCCACGCCGGTCGCGCGGGCCGTGACGGTCAGCGTGACCGAGGTGGTCTTCTTGAGGTCCTTCGGGAGGGTCACGGTCAGGAAGACGCTGTCGCGCCTGCCGGCGTCGAGCGTCCCCACCGCGCATCCGGCGGAGGAGAACGGCGGCGCGCACTCACCGCCGAGCGTGGCCTGGTCGGTGCTGGCCCGGACGCTCGCGATCCTGATGCCCGCGATCTCGGCGTGCAGCGCCGCGACGCGGGTCACCACCCGGACCGTCTGGCCGGGCTTGGCGACCGGGGTGAGCGGCGTGACGGTCAGCGAGAGCACGGGCTCCGGCTTGACCGTCGGGCTCGCGGTCGCCGTCGGACTCGCGGTCGTCGTCGGGCCGGGCGTCTCGGCCGCCGCCGCGGGGAACGTGCCCGCGCCTGCGGCGACGACCGCCGCCGCGCCGAGTCCCGCGAAGATCGGTTTCGTCGCCGACCGGTAACGCACCGCCCCAGCACCTCCGTAGCGTCGTCGTCGAGTGCCCGGCCCCGGCGTACCCGGGAACCGCCTGCAAAATCATGCGAACACGGATCAATAGTTCAAAGCAACCCCGATGCCGCGTTCCGGACCTTCAGCTGAACTCCTCGCGCAGATCCTCGACCTCGGCCCCCGGCGCCCAGGTCTGCCAGATGCCCTGGTCGATCCGGTCGAGCCCGAGCCGCGCGGCGACGGGGGCCCGCCCGCCGGCGTACTCGACCCGCAGCCAGGTCTCGTGCTCGCCCACCACGATGAACCGCTCGCCCCGCCACGTGCAGGTGGTGCGCACGTACCGCAGGTCCTCGATCTCGGACGCGGGGACGATCCGCCGGTACCGGCCGGGCCGCAGCTCCTCGAAACCGTCGGTCGGCTCCGGGGTGTACAGCCTGATCTCACCGTCGGCACCCGGCGCCGCCTCGAACTCCCGGCCGAGCCACCGGGCCACATACCCGTCCCGGATCACTGCGCGGCCTCCGTCCTGTCGCCCCAGCCCTCCGGACCCGCCGCCGCGTCGGGCCGCAGCCAGGCGAGCCGGTCGGGATCGTACATCGCCACGAACCGTTCGGACCGGTCCGTCCCGAGGAGGTACATCTCGGCCCCGTACGGGAGCCGCACGCTGTCGACCTTGTACTCGCGGATGGATCCGGCACCGCCCGGCGCGAACCCGCCGCCCTGGAACGGGGGCCGCTCGATGACCCAGCCCTCCTCGCCCCACGACGCCAGCTCCTCCTCGGTCTGCCCGCCGAAGGGGATCCGGTAGAGGTCCGGGCAGTACGCCGGCCAGCGGATGACGTACACGCCCTCGTCGTCGGGGGAGAACGTCGAATCGTCGTAGAACAGCCCGAGCGCCTCGTAAAGCTGGATCGGCGTTTGCAACTCGGCGACGTCGGAGGTCGGATGCACGAAGCCGCCCACCCGGTCGTAGCCCTGATCGAGATACCAGCCGACATGGCCGTGCGGGACGACCTTCTGCATGATGGCCGGCTGCACGGCGCGTTCGGCGTCGAGATGCGCCGCGCCCGGCCCGTTCGCGGCGGGCGCCGCCGGGGCCATGGCCGGGTCGGCCTGGGACGACGCGGCGAACGACTCGGGCGCCGCCCGATGCGGCTCCTGCGCCGCCGCGGCCACGGCGTCCTGGTAGGGCGGCGCCTCCTGCGGGATCTCCTGCGGGACCTCCGGCTGCGCCTGCTCCCGGCCCTGGTGCGGCACTGGGACATCGGGGCGCGGCTGGACGAGGCCGACCCGCACCGCCCACTCGCTCAGCGCCCGCACCTGGTCGCCGCGCAGCGACGCCCCGATGCGGGTGCCGGGATTGAGGAGCATCGCCCAGTCCTCGCGCGGCCACGAGCCGATGATCTCCCGGAAGTCGGCGTACACGAACCGCGACTCCGGCAGCACCTCCCGCAGCCGGACCAGCGAGGTGAAGATCTGCACGGACGAGTCGTCGCGCAGCGCCGCGTCCCAGCGGAACTCCCGCTGTACCGGCGTGACCTCCAGCGGCGCGTCGAGCGGGATGGGCACCAGCACGTTGGCGGCGAGCAGCACCCGCAGGAACGCGTCGGAGTCGCCGCTCAGCGCCGCCTCGTACAGCTCCTGGTCGATACGGTTTCCCGGCTCGAACTCCGCCTCCGGTGCCGCCGCCTGCACGGGCTCGGACCGTCCCGCCGGTTCGGCCTGGGTCGCCGGTTCGGCGTGGGCCGCCTCCGCCGGTGCGCCCGGACCGGTCGCAGACCCAACGGGCTGAGCGGATGCCGTATCCGGCGCTGAAGGCGGAACCCCCGCACCGCCGGTCTCAGCCTCCGCCGCTATCGGCGAAGCTTCCGGACGAGCCGCTCCGGCTTCCGCGCCCATGGGCGCACTCTGTGCCGGTGCAGGGGTGTTCTCCGCCGCCTCCACAGGCGGGGCTTCCAAGGAGGCATCCGAGGTCTCCGCGCCGGTGGGCCCAGCCTCCGCCACCGCGAACGGGACGTCGGGCTGCGCATGTGGGGTCGCAGGTGGAGCGGGCTGGGCCTCCGCCTGCACGGGCTCGGCTTCCGCCGCTGCGAACGGGACGTCTGGCTGTGCGTGCGGGGTGGGTGGTGGAGCGGACTGGGCCTCGGTATGTGCGGACGGCGCCGCCGGTTGTACGGGCGAGGGCTCGGCCTGCGTGGATTCGGGCTCAGCCTGCGCGGATTCGGGCTCGGCGGGCGCGGATTCGGATTCGGGCTTCGCGGGCGGGCTCTCCAGGGGCGCCGGTCCGCGGTCCGCCGCCGTGAGCGGTGCGTCCGGCCGCACGACCGGGCCTGCCGGTGGAGCGGTGGCGGCCTCCGGCCGTACGGGCGGGGCCTCTGCGTGCGCGGGGGCCTCCGTCGCCGCAGGCGGGGTCTCCGCCTGTGCGGGGACGGCGTCCGGCGGGGCGGTGTGGGCGCCCTTCGCGTGCTTGGGCTCGGCGGACGGGACGGGCTCGGCGGACGACGGGACGGGTTCGGCCGCCGGTTCCGAGGACGGGCGGGACGGGCCGCTCAGCGCCTTGACCTGCTCGCCCGGCATCGTCGCGTCGATCGGCGTGCCCGGGTTGAGCACCAGCGTCCACTCGATGTCGGGCCACGCCGACACCATCTCCAGGAAGCTCGGCATCACGAACCGGGACGACCCGACGATCGCCTCGTTCATCCACTTCAGCGAGGTGAACACCTGCACCGACGCGTGCCCGTGCACGGGCACCGGACGCCAGGGGAAGGCCGGGTCGTCCGGCGTGATGCCCCATGGCGTCTCGACGTCGGCGGGCACCAGCACCTGCGCGCCCAGCAGCACCTTGAAGAACGCGTCGGTGTCGCGCCGCCGCGCCGCGTCGAACAGGCGCTGCTCTACGTCGTTCTGCGGCTCGAAGCCCTCGGACATGCGCCGCGCCGCGCGCTGGTCGGCCCAGGTGGCGAGGCCGGAGAGCTGCTCGGCGAGCACCGTCCCGCCGGCCGGTGAACCCGAGTTGATGGCCAGCAGCCAGCGGTGGTCGGGCCAGTAGCGCAGCGCCACCGTGAACGGCAGCTTGATGGAGTCGGTGCCGGTCCCGGCGGCCCGCGCCGCCTCGATCAGCCGCTCGGGCGAGGTGAAGAGGGGCACCACCGTCGCGCCGTCCACCTCGCGGGTCTGCCACGGGAATCCGGGCCGTCCGGGACGGAGCGTGTAGTCGGTCTCCTCGGGGACGGGCAGCAGCACCTCGGCACCGGCCAGCGTCTGGAGGAAGAGATCGTGGTCGTTGTTCGCGGCGGCGCGCAGGAGTTCCCGCTCGACGTCGTTCGCGGGCTGGAACTCGGGACGCGGCTCCGTGCGCGGCAGCTCCCGGTGCTGCTCCTGGAGCTCTTCCCAAGGCGCCCCGTCGTCGGCGTCGCCCGACGTGCCGACGAGCGCGCCGTCCGGTGGCGGACCCGCCGGGACGGAGTGGTCGTCGCCCAGCCCGCCCGCCACGGCCGAGTCGGGCCCGGTGCCTTGGCCGGACGCGGCGTCCCGCGCGGACGCGGGGCCTTGCGCGGACGCGGCGTCCTGCGCGGCATCGTCCAGCCTCGGCACGCGGCCGTTCTGGTCGCGCGCCGCCAACGCCTCCGGCGTCAACGCCGGGATGTCCTGAACCGTCCGGGAGACGGGCTCGGGCTCGGCGGGCCCGGACGGACCCGACGGACCCGACGGTCCGGACGGGACGTCGCGTGCCACCACGGGGTCCTGCGGGGCCGGGACGGGCGGCGGCTCCTGAGACGGCACCGGCTGCTTCTCCGGCGCACCCTCGGCGGCCTCGGCGCCCGCCGCCGGTGCGGCGGGAAGCGGGAGCGCGTCCGGGCGGCCCGCGCTCGGCGGACGGCCGTCGCCGTCGGCCACCTGCCGGACGAACCAGGACGGGAGCCGCGCCTCGATCGGCAGCGCGGCGCCGTCGTGCCCGGTCGCCCGGACGTCGACCGCCAGCCACCACCGGGCGTCCGGCCACGTGCCGGCGAGATCGCCGAACGTGAGCGTCATGAAGTGCCGGTACGCCGGACCGAGACAGGCGCGCATCGCCTCGGCGGAGGTGTAGGCCAGCACATGGGTGCGGCCGTCCTCCTCCTGGACCGGCCAAGGCGGCTGGGCCCGGTTGGCGAGCACGTCGTCGATCAGGTCCGGCGAGACGGGGACCACCAGCTCGCCCTCCGCCAGCAGGCGGAAGTAGCCTTCCTGGTCCCCGGCCCGTACGGTCTCCTCAAGTCGGCGCTCGAAGTCCGACGTGGGTCGCCACGCGTCGGCCACGGTCGCCACCCCCTGTTTCATCCCGCCGTCGTCCCACCGTGCCCCGTCCCCGTCCGCCGCCCCCGGTGGGAGGGCCCCGGCACGCCGGTCACGGACTGCCTACGCTACATGGGCGAACAGGACCAAAAAGCCTAATCGTCCGGTTGTCGCGACGGGGCCGCAGGTCAGCGGCCCCCTAACCGCGCGGCTCGCGAGCCAGCCGCGCGAGCGCGTCCAGAAGCCGGTCGACATGCTCCTCGGTCGTCCCGATGCCGAAGCTCGCGCGTACCGCCGAACTCCGGTCGTCCCCGCATCCCCCGCCGCCGCCCGCCGCGTCCTCGCCCCTCCCCGTGGGCGGGGTGTCCAGCAGGTGCCGTACGAAGGGGTGCGCGCAGAACTTCCCGTCCCGAACCCCGATGCCGTGCTCACCCGACAGCGTAAGCGCCACGTCGCGCGCGTTCCAGCGGTCGACGAGGAAAGACACGATCCCGACCCGCGGACCGCGTCCGCCCCAGAGGGTGAGCTCCCGCACTCCGGCGATGGCGGCGAGGCCGGATCGGAGCCGGGACAGGAGCCGCTCCTCGCGTTCGGCGAGCGCGTCCCACCCGGCGGCGGTCAGCGTGTCGCAGGCCGCGGCGAGCGCGAGGACCCCCAGCACGTTCGGCGTGCCGGCCTCGTGCCGCTGCTCGGGGTCGGCGGCCCACCGGGTCGCGCCGCCGCCGGTCACCGCCGCGCTCGCGCCGCCGCCCTTGAGGTACGGCGGCGCGGCGCGCAGCCAGTCGGACCGTCCGGCGAGCACGCCCGCGCCGAACGGCGCGTACAGCTTGTGCCCGGAGAACGCGACGTAGTCGAGGCCGAGCGCGGTCATGTCGAGCGGACGGTGCGGCACGTACTGCGCGGCGTCCACGGCGATGCGGGCGCCGTGCCGCCGCGCGACCGCGGCCAGTTCCCGGATCGGCCACACCTCGCCGGTGACGTTGGACGCGGCGGTCACCACCAGCAGGCGCGGACCGGCGGGCGCCTCGCCGAGGGCCCGGTCGGCGGCGCCGATCGCCTCGGCCGGGGTGGACGGCGCGGGCAGCCGCACGGCGCGCTTCCAGGGCAGCAGGGTGGCGTGGTGCTCGGTCTCGAAGAGCACCACCGTGGTGCCAGGCGGGACGGCGTGCGCGAGGAGGTTCATCGCGTCGGTGGTGTTCCGGGTGAAGACGACCGACGAGCGCCGCCACCCGCCGAGGAACCCGCGGACCGTCTCACGCGCCCGCTCGTACGCCTCGGTGGTCACCTGCGACGCGTACCCGGCGCCGCGGTGCACGCTGCTGTAGTAGGGGAGGGCCCGGGTGACGGCGTCGTGCACCGCTTCCAGACAGGGCGCGCTGGCCGCGTAGTCGAAGTTGGCGTAGGGCACCTCACGGCCGTCGCCCAGCGGGACGGGCGCGTCCGCGCCGATCACGCGCGGCCCGGCGCCCGCACTGCCGGACGCGGCGCCCGCACCGCTGAGCGGGGCCGCGACGGCGTGCGCGGGCGGACGGGGGGAGAGCGGCCGGGCGAGTTCGGTCCCGGTGAGCGTTGCGGTGCCGGCGGACGACATGCGTGCGACCTCCATCAAGGTCCAGGGACCCCGGGATGTCGGCGGGGTCCGCGCTTGCCGGAACGCGATCGCGTCCGGCCTGGTCCTCACCCGGGGCACCCCATCGCGGACGAAGGGTTGCCGGCCAGCTAGCCGGGGCTTGACGCTGGCACTCATGACCTGATGCGGAAGTATATGCGGATGCCGATGGGGATCGAAAGCGAGGGTGCGATGCGGTACGGGGTGTTCCGGACGTTGGCCGGGGGAGTGCTGCTGCTCGCCGGGGCCGGCCTGCTGAGCGGCTGCGGGGCGTTCGGCGGCAGCAACGCCGAGCAGGTGTGCACCGATACCAGGGACGCGTTCCAGCAGTACGCCACCCAGGTCAGAACGGTGTCGGCGGCGGACTCCGGACAGTGGCGGCAGGCCGCCGAACAGCTCGCCAAGCGGATCGACGCCCTCGCGGCGAAGGCCGACGACGCCGAGCTCAAGAAGGCGCTCAAGGGGGAGGCCGACCGCCTCCGTCCGGCCGCCGCGTCCATCGGCACCGGCGACGCCGCGCAGCTGAACGCGGTCATCTCCGAGACGCCGAAGCGCATCGGCAAAGCCTGCGAGTGACCTGGCACGGCCCGCCTCCGGGCCACTGAAGGGACAGTACGAAAGGAGGGGCCCGGCGGATCGCCGGGCCCCTCCTTGCTGCTTCCTCTTACTCCCAGGCCGGACGGACTAGTTGCCGAGTTGCTGACGGGTTCCGCCACCACCGGTGCCGGGAGTGGTGCCACCGCCGCCTCCGCCGGGTTCGGTGCCGCCGTCGCCTCCGCCACCGCCGGGTTCGGTACCGCCTCCGCCGGGTTCGGTGCCGCCCCCCTCTTCGCCGCCGCCACCCGGGCTGCCCGGGCCCGGTCCGCCCGTCGACGGAAGGACCGGGCCCGGGGCGGGCCGCTGGGGCTGCGGCGGCCGTGACAGCCCCGGAGTGCGGGGCGTGGTCGGGCCGCCGGGGGTACCGCCGCCGGGCGACTGGTAGCCGCCGCCGGGCGTCATCGACGGCGAGCCGAACGACTCCTGGTCGTACCCCTTGATGCTCACGGCCTCGCTCATGAAGGACCGCCACGTCTGCGCCGGGAGCTGCCCGCCGTACGAGCCGTAGCCGGGGATGTTCAGCGGCTTGCCGTCACTGCGGAACATCGAGACCGTCGTCGCCATCTGCGGGATGTACCCGTTGAACCAGATCGCGCGCCCCTGGTCGGTGGTGCCGGTCTTGCCCGCCACGTCGCGCCCGTCGGGGAGCTGCGCGGCGCCGCCGGTACCGCCCTGGACCACCTGCTGCATCGCGTACGTGGCGTCGCGGGCGTTCTGCGGGCTGAACGCCTTGGTGGCCTTCTCGGTGAAGGTCCGCTTGTTGTCCTCGTTGTCGGTGACCGCCTTCACCACGTACGGCGTGCGGTGCTCGCCCTCGGCCGCGAACGTCGCGTACACCCCGGCCTGCTGGACCGGGTGCAGCGAGACCACGCCCAGCGGGAACACCGCCGACTCCCGTTGGGCCGGCTGCATCTGGCCGGCCGGGATGCCCATCTTCTCGGCCATCTCGGCGATCTTCTCGTTGCCGATGTCCTGGCCCAGGTTGACGTAGGCGGTGTTGATCGAGTGCTGGGTGGCGGTGACGAGGTTGACCTGCCCGAAGTTCTCGCCGCTGTCGTTCTTGATCGGCGTGCCGCGGAAGTACTGCGGGGAGCTGCCGTCGTAGCTGCTGGCGAGCGTCTTGCCGCTGTCGAGCGCGGCGGCCAGCGCGATCGGCTTGAACCCCGACCCGGCCTGCGCCGCGTCGCCGAACGCGCTGCTCAGCGCCTCGTTCAGGTAGTTGCGCCCGCCGTAGAACGCCACCACCTGGCCGGTGGCCGGGTCGACCGACACCATCGCGGTGCGGATCTTCTTGCTCATCCCGGCGGGCATGTTGGCGGTGACCGTCTTGCGGGCGGAGTCCATCAGCCGCTTGTCGAACGTCGTGGTGATCTTCAGTCCGCTGCGGTTGATCTCGTCCTCGCTGAAGCCGCGCCGCTCGGTCAGCTCCTTCTTGGCCACATTGACCATGTAGCCCTTCTGGCCCTTGAGGACGTCGGTGATCTTCTCCTTGGCGGGCACCGGGAACTTCATCGCGGCGGCGTCGGCGCTGGAGACCGCGCCGTCCCGGACCATGTTGCCGACGACCGCGTGCCAGCGCTGCTCGGACGAGGCGCGGCGGGAGCCGGTCGGGTCGGCGAACACGCTGGGCTGCTGGATTGCCGCGGCCAGGTACGCGCCCTGCGCCGGGCTGAGGTTCTTGACGTCGGTGCCGAAGTAGGCCTTGGCGGCGGCCTGCACGCCGTACGCGTCACGCCCGAAGTAGATGGTGTTGAGGTACTGCTCGAGGATCCAGTCCTTCGGCTTCTCCCGGCCCACCTTCAGGGAGACCATGACCTCCTTGAGCTTGCGGGTGACCGAGCGCTCCTTGCCGATGCCGCCGTAGTAGTTGCGGACCATCTGCTGGGTGATGGTCGAGCCGCCCTGGAGCTGCTCGCCGGTGGCGGTGGACCAGAACGCCCGCGCGGTGCCGGTGAACGACACCCCCGGGTCCCCGTAGAAGCTGCGGTTCTCGGCCGCGATCACGCCGTTCCGGACGCCGTCGGGGATCTGGTCGAGGCGGACGGCGTCACGGTTGACGCCCGTCTTGGCGATGAGGGTCTTGCCGTCGGCGTAGTAGAAGCTCGGCCCCTGGGCGACCGCCTCCTCCTGGGGGGAGGGGACCGGCGTGAACAGGTAGGCGACGCCGAACGCCGCCACGCAGAACCCGATGAACCCGAGCAGGGTGAACAGGATGCGCCGCGCGTACTTCACCTTGCGGCTGCGCGTCTTCTTCGGGCCCTTCCCGCCGCCGCCACTTCCGCCGCCACCGCCGCCCTTCCCGCCGCCGGGACCGTTCGGTGTACCGGACCCCTGGGACGCGGTGGGTGCGGGACTCTCCGCGGACGCGACGGCCACGCCGGCGGACCCCGCACTACCGGACGCGCCGGACTCCGCCGCCGCCTTCACGGGCGCGGCGGTGTCCTCGGTCTTCTCGGGCTCTTCGGCCCTTTCGGACGCATCCGGCTTCTCGACCCTGCCGAACTCCTGCGTGCGCGAGGTCTCGCGCGGCTTGGAGGTCTCTTCGGGCACGGCACCGGACGCGGCTTCGGCCACGGCCACGGCCACGGCCACGGGCTCGGGCTCGGCCACGGGCTCGGGTGCCCCGCCGCCCTCGCTTGCGGCCTCGGCCTTGACCTCGGCCTCGCCCTTGACCTCGGCCTCGACCGTGCCGTCGACCTCGGTTTCGGACGTGCCGGCCTCGGGGGTTTTCCCGTCATCGTCGGCGATCTTGGTCGCCGTTCCCGGCGGTGTCGCGGCGCCGTCCGGATTCACATCGGCGACCCCGGCGGGACGTTCGCCCTCCGGGCTCTTCTCACTGCTGCTCACAAGCCCCCCGTGATGATTTCGTTACCGACGATACCTGAGGGGGGTGAGATGTTCGGCCGTTCAATGCACACTCCCATGGCTTCCCATTCAGAAGGACGAACGGAGCGCCCGCCCGGTTGTCGTGACGCTCGCCGCAATGCTGTTTCAGGGATGCTCATAACCGTCGCGCGCGCACCGTCCCCCATCCCCGTCGCGCCGCTGGTCCGCCGCCGGAACGGCGAGCGGCGGGGCCCCGTGCATCGGGGGCCCCGCCGCGCGATGTCCGCGGACCTCGGTCAGAGAGGGATCATTTGAAGATCGTGCCGAGGATGTCCACCACGAAGACCAGAGTGTCGTCGCCCTTGATCCCGGCCTGCGGGGCGCCGTTCTTGCCGTAGCCGTCGGCCGGCGGCAGCACGAGCATCACCCTGCTGCCGATCTTCTGGCCCATCAGCCCCTTGTCGAATCCGGGGACGGTGCCGCCGGTGCCGATCGGGAACTTGGCGGGCACGCCGCCGTTCTGCCAGCTCGAGTCGAAGACCTTGCCGTTCTTCCAGAGCTGGCCCTGGTAGTTGACCAGCGCCTCGTCGCCCTTGGCGAGCGCCTTGCCGTTGCCCTCGACCAGGACCTTGGTCTGGAGCTTGCCGGGCGCGTCCACCTTCTTCGGGATCGTCACCTTGGGCGCCTGGCCGGGCTTGCCGGCCTCGACCTTGGGAAGGTCCTTGTCGTCGAGCTTCTTCTCGGTGCCCACCGGACCGGCGTTCTTGGGGGTGACGCCCTGCACGTCGACGACGAACACCAGCGAGTCGGTCGGGGAGAGCTGGAGCTGCTGGCCCTGCTCGCCGAAGCCGTCGGCCGGCGGGATCTCCAGGATCACCCGGCTGCCCGCGGTCTGCCCGAGCAGGCCCTTGTCGAGGCCCTTGACGCCGCTCTTGCCGACCACGAGCGGCTTGTCCTGGCCCTGCTGCTGCGCCTGCGCGGTGTAGGACGAGCCGACCTGCTTGTTCGTGCTCTTCTTCTTGGAGTCGTCGTCGTCCTGCGCCTTCGCCCACTGGTAGAAGGAGTACTTGACGAACACCGTGTCGCCGTCGGCGATCTTGGGGCCGCCGCCCCTGATCGAGGCGGTCGCCTTGAGCTTGGTCGCGGGAGCGAGGTTCTTGGGGATGCTGACCTTGGGTTCCTTGCCGAACGCGCCCTTGGCCGTGATCTCCGGGTCGGGACGGGTCGCGAGGTACCAGCCGCCGGCGGCGATCGCCACGACGACCACGAGGATGCCCGCGATCATCACGTAGTTGCGGGTGCGCGCCTGCGAGGCGGTCAGTCCGGACGGCCGGGGCCCGCCGCCGCGTCCCGCGCTGATGCCGTGCGGGGTGAACTCCGGGCTGCGGATGTTCTTGGCGTTCGGCAGCTTGGCCTTGACCGCAGGCTCACCCCGGGGCTTGTCATCCTCTGACATGTTTCCTCACTCGCTCCGGGATCGACGACATCACGAAAGTGACCACCCTTCCAGTGCCGGTCTAAGCCCAGCGTGAAAACCGTGCAAAGGAGGCCGACCCGCAATCTACCGGTCGTGCTCTCGGCCGACAGGGGCGCACGGTGGGGGTGCAGAGGTACGCAGGATACTGCGCCGAGGCGGATGCTGTGGCGTTCAGTGGTCGCCACCTTCACGGTGAGTCACCGTGAAGGTGGGTGGCGCGCCCGGCAGGATTCGAACCCGCGACCGTCGGATTAGAAGTCCGATGCTCTATCCAGCTGAGCTACGGGCGCCCATAAATCGGCCCTGACCTGCGAAGACGTGCCCCCCGGTGGATCTGGGGTGGGCGTCTGGCGCGGGCCGGCCTGCATCCGGCACCCTCCCGGGCACCGGGACACAGTGTAAGGCTGAGCGTCTTTCGGCTCCACATCTATAGCGGCCCAAGATCGGGCCAGGTCGGCCGCCGCGCCGTCCGCGGGGCTCGATACCGCGCCGGACCGGGGCTTGAGGACGTTCAGGCATCTCCCCAGTAGAGGTGGTGGGCCAGGGCCTCGGGGGTCCAGCCCCTGGCGGCGACCCGCGACTTCTCCACGCGCACCGCGGGGTTGAACCGCGTGGCGGCGGCGGCCGTCCTCTTGTGGTCCAGCCGCCAGCCGTCGATCTCCCGCCAGGCCAGGGGCGGGCCGCCTTCCTCGGGCGGGCCGAGGATGTACACGCGCCTGCCGGACTTTCCGCGCGTCCAGGGATAGGTGCCGCCGCCCACCCGGCCGTGGCGGGTGACGATGTGGATCGCCGCGATCCTCTCCCAGGGGACCGGCGTCCTGGCCGGCGGGTCGACGTCGACGCCCTCGGCCGTGACGGCGAACGCGGCCTCGCGCCGCAGGGAGAGCCTCAGCGCGCGCGGGAACCGTCGCAGGACGTGGCGGAGGATCAGAACGAGAAGGAACGCCAGGAGAACGAGGGCGACGCGGTCCCGCGCGTCGTCCGGCGTGAGGAGCCCGCCGGCCGCCCCGCCGGCGACGAGCGCCGCGCAGAGGGCGGCGGCGAGGCAGAGCCGGGCCGGGGGCCACCAGCCGTACCGGGCCTCGTATGCGGCGTTCTCCGGATTGCGCATATGACTTTTGACGCCGGTTCCGCACCGCGGGTTCGGCTCGGGTCGTCCAAGAAATCACCGCCCATCATCGGCGTCCGCCCCGGCTGGGGAATCCGGTGGCGGCCGACATCGGCTACGAAACAATTCCGCTGCCCCGGCAGCGTTCCCCTATGGGGTCGTGGCCTGTCAGCGGCCATGACGGACGTCATACGTCCCGATATTCGCGCATTACTCAAAGGGGCTTAGATGGCCTGCCGGTGTCGTAGGTTCGGTACAAAATAAAGCCTGTTGTGGAAGGTTGTCCTGCTGCTATGGTCACGCGGATGCGGCCTTCCATTCAGATTGATTTACGGTCATTCCTCGGGCTGCTGGAACGGGCCCTGGAATGCTGACCCCGCCGCATCCCTTCACCGGCCGGATCCATACGGAGGTCCGCGCGGGGATGGCGATGGAGCCCGGCGAGGCCAGAGCGGAGCGACTGGAGCGGCTGGTGGCGCGCGCTGAGGCGGACGGCGGCCCGTACGCCCTGATCGACACGCGGGTCGCCTACCTGTACGCGCGCTGCCACCCGTTCGGGCGGCCGGAGGACGCTCTCGCCGCCTTGGCCCCGTGCCTGGAGCTGTACAGGGCGGCGCCGGAGCGCTTTGGCGAATGGCATCGGGACAGGTTCTGGGAGTCGTTCCGGAGGCTCACGCTCACCATGCTGGTCGGGCCCGGCCAGCGGGCCTCCTGGCTGCGCGCGGTCGTGGACGACCTGCGCTTCTGCCGCCGGCCCGGCCACAGAACGGACATGGAGGACGTCCATCTGGCCGAGTTGCTGCTGGAGTGGCGGGTCGGGAACGTCGCCGCGGCCGAGGAGGCGATCCGCCTGATCCTCGCCTGCGGTCCCAGGGAGGGGAACCAGTGGGGACGGGTGGGGGCCCTGGCCGGTTTTCTGGCCGACCTCGGCCGCGACGCCGAGGCGATCGAGTCGCTGGAACCGGCGCTGACCGGCTCGGTGCCCGTCCGCGAAGACGGCGATCCGGCCCGCTTCGCCGACCATCTGCTGCTGCCGTACCTGCGCACCGGCCGTGCCGAAGAGGCGGGCGCGCTGCACGCCCGCACCTGGCGCGGGCGGCTGACGGGATTTCGCCTCGCCTCGCACCTGGAGTTCTGCGCCCGGACCGGGAACGAGGAGCGCGGACGCGAGATCCTGCACCGCCATCTCGAACCCCTGGCGGACGATCTCGGCAGCATCCTGCGGATTCGCGAGTACGCCGCCGCCGCCCTCCTGTGCCGCCGGCTGGCCGAGAGCGGCCGATGGGACGATCCGTGGACCTGGCCTGAGGACAACGGGACCGCCGGCGGCGACATCGGCGGTGACGGAGAGACATGGACCTATGCCGAACTGCACGAGGAATTCCGGGACGACGTGCTGAGCCTCGCCGACCACATGGCCGACAGTGACGGCACGGCCTGCATACGTGAGCGGATGGGCGCTCTGATGGACGCCGGGCCGATCGTGGCACACCTCCCGCTGCCCTGACCGGAGGTCCCCCTTTAGGCAGTGATATGACGGTTGCGGGGGCGGAGGGGTGCGTTGGCGTCATATCTTTGGTGTTCGTGGCGGTGAACATTGAGGTGCCGCTCTCCGGCGGGGATGTCACGGAGGGCGTTGTGCGGGTCGGCGAGACGGTGCGGCGGCCGATGCGCCCGCACAGTCCGGCGGTGCACGGATTGCTGCGGCATCTGGAGCGGGTCGGGTTCGAGGGGGCGCCGCGGGTGCTCGGGATCGACGAGCGCGGACGGGAGATCCTCAGCTGGGTCCCCGGTAGCGCGCCGCACCGGCCGCTGCCCCGGTACGCGGTGACGAACGACGCGCTGCGCGGGGTGGCCGCGCTGCTGCGGGACTACCACGACGCGGTCGGCCCGTACGTCCCGCCGCCGGACGCGCCTTGGGACACCGCGGCCTCCAACCTGGACGGGCCGCCCGAGCTGATCGGGCACTGCGACGTCACCCCCGACAACGTGGTGTTCCGGGCCGGCCGGCCCTGCGCGCTGATCGACTTCGACCTGGCGCGGCCCACCACCCGGCTGTACGACGTGGTGACCACGCTCAGGCACTGGGCGCCGATCGCCGATCCGGCCGACCGCGACGCCCTGCTGTACGGCGCGGACGTCGGCAGGAGGATCCGGCTGTTCTGCGACGCCTACGGGTTGGACCGTGACACCCGCCGCGAGGTGCTGCCCGCGGCCAGGATCCGGTTCGAGCGCTCCTACCGGGCGATGCGCGAGCGCGCGGAGTGCGTGGGCGGCGGCTGGGCACGCATCTGGCACGGCGGGGCGGGCCCGCGGATCCGCCGGGCGCAGGACTGGCTGGAACGCAACTGGGACGACCTGGACGCCAGCCTCGGCTGACCCGGACGAGGACCGGCCAGCCGCCGGCCGGACGGAGGCGGGGCCGGCGGGCGGACCGGGCGAGGGGTCAGCTGATCAGCCGGAAGATGAGGGTGCACAGGGCGAGCACCGCGGCGATGGCCGCGGGCCCCATCAGGGCGGGGGAGTCGCCCGACCGGTGGTGCACGAACAGCGCGCCCGCCATCAGGAGCAGCAGGCAGGCCGCGGCCAGGACGCCGAGCCAGACGACCCCGAGGCCGATCAGCAGGCCGAGCGCCCCGAGCAGCTCGGCCACGCCGATGAGCCGGTAGCCGTCCCACCGGATGCCGAAGTGCTCGGCGGCCTCGACCTGCTGCTCGGCGCCGGTCAGCTTGGTGACGCCGACGAAGGCGAACAGCGCCGCGGTCACGACCGAGAAGATCACAGTGAAGGCGTACACACGGGGACGATTCCCGCCGGATCACCGCGTCACGCCCCGCTTGATCAAGACTTGACGCGGGCGGCCGGGGCCGCGACGGTGCCGTATACGCCATATCGTCTATGACCGTGACGGCGTACATGAGCAGGGCGAGGGCGGCGGGGCTGCTCCTCGGCACGGCGCTGGACGCGGCGTTCGGCGATCCGCGGCGCGGGCATCCGGTGGCGGCCTTCGGCAGTGCGGCGTCGGCGCTGGAGCGCCGCCTCCACGGCGACTCGCGCGCGCGGGGCGTGCTGTTCGCGGGCGGGCTCGTGGCGGGCGCCGCGGCGCTGGGGCTGGCCGCCGAGCGCGGGACGCGGCGGCGGCCCGTGCTCCGCGCCGGGGTCACGGCGGCGGCGACGTGGGCCGTCCTCGGCGGCACGTCCCTCGGCAGGGAGGGTCGCCGAATGGCCCGTTCGCTGGACGAGGGGGATCTCGACGCCGCGCGCGCCCGGCTGTCCCACCTGTGCGCGCGCGACCCGGCCGGACTGGACGCCCCGGCGCTGGCCCGCGCCACGGTCGAGTCGGTGGCGGAGAACACCTCCGACGCCGCGATCGCGCCGCTGCTGTGGGGCGCGGTGGCCGGGGTCCCGGGGCTGCTCGCCTACCGGGCGGTCAACACGCTGGACGCGATGGTCGGCTACCGGAGCCCCCGCTACGCGAGGTTCGGGTGGGCCTCGGCCCGCCTCGACGACGCGGCGAACTGGGTTCCCGCACGGGTGACCGGCCTGCTCACCGTGGCCTGCGCGCCGCTCGCCGGCGGTGACCGGGGCGCGGCGTGGCGGGTGCTGCGCCGCGACGGCGGCGCGCATCCCAGCCCGAACGCCGGACGCTGCGAGGCCCCGTTCGCGGGGGCGCTGGGCGTGCGGCTCGGCGGCGTCAACGCCTACGGCGGGCGGGCCGAGCACCGTCCCGTGCTCGGGGACGGCCGTGCCCCCGAGGTCGCCGACGTCCACCGCGCCGTCCGGCTGTCGGCCGCCGTCAGCGCGTCCGCCGCCGTCCTGGCCGCCGCGGTCGCCGGGATGGCCGGGCTCGCCGAGAGCCCAGGGAGAGCGGGGGGCGCCGAGAGCGCGGGGAGCGGCGCCTGCGCCGCCCTCGGGGGAGGGACGCGATGAGCGGGGCGCTGCTGGTCGCCGGGACGACGTCCGACGCGGGCAAGAGCGTCCTCACGGCGGGGCTGTGCCGCTGGCTGGCCCGGCAGGGGGTGCGGGTCGCGCCGTTCAAGGCGCAGAACATGTCGCTCAACTCGATGGTCACCGCGGACGGCGCGGAGATCGGCCGGGCGCAGTACACCCAGGCGCTCGCCGCCGGGGTGGAGCCGCGCGCGATCATGAATCCGGTGCTGCTCAAGCCGGGCAGCGACCGGCGCAGCCAGGTGGTGGTGCTGGGCCGCCCGATCGCCGAGGTGGACGCGCTGGAGTACGGCGCGCACAAGGAGCGGCTCCGCCGGGTCGTGGCCGACAGCCTGGCCGAGCTGCGGGCCGCGCACGACGTGGTGGTCTGCGAGGGCGCCGGGTCCCCCGCGGAGATCAACCTGCGCGCCGGCGACCTCGCCAACATGGGCCTGGCCCGCGCGGCCGGACTCCCGGTGATCGTGGTCGCCGACATCGACCGCGGCGGGGTGTTCGCCTCGCTGTACGGGACGGTGGCGCTGCTGGAGCCGGCCGACCAGGCGCTGGTCGCGGGCTTCGTGATCAACAAGTTCCGCGGCGCCGCCGAGCTGCTGGCCCCCGGGCTGGAGCAGCTCCGCGCCCTGACCGGGCGGCCGACGCTCGGCGTGCTGCCCTGGACGCTCGGCCTCTACCTCGACTCGGAGGACACGCTCGCGCTGGACGCCCCCCGTCCGGCCGCCGCCGCGCCGTACGGGCGGCAGACGCTGCGGGTGGCGGTGGTGCGGTTCCCGCGCGTCTCCAACTTCACCGACCTGGACGCGCTGGAGTGCGAGCCGGGCGTCACGGTGCGGTACGCGGCGAGTCCCGGCGACCTCGACGACGCCGACCTGGTCGTCCTGCCGGGCACCCGGGCGACGGTGAGCGACCTGGCGTGGCTGCGGGAGAAGGGCCTGGCCGCCGAGATCGCCCGCCGCGCCGCCGAGGACCGCCCGGTCCTGGGGATCTGCGGCGGCTACCAGATGCTGGCCCGCCGGATCGACGACGACGTCGAGTCCGGGGCCGGCCGGGTGGACGGCCTGGGGCTGCTCCCGACCATGGTGACCTTCGCCGACGACAAGATCCTCGGCCGTCCCACCGGCCGCGCCTACGGCGAGCCCGTCCGCGCGTACGAGATCCACCACGGCCTGGTCGACGTGGAGGGGGGCGAACCGTTCCTGGACGGCTGCCGCCTGGGCGCCGTCTACGGGACGACCTGGCACGGCGCGCTGGAGAACGACGGGTTCCGCCGCGCCTTCCTCGCCGATGTCGCCCGCCGCGCCGGACGCGACTTCACCCCCGCGCCGGACGTGTCGTTCGCCCGGCTGCGCGAGGCCACCCTGGACGCGCTCGGCGACCTGGTCGAGGAGCACCTGGACACGGACGCGCTGTGGCGGATCATCGAGGGCGGGGCCCCGGCGGGCCTGCCGGTCGTCCCGCCGGGCGGTGCCCCGCCGATCCCCTGACCCGCTGGCGGGTCACTTGATGAAGCCCTGCGCGCGCATCCAGTCGCGGGCGACGAACACCGGGTCGTCGCCGTCGACGTCGACCTTGCTGTTCAGGGTCCGCATGACCTCGGTGGTCAGCTTCGGGCTGATCTGGGCGAAGATCGGGGTCAGCTCCGGATGGGCCTTGAGGACGGACTCCCGCACGGTGATCGCCGGGTTGTAGTTGGGGAAGAAGTGCTTGTCGTCCTTGAGCACCTTCAGGTCGAGCGCCTGGATACGGCCGTCGGTCGCGGTGACCTGGCCGAAGGTGCACTTGCCATTCTTCACCGAGTTGTAGACGACGCCGGCCGACATCTGCATGACGTTCTTGGCGGGCACGCCCGACCCGTACTTGAGCCCGTACGCGGCGAGCATGCCGCGCAGGCCGTCGTTGCGGGAGAAGAACTCCGGCTCGGTGCAGATGGTCCGCTGCCCGACCGGGACACTGGACAGCTGCGACAGGTCGGTCAGCCCGTACTTGCGCTGCGTCGCGGGCGAGACGGCGATTGTGTAGGTGTTGTTGAGCGGCGCGGGCGGCGGCAGCCAGGCGATGTGGTGCTTCTTCAGGTCGAGCGCCGCCACCGCGTCGAACTGCCGCTGCGGGTCGACGATCGGCTCGGTCCGGCCGAGGTAGGTGATCCAGCCGGTCCCGGTGTACTCCCACATCAGGTCGTTGTCGCCGCCGGTGATCGACAGGCGGGCGGTCACGCTGCCCTGCACGTTGGTGTTGTCCTGCACCTTCGCGCCCGCGGCGGTCAGCGCCAGCACGGCGAGCTTGCCGAGCACGATCTGCTCGGTGAACTCCTTGGAGGTGACCCGGAGCCTGGCGCCCTCCAGGTTCTTGATCGGTTTGATCGTGCCGGGCTCGATCGCGGGCAGGAACGCCGAGGCCGGCTTCAGCCCGCACCCGCTCAGCCCGAGCGTGGCCGGGCCGAGCAGGACGGCGCCGAGCAGCGCGAGCGTGGGGTGCGCGCGGCGCATCACAGTCCCTTCGGTGCCAGCAGGCGGGCGGCCATCCCGCCCAGCCAGTCGATCAGCAGTGCGAGCAGCGCGATCAGGATGCAGCCGGTGAGCAGGACGGGGGTGCGCTGGGTGGACACGCCGGTGGTGATCAGGTCGCCGAGCCCGCCGCCGCTGATGAACGAGGCGATGCTGGCGGTGCCGACCATCAGCACCAGGGTGGTGCGGATCCCGGCGAGGATGACCGGGGTGGCGAGCGGCAGCTCGACCCGCGCCAGCACCCGTGCCGCCGACATCCCGATGCCGCGGCCCGCGTCGGTCAGCGTCGGGTCGACCTGCTGGAGGCCGACCAGGGTGTTGCGCAGCGCGGGCAGCACGCCGTAGGCGACCAGCGCCACGATCGCGGTCCAGAATCCGATCCCGAAGGTCACCGCGAGCAGCACGACCACGCCGATCGCGGGCGCGGACTGGCCGATGTTGGCGATCGCGAGCACCAGCGGGGTGGCCGGCCGCGCCCAGGACCGGCTGAGCAGCACGCCGAGCGGGATCGCGATCACCAGGACCAGCAGCGTCGACACCACCGCCAGCTCGATGTGCTCCCAGGTCTTCTGCGCCACGTAGTCGGGCGCCAGGACGCGGGCGGCGATGCTGTCGAGGTCGGAGTTCTCCACGTACAGCATCCAGAGCCCGCCGATCGCGATGATGGCCAGCGGTTGGAGGAACGCGCGCCAGGACCGTCCGGTGGGCGCGTGCAGTGCCGTCCGCGGTTCGACCGCCGTCCCCCCGCCCGGCCCGCCGGCGCCCGCCGGCGCGCCCGCGTTCGCCGCGGCCGGTGCGGGGCCGCCGACCGGGCCCGGCTCGCTCGGTCCGCTCGGTCCGCTCGGGGGAGAGGGGGCGGACGGGCCGGTCACGAATCCGCCGCCTTGTCCTGCCGCCGGCGTGACCTGGTCTGCTCCTTCATGTCCTTGATCGCGGTCTGGAGGGTGGACAGCGTGACGGTGCCGCGGTAGACGCCGCGCGGCCCGACCACCGGCACCCACTCGTGCTCGACCTGGATGAGCGCCTCCAGCGCCTGCTGCAACGTGTTGCGCACGCGGATGGGCCGGGCCGTGCCGGTGCCGTGGTCGCCGATCGGGCCGGTGAGCCCGTCGAGGTCGTCCACGGTGATCCAGCGGACCGGGCGGTCCCGCTCGTCCAGGACGATCGCGAACGTGCTCTCCGCCGCGTCGATCTGCGCGCGGACGGCGGCGGCGTCGTCCCCGGGGGCGGCCTGCGGCACCTGCTGGAGCGGGACGTCGGCGACGCGGCTGAACTTCAGCAGCTTCATCGCCTGCCCGCCGCCGAGGAACTGCTCCACGTACTCGTCGGCCGGGTTGAGCAGGATCTCCTTCGGCGTCGCGTACTGCACGATGCGCGAGCCCTTGTCGAGGATCGCGATCCGGTCGCCGAGCTTGAGCGCCTCGTCGACGTCGTGGGTGACGAACACGATGGTCTTGCCGAGCTCCTCCTGGAGCTGGAGCAGCTCGTCCTGGAGGTGCTCGCGGGTGATCGGGTCGAGCGCGCCGAACGGCTCGTCCATCAGCATCGCGGGCGGATCGGCGGCGAGCGCGCGGGCCACGCCGACCCGCTGCTGCTGGCCGCCGGACAGCTCGCGCGGGTAGCGGTCGCGGAACTGGTCCGGCGCGAGGTCGACCAGCTGGAGCAGCTCGTCCACCCGGGCCTTGATGCGGGCCTTGCCCCAGCCCAGCATCTGCGGCACCAGCCCGACGTTGGTGCCGACGGTCATGTGCGGGAACAGCCCGGCGTTCTGGATCACGTAGCCGATCTGGCGGCGCAGGTCGTTCGGGTCGAGGCCGAGCGCGTCCCGCCCGGCCACGATGATCTTGCCGGAGGTGGGCTCGATCAGCCGGTTGATCAGCCGCATCGTGGTGGTCTTGCCGCTGCCGGACGGCCCGAGCAGCACCACGATCTCGCCGCCGTCGACGGTCAGCGACACATTGTCGACCGCGGGCGTCGCCTGGCCGGGGAAGCGCTTGGTGACGTTGATCAGCTGGATGCCGCCGCGCTCGGCCGAGGCGGCCTCGCCCGGCGGCCCGCCGTCGCCGGGGTCGATGGCGCCCGGTAAGGCGGGGTCGGCCGGTCCGGAGGGGGCGGCCGATCGGGTCGGGCCGGCGGGGGGAACGGGGGGGACGGTGTCAGGCACGGATGCCTCGCGGGGTCGTCAGTCGGCCGATGATCAGGAAGCAGGCATCGAAGAGCAGGGCCAGGATGATGATGCCGAGCGTGCCGGCGAGCGTCATGTTGATCGAGTTGGCGCCGCCGAGCCGGGCCAGTCCGGAGAAGATCTGCTCGCCCAGGCCGGGACCGGACACGTACGCGGCGATCGCGGCGATCCCCATCGCGAGCTGGGTGGCCACCCGCGCGCCGGTGAGGATCACCGGCCAGGCGAGCGGCAGCTCGATCCGCAGCAGGATCCGGCGGCGGCCCATCCCGATGCCGCGGGCGGCGTCGACCAGGGTGCGGTCGACGCCGGACAGGCCGACGATCGTGTTGCGCACGATCGGCAGCAGCGAGTAGAGGGTCAGCGCCACCACACTCGGCGCGACGCCGAGGCCGAGCGGGGTGATGAGCAGGCCGAGCAGCGCCAGCGACGGGACGGTGAAGATCACGCCGGCGGTGCTGGTGGCGAAGGCGGCCAGCCTCGGCCGCCGGTAGACCAGCAGGCCGATCAGCACGCCGATGACCAGGGCCGCGAGCACGCACTGGAAGACCATGCTGGCGTGCTGCCAGGTCTCGAACACCAGCAGCTCGCGCCGGCTGGCCAGATATTCCCAGAAGCTCAATATTCCCTCCGCGGGGATCACTACCCACAGCCTCGCACCGGACACCTGCGCCGCGCGGGGTTCCGGCGGGGCGCCCCGGGCCCCGGTAGGGTGATCCATCCGGACGCACCGGCACCAGGACCACCGGCAGCAGGAGGAACGACCCGTGACCGAGCCGCGCTCCAGTCTCATCGTCCCGTTGATGAAGGCCCGGGTGCCGGCCGAGGTGCAGCTGGAGTTCCCGCTGCCGCCGGGCGAGGAGCCGATCCGCGACGAGTTCGCCGCCGACCTCTACGTCACCTACGCGCTGGAGCTGCCCGACGAGGCCGCGGCGCCCGGCCGCCGGTACGAGCACGTCGCGCGCCGGCACTGCGCTGAGCTGGGCGTTCCGCCCGAGGACCTGCGCCGCCGGGCGACGATCAACCTGCGCAACCGCCGTCCCGACCTGTCGATGCACTGGTACCCGGACGTGCGGGCGGTGACCGTGACGCTCGGGGACGGCCCGATCGGCGGTCCCCCGGCCGGCGCGAACGCGGCGGGCGCCGGGGCGGGCGCGGTGCGGCGCGGCGGTCTCGAATCGGGGCTGCTGCTGGACGAGGGCTTCCTCGACAAGCTGGCCCAGGACGTCGAGGGCGACCTGGTCGTGGCGGCGCCCGCGCGCGACGTGTTCGTCGCGTCCGGCACCGGCCACCCCGACGGGGTCGACAAGCTGCGCTGGGCGGTCGGCCAGGTCTGGTCGGAGGACCGCGGCGACGCCGGCGCCGACCCCGCGTGGGACGCGCCGGCCGGCTCGCTGCTCACGCACCGGCTGCTGGTGCGGCGCGAGGGCGCCTGGGACGTGCTCCCCGCCTGACCGCGCGGACGCCACGCGCGAGGCCATGAAAGAAGAGGCCCCGCCGTATGACCTATATACGGCATCCCAAAGACCGAAATACGGAGAACTCCCCGTGTCGGTACGCCTACTCGACGTAACCTCCGCTTGTCCCCCCAGGCAAGAGGAGTTTCCGCTATGGAAGGAAACCTTGCGGCCGTTCTGGCCGATCGAGCGGATACCTACGGGTGGCGGGACCGGCCGCTGTTCCACTCCGGCGCCGCCACGTACAGCCACGGCGAGGTCCACGACGCGGGCGCCCGCGCGGCGGGCGTGCTGCGGTCGGTGGGCGTCCGGCCCGGTCACCGCGTCCTGATCGCGCTCCCCGACTCGATCGCGTTCGTCGCCGCGCTGCTCGGCACGCTGCGGCTCGGCGCGGTGGCCGTGCTCACCGGGCCCGAGCTGTCCGGGCGCGAGCACGCGTACGTGCTCGGCGACGCCGATCCGCGCGCGGTGGTGTGCGGTCCCGGGCTCGTCCCCCGCTTCACGTCCGTGCCCGTGCTCACCGGCGACGACCTGGCCGACGAGCCCGCGTCGCTGCCGGACCCCGTCCCGGTGCCGGCCGGCGCCGCCGCCTACGTCCAGTACACCTCCGGGACCACCGGGGACCCGAAGGGGGCGGTCCATCGGCATACCGACCCGGCGGCCTACCACGAGGCGATGGCGCTCGGCGCGCTCGGGATGGTGCCCGGCGACGTGTCGTTCTCGCTGTCGAAGGCGTGCTATCCCTACGGGCTCGGCGCCACCGTGTTCTTCCCGATGTTCTGCGGCGGCGCCTCGGTGCTGTGGCCGGACGCGCCGACGGTGCGCGGGGCGGTCGAGCAGGCGCGGCGGCACCGGCCGACCCTGCTGTTCACCGTGCCGACCTGGTACGCGCGGCTGGTGAGCGGGCCCGAGCCGCGGGCCGTGCGGGAGGCGTTCGCGTCGCTGCGGGCGGCGGCCTCCGCGGGGGAGCCGCTGCTGCCCTCCCTCGGCGACCGGATCGAGGAGGTGCTCGGCTGCCCGGTGCTGGACGGGCTGGGCAGCACCGAGGTCGGCCACACGTTCGTGTCCAACACCGTGACCCGGCGGCGGCGGGGCGCGCTCGGCGTCGTGCTCGACCCGTACGAGATCGCGGTGCGCGGCGAGGGCGGCGTCGGCTACGAGGGCCGTCCCGGCGAGGACCGGGCCGCCGCCGCTGCCGCCAACGCCGCCGGCCTCGGCGCCGGCGGCCAGGCCGCCGCCCGCATCGGCGAGCGCGGCGCGCTGTACGTGCGCGGCCCGTCGGTGATGATCGAGTACCTGGGCAAGCCCGGCAGGACCGCCGAGGCGCTCGGGCCGGACGGGTGGCTGCGCACCGGCGACCTGGTGCATGTCGACGAGGACGGGTTCGTCCACCACCACGGCCGGATCCTCGACCAGGTGACGGTGTCGGGGGAGCGGGTCCTGCCCCTGGAGGTCGAGCGGATCCTCGGGCAGCACCCCGGGGTGGTGGAGGTGGCCGTGATCGCCGACGCGGACGCGGACGGGGCGGGGGAGGAGGCGGGCGGCGGGGCGCTGGCGGCGTTCGTGGTGGCCGACGAGGTGGCGCCGCCGGTCCCGGTGCTGGCCGAGGAGCTCATCGGGCTGGCCAGGGAGCGGCTCCCCGAGCACAAGGTGCCGCGCTCGGTGACGTTCATGGCCGAGCTGCCGCGCACGTCCACCGGCAAGGTCCGCCGGAGCGCCCTCGGCCGCGCCGAGCTCAGCCGGAACGGGGACGGCTCGCTGCGCTGACCGGCCGCCCCGGGTGGAGGCCCTGCGGCCAAGTCGGACATTCAGCAGGATCATGGTTATAGTTCCTTGTTGCAATAAGTTTGCAACAAGGAGACCCATGCACAAGTCCGCGCTCGTCATCGGGTCGGTCGTCACCGCGACCGGCCTGCTCGCCACCGCCTGCGGCTCGGCCGGCGACCCGTCCGGCACGACCGGCGGCACCTTCACCTACGCGATCGGGGACGAGCCCGAGACGCTCAACCCGGCGCTCCAGGACGAGCACACCGACCCGGTCACCGAGATGGTCTTCCGCGGCCTGACCCGGCACGACGCGCAGAACAAGGTCGTGCCGGGCCTCGCCGAGTCGTGGCAGGTGTCCAAGGACGAGCGGCGCTACACCTTCACGCTCCGATCGGGGCTCACCTGGCACGACGGGAAGCCGCTGACCTCCCGGGACGTGAAGTTCACCATCGAGGCGGTCAAGGCGGCCTCCGCCGACGCGCCGCTGTCGCGCAACTTCACCGCGGTCGAGAGCGTCGAGACGCCGGATGACAGGACCGCGACGCTCAAGCTGAGCAGGCCGTTCTCCCCGCTGCTGGATGCGGTCTCGATGGGCCTGCTGCCCGAGCACGCGCTGAAGGGCAAGGAGCTCACCGACGCCGGGTTCGGCCGGCACCCGATCGGCAGCGGGCCGTTCAAGCTGACCGCCTACAAGCCGGGTCAGTACAGCGAGCTGGAGCCGTTCGGCGGCTACTACGAGGGGCGGCCGAAGCTGCCCGGCGTCGTGATCAAGTACGTCTCCGACGACACCGCGCGGCTCATCCAGCTCGAGAACGGCGAGGTCGACGGCGCCCACCTCCAGCCGCAGCAGGTCGGCAGGGTCACCGGCGACGACCGGCTCCGGGTGGAGACCTACCCGACCGCCGACTACCGCGCGCTGATGTTCAACTTCAAGAAGCCCGTCTTCGCCGACAAGGACGTCCGGCTGGCGATGAACTACGCCCTCGACCGCGACGCGTTCGTCAAGAGCGTGCTGCTCGGCCAGGGCAGCCCGGCCACCGGGCCGCTGGACGAGAGCCCGTACAAGACCGGCGCCGCGCCGTTCACCCACGACCCGGCCAAGGTGGACGCGCTGATGGGGCCCGCCGGATACGCCAAGAACGCGCAGGGCCTCTGGGAGAAGGACGGCAAGACCGTCCGCTTCGAGCTCACCACGTTCGCCGAGGACTCGGCCCGGGTGGCGATCCTGAACGTCGCCGCCACCCAGCTCAAGCAGCGCGGTTTCGACGTGGTGCCCAACCCGCGTCCCGCGGACTGGGTCCGCAAGCACTGGGGCGACCTCGACGCGATGGTCGTCGGCTGGGGCACGCCCTACGACGCCGACTCCTCGGTGTACGGGCCGTTCCACTCCTCCCAGGCGCTGGACAAGGGCGGCTCCAACTACGGCACCTACGCCAACCCGGACGTCGACAAGGCGCTCGACCGGGCCCGCGGCACGTCCGACCCGGCCGTCCGCAAGGCCGCCTACGCCGACTTCCAGAAGGCGCTCGCCGCCGACCCGCCGTTCGCGTGGGTCGCCTACCTGCTGACCGACAACGCGGTGCCGAAGGCGCTCAAGGGCCCCGAGCGGCGCACCCTCGGCCACCACGGCTACGGCTTCTTCTGGAACGCCGAGAAGTGGTCCTGGTCCTGATCCGGTGAAGCGGTTCCTCCTCCTGCGGGCGGCGACGGCCCTCGCGGTCGTCGTCGCCCTGTCCGCGCTGTGCTTCGCGCTGCTCGACCTCGCGCCCGGCAGCCCGGCCGCCTCGATCCTGGAGGCGCGGTCCGGCGGGCGTCCGGCCGCACCCACCGACGTGGCCCGGCTGGAGCACCGGATGGGGCTCGACGATCCGCTGCCCGTCCGGTACGGGCGCTGGGTGTCCGGCGCGGTGCGCGGCGACTTCGGCGCCTCGTACGGCAGCGGTCGCCCGGTCGCCGAGACCCTCGCGGACACCGCGCCGTGGACGCTGCTGCTCACCGGCGTCGCGGTGCTGTTCAGCGTGGTCGGGGCCGTCGGCGCCGGGCTCGCCGCCGCGCTCACCCGGCGCGCGTGGCTGCGCCGGTCGATCGAGACCGGGCTGTTCGCGCTCGGCGGCATGCCCGGGTTCGTGACCGCGCTGCTGCTGCTGTGGATCTTCGCGGCGTGGCTGCGCTGGCTGCCGTCCGGCGGGCTGGCCCGTCCCGGCGAGCCGGTCACCGCCGCCGTGCTGGTCCCGCACCTGGTCCTGCCCGCGCTGGCGCTGGCGTTCGGGCACCACTTCGGCACCTACGCGCGGCTGGTGCAGACCGGCGTCGCCCGGCTGCGCACCGCGCCGCACGTGGAGAACGCGCGCGCCCGGGGGCTGCGCCGCCGGACGGTCACCGCGCGGCACCTGGTGCGGCTCGGGCTCGTCCCGTTCGCCGCCCGGCTTGGCGTCGGCGTCGGCACGCTGATCGCGGGCGCCTACGCCACCGAGATGATCTTCTCGTGGCCGGGGGTGGGACGGGAGGCGATCCTGGCCGCGCGGCAGCAGGACTACGCGGTGCTCACCGCCGTGGTCCTGGTCACCGGCGTCATCGTGGTCCTGGCCAACCTGCTGGGCGACCTCGCCGTGGCGTGGCTCGACCCCCGCGTCCGGCTCTCGGGCCGCGACCCGGCCGCGCCGAACGGAGGAATGGACCGTGCCCATCACTGACCGGGCCGATCTCACCGACGGCGTCCCGCCGCTCTCGGGGGACGGCGGGACGCCGGCGGCGCCGACCCGGGGCCTGCTGGCCGCGCGGGTCCCGGTGCGGCGGCCGGGGGTGTGGGCGGCGGGCCTCGTGCTCGCGGCGTTCGCCGTGCTGGCCGTGTTCGCCCCGCTGTTCACGCCCTACGACCCGATCGCGACCGACACCGCCGCGACCGGGCTGGCCCCCGGCTCGCCCGGCCACCCCCTCGGCACCGACCTGCTCGGCCGCGACCTGCTCGCCCGGCTGCTGTACGGCGGCCGGACCTCGCTGCTGGTCGGCCTGACCGCAGCCGCGATCACCGTGGTCGCCGGGGTGCTGCTCGGCGGCCTCGCCGCCGCCGGGCCGCGCTGGCTGGACGAGCTGATCGCGCGGTCCGCCGACGTGCTGCTGTCGCTGCCGATGCTGGTCGTGGTGCTCGCGCTCGCCGCGGTGCTCGGCCCCTCGCTCGGCACCGTCGTCCTCGCCGTCGCGGTGACGAGCTGGATGTCGGTCGCGCTGGTCGCCCGCGCCGAACTGGTCGGCCAGCGGGAGCGGCTGTACGTGCGGGCCGCGCACGCGCTCGGGCTGTCGCGCGGGCAGGTGCTGCGCCGGCACCTGCTGCCCGGCGCGCTGCCGCCGATCGCCTCGATCGCCGCGTTCGAGGTCGGGCACGCGATCCTCACCGAGTCGACGCTCAGCTTCCTCGGCCTCGGCATCCCGCCGAACCGGCCGAGCTGGGGCAACCTGCTCACCGAGGCCCAGGCCCACCTGCTCACCGGCGAGTGGTACACCGTCGCCTTCCCCGCCGCCTGCGTCGTCGCGACGATCCTCGCGGTCAACGTGCTGGCCTCGGCGGCCGGCCAGGGCGAAGGGCGGGCCTGGTGACCGCGCTGGAGATCGTGGACCTGACCGTCGAGGTGCCGGGCCGCCGCGTCGTGGACGGCCTGTCGCTGCGCGTCGGCGCGGGACGGGTCGTCGCGCTGGTCGGGCCGAGCGGCAGCGGCAAGAGCCTCACCGCCCGGTCGATCGTCCGGCTGCACGACCCGGACGCCGCCGTGCGCGCCTCCGGGGCGATCCGGCTGGGCGGGACGGACCTGCTCGGGCTCGGCGCGCGCGAGCTGCGGCGGGTCCGCGGACGCCGCGTCGGGTACGCGTTCCAGGACGCCGCCGCCAGCCTCAACCCGGCCGTCACCATCGGCGGCCACCTGACCGAGAGCGTCCGCGCGCACGACGCGGGCGACCCCGGCGAGCTGGGCGCGGCGGCGCTGGAGCGCTGCGGCCTGGACGCCGCGCAGGTGTGGGAGGCGCGCCCGTACGAGCTGTCCGGCGGCCAGGCCCAGCGCGCCGCGCTCGCCCTGGCGACCGTGCTGGAACCGGACCTGCTGATCGCCGACGAGGTGACGACCGCGCTCGACCCGGTCACCCAGGCCGAGGTGCTCGGCACCGTCCGCGCCCAGGCCGCCGAGCAGGGCCGCGCGGTCCTGCTCATCACGCACGACCTGGCCGTCGCCGGGCGCTGGGCGGACGAGATCGCGGTCCTGTCCGGCGGGCGCGTCGTCGAGCAGGGCCCGAGCGCCGGGCTGCTGGCCGCGCCGTCCGCCCCGTTCACCCGGGAGCTGGTCGCCGCGGCCCGCCTGGAGGCGTCCGGCCCGTCCGCGCACGATCCGTCCGCGCACGGGCACCCAGCCCGCGACGCCGGGCCGCTGGTGTCGGCGCGGGGCGTGCGGCGGGTGCTGCGCGGGAGGGGCCGGACGACCGTCGCGCTGGACGGCGTGGACCTCGACGTCCGCGAGGGCGAGTCGGTCGCGGTCGTGGGCCGCAGCGGCTCGGGGAAGTCGACGTTGGTCGGCGTGCTGGCCGCGCTGGACCGCCCGGCGGCCGGGCGCGTCCTGGCCGGGGAGCGCGACGTGTGGACGCTGCGCGACCGGGAGCGGCGGGCGGTGCGGCGCGGGACCGGGCTGGTGTTCCAGGACGCGCTGGCCTCGTTCGACCCGCGCTACACCGTCGAGCGGGTCGTCGCCGAGGCGCTCGGCCGCCGCGACGGCGTCGGCGCGCTGCTGGACCGGGTCGGGCTCGACCCGGCGATGGCCGCGCGCCGTCCGGCCACCCTGTCGGGCGGGGAGCGCCAGCGGGTCGCGCTGGCCCGCGCGCTCGCCGCCGGGCCGCGGCTGCTGCTCGCCGACGAGCCCACCACCGGGCTCGATGTGCTCGCCCAGGAGCGGATCCTCGCGCTGCTGGACCGGCTGCGCCGCGACGAGGGCCTCGCGGTCGTGTTCGTCACCCACGACCTGCGCGTGGCCCGCCGCATCGCGGACCGCGTGGTCGTGCTGGCCGGCGGCCGGGTGGTGGAGGACGTGCCCGCCCGCTCCCTGGACGCCGCGGCGCATCCGGAGACGCGCGCCCTGCTCGCCGCGACCCCGGCGCTGTGACGCGCCGGGGTCAGGCTTTGACACCGAGGGACGGGCGGTCAGCGCCTTCGGCGCCGCTGACCGCGGCCGGGTTCCGCTACTTGACCGCGTCCGCCTTGCAGGTGGAGGCGGACGGGAGGGCGCCGGTGACCAGGTAGCGGTCGATGTGCCCGGTCGCGCAGGAGTTCCGCAGGTAGGCGGTGTGCCCGTCCGACTCGGTCGCCAGCACCCGCGACCCCTCGATGCCCCGCGACAGGCTCCGCGCCCACGCGAGCGGGGTGGCCGGGTCGTGGGCGTTGCCGACCAGCAGCACCGGCGGGACGCCGGAGATGTGCACCCGAGCCTGCGGGTTCGACGGCGGGACGGGCCATCCGGCGCAGCCCGTGGTCATGTCCCAGAACTCCGAGGTCCCGCGCATGTGCGGGGCCCGCCGCTCCACCTGCCGCTTCCTCGCCTTGAGCGCGGCGAAGCCGCTGATCCGCGGGGCGATGTCCTGGCAGAGGATCGACCGGTACGCCGCCGTCGACGCCGGATCGTCCAGCGCCTCGGAACGGGTCTCGGCGAGCAGGGACGCGTCGCCCTTCTCCGCCTGCGCGATGCCCTTGGCCAGCCCGTTCCCGAACTCGGGGAGCAGCGTCAGCAGCGCGTACGCGGTGTACCGCAGCTCCTCGGCGGTCACCGCCCGCCCGCCGGTGACGGGGATCGGCGCGCGCTCGGCCTTCTTGACGAGCGCGTCCCACACCCGTCCGACGTTCCGTCCGTGCAGCGCGCACTCCGCCGTGCGGTCGCACCAGGCGGCGAAGCGGTCGAACGAGTGCTCCACGGCGGACGCGGCGTCCGGGACCATGCGCCGTGTGTCCATGCCGTGGTCGACCACCGCGTCCAAGGCCATCGCCCGGACGCGGCCGGGGAAGAGGCGCGCGTACTCGGTGCCGAGGATGGTGCCGTACGACCGTCCCAGGTAGCTGACCTTCGTCTCGCCCAGCGCGGCGCGCACGGCGTCGAAGTCGCGCGCGACGCTCGCGGTGTCGACGTGCCGGATCAGCGGATCGCAGCTCTCGCCCACCTTCCGGTTGTGCGCGACCATCGCCTCGTACTCCCGCTCGGTCCGCGGGAACTGCCGCACCTGCGGATCGTGCACCGGGACCTTGCACCGGATCTGGCCGCTGCCCGCGACGCCGCGCGGGTCGACGCCGACCACGTCGAACCGCGCGAGGAGCTCCTTGGAGAAGAACTGGGGCGCCCAGTCCCGGACGAGCCCGGCCACCCCCATCCCCGGGCCGCCGGGGTTGTAGAAGAGCGTCCCCAGCCGCTCGCCGGTCGCCTTGCGGCGCGCCACGTTCAGCGAGATCCGCCGGCCGTCCGGGCGGGACCAGTCCTGCGGCACCCGAACGCTCGCGCACTCGGTGCCGGGCTCCTTCCCGCACGACCGCCACGCGATCCCGGTGCCCGCCACCGGGACGGCCGACCGTGACGGGACCGCCGCCACGGCCAGTGGAACCGCCACCACGGCGGCGAGGGCGAGGGGCACGATGACGAGCGTCGTTCTCATGCCGTGAATCATGGTCGGCCGCACCTGGTCGGATCTTCGGCCATCCGGCCGCGTCCGCCTCGTCCGTTCGGCCGAGAAATTTGGTGCGTTCCAGGCATCTCGTACATAAGGTCGGGGCATGGTCTCGACACACCAGCTACTCGGCTTCTCCGCCATGGCGCTGGCCATCATCCTCATCCCCGGCCCGACCGTGCTGTTCGTGGTCGGCCGCGCCCTCGCGCACGGCCGCCGCACCGCGCTGACCAGCGTCGCCGGCAACGAGCTCGGCGTCGTGGCGCTCACCTGCGCGGTCGCCTTCGGGGTCGGCGCGATCGTGGAGCGCTCGGTGATCGTCTTCACCGCGCTGAAGCTCGCGGGCGCCGCCTACATCGTCTACCTCGGCGTCCAGGCGTTCCGGAACCGCGGCTCGCTCCAGCACGCGCTCGTCGGCGACCCCGGCGCGGGCAGGGGAGCCGGCCGCGAGATGTGGCAGGGCTTCGTCGTCGGCGTCACCAACCCCAAGACGATCGTGTTCTTCGCCGCCGTCCTCCCGCAGTTCGTCGAGCGCGACCGCGGCGGCGTCCCGCTCCAGATGCTCCTGTTCGGCCTGGTCTTCGCCACGATCGCGCTGCTGTGCGACAGCATCTGGGGCCTGGCCGCCGCCACCGCCCGCTCCTGGTTCGCCCGCTCGCCCCGCCGCCTCGCCGCGATCGGCGGCACCGGCGGCCTCATGCTGATCGGCCTCGGCGTCACCGTCGCCGCCACCGGCCGCAAGGACTGACCCCGCGCGGGGCAGGGCGCGGCCGGTGGCGCGCCGGGGCATGCGCCGGCCCGACTCAGTCGAGGATGCGTGCGAGGGCCGTCCAGGCTCGGGGGGAGAGGACGAGCACCGGGCCGCCGGGGTCCTTGGAGTCACGGAGGCCCACTCCGCCTCCGCCGAGCCGCGCGACCTCGACGCAATCGGCCTTGTCGCCGCTGTGACTGCTCTTCCGCCAAGGGCGGGGCCCAGCCGGGACGTGGGGGGTCATGAGGCGTTCGTCTCCTTCAGGACATCGGCGACCAGCCGCAGGGACTGTTTCGGGGACAGGGCCGAGGCGCGAAGATGCCGGCACGCCAGCCGGTACTGGTGGATCTCGTCGTCCTCCTCCAGGTACAGCCCGCCGACCAGGTTCTCCAGGAAGACGACCTCCGCCACCCCCTGGCCCTTGAACGTGAGGATGCCGAACGGGCCGAACATGCCGGTCGCGGAGCCGGCCGCGAACGGCAGGACCTGGACGGTGACGTTCGGGAGCTCGGCGGCCCGCTGGAGATGGCGGAGCTGGCCGTCCATCACCTCGCGTCCGCCCACCTGCTGCCGGAGCGCGGCCTCGCCGACGACCGCCCGGAGCTTCAGCGGGGACGGGCGGGTCAGGACGGCCTGGCGCCCGATCCGGACGTCGACGAACCGCCCGGCGGCCTCCGGGTCCTCCCAGAGCCTGCTCGACCCCACCATGGCCAGCGCGTAGTCGCGGGTCTGCAAGAGGCCCGGCACCACCTGCGGCTGGTAGGTGCTCATCTCCTGGGCGGCCCCTTCGAGGCTCAGGAAGTCGGCGAACGGGGGGTCGAGCCGCGCACCGTACCCGCGCCACCAGTTCCGTTCGCGCAGGCTCTTGGCCAGGCTGGTCAGGGCCTCGCGCCGGTCCGGGTCGGTGACCGCGTAGGCGTTGAGCATGTCGTGGACGTCGCCCCAGTGCGCGCGGGCGAGGCCGTTCTCGATGCGGCTGATCTTCGAGGTCTGCCAGTCGAGCCGGCCGGCGGCCTCGTCCAGCGTGAGGCCCGCGTCCTTGCGGGCCTTGAGCAGCGCCGCTCCGAGCCATCTGCTGCGGATCGTGGGCACGGACGCGGGCACTCGGCCACCTCCAGGTGGGATCGCAAGTTTCTACTTTGAACACCTTGTGGAGAAAGAGATCTTCCGCCAGTGTGGCAGAAGTTCGGTCACTGTGCGTCCGAATTCACATACGAACCGTCACGTGTGAGGTGGGCTTGATGCGAACGGCGATCCCTCAAACCGCCCGTCCCTGGTGCACCCCGTGGTCCGCGCGGATCTGGCGCCTGCCCCGGCGCCGGACCGAGCACCGCGCCCGGTCCATCCTCCGGGAGGTCCTCGCCCGGGCGGGCGTGCCCGACGCGAGGTCGGCCGAGCTCGAACTCGTCGCCGCCGAACTCGCGGCCAACGGCGTCCGGCACGCGCGGCCACCGTACGAGCTGCGCGTCCTCTTCGCGGGCTCGACCCGGCACCCGGTCTGGTGCGAGCTGGCCGACTCCGCCCCGTCCCTCGGCCGCGTCCCCGAACTCCTCGGCGCGCCGTCCGGCCCGGGACCCGGCGGCGACCGGGACGCGCTCATCGCCACGCTGGCCCTCGGCGGCCGTGGCCTCGCGCTCGTCCACGGCCTCACCGCGGGCCGCTGCGCCGCCTATCCCACCATCACCTGCACCGCCCCGGGCCTCGGCAAGGCCGTCGGCTTCTCCCTGCTCGAACCCCCCGGGGTCAGGTGAAGAGGCCGCCGATGCCCGGGGCGCCCGTCCGCACCGGGCATTAGGGTCAGACGATGACAGAAACAACCGTCACCGTCACCGGCCTGGACGTGGAGCTCGGCGGTGTCGCGGTCGTGCA
Source organism: Actinomadura xylanilytica (assembly GCF_030283145.1). GTDB lineage: Bacteria > Actinomycetota > Actinomycetes > Streptosporangiales > Streptosporangiaceae > Spirillospora > Spirillospora xylanilytica. The sequence goes on from NZ_JASNWE010000007.1 coordinate 57,273, forward strand.
GGGGATCGACCTCTCGGTCGGCCGGGGCGAGGTCGTCGCCGTGGTCGGGGTGAACGGCGCGGGCAAGTCGACGCTGCTGCGCTGCCTCGCGGGGCTCGAGCGGCCGGCGGCCGGGGAGCTCGGCGTCCTCGACCGGCCGCCGGCGGACGAGCCGGGCTTCTGGCGCGACGTCGTCCTGGCGGCCGACGAGCCGGCCTGGTACCCGGGGCTGTCGGTGCGCGAGCACCTGGAGCTGATGCACGCCGTCCACCCGTCCCCCCGGCTGGAGGTCGGCGCGGCCCTCGACCTGTTCGAGCTGCGGACGCGGGCCGACGCGGCCCCGCCGACCCTCTCGACCGGCCAGCGGCAGCGGCTGTCGCTCGCGATGGCGCTGATCCGGCCGAGCCGGCTGCTCCTGCTGGACGAGCCCGAGCGCGGCCTCGACCCGGCGTTCCGGGCGCGGCTGGCGACGATCCTGGCCGGGTACGCGGCGGGCGGCGGCACCGTGGTGATGGCCACCCACGACCTCGACCTCGCCGGCGCCGCGCACGCCCGCCGGGTCACCCTGGGGGGCGCCGCGTGACGCAGGTCCACCTCGTCCGGGCGTTCATCCGGACCCGGACCCGGGGTCGGCGGGCGCCGACCTGGACCGACCGGTACGCGCTGATCGCCGGGCTCGCGCTGGCGGTGCTGTCGCTCGGACGGCTCGCCCTCGTCTCCGTCACGTCCATCGCGCGCCAGGCGGAGCCGTCCCGGATCGGGGCCGGGCTGGCCTTGGCCGGGCTCGGCTACGCGGGCTTCCTCGCACTCGCCCGCGCGTTCGGGCCGGTCGCGACGTCCGCCGCCGACGCGGCCTGGCTGGTGCTGTCGCCGCTCCCGCGCCGGGGCGTGCTCGGCCGGCCGGCCGCGGTCCTGCTGCTGGTCGCGCTGCCCGGCGGCGCGGCCCTCGGCGTGGCGCTGCTCGCCGCCCTCGGCCTGCCGGACGATCCCGCGGTGCGGCTGATCACCGCGGTGGTGCTGGGGGTCTCGGCCGCGGCCGGCGGGATGGCGACCGCCGTGCTGGCCCAGTCGTCGCAGGCCTGGGACGCCTGGCTCCAGGGGGCGATCGCCGGCGTCCTGGCGGCGGCCGTGCTCGCCGCCGTGCTCGGAAGCGGTCCCGGACGGCACATGCTGGCCTCCGTCGCGGGCGCGCCGGTGTCGCTCGGCGCGGCCCTCGCCGCGTCCTGCGCGGCCACCGCCGCACTCCTGCTCAGGTCGGCCTGGGGGGCGCTCGAGCGCATCCCCGCCCGTGCCCTGCTGGCCTCGTCCACCCGGGCCGGGCACGTGGCCGGTGCGTCGGCCGCGCTCGACCCGGGCATCCTGACCTGGATCGCCGAGGACGCCCACTGGCGCGGCCGGGCCCTGCGCTCCCGTCCCTGGCCCGCGCCGCTGACGCGGCGCGCGGCGTCCGGGACGGCCGCGTCCCCGGCGCTCGCGCTGGCCTGGCCCGACTGGCGCAGGCTTGGGCGCCGTCCCGGCCGGCTGTCGGCGGTGCTCGCGTCCGCGGCACTGCCCGCCCTCACCGCGCAGGCGGTGGGCGCGGCCTCGACGGCCGTGCTGGCCGCGGGGGCGCTGGCCGCCGCGGTCGCGTGCACCACGGGCGCCCGCCGCGACGGCGACGACCCGAGCCTCGCCCGGCTGTTCGGCATCGGCCTCCGCCCGGTGCTCGCGGCGCGCGCGGTGCTCCCGGCGCTGCTGGGCGGCGCCTGGCTCACCCTCGCGCTGGCCGGGCTCGGCCTGGCGCACGGCCTGCCCCCGGGCCCGTGGTGGCTGCTCGGCCCGGCGGCGGCGCCCGCGCTGGCCGCCGGGGCGCTGCGGATGGCGCGGCGGCGTCCGGCCGACCACGCGATGCCGGTCCTCGACACCCCCGTCGGAGCCATGCCCACCGGCCCGCTCCTCTGGGCCGCGACCGGCGCCGACCTCGCACTGCTCGGCTGCGCGCCCACGCTGCTGGCCCTGACCGGCGAGCCGTCCGGCGCCCACCTGGCCGCGCAGGCGCTGTGCGGCGCGGCGGCGCTGGGCGGCTACCTGCTCCGCGCGCGGCGCTGACCGGCGCGGTCAGCCCCCGGCCTGCTGCTTGCGGTACATCTCCGCGACGACCGGGGCGGCGAGCCGGGGGAAGACGCCGGCCGAGCCGGTCTGCCGGTCCAGCACCAGCACGCTGCCGCCGACGGTTCCGGGCGGACGGGACCAGTCGGCGGGCGGCGGCTCGACCGGCCACACCACGAAGCCGAGGTCGAACTCGTACACCCCGACCTCGACGGGGCGCCCGCCGGCGGAGGGCGAGGCGGCGAACATCGCCCGGGAGCGTTCCAGTACGAACTCGCGCGTGATCACGGCATGCCCCGTCCGTTGGAGTCGACGATGATGGCCCACACCCCGTACACCTGCGGGTACAGCGGCGTGGTGGAGCGCTCGCCCCGGTTGGCGTCCATCCAGGTGATCCGGCCCTCGTGGTTGCAGGCGTTCCAGGCGTGGGTGCCGGTGCCCTCCTCGGGCCGCCAGCCGTTCACGATGAGCGCGCAGTGCCCGTGGCCGAGGACGCGCAGCCGCTCGCCGATCGCGTCCAGCGCGGACGCGTCCGGCCCGATGTAGCGGAACGCCGCGCCCAGCACCTGCTCGGCCCGGTCCCGGCCGCCCACCTCGCCGCACAGCATCCCGAGCGGATCCTGCGGGTGGTAGGCGATCGTGCCCGCGGCCTGCGGATTTCCGTTCCAGGTCTGGATGAAGGACAGCGCGCATTCCAGCGCGTTGCTGGTCCGGCTCTGTTCGAGCTGGGGGGACTCGGTCATCGGACGGGGCTCCGCATTCGTCGGTGATCCCCGAGATCGTACGGATCTCCCGCCACCGGTCAAATCCCCGCCGCCGGGCGGATGGGGCGGGGCCGTAGGGTGGGGCCGGAGCCGGTGAGGGAGGGTGTCATGGACGTGACGGCGGACGTGCTCGGGCCGGGGTACGAGGCGATCGAGCTGCCGATGGGACGGGACGCCGAGGGCGAGGTGGTGGCCACGCTCGTCCGGCGGCGGTGCGCCGAGCCGTCGCGGCGCGCGGTGCTCTACCTGCACGGGTTCGTCGACTACTTCTTCCAGCGGAACCTCGCCGACTTCTTCGTGGGGCGGGGCGTCGACTTCTACGCGCTCGACCTGCGCAAGTACGGGCGGTCGCTGCGCCCGCACCAGACGCCCAACTACGTGGGCAGCCTCACCGAGTACTTCCCCGAGATCGACGAGGCGGTGCGGATCGTCCGGGACGTGGACGGGCACGACTCGCTGCTGCTGAACGGGCACTCCACCGGCGGGCTGCTCGCGGCGCTGTGGGCCGACCGGGTGCGCGGCCGGGGCCTGGTCGACGGGCTCTTCCTCAACAGCCCGTTCCTCGACATCGCCGAGCCGCTCCCGGTGCGCAAGCTCGGCGCCGGGCTGGCGCGGACGCTGCGCGCGCGGTTCCCGATGGCCGCGATGCCCGCCGGGGTGTCCGGTGCCTACCCGCGCAGCCTGCACCGCGACCACGAGGGCGAATGGGACTTCGACCTGGAGTGGAAGCCGCTCCTCGGGTTCACGGTGCGGGCCGGGTGGCTGGCGGCGGTGCGGCGGGGGCAGCTCCGCCTGCACGCCGGGCTCGGCATCGACGTGCCGGTGCTGGTGATGAGCTCGGACCGCAGCGTCCGGCCCGGCCGCCGGGCCACCGACGTGACCGGCGCCGACGCGGTCCTGGACGTGGCGCACATGGCGCGCTGGGCGCCGCGGCTCGGCCCGCACGTCACGCTGGTGCGGGTCGAGGGCGGCCTGCACGACCTGGTGCTGTCGGCCGGGCCGGTGCGGGAGCGGGTCTTCGCCGAGCTCGCCCGCTGGATGGGCGCCTACCTGCCGGCTAGCCCTTGATCTCGGCGATCTCGAAGTCGTCGTAGTCGACCGCCAGGGTCTCCTGGGTCTCGCTGATCCGGGTGACGATCAGCCCGGAGTTCCGGTTCGGGAGCACCTGGTCGGAGTCGGTGGCGGAGGCGGCGAGGTCGCCGTTCACCCAGAGCCGCAGCCTGACCTTCTTGCCCCCGTCCTGCTCCTCGCAGGCGATCTGGACCTTGCTGGGGCGGCCCGGCTTGCCGGCCTCGGGCGCCTCGTAGCCGCCGGCGTCGTCGCCCGTGGCGAGCTCCTTGGCGCCGACCACGGGCGACACCTTGCGGATCAGCGAGCCCTTCCCGTCCCGGCGGATCAGGAACTGGTAGCCGCCCTCCTCGCCGATCTCCTTCGAGCCGCGGCAGAACAGGCCGAACTGCCCGTAGTTGGGCCCCGACGCCGGGGTCACCTGGGCGGTGACGAGCTGCTGCTTGGGAAGCTGCTTGGTGTCGTCGACGGGACTCGCGGCGAGGGTGAAGCCCGCGCTGTTGTTGCTCTTGAGATCGATCCGGTAGTGGCCGTTCTGCACACCCTGGCCGCTGCTCTCGGTGTAGTTGTCGCCGTACCAGCCGCTCTGCCCGGAGGCGAAGTCGGTCTCGTAGAAGCTGGCGGTGTCGCCGGGCGGGCCGTCCGACCCGAACAGCGCGTACGCGCCCGCGCCCACCAGGACCACCGCGGCGAGGGCGGCGGCGCCGATCAGCAGCGGCCTGCGCGAGGTGCCGGGGCCCTCGGCGCGGGCCGGGCGCGGATCGCCGCGGGTGGCGTCGTGGCCGAGCATCGCCGTGGGGCCGGACTGCGGGTACCCGCCGGTCGGCGGCGGCGGGGGCATCGGGGCCTGCGGGATCTGCGGGGCCTGCGGGGCCTGCGGCGGCGGGGGCATGGCGCCGTGCCAGCCCGCCTGGACGGTCTCGGCGAGCTGCGCCGGGTCGGGCCGCGCGTGGCCGACCAGCCGGCTGAGCAGCTCCTGGTTGGACGGGCGGTTGCGCGGGTCCTTGTCGAGCGCCGCGGCGACGATGTCGCGCAGCCCCGCGTCGAGACCGTCCAGCACCGGGTCGCCGTGCGCGACCCGGTAGAAGATCTCGGGCACCGTGACGCCGGTGAACGGGGCGCTGCCGGTGCCGGCGTAGGCGACCACGCATCCCCAGGAGAACACGTCGGACGCCGCGGTGACCGGTTCGCCGCGGAGGATCTCGGGGGCGATGTAGGCGGGGGTGCCGATGAACTGGCCGGTGCGGGTCGGCCCGTCGGCGGCGTCCAGGGCGCGGGCGATGCCGAAGTCGATGACGCGCGGGCCGGTGGCGGACAGCAGCACGTTGGCGGGCTTGAGGTCGCGGTGCACGATCCCGGCGGCGTGGATCGCGGCCAGCGCGGTCGCCACCCCGACGGCGAGGCCCTCCAGGTCGGAGCCGGGCAGCGGGCCGCGCTCGGCGACCGCGTGCTCCAGGCTCGGGCCCTCGATGTACTCGGTGACCACGTACGGCGGCTGCCGGTCCAGCTCGGCGTCGATCACCGGCGCGGTGCAGAACCGGCGGACCTGGCGGGCCGCGGTCACCTCCTGCCGGAACCGGTCCAGGAACGCGGTCTCGCCGGCCAGCTCCCGGTTGATCACCTTGACGGCGACCCGGCGGCCCGAGCCGTCCTCGCCCAGGAAGACCGTGCCCATCCCGCCCCGGCCGAGCCGGGCGATCAGCCGGTAGGGCCCGAGCTCACGGGGGTCCTCGGGCCGGAGCGTGTTCTCTCCTGCGTGCGTGGTCATCGTGTTCCTGGTGGTTGGGGGCCTTTGTCGAGAACCCTAGTACTCCGGACGTCAGCGTGAGCGCAGCGCCCGGGGCAGGGTGCGGAACGGCGGGATCTTTTCGTCGGTGAGCATGAAGGCGTACGCCACCACCCGTCCTGACCAGCGCTGGAAGCCGACGACGAAGCGGAACAGCGATCGGGGGTAGTGCCCGGTGAACGGGATGATCGGCCAGCTCAGCACCATCACCACCACCAGCAGCACGCTCAGGACGAGCATGACCACCAGATGCGGGAGCGCCATCAGCCCCCGGACCAGGGTGAACCACCGCTTGGGCCCGCGCCACGCCTCGGGGTAGGGCAGGTTCACCTGGACGGTCTGCCGCTCGGGTACCGCCGGCACCGATCCCGGCGGCGCCGTGGCCGGGACGGGACCACCGCCGGGGGCCTCGGCGCCGGGGGCCGTGGAGGCGGGCCCGGTCGGCGGGACGGCGGCGGACGCGGCCCCGCCCGTCCCCGTGCCGGTGCCCGTGCCCGTTCCTTGGTCCGCCGGGACCGTGCCGGGGCGGTGCCAGGTCGCCGTGACCCTCGCCGCGGCCCGTTCGGGGTCGGCCTTCTCCTGGCCGAGCAGCCGCGCCAGGAGCCCCTGCGCGGTCGGCCGGTTGCGCGGGTCCTTGCCGAGAGTGAGGGCGACGAGCGCGCGCAGCCCCGGGTCGAGCCCGTCGAGCACGGGCGGGTCGCCGCTGATGCGCTTGAAGACCTCGGCCACCGTCCCGCCCTGGAAGGGCGGCCGTCCGGTGCCGGCGTAGGCGACCACGCATCCCCAGGAGAACACGTCGGACGCCTGGCACACCGGTTCGCCGTGCAGGATCTCGGGGGCGATGTAGGCGGGGGTGCCGATGAACTGGCCGGTGCGGGTCGGCCCGTCGGCGGCGTCGAGCGCGCGGGCGATGCCGAAGTCGATGACGCGCGGGCCGGTCGGGGACAGCAGCACGTTGGCGGGCTTGAGGTCGCGGTGCACGATCCCGGCGCCGTGGATCGCGGCCAGTGCGGTCGCCACCCCCACGGCGAGGCCCTCCAGGTCGGAGCCGGGCAGCGGGCCGCGCTCGGCGACCGTCTGCTCCAGGCTGGGGCCGTCGATGTACTCGGTGACGATGTAGGGCGGGTCGGCGTCCAGATCGGCGTCGATCAGCGGCGCGGTGCAGAACCGGTGCACCTGGCGGGCCGCGGTCACCTCCCGCCGGAACCGGTCCAGGAACGCGGTCTCGCCGGCCAGCTCCCGGTTGACCACCTTCACCGCGACCCGGCGGCCGGTCGGCTCCGCGGCCAGGTACACCGTCCCCATGCCGCCGCGGCCGAGCCGGCCGAGGAGGCGGTACGGGCCGAGGACGCGGGGCTCGTCCTGGTGGAGGGGGCCGGCGGCGGGGGTCGTCATGGGGGGCGGGCTCCTAGGAAGATCGTTTTTCCGGGCCCAGCCTAGGGGAGCCGGACCCGCCGCGGATGGGACGTGAGAGTGAAGCGGGGATCACTCCACGGAGTGACCGCGGGCGGTCGGATCGGGCCGTGCGGGACCGCGGGCGGTCAGATCCAGTCGCCCATGGTGCGGCCGGCGAGGACGACGACGTCCTCGATCCGGGCGGCGACCGTGGCCGCGTCCCAGACCTCGTTCCGGGCGCACTCCTCGAAGGCGACCCGGGTCGCGGCCGAGTGGAAGGCGACCATGATCTGCGGGCGGAGGTCCCGCTCGGGGTTCACCCCCTCGCGGCGGGCGATCTCGGCGGCGAGCGCCTTCTCCGACGCCGAGAACCGCGCCATCTGCGCGGGGAGCAGCGCCGGCGTGGCCTCGAACACCTGCCGGACGCGGCGGAACCTGGCGGCGTCGTCCGGGGCGCCCTCGGCGATCGCGCTCAGCACGGTGCGCAGCGCCTCGAACAGCGCGGTGAAGGGCCGCTCGGCGGGCGGGCGGGCGGCCAGTGCAGCGGCCATGAGCCGGTCGTACCCGGCGAGGAAGCCGGTGAGGACGTCCTCCTTGGTGGCGAAGTAGCGGAAGAAGGTGCGCTGCGACACCTCGACCGCGGCCACGATCTCGTCGATCGTCGTCCGCTCGTACCCCTGGTCGAGGAACAGGTCGAGCGCCGCGTCGGTGAGCGCCAGCCGTGTCCGCTGCTTCTTGCGCTCGCGCAGCCCGTGGCACGGTCGCTCGGCGGTCATCGTCGGGCTCCTTCGGGTCCGGGGCGCGGATGTTCCCGGACGCCCGTCCAATCAAGGGGTGTATCACGGAAGCCGGGCTCCCGGCCCGGCGTCGGCGCGGTCCGCCGGTCATGGGACGGTCACGGGCCGGGCCGCCGTACGTAAGTATCTAGTAACTCTCTGTTACGGGATGGGTACTCTCGGTAGGGACAGGAATTAGGGGGACCGAGTCTCCGGGATTCACCGGCGCCGGATGGGCGCGCGGGTCATCCTTGGGGCTGGTCACCAAATGTCGCCGTTCGGGCGCTCCGGGTCATCGGGCGGCGATTCGTACCCCCTGATGAGGCGGCTGATCGTGGTGTCTGTTGTCGGTGCGCGGGAGATCGCCGAAGTGCGGCGGCACCATCTCGCCGCGCTCGCGTACGAGGTCGAGGCGCGCGGGCTGCGCTGGCGGCTGGCCGGTCCCGAGGAGTCGGTGCTGACCGTCATGGGCACCGGCGTCCGGCGCCAGATCATGGTCGTCGCGACGCCGGTCGGGCCCGGCTGGTCCTACCTGTGGACCGGCGGCGGCATCGCCGACGTCTCCGACGTGGCCAAGGTCGCCGAACGCTTCGTGACCCTCCTCACCTGACCCCGCCCGCGCCTCGTCCTGCCCGGCCGGCGGTCCGCCCGCCGTGCCCCCGCCGCGCCCCTGACGTGCTCCTGCGGTGCCCCCGCCTTGCCTCCCGGTCGCGGCCGACCCTAGACTCGCCTGCGAACGTATGTTCGAAGAGGCCGCATGCCTTCCCCCGTGCGGTGAACGCGAGGCACGAGGGCGGGGGAGGGTGGATGACGCGCGTTTTCGGCGATCCCGTCGAGGTCTGGACCAGCGACGGACGTCCGGTCCGGTTTGTCTGGCGGGGGCGGCTCTACACCGTGCGGCGGGTGCTGGAGCACTGGGTCGCCACCCGCGACTGGTGGCGCGAGCCGCCGCCCGCCGCCGACGTCCCCGGCGAGCGGGAGTTCTGGCGGGTCGAGGCCACCCCGGAGCGCGAGACCGGGGTGTACGAGCTGCGCCGCGACGCGGCGACCGGCTCGTGGCTGCTCTCCCGGCTGTGGGACTGAGGCGGCCGTGCACCTGCACGTCGCCTCCGCCTACTCGCTGCGGTACGGCGTGGCGCAGCCGCGGGCGCTCGCCGAACGGGCGGCCGGGCTCGGCATGGAGACCCTGGCCCTGACCGACCGCGACGGTCTCTACGGGGCGGTCCGGCACGTCCGGGCCTGCCGGGACGCGGGCATCCGGCCCGTCCTCGGCGCCGACCTCGCCCTGGACTACGACGGGGATCCGGCCGGGACGCCCGAGGAGGGCCGGGTGGTCGTCCTCGCCACCGGCCGGACCGGCTGGACGTCGCTGTGCCGCCTGGTCACCGCCGCCCACGCCGCCCGCCGGACGGACGTCGGGCCGGGGGCGACGGGCGAGCGGGGACGGCGGCCGGCCGTGCGCCGCGAGCTGGTCGGGACGCACTCGGCCGGTCTCGTGGTGCTGCTCGGGCCGGCCTCCGACGTGGGCCGCGCCGTCGCCGCCCGCCGTCCCGACCTGGCCGCCCGGCGGCTGGCGGCCTGGCGGGAGACGGCCGAGCCGGTGCTGGAGATCGTCGACCACCAGGACCGGGGCGACGGGCACCGCGCCGCCCGGATGCTGGCCCTCGCCCGCGAGACCGGGGTCCCGGCCGTGCTCGGCAACGCCGTCCGCTACCTGGAGGCCGCCGACCATCCGGTGGCGCAGGTGCTCGACGTGACGCGGCGCCTCGTCCCGCTCGACCGGCGGCACCTGGATGACCGGACCGGGCACGCCTACCTCAAGTCCGAGGCCGAGATGCGCCGGGTCGCCGAGCTGGGCTGCGGTGCCGCCGAGGCGGACGCGCTGGTCGCCGCGACCCGGCGGCTGGCCGAACGCTGCGCCCTGGACCCGGTCCGCGACCTCGGCATGGACCGCGTCCACCTGCCGGACGCCGGCGACGACCCGCACGCGCGCCTCGCCGCCCGGTGCGCCGGCGGCCTGGCCCGACGCGGCCTCGACCGGTCCGGCGCGGCGGCGGACCGGCTCGCGGACGAGCTGGCCGTCATCGCGCGCAAGGGCCTGGCCGCCTACTTCCTCACCGTCGCGGACGCCGCCGAACTGGTCCGGTCCCGCGGCATCCGCTGCGCGGTCCGCGGCTCGGGCGCCGGCAGCCTGGTCAACCATCTGATCGGGATCAGCGACCTGGACCCGCTGCGGCACGGCCTGCTGATGGAGCGGTTCCTGGCCGACAGCCGCCCCGGCCTGCCCGACATCGACCTCGACGTCGAGTCGGCCCGGCGCTTGGAGGCCTACCGGCTGCTGTTCGACCGGTTCGGCGCGGAGAGCACCGCGTGCGTGTCGATGATGGAGACCTACCGGGCGCGCAGCGCCATCCGCGACGTCGGCAACGCGGTCGGGCTGCCGCCGAGCGAGATCGACGTGATCGCCAAGGCGTTCCCGCACGTCCGGGCGGAGCAGATCCGCGCCGCCCTGCACGACCTGCCCGAGCTGCGGCAGAGCAACCTGGCGCAGGAGCGGCTGGAGGTGCTGTTCCGGATCGCCGAGCGCCTGGACGGGCTGCCCCGGCACATCGCGCTGCACCCCTGCGGCGTGCTGCTGTCGAACCCGACGCTGCCCGACCGCACGCCGCTGGAGCCGAGCGCGGCGGGCTTCCCGATGAGCCAGTTCGACAAGGACGACGTCGAGGCGATGGGGCTGCTCAAGCTCGACGTCATCGGGGTGCGGATGCAGTCGGCGATGGCGCACACGGTGGCCGAGGTCGCCCGGGTGGAGGGGGAGCGGATCGCGCTGGAGGACGTCCCGCGCGACGACGCCGCCACCTTCGAGCTGATCCGCACCTCCCGCACGCTCGGCTGCTTCCAGATCGAGTCGCCGGGCCAGCGCGAGCTGATCGGCAGGCTCCAGCCGCGCGACCTGGACGACCTGGTCATCGACATCTCGCTGTTCCGCCCGGGCCCGGTCGGCTCGGACATGGTCACCCCCTACCTGGAGTCGCGGGCCGGGCGCCGGGAGCCCGACTACCCGCATCCGGACCTGGCCGGGGCGCTGCGCGAGAGCCTCGGCATCGTGGTCTTCCACGAGCAGGTCCTGCGCGTCGTCGCCATCATGACCGGCTGCGGGCTGTCGCAGGCCGAGGCCGCGCGGCGGAGCCTGGCGGGCGCGAAGGGCCAGGCGGTCGTCGGCGCCTGGTTCCGCACGCGGGCGCTGGCACGCGGCTACGGCGCCGCGGTGGTCGAACGGGTCTGGCGGACGCTCGCCGCGTTCGGTGCGTTCGGGTTCTGCAAGGCGCACGCCGCGTCGTTCGCCCTGCCCACGTACCAGTCGGCTTGGCTGAAACGGCACCACACCGCCGCGTTCTTCGCCGGGGTGCTCACCCACGACCCCGGCATGTACCCCAAGCGGGTGATCCTGGACGACGCCCGGCACTTCGGCGTCCCGATCCTGCCGCTGGACGTCAACCGGTCGGCGGTGGACTGGCATGTCGAGCCCGTGTCCGCGGGAGGCCCGGTCTCGGCCGCGCCGCCGATTCCCGAGCCCGAGCCGATGCCCGAGCCGATGCCCGCTCCGCCCGTCCTGCCGCCCGTACCGCCTGACCAGGACGCCGCGTCCGGTGCGTGGGGTGCGTCCGCGTACGGGATTCGGGTGGCGTTGAACGAGGTCAAGGGGATCACCGACGCGGAGGCCGGCCGCATCGTCGCCGAGCGGCCGTACCGGTCGCTGTCCGACTTCTGGCGGCGCGCCCGGGTGTCCCGGCCGATCGCCGAACGGCTCGTGCTGGCCGGAGGGTTCGACGCCCTGTACCAGCCCGGTCCCGGGGGCGGCGGGCCCGCGCCGCGCCGCGATCTGCTCTGCCGGGTCGGGGCGCTCGACCGCGCCACCGCCCGTCCGGGACGCGGCGTGGGCGAGGGCCAGCTCCCCCTCGGCGACGAGACCGGGGACGTCCTCGGCGCCGGGATCGTGGAGGAGATCCGGCCGGGCGAGCTGCCGCCGATGACGCCGTCGGAGATGGTGGAGGCGGAGCTGGAGGTCCTCGGCCTGGACGTCAGCCGGCACGTGCTGACCTTCTACGGCGGGCTGCTGCGCGGGCTCGGCGCGGTCCGCGCCCGCGATCTCGCGGACCGGCCCGGCGGGGGCGAGGTCCTGGTCGCCGGCGTCAAGGTCGCCACCCAGACCCCGGCCGTGCGGTCGGGCCAGCGCGTCATCTTCGCCACGCTCGACGACGCGACCGGCCCGGTCGACCTGGCGTTCTTCGAGTCGGTGCAGGAGCGGTGCGCGGCGATCGTGTTCGGCTCCTGGCTGCTGGTGGCGCGCGGCCGGGTCCGCCGGGCCGGCGCGCGGGCGGTCTCGATCACCGCCACCGCCTGCTGGGACCTGCCCGCCCTGGAGGAGGAACGGCGGCGGGGCGGCATCGAGGCCGTCCGGCGGCTGATGGCGCGGCCGGGTCCGGGCGGGGAGGGAGGCGGGACCGGGCGGCGCGTCGTCCACGCGACCGGCTTCGCGACCTCGCCGTACGCCGACATCGGCCACGCGGGCGACACCGCCAGGCGTCCTCCGGCTCGGCTCTGGCACGCCAGCGGCGGCAGCTCGGGCCCCACCGAACCCCGCTGACGCGGCGCGGCGCGGCGGGCAGGGGAGGGAAAGGAGGGGCGAGGGTCAGGAGTCGCGGGCGATCTGGAGGCGGGTGATCTGGAACACCGTGGCCATGCAGAGCGCGGCGGCGAGGGCCTGGAAGGCCGCCGCGGCGACGCCGACGTGCACCGAGAACCGGGCGTCGGCCAGCGTCTGGACGCCGTGCCCGCCCGAGAACATCCGGGCCAGCCCGATCCCGGTCAGCACGCAGGCCCACCAGCCCGCCACCACCAGGGCCGCCGCGTGCCGCTCGGCGACGCGGTACCGGCCGCTGTTGACCCAGACGTCGTAGACCAGACGGGGCGGCAGCCACAGGTTGACCACCGGGCAGAGCCAGCCGAACACCACCCACGCCCGGCGGTGCCGGTGCGGGCCGGGCGACTGCCCGTACGCGCGCCACAGCCAGGCGAGGTAGAGCAGCCCGGTGACGCCCGCCATGACGCCGCCGATGAGGAACACGTCCGAGTACGGCGCCAGCGCGTGCTCGGTGCCCCCCGGGTCATAGGTGTCGTGGGTGCTGCCGCGCAGCGGCGCCTCCAGCCGCAGCAGGCTGATCCCCGAGCCGAGCGCGACGAAGGCGTTGAACCCGAGCAGCATGAAGACGGCCACGCCCACCGCGCGGAAGTCGCGGCGCCGCGCCCACGCCCCGCAGGCCGGGCAGCGGGCGACCTCGGTCGGGATGATGTCGCCGCACAGCGCACACGGCATGATCCACCTCCGAGGGGTTTGTGGTGCCTTGCCGTGGATACTACGGAGGTTTGACTATCGGCGCCCAATGGAGGTTCGCGCTGGTTCGAACATCTCTCCGCCAGTCCGCCCTCACCCCGGGGTCACAGCACCAGGGCCCCGGCGGCGAGGATCCCGGCCGCGGTGAGGACCGCCCAGACCGCCAGCCGGCCGAGGCCGCCGGAGTCGAGCAGCCGCTCCGGGCGGAACCCGGTGACGAGGGCCAGCGCCCACCATTCGGCGGTGAGCGCGATCGACACGTACAGGAATCCGAACCCGAGCACCGTGCAGCCGAACACCGCGCCCGCGAGGGTCAGGACGTGCGCGAACAGCGCCGACCCGCGGGCCCGCCCGCGCAGGCCGTGGCGCAGCCCGGCGAGGACGGCGCCCCACCCGGCGGCGCCCAGGGCCCAGATGATGAGGAGCGCGACGGGTATGCCGCCCAGCGACTCCGGTCCCAGTGCCATGTCCCCAGTTTCCCGCCGCCGCCCCGCGGTCCGCGGTCCGTGGCCACCGTCCGCGCGCCGCGTGCCGTCCGCCGCCCGGTCCGGTCAGCGCATGAGGCCCGACTCCCATGCCCACGCCGCGATCTCGACCCGGTTCCGCGCGTCCAGCCTGCGCTGGATGCTGCTCAGGTGGGTCTTGACCGTGGACAGCGACACGAACAGCTCGCCGGCGATCTCGTCGTTGGTGCGCCCGCGCGCGACGAGCCGCACCACGTCCAGCTCGCGTCCGGTGAGCGAGCCGCGCAGCGGCGCGGGCGCGGCGGACGCGGTGGCCAGGTGCTCCAGCAGCCGGACGGTGATCGAGGGGGAGACCAGCGCCTCGCCGTTGGCGGCGGCCCGGACGGCCTCCACCAGCAGCGCGGGACCGCTGTCCTTGAGCAGGAACCCGACCGCGCCGCCGCGCAGCGCGCCGTAGACGTACTCGTCCATGTCGAAGGTGGTGACGATCACCACCCGGAGCGGCTCGGCCACGTCCGGGCCGGCCAGCAGCCGGGTCGCCTCCAGCCCGTCCATCCGGGGCATCCGGATGTCGAACAGGCACACCTCCGGGCGGAGCCGCCGCGCCAGCGCGACGGCCTCGGCGCCGTCCCGGGCCTCGCCGACCACCTCCATGTCGGGCTGCGAGTCGACGATCATCCGGAATCCGGTCCGGACCATCTCCTGGTCGTCGGCGATCAGTACACGGGTGGTCACCCGTCCGATTCTCGCAGGGTCCGGCGGGCGGGCAGTACGGCGGTGACCTCCCAGCCGCCCCCGGACCGGGGGCCCGCGGCCAGCCGGCCGCCGAGCGCCTCGACCCGTTCGCCCAGGCCGGAGAGCCCGAACCCGCTGGACGGCAGCCTGCGCCCTCGTCCCTGCCCGTCGTCGCGGACGGCGACCTCGACCGTCTCGCCGTCCCGCCGGGCCACCGTCACCTGCACGGCGGTGGCGTCGGCGGCGTGCTTGCGGATGTTGGTCAGCGCCTCCTGGACGACGCGGTGCACCGAGGTCGCCACCTCGGGCGGCAGCCCGCCGAGGTCCGGCGCCAGCCACAGCGAGGCGGGCGGGTCGCCGAATGCGGCGACGAGGCTCTCGACCTGGGCCAGGTCGCCGACCGGGCTGGTCGGCGGACGGTCCCCGCCGTTCTCCGCGTGCCCGGCGCCCCCGCCGGAACCCCTACCCGCGCCCCCGCCGTCCCCCTCACCGCGCCCGGCGTCGCCGTCGGACGCGGTCGCGTTCTGGGCGTCGCGCAGCAGCCCGACCATGCGGCGCATCGAGGTCAGCGCCTCGGTGCCCGCCTGCTCGATCCCGGCGAACATCGTGTCGAGCTGCTCCGGGTCCGGCGCCGTGCCCGACCCGGCGGCGAACCGCGCCGCCTGCGCCTGCACCACGATCCCGGTCACGTGGTGGGCGACGAAGTCGTGCAGGTCGCGGGCCAGCTCCAGCCGCTCGTCCCGGCGCGCGGAGACCAGCGCCCGGGCCCGCCGGGTGTCGATCGCCCGCAGGTAGAGGCCGATCCCGATGGCGACCGCGACCAGTACACCGAGCGGCGCGACGAACAGCACCGCCTGGATCGCCGAGGCGCGCAGCGGCAGCACCACGATCGTGACCGACAGCGCCACCGCGACCGGGATCAGCCGCTCCCGGCCCTCCCGCCACAGCACCCGGACGATCAGCACCAGCAGGCCGCCGACCTCCACCGCCGTGCTCGGTCCCCGGAACGGCGGGTCGGCGAGCACGATGAACAGGGTGGTCAGCGCCGACGCGCCCAGCGCGCCGACCGCCCAGGGGAACCGGTGCCGCACCGAGACCGCCGCGCCGGTGACGACGACGGCCACGCCGATCAGCCAGAAGTCGAACGCGTGGTTGAACGCCGCCGCCAGGCACAGCAGCAGGTACAGCCCGGCGCACCCGAGGTAGGCGACGCGCGCCAGGCAGCCGCCCGCGAAATGGATTCGGTCCACCCGCGCGCCCGTGTCGTCCATGACTACGCAGGCTAGGGCCCGGGGCGGAGTGCGGAATCCGCCTTTCGGCCGATCGCGCACCCGCCGTCCGCGCCGTCCGCGCCGCGCCCGCCCCGCTGTCGCGCGCCCGTGCCGGACGCGGCGCGGAACGGCGGGCAATAGTCGAACATGCATTCGAAAAATGTCAGTGGTGGCGCGTACGGTGGCCTTGTGACGTGGGAGACGTCACGGAATGCCGAGCGGACCGAAGAGCTTGTTCGATGCGTACCCAGGGGTACGTCCCGGCCGGTGGGGGTGGGGCGCGCAAGCGTCCGTCCCGCCGGCATCTGGAAGGGGTAGTGGCAGTGAGCGAAGCGACCGGCACGTTCCATCTCGCCCAGCCGCGACTGCAAGGGCCCGCCGAGCGGACCCTGGTCCAGCCGTGGCTCACCGAAATGTCCAACCTGGCGCTGAACGCCTACGCCGAGACCGCGCCGCCGCCGGCCCGCGCGCTCGCCGTGGTGGAGGCGCTGTCCGCGGCGACCGTCCCCCCGGAGAGGCCGTCCCGGGTCGCGCTGGCCGCCTGACCGTCCCGTCATCTCAAAATACGAGACGCACTTCTCAAATTGTGAGAAGCGTTCTAGGCTGCGGTCACCGGCCGGCGGCACACCGGAGCTCCGCCGGGCGGGCGGAGAGAGGTGGATCCGATGACCAGGTACACCCACGGGCACCACGCGACGGTGCTGAGCTCGCACCAGTGGCGCACCGCCGAGAACTCGGCGGCCCACCTGCTGCCGCACCTGCGTCCCGGCACGGCGCTGCTGGACGTGGGATGCGGCCCCGGCACCATCACCGCCGGCCTGGCCGGGCGGGTCGCGCCCGGCCGGGTCACCGCGGTCGACTCCGCCGCGGCGGTGCTGGCCGAGGCCGAGCGGACGGCCGCCGGGCAGGGGCTCGGCAACGTGGAGTTCGCGGTCGCCGACGTGCACGCCCTCGACTTCCCCGACGACTCGTTCGACGTCGTCCACGCGCACCAGGTCCTCCAGCACCTCGCCGACCCCGTCCAGGCGCTGCGCGAGATGCGCCGCGTGTGCCGGCCGGGCGGGATCGTCGCGGTCAGGGAGGCCGACTTCGGCGGCATGCTCTGGTACCCGAGCCCGCCCGGCATGGACACCTGGCTGCCCGTCTACTACAAGGTGGCGCGCGGTAACGGCGGCGAGCCCGACGCGGGACGGCGGCTGGTGTCCTGGGCGCGGCGGGCCGGCTTCGCCGACGTGACCGCCTCCGTGTCGAACTGGTGCTACTCCACCCCGGAGGAGCGCGAGTGGTGGAGCGAGTCGTGGGGCGGCCGGATGATCCACTCCTCGATCGCCGAGAGCGCCGTGTCCGGCGGGCACGCGACCCGCGCGGACCTCCAGCGGATCCATGCGGGCTGGAAAACGTGGGCCGCCGCCGACGACGGCTGGTTCGCCGTCGTCCACGGCGAGATCCTCTGCCGCGCCTGAGGCACAGCGGGCTCCTCAGCCGGGCAAGGTGTCGCGCAGGCGCCGCAGGGCGTGGCCGGAGGCGGTCCCGGGCGCGGCGGTGTAGAGGACGAGGCGCTGATCGCGTCCGGGGACGGGGAGGATCTCGCAGTCGAGTTCCAGCTCGCCGACGACCGGGTGGACGGTCCGCTTCCTCAGCGTCCGCTGCACCGCGATCTCGCGCGCCGCCCACAGCGCGGCGAACTGCGGGCTGGACGCCGAAAGCTCGTCCACCAGCCGCCGCACGTCGGGGTCGCCGGGGTACCGGCCGCTGGCGCGCAGGTCGGCGACGCACTGGCGGCCGAGCTGGAGCATGCTGCCGGACGGGGGCCGGTCGCCGCCGAACAGCCAGCGCAGCGTGTTGCGCTCGCCCGCCGGCCGCTCCGCCGGGTCGCCGATCAGCGCCACCAGCAGCGGGTTCCAGGCGAGCACGTCGTACCGGACGTTGATCACCATGGCCGGCACGCCGTCGAGCCGCTCCAGCAGCCGCAGCACGTTGCCGGGCACCTCGCGGGTGGGGACGGCGCGGACCGGCGGATGGCCCGCCAGCCGCAGCAGATGGTCGTGCTCGTCGGCGGTCAGCCGCAGGACGCGGCCGAGCGCCCCGAGCACCTGCTCGGACGGGTGCGGCCCGCGCCCCTGCTCCAGCCGGATGTAGTAGTCGACGGAGATCCCGGCCAGGAGGGCGACCTCCTCGCGGCGCAGTCCCGGCGTCTGGCGGCGGGCGCCGGCGGCCAGCCCCATCTCGGCCGGCTGGACACGGGCGCGCCGGCTGCGCAGGAATCCGCCCAGCTCCTCCTTGTTCATTCCGGCCATCATGGCCGAGCGGGCCTGGTACCGCGACTCCCAGGCCCGAGCGTGCCTACCCGGCCCGGCCCCGGCCGGAGCAGCATTGAGGCATGACGATTCTGGTGACCGGAGCGCGCGGCGCGATCGCGCGCAGCCTTATAGAGCAACTCCTCACCGCAGGGCATAAGGTCCGCGCGGCCGGGCGCGAGCCCGCCGCCGCCCGCCTCCCCGCCGGTGTGGACGTGATGGAGGCCGACCTGGCGAGGCCGGAGACGCTGGGCGCCGCGCTCGCCGGTGCGACCAAGGTGTTCGTGTACGCCGAACCCACCGGCCTGGACGGGTTCGTCGCCGAGGCCCGCGCCGCCGGGGTGGAGCACATCGTGCTGCTGTCCGCCCTCGGCGCCGAGCCCGGCTCGGCCGACCGCATCCCGCGGATTCACGGTGACGCGGAGCAGGCGGTGGCCGGTTCGGGGATCCCGTGGACGTTCCTGCGCCCCGGCGGGTTCGCGACCAACGCGCTGCAATGGGCGGGTTCGGTCCGCGCGGAGGGGACCGTGTGCGACCCGTTCCCGGAGTCCCACGCGGCACCCGTCCACGAGGCCGACATCGCGGCGGTCGCCGCCCGCGTCCTGACCGACCCCGGGACCGAGCACCTGGGCGCCGTCCACGTGCTCACCGGGCCGGGGTCGCTGACCCGGCGGGAGCAGGCCGAGCAGATCGGCGCGGCGATCGGCCGCCCGGTCCGGATCGTCCGGCAGAGCCTGGACGATCACCGCGCGGAGCTGGCCCAGTGGGGCCCGCCGGACGTCGCCGAGGCCCTGATCCGGACCGCCGAGGAGGCGGTGGGCCGGCCCGCCGAGACGACCGGGACCGTCCAGGAGATCACCGGACGGCCGCCGCGCAGCTTCGCCGAGTGGGCCGCCGACCACGCCGCCGACTTCACCGCCGACTTCACCGCACCGGAGTCCTGACCCGCACGCACCACCGCCCCTCAGCGGGAAGGCCGGGAGGCCGCCGGGGACCTCCCCGGCGGCCTTCCCGGCGGTCACGTCCCTGAGCTGGGGCCGGGGCGACCCCGAGGTCTACCGCGGCGTCCATCCGGGGTCGCGGCCGGACAGTCCGATCACCCGGTCGAGGTCCGGGGCGTCCGCCGGGACCTGCACGATCGGCCCGAACAGCCCCTCGGAGCCCGCGCCGTCCTTCGGCTCCAGGAGCCGCAGCGACGAGCCGAGCGCCTCCGGGTCGGCCGTGAACGGCTGCCCGCTGGCCCGCGCGACGTCCCAGCCGTGGACGAGGAGCTCGTTCAGCGCGACCGCGCCGGCCACCTCCGCGGGCAGGTCGAACCCGCCGGCCCGGGTCATCCCCTCCCAGGAGCCCGGCTCGCGCCAGGCGTCCGCGAGCTCGGCGAGCTGCCGGGTGATCCGGTCGCGCCAGCCGTCCTCCAGCCGCGCCTCGTCGGCGGACGGCGCGCCATCGGGCCCCTTGGACTGCTTCCTGGCCGTCCGGACGAACGCCGCCGACAGCCCGCCGACATGGTCGATCAGGTCGCCGAGGGTGAACTCCGGGCAGGGGGTGGGCAGCGCGAGCTGACCGTCGTCGACCGCGGCGAGCAGATCGGCCATCCGCCGCGCCGTCGGGGTGAGATCGGGCCTCGGGGTCATCGGTGGCTCCTTCGTGATCCGGTTCGGGCACCACTGGGTCGGGTACCAGGACTGACCCGGCGAGCACGCGAAAATCATCGGCGGCTCAGCCGGACCCCGCCCGTTGGCCGCGAGCGGCCAACGGCCCGTCCGGCCGCGGCCGGACGGCCGGGACCGTGCCCGGACGGGCGGGCGAGTCCGGCGGCGGCCCGGCGACCTGGAGGGACGCCGCGCGCCCCGCGTCCACCCGTCGAAACCTCCGGGGAGCGGCGAACCGCGCGGTTCCACAGAGGCCGCAACCGCTTGTTGACCGTCCGGTCGATGGCGGTTAGCGTCGGCGCGCCGGCTCCCCGGCGGAGCGGTGCCGCGCCTGAGGCGGCCGTGTGCGGCAGAGGGGATCCCGGGCCGTCCGGGCAGATGACCATGCAGATCGAGACCTCGCTCGGCCCGGTGGCCGTGGCCGTACGGGGCGCCGGACCGGCGCTGGTGCTGCTGCACGCCAACCCCGGCGACCACCGCGACTACGACGCGGTGCTCCCCGCGCTCGCCCGCCGCCACACCACCTACGCCGTCGACTGGCCCGGCTACGGCGACTCCCCGCCCGCCACCGCGCGGCTCGCCGTGCGGACCGGCTCGGTCGGAGCGACCGCGGGGCCCGGCTCCGCCGCCCCGCCCGCGACGGGCCGCGAGGTCTCGGCGATGGGCTTCGCCGCGATCGTGCCGGAGATCCTGGACGGGCTCGGGCTGCGCCGCGCCGCGGTGATCGGCAACAGCGTCGGCGGCTACGCCGCGGCCGGCCTCGCGCTCGCCCGCCCCGCCGCCGTGACCGCGCTCGTGCTGGTCAACAGCGGCGGGTTCAGCCGGCTCGGCGGCCCCCTGACCCGCGGGGTCATCCGCCTGATGGGGACCGAGCCCGCCGTGCGGGCCGCCTCCGGCCGGATGCCCCGGTTCTACCTGCGCCGCCGCACCGGCACCGTGCGAGAGATGATCAGCAGGGACGCGGCGCGCCGGCACGACCCCCGGACGATCGCGGTGGAGGCGGCCCTCTGGCGGAGCTTCGCCTCGCCCGACCACGACCTGCGCGTCCGGGCGGGCGCCATCACCGCGCCCACCCTGCTGGTGTGGGGAACCCGCGATCCGATGGTCGGCATGGACGTCCGCAGGGTCAGGCGGGCCCTGCCCCAGGGCATCTGGTGCCCGCTGCCGACCGGCCATGCGCCCTTCGCCGAGGCGCCCGCCCGCTTCCTGGACGCGGTGCTCCCGTTCCTCCAGGACGCGGCCCACCGCGCCGACTGACCCGCGGACGACCGGCCCGCGGACGACCGGCCCGCGGACGGCCCCCGAGGGGATCAGAACGGGTCGGTCAGCTCGCCCAGCTTGTCGGTCAGCTCCAGGTTGTGGGAGTAGTCGACCGGCACCGTGACGACCGAGACGCCGTCCTCGGCGAGCGCCTTCCGCAGGACGGGCAGCAGCTCGTCCGCCGACGACACCCGGTAGCCCGTCGCGCCGAAGCTCTCGGCGTACTTCACGAAGTCGGGGTTGCCGAACGCGACGTCGGAGCTGCGCCCGAGCTCCAGCTCCATCTTCCAGCCGATCAGCCCGTACCCGCCGTCCTCCCAGATCAGCACCGTGATCGGGATGTTCTCCCGGACGGCGGTCTCCAGCTCCTGCGAGTTCATCAGGAACGCGCCGTCGCCGGTCGCCGCCAGCACCCTGCGGCCCGGGTGGACCAGCTTGGCGGCGATCGCGCCCGGCACCGAGAAGCCCATCGAGGACAGGCCGTTGGAGACCAGCAGCGTGTTGGGTTCGAAGGTCGGGTACATCCGCGCCATCCACATCTTCACCGCGCCGGTGTCGGCGAGCACGATGTCCTCGCGGCCCATCGCCGCCCGGACGTCGGCGACGACGCGGCGGGGCGAGAGCGGGAAGCCGTCGTCGGCGGCGCCGTCCGCGAGCTCGGCGCTCAGCATCTCCCGGATCCGGCGGCCGGTCCCGTTGACGTCGAACCGGCGGTGCACCGCGTCGGCGAGGGCGTGCAGCGAGCGGGAGATGTCGCCCTGGATGCCGACCTCGACCGGATAGTGGTCGTCCACCTCGGCCGGGAACCGGTGGATATGGATGATCTTCTTGTCGCCGTGCGGGTTGATCTTGACCGGGTCGAACTCCTGGAGCTCGTACCCGACCGCGATCAGCACGTCCGCCTCGTCGAACCCGAAGTTCACGTAGTCGTGCCGCATGAACCCGACCGCGCCGAGCGCGTTGCGGTGGTCGTCGGGGAAGACGCCCTTGCCGTTGAACGTGGTGGCGACCGGCAGCCCGAGGTGCTCGGAGAAGTGGACCAGCGCCTGGCTCGCCCGGTCCCGGGTCGCGCCGTGCCCGGCCAGCACGATCGGCTGCCGGGCCAGCGCGATCACGTCGGCGGCGCGGGCGATCTGCGCGGGGGACGGCTCCTGCGGCCGGACGACGTTGCGCGGCAGCGGCCCGAGAGCGGCTGACACCTCGGCGGCCTCGACGTCCTCGGGGATCGCCAGGTACACCGCGCCCGGACGCTCGGTCTGCGCGGTCTTGAACGCCTTGCGCACCATCTCGGGCAGCGCCTCGGCGGTGGGCGCCAGCTCGGCCCACTTGGTGATCGGGCGGAACAGCGACACCAGGTCGATGACCTGGTGCGTCTCCTTGTAGATGCGGTCCAGGCCGACCTGCGCGGAGATCGCCACCACCGGGGTGCTGTTGGTGGTGGCGTCCGCGACGCCGAGCTGGAGGTTGATCGCCCCCGGGCCGAGCGTCGCCGACGCCACGCCGGCCTTGCCGGTCAGCCGCCCGTAGATCTCCGCCATGAACGCCGCGCCCTGCTCGTGCCGGACCAGGACGTAGCGGATGGGGGAGTCGGCGAGTGCGTTGACGAAGTGGATGTTCTCCTCGCCCGGGATGCCGAAGACGTACTCGACGCCCTCCGCTTCCAGGGTCCGGACGAGCAGCCGGGCGGCGTCTACCTGCGTGGACATCGTGTGTCCCTCTTCCGATGTGCGATGTGCGATGTGCGGTGTGCTTCGGGGGCGTTCTCCGGACATCCGGTGCAGCGCCCCCCGGGCACACCCCATTCCCTAGCACGCTGTGGCGTCGGGCACGCGCAGGAGAGGAGGGACAGGGAGGAGGGGCTACCCGAGCACCAGGTCGCGGATCTCGCGCAGCGTCGGCTCGTCCCGCACGCCCGCGATCAGCAGCGTGGTGATGGGGCTGTCCCGCCACAGCTCCAGCCGCTCCTTGATCCGGCCGATCGGCCCGAGCAGCGAGATGGAGTCGGCAAGCTCGTCCGGCACCGCCTTGATCGCCTCGTCGCGGCGGCCGGCCAGGAACAGCTCCTGCACCCGCGCGGCCTGCTCGGCGTAGCCGAGCCGGCCGATCAGGTCGAGATGGAAGTTGCGATCCCTGGCCCCCATCCCGCCGATGTAGAACGCCAGCGGGATCTTGGCGAACTCCAGTGCCGCGGCCAGGTCGCCGGTGACGATGGTGGTGACGGTGGCGGCGATCTCGAAGCCGTCCGGACGTCCCGCCAGCGGCTCCCCGAACAGCGGCTCGATCTGCGCCGGGTCGACGAACAGCGGCAGCCAGCCCTGGGCCAGCTCGGCCGCGAGTGCGATGTTCCTGGGCCCCTCCGCGCCGAGGTAGACCGGGATCCGCGGGCGCAGCGGGTGGACGATCGACTTCAGCGGCTTGCCGAGCCCCGCGCCGCCGGGCAGGGGCAGCGGGTAGTGCGGGCCGGCGCTCGTCACCGGCTCCTCGCGGCGCCACACCTGGCGGACGATGTCGAGGTACTCGCGGGTGCGCGCGAGGGGCTTGGGGAACGGCGCCCCGTACCAGCCCTCCACCACCTGCGGGCCGGACGCGCCCAGCCCGAGGATCATCCGGCCGCCCGACAACGCGTCCAGGGTCAGGGCGTGCATCGCGGTCGCGGCGGGGGTGCGGGCCGAGAGCTGGACCACCGCGGTGCCGAGCTTGATCGTGGTGGTGCGGGCGGCGTACCAGGTCAGCGGGGTGAAGGCGTCCGATCCGTACGCCTCCGCGGTGAACACCGAGTCGTATCCGAGCCGTTCGGCGGCCAGCACCGTGTCGGTCTGGTCGTCGGGGTCGCGCTGCCAGTAGCCGACGTTGACGCCGAGCTTGAGATCCGCGGTCATGGGGGCGATACTAGAACACGTTCTACTTAGGTGGAAGGGGGCCGCGGAGTCCCTCCGCGGCCCCCTGGCGGTGTCGGCCGGTCAGGCTCTGGGGGTCAGACCTCCCGCGCGGTGTCGAGGAGCCGCCGCCAGGCGGCCGGTGCGAGCACCAGCGCCGGGCCGTGCGGATCCTTGGAGTCGCGAACGGCGTGCACGCCATCGGAGAGTGCCGCCACTTCGACGCACTGGTCGCCGCTCCCGCTGTGGGAGGACGTGCGCCAGGTGGCTCCGGTGAGTGCGCGCTGGAGGTTGGTCACGGGCTGCTCCTTGCTGCCTCGGCGATGAGGTGCGCGGACTCCTCAGGGGACAGGGCCGCCTCCTCGATCCTCTGGAAGCGGTCCCCGTGCTTGGCTATTGCCTCGGCGCTTTCGAGATAAACGTCACCCATGGTGCCCTCTACGTAGGCGATTTCAGGGTCTGCGGGGTTCGGATACGACAAAATCGTGAAACGTCCGTCAAGTCCCGCATGCGCCTCAGCGGTGTACGGCAGCACCTGTACCGTCACGCTCGGCCGCTCCGTGGCCCGGGCGAGCGCGTCGAGCTGGGCGCCCATCACCGCGCGCCCGCCGATGTACCGGTGGAGGACCGCCTCGTCGAACACCACGTGCAGCCGGGGCGCGTTCGGACGGTCCAGCAGCGCCTGGCGGATCTTGCGCGCGGCGATCCGCCGCTCGATGTCCTCGGGGCCGGGGAGCAGTCGCCCCGCCGTGATCACGGCGCGCGAGTACGCCTCGATCTGGAGCAGGCCGTGGACGAGCTGGGGGTCCCAGGTGCGGATCTGGGACGCCTCGTCCTCGAGGGCCACGTAGCTGCCGGTGAAGACGTCGGCGTACGCCGTCCACCAGCCGCGCTGCCCCGCCTGCCGGGCCAGGGTGATGAGGGCGTCGCGCTCCGGGCTGTTGACGCCGTATAGGTCGAGTATGTCTGCGATGTCGCCTGGTCGTGGCCGGGTCTGGCTCGTCTCCAACCGGGAGATGGTGGCCCGCGACCAGTCGAGCCGGTCGGCCACCTCTTGCAGGGTCAGGCCCTGCTCCTCCCGCAACTTGCGAAGTTCCCGTGCCAGCCGGCGGCCACGAACGGTGGGCCGGTAGGTCATGAGAGGCGAGTCTCCACACTTGCGCCGCAAGGTACAACGCGAATGACGAACCCGGTCGGTCAGGCAGAGCAATCTGTCCAAGTCTGTTGCGGTACTGAGATTCTCACGACACGCTGTGAAACGTGACCACTCGGGGACCGAAAGTGACGATCCGCGACGGAACCGCGCGCCAGACACCCTGATCCGCGGGAGGATTCGTGAACACCTCGCCTGAGCTCATCGACGAGACCGCACATCCGGTGCCGCCGGGCCCGGCGGCACCATCCGGCGCCCCGCCCGCGGCCGGCGGGGCGCCGCCCGGCCGGCCGGCGGCCGGGCCGGTGCTCGCCGTGGCCGGTGCCGCGGCCGGGCCCGCGCCGCCCGCGACCGCCGGGCCGGACCGGGTGTGGGCGCTGCCCGCCGGTCCCGGCTGCGCCGGCCACGCCCGCCGCGTGCTCGCGGACGCGCTGGCCGAGCTCGGCGTCGCCCGCGACACGATCGGCGACGCCGCGCTGATGGTCAGCGAGCTGGCCACCAACGCCCACCAGCACGCCGGCGGGCATGTCCCGCACGAGCTGTGGCTCTACCGGGACGAGCCGGACGACCACCCGCCCGGCGAGCCCGGCAGGCCGGCGAAGGCGGGCGGCGCAGGGGAGGCGGGGGAGATCCGCTGCGCGGTCTTCGACGCCTTCGCCGACGCCCGGCTGCCCGGCTACTCGTGGACCTCGGGCGACTGCGGGCGGGGCATCGGCATCGTCCACGAGCTGTCCGCGGGTCGCTGGGGCATGCTGCGCACCCTGTCGCGGCTCGGGCCGGAGGTGCGGGGCAAGGCCGTGTGGTTCGCGATCCCGGTCCCGGCCCGCGCCCTTGTTCCCGCCCCCGTTCCCGCCGCTGCCGCGTGGGACGCCTCCTGACGCCGTCCCACGTGTCATGACTTGGGCCCTTCCAGGTGGTATGTCATCCTGGGCAGGCGACGGACGCGGAGGAACCCGGTGCGAATCCGGGGCTGTCCCGCAACTGTGACCAGGGGAGCGCCCCCTCGCTCGCGCCACGGCGGCAACGCTGGAAGGCCGAGGGGGAGCGATGATCTGGAAGCCAGGAGACTCCGGCCGTCGGACCTGCTCGCCACGGGCGTGGACACCCGAGGGAAGGACATGACGCATGCCCTGTCTGATGGGCCGATGAACCGCGGGCGCACCGGCGCCGCGCGCTATCCGTTCTCGGCGGTCGTCGGGATGGACGACCTCAAGCTGGCCCTGCTGATCAACGCGGTCTCGCCCGGCGTGGGCGGGGTGCTGGTGCGCGGGGAGAAGGGCACCGCCAAGTCGACGATCGTCCGGGCGCTGGCGGACCTGCTGCCCCCGGTCACGGCCGTGCCGGGCTGCCGTTTCGCCTGCGACCCCCGTGATCCCGACCCCGGCTGCCCGGACGCCCCGCACGCCGGGCCTGGGCCCGGGTCCGGGGAGGCGGCGCGGGCGGAGGAGCGGGCCGCGCGGCTGGTGGAGCTGCCCGTGGGCGCCTCCGAGGACCGGCTGACCGGCTCCCTCGACATCGAGCGCGCGCTGACCGAGGGCGTGCGGGCGTTCGAGCCGGGCCTGCTCGCCGCCGCGCACCGCGGGGTGCTCTACGTCGACGAGGTCAACCTGCTGCACGACCACCTGGTCGACCTGCTGCTGGACGCGGCGGCGATGGGCGAGTCGCACGTCGAGCGCGAGGGCGTCTCGGTGCGGCACGCCGCCCGTTTCCTGCTGGTGGGCACGATGAACCCGGAAGAGGGCGAGCTCCGGCCGCAGCTCCTGGACCGGTTCGGGCTGACCGTCGAGGTGGCCGCGACCCGCGACCCGGTGGAGCGCGCCGAGGTCGTCCGGCGGCGGCTGCGCTTCGAGGCCGACCCGGCCGGGTTCGCTGCGGGCTGGACGGGCGCCGAGGCCGGGCTGGCCGGCCGGATCGCCGCCGCGCGGGCCCGGCTGCCCGCCGTCGAGCTGCCCGACGCCGCGCTGCGGCAGATCACCGCCGTGTGCGCCGCGTTCGAGGTGGACGGCCTGCGCGCCGACCTGGTGGCCGCGCGCGCCGCGATCGCCCTGGCGGCCTGGCACGACCGGGACTCGGTGACCGAGGACGACGTGCGGACCGCCGCGCGGCTCGCCCTGCCGCACCGGCGGCGCCGCGACCCGTTCGACGCGCCCGGCCTGGACGGGGAGAAGCTCGACGAGGTCCTCGACGAGCACGGCGCCCCCGAGCCCCCCGAGCCTCCGGAATCCCCCGGGCCCCCCGACGACGGCGGCCCCGACGATCCGGACGGCGGTGGTGGCGGCGGTAGTGGTGCCGACGTCCCGCAGGACGCCCCCCAGGACGGGCCCGGCGCCGAACAGCCGAGCGATCCCGCAGGGCAGAACGCGCAGGACGCGCCGCAGGGAGGCGATCGCTCTAAAGAGAAGGAGCCTGCCCCGGCCGACGCCGCGTACAAGCCGCGCCTCTTTACCGTCCCCGGTATGGGGGCTGGGGCGCCGGGACGCCGTTCCAAGGCGCGCAGTCCTCACGGCCGCGTGTCTGGAGCCAGGCCCGGCGCGCATGGGCTGCACCTGACCGCGACGCTGCGGGCGGCGGCGCCGCATCAGCGTGCGCGGGGCCGCGGCGGCTCTGGGCTGATCGTCGCGCCGGAGGACCTGCGCGAGTCGGTGCGGGACGGCCGCGAGGGCAACCTGGTGCTGTTCGTCGTCGACGCCAGCGGGTCCATGGCCGCGCGGCAGCGGATGCGCACGGTCAAGGGCGCGGTGCTCAGCCTGCTGCTGGACGCCTACCAGCGCCGCGACAAGGTCGGGCTGATCACCTTCCGCGGCCGGGACGCCGAGCTGGCCCTCCCGCCGACCTCGTCGGTCGAGGCCGGCGCGCGCCGGCTGGAGCGGCTGCCGACCGGGGGCCGCACCCCGCTGGCGGCCGGGCTGCTGCGCGCCGCCGAGGTACTGCGGGTCGAGCGGCTGCGCGATCCGGCGCGGCGTCCGCTGCTGGTCGTGGTCACCGACGGCCGCGCCACCCACGGCGGCGACCCGGCCCGCGCCGCCGGGCTGCTGGCGGGCGTGGCGGCCGTCGTCGTCGACTGCGAGTCGGGCCCGGTGCGGCTCGGCCTGGCCGGCGCCCTCGGCACCCGGCTCGGCGCCGAGGTCGTCCGGCTGGACGAGCTCGCCGCCGACGCCCTGGCCGGGGTGGTCCGCGGCTCCAGGAGCGCGGCGTGACCCGCGGCACGGCCCGCGGCACCACCATCGAGCGACGATCACAGGAGGACGGCCATGCCGCAGGGTAAGCCCGAGTACGTTCCCGACGACGGCCTGACCACCAGGGCGCGGCGCAACCAGCCGCTGGTGATGGTGCACACCGGTCCGGGCAAGGGGAAGTCGACCGCCGCGTTCGGCCTGGCCCTGCGCGCCTGGAACCAGGGCTGGCCGATCGGAGTGTTCCAGTTCGTCAAGTCCGCCAAGTGGCGGATCGGCGAGGAGAACGCGCTGCTCGCGCTCGGGCGCCTGCACGAGCAGACGGGCGAGGGCGGCCCGGTGTTCTGGAACAAGATGGGCGAGGGCTGGTCGTGGATCCAGCGCCCCGGCACCGAGGCCGACCACGAGGCCGACGCCCGCGAGGGCTGGGAGCAGATCAAGCGGGACCTCGCCGCAGAGACGCACCGCCTGTACGTGCTGGACGAGTTCACCTACCCGATGAAGTGGGGCTGGGTCGACGCGGGCGACGTCGTCGCCGCGCTCCGCGACCGCCCCGGCAACCAGCACGTGGTGATCACCGGCCGCGACGCCGACCCGCGGCTGCTGGAGTTCGCCGACCTGGTGACCGAGATGGGCAAGGTCAAGCACCCGATGGACCGCGGCCAGAAGGGCCAGAAGGGCATCGAGTGGTGACCGCCCGGGCGACGGCGCCGCGAAACGGCCGCGTCGGTGCGGGCGGTGCTGCGGTGACGCTCCGGTGAGCGTGCCCCGGATCGTCGTCGCCGCCCCCTCGTCCGGGAGCGGGAAGACGACCGTCGCGACCGGCCTGATGGCCGCGTTCGCGGCGCGCGGGCTGGCGGTGTCCCCGCACAAGGTGGGGCCCGACTACATCGACCCGGGCTACCACGCGCTCGCGACCGGGCGGCCGGGCCGCAACCTGGACCCCTGGCTGACGTCGGAGGACCTGGTCGTCCCGCTGTTCCGGCACGCCGCGGCCGGCGCCGACCTGGCGGTCGTCGAAGGTGTGATGGGGCTGTACGACGGGGCCCAGGGGCCGGCCCGGCCGCGGGGCGGCGGCGACTTCGCCTCTACCGCGCACGTCGCTTCGCTGCTGGACGCGCCGGTCGTGCTCGTCGTCGACGCGTCCGCCGCCGCGGGCCGGTCGGTCGCGGCGCTCGTGCACGGGTTCCGCTCGTTCGGCGACGTGCGGGTCGGCGGGGTCGTGCTCAACCGGCTCGGCTCCGACGGCCATGAGCTGATGTGCCGGGAGGCCGTGGAGGAGCTCGGCCTCCCGGTGCTGGGCGCGCTGCGCCGCCATGAGGCCGCCGCGACCCCGTCCCGCCACCTCGGCCTGGTGCCCGCCGCCGAGCGTCGCGCCGACGCCGTCGCGACGGTCGCGCGGCTCGGGGAGCTGGTGGCCTCGTCCTGCGATCTGGACGCCGTCCTGGCCCTCGCCGGTAGCGCCCCGCCGCTGGCCGTCGCCCCCTGGGAGCCGGACGCGCACCTACCCGCCGATGCGGATGGGGTCATCGGTTCCAGGGGCGGACGTCCTCGGATCGCGGTCGCCGGAGGGCCTGCCTTTACCTTCGGCTATGCGGAGAACGAGGAGTTGCTCGAAGCGGCCGGGGCAGAGGTCGTCCGGTTCGACCCCCTGCATGACGAGAACCTTCCGGACGGTACCGGCGGGGTCGTCATCGGCGGCGGTTTCCCTGAGATGTACGCCGCCGACCTGTCCGCGAACGAACCGCTGCGCAGAGCTCTCGCCGCGTTCGCAGGCGCGCCGGACACGGCCGGACGCGCCGGACCCGTGTACGCCGAGTGCGCAGGACTGCTCTACCTGGCGGAAGAGCTGGACGGCGAACCGATGTGCGGCGTCCTTCCAGGCGTCACCGCCACGATGGCCCCTCGGCTGACGCTCGGCTACAGGGCGGCGGTCGCGGTGTCCGATTCCGTTGTCGCGCGCGTGGGGGAGCGGGTGCACGGCCATGAATTCCACCGCACCGTTACGGAACCGGGACACGGCACGACTCCTGCCTGGCAGTGGTCGACGTCCGGCCCTGAGGGGTTCGTCCGGGGAGACTGTGTCGCGTCGTACCTTCATCTCCATTGGGCCGGTACGCCACAATTCGCCACCAGGATGGTGGAGGCATGCCGGACGCACCGAGGAGAGCGTGTGTGAGTACCTTCAGGGAGGACGTGCGCCTGCGGGGTGAGCGCGTCGTCCTGCGCCCGTTCGGGCTCGACGACCCGGAGGCCTTCAGCCTGATCGCGCCGGATCTCACTTCACCGGTTCCCGGCGCGCCGGACCCGCGGCCGGGCGGCGCCTCCGGGAGGCTCGTCGCCCATGACCAGGGAAGATACGAGCATGACCACGACTGATCCCCACGGGCGCGCGGACTCTGCGGATTCCGCGGGCTCCGTGAGCCCTTCTGGCCCCGCGAACGCGGCGGAGGCGGTCGCGAGGCTGGCCGCGCAGGGTGAGCGGACCCTCGTCCTGTACGGGTCCGCCGTCGCGGGCGCGGCGCGCGGGATGCTGCCGAAACTGCCCGCCGAGTGCTTCGTCGAGGCGGACGGTGAGGGCGCGTCGCTGCGGGCCGCCGCCGAGCACGGCCTCGCCCAGGTGATCCTCGTCGGCACGGCGGACGAACTCGCGGCGACCGCGACCGCGACCGCGACCGCTACCGCCACCGCGGGCGCGGCGGCCGAGACCCTCGCCGCGATCACCATCGACATGGACGGCGGTCCCGCGCTGGCCGCCGAGGTGGCCGCGGCGGGCACCGCCCGCCGCGCGTACGAGCTGTGGGAGGCCGCCGGGATGCTCGGCCCCTGCGGGCGCGAGCTGTGCCGCCGCACGGCCGGCGCGCTCGAGCGGACCGCGGCCCGGACGGTGGGCGCCGCGGCGAGCCCGGTCGCCGCCCAGGTCGTCCTGGTGGACTTCACGGGTGAGCGGATGGTCGGCATGTTCGGGCGGATGGCCCGGTGATCTTGGGGGCGGCGTGCTGACGGTCATCGGTATGGACGGGACGGTTTCTCCGGGAGCCGCTGCGAGTGAGGTGCGTGAGGCTCTGGAGAGCGCCGCGCTCGTGGTCGGCGAGCCCCGTCTCCTGCACGCCCTGGGGGCGCCGCCCTCAGCCCGGACGGTCGAGATCGGCGATCCGGACGCCGCCCTTGAGGAGATCGACATCGCACAGGGCCGCGGCCAGGCGGTCGTGGTCGTCGCCGAAGGGGATCCGGGGTTCTTCGGGCTCGTCCGGGCGCTGCGCGCACGCGGGCACACGCCGCGCGTACTTCCGGCGTTGTCGCCGGTCGCGCGGGCTTTCGCGCGGGCAGGGCTCCCCTGGGACGACGCGCTGGTGGTCTCGGTGAGCGACGCGGAGTCGCTGCGGCGTGCGGTCAACGTGTGCCGCGCCCACCCCAAGGTCGCCGTGCTGACCGCCCCTGGCGCGGGGCCCGCCGAGCTCGGCCGGGAGCTTTTCCCGCAGACGCCTCGTTCGTTCATCGTGTGCGAGAGCCTCGGCGGCCCGGACGAACGGGTGGTGAACGTCCGTCCTGCCGAGGCGACCACCCGGCCGTGGCGGAATCCAGAGGTGGTCCTGGTACTCGATTCCCGGCACGCGGTCGGCGCGTCCCGCTGGCTGGCGGGTGCCGCGCCCGGCCCGCCCGGATGGGCGCTGCCCGCCGGCGCGTTCGCCCAAGACGATGCTCTGCGGCCGGACGTCCTGGCGTTCGCGCTGGCCAAGCTGGGCCCCAGGATCGGCGACATGGTGTGGGACATCGCCACAGGTGGCGCCACGGGTGGCGCCACGGGTGGCGGCGCGGCTGGCGGTTCAATCGCGATCGAGTGTGCGCGTCTGGGCGCGGCTGCCGTGGCGGTCGAGCGGGACGACGCATCCTGCGAGCGGGTCCGTGACAACGTGCGCGCGCACGAGGTGAGGGTCGCCGTCGCGCGCGGCGAAGTCCCGGGGGTGCTCGACCACCTGCCCGTCCCGGATGCGGTGTTCGTCAGCGGAGGCGGTCAGGGGGCCGTGCGGGCCTGCGCCGCCCGCGCTCTGCGCACCGCCGTGATCGCGGTATCCGAGGCCGCACACGTCCGTCCGGCCTGTGCGGCACTCACCGCTGAGGGGTTCTCCGCTGAGGCCGTCCGTCTCCAGGCGACCCGCCTCGCGCCCTTTGAGGAGCGTCCGTCCGACCCGGTGTGCCTCGTCTGGGGGGAACGCACCGAAGGACGACAGGCAGGGCGGCCCCAGGTGCCCGCGCCGCGCAGGGCGGAGACGATCGCCGAGCTGCCCGAAGGGCCGATCGGATGACGGCCGGGCCGGAAGACGACCGGTCCTCGTCACTGACGATCGGGGTGGGCGCCGCCATCGCCGCGAGCGCCGCCGAGGTGGGCGGGCTGATCGACGAGACGCTCGCGGGGGCCGCGCTCGCGCCCGCGTCGGTGCGCTGCCTGGCGACGGTGGAGGGCAGGAGCGGGCACGCGGGCATCCGCGCGGTCGCGATGGACCGCGGCTGGGACGTCATCGCCTACCCTGTGGGCGTGTTGGCGCAGGTGAAGGTGCCCAATCCGTCCGCCGCCGTGCGGGCGCGGACGGGCGTCCCCAGCGTCGCCGAAGCGGGCGCCCTGCACGCGGCCCGCACGCTCGGACGGCACGCGGAGCTGATCGTGGAGAAGCGCCGATCGGCCCGCGCGACGGTCGCCGTGGCGCGGTTCGCGCCGGGGGCGGGTCCGGACGCGGCCGGGTCACCGGCGCCCCCTTCCCGTGCAACGCCCGGCGGTCCCCATCGGGACGCGTCCGCGACCGTGAGCATCGAGGAGGCGCAGTGACCGTACGCCAGCCCCACCCGATCGAGGTCCGGTCGTACGAGATCCTGCGGTCCCGCGTCGACCTGTCCCCGATGCCGCCGCTGTGGCGGGCGGTCACCGAGCGGGTGATCCACGCCAGCGCCGACCTGGAGTACGCGGTGGACCTGGTGACCACGGAGGAGTCCCTCCGGCAGGGCTGGGCCGCGCTGCAGGCGGGGGCGCCGATCGTGACCGACGAGGGGATGGTCGCGGCCGGGATCAGCGCGCGCGAGGCGGTCTGCCACGCCGCGGACCCGGCCGCCGCCCGGCTGGCCCGCGCCGCCGGCGTCGGCCACGCCGCCGCCGCGGTCCGGCTGGCCTACTCCGAGGTCGGCCCGGGCGCGGTGTGGGTCGTCGGCTCCGCCCCCGAGGCGCTCTTCGAGATCATCGCCAGGCGGGTCGGGCCGGCCCTGGTGATCGGCCTGCCGGTCGGCTTCGTGGACGCCGCCGAGGCCAAGGACGCGCTGCGGGCCAGTGGGCTCCCGCAGCTCAGCAACGTGTCGGAGAAGGGCGGCTCGGCGGTCGCCGCCGCCGCCGTCAACGCACTCCTCTACCAGCGGACGGAACCACGTTGAGCGACCAGCAGGGACCGCGCCGCACGGCGGCGGGCGGGACGAGCGACCGGGGGGATCGCGTGACCGGGGCCGGAGGGCGCACCGTGACGGGTACGTGGCAGGAGCCGGCCGGGCCGTGGCCGGGGCCGGCCGGTGAGCGGCAGGAGCCGGACGAGGTCGATCTGCGCCACCACGGCGACGCCGAGGTCGGCGGCGGGCTCGCCGACTTCGCCGTGAACGTGCGCGCCGGAATGCCGCCGGCCTGGCTGGCCGAGCGGCTCCGCGAGACCGTCGCCGACCTGGCCGCCTACCCCGACCCGGGGCCCGCCCGGCAGGCGGTGGCGAGGCGGCACGGCCGGGCGGTGGACGAGGTGCTGCTGACCGCGGGCGCCGCCGAGGCGTTCGTGCTGCTCGCACGGGTGCTGGAACCGCGCCGCGCCGTCGTGGTGCACCCTCAGTTCACCGAGCCCGAGGCGGCCCTGCGGGCGGCCGGGCACGAGGTCGGGCGAGCCGTCCTCGGCAAGGACTTCACCCTCGACCCGGCCGCCGTGCCGGACGGCGCCGACCTGGTCATGATCGGAAATCCGACCAACCCGACGTCGGTCCTGCACCCGTCCGGCGCCATCGCCGCGCTGGCCCGTCCGGGCCGGACGGTCGTGGTCGACGAGGCGTTCATGGACTGCGTGCCGGGCGAGCCGGAGAGCCTCGCCGCGCGGCTCCCGTCCGGCGTGGTCGTGATCCGCAGCCTCACCAAGACGTGGGGGCTGGCCGGGCTCCGCGCCGGATACGTGCTGGCCGACCCGCACCTGATCGCCCGCCTGGCCGAGGCCCAGCCGCTGTGGGCGGTGTCCACACCCGCCCTGGTGGCCGTCGAGGCGTGCTCGTCCCCGGCGGCCGTGGTCGAGGCCGGGGCGTGGGCGGTCGAGCTGTCCGCCGAGCGCGACCGCCTGGCGGGCGAGCTGACCGCGCGCGGGCTGTACGTGGTGCCCGAGCCGCGGGCGTCGTTCCTGTGCCTGCGGGTACCGGACGGGCTGGGCATTCGGGCCCTGCTGAGGCAGCGCGGCTACGCCGTGCGGCGCGGCGACACCTTCCCCGGGCTCGGCCCCGACTGGCTGCGGCTCGCCGTGCGGGGCCGGTCCGCCAACGACGCCCTGCTGGAGGTGCTGAGTGACCTCGGCATCTGACCCCTCCGCCAGGCACGACGAGCAGTACGGGCGGCGGAGGCCGCCCGGGGAGGACACCGTGAACCTGATCGAGGAGACGATCGCCGCCATCGTCCCGCCGGACGAGGCCGCCATGCGGGACGCCCGCGACCACCAGGCCCGGCTCACCAAGCCGCCGGGCTCGCTCGGCGTCCTGGAGGAGGTGTCGGTCCGCCTCGCCGGGCTGGCCGGGCAGAGCCCGCCGCCGCTGCCGGAACCGGCCGCCGTCGCCGTCTTCGCCGCCGACCACGGCGTCCACGCCCAGGGCGTCACCCCCTGGCCGCAGGAGGTGACCGCGCAGATGGTGGCCAACTTCCTGGCCGGCGGCGCGGTCGTCAACGCCTTCGCCGCGCAGGCCGGCGCCGAGGTCAGCGTCGTGGACGTGGGCGTCGCCGCCGAGCTGGACGCCGCGCCCGGCCTGCTGCCGCGCAAGATCGCCCTCGGCACCGCCGACATGACCCGGGGCCCCGCCATGACGCCCGAGCAGGCCCGGCGGGCCGTCGAGACCGGCATCGAGGTCGCCCGCGACCTGGTCTCGGCCGGCGCCCGCTGCCTGATCACCGGCGACATGGGCATCGCCAACACCACCGCCTCGGCCGCCCTGATCGCCGCGTTCACCGGCCTGCCGCCCGAGGAGGTCACCGGCCGCGGCACCGGCATCGACGACGCCACCCACGCGCACAAGATCGGCGTCGTGCGGGCCGCGCTCGGCCGGCACCGCGCCGCCGTCGAGGCCGGCGCCCCGCTGGAGGTCCTCGCCGCCGTCGGCGGGCTCGAGCACGCCGCGCTCGCCGGGTTCGTCCTCGGCGCCGCCGCCCTCAAGGTCCCGGTCGTGCTGGACGGGGTGATCGCCGGAGCCGCCGCGCTCGCCGCGCGGGCGCTGTGCCCCGACGCCCTCGCCGCCTGCGTCGCCGGGCACCGCTCGGCGGAGCCGGGCCACGCCGCCGCCGTCCGCCACCTGGGCCTGCGCCCGCTGGTCGACCTGGAGCTGCGGCTCGGCGAGGGGACCGGCGCGCTGCTGGCGTTGCCACTGGTCCAGAGCGCCGTCCGGGTGCTGCACGAGGTCGCGACCTTCGACTCGGCCGGAGTGAGCGGCAAGGACGCCGGCCGTCCCCAGGTGATCACCGAATGAGTCACGCTCGGCTATCGACTGGGCGGGAGCCCTCTCCATGAGACCGGTAACCCGAGTACCTTTGGTCCGCAAAGCCACATGTCCGTCACCCGCGTCCGCGAACGACCCAAGAGCCCTGATCGAGAGAATGACGACGTGCCCCCGTACCTGCTAGGACTGCGCCTCGGCGGTCGCCGCGTCCTCGTCGTCGGCGGCGGCAGGGTCGCCCAGCGCCGGGTGCCGACCCTGGTCGCCGCCGGAGCCGAGGTGGTGCTGGTCTCCCCGGAGGTCACCCCCTCGCTCGAAGACCTGATCGGCGACGGGCGGGTCACCTGGCACCGCCGCCCCTACCGGCGCGGCGACTGCGCCGGCGCCTGGCTGGTGCAGGCCGTCACCGACGACGCCAAGGTCAACGGCGCCGTGATCGCCGAGGCCGAGGCGGCCCGGATCTGGTCGGTGCGCGCCGATGACGCCGAGTCCTCCCCGGCCTGGACGCCGGCCGGCGGCCAGGTCGGCGAGACGACCGTCGGGGTGCTGTCCGGCGGCGACCCGAGGCGGGCCGCGGGCCTGCGCGACGCGATCGTCGACGGGCTCCGCGACGCCACCCTCCAATCCCGGCACTCCCGGCAGAAGCCCGTCGGCGTCGCCCTGGTCGGCGGCGGCCCCGGCGACGCCGGGCTGATCACCGTCCGCGGCCGGCAGCTCTTGGCCATGGCCGACGTCGTGGTCACCGACCGGCTCGCCCCCCGCGAGCTGCTCGACGAGCTCGCCGCCGACGTCGAGGTGATCGACGCGGCCAAGATCCCCTACGGCCGGACGCTCGCCCAGGACCGCATCAACGACCATCTGGTCGAGCACGCCCGGCAGGGCAAGTTCGTCGTCCGGCTCAAGGGCGGCGACCCGTTCGTGTTCGGCCGCGGCGGCGAAGAGGCCCTGCACTGCGCCCGGCACGGCGTCCCGGTCACCGTCGTCCCCGGCATCACCAGCGCGGTCGCCGTGCCGTCCGCGGCGGGCATCCCGGTGACGCACCGGGGCGTCGCGCAGGAGTTCCACGTGATCTCCGCGCACGTCCCCCCGGACCACCCCGACTCGACCGTCGACTGGGAGGCGATGGGACACGCCGGCGGCACCCTGGTGCTGCTCATGGCGGTCGAGCGGATGGCACTGATCACCACCGCCCTGATGCGCTATGGTCGGTCGTCCGATACGCCGGTCGCCGTGGTGCAGGACGGCACCCTCCCCGGCCAGCGGGCGCTGACGGCCACGCTCGGCACGGTGGCCGACGAGATGGCCGCGGCCGGAGTCAGGCCCCCGGCGATCGTGGTCGTGGGCGACGTCGTCAACGTGGCACGAGAGATCGACGTGATTCGAACGGACATGGGACGGGATCCGTGACACCCCCGGCAGAACAGAGCGCCATTCACGACGAGGAGGCGGGCACCGGCCCGGGACACGGGATCGAGGACGACACGGTGTCCGACAGCGACGCCACCACAGACGGCACCACCACAGACGGCACCACCACACACGACACCGCCACAGACGACACGACCGCCGGGCAGCGCGGCGCCGACCGTTCGGAGAAGGCCACGGGCGAAGCCGGAACGAGCCGTGACAGCACCCCCGCCGACCCCCGCGCCCGCGCCCGGGAGCCCGGCGCGCCCGGCGCCGCCCGGGCCCCCGGGACGTCCGGCACGACGTACCGGCAGGGCGACCTCACCCGCGCCCTGACCGGGCTGCGCGACCAGCTCGGCGCGTTCGACTTCGTGCTCGACGTCGACGGGGTCGCCGAGGCCCGCGAGGCGCGCACCGAGCTGCGCAACCAGCTCGACGACTACGTCCTGCCGCGGATCCAGGCGGCCGGCAAGCCGATGCTGGTGGTCCTCGGCGGATCCACCGGCGCCGGCAAGTCGACCCTGGTCAACACCCTGGTGGGCGCCCGGGTGAGCGCCACCGGCGTGCTCCGCCCCACCACCAGCAGCCCGATCCTGGTCTGCCACCCCGACCACGCCGACTGGTTCCTGAAGGGCCCGATGCTGCCCGGCATGGGCCGGGTCCGCGGTCCCGCGCCGGACGCGATCGCCGGCGACCAGCTCGTCATCATCGCCAGCGAGGCGCTGCCGCCCGGCCTGGCGCTGCTCGACAGCCCCGACTTCGACTCGGTCTTCGAGGACCACTACGAGTTCGCGACCAAGCTGATGGCCGCCGCCGACCTGTGGCTGTGCGTCACCACCGCCGCCCGCTACGCCGACGCGCAGGTCTGGCAGATGCTCCAGCGCGCCAAGGAGAACGGCGCCACCATCGGGGTCGTGCTGTCCCGCGTCCCGCAGGGCGCCGGCGGCGAGGTCGTCGAGCACTTCGGCGAGATGCTCGGCGAGAACGAGGTCGGCGACACCCGCCGCTTCACCGTCCCCGAGACCCGCATCGAGGAGAGCCGCCTCCCCGAGGAGGCCGTCGAGGACATCCGCTCCTGGCTCGTCGGCGTCGCCGAGAACACCGGCGACCGCGAGGTGATCGTCGGTGACACCCTCGCCGGCGTCCTCGACAGCTTCCGCACCCGCGTCCCCGAGCTGGCCCGCCAGGTCGAGGTCCAGGTCGAGCAGCGCACCGAGCTGGCGCGGCTGGTCGAGTCGTCCTACAGCACCGCGCTCGCCGAGCTCGACGAGGCCACCCGCAACGGGTCGCTGCTGCGCGGCGAGGTCCTCGCCCGCTGGCAGGACTTCGCCGGGACGGGCGACCTGCTGCGCGCCCTGCACGCCCAGCGCGCCCGCCGCGGACGGGGCGCCAGCCGGCGGCACCGCAGCCCCGCCCGGGTCCGCGCGCTCAAGGCGTCCCTGCGCAGCGGGCTCGAATCGCTGATCATGGCGTCCGCCGAGCACGCCGCCGAGCAGGTCCTCGCGCGCTGGCGCGAGCACCCCGCCGGCGGGCCGGTGGCGTCCGGCCCGGCCGCCGGGCTCGGGCACGTCTCGCCGGAGCTGTCCCGCCGCGTCACCCGCGCGGTCAGCGCCTGGCAGGACCACGTCCAGGAGCTCATCCGCACCGAGGGCGTCACCAAGCGCTCGGTCGCCAAGCTGGTCTCGTTCGACACCGAGGCCGTCTCGCTGGTCCTGACGATCGGCCTGCTCGGCTTCGGCGCCTCCGACGTCAACGTCGAGGGCGGCAACAGCGCCGTCCCGCAGCGGCTGCTCAAGGCGCTGTTCGGCGCCGAGTCGCTGCGCGGCATGGGCGCCAAGGCCCGCGCCGACCTGCGCAGCCGCATCGGCATGCTGTTCGACGAGGAGGCGATCCGCTTCGGCCAGGCGCTCGACGCCGCCGGCATCCCCGACGAGACCGTCCCCGTCCAGCTCTACCAGGCCACCTACAACCTCGAGGTCGCCCGATGACCACCTCGGCCATGCCCGCCGGCTCCCAGGCGGACACCGGCGTTCCCGTCGCCGGAGCCGCCACCGCGGGGCCCGCGCCGGACGCGCCCGCGGCACCGACGCTCACCGAGCGGCTGGACGGCCTCGACCGGGTCGTCCAAGCCGGCGCCGGCCGGCTCGACCAGCCGCTCCTGGACGACGCGGGCGCCCTGCTGGGCCGGGCCGGGCAGCGGCTCCGGCTCTCCGGCGAGCACACCGTGATCACCCTCGCCGGCGGCACCGGCAGCGGCAAGTCCTCGCTCTTCAACGCCATCTGCGGACTGGAGCTGTCGCCCACCGGCGTGCGCCGCCCGATGACCTCCAAGGCGCACGCCTGCGTCTGGGGCCTGGACGGCGCCGGGCCGCTGCTCGACTGGCTCGACGTCGACAAGCGGCACCGCTACGCCCGCGCGAGCGCGCTCGACCTGGAACGCGCCGACAGCTCCCTCCAGGGCCTGGTCCTGCTCGACCTGCCCGACCATGACTCCATCCAGGCGCTGCACCGCGCCGAGGTCGACCGCTTCGTCACCATCGCCGACCTGCTCGTCTGGGTCGTCGACCCGCAGAAGTACGCCGACGCGGCGCTGCACCGCAACTACATCGTCCCGTTCGCCCGGTATGCCGGCGTCACCCTCATCGTGCTCAACCAGGTCGACCGGCTCCAGCCCGCCGAGATCGACGACTGCGTCGCCGACCTGCGCCGCCTGCTGGAGGCCGAGGGCCTCGCCGACCCGCGCATCGTGACCACCTCCGCGATCAGCGAGAAGGGCGTCGCCGGGTTCCGCGAGATCCTCGTCGACGCCGTCGCCGCCCGCCGTGCCCGCAGCGAGCGGCTCACCGCCGACGTCGACCGGACCGCCCGGCGGTTCGTCCCGCACCGCGGCGACACCGAGCCCGCGGCCGGCGTCGACGGCGAACGCCGCGGGGAACTCGTCCAGGCCCTGACCGACGCCGCCGGCGCGCCCGCCGTCGCCGAGGCGATGGAGAGCGCCTACGAGCTGCGCGCCGCCGACTTCGTCGGCTGGCCCGTCGCCGCGCTCGTCACCCGGCTGCGCTCGGACCCGCTCCGCCGGATGCGCCTCACCGAGCTGCGCGAGGAGCTGCGCGGCGCGTTCACCGGCCCGATCGGCGCCCAGCAGGGCGACGTCGACAACGCCGTGCAGGGCGTCACCGACGGCGTCACCGGCGACCTGCCGGACGCCTGGGCCCGCTCGGTCCGCGCCGCCGGGCGCTCCCACGCCGCCGAGCTCCCCGAGTCCCTCGGCGTCTCCCTCAAGGAGGCGCTGCCCACGTTCAACCAGGTGCCCCGCTGGTGGTGGCTGGTCAAGACCTGGCAGTACTTCCTGGTCCTGGTCGCGGTGCTGAGCGTGGTCTGGATCTGCCTGCTGGTCGCCTACGGCGTCTTCGAGGCGGGCGGCGACGACCCCGGGGCCCTGCTCGGCGAGGCCGGCCTGATCCCCTACGTCGCGGTCCTGGCCGTCTGCACCTGCGGCATGGGCTGGCTCACGTCCTCGGCCTGCCGCAACATGGTCGCGCTCTCCTCCGCCAAGCACGGCGACCGCATGGAGGAGCACATGCGCGAGAGCATCGAACGCGTCGCCGACGAGAAGGTGCTCGAGCCCGTGGCCGAGGAGCTGCGCGTCTACGCCCGCTTCCGCGAGGACGTCGACGTCGCGCTCGGCTGAGTTATCCACAGTTCCGCACGCCCCTTCCGCTCCACGGTGACGGGCCGTCACCGTGGAGCCATGAACGAAGCCCACATCACCCTCACCGGCTGGATCGCTGCCGACCCCTACTACGCCGTCACCGGCAACGGCACCCCGTTCCTGTCCCTCCGGGTCGGCTGCACGCCCCGCCGCTACGACCGCCAGTCCGGCCAGTGGCAGGACCTCGACACGATGTTCCTGGTGGTCAACTGCTGGCGCGGCCTCGCCGACAACGTCAACGCGTCCGAGTTCAAGCGGGGCCATCCCGTAGTGGTCACCGGCCGGCTGCGCGTCCGCCAGTACGAGCGCGACGGCCAGTGGCGGTTCTCCGCCGAGGTCGAGGCCACCACCCTCGGGCACGACCTGAGCCGCGGCACCGCCGACTTCCGCCCCGTCCAGCGCGGCGGCGCGCTCACCGACGACGACCGCCGGGAGGCCCGCGACGCCACCGACCAGTGGGCCCTCAGCGGCCCGCTCGACGCCGAGGAGGAGCAGCCCAAGGCCGCCTGACCGCCCCGGCCGGGGGCACTCACCGCGATCGACGCCGACTCCCTCCGCGCCCGCTTCGGCGAACCGACGGACCACAGGAAGCGGGTGCGGCAGGAGAGAGGGGTGTGGTGCGAGTGAAGGGCGGGAGACGGGGGAAGGCTGATCGGGGACGCCCGGACACCGGATAGCAGGCCCGTGCGCGGTCCTTGTCGGGAGGGCGTACGGGCCTGGGCGCCCCGCCGGGGCGGGGTGCGCTCCGGAGGCTTAAGGGGATGCCGCCG
Source organism: Actinomadura xylanilytica (assembly GCF_030283145.1). GTDB lineage: Bacteria > Actinomycetota > Actinomycetes > Streptosporangiales > Streptosporangiaceae > Spirillospora > Spirillospora xylanilytica. The sequence continues at coordinate 98,992 of NZ_JASNWE010000007.1, forward strand.
GGGGAACGGTCGGGCGATCGCCTTTGGTCACTTCTCCCTCGGTCGCGGGGGCGTCATCCGGCGTGCCGCCGGCCGCCGCCCCCGCCGTCGGGGTGCGGGCCGCCTTTTAGATCCAGGAAACGCCGCGCATGATGTTCTCCCCCTCAGGATGTGCTGAGGACCGCGTGTTCGCAGGTCCTGCGGCAGGTGACCAGAGCGGTCACCCACATGTGCCCTTTCGAAGGTACCGGTTTCCGGCCCGCTCCGCACACGTTGCAACTATCGTGTTACACAACGTGATGCATAGGGGGGAAGGATGACGGCAGTGCAGTCGTCCGCCGAGGACCATGGTGGGGACTTGGCCCAGAAGCCCCAGCGCAGGGGGGTTTTGCGGGGTTCGTCCCTGCTGGCCGTCTACGTGCCCGCGGTCGTCGCGGTCCACCTCGCGCTCACCGTCGCGGGCCTGGTGAGCACTCCGCTCCGAATCAACGATCTCCTGACATTTTCCGCTCTGCTTGCCTGCGGGGCGGTCTGCATCGAGGCTTCGCGCCGGCTGGGCATGCCCGCGGGGGTCGCCCGCGACCTGCTTTCGGCCTGGTGGCTGCCGGTGGCGCTGCTGCTGCCGCCGGTCTACGCGCTGCTGATCCCCATCCCGTTGCAGGCGCTCCTCCAGTTCAGGGTCCGCAGGACCCTGGTGTACCGCAGGCTCCTGGTGATGTCGGCGCACGGCATCGCGGGGGCGTGCGCGTCGCTGGTCTTCCACCTGGTGGTGCCCGAGCCGCTGGCGGGCACACCGCAGTGGATCGTCGACGTGACCCCCGGCATCCCGGTCGCGGTCGGCTGCGCGGCCCTGTTCACCGTGGTCATCTCGGCGCTGGTGGCGATCGCCGCGCACGCGGCCAACCCCGAGAGCCGCTGGCGCGACGTGCTGTGGAACCGGGAGAGCCTGCTGCTCGACGTGGTGGAGTTGTGCGTGGGGATGCTGGTGGCGATCACCAGCACGCTGTCGCTGGGGCTGCTGCTGCTGGCGCTCCCCCCGGTCGTGCTGCTCCAGCGCAGCCTGATGCACCAGCAGTTGCAGGCGGCGGCCCGGACCGACGCCAAGACCGGGCTGCTGAACGCCGCCGCCTGGCAGCGGGAGGCCGACACCGAGCTGTCCCGGTCCCAGCGCACCCATGACCCGCTGGCCCTGCTGCTGATCGACATCGACTACTTCAAGCGGGTCAACGACACCCACGGGCACCTGATCGGCGACCAGGTGCTGGTCGGGGTGGCCAGCACGCTGTGCGGCCAGCTCCGCGACTACGACGTGGTGGGCCGGTTCGGCGGCGAGGAGTTCGTGGTGCTGCTGCCCGGCGCCGACACGGTGGAGGCGTGCCGCGTCGCCGAGCGGCTGCGCGGCCGGGTGCGCAGGCTGGCGGTGCCGGCCGAGGAGGGCACCGTGGCGGTGACGATCTCGGTGGGCGTCTCGCTGTTCCGGATGCACGGGGAGGACCTGATCGAGCTGCTGGCCGCCGCCGACCTCGCGCTCTACCGGGCCAAGGAGTCCGGCCGGGACCGGGTCTGCCTGCCCGCGGTCGACGGGCCCAAGGCCCCGGGGGGCTGAGCCGGGCGGGCGCGCCGTCCGGGCCCTGCATCGACCGGTCCGGGAACCCCCTAGGCTTGACGATATGGCCGAGTACATCTACACGATGCAGCGTGTGCGCAAGGCACATGGCGACAAGGTCGTCCTCGACGACGTCACCCTGCACTTTCTGCCCGGCGCCAAGATCGGTGTCCTGGGCCCGAACGGCACCGGTAAGTCGACGCTGCTGCGGATGATGGCCGGTCTGGACCAGCCGTCCAACGGCGACGCCCGCCTGATGCCGGGCTTCACGGTCGGCATGCTCCAGCAGGAGCCGCCGCTCAACGAGGCCAAGACGGTGCTCGGCAACGTCGAGGAGGGCGTCGCCGAGACCAAGGCGATGCTCGACCGGTTCAACGAGATCGCCGAGAAGATGGCGACCGACTACTCCGACGAGCTCATGGCCGAGATGGGCAAGCTCCAGGACAAGCTCGACCACCGCAACGCGTGGGACCTCGACAGCCAGCTTGAGCAGGCGATGGACGCGCTGCGCTGCCCGGCGCCCGACGCCGACGTCACCACCCTGTCGGGTGGTGAGCGGCGCCGCGTCGCGCTGTGCAAGCTGCTGCTGGAGTCGCCCGACCTGCTGCTGCTGGACGAGCCCACCAACCACCTCGACGCCGAGAGCGTCCAGTGGCTGGAGCAGTTCCTGGCCAAGTACGAGGGCACCGTCCTGGCCGTCACGCACGACCGGTACTTCCTCGACAACGTCGCCACCTGGATCCTGGAGCTCGACCGGGGCCGCTGCCACCCCTACGAGGGCAACTACTCCACCTACCTGGAGAAGAAGGCCGAGCGGCTCAAGGTCGAGGGCAACAAGGACGTCAAGCGCAAGAAGCGCCTGGAGGACGAGCTGGAGTGGGTCCGCTCCAACCCCAAGGCGCGGCAGACCAAGAGCAAGGCCCGGCTGGCGCGGTACGAGGAGATGGCCTCCGAGGCGGCCAAGACCCGCAAGCTCGACTTCGAGGAGATCCAGATCCCGCCGGGCCCCCGCCTCGGCAACACGGTGATCGTCGCCGAGAACCTCACCAAGGGCTTCGATGACCGGGCCCTGATGGAGGGCCTGTCGTTCACCCTGCCGCCGAACGGCATCGTCGGCGTCATCGGCCCGAACGGCGTCGGCAAGACCACCCTGTTCCGGATGGTCGTCGGTGAGGAGCGGCCCGACTCGGGCGTGCTGCGGGTCGGCGAGACGGTCAAGGTGTCCTACGTCGACCAGGGCCGCGGCGGCATCGACCCGAAGAAGAACGTGTGGCAGGTCGTCTCCGACGGGCTCGACCACATCAACGTCGGCCAGGTCGAGATGCCCTCGCGGGCCTACGTGGCGGCGTTCGGGTTCAAGGGCCCCGACCAGCAGAAGCCCGCGGGCGTGCTGTCGGGCGGTGAGCGCAACCGGCTCAACCTGGCGCTGACCCTCAAGCAGGGCGGCAACGTGCTGCTGCTGGACGAGCCCACCAACGACCTCGACACCGAGACGCTCTCCAGCCTGGAGAACGCGCTGCTGGAGTTCCCCGGCTGCGCCGTCATCACCTCGCACGACCGCTGGTTCCTCGACCGCATCGCCACGCACATCCTGGCGTGGGAAGAGGGCTCCCAGTGGTTCTGGTTCGAGGGCAACTACGCCGACTACGAGAAGAACAAGATCGACCGGCTGGGCGCCGACGCCGCCCGTCCGCACCGGGTCACGCACCGCAAGCTGACCCGCTGAGGCACCGGGGCCGGCGGCCGTGCGGAGTGATCCGCACGGCGGCCGGCTTTCGTATGGGTGGTCACCGGGTCCGCGCGGTCGCCGGTTTCCCCTGCGCGCGGGGCGTCCGGCCGGTGGCCTCCCGCGGGCGGGGCGGCGGGTAGCATCGGCGCGACCGTTCCCCCACGTCACCGACCCCCAGGCGAGGACATGCAGCACACCGACCTGCCCGCGGCCGAGTACAGGCACGTCTACGAGTTCCACCTCCGGTTCGGCGACATCGACTCCCAGGGACATGTCAACAACGTCAAGTTCGTCGGCTACCTGGAGGACGCGCGGCTGGAGATGCTCCACGGCGACCCGGTGCGCAAGGGGGAGCAGCCGGTCCGCGGCATGGTGATCTCGCGGCACGAGGTCGACTACAGGCTGCCGCTGCTGCCGACCGTCCACCCGGTCCGGGTGGAGACGTGGGTCACCGAGGCCCGCGCCGCCTCGTTCAAGCTCGCCTACGAGGTGCGCGACGACGAGAACGTGTACGTGACCGCCACCTCGACCCTGGTCGCGTTCGACGTGGAGGCCGGCCGGCTGCGCCGCTTCACCCCGCAGGAGCGCGCGTTCATCGGCCGCTACATGGCACCCGCGGCCTGACGGTCCCCGCTGCATCCCGATCGGTATCCTGACCGTGGACCGTCCCCGGTCCGGGTGGCGTCGGAGGTCACGGGCAGGAGGGCGACATGCCCGCGACGGTCGGGATCCGCGGCGCGCGGCTGGACGACGCCGCGCCCCTCGTCCGGCTCTACCAGGCCGACCGCGACCATCTGCGCCGCTGGGTACCGGAGCGGGACGACTCCTTCTTCACCCCCAAGGGGCAGACCGACGACCTTCGCGGCCTCCTTGAGGCGCAGGCCGCGCGGAAGCTGTGGCCGGGCGTCGTGCTGGTGGACGGGGCGGTCGCCGGGAGGGTCACGCTCGACAACATCCTGCGCGGCCCCATGCAGAGCTGCCTCGTCGGGTACTGGGTGGCGCGCGCGCACACCGGCCGCGGGGTCGCGACCGAGGCGGTGCGGCAGGTGCTCGACCTGGCCTTCCGGCATCTGCGGCTGCACCGGGTGGAGGCCTGCACCCGGGTCGACAACCTCGCCTCGCAGCGGGTGCTCGACCACAACGGTTTCAGGCTGGTCGGCACCGCCCGGCGGCATTTCTACGCTGAGGGCCGCTGGCACGACGAGCGCGTCTTCGAGCGGCTGGCCCCATGGGACGACGGAGTGTCCCTCTTCCCCCGCCCCGACCTGGGGTAGTACCCAGGACGTCCGGCGGGCGCGACTCGTCACGGATCAGTAACAAGCCCGACAGGGATTCGTTCTGGGTGCCTTTCTCCCTTTAAGGTCACGACGCGAATTGTGGAGATCCCACGTGGAAGGGGGAAGATGCGGCGCTTCACACGAGGAGCGATGGCCCTGCTGCTCGCCGCGGGAGTCACCGGTGCCGGCACCACGGCCCGGGCGGCCGTTCCCGGTGCCCCGGACGACATCGCGGCCCGGCTCAAGGCGATTCCCGGCATGACGGTGACGGAGAAGACCTCCACGCTGCCCGGCTACCGGTGGTTCTGGCTCCAGTACCGGCAGCCGGTCGACCACCGCAAGCCCAAGGGACCGTGGTTCGAGCAGCGGATCATGTTGCAGCACAAGGCGGACGATCGGCCGATGGTGCTGTACACCAGCGGCTACGACACCCCCGAGACGATGTTCAAGAGCGAGCCGGCGGCGCTGGTCGACGGCAACCAGATCTCGGTCGAGTACCGCTACTTCACCCCGTCCAGGCCCGAGCCGGCCGACTGGAAGAAGGACACGATCTGGCAGGCGGCCACCGACGAGCACCGGATCATCGGGGCGCTGAAGCGGATCTACCGGACCCGGTGGATCTCCACCGGCGCGAGCAAGGGCGGCATGACCGCCGTCTACCACAAGCGCTTCTACCCCCGCGACGTCGACGGCAGCGTGGTCTACGTGGCGCCGAACGACGTGAAGAACGACGAGGACAGCGCCTACGACCGGTTCTTCGCCAAGGTCGGCAGCGACCCGGAATGCCGCGTCCACGTGAAGTCGCTGGCCCGCGAGTTCCTCAAGCGGCGCCCCGCGATGCTCCAGCGTTTCAAGGCCGACGCCGCCGAGAACGGCTGGACCTTCTCCACGCTGCGCACGCCCGACCGCGCCTTCGAGAACTCCGTCATGGACTACGAATGGGGCTTCTGGCAGTACAGCCTGCAAGCGGACTGCGCGACCCTGCCCGCGGTGAACGCCTCCGATGACGAGATCTACAAGACGCTCGACACGATCTCCGGACTGTCGTACTACACCGACCAGGGCCTGGCCCCCTACGTTCCGTACTACTACCAGGCGGGGACGCAGCTCGGCTGGCCGAAGCCGCAGTTCACGAGCCTGCGCCCGCTGCTGCGTCACGAGGACAGCTACAAGGCCCGCACCTACGTCCCGAAGAGCATCCCGATGCGCTTCGACGGCGGCACGGCGATGCGCGACATCGACGCCTGGGTGCGCGGCCACGGGAGCCGGATGCTGTTCCTGTACGGGGCGAACGACCCGTGGGGCGCCGAGCCGTTCCGGCTGGGCGAGGGCAGCCGCGACTCGGCCGTCTACACCGCGCCGGGCATGAACCACAGCGGCAAGCTGATCGAGAAGCTGCCGGACGCGCAGCGCACCAAGGCGGTCTCCGACCTGCTGCGGTGGGCGGACGTGAAGCCGGACGCGCAGGCGTTCAGCAACGTCCCGTCCGACGCCGTCGACCCGCTCCAGTTGCAGCGCCCGCCGCTGTAACCGCGCCACGCAGGCCCGCGGCGTGCCGTTCCCTTCCGGGAGGCGGCACGCCGCCGGGGTTCGCGCCGTGGTCTCGACCGGCTCTCAGCCGGACGGGACGAGCCAGGCCGAGGAGTTGCCCGCCAGCAGGTCGCCGTGCAGCGGCGCGCTGGTCAGCAGGACGCTGCCGGACGGCATTCGCACCGGGTCCTCGCCGCAGTTGAGGGCGCAGGCGAACGGTCCGCGCCGGAAGATCAGTGCGGTCTCGGGGGAGTCCAGCCACTCCACGCCGTCCGGCAGGTCGGCCGTCAGCAGCCGGCGCCGCGCCAGGGCCTCGCGGTAGAACGACAGCGTGGACGCCGGGTCCGGGGCCTGTGCCTCGGCGGTCAGCGCCGCCCAGCCGGCGGGCATCGGCAGCCAGGGCCGGACGCCGTCGGCCGAGAAACCGTACGGCTCGGTCTTCCCCGACCACGGCAGCGGGACGCGGCAGCCGTCGCGGCCCGGCTCCCCGCCCGCGCTCTGCGTCCAGATCGGATCCTGGCGGGCGGCGTCCGGCAGATCGGTCACTTCGGGCAGGCCGAGCTCCTCGCCCTGGTAGAGGTAGGCCGAGCCGGGGAGCGCCAGCATGAACGGCAGCGCCGCCCGCGCCCGCGCCGGACCGAGGCCGGGCGCGCTCCCCGGCCGCCCGTACCGGGTCACGTGCCGGACGGAGTCGTGGCTCGACAGCACCCAGGTCGGTGCCGCGCCGGCCCCCGCGACGGCCGCCAGCGCCGAGGCGACCACGTTCCGGAACGCCGGCGCCGACCACGGCGCGAGCTGGAGGTCGAACTGGAACACCTGGTGGAGCTCGTCCGGACGCAGGTAGAGCGCGAGGTCCTCGGGACCCTCGGTCCAGACCTCGCCGATTGCCATCCGGTCGCCGTCGTACTCGTCCAGGATGCGCCGCCAGGCCCGGTACACCGGGTGGATCTCCGACCGGGCGTAGACCGGGCCGTGCAGCGCGCGCCGGTCCCGGCCGCCGAGATCGCCGTACGTCCCGTCCTTGAACAGGCCGGCGGCGACGTCGATGCGGAAGCCGTCCACCCCGCGGTCGAGCCAGAACCGCAGGATGTCCTCGAACTCCCGCCGCACCTCGGGGTTGCGCCAGTTGAGGTCCGGCTGCTCGGGGGTGTAGAGGTGCAGGTACCACTCGCCGTCTGGCAGCCGCGTCCAGGCCGGCCCGCCGAACGCCGAGGGCCAGTCGTTGGGCGGCCCCTCGGCCGCGCCGGCTGGGCCCGCCGCGCCAGCCGGGCCCGCCGGTCCGCCCGGGCGGAAGAGGTAGCGGTCGCGGGCCGGCGAGCCGGGCGGCGAGGCCAGCGCCTCCTGGAACCAGCGGTGCCGGTCGGAGGTGTGGTTGGGGACGATGTCGACGATCAGGCGGAGTCCGTGCCCGTGCGCGGCGGCGACCAGGTCGTCGAAGTCGCCGAGCGACCCGAACCGCGGATCGACCGCGCGGTAGTCGGCGACGTCGTAGCCGCCGTCGGCCAGGGGGGAGCGGTAGAACGGGGTGAGCCAGAGGGCGTCCACACCCAGGTGGCGGAGGTGGCCCAGCCGGGACCGCACCCCGCGCAGATCACCCTCACCGTCACCGTCCGCGTCGGCGAAACTGCGGACGTACACCTCGTACACGACGGCATTGCGCCACCAGGGGGTCAGCGTCATACATGCCGATCTACCCGGTTATGACGGGGCGTTCACCATGCTCCGCGCGGCCATCGTGAAGTAGTTCCAGAGCTTCTCGTCGAGCTCCTCGGGGAGCTTCAGCTCGTCCACCGCCGCGCGCATGTGCCGCATCCAGGCCGCGCGCTCGGGCTCGCCGATCACGAACGGCACGTGCCGCATCCGCAGCCGGGGATGCCCGCGCTCCCGGCTGTAGGTGTTGGGGCCGCCCCAGTACTGGATCAGGAAGAGCCGGAGCCGGTCCTCGGCGGGGCCGAGATCCTCCTCCGGGTACAGGGGGCGCAGCAGGGGGTCGCCGGCGACCCCCTGGTAGAAGCGGTGGACCAGCCGCCGGAAGGTCTCCTCACCGCCGACCGCTTCGTAGAACGTCACTTCATGAGCCATAACGGTCCCCACTCTATGTGAGACGGGCGCCCTCCCGATGCGGGATCGGTCACCTTGATCGGCGAACCCGGACGGCCCGGCGGGACGCTCCGGAGCCTCGCCGCCGAAGATCGTCCGGACGCGGGCTCCGGGCCCGGCTCGGGACCGGGCTCAGGACGCGGCGGAGGGGGTGGCGACCGAGACGCCGGCGTCGTCGAACGCGCGCTTGACGCGCTCGCGCAGCTGCCGGGCCACGTCGCCCTGCCGGCCCGGGGCGGTCTTGAGGACGATCCGGATGACCAGCGCGTCGCCGCCCAGCGACTGCACGCCCCAGACCGACGGCTCCTCCAGGATGACGCTCTGCCACTTGGGGGTGGCGGCCATCTCGTCGGCGACGGTCTGGAGGATCCGCTTGACCTTCTCGGTGTCCTCCTGGATGTCCACCGGGATGTCCAGGACGGCCCGGCCCCAGTTCTGGGACTCGTTGCCGACCTTTTTGATCTCGCCGTTCGGGACGTACCAGACGACGCCGTTGACGTCGCGCATCCGGGTGACCCGCAGGGTGACGGCCTCGACCGTCCCCTTGGCGCCGCCGACGTCGATCACGTCGCCGACCCCGTACTGGTCCTCCAGCAGCATGAACAGCCCGGCCAGCAGGTCCTTGACGATGTTCTGCGCGCCGAAGCCGACCGCGACGCCGATCACGCTGGCGCTGGCCAGGATGGGCGCCAGATTGAGGCCGAGCGAGCCCAGGATGCTGAACATCGCGGTGCCGAGGATCACCACCGAGGCGATCGACCGCAGCACCGAGCCGAGGGTCTTGGCGCGCTGCGCCCGCCGCTGGTTGAGCAGGGCGGGGCTGCCGTCGAAGGCGGTGCGGTTGCGCTCGCGCACCTTCTCGGCCATCGTGCCCTCGGCCATCCGGAGCGTGATCTGAGTGATCATCCGGTGCGTGAGCCGGCGCAGCAGCAGCGCGATCATGAAGGTCAGCACGATCAGGAACAGCGTGCCGAGCGGCTTGTCGAGCCAGGTGTTGAAGAAGCGGGTGAACCCCTCGTTGTGCGACATGTTCCAGGCCATCCGGCAACCGATGCTGGGGTGCTTGGTGACGCACGCCTTCTCGGGCGTTCCGTCCTGCATCCAGGGCATCGCGGCGTCGAGAGCGAGTGACATGGGGCAGACCCTCCCCGGCCGGTTGTGGGTGTCGCTGCACATCGCCGTGCGTCCGCGGCGGTACGAGCCCGATCGTAGAGGACGGTGACGAGCGGTTCGTACGCCGCGGGGCGATGTGCAGCGACCCGGCCGGGGCGGGCCTGCCCGGATGCCGCGGGCCTGGTGAGGGGGGACCGCACCGGGCCCGCGGCGGGTTCATCGCGGCCGTCCCGCGCCGGTGCGCGGTTCGTCCGGCCGCGGGCGCGCCGGGGAACGAACGTGCCCCGCGGGGTCCGCGGCTGCCGCGCCGTTCCGGCCACGGCCCGCGGGGCACGTCCGGCTCTAGGGGTGGCCCGGCGGCCACTCTCTCGTCGGGGCCGCGCCATGCGGCTCCAGCCCCCGGGCCTCGAACCTGTGCGCGTCCCGGCCGTCCCGCGCGCCCCGGACGTCCCGGGTCTCGCGCGAGCCCCAGGCGTCCCGCGGGTCCCGTGCTTCGCGGCGTTCGCATCTCTCGCGCCGCAGCGGCTCGAGGACGCGGGCCAGCTTCAGCGCGGCGCCCCCCGGGTCGTCCACCCGGTGCATGCGCTCGCCCCAGGACCACCAGTAGTAGTGATCGTGCGTCTCCGGAGCCGGCGCGCACGTCACATCCTCGGCCAGGCTCGCCGCGTCCGGGTTGACCACCCGAAGGAAGGCCGGTCCCGATCTGGTCCGGACCACGCGGGCCACGAGCCCGCGCGTGTCGAGCTCGTGCTCCAGCTTCTCGAGGAAGCCGACGCGTATGTCGCTGACCACCTGCGCACCCCCTCCATCGTCGTGCTGCGAGGACTGCTCCGGCGTTCCCGTGCGATCGTCGCCGTCCCCGCCGGGCCGCGGCCGAGGGGCGCTCCTTGATCGGACGCTCCGGATGCGTCCGGTCACTCCCGGCGAGAGTTGCAACTCTCACGGTGCTCGGTCAAGGGCACGGCTGTCCGCCGAAGCGGGGGATTACCCCACTTCGGGAGGAGGTTCGTCCTCCTTGGGAGGAAGAATCTCTACCCAAGGATCTGAGGGTGCACCCGAGGCCCTTCCCTTTCCCGGGAATGGCTTGGCCAGCCCCCTCCGTAGGGTTACGCTGCGTGCGCGAGAGATTATCTCTCGTGGCCATCCAGCAACCCGGTCGCCGTGGCCGGCAGCGGGTCCCGTGGCCGGGGCCGGCGACCGGGCTCAGCGGTGAGGAGGCCGGAATCGATGTCGGACCCCCCTCGCAAAGAGACGGAGATAGCGCGAACGATCCGTGCTAGCGGTCTGGCACGGGGGCGCTGTGCCGTGGACATCGCCCGCGATATCCACGACCAATGCGGTCCCCTTTTCGGAACCAGCAAGGTCAAGGCGCACCGCCTTTCGCACGGTGTCTCGCTGTCCGACATCGTGGCCCAGGTCAGAGCGCTGTACGAGATCGACGGCAAACCGCCGCCCCGGCTCGGGGAGACGCTGCTGTCGGCGTACGAGAGCGCCTACAAGCGGCCCGGGCCCGCGTACCTGCACTACCTCTGCGCCGTCTACCGGGTCGAACCCGACGACCTCGGCTACCAGGGCCCCTGCATCTGCGGCCGCGGCCACGCGGTCCGGCCGGGCGCCGCTCCCGCCTCCCCCCGGCGGGGATCGGAGCGGCGGCCGGAGCGGGAGCCCGAACCGCTGATCGGGGCGGTCGTCACCAGGCCCGACGACCGCAACTGGATGCCAGTCAACGAAGTTCGGGGACTCGACCGCGCCGCGGGTCCCATCTCCATCGATGTGGGAGAGGAGGACATCGTGCTTCGCAGGACACTTCTGCAACTCCTGGCCGGAGCGGGCGTGGCGCTCGACGGCCAGTTCCTCGGGGCGGTCGACAACCTTCGTCGCAAGATGGACGACACCCTGGTCAGCGCGACGGTGTCGCCGACGATGCTCGACCAGTGGGAGGAGACCACCTTCGGCTACGGCCAGCAGTACCAGGCGACCCCCTCGCTGCGGCTGCTGTGCGACGTGCTGCTGGACTTCAGCGAGGTGCGCCGCATGTGCGACAAGCGGCAGCCGGTCGAGCTCCAGGAACGGCTGTGCCGGATCGCCGCCCAGCTGTCCGGGCTGTCCGGGCTGATCATGATCAACCTGGGCGACCACCGGCTGGCCCGGTCGTTCTTCCGTACCGCCCGGTCCGCCGCCGACGAGACCAACGACCGCGGGCTGCGCGCCTGGGTCACCGTCCGCGAGTCCCTGGTGCCGATGTACTACGGCGATCCGCGCGAGGCGCTGCACCTGGCCCGCAAGGCCCAGGACCTGGCCGGACGCACGCCCGGGGTCGCGGCGGCGATGGCGCCGGCCGTCGAGGCCCGCGCGCTCGGCATGCTGGCCATGCGCGGACGCGGCGACGCCGCGCCGGGCGCCCGCCGCGCGCTGGTGCGCGGCAGGGCGGTCTTCGATCAGCTCTCCAAGGCCGACACCAACGACCTGGTGTTCGGCTTCACCGACCGGCAGATGGCCTTCTACGAGGGCGACACCTTCACCAGCCTCGGCGACCACCGGCACGGCGACGAGGTGCTGAGCCACGCGCTCACGCTGTACGCCCCGTCCGACCGGGTCGACCTGACGCTGGTGCGGCTCGACCGCGCCTCCTGCAAGCTGCACGCCGGACATCCGGAGGCGGCGCTGACCGCGGGCCAGGAGGCCATCCTGGAACTGCCGCCCGAGCACCGCTCCGACATCCTGGTCCACCGGGCCCGCCAAATCGGCGCCGCGGTGAACGCCAAGCACGGCGAGATCCCGGCGCTCAAGGACTTCTACGAGGCGCTGGCCGGCCCATGGAGCAAGAGCCCGACCCAGCAGGCCCCCGCCGTCCCGCCCTCCGAGCAGGTCTGACCCGGTCATGGGAACGCCCGACGGCGCCCCGTGGCGGAGCGATCCCGCCAAGGGGGCGCGGACCCTGGTCCGGCTCCAGGCGGAGCCGCCCGCATGGGCCTTCGCCGACCTGCGCCTGCGGCGCTACCACGCCGCCGACCACGCCACCGTCCTCGACCTGCACCGAGAGGGACTGGCCCAGGTGGGCCTGCGTCCCGGCGACGGCGTCTACTACGACCACGACTTCTTCCGGATGGAGGACATCTACCTCCGCAACGACGGGGAGTTCATCGTCGGCGAGGTGGCCGGACGCATCGTCGCCATGGGCGGCCTGCGCCGGGCCGACCTGATCCCCGGCGGCAGCGCGCGGGCGTACGGCGGCTACGCGCCCGGCAGTCCCGTGCTCGACGTGGTCGAGATGGTGCGGCTGCGCGTCCGTCCCGCCGCCCAGCGGCGCGGCTATGGCGCGGCCATGGTCCGCGCCCTGGAGGAACGTGCCGGCGAGTACGGCTACCGGGTCCTGCGGGCCGACACCACCGAGCTCCAGGGCCCGGCGCTCGCGCTCTACCGCAAGTTCGGCTGGAAGGAGACCAGGCGCGAGATGATCGGCGGCATCACCAACATCCACATCGAGAAGCCGCTCCGCTGACGAGCCGATGACGGCCCCCGCTCGCATCGTCTCGGGGGCGATGCGAGCGGGGTTTCGGGGCTGCGGGCCGGGCCGCGGTCAGGGGCGGCGGGCGCCGGCGAGCTGCATCAGCGGGTAGCGGCGCCGCCGGACGTCGCTGAAGCCCCGCTCGGTGAGGGCCCGGACGACCTCGCGGTCGCCGAACATGGTGACGCCCGCGGCCCGGCCGATCAGCTCAGTGCCCAGGCGGGAGACCGGGAGCGCCGGCCGCCGGGTGGTGAGGACGACCAGCCGGCCGCCGGGCTTGAGCACCCGGGTCATGCTGTCGATCGCCGCCCAGGGATCGTCGAACAGGTAGAGCGCGCCGAAGCAGCAGACGGCGTCGAACGTCGCGTCCAGGAACGGCAGGTGGACGGCGTCGCCGCGGACGTACCCGATCTCGGCACCCCGCGGATCGGCGCCCCTCCCGGAACCCGGCCGGACCGTGGCCTCGGCGGTGGTCTCGACGGTGGCGGACACGGACGCGGTGGCCTCGGACGCGGCGCGGGCGAGCATGGTGGCGGCGGCGTCCAGGCCGACGACCAGGCCCCCGGCGGACACTCCCGCGGCCAGCGCCCGGGTGACGTTGCCCGGGCCGCAGGCCACGTCCAGGACGGTCGCGTCCGGGCGGCCGGCCGAGCCGGGACGGCCGAGGCCGAGCCAGTCGCGGGCCAGGGCGTGCTCGGCGGCGGTGTCCGGGCCGAGCGGCCACCCCTTGGCGAGGTTGAACCCGACCGGGCGCCAGATCCGCTCGTACACGCGCGGCAGGAACCTCGACTGCATGACCGACTGGGCCGGCGTCGGGGCGGGCCCGGCGGCGGGGCCGAGCAGGTCGAGGTAGCCCGCCGACCGGTCCGGATCGGCGGGCGGGCCGTCCAGGAGCAAGGCGATCCGGTCCAGCACGGGCGGGCTCTGCGCCAGGGAGGGGCTCACCCCGCTATTGGATCACGTGTCGAACGGTGCTGCCGTCGGATGTGACGCGGACCTCAGGTCCAGCCCGGTCTGCGCCGCGGAGAACGAGAGCGTGTCGACCATCAGGTCGACCGACCGGCTCACCGACCGGGCGGCGTGCCCCACCTCGGCCTCGTTGCGCAGCAGGATCGGCCGGTCCGAGGCGGTCGCGTGCTGGAGCGCGGCGCACATCTTGCGGGCGTGCAGGGGGTCCACGCGGGTGTCGCTGTCGAAGAGGGTGAACAGGGTGGCGGGGTAGGCGATCCCCTCGCGGACGTGATGGTAGGGCGAGTACGACAGCAGCCACTCGAACTCGGCGGGGTCGCCCGCGGTGCCGTACTCGTCGTTCCAGGTCTGGCCGAGCCCGAACCGCTCGTACCGCACCATGTCGAGCAGCGGCGCCGAGCAGATCACCGCGCGGTAGAGGCCCGGGCGCTGGGTGAGCGCGGCCCCGACCAGCAGCCCGCCGTTGGAGCCGCCGGAGATCGTGAGCCGGTCCGCGGCGGTGAGGCCGTCGGCGATCAGCTTCTCGGCCGCGGCGTGGAAGTCGTCGAAGACGTTCTGCTTGCGCTCGCGCATGCCGGCGCGGTGCCACTCCTCGCCCTCCTCGGAGCCGCCGCGCAGGTTGGCGATCGCGTACACGCCGCCCGCCTCCACCCAGGTCAGGATGCTCGCCGAGTACGCGGGGGTGAGCGGGATGTTGAAGCCGCCGTAGCCGTACAGGATGGCGGGGCGCGGGCCCGAGTCGCCCGGACGGGAGGCCACCAGCATCCGGACCTCGGTGCCGTCGGCGGAGGTGTAGACGACCTGGCGGGTGTCGATCCGGGGGACCTCGACGGTGCCGGGCGCGGCAGCCCACGGGGTCGTCTCGCCGGTGCGGGAGTCGTAGCGCAGCACCGCGGACGGGGTGGTGTGGTCGGTGTAGCCGAACCACGCCTCGTGGCCGCCCTCGGGGCGTTCGATGATGCCGCCGATCGTGCCGAGCCCGGGGGTCGGCACCGTGCCGAGGCGTTCGCCGGTGGCCGGGTCGTGGACGGTGATCTCGCTGATCGCGTGCCGGGTCCAGCCGGCGAGCAGCACGTCGTCCAGGAGCGCGAAGTCGGTGAGCACCGCCTCGGGGTCCTCCGGGATCAGGTCGCGCCAGGTCTCGTATCCGGGGTCCGCGGGGTCGGTGACGCAGAGCCGGGACCGCGGGGCGTCGCGGTCGGTGAAGACGTACGCGCGCCCGTCGCGTCCGACGTGCAGGCCCGTCTCGGCGTCGACGCCCTCCTGGACGGCGCGCAACTCGGGCCGCTCGGGGGACGAGGCGGACAGGTCGGCGATCCACAGGTCGTTGCGGGGGGCGGTGCCCTGGGAGGAGGAGATCGTGAGCCAGCGGCCGTCGCGGCTGACCCCGACGCCGTAGTAGTTGGTCTTGTCCCGGCCGGCGCCGAAGATCAGGACGTCCTCGGAGTCGGGCGCGGCGCCGACCTGGTGCAGGTAGACGCGGCGGTGGTGCTGCTCCTCGCCCTCGGGGACGGCGCTCACCGGCAGCCGGCGCACGTAGAAGAACGCCTCGCCGCCGGGCAGCCACGCGACCGACGATTCGCGGACCCGGTCGATCGGGCCGTCGACGCGCTTGCCGGTCGCGACGTCGATCACGTAGAGGAGCGACTCCTCGTCGCCGCCGTGCGAGACCTTGTAGGCGAGCCGGCGGCCTTCCCTGTCGGGCTGCCAGCCGTCGAGCGTGGTGGTGCCGTCGGGGTCGATCGCCATCGGGTCGACCAGCGCCCGTTCCGTCCCGTCGCCGTCCGGGTCGACGGTGTACAGCACGGGGTGCTCCTGCTCGGCGGTGCGGCGGGTGAAGAACCGCCGGTCGCCGCGCCAGACGGGTGAGCCGACGCTTCCGGCGCCGAGCAGCTCGCCGAGCCGGGCGCGCAGCCGGTCGCGGCCCGGGAGGGCGTCCACGGTCTCGTGGAAGAGACGGTCCTGGGCGGCCAGCCACTTCTCGGTGTCGTCGGCCTGCCGGTCCTCGAGCCACCGGTACGGGTCGGTCACGCGGTGACCGTGGAGTACGTCGGAGGTGTCCTGGCGTGGCGCGGGCGGGTACGGCGGTCGGCTCATGACCAGCACTGTATTGGCCCCGCGGACCCGCCCGCGCCCGCCGCCGGGCGGGCCGCAGGTACCAGCCTTTACCAGGAGGAACGACCCGCCCGGCCGGCGGGGGGCGCGGACCGTCGCGCGGCGGTGTGTGTGGCGAGGTGAACGCGGGGGGCTTCTTCGGTAGAAGTGGCGATGATCAGTGGGCTCTTTTCCAACGGGGGTTGATCATGAAGAGCATCATCGCCGGCGGGCGCGCGCCGGGTCGGGCCGCCGCCGTCGGCGTCGCGGCGCTGGGGGCGGCGCTGCTCACGCCGGGCCAGCCCGCACAGGCCGCCGCCAGGCAGGCCACAGCCACGCGGGTCGCCGCCGTACAGGCCGCACCCGTACAGGCCGCACCCGTACAGGCCGCTGCCACGCAGGCCGCGAAGGTGAAGCTCGGCTACTCCGCGCCGAAGGTCTCCGGCGCCGGCGACCGGGTCACCTGGACGTGGACGGTGCGCAACACCGGCAAGCGCGGGGTCGAGAGGGTCGTGCTCGTCCACCGGCTGAGGCCGCGGCTCAAGATCGTCGCGGTCGCCGCACCCTGCCGGACGCTGCGCGCGTCGGTCAGGTGCGACTACGGCGTGCTCCGGGCGGGGCGGTCGAGGCGCGGTTCGCTGACCGCCCGGATTCCGGCGGACGCCAAGGACGGCGTGCGGATCAGCGGACGATTGACCTGGTGGCAGGGCGCCCGGCCGGGGGCGGCGCCGCAGGGCAGGTAGTCCAGAAGCCTGTGGAATAAGGCGATTTGGACGGCTCCTGGGGCCACATCCCGTGACGCCGGGGGCCGTTCCGCGTTCGATCGGGCGGGCTTGTGGGGAGGAAATGGGGTAGCGGACGGCCTCCTCCAGACGCCACACTGAATTCGGGTCGATTCGCCCCTGGGGAGGTCCTCATGGCGGGTGCGCAGGTGCCGGAGACGATACTCCGGCCTCGGTACGAGGCGCGCTCAG
Organism: Actinomadura xylanilytica; assembly: GCF_030283145.1. Taxonomy (GTDB): domain Bacteria; phylum Actinomycetota; class Actinomycetes; order Streptosporangiales; family Streptosporangiaceae; genus Spirillospora; species Spirillospora xylanilytica. The sequence continues at coordinate 115,871 of NZ_JASNWE010000007.1, forward strand.
CCGCGCCCGCCGAGGCTATCGGAGCCCACAGCCCGGTGGAGGGCCTCTGATGCGACAGGTCCTTCTCCTGAACGCGACGTACGAACCACTCACGACGCTCCCGCTCCGGCGGGCGGTGTGCCTCGTGCTCAGGGAGAAGGCGGAGGTCGTCCATCACGACACCTCCGGCGCCGTCCTGCACTCGGCCGCGGTGTCGATCGAGGTCCCCTCGGTGATCAGGCTCCGCCGCTACGTGCGGATCCCGTTCCGGACGCGGGTCCCGCTCACCCGGGCGGCGCTGATGCGGCGCGACAACTTCCGGTGCGTCTACTGCGGCCGGCGCGCCGAGACCATCGATCACGTCCAGCCGCGCAGCCGCGGCGGCATGCACGTCTGGGAGAACTGCGTCGCCTCCTGCATGCCGTGCAACCACAGCAAGGCCGACCGGCTCCTCGACGAGCTCGGCTGGACGCTCACCGTCACGCCGGGCGTGCCGCGCGGCGCGCACTGGCGGCTCATCGGCGTCATCAACGACGGCGACCCTCAGTGGGCCCCCTACGTCACCCAGCCCGCCGCCTGATCGCTCCCGCCCGTCCCCGCGGGCTGTCGCAGGCGGGGCGGGCGCCCGTATCCTGGACGGGTGCCACGCTATGACTATCGATGCCGCGCCTGCGGGTCCACGTTCGAGGTGTCCCGCCCGATGATCGAGGCGTCCGACCCGGCGCCCTGCCCCGACGGCCACGACGACACCGTCAAGCTGCTGTCCACGGTGGCCGTCACGGGGACGGGCCGAGCCCCGGCCCCGGCGCCGCCGAGCGGCGGCGGAGGCGGTTGCTGCGGCGGGGGCTGCTGCGGCTGACCCCACCGGCCGGAGGACCGGCGGCCCCCCGGGTGCCCGGGAGCGCTGACGGAGGAACCCGCGCCGACCGTCCGATGACGGCCTGCGCGGGTTCCGGTGTGCGCGGGTTCCGGTTGCGCGCCGGGACGGCGGTCAGCCGCGGGAGAGCTGGCCCACGTCGCGGGCCGCGCCGGTGGAGGCCGAGGTCGCCATCGCCGCGTACGCCTGTAGGGCGGCGCTCACCGTGCGCTGGCGGTCGCGCGGACGGTAGCCGCCCAGCTCGGCGAGGAGCCGCTCGCGGCGGGCCGCCAGCTCGTCCTGCGGGACGTCCAGCTCCAGCGAGCGGTTCGGGATGTCGATCACGATCCGGTCGCCGTCCTGGACCAGGGCGATGATGCCGCCGCCCGCGGCCTCGGGGGAGGCGTGCCCGATCGACAGGCCGCTGGTGCCGCCGGAGAACCGGCCGTCGGTGACCAGCGCGCAGGACTTCCCGAGCCCGCGGCCCTTGAGGAAGCTGGTCGGGTAGAGCATCTCCTGCATGCCGGGTCCGCCCTTGGGGCCCTCGTAGCGGATGACCACCACGTCGCCGGCCTTGACCTTGTCGCCGAGGATGCCCTCGACCGCGTCGTCCTCGCACTCGAAGACCACCGCCGGGCCGGTGAAGGTGAGCAGCTCCTCGTCGACGCCCGCGGTCTTGACGATGGCGCCCTCGGGCGCGATGTTGCCGCGCAGCACCGCCAGGCCGCCGTCGGTAGTGTAGGCGTGCTCCGCCTCGCGGATGCAGCCGTTCTCGCGGTCGAGGTCGAGCTCCTCCCAGCGCGCGCTCTGGCTGAACGCCGAGGTGGTGCGGACCCCGCCCGGCGCGGCGTGGAACATCTCCACGGCCTCCGGGAGGACGTCGGGCGACCGCACGTCCCACTTGGCGAGGTGCTCGGTCAGCGAGGCGGAGTGGACCGAGGTCACCGAGCGGTGCAGCAGCCCGGCGCGGTCGAGCTCGCCCAGCATCGCGGGGATGCCGCCCGCGCGGTGGCAGTCCTCGACGTGGTATTCGGGGGTGGCCGGGGCGAGCTTGCAGATGCACGGCACCCGCCGGGACAGCTCGTCGATCTCCTTGAGGCCGAAGTCGACGCCGCCCTCGTAGGCGGCGGCCAGCAGGTGCAGGATCGTGTTGGTCGAGCCGCCCATGGCGATGTCGAGCACCATGGCGTTCTCGAACGCGTCCCGGGTGGCGATGTTCAGCGGCAGGACGGACGCGTCGTCCTGCTCGTAGTAGCGGCGGGCGACGTCGACGACCGCGCGGCCGGCGTCCTCGTACAGGCGCCTGCGGGCGGTGTGGGTGGCCAGCACGGTGCCGTTGCCGGGCAGCGCGAGCCCGATCGCCTCGGTCAGGCAGTTCATCGAGTTGGCGGTGAACATGCCCGAGCAGGAGCCGCAGGTCGGGCAGGCGCTCTCCTCCAGCTCGGTCAGCTTGTCGGCGGCGACCGAGGCGTCGGCGGAGGCGATGATCGGGTCGATCAGGTCGAGCTTGTTGCCGCCCAGCACGCCCTCGACCGGCTTGCCGGCCTCCATCGGGCCGCCGGAGACGAAGACCGTCGGGATGTTGAGCCGCAGCGCGGCCAGCAGCATCCCCGGCGTGATCTTGTCGCAGTTGGAGACGCAGATCAGCGCGTCGGCGCAGTGCGCGTTCACCATGTACTCGATCGCGTCGGCGATCAGCTCGCGGGAGGGCAGCGAGTAGAGCATCCCGCCGTGGCCCATGGCGATGCCGTCGTCGACCGCGATCGTGTTGAACTCGCGGGGGACGCCGCCGGCCTCCTTCACCGCGCCGGCCACGACGTCGCCGACCTCGCGCAGGTGGACGTGGCCGGGGACGAACTGGGTGTAGCTGTTGGCCACCGCGACGATCGGCTTGCCGAAGTCCTCGCGGGCCACGCCGCTGGCGCGCATGAGCGCGCGGGCGCCCGCCATGTTCCTGCCGTGGGTGACCGTACGCGACCTGAGCGGGGGCATCTGAGACCTCTCCAAACCTGTGACGTGCTGTGCTGCCGATCGTACGACCGTGTCCGCGCCGATGCGGCGGGCGTGGCGACCGGGCCCGGACGGACCTGCGCAGCGGCGGATCGCGGCGCTGCCGCCGGCTCAGCAGAGGTCATGTGGGGCCGGCGAGTCTGCTTTCGATGGTACCAACGGCCCGCGATGCCCCCGCAGGGCGCGCGGGACGGGTCGCCGACGATCGGGAACGCCGGGCCCATGGGGCGAGCCCGGCGCGGGGGCGGGCGGGGCCCGCCCGGTCACTCCTCGGGGTACTTGGGCGGCAGGGCCTCCTCGGCCGCCTGGAAGATGCGCTGGACGTCGGTCTCGGTCAGGATCTTCGGGCGCCGGCGCAGGTAGGACCGGGCCCGGTTGCCCGCGTAGACGTCCACGTCCCGGACCCGCATCACCTTCCACGGGATGGACGGGCCGTAGATGGCCACCGACGGCTGGACCGGCACCTCGAAGCCGACCTGGCCGCCGATGATCTCGCTGGCCTGCTCGGCCTCCCACCGGGCCTCGTCCAGGCGGTCCTTCTTGTTGAAGGGGCCGTGGAAGAGCTTGCGGTGGGACATGGTCCGCACCGGAAGCCGCTTGTCCCACTTCTCGGAGTCGATGGCGTAGACGCCGCTCGGGCCGATCACCAGGTGATCGATCCGGCCGTCGCTGACGCCCTCGTCGTCACGGGGTACCGCGCGCGCGTGCAGAACGCGGTATCCGTTCCGTTCCAGGGACCGGAGCTGCTTCTCGGTGCGCCGCTCGGCGGCCGAGGACTTCTGCCAGGCGGGCACGCTGGAGCTCTTGCGAGCCCGGCGGACCACGTCGACGATGATCGCCAGGACCGCCCCGGTGATCCCGATGCGGATGTCGAAGACGACCGTGAGGACGAGGCCGATCACGATCGCCGCGCCGGCCCGCCAGAGCCAGCGGCGGATCTGCGGGTCGCTGAGCATGTCCCCGTACGTCTGCTGTTCGGTCGGCCGTTCGACGGGGGTCTGCTGAGGCTGGCCGCGCTCCTCCTGGGTCTCGTCCCGCTCCGTGATAGCCATGAGTGACGCTCCGTATTCCTCTCGGCTGGGGAGCATGATCCTCCGTGCGCAGAGTAATCACTCCGTGGTGCGGCGACCAGCCGTGTCGGGTTCATACTTTTGTCGCCGTATTTGGGTGAATATCTGCTGGATTGGTTGGGTACGTTAGTTGCCTTCGATGCCATCTTTGATGGTCTCGCCTCCGGCGTCTAGCGTTCCGCCCTGTGACCCTTACCCACGAGTTGAGCGCCGTCCGCATGGCCGCCGCGATCCGCGCCGGGGAGCTCTCCCCGGTCGAGGTCGCCGCCCACTATCTGGACCGTATCGAACGACTGAACCCACAGGTGGGCGCCTACACGACGGTGACCGCCGAACTGGCGGTGGAACGGGCCCGCCTCGCCGAGAAGCAGGTGCGGGAGGCCGCCGATCCGCGCGATCTGCCGCCGCTGCACGGCGTGCCGATCCCGGTGAAGGACCTCAATATGGTGCGCGGGGTCCGGATGACGTTCGGATCGAAGGTTTTTGACGAACTCTCCGGGTTCGCGGACGACAACGTCGTACTGCTCCTGAGGGAAGCAGGTTCTGTCCTTCTCGGTAAGACCGCCACCCCCGAATTCGGTCTGCCCTGTTACACCGAGAACGCGCTCGGGCCGCCCGCCCGCACCCCCTGGGACCTCTCCCGGTCGGCGGGCGGCTCCAGCGGCGGCGCGGCGGCGGCCGTGGCGGCGGGCCTGGCGCCGGTGGCCCAGGGCAGCGACGGGGGCGGCTCGATCCGGATCCCCAGCAGCGTCTGCGGCCTGTTCGGGATCAAGCCCACCCGGGGCCGCGTCTCCCAGGGGCCGATCGTCCCGGACCTGTTCGGCCTGTCGGCCAACGGGCCGATCGCCCGCACGGTGCGCGACGCCGCCGCGCTGCTGGACGTGATGGCCCGCCCCATGCCGGGCGACCTCTACCTCGCGCCACCGCTCGCGGCGGGGGAGACCTTCCTCGGGCACGCCGACCGTCCACCGGGCCGGCTCCGGATCGCGCGCAGCAGGGAACCGGCCGTGGCAGGGGCAGAGGTCCATCCCGACTGCGTCGCGGCGTACGAGGAGGCCGGCCTCCTGCTGGAGGAGCTCGGCCACGAGGTCGTCGAGCTGCCCTCCCTGCTGGGCCCCGAGCTGGTCCCGCACTTCGTGCTGCTGTGGGGCGTCATGGCGACGCTCACGCCCGTCCCTGCGGAGAGCGAGCATCTGCTCCAGCCGCTGACCCGCTGGCTGCGCGAACGCGGCCACGCGGTGACGGCGCCGCAGCTGTTCCAAGCGCACGCCGCGTTGCAGGCGGCCCTGCGGACGGCGTTTCCGGTGATGAACGGGTTCGACGCGATCCTGCACCCGACCCTCGCGCAGCCGCCCGCGCCCATCGGGTACTTCCACGACCAGGAGCCTGAGGAGAACTTTGAGCGCCAGATGCGGTTCACCCCGTTCTGCGCCGCGTACAACATCTCCGGCCAGCCCGCCGTCAACGTCCCGCTGCACTGGAACGCCGACGGCCTGCCCATCGGCGTGATGCTCGCGGGGAGGCTCGGCGGCGAGGGCACGCTCATCTCCCTGGCCGCGCAGCTTGAGGAGGCCCGCCCCTGGATCGACCGCAAACCGCCCATCTGGGACGAGTGACCGCAGGCCCGCGCCGCCGGGCCGCTCGGGCCGCTCGGGCCGCCGACGCCGGTTAGGCGAGGGCGGCGCGGATCCGGTTGCTGACGTCGTCGAGGAGGTTGTCGGGGACGAGTTCGGCGTCGCCGATGGCCGAGAACAGCGCGGGCAGCCCCGGCAGCGGGTACGGGTCGTCGTCGGTGCCGTGCAGGGCGGCCTTGCCGAGGGGCCGGCGCCGCAGGGACGCGCGGGCGCGGGCCCAGGCCGTCTGCACCTCCTCGGGGGAGGGGACCCCGAAGCCGTGTCCGACGGGGGCCGCGTGCCTCAGCCTGACCAGGGCGCCGTCGGTGAACTCGGCCGCCAGCTTGCAGCGCTCGACGAGCCCGGCGCGGGCCGGGCCGTCGATGCGGCCCATCACCGTGCAGGGGGTGCGGCACCGGGACGCGCAGTCGCCGAGCGCCTGGGCGACCTGGCTGTGCTGCCGGTCGAGGTAGGCGCGCCAGCCCGGAGGGGGCTCCTTGGCGACGCGGAGGGCGCGCTCGCAGGCCGAACGCTCTGGACGGGTGTGGTCGCAGGTGCGCTCGGCGCCCGGCTCGAGGGCGGCGCCGAAGCGGCTTCCGGGGCCGTCCACCGACGCACCCAGCAGCGCGGGGTCGCCCGCGTGGCCGAGCACCGGCTCCCAGGCCAGCAGCGCCAGGTACTCGCTGGCGATGTGGACCGCGGCGACCAGCGCCGCCATCTCGCGGCGGTACCAGCGGATGGCGATCACCTCCAGCAGGAGGGAGTAGGCAGGGCGCAGGCTGGCCAGCGCGCCGCGCGGGCGCTCCTTGGGGGCCTGCGGCATCCGGCTGGCGCGGGCCCGGTCGAGCAGGTCCTTGGGGACCTCGCCGACGGCCTCGGGCATGCCGAAGTCCTCGGCGTCCAGATCGAGCAGGCGCTGCCCGAACGCGCACAGCGCCGCGACCGGCGCCGCGGCCGGGGCCAGCCCGTCGCCGGTGACCAGGGCCTCCAGATCGCCGAAGGCGTGCCGTCTCGCCAGTGCCGTCAGAACGTCCCGCGCGGTCTCCACGGCCTCAACCCTCCCACCCGGCCCGCCGTGATCAGGCGATCGAGGCGGAAACGATCACATGATCACGGCGGGTCGGCCCGGCCGGACCCGGTCCGGGTCCGGCCGGGTCAGGGTCAGGCGGACCGGTCCCTCGCGCGGGCGCGCAAGGCGCGGGCGACGCCGTCGCGGCCCTCCGACAGGAGCCGGACCAGCGCGGCAGGCGGCTTCTGCTCGGCGATGTAGGACTCGGTGCGGTCGACTGTGGACTGCTCGACGACCAGGAACGGGTAGGCGGCCTCGGCGAACGTCTGCGCCATGTCGCTGCTCCATTCCGTCCAGATCCGGCCGACCTCGGCGAAGTACCGGTCGGCGTACGGCACCAGCAGGTCGGCCTGCTCGGGCTCGACGAACCCGCCGAGCGTCGCCCGGTAGACCGCGTTCGGCAGCGTCCCGCCGATGATCCGCTCCCAGGCGGCGGCCTTGGCCCCCGCGTCCGGGATCGCGGCCCGGCAGGACGCGGCTGCCCGCTCGCCCGCGGCGGTCGGGTCGCGCTTCAGCTCGGCGTCGATCTCGGACTCGCCCGCCTCGCCGGTCACGACCAGCCGGCGCAGCAGCGACCAGCGCAGGTCGGTGTCGACCGTGAGGCCGTCCAGGACCGTGGAGCCGTCCAGCAGGGCGCGGACGAGCGCCAGGTGCTCCGCGGAGGTCGCGACGCCCGTGAACGCCTGCGTGTAGGCGAGCTGGAGGTCGGAACCGGGGGCGGAGTCCAGCGCCAGCTCGTGCAGCGCGTCCGCCATCAGCGCGAAGCCCTCGGGCCGCCATTCCGGGTCGGCGTACTGCTGCACGGCGGTCCGGGCCTGGCGGAGCAGGGTCTGGGTGACGGAGATGTCGCCGACGCCGCGGATGCCCCGGACGACCAGCTTGACGTAGTCGCGGGTGGCCATCTCGGCGTCGCGGGTCATGTCCCACGCCGCCGACCAGCACAGGGCGCGGGGCAGCCCCTCCTTGATGTCGCCGATGCCCTCGACGAGCGTGTCCAGTGAGTGCGGGTCGAGCCGGATCTTGGCGTAGGTGAGGTCGTCGTCGTTGACCAGCACCAGGTCGGGGCGCTTGTCGCCGACCAGCGCGGGCACCTCGGTGCGCGCGCCCACCACGTCGAGCTCGACCCGCCGCCGCCGGACGATGCCCTCAGGGGTGCGGTCGTACAGGCCGATCGCGACGCGGTGCGACCGCAGCGTCGGGTAGTCCTCCTTGGCCTCCTGCGCGACGGCGAACGAGGTGAAGTTCCCGTCGCCGTCGACCTCGTACACCGGGCGCAGCGTGTTGACCTCGGCGGTCTCCAGCCACTCCTTCGACCAGGACGCCAGGTCGCGGCCCGAGGTCTCCTCGAGCGCGTCGAGGAGATCGGCCAGGACCGTGTTGCCCCACGCGTGCCGCCGGAAGTAGCGCCGCACGCCCTCCAGGAAGTTGTCGCGCCCGACGTAGGCCACGAGCTGCTTGAGGACGCTGGCGCCCTTGGCGTAGGTGATGCCGTCGAAGTTGACCTCGACCGCGCGGATGTCGGGGATGTCGGCGGCGATCGGGTGCGTGGACGGGAGCTGGTCCTGCCGGTACGCCCACGCCTTCATCAGGTTGGCGAAGCTGGTCCACGAGCTGGTCCACTTGGTCGCCTCGGACTGGCACAGCACGCTCATGTACGTCGCGAACGACTCGTTCAGCCACAGGTCGTCCCACCAGCGCATGGTGACCAGGTCGCCGAACCACATGTGCGCCATCTCGTGCAGGATCGTCTCGGCGCGCCGCTCGTAGGCCGCGTCGGTGACCCGCGACCGGAAGACGTAGTCCTCCAGGAACGTCACGCAGCCCGCGTTCTCCATCGCGCCCGCGTTGAACTCCGGCACGAACAGCTGGTCGTACTTGTTGAACGGGTACGGGCGGTCGAAGACCCGCTCGAAGTAGGCGAACCCCTGCCGTGTCACGTCCAGGATCGCGCCCGCGTCCAGGTGCTCGGCGAGCGAGGCCCGGCAGAACACGCCGAGCGGGATCACGCTGCCGTCCTCGCGCCGGTACTCGTCCCGCACCACGTGGTACGGGCCGGCGACCAGCGCGGTGATGTAGGTCGAGATCGGCGGGGTCGCCGGGAAGTGCAGGCGGTTCCCCTCGATCGCGTCGGGGGCCTCGTTGGTGACGACCTCCCAGCCGTCCGGCGCGACGACCGTCAGCTCGAACGCGGCCTTCAGGTCGGGCTGGTCGAAGCAGGTGAACATGCGGTGCGCGTCGGCCGTCTCGAACTGCGAGTACAGGTACACGCTCTGGTCGACCGGATCGACGAAACGGTGCAGGCCCTCGCCCGACCGGGAGTACGCGCAGTCGGCGACGACGCGCAGCTCGTTGTCGGTGGCCAGGTCCGGCAGCGGGACGCGGCCCTTGGCGGCGTCGTAGGCGGCCGGGTCGAGCGCCGTCCCGTTGAGCGACACCTCCCGCACCTCGGCGCCGGCCAGGTCGACGAAGGTCGACGCGCCCGCCTCGGCGCAACCGAAGCGCACCACGGTGGTGGAGCCGAACCGTTCCCCACCCGTCGTGAGGTCCAGCTCGACCGCGTACGACTCGACGGTGAGCAGCCGGGCCCGTTCCCGCGCCTCGTCGCGCGTGAGGTTGCCTGCCACGTGTACTCCTTGAGATCTTGTACCTGGGTTCCCGTATCTGGATACCCCATGTCTACCAACCACAGCCGGTCCGCGACCGTGCGGCGCGTCAACCCGTGGCCGCGCCGTCGCGACGGTGTGCGGGACCTGTGGAAATGGGCGCCGTGGAAAGGGCCCCGCGAGTGCCGGGCGCCGGGAATGGGCGGGGCGCCGTCCGAGTTGTCTGGAACGGACGCAGATCAGCCAAGGAGGCAACGTTGTCGAAGGACGCCCGCACGCCCGTGGACTTCTGGTTCGACCCCAAGTGCCCCTGGGCCTGGATCACCTCGCGCTGGATCCTGGAGGTGGAGCGGCTGCGGCCCATCGAGGTCCGCTGGCACGTGATGAGCCTGGCGGTGCTGAACGAGGACAAGGACATCTCGGACGACTACCGGCGGATGCTCGCCGACGCGTGGGGCCCGGTCCGGGTCTGCGCCGCCGCGGAGCGCGCGTACGGCCCCGAGGTCCTCGGCCGCCTCTACACCGAGATCGGCACCCGCCGGTACCAGGAGAAGCTGCCGCTGGACCGCGGGACGCTCGAGGCCGCGCTGACCGCGGCGGGTCTGGACCCGGCGCTCGCCGCCGCCGCCGAGTCGGGGGAGTTCGACGAGGCCGTCCGCGCCTCGCACCGGGACGGCATCGACCGCGTCGGCCAGGACGTCGGCACCCCGGTGATCGAGGTCGCCGGCAGCGCGTTCTTCGGCCCGGTCATGTCGCCGATCCCGCGCGGCGAGGCCGCCGCCGCGCTGTTCGACGGCGTGGTGGCCGTGGCGTCCACACCCGGCTTCTTCGAGCTCAAGCGGACCCGGACGGCGGACCCGATCTTCGACTGAGCGGCCCCGCCGGCCGCTTCGCCGGGGCGCCGCCTCCGGGCCGGCGGCCCGGAGGCGCGGAACACGCCGGAACGTAGCAGTTGCGAATCTCTTGCAACTGCCACACTTGTGCCCCCAAACTGGACCTACCGAACGAACAGGTAGGGGCGGTGAGGGACATGCACGTACCGGACGGATTCATCGACGCCCCGGTGTCGATCGCCGCGGGCGCGGTGGCCGTCGCCGGGGTGGCGGTGGCGCTGCGCGGCGCCCGCCGCGAGCTCGACGACCGCACCGCCCCGCTGGCCGGGCTGACCGCGGCGTTCGTGTTCGCCGCGCAGATGCTGAACTTCCCGGTCGCGTCGGGCACCAGCGGCCACCTTCTCGGCGGGACGCTCGCCGCGATCCTCGTCGGGCCCTACACCGGGGTGCTGTGCGTCTCGGTGGTGCTCCTGATGCAAGCGCTGCTGTTCGCCGACGGCGGCCTCACCGCGCTCGGCGTCAACGTCATCACCATGGCCCTGGCGACCGTGCTCGTCGGGTACGGGCTCTTCCGGCTGCTGCTGCGGGTGCTGCCGAAGACACGGGCCTCCGTCGGCGGGGCGTCGTTCGTCGCCGCGGTCGTCTCGGTGCCCTGCTCGGCCGCCGTGTTCACCCTGATCTACGCGATCGGCGGCACCACCGACGTGTCGGTCGGCAAGGTCGCCGCCGCGATGATCGGCGTGCACGTGCTGATCGGCCTCGGCGAGGCGCTGATCACCGCCGTCACCGTGTCCAGCGTGCTCGCCGTCCGCCCCGACCTGGTGTACGGGGCGCGCAAGCTGATCAAACCGCTGGAGCTGCGCACCGGAGCCCCGGGCGGCGGGCCCGCGGACCGTCCCGCCGAGGGCCCGGCCAGGCCGTCCGGCGCGAGCGCCTGAGGAGGGTGACGACCATGACCACCAAGCGCTTCTTCGTCGGATTCCTGCTGGTGTCCCTCGTCCTCGCGGGGATCGTCAGCTACTACGCCAGCGGCAGCCCCGACGGCCTGGAGAAGGTCGCCGCGGACAAGGGCATCGACGCCAAGGAGAGGGACCACACCCTCCAGCACTCCCCGCTCAGCGACTACGGCATCAAGGGGGTCGGCGACTCCCGGCTCTCCGGCGGCCTCGCGGGCGTGATCGGCGTCGGCGCCGTGCTCGTCGTCGGCGGCGGCCTCTTCTGGGTCGTGCGCCGCCGCGACCACTCCCGGGATTCCTGAGTGGGCGCCGGGCACGCGCACCGGCTCTACGTGGCCGGCGACTCGCCGGTGCACCGCCTGGCGCCGCAGTGCAAGCTGGTCGCCGTTCTGGCGTTCGTGCTCCTGGTCGTCGCGACGCCGCGCGAGCGGATCTGGGCCTTCGGGGCGTACGCGCTGCTGCTCGGCGCGGTCGCCGTCGGCGCCCGCGTCCCGCTCGGGCTGGTGCTGCGCCGGATCGTCATCGAGGTGCCGTTCGTGGCGTTCGCGTTCCTGATGCCGTTCGTCGCGAACGGCGACAAGGTCGCCGTGCTCGGGCTGCGGCTCAGCGAGAGCGGGCTCTGGGGCGCCTGGAACATCCTCGCCAAGGGCACCCTCGGCGTGATCGCCTCCATCCTGCTCGCCGCCACCACCGAGCCGCGGGTGCTGCTCCTCGGCATCGAACGGCTCCGGATGCCGCAGCTCATCACGCAGATCGCCACGTTCATGCTGCGGTACGGCGACGTGGTCACCGCGGAGTTCGCCCGGATGCGGGTGGCACGCGCCTCCCGCGGGTTCGAGCCCCGCGACCTGCGCGACGCCGGCGTGCTCGCCAAGTCGGTCGGCGCGCTGTTCCTGCGCTCCTACGAACGCGGCGAGCGCGTCCACCTCGCCATGGTCAGCCGCGGCTACGACGGCCGCATGCCCGTGCTGCACGACGTCGGCGCCTCGGCCGCGCAGTGGTCCCTGGCCGCCGCGCTGCCACTGGCCGCGGCCGCGGTCACGCTGGCTGCTTGGATGGCGGCATGACCCCATCCCTCGAGGTCCGCGGGCTGGCCTACGCCTATCCCGACGGCACCCAGGCCCTCTACGGCGTCGACGTCACGATCGGGCGCGGCGAGCGCGTCGCGCTGCTCGGGCCGAACGGCGCCGGCAAGACCACCCTCGTCCTGCACCTGAACGGCATCCTGCACGGCGGCCTCGGCGAGGTGCGGGTCGGCGGGCTCGCGGTGGACCCCAAGGACAAGAAGTCGCTGCGCGAGATCCGCCGCCGCGTCGGCATCGTCTTCCAGGACCCCGACGACCAGCTCTTCATGCCCACGGTGCGCGAGGACGTCGCGTTCGGCCCGGCCAACCTCGGCATGCGCGGCGCCGAGCTGGACGGCAGGGTGGAGTCCGCGCTCGCCCGCGTCGGGATGCTGGAGGTCGCGGGTCGCCCGCCCCAGCACCTCAGCTTCGGCCAGCGCCGCCGCGTCGCCGTCGCCACGGTGCTCGCCATGGAGCCCGAGATCCTCGTGCTGGACGAGCCGTCCTCCAACCTCGATCCCGCCAGCCGCCGCGAGCTCGCCGAGATCCTGCTCGGGCTGGACGTGACGGTGCTGATGGTCACGCACGACATGCCGTACGCGGCCCAGCTGTGCCCGCGCTCACTGATCCTGTCCGGCGGGGTGATCGCCGCCGACGCCCCGACGGCCGACCTGCTCACCGACGAGGACCTCCTGCGCGCCCACCGCCTGGAGCTCCCCTTCGGCTTCGACCCCGCAGCCGCCCGCCGCTGACACAGCCCCCTCGCCCTCACCCTGGTCCTCGCCGACGCGGATCCTTCGTCCGCCGCTGATGCGAGCCCTCCGGCCCGGGGATGGGCTTGCTTCGCCGTCCGGGGTCCGCAAGACTCGGCAGCTCCGGCAAGTGGCAATGGTTTTCATATCCGAAACGGGGGCTTTCGTGAAGGTTGCGTTCGTCGGCAAGGGCGGCAGCGGCAAGACCACCCTGGCGTCGCTGTTCGTCCGGCACCTCGCCGCGCGGGGACTGCCGGTGGCCGCCATCGACGCCGACATCAACCAGCACCTCGCCGTCGCCCTCGGGCTGGACGAGGAGCGCGCCGCGAAGATCCCGGCGCTGGGGGAGCGGCTGCCCGAGCTCAAGGACTGGCTGCGCGGCGCCAACCCGCGGATCGCCTCGGCCTCGGCCATGGTCAAGACGACCCCGCCGGGAGACGGCTCCCGGCTGCTCGGACTCGGCGGCGACGACCCGTTCCACGCGCTCGGCCAGGAGGTCGACGGCGTGACGCTGCTGGCCACCGGGCCGTTCAGCGACGACGACCTCGGGGTGTCCTGCTACCACGCCAAGACGGGGGCGGTGGAGCTCTACCTCAACCACCTGGTGGACGGGCCGGGCGAGTACGTCGTCGCGGACATGACGGCCGGCGCCGACTCGTTCGCCTCCGGGCTGTTCACCCGGTTCGACCTGATGTTCCTGGTGGCCGAGCCCACCCGCAAGGGCGTCGGCGTGTACCGGCAATACACCGAGTACGCCCGCGACTACGGCGTGGCCATCGCGGTGGTCGGCAACAAGGTGCAGGACGACGACGACCTCGCCTACCTGCGCGCGCACGTCGGCGACGACCTGCTGACCTGGCTCGGCCAGTCCGCCGCCGTGCGGGCCCTGGAGCAGGGCCGCGACGACGTCGTCCTGGAGGACGCCGAGCGGGCCGCGCTCGACCTGATGCGCGACGCCGTCGACGCCCGCCGGAAGGACTGGGAGAGGTTCCGCGCGCAGGGAGTGGAATTCCACCTCCGGAACGCGCGGAGCCGGACCGACCCGGCGCTGCGCGCCGAGCTGGAGGAACAGGTCGATCCCGGCTTCCGCTACCCCGTGTGAGGCCCTTCCCGGCGGTGCCGCTCCCCCTACCGGCGGTCGATGATCCGCACTACTGTGGCCCGCCATGACGGCGCGCAGGGTGTTCGCGATGGTGATCGGCGCGACCGGGCCGCTGGCCCTGCTCGCGCTGCTGGTCGGCAATCAGTGGGTCAGCGAGGCGGTCGTCAGGAACGACGTCGAGATGCGCACCGGTCTCGGTCCGCTGCTCGACTGGCTGCGGTTCCCGGAGTGGCGGCTGACGGGCGTCGGCGGGCACATCAACACGTTCGGCCTCGTCGCCACCGTCGATTTCACCACGATGCTGTTCCTGGTGCTGGTGGCGGCTCTGGTGCTGGCCGGCGTCCGCCCGCTCGAACCGCGCGGCGGCCTGTTCGGCGCGCTGGTGCTCGGCTGGTGGGCCACCCTCGTCGCCGGCGGCCTGGCCGGGCTGCTGCGCGGGTTCCTCATGGGCCCGGTGCTGGACTTCCCGTCCGGCCGGGCGAGGATGCAGATGATCTGGCAGGGAGTGGAGCACGGCCTCGGGTTCGGGTTCTTCTACGGATGGCTCGCCGGCGTCGGCGTCCTGGTGGCCTTCCTCATCATCCGGGCGCCCGGGCCCGCGGCGGTCCGGCACGGCGGCATGCCGATGCAGCAGCAGCCGTTCCCCGCGCAGCACCCGGCGGCCATGCCCTACATGCCGCCGGGGGCGGCGGGCCCGGCCCAGGGCGAATACCCCCCGCCGGGACCACCCCAGAGCGGGTACCCGCAGGCGGGACCACCCCAGCAGGGCTATCCGCAGGGCGGGTACGCGCAGCCCGGCTGGGGGAATGTTCCCGTGCAACAGCGGCCCGGCGCCGTCCCGCCCCAGGCACTGCCTCCGGCCGCGCCGTCCGCTGCGCCCGCCGCGCCTGCGCCGCCTGTACCGCCTTCTCCACCGGCACCGTCCGCCGTGCCCGGGTCGCCCGGGTCGTCCGCACCGTCCACGCCGGATCCGGCCGCGGGCCCCGTGCCGTCGGCTGAGGACGACGCCGTCGCGGTCGTCGAACCGGCCCAGCCCCTGTCCGCTGGGGGCGCGGAGCCCGAGGGACCGGCCGCCGCCGCCGACCCGCCGCAGGACGCCCCACATGACGCCCCACATGACGCCCCACAGGACGACGCACCGGAAGGCGGGGAGGCCGCAGGGAAGGGCGGTCCGGCGGACGAGACCATGGTCGACCCCGCCCGGGCAGGGGGCGAACCGCCTCTGGCGCCGCCACAGTGACCCGGGGGCTAGGGCACGCGCGCAGACCTGCGAGAATCGGCGCATGCGCGTGTTTCTTGGATGCGACCATGCCGGTTTCGAGCTGAAGGAGCACCTGGTCGCCTGGCTGACGGCGAACGGGTACGAGCCGGTCGACTGCGGGGCGTTCGAGTACGACGCCGTCGACGACTACCCGCCGTTCGTGCTGCGGGCGGCCGAGCGCACCGCCGCCGAGCCCGGCAGCCTCGGCATCGTGATCGGCGGCTCGGGCAACGGCGAGGCGATCGCCGCGAACAAGGTCAAGGGGGTCCGGGCCGCGCTGGTCTGGAACGACGACACCGCCGTCCTCGCCCGCGAGCACAATGACGCCAACGTCATCAGCCTCGGGTCGCGGCAGCACGACGCGGCCACCGCGACCGGGTTCGTCCAGCTGTTCCTGGACACCGCCTACTCCAAGGAGCAGCGGCACACCCGCCGGATCAAGATGCTCAGCGCGTTCGAGCACACCGGCGAGCTGCCGCCGCTCCCCAGAGAGGGCTGAGCCGCTCAGCGGGGACGGGCGCCGCTCAGCGGGGACGGGCGCCGCTTAGCGGGGACGGGCGCCGCGCTTGCCGAGCCGGCGGCGCTCGTTCTTGGCCGCCTTGGTCCGCTTGGCGGGCTCGGCGGCCTTGGGCGGCGGGGGCGCCTCGCCCTCGGGCCGGGGACGGGACACGTCCCGCGCCCGCATGGCCGCGTCCACGGTGATGCGCATGCCCGTCTGTGTCACGGTTCCGCCTCCTCGTCGTCGCCTGCGTCCTCGGGCCATTGGACACCCGGGGACCGGGTCCGGGGCAAGGCCCTGAGGCGACGTCCCGCGTCGTCCGGCACCGCGCGGGGGCCTTCGGCGCGCGTCCGGAGTGGCGCTCCGCTCACTCTCGGTCGCCATCCGCGCCGGATCGTCGCAGGATCGTCGCGGGGGGTCACCGGTGGCGCGGATGCCCGCCGGTCGGGACGGATGCTCGATACAGTGCCGGAGTCATGCTTCAACGTCTGGTGCAACTGCTCCCGCCGAGAGTGCGCGTCTTCCTGCGCAGGATCCCGATCCTGGTGCGCGTCTACCGGTGGCTGCTGCGCGGGAAGTTGACCCGCGACCGGCACGTCTTCGCGGCGCTGGCGATCCTGGCGGTCGTGATCGGCCTCGCGGCGGCGACCGACCCGCGCGGCTGGGCGCCGTCGGGCGCGCTGGTGCTCACCGTCCTCGGCGGCGGCCTGCTGCTCAAGGTGCGCAGCCTGGCGGCGCTGCTCGGCGTTGTCGTGGTGATGGTCGCCTACGACGCCTGGTACGACAGCGACGCGGTCGGCCCCGGCATGATCGCCACGCTGGTGATCACGGCGGTGCTCGCGGTCACCCTGGCCCGCACCCGGCAGCAGCTCGGCGTGCAGGGGCTGCGCGGCGACTCGATGCTGCTGGAGCTGCGCGACCGGCTGCGCAGGCAGGGCGAGATGCCCGAGCTGCCGGACGGCTGGGACACCCAGGTGGTGCTGCTCCAGGCGGGCGGGTCCTCGTTCGGCGGCGACTTCGTGGTGTCGGCGAGCGACGGCGACACGCTGGAGGTGGCGCTCGTCGACGTCTCGGGCAAGGGCACCGACGCGGGCACCCGCGCGCTCATGCTGTCGGGCGCGTTCGGCGGCCTGCTTGGATCGATCCAGCCCGAGCGGTTCCTGCCCGCCTGCAACGACTATCTGCAACGGCAGCGGTGGGACGAGGGGTTCGTCACGGCGGTGCACGTCGTGGTCGACCTCAAGACGGGCGAGTACACCGTCGAGTCGGCCGGGCACCCGCCCGCGGTGCAGTTCGACGCGGGCAGCGGGAACTGGAAGGTCAGCCCGGCCAAGGGCGTGGTGCTGGGAGTCGTCCCCGACCTGCAGTGCCTTCCCGAGCGAGGGCTGCTGCGGCCGGGCGACGCGCTGCTGCTCTACACCGACGGGCTGGTCGAGTCCCCGGGCCGCGACCTGGACGCCGGCATCGACGGCCTCCTCGGCGAGGCCGAGCGGCTCGTCCCGGTGGGGTTCCGCAAGGGGGCCAGGGAACTGGTCGAGCGGATGGCCGCGGCCCGCGACGACGACTGCGCCCTCGTCCTCATCTGGCGCACCTGACCCTCCCGGTGCATCGGTGCGCGCGGCGCACCGGCGCGCGCGGCGCAGCCGACGGGCCGTACCGCCGCACGGCCCGGCTGCGGGTCCGGTCAGCGGCGGTGGTGGCGTTCTTTGTGTTCGATCTGGGGCTTGCTCTTCCGCGGCCGGAGGACGCCCGCCTGTTTGATGGGCGGGACGGACGCCGCGGGCTTGGGCGTGTCGGGCGCGGCGGGCTCGTCGCCGTCCCTCCCGCCCATGCCGAGGACGAGGCTGCTCGCCAGCAGGACGGCGCCGGCCCCGGCCAGCAGGCGCGGCCTGAGGGCCCGCTGGGGCATGGTGCGGTGCCGGATCGCGCACGGACGCCGAGACATCTCGGCGTCCGTGGAGGCGAACGACTCTGCCGGCGACCAGGCGGCGGTGGACTCGGCGGCCCTCTCCGTCGCGCGCGGGTGCGGGTCGGGTGCGGCGCCGAGTTCGGGGACGGCGGCGGGCTCGGTCCGTTCGATGAGGGTGAGCAGCAGGTCGGCGGCCTCGGGCCGCTCGCGGGGTGGCTTGGCGAGGGCCGACCGGA
The DNA here is from genome assembly GCF_030283145.1 of Actinomadura xylanilytica. GTDB lineage: Bacteria > Actinomycetota > Actinomycetes > Streptosporangiales > Streptosporangiaceae > Spirillospora > Spirillospora xylanilytica. The sequence continues at coordinate 133,683 of NZ_JASNWE010000007.1, forward strand.
CGGCGGGGACGAGTTCGCGTGGCAGCCCGGTGAGGTCTGGTTCCTCGTAGAGCATGCGGAGCGCGACGGCCGAGGCGTCGCCTTCTCCGAAGGGGAGCCGCCCGGTGCCCGCGTAGGCGACCATGCAGCCCCACGCGAAGACGTCCGCGGCGGGGGACGCGGCGCCGCCCCGGATCACCTCCGGCGACATCCAGCCGGGTGTGCCGAGCACCGGGCCCGAGGAGGCGTACGAGCCCGGGGCGTCCCGGGGCCGCGCGATGCCGAAGTCGATCACCCGGCAGCCCGAGAGGGTGAGCATCACGTTGGCGGGCTTGAGGTCGCGGTGGACGAGCCCGGCGGAGTGGATCGCGGCGAGCGCGGAGGCCACGCCGACCGCCACGCCGTGCAGGTCGGCGGCGGGCATCGGCCCGCCGCGGACGACCCGGTGGAGCAGCGACATGCCGCCCACGTAGTCGCTGATGATGTACGGGCGGCCGTCGTCCTCCCCGCGCGCCAGCACGCGGGCGGTGCAGAACGAGGCGACGCGGGCGGCGAGCACGGCCTCGTCGCGGAACCGCTCCAGGTAGGCCGGGTCGCCGGTGAGATGGGGGTGCAGCGTCTTCACTGCGACGCGCTCGCCGGACCCCGGGTCCCGGCCCAGGTAGACGGTGCCCATCCCGCCCGCGCCGATCCGGCCGAGCAGGGGGTAGCCCCCGACCGTCCGCGGATCGCGGGACTCGAGCGGCCGTACGTCGTCGGACGGGGAGCGGGACTGATGCGTACGCATATGTACCTCTCGACCCCTTTCTGTGCTTCTGTCCCTGCATCCCCGTTTGTGGGCAAAGTAAGGTTCGCGGTCGTGTGAAATCGCTTCCGGGAACGCGAAACGCGATCGTCACGCGGATGTTTCACCGCGTGCACGGACGCCGGGCAGACTGGGCACCAGTTCGGCAGGCGGCGGGCTCCGACGGATCCTCCTCGGCGCGCGGAGCCCCGGCGGCTGGCGGCATCGAAGGCGATGCCCGCGCGGACGGCACCCCAGGGGTGGGAGGCGTCGTCCGTGCGGGCATCGGCGCCGGCTTCCCGATATAACCTATTGACTTAGTGGGAAATCTGGGGGCAGGATGGGCCCGTGAGCTTCGTGGTCATCATCGGCAACCCCCGCCCCGCCTCCCGCACCGCCCGCGCCGCCCTCGCGGCGGCGGGCGCCGTCGCGAGGGCGGCCGGGATCCCCGGCACGCCCGACCCCGTCGAACTGTCCGACCTCGCGCCCGACCTGCTGTGCGCCGATCCCGGGCCCGCCGTGCGCGCGGCCCACGCCAAGGTCGCCGAGGCCGACGTGCTCCTGGTCGCCAGCCCCACCTACAAGGGCACCTACACCGGGCTGCTCAAGGTCTTCCTCGACCGCTTCGCCGCCGGTTCGCTGACCGGCAAGGCCGCGCTGCCGCTGCTGCTCCTCGGGTCGCCGCGGCACGCGCTGGCCGTGGAGGTCCACCTCCGGCCGCTGCTCGTCGAGCTCGGCGCCACCGTCCCGACGCCGGGGCTGGCGCTGCTCGAGTCCGAACTCGACCGGCTCGACTCCGTCGCCGCGGAGTGGGCCGGCCTCGTCGTCCCCGCCGTTCGGGGCGCTCTTACGGCGGGGACCGGCCGGTGACCGGGACGATGCAGGCACGGCCCGTCCCGGTCACCGGCGACTCCTTCCGCGACGCGCTGGCCCGGCACGCGGCCGGCGTCGTGGTGGTCACCTCGCAGCCCGCGTCCGGCGGCCCCGCCGGGCTCACCGCCACCTCGTTCACCTCGGTCAGCCTCGCCCCGCCGCTGGTGTCGTTCTACGTGGCGGTCTCCTCGTCCACCTTCCCGCGGCTGCGCGCGGCACCGGCGTTCGCGGTGAACGTGCTCGGCCACGACCAGGCCGAGGTCGCCGGCCGGTTCGCCGCACGCGACGTGGACCGGTTCGCCGCGCCCACCCGCTGGCGGCGCGGCCCCGCGGGCGAGCCGCTGCTCGACGGCGCCGCGGTCCGGCTGCGCTGCGGCTGGCACTCGGTCCAGGAGATCGGTGACCATCTGCTGGTCGTCGGCCGGGTCGTCGCGGTGGAGCTCGGCGCGGCCGGAACCGCCCCGCTGCTCTACCACCGCGGCCGGTTCGGCCGGTTCGCCGCGCACCGGCGCCGCGGCTGATCGGGCCGCGCGCCGCCGCCGGGGTTTCGCCGGACGGCGGCTCGGTTACATCCACTTCTGCGCCCACCCTCCAGGCGCTGGACGCAGCGCGGCGCGGGCCGCCGTGCGCGATGGCAGGGGGGGGAGGGGCGCCGCGGATGCGGGTCCACGCGCTGCGCCGGCCCTTCTCGCGCCGGACCCTGCGCACCCGGGTGACGGCCACCGCGACGCTGATCGTGGGGCTCCTGCTGGCGGTCGGGGTCGTCGCCTTCTACCTGGTGATCCGCAAGACGGTGTACGACGGCCTGCGCGAGCGGGGCGACCTGGTGGCCGCCGACCTGGCCGAGATCGCGCGCGAGTCCGAGGTGATCGGCACGCTGCCGGTCCGGGACGTCGACTTCCCCCTGCTCCAGATCGTCGACGGCTCGGGCCGGGTGCTCGCCTCGAGCAGCGCGCTGACCGGGCAGGAGGCGCTGCGCGTCCGCGTCCCCGGCGTTCCCGGACGGCCCGTGACCTCGGACGCCGACATCCCCGGAGTGGCCCGCTCCGCCTACGTGGTGACGCTCCGGGTGCAGACCCGCGCGGGACCGCGGATCGTGCACGCCGGCGCGCCGCTCAACGCGCTGACCGAGAGCAGGGGCGCGTTCATCGGCTACCTCGCGCTCGTGGTCGTGCTGGCCACGGGCGCGATGGCCTGGATCGTCTGGCGGGCGGTGCGGCGGGCGCTGCGCCCCGTCGGGGTGATGAGCGCCGAGCTCGCCGAGATCACCGGAGGCCGGCCGGACCGCCGGGTGACCGTCCCGGACTCCCATGACGAGATCAACGGGCTGGCCGAGTCGGTGAACCTGACGCTGCACCGGCTGGAGGCGCTCGTGGAGCGGCATCTCGCGTTCGTCGCCGACGCCTCGCACGAGCTGCGCAGCCCGCTCACCGGGCTGCGCACCCAACTGGAGGCGGCCCTCGAGCACCCCGCCGATGAGGACTGGCCGGATGTGGCGCGGGCGGCGCTGGGCGACGCCGACCGGTTGCAGCGGATCGTCTCGGACCTGCTGCTGCTGGCCAGGCTGGACGCGCACGTGCCGGCCGACCGCGAGCGGGTGGACCTCGGCGCGCTCGCCCGCGAGGAGGCCGCCCGCGGGGGACGGCGGGTGCCGGTCACGACCCGGGCGGACGACGGGGTGGTGGTGCTCGGCACCCGTCCCCACCTGGTCAGGGTGCTCACCAACCTGCTCGACAACGCCGCACGGCACGCGCGTTCCGAGGTGCGGGTGACCGTCACGGCCGAGGGGCGGGAGGCGGTGCTGGAGGTGACCGACGACGGTTCGGGCATTGCGCCGGAGGACCGGGAGCGGATCTTCCAGCGCTTCCAGCGGTTGTCGGAGGGCCGCGAGCGGGACCGTGCCGGGAGCGGGCTCGGCCTGCCCATCTCCCGTGACATCGCGATCGAGCACGGGGGCGCCCTCGTCGCCGCCGAGCCCGCCGAGCCCGCCGAGCCCGCCGAGCCCGCCGAGCCCGCCGAGCCCGGCGGGGGCGAGCCTGGCGGTGGTGGTGCGGGCGCAGGTGGTGCGGGCGCAGGGGGTGCGCGGCTCGTGTTGCGGCTCCCCTTGTCCGGCGCGGACAAAACCCGCCGCCCGGATTGAAGATGAGAAGTATTCACTTTTACTGCGCGTCGTGATCTGATCACGAGTGTCCGGACCCCCGTCCCCCCGTCCCCAGAGGTACGCATGTCCCCTCCACGCCCCCTTCTCCGCCCCGTGCTGGCCGCGCTGGCACTCGGCGTGCTCGGCGCCGCGCTGCTGGCCCCGTCCGAGTCCGCGACCGCCTCCGCCTCCGCCTCCGCTCCCGCGCCCGCCTCCCGGGCCGCCTCCGCCGTGCCCGAGCCCGACACCGGCGCGTCCGGGAAGCCCTTCACCGGCACCACCGCGAACGGCCAGGTCCGCGGATATGTCGACGCGCACAGCCACCTGATGTCGTACGAGGGGTTCGGCGGTTCGCTCATGTGCGGCAAACCGTTCGACGAGGGCGGCGTCGCGGCCGCTCTGACCGACTGCCCCGACCACGAGCCGTACGGCCTGCCCGCCTGGTTCGAGAACTTCACCCGGAAGGGCGTCCCGGTCGGCACCCATGACACCAAGGGCTGGCCGACCTTCAAGGACTGGCCCGCCAACGACTCGTTCACCCACCAGCAGACGTACTACAAGTGGGTCGAGCGGTCCTGGCGCGCCGGGCAGCGGGTCCTGGTCAACCAGCTCGTGGCCAACCGCACCCTGTGTGAGATCTACCCGCTGAAGAAGAACTCCTGCGACGAGATGGACACCATCCGGTTGCAGGCGCAGCGGACCCGCGAGCTCCAGGACTACGTCGACCGCCAGAACGGCGGACCCGGCAAGGGCTGGTTCCGGATCGTCGGCGGCCCGGACGAGGCCCGCAAGGTGATCGAGGCCGGCAAGCTCGCCGTCGTCCTCGGGATCGAGACCTCCGAGCCGTTCGGCTGCCGGCAGGTCCTCGGCGCGCCGCAGTGCGGCAAGGAGCAGATCGACAAGGGGCTCGACGAGGTCAAGAAGCTCGGCGTCAGCTCGATGTTCCTGTGCCACAAGTTCGACAACGCGCTGTGCGGCGTGCGGTACGACCAGGGCACGACCGGCGTCATCATGAACCTCGGCAACTTCGTCGGGTCCGGCCGGTTCTGGCAGGCCGAGACGTGCACCGGGGCCGCGCACGACAACCCGATCCAGCCGGCCGGCGCGCTCGGCGACCTGCTCGCGGGGCCGCTGCGCGACCTGCGCCTGGCCGGGATCACGCTGCCGATCTATCCGAGCGCGCCGCACTGCAACGTCAACGGGCTCACCGACCTCGGCGCGTACGCGCTCCAGGGCATGGTCAAGCGGAAGATGATCGTCGAGCTGGACCATATGAGCGTCAAGGCCGTTGACCAGTCCCTCGGCCTGCTGGAGAAGGCGAAGTACTCGGGCGTCATGTCCTCGCACAGCTGGACCGACCAGAACTACATGCGCCGCATCTACGGCCTCGGCGGCATGGTCAACGCGTACGGCAGCGCCGCGGACTCGTTCGTCGCGGAATGGCGTGAGACCAAGAAGCTCCGCGACGACCGCTTCGTCTTCGGGTACGGCTACGGGCTCGACGCGAACGGGATGGGCCCGCTGCCCGCGCCGCGCAAGGGCAACGCCGGCAACAAGCTGGCCTACCCCTACACCTCGCCGATCGACCCGGGGGTCACCCTGGACCGGCAGCGCACCGGCCAGCGGACCTGGGACCTCAACACCGACGGTGTGGCGAACTACGGGCTGGTCCCCGACTGGATCGCCGACATGCGCAACATCGCCGGTCGCGAGATCACCGACGACATGGCGCGGGGCGCCGAGGCGTACCTGGAGATGTGGAGCCGCGCCAGAACCTGACCGGCATGCGCCCTGGGGCCGGGCCCGGCCTCAGGGCGCCCGTCTCGACACCGAGCCGTCCTGGGCGGCCCCGTGCTGGGGCCGCTCATGTCGGAGAGGTGCGGGCCCTGCGAGGATGACGATTCCGGTCAGCTTCGCCTGGAGGGAGCCGCGTGTCGGAACGGGTCGGGGCGCGCGGGCTACTGCGCCACGTGCTGGACGCGGACGCATGGACGTCCTGGGACACCGCTCCCATCGAGGTCGCCGCCCCAGGCTCGGCGTACGCGGCGGAGCTGGCGACCGCCCGGCGGCGCAGTGGCTGCGACGAGGCCGTCATCACCGGCGAAGGGCTCCTGCGCGGTCGCCGGGTGGCGTTCGTGGTGTCGGAGTTCGGCTTCCTCGCCGGATCGATCGGCCTGGCCACCGCCGAACGCGTCGTCGCCGCGATCGAACGCGCCACCGCCGAACGCCTCCCGCTGCTCGCCGCCCCGTCGTCCGGCGGGACGCGTATGCAGGAGGGCACGGCGGCGTTCGTGCAGATGGCGCGGATCACCGCCGCCGTGATGGCGCACCGCGCCGCGGGCCTGCCCTACCTCGTGTATCTGAGGCATCCCACCACTGGCGGGGTCTTCGCCTCTTGGGGGTCGCTCGGTCACGTCACGGCCGCTGAGCCTGGTGCACTGATCGGGTTCCTAGGGCCCCGCGTCTACGAGGGCCTCTGCGGGGAGCCATTCCCTTCCGGTGTGCAGGTGGCGGAGAACCTCGCGGCCAAGGGCCTGGTGGACGCGGTAGTCGGCATAGACGACCTGACCGATATCGCCGCCGACACCCTGGACGTGCTCTGCGCCCGTACGCCGACCGGGCCCGCCCAAGCAGCCCCGTCAGCCGTTCCGACTTCCCCGCCTCCTGCGGTCGCCATCGCGGGGGCGTCCGCATGGGACTCCATCCAGCGTTCGCGCCGTCCGGACCGGCCCGGCGTCCGGGAACTGCTCCGCTATGGCGCGACCAGCGTGACGCCTCTGTCCGGGACCGGCCAGGGGGAGGCGGAGCCCGGCCTCCTGCTCGCCCTGGCCCGCTTCGGCTCCATGCCGTGCGTGCTGGTCGGCCAGGACAGGCGGAGCCAGCGGACGGGCCATCCCCTCGGCCCGGCCGGGCTGCGGGTCGCCAGGCGCGGCATGCGGCTGGCCGCCGAACTGCACCTCCCGCTCGTCACCGTCGTCGACACCCCTGGCGCGGTGCTGTCGGCCGAAGCGGAGGAGGGCGGGCTGGCAGGGGAGATCGCCCGCTGCCTGGCCGACCTGATGACGCTGGCCGCGCCCACCCTGTGCCTGCTCCTCGGCGAGGGCACCGGCGGCGCCGCGCTCGCCCTGCTGCCCGCCGACCGCGTCCTCGCCGCGCGGCACGCCTGGCTGTCGCCGCTGCCTCCCGAGGGCGCCTCGGTCATCGTGCACCGCACTCCGGACCGCGCCGCGGAGATGGCCGGCTCCCAAGGGGTACGGTCGGAGGACCTCCTCCGCGACGGAATCGCCGACGCCCTCGTCGACGAGCGGCCCGACGCGGCCGACGAGCCCGAGGCGTTCTGCCTGCGGGCCGCCGCCGCCGTGGAGGCGGCCCTCTCCGCCCTGCCCGCCCCCGACCCGGCCCGCCGTGATCGTTTCGGTCGCTCCGGCCTTTGACCCGGGAGGTCCCCGTGCGCGCCCTGCTGATCCAGCACGACGCCCAGTCGCCGACCGGCCCGGTCGGCGAACGGCTCGTCCATCACGGCTACACACTGTCGGAACTGCTCGTCGTCCCGCCGGAGCGGCAGCGGGACCCGTCGGTCGAAGGCGTGTTCCCGGACCCCGGCGCCGCGGACCTCATCGTCGCGATGGGCGCCCCCTGGTCGGTGGACGACGTGGCGCTGATCGGCCCGTGGATCACCCCCGAGCTGGCCTTCCTCGCCGGCGCGCATGCCGCCGGGGTGCCCGTCCTCGGCATCTGCTTCGGCGGGCAGGCCCTGGCCACCGCCCTCGGCGGCGGTGTCGAGCGCGCCCCGCGGCCCGAGCTCGGCTGGACCCGGGTCGAGACCGACGAGCCGTCCCTGGTCGGGCCGGGCCCGTGGTTCCAGTTCCACTTCGACCGCTGGATCCTGCCGCCCGGCGTCCGCGAGATCGCCCGCAACGAGGCGTGCTCCCAGGCGTTCGTGTCCGGCCGCTCGATGGGCGTGCAGTTCCACCCCGAGATCACCCTCGCCGAACTCGACCTCTGGCTCGCCCACGGCGGCGAGGCCCCGCTGCGCGGCGCGGGCCGCGACCCCGAGGCCGTCCGCGCGGAGGTCCGCCGCGGCGAGCCGGCCTCCGTCCGCCGCACCCACGCCCTGATCGACGCCTACCTGAGCCGCGTCGCCTCGGCGGAGGCCACGCCGCCCACCGTCCGTTGACAGTCCCGTTCGCCGCCGACGGCGTCGGGCTCGGCGTCAGGTGGTCAGATCGGCCAGAGGCCCGCGCCCGCGCGCGAGCCCGTGCCAGGCGATAGGGGCGAACGACGCCGCCACCACCGCGCAGGCCGCGACCGACAGGTACAGTCCGGCGGCGGGTTCCAGGTCGTTGTGCTCTCCGAGGGCCGCCCACAGCCGAACCTGAAGGACCAGCGTGAGCACGGACGCGCTGGAGGCGACGGCCGCGGGCAGCCAGGCCGGCCGGAGCATCGTGGACACCGCCGCCGCGAGAGTCAGCCCCAGTGCCAAGGTGAGGCCGCCGGTCGGGACGATGCCGGGCAGCCCGCCCCAGGGACGGAACCCGCTGCCCTGCGCGCCCGGGAAGGTGGCCCAGGGCATCAGCGACCCGACGAACAGCAGGACCTGGGCGGCCAGGCCGCTCACCATGACGTTGACGCGGAACCGGACGTCCGCCACGTTGTCGACGCTCACTGCGCTCCTCCACCTCGCCGCACTGGGGCCGCCGCGATGGGCGGCCCGCGGGTCCGAACGGCGGGCGGGGACCGCCGGGCCGGCCAGGGCCTCCCAGCCGTGGTGAAGGTATTCAGGGCGCCTATCTCCCCTGTATTCCTTTGTTATCGCCGTTGAGGACGGGGGCGGTCAGATGCCGTCGACCGAGGCGATGGTGAACGGCGTCTCCGGAGTGCCGGGTCCCATCGGCCCGCCCTTGTCGAACTGCGAACGGACCACGTAGAGGGTCCCGTTCCGGCGCACCAGGGTCGTCGGGAGCTTCAGCGCCTTGTCGGTCACCCTCTGCTCTTCGCGCGCCACGAGGCCGTTCGCGGTGACCTTCCACCGGCTGATCTGGTTCGCCACGTTGTGCACGACCCAGAGCCTGCCGTGCTGGAGTTCGAGGCCGTCGGCGTTCAGCATGTCACCGCCCTTCGAGGCGACCTTGCGGATCGCGCCCGTGTGAATGTCCAGGCGGTAGAGGACGCCGCCGGTCATGTCCGCTGTGAGCAGGTAGCGGCCGGACGGGTCCGCGACGATCCCGTTGAGGCCGCTGGCGCCGGGGGCGGGCGGCTCGGGGGCGTCGTCCAGGTCGAAGCGGGGCGTGAGCCCGGCCCTCCCGCCGTCGGCCTCGGCCTTTGCCAGGTCGCGTGGAGTGACGCGGTAGACCACGGCGCGGGTGCTGTCGGTCAGGTAGGCCGCGCCGTCCGGGGCGATGGCGACGTCGTTGACGAAGGTCTCGCCGCTACCGGTGACGGTGAACTGGGCGAGCAGCCGTCGGCTGCTCGCGTCGTAGACCGACACCCCGGCGGTGGAATCGATCACCCAGAGCCGGCCGGCGCGGTCGACCTTCAGGCCGTTGGCGGTGCGGCGCCCGTCCGCGCCCGCAGGAAGGAACACCTCGGCGACCCGGTGGCCCGGCGTCGTCTTGAAGACGGTGCCGTCGGCGTAGGACGCGGCGTAGAGGTCCCCGGTCCGTGGGTCGGCGGCGATGCCCTCGGGATAGACCCGCTCGCCGGGCAGTTCATAAGCCGGAGCCACTCGGACCGCCGACCGGACGCCCGCCGCCCGGTCGGCGGGCGCGTGCCGGGTGGGCGCGCGGTGGGCGGTGGCGTGGTGAGCGGTCGCGGGTGCTCCGGCGGCCTGCGCGGCCGAGGCGAGGGGCAGGACGGTGGCCAGCGCCGTGACCGCCGCGGCGATCGAGGGGTGCGTGAGAAGGCGGGACATCGATGCCTCACTTCAGGGGAAGATTAGAGTCGTCTCTTTGAGACGAGTACGAATATTAGTTAGAACTCTAATGCTCGTCAAGGTCCGAAGAATGACGCCCGTTACCATGCGCAGATGACGTCGATGCCCGTCTCCGAGCGGCTGGGGTCCCACCTCAAGCGTGCCGAGCAAGCACTCAACGCGACCAAGCACGCGGTGCTGAAGCCGGCGGGGCTGACCGTCCCGCAGTACGCGGCGCTGCTGCACCTGTCGGAGAACCCCGGCATGTCGGCCGCCGCGCTGGCCAGGGCCTGCGGCGTCACCCCGCCGACCATCAACACCGTGCTGAAGAACCTTCAGGAGCGCGGGCTGATCGCGCGCACCCCGCACGAGTGGCACCGCAACGTCTTGGAGACGCGGCTCACCGAGGCGGGGGCGCGGACCATGGCCGACGCCGACGCCTGCGCCGTCCGGGTCGAGCGCGGGCTCGCCGCCGAGTTCAGCGCCGAGGAACGGGAGGCGCTGATCGCCCTCCTGGGGCGCGCTGTGGACTTCCTCGACGCCACGCGTCCCTGAATCCCTGAGAGCGCCGCTGGGGCCGTCTCGGCGACGCGCCGGCCGACGTGGCGGGGCCGGGCCGGCCGGAAACGGCGAAGGGACCGGCCCCCAGGAGGAGACCGGTCCCGTGATCGCGTGCTGTCAGAGGGGCAGGCCGGTGAGGATCATGACCTTCTCCTCGGTGTAGTCGGCCATCGCCGAGCGCAGGCCCTCGCGCCCGACGCCCGAGTCCTTCACCCCGCCGTAGGGCATCTGGTCGGCCCGGTAGGACGGGACGTCGCCGATCACGACGCCGCCGACCTCCAGCTCCTGGTGCGCCCGGAACGCGATGTCGAGGTTGCGGGTGAACACGCCCGCCTGGAGGCCGAACTTCGACGCGTTGACCAGGTCGAACGCCTCGTCGACCCCGTCCACCGCCTGGACCAGCAGGACCGGGCCGAAGACCTCCTCGCGGGAGATCTTGGCGTCGGCCGGCACGTCGGCGAGGACGGTCGGGGCGAACGCGGCGCCCTCGCGGGTGCCGCCCGCCAGGACGCGCGCGCCCGCGGCGACGGCCTCGTTCACCCAGGACTCGACGCGCTCGGCGGCGTCCTGGCTGACCAGCGGGCCGACCTGGGTCTTGTCGTCCCACGGGTCGCCGGTCACGAGGCTCTCGACCGCGTCGACCAGCTTGGGCACGAAGTCGTCGTACACGCTGCGGTCGACGAAGACGCGCTGGACCGCGATGCAGCTCTGCCCGGCCTGGTAGTTGGAGAACAGCCCGATGCGGGCCGCCGCCCAGTCGAGGTCGGAGTCGGCCAGCACGACCGCCGCGCCGTTGCCGCCGAGCTCGAGGGTGACGTGCTTGCGCGGCACCTTGTCATTGATCGCCCAGCCGACCGGGACCGAGCCGGTGAACGAGACGATCGGCAGCCGCGGGTCGTCGACGAGCGCGCCGGCCCGGTCGTTCGGCACCGGGAGGATGGAGAACATGCCCTCGGGCAGGTCGGTCTCGGCCAGCAGCTCGCCGAGGAGCAGCGCCGACAGGGGGGTGGCGGGGGCGGGCTTGACCACGATGGGCGCGCCCACCGCGATGGCCGGAGCGATCTTGTGCGCGGTCAGGTTGAGGGGGAAGTTGAACGGCGAGATGCCGAGCACCGGCCCCCGCACGGCGCGGGTGATGTAGGCCATCCGCCCGGTGGCGCCCGGGTCGGTGTCGAGGCGCTGCGTGGTGGCGCTCCAGCGGCGGGTCTCCTCGGCGGCGAACCGGAACGTGGAGATCGCCCGGGTCACCTCTCCGCGCGCCCACAGCAGCGGCTTGCCATTCTCGCCGGTGATGAGGCGGGCGACCTCCTCCGACCGCTCCTCCAGCCGCCTGGACACGTGCGCGAGCGCCTCGGCGCGGACGTGCAGCGGCAGCGCGGCGGCCTCCTTGCGCATTGCGTGCGCGGCCGCGAGCGCCTCCTCCACCTGCTCCGGGGTCGGAACGGAGGCGGCGCCGACCACGCGGCCGTCGTACGGGTGGGTAACGGTCAGCTCACCGTCACCGGTCGCGGGACGACCGGCCAGCCAGAATGGGGTCACGTTCATGCGTTCACGCTATCTCCGGCGGGCCCGGATGGGAGCCTCCAGGATGTCCAATCCGAGCCTACGGGTTGGCCGTGATGGCGAGCGCGATCCAGAGCTCCGCCCGGATCGCCGGATCGTCCAGGTCGCGCCCCAGCAGTTCGGCGGTCTTGCGCATCCGTGTCCGCAGGGTGTGGCGGTGCACGCCCAGCGCGCGCGCAGCCGCCTCACCCTGCCCGTTCGCCGCCACGTAGGCGCGCAGCGAAGTGATCAGAGCGGGGTCCTCGGCGTGCAGCGGAGCCAGCAGGGCCGCCGCGAACCCCTGGGCGAGATCGCGGTCGAGAAGGCCCAGAATTCCCTGTCCGGGCAGGTCCGAGTGACGCATCACACCGTGCGGACGGTCGGCGGACGTGCGGAGGCGGCGCGCGGCCGTCAGCGCCTGCTCGGCCTGCCGGAGCGCATCGTTCAGGGCGTCGCCGAACGGTTCGATGTCGGTGGGGTCGCTCGCTCCCACGGGCCCCTGCGCCTGGGCGAGCGCGATGACGTGGTCGGCCTGCCCTTCCGGGACGATGACCGCGCAGTGGCCGGGCATGGGCACGGCCAGGGCGCGCTCGCCTGCGGGATCGGCCTCCAGCGCGTCCAGAATGGCGGCCCCGCCGGCACAGGCCAGCACGCGGACGGGCGATGGTGGTAGCGCGGGGCTGTGCGGCGGCAGGCCGAGCAGCAGTGCCGCGAGTGTCGCCCGAAGCTCCCGGCCGGTACGGGGTGTCTCCGATTGCAGGGTCAGCAACGCCACGGCGGAGCCGACGATCGTGTGGGCGACATGGGGCAGCGGGTCGTCCGTCCCTACTGCGAGATACCCGCGCGGCCTTCCGCCGAGGCCGATCCGCTGGAGGACGACGTACCCGTCCCGTCCGGACAGGGCGATGCTGGACGGCCCGGTGGTGGAGGGCCGCGCGCCTTGCAGGCGGGCGATCTCAGAGGCCAGGTCGGCGGCGCGCTGGCGGGCACGGGCGGGCTCCGCGTGCCGCACGGCGCCGGACGGGTCGAGGAGCAGCGCCCAGCCGCCGAGCTCGCGCGCGAGGCGCGCCACCAGGGTGCCGGGGCCTCGGAGAGCGGCACGGGTCAGCTCCCGCTGGGCCTGGAACGCCCGGGTGACGTCCTCGTACCACTCGGCGGCGAGCAGCCGCGAGACCGCCTTGCCGATGGCGATGAACGGGGTGGGGCGCGGCACCTCCAGGAGGGGGAGCCCCTGTTGGCGGGCCGCGTCGACCAGTTCGGGGGGCGGGGCGGCGTGAATGACCCCGACTGCGAAGCCCAGGCCCGCCACACCCCGAGTGACGAGCCGCGTGACGTAGGACGCGGCGTTCTCGGAGGTGAGGCGCATACCGGTGGTGAGGACCAGCTCCCCGCCCTCCAGGAAGGGAGTGGGGTCCTCGAGCTCGCTCACCGCGACCCACCTGACCGGAGCGTCCGGACGCGTCGCTGTGAGTAGCCGCAGTCCCAGTTGGGGGAGTGCGGCCACGGTCGCGAGGGTGGGCGGCATCAGGCTCCCCAGGGCTCGGCGGCGCATTGTGCACTTCGTCCGGTCCAGCGGATGTTTTTCGCCGTTCCGTCTGTTTCAGGCTAGACGGTGGGCGCCCTATGTTCACGCCATGGCCGGCCGGGCCCACGGTCCCTGCTGACGCCACCCCCCGACGGCCGGCGGCCGACCGGCTGCTGGACGGCGGCCCGCCACGGCCGGCGGGGTGGAGACCCTGCGCGCCCGTGTCAACGCACGCGGGCGCGCAGGGCGGACTTGTCGACCTTCCCGGCGGGCAGCAAAGGGAGCTCGGCGATGATCTCGATCCGCTTGGGCACCTTGTAGTTGGCCAGGTGCGCGCGGGCGTGCTCGGTGAGCGCCTCCGGGGTGAGCGCGCTGCCGGGACGCGCCACGACGAACGCGGCGCCCACCTCGTGGTAGACGGGGTGGGGCATCGGGACCACCGCGACCGCCGCGACGTCCGGGTGCTCCTCCAGCGCGACCTCGATCTCGCGCGGGTACACGTTGTAGCCCCCCGACTTGAACATCTCCTTGAGCCGTCCGACCAGGGTGATGTTGCCGTCGGGACGGACCACCGCGAGGTCGCCCGTCCGCAGGAAGCCGTCCTCGGTGAACGCCTCGGCGGTCGCCTCCGGCAGTCCCAGGTAGCCGCTCATCACGCACGGGTTGCGCAACTGGATCTCACCCGGCGTGCCCGCCGGGACGGGCGTCCCGGCGGGATCGACCAGGCGCAGCTCCAGCCGCGGATCGGGCCGGCCGATCGTCGACGCGAGGGTCTCGTCGTCGGCGTCCGGATCGTTGTAGGCGACCGAAACGCAGCTCTCGGTGAGCCCGTACACCGTGCTGAGCCGCGCGCCCGTGGCGCGCAGCCGCGCGACCATGTCGCGCGGCATCGGCGCGCCGCCCCACCCGATGTGGGTGAGCGAGGACAGGTCCGCCGTGGCGAACTCGGGCCGCGCCGCGACGAGCTGGAACATCGTCGGGATCTGCCCCCAGAGCGTGATCCCGGCCCGTTCGATGGCGGCCAGGACGCCCGCGGGATCGAAGTCCTCCATGAAGCAGACGGCACCGCCCATCGCCAGCGGCACCGACACCACGTCCATGACGCCGCCGACATGGTTGACCGGGAGGTTCGCCAGGGCCACGGCGAGGGAGTGGTACTGCCTGGTGCCCTGGAGCCGGCAGCCCTCGGCGAAGGCGCGATGGCTGATGACGGCGCCCTTCGGCCGTCCCGTGGTCCCGGAGGTGTAGATGATGAGCGCCGGATCGTCCGGGGACACGGCTCCAGTGCCGTCTCCCGCGGAATTCTCCGCGCGGGAGAGGAAGTCGTTCAAGGGGACGGCGCCGGGCAGCTCCCCGGTGAGCGCGACCACTTCCCGGATGGACGGGGCGGCCGTGCGCAGTGCCGCGACGTCGTCGGCATAGGACCGTCCCGCGTGCTCGGCGAGGGAGGCCAGCAGCACAGGGCCGCTGTCGGTGACGACGTGCAGGAGCTCGTCCCGCGTGTAGCGCGGGTTGAGGCCGATCCAGACCGCGCCGATCCGCGACATGGCGAGGAAGAGCGTCAGGAACTCGGGACGGGGCGTCGTCAGCACCGCGACCCGGTCGCCCGGCCCGACACCGGACGCCCGCAGGGCCGCGGCACAGCGAGCCACGTCCGCGGCGGCCTCGCCGTAGGTACGGCGTGCTCCACCGAAATCTTCGAGCAGCGCACCGGGCTGCTGGGCCGCCCAGTGGTCGAGGAAGTCCACCACCCTGTCTGCGGCCGGGACGACGCCCTCACCGGGCAGCGGCGCTGCGGCGGGCAGGTCAGGCATCGGCGGCCTCCACGGACTCGTCCACGAAGAACGTGATCCAGTCAGCGACCATCGCGGGACTGTCGGCGCCCTCCACCTCGAGAACGTTACGCGTGAGGACGCGCGTACGGCCGGGGGCCTTCTCGTGGGCTTCGAGCAGCTCGGCGCGCAGCCGTACCCGCTCGCCGGTGAGGACCGGCCGCAGGAACCGCACCTTGTCCACGCCGTAATTGAGCCCGTACGCTCCGCTGTTCTCAAGCTTCAGGTCGCGCTTGTGGAACGCCACGATCATCGACAGCAGCAGGAAGCCCGAGACGAGCCGCTCGCCGTAGGGGTCGCCGTTGGACGGCGGACGTCCCAGGAAGTCCTCGCGCAGGAAGGTGGCCTTGCCGAACGCCTGCTCGTCGGAGAGGTCCAGCGTGAGCCAGTCGGAGCAGAACAGCTCCGTGCCGGCGAGCGAGGGGAGCTGGGCGAGTGTGTAGGTCATCGCTGTCCTTCGTCTTCGGTGATGTTCGATGCGGCCGGCGACGCCCCGGCGGGCGAGGCCCCCGCGGCGCCTGCGGTGCGGCCTCCGGGCCCGTCACCCTCGCCGCTCTGGTCGCTGTCGGTGCCGGAGTGGCCGATCCGGGCGTACCGCACGGGATCGGTGCCGCGCAGCCGCAGCGCGTACAGGGAGGCGGCGATGGCGAGCACGATGACCGCGTACGGGAGGGAGTTGATGAACAGCGCGTCGGAGTCGGCGAGCGTGTCGAAGTTGATCAGCAGCAGGACCGTGGCGGTGAGCAGCCCCAGGCAGCCGATCAGCGGCGCGGCCAGGGTCCGCAGGTACCGGCGGTCGCCCTTGCGGCGGAAGTGCGCGACGATCGCGACCGCGGCGAACGCCTGGAGCAGCACGATGCCCAGCGTGGACAGCCCGCTCATGATCGTGACGAGGTTGCGGTACGGGTCCAGCCCGGCGACCGCGAACGCGGCGACCACGATCAGCGTGAAACCGGCCTGGGCGAGGCTCGCGGTGTACGGCGAGCCGTGCCGGGGGTGCACCCGGCCGAGCCGCGCCGGCGCCAGCCCGTCCCTGGCCAGCGTGAAGACGTACCGCCCGGCCGCGTTGTGCGCCGACAGCAGGGAGGCGAACACGCTGGTGATCACCAGCAGCCCGAAGACGGCCTTCATCCCGTCGCCGAGCAGGTCCCCGGCCAGGTTGAGGAACAGGTCGCCGCCCTGTTCCTCGGCCGCACGCTGGGCCTGGTCCGCGCCGATCGCGCCGACCGTCATCCAGCTCGTCAGCGTGTAGAACAGCCCGATCACGATGACGGCCGCGTAGGTGGCGCGGGGGACCGTGCGGGACGGGTTCGGGGTCTCCTCGGCGTACAGCGCGGCCGACTCGTACCCGGCGAACGACCCGAAGGCGAACATGAACGCCACCCCGGGCGCCCCGGCCAGGATCGTGGACGGCTCGAAGGAGGCCGCGGCGAAGGCGTCCATCCCCTTCTGCGCGATCACCGCCACGTCGAAGACGAACAGGATGCCGACCTCGCACGTCATCAGCACCGCCAGCACCTTGGCCGACAGGTTCGCGCTGCGGAAGCCGAGCGCCGACATGACCGCGACGCCGGCCGCGCTCCACGCCCACCAGGGGCCAGGGACGCCGGCGGCGCTGGTGAGGAAGTAGCCGATGCCGCCGGCGAGCGCGGCGACCAGCGCGTTGTAGGCGATGAGCGCGAAGACCGCGCCCGCCGCGGCGACCGGCCGGCCGAGACCGCGGGCGATGTAGGCGTAGAAGCCGCCTCCGCCGGTCACGGTGCGGGCGATGGTCGCGTACCCGACCGAGAAGCACAGCAGCGTCACGGTGGCGACGAGGTAGGCGCC
Organism: Actinomadura xylanilytica; assembly: GCF_030283145.1. Classification (GTDB taxonomy): domain Bacteria; phylum Actinomycetota; class Actinomycetes; order Streptosporangiales; family Streptosporangiaceae; genus Spirillospora; species Spirillospora xylanilytica. Next base: position 150,657 of record NZ_JASNWE010000007.1, read on the forward strand.
GGGCACGCCCGCGCCGTTGCCCGCGCCCATCGACAGCGGCACCGTGCCGGCCATGGCGACCAGCGGCGCCGCCGCGGCCACCACGAGAAAGACGATCTTCGGGGTGCTCAGGTTTCTGCTGAGCGCGCCTGCCGTCATGCGCACTCCTTGGAGGAGGAGGGATCTCGGAGGAGATCGAGTAAACCTAAATCTGATTCAGATTCAGGTTTGTCACGATACGCTGCGGACCCATGAGTGGCAAGACGGCCGAGGAGAATCCGGCGATGCGGCGCACCCCGACCCAGCGGCGCAGCAGGGAGCGGGTCCGCCAGATCCTCGAAGCGTCCGGTGAGCTGCTCGAAGAGGGCGGCCATGACGCGCTGACCACCTCCGCGGTCGCCGAGCGCGCCGATATCTCCGTCGCCTCGATCTACCAGTTCTTCCCCAACGTCGAAGCGATCATCGAGACGCTGGCCGAGCAGTGGACCGAGGGGTTCGTGGCGATCCTCGCGGGCGTGGCGGCGGACGGCCCCGCGCCGACGGCGGGCGAGGCCGCCGACCGCGTCATCGACGCCTTCGTGGCCTACTTCCGCGAGCGCCACGGTTTCCGCACCGTGTGGTTCGGCGGGGGCCTGCGCGGCGCCGCGCGCAGACTCGACCGGCAGAGCAACCAGGCCCTGGCCGAACGCCTCCTCGGGCTGTGGGGGCACTGGTACGGCCTGCCCGACACCCCGGCCGCCCGTTCCGCGGCGCGGGCGGCGGTCGCCATTGCCGACGCGCTGCTGGCCCTGGCGTTCCGCGAGGACCGCCAAGGCGACGAGGCCCTGATCGCGGAGACCAAACGGGCGGTGCGCGCCTATACCGCCGATGTAGTGGCCGAACTGAGCTGACGGCCCGCCCGGAGAGACTGTCCGGACGGACCGTCGGGAGAAGCGTCAGCCGCGGGCCAGGGAGGGGTGCTCCCGGCGCGGGGCGTCGGCGAGGCCGTACAGCTCGGCCACCAGGTCGTACGAGCGCAGCCGGTCGGCCTGCTCGAACGTCGACGTCGTCACCATCACCTCGTCCACGGCGGTCTGCTCCAGCAGCGCGTCGAGCTGCTGCCGGACCGTGTCGGGGCTGCCCAGGACCTGCCCCGCCAGCCGTGAGTCGATGATCTGCCGGTCGACCGGCGTGTACGGGTACGCCGCCGTCTCCTCGGGGGTCGGCAGCGGGCCGGGACGCCCGGAGCGGAGCCGCAGGAGCGACAGCGCCTGCGGGGCCGCCAGCTCGCGCGCCCGCGCGTCGGTGTCCGCGGCCGTCACCGATACGGCGATCATCGAGTACGGGGCCTCCAGGACGGCGGAGGGACGGAACGAGTCGCGGTAGAGCGCCAGCGCCGGAAGCGTGTTCTCCGCGCTGAAGTGGTGCGCGAACGCGAACGGGAGGCCGAGCAGCCCGGCCAGCCGCGCGCTGAACCCGCTCGAACCGAGCAGCCACATCGGCGGCCCGTTGCCGGCCGCGGGGGTCACCTTGCTGTCCGCGCCGAAGTACTCGCGCAGCTCCACGACCTGCTCGGGGAAGTCGTCCACCGACAGCGCGTCCGGCGAGCGGCGCAGCGCCCGCGCGGTGGCCGCGTCGGTTCCCGGAGCGCGCCCCAGCCCGAGGTCGATCCGTCCCGGGTACAGCGCCTCCAGGGTCCCGAACTGCTCGGCCACCACCATCGGCGCGTGGTTGGGCAGCATGATCCCGCCCGACCCCACCCGCAGCCGGGACGTGGCCGCCGCGACCTGCCCGATCAGCACCGCCGTCGCAGAACTGGCGATCCCGGGCATCGCGTGGTGCTCGGCCAGCCAGTACCGGTGAAAGCCGAGGCCCTCGGTGTGCCGGGCCAGCTCCAGGGTGTTCCGCAGGGCCTGCGCGGACGTGGAACCGCCGGCGACGGGGGCCACATCGAGGACGGAGAAGGGAATGCTCATGAACAGTGCCAACCCGCCCGCGCCACGTCGTCTTCCCGCCGCCGGGCAAAAAGGCGGGGCGCGGCGTCCCGGGCACAGCGGGCCCCGCGGACCGGCCTCCACCGGAGGACGAACCGCCCCGGCGGCCCCGGCCGAAACGCCACGCCCGGTGACGGCGATACCCCAGGGAGTGCCCGAGAGGGGTGAACGCCCGTGCCCAACGAGTCGCCCATCGGAACCGAATACGCCCGCACCCGCGACATCATCGCCGTCGCCGTCCTGCTCATCGCGCTCGCCGCGGTGCTGATCGTGATCCTGGTCCAGGTCTGGCCGCCCGCCCCCTCCCTCGCCCCCGACGGCCGCCCCGAGCTGCCGCCCAGCGCCACCACCGCCCGGCTCCCCGGCTGGTCCCCGCGGCTGAGCCGCGAGACGGGCCTGTTCGTCATCGTCCTCGCGGCCGGGATGCTGGGCGCGACGGTGCACGCGCTCCGATCGCTCTACTGGTACGTCGGCAACCGCTCGCTGCGCCGGAGCTGGCTGATGATGTACCTCTTCCTGCCGTTCATCGGCGGTCTGCTCGGCCTGATCGTCTACCTGGTCCTGCGCGGCGGCCTCACCTCGCCGGCCGGCGGCACCTCCGACATCAACCCGTACGGGATCACCGCCATCGCCGCACTGGTCGGCCTGTTCTCCCAGGAGACCGCCGAGAAGCTGCGCTCGGTCTTCGGCACCCTGCTCGCCCCGGCCCAGACCGGCCGGGACCAGGCGTTGCCCCCGAGGGTCGACGGCATCGACCCCGTCTCCGGCGAGGCCGGCACCACCGTCACCCTCCGCGGCACCGGCCTGGGCTCGGCCTCCAGAGTGCGCTTCGGCGATGCCGAGTCGCCGGCCACGGACGTGACCGACACCCAGGTGCGCACCACGGTCCCGAGCGGCGCCGCCAGCGGCCGTCCCGTCGTCGTCACCCCCACCGGCAACGCCCCGAGCCCCGAGGACTTCACCGTCCAGTGACCACGGCACCGTCCGCGCGCCGCCGGAGCCGGGCCGGCCGCGCCGCCTGCGCCGCTGCGGCCGGGGCGGTCCCGGGCGTCAGGCGGGCGGCGGACGCCAGTGGTCGTGCCAGAGGTCGTAGGCCGCGCCGGGGTAGAGCCTGGGGAGGGTCGGCGGGTCCTCACCGGGCTTGAGCAGGCCGATGCCGTCGCCCGTCTCGGCGGTGCCGAACTGGAGCTCCATGCTGTAGGTGGTGCGGGCCAGGTTCTCCGGGCCGGCGACCAGGCAGGTGTACCGGGGGCCGGGCAGCTCCGACTCGGGGATGGCCCTGCCGATCGCCAGGCTGTTGGCGACCGTGACCCAGGTCCCGAGCGAGCCGACCTGGCGCTCGGCGGCCTGCTGCTCCCAGCGGTACTCCATGATCGGCTTGGAGAAGATCGGCACGAGCAGGTGCGACACCCCGCAGGACTGCAACTCGCGTTCCCAGCCGACCGTCCGGCTGATGTCCTCGCAGATCAGCACCGCGAGGCGGCCCAGGCTGGAGTCGAGCACCCGGATGGTGGAGCCCGGCGCGGCGTACTCCTCGGCAGTGCCCGTGCGCGGCGCGCCGGGCAGCCGCCACAGCCGCATCTGCGCGGCGTCCAGGGTGAAACCGGACAGCTTGTCCTGGACCAGCAGCTCCTCGCCGGTCCAGCGGTCGATCAGGACGGCGCGGTTGGGCGGCGGGTCGCCGCCGCCCAGCGGTCCGGTGCCGAGCATCAGGAAGCGCAGGGGATGGCGCTCGCGGTCGCGGCCGGCGGTGTCGAACGCCTCCTCCTTCCACTGCTCGAGCATCGCCTCCGACAGCGCCACCTCGGGCATCACGGCGATCTGGGCGCCGGACTCGTCCAGCCTGCGGATGATCGTCTTGATTCGGCCTCGCAGCGCCGCCGAGTCAACCGGACGCAGCCGGTAGACCGTCATCCCGTGCCGCCGCTCGAACTCGATCTCGACGTCGTCGAAGCTCTCCAGCATGGGCGCGCAGCCGACGGTCACGGGTCGCTCGCGGGCGAAGTGCGGGTCGTTGACCGCCGGGAGCCGGATGTGGTCGATCTTCTCCCACTCGGCCGGCGGGATCCGGTGCACGCCGAAGAACTCGGCCTTGGACCTGAGCCCGCGCGGCCGTCCGGGAAAGGCGCAGCGCGGCAGTAACGCGCCGGGGCTGCCCGGACCGTTGAGCCGCCCGTCGATCGTCCAGTTGGTCAGCACCTCGGTCAGGGCGCCGGTGTCGTGGTAGGGGCCGTACGGGTTGGCGTGCGCGAGCGCGCCGTCGAGGCCGAGCAGGAGCGTGAAGCGGCCGAGGTCGCCGTGCTCGGCGATCAGATGCGCGGTCAGCGTGGGCGGCAGCTCGCCGCGGTCCAGCACGATCTCGGTGATGTCGTTCGCCTGCCGATTCACCGCGGGATCGTCGTACCACCCGGTCGGCTCCCAGGTCCGGAAGAGGTGATCGGGCAGGGCGTCGTAGAGATCAACGAAGAGATCAGCTGGTTCGGCCGGGTAGGCAGGTGCCGCCAACTGATCCGTCATATACGCCCCCGGGGGGTTGACAGGGCTCGTAACGCGTGGTCACCCGATGCTAACTCTCGGAACTTCGCCCCATCAGTGTCTTCTGCTACAGAAAATGGCGCGATCTTCAGCGGTGGTGCTGCCGGATCGGGCCGCGGTGCCGTCGATCTCCGCACCGCGGACGTGGCGGAACGTGTCGCTTGACATTCACTTGGCACTCGATGCACCCTGGGTGGGCCGGCGTACTCGACGATCCTGAGGTGAGCCGTGAACGTGAGAGCCGAGCTGATGCCGCGCACCCTTTCGCAGGGCCGCGACCGCCGGACCGAGGTCCGGCGGCTTCTCGATTCCATGGAACAGGCCAAGGTCATCAGCGACGGGCACTTCAGCGCGCTCGGCATGATCATCACCGACGCCTCGCTGACGGCCGACGAACCCGCGCTCGTCGAGGTGCAGGACGGGCTGCAATGGCTGCACCGCCACTATCTCGACGTCCAGGCCCTGGACGGCGAGCAGCGCGAGCAGCGCGGCCGGATCCTCGGCCTCATCGACGTCGTCCACTGGGCGCTGCGGCGGCTGCCCTCCGGGCTCCAGCTCGCGCTCCAGCCCGACAGCCACGCCGCCCGGTTCCTCAGCGTGGTGGCGCGGCGGCAGGGCCTGTCCAACCGCGAGCTGGCCGCCGAACTCGGCACGGACGAGACCGAGATCAGCCGGGTGGGCCGCAAGCTGCTGTCGGCCGGCGTGGTCTGGCGCCGCAGGGAGTGGCGCGTCAACGCCTGGGACATCACCCCCCGAGGCCGCCAGTACCTGGAGAGTTCCGGCCTGCTCAAGGAGGGGCCCGGCAGCGGGCACGCCGCCGACGCCCCCTTGGGGTCGCCCGACCCGGACCCAGCCCCGGCGGCGGAGCCCGACGACGGCCGCCCGTCCGCCGAAGCCGCCGAGCCGCGCCGCTCCCCCCTGCCGGAGCGCACCGTGTCGGACCGCACCGTGTCGGACCGCACCGTGTCGGACCGCACCGTGTCGGACCGCACCGCGTCGGACCGTCCCGCCACCTCGCCCGAACGTCCCGAACACCCCGAACGGTCCCGCGGCTGACCGCCTCCCGCCCGCGGTGCGCGCCGTCCGGGCGGGCAGTGGGGGTCAGGGGCGTTCGGCGAACTCGACCAGGCGGGCCAGGCCGTCCTCGCCGTGGCCTTCGGCGACGGCGCGTTCGATGAGGGCGTGGATCGGCTCCATCAGCCGTACGCCGACGCCCTGGTCGCGGCTCGCGTCGACCAGGTTGGGGAAGGCCGCCTGGTTGGTGGCGAGGCTGGAGACCTCGGTGGCGTACTCGCCCGTGTCGATCGCCAGTGCCTGCCGGGGGAGGCTGTGCATCATCGCGGTCAGCCAGGTGACCACCATCGGGGTGAACTCGGCCGCCGGGACGTCCTCGGTGCGGACCAGCGCGAGCGCCTGGTAGAAGCCGCCGAACATGCCGTACATCGCGCTCAGCAGGGCCATCTCGTAGAGGGCCGCCAAGCCGGGGTCGGCGCCCAGGAGGCGGGGGGTCCCGAGGGCCGCCAGCGTCGCGCGGTGCGGCTCGTACACGTCCTCGGGGCCGCTGTAGAGGATCGAGGCCGCCGGCTGCCCGATCATCGGGGGGACGGCCATGATGCCGCCGTCGAGGTAGCGCGCGCCGCGCGCGGTCGCACGCTCGGCCATGGCGCGGGCCTGGCGGGGCGTGCCGTTGGTGAGGTTGACGATCGTCCGGCCGTCGAGGGCGTCGCCCGCGGTGTCCAGCACCTCGTCCACGTTGTCGTACAGCGACAGGCAGACGACGACGAGCGCGTTCGCCGTGACGGCCTCGGTGACCGTGGCCGCGTTCGCCGCCCCCTTGGCGACGAGGGGGGCGGCCTTGGCGGCCGAGCGGTTCCACACGGTGGTCGGGTGCCCGTTGCGGAGGAACGCCTCGGCGAGCGCGGCCCCCATCAGGCCCAGGCCGATGACCGTCACGGGGGCGGGGTGGTTCTCGGACATGCTGTGCTCCTTGGTGTCGGTGGTCGGCACCAGCATGCGGCGGGGGACTTCGGGGATCCTTCGGGTGGATTCGCTGCAATACGGTGGGCATATGCGCTTCGGGGTGCTCGGGCCGATGGAGGTGTGGACCGAGGACGGCACGCCGGTCCCGGTCACCGACCTCAAGGTGCGCGTGCTGCTGGCCCACCTCCTGGCGCGGCCCGGACGGATCGTCCCGGCGGATCGGCTCATCGACGGGCTGTGGGGGGACGCGCTTCCTGCCAACCCGAAGGCGACGTTGCAGGCGAGGGTGTCGCAGCTGCGGCGGACGCTGGAGGACGCCGAGGCGGGCGGCCGGGCGCTGGTGGAATCGCGTCCGGCGGGCTACCGGCTGCGGATCGCCGCCGAGGCGGTCGACGCGGGCCGGTTCGAGGCTCTGGCGGCGAGGGCGCGGCGGACGGCCGCGCCTGAGGCGAGGGCCGCCCTGCTGGGGGACGCCCTGGCGCTGTGGCGTGGGGAGGCGTTCGCCGAGTTCGGATTCGCCGAGTTCGGGTCCGCGGTCACTGAAGGCGCACGGCTCGGCGAGTTGCGGCTCGCCGCGTTGGAGGAACGGGCCGAGGCGCGCCTCGAGGCCGGTGAACACGCGCTGCTGGCGGCCGAGCTGGGCGGGGCGGTGGCGGCCCATCCGCTACGGGAACGGCTCCGTGACGTGCACATGCGGGCGCTCTACCGGGCGGGCCGTACGAGTGAGGCCCTCCAGAGCTACGACGACCTCCGCCTGCGCCTGCGGGACGAGATGGGCCTCGATCCTGGGCCGCGCCTGGTTGAGCTCCAGCAGGCGATCCTGCGTCAGGACCCTGCGCTGGACGTGTCCGGCGAAGAGCGTCCGCGTACGAACCTGCCCGTTTTCGTCACCGACCTGGTGGGACGAGCCTCCGCCCTGGACGAGCTGACGGGCCTCCTGGGGAGTTCCCGGCTGGTGACGCTGAACGGGCCCGGCGGTGTGGGCAAGACCCGGTTGGCAGTAGAAACGGCCCGGAACGTCGTGGAGCACCATCCGGACGGCGTCTGGCTGGTCGAGCTGGCGGCGCTGAGCGTCACAGCGACTGCGGCGGACGTGGCCGATTTGGTGGCCGCGGTGCTGGGCCTCCGCGATGACGCCGCGTCCACCGGTGATGGCGCGGATAGCGGGAAGGGCGGGCTCAGCGGGAAGGGCGCGCCCCGAGGGGAAGGCGCGGCGTCCGCAGGACGGCTCGGCGGGGTGCTGCGCGGGAAACGGATGCTGCTGGTCCTCGACAACTGCGAGCACGTGGTCGAGCCGGTCGCGCGTCTGGTCGCGGCGCTGCTGAGGGACGTCCCGGGGCTGAGCGCGCTGGTGACCTCGCAGGAATCGCTGGGGATCTCGGGTGAACGGCTGTGGAGCGTCCCGCCCCTGGACTCGCCGGAACGGGACGCCGGAACCGCCCCGGAAGAGCTTCGGCGCTATGGCGCGGTGGAGCTGTTCGTGCAGCGGGTGGCGGACGCCGTGCACGGGTTCGAGCTGCACCCGGACAACGCCGAGGCCGTCGCGGCGGTCTGTAGGCGGCTCGACGGGATCCCGCTCGCCCTGGAGCTGGCCGCTACGCGCGTGCGCGCGATGGGCGTGCACACGCTGGCCGAACGGCTGGACGACAGGTTCCGGCTGCTGGCCACCGGGAAGCGCGACGCCCCCGCACGGCAGCGGACCCTGCGCGCGATGATCGACTGGAGCTGGGAGCCCCTGTCGGAAACGGAGCGGACGGTGCTGCGGCGCCTGGCCGTGCACGCCGACGGCTGCACCCTGGAGGCGGCCGAGGAGGTGTGCGCCGACGAGGGCGTGGACGTTCTCGCCACGCTGGCCGGCCTGGTGGACCGTTCACTGGTCGTCCTCGCGGAGGGGCCGCGCTACCGCCTGCTCGAATCGGTCGCCGCGTACTGCGTCGAGCGGCTTCAGGAGGCGGGGGAGTACGAGGCGGTGCGCCGCAGGCACCACCGCTACTACGCGGCGTTCGCCGAGCGCGCCGACGGGCTGCTGCGCGGACGGGAACAGCGTCACTGGCTGGCCAGGATGCGCGCCGAGTCCGCGAACCTGCACGGCGCCCTTGAAGGTGCCGTGCAGGACGGCCACGCCGACCTGGCGCTCCGGCTCGCGAACGCGATGGCCTGGTGCTGGTTCCTCTGGGGGCGGCACGGCGAGGCGCGGAGATTCGTGGCCCTGGCCTTGAGCGCGAGCGGCGAGGAATCGGGGATCTCCAATAGGCGCCTGCTGGTCAGGGCGAGAACGTGGCGGGTCGGCCTGACGATGCTGGAGGGCGATGGAGCCGAGCGCGATGCGCGGAGCCGCGCGGCGCTGGCGGCGTACACGGACGATCCGCGGGGCCTGGCCTGGGCCGAGTGGTTCCTCGGCTTCGTCCGTGCCGGGTTCGGCGACCAGCGGGCGATCGGCGTCCTGCTGGAACGGTCGCTGGCCGGGTTCACCGCACTCGGCGACCGCTGGGGCATGGCGGCGGCGCTCACCGGCCGGGCCACGCTGGCGCTGACCGCCGGTGACATGGCCGTGGTGGACCGGGACGGCCGGCGCGGTCTCGCCCTGTTCGCAGAGATCGGCGACGGCTGGGGGAGGGCGCAGGTCACCGAGACCCTCGGCGTCCTCGCCGAGGTCGCCGGCGACTACCGGCGGGCCGAGGAGCTGCACCGGGACGGGCTGCGCGTGGCGGAGGGGCTCGGGTTGTGGGCCGAGGTCTCCTACAAGCTGTCCAGGCTCGGCAGGATCGCGTTGCTGACCGGTGACGGGGAGCGCTCCGAACGGCTGCACCGGCGGGCGCGGCGGCTGGCCGTCCGCGAGTCCCACCGGCGCCTGGAGCAGTTCGCCGACGTCGGGTTGGCGCTCGGCGCCCGCAGGCGGGGCGACCTCGACGCCGCCGAGTCGTCGCTGCGCCGGTGGATCCCGTGGGTGCGGGAGGTCGGCGGGACCCCCGGACTGGCGCTGCTGCTGGCCGAACTCGGCTTCATCGCGGAGCTGCGCGGCGACGCGGCCGAGGCGCTGCGGCTCCACGGCGAGGGCCTCGACGCGGCCCGCGCCACGGGCAACCCCAGGGCGGTCGCGCTCGCCCTGGAGGGGACGGCGGGTGCGCTGGCACTGGCCGGACGGTACGAGGAGGCCGCCGGATCGCTGAAGGCGGCGGCCGGGGCCCGCGCGTCGGCGGGCGCCCCGCTGCCCCCGGCCGAGCGCGCCGACGTCGACCGGATCGAAGCCCGGCTGCGCGCGGGATGACCCGTCCGCACCGGGGCGGTGGTGCGGTCGTCGCCTGCACCAGCAGCCCGGCCGCCGCCACGTTCCCGGCGGGGACCGCGGCCGGCAGGAACGTGGCGACGATTCCGCAGCCCGTCGCGCTGATCGCGAAGACGAAGGCCGGGCGGAGCAGCGCGGGCGACCGCAGCCCCGCCATCATCCCGAGCCCGCCGTCCGTCCCCGCCTCCGACTCCGCGTCCGCCCGCACGGGCGCCCCCGTCCCCGTCGCCGCGTCCGCGGCCGGACGCGCGGCCCGGACGGCCCCTGGACGGGCGCGGTAAGGGAACCTGAAACGGACCGTAAGAGGCGTCCGGCATCGTCGTCGTCGCTGGAAGCGACCGAGACATTCGAGAGAGAGGCAGCCGACGATGACGCACTCCACCGTGTACGAGATCGTCCGTGACTTCGCCGTGCCGCGCGGGCGGGTGTACGCCGCCTGGACCCGTCCCGAGCGCCTCGCCCGCTGGTTCGGCCCCCGCGTCTTCACGACCCCCGTCCACCGCGTCGTCCTGGACGTCCGGCCGGGTGGGCGCTGGCGGGCCGTCCTGGTCGGCGACGAGGGCCTCGAGGTCACCCTGGGCGGCGCCTACCGCGAGGTGGAGGAGCCCGGCCGGCTGGTGTTCACGACCGGCGACCCCGACGATCCGGTCGACGGCCCCGCCGCCGTGGTCACCCTGACCCTGGACGAGCACGACGGCACCACCACGATGCGGTTCCACCACCACGGCGTCGACACCGACCCCGAGCACGCCGAGGGGGCCAAGGCCGGCTGGATCGAGTTCTTCGACCGCCTCGCCGAGCACCTGGCCGCTCAGACCACCTCCCCGAGGGGCACCGCGCCGTCGCAGGGCACCGCGCCGTCGAGAGGGACCGCGTCGAAGGTCAGCTCGCGGCCTCGGGCGTAGGCGGCGTCGAACGCGTCCCGGCCGAGCGCGGCGACGATCCCGGCGGTGATCCGCCGTACCTCGTCCGCTTCGCTCCGGCTGGACGGGGTGCGGTGCGCGTCGCGGGCCGCGGCGGCCAGGCCCAGCAGCCGGGCGCCGTCCCCGGGCGGCGAGGTGGCGGCCAGCGCCTCGACGGTGAACGCCGTCGTGCGCGGGTCGCCGATCTTCCTGGCCGCGGCGAGCGCCTCCAGGAACAGCACGTGCGCGCTCGCGGCGTCACCGCGCAACTCCCGGACGTAGCCCAGCTCGACCAGGGTCGTGGGCAGGAACAGGGGCGGGTCCCCATCGCGCGCGACGCCGTCGAGCAGGCGCTTCAGGTGCTCCTCCGCGATCTCCAGCAGCCCCGCCCGGCGGGCCGAGAAGCCGTAGCCCATCGCGGCGAAGACCCGTCCCTCCTGGTAGCCCTGCTCGTTCGCCAGGCGCAGCGCCTCCCCGCAGTGCTCCATGGCCCCCTCGTAGTCGGCGGTGGACATGGCCATCCACCCCAGCCAGGACCGGTGGCGCACCGCGTCCGGCCACAGCCCCATCTCCTCGGCCAAGCGCAGGCCCTCGGTGAACAGCCGGACGGCCGCTCCGGCGTCGCCCCTGGTCTCGGCGAGACCGCCGAGCCACTCGGTGGCCTGGAGCTGTCCCCAGCGGTCGCCCAGCTCCCGGAAGATCCGCTCGCTCTCGGTACCGTCGCGCTCGAGCGTCTCCAGGTCGCGCACGGTGAACGCGTGGCGGGCGTGCCTGCTCAGCGAGGCCGCTTCGCCCCACCGGTCGCCGATCTCGCGGAACGTCGCCAGCGCGGCGTCGGTCAGTTCCCGGGCGAAGGCCAGGTCGGCGAGGCAGAGCCCGAAGAACCACTGGGCCCTGGCCCGGGCGCCCGGATCGGCGATGCCGAGGGCGGCCTTCTGAGGCTCGGCCGGCATCACCTCGGTCTCGCCGAGCAGCATCGCGAACCCGGCGTGCCAGGCCGTCGCCTGGGCCCGTTCGTCGGCGGGCGCCTCGCCCGCGGCGTCCAGCGCGGCGGCCAGCGAGCGCCGCCCCTCGCTGAGCCGGCCGCGAAGGAACCAGTACCAGGCCAGGGCGTTCACCAGGCGCAGGGCTCCGGCGGCCGGGGCGGCGTCGAGGGCGGCCCGCAGGTTCGCGGCCTCGGCGTCCAGCCGCCGCATCCAGTGCGTCTGCTCCACCCCGCGCAGATGCGTCTCGGCCCGCATGGCGAATTCCGTGTAGTAGGTGGTGTGCGCCCCCCGGACGACCTCGACGTCCTCGGCGTCCTCCAGCCGGCGCAGGCAGTAGGCCGCCACCGACTCCAGCAGCCGGTAGCGCGTCCCCGATGAGCCCTCAACGACGACCACGAGGGAGCGGTCGACCAGCCGCACGAGGACGTCCATCACGTCGACGCCGGGCTCGCCGCACACCGCCTCGGCGGCGTCCAGGGTGCAGCCGTCGGTGTGCACCGACAGGCGCCGCAGGACGACCCGTTCGGCGTCGGTGAGCAGCGTCCAGCTCCAGTCGATCATCGCCGTCAGGGTCTGCTGCCGGGCCGGGGCGCCGCGCTGGAAGCCCGCCAGCAGCCGGAACCGGTCGTCCAGCCGGGCCACGATCTCCTGGACGCCGAGCGACCTGACCCGGGTCGCGGCCAGTTCCAGCGCCAGCGGGATGCCATCGAGCCTGCGGCAGAGCTGCGCGACCGATCCGGCGTTGCCGGCGTCGAGTGTGAACCCGCGGGTGGACGCGGTCGCCCGCGCCAGGAACAGCCGCACCGCGTCGGCCCTGGCCACCGCGGCCAGCTCGGACCCGTCCGGCAGCGCCAGCGCCGGAACGCTCCACAGCGCCTCGCCCGCGACGTTCAGCGGTTCGCGGCTGGTCGCCAGGATCCGCAGCCCGGGAACCTGGCCCAGCAGGCGCTCGGCCAGCCCGGCGGCCTGGTCGACCACGTGCTCGCAGTTGTCGAGCACCACCAGCAGCCGCCGGTCGCGCAGCGCCTCGACCAGCCGCTCCAGCGGGCCCGCCGAGTCGGCGCGGATGTCCAGCGAGGCGAGGACGGCCTCGGCGAGCGACGTCGCGTCCCGCTCGTAGGGGGCGAGCTCGACGATCCACGCGCCGTCGGGGTACGCGTCGAGCAGCCGCCGCCCGACCTCCAGCGCCAGGCTCGTCTTGCCCACCCCGCCCGAACCGGTGAGCGTGACCAGCCGCGCCGTCCCGAGCAGCGCGCCGACCTCCGCGACCGCGCCCTCGCGGCCGATCAGGTCGCCGACCGCGGCGGGCACGTTCGTGCGGGGCCGCCCGCCCCTGCCGCTCAGCTCCGGGTCCTGGCGCAGGATCCGCTCGTACAGCGCGGCCAGCTCGGGTGACGGGTCGAGCCCGAGCTCGTCGGCGAGCCGTTCCCGCAGGTCGGCGTAGCTGGCGAGGGCCTCGCTCTGGAGCCCCTTGCGGTAGAGGGACCGCATGTGGACGGCGCGCAGCCGCTCGCGCAACGGGTGCTCGGCCAGCAGATCGGCCACCTCGACCCGCTCTCCCGCGTCGAGCCGTTCCTCCGCGTGGCTCTCCACAGCCGACAGCCGTGCCTCCTCCAGCCGGGCGATCACCGGCTGGAGGAACTCGGCGTCGGCGAACTCGGCGAACGGGGCGCCCCGCCACAGCTCCAGCCCTTCGGCGAACCGGCCCTCCGCGGCCAGCCGCGCGAAGCGGACGGAGTCGACCACGTCCGGGTCGACGGCCAGCGCGTACCCGGGCGCGCGCGACACGACCAGGTCCCTCCCGCCGGGCTCGGCCTCCTGCAACGTGCGGCGCAGCTGCGACACCCGGACCTGGAGGGCGGCGACCGGATTGGCGGGCGGCCGGTCGCCCCACAGGTCCTCGACGAGGCGGTCGGTGGAGACCACCCGTCCCTCGTGGGCGAGCAGGTCGGCGAGCAGCACGCGCACCTTCAGCCCGGGGACCGTGACGGCCTCACCGGCATCGGTCCAGGTGGTGACGGGTCCCAGGACTCCAAAACGCATATGTGTGACCTTAAAGGCATTGAAGGGATGTCCCGTCGCCGATGCCGCCGAGTCCGCATCCGGCCGCACTGCTCGGACAGGGAGCACGCCGGCCACGCCGGCATCATCCGCGAGTCCCTGGACGGCGCCGGGAGCATGGGCTGACCGCGCCGGACCCGCGATGGCAGGTCCAGGTGCCCGGAACCGTAATACCATTGACGCCTTCACGGCCATTGACGGCGCCGGGATCGGTGAGGGCGTGCCCGGCCCGGTGAATTCACCGCGGTACATCGATAATCGCCCGGACCGTCCCGCAGCAGTGCGCCGTCGTGATGGCAAGGGCCGTGATTACGGTGCCAGGTGAAGTCTTAGGTCGATTATGGAAGATTGTTCTTGGCCTGCACGGTGCGGCCGTACGGCTGAACGTTTTTGTTCTCGATGGCCTTATCCTGGGACGACCCCCAGCCGGTCACGTTCGGTGATATCCGATGGAGATGCCGTCGCCCGTCGAATGGGCGGACGTGCCGAGTCGGGGGCGTTCGGGCGGAGCACGTTCCAGCGGATGTTCCTGGGGGTGTCATGGTGGTTCGGGGGAATGCGGATCAGCTTTTCCGGCGGGGGGACGCATGCCGGTGCGGGTGATCGTCCACGATCGGCAGACCTTCACCCTGCTCGGCGTGCGGGCCGTCTTCGAGCCCGAGCGCGACATCGAGATCGCCGGGGAGACCCGCAGCGCCCGGCACCTGGTCTCCCTGGTGCGCGAGCACGGCCCCGACGTCGTCCTCATCGGCCTGCCGCTGTCGGACCTGGACGTGCTGGAACTGGTCAGGCGGGTCCTGGAGGCGGGCCGGCCCCCCGTCCCGGGCGTGGTGGTGATGGCGGCGCCGAAGTACGAGGGCTCGCTGCTCGACGCCCTCCGGGCCGGGGTCAGGGGCGTGGCCGGCAAGGAGAGCCCCCCGTCGGAGCTGGTCCGCACCGTCCGGGCCGTGGCGGCCGGCGGGGCGGTGCTGACCGCCACGATGACCGGGCACCTGCTCGACTGGGCGGCGCGGGTCCCGGTCGCGAGCGGGGTCCGCGCCTCGGTCGTGGCGGCGCTCAGCGGGCGCGAGCGGCGCGTTCTGGAACTGGTGTCCCGCGGCCTGTCGGACGCCGAGGTGGCCGCCGAACTCCACGTTTCGACGGCGACCGTGCGCTCCCATATGCATCACGTCACCGCCAAGCTGGGAATGTCGGGCCGGACGCAGGTGGTCGCCTTCGCCTACCGGCAGGGCCTCATGGTGGAGGAGTCGGCGCGCGGGGCCTGATCGGCCGGGAAATCTTCGCACATTATTTGCTTTTGCGACCTGGTCGCAAAAGCGACCATGTCGCATTCTGATAGAGGGACGCCTGTCGCGGGTCTTTCCGTGCACATCGGTGGACGAATCGACGGCCCGTGTCCGTTCATTGTTGATGAGATCGAGATTATTTCTCCCATCCACGTTCAAGATCCATTCCATGGGCTGCGGTGCGCCCTTCCCAAAGACCAACATCCCGTTGAAGACAGGCGGCCGACGGCCAGATTACAGTGACACTGATCGGGGTGTCCTGAAATTGGAAAAGCCGCACCAATGAATGGCCGAAATGATGCGCACGCAGATCTACGGGGAAGAGGCGGGGGGCTTCTCCGCCGCCGGCTCCGCGGGGGGATCGCCGCTCTCCGCCGAACGGACCGAGCTGGTGCTCAGGCGCCTGCACCGGATGATTGGGCCCCGGTTCGCCCGCGCCGAGCCGCGCGACCGTGCGTTCGCCTTCCTGCGCGGCATGGCCCTGTCGGCCGCGCGCCGGAACGGCAGGCGGCTCGCCGACGGCGCGGGCGAGGCCCGGCCCGACGGGATGCAACGGCTCCTGACCACGGCGCGGTGGAACGCCGACGAGCTGAGGGACGACCTGCGCGACGTCATCGTGGAGCATTTCGGTGACCCGCGCGCCGTGCTGGTGCTGAACGGGGAGGGCTTCGCCAAGAAGGGCGACCGCTCCGTCGGGGTCCAGCCCCAGTTCTCCCCGTCGGCGGGCGGCACGGAGAACTGCCAGGTGGCCGTCTTCCTCACCTACGCGGCGCCGCGCGCGCAGGCCATCATCGACCGGGAGCTGTACCTCCCTCCGGAGTGGGCGCACGACCCCGCCCGCCGGGTCCGGGCACGGGTGCCCGCGGACGTGCGGTTCCGCAGCCCGGGACGGCTCGGCTGGGAGATGGTCCGGCGCGCGGTGGAGGCCCGCACGCCCGCGGCCTGGGTCGCCGCCGAGACCCCCTTCGGGCACGACGTCGAGCTGCGGCGGCGTCTGCGCGAGCGCGGGATCCCGCACGTTCTCGGGCTCCGAACGGACCCGCGGCCCCTGCGCTCGACCGGGGGCCGCGTCCTGTGGGGCGTGCCGGAGGAGGCGATCGCGGCCATCCCGGCGCACGACTGGCTGCGCACCGCCGACCGCGACGATCCGGTCCGGCGCGACGGCGCCTGCCATTCCGCCCGGATCCTTCTGAAGCGAGCGGACGACGGCGGCCTCGCGCAGTGGCTGCTCATCCGCCGCGACACCAGGAAGAGGCGCCTGTACGTGTGCGCGGCGCCGCCGTCCACGCCGCTGCGCGAGCTGGCCGAGGTCGCCCGGCAAGCCGAGCTCGCTCCCCGGTGCGCCGCCTCGGCGCGCCGGGAAGTGGGGCTCGACCACTACGAGGTCCGGCTCTGGAAGGCGTGGTACCGCTACATCACGCTGGCCCTTCTCGCCCACGCCGGCATCACTCTGGCGGACGGCGGCGCCCCTCCCTGACGACCTCGCCCCCACACCCGCACCCGCGCACGTACCCGCACCGCACCCGCACGGATCATCGAGCCCTGCCGACTCCCGGAGGAACCCGCCATGCGTGAGATCACCGACGAGGACCTGCGGCGCGGCCTGGCGGAGCGGCTCCGCCGCTACCGCGGCCTGCGCGAGGAGCTCGGGCCCGAACGCGCCCGCGAGGTGATGCTGGAGGGCCTTCCCGAGAAGCAGGCCGCGCGGCTCGGACCGGCGCTCAAGGAGGACCGCCTCGCGCGCGGGATGGCACGCGCCCTGCCCTGGCTGGAGGCGGCCGGGCTCGTCCACGAGATCGTGGACGACTCGCGCCCCGGCGAGGACGCCGCGCTGGAGATCGCCTTCACCTGCACCTGCCTGACCGCGGCGGACGCCCTCGGCGCCGGCGCCGGCGCCGGACGGGCCGAGCCGCTGCTGTGCGGCCTGGAACTGGAGGCGACCCGGCGCGCCTTCCCGGAACTCGACGTCCGCGCCCTCGCCCACCGGGCCGAGGGCAAGCGGGTCTGCGTCTTCCGCTACAGCCGTGCCACGACGCCGGGGCGACAGGACGCCACGGCCTGACCTGGAGGTGACCATGAAATTCGATCCGACGACCGTCCACCGGAGGCTCGGCTGGCGCGCGCAGGCCGCCGTCGCGGGGCTCGGCGCTCTGCTGGCCGCCGCGGGCGACCTCCGCGCCGGGGTGCTTGCGGCGCACATCCCGGTGGTGCTCACCCGTCTCAACAGCAACGCGCTGACCGCGCCGGCCCTGCCCGACGGGAAGGTGTCGTTCGCGTTCTACGGCGTGATCGACCGGCCGGGCGAGACGCGCACCGTGCGGGCCGAGCTGGAGAAGGACGACATCCTGTACGTCGAGATGCTGATCCCGAAGCTGCCGCCGGAGACCGGGATCGCGCCGGCGGAGCTGCCGTCCCTCACGCTGCTGACGCCGTCGGGCGGACGGCGGGTGTTCACCGCCGACCGGAGCGAGACGTTCGACGAGCCGTACACCGACACGTCCTACATCAGCTACGCCGTCGGCCGCCTGCCGGCCGAGCAGGGCACCTACACCATGGAGATCTCCGGTGCGGTCCCCGCGCGGTTCGTCCTGGCGGTGGGCGAGGAGGAGCGTCCCGGCGAGGTGATGAGGGGCGAGGTCGCCGACATCGCCGCCGTGCACGAGTGGTACCGGACGCCGCCGGACGCGGGGCACGCCCCCGGCGGCGCCGGGTAGGCGTCCTCCCGCGCGGCGCCGGAACGGGGGTGGCCCAGGGGGACGTGAGCCGCCGGTCCGTCAGAGCGGTCGGCCCTTCTCCGCAGGCGCCTCGGGACGGGGCGGGCGCCCGACACCGGGCCGGGCGCCCGCGTCGCGGGGGAGCCGCCACCCCAGGCCGACGCCGGCGAGCATGAGCGCGGCGGTCAGGAAGGCGACCCTGCGGGTCGCCTCGGTCAGGGCCTCGCGGGCCTCGGCGGCGGCCGGGGCCGTGTCCGGCCGGTCCAGGAGCCTCGGGATCCCCGCGCCGAGGCTGCCGCGCACGGCCTCCGAGACGGCGTCCCGGGTCCGCGGCGGCATGTCGTCCAGCGTGTCGAGGCGCCGGTCGAGGCCCGCGCCGAGCGTGGTGACCAGCACGGTCCCGAGCACCGCGATGCCGAGCGCCGATCCCAGCAGCCGGGTGGTGCTCTGGGCCCCGGACGCCTGCCCGGAGCGCTCCACCGGGATGTCGGCGAGCACGACGTTCGAGAGCTGCGCGCTGGCCAGCCCGACGCCGGCGCCGTAGACCAGCAGCGGTCCGACGAGCCGCCACGGGCTGGAGGCGGGCGCCATCACGGCCCCGGCCGCCGCGATCCCGGCCGTCTCCAGCAGCAGCCCGGCCAGCACGACCGTGCGGGCGCCGTGCCGCTGGGCGAGGGGCCCGGCGGACGGCCCCGCCAGCAGCGCGCCGACCGCGAGCGCGAGGATGACCAGCCCCGCCCGCAGCGCGCTCGCGCCCAGCGCGGCCTGGAGGTACAGCGGCAGGACGAACACCAGGCCGAACTCGGCGAGGCCGACGATGGCGATCGCGATGCTCCCGATGCGGAAGCTCGGGACGGCGAACAGCGTCACGTCCAGCAGCACCGGCCTGCCGCGTCGCCGCCGCCGCCCCGTCGCCGCGGCGAAGACGCCGAGGCAGAGCGCGCCGAGCCCGAGGGCGGCCGGGATCGGCGACACGGCGGACGACGGCCAGTCCCACGGCCCCGCGCGGAACGGGCGGGTCGGCGTCCACCAGCCGTACCGCTGGCCCTCGATCAGCGCGAAGACCAGCGCGGCGAAGCCGGCGCTCGCCGCGAGCGTGCCGACGACGCCGGTGCGCAGCACCGCCCGCGGATCGCGGCTCTCCGGCACCCACAGGGCGATGCCGGCCAGGACCGCGGCCCCGAGCGGCACGTTGATCGTGAAGATCCACCGCCAGGACTGCGCCGAGGTGAGCCACCCGCCGAGCACGGGGCCGATCGCCACCGTCCCGCCGATCACCGATCCCCAGACGCCGAACGCCATCGCGCGGTCGCGGCCCCGGAACGCGGTGTTGATGACGGCCAGGGTGGCCGGGAGGATCATCGCCGCCCCAGCGCCCTGGAGGGCGCGGCCGAGCAGCAGGCTCGGGCCGCCGCGGGCCTGCCCGGCGAGCGCGCTCGCGACCACGAACGCCACCACGCCGAGCGCGAAGAGGCGGCGGTGCCCCAGCACGTCGCCGAGCCGCCCGGCCGGGAGCAGCAGGGCGGCGAAGACCAGGGTGTACCCGGCGTTGGCCCACTCGGCGTCGGTGGCGGTGATCCCGAGGTCGCCGATGATCGTGGGCAGCGCGACGTTGACGATCGTGCCGTCCACCATGATCAGCGAGACGCCCACGCTGAGCGTGGCCAGGCACAGCCGGCGGCGGGCCCGGTCGCGCCCGCTCAACCGCGCAGCCGCGAGGCCACGTCGGCGGCGGCCCTCCGGGCGTCGCGGACGCAGTCGTTGACGCCCACGCCGTGGTAGGTGTTGCCCGCCAGGTGCAGGCCGCCGAGCCCCGCCACCTGGGCGAGCACGCCGTCGATCCGGCCGCGGTGCCCGACCGGGTACTCCGGGATGGCCCGCCGCCACAGGTGGTCGAAGGCGAACACCGGCTCGCCGCGGATCCCGAAGATGTGCACCAGGTCCTGGTGGACGCTCCGGACGGCCTCCTCGCGCGAGAGCGAGGAGAACGCCGGGTCCTGCATGCCCCCGGCGAGGGTGCGGATGAGGATCCTGTCCGCGGGCGCCTGCTCGGGGAAGATGGCCGAGGTGTGGATGCTGGCGAGGATCCGCGTCCGGTCGGTCGGGATCGTCAGGAAGCCGATGCCCTCGGGCGGTCTCTTCACGTCCGCGCGCCGGTAGGCGAGGGCGATGACCCGCACGTCGGGATGGGGGATCGCCTCCAGCGCCGCCGCGGCGTCGGGCAGGTGCGGCGCCAGCAGCTCCGCCGCCGCGTAGGCCGGCAGCGCCAGCACGACCTGGTCGGCGGCCAGCGTGGCGCCGTCGGCCAAGACGATGCGCCACCTGCGTCCCGCCTGCTCGTCGCCGGTCCGGGCGAGGCCCGCGCGTTCCAGCCGCACGGCCCGGCTGCCTAGCCGGACCTGACCGGCGAGCGCCTTCTCCAGCGCGTCGATCAGGCGCTGCATCCCGTGGCCCCGGAAGGTGTGCAGCCGCATCCCGAACTCCCCGAACCTCGGCAGCCGGGGAACGTAGAAGCGGCCCGTCTGGGAGCCGCGCAACTGCACGCGGAGGGCGCCGAGCAGGACGCTGCCGTACCTGTCCTCCAGATAGCGGACGTAGGGGAACTTGGCGTCGATGCTCAGCCGCCGGGAGTCGCCGCCGGTGACGCCCAGCACCGCCGGGACGGCCAGCGTCCGGGCGAGCTCCCAGCCGAAGCGCCGCGCGGTGAACTCGTAGACGGGCTCCTCCCGCAGGTCCTTGGAGATGAACGGCTCTAGGGCGATCCGCAGCTTCCCGCGCGCCGACAGCAGGGGGCTGCGCAGGAACTCGGTGGGCGTCGTCGGAAACGGCAGCAGGTCTTCGTCGTTCCGGAGCAGGAGGAGCCTCTCGGCCTCACTAGTGGCGAGCATGAGCTCCCCGCCGAGGTCCAGCTCGCGGGCGAGGTCGCCGACGCCGCCCGGCCCGTACACCACGAAGCCGTGCGGGCCCGTGTCGACGGTGAAGCCCTGCTCGTGCCGCGAGCCGACGATCCCGCCGACCCGCTCCGCCCCCTCCAGGACGACGACCGAACCGCCCGGGGCCAGCCTGGCGAGCTGGTGGGCGGTGGTCAGCCCGGTGACTCCGCCGCCGATGACGACGACGTCGTGGTCCCCGCCCTGCGTTGCGTCCGTCGTTGCGGCGTGTGTCACAGCAGCCCTCCGGCGGCCTCGGCGGCCCAGTAGGTGAGGACGATCGAGGCGCCCGCTCGGCGGACGGAGGTGAGCGTCTCGGCGATGACGCGCTCGCGCTCGATCCAGCCGCGCGCCGCGGCGGCCTCGACCATGGCGTACTCGCCGGACACCTGGTAGGCGGCGACGGGGACGTCGACGGCCTCGGCCGTCCGGCGGACGATGTCGAGGTAGGACATTGCGGGCTTGACCATGACGATGTCGGCGCCCTCGGTGACGTCCAGGCCGACCTCGCGCAGCGCCTCGCCGCCGTTGGCCGGGTCCATCTGGTACGTCCGGCGGTCGCCGGTGAGCGAGGAGCCGACCGCGTCGCGGAACGGCCCGTAGAAGCCCGAGGCGTACTTGGCCGCGTAGGCGAGGACGGCGACGCCGGTGTGCCCGGCCGCGTCGAGCGCGGCGCGGACCGCGGCGACCTGGCCGTCCATCATCCCGCTGGGGCCGACGACGTGGGCGCCGGCGCCCGCCAGGACGACGGCCATCCGCGCGTAGCGGTCCAGCGTCGCGTCGTTGTCGACGGTGCCGTCGTCGCCGAGGACGCCGCAGTGCCCGTGGTCGGTGAACTCGTCCAGGCACAGGTCGGCCATCACCACCGTCGCGTCGCCGACCTCGGCGACCAGGTCGGCGACGGCGGCGCTGAGGATGCCGCCCGGGTCGGTCGCGGCGAGCCCGAGCGGGTCCTTGTCCCTCGGCACCGCGAACAGCATGAGGCCGCCGACCCCCGCCTCGACGGCCGCGCGCGCGGCCTTGCGCAGCGAGTCGCGGGTGTGCTGGAGGACGCCCGGCATCGACGCCACCGGGACGGGCTCGGTGATCCCCTCCCGGACGAACATCGGCAGGACGAGGTCGGCGGGCGACACCCGGGTCTCGGCGACGATCCGCCGAAGCGGCGCCGTGCGGCGCAGCCGCCTCGGGCGCACGACCGGGCCCGGCCTGGTGGGGGATGGCTGGATCGAGCTGCTCATACGGGTCCTCCGGCGGGACGTCGTGGGTGTCGGCCGCGGCTGAGCGGCTGAGAGCGGTACGCGGTGCGCGCGGGCCCGGTCGGACGGGAACGGGGATCGGCGGCCTCACCGCGCTGGACGTCGAGGAGGTCGCCGCCGCCGTCGGCCAGGAGCGCGCGGGCGAGCCGGGCCCCGAGGGCCGCCGCCCCGGCCGCCGTCTCGGCCGGGCCGGTCACGCCACGGCGCAGGATCGTGGAGCCGTCGGGGGCGGCGATGAGCCCGTCCAGCCGCAGCGACCCGCCGTCGCGGACGTGTTCGGCGAGCGCGCCGACGGGGGAGGTGCAGCCGGCGTTCAGGGCGCTGAGGAAGGCGCGTTCGGCCGCCACCGCCAGATGCGACGGCGGATCGTCGGCGGCGGCGAGCAGGGCGGCCGTCGCGCCGTCGCCCGCCCGGCACTCGATGGCCAGCGCCCCCTGCCCCGGCGCGGGCAGCACGACCTCCGTCGGCAGCGGCGCGGCGACGTCCCGGAGGCGACCGAGGCGGGACAGCCCGGCCATGGCGAGGACGACCGCGTCCAGCTCCCCGCTCGCCGCCCTCGCCAGCCGCCCGTCGACGTTGCCGCGCAGGGGGACGACCGACACGTGCGGCGCGTGCGCGCGGATCTGGGCGGCGCGGCGCGGCGAGCCCGTCCCGACCTTCGCGCCCGGCCTGAGCGCGCCGAGCGAGGCGGGCAGCCCCGCCGGACCGGCCAGCGCGTCGCGCGGGTCCTCGCGGAGCGGGACGGCCGCGAGGCGAAGCCCCGCCTCGGGCGCGGTCGGCAGGTCCTTGTAGGAGTGCACGACGAAATCGACTCTGCCCGCCAGCAGTGCCCTGCGCAGCGCCGTGACGAACACGCCCGTCGAACCGAACCGCTCGATCGGGGCGCTGCTCTCGTCCCCCTCGGTGGACAGCGGGACGAGCCGCACGGCCCGGCCGGTCGCCGCCGTGATCCGCCCTGCGGCCCAGGCCGCCTGGGCGACCGCCAGCTTGCTCTTGCGCGTGCCCAGCAGCAGCGGCCGGGCGCCGCGGGGCCGGTGGCCGTCGGCGGTCATGTGTTCACCTCGCTCACATCCAGGTCGAACAGGCGGGAGAGCGCCTCCAGGTAGAGGCGGCCGTCGGGCGCGGCGGCGAGTTCCTTGGCCCGCACGGTGGGGGTGTGCAGGAGCCTGCCGACGATCCGGTCGACGGCCGCGATCGTCTCGGCGCGTTCGCGTTCGGCCAGGCCGGGCAGCCGGCGGGCGAGGCGCGTCAGCTCCTGGTCCGCTGCCTCGCGGGCCCGGGACCGCAGCGCGACGATGAGCGGCTTGACGGTGGTCTCGATCCGCCGGGCCAGGAACGCGGCGGCCTGCTCGGCCACGATGTCCTCGGCCCGCCCGACGTCGTCGGGCCGTCCCCGGCGGGCCGCCAGGCGCCCCAGCTCCTCGAGGTGGACCAGGCGCACGCCGTCCACCTCGGCGCAGCGGGGGTCGATGTCGCGGGGCATCGCGAGGTCCAGCGCGACGAGCGGGGCATGCCCGGCCTTCTCGCGCGCCGCCCGCATCCGTCCGGCGTCGAGCACCCGGCCCCGCGCCCCGGTGGAGGACACCACGAGGTCGCAGCGTTCGAGGACGGCGGCCCAGTCACCGGAGGCGACCGCCGTGCCGCCCACCTCCTCGGCGATCCGGACCGCGTTGGCGGGCGTCCTGCTCGTCACCACGATCTCGCCCGCTCGCCTCTGCCGGAGCAGCCGGGCGGCGAGCGAGCCGACCGTCCCGGTGCCGATGAGCAGCGCGGTGCGCCCGGCCAGGCCGCCGAGGACGCCGTCGGCGACGTCCAGCGCGGCGTGGACCAGGGAGATCCCGGTCTGGCCCACGCGCGTCTCGGTGCGCGCGCGCTTGCTCGTCCTGAGCGCGCACTCGGCCAGCGCCGTGAGGGCGGGTCCGGCGGCTCCGGCCTCCTGCGCGGCGCGCAGCGCGGACCGGAGCTGGGCGACGATCTGCTCCTCGCCCACGGCCATGGAGTCGAGCCCGCACGCGACGCGGAACAGGTGCGCGACGGCCCCGGTCTCGCGGCGGATCGACACCGCCCCCCAGACGTTGTGGTCCGGGACGCCGCCGAGCCCGGCGAAGGTCTCCACCACGTGGCACGTCGCCTCGCTGTGCCGTTCGGTGGCGACGAACGCCTCCAGCCGGTTGCACGTCGCCAGCAGCATCGCCTCCGCGACGGCGTCGTGTCCCGCGAGCCGGCCGACGGCCGCGGGCAGCCGTCCGGGCGGGACGGCGAGCCGTTCGAGCAGCTCGATCGGCGCGGTCTTGTGGTCGATCCCCACGTTGTGTATATGCAGCACGGAAAGATCAGCCTCACCAGGTGCGTATTTTATGGCTGAGCGTAGGCAGCCCGTGCGAATGGCGTCCAGGTAACTGCGTTAGTCGCCTTCGCGTGCCGTACTAGACGCGATTAAGTGCGGTAATGCGAACCGCCTGTGGAATCGCCCGCCTTCGCTTGTTAGCGTCGTGCGGGCATTCCATTCCGATGCCGGAGTCCCTGGAGGACCGGGTGACCGCGACCGAAGAAACCGCCGGCGGATCCACGGCGCCCGGCCTGACCGGAACCGCGGCACGGCTCCACACGGCGGGAACCGCCGCGCGGCCCCGCGCGAGCCTGTTCCTGGAGGCGGCGCGCGGCGCGTCCACACCGCGGGCGCCGATCTGGCTGATGCGGCAGGCCGGCCGCTACCTGCCCGAATACCGGGCGCTGAAGGAGCGGTACTCGTTCTGGGAGATGTGCCGCACCCCCGAGATCGCGGCCGAGGTGACGCTGCAACCGCTGCGGCGCTTCCCGCTCGACGCCGCGATCGTCTTCAGCGACATCATGACGCCGCTGCCCCCCATGGGAGTGGACGTCGAGTTCGCCCCCGGCCCCGTCATCCGCACGCCGGTGCGGACGGCCGGCGACGTCGCCCGCCTCAGGATCCCGGCGGGGGACGAGATCGCGCCCTTCACCGCCGAGGCGATCGGGCTGGCCCGCGCGGGGACCGACGTCCCGGTGATCGGGTTCGCCGGCTCGCCGCTGACCGTCGCGGGCTACGCGGTCCAGGGCGCCGGGTCGGCCGACTACGCGGGCTTCCGGGCGTGGCTGCACCGCGAACCGGGTCCGGCCCACGCGCTGCTGGACAAGATCGCCGAGGTCACCGCCGGCTACCTGCGCGCGCAGATCGAGGCGGGCGCCGAGGCCGTCCAGCTCTTCGACAGCTGGGCGGGCGTCCACAGCCGCGCCGGCTACGCCGCGTTCGGCCTGCCCTACGCGCGGCGGGTGCTCGACGCGCTCGCCGACACGGGGGTGCCCCGGATCTACCTCGCGGTCGGCGCCCCGCACCTGTACCCGCAGATCGCCGCGCTTCCCGCCGAGGTAATCAGCGTGGACTGGCGGCAGCCCCTCGGGACGTGCCGCGCCGCGCTGCCGGGCAAAGCGCTCCAGGGCAATCTGGACCCGACCCTCCTGCTCGCCGGCCCGGGCACGATGCTGACGGCCGCGCGCCAGGTCATGCGGGACGGGCTCGGCGGCGCCCACGTCTTCAACCTCGGCCACGGCGTCCTGCCGGGGACGCCCCCGGACAACGTGGCCCGCCTCGTCGACCTGGTCCACGAGTTCCCCCGTGAGGAAGGCGAGCGATGAGCCGCGCCGAAGCCATCAACGCGATGCTGCGCGGCCACCAGGACCGCCTGGTCGCCGCCTTCGAGGAACAGGACGGGCAGGCGCGCTTCCAAGTGGCGCGGTGGACGCGCGAGGGCCTCGGCGGCGGCCGGGCCCGGATCCTGGAGGGAGGCCGCGTCTTCGAACGCGCCGGGGTGAACGTCTCCCTGGTGGCGGGCCCGAAGGTCCCGTCCGCCGTGAGCCGCGCCCGCCCCCACCTGGCCGGCAAGCCCTTCCGCGCGACGGGCATCTCCCTGGTCCTGCATCCGCTGAACCCCTACGCGCCGTCGTTCCACGCCAATTTCCGCTACTTCGAGATCGACGGCGGCGAATGGTGGTTCGGCGGCGGAATGGACCTCACTCCGGTGTACGGATTCGACGCGGACGCCGTTCATTTCCACCGCACGATCCGCGCATGGTGCGCCCGCCACGAGATCGCCCGCTACCAGGACTGGAAGGCCGCCTGCGACGAGTACTTCCACATCGAGCACCGCGGCGAGATGCGCGGGATCGGCGGCGTCTTCTTCGACCGCGTCACCGACGGCGCGCCCGAACCGCCCCCGGCGTACGCGTCGTTCGTCGAGGACGGGCTGAGGACGATCACCGACGCCTACCCACCCATCGTCGCCCGCCGCTCCGCGATGCCCTACGGCGAGCGCGAACGGAACTGGCAGCTCGCCCGCCGGGGCCGGTACGCGGAGTTCAACCTCGTCTACGACCGCGGCACCCTGTTCGGCCTACAGACCAAGGCCAACATCGAGGCCGTCCTGATGTCGATGCCGCCGCTGGCCCGATGGGGCTTCGACATCACCCCCGAACCGGGCAGCCCGGAGAGCGACGTGGCGCGCTTCCTCCAGCCGCACGACTGGGCCGCGCGGGAGGCGCCCCCGCTACCCCAGAGCGCCTGACCGGCCGGCGGTGTAGCTCATGCGCCCACTGCGAACAGGTCGGCCAGCAGTGGGCCCGCGGCTTCGGGTGCGCGCACGGTCAGCTCCACCGCGGCGGGGGTCAGGTGCAGGGTGAAGTCGAAGAACGGGCAGCAGCCCTGCTCCGCCGCCGCCAGCGAGGCGAGCCGCCCGGTCAGCTCCGCGGTGGCGGGGAACGTCAACCGCAGACCGCCTGGGATCTCCTCGCGCCCCTCGGCCTTGTCCACCAACTGCCGCCACTCCTGGATGCGGCCTTCCAGCTCGGGGCCGCCCAAGGCGCAGGCCACCGGCGCGTCCCGCCACGTTTCGGCGGCCGGTGCCCACCGGGTGCGCGACGGCGTCACCGGCCCGACAGCCGCCGGGACGGTGGTGCAGCCGCAGTCCGGCCCGCACCCGCCCTCCGGCGCCGGACCCGACAGATCGGCGTGCACCGCGGCCAGATGCGCGGAGAACACCCTCAGCTCGGCGATCCGGGCCTCGCTGTCGGCGATCCGGCCCGCCACCAGCGGCACCATCCGCTCCCGCACCGCCGCGCACACCCCCTCCTCCCGGACCCCTAGCAGTTCACGGATCTCCTCCAGGGCCAGGCCCAGGAGCTTGGCCGAGGAGATGAAGCCCAGGCGCTCGACGGCGTCCTCCCCGTACACGCGGTAGCCCGACGAGGTCCGGCCGGCGGGCAGCAGCCCGGCGTCCTCGTAGAAACGCAGCGTGGTGGCGGGAACACCGCAGCGTTCGGCCAGCTGCGAGATCCGGTAGGTGCTCATGCCCCTGACGGTAAGCCTTCGACCCGACTCGAAGGTCAAGACGGCATCCGGCCCCGACGGGCGCCCGAGGCGCTCGTCCGCCGCACTTGAACACCGTTGCGAGGGCCGGAATCGGTGGACTACTGTCCGACCGCACGCCCCGTATGACCGCTCCCCGTCCGATCCCGAGTAGGCCGCGGATGGCGATGTCCCGCTGACGCGGAGCATCCAGCACGGCCTCCGCCGACATAGCCGTCGCCTCGACGCGCCCGGCTTCGCGGGCCGGACGGTCGCCGCGCCGCACGCGGCTAACGGCTCGCGTTCCGCCGGTTAGCCATCGGTAAGGACCCTCGAGGTAGCCTCCGGTGAGGCCGCATCGGGAGACTTCCGAGAAAGAGGAGGAAAGACGCCGGCGTGAGAGCGGACGCCGGTGATGCCCGTGATGCGGCCGGCCGCATCTGCGGCTACTCGAAACAGAGTAACCGAGCGCTGTCATTCGGTGACCCTATTTCCCCTGCACTGGGTTGGCCGAGGCGCGGGCGCGCCTTGGCACAGTGAACGGTGAGTGATCTCCCTTTGTGGTGGTTCAACGATTCCGTTGGAGGCTGGGTCAACATTGGACAGAACCGCACATGACTCACTCTCGAGTGAAAATGCGCTCGTCAGGCATCTTTCGCTCCAGCAGGAGACCATAGAGCGTTCGTCGGTGGTACGGGTGCCCATCGATTCGCTCGCGACGTCGGCATCACCCCGCCTGGACGGCGAGGACGCGCAGCACGTGCGCGCACTCGCGGAATCGGATGCGGCGCTGCCCCCGATCGTGGTGCATATTCCCAGCCGGCGGGTCATCGACGGCATGCACCGGCTCCGAGCCGCGATGCTGCGCGGCGCGGAGGACATCGAGGCACGTCTCTTTCACGGTACCGAGACGGATGGGTTCCTGCTCTCGGTCACGGCCAACATCCAGCATGGTCATCCGCTTTCGCAGGAGGACCGGATGACGGCGGCCGAGCGCATTTTCGACCTCCACCCAGAATGGTCGGACCGGATGGTCGCGATCGTGGTGGGGCTGTCGGGCAAGAAGGTCGCGGCCCTGCGCCGGCGGGTGGCCGCCCACGTCCCGCAGCCCGCCGTCAGGATCGGCCGGGACGGCAGGTCCCGCCCGGTCGACCGCGCGGCCGGCAGGGAGCGCGCCGCGACACTGCTCGCGAGCGATCCGCACGCCTCGCTCCGCCAGATCGCCCGCGCGGCGGGGATCTCTCCCGCCACCGCCGCGGACGTGCGCGCCCGCATCCGCCGCGGCGAAGACCCCATTCCCGCGCGATGCGCCGCGAAGGCGAAGAGCCCGGTACCGGGCGCCCGCCTCGAGGCCGGCGGCCCCGCGCCGAAGCCGCCGTCGACCGATGCGCTCTCGGAGCTCACCGCCACCTTCGAACGGCTCCGCCGGGATCCGTCGCTCCGCTTCACCGATGCGGGACGGACGCTGCTGCGCATGTTCGACGCGTGTCAGGACGTCGTCCGGCACGAAGAGACGATCAAGAAGGGGCTGCCTCCGCACCGGCTGACCCTGACGGCGGAGCTGAGTCGCGCCTACGCGGAGATACTGCAATCGTTCGCGGCGGAATTGCGGGAACTCCAGTCGTCCCAGATGGCGAAGAGCGAAAGCGTCGGCTGAGGGCCCTGGCGGGAACGGCACCGGAGGCTGCCGTTCCCGCGCGGTCTCGACGACCGGTTCACCCGCGCCCGCAGGGCGAGGCCCGCCGCACGCTAGAAGTACGTCGAGGTCAGGTCACCGGTGGGCCAGGTCTTCACGGCGTTCGCGGCCGTGTGGAGGGCGCCGTCGATGGCGCCGTCGCTCGGGGCGCTGCCCTCCTGGCGCTGGTCGAACAGGACCGCCCAGGTCAGCCCGTCGTACCGGCGGACGAGCAGGGTGCTCGTCCCCGCGAGGCTCCCGTCGTGCCAGGTGTTGGTCCCGCCCGTGACCGGGCGGACCTGCCAGCCGCAGCCGTAGTAGTAGCCGTCGGCGTTGATCCCGGTCGCCGGCTTCGCGAACGCCTGCTTGATCGAGGCGGCGTTCAGGACGGTCGTCCCGCCGTCGTAGATTCCGGCGAAGCGGGTCAGGTCCATCGCCGTGCCGAGCCATCCGCCGTGGGCGTCCATGTTCTCAAGGTTGAACGCGCCGTACGGGTAGGCGACCTTCGTGCCGGAGTTGTCGAAGACGGTCGCGCCCGTGTAACCCGAGTAGTAGGGGACCTCGCCGGCCGCCTTCGTCAGCGTGTGGCCGAGGCGCATCCGCGTGATGCCGCGCGGCGCCAGGACCTTCTGCTGGACGTAGGTCGCGTAGCTCTGCCCGGTCACCTTCTCGATGATCCGGCCGAGCAGCAGGTAGCCGTAGTTCGAGTAGGCGTACGCCGTTCCGGGCGCGTGGTCGAGCCTGCGCCCCGACGCGTACGCCATGATGTTCGCCCGCTTGACCGGCAGCGGGATGCCGAGCGCCTTGGCGATCGCGGCGTCCTGGAACATGACGTCGGGCGAGAGGGCGCGGTCCCAGCCGCCGAGGTGCTGGAGGAGCCGCAGGACGGTGACGTCCTTCAGCCGGGTGTCGGCGGTGGTCGACAGCCCGAGCAGCGTCGCGGCCCGGTCGGTGAGCTTGAGCTTGCCGTCCTGGACGAGCCGGAGCACGGCCGTCGCGGTGACCGGCTTGGAGAGGCTGGCGACGCGGAACAGGGAGGTCGGCTGGGCGGCGAGGCTCGCCTGGTCGCTCCAGGTGTAGCCGCGCGACAGCACCAGCTTGCCCTTGCGGACGACCGCGAGCTGCCCGCAGGGGACGTTGCGCGCCTGCATGAAGCTCTTGACCGTCGCGTCGAAACCGGACAGGCCCGCCAGCGCCTTGCCCGTCACCTTCCAGGTGCGCGTGGCGGCGACCGCCCCGGCCGCCCGGACCTTCTCCGGCGTTCCGGACGAGCAGCCGGCGAGCAGCGCGGGTGCCGCCACACCGGCCCCTGCCAGCCCGGCCACCTTCCCGAAGTCCCGCCTGCTCACTGGCCGCACAGTGGTCCCCCCATAGATCGGATGCCTGGAATGCACGATTCTGCACCCTAATGCACCGTGATCTTCAGTGGGCGGTAACGCGAAGGTCGAAGGCCACCTCCGCGGCGGATCAGCGTGGAAGCGGCAGGTCCCCGGTCAGCACCCGGGCGGTGATGGCCCCGACCTCGGCGGCGACCGCGGGAGCCGGAGCGGGCGCGATCACCGTCGTCTCGGTGATGCAGACGTCACGGGGCACCTCGTGGCCGAGGTACCAGCGCCAGGGACCGGGGTCGTAGGGCCCGTCCCAGCCGGCGCCCGAACTGTAGGCGACCGCCAGCATGTGCATGTCCGGCCGGCCGAGCGACAGCACCAGCGGGGCGTCCCCGCCGGGCCCCCAGTCCGGCGACTCGTCGTGACGTGCCAGCACCACGTACCCGAACACCGCCCGGCCCTCGGGGGCCAGGGCCGGGCCCTGTACGGGCTCCGGGCGCCGGCCGAGGTGCTCGCCGGCCGCGGTCACCGCGACGTCGAGCAGCGCGACCGGGTCCACGTCCCCTTCCAGGTCCTGCCATTCCGCGGTGAACCGCTGCTCACACGCGCCCAGGACCCGGGCGGCGAAGGCGTCGCCGTAGGCCTGGAACTGGAAGGTGTCGGCGATGTGGTGCTCGTCCAGAACGCCCCGGACGGCGGACAGGGTCGCCGCGGCGGCGTCGAGCACCGACGGGGTGTACAGGTACACCCTGCTCTCGAGGGCCGCGCGCTCGATCGCGTGGCGGTGCGGGCCGAGCCGGAGGGAGTCCTCCACGACCCCGTCCTCGATCATTCTGGCCATCGTTCACCCCGTTCTCGGCGAATCGCCGTAACCAAGCAGGGACAGCGCGTATTCACAGCCTCCCTGCCCGAGCCCCGTCCGGCAGCCGATTCACGAAACTCCCGGGTCAGGGGACGGTGGTGGTCATCGAGCACGGTGGTGCGACGCCGTTTCGGCGTCCAGAATCGCCGGATGCGTGAAGTGAAGCTGTCCGACGGGATCGTCACCCTGTCCCCGCTGTGCCTGGACGATGCGGAGGCGCACCTCGCGGGGGAGGACGAGCCGATGGTCCGCTGGCTCAACGGTGGACCCGGCACACGCGAGGGCGTCGAAGCCTACATCCGGCACTGCCGGGAGCAGTGGGACACGGCCGGGCCACTCCGCACCTTCGGTATCCGGGTGGGCGCCGACGGGGCGCTCGCGGGGACGATCGACCTGCGCTTCGCGGCAGAGGGCCTGGCTCCCGGCCAGGTGAACGTGGCCTACGGCCTCTACCCGTCCTGGAGAGGGCGCGGCCTGGCCACCCGCGCGGTCGTCCTGGTCTCCCGATACGCGGCGGACCAGGGTGGGAAGGAGCTGGTCATCCAGGTAGAGCCCGAGAACGCCGCATCGGTCGCAGTCGCCCGGAGGGCGGGATTCATCCCCGGCAAGCATGCCCACGGTGAGGACGGGACACGGCTCGACCGGTACATCCGGGACCTTTGCATCGATCCCCCATGACGCCCCTCCCGCGCTGTCTCCGCTGACGGTGTCCGGGCCCAGCCCGGTTTCCGGTGTGCGCCAGCCCCAGCAGTGTTCTGGCCCAGTCTGGGTGACCGGCCCAGCGCACAACGTCCCGCGACACCGCTGCCGAACCGGCGGCCCCGTCCCGGCGGGTTACCGACCGAACTGGCACGTATCTGGCACGTGCCAGTTGGTAAGGGAGAGGGCTGGAGCATAGGGGGTGATGCCGCCCGTTACCCTTTTCTCGTCCCCGCCGGGTCGGCAGGGAGTCAGGTCGCCCTGCCCCGCATTACTCAAGCCCTCTGTTGCTCGCATGATCCGGGTTGTCGTCACCGGGCCTGGGTGGCGTCCGCGGACCGCTCATAGGGACAAGCAGCTTCTGTGACAAAGTCATCGTCTCGCCGTAACGTGGCTGCCAGCAGCCGACGCCAGCTCTGTGACCAGATCGAACACGAGCCTCCGAGCGAGGTAGGGCTTGAGCGCCGAGTGCACGCCGGGGAGGGCTAGTGACGGCGGGAGGTCGATCGCGCAAGATCGTCCTGATGCGGCACGGACAGACGGAATGGAATGTCGAAGGCCGATTCCAAGGCACAACCGACATTCCGCTGGACCCTGTCGGCATCGAACAGGCCGCACGCGCCGCCCGACTACTCGCTGCCCTACGCCCCACCGAGATCATCTCCTCCCCGATGCAACGCGCCGCGACCACCGCCCAAGCGCTCGCCGACGCCACCGGCCTCACCGTCACTTGCGATTCTGACCTCATCGAACGCAGCGGCGGCGGCTGGGAAGGACTCACCAACCACGAGATCCGCATCCGCTACCCCGACGAACATGCCAGCTGGCAACCCCCCGGCGGCGAAACCGGCGAAGAGGTCGCGAAACGGTTCAGCGCCGCTCTCGAACGCGCCTTGGAACGCATCCCCGACGGAGGCCTCCTCGTCGTCGTGTCGCATGGTGCCGCCATACGCATCGGGATGCTGCACTGACCCTTTTTCAACGTGCGTTGCACTCGCGGTTCTGGAGCACGTGGATGGCTTTGGCCAGGTGACCGGCTCGGTGTGGGCAGCAACGTAGCTTGGTGAGGATCTTCCAGCTTTTGAGCCAATGCCATTTAGTTATGCAGCAGGGCTGAAGAGGTAGATTTCCGGTGGGTCTGGATGTCGCGTGCCGCGGTCTGTGGCTTTCTTAACCCGGAAAGAGTTGTGGCGCTGCCGTTTTGCCACTCTCGGGCAGGTGCGCATACGACGGCGGGGATTTGGTCGTTCGGTGATCTCGATTACGGCTTCAGCGGTGGCCCGCTCAAGGTGCTTCGGGGGAAAAATCCGCCGACCCGGTGATCTGGCGGCGGACGACTCTGAGCGAGCGTATGAAGGAGAGCCTGTCGGGATCGATATCAGCCTGGTCGGCCGCCTCCACCATCAGTCTGCGGACGGCATAGTGACTGAGAAGAAGCCCCCAAAGTTCCTGTTCCACCAGGTCCGGGGATTTCGATCGCAGAATCGCGGCCGACCCCTTCTGATGGGTCTTCAACTCATCGATAACGAGCTCGATCTCCCACCGCTCATGGTAGGCCGCGGCCAGCTCAGTCGCAGGGGCCTGCTCAGGATCCAAGATGGTGGTGACCAGAGTGAAGAGCTCTTCCTCGTCTCCTCGACCGAGCACTTGATACTCAAAGACGCGCACATGGAACCCGGG
>NZ_JASNWE010000008.1 GCF_030283145.1 Actinomadura xylanilytica
GCGGAGGAGGGACAGGGTGTCAGAGTCCTCGAGCCAACCCCGGGCAACGGCCTGCACCGCTACCCGCCGAACGTCCTCGTTCTCGTCGTTGACGGCACGGTCGCGGAGGAGGGACAGGGTGTCAGAGTCCTCGAGCCAACCCCGGGCAACGGCCTGCACCGCTACCCGCCGAACGTCCTCGTTCTCGTCGTTGACGGCACGGTCGCGGAGGAGGGACAGGGTGTCAGAGTCCTCGAGCCAACCCCGGGCAACGGCCTGCACCGCTACCCGCCGAACGTCCTCGTTCTCGTCGTTGACGGCACGGTCGCGGAGGAGGGACAGGGTGTCGGAGTCCTCGAGCCAACCCCGGGCAACGGCCTGCACCGCTGCGTACCGGACGTCCTCGTTCTCGTCGTTGACGGCACGGTCGCGGAGGAGGGACAGGGTGTCGGGATTCTCGGGCCAGCCGTGAGCGATAGCCTGCACCGCTGCCTGCCGGACGGCCCCGTCCTCGTCATTGGCGACACGGTCGCGGAGCCACGCGAGGGTGTCAGAGTCCTCGGGCCAACCCCGGGCAACGGCCTCCACCGCTGCCTGCCGAACTGCCCAGTTCTCATCGTTGGCGACACGGTCGCGGAGAGCTGTCCGGTCTCCGGAGTGAGTGAGAACGAACAGCGTTGCAGCATTCTGTGCCGTTTGGGTTGTAAATATGCCGCTCAATGTGCGCTTTGATGCCTGGTACCAAACTTGGTACTGGGGGGTGTCCAGCCATTCTGGGCGTTGAAACGATGCTGGTAGGGCCCGGTCCAGTGCGGTGCTGAGGGCCGAGTCGAAGGAATCCTCACGATTGGCGGCTACGCGAAGGAGGTGAGTGAGAGCCGGGGTGATGGTAGCGGCGTGGGGGGCAAGGGCGGTATGGCGGCGGATCTCGCCTAGAGCACGGAGCGCGAGGAGGCGAGGGAGGGGCAGCCTGGATCTGGCAGCCCAGTGCGGGTCAGTGGTGATGAGACGGCGGATGGCCTCGATGGCGAACTGTTCGGGGATCACGCCGATGAGTAGCAGTAGAACTTCGCTCCAGGCGGGGTCCGGGGCGTGGGTATCGAAGAGGGCGAGCAGGTCGTCTTCACTGAGAGTGCGGTCGGTGAAACGCTGTCGGATGTCATCGGCGGCCAGGTATTCCAGGAAGGCGCGGTGAACGAAGCCGTAGAGGCCAGCGCCGAAGCTGGAGAGAATGAAATTGCGGTGCTGGAACTGGCGGAGCATTGCACGAGCGGCGGGAACGGCTCGGTCCCGGGCGAGGCCGAACCTTTCACTCAGGTAGGCCTCGAACTCCTCGGTGAGTTCTCGGCCCGGGATGTGGTTACCGGCCAAACCTGCGGGAGCATCCTGCATGCGGCGAGCGACGCAGTGCAGCATGAGGAGTTTGTCCTCAGCATCAAGGTACGGAGTACCAGTATCGCTCTGCATTAGGTGCTTGTTGACGTCCCAGTGCTCGATCAGGACAGTGACGGCGTGTCGGTAGACCTCCCGGCGTTCGCGTGGAAGCTCACGGCGGCGAGCGATGATCGCCAGGATCGTCAGCAGCATGGGGTTGCCCGCAAGTTCTGCCACTGCAGCAGAGGAATTGACGGCCTTCAGCAGGCGGCCTAGCAGACGTGCGGCGTGAGCCGCGTCGTCGGGGCAACTGTGCCCGTACCAGGTCTTAGTGAACTCCTCGATCTGGGGCCGGTCTAGATCTTGGATCATGTAGGTGGTGAATCCTGCAGCGTCCAGGACAGCGCGGCTGTAGCCCTTCACGCGGGAAGTGACGATGACTCGAACGCGCGGGTAGCGGGCGGCGAAACCCTCGATCTGCCTGGAGACCTCTTCCCTCAGCCGCGGGTCGAAGATCTCGTCTAGTCCATCGAAGACCACCAGAGCGTGTCCGTCGGTGTGCAGGAACTCCTCCAGCAGGCCCTTGGGCAAGCCGAGATGCTGCTCCTGGCCCATGGTGTCGATCAGGTCCAGGAACGTCTTACCGCGCCAGTGCGGGTCGGCGTAGGTGCGCAACTCCACCAGAAGCGGGAGGCGACCCCGCCAATCGGCCGGCACGGCCTCCACGGCCCAGGAATGGTCGTCCGGAGCGGTCTGGGTGGCTGCCAACGCCAGCATCACATACCGGCTTAGGGTCGACTTCCCTGAGCCCGGATCTCCCAGCACGACAGCTTGACGTGACTGGGCGAGTGCATCCAAGACGGGGCGCGGCGAACGTTCCCGATAGGCACGCCGGGCCCGCTCCAGCCGGGCGCGATCAAGGTCTCCGGGCAACTCGACGGGTTCACCTTCCGCCGAGAGTCTCAACAGCACCTCCCGCGGCAGGTCCAAGAGCTCCATTGGCGGCGGGTCTTCCCGCACCGATTGCGGGATGAACACCTTGCCCAGCAACATCACCGGGTGCTCGCCCTGCTCGGTCAAAGGCGTCAAGATCTCCAGGTCCACCCGCCGGTGACGGACGAGGAGGCGTTCCAGGTACTCCCTGCGTACCTTCATGAAATCGGCCGAGACATCGCCGTCCGGGACAGAAGGAGACACCCGGCGGAGGATCTCGTCCAATCGCTGGGAGATGCCCTCGGTATCCAGGGCCCGGACCAGCTCTGCAACACCGGAACCTGCCGCAGCTCGCCGCAGTGATCGGATCAACGCTCCGTACAGATCGTCTTCCAACCGTTGCGGAGCGACGGTCACCGTGTCGTAGAACGGGCGGGCGTCGCGGTCATTGGACACCATCTGGGTGAGGGGGCTCAGTTGAGCCGCTACGGCAGCACGCAACCCCTCGGCGAACGAGACATGTGAACTGACGAGCCTGGCCGGAGGTTGGTCAAAGCACAGACCAAGCGCCGTCCGCACCTGCTCTCTGTCCCGGTCGGGCAGCCCGTTCAAGACTTCACCAACGGCCTGTGTGACAGCGTCGTGCAGCGCGCGTGCATCCGGGCCACGTCGAACGAGGCCCATAAGCCCGTTTCCAAGGACCCCTGTCATCCAGCCGATCACCGCTTCTACAAGCACCCTGCCCCCACTCTCGTCCGAAACCGCACCAATCCTGTCAAGCACCTCACCGATCTGACTGCCGATTCGAGGCAATGCATGACTTCGGTGACCGCCACATCCGGTCACCTGACACCACACCGACCGTGTCCCGTTGAGGTGTCCACGACGGACCTAGCGGCGCGAGACGGATCCACTGCTGGAGGTTGTGGAGGCGGGTGGTTCCATGGCGTGGAGGGCGAGAATGCCTTAGAACGGGCCAGTGATGTGTCAGATGCTTCGCGTGAGTTGTGACAACTCGGAACGTAGCTGTGCCGCTGTGGGCCTGTCCGATGGGTCCTTCGTGAGCAAGCTCATCAGCAACGGGCCCAGCGGCGACCTTGCGCGCTGCGGACTGAGAGGTGGGTCGGTCAGGACGGCGGCCATTGCCGCTGTCGGGCTCGGCCTGCCGAAAGCGGACAGCCCTTCAACAGCGTAGAAGAGCGTGACACCGAGTCCCCACAAATCGGTGGCAGGCGAGCTATCAAGCCCTCGGATCTGCTCCGGAGCCATGTAGGCCGGGGTACCGATGATTGCGCCCGCTTCGGTAAGTGTCGGATCACCTTCGAACCGCGCAATGCCGAAGTCGGCAAGCTTTATCGATCTATCCTTTTGGACAAGGACATTCGCGGGCTTAACATCGCGATGAATGATTCCGAGTCCATGCGCTTCCGCCAGCACGTCGAGCATGTCAAGGCCTATTGCGGCAACCCGCGCGGGCGGCAGCGGCCCCTCGCACTCCACCGTCTTGTTGAGCGTCACCGCCTTGACCAGTTCCATCACGATGAGAACCGAACCCTGGTCGAGAAGAACGTCGTGGACG
This sequence comes from Actinomadura xylanilytica, assembly GCF_030283145.1. GTDB lineage: Bacteria > Actinomycetota > Actinomycetes > Streptosporangiales > Streptosporangiaceae > Spirillospora > Spirillospora xylanilytica. Next base: position 3,866 of record NZ_JASNWE010000008.1, read on the forward strand.
GTCACGGCGTTCCTGTGGGCAAGCTGCGCAGCGGCCCGGGCCTCACGCAGCATGCGAGCTCGCATGGTTTCTTGCACGTCGGGAGAGCCCCCAGAGAGCGGAAGGAGCTGTTTGATCGCCACCTGCCGCCCAAGCACGCTGTCCCGGGCCCTCCAGACCACACCCATGCCGCCGCGGCCGAGTTCTTCCAGCAGCGTGAACCGGCCCGTCGACAAGGTGGCGGCACCGAACTCCCGCCTGGTCACGGTCAGTAGCGCTGGCGAGTGAGGCTGCGAAGCAGCCGTGGTGAAGGCTTCTGTCGCCCGCTGTGCTGAGGCGTCCTGCGCTACCTGCCGAAGTCGTCGCCAGCGGCGATGGATCACCAGGAAAATACCGAACAGGGCAAACAGGACGACGAGAACAAAGCCAGCGTAGACGAAAGGGGCAAACCAAGGCGTACCTTCCATTCGAATCCCTTTCTGCCGGGTACAGGCTGGTTGGCTTGTTCAAAGGTCATTGCAGACTCTCATCTATCAATCCCTGGGGCATCAACCTTGCCCACAAGCGAGGAAGCGTCAAGCAGAACAAGCGGCTACCTGCCCCGGCGCGGCGGGACCGGACGGAACAGGCCGCACGCCCGGCGCGCCGGGGCGGGCGGGCTCTGGCGGCGGCGCGAAGCGGCGCCCTGAAACAGTACAGAAAGGTCTCATCTCCGCGTTGGCCGTTGGTTCACTGGCTGGTGTTGCCCGCCATACGATTCACGGCTGGGAGCTCTTGATTGCTGATCTTCCGCTGATCCTGGCTAAGTGGCGTGGCAGCGGGCGGGTGTGTGAGCGCCGCGGGGGCGTATGGCGGGCGGGGTGGCCGTACCAGTGGACATGTAGGACAGGGCGGGTAGTGTTTTCGGGGTGAGCAGCGATGACCGCCCGGAGGAGCTGAGGACGAAGGTCTTCGGCGAACGCACCGTGTACGACAACCCGTGGGTCCGACTGACCATGGTCGACATCGAGCCGCCGGACGGCCAGCGGTTCGAGCATCACGTGGTGCGGCTCCAGCGGGTCGCGATCGCGCTTGTCCTGAACGACGCGGACGAGGTGCTCATGATGTGGCGCCACCGCTTCGTTGACGATTCCTGGGGTTGGGAACTCCCCGGCGGCATCGTCGACAAGGACGAAGAGGGTGCGGCGGCGGCTGCGCGTGAGGTGCTCGAAGAGACCGGCTGGCGTCCTGGGCCGATGGAGCACGCGGTGAGTTTCCAGCCGATGGTCGGCATGGTGGACACGCCGCATGAGGTCTACATGGGTCGCGGGGCTGAACTGGTGGGCGAGCCGACGGACCTGGAAGAGGCCGCGCGCATCGATTGGCTGCCGATGAACACCGTCCTAGAGCTCATCAGCAAGGGCGAGGTACTCGGGTCCGGGTCGTTGGTGGGGCTGCTGTACCTGCTGGCCAAGCGTGGCGAGGCGACCGCTTCCTAGGCCGCCAGCCCGAGGCTCATGATGCGTTTGCGCTGCCGTACCGAGCCGACTTGGTTGGCCAGGAGGCGCGCGTTCCGGAGGTGCTTGCGGGCCTCGTCGAGCTCTCCTCGCGTGGCGAACGCCTGGGCGAGGTCGCACCGTAGGCCGGCCGTGGCCCGGATGAATGTCTTGTCCATCTGGGTGAGTGCGACGGACAGGTAGTCGATCGCCTCGCCGTCGCCGACCCTGGCGAGGCAGTGGCCGCGCCAGCGAGCGTGGTGAGCACGGTTCAACGTGATGAAGGGCAACTCCGGATCGGTGGCATCTGCGGGTAGGAGCTTCGCTGAGCGATCCAGTGCCTGACGGCACCTGTCGTCCGCGGAAGCGGCCTGTACCTCTGCTTCGACGGCATGGAGCCAGCACAGCAACAGCACCGGCGCGCTCTCGCCGGCGAGCTTCTGCGCCTCTTGAACGAGGCCCAAAGCGTCTGTGATCCGGCCGAGGTCGTGCAAGACGTACGCCTGCTCCCCCATGGCATGCGCGAGTAGGACGGGTGCGTCTGCCTCGCGTGCGGCGGTCTTGGCGGTCTCGTAGTGGCCCCACGCCTGTTGGACTGCGCCGACGTCGAGCGCCTGCCACCCGGCGAGAGCACCGGCATCGGACAGGACCGCTGCGAGCGCCTGGCGCACCGACGGATTCAGGCTGTAATGGGCGAGTTCGGTGAGCGTGGTGATCACGGAGCGGGTTTGTTCGAGCAGCGATGAGGCGCCGAGGCGTCGGTCGAGTAGCCGGATCTGGTGGACCTGCTGTTGCATCTGCTGAACCACACGCATGTCGACGCGCTGCGCGGTCGCGAGTTGCTGCCGAAGGTCGTCCGCGGGTCCCGGGGTGTCAGAGGCGCTCACAACGGTCTGAAAGCCGAGCTCGTCGTCTGTCCGGCCGTAGGCGAGACGGTAGAGCTTGCGCCAGTCCGCGTCTGGCTCCACATGGCCGTTCTCATGACGGGAGATCGTGGTCTTCAGGCTCTTGTCGCTGCCGAGCATCACCCCGGTTTGAGAAGCGCGCCGTCTCAAGGTCGCGATGAGCTGGGAGACCTTCCAGCCGAGTTCCGCCCGCGTCCGCCGTAGCGGGGTCGTGTCCGCCCCGTCGTCGCCATCCGAAGTCACGCACCCAGCATGTCCCACAGGTACCGACTCCCCACCGCGTTAACAGGCTGGTGTTAACCGGTGTGGGCTTCCCCGGGGTGCAGAGAACCGATGTCATCGCTCCACGTCAGCAGCACAGTTCGGAGCCTGAGCGGAACGGAGAACCCCGGTGAGCGTCCACGAGTCGGATATCAGCCCCAAAGGAGTCGTCCCTCTTCTCGAAGCGCTCACGGCGGCACTCGTCAAACGCGGTCTCGTGGCCGAGTCGTTCGGAGCACGGATGGTGTTGGCGAAGAACACGGCCGCCGATCCGAGCAAGCACGACCCGCTAGCGGTTGCTCTCAGTCCGGGTCTTCGCCAGATGATGATCTGCCAACCCGATGGCGCCGGACGGCTCGCGTGGTTCTGGGTGTGGTCCGGGCCGACGCGGAAGGCTCCATCGGAGTTCGAGTACCTCTGCCCGGCCGAAGAGATCGACCGGGCGGCCGATCGGATCAGCCGCGTTCTCAGCCTCGACGGCATCGACCCGGAGCCGGCCCGGTGACCGCACCGACGCGGTTCGCCGACCCCACACCACCGCCCGGACGCGGAGTCACGCCTGAAGTGTTCAGGCGGCGCTTCCCCGGCATCGTGGTGTGGTTCGGGCTGTACACCCGCCAGTGGTGGGCCGTGGTGCGCGTCGGCCAACAGTGGCGCCTTGTCGAGGGCCCAGGACTGGACGAGCTCACCGGCGCGATCATGCGCATCACGCGGTGAGCATTCCAGGCAGAGAGCGGAACGCGGCGCACGCTGGCGAGGGGGCAGCGTGCGCCGCGCCCCGTGCTGCTGCCGATCGGAGCGAGCAGCGTGTTGCCAGTTCCCGCACGAATGCATCCGCTCGTCGGTGCCGTCCCGCTCCGGACGGCACCCTCTACGCTGTCATCGCACGCCGGCGGAAGGAACCACGTGGTCAGGCCCAAGAGCAGCGAAGCCGTATATCTCAAGATCGCTGCTGCCCTGCGTGACCGCATCCGCGGGGGCGACCTCAAGCCCGGCGACAAGCTTCCCTCGGAAGCGGCTGTCTCGGCAGAGTTCGGCGTCGCCCGCGGCACCGCCCGCGAGGCGCTCAAGAAGCTCGAAAACGACGGCCTGGTGGACAGCCTTCCCGCCGTGGGACGTGTCGTCCGCAGCGAAGATCAAGCGGACAAGACTCCGCGCTACCGGCGCATCGCTGCCGAGCTCGTCGCGGCCATCGAAGCCGGTGACTATCCCCCGGGTTCGCGGCTTCCCGGCGAAACCCAGCTCGCCGAACAGTTCCAGGCGTCTCGGAACACCATCCGTTCCGCACTCAGCGAGCTCGACGGCCGTCGCCTCGTCAAGGTGGTCCACGGCAAGGGCCGGATCGTCCTGGAACGCGCTGCCGACCGCTGAATCACTCCTGAGCGTGGCGCATGCGGTCGACGAGCAGGTCTATTCGGCGCTTCTGGCGGAGTGATCCGGTTCGGGATGCGAGGACCCGGGCGGCCCGTAGATGTTCATCGGCCGGCCCCCGCTCACCGCGGACGAGCAAAGCAGTGGCGAGGTCGATTCGCACGCCCGCCTCTGCTCGCGCGAAGGTGCCGTCCACCCCGACGAGCCCTGCGCTCAGGTCCTCGATCACGTCGGCGTCACCGAGGCGGGCGAAACAGTTCCCGCGCCAGCGGGCGAGGTGCGATTCGTTGAGCACCAGGTAGGGGAGGTGCTCATCCGGTTCGGTGGGGAGAAGGCCGGCCGCTTCGTCGAGGGTTCTGCGCACGGCGCCCGCGTCGGCGTCATGGAGGGCGGCGGCGGTTTCCGCATGAGCGGCGGCCAGCCAGGTGCTCATGAGGCTCGGCACCTTGCCTGCGGCTTGGCGACGCGCGTGCCCGACGAGTTCCGCCGCCTGCTCGGCGTTTCCGAGGTCCAGGAGAACGTACGCCTGTTCGGCGGTCGCGAACGCCAGCAGCGAGGGGTCTTCGGCCTCTCGCGCCGCCGACTTGGCGCGTTCGAAGTGTCGCCACGATTCGCCGAGCGTGCCGACGTCGAGCGCCTGCCACCCTGCCAGCGCGGAAGTGTCCGCGAGCACCTTGGCGAGCATTCCGCGCACACCGGGCACGACGGCATGCCGGTTCAGCTCTTCGACGTGGGCGATGTGGGCGCGCATCTGGCCGTGGATGAGCTGGGCACCCTGGCGCGCGTCGAGAGCCCGGATGCCGTCCGTCTGCGCCTGGAGGAGCTTGGCGACCTCAGCGTCAACGCTTGAAGCCCGCGCCAGTTCCAGCGTGAACTCGTCCGGCGACTCGTGATCGGGCGCCGCCGGCGGGGAGAGCGACACGAACCCGAGTTCAACCGGGGAGCAGCCGTAGACCTCGCAGAAGAGCTGCTGGTAGAGCTCGCTGACGGCGCCGTGGCCGTTCTCCCAGCGGGCGATCTGCCGAGCGAGGCTCTGGGCCTGTGGAAGCGCCTCGCCGCGTCTCTTCGCGGCGCTCCTCAGCCTGACGTCGAGCTGGGTCTTGCTCCAACCGCGCTGCTCCCGCTGGGCACGCAACGGGGTCACCGGCACTCCTCGCAGAACAGGTCGCACATGTTTACCGGCCTGCCATTCTGCCGGTTTCGCTCGGCGTGACAAGGGGGTGACTGTCATCCACCGTCAGCCGTTGTCATCTGTTGGGCCGCTGCCGTGGCGACGAGTCTTGAACTCGACGGGCCGACAACGCCGAGGCCCTCACCCAGCCGAAGGGACTTGACAGGTGATCCCCCAGCAGCGTTATCTATACATGTCCTACTTGTTCAGCAAACTCCTGACGGAGGTGCGCTGATGTACCCCCAGCCGAAGAAGTGGCCGCGCTACCTGGTCGGCGCGATCGTCGTCCTCTTCGTCTTCAAGAACCCCACGGCGGCGGCGCACCTGGTCAGCAACCTCGGTGCCCTCATCTCGCAGGGCGCCGACGCGCTGTCCGAGTTCGCCTCCGCCCTTCACCTCGACTGATCCGATGCACAGCCACCAAGCACGGCATCGAGTCCGCCGGCCCCAACCGATCACTTCAACGAATGACCCGGAGGTTCGCGTGAACGTCCAGCCGAGCAGCCTTCCGCTGCCCGACCTGCGAGACGAGTGCCTGGAAGACGCCGAGTGCCTGTTCGACCCCGAGTTGCACAACGGACCCGACCCCGCGGCAGGAGACGAACACCCCGACGTCCGTACCGCCCGCGAGGACATCGCCAAGGACATCTGTGCCACGTGTCCGGCACAGGTCGCCTGCCTGGAGTACGCGATCCGGGTCCGGCCCGTTCGAGGCATCTGGGCCGGACTCACCGCCGACGAAATCGCCCAGGTCGCCATGTCGCGGACGGAGCGGGAGTCCACGGAGCGGGAGTCCACGAACACGAACGAGTTCTACGCGGGAGCGGCGTGAACATGGGAAGTACCGCTAGTGATCTGTCCGCGCTGCTGCTGACCGGCGCCCAAGGCAACTACTCGGACGAGGCCGCGGTCGGCCTGCTGGTCGGGCACGGCATGTGGTTGACGCGCTCGGCTTTCGTGCGCGCTTGCGTCACCGTCGAGGACGGCGTTGGCGCCGACAGCGGCCCCATGGCGTTCGTCGACTGGCACGTTGCAATCCGTGCGCTCGACGGCGGTGAGTTGCCCTGCTCCACGTCCGAGGCATCGATCCTCCGCATCGCCGCCGGCATCGGCGGGGTTCCCGTCGATCTCCGCGTGATGCTCGGCGGCCTGGACGCCGAGAACGTCCTGCTCGTCGCCAAGGCCGTCATGCACGCCAACGGAACCCCCATCGCGACGCTTCCCTCTCTGCCCCCGTCTGCCTCCGACGTCGAGAGGCCGGAGATCACATCGGCCTCCTTCCAGACGAGCGCGCTCCCCGAAGGAGGCCACCGTGGCTGACATCCAATCCCTGCCAGGCACGGCCCACCTGACGGCCGTCCAGAACTCCGGGGAGCCGACCGCCGCCGCACGGACTCGACCGCTGAGCGAACACGAGCAGACCGCTATCGCGACGGTCGGCGCCCTGGTGGCCGCGCTCGGGTTGCTCGGATTCGTCAACAGCTTCGCCCGTGTCGCCGACGCTGCCCGCAGTTCGTTCGGATGGTTCGCGTTCACCGTCCCGATCGGGATCGACGTGGGCATTGCAGTGTTCTCCGCGCTGGACATCGTGCTTGCGCGCTTGGACATGCGAATCCGCTGGCTGCGGTTGGTCCCGTGGTCGCTGACCGGCGCCACCGTCTACCTGAACATCGCCGGGGAGCACTCGGCGTTCGGGATCGTCGCCCACGCGATGCTTCCGACGCTGTGGATCGGCGCGGTCGAAGTGGCCGCACACGTCGTCCGCACCCGCGCCGGTCTCGCCGCCGGTACCCGGTTGGACTCCATCCGGCTGTCGCGGTGGCTGCTCTCCCCTGCATCCACCGTCCGCCTCTGGCGCCGGATGGTGTTGTGGGAGACCCGCTCGTACCCGTCCGCCCTCATGCGCGAGCGCGACCGGGTCCTCTCACTTACCGACCTCAAGGACACCTACGGCGCTGTTGCCTGGCGTTGGAGGGCGCCTCGCCGGACCAAAGCCCTCTACAAGCTCGGAGAGCTCGTCCCCGTCGCCGATCTGCCCGCCGCGCCCGGTGTGCTCACGGCAGCGGACGACTCTGCGGACCGTCCGGCGGACCGTCCGGCGGACGAGCCCGCCTCGTCCCACACGGATGAGCGGACGGCGCACCGGACGGCCACCATCGGCGGGCTTGGACGGTCTTCCCAACCCGGATCCGCGCGACGCCGTAGGCGGTCCGGGACCAAGCGCCGGACCGTCCCGGACGTGGACGACCTGATGCCCATCGGACGAGGCATCGCCGCCGAAGCGGACGAGCGTGGCGTACCGCTGACTCGCGACAGCCTCGCCACTGCGCTCCGTGAAGCGGGCCGGCCCGCCGGCAACGAGCGTGTCGGCGCTCTCCTGATCCGCCTGAAGACCATGACCGCCTCGCCGGACGACACGAGCAGCGAGGGAGGGCAGTCGTGACCGGCACCATCACCGACACCTCCGCCATGGGGGCTCTGATCCCACTCCGTCCCGCCAGCAAGGAGCCCAACGACAACACCGTGACAAGCCCTACCGTCACCACCACGGAGCGGACGAAGCCGTCCGCCGGTCCGGGCACCCACTACGAAGTCGTCCTGGACGACGAGCCGTCCGCCGCGGTGACTCCTGTGCTGACCGACACTCCGGACCGTTCGGGACAGTGGCAGCCGATCGTCCCGGCCGCCCTGCGCACCTGGACGAGCGTCAAGGCGTCCGCCCGGCAGGCCATCGGCCGTTGGACGCACCAGCTCGGCTATCACGCCGTGCGCTCTCCCCGGTACGCGCTGCTCGGCGGCTTCTGGGCCGGCATCGGGGTGTTCCGGTTGATCGGTCGCCAGCTGCGTTGGTGGTGGGTCGCCGAGCAGAACTCTCTGAGGCAGCACGCCGCGGACCGCAACGACGCCGAGCTATGGATGAAGCTGCATCGGGAGGCGAAGAACACCCGCACATGGCGAGGGGTGATCCTGCTCGGCGAGGCCGCCGGTACCGCCGTGGGTGTTTCGGTGGTCGCCACCGGTTCGTGGGGCGCACGCGCCATCGCGGTGGCCGTGGCCGTTCCCCTGCTCGCGCGCATCGGGCGTCCGGCAGACCGGCGGATCATCTCTCCCGCTGTCGTGGCGCCCCGCTTCCGCAAGCTGAACCCTGACATCGTGCTGCGCGCCTACTACGCGGCCAAGCTCGGCGACCCGGACAAGCCCGGACAGCAGATCCAGTTCGGCTCGACCATGTCCCGGGACGGCCAGGGATCGCGCGTGCTGGTCGACCTCCCGCACGGCAAGGGCCTCGACGACGCCGTCAAGTCCAAGTCCGCGATCGCCTCCGGGCTGGACGTGGCCCTTGCCCAGGTGTTCATCACCCGTGACCCGACCTCCCACCGGCGTCACGCGCTATGGGTCGCCGACCGCGATCCCCTCGCCATCCCGGCCGGCCGCACGCCGCTGCTGGCGTGCAAGCCCACCGACATCTGGGAGGCCGCCCCGTTCGGAATGGACGAGCGCGGCAACCGCGTGGCCGTGGACATGATGTGGAACTCGATCCTCATCGGTGCCCAACCCCGGCAGGGCAAGACGTTCTCCGCCCGCGTGCTTGCCCTCTACGCCGCCTTGGACCCGTACGTGAAGCTGTCGGTGTTCGACGGGAAGGGTGCGCCGGACTGGCGCAAGTTCAAGCTCGTCGCCGACCGCTGCGCGTTCGGCATGGCGATGACTCGCGATGGCGACCCCGTCGAGCTGTTCATCGACTCCCTGCGCGGGATCGAGGCTGACGTCCAGGACCGATACCAGCGGCTCTCCGAGCTGCCCGTGGACGTGTGCCCCGAAGGAAAGCTGACCCGCGAGATCGCGCGGGACCCGAAGTACCGGATGCCGGTCCGGCTCGTGGTCATCGACGAGTTCCAGGAGTACTTCGACCTTCCCGACACGGACGCCTCGAAGGAGATCGCCAAGCTCCTGGTGTTCCTGGTCAAGGTCGCCCCCGCCGCCGGTGTCATCGTGCTCGGCGCCACGCAGAAGCCCAGCGGCATCGGTTCGGGGCAGGTCGCCCAGCAGTTCAACGCGTTCCGCGACAACCACCAGATCCGGTTCTCGCTCCGGACCGGATCGTGGCAGGTCTCGGACCTCGTGCTCGGCTCGGGCGCGTACTCGGAGGGGTACGACTCGTCCACCCTGCTGCCGACCTACAAGGGAGTCGGCATCCTGCGCGGCGCCGCCGACGCAACGCCGACCGTGCGGACCTATCTCGCCGATGCTGAGGACTCAGAGAAGATCCTCACCGCGGCCCGCGCCCATCGGCAGCGCGCGGGAACCCTGTCCGGGATGGCCGCCGGTGAGGATGTCACCCGCGAGGCACGCGACGCGCTCGCCGATGTGCGTCGCATCTACGGACCCGGTGAACGCGGCCTTCCCTGGCAGCAGATCGCCGCTCGCCTCGCCGAGACGTTCCCCGAGCACTACGCCGACGTGACCGCGGACGCGATCTCCGCCCAGGTCCGCGCGTTCGGAGTCCCGAGCGTGAACGTCAAGCGCGACGGCCGCACCCTCAAGGGCGCCCACGCCGACGCGGTGGACACCGCGATCAACCGCCGCAGCGACGCCGTCGCCGGGTAGCGGCACATCCGCCACCGGTAGCGCCCGCGCTACCCGGGCCGCCACCCCCTCACCTGCGCGAACAAGCACAGGCAGCGGGTAGCGCCCGCCACCTCACACGCCCGAAAACAGCCCTGGGAGGCACGTCATGACCATCCTCGCCGCCGCCGCGACTTCCAACGACCCGTCCGGAAGCCTGCTCCTGCTCGCCCTGGTGGCCAGCGTCGGCTACATCGCCGCCTGCGCCGTCTGGCCGTTTCGCGCCTGCCGTCCCTGCCGTGGCCTCGGTCGGTTCCACTCGCCCACCGGCCGCGCCTGGCACCCCTGCCGACGGTGCAACGGAACCGGCGCCAAGCTCCGCTTCGGACGCCGCATCTACGCCGCTCTCCGGAACACGCGCGACCGCAGCGGGCCGCGTGGCTAGGTCCTTCAACGCAAAAGCGGCCCGGCGCACAGCCACCAAGCACGACGCCGGACCGCCGCCCCAACCGATCACTTAACCGAAGGAGGCCACACCATCATGACCCAGCCGAAGCGCAGCGGCCAGCGGAAGTCCCGACGACGGCCCGTATGGCTGCTCCCCGAAGACGGCATCGTCGACCTCATCGCCATCGACCTGGCCGTTCGAGGCGTGCGCCGCGTCGCCCTCACGCCCTCTGAACGACGGATCGCCGCCGCCTCGATCCTCGCCGTCGGCGGAACGTCCAACACCATCGCCAAACGGCTGCACATGGCTCACACCACGGCCCGCGCCCTCGCCCGGCAGGTCTCGGCCGCCGCCTCCTGACCCACATCCTCAGCACCCGCATCCGCGGGAAGCGCTAAAGATCATGCGGCCTCGGCGCCACAGCCACCAAGCACGAGCGCCGAGGCCGCGCCCCAACCGATCACGAACCGACGGAGGCACCCCCATCATGACGTCCTTGCCGCTCCCGGTCGGGGGAGACCGGGAAAGCCCGGTCGATCTCGCCGAATTCGTCCGACCGCTTCCACACAACATCGAAGCCGAGCAACACGTCTTGGGCGCGATCATGCTGTATGCGCCCACGTTGTCCGCCGTCCGCACGTTGCTGGATAGCGCCGACTATTACCGGCCTGCACATCGCCTCATTTGGGACAGCATCGTGGGCCTGGTGGACCGCGGCGCACCGTGTGAACCTGTCGCCGTTGCCGCCACCATCGACCCGCGGGAACTAGCCAGAATCGGCGGTGCCCCGTACCTCCACACCCTCATCAGTCAGGCGCCCAGTGTCGCTAGCGCCACCTACTACGCACAACTCGTTCACCGCCTCGCATACGCACGTCACGTCGTCCTCACAGGCACTCGCTTGATGCAGCTCGGCTACAGCGCGACCGGTGACGCTGACTCCGACGTGAGGGGAACTGTCGCCTCGGAGATGGCCGCTCTCGCGCTCTCGGACGCGCAGGGATGGCCCGAACCGGCTCCGCTGTCTGCCGCACCCGAGTTGCCCACGTTCCCGGCATGGGCGTTCCCCGATTGGCTCGGCGAATACGTCGCCGGTCTCGCCGAGATCACGCAGACTCCGACCGACCTCGCCGGATCCCTTGCTCTGGCCGTTCTCGGCGTGGCCGGAGGCGGGAAGGTGTGGGTTCGGGGACCGGGCTGGACAGAGCCGACCAACCTCTTCACTCTGGTCGTTCTGCCGCCCGGCAACCGCAAGTCCGAGGTCTACAAGCACATGACGGCCCCGATCCGGACCGCCGAGGCCCTTCTTATCGACCAGGCAAAGCCGCTGATCGCAGAAGCTGTCATCGCCCATCGCATCGCCGAGGCCCACGCGGACAAGACCGAGAAGGCCGCCGCGAACGCGGCGGACGCCACACAGCAGGCCGTGGCCACCGATGAAGCGGCCATCGCCCGACTTGCCCTCGAAGAGGCCACGATCCCGCCGGAACCGTGCCTGTTCTCAGATGACGCCACGGTGGAACGGCTGACGTCACACGTTGCCGAGCAAGGAGGACGATTCGCGATCCTCTCGCCCGAAGGCGAGATCTTCTCTATCGCCGCCGGCCGCTACTCCGGCGCCCCGAACCTCGCAGTCCTCAAGTCCGGGCACGCCGGTGAAGAGATGCGGATCGACCGGATGGGGCGCGCGTCGGAACGGATCCCTGCCGCAACGATCACCCTTGGAATCTGCACCCAACCAGGCGTCCTGGCTCGCCTCGGGGAGACTCCGCAGTTCCTCGAACAGGGGCTACTAGGAAGGCTTCTCTACTCACTTCCCAAGTCCCTGCTCGGCTACCGAAACCCTAATCCCGACCCAATCCCCGATCACGTCCGATCGGACTACAGCGACAACGTCACGTCTCTTGTCTTGTCTCTTCACGCTCTGGCCGACCCCGTGACGCTGAACTTCGCCCCGGACGCAGAATCGGCCGCCCGCGCGCTCCTGGACGAGACCGAACGACGTTTCCGCCCCGAAACCGGCGACCTCGCCCACATGACCGACTGGGGCGGGAAGTACGTGGGTGCCGTACTACGCATCGCCGCCTTGCTGCATATTGCCGAGCATTTTCGCGGCGACTGGGAGCGTCATCCCATCAGTCTGGCCACATTCCAGAACGCGCGGCTGATCGGGGAGTACTTCACCGTTCACGCGCAAGCGGCCTATGACGCAATCGGAGCCGATCCCGCCGTGGCCGATGCCCGCGCTCTCCTCGATTGGATCGATCGGACCGGCACGACACAGTTCAGCGCCCGCGATGTGCTGTCCTCCCTGCGCCGCTTCAAGAAAGTCGCAGACCTGGACCCTGCACTTCATGTTCTGGAGTCACACGGCTGGATCCGGCGCGTCCCCACCGCACCCAGAACCGGCCGGGGCCGCAAGACCGGCCTCGTCTACGAAACCCACCCGGACGCGACCGAGAGCGCCAGATGACCCCCGCGGCGCGATCACACAGCGTCGCCGGACCCCCGACCGCATCCCCCATGACAGCGCCCCAGCGCGTCAGCAGAAACAGCAAAAAGGATTCTGCTGAATTCTGCTGACACGCTTCACCGCTGTCGTCCTCCGCCCGGACCCTGACGAGACTACTCCCCGTGACTGGCGGACAGCCACCAAGCACGACGCCGGCCACCCTGCACAACCGATCACACCAGCGAAACGAGACAGCGACTTGCCGACCCTCACGCGTCCAACCGCCAAGCTCACCGTCGCCGAGGTCTGCGCCGAACTCCAGATCTCCCCTTCCACTTTCTACGACTGGCGCCAAAAGGGCCGTGCACCCAAGTGCCTGACTCTCCCGAACGGCTCTCTTCGGGTCTACCGATCCGAGTTCGAACGCTGGCTCTCGACCTGTGAGGACGCCGCGCGATGAAGGACACCACGTACGACGTTCGCGTTCACACGACCCACGTTCGCGTGGGTGCCACGGTCACCACCTACACGGTTCGTTGGAAAGTCGGCCCGAAACGCTGGTATGAAGGGTTCCGTCGAAGCGCACAGGCAGAGAGCTTCCGATCGTCTCTGATGACCGCAGCAAAGAACGGTGACGCGTTCAGCCTCCGGACCGGGCGCCCCACCTCATGGCAACGCGAAGAGAACAACATCAGTTGGTATGCGTTCTCTCTCGAATATGTTGCCGCCAAATGGCCGTACGTCTCACCCAACCATCGCCGAGGCATCGCGGAAGCCCTCACCGATGCAACGGAAGCTCTTGTATCAACTCAGAAGGGCGCACCATCCCGTGCAAGCATCCGCGAAGCTCTCCGAAGCTGGGCCTACAGTGAGCGTCTCCAGAAGGGCGGAGAACCTCCCGAGCACCTCACCGCGGCCCTGCGATGGCTAGAACGCAACACCATCGACATGGCGGATATGGCGCCAGATCGCAACGGTCCCACGATCGCCCGGACGGTACTCGAGAGACTTAGCCAGAAGCTCGACGGAACCCCGGCAGCAGGTAGCACGGCCACCCGTAAGCGCGTCACGTTCAACAACGCTATGGAATACGCATGCGAACGCCGAATACTTCCCAGCAACCCCCTGAAGGTCGTCAAGTGGACGCGCCCCCGAATGACACAAACGCTTGATCTGCGTGTCGTCGTCAACACCGAACAGGCAGGCCGCATCCTCAACGCTGTCAAGTCGCAGGGAAAGCGCGGCGAACGCATGGTTGCGTTCTTTGCGGTCATGTACTACGCCGCTTTGCGCCCGGAGGAAGCAATAGACCTTCGTCGCGAGAACCTCGTCGACCTTCCCGCAACAGGCTGGGGCGAAATGCGACTCACCCACGCCGAACCGCGAAGCGGAAGCAAGTGGACGAACGGCGGCAAAGCGCGGGACCGGCAACCGCTGAAGCACCGCGCCCCCGGGGAGACCCGCCTCGTCCCTCTGCATCCCGAACTGGTGAAGCTGTTCCGGAAGCACCTTGCCGACTTCAAGGTCCGGCCCGGGGAGCGACTCTTCATAGGTCCGCGTGGCGGGATCATGACCGATCGGACCTACCTCGGAGCGTGGCACAACGCACGTGCCGCCGCGTTCACGCCCGAGGAGGCTGCGTCGCCGCTCGCTGAGACTCCGTACGCGCTCCGGCACGCCGCCGTCTCCACCTGGCTCAGCGCAGGAGTACCGCCCGCACAAGTGGCCGAGTGGGCCGGCCACAGTGTGGCCGTACTCCTACGCGTCTACGCCAAGTGTGTCGTCGGGCAGGCAGAGGAAGCCAAGCGCCGGATCTCCGAAGCAACCCAGGTCCACCAGGCGCCGGAGGATCCCCCACGGAGCACGGGCGACGACGCCTAACGGGGCCGTCAGACTTCAACCCGTATTCCACCCAACCAGCCGTACAGAGCCGCAAACGATCACCGACAGCCGGACATGACGAGAACAGCCCCTGACCGGGTTTTGCCTGGTCAGGGGCTGTTTCTGCTGGTGTGGCGGGTCCAGGATTCGAACCTGGGAAGGCTAAGCCGACGGATTTACAGTCCGCTCCCATTGGCCACTCGGGCAACCCGCCGTGGTGTCGCTCTCGCGACGGCACTGGAAAGAATAGCGGACCGGGTGAGCGGTCGTGACATCGGCGGGTGGTCGTGCGGGGGCGGGCGCGGGTCGGCGGTGCTCGCTACGCTGGCCCGAGTCGCGAGGGTGTGCCGTGGCATGCCCGGTTCTTCGTTTTCCGCAGCTAGAAGGGGTTGTCTGTTGGCCGACTCAAGTTTCGACATCGTGAGCAAGCTCGACCGGCAGGAGGTCGACAACGCGCTGAACCAGGCGGTGAAGGAGGTGGGCAACCGGTTCGACTTCCGGAACGTGGACGCGGGGATCAAGTGGTCCGGGGAGACCATCGAGATCCAGGCCAACTCCGAGGAGCGGGCGAACGCCGTTCTGGACGTGCTCAAGGACAAGCTGGTCAAGCGGAGCATCTCGCTGAAGGCCATCGACGCGGGGGAGCCGCGGCTGTCCGGGAAGGTCTACAAGCTCGGGGTGGCGCTCAAGGAGGGCATCTCCCAGGAGGACGCGAAGAAGATCGGCAAGATCATCCGGGAGGAGGGGCCGAAGGGGGTGAAGGCCCAGATCCAGGGTGAGGAGCTGCGGGTCACCTCCAAGAAGAAGGACGACCTTCAGGGGATCATGGCGCTGCTGAAGGGCAAGAACCTCGACGTGGCGCTCCAGTTCACCAACTACCGGTGACCCTCACCGTCCGAAGAAGAGCGTGATCGGGGTGTCGGGCGGGACCGTGGTGCCGGCCGGCGGCGACTGTCCGGTGGTGAGCCGGCCGGGGGCGGTGTCGCGTTCGTCCAGCCTGTAGAGGCCGGCGTCGCGCATGCGGTGCTGGGCGTCCTGGCGGGTGACGCCGATGACGTCCGGTACGCGCACCCCTGGGCGCGTGGACGCGCCGAGGGCGACCAGGGAGCCGCCGACGCCTCCGGCCACCAGGCAGAGCAGGCCGATCACCGCGCCGGGAGGACCGGTGCGGTGCGGCATTGATGGGGACGGTCTGCTCATGACGGCCTCCGCGCATCGGGACGATGCAATTGAGGATGCGCCACGCTGAGCGACGGTTGTCCCGCGGCGGGTAATCATTCCGCCTCAGATCATAAAGAGCGCGCCGGCCCCTTCCCCCGCAGAAGTGGTCGGCGCGCTCACAGTGGGTATGACGCCGGGTCCCGCGCGATGGTTCGGACGGGTCCCGAAGATTTCCCGGGGGTCAGCAGGCGAGCGGGGGAGGCCGGGGCGTGGCGTTGGCCCTGAGGGCCCTCCCGGTGGGCCCCGGCGCGACATGTCGTCCGCCGCGGGGCGCCGCCCGCGGCCGGATACGGGCTCGCGGACGGGGACGAGAGTCGTGCGGCGCACTTCGAGCACCCGGTGGCCGTCACGGCGGACTCGCCGGGCGGCCTCAGCGGCGGCCCGCCATCCGCTCCAGCCGGGCCACCCGCTCGGCCGTGGGCGGGTGGGTGGAGAACAGCCTGCCGATCCCGGCGCCCTGGAACGGGTTGGAGATCATCAGGGCGCTGGTGGAGGCCAGCTCGGGATCCTGCGGCAGCGGCAGCGCCCGGGTGCCGGCCTCGATCTTGCGCAGCGCGGAGGCGAGCGCGAGCGGGTCGCCGGTCAGCCGGGCGCCGGCGGCGTCGGCGGCGAACTCGCGGGTGCGGCCGATGGCCATCTGCACGACGGCGGCGGCGACGGGGCCGAGGATCAGCATGAGCAGCGCGCCGAGCAGTCCGGGGCCGTCGTCGTCGTCGGACCGTCCGATCGGCAGGAAGATCGCCAGATGGGACAGGTAGGTGATCACGGTGGCGAGCGCGGCGGCGACCGAGGCGATGAGGATGTCGCGGTTGTGGACGTGCGAGAGCTCGTGGCCGAGGACGGCGCGCAGCTCGCGCTCGTCGAGCATCCGCAGGATGCCGCGGGTGCAGCAGACGGCGGCGTTGCGCGGGTTGCGGCCGGTGGCGAACGCGTTGGGCTGCATCGTCTCCGACACGTACAGCCGGGGCATCGGCTGCCGGGACGCGGTGGCCAGCTCGCGGACCAGCCGGTAGAGCACCGGGGCCTCGACCTCGCCGACCGGGTGGGCGCGCATGGAGCGCAGCGCGATCCGGTCGCTGAACAGGAACGCGAAGCCGTTGGTGACCAGCGCGAGGAGCAGCGCGACGGCGAGCCCGGTGGTGCCGCCGAGCAGCCGGCCGGTGGCGAGCATCAATGCCGACAGTGCGGCGATCAGTGCCGCCGTCTTGACGCCGTTGAGCTGCACTTGCGTCCTGCCTCCCCGTCGACTTCCGGCCATCGGGGTCAACGGTTTGACCTGCCCAAACGTTCCCGGTTCGGGGTGGTTCAGGTGGCTGCGGACACCGTCTGGAGGACGATCTGGGGCGCCACCGACAGGACCACCGCGGCGGCGGCGGTGGCGGCGACGGCGGCCCGGACGGCGAGGCCGGGGGCCGCCTCGTCCGGCACCGCGGGGCGGCCGGCGCCGGGCGGGGCGAAGAGCCGCACGGCCCACAGGAGGTAGTAGTACAGGCCGATCACGGTGTTGATCGCCATCACGACCGCGAGCCAGGTCACGTCCCCGGCGACGGCCGCGCGGAACACCACGACCTTGGCGAACAGCCCCATGATGCCCGGGGGCAGCCCGGCGAGGCAGATCAGGAAGAAGGCGAGCGCGGCGGCGACGGCCGGGCTGCGCCGCGCCAGCCCCCGGTAGTCGTCGAGGCGGTCCTGGACGGGGCGGCGGTGGAGGGCGATGACGACGGCGAACGCGCCCAGGTTCATCACCGCGTACAGCGCGACGTAGGCGGTGGTGGCGGCGACCGCCTCGGGCAGCCGCCGGGTGCCGACGGCGAGGGGCGCGAGCATGTAGCCGGACTGCGCGATCGACGACCAGGCCAGCAGCCTGATCACGGTCCGCTGGCGGAGCGCCAGCAGGTTGCCGAGGGTCATCGTGACGGCCGCGAGGATCGCGATCAGCGGCCCCCAGACGTGCCCGTACGCGGGGAACCCCAGCGCCAGCACGATCGCGAGCCCGGCGAACCCGGCCGCCTTCGACACCACCGACAGGAACGCGGCGACCGGGAGCGGGGCGCCCTGGTAGACGTCCGGGGCCCAGAAGTGGAACGGGACGGCCGCGACCTTGAACCCGAACCCGGCCAGGACGAGCACGACGCCGACCGCCGCCACCGGGTCGAGGTCGGCGGGCAGCCGCTCCAGGGCGGGGGCGATCCGGTCGAGGTGCATGGCGCCGGTCGCGCCGTACACCAGGCTGATCCCGAACAGCATGATCGCGGTGGAGACGACCGAGATCAGGAACAGCTTGAGCGCGGCCTCGGAGGCGGCGCCGTCGTAGCGGCGCAGCCCGACCAGCGCGAACACCGGCAGCGACAGCGTCTCCAGGGCCACCACCAGCAGCACCAGGTCGCGGGCGGCGACCAGGGTGAGCGCGCCGATGACCGCGGCGAGCAGCAGGAAGTGGAACTCGCCGGCGGGCAGCCGCGAGTCGGCGATCTCCTGGACCGACAGCAGCACGACGACCGCGGCGGCGGCGAGCACCAGGCCCTGGAACAGCAGGGTGAAGTCGTCGGCGACGTACGAGCAGGACCGGGGGCCGCCGGCGCGCAGGGCGTCCGGCAGGCAGAAGGTGGCGCGCCGGTCGCCGCCGGCCAGCACAGCGACGGCGGCGAGCGCGACGGTGAGGGCGCCGCCGCCGAGCAGCCCGATCACGCGGCGGGGCGCGTCGAAGGCGTCGGCGAGCAGCAGCCCGACCGCGGCCACCGCGAGGATCAGCGGCGGCGCGATCGCGGCGTAGTCGATCCCCTGGATCATCAGCCGCCTCCGAACAGGGCGCGCACGGGGGCGGTTGTCAGGTCCAGCAGCGTCTTCGGCCAGAGGCCGACGAGCAGCGTCAGCGCGATCAGCGGCGTCCAGGCCGCGTACTCGTACCCCGAGATCGCGGCGGACGGGACGGCCGCGGCGGCCCCCGGCTCGGCGGACGGGGCCGGGCGGCCGTGGGTGATCTTGCGGAGCAGGCGCAGGAAGTACGCGGCGGTCAGCACGGCGCCGAGGCCGCCGACCGCCATGAAGGCGACGAACGTCCCGCGCGGCAGGCCGGCGTGCGGACGGTACGCGCCGAGCAGCGCCAGCATCTCGCCCCAGAATCCGGCCAGGCCCGGCAGCCCGAGCGAGGCGACGCACGCGAAGGTCAGCATCGAGGCCAGCCGCGGCGCCGTGGTGAGCATCCCGCCGCCGAGCGCGTCGAGGTCGCCGGTGCCGTACCGGTCCTTGATCGCGCCGGCCAGGAAGAACAGCAGGCCGGTGATCAGGCCGTGCGCGACGTTGCCGAACAGCGCGGCGTTCACCCCGACCGGCGTGAGGGTGGCGATGCCGAGCAGCACGAACCCCATGTGCCCGACCGACGAGTAGGCGATCATCCGCTTCAGGTCGCGCTGGGCCAGGCAGGCGAGCGCGCCGTACACGATGCCGATCACCGCGAGGAGCCCGAGCCACGGCGCCCAGACCCGCGCGCCGTCCGGGGCGAGCGGCAGCGCCACCCGGACCAGGCCGTAGGTGCCCATCTTCAGCAGCACCCCGGCCAGCAGCACCGAGCCGACCGTCGGGGCCTCGGTGTGCGCGCCCGGCAGCCAGGTGTGCAGCGGCCACATCGGCGCCTTGACCGCGAAGCCGAGGCCCATCAGCAGGAACGCGGTGGCCTGCACGCCGTGCCCGAGGCCGGCGCCGTGCCGCCGGGCCAGCTCGGTCATGTCGAGCGAGCCCGCGTTGACCGCGACGAGCAGCATCCCGGCCAGCAGGAGGCCGGAGCCGAGCAGCGTGTAGAGGATGAACTTGTCCGCGGCGGCGCGGCGGCCCGGGCCGCCCCACACCAGGATCACCACGTACATCGGGAGCAGGACGACCTCGAAGAACACGAAGAACAGCACCAGGTCGAGCGCGACGAAGGTGCCGAGCATCCCGACCTCCAGCACCAGCAGCAGCGCGGTGAGGAGGCGGGCCCGGCCGCGGGCGGGCGGGTGCTTGAGCGTGTAGAGGAAGCACAGGAAGGTCAGCAGCGCGGTCAGCGCGACCAGCGGCAGCGAGATCCCGTCGGCGCCGAGGTGGAAGCGGAGCCCGATCGCGGGCGCCCACGGCCGGTCGATCTCGCCCTGCATCCGGGAGGACGCGCCGAAGTCGAACGCGGCGACGGCGTACAGCGCGATCAGCAGCGTCGCGCCGGAGACCGCCGCGCCGAACATCCGCACGGCGGCGGCGCCGGGCAGGAACCGGCGGGCGGGGACGAGCATCGCCAGCGCGCCGAGCAGCGGGACCGCCATCATCACCACGAAGATCACCGGAAGATCACCACCCCGGCCGCGATGACGACCACCCCGGCGATCAGCCCGGTCAGGTAGGTCTGCGCGTTGCCGTTCTGCGGGACGCGCAGCACCCCGCCGAGCCGCCGCGCGCCACGGGCGGTGCCGACGACCGCCGCGTCGACCCGGCGGACGTCGAAGGCGGCGACGTGCCGGGCGAGCGCCCGGACGGGCCGGACGATCACCACCGCGTACGCCTCGTCCACGAGGAAGGCCCGCGCGAGCACCGGACGCAGCGGGCCGAGCACGCGCGCCGGGTCGAGCGCGGGGTCGCGGTTCCAGACCAGGAACGCGGCGCCCGCCCCGGCGGCTGTCGGCAGCAGGCCGAGCAGGGCCGAGGCCACGTGCGGGCGCAGTTCGGGGGCGCCGAGCCCGAAGAACCCGAGGGCCGCGGCGGGCACCGCGAGCGCCGCCACCGTCCACGCCATCAGCCTGGACGGCTCGCGCGCCTCGTAGGTCCCGCGCTGCTCGCCGAAGAACGTCATCAGCCAGGCGCGGGTCGCGTAGGCGGCGGTCAGCGCGGCCGTGACCAGCAGCCCGAGGTAGATCAGCCACGCGACCCCGGCGGGGAGGGCCGCGCCCGTCCGGGCGAGCGGCGCCAGGGCACCGCCGTGCAGAGCGGCGTGCTGCGCGGCCTCGATGATCGAGTCCTTGCTGAACCAGCCGCTGAACGGCGGGACGCCGGCGAGCGCGGCGAACCCGGCGGTCATCGACCAGAACGTGATCGGCATGGTGTGCCGGAGCCCGCCGTAGCGGGCCAGCACGTTGGACCCGGTCACCACGATCACGCATCCGGCGGACAGGAACAGCAGCGCCTTGAACGCCCCGTGGGCGAGCAGGTGGAAGATCGCCGCACCGTCCGCGCCGACCGCGAGCCCGGCGGCCATCACGCCGAGCTGGCTGATCGTGGAGTAGGCCAGGACGCGCTTGAGGTCGTCCTGCGCGAGGGCGGCCAGCGCCGCTCCGGCCATCGAGACCACCGCGAGCACGCCGAGCACGGTGAGCGCCGCGGGCGCGACGAGAAACACCCCGTACAGCCGGGCGACGACGTAGACGCCCGCCGCGACCATCGTGGCCGCGTGGATCAGCGCGCTGATCGGCGTCGGGCCCGCCATCGCGTCCGGCAGCCAGGTGTGCAGCGGGAACTGGGCGCTCTTGCCCGCCACCCCGGCGAGCAGCAGCAGCGCCGCGGCCGTCGCGGTCGCGTGCGGCAGTTCCGGCGCGGCGGCGATGACGCCCTGGACGGAGAACGTCCCGGCGCCGAGGCCCAGTACGAAGACGCCGAACAGGAATCCGACGTCGCCGAGCCGCGTCATCAGGAACGCCTTGACCGCCGCCCGCGAGTTGCCCTCGTCCTCCCAGTGGTGGCCGATCAGGAAGTACGAGCAGATGCCCATGACCTCCCAGCCGGCGTACAGCAGCAGGAGGTCTCCGGAGAACACCACCAGCAGCATCGCGGCGGTGAACAGCGAGATGAACGCCGCGTACGACGAGAACCGCGGGTCGCCGGCCATGTAGGCGACCGAGTAGACCTGCACCGCGAGCGCGACACAGCAGACCATCAGCCCGACCACGACGGACAGCCCGTCCACCTGGAGGCCGATCCTGATCGGCACGGACTCGGTCTCGATCAGCGTGAGCGTGCCGGTCCGCGCGCCCGGATCGCGCCATACGGCGAACGCGGCGACCGCGGCGAGCACCAGCGACACCGCCGCGGACGCGCCCGCGATCAGCGCGGGACCGTCCCGCCACGTCGGGCGCGTGCCCGCGGGGGCGCGCAGCAGGCGCGACAGGCGGGGGCCGAGGAGCATCCCGGCGAACGCGGCGGCGAACGGCAGCAGGATCACCAGCGAGACGAGCACGATCACGGCGCCGCCTCCCCACCCGGCGGGACGGCCTCACGCCCGGCGCCGCGTCCGGCCTCGGCCTCGCCTCCGTCGCGCCCGGCGCTCTGCTCCGGTTCGCCGGCGGCGGCGCCTTCGGGCGTCCGGTCCTCGGCGAGGGTGCGGAGCCGGTCGACGTCGACGACGTCGCGGTTGCGGTACACCAGCAGGACGATCGCCAGCCCGAGCCCGATCTCGGCGGCGGCGATCACGATGGTGAACAGCGTCAGCACCTGCCCGCCGTGCAGCCGGTCGCGCCACCACACGTCGAACGCGACGAGGTTGAGGTTGACGGCGTTGAGCATGAGCTCGACCGCCATCAGCACCAGGATCGCGTTGCGCCGGGCCAGCACGCCGTACACGCCGACCGAGAACAGCAGCGCCGACACGATCGTGGGATAGACGATGTGCATCAGCCCCCGTCCCTCCCGCCGCCGCGCGCGCCCGGACCGATGTCGGACCGCGACAGCACGATCGCGCCGACCAGCGAGGCCAGCAGCAGCACCGACAGCACCTCGAACGGCAGCACCCAGGTGCGGAACACGCTGGAGCCGAGTGCCTCCGCCGATCCGCCGCCCGCGGCGACCGGCTTGTGCGCGCCGCCGAAGCCCAGCACCATCACGGTGACCAGCACGGCGGCGGTGGCGGCGGCGACCGCGAGCGCGAGCAGGCGGTTGCCGGAGTCGACGTCGGCGGCCCGTCCGATCGGCGCCCGGGTCAGCATGATGCCGAACAGCAGCAGGACCACGACGGCGCCCACGTAGATGAGCACCTGCACCCACGCGACGAACTCCGCGGTGAGGACGAGGTAGCCGCCGGCCAGTGCGCCGAACGACACCACCAGCCACAGCGCCGCGTGCACGATCTGCCCGGTGGTGACGCAGAGGATCCCGGCCCCGACGGCAACGGCGCCGAGCAGGATGAGGACGAGGTCGGGTCCCGTCATGGGCGCCCCCCGCCCGGGGAGTCGCTCGGGGATTCACCGGCGGGCGGGCCCGTGGTGGGAGTGCCTGTGGTGGGCGCGCCTGTGGCGGGCGGGCCGTTGCGGGAGGTCCGGGCCGCGCGGGCGGCGGCCTTCTCCGCCGCGGCGATCTCCTTGGGCGGCTCGGCGGCCGGGTCGTGCGCCTGCGGCGGCGGGACGGTCCACATCCACTCGCGCAGCCGCTGCTTCTCGTGGGTCAGCTCGGCGATGTCGTATTCGGCGTACTCGAACTCGGGCGACCAGAACAGCGCGTCGAACGGGCACACCTCGATGCAGATCCCGCAGTACATGCACAGCGCGAAGTCGATCGCGAACCGGTCGAGGACGTTGCGGGTACGGGCCCGTCCACCGCCCTCCGCGGGCAGCGTCTCCTTGTGCGAGTCGATGTAGATGCACCAGTCGGGGCACTCGCGCGCGCACAGCATGCAGACGGTGCAGTTCTCCTCCAGCAGCGCGATGACACCGCGGCTGCGCGGCGGCAGATCGGGCTGCACCTCGGGGTACTGACGCGTGACGGAACGCCGCGTCATCGTCCGCAACGTGACGGCCAGCCCTTTGGCCAGCCCGCCTCCTGGTAGCCGTCCCACAAGGCCCATGATTCCGTACTGAGGGCGTCTGGGGAACGCGGACGGCGCGGCGTTCGTCAACCAGAGGTGAGCCGGCGACAACGGGGTACGCCTCCATGTGCCCCGCGCCTCCACGAGGCAGGCGGCCAGGAGGTCACATGAGCCAGGGAACGGACGGCACCTTCGAGCCCGATCACGGCCGCCCCGTCGGGCGTCCTCCGCGAGCGTCCCGCCCCCGCCACCACCCACCGGGGAATCCGCCGCAGGCGCAGCCGCCCCACTTGTACGAGCCGCGGCCGATGCCCCCGCCCATGCCGCATCGGCCGTTCGGGCCCCCGCCGATGCCGCCGCCCCCGGCGAGCGAGCCGCAGGGCATCCTGTGGGCGTTCGTCCCCTTCCTGACCTTGGGGTTCGGGACGCCGTTCTCGTTCCTGTACGCGGCGATGCGGCGCAACTCGTGGAACCTCGGCATGACCGCGCTCGGCTACGGCGTCGGCACCGGCGCGGTACTGATGCTGATGGGGACCGGCGAGCCCCTGACGGCCCTGCTCGGCAGCGTCATGATGATGATGCTGTGGATCGCCGGGTCCGCGCACTCCTTCGCCGTCCGCGGCTCGGTGTTCCCCCGCGCGAACCCGCACAGCCGGCACAACGCGCACGCCATCGAGGTCGCCCGGTACCGCCGCATGCTGCGCGCGGACGCCCGCGGGCTCGCCGCCGAGGACCCCGGGCTCGCGCACGAGCTGAGGATCGGCCGGCCCGACCTCCCGCGGGCCTACGACGACGGCGGGCTGATCGATGTCAACCACGCGCCGCCGCCGGTACTGGCCACCCTGCCCGGCCTGTCCCCCGAGCTCGTCGAGCGCGTCGTGAGCCGCCGCGGCGAGCAGGGCGGGTTCGTGTCCGCCGAGGAGCTGTCGGTCGACGCCGACCTGCCGCCCGAGGTGCTGCCCAAACTCGCCGAGTACGCCATCTTCCTGCCCTGACCGGCGGCGCGCGGGGCCGCGTGGACGGCGCGCGGGCGCCGTCTGTCGGACGCGGTTGATAGGACTGGCCGAGCCCGTCCCCCACCGCCCGGGAGCACCGAACCATGGTCGATACCGCCGACATCGCCCGCCCGTACAGCTGCCACCTGCTGGAGTTCTCGGTACTGCCCGGCGGAGCGCGCCTCGGCAACATCTACGTCGCGGGCGACGCCGACGAGCTCCGCGAATGCGTCGACGGCGACTGGGAGGAGGGCGCCGACGGGTACCTGATCCTCTGGTACGGGGCGCTGCTGCACCTGTGGACCGTCCAGCACGGCGCGATCGTCGCCGGCCTCGACCTGCACCCGTACCTGCGCACCGGCGACGCGCACTGCGACCTGGCCGTCGCCCGCGTGCTCGACGGGTCGGACGACGAGGAACGGCGCGAGACCGTCCAGGAGGTGCTGGAGGCGTACGCGGAGGCCGAGCGCCCCACCGCGTCCGGCCTGCCGGTGGTGGCCCGCATGTTCGACCTCTTCGACCGGATCGACGCCGACCCCGCCGACTCCGACGCGCTCGCCGAACTCGACCGCATCCTCGACCTGGTCGAGCGCGGCGACCCGCCCGCGTCCTATGACGGTGTCAGCGTCGAGGGCCTGCACATCGACTGGGACGCGCTCCCCGTCCCGGCCCTGCAAGAACCCGTCCTACGGGAAGGCAGGGTGAGCGTCCGCTGGGGCGACGCGTCGCTGCGTCACCGAGACAGCCATCTGCACATAACGGTGTCCACGTCCGAGGGCATGGACTTCGGGCACGGCTTCACCGAGGGAGGCGGCTGACCGCCCCTACAGCGCGACCTTCAGCACACCCGTCAGCGCGAGCTGCACCAGCGACAGCGGCACCAGGTACTTCCAGGCGAGCTTCTGAAGCTGGTCCTCGCGCATCCGCGGATAGCTGACCCGCAGCCAGATCACCACGAAGGACAGCCCGAACACCTTGACCAGCGTCCACAGCCAGCCGAGCCCGGTGTCCAGGAACGGGCCCTTCCACCCGCCAAGGAACAGCACCGCCGTCAGCGCGCACAGCACCACGATGCCCGCGTACTCGGCCAGGATGAACAGCGCGAACCGCAGGCCCCCGTACTCGGTGTACGGACCGAAGATGATCTCGGAGTCGGCGACCGGCATGTCGAACGGCGGCCGGCGCAGCTCGGCGAGCCCCGCCACGAAGAACACCACCGCGCCGATCGCCTGCCACGGCAGCCACCACCAGCGCCACTCCTCGATGATGCCGCCCAGCGACAGCGTCCCCGCCGCCATCGCCACCGACGCCGCCGCGAACACCATCGGCAGCTCGTACGACATCAGCTGCGCCGCGACCCGCATCCCGCCGAGCAGCGCGTACTTGTTGGCGCTGGCCCAGCCCGCCATGATCGCGCCGATCACGCCGACGCCCATCACCGCCAGCGCGAAGAACAGCCCCGGCCCGAGATCGAGCGCGACCTGCCCGCCCGGCCCGACCGGCACCACCACCAGCACCAGCAGGTACGGGACGATCGCCACGCCCGGCGCCAGCTTGAACACCCGCCGGTCGGCCGCGGCCGGGACCACGTCCTCCTTCTGGGCGAACTTCACCCCATCGGCGACGAGCTGCGCCCACCCGTGGAACCCGCCCGCGTACATCGGGCCGAGCCGCCCCTGCATGTGCGCCATCACCTTGTGCTCGGCCTGCCCGACCAGCAGCGGCAGCACCGCGAACGCCGCGGCGACCAGCACCAGCTTCAGGACGATCACCAGCAGCTCAGGCATGCGGCCCCCAGTCGTCGGGCACCCCGGGCGGCCGGACCCGCCGCCGGCTCGGCGCGCCGTGCCCCGACTCGCCCGGCTCCTTCGCCCCCGGCCACGGCTTGGCGACCCGCGCAGCCAGCACGAAGTCCTTGCGCAGCGGACGCCCCTCGAACCCGTCCGGCAGCAGCAGCGGGATCAGGTTCGGATGCCCCTCGAAGACCACCCCGAACATCTCGAACGTCTCCCGCTCATGCCAGCCCGCCCCCCGATACACCCCCGTCACCGTCGGCAGCCGCGGATCCTCGCGCGGCACCCGCGTCCGGACGAGCAGATGGTGCCGCCGCTCCAGCGAGTAGAGGTGCGCGACGACCGCGAACCCCATCTCCAGCTCGTCCACCCCGGTCAGCCAGTCGAAGAACCCGCACGCCAGCTCGTCCCGCGCGAACGTGACCGCCTCCACCCACAGCTCGGGCGGCACCCCGACCGCCAGCCCCCCATGGGTCTCCTCGGTCGACACCTCGTCCCCGAACCGCTCCACCCAGGCGGGCTTCATGAGGAGGACCGGCCGATCTGGTCGTCGTCCTCGTCGTCGACCAAGCCCGGGATGATCGAGGGATCGTGATCGCCGCGCGTGGTCGACCGCCCGGAGGCGTCGGTGCCGGGGACGGGCTGCGTCGCGGCGTTCGGCGAGGCCTGCGGGGCGTCGCCGGCGGGGGGCATGGGCTGCGTCGAGGCCCCCGGGGCGGCGTCCAGGACGAGGGGGGTCGCGGCCTCGGTGCTGAGCGGCTCCGCCTCGGGCGGGGGCTGGATGGGGCGCCTGAGGACGGTGGCCGAAAGCGGTCGCGGCGGGGGCGGCGGGGCGACCGGCTCGCCGGTTCCCGTGTAGCGGTCGCCGAGCGACTCGGCGGCGATCTTCTCCTGGAGGTGGACGATGCCGTGCAGCAGGGCCTCGGGGCGCGGGGGGCAGCCGGGCACGTAGACGTCCACCGGGATGATCTGGTCGACGCCCTTGGTGACGCAGTACGAGTCCCAGTAGGGGCCGCCGCAGTTGGAGCAGGCGCCGAACGAGATGACGTACTTGGGCTCGGGCATCTGCTCGTACAGCCGGCGGACGGCGGGCGCCATCTTGTCGCTGACCGTCCCGGACACCACCATCAGGTCGGCCTGGCGCGGGCCGGGCGCGAACGGGATGACGCCGAGACGGATGAAGTCGTGCCTGCTCATCGAGGTGGCGATGAACTCGATGGCGCAGCAGGCCAGGCCGAAGTTGAAGACCCACAGGGAGTACCGGCGGCCCCAGTTCAGCACGAACTTGATCGGCTTGGGCGCCAGCCGCGACAGCGGCCCGATGCCGGGCGGGGGCAGGTCCACGGTGCTCACAGGAGCATTCTTACAGCCCGCCGGACGGCCGCCAGGGGGTCAGACCCACGAGAGGACGCCCTTCTTGCCCGCGTAGACCAGACCGACGGCCAAGAAGGCCAGAAATACGAACATTTCGCCCAATGTCGTCATCCCATAACCAGGGGCGGCGAAAACGGTCGCCCACGGGAAGAGGAAGACGGCGTCCACGGCGAACACGACGTACAGGTAGGCGAACACGTAGTAGCGAACGTACGACTGGGCCCAGTCGCCCTCGACGGGATCGACGCCGCACTCGTAGGTGGCCAGCTTCTCGGCGGTCGGACGGCTCGGGCGCAGCATCCGGTTGGCGGCCAGGCCCCCGCCGACGATCCCCGCGCCGACCAGGAGCAGCGCCGCGACGAGCGCGTACCCGTCGAAATAGTCGTTCACCGCAACCTCCCGGAAGGCGTCCCGTCAAGTATCGCCGAGATACCGATTGAGCGACGCGAGCGCTCAGCGGGTAGGCAAGGATCACATTGCCGGCTCTTTGCTGCACACTAGAGATGCATTTGGGGCCAGATGACCTGGAAGGACGTGACCGGATGAGCAACCCTCCGCCTCCCCCGGGCTGGGATCCCCCGGCCGGTCCCTCTTGGCCGCCGCCCCCGCCGCCCGCGGGACCCGGCGGCCAGCAGGGACCGGGTGGGCCGGGCGGCCCGGGCGGCCCGGGCGGACCCGGCATGCCCGGAGGCGCACCCCCGCCGCCGGGCCCCGGCGGCTACGGCGGGCCTGGAACCCCGCCGCCGTTCTACCCGCCGCCCCCCGGCGGCATGGGCCTGCCCGGCATGCCGCCACCGCCGCCGAAGCGCGGCAACACCGGACTGATCATCGGGCTGATCGGCGGCGGGCTGGTCGTCGTGATCGCGATCGCGGTCGTGGTGTTCGTGGTCGTGTCGGCCGGGGGCAAGAAGCCCGAGGAGAAGCTCAAGGCGGCGGCCGTCTCGCTGGGCGGGTCGCGTGCCCTGGCGCTGAAGGGCGACTTCGGTGGCGGCGCGGACACCCTCCAGGGTGAGCTGACCGTCACCAAGGGCGGCCGGACGACCGGTGAGGTGACCTGGAACAGCGACCAGGTGACCCTGATCTCGGCCGACGGCAAGCTGTACGTCAAGGCCGACGCCGCCTACTGGAAGCGCCAGATCTCCGGGACCGAGCCCCCCTACTACCTCGGCAGCGGCGCGCAGTGGGGCCGGCTCAGCGCCGACAAGCTCGACCTGGACTTCAAGGCCGAGCTGACCCCGGAGGCGCTCGCGACCAAGCTGCGGCAGGCCGCGCTGGCCAAGGTCAAGCCGGTCGAGACCACGCTCCAGGGCACGAAGGTGCTGAAGTTCACCACGATCTCGGCGACGCTGTACATCAGCGACTCCGACGACGCCAAGCTGCTGCGGTACGAGAGCGGGTCGCCGAAGGTCACCGTCGACGTCACGGCCAAGAGCACGAGCGAGGCGTCGGCGTCCATCTCCGACCTGCGCGGCCGGATCGGCGAGCTGAAGGACTCCTTCGACGGATCGGCCCGCCCCACCACCGTCGACTGGAAGAAGGGCGGCTGCAACGGCGACTCCGGCTGCACCGTGGAGGCCAAGATCCGGCCCCCGTTCGGGGCGGAGACGCCGCTCACGATCGACGTGCGGTTCAGCCTCACCGCGGGCACGATGACCGGCCGCGACCTGGGCAACTGCACCACCAGGATCACGGTCAGCAGCTCCACCCCGGTGTGGGCGAGCTGCCGGGTCACCAGCAGCGCGTGGTCGAGCTGGGCCAAGGCCACCGGCGGCACCTACTACAAGCACGTCGACTACAAGGTCATCGGTGCGACCGACAGCGACGTCCAGGGTCTGCTGAGCGGTCTCGACAGTGAGTGAGCGGCCCGGCGGGGCGGTCGCCGCCGGCTGAGGCGGGGCGCCCCGAAGCTCACCGGGTGCCGGACGATGCGCGGTCCTGCTGCGCTTGCGCGCATCGTCCGGCACTCTTGACATGTGTCATGGGATGTCCGGCATGAGCCGGTGGTGAGCAGAGTGGACGCCGAGTGAACGTTGATCAGGAAGGATCGCCGTTTCCGGGGGTCCCGGTCGCGGGCGCGGCCGTCTCCGGCGGTCCGAACCCGCCGGACGGAACGGTCCCCGGCCAGACCGGAGGACCGGCGCCCGGCGGGGCGGGCGCACCTCTCCCCGGCGGCGCCGGAGCGCCCATGCCGGGCGGGCCCGGAGCTTCGGTGCCGGGCGGGCCCGGAGCGCCCATGCCTCAGGGGCCGGAGCCTGGCGGGGCGCGCGCCGCGATGATGCGGCGCCGGCGGATCGTCGCCGGTGCCGGGGCGGCGGTCGTGGTCGTGGCCGCCGCCGTGACGGCCGGGGTCGTCATGACCGGCGACGACCCGAGCGGCAAGCCGGACAAGAAGGCCGGGCCCGCGCCGTCCTCCTGGGTGCAGCAGGCCGCACGGCAGCTCACGGCGAGGCCGGGCCTGCAGTACGCGGGGACGCTGCCCGCGGACGGCCGGCCCGTCCAGGCGCGGCTGCGCGTCACCCGCGCGGGCTCGGCCACCGGGACCCTGACGGCGGCGGGCGGGATGCGCGCCGACGTCGTCACGGCCGACGGCGTCACCTACCTCAAGGCGGGCCCGGCGTTCTGGCGCACCTACGGCGGCGAGGGCGCCCGGCCGGACGTCTACGCGGGCCGCTGGACCAAGGCGCCCGCCTCCATGCCGGGACTGGACGTCGCGGACGTGCTCGGCCCCGAGAAGATCGCCGAGCGGCTGGCCAAGGCGCCGGCCCGGCCGCGCACCGAGAACGTCGCGGGCGTCCCGGCGTACCGGGTCAAGACCCAGGACGCCGACTACTTCCTGACCACCGCCGCGCCGTACCGGCTGGTGAGCGTCCAGGCGGCGGGGCAGGGCGACCCGCGGTTCGCCGTCGCGCCGGTGACCGCCGCCGCGCCGCTGTTCGCCGAGCTGCGCCCGCGGGTCGCGGCGCTCGGCGGCGCCGCCGATCCGGCACTGCGCTTCGCCCCGGGCAAGCTGACGTTCGTCAACTGCGACGAGAACATGAACGGCTGCACGGTGAGCGTGCCCGCCAAGATGACCGCGCCCGACGGGACGGTGCCGTCGGGCGCCCGCGCCGCGCTGCGGGCGACGGTCACGTCCAAGGGCAAGGCGCTCGGGACCTGCACGGGGACGGGCGCGGTGCCGTCCAACCGGGAACTGGTGCTGCGCTGCACGGTGACCGGCCGCACCTGGCGGAACTGGATGCGGCAGGCCCTGGACTCCCCTGGCGCGCACCCGTACGAGGCGCAGGCGCGGGTCGTCGGCGAGGCGGTGTCGGCGGCGGACGTCTCCGGCCTGCTCGCCGGGATCGACCGTGAGCGCGGCGTCGCCAAGGGGGCCGGCGGCAAGAACGCGCCCGGCGCGCCGAAGCCGTGAGGGCGCACCGCGGACGGCTCGCCGCGGCGGCCGTGCGGAGCCTCCGCCCGGCCCCCGGGGGCCGGTTGGGCCGGACGGATTTCGGGCTGTCTATAGTCAAAGCCGTGAACTCCGTGCCACCGGGGAGCTTGGGCTCCCCACCGATCCCCTCGCGGCTCGTGCGGCGGATCCACGTGGATCTGTGCCGCCTGGCGAGCTGCCTGTGTTCGGGATGAACCCGAGAGCCGAGTAGGTCGTACCGGCGGATGGGACCTGCCCGAATCCGCCGGAGTCGCGTGATCTTCCGCCCGGAGTGGTACCTCTTGGACTACAGGGCCACGACCTCCCGAACGCGGGATGTCACATGACGGGCGGAGTGGCGGCCCCGGGAGAGCACGTGCTTCCCGGACATACCATGAAGGTAAGCCTAAGTAGCATCACGATCCTGGGTGCCTCCCCCAGGACGGGTGCTGCGCGTCGAGGAGGTCTTCCTCTGTGACCAAAAAGGTCCAGCAACTCGACCGCGTCATCATCCGTTTCGCCGGTGACTCCGGTGACGGTATGCAGCTGACCGGCGATCGCTTCACCCAGGAGACGGCGGCGTTCGGCAATGACCTGTCGACGTTGCCGAACTTCCCGGCCGAGATCCGCGCCCCGGCCGGGACCCTTCCCGGCGTGTCCAGCTTCCAGCTGCACTTCGCCGACCACGACATCCTGACCCCCGGGGACGCGCCCAACGTCCTGGTGGCGATGAACCCGGCCGCGCTCAAGGCCAACCTCGGGGACCTGCCCCGCGGCGCCGACCTGATCGTCAACACCGACGAGTTCACCAAGCGCAACCTGGCCAAGGTCGGCTACACCGCCAACCCGGTCGAGGACGCCTCGCTCGGCGAGTACCGGGTGCACGCGCTGCCGCTCACCTCGATGACGGTGACCGCGCTCGCCGCCTTCGAGCTGTCCAAGAAGGACGCCGAGCGGGCCAAGAACATGTTCGCGCTCGGGCTGCTGTCGTGGATGTACGACCGTCCGACCGAGGGCACCGTCGGCTTCCTCGAGCGCAAGTTCGCCAAGAAGCCCGAGATCATGAAGGCGAACATCGCCGCGTTCCAGGCGGGCTGGAGCTACGGCGAGACCACCGAGGCGTTCTCGGTGCAGTACGAGATCAAGCCGGCCGAGCACGACCCGGGCCTCTACCGCAACATCACCGGGAACGTCGCGCTGGCATACGGGCTGGTCGCGGCGGGGGTGCAGAGCGGCCTTCCGCTCTACCTGGGCTCCTACCCGATCACCCCGGCGTCCGACATCCTGCACGAGCTGTCCAAGCACAAGCGGTTCGGGGTGCGCACCTTCCAGGCCGAGGACGAGATCGCCGCGGTCGGCGCGGCGCTCGGCGCCTCGTTCGGCGGGTCGCTCGGCATCACCACCACGTCCGGTCCGGGCCTCGCGCTCAAGAGCGAGACGATCGGCCTGGCGGTCGCCACCGAGCTACCGCTCCTGGTCATCGACGTGCAGCGGGCCGGGCCGTCCACCGGGCTGCCCACCAAGACCGAGCAGGCCGACCTGCTCCAGGCCATGCACGGCCGCAACGGCGAGGCGCCGGTCCCGGTGATCGCGCCGCGGTCGCCGTCCGACTGCTTCGACGCGGCGCTGGAGGCGGCCCGGATCGCGGTCACCTACCGCACCCCCGTCATCCTGCTGTCGGACGGCTACCTGGCCAACGGGTCCGAGCCGTGGAAGCTGCCGGACGTGGCCGACCTGCCGACGATCGAGCCCGGCTTCGCCGAGGCCGGCCAGGAGGACTTCCAGCCGTTCAAGCGCGACCCCGAGACGCTCGCCCGGCCGTGGGCGATCCCGGGCACGCCGGGGCTGGAGCACCGGATCGGCGGCCTGGAGAAGGCCGACGGATCGGGCAACATCTCCTACGACCCGGCCAACCACGACCTGATGACCCGGCTCCGCCAGGCCAAGGTCGACGGGATCGCCGCCGACATCGCGCCGCTGGAAGTGGACGACCCGTCCGGCGAGGCGAAGGTGCTGGTCCTCGGCTGGGGCGGCACGTTCGGGGCGATCTCGGCGGGCGTCCGCCGGGTCCGCCGCGAGGGGGGCCAGGTCGCGCAGGCGCACCTGCGGCACCTCAACCCGTTCCCGGCCAACCTCGCCGAGGTGCTCCGGTCCTACGACAAGGTCGTGGTCCCGGAGATCAACCTGGGCCAGCTCGCGCTGCTGCTGCGCGGCCGGTTCCTGGTCGACGTCATCGGCTACAACCAGGTCCGCGGTCTGCCGTTCAAGGCCGAAGAGCTCCAGAACGTGATCCAGGATGTGATCGACAGTGAGTGACGAGGCGATCAACGGAGTGAACGGGCTGAACGGGAACGGGGGGCGCTCCGCGCTCTCGCTGGTGCCCAAGACCGACCAGAAGCAGACCATGAAGGACTTCAAGACCGACCAGGAGGTGCGCTGGTGCCCCGGGTGCGGCGACTACGCCGTCCTGGCCGCGGTCCAGTCCTTCCTGCCCGAGCTCGGCCTGCGCCGCGAGAACATCACGTTCGTCTCGGGCATCGGCTGCTCGTCGCGGTTCCCGTACTACATGAACACCTACGGGTTCCACTCGATCCACGGCCGCGCGCCCGCGATCGCGACCGGGCTGGCCACCTCCCGCCCGGACCTGTCGGTGTGGGTGGTCACCGGTGACGGCGACGCGCTGTCGATCGGCGGCAACCACCTGATCCACGCGCTGCGCCGCAACGTCAACCTGAAGATCCTGCTGTTCAACAACCGGATCTACGGGCTGACCAAGGGGCAGTACTCGCCCACCTCCGAGGTCGGGAAGATCACCAAGTCGACCCCGATGGGCTCGCTGGACTCCCCGTTCAACCCGCTGTCGCTGGCGATCGGGGCCGAGGGCACGTTCGTGGCCCGCACCATCGACTCCGACCGCAAGCACCTCCAGTCGGTGCTGCGGGAGGCCGCCCAGCACGAGGGCACGGCGCTGGTGGAGATCTACCAGAACTGCAACATCTTCAACGACAACGCGTTCGAGCCGCTGAAGGACCCCTCGGTCCGCGACGACGTGACGATCCGGCTGGAGCACGGCGAGCCGATCGTGTTCGGCGCCGAGCGGCAGAAGGCGCTGGTCCGCAACCCGGCCGGGTCGTTCGAGGTGGCGAACGTGGCCGATGTCGACCCGTCCCGGATCGCGGTGCACGACGCGAGCAACCCGGACCCGTCGCAGGCGTTCGCGCTGTCGCGGCTCGACTCGCCGGCGTTCGAGCACACCCCGATCGGCATCTTCCGCAACGTCGACCGGCCGTCCTACGACGAGCTGCTGCGCGGCCAGGTGGACGAGGCGGTCGGGGCGCAGGGCCAGGGCGACCTGGCGGCGCTGCTCGCCAGCGGCGACACCTGGCGCATCGACTGACCCTCGGTTCCGCTCGCGAAGGCCCGGTCCCGTCCGCGGGGTCCGGGCCTTCGCGCGTCACGGGCCGATCACGGCCTGGCGTGGCGCGGGCCCGGCCCGCGGGCCGGGCCTGTCGCGGGCCGAGCACCGGACTATCACGGGGTGAGCACGGCGGGAATCGGGAACGAACCGATGGCCGGGTTCGGTCGGTCACACGCTGCGTGAGCCGGGCGCGTCCTGGAAGACTGGGGAGATCATGCACCCGGGGAGGTGACGATGCGGGTCGTTCCACGCCGCAGCAAGGGTCGTCAAGGCGCGCCCGGCGCCGAGCCCGTCCGCCCCGACGAGCCCACGGTCCCCTCCCCCTCCTCGCCCGTCCAGGTGCGGGCCCCGGTGACCGTCGAGGAGCCGCTGCCGCCGACGCAGCCGCTGGGGCCGTCCGACCTGCCCGGCGCGTCCGACCTGCCCGGCGGGTCCGGCCCGGTGGGACGGCGGGCCGCGAAGAAGGCCGCGCGGGCCGAGGCCAAGGCGGTCAAGCGCGGGCGCCGGAAGGCCGGACGCCGCAAGGGCGGGGACGCCGCCGCGCCCGCCCCTCCGGTGGAGCCCCCGGCGATGCCCGATCCCGACCAGCGGCGCCGGGCCCGTTCGGCCGAACGGCACCGCGCGGCGGCCGAGGCCAAGCGCAGCCGGGCGGCGCAGCGGCAGGGCCTGGCCCGGAAGGGCGGCACCCCCGAGGCCAAGGCGCTGCGGCAGCACCGGTCCGCGCTGCTGGTCATGGTCATCACGCTCGGGCTGCTGATCGCGGCGGTCGCGGTGACCGGCGGGATGATCGCCGGTCAGATGCGGACCCGCCCGGTCGCGCTGGCCGCGCCGCTGCACGTCTACCCGGTGACGCAGACGGCGCCGGGGCAGTGCCCGAACGGGACGCAGGGGGTCAGCGCGCAGGCCGTCGGCGGGATGACCTGCTATCAGATGACGCAGGGCATCGCGATCCGCGAGGTCGCCGACCTGCGGGTGCAGAAGTCGCGGACGGCGGGGAGCGACTACGAGGTCGCGGTCACCCTGCGCAAGGCCGACCGGCGCGCGTTCGCCGCGCTGACCCGCGCGACGGTCGGCCACGACCTGGCGTTCGTGGTGCGCAACACCATCGTCACGCTGCCCCGGGTCGACATGCCGATCCTCGACGGCAAGGTCGTGGTCACCGGCCAGCCGAGCCGCAAGGACGCCGCCCGGCTGATCCGCGCGCTGAAAGGCGGGTAGCCCCCACCGCCGCGGAAGGCGATGGGGGCCGGGGACACGGGATGCCGAGGGCCGCGAAATGCGGGGGCCGCGAAATGCGGGGTCAGATCTCCGGGAGGCTCTCCCCCTGGGCGGCCTGGATCTCCAGCTCGACCTTGAGGCTCTCGCCGACGGCGGAGATTCCCGCCTCCAGGATCTGGTTGAACTTGATCCCGAAATCGGCGCGGCGCAGCTCGGCGGTCGCGCGGAACGCGGCCCGCACCCCGCCCCACGGGTCGGGCCCGGTGCCGAGGTAGGTCAGGTCCAGGTCGACCGGCTGCGTGATCCCGTTGAGGGTGAGGTGGCCGTGCACGGTCCAGTGGTCGGGGCCGAGCGCGGTCAGCCCGAGGCCCTGGTAGTCGATCGCCGGGTGCGCGTCGGCGTGCAGGAAGTCGGCCGAGCGCAGGTGCGCGTCGCGCGTCCCGTTGCCGGTGTCGATGGACGCGGCCTCGATCCGCGCCACCACCCGCGATCCCTCGACCGGCTCGGCGATCTCGATGCGGCCCTCGAACGCGGCGAACCGGCCGCGCACACTGGACAGCCCGAGGTGCTGGGCGACGGCGGCGACGCTGGAGTGCGCCGGGTCGATCGTCCACGGGCCGGGCGGCGGCAGCTCGGTGCCGCCGGCGCGCGCCAGCACCAGTGTGCCGAGGTCGGCGGTGCCGGAGCTGCTCACGATCAGGGTGGACGCGGCGGGCTGGTACCCCATCGCGGTCACGATCACCGTGTAGGTCCCGGCGGGCAGCGGCCCGGCGGTCAGGACGCCGTCCTCCCCGGCCTGCGCGCGCGCCACCTGGCGGCCCATCAGGTCGGTCACCGTGACGATGGCGTGCCGCACCGCCCAGCCGTCCTTGGTCCGCACCGCTCCGCGCAGACCGCGACTCTCATCCATGAACGCCCGTACTCCTGACTTCGCCACTGTGGTCCCTGCCGTCCCGGTGTTCCGGCGTCCGGCGTCCGGTGTTCTGTCGTCCCGCGTCCCGCCGCCTTCGCCCTGCACGCGGCGTGCGGCGTGCGGTGCTGTCCCCGGGGCCGGCGATGGGCGCCGGTCCCGGGATCGCGCCGGTCACTCGTCCGGGTAGCCGAGCTTGAGGTCGTGCCCCTCCTGGCCGCTGCCCGACAGCGACAGCGCGGTGGCCACCGGCGGATAGCCGGAGGCGATCACCGTGTACTGGCCGCCGGTCAGGTCGGTGAAGGCGTACTCGCCGTCCGAACCGGTGATCATCATCGCGACCACGTTGCCGGCCGCGTCGACCAGGGTGACCCGGGCGTCGCCGATCGCCGCGCCGGCCTCGTCGCGGACGGTGCCGCGCACCCGGGCGCCGGGCGGCAGCTCCACGTCGTGCCGGCTCTGCCCGTTGCCGACGATCTCGACCGGCAGCGCGATCGGGCGGTGCGCGGCGGCGCTGACCGCCAGCGTGTAGGTGCCGCTCACCACGTCCTTGAAGGCGTAGTCGCCGTCGGCGCCGGTGCGGCCGGTGCCGACGACCTCGCCGCGGACGTCGGTGACCACGACCATGGCGCCCGCGATCGGGGTGCCGTCGGCGCTGCGGACCGTCCCGGCGAGGCCGCCGTTGCCGGCCAGCAGCAGGTCGAAGTCGACCGGCCGGTCGCCGACGACCAGGGTGGCCGCCTGCGGCTCGTGCTCGCCGGTCGCGGCGATCAGCACGTAGGTGCCGGGGCCGGGCGTCGGCAGCGCGTAGCGGCCGTCGGACTGGGTGATGGCGCGGCCGAGCTGGTGCCCGCCCACGTCGATCAGGGTGAGCGCGGCGGACGGGACGGGGGTGCCGTCGGCGCCGCGGACCAGGCCGCGGATCGGCACGCCCTCCTGGGCGGGCTGCCCGTTCCCGGCCGAGGCCAGGGTGGCCTGCTGGGCGAGCGGCCGGGCCGGCGCCAGATCGGCGGCGCCCGGGGCCGTCCCGTTGGACATGGTCATGTCGCCGGGTACTCCGTTCGCGTTCGAGCCGACGGACACGAGCTCGCCGGCCTCCTGCGCGGTGCCGCGCGCGTGCCCGCCTCCGAGGGCGGCCAGGGGGTCCGCGCCGTGGCCGGGCACGGCGGTGGTCTTGGATGCGGCCGGGACGTCGTCCTGCGGCGGCGCGGGGACGGTCTTGGTCGACGCCGACCCCTTGAGCGGGATCTCCTTGAACGCAAGGACCACGATGAAGCCGAGGACCGCGATGGGGATGCCGACCATGAAGACGGTCTCGAGCGCCTTGGTGAACGATTCGAGCACCAGGTGCTTGAACGGTTCGGGCAGCGCGTGGATCGCGTCCGGCGAGCCGAGCGCGGTGCCGCTGCCCG
The DNA here is from genome assembly GCF_030283145.1 of Actinomadura xylanilytica. Lineage (GTDB taxonomy): Bacteria > Actinomycetota > Actinomycetes > Streptosporangiales > Streptosporangiaceae > Spirillospora > Spirillospora xylanilytica. The sequence continues at coordinate 41,878 of NZ_JASNWE010000008.1, forward strand.
CGGGCGGGCTGACGTGCGCCGAGGTCAGCGCGTCCGTCAGCTCGGCGGTGAGCCGGTTGCTGAGGATCGCGCCGAACGCGGCGACGCCCATCGCGCCGCCGAGGTTGCGGAAGAACGAGACGCCCGAGGTGGTCGCGGCGAGGTCGGCGGGGGCCGCGGCGTTCTGCGCGGCGAGGATCAGGATCTGGAGGGTCAGGCCGAGCCCGACGCCGAGCACCGCGACGTCCGCGCCGATCACCAGCTTGCTGGAGTCGGTGTGCAGTTGCGAGAGCAGGAACATCGCGGCGGCCACGAAGACCAGCCCGATCACCGGGAAGATCTTCCAGCGGCCGGTGCGGGTGACGATCTGCCCGGACCCGGTCGAGGTGACGAACATGCCGAGCACCAGCGGCAGGGTCATCAGGCCGGACGCGGTGGGGCTCATCCCCTTGACGATCTGGAGGTACTGCGGCAGGTAGATCATGCCGCCGAACATCGCGATGCCGACGCACACCGAGGCGATGCCGGCCAGCACGAAGGTGCGGTTGCGGAACAGCCGCGGCGGGAGGATCGGCTCCTTGGCCGCCCGCTCGGCGAAGACCGCGCCGATCAGCAGCACCGCCGAGGCCCCGCCGAGCGCGTAGCTCCAGGCGGAGTTCCACGCGAACTCCTGGCCGCCGAGCGACAGCAGCAGCATCAGCGTGGTGGCGCTGGCGGTGATGGTGAGCGCGCCGAGCACGTCGATGCTGGTGTTGCGCTTGACCTTCGGCAGCTTGAGCACCCGCTGGATCACCAGGTAGGCGACGATCGCGAGCGGGATGCACACGTAGAAGCACCAGCGCCAGCCGAGGCCGTCGGCGTCCACGATGAAGCCGCCGAGGAGCGGGCCGGCGACGGTGGCGACGCCGAAGACGGCGCCCATGTAGCCGGCGTACCGGCCGCGCTGGCGGGGCTCGACCACGTCGCCGAGGATCACCTGGGCGAGCGCGGACAGGCCGCCGACGCCGAGGCCCTGGAAGGCGCGGGCGGCGATGAGCTGGCCGATGCCCTGCGACAGGCCGGCGCCCACCGAGGCCACCACGAACAGGATCAGCGCGGTCTGGAACATCAGCTTGCGGCCGAAGATGTCCGACAGCTTGCCCCACAGAGGGGTGGAGGCGGTCATGGTGAGCAGCGACGCGCTGGCCACCCAGGAGAGCTGGTCCTGTCCCCCGAGGTCCCCCACGATCGTCGGAAGCGCCGTGCTGACCACCGAGGTGGAGATCATCGCGGTCAGCATCGCCATCATCAGACCGGAGAGGATCCCCAGGATCTGGCGGTGTGTGTAGTGCGGTCGCACTGGCTCCGGCGCCGCCGGACCAAGCGACGCCGTGCTCGGTTGAGCCACCCTGCTGCCCCCAAGGAGAAGTCAATTACCTGTGTTTTGCATATATCCTATGTACACGCATGTTTACTTGCAACTCACTGGATACTGGTACAGGTCTGGGCACACCGGGAGCAAGGACTGACGATGCAGGTCGAGGCAGGGGTCAAGGCACGTCCGAAACGCGACCGGGAGGCCACCCGGCAGCGCCTGCTGGACGCCGCACGCGACCTCTTCGGCGAGCACGGGTACGACGGCGTCACGGTCCGGATGATCGCCGCCTCCGCCGGCGCCAACGTGGCCCTGGTGAACCGCTACTTCGGCTCGAAGGCCGCCCTGTTCGGCGAGGTCCTGGAGGGCGAGTCCGACCTGCGCGCCGTCATCGCCGGACGGGTCCTGAGCCGGGACGGGGTGCCGCTGGCCCGGCGGCTCGCCGAGCACTTCGTCCGGCAGGTCTACCGGGGGCCGGCCACCACCCTGTCGCGGATCATGGACCGGTCGGTGGGCAACCCCGAGGTCAAGGAGATCGTCCGGGAGCACATGAACCGGGTGCTGGTCGAGCCGCTGGTCGAGCAGCTCGACGGCCCGTCCCCCCGGCCGCGGGCGCTCCTCGCCGCGACGATCATCATGGGCGGCGGCCCGGTGCGCCGCATGTGGGGTCTGGACGACCTGCGCGACACCGACCCGGCCGAACTGGCCGACCGGCTGACGGGGATGTTCGAGTACGCCCTCGCCCCGCGCGGCTGACCCGAGCGGCTGACCCGCGCCTGCGTCGCGGTGCGTGGCCGGTTCAGGGAGCCCGAAAGGCCACGGAACGCGACCCCACGGTTACCCAGGGCTGGCGTGTACGTCCTCGGGTGTAACAGCGGGGACAGCCGTACGGCGGCGGGCGCAGCCAAGATCGACTGAGCGGCGGAGCGGCCGTCCGCCCCGTGCCGCATAGGCTTCTCGGCATGAGGCTGGAGGGAGCCGCGCGGCTCCGGGAGCGGTGGGACGGGTCGGGCCGGGGCACGCGCCTGGCCGCGGCCGGCGCCGCGGTGGCGGTACTGGCGGGCGGCGGCGCGGTCTGGGGCCTGGCGGCGGGCGGCGAGCCGGCCGTGCGGACGCTCGACCAGCGGATCCAGGTCGTCGACGGCCCCAAGGACGACCAGCGGGTGTCGCTCGACACCACCTTCTACCGTCCGGTGGGACGCGCCCAGGGCCCCGCGATCATGCTCGGGCACGGCTTCGGCGGCTCCAAGGACGACGTCCGCGGCGAGGCCGAGGACCTGGCCCGCGCCGGATACGCGGTGCTGGCCTGGTCGGCGCGCGGGTTCGGGCGCTCCACCGGCGAGATCGCGCTGAACTCGCCCGACTACGAGGTCAAGGACGTCCGGCGGCTCATCGACTGGCTCGCCGGGCGTCCCGACGTGCGGCTCGACGGCCCCGGCGACCCGCGGCTCGGCATGGCCGGCGAGTCGTACGGCGGCGCCATCGCGCTGATGGCCGCCGCCTACGACCGGCGGGTCGACGCCATCGCCCCGCAGATCACCTGGAACAGCCTCCCCGACGCACTGTTCCCCGACGCCACCGGCGCGGGCGCGGACGCCGGCGTCTTCAAGAAGCTGTGGGCCGGGATCTTCTTCACCAGCGGATCCGACGGCTCCGGCGCGGGCGGCGGCACCGGGAACGGGTCCGCGTGCGGGCGGTTCCTGCCCTCGCTGTGCTCGATGTACCAGGAGATCGCCGAGAAGGGGCGGGCCACGCCCGAGGCGATCGAGACGCTGCGGCGCTCCAGCCCGGCGTCGGTCGCCGACCGGATCAAGGTGCCGGCGCTGCTGGTGCAGGGGCAGGCCGACTCGCTGTTCCCGCTCGACCAGGCCGACGCCAACGCCCGCGCCATCGCCCGCAACGGCGCCCCGGTGTCGGTGGTCTGGTTCCAGGGCGGGCACGACGGCGGCGACGCCGAGACCGCCCGGATCCGCGGGATGGTGCGCGGCTGGTTCGACGAGCGGCTCGGGACCGGCGGCGGCGGCTCCGGCACACCGTCCCCGCACGGCTTCACCGTGACGCGCGCGGGCGGGATCGACTCGTCCACCCAGAAGGTGATCGTGGAGGCGGCGACGGCCCGCGCGTACCCGGGCCTCGGCGCCGCCCCGCGGACGCTCGCGCTCGGCGGGCGGGAGCAGACGATCCACAATCCGGCGGGCGGCTCGCCCGCCTCGGTCTCCGCGCTGCCCGGCCTGGGCGCGCTCGGCGGACTCGGCGACCTCGGCGGCGCGGGCGCGCTCGGCGGGCGGTTCGGTGACATGCCGGGGCAGGCCGCCACGTTCGACACCGCGCCGCTCGGCCGTCCGCTCCGGCTCACCGGCGCCGCGACCGTCCGGGTGAAGGTGACCGGGCCCGGCGACGTCCCGCTGTTCGCCAAGCTGTACGACGTCGCGCCGGGCGGCGGCGCGTCGCCCGCGCGCCGCATCGCCGCGCCGCTCCGGGTCGCGGACGCCGGCGGCGGGCGCGAGGTCACGGTGACGCTCCCGGCGATGGACTACCGGTTCGACCGCGGGCACCGGCTGCGGCTCGTCCTCGCGACGACCGACATGGGCTTCGCGACGCCGCCGCGGCCCGCCACATACAAGGTGCGGGCGGTGTCCGGGCTGACGGTGCCCGCCGTCCCGGCGCTGCGCGCCCCGGCCGCGCCGGTGCCCGGCTGGGTGTGGGTGCTGCCGCTGGCCGGCCTCGCCGTCGCGGCCGGGATCCTGGCGACCGGACGGCGCGGACGCCGCGACCGGACGCCCGCCGGGCACGACCCCGGGCTCGGCGGCGTGCCGTTGCAGATCACCGGGCTGACCAAGGCGTACGGCAACGGGCACCTCGCCGTGTCCGACCTGTCGTTCCGGGTCGAGAAGGGGCAGGTGCTCGGCCTGCTCGGGCCGAACGGGGCGGGCAAGACCACCACGCTGCGGATGCTGATGGGCCTGATCCATCCCGCGTCCGGCGAGATCCGCATCTTCGGGCACCGGGTGACGCCCGGCGCGCCGGTGCTGTCGCGGCTGGGGTCGTTCGTCGAGGGTCCGGGGTTCCTGCCGCACCTGTCCGGCCGCGACAACCTCGACCTGTACTGGCGGGCCACCGGCCGCCCGGCGGGCGAGGCGCGGCTGGAGGAGGCGCTGGAGATCGCCGATCTCGGCAGCGCGCTCGACCGGGCCGTCCGCACGTACTCGCAGGGCATGCGGCAGCGGCTGGCCATCGCGCAGGCGATGCTGGGGCTGCCCGACCTGCTGGTGCTCGACGAGCCCACCAACGGCCTGGACCCGCCGCAGATCCGCGAGATGCGCGAGGTGCTGGTGCGGTACGCCGCGGCCGGCCGCACCGTGATCGTCTCCAGCCACCTGCTCGCCGAGGTCGAGCAGACCTGCACGCACGCGGTGGTGATGTCGCGCGGACGGCGCGTCGCGGCCGGGCCGGTCGCCGAGATCGTCGGCACCTCGGGCCGCCGCCTGGAGGACGCGTTCCTGGAGATCATCGGCGATCGGGGAGGACCGGCGTGAGCGGCGCGAACGGCATGAGCACGACCGCGGCGCCCGGCGGCGCCGAGACCGTGCCCGCCCCTGCGGGCGACGGCGGCGGGCACCGCGGCGGGGCGGGCGGGTACGGGGTGCGGCGGACGCTGCCGCTGCGGGTGGAGGCCGTCCGGCAGTTCCGGCGGCGGCGCACGCTGTTCGCGTTCGGCATCCTGCTGGTGCTGCCGTGGGTGCTGGTCGCCGCGTTCCAGCTCGGCGGCGACCCCGGCGGGCCGGACGGGATGCCGAGCCTGGTCGACGTGGCGACGTCGAGCGCGCTCAACTTCACGCTGTTCGCGCTGTTCGTGTCGACCGGGTTCCTGCTGGTGGTGGCGGTGGCGCTGTTCTGCGGCGACACCGTGGCGAGCGAGGCGGGCTGGTCGTCGCTGCGGTACCTGCTGGCCTCGCCGGTGCCGCGGGCGCGGCTGCTGCGGCAGAAGCTGGCCGTCGCGCTCGGGTACTCGGTCGTCGCGGTGCTCTGCCTGCCGCTGATGTCGCTGGTCGCGGGCACGGCCGCGTTCGGCTGGGGTCCGGTCGAGCTGCCCACCGGCGGCGCCGTCCCGGCCGGCACCGCTCTCGGCCGGATGGCGGTCATCGTCGGGTACGCGCTGGTCGCGCAGCTCGTCGTCGCCGCGCTGGCGTTCCTGCTGTCGGTCACCACCGACTCGCCGCTCGGCGCGGTCGGCGGCGCGGTCGGGCTGGTCATCGTGAGCAACATCCTGGACGCGGTCACCGCGCTCGGCTCCTGGCGCGACTTCCTGCCGACCCACTGGATGTACGCCTGGATGGACGCGCTCCAGCCGCAGATCCAGTGGACCGGGATGGTCAAGGGGACGGCGGTCTCGGTGACCTACGCCGTCGTCCTGTTCGCGCTCGCGTTCCGCCGCTTCCGCACCCGCGACGTGGTGTCCTGACGATCACCGTTTCTGCCTGCGGACCGGATGCGGCCACCCCGCCGCCGATCACCTTCCGTGGCCGTCACACCACCGCACGCACGCGTTCGCGTCCAGAAAATCGGTCGAAGTGGTCGAGGATGTCGCATAAGCTCGTCGAACTTCACACCCGGCGACCGCGTCGTAGGAAGTGACAGCGACATCGGCTCGATCGGCGGGTTAGCACCCGGCCCGACGGGGGAGATGATCACCATGGCACGGCAGCAGCTCGTCAAGCGCCCCAAGCCCCCACGTCAACCGAGCCCGCTCGACCTCCGGACCCCGTCGGGACGTCTCCTGCCGTACTGATCTCCAGAACCTCCCGTCTCCCGCGGGGTCGTGCAGGACCGGGGCCTCCCGCGCCACCCGGCACGGGAGGCCCCGCGTCGTTGCCCGCACCTTCCCCGCGCCCCCGGCGAGGCCCGCGTTTCAGCCGCCGGCCCGGTCCGCGGGTCAGGCCGGCAGGCGGGCCAGGAACCGCTCGCGGTCGACCGACAGCCGCTCGATGCGGCCCAGGGCGACGACGGTGCCGTGCTCGTCCAGCGCGCAGAAGTCGAAGATCAGCCGATCTCCGTCCACCTCGGTGAGCTCGGCGGCGATCGTGACCCGCATGCCGACCGGGCTGGCCGCGCGGTGCTCCAGCTCGATCCGGGTGCCGACCGACGTCCGCCCCTCCTCCAGGTGCGGGCCGACGGCCTGGACCGTCGCCGCCTCGGCGAAGGCGAGCAGCCGCGGCGTGCCGAGGACCGGCACGTCGCCGCTGCCCACCCGCTGGGCGGTGTCCTCACGTTCGACCATGATGAGCGTCTCGGCGCGCAGCCCCGGTACCGGTGTCATGCCCCCATCCTGCTGCCGCGCGCGGAGTCCTCGCGCCCGCGAACCGCCGGTCAGGGCACCAGGACGGTCTTGCCGCTGGTGCCCCCCTCCTCGAACGCCCGGTGCGCGGCGGCGACCTCCGACAGCGGCAGCACCGACCCGACGACCGCGGCCAGCTCGCCCGCGGCGGCCAGTTCGAAGGCCAGCTCGCGGAACGGGGCGATGCGTTCGGGCGGCATGAGCGCGGTGGCGAAGGCGAGGACCGACAGCGCCCGCTGGTAGACGAGCGCCGTGTCGATCTGGTGCGGCTCGCCGCTGATGTTGCCGTACAGCACCATCCGCCCGACGGTCGGCTCCAGGTGCTCCAGCGCCCGCGCCGTCACCGCGCCGCCGACCGACTCCAGCACGACCTGGACGGTCCCGGGATCCCAGTCCGGACGGGAGAGGTCGACGAACTCGTCCGCGCCGAGCCGCCGCGCGACCGCGGCGTCCCGCTCGCCCCGGCCGCCCGCGACGACCCGGGCGCCGGCCCGCTTGGCGAGCTGGACGGCCATGCTGCCGACGCCGCCGGCCGCCGCCTCGACCAGCACGGTCTCGCCCGGCGCGATGCGGGCCTTGTCGATCAGCCCGGCGGCGACCGTCCCCTGAGTGAGCAGGGCGAGCGCCTCGTGGTCGCCGACCTTCTCGGGCAGCGGCAGCAGCGCGGCCTCGGGCACCGCGACCAGCTCGGCGTACCCGCCGCCGGCGGGGAGCTGGGCCAGCACCCGCCGGTCCGTCCCGGCCACGGTCCCGACGACCTCGTGGCCGGGCGCGAACGGGAGCGGCAGGTCCGGCATCCACGCCTTCAGCCCGCCGGCCCGCATCTGGACGTCGCTGAAGTTGATCCCGGCCGCCGCGACCCGGACCAGCACCTCGCCCTCCCCCGGCGACGGGTCGGCGACCTCCTCGTACCGCAGGACCTCGGGCGGACCGTATTCGTGAAAGCGCACAGCGCGCATGACGCACCCCTTCAAATTAGCGGACCGACGGTCCGTTTCTATCGGGATAGAATACGGACCGCTGGTCCGGATATGTCAAGGGAGGGGCGCCATGAGAGCGGACGCCGTCCGCAACGAGCGTGCGATCCTGCTCGCCGCACACCGGCTGATCTGCGAGAACGGTGTCGACCAGGTCTCGATGAACGACATCGCCGCCGAGGCCGGTGTCGGCAAGGGCACGCTGTTCCGCCGCTTCGGCGACCGCGCCGGCCTGGTCGGCGCGCTGTTCGAGCAGCTCACCGTCGACTGGGAGACGGGCGCCCTCGACCGGCTGGCCGACCCCGCCGTCCCGCCACTGCACCGGGTACTGGCCTTCGTCACCGAACTGTTCGACCGGATGGTCGTCCCGGGCCGTCCCCTCCTGCGCGCCATGGACGGCCACCACGGGGAGGAGCGCATCCGGCACTACCGGCTCTGGCAGGAACACCTCGCCACGGTGATCGGCGAGTTCCGGCCGGACGGCGACTTCCTCGCGCACGCCGTCCTCGCCACCCCGCGCGGCCAGTTCGTCGACCTCCTGATCGACGGCGGGATGACCCTCGACGAGGTGCGGACCGGTGTCGTCGCGTTCACCCACACCACCCTCACCGGCGCCCTGCTCCCACCCGACCTGCACCCCCCGCCCAGCGCCTGCACGGGCTAGCGTCCGACCGGTGGGCGGCGCCGCCCACCGGCGCCGCCTACTGGCCGAGTTGGTGCCGGATCGCGTCCGAGTCGCGCACAGCCCAGTGCTCGACCACCCGGCCGTCCCTGACCCGGACCATGTCCATGCCGAGGACCTCATAGCTCCGGCCGGACGCGCTATGGGTACCCCTGCTGGCGTAGCGGTTGACCGAGATGTCACCCGCCTCCACGTTCTGCTCGATGGTCACCGAGACATCGCGGAAGCCCGTCTCATCTCGGGCCGCCATCCCATCCCACTTCTCCTTCCACGCCGCCTTCCCCACATGGTCGCCCTGCACCCCGCCCCGGTGGTCGACGATGTCCGGGTCGATCAGGGCCAGCAGTTCCTCCGTCTCGCCCTTGAGGATCAGGGGGTAGCCCTCGGCGAGACGCCGATGGATCTCGGCCGCACGCTGCATGGGACACGCTCCTAACCGGGGAACTCCCCGTTTCGATGTGGCCGCTAAACTAAACGGGGAACTCCCCACTTAGCAAGGAGGACGGATGCCGGCATCGAGGCGCCCGCGCCGGGCCGACGCCCAGCGCAACCACGACCTGCTGGTGGCCGCCGCCCGACGGCTGTTCGCCGAGCGCGGCCCCGAGGCGCCCCTGGACGACGTCGCCCGCGACGCCGGAGTCGGCAACGCCACCCTCTACCGGCACTTCCCGACCCGCCGCGAGCTCCTCATCGCCGTCTACGCCGACGAGGTCTCCGGCCTCACCGCCGAGGGCGAGGCCCTACTCGCCGGCGCCGCATCCGCCGACGCGCTCTTTGCCTGGCTCCGCACCTTCATCACCCACGTGGCCACCAAACGCGACCTGGCCCAGGCGATCACCGACGAGCGCCGGCGCACCGTCCTCTTCGACGAATGGCACACCGCGATGCACGCCACCGCCGGCGCCCTCCTGGCCAGGGCGCAGGACTCGGGTGCCGTCCGTCCCGGAGTGCGCACGGCCGACCTGATGGCGCTGGCGAACGGAATCGCCCTGGCCACCACCGGCCCCCCGCAGACCGACCGCCTGCTCGACCTCCTCCGCCAGGGCGTGAATGAGGTGGAGCCCGCGCAACTCCGGCCATGAGGCCCGGTCAGAACCAGCAGGGACCGATTCGGAGCCCATCACCATTCCTCCCACCAGGGCTTCTTCACGTTCCAGGGCCCGCCACACCGCCCGCGATCATGCTGTGATCACCCATCCCACGAATGCTGGTGAAAAACGCTCAGTGGCTCGATCTGGGCGTTTTAGGCGCCCGCCCGGCGGAATGCCGGAAGGGTCGCCTCCAGTTGGATCCGGCTGCTCCCGCATTTGATCCAAATGGGCAAAAGATTCATTACATATGTTCGTTATTCAATGGCCGGGGTAAGTGGCGATCGTGATCAAGAGACAGACAACCCGTTCGAACGGGTTGAGACCCTCGATCGTGTTGGGATGGGGCGGATTCTCGGATAGGTGCCGAGAGCGGCTGTCATCCAGCCTCAGGTACATACCCGGCCTGGCAATCGTCACCATTGCCACGTCGGGCCTCGCCATGACGGCGCTCTTCGCTGTGCAGGCGTTCGGCAATCACACGGCGGCCACCACCGCCCCGCAGCCCGGCCCCGCCGCGTCCAACCCGGAGTCGGCTCATCTGACGGTGGCCATGCCGCGTTCGACCCCGGTGCGGTTGACGGTGCCGCGAATCCGCCTCCGTACGTCCCTGGTGCCACTGGGGCTGACGGACGACCACAGGGTCGAGGTTCCGGTCAACGCCGACCAGGCCGGCTGGTATCGGCTCGGGTCCCGGCCCGGAAGCATCGGCGCGGCAGTGCTCATCGGCCACGTCGACTCATCGCGCGGGCCGGGCGTCTTTTTCCGAATCGGGGAGTTGCGCCCAGGCGACAAAGCCGGCGTGCAACGAGCCGACGGGAGCACCGCCTTGTTCCAAATCGACTCGGTCGAACGCGTCAAGAAGACGGGATTCCCCACGCGCCGGGTCTACATGGATCCCGGCTATGCAGCGATCCGGCTGGTCACCTGCGGCGGCGGTTTCGACACCGACACCGGCCACTACACCGACAACGTGATCGCCTACGGGCACCTGCTCCGGCCCGGTGCGCACCGGAGCGAGGAGCACTCAATGCGTCCGCTGGCGGGGCCCTGAGATGAGTTCAACCTCTACCATCCCGCCTGCCCCCGGCCGTTCAATTGATCATGCATTGACCGGCCCCGACAGCGGGGAGACGCCCCGGCGAGGGCGGCCGGGCCGGCGCACCCTACCACCGGTGGATCCGGCCGGTCTGTGGGTGACGGTGCTGATCCCGGCACACAATGAGGCAGAGAATATCACCGATACGCTCGCATCGCTAAAGGGGCAGGAACAGCCGCCGGACCAGATCATTGTCATCGCCGATGATTGCACAGACGGCACCGTTGAAATCGCCAGGCGGTGCGGAGTTGAAATATTCATCACACGCGACAATCGGCATAAGAAGGCTGGTGCGCTGAATCAGGTACTCGACCGGTTGCTGCCCTCTGCCGGCCCCAATGACGCGATCATGGTCATGGACGCAGATTCGGCACTGGACCCGGGCTTCATCCGTCATGGAGTGGCTTACCTCTCCGACGGCCGCTACGCCGCCGTCGGTGGCACCTTCACCGGCCAGGACGGCGGGGGCATGGTCGGCATGCTCCAACGCAACGAGTACGTCCGCTACGCACGGGACGTGCGGCGACTGCAAGGCAAAGCGCTGGTGCTGACCGGAACGGCGACCATCTTCCGCGCCACCACTCTCCAGGAAGTGGCTGCCGCGCGCAGGGAGCGCCGACTGCCTGGCGACCCCCGCGTCTACGACGTTTGCGTGCTCACCGAGGATAACGAACTGACCCTGGCGATCCTGCATCTCGGTTTCGAAATCATATGCCCACCCGGATGTACGCTCACTACAGAGGTGATGCCAACCTGGCGGGAATTGTCCCGGCAGCGACTGCGCTGGAAGCGCGGCGCCCTGGAGAATCTCATCGAATACGGTTGGACATCCGTGACACGCCCCTACTGGGGCCGGCAACTGCTTACATTGATCAGCATCATCGCCATCGTGGCCTATCTGATCTCGCTAGGCTACTGCTTGGCCTTCACCAGCGGACTCCATTTCCGCCCCATTTGGATCAGCGTAACAGCGATCTTCATGATTGAGCGCGTGGTGACCGTACGCCGGCGCGGGGCAGTTCAAATGGCCATAGCCGCCACCATCGTCGTCGAGTTCCTCTTCGACGGCTTTCTTCAGATCGTCCAGGTCCGGGCTTACTGGGAAGCCGCCTGGCGCAACGAAAGGAAATGGTAAACCATGTACAATACTCCGCCCATAGGCGGTGTCAGCGCCGGTCTCGGCGGCGCCGCCATCACCGCCCCATGGCTCGGCGTCCAGGCCATCTGGTTGGGGTTGGCCGTCTTCACCCTGCTGTCCACTGCCCTCGCCGTTAAGCGCATCCTGCCCACACGGAAGAGCATCGGGATCCCATCGGCCGCCCCCTTGTCCGAGGGGTAGACCGGGGCTTCGACGCAAGGCGTCAACCAAGACGGGGGCCCCGGGGTCGCCTTCCAGCGCTCCCGGGGCCCCCGCGCCACCGTGAGGACACCGTTAGCGACATCGCTTCCCCCCGCTGCCGCGTTCCGCAGAGTCGGCGTCCGGGGCAGACGAGCTATGCAGTGGATCGAGGCAAAGGAGTCCGAGGTGGTCACGCACGCGGAACTGGGGTCGGCATTTCGGCTCCGAGTGGGTCGAGACCATACCGCCGGAGGTCGCTGAGCGACACTTCAGCAATCCGGAGGACCGGCGGGTCCTGACCGAGGTGGGCTGCCCGAAACACTCATAGGTCTGCTGGTCTTCGGCGGCATCGGGACAGATCGGCCTCGCACCATCGCCCAGGTCCTCGACATCGGAGAGCCGGATACCGATCCGCTGGACATCAAGGGCGACATCGTGATCGTCAACGGCATCGGCGGCCTGGCTTGTCTGTCCCGTGCGGAACACCGCGTCTACTGGTACGCGCCGGGGGACGAGAAGCGGAACCGCGCACTCATCAATAGTTCCCTGGAGCTGTTCGTCGAGACCCTTGCTGCCAGGCATCGGTTCTAGCTGGGATGACGCTTGGGTGGAAGGTGCCCACGGTGGCCAGCTGACTCACCCGGTCGCACGCTGCGGGTCGTCGCGTTCGATGTGGGTGACGCCGAGGAAGTGGAAGGCGCTCGCCGTGACCCTCGGGTGAGCCGGCTCCGCGGTCCCTGCCTACGCGGTGAAGAAGGCCCGGGCTGAGCACCTGTACGCGATCGCCGACGGCGAGGTGATACCCGAGCCGGGCGAGCCGACCGTCGTGATCTGCCTGGACGAGTTCGGGCCGCTGAACCTGATGCCGCACCCCGGCCGGTAGTGGGCCGCGATCACCGGCCGCGGTGCGGATCGCCATCATCTGTGACAACTACTCACCGCACCTGACCACCGAGCGCTGCCGACGGGTGACGGACTGGGCCGAGGCAAACAACGCCGAAGTCGCCTACACCCCGACCACAGTTCGTGGCTCAACCACGTTGAGGCCCAGTTCACCGCGCTGTGCTGCTTCGCTCTGGACGGCACCGACCAACGCAGCCACAAAGAGCAAGGCAGCATGATCCGCCGCTACATCATCTGGCGGAACCGCCACGCCGACGACACCCGGCTACGCCAGATCGTCGCCCGCGCCAACGCGGCCTGACCCGGGATCAGTCGCCGATGAACAGGATGTAGTGATGCGGCCTGCGCAAGGCCACTTCGCACAGGGCCTGGACTTCAGCGACCCAAACGCCACCGCGTTCAACGGGGAGCCGGTCCAACTCCCCGAGCAGTGCCGGGATCTGCCGGTGGTTGAAGACCGCATCACCATACGGATCGAGCGCACCGAGCATGGGAAACGCCGCTTGGTCGAGACCGCCAAGTGTGGTTTCCCACGACAGCCCGCACCCCGCCCTCGCCACGACCTCGCCTTGCAGCTCCCGGTTCACTCTCAGAGATCACCACGAGATGCTACTTGCGCGGCGCAGCCTCGGGACCGGGGGAACGTTACCTGCTACGGCACTAGACGGCGTCAACCCTCCCCGCCGGGTGCGGGCATCTGGTGGGAGTGCATGGCCCCTGCGCGCCGCTTGCCCAACGGTGGTCAGTCTCCAGCAGGCGCGATGCCCGTCTGGCAGGAGCCGCCGGACTGGTCACCCAGGGGTAGACCGGTGCCGGCGATGCCGCAGTAGCCGTTGGGGTTCTTGTTGTCGGACAGGTACTGCTGGTGGTAGTCCTCGGCGAAGTAGAAGTCGGTGGCCGGGGCGATCTCGGTGCTGATGGGACCGTGGCCGCCGCCGGTCAGGACCTGCTGGTAGGCGTCGCGGGACGCCTCGGCGGTCTTCCGCTGGAGCTCGCTGCGGTAGAAGACCGCCGAGCGGTACTGGGTGCCGACATCGTTGCCCTGGCGCATGCCCTGGGTCGGGTCGTGGGACTCCCAGAACACGCGCAGGAGCCGCTCGTAGGACGTCTCGGACGGGTCGTAGACGACCCGGACGCTCTCGGTGTGGCCGGTCTGGCCGCTGCACACCTCTTCGTAGGTGGGGTTCGGCGTGTGGCCGCCCTCGTAGCCGACCGAGGTGGAGACGACGCCTGGGGTCCGCCAGAAGATGCGTTCGGCGCCCCAGAAGCAGCCGAGCGCGAACTCGGCGATCTCGGTGCCGTCGGGGTACGGCGGCGCGAGGGGCGACCCGAGGACCTCGTGGCGGGGCGGCACCGGCATCGGCTCGTCCCTGCCGGGCAGGGCCTTCTCCGGTGCGACCATCTGGGTCTTCGCAAAGCCGAACATGACTCCAGGGTATTCGCCCTGGCAAGGTCATGCCGGCCGGTGGGCGCGGGGCGCGCCGGGCTTGCCGGGACGGCCCGCGCTCGGCCTGGGCGGCAGGGGTGCCGCCATGGCCGTGCCGCGTGTTCGGCCTGTCCTCCCGGAGTCAGTAGCGTGCCAGTTTTGGCTGATTACGCACTGATATCGTGCTGCTTGTGGTGAATCGTCGCGGAATGGCATTCGGCTTCGCCGCCTACGCGCTCTGGGGGCTGTTCCCCCTGTACTGGCCCCTGCTGAAGCCCGCCGGCGCGGTGGAGATCCTCGCGCACCGGATCATGTGGTCGCTGGTCGCGGTGCTGGCGATGCTCGCCGTCCGCCGGCACTGGGCCTGGGTCAGGTCGCTGACCGTGCGGCAGGTGGGGCTGCTGGCGCTGGCCGCCGCGCTGGTCACGGTCAACTGGGGCGTCTACATCTACGCGGTCAACTCCGGACACACCATCGAGGCCGCGCTCGGCTACTTCATCAACCCGCTGATCAGTGTGGTCTTCGGCGTGGTGATCTTCCGGGAGCGGCTGCGCCGCTGGCAGTGGACGGCGGTCGGGCTGGGCACGGCGGCCGTGTTGGTGCTGACCGTCGACTACGGCCGGCCGCCGTGGATCGCGCTGGTGCTGGCGTTCTCGTTCGGCACGTACGGGCTGGTCAAGAAGTTCGCCGCGATGCCGTCCGCGGAGAGCCTGTCGGTGGAGACCGCGATCCTGCTGGTCCCGGCGATCGGGTTCGTGCTGACCCTGGAGGCCCGCGGGGACGCGACGTTCGGGCATCACGGCGCGGGGCAGGTGGGGCTGCTGATCGGCGCCGGGGTGGTGACGGCGATCCCGCTGCTGCTGTTCAACGCGGCGGCGATCCGCATCCCGATGAGCGCGCTCGGGATGCTCCAGTACCTGGCCCCGGTGCTGCAATTCCTCATCGGGTTGCTGGTCCAGCACGAGGAGATGCCGGCCAGCCGGTGGATCGGGTTCCTGCTGGTGTGGGCGGCGCTGATCACGCTGACCGGGGACGGACTGCGCGCGGGACGGCGCGCACGGCACGGCGCGGGCGCCGTCGAAACGGCGCCCGAACCCGTCCGCTGAGCGAGGTTCCGACGCGGAACGCGCAACTTCTCCGGCTTTACGCACATCTATAGAGGAAGAGATCCCGAACCACTAGAGTGCCGGATGTCACAAGCACCTTGTCGAGGAGTATCGTTGCGCCTACTCAGCGCCGCAGTGTTGGGCGGGGCCCTCATCGCGGTCGGCCTCGCGGCCCCGGCGACGGGCGAGGCGACGGCGACGAGGGGGAACCGCATCGCCGTGGAGCCGGACGTGGCCCGTCCCGGGCAGCGGATCGAGCTGGAGGTGCGCGGGTGCGCGGCCGGGACGCAGCGGCACTGGGCCGGCTCGCCGGCCTTCACCGGGGACGCCACCCTCGGGGGCAGGAACGACCAGGGGCGGACCGTGGCCCGGCTCCGGCGGGACATCAAGCCCGGCACCCACACGGTCGTGGCGCACTGCGGCCAGCAGACGTTCACCGGCCATTTCAAGGTCTCCAATAAGATCTCCTGGCCGGTCCGGTTGTCGACCGACATCGAGTCGCCGACCGCGAACTGAGACATCGCGCACCCATTCCCCGGGACACCCGGGGATTTTTTTTCGCCCTTATTCTTTTGTGCCGCGAAACCCGGTACATGATTATTCCGCCCACCACAGCCCGGCGGCGTCCCGCCTTTCATCGGCCGGCCGCGCGTGGGCTCACCTTCCCATCGCCAAAGTGCCCGACCGAGGCCACCGGACCGTTCCACCTGGCGGAATGGACGGGCCGAAGCGTGATGAAGGTCACTCGTTGAAGTTTCTATATACCGCCTTCGGCCATCTTGATCACGCCAAATGACCATGTGATACTTCCACGGAATCGCTCATACCCCCCATGCTTCACACGGGTGCACAGAACGGTAGGTTCGCCCGTTCAGCAACGTGCGACCGATGCGCCTCGTGCCACCAATTCCACTCCTAGGGGCAGTCGAGAATGTCCGTAGACATCGGTCTCGTTCCCGTCTGGACGGCGCATCGCCTCCGTCACGAGGCCGCCTCCACCGCACCGGTCCGCTTCCCTGCGGCCTCCCTCCTCGCGGCGGCCCGCCGCGTCGAGTCGCCTCCGGGCCGGCGCCCCGACCCCGGCGGCGGACCGGTCCCGGACCTGCCGGACGGAGGGCGCGCGTGAGCCCGCTCCAGACGGGCACCGACGAGATCCGGGCGGTCGCCGAGCACGGCCGGATCTGCGCCCTCTCCGCTCAATGCGCTCGTGACCTGCAAGGATGCGCCGCCGACTATCCCGGCCTGTTCTCCGGGAAGCCGTTCGACGCCACGCTCTTCACCGCGGTCTCGATGGCCAACGCGTTCGGTTCCCCCGGCGACACCCGGGAGCGGCTGGAGGTCGCCAACCGCACCTCGCTGTGGATCTTCGCGCTGGACTGGCTGGTCGACTACGTCGCCACCTCGCGGGCCGACCTCGACGGAGCGCTCGCCGGCCCGCTCGCCATCGCCGAAGGCCGTCCGCCCGCCGGGGACGCGCCGCTCGCCCGGTTCCTGGCGGCCATCCGCGACCGCGTCGGCAGCAGCCCCTCGTTCGCCGCGTTCGGCCCGGTCTGGCGGGACGAGCTGCGCCGGATGCTGGACGCGATGACCCTCGAATGGGAGTGGAAGGCCGCGCTCACCGCGGGCACGACCGCGCCGCCCTCCTTCGACGCCTACCTGGCCAACGCCGACAACTTCGGCTCCACGTTCGTGAACGCCGGGCACTGGATCTTCACCTCCGAGCCGTCCGCGCTGGCGCACCTGGACGCGCTGCTGGAGGTCAGCCGGAAGGTCCAGCAGGTGCTCCGCCTGCTCAACGACCTGGCCACCTACAAGCGCGACGTCACCTGGGGCGACCTGAACGCGATGCTCCTCGGCGTGGACGCCGACGCCGTCAGGGAGCGGATCGCCGAACTCGTCGCGCAGTGCCGGGTGCTGCTCGAGCCGCTCAGGGACACGTGCCCCCGCGAGGCCGTCTATCTGGAGCGCCAGATCGGCTACAGCATGGGCTTCTACGGTGCGGCCGACTACTGGGGCGAGCTGTGAGCATCGGAACCGAGCGGACCGAGACGGCCGCCGCCACCGTCCGCACCGGCTCCGCCGATGTCACCGCCGCCGCCCGCGACCTGATCACCGGCCTCGTCGCCGAACCGTGGGGACAGGTCTCCCCCTCGATCTACGAGACCGGACGGCTCGTGTCGCTGACACCCTGGCTGACCGGCCACGACCGGCGCGTGGACTTCCTCACCGAGACCCAGCGTCCCGACGGCGGCTGGGGCGCCCCCGACGACGGCTACGCGCTGGTGCCCACGCTGAGCGCGACCGAGGCCCTGCTGTCGGTGCTCGTCCGGTCGGACGCGTCCGAGCCGGACGGCCCGACCGCCCGCGCCGCGCGGGGCGGGCTGGACCGGCTGCACGTCCTCCTGCCCGGCGGCCGGGGCCCGGAACTGCCCGACATGCCGGCGATCGAGCTGATCGTCCCGTCCCTGGTGGAGCTGATCAACAAGCATCTCGGCGCGCTGGCCGCCCGGTCCTCCCGGCGCGTCCCGCTGCCCGAGGGCATGGACGGCGCCAAGCTGACGGTGATCAGGCGGCTGCTCACCTCCGGGATCGAGCC
Organism: Actinomadura xylanilytica; assembly: GCF_030283145.1. Lineage (GTDB taxonomy): Bacteria > Actinomycetota > Actinomycetes > Streptosporangiales > Streptosporangiaceae > Spirillospora > Spirillospora xylanilytica. The sequence continues at coordinate 59,762 of NZ_JASNWE010000008.1, forward strand.
CCCGCAGAAGCTGATGCACGCCCTGGAGGTCGCCGGCGAGGTCGCGCGCGGGCTCCCGCAGGCCCACCCGGAGCCGACCGGGACCATTGGCGCGTCGCCCGCGGCGACCGCCGCGTGGCTCGGCGACCGTCCCCCGAGCGATCCGAGCGCCCCGGCGCGCTGGTACCTGGAGACCGTCGCCGCCACGCACGGCGGCCCGGTTCCGGTCGGGTTCCCGCTCACGGTGTTCGAGCGGGGCTGGGTCCTGGCGTGGCTGGAGCGGGCGGGCGTCCCGTTCGTCGCGCCCCCCGAGCTCGTGCTGAGCCTGACCGCGCCGCTCCGCGCGGACGGCACGCCCGCCGCGGCGGGGCTGCCCGCCGACGCCGACACCACGGCCGGCGCGCTCTACGCGCTGGCACTGCTCGGTGCCCCGCACCGTCCCGATCCCCTCTGGGAGTACGAGACCTCGACGCATTTCTGCACCTGGCAGGGAGAGGACGGCTATTCCCTCACGACCAACGCGCATGTGCTGGAGGCGTTCGGCGAGTACCTCGCGTCCGTCGGGACGAACCGTCTCGGCGCGGACGCGGCCGGCCGGTACGCCGACACCATCGACAAGGTGTCCGGTTGGCTCTGCCAGCAGCAGCAGGCTGACGGGAGCTGGACCGACCGATGGCACGCGTCCCCCTACTATGCGACCGCGTGCTGCGCCCTGGCCCTGGACCGCTTCGGCGGGGAGCGCTGCGCCCCCGCCGTGGAACGCGCCCGCCAGTGGGTGCTGGGCAGGCAGCGTCCGGACGGCTCCTGGGGACGCTGGCACGGGACCGCCGAGGAGACCGCGTACGCCGTGCAGGTGCTCCTGCTCCCCCGGCCTGGACGGGACGAGCCGCGCGCTCGCGCCGAGGCCCGGTTCGCGGCGGCCTCCGCCGCGCGGACGGTGCTCGAACACGACCTCGGCCGCCCGACCGCGGACCGGAGCTGCGACCCGCCGCTCTGGCACGACAAGGACCTGTACCATCCGACGGCGATCGTGCGCGCGGCCGTGATCGCGGCGCTCCACCTCATCTCCTCGCGCCGGCCGCCTCGGCCCGGAAAGTGAAATTCGTCATAACAGCGAAAACGACACCAGGCTGCAAACGGGACGGCCCGCGCCGACAACTCCATTCACCTTGAGCGGGTGTGTTCGCATTGCTAAGGTTCTGGGCCGTACGGACCGGCTCGACCGCCGCGCCCGCCCCACCAAACCCGAGCATCTCGCTACCGTTTATTCCGATGAGCGGCTGCCGATTCTTAGCAGAATTGATAGGGCGAATCCCATGCGCTTCCGCACCCCCCGCCCGCGGACCGGGGCACCGTCCCCATGCCCGCCGGTGGCCGCCCTCCGGGCGCCCGCCGCGCGGGGGGCCGTCCGCCGCGGGGCGGGCGGCGGGCACGCGCGCGGACCGATGCATCCCGCCGCCGCGACACGGCGTACGGTGATCATGCATGGCCCGGTGACCGAAAGGCCGGCGGCCACCGCCGGCGCCGGGTGCCCCGAGACCTCTCAGCCGGAGGACCAGCGACCCGTGCCCGAGACCTCCACCACCCCGTCCGGCCTGCCGGTCCGGGTGCCCCAGGCCAACCTGACCCCGCCTCTGGCCGAGAACGAGCAGTCCGGCGCGGCGGACGAAACCGACGGGCCGGTCCGTTCCCCCGAGGAGATCCATCGGATCATGGACGCGTACCAGCTCGGCACGCGCCGCGGCCGGTCGGCCGCGGCGGCCCGAGCGACGGAAGACGAGGACGATCAGTGATGCAGAAGACGGGTTCGTCGGCAGACCTGAGCTGGTTGCTGGACGACCTGGTACACCGGCTGCCGCACGCCGAGCATGCCGTGGTGCTGTCCGCCGACGGCCTGCTGATGGCCTCCTCGGAGGCCATGGCGCAGGACGACGGTGAGCATCTGGCCGCCGTCGCCGCCGGGATCCAGAGCCTGGCCAAGGGTGCGGGCACCCGCTTCGGCGGCGGCCCGGTCCGGCAGTCCATCATCGAGATGCAGTCGGCGTTCCTGCTGGTGACCGTCGCCGGCCAGGGCGCCTGCCTGGCGGTGCTGGCCGGTGAGGAGGCCGACGTCGGCCTGATCGCCTACGAGATGGCGATGCTGGTCACCAGCATGGGCCATCACCTCACCACGCCGTCGCGGTCGGAGGCCGCCGCAGAGGGCCGGACCACCTCATGATGCCGCCCGAGGAGCCCGGCCACGACCGCTGGCAGGACGACGCCGACCCCGTCCAGGACCGGTGGCACGACGAGCACTCCGGCCCCATGGTCCGCCCGTACGTGATGACCAGCGGCCGGATCGAGCCGACCCGGGGCAAGTTCGACCTGATCACCCTGGTGGTGTCGGTCGGCGCCGAGCCCGACGGCGCGGTCGGCCTCGGCCCCGAGCACGTGGCGATCGCCCGGCTCTGCCAGTCGGTGATGTCGGTCGCCGAGCTCACCGGGCACCTCAACCTGCCCATCGCCACCGTCCGGGTTCTGCTCGGCGACCTGCTCGACCAGGGCTTCATCTCGATGCAGGAACCCGAACCGGAGGCGGACATGCACGACATCAGGCTCTACAAGGCGGTGATCGATGGTCTCCGGGCCCTCTAGTCTCCCGACCCGTGCCCGCCGGCTGCCCACCGCGGTCAAGATCGTGATCGCGGGCGGTTTCGGGGTCGGCAAGACCACCATGGTCGGCACCGTCTCGGAGACCAAGCCGCTGCGCACCGAGGAGATCCTCACCGACGAGAGCGTGGGCGTCGACGACATCTCCGGTGTGGAGAAGAAGAAGACCACCACGGTCGCGATGGACTTCGGCCGCATCACGATGCGCGACGAGTACGTGCTCTACCTCTTCGGCACCCCGGGCCAGGAACGCTTCTGGTTCATGTGGGACGAGGTGGCACTCGGCGCCCTCGGCGCAATCGTCCTGGCCGACACCCGCCGCCTCTCGGACTGCTTCCCGTCGGTCGACTACTTCGAACGCCGCGGCACCCCGTTCATCGTCGCGGTGAACTGCTTCCAGGGCGCCCGCCAGTACGACCTGGCGGAGATCCAGCTCGCCCTCAACCTGGGCCCCGCCGTCCCGGTCATGCTCTGCGACGCCCGCAGCCTCGACTCCTGCAAGCAGGTCCTCATCGACCTGGTCCTGCACGCGATGAAGACCCGCGGCCTGGCCCCCAACCAAGAAGAACCCCAGAACGCCTGACCGCGACCGGCCCTGTTTTTGAAGCCCGGCCCGGCACCCTCGCCTGGCGGCTCGGACGCCGACCGTGCTTGGGCGAGCGCGACATCGCTTCGCGATCTGGCCGGTGAGGCTCGCCTCCGGCATCGCCCCACCGGCCAGATAACGCGCTCGCGCGACGGCTGAGGCACAGTGAGACCGGCCCTAACCCCCAGTGTGCCCGTGAGGGGCCGAACAACCTCAAGACGCCCCCGAGCCCCCGAGCGGGCGCGCGGTGTCTGGACTGAGGAGCGCAGGGAGCCTGCGACCGGAGCGACGAGGGAAGACACCGCGTAAAGCGCCCGCGAGCCGCGACGCCGAAGGCGGCGCCATCAACACAGCGAGCGGGCGCGTGGTGTCTGGACTGAGGAGCGCGCGCAGCGACGAAGGAGCGAGCACGCGACGAGGGAAGACGCCGCGTAAAGCGCCCGCGAGCCGCGACGCCGAAGGCGTCGCCATCAACACAGAGGCGCCATCAGACACCACTCAGCCGGTGCGGGAGACCACGTAGTCGCAGAGGCCGGTGAAGGCGGCGCGGGCGGGGATGTCGGGGAGGGTGAGGAGTTCGGTGCGGGCGTCTTCGGCCCAGCGGCGGAGGTCGGCGCGGGCGCGGTCCATGGCGGGGTGGGCGCGGAGGAGGGCGAGGGCTTCGGCGTGGAGGGCGTCGCCGGTGAGGTCCTGGGTGAGGAGTTCGCGCAGCCGGGCGTCGTCCGGGCCGGTGCCGGCGAGGACGTGGTGCATGGGGAGGGTGCGGATGCCTTCGCGGAGGTCGGTGCCGGGGGTCTTGCCGGACTGCTCGGCCTCCGAGGCGATGTCGAGGATGTCGTCGGAGAGCTGGAAGGCGACGCCGATCTTCTCGCAGGCGGAGGTGACGGTGTCGACCACGTGGGTGGGGGCGCCGGAGATGAGGGCGCCGAACTGGCCGGACGTGGCGATCAGCGAGGCGGTCTTGTCGGCGACGACCTGGAGGTAGTGCTTGAGGGGGTCGGCGTCCGGGCCGGGGCCGACGGTCTCCTGGATCTGGCCGCGGACGAGGCGGGCGAAGGAGCGGGCCTGGATCCGGACGGCTTCGGGGCCGAGGTCGGCGAGCAGGTCGGACGCGCGGGCGAACAGGTAGTCGCCGGTGAGGATGGCGACGGTGTTGGTCCAGCGGGAGTTGGCCGACGGCTGGCCACGGCGGACGGTGGCCTCGTCCATGACGTCGTCGTGGTACAGGGTGGCCAGGTGGGTCAGCTCGACGACGACCGCGGACGGGACGATGCCCGGGGAGGCCGGGTCGCCGAAGTCGGCGGCGAGCAGCACCAGCATCGCGCGGAAGCGCTTGCCGCCCGCCTCGACCAGGTGCTTGGAGGCCTGGGTGAGCAGCGGGTCCTCGCCGTGCACCGATTCCAGGAGGAGGTCTTCGACGGCCGTCATGCGCTCCTGTACGGCCGTCGCGAGCTTCTCGTCGATCGGGAGCCCGAACGGCCCGGCCGCGTCGGCCGCGCCCGGCGGCCCTCCGGGCCCTCCGGCGAAAGCGCTACTCACCCAAACCCCCTAGCGGACGTTCACCGCACGAACATCTGTGACGCGGCGTGCCCCGCCAGGTCCAGCATCGGCTGGGGGAGCACACCGAGTACCACAGTAGCCGTCAGTCCGAGCGCGACCGCCGCCGCGGTGGGCAGCCCGACGACCACCGTGGGGCCGTCCGCCTCGGGCTCGCTGAAGAACATCACAACGATGACGCGGACGTAGAAGAACGCCGCGATCGCCGAGGACAGCACGCCGATGATGACCAGCGGCGTGGCGCCGGCTTCGATGGCCGCCTTGAACACCGCGAACTTGCCGGTGAAGCCGCTGGTCAGCGGGATTCCGGCGAACGCCAGCAGGAAGAAGGCGAAGGTGCCGGCCACCACCGGGGAGCGCTTGCCGAGCCCGGCCCAGCGGGACAGGTGCGCGGCCTCGCCGCCCGCGTCCCGGACCATCGTGATGACGGCGAACGCGCCGATCGTGGTGAATCCGTAGGCGGCCAGGTAGAACAGGGTGCCCGACAGACCGTCGGCGGACGTGGCGATCACGCCGGTGAGCAGGAAGCCCGCGTGCGCGATCGAGGAGTAGGCCAGCATCCGCTTGATGTCGGTCTGGGTGATGGCGATCACCGCACCGATCACCATTGTGAGAATGGCCACACCCCACATCGCGGGGCGCCAGTCCCACTTCATGTTCTCGAAGGCGACGTAGAAGACGCGCAGCATCGCGCCGAAGGCGGCGACCAGCGTGCACGAGGCCATCAGCGCCGTGATCGGGGTCGGGGCGCCCTGGTAGACGTCCGGCTTCCACATGTGGAACGGCACGGCGCCGAGCTTGAACAGCAGGCCGACCGACAGGAGCGCGACCCCGCCGAGGAGCAGCGTCTCGCTGCCCGCGTCGCGGCTGAGCTGCGCGGCGATGTCGGACAGCCGCACCGAGCCGGCGTAGCCGTACAGCAGCGCCGTCCCGTACAGGAAGAACGCCGAGGAGAACGCGCCGAGCAGGAAGTACTTGACCGCGGCCTCCTGCGACAGCAGCCGGCGCCGGCGGGCGAGGCCGCACAGCAGGTACAGCGGCAGCGAGAGGACCTCCAGCGCCACGAACATGGTGAGCAGGTCGTTGGACGCGGGGAACATCACCATGCCGCCGACGGCGAACATCAGCAGCGGGAACACCTCGGTCTGGGTGATGCCCGCGGCCATCGTCTCCTGCTCGGCCTCGGTGCCGGGCAGCGCCGCCGCCTGCGCGGTGAAGTGCCCGCCGCCGACGCCGCCCTGCCCGCTGCTGCCGCGCTCGGCGATCAGCAGCAGGCTGATCAGCGCCAGGACGAGGATGGTGCCCTGGAGGAACAGCGTGGGGCCGTCCACGCCGAGCGCGCCTTCGGCGGCGACGTGGAACGGCTTGTCCCGCCAGCCCAGCACGATCGTCCAGACGAAGGCGCCGGCCAGCCCGAGGAAGGCCAGCGGCACCTGCACGGTGTAGCGCCAGGTGCGTCCGACGAACGCCTCGACCACCACCCCGGCGATGGCGACGCCGAACACCAGCAGCATCGGGGCGATCTGCCCGTACTCGATGTGCGGGGCCGGGATGGCCCCGCCCTGCGCGAGGACGGCGCTCACCTGGTTGCTCGCGCTCATGGACGCGCTCCGTTCTCGGCGACGTTACCGGTGATCTTCGGCGCCGGGTCGTGCCGGTCGACCCGGACCAGCGTCTGCTTGACCGATGGGTTGATCACGTTCAGCACCGGCTGCGGGAACACGCCCATCGCCACGATGATCGCGATGATCGGGGCCAGCGCCCACTTCTCCCGCGCGGACAGGTCCGTCATGCCCTGGACCTTCTCGGTGGACGGGCCGCCCATCGTCCGCTGGTACATCCACAGGATGTAGACGGCGGCCAGCACGATCCCGATGGTGGCGATCACGGCGGGCACCCGGTACCGGCTGAACGTGCCGGTGAACACCAGGAACTCCGACACGAACGGCGACAGGCCCGGCAGCGACAGCCCGGACAGGCCGGCGACCAGGAACGTCCCGGCGAGCACCGGGGCGACCTTCTGCACGCCGCCGAAGTCGCCGATCCGCGCGGACCGGCGCCGGACGATCATGAATCCGACGATGAGGAACAGCGCGCCGGTGGAGAACCCGTGGTTGACCATGTACAGCGTCGCGCCGGACTGGCCCTGCGAGGTCATCGCGAAGATGCCCAGCACGATGAACCCGAAGTGCGAGACCGACGTGTAGGCGATCAGCCGCTTCAGGTCGACCTGCCCGATCGCCAGCACCGCTCCGTAGATGATGCTGAGCACCGCCAGTCCGAGCACGACCGGTGTCGCCCACTTGGCGGCGCCGGGGAACAGCTCCAGGCAGAACCGCAGCATCCCGTAGGTGCCGACCTTGTCGAGCACGCCCACGATCAGCACCAGCGCGCCCGCCGGGGACTGCTGCGCGGCGTCCGGGAGCCAGGTGTGCACCGGCACCATCGGCGCCTTGATCGCGAACGCGAGGAAGAACCCGAGGAACAGCCACTTGGCCGTGGTCGGGTCGATGTTCATCTTGCTCAGCTCGCTGAACAGGAAGGTGCCGTGCCCGAGGCCGCCGTCCGCGGCCGACTTGGCCGACAGCGGGTACAGCCAGATCACCGCGACGAGCATGACCAGCCCGCCGAGCAGCGAGTAGAGCAGGAACTTCACCGCGGCGTACGAGCGCTGGAGGCCGCCGTAGGACCCGATGATGAAGTACACCGGGATCAGCATCGCCTCGAAGAAGACGTAGAAGAGGAAGACGTCGGTCGCCACGAAGACGCCGATCATCGCCGCTTCCAGCGCCAGCAGCAGCGCGAAGTAGGTCTTCACCGACCGCTTGGGCGGCACGTCGACGCCGCCGGACCGGTCGGCCTCGCTCCAGGAGGCCAGCATGACCAGCGGGACGAGGATCACCGACAGCACGACCAGCACCAGCGCGACGCCGTCGACGCCGACCGCCCAGTGCACCCCGAACTGCTTGATCCACCAGTACTTCTCTTCGAACTGGAACCGGGCGCCGCCGCTGTCGAACCGCGCCGCCATCACCAGCGTCAGCACCGCGACCAGCACCGAGACGCCGAGCGCGGTCTGTTTGACGAGCGCCTCACGCCCGCGCGGCAGGACGCCGACGAGCAGCGCGCCCAGCAGTGGCAGCGCGATGAGGACGCTCAACCAGGGAAAGTCACTCATGACACGTTCACCACCAGCAGCGCGGCAACGATGAGCGTCGCGCCGAAGAACATGGACAGGGCGTACGAGCGGACGAAGCCGGTCTGGAGCCGCCGGATGCGACCGGAGCTGCCGCCGACACCGGCCGCCGTGCCGTTGACCGCGCCGTCGACGACGCGGCCGTCGAACCAGACCGCCAGCCGGGTCAGCCACTGGCCGGGCCGCATCAGCAGCGACTCGTTCAGGGCGTCGCCGTAGAGGTCCTTGCGGGCCGCGACGGTGATGATCGAGCCGGCCGGGGCCTCGCGCGGCACCGGGCGGGCGCCGTACTGGCGCCACGCGATCGCCACGCCGATCACCATCAGCACGAGCGTCGCGATACCGGCCGGAGCGAACGGGTTGAACGCGTGGTGCTCCTCGGGCGCGCCGACCACCGGCTCCAGGAAGTCGGCGAACCCGCCGAGCACCAGGAACCCGCCGGCGCCGACCGAGCCGACCGCGAGCAGCATCAGCGGGACGGTCATCACCTTGGGCGACTCGTGCGGGTGCGCGTCCTCCGCCCAGCGCTTCTCGCCGTAGAAGGTCATGAACATCACCCGCGACATGTAGTACGCGGTGATGCCGGCGCCGATCAGCGCGCACGAGCCGAGGATGTTCCCGGACGTGCCGCCCTTCTCGTACGCGGCCTCGATGATGCCGTCCTTGGTGAACCAGCCCGACAGTCCCGGGAACCCGATGATGGCCAGGTAGCCGAGCCCGAAGGTGGCCCAGGTGAACACCATCATCACGCGCAGGCCACCGTAGCGGCGCATGTTCACGTCGTTCTTCATGCCGTGCATGACCGAGCCGGCACCGAGGAACAGGCCGGCCTTGAAGAAGCCGTGCGCGATGAGGTGCGCGATGGCGAACACGTACCCGGCCTTGCCGAGCCCGGCGGCCAGGAACATGTAGCCGATCTGCGACATCGTCGATCCGGCCAGGGCCTTCTTGATGTCGTCCTTGCCGCACCCGATGATCGCACCGGCGAGCAGCGTGGCCGCGCCGACGATGGTCACCACCAACTGCGCGGTGTCGGACATCTCGAAGATCGGGGCGGACCGGACGATCAGGTAGACGCCGGCGGTCACCATGGTCGCGGCGTGGATCAGCGCCGACACCGGGGTCGGGCCCTCCATCGCGTCCAGCAGCCAGGACTGGAGCGGGAGCTGCGCCGACTTGCCGCACGCGCCGAGCAGGAGCAGCAGCCCGAGCGCGGTCGCGGTGCCGGTGCCGAGCTTGGACGCGAGTCCCACGTGCTCGGCGCCGGTGCCGAGGATCTGGTCGAACCCGACGGTGCCGAAGGTGGAGAACATCAGCATCAGCGCGGTGAGCAGGCCGAGGTCGCCGACCCGGTTCACCACGAACGCCTTCTTGGCGGCGGTCGCCGCCGTCGGCTTGTACTGCCAGAACCCGATCAGCAGGTACGAGGTGAGGCCGACGCCCTCCCAGCCGAGGAACATGACCAGGTAGTTGCCGCCGAGGATCAGCAGCAGCATCGCCGCCACGAACAGGTTCAGGTACGCGAAGAACCTGCGCCGGTCCGGGTCCTCGGCCATGTAGCCGACGGAGTAGACGTGGATGAGCGAGCCCACCCCGGTGATCAGCAGCACGAAGCTCATGGACAGCGGGTCCACCAGCAGGTCCATGCCGACCTTGAACGAGCCGACGTCGAAGAAGTTCCACAGGTGCAGGGTGCGGCGCCGCTCCTCGGCGCCGTATCCGAGCATCTGGACGAACATCGCCACGCCGACCGCGAACGAGGCCACCGACATGGCGACCCCGAGCAGATGCCCCCACTTGTCGGTGCGGCGGCCCCCGAGAAGGAGGATCGCCGCGCCGGCCAGCGGCAGCGCGATGAGAAGCCAGGACGCGGCCTGGATGCCTTCCGCTTTCATCCCCGACCTCTCAGTACTTCAGCAGGTTCGCGTCGTCGACCGACGAGGACCTGCGGGTCCGGAAGATGGTCATGATGATCGCCAGTCCCACCACGACCTCCGCCGCGGCCACCACCATCACGAAGAAGGCGATGATCTGGCCGTCGAGGTTGCCGTGCATCCGGGCGAACGTGACGAACGCCAGGTTGGTGGCGTTGAGCATCAGCTCGACGCACATGAACACCACGATCGCGTTGCGCCGTACCAGCACGCCGACGGCGCCGATGGTGAACAGGATCGTCGAGAGCGCCAGGTAGTGCCCGGGACTCATTTGCCAGCCTCGCCTTCACGCTCGCCGGAACCGGAGCCCGGACCGGAACCCGCCCCCGGGCCGGACGCCGGGGCGTCGCCGCCGGGAGCGCCGGTGCCGGAGCGGAAGACCGCCCGGGACTCGGCGCCCGCGTCCTCGGCCTCGTCCGTGGTCGTCTTGACCGCGGACACGTCGCGGTCGACCGCCTCCTCGGCGGTCCCGCCGTACAGGTCGGGGTGCCGTTCGATGGTGTCGGTGCGGGCCGCGATGACCGGGTTGAGGGACAGCTCCGACGGGGTGCCGTCGGGCAGCAGCGCCGGCATGTCGACCGAGTTGTGCAGCGCGTACGTGCCGGGGCCGGGCAGCGGGCCGGGGTGCGCCCCGGACTTGAACCGGCTGGTCGACAGGTCGCGCTGGGTCGGCTTCGGCGTGGTGCGCTCGCGGTGCGCCAGCACCATCGCGCCGAGCGCCGCGGTGATCAGCAGCGCGCTGGTCGCCTCGAACGCGAACACGTACTTGCTGAACAGCAGCCGGGCCAGGCCGATCACGTTGCCCTCGGAGTTGGCCGCCTGCAACCCGGCACTGTCGCCCAGCGCCGCGTTGCCGAGGCCGGCGCCGAGCAGCGCCAGGAACCCGAGCGCGCCGATCGCGGCCCACAGCCGCTGCCCGCGGATCGTCTCCACCAGCGAGTCGGTGGAGCTGACCCCGACGAGCATCATCACGAACAGGAACAGCATCAGCACCGCGCCGGTGTACACGATCACCTGGACGAACGCCAGGAACGGCGCCCCCTCGATCGCGTACAGCGCGGCCAGCGAGAGCATCACGGCCGCCAGCATCAGCGCCGAGTGCACCGCCTTGCGCGTGAAGATCATGCCGAGCGCGGCGGCGACCGACACGATCGCCAGCAGCCAGAAGAAGAACGGCTCGCCGGACTGCTTGTCGGCGACCTGTGCGGCGACCGCGCCGGACGCGAGCAGGTGGGCGCTCATTTGCCCTCACCCGCGCCGGACGGCCCCTCCTCGGGCTGGAGGCCGAGGCGGTAGTAGTCCACCTCGGTCTCGCCGAGCCGCATCGCGTGTGGCGGCGTCTCCATGCCCTCGCGCAGCGGGGCCAGCAGCATGTCCTTGGTGTAGATCAGGCTCTCGCGGCTGTCGTCGGCGAGCTCGTACTCGTTGGTCATCGTGAGCGCCCGGGTGGGGCACGCCTCGATGCACAGCCCGCAGAAGATGCAGCGCAGATAGTTGATCTGGTAGATGCGCCCGTACCGCTCACCCGGCGAGAACCGCTCGTCGTCGCTCGCGCCGTTGTCGGCGCCCTCGACGAAGATCGCGTCGGCCGGGCACGCCCAGGCGCACAGCTCGCAGCCGATGCACTTCTCCAGGCCGTCCGGCCACCGGTTGAGCTGGTGCCGCCCGTGGAAACGCGGGGCGGTCGGCTTCTTCACCTCGGGGTACTGGACGGTCTCGCTCTTGGTGAACATCTGGTGGAACGAGACCCCGAACCCCTTGACCGGGTTCAGGAAGTCAGTGAGTCCCACTGGTGACCTCCTTGCTAGCGGGCTCGGCGCGCGAGGCTCCGGTGAGGCCCGCCCCCCGCATCTCGGTGTCGCGGCCGTGGTAGTGGGGCAGGTCCATCGGCGGGACGGGGAACCCGCCCGCCGCGGACCCGGCCGTCCCGGCCGGGCCGTCCGGGGCGAGCCCCGGGACGATCTGCTTCTCGTCCTCCTTGTTGCCGCGCAGGAACTCCCACACGAGCGACACGACCAGCACCACCGCCGCGGCGACCGCCGCGTACACGACGATCTGCCGCATGTCGTAGTCCTCGTTGCGCAGCGCGCGGATGGTGGCGACCAGCAGGATCCAGCCGAGGGAGAAGGGCATCAGCACCTTCCACCCGAGCTTCATCAGCTGGTCGTACCGGACCCGCGGCAGCGAGCCGCGCAGCCAGATGAAGAAGAAGATGAAGCACCAGATCTTGACCAGGAACCACAGGATCGGCCACCAGCCCTCGTTGGCCCCGGCCCAGATCGTGGAGATCGGCGCGGGAGCCCGCCAGCCGCCCAGGAACAGGGTGGTGGCCAGCGCGGACAGGGTGACCAGGTTGACGTACTCGGCGAGGAAGAACATCGCGAACTTCAGCGAGGAGTACTCGGTGTGGAAGCCGGCGACCAGCTCGCCCTCGCCCTCGGGCAGGTCGAACGGGATGCGGTTCGACTCGCCCATCATCGTGATCACGTAGACCAGGAAGGACGGCAGCAGCAACACCACGAACCACTTGTCCTGCTGCTGCGCGACGATCTGCGAGGTCGACATCGACCCGGCGAACAGGAACACCGCCACGAACGACAGGCTCATCGCGATCTCGTAGGAGATCATCTGGGCCGAGGCGCGCAGCCCGCCGAGCAGCGAGTACGACGACATCGACGCCCAGCCGGCCAGCACGATCCCGTAGATGCCCATCGACGACATCGCCAGCACCAGCAGCACCGCCACCGGCAGGTCGGTGCCCTGGAGCGCGGTCTGGTGCCCGAACACCGACACGACCGGCCCGAACGGGATGATGATGAACGAGATCAGCGCCGGGGTGGCGGACACGATCGGCGCCAGGATGAAGACGACCTTGTCGACCTTCCGGGGGACGATGTCCTCCTTGAGCGCCAGCTTCACCCCGTCGGCCAGCGCCTGGAGCAGGCCCTGCGGCCCGGTCCGGTTCGGGCCGACGCGCAGCTGCATCCGGCCGATCAGGCGCCGCTCGACCCACATGGACATGAAGACCATGAGGACCAGGAAGACGAACAGGAACAGCACCTTCCCGCCGATCAGCCACCACGGATCGTGGCCGAAGGCGGGCAGCGACGGATCGTTCGGCGCCGGCGCGGCGGCGAGTGCGGGCACCCTCATGCGGGACCTCCCGAGGAGATGGTGACGACGTTCCCTGCGGCGGCGCCCAGGTCGCGATGGAGCGCGCAGCCCGCGGAGTTGGTCGGCAGCCACACCACCCGGTCGGGCAGGTCGGGGGTGATCTCCAGCGGGAGCGTCACCTCGCCCCGTCCGGAACCGACCGTGACCGTCGCGGTCGCGCCGATCTCGGCGGCGGTGGCGGGCGACAACCGGGCCGCCGCGGGCTTGGCGGTGCCGGCCAGGTAGGGCTCGCCGTCCTGCATCCGGCCCTTGTCGAGCAGCAGCCGCCAGCTGGCCAGCAGCGCCTCGCCCTGGCCGGGCTGCGGGTGCGCGCCCTGACGGGCGCTCGGCGCCTGCGGGCGCTCGCCGCGGTAGCCGCCGAGCCCGGCCAGCTCGCGGCGGGCCGCGTCCGGTCCGGGCAGCGCCAGGTGCACGTCCATCTCGTTCGCCAGCGCGTCCAGGACGCGCAGGTCGGAGAGGCGGCCGACGGACGTGAGCACCACGTCGAACTGACGGCCGCGGCCCTCCCAGTCAACGAACGTGCCGGCCTTCTCGGCGACCGCGGCGACCGGCAGCACCACGTCGGCGCGGTCGGTGACCGCGCTCGGCCGCTGCTCCAGGCTCACCACGAACGGGGTGGCGTCCAGGGCCCGCAGCACCGCCTCGGGGTCAGGCAGGTCGTACGGGTCGACGCCGCCGACGAGCAGCGCGCCGCGCTCCCCCGCCGCAGCCGCGGCGAGGATGCCGTCGGCGTCCAGGCCCGGGACGGACGGCAGCTCGGCCACGCCCCACGCGCGGGCCACTTCGGCGCGCACGTCGGGGTCGTCGGCCGGACGGCCGATCGGCAGCAGGCCGGGCAGCGCGCCCGCCTCGATCGCGCCGCGCTCGCCCGCCCGCCGCGGCACCCAGGCGAGCCGGGCGCCGGTGACCTGGGCGAGCCGGACCACCGCCGACAGCGCGCCCGCGCTGCCGGCCAGCCGCTCGCCCACCAGGATCACCGCGCCGGGCGTCGCCAGCAGGTCGCGGACGGCGGTGTGCTCGGAACCGCCGACCAGCGACCCGAGCACCTCGGCCTCGGCGCCCGGCAGGGTCGGCAGCAGCGTGCCGCCGACCTTGGCCAGGCCGCGGGTCGCGAACGGGGCGACCGCGTGCACCTTCAGCCCGTTCTTGCGGACCGCCTTGCGGAGCCGCAGGAACACGATCGGCGACTCCTCCTCCGGCTCCAGGCCGGCGAGCAGCACCGCGGGCGCCGACTCCAGGTCGGCGTAGGACACCTCGATCGGCCGGCCCGCCACGGCGGCGGCCAGGAAGTCGGCCTCCTCCGCCGAGTGCGGCCGGGCGCGGAAGTCGACGTCGTTGGTGCCGAGCGCGATCCGGGCGAACTTGGCGTAGGCGTAGGCGTCCTCCAGCGTCACCCGCCCGCCGGTCAGCACGCCGGCCCGGCCGCGCGCGGCGGCCAGGCCGCGGCCCGCGATGGTGAGCGCCTCGGGCCAGGACGCCGGCTCCAGCACGCCCTGCTCGTTGCGGACCAGCGGGTGGGTGAGCCGGTCGGGCTGGGAGCCGTAGGTGAACGCCCACCGGCCCTTGTCGCAGTTCCATTCCTCGTTGACCTGCGGGTCGTCGCCCGCCAGCCGCCGCGTGATCTTCCCGCGGCGGTGGTCGGTGCGCAGCGCGCAGCCGGACGCGCAGTGCTCGCACGTGCTCGGCGCCGACACCAGGTCGAACGGACGGGACCTGAACCGGTACGCGGTGCCGGTCAGCGCCCCCACCGGGCAGATCTGCACCGTGTTGCCGGAGAAGTAGGACTGGAACGGCTCGCCGTCGGCGACCCCGACCTGCTCCTTGGCGCCGCGCTCGAACAGGTCGATGAACGCGTCGCCGGCGATCTGGTCGGAGAACCGGGTGCAGCGGGCGCACTGGACGCAGCGCTCCCGGTCGAGCAGCACCTGGCTGGACAGCGGGATCGGCTTCGGGAACGTCCGCTTGGCCTCGGTGAAGCGCGACTCGCCCCGCCCGTTGGACATCGCCTGGTTCTGGAGCGGGCACTCGCCGCCCTTGTCGCAGATCGGGCAGTCCAGCGGGTGGTTGATCAGCAGCAGCTCCATCACGCCCTGCTGGGCCTTGTCGGCCTGCGGCGAGGTGAGCTGGGTCTTGATCACCATGCCCGGCATCACCGTGGTGGTGCAGGACGCCTGCGGCTTGGGCATCCCGCGCCCGTTGCCGGCGTCGGGGATCTCCACCAGGCACTGCCGGCAGGCCCCGACCGGGTCGAGCAGCGGATGGTCGCAGAACCGCGGGATCTGGATGCCGAGCAGCTCGGCGGCCCGGATGATCAGGGTGCCCTTGGGCACTTCGATCTCGAACCCGTCGATGGTGACGGCGATCATGTCCGGTGCCTTCTTGACCGCGGCCGGACCACCCCCAGGCTGCTGGGGAGCACTCGAAGCCGCCGAGCCGCCACCAACACTAACCGTCATCGGGAGCCTCCCTCAGCCCAAACCGTGGACTTGGCGTGGTCGAACGGACAGCCGCCCTGCTCGAAGTGCTTGAGGTACTCGTCGCGGAAGAGCTTGATGGAGGACACCACCGGGCTCGTCGCGCCGTCGCCGAGGGCGCAGAAGGAGCGGCCGAGGATGTTGTCGGACAGGTCCAGGAGCGTCTCCAGGTCCGCCTCCTCGCCCTGCCCGGCCTCCAGCCGCTTGAGCATCTGCTTGTACCAGTAGGTGCCCTCGCGGCACGGCGTGCACTTGCCGCACGACTCGTGCGCGTAGAACTCCGACCAGCGCAGCACGGCCCGCACCACGCAGGTCGTCTCGTCGAAGATCTGGAGCGCGCGGGTGCCGAGCATCGACCCGGCTGCGCCGACCGACTCGAAGTCGAGCGGCACGTCCAGGTGCTCGTCGGTGAAGATCGGGGTGGACGAGCCGCCGGGCGTCCAGAACTTCAGCCGGTGCCCGGCGCGGACGCCGCCCGCCATCTCCAGCAGCTCGCGCAGCGTGATGCCGAGCGGCGCCTCGTACTGCCCGGGACGGGTGACGTGCCCGGACAGCGAGAAGATCCCGTACCCCTGGGACTTCTCGGTGCCCATCGCGGCGAACCAGTCCGAACCGTTCTGCACGATCGAGGGAACCGACGCGATCGACTCGACGTTGTTGATGACAGTGGGGCCGCCGTAGAGGCCCGCGACCGCCGGGAAGGGGGGCTTCAGCCTGGGCTGACCGCGGAACCCTTCCAGGGAATCGAGCAGCGCCGTCTCCTCGCCGCAGATGTAGGCCCCGGCACCGGTGTGCACGACCAGATCGAGGTCGAACCCGGAGCCGAGGATGTTGCGGCCGAGGTAGCCGGCCTCATACGCCTCGGCGACCGCCTGCTGGAGGCGTCGTACGACGTGCAGTACCTCACCGCGCACGTAGATGAACGCGTGGTTCGACTTGATCGCGAACGAGCTGATCACGATGCCCTCGACCAGCACGTGCGGGTTGGCCATCATCAGCGGGATGTCCTTGCACGTGCCCGGCTCGGACTCGTCGGCGTTGACGACCAGGTACCGCGGGTTCGGGCTCGCCGGCGGGAGGAAGCCCCACTTCATGCCGGTGGGGAAGCCCGCGCCGCCCCGGCCGCGCAGGCCGGAGTCCTTGACCGCCTGCACGATCGCGTCCGGCTCCATGCCGAGCGCGGTGCGCAGCGCCTGGTAGCCGCCCTCGCGCTCGTACGCCACGCGGGTGAACGAGTCGGGCTGATCCCAGTTCCTGGTGAGGATCGGGGTGAGCGTGGTCACTGGTTCCGCCCCTCCTGGCCGCCGGACTCGTGCGGCCGCTCGCGCTCGGCGCTCGGCGGCGGAGCCGTCCAGCCGCGCTCCTTCGCCAGCTCCAGCCCGCGCAGCGACTCCGGTCCGGCCTGCACGCCCTCGTGGGCGCGGCCGTCCGGGAACCCGGCGAGCACGCGGGAGGCGTCCTTCCAGCCGACCAGCTCGTTCGGCCCGCGCGAAGGAAGCACTTGCTTACCCGAGCGCAGATCGTCGACCAGCGCCTTGGCCTTCTCGGGAGTCATGTTGTCGAAGAACTCCCAGTTGACCATCATCACCGGCGCGAAGTCGCAGGCCGCGTTGCACTCGATCCGCTCGAGGCTGACCCTGCCGTCGGCATCGGCCTCGTCGTGGCCGAGCCCGGTGTGCGCGCTCAGCTCGTTCCAGATCTGGTCGCCGCCCATGATCGCGCACAGCGTGTTGATGCAGACGCCGACGTGGTACTCCCCGACCGGCTTCCGCTTGTACTGCGTGTAGAAGGTCACGACGCCGGTCACCTGCGCGGGCGTGATCCCGAGCTGCTCGGCGCAGAACGCGGTGCCGCGCGGGGTGACGTGCCCCTCCTCCGACTGCACCAGGTGCAGCATCGGCAGCAGCGCCGACCGCGGCTTGGGATAGCGCGCGATGATCTCTTTGGCGTCCCGCTCCAGGCGCTCGCGCACCTCGGGCGCGTACGGCTCCTGATCGCCGGTCCCTGCGGTCTCCAGGAACTCCATGTGCTCGCTCAACGGTCCACACCCCCCATGACCGGGTCGATGCTGGCCACGGCCGCGATGACGTCGGCGACCATGCCGCCCTCCGCCATCGCCGGCGTCGCCTGCAGGTTGACGAAGGACGGGTCGCGGAAGTGCGCCCGGTACGGGCGGGTGCCGCCGTCGCTCACCAGGTGCACGCCGAGCTCGCCGCGCGGCGACTCGATCGCCGAGTAGACCTGCCCCGCCGGCACCCGGAACCCCTCGGTCACCAGCTTGAAGTGGTGGATGAGGGCCTCCATCGAGGTGCCCATGATGTGCGCGATGTGCCGGGGCGAGTTGCCCATCCCGTCCGCCCCGATGGCCAGCTGCGCGGGCCAGCCGATCTTCTTGTCCTCGATCATCACCGGGCCCTTGACCGTCTGGAGCCGCTCCGCGCACTGCTCGACGATCTTCAGGGACTCCTCCATCTCCTTCATCCGAACGAGATAGCGGCCGTAGACGTCGGCGGTCTCCTCGGTGGCGACCTCGAAGTCGTAGGTCTCGTAGCCGCAGTAGGGCTGCGACTTGCGCAGGTCCCACGGCAGCCCGGTCGCGCGCAGCATCGGCCCGGTGACGCCGAGCGCCATGCAGCCGGTGAGGTCGAGGTACCCGACGTCCTTGGTCCTGGCCAGGTAGACCGGGTTGGAGTCCAGCAGCTTGCGCATCGCCTGGAACCGCTTCGGCATCCGGTCCAGGTAGTCGCGCACCTTGCTGAGCGTCCCGCTCGGCAGGTCCTGCGCGACGCCGCCCGGCCGGACGTAGGCCATGTTCATCCGCAGCCCGGTGATCTCCTCGAACAGGTCGAGGGTGTACTCGCGCTCGATGAACCCGTTGAGCATCACCGTCGTCGCGCCGAGCTCCAGGCCGAACGTGGCGATCGCGACCAGGTGCGAGGAGATCCGGTTGAGCTCCATCATCATCACCCGGATGATCTGGGCCCGCTCGGGGATCTGGTCGGTGACGCCGAGCAGCTTCTCCACGCCGAGGCAGTACGCCGTCTCGTTGTAGATCGGCGCCAGGTAGTCCATCCGGGTGCAGAACGTGGTGCCCTGCGTCCAGGTGCGGTACTCCATGTTCTTCTCGATGCCGGTGTGCAGGTAGCCGATGCCGACCCGGCACTCGTCCACCGTCTCGCCGTCGAGGGTGAGGATCAGCCGCAGCACCCCGTGCGTGGACGGGTGCTGCGGGCCCATGTTGACCACGAGCCGTTCGTCGCCGGCGTCCTCGGCGCCGGCCACGACCTGGTCCCAGTCCTGCCCGTTGACGTCGTAGACGGTGCCCTCCGCCGCGGCGTCCGCGGCGTAGGCGTCGTACTCGGTGTACTTCGTGCTGCTCATGTGTACGACCTCCGCTCGTCCGGAGGGGGGATCTCCGCTCCGCGGTACTCGACGGGGATGCCGCCGAGGGGATAGTCCTTGCGCTGCGGGTGCCCCACCCAGTCGTCGGGCATCTGGATGCGGGTGAGCGCCGGGTGGCCGTCGAACACGATCCCGAAGAAGTCGTAGGTCTCGCGCTCGTGCCAGTCGTTGGTCGGGTACACCGGGACCAGCGACGGGACGTGCGGGTCGGCGTCCGGGCAGGACGCCTCCAGCCGGACCCGCCGGTTGTGCGTGATCGACAGCAGGTGCACCACCGCGTGCAGCTCGGCCCCGGTCTCGTCCGGGTAGTGCACCCCGGACACGCCCGAGCACAGCTCGAACCGCAGGGACGGCTCGTCGCGCATCGTCCGCGCCACCGTCAGCAGGTGCTCGCGCCGGACGAAGAAGGTCATCTCGCCGCGGTCGACGACCACCCGCTCGATCGCCTCGCCGAAGTCGGGCAGCGCGCGCTCGAGCTCGTCCGCGACCTCGTCGAACTCGCCCGCCTCGGCGGCCCCGCGCGGCCCGCCGTAGGGGCGCGGGGTGGACACCTTCGGGGTCCGCCGGACGACGAGGCCCCCGTAGCCGGAGGTGTCGCCGCTGGTCTTGGCGCCGAACATGCCCGTGCGGGCCACCGGCTGCTCGCGCCGGTCGTCCCCGCCGGGCGCGGGAAGCTGCGGATCCTGCGAGCTCATGACAGCGCCCCCGACTGGCCGAGCAGCGGTAGCTGGCGGCGCTTGGCCTCTTCCAGCTCGGCGATCTGCGCCTTGCGCTGCGGGCCGAGCTTGGTGTTCTGGATCTTGTCGTGCAGCTTGAGGATCGCGTCCAGCAGCATCTCCGGCCGCGGCGGGCAGCCGGGCAGGTAGATGTCCACCGGGACGACGTGGTCGACGCCCTGCACGACCGCGTAGTTGTTGAACATGCCGCCCGACGAGGCGCACACGCCCATCGCGATGACCCACTTGGGCTCGGTCATCTGGTCGTAGATCTGGCGCAGCACCGGCGCCATCTTCTGGCTGACCCGGCCCGCGACGATCATCAGGTCGGCCTGCCGGGGCGTGGCCGAGGCACGCTCCATCCCCCACCGGGAGAAGTCGTGCCGGGGGTCGCCCGCCGCCATCATCTCGATCGCGCAGCAGGCCAGCCCGAAGGTGGCCGGCCACACCGAGCTCTTGCGCGCCCAGCCCGCGACCTGCTCGACCGTGGTCAGCAGGAAGCCGCTGGGGAGTTTTTCCTCAAGACCCATGTCAGTCCCACTCCAGACCACCGCGCCGCCAGATGTAGGCGTACGCCACCAGCACGGTGAGGATGAAAAGGACCATCTCCACCAGACCGAAAATCCCCAGCCGGTCGAACGCGACCGCCCAGGGATAAAGGAAGATGATCTCAATGTCGAAGACGATGAAAAGCATCGCCGTCAGGTAGTACTTCACGGGAAAGCGCCCGCCGCCGACCGGCTGCGGAGTCGGCTCGATCCCGCACTCGTAGGCGTCCAGCCTCGCCCGGTTCCAGCGCTTGGGCCCCGTGAGCGACGCCATCACCACGGAGAACGCGGCGAACCCGAAGGCCAGCACTCCCAGCACGATGATCGGAACATAGAGATCCATGTCTCTACTGCCTCTCCTTGGAACGTACGACGCAGTACGGGACGCGTCCGCCCGGGCCAGGGGCCGCGGGATGCGCGGCGCCGGACGGGCGCGCCACGGTGGCGTGACCCTTGACGTGTCCGTGACACCTGTCACGGACACGGGTCGCCACCCTAGCCAAGGTGATCAATAGCACTCCCCTCGGGGGGTCGGGCGGTGTATCCCGTACGCACGTTCGCTGAGCGCCTCATGCCGCCGGGGCCACCTTCTGCATGGCATTGATGACCCGGTCCATGGCGTCGCCGCCGCGCGGGTCGGTCAGGTTGGCGAGCAGCTTGAGGGTGAAGCGCATCAGCGTGGGGTGGGGCAGGCCGTGCGTGGTCAGGAACTTCATCACCCGGGGGTCCCCGATCGCCTGCACGAAGACGCGGGCGAGGGTGAAGTAGCCGCCGTGCTCGTCCTTGAGGATGCGCGGGTACTCGTACAGCGCCCGCTCGCGCTGCGCCGGGGTGCGGCGGGCCAGGGCCTGCACCATGATCTCGGCGGCCAGCCGGCCGGACTCCAGCGCGTAGTCGATGCCCTCGCCGTTGAACGGGTTGATCATCCCGCCGGCGTCGCCGACCAGCAGCATGCCGCGGGTGTAGTGCGGCTGCCGGTTGAAGCCCATGGGCAGCGCCGCGCCGCGCACCGGGCCGGTGGCGTGCTGCTCGTCGAATTGCCACTCCGGCGGCATCTGGCCGGTCCAGCCCTTGAGCATGCCGCGGTAGTCGACGCTCTGGAACGCCTTGCTGGTGTTGAGGAGGCCGAGCCCGACGTTGCAGGTGCCGTCGGCGAGGGGGAAGACCCAGCCGTAGCCGGGCAGCAGCCGCTGCCCGTCCCACAGCTCCAGCCACGCCTCCATGTACTCGTCGGTGTGCCGGGGGCTCTGGTAGTAGCGGCGGACGGCGACGCCCATCGGCCGGTCCTCGCGCCGTTGCAGGCCCATCGCCAGCGAGAGCCGGGTCGAGTTGCCGTCGGCGGCGACCACCAGGGGGGCGCGGTACTCGACCTCCTCGCCCTCGAACTTGGCGGTGACGCCGATGATGCGATCGGTGCGCTCGTCCAGGATGGGGCCGGTCACATTGCAGCCCTGGAGCAGCCGGGCGCCGGCCTTGGCGGCGTGCTCGGCGAGGAGCTGATCGAAGTCCATCCGGGTGCGGACCAGGCCGAAGTCGGGGAAGCTCGCCAGCTCGGGCCAGGGCAGCTCGACCTTGACGCCGCCGCCGTAGATGCGCAGGCCCTTGTTGCGGGACCAGCCGGGGGCGTCGAGGTCGACGCCCATCCCGATCAGCGCGCGGACGGCGCGCGGAGTGAGGCCGTCACCGCAGATCTTGTCGCGCGGGAACGTGGCCTTCTCCAGCAGCAGGACGTCCAGACCGGCCTGGGCCAGCCAGTAGGCGGTCGACGCCCCGGCGGGGCCGGCCCCGACGACGATGATGTCTGCCTGCCGGGTGGACTCGGTCACAGCGTTCCTCTTTAGCTCGTTCGCTTGTGAAGTACTTCACAAGGATGCGGGGGGAGTCTATTCCTTTGGAGCGGGTCGTGGGTACCTCTCGGCCGGGACCGATTTGGACCGGTCCGAAAACGATCGGTTTCCGTTCCCGCCGTGCTCAGCCGGGGTTGACAGCGTGGTGCAGCGCCGCAACACCGAAGGTCAGGTCGCGCCACCGCACCGCGTCCCAGCCCGCGGCCTGGATCCGCCGGGCCAGCGTCGCCTGCTCGGGCCAGGCGAGCGTCGACTCGGCGAGATAGGTGTAGGAGTCGGGGTTGGAGCTGACCCGTGCCAGCAGCGGCAGCCCGTACCGCAAGTGCGCCTTGTGTCCGAACGCGAGCAGCGCGTTCGGCGGGTGACTGACCTCACAGACCAGCAGCCGGCCGCCCGGCTTGGCCACCCTGCGCAGCTCGCGCAGGGCCCGGCCGGTGTCGGCGACGTTGCGCAGGCCGAAGGAGATGGTCACCGCGTCGAACGAGTCGTCGGCGAAGGGCAGCCGCAGCGCGTCGCCGGCCACGAAGCCGAGCCGGCGGACGCCGGCCTGCCTGCGGGTGCCGACGCGCAGCATGCCGAGGGAGAAGTCGCAGGCCACCGTGTCGGCCCCGGCCTCGGCGAACGGCACCGAGGAGGTCCCCGTCCCGGCCGCGAGGTCGAGGATCCGCTCACCCGGGCGGGCGTCCACGGCCTTGACGACCGCACGCCGCCAGCGCCGGTCCTGGCCGCCGGTCATGAGGGTGTTGAGCAGGTCGTAACGCTCGGCGGTGCCGTCGAACATCGCCGCCACGTCGGCGGGCTGCTTGTCGAGAGAGGCGCGGGTCATGCCCCCACCCTAAGAGGCCGCAGGGGACGCGCCGCGCACGGCCTCAGGCAGGGGGCGCCGGGACCATACGGGAGACGGGGCGCCGGGCGGAAACGCCGGGGCTCAGGCGTCTTCCTTGGTGACCGACTCCTTGAACCTGCTCTTCTTGGAGCGCACGCCCGAGGCGACGACCGACGACATGGCGTCGCGCTGCCTGGACAGCAGGACGAAGCTGACGACGCCGCTGATCAGCAGCGCCAGCAGCAGGAGCAGGACACCGCGGGCCCCGAACAGCGCGAGCACGCCCGCGGTGACGAGGAAGATCACGATGCGGGCGGCGGAGTACAGGATGACGGAGCGCATGACCCTTCGAGGGTACCCACTCGCCCCCGCGCCCCTGCTCAGGGGTCCCGCCAGCGCCCGCGCCGGGGCTCAGCCGAGGACGTCGAGGAAGAGGGCCGGGTCGACGTTGCCGCCCGACAGCACCGAGACATGGGTGCGCGCCACTGGCAGCTCGTCGCGATGGAACAGGTAGGCGGCGGTGGCGACGGCGCCGCCCGGCTCGGCGACGAGCCGGGCCTCGCGGGCGAGCCGGCGCATGGCCAGCCGGATCTCCTCCTCGCTCACCGCGACGAAGCCGTCGACCAACTCGCGGATGTGCGCGAACGTCAGGTCGCCGACCCGCTGCGCGCGCAGCGCGTCGGCGATGGTGCGGCCGGTCTCCTCCGGCTCCCACGCCACCGGGCGGCCCGCGCGGTGGGAGTCGCGGGCGTCGGCGGCCAGCTCGGGCTCGACCCCGATGACCTTGATCTCCGGGCGCACCGCCTTGACCGCGGCGGCGACGCCGGCGATGAGCCCGCCGCCGCTGACCGGGACGAGCACCACCCCGGCGTCCGGCCGGTCCCGGACGATCTCCAGGCCCACCGTGCCCTGGCCGGCGATGACGCGCGCGTCGTCGAACGGCGGGACGAGGGTGAACCCGTGCGCCGCGGCGAGCTGCTCGGCGGTGCCGGTGCGCGCCTCCATCGTCGGCTCCACGTAGACGATCTCGGCGCCGAGCGCGATGCACGCCTCGACCTTCACCCCGGGGGTGGTGTGCGGGACGACCAGGACCGCCCGGACGCCGAGCGCGCGGGCGGTGTAGGCGACCGCCTGCGCGTGGTTGCCGCTGGAGTGGGTGACGACGCCGCGCCGCCGCTCGTCCTCGGGCAGCCCGGCGATCGTGGCGTACGCGCCGCGCAGCTTGAAGGCGCCGACCGGCTGGAGGGACTCCGGCTTGACGAGCAGCTCCGGCCCGTCGCCGCGGCGGGCGCCGGCGCGGGGGAACGGGATGAGCGGGGTGCGGACGGCGACGCCCTCCAGGCGTTCGGCGGCCCGCTCGATCTCCGCGAGCGACACAAGATCGGACATGCCGGGAGACTATTCGTTCGCCCGCTCCGGGTGTTAACGAGCGTGTCAACGGTGCGTACCGGGCGGTACACGGCGGGTCTATCGCGATCAATGTGACCACTGTGTCCAATGCCACGTTTACTTCGCGTTATACCGCCTGTTCGGGCAGCTACACAGCGTGATGTTTTGCGAAAACAAGGGAGAAATCGGTCTTGACCCGCCACACTGTAAACAGTCCACCCGCGCCGAGAGCGGGACAAAGGGGGAGTAACAACGTGGAGAGCACGAGCGAGCGCCTGCTGACCCCAGGAGAGGTCGCCGCCCTCTTCCGGGTCGATCCGAAGACGGTCACCCGCTGGGCCGCGGCGGGCCGGATCAGCAGCATCCGCACTCCGGGAGGCCATCGGCGCTTCCGCGAGTCCGAGGTGCACGCGCTGCTGCGCGGGGAAGAGCCGGTGGCCGAGCACATCGCCCGCTGACCTGGGCGGGACCGTCCCCCGCCGGTCCGTCCACGGCGGTCAGCCGCCCCCCTCGCCGGCCTTCCACTCCTCGAAGACGCGGAGCAGTTCCTCGTCCCCGTCCCGCCACCCGCGCCGCTTCTCCTCCAGCTCCTCCTCGGTCAGCGACTGGCCGAGGAGCCGCTCGTAGCCGGGATCGCCGGGGCCGACCCGCACATACGCGTCGGCGATGATCTGCCCCTCGCCCTCCTCGCCCCCCGCGGAGTCGGCCAGGACGCTGTGAGGCACCCGGAGCGTGCCGTCGGGGAGCCGGATCACGTACATCGTCGATCACCTTCGATGTTGGCTAATCAGATTCCGTATCGGCGGTTGAAGAACAGCATGACCTCTAGGGCGACGCGAATGTTGCCGGCGAGCATATCGACCAGCGCGGGCCGCTGGTGTGCGGAGATGGCGGCGAAGGCGTCGGCGAAGAACTCCCTGCGGCCGAGCGCGTCGGGCTGGCGGTGGAAGTCGCTCGCCAGGCTGGGGCGGCACAGTTCGTACAGCGACCGGAACGCGGCGCTGTCGGAGCGCCACTCCGCGCCGTCGCCGTCGATGTCGTCGAGCGCGTGCCCGACCTCGTGCATCATCACGTCCGGCGTGGGCGACGGGCGGTCGCCCACCACGATCTTGCGGTCGCCGTAGGCGCCGGCGCAGATGTCCCAGGTGGCCTTGCCCGACGGCAGCGGCCGGTCGCGCAGGTGGCCCATGTCGTCGAGCTGCGGGACGCCGCCCGGCCCGACGTAGATGCCGTCGAGCCCGCCCGCCAGCCGCTCCTTCAGCGGCTCGGGGAGCGCCGCCAGGCTGTCGACCGCCCTGATCACCTCGGGCGTCGGCGGCCCGAGCCGGTCGTCCCACTGCCGGTGCAGGAGGCCTTCGAGGACGCCGCAGTGCTGGAGCCCGTCCGCCATGCGCGGCGTGCCCGGCGCGCGCGGCCGGGCGCGGAGCGGCTCGTCGTCGAGCTCGAAGTCGCTCCAGGAGTAGTCGCCGGCCCTCGGGACGCCGCGCGCGTGCCTCGGCCGCCCGTACCGTCCGGCCGGCGCCTCGGTCTCGGCGGGCCCGCCGGTGCCGTCCGCGCCCTGGCGCAGGGCGAAGTCGTCGTCGCGGCCGGCCTTGCGGAACCGCCCGAACCGGTCACGGGGCTGGCTGTGGCGCGGCCGGACGTGGCGCGGCTCGGGACGCTGCCCGGCGTCGGGGGGCGAGGGCGCATAGGAGGTGTCCCTCAGGTCCCGGGGCTTTCGGTGGATGCCTTTGAAGCGCATCAGGCTCCTCTGTCCGCGGGCCCGCGGTCTCAACGATCGCCGGGGCCCCCGGAGGCAGGGTAAGCCGGAACCCGACACGCCGTCATCCCCGGAAGTCACGCACTACTCTCAGGACATGCCGTTTGCGCTGCTCGCCCTCGTTCTGGTCGGTGTGTGGCTGTTCTGCCTCCTCGACATCCTCACCACCGACGAGGAGGCGATGCACGGGTTGCCCAAGTTCGGCTGGCTCCTGGTCGCCCTGCTCGGCTTCCTCGCCGGAGCGGCGGCGTGGCTGCTGCTCGGCCGGCCCCGCCGCCACCTCGTCGACCCGCAGGAGGTGCTCCTGCCGCCGCCGGACCGGCGCGGCGTCCCCACCCCCAAGGGGCCCGACGACGACCCCGCCTTCCTGCGCGACCTCGACCGGCGGCTGAAGGGCGACGAGGACAAGTAGGTCGTGATCCGAACGCGCGGGACCCCGGAACCGCTCCGTGGTCCCGGGGTCCGTTTCGGTGCCGCTGCGGCTCAGGCGTACGAGTGCAGGCCCGAGAAGATGTAGTTGACGCCGAAGAAGTTGAACAGCAGCGCGGCGAACGCGATCAGCGAGAGGATCGCGGCCTTGCGGCCCTTCCAGCCGGCCGTCGCACGCGCGTGCAGGTAGGCGGCGTAGATGATCCAGGTGACGAACGACCAGATCTCCTTGGGGTCCCAGCCCCAGTAGCGGCCCCACGCCTCGTCCGCCCAGATGGCGCCCATGATGATCGCGGCGGTCCAGATCGGGAACGCGAACATGGTGACCCGCAGCGCCAGCCGGTCGAGCGTCTCGGCCGCCGGGACGCGCGACATGAACCCGCTGCCGCCGAGGGCGGTGGCGGCGACCGGGGCCGGACCCGAGCCCGCGGCGCGGCCGGTGGCCGCGGTGGCGGTGGCCGCGGTGGCGGTGGCCGCGGTGGCCGCGGTGGCCGCGGTGGCCGCGGTGGCCGCGGTGGCCGCGGTGGCCGCGGTGGCGAGCCTGGCCTCCTGGCGGGCCTTGAGCAGGTAGAGCAGGGTGGAGGCGCCGGCGACGGTGAACGCGCCGGTCGCGGTGATCGCGGCGGTGACATGGATCGCGATCCAGTACGAGTTGAGCGCCGGGACGACCGGGCCCGCCTTGTCGTAGAGCCAGATGTTGGCCACGCCGAGCGCGAGCACCGCGGCGGCCATCACGAACGCGCCGAGGAACTGCGCCCGGTAGCGCCACATCACGACCAGGAAGGCGGTCACCGCGGCGAACGCGATCGCGGCGAGGAACTCGTACATGTTCGCCCACGGCCAGCGGCTCGCGGACAGCCCGCGGGTCGCGATGAACCCGAGGTGCGCGGCCCACCCGATCACGTTCAGCAGGATCGCGAGCCGCATCCACTCGACCTTGCGGCCGTCCGCTCCGGCGTCGTCCCCCGAGGCGGCGGACGGGCCGGCGGACGTGCCGGCCGAGGCGGCGGAGGCGTCCGCGACCTCGGCGCCGTCGGCCCCGACCAGCACCTTGGCCTTGGTGGTCTCGGCGATCTCGGCGTCGCGGCGGCGCTGCCCGAAGCCCAGGTCCGCCGCGTAGGCGACCAGGGCGACGATGTAGAGCACGACAGTGCTCAACATGAGCTTGTCGCTCAGGTTCGCGAGGTCGGCATGGCTCACCCTCGTCACTCCTTCGATTCTGTTGCCGACCCGGGATCCCGGTCGGTGCCGGGCTCGTCGGCCCGCTCGTCTGCCCGCTCCACGGCCGGTTCCCCGGCCGGTTCCTCAGCGACCGGGCCGCGGAGCGCGGCCACGATGTCGTCGAACTCCGGCGTCGGGTTCCCGAGCGTCAGGCCACCGACCTCCACCACGGTACGCCCGCCCTTCGCGGCGGTCGCACGGACCCACACCCGGCGCCGCCGGACCATGAAGGAGGTGGCGACGCCGGCCACCGCGAGGATCGCGGCGATCAGCGCCGGGACGCGGCCCGGGTCACGGTTGATCGACAGGCTGGTCCACTCCTTGAGCCCGTCGAAGGTGACCGTCCCGGCACCGTCGGGCAGCTCGAACGATTCGCCGGGCTCCAGCAGCTTCTGCCCGCCCTTGATCGGCTGGAGCGTCTTGCCGATGCCCTCCAGCTTGTAGACCGACTGCGGGGCGCCCGAGTCGAGGCCGATGTCGCCCTTGAACGAGGACACCGTCACCATCGGGCGCAGCGGCCCCGGGAAGGCCGAGATGATCTGCTTGCCGTCCTCGCTGGCCATCGCGGTCGGCCACAGGATCGCGTAGAACGCGAGCTGCTCGGGCTCGGCGTCGGGGGCCTTGATGACGCCCTCGGAGGTGTAGTTGCGCTGCTCCATCGCCAGGAACGGCACCGTGTCCTTGAAGGCGATGTCCCCCTTGCCGTCGCGGACGGTGAACGCCGGCGCGTAGCCGTGGCCGAGCAGGTAGACCTTGGCGCCGCCGGCCTTGAGCGGATGGTTGACCCGCAGGTCGTACTTCTTCTCCGGCGCGGACGGCTCGTCCCGGTAACGGATCTTGGCCTCGAAGTCGGTGGCCTGGCCGCGCTTTTCGCCCTTGGCCTCGTACGTGGCGGTGAAGTCGTCCAGGCTGATCGAGAACGGCGCCAGCGCGTCGGTGTCGAACGCCCGTCCCGGCATGAACTGGTCGTAGTTGTTGAGCGCGTTGGCGAATGACTTGCCCTCGGCGAGCACCACGTTGCCCCGGTAGCCGAACAGGTTGCCCATGCCCAGCGCGAACAGCAGCGCCAGCAGCGCGAGGTGGAAGACCAGGTTGCCGGTCTCGCCCAGGTAGCCCTTCTCCGCGGCGACGGCGCTTCCGGCGGTGCCCTTCCCGCCTCCGGTGGACAGGTCGGTCCGGAACCGGCGTCCGCGCAGCAGTGCGCGCGCCTCGGCGAGGACCTCCTCGGGAGAGGCGTCGGTCTCGTACGACGCGGACTGCGGCAGCCGCGACAGATTGCGCGGCGCCGCCGGAGGCCGCGCCCGCATCGACTTGTAGTGCTTGACCGCGCGCGGGATCACGCAGCCCGCGAGCGACACGAACAGCAGGATGTAGATCGCCGCGAACCACGGCGCGGCGAACACGTCGAACAGCGACAGCCGGTCGAGCCACGGCGCGGCCGTCTGGTGCTTGTCGAAGTAGTCGGCGACCTTCTCGGGCGCCTGGCCCCGCTGCGGCAGGATCGATCCCGGAACCGCGCCGAGCGCGACCAGGAACAGCAGGATCAGCGCGGTGCGCATCGTGGTGAGCTGCCGCCAGCCCCAGCGCAGCCAGCCGACCGGGCCGAGCCCCTTGGGGCGCGGCCCGTCGCCGGGCGCCTGCCGCGCGGCCGGCGCGGCGGTCGCGGCGGCGCCGACGGCGGCGTCCGCTGCGGTGGCCTCGTCTGCGGCGGCCTCGTCTGCGGCGGCGGTCGTGTCTGAAGAGTTCGTCATCTCAAATCACCGGTTCGAAGCCGCTGATCCACGACTTCAGGTGGATGGTCAGATCGCCCCACAGGCCGCTCACCAGCAGCACCCCGATGACGACCAGCATGCCCCCGCCGATCCGCATGACCAGCGGGTAGTGCCGCTTCACCGCGCCGAACGCCCCCAGGGCCCGCCGGTAGGCGACCGCGGTGAGCACGAACGGCAGCCCGAGGCCGAGGCAGTACGCCAGCGACAGTAGCGCGCCCCGGCCCGCGCTCGCCTCGGTGATGGCCAGGCCCTGCACCGCGCCGAGCGTCGGCCCGATGCACGGCGTCCAGCCGAGCCCGAAGAGCACGCCGAGCAGCGGCGCCCCGGCCAGCCCGGCGGCGGGCAGCCGGCCGGACTTGAAGGTCCGCTGGAGGCCGGGGATCAGCCCCATGAACGCCAGCCCGAACACGATCACCATCACGCCGAGGACGCGGGTGATGACGTCCTGGTACTCCAGCAGCCAGCGGCCGAGCCCGCCGAAGAGCATCCCGTAGCTGACGAAGACGAGCGTGAACCCGCCGACGAACAGCAGCACGCCGGCGAGCAGCCGCCCGCGCTGTCCGCCGCGCCGCGACGAGGCGGCGCCCGGCTCGCCCGGCTCGCCCGCCAGGTCGGCGCCGGTCATCCCGGTCACGTACGACAGGTAGCCGGGCACCAGCGGCAGCACGCACGGGGACACGAACGAGACCAGCCCGGCCAGGGCCGCCAGCGGCGCCGCCGCGACGAGCGAACCGCTGGTGACGGTCTCGCCGACCCCCGCGAGGGCGCTCACCGGGGCGCCCTCACTGGGCCGCGAGGACTTCGGCGACCAGCGAGCCCAGCTTGGAGTACGTCGTCGCGCCGATGACGCGGGCGGCGACCCGGCCCTGCCGGTCCAGGACGAGGGTGCTCGGGATCGCGTTCGGGGGGACGTCGCGGAAGGCCAGGCCGACGCGGCCGTCGGAGTCGAACAGGCTCGGGTAGGTGACCTTGAACCTGCGCTCGAACGCCTTCGCGTTCTCCTTGCCGTCCTTGAAGTTGACCCCGAGGAACTCCACGCCCTTGGCCCGGTTCTCGGTGTAGATCTGCTGGAGCGACTGGGCCTCGCCGCGGCACGGGGCGCACCACGACGCCCAGAAGTTCACCACGACGACCTTGCCCTTGAGGCCGGCCAGCGCGAGCCTCTCGCCGTTCAGCGCCTCACCCTCGGCCCGCGGGGCGGGCTTGCGGTCGGCGGCCTTGATCTTCTGGACGTTGCCGTCGCCGGCGATGAAGCGGTTGTCGCTGCCGCCCGGCCCGCTCTGCGCGGCGTTGGTCCCGGCGCAGCCCGCCAGCAGCCCGCACAGCGCGGTGACGGCGGCGACGGCGCGCACCGAGGAGACTCGGGGGCTCAACGGACCCTCCTACTACAAGACGTAGTACTCAACGTAGCGGCCCGGTCAGGCCCCCGCGACACCGGGGGCCTCGCCGAGCCCGGCGGCCGGTTCGGCGTAGGACACCTCGACCAGCCGGCTGCCCTCGAAGCTCAGGCTGGTGACGCTCGCGAGCCCGCATTCGCGGCGGCGCGGGTGGTGCCAGAGGCGCCGGTGCTCGGCGTGCAGCCGCAGCGTCCAGATGGGGAGCTGGTGGCTGACGCACACCGCCTCGTGCCCACGCGCGGCCTCGCGCGCCCTGATCACCACGGCGCGCATCCGGGCGGCGAGGTCCTTGTAGGGCTCGCCCCAGGAGGGCCGGAACGGGTTGACCAGGTAGCGCCAGTGCTCGGGGCGGCGCAGCGAGCCCGACCCCACCCCGAAGGTGTGCCCCTCGAAATGGTTGTCGGCCTCGATCAGCCGGTCGTCCACCGTCACCGGCAGGTCGAACGTGTCGACCAGCGGCGCGGCCGTCTCCAGGGCCCGCTGCATGGGCGACGAGAACAGCGCGGTGACGTCCCGGTCGGCGAACCATCTCGCGGCGGCCTTGGCCATGAGGATCCCGTCCTCACTCAGCCGGTAGCCCGGCAGCCGCCCGTAGAGAACGCCCTCAGGATTGTGCACTTCGCCGTGCCGCAGCACGTGAACGATCGTCTTGTCAGTCATGGCGTGGTCAGGTTACCCGCGCCGCTCGGTGAACCGGGCCACGACCTCGTCCGCCCCAGCCGCCCCGTCTGCAACGCCCGTCCCGGCCTCTCAGCCAGTGAGGGGCTCGTCCCAGTGGTGCCTGCCCAGGAACGAACGGTCGTCGGCGAGGTACTCGCGGAAGGCCCGTTTCACGTCGTCCAAGTCGGTGACGTGGGTTTGGTAAAGGCGCCCCTGGACGCTGTCCTTGTACTCCAGTTCGTACCCGCCGGGCTCCGGGGACACCTGGATGAAGTGCCGGCCGAAGAGGACGAGCGTGGTGAACGGGTTGGCGGGACTCAGCCGCCGCAGCACGTCGTCCACAAGGGCAAGGTCGGGATCGACGACGATCAGGCCCTCCCCCGTGTGCAGCTGCACACCCTCGTACGCGCCGGTGGGCCCGAGGTTGTGGACGAGGCCGCGGGCCTGGTCGTAGCAGACCAGCCCGTGCGCCCTGGCGACCGTGTGCACCTCAGCGGAGACCTCGTCGGCCTCGTCCGCCGTCATGCGCACGCGCGCGTAGCGGGACCCCACCTCGGTGACGGCGACCTCGGGGCGGAGCTTGCCGAACTCCTCGGCGAACTCGGCGACACCCGGGTACGGCGCGATTTCGTCCAGTGCCACGGCCCCGGCGCGCTCCGCCGTGATCGGCGCGGGCTCATGCCAGACGACAAGCTCGAACGTCATCCCGCCATGCTCTCACCCGCGTGATCAGTGCCGCGACGCGGCCACATGCGCGGCGATGCGGCCCGCGACGCGGTCGAGGTCGGCCTTGGCGATCCCGCTCTTCGCCGTGTTCTGGACGAACCAGTAGGTGAGCGCGGCGGTGCAGACGGGCGCCTTCGCCCACGGCATGCTGCACGAGATCGGCGACGCGATGCCGGTCGAGCTCAGCGTCGCCAGGGTCACCGACACATACGGTGACGCGAGCTTCCGGCCGCCCGCGCGTGGGTCGGACGAGAGCATCGCCTGGAAGTTCGAGACCCCTGTGGGCAGATCGTCCCGGGAGGACAGGTCGGAGGCGCAGGTGTTCCCCGACCCGCGCTCCTCGTCCGCCTGCGGGGAGTCCGGGAAGTACTGGCAGAGCGAGATCCGCAGTCCGCCGAGGGACGTCTGGAACACCTGGGAGATCAGCCCGGTGCGCGCCCGTCCCACCTCGTTGCTTCCGCCGGAAGCACCGATCGACCCTTCGCAGGAGGCTCCGGCGTTGCCGATGAGGTTGCCCCCTTGCCCGGTGGAGTACACGGCCGCACCGGCCGGAAGCTTGACCTGTACGGGGAGGCGCACGGGCGCGGGCTTCGTCCCCGCAGGTATCGGCCTGCCGCCGGGGTCGAGCGTCCGGCACTGGTTCACTGCGGCCACCGTGACCGCAGGGGCGGCGGAACGACTCACCGTAGGAGTCGGTCTCGGATCGGCCTTGGTGACCTCCCGTGCGGTGAACGCTCCCCCTGCGACGACCACGGCCACCCCGGTCGACGCTGCGGTAATACCGGCGCCGCTACCGAAGAACGCCTTGACCGCGCCGGCGGACGCCTTGCCTCCGACACTGGCCGCCTTGCCAACGGCCGCCGTATGCCCGGCCGCCAGGCTGGACGAACCCGCCGCCCCGGCCGTCCCCGCACCGGCTGTCCCAGCCCCAGCCGTGCCCGCACCGGCCGAGCCCACGGCCCCGGCACCCGCGGCCCCAGCGGTCGCCGCTCCAGCGCCCGTCCCCACAGCGGCCCCTGCGCCCGGGAGGACCCACGCCGCCAGCGGGAACAGCGCGGCCAGCGCGACGGCGGACACCGCGATCGCCTGGACACCCCGCGTCTCCCAGTCATCGCCGTACGCCTCCCGTGCCGAGCGCTCCAGTTCCTCCACGAAGACGGCCGCCCCTATCGGACGGTCCTCCGGGGTCTTGGCCATGCCCCCTGCCACCAGGGCGCGCAACGGTTCGGGGACGGCCTCTACAGGGATCGGGGCGGTGAGGTGGGCGTGCATCAGCGCCGCCCTGCTGGACGTCGTGTACGGCCGGCTCCCCGTCAGGCACTCGACGAACACGCACGTCGCGGCGTACACGTCGGTGGCCGGGGTGGCGATGTGCCGCTTCCACTGCTCCGGGGCCATGTAGTGGGGGGTCCCGGCCCCGCCCGCCTCCTCCCCGGCGGGCGTCGCGATGCCGAAGTCGACGAGCTTGCTGCGCCCGTCGGCCGGGACGACGACGTTGGCGGGCTTGTAGTCGCGGTGGACGACGCCGAGCGCGTGCGCGGCGGCCAGACCCAGCAGCGAGCCCTTCAGGACGCTGAGCGACGCCTCAGGGCCGAGCGGCCCATGCCGTTCGAGGACCTCCTTGAGGGAGACCCCGTCGACGGCCTCCATCACGATCGCGACGCCCTCGGGCGCCTCGACGAGGCGGAAGAGCCGGGCGACGTGCGGGCTGTCGGCCTGCCCGAGCATCCGCGCCTCGTGACGCAGCCGTTCCCGGTCGGCCTCGGCCGCGCCCGCGGGCAGGTACTTGATCGCGACCGGGGTCCCCGACTCGGTGTGCCGGGCGAGCACCACCTGGCCCTGCGCGCCCTCGCCGAGCCGGCGTACCTCCTCGAACCCGGTGATCCGCCACTCGGCCACGCGCCGCTCCCGCCGTCCCGTCCACCCACGAAAGATGATCGGGAAGAAAATAGCGAAATCTCACCGCTAGACGGGCACCGGGTACGAAACGCCGACGGGCGCGGCGGGGTCCGGGAACGCCCCGGTGGAGGGGAACGACGTGTCCGGCAGCGCCGCCGGAACGGCCTTGCGCAGCGCGTCGACCATCGCCCGGATGGCGGGACGCCGCGCGGCCTCCTCGCGCCACACCGCGTAGACGCGGCGGTACAGGGGCTCCTTCAGCGGGACGACCCGCACCCCGGCGGGCACGTCGCAGCGGCCGAGCCGCGGCAGCACGGCGTTGCCGAGCCCCGCGTCCACCAGCGCGAGCTGCGTGGCGAACTCGTGGGCCATGTGCATGATGTTCGGCTCGCTGTCGACCGCGCGCAGCATGCGCAGCAGCCAGTCGCAGCAGATGCTGTCGGGCGAGGCGCTGATCCACGGATCGCCCGACAGCTCCTCCAGCGCGATCTCGGCCCGCCCGGCCAGCGGATGCGCGGCGGGGAGCGCCACGTCGGCCGGGTCGTCGCAGATGACGCCCTTGCACAGGCCCTCGGGCAGCGGCAGCGGCTCGTTGTTCCAGTCCTGGACGACGGCCATGTCGAGGTCGCCCCGGACGACGAGCGGCATGCTGCGCATCGGGTCGTCCTCGCGCACCTGGACGTGCAGATCGGGATGGTCGGCGCGCAGCCTGCCCAGCGCGTCCGGGATGAGGCCCCGGACCGCGGTCGGGAACGCGGCGACCGAGAGCCGCCCGATCACCGAGCCGCGATGCGCCTCCAGATCGGCCTGGGCCTGCTCGACGAGCGACAGGATGCGCTCGGCGTGCGCGACGAGCAGTTCGGCGGCGTCGGTCAGCCGCACCCCCCGCCCGTTGCGTTCGAGCAGCTTCTGGCCGGTCTCCCGTTCCAGCTTGGCGAGTTGCTGGGAGACCGCCGAGGTGGTCACGTGCAGCACGTCCGCGGCGGCGCTCACCGAGCCGTAGGCCGCCACCGCGTGCAGGGCGCGCAGCCGTTCCAGATCGAGCATGAAGCAACTCTAAAGCGAGTCGTCGAGAAGTTCTAGCTTGTCCTAAAGTCAGCAGGTGGCGAGGTCCCTCCAGTGGCCGGCGCTCCTGCCGTGAGCCCGCCGCTCAGCCCGCGGTGGCCTGCGCCGCCGCGCGCGCGGCGTGCGGGAGAGCGTCGGTGATGCGCTCCAAGGCCGCGTCGTCATGCGCGGCGGACAGGAACCACACCTCGTAGGCCGACGGCGGCAGGTAGACCCCGTGGTCGAGCATGGCGTGGAAGAACGCGGCGTAGGCCTTGGCGTCCTGACGCTGCGCGGCGGCGAAATCGCCCACCACCGCGTCCGTGAAGAAGATGGAGAACAGGTTCCCCGCATGCTGCAACCGGTGCGCGACGCCCTCCTTGGCGAGCGCCTCGGACGCGGCCGACGACACGACCGCCGCCGAACGGTCGATCGCCGCGTACACCTCGTCGGTCGCGTTCCGCAGCGTGGCCAGCCCCGCGGCCGTGGCGAGAGGGTTCCCCGACAGCGTGCCCGCCTGGTAGACGGGCCCGGCCGGCGCGAGCTGCGCCATCACGTCCGCCCGGCCGCCGAACGCCGCCGCGGGCAGCCCGCCGCCCATCACCTTGCCGAAGGTCACCAGGTCGCCCGGGACGCCCTCGATGCCGTACCAGCCCGCCGCCGAGGCGCGGAAACCGGTGAGCACCTCGTCGATCACCAGCAGCGCCCCGCCGCGCTCGCACAGCCGCTTGAGCAGCGCGTTGAAGTCGGGCATCGGCGGCACCACGCCCATGTTGCACGGCACCGCCTCGGTGATCACGCACGCGATCTCGTGCCCGTGCTCGGCGAACGCCAGCTCGACCGCGGCGACGTCGTTGTAGGGCAGCACGATGGTGTCGGCCGTCGTCGCGCCGGTCACCCCGGGGGTGTCGGGCAGGCCGAAGGTGGCGACGCCGGACCCGGCCGCTGCCAGCAGCGCGTCGACGTGCCCGTGGTAGCACCCGGCGAACTTCACCACCTTGGCGCGCCCGGTGAACCCGCGGGCCAGCCGGATCGCCGACATCGTCGCCTCGGTGCCGGAGCTGACCAGCCGCACCTGGTCGACCGGCGTGCGGGCCACGATCTCCTCGGCGAGCTCCACCTCCCCCGGCGTCGGCGCGCCGTACGAGGTGCCGCGCCCGGCGGCGTCCCGCACCGCCTCGACGACGGCGGGATGCGCGTGCCCGAGGATCATCGGCCCCCACGAGCACACCAGGTCGACGTACTCGTTCCCGTCGGCGTCGGTCAGGTAGGGGCCCCGCGCGCCGGTCATGAACCGGGGCGTGCCGCCCACCGCGCGGAAGGCCCGCACCGGCGAGTTGACCCCGCCGGGGACCACCCGGTTCGCACGGTCGAACAGCTGCTGCGAGCGATCGGTTCCAGTCACCCGACCAGTGTCTCAGCCGCGTTCGGGGGGACGCCACGGGCCGGGCCCCACGGCGGTCGCGCACGTCTCGTCACACACAGTTGAGTTGCAGTTCGGCGTTTGCCCTTGACCTGGCCCGCTAAGGGCCGATATTCCACCAAGTACGACTTTGGCGCCCGGCTTGAGAGGCGCCCACCAAAGCACCGGCGTCGGCTGTATCAGAGGGATGGCTCGTAAAGTGGTTGACGGCTGGACGGTACCGGGCTTCACCCACGAAAGGGAGCTGGGAAGCGGCGGCTCCGGACGGGTGGTGCAGGCCGTCGATGATCTGACCCGCACGAAGGTCTCGATCAAGTATCTCGACCCGCGGCTGGACGGTGACGAGGCCTTCCTGTCGCGGTTCCGGGCCGCGTCGCGACGCCTGTCGCAGCTCGAAGACCCCAACGTGGTGGACTTCTACGACTTCGTGGAGACGCCCCAGCAGGGCACCGCGATCGTGATGGAGCACGTCGAGGGGGTCAGCCTGCGGCGGGTGCTGGCCGCGCAGGGCCCCACCGGCCCGCTCGCCGCGCTGTCCGCGCTCGGCGGCACCCTGCTCGGGCTCGCCGCCGCGCACGCGCATGAGGTGGTCCACGCGGCGATCCGGCCCGCCAACATCCTGGTCGACCTCGAAGGCAACGCGCGGCTGACCGACATCGCGGTGTCCCCGACGGGCACCGAGGCTTCGGCCGGGCCCGCGTACGCGGCGCCCGAGCTGTGGGACGGCGCGACGTCGACCGTGTCGACCGACCTGTACGCGGCGACGGCGATCTTCTACGAGTGCCTGACCGGGCGCCCCCCGTTCAGCGCGCGGAACATGGCCAAGGCCCACCGCGAGACACCGATCCCGGTGGAGGAGGTCCCCGGGCCGCTGCGCGACCTCATCGCCCGAGGGCTCGCCAAGGAGGCCGGGCGGCGGCCCGCGACGGCGGCCGACTACCTCGGCGCCCTGGAGGACGCGGCGGTCGCCGCCTACGGTCCCTCCTGGGAGGCCCAGGGCCGCGGACGGCTCACCGAGCTCGCGGCGCAGGCGGCGTCGCAGCCCGAACCGCCGCCCGCACGCGGGCGCGCCGCGGCGCGGTCCTCCGGCCGCCAGCCCACGGTCGCCGCCGCCTCACCGGCGGGCGGGCGGTCACGCGGCCGGCTGGTCGGCGCGGTCGCCGCCATCGTGGTCGTCATCGGCGGCGCGGTCGGCGCGGCGACGCTGCTCGGCGACGGCGAGGAGCAGCCCGAGCCGACGCCCGCGCAGAGCAGCAGCCCACAGCCGGCGGCCCCGGCGAACCCTGAGGCCGCTCAGCTCATCGAGCACATCAACACGGCGACCTCACGGACACCGAACGCCGCGTTCACCTTCAAGCGCAGCGGCTGCTGCGGCGCCCCCGCCAGCGCGCGCGGGAGCCTCGGGCTGGTCGCGAACGCCCCTGCGTCCTACTCGATGACGGTCTCGGGCGCCGCCGAGGCGCACAGGACCGCCTTCACCGTGCTGGTGGGCGACACCGTCTACGTCCGGTCCGGGAAGACGTGGCGGCCGTCGCCGACCGCCGGGCCCGGCTATCCGGCGCTGGCGGGCCAGGTCCGGTCGGGCACCTCGATGCAGAGCGTGAGCTCACTACTCCAGGCCAGCACCACGCTGCGCAAGACGGGCGACCGCTGGCAGGGGAGCGCGCCGCTGGCCGCGCTGTCGCAGGACCCGGTCGTCGGCCCGCTGTACGGCGAGATGGCGAAGGCGACCGGAGCCCGGCAGGTCGGCTTCGCCCTCAGGGTCGACCGCGCCTCACGGCCCGTCCAGCTCTGGCTCAAGGCGCAGGGCCCGGTCAAGAACCGGGCGCAGGTGCTCCAGGCGAGCTATACGGGCTGGACCCGCAAGGCGCCCATCTCCGCGCCGCACTGACGTCGCCGTCCACGGCCGGAAGGCACCGCGACACGACACAGGGCCCCGGGACGCGTTCCCGGGGCCCTGTGATGCTCTCAGCGGTCTCTGGGACCCACTCCGCCGCCAGGGTGCGCCGCGACCTCAGATCGCCTCACAGCTGTCGGACAGGACCTCCAGGAGCCGCAGCGGGTCGGGCAGCGGCCCGCCGTCCGGCGGCACGATCCAGACGACCTCACGGCCGGACGGCAGCACCGACGGCGGCGCGACCACGTAGCTGTCGCGGCAGTGCCACCGCATGCCCGGCGTCTCGGTGACGGTCTCCGGCGAGCAGTCGAGGTGGCAGGACCACCACTCGTCCTCGTCCACGGGCGCGCCGCGGGTGGCGACGAAGAAGAGGTGGCGGTCGCCGCCGACGCCGGCGACCGGCCCGACCGGCAGGTCCTCCCGCTCGATCCGCTCCAGCGCGATGGTGCCCGCCGCGGCCGGGACGTCGAAGACGTCGAAGACGTGCCCGGTGGGCAGGATGATGTTGGCGCGCGGGTCCTCGGCCCACCAGCGCTTCAGCACGGCGGTGTCGACGCTGGACTGGAGCGCCCACGTCGCCGACACCGGATGCATCGCGGGGTCGGGGCAGCCGATCCGGTCGCACGAGCACGCCCGCCCCCCGCCCGCGGGGGGATGCGCCCCGGGGTGGCAGGGCCAGCCCAGCTCCGCATAGCCGCGCGCGGCGGCGGCCATCCGGTCGCGCGCCTTTTGCCGCCTGCTCCCCGAGACCGCCAGCATGTCGTCCCCTCAATACTCCAAGGCCGAACGTGGGTTCTGGAGACGATGATGCCCGTGCGCCGGCGGACTTGGCACGCCAACCCCCGGGAACGGCCCTAAGTGACTAGGCAGGGCTGATCACCGGCAATCGCTCACATCGCGGGCGCGCGCCGGGCGCGGGCGCCCACCCGCGGGGCGACGGGCGCTCGCGGGCGCGCGCCGGTCAGCGGCCGAGCAGCCGGGCGACCTCGGTCGCCCAGTAGGTGAGCACGATGTCCGAGCCGGCCCGGCGGATCGACAGCAGCGACTCCATGATCGTGCGCTCCCGGTCGACCCAGCCCCGCTGCGCCGCCGCCTCGATCATCGCGTACTCGCCGCTGACCTGGTAGGCCGCGACCGGCACCCGCACCGCGTCGCGGACCTGCCGGACGATGTCGAGGTAGGCCCCGGCGGGCTTGACCATCACCATGTCGGCGCCCTCGTCGAGGTCGAGCAGCACCTCGCGCAGCGACTCGTCGGCGTTGGCCGGGTCCTGCTGGTGCGAGGACCGGTCGCCGAACTGCGGCGCGCACTCGGCGGCCTCGCGGAACGGCCCGTAGTAGGCCGAGGAGTACTTGACCGAGTACGCCATGATCGCGGTCTCCCGGTGCCCGGCGCCGTCCAGCGCCGCCCGGATCGCGCCGACCTGGCCGTCCATCATCCCGCTCGGCCCGAGCACCGCCGACCCCGCCTCGGCCTGCGCGAGGGCGATGGAGGCGTAGCGCTCCAGGGTGGCGTCGTTGTCGATCTCACCGGCCGCGGTGAGGACGCCGCAGTGCCCGTGGTCGGTGTACTCGTCCAGGCACAGGTCGGTCATGATCACGGTCGAGTCGCCCAGGTCGGCGTTCAGGTCGCGGAGCGCGCTCTGGACGATGCCGGCCGGGTCGTCGGCGGCCGAGCCGACGCCGTCCTTGACCGCGGGGATCCCGAACAGAATGATCCCGCCGACCCCGGCCTCGACCGCCTCGTGCGCGGCCTTGCGCAGGCTGTCGCGGGTGTGCTGGTGCACGCCGGGCATCGATCCGATCGGCTGCGGCTCGGCGATCCCCTCCTTGACGAACATCGGCAGCACCAGCTCGGCCGGGCTCAGCCGGGTCTCGGCGACCATCCGGCGCAGCGCGGGGGTGCGCCGCAGCCGCCGTGGCCGCGCGGCGGGGAACTGTGCAGACATGACCCTTCTCCCTTCGCGACCGCTGCCGGGTCACGGTGGTGTCCATCTCCGACGGCGCCGCCCGCGGCGACCGCGCCGTCCCGGGGCGGTCGCGCGCGCGGCGATCGTGCTACTTGCGGCGGCGGGCGCCCCGGCGCATCTGGCTGGGCTTGCGCAGCGGATCGCCCGCCTCGACCTGGGCCGCGCGGCGGTTCGCACCGTACTCCGCGAGCGCCTCGGCGAGGGCGGAGACCGACGGCTTGTCGGCCATGACGTCCACCCGCAGGCCGTACTCCTCGGCGGTGCGGGCGGTCTGCGGGCCGATCACTGCGATGACCGTGACGTTGTGCGGCTTGCCCGCGATGCCGATCAGGTTCTTCACCGTGGACGAGGAGGTGAACAGCACGGCGTCGAAGCCGCCGCCCTTGATCGCCTCGCGGATCGGCGCGGGCGGCGGCGCGGCGCGCACGGTCCGGTAGGCGGTGACGTCCTCGCACTCCCAGCCGAGGTCGGTCAGCCCGGCGATCAGCGTGTCGGTGGCGATGTCGGCGCGCGGCAGCAGCACCCGGTTGATCGGGTCGAGGTCCTCGTCGTAGGGCGGCCAGATCTCGACCAGCCCCTCGCTGGACTGCTGCCCGGACGGCTCCAGGTCGGGCTGCACGCCGAACGCCACGAGCGCGGCGGCGGTCTGCTCGCCGACGGCGGCGACCTTGAGCCCGGCGAACGCGCGGGCGTCGAGGCCGTAGTCGGCGAACTTCTCGCGGATCGCCCGGACGGCGTTGGTGGAGGTGAACACCACCCACTCGTACCGCCCGGTGACCAGGCCCTTGACGGCGCGGTCCATCTGCTGCGGGGTGCGCGGCGGCTCGACCGAGATGGTCGGCACCTCGTCGGGCACCGCGCCGTAGCCGCGCAGCTGGTCCGACAGCGAGGCGGCCTGCTCCTTGGTGCGCGGCACCAGCACTCGCCAGCCGAACAGCGCCTTGGTCTCGAACCACGACAGCTTGTCGCGCCAGTTCACCACGTCCCCGACGATGATCATCGCCGGGGCCTCCATGCCCTTGGTGTCGGCGGCCAGCCGGTGCAGGGTGGACACCACGGTCTCCTGCTCGGTGGTGGTGCCGAGGCTGGTCATCGCGGCGGGCGTGGTGTCGGCGCGGCCGACGGCCATCAGCCCCTTGGCCACCTCGGCGACCGTGCCCTCGGCGCCGAGGATCACCAGCGTCGCCCCGGGGGCGGAGAACCGCTCCCAGTCGACGCCGCCCTCGGCGGCGTCGACGATCCGGACCTCGCGGTGCTTGGCGTCGGTCAGCGGGATGCCGGCGTAGCCGGGCACGCCGGTGACGGCCGACACGCCCGGGACGACCTCGAACGGCACACCGGCCTTGGCCAGCACGGCGCCCTCGGCGGCCAGGCCGCAGGCGAGGCCGGGGTCGCCCTGGAACAGCCGGACCACCCGGCGGCCCGCCTTGGCGGCCCGCGCGGCCAGCTTGGCCGGGTCGGCGCCGGCCGAGTCGATGATCTCGACGCCGGCGCGGCAGTGGGACAGGAACTCGTCGTGGCAGCGGGCGCGGTCGACCACGACCACGTCGGCGCGCTCCAGTTCGGCGGCGGCGCGCAGGGTCAGCAGGCCCGGGTCGCCCGGGCCCATGCCGACGAGGACGACCGTACCGAGACCGGCCGCCTGGCGGACGGTCGTCGAGCCGGCGGGACTCTGGCTAGCGGGGCTCAATCTCGCTCCCCCATCAACTGGTCGGCCCCCTGGCCGAGCAGCCGGTGCGCGAGATCGCGCCCGAACTCCTCGGCCTGATCCGGGTGGCCGCTTGCGGACAGCCTGATCTGCCTGCTCCCGTCGGTCGCTGCGACGGAAGCGGTTAGATGCAGCTTTTGTTCTACTTCGGCAGCGTATGTTCCCACGGGCGCCGAACATCCCGCTTCGAGGACGGCCAGCACCGTGCGCTCGGCTGTGACGGCCGCCCGCGTCGCCGGATCGTCTACCGTTCCGAGCAGCGCGCGGAGGTCGGCCCGGTCGGCCCGGCACTCCAGCGCGAGCGCGCCCTGGCCGGGCGCGGGCAGCATCTGGTCGGGGTCGAAGACCTCGGCGACCGCCTCCAGCCGGCCGATCCGGCGCAGCCCCGCGTACGCCAGCACGACCGCGTCCAGCTCACCATCGGTGACCTTGCGCAGCCGGGTCTCGGCGTTGCCG
The DNA here is from genome assembly GCF_030283145.1 of Actinomadura xylanilytica. GTDB lineage: Bacteria > Actinomycetota > Actinomycetes > Streptosporangiales > Streptosporangiaceae > Spirillospora > Spirillospora xylanilytica. The sequence goes on from NZ_JASNWE010000008.1 coordinate 102,399, forward strand.
CGGATCGGCACCACCTCCAGATCGGGCCGCAGCGCGCGCAACTGCGCCTCACGGCGCGGCGAGCCGGTACCGATCCGCGCGCCGGACGGCAGGTCGGCCAGCTTGGACGGGCCGCACAGCGCGTCGCGCGGGTCGTCGCGGCGCGGCGTCGCCGCGAGCACGATCCCGTCGGCCGGTCCGGTCGGCAGGTCCTTCAGCGAGTGCACCGCGAAATCCACCTCGCCGGATAGCAGCTTCTCCCGGAGCCCGTTGACGAAGACGCCGGTGCCGCCGATCTGCGCGAGCAAAGCCTTGGAGACATCACCCTCGGTCGTTACCCCGACCAGCTCCACGGCATGCCCGGTGCGCTGTGACAATGCGTCGGCGACAAGCTGGGACTGGGTGGTGGCCATCAGGCTCTTGCGGGTGCCGAGCCGCAACGGGCCCTTGCCTGAAATGGTCATAGCCTCGCTCCGCTCGCCTGTGCTCGGACGGTGTCCCGCCCGCTCTCGTTCACGTCTGCTCTCCCACGCCCTCGCCGGCCCGCCCCGCGCCCGGCACCGCGACACCGGCACCCGGCGCCACGTCCCTGGCGCTCACCGCCCGGACGCTCGCGGCCTGGGCGTTGACCGTCTCGGCGTCGACGCCCCCGGGGCCCGGCCCTGAGGACGGGCTCACGCAGTCGGCGTCGGCGCACCCGGCGCCCGCCTGGACGGACGGCGCCCCGTCCCCCGCGTCGGCGAGGTCGGCCCGCGCCACCACCTCCGGGGCCTTCGGGTCGAGGTCGAAGAGCTCGCGCAGCGCGTCGGCGTAGGTGTCGCCGCCCGGCGCGGCGGCCAGCTCCTTGACCCGCACGGTCGGCGCGTGCAGCAGCTTGTCGACCACGCGCCGCACGGTCTGGGTGATCTCCTTGCGGGCCCGGTCGTCGAGCTCGGGCAGCCGCCCGGCGAGGCGGGCCAGCTCGGCGTCGACGACGCCCGCGGCCTTGCTGCGCAGCGCGACCACGGTGGGCGCGACGGCGGCGGCGCGGGCGGCGCCGAGGAACGCGGCGACCTCGTCGCAGACGATGCGCCGCACGGCCTCCTCGGCCTCGGGCCCGATCGCCTTGGCCGCCTCCTGGGCGGTGCGCAGGTCGTCCAGCCCCGCGAGCGCGACGCCGGGCAGGCCGCGGACGGCCCGGTCGACGTCGTGCGGCAGGGCCAGGTCGAGGAAGAACCGGGACCGGCCGTCGGCGCCCACGCCGTGCTCGGCGAGGCGCGCGGCCGTGAGCACCAGCCCGGCGGCGCCGGTGCACGACACCACCAGGTCGGCGCCCGCCAGCGCGGCGCCGAGATCGTCCAGCCCGATCGCGCGCGCGGGCACGTCGAGCGACTCGGCCAGCCGCGCCGCGCGGTCGAAGGTGCGGTTGGCCACCACGACCTCGCGGGCGCCGGCCCGGCTCAGCGTGGCGGCGGCCAGCGAGCTCATCGAGCCCGCGCCCACCACCAGCGCGCGCACCCCGTCCAGCGGGCCGAGGTGCCCGGACGCGACCTGGAGGCCGACGCTGACCAGGGACGCCCCGGCCTTGTCGATGCCGGTCTCGTGGTGGGCCCGCTTGCCGACCCGCAGCGCCTGCTGGAGGACGTCGTGCAGCTCGCGGCCGAGGGTGTCCTCGTCCTGGGCGAGCCGGAACGCCTGCCGGATCTGCCCGAGGATCTGGCCCTCGCCGACGACCATGGACTCCAGGCCGCAGGCCACCGAGAACGCGTGCTGGATCGCGCGTTCCTCATAGTGGACGTACAGATGCCGGGACAGGTCGTCGAGCGGGACGCCCGAGTGCAGCGCCAGCAGCTCGGAGATCAGCGACACCCCGCCATGGAACCGGTCGACCACGGCGTAGACCTCGACCCGGTTGCAGGTCGAGACGATCGCGGTCTCGGCGACGTTCTCGGAGTCGTGCACGGCGTGCAGCAGCTTGCCGAGGTCGTCCCCGGCCACCGCCGCCCGCTCGAGCAGGGCCACCGGCGCGCTCCGATGGCTGAGGCCCACCACCAGGACGCTCATCGCACGCGCCCCCTCGGCCCACCACGATCCGGCCCACCGCGCTTGATCACACCGTGCTCGATCACACCGCGCTCGATCCCACCGGTCTCACCGCGACTCATGCCTCTGCTACCGCCTCTACGTACTGCGTGGGACCAGGGGGCGTGCCGCCGCTGGTCAACGGCTCGTAGTCGCCGGGCCCCCCGGCCTTGCGCTGCTCGTGGAACGCCAGGATCTGCAGCTCGATGGACAGGTCGACCTTACGCACGTCGACCCCCTCCGGCACCGAGAGCACCACGGGCGCGAAGTTGAGGACGCTCGTCACGCCGGCCGCCACCACCCGGTCGCAGACCCCCTGGGCCGCGCCCGCGGGGGTGGCGATCACCGCGATGGACACGCCGCCCTCGGCGATGACGTCCTCCAGCCGGTCGATGGTGACCACGGTCATCCCGGAGATCTCCTGGCCGACGATGCCCTCATCGGCGTCGAGCAGGCCGGCCACCCGGAAGCCGCGCGAGGCGAAACCGCCGTACCCGGCCAGCGCCCGGCCCAGGTTACCCACCCCGATGATGGCCACCGCCCAGTCCTGGGTCAGGCCGAGCTCGCGGGAGATCTGGTAGACGAGGTATTCGACCTCGTAGCCGACCCCGCGGGTGCCGTACGAGCCGAGGTGCGAGAGGTCCTTGCGGAGCTTGGCGGAGTTGACGCCGGCGGCGGCGGCCAGTTCCTCCGACGACACGGTGGCGACGCCCCGCTCCTGGAGGCTGGACAGCGCCCGCAGGTAGACCGGGAGCCGCGCCACGGTGGCTTCGGGAATGCCGCGGTCCGCACGGTCACGGGGGCGGGTCTGTCGTGAGGTCACGGCCTGCTCTTCGGGGCTCGACGCTGAGGGCGGGGCCCGAGAACCCCTCACCCCGGCGGGCCGCCGCCGGGCTTCGCAGCCGCGGCCCGACCGCCCCAGGGCTGTTCCCCAGGTTAAGCCTTTGTGAATACGCGCACAAAGTCACCCCCCGGTTACCGCATCCGCGAAGAGGTCCGGCGAACCGCCGTAAGCCCTGACCAGGGTGGTTCCCGCCGGTCCGGGTGGTGGACGGCGGCGCGGCCCGGGGTGTGACCGACCAGACATCCCGCGATTCCCGATTTCCGGGATTTCTGGTCATCCAGCGATTAGCGGCGGCTCAGTGTGATTTCTGCAATTCCGCGAGGGCGGCGCGCAGCCGCGCCTCGTCCACCCGCCAGAAGTCGTGCTGGACGCCGTTGATCAGCGTGACCGGGATCTGCTCCCAGTACTCCCGGGTGTCGTCCTCGGACCGCGTGATGTCGCGCTCGGTCCAGGCCACGCCGAGGTCGGCGGCGACCCGCTCGATCACCGTGCGGGCGTCGTCGCACAGGTGGCAGCCCGGCTTGCCGAGCAACGTGATCGTGATGTCCGCGCCGCCGGCCGTCCGGCTCGCCACCTCGTCCACCGGCCCGTTCACCTGCGGCTCACCGCCGCTTCTCGGACGCGCTCGGCGGAGGGAGCGGCACCTTGCCCGCGCCGAGCCTCAGCTCGACGACGTTGGTGGCGAGCACGTGCGGACGCGACTCGGCCGTGAAGCGCTTGAGGTGCGGCAGCCGCCGGTGCGCGGCGAGCGCCGCCTCGTCGCGGAAGAGCTGGTAGAAGATCCGCTGCGGGGTGGGGGCGTTCACCACCTCGTGGCAGGCGAAGACCACCGTGTCGGGCTCGGCACCGCGGGCACCCTTGACCAGGTCGTCGGTCAGCCGGTCGAACGCGTCCTCCCGCCCCTCCAGCAGCGTGTAGACGGTGATCTGCCCGCAGGCCGCGGAGAGGTCGCCGGCGCTCCGGCCCGGCGGACCGCCGGGGAGGGCACCGGGCAGCCCGGCCGGCAGCCCTGGGATACCGGACGCGGCCTGGATCGCCTGCTCGGGCACCGGGGCGCTCCGCATGCCGTCGACCGTCGTCGGCGGCGGCGCCTCGGGGAACCGCATCTCCTCGGCCGCGGACGGATCGGGGAAGCGCAGGTCGCCCCGCTGGGGCGCGGGCATCCCCGCCGGGGCCGCGGCCGGCTCGGGCGGCGGCGGGGCGTTGTGGCCCTGCTCCTCGTAGCCCGTGGCCGGGTCCTCGCCGTCGAACGGCTCGCCGTCGTAGCCCTCGTCGTCGTACACCGGGATCGTGCGCATCGCGCCGTACCAGACCAGCCCGGCGGCGGCACCGAGCGCGATGACCGCGAGCGGGCCCGGCAGGAACCCCCGGGTGCCGCTCACCACCAGCACCCCGGCGAGCGCGACCAACGCGATCGGGATGAGCAGCTCGCCCGCCTCGCGGTCCTGCTTGCTCGCCAGCCACGCGGTGACCCCGGTGCACCCCACCAGCGCGATCACGGCGACCACGTGGCCGCCGTCGATCAGCAGCCGGGGCAGCGCGTCGTAGGTATCGCCGGGCTTGGGCAGCTTCTTGGCGAACGAGCCGGTCAGCGGGTCGACCATCAGGATGACCATCGCGACGACCGTGTACGACACCGCGAACAGCCACGCCGCGAAGCGCACCTGCACGTACCGCGCGATCAGCTCGATCATGCCGAGGGCCAGCCAGACCGGCCCGACCAGGGCCGCGCCGAGCTCCAGCACCCGGAACATCGGACCGTTGAAACCCGCGAAGAAGCCCACCGTCATCGCGGCCAGCGCGATGGAGAGCCCGACCAGGGTGAGGGACCAGGCGATCAGGTAGAGCAGCCGGTCCTTGTAGGCGCGCGTGACCAGCAACCCTGTGGCCGCCAGGGCCCCCAGGGTCGCCAGCAGCGCGAGAGCTCCGTCGACCATCGCGCCCCATGGTGCCCGATGCGGGGCGCTGAGGGGTAACCACTCCTGCGAACACGTCCCGGAATAGTGTCCGCCGGGACATCGCGAAGCGCCCGCCATTGCCTGCCGTACCCGCCGGTACCTAGAGTGGCAACCCATGCCGGTGGTCGCGTAAGCCCCCCGAGGAGAGCCGCATGAGCAGCCTGGCCATCAACGCCCAGGTCCTCACGCTTCCCCGCCACGCCCGGAGCGCGGACGCCGAAGACCGCGCCGAGATGCTGAAGGCGCTGGTCCTGCGGGCCAGGGACGGCGACGCTGACGCGTTCGGCCGCCTCTACGACCACTATGTCGACCTGGTCTACCGCTACGTCTACTACCGCGTCGGCGCGCACGCGCTGGCCGAGGACCTCACCAGCGAGACCTTCCTCAGGGCGCTGCGCCGGATGAGCGATTTCAACTGGCAGGGCAAGGACTTCGGGGCCTGGCTGGTGACGATCGCCCGTAACCTGGTGGCCGACCATTTCAAGTCCAGCCGCTACCGACTGGAGATCTGCACGGCCGAGCTGCTGGAGCCCGACCGTCTTCAGGAGGGACCCGAGCGGGCGGTGCTCGACTCGATGACGAACCGGACCCTCCTGACGGCCGTCCGGCAACTCGGTTCCGAGCAGCAGGAGTGCGTGGTGCTGCGCTTCCTGCACGGCCTCAGCGTGGCCGAGACCGCGCTGGTGATGGGCAAGAAGACCGGCGCGATCAAGGCCTTGCAGTATCGCGCCGTGCGGTCGCTGGCGCGGGCGCTGCCCGCCGATCTGCGCTACTGAAACGATCTTCGTTCGGGGCGGCCCGAACCCGGCCGTAACCCCTCGTGCGGCCCGCTCGTTGTGCGGCTGGGAGAGCAATTTTCAGGGAACGTTGCATGGGGCGGACAAAAAGGATGATCAAACTGCACGGTAGGAGCACCGCCGAGGACCGCAATCCGCTGAACCGGCTCCGCATGCAGATGCGCGAGGCCGACCCGGACCCCGTCTTCCGCGCCGTCCTGCGCGAACGGCTCGTGGCCGAGGCCGCCGACCGGAGTTCCGGCCGGAACGCCGATCGGAACACCGAACGGCGTGAGGACTATCGCATTCCCCGGCGGACCGGCGGGCACCGCGAGCCGGTTGACTAGGCTCTGGCCCATGCGGCGATTCTGGCAGCGCGGCCGAGAGACCGACCACGTGAGCGCCGGGGAGGCCGCCGCCGCCGCGGCGACCGACCCCGGCCCGCTCCCCGCGCCCGACCCCTCGGCCGCGGCGTTCTTCGACGTCGACAACACGATGATGCGCGGCGCGTCGATCTACTACTTCGCGCGCGGGCTGGCCTCCCGCAAGCTGTTCACCCTGCGCGACCTGGCCATGTTCACCTGGGGCCAGGCCGCCTTCCGGCTGCGCGGCACCGAGAACTCCGAGCACATCGGCAGCGCCAAGGAGGCCGCGCTCGCCTTCGTGGCCGGGCAGAAGGTCGCCGGCATCGTCCAGCTCAGCGAGGAGATCTACGACGAGGTGATGGCCGACCGGATCTGGCACGGCACCCGGTCGCTGGCCCTCCAGCACCTGGACGCGGGCCAGCAGGTCTGGCTGGTCACCGCCACGCCGGTCGAGGTGGCGCGCACCATCGCGCGGCGGCTCGGCCTCACCGGCGCGCTCGGCACCGTCGCCGAGGCCCGCGACGGCCTCTACACCGGACGGCTCGTCGGCAACCTGCTGCACGGCCCCGCCAAGGCCGAGGCGGTGCGGGCGCTGGCCCAGCGCGAGGGCCTCGACCTGGCCCGCTGCTCGGCCTACAGCGACTCGATCAACGACCTGCCGATGCTGACCGCGGTCGGCCATCCGCACGCCGTCAATCCCGACTCCGACCTGCGCGACCATGCCAAGGAACACGGCTGGCCGATCCACGACTTCCGGACCGGGCGCAAGGTCACCATGGTCGCGCTGCCCGCGGCCGCGGGCGCGGGCGCCCTGGCCGGCGGCGTCGCCGCGGGCATCGCCCTCCGCAAGCACTACCGCGGCTGAGCTTCCCCTGGGGTGCCTGGCGGTGCCCCGGGACGGCGGGGCGGCGGCGACTCAGAGGAACGCGGGGCCGCGGCGCAGGAGGGTGTCGTACAGCATCTGCTGGACGTTCTCCCGGACGTGGTCGGTGATGTTGAAGACCGTCATCGGGTCGTCGGCCGCGTCCGCGTCGTACTCCGCCAGCGACATCGGCTCGCCGAACTGGATCATCCACTTGGACGGCAGCGGCAGCAGCCCCGCCACGCCCAGCAGCGGGAACGTCGGGGTGATCGGGAAGTAGGGCAGGCCGAGCAGCCGGGCCAGCGGGCGGAAGTCGGCGATCTTGGGGTAGATCTCCTCGGCCCCGACGATCGCCGCGGGGATGATCGGGACGCCGGCCCGCAGCGCGGTCTGCGCGATGCCGCCGCGGCCGAAGCGCTGGAGCTTGTAGCGGTCGGCGAACGGCTTGCCGACGCCCTTGAAGCCCTCCGGGAACACGCCGACCAGCTCCCCCTTGCCGAGCAGGCGCGCGGCGTCGGCGGGGCCGGCCAGGGTGTGCCCGGCCTTGCGCGACAGGTGGCCCAGCAGCGGCATCTGGTAGACGAGATCGGCGCCGAGCAGCCGCAGCCGCCGGTCGGCGCCGTCGTGCACCGCCACCGACAGCATGATCCCGTCGAGCGGCACGGTGCCCGAGTGGTTGGCGACGATCAGCGCGCCGCCCTTCTCGGGGACGTGCTCCAGCCCGAACACCTCGGTGCGGAACCAGTGCTCGTACAGCGCCCGCGCGACCGGGAGCAGGACCGTCCCGTTGAACTCGGGGTCGAAGCCGAACTCGTCGACCTCGTACTCGCCGGCGATGCGCCGCCGCAGGAACGCCAGCCCGGAGGCGATCTTGCGCTCCAGCCCGTCGTCGGACCGCTCCTCGCGGTGGGCGTTCATCCTCGCGGGCCTCCTCGTGAGCCGCCGGCCACCTCAGCCACGGCCGATGAGGCCGGACAGCCGGTCGAAAAGGTGGAGCGGACCGCCGCGGCCGAGCTCCCGGGCCGAGACGAAGTCGGCGAACGCGGCGGCGGACTCGTACTTGGGCCGCCAGGCCAGCTCGTCGATCAGCGCGCCGGTGTCGATGACCCGGCCGTAGGTGAGCCAGCGCAGCAGCTCGGGTGAGAAGCCCGACAGCCCGGCGAACCGCCGCCCCATGTCGCCGATCGCCGACAGGGACGGAGCGGGCACCGGCAGGTACGGGCGGCCGGCCCGGCGCAGCGCCTGCGACAGCAGCAGGACGCCGTCGCCCGCCACGTTGAACCAGCCGGGATGGTCTTCGACGGTCATCCGGCGCAGCACCTCGACGCCGTCGTCCTCGTGCACGAACTGGAGGCGCGGATCGAAGCCGAGCACCGTCGGGACGACCGGCATGGTCAGGTAGCGGGTCAGCGGGGAGTCGACCCCCGGCCCGAGGAAGTTGGCGAAGCGCAGCACCGAGACGGTCAGATCGGAGCGGCGGCGGCACAGCCCCCGCACGTAGCCCTCGACCTCGACCGCGTCCTTGGCGTACCCGGAGGTGGGCGCCTCCACCGGCTCGTCGCGCTCGGTGAACACCGCCGGGTCCATCGGCGAGGAGCCGTAGACCGCGGCCGAGGACCGCACGACGAGCTTGCGCATGTCCGGCGACCGCTGGCACGCCGCCAGCAGCTGCATCGTGCCGATGACGTTGAATTCCTTCACCTTCGCCCGCGGCACCGACGGGGAGGAGACCAGGTTCAGGTGCACCACCGTGTCGACCTCGGCCGAGGAGATGACCTTGGCGATGCCCGGCGTGCGGATGTCGACGCGCACGAACTCGGTGCGCCCGAGCGACATCGAGGGTGGGACCGTGTCCACGCCGATGACCCGCTCGATGCCCGGGTCGGCCTGGAGGGTGTTCGCGACCCGCGCCCCCAGGAAACGGGAGACGCCCGTGACTAGTACGACACGGGCCGCGGCGGCGGGCATGTAGGACACTGTGCGCCCCACCCCTTACGGCTGAGTGGCCGGCGTCTTACTTCTTGTTGCGACGCTGGATGCGCGTCTTCTTGAGCAGCTTGCGGTGCTTCTTCTTCGCCATCCGCTTGCGGCGCTTCTTGATGACAGAGCCCACGAGACCTCGCTTGGCAAAAATCGGGTGTTGTGCAGGAGACGGGCGTAACGCATGCGAGCGTGGCTCGACGGGCGTACACAGTCCGCCGCCCAAGAGTACCGCTGTACTGGCGGCGGTCATGCCGCCGGTCACCCGCGGCGCCGTGACGGTCGCCCTGCGCGTCCTCCGAACGCCCCTCGCGCAGCCCTCTCACGGGCCTCGACGGGCCGTTCGGCGACGCCGTGCGGACCGCGGCGAGAACCCGTTCGCGACGGCCGGCGCCTCCGCCGGCATGAAGGGTCACCGGCGGGCACCGCCATCCGGCGGCTCCGCACGGTGCCTGTCCGGTACCGTCTCCGGCGCCCGGTGCGCCGCGGGCATCGGCGATGCCCCGGGCGCCCGGACACCGGTTCCGGCGGCCTGCCGGTCGCCGGCCGGTCTTCTTCCCTCGACGCGTCCCCGCTGGCGCGAGGACTGTTCCCCAGCTTCCGCCGCGGATCGCCAGATCCACGTCGGAGCCCCCTGCACGGCCGGGTTCGAGATCGGCGGCGAGGCGCACAGACTCTGCCCCGCCACCCTCCCCGGAACGTCCCCGCGAACGCGGGGGCGGACGCTATCCGGCTTCGATGAACGCTTCGCGCAGGTAGTCGTGAACGGCCTGCTCGGGGACTCGGAACGAACGGCCCACGCGGATCGCGGGCAGCTCGCCTGAGTGGACGAGACGGTAGACGGTCATCTTGGACACCCGCATCACCGCCGCCACTTCGGCCACAGTCAGGAACCTGACCTCACTCAGAGGTCGCTCGCCTGAGCTCATCGGACGCCCTCTTCCACACGTGCCGCGCACCGGCCCTTTGGGTGACTTTGATCACGCACGTGTACTTCCTCCAGCGTAAATCGTGTATCGGCAGTCGCAAGAGGGGAGTCCCATCCATTTCCGTGTCCCGTCCTGACCCCGCGGCCACACCTGGACTTCGGCACAGAGCGTGGACATGACGGCACCGGGCGTAGCGCGGCGAACGCTTGTGAGCCGAAACCACGCGACGACCTGCGACTCAGACGTCGCCGAAGGCTCCGCGCGGGCGCATGCGCCCCGAAGTGGCCGCCGCGTCACACATGGTGACGCTCCGTGTCCGGCTCCGCCGCCGGAACGGATGGACGGAGATCAGCCCAGGCCGGCGCGGGCGAGCAGGAACGCCGTCAACGGGGCGTAGTGCTGCGGGTATATGCCGTCGTCAAGGGGCACGACCACATCGATCTTGCCCTCGGCGGCGCCCGCGAACAGGGCCGGATCGTTACAGTCAGCGAAGCCCACGGTGTCGATCCCGGCCTGACCGGCGGCGCCCGCCCAGCCGTGGTCGGCGATGGCCAGATCCGGCCAATCGCTCGATTCACTGGCGGACTCCACTCGGGCACCGGTATCGAACGCCCGGGTGCGGGGCGCCAGCGCGGCGAGCATCTCCTGCATCGCGTCCGGGTCGTGGGTGTGCTGCGTACGCCCGCCGTCGTCCTCCAGCATCGCCACGCCGCCCGGGGCGTAGACGAGCCGGCGCAGCTCGGTGGGCCCGTAGGCGATCGCCTGGTACGTCCAGCCGCCGGACGGCGTCAGCACCCGGCAGCCGCGTCCGGCCAGCGCGCGGGCCAGCGCCTGGTAGAGCGGGGTGAGGTTGGCCGGGTGCCCGGTGGCCAGCACCACGTTCTCGCGGCGGCGCGCGGCGAGCCCGACGCGGTCGCCCATCGCCTCCAGCGCGTCGATGGTCAGGTCGGGGTCGATGGTGTCGTCGCCGTACAGGTGCATCGGGTCGGGGTCGACGCCGCAGCGCTCGACCATCATCGCCAGCACCGTGCGCTCGGTCCACGCCGGGTCGAGTTCGAGGCCGAACTGGTAGTAGGGCAGCCCGTTCGCCATCCGCCGGAAGTGCAGCAGGTTGTTCTGCCGCGGGGTGGCCACACCACCGGCGATCATCGTGCGGACCAGGTGGGCGCGCAGCTCCGCGCGGGTCGGCGCCGGCACCGCCGGCCCGCCGGTCACAGGTCCGTCATCGGATCCAGGCCGTGTTCGGGGAACACCACCCGCCGGGTCGCCAGCACCGCCTGGTCGACCGGGTTCGCCGGGTCGTAGCCGCTCCCCCACGTGCGCACCTCCACCACACTCGTTCCATCGGTCATCCGGCGCGGCGCGATCTCCCCGGTCCGGTTCCGCACGAATTCGCGCCACCCCTCGGGGGTGGCCGTCTCGGGGTCGATCGGGCGGCCCGCGGCCTCGGCCAGCAGATGCGTCCACGCCCTCGGCACGACCTGCACCAGCTCGTAGCCGCCGCCCCCGGTGACCACCCACCGCCCGCCCGCCGTCTCGTGCGCCAGGCGGTGCAGCATCGCGTACGCGGTGCGCTGCCCGTCGACGCTGAGGATCAGGTGGGCCAGCGGGTCGAGCGCGTGCCCGTCGGCGCCGTGCTGGGTGACCAGCACCTGCGGCCGGAACGCGCGCAGCAGCGGCGGGACGACGGCGTCGAACGCGCGCAGCCAGGCCGCGTCGCCGGTGCCGGGCGGGAGCGCCACGTTCACCGCCGTGCCCTCGGCGCCCCGTCCGCCGGACTCGCTGGGGAAGCCCGTGCCGGGGAACAGCGTCCGCGGCGTCTCGTGCAGGCTGATCGTCAGGACCCGCGGGTCGTCGTAGAACGCCGCCTGGACGCCGTCGCCGTGGTGGACGTCGACGTCGACGTAGGCGACCCGTTCGGCGCCCTGCTCCAGCAGCCACGCGATCGCGATCGCCGGGTCGTTGTAGACGCAGAAGCCGCTGGCGGCGCCGCTGAGCGCGTGGTGCAGCCCGCCGGAGATGTTGGCGGCGTGCCCGGCCGCGCCCGTCCAGACCGCCTCGGCGGCGGCGACCGAGGCGCCCGCGACCAGCGCGGACGCGTCGTGCATGCCGGGGAAGACCGGGTTGTCGGGACTGCCGAGCCCGAACCGCAGCTCGGGGAGGCCGGTGGCGCCCGCGCGTTTGACCCCCGCGATGTAGGCCGGCTCGTGCACCAGCTCGAGGAGGTCGTCGCCCGCGGCCTCGAACGTCTCGACGCGCACGCCGGGCAGCTCCGGGACGCCGAGCTCGCGGGCCAGGGCCATGGTCAGCTCGACCCGGACCGGGTTCATCGGATGCCCGGGACCGAAATCGTAGGAGATGAGCCTGTCGTCCCAAAGGATCTGGAGCCCGCAGTCCGCTGCGGACGGGGGCGGCTCGGCGCTGCTCATGGCCCTCACGCTATCGCCCCGCCGCATGGCGGGGCCGCGTGGCCTGAGTCACACCGAAGGCCGTTCGGCCGGACGGCAACCAAGTTGTGACGTGAACGATCGCCCGATTGCGGGCATCTCCTTAACACCACGGAAACACGACACACGGGGTGCAGATGGACTCTCGACCCCTCTCCGGGGCGCCCGCGGAGGTGACACCGCTCACCGCCCCCCGCGCGGTGCCCCGGGCCGCCGCCGCACCGCTCCCGTCCCACGAACGCGGCCCCAGCGTCCGCAGCCGTGCCATCTCCGGCGCCCTCTGGTACGGCGTACGGCCGTTCCTCCACCGTGTGCCGGGCCACGCGGCCGGCCTCCGCACCGCCCGCACGACGGTCGACGCCGCGGCGCTGCTGATGCGGCACACGTCCCGGGTGACCGTCCGCCCGCTGAACGACCCGCAGGTCGAGGCGGGCCCGGCCGGACGGCCCGGCGTCGTCGGCGAATGGGTGGTCGGCCGCGACGCCGACGACGGGCGGCCACCGCCCGGCGCCGTCCTGTACCTGCACGGCGGCGGGTACGTGGTGTGCTCGCCCCGCACGCACCGGCCCATCACGTCCAGGCTGGCGCTCGACACCGGCCTGCCGGTCCTGGCGCCCGACTACCGGCTGGCCCCCGAGCACCCCTTCCCGGCGCCGCTGGAGGACGCCCTCGCCGCGTACCGCTGGCTGCTGGACCGCGGCGTGCCCGCGGCCGGCATCGTGATCGCGGGCGACTCGGCGGGCGGGCACCTGGCCGCCGCGCTGACCGCCGAGGTCTGCCGCACCGGCCTGCCCCGCCCGGCCGGCGCGGTCCTGTTCTCCCCGTGGGTCGACCTGACCTGCGAGCTGTCCACGCGCGCCCAGCGGGAGGCCCGCGATCCGTACATCAGCGCCTACGCGGCGCGCCGGATCGCCCGTCTCGTGGTGGGGCCGGCCGGATTCGACGACCCGCGGCTGGCCCTGCTCACCTCCCCCTGGACGGATCCGCCGCCCATCCTGATCCAGGTCGGCGGCGCCGAGGTGCTGCGGCCCGAGGCGGAGGCGCTGGCCGAGGCCCTGATCCGGTCCGGCGCCGACTGCGAGCTCCAGGTCTGGAACGGCCAGATGCACGTCTTCCAGATCCTCAACCGGGTCCTCCCGGAGGCGAGCGCGGCGATGAGGGAGGCCGCCCGGTTCATCGGCTCGGCCGTCGCCGGAGCCCGCGCGGGCGCCGCGCCCGGCGCCGCCGCGGCCGGCACGGGAGCCGTCGCGTGAGGGTGGGGCCGGTCCGAACTTGAGGTGACCTCCGCACGGCCGCGGGTAGGCAGGACCACGGCCGTGCGGAGGTGCCTCGCCAACCGAGATCCGGGTGACGCGGAAGGACCTCAAAGGCGGGCGGCGTTCTCCGGCTCGCGGGACGACCGCTTCCCCCGCACGGTGAGGAGACCGGCCAGCGCCGCCAGCGCCGCCACACCCTCTCCGGCCAGGCTGATGGTCTTGTCGGAGTACCAGACCGGCTCGTGCATGTCCGGGAGCGGCCAGAGCGCCCCCACGTCGACGAAGTAGTAGAGCAGCAAGGCGCCGGCCGCGCTCGCCGCCACCAGGAACGCGAGCGCGTACGACCAGCGGCGGGCCGCGACCAGGACCAGGACCGCGACCACGGCCGCGACCACCCCCTGGACGCGGAACAGCAGATCACCGCCGATCGCGCCGCCCTCCACGTAGGCCATGTCGGGAGCGAACCGCCAGTGCACGACGGCGTCGACGACGAGACCCGCGGCCACGAGCACGCGGAGCAGAATACCCATACCTCTTACACGGCCGCGGGCCCCCGATCGGCTCAATCTCCGGGCCGCCGATCCGGCGGCGGGTCCCCGCGGCGGCGGACGTCAGCCGCCGGCCAGCTCGCGGCCCCGGTTGCGGGCGGCCTCGATGGCCTCCAGCACGGCGGCGCGGACCCCGTGCCGCTCCAGCTCGCGGATGGCGGCGATCGTCGTCCCGCCCGGGGAGGTGACGGCCTCGCGCAGCAGCACCGGGTGCTCGCCGGAGTCGCGGAGCATCACCGCGGCGCCCACGGCCGACTGGATCACCATCTCCAGCGCCGCGGCGCGCGGCATGCCGAGCAGGATGCCGGCGTCGACCATCGCCTCGACCAGGTAGTAGAAGTACGCGGGGCCGCTTCCGGACAGCGCGGTGGCGCCGTCCTGGAGCGACTCGGGGATGCGCAGCACCTTGCCGACCGGGGACAGCAGCTCCTCGGCGAGCTTGAGGTGCTCCTCGGCGGCGTGCGATCCGGCCGAGATGACGCTCATCGCCTCGTCCACGTGCACCGGGGTGTTGGACATGACCCGGACGACCGGGACGCCGGCCGGGAGCCGCTCCTCGACGAATCCGGTGGTGATCCCGGCCGCCATCGAGATCACCAGGCGGCCGGCCGGGATGCGCGGGCCGGCCTCGTCCAGCAGGGCGCCCATGTCCTGCGGCTTGACCGCCAGGATCAGCGTCTCGGCGGCCTCGGCGGCCTCGACGTTGGTGACGATCTCGATGCCGTACCGCTCGCGCAGCAGCGCGCCGCGCTCCTCGCGGCGGGCGGTCGCCATCAGCTCGGACGGGCGGCGACCGGCCCGGAGCACCCCGGACAGCAGTGCCTCGCCCATCTTCCCGGCACCCAGAATCGCGATCATTTGCATACCTGACGTGGGGTTTCAACGACCGCATCACCCTATCGCCCGCCACGCCCAGGACAGCGCGCTCCGTTCCGAGCTCGGTCGGCGCCCGAGCCGCCAGGCGAGGAAGCCGGGCCGGGCAAGCGCAGCCAGGACCTCTTCACAGTGCCTCAACCCTCGCGCGAGCGCGCTACCTGGCCGGTGGGGCGATGCCGGAGGCGAGCCTCACGGGCCAGATCGCGAAGCGATGTCGCGCTCGCCCAAGCCAGGTCGGCGCCCGAGCCGCCAGGCGAGGGCACCGGGCCGGGCGAAAAACAACTACGCGCGGGTGGCGACCGAGCGCAGGAGGAAGCCGAGGTTGGACGGGCGCTCGGCCAGCCGGCGCATGAAGTAGGCGTACCACTCGGCTCCGTACGCGACGTAGACGCGGACCTGGGAGCCCTGCCCGGCCAGCCGCAGCTGCTCCTGCGGGCGGATGCCGTAGAGCATCTGGTACTCGAAGGTGTCGGCGTCGCGCCCGTTCAGCACCGCGAGCGCCCCGGCGATGTCGATCAGCCGGGGGTCGTGCGTGGCCAGCATCGGGTAGCCCTTGCCCGCCATCAGGACCTTCATGCACCGCACGAACGACTTGTCGACCTCGGCCCTGTCGGTGAAGGCCACCGACTCGGGCGCCGCGTAGGCGCCCTTGCACAGCCGGACGCGGGAACCCTCGAACGCCAGCTCGGCGCACACCTCCTCGGCCCTGCGCAGGTACGACTGGACGACCGCGCCGGTCTCGGGGAAGTCGCGGCGCAGCTCCTGCACCGTGAGGAGCGTGGACCTGACCGTGGAGAAGCCTTCAAGGTCGACGGTGACGGTGGTGCTCGCGGAGCGGGCGGCAGAGCAGACCAGCCGGGCGTTCTCCAGCGCGAGGGCGTCGTCGACCGGCTGGCCGACCGCCGTGAGCTTCAGCGAGACCTCGGCGCGGGTGCCGAGCCCGGCCGCGCCCAGCCCTTCGAGCAGCTCGACGTACTGCGCGGTGGTCCTGGCGGCCTGGCGGGCGTCCTGGACGTCCTCGCCGAGGACGTCCAGGCTCACCAGCAGGCCCTCCGCGGTCAGCTCCTCGGTGACGCGCCGCGCGTCGTCGATCGTCTCGCCCGCGATGAACCGCCGGACGACGTCGCGGCCGAAGGGCGTGGTGTTCACGAGCCTGCGCGCGCCAACGCTGCGTGAGGCCGCGAGCAGGGCCTGACGAAGCACTTCACACCCCTTGTCCACAGGGGCGGCGTCGTCCCTGTGTCCCCAGGCTACGCCCCGCCCGGACGGCGCTCAGGAGACGGTGCCGACGCTGTTGACCCCGCCGTACCGCTTGACGTAGTCGGCCATCTCGGCGGTCTTCACGGCCTCGAACAGGGCGGACGACTTGGCCTTGTCGAGCAGCACCACGCTCTGCTTGCCGCGCTGCGCGCTGCCCTTGTTGGGCGCGGTCAGGAACTGCACGTCGCCGGCCCGGATGCCGCGCAGGCTGACCGCCAGCGAGCGCAGCTTGCCGGCCGAGACGCCGTCGTCCACGCTGATCGACTTGGTGAACGCCGACAGGAACCGGTCGAGCTTGAGCGGGTTGCTGACCGTGCCGCCGTTCGCGGCCTTCTTCGCCAGCGCACCGAGGAACGCCTGCTGCCGCCTGATCCGGTCGAAGTCGCCGTTCGGCAGGTTGTAGCGCTGCCGGACGAACAGTAGGGCCTTCTCGCCGTCCAGCGTCTGCCGGCCCGCCGTCCAGTTCACCTTGCGGGCGGGGTCGTAGACGCTCTGCTTGATGTCGATCTCGACGCCGCCGAGCGCGTCGGTCATCGTCTTGAACCCGGCGAAGTCGATCGCGCCGAAGTGGTCGACGCGGGCACCGGTGAGGTGCTCCACGGTCTCGATGAGCAGCTTCGGGCCCCCGAAGGAGAACGCCGCGTTGATCTTCTGGGCGCCGTAGCCGGGGATGTTCACCCACGAGTCGCGCGGGAACGAGATCACGTACGCCTTGCTGCGGTCGGCCGGGAGGTGCAGCAGCATGATGGTGTCGGACCGCTGCCCGCCGGGCTTCCACACGTCGTTGCCGTCGCCGGTGGTGCCGGCGTCGGCGCGGGTGTCGGAGCCGACGAGCAGCCAGTTCTCGGTGCCGGTCACGTTGGGCCCGGGGCGCTGCCCGCCGGGCATGACGCCGTGCACCCGGTCGATGTTGCCGTTGTAGGACGACTGCCGCTGCCACAGGAGGGCGCCGGTACCGGCGACGATCAGTGCGACGAAGACGCCCACGGCGATGAGGACCCGCGGCCAGCGGCGCTTCCGGCGCCGGTGCCCGTCGCCGCCGGACCCGGCCTCGCCGCCCTCGCCGCCGGACCCGCCCTCGCCCCAGAAGGCGTTCGCGTCGTCCGGACCGGGCCGGCCCGGCATGACCGGGTCCGCCGCTTGCGGCTGCGCGCCTGCGGGTTGCTGCGGCGCCGGAGGGCCGGACGGGTTCACGGGGCTCATGGCGCCGAAGCTACCAGCAGGACCCCATCGGGAATCGCCGCTTTCGCCTGGGTGTCCGGATCGGGGCACGAGGACCGCCGGACGGGTCCGGTCGAGGGGGCGCGGCCCGCCGGACGGGCCGGTTCAGGGGGTACGGCGGCGCAGCGTGGCCGCTCCGAGCATCAGGGCCAGCAGCGCGCACCCGGCGATGACCGCCAGGTCGACGGCCAGGGAACCGGTGAAGCCGGTCTCGCGGCTCACCTCCTGCATCGCGTCCACCGCGTAGGTCAGCGGCAGCACCCGGGAGATCGCCTCCAGCCAGGACGCCATCTGGTCGCGCGGCATGATCAGCCCGCACAGCAGCGCCTGGGGCAGCACGAACGCGGGCATGAACTGGACCGCCTGGAACTCGGTGCGCGCGAACGCGCTGGCGAACAGGCCGAGCGCCATGCCGAGCAGCGCGTCCAGCACCGCCACCAGGACCAGCGCCCACACCGGCCCGGCCAGGTCCAGGCCGAGCCAGGTCAGCGAGATCAGCAGCACCACGCCGACCTGGACCAGGGCGATCAGGCCGAAGGCCAGCGCGTAGCCGAACAGCAGGTCCAGCTTGCCGAGCGGCGTGGTCATCAGCCGTTCCAGCGTGCCGCCGGTGCGCTCGCGCAAGGTGCCGACGCTGGCCACGATGAACATGATCACGAACGGGAACACGCCGAGCAGCATCGGCCCGACCCGGTCGAAGGTCTCGGGCCGGTCGAAGACGTACCGCAGCAGGATCATCAGCAGGCTGGGCACGCCGACCAGCAGTCCCAGGGTGCGGCGGTCGTGGCGGAGCTGCACCAGGATGCGGCGCGTCGTGGCGAGGGTGATCGTGAGGCTCATGCCGTGCTCCCGCCGCGCTCGGTGATCAGCCGGAGGAAGGCCCCCTCCAGGTCGGCGGCCCCGGTGCGGGACCGCAGGGACTCGGGCGCGCCGTCCGCCAGGACGCGGCCCTCGCGCATCAGCAGCAGCCGGTCGGTGCGGCCCGCCTCGTCCATGACGTGGCTGGACACGATGAGGGTGGTGCCGCGGCCCGCAAGCTCGCGGAACAGCTCCCACAGCTCCTGGCGCAGCACCGGGTCCAGGCCGACGGTCGGCTCGTCCAGGACGAGCAGTTCGGGGCCGCCGAGCAGGGCGACGGCGAGGTTGACCCGGGTGAGCTGTCCGCCGGACAGGGTCGCCGCGACCTGGTCGCGGTGCCGGCCGAGCCCGACCTCGTCGACCACCCGGGCGGGGTCCGAGCGGGGCGCGCCGAGGACGGCGGCGAAGTACCGCAGGTTCTCGCCCACGCTGAGGTCGCCGTAGACGGCGGGCGCCTGGGTGGCGTACCCGACGCGGCGGCGCAGCGCGGGCGAGCCGGCCGGCTCGCCGAGCACGGTCACCGTGCCGCTCTTGACGATCTGCACCCCGACCAGGGCCCGCATCAGGGTGGTCTTGCCGCAGCCGCTCGGGCCGAGCAGTCCGAGCAGCGAGCCGCGGGCCGCCTCGAAGCCGATCCCGTACAGGACGTCCCGGCCGCCGCGCTCCACCCGGAGGTCGCGGACGCTGACCGCTGGAACTGAACTCATCATGTGTTGAATTTAGATCGCCGAACCGGCCCGGTCAAGGAGAGCGGGCGGAGCGGACGTCCGGAAACACCAAAATCCCCAGGGCGAGGGCCCAGGGGACGCATGGGAGGGAGAGGAGGGGACGGGACGGCGGTTCAGCCGTCGCCGTCAGGCGGTCCTTCGGTGAGGTGGCGCTGGAGCGTCGGGCCGAGGAGCGCGACGAGCTCGTCCTCGGAGGCGGAGGCGATCGGCTCCACCCGCAGCACGTACCGCAGGATCATCGCGCCGATGAGCTGCCCCGCGGCGGCGTTCACCCGGAGCGCCGGGATGCCCTGCGCCTCGCCCGCGCGCGCGAACAGCTCGGTCACCACGAACTCGCGCATCATCGCGGCGGCCCGCTCGTTGGTCATCGCCGAGCGGAGCATGGCCAGGATCGGCGCGCGGCGATCCTCGTCGCCCCAGACCTCCAGGAACGTGCGCGCCAGCGCCTCGCCGCGCCGTTCCGCGGGCGCCGCCATGATCCTCGGCAGCAGCCGGGACGGATCGACCGGGAACCGCATGGCCTGGACGAACACGCCCTCCTTGTTGCCGAAGAAGTGGTGCACCAGCGCGGGATCGACCCCGGCGGCCCGCGCGATGGCGCGCAGCGAGGCGCCGTCGTAGCCCTTCTCCGCGAACAGCCCGCGCGCCGCGGCCAGGATCGCCTCGCGGGTCTCGGTCGGCCCGGGACGGCGCCCGGGGCCCCGTCCCGGCCTCGCGGCAGCGGGCCCGGCCGGCGGACGCGCCGCCTCGCTCACCGCGTGCTCCGAGGGGAGACCTCACCGCCCGGGGTGACCTCCCAGGTGCGGTCGGCGGCGGCCAGGTGCAGGCGGGCGAAGGCGAGGGCCTCGGCCAGGTCCTCGGTCCGCTCGGCCCGGGAGGCGGCGCGGCGGGTGTTGACCTCCAGGACGACGTGGCCGCGGAACGCGCCGTCGGCGAGCGTCTCCAGGATCGGTCCGCACGGCTGGCCGCCCCGTCCCGGCACCAGGTGCTCGTCCTTGTTGGTGGTGCCGAGGCCGTCGGCGAGGTGCAGGTGCCGCAGCCGGTCGCCGAGCAGCCCGGCCATCTCGATCGCGTCGGACCCCGAGACCGCGGTGTGCGACAGGTCGAGGGTCACGTACGGATAGTCCTGGTCGACGGGGTTCCAGTCGGGCAGGTACATGCCGGCCTCGGCGCCGCGCGCCTTCAGCGGGAACATGTTCTCGACCGCGAAGAGGACGTCGGTCTCGTCCTGCATGCGGGCCAGCCCCTCGACGAACTCCCGCGCGTACTCGCGCTGCCAGCGGAACGGCGGGTGCACCACCACGACCTCGGCGCCGAGCTCCTCGGCGACCTCCTTGGACCGCACCAGCTTGCCCCAGGGCTCGCGGCCCCAGACCCGCTGGGTCAGCAGCAGGCAGGGCGCGTGGATCGACTTGATCGGGACCTGGTGGTACTCGGAGAGCCGGCGCAGCACGTTGAGGTCCTGCGAGGAGGCGTCGGTGGAGACCATCACCTCGATGCCGTCGTATCCCAGCAGCGCGGCCGTCTCGAAGGCGCTCGGCACCTTCTCCGGATAGACCGACGCGGTGGAGAGCGTGATCGGCGCGTCCGGGACGCGGATGACCGGGGTAACGGCACCGTTGTGCTGCGGGGTCAAGGCTCCCTCGCCAGATGGTCGTCAGGGCGATGTTCGTGGGGTCGGGCATTTTCGGCTGTACTCGTGGGAAAGCCTATGCGCCCGCGGCGGCCGAGCGCCCTCCGGCTCGGCGTGATCCTGATTTCTTGACGGCGCCGATGGATACGCTCTGCTGGTCATGGTGGAGATCGCATCGGGCGCCGTCCCCAGCCCCAACATCTGGAACGCCCCGCAGCTGTACGAGATCGAGAACCGCGCCGCCGACCCGGACGGGACGCTGGAGTCGGCGATGCGCGCCATCCGCCCGTGGGACGGCGCGACGGTGCTCGACCTCGGCTGCGGCACCGGCTACCACCTGCCCGCCTTCGCGCGGGACGCGGCGCGGGTGGTCGGGGTGGAACCGCACGCCGGGCTCGCGGCGGCGGCCCGGCGGCGCGTCCGCGGGCTGCCGAACGTCGCGGTGCGCGTCGGCGCGGCACAGGCGCTGCCGCTGCCGGACGCGTCGGTCGACGTGGTGCACGTCCGCTGGGCCTACTTCTTCGGGCCCGGCTGCGAGCCGGGGCTGGCCGAGCTCGACCGCGTGGTGCGGCGCGGCGGCGCCATCTTCGTCATCGACAACGACGCGACCCGGTCCACCTTCGGCGGCTGGTTCCGGCGGAGCCTGCCGTCCTACGACCCGGGGGCCGTCGAGCGGTTCTGGTCGCGGCGCGGATTCTCCCGCGAGCCGCTGATGATCCGCTGGTCGTTCCAGAGCCGGGACGACCTGGCCGCGGTGCTGCGGATCGAGTTCCCCGCCGAGCTGGCCGCCGCGTGCCTGCGCGAGCATCCCGGGCTGGAGGTGGACTACGCGGTGAATCTGTGGTGGCGTTGCCCTTGAAGTTACTGACGGGTTGGTCACATTCGGGAATCCACCCTGGCCGCTACTGACCCGCTGTACAACAATGGCCGCGCAGACGCCGGAGGGGGAGGACCGACCATGGGCCGTGCCGCCAGGACGAGCCGCACCATCCTTGCCGCGACCGCGCTCGGCGCGGGCGCCGCCGGAGCCGGGCTCGCCGCGCAGCGCCGCGCCGTGCGCCGGCTCCAGCTCCGGCCCGACCCCTACGCGGGCGAGCCGTTCGGCTCGCTGCGCGGGCGTCCCGTGCCGGTGCGCGCGGGCGACGGCACCCGCCTGTACGCCGAGATCGACGGCGCCGACCGCACCGACCTGGCCGTGGTCTTCTCGCACGGCTGGACGCTCACCCAGGACTCCTGGCACTTCCAGCGCAAGGCGCTGCGCGGCCTCGGCCGGCTGGTCTTCTGGGACCAGCGCGGGCACGGCCGCTCCGACGGCGGCGCCCGCGACGGCTACGCCCTCCCCGGGCTCGCCGGCGACCTGGCCGCGGTGATCGAGCGGACCGTCCCCGAGGACACCCCGGTGGTGCTGGTCGGGCACTCCATGGGCGGCATGACGGTCATGCGGTACGCCGACCGGCACCCCGACCTGATCGGCCGCAAGATCGTCGCGGCCGGCCTGCTGTGCACCTCCTCGGGCGGGCTCGGCGAGGTCGATCTCGGCCTGCCCGCGCTGCTGGCGCGCGGCACCCACCGGGTGCTCCCCCGCGCGCTGCGCGCGGCCGGCGCCGGGTCCCCGCTGATCGAGAAGGTCCGGCACCTCGGCCGGGACGGCTCGATGCTGATCGAGGACCTGATCGCGTTCGGCCCGGACGCCTCCCCCGCCGCGGTCGCGTTCGCCGAGCAGATGATGACCGAGACCCGGATGGACGCGCTCACCGACTTCTTCCGCTCGATGATCACGCACCGGGAGATCAGCGACTGCGCCGCCCTGGGCCGGGCCGACACCCTGGTCATCGGCGCGGAGCACGACGCGCTCACCCCGGTCGAGCACAGCCTGCGGATCGCCACCCGCGTGCCGTCGGCGCGCCTGGAGGTCGTCCCGGGGGCCGGCCACATGGCGATGCTGGAGCGGCCGAGCGTCGTCTCCGATCACCTCGGCGACCTGATCGAACGGGCCCGCAAGACCGTGACCGACTGAGAACCCGGCGCGGACCACGGGGATTGTCGGCGGCACCCTCTACGCTTCGCGCATGGCGAAGGCGAAGACGGCGAAGGCCACCTACCGCTGCTCCGACTGCGGCTGGCAGACCTCCAAGTGGGTGGGGCGCTGTGGCGAGTGCCAGGCGTGGGGCACGGTCACCGAGGCGGGCTCGGCCACCCCGGCGCGGGTGGTCACGGCGGGCGCGGTGAGCGCTCCGGCCCTGCCGATCGGCCAGGTCGACGTCCGGTCCTCGCAGTCCCGGCCCACCGGCCTCGACGAGCTCGACCGGGTGCTCGGCGGCGGCATCGTGCCCGGTGCCGTCGTGCTGCTCGCGGGCGAGCCCGGGATCGGCAAGTCGACGCTGCTCCTCGAGGTCGCCGCGCTCGCCTCCACCGCGTCCGACTCCGCCGCCGACGCGCAGCGGTTCGCCTCCGCCAACGGCACCGGCACCGGCACCGGCACCGGCCCGGCGGACGGCGCCGCGACGGGGGTTCCGCAGCAGAGGGGCGGCGGGGAGTCCCTCCCCCGGCAGCCGGCGTCCGAACAGGAAGACCGGACCCCCACTCCCGTGCTCTACATCACCGGTGAGGAGTCGGCCGAGCAGGTTCGGCTGCGCGCCGACCGGGTCGGCGCGATCACCGACGACCTCTACCTGGCCGCCGAGACCGAGCTGTCGGCCGTGCTCGGGCACATCGAGACCGTCCGGCCCACCCTGGTGGTGGTCGACTCCATCCAGACGATCGGCACTTCCGAGGTCGACGGCGCCCCCGGCGGCGTCACGCAGATCCGCGAGGTCGCCGCCAACCTCATCCGGGTCGCCAAGGAGCGCGGCATCACCGTGGTCCTGGTCGGGCACGTGACCAAGGAGGGCGCGATCGCCGGCCCGCGCCTGCTCGAGCACCTGGTCGACGTGGTGCTCTACTTCGAGGGCGACCGGCACAGCCGGCTCCGCATGATCCGCGCCGTCAAGAACCGCTACGGCCCCACCGACGAGCTCGGCTGCTTCGACCTGTCCGAGGTCGGCATCGTCGGGCTGCCCGACCCGAGCGGGCTGTTCCTGACCCGCCGCGACGAGCCCGTCCCCGGCACCTGCGTGACCGTCACACTGGAGGGCCGCCGGCCGCTGGTCGCCGAGGTGCAGGCGCTGGTCGCCAAGTCGCACCTGCCCGCGCCGCGCCGGGCGACCTCCGGGCTCGACACCTCCCGCGTGTCGATGGTGCTGGCCGTCCTCGCCCAGCGCTGCAAGATCTCCATGCACGAGCAGGACGTGTACGTCTCGACCGTCGGCGGCGTCCGGCTGTCGGAGACCTCGGTCGACCTCGCGCTCGCGCTCGCGGTCGCCGGGTCCACCGTCGAGCAGTCCCTGTCGAGCAGCCTGATCGCGCTCGGCGAGGTCGGGCTGGCGGGCGAGGTGCGGGTCGTCCCGGGGGTCCAGCGGCGGCTGGCCGAGGCCGCCCGGCTCGGCTTCAAGCACGCGGTCGTCCCGCGCGGTTCGCTGGAACTCGCCGACGGCTCCCCGCTCAAGCGGGCCGATCCCCAGCTCTCGAGTTACGAGGGGATGAAGGTGATGGAGGTCGACAGCCTGCAACAAGCGCTGCAAGTATCCTTTACAGCGCCGTAACACGCGTCACGCCAGAGTATTACGCCACGCGGCACATGCTGCGACCAGGGGAGGAACCGGTCCGGGCCCCTCCTCGGTAAACTGACGCCGTCCAGCGACCTCCGGGGGCCAGGTGCCAGCACACGACAAGGCTCATGACGAACGACGCCGCGCCACGCTCGCCGCGGTGGCCCCGGGCACCCAGATCCGCGACGGTCTGGAACGCATCCTGCGGGGGCACACCGGCGGTCTGATCGTGCTCGGCTACGACCGGCTCGTCCAGGAGCTGTGCACCGGGGGGCTTCGAACTCGACGTCGAGTTCTCCGCCACCCGGCTGCGCGAGCTCGCCAAGATGGACGGGGCCATCGTCCTCGACAGCACCCACGGGCGCATCGTGCGCGCCGCGGTGCATCTCGTACCCGACTCCACCCTGCCCACCGAGGAGTCGGGCACCAGGCACCGCACCGCCGAGCGGGTCGCCAGACAGACCCGCTATCCGGTGATCTCGGTCAGCCAGTCGATGCACATCATCGCGCTCTACCTCGACGGCATCCGCTACGTCCTGGAGGACTCGGCGGCCATCCTGTCCAAGGCCAACCAGGCCCTGGCCACCCTCGAGCGCTACAAGCTGCGGCTCGACGAGGTGTCGGGCACGCTGTCCGCGCTGGAGATCGAGGACCTGGTCACGGTCCGCGACGTCGCCGCCGTGGTGCAGCGGCTGGAGATGGTGCGCCGGATCGCCGACGAGATCGAGGGGTACGTCGTCGAGCTCGGCACCGACGGCCGGCTGCTCTCGCTCCAGCTCGACGAGCTGGTCTCCGGCGTCGACGTCGACCGGGAGCTGATCGTCCGCGACTACCCGTCCGCGGGCGCCCGCGACCGCGGGGTCGACGCCGTGCTGACCGCGCTCGACGTGCTGTCGGCCAACGACCTGCTCGACCTGTCGACCGTCGCCGAGGTGATGGGGTTCACCGGTCCCGACTCGCTCGACCTGCCGGTCAGCCCCAAGGGCTACCGCCTGCTCGCCAAGGTGCCGCGGCTGCCGAGCCTGGTGATCGAGCGCCTCGTCGAGCACTTCGGCGGTCTCCAGAAGCTCCTGGCCGCGGGCATCGACGACCTCCAGGCCGTCGGCGGCGTGGGCGAATCGCGCGCCCGCAGCGTCCGCGAGGGGCTGTCCCGGCTGGCCGAGTCGTCCATCCTCGAACGCTACGTCTGACGGGCCGCCCGAACCGGGCCGCCCGAACCGGGCCGCCCGAACCGGGCGGCCCGGGTCTCCCGGTGCCGCGAACCGCCCCTCGCGGGCCGGGCGGCGGTCAGCGCAGGTGGAAGACCTGGTCGTCGACCTTGGCTCCGGCGGCCTTGACCGTCGCGACGTAGGTGCCGGGCCGGGCGGTCCTCCGGTCGCCCTTGCAGCCGTCCGAGCCGCGCTTGCGGTCCCAGCCGACCGTGTCGACGTACGGGACGCCGCGGCGCAGCGTCTTGACCGACGAGCCGTCGCCCCGGCCGCACTGCGCCGACGACCAGACCTGGTCGGGCCCGGACGTGATCCGCACGTCCAGCGCCCGCGACCCGACGTCGAACGTGCATGTCCGCTTGCCGGTGTTGACGGCCGTCACCCGGAACGTCGGCCGATCGCCGCCCGCGTAGGTGGCGCGGGTCACCGCCATCGCGATCACAACGTCGCCGGGCGCGCAGGCGTCACCGTCCTTCGCGGCGGGCGCGGTTGCGGCGGTGGAGGTGGCGGTGGCGGTGGCCTTGGTCGTCGCGGTGACCGTCACCGTCGGCATCGCCGTGGGCGCGGGCGGCACGCCCGGGCTCGCGCCGGCCACCTCGGCGGCGTTGTGCGGCGGCTTCCCATCGTCGCCGCCGCCCGCGCAGGCCCAGGTCAGCAGGCCCACGACGCCGACCACCCCGATCAGCGCGACGGCGCGCCGCCGCCAGTACTCGTCCAGTCCAGAAGCGTCGGTATCACGTCCAGTGTCCGAACCCATACGGTCAGTATGCGTTTGTTTATCTGGTGAGCGGTGGAGAACCGCCGTGCCAGAATGGCGAGTCGTCATGAATTCCACCCACACCGACCAGATTCTCGACTGGTATGCCGCCAATGCCCGGGACCTGCCCTGGCGCGCGCCGGACGCGACCCCCTGGAGCGTCCTGGTCAGCGAGATCATGCTCCAGCAGACACCGGTGAACCGCGTCCTGCCGGCCTGGTCCGCCTGGACGGCGCGCTGGCCCACACCCGGCGCGCTCGCCGCCGAGCCGTCCGGCGAGGCGGTCCGGGCCTGGGGGCGGCTCGGCTACCCGCGCCGCGCCCTGCGCCTGCACCAGAGCGCCCGCGCGATCGTCGAACGGCACGGCGGCGAGGTCCCCACGTCCCACGGTGACCTGCTCGCGCTGCCCGGCATCGGCGCCTACACGGCCGCGGCCGTCGCGAGCTTCGCGTTCGGGCAGCGGCACGCCGTGCTCGACACCAACGTCCGCCGCGTCCTGGCGCGGCTGGTCTCGGCGCAGGAGTACCCGCCGAAGTCGCAGACCAAGGCCGAGGTGCGGCTCGCCGAATCGCTGCTCCCGCTCGACCCGCCGACCGCCGCCCGCTGGGGCGTCGCGGTGATGGAGCTCGGCGCCCTCGTCTGCACGGCGCGCTCGCCCCGGTGCGTCGACTGCCCGGTGCTCGGCGCGTGCGCGTGGCAGAAGGCGGGCCGTCCCGCCTACGACGGGCCGCCGCGCAAGGGCCAGACCTACGCGGGCACCGACCGGCAGTGCCGGGGCCGCATTCTGGCCGTCCTCCGCGACGCCGAGGGCCCGGTGGGCAAGCCCGCGCTGGACGTGGTCTGGTCCGACTCCGTCCAGCGCGAACGCGCCCTCGACGGCCTGGTCTCCGACGGCCTGGTCGACCCGCTGGACGACGGCCGCTACGCCCTCCCCGGCTGACCGGGGAGGGCGCGGCGGCGCGCCGGGCGGCGGCGCTCCGTCAGGCGGCGGCCCTGTCCGCGGCGAGCAGCCACTCCAGCGTGGCCGGGGTCGCGTCGAAGTGGCCCGCGTGACCGGCGTCCTCCTGGCGGACCAGTGTCGCGCCCGGAATCCGCCCGGCGAGCCATTCGCCGTGCGCGACCGGCACGACCGAGTCCTGCGCACCGTGCCAGATCCGCACGGGCACGCCGACCGAGGCGGCGTCGAACCCCCACGGCGAGCCCCATAGGGCGACGACGTCGTCGACCCATCCGTCCAGCCCGGGCCGCATCGCCTCGGCGAACGCGGCGCCGAGCATGTCCCGGATCGCGGGCCGCGCCAGCACCGCCTGCTCGGCCTCCGGCAGCGCGGGCGGAGCCGCGGAGCCGACCGCCGACAGGTGCGTGTGCACGGCGGCCCGACCCAGCAGCGCCGCGATCGCGCTGACCTGGTTGCCTTCCATCATCCCGGCCGTCCAGTCCAGGCCCGCGGCGTCGCGCGGCGCCATGCCGGCCAGCGTGGCGACGCGGGTGACCCGGTCGGGATGGGCGGCGGCGACCGCGAGCGCGTGCGGTCCGCCGCCCGAGACCCCGAACACCGCGAACCGGCCGATCCCGAGCGCGTCGGCGATCGCCACGGCGTCGCCGGCCGCGTCCGCCACCACCCGGCCGGGCGCGGCCTCCGACGCGCCGAACCCCGGCCGGTCGTAGGTGATCAACCGGATTCCGAGCCGGTCGAACAGCTCCCCGTCCGGGTACCGCGCCAGCCGCCCCATCGGAGTGCCGTGCAATGAGAGGACCGGTGTCCCGTCCGGGACGCCCCACTCCTCCGCGGCCAGCGTCCGGCCGTCACCAGTGATCACCTTGTGCATGCCCGCGAACCTATCCACCGGCGGCCCGTCTCAGGGCCGAATCCACAGATAGCGGATTATGGCTGCGACGCGACGCGCCGCTTCTCGTAGGTGTCGACGATGCGGCCGAGCTGGGCGAACTTCTCGGTGTAGGAGAAGGGGTAGGCGCCGGGCTGCGATGCCGGCCGGCGGGCGTCGGTGTACTGGGTGCCGAGGTTCGAGAAGACGGCCACGATGTAGCTGCGCCCGCCCTTGCCCGGCAGGGCCTTGACGATGCCCGCCTCACTGGCGGTGTTGTTCACCCAGCCGGTCTTGTGGGCGAAGGAGACCTCGGCCTTCTTGTTGCACGGCCGTACGTCCCGCCCGAACTTGTTCCCGTCGACGGTCACGGTGCCGTCGGCGCCCACCCAGCGGGACGGCGCCGCGTTGGGAAGGCCAGGCGCGGGGTAGTTCCCGCCGCACCAGTTCGTGGACGACAGCATGTCGTTGAACCCCTGCTGCTTCAGCAGGCCCTGGAACACCCTGCGGGACGCGGCGCTGAGCACAGCGCTCGTGACCGGCTTCCCGTTCGGCGCGGTCCAGGCCCGGCCGGGGACGCCGTTGATGAGCGTCAGCAGCTTGGCGGTGTCGAGCGAGCTCATCGTGACGGCGTTGCCCCAGTGCCCTCCGTTGACCGGGTTGGTGTCCTTGAGCTGGAGCGTCCGCAGCCCGAGGTCCTGGAAGGTCTGGTTGAGCGGGTCGACGGCCTTGTGGTCGTGTAGCAGCTTGACCAGGGCGCAGGACGCGGCGTTCGAGGAGTACGTGAGCGAGGCGTCCATGTACTGCCGGACGGTCTTGCTGCTGGCCTCGCCGCACAGCGAGCTGATCTCGGTCGGCTTGTAGTCGTACACCTGGTCCAGCTTGATGACGCCCTGGTCCACCAGCCGCAGCACGCCGAAGTTGACCATCAGCTTCAGCACCGAGGCCGGGTAGGCGAGCATGTGGTCGACCGGGGCGTTCTCGCGGCCCGGAACCACGTCCACGGTGCCCTGGCCCTTGTTGGCGTACCAGCCGGCGTCGTCCCACTGGCGCCAGCGCACGTCCTCGGTGGACAGGTTCCGGTCGACCGGGACCACGATCCCGTGCTGGTACTTCGGGCTCATCAGTACGGTGCCGGACGAGACCGGCCGGCCCTTGCGGTCCAGCTCGATCACGGTCGCGTCGATCTGCGGCTGCTGGACGATCGGCTTCGGATCGGCGGCGGCGGAGAACAGCCGGGCGAGGTCGCGCGGCTTGCGGGCCTCCTTGTCCACGGGGTTCGCGAGCGACCGGGCCTGGGCCGACTCGGGCGGTGCCATGTCCAGGACGTCCTGGAACCGCAGCCGGTCCATCGTCAGCCGCAGCCGTTCGGCGACCTTGGTCACCTCGCCCTGGCCTCCGACCGTGCCCGCCCGGGTGTTGGCGACCCGGGCGGAGTTCACCGGCCCCGCCCCCGTACTGCACCCCAGTAACGCCGTCGCCGTTACCATGCCGACGGGAGCGACAATCCACATGCGCCTCAACTGATTCCCCTTTCGCTTGAGTTCGTGATCATAAAGGCCCTGTAGAAGGAGCAGACGCTGAACTCGACGAAAGGGCTGTTCGAAACGTTTTGAAATGGAACAAACCACTGCGGGCCGCGCACTGTGCGCGAAAATCCGTGGCCCCGCGGCACGGCGGAGCCGTACCGTACAGCGGTGCGTGATCTAGCCGAACTCCCCAAGGTCCACCTGCACGTCCACCTTGAGAGCACGCTGCGCTGGGAGACGCTCCGGGAGATCAGCACGGCAAACGGGGTCACGGTCCCCGAGCAGGACGCGACATTCGGCGGATTCGCGGCGTTCTTCGCACAGAACAGCCTGGTGCGCGACTGCCTGCGCCACCCGGACGACTTCCGCCGAATGGCGCGCGAATACTGCGAGGACGAGGCCGC
This sequence comes from Actinomadura xylanilytica, assembly GCF_030283145.1. Classification (GTDB taxonomy): domain Bacteria; phylum Actinomycetota; class Actinomycetes; order Streptosporangiales; family Streptosporangiaceae; genus Spirillospora; species Spirillospora xylanilytica. The sequence goes on from NZ_JASNWE010000008.1 coordinate 132,351, forward strand.
GCAGGGCACCCGCTACGCCGAGGTGTCGTTCACCGCCGCCGCGCACGGCGAGCGCCTGGACGACCTGGACATGCCGCTGACCGCCGTCCGGGAAGGGCTCGACCAGGGCCGGACCGACTTCGGGATCGACGTCCGCCTGATCCTCGACCACTCCCGGCGCCGGCCGGTGGAGCGGGCCTGGCGGACGCTCGACCTGGCCCGCCGCCACGACGGCGTGGTCGCGGTCGGGCTGGCCGGCGACGAGGCCCATCCCGGCGAGCCGTTCACCGAGGTGTTCGCGGCGGCCCGCGACGCCGGGCTGCACGTGGTGCACCACGCGGGCGAGGGCGCGGGGCCCGGCAGCATCCGGCAGGCCCTGGACGGCGGCCGGACCGAACGGCTCGGGCACGGCATCCGGGTCCTGGACGACCCCGTCCTCGTCGCCGAGGTACGGGACCGGCGGATCCCTCTGGAGGTGTGCCCGTCGTCCAACGTCGCGCTCGGGTTCGCCCCCTCGCTCGCCGGGCACCCGCTGCCCAGGCTGCGCGAGGCGGGCCTGGTCGTGACGCTCAACACCGACATCCCGGCGCTGATCGGCACGCCGCTGACCCTGGAGTACGCCCGCGTCCGCGAGACGTTCGGGTACGGCGACGCGGTGCTCGCCGAACTGGCCGCGGCGGGGGTGGACGCCTCGTTCGCCCCGCCCGAGACCAAGGCCCGCCTGCACCACGAGATCGACGCCTGGCTCGCCGGCGAGGCTTAGCCACGTCGGCGAGCGCAGGCAGGGCCCGGCAGGCAGGGCCCGGCCAGACGCCCGGCGGCGCCGCGTCAGCCTTCGGAATCGACCGGGTGACGCTTCTTGAACGCGGTCCAGCTCGTCTCGCTGAACGGGGACCATTCCGTCGGCGCGTGCCGGAACTCCGGCCTCCGCTCCTCGACGAACCGCCGGAGCCCGGCGGGAACCTCGGACCAGCCGGCGACCTTCGCCCCCCGGCAGTGGTAGACGAGGGCGCCGGGCCGGTCCGCCATCCGCATCCAGGGGAGCCAGGGCGCCACCCGGACCCACGACAGCGTGCACGGAACGCTGCCGAGCGCGGGATCGTCCAGGTCGGCGGCGCGGGTGAAGTACTGGAAGAGCTCCATGGCCCGGTAGACGTCGTCCCCGGAGTTCGCCGGGTGGTCGGCGACCGGCAGGGGCGACGGGTAGGCCAGCAGGACATCGGTGTTGAAGACGACGTCGCCGCCGATCCGCGTCCGGGGCAGCCGGAACGGGCCGCGCGGCCCGTCGGCGAGCCAGCGGAAGTCGACCGGGTCGTTCCAGACGTGCTCGACCTCCACGTGCTCGCCGGTGTAGCGGTTGCCCCACCCGTCCGCGACCTCCCGCGAGACCGGGTCGAGGTACCTCGCCGCCTCCCGGCTGAGCAGTTCGATCCCGCCGTCGACGGCGACCGCCCTGGCGACGTTGACGCCGTCGAAACCGAACAGGTGGTGCGGGCCGTCCCCGGGGAGCCACGCGTAGACGTCTCCGGTCCACCAGACGACCGCCTCGCCCCCGCCGCGGCGCGCGCGGACCCTGACGAGGTCGTCCAGGGCCTGCTCGGGCCCTCTTTCCTGATTCATGCCGGCTCCTCTCAGCGGCCGGTTCCCGGCCGGACGTGGTTCACGACGACATGCCCTCAGCACTCTCGACGCTTACCGCACCGTCCGTTCGGTCCGCTACCCGGAGCTCACGATCGGCACGATGACCGGCATAAGAAGGATCGGGACAGCGGAGGAGACCAGGACACCCAGGGCCAGGACATCCGGGGGGCATGCGGGGCCGGGACATGCGGGGGCCGGGACATGCGGAGGACCCGCATCAGAATGTGATGCGGGTCCTCCGTCGAGCCGTTCGGCGCGCGCGTCCGCGGGTGGACGCCGGCCGGTGGTGCCGGTGGCTCAGTCCTTGTTGAAGTTGACCGCGCCCTCGATGGGCGGCGGGCTGTCGGGGACGCTGTCGGGCTTGGGAACACCCTTGAAGGTGAACTTGGCGTTCTCGCCCTCACCCTCGACACCCACGATCACGATCTGCCCGGACCGGACCTCGTTGTACAA
>NZ_JASNWE010000009.1 GCF_030283145.1 Actinomadura xylanilytica
TCCCCGCAGACAGCGCCCGCCCCTTGCTGCCGACCTGCTTGCGGTGCCGGCCGACGACCCCGGTGACGTACTGCAGGGTCTGACGCGACAACGGCAGCGAAGAACGATAGAAAAGCATGTGAAGCCATAACAATGGGGTGGTGGTCCAAGGGGGCCGGGTGTGGCTTATGTGAAGCTGCCGTTGATGGCTTGAGAGGCAAGGCCGCCCGATCCCCTGGACGCTCTGACCACTGATTGAGAGCTGCGGATCATCGCTGTTTATGGCTTCGTCGGCGGGGCGTTCCTTGGACCACAGAGGCATAGCCTGAGGTGGGAAGGAACCCCCTGTTGAGCACAGTCCAGCGAGTCTGGGTCGGAGTCGATGTCGGCAAGGCCCACCACTGGACGGTGGCCGTCGACCACGAGGGCCGACGACTGCTGTCCCGAAAGGTCGCCAACGACGAAGAAGCGATCCTGGCTATGATCGCCGCAGCTTGCGAATTGGCCGTCGAGGTCCGGTGGGCGGTCGACATCTCAAGCCGGTTGTCGGCGCTGCTCCTGGCCCTGCTGGTGAGCCATGGCCAGCAGGTGGTGTATGTGCCCGGCCGGACGGTGAACCGCATGGCAGGGGCGTTCGCGGGTGAGGGCAAGACTGACGCCAAAGACGCCCAGGTCATCGCCGACGTCGCCCGGATGCGGTCCGGGTTCCGGCTGCTCACGACCTCGCCGGAGATGATCCACGAGCTCGCACTTCTCACCTCCTGCCGTCGCGACCTGGTCAGCTATCGGGTCCGCATGATCAACCGGCTCCGCGAACTACTGGTCGGCATCTGCCCGGCCTTGGAACGCGAGTTCGAGTACAAATCCCGGACCGGCCTGGTGCTGTTGACCGGCTTCCAGACGCCCGCCGCGCTGCGCCGCATCGGAGTGAAGCGGCTGACCGACTGGCTGCTGCGCCGCAAGGTGCGCTCCGCGGCCGATATCGCCGAACGCGCGGTCATGGCCGGCCGCGCGCAGCAGACAGTCCTGCCCGGAGAGGCTCGGGCCGCCAGGCTCGTCGCGGACCTCGCCCAGCAGATCCTCGACCTGGACGAGCGCGTCAAGCAGCTCGACGCGGAGATCACTGAGGTCCTCGCTGGAGACGAGACCGCCGAGATCATCCAATCGATGCCGGGTATGGGACCACTTCTGACCGCCGAGCTCATCGCACGGACCGGGGACCTATCGAGCTACCGCAACGCAGGGCACCTCGCGGCCCACGCCGGGATCGCCCCCGTGCCCAACGATTCGGGGCGGCGACTCAACAACCTGCACCGCCCCACTCACTACGACCGACGTCTGTGCAGGATCTTCTACCTGTCAGCCCAGACAGCCATGTCCAGACCCGGCCCCTCACAGGAGTACTACCGCAGAAAACGAGACGAAGGGAAATCCCACGTCCAGGCCGTTCTCAGCCTCGCACGCCGCCGAGTCGATGTCCTCTGGGCCATGTCGAGAGATCGCCGCCGCTACACAGCAGTGACGCCGACGATGGCCGCTTGACAGGGCATTGAGATGCCTCTGGTGGGCGCGGAGGGTTGTGAGAGATCACCCGTCCTACCAGGGCTTCTTCACGTTCCAGGGCCCGCCACACCGCCCGCGACCATGCCGTGATCACCCATCCCACGGATGCTGGTGAAAAACGTTCAGTGCATCGTGATATTCATGCGTCCACTTTGCATTCTGTTGATCTGCTGGAAGCGAGTCGAGACCAGCGGTGATGTTCTGAGCCAGTACGCGGTATCGGGTGGCAGGCGTCGAACCGCTTCCGCCTCCGCACGCCGGAACGGCCTACCGCGACGTTCGCCGAAGTGTTCGCGATCGCCGTGAAGGCCCAGCCCCGATACCGGTTGCTCGTCCTCCTGCTGGCCCGAAGAGCGGTAGGCCCCGACGAAGCAACTTCAATCGGATCTGGAAACGCGCCGTGCGGGACGCTGGCGCTAACCCTGCGCTGCACCTGCACGACCTCAAGCACACCGGCGGCACGCTCGCCGCACAGACCGGAGCGACGCTCAAGGAGCTGATGACCGGGCTCGGTCACTCGACACCCCGCGCGGCGCTGATCTACCAACACACCACAAGCGAGCGTGACAAGAAGATCGCCGATGCACTCAACCTGATGATCGAGGGACGGCTCATCGTGCCACCGGCGGCCGACCCGGATGGGCCGTCAGGAGCGCTCATCCCTGCCTGATCTGGCACGGATCCGGCACGAAGACGAAGAACAGCCCCGATGAAGATCAAAGGCCCAGGTCGCCGAACGTCGGTTGACCTGGGCCTTTTAGTGGGAGCGGGCGACGGGAATCGAACCCGCGTAACCAGTTTGGAAGTGGCGATCTTGACCCCGCCGAAGATCGCCGCTAACCCACTAAACTGCAGGTCAGAGACTGTTTCGTATGCCATCCTGTCCTCGCCGATGTCGCTCGGATTTCCATGATCCAGTGACAAATGAGTGACAAATGATCTTGCTCGGGGGGGGCATGGGTTTCACGCGCAAGCGCAAGGGTCCAGAGGGGACCCGATACCAAGCGCTTTACGACGACGCTCGGGGCGTCCGCCAGACCGCCGGCACCTTCGGCACGCGCAAGGAGGCCGACCGAGCCTGGCAACGAGCCGAGTCACGTATCGCCGAGGGCAAGGCAGGCGACCCTCGCCGTGCCCGCCAGACCTTCCGCACCTACGTAGAGGAACGCTGGTTCCCGAACCACCGCATCGAGGCATCAACCCGCCAGGACTACGCATATGCGCTCGCCGCCCACGTCATGCCGTACTTCGGCGACATGAAGCTGCAGGACATCACCTCAGAGACCGTCCGCGAGTGGATCACGCACCGCAAGAAGCAGGGCGCCTCGGCCTACAGCATCAAGTACTGCAAGACGGCGATCCTCAACGCCATCTTCACCACCGCGGTCAACGACGGCGTGCTCGTCTACCACCCCAGCCGCGGCGTGAAGACCGACCCCGTCCCAGAGAAACCGCGCCAGATCATCACCGCAGACCAGTTCGCCCGCATTTACGAGGCCCTCCCAGACGCGGACGCCCAACTCCTGGTCGAGACCGACATCGAGAGCGGCCTCCGCTGGGGCGAGCTGACCGAACTCCGCGTGAAGGACCTCGACTTCGCCACCGGCATCCTCACCGTCAGCCGCTCCGTCGTCGAACTCGTCCCCAGGTTCCACCCGGAGGGCCGCCGCTTCTTGGTGAAGGACTACCCCAAGGGAAAGCGCTGGCGCCGCTTCAAGCTCAGCCCCCAGATCGTCGCCAAGCTCAAAGCCCACGTGGAAGCCAACGAGCTCGCCCCAGACGACCTCTTCTTCAGCCGCCGCCGAGACGAGCCACCCAAACTCGAACTCCTCGACCCCGACACCCTCACCTTCAACGCCCCGAACGGCCGCACCTACACCCACGGAACGATCACGGCCTACAGCCTCGGCAAATGCAAATGCCACCACTGCCGGGCCGCCTACGCCGCCTATCGAGCCGAGCGCCGCGCCCAGGGCAAGGACAACCCCCGCAACCCTCGCGTCATCGACGACGACCCCCACATCTCCGCCAACTGGTTCCGCAAGCACTGCTGGCACCCCGCCCGAGCCGCCGCCAACCTCGGCTGGTCACCTCGCATCCACGACCTCCGCCACGCCCACGCCTCCTGGCTCCTAGCCGGCTGCGCCGACCTCCAGGTCGTCAAAGAGCGCCTCGGCCACCGCAAGATCTCCACGACGGAGCGCTACCTCCACACCCTCCCCACCGCCGACGAAACCGCTCTCGAAGCCCTAGCCAAGATCCGCGCCACCCAGGGGAGCCAGGACGCAGCCCCAGACCTTGAAGCTCAACTCGCCGAAGCCCAAGCGAAGATCAGCCGGCTACAGGCCGTCCTCGCCGACCAGTTGGTTGCGCAACACACTGGGACAAGACCGGACCTGCGCTCTGTGTAGCGCGCCCCCTCAAGGTGGACCTGGACACAGGAGGAATTGATCACTGATGGTCCCCACGTCCCCGAACGAGCAGGAAGGATCTGGTGGGCAGGCCGTGCGGGCCTATCTGGCGTCCAGCCGCGAGGAGATGCGTCAAGCCATCGACAAGCTCCGCAAGCTCGATGGGTCGATCACCTCCAGCCTCTCCCTCCTGACCGACATCCGAGTCGAGGACATCGAACGGCTCGGCGGGATCAGCGAGGACGCCTGACCGATGGAATCGACTCGGGCCGACGCTGCTAGCGCTCCCGGAGGACCTCGGCTTCCCGTTGCCTCCGCTTGATCAACCTTTAAGGCGAGATCCACCACCCCTGCTGACCAAGGGCCCGCGCCCAGTTCGTGGCAGACGAAGTCGACCACGAATGGATCCGCGCGATAGACGACGAGGTGGTCTTCAAGGTCAGGGTCCAGGGGTGGCGCGGGGGCGTGTCTAATGAACGACGGATCGGATGATCAAGAGACGCCAGATGGGCCGACACCGAGCCTCGTAGCACGACCACCTGACCCATCTCCCCCGAGGCTGTCCGTGATACGAGGGGAACCTCACTCAGACCCTCCATCGAAACTGGGGCGCTTCGGCGCGCCTTTGCGTGGCTTCGATGGCATCTGTCAATGAAAATGCATGTAATACGGCCTATATCTGCCGGTTCATGCATGTATCCACCGGCATTGCTATGTATTCGCAGCCTTGCGGATGAAGGTCGGTGGCCCGGGCGGAGACAGGTCCTGCCTCACCGAGAACTTGGAATCCTTGTACAAGGCGCTTACCGGTCGTATATGTCTTAGCAGGGTCCATGGAACACGCGTGGCATCTGCCCGGCCGCTTAAAGGGGTGTGGCCGTCCTGGTGAGGGGGTTGTATGAGAGCGGCGACGGAGCCGCTGCTGGAGACGATGCTGCGCCGACTGATGCAGGATCTCGCCTCAGACGCGCTGGTGCTGTGCGCTGACGGCGACGATCGGCCCGACCTCATCGTGGTCGATCGCACCTATGGATTGGTAGCCATCGACGTTGATGTGACCGAGCACGATCCGGCGGCGCGCGAGCCTTTCGTCCGGCTGAACCGGAAGATCTCGGACCTGCGACTGGAAGCGCCCATACTGGAGCGTTTCCGGCCGCACCGCCTGGTCCTCTTCGGCGGCTGCTCCGAACCACTTGCCGGACCGTCGCACGGCGAACGGCCGCGTGCGCTCGGTCTCGCCGATGTTGAAGATGGAACATGGCTGGCCCGCCTGGAGCCACGGCCGCCCGAGCCGGACGATCTGGCGTCGCTGCGTTCCGCGCTGGCGCCCACATTGACCTTCGACGTCCGGTCTCGGCGAGGTGCTTTCGACCCCGGACGGGGGGAGCGGCATCGGCGGCGGATCGAGCTGGATGCCCGGCAGGCCACTGCTGCCACGATCCCTGTGGACGACGTGCTCCTGCTCTCCGGCCCGCCGGGTAGCGGCAAGACGCTGGTCCTGGCCGGGCGAGCACGGTATCTGGCCGCCCAGCATCCCGACTGGCGCATCGTGTTCCTGTGCTTCAACAATGCGTTGGTGCCGTACTTGCGTCGCCTCGTCGAGGAGCACCCGAACGTCGAGGTCACGACGTTCGGCAAGTTCTCCCACGCCATGAGGCATCGAATCGCCCTCGATGATCCGGCACGGGCCGAGGCCGACGTGGCCGCGGCAGTGGCGAAAGGGATCGACCCCGTCGTGGACGCGCTGCTCATCGACGAGTCCCAGGACTTTCACGATGCCTGGATCAGGTTCGCTCTGGCGACCGTGAGACCACATCGTGGCGGTGCCGTTCTCGCTGGTGATCAAAGACAGGCCCTCTACCGGGACGCGGACCGACCACCGGCCCTCACCGACCGGCGGGTAGCGCAGTTGCGGCTTGAACGTCCCTATCGCAGTACCCGCCAAATACTTGAGGCGGCGTCCACCACGCAGCCAGATGCCGAGTCGGCGGCAGGCGACGCGGTTCTGGACGGGGAGCCGGTAGAACTGATCTGGACAGAGAGTTGGAGCGCACAGGCCGCCGCCGTGGCTTGGGAGATACGACGCATGCTCGACCACGGCGAGCGGGAGCCGCAGGACATCGCCGTCCTCATCACCCAATGGAAGGGATCGCTCGGGCGCCTGCGGACCGCCCTCGGCGAGGCCGAGGTGCCCTACCTCGTGGTCAACCGAGGCAACGCCGCGACGTTCGACCCGCGCACTCCCGAAGTGAAGATCATGACGGTGCATTCCGCCAAAGGCTACGAGTTCGATGTGGTCGTGCTGTTCGGCCTGGAGACCTTGCCCAGCCCTGCCGGCGAGGACCCTGAACGTGATCGGCAGGCGGCTCAACGCGGCAAGGTCGGCTTCGTCGGGATGACCCGGGCCCGTGATCAGCTCCTCGTGACCTACACCCGGGACAGTCCCTATCTCGGTCGGCTCCATAGATGTGCAGGCGTCCATTCGTCCACTTGGCCCGATGACTATGAGGTGTGAGCGTGGCGGAATTGACGGTGATGGGGGATTACCAGGGCCCTGGCGAGCGCAAGACCGCCGAAAGTCTCGCGCGTGATCTCCCCGGCTCGTGGCACGTGATCGCCGGTCGTAAGCTGAGCGGGCCCCGCCGCGACGACCTCGACCTCGTAGTGGTCGGAGACCATGCGCTTTTCGTCCTGGACGAGAAGGCATGGGGGCCGCGGATCGAACTCGGAGACCAGTTCTGGCGGGTCAAGCGCGAGGAACGCCGCAATCCGCTGGACCGGGCCAACCACCTGGCACGCGTGCTCGCAGGGCAACTCCGAGCCCGGGTGTCCGGCTACGGCTCGAAGGTCCGCGGGCGTCCTGTCATTGCCGGCATCGTCCTGTCCCACGACAATGTCGAGCTGGTGGTCGGCCCGACTTACGCCGATGGGGATGCCGTCGTCAAGCTAGCTGGTGCCGCGGCGTGGCTACGGCGGCAGGACGAGGCTTGTGGGGTCGGCCTGCAGGCTGTGCGAGACGAGACCATCGCCTTTCTCCTCGGTCTGCCCGAACGGGAGCTCAAGCCGGAACGCATCGGGCCGTACCAGGTGGTAGGGGAGATCGAGCCCATCGAAACGGCTCGTTGCTTCCACGCCAAGGACGGAGACCGCACGGTGATCCTCCGGTGCTATCCGATGCATGGATGGGGTCCAGATGCCTCGCCACAGGCCATTATGAAGCGGGAGCGGCTCGCCCTGGACCGGCTAGAGGAACGCGACCGCGCCTGGCAGATCCACCCCAGTTTCGAGTACGAGGCACGGCAGTGGATCGTCGTGCCGGTCGTTCCGGCGCACGGCAAGAACTTGGCCGGCTCGGTGCGGATCGATGATCCCGCCAGGGAGGACGGTCGGCTGCCGCAGCAGGTGGCGATCGATGTGGTGACCGACGCCTTCCGGGGCCTGGCCGAGGTGCACGAAGTGGGGCTAGTGCACCGCGGGCTGTACCCCCGCCGCATCTTCTTCGGTCGCGGGCTGCGAGTGAAGTTCAGCGACTTCTACCTCGCACGAGTGGAGGGTGAACGCACCATCGCTCCCCAGATGAGCGCCGACGCCGATCCAGGTGTCCCCTACCGCGCGCCGGAGTGCCGAGATGGCATCGCGTACGCGACACCGGCGTCGGACGTCTACTCACTCGCGCTCGCGCTCAGTGGCTGGGTGCTCGGTGACCTGGCGGCCGAGCCTCAAGTAGAGGCGGTGCGGGAGGCTATCGTCCGGACGCCCGTCATTGGTCCCCTCCTAGCGGACTGCCTTGCCGATGACCCTCGCGAACGTCCGGAGGCCGCCACGGCGGTCACGCGGATCGGTCAGGTTATTGAGGCGATGAACAAGGAGCGCGTTGCCGTGGGGAAGACGGACGCCGCGGAAGAGTTCCGGGTCGGCGGCGTCGTCGCCGACCGGTACGAGATCAAGGAGAGCCTGGGGCAGGGCGGCTTCGCGCACACCTGGCGCGCATGGGACACCTCCGCCGAGGCGGACCGGGTCATCAAGCAGTTCCATGACGACGCCGCCGCCTCTCATGCTCAGCAGGAGTACAAGGCCGCAGACCGCATCCGTCACGACCACTGCGCCAGGGTTTATGACATCAGCCGCGAGAAGCCGGGCTACCTGGTACTGGAGTACATCCCCGGCGACAACCTGAGGGGCTTCGCCGCCGCCGCTTCACCGGATGCGCAGCGCTACCGGACCATCGCCTTGGACGTCCTGTCAGCCCTCGCTCACCTGCACGACCGTAACCTCGTGCATCGTGATGTCACCCCCACCAACGTGATCGTCACCCCGGAGGCTCGCGCCAAGCTCATCGATTTCGGGGTCGCCGGCCGGCCGCAGGCGACCACCGTGGTCGGCACCCCGCCGTTCATGGCCCCGGAACTGCGTGCCGCCCAGGGCGCCACCGCCCAGAGTGACCTCTACGGGTTCGCAGTCACCATGATTTACACGATGCTGGGGCGCTACCCCTACGCCGGCGACCCCGCCCGCGGTGACGACGATCGGGAGCGGTTGCTTCCGCCGACCGACGACGAACGCCGGGCTTGGGGGCGGCTCGGCGCGGCGATGCTGGAGGTGCTGTACAGCGCCGTCCGAACCGACCCCGCCGAGCGTCCCGCATCCGCGAACGAGCTGGCAGCCCAGCTGCAGCTGCTCGACGAGATCGTCGAGCCCCAGGGGGAGCTCCTGGTCAACCCGGTCGTGGACCACCTGCGCGGCCTCTACCGGGCCAGCAGTGTGGGCAACAGCGGCAACCGAGGCCTGGATGACGATTTCGCGCACCGGACCTACGTGCCGACCCTGCTGGACACCGAGTTGCTGCCCGCGATCGCCCGGGGTGAGCTGCGCCTGGTATTGCTGACCGGCAATCCCGGCGACGGTAAGACGTCGTTCCTAGTGAAGATCAGCGAACAGCTCCACCAGGATGGCGCACAGGTCATCAGTGAGAATGCCGCCGGGTGGCGGATGAATCTGGACGGTCACACGTTCGTGGCCGTCTACGACGCCAGCGAGTCGCACGATGGGAAGTCCTCCGACGACCTGATGCGCGAGGCGCTCGATCCGGGTCCGGACGAGGATCCGCAGCGACGCACCGTCCTGCTCGCGATCAACGATGGGCGGCTGCTGCAGTTCTTCACCGACCACGAGGACATCTACGACGACGATGCTCGTGAGGTTCTCGGCCAGATGTCAGGTAAACCCACCGGCGACGAGACGATCGCGCTGGTGGACCTGAAGCGGCGCACCCTGGCCCGCAGGCCCGGTGATGCCCCTAGCCTCGCCGGCCGCATTCTGGACAGCTTCACTGATCCGGAGCATTGGAAGCCATGTGAAGGGTGCCTGTCCCGGGAGGTCTGCCCCATGGTGCGGAACGCCACCGAGCTGCGCGGTCCGGCGCGGCCGGCCGTCGAGGAGCTCGTGGCCACCTCGCATCTGCGGCGCCAGCGCCGCGCCACGTTCCGGGACGTGCGCTCGGCGCTGGCCTGGCTGATCACGGGTGACCGTTCCTGCGACGGCGTGCACCGGGCACGCGAACGGGGCATGGACCTGCGCCGCGCGGGTGATGCCCTCGTCGAGGATTTGGCCTTCGACCCGCGCTCGGCCGACTACCTGGTGCGCGAGTGGGCCGACCTCGACCCGGCGAACACCGCGGCCCCGGATGCTGAGCGGGCCGCCCGCGCCGACCGGTCGGTGGCGGACGATCCGACGGCCTTCGGCGACCGGGATCGTGAGCGAGTACAGCGGCGGCTCTTCTTCGGCCTCTGGAACTCCGGTGGATTGAGGCGGGAGACGGTTCGGGTCTACCGCCATCTCGGCGGTTTCGAGGAGGCGCTGCTCGGTTCCGGTGAACGCCTCGAAGAGACCCGCGGCCGGGTCCTGCGAGGGCTGAGCCGGCTGCTTGGCGCGCCGGGATACCGGGGCGATGACCTGGCCGTCGCGGACCAGGGGGCCGGCGGTACATGGGCGGTGCTCAAAGAGATCCCGGCCGCGGAGTTCTCTCTCGAACGGGTGGAGCACTCGTCCCCATACGTCGAGTGGCGTCCGGACGCACTCTGGCTCGACCACGTCGAGGGACACTCCCTCATCCTCACCCTGGACACCTTCGAGCTGGTGATACGGGCCGCCGATGGCGAGCTGATCGGGGACAGCGCCGCCGACTCCGTCCGCCAGGAGATCGAGACGTTCGCCGCCGCCCTTCGACGGAGTCCGGCCAATGCCGTCAGCATCGTCAATCCCGCCGGAACGGCGCGGAGCGTGAAGGTCGTCGACCAGCGCATCGTCTTGGAGCGAGCATGACCATCGTCATTCCGAAGCAGCTGCGCAGTCTTGAGTTCACCGAGTTGACGCTGGTGGAGCTCAACGACGTCGACGTGGACCGCCTGCTGCCGCACCTATGGGAGCTGGTGATCAAACAGGGCCGGATGTCGTCGGCACCGAAGGACGCCGACGACTATGGCCGCTACCTCGCCGCGCTTGCGGCCAGCGGACGCCTGGACGGGTTCGACGACGAGCAGGGCATGAAGGTGCTCGACGGATGGCTGCGATCGTCCATCGTGCGGATCGGCGCCAAGGGGCGGGCTCGGTCCGGCACGCAGATGGACTACATACAGCCGCTGACCATCGCCAGCTACCGTGCGGGGCTCCCCAAGACCCGCCGCCATCGCCACGCGCACACCTTGATCTACCACCTGCTCATCGAGCAGCTGAGACAACGCGGCGTCGAGGCTCCCGAGCAGAACCTCGGGAACAAGCTCAGAAAAGCGGTGGGCGCTGGAGTGAATATCGGTCCCACAGGCCAGTGGGTACCGGAGTACGACGGCCGGACGGACATCGACATCAATGCGCTGCTGTCGCTGTACTTCTTGGAGGAGTTCACTCCTCTCGGCGCACGGACCGCCCCCCAGGGATTCCGCAGCAGTGTTGTACCGGGAGCAACGCGCGGGCTCGCCGACGACCTGCTGGATTACCTCATCGCCTACGGCGGCCGCCTGACCCCGTCGGCCTTCGTCGATCGGTTCGCGGCGCTGATCTCGCTGCGGCTGTTCCAGCTGCCGCTGCGTGTCGCCCGGGCCGCACGGCACGTTCTCAACACCGGGGAGAAATCCGAGGACATGCGTGACGATGTCGATGCCCCCAACCCCCTGGAGCTGTATTGCGACTTCACTCGCGTACGGGGCGCGGCGTCGGACGAGCTGGCCCGTCAATGCGTGTTGCGGGACCTGGAGATCATGAGCGGCTTCATGCCCAACCGCCTCCTGCTGCGTTCCCTGCGAGAAGCCATGCCCGCCCTCCGCAAGCGTGGTGAGGAAATCAAGAACCTGCCCATGCCGGACGGCCTAGTGGCCATGATCGGCTTGCGGGAGGACCCGTTGATCAGCGCCTACGCAATCATCAAGATGCAGGCCATCGAGGAGGAGACGCGCGAGCACGGCACCGATGAGGATCTGGAGTTCATCGCCTCGGTGATGGACTCCGACGAGCCCTCGATCGAACAGCTCACCACCCTGCTGGTCGAAGGACTGTCCGGCACCGCCCTGAAGAACCAGGTCCGGTGGTTCTCCTCCACCGGCGGGATCATGAAGCCGCACGGGCTGATCACCGGTTCGATGAACTCCCGCCGGTCATGGCGGTACGCGCCGTCGGACGACCTGATGTACGCACTCCTGCTGGTCTGCTTCACCGCGGCCCAGGGCTCTCGCCTCCGGTCCAGGATGCCCATCGCGCAGCTGTTGAAGACCCTGCATGACCGGTTCGGCATCCTCATCGATCGCCCGCCCGCCGCCTTCGACAGCGTCGACAACCGCGCCGCGGCCGCCGCGAACCTCGAGGCGTTCAAGCGCCGGCTCCGGCTGCTCGGCTGCTTCGACGGCCTCAGTGACGACTTCTCCGCCCAGTACGTCCGTAACCCCTTGGAGACAGCGTGAGCGCAGAGCTGCCGCCGACGTTGATCGACCGTATCGCGGACCACCTGGCGAGCCGCCTGGAGCAGCGGCAGCCGGGACACTGCGTCCGCGTCGACGACCTGTCGACCGTGGACGCCCATGCCGTCGCCGACAAGGTCGAGGGTCGGCGGCTCGAATGCCAGGTCCACGTGCTCGCCCATTCCAAGCCGCAGCACCGGCTGGAGATCGGAGCGGACCGGGCGATCGAGCTGCGCAACCGCAAGGGGCCTCCGCTGCTGCTGCTCGTTCCGGCGGGCGCAGGCCATGCGGCCAGCTCACTGGACAACTCCTTCGAACCGCTACCACTGATCACCCTGCTCACGACGGTCACCGGGTCTTTGGAGAAGGACCTGTCCGCGACCGCTGTGGCCGCCCTGGTCAACGAGGTCAAGCGGGTTCTCGGACGGACCCGTCAGGTGGAGCGGTGGGCCCGCTTCCTGGGCGCGGTGGCGGCGGACCCGAGCGACCGCACGGTCGGCCGTCAGCTGTGGCAGGTCGGGCTCGTCCCCGACCTCGGAGACAGCGGGGTCGAGACGAGGCTGCCGCGAAACGCGAAGGCGGTCGGGGCGATCGCCCGGCCCGCGCGTCCGACCGCACGGATCGTCGATCGCCTCGCGGAGGGGGAGGTGACGGCCGGCGCGTTTCGACAGGATCTGCTGAGATTCCTTGAGCGGCAGGCGGCCGGAGCGCTGGCCAATCCGGTGATCTGGGGCCGCGAGATCGAGGAGAACCATGCCGGGGAGCTGACGTTCGAGCGCTGGCCGCTGACCGAGTTCCAGCAGGTCGGCCTGGACAAGATCAAGGTCACCCCGTTCCGTCGGGACAATGGCACGGTCGATCCGCAGTGCAAGCTCCGGCTGTCGCACGATGACGGCCAGCTGTACTGCGACGTCGCGCCCGACCAGCCCGGCAAGGTGACCGTCAAGTGGACGACCGAGCCGTCCAAGACGACTTCGGTCGCCTCGTGGCGCCTGGAGATGCTCCCCCCGTCCGACCTCCGGACGGACGATACGCCGCCGGTGACCACGGCGAAGGTGAAGGGCGATAAACGGCGGGCGACGCTGCGAGTGGACCTCAGCGAGGACGACCTCGCCACGGGCACGCTGTTCGTGATCCGTGTCCGGGCACAGGACGCCGACGGGAACGACCTTGACCTCCAGGATGAGAAGGCGGAGGCCGAAAGCGACCAGTTCGAGGTCAAGCTGCACGAGTACGCGCCACAGCCCGTTCCTCGCGCGGCGGGTGCGGCCTCTCTGCCCGAGGCGGTGCTCGCCATCGCGATCGATGCCGGTGGAGACCTGGCCGAGGGCGCACCGGCATGGGACACCGCCGGGCAGGTGTTCGACCTCCGGGTCGGCGGACGCCGTGCCCGCATCAAGGTGTCGCGGGTGATCGTCGAGTTGCAGCGCCGGATGGTCGGGAACCCCGGCGCGGTGATCGCCTTCGACGCCTACTCTCCGCTCGGTGAGCCGGTAGACCCGGAGAAGGCGGAGCCGCGCGTACTGGAGATCCCCCGAACCCTGGCCGACCGTCGCCGGAAACTGCTCACCGCCCTTGCCGACCGCTTCCCCAGAGACGTGGTCGAGGTGCTGAGCTGGGACGACGGCCTTCGCGACCAGGCGCGGAGCTATGTGCAGAGTTACCGCCGGGCACTCGACAACGCCGACTCACCGACCCGTGCCGCGCTCCTGGCGATGGACACGCTGACGGTCCGCGTCGGCACCGCGACCGACGAGGTGTCCGGGCTCGTCCTGCTGCCCACCCATCCGCTGCGTCTGGCCTGGACGGCGGCGCACGACCAGCTGCTGCGCCAGTGGGCCGACGAGATTGCCCAGGAGGGAAAACGCAAGTCGGCCCGGGCCGGCCGCGTTGATCCGGCCATGGTGTCCCGCCTGTCGCCCGCCAACATGCCGTTCGCAGCGGTCGACCGTCGTGAGCAGCCGCTCGTCTACGCCGAGGAACTGACCCACGGATCGGCCCTCTACCTGCCGCCGGACGCCAAGGAACCGCAGTCGGCCTCGGACATCATCTGCGGGGCGCTCGAGATCCCTCGCGACAACGCGGATCTGTCGGTCTCCGCCGATGCGCTCGGCGACCGCATCCGCAGCTACCGGGAAGCCCACCCCGGCACCGGGACACTACGGATCATGGCGGTCAATCCCGGTTCGGGGTCGGTGCTGCGCCGGGCGCTTGAGCCGCTCGTCCTGCCCGGCGAGGCACCCGGACAGGACGAGCCCGTCCTGGACGATTCGCGGCGCCTCGAGCTCATCGCCTACAGTGACCGGCTCTCCTACACCGATCCGGTCGCCGACCTGCGTGAGCTGCAGCGGGCCGTCGCGTCCGGAGAGATCCGGCGCACCGCCACACACCTCGCGCCATCGATGGGCCTGGCCGCCCGTGAGCTGCGCCGCCTGGCCGAGGACCGCGAGGGGCACCACCTCGCCCTGGTGCAGGACATGGCCCGCGGCCATGTCACCGACTCCGAGGTGGAGACCGGCCAGTGGACTACTGCCTTCCAAGACCTGCTCACCCCGCTGCGGTCCGAGCGTGCTCCCGACGGCTCCGCCACGTGGTACGTGACGCCGGCGCTGAAGCCACGCGGTTCCGGTCGGCTGGAGGGCGACATCGTGGAGGCGCACCGCGCCCACCAGGCCGCCGTCGCCGCCCACCTAGGGCTGCAGGCAGCCGTACCGGCGCTGGGCATCCATCTGGATTCGGAAGACCTTGACAGGCTCCACGCTGCCCATGACCGTGCGGATTGGGTCGTCACCCTGGACCGGGGGATAGGCCCGGAGTTGTTCGAGGAGGCGACGACCGGCGAACCGGACGGCACCCGTTACCTTCTCGACTACACGCCGGACTTCCTCGAAGGGCTCGGCAAGAAGCTCACCGTCACCACTGCGCATCACGGCGAAGTACGGCGCATCCTGGGCGAGGCGCTGCGCGTCCTTGGCCTGGCTCAGGACGAGAAGTCGGTGTCGCAAGCGCTCAGCCGGCTGATGCTCGTCTCCGGGAGACTCGCACTGCGCGTTCTCCGCGAGACCTCACTGTCCGTTGAGGCGGTCAGTCTCGCCGCCGTCATGGCGCATCTGGAGCTTCGCGGTCAGCTCGACGGCCGGATCGTGGTACCCGTCGACGCGCATCCGGAGATCTTCGGCGCCCGCTCACGTGATGGGGACGAGCCGGCCCGGCGGTGCGACCTGCTGCTCGTTCGCGTCACCCAGCGCTCGTTGCGCATCGAGTGCATCGAGGTGAAGGGGCGGCGTGCGGCACAACTGCCGGCGGCGCTGGCCGACGACATCGTCGACCAGCTCGACAACACAGAACGGGTGCTGCAGCGCCAGTTCTTCGCCGTCGACCCACCGCGGCTGGACGGCGCTCTGCAACGTTCCCGATTGGCCGGGTTGCTTCACTACTACGCGGAAAAGTCTTCCCGGCACGGTCTCATCGAGGCCGGTCGACTGACCGAACTGCACCGCAACATTGATCGGATCGAGGAGTCGAACGAGCCCGCCGAGATCAACAAGACCGGCTACGTCATCAGCCCGGGCGGCGCCGCCGGTTTTCCCGCCAAGCACCGCGACGTGTCGATCAAGGTGCTCACCGCCGGCGACCTCGGTAAAGCGGGCTTCACCACGCTCGGCGGCGCGGGCACTCCGCCGAGCCCGGAACCATCCCCTGAGCCGTCCCAGCATCCCGAGGAAGCACCGGCAGACGGGGCCGCCGCCCAGGATGAGGCGCCGAGCGATCCGTCCTCTCAGGCGCCCAAGGGCGACACCGCACCCGCCGACCCCGAAACCGACGATCCGGACGAACCCACGAAGCCCCACCCCTCCACGATCAGCGTGGAGCTGGGCAAGGACGGCGGAGGTACCCCGGTCACCTGGAACGTCAGCACGAAGGGCAGCCCACACGCCTTCATCCTGGGGATACCGGGCCAGGGCAAGTCGGTGACCACCCGGCGGATCATCGGAGAATTCGCCGGTCAGGGGCTGTCCTCGTTGATCGTGGACTTTCACGGCGACATGGCGGCGGACCCCCCACCGGGAGCCCAGGTTATCGACGCCGCGGAAGGGCTGCCGTTCAGTCCCTTCGAGCTCCCGTCAGCGGACACACACTCGCGCAACGCGACCGCGTGGGAGGTCGCCGAGATCATCGGATACGTCTGCGGTCTGGGCGAGATCCAGCGCAGTCATGTCTATGACGGGCTACGGAGTGCCTACGAGACCGCCGGCGGCATCCCCACCATGCAACAATTCACCGCCGCAGTTGAACAAGCGGAGCAGGAGGCACGTGGCAGGAACGCCAGGGACCGCATCCGCCCTCTGACCGACTTCGGGTTGTTTCCCGACGAGCCATCGGACACCTTCTTGTCCTCCTGGAGCGGGGGAGCGGTCGTCGACCTGAGCCGGCTCAACTTGGAGACCGTGCAGCTCGCGGCCGGAGCCTTCCTGCTCCGGAAGATCTACCGGGAAATGTTCCGTTGGGGACAGGCGGACGTTCTACGCCTGGCCGTCGTCCTGGACGAGGCCCACCGTCTGGCCAAGGACGTCACTCTGCCGAAGCTGATGAAGGAGGGCCGCAAGTACGGCGTCCCAGTGGTGGTCGCCAGTCAGGGGATGGCGGACTTCCACCGAGACGTCCTCGGCAATGCCGGCACCAAGGTCATCTTCCGCACCAACTATCCGGAATCCAAGACCACCGCCGGCTTCTTGCGCGGACGTGATGGACAGGATCTGAGCCAGCAGATCGAGCAGCTCGGCGTCGGCAGTGCGTACGTGTCCACTCCGGACCACGTGCGGGCCCGCAAAGTTTACATGCACCAGTGACTACTACGGGCGGAGAATTCCGAAGGTCCGCAAACGGTCGTCGGTCCCTGTTACCTTCGCGCAGAAGGGCGAACCGACAGCGACTGCGGGGGTGCGTGTGGCGGACGTTCTGACGCTGCGGGTCACGGAGTACGACTCACCCACCGAGTGGTGCTGGGAGCTCACCGGCCTGGAGGCGGAATTCCTTGCCGACCATGAGGTGCGCCTGACGGCTGATTCAGCGGAGTACCGGGCGTTCTGCGACCTTCACAAACACCTGACAGTACGAGCGTCTCGTGACCGCAGGCTGCAACACGAAGCGGAGATCCTGCACGACCTTGGGCGCTGGATCGCCGACTCAGTGTTCGGGTCGGGTCTCGGGGACGCCCTGCTGTTCTACGCGCCATGCACGGTTCGGGTGCTGATCCCCGAAGAGGCCAGGGCACTGATCGCCTATCCGTTGGAGGCGGCCGTCTTCGATGACGCGTCGTTGGCGGTGGCCGGCATCAGCCTGGTCCTGGAGGTCGAAGCCGCGTCCACCGCGCCCTTCAGACGGCCGCCGAAAGAACCTGTCGGTGACAGGCTTCGCGTTCTCGGCCTGTTCACCGTTCCGGAGGGCTCTTCCGCGCTGAATTTACGGCGCGAGCGGCGAGAACTCGTCCAACAGTTCAGTTCATGGGCCGCAGAGGGGAAAGCGATCGACCTCCGCATCCTCCAGTACGGAGTTACCCGGGAGCGGCTCAATGACGTCATCGCGGAGGCCGAAGGTTGGGACGTCGTCCACATCTCCGGGCACGGTGCCCGCGGTGCATTGCTGCTCGAGCGATCGGACGGCACCCATGACCTGGTGACGAATGGCGACCTGGTCGAGATGCTCCGGCCCGCGCACCGGCGGCTGAAACTCGTCACCGTTGCGGCCTGCCACTCCGCCGCTCACGCGACGGTGGACCATCTCGGCCTACTGGGGCTCAAACCCGCCGTTCGAGCCGAGGACGCAGAGGAAGAAGGAGACGGTACCGCCGAATCGATGCTCGCCCTGAACTTGGCGCAGCACCTCAGGTGTGCCGTCGTGGGCATGAGATTCCCGGTCGTGGACGGGTTCGCCGCCCTCTTCTCGAAGCGGCTGTACCACTACATGATCAGTAAGGGGCACGCCCTGCCCCGGGCGCTCGGGCTGGCGCTGAAGGACGCCGCTTCGACGACTCCCACCCCAGAATGTCCGGCGCTGTCCCGCAGTACGCCCACCGTCATCGGTTCGTCGGCTGTGGACCTGAAGATCGCCGCCCCGGAGGGACGACCGCGGGAGTTCAGCGACCTGAAGAAGACGGCCCGCCTCGAACAATCCGAACGCTTCGTAGGTCGGGTCGGGGTGCTGGCCCGCGCCAGCGCGGCCCTGGCGCCGGAGAGCGGCAGGGCGGGCGTGCTCTTCCACGGGATGGCCGGAGCGGGCAAGACGTCCTGTGCGCAGGAACTCGCCTACCTGCACAGCGACGGTTTCCGCGAGGTCGTCTGGTATCAGGCACCGCCGGACGGCTCGGAGATCGGTGGGACGCTCGGCGATCTGGCCGCCGCCTTCAAGACGCAACTGCCGCGCCTGCCGGACCTCGATCCCGTTTTCCGGAACGATACGGAGCTGGAGAGTTTCCTGCCGGCGTTGACGGCATTCCTGCGTGACGAACGTGTTCTGATCATGATCGACAACGTGGAGTCACTGCTCACGAGCAAGGACAACTGGCGCGATTCTCGCTGGGGGAGGCTGCTGGAGGCGATGACCGCGCACTCCGGACTGTCCAAGATCGTGCTCACTTCTCGACGTCCGCCGGCGGACCTGCCGATGAGCGTTTGCGTCGAAGCCGTTCACTCGCTCTCGTTGAGCGAGTCCATCCTGCTCGCCCGCGAACTGCCCAACCTTCGCCGCCTCATCGACGGCCACGAGGGACTTGCGGACGATGCCGACAACGAGTTGGCAGCTCGCATTCTGCGCCTGTCGCAGGGGCATCCGAAGCTGCTCGAACTGGCGAACGGTCAGGCGTCCTCGCTGGAGTCCCTGGAGCGATCGCTGGGGCAGGCCGAGGAGTCCTGGACGGCTCGCGGCGGTGTTCCAGAGGGCTTCTTCACCGACGAGGAGAGCGCCGCCGAATCGGCGGACTATGCGCAGATTCTCGACTCATGGACGGAAAGCATCGTCCAGCGGCTTCCCCGACATATTGCCCGGATCTTCTATTTTATTTCCTGTCTACAGGATCGTGACCGTTTCCTCGTGGTGCTCGAAGGAATCCTGGAGCAGCCTCTTCAGTCCGTCGGCGTCCCGACCGAGGTTCTGGTCAGGGATTCGGTAGCCGTACTGTCTGACGCCGCGCTGTTGAGCTTGGACGAGTCCATGCCCGGAACCCGCTATCGCATTCACCCTCAGATCGCGGAGGCCAGCCGTCGTCTAGCGGGCAGCGAAATGCAGGATTTCGTGGATCAGGCGGCCGGGAGTTTCTGGCATGAAGCATTATTCGACAGCTTCAATCCAGCTGGAGAGGACGGGACGGCGGGCGCGATGATGTGGGCTGCGGAGTCGGGTATTCCGTATCTCGTTCGTGCCGGTGAGTGGCAGCACGTGCTGCCGATGCTGGAGATGGCACTCCACTTCGACTCTTCGTCGGCCGCCGCCGCTGCTCGTGTGCTCCCGCTGCTCCGTCAGGCCGTCGGTCGGATCGAAGAGGCAGCCCACCGACGACGCGCCGAACTGATGCTCGCCCAGGCCGAGGCCCGTCTTGATCCCGTAGCGGCGGAGCAGCGGGTTCGCGACCTCTATGAGGCGGTGTGCCGAGAGGGAGACCATCGCCGGGCGAGCCTGGCGGCGGACGTGCTGATCGACCTGATGAACTCTGATGAGCGGCGAAATTCCGAGGCACTCAAGCTCTGTGACGAAATGATCCAGCATACGTCAGCGGCAGGGTACGGCCCGTGGACCCGCCTGGCCGACGAATGTACCAGGCTCGATCTCCTTGCTGAGATCGAGCCTGGCGCGCAGCTTCTCGACAAGTTCATCGAATTGCGGAAACGCGCCGATCAATTGCCCCTTGAATCCTCGGTGAGCGAGGCGGAAGTACCCTGGAAGGTCAAGGAAAGAATTCTCAAGGTAGGATCGAGTATTGCCGTGAGGTCGGGCGCCTGGTCGAAAGCACATGACCTCGATACCGAACTTATCGCGGCGATCGAGACGCGGGGTGCTTCTCCACGGGAACTCGCCCATGCACGACTGGTCAATAGTGAGCGGTTGCTGCACCTTGGACGCCATGCAGAAGCCCGAGCGGCCGTTATGGCATGTCAAGAGGTCTTCGACCGAGAGCACGACGCGCGCATGCTCGGCCAGTGTCGGCTCATGCTGGGACGAATCGAGTCGACCACAACCCAGGGCATGTCGGATCTGATGTGGGAAGGGCTCCGCCATGCCTATCGATCGCGGGATGCCGACGCCATCTCAGTGGCGCATGGATTGATCGCGGAGACCCTCTCTGAAGGAGAGGCCCGCTCGGAGTCCGTGGCCCACGCCATCGCTGCGAGCTTGATCGACGATCTTACTGGCAGTGCCCTTGCGTCTAAGTCCATGCTGCGACTGGCCTCGATTCTAGCCGAGGCAGACCGTCCCGTTCCGTCGAACGTCGGCATTCTGATCGATCTACTGGGCAACATCCCGGGAGTCCATTTTCAGGGGTTTCTGGACGGCCTCGAGTGCGAGTGGGAGGAGATCTATGAACGATACTCATCCCTGATTCTCAGGGGAAAGGTGGAAAGCGCCCACCTCTTCTTCGATGTGCATGAAGCTCTTGCCCTGTGGGAACCGGTCATCGCGGGAATATATCTCGGATTCAACGGCAGCAAAGCGATATCGCAAGAAGTCGAGCGACTGCTCGAAGCGCAGGCAGAAGAGTTGGCATGGGCGGGGATGATCTCGATATTGCGAGAACTCTTGGGCCTGTTCTTCGCCGTTGAGGGCGTTGCCGCGTTGCACCCTGTTCCGGCGGCCGTCGTCGCCCGTGCGATCGAGGTCCGGCGATCGTGGGACCCGTCCTACATCGCCACATCGCAGTATCTTTGGGCGGCCCGTGGGTTGGCACCGCTCTTCCAAGCGGTGGTCGCGGGCGCGCGAGGGAACGAGGAGATCGCCGTGCAGGCGGCCGAGAACCTGGACAGATTCCCCGCCGAGCCGCACATGATCATGCTTGCTCATGGGCTGCGGAGCATCCTGTCCAGAGACTTCGACAACGTCCCCGCGTCTTCGGATGGGCCCACCGCCACTTTGCTGCGATTCGTGCTGGAGCATGCCGCCGCGCCCACTCCTGAGCAACTGCTCCAGGAGTATTCCCATCGTTCTTGATCTCCGGACCGGAGGATGAATGAGAGACCTGCACGCACGGATTGAAGCGCTGACCGATGAACAGGCCGAGGCCGCGCTTGTGCGTGCGATCGAGCTCGGCGGCCGGAGCCTGGACCTTGCCGAGCTTGCTCGCGAACAAGAACGTCTTGAGGAGGCGCTGGGCGACCCCGAACTGGCCGGGTTCATAGCGCCGGGCAAGGCTCCGTCCAACGGTGATCTGGCCAGGCTCGCGCTGCGGCATCTGGCCGACGCGGAGCCCGACCGGGTTCGGCGTGCCGTCGATGACGACGATGGTCGTGTCGAGCGCGCCCCCATCGCGGCGTTCGTCATCGGGGCGCTCGTCCTCTACGTCTTCAGCTCCGAGCTCAAGATCGAGAAGCACCCGGACAAGGGCTGGAGCTTCCGCTTCCACAAGCGACCGTTGAAGGACGGCATGGTCGGCAGGGTGCTGTCGGAGCTGTACAACGCCTATATCGGTGGCCCGCCCCCGCCGGCGCCGTAGGATCCTAGGGTCCCAGGTGTGGAACGAGCCGGTCAGGTAGAGGGCGCCGCCGGACATGCGGTGGCGCCCACAGGAGCAGAAGCAGGGTCGTGGCGGATGGAGCAGGTCAGCTTGGACATCGGTGCGGGCGAAGAGGAGGTCGAGACGGAGGCGAGTGCGCCGGACTCGCTCGCCGATGACGAGATCATCGACTTCATCACCGGTAAGCGGATCAAGGAGAGGGGGAACGAGCCCGTCCGGCAGCGGATCGCCCGTGCCCTCTTCCACGAGTACGGGATCGCCGTACGCGACATGCATCGCGACTTCCCGATCCCGGTGGCCGCGGTGGGTCGGCGCAAGGCGACGAAGAAGGCCGACATCGCGATCTTCGCGCACGGCGCTCCGCACACCCTCGCCAACCTCCGCCGGGTCGTGGTCTGCAAGCCGGAACCCAAGGCGAGCCGCAAGGTCACCAAGATCCGCACCTTCAACCAGGCGAGGGAGGACCTGGAGGAACTCGAGGCCCTCCTCGGGACCGAGAACACACCCCAGGCCCAGTACGGCATGTGGACGAACGGGGTGGACTTCTTCTTCCTCTACAAGGAGTCGACCCGCTTCGGCGCCAAGTTCGAGCAGCGCGCGGACTGGCCCATCGCCGACGAGTCGGTGCAGAGCGGCTCGGTGGTATCGGTCGCACGCCTGCGGCGCGGCGAGGCCGCGATGCTCAAGACCGCGTTCCAGCGCTGCCACAACTACATTCACGGCAACGAGGGCATGCCCAAGGACGCGGCGTTCTGGCAGTTCCTCTACCTTCTGTTCGCCAAGATGCACGACGAGCGGGTCAGCCGCCGCGCCCGCCGTACGCCCGAGTTCTACGCGCTGCCTTCCGAACCGTTCAACGAGGACGGCCGCAGGGCCATCCGCAAGCGCATCGAGGCACTGTTCGCTGAGGTGAAGAAGAAGTACCCACTCTTCACCGTCCGGGATGAGATCTCGCTGTCCGACCGAGCGCTGGCCTTCATCGTCGGCGAGCTGGCGCCCTATGACCTCACCGGCACCGACATCGACGTCAAGGGCATGGCCTACCAGGAACTCCTCGGCGCCAACCTGCGGGGCGACCGGGGGCAGTACTTCACCCCGATCGGGGCGGTCGAACTGGCGGTCGCCATCCTGGACCCGCAGGAGGACGAGACCGTCTTCGACCCCGCGTGCGGCACCGGCGGCTTCCTCCGTGAGACCCTCCGGCACATGCTCAACAAGTGGCGCGCGGAGGAGGACACCATCGGCCTGCCCGACACCGAAGAGCAGCTGATCAGCCATCAGGACAAGCTGCACACCTACGCGGAGGAGCACCTGTTCGGGGCCGACTTCGACCCGTTCCTGGTGCGCGCCACGAGCATGAGCATCATGACCCTGACCGGAGGTGAGGGAAACGTCTACAACATGGATTCGCTGGCATTCCCCCACGGATTTCTCCCCGGGGAGGCCGAGGCCAAGGAGCACATCCCGCTGAACTCGGTGGACGTCCTGATGACGAACCCTCCGTTCGGCACCGACATCAAGGTCGAGAACAAAGACGTCCTTGACCTGTACCGGAACGGGGTTGCCCGGACGTGGGTCCGCAACAAGGAGACAGGTAGGGCCGAGCCCGGCGAGACGCGGGCGGCGGTGTCACCCGAGCAGCTGTTCATCCAGCGAGCGGTCGAGTGGGTGAAGCCGGGAGGCAGGATCGGCATCGTCCTGCCCAACGGGATCCTGTCCAACCCGGGCCCGGTAGACGAGGGGATCCGCGAATGGATCCTGGAGAACTGCTGGGTGCTGGCCAGCGTGGAACTGCCGGTGGAGACCTTCATCTACGACGCCGGCGTCAACATCCTCACCAGCCTGCTCTTCCTCAAGAAGAAGACCGAGGACGAGAAGGTCAAGGAGACGCTGGCGGGTCGGCAGCAGGACTACCCCGTCTTCATGGCCGTGGCGGAGAAGGTCGGTATCGACCGGCGCGGTAACCCCGTCTACAAGCGGCACCCCGACGGTGAGGTGGTGCTCGAGGTTCAAGAGGAGCGGGAACGGGTCCGCATCGACGGCCGCGACGAGGTGACGGTCCTGCACCGTAAACGCAAGGCCATCGACAACGACCTGCCCAAGATCGCCGAGGCGTACAAGGAGTTCCGTCTCCGGCATGACGAGCCCGGCCTGCCGCGCCGGAGCGGCCGGTGATCACCCGCATCGAGGCGAACCGGTACCGCTGCTTCTCCGGGCTCAGCGTCGACCTGGACCGCTACCACGTGATCGTCGGGGCGAACGGCTCCGGGAAGTCGACCCTGCTGGACATCCCGGTACTGCTGGGCGACCTGGTGCGGCTTCGCCGGGTGTCGCAGGCGTTCCTGGAGGCGCAGCGTCCTGAAAGGGCCCAGCGAGCGGGCACGCTTCTGGAACTGCTGCACCGGCAAGAGGGCGACACGTTCTCCTTCGCGGTGGAGGCGAAGCTGCCGCCGGACCACATCGACGCCCTGGCTGGCACGAGCATGGCCCGGCTCGGCACGCCGGTGCCCACGCACCTGCGCTATGAGGTCCGGCTGGACGTCACCAGGCGCACGCTCAAGGTCGCCGACGAGAGCATGTTCCTGTTCAATGACCAGGGTGAGCGGCCGCCTGCCGGGTTCGTCCTGCGGACCGCGCTGGAGGAGGCTTCCGAGAAGGACGTCCTGGAATCCAAGGGCTGGCAGCTCGTCATCGCCCGGGAACGCAACGGCCCCATCCGCTTCATTCCGGAGACGACGACCCAGGAGACGGCGATACCGCCGCTCAACACCTCATCGGATCGGCTTTCCCTCGACAACGTCCCGGCCGACGCCGGCCTCTTTCCGGGCGCACTCTGGTTCGCGCAGTTCTTGCGGGAGGAAGTGGTCTCCCTCTCTCCGAACTGGGATGCGCTCCGCCGCCTCGCCCCTCCAGGCGGCCCGGAGCGGCTGGAACCGTCGGGACAGAACATTCCGTGGCTCGCGCTGGCACTGCAGGAGGACGACCCGGACCGGTTCGCCGCCTGGGTCGACCATCTTCGGGTGGCGCTCCCTCAGGTGGCCGCCGTCAGAGCCGTGGAGCGTGAAGCGGATCAGCACGCCTACTTCGAGGTGGAGTACGCAAGCGGGCACCGGGTCACCTCCACCGGGTTGTCGGAAGGGACGCTGCGCCTGATGACATTGACGCTGCTGCCGTTCCTGGACGAGGCGGGGCTGCCCAAGCTCCTGGTGAGCGAGGAGCCGGAGAACGGTGTCCACCCGCGCGCCATCGAGACGGTGACCCAGTCGCTCAGCTCGATCAACGGTTCGCAGGTCTGGGTGTCCACCCACTCGCCGATCGTCATGGCGAACACGCGGCTCGAAGAGGTCCTCGCCGCACGATTGAAGGATGACGGCAGCGCGGAAGTGGTGCCGGGCGTCAAGCATCCCCGCCTGCGCGACTGGCATGGCTCCCTCGATATCGGAACGTTGTTCGCGGCGGGAGTGCTCTCGTGACCGAAGCCCCGAAACGGGACATTGTTTTCATGGTCGCGAGCGGCGGAATGGAACGAATGGTGCGCGGCCTTCTCGGCGACCTAGCCGACGTCGGCGACCGTTTGGGCTGCGGCACCTTCGATTTCAATCCTGATGAGGATGTCTTCGTAGTGCCGAACCGGGACGCTGGCGTATACGGGACGGTGCATGAACTGCTGAAGCCGTTCGAGCGGTTGCATCGCCGGGCGGTGGTGATGCTGAACGCGGCCTGGCCGGGCAGCCCCGGAGCCACCGCCATCAAGGACGAGCTCAGCCAGCGTCTGGCCGACTCGTGGAACGAGTACGCGGTGATCGTAATCGATCCCGCACTCGAAACCTGGCTCTGGTGCGGGCTCCCGGATATCACCGAGATCCTCCCCGTCCCCAAGGACTACCGTAAGACGCTCGCCATCAGCGAACACTGGCGGGAAGACGAGGACACACCGAACGACCCCAAGGGCGCGCTGGAGCATTTGTGTCGCAGGAACCAGACGCATATCTTCAACTCAGACCTCGGCAAGGCCGCCCAGCACATATCGGTGGAGCACTGCAAGGACCCGGCCTTCGTCCTGCTGTGTGACCGCTTCCAAGCATGGTTCCCGGAGAACTCGTGAAGATCGCTGAGCCCGACAACCCCGTCCGCTACTCATGGCTCGCCGACCAGGGCTTCCGCCTCAGCCCCGGCCCCTTCGTCTCGGAAAGCTACGCAGCGCGAAAGTTCGTGGAAGGACTGCCGCGCACAGATTCTCTCAGCGAAGTCACAGAGCGCATGTTCCATCCGGGGAGAGTCACGCGCAGGTGGACCACTAGCCCAGAGCACGGGGTTCCCTTTCTGTCCAGTGCCGATATCTTCCAGGCGGACCTGTCCACGCTCGCACTGATCACCAGGAAGTCGTACGAGGAGAATGACAGACTTCCACTCGAACCCGGTTGGACGCTGGTGACACGCTCCGGGATGACAGCGGGTCGTGTCACGTATGCCCGCCTGGACATGGCGGGATACGCGTGCAGCGAGGACGTTCTACGCATCGTCCCGGATCGCGACAAGATCCCAGCTGGCTATCTCTACACCTTCCTAGCCAGTCCGCTCGGTACGGCGATGATCAAGGGGACTGTCTACGGCACTAGTGTCAAGCATATTGAACCGGCACATCTAATTGACGTGCCAATTCCGCGCCTCAATGATGAGATTGAGCGACGGATCGACTCACTTTTCCAGCGGGCGATGCAGCGGCGGGCGAAATTTCAGAGCGATATCACTAGAGCTACTCGTGAGGTTTTCGAGAGCGCAGGCCTGACCGAGCTCATCGATATCCGTTGGCACGATTTTCCTCGTGACCTGAACTTCTCTACATCGAACCTCGACTCTACGACGTTGCGGGCACTGAACTTGTCGCCTCGTGCCCAGGCGATCATTGACGCCTTGAAAAGTGTTCCTCATCGGACGCTCGGTGCAGTGTGCTCGGAAGGACGTCTGGGGCGAGGGAAACGGTTTACTCGCATAGATGGTGGTCCTGAAGGCGGCGTAAGGCTGGTAGGGCAAAGGCAAGCATTTTGGATTCGACCTGAAGGCCGCTGGATCATGCCCAAGCAAACTGAACTCCCAGCGATTCAGGCTAAAGACGAGGAGATTTTGGTCGCTTCTCAAGGGACACTTGGTGATAGTGAGGTCTTTTGTAGGAGTGTCTTCATCACTGGACGATGGCAACAAGATTACGTGTTCTCTGAACACTTCTTGCGAATACTGTCGGGGGATCGAGAAATTTCAGGCGCCTTTCTTTTTGCGTTCCTTCGTTCGGAGGTAATGTTTCGAGTACTACGCTCAATGAGTGCCGGGGGGAAACAGCAGGATATTCACGAAGGATTGCGTAATCGCATCCCTATTCCTGAATGCTCCCGCGCAGACCGGGAGCGGATCGCGGATACTGTACGGCGTGCCCATCGGCAGCGAGACGAGGCGGACGCGTTGGAGGACGAGGCGCAGGCCCTACTCGCAGAGGAAATGCTTGAAAAGGGGCAGGGGTAAGGGTGAGTGAAGCGGTATGACGCTCCACCGTATCGGTGAAACTAGTTCAATATGCTACTGGTGCCGGTGCGGCAAGTGAGACTTGTTGTTTGGTCCGTAGTTGTGTGCCTGATTAGATGCCTTGAGGATGCCAGTGAGATCTCATCGGCCGTAAGGGCTGATGCTCATGGGCCAACTTTGCTCGCCCTGTCCTCACTGCGCGCCTTCGCTATGTTGGTGCGCGGATTTCGAACTTCATGCGGCATGCTCCCCTTATGACTACCGACATGAACGGAACGCCTTGGACCGGGGAGCTTTGTGGTCACCGTGCAGAAGGGCGATGGCCCTGATGACTTGGCCGGCGGGGCTCTCATGGGCTACCTCGTGACGGACAAGGCCAGTCTTAGAGGTTTGTCACGTCCCGAAGACAGTGCAGGGAATGCGATCCGACGGGGGATCGAGTCTCGGTTCGTCCGGGGGGCTAGATTATGGCGTTCTTGATCTGCAGTACAAGGTTGGCGAACTCGGCGGGCGAGAGAACGAGGTGGCCGCTATCGGGGTCCTTGCTGTCTCGTATGCCTATCACGTCCGTGAGTTGGGCAACCTCTACACATTGGGAATGGGTCCCGTCTGAGGAGTAGCTACTCTTAAGCCACATCGGAGATGTCACTTCATGGTCTCCATCAGTCGTTCGATCATAGTTCGGGAGGCGTCAACGGGGAGGGCGACTGCACCGATCTGATCGAAGCCTACTGCAAATCTCTCAACTTCCGCGGGGTCGGCCACCAGCCGTCCTCCGTGGAAGGCGTCAACGTATCCGACTTGGCCTTCCTTCACCTTGATGATCTTGAATGACCCGTCGAGCCCCGGGTTTGCGCCGGCTGAGTTGGGGACGACGCGAAGGTACACGTCAGGCAGGTCGGAGAACTCGAGGAGCTTCGCGAGTTGCTCACGCATCACCGCCGTGCCTCCGACCTGGCAGACCAACGCGGTCTCGGCCAACAGGACCCAGATGTTCGGCGGGCTTGGCCTGGTCAAGATGTCCTGACGTGCCAGCCGGGCACTCACCGCACCATCGATGTCACGCTCCCGGTGGCCTCCGATCAGGAGTGCTCGTGCGTACCCAGGTGTTTGGAAGAGCGCGGGGATGAGTTGGCCGCTGTAGATCTTCATGCCCAAGGCACGGGCCTCGAACTCCGTGAAGCTCTTGAACCACGTCGGGTCGTGACCCTGGCGCGCGTACCAGACCGTGATCCCGAAGAGGCCGCCGGTGTTCCATGCCTCGTCCAGGATGGCGGCCTGCTTCTCGTTCAGCTTCGCCTCGCCGTTCTCAAGTCTGGAAATTGATGAGCGTGCGCAGTTGAGGAGCTTGCCCACGGTGTCGCCCGTGAGGCCGCGCTGCATGCGGTGGAACCGCAGCGAGTAGGCGATCCACGCCCACATCGAGGATCGTGGGTCCGGGGATTCGTTGATGTTCATTGACCGCCTCCGCGCTCGTGAAGTTCCGGAGTTGCATGAGGACAAGGAAAGGTTAGGTCAAGGGGCGCAGGCTGTGTCCGGAAGAATAAAACCCGTGGCCTGCAAGGATGGTTCCAAAATGGTGCAGATTGCACAGTCTGGACAAATATCTGTCGGCCATGCCGCCGATATATCGCTGGGCGGCATGTGCGCGTGGCGACTTCCCGGGGACGCGAACTGCGCCTCGGTCGCCCGTTCGCTCCTCGGCATCGCGATGAAGACGGTCGGTCTGGACCGTGACACGGCCGCCGACGCGGTCCTGGCCGCCAGCGAGCTCGCGACGAACGCGTTCAACCACGCGCTGCGCGTCGGGCCCGACGTCCAGGCCGGCCCGCCCGAACTCTGGGTCTGGGCCAGGGTCACGCCGACGCCGCAGCTCGTGGTGTCGGTGTTCGACACCTGCCGGTCCGCGTGGCCGGACACCGCTCCCCGCGATCTCCTCGACGAGCACGGCAAGGGCCTCGGAATCGTCGGCATGCTCGCCGCCGCCTGGGGTGCTCACCCGACGCGGTCATTTCTGGGCGCCCCGGACGCGCGGGGCAAGGCCGTCTGGTGTGCCTTCCCTCTTCCCGGCCCCTGGCCCAACGCTCGTACGACCGCTCCGCCGGTCCTCGTGGCGCGGCACCTCACGTCCACCCTCACCGGACGGGGAATCGCGAACGTCTCCCACCGCCACGGCAAAGGCGTCTCGCTCGTGACCGTCCCGCTTCCCAGCGGCCAGGAACTCAACGTGTGGGCCGAGCCCGGCCATCTCACCTACACCTCGGTCAGCGGTGCACGCATCGCCGTCCCGTCGTCGACCTTTATGACGTGACCGAGAGCCTCGTCGGCGCTATCGAGAGTCCCGGGCATGGTTAGCGGTCTTGTGTCGGTGAGACCCGGATACTGTGGCGTCACGTCGTCTGGTGCGGCGGATGATTCCTCGGAGGAAAGGACCGGCGCGATCGGTGTGAGCAAGGACGAACAACTCGACATCCCGGTTGAGTACGACTACAGGGGACTGAGCACGGACGTCGAGGCCGAGGAGGAACCGCAGGACGGCATGATCCACGAGCCGTTCGACCCGGCGGAGATCGACGTCCAGACGCGAACGATGACGGTCGGGCTGCTCTTGGCGCGGCTGCGGCGCGGCGTCCTAGACCTGGCGCCCGACTTTCAGCGTTTCGCCGGAATCTGGAGCGAGCCCGCCCAGAGTAGGCTCATCGAATCCGTCCTGCTCCGCATCCCGCTTCCGAACCTCTACGCGGCCGAGGTCGGCGAGGAGAGCTGGGCGATCGTCGACGGAATCCAGCGGCTCACCACCATCGCGCGTTTCGTAGACCCCGAGGTGATCGGCATGCGGCCGCTGAGGCTCACCGGTCTGGAGTACCTTTACGACTACGAGGGATCCACCTACGCCGACCTTCCCGGCGGGCTGAAGACCAGGATCGATGAGACCGAAATGGTCGTCCACCTCATCCGGGCGGGCACACCCGAGCCG
The DNA here is from genome assembly GCF_030283145.1 of Actinomadura xylanilytica. GTDB lineage: Bacteria > Actinomycetota > Actinomycetes > Streptosporangiales > Streptosporangiaceae > Spirillospora > Spirillospora xylanilytica. The sequence goes on from NZ_JASNWE010000009.1 coordinate 30,115, forward strand.
GTCAAGTTCAACATCTTCGGCCGAATCAACACCGGCGGCCGTCCGCTGACGCTCCAGGAGTTGCGGCACGCGCTGATTCCTGGCCGAGCCCGAACGCTCCTCGCGGAACTCGCCGACAGCGAGCCCTTCCTCCAAGCGACGCTCCACAGCGTCAAGTCAGACCGGATGGCCGACCGTGAGATGGCCCTGCGGTTCCTCGCCTTCCGTCTCACCGAGCCGGAGGACTATCCGCGAGGAGATCTTGACCTCTTCCTCCGCGAGGCGATGAAGCGGCTCAACACCCTGGAGCCGGAAGCGATCGAGCGGCTGAAGGACGATTTCACACGTGCGATGTGGGCCGCCCGCGATATCTTCGAGGAACATGCCTTCAGGAAACGGTTCCCAGGTCAGTACAGACGCCTGCCGGTCAACAAGGCGCTCTTCGAGACGGTCTCGGTGAACCTCGCCAAGATGACGTCCCAAGAGGTCGAGGCGTTGCGAGAGGGACGTGACATGGTCCAGGCGCGGTTCGCGGCATTAATGGAGGACAGCAAGTTCCACCAAGCCATTTCAGTCGCGACCGGTGATGTCAAGAAGGTTCGCCGCCGCTTCGGCGCCGTGGAGGAGCTGTTCAGGGAGATCGCCAGATGATCGACGCGCTGACCATCACGAACTTCAAGTCCTTCGCCTCGGCAGAGATACCGCTCGGCGCGTACACGCTCCTGTCCGGCCTGAACTCCTCTGGTAAGAGCACCGTCCTCCAGGCGCTGGCACTCCTGAGACAGGCTGAGAGAGCCGGGCTGCTCTCGGATTATCGCGACTACGATGAGGATGGCGCGGTCGGCGGATTCCCGTTGAACGGTGAGCTTGTCGAGCTCGGGACCGGCCAGGACATCCTCCATGAAGATTATGTCACCGAACCGGGACGCGACCCCGAGATCGGCTTCGCTCTGCGAGCGGAGACCACGGCGCCCTTCGAGTGGCGTGGCCGGTACGGCCGCGAAGACGATCTGCTTACGCTTACCGTCTGCCGCCCGCGTCCTCACGAACACGGGGAGGACTACGATGAAGACGCGATCACCCTCTTCAATCCGGGCTTCCAGTACCTGAGAGCCGACCGGATCAATCCGGCGGTGACCTATCCCCAGTCCCACGAGATGGCGGTCAGGCGCGGGTTCCTCGGAACCCGCGGCGAGTACACCATCGACTACCTGCGGCACTACCAGGACGAGACCGTCCCGTCGACGGTCCTCCACCATCCCGACGCGTCCCCGCGGCTTCTCGACCAGGTGGAGGCGTGGATGGGGGAGATCTGTCCGGGAGTGAAGATCGCGGCCACCGCAATCGAACGAACCGACCTCGTCCGCCTGGGCTTCGAGTTCACCCGGACGGGTCACCTCACGACCAACGCGCGCCGGCCGACCAACGTCGGGTTCGGGCTCACCTACGTCCTGCCGGTGGTCGTGGCCTGCCTGACGGCCAGGCCCGGTGCCATGATCCTGCTGGAGAACCCCGAGGCGCACGTCCACCCCCAAGGACAGAGCGCGATGGCCCGGCTGACCTGCGCCGCCGCAGCTGCGGGCGCACAGGTCATCGTCGAGACGCACAGCGACCACATCCTCAACGGCGTCCGCCTCACGGTGAAGCGGCAGCAGCTCGCCCCCGACGACGTCCGGCTGCACTACTTCCAGCGCAACGCCGACGGGATCGTCGACATCGTCAGTCCCGCCATCGGGCCTGACGGGATGCTGTCGCAGTGGCCCTCCGGCTTCTTCGACGAATGGGACCGCTCGCTCGACGAGCTTCTCGGCTGACCGCCTTCCCCGCCGCCACCCCAGGGAAAGGGACCTCGTGCGCGTCCTGCTCTTCTTCAACGAGCTGTCCTGTGCCGTCGCCTTACCGAAGGACCGCATCGACGAGGCGATGAAACAGTTCGTTGGAGTGCTCCGCAAGATGGCCGCGCAACGTAACGACACCTTCCTCGTCTCCGATGTGAAGCTGCTGGAGCTGGAGCTTGCGCCGGGTTACTACCTCTCCGAGTGGTCCGGACGACCTGCCAATGTCGATCTATGGCGCTGGATCCGCCGAATGCAGAACCGGGCTCCCTTCAGTTCGGTGCTACCGCCGGGTGTGGGAGAAGGTGCCGACTACTCCTGCGGCGGCCGGGTCGCGAAGGCGCTGGGAGCCGCGCACCTGCTGGACGGCGCCCTGGTGAGTCTGCTGGTCGACTCCGCTTGGGACGCGCCATGGATCCGGGCGGACCGAAGCATCCTCGCCGAGGGTCCGAGCGGCGAGCCGATCGTGATCGAGGACAGCGTCGAGGTCCGGCACGCCTCGACGCTCGATCACGCCGAAACTCACCTCGAATGGGTCAAGCGGGCTGGCATCCCGAACCTCAAGCACGGCTCCGAGATCTGGGAGGCGCGTGGCGACCTCTACCCGCATCTTTCGTTCCTGCCCTGCACCGAGGGGCAGTTCTACGGACTGGATGCCGGATGGGTGGTGCCCGCGGCACAAGAGCTCCGAAGGATCGACGACGCGATCAGCGACTGGGATCCGACCCGGGCGAAGTTCCCGACCTGGCGGTCCTACGTCACACCCGAGGGGACGAGCCGCAAGCGACTATGTGAGTTCGAGGACTTCGACGGCACTGCACGTATCTTCGACCTTCACGGTCGCTTCACACCGGGAGCCGGCCGCGTGCACTTCCGACTCGTGCCGGAGACGGGCACGGCGACGGTCGCCTACATCGGCCGGAAGCTCGGGGCCTGACCGGAATCAGGACTCCTCCTCTTCCTCGTCTCCGACGTCGAGGCCCTCCTCGGCACGTACCTTCGCGGCGAGGTCGGCCAGCGATCCCTCGCCGGGGACGTGCCAGTGCAGGGTGCCCTGGACGTTCTGGTCGTGTCCGGATGCGTCCCGGCGCATCTTCCGGACGAGCCCGCTCGGCGAGTAGAGTTCGCCGTCGGCCTTCCACTCCAGCGGCCTCTTCGGAGTGTTTCGCCACGTGGCCTGCGCTCGCGCTGGCTCCTCCTCCAGCCAGGCTGTCATCTCGCGGCGCTCGGGCCGAGTCACCGGACGGAACTCCAGAATCGTCCCGTCGGGGATCCGCTCCGCCCTGACCAGGGTGCGCACCGCGTCCACCTGCCTGCCCCGCCCGTCCGGACCGACCGTTTGGAGGGAGAGGTCCAGAGCGGACGGCTGCGCTCCAGAGGCCATTCCCCTTGCGGCACGGTTGGCGACTCGTCGCATGCGTTCCGCATTGCGCATCGCCGCGAAAACCTGACTGGTCGGCCCGTACTCGGCGTCGATGCTGCTCATTACCCAGCCGAGCGCGGTCTCCGTGAGCTCGGCGGCGTCTGCGAGCTGGGTGTCCCAGTCGAACTCCGGGTCGTCGATCGACCGGGTCGCGAGCTGCTGGAAGACCATGTGGGTGATCAGTAGATCCCCGTAGGACGCGATCGCGGCGGCCCTTCCGCGCAGCCTCTCGCGGAGTTCGCGGAGCGTGGCCCTTACCGTCCGCATCAAGAGGACGCTGCGCCACACCCGGTACGCGGTGATGTCCTTTCGGAAAAGCGACCGATACGTCTCGTCCTCGAAGAGCGCCGACGTGTCGCGCTTCGCCACTGCGGCGAGTTCGGCGTTCGGGTGAACAGCGGCGAGCGCTACCGCGGCCTCGGTGATGGAGCAGCCCTTGTCCTCGTCGGGGCGCGGCTCGCCACGCTTGATCACGTAGGTCCGTCCGAGCGAGTGGGCGAAGTCCTCGCGCAAGGTGATCTGCACATCGTCCAAGGACTTGAAGTCCCTGTTCTCGATCGGGTTCTGGGTGTTGGTGCTGGTCGTGACCTGATCGCCGAATCCGGGCGGGCAGTCTTCCAGGGAGATCAGGCGCACGAGGACTCGTCCATCGGCCGCCTTTTCGGCGTCCGCCGTGACGGCCTTGTGGATGGCGGTCACCGTCTGCGCCCCGTTGACGACGCTTGCCCCGGTGAGGTGGAAATCGCCCACGCCGCCCGGGCGTCCCGTGCCCGTCTTCTTGATCGTGTCGCAGAGGAGGGTGATGCCGTTGCTGAAGTACCAGAAGTTCTCCGGGTTCTCCAGCAACGTGTTCCGGATCTTGACGTTGACGTCGGTGACGTCCAGGGAGTCACGGATGTTCCTGGCGAACAGCCCGCGCCCGTGCTCGGTGTACCACTTGGCGATGTCCTCGACGGTCATCGAGCCGAAGAACGCGTTGTACGGCTCGGCCTCACGCCCGAAGTTGTGCAGCTGGGCGAGAAGCTTGATCTTCGGGGTGGCCGCGGCGCCGAGGATCTCCTTGCGGAAGTCGCGAAGGTCCAGGACCTCGTAGTCGACCATCTCCTCGGCGTAGTTGAGTTTCTTGATCTTCTTTTCGAGTAGTCCGCGGACGCCGGAGTCGAGGGGCTCGGCGCGCATGAGCGCCGGGACGAGCGTGATCTTGGGCGATGGCATGTCCAGCGCTTGTTCGAGGGCGGGCACGTGCCGCTGAAAGCGGGCGTTGAAGTCATCGAACTCGCGCTCGAGGATCATGTCCAATCCTTCGAGCATCTTGTGCACTTCGGCCTCGCCGAAGCTGGCGGGCCTGCCCCGGCTGCTCCATTTTGCCTGGACGAGGACGATGCGGGCGGCGTCCTCGCGGACATCGACGGCGACGGCGTCGAGGCCGTGATCATCGGTACCGTCGAAGACGGACCGGGCCGCCTCGGCGTTCCCGCACGTGCGCTGGATCTGCACGGCGAGCGCGGCGAGCCCCCGGCTCAGGAAGGCGTCCTGCTTCTGGTCGGCCTGTCCGTTCTGATCGGACATGTCGATCAGGCCGGCGAAACGGTCTTCGATGCCCTTGCGGACCTGTCCGAATTGTACTGGGTTCAAGCGGACGCCTCCGTCGCATCGATCTTCGTCCCATCCTAAAGGCGTCGGCCACCGGAATTGGCCGGACCGGTATCGGCGATCACGTCTTGACAACGCGGTGGATCAATCGGTCTTCGGCGTTGTTAGATGGGGGTCCGGTACGGGCGGCGAAGGCGTCGGGAGAGGCGGTCCGGTAGTTCATGGCGGTCATCGTCGGCGGGGGCCCACCGGTCAACGACGCCGAGCGGGCGGCCATCGCGCATCTACGCGACCACGGCCCCGATGACTGGCTCGTGCTGCACAACATCGAGATCCCGGTCCGCGGCGACATGTACGAGGTCGACCTGATCGTCGTGATGCCGCATTCGGTGTGCGTCATCGACGTGAAGGGAACCCGGGGACGCATCGAGGTGTCCGGCCGGCGGTGGTACCCGTCCAACCGCGGCTCCTTCCATTCCCCGGTCTCCAAGCTCCGCGACCATGCCCGGGCGCTGAAGGGAGCGCTGACCCGCCGGAGCCCCGGCCTTAACCGCGTGTTCGTGGACGCGTTGGTGGTGCTCACGGCTGACGACGCCGTCCTGGTGGACCGAAGCGACAGGACGGACGCGGATGCCCACGACGTCGCGAGCCTCGACGACCTGATCCCGGTGCTGTCCGACGTCTCGCGGGTCCGCAACGGCTTCCCGCGCGACATGCGGCGGCACGGTGACGAGATCATCCGGACACTGCAAGGTGTCGTGCGGGTGACGTCCGGCCCGCCGCGGTTCGGCAACTGGGTGGTGCGGGAGACGCTCGGCGGCACCGAGGAGGTCACCGAGTACCGGGCGGCGAACGCGACCGTCACCAGCTCGCAGACCGTACTGCTCCGGGTCTACAAGGCCGACCCGTTCCAGCCCGAGGACGTGCGCGCGGCGGAGCGCATCGCGATCGCCAACGCCTACGAGGTGCTGGCCAAGATGCCGCCGCACGAATGCGTGGTCGGCTGCCGGGACTTCTTCCCCACCGAGGACGAGAGCCAGTTCGTGCTCGTCCTCGACGACGTTCGCGGCGGCGCGTTGCGGCTGCGTCTGGACAACCCTCGGCAAGCGTTGGCGACGGACGCCAAGTATCGGCTGATCGCAGACCTCCTGCGCGGACTGGCGCACGCGCACGGACATCGGGTCATCCATCGCGCGCTGTCCCCGGCTGCCGTGCTCGTGGCCGACAGCGGGCGGGGCATGCTCACGGGCTTCGACTACGCCCGCCCAGAGGGGCCCCGGTCGCACACGGTCGTGGATCGGCTCGCCGACGCGCTCGACCCCGCGTACGTCGCCCCTGAGTGCCAGTCGAGGGCGCAGGCGATGAGCCGGGCATCGGACGTCTACGCCGCCGGTGTGATCGCCTTCCAGGTCCTGACCGGGGAACTGCCGTTCGCCTCGACGTCGGACCAGTATGAGAAGGGGAGTGTGCTCCCTGCCGAGCCGTTGGAGGCCGCGGGGAGCCCGGAGCGGATCGCCGAGCTGCTCGGCCGGATGTGCGCGCCGGCGCCGTCCACGCGCCCTTCTGCGGCGGAGGCCCTGCGGGCGCTGGCCGGTGCCACCCGACGACATACCGGACGAGACTCGACCCCGAAGGTCGACTACCGCAACCTCCCGGAAGGCCACCAGCTCACCCGCAAGTACACGATTCAGCGCAGGCTCGGCCGGCCCGGCTCCTTCGGCGCCGCATACCAGGTGTACGACAACCTCGCGGGCGCCGACCGGGTCGTGAAGATCGTGGACCGGGACCGTGAATCCCTCGTCGAGCGCCTCAGGCACGAGTACCAGATCCTGCTCGGCCTCCGCCCGCACCCCAACGTGATTAAGGTGGAGGGCGCCGACTACCTTGACGGCGGCGAGACGCCGTACCTGGTGTTCGAGTACGTCGAAGGCCAGGACGTCGGCGCGCTCGTTGACGAGCGTTCGCTCGGCCCGGCGGACGCGGTGAAACTCGGTGTCGAAGTCGCTCGTGGACTGGCGTTCCTGCACGAGAGCGGGATCTTCCACTGTGACATCAAGCCCGGGAATCTCCTCTGGACCGACCGAGGTTGCAAGATCATCGACTTCAATGTCTCGGCGTCGGCGGGGTCGAGCATGTCGAAGGCGGGCGGCACGACCAAGTACGTGCCGCCGGACCAGAACAATCGTGTCCCGCCGACGGCGATCGACCTCGTCGACCGCGACGTCTACGCCCTCGGCGTCACGCTCTACCAGGTGCTGACCGGCCGATACCCGTTCGCGTCCGGCAGACCCGCGCTCGGTGAACAACCTGTGGACCCGCGGTCGTTGACCGGACTGTCCGAACTATCGGACGCATTGGTCGACACGGTGAAGAAGGCGATCGCCCCGCTGCGCAGTGCCCGCTATGGCGACGCCGCCGAGTTCCTCACCGCGTTGGAGGCGATCGGCGAGGTGCACCGGCGGCCGCCAGCGCCACCACCGGAACCGCGGCCGGTCGTCTCCGCCCGGAACGTAAACCCGTTCGTGGCCCACCTCCAGACCCTCTACAGCCAGAGCACCAGCAGCAACGCGGGCACACGCGGCAGAGACCCGTACGACGTCTATGTCGCCACCGCACTGGACGACAGGCTGATCCCCGACGTGCTCGCCGGCCAGTACCGGCTCGTCGTGATCACAGGAAACGCGGGAGACGGCAAGACGGCCTTCCTCGAACACCTCATCGCCGCCGCGATAGACCGCGGCGCGGCCCCCGGCGCGCCCCGCGACAACGGCGCCGACGTGCGGCTGCTCAACGGCCGATGGCTGCGCACCAACTACGACGGCAGCCAGGACGAGGGCGACAAGGCCAACGACGATGTGCTGGCCGACTTCTTCGAGCCCTTCGCCGAAGGCGCGGCGGCCGGGCCGGGAGACCCCGAGACCAGGCTGATCGCCATCAACGAAGGACGGCTCGTCGACTTCCTGACCACGCACAACGAGAGGTTCGCGTCCCTCGCGTCGACACTCCTGGCTAGCTTGGACGGCGAGCTTCCGCCGCGCGACATCGCCGTCGTCAACCTCAACCGGCGCAGCGTGGTCGCCGGCGCCGACGGGCTCAGCGGGCCGATCTTCGACCGGATGCTGGCCAGAATGACCCACGACCGATTCTGGGAGGCCTGTGCGTCCTGCGACCTGGTGAACTCCTGCTACGTGCCGCACAACGCCAGGACGTTCGCCCACCCCAGCGCGGGACCGAAGGTCGTCAAACGGTTGCGGGAGCTGTACAGGCTCGCCCACCTGCGCGGACGGATGCACGTCACGGTGCGGGACCTGCGTTCCGCCCTGGCGTTCACGCTCACCTCCGGGAGGGACTGCGCGCAGATCCACGAGCTGTACCGAGGGGACGACATCCAGAAGATCCTCTCCGGCTTCTACTTCAACAGCTGGGCGGGAGCACCGGGGACCCGTGACCGGCTGCTGGCCTTCCTCCAGGAGGTCGATGTCGCCGCGGTGCCCGTCCCCGCGCTGGACCGGCGACTCGCGCACGTCGGTCCGGACGCCGGGCAGGCGATGATGACCATCGACCGTCGCGGCGACTACGACATGTCCCTGCTCCGCACGCTCTTCCACCGTCTCACCGGGGACGCCGCGGTGCTCCGGGGAGGAGGGGACGACCACGCGCGGTACCTGGCGTCCGTCCGCCGGAGGTTCTACTTCGAGGGGGTAGACGACAAGCGGTCACGGGCCATGTCCCCCTTCCGTTCGGCGGAGCGGTTCCTGTCGCTGCTGGAGCACCCAGAGCGGGCCGCGGCCCGGCTTCCGGACCTGATCGCGGCGATCAACCGCGGGGAAGGGCTGCCCGACCCGCGCAGCCTCGGCGACACCCTCGCCCTCCAGGTTCGCCAGGTATCGGGCGGGACGATCCGCAGCTACCGCCTCTTCCCCATCGATGCGCTGACGCTCACGCTGTCGGGCGGCGTCCCGTCCCCCTATCTGGAGCAGGAGCCGGACGGGCTGGTGCTCCGCTACCACGGTCCGGGAGGCCAGACCGCACGGCTCCGGATCCAACTGGACCTGTTCGAGCTGCTGTACCGCCTCCATGACGGCTACCTGCCGGGCATCGCCGAACAGCAGGGCCACTACCTGGGCCTGACGATCTTCAAGAACGAGCTCTCGGCCGCGCCTTACCAGGAGATCGTCCTGTCCGCGGGAGGACGCCGTCTGCACCGGGTCCGCCGTGAGCGCGGCGGGCGTCTCGTCATGGAGGGCATCGACATGCGAGGGCAGGAGACCGATGACTCTGCACCGCAGTGACAAGGAGTTCCGCCACCCCGGCATCAGCTATCTGGACTACAAGCAGATGGAGATGGACCGGGTCCTGACCGGCTTCCTGCCCCGGCTCTGGTGGGACGGCAGGTCCAGCATCGTCTCGCGTTCCGCAGACCTCGACGTGGACGACTTCGTCGACACCTTGCGGGAGCATCCGGAGTCCTTCGCCGGCTTCGATCCGGACACCACCCACCGTTGGCTTGAGACCCACCTGCTGGACGTGGTCAACCGGGGCAAGGCGACGCAGGCCGTGGCGGGTCTGCGCCCCCTGCACGGTTTCACCTACCGGTTCAGGAACGCGCGCCGGTCGCGCGCCTACGGGGCGGACGAGCAGCTTTACGAGATGATCTCCCACGCCTCCGACCCGCGGCGCGGCGTCCGGACACTCGAACACTTGAAGAACTTCTTCTTCGACGGGCTGGACAAGCGCACCGAAACGCCGATGTCGGACGCTGATATCGACGTGGAGACGCAGGCGCTCATCAACCTCTCCGAGGCGGTGAAGCGGGACATCACCGACCGGCCTGCGAGCGCCAAGGACCGGCGCTCCTACCCACCGCTCTATCCGGAGGCGTCCGACCTCCTGGTGGAGGACGTCCTCCGCCTGCTGTTCCACCGCGACCTGATCCCGCGGTCGGTGCTCGTCGACTACCTCAAGATCCTCTTCGCCTTCCACCTGGCGCTCTACCACCTGCGGATCCTGAAACTGCTGCCGTCCCTGGTCCGCTGCGCTCCCGCGCGCCCAGGCGGAGGACTCTTCCTCGACGTCGTGGGGATCCCCGGCACGCCGACGGCCCGGCTGGCCGAACGGAGCGCGGCGGTGTGGTTCGGCCGCATCCCCGACTTCGTCCGGGCCACGTTCACCGTGAAGCGGCTCGACGACCTCGCGCGGCATCTGGTGCGGCGCGGCACCCTCCGCACTCCGGTGCGCGGCTTCTTCACGGTCGAGGACCTGTTGGGCCTGCTCGCCCCCGCCCACAAAGAGGAGCGCGACAGGTTCGCCGGCGGCCGGCTGGCGGTCATCGAGAGCTCCCGGGGGGCTGATGCGGAGATCGACGCCGAGATCGAGCAGATCCTGCAACTCGGCCTTGACGACTTCACCGCCTACATCGAGGTCATCACCGCCTACCGCGTCGCCTTCCACCGCAAGTACCTGACCGGATGCCTCGACTCGCTCCTGCTGAAGAACCGGCCCGGTGCGGTGATCGCGCAGCCGAGGCGCGGTGACCGCCGCTTCATCCTGGACAGCCGCCTGCTTGAGGTGCTGCTCCAGCTGTCGCTGCTCAGACTTGGGGACGACGGCGAGTTCTCTACCGCGTCCCTGCGCGTGGACGAGTTCCTCACCATTCTCCGGGAGCGGTACGGGCTGCACATCGACAGGCTTCCGTCGGGTGACGGCTTCGACCGCCCGACGATCGACGACCAGGCCGCGCTACGCGCAAACACTGACGCGTTCACCGCCAGACTTCGGGAGATCGGCTTCTACTCGGACATGTCCGACGCCTACCTGACGCAGACGATCACCCCGCGCTACACGGTGACGGCCGACCGCTCCCAGGGGAGGGACGCATGAGCGCCGGACTGAGAGAACTGCAGGAGCAGGATGTCGAGACCGCACTGGAACGGGTCCTCGTCCCGCGGCTGTCCGGTCAGCTGGCGGCTCGGCTGCCGGGGCATTGCATGCGGGTCACCGAGATCGAGACCTCGCTCGCGGTTCGGCTGTGCCGGCGCGTGCGGAGCGCCGTCGACAACGGCGCCCGCGTGCTCGTGCTCGGCTCCGAGCCGGCCGTCCCGGCGGACGTCGCCGTCACCGGTACCAAACTCGTGGAACTGCGCAACCCTGATGCGCAAGGACGGCAGCGCCCCCCGCTCCTGGTCTTCGTCCCGCCGGGCACGCACGCCAGCGCGGAAGACTCGTTCGGCGTGGCCACCTTCGAGGAACTGGTCCTCGGCGACGTCTACGCCGAACTGGCCGCAAGGCTCCTCGCCGAACTCCCCGACGCCCTTCGCCGCGGCATCGAGGAGATGTTCACGGTCATCGAGGACCAGGGTTGGCCTTACGCGGGGGACTACGCGCGGTCCCGGTACCTGCTGACGATCCAGCTCAATGACAACGATCCGCTGGCGGCGGGCGCGGCCGTCTTCGAGCTGGGGCTGGTGCCTGATTTCGAGCTGTTCGCCGATCCTGCCCGAGTCCAGACCCGCATCGGGCGGAACATCGGGCACACGCGGGTGCTGTCGGCCACGGAGCGTCCCGAACGTCAGCGAGTGATCGAACTCGGACTGACCGACCCCCATTTCCGGCAGAGGCTGGCCGAGTTCCTCGTGCGGACCGGGCTGGAGGACGCCCGGGCCTGGACGCGGCGGATCGTCGTCGATCGCGAGAACTGGAACCTCGCCTTCCAGCATTGGCCGCTGCGCGAGGAACAGCCCACCGAGGTGCTGCGCATCGTCGTCGGCGACCTCGACCTGCCGAAGGCCGGTGACTCGCCCGGGCACGCGGACCACGCCGTCCTGCGGAACATGACCGGACAGCCGTTCCTCCACGGCGGCAAGCAGGGGCAGAACCAGCTTCCGCTGACGTTCACCGTGGATCCGCACCCCCGGCGGGTGCCCGGCCTCGCCAAGTTCATCGTCCAACTGGTCTCCGAGGAATCCGGCCCGACCGGCGTGGCGGCGACGGTCCGGCTCGGCAAGACCGCGAAGAACACCTACAAGGCCGCGCTCAAGAAGCTCCGTTCGGCGGAACTGGAGCAGGGATGGCACTTCGTCCGGGTGATGCCGCAGGACGCCGAAGGCGTTCCCCTGCCGGTCGAGACGGCTCACGACGGCGCCGACCTCGGCAACGAGAGCGACCGCTTCATGGTGGTCACCGACGACGACTTCGAGGACACCCCACCACCGCAACGCGTCAGCAGAGAGGCCGGCGTCAGCCAGGCGCTCCGGCGGTTGGAGTTCAAGTCGTTGGAGGAGGCCCGCGACTGGCGGAGCGTCGCGTGTAAGAGTGTGGCCTGGAAGAACGCCGACGGTACGGGCAGGCATGTGCTGCGGGCGGCGTTCGGCGCACACGGCTCGGCCGAGATACCGCTTGCTCCGCCGCTCCTGGAGGTGCAGCGCCGCCTGCTCGCCGAACCCGATCGGCTGCGTCGGTGGAGGCTCCCCGTCAATGTCGACCAGGCCGGAGATCCCCTTCCCGAGGTCTTGCCCGTACCGGGCACGGGCGACGACGTGGTGGACGCCTTCATCGCAGCGCGCCGTGCCGTGCTGGGCGCCATCAGACGCGACGACGGACTGGTCGTCGAGGGGAGAGATCTGCTCGGCCTTCGGGAGGAGATTCAGGCGTACGCCGAGTCGTACGGCGAGGTCCTGGCCTGGCAGCTCCGCTGTGCCGAGCGGGCCGGCGAGAACCGTCAGACCGAACTGCTCCGGGAGATGGCGGCGCTGCTCCAGGTCGACACCGTCGAAGTCGGCTTCACGGACCCGGACGGTGCTCTGCGAGAGGTCGTACTCGTCGCCCCCACCCATCCGCTGCGGCTGCTGTGGCTGCTGACCTGGTCGGAGCTCGGTCGCCGTTGGCTTGAGAACGCCAGAGAGAACGAGGCCGCCGTGATCGCCGCGGCGGAGCGGACCCTCGCCGGTCTGACCCCGCTCGGCTTCCCGCTCGTCGTCCCCCGGCACGGCGGGGCCCTGGCCATCGCGGCCGGAGACCTCAACCCCTACTGGGGCGTGTGCCTGCCGACCGGCACCGACGACCCGCAAGGACTGCTCTCGGCACTCGCCGCCGGGCTGCGCCTGCCGGAACGGTGGAGCGGCGGTCAGGCGATCTCGGGACGGGCGTTGGCCGATCGGGTCGAGCGCTACCTTCGCCTCCACCCGTATGTCGACACACTGGTGATCAGTGCGGTCAACGCGGGACGAGCCGAGCATCTCGTCGACATGCTGATCGAACTCCAACGGCGGAAGGGACTGGCGGACGTCAACTACGACATTCGCCTCTTCGCCTCCGATCCGCAGGCCACCGGCAACGGGGAGGCCCTCGCCGAACTGCTGCGCGGCGAGGGCGGATCAGCGGCCGAAGCCGAGACCTTCCATACACGCCGGCCCTCGGGCCTCATCCCCAAACTGGCGGTCGCCGTCCGGCCGCTGCACGAATTCCGCTCCGCGACCGACGAGCATGCGGCGCACCTGACCCTGCTCTTCGACGCCTTCAGCGGCGAGAGCTTCGACGCGGCGCCCGCCGCCGCTCTCGGCATGACGCCGGTACACGGTCTCGTCCAGGATGTGTCCGTGGCCTTCGTCGAGGACGAGGAGACCGTCACGTGGCACAAACAGCCAAGGCACGGCCCCGCCCATCCGATCGTGGGAGCGGAGGAGCTGTCCGACCTGCTGTCAGCGCTTCCCGCGACGATCTCACAGGCGGCGGCCGCGGTCACGACCGGGCAGGTGGGCACCGGCTTCGTGCCCCGAGTCACGCTCACGCTCGATGCCCGAGACGGCACCCTGCTCCATCAGGCGCACCGTTCCAGCGACTGGGTGATCATCGTCGACCGGACGCTGGGTGTCGAGTACTTCGACAGTCCCAGCAGCGAACGGCGGCCCGACTATGTGATCGACTTCGATGTCGAAGGCGCCGAGGGGCTGGGGCACCATCTGGTGATCAGTTCCCGGTCGGTGGACGAACTGCGCGCCCTGCTCGCACCGGTCTGTACTCAGCACGGATTCACCATCGACACCCGGCATACCGGGACGTTCTTTGAACAATTGCGGCTGCTGTCGGGACGGCTCGCGTTCAAACTGGCCTCCAGCGCGCCGACTCAGCGGACCGAAGTCCTGGGGCTCGCGCTGGCCAGGCTCTTCCTCGACTACCAGAACGTTCTCGCCGACCAGATCCTCGTCCCGCTCGACGCCCATCTCGGGTTGTACCGGGAGTCGCGTAAGCGGGCCGACGAAGTGGGGGAGTCGGTGAGTTTGAAGCGCACCGATCTGGCCCTGCTGAGCCTCGACGCCCGCCGACGCGCCATCACGTGCCGCTTGGTCGAGGTGAAGTGCTACGGCAGTCTGGAGGGGCTGTCCGCCTACGAACAGCTCAAGAGCCACATGATTGAGCAACTCGACCGTAGTCAGACGGTGCTGGCAGAGCATTTCGACCCGCACCGGAGTCAGCCCGACCGGCCCGACCGGGCAGTGCGCAACGCCGAACTCGCGACGCTTCTGCACTTCTACGTCGGGCGCGCCGTCCGGCACGGCACCATGCGCTCGGACGCAGCCGCCGAGGCGCGCTGGCTGCTCGACCGGCTCGACGCGGGATACCGGCTGGAGTTCACCCGCACCGGACTGATCTTCGACCTCTCTGGACGGGGGACGGGTTCGGAGCACGAGGCGGGTGTCGAGTTCCATCGGATCGGACGGGACCTGGCGGAGGAACTCCTCGATGCGGTTCCGACAGATCAGGTACCGGCGGCGGAGGGGACGTCCAGCCTCAGCAGCCTCGAACTGACCGTGCCGCGCCTTCACGAGGCCGCGTTCCGCGCCCCGGCCCGCCGCCACGACACCCCCGAAGAGCCGGTCCGGATCGAGCCGGACGAACTCGCGGACGACACCGCACCGGCGAGCGCTGAATCTGGGACCGAGCCACCGGTGGCGGACCACGAACCGCCGATCACCACCTCTGCGCCGTCGGCCGACGAAGTAGCGTCCGGCGCCGACCTTGGACCCGCCGACAGTCTCGCGTCCGACCATGAACGGGAAGTAGACAGATCCTCGGCGGAACCCGAAACCCCGCCGGTGTATCTGGGGTCGAGCGGCCCATCGCCGCAATACGGCGTCATAGGCCAGGTTGCGGGGCGCTCAGTCGCCCTCGACCTCAATGAGACGCACACGATCAGCCTTTTCGGAGTCCAGGGCGGCGGCAAGAGCTACACGCTCGGATCGATCATCGAGGCCGCCTCGCTGCCGGCACCGCCGGTCAACGAGCTTCCCCGTCCTCTCGCCACCATCGTTTTCCACTACAGCCCTACGCTGGACTACGCACCCGAGTTCACCAGCATGCTCGCCCCCAACGACGACGCCGAGCAGGTGCGCGTTCTCGACGAGACCTATGCCGGACGGCCCGCCGCTCTCACCGACGTGGTGATGCTCGTCCCCGAGGATCAACTGGAGCGGCGTCGCCACGAATACCCCCGAGTTCAAGTCCTGCCGTTGAAGTTCGGATCGGCCGAGCTCCGCGCCGAGCACTGGCGCTTTCTCATGGGGGCGATCGGGAATCAGTCCACATACATCCGGCAGCTTCAACGGATCATGAAGGCGCATCGAAGGAATCTACGCCTGGATGTCATCCGCGACGGTGTGGAGCAGTCGGCCATGTCCGACAGCCTCAAGCAACTGGCTCAACAGCGCTTGGACCTGGCGGCCGATTACATCGATGACGACGCGCGCGTGAAGCAACTCGTCCGCCCCGGTCGCGTGATCATCGTCGACCTGCGCGACGAGTTCATTGAAAAAGACGAAGCGCTCGGCCTGTTCGTTGTCCTCATGCAGTTGTTCGCCGAGGCCCGAGGTGATGATGAGCGCTTCAATAAGCTGGTCGTTTTCGACGAGGCCCACAAGTACATCGAGAGCCCCGATCTTGTCGACGGCCTGGTTCAGAGCGTCCGGGAGATGCGGCACAAGGGCATGAGCGTTCTCGTTGCCAGTCAGGACCCACCTTCGGTGCCAATCTCGCTGATCGAACTGTCCAACCATGTGATCCTGCACAAGTTCACGTCGCCGGCCTGGCTGAAGCACCTGCAGAAGGCCAATGCGTCACTCGCCGACCTGACGCCGGCGAGGATGGCGGGTCTGGTGCCCGGAGAAGCGTACGTCTGGTCGAACAAGGCCACCGACGCGGCCTTTACGCGTGGTGCAGTAAAGGTGCGTCTGCGCCCTCGAATAACCAAGCACGGCGGCGGAACGAAGACCGCCACCTCGTAATGGAACAGGATGCGGAGTTCGGGCATCATGACAACGTGGTCGGCGGCTGCAGGCGGTCATCTTCTGTACTGGTTGCGTACGCCGGTTGCGGCGGCGGGGAACGGTCTGGTCGAGTGGACCGGGGTGCCGGTTTCACCCCCGCAGACCCAGTGAGGTTTCTCGGCAAGTCCGATTGGGACAACAGGGATTTTCGAGGCATGAACGGGCACGGGCAGGCAGGCGCGCGGACACATCGGAACACCTCGAAACGGGCGTCGAGCCCCCAGGTAGAGAGGTCTTTGTGAAAGAATCCCGTCTCTGCCCGAAAGGCTCCATTTGGTCACCTACCCTGCCATGCTCGACGTTTCGCGTGAACTCATCCGGTACGTGGCCGGCCTGCTGCGCGCCGAGCGCTGAGCCCGCGGCGCCGGCCGTGGAACACGCGCGCTGAGCTGCTGGGCTCAGGCGGTCTTCGTCATCGCCTGGTTCCGCGACCGCCCCAACCTGTACCGGCACGGCACCGCGTTCGGGATCTCCCAGGCCACCGCCTACCGGTACCTGCACGAGGCTCCCCAACGTGCCGTCGCCGACGGGCTGGGGCACCTGATCCTGGACGGGAAGACATTCGACACCGACCGGTGCCGCCTGAGCACCATCAGCGTCAAGGGCGAGCAGATCGATTCCTGGCGCTCGGGAAAGACCCACGACTTCGGCGGCAACGTCCAGGCCCTGTTCGAACCGGACGGGTTCCCGATCTGGACCAGCGACGTCGAACCCGGCCACACCGTCGACATCACCGCCGCCCGCGCCCACGTGCTGCCCGCCGCGCGCCCGGCCGCACGCGCACTGCCGATCCTGGCCGACCCCGGCTGACGATGGTGCAGGCCACGGTGTCCATATGCCGTTCAAGCAGCCCACCGGCGGCGGCGAACTCCACGTCGACAACCGCACCTACAACGCCCTGCTGCGCGCGCTGCGCAGCCTGGACGAACGCGGCTTCGCTCTGCTCACCGAACGCTGGACCACGCTCCAGCACATCACCCTCAGCCCCGGCCGGATCGGCGATCTCGTCCGGGCCGCCCTCGTCCTGGTCCAGCTCGAACACCGCCGGATCACCTGAAAGTCAGCGAGTAAACGTCACTGGGCGGATGGGAAATGCTGGACGCGGACGTACTACGGCGGCTCGGAAATCTGACCGCCGCGCAGACCTACGCTGAGGAAGCTGTCCGCACCTCTGCAAAGACGCATCTTTCAAGCGCATCGGTTGGCGACGCTTGCGCAGGTGCTGGGAGAGCGCGGCGACGCGGAGGCTTCTGCGGCGAAAGGGCGCCAGATGCTGGACTGCGCCGAGGGCATGGAGTCGGGCCGCATCCAAGACCGCGTCGCAGGTCTGTCGCGTGCGCTTGCAGCATTCGACTCCCCGTACATACGGGGTTCCCGTGAACGCGCCGATCTTCTGGCGCAGCACGACCAGTAGCGTGACGGCTGAGCCGCGCCACCGACCAAGGGAGTTCGTCCGTGCGCTGGACCGTCCATTCGGAGAAGCCGCTCTACACCGATTCCTGGCTCGATATCCGCATCGCTGATGTCGAGATCACCGGCGGCCGTCATCTGAAGCACCGCATCATCCGTTCCCGGACCGGTGGCGCCGGCGCGGTCGTAGTGGACGATGGGCGTCGTGTGCTCCTGGAGTGGAGACACCGATTCATCACCGATGCATGGGGCTGGGAGATTCCCATAGGCGGCACCGCGACGGGGAGGAACCGGCCGCCGCAGCCGCCCGCGAGGTCGAGGAAGAGACCGGCTGGCGGCCCGGACCGATGCGTCCTCTCACCGTCATTCACCCAACACCCGGGATCTACGACTCTCAGCACCACATCTTCTGGGCAGACGGTGCCACCCACATCGGACCACCTACCGAGGACTGGGAAGCCGAGCGGATCGAATGGGTGCCACTGGCCGACATGCGCGGCCTGGTCGAAGCCGGGAAGATCGTCAGTGGAACCAGCATGGCCGCCCTTTTTCTCGCAGCCTCCGAAGTTTGAGAGCCTTCCCCTCATCAGATCGACTAGCCGAATCTGACATCGGACGATGTTCCCGGCGATTCTTCTTCTGCTTCGCAGAGCGGATTCTGAAGGGCAGGTTGGGAGTTTGAACGGTGCGATAGAGGCCGGCATCGAGTGACAGAATCAACTCGTCAACTGACATGAGTCCGCTTTATCGAGCCGACGCTTAATTACCTCGGTGCGGGATGCAAGATAGCTGGTAGAGCGCGACCTGTTGTGGATAACTTCCGCTCGGAAGATCACACTGGTTAAACAGGGGACCGAGCGCGGTCCCTCAAAAGCCAAGAGCGGAGGTACATGACGACATCCAAACGAGGGAGCGACGGCTCGGAGCCGCTGCAGCGTCGAGCGAAGCTCGGCGGAGGGTGGCGGCGAGAGCGGGAATTGAGAATCCGGGTCGGCGACCAAGAGTACGAAGAGATCCACGAAGCGGCGACGCTGGCTGGGCTCGCTTGTAGCGCCTTCGTTGTGAAAACGGTTCGGACTGCGATCCGGGAGCAGCAACCTGTGGACGGGATGCTCGCCGCATTGCATGCCGAGCTGCGCAATGCGAGCCGTCAGGTGAATGCGTTCGGGGTCAACCTCAACCAGCTCGTGCGCCATGCCAACGCCCACGGCCAGGTCCCGGAATCGGTGACGTGGCTGGCGGCGTACTGCTTCCAGGTGGTGCGACGGACCGAGGCCGTCATCGTCGAACTCGGTCGACGTCTACCGTGATCGCGAAGGTCACTCGCGGCGCCGATGTCGGCAACCTGCTGCGCTACCTGTACGGGCCAGGCAAGCGCAACGAGCACGCCGACCCCCACATCGTCGCCGGGTACAGGCACCCGGCCGCCCTGGAACCAGCACGACGCGCGGACGGGAAGCGCGATCTCCGGTCGCTGGCTGAGGTGCTGCGGTCTCCGCTGGATACGATGAAGCGGAGTCGGCCCGCCGAGCCGGTCTGGCAATGCTCGCTCCGCACAGCCCCCACCGATCGTCCCCTGACCGATGAGGAGTGGGCCGACGTCGCCGAGGAGCTGATGCACCAGACCGGCATCGCACCACGGGACGATCCCGAGGCATGCCGTTGGATCGCCGTGCGCCACGCAGACGATCACATTCATGTCGTGGCCACACTCGCGCGCGAGGACGGCCGTCGACCGAACATCACCCGTGACTACCTCAAGGCCCGCAAGGCGTGCCAGACCGTCGAGCGACGGTATGGGTTGTGCCCCACTGCTCCTGCGGACCGGACGGCGGCGCCCCGCCCTTCGCGGGCTGAGTTGGAACGGGCTCAGCGCGCCGGGTTGCAGGAGCCGCCCCGCGTCGCGCTGCGTCGGCACGTGGCCGCAGCCGCCGCAGCGTCCGACAGTGAGGAGGCGTTTTTCGGCGGCCTGCGCGAGCGCGGGCTGGCGGTACGGCTGAGATCCAGCGTTCGGACGCCCGGTGAGGTCACTGGCTACGCCGTCGCGATGCCCGAGTACACCAACTCGGAGGGTGAACCGATCTTCTTCTCCGGGGGCAAGGTCGCCGCCGACCTCACCTTGCCCAAGCTGCGCCATAAGTGGACGGACAGCGAGGTCCGCCGACCGGTGGCCCGGTCGCGCAGGTGGACGACGGGCTCGTCCGCCGACCACGAGGTGCGCGTTGCTGCCTACCGGGAGGCCGCCCGAGTAGCCGGGACGGCGGCTTGGCAGATGCGAGTCTTTCATGATCCAGGTGTCCGCGCTGACCTCGCAGCCGCGGCCGCTGACGTCCTGCACGTCACGGCGGACATCACTGGTAACCGCGAACTGGCCAAGGCCGCCGACGCCTACGACCGCGCGGCCCGAGAACCGTTCGGCCGTCCACCACCGGTGACACCGTGCGGAAGCGCTCTTCGCGCGGTAGCACGGACGCTTGCGCTCATCAACGTCGGCTGGGGAGAACGGCGCGAGCAGAGAAGAGCTTTCACGGTTGACCTGCTGTTCCTCATCGCGAACATTGCAGCCCTCATCGAATCGGTAGCGGAGCATCGTCTTGCTCAGCAGCGCCTTGCCCAAGCCGATGCCGCACGCCGGGCCGCCGGGCGGCTGCACAGCGTCCGACGGACGGAACCCCGGCAAGCTACCTCCGTGCCGCCGCGAGTCGTGGAGGCCCTGGAAGAGGAGCGGGCCATGGCACTTCTCGTGGCCGAGTCCTTCCCTGTGCCGTTGGTTGACGGGTTGAGGCCGACGGGCACCCGCGCAGCTCGTCCGTCCGAGAGGCCCTCGCATCGAAAGGGTGCACCCAGGCGCTGACCAGGGGGAGGGGCGACTTGCCGAGGAGTTCGCAATGGTGGAGACCTGATCACGGTGCGTGCACAATGACGGAGCGTAAACAACGTCATGAAGTGGCAGAGCGTCTGCCTGCCGCTCCCCATCAGGAAGGAAGGGTCATGCCCACGATCAACTCTGGCCCTCCCACAGAGGGTCTGCACCTTCAGGAGTGCACTCATGACCTTCGACCACACCCAGTCCGGTCGTGACGTCCAGACCGATGACGAGACCGAACAGTTCGCCTACGAGCTGGAGGGCGCCGTCCGCGCGCTGAAGCGGGCGGTCGGCCAACCGCATGGCCTTACCGGGCCGGCGACCGTCTACGCAGTGTTGGACGCCGTCCACACGGCCGCCTCCGGCCTCGATCAACTCCTCCTCCAACTCGAACGCTTCCTCATGCGTCAGCATATGGACGGACGCCTCGTCCGTGACCACGGTGCGAGCCTCGACGAAGCACTCGATGCCTTCGGTCGCGCCATCCTCCACGCCCGCCACCAGGGCGCGGGATGCAGCGAGGCGGTCGACCAGGCCCGGAGCGCGATCAACCACGTTCACAGCGGTCTGTCGCCCGGAGACGGCGCGACACCGTCCCCCAACCCTGTCGCCGAACCGGCACCTGCGGCCCCGCTCCGACGAGCCGAGCCACGCGCGAGACATCCCGAGAACCGACGGCTACGCACGAGATGGTTCGGCAACCCGCGGAGAGGGGCCGGAGCGTGAAGCAGATGAGCCAGGACGAGTTGCTCGCCCTTCCCACCACGGTCAGCGTCGAGACCGCCGCCCGCGCCATCGGGCTCGGACGCACGCGCGCCTACCAGCTTGCCCGCCAAGGGCAGTTCCCCTGCAAGGTGATCCGGATCGGGGCGAGCTACCGCGTCGTGACGGTTGACCTACGTCGGCTCCTCGGCATCGAGCCGAGCTAGCGAGCCGTCCCGTCCATCGAACGAAGGTCCGGTTCCCGTTCGGGAGCCGGACCTTCCGTGTTGAGGACGCAAGATCCGTCACCGTGCTGATCTTCGCCAGGGACGGTCAGACCATGATCACGAAGGTCCGCAGTTGAACCAGGATGACGCTCAGGCGTGCCAGATCCCAGTGACAAATGGGTGACAAATGATCTTTAGAAAGGCGGTCAAGATCGCCCTGCAGGCGTCTGGCCTGGGCCTTTTAGTGGGAGCGGGCGACGGGAATCGAACCCGCGTAGCCAGTTTGGAAGACTGGGGCTCTACCATTGAGCTACGCCCGCGCGCGAGGGGACTGCCCCTCGATCGCCAGGAAGTAGCGTACAGGGTTTCCCGGGTGGTCGGGGTTGGCGACCGGAATGCCGGGCTGGGCGGAGCGGGCGAGGGGTGATCGGGACTAGACTGCCGCTGCGCCGTGATGGTGCGGCGGGCTGTAGCGCAGTTTGGTAGCGCACCGGCTTTGGGTGCCGGGGGTCGTGGGTTCAAATCCCGCCAGCCCGACCGAGATCGGACCCTGTTCCCGCGGTGAGCGGGAGATCGGGAGACGATCTTCAGATGCTTCCCCGTGGGGAGGAGCCCGTCCGGCAACGGAGCGGGCCACTGCGGGGCGAGCAGCAGGCGTTCAGTCGGAGGCTGCTCCCGGCCGCCAGGCCCGACGGGCGGGCGGTCACGTTGCGGCGGCCTGCGGTGGTTCGCTCCGGGGACGTAGTGGTCCTCGACGTCGACGGCGGGCCTCTAGTTCGCGGTGACCCGCTCGTCCCAGTCGATGTGATGGTCGTAGGCGCTCATCACCTGCTTGCTGTTGGCGGTGAGCTTGAGGACGACGGGCAGGAACGTGTCCCGGAGCACGCGGCCGACCGGGCCGGCCGCCTTGTTGCTGTTGATGCGAGCGGCGGCCTTGATGATGCTCTCGACCCGGGGACGGCGCAGCTCCTCGAACCGTGCGAACGCGGCGCGCGGGGCGGGCAGGTCGCGCAGGCACTTGGCGAGCACGACCGCGTCCTCGATCGACAGCGAGGCGCCCTGCCCGGACGTCGGCGTCGGGGCGTGCGCGGCGTCGCCGATGACGACCATGCGGCCGTTGTGCCAGACCGGCAGGTGCGGGACCGAGTGCACGGGGGTGGCCCGCAGGTCGCCCGGATCGCTCGCCTCGACGCAGCGGACCGCCGGCCCGGCGTCGCCGGCGAACAGGTCGGTCAGGGTGCGCCGCCACTGCTCGCCGGAGACCGCCTCCAGTTCGCCGCGCTCGGGCTCGCGGGCGCGGGGCACGTTGGCGAACCACCACACCCCGTCATCGGGTGAGGCCGCGTACCCGAAGAACGCACGCCTGCCGAAGATCATGGTGTAGCCGCCGTCCGCGCCGTCCAGCCCGGTCCCGGCGGCGTAGCCGCCGAGGCTGATCAGACCGGAGTAGGCGGGCGCGGGCGCGGCCGGGTCGATCAGCGAGCGGACGGTGGAATGGACGCCGTCCGCGCCGATCAGCAGCTCGCCGGTGGCCTCGGTGCCGTCGGCGAACACCGCCCGCACCCCGTCGCCGGTCTCTTCGGCGCCCACCAGCCGCTTGCCGTGCTCGATGCGGACGCCGCGCGAGACCGCCTCGTCGTGGAGGATCCGGTACAGGTCGGCGCGCCTGAGGGTGTGGCTGGCCGTGCCGTCCGGCAGTTCCCGGCCCGTGCGCGTCGCGCCCAGGTTCTTGCCGGTGGAGCTGCGCAGGGTGAGCGTGGGCGTGCTGAACCCGGCGGCCAGCGCCGCCTCGCCCGCGCCGATCGTGCGCAGCGCGTCGATCCCGTTGGTCGCCAGGGTCAGGAACGCCCCCGCGGCGTCGGCGGTTTCGGAACGCGCCTCGAAGACGACCGCGTCGATCCCGGCCTTCCGTAGTGCGTGCGCGGTGATCGGGCCGGCGATGCCGCCCCCTGCGATGAGTACCGTCATTGCCTGCTCCCCATCATCTGCTGCCATTGCCGGATGTAGTCCGGCCGCTGGAGGGACTCCATCAGCCGGGTGACGAAACGGCACTCGGTGTCCAGCGTGGCGAGCTCGTACTCGTCCTCGACCAGGAACACCCACATGACGCCCTGCTCGGTGGCGCCCCGGACGGTCTCGCGGATCTCGGCGATCTGCGCGGTCAGGGCCTCCAGCCGCTCGCCGAGCAGCGCGGTCGCCTCGGCCGGGTCGAGCACGACCAGCAGCGACAGCGCCACCCCGAAGCGCGGGTACTCCTCCTGCGGCTGCGCCAGCAGCTCGCGCAGCCAGGCGTAGAGCTCGTCCCTGCCCGCGCCGGTGAGCGCGTAGACGGTGCGCTCGGGCCGCTGGGTGTCGCGGACGGTCTCGCGCTCGGCGATGAAGCCGGCCTTCTTCAGCTGCTCGACCACCATGTACAGCGATCCGCGGTTGTACTTCACGGTGCTGTCGTGGTCGTGCTCTTTGAGGCGCCGCCCGATCTCGTACGGGTGCATCGGCTCGGCGAGCAGCTCGGCGAGCACCACCAGGGCGAGCGGGTTGGCCACCTTGCGTCGTGCCATCAATGCTCCTGTTGGTTGATATCGACTATTTAGCACTTGTTAGTCAATGTCAACTATATGTCTTTCGGTCGGATGAACGGAGGCCGGTTCCTCGCCGGTCTGGTGGGAACGTCTTCCCGTGCGACCGCCGCGAGGCGGTGTCCCCCCGGCAGGACCGAAGCGGGCACGGCGAAGAACGGGGAACGGACATGCGTCGCGAAGATCTCCCGGCTCCGGAGAGCGGGATCCTGGTCACCCACTTCCTCACGGTGGCCGATGTGGCCCGCTCGCGGGCCTTCTACGCCGACGTCCTCGGCGGCGAGGTGGTGCTCGACGAGAACCCCTGCATGGTCAAGCTCGCCAACAGCTGGCTGATCATGAACCCGGGGGGCGGTCCCACTCCCGACAAGCCGGGCGTCACGCTGCGCACGCCGCCCGACCCCGCCGCCACGTCGTGCTTCCTCAACCTCCGGGTCGCCGACATCGCGGCCTGCTACCAGGAGTGGAGCGCCAAGGGCGCCGAGTTCCTCACCCCGCCGATCGACCGCAAGGCCGAGCTGCGCTGCTACATGCGCGACCCGGACGGCTACCTCATCGAGGTCGGCCAGTCCACCGGGCTGCTCCAGGGCGTCTTCGCCGACCCGCCCGCGGGCACCGGCTGAGCCGCACGGCGCCGGAGCCGACCCCCTGACGCGGGCCGGGCGGGCGCCGTAGCCTGAGGACGTCGAGACCTCAGGAGGTTGCGGGGCCCATGGCGGACGACGGTAGCCCTGAGACCGCAGGCACCCGGGTGGCGCGTGCGCGGAAGCGGCGCGGGCTCACACAGACCGGGCTGGCGCAGCGGGCCAGCTACTCGCGCGGGCATCTCGCGCAGGTGGAGGCTGCGCACAAGGCCGCCACCCTCGCGGCCGTCGCGGCGGCGCTCGGCATGGACCCCGCCGAGCTCTACGGGCAGCCGTACCAGAGCCGCGGGCAGGACGACCGGGTGCACGCGATGATCCCCGAGCTCCGCCGCGTCCTGGCGTACATGGACGTCGGGCCCGAGCTGGCCGGGCGGCCCCGCTCGGTGGACGTCCTCGCGGCGGAGGTCGCGACGGCCCGGCGGCTGGAGACGAAGGCGCAGCTCACCAAGCTCGGCGTGCGGCTCCCGGCGGTGCTGGAGGAGCTGTCGTTCTGGGCGCACGAGAGCGACTCGGCGCGGTTCGCTGGCGTTCCGGTCGTCCGTCGGGCTGGCGCGGCGGCTGGGGTACAGCGATGACTCGCTCGCCCTGCTGGAGCACGCGGCGGACGCCGCCCGGCGCTCCCGCGATCCGCATCTGTTCTTCGTGGCGGTGGGCACCCGCGCCTGACCGCGGCCACGCGGGGGAATGTCGATATCTCCCGAATTGTGGGTTCGACTGCTCCTGCGGGGGCCCCTGTGGCGGCCGGGCACGGACGGGCGGGGCGGCGGGGGGCGCCGGCGCGTGCCGGGCTCGCTGACGAGGGGGAGCAGCATGAAGGCCGTTCAATACCGCGCGATCGGCGCAGATCCGGAGGTCGTCACCGTCCCGGACCCCGAGCCGGGGCCGGGGCAGGTGCTGCTGAAGGTGACCGCGGCCGGGGTCTGCCATTCCGACATCGCCGTCCGTGGGGCTGCGGGCGGTGCGCGATGTGCGCGCGGGGCCAGGAGAACTACTGCCTGCGCGCCGGGGAGCTGAAGATCTTCCCGCCGGGCCTCGGCGCGCCGGGCGCGCTCGCCGAGTACCTGCTGGTCGACGACGCCCGGCACCTGGTGCCGCTCGGCGGCCTGGACCCGGTGACCAGCGTGCCGCTGACTGGACGTGCACGTCGAGCAGTACGGGATCGACGAGGCGCCTGAGGCGTACGAGCGGCTGCACGCGGGCCGGGTCAACGGCCGCGCGGTGATCGTCCCGACCGGCTGACCTCGGGGGCCGGTGCGCGGTGCGCGCACCGGCCCCCGCAGCGGTCAGAGGCGGGTGAGGAGGTCGCGGGCGGTGCCCGCCGCCATCCGGACCGCCTCGTCCAGCCGTTCGGCGCGCGGACCGCCCGCGTTGGCGATCGGGCCCTTGCCGCCCGCGCCGCCGCCGACCTCCTTCGCCGCGCCCGCCAGCAGCTCGCGCGCGGGTGGCGCGGTCTCGGCCAGGCGCGGGGTCAGCGCGGTGATCAGTACCGCCTTGCCGCCGCGGACGCGCGCGCCGAGGATGACGGCGCCCGGACCGTCGCCGCGCACGGCGATGATCTCGTTCGCGAGCGGGCGCAGGTCGGCGCCGTCGAGGCCGTCGAGGACCTCGGCGACCAGCCAGCCGCCGTCCACCGGTTCCGCGCCGTCCGCCAGGCGCCGCGCGCGGTCGCGGAGGTCGGCGCGGTGCAGGGCGTCG
Organism: Actinomadura xylanilytica; assembly: GCF_030283145.1. Classification (GTDB taxonomy): domain Bacteria; phylum Actinomycetota; class Actinomycetes; order Streptosporangiales; family Streptosporangiaceae; genus Spirillospora; species Spirillospora xylanilytica. The sequence continues at coordinate 56,383 of NZ_JASNWE010000009.1, forward strand.
AGCTCGCGGCGCGCCTCGGTGAGGGTGCCCAGGCGCTGCCGCAGGCGCTCGGGCGCCTGCTCGGGCGGCACGTCGAGCAGGTCGGCGAGCTCGGCCAGCAGGGTCCGCCCGTGGTCGAGGTGGCGCAGCGCCTCGGGTCCGGTGAGCGCCTCGATGCGGCGCAGCCCGGTTCCGATGGACGACTCGCCGAGGATGACCACCGGCCCCACCTGGGAGCCGCGGCCGACGTGGGTGCCGCCGCACAGCTCGCGCGACGCGTCGCCGATGTCGACGATCCGGACCCGCTCGCCGTACTTCTCGCCGAACAGCGCGTCCGCGCCCGCCGCCTCGGCCTCGGCCCGCCCCGCCGCCCAGGCCCGGACGCCGGGATCGCCGAGCAGGTAGTCGTTCACCAGCCCTTGGACGGTGTCGAGGCCGGCCCGGCCGACGCCCGAGAAGTGCGCGAAGTCGAACCGCAGCCGGTCCGGCTCCACCCGCGAGCCGCGCTGGGCCGCGTGCTCGCCGAGGACGCGCCGCAGCATCGTGTGCAGCACGTGCGTGGCGCTGTGGGCGCGCGCGATCGCCGCCCGCCGGTCCGCGTCCACGACCGCCTCCGCCGCGTCGCCGGGGCCGGCCTCGCCGGACGTGACGCGGGCGGTGTGGACGTGCAGGCCGCCCGGTCCGGGACGGGTGTCCAGCACACGGAGGGCCGCGCCGCCCGCCGTGCGGAGCGTGCCGGTGTCGCCGACCTGCCCGCCAGCCTCCGCGTAGAACGGGCTGCGGTCGAGGAAGACCTCGACCTCGTCGCCCTCGTGCGCCCGCGTGAGGGGAACGGTCCCGCCGCCGTCCAGCAGCGCGACGATCCGTGTCTCCGCGCTAGTGGTGTCGTAGCCGACGAATTCGGTGCGGCCGTGTTCCGCGCCGATACGCCGGTAGGCGTCCTGCCGCGCCGCGGCCGAGCCCTTCTTGTCGCGGCCCGCACGCTGGGCGTGGCGGCGCTGCCCGTCCAGGAGGTCCGCGAACGCGTCCTCGTCGACCGTCAGCCCCGCCGACCGCGCCGCGTCGACGGTCAGGTCGATCGGGAAGCCGTAGGTGTCGTGCAGCTCGAACGCGGTCTGGCCCGGCAGCGTGGGCGAGCCGCTCGAACGCGCCCGTCCGATCGCGGTCTCCAGGAGGCGGGACCCCTGCCGCAGCGTCCGGTCGAAGCCCTCCTCCTCCGCCGTCACGACGCGCTCGATGAGGTCGCCGCGCCGCTCCAGCTCCGGCCACGTTCCACCGAGGTTCGCCACGACGCTGCCGGTCACCGCGGGCAGCACCGGCCCGTCGACACCGAGCAGGCGCGCGTGGCGGACGGCGCGGCGCATCAGCCGGCGCAGGACGTAGCCGCGGCCGTCGCGGGACGGGAGCAGGCCGTCGGCGATCAGGAACGCGATCGTCCGCGCGTGCTCGGCGACGATCTGGAACGAGACCCGCTCCTCGCCGCCGCCCGGCCCCGGGAAGCCGCGTCCCGCCAGCTCACCGACGCGGCGCAGGGTGGGGGAGAGCAGGTCGGTCTCGCACAGGGTGCCGACGTCCTGGAGGATCGCCGCGAGCCGGTCGAGCCCGAGGCCGGTGTCGATGCTCGGGGACGGCAGCGGGCCGAGGACCGGGAAGTCGTCCTTGCCCGTCCCCGCGCCGCGGCGGTTCTGCATGAACACCAGGTTCCAGATCTCCTGGTAGCGCTCCCCGTCGGCCGCCGGGCCGCCCTCGCGGCGCCCGAACGCGGGCCCCCGGTCGTAGTGCAGCTCCGACGACGGCCCGCAGGGGCCCGGGACGCCCATCGACCAGTAGTTGTCGGCCATGCCGAGGCGCTGGATCCGGTCCGCCGGGACCCCGACGCGCCGCCAGAGCCGTTCGGCCCCGTCGTCGTCGAGGTAGACGGTGACCCACAGGCGCGCCGGGTCCAGGCCGTAGTGCCGGGTGAGCAGCTCCCAGGACCAGGCGATCGCCTCCTGCTTGAAGTAGTCGCCGAACGAGAAGTTGCCGAGCATCTCGAAGAACGTCCCGTGCCGGGTGGTGCGGCCGACGTTCTCGAGGTCGGACGTCCGCGCGCACTTCTGCACCGAGACCGCCCGCGGGTGCGGGGGCGCGGTCTCGCCGAGGAAGTACGGCGTGAACTGGTTCATCCCCGCGTTCGCCAGCAGCAGTGTCGGATCGTCCGGGATCAGCGGGCTGGAGGGCACGACGTGATGGTCGCGCGCCTGGAAGAAGTCGAGGAAGGTGGAGCGGATGTCAGGGGAACGCATGGGACGGCCTCACGAGGTCGATGGGATGACGGCGCACACCGCCGAGCCGGGCCGAGAACGAGTGCTCGTTCCCCAGCTCGGCGCGGCTAGCTCGCCGTCCCACCTCGTGGAAGTCCATCGGTTCCTTCTCGTCCCTACTTGCGCGGTCACCCAGGGTGACCCTCAGGGGCAACGCTACCCGCGGGAGGCCGGCTTTGCATCTGGGTTGATCCGGGCGCGCCGCCTCCGCGCCGCGTTCAGGGCCGCTGGGGGCGGGCGAGCAGCGTGGGCAGGGCCGCCAGCGTGGTGATCCGGGCGACGGGGAGGGCCTCGGGGGCCGGGCCGCCGGAGCGGTCGAGCCACACGCCCCGCAGGCCCGCGTCCGCCGCGCCGATCGCGTCGACCGCCAGGCGGTCGCCGACGTAGGCGGTCGCGCCGGGGGACGTGCCGAGCGCGGCGCACCCGGCCCGGAAGATCTCGGGGGCGGGCTTGGCCGCGCCCGCCTCGCTGGAGGCCAGCAGGCAGGGCAGGTCGGCGGCGAGGCCGAGCCGTTCGAGCTTGGCGCGCTGCTGCGCCGCGTCGCCGTTGGTGATCACCCCGAGCCGGGCCCGTCCGGCCAGCGCGCCGAGCGCCGGCCGGACGTCCGGGAAGGGCCGCCAGGCCGCCTCGTACAGCGGGAGGTAACCGGTGAACCAGGCGTCCGCGCGGGCGTCGTCCCAGGTGCCGAGGCCGAGTCCGCGGGCGAGCGCGATGATCCGGGCGCGGCGCTGGCCGGTGTAGGTCAGCTCGCCCGCGAGGTAGCGGTCGACGGCGTCCTCGGTCAGCTCCGTCCAGCGGGGGACCAGGGACTCCGCATCCACGCCGGGGAAGACCCCGGTGATCGCTTCGGCGGCGGCCCCGTCGTGGTCGAAGAGCGTCCCGTCCAGATCGAACAGCACGCCCTCGACGTCCAGCGCGGCGGACGTCACGCGCCGTGCTCCCGGAGGAAGCCGACGAGGGCGGCGGTCAGCTCGGCGGGGGCGTCCTCCTGCACCAGGTGCCCGGCGCCCTCGATCAGCCGCAGCCGGGCGCCGGGGACGAGGCCGGCCAGCTCATGCGCCTTGGCGACCGGGATCCAGGTGTCGGCCGTGCCCCAGCACACCAGGACGGGCAGGTCGATCTCGCCGTACCGCACCTGGATCTCGTCGGTGTCGCGCTGGTCGGCCTGAGCGATCTGCCGGTAGAAGGCGGGCTGCCCGGTGTCGCCGAGCCAGGGCGCGACGAGTGCGTCGAGCGTCGCCGGATGCAGCCCCGGGCCGCTCGCCGAGGCCACGTACTCGCGCACGAGGGCCCCGTGCAGGGCGGGCGGGAGCTGCTCGAACACCGCGGCGTTGGTGGTGACCAGCCGGAAGAACGGCGAGCCCCACGGCGCGAGCGCGACCGGGTCGACGAGGGCGAGCGCGCGGTAGCGGGCGCCGTGCAGCAGGTGCGCGCGCAGCGCGGTGGCACCGCCGAAGTCGTGCGCGACCACCAGCGGCTCGTCCAGGCCCCAGTGCGTGAGGAGTTCGGCGAAGACACGGCCCTGAGCGCCGAGCGACACGTCCTGACCGTCGCTCATCTCGGACGAGCCGTAGCCCGGCATGTCCCAGACGTGCACGCGGTAGGAGGCGGCGAGCGCGTGGGCGATCCCGCGCCAGACATAGGAGGAGAACGGGGTGCCGTGCAGCAGCACGAGGGGCTCCGCCCCGGGGTCGCCCAGGACGTCCCAGCGCACCTCCCCGGAGCTGCTCGCGTACGTCCTGGTCAGCTTCCAGCCGCTCAAGTGCTCGTCCTCTGCGTCGATGCCCTTCTCCGTGCCAGTGTGCCAGGCCGTGCTGGAGCGGAGGGCGCGGCGCGGGCCGCTCAGGAGGCGGGCGTGCCGGCGCGCGTGATGGCGAGGGCGGCCTCGATGACGGCCGCCCGGCGCCGCGCCAGCTCGGCCTTCTCGTCGGGCTCGTTGAGGAGGAGGCGGCGCACCTGCGGGACGGCGAAGTTCCAGGCGACCAGGCCGATCAGGGTGAACAGCCAGTCCTGGGCGGCGCGGGTGCGCGCGGGCTCGGCCAGCTCCTTGCCGAACCCGGTGGCGATCAGGTCGCGGACGTTCCCGGTGTAGGCCTCGTGCCGTTCCTCCTCGCCCTGGATGGGGCCGCCGCCGGACTCCAGCGCCTCCCAGTGCAGCAGCCTGACCAGCTCGGGATGCTCCTGGTACAGGTCGAAGAGCGTTCCCACCGAGTCGGCCAGCGCGTCCTGGTCGATCACCACGGCGTGGCAGATCTCCTCCAGCTTGGCGCGGACCACCGCGCCGAACAGCTTGTCCTTGCCGCCGAAGTAGAGGTAGATCGCCTGCTTGTTGGCGTGCGCGGCGGTGGCGATGCGCTCGATCCGCGCGCCGGCCAGGCCGTGCTCGGCGAACTCCGCGGTGGCGGCCGTGAAGATCCGCTGCCGGGTCGCGTCCGCGTCGTAGCCCATCCCTCGATTAAACCACCCGGTTGACAATCCCGGCGCCGTGGATCAAGATCTAAAACAACCAGATGGTTTATTGTTTTGGAGGAGCCACCATGCCCACCACCGCCCCCGGTGCCGCCGCCGTCATGCCCGCCCCCGTCCGATCCCCGCTGCCGCAGAGCCTTGTCGGCGGCACGGTCGCGGTCATCGGCGGCAGCTCGGGCATCGGCCTCGCCGCCGGGATGCTGCTGCACTCGCTCGGCGCCCGCGTCGTCCTGATCGCACGGGATCCGGGACGCCTCGCCGCCGCCGTGGACCGGGTGCGCGCCGCCGGGGAGCCCGGCGCGACGGGGCCGGACCCCGCCGCGGTGCTCGGGGTCTCCGCCGACGGCGGCGCCGAGGTCGCGCTGAACGCCGCCTTCGACCAGGCCGGAGCGCTGGACCACGTGCTGGTCACCGCGGGCAGCCTCGGCGGCTTGGGCCCGGCCACCGAAGTCTCGCGCGACCAGGTGCGCTCGGCCTTCGACGGCCGGGTCTGGGGGGCGCTGGCGGCCGTCCGCGCCGCCGCGTCCCGGCTGCCCGCGGGCGGATCGGTCACGCTGGCCTCGGGCGGGCTGGTGAGCCGTCCGGTCCCCGGCATCGCCTCGCTCGTCGCGGCCGGCAGCGCGGTCGAGGGGCTCGTCAAGGCACTCGCGGTCGAGTTGGCGCCCCGGCGGCTGCGGGTGAACGCGGTGCGCTTCGGAGTCTTCGACACGCCCCTGGCGCGCGGCGCGATGGACGCCGGCGCGGACGAGGCGGGCGACCGGAAGATGGCCGCGGCCGGGGCGCTCACCCCGCTCGGCCGCTACGGCACCGCCGAGGAGGCCGCCTCGGCCGCGTTGTTCCTGATGGCCAACACCTATGTCACCGGCGAGATCCTCAACATCGACGGCGGCGCGCACCTCGTCTGACTTCTGGGACGAAATGCGCATGACGGTCCGCCCGCACGTTTGGGATCATCCGGCGTGTGGACGTCACCGGTGACTTCGAGGCGCACGTGACCGTCGGCTGCCGCGCGGCCGAGATCGACGCGATCGCGCGGTGGGCGGCGGAGCACGGCCTGAAGTTCACCCACATCGTGCTGGACCGGGGCCGGGTGACCTCCCAGCCGATGCTGACCCTCCGCACGTCCGGCACGCTGGACGGGGCGCGGGCCGCGGCCGGGGACGCGGCGGCCCGGCTCCGGTCGGCCGGGTACGCGGTGACCCGGCTCAAGATCGAGGCGGCGCCCTGGAACCGGGGGGTCCCGTCCGCCGACGCCGACGCGCGCGACCCGGCGCGCTACTTCGAGCACCACCTCAAGCTGCTGCTGGGCGCCCGGTTCGACGCCGCCGCGCTCATCGGGGCGGTGCTCCCGCACACCGCGCACCTGTCGCGCAACGCGCGGCGCGTCCGGGCGGACGGACGGCACGAGCGGTTCGTCACCCAGCGGTGCCGGCTCGTCGGGTCGCTGACCGCCGGACGGCGGCTGGCCGCACTCACCGGGACGCTGCGCGCGGCCGGCCACGAGATCGCGTCGGTGGAGCGCGAGTACGTGGTGCACGACGGGGACGCCTCGCTGGACGAGGGCTGGATCCCCGGCGATCTCACCGTCGACGGCGGACCCGCCGTCGACGACCGACTGGAGGAGGCCCGGATCACCGGAGCGGACCGCGACGCCGGGAAGCGGCGGGCGTCATGAGCCTCGACTGGGCGGCCGTCGTCGGGAGGGGGTGGTGGAACGCCACCACGCGGCTGCCCCACGATCCCCCCGCGCCGCACGAGGCGAGGCGGCTCGACCTGCCGCCGACGCTGCGGAACGTGCCCGGGGTGGAGCAGGCACTGGTGTTCGACCCCGCGATGAAGCAGCACTCCTGCGCGATCCGCGTGGGCGAGCCGCGCTTCGCCTCGGAGGAGGCCGGGCGCCGCTGGTACGCGGCGCGGCGGCGGGCGCTCGACCACGTCCTCGCCGCGGTCGCGGCGTCGCCGTGGGCCGGGAACCTGGTGCTGCGCGGCAGCGTGCTGCTGCGCGCCTGGTACGGGGCGGACGCACGTGAGCCCGGCGACCTGGACTTCGTGGTCGTCCCCGACACCTGGAAGGTGTCCGGGAGGGAGGCCAGGAGGATGCTCACCGGGATCGCGCGGGCCGTGGAGGAGGTGTCCGGCGCGAATCCCGACGGCGGGGTGCGGCTCCGCGCGGACGAGGCGATGCGCAGCGACATCTGGACCTACAGCAAGGTCCCCGGACGGCGCCTCGTCCTGCCGTGGACGTGCGAGGGGGTGCCGGACGGCATCGTCCAGCTCGACTTCGTGTTCAACGAGCGACCGGCGGTCCCGCCCGAGCCGACCGCCGTGCCGCGGGGCGACGGCGGCGAGGCCCCCGTTCTCGGCGCGGCGACCCCGGAGCTCTCCCTCGCCTGGAAGCTCCTCTGGCTGCTGGAGGACCGCTATCCGCAGGGCAAGGACCTGTTCGACGCCTGCCTGCTCGCCACCTCGGCGAGGCTCTCCTACCGGACGCTCATGGACGTGCTCGTCTCCGCCGACCCGCTCTACGCGGTGAACGTGCCCACGGCGGAGAAGCTCTTCGAGGTGGAGGCCGACTGGGACGCGTTCAGCAAGGAGTACCCGGACATCCCGGGCACCCGGATCGACTACTCCATGATGCTGGCGACCTCGCTCGACGCGACGTTCGAGCAGGCCGCCGAGCTGCCCGCGGGTGCCTACCGGCGGGCCGTCGTGCTGCTGGAGCGGCTCCTCGCCGGATACCGGGCGACCCGGGCGGACCAGGGCATGGACGGGGTCCGGAGGCGGCTGGTCGGGGAGCGCCTCGCGCTCCCGGTCGAGATCATCATCGTCAACGAGCTGCGCGGCCACGGCCCGGAGGGGCTGGCGGAGTCGGCGCGGGCCGTCCGGCGCCTCCACGATGAACCGGACGGGCACCGGCCGCGCTGGTACCCCGCCGGCGCCTTCGAGCAGGCCCTGGCGGCGCTGCGCGGCTGAGCGCGCGAAGGGCCCCTGACCCTGGGAGTGGCGGGTCTGGTCAGGGGCCCTGGAAGGCACCGGCCGCACCGGGGAGAGTGGGGCACGGCCGGCCGGTGCCGGTCTCGCGGGCGGAGGGTCAGCCGATGCCGTTGCGGATCGCCGTGATCAGCTCACCGTTGGGCGTGTCGCCGCTGAGCTCCCAGAAGAACGAGCCGCCGAGGCCCTTCTGTTTGGCGTAGCCCATCTTCCCGCCGATCGTGCCGGGGGTGTCGTAGCTCCACCACTGGTCGCCGCACTTGGCGTAGGAGGTCCCGGCGACCGTCCCGGTGGACGGGCACCTGGTCTTGAGGACCTTGTAGTCCTCGATCCCCGCCTCATAGGTGCCGGGCGCAGCCCCGGTGGCCGTGCCGCCCGGAGCGGCCTGCGAGACGCCCGACCAGCCGCGCCCGTAGAACCCGATGCCGAGCAGCAGCTTGGACGCCGGGACGCCCTTGGCCGTGAGCGCGGTGATCGTCGTGTCGGAGTCGAATCCCTGGATCGGGATGCCGGTGTAGGAGTTCAGCGGCGAGTGCGGGGCGGTCGGCCCGGCCGCGTCCCACGCGCCGAAGTAGTCGTAGGTCATCGGCAGGTACCAGTCGACGTACTGCGCCGCGCCGGCGTAGTCGGCCGCGTCGAGCTTGCCGCCCGGGGTGCCGTCCGCGCTGACCGCCGCGGTCACCAGGTTGCCCGCGCCGAACTTGCCGCGCAGCGCCGACAGCAGGTTCGTGAGCGCGGCCGGTCCGCTGCTGTCGCAGCTCAGCCCGCAGGCGTTGGGGTACTCCCAGTCGATGTCGATGCCGTCGAACACGTCCGCCCAGCGCGGGTCCTCGACCAGCTTGTAGCAGGAGTCGGCGAACGCGGCCGGGTTGGCCGCGGCCTGTCCGAGGCCGCCCGACCAGGTCCAGCCGCCGAACGACCACAGCACCTTCAGCCCGGGGTGCTTGGCCTTGAGCTTGCGGAGTTGGTTGAAGCTGCCGCGCAGCGGCTGGTCCCAGGTGTCGGCGACGCCGTCCACGCTCTCGCCGGCGGTGTAGGCCTTCTCGAAGTCGGCGTAGGAGTCGCCGATCGTGCACTGGCCGTTCTGCACGTTGCCGAAGGCGTAGTTGATGTGGGTCAGCTTCGCGGCCGAGCCGCTGGTGTCGATGTTCTTGACGTGGTAGCCGCGTTGGTAGACGCCCCACTCGGCGAAGTAGCCGATGACCTTGTCACCGGCGGCGGCGCTGGTGCCCGCCGCCCTCGCCGTGGTGGCCGCGGCCGTGGTGGCCGCCGGCGCCGGGAGTGCCGTGAGCAGGGCTCCGGCAACTGCGATGATCGCCGCGCAGGCGAGCGCGATGGCCCGCCGTCCGCCCGGTCTGGACATGAACGCTCCGTTCGGTCCGCCCCGAACCAACAGTAATCTCGGCCTTTTCTTAGGAAAGTTTCCTAAGAATTGCGATGGTAACCGGGTGTTGAGGGGCCTTCAAGGGCCGTTCCGCAGCTTGCCCGGCGGGGGTCCAGGTGGTCTAAGCGCCTGCCTCGGGACGTACGGCCCAGGGTCCGGGAAAAGAATCCCGCTCAGCCGGCGCCGAACCAGCCGGGCGCGTCCAGCCGCCATAGCTCCGCGGGGGTCACCCGCTGGAGATCGTCCTCCATCGCCCGCCGGGTGGCCGGGCCCTCCGCAAGGACCGTCAGCCGCCCAGGTAGGCCAGCACGGCCAGGACGCGGCGGTTGTCGTCTTCGGACTGGGGCAGCCCGAGCTTGCCGAAGATGTTGTTGGTGTGCTTGCTGATCGCCTTCTCGGTGACGAACAGCGCCGCCGCGATCGCCGCGTTTGACCGGCCCTCGGCCATCAGCCCCAGCACCTCGCGCTCGCGGGGGGTCAGCGCCTGGAGCGGCTCCTCGCGGGCGTGCCGGGTCAGCAGCTGGGCGACCACGTCGGGGTCGAGCGCGGTGCCGCCCGCCGCGACCCGGCGCACCGCGTCCACGAACTGCGCCACGTCCGACACCCGGTCCTTCAGCAGGTAGCCGATGCCGCCGGAGCTGTCGGACAGCAGCTCGCGCGCGTAGAGCTGCTCGACATGCTGGGAGAGCACCAGCACCGGCAGGCCCGGGTTCTCCTTGCGCGCCTCCAGCGCGGCCTTCAGCCCCTCGTCGGTGAACGTCGGCGGGAGCCGCACGTCGACCACCGCCACGTCCGGCCGGTGCGCGGCCAGCGCCCGGGCCAGGGACGGACCGTTGTCGACCGCCTCGACGACCTCGAAGCCGAACGCCTCCAGCAGGCGGATCAGCCCGTCCCGGAGGAGGGCAAGGTCTTCGGCGATGACAACGCGCACGGCAGCTCCATGGTCACGACGGTGGGTCCGCCGAGGGGACTCGTCACCGCCATCGTCCCATCGAACGCGGCGAGCCTGCGTTCGATCCCGCGCAGCCCGCTGCCGTTCCGGGGGTCGGCGCCGCCCGTCCCGTCGTCCCCGACGATCGTGACGAGCCGGTCGCCGGTGTGCTCCATCTGGATCCAGGCGCGGGCCGCCCCGCTGTGCTTGACCACGTTGGCCAGGATCTCCGCCACCGCGAAGTACGCGGCCGACTCCACCGGCGCGTCCGCCCGCCCCCGCACGTCGGTCCGCACGTCGATGGGGAGCGGCAGCGACAGCGCCAGCGCCTGCACCGCACCGTCCAGGCCACGTTCGGCCAGGACCGGCGGATGGATGCCGCGGACCAGGTCGCGCAGCTCGACCAGCGCCTTCCCGCTCGACGCGCGGGCCTCGGCCATCAGTGTGCGCGCCGTCTCCGGGTCGTGCTTCATCATCTCCTCGGCCAGCCCGATGTTCATGCTCAGCGCCACCAGCCGGGCCTGCGCCCCGTCGTGCAGGTCGCGCTCGATGCGGCGCAGCTCGGCGGCCGAGACGTCCACCGTGTCCGACCGGGTCTCGGCGAGGTGCTCGACCCGCTCGGCCAGCACGGTCCGGGTGGGCGCCAGCAGCGACTGGGAGAACAGCGCGTGCCCCTTCAGGATCGCCATCCCGAGCGGCGCCCCGACGCAGGCCAGCCCGGCGCCGAGCACGATGCTGCCCGCGATGCCGATCACCCCGTAGTCGCCGAGCGGCCAGAACGGACCCCAGCCGTAGTCGGTGATCTGCGCCAGCCACGGCGCGACCAGCACGCCCTCCAGCCCGTACAGCACCGCGGAGCCGGCCAGGACCCCGAGGACGAACCCGAGCGGCACGTTGATCACCAGCCACAGCAGGTCCCGCCAGGTCGCCGGGTCGGTGAGCAGCCAGCGCAGCCGCGGGAAGAACCGGTCGCCGTTCTCCGGACGGGCCCGGTAGGGGACCGGGATTCGCACTTCCGACCACTCCGAGGCCCACAGCCGCTGCTGGTTCGCGACGCCCCGCACGGTGGTCAGCACGATCGGGACCATCACCAGCCCGATCCCCAGCGGGATGAACGCGAACGACAGGATCGTCAGGATCATCAGGGGCAGGTTCACCCCCATCGCCAGGACCGCCTGGATCAGCCCCCGGACGAAGGCGAGGAGCCCGCGCCGGGCGTACTCGCCGATCCGGTCGGCGGCGTTCCCGCGAACATTCACGTGCTCCTCCAGGCTGCCGGGGCCGACCGGGAACTCCGGTCCGGTGTTTCCATTCTGGGGCGTCCGAGCTGGAGAGGCGGTGGTGCTAGACCCTCTTTCGGCCCGGCTTCGCGGGGGAGTTATCCCCACCTCGCGGCGGGGGCCACAATGGGGCGGTGACGCGACGAGCTGAGGAAAGCGAATCCAGATTGTGACAGCGACCATCAGCCAGACCGACGACGGCCGGAACTCCGGCGGTACCCCGCCCGTGACCCAGCGGATCGCCGAGGAGCTCGGCGTCCGCGAGGGACAGGTGCGGGTCGCCGTCGACCTGCTCGACGGCGGGGCCACCGTCCCCTTCATCGCCCGCTACCGCAAGGAGGCGACGGGCACGCTCGACGACGCGCAGTTGCGCGCGCTGGAGGAGCGGCTGCGCTACCTGCGGGAGCTGGACGAGCGGCGCGCCGCGATCCTGGAGTCGATCGAGTCCCAGGGCAAGCTCACCGGCGAGCTCACGGCCCAGCTCACCGCGGCCGAGTCCAAGGCGCGGCTGGAGGACATCTACCTCCCCTACAAGCCCAAGCGGCGGACCAAGGCGCAGATCGCCCGCGAGGCCGGGCTGGAACCGCTCGCCGAGCTGCTGCTGGGCGACCCCTCGCGCGACCCGCAGGCCGAGGCCGCCGCCTACGTGGACGAGGCCAAGGGCGTCGCCGACGCGACCGCGGCGCTGGAGGGCGCGCGCGCCGTCCTGGTCGAGCGGTTCGCCGAGGACGCCGACCTCATCGGCGGGCTGCGCGAGCGGATGTGGGGGCAGGGCCGCATGGTCGCGCGGGTCCGCGAGGGCAAGGAGGAGACGGGCGCCAAGTTCTCCGACTACTTCGCGTTCGCCGAGCCGTTCGCCAAGCTGCCCTCGCACCGCGTCCTCGCGCTGCTGCGCGGCGAGAAGGAAGAGGTCCTCGAGCTCGACCTGGAGCCCGAGGAGGCCGCCGACGACCCCTCGGCGCGCAGCTCCTACGAGGCCGAGATCGCGCGCCGGTTCGAGATCGCCGACCGGGGCCGTCCCGGCGACCGCTGGCTGTCGGACGCGGTGCGCTGGGCCTGGCGCACCCGCATCCTGGTGCACCTCGGCATCGACGTGCGCACCCGGCTGCGGCAGGAGGCCGAGGACGAGGCGGTCCGGGTGTTCGCCGCCAATCTGCGCGACCTGCTGCTCGCCGCCCCCGCCGGGACGCGCGCCACGATGGGCCTGGACCCGGGGCTGCGCACCGGCGTCAAGGTCGCGGTCGTCGACGCCACCGGCAAGGTGGTCGGCACCGACACGATCTACCCGCACGAGCCGCGCCGGCGCTGGGACGAGTCGATCGAGGCGCTGGCCCGGCTGGCCCGCGAGCACCGGGTCGACCTGGTCTCCATCGGCAACGGCACCGCCTCGCGCGAGACCGACAAGCTCGCCGCCGACCTGATCTCCCGGCACCCGGACCTCGGCCTCACCAAGATCATGGTGTCCGAGGCGGGCGCGTCGGTGTACTCGGCGTCGGAGTACGCGAGCCGCGAGCTGCCCGGCATGGACGTGTCGCTGCGCGGCGCGGTGTCGATCGCCCGCCGGCTCCAGGACCCGCTGGCCGAACTGGTCAAGATCGACCCCAAGTCCATCGGAGTGGGCCAGTACCAGCACGACATCTCCGAGCTGAAGCTGTCGCGCTCGCTCGACGCGGTCGTCGAGGACGCGGTGAACGCGGTCGGCGTCGACGTCAACACCGCCTCGGCGCCGCTGCTGACCCGGGTGTCGGGGATCGGCACCGGGCTGGCCGACAGCATCGTGGCGCACCGCGACGCCAACGGCCCGTTCCGCAGCCGCGGCGGGCTCAAGGAGGTGGCGCGGCTCGGCCCGAAGGCGTTCGAGCAGTGCGCCGGCTTCCTGCGCATCCCCGGCGGCGACGACCCGCTCGACGCCTCCAGCGTGCACCCGGAGGCGTACCCGGTGGTGCACAGGATCCTCGGGGCGGCCGGCGGCGACCTCAAGGGCCTGGTCGGCAACACCGCCGTGCTGCGCTCGCTCAGGCCGGCCGACTTCGTCGACGGCGCGTTCGGGCTGCCGACCGTCACCGACATCCTCGCCGAGCTGGAGAAGCCGGGCCGCGACCCGCGCCCGGCGTTCAAGACCGCGACCTTCAAGGAGGGCGTCGACAAGCTCTCCGACCTGGAGCCCGGGATGATCCTGGAGGGGGTCGTCACCAACGCCGCGGCGTTCGGCGCGTTCGTGGACGTCGGTGTGCACCAGGACGGCCTGGTCCACATCTCCGCGATGTCCGACAAGTTCGTCGCCGACCCGCGTGACGTGGTCAAGCCCGGCGACATCGTCCGGGTGAAGGTGCTGGAGGTCGACCTCCAGCGCAAGCGCATCTCGCTCACGCTGCGCCTCGACGACGAGCCCGGCCGCGGCGACGGGCGCGAGCGCCCGCAGCGCCAGGGGCGCGGCGGCCAGAACGGCGGCGGTCAGGGGAACGACGGCGGCCAAGGAGGCGGCAGGGGCGGCGCGCGGGGCCAGGGCAACCGGGGCCAGGGCGGCGGACGCCCCCAAGGCGGCCAAGGTGGCGGACGTCCCCAGGGAGGCCAGGGCGGCCAGCGTGGTCAGGGCGGCCAAAGCGGCGGCCAGGGCGGCGGCCGTGGCGGACGCGGCTCCGGCGACCGTGGCCAGAGCGGCGGCTCCTCTGGAAGCAGCGGAGCCATGGCCGACGCGCTGCGACGCGCTGGCCTGGACAAGGGCCTGCCGCGCAAGGACCGCTAGCGGTAGAACACGTCGTCCCTCCGGCCTTCTTCTGAAGCCGGAGGGACGACGTGTCTGCTCGCCCTACCGGACGCTCAGCGTTGGTCGTCGTTCCCAGCGGCGGACCCCCTAGAGCGGGTTCGCCGAACGGGTCCTGCGCGGCCGGAACCCGTTGCACCAAAGGCCGCGACTATCCCGTTCATCCCGGATGATTATGAGGTTGCGGATGCTCAATGTCACACCCCCGCAACACATTGGTGATATTGAATCGGTGGCGGTCTCCGGGACGATCCGCACGAGTGGCGGCGCGCGGCCGTCCCGGCCTGGCGATCCGGAAGTTCGGGGGCGGTTCTGCGGCTCCGATGTCCGCAGGCCCCTCTTCTACCCCATAGACTTGGCGCGCGAAGGCGCGGAGCCGTATTTCGGCGTGCCCGCGCCAACCTGGAGACTGACTGGCTGAGTACGCGTCGAACGCCGCGGCCGAGACAGCGCCCGATCAAGGAGACCTACCCCAGTGAAGACCGATGTCGAGGAGTTGACCCCCACGCGGGTCAAGCTCACCGTCGAGGTTCCGTTCGACGAGCTCAAGCCGAATCTCGACAAGGCGTACAAGGAGATCTCGCAGCAGGTGCGGATCAAGGGCTTCCGGCCCGGCAAGGTCCCCGCCCCGCTGATCGACAAGTACGTCGGCAGGGGTGCGGTCCTACAGGAGGCGGTCAACGACGCGCTTCCCGAGCTGTACGGCCGCGCCGTCGAGGAGACCGAGATCTTCGTGCTCGGCCAGCCCGACGTGGAGGTGACCGAGCTCGACGACGGCACCCAGTTCGCCTTCACCGCCGAGGTGGACATCCGTCCCAAGTTCGACGTGCCCGACTACGACGGGCTGGAGGTGACCGTCGACGACGTCGAGGTCACCGACGAGCAGATCGACGAGACGGTCGACAACCTGCGCGAGCGGTTCGCCTCGCTCACCACCGCCGACCGGGCCGTCGAGGAGGGCGACTTCGCCACCGTCGACCTCGCCGCCGCGATCGGCGGGGAGGCCGTCGAGGACGCCTCGACCAGCGGCTACTCCTACGAGGTCGGCAGCAAGTCGGCCGTCGAGGGCCTCGACGAGGCGCTGCTCGGCCTGTCGGCCGGGGAGGCCAAGACCTTCACCAGCACCCTGGCCGGCGGCGAGCGCTCCGGCGAGGAGGCCGAGATCACGGCCACCGTGAGCAGCGTCAAGGTCAAGAACCTGCCCGAGCTCGACGACGAGTTCGCCCAGCTCGCCAGCGAGTTCGACACCATCGAGGAGCTGCGCGAGGACGTGCGCAAGCGGCTCGACCGGCAAGTCCGCACCCAGCAGCTCTCCGACGCCCGCGACAAGGCGCTGGAGGCCCTGCTGGCCAAGGTCGAGATCCCGCTGCCCGACCAGGTCGTGCAGGAGGAGATCGACCGCCGCAACCAGCAGCTCGAGCAGCAGCTCCAGATGGCCGGCCTGACCAAGGCCGCCTACCTCGAGGACGAGGAGAAGTCCGAGGAGGACTTCGACACCGAGGTCGCCGACGCGGCCCGGCTCGCGGTCAAGGGCGGCTTCGTCCTCGACCAGCTCGCCGTCCAGGAGGAGCTGGGGGTCGAGAACGAGGAGCTCAGCGAGTACGTGGTCACCCAGGCCATGCAGATGGGCGTGGCCCCGCAGCAGCTCGCCCAGTACCTCACCGAGAACAACCAGCTCCCCGCCATCGTGTCCGAGGTGCTGCGCAGCAAGGCGCTCAACCTGGTGGTCGAGCACGTCAAGGTCAAGGACGAGTCCGGCAACGAGCTCGACGTCGAGGCGATCCAGCGCGAGCTGAACGGCGAGACCGGAGAGACTGTCCAGGCCGAGGACGTGGACGTGGACGCGGACGGCGACGAGTCGTCCGACGCCGACGCCGACACCGCCGCCGGGTCCGAGACGGACGAGGGCGCGGTGCCCGAGGCGTCCGAGGCCGGGGAGTCCCCCGCGACCGCCGCTGAGACGGCGGCTGAGGAGACCCCGGCCGCCAAGGCGAAGGACGACGAGAAGAAGGACGCCTGAGGCGTCTGCGACCTTCTCTGGGCCCCAGGGGCGCCCCGTACCGGAACGAACCGGTGCGGGGCGCCCCTTTTTGGTGCGGGCCGCCGCGTCCCGGCCCGTGCCGGATTCCCCGTCGGGCCGATCTCGGGGCCCGCACCGCGTTTGAACCAGGTTTGCACCGGCCTTTGCGCGGACTTGACGCCCCCGGCCGCACCGGGGGGAGGCGGGAAGGTACGCCCCTGGCGAAAAGCCGCCCCTCCCGGCTTAAGCGGCCCTCGGGGCGCGTTAATGTCCAATCATCCGAACCGATAAAAGGACCGGAGGAACACCCGGTGAGCATGCCTCCGACTTTCGATGAGTCGTCGCGGATCCAGGCCCGGGTCGCCGAGGCGCCCCTGCTGCCCCTGGGCGACCAGCTCTTCCAGCGCCTGCTGCGCGAGCGCATCGTCTTCCTCGGCCAGCAGGTCGATGACGACATCGCCAACCGCATCTGCGCCGAGCTGCTGCTGCTGTCGGCCGAGGACGGCCGCCGCGACATCACTCTCTACATCAACTCGCCCGGTGGCTCCGTCACCGCCGGCATGGCGATCTACGACATCATGCAGTACGTCCCGAACGACATCGTGACCGTCGGCATGGGCCTGGCCGCCTCGATGGGGCAGTTCCTGCTCTGCGCCGGCACCACGGGCAAGCGCTACGCGCTCCCGCACGCGCGCATCATGATGCACCAGCCGTCCGGCGGCATCGGCGGCACGGCCTCGGACATCAAGATCCAGGCCGAGCAGATGCTGTACGTGAAGAAGACGCTCGCCGAGAAGATCGCGGACCACACCGGGCAGTCGCTCGACCAGATCGAGAAGGACTCCGACCGGGACCGCTGGTTCACCGCCGACGAGGCCAAGGACTACGGCCTGGTGGACCACGTCGTGCTGAGCGCCACCCAGGTGCCCTCGGCGGGCCCCGTCTCCTGACGACCTGAACCTGCTATCGGAGGCACTCAAGTGAGCGATCTGACCCGTCCCGGCTTCAGCGATCTGATCCGCCCCGGCATTCAGGCCGGCGGCGCGCCGATGCCGGTGCACAACCGCTACATCATCCCGTCGTTCGTCGAGCGCACCACGTACGGGGTCAAGGAGATGAACCCGTACAACAAGCTGTTCGAAGAGCGCATCATCTTCCTCGGCGTGCAGATCGACGACGCGTCCGCCAACGACGTGATGGCCCAGCTCCTGACGCTGGAGTCGATCGACCCCGATCGCGACATCAGCATCTACATCAACTCGCCCGGCGGCTCGTTCACCGCCATGACGGCGATCTACGACACGATGCAGTTCGTCAAGCCCGAGATCCAGACGGTCTGCATCGGGCAGGCGGCCTCGGCCGCGGCGATGCTGCTCGCGGCCGGCACGGCGGGCAAGCGGGCGGCGCTGCCGCACTCGCGGATCCTGATCCACCAGCCGGCCACCGAGGGCACCTACGGGCAGTCCAGCGACATCGAGATCCAGGCCCGTGAGATCATGCGGATCCGGGAGCTCGAGGAGCAGATGCTCTCCCGGCACAGCGGCAGGAGCATCGAGGAAGTCCGCAAGGACATCGAGCGCGACAAGATCCTCACGGCGGCGGAGGCCAAGGAGTACGGCTTGGTCGACGACGTCTTCGCAAGCAGGAAGCGGAAGGCCGAGGTAGTGTCGTCCTGAGACGGCGCGAGGACGTGGGAGGACCCCCAGCCCGGTCGGCACACTTCCGGGCGAGGGGCTTTCCAAGTCCGTTGGAGGCGGTAACGTCGAATCCAACTTCGAGAGCCTTCGGGACCGGCCCCACGAAAAGGAGACAGTTGGGTGGCACGCATCGGCGACGGTGGTGACCTGCTCAAGTGCTCGTTCTGCGGGAAGAGCCAGAAGCAGGTCAAGAAGCTCATCGCGGGTCCGGGCGTGTACATCTGCGACGAGTGCATCGATCTCTGCAACGAGATCATCGAGGAGGAGCTCTCCGAGACCTCCGACCTCAAGTGGGACAGCCTGCCCAAGCCGCGGGAGATCTACGAGTTCCTGGACTCCTACGTCATCGGGCAGGACACGGCCAAGAAGGCGCTTTCGGTGGCCGTGTACAACCACTACAAGCGGATCCAGTCCGGCGACCCGGGACGGGACGACACGGTCGAGCTGGCCAAGTCGAACATCCTGCTGCTGGGCCCGACCGGATCGGGCAAGACGCTGCTCGCGCAGACGCTCGCCAAACTCCTCAACGTCCCGTTCGCCATCGCGGACGCCACGGCGCTGACGGAGGCAGGTTATGTCGGCGAGGATGTCGAGAACATCCTCCTCAAACTGATCCAGGCGGCCGACTACGACGTCAAGAAGGCCGAAACCGGGATCATCTACATCGACGAGGTCGACAAGATCGCTCGCAAGAGCGAGAACCCGTCGATCACCCGGGACGTGTCCGGTGAGGGCGTCCAGCAGGCGCTGCTGAAGATCCTGGAGGGGACCACCGCGAGCGTGCCGCCGCAGGGCGGGCGCAAGCACCCCCATCAGGAGTTCATCCAGATCGACACCACCAACGTGCTGTTCATCTGCGGTGGGGCCTTCGCCGGGCTGGAGAAGATCGTCGAGTCCCGGGTGGGCAAGCAGGGCATGGGCTTCGGCGCGGTGATCCGCTCCAAGGCCGATTTCGAGGAGTCGTCGGCGTTCCTGGGCGACGTGATGCCCGAGGACCTGCTGAAGTTCGGGATGATCCCCGAGTTCATCGGCCGGCTCCCGGTGATCACCAGCGTGCACAACCTGGACCGCGAGGCTCTGATCAACATCCTCACCGAGCCCAAGAACGCGCTGGTCCGGCAGTACCACCGGCTGTTCGAGCTCGACGGGGTCGACCTGGAGTTCAGCGACGACGCCCTGGAGGCGATCGCCGACCAGGCCATCCTGCGCGGCACCGGTGCCCGCGGGCTGCGCGCGATCATCGAGGAGGTCCTCCTCTCGGCGATGTACGAGGTCCCGAGCCGCCAGGACGTGGCGCGGGTCGTCATCACCAGGGAGGCCGTCCTGGAGCACGTCAACCCGACCCTGGTGCCGCGCGAGCGCGCCAAGCGGGAACCCCGCGAGAAGTCCGCCTGACCCGAGCGGACGCGAACGGCGGAACATCGGAACGCCCCTCCGGCAGCCCCGGAGGGGCGTTCGGTGTTTCGGGCCACTGCGCGAGCGCGCTACCTGGCCGGAGGGTCGAAGCCGGAGGCGAGCCCCACCGGCCAGATCGCGGAGCGATGTCGCGCTCGCCCGAGCACGGTCGGCGTCCGAGCCGCCAGGCGAGGATGCCGGGCCGGGATCGAATAGAGCTAGCCGCGGTCGCCGAGACCGGCCTCGCGGGCCATCACGATGGCCTGGGCGCGGTCGGCGACGTGCAGCTTCATGAAGATGTTGGAGACGTGGTTGCGCACGGTCTTCTGGCTGAGGAACAGCGTGGCGGCGATCTCGGCGTTGCTGCGGCCCTGCGCGATCAGCTCCAGGACCTCCCGTTCCCGCTCGGTGAGCTGCGGGAACGCCGCCTGCCTGGGGTCGGGCATGTCGGTGAAGTAGGCCAGGACGCGGCGCGCGATCTCGGGCCCGTAGATGGCCTCGCCCGCCGCGACCGCCCGCACCGCGCGGGCGATCTCCTCGGCGCCCGACTCCTTGAGCAGGTAGCCGCGGGCCCCGGCGCGCATCACCGCGAACACCGAGTCGTCGTCGCGGAACATCGTCAGCACCAGCACGCCGATGCGCGGGCTGGTGCGGGTGATGGTGCGGGTGGCCTCGATCCCGTTGCCGCCCGGCATGTGCAGGTCCATCACCACGACGTCGGGTTGCAGTTCGGCGGCGAGCCGGACCGCCTCGGGCCCGTTCTCGGCCTCGCCGACGACGTCGGCGCCGAGCGCCTGCAACAGGTCGCGCAGCCCCTTCCGGAACACCGGGTGGTCGTCGGTGATGAGGACGCGGATGGCCTCTGTGCTCATGTTCGCCCGTCTCGTTCTGCCGGAGACCGATGGTAGCGGGGCACGGCGAGCGGCAGCCGCGCCGTCACCACCGTCCCGCCCCCGGTGCGCGAGGAGACGGTGCAGGTGCCGCCGAGCTCGGCGGCCCATTCCCGCATCGCGGCCAGGCCACCGCCGCGGCCCTGCCCGCCGTTGCGGACCGGGTCGGGGAGGCCGGTGCCGGAGTCGGCCACCATCAGGCTCAGATCGGTGCCGCGGGTCAGCAGCACCCGGGCGGTGGCGGCCCGCGAGTGCCGCCGGACGTTCGCCAGCGCCTCCCGGACGATGTGGAACGCGGCGACCTCGGTGGCGGCGGGCAGATCGGTCGGATCGCCGTCGAACCGGACGTCCACCCGGTCGCAGCAGCCAGCGGCGACCGACTCGATCGCCGCGACCAGCCCGAGATCGTCCAGCGCGGGCGGCCGGAGCCCGTGGGTGAGGTCGCGGAGGTCGCCGACGCTCCGCGTGAGCTGGTCGCGCAGCTCCGACAGCAGCGGCTCGACCCGCTCGGGCTCGTGCGCCATGGTGAGCCGCGCCGCCTCCAAGGACATGGCGAGGCTCGCGAGCGTGGGGCCGAGCCCGTCGTGCAGGTCGCGCCGGAGGCGGCGCCGCTCCTCTTCCCGGTTGGCCAGGATCTCCTCACGGGAGCGCTGGAGGTCGGCGGTCAGCCGGGCCAGCCGGGGGACGCCGGCCAGATGCGCCGCCGCCGCGCCGGCCGCGAACGCGCCGGCCAGGCCGGTGGCCCGCCTCAGGACCCGTCCCATGCCCTCGTCCTCCCCCTGCGCGCGCCTCTCGGACCACCCTGCCGTGCGGGATGACCCGGTGTCAGGTGACCGGTGTCCCGATCCCGGCGGGAACCCCCTTTTAGGCCCCGCCCGGTCACCGCGGCGCCGGGGCGGACGACGGCCTCCTCGGCCGAACCCCCGGCACGGACGGCGCGTCAGAGTTACGATCCGTCTGATCCGTTGGCCTTGGGCTTGATTTGACTCCCGGGAGTGCAATGGCCGATTCGCCCCCCCGACCCGACCTGCCGGGCCCCCCGCCCGGCGATGACCTGGAGGTCACGCAGATCGCCGAGGACCACGGCCCCCGAGTGACGGTCGTCCCCGAGCCGGGAGGCTCCGCCGGCGTCGCGCCCGCACCCTGGGGCGGATCGCCGCCCTGGTGGTCCTCGGCCGGGAGCGGGACGCCGCCGGCCGGTGTCGCGCCGGTCCAGGAGGGCCGTCCCGGGTTGCCGGACGCCACGGTCTCCAACTTCGGCCCAGGCCCCGCCCGGCTGGCCTCCGCGCTCAAGGAGGTCCAGGGGTCCGACACAGGCGGTATGCGGGCGCTGGAGATGCCCCAGCCGCTCGGGCCCTCGGCCATCGCGCCCCCCTCGAACGGCCAGCACCAGAACGGATACCAGAACGGGCAGCACCAGAACGGGCAGGCCAGGCACCAGGACGTCCTGGCGGCCGGCGGGCAGTCCGTCGTCGCCGTCCAGGCGCTGCCGTCCTGGGAGTCGCCCGGACCGCCCGGGTTGCGGGATACCGGCGCGCCCGGCTCGCGGCAGGCTCGCAAGCCCGTCCCCGGAATCGTGCTCGGGATCATTGCGGGCACGGCCCTGGCCGTCATCCTGCTGGTCGCCGTGATCGCGTTCCGGTCGGGGGGCGACGGCGGCGGCGACAAGGGGGCGGAGAAGACCGCCCTCAAGCCGAAGCGGCTGGTCGCCGCGGCCCCTGCGGCGGGCGGGCTCCTCAAGGACGCCGCGGACCCCGTCGCGAGCGCCGCCTACCCGTTCATCGCCGCGGCGGTCCGGGCCGGGGGAGTGCCCGCCCCGGGCGCGGCCACCGCCATGTACACCTCCAGACCGGAGGGGCTCGAGACCGTTCTGTTCATGGGCGGGACGGGCCAGGTCGGCGATCCGGCCGCGTTCCTTAAGAAGGCCCGCCCCAGCACGTTCATCACCGCCGAGGGCGCCGAGCCGGGCAAGGGCGGGGGACGGGCGATGTGCGGCACCTTCGCCGTGCTGGCCGACGTCCACCTCTACTGCGCGTGGGCGACCCGGGACTCGTTCGGGATCGTGGCCTCGGACGAGCCCGCCTCGTCCCCCGACACCGGCGCCATGGCCGACCTCATGCGCCGGATGCGCCCGGAGCTCGAACGGCACAAGTGATCACTCGTAGAGCCGCTCGGTGCCGGCGTCCACCAGATCCAGGACCAGCCCGATGAAGTAGACCGTGCCGAACGCCGCCACCCGCCGCCCGAGCCCGCCGACGGACTCCGCCGTGAGCGCCCCGGAGTCCAGCACCCGCCACCCGGCGGGCAGCGGGCGGGTGAAGCGCAGGTGGTCGTGCGGCAGCCGCACGTAGGTCACCGGCAGGCCGCGCAGCGCGGTGATCGCGCCGTCCAGGTCCTTGTGATCGGGCAGGCAGATCAGGACGTGGTCCAGCGCCCCCCAGCGGCTCAGCGCGGCGGACAGCGCCGCGGAGATCCCCTCGCGGTCGATCGCCGAGTCGGCCAGCAGCTCCGTCTCCGTCCCCGGGACGGTGTGCCAGGACAGGCGGCCGGGCAGCCGGACCGACGCGAGGACGGCGCGGAGGCGCTCGGGGGCCGGAGCCGGGCGACCGGCCAGATCGAGCAGCCGCCGCGCGGCGGCGGCCCCGAGCTCGGCGCCGGTGCGCGACAGCCCATCCGGCAGCGGCCCGGTCGGCGGCCCCGTCGCGGTCCGCGGCAGGGCGGGCGGCTCCGCCGGGGCCTGCGGAGGGTGCTCGATCCCGATGCCCGCGATGCCTCGCACCGTCGTGGCGAGGACGTCGGCGACCGGGCCGGGCTGCCGGGCCGAGAGGACGGCCCGGGTGCCCGGGGCGACGACGGCCGCCTTCTCCTCGGCGATCTCGGTCACGGAGCCGCCCAGGACGCCGAGGTGCTCGCCGAAGATCGGGGCGATCGCGACGACGTCCGGCGGGAAGAGCGAGACCTCGTCGGAGCGTCCGCCCATGCCGGCCTCCAGCACGAGGACGTCCGCCCGGACACGGCGGGCGTGCAGCACGCCCGCCAGGATGAACAGGCCGGACGGTGACAGGTAGCCGTCCGGACGGTCAGCCGGCAGTGCGTCCATGGCCTGTCCGAGCCGCTCGCCCAAGGAGCGGAGCTCCGCCTCCGTAACGGCCTCGCCGTCGATCCTGATCCGGTCCCGGTTGCTGCGGTAGCCGGGACTCGTCACGGTGCACACGCGTAGACCCGCGGCGCTGAGCACGGCGGAGGCGTATGTGGCGGTCGTCCCCTTGCCTTTCGACCCTACGACGGTCAGTACAGGGGCCCTTGGGGACAGGACGTCCAGAGCGGCGGCCAACTGGCGGGCACGCCGGACACTGCGGCCCTCCCCAGGGCCGCGGCCACTCCATTCGCGGAAGAACACCTCGTCGGTACTCACGACTCCCATGGTTCCAGTCCGTCCGGCACCCGCTCCCAGGGCGCCGGGCGGGGGCTGTGGACGGTGCCGAGTAGGCTGCGAAGGTCAGTTTCCGCCTGCATGGAGTGTCGTGAGCCAGGTAACCGATCCGCTCGACTACCAGGGCGCAGTCAGCGCCATCATGAGCCGCGGCGTCGAGTGGGAGATCGATCCCACGCTCGACCGGATCCGGGATCTGGTCGACGTCCTCGGCGATCCCCAGCGCGCCTACCCGGTCGTCCACGTCGCCGGCACCAACGGGAAGTCGAGCACCGCGCGGCTGATCGAAGCGCTGCTGCGGGAGCGGGGCCTGCGCACCGGCCTCTACACCAGTCCCGAGATGACCACGCTGCGGGAGCGGATCGCGATCGACGGCGAGCCGATCAGCGAGGAGCGGTTCGTCGAGGCGTTCCAGGACGTCTCGCCCTACGTGGACCTGGTCGACGGCAAGCACGAGGGACGGCTGTCGTTCTTCGAGGTGCTGACCGCGATGGCCTTCGCGGCCTTCGCGGACGCGCCGGTCGACGTGGCGGTCGTCGAGGTCGGGATGGGCGGCGGCTGGGACGCCACCAACGTGGCCGACGGGGCGGTGGCGGTGATCACGCCGATCGGGCTGGACCACACCCGGTACCTGGGCGACACCATCGAGGAGATCGCCGGCGAGAAGGCCGGGATCATCAAGCCGGACTCGGTCGCGGTCATCGGCCGGCAGCCGGTGGAGGCCGCCGAGGTGCTGCTGCGGCGGGTGGCCGAGACCGGCGCCACGGTCGCGCGCGAGGGCGCCGAGTTCGGCGTGCTGCGCCGCGAGGTCGCGGTCGGCGGCCAGCAGATGGAGCTGCGCGGGCTGCACGGCGGCTACGACGAGATCTTCCTCCCGCTGTTCGGCGAGCACCACGCGAGCAACGCCGTGACCGCGCTGGCCGCGGTCGAGGCGTTCGCCAGCGGTGCCCCGACCAAGGGCGAGGCCAACCTGGAGGCCGCCACCCGGGTCGCCCCGGGGGAGACCTACAGCACCGGGAACGAGGGCCAGCTCGACCCGGCCCTGGTCCGCAGCGGGTTCGCCAGGTCGGCCTCGCCCGGCCGCCTGGAGGTGGTGCGGTCGAGCCCGACCGTGGTGCTGGACGCGGCGCACAACCCGGCCGGGATGGCGGCGTCCGTCGCCACGATCACCGAGTCGTTCGCCTTCACCCGGCTGGTCGGCGTGTTCGCGATGGCCGCCGACAAGGACGTGGCCGGGGTGCTCGACCAGCTCGAGCCGGTGCTGGCCGAGCTGGTGGTGACGCGCAGCTCCTCGCCGCGCTCGATGCCGCCCGAGGAGCTGGCCGAGCTGGCCCAGGGGATCTTCGGGCCGGAGCGGGTGCACACCTCCGACCGGCTCGACGACGCGATCGACCATGCCATCGGGCTGGCCGAGGAGACCGGCGAGTACCAGGGCGCCGGAGTACTGATCACCGGCTCGGTGGTCACCGTCGGCGACGCGCGCATCCTGCTGCGCGTGGGGGAGGGACGATGAGCACGGACTCCGGCGGGGCGGCGGACCCCGCCCGCACCGAGGCCGCCGGGACCGCCCGCACCGACGCGGCGGGCGAGGTCCGCACCGAGGCGGCGGGCTCCGTGCGGGGCCGGGCGGCCAACCCGGTCGCGCGGCTGCTGTCGGCGGTGCTGGCCTGCGAGGCGATCGTGATCGCGCTGGCGATCCCGGTGGCGGTCTCGGTGCTGAACGTGGACGGCGCGCTGGCCGGGCTGGTGTGCGGCGGGCTCGCGGTGGTCTGCGTGCTGATGGCGGGGATGCTGCGCTTCCCGTGGGCGACTCCGGCGGGGACGGTGCTCCAACTCCTGATCATCGCGACCGGGTTCATGGTGCCGACGATGTTCTTCCTCGGCGTCCTGTTCGGCGCATTGTGGGCCACGGCCCTGTGGATGGGGCGCAAGGCGGAGGCCGCGGCGGCGCGCTGAATCCGCGGCGGCCGTGCCGCGATTCCGTCCGCCCGGGGATTCGCCTGCCGGGGATTCGCCGTCCGGAGTTTCGTCCGCTGGGAAAGGCGGACGGCGAAGACAGTTCACAATTCCGACAATTCGGTCTGCATTGGCCCGGTCGTGCGGCTCGTCCCGCAGAGGCCGCCGCGTCCACCCGGCGCGTACCGCCCGGTGCTTTTCGCGCGGCTCGCGATGACGGGCGGGCCGCCGGTGCGGCCGGCCGCACCGCACGCCCGCCGCCCCGGTCCGGGTAGGATTCGCCCGCAGTGGTGTGCGGGCCGTAGCGGCCCAGACCCCGTAGGACGGGGCGCGCCCACCCCATTCCACCGGTAAGAGGAGAGAATCACCCGTGTCCGAGCGCACTCTTGTCCTGGTCAAGCCCGATGGCGTCCGCCGTGGCGTCGTCGGCGAGGTCATCTCCCGGATCGAGCGCAAGGGCCTGAAGCTCGCGGCGCTGGAACTGCGCACCCTGGCGCGGGAGACCGCCGAGGCGCACTACGAGGAGCACTCCAGCAAGCCCTTCTTCGGCGAGCTGGTCGAGTTCATCACCGGCGGCCCGCTGATCGCGATGGTCGTCGAGGGCCCCCGCGCCATCGAGGCGTTCCGCGCGCTGGCCGGCGCCACCGACCCGGTGAGCGCCACCCCCGGCACGATCCGCGGCGACCTCGCGCTGGAGATCGGCGAGAACATCGTGCACGGCTCCGACTCCACCTACTCGGCGGACCGCGAGATCAAGCTGTTCTTCCCCGACCTCGGCTGACCCCCTCCCCGGGGGCGGCCCCGGGGAGGATCACGCCGGCCCGCCCTGTGCGGGCAAGGTCGACACACGCGGGCCGGAGATCTCCGGCCCGCGTGTCTTTTAATCGAAACTTTCCTGGTCAGCCCCCATTATTTAGGCGACGCGCGGCGGGGGGGTACCTGCCCGGCCCGGCTCCGGCGCGTTACGATGGGGGAGCCGCTCTCCACGCCCGCGAATCATGAAGGGCTCCCTTTCTTCATGGGTAACAAGCTGTCGTTTCTTGGCCGTGACATGGCGGTCGATCTGGGCACCGCGAACACGCTGGTATACGTCCGCGGGCGCGGCATCGTCCTCAACGAACCCTCCGTCGTCGCGATCAACACCAACACCGGAAAGATCGTCGCGGTCGGCATCGAGGCCAAGCGGATGATCGGCCGCACCCCGGGCAACATCGTCGCCGTCCGCCCGCTGAAGGACGGCGTGATCGCCGACTTCGACGTGACCGAGCGGATGCTGCGCTACTTCATCCAGAAGGTGCACAAGCGCCGGCACTTCGCCAAGCCGCGCATCGTCGTGGCGGTGCCGAGCGGCATCACCGGGGTGGAGCAGCGCGCCGTCAAGGAGGCCGGATACCAGGCCGGCGCCCGCCGCGTCTACATCATCGAGGAGCCCATGGCCGCCGCGATCGGCGCCGGGCTGCCCGTCTACGAACCCACCGGCAACATGGTCGTCGACATAGGGGGCGGCACCACCGAGGTCGCCATCATCTCCCTCGGCGGCATCGTCACCAGCCAGTCCGTCCGGGTCGGCGGCGACGAGCTCGACCAGGCGGTCATCTCCTTCTCCAAGAAGGAGTACTCCCTGATGCTCGGGGAGCGCACCGCCGAGGAGATCAAGATGGCCATCGGCTCGGCGTTCCCCGCCGGCAAGGACGAGCCGCACGCCGAGATCCGCGGCCGTGACCTGGTCAGCGGGCTGCCCAAGACCGTGGTGATCTCCGCCGAGGAGGTCCGGCGCGCGATCGAGGAGCCGGTCAACGCGATCGTCGACGCGGTCAAGACCACGCTCGACAAGTGCCCGCCCGAGCTGTCCGGCGACATCATGGACCGCGGGATCGCCCTCACCGGCGGCGGCGCACTGCTCAAGAGCCTCGACGAGAGGCTCCGCGAGGAGACCGGCATGCCGATCCACCTCGTCGACAACCCCCTCGACTCGGTCGTGCTCGGCACCGGCAAGTGCGTCGAGGATTTCGAGTCGCTCCGGCAGGTCCTCGTACCGGAACGCAGGCACTGACCCCCTTCGGCCACAGCACGGGGCCGGCCGTTCGCGGTGAGACGCGGACCGGCCGGCCGATCCCCGGAGGTCTGGGGGTCGTGCCCCAGCGGAATCGGAGACGGGAGGTCAGCGGGTGAAGGACACCCGGCGCACCCGCGTGGTCCTCAGCGTGCTGCTGGTGACGGCGCTCGCGATGATCACCGCGGACTACCGCGGCGGCGACCACTCGCCGCTGGGCGGGCTGCGCGGCGTCGGCGCGGCGGTCTTCGGCCCGGTCGAGCGGGCCTCGGCGGCGGTGGTGCGGCCGGTCGGCAACACCCTCGACGCGATCACCGACGCGCCCGGCGAGCGGCGCCGGGCGGACCGGCTCCAACGCGACAACCAGCGGCTCCGCGAGCGGCTGCGGGCCGGCCACCTCGACCAGGACCGGTCCGCGCAGCTCACCCGGCTGCTCGGCACGGCGGGCACCGGCGGCTACCGGATCCGGGCCGCGCAGGTGATCTCCGCCGGGCAGGGCTTCGAGGACACCGTCACCATCGACGTGGGGAGCCGCTCCGGCGTCCGCCGCGACATGACGGTGATGAGCGCCGACGGGCTCGTCGGCCGGGTCACCCGGGTCGGGCCCGCCACCGCGACCGTGCTGCTGGCCACCGACGTCACCTCCTCGGTCGGCAGCCGGCTGGAGGACTCCAAGGAGATCGGGATCGTGCAGGGCCGGGGCCGCCGCGGCCTCGGCAACGGCGGGCGCACCCCGCTGCGGTTCCAGCTCCTCGACGCCAACGCGCCGATCCAGGTCGGGCAGCGGCTGGTCACGCTCGGCTCCCAGGGGGAGAGCCCCTACGTCCCGGGCGTGCCCGTCGGCGTGGTCGAGGAGATCGGAAACCCGGCCGGCGGGCTGACCCGCACCGCCTACGTCCGCCCGTTCGTGCGATTCACCAGCCTCGACGTCGTCGCCGTCGTGGTGGCGGCGCCCAAGACCGACCCGCGCGATGCCGTGCTGCCCCCCGCGCCGGCGAAGCCGAGCCCGTCCGCGAGCCCGAGGCCGTCCGGCCCGGCGGGCTCCCCGGCGAGCGGGAAGCCGGGCCGCACGGGCCGCCCGGCCCGCCCGACCACCGAACCGACCTCGGGGGACTGATGTGCTGAACGCTCCGGAGCCGTCCGCGGCCGGCCGCAACGCGCTGGCCGTCATCGTGATCGTCGTGGCGCTGGTCCTCCAGGTGTCGGTCGCCAACCGGCTGCCGCTGCCCGGCGAGGTGACGCCCGACCTGGTGCTGCTGGCCGTGGTCGCGCTGGCGCTGGTCAGCGGGTCGATGACCGGCATGGTCGCCGGGTTCTGCGCCGGCCTGGCCGCCGACATCATCCCGCCCGCCGACCACACCATCGGCCGCTACGCGCTGGTCTACTGCCTGATCGGGTACGTGTGCGGGCTGGCCTCGGCCGAGATGGACCGGCAGTCGCTGGTGCCGTTCTTCGCCGTCGCGGCGGGCGCGCTGGCCGGCACCGTCCTGTACGCGGCGACCGGGATGATGCTCGGCGACCCGCGGGCCACCTGGGGCACCGTCAGCGGCATGGTCCCGCTCCAGGTGCTGTACGACGTCATAGCCAGCCCGTTCGTCGTCTGGGCGGTGCTGCGCGTCACCCGCCGGTACGAACGCGGCGAGCGCTCCCGCGACCGCTTCGCGGTCCCCGCCGCCCGCTACCGTGCGATGTCGGGGCGGGGCGGCGGCCTGTGAACTCCAGGACCCACTTCCGACTCGTCGTCCTGTACGTCCTGGTCGCGGCGCTGCTGCTGGTGCTGGCCGGCCGGCTGTGGACGATGCAGGTCCTCGACGGCCGGCACTACCGGCAGGTCGCCGCCGACAACCGGACCCGCGACATCGTGGTGCCCGCCGTCCGCGGCGTGATCCTCGACGACCAGGGCCGCCTGCTGGTCCGCAATCGCACCGCGCTGGTGGTGTCGGTCGACCGCACCACGCTGTCGCGGCAGAAGGACGGCGGGAAGGCGGTGCTCGGCCGGCTCGCCCTGGTCCTCGGCACCGGCTACGACGACCTGTCGAAGAAGATCCGGCTGTGCGGGCCGGGCATCCAGCGCCCCTGCTGGCCGGGGTCGCCGTACCAGCCCATCCCGGTGGACGACCGCGTCAGCGCCAAGCGGGCGCTCCAGATCATGGAGCGGCAGGAGGACTTCCCGGGGGTCACCGCGGCGGTCCAGGCCGTCCGCGAGTACCCGCGGCCCGAGGGCGCCAGCGCGGCGCAGGCCCTGGGCTACCTCCAGCCGATCACCCAGGCCGAGCTCGACCAGCGCAAGGGCCTGAAGGTCACCGGCTACAGCGGCGTCGACCTGATCGGCCGCGACGGGCTGGAGGCGACCTACGACGCCGAGCTGCGCGGCGAGCCCGGCCTGCGCAAGGTGGTGGTCGACAGCCAGGGCCGGGTCACCGGCACCGCCCGGGACCGTCCGCCGACGCCCGGCGGCAACCTGGTCACCAGCATCGACGCCGGGGTGCAGGGCGCGGCCGAGAAGGCCCTGGAAAGCGCGATCAAGGACGCCCGGACGCGGGGCCGCAAGGCCGACGCCGGCTCGGCGGTCGTGATGGACGTGCAGACCGGGCGGCTGGTCGCGATGGCCAGCTACCCGAGCTACGACCCGAGCATCTGGACCGGCGGCATCTCCCAGGACGAGTACGACGCGCTGCTCGGCAAGAAGAAGGGCGAGCCGCTCATCTCCCGCGTCACCCAGGGGCAGTTCGCGCCCGGCTCGACCTTCAAGGTCTCCTCGGTGGCGGCCGCGGTCGGCGACGGCTACGACCTGCACGGCACCTACCCGTGCCCCGGCTCGTTCAACGTCGGCAGCCGCGCCTTCAAGAACTTCGAGGGCCAGGCGCACGGGCAGATGGACCTGCACCGGGCGCTGGTCGTCTCCTGCGACACCATCTTCTACAAGTTCGCCTACGAGCAGTGGCTGCGCGACGGTGGCACCAAGCCGAAGAAGAAGCCGTCCGACCCGATGGTGGCGATGGCGCGGCAGTGGGGGTTCGGCAGCCGCAGCGGCATCGACCTGCCGGGCGAGACCACCGGGCGGATCCCCGACCGCGGCTGGAAGCGGTCGTACTGGAACGCCACCCGGAAGGCCGCCTGCAAGGGCGCCAAGGACGGGCACCCCGACATCGCGCGGACCGACCCGGCGCGGGCCGCCTACCTCAAGGCGATCGACTCGGAGAACTGCGCCGAGGGCTACCTGTGGAGGGCCGGCGACGCGGCCAACCTGTCGGTCGGGCAGGGCGACGTGCTGGTGACGCCGTTGCAGCTCACCCGCGCGTACGCGGCGGTGGCCAACGGCGGGCGGCTGGTGGTGCCGCGCGTCGGCACGGCCATCGCCCGGCCCGACGGCTCGGTGGCGCGCCGGATCGAGCCGCCCGAGGCCAAGCGGCTCCCGGTCGATCCCAAGGTGCTGGCCTACATCCGCGGCGGCCTCGCCGGGGTCCCCAAGTCGGGCACCGCGGCCGGCGCGTTCCGCGGCTTCGACTTCGGCAAGGTGGCGGTGGCGGGCAAGACCGGCACCGCCGAGGTCTACGGCAAGGACGACACCTCGTGGTTCGCCTCGTTCGCGCCCGCCGGGAAGCCGCGCTACGCGGTGGTGGCGATGATCTCGCAGGGCGGCACCGGCGGTGAGAGCGCCGCGCCCGCCGTCCGCGAGATCTACGAGGCGATGTACGGGCTGAAGGGCAAGAAGCCGATGCTCAAGGACGGCCGGCTGCCCGCGGCCCCGCCCGGGCAGCCGGCCGTCGCAGGTCCGCCCGGGCAGCCGGCCGTCGCAGGTCCGCCCGGGCAGCCGGGCGTCGCCGGAGCGGCCCCGTGACCCGGGTGAGCGGGCCGATGAACCGGCGGGCGGCGGGCACCCTCGGCGGGTACGGCGAGCACGGGGTCTGGCAGCGGCGGGCGGCCGGGCTGCGCCGGCTCGACTGGATGCTGGTGCTGACCGTGCTGGCCCTGTCGGTGGGCGGCGCGTTCCTGGTCCGCTCGGCCACCTTCCAGATCCTGACCGACCAGGGCCAGGACCCCGAGGGCCTGCTCAAGCGGCACGTGCTCAACCTGCTCATCGGGTTCGGGCTCGGCGGGCTGGTCACCGTGCTCGACTACCGGCTGCTGCGCGCCTACGTCCCGATCCTGTACGGGCTGGCCTGCGCCGGGCTGCTGGCGGTGCTGACCCCGCTCGGCTCGACGATCAACGGCTCGCACTCGTGGATCGTGATCGGCGGCGGGTTCCAGGTGCAGCCCTCGGAGTTCGCCAAGGTCGGGCTGGTGGTGCTGCTGGCGATGCTGCTCGGCGAGCCGCGCGACGGCGAGGTCGGGCCGGGCCGCCGCGACGTGCTGCTGGCCCTCGCGCTGGCCGGGCTGCCGGCCGCGCTGATCATGCTCCAGCCCGACCTCGGCACCACCCTGGTCTTCACCGCCGTCGTGCTCGGCATGCTGGCCGTCTCCGGCGCCCGGAAGCGCTGGCTCGCCGGGCTGGTCGGCGGCGGCCTGCTCACCGCGTTCGCGGTGTGGTTCTTCGGCCTGCTCAAGCAGTACCAGATCGACCGGTTCACCGCGTTCATGGACCCGTCGGCCGATCCCCGCGGCGCCGGCTACAACGCCCAGCAGGCCCGCATCGCGATCGGGTCGGGCAACCTCTTCGGCAAGGGGCTGTTCCAGGGCGAGCAGACCGGCGGGCACTTCGTCCCCGAGCAGCAGACCGACTTCATCTTCACCGTCGCGGGCGAGGAGCTCGGCTTCGTCGGCGCGGCGGTGATCATCGTGCTGCTGGGCCTGGTGATGTGGCGCGGGCTGCGGATCGCCTCGCAGGCCGCCGACCTGTTCGGCACGCTGGTCGCCACGGGCGTGGTGTGCTGGCTGGCGTTCCAGACGTTCGAGAACATCGGGATGACGGTCGGGATCATGCCGATCACCGGGCTGCCGCTGCCGTTCGTGTCCTACGGCGGTTCGGCCACCTTCGCCAACATGATCGCCTTCGGGCTGCTCCAGGCCGTCCACGTCCGGCGCCGTACGTTCGACTGACGGCGTACGCTGGTGGATCCGCGCCACCGCACCCGCACCCGCACCCGCGGTACCCGCCGTCCCGGCGTCCACACCATCGGAGGACATCGCCATGCCTGTCGAGTCGATCTTCCCGCGCCTGGAGCCGCTGCTCCCGCGCGTGCAGAAGCCGATTCAGTACGTCGGCGGCGAGCTGAACTCCCAGGTCAAGGACTGGGACGCGGCCCGGGTCCGGTGGGCGCTGATGTACCCCGACGCCTACGAGGTGGGGCTGCCCAACCAGGGCGTCCAGATCCTCTACGAGATCCTCAACGAGCGCGAGGGGGTGCTGGCCGAGCGCACCTACTCGGTCTGGCCCGACCTCGAGGACGTCATGCGCGAGCATGGCATCCCGCAGTTCACCGTCGACGCGCACCGGCCGGTCGCCGCGTTCGACGTGCTGGGCCTGTCGTTCTCCACCGAGCTCGGCTACACCAACATGCTGACCGCCCTCGACCTGGCCGGCATCCCGCTGGTGGCGGCCGACCGGGGGGAGGAGCACCCGATCGTGCTGGCCGGCGGGCACGCCGCGTTCAACCCCGAGCCGATCGCCGACTTCCTCGACGCCGCCGTGCTCGGCGACGGCGAGGAGATCGCGCTGGCGATCACCGAGGTGATCGCCGAGTGGAAGGACGAGGGCCGCCCGGACGGCCGCGACGGGCTGCTGCTGCGGCTGGCCGCGTCCGGTGGCGTGTACGTGCCGAAGTTCTACGACGTGACCTACCTGCCCGACGGGCGGATCCAGCGGGTCGCGCCCAACCGCCCGGGCGTGCCGTGGCGGGTCGACAAGCACACCGTGATGGACCTGGACGCCTGGCCGTACCCGAAGAGGCCGCTGGTCCCGCTGGCCGAGACGGTGCACGAGCGGTTCAGCGTGGAGATCTTCCGCGGCTGCACCCGGGGCTGCCGGTTCTGCCAGGCCGGCATGATCACCCGTCCGGTCCGGGAGCGGTCGATCACCACCATCGGCGCCATGGTCGACCAGGGCCTCAAGGAGTCGGGCTTCCAGGAGGTCGGGCTGCTCAGCCTGTCCAGCGCCGACCACAGCGAGATCGGCGAGGTCGCCAAGGACCTGGCCGACCGCTACGAGGGCACCAACACCTCGCTGTCGCTGCCGTCCACCCGGGTCGACGCCTTCAACATCACCCTCGCCAACGAGTTCTCCCGGGGCGGACGCCGCTCCGGGCTGACGTTCGCGCCCGAGGGCGGCTCGGAGCGGATGCGCAAGGTGATCAACAAGATGGTCGGCGAGGACGACCTGATCCGGACCGTCACCACCGCCTACGAGAACGGCTGGCGCCAGGTCAAGCTCTACTTCATGTGCGGGCTGCCGACCGAGGAGGACGAGGACGTGCTGGCCATCGCCGGCATGGCCCGGCGGGTCATCCAGGCGGGCCGCGAGGCCACCGGCCGCCGCGACATCCGCTGCACCGTGTCCATCGGCGGGTTCGTGCCCAAACCGCACACCCCGTTCCAGTGGGCCGCGCAGTGCGACCACGAGACCGTCGACCGCAGGCTGCGGGCGCTGAAGGACGTGCTGCGCTCCGACAAGGAGTACGGCCGCGCCATCGGCCTGCGCTACCACGACGGCCAGCCGTCGGTCATCGAGGGCCTGCTGTCGCGCGGCGACCGGCGGGTCGGCAAGGTCGTCCGGGCCGCCTGGGAGGACGGGGCCCGGTTCGACGGCTGGACCGAGCACTTCTCCTACGAGCGCTGGACGGCCGCGGCCGGCGCCGCGCTGGCCGGCGAGCCCGTCGATCTCGACTGGTACACCGTGCGCGAGCGCGACGAGGTCGAGGTGCTGCCCTGGGACCACCTCGACGCCGGCCTCGACCGCGAGTGGCTCTGGCAGGACTGGCAGGAGGCCGTCGACGGGACCGAGGTCGAGGACTGCCGCTGGACGCCCTGCTACGACTGCGGCGTCTGCCCGACCATGGGCACCGAGATCCAGATCGGGCCCACGGGAAAGCGGCTGCTGCCGCTCTCGGTGGTCTGAGCCGGGATATTCGAAAGTCGTCTCCGGGCGCCCCGGGCCATGGGCTCCGGGCTCTCCGGGGGTCCTTGCGGCGGTCCTGCCGGGCGCGAGGGGGTCGGGCGCACCGTACTCTATAGAGAGACGTTTTCGACTCGACACGAGTAGGAAGGACGAAAGCCCTGGCTCCCATGCCGGAGGGTCCAGCGCCGGCCCCCGTGACCCAGCGCCTGCGCGTTCGCTATGCGAAGCGCGGCAGGCTGCGGTTCACGAGCCACCGCGACATTTCCCGGGCCGTGGAACGCGCCGTCCGGCGCGCCGGGATCCCTGTCGCGTTCAGCGCCGGATTCACCCCGCACCCGAAGATCTCGTACGCGGGTGCGGCGGCGACAGGGGTGGCCAGTGAGGCCGAGTACCTCGAGATCGGGCTCATCGAGGCCCGCGACCCTGCGCGGGTGCGGTCCGATCTCGACGCGGCACTGCCCGCCGGTCTCGACATCGTCGATGTCGTGCCCGTACGGCAGGGACGCGAGGGCGACGCCCCGGTCAAGCCGGGCGCGTTCGCCGATCGGCTCGAGGCGTCCGAGTGGCGGATCCGGCTCGACGGGGTCGCCGAGCGCGACGCCGCCGCCGCCGTGGCCGCCTTCCTCGGCGCCGGGGCGATCGAGGTGGAACGCCTCACCAAGAAGGGGCGGCGCCGTTTCGACGTGCGCGCCGCGGTCAGCGCTCTCCAGGCAGAACCTGGTGAGCTGGACCGGCGTGCCGCGGAGGCGGCGGATGCCCCTTGTGCGATACTTCGAATGGTTGTTCGGCATACCACACCCGCCGTTCGACCCGACGACATCCTCACCGGACTGCGCCAGGTCGCCGACCTCGCGCCGCCGTCACCGCCTTTGGTGACCAGGCTGGCGCAGGGGCCCCTTGACGCGGACACCGGTGGACTCACGGATCCGCTGGATCCCGACCGGGCTCACCCCGGCCGGGTAACCGAGCAGCCGCCCGGCGACGACGCTGGAGCGGCCGGCGGTCCTGTGCTTCCGCAGTCAAGCGGGGCCGCGAGCGCGGATGTCGTCAGCGCCTGCTCGTAAGGGCCGAAGCCGTGGCAGCACGGAACCGGCCTCAGGGAACGACGGGCGCACCCCCGACGACTTCGTCGTCATCGCCGGACGACCGTCCGGCAGTGGCGACGCCGACGACTGACGGAGAGTTCCCGTGCGGCGCACCGCACCGGTCCGCCCCCTGGCGGAGCCGGCGGACGCGCCCGGGAACCTGACGGGAGATTGCCCGCATGCTAGAGAACGAAGCCGATTCGGCCGCGGCCGAAGGCACAGGAGACCAGGGTGCGCCGAGCGCGGGGACGACCTCGCGCCCGCGCCGCCGCGCCGCCAGCAGGCCCGCCGGCCCGCCGCCGGAGGTCGACGACACCCCCGCGGTGATCGCCACCCCGGCGCCCGCCGCGCAGGCACCCGCGCCCGCCACCACGGCGTCCGCGAACGCACCGGCCGAGGGCACGGCGTCCGAGGACACGGCGTCCAAGGGCACGGGGGCCCCGCAGGGGGCGTCCGGCGGCGAGAGCACGGCCGAGGAGGCCGCTGAGGCTGCGCCGCCCAAGAAGACCACCCGCACCAGGGCGGCCCGCACCACCACGGCCAAGACCAAGGCCGCCAAGACCACCAAGGCGGCCAAGGCGGCGGAGCCCGCCGAGCCCGCGCCCGAGCCCGCGGCCCAGCCGGCCGAGGAGCACGTGTCCGAGGCGCCCGCCGCCGAGCCCGCCGCCGAGGAGCCCGCGCGGACGACGCGCAGTCGCACCCGCAAGCGCGCCGCCACGACCGCGGGCGCCGACACGTCCGCCGGAACGGGGACCGGCGCCGCCGTGCCGCCCGTTCCCGAGGTGCCGGTCGCGCCGGGCAACGAGCCCGCGACCGGTGCGTCCGGCATCGCGAGCGACGCGCGGGTGTCGGAGGCCGAGCCCGCAAGCGGCGTGGGCGTGCCGTCGGTGACCTTCCAGCCGCCGATGGTGGTCTTCCAGCCGCCGCAGCCCTCGGCCGCACCCGCCGTCCGGCCCAAGGACGAGCCCAAGGCCGTCCCCGCCACCGGCCCCGAGGCCGAACCCGCGTCCGACGAGGACGCCCACGCCGACGAGGACGCCGACGAGGCGGCCCAGTCCGACGAGCGCGACGAGGACGACGAGTCCGGCGACCGGCCCTCCCGGCGGCGCCGCCGCCGCGGCGGCCGTGGTCGCGGCCGGGGCGGCAAGGAGGCCGGCGACGACGAGTCGGCCCATGACGACGAGGCCGACGAGGCCGCGGACGAGCCGGCCGACAAGCCCGACCGGGCCGAGCGGCAGGAACGGTCCGAGAAGCCCGCCAAGGGCGCCAAGGGCGCCAAGGCCCGGGGCGGCAAGGACGCCAAGAAGGACGCCAGGGACGAGCAGGCGGGCGACGGCGACCGCGACGACTCCGGCGACGACGACGAGAACGGCGACTCCGGCCCCGGCGGGTCGAGCCGCCGCCGGCGCCGCCGCCGGCGCCGGACCGGGGCCGACGGCGAGGGCGCCGAGGAGGTGCCGGCCAACACCGTGGTGCACGTGCGCGACTCGCGCACGGTCGAGGACGAGGTCCAGTCCGTCCGCGGCTCGACCCGGCTGGAGGCCAAGAAGCAGCGCCGCCGCGAGGGCCGCGAGCAGGGCCGGCGCCGTCCGCCGGTGATCACCGAGGCCGAGTTCCTGGCCCGCCGCGAGGCGGTCGACCGGGTCATGGTGGTCCGCCAGGAGGGCGAGCGCACCCAGATCGCCGTCCTCGAGGACGGCGTGCTGGTCGAGCACTACGTCAACCGCGCCACCCACCAGTCGTACGTGGGCAACGTCTACCTCGGCAAGGTGCAGAACGTGCTGCCCTCGATGGAGGCGGCGTTCGTCGACGTCGGCAAGGGCCGTAACGCGGTGCTGTACGCCGGCGAGGTCAACTGGGACGCCTCCGGGCTGGAGGGCCAGCCGCGCCGCATCGAGTCGGCGCTGAAGTCCGGCCAGTCGGTGCTGGTGCAGGTCACCAAGGACCCGCTCGGACACAAGGGCGCCCGGCTGACCAGCCAGGTCTCGCTGCCCGGCCGCTACCTGGTGTACGTCCCGGACGGCTCGATGACCGGCATCAGCCGCAAGCTCCCCGACAAGGAGCGCACCCGCCTCAAGCAGATCCTCAAGAAGGTGATGCCCGAGAACGCGGGCGTCATCGTGCGCACCGCCGCAGAGGGCGCCACCGAGGAGGAGCTGGCCCGCGACGTGTCCCGGCTGGCGGCCCAGTGGGACAGCATCCAGAAGAAGGTCAAGAACGCCTCCGCGCCGTCCCTGCTGTACGGCGAGCCCGACCTGACCATCCGGGTCGTCCGCGACATCTTCAACGAGGACTTCGGCAAGTTGGTGGTGTCCGGCGCCGAGGCGTGGGACACGGTCTCGGAGTACGTCGAGTACGTCGCGCCGCACCTGGCCGAGCGGGTCGAGCGCTGGGACGGCGACCAGGACGCGCTGACCGCGTTCCGGATCGACGAGCAGATCGCCAAGGCGCTCGACCGCAAGGTCTGGCTGCCGAGCGGCGGCTCGCTGGTCATCGACCGCACCGAGGCGATGACGGTCATCGACGTCAACACCGGCAAGTTCACCGGGCAGGGCGGCAACCTCGAGGAGACCGTCACCCGCAACAACCTGGAGGCGGCCGAGGAGATCGTCCGCCAGCTCCGGCTGCGCGACATCGGCGGCATCATCGTGATCGACTTCATCGACATGGTGCTGGAGAGCAACCGTGACCTGGTGCTGCGCCGCCTGGTCGAGTGCCTGTCGCGCGACCGTACCAAGCACCAGGTGGCCGAGGTCACTTCGCTGGGCCTGGTCCAGATGACCCGCAAGCGGGTCGGGCAGGGCCTGGTCGAGGCGTTCTCCGAGACCTGCGAGAGCTGCAACGGCCGCGGCATCCACGTGCACCTGACGCCGGTGGAGAACAAGCCGGAGAAGCCGTCCGGCAAGGACGCCGGCGGCCGTCGCCGCAAGCGCAAGGGCGAGGTCGAGAAGGCGGTCGAGGAGAAGCTGTCGCGCGACACGGGCGGCCGGGGACGCACCGAGACGGCCGAGCCGGTGGCCGCGTCCGCCCCCGAGCCCGCCCCCGCCAAGCCGCGGGTGAAGCGCGGCGCGGCCAAGCGGCAGGCCGGTCCGCCCGAGCCGCTGGAGCCCGAGCCCACCGAGGTGAAGGTGACCGAGGCGAAGACCGCCGAGGCGAAGGCGACCGAGGCGAAGGCGACCGAGCCGGAGTCCGCTCCGGTCCCGGCGGACGAGCCCGAGAGCGGCGCCCAGGCGACCGTGGACGCGGCCGACGCCGCCGCCGAGGTGACGGACGCCGGTCCGGGCGTCCTCGACGCGGTCGAGCCGCTTCCCGCGGGCACGCCGGCACAGGACCACACCGGCTCGAACGGCGCCGCCGCGAACGGGACCGCGCCCGCGGGCACCGCCTCGGCGACGCAGGAGACCGGGGCCGAGGGCGAGGCCGAGACCGAGGGCGAGGCGGCCGGCAACGGGCGGCGCCGCCGCACCCGGCGGCCGCGGGCCGTCGCGCAGACGGCCGAGCAGGGCGCGTCGGGCGAGACCACGTCCGACTGACGAGGTCCAGGGCCGGATGCCCCGGCCGGCCGCCGTTCGCGAGCGGTCGGGGCATCCGGTATCCTTGAGCATCGGCGTGCGATGAGCGCGTCATCTGAACCTGCGTCCGTGGCCCCTTCGCCGGAGTCCGGGCGCGCCCCTCACCGATCCGGTGAGATCGAGCAGCTCGAGCAGAGAGCGCCGGGGGATCTCTCCTCCGGTGTGCCGCCCTCGGCCCCAGGGCCGGGGGTAGGCCCCCGTCCGGGGGCTGGTTACGACCACGTGCGGGACCGGTTCAGCCCGGAAGCGCGCGCATGACGAAGGGTTACCGCGGTGTACGCGATTGTCCGCGCAGGCGGCAGGCAGGAGAAGGTGGCCGTCGACGACGTGCTCACCGTCGACAAGCTGGCCGGTGAGGTCGGGTCGACCGTGACGTTCCC
This sequence comes from Actinomadura xylanilytica, assembly GCF_030283145.1. Taxonomy (GTDB): domain Bacteria; phylum Actinomycetota; class Actinomycetes; order Streptosporangiales; family Streptosporangiaceae; genus Spirillospora; species Spirillospora xylanilytica. The sequence continues at coordinate 96,019 of NZ_JASNWE010000009.1, forward strand.
GGCCGTCCTCGTCGTGGACGGCGACAACGTCGTCAGCTCCACGGCCGACCTGTCGAGCTACCAGGTGACCGCCGAGATCCTCGGCGCGGTCAAGGGCCCCAAGATCCACATCATGCACTACCGGAACAAGACCGGGTACAAGCGGCGGATGGGACACCGTCAGCCCTACACCGAGGTCAAGATCACCGGAATCCAGGCCGGGAAGTAAGGGAGAGCGGTCACATGGCACACAAGAAGGGCGCATCGTCCAGCCGTAACGGTCGTGACTCCAACGCCCAGCGCCTGGGCGTCAAGCGTTTCGGCGGCCAGGTCGTGAAGGCCGGCGAGATCATCGTCCGCCAGCGCGGCACCCACTTCCACCCCGGCCCCGGCGTCGGCCGCGGCGGCGACGACACGCTGTTCGCGCTCGTCCCCGGTGCGGTCACGTTCTGCCGGTACCGCGGCCGGAACGCGGTGAGCATCACGTCGCCGGCGGAGTGATTCCGCCGTTGTAGCGAGTTCTTGACAAAGGGGCGGACCGTGTCGGTCCGCCCCTTTGCCCTGTTCAGGCAGGGCCGACAGCGAGGAGGGGCACCGTGGCCGCAGGAACCGGATCGGGCGCGCAGTTCGTGGACCGGGTGGTGCTGCACGTCGCCGCGGGCAACGGCGGGAACGGCTGCGCCTCCGTCCACCGCGAGAAGTTCAAGCCGCTGGGCGGCCCGGACGGCGCCAACGGCGGGCGCGGCGGCGACGTGATCCTGGAGGTGGACTCCAACTCGGCGAGCCTGCTGGAGTACCACCGCCGCCCGCACCGCAAGGCCGGCAACGGCAAGCAGGGGCAGGGCGGGCACCGCACCGGCGCCGACGGCGGCGACGTGCTGCTGCCCGTGCCCGACGGCACGATGGTCAAGTCGTCCAGCGGCGAGGTGCTCGCCGACATGGTCGGCGAGGGCACCCGCTACGTGGTCGCGCAGGGCGGCCGGGGCGGGCTCGGGAACGCCGCGCTGGCCTCCGCCAAGCGCAAGGCCCCGGGGTTCGCGCTGCTCGGCGAGGAGGGCGACTCCAGCGACGTGGTGCTGGAGCTCAAGAGCGTCGCCGACGTGGCGCTGGTCGGGTTCCCGAGCGCGGGCAAGTCGTCGCTGATCGCGGCACTGTCGGCGGCCAAGCCCAAGATCGCCGCCTACCCGTTCACCACGCTGGTGCCCAACCTCGGCGTGGTAAGCGCGGGGGAGACCACCTACACCATCGCCGACGTGCCGGGGCTGATCGAGGGCGCGAGTGACGGCAAGGGCCTCGGGCTGGAGTTCCTGCGGCACATCGAGCGGTCCTCCACGCTCGCGCACGTGCTCGACTGCGCGACCCTGGAGCCGGGCCGCGACCCGGTCAGCGACTTCGAGGTGATCGAGCGCGAGCTCCAGGCCTACGACCGGGTGCTGGGCGACCGGCCGCTGTCGGACCGGCCCCGGCTGGTGGTCCTCAACAAGGTCGACGTGCCGGACGCCCGCGACCTCGCCGAGCTGGTCCGGCCCGAGTTCGAGAAGCGCGGGTTCAAGGTCTACGAGGTGTCGGCCGCCAGCCACGAGGGGCTGCGCGAGCTGTCGTTCGCGATGGCCGAGATGGTCGCCGAGCACCGCGCCTCGCTGCCGGCGGTCGAGCCGACCAGGCTGGTCATCCGGCCCAAGCCGGTCGGCGGCGACGCCGAGTTCGAGGTCAGGTCCATGGGCGACAACACGTTCCTGATCACCGGGGCCAAGCCGGTCCGGTGGCTGCGGCAGACCGACTTCGCCAACGAGGAGGCGGTGGGCTACCTCGCCGATCGGCTGGCCCGGCTCGGCGTGGAGGAGGCGCTCGCCAAGGCGGGCGCCGACGCGGGCGCCACCGTCCTGATCGGCACCGCCGACGAGTCGATCGTCTTCGACTGGGAGCCCGAGGTCGCGTCCGGGTCCGGCGGTGTCGGACCGCGCGGCACCGACCGCCGCCTGGACGGATACCGCTGACCGCCCCCTGACCGACGGAGACACCCCCCATGGGCACCGAGCACGCGTCGATAGCCAAGGCTCGCCGGATCGTGGTCAAGGCCGGATCCTCCTCGCTCACCACCCCCCAGGGCGCGATCGCCGCCGACCGCATCGACGCGCTGGTGGACGTGCTGGCCGCCCGGCGCGCCGCCGGAACCGAGGTCGTCTTCGTCTCGTCCGGGGCGATCGCGGCCGGGCTGGGCCCGCTCGGGCTGAGCCGGCGGCCCCGCGACCTGGCGACCCAGCAGGCCGCGGCGAGCGTCGGGCAGGGGCTGCTGTTCGCCCGCTACACCTCCTCGTTCGCGCGGCACGGGGTGACCGTGGGGCAGGTGCTGCTGACCGCCGACGACATGATCCGCCGCACCCACCACCGCAACGCCAGCCGGGCGCTGGCCCAGCTCCTCGACCTCGGCGTGCTGCCGATCGTCAACGAGAACGACACGGTGGCCACCGACGAGATCCGGTTCGGTGACAACGACCGGCTGGCGGCGCTGGTCGCCCATCTGACCAGGGCCGACGCGCTGGTCCTGCTGTCCGACGTCGACGCGCTGTACACCGGCGACCCGCGCGACCCCGGCGCGCGCCGCATCGCGCACGTGCGCGGCCCGGCCGACCTGGAGGGGATCAGGCTGGGCGGCTCCGGCCGGGTCGGCACGGGCGGCATGGTCACCAAGGTCGAGGCGGCCCGCATCGCGGGCGTCCCGGTGGTGCTGACCGACGCCGCGTCCGCCTCCCGGGCGCTGGCCGGCGACGCCGTCGGCACGCTGTTCCATCCCGGCGACGGGCGGCGCCTGTCCACCCGGCACCTGTGGCTGGCGCACGCCACCACCGGGCAGGGCCGGGTGCTGCTCGACCCGGGCGCGGTCGAGGCGGTCGCCCGGCACCGCAAGTCGCTGCTGCCCGCCGGGGTGACCGGGGTGGAGGGCGACTTCGCCGCGGGCGACCCCGTCGACCTGTGCGGCGCCGACGGCCTGGTGGTCGCGCGCGGCCTGGTCAACTACGACGCGGGCGAGATCCCGGAGCTGATGGGCCGCTCCACCCGCTGGCTGGCCCGCGAGCTCGGCCCCGAGTACGAGCGCGAGATCATCCACCGCGACGATCTGGTGATCTTTACAGCCCACTGACGGAAGAGGAGCCGGTGATGAGCGAGACCGAGCGGGAGCGTGAGGAGTTCCTGCGGGTGGCCGAGCGCGGGCGGACGGCCGCCGGGGTCCTGGCCCCGCTGCCGAGGGCGGCCAAGGATCGGGCCCTGCACGCCGTCGCCGACGGCCTGCTCGCCGCCGCGCCCGAGATCGTCAAGGCCAACGAGGGCGACGTCGCGCGGGCCCGCGAGGCGGGCATCTCCGAGACGATGGTCGATCGGCTGAGCCTGACGGTGGAGCGGGTCGCCGCGATCGCCGAGGCCGTCCGCAAGGTCGCCGCGCTGCCCGACCCGGTGGGGGAGTCGGTGCGCGGCGGCGTGCTGCCGAACGGGCTCGACCTGCGCCAGGTCCGGGTGCCGCTCGGCGTGGTCGGGATCATCTACGAGGGCCGCCCGAACGTGACCGTCGACGCCGCGGCGCTGTGCCTCAAGAGCGGGAACGTGGCGCTGCTGCGCGGCTCGTCCTCGGCGTTCGAGTCCAACACCGTGCTGGTCCGGGTGATGCAGGCCGCGCTCCAGGGCACCGAGGTCCCGGCGGACGCGGTCCAGCTCGTCCCCGGTACCTCGCGCGACTCGGTGAAGCACCTGATGCGGGCCCGCGGGCTGGTCGACGTCCTGATCCCGCGCGGCGGCGCGTCGCTGATCGGCTCGGTCGTGCGGGAGTCCACCGTGCCGGTGATCGAGACCGGGGTCGGCAACTGCGCGGTGTACGTCGACGCCGCCGCCGACGTCGACATGGCGGTCGACATCCTGGTCAACGCCAAGACCCAGCGGCCGTCGGTGTGCAACGCCGCCGAGACGGTGCTGGTGCACGCCGGCATCGCCGGTGCGTTCCTGCCGCGCGCGCTGGAGGCGCTGCGCGCCAAGGGCGTCACGGTGCACGGCGACGACCGGGTCCGGGCGTTCGGCGACGACGTGGTGGCGGCGACCGAGGACGACTGGCGCGCCGAGTACCTGTCGCTCGACATCGCGGCCCGCGTGGTCGACTCCCTGGAGGACGCGGTCGCGCACATCCGCCGGTACGGGTCCGGGCACACCGAGGCGATCGTGACGACGTCCCAGCCCGCGGCCAAGCGGTTCGTGGCGCTGGTCGACTCCGCCGCGGTGATGGTCAACGCCTCGACCCGCTTCACCGACGGCGAGGAGTTCGGGTTCGGCGCCGAGATCGGGATCTCCACCCAGAAGCTGCACGCCCGCGGGCCGATGGGGCTGGCCGAGCTGACCTCGTCCAAGTACATCGTCACCGGCGAGGGCCACATCCGGACCTGAGCGGGGGCCGCGTCCGGGCCGGTGGCGTCCGGGGTGAGAAGAATGTGACACTGTGCTCATTGTTGTCACGTTGTCAGTGTGGTCTGATTCAGCACTGTGACCCCAGAGATCAGCCGTCGCCGCGTGCTGCGGAACGCCGCCCTCGGGGCGGGGATCGCCTCCACCGGCCTGGCCGCCCTCCCGGCGCGCCCGGCCTCCGCCGCGCCCCTCGCGCCCGCACGGCCGGGCCGGGCCGCCGGGCTGCGCGGCCCGGTCGCCGGCACCACGCTCGACCGGACGCTGCTGCTCGGCGGCCCGGGGGCCGGCGGGTACCGGCGCGTCGTCGCGGGGCCGGGCGAACCGCACCTGCTGCGCCGCGACCTCGGCGGCACCGCCGATCCGGGCCGCGCGGCCCGGCGGCGCGGCGTGCTCGCCTTCGGCCAGCTCACCGACGTGCACATCGTCGACGCCCAGTCGCCGGCCCGGGTGGAGTTCCTCGACCGGTTCAAGGACGCGCTGTCGGTCCTGCCCGTGGAGGGCGCCTACCGCCCGCACGAGATCCTCACCACCCAGGTCGCCGAGGCGATGGTCCGGGCGATCAACCGGGTCGGCCGCGGCCCCGCGACCGGGCTCGGCCTCGCGTTCACCATCAACACCGGCGACGCGGCCGACAACGTCCAGTACAACGAGCTGCGCTGGATCATCGACCTGCTCGACGGCGGCCGGGTCCGGCCCGACTCGGGCGACCCCGCCCGGTACGAGGGCGTGATGGACCGGGCCGCCTACGACCAGCGGTTCTGGCACCCGGACGGGCCGCCGCAGGGCGCGCAGCCCGACGTGGCCCTCGCCCAGTACGGCTTCCCGCGGGTCAAGGGGCTGCTCGACGCCGCCCGCAAGCCGTTCCAGGCCGCCGGGCTCCGCAGCCCGTGGCTCGCGGTCTTCGGCAACCACGACGGCCTCATCCAGGGCAACCTGCCCGTCAACCCGCTGGTCGGCACGCTGGCGACCGGCGGCATCAAGATCGGCGCCCCGGCCGACGACGCGCAGGCCGAGCGGCTGGCCCGGATGCTCCGCGACGGCAACGCCGTCGAGCTCGTCGCGCTCAGCCGCGAGAGCGGCGCCGGCGGCGGGCTGTTCCGGCAGGTCACCCCCGATCCGGCGCGCCGGATGCTGTCGCGCGCCGAGGTCGTCCGCGAGCACTTCACCACCGCCACCGCGCTCCGCGGCCACGGCTTCACCCAGGCCAACCTGCGCGAGGGCACCGCCTACTACGCGTTCGACCGGGGCATCGTGCGCGGGCTGGCGCTCGACACGGTCAACCCCAACGGCTACTCGGAGGGCTCGTTCGACCGGGCCCAGTTCCGGTGGCTGGAGGCGCAGCTCGAGGCGGGCAGCCGCCGCTACACCGGCGCCGACGGCGAGCCGGTCGCGCACGACGTCCAGGACCGGCTGTTCGTGCTGTTCAGCCACCACCCGATCGCGTCGCTGTCGAACCCGCTCGGCGGCGACCGGGTGCTCGGCGACGAGGTCAAGGCGCTGCTGCTGCGCTTCCCCAACGTCGTGCTGTGGGTCAACGGCCATACGCACCGCAACGAGGTCGTCCCGCACCCCCGCGAGGGCAGGGGCGGCTTCTGGGAGGTCAACACCGCCTCGCACATCGACTTCCCGCAGCAGAGCCGGATCGTGGAGCTGGCCGACAACGGCGACGGCACGCTGTCGGTCTTCGCGACCGTCCTCGACTCCGCCGGACCCGAGTCGTTCGGCGGGGCCGTCGGCGACCCCGTCCGGCTGGCCGCGCTCTCCCGCGAGCTGGCCGGCAACGACTGGCAGGAACGCGAGGAGGAGCGGCGCGGCAAGCCCGAGGACCGCAACGTCGAGCTGCTGGTCCCCGCCCCGTTCTGAGCCTGTCCGAGTCCGGTTCCGAGTCCGGTTCCGAGCGCGGAGCCGAACCGGTCCCGACTCCGTCCCGACTCCGTCCCGACTCCGTCCCGACTCCGTCCCGAGTTCGGTCCGAGTTCGGTCCGAGGTCCATCCCGGAGCCGGGCATGGGAAGGGCCGCCGCGTCCGTGGCGCGACGGCCCTGATCCTGCTCCCGGCCGGCCCTCGTGCGCGCCGGGTCGCGGTCCCTAGTTGGCGCGGTCGGTCGGCCCGTTGTCGCGCCGGTTGAACCGGTCGAACAGCCCGCCCGCCGCCGAGGTCGCCGCGTCGGCCACGTCGCGGATCTTCCCGACGAACGGGTCCGCGGTCCGCTCCCACGACTCGCGGTACGCGCCGGCCGCGTTGCGGATCTCGTCGGTGACCGAGGCGCTGTCGTCGTCGTCGCGGCGCGGGTAGTCGCCGGCGAGGATCCGCTGGTACTCGCCGCTGTGCGCCCACCGGTCGATCTCGGCGAACCGGATCACCGCGTACGGGTGCGACTGAGGCAGCAGGTTGAGGAACTTCAGCAGCCCGTCGCGCACGTCGCCGGCCGCGTCGTACTCGCGGGCCTGCTCCAGGAACGCCTCCTGGCTCATCTCGGTCAGCCGGGTGCCGCCGGCCAGCTTCATCATCGTGCGCTTGGCCGCGTCGAGGTCCTGGCCGGCCAGCAGCCCGGCCCGGTCCGAGGACAGCTCGGCCTTGCGGAACCACTCCCGCAGCCCGATGATGATCGCCGCGATGCCGATGTTGCCCAGTGGCAGCCAGGCCAGCCGCGACCCGAGCTGCACCAGGATCTGCATCATCGTCTGGTAGACCGCGTGGCCGGACAGGATGTGCCCGACCTCGTGCGCGATGACGAACCGCAGCTCCTGCTCGTCGAGCAGGTCGACCAGCCCCGTGTTGACCACAATGAACGGCTGGTCGGAGCCCAGCGCCATCGCGTTCGGCGTCGGGTCCTGCCGCACGTACACCTCGGGGACCTCCTTGAGGTCCAGGATGTAGGCGGCGTCGCGCACCATGTCGTACACGTGGCGGAACTGGTCCTCGCCGGCCCGCACGCTGCCGCCGAGGAAGGTCAGCCGGAGGGCCCGCTCGTTGAAGAGGCCCGACATCTTGCGCAGGACGACGTCGAACCCCGACAGCGAGCGCAGCGCCACCAGCGCCGACCGGTCCGCCGGGTGTTCGTAGGCCCGGGAACTGATCCCGGGGAAGCGCGTCCGTGCTCTGTCCGGTGTGTTCTCCGTCATGTCTGGCATGGTAGTTCCGACGAACCGCCCCGCCGTAGGGTTCCCCGCCGCGGGGCCGCGTCCGGCACCGGCCGGGCCTCTCCCGCCGGGGTTGCGCGCGGGTGCGGTGCGGGGGTGTACTTCGGCGACCGGGTGAGCGGCTGCGCGGCCGGGCGCTCCGCTCGGACTGCGCGGGAGGCGGGCGATGTTCGATCCCAAGGCCGAGGCCATGCCGCTGGACGAGCGGGCCGTTCTCCAGCGCGACCGGTTGCGGCGCCTGGTCGACCGGCTGATCGCGGCGGACGGCGTGCAGGGGCGGCGGCTCAGAGAGGCCGGGGTCGAAAGCGGCGCCGGTCTGGAGCTCACCGATCTGGGCGGGCTGCCCTTCACCACCAAGCGCGACCTCTGGGACGCTTACCCGTTCGGGATGCTCGCCGTCCCCCGTGAGCAGATCGCGGCCGTGCACGGGTCCTCGGGCACGCGGGGGAGACCCACGCTCGTCGCCTACACCCGCGCCGATCTGGACCTGTGGGCGGCGATGTGCGCGCGGTCGCTCTCGTGCGCGGGCGCGGGGCCGGGCAGCGTCGTCCACAACGCGTACGGGTACGGGCTGTTCACCGGCGGGATCGGCATCCACCAGGGGGCGGTGGCGCTGGGTGCGACCGTGGTCCCGATGTCGGGCGGGATGACCGGGCGCCAGGTCCGGATGCTCGCCGATCTGGGGGCCGACATCCTGACCTGCACGCCCGCGTACGCGCTCCGGCTCGGTGAGGCGGCGGCGGAGGCCGGCGTCGCGCTGCCCGCGCTCAGGGCCGGCGTGCTCGGCGCCGAACCGTGGACGGATGAGCTGCGCGCCGCCATCGAGCGGGTCCTGCCGATCAAGGCCGTCGACATCTACGGCCTGTCGGAGGTGATCGGGCCGGGCGTGGCCACCGAGTGCCTGGAGCAGGACGGGCTGCACGTCAACGAGGACCACTTCGTCGTCGAGGCCGTCGACCCGGCCACCGGCGTCCCGGTGGCGGACGGCGTCCCCGGCGAGCTGGTCTTCACCACCCCGACCAAGCAGGCGCTGCCGCTGCTGCGCTACCGGACCGGCGACATCGCCTCGCTCGACCGGGCGGAGTGCCCCTGCGGGCGGACCCTGGTGCGGATGGGCAAGGTCCTCGGGCGGGCCGACGACATGCTGGTGATCCGGGGCGTCAACGTGTATCCGAGCGAGGTCGAACGGGTCCTGCTGGGATCCGGCCTGATCGCGCCGCACTACCAGCTCGTCGTGGACCGGCGGCGCCCCGCCGCCCGGCTCCTGGCCGCCTGCGAGGCCGCGCCCGGCGGCGGCGCCCCGGCGGACCTCCAGGAGAGGCTGGCCCGCGCGCTGCGCGAGTCGCTGGGGCTGGCCGCCGAGATCCGGGTCCTGCCGGACGGCACCGTGCCGCGCGCGGAGGTCGGCAAGGCGGTACGGGTGGTGTCCTGGGAGTCGGGCGAGCCGCCCGTGCCGGGCCTGCGCTGAGGCCGCCAGGGGCCCGGCGCCGGACGGGGAGGGGCTGCCGGTCGGAGCACTCCGGCCGCTGGCTATTCTCGTCGGCATGACGCAAAAGCGGCGTTTGGGGATCATGGGCGGCACCTTCGACCCGATCCACCATGGTCACCTGGTGGCCGCGAGCGAGGTCGCCCACTTCTTCTCCCTGGACGAGGTGGTGTTCGTGCCCACCGGCCTGTCGTCCCACAAGGGGGAGCGCAAGGTCGCCGCCGCCGAGGACCGCTACCTGATGGCGGTGATCGCGACGGCGTCCAACCCCCGGTTCTCGGTCAGCCGGATCGACATCGACCGGCCCGGCCCGACCTACACCGTCGACACCCTGCGCGACGTCCGCGACCTGCACGGCCCCGACTCCGACTACTTCTTCATCACCGGCGCCGACGCCCTGGAGCAGATGCTGACCTGGCACGACACCGACGAGCTGTTCGAGCTCGCGCACTTCGTCGGCGTCACCAGGCCCGGCCACCGGCTGGCCGACCCCGGCCTGCCGAACGGGCGGGTCAGCCTGATGGAGGTCCCCGCGCTGTCGATCTCGTCCACCGAGTGCCGTGACCGGGTCCGCGAGGGCGAGCCGATCTGGTACCTGGTCCCGGACGGGATCGTCCAGTACATCAACAAGCGCGGCCTCTACCGGGCACCCGAAGGCTGAGCCCGTCCGCCCCCGCCCACGGCCCCGCGCCCGGTTCCGGCCCCTGGCCGCGGCCGTCTGCGCCCGCCCGCCCGCTCCCGCGCGGGCGCGAGTTCCCGCTCGGCGCCATACCCTGGACGTGAGGGCCCGCCGCGGGCCGAACCGGTCGCGGCGGCGTTGTATCGACGAGGAGGCCGGGCTTCGCCACCCGTGAGATGGTTGGCGGGACCCGACCCCTACAGGGAGGATCGCGAGCGCATCGTGACCGCATCCGATAGGGCCGTACAGCTGGTCCGGATCGCCGCGGAGGCGGCGGGCGACAAGCTGGCCGATGACATTCTTGCCTATGACGTGAGCGAGCAGCTCGTCATCACCGACGCGTTCGTGCTCTGCTCGGCGTCCAACGAGCGCCAGGTCCGGGCCATCGTCGACGAGGTCGAGCGGCGGCTCCGCGAGGAGGCGGGCGCCAAGCCCGTCCGCCGCGAGGGCGAGCGCGAGGGCCGCTGGGTGCTGCTCGACTACGCCGAGATCATCGTGCACGTCCAGCACGAGGAGGACCGCATGTTCTACGCGCTCGAACGGCTCTGGAAGGACTGTCCGCTGATCGGGCTGCCCGAGGGCGTCCACGCGCACCGGGACCGGCCCGCCCGCGCCGGGAGCCCGAGTGAGTGAGACCCGCACCGTCCGCGAGCCGGGCAAGCGGCGGCTGGTGCTGTGGCGGCACGGGCAGACCGCCTGGAACGTCGAGCGCCGCTTCCAGGGCAAGACCGACATCCCGCTGGACGAGACCGGTGTCCGCCAGGCGCGGGACGCGGCCCGACTGCTGACCGGGCTGCGCCCCACCGCGCTGCTCGCCTCCCCGCTCCAGCGCGCCGCCGACACCGCGGCGGCCCTCGCCGGGCTCACCGGGCTGCCGGTGCGGCACGACGCCGACCTGATCGAGCGGGACGGCGGCGCCTGGGAGGGCCTCACCGACCGGGAGATCCGCGAGCGCTACCCGGCCGAGCGCGCCATCTGGCAGCCGCCCGGCGGCGAGACCAGCGCCCAGGTCGCCAAGCGCGTCGGCACGGCCCTGGAACGCGGCCTGGACGCGCTTCCGCCGACCGGCCTGCTGGTGGTCGCCTCGCACGGCGCCGCGCTCAGGCTCGGGATGTCGCACCTGCTCGGGCTGCCCGAGGAGGTCTGGGAGCGGCTCGGCGGGCTGTCCAACTGCTGCTGGTCGGTCCTGGCCGAGATGCGCGACGGCGGCTGGCGGCTGGTCGAGCACAACGCCGGCACGCTTCCCGAGCCCGTCCTCGGCGACGACCGCACCGACAACGGCGCCTGAGCGCATCCGGCCGACGTCCGGCGGGCGTCCGGCACGGGCGTCCGGCCGACGTCCGAACGGCGCCTCCGGGTCGTCCGGGGCCGCGAGGGCCGCCGGGGCTGTCCGGGGGCGCCGCAATCGATTCGAGTACGCGGCCGGTGTCCTATACACTGGCTGAGCGCTGCGGGATGAGAGTCCACGCAGTAGCGCGGGGCTATGGCGCAGTTGGTAGCGCGCCTCCATGGCATGGAGGAGGTCTGGGGTTCGAATCCCCATAGCTCCACTCGAGATCGCGCGTACGTCAGGGGCACCGCCGTCAAGGCGGTGCCCCTGACGCGTTTCCACCCTCCGCCGGCCATTGCGGGCCGGGCCCGCTGCGAGTGATCATGCTCGGGGAGCCTCCCCACCGCACCGGCACCGGCACGAGATGAGGGATCGACGTTGGATCTGGGACTGAGCGGCAAGGTCGCCCTGGTGGCCGGGGGATCGTCGGGCATCGGCCTGGCGATCGCCCGTGAGCTGGTGCGCGAGGGCGCGAAGGTGTCGATCGCGGGCCGCGACCCCGGGCGGCTGAAGACGGCCGCCGACGCCCTCCGCGAGGAGCCGGGGGCGGTGGTCGGCACCCGGGTGCTCGACATCCGCGACACCGCGGGCGCGCAGGCGTGGGTCGACGAGACGGCCGAAGAGCACGGCGCGGTGCACATCGTGGTGACCAACGCGGGCGGGCCGCCCGCCGGCCCGGCCGGCGGCTTCGGCCCGGACGACTACCGCGCGGCGGTCGAGCTCGGCATGATCGCGCACATCGGGCTGGTGCGGGCCGCGCTGCCCCGGCTGCGGAGCGCGGGCTGGGGCCGGGTGCTGATGGTCACGAGCGAGACGGTCCGGGAGCTGATCCCGAAGTATGCGATGTCCGGCATCGCCCGGTCCGGCCTGATCGGCTATGCCAAGACCCTCGCGCACGAGCTGGGGCCGGGCGAGATCACCGTCAACGTACTGGCCCCCGGCTACACCGCCAGCGGCGCGCTGCTCGGCGGCATGACCGGCGATCCGGAGGACGTCGCGGAGCAGGTGCGCCGCGTCGCGGTGGACGCCGGGATCCCGCTCGGAAGGGTCGCGCGGCCCGAGGAGGTCGCCGCAGCCGGCGTCTTCCTGCTGAGCGCCCGCGCGTCGTTCATCACCGGCACCGTCCAGATCGTCGACGGCGGACGTTCCCTGGGGACGTGACCGGGCGTCCGGACGGGAACGCCGCCGGACGGCTCCTGGGCTGTGTTCCCAACACCCCCGGCCCGGCGTTCTCGCCTGGCGGCTCGGACGCCGACCGTGCTTGGGCGAGCGCGACATCGCTTCGCGATCTGGCCGGTGGGGCTCGCCTCCGGCTTCGCCCCACCGGCCAGATAACGCGCTCGCCGACGGCCGAGGCACTTTGAGACAGACCCTAGGTGTACTCGGGCCCGTGGGGCGGCCCGGCGGGTCAGGCGTCCTTGAGCTTGCCCCAGATCTTGACCAGGGAGGCGAGGTCGTCCTCGTCGAGCGTGCCGGTGAAGGCGCCGTCCAGTGCCGCGCGGCGGGTGGCGTCGGCCTCGCCGAAGGCGGTCCGGCCCTTGGCGGTGAGGGCGAGCTCGGCCGAGCGCGCGTCGTTCTGCGAGCGTCCGCGTTCGATCAGCCCGCGTTCGTGGAGCGCGTCGACCACGCGGGACACCTGGCTGCGGCTGAGCATGGTGCACGACCCCAGGTCCGACACCGAGACCGGGGCGTCCTGGTAGGAGAGCCACAGGAGCACCTCGAACCACGATAGGGGCAGGCCGTGGTGGCGCATCAGCTCGCGGCCGACCCGCTGGCCGAGGGTGTTGCCGGCCCAGACCAGACCGTAGAAGGCGAGGTCCTCTGGGGGGAGGTCGGACTCACCGAGCTGTTTCGCGGGGGACATGGCCCCAGCCTAGGTGATTTGTGTGTATGTGCACGCGTTGTAGCGTGTGTGTGTGTACACACAACACTGGAGGTTCCATGACCGTGTCCCGTGAGGTCCGCCTAGTGGCGCGTCCGGACGGCGAGCCCGTGCCGTCCGATTTCGAACTGGCCGAGGTGCCCGTCGCCGAGCCCGGGGAGGGCGAGGTGGTGGTGCGCAACGACTGGATCTCCGTCGACCCGTACATGCGGGGCCGGATGAACGACACCAAGTCGTACGTCCCGCCCTTCAAGCTCGGTGAGGCCATGGACGGCGGCGCCGTCGGCACCGTGGTCGCCTCCCGCGCTGAGGCGGTGCCCGTGGGGACGACCGTCCTGCACGGGCTTGGCTGGCGCGAGTACGCCACGGTCGACGCCGGCAGTGTGCGGGCGATCGACACGACCTCGGCGTCCGCGGAGGCGTACCTGGGGGTGCTCGGGCTGACCGGGCTCACCGCGTACGCGGGCCTCACCAGGATCGCGCCGGTGAAGGAGGGCGACGTCGTCTTCGTGTCCGGCGCAGCCGGGGCCGTGGGCAGTGTGGCGGGGCAGATCGCGCGGCGGCTCGGCGCGTCCAGGGTCATCGGTTCCGCGGGCGGCCCGCAGAAGGCCGCGCGGCTGACCGGGGACTTCGGGTACGACGTCGCGATCGACTACAAGGAGGGACGGCTGGAGGAGCGGCTGCGCGAGGCGGCTCCCGATGGGATCGACGTCTACTTCGACAACGTCGGCGGCGACCACCTGCGCGCCGCGCTCGCCGCGCTGCGCCTGCACGGGCGGGTCGCGCTGTGCGGGGCGGTGGCGCAGTACAACGCGGCCGGGCCGGTGCCGGGCCCCGACAACCTCGCGCTCGCCATCGGCAAGCGGCTCACGCTGCGCGGGTTCATCGCCAGCGACCACGCCGATCTGATGCCCGAGCTGGCCGGGTTCGCCGCGTCGATCCGGACCGAGGCGACCGTGGTCGACGGCATCGAGAACGCCGCGGACGCCTTCCTCGGGCTGCTCCGCGGCGCCAACACCGGGAAGATGCTGGTCCGCCTCTGAGTGGAGCGGATGTACCGACCTGCCTCCAGCGTGCACTAAGCTCGTGCATGGCCGATCGTCGGGGCGAGAGCCTCCCGATCCGACCTGGGGCTATGGCGCAGTTGGTAGCGCGCCTCCATGGCATGGAGGAGGTCTGGGGTTCGAATCCCCATAGCTCCACAGTGAGTACGAAGGGCCGGTGCGTTCGCACCGGCCCTTCGTCGCGTCATAGGCCCGGACGAGTGGTCAGGGTTTGCGGGCCACGCCGCCGAACGAGTCGAGCGGCTCGATCTCGTCGATCTCCGGGAAGTCCGGGCGCCACAGCGGGGTGGACACCACGCCCGGCTCCAGCAGCTCCAGCCCCTCCAGGCACGCGGCGATGAACCCGGGCGTGCGCGCGTGGTACGGGACCGAGCCCGCGTCCGCGCACAGTCGCAGCGCCTCGGCGCGGGCCGTGGCGTCGGCCGGTGTGTCGTCGGTGACGCCCAGCACGTTGGTGCCGTCGTTGACGACCACGAAACTGCCGGAGGGCAGCCGGGACGTCAGCGTGCGCACGATCGCGACCGGGTCGTCCTCGTCGGGCACGTTGCCGATGATGCCGAGCAGCAGCAGCGCGATCGGCTGGGAGAAGTCCAGCGTCGCCGCGGCCCGCTCGATGATGTCGCCGGGGTCGCGGACGTCGGCCTCGAGGTAGTCGCACGAGCCTGCGGGCAGGCCGGTCAGCAGCGCGCGGGCGTGCGCCACCACCAGGGGGTCGTTGTCGACGTAGACGACCCGCGCGCCGGGCGCGACGCGCTGCGCGACCTCGTGGGTGTTGTCGAGGCCGGGCATGCCGGTGCCGACGTCCAGGAACTGGCGGACGCCCTGCTCCTCGGCGAGGAACCGCACCACGCGCACCAGCAGCGCCCGGGAGTGCCGGGCGATGTCGGCGATCTCGGGGAACACCCGCATGATCCGGTCGCCGACGTCGCGGTCGACCGGGTAGTTGTCCTTGCCGCCCAGCCAGTGGTTCCAGATCCTCGCCTGGTGCGGCCGGCGGGTGTCGATCCCCGGTGCGGGGGCGCTGCTGTCGGTCATGGGGCCTTCCAGGGTCCGCGACGTCCGTCACCCGCAACCGTAGCCGGGCGGCCCGCCGCGGTGAAGGGTTCGCTGTTCGCCCCGAAATCTTCATCTGTGACCGATTGATCGTTTACGTCGCGATGTGGTCAGATGAGGTGATGATCTTGGATTGATGACCGCCATGGAAACGGAGAATCGATGCGGAAGCTGCTTCCGATCACGCTGGCCACCTCGGTTCTGGTCGCTGGATCGTTGCTCGTCGCGCCCGGTGCGCAGGCGCGCGAGAACCTGCCCAAGGAGGTGTACGGCGGCGCATGGGCCTCGGGGCACGTGCAGGGCATCGCCGTGGACCGTGCCAAGGGCTACATGTACTTCTCGTTCACCAACCTCCTGGTGAAGACCGACCTGAAGGGCAAGCCCGTCGGATCGGTGTCGGGCTTCACCGGACACGTCGGCGACCTGGACTTCAACGCCAAGGACGGGAGGGTCTACGGGTCCCTGGAGTACAAGGAGGCCAAGTCCTTCTACATCGCCATCTTCGACGTGGACAAGATCGACCGGCTGGGCATGGACGCCGAGACGTCCGGGGTCGTGTCGACCGTGTACCTGAAGGAGGTCGTCGGCGACTACTCGGCCGACATGGACGGCGACGGGAAGTTCGACGGCGACACCGGCAACACCAAGGACCACCGGTACGGGTGCAGCGGGATCGACGGCGTGGCGTTCGGGCCGGAGATCGGCAAGGGCGGGAAGCAGCGTGACGGCAACACGCTGACCGTCGCGTACGGCATCTACTCCAACACGTCCCGGCAGGACAACGACCACCAGGTGCTGTTGCAGTACGACGTCGGCCAGTGGAAGAAGTACGAGCGGCCGTTGACGCAGGAGGCCCCGCACACGAGCGGCCCCTCCCGCGTGGACGGGAAGTACTTCGTCTACACGGGGAACACG
The DNA here is from genome assembly GCF_030283145.1 of Actinomadura xylanilytica. Lineage (GTDB taxonomy): Bacteria > Actinomycetota > Actinomycetes > Streptosporangiales > Streptosporangiaceae > Spirillospora > Spirillospora xylanilytica. The sequence continues at coordinate 111,996 of NZ_JASNWE010000009.1, forward strand.
ACCTACGGTGCGCAGAACCTGGAGTACGACCCGTACACCCGCACCTGGATGATGGCCGCCTACAAGGGCGTCAAGCCGGGCTTCCCCAACTACTCGCTCTTCACCGTCGACGCCAAGGCCCGTCCACACAAGGGCGTCATCAAGGGGCAGGCGAAGCCGGAGCGCGGACTGCTCCTGCCGCTCGCCCGGCACGGCCTGAAGGACGCCGCCACCGGAGTCCGCGGCTGGGAGAGCGGCGGGCAGTACGGGCTGATCTCCCTGGGGGACGGCCGGTACTACGTCTCCAAGAACGGCACCGTGGTGGAGGACGGAGTCACCAAGCAGACGAGCAATGTCACCATGTACCGGTGGAGCGGCGCCACGCCCGACCCCCTGGCGAAGGTCTCCTAGACCGTGTTTCAAAAGCCCGGTCCGGCGTTCTCGCCTGGCGGCCCGGACGCCGACCTGGCTTGGGCGAGCGCGACCCTTGAGGCCGCCCCTGAAGCCGGCTTCTGAAGCCGCCCCTCCGGAGACCGCAGTAGGGCGTATGGCAGCCTCCGGAGGGGCGGCGGGTCAATCGCTGTAGCGCAGCACCGCCCCCACACCGAGGGACGCGTTCGGTCCGTCCGCCGGTAGGACGACCAGGTCGCCGTCAGTGGCGGCGACGGCACGGACCAGAGCCGCGTCGGCGCGTTCCTCCTGGGGATCGGTCACGCCGAGTCGGCGCAGCTCGCCCGGCGTGGCGGCGACGTGGCCCGGATCGGGGCCGATCCACAGCCGCGCCGGCGACTCGGGGTCGTCGTCCAGGAGCAGGCTCTCGACCTGCCCGCGCCGGACGGCCGCCACGGTGGCGGGCAGTCCGGCGACGGCCCGCTGCCCATTGGCCAGCTCCCGGTCGAACCGCTCGGCGACGCTCAGCACCCTTTCGGCGGTCTTGAGCTCCAGGATCCGGGCGAGTTCGGCGTTCAGCCCGGGGTCGTCGGCGGAGATGTTGCGGTCGGATTCCACGGTGTGCTCCAGCACGCCTTCGGAGATCTCCTCCAGGACGGCGCTGCGGGCGCGTACGTCTCCGGCGATCACGACCGCCCGGGCGCCGCAGTCGCGCGCCGCCCGGTCGATCTCGCGGCCGACCCTCTTGGCGGTCGCCTTCCACGCGTTCTCCTCGGCCCGCTGGAACCGCGACTGGTTCCAGTCGCCCGCCTTGGTCCTCCGGGCCGGATGGTCCTTGTCGCCCCGGACCTCGCGGTGCCGGTGCCCGCCCTCCGCGGTGAAGCAGTCGATCTCCCCGCCGCGCCGGTCCACCACCGCGACCAGGTGGGGGAACCGCTCACCCCGTCCGGCCAGGTACGGCAGGACATGCGGGAGCGGTGCGACGCGCGCCAGCGACGTGCGCGGCGGCCCGGCCAGGCGCTCGGTGCGCACCACCTCGTCGCCGGCGGCGAAGAGCACCAGCCCCTCGGAGCGGCGCAGCTCCAGTTCCTCGTGCACGACGTGCTCGACGGCACGGAGCGTCCCGTCCGGGGCGCCCTGCGCCTCCAGGTCGGTGCGGAGGGCGCGCCATCGCAGCTCGGCGGCCTTGGACGCGTCCTCGGTGGTCCGGGTCAGGTCCGCGTAGACCGACGCATAGGGTCCCGGCCGGTGGTAGAGCGGTTTGAGGAATGCCAGATCCATGGAACGGCTCTACCCGTCCCGCCCGCGTCAAACGTCGACCGGTGTGACGGGCGGGGCGGCGGTGACCGGGCACGGAGCCCGCCGGAGGCGCCGGACGGCCACGGAGGCGCTCCACGGGGCGCCGCCGCGGGGGGACAATGTCCGAGAGGAGGCAATCGTGCGTATCGGCATCCTGGGCCCGCTCGAGGTGCGGGACGAGGCCGCGCGGCCGGTCGAGGTCAGCGGTCCGCGTCTGCGCGCTCTGCTGGCCAGGCTGGCGATCGACGTCGGACGGGCAGTGTCCGCCGAACGGCTGCTCGACGATCTGTGGGACGGCGCCCCGCCAGGCGGAAACGCCTTACAGGCGCTGGTCTCCCGGCTGCGCGCCGTCGCGGGCCGTGAGCTAGTCGAATTCGGTCCGGGCGGCTACCGGCTCGCGGTCGACGCGGACGAGGTGGACGCCGTCGCCTTCGAACGGCGGGCCGCCGCGGCCCGCCGCGCGACCGACCCGTCCCGTCGCGCGCGCGGACTGCACGACGCCCTCGCGCTGTGGCGCGGCCCGGCGCTCGCCGACATCGCCGACGCCGACTTCGCCGCCCCCGTTATTGCGCGGCTGGAGGAGCTGCGGATCGCCGCGATGGAGGATCGCGTCGACGCCGACCTCGCCGCGGGGACGGGAGTGCCCCAGGTCGTCGAGCTGGAGGAGCTGGCCGCCGCACATCCGCTCCGTGAGCGGCTCCGCGCGCAGCTCATGCGCGCGCTCTACACAGCGGGCCGCCAAGCCGACGCCCTCCGCGTGTACGAGGAGACCCGGTGCGACCTAGCCGAACGCCTCGGCGTCGACCCCTCGCCCGAACTGAGCGCCGTGCATGTGGCCATCCTGAGGGGCGCCCCCGACCTGACCCCTCCGACATCCTCGCGCGCGCCCGCGCTTTCATCCGCGCCCGCGCGCCTGCCGGACTCGGCGCCCGGGGCGGTCCCGCCCCGGTCGGCGTTGACCAACCTGCCCTCGCAGCTCACCACGTTCGTCGGTCGCGAGAAGGAGTCGGAACGCGTCGGACGCCTGCTGGACGAGACGCGGCTGGTCACTCTCACCGGTCCCGGCGGCGCGGGCAAGACACGGCTGGCCGGCGAGACCACCGCCCGGCTGGTGGACGAGCAGCCCGACGGTGTGTGGTTCGTCCCGCTGGCACCGGTCAGCGACCCCGGCGACGTGGCCAAGGCGGTACTGGTCGCGCTCGGCGTGCCCGAACTGCCGTGGACCGCCGAGACCCGCACCCCGGTGCCGCCGCTGGAGCGGCTGACCGACTTCATGGCGGCCAAGCGGATGGTCCTCGTTCTGGACAACTGCGAGCACCTGATCGACGCGGTCGCGAGCGTGGTCGGCCGGGTGCTGGAGGCCGCGCCCGGCGTGCGCGTCCTGGCGACCAGCCGAGAGCCGCTCGGCATCACCGGAGAGTCCCTGTGCCCCGTCCCGTCCCTGCCGCTGCCACCGGACGGCGCGGACGCCGAGGAGGCGATGCGCTACGCGTCGGTGCGGTTGTTCGCCGACCGCGCGGGCGCGGTGCGCCCGGGGTTCGTCGTGGACGGCGACACCGCGGCGCACGTGGTCGCGATCTGCCGCGCCCTGGACGGCATCCCACTGGCCATCGAGTTGGCTGCCGCGCGGCTGCGCTCGCTGACACCGGCCCAGGTGGCCGGACGGCTCGGCGACCGGTTCCGGCTGCTCACCGGCGGCAGCCGTACCGCGTTGCCCCGGCACCGGACACTGCGCGCAGTGGTCGACTGGAGCTGGGAGCTCCTGGACGACGTCGAGCGCACGGTGCTGCGCCGCCTGTCGGTGTTCGCGGGCGGCGCCACACCCGACGGCGCCACTGCAGTGTGCGGTGTGGAGGGGGCCGGCGCGCCCGATCCGCGCGACGTGATCGACGTGATCGCCGCGCTGGTGGACAAGTCCCTGGTGATGGCGAGCGGCGACCCGGAGGTGCGGTACCGGCTCCTGGAGACCGTCCGCGTGTACGGCGCCGAACGGCTCGCCGAGGCGGGTGAGACCGTCCGGATCAAAAGCGCGCACGCCGCCCACTTCGTGGAGCTCGCCGAACGCGCCGAACCCGAGCTGCGCCGCCGCGACCAGCTTCACTGGAGCGACCTGCTGGCCGCCGAGCGTGACAACTGCAACGCGGCGTTCCGGCATGTCCTGGACGTCCGCGACGTGCCCACCGGGCTGCGTCTGGTCGCGGCGCTGGCGTGGTTCTGGCTGATGCGCGATCTGGAGAGGGAGGCGGGCGGCTGGGCCATCGCGGTGCGGGAGATCGCGGGCGACACGGCCCCGCCCGGACTGGAGGAGCAGTACGCCATCTGCTTCTTGACGGCGATGATGGTGAACGGGATGACCTCCGAGTCCGGCCCCACCCCCGTGCAGATCCGCGACCTTATCGATCAGCTGGTCAAGGTGATGCCGGCGGAACCGCGGCACCCCGCCCTGATCATCGCGCCCGTCGCCGGCCCGCTCTTCACCGGCGACATCGACGGCGCCCGGCGGTTGATACAGGGCGTCGCGGAGCATCCCGACCCCTGGGTCCGGGCCGTGGCGCACGTCATGGAGGGGTTCCTGGCGATGAACGACGGCGAGATCGAGCAGGCCGCCGAGCAGGTCCGCGCCGCCTACGAGGGGTTCCGTGAGCTCGGCGACCGATGGGGGATGGTCCTCGGGCTCAGCGGCCGGATGAACCTCGCGCTGGTGCGGGGCGAAACGGCCGAGGCCGTGCGCCTGGCGGAGGAGGCCTACGAGTACGCCGTGCGGCGGGGCTCCAACGAGCAAGGCGCGGTTCTGCGCATCACCGTCGCTCAAGCGCGGGCCGCACATGGCGATTTCGACGGTGCGCGCCGGGACCTTGCCGACAGCATCCGCGACACTGAACGGATCGGTGAGTACGCCGACGCGGCCCATGGCCGTGTCTGGTTGAGCGAGCTTGAGCGCAGGGAGGGCAACCTCGCCGCAGCGCGTCCCCTGCTGGAACGCGCTCTGGAGGACGTCGAGCCGAGACGACACCGGGCCGACTTCACCCAGGTCAGCGTGATGGTCTACGCCAAGCTGGCCTGCCTGGTCGAGCAGGAGGGCGATCTGGAGGAGGCGGCCCGCCTGCACGCCTGGGCGTTCTCTGGGGTCGCCGACAACATGCTGCTGGGCAATCAGGTCCTCGCCACCCTCGTCGAGGGGGTGGCGGCGCTCTCCGCCGCGCGCGGCGAGCATGTCCGCGCCGCGGAGCTGCTCGGCACCGCGCACAAACTGCACGGCTTCCGAGACCGCTACAGCCTTGAGGCACGGCGCGCCACTGCGGCGGCCACCGAAGCGCTCGGCGCGGAGGGCTTCGACGAGGCGTACGCGCGCGGACGCCTCGCCACAAGGGAAGAGGCCCTGGCCATCGTCCCTGACGGCGGATGAGGGGAATCACGGCGCGACCGCCCTGGCCACCGCCTGACCAGCCCCCACTGCCCCGACATCGTTTCGGAGGAGTCGCCATGACGGAGACCGCGGTTCTGCCAGCCCCAGCCGTACCCACGACCGCCGTCCCGCCCGCCGCCGCGGAGGTCGGCCTGCTGCTCTCGCGCAGCGGCCTCCCCGCGACGGCGGAGGAACTGGCGGTGCTCGCCGCCGGTCACGAGTTCCAGCAGGCCGCCCTTGCGGGGCTGTACTCCGTGCCAGAAGCGCGGTACGTCGACCCGGCACTGAGATTCCGCGCCGACGCCCGCTTGACCGACTGGTCCGAGTAGCGCGCTCTTCGTGCACGCCCGCGCCATATCCGTGACATCACACCAAGGGTCAGGCGCGGCGTGCGTACATCCGCATCGCCAGCGGGAACGTGACCAGGACGATGCCCGCCGCCCAGGCGAGCGTGTACCAGGCGTGGTTGCCGACAGGGCCGCCGAGGGTGAGTGCCCGTATTGCGTCCGCCAGATGCGACACCGGGTTGACCTTGGCCCACGCCTGTAGCCACCCCGGCATGCTGGAGGTGTCGGGAATCAGGATGCTGCTGCCGAACGTCAATGGCATCACCCACAGGAACGCCAGTCCCTGCACGGTGCCCGGTGAGGGGGCGACCAGCCCGACCAGCACCGAGATCCAGGAGACTCCCATGTAGAACACATAGGCCAGGGCGAAGGCGGCCAGCACTGATAGTGGGTCGTTGTGGAACCGGAACCCGAGGATCGACCCGAAGCCGACCAGGACCGTCATCACTATGACGAACCGGACCGTGTCCCCTAGGACCGTGCCGATCAGCGGCGCGGAACGGGCGATCGGCAGGCTCCGGAACCGGTCGAAGACCCCCTTGTGGATGTCCTCGTTCAACGCGGTGCCGAGACTCATCGTCGCGAACATCGTCATCTGCGCGACCAGGCCGGGCAGCAACTGCTGTAGGTAGGTGTGGGTGCTGCCCGACACCGCCCCGCCGAACACGTAGAGGAACAGCACCAGGAACACGATGGGCATCAGCATCGTGTCCAGCAGCTTCTCCGGAGAGTGCTTGAGCTGCGCGATGTTGCGCCACGCGAGCGTCAGCCCGTGGCGCATCGTGCGCTGGGGGCTGATCCGCCCTGGCGGCTCGACCCGTGCGGTGACACCGGTGCTCGTGATGGCGGTCATGCCGGAGTCCTTTCGGGAACGGATTCGGTGTCCGCCTCCTCGGCGGGATGTCCGGTGAGGGTGAGGAAGACCTCGTCCAGGCTGGGCATGCGCAGCGCCAGCTCGGCGGCCACGATGTCCGCCTCGTCCAGCCGCCGGACCACCGCGGACAGCAGTGTCGGGTCGCTCACCGGAACCGTGACCAGCCCGGACGGCTCCTGGACGGTCGGATGCAGCCCGGTGAGCTCGGCGACGATCGCGGTGAGCTGCGAGGCCCGGTACGGCTCGGCCGCACGGACCTCCAGCGTCTGCCGGCCGATCCGGGACTTCAGCTCGGCGGAACTGCCCTCGGCGATCACCCGGCCGTGGTCGACCACCGTGATCTGGTCGGCGAGCGCGTCGGCCTCCTCCAGGTTCTGGGTGGTGAGCAGCACCGTGGCCCCGTCGGCGACCACCTCGCGCACGGTGTCCCACACGTCGTTGCGGGCGCGGGGGTCGAGCCCGGTCGTGGGCTCGTCCAGGAAGATGACCTCCGGCCGGTTGATCAGGCTGGCGGCCAGGTCCAGCCGCCGCCGCATCCCGCCCGAGTAGGTCTTCACCGCGCGCCCGCCGGGCTCGGTCAGGCCGAACTGCTCCAGCAGCCCGGTGGCGCGGTCACGTGCGTCGGCCCGGTTGAAATCCAGGAGCCGCGCGATCATGCGCAGGTTCTCCGACCCGGTCAACTCCTCGTCCACCGAGGCGTACTGGCCGGTCAGCCCGATCATCGCGCGCACCCGGACCGCGTCCTTCAGCACGTCGTACCCGCACACCTCCGCGCGCCCGGCGTCGGGCTTCAACAGGGTGGCCAGGACCCGCACGGCCGTGGTCTTGCCGGCGCCGTTCGGCCCCAGCACACCGAGCACCGTCCCACGGCGCGCGGCGATGTCGACCCCGTCCAGGGCCTGAGTATCCCCGAACCTCTTCCGCAGGCCCTCGGCCTGGATCACATAGCTCATTCACGGTTCCTCACGTCTCGGCGTCTGCCTGGAACCACCGTCGGCGACGGCACTGACGTGGTGCTGACGTGAGCGCCGCGCGGGGACGGTCACGCTGACGGGACGCTGACACGGTCCGCCGAACGCCCGGTCGTGCCGCGACCGCGACCGCGACTGCGGCTCGTGAACAGGCTGTGACCAGCAGGTTTACGTGAGGGGTCACGGAGGTAAGCGTCCCGATTTGACGTGGGGGGCGCGGGAATCTAACGTTCTACCTGCCCCGAGGGGATGCGGAACGCCGAGAGGCGGACGGCCCCGGGGAAAGCCACTCAGAAGAAATCGGTTCGAAGCACACTGCGAACCGAGGTAAGCTGAAGTAGCAGGCCTGGAACGGGATGCAGGACGCCGCAAGGTGGCCGGCCCGGTGGCCCCCCGGTACATCGAGTCGCAGGCTTGGGTCTGTGTGGTCTGTGTGGTTGGTGTGTGGGGATCGGGTGATTCTTGACCGTCGAAAAAGATCTTCGGATCTGGACTTGACAGCCGGGAAGATCCTGGTAAGTTAGAAGGGTTGCCCCGGAGCGAGGCCCGCGAGAGTGGGTGGAGCGCGGTGGGTGTCCGTTTCTTGAGAACTCAACAGCGTGTTAAAAGCCAGTGCCTTAATCGGTTCGGTCATTAGTTGGCTGGAC
>NZ_JASNWE010000010.1 GCF_030283145.1 Actinomadura xylanilytica
CACACCCTCACCCTCATGGATCAAACCCAAAAGGATGTGCTCAGTCCCGATGTAGTTGTGGTTCAACATCCTGGCCTCTTCCTGAGCCAGAACCACAACCCGCCGCGCACGGTCGGTGAACCTCTCGAACATCTCGTCGCCCCTTCGCAGCAGCCTGGGCCTACGTTCGGAGTATTCACTCTACTGACAAAACGGGGACCGGCCTACTCGCCCGCGGGCGAGCGGCACCTGCCGCACGGGGTACGCGCCGTGCGCCCGCCGGGTACCCGGCGGGCGCACGGCGGCGGGGGCCGCGCTCGGCGCGGTCGCGAGGAAGAGCGTCGTGGCGTGCGCGACCGCGTCGCCGAGGGAGGCTCGCTTGTCGTAGTCCCCGCAGACCACCTCGGTGCCGGACGGCGCGTCCGCCCGGGCCGGGTCGCGCCTCTAGGAAGTTTCGGCACACTCGGGCGGCTGATCAACGGCCCGGGTGTCCTAGCGTGAGGGCATGCGGGCGTTCAGCGAGGCCCCGGACGGGCCGGACGGGCCTTCGGGGCCGGTGGCGGCGGCGCGGCGGGGCACCGGCCCCGGCGTGGCCACGGTCGAGGTCCACGGCCGCCGGACGCTGACCCGGCTGCCCGACACGGCCATCGGCGACGACCCCGGAGGGATCGTCCGGCGGATGGAGTCGGCCCTCCGGGCGCGGCTGTCGGTCCTGCCCTCCGCTGCCCTGGCGCGGAACGGGCTGCTGCTGGCCGCGGCCGAGGGCCTGTCCACCGGTGCGCGGCCGGAGGGGGTGCGGGCCGTCGCCGAGCGGGTCGGGTCAGCGAACGCCATCTGCGCAACCTGTTCACCAGTGACGTCGGCCTCTCCCCCAAGCAGTTCGCGCGCATCGATCGGGTACTGGGCGTCCCCGCGCGCGTCGCGGGCCGGTGAAGGACACGGTGCGGCCGAAGATCCTCAAGGAGAACGCAGCCAGGCTGCGCGGTTAGTGCCCTGCGCCTCCCCGCACCTCCCGTCCTGTGTTCCCCCACCGTCCCCTCCCCCCAAGGGATCCTCATGCACAACGAAGGGCTCGGGTCGTGGCCGATCCGCCGCGCCCGCAAGACCCCGACCGCCACCGCCCTCGTCCACGAGGGGCGGACGCTCAGCTACGCCGGCCTGCACGAGCGGTGCACCCACCTCGCGCACGCGCTGCGCGGCCTGGGCGTCCGGCCCGGCGACCGGGTCGCCTACCTCGGTCCGAACCATCCCTCCTTCCTGGAGACGCTGTTCGCCACCGGGATGCTCGGCGGCGTCTTCGTGCCGCTCAACACCCGGCTGACCGGCGAGGAGATCGCCTTCCAGCTCACCGACTCGGGCGCCTCGGTGCTGGTGCACTCCGCCGCGCACGCCGGGCTGGTGGACGGGATCCGCCACCGGGCCCAGGTCCGCGCGCACCTCGCGCTGGGCGGGCCCGGCCCGGGGGCGCGCGGGTACGAGGAGCTGATCGAGACCGCGGCCGGCGCCGCGTCGGTCGACACGCCGGTCAGCCTCGACGACCCCTGCATGATCATGTACACGTCCGGGACCACCGGGCGGCCCAAGGGGGCGACGCTCACCCACGGCAACATCACCTGGAACGCGGTCAACGTGCTGGTCGACCACGACCTGGCCGCGGGCGAGGTCGCGCTGGTATCGGCCCCGCTGTTCCACTCCGCCGGGCTCAACATGCTCACGCTGCCGGTGCTGCTCAAGGGCGGCGCCTGCGTGCTGGTCCCCGGCTTCGATCCCGACGCCACCCTGGACCTGATCGAGCGGCACCGGGTCACGTTCATGTTCGGGGTGCCGACGATGTTCCAGCGGATGGTCCGCGCGGCGCGCTGGGCGGACGCCGACGTGTCGTCCCTGCGGCTGCTCACCTGCGGCGGCGCCCCCGTCCCGCCCTCGCTCATCGCCTCCTACCAGGACCGGGGCCTGACCTTCCTCCAGGGCTACGGGATGACCGAGGCCGCGCCCGGCGCGCTGTTCCTGGACGCCGCGCACGCGGTGTCCAAGGCCGGCTCGGCGGGCGTGCCGCACTTCTTCAGCGACGTCCGGGTGGTCGGTCCCGACCTGGCCGAGGTGCCGCCCGGCGAGACGGGCGAGGTCGTGGTCAGCGGCCCGCACGTGATGTCGGGCTACTGGGGCCTGCCGGAGGAGACCGCCGCGGCGTTCAGCGGCGGCTGGTTCCGCAGCGGCGATGCGGCGCGGGTCGACGCCGACGGCTACGCCTTCATCGTGGACCGGCTCAAGGACGTGATCATCTCCGGCGGCGAGAACGTCTACCCCGCCGAGGTCGAGAACGCGCTGCTGGCCGACCCCGACGTGCTGGAATGCGCGGTCATCGGCGTCCCCGACCCCACTTGGGGCGAGGTGGGCCGCGCGGTGGTGGTGGCGCGGCCCGGCTCCGGGCTGACCGCCGACCGCGTGCTGGAGCCGCTGACCGGGCGGATCGCCAAGTACAAGGTGCCGAGGTCGGCGGTCCTCGTCGACGAGATCCCGCGCAACGCCACGGGCAAGATCCTCAAGGGCCCGCTGCGGGACGCGTACGGCGCCCCCTGACCTCGTACCCGGGGCCGGGCCGGGCTGCGCCGGGCGGCGGATAGGGTGATCGCCCGGCAGAAGATCGAAAGGGCGGCGTGGTCGGCGGGATGAGGCTGAATCAGCGAGTCGCCGGCGAGGGGGACCGCTGGGGCACCCTCGCCCCCGAGCGCCGGGTCCTGGCGGTCGTGCGGACGGTGACGTCGGCGAGCCGCCTGCTCGACGTCCTGCCGGTCTTCGACGGCGACACCAGGGTGCAGGTGTTCTTCACCGTCAACGAGGGGTCGGCGTTCGGCGCCGAGGTCCCCGCGTTCCTGCACGGGCTGCGCGTCCGCCTGCTGCCGTGGCGGGAGGCCGTCCGGACCCGGTTCGACCTGGCCCTGTCCGCCTCCGCCAACGGCGGGCTGCACCGGCTGAAGGCGCCCGTGGTGGTGATGCCGCACGGCGTGGGGCACAACCGGCTGGTGGAGGCGGCCACCGGCCGTCCCGACGTGGCCTCGGGGCTCGCGGGCGGGCAGCTGCTGCACCGAGGCCGGGTGGTGCCCGCGGCGATCGTGCTGTCCCACGGGGAGCAGCTCGAACGGCTCCGCCGCACCTGCCCCCCGGCCGCCGAGGTCGCGCTCGTCGCCGGCGACCCGAGCTTCGACCGCATGGTGGACAGCCTGCCGATGCGCGACCGCTACCGCGAGGCGCTCGGCGTCCGCGACGGGCGGCGGCTGCTCGTCCTGACGTCCACCTGGGGCCCGGACTCGCTGTTCGGACGGCGCCCGCACCTGCTGGCGCGCTGGGTGGCGGAGCTGCCCGTCGACCGGTACCGGGCGGCGCTGATCCTGCACCCGAACGTGTGGGCGCGGCACGGCCCGTTCCAGATCGAGGGCTGGCTCGCCGAGGCGCTGAGCGCCGGGCTGATGCTGATCCCGCCCGAGGAGGGGTGGCGGGCCGCACTGGTCGCCGCAGACCGGGTCGTCGGCGACCACGGCTCGGTCACCTACTACGCGGCGGCGCTCGGACGGCCCACGCTGCTCGCCGCGTTCGGCGAGGCCGAACTCGACCCCGACTCGCCGCTGGCCGCGTTCGGCCGCGCGCAGCCCCGCCTGGACCCGGCGCGCGGGCTGCTCGAGCAGCTCGAGGACCTCACCGCGCCCGCGGCGGTGCCCGACGCCCTCGCGATGCGCGGGCTCGCTGCCTCGAACCTGCGCACCGCGCTGTACGGGCTCATGGGACTGGAGCAGCCGCCGGTGCCGCCCCGGTCGCGGCCGGTGCCCGCGCCGGTCCCGCGCGGACGCGGCGTGCCCGCCCTCCTCGTCGAGGGGACGGCGCGGCCGGACCGGGTGGAGATGGAGCGGTACCCCGCCGTCCTGGACGACGGCGACCGCCTCGCCGACCCGCACCTGGTGGTCGACGAGCGGGAGGCCGACCGGCGGCTGCTGGAGAGCGCCGCGATCTTCGTGCGGCGGGCATGCTCGAGCGAGGCCGGGACCGGGGGCGGAACCGAGGCCGGGGCGTGGGCCGAGGCCGACGAGTGGGCCGGGAGCGTGTTCGCGCGGTATCCGGGGTCCGAGCTCGCCGCCGCCGCGCTCCCGGCCGGACGGTGCCTGATCGCGCTGCGCGGCGGGCGCCGGGTCCACGCGCGCGGGGCGGACGTGGGGCTGTGCGCGTCAGCGCTCTACCTCCGCCACCTGGCGGGCCTCCCCCTCGACGGCGCGATGACGGTCAAAGCGGGGGCCAGTGAGGTCCGCATCCATGCCACCCCCCCCCCGCTCGTTTTAGCGCCTATGCGCCGGTCTCGGGGAGAACGCCGCGCAGCGACCGGGCGCGCCGCCGGTACCTCCCGGCCTCCTCCGGGTCGGGCTGGAGGTCGGCGAGCAGCTCCAGCGCGGTCGCCTCTCGCCGGGGCTCGTCCCGGACGGCCAGGATCGCCAGGGCCCGGCCGAGGGCGTCGACGGCCTCCGCCGGACGGTCGAGACGCGGCAGGACCGCGCCGAGCCGGATCCCGACCTTGGCCTGGCTGAGCTCGTCGCCGATCTCCACCATGCCCGCCATCGCGCGGGCCAGCTCGCCCGCCGCGGCGGCGTACCGGCCGGCCTCGCCCAGCGCGGTGCCCAGATGGTAGGTCTGCATCGCCACCCCGCGCCGGTTCCCCGCCGCGGCGTTGATCTCCCGTGACCGCCGGAACGCCGCGATCGCCGCGTCGTGGTCGCCGCGCCTCAGCCGGACCAGCCCGGCGGACTCGATCACCGCGGACTCGACCCGGTGGTGCCCGCACTCCGCCGCGGCCTCCAGCGCCACCGGCACCGCTTCGGCGGCGGCGTCGAGCTCCCCCGCCCTGAGCAGGGCGCGGACCACCTGGTTGTGCATCCGCGCCTCGGCCGGGCGGTTCCCGCAGCGCCGGGCCGCCGCCACCCCGAGCCGCGCGACCTCCAGCTCGTCGGCGAGGTGGGCGCGGTTGTCGTACAGGGCCCACAGCGCCTCGCCGAACTGCCAGACGAGCGCGTCCCACCCCTCGTCGGCCGCCAGCCGCACGGCGGCGAGGAGGTTGGCGCGCTCGCGCTCCAGCCACCCGGCGGCGTCGGCGGGCCGCTCGAAGACCGGCCCCTCGCCCGCGGGCGGGCCCGCGCCCTCCTCCGAACCTGCGCCCTCGCCCGGGTCGTCGGCGAGGCGGAGGCGCCGGCCGAGCGCGGCGCGGTCTGCGGCCTTGGCCCGCGCCAGGTACCACTCTACGATCGGGCACCCGGTCTCGCCCGCCTCGCGGGCGCGCGCACGCGCGTGCAGGCGGACCAGGTCGTGGAACCGGTACCGGTCCGCACCGACCTCCTCCAGGAGGCTGGCCTCCAGCAGGACCTCGACCGTCCCGGCGGACGCGTCCGGGCCGCGTCCGGTGATCGCGCCGACGGCGTCCGGCGAGAACTCCGGGCCGGGATGCGCCCCGAGCCCCCGGTAGAGCGCGGCGGCCTCGGCGGGCAGCCCCGCATACGCGGCGTCGAACACGGCCTCCACGATCGGCACTCCCTCGGCGGTGAGGCGTTCCAGCCTGCGCTCCTCGTCGGCGAGGGCGGCCGACAGCCGCCCGATGCCCTGCCCGCTCCGTCCGACCAGCCGGGCCGCGCACACCCGGAGCGCGATGGGCAGCCCGCCGCACAGGCGCGCCACCTCGCCGGCCGCCTCGGGCTCCTCGTCCACCCGGGAGTCGGCGAGCATCTCCCTGATCAGCCGGACGCCCTGCGGGCCGTCGAGCGGGTCCAGCCGGACCGGGACGGCGCCCGCGACCAGCAGGCCGGTCAGCCGGCGGCGGCTGATCACGACCACCGCGGCGCCGGCCGAGCCGGGGATCAGCGGGGTCACCTGCGCGGCGTGCTCGACGTTGTCCAGGACGACCAGCAGCCGCCGGCCGGCGGCCATCGTCCGGTACAGCGAGGCCCGCTGCTCCAGGCCCGCCGGGATCGCGTCCTCCTTGGCGCCGAGCGCCCGCAGGAAGTCGCCGAGGACGTCCCCGACGTCGACGCCGCCGCGATGCCGCAGCGCCGCGAGGTCGGCGTAGAGCTGGCCGCCGTCGAACCGGGGGCCGGCCGCGCGGGCCCAGTGCAGGCCGAGGCCGGTCTTGCCGACCCCGCCGAGGCCGCTCAGCACCACCACGGCGGGCTGGTCGCCGCGCCGGGTCAGCAGCCGCTCCAGCGTCTCCAGCTCGGCGCGGCGGTTGACGAACACGGCCGGCCCGGCCGGAAGCTGCCTCGGCACCAGGACCGGCGGAGCCGGGACCGGGGGGAGCCCGAGCGTGCCGATCGACCCCGCCTGGACCACCAGCGCGGCCCCCTGCACGCCGTCCATCGTGTTCATCACGCGTCCATCGGATTCGGCCATGTCCCCAACCCCACGCCTCGTTTGCCCCCGCCAGTATGACCGGGACGCGGACGGCGCGGTGCCGGATCCGGGCCGGAACGCGGCGGGGACGGCCCCGTCCCGGCCCGCACCTGCTAGAGGTGGTGGCGGCGGGCCCGCACCGGCGCCCGCCCGCTCCCGACCGAAGGACGGACCATGCCCCTGCTGCTCGGCGTCGACATCGGAACCTCCGGGGCCAAGGGCGTGCTGGTGACGCCCGAGGGCGAGGTCGTCGCGACCGCGGTCCGCGACCACGCGGTCTCCAGCCCGCATCCCGGATGGGCCGAGCACGACGCCCGCGCGGTGTGGTGGGGCGGCTTCACCGCGATCACGCGGGAGCTGCTGGCCGCGGTGCCCGGGGCGGACGTGGCGGCGGCCGGCGTCAGCGGCATCGGCCCGTGTGCGCTGCCCGCCACCGCGTCCGGCGAGCCGCTGCGCCCGGCGATCCTGTACGGCGTCGACACCCGCGCGGTCGCCGAGATCGCCGAGCAGACCGAGGCGTACGGGGCCGAGACCGTCCTGCGGCGGGCCGGGTCGCCGCTGACCTCCCAGGCGGTGGGCCCGAAGCTGGCCTGGCTGCGGCGGCACGAGCCGGACGTCTGGGCGCGGACGCGGCGGCTGTTCATGGCCGCCTCGTACCTGGTGCACGAGCTGACCGGCGCGTACGTGCTCGACCACCACTCGGCGAGCCAGTGCGCCCCGCTGTACGACTCCGGGGCCAACGCGTGGATCGGCGACTGGGCCGAGGAGATCGCGCCCGGCCTGGAGCTGCCGCCGCTGGCCTGGCCCGGCGAGATCGCCGGGACCGTGCACGCCGCGGCGGCGGACGAGACCGGGCTGCCCGCCGGCACCCCGGTGATCGCCGGGACGATCGACTCCTGGGCCGAGGCGGTCTCGGTCGGCGTCACCGCCCCCGGCGACGTCATGCTGATGTACGGGACGACGATGTTCCTGGTGGAGGTCCTGAACGCGCGCCGCACCTGGCCCACGCTCTGGGGCACCGTGGGCGTCGAGCCGGGGACCTACTGCCTGGCGGCCGGGATGGCGACCTCGGGCGCGGTCACGTCCTGGCTGCGCGACCTCACCGGGCGGCCGTACGCCAGGCTCGTGGAGGAGGCCCGCGCGGTCGGGCGCGGCTCGGACGGGCTGCTCATGCTGCCGTACTTCGCCGGTGAGCGGACCCCGCTGTTCGACCCGTCCGCCCGGGGCGTGGTGGCCGGGCTGACGCTGCGGCACGGGCGCGGCCACCTGTACCGCGCGGCGCTGGAGGGCACCGCCTACGGCGTGCGGCACAACATGGAGACGATGCGGGAGGCGGGCGGCGAGGCCCGGCGCCTGGTCGCGGTGGGCGGCGGCACCAGGGGCGACCTGTGGCCCCAGATCGTCTCGGACGTGCTGGGCCGCCCGCAGAGCGTCCCGACGTACACGATCGGCGCCTCCTACGGCGACGCCCTGCTGGCCGGACGGGCCGCGGGCCTGGTCTCCGACACGAGCGGATGGAACCCGCAGGCGGGCACCGTCGAGCCGGACGAGCGCGCCACCCGCGACTATGACGAGCTGTACGGGCTCTACCGGGACCTCTACCCGGCCACCGCCGGGATCGTCCACGCCCTCGCCGCCCGGCAGACCTGATCGACGCAACACCCGCCGACCCGCTGAACCCCCCGGGCCGGGACCTCAGTCCGGGTCCGGACCAGGGCCCGGCTCCGGCTCCGGCTCGCCGAGGTGGGCCCGGAGGCGTTCCAGCTCGCGCCGGTCGCGCTTGGTGGGACGTCCCGCACCGCGGTCGCGCCGTCCCACCGGGATCAGGGCCTCGCGCGGCGGCGGTGGCGGGCTGTTGTCGATCAGGCACTCCGCGGCGGCGGCGGGTCCGACCCGCTTCCGCACGACGCGCTGCACGACGACGATCCGCTCGCGCCCGCCGTGCCGCAGCCGCACCTGGTCGCCCGGCCGCACCGCGGAGGCGGGCTTGGCGCGCTCGTCGTTGACCCGCACGTGCCCGGCCCGGCAGGCGGCGCCGGCCATCGACCGGGTCTTCAGCAGCCGGACGGACCAGAGCCACACATCGACCCGTACCGTCCCCTCGACCTCCGTCATGCCACGACCCTAACCGGCCCCGGGACGCCGCCGCCGCGATCACGCGTCCCGGACGGGCGCCGCGATCGGACGCCGCGGTCAGGCGACCGCGAGGGACCAGTCGTCCGCCGCGTACTTGCCGATGATCCCGGCGCTCTGCTGCTGGAGGAGCCGGGTGCCGCCGGCCGGGGCCATCGGCGCGACGACCTTGACGCCGCGCACGCCGGTCGCCGCGTAGATCGCCGGGGTGCCGGACGGCGTCTGGCCGGGCTGGTCGCCGAACCCGGCGAACTGGCAGCCGCTGAACAGCACCTCCGACGCCGAGCCGCGCAGGAACGCCTGGCCCCGGTCGCGGGGGGACCGGCCGGTGGTGGCCGGGTTCACGCAGTTGTTGAAGAACCACAGCTTGTCGAAGACGTGCCCCTTGCCGCCGGTGACCAGCAGCGCGGCGCCCTGGCACGCGGTGGTGCCGGTGCGCCCGGTGCTGTCGAGGAGGGTCCCGGTGAAGACGAACCCGCCGTGCGAGCCGTCGATCCTGATCCCGGTGGCCTTCTCCGGGGTGATGTACAGCGGGCCGAACTGGCTGCGCGACATGTGGGTGAACCAGCAGTAGAACTTCGTCGCCGCCAGCCGCGTGCTCGACAGGTAGCCGCCGTTCTGCCAGTAGTAGTTGTCGCTGCCGGCCAGCTTGAACTGCGTGTCGCCGCCGCCGTTGGTGTAGGTGCGGTCGATGCGCACGCGCAGGTGGCGCGCGTGCTGGACGGTGGCGAACCCGACCCAGGCCAGGTCGAGGAAGGTGGCGTCGCTCATGATCGGCCCGGCGGCGAAGTCGGTGGCGGGCTGCTGGAAGTTCACCCTGCCGGACGCGGCGCGGAACTGGATCCCCGAGACCCACATGTTCTTCACGCCGCCGCTCGGGACCGCGAACAGGGCGGGGACCTTCGCGCTGCTGGAGGCCGTCACCACGCACTGCGGGCCCGTCCCGGCGAACTCGCGCTCGCCGGTGCCGAGGCTCCCCACCATCCGGAACCCGTTGTAGTAGGCGCGGGGGCCGCTGAAGGAGTGCGCGCGGTTGGCGAGCACGATCGCGGGGGGCCGGGTCTGCGCCGCCGCGTACTTCATCGCCGCGGTGAGCTTGGCGTCGTCGGTGGCGCCCGAGAACGCGTCCAGGGGGGCGCCGTAGGCCGCCTCGTCGATCAGCACCCGGCTCTTCAAGTCGGCGAGGTTGGCGTTGAGCGGGACGTCCCAGTTCAGGTCGCCCCGGGGCGGCATCGTTCCTGGCAGTGCGTACGGGAAACCACCCATGCTGCGGCCTCTCTGCGTCGGCTCCGCGAACCGGGCCCGGCCCGCGCAGGTCGATGGGCCGCCGGACGCCGGGCCCGGTCGACACGCTCCGTGTCCGGACGTGCGGTCAGCGTCATCCTGGCGTGACAGTAGCCGAGCCGGAGGGCGCCTGACCAGCGATCACGGCGACGGCTGGCCGGCCGGGTAAGGGGGCTCTTCCCGCCGGGCCCGCCCGTCGGCCGGCACCGCCCGCCTTGGGCGGTGCCGACCACATTTTTGACCACTTCTTTCATAGTTCGTCCAGATTTAGTGTTTATGGTGTGAGTTCAGCCCCCGATCAGCTGAGCGAGCCCGCTGCCGATCCCGGCAAGGAGCACAGGATGAGACTCGGAGGAGCAAGCATCGAGGACACCAGCGCGGTGGTCGCCTTCCCCGCGGAGGTCGACATCGGCAACGCCGACCTGGTGCTGGACCAGGCCCTGCAACACCTCGACAACGGCGCGCCCGGCCTCGTCCTCGACCTGACCACCTGCGAGTTCTGCGACTCCAGCGCGCTGGCAACGATCGACCGCGCCCAGATGCGGGCCACCGCCCTGGGGGTCCCGATGTGGGTGGTGCTGCCCGCCCGCGGCCTGGTCCGCCGGGTCTGCGACGCGGCGGGCCTGGCCAGGCGGGTCGCGATCGCCCCGGACCTGGCCACCGCCCGCGCCGCGCTCGCCCGCCCGCGGCGCCACGCCGGCTGAGGAGGCTCCCGGCCGGGCGGTGATCAGCCGGCGGTGAGCCCGCTGAGCGCGGGCACCGTGCCCGCGTCCGCCGCGGCCGGAACGCCGTCCTTGGCGACGAGGGCGGCGTAGCGGCCGCCCGCCGCCAGCAGTTCGTCGTGGGTGCCGCGTTCGGCGATCCGGCCGTGGTCGAGCACGATGATCTGGTCGGCGTCGCGGACGGTGGACAGCCGGTGGGCGATGGTGATGGTCGTCCGGCCCTCGGCGAGGGCGTCGATGGCCCGCTGGACGGCGCGTTCGGTCTGGGTGTCCAGGGCGCTGGTCGCCTCGTCCAGCACCAGGACCGGCGGGTTGCGCAGGATGGTGCGGGCGATCGCCAGCCGCTGCTTCTCTCCGCCGGAGAAGCGGTAGCCGCGCTCCCCGACGAGGGTGTCGTAGCCGTCGGGCAGCCCGGCGATGTGGCCGTCGATCTGGGCGGCGCGGGCGGCGGCGCGCAGCTCCTCGTCGGTCGCGTCCGGCTTGGCGAAGCGCAGGTTGTCGGCGACCGAGGCGTGGAACAGGTAGGTCTCCTGCGACACCACGCCGACGGCGTCCGACAGGTCGGAGAAGGCCAGGTCGCGGACGTCCACGCCGTCGATGGCGACCCGTCCGGACGTCGCGTCGTACAGCCTCGGCACCAGGTAGCTGAGCGTGGTCTTGCCCGATCCGGTCTCGCCGACGACGGCCAGAGAGGTGCCGGCCGGGACGGTCACGTCGATGTCGCGGAGCGCCTCGCCCGACTCGCCGTCGTAGGAGAAGCCGACGTGCTCGAACCGGACGGTGCCGCGCGGCGCGGGCAGCGGCCGGGGCGCGGCGGGCTCCTCGATGCCGGGCTCCAGGTCCAGGTACTCGAAGATGCGGCCGAACAGCGCCATCGAGCTCTGCACGTCCACGCCGGTCTGGAGCAGCATGACCATCGGGCGGAGCAGGCCCGCCTGGAGGGTGGTGAAGGCGACCAGCGTGCCGATCGAGACGAGCGGGGTGCCCTGGGAGACGGTGAGGCCCGCGGCCCAGTAGATGACGGCGGGCATCGCCGACATGACGATCTGGATCGTCGACTGGCGCCAGCGGCCGGCCATGCTGGAGCTGATCTCCAGGTCGGCCAGCTCGCGCGACTCGGCGGCGAACCGCTCGGTGAGCGCGCGGGACCGTCCCATCGTGCGGCCCAGCAGGACGCCGCTCACCGACAGCGACTCCTCCACGATGGCCGACATCCCGGCCATCCGGCGCTGCCGCCGCGAGGTGATCTTCCGGCGCTCGGCGCCGACCCGGCGGCTCACCCAGACGAAGAACGGCAGCATCAGCAGCGACACCAGGGTCAGCCGCCAGTCCAGCGCGGCCATCGCGATCACGGTGGCGATGACCGAGGTGAAGTTGGACACCAGCGACGTCGCGGTCGAGGTGACGGTCGACTGCATCCCGCCGATGTCGTTGGCGATCCGCGACTGGACCTCACCGGTGCGGGTCCGGGTGAAGAACGCCAGCGGCATCCGCTGGAGGTGCGCGTAGACGGCGGTGCGCAGGTCGTGCATGACGCGCTGGCCGACTCCGGTGGAGATGTAGGTCTGGAGGACGCCGAACACGCTGGTCGCGACGGCGACGGCGATCATGCCGGCGGCCAGCAGCGTCAGCAACCCGGTCCGGCCCTCCGGCAGCGCGACGTCCAGGACCGCGCGCAGCATGAACGGCGAGGCGAGCCCGACCAGCGACGACAGGCCGACGAGCAGGAGGACCCCCGCGAGGCGGCCCCGGTAGGGACGGAAGAGCCGCAGGACGCGCCGGACCTGCGCCGGCCGCTCCCCGGTCTCGGTCGCGGCCTCGGTCTTGGCCTCGATCTCGGTC
Source organism: Actinomadura xylanilytica (assembly GCF_030283145.1). Lineage (GTDB taxonomy): Bacteria > Actinomycetota > Actinomycetes > Streptosporangiales > Streptosporangiaceae > Spirillospora > Spirillospora xylanilytica. The sequence continues at coordinate 12,378 of NZ_JASNWE010000010.1, forward strand.
GGGGCTTCGGTCTTGGTCAGGGCTTCGGTCTCGGCTTCGGGAGACTTCACGGGCGGCTCCTCCACAGGTCGATACCGACCTAACTGAGCTTGCCTCATAATTATTTCCTCAACTATGAGCTAAACTCCGCTTCATGGACGACGAGCTGGCCGACCTGTTCCTGCGGGCGGCGCGCCGGATGCGCGGCAGGCAGGTCGAGCACCTGGCCCCGCTAGGGCTCACCCCCGCCCAGGCGCGGGCACTGCGCGTGATCGTCCGCGCGGACGCGCCGCCGCGGATGGCCGAGCTCGCCACCCTGCTGGGGGTGGTGCCGCGCTCGGTCACCACGCTGGTCGACGCGCTGGAGGAGGCCGGCCTGGTCACCCGGACGCCCGATCCGGCCAACCGCCGTTCGACCCTGGTCGTGCCGACCGCCGAGGGCCGCGCCATCCGTGCCCGGATGGCCTCGGTGCGGCGGGAGGTCGCCGAGGAGGTGCTGGCGCCCCTGTCCGCCGGCCAGCGCGAGACGCTCCGCGAACTGCTCGCCGTCATCGACACCGCTGCCCCGTGCGGCCCGTCCCGGCGCCGCCGGGGGCACCTCGGACCGGCGGACCCCCGCTGACCGTGGCCGGATGTGGCTGCGTTCCGGACCCTTGAATTGCCCGGTCCGCGGAGAGAAGATCGCCTACGTGCGCGCCCCGACCGCACCGGAAAGCTCCCTCGACAGGGCCGCCCGACCGTAGCGCGGCCCGACCGCCACACCTCCGCGGCCGACGTCCGTGCCCTTCGGCCGCCTTCCTCCAGGGGTTGTCATCGTCATGACGCTGGTCGATCGTTCACTCGCCCAAACCGATCCGGAGATCGCGAAAGTGCTGGCCGACGAACTGTCGCGGCAGCGGGACACGCTCGTCATGATCGCCTCGGAGAACGTCGCGCCCCGGGCGGTGCTGGACGCGCAGGGGTCGGTCCTGGTCAACAAGCTGGCGGAGGGATATCCCGGCAAGCGCTACTGCGCGGGATGCGAGCACGTCGACGTCATGGAGTCGCTGGCGATCGACCGGGCGAAGTCCCTGTTCCAGGCCGAGCACGCCAACGTGCAGCCGCATTCGGGCGCCCAGGCCAACGCCGCCGCCTACATGGCCCTGCTCGATCCGGGCGACACCATCCTCGGGCTGGACCTGGCGCACGGCGGCCACCTCACGCACGGGATGGCCGCGAACTTCTCCGGACGCTTCTACGACACGGTGTCGTACCAGGTCCGGGAGTCCGACTCGATCATCGACGTCGGCGAGATGGCGCGGCTCGCGCGCGAGCACCGGCCCAGGCTGATCGTCGCGGGCTGGTCGGCCTACCCGCGCCGGATCGACTTCGCCGCGTTCCGCCGGGTCGCCGACGAGGTGGGCGCCTTCCTGCTGATCGACATGTCGCACTTCGCCGGGCTCGTCGCCGCGGGCGTCCACCCGAACCCGGTCCCGCACGCCGACGTGGTGACCTCGACGACGCACAAGACGCTCGGCGGCCCGCGGGGCGGGATGATCCTGTGCCGGCGGGAGCACGCGCGGCGGATCGACGCGGCGGTGTTCCCCGGCCAGCAGGCGGCGCCGCTCGCGCACGTCATCGCCGCCAAGGCGGTCGCCTTCAAGATCGCGCAGAGCGGGGAGTTCCGGGAGCTGCAGCGGCGGACGGTCCAGGGCGCCGCGATCATCGCCGAGCGGATGCGCCGGGCGGACGCGGCGGAGGCGGGGGTGGCGGTCCTCACCGGCGGCACCGACGTGCACCTCGTCGTCCTCGATCTCCGCGACTCCGCGCTGGACGGCCGCGAAGCGGAGGACCGCCTCTACGACATCGGCATCACCGTCAACCGCAACATGGTGCCGTTCGACCCGCGTCCGGCGCTGGTGACCTCCGGCCTGCGCATCGGCAGTTCGGCGCTCGCCGCCCGCGGGTTCCAGAGCGAGGACTTCGAAGAGGTCGCCGACATCATCGCCAGAACCCTGCGGCCCGATCTGGACGGCACCGACGCCGAGATCCTGCGGTCGCGGGTGAACACCGTGGCGGCGAAGCACCCGGTCTACTCCTCGCTCGCGTGACCGCCGATCCCGCGGTGGCGGGGGAAGGGACCGGGCCCGTCCCGCTGGGCGACGGCCGTGCCGGGGCGCCGCTGTCCGCCGCGCAGGAACGGACGTGGTTCCTCGAACGGATCGCCCCCGGCGCGGCGCCCCCGAACGTCTCGGTGGTGCTGCGCCTGACGGGCGGGCTGGACGCCGGGGCGTTGCGGCGCGCCGTCCGGGAGGCCGCCCGCCGTCACGAGGTGCTGCGCACCGGCTTCGTCACCGTGGACGGGCGCCCCGCGCGCCGCGTCGCGGACGTCGCGGAGGCGTTCGTCGTGGACGCTCGTCCGGCCGGTGACATCGGCGAGCGGGTGTCGCAGGCGCGGGGCGAACCCTTCGATCTGGCCGCTCCGCCGCTGCTACGGGCCGTTCTCCTGCGGGTGGCAGACCGCGAGCACGTGCTGGTGCTGGTGGCGCACCCGATCGCGGCCGACGCCCGGTCGATGCGCATCCTCGCCGACGAGGTGGCCGCGGGCTACGCCGGGGACGCCGCGGGCGGGCGGGCGGCGGCGTCCGCGCCGCGGCTCCAGTACGCCGACTTCGCCGCGTGGCAGCGCGGCCGGACGTTCGCCGGCGAGCTGTCCTACTGGCGGGATCGCCTCGCGGGCGCGCCTGCCGGACCGGCCCTGCCCCCGTCCGGCCGGACGGGGATCGGGCCGGACGGCGGCGCGCCGGACCGCCGTCCCTCCCGGGCGCGGGAGCGGGTCCGGATCCCGCCGGACGCGGCCTCCGGTCTCGCGGCGCTCGCCGCCGCGCACGACGCCTCCCCGTTCGAGGCGCTCCTCGCCGCGTTCGCGGTGCTGCTGGCCCGTTTCGGCGGGCGGGACGACATCGTGGTGGGCACCACGGTCACCGGCCGGGGGAACGGTGACCTGGAACCGCTGGTCGGGCCGTTCGACGACGTCCTGCCGCTGCGGATCGACCTCGCGGACGGCCCGGCGTTCCCGGACGCCCTGGCCCGCGTGCGGGAGACCGTCCGCGCCGCCCGCGCCAACGCGGGCCCGCCCTCCGCCAGGATCGTCGAGGAGCTCCGGCCGAGGCGGTACATCGACGCGTGCCCGCTCGCCGCGGTGACGTTCGACCTCGACGGCGCGCCCGCGGCCGGGACCATGAGCGCGGGGGTCCGCTTCTCCCCCGCCGAGCCTCCCCGCGCGGACCCCCGCCTCCCGCTCGCGGTGCGCGTCGAGCCCGCGGGCGGCGGGCGCCTGGACGTGACCGCGGTCTTCCACGACGACCGCTTCGCCCCGGAGTCCGTCGCGTCCCTGCTCGGGGCGTTCCCCGTCCTGCTGCGCGGCGTCGCCGAGCACCCGGACACCCCCGTTCACGACGTCCCGCTGATCACGCTGGCGCATCGGCGCGTGCTGCCCGAGCCCGCGCGCCCGCCCCGCCGCCGCACGCACCCGCTGATCACGGACCTGCTGGAGGAGTCGACGGACCGCGACCGCGAGCGCCCGGCGCTCGTCCAGGGGACGCGGCACCGGTCCTACGGCGACCTCTCCGCGCGGGCGCACGAACTGGCGGACGCCCTGCGGTCCGCCGGGCACGCTCCGGGCGACGTGGTCGCCGTCGCCACGCGGTACAAGTGCCCGGATCTGTACGCCGCGCTCTGGGCGGTGTGGCTCGCCCACGGGGTGCTGCTCCTCGTCGACACCGCGTTGCCACCGGCCCGGCGCCGGGCCATGGTCGCGGGGGCGGGCGCGCGCACGGTGCTCGCGCTCGACCGGGAATCGGCCGCCGGGGCGATGGCCGCGCCAGTGGAGACCGTCCTGCTCAGCGCCGACGGCGCCGACGTGACGGCCGTGCGCGGCGGCGGGCGGCCCGGCCGTCCCGCCGGTGGACGGCCGGGGCCCGACGATCCGGCCTACGTGTGCTTCACGTCCGGTTCGACGGGGACCCCCAAGGCGCTGCTCGGACGGCACAACGGGCTGTCGCACTTCATCTCCTGGCAGGGCCGGGAGTTCGGCGTCGGCGTCGGCGACCGGTGCGCGCCCCTGATCAGCCTCAGCGCCGACGCGCTGCTGCGGGACGTGCTCACACCGCTGACCAGTGGCGCGTGCCTGTGCCTTCCGTCCGGCGCGGAGGCGCTCGGGGGCGACGCGGTGCTGCTGCTGCCCTGGATGCGGGACGCAGGGATCACCATGGCGCACACCATCCCCTCGCTCGCCGCGGCGTCGCTGGCGTCGCTGGCGTCGCCCACGTCATGGCCCGACGCCGGGCCGCTCGACCGGCTGAGGCTGCTGTTCTTCGCCGGGGAGCCGTTGTCGGGACGGCTCGCGGACCGGTTCCGCACCCTGGCCCCCGGCGCCGAGGTGGTCAACCTCTACGGCGCCAGCGAGTGCACCATGGTCCAGACCTTCCACCGCGTCCCACCGCGCCCGGGCGCCGGGCGGGTCCCGGCGGGGTCGGGCATCCCCGGTGCGGAGATCGTCCTCGTGACGCGCGGCGGGACGCCGTGCGCGCCGGGCGAGATCGGCGAAGCCATCATCCGCACGCCCTACGCGGCCCTCGGCTACCTGGACCGGCGGGCCACGGGCGGCTACGCGCCCAACCCGTTCCGGGACGACCCGTCCGACGTGGTCTTCCGCACCGGCGACCGGGGGCGCTACCGGTCCGACGGGACGGTGGAGATCCTCGGACGCGCCGCCGGGCGCGCGGGGCCGGGCGCCGGGACGGATCCGGAGGAGGTGAACGCGGTCCTCGGAACGCACCCGGGCGTCGCCGCGTCGACCGTCGCCGGCCACCCGGACCTCGGCGGCGTCGCCTACGTCGTCCTCCACCCCGGACGCTCCGCGTCGCCGTTCGAACTCCGCCGGTTCCTGCTGCGCGCGTGCCCGCCCGAGGACGTTCCGGCCGCGTTCGTCGCGATCGACCGGATTCCCGTGACCACCATCGGGAAACTCGACCGCCGCGCCCTCCCCTCCCCCTCCGGGGCGCCGGCCGGGACCGCGCTCGCCTCCCCCGCCGAGGAACGGGTCGCGCGCGTGTGGTCCGATCTGCTGGGCGTCCGGATCACCCGCCCCGACGCGGACTTCTTCGACCTCGGCGGCGGCCCGGCGCTCGCCCTGCGGGCCGGGGAGCGGATGCGCGAGATCCTCGGCCGCGACGTGGACCTCGCCGACATCTTCCGCGCGCGCGGGCTGAGGGAGTACGCCCAGGCGGCGGAGACGGCCTGAGGCCGCCCGCGTCACCCGATGTTCTCTCCGGCGATGCCGACGTCCGCGCCCTCCGCCGGTCGTTCCTCAAGGTGGGGCACGGGCGTGCGGACGGAAGCGCGCCGGCCCGGATGGAGACCGGCGAGGAGGCGGTTCCAGGTTCCGCCGACGCGGTCGAGGCGGTAGGCGCGGGCGGAGACGCGGGCCTGGTCGCCCAGGCGGTCGCGCAGGGCGGCGTCCTCGATGACCTCGCGCAGCGCCGCGGTCAGGGCCCCGACGTCGCGGGGCGGCACGAGGAGTCCGTCGCGGCCGGGGGTGATCAGCTCGGCGGGGCCGGTGGGGCAGTCGAACGCCACGACCGCGAGTCCCTTGCTCATCGCCTCGATGACGACCATCGGCATGCCCTCGTAGCGGGAGGACAGCGCGTACACCGACGAGCGCTCCATCTCGCCCGCGAGGTCGGCGGTGCGCGGCCGAAGCTCGACCCGGCCCTCGAGACCGGGCCGCTCGGCGAGCATGGCGGCGAGGCGGGCGTGCCGGGGACCCGACCCGAAGATCCGCAGGGTCCAGTCGGGGTACTCGGCGGCGACCGGCTCGTACGCCCGGATCAGCATCTCGAAGCCCTTCTGCCGGACGAGCCGGCCCGCGGCGAGGACGACCTTGCGGTCGCGGGGCGACGGGCCGCCGGGCAGCGCGGGCAGCGCGTTCGGGATCCGGACGATCCGGACGCCGGCCCCGGCCAGCGCGTCCTGATAGGCCACCCGCGCGGACTCGGTCAAGGTGGCGAGGACGGTGAGCCTCCGGTACCGCCGGACGATCTCCTCGCGGAGCCCGCTCCGGTAGGACCGCAGGTTCATGTGGTCCTGCCCGATCGTGGCGGTGCCGCGGGGGGCGAGTTCGGCGGCGAGGAGGGTGAGCGAGGGCCGGGTGCCGATGAGCACGTCGGCCGGGGCGGCGCGCAGGGCGCGCAGCAGTTGCAGGTCGGTCCAGAGGTTCATGCCCCGGAACGAGTTCTCCTCGACGGGGGTCAGCAGGCTCGGCAGCCGGGACAGCAGCCGCGCCGCGCGTCCGGGCGGGGGCGCCAGCCGGTCGTCGGCGAACCGGACGCGGACCCGGGCGGGCACGGGGTAGAACGGCTCGGCGCGGCTCCGGAGCACGCTGACGATCTCGATGTCGTGGTGATCGGCCAGGTAGCCGCACAGGTTGAGCACCGTGCGGATCGTCCCGCCGGTGCCGTGGGCGTGCTGGAGCAGGACGCGGACGCGGAGCCGTTCACCCGGGGGCGGCGTCCGGCGCCATCGGACCACGGGGCGCGCCGCGCACAGCGCGCCCCGCCGCAGCACGCGGTGCACGGGCCTGCGCCCGCGCCGCAGTCCACGGCGGGCACGTGCCGCCACCGAGACGTCCGACATTGGATCCCCCGATCCCAGAAAACCGCGCCGTGAATGGCTTGTTCCCTGAGATCGGGCGATATGAACGAAACGCTCAGCCGGTCGTCACCGTGCGGTCGAGGGCGCTGCCCTTGACCCACTTGCTCCACGGCATCTGGTAGAAGCTCCAGCCGTTGTCCCACTGGAGCTTGCGCTTGCTGCCGGTGATGTCGACGACGTCGCCGCGGTAGGACCAGCCGTAGAACCACTGGGCGGACGCCGGCGGCGAGTTCAGGCAGCCGTGGCTGACGTTCTGGCGGCCCTGCGCCCAGGTGGTGCCGGCCATCGCATGGATGTACTCGCCGGACATGGAGATCCGCACCGCGAACGGGATGACCTCCTTGTAGCCGCCGTTGGCCTTGTCGTCCGGCTTGACGCCCATCCACTCCGACGTCATGACCGCCGGATTCTCCTTGCCCATGGTCAGGTGGACGCCACTGGTGGTGAGGAAGGTGTCCACGCCGTTGACGACCCGGCCGCCCTTGCCGGCGCTGATGCCCCAGCTCTTGACCTTCTTCCCGTTCTTGCGCACCACCAGCCGGTGCGTCTTGGTGCTGGCCGTGATGATGTGCGAGTCGCCGATGGTGAACTTGCGGGTCGTGTCGGAGATCCCGTAGGTCTTCTTCCCGGACTTGACCCCTGACAGCCTGGCCTTGAAGGTGACCTGCTGGTTGGCCTGCCAGTACTCCTTGTTCTTCGTCCGGAAGATCACCTGGGTGCCGCTCACCCAGTACCAGGCGCCGGTGGCGGGCTTGGTGGACTTGACCTCCAGGGCCTGCTCGACCGCCTTGCGGTCGCCGACCGTGCGGTTGAAGGTGACCTGGATCGGCATGCCCACGCCGACCTTCTCGCCCTGGGCCGGGGTGACGTCGGTGATCTTCAGTTCGCTGCCGGCCTTGAGCGTGGTGAACTTGCTGCCGACCGTGGTCGTCTTGCCCTTGGGGCTGCGTGCGATCGCGGAGACCTCGTACTGGGAGTTGGGGCGCAGTGTCCGCGACTTCCAGTTCGTCTTGTCGGCCGAGAGCGCCCCGTCCACCGGCTTGCCCTTGCGGGTGACGGTGACCTGCTCCAGGGTGCCGCCGGCGGCGGTGACCACCACGCCCGCCTCCGGTTTGGCCTTGCCGTCCCCGTCCCCCGGGCTGATCGTCACCTGGGGGGCGTTGGCGTCACCCTTGCCGGCGACGGTGGCGCCGTCGCCCTTCTCCCCGCCGGAGCAGGCCGTCGTGAGGAGCAGCACGGCCCCCGCCACTCCTGCGCCCGCCCGCACACCTGCGGTAACCCTCCGCTGCACCGTCAACCTCCATACCCCGCGTTTATCAGGGAGACATTAGCGACAAAAATCGACGATGATGTCACGAGCAGCGGGATCTACAGCTCTCCGAGATCAAAGCGTTGCAAGCGGACACCGCTCCGCACATCGGGCGGATTCACAGCGAGGCGGTCAGCTGAGGGCGCTGCCCTTCTTCCACTTGTCGAACGACAGCTGCCAGAAGCCCCAGCCGTTGTCGTGCTCGACCTGGCGGTCGCTGCCGGTGAGCTTGATCACGTCACCGCGCTGCGCGATGTCGTAGTACCACTTGGCGTTGGCCGGGCTGAGGTTGAGGCAGCCGTGGCTGACGTTCGCGCTGCCCTGCACGCCGACCGTCGAGGCCATCGCGTGGGTGTACTCGCCGGAGGCGGAGAAGCGCACCCCGTAGTTCACCACGGTCTTGTAGTAGCCGGGGTCGCCCGGCTTGCGGCCGGGAGAGACCATCGTGACCGGGTTCTCCTTGCCCATCAGCAGGTGCACGCCGCTGGTGGTGGTGAACTCCCGGGTCTGCCCGTTGCCCGCGCTGAACGGGACCTTGCGCAGCTTCTCGCCGTCCCGGCGGACGGTCATGTGGTGCTTGCCGATGTCGCCCGTGGTGATCTGCGAGGCGCCGATGCTGATGGTCGCCTCGCGGTCCTTGGCCCCGTACACCCCGCCGCCCGCGTTCACGCCCGCGAGGTCGGCCTTGAAGCGCACCTGCTGGTGCGGCTGCCAGTACGTCTTGGTCCGGTAGATGACCTGGTCGGAACCGATCCAGCGCCACGCGCCCTCGACCGGCTTCTCCGGCGTGACCCGCAGCGCCCGCTCGACGGCGGCCTTGTCGGTCACCGGGCGGTTGAAGCGCAGCATGATCGGCATGCCGACGCCGACCTTCTCCCCCTTGAACCCCGGGGTGATGTCGGTGACCGAGAGCGTCTTGGCGGGCTTGAGCGTGGTGAACGTGGCGGTCGTCGTCGCCGGCTTGCCGCCGCTCTCGGCCTGCGCCGTCACGGTGTAGGACGTGCCGGGGGTGAGCGTGCGGTCCGACCGCCACACCTTGCGGTCGGCGGAGAGCCGTCCGGTGACGGTGGCGCCCTTGCCCTGGACCGTGACGTTCTTCAGGGTGCCGTCGGACGCCTTGACCTCGATCGGCCCGTCGGGCTTGACCGCCTTCGCGCCGTTCCCGGGCGTGATCGTCACCGTGGCCGTCTGGTCGGAGGCCAGCTCGCCCTTGCCGTCACCGCCCCCGCTGCATCCCGTCGCCAGTACCAGCACCGCGCCGGTTCCGCCCGCCACCGCCAGGCCGAGCCGCCCCTGAGCAACCACAAACTCCCCCAAGCTTCCTGATTCACCCGTGTGGCATGAATCTATCCGACTTGGAGAGACGCCCCGAACTCCGAAAAAGTTCGGACTCGCCAGGAATGAGACTGGGGTCTCGCCGCGGGCCGATGGTGGCCGGCCGGGGCGGGCTGGGACGGGTCAGGCCGCGGCGGGCTCGCCGTTGACGCGCCGCAGGCAGCGGGTGAAGCTCCAGACCGACACCGTGATCGCCGCGGCGCCGAGCGCGGCGACCAGGCCGGTGCGCAACCACAGGTACGTGCCGATCGACTCGTTGAACAGCATCCAGAGGCTGACCGCGACGTTGACCAGCAGGACCAGCGACCACAGCAGCGAGATGCGCAGGAAGAACCGCCGGACCCTGGTGTGCGCGAGGAACGCCTCGGGCATCGGCACCATGTCGGTCGCCATCTTCTGCGCCAGCGGGCGGCGGAGCGGGACCGAGGCCAGGAACGCCATGCTGACCAGCAGCGTGCCGAGCGTCGGCTGGAGGAAGTAGACGACCGCACTGTGGGTGAAAGCGGCCAGCCCGGCGCGGACGGTGACGCCGACGGCGGCCAGCACCAGCAACCCGGTGACCTTGTTTCCGCGCAGGAGCCGCCAGGCGATGCCCCCGTACACCCAGGCCACGGCGGCGACCAGCCCGCCGTTCAGGCCGAGCAGGGCGAACGCGGCGTAGAAGACGGCGACCGGGGCGATCACGCCCTCCACGAACCGGGGCAGCGCGTGCCGGAGCATCGCGGTGAGCCGGGGCAGCTCGAACCCGTGATGCCCGCCCCCGTGCGCCGGGGCGGGCCGCGCCTCCGCGGCGGGAGGGTCTGCCGGTCGGTCGATCAAGCGCTGCGCCTCCGTTTCGGCGGGCTCGGGTGGGACGTGCCCGGCTCGGACGTGCTCACGACCCGCTCCACGGTACGTGAGGATCGGGCCCCCGCCGCACAGTTTCGCATTTCCCCCAAAACCCCCACCCTGCCCTAGACAGCCCACAACGGTCCACAACGGTCCACGACGCCCCAGGACACGCCGGGCGGGTCAGGTCTCCGGGGACGCGGGGCGGGTCTCGTGGGCGGCGGCGTAGATCGCGCGGAGGGTGACCGCCACCGAGGGCCGGCGCACGCTCGCGGTCCGGATGACCGCGTACACGTCGCGGGACAGGGCGCGGTCGGGGAGCCGCCGGACCGCGACGCCCTGGTCACCCGCGGCCAGGGTCAGCTCCGGGACGGCGGTGATGCCGATGCCCCGGGCCACCAGGCTCAGGATCGTGTGCAGGCCCTCGAACTCCCACGGGACCGGGCGCGCGCCCCCGACGCCGTCCAGGAGCCGTTCGACCGCCTGCCGGGAGGGCTCGCCGGGCGGCGCCGCCATCCACGGCTCCTCGCGCAGTTCCTGGAGGTCGACCGGGCGCTCGGGGTCCGACATCGGGTGCGAGGTGGGCACCACCAGCACCAGGGGGTCGCGGCGCAGGTGGAAGAACTCCAGCGCGGCGGGCGCCTGCTCGGGGGCCTTGCCCGTCCAGTCGTCGATCAGCGCGATGTCCACCTCGCCGCTCTGCACCTGCCGGATGCCGCCGCCGTGCCGGGTCTGCCGCAGGACGAAGGTCAGGCCCGGATGATCCCCCAGGCTGTGCGCCAGCGCCGGGGCGAAGGCCACCGCCACCGTGGGGAAGGCGGTGACCACCACCCGGCCCATCGGGGTGTCGGCCTGCGCCGACAGCTCCGCCTCGGCCGCCTCGACCAGGGTGAGGATCTCCTCCGCGCGCCCGGCGAGGCGCCGTCCGGCGTCGGTGAGCTCGGCGCTGCGGGCGGTGCGGTCCAGGAGCGCGGCCTTCGTCTCGCGTTCCAGCGCGGCCAGTTGCTGGGACACCGCCGAGGGCGTGTACCCGAGCGACGCGGCGGTCGCCGCGATGCTGCCGCGGCGGGCGAATTCGGCGAGCAAGCGCAGTCTGCGAACTTCTAGCATCACTTCATCTTACGGTCAGCATCGATGAGACTCGCTTGTGCTGATGCTGGGAGGGAGGCGAGCATGGATGGGTACCCGGCCGGGGCGCAACACGGGGAAATTCCGTTCCACCTTCCGCCATCTCGTCATGCCCTGGAGCATCGATGCCTGCCCAGACCCAGTCCGCCGCCGCCCGGTCGCCGCTGACCCGCCTCCGCCCGGTCGCCCTCTCTCCGACGCTGGCCATCAACGAGGCCATCGCCCGCAAGCGCCGTGCGGGGATGCGCGTCCTCCCCCTCGGTTTCGGAGAGGCCGGGATCCCCATACATCCGGCGCTGACCAGAGAGCTCGCCGCCGCCGCCGGCCAGGGCGCGTACGGCCCGGTCGCCGGGTCCGCCGCCCTGCGGGCGTCGGCGGCGGGCTACTGGAGCCGCCGGGGCCTGCCCACCGACCCGGCCTTCGTCGTCGCCGGGCCGGGCAGCAAGTCGCTGCTCTTCGGCCTGCTCATGGCGCTCGGCGGCGACATCGCCGTCCCGGCGCCGAGCTGGGTCACCTACGCGGCGCAGGCCGCGCTGGTCGGCACCGAGCCGGTGCGCATCTCGACGCCCCCCGGCGAGGGCGGCGTGCCCAGCCCGGCGCTCCTCGCCGACGCCGCGGTGCGCGCCCGCGCGGCCGGACGGCCGATCCGCGCCGTCATCGTGACGCTGCCCGACAACCCCACCGGGACGCTCGCGTCCGAGGACACCGTCCGCCGGCTCTGCCAGGTGGCCCGCGAGCACGATCTGGTGATCATCTCCGATGAGATCTACCGCGACCTGGTGCACGACCGGACCCGCCAGGTGACCAGCCCCGCCCGGTTCGCGCCGGAGCGGACCGTGGTGACGACCGCGCTGAGCAAGCATCTGGCCGCCGGCGGCTGGCGGCTCGGCGTGGCGCGGCTGCCCGACAGCCCGTTCGGCACCGCGCTGCGCGCCAGCCTGCTCGGCATCGCGAGCGAGCTGTGGTCGAGCCCGCCGGCGCCGATGCAGCACGCCGCCGCCTATGCCTTCGCCGAGCCGCCCGAGCTGGTCGAGCACGTCGACCGCAGCAGCCGACTGCACGCCGCGGTGGCCAACGCGGTGGCCGACCGGTTCGCCGCGGCCGGGGCGAACGTGCCGCGCCCGCAGGCGGCCTTCTACGTCTACCCCGACCTCGGGCCGCTCCGCGAGAGGCTGCGCGAGGTCCACGGGGTGGGCACCGCCGCCGGGCTGACCGAGCTGCTGCTGGAGCGGTACGGCGTGGGCATCCTGCCCGGCAGCTCGTTCGGTGAGCCCGCCGAGGCGCTGCGGATGCGGGTGGCGCCGAGCCTGCTGTACGGGGAGAACGACGAGCAGCGGCTCGCGGCCCTGGCCGCCCCGGACCCGGCGGCGCTGCCCTGGATCGCCGGTTCCCTGGACCGCCTCACCGAGGTCCTCACCGACCTCGCCGGGACGGACGGCGCGCCCGCGGCCGGTGCCGCGCGGGCGGGGCTCGCCTCGGCCGCCGCGGGCTGAGACCGGAACCGGCCGCGCCGGCCGCCGTGACCGCGGGGACCCCCGCGCACCGATCGGGATTCCCGGGAATTCCCTTCGGCGCGCGGAGGCCGGCCTCGCGTCGCGGAGGGCAAGGGAGTCGAACCCCTTCGAGTTTCACCTCGACGTCAGTTTTCGAAACTGCTGCCTTGCCGTTCGGCCAGCCCTCCCGGGCGCGGCGAAACCGGGTCTGGAAACCCGATCCGATTCTGCGGAACGGGGGCCCGGAGAATCGCCGCCGGACCTCATGCCGCACCTGTCACCGCGTGGACTCGCAGGGGATCGAACCCTGATCGGCTGCGTGCAAGGCAGCCGTGTTCCCGTTACACCACAAGCCCGGATGAGCACTGCGCAGGGGCGGTGGGAGTCGAACCCACTTTCCGCTGGATTTGGAGACCAGCCGCCCAACCGGTGGCTCACCCCTTCGCGCTGCCGGCTCACGCCGACGTACTTCAGGATGCGCGCCCCGATGATCTGCCGCAACGCGTTTTCCGGACGGCTACAGGTCGGGGTCGGTGTCCTTGGCGGTGGCGACCGGGCGGAGCGGGCGGCGGAGTGGGACGAGCATCATGGAGAAGTCGGCGGCGGCGATGATGCGGTCCTCGGCGTCGGTCACCCGGCAGTCGACGATGACGAGCTGGCGGCCCGCCTTGAGCACCTCCGCGCGCGCGAACACCTCTTCGCCGTGCGGACGGCCCAGGTAGCGCACATGCAGGTCGGCGGTGACCAGGCTCTGGCGGCCGGGCTCGAAGCCGCCGCCGCGGGCGGCGGCGCTGCCGGCCGCGACGTCGATCAGCGTCGCGATGGCGCCGCCGTGCAGGTTGCCGGTGCTGTTGAACGCCTGCTCGCGGACCGGCATCGACAGCACCGCGTGCCGGTCGCCGATCTCGACGACCTCCAGGCCGAGCAGGTCGTGCAGCGGCGTGGCGTGGCGCAGCGTGGCGCGCACGGCGGCCTGCTCGTCCGGGGGCAGTTCGGCGATGCGGATCGTGCCGGACGGGTGCTGCGCTGCCATGCCCCTGATCACTCCTCTGCGGCCGGTACTGCCGCCTACATCCTAGTTACGCGCCGGGCCGCAACGGATAAGCGTGGTGTAAGGTCCAACGTCGCACGGGGCAAACGTTACATAGCGACCATCGGCCGGCGACGCGCCGTCCCACCTTGCTCCCCCGTGGTAAACCCGAAACAGTGTGATGTCACGTTTGTGATGGAAGAAGGCGAGGGGGCCCGCCATGAGGCATGCACAGGACGGGGCTGCCGCGGCGATAAGCGCCGCCTCACGAATTCTGGTCGCCCGGGGCAAGAACGAGCCCCAGGAGCAGGAGAACCCCGACGTCGGCTGGGGACAGCGCGCCCGCGACGGGGTGTGGGTGCCGACCAAGGACGGCCAGCGCATCCACATCGGGATCGACACCGCGGCGGCCGACACCGTCGGGCAGGTGCTCCGCCCGAGCCTGCGCGTCTATGGAGGGGTCGACGTCGACACCGACATCGTGGCGCAGACGACGGCCGGCGGGGTCCGGCTGCTCACGGTGATCCACGGGGCGGACGCCCCGACGGAGTTCCGCTTCCCGATCTCGCTCGCCGACGGCCTGGCGCTGGAGTCGATGCCCTCCGGCGGCTACGACGTCGTGCACCTGCGGTACGGCGCGACGGTCGGGCGCCTCTACAACCCGTGGGCGTCCGACTCGATGTTCCGGCCGGTGAAGGCCGACTACACCCTCGACGGCCAGACGGTCACGATGCGGATCCAGCACGTCGACGCGTTCTACCCCGTGGTCGCCGACCCCTACTACGCGCACTGACGGCCGCCCCGCCCCGGGGTGGTGCGGGCCCGTTCGGGGCCGCCGCGCCGACCGGGGCGGGCGTCATAGGGTGAGAGCGGGCCGCGGGCCGGTCCCGGCGGCGTCGGGCGCCCGGCCGCCTCCCGGTCCCCCGAGACTGGAGTCATCGTGATCTTCACCCATGACACCGAGCACGCGCTCGCCATCGTCGTCGATCTGATCAACACCGCCCCCGCGACGTCCGGCGCCGAGCGGCTCGGCGGGCCGACGGACCTGCGCGAGTTCGTCGAGCGCAATCGGTTCAGCGGCATCCGGACGCTGTCGGAGCGCGACCTGGCCCGGGTGCTCGACCTGCGCGCCCGGTTCCAGGCCGTGTTCGAGGCGCCGGACGTGCCGACCGCGGTCCGGCTCGTCAACGAGGTCATCGGCGAGGTGCGCACCACCCCGCACCTGACCGACCACGACGACTACAGCTGGCACGTGCACTTCTTCGCCCCGGGCGCGCCGATGGGCGAGCACCTGGCGGCCGACTGCGGGATGGCGCTGGCGTACGTGGTGGCGGCGGGCGAGCTCGAGCGGCTGCGCACCTGCGAGGCGCCGGACTGCGCGCGGGTGCTGGTCGACCTGTCCCGCAACCGGTGCCGCCGCTACTGCGACAGCCGCACCTGCGGCAACCGCATGCACGTGGCGGCCTACCGGGCCCGCCGCCGCGAGGCCACCGCCCCCTGACCGTCCGCGCGTGCCGGACCACGCGCCCGGTGCGGGCCGGACCGGACCCGGCGGGCCCGGTCCGGGCGGGTCAGGGACCGAGGGCCGCGACGGCGTCGAGGGCGCGGCGGGCGCCGGCCACGTCGTGGACGCGGAAGACGCGGGCGCCGAGCCTCGCCGAGACGCCCAGCACCGCCATCGTGCCGACGCCGCGCTGGTCGACGGGGCGGCCGAGGGTCTCGCCGATGAAGTCCTTGTTGGACACCGCGACCAGCACCGGCCAGCCGGTGGCGGTGAGCTCGCCGAGCCGGCGGGTGATCTCCAGGGAGTGCCGGGTGTTCTTGCCGAAGTCGTGCGCGGGGTCGATGAGGATCGCGTCCCGCCGGACGCCGAGGTCCGCCGCGCGCCGCGCCTCGGCGGTGACGTGCCGGGCCACGTCGGCGACCACGTCGGCGTAGCCGGTCCGGTGCGGCCGGGTCCGGGGCTCCAGGCCGCCCGCGTGCGCGCAGACCAGCCCGATGCCGTGGGCGGCGGCCACCTCGGCCAGCCGGGGGTCGGGGCCGCCCCAGGTGTCGTTGAGCAGGTCGGCGCCCGCGGCGGCCACCGCCTCGCCGACCTCCGCCCGCCAGGTGTCGACGCTGATCACCACGTCCGGATGCCGGTCCCGGACGGCGGCGACCACGTCCACCACCCGGCGCAGCTCCTCGGCCACGTCCACCTCGTCGCCGGGGCCGGCCTTCACCCCGCCGATGTCGACGATGTCGGCGCCCTGGTCGACGGCGCGGGCGACGGCGTCCAGGGCCGCGCGGAACCCGAAGGTGGCGCCCCGGTCGAAGAAGGAGTCGGGGGTGCGGTTCACCACCCCCATGATCGCGAACCGGCCGAGCGCGCGGCCGTTCAGCCGCAGCGGCGGCAGCCCGGCCGTCGCGGCGGGCACGGCGGCGGGGGTTCCGGCGGGCGGGCCGGAGTCAGGACGCGGCATTCGGGCACCTCATGATGACCACACCGTCGCACATCGGGACCGCCGCGCGCCACGCCCGCCGTGGCGCCGGACCAGAAGATCCCGGATACTAGAAACGAATTCGGTGCAAACGGCGCCCTCCCGTGTCGGCATTCGCGGGGGATCGCTAATCTCGTCCTCCACACTCATTGCGGGCGCAACCCGTGGTGGGCCCCGTCGCCCGACCCAACCAGCCATGGAGGATCCGCTGTCCAGGCGAGCACTCATCACCGGCATCACCGGGCAGGACGGCTCGTACCTCGCCGAGCATCTGCTGGAGCGTGGGTATGAGGTCTGGGGCCTGGTGCGCGGTCAGGCGAACCCGCACGTGTCACGGCTCCGCAAGCACATCGGCGACGTCCAGATCACCACCGGCGACCTGCTCGACCAGGGCAGCCTGATCTCGGCGG
Organism: Actinomadura xylanilytica; assembly: GCF_030283145.1. Lineage (GTDB taxonomy): Bacteria > Actinomycetota > Actinomycetes > Streptosporangiales > Streptosporangiaceae > Spirillospora > Spirillospora xylanilytica. Next base: position 29,063 of record NZ_JASNWE010000010.1, read on the forward strand.
TGGAGCGGGTCCAGCCCGACGAGGTCTACAACCTGGGTGCGATCTCCTACGTCCCGATGTCGTGGCAGCAGGCGGAGCTGACCGCCGAGGTCACCGGGATGGGCGTGCTGCGGACGCTCGAGGCGATCCGGGTGGTGTCGGGGATCAGCTCCTCGCGCACTCCCGCGCGCGCGCAGATCCGCTTCTACCAGGCGTCGTCCTCGGAGATGTTCGGCCTGGTCCGCGAGACTCCGCAGAACGAGAGGACGCCCTTCCACCCGCGCAGCCCGTACGGCGTGGCCAAGAGCTACGGGCACTACATCACCCAGAACTACCGCGAGTCGTACGGGATGTACGCGGTCAGCGGGATCCTGTTCAACCACGAATCGCCGCGCCGCGGCGCGGAGTTCGTCACTCGCAAGGTCTCGCTCGGGGCGGCCCGCATCAAGCTGGGCCTGGCCTCCGAGCTGCGCCTGGGCAACCTGGAGGCCCGCCGCGACTGGGGCTTCGCCGGCGACTACGCCCGCGCGATGCGGCTGATGCTCGCGCAGGAGACACCCGAGGACTTCGTCATCGGAACGGGCCAGACGCAGTCGGTGCGCGATCTGGTGGAGTTCGCCTTCTCCAGCGTGGGCCTCGACTGGCGGGAGCACGTGGTACTGGACGCCAAGTACACCCGGCCCGCCGAGGTCGACCTGCTGTGCGCCGACCCGAAGAAGGCCCGCGAGCAGCTCGGCTGGGAGCCCCGGGTCGCCTTCGCCGAGCTGGTGACGATGATGGTCGAGTCGGACCTGCGGCTGCTGTCGGGGTCGTCCCGGCCCGAGGACGAGCCGATCAGCCCGGACCACTGGTGAGCCGTCCGGCGGCGCCGTGCGACGATGCCCTTATGGCAACGTGTGAACATGTGCGGCTGCTGCCGGACGAGGATCCCGCACCGCGGACCCCGCAGGGATGCCAGGAGTGCCTCGCTGAGGGCACCCGCTGGGTGCACCTGCGGCTGTGCCTGAGCTGCGGGCACGTGGGCTGCTGCGACTCCTCGCCGATGCGGCACGCGACCGCGCACTACCGGGGCGAGGGGCATCCGGTCGTCCGGTCGTTCGAGCCGGGTGAGGACTGGCGCTGGTGCTTCGCCGATGATCTGATCGTCTGATGCCCGAGGTCCGCCTCGGGACGGGCGCCGGCCGGTGGATCCTGCTGGCCACCGTGCTCGGGTCGAGCGTGGCGCTGCTCGACTCGACGGTGGTCAACGTCGCGCTGCCCCGGCTGGCCCGCGACCTGCACGCCGACATGGCCGGGCTCCAGTGGACGGTGAACGCCTACACGCTGACGCTGGCCGGGTTCATCCTGCTCGGCGGCTCGCTCGGCGACCGGTTCGGGCGGCGCCGGGTCTTCCTGATCGGCGTGGTGTGGTTCGCGGCGGCCTCGGTGCTGTGCGGCGCGGCCCAGGACGTCCCGATGCTGGTGGCGGCGCGGGCGCTCCAGGGTATGGGCGGGGCGCTGCTCACCCCGGGCTCACTGGCGATCATCCAGGCGTCGTTCGCCGCCGACGACCGGCCGCGGGCGGTCGGCGCCTGGTCGGGGTTCGGCGGGGTGGCCGGCGCGATCGGCCCGTTCGCCGGCGGCTGGCTGGTCGAGGCGGCGGGCTGGCGCTGGGTGTTCCTGCTCAACGTGCCGCTCGCGGTGGTGGTGGTGCTGGTGACGGTGCGGCACGTCCCCGAGAGCGTCGATCCGCGGGCGCGGGGGCGCTTCGACGTGACGGGCGCGGTGCTGGCCGCGCTGGCCCTGGCCGGGACGACCTACGCGCTCACCGAGGCGCCCGGGGGCGCGGTCTCCCCCCGGGTGGTCGGCACGGCGGCGGCGGTGGGGCTGGTCGCGGCGGTGGCGTTCGTCGCCGTCGAGCGGGCCCGCGGGCGGCGTCGGCGCCTGTGGGGCAGGCGCTCCGCCCGCGAGGTGCCCCAGCCGATGCTGCCGCTGGACGTGTTCGCGTCCCGGCAGTTCTCCGCCGTCAACGTCATCACGTTCGTCATGTACGGCGGGATGGGCGTGCTGTTCTTCCTGTTCGTGCTGGACCTCCAGGTGGTGTCGGGGTTCTCGCCGATCGCCGCGGGCACCGCGCTGCTGCCGGTCACGGTGCTGATGCTGATGCTGTCGGCGCGGGCCGGCGCGCTCGCCCAGAAGATCGGGCCGCGGCTGCCGATGACCGTGGGCCTGCTGGTCGCGGCGACCGGGATGGTGCTGGTCGGGCAGACCGGCCCGGGCTCGTCGTACGTGTGGAACGTGCTGCCCGCCGTCGTGGTGTTCGGGCTCGGCCTGGCGGCCGTGGTGGCGCCGCTGACCGCGACCGTGCTGGCCACCGCCGACGTCCGGCACGCGGGCGTCGCGAGCGGCGTCAACAACGCGGTGGCGCGGGCGGCGGGCCTGCTCGCGGTGGCCGCGATCCCGCCGCTGACCGGGCTGACCGGCGACGCCTTCAACGACCCGGCCAAGTTCTCCCACGGGTTCCGGCTGGCGATGATGACGTGCGGGGGGTTCCTGGCCGCCGGATCCGTGCTGAGCTTCCTCACGGTGCGGAACGACGCGCTCAGGTCCGCGCCCGACCACCAGCACGAGCCCGACACCAAGAGACACTGCGCGCTGGGCGCCCCTCCCCTGCAACCCGATCCGGAGGCCGCGCACCCCCGTCCGGCCTCCTGACCGGCGGCCCTGTCACTCCGGAACCGCGCCGGCCAGGCGCCGCTCCGGGGCACCGCCGCGCGTCCGGGCGGCGGGCGTGCCGCCGGCGGGCCGTCACCATCGGCTGGCAAACCTCAGGTCCGATTCCGGCTATGTCCAGGACCGGATCGGTTCGTTGTCATACGGTCAAGGGCATGAATCTGCGGCAGCTGCGGTACGTCGTGGCCACCGCCGACCACGGAACGATGACGTCGGCGGCCCAGGCGCTCTACGTCGCCCAGCCCGCGCTGTCGCGGGCCGTCCGGGAGCTCGAGCGGGAGCTCGGGGTGGAGCTGTTCGCCCGGTCCGGCCGCGGAGTGGTGCTGACCCCCGTCGGCGAGCGGGTGGTCCGCGAGGCCCGGGTCGCGCTGGACGCCGTCGAGGCGATCGAGAGCCTGGCGGTGGCCCGCGCCGGCGGGCGCGGCGCCGAGCTGCGCGTCGCGGCCACCCCGTCCCTGGAACCCGAGCTGACCGGGCGGCTGATCCCGAGGTTCGCCCGCGACCAGCCCGCCGTGCGGGTGCGGGTGATCCGCCGGGAGAGCCGCGAGGAGGTCGCCGGGGCGCTCCGCACCGGCCGCGCCGACCTGGCGCTGACGGATCTGCCGGTGCCCGGCGACCTGTCCGCGCACCCGTTCGAGCAGCGGGAGGTCGTGCTGGTCTCGCCGCCGGGCCTGAGGCTGCGCGACCCGGTTCCGCCCGCCGCGCTGAACGGCATGCGGCTGGTGCTGCCCGCCCGGGGCGGCACCGGCCGCGCCGAGATCGACCACCTGCTGAGGCGGCTCGGCGCGACCCCGGTGGCGGCGATGGAGTCCGACGAGCGCGGATCCTGGATCGGCTGGGTGCGCGCCGGGATGGGCTCGCTGCTCTGGTACCGCAACCGGCTGGACGACACCGAGGGCGTCACGGTCCGGTCGTTCATGCCGCCGATCACCCGGACGATCGGGCTCGTGCACGCGCACCGGCCGCTCTCGCCGGTGGCGCGCGACTTCCTGTCCTTCGCCAAGGAGACCACCCGGGACGCCCGGGGCCGCGACCACCACTGACGTCCGCTCCCCCGGCACGCCCGGCCGCCTGCACGCCCGGCCACCTGCACGCCCGGCCACCTGCACGCCCGGCCACCGGCGGGCCCGGCGGCAGCGGGCCCGCGGTGCCGCGCGGGGAGCCGCCCCATGTCATGATCGGCCCGTGGAGACGACGCATGCGCTGTGGCTGCTGGCCGTGCCGGTCAGCGCCCTGGTGGTGGCCGCGGCGGCACGGCGGGCCGGGCTGTCGGCGCCACTGGTGCTGGTGATCGCGGGACTGCTGGTCGCGTTCCTGCCCGGGGTGCCCGAGTTCAGGCTCGACCCCGAGTTCGTCCTCTACGTGTTCCTGCCGCCGCTGCTGTTCTCAGCGGCGTGGCAGAGCTCCTACTACAACCTGCGCGAGAACGTGCGGCCGATCGCGCTGCTGTCGGTCGGGCTGGTGCTGTTCACCACCTTCGCGGTCGGGTGCACCGCCTACCTGCTGGTGCCGGGCCTCCCGCTCCCGGCGGCGTTCGTGCTGGGCGCGATCGTGGCGCCGCCGGACGCGGTCGCCGCGGTGAGCGTGGCGCAGCGGCTCGGGCTGCCGCGGCGGCTGGTGACGATCCTGCTCGGCGAGAGCCTGTTCAATGACGCGACCGCGCTGACGATCTTCCGGGTCGGGGTGGCCGCGGCGGTCGGCGCGGGCTTCAGCTTCACCGGCGGCGTCGGGCGGTTCCTGTTCGCGGCGGTCGCGGGCGCGGCGGTCGGGCTGCTGCTCGGGCCGCCGCTGCACTGGCTGCGGACCCGGCTGAAGGACCCGCTGGTGGAGAACGGGGTCGCGGTGGCGGCGCCGTTCGCCGCGTACCTGATCGCCGAGGCGGTGCACGCCTCCGGCGTGATCGCGGTGGTGGTCAGCGGCCTGTACCTCGGGCACCGGTCCACCGAGACGACGGCGGTGACCCGGCTGATCGGCCAGTCCTTCTGGAAGATCATGGTGTTCCTGCTGGAGTCGGTGGTGTTCCTGCTGATCGGCCTCCAACTGCCGCCGGTGATCGACGGCCTGTCCGGGCACGGCCGGGCCGAGCTCGCCGGGTGGGCGCTGGCCGTCCTCGGCGCGACGGTGCTGGCCCGGTTCGCCTGGGTGTTCCCCGCCTGGTACGTCCCGCTGTGGCTGTCGGCGCGGCGGCGGCCCGACGCCCGGATCGGCTGGCGCGGCAACGTGGTCCTCTCGTGGGCGGGGATGCGCGGGGTGGTGTCGCTGGCCGCCGCGTTCGCGATCCCCTTCGGCACCGACGACGGGCATCCGTTCCCGGGCCGGGACCTGATCCTCTTCCTCACCTTCACCACCGTCCTCGGCACGCTGCTGGTGCAGGGGCTGACCTTCCCGCCGCTGATCCGCGCGCTCGGGATCGGCAGCGCCCGCGAGCGGTACACCGACACCGTCGCGGAGGCGGGTGCGCAGCACGCCGCCGCCCAGGCCGCGCTGGACCGGCTGGAGGAGGTCAGCGCGGCCGAGACCCTCGACGAGGACGTGGTGCAGCGGCTGCGGGGCCTCGCCGAGCACCGGCAGCTCCGCGCCTGGGAGCGGCTCGGCGGCGGCACCGGCCCCGAGGGCGAGGAGGTCCCGTCGGCCACCTACCGCCGGCTGCGCCGCGAGATGCTGGCCGCCGAGCGGCGGGTGTTCGTGCGGATGCGCGACGAGCGCCGCATCGACGACGAGGTGCTCGACCGGGTCCTGCACGAGCTCGACCTGGAGGAGGCGGCCCTCAGCCGCGACTGACCGCCTCGGGCCGCAGGTCGCGCGGGCTGACGCCGTACCGCCGCCGGAACGCGGTGCTGAGCGCGCTCGCGGACGAGAAGCCCGACGCCGCCGCCAGCTCCGAGATGGTCAGGTGCCGGTGCCGGGGGCTGCCGAGCCGGTCGTGCACCAGCTTCAGCCGCTCGTCCCGGATCAGGTCGCGCGGGGTGGTCCCGGCCTGCTGGAGGGCGAGCTGGACCTGGCGCAGCGACCAGCCGAGCTCGCGCGCGACCGCGGCGCCGTTCAGCCCCGGGTCGGCGGCGCGGCGGCGGATCTGCCGGCGGACCAGCGCCTCGACCTCGGCGAGCCGGCCCGGCGCGGACGGGCGGTCGTCGCCCGCCGCGAGCATGCACAGTAGCTCGACCAGGCGGTCGCACACCGCGTCGAACCCGGTGCCGGTGAGCGCCGCGCGCTCCTCGTGCAGGCCGGTCAGCATCGCGCCGGCCACCCGGCCGAGGCCGGTGGTGAAGTCGAGCCCGGCGGGCAGCGGCGCCGCCCGGTTCAGCGGGCCGTCCACCTCGCGGGCGGGGATCGTCATGATGAACGCCTGCGTGCCGGGCGCCTGCACCGCCTCGAACGGCTCGCCGAACGGGACCAGCGCCCCAGAGCCCGGCGCGAGCCGCGCCTCCCGGTCGCCCTGCCGGACGGCCAGTCCGCCGGCGAGCGGGAGCAGCAGCCGGTAGTCGCCGTCGGCGTCGCGGCCGATCTGCCGCGCGGTCCGCCGGTAGCCGACGGGCCCCGACCAGAACCGGACGAGCTGGTGGTTCCGGCTGCGCTGCCGGACCGACCCGCCGCTGAAGTCGCCGGCACGCGGATACTCGCAGGTCATCCGCGACTGGTAGGACGCGGTCTGCTCGCTCCAGAACTCGGCGCGGTCGCGCGCCGGCACGTCGTCGGTCGAGGACGCCTCGACGGCATAGGTCGGTCCGGACACCGGGGGCACCCTCCCTCCGGCCCGCCCGGACCGGCGTTGACGGTCTGGCGCCGCCCCCGCCGGAGCGCGGCGCCCACGGCGGCAGCGTAATGCGGTCTCCGGCCGCCGTTCGGCGGTTCCCGCAGATCGTGAGCGGATCGGGACCCGAGGTCATCGGGCCTCGCTGCGCGCCACGGCAAGATCCGTGCGCGTCCGTGCAAGTGCGTCCCCGGCCGCCGCCCTATCGTCTCGGACGCCGTCCCCCGCGGCCCGCGACACGCTCCCACCGGTCGGGCGCGACCGTCGGGCGCCGGGGCGGGCGGCGGGGCGAGCGATCTCGGGACACGCTGACCACGGCGCGTCAGGTCGTGCCACCATGGCACGCCACCCCTCCAACCCCCGTAGCGCACGAGGATCAGATGGAGCAATTCCTCTTGGCCATGGCGACCTTCTGCTCGGTCGCCGGCATCGCCGCCACCGCGGTGCTCCTGACCCGGGAGCGGCGCGCCACCCTCCGCCTGCGCAGACAGAACACCGCCCTGCGCGCCGACCTGGACGCCCGCGACCAGGAGGTCCGGCACCTGGCCGGGACGCGCCTGCCCGAGCTGCTGGAGTCGCTGCACAACCCGGCGGTGACGGTGTCGGGCCCGCTGCACGACGCGCGCCGCCTCGGGCCGGTGTACGAGCAGGGCATCGACGCGGCCATGGAGCTGGTCGCCGGTTCGGTCGAGCGGGTCAGGGCCCGCGCCGACCAGTCGGCCAAGTCGGCGCTGCGCGGGGCGATGCGCTCGGTGCAGAGCCTGGCCGGCGAGCAGCAGCTCGTCCTGTCGAACATGCAGGACCGGCACGACGACCCCGACACGCTCTCGGACCTGCTCCGGCTGGACCACATGAACGCCCAGCTCGGCCGGCGCGCGCAGGCCACCGCGGTGCTGTGCGGCTCGTGGCCCGGCCAACAGCGCGCGGCGTCCACGCTCAGCGACGTGGTGCGCGGCGCGACCTCCCGGATCCGCGACTACCTGCGGGTGGAGGTGCACTCGCCGGTGAACGCGGCGGTCACCGCCCGCGCGGTGGAGCCGGTCGTGCTCACCGTCGCCGAGCTGCTGGACAACGCGGCGCGGCACTCGCAGCCCGACACCGCCGTCGAGGTCAACGTGCGGAACACGCACAACGGCATCGCGATCATGATCGACGACGCCGGGGTCGCGATGGACACCGAGGAGATCCAGCACGCGACCCGGCTGCTGTCGGGGGAGCGCGCGGCCGACGTGCACGGGCTCGGCGACCCGCCCCAGGTGGGGTTCGCGGTGGCGGGGGTGCTCGCCGCGCGGTACGGGTTCACCGTCTCGGTCGACACCCGGTCGCCGTACGGCGGCGTGCGCGCGGTCGTGTTCCTGCCCAGCGAGCTGCTGACGGACGTCCCCGAGGAGCCGCGCGCTCCGGAGGCCGCCGCGGTGGCCTCCGGAGCGGCGCAGGCCCGCCGGGCGCCGGCGGAGCCCCCGGACTTCGAGGCCCCTCTCGACCCGTCCGCGCCGACCACGGCCGGCGGCCTGCCCAAGAGGACGCGCGCGAGCGCCGCCGGGAAGGCCGCACCCGGACCGGGCGGGCCGCCCCCTGAGACCGGCGGCCCGCCCGTCCGCCCGGCCAGGGCGACCGCCGCGGGGCTCGGCGCCTGGCAGCGCGGCACCCGGTCCGGACGCGCCGCCCCACCGCCCGATAGCGAACGGAAGGACCCCCGGCCATGAACGAGACGATGGACCAGAGCGCCGGCGCCGGTCACAACAAGCTCGGCTGGATGCTCGACGACGCCCTGCGGATGCCCGGGACGCGGTACGCGATCCTGCTGTCGGCCGACGGGCTGCTGATGGCGCACTCCGAGCGGATCGGCCGCGACGAGGCCGAGCGGCAGGCCGCCGGGATGTCGGGGCTGCAGTCGCTGGCCCGCAGCACGGCCGAGTTCTGCGGCGCGGCCGACACGCCCTGGCGGCAGACGGTCAGCGAGTTCGACGACGGATACGTGTTCCTGGTCGCGGCGGGCCCGGGCGCCTACCTGGCGGTGTCGGCGTCCCCGCACGTCGACATGGAGGCGGTCTCGTTCCGGCTCCAGGAGCTCGTCCAGCGGCTCGGCAAGGAGCTGACCACGCCGCCGCGGCACGGGCCCGGCCGGACCGCATGAGGCCGCCCCGCGACGAGCGCGCCCTGGTCCGGCCGCATGTGGTCACCGGCGGGCGCGCGCATCCGAGCCGCAACGTGTTCGACCTGGTGACGCTGGTGATCGCGGTCAGCGACCGGACCACCGGGCTGAACCCCGAGCAGCGCCGCATCGTGACGCTGTGCCGCGGCGGGGCGCTGTCGGTCGCCGAGATCGCCGGGCACCTGCGGCTGCCCGTCGGGGTCGCCCGGGTGCTGCTGTCGGACCTGATGGACAGCGGCCACGTCACCACCCGCGCCCCCGCACCGTCCGCCCGGCCGCCCAGGCTCCAGCTCCTCCAGGAGGTGCTCGATGGACTCCGCGCCCGCCTCTGAGGCGGCCGAGCCGGTCTACCTGCCCGACACCGTGCGGACCGCGGTGAAGCTGCTCATCGTCGGCCACTTCGCGGTCGGCAAGACCACCTTCGTCGGCACGCTGTCGGAGATCCGCCCGCTGCGGACCGAGGAGCGCATGACCCAGGCCGGCGCGATCGTCGACGATCTGGCCGGCGTCCCGGACAAGACGACCACGACCGTCGCGATGGACTTCGGCCGGCTGACGCTCAGCGAGCAGCTCGTGCTGTACCTGTTCGGCACCCCCGGGCAGAGCCGGTTCGAGCGGCTGTGGCACGACCTGGCGCGCGGTGCGCTCGGCGCGCTGGTCCTGGTCGACACCTCCCGGCTCCGGCAGTCGTTCGAGGTGATGGACCTGCTGGAGCAGCACGGCCTGCCGTACGCGGTGGCGGTCAACCGGTTCGAGACCGCCCCGGCGTTCCCCGACGACGAGATCCGCGAGGCGCTCGACCTGCTGCCCGGCACCCCGCTGGTGAGCTGCGACGCCCGTGACCACGAGTCGTCCACCCGCGCGCTGATCACCCTCGTCGACCACCTCCTCACCCTCGACCAGGAGCCCGAGTGACCACCGACCCGGCCGCCGTCCCCCCATCCGCCCCCGCGACCGAACTCGAACCCGAACCCGGGCCCGGGCCGGACGCGGCTCCCGGCACCGGCCCCGCCGGCGGTTCGGGCCCGGGTTCCGGCGGGACGGGCCGTCCGCGGATGTACGGGCCCGCGTTCGACGCCGCGCCCGACAGGTTCTACGCCGAGCTGCGCGAGCGGGGCCCCGTCGCGCCGGTCGAGCTCGCGCCCGGGGTGCCCGCGACGCTCGTCATCGGCTACGACGCGGCGCTGGAGGTGCTCCGCGACCCCGGCACGTTCCCCAAGGACGCGCGCCGCTGGGAGCGGACGGTGGCGCCGGACTGCCCCGTCCTGCCGATGATGATGTACCGGCCGAACTGCCTGCTGACCGACGGCGGCGTCCACGCGCGGCTGCGCGCGGCGGTGACCGACAGCCTGGCCCGGCTCGACCCCTTCACGCTGCGCGAGCACGTGGAGCGCAACGGCGACGCCCTCATCGACGCGTTCGCCGCCGACGGCGCGGCGGACCTGGCCGCCCAGTACGCGCGGGTGCTGCCGCTGCTGATCTTCAACGAGATGTTCGGCTGCCCGGCCGAGATCGGCGACCGGCTGGTCTTCGGCATGAGCGGCATCTTCGACGGCGTCGAGGCCGAGAAGGCCAACGCCGTGCTCGGCGAGGCGGTGCTCGACCTGGTGGCGCTGAAGCGGCGGTCGCCCGGCGCCGACGTGGCCTCGTGGATGCTGGGCCATCCGGTGGGGCTGACCGACGAGGAGATGGCGCACCAGCTCATCCTGCTCCTCGGCGCCGGCACCGAGCCCGAGCAGAACCTCATCACCAACGGGATCAGGCTGCTGCTGTCGGACGACCGGTTCGCGGGCGACCTGTCCGGCGGGAGCCTGCCGGTCGAGGAGGCCCTCGACGAGATCCTGTGGACCGACCCGCCGATGGCCAACTACGCGGTCACCTACCCGGTGCGCGACCTCGACTTCGCCGGGGTGCGGCTGCCCGCGGACCAGCCGGTGGTGATCAGCTTCGCCGCCGCCAACACCGACCCGGCGCGGGCCGGCGGCGACCGGTCCGGCGCCTACCGCGCGGGCAACCGCGCCCACCTGGCCTGGAGCGCCGGCCCGCACACCTGCCCGGCCAAGAACCCGGCCCGGCTGATCGCCATCGTCGCGATCGAGCGGGTCCTGGACCGGCTGCCCGACCTGGAGCTCGCCGTGCCGGCCGGAGGGCTGGTCTGGCGGCCCGGCCCGTTCCACCGTGCCCTGGCCGAGCTACCGGTCCGGTTCCCGCCCGCGCCGCGGGCACCGGCGGGCCCCGCCGCGGCCCGTCCGCCCCGGTGAAGGAGCGGACGGCCCGGCGCGGGACACGGTGACGCGGCGGCCCGGCGCGGCGGCGGGGGTCAGGCGCCGTTGAGCGGCTTGTCGGGCAGCTCGACGGCGTAGGACTCCTTGAGCACGTCCAGGTGGTGCCAGGACTCCCGCACGCTGACGCCGGGGACCGCGCGGACGGCGTCCAGCACGGCCACCAGCTCCGCGCGCGACGACGCCTCGGCCTGGCCGACGATGTCGTAGCGGCCGAAGCCGGTCGCCAGGTAGCGGACGCCCTCCTGCTCGGCCACCGCCTCCGCGGCCCGCCGGAGCCCGCCGGTCACCGTCAGCCCGAAGCCGCCGAGCTCGGCGGCGCCGAGCGCGAGCGGATCGGCCAGCCCGGTCACCTGGATGACGCCCGAGCGCATCAGCCGCACCACCCGGGCCCGGGTGGCGGCCTGGGACAGCCCGATGATGTGCGCGAGCCGGGTGTAGGGGGCGCGACCGTCACGCTGGAGCTCCTGAAGCAGCCGCCAGTCGATGTCGTCGAGGGTGATCTCGCCGAGCTCGCGCACCACCGCGTGGGTGTCGCGCACGGTGGCGACCGAGCGGAACACCTCGGCCCACCGCACCCCGGGCACCGACCGGATCTGGTCGACCTCCGCGGCCAGCGCGGCGTCGTCCCGGGTGCGCACCTGGGCGACCAGGTCGTAGGGCCCAGCGGTCAGCGCGGTGAAGCTGACCGCCGGGTGCCCGGCGATCGCCGCGGCGACCTTGCGGGCCGAGCCGTCCACGGTGACCGACACGTGCCCGATCGCCTCGGCGCCGACGACCGCGGCGTGCACGATGCCAACGACCCGGACGACCTCGGTTTCGAGGAGGTTCTGCACGCGTGCCCGCACGGCCGTGCGGGAAAGCCCGACGCGATCGGCGAGCGCCTGGAACGTCGCCCTGCCATCCCGCTGGAGCTCGCGGACGAGCACGGCGTCGACCGCATCCAGCACGGCTGTCCTCCTCGATATGCAATGAAGCGTTCTGCCAGCAACTGCAAGATCATTCCATTTCGGGACGGTATGACGTCAAATATTGATCTTGCTCGTGTTCGGGGTGCCCGGTGACCGTCGAAGCGTCGGCGTACGGTCTCCGCGGCGACGATTGCCGCGCCGCGCCGACCGGTGCGTGAGCACAACGCCGATCGGGCCGCCCGGCACGACCGGCCCGGCGCGGCGGGGGGCGGGGGCGGTCGGGGTGGTGATGATCACTTCGGGGGCGGGACGGCGGGCGGCGGCGCGGGCCCGGCGGCCCGCGGCACGGGCGGGCACGACCGGCCGGGCCCAGGTGCGTGACTCGCATGTGCCTCTCCCGGTGTTCTGCTGTGACGCCTCCTACGGAGGGCCGGCCTTCCGAATGAGGCACATGTAAGAAAAGTGCATCGGGGGCGCAGTTACGTCAAGAGGTAACTTTACAGAGAGCTAAACCTCACGTTGCCCCCGATTCGACTGCGCCTGCTCCACCCCCTGCGTTAAGAGCAGAACCGCCGGTGAAAGCGGTGGCCGCCGCGGGGGTTCCGGGAGGGGATCTTTACGCCACTCTGGAGACACCGCGCCGTCACCCCGGGGTGCGGGCCTACGTAAGGCCCTCGCGACGCCGCTGCGCGCCCGTGGGGCGCTTCTGGACCGTCCTCAGGCGGTCGGGGGCGTCCCGGAAGGCCCTCCACCGGTCTTTCGCAGGCCCGATATAGGGCCTTGGTTCCGGCTTGGTCCGGGCATCTACGGGTATGACACAGAATGTTCGGTGGCCCAGCCACCCTGATCGACGATTGGTGTGTAGAGAAGCCGTGCGTCTGCTGAACGGTGAGCCCGTCACTCACGACCTCACCTACAACGATGTCTTCATGGTCCCCCGCCGCTCGGCGGTCGGGTCCAGGCTCGAGGTCGACCTGTCGACGTCGGACGGCAGCGGCACCACGGTCCCGCTTGTCGTGGCCAACATGACGGCGGTGTCGGGCCGGCGGATGGCCGAGACCATCGCCCGGCGCGGCGGCCTCGCGGTGATCCCGCAGGACATCCCGACCGAGGTGGTCGCCGACGTGATCGGCTGGGTCAAGCGGCGCGACCTGGTCGTGGACACCCCGATCCGGCTCGGCCCGACGAGCACCGCGGGCGAGGCGCTGGCCCTGCTGCCCAAGCGCGCGCACGGCGCGGTGATCGTGGTCGAGGACGACCGGCCCGTCGGCGTGGTGACCGAGGCCGACTGCCAGGGCGTCGACCGGTTCGCGCAGCTCCGCGACATCATGTCCAGCGACCTGGTCACGCTGCCCGGCGGCGTCGACCCCCGCGAGGCGTTCGACCGGCTGCACGAGCGCGGACACCGGCTCGCGCCCGTGGTCGACGGCGACGGCCGGCTCTCCGGCATCCTCACCAAGACCGCGGCGCTGCGCGCCACCCTCTACGACCCGGCGGTCGACGCGGGCGGCCGGCTGCGCGTCGCGGCGGCGGTCGGAGTGAACGGCGACGTGGCGGGCAAGGCCAAGGCGCTGCTGGAGGCCGGCGCCGATCTGCTCGTGGTCGACACCGCGCACGGCCACCAGGAGAAGATGATCAGCGCGCTGGCGGCGGTCCGCGGCCTCGACCCGGGCGTCCCGGTCGCGGCCGGCAACGTGGTGACCGCCGAGGGCGTCCGCGACCTGATCGAGGCGGGCGCCGACATCGTCAAGGTCGGCGTGGGGCCGGGCGCCATGTGCACCACGCGGATGATGACCGGCGTGGGCCGCCCGCAGTTCTCCGCCGTGCTGGAGTGCGCCGCCGAGGCCCGCCGGCACGGCAGGCACGTGTGGGCCGACGGCGGGGTGCGACACCCCCGCGACGTGGCGCTCGCCCTGGCCGCGGGCGCCGCCAACGTGATGGTCGGCTCCTGGTTCGCCGGCACCTACGAGTCGCCGGGCGACCTCCAGCGCGCCGCCGACGGGCGGCTCTACAAGGAGAGCTTCGGGATGGCGTCCGCGCGGGCCGTCCGGCTGCGCACCGCCGAGGACTCCCCCTTCGAGCGCTCCCGCAAGGCGCTGTTCGAGGAGGGCATCTCCACGTCCCGGATGTTCCTCGACCCGCGGCGGCCCGGGGTGGAGGACCTGGTCGACTCGATCGTGGCGGGGCTGCGCAGCTCGTGCACCTACGCGGGCGCGCGCACGCTGGAGGAGTTCCACGAGCGCGCGACGGTCGGGGTCCAGAGCTCGTCCGGGTACGCCGAGGGCATGCCGCTGTCGACGAGCTGGTGACCCGGGGCCGAACGGCCGCGCCCGCCTGGGGGCCGTCGCAGCGCCAATTCAGCGACACGCCGTGATCATCTTCGCACTTTAGGTGATCTGGCCTGCACTCTTTGCCTTCACGGACGGAGTCGCGGGGGCTCCGTCCCGATAGGGGGCGGATCATGGACGACGGGGGACCGGTCGGCACGCACGCCGAACGCTCGGACGGATCGGGCGGATCGGACGGATCCGCCGACGAGGATCGGGACGGCGCGGCCGGGGGCTCCCCCGCCCGGGACGCGCTCGGGGCCACCCCCGCGCTCTCCCGGCTGGCGGAGGCGCTACTGCTGGCCGCGCTGGCGCCGCTGTTGCCCGGGGTGGCCCATCTGCGGGCCGGGCGGATCCGGGCGGGCGCGCTGCTGCTCATCGTCCACGCGGTGCTGCTGGCCGTGGCCGCGGTGGTGGCCGGGAGCGCCCGTGCGAGCCTGCTGCAACTCACCGTCCGCCCAGGGTGGCTGCTGGCGCTCATCACCGCCTCGATCCTCCTGGCGGGGCTGTGGGCGGTGCTGGGCGCGCATTCCTACGCCGTGCTGCTGCCCGCCGGGCTGCCCCCGGCCTGGCGGCTGGCCGGGGGCTCGGCGGCGACGGTGCTGTGCCTGCTGATGACGGTGCCGCCGCTGACGCTGGCCCGGTACGCCTACCTCCAACGGGATCTGGTCGGCAGCGTGTTCGCGGGCGGCGCGTCCGCCGACCGGCCCGCTCCCGCCGGGCCTGCGGGCGGGGCGGGCGCGCCCGGTTCCAGCCCGGCCTCGCAGCGGGCTCCGGTCCCGCCCGGCCGCCTGGACCTGCTGCTCATCGGCGGCGACGCCGACGTGGGCCGTCCGGGGATACGGACCGACAGCATGACCCTGGCCAGCGTCGACACCAAGACCGGCGACACCGTCCTGCTGAGCCTGCCCCGCAACCTGCAACACGTGCCGGTCTGGTCGGGGCACGGCCCGGTGCCGTTTCCGGAGGAGGAGCTCCTCAACGCCGTCTACCAGCAGGGCACCCTTCATCCGTCCGTGCTGCGCGGCGGCCGGTACCGCGACCCCGGCGCCGAACTGCTCAAACGGACAATCGGCCACATTCTCGGCCGCCCGGTTCCCTATTACGCGATGGTCGATATGCGCAGCTTCCGGCAGATCGTCGACGCGATGGGAGGGGTGCGGGTCTGCGTCGGCGAGGCGGTCCCGGCGCCGCGCGAGCAGGTGCCCGCCGGAGTCCTGCGGCCGGGCTGCCGGCGGCTCGGCGGCCGGGAGGCGCTCTGGTACGGGCGGTCGCGCACCGGCAGCAGCGACTACAGCCGGATGGGCCGGCAGAAGTGCCTGATGTGGGCGATCGCCCGCCAGGCGAGCCCCCTGACGGTGCTGCGGAGCTTCCAGGACCTCTCTCAGACCTTCAAGTCCTCGGTGAGCACCGATCTGCCGCAGAGCCTCCTGCCGTCCCTGATCGAGCTCTCAGGGCGCGTCAAGGACGCCGAGGTGACCTCGGTGCAGTTCGTCCCGCCGCTGGTGCAGCCCGGGCGGCCCGACTACCCGCAGATCCGGCGGCTCGCGGATCGAGCCGTGCGGGAATCTGATCAAGGCCCCCGCGGCGCGGCCGGATTGCATAGTCTTGGCCGGAGCTGCACCTGAAGTTACTAATCAGCCCGCATTCGGTCGACTCGTACGCAACCCTTGCCCGGTTTTGCGCGTCCATAATGTAAGTCGGAGGCTGAATTCACCGTGGATGGGGGATCGGAGCGTACATGGCGAGGCGATCAGCGAGCCGGCGTGACCGGGAGGACGGCACGGAGCCGGAGTCGGAGTCGGACCGCGCCCAGGACGGACCGCGCGGCCTGGTCAGGGCGCTCGGCCTGACGGCCGCCTCGGCCCTGGTCTGGGGCGTCGCGCATCTGTCCACGGGCCGCCGCTGGATCGGCGCGCTGCTGCTCGCCCTGTTCACGGTGCTGGTCGCGGCGGGCGTCCTCGCCGGCACGTTCTACCGCTCCGATCTGGTGCACCTGGCCGTGCGCCCCGACTGGCTGCGGACCATCGCGGTCGGGCTGCTGGTGCTCGGGCTGTTCTGGATCACCGTGGTCATCCGCTCGTACCAGATCGTCCGCCCGGCGGGCCTGTCGGTGCCGGCGCACACGGCGGGCGCGGTGGCGGTGGCGGTGGTGTGCTTCGCGGTGGCGGTGCCGGTGTCGTGGGGCGCCTACAACACCTTCGTCTACCGGGACGCGCTGACGAGCATCTTCCGCACCGGCGGCTCCAACGGGCGCAAGGTCGACGCCAAGGACCCGTGGAACGGGCAGTCCAGGGTCAACGTGCTGCTGCTGGGCGGCGACGCCGCGTCCAACCGCGAGGGCGTCCGCACCGACAGCATGACCCTGGCCAGCGTCGACACCAAGACCGGCGACACCGTCCTGTTCAGCCTGCCGCGCAACCTGGAGCACTTCCAGCTGCCGGCGGGCCCGGCCCGAGACCGGTTCCCCTACGGCTTCACCGGCGACGGCCCGGGCACTCCCGGCCTGCTCAACGAGGTGTACCAGTACGCCGAGGAGCACCCCGACGTGGTGCCCGGCGCGCTGAAGAACCAGCGCGGCCCCGAGCTGCTGAAGTCGACCATCTCGGGCATCCTCGGCCAGCCGGTCGACTACTACATCCTGGTCGACATGTTCGGCTTCGCCGACATCATCGACGCGATGGGCGGCGTCAAGGTCAAGATCACCGAGCCGATCCCGTACGGGTTGCAGGGCGGCGTGCTCCAGCCCGGCGAGCGGACGCTGAAGGGCAAGGAGGCGCTCTGGTACGGACGGTCCCGCACCATGAGCGACGACTACGCCCGGAT
This sequence comes from Actinomadura xylanilytica, assembly GCF_030283145.1. GTDB lineage: Bacteria > Actinomycetota > Actinomycetes > Streptosporangiales > Streptosporangiaceae > Spirillospora > Spirillospora xylanilytica. The sequence continues at coordinate 46,006 of NZ_JASNWE010000010.1, forward strand.
GGGCCGGCAGAAGTGCCTGATGCGCGCGATCGCGCAGCAGGCCAACCCGCAGACCGTGCTGACCAGCTTCGACAAGCTGGCCACCGCCGCCAAGCGGACGCTGGCCACCGACATCCCGCAGGAGCTGCTGCCCGCGCTGATGACGCTGTCGAACGAGGTCAAGGACGGCGCGCAGATCAACAGCCTCCAGTTCGTGCCGCCGCTGATCAGCACCGGCGCCCCCGACTTCGCGCTGATCCGCAAGCTGACGGCCAAGGCCGTCGCGCCCCCGCCCGCCTCGAGCCCCTCCCCCAGCGCGTCGTCGAGCGGCGCCGCGAACGCCTCCCCGTCCGCCGGCGCCCCGTCGCCCGGCACGCCGTCCGCCGGCGCTTCCACGGCCGCGCCGAGCGGCCAGGCGACGCACAAGCCCGGCGGCGAGAGCAAGCCGACGTCCCTCGACGCCACCTGCCCCTGACCTCCCCGCGCCGCGAGACCCCCGGGCGGGGGTCTCGCGGCGCGGCGCCGTCCCGGAGCACACTGGGGCCGTGAAACCGGCGCACCGGCTCCGCCAGATCGTCAACGCGGTCAACCTCTCCACGCCGCTCGGGCTGCTCCTCGCGGCAGCCGGGGCCCGCGGCCCGCGCCCGGCCGGCGCGCCGGCCGGGCTGCTGGTGGCCGGCGGGTACCGGTTGCCGCTCCCGGCCGCGCCCGCCTTCACCGTCGGCAACGTGATCCTGGTGCGCGGCGACGCGGCGGGCCTGCTCGACCGGCCCGCCCTGCTGCGCCATGAGGGACGGCACGCGACCCAGTACGCGTTCTGCCTGGGTCCCGTGATGATCCCGCTCTACCTCGCCGCCGCCGGGGCGTCGTTCGCGCTGTGCGGCGACTACTCGTCCTACAACCCGTTCGAGCGCCTGGCGGGCCTGGACGACGGCGGCTACGTCCGGCGCCCGCTCCGCCGTTTCCGCCGCTCCCCCACGTCCTGACAAGGCGGGCGGGCCGCTCTCCCCGCGGGGCCCGCGCCGCGGGGTCCCCGCCACGCGCTCCCACCTCGGCGCGGAGGTGTCCTCCCGGTCCCCGGAGGGGGGATCATGGGGAGGGAACACTTCCGATCACGAGGGGGCGGGTGCGGGTGCCCCAGATCCACGGCTGCGACGCCTTCCGGGTGGCGATGCCGCGCGGCCGGCGTCCGGAGAGCATCCTGATCCGGCTCGCCGGCGCCGACGGCGCGGTGGGCTGGGGCGAGGTCTCGGTGCCGGCGGCGCCGAACGGCCGGTCCGGCGGCGGGCGCGGCGGCGCGGGCGGCCGGGGCCCTGACGACGGCCCCGGACGCGCCTGGACCGACATCGAGGAGCGGATGGGCCCGGCCCTGATCGGGCTCCAGCTCGACCGGCCCGAGGACGCGTCGGCCGCCGTGGACCTCGGCTGCCGGGACGCCGCCGCCGCGATCGACACGGCCTGCTGGGACCTGTGGTGCCGGGGCCGGGGGATGCCGCTCGCGCACGCGCTCGGCGGCACCCGCACCTCGATCGTGACGGGCGCGCGGCTGTCGCCCGAGCCGCTGCTGGAGACGGTGGCGGGCCGGGTCAACCGGGCGGTCGGCGCCGGGCACACCCGGATCACGCTGGACGTGCGGCCGGGCTGGGACATCGAACCGGTGCGGGCGATCCGGCAGGCGTTCCCGGCACTGGCGATCGTCGCGGACGCTGGGCACGCCTACACCGAGTCGCCCGAGCACCTGGCGGCGCTGGAGGGGCTGGACGCCTACGGCCTGGTGGCGCTCGAACGCCCGTTCGCGGCGGCCGACCTGTCCGCCCACGCGCGGCTCCAGCGCCGGGTCGGCACCGCGATCGCGCCGGACGTCGGCGACCTCGACACCCTGGACGCCGCACTCGGTGAGGAGGCGGGCCGCGCCCTGCACCTGCGGCCCGAGCGGTTCGGCGGGCTGACCGCCGCCCGCGGCGCGCACGACCTCGCGTTCGCGGCCGGCTGGGCGGTGTGGTGCACCGGGACGGGCGCGTTCGGCATCGGGCAGGCCGCCGCCGTGGCGGTGGCGTCGCTGCCCGGCTGCACGCTGCCGAGCGACGTGTCCGACCCGGCGGGCGGGCCGGTGTTCGTGACGCCGCCCGTGCGGTCGACCGGCGGGGTCGTCGGGGTCCCGCTGACCCAGCCCGGCCTCGGCCACGAGGTCGACGAGGCGCGCATCGAGCGGCTCGCGACCCGCCGCATGCGCCTGTCGGTGTGACGCGGGCGGCGCGCGGCCGGCGGGGCGGCGCGGGGCACCCGGCGAGGTGGAGGCGATGGGCGCGGTGAGGGCCGGGACGGTGTGGGTGGTGGCGGGCCCGCCGGGCTGCGGGAAGACCACCGTGTCGGGGCTGCTGCTGGCGGGGCTGCGCCCCGTGCCCGCGCTGCTCGACAAGGACACGCTGTACGGGCCGTTCGTCGCGGCCACCCTCGCGGCGCACGGGCGCGATCCCGGCGAGCGTGAGGGCCCGTGGTACGACGAGCACGTCAAGGCGCACGAGTACGAGGGGCTGACCTCGACCGCCCGTGAGGTCCGTGCGCACGGGTGCCCGGTGCTGCTGAGCGCGCCGTTCACCGGGCAGATCCGCTCACCCGTCCGCTGGGACGCGTGGGTGGCGGCGCTCGGCGGTCCCGAGGTGCGGCTGGTCTGGATCCGGACCGATCCGGCGACGCTGCGGCACCGGCTGACGGCCCGCGGCCTGGACCGCGACGCCGGCAAGCTCGGCGCGTTCGGCGCGTTCGTCGACCGGATGCTCCCGGAGGAGCCGCCACCGGTCCCCCACGTGGCGATCGACAACCGCCTCGACGCGCCCGTACCGCTCGGCGAGCAGGTCGCGGCGCTGCTCTGACCCGCTCAGGCGGGCGCCGCCGCCCCGTTCAGGCCGGTCGCCCGCCGGACGGCTCGTCCGGGTTCCCGTACGGGTGCGGATACGGGGCCGGGTCAGGGACAGGCTCAACCGGGGCGGGCCGCCCCAGGACTGGCTCGCCCAGGCCGGGGTGAGCAGGGGCGGGCTGGACGGGGTTGGGCTGGGGCGGGGCGGCGAGTTGCGGGTAGGGGTCGTGCTGGAGTTCCCCTGGCTGGCCGGAGCTGCCGGGGAGGCGGTCGTCCCGGCGGTCACGGTAGGCGTTCCTGACGCGACCGCCCAGCCGCTTGCCCATGTCCTGGACCTGCCGGACGGGCGCGGACTCCAATGCCTGCTGCGCCCGTCCGCTCTGGGCCAGCCTGGCCGCGTTGTCGCGGGCCGCCTGCCCCGCGACCTGCCCGGCCACCTGGCCCGCCGCCTGTGCTCCGTCCCAGGCGGCCACGGCGCCGTACCGGGTCGCCTCCTTGACCCGCTGGTAGCTGCGGGCGCGCACCACGACGGTGCCGGCCGCGGCGTCGGCGAGGGAGCGCCGCCGCGCGCCGAAGAGGGTGGGCGCGCTGTTGGCCACGAACACCGCGACCGCGAGGAGCCACGCGACCAGCGCGAAGAAGAACATGCCTTCGAGGAGGAGGACCCAGGCCCCCGCGTACAGTCCCGTGCCGGCGGCGGTGCCGACCAGCGCGCGGCGGGCGGCGCGGCCCAGCCCGGGCCCGCGTCCGGCCGCCGTCGCGCGGGCGGCGCGGACGCGGATGTCCATGGCCGTCTTGCCGAGGGTCCGGCCCGTGCAGGCCGGCAGGACGAGGTGGTACAGCAGCTCGATCAGGACGAGCAGCGCGAGGGCCTGCTCGATGTCGCGGACGATCGTCCGCCAGAGCCCCATGCCGAAGGCCTCGGCGGCCTGTCCGGCGTCGCCGCCGGACAGCAGCAGGCCCCCGGCCGCGGACAGCACCTTGCCCGGCAGGCCGTCCACCAGCGAGCCGTGCAGCCGTCCCCACGTCATCACGGCGAGCAGTCCGGCGACGCCCGCGAGCAGGGCCGCGTCGAGCGACCAGGCCGCGAGCCGCCGGATCCGGGGCGCGGCGTCCGCCCGTCCCGGCGAGCCCGGCGGGGGCGGCGGGACGGGCTCGGGGGCCGGGGAGAAGGGCACGGGGAACGGGGGCGGAGGAGGGCCGTGCACGAGAGCCCCTTCGGGGTCGTCGACTCATGATCAGGACGGCGGACCGTCCAGAGTTTAGGGACGCCGCCCCGCCCCCGCCACCCGGCCGTCAGTAGGACTTGGGCAGGCCCAGGGAGTGCTGCGCGACGTAGTTGAGGATCATCTCGCGGCTGACCGGGGCGATGCGCATCAGCCGCACCACGCCCGCGAGCATCCCGACCCCGTACTCGGTGGTGAGGCCGTTGCCGCCGTGCGTCTGGATGGCCTGGTCGACGGCGTGGATCGCCGCCTCGGCAGTGGCGTACTTGGCCATGTTGGCGGCCTCGGCTGCGCCCGCGTCGTCGCCGGCGTCGTACAGCCAGGCGGCCTTCTGCCCCATCAGCCGGGCCAGCTCCAGCTCGATCTTGGCCTGGGCGAGGGGGTGCTGGACGCCCTGGTGCGCGCCGATCGGGGTCGTGAAGACCTGCCGGTCGCCGGCGTAGGCGACGGCCTTGCCGAGCGCGAGCCGGCCGATCCCGGCGCCCATCGCCGCGGCCATGATCCGCTCGGGGTTGAGCCCGGCGAAGAGCTGGAGCAGCCCGCCGTCCTCGTCGCCGACGAGCGCGTCGTAGGGCAGCCGGACGTCGTCGAGGTGGCAGACGAACTGCTTCTCCGGCGAGACGATCTCCATCTCGATCGGGGTGAAGGTGAAGCCGGGCGCGTCCGTCGGGACGATGAACAGCGAGGGCCGCAGGGTGCCCTGCTGGTCCTGGCTGCGGCCGACGAACAGCACCGCGTCCGCCTCGTCGACGCCGGAGATGAAGGTCTTCTGCCCGTTGAGCAGCCAGCCGTCGCCGTCGCGGCGCGCGGTGGTGGTGATCCGGTGCGCGTTGGACCCGGCGTCGGGCTCGGTGATCGCGAACGCCATCTTCACCGCCCCGTCGGCGAATCCGGGCAGCCAGCGCCGCTTCTGCTCCGCGGTGCCGGACCGGGCGATGATGGTGGCGCAGATCGCCGGGGAGACGACCATCAGCAGCAGCGGGCAGCCCGCGGCGGCCAGCTCCTCGCAGACCGCGGCGAGGTCGCCGATGCCGCCGCCCCCGCCGCCGAACTCCTCGGGCACGTTCACGCCGAGGTAGCCGAGCCGTCCGGCCTCGGCCCACAGCTCGCCCGTCTTCTCGCCCGCCCGGGCCCGGTCCACGTAGTAGGACGCACCGTACTTGGCGCCCAGTTCGGCGACGGCGGCGCGCAGGGCCCGCCGTTCCTCGGTCTCGACGAAGCTCATCGGGGGGTCCCTCCAGGGGTGGCGGTCTCTCCAGGGGCGGCGGTCTCGGGCGCGGCGATGACGGCGAGGACGGCACCGGCCTCGACCTGCTGCCCGGGGCCGACGTTCAGTTCGGTGACGGTCCCGCCGGCGGGCGCGGCGATGCGGTGCTCCATCTTCATCGCCTCCAGGACGACCAGGGTGCGGCCCTCGGCCACCGTGTCGCCGGCCGCGGCCTCGACCCGGACGACCGTGCCGGGCATCGGCGCGAGCAGCGAGCCGGGCGCGACCTGGTCGCTCGGGTCGGCGAACCTGGGCGGGACGCGCAGCGTCACCGGCCCGAGCCCGGAGTCGACGTGCACGCGGTCTCCGGCGGCGCGGACCTCGAAGGCGCGGCGGACGGTGCCGGTGTCGAGGACGACCCGTCCGGCGGTGGCGGCGGCGAGCGCGACGTCCGGGTGGCCCTCGGCGGCCAGGCCGTCGCGGGTGAGCCGGTAGGCCACCTCGATCCCGGTGCCGTCCGGCGCGGTGTAGGACTTGCGCTGCGGCTGCGAGGGGACGTTGCGCCAGCCGGACGGGAGCCCGCCCTGGACCCGCGCCGCCGAACGGTTGGCGGCGGCGCCCGCGAGCGCCGCCGCCAGCGCCGACAGCCGGACCGCGTCCGCGCCCGCGAGCGGGGCGGACAGGACGTCCAGCCCGATCTGGTCGAGGTAGCCGGTGTGGGTGTCCCCGGCGAGGAACACCGGGTCGGCGAGGATCCGGACGAGCAGGTCGCGGTTGGTGGTGACGCCGTGCACGCGGGCTCCGGCGAGCGCGGCCCGCAGCCGGCGCGCGGCGGCCGGGCGGGTGGGGCCCCACGCGATCAGCTTGGCGAGCATCGGGTCGTAGTGGATCCCCACCTCGTCGCCGCTCCGCACGCCGCTGTCGAGCCGCAGCCCGTACCCGTCCGGCACGGCGAACTCGGCGTCGGCGCCGGGGACCTCGAAGGTGTCCAGGACGCCGGTCTCGGGCCGCCATCCGGCGGCGGGGTCCTCGGCGTACAGCCGGACCTCGATGGCGTGGCCGCGCGGGGCGGGCGCCTCGTCCGGCAGCGGCAGTCCCTCGGCGACCTCGATCTGGAGCCGGACCAGGTCCAGGCCGTGGACGCACTCGGTGACCGGGTGCTCGACCTGGAGCCGGGTGTTGACCTCCAGGAAGAAGAAGCGCCCGTCGCCGGTGAGCATGAACTCGACCGTGCCGGCGCCGACGTACCCGATGGCCTTGGCCGCGTCCACCGCCGCCCGGCACAGCTCGGCGCGCAGCGGGGCGTCCACCGCGGGCGAGGGGGCCTCCTCGACGATCTTCTGGTGGCGGCGCTGGATCGAGCACTCCCGCTCCCCCAGCGCCCAGACGCGGCCGTGCCCGTCGGCGAGGATCTGCACCTCGATGTGCCGGGCGTCCTCCAGCAGCGGCTCGCAGAACACCGCGGGGTCGCCGAACGCCGACCGCGCCTCCCGCCGCGCCGCCTCCAGCGCCTCGGGCAGCTCATCCAGGGTGCGGACGGCGCGCATGCCGCGCCCGCCGCCGCCGGCGGACGCCTTCACCAGGATCGGCAGGTCCGCGGCGGTGACGGCGGCCGGGTCGGGCTCGGGCAGCACCGGCACGCCGGCCGCCGCCATCAGCCGCTTGGCCTCGATCTTGGAGCCCATCGCGTCGACGGCGTCCGGCGGCGGGCCGATCCAGGTGAGCCCGGCGTCCAGGACGGCGCGCGCGAACGCGGCGTTCTCCGACAGGAACCCGTACCCGGGGTGGACGGCGTCGGCGCCCGCCGCCCGCGCCGCCTCGATGATCAGGTCGCCGCGCAGATAGGTGTCCGCGGGCGCGGCCCCCGGCAGCCGGACGGCGGTGTCGGCCTCGGCGGCGTGCGGGGCCGCCGCGTCGGCGTCGGAGAACACCGCGACGGTGCCGATCCCGAGGTCGCGGCAGGTGCGGAAGACGCGGCGGGCGATCTCGCCGCGGTTGGCGACCAGCACTTTGTAGATCATCAGCTCTTCGCTCACATCCGGAAGACGCCGAAGCCGTCGGCTCCGCGTACGGGCGCGTTGTGGACCACCGACAGGCACAGGCCGAGGACGGTGCGGGTGTCGCGGGGGTCGATGACCCCGTCGTCGTAGAGCCGCCCGGACAGGAAGAACGGCAGCGACTCGGACTCGATCTGCGCCTCGACCATCTCGCGCATCGCCGCGTCCTGCGCTTCGTCGTACACCTGCCCGCGCGCCTCGGTCGCCTGCCGCGCGACGATCGACAGCACCCCGGCGAGCTGCTGCGGCCCCATCACCGCCGACTTGGCGCTCGGCCAGGAGAACAGGAACCGCGGGTCGTAGGCGCGCCCGCACATGCCGTAGTTCCCGGCGCCGTAGGAGGCGCCCATGACGATCGTGATGTGCGGGACCCTGCTGTTGGCCACCGCGTTGATCATCAGGGCGCCGTGCTTGATGATGCCGGCCTGCTCGTACTCCTTGCCGACCATGTAGCCGGTGGTGTTGTGCAGGAACAGCAGCGGGACGTCGCCCTGGTTGGCGAGCTGGATGAACTGCGCGGCCTTCTGCGCCTCGGCGCCGAACAGCACGCCCTGCGCGTTGGCGAGGACCCCGATCGGGTAGCCGTGCACGCGGGTCCAGCCGGTGACCAGGCTCGTCCCGTACAGCGGTTTGAACTCGTCGAACCGCGACCCGTCGGCGATCCGCGCGATGACCTCGCGCGGGTCGAACGGGACCTTCAGGTCCTCGGGGACGATCCCGGCGAGCTCCTCGGCGTCGTGCAGCGGCTCGGCGGCCGGGCCGGGCGCGGGTCCGAGCCGGCGGTGGCCGAGGTTCTTGACGATCTGCCGGCCGAGGCGCAGCGCGTCGGCCTCGTCCACCGCCATGTAGTCGGCGAGGCCGGAGCCGCGGGCGTGCATCTCGGCGCCGCCGAGCTCCTCGTCGCCGGCCTCCTCGCCGGTCGCCATCTTCACCAGCGGCGGCCCGCCGAGGAACACCTTCGCGCGTTCCTTGACCATGACGACGTGGTCGCACATCCCCGGGATGTAGGCGCCGCCGGCGGTGGAGTTGCCGAAGACCAGCGCGATCGTCGGGATCCCGGCCGCCGACAGCCGGGTCAGGTCGCGGAACATCCGGCCGCCCGGGATGAAGATCTCCTTCTGGGTGGGCAGGTCGGCGCCGCCGGACTCGACCAGGTTGATCACCGGCAGCCGGTTCTCCAGCGCGATGTCGGACGCCCGGAAGCTCTTCTTGACCGTCCAGGGGTTGCTGGACCCGCCGCGCACCGTCGGGTCGTTCGCGACGATCATGCATTCGACGCCCTCGACGACGCCGATGCCGGTCACGACGCTCGCGCCCACCGGGAAGTCGCTGCCCCACGCGGCGAGCGGGCTCAGCTCCAGGAACGGCGAGTCGGGGTCGAGCAGCAGCTCGATCCGCTCACGGGCCAGCAGCTTGCCGCGCCCCCGGTGCCGGGTCACGTACTTCTCTCCGCCGCCCGCCAGGGCCTTGGCGTGCTCGGCGTCCAGCTCCGCGAGCTTGGCGAGCATGGCCGCGCGGCGGTCCCGGAACTCCGGGCTCCGCGGATCGAGCGTGCTCTTCAGGGTCAACGCACTGCCTCCGGGATCGGGTCGTCTGGAATCAGTTCCTCGGGGATCAGCGCCACCGGGACGTCGACGTGGCGGGACCGCAGCCATTCCCCGAGGGCCTTGCCCTGCGGGTCGAACCGGGTCGAGGCCGACACGCCCTCCTGCAACAGCCCTTCGACGACGAAGTTCACCGCGCGGAGGTTCGGCAGGACGTGCCGCGTCACGGTGTGCTCGCGCGTCTCCGGCAGCAGCGCGCCGAACCGTTCCGTGGTGAGGAACCCTTCCAGCCAGCTCCACTGCGCGTCGGTTCGAGCCCAGACGCCGATGTTGGCGTCGCCCCCCTTGTCCCCGCTCCGGGCTCCCGCCACCCACCCCAACGGCACCCGCACCACGCGGTTGTCCACAGAACGCGGTTCGTCTTCCGCAGCCCCATCTGGGCGGTTGACAATAGAACTGGGGTCGCCCCCCTGGGCGGGCGGGGGTTGTGTGAAGGCCGATCGCGCAATGACCCGCCGGGTCCCGTCCGGCAGGACGGCGACATGCTCGATCTCCTCATTGGGCACGAACGCTGGCGTATACACCCCGTACGGCCCGCCCTTCCCCGGCGGGGAGGTCATGGTGAAGCCCGGGTATCCGGCGAGCGCAAGTTCCACAACGGCGCCGCTGAAGGCCCGGCCGACCTTGTCGGGGTCGGGGTCCAGCACGGCGCAGCGCAGCAGCGCGGTCGCCTCCCCCTGTGTCTCGGCGTCGGGCCTGGCCGCGCCGACGAGAGTCCACTCGACGCGCGCCGGCCGTCCACCGCGACCGCCATGACCGAAGGACGCCTCCAGCTGCGCCTTGGCGAACTCCGCCTTCGCCTCGATGTCGAGCCCGGTGAGCACGAAGGTCATCTCGTTGCGGTGGCCCCCGAGATGGTTGAGGCAGACCTTGGTGGACGCGGGCGGCGGGACGCCCCGTGTACCGCTGATCAGGACCCGGTCGGGCCCCTCCCGCCGCAACCCGATCGTGTCGAACCGGGTGGTCACGTCCGGGCCCGCGTAGGCCGGGGCGCCGATCTCGTACAGCAGCTGGGCGGTGACCGTCTCGGTGGTGACGGCGCCGCCGGTTCCGGGATGCTTGGTGATCACGCTGGACCCGTCGGCGCGGATCTCGGCGATCGGGAACCCCGGCGAGTCTGCCCGGTGCGGGTTCCCACGGTGCGGGTCCCCACGGCGCGGGTCTCGCCAGGCCGCCGCCTTTACGTTGTAGATTTCTTGGAAGAACGCGTAGTTCCCGCCGGTGGCCTGCGCCCCGCACTCCAGCACGTGGCCCGCGGCGGTCGCGCCCGCCAGAGCGTCCCAGTCGTCGCGCGCCCAGCCGAAGTGCGCGGCGGCGGGCCCGACGACGAGCGAGGCGTCGGTCACGCGGCCGGTCACCACGATGTCGGCTCCGGCCCGCAGGCATGCGACGATGCCCCAGGCGCCCAGGTAGGCGTTGGCGGTCAGCGGCCGGCCGTACCGCGAGGCGGCCAGGCCGAGCCCGTCGGCCCTGCCGAGCAGGTCGTCGCCCTCGACATGGGCGATCCGCACGTCGACGCCGAGCCGTCCGGCCAGCGCGCGCAGCGCGTCCGCGAGGCCGCGCGGGTTGAGCCCGCCCGCGTTCGTGACGATCTTCGTGCCGTGCCGGACGGCGAGTCCGAGGGACTCCTCCATCTGCCGCAGGAACGTGGTCGCGTACCCACCCGCGGGGTCCTTCATCCGGCTCCGGCCGAGGATCAGCATCGTCAGCTCGGCGAGGTAGTCGCCCGTGAGGACGTCCAGCGGGCCGCCCTCCAGCATCTCCCGCACCGCGGTGAAGCGGTCGCCGTAGAAGCCCGAGGCGTTACCGATCCGCAACGGTTGGCTCATGGCCCGCAGCCTGCCAGCCGGGCTCAAAAAAATCAATCGTGCTTGATTGTTTTTTGCCGAGGTCCTTTGATTGACTGGGACCTCCGAGCCGATCCGAGGAGACCATGACCACGCAGGCCGTCCCCCGCGAACCGCGCCAGGAGCGCAGCCGCGCCACCCGGCGGCGGCTGCTGGAGGCCGCGATCGACTGCCTGGCCTCGGCGGGCTGGGCCGGCACCACCGTGGCCGTGGTCGCCGAGCGCGCCGGCGTCTCGCGCGGAGCGGCCCAGCACCACTTCCGCACGCGCGAGGAGCTGGTCACCGCGGCGGTCGAGTACGGCTCCGAGGTGCGCATGGCCCAGATGCGCGAGCGCCTCGACGCTCTCGCCGGACGGCGCCCGTCCACTCTGGACGTGGTCGCACTGCTCGGCGAGATGTACACCAGCCCGCTCTTCCGCGCCGCGCTCCAGCTCTGGGTCGCCGCCAGCTCCGACGATCAGCTGCGCGCCCAGGTCCTGCCGCTGGAGGCCCGCGTCGGACGGGAGGCGCACCGCCTCACGGTCGAAGCCCTCGGTGCGGACGAGTCGGTCCCCGGCGTGCGCGAGACCGTCCAGGCCACCCTCGACCTCGTGCGCGGCCTCGGCCTGGCCGACCTGCTCACCGATGACTCGGCCCGCCGCGCCCGGCTCCTCCACCAGTGGGCCGAGACCCTGGATCTGGCCCTCGCTCCCAGCGCCCCAGCCCCACCGTCTGACGGCACCACCTGACGCCGCCCTCCTCCGCAGCACCCGCGCCAGGCGCACCACCGTCCCCGCGCCGCCCGCCTCGCGGCGTGCCATCCGGCGGCAGTTGACACCGAGTTCTGACACGGCGCGCACCCACGTCCGCCCTCGTCCTCAGTCGCGCCCCAGGCGATGGAAACGTGCATGCCCCTCCGGACATGCGCACGTTCTGATGGAAAATCCTCTTTTGGATATTGACAGCCCGGTTCGTCTGGGGGAGGGTTCTCAACGATCACGTGAACGTTAATGTGATCCACCCCACCCAGGAGGATCCCGATGCGGACCGTCCGCACGTCCCTGCGCCGAGGCTCTCTGCTCCTCGCCGGCGCGCTCCCCCTCGCCGCCCTCGCCGCGCTGCAACCCGCGACCGCGTCCGCGTCCGTCCCGGCCGGCGCCGCCGGGCGCGGCGGCCCGCAGCGGCCGCCCATGCAGCTCCGGATGGAGAGCTACAACACCTGCGGGCACGGCTGCCTGCCGACCAAGGAGGCGTGCGAGGCGACCATCGGCCGCGACTGCGCGACCAAGCTGGAGCCGTGGGCCGACCGCCGCGCCGCCAAGGTCGCCGACGACATCGCCGCCACCCGGGCCGACGTCGTCGCCACCCAGGAGATCGGCAACAACGCCACCCCGGCCCAGCCGGGCGTGGACGTCGAGTCGTTCCGCGCGCCGCTGACCAAGGCGATGAAGGCGCGCGGCTACGCCGAGGCCCCCGCCGACTACGCCGGCACCCGCCACCCGCAGTACGGCTACCCGCTCAAGTCCGGCGCCGGGCGGTTCACCTACTACGACGCCCGCCGGTTCTCCCACCTGGACGAGCACGGCAAGGCCCTCCCCCACGACCTGCTCTGGCTGCCCGACTCGACCGAGATCTACGGCAAGACGATGACGTGGAACACGCTGCGCGAGCGGAGCACCGGCGCGCAGTTCGTCGTGGTCGACATGCACCTGGAGTTCCGCGCGAACGGCGCCACCGACCCCAACGGCTGGACCAAGAACTGGGACGAGGTCCGCTACGCCGACGCCCGCCGGACGGCCGAGTACCTGACCCGTGACAACCCGGCCACCCGCAGGCTGCCGGTCGTGTTCGCGGGCGACTTCAACTCCGGCTCCAAGGCCGACGGCGCCAGCGCCTACGACGCGTTCGCCGACGTGGGCTTCGCCGACGCCTACGAGCTCGCGGCCCCGCAGCACCGGACCGGCGCCGAGTACGCCTCCTTCAACGGCGGCAAGATCCCGATGCCGTCCGGCGAGAAGATCGACCACGTCTTCGTCAAGGCGGGCACGCCGGTGCGCCAGTGGACCCTCGTCCCCCAGACCACCGCCCAGAGCGGTGAGGCGCGCGATCTGCTGCGCTCCGACCACAACCTGATGCACACCACCGTCCTCCTTGAAAGGGTCACGCGATGAGCGAACGGCAATCCCTGGTGAACGATCTGCGGAGGGCCGATCCCGCCCTGTCCCGCTTCAATCCGCTCGACCGCATCCTCGTGCACGACGACTTCAACACCGGCACGCACGGCTGGATCGAGCTGATCGGCAACCACGACGGGCACGGCGACCTCGACACCGTCGACGACCACATGCGGGACTTCCGCCCGCCGCAGCTCAGCTCCTGCAACTTCTTCGACGTGGGCACGCACGGCGCGATGTCGGGGACGTACGCGCTGAAGGTGGCGACGCGGCCGGTGGCCGGGCACACCGGCGTCGCGATCCGCCGGCTGACGATGGCCGGCCGCGGCAAGGTGCAGTTCGAGGCGTACCTGACCTACAAGGCCGAGGCGGCCTCGGCCGAGAACGGCGCGGCGACCAAGGACGGCGCCGGGAAGTGGGACGCCAACAACCACCCGTCCGAGGACCAGTTCGGCGCCTTCACCGTCGCGACCGACATCAGCGACGGGGTGCGGTACCACTGCGTGGCGCGCTACCTCAACACCGACGTCGACCGGACGCCGAGCCGCCGCTGGATGTACCCGACGGTGCCCGAGCCGACGCCGCGCGAGCACTTCGAGGGCAAGGTCAAGCTGCCTCCGACGGCCGACTTCACCGCGCCCGAGCGGGCCGACTGGAAGGAGTTCGGCGGGCCGCAGGAACTCTGCTACAACGAGGTCCCCACCAAGGTCAACTGGCACTACCTGCGGTGGGTGATCGACACCAGCACCCGCTCCAACGTCGAGCTCCAGCTCAACGACACCGTCTACGACATGCGCGACGTGCCGGTCCCGCCGTACGACGAGGAGTACGGGTCGCTCCAGAACCTTCTCAACTTCTATGTATCGGTCCGGACCCACACCGACGTGCGGAACTTCCTGTATCTGGACTCGGTGCTGATCTCGGTGGACTGGTAAAAGGGAGCCTTCGGAAACATGCGTCAGTCATTCACCGCGGTCCTGGAACGCAACCGCACGCTGTCGGGAGAGTTCACCACCGAGCCTTACGAGGCCGCGTGGGCGGGCGAGGCCCGCTGGTTCGTCCGCACGCTGGAGCGCCAGGGCGCCGGCACCCACCTGAAGGTCACCACGCAGGTCTCCCCCGACGGCCTGTACTGGTGCGACCTGGAACCGTCCCGGACGGTGTCGGGTGAGCTGGACACCTGGTCGTCCGCCGAGTTCGGCGGCTGGCTGCGCCTCAAGGGCACCGTCGAGCCGGGCACCGGCGCGGACGCGTCCACCGGCGCGTCCACGGACGGCGAGCCCAGCGTGAAGGTCCTCATCTACCTCGCGCTGAAGGCCTGAGGCAGCGACATGGCCACCTGGGGACAACGCGAGGACCACCCCGCGGAGCACCTCGGCCGGCGCGGGTTCCTCGCGCTCGCCGGGCTCTCCGCGTCCAGCGTGCTCCTGAGCGGCTGCGGCGGCCCGGCGCGGGGATCCGCGCCGGGCGGCGCGCTGCGCGCCGCGTTCGGGCAGCCCGTCACCGACCTGGACCCCTACAACGCCGGCACCGCCGTCGACGAGGCGTCCCTGATCGTCAAGCGGCTGGTGTTCGACACGCTCGTCCGGCACGACGGGACGAAACCGGTCCCCGGGCTGGCCACCTCGTGGGAACGCGCGAACGACACGACGTGGGTGTTCCACCTGCGGCGCGGCGCGACCTTCCACGACGGCGGCGCCGTCACCGCGCGGGACGTCGTCGCCTGCCTGAAGCGGACGCAGGCGGTGACGTCGGCGCAGACCGCACTGTGGAAGCCGGTGACGTCGGTGCGCGCCGACGACGACTTTACCGTCACCTTCGTCACCGACAAGCCGGACGCGACGCTTCCGGTCAACCTGACCCTGCTGTTCATCGTGCCCGAGCGGCTCGTCGCCGACCCGGCGCAGAAGCGCCGGCCGATCGGGTCCGGGCCGTTCCGGGTCGCCGAGTTCACCCCCTCGACCAAGGTGGAGCTCGTCCGGTTCGACCGGTACTGGGACGGGCCCGCGCCGCTGCGGGCGATCTCGATGCCGTACCTGGCCGAGACCTCCAGCGCCGTCACCGCGCTCCGCACCGGCGAGATCGACCTGCTGTGGCCGGTCCCGCCGGACCAGATCGGGGAGGTCCGCGGGGTCCGCGGCGTCGACCTGACCACCGTCCCGAGCTGGACGTACTACCTCAACTGGTTCAACTGCGGGCGCAAGCCGTTCACCGATCCGCGGGTGCGGCGCGCGATGTACCAGGCGCTGGACCTGAAGGAGATCGTCGGGAAGCTGTTCGGGTCCGGCGCGCAGGCGATGGACGCGCCGATCCCGTCCACGGTGTTCGGCCACGCCGCGCAGGAGCCCTACCCCCACGACCCGGACGCCGCCCGCCGGGCGCTGCGGGAGGCGGGGCTCGGCGACGGGTTCGAGACCTCGCTGATGTGGTTCGACGCGACCGGCCCGCTGGCCCGCGAGCTGGCCCAGTCGATGATCTCGGCGTGGGCCCGGATCGGGGTCCGGGTCCGCCCGGAGAGCCTGGAGAAGGCGCAGTGGCTCCAGCGGCTCAACACCCTCGACTGGGACATGGAGCTCCAGACCAACACCGTCACCACCGGCGACGCCGCGTTCACCCTCGGCCGGCTCTACACCTCCAAGGCCAACCGGATGGGCTACAAGAACCCCGGGCTCGACGCGATCCTCGCCGAGGCCGGCCAGGTCGCCGATGCGGGACGGCGCGAGGAGCTGTACGCCAAGGCGTGCCGCATCGTCTGGGACGACGCCGTCGGGATCTTCCCCGCGGCGCTGGTCACCGGCTACGGGCTGCGGTCCGGCCTGGCCGGGTTCACCCCCGCGCCCAACAACCAGCCCGACCTGTCCGCGGTGAGGAGACGATGATGACCGACCACCGCCCCGGCACCGCGCGCCGGAGCACCACGGAGGGCACCCCATGACCCCACGACGCAGGGCCACGCTGCGCGACATCGCCGCCGCGCTCGACCTGTCGGTGAACACCGTCTCGCGGGCGCTGGCCGGCAAGGACGCGGTCAGCCCGGACACCCGTGAGCGCGTCCAGGCCGAGGCCGACCGGCTCGGCTACGTGCCCAACTCGATGGCGCGGTCGCTCGTGCTGCGGAACGCGATGACGATCGGGCTGGTCATCACCAACCCGTCCAACCCGTTCTACGCCCGGCTGATCAGCGCCATCGAGGAGCGCGGCCGGGTGCACGGCTACTCGCTGATGCTGATGGTCACCGAGGACAGCGTCGAGAACGAGCGGCGCGTCGCCGAGGAGCTGATGCGGTGGGGCGTGGACGGCGTCCTCGCGGTCCCGGTCCAGCACGGCACCGAGCACTGGGAGCGGCTCCGCAAGTCCGGGACGCCCGTCGTCCTGGTCAACCGCGACCTGCCCGGCCTGGACGCCGACCTCGTCGGCGTCGACTACTTCGAGAGCGCGCGGCGCGCGACCGGGGTGCTGCTGGACGGCGGCGCCCGCGAACTGTGCCTGATCGAGGAGGACCTGGACATCTCCCCGGTCGCCGAGCGCATCCGCGGGTTCCACGCGGCGCTCGGCGAGCACGGGCTGGACGAGGCCGCCGGCACCGTCACCCGGGTCCCGACGCGGCGCCGCGAGTCCAGCTCCCAGCCGTGGGACCCGATCGACTCCTACGCCATCGGCCGCGACCTGGCCCGCCGGATCGGCCCCGGCTCGGCGGTCCTGGCCGGCAACGACTACTTCGCGCTCGGCGTCTACCGCGCGTTCTCCGAGCAGGGCCTGTCGATCCCCGGGGACGTCGCGGTCGCCGGGCACGGCGACCACCCGTTCGCCGCCTACCTCGACCCGCCCCTGACCACGGTGCGGCTGCCCGCCGGGCGGGTCGGCGCGACCGCGGTCGACCTGCTGCTGGAACGGATGTCCGGCCCGGACGCCGCGGGCGGCGCGGAGGCCGCCGAGCGCGGGCCGCAGCGGGCGCTGCTGCCCGCCGAGGTCGTGGTGCGCGCCTCGACGATGGGAGAACGGTGATGGGACGGTTCCTGCTCCGCCGCCTCCTTCAGGCGGTGGTGGTCGCGCTCGGCGCGATCAGCCTGGTGTTCGTCGTCGTCCGGGTGGTGCCCGGCGACCCCGCGACGCTGATCCTCGGCCCGGACGCCAGCGCCGGGCAGCTCGCGTCCGTCCGCGCCGACTTCGGTCTCGACCAGCCGCTCTGGCGGCAGTACCTGACGCACATGGCCGGGGTGCTGCACGGCGACCTCGGCGACTCGTGGCGGCTCGGCGGCAGCGCGGTGTCCAGCACCCTGGACCGGTTCCCCGCCACCCTCGCGCTGGCCGCGCTGGCACTGCTCATCACGGTCGCGATCGGGTTCCCGCTCGGGATGCTCGGCGCCCGCAAGCCGGGCGGCGCCCGCGACCTGCTCATCTCGACCGGCTCGCTGGTCGGCCAGGCGGTGCCGTCGTTCTGGCTCGGGATCGTGCTGATCCTGCTGTTCGCCCGCCAGCTGAACTGGCTGCCGAGCACCTCGGACGGCGGCGCCGCGGCGCTGATCCTGCCCTCGGTCACCCTCGCGCTCCCCTTCATCGGCTGGCTCGCGCGCCTGGTCCGCAACGGAGCCCTGGAGGAGTCGGCCAAGGACTACGCGCGGACGGCCCGCGCCAAGGGCGCCGGCGAACGCACCGTCATGTACGCGCACGTGGCGCGGAACATCGCGGTACCCGTCGTGACCGTCCTCGGGCTGCTGATGGGCAACTTCATCGCCAACGCCGTCATCATCGAGGTGGTGTTCTCCTGGCCCGGCCTCGGCTCGCTGATGGTCGACGCCATCACCAACCGCGACTACGCGGTCGTGGAGGCCGCGATCGTGACGATCACCCTGTCGTACATCGTGCTGAACCTGCTGGTCGACGTCCTGTACGTCGTCCTGGACCCGCGCCTGACGCCGGAGAACGCATGACCGCCACCACGTCCCCCCTCAGCACCGCGCCCGTCCTCGAGCCGGCGCGACCCCGCGCCCACTGGCGCCACCGCGTCCCGGCGCGGGTGTGGGCGGCGTCCGCCGTCCTCGCGCTGTTTGTGCTCGCCGCGCTCGTCGGCCCGCTGCTGCTCCCCTACGACCCGGTCGCGACCGCCCTGCCCGACCGGCTCCTCGCGCCCGGCGCGCACACCGCCGACGGCGGCATCGCCTGGCTCGGCACCGACCAGGTCGGCCGGGACCTGCTGGCCAACATGCTCGCCGGCAGCCGCATCTCGCTGATCGTGGCGCTCGCGACCGTTGTCATCGGCGGCGCGGCCGGCCTGCTGGTCGGGCTGGTCTCGGGCTACTTCGGCGGCTGGATCGACACGGTGCTGTCGCGGATCGGCGACGTCCAGCTCGCCTTCCCCTCCATCCTGCTGGCGATCCTCATCGCCGGGGTGCTCGGGCCGAGCGTCGCCAACATCGTCATCACCCTCGCCGTCACCCGCTGGGTCGTGTTCGCCCGGGTCGCCCGCGCGTCCGCGCTCGCCACCCGCGACCTGGACTTCGTCGCCTCCGCCCAGGTGCTCGGCGCCGGCCACGCCCGGATCCTGATCCGGCACGTGCTGCCGTCGTGCTGGCAGCCGCTGCTGGTCGCCGCGACCGTGCAGATCGGGCTGACCATGGTCGCCGAGGCGTCGCTGAGCTTCCTCGGGCTCGGCATCCCCGCCGACGCCACCTCGTGGGGCGCCACCGTCTCCGCCGGCCGCGACTACCTCGGCTCCGCGTGGTGGATCTCCACGGTCCCCGCGCTGGCGCTGGCCGCCGTCGTCACCTCCGTCGGCCTCATCGGCGACGCGTTCCGCGACGTCGCCGACCCCCGGGCCCAGCTCTGAGAGGCAAGCCATGACCAACGCAGTCACCGAGAGCGCCGAAACCGGCTCCGGCGCG
Source organism: Actinomadura xylanilytica (assembly GCF_030283145.1). GTDB lineage: Bacteria > Actinomycetota > Actinomycetes > Streptosporangiales > Streptosporangiaceae > Spirillospora > Spirillospora xylanilytica. The sequence continues at coordinate 64,818 of NZ_JASNWE010000010.1, forward strand.
GACGACGCCGCCGCCGAGCTCCGCGAGGTGCACATCGGATTCGGGACCGGGCGGAACGCCACCCCCGTCGTCCGCGGCGTCACCCTGCGGCTGCGCCGCGGCCGGGTGCTGGCCCTGGTCGGCGAGTCCGGCAGCGGCAAGAGCCTCACCTCGCTCGCGCTGATGGGGCTGCTGCCGGCCGGCGCCGCCCTGACCTCCGGCACCGTGAAGCTCGGCGGCGAGGACGTCGCGGAGTTCACCGACCGGCGCTGGCGGTCGGTCCGCGGACGCGAGATCGCCATGGTGTTCCAGGACCCGATGTCGGCGCTGAACCCGGGCTTCACCGTCGGCCGCCAGGTCGCCGAGCCGTTCCGGCTGCACCTCGGCGACGGCCGCCGCGACGCCCGCGCCAAGGCCGTCGCGCTGATGCGGGAGGTCGGCATCGCCGACGCCGAGACGCGCTACGACGCCTACCCGCACGAGTTCTCCGGCGGCATGCGGCAGCGCGCCGTCATCGCGATGGCACTCGCCCTCGGCCCGCGGGTGCTACTCGCCGACGAGCCGACCACCGCGCTCGACGTGACCGTCCAGGCGCAGATCCTCCGGCTCCTCGCCCGCCGCCAGCACGAGGACCGCCTCGCGACGCTGCTGGTCTCGCACGACCTCGGCGTCGTCGCCCGCGTCGCGCAGGAGGTCGCGGTCATGTACGCGGGCCGCGTCGTCGAGCAGGGCCCCCTGGACGCGGTGTACACCCGTCCGTCCCACCCCTACACGCTGGGCCTGCTGAACGCCGTCCCCGAACCGGGCACGGCGCGGCCCGTCCCCATCGACGGGCAGCCGCCCGCGCCGGGCGCGCTGCCCGGCGGATGCGCGTTCCACCCCCGCTGCCCCTTCGCCACCGACCGGTGCCGCACCGACGACCCGGCGCTGACCCCCGTCGCGGACGGCCGCGCCGTCGCCTGCCACAACACGGCCGAGGTGACGGCCTCCCAGCGACTTCAGGAGACCTCATGAGCGACGTCGTCCTACAAGTGAACGGCCTGGAGGCCGGTTACGAGCGCCCCCGCGGCCACGGCTTCGGACGGCGCCGGATCAGCGCGGTCGCGGGCATCGACCTCACCGTCGAGGCGGGGCGGACCCTCGGCATCGTCGGCGAGTCCGGCTGCGGCAAGTCCACCCTGGCCCGCGCGATCGTCGGCCTGCGGCCGGCGTTCGCCGGGTCGATCGAGTTCGCCGGCCACGACCTGGCCACCGTCCCGGCGCGGCGCCGCCGCCGCATCGGCCGCGACCTGCAAATGGTGTTCCAGGACCCCTACACCTCGCTGAACCCCCGGATGACCGTCGCGGCCGTCATCGCCGAGGGCTGGCGCGTCCACTCCGGCATCGTGCCCCGCGACGGGTACGCCGCCGAGGTCGCGCGGCTCCTCGACCTGGTCGGACTCCGCCCCGAGTACGGCACGCGGCACCTGCACGAGCTGTCGGGCGGCCAGTGCCAGCGGGTCGCCATCGCCCGCGCGCTCGCGCTGCGCCCCCAGCTGATCGTGTGCGACGAGGCCGTGTCGGCGCTGGACGTGTCGGTCCGCGCGCAGATCCTCAACCTGATGGCCGACCTCCAGACCGAACTCGGCATCGCGTACCTGTTCATCTCGCACGACCTGGACGTGGTCCGGCACATCGCGCACGACGTCGCGGTCATGTACCTCGGCACCATCGTCGAGCGGGGCCCGGCAGCGGAGGTGTTCGGCTCCCCCCGCCACCCCTACACCCGCGCGCTGGTGTCGGCGGCGCCGTCCGTGCACGACCGCCCGGGGACGGTGGCGGACGAGATCGTCCTCACCGGCGAGGTCCCCTCGCCCGAGTCGCCTCCGGCCGGGTGCAGGTTCCGCACCCGCTGCCCCGTGGCGGCCGACGTGTGCGCCGAGAAGGTCCCCGCCCTGACCGACCGGGGCGGGCCCGGCCACCCGGTCGCCTGCCACTTCGCCGAAGCCGGCGGCGCCGCCCTGCCCTCCCCGGCGGCCACGGCGTAGCCCCGCCCCTTCCCGGACCGGACGTGCCGATCGGCGGACGTGCCGATCGGGCGTGCGGCAAAGCCAGAAGTGGATCCTGATGAGCAGACCGCGGACCCGGTTTGGCGGCCCGGATGGACTCGGTGGCCAGGCCGTCGCCGAAGCCGAGGAGAACCTCCAGCTCAGCGAGGGTCCCATTATCGTCACCGTCGGTCCCGGACGCGCCCACCCGGCCGTGCAGTCGCTTCTGAAAGAGCTGGAGAAATGAGAAAGGCCCCGCCGAATGGCGGGGCCTTTCACAAAAAGAGTCCGGCGGTGTCCTACTCTCCCACACAGTCTCCCGTGCAGTACCATCGGCGCTGAAGGG
>NZ_JASNWE010000011.1 GCF_030283145.1 Actinomadura xylanilytica
CCCCCCCCCCACGACGTAGCGCCGTCCCGCATCGCGCGGGACGGCGCTTTCGCGTTCTGACCCATGTCTCACTATAGAGCGGGGCGAGATAGGCCGTCAGAGACGGTCTCAGAGCCCCAAATCCCGCGATCATGAATCCAAGATCTAATACTTTCGACTTTTGATAAGTCCAAAATACTTTCGACTTTTGCGAAACGAAAGTGCTAGGATGAGGCCATGACGGAGACGAACGAAGCGAACGCGCCCGAGCCGCCCACGCGGCCGTGCGGGTACAGCGAGTGCGACCGGCGGGTGGCCTACACCGGCGCGGGCCGGCCGCGTGAGTACTGCGGCCCGCCCGACCGCCACTGGCCGGGCAAGGGCGGCCGGACCTGCAAGGCGCTGGCGGCCGAGGAGCGCGCCGCGGCCCGACGGTCGGGCCTGGGCGAGGTGGTGGCGGCCTACGCCGCGACCGGGGACCCGGTGCTGGGCGCGATCGGCGACCTGACGCGGGTCCTGGCCGACCGCGCCGCCGCCGGCGAGCACGTGCTGGCCGCGGTGGGCGAGCGGGTGGGCGAGGCCGAGCGGCTGGCCGCCGAGGCCGCCGCCGCCCGCCAGCAGGCCGAGACCGAACGGGACCAGGCCGTCCGCCAGGCCGCCGCCGACCGCGCCGCGGCCGGGCAGGCCGCCGAGGCCCAGCGGACCGCCGAACGTCGCGCCCGGGACGCCGAGACCGACGCCGAACAGCAGACGGCGGTCGCATGGGGCCGCGTCGTGGAAGCCAAGGAGGCCGCGTCCGCCGCCGAGGCCCGCGCCGCCGGCGCGCAGACGGCCGAGGCCCACGCCCGCACCGACCGCGACGCCGCCCGCGACCGCGCCGCCGAGCTTGCCGCGAGCAACAAGGAGCTGCGCGCCGAAGCGAAGACGGCGAACAAGACGGCTGCGGCCGCCGACCGGGCCGCCGCCGCAGCCGAGGCCGCCGCAGCCGCCGACCAGGCCCGTGCGGCGGCCGCCGAGACCGCCGCCGAACAGGCCCGCGCCGAGGTCGCCGAGGCCGCCCGCCGCGCCGAGGCCGCCGAGCAACGCGCGGCCGAGGAACGCGAGCTGGGCGACGCGGTCCGCGCGGAGCTGGCCGAGGTGCGCGCGGAGCTGGCCGCCGCGACCGCCCGCGCGGCGGCCGAGCAGCAGCGCGCCACCGACCAGGCCGCCCGCGCGCAGCGGGCCGAGGCCACCGGCGACCGCGCCGAGCAGCGCGCCGCGGGCGCCGAGACCGCGCTGGAGCAGGCGCGCGCGGAGCTGGCCGCCGCCCGCCGCGGCGGTACCTCCGGCCGATGAGCCCGAGCGGGGCGGGCAAGCCCGCCCCGCTCCGGCTTCTCGCCGTCCGGGCCGGAAACGCCCTGGTCGGGGGCCGGGAGGGCATGGTAATTGCCATTGACATGTAGTCGCGGGACCACCCCGTTCGGGGGCGCCGGCGGGACTGCTCCCGCTTTGCGGCAGGTTTTCGGGGCGCCCCCGGCCCGCTGGTGACAGCGTGGACGACATGACGGACACCGCTGGGGACCGGGTGATGGTGGAGCTGGTGGGTGGCCCGTGGGACGGGCACCGCCAGGACCTGATGAGCGCGGCGGACCTGGACGGGCCGCGCGAGCGGCTGGGCACCTGGGTGATCGTGGACGGGCCGTGGCCCGACGACGTCCCGGACGGGTGCGTCGCCCGCGCGGTGTACGAGCCCGGTCCCGAGCCGGCGCCCGCGAACATCTGGCGCTACCAGGGGTGGATCTACACCTGAGCCGTGTTGTCGTGGCCAGCGCGCGGGCGAGACGCGCCAGTTCGGCGCCGAGCATGAGCACGATGGTCTGGCTGCGCGATGCGGTGGTCATACCGTCCACGGTGGCGACGGCTCCGGCCGGGCGGTAGGCGAACGACGTTCTGTGGACAATGGGCGATCATCCGAGAACCTGGGGAGCCGCCCGTGCCCATGCTGCCGCCGCAACCGCCGCCCGCACCGCCGCCGCCGCCGGCCCGGCCGCCCGGCCTGCTCATGGCCGTGCTGGATACCCGGTTCACCACGCTGGTGACGCCGATGGTCATCACCTGGATCTATCGGGGGTGCCTGGCCGGGATCACCGTGATCACGCTGTGGTGGCTGCTGATGGCCTGGTGGGTGCTGAGCTGGCGTAACGGGTGGTTGTGGGGGGTGATGATGCTGCTGGCGGCGCCCGTCATCGGGTTCGTGGCGCTGCTGGTCGTCCGGGTCGCGTGCGAGGCGGTGCTGATCCGTTACCGGCCGCCGCCGATCTACGCCGTTGACCGGCCGCCGCCCGCGCGGTTGGGTGATCCCCCTGATGGGAGCGGGGGGAGCTGGCATGGCTGAGGTCGCGGTCCTGGGGATCGACCCGGGGCGACGGTGGACGGCGGGAGTTCTGCGGGTCGGGCGGGAGGCGCTGCACGGGTGGACGCTCGGGCCGCGGGACGCGGCCGGGGACCCGGCGCCGGCCGCCCTCGACAACATCCACGACCTGACGGCGTGGGCCCGGTACATGGCGCGGGTCACCGACCAGATCGAGGCGACGATGGCCCTGGCGCCGGGCGGGGGCCGGGTGTTCCTGGCGTGTGAGGTGGTGGTCCCGCCGGGCGGGCGCCGCATCGCGCTGGCCGACTGGCTGCTCCCCCGCCAGGTGCTGGCCGCGGTGCTGGGCTATGACCCCCGCACGGTGCTGGTCCGCCCGGACGGGCACGGCCGGGCCCGGCCGATCGTCGAGCACTACCCGCCCGCGCTCTGGCCGGCCAAAGGCGCCGTCGGGGGCCGCCCCGACTCGTGGGGGCCGTCCGAAGCGCGGCAGGGTGAGCGCGACCATGAGCGCGCCGCGTACGACGTGGCCGGCGCCGCCGCCGCCGAGCTGCTGGCGCGCAAGGCCGTCTCGTGAGGGCGTGGGTACGGCTGGCCGATGCCGCCGAGCGCAACCCGGTGGCGCGCGAGGTTCGGCACGCGGCCGTGGACGGCGCGTACTGGGGGTGGCTGCTCGCGGTGGTGGCGGCGGTGGTGGTCTGGGTGGCGCGCGGCGCTCCCGACCCGAGCACCGCCGGCGCCGCGGCCGCGGTGATGCCGGTCGGCGCCGGTCTGGGCGCGTGGCGGACCTGGCGCCGCGCGGCGCTCCCCGAAGACGATCGCCGGGCCGCCGCGTGGGCATCGGCGCGGCGCTGGCTGACCCTCTACGCCGCCGCCGCCGCGCTGATCCCCGCCGCGACGGCGTCCGACCACCCGGGCGACGCGCTGGTCCTGGTGGCCGCTGTGCTGGCCGTCCTGGTCGTCCTGGCCGTGGTCACGATCCCGATCCGCAGCCGGGCCCGGCTGCTGGCCCGGCTGCGGATCGGTGCCCGTGCCGTCGCCGGCGACGAAGACGTCCAGGTCGGGCGGGCGCTGTGGTCTGGCTGGACGCTGAGCCGTCTGGACCGGGCCTACATCACCTATCCGGCCGCGTGGGACGCGCACCGCGACGGCCGCCGCGACGACCTGGTCGAGCGGATGGTGTGGGAGCTGTGCGGCCCGCCGCCGCGCACCCCGGCTGAGGCGATCCGCCGGCCGGACTACATGACCACCTGGGACCACGTCCGCACCCGCCTGGAAGTCGCGCGGGTGGCCTCGCTGCCGCGCCGGCTGGCCGCGCGCGACTGGGGCCAGGCCGCGGGGATCGTGATCGGGCAGACCACGCCCGACCTGGCCGACGCTGAGCTGGACGGCGTCCCGGTCGCGGTCTACCGGCCCGAGAGTCATCTCCTGGCGGTCGGCGCGACGCAGCACGGCAAGTCGTCCGGCGTGCGGGCCTGGGTCGTCGACGGCCTGACCCACGGCGTCTTCCCCGGCGGGGTGTGGGCCGTGGACGGCAAGGGGTCCGGGTCGCTGGCGCCGCTCATCGGCCGGCGGGGCGTTCACGCCGTCGCGCACTCCCCCGACGAGTGGCGGCAGGTCATCGTGGACCAGGTCGCCCCGGCCGTCGCCGACCGCTACGCCGAAACCCTGGCCTGGCGGTCCGGGCGGTCCACCCACCCCCCGTCCCACCCCCGCGCGCTACTGATCCTGGACGAGATCCAGCAGGTGCTGATGGCGTGCCCGGACCTGGCCGACACCCTGGGCACCCTCGCGCGCCAGGCCCTCGAGGCCGGGGTGATCCTGTGGGTTCTCACCCAACGGCCGGACGCCAAAGACGCCGTCCCGGGCGCGCTGCGCGACCAGCTCGTCGACAGGGTCACGTTCGGGCCGCTGTCGGGCGCCGGCGCCAAGATGGCCTTCGACATCTCCGGCGACTGGCACCGGGCACTCGGCGTCGCGCCGATCCCCGGCCGCGCCCTCACCTGGATGAGCGGCCTCTGGCGCCCCATCCAGGCCCCATGGCTGCCCATCCCTGCCGACGACCCGAGCGTGGAACCGCTCTACCCACCACGCGACACCCACGGCCACGCCGACGAGCCGGACAACGCCGACCACGACAACCAGGGCGACCAGGGCGGCGGCGCCGAGCAAGCCGAGAGCGGCGACCAGGCCGGGAGCGGCGAACGAGGCCGCGGCGGCCGGCGCCAGGAACGCCAGCGAGAGCACGACCGGGGGAGCGGACCGCCGCCGGACGACGACCAGCAGAGCGGGCGAACCGGCCGCCGGACGGGCCGGAGCAAGCCCCCGCCGCCGCCTCCACCGCCGCCTCCACCGCCGGATGAGACGGGCGGTGGACAGCAGCAGCGTCCGATCTACCAGGTCGAGGAGATCCTGCGGAACTACGCCGACTACGTCGACGGGGCGGCGCCGGCGTACGACCCGACCGACCCCTACGCCCACCGTCGCCGACGGCGACGAGACTGAGCCAAGGGGAGAAACCGCGAGGCCGGGATGGTCACGGCCGGTGAGCGCAGGTGCGGGGACCAGGGAGTCGACCCGCTACGCCCGGGTCGCCTTCGGCGACCCGGGCGATCTTAGCAGGCGGTTCGCTCAACCGCCTGCACCAATTTTCCCCGATCCATCCTCACTCCCCGCATCCCTTCCCCCTTGTCCCCTTCGGCTTCCAACCGGTCCTGACGGACCGCGAGCGGCCCGAAAACCGGCGCGGAAGACCCCCTCCCCCACCGCGGTGAGGACGCGTCATGATGATCGGATGGACCACGCCGGAGACAGCACGATGACGATCCATCTGGGGGATCAGGGCTGGAGCATCGTCGCCGTGGTGGTGATCGTGCTCGCGATCGTGATCGGGTTCCCAAAACTCATGGGCGGCGGCGGGCTGCTGCGCAGAGGGGGTCGCGGCCGACGCGGCGGGCGCGGCGGCTACCGGGTCAGGGTCGGGCCGAGCCCCACCATGACGATCCTCGGCGGCCTGGTGCGCCGCGCCGACACGATCGCGCTCGGCGCGGCCACCCTGGCAGTCCTCACCCTGACCGTGCTCAACGCACGCGCCTGAAGGCCGGTCAACCGCGCTTGGTGTCCAACCCCAGTGCCTGCACCACACCCTCGGCAATCGTCGTGATCACGCCGGGGTAGTAGAAAATAACCGCGATCGCGACGCTGAGCACCAAGAACTGGACGAACCGCGTGATCTCACGGGTGAACAGGAAAAACAGCGCGATGATCCCGATGACGACCAGGAAAATCGGCCCGAAAATTCCTCGTAGCCACGTGGCCAGGCCGTCCGTGTCCGGACCCTGATTCGGTGCCGCCGCCAGCGCCAGGCCGGCGGCGGCCTTCACCTCATCCAACATCAGCACTGGGTGGTCACTTGTCCTTGCGTGTCCGGACGATGATGACCTCGGAGATCCCGAGGATGATCATGCCGATCGCCCACGCCATACCGGCGGTGAACCGGACCGTCACATCGGACGCCACGAACGCGGTCACCAGCAAGGCCACCGTGCCCGCCGTCACCAGAGCCCACCGCGTCCGCACCATCGGATCAGCCCGCCGCCGAATCGCAGTCATCGCCGCTCCTCCTCCTGTTTGTGGGGCACCGGCCCCATTGTGACCTGTCGGCCCGGAAGTCCGGGCGGATCCGGGATGTGGCGCACCGCCGCCCATCCTTACGTCGTAAGGATGGGCGGCGGTGAGGCACTTCAGCCCGCAGCGCCCTTGCGGAGCGGAAGGCGACCGGCGACGTCCCGCTCGCCGTCGGGCACGACGGCAAACCTGGTCAACACGGCCGCGAGTTGCTCGCGCTCGCGCTCGTCCATCGGCTCTTCGGCGTCGCAGACCGGGCACCGACCGCCCGCGGCGAACAACTCGCCGCGGCACCGGTTGCACCGAATCGCCTCGTCCCTGACCGTCTCGTCCGCGCCCTGGGCGAGCGGGTGGCAGGTCGGGCACCGCATCACCGCGCCGGTGAGCAACTCGATCTGCCGCTGGCTGTCGCAGTCGTCGCACTTGGGCGGCAACTGCGTCGTGCTGGTGCTCATCGCCGGCGCCTGCGTGGGCATCTCTGCCCACCCGTCCGCACCCGTCCGGAACATCACCACCGCCACGGCGGAATCCACGCGCCCAAGATCCCGCGTGAGTGCCGTGTGGACACCGACCCGGGTAGCACCCTTGATCATGGCGCCCCTGACCCTCTCGGCCAGCCTCAGGCGCTCCTGAGCGGTCGGGAGCGAGTGCCTGCCACCCCATGTGGCTGCTGCCGCATCCACCACAGCCAATGCGTCCGCAACGGTGGTGGTTTTTCCGGCGTCAGCCACTTCCTCCTCCTCCTGTTGCTCGCGCGCGCACGCCGCAGGTACGGACGGAGAGGAGGAGGAGGAAGGTTCTCCAGGAAGGTCAACAAAGGAAGGTTGGGTGTCTTCAAGACACCCCTGGGGCTGTCTCTGTGACACCCCTGGGGCTGTCTCTGTGACACCCCTGAGCTCCGGTTCCTGGGGTGTCACAGAAACACCCCTGGCTTCTTCCCGCTGGTCAGCATCCCCCCCCCGCGCGGCCTTGCGGCGGCGGTTGGGGTTCGGCTTGCCCTTGTCGGAGCGAGTCCTTTTGGGGGGCGCGGGGAGTAGCTGAGGACGGGACTCTGGGGTGAGCGGCGGAAGCCCGTGGTCGTCCCGCTCGCGCTGGATCTCTGCGCGCTGGTCATCGGACCACCACGAGTAGGGGATGCAGATCTCCCACCGCGGCGGACGCCGGTTCTTCGGGATCTTCAGGTACCGGCCAGGCGGCGGAGTCGTGTCAGGGCGGATCAGGCCACGAGCCTGCATCGCTCGCTGATGACGGCGGATCGTGCTCTCGCTGACGTCCTTCGCGATCAGCATGTGAGTGCGATACGCCCGGTACGAGTTGCAGCCGTCGCTGTCGGCTGCGTCTGCCATCGCGATCAGGATCAGACGCTCCATCGCGTCCGCCACAGGCGCGTGCTTCATCGCCCAGAGGACAGGGAACGCACTACTGCTCATCACACACCCCCGCCCGGCGCGATGGTGGCACGGGCGGCCCGAGTGGGTACTCTCATGGCATACGTCCTTCTTGCTTGCAGGCGGAAGAGACTGTGATGAGGCCGGGAGTTGGCGCTCCCGGCCTCTGCTTTTCTGGGGGACCGTACCCCGCGCTACGACGCTGCGGGATCACGTGGCCACTGGGCGGATCGGGCGCGGCGAAGTTCGGTCGCGACTTCCACGCGGTCCGCCGGAATCACGCAGATGGTGACCTCTATCGGCGTGTTTGTACGGGCGGAAGTGCCTACACGAGCCAGCTCCAGCACCGGCATGGCGTCCGGCATGTCAACGTGCCGGGCCTCCTCAGACGTCGGCATACGGACCCGCATGTACTCCGTCCAGGTGATGGGGCCGTGGCCGGCTTCTTCGAGTCTGTCGAGGTATCCACCTTGACCGGTGTCGCGCTCGGCGACACGAGGGGCGTCCGCGACGCCCTGTGGGTGGATCCATGTGTCCACAAGCTGAAACGGGGGCTCACCTGTGGGTGAGGTGACCCGGCGTCGAACGAGAGTTTCTGTGCCTGCTTCCACACACAGCAGCTCCGCCGGACGTGCAGGGATGGGGCGGGTTTCCCTGTTGGGTCGGCCGTGGACCTGCCACGGTTCGTCTGGCCTGGCGGCAGGCATTACGTAGCCACGACCAGGATCGCGGGTCACCAGGGTGCCCCGTTTGAGACGCCGCCGGTTGCCCCGTTCACGCACGGTGATGCCGCGCCGCTTCACGACGGAGACCAGGCCGTCAGCTTTCAGGATCTCAAGGGCGCTGCCGATGACTCCCCGTCCCACTCCATATTCCTGTACCAGGTGTGCATAGTCGGGCAGCGTCGTACCAGGCAGCCATTCGCCTTGGTCTATCCGTCGCCGCAGGTCATCGGCGATGTCTCGGTACTTAGCGCTCATAGATCGAACCATACAGTACCGGGACTGTTGACGACAGTCCGAGAGTGTGTGCATGATGGCTCCGTTACGAACAGTCCCGGTACAGAAACTGAGACAGTAACGGGACAGCGATGGCCCCGGTGTGTCACCACCGGGGCCACGATCAGACCAAGCTCGCGGAAGGAGCTGGCCCGATGGCACACATCATCTCGCCTCTCGCCCTGGAGGGTGGAGTCAGGCGTCTGGACGTGGCGCCGCTGGCGTACGTCATGGAGCACACCGAGCCGGAGCTGTGGGAGCCGGCGCTGTTGAGCGGCGAGTCGTTCGCCGAGGCGGCGGGGCGCCGGGCGGCGGCCGTCGACATCCTCGAGGAGCTGCTGGCCGAGTTCGCCGAGCTGGACGCGGCGGTGGCGGCATGAACGAGTCCCAGAACGAACGGGTTGTTGAGCTGCCGGACCGGCCGCGGGTGCGGGCGGTGTGGCGGACGCTGCCGCACCCGATGATCGTGATGGTCGCGCTGATGGTCGTCGCGGGCTTCGTCACCGGCGCGATGTGGCCGTCGCGGCTGGCGCTGGCGAGTCTGGTCTACGCCCTGATCCGCCTCCGCGGATCCGACCGGTGGGACCCGCCGTGCGACGGCACCGCCCACTGGGACGAGCCGTGCCCGGTGTGCGACGCCTCCCTGGCGCGGCTGTGGAAGGGCGGCCACCGATGAGCACCACCCGGTTCCACGCGGTGATGACGTTGTCCGCGTCGACCCCTGGGGGCGAGAAGCGGACCACGGTGCGCCGCACGATCACCGTGAGCGCGGGCGCGACCGTGAGCGAGGTCTACGACTACCTGCGCGCCGAGGCCGGGCTCGGGTTCGAGCGCGCGACGGTGCTGTGCTTCGACGTCCGGCCGGACGCGCTCGGCGGTGCGCTGTGAAGCGCAAGAAGACGGCCACCGCCGAGTTGGGCGTGGTGGCGGAGGTGGAGCAGCAGGCCGCGCAGGCGGCGGCGCTGGCGGGGATAGCCGGTCAGGACCGGCTGAGCGACCCGCGCACCAACCCGGCAGTCCGTTCGCACGCGGACGGGCTGCGGGACGAGCAGCAGACCCGGGCGCTGGACGCCGAGCACACGCGGCGCCTGCGGCGGCACCGGGTGACGGACCGCCGGGCCGAGGACGCCGAGCGGACGCTGGAGGCGATTCAGCTCGCGCGGCAGGCTGCCAACCCGGCGAGGTCGGTGTTGGCGCTGCACACCGGCAAGCGCGTCTACTCGCGGTTGACGCTGGCGGCTTCGCTGGTGCTGGCGGCCGGGTCGGCGCTGGGTGTGGAGGCGACCGCGCAGGTGTTGCACGCGCCGCGCGGGTCCGGCCTGATCGCCGAGGTCGGGCTGACGGGCCTGGCAACGGCGGCGATCACCTACCGGGCGCACCTGGCCGAGCACGGCGGCTCGGTCGAGCGTGGGAGCTGGCAGTCGCGGGTGCTGTGGGCGCTGATGGTGGTGCCGCTGCTGGTGAGCGTGGGCTGCAACCTCCTCACACTCAACGCCGTTGGCGCGTTCTGCGCGATCAGCGCGGCAGCGTTCGCTGTGCTGGCCTGCGTCATCGCGGACCGCTCGGCGGCCGCGATGCAGTCCCGCGCGACGCAGGTCGACGGGGCCGACGAGGACGAGCTGCGCACGGTGGCGATGGGTGAGGACCTGTTCGCCGCCGTCCAGCCTGAGCGCCGGACCGTCGCCGAAGTCGTCCAGGAGGACGAGGACGGGGTGCGGGTCGAGCGGTCGGAGATCGAGGCGCCGGCCGCTGGCGCGGACGGCGAGGCGTGGATCGAGGCGCAGACGCGGGGGGCCGCCGAGGGGATCGAGGCGTGGCTGGCCGAGCAGGAGCCGCCGCAGGAGGGCGGGGCGCCGACCACGGCGCCGGCGCCTCTTGACGGCGGTCCGCAGGGCGCGGCGGCGGACCCGCCCGCCACTACCCCGGAGGGGGGTCACACCGTGGGAGCTGCCGAGACGGGTCCGGGGGGTCACATCGAGCGGGCTGCGGGTCGTACGGGGGGTCACATCGACGGCGACCGGCAGAGCCGGGTGCTTCCGGCGATCGAGGCCCGGCGCGCGGTCGGAGCCAGCACGCAGGGCCGGGTCGCTGCCTACTACGCCGACCACCCCGATGCGACCCGGGCTGAGGTGGCGCGGGCACTGGAGATCAGTCCCGAGACCGTCAAGCGGCACCGCCGTGCACTGCGCGGGGGTGACCGGTGATGGCGGAGGCGACGGAGGCGACGCGGTCGGTTCTGGCCGACGAGCTGGGCGCGGTTCGCCAGGAGATGACGCGCCTGGACGGCAAGGTGTCCACGCTGGTGGCGATCTCGGGCGCGGGTCTGGCGGTCCTGACGAGTCAGATCTCGCGGGGGCCGGCGCCGGTGCGGGTGATGCTGGCGGCGGCGGGCCTGGCGCTGGCGGCGGCGGCGGTCGTGCTGCTGGCCGGGATCCTGCGGCCCCGGCTCGGCCGCGGCGGTTTCAACCTCTGGGCGGGCCTGTCGGTCGAGCAGATCGAGCGGCTGTTCACCGTCGGCCACCTGGGGCCCGAGGACGGCCGCAGCCTGGCCGTGGGCTGGCTGGCCCCGGCCGATCTGCATGTGCTGTCGGTCCTGGTGCAGCGCAAACAGCGCCTGCTGCGGATCGCGGTGGATCTGCTGGCCGTGGCGGTCGCGCTGATCGCGGTCGCGCTGATCGTCGGGGCGGTGGCCTGATGACCGCCGCGTTCGAGGACGACCAGCAGCAGGGCGGGGCCCCGCAGACCACCCCGCCGCCGGACGGCGGGGAGCGTGTCCAGGAGCACCCGCAGGACGCCCCCCGGGGCGAGCGTGAGGACGAGGGCCAGGACGAGGGCGAGCGTGGCGCCCCGGCTGGTCAGTGGGTTCTGGGCGGCATGAGCGGGCTGACGATCACCGGGGCGATGCTCTGGCAGACCGTCGGGGTGGTCGGGGCCGCTGCCGTGGGTCTGGTCGCCGCGGGCGGCGCGGTCCTGTACGTGGGCCGCAAGTTCCGCAAGAGCAGCGGTTCGGCCGGGACCGGGTCGACCGGGTCGCGGATCGTCTCGGCCACCCGCCGGGTCACCGGTGGCGGTGGCGGCGGGGTGCTGGGCGGTAAGGGCCGCGCGGCCGGCCGGTCGTCCTCGCGGATGCCTGGCCTGGGCAAGTTCGGTGGCGGCGCAGGCCGGACCGGTGGCGGCAAGGGCCGGTCGGGTGGCCGGGCGGGCGGGCGCGGGGCCGGCGGGAACGGCGCTGGCGGCGGCTCGGGAAAGAGGGTCTGGCCCGGCGGGGCCAAGGCCGGCACTGGTTCGGGTGGGGTCGGCGCGGGTGCGCGGGGGGCGGCCAGGTCCGCTCAGACCGCGGCTCGGACGGCGGCCCGTTCGGCGACGGGGAAGGCGGCCGGGAAGGTGCGGGAGACGAGGGCCGGGCGGCGCGCGGCGCGCGCTGCGCAGGCGGCCACCACGGCGGCGGGAGCGGCCAAGACCAGCGGCAAGACCAGCGGGAAATCCGGTGGCAAGACCGGCGCCAAGGGCGGCGGGAAGGCCGGGGCCGAGGAGGGCGTCGAGGGGCGCCGGGCGCGGTGGGGCGGCCGGATGCGCCGGTGGAACGCGGCGCGGAGCGCGGCGGCCGGGGTGGTCGGTGGCCGGTCCTCGAACCGGTGGGTGCGGCTGGGCGCGCACCTGATCGGCGCGGTGATCGCGCTGTTCACGATGTGGCGGACCCGCCGCGCCCGCACCCGGGCCGCCGCCGGTGAGCAGGGCCAGGAGAACCAGCAGGAGAACAAGGACTCCGGGGCCGGCGCCACCGCCGGCCCCGGCGGGGCCGCCCAGCGGGCGGGTTCCCCGGTGCGTGACCGCTCCACCCACACCAACAGCAGCACGACCAGGAGGTATGCCATGGATGCCGGATTCCCGATCGCGGTAGCGGCGGCCGAAGTCAACACGGCGGCGGCGGGGTACGCGCCGGAGAACATGTGGGTCATCGGGACCGACCTGCGCCAGCTCCCGGACGTGTTCGCCAACGTCGGCCTGGCGCTGCGGACGTGGACGCAGCGCCTGGAGGGCGACTACCCGATCAACCCGCAGGTGGTCGAGCAGATCGGCCAGCTCTACGTCGGCCTCGGCCAGCTCGCGGTGGCGGCGCAGGAGATCGAGCCGCTGTACCGGACGCTGCACGCCAACGACCTGGCGCGGGAAGAGGCGCCCAGGACGAACGAGCGGGCCTGGAACGTCTGACGGCCTGTCCGAGCGCACCCCTTGCCGGGGGCCCGGGGTGCGCTCCACAGACCGGCAGACCAGCCACACGAACGCGAACTGACGCAGGGAGACGGTTGTGAGCAAGACCAAGAACAGCAGCAAGGGCCGGCGTGCGGACTGGTCGCTGGCGCCGCGCGGTCCGGTCAGCGCGACGGTGCAGACCGGGATGGGCCTGGTCGCGGTCGGCGGGCTGGGCGAGATGGCGGGGGTGTCGCCGTGGTGGGCGGCGGCCGGCGCCGGGGCGGGCGCGCTCGGGCACGTGCTGACCACCACCCGCCATCACGACGGGACGCCGACGGCGCTGCTGTACCGGCTGGGCTGCTGGTCCGGCGCGGGTGCCTGGCTCAGTTGGGCGTGGATGACCGGTGAGGTGTGGAACCCCAACGGGCTGGCCGCGCTGGCGGTCGGTGCGGTCGGCGCCGGGGTGCTGGCGCCGCTCGGCCGGATCCGCAAGAGCGCGGCGGGCGCGGTGGTGCCGGGTACCGAGGTCGCGGTCCGGCCGGGCGGCGGCCTGGCCGGCGAGTGGGAGGCCCGGTTCAAGCGGGTCTGCCGGATCGCGGTGACCGTCGCCGACGTGCGGGCCTGGCCCAACGGCGCCGGCTACACCGTGGTCGGGCAGATGCCGCCCGGCCCGGCGACCCGGTCGCAGATCGCAGCGGCCTCGGACGCGCTGGCGACCGACGCGCAGCTCCCCGACGGCTGCGGGATCGAGCCGCCCATCACCGGCGCCCACCGCGGGGAGTTCCTCCTCCCGGTGAGCACGACCAACCTGCTGGGGGTGCGTGGGGACGAGCACCCGCCCAAGATCCACTACCCGGCGGACTACTCGCCCCGCAGCATCCTGGACCCGATCGAGCTGGGCGTCCGCCGCGACTCCAGCATCGCCTCGGTGTCGCTGCGCGAGGACAGCATGTTGGCGACCGGCCGCAAGGGCGGCGGGAAGACGAACCTTTTGGACGTGACCACCCTGGGCATCACGCGGTGCGTGGACGCGCTGAACTGGCACATCGACCTCAACGGCGGCGGCATGTCGCAGTTCTGGCTGCACCCGTGGCTGCGGGGAGCGACCGACCGGCCGCCGATCGACTGGGCCGCCTCCACCCCGGACGAGGCGCTGCTGATGGTCACGGTCGCGCTGGCCATCGCCAAAGACCGCAAGAGCAGCTACAGGACGTTCAAGGCGCAGGCCAACGCCAAACTTCTGCCGGTCTCCGCGGAGCTGCCCGAGATCGTCATCTCCGTCGACGAGGGCGCCGAGGCGCTCTCGCCCCGCAACAACGACCCGGTCACGATGCAGGTCCGCGACGGCCTCGAGGAACTCCAGCGGATCGGCCGCAACGAGGCGCTCAACGTCGTGATCTCCAGCCTGCGCCCGACCGCCAACAGCCTGTCCCCCGACGTGCTGGGCCAATCCGCGATCCGCGTCGGCATGTTCGGCCTGTCCGCCGCCGACATGGGCCACCTCTACGACTGGCCCAAGGGCCTCAACGCCGACGAGTTGCCGGTCAAGGGCACCGCGTTCCTGGGCGTGATGCCCGACCCGCCCTCCCCGATGAAGCTGTGGTTCCTGGAGCCCGAGCAGATCCAGGAAGCGGCGGTGGCGGTCGCCGGGTACCGGCCCGAACTGGACGAGGCGTCCGCCGAGGTCGGCAACGCCGAGCACGAGATCCGCTTCGGCCCCAAGGGCACCCGGCCCGAGACCATGACCGACATCTACGCGGGCCGCTACGGCCGGATGCGCGCCGCGTTCACCGGAGAACCCGCCGAACTCCCGACCGCCGGCGCGACCGCCACCCCGGCCCGGCCCGTCGACCACACCAAGACCCGCACCGCCGCCGACCAGGTCGCGCCGATGCTCGGCGCGACGCTGCGCGTGCTCAACGGTGGCCGCACGGCCGCGCGGGTGACCGGCTCGGCCGAGTCCTGGCCCGACCCGATGACCACCGCCACCCCCGCCGCGGCCGTCCCGGCCGGGAGCGCCGAGTGGCCCGACCTGTTCCCCGCACGCACCACTCCCACCCCGCCGCCCACCACTCCCGGCCAGCCGGCCGCGCCGGCCGCCGGCCCGGCTCCGGTGCCCGCCGCGACGGGCACGGCCGTCGCCGAGCTGACCGCCGTCCCCGACATCCTGACCCGCGCGCTGGAGGCGTTCGAGGCGGCGGCCGACACCCGGATGCATTCGGAGACCCTCGCGCAGGCGCTCGGCCTCGCCGACGCGGTCGCGCTCGCCGACGCGCTGCGCCCCCACGGCGTCGCGCCGGCGGCCGAGAAGTTCAAGCGCGGCGGCCTCAACCGCCGCGGCTACTGGCGCGACGACATCGCCGCCGCCGCCGGCCAGACCCGCACGGCCTCCGGCCAATGAGTCCCCCGGGGGAGTCCCCCGGGGGACTCCCCCAACCTCCCCAAACCGAGGCCCGGGGGCCCCCGGGGGCCCCACCCCCAACCACCTGCACAAACGCGTTCCCTGGGGGCCCCGGGGGCCCCCGGAACCTCCCCCCCCAAACGCCCCCCGCCACCCCGGAACCCCCGGGGGGCGGGAGACGAAAACAAGACGGCCCCGCCGGTGTGCGACCACCGACGGGACCTCGGATCCACCACCTGATCAACCCAGGAGGAACCCGTGCACAACATCGTCTCGCAGATCATCGCGGACCAGATCATCACCCGGTGCTCCGGCGCCTGCCAGTCGTGCGGCGGCACTACCACGCACCCCGGCGGCGGCCGGAAGTGCGGCGCCTGCGGCGGCACCGGCAAGTGCTCCCACGGGGGGAAGCACTGATGGCGACTTGCCCGGTCTGCAACGGCACCGGCACGATCGGCCCCAAGAACCGGCGCTGCCCAAACTGCAAGCCGAGCGCCAACAACCGCTGACGACCACCCCCGAAGGGCCCTCCCGGAACATCCGGGAGGGCCCTTCGTCTTGCTACTGCACGACTGCGTTACTGCGTTACTGCCCCTGTTTCCGCAGTTCAGCGAGGACACGGCCGCGGACCTGGGGGTCCTCGGCGGCGCGGATGAACGCCCGCATCACCTCGGCGAGGGGGACCTTGACGACGTCGATCTCCTCGGCCGCCTCCGCCGTCCAGCGGTTCAGCCGGCGGTACAGCTCCGGCGTCAGGTCGACGGTGATGCGGACGGGCTTGGAGCGCAGCGCGGTCTCCCCGGCCGGGGCGGCGTCCGGCTCCACCCGGCGGTGCGCGGCCTTGCGGCGGGCCTCGCGGCGGGCCTCGCGCTCGTTGCTCATCGGCCTGCCCGCGCGTCCAGCTCGGCCGCGACGGCCGCGAACTCGCTGCTTTCGGCGGACCGGACCGGCATCCCGAACGACTGGCTGTAGCGGTTGACGAAGGGGATCTCGGTGGCCAGCACCTGGTAGCCGTCCTCGGTCAGGTCCTCCCGGGTCTCGGTCCGGACCGTGCTCGACTTCACCACCCGGTTCAGCAGCACCGACACCCGGGCCGGCCGATCGCGCGTGGCCTCCATCTCCGCAATCTCCTCCAGCACCGGCGCCATCCGGTTGATCTCGATGCCGTGCGGGGCGACCGGGATCACCAGCTCGTCCGCGAACCGCATCGCCGACCGGGCGATGCCCGCGTGGTCCTCCATCTGCGGGGCGTCGACGATGACGACGTCATCGGGCCGGGCGATCTCGGGCACGCGGCGGTGCAACTCCCGCGAGGCCATCCCGATGATCCGGAACTCGAAGCCGCCGGGCTTCTTCGCGGGCGGCCGGTCGCTGTCGTCGTCGTCGCTGTCGGAGGCCGCGAGCAGGTCGGACCACTCCAGCGCCGAAGCCGCCGGGTCGGCGTCGGCCAGCAGCACCGACCGCCCGGCCGCGTGGAAGGCGTGCGCGAGCCACACGGCGCTGGTGGTCTTCCCGGTCCCGGGCTTCAAGTTGAGAAACGCAATGGTCAGAGGCATGAACGCACTGTGCCGTAGCTACTGCACGACTGCAACACTGCAACACCTGCGGGGTGGCAGGATCCGGCCAACGCGCGCCGAACTGGAACTCCGCGTCTCCTCGACGACTAACCGAGCCTGCGAGCACCCCCCCCCCACGACGTAGCGCCGTCCCGCATCGCGCGGGACGGCGCTTTCGCGTTCTGACCCATGTCTCACTATAGAGCGGGGCGAGATAGGCCGTCAGAGACGGTCTCAGAGCCCCAAATC
>NZ_JASNWE010000012.1:0-1435 GCF_030283145.1 Actinomadura xylanilytica
GGGAGAACTCATCTCGAGGAAGGCTTCCCGCTTAGATGCTTTCAGCGGTTATCCCTACCGAACGTAGCCAACCAGCCGTGCCCCTGGCGGGACAACTGGCACACCAGAGGTTCGTCCGTCCCGGTCCTCTCGTACTAGGGACAGACCCTCTCAATTCTCCTACGCGCGCAGCGGATAGGGACCGAACTGTCTCGCGACGTTCTAAACCCAGCTCGCGTGCCGCTTTAATGGGCGAACAGCCCAACCCTTGGGACCTACTCCAGCCCCAGGATGCGACGAGCCGACATCGAGGTGCCAAACCATCCCGTCGATATGGACTCTTGGGGAAGATCAGCCTGTTATCCCCGGGGTACCTTTTAGCCGTTGAGCGACACCGCTTCCACACGCCGGTGCCGGATCACTAGGCCCTGCTTTCGCACCTGCTCGACACGTCCGTCTCACAGTCAAGCTCCCTTGTGCCCTTGCACTCACCACCTGATTACCAACCAGGCTGAGGGAACCTTTGGGCGCCTCCGTTACTCTTTAGGAGGCAACCGCCCCAGTTAAACTACCCACCAGGCACTGTCCCCCACCCGGATTCACGGGTGCGGGTTAGACGCTCAAAACGACCAGAGTGGTATTTCACCAACGACTCCACCGACACTGGCGTGCCGGCTTCACAGTCTCCCACCTATCCTACACAAGACGCTTCAGGCGCCAATGCCAAGCTATAGTGAAGGTCCCGGGGTCTTTCCGTCCTGCTGCGCGAAACGAGCATCTTTACTCGTACTGCAATTTCGCCGGGCCTGTGGTTGAGACAGCGGGGAAGTCGTTACGCCATTCGTGCAGGTCGGAACTTACCCGACAAGGAATTTCGCTACCTTAGGATGGTTATAGTTACCACCGCCGTTTACCGGCGCTTAGATTCTCAGCCTCGACCCCCCGAAAGGGATCTAACCGGTCCTCTTAACGTTCCGGCACCGGGCAGGCGTCAGTCCGTATACAGCGTCTTACGACTTAGCACGGACCTGTGTTTTTAGTAAACAGTCGCTTCCCCCTGGCCTCTGCGACCACCCCCAGCTCCGGCAGCAAGTGCCATCACCGGACGTGGTCCCCCTTCTCCCAAAGTTACGGGGGCAATTTGCCGAGTTCCTTAACCACAGTTCACCCGATCGCCTTGGTATTCTCTACCTGACCACCTGAGTCGGTTTGGGGTACGGGCCGCCGGTACACTCACTAGAGGCTTTTCTCGGCAGCATGGGATCACTCACTTCACCTAAAACGGCTCGGCATCACATCTCACCCTTAAATGCGCCACGGATTTACCTATAGCGCGGGCTACATGCTTACCCCAGGACAACCATCGCCTGGGCTGAGCTACCCTCCTGCGTCACCCCATCGCTCACCTACTACCCCCTCGGACCGACCGCTAGGCCAAACCAGCCCCCGAAGGGAC
>NZ_JASNWE010000012.1:1535-2885 GCF_030283145.1 Actinomadura xylanilytica
GCGGGCTACATGCTTACCCCAGGACAACCATCGCCTGGGCTGAGCTACCCTCCTGCGTCACCCCATCGCTCACCTACTACCCCCTCGGACCGACCGCTAGGCCAAACCAGCCCCCGAAGGGACTGGAAAGGATTCAGGGTCTTAGCATCAGAGGATTCAGCGTTGGCGCATACCAGCGGGTACGGGAATATCAACCCGTTGTCCATCGACTACGCCTGTCGGCCTCGCCTTAGGTCCCGACTTACCCTGGGCGGATTAGCCTGCCCCAGGAACCCTTGGTCATCCGGCGCACACGTTTCTCACGTGTGATTCGCTACTCATGCCTGCATTCTCACTCCCACAGCCTCCACCACTCGATCACTCGGCGGCTTCGCCGGCTGCAGGACGCTCCCCTACCCACCCACACAAAGTGTGAGTGCCACGGCTTCGGCGGTGTGCTTGAGCCCCGCTACATTGTCGGCGCGGAATCACTTGACCAGTGAGCTATTACGCACTCTTTCAAGGGTGGCTGCTTCTAAGCCAACCTCCTGGTTGTCACAGCAACTCCACATCCTTTACCACTTAGCACACGCTTAGGGGCCTTAGCCGATGATCTGGGCTGTTTCCCTCTCGACTACGAACCTTATCGCCCGCAGTCTCACTGCCGCGCTCTCACTTACCGGCATTCGGAGTTTGGCTGACGTCAGTAACCTTGTAGGGCCCATTAGCCATCCAGTAGCTCTACCTCCGGCAAGAAACACACGACGCTGCACCTAAATGCATTTCGGGGAGAACCAGCTATCACGGAGTTTGATTGGCCTTTCACCCCTAACCACAGGTCATCCCCCAGGTTTTCAACCCTGGTGGGTTCGGGCCTCCACACCGTCTTACCGGCGCTTCACCCTGCCCATGGCTAGATCACTCCGCTTCGGGTCTACAGCATGCGACTCAAACGCCCTATTCAGACTCGCTTTCGCTACGGCTACCCGCCACCGGTTAACCTCGCCACACACCATAACTCGCAGGCTCATTCTTCAAAAGGCACGCCATCACGAACAACACCCCGAAAGGCATTGAGGACGCTCTGACGGCTTGTAGGCACACGGTTTCAGGTACTATTTCACGACCCCTCACCGGGGCACTTTTCACCTTTCCCTCACGGTACTGGTCCGCTATCGGTCATCAGGAAGTATTCAGCCTTACCACGTGGTCGTGGCAGATTCACACGGGATTTCACGGGCCCCGTGCTACTCGGGAACACACCTAGAAGCCACTACAGGTTTCGTCTACCGGACTCTCACCGTCTACGGTCGGCCTTCCCATGCCGTTCAACTACCCGAGCAGTTTATAACTCCTTGCCAGACTGGTAGA
>NZ_JASNWE010000014.1 GCF_030283145.1 Actinomadura xylanilytica
CGCGGCCAGCTCAGTCGCAGGGGCCTGCTCAGGATCCAAGATGGTGGTGACCAGAGTGAAGAGCTCTTCCTCGTCTCCTCGACCGAGCACTTGATACTCAAAGACGCGCACATGGAACCCGGGAAGATCTGTGATCTGGATCGTACCCTTACGCAATCGCTCGTAGGCTGCCATCTTGCGCCGCGGGTCCGCCGAATATGAAAGATACGACCCGTCCGGCAGCCACTCCAGAACCGGAAGATCACTAGTCATCTTCGCCCTGAACAGAGCGTCGGCACTGCGATCCCTGATCCGCTTCAGATTCTCGTAGCTGTACATCCCCTTGTCGCCGATGATCAGCATGTCATCGCCGATCGCCTCCGTGGCCAGCAGGCGCGACGCCAACACGACTTCGGTGTCTCGTTGCGCACCGAACTCAGCCGCAACGATCGCATGCGTACCACATTCAGCAAGCCCCACGACCAGCGCCTTGGGGAACACGCCCTTCTCGTTCTTCTTTTTCCCCGAGAAACCGAATCGGTCACCGTTGGCGGGACTGTCGAAGGTCTCCACATCAAAGCCGTCCAGCGCCATTAGCCGCCACCGCCCCAGCCAAGCGCCCTTCGTGGAGCGCAGCGCGCAGGGAACGGCGACCCGCTCGAACAGACCACGCATCACCTCGGCACCCAAGCGCTGCCGAGCCTGGGTGAGCGCACCAGCTGTCGGGATCGTCCATTCACCCCGCCAGATCCCCAGCCAACGCAGCCCTTGGACCAGCTTACGCATGACCTCTTCGTAGGAATCACCATGAAAGAGCGTCAGCGCCAGCACGAAGTAGACGACGACGCGTGCGGGAAGTTTGCGCAGCCGCTGCTCGCGTCTGCCGCACTTCAGCACCAACTCATCCACCAGTTCACGCGGAACAATACGCGTCAGCACTCCGATACCGACCCGCTCCGCCACGACTGAACCGTAATCACTGCCACCGGGATCACTCATAGCCGGGAAAGTAGCTGAATCGATCTCGCTCGCGCTACCCAACGGCACAACCCACAGCCTCAACTGTGGATATGTGGAAATTGCTGGCTTCAGCCTTAA